>NZ_CP115024.1:0-4882283 GCF_014596815.2 Citrobacter sp. C13
GTGTCACTTTCGCTTTGGCAGCAGTGTCTTGCCCGATTGCAGGATGAGTTACCAGCCACAGAGTTCAGTATGTGGATACGCCCGTTGCAGGCGGAACTGAGCGATAACACGCTGGCTTTGTATGCGCCAAACCGTTTCGTGCTCGATTGGGTAAGGGATAAATACCTTAATAATATTAATGGATTACTCAATAATTTCTGTGGCGCGGATGCCCCACAGCTGCGCTTTGAAGTCGGCACTAAACCCGTCACGCAAACGCTGAAAACGCCGGTCAACAACGTTGTTGCGCCCGCCCACGTGGCTCAGCAAGTGCAACCGCAACGTGCTGCTCCGGCGGCGCGTCCAGGCTGGGATAACGTCCCGGCTCCGGCAGAACCTACCTATCGTTCTAACGTCAACGTCAAACACACGTTTGATAACTTCGTTGAAGGTAAATCTAACCAACTGGCGCGCGCGGCGGCACGTCAGGTGGCGGACAATCCTGGCGGCGCCTACAATCCGTTATTCCTTTATGGCGGTACGGGTCTGGGTAAAACCCACCTGCTGCACGCTGTCGGTAACGGCATTATGGCGCGTAAGCCAAACGCCAAAGTGGTGTATATGCACTCCGAGCGATTTGTGCAGGATATGGTCAAAGCCCTGCAAAACAACGCGATCGAAGAGTTTAAACGCTACTACCGTTCCGTTGACGCGCTGCTGATTGACGATATCCAGTTCTTCGCGAATAAAGAGCGATCGCAGGAAGAGTTTTTCCACACCTTTAACGCCCTGCTGGAAGGCAATCAGCAGATCATCCTGACCTCGGATCGCTATCCGAAGGAGATCAACGGCGTTGAAGATCGTCTGAAATCCCGCTTTGGCTGGGGACTGACTGTCGCGATCGAACCGCCTGAACTGGAAACGCGTGTTGCGATCCTGATGAAAAAAGCCGACGAAAACGACATTCGTCTGCCAGGTGAAGTAGCGTTCTTTATTGCCAAGCGTCTACGCTCTAACGTACGTGAGCTGGAAGGCGCACTGAACCGCGTGATCGCCAACGCCAATTTTACCGGCCGGGCGATTACTATCGATTTCGTGCGCGAAGCGCTGCGCGATCTGCTGGCTTTGCAGGAAAAGCTGGTCACCATCGACAATATTCAGAAGACGGTGGCGGAGTATTACAAAATCAAAATTGCGGATCTGCTTTCTAAGCGTCGATCTCGCTCGGTAGCTCGCCCGCGCCAGATGGCGATGGCGCTGGCAAAAGAGCTCACTAACCACAGTTTGCCGGAAATCGGCGACGCGTTTGGTGGGCGTGACCATACTACCGTGCTTCATGCCTGCCGCAAGATTGAGCAGTTGCGTGAAGAAAGCCATGATATTAAAGAAGATTTCTCCAATTTAATCAGAACATTATCTTCGTGACGCTATGAAATTTACCGTTGAACGTGAACATTTATTAAAACCGCTTCAGCAGGTCAGCGGCCCGCTGGGTGGACGTCCTACACTGCCTATTCTCGGAAACCTGCTGCTGCAGGTTGCTGACGGCACGCTTTCGCTGACCGGTACCGATCTCGAAATGGAGATGGTGGCGCGCGTGGCGCTGATCCAGCCTCATGAACCTGGTGCTACCACCGTTCCGGCGCGTAAATTCTTCGATATTTGCCGTGGATTGCCGGAAGGCGCGGAAATTGCCGTTCAACTGGAAGGCGACCGTATGCTGGTGCGTTCTGGCCGCAGCCGTTTCTCGCTGTCTACGCTGCCTGCCGCCGACTTCCCGAATCTGGACGACTGGCAGAGCGAAGTCGAATTCACCCTGCCGCAGGCGACGATGAAGCGCCTGATTGAAGCCACGCAGTTTTCGATGGCGCATCAGGACGTACGTTACTACTTAAACGGCATGCTGTTTGAAACCGAAGGGGAAGAGCTGCGTACCGTGGCGACCGACGGCCACCGCCTGGCGGTCTGTTCAATGCCTGTTGGTCAACCGTTGCCAAGCCATTCGGTGATCGTACCGCGTAAAGGCGTGATTGAACTGATGCGTATGCTCGACGGCGGCGATAACCCGCTGCGCGTGCAGATTGGCAGCAACAACATTCGTGCGCACGTGGGTGACTTCATCTTTACTTCCAAGCTGGTTGACGGTCGTTTCCCGGATTATCGCCGCGTATTGCCGAAGAACCCGGACAAACATCTGGAAGCCGGTTGCGATATCCTCAAACAGGCGTTTGCGCGTGCGGCGATCCTCTCGAACGAGAAATTCCGCGGCGTGCGTCTGTATGTCAGCGAAAACCAGCTCAAAATCACCGCCAACAACCCGGAACAGGAAGAAGCAGAAGAAATTCTGGATGTCTCCTATCCTGGTACAGAACTGGAAATCGGCTTTAACGTGAGCTACGTACTGGACGTTCTGAACGCGCTGAAGTGCGAGAACGTGCGTATTCTGCTGACAGATTCCGTATCGAGCGTACAGATTGAAGATGCAGCATCACAGTCGGCTGCCTATGTTGTTATGCCAATGAGACTGTAATGTCGCTCTCCCGCCTGTTGATCCGCGATTTTCGCAATATCGAAAACGCGGATCTCGCTTTATCCCCCGGCTTTAACTTCCTGGTTGGCGCGAATGGCAGCGGCAAAACCAGCGTGCTGGAAGCCATCTATACGCTCGGCCACGGTCGGGCGTTTCGCAGTTTGCAGATTGGCCGCGTGATTCGCCACGAGCAGGAGTCGTTTGTTTTACACGGGCGTTTGCAGGGTGAAGAGCGTGAGACGTCGATTGGCCTGACGAAAGATAAACTGGGCGACAGCAAAGTGCGCATTGACGGCACTGACGGGCACAAGGTCGCAGAACTGGCGCACCTGATGCCGATGCAGCTGATCACGCCTGAGGGGTTTACTTTACTCAATGGCGGCCCCAAATACAGAAGAGCATTCCTTGACTGGGGATGTTTTCACAATGAAGTCGGATTTTTCACCGCCTGGAGCAACCTGAAGCGACTGCTCAAGCAGCGCAATGCAGCGCTGCGCCAAGTGAGTCGTTATGAGCAACTGCGTCCGTGGGATAAAGAACTGATCCCACTGGCAGAACAAATCAGCACCTGGCGCGCGGAGTACAGCGCCGGTATCGCGCAGGATATGGCGGATACCTGCCAGCAGTTTCTTCCCGAGTTTTCGCTCTCCTTCTCATTCCAGCGCGGCTGGGAGAAAGAGACTGATTATGCCGAAGTGCTGGAACGCAGTTTTGAACGCGATCGCATGTTGACCTACACTGCGCACGGCCCGCATAAGGCGGATTTCCGCATTCGCGCCGACGGTGCGCCGGTGGAAGATACGTTGTCGCGTGGGCAGCTAAAGCTGCTGATGTGCGCCTTACGTCTGGCGCAAGGGGAGTTCCTGACCCGTGAAAGCGGGCGGCGCTGCCTGTACCTGATAGATGATTTTGCCTCTGAACTGGATGACGCGCGTCGCGGACTGCTGGCCAGCCGCTTAAAAGCCACGCAATCTCAGGTCTTTGTCAGCGCAATAAGCGCTGAACACGTTATAGACATGTCCGATGAAAATTCGAAGATGTTTACCGTGGAAAAGGGTAAAATAACGGATTAACCCAAGATAAAATGAGCGAGAAACGTTGATGTCGAATTCTTATGACTCCTCCAGTATCAAAGTCCTGAAAGGACTGGATGCGGTGCGTAAGCGCCCGGGTATGTATATCGGCGACACGGATGACGGCACCGGTCTGCACCACATGGTATTCGAGGTGGTAGATAACGCTATCGACGAAGCGCTCGCGGGTCACTGTAAAGATATCGTGGTAACGATTCACGCTGACAACTCCGTGTCCGTTACCGATGATGGCCGTGGTATCCCAACCGGTATTCACCCGGAAGAGGGCGTTTCGGCAGCGGAAGTTATCATGACCGTTTTGCACGCAGGCGGTAAATTCGATGATAACTCCTATAAAGTTTCCGGCGGTCTGCACGGCGTGGGTGTTTCCGTCGTTAACGCCCTGTCACAGAAGCTGGAACTGGTGATTCGTCGTGAAGGCAAAGTGCATCAGCAAACTTACGTGCACGGTGTGCCGCAGGCGCCGCTGGCAGTAACTGGCGAAACAGAACTGACGGGGACTCAGGTCCGTTTCTGGCCAAGCCACGAAACCTTTACCAATGTTGTTGAATTTGAATACGACATTCTGGCGAAACGTCTGCGCGAGCTGTCATTCCTGAACTCCGGCGTCTCTATTCGTCTGCGCGACAAGCGTGACGGCAAAGAAGACCATTTCCACTACGAAGGTGGCATCAAGGCGTTTGTTGAATACCTCAACAAAAACAAAACGCCGATCCACCCGAATATCTTCTACTTCTCCACCGAAAAAGACGGTATCGGCGTTGAAGTTGCGCTGCAGTGGAACGATGGTTTCCAGGAAAACATCTACTGCTTCACCAACAACATTCCACAGCGTGACGGCGGTACTCACCTTGCAGGCTTCCGTGCGGCGATGACCCGTACCCTGAACGCCTACATGGACAAAGAAGGCTACAGTAAAAAAGCGAAAGTCAGCGCTACCGGTGACGATGCCCGTGAAGGCCTGATTGCCGTTGTTTCCGTGAAAGTACCGGATCCGAAGTTCTCCTCACAGACCAAAGACAAGCTGGTCTCCTCTGAGGTGAAATCGGCGGTAGAACAGCAGATGAACGAACTGCTGAGCGAATATCTGCTGGAAAACCCGTCTGACGCGAAAATCGTTGTCGGCAAAATTATTGATGCTGCGCGTGCTCGTGAAGCTGCACGTCGTGCGCGTGAAATGACCCGTCGTAAAGGCGCGCTGGACTTAGCCGGTCTGCCGGGCAAGCTGGCGGACTGTCAGGAACGCGACCCAGCTCACTCTGAACTGTATCTGGTGGAAGGGGACTCCGCGGGTGGCTCTGCGAAGCAGGGACGTAACCGTAAGAACCAGGCGATTCTGCCGCTGAAGGGTAAAATCCTCAACGTCGAGAAAGCGCGCTTTGACAAGATGCTCTCCTCTCAGGAAGTTGCGACGCTGATCACCGCGCTCGGCTGTGGCATCGGTCGTGACGAGTACAACCCGGACAAACTGCGTTATCACAGCATCATCATCATGACCGATGCGGACGTCGACGGCTCGCACATCCGTACGCTGCTGTTGACCTTCTTCTATCGTCAGATGCCGGAAATCGTTGAACGCGGCCACGTCTACATTGCACAGCCACCGCTGTACAAAGTGAAAAAAGGCAAGCAGGAACAGTACATTAAAGATGACGAAGCGATGGATCAGTACCAAATTTCTATCGCTCTGGATGGCGCAACGCTGCACACCAATGCCAGCGCGCCAGCCCTTTCAGGTGAATCGTTAGAGAAACTGGTTTCTGAATACAACGCGACGCAGAAAATGATTGGTCGTATGGAACGTCGTTTCCCGAAAGCGCTGCTGAAAGAACTGGTTTATCAACCGACGCTAGATGAAGCCGATCTCGCTGATGAAGCGAAAGTCACTGCCTGGGTTTCTCAGTTGGTTAACGTGCTGAATGAAAAAGAAATGCACGGCAGCACCTGGAACAGCTTTGTGCGTAAAGACGCTGAACTGAACCTGTTCGAGCCGGTGATCCGCGTCCGTACCCACGGTGTGGATACCGATTATCCGCTGGAGCATGAATTTGTTACCGGTGGCGAATACCGTCGTATTTGTACGCTTGGCGAGAAGCTGCGCGGACTGATCGAAGACGATGCGTTTATCGAACGTGGCGAGCGCCGCCAGCCGGTTGCCAGCTTCGAGCAGGCGCTGGAATGGCTGCAGAAAGAGTCTCGTCGTGGCCTTGCTATCCAGCGTTATAAAGGTCTGGGCGAGATGAACCCGGAACAGCTGTGGGAAACCACCATGGATCCGGAAAGCCGTCGTATGCTGCGCGTTACCGTGAAGGATGCGATTGCTGCCGACCAGCTGTTCACCACGCTGATGGGCGATGCCGTTGAACCGCGTCGCGCGTTTATCGAAGAAAACGCCCTGAAAGCGGCGAACATCGATATTTAAGCCAATCTGTAGGCCGGATAAGGCGGTTTACGCCGCCATCCGGCAAGACGTTGTATTGTGCCTGATGGCGCGTTGCTTATCAGGCCTACAAACGACAACCAATCTACAAAAAGGGGAATCTCGATTCCCCTTTCTATCCCCCTTTTCGTAGCTGTTTTTTGAGCGGAATCGCGTTAGCATGAGGACGGACTCATTTAATCCGGGGAACTCATGGCTATCAAACTTATTGCTATCGACATGGATGGCACACTTCTGCTGCCCGATCACACCATTTCACCAGCGGTCAAAACGGCAATTGCCGCGGCACGCGCGCGTGGCGTGAATGTGGTGCTGACCACGGGACGCCCGTATGCCGGCGTTCACAGCTATCTGAAAGAACTACATATGGAACAACCCGGTGACTACTGCATTACCTACAACGGTGCGCTGGTGCAGAAAGCAGGGGATGGCAGTACCGTGGCGCAAACCGCGCTGAGCTATGATGATTATCGTTACCTGGAGCAGCTCTCCCGGGAAGTCGGCTCGCATTTCCACGCCCTCGATCGCAATACGCTGTATACCGCGAACCGTGATATCAGCTACTACACGGTGCACGAATCGTTTGTCGCGACCATCCCGCTAGTGTTCTGTGAAGCCGAGAAAATGGATCCCGCAACCCAGTTCCTGAAAGTGATGATGATTGACGAGCCGGAGATCCTCGATAAAGCTATCTTGCGTATACCTACGGAAGTAAAAGAGAAGTACACCGTGCTGAAAAGTGCGCCGTATTTCCTCGAAATCCTCGATAAACGCGTCAATAAAGGGACGGGCGTAAAATCGCTGGCCGATGCGTTAGGCATTAAAGCCGAAGAGGTGATGGCGATTGGCGATCAGGAAAACGACATCGCGATGATTGAATACGCAGGCGTGGGCGTTGCCATGGACAACGCTATTCCATCAGTAAAAGAAATCGCCAACTTCGTGACCAAATCCAATCTTGAAGATGGCGTCGCGTACGCCATAGAGAAGTTTGCACTGAATTAAGATGTTATGGGCAAATGCTTCGTCGTATTTGCCCCGTTTCAGCCATGATTTGTGGTGCTGAATGGTCTCCCTGGGGAATATGCGCCACGCCGCTGCGCATAATCCATTTACGGGAAAATGCCGACGTCAGGGCCCGGCTTTTCAGGATTTTGCCATACAGTTTGAGTCGTAACTTGCGGGTGGCTTTACGGTAAGCGTGATTCATATCTGGCATATCCCGCAGCAGTACCGATTTGAGGATCTCCGCGCTGTCCAGCGCATAGCTAATCCCTTCCAGCGAGCTGGCGCTGATAAAACCGGCCGCTTCACCAATCAAAAATGCGTTGTCCTCGCCGCAGACGAAGTCTTTCCAGCGTGAGGGGAATAGCACCGTACATTTTTCACTTTTCACCGGTTTGCCGAACTGGAAATGGAACGCTTCCAGCTTCTCTTTCAGCGCGTCAAAGCGTGCCTGTCCGTCCTTCATGGGGTAGGCGCCACCAAAGATAAAATAGCCATCTTTGCTGATACTCCAGGAATAACAGTCAGTTGTATCGTTATCAAAAATACAGGAATAGAACGGAACGGGATGCTTTTCCGCAAACCATTGTTGAATCGCGACATATTTACGGATTTGGTGCTGTGGATAGAGATGACGGCGCACCAGTGAGTTCGCACCGTCTGCCCCCACCAGATAACGTGCAGTGATCTGCTGCTCCCAACCGTCGGCGCGGAAGATAACATGCCATTTATCGCCCTCGCGCCAGATTTTCCGGCACAGGCTGTCGTGATACACCTGCACATCATCAGGGATGAGAGATTTAAGCCATAAATCAAAAGCATGGCGGTTGATATTAATGTAGCTGCGCTGGTAGTTACGCGTCAAAGAAGCGGCAACATCAACCGTTTTAACGCTAAAAATCTGCGGGTTGGCGATAACATCAACGGGTAAGGTTATCCCGTCGCGGATAAACGAACGCTGGGCGTCCGGGGCCAGCAGACCGCCGCAGGGTTTAGTGAAACCTTCGTTGCCGCACTGGCGTTTTTTATCCAACGCAATCACGCGCATTTTTCCGCTCAACTGCCGCGCCTGCCGGGCCTAATCCGATAATCGCTACGTCAAAATGTTCCATCTTTCTGTCCGCAAAAATGAAGATGGCGATACGCTAAAGCCTGAAAGTGAAGTGCTTGTGAAGTATGATTGCTGAAATCGTCTTGTATCAGGGCATCCCATGAAGCAAATCACCTTTACGCCGCGTAATCATCAGCTTACCAATATCAACACCTGGACACCGGACAGCCAGTGGCTGGTCTTTGATGTGCGTCCTTCCGGCGCCTCTTTTACTGGTGAAACAATTGAGCGCGTCAATATCCATACTGGCGAGCTGGAGGTGATTTACCGGGCTACTCAGGGATCGCACGTTGGCGTGGTGACCGTTCATCCAAAGTCGGAAAAATATGTATTCATTCACGGGCCTGAAAATCCTGATGAAACATGGTATTACGACTTCCATCATCGCCGTGGGGTGATTGTTACGCAGGCTGGGGTGGAGAATCTGGATGCAATGGATATTACTGCGCCCTATACGCCAGGTGCGCTGCGCGGCGGGAGTCATGTGCATGTCTTTAGCCCGAACGGTGAGTTTGTCAGTTTCACCTATAACGACCATGTTCTGCATGAGCGCTCTCCGGCGCTCGATTTACGCAACGTCGGCGTGGCTGCACCGTATGGTCCGGTTAATGTTTCCGCGCAGCATCCCCGTGAATACAGCGGTAGCTACTGGTGTGTGCTGGTGAGCCAGACGACACCAACGCCAAAACCGGGTAGCGATGAGATTAACCGCGCCTATGAAGAGGGCTGGGTTGGAGAAAACAGGCTGGCGTTTATCGGTGATACGCTATCAGCCACTGGCGAGAAAGTACCGGAGCTGTTTATTGTTGATTTGCCACAGGATGAAAGCGGCTGGAAACAGCCGGGGGACGCGCCTCTGGAGGGGACTGACATGACCATGCCTGCGCCGCCATCCGGTATTCGCCAACGCCGTCTGACGTTTACCCATGAGCGCGCCTTTCCGGGGCTGGTGAATCAGCCTCGCCACTGGGTACGCAGTAATCCAAAGGCATCTGAGATTGCGTTTTTAATGCGTGATGACAACGGTATTGTGCAGCTATGGCTGATTTCCCCACAGGGTGGATCGCTGCGTCAGCTTACCCAGTGCGCTACGAATATTCAGTCAGCCTTTAACTGGCACCCATCGGGGAAATGGCTGGGATTTGTACTGGAGAACAGAATTGCCTGTTGTGATGTTCAAACGGGCGAAATTGATTTTTTAACGGAACGTCATGATAACCCGCCGTCGGCCGATGCGATCGTCTTCTCCCCTGATGGTCGACAGGTTGCGTGGATGGAAGACGTCGAGGGTTTCCGCCAGCTGTGGATGACTGAAACCGGGCGTTAATTTATGGAGCAGACATTTCTGCCGGGGGAATAACGGCGTTCGTGGCCTGGGTTCTCTCCTCGCTCTTTTCTACGCGGGATCTCACCGAGTTATCTTTGCGAAAGAGATCCCAAGGTAGCAATACCGTATCGAGCACCGCGGTAAAAGGCATATCCAGAATCGCCAGCGACTTGGTTCCCCAGTTCGTATCACTTTCGCTAATCATTGTGGCACTGGCTCGCGTGCCAGGATACGTCCCTTCTTTGCCACCTGTATGTGACATGATGCTGGAACAGCCGCTTACAAACACCATCCCACTACACATCGTCAGTGTTACCAACATTTTTTTAATCATCATTTATTCATCTGTATTTATCGTGTTTGCATGGTGAGTTAAAGCGATCCGTTGCGAAAATAACATCACCATTTCGTCGCACTGTGGCGGCCATCGCGATTTAACGATAACAACTGCTCCCCCCAGTGTATGCAATAGACAACAAACTGCAAAAAAAGTCAGATGAATACGCTTGAAAAGTTTGTATTAAGACCCATTTTTAGAGTGTAGACAAATGAAGGGCATGCCTGATGGGTGTCCTGGCTACCTGACCTGTCCATGATGGAAGGTCAATATTCTCGCTGATTTCAGGAGCTATTGATTATGCGTAACTTTGATTTATCCCCGCTGTACCGTTCTGCTATTGGTTTTGACCGTCTGTTTAACCTGCTGGAAAACAATCAGGGCCAGAGCAATGGCGGCTACCCTCCGTACAACGTTGAGCTGGTAGACGAAAACCATTACCGCATTGCAATTGCCGTTGCCGGTTTTGCTGAAAGCGAACTGGAAATTACTGCCCAGGACAATCTGCTGGTGGTAAAAGGCGCCCATGCGGACGATCAAAAAGAACGTACTTACCTGTATCAGGGTATTGCCGAGCGCAACTTTGAACGCAAGTTCCAGTTAGCGGAGAACATTCATGTTCGCGGCGCAAACCTGGTAAATGGTCTGCTGTATATCGATCTTGAGCGCGTGATTCCTGAAGCGAACAAACCGCGCCGCATCGAAATCAACTAATTCTGTAGGCCGCTTCAGGCGGCCTTGCTAAGTCATCGGCTTGCCGTCAGGGAGCCGAAAGGTACCTACTCGCTTCTTAGAAGGAGATTATTATGCGTAACTACGATTTATCCCCGCTGCTGCGTCAATGGATCGGTTTTGACAAACTGGCCAATGCCTTGCAAAACACCGGTGAAAGCCAGAGCTTCCCGCCTTATAACATCGAAAAGAGCGATGATAACCACTACCGCATTACCCTTGCGTTAGCCGGTTTCCGCCAGGAAGATCTGGATATTCAACTGGAAGGCACGCGCCTGACAGTGAAAGGTACGCCGCAGCAGCCGGAAAAAGAGACCAAATGGTTGCATCAGGGACTGGTCACTCAGCCGTTCAGCCTGAGCTTTACGCTGGCTGAAAATATGGAGGTCTCCGGCGCAAGCTTCACTAACGGCTTGCTGCATATTGATTTGACCCGGAATGAACCTGAAACCATTGCTCCACAACGTATCGCCATCAGCGAACGTCCCGCATTAGACAGTTAAATAGCTCCATGCCTTTGCCCCGCCAGAAATGACGGGGCTTTTTTGTGCTTTACCACCCATACATTGCGACTGTACTCTGCGAGAATCCATTTACTTAATGATGTTATTCACAGGGAACAGGATATGAGTGATATAGCATTGACGGTCAGCGTTCTGGCATTGGTGGCAGTTGTTGGGTTATGGATCGGCAACATAAAAATACGTGGTGTGGGTTTTGGCATTGGAGGTGTGCTGTTCGGCGGCATTATTGTCGGGCATTTTGTCGATCAGGCAGGGATGACCCTGAGCGGCGACATGCTGCATTTTATTCAGGAATTTGGCCTGATTCTTTTCGTCTACACCATCGGTATTCAGGTGGGGCCGGGCTTTTTTGCGTCACTGCGCGTTTCCGGGCTGCGGCTGAATCTGTTTGCCGTACTGATTGTTATTATGGGTGGCCTGGTCACCGCGATCCTGCATAAGATTTTTGCCATTCCTCTCCCTGTGGTGCTGGGAATATTCTCTGGTGCGGTCACCAACACCCCGGCGTTGGGCGCGGGGCAGCAAATTCTGCGCGATTTGGGTACGCCTGGCGATGTGGTTGACCAGATGGGGATGAGCTATGCCATGGCTTATCCTTTCGGCATTTGCGGAATTTTACTGACCATGTGGCTGATGCGCCTTATTTTCCGCGTTAACGTCGATGCTGAAGCCCAGCAGCATGAATCCACGCTGACCAACGGGCACGCGCTGATTCAGACGATGAACATCCGCGTGGAAAACCCAAACATCAACAATATGGCGATTCAGGATGTCCCGATTCTGAACAGCGACAAAATTATCTGCTCGCGTCTGAAACGTGACGAGACATTGATGGTGCCGTCGCCAGGGACAGTTATCCAGTTGGGCGACCTGCTCCACCTGGTCGGGCAGCCTGCTGACCTGCATAACGCGCAGGTGGTGATTGGGCAGGAGGTGGATACATCGCTGTCTACGCGAGGTACCGATTTACGCGTCGAACGCGTGGTGGTGACTAACGAGCAGGTGCTGGGTAAACGTATCCGTGACCTGCACTTTAAAGAACGTTACGACGTGGTGATTTCCCGCCTGAACCGTGCGGGTGTTGAGCTGGTAGCCAGCAGCGACGCCAGCCTGCAATTCGGGGATATCCTCAATCTGGTGGGGCGCCCTTCGTCTATTGATGCCGTTGCCAATGTTGTGGGTAACGCGCAGCAAAAACTGCAGCAAGTGCAGATGCTGCCGGTATTTATCGGTATCGGGCTGGGTGTTCTACTGGGTTCAATTCCGCTGTTCATCCCAGGGTTTCCGGTGGCGTTAAAACTGGGTCTGGCCGGTGGGCCGCTGATTATGGCCTTGATCCTGGGGCGTATTGGCAGCATTGGTAAGCTGTACTGGTTTATGCCTCCCAGCGCTAACCTGGCGCTGCGAGAGTTGGGTATCGTGCTGTTTCTCGCGGTAGTTGGTCTGAAGTCAGGCGGTGATTTTGTCGATACTCTGACGCAGGGCGATGGCCTGAGCTGGGTGGGGTACGGTATTTTCATTACTGCGATTCCGCTGATTACCGTGGGTTTGTTAGCTCGTCTATTTGTCAAAATGAACTATCTGACGCTGTGCGGCATGCTGGCTGGCTCAATGACCGATCCCCCGGCTCTGGCGTTTGCTAATAACCTGCATGCTACCAGCGGGGCGGCAGCGCTCTCCTACGCCACCGTTTATCCGCTGGTTATGTTCCTGAGGATTATCACGCCACAGCTGCTGGCGGTGATCTTCTGGGGATTAGGTTAAAACTGACTTATCCGGCCTGCATCTCCTGTAGGCCGGATAAAACGCAACTCACCATCCGGCATTACAAACACCCTCTCTCTTTCCCATTGTCTCATCACCCGACTCGCCCTCTCGTTTGAGAATCAGGTTCATACTCCTTAACTGTTCCGGTATAACGACCAGACAACAATATTTAAGGAGCTGTCATGAAGATTTCTCGCCTTGGAGAAGCACCGGATTATCGCTTCTCACTGGCAAATGAGCGTACTTTTCTGGCGTGGATCCGCACCGCGCTCGGATTTCTGGCGGCGGGGGTTGGCCTTGATCAACTGGCCCCGGATTTTGCCACGCCGGTCATCCGTGAGGCGCTTGCCTTGTTGCTGTGTCTGTTTGCCGGCGGTCTGGCGATCTACGGCTACCTGCGCTGGCTACGTAACGAAAAGGCGATGCGACTGAAAGAGGACTTGCCCTACACCCACAGCCTGCTGATTATCAGCGTCATGCTGACTATTGTGGCGGTGATTGTCATGACGCTGGTGCTGTATGCCGGATAGCCGCAAATCGCGACGCATCGCTGACCCGGGGTTACAACCGGAGCGGACTTCACTTGCCTGGTTTCGCACGTTGTTGGGCTATGGCGCGTTAATGGCGCTGGCGATTAAGCACAACTGGCACCAGGCGGGAGTGCTGTTCTGGATATCGGTAGTTGTGCTGGTGATAGTGGCGATTATCCTCTGGCGCTACACCCGCAGCCGTAATCTGATGGATGTGAGTCATAGCGATTTTTCTGAATCTCGCGCGGTGCGTGACAAATTTATGATCTCCCTCGCGGTGTTATCCCTCGCAATGCTGTTTGCTGTAACGCATGTTCGCCAACTTATCGTATTTATCGGGAATTTTGCATGACAGGATGTGAGAACATGGATGTTAGTGATGATGTTTTAAACGTGGTGATTGACCATCAGAAGTGTTTACAACCGGTTGAAGTGTACCGTGGTTTGCAACAAGGAAATGTTCGCCTGGTACAATTTATTCCGCTGGTTAAGCACGATGGTTCAGGTCATCTGACAGACGAATCGGTTACGTCTGAGGCGTGGGGCCGATTTTTAATTACGATATTTGATATCTGGGTACGTGAAGATATTAATCAGATATCTATCCAGCTTTTCGATAAAACGCTTCGCCAGTGGTGTGGTCTGACGGCACAGATTGAACGACAGACCATGTCATCAATGAATACGCGTTGCCAGACATGCTCATTGTTTCAGTATTACCACGGTGATTGTCCTGCGTACTGCGAGGAAAATGGAAAGGGCGTGCTGTGTGCAGGCTATCAGGCTTTCTTCAGCCACACCGCGCCGCATATGCGCGTGATGCGTGACCTGCTTAAGCAGCATCGCTCACCGATGGAGCTGATGGCGATGCTGCGTTAAGCTCAGCGGTATTTAACGTCCTTTGGCCAGATACTGCGCCATTTCATCTTCCGGGACCATCCCGCCGCCGGTCGCCCACACCAGGTGGGTGGCGTTATTGAGCTGCTCTGCGCTGAAGCCGTGCATCTGCTGATAGTCAGCAGAGGCGCAAACGTGTTGCGGACCTGCCATCCCGGCCAGCGCCGACGGCTCAAGGCGAATACCTTCTTCCTGCGCCAGCCAACCCAGCATGTCGTACATCGTCTGATCGTCCAGGGTGTACAGACCGTCGAGCAGACGTTCCATCGCCCGGCCAACAAAGCCAGACGCCCGGCCGACCGCCAGCCCATCCGCCGCCGTCAGGTTGTCGATGCCAATATCCTGCACGGAAATCGTATCGTGCAGTCCGGTATAAATCCCCAGTAGCATGCACGGTGAATGGGTGGGTTCTGCGAAGAAGCAGTGAACGTTGTCGCCGAAAGCCAGCTTCAGGCCAAACGCCACGCCGCCAGGGCCACCGCCGACGCCGCACGGCAGGTACACAAACAGCGGATGGTCGGCATCCACCACGCGCCCCTGCTGGGCAAACTGCGCCTTCAGACGCTGGCCAGCGACCGCATAGCCTAAAAACAGCGTGCGCGAGTTTTCATCATCGATAAAGAAGCAGTTCGGATCGGACTCTGCCGCCTTACGGCCCTGTTCAACCGCCACGCCGTAATCTTCTTCATACTCCACGACCGTCACACCGTGGCTGCGCAGTTTGGCTTTTTTCCATGCGCGAGCGTCGGCAGACATATGCACCGTCACCTTAAAGCCGATGCGGGCGCTCATGATGCCAATCGACATGCCGAGATTACCGGTGGAGCCTACCGCGATGCTGTACTGGCTGAAGAACTGTTTGAACTCGGGCGAAAGGAGAACGCTGTAATCGTCTTGTGTGGTCAGCAGACCGGCTTCCAGCGCCAGTTTTTCCGCATGGGTCAGTACTTCATAAATGCCACCACGGGCTTTAATCGAACCAGAAATTGGCAGGTGACTGTCTTTCTTCAGCAGGATTTCGCCATTGATGTGCTGCCCGTACTCTTTCTCCAGCCGCTTTTGCATGGCCGGAATCGCGGCCAGCTCAGATTCGATAATGCCGCCGGTGGCCGCTGTTTCCGGAAATGCCTGTGCCAGATATGGTGCGAAACGCGTCAGACGGGCGTGGGCATCCTGAACATCGTGTTCAGTCAGGCCAACATACGGTAAACCTTCCGCAAGAGAGGTGGTGCCAGGGTTAAACCAGGTTGTCTCCTTGAGAGCAACCAGATCTTCCACTAAAGGATACTGGGCGATAAGTGTTTGAATGTTTTCCATAGTCAGTCTCTTTGCGCTAGATAATAAAGGAAAGCAGGAATGTGCAAGCCAGTGCAATCACGGACGCGATAAATGTCGCGGTCGTATAGTATTTAAACGTTTCATTCAGGGTGGCACCGCAGTATTGCTTCACCAGCCAGAAGAGGGAATCGGTGACGATCGTGCAGCCAATAGCGCCAGAACCGATAGCAATGGCGATGATCTCCGGGCTGACGTTGGGATAGAGCGGCAGCATCGGTGCCACGATTGCCGTCGCGCCCATCATCGCCACCGTGGCAGAGCCCACTGCAGCGTGCAGGATTAACGCCACCAGCCACGCCAGCAGAATCGGGTGCATATGCATGTTCGAGAGGATCAGCGCGAGGGTATCCGCCAGCCCACTGCTCTTGAGGATAGCGTTGAATGCGCCGCCTGCACCGATAATCAGCAAAATGTTAGCAATCGAGCCAAAACCGTTTTCAGTGTGAGTCAGCAACGTACCCATACCGATGTGCTGACGCAGGCCGAGGATGTAATAGGCCACGAAAACGGCAATAAACATCGCGGTGATCGGGTTACCAATAAACTCCAGCAGCGTATACACCGTGCTGCCTTTCGCCATGTTCAGCTCAGCGACGGTTTTTACCAGCATCAGGCCAATCGGCAGCAGAACGGTAAACAGCGTAGCACCCAGCGACGGTAGCGTACTTTCGTCACGCACTTTAAGGTCAGAAAACTCAGCCGGAACCGGTTTAAACGGCAGACGGTTACCCAGGAATTTCAGGTACAGAGGACCACCGATCAGCGAGGCCATCAAGCCGACCAGTAAGCCGTAGACAATCACCGTGCCAATGTCCGCGCCCAGCTTGTTCGCCACGAACAGGGCAGCCGGATGCGGCGGGACGACGCAGTGCACCGCCATCAGCGCCGTACACAGCGGAATCGCCAGCTTCAGTAATGAAGTATTGGTTTTCTTGGCAATTGAAAAGGCCAGTGGAATCAACAGCACCACGCCGACTTCAACAAACAGCGTGATCCCGCAAATCAGCCCAACCAGAACCATAATGACGTCGGCGGATAGCCAGCGGCAGCGCTGAAGCGTCAGGCCAATGCGTTCGGCCGCGCCGGACACTTCCATCATTTTGCCCAGAATGGTCCCCAGGCCGATAACCGCGGCGAGGAAGCCCAGCGTACCGCCGATGCCGCTCTCAATGGCATTGACCATATCCAACGGCCCCATGCCCATCATCGTACCCACGAAGAAGCTGGCTAACAGCAGCGCCAGAAACGGGTGGAATTTGAACTTCACGATGGTCAAAACGATTAGCACGATGCTTATCAGCAGCGTGCTCACAACCCAGATTTGAGAGTGCATAGCTCACCTTGCCCTGTGATTAATATAGGGGTATTGGACAAAAATAAGGCAGGGTCTGACAAACGATATAAATCCCCTTTCACATGAACCAGATTGCATCAAATGAGTGATTTACGTCTAATTGTGCTTGGTTTATGCGATATGGTTCACTCTGAATCACCTTTATGCTGATTTTTGCAGCGAACTTTTTTACACTCCAGCGCATGAATCAGGAGGACAGGAGGTGAGAATGGATCCCCTACGCGAAGTCAGAAACCGGCTGCTTAATGGCTGGCAGTTGTCAAAGCTGTATACGTTTGAAGTGGCGGCCCGGCATCAGTCGTTTGCGCTGGCAGCAGACGAGCTGTCATTGAGTCCCAGCGCCGTCAGCCATCGCATAAATCAGCTTGAAGATGAGCTTGGCATCCAATTATTTGTTCGTTCTCATCGCAAAGTGGAACTCACCCACGAGGGCAAGCGGGTATTTTGGGCGCTGAAGTCGTCGCTGGACACGCTCAACCAGGAGATTCTTGATATTAAGAATCAGGAGCTCTCGGGGACGCTCACCGTTTACTCACGGCCTTCTATCGCCCAGTGCTGGCTGGTTCCGGCGCTCGGCGACTTTACCCGTCGCTACCCGTCAATTTCGCTGACCATGCTGACCGGGAACGACAACGTCAATCTGCAGCGTGCGGGTATCGATCTCGCCATCTATTTTGACGATGCACCCTCCGCGCAACTCACGCATCACTTCCTGATGGATGAAGAGATCCTGCCGGTGTGCAGCCCGGACTACGCCCGCCGCCATGACCTTACCGGTTCGCTGGTGAATTTGCCGCACTGTACCTTGCTGCACGACAGACAGGCGTGGAGTAACGATTCCGGGACCGATGAGTGGCACAGCTGGGCGCAGCATTTTGCGGCGAATTTGCCGACATCGTCGGGGATTGGTTTTGATCGTTCTGATTTAGCAGTGATTGCGGCAATGAACCATATCGGCGTGGCGATGGGCCGAAAACGGCTGGTGCAAAAACGCCTCGACAGCGGAGAATTGATTGCGCCTTTTGGCGATATGGCGCTGAAATGCCATCAACATTACTACATCACTACGCTGCCCGGCAGGCAGTGGCCGAAAATCGAGGCGTTTATTGGCTGGCTACAGGAGCAGGTTAAATAAGCGGGTCGCGAATATTTTTTACGCTTTCGCTCTACACGGAAAGTGAAAAAGCGTGCTAAATACGTGATATCACTCCTGATGATTTGCGTAAGGACGACCGTGTTAAAGCCGATTGTTTCCCTTTTACTGTTGGCCAGCGCCACCGTGTGTGCCGCGCAACCTGCGTTGACGGCGGCGCAGTATGTGCAGCAGCTTGGGGTTGGGATGGACGTAGATTGGGCGCGTACCGATCGGGGCATCCGTGAATTCGATCCGCTGGTGGTGAGGGATTATAAGGCGAAAGGGTTGACCCACGTGCGCATTCGCGTGGCGGGTGAGCCTACGGAGGCGCGGCTCATTCATCTGCGCAAGCTGGTGGAAGCCTGCGAGCAGTATGGCGTGATCCCGATAATCGCCTATCAGGCTGACGAGTATAAAAAAGACCCCAGTGCCAGTAACGAAAAAGAGGTGGTTAACTGGTGGGTGGCGGTGGCGCATTACTTTGGTCAAAGTTCGCCGTTGCTGGGTTTCGACCTGATATACGAACCCTCTGATAAGCTCACCCATAATCAGGCGTCGCTCAATAGGGTGTATGACAAAACCATCCGTACCATCCATGCCATCGATCCACAGCGAATGATATTTATCGCGCCGAAACTGCATGCCGCTCCGGAAGATTTGCCCAACCTAAAGTTGCCGCCGCAAAGTCAGAATACCGTGTTGGCTCAATGGCATATCTTCCCGTGGGGGCCGCTGAAAAATAACGGTAAATACCCGTGGACCTCAGGGACAGCGGCAGAAAAGGCCGCCATTCGCGCCCGTATCAATACCGCCATTCACTGGCAGCAGAAAACCGGTCATGTTAGTTGGGTAGGAGGCTGGTCGCCGGGAGAAACCATCAGGAACGCGCCTTCTGCCTCGCAAATGGCGTTTGCCCGCTTTATGGCTTGCGAGCTGAAGAAAGCGAAAATTCCCTATGCTATCAATGCGGATACGCAGTTCTATGATGGTGAGGAAGGGGCATGGCGTCCGGCGCTGGAGCCGTTGTTGAATACCATGATTGCCCCTGAGTGTGAAAAGCCCGGCGAGAAGCCGGGCCATCATACGCTTAAACCGCCTGCCCCTGATGCGACACGCGTGACGCCAGCGGAAGCCAGCAAACAAAAATCAACAGCCCCATAAGGGTCATCAGCAGGCCCAGACTGGCTTGCCCGGTCTGCGGCAGCATGGCGGAGAACCACGCCAGCACGCCGGAACCAATGTTTTGTAATCCACCAACCAGCGCACCAGCAGTACCGGCCAGGAACGGGAAAGGCTCCATTGCGCCGCTGGTTGCCAGCGGAAACAGCATCCCGGCGCCGAAGAAAAACAGTGCGGCGGGAACCAGCAGCGTCCAGACGTTCATCACGTCGAACAGACCAGGGATCCACATCATCAAACCGGCGACCAGACAGCAGATAACCGACTGCCACATTAGCGTCGAGAAACGCTTATTCGGGCGACCGGCGAACCAGGCACCAAAAAACGCCGCTGGAATGGGTAGAATAAACAGGATACTGACCACCATGCTGCTTAAGCCGAGACGCGCGCCTAACAACACACCGGAACAGGCTTCGAAGACCGCAACGCCCGCCAGGCCGCCGATCAGCATCAGCACGTAACAGGTGAAAGAGCTGTTGCCAAACAGCGTTTTGTAGCTGGCGATAAGCCGTGGACGCGGAGCACCTGCGGGGCGCGTTTCCGGCATCCAGCGCGCCATGCTAAACGTGACGCCTGCGCACAGCACCAGCAGGAAGATGTAACAGGCACGCCAGTTCCACAGGGTATCCAGCATACCGCCAATCAATGGTGCCAGCAGTGGGCTGACAAGAATCCCCATGTTTAACAGGCTATTAGCGTGGCGTAACTGCGTGCCTTCGTACAGGTCGCGCGGTAACGTTCGCGCCATCACACCGCCGACGCCCGTTCCCATCCCCTGTATTGCGCTGGCGATAATCAATACCGTCAGGCTGTGGGTGGTTATGGCGACCAGCGTAGCCAGCATAAAAATGGACATCCCGGCGAGGATCACCGGGCGGCGGCCAACGCGATCGGAAAGTGGGCCGTAAATCAGTTGTGACAGACCGTAGGTCAACAGATAGGCGGCCATCACGCTTTGCACCGCCCCTTCGCGAACGTTCAGTTCACGTGCCATATCAGCAATCGCGGGGATATAAATGGTTTGCGCCATCTGACCTACCGCCACCAGTAATACCAACATCAACAACAAATTGACGCTTCTATGCCTTTTCATTTCGCTGATTACTTTTCAAAAAGTGAAAAAATAAGAATAAGGTGCTGCACTTTCCCGTAAATGCGCGTGGAATCTACCACAACAGAAAAAGAAGGCCAGATAGTGGGCTGGAATGTTTAAACGATGAACGGCAGGAAATGTAAACAAAAAGCGGCAACAAATGTTGCCGGATTGCATCGGGTTTACAGAGGTCATGATAAGCGTAGCAAAACTGCGCCTATGGCAATGCCTCCAGCCGCAACAAGACGTATTCCGGCAACCTTCTCTTTCAGTAGCAGCCACGCGAGCAGCGCGCCAAACAGGATGGAAGTTTCACGCAGCGCAGCGACTACCGCCAACGGAGCCTGAGTCATGGCCCACAGCGCCAGACCGTAAGAACCCATTGTGCCAATTCCGCCAAGAATACCTTTCTTCCACTGCTGTACCAGATAGCGTGACGCTTCCCGGCGTCGGGCAATCATCGCCCAGCCCAGCAGGCAGGAGCCGTTCAGAAAGAAGGTCCACAGCGTATAACCCAGCGCGGTTTCTGATAAACGTACGCCGGTGCCATCAACCAGCGTATATCCGGCGATAAAGCAGGCGTTAATGAGCGCCAGCACAATCCCGCGTTGCGAGCTGCTGCGTCCGTTAAACGCCATGCCGAGGATCGCCAGACAGATCGTGGCAATCCCCACCCAGGCTAGAACAGAGAGGCTATCGCCAAGAAACAGGACGCTGATAATTGCGACCAGCAGCGGCGCTGTGCCGCGCATTAACGGATAGGTCTGGCTCATATCCGAAACCTGATAGGTTTTGGCGACCAGGACGGTATATACAATTTGCAACGCAGTTGAGACGGCTAAAAACGGCAGGCTGGCGGCGGAAGGTTGCGGCGCAAAGGGTAAGCAAATCAATGCCATAATTGCAGCAGAACCGCTGACACCGATCGCTGAGTACAGTTTATCGTTTCCAGCTTTAACAATGGCATTCCAGCTGGCATGCAGCAGCGCGGCGAACAGCAAAATGCAGAAAACAGAAAGCGTCATGGTGGAATTCTTCCCTGAGAATGTCATAAAAACGTAACATATTGGCGCGACACAAGCACCAGGGAGAAGGTGAAAGGGGAGCGGAGTGTTACCCGCCCCCCTTAGGTGCGACTTGAATCTGAATTACTTAACGTATTTCAGAACGGCATCAAGTAGTTGCAGTGCTGCAACAATGAGTTTGAGGATAAGAATAGCGATATCCACGAGGCTCATACGCTCTCCTTTTGGTACAAGGAGCACGGTGCTGACGTACCTCGCCGCTGCCTGTTGCAGCACCTTTGTTGACATAACACAGTGTGCTCACACGGGGGTTAAGGCGCTGACGGCACCACCCGTTTCAGCCAGGACTTTGATGCGCCGGTTTACGATGCGGCCCCCGCATAACACCTTGCGTACCGAGACATTATAGATAAATACTGTATAAATTAACAGTATTTTATGGATGTTACGCTATTCATGTTCCATACTCAAAACCATCAAAATTCGTGCCGAAATTGCGTGTTCTTCGCAGAACGCGTATACTTTTTTCGTTGACATAACACAGTGTGTTCGGCGGCTACCAACCGCACAGCACTGAAAAAAACCTCGCTCCGGCGGGGTTTTTTGTTTTTCAGCAATGCACAACGAAATGTGATCATTGACGCATTTTTATGCAGATGAAAATTTTTCCATTGTCACGCTGAAAAACCTGTGTTTGTATAAATCCAGTTAATCAACAAACAGACAGGTCCCTAATGAACCCTTCCATGCTGACTGCGACCCTACTAAAAACTGCGCCATCTCGCGCAGCGGTCGTCGTGCGTGTGGTGGTGGTCGTCGGCAATGCGCCGTAGGGTCCGAATCAACACACGATTCCAAAACCCCGCCGGCGCAAACCGGGCGGGGTTTTTCGTTTCAGAGACCTGCCCGGAGCAAAGGCCCAGAATAAAAGGACTGGAGCATGGCAAGTTCGGGCATAACATCCAAGCGTACGCGTTTTACGGGCGCAGAATTCATCGTTCATTTCCTGGAACGCCAGGGTATTCAGGTTGTTACCGGTATTCCCGGCGGATCGATTCTTCCCGTCTATGACGCCTTAAGTCAAAGCACGCAAATCCGTCATATCCTGGCGCGCCACGAGCAAGGAGCAGGGTTTATCGCGCAGGGAATGGCGAGAACTGATGGCAAACCCGCCGTCTGTATGGCCTGCAGCGGACCGGGCGCAACCAATCTGGTGACCGCCATTGCCGATGCGCGTCTGGATTCCATCCCGCTGGTGTGTATCACCGGGCAGGTTCCGGCTTCAATGATCGGCACCGACGCCTTCCAGGAAGTCGACACCTACGGCATCTCTATCCCCATCACTAAGCACAACTATCTGGTCCGCCATATCAGTGAATTACCGCAGGTCATGAGCGATGCATTCCGCATTGCGCAGTCAGGACGTCCAGGCCCGGTGTGGATAGACATTCCTAAGGATATTCAAACCGCTGTTTTTGACATTGAAGAGATGCCGGAGCCCGCGCAGAAAATGGCGGCACCAGAGTTCAGCCAGGACAGCATTCGCGATGCCGCAGCCATGATTAACGCCGCACAGCGTCCGGTGCTGTACCTCGGCGGCGGCGTGATTAACTCACCTGAGCGCGTGCGCGAACTGGCAGAAAAAGCGACGCTGCCCACCACCATGACCTTAATGGCGCTCGGTATGCTGCCGAAAGCGCATCCGCTGTCGTTAGGCATGCTGGGCATGCACGGTGCGCGTAGTACTAACTTTATTCTGCAAGAAGCGGATTTATTGATTGTTCTGGGCGCACGTTTTGATGACCGGGCGATTGGTAAAACGGAGCAGTTCTGCCCGAACGCCAAAATCATTCACGTAGATATCGACCGCGCGGAACTGGGTAAAATCAAACAACCGCACGTGGCGATTCAGGCGGATGTCGATGAGGTTCTGGCGCAATTGATCCCATTAATTGACGCGCAGCCGCGAGAGTCGTGGCATCAGACGGTGGCCGATTTACAACGTGAATTCCCTTGCACTATTCCGCAGGAAAGCGACCCGCTCAGCCATTATGGATTGATCAACGCCGTGGCTGCCTGCGTAGACGACAGCGCCATTATCACCACCGACGTAGGCCAGCATCAGATGTGGGCGGCACAGGCTTATCCGCTGAACCGTCCGCGTCAGTGGCTGACCTCCGGCGGTCTGGGGACCATGGGCTTTGGCCTGCCAGCGGCAATTGGTGCAGCGCTGGCCAATCCAGACAAAAAAGTGCTGTGCTTCTCCGGCGACGGCAGCCTGATGATGAATATTCAGGAAATGGCGACAGCCAGCGAAAATCAGCTGGATATTAAAATCATCCTGATGAATAACGAAGCGTTGGGTCTTGTATATCAGCAGCAGAGTCTGTTCTATAAGCAGGGTGTTTTTGCCGCGACCTATCCGGGGATGATTAACTTTATGCAGATAGCCGCCGGGTTTGGTCTCGAAACCTGCGATCTGAATAACGAAGCGGACCCACAGGCAGCGTTGCAGGAGATTATTAATCGCCCTGGACCTGCGCTGATTCACGTGCGCATCGATGCCGAACAGAAAGTGTACCCGATGGTGCCGCCGGGTGCGGCAAACACAGAAATGGTGGGGGAATAAGCCATGCAACAGCAGACTCATGACAACGTAATCCTGGAACTCACCGTACGCAACCATCCGGGCGTAATGACTCACGTTTGCGGGCTGTTCGCCCGCCGCGCGTTCAACGTAGAAGGCATTCTCTGTCTACCGATTCAGGACAGCGATAAGAGCCGCATCTGGCTACTGGTCAACGACGATCAACGTCTTGAGCAGATGATAAGCCAGATCGACAAGCTGGAAGATGTGGTGAAAGTGGCCCGCAACCAGTCCGATCCGTCGATGTTTAACAAAATCACCGTGTTCTTTGAGTAAGTTAGTCGCCGTCTGAATCCGGGGTGATCACTTTGACAGAGCCGTTCCGGCAGTGGGTTGCGTAATCTGCCGGTAACGGACGGTCGCTTATCAGTACGTCAAAGGTGGAGAGTGGACCAATGCTGGCGGGGGCGACCTCATCGAACAGGGCGTGGCGCGTCAGCAGAATTTTGCGTAATCCGCGTTCCATCGCTTTGCGTTTTGTGGCCAGATCGTCCGGATTGAACCAGCTAACGCCGAAATGCTCATGGACTCCGCTGGCGGAGATAAAGACTTTCCGTGGGTTGAGTGCATCCAGCGGGGAGGGATTGCTGGTGTCGTAAAAGGCGTCACTTTTCGCCCGGTAGGTCCCCCCGCAAAGAATCGCTGTGGCGTTGGGCTTTTCATTTAGCGCTACGAACACCCGGTGCGAGTAGCAAATCCCGGTAAAGGAAATATCGTCCGGGATCATGCTGACCACCAACGGCATTTCCGCACCATTATCAAAAAAGACCAGATCATTTTCACTCACCAGTCCCGCAGCCAGAATGGCAACCGGTAAATCGTCGCGGTGATACTGTTTTTGCGCGGGGAGTGGCGCGTTAACGATGGTGGCAGGTTTGTTCACCATCACAATGTAACCACCGAGCAGAGTGAGTGGTAACGGTTCGTCATCCTGACTGAGATCCCGACGAATAGTCATCACGGAAACTTCCAGCATTCGTGCCGCCTCTTTCAGATGGATTCGGTCGGTCTTCTTCAACAATTCCATCAGACGTCGAATACGTTCTTTTTGCTTAGTTTCCATGTGCTTCTCCACGAATCATGTTCCCATGTTCCTTCAGTAACATTTTTGTGTTTCTGAGAACATGGCATTGCCGCATTACTATACGTCTGACTATTCGGAAATAAAAGCGTGTTTTTTCACGTTTTATTGATTATATCCAGTTAACTTTCAGTCAATTGTAAGCAACTTCATCATTTGTAGTGTGATGTGGATGCAACATTTAGCGCAATAAATAAACAATAAAATGATCTTCCAATCGCGATCCTAGTCACAAATGATACGAAAGTAACATGATAATGTTATTTTAATATCATTGTTGTGTGATTGTTTCTGAGAGGTAGTAAAATGGATATCGCGGTTATTGGCTCCAACATGGTGGATCTCATCACCTACATCAACCAGATGCCCAAAGAAGGGGAAACGCTGGAAGCACCGGCGTTCAAAATTGGCTGCGGGGGCAAAGGCGCAAATCAGGCCGTTGCGGCCGCTAAGCTCAATTCTAAAGTGCTGATGCTGACAAAAGTCGGTGATGATATTTTTGCGGATAACACTATTCGCAATCTTGAATCCTGGGGAATTAATACCACCTATGTCGAAAAGGTACCCTGCACCAGCAGCGGTGTCGCACCGATCTTTGTTAATGCGAACTCCAGCAACAGTATTCTGATTATTAAAGGAGCGAACAAATTTCTCTCCCCGGAAGATATCGATCGTGCGGCGGAAGATCTGAAAAAATGTCAGCTTATTGTCCTGCAACTGGAAGTGCAGCTGGAAACCGTTTATCACGCGATTGAATTTGGCAAAAAACACGGTATTGAAGTGTTACTAAATCCCGCCCCTGCATTACGGGAATTAGATATGTCTTATGCCTGTAAATGTGATTTTTTTGTGCCGAATGAAACCGAGTTGGAAATATTAACCGGTATGCCAGTGGATACTTATGACCATATTCGCGCAGCGGCACGTTCTCTGGTTGATAAAGGTCTGAACAATATTATCGTCACCATGGGTGAGAAAGGTGCGCTGTGGATGACACGTGACCAGGAAGTCCATGTTCCAGCGTTTAAAGTGAACGCTGTCGATACCAGTGGCGCAGGCGACGCTTTCATCGGTTGTTTTGCTCACTATTACGTTCAAAGCGGTGATGTGGAAGCCGCCATGAAAAAAGCTGCTCTCTTCGCTGCTTTCAGCGTTACCGGGAAAGGCACTCAATCATCTTATCCAAGCATCGAACAATTTAATGAGTTTCTTACCTTAAACGAATAATACTCCTGCACTGTAAAAGGTAGCACTATGAACGATAAAAACATCATTCAGATGCCTGACGGCTATTTGAATAAGACCCCTCTGTTCCAGTTTATTTTGTTATCCTGTTTATTCCCGTTATGGGGATGCGCAGCCGCATTAAATGATATTCTGATTACGCAATTCAAAAGCGTATTTTCACTCAGCAACTTTGCCTCGGCATTAGTTCAGAGTGCCTTTTATGGCGGTTATTTTTTAATTGCGATTCCAGCATCTCTGGTGATTAAAAAGACCAGTTATAAAGTCGCCATCTTAATGGGGCTGACCCTTTATATCGTTGGGTGTACGCTCTTCTTCCCGGCATCGCACATGGCCACCTACACCATGTTCCTTGCGGCGATTTTCGCGATTGCGATTGGTCTGAGCTTCCTGGAAACAGCAGCCAACACCTACAGCTCAATGATCGGCCCAAAAGCGTATGCCACTTTACGCCTGAACATCAGTCAGACTTTTTATCCTATTGGTGCGGCTGCTGGCATTCTGCTAGGTAAATATCTGGTCTTCTCTGAGGGCGAAAGCCTGGAAAAACAGATGGCCGGGATGAACGCTGAGCAGATCCATAACTTTAAAGTGTTGATGCTGGAAAATACCCTTGAGCCATACAAGTACATGATTATGGTACTGGTTGTGGTGATGGTGTTATTCCTCCTGACTCGCTTCCCTACATGTAAAGTCGCGCAAACCACGAGTCATAAACGCCCGTCAGCGATGGATACACTGCGTTATCTGGCCAGCAATGCCCGTTTCCGTCGTGGAATTGTGGCGCAATTTCTTTATGTGGGGATGCAGGTCGCGGTGTGGTCATTCACCATCCGTCTGGCACTGGAATTAGGTGATATCAACGAGCGCGACGCCTCAACCTTCATGGTCTATAGCTTCGCCTGCTTCTTTATCGGCAAGTTTATCGCCAACATTTTGATGACGCGCTTCAATCCGGAAAAAGTGCTGATTCTCTATTCCATTATTGGTGCGCTGTTCCTCGTCTATGTTGCACTGGCGCCAAGCTTCAGCGCTGTGTATGTCGCAGTGCTGGTGAGTGTCCTGTTTGGACCCTGCTGGGCGACAATCTATGCGGGTACGCTTGATACCGTGGATAACGAGCATACCGAAATGGCAGGTGCCGTCATTGTCATGGCGATTGTCGGTGCGGCGGTGGTTCCGGCGATTCAGGGCTATGTGGCCGATATGTTCCATTCATTGCAACTTTCGTTCCTGGTCTCCATGCTGTGCTTCGTGTACGTCGGTATCTACTTCTGGCGTGAAAGCAAAGTGCGCAACAACCTGGCTGAAGCGACAGTTTCCTGAGGAGAGTGAGCATGACAACACGTATAACGCTGTGGCGGGAACTCTTTGCAGAGCATCCGCGAATCTTACTGAAGAATAGCGACTTCACGGTTACCGCATTTCGTTACGCCAGTGGAGTGGAAGGGCTGAAGGTAGAAAACAGTCGTGGACATCTGGTTATTCTGCCCTGGATGGGGCAGATGATCTGGGATGCTCAGTTTGATGGCCATGACCTGACCATGCGTAACATGTTCAGTCAGCCGAAACCGGCGGCGGAAGTGGTGGCGACCTACGGCTGTTTTGCCTTCCACTCAGGTCTGTTGGCAAATGGCTGCCCATCACCAGAGGATTCACATCCTTTGCACGGTGAAATGGCTTGTGCCGCGATGGATGAAGCCTGGCTGGAGCTGGAGGGTGAGAATTTGCGCGTGGGCGGACGCTATGAGTATGTGATGGGGTTCGGTCATCATTATCAGGCACATCCTGCGGTGGTAATGCACAAAGCGAGCGCGCTGTTTGATATTCAGATGGCGGTTACCAACCTTGCCTCAGTGGCAATGCCGTTGCAGTACATGTGCCATATGAACTATGCCTACGTACCGGAAGCCACCTTCAGCCAGAATATTCCGGATGAGGCCATGAAGCTGCGTGAGTCGATACCCGCGCATGTTAAACCGACTGAGCAGTGGCTGGCGTTTAATCAGCGGATTGTACAGGGCGAGGCTTCTCTGGCGCGGCTCAATGAACCCCATTTTTACGATCCGGAAATTGTCTTCTTTGCTGACCAATTGGACAGGTACACCGATAAGCCAGAATTTAGCATGATCGCGCCTGATGGCACCACATTCGTTACGCGTTTCTCCAGCACGGAGCTGAATTATGTGACGCGTTGGATCCTCTACAACGGCGATCAGCAGGTTGCGGCATTCGCCTTGCCTGCAACCTGTCGACCTGAAGGATTCCTGGCAGCACAACGCAATGGCACCTTGATTGAAATAGAACCGCAGCACACCCGGACATTTACAGTCACAACTGGCATAGCCTGATCGCTCAAGGCTTGAACACCAAAGCACTTATCGTTAAGGTAAGCGCTTTTGCTGGGTGGCGGCATTAATGCCTTATCCGGCCTACAACGGCACCCGCCCGTAGGCCTGATAAGCGTAGCGCCATCAGGCATGCCTTAGCGCCAGGATGAACCCATGATTACCGTTGCCCTTATTGACGACCACCTCATCGTCCGCTCCGGCTTTGCCCAACTGCTGGGGCTGGAACCTGATTTGCAGGTGGTCGCTGAGTTTGGCTCAGGCAGTGAGGCGCTGGCGGGATTACCGGGACGCGGCGTGCAGGTGTGTATCTGCGACATCTCTATGCCTGATATCTCCGGTCTTGAACTGTTAGGCCAGTTGCCAAAAGGAATGGCGATTATCATGCTCTCTGTCCACGACAGCCCGGCACTGGTGGAGCAGGCGCTCAACGCGGGCGCGCGTGGTTTCCTTTCTAAACGTTGTAGCCCGGATGAGCTGATCGCGGCGGTGCATACCGTAGCGACCGGCGGCTGTTACCTGACGCCGGACATCGCCGTCAAACTGGCGGCCGGTCGTCAGGATCCGCTCACCAAACGCGAACGTCAGGTGGCGGAAAAACTGGCGCAAGGTATGGCGGTCAAAGAGATTGCCGCTGAACTGGGTCTGTCGCCGAAAACGGTGCACGTGCATCGCGCCAACCTGATGGAAAAGCTGGGGGTCAGCAACGACGTCGAACTGGCCCGCCGGATGTTTGACGGCTGGCAATGAACACGCTCTGTTCCCGGTTAATCACCGTTGTTGCCTGCTTCTTTATCTTCTCTGCCGCGTGGTTTTGCCTGTGGAGCATCAGCCTGCATCTGGTTGAGCGCCCGGAGCTGGCGGTACTGCTGTTTCCGTTTGGCCTGCGTCTGGGGCTGATGCTGCAATGTCCACGTGGCTACTGGCCGGTGCTGCTGGGCGCGGAATGGCTGCTTCTTTTCTGGCTGGCGCAGGAAGTGGCGCTGGCCCATTTACCACTTTTGATGATCGGCAGCTTCCTCACGTTACTCCCGGTGATGTTGATTTCGCGATACCGCCATCAGCGCGACTGGCGCACGCTGCTGTTGCAGGGCGCGGCGCTTACGGCGGCGGCGTTGCTGCAATCGCTGCCCTGGCTTGGGCAAGGCGAAGAGGCGTGGAACGCGCTGCTGCTGACGCTCACCGGCGGATTAACGCTGGCGCCGATCTGCCTGGTGTTCTGGCACTATCTGACCAGCACGACCTGGCTGCCGCTGGGCCCGGCGGTGGTGTCGCAGCCGGTGAACTGGCGCGGGCGGCATCTGGTCTGGTACCTGCTGCTGTTTAGCGTCAGCCTGTGGCTACAGCTCGGTTTACCCGCCGAGCTTTCGCGCTTCACGCCGTTTTGCCTCGCGTTGCCTATCATTGCGCTGGCCTGGCACTACGGCTGGCAGGGGGCACTGATTGCGACGCTGATGAACGCCATCGCGCTGATTGCCAGCCAGACCTGGCACGATCATCCCGTCGATCTGTTGCTCTCGCTGCTGGTGCAAAGCCTGACCGGGCTGCTGCTCGGCGCGGGTATTCAGCGTCTGCGCGAACTTAACCAGTCGCTGCAAAATGAATTAGCACGCAACCATCGTCTGGCGGAACGCCTGCTGGAGACCGAGGAGAGCGTGCGCCGTGATGTGGCGCGCGAGCTGCACGATGATATCGGCCAGACCATCACCGCCATTCGCACTCAGGCGGGCATTGTCCAGCGGCTGGCGCCGGAAAACGCAGGGGTGAAGCGCAGCGGGGCGCACATCGAACAACTTTCTCTCGGCGTGTACGATTCGGTGCGTCGCTTGTTAGGCCGACTGCGACCACGTCAACTGGACGATCTCACGCTGGAGCAGGCCATCCGCTCACTGATGCGCGAAATGGAGCTGGAAAGCCGTGGCATCGTCAGCCATCTCGACTGGCGAATTGATGAATCTGCACTTAGCGAAAGCCAGCGGGTGACGCTGTTTCGCGTCTGTCAGGAAGGGCTGAACAACATCGTTAAGCACGCCAACGCCAGCGCGGTGACGCTTCAGGGCTGGCAACATGATGAACGGCTAATGCTGGTGATTGAGGACGACGGCAGCGGCCTGCCGCCGGGGTCGAATCAACAGGGATTTGGCCTTACGGGGATGCGTGAACGCATAACTGCCCTCGGCGGATCGCTCTCGATTTCCTGTACGCACGGCACGCGGGTCAGCGTGTCGTTACCCCAGCGATATGTGTAAGGCGCGGACATGTTTTCGTTTTTAAAAGCCCCGGCCAGTGCGCCGATCATTACTGATAAGCGTGAAGTGGATGCCCGTTACCGCTACTGGCGGCGGCATATCCTGACCACCATCTGGCTCGGCTACGCGCTGTTCTATTTCACACGCAAGAGCTTCAATGCCGCCGTACCGGATATCCTCACCAGCGGCGTGCTGACTCGCAGCGATATTGGGCTGCTGGCGACGCTGTTTTACATCACCTACGGCCTGTCGAAGTTTGTTTCCGGTATCGTCAGCGACAGATCCAACGCTCGCTATTTTATGGGCATCGGGTTGATTGCCACCGGCGTGGTAAACATTCTGTTTGGATTTTCCACCTCGCTATGGGCCTTTGCGGTGCTGTGGGCGCTGAACGCCTTTTTCCAGGGCTGGGGATCGCCGGTCTGCGCGCGTTTATTGACCGCGTGGTATTCGCGTACCGAGCGCGGCGGCTGGTGGGCGCTATGGAACACCGCGCACAACGTCGGCGGGGCGCTGATCCCTATCGTGATGGCGGCAACAGCGCTGCACTACGGCTGGCGCGCCGGGATGATGATCGCTGGGCTGCTGGCGATTGTGGTGGGGATTTTTCTCTGCTGGCGGCTGCGAGACAGGCCGCAGGCGATTGGTCTGCCGCCGATTGGCGACTGGCGGCATGACGAACTGGAAATTGCCCAACAGCAGGAAGGTGCTGGGCTGAGCCGCAAAGAAATTCTCACCCGCTATGTGCTGCTGAATCCTTATATCTGGCTGCTGTCACTGTGTTATGTGCTGGTGTACGTGGTCCGTGCCGCGATTAATGACTGGGGCAATCTGTACATGTCGGAGACGCTCGGCGTGGATCTGGTGACCGCCAATACCGCCGTGACGATGTTTGAACTGGGTGGATTTATCGGTGCGCTGGTGGCGGGTTGGGGTTCGGACAAGCTGTTTAACGGTAACCGCGGTCCAATGAACCTGATTTTTGCCGCCGGAATTTTGCTCTCAGTTGGCTCGCTGTGGCTGATGCCGTTCGCCAGCTACGTGATGCAGGCAGCGTGCTTTTTCACCACTGGATTCTTCGTCTTCGGCCCACAGATGCTGATCGGCATGGCGGCGGCGGAATGTTCGCATAAAGATGCGGCGGGCGCGGCAACCGGTTTTGTTGGGCTGTTTGCCTATCTGGGTGCATCGCTCTCCGGCTGGCCGCTGGCGAAGGTGATGGAGGTCTGGCACTGGACCGGATTCTTTGTGGTGATCGCTATTGCGGCGGGGATTTCCGCGTTGTTGCTGCTGCCATTTTTAAACGCCCAGGCCCCGCGCGATCTCAACGAAGCGTGATGTACCTCACCTTTTTGCCCTGAGTGGGGCAAAACTAAGAAATTTTCCCGGTTTCACCTGGACGCTGTCTCAGGCGCGTCTTCCGGCTGATTTTTACAATGCCTGCCATTCGCAGGTATAAAAATTAGCTCGGGAGTGTCAAATGCTGGCCTTTCTAAACCAGGTGCGCAAGCCGACCCTGGATCTGCCGCTCGAAGCGCGGCGCAAAATGTGGTTCAAACCGTTCATGCAGTCGTACCTGGTGGTTTTCATCGGCTACCTGACCATGTACCTGATCCGCAAGAACTTTAACATCGCGCAGAACGACATGATCTCCACCTACGGGTTGAGCATGACGCAGTTGGGGATGATTGGCCTCGGCTTCTCCATCACCTACGGCGTGGGTAAAACGCTGGTCTCCTACTATGCTGACGGCAAGAACACCAAGCAGTTCCTGCCGTTTATGCTGATCCTCTCCGCCATCTGTATGCTCGGCTTCAGCGCCAGCATGGGCGCGGGGTCGACCAGCCTGTTCCTGATGATTGCTTTCTACGCCCTGAGCGGCTTCTTCCAGAGTACCGGCGGTTCGTGCAGCTATTCGACCATTACCAAGTGGACGCCCCGGCGTAAGCGCGGCACCTTCCTCGGCTTTTGGAATATTTCCCACAACCTCGGCGGCGCGGGCGCGGCGGGCGTGGCGCTGTTTGGTGCCAACTACCTGTTCGACGGTCACGTCATCGGTATGTTTATCTTCCCGTCGATTATTGCTCTGATTGTTGGCTTTATCGGCCTGCGCTACGGCAGCGACTCCCCGGAATCTTATGGCCTCGGTAAAGCCGAAGAGCTATTCGGTGAGGAGATCAGTGAAGAAGACAAAGAAACCGAAGAAAACGAGATGACCAAATGGCAGATCTTTGTTGAGTACGTGCTGAAAAACAAAGTGATCTGGCTGTTATGTTTCTCGAACATCTTCCTATACGTAGTGCGTATCGGTATCGACCAGTGGTCCACCGTCTACGCTTTCCAGGAGCTGAAGCTCTCCAAAGAAGTGGCGATTCAGGGCTTTACCCTGTTTGAAGTGGGCGCCCTGGTTGGCACGTTGATGTGGGGTTGGCTCTCCGACCTGGCAAACGGTCGTCGTGCGCTGGTGGCCTGTGTAGCGCTGGCGTTGATTATAGCCACCCTGGGCGTTTATCAGCACGCCAGCAACCAGTACGTTTATCTGACTTCGCTGTTTGCGCTGGGCTTCCTGGTGTTTGGTCCACAGCTGTTAATCGGTGTAGCAGCCGTCGGATTTGTGCCGAAAAAAGCGATCGGCGCAGCCGATGGGATTAAAGGCACTTTCGCTTATCTGATTGGTGACAGCTTCGCCAAGCTCGGTCTGGGGATGATTGCCGACGGCACGCCGATTTTCGGGCTGACCGGCTGGGCGGGCACTTTCGCCGCGCTGGATGCTGCCGCCATCGGTTGTATCTGTCTGATGGCCATCGTGGCCGTGTTTGAAGAACGTAAAATTCGCCGCGAGAAAAAGATTCAACAATTGAAAGTAGCTTAAGTTAAGTGTGCATTGGTAACTTTTGCCCGCCTTAATGGCGGGCTTTTTTATTCCTCGTAACCCGTCCTGAACAGCGTTAACACGTTCAGTCGTCGACAGAGGTGAATTTGCCGCTATGATGGGCGTCCTGTCTGGTAATGGATGTTCGCATGATTTGGATAATGCTGGCCACGCTGGTGGTTGTTTTTGTGGTGGGATTTCGGGTGCTAACATCCGGGTCGCGGCGGGCAATTCGCCGTCTGAGCGAGCGACTGAACATTGATGTCGTGCCGGTAGAATCGATGATCGATCAGATGGGAAAAGTACAGGGTGAGGCTTTTTTACAGTACCTCCACCGTCCTGATGAATCGCATCTACAAAATGCTGCCCAGGTGCTGTTGATCTGGCAAATCGTTATTGTCGACGGCAGTGAGCAGAACCTGTTGCAATGGCACCGCTGGCTGCAAAAGGCCCGGCTGGCTGCACCGATTACCGACGCGCAGGTGCGTCTGGCGCTCGGTTTTCTACGCGAGATGGAGCCGGATATGCAGGAGCTTAATGCGTTCCAGATGCGCTATAACGCCTTTTTCCAGCCTGAAGATGGTGTGCACTGGCTGCACTGATAGTCCTCTTGATGGCGCAACGCTTATCAGGCCTAACGCAGTGTCCCATCGTAGGCCGGATAAGACGACGTCGCCATCCGGCTATAAACAGTTGCTGAAACGTTAAATACGTCACAAATTTAATGTTACACTGCGTAACTTTTCTACAATAACCCCACGCAGGTAACAAAATGAGTGAAGCTGTTGAACAAAAATCCCGCGCTGAGGCAAATTCCCGCCCGAACTGGTCGGCGGTATTTGCCGTGGCGTTCTGCGTTGCCTGCCTGATAACCGTTGAATTTCTCCCCGTTAGCCTGTTAACGCCGATGGCGCAGGATTTGGGGATTTCTGAAGGCGTGGCCGGACAATCGGTGACCGTGACGGCATTTGTCGCCATGTTCGCCAGCCTGTTTGTGACGCAAATTATTCAGGCGACCGATCGTCGCTATGTGGTGATCCTGTTTTCGGTGCTACTGACGCTTTCCTGTCTGCTGGTTTCCTTTGCCAATTCTTTTTCGCTGCTGCTCGTTGGCCGCGCCTGCCTCGGTCTGGCGCTTGGCGGCTTCTGGGCGATGTCGGCGTCGCTGACCATGCGTCTGGTTCCTGCACGTACGGTGCCGAAAGCGCTGTCGGTTATTTTTGGCGCGGTCTCTATTGCGCTGGTAATTGCCGCGCCGCTGGGGAGCTTTTTGGGCGGTATTATCGGCTGGCGTAACGTGTTTAATGCGGCGGCGGTAATGGGCGTGCTGTGCACGATTTGGGTGGTGAGAGCGTTGCCTTCGCTGCCTGGTGAACCTTCGCATCAGAAACAAAACATGTTCAGCCTGTTGCAGCGTCCAGGGGTGATGGCCGGGATGATTGCCATCTTCATGTCCTTTGCCGGGCAGTTCGCCTTCTTTACCTATATTCGCCCGATCTATATGAATCTGGCGGGCTTTGACGTTGATGGCTTGACGCTGGTGCTGCTGAGCTTCGGCATTGCCAGTTTTGTTGGTACGTCGTTCTCGTCGATGATTCTGAAGCGTTCGGTCAAACTGGCGTTAGCCGGTGCGCCACTGGTGCTGGCGCTCAGTGCGCTGGTCCTGATCCTGTGGGGCAGCGACAAAGTGGTGGCGGCGGGTATTGCGATTATCTGGGGACTGTTGTTTGCGCTGGTACCGGTGGGCTGGTCGACGTGGATCACCCGTTCGCTTGCCGATCAGGCAGAAAAAGCCGGATCCGTCCAGGTCGCCGTGATCCAACTTGCCAATACCTGCGGTGCTGCGGTGGGAGGCTATGCGCTCGATACCCTAGGACTGCTGTCGCCCCTGATGATTTCCGGCAGCCTGATGCTGCTGACGGCGCTTCTGGTGGCCGCAAAAGTACGCATAAAAGATATGCAATAAACTAAAGTACGGTATGCCGGATCGCTATCCGGCATCCTGGTTGGTTTTAATTAAAACCATTGTTTTCGGCGGTACGGGCAAACCATTCGCCGCTCTTTTTCACCGTGCGTTTTTGCGTTGCTAAATCTAACTGAACAAAACCGTAGCGGTTTTTATATCCGTTGAGCCATGACCAGTTATCAATAAAGGTCCACATATGGTAGCCAAGACAATTACAGCCTTCGCTAATGCCTTTATGTAGCCATTTAAGATGCTCAGAAACAAATTCAATACGGTAGCTGTCGTTGATTTGCTCTTGCTGAATAAAACGCTGCTCATTCTCGACACCCATACCGTTTTCAGAAATAAAACAGCGCGGGTTGCCATAATTATCACGCAGATTGGTAATAATATCGTAAATACCCGGCTCATAAATTTCCCAGCCACGGTAGGGGTTCATTTTCCGCCCCGGCATTTCGTAATAATCAAACAGCCACTCCGGCATAAACGGTGCATCCGGGTTGACGGCGCTATCGCGGCATTTCACGCGACGCGGCTGATAGTAGTTGATGCCGAGCAGGTCGATTTTTCCCTCGGCGATTAACTGGCTGTCGCCTGGCTGGCATGCCGGTAATTGATCGTACTCTTTCAGCAGTTCAACCAGATCCGCCGGATATTCACCCTTCAGCACCGGGTCAAGGAAACTGCGGTTAAACAGCAGATCCGCATAGTGTGCGGCTTTCACATCCGCCGGATTTTGTGAGCGCGGGTAGGAAGGCGTTAAATTCAGTACCACGCCGATTTCACCGTCATGGTTTGCGGCACGATATGCCCGAACCGCCGTCGAATGCGCCAGTATGGTGTGATACGCCACGGTAGCTGCACGTTTGAAATCCACCACATTAGGGTAATGGAAGTCATACAGATAGCCGCCTTCAACCGGGACAATTGGCTCGTTAAAGGTAAACCAGTGCTTAACCCGGTTGCCGAACAATGTAAAACACGTTTGTGCATAGCGGCCAAACGCCTCGACCACTTCACGGTTTTCCCAGCCGCCTTTCTCCTGCATCACCATCGGCATGTCGAAGTGGAACAGGGTGATAAATGGCGTAATGCCTTGTGCCAGCAGCTCGTCGATAACGTTGTTATAGAACTCGACGGCTTCAGGATTAACCTCGCCGGTACCGTCCGGGATCAGGCGCGACCAGCTCAGAGACGTACGGAAGCTGTTGTGCTTCAGTTGTTTGAGCAGTGCAATGTCCTGTTTCCAGTGCTGATAAAAGGTTGAGGTGTTTGCCGGGCCAACCCCTTGATGGAAACGACCTGGCTGACGGTCGAACCACACGTCCCACGTGGTCTGGCTTTTGCCGCCGTTCAGGCTATCCCCTTCGGTTTGCAGTGCCGAGCAGGCACTGCCCCACCAGAAGTTTTCTGGAAAACGGTATCGCATTTTTGTTGCTCCATTGCTATTTATACGTTCTGGCAACAATACGTGTTTTTGCGATACAGAAACCGGTTACAGTACTCATTTCTCAACCAAATGCCTATAAATCCGGGCATTCAACTTTGCCAAGCGCTTCCCAGTAGTTGTTCTGATTGTTTCTTTGAATTGCCAGAATGGCTTCGCGGATGTGCTGCTGATTACGCGTATCAGCCATAATCGTTTTTTCCCACACCTCATCAGATGGCGACCCTTGCGGGGTGCAAATCTTACGTAAATCCTTCATAACGGTATTCTTTTCGTGTACAGCCTGCAGACTGCCATAAGCCGAGTCGGCTTGCGCCAGACCGGGTAGCGTGAAAAGGACGGCAATAATCGGAAAAATGACTCGTTTCATGATAATAATCCTTGTTGTCTATGCGCATCATCTCAAGAGTAAGTGTAGACGGCATACGACTCACTCATCACCCTGTGTTAATGTCTAAAAATAAATCAGCCAGAAGTTGTAGTTATTTCAGGAGGATAGGATGCAAATACAGATTACAGATACGATTACCGAAGACGATCAAAATGCCCTACTTGCCGGATTGCGCGCTTACAACCGGCAGTTTCTTAGAACCACCAATTTTGGCGACCTGGCGGTGTACTGGCGCGATGAGCGCAATGACATTCTGGGTGGGCTGATCGGCAAAATCAAAGGCGAATGGCTGTGCATTGATTTTCTGTGGATGCATGACTCGCTGCGCAAAGGCGGTTACGGCACAAAATTGATGCAGGCCGCAGAACAGACGGCGCGTGAGAGAGGATGCCTGCATGCGCTGGTGGATACCATGAGTTTCCAGGCGCTGCCGTTTTATCAGAAAAACGGCTATCAGCTGCAAATGACCCTCGATAACTTCCCGGAAACCGGTTCCGCGCGCCATTATTTGTCGAAAACGTTTTGATGACCGGAAGGTCTGGATGCCGCCTCACTTTCTTGCGCAGCAGAATAGTGTATGTTCTGAACAATCATTTATTTCTTAAGCGGTAAAGAGATGAGACGGATTGAGATAATACTGGGAGAGCTGGAACGGCTGACGCGAGGCCTGAATCTTGCCCATCTGGCGCAGGAAACGGCGTTCACAGCGGAGTCCATCGGCTTTAACCTCGGGCTGGCGCGCAACTCAGTCAGTAAAGATCTCAATCAGCTCTGGAACGACGGCCTGGCGATTAAAAGCCGCGGGCGCCCGGTATTCTTTCTGCATCGTCAGGCGATTGAAACGCTGCTGGGGCGCAAACTGGATGAGTCCGAGCGTGAAGTGCAAACCGTTGCCGACCTGTTGCCTGTTCAGGAAAACCAGGCGACAGACGATCCCTTTTCCAGCCTGATTGGTTACGATCGCAGCCTGCGCGATGCGGTGGAAAAAGGCCGCGCGGCGGTGTTGTATCCCCACGGGCTACATGTTCTGCTGACCGGTCCCTCCGGCGTGGGTAAAACCTTTTTTGCCGAACTGATGCACCGTTTCGCCTGCGAACGTGCAGCGGGAACGCCTCCACCGCTGGTCTATTTCAACTGCGCGGAATACGCGCATAACCCGGAACTGCTCTCATCGCACCTGTTTGGTCATCGACAGGGAGCGTTTACCGGTGCAAACGAGAATAAACCCGGTCTGGTCGAACAGGCTGATGGCGGCTATCTCCTGCTCGATGAAGTGCATCGTCTGCCGTATGAAGGTCAGGAAAAGCTGTTCTCTATTCTCGACAAAGGTGAATACCGGCCGCTGGGTTCAAGCGCCGTGGCGCGTTCAATCTCGGTTCGCCTGATATGTGCGACCACCGAACCGGTAAGTTCGGCGTTGCTGCGCACTTTCCAGCGACGTATTCAGGTATGTATCGATCTCCCCGGCATTCGCCAGCGTTCGGTGGAAGAGCAGGTTGAGCTGATCGTTGGTTTCTTACAGCGTGAGAGCCGCAAAATCGAGCGTACGATAAGCATCGACCGTACCCTGCTGCTCTGGCTGCTGAACAAGCCGCTGGAAGGCAATATTGGTCAGCTCAAGAGCGACATTCAGTTTCTCTGCGCCCAGGCCTGGGCCTCGGGGATGACGGAGCACAGCGATACGCTACAGTTGGATAAACGTCTGACCGAGATCCCCTTTAACGCCACGCCGGAACAACGTCTGTTGGTTGGGGCGCTGTTCGAAGGCAAAGAACACCTGAGCATCGATGCCCGCACGTTGCCGGCACTGAAAAATTCGCTGGCCACCGGAGCCGAAATTGAAGAGAGCGATCTCTTTTACAGCTTCCTGACCCGGGAATACATCAACCTGCGTAACAGCAACGTACCGCCGGCCGAAACGCTGGCAATCCTCAAAAACAAGCTCAGCTCGATTTTTGAATATGGTCTCTACAGCCGCGACAGCGTGGCGCATCCCCCGCGCTATGGCGATCAGATTGAAGAGCGGGTCACGCTGCTGATCGGTTGCGTTGAGCAGGTGCTTGGCTTCACGCTGCCGGAAAATCTGGTTAACCCGCTGCGCAAACACTTTCTGGCGCTGATTGGCTACGTGCAGCGCGGCCTTATTCCGCAACTTTATTCTTCCAGCCTGATCCTCGATCGCTGCAAAGATGAATATGAAAACGCCACGCTGTTATGCCGAAAAATCAATGAACTGCTGCATATTCAGTGTCCGGCGACGGAGGTGGTCTGGCTGTGCCTGTTCCTCAAAGAGTGCCGCCATTACCGCCAACGGATTGACGCCAGTCCTGACTGCGGGGTGATTTTGATTGCCCACGGCGCGACGACCGCCACAAGCCAGGCGCAGTACGTGAATCGCGTGCTGGAGCGCGAGGTGTTCAGCGCTATCGATATGCCTTTCGAGCAGTCGGTGCATGACACGCTGGAGGCCCTGACGCAGATGATCCAGACCCGGCAATATCGCCGATTGATCCTGATGGTGGATATTGGCTCGCTGGTCCATTTTGGCAGTACGATCAGCAAATTATTTCAGATAGACGTTCTGCTGATGCCCAATATCACGCTCACCAGCCTGCTGGAGATTGGGCTGGATTTAAGCTACGAAACCAGTGATTTGCCGCAGCTGGCGGCATTGATGCAGAGCAAAAATATACCCTGTCAGCTCTGTACGCCGCAGCAGGAAAACAGCGGTAAAGTGCTGGTTATCTCTTGCATCACTGGGATGGGAACGGCAGAAAAAATCAAAAAGGTGCTGGAAGAGAGCTTCGGCGAACTGATGTCGCAGGACACGCGGATGGTGATCCTCGATTACAACGAAGTTCGCAGCCTGGAGCGCGTTCAGCAGGCGATTAACGCCAGTGAGCGTCTGGCTGGCATAGTGGGTACTTTCCAGCCGGGACTGCCGGATATTCCGTTTATCTCGCTCGAGGAGTTGTTCTCTGAGCAAGGCCCTGAGCTGGTGCTTAGCCTGCTGACGCCAGATCTCTCCAGCAGCGAACGCCGACTGGAGATGGAGCGCAGCGCGATGCGCTTTATCAGCGCGTTGACCATGGAGAGCATCATTAACCATATTTCGGTGCTCAACCCGCAGCGTATTTTGAAAGAAATGGAAGGCGTGTTGAATCATCTGACCACCGCGCTTTCGCTCAAACCGAGCCGTCAGGTGACACTGCGCTTCCTGATCCACTGCTGCTGTATGGTCGAGCGTATCGTGATTAACCGCAAACCGTTACAGATGGCGCTGGAGAATAAGCCGGATCTGGATATTCGCGCCTTTAGTGTCATTAAATCTGCTTTCCTGCCGATTGAAGAGGCCTATGCCATTCGGTTATCGGACGCGGAATATTTTTATATCTACGAATTGCTGTATAGCTAATCCCAAGACTTGCGGGGCTTTGCGCCCCGCCAGCACCCACAACTCCCCCGCGTGACACAAATTCTGGCACAGCCTTTGCTCTGTTTACCTATGTCTATGTAATCGAGCCAGGAGGCCATTTTGACTACCACTGAATCCTTGCCCCAGATCCTGCTGCTGACCCATGGCGGCTGGGGGCAACAGCTTTGCAACAGCCTGCGCATGGTGATGGGTGAAATCAAAGGCGTGACGGAAATTCCGCTAATGCCCGTTGATACGCTCGGCGAATTTTATCAGCGCGTCGAAGCCGTAGTGAAAGCTATGCCGGAAGGCTCACTGATCCTGACTGATTTTATTGGCGGCACCACGTCTAACGTGGCGGCACGGCTGAGCGCCGATTACCCGGTGGCAGTGATTTCCGGGCTCAACGCCTCTTTGTTACTGGAGGCGCTCGACAAACGCGAGCATGGCCAACTGACCACCTGCGTGGCCGATCTGGTCGAGGCCGGGCGTAGTAGCTGCCTGGACGTTGTTGCCCACGTACGTCAATTACAACAATCACAATAAGGAATAAACATCATGGCAAACATCGTTTTATGTCGTATTGATAGCCGTCTGATTCATGGACAAGTGGTGACCAAATGGGTTGGGCAATCTCAGGCAAACCGGATTGCGGTGGTCAGCGATGAACTGGATGCCGATCCGTTTATGAAAAACATCTACCTGATGGCAGCTCCGCCGAACATCAAAGTGGATTGTTTTGGTAACCAAAGCTTTGCGGCTGCCTGGAAAGAAAACCAGCTTGGTGACGGCAAAGTGCTGGTGCTTTTCCCCTCTCTGGCGGCGATTCAGGAAGCGGTCCAGTTGGGTTTTGATGTCACCACCATTCAGGTCGGTGGGCTGGGCGGAGGGCCAAACCGCAAAGCGGTATTCCAGAACATTACGCTGGATGAAAGAGACGTCGGCATTCTGAGCGACCTGAAAAATCGTGGGATTCAGGTGTTCTTCCAGACTATCCCGGAAGATAAGCCGCAGTCGCTGGACGATATCCTGAAAAAATTCTAATTCTTTGATAACAGGGTACTTAATTATGGATACTTTAGTCTTCGCAAGCCTGATGGGGTTGTATTACTGGTTTGCCCGATTACGCCTTGGCTACACTTTCTCCGCCATGCTGCTACAGCCAGTGGTGATTGCCGTATTCGTTGGTCTGCTGTTAGGCAACATGGAAACGGCGATGATCATCGGTGCAGGTATGCAGCTGGTTTATCTCGGCGTGACCTCCACGCCAGGCGGCAACGTCCCGTCGGATCCGGCGCTGGCTGCCTGCATTTCAATTCCGATCGCCGTGAAGGCCGGAATGGACCCGAACCTGGCTATCGCACTGGCGATCCCTTTTGGCGTTATCGGCGTGTTCCTCGACCAGTTGCGCCGCACGCTAAACGCAGCGTGGGTACATATGGCCGACAAGCATGCGGAAACGGCAAACATGGCGGGCATTATGCGCTGTGCGTTCCTCTACCCGGCGTTGCTCGGACTGGTACTGCGTTTCCCGGTGGTCTTCGCCGCCAACTATTTTGGTCAGGACGTTGTGGAAAGCTTCCTTAAGCTGATGCCGCACTGGCTGACGCACTCCTTTGAAATTATGGGCGGCATTCTGCCGGCGCTGGGCTTCGCCATCACCATTATGGTGATCGGTAAAAAGAGCCTGCTGCCATGGTTTATCGGCGGTTTCTTTGCGGTGCTGTACCTGAAGGTAGACATCATGGCGATGGCAATCTTTGGTACCTGCGTGGCCTTCCTCATTAAAGGTCTGGCGAAAAATGAAGGAGCAGCATGATGAGCAGCGACGTAATGCAGCATGAACTGGTGGAGCGCGCGCGTGAAAGCGGCACGTTGACCAAAGCAGACATCACCAAAGCATGGTTTATCTACTGGCTAGGCGCGGAAGTTTCCAGCTCCTATGAGCGTTTGCAAAGCCTTATTTTCTGCGCCTCAATGACGCCGATCATCAAAAAACTCTACCCGCAAAAAGAGGAGCAGGTTGAAGCGCTGAAACGCCATTTGAACTTCTTCAACTCGGAGCAGACGTTCGGGGCGGTGATTCAGGGGATCTCCATTGCGATGGAGGAACAGAAAACCCGCGGCGAGCCGATCAGCGACGCCTCAATTACCGGGATTAAAACCGGGTTGATGGGACCACTGGCCGGGATGGGGGACTCCATCATCTGGGCCGCCGTGATGCCGCTGTTAATTGCGATTTTCATCCCGTTCGCGGCCAATGGCAGCGCGATGGGCGGAATTGTACCGTTAATTCTTTATCCAGCCATTACGCTGGCAATCAGCTACGGTATGGTTCACAAAGGCTATACGCTGGGGCGTGACTCGATAATTGGTCTGCTGCAGGGAGGGCGAATAAAGGAACTTATCTACGGCGCGAACGTGCTGGGCCTGATCATGATGGGCGCGCTTTCTGCAAGCTACGTCAAGATCACCACGCCATTAAAACTCAGTGCCCTGAAAGGTTCTGAAGTGGTGGTTCAGCAAATTCTCGACTCTATTGCCCCCGGTCTGTTACCGCTGGCGGCGGTGTTCGCCATTTACTTCTACCTGGTGAAGAAAGGGCCGCGTTACACCACGATTTTGCTGTCGATTGTCGCGCTCAGCGTGGTCTGTTCGCTGCTGGGAGTACTGTAAGCCATGACGCAGAATATCTATCAACAGCTGGGGCTAAAACAGGTCATTAACGCCTGCGGCAAGATGACGATTCTGGGCGTTTCCAGCGTGGCGCCGGAAGTGATGCAAGCCACCGCGCGAGCTGCTTCAGCCTTTGTTGAAATTGATCGGCTGGTGGACCGCACCGGAGAACTGGTTTCCGGCTACACCGGCGCTGAAGACAGCTATGTCACCTCCTGCGCGTCGGCGGGTATTGCCATCGCTGTTGCCGCCGCCATTACCCGTGGTGACCAGGCGCGAGTCACGCTGATGCCGGATAGCTCAGGTATGGCTAATGAAGTGGTCATGCTGCGCGGGCATAACGTTGACTACGGTGCGCCCATCACCAGCGCCATCCGTTTGGGTGGCGGGCGGGTGGTGGAGGTTGGCTCAAGTAATCTGGCGGCCCGCTGGCAGCTGGAGAGCGCGATTACCGACAACACCGCTGCGCTGCTGTACGTGAAATCGCACCACTGCGTGCAGAAAGGCATGTTGAGCATTGCGGATTTTGTGCAGGTCGCGCAGGTTCACAACCTGCCGCTGATTGTCGATGCCGCCGCCGAGGAAGATTTGCACGCCTGGGTAGCAAGCGGAGCGGATATGGTGGTCTACAGCGGGGCAAAAGCTTTTAACGCGCCGACCTCCGGATTTATCACCGGGAAGAAACAGTGGATTGCCGCGTGTAAAGCGCAGCACCACGGCATTGCCCGGGCGATGAAAATCGGCAAAGAGAATATGGTTGGGTTGGTTTATGCCCTGGAAAACTACCATCAGGGACAAACCGTAGTCACTGCCGAAGCGCTCCGCCCCGTGGCGCAGGCGATTTCAGAGATTCGCGGACTGGATGCGGATATCGAGCAGGACGAAGCCGGACGCGCCATCTGGCGGATTCGAATTCGGGTGAATGCGCAGGTGCTGGGAATGGATGCCTACGCCGTAGAAGCGCAACTGCGAGAGGGTGATATCGCGATCTATGCTCGCCGTTACAACCTTCATCAGGGTGTCTTTAGCCTTGACCCGCGCACGGTAGCAGAAGGGGAAATGGCGCTGATCGTGGCCCGATTAAAGGAGATTGCAGAACATGCAGCAGATTAATTTTTATCGTAATAAAGTGGCCATTAACGTGCTGGCGAAGGATATCGCCAATGCGCGGGAAATCTATGATGCTGCCGAAGGCCACGCGGTGATCGGCATTCTTTCGGCGCAGTTTTCCTCGGTTGAGGAAGGGGTTCTGGAAGTAAAACGTTGGATGACCGATGTGCCATCAATTTCCGTGGGGTTGGGGGCCGGTGACCCGGCGCAGTATTACAAAGCGGCGATGATTGCCTCACAGGTACATCCAGCACACGTCAACCAGACCTTTACCGGTTGCGGGTTTGCGGCAGGCGCCTTGGCGGCAACGGGCGGTGAACAGACCCATATCAACGCGTTAGTCAGTCCCACGGGCACGCCGGGGGAAGTGTTGATCTCGACCGGGGTCAGCAGCAGCCAGGGCACGCCAGCCCGCGTTTCCTGCGATGCAGCAGTCCGTATGATGTTGGATTCAGGAGCCCATGCGGCGAAGTTCTTCCCAATGGGCGGTGAGCAGTCACTGCCTGAGCTGTACGCACTGGCGACGACAGCGGCGCGAAACGGCATGACGCTGATTGAGCCGACCGGCGGTATCGATCTCGATAACTTCGGCGTTATCCTGCAATCCTGTCTGGAGGCGGGAGTCCCGCGCGTCATGCCGCATGTTTACAGCTCGATTATCGACTCACAGACCGGCAAAACCCGGCCTGCAGATGTTGTCAGGTTGATGGAGATAGTCAAAGCCCTGGTGTGATGCCGCCATCGCTGGATGGCTCATAAAAAATGCCCGGAGGTGAGTGCGCCTGCCGGGCATTTTTGCGAACGCTATTCCCTGAAAATGAATACATTGCAAAAGCATGTATTTATCCGCCAAGCCGCCTCGCAGATAGAAAAGTTCCCAGATGTTGTGTGTGCGACTGGCGAGTAAGGTTCCGTCATCTTGTTCTTCTGGTGACGGACCGCCATGAAAAAACCAACAACTTCTACGCCGCATGATGCGGTATTTAAAAAATTCTTAAGCCATCCAGAAACGGCACGGGATTTTCTTGATAGCTATCTCCCCGCACCATTACGTGAACTTTGCGATCTGAACACACTGAAGCTGGAGCCGGGGAGTTTTATTGAAGAAGACCTGCGTGCCAGTTATTCCGATGTTCTGTGGTCGCTAAAAACGAGAACTGGTAAAGGCTATATCTACGCGTTGATTGAACACCAGAGTTCACCGGATGCCCATATGGCATTTCGGATGATGCGTTACGCCATTGCCGCGATGCAGAATCACCTTGATGCCGGCCACAAAACGCTGCCGCTGGTGGTTCCGATACTTTTTTATCATGGCATCGCCAGCCCGTACCCTTTTTCACTGTGCTGGCTGGATGAATTTGACGATCCAGAAACTGCGCGGCAGCTTTATGGCGCGGCCTTCCCGCTGGTCGATATCACGGTGGTCTCTGATGATGAGATTATGCAGCACCGGCGAGTGGCGCTCCTGGAACTTGTCCAGAAGCATATACGCGAGCGTGATTTGATGGTGCTGGTCGATAAACTGGTTGCCCTGTTGATTAAGGGACACGCTAATGACAGTCAGGTAGAAACGCTATTTAATTACCTGGTGCAGTCTGGCAGCGCACCGCGTTTTGAGGCGTTTATTCGAGAGGTTGCCCTGCGCGTTCCCCAACATAAGGAGAGATTAATGACGATTGCAGAATGCTTACGTGAGTCGGGGCGAAGAACAGGGTTGCTAGAGGGCAAACGCGAAGGCAAAAAGGACGAAGCGTTGCGGATAGCCCATGCCATGCTTGAGAAGGGGATAGATCGTGAACTGGTGCTAATTATTACCGGGCTTTCAATTGATGAGCTAACGGCACATTCCGACTAATTATCTTTTTTTCCATTATGCTTTTTTCTTCTTGCTGATGCTTTTTCGTTTTTTAAACCGCAGCGGCCTTCCCGCTATAGTCATTTCATTACTCATCAGGCGGTTATTGCAAAAGGATAAAACGTGAAGCTGAAGATACCTTATTTCGGGGCCGGGGCGGCGGTATTACTGGCGGGATTATTGCTGGCAGGATGCGATCAACAGAGCAGTGATGCAAAGCACATCAAAGTGGGTGTAATTAACGGTGCTGAGCAGGATGTAGCGGAGGTCGCGAAGAAAGTTGCTAAAGAAAAATATGGCCTTGAGGTGGAGCTGGTGGGGTTTAGCGGTTCTCTGCTGCCCAACGATGCCACCAATCATGGTGAGCTGGATGCCAACGTCTTCCAGCATCGTCCGTTCCTCGAACAAGATAATAAAGCACATGGCTATAAGCTGGTTGCGGTGGGCAATACCTTTGTGTTCCCGATGGCAGGGTATTCGAAGAAAATCAAAACTGTTGCTGAACTAAAAGACGGTGCAACGATTGCGATACCTAACGACCCGACCAACCTGGGTCGGGCGCTGTTGCTGCTGCAAAAAGAGAAGTTAATTACGTTGAAAGCGGATACCGGCCTGCTGCCAACAGCGTTGGATATCACTGATAATCCGCGGCATCTGAAAATTATGGAACTGGAAGGCGCACAGTTGCCGCGCGTATTGGACGATCAGAAAGTGGATGTGGCGATTATCAGTACCACCTACATCCAGCAAACCGGGCTTTCTCCGGTACATGACAGCGTATTTATTGAAGACAAAAACTCACCGTACGTGAACATTCTGGTGGCGCGAGAAGACAACAAAGATGCCGAGAATGTGAAAGAGTTCCTGCAATCTTATCAGTCACCAGAAGTGGCGAAGGCGGCAGAAACTATCTTTAACGGTGGCGCGGTTCCGGGCTGGTAATCATGACCCTTTGCCGCGCCGGTTGGCGTTAAACCGCTCTGGCGCGGCGACGTGAGTCCATTGAGATAAGTATTACCGAAGAGAGGATCAAAAGCGTGCCCAGCCAGTCTGGCAGGGTAAAGGTAATACCTAACAGCAGAAGGGACAGCAACGCGCTGCTCAACGGTTCCGCGCAGCTTAAAATGCTCGCTTTCGGTCCGCCAATCATCTGCGCGCCTTTCAGGTACAGGCTAAACGTCAGCGATGTGCCGATAACCACCAGATAGAAAAACGCCAGAATCAAACTGCCATTCACCACGAAATTGGTGCCCTGTCCGGCATAAAACGGCAGCAGGATCATGCCGCCGATCAACATACTCCAGCCGACGACCGGCAGCGTGCCGTAGCGCGCGATAAGCGTTGAGGGGTAGGTGGTGTAGAACGCGGCGGCAAACGCCGAGGCAATTCCCCAGAACAGCGCGGCAGGTGAGATAGACAGCGACGTCGGGTTACCGTGGGTGACCAGCAAGAAGGTGCCGATAAGCGAGGTGAAGATCGCGGTCAGCACTAAAATCCCCGGTCGTGCTTTGCGCACCACGGAAAACCACGCCACGATAATGGTCGGTGACAAAAATTGCAGCACCGTCGCGGTGGCGGCGTTGGATTTTTCAATGGTCAGCAGGAAGGTTAGCTGTACGGTGAGTGCGCCAACCACGGAAAAAATCAGCAGGCTGATGGCGTCTTTGCGATTTTTGATAATGGAGAACACTTTGTCGCCGTGAACGAAAGAGAGCATCAGCAGAATGAGCCCGGCGAAAATCAGGCGCGTCATGGTCAGAAACTGCGACGACATCTGGCTTTGCTCCATGATGTACTGCGCGCAAACGCCTGAACTTCCCCACAATACGGCGGCAATCAGGACGTTCATCATCCCTCTTCTGGTGGAACTCATCTTTCCCTCGGCATGTTGTTTTGTTTTATTTGTGTGCTGGCATCATAGCAGAGATGGTTGTGATTTCTGCCAGCACATCCGCAATCAACCAGTCATTAAAGACTTTTACCTCCGGGCGCATTACCGCGTGCTGTGGCGTTACAATGTAGTAAGACCATGCCAAAGGCCAGCGGGTGTTGGGATGAAGCTGAACCAGTTGCCCGTCTGTCAGTAGCTGCTGCACCAATGCCCTACGCACAATGGCGACACCTTGACCACTGAGCGCCGCCAGAATCACCGCAGAGGTAGAGTTGATGTGCAATCCACTGTCGCTAACGGCAGGTGCCTGGGCGGCGGTCAGGACATCATTCCAGTCCGGGAAATTGGCGCCGGGGTGGGGAGTGTCATCATGGATAAGCTTCTGTGCGGCCAACCATTCTCTACAGGATATTTTATCTACTGGCACAATACGTGGGCTACAAACCAGAACCGCTTCTTCATCCATCAGCCAGGTTTTATTTACCCCAGGCCAGTCGCCTTTGCCGCAACGCACGCCCAAATCCGCTTCGCCATGAGCAACATCCATCAGCTTTTCCGTCACGTTCAGGCGTAATTCTATGTTTTCATGCGCTTGTGAGAAACGATTGAGGCGGCTCATCAGCCAGTTCATCACCAGTACCTGAGAGGCCGTGATAATCACCACCGAGCGTGCTCGCCGACCGCGTAACTTGTTCAGCCCAGATTCCAGACTATCCAGTCCCTGGGTTATCTCGCGCAACGCGTCCTGTGCTTCGCTGACCAGTGTGAGACGCTCTTTGCCTGAACGAGTACGATGCAGCAGCGGGTGGCCAACCCAGTCTTCCAGCGCACGAACCAATTGCCCAACGGCAGCCGGAGTGACCCCCAGTTCTTGCGCCGCACCAGTAAAACTGCCGTGGCGGGCTGTGGCCTCAAAAGCGTGTAACCATTTAAGCCGATTAAGCGAGCGCATCAGGTCATTTCCCGTTTTGTGAATATCTTCAGTATATGCCATCGAGATAGATTTTCTTTCTCGGTTCGCTATTTCTTCTCATTCGTCAGCGCCTCAGGGGAGTGGCATTGTTAGCGCATTAACGAATACGTGAAACGAGGCTAACGATGAACACATTATTTGTCGGCAAAAAACTGTTAGTGGTGGGCGGTACCAGTGGTATCGGATTTGAAACCGCAAAACTGATCCTCCAGGGTGGTGGTCGAGTGGTGCTGGTTGGCAATCGTGCCGAGAAAGCAGAACGGGCCCGTCAGGCATTGGCGGAGCTGGGTGACGTCTCTGTCATTGTGGCGGATCTGATGTCAGAAGCGGGCGTTAAGCAGGTGATGGCAACGGTGAATGCTGAGCACAAAGACATCAACCTGTTAGTAAATGCAGCTGGGGTTTTCTTCCCAAAACCTTTCACTGATCATGAAGTTGAAGATTATGAACTGTACATGAGCCTCAACCGCGCGACGTTTTTTATCACCCGCGATGTCGTGCGTAATATGGTGGCGGCTAACATCCAGGGTGCCATTGTGAATATTGGTTCGATGTGGGCACAACAAGCAATTGGCGCAACACCTTCTTCAGCGTACTCAATGGCAAAAGCGGGCCTGCATGCATTAACTAAAAATCTGGCCATTGAGCTGGGGACGAGTGGGATTCGCGTCAACGCCGTTTCGCCAGCAGTCGTGCATACACCTATCTACGAAGGATTTATCCCGAAAGAAGACGTACAAGGTGTGATGAGCAGCTTTGACAGCTTCCATCCGATTGGTCGGGTCGGTACGCCGTGTGATGTGGCTGAATCCGTCGCGTTCCTGTTGTCAGATAAAGCGCAATGGGTAACTGGCGCCATCTGGGATGTGGATGGCGGTGTAATGGCCGGACGTAATGGCTGACAGAGGCTGATGCTGCGTATTACAAAACGCCTGCTTATACTAAACAGGCGTTTGTGAAAGATTGGAAAAGTTAAGCGCGCTGAGAGTCCAACTGCTCGTTATTTTTCACAACATCCTGGGCTTTGGTATAGCTTTCAATCAGTAACTGATAAGTCGGGAAGATTTTGGTATAGACTTCAGCCCATTCCGCTGCGTCTTCCCGATTCCAGGTTTTCTGCAGTTCAGACGCAACCGCGGCAGTATCCATCGGCACGACACCAGCCTGTACGACGCGGGCCATGGTGATCTCCTGTGCCATTTTGCTGTAAGTACCGGAAGCATCGATGACGGCAAAGACTTTAAATCCTTCTGCTACCGCGCTGATGGCCGGGAATGCCATGCATACACTGGTGATGGTACCAGCAATAATCAGCGTCTTACGGCCTGTCGCTTTTACCGCAGCAACAAACTCTTTGTTATCCCAGGCGTTAATTTCACCTTTGCGCGCGACATAATGTGCATGAGGGGCATTTTCATGAATTTCCGGGATAAGCGGACCGTTTGGCCCCTGCGGCACAGAGGCGGTGGTAATCACCGGCATTTTGCATAAGGTGGCGATTTTTGCCAGCGCTGTTGCTCTTGCACGCAGTTCAGTCATTGGCATATCGCCAACGGTCTGGAACAGGCCGCTTTGATGATCGATAAGCAACATAACTGCGTCATTGACATCAATCACTGGGCGTTGGCCATTAAAATTAGCGGGTGTAGACATGATCCATTCCTTGTTGTTGCTTTTTGCGGGTTAGATAACCCGCAGTAAAGTCTATAATCGCCTGGGCGATATCCATTTTTGAGCTACAGCTAATTAACCATTATTGACATCATCATGGTTAATTTCAGGGGGAGACTAAAGTTATTCTTATAAGAATTTCCTTAGTGAGCTTAGTTTCTTCCCACCGCATTAAAATAACAATGCCTGTTATTATGAAATTATATTTCTGCATTCATATTATTTTATGGTGTGTACTGGAAGTAAGGGGTAAAAATTCAGTTGATGTTTCTGACTGACTTATTTTTATATTGTTATTATTATTTTGAAATATAATGAATATTAACGATATATCTTCAATGTTAATTTTGTGACTAATACTACGGTTTTCTAGAGGATAATGATCATATCTATTTTATTTTCCAAGTTATTATTGAGTTAGGTAAATTCTCATGTTGATATTTGTTGTGCTCCCCGAACATCAGAGGAGCACGGTATTAATATTACGCCTCAATCGGCGTCAGATAATCCAGCCGTAGCGGTTCGGCTAACAGATCGTTCATTTGTAGAATGAACGCCTGGAAATGTGGCAGAGCGATATGCTCATCCAGACCGGCCTGACCGCGCCAGGATTCGCGCACGTAGAACACATCCGGCGTGTCGCGTAACTGGAACAGGGCATATTCAATATTGCCCGGCTCCCGGCGCGTGGGCAGCAGCAGAGCTTGTAGCGCCTGTTTCAGTGCGTCGTTTTTCCCCGGTTTGGCTTTCAGTACCGCAATAATTGAAATCACGTCAGAATCAGACATGTTAAAACCCCTCCAGCACAATCTTGCCGACCGAGCGACCGGTTTCAATTTGTGTGTGGGCTTTTTGCAGATTCGTCGCCGTGATAGCACCAAAATGCTCGCCCAGCGTGGTGCGAAGAGTGTTGTTATCGATCAGCTGCGCCACGCGGGTCAATAGATGATGCTGCGCAATGATGTCGTGGGTGGTAAACATCGAACGGGTAAACATAAACTCCCAGTGCAGCGAAATGCTTTTGGCCTTCAGCGGGCGTGCATCGAGAGTTTGCGGATCGTCAATCAGCGCCAGTTTGCCCTGCGGCGCCAGTGCGGCAATAATTTGCGAATAGTGCTGCTCGGTATTGTTCAGGCTGGCAACGTGCGTCACCTCTTTAATGCCTATCCGTGCCAGCTCTTCCGTCAACGGCTTGCTGTGGTCAATCACATGATGAGCGCCCGCTTCACGTACCCATTTCTGGCTCTGCGGACGTGATGCGGTACCGATGACGATCATTTTGGTCAGCTTACTGGCCAGTTGCGTCAGAATAGAACCGACGCCGCCAGCCGCGCCAACAATCAATAACACATCATCTTCATTGCCATTTTCCTCAACGCCCAGACGGTCGAACAGCATTTCCCAGGCGGTGATAGCGGTTAGTGGCAGCGCCGCAGCAGAAGCATTATCCAGTGTTTTTGGCTTCAGCGCGGTAATACGTTCATCAACCAGCTGAAATTCACTGTTACTGCCAGCGCGGCCGAGCGCTCCGGCGTACCAAACTTCATCGCCGGGTGAAAATAGGGTGACGGCTTCACCCACGGACTTCACCACGCCAACTGCGTCCCAGCCCAGTACGCGCGGCACATCAGCGTTAAAACCTTCGCGGACCTTGGTATCGACGGGGTTGACGGAAATGGCTTTCACTTCAACCAGCAGATCGTGCCCGGTAGCGACTGGCATGGGCAGGTCAATCTCTTGTAAAAATTCAATGTTATTGCCGTCGGTCGCGGCGCGGGTAATGGCGATGGCTTTCATGGTCTCTCCGGTTACAGGAATCAGTTGAATAATTCGATGGTAAACCGGTAACAGAACGGGAAAAATAGCCCTATGGCGACAGGACTTATACTCGGGGAGTGAAAATGTTCCGGCTTGAAGATCTCACGTTGTTTGTCCGCGCCGCGGCGCTGAATAGTTTTAGCGATGCCGCGCGCGAAGTCGGCGTTCAGCCTGCTCAGGTCAGTTCAGCTATCAAGCGCCTGGAGTCTACGTTGGCTATCCGCTTGTTCGCCCGCTCCACGCGCAGCCTGCGCCTGACGCCAGAAGGTGAAGTCTGGTTACCCTATGCCCGCCAGATGCTGGATGTAATGCATGCCGGGTTGCAAAAAATTCAGACCCCGGAAGATGAAGTATCAGGCACGCTGCAAATCGCCGTGCCTTCCGATCTCGGTCGTAACCTGCTGCTACCGGTCTTTCAGTCGTTTCGACGCCGCTATCCCGCGCTGCGCCTGCGGATTTTTTTCTCCGACCAGGTAACGGATGTCTTTAAAGACCCCGTCGATGTTGCGTTTCGCTATGGCAACACCGAAGACGCGTCTTACATTGCGCTGCCGGTTGCACCGGGTAACCGACGCGTGCTGGTGGCATCACCGGAATGGGTTGAGCAAAACGGCGCGCCGCAAAAACTGGATGATTTAACACAGCTCAACGCCATGACTTTCGTATTACGCGGCCGCCTGCACGATCGCTGGACATTTACGCGCAACGGCGAGGTCAGTAGTGTGCAGGTTAACGGCACCATTATGAGCGACGATGCGGAAGTGATCCGGCGCCTGGCGATTGCCGGAGAAGGTGTGGCGTACAAGTCGTGGCTGGATGTCAGCGAGGATGTGCGTGACGGTCGATTACAACTGCTGATGCCGGATTATCAGGGAGAGAAAGTCCCGCTGAATATGATTTGCCCGCATCGGAAGCAGCTTTCAACCGCGGTACGCCTTCTGCACGAGGCGGTGAAGGCGCGGTGTGAAATGCTGGCGCAAAGCTAATAAGCGCTTTACGCCAGAATACTATCGCGTCGTTACTCAGTCTTTTTTCGTTGCATTCGCAAAGAAAATATCAGACTGAATGTCTTTAGTGCGGATGGTAAATAGCTGATTGGTTAGATCTTCCGTCAGCTTCTCGGCGTCGGCCATGATGCGCAGGTTGAAGTCATTCAGCATCTTATCGGCGGCAGGTTTATCGGTTTTCGCCATCTTCAGATACTCTGCTTCGACCTCTTTTTGCTCCTTCGCCACTTTGTCTTCCCACGCTTTGTAGGCTTTTTTGACGATTGGCGCGAGCTTCGGATAATCGGTCATCGTCAGCGTTTGTAATTTACGATATTTCCAGTAGATAGACTGATCGTCCGCTTTATCGGTACCCATCGTGTAGTTAGCCGGATACGCTTTCAGGCCGCTGTAGTACGGAACAAAGGCGGTGAGGTCAGCCATGCCCAGGCCAATGTAGGTCGTTTCACCAATCTCTTTTGGCAACCACGGACGGACCTGCATGACGTGCGCTTCATAGGTACGGAAAACGCTTACCGGACGCCATGGCTCTTTGCCGTTCAGACCGTTGGTGTACGGGTCATGGCTGGTCCCTTCATAGTGACTACGCAACACGGCCTTCACATCGTCCAGCGTCATTTTCTTCTCTGGCGTCATGAAGACCGGGAATTCGCGCCCTTTGGCCATATCCTGATTTACGGAAGGATTGAACTCTTTCTGGATGGTCCATACACGAGGGTCGTTATACGTGCGGTCACGCTCGTCATCACGGGTATAGGCTTTGGAGAAGTTGAATTTACCGTCTTTCGCCGGATCGTACAGTCCTTTTTCAGTCGCAAATTGAATCAGGTTTTTTGACGCCATCATGTCCGGATTTTTAGGATCGTAATCCTGTAAGCGGCCCTGATTACCGGTGGCAAAATACTGGTTATTCGGCAGACGCTGCGCCATCCACTGGTGGCCGCTACCGGTTTCCAGGTACCAGATCTCGTTATCGTCGACGACGGCAACGCCAAAACCTTCGCCTGCGCCGACGGTCTCAACGATATGGCCCAACAGCGCCACAGCTTCACGTGCGGTTTTACTTTGTGACAGCAGAATATCCGGGATATCGTCTTCGGTGATCCCTTTATCCTCAACGTACGGGTCGGCAGCCAGCGCTTTTGGTGAGGCAAAAATGGATTCTGTACCGCTCACGCCAACGCCCAGCTCGTTAAATCCGGTCGCGCCGTGCAGTTGGGTTTTCCAGTTTGGGACAGTGGTATAACGCAGAGAGTTTTTCGGCAGTGGCCAGGTAAAATCATTCGCACCATTATGTGCTTTGGTGCTGTATATCCCGGTTTGATTTTGCTTTGCCGGATGAATGACAAAATGCTGTGCTTTCAGGGCATCGCTGTCTGCGCTACGGGCGACCAGCATGGAGCCGTCCGCTGATGCTTCGTTGCCGACCAGCAGGGTCGTACACGCAAAACCTGATGAAACAACGGCCAAATTTATAGAAAGTGCAATCAGGCACTTTTTAAAAGTAAACATTACGTATCCCTCATATGTACGCCAAAAATACACCGGAAACACATCGTTTCCTGAAATGCGATAACGCCTGAATGCTCAGACATTGCTCGCGAGAGAGATAAACGCCCCTGCCCACGTCTTCTCCAAATACCCATCCGTAGGTTGAAGTCTTCTGGGCAAAATATAACGCCCATTTCGCTTAATTATTACGCAACGGATATTATGATATTCAGGATGTTTCCTGATTCGCGATGAAGAATAGCAATGGGTTATGTGTGGATTCAGTGACCCATGTCGCGTAAGTTAATGATGACAAATGTGAATTTCATTGAGGGGCCGTACTTTTTGTTTCCGGATATGACGTTACCTTTTGCGGCAATACAGCGAGGGCACATTGGAGCTGGCAAAAATCCATGCACCTTTATACTCCTCCATGACCAGGCTCAGGCTTCGTCCGCTTTGGCGGTAAAATCCAGGTAATGTGTTGTTAATATCCGCTTCATCAGCGGTGTCAGCGAAGGTTTTGACGACCTGCATCGCCTGTAGCACTCGGGCATCGCGCTTTTGGGTGTAGTTAAAATAGATGTTCCTGCTAATGTCTGAGGTATTACGCCCGTACAGTTTGCCGGTAATAGTGGCCAGGCCTTCACTGTTGTACATCCGAAACGATAACGTACCGGTAAAGCGGTTGCTGCCAATATTCCATTCCATGTTACCGATGCAATTCAGCGGTTTGTCGGCATAGCGTGAATGCCATAGCCACCCACCTGAACCGAGCAATATCGCAAGACCGATTACGAGCAAAATAAGGTGGTGTGTTTTTTTCATTGCCCGCGCATCCAGTAATAATGAGTAGTGCAAAACGCGTTAGCATCCACCCGTGCATCTTTATCACAGACAAATGCTACGATTCTCTCTGCTTTGCTGTAGCCGGAAAGAAAAACATGTTTGTTGTTTTCACAGAGATAGGGATGTAACTGCATCAGATTGAAATAGCCTTGCTGGTCGTGTTCATTTGGTGAGTAATAGATTTTGCAATTTTGCCGCGAAGGGGTCTGCATAGAGACCGGGACAAATTTACTAAACGGCATAACAGGGCGCGTTTGATACCACACCAGCCAGATGATCAGCGTGGCAATCACGACACTGGCGCTAAATAAAACCTCAAACCAGGGTATCTGCGTAGTTTGTTGTGGTGTCGAAGGAATTATCTTTGCGGGGGTGATTTCTTCAATAACCGGCGGCGGGGAAACTTCACTCTGTTGAAGCGTTATTGTCTCTACTTGCGTATTCTCATTTAATCTGAGCCCGCGTCGGGAAATAGTTTTCACAGTATCACGAGGCAACCCCACGTCCGCCAGCGCGTTACGTAGTGTCAGAATAGCCTGGTAAAATGTGTTGGTGGTGGTCACATTATTTCTTTCACCCCAACCAATTGTCATCAACGTGTTCTGGGAAACAATGTCACTTGCGTGAGTAATTAAATAGAGAAAACAGAGCGAGGCAGGGAGCTGGAGCTGAATTGCTCGCCCGGTCTGACGATTGACCAGACTTTTGCTATCAGGATTAAATTCGACCAACTGATTGATAAGGTACAATTGCCCAGCCCTCAGTAACCAAAACGAATCACAGCGTGTGCTAACGCATCCTTTAAATTTTACATCCAAATCAATAATGCGCCTCACTCTTTGTTCATGATTGAAGATAAGAATTTTGCTTAATTATTAAAAATTCTTTAAATACAACATGTTAGCAATCTTATTTCTTAGGTTAAAATTACCTAAGGTTAAATAATGAGAATTCATTACAGTTTTATCTGAATTATCTTTATATTTGTCCACAACATGACAAGGGTGATTCAGTTATCAGAATCACATAATTAGTAAGCAACCTTTATGCAGGTTATTTTTTAGCAAATAGTGCTTTTTTACTGTTTATCTTAGAATCTGAATTTATGCATAAAATTCCTAAAGCATAGGTTGTTATTCTGAGATAAAGCGTAAATAAGCTTAGCGCAATCGTATTACTCACAGCCCATACATATTAGTGCATCAGGAGTTTATTACATTTTATTAGCGCCACTGTTATTAACTGACAAGGAACGTACTACGTGTTGGATTGACACATTTATTTACCAATGAAATATTTATGGAAAAATAACAGGAGTCATTTTTGATGAAGAGATCACCGTCACAGACTGTTCGTTGCATAAGCTGTGAATTATCCTGTCAATTATTTCCAGATACTGCGGTTCGCGCCAGTTACTGTCACCGTGCCGCTTTTGCTATCTGGCCTGAGGGGAATGGCTTTCTGCAAAAAGGAATTATTGAAAAGCTTCTGCTTAATAATCAGAACCATTTGTCGCGTGGGTTTATTTTTGTGGATTTTTCTTTCCCTAATCTACGCCTGTTTTCCGACCCGCAATGGGTTGACCGGCTGGCCTACAGCGGTATGCATATTGTGTTGATAGCTGACAGGAATCTGGCGCCATTAGCCAACTACTGGCTGTCCAAAAGCAATAAAATACAAGGGATTATATATTCCGATGATGATGACGAAGTTCAACATCAGAAAATCAGGCGACTCTTTACTGGCCATCTCGCCAACAGCAAACGTGGACGCTCACTTAACTATACAGAAATGATATTACTGAAGCGTTTTGTGTCAGGGAAAAGTATTCAGCAAATTACCAAAATAGATAATATCGATATTAAGAAAATATATGTCTACAAGCTCAGGCTTGAAGATAAGTTAGGCCATAGTATTCATCAAATATTGTCGAACATTTTATAACTTATTTTTGAGTTTTATTATTTTCACATCCTTGCGATGTGGTGGACGCTCTACGCCTGAAAGCAGGAGGCTAATATGCCAAATCCCAAATCTTATTCTCGTATTGCCATAGCGGTTTCAGCCGCATTAACCTCTATGGTATTTTCAGCTCATGCGGCATGGGTAGACGTTGATAGTCTACCTTCCAGCGGACTGGTTAGCAGTCTGCCCCCGGAATTGCAGGCAATAATTCCAGCGCAGGCAAATGCCAGTTTCGCTAAAACCAGCGCCATGCCGAATTATGTTTATCAATGGAGTGCGGGCACGATTCCTGTTTATGGCAATGGATTAACGATTAATGGACCCGGTGCTGAAGCTTTTGAGCACTCTGTTACCGTTATTCAGAACAGTACAACGGGTAGTCCGGGCGTTATTTTTGGGGACGACCTGACGATTCGCACGCAGTCGAAGAATGCCGCCAATAATGGTAAAGATGTTGACGGTATCCGCACGCACGGGGCCAATACGCCGGATAACCCGGTCTTTATCATCACCGGGGATCGCACCAGTATTTATGTGGACGGTCAGGATGGTGACGGTATTAACGCCGGTTACAACTCCTATAGTCAGGGCTGGAAAGGCTCGGCCAGCATTTACGTCGGCGACGATCTGTATATTCAAACCACCGGTTCCCAGGGACGTGGTATCACAGCCAACGCGATGAAAGGCGTAGCGGAGGCCAAAAATACAATTGTGGTTGGCGACCGGGCACACATTGTGACGATCGGTGACAGTTCAGAAGGTCTTCGCACCGGGCAGAGCGGTTCCTCTATCCTGCTTGGTAATGACGCCACCATCGAGACTTCGGGTGCTTCTTCCACGGGGATTTATGCCGCCTCATCGTCCAAAACGGAACTGGGCAACAACGCGACGATTACGGTCAACGGCGTCAGCGCACATGCGGTTTACTCCACTAACGCGACCGTGAATCTCGGTGAAAACGCAACAATCAACGTAAACAGTTCGGCGAAAGCGGCGTCATACAGCAAAGCGCCACGCGGCCTGTATGCGGCTTCTCGCGGGGCGATAAACCTGGCAGGTGGTGCAGCTATTACCATGGCGGGCGATCACAGCAACGAAAGTTATGCCATCAGCACTGAAACGGGCGGCACCGTAGACGGCTCCGCTGGCGGGCGCTTCCTCATCGATGGCGATCTTCATGCCGCTGGCGCGACTGCTGCAACCAGCAGCCTGCCGCAGCAAAACAGTACCATTAAGCTCAACATGACCGATAACTCGCTGTGGAGCGGGGCGTCATACATCACCAGCGCCACTGCCGGGACGGGCGTTATTTCGCTGCAAATGAGCGACGCGACCTGGAACATGACCAACAGCTCAACGCTCACCGACCTGACGCTGAACGGCGGGTCAGTGGTGAACTTTGGGCATGCTGACGGCGAACCGTGGCAGACGCTTACCATCAATGAAGATTTCACCGGGAATGGCGGCAAACTGGTTTTCAATACCGTCCTGAATGACGATACCTCCGAAACCGACAAGCTGAAAGTGCTCGGCAACACCGCGGGTAATGCGTTTGTGGCGGTAAATAACATTGGCGGCACCGGGGCGCAGACCATTGAAGGTATTGAGATTATCGAAGTGGCTGGTAATTCAGACGGTACTTTTGAGAAAGCGGGTCGTATTGTTGCCGGAGCGTACGACTATAACGTTGTGCAAAAAGGCAGTAACTGGTATCTGACCAGCTTTATTCCTGCTCCGCCGGAGCCGGAAGACCCGGACCCTGTTGATCCGGACCCGGTTGACCCTATTGATCCAGACCCGGTCGATCCTGTAGACCCGATTATCCCTGAGCCGGAAGAACCTGTTGCGCCTCCTGTCACTGAGCAGCAGTACCGTCCGGAAGCGGGTAGTTATCTGGCGAACAACTATGCGGCTAACACGCTGTTTATGACCCGACTGCACGATCGTCTGGGTGAAACGCAGTACGTCGATATGCTGACAGGCGAGAAGAAAGTAACCAGCCTGTGGATGCGTAACGTTGGGGCGCATACCCGCTTCAAAGACGGTAGCGGGCAGTTGAAAACCCAAAGCAACAGCTATGTGATGCAGCTAGGCGGCGACCTGGCGCAGTGGAGTAGCGACGGCCTTGACCGCTGGCACCTCGGCGCGATGGCCGGTTATGCCAACAGCCATAACCGCACGCAGTCCAGCCTGACTGGCTACCATTCACGTGGCCAGGTCACCGGTTACAGCGTGGGGCTGTATGGCACATGGTATGCCAATGACGCCGACAAGACCGGCACCTACGTAGATACCTGGGCGCTGTACAACTGGTTTGATAACAAAGTGATGGGCCAGGAGCAGGCAGCAGAGAAATACAAATCCAGCGGGATAACTGCTTCGGTTGAAGCCGGTTACAGCTTCAAGCTGGGTGAAAGCGAGCGCAACAGCTACTGGCTACAACCGAAAGCGCAGGTGGTGTGGATGGACGTGCAGGCCGACAGCCACCGCGAAGCGAACGGTACCCGCGTGAAGGACAACACCGATGGCAACCTGATGACCCGTCTGGGTGTGAAAGCCTTTATTAACGGCCATAATGCCATCGACGACGGTAAATCTCGCGAGTTCCAGCCGTTTGTCGAAGCCAACTGGATCCACAACACGCAGACGACCAGCGTGAAAATGGACGATGTGAGCAACGACATGCGCGGCACCAAAAATATTGGCGAGCTGAAAGTCGGCGTTGAAGGTCAAATCACTCCGCGCCTCAACGTATGGAGCAACGTGGCCCAACAGGTTGGCGACAAAGGCTACAGCGATACCCGCGGTATGCTCGGCGTGAAATATAACTTCTGACGTAACTGCAGGTAACAGAAAGCCGCTGATTAACCGATCAGCGGCTTTATTTTTTGGGGGAATCGTAGGCCGGATAAGCGTTAGCGCCATCCGGCAACACAAGCAAAGTGCAGCGCTAGCTATTACTATTTTTGCTACAAGCAAGTTCTTTGCCTAAAGCGATCATGGCCAACTCAGAAGGACTGTATTTTGTTCGTTCTTTTGGATGGGTCTGGAGGTAATTACCAACAATATCAGCTTCCTGCCCAATGGTTATGCTCTCATTACAGATGATTTTTTCTTTTGACAGTGTCCCCGCTACACCGGCAACAAAAGACATATACATCACTGCTGTCTGTTCATCCCGAACGTTCAAATAATCAAAACCTTTCTCATACAACTGATAGCCGTGATATAGCGAGTTGCCGTCGATATTCAATGTCGATTTTGCCAGCACAGGTGTTGAAAAACAGAGTAATAACAAGACAGGAATGGCAATTTTACTGATCATATGAGCGCCAGCCGCCCTTATGGTGTGAGCCAGTACCGCCGTGCGGGTGTTCTCCTTTCGGGCATGCGAAAACAGTGGATGATGCGGTGATAGTGACGAGAGCGATAATCATCGCCATAAATACGTTTTTCATTAGTCGTCCATTGTTGCAATTATTTATAAATAAAAATACACATATCATTTAAGCTGAGATGGTATTGTGCCTGTCCATTTAATTGACATTATAATGCGTGCTTCACTGTGATGTCATTTATACCTTGTGGCATAGGCTATCAGGAGAGTATTTTGAATATGACGTTCAGTGTATGGTATGAGACAATTAAAATGAGTGTATATGAATAGTCTAACAACAGGAAAACATGCACGTGTACACGCGCTACGCCTGGGATATGAAGAATTTCCAGATGAGAATGCTTATGGCGGTGCATATTATATTAAAGATGGTCTAAAATGGATATTTACTATTGTAGGGCTAAAGAAACATTTAGGTATCTATAATGATGATGATTTACGCAATGAGAAATATGATGTAGATACCTATTATCGTCTAGAGTCAGAGTCAGAGCCAGAGCCAGAGCCAGAAGATAATGAAATGCAATCGCTATACGATGATTTGAAGATAAGTGACGGTGAGCCTGTTTATCTGGAAGGGGGGATGTACCTTTATCCCGATGGCTCTATTCGGTGATTCATTTGATAGCGTAGGCCGGATAAGCGCAAGCGCCATCCGGCACCAGGTTAACATGTAAGCGCCACTTACATGTTGACTCGTAATTCACTGAAGAGTCGCCAGCGTGCTCTCAATTCTATTTAACTTCTGATTGGCCTCTTTCAGCTCATCCTGCAACCGTTGTTCCTGCTCGCCATAGACCATCAGGACGATACAGCCATTCATCACTTTTACGGTAATTTGTTGCCCGGTTTCAAACCCCGCTTCGCGTAGCCACTTGCCGGAAAGAATAATTTTGGGTGTGGATTTGTCGAAAACATTCGGGCGGTATCCCACAATTACCGAACGCTCGGTTCCGGATTGGTCGGTGTCTGGGGTAGAATGCGAATCAGCCATAATCAACTCCTTGATAGTTGGTGAGGTTAGACGCTCCGGCTGTGTTCCCGCACATCGGGGCGTTGCTAGTGTAGAAGGCTTTTAGGTGGCCTCCTATATGGTTAAGATAATTGGATAGGTGGCCTCATGTCAATCATATCGCGCGAAAAAAAACCAAAAGGCGGCGGTCAATCACCGCAGTTCAAAATGCGTATTGATCCGGCATTGAAAGAGCAGTTGGATGCTGTGGCGGCAGAAGAAGGGGTAAGTCTCGCCAGTTGGTTGAAGGAACTGGCGAGGGAGGAGTTGCGTCATAAAGGAATTGAGCCAAAAGGTTAGGGCTTATTACTATCAAGGTCTTGGCTGCCCATCTGAGCTTCCTGATCCCTTGTATTTGCCCCGTTGAAGGGGATATTCGTTATAGTCATTGGTAAAGAATTTTTACCAGAAAATATATCTTCAAGACCTTTTAATATGTTAGCTTGAGTGGTTTCTAAATCTCCATGAGCTATCGGTCTATAACAATCTCTTTGTAATTGTACTTTATCAAAGTCATAATTCATGGCTTGTGCGATCGTATATAAAAGCTCGGTGAATAAATCATCGGATTTTGATATCCATATATTTATATCAGGGTATTCTTTTGCTTTGTTTAAGTGATTGTTATAGCTTTTCCAGGCATGGGTTACTGCCTGCTCTCTGCTTGTTTGATACCGTGTCTTAATTAATGGGATTTTCCGTCCGTAGAATTCAATATCAATCATGTTTAGTGCTTGTACGTGATCTCTATGCAGTCTTTGTGATCTGGTTGACATCAAAGTTCTAAATATATATAAGCGATTTTGTTTTTTTTCACGAAATTGCTCTAATATTTTTTGTATTTCTACAGCAAGTATGGGACCAATTATTACTGCTGCTGTCATTACAATATCTTTGTATTCCATGCCGAATAAACCACTCATTATTTCACCTGTGAAAGTTATAGATATAAATGGTATTGAATTAATGGATATACTCTAAATTAGGAGTTGAATATTATTATAATTGGCGGAAGATCACAGGAGTCGAACCTGCCCGGGACCGCTGGCGGCCCCAACTGGATTTGAAGTCCAGCCACCTCACCGGAGATGACGATCTTCCGCGCCTCGATTGCTACATGGAGGCGGGGCGCATTATAGCTACTTCCAAACGTTTCCACACCCCCTCACTCACTTTTTTAACTTCCGTTTCTCTATACCATGACCAGTTTCAAATAAATCGCCGCAAAATCCATTACTTACACTTAGACACATTTTCAGACGCTACCCTGATCACAGAAAACAAGAATCGTAATTTGATAACGAGATATCGGAATACCCGCGCTCACAGGGATGGTTTACAAGAACTGTAACCGGTATCAGTGCGTGTGAAAGTGCTAACAAGGATGCGTAATGAAAAGTGAGATTTTGTCCGTTAAAGAGAAGATTGGCTACGGCATGGGCGATGCCGCCAGCCACATCATCTTTGATAACGTTATGTTATATATGATGTTCTTCTATACCGATATTTTTGGTATCCCGGCCGGTTTTGTCGGCACGATGTTCTTACTGGCTCGCGCGCTGGATGCTATCTCAGACCCTTGCATGGGACTGCTCGCCGACCGCACCCGTTCGCGCTGGGGGAAATTCCGCCCGTGGGTGCTGTTTGGCGCTCTGCCGTTTGGCCTGGTCTGTGTGCTCGCCTACAGCACGCCGGATCTCAGCCTGCACGGCAAAATGATTTATGCCGCAATCACCTACACGCTGCTGACCCTGCTTTATACCGTGGTGAATATTCCCTACTGCGCGCTGGGCGGTGTGATAACTAATGACCCAACGCAGCGTATCTCCCTGCAGTCATGGCGCTTTGTGCTGGCGACGGCGGGCGGCATGCTCTCCACCGTGCTGATGATGCCGCTGGTGAATCTGATTGGCGGTGAAGATAAAGCGCTGGGCTTCCAGGGCGGGATTGCCGTGCTCTCGGTTGTGGCGTTCCTGATGCTGGCGTTTTGCTTCTTCACCACCAAAGAACGTGTTGAAGCGCCGCCAACCAACAATTCAATGCGTGAAGATCTGCGCGACATCTGGCAAAACGACCAATGGCGCATCGTCGGCCTGCTGACCATCCTCAACATCCTGGCCGTCTGCGTTCGCGGCGGGGCGATGATGTATTACGTCACCTGGATTATGGGTACCCCGGAAGTGTTTGTCGCCTTCCTCACCACCTATTGCGTCGGCAATCTTATCGGCTCTGCGCTGGCAAAACCGCTGACTGACTGGAAATGCAAAGTCAGCGTCTTCTGGTGGACGAACGCCCTGCTGGCGGTCGTCAGTCTGGCAATGTTCTTCGTGCCGATGCACGCCAACCTCACAATGTTTGCCTTCATCTTCGTGATTGGCGTACTGCATCAGCTCGTGACGCCAATCCAGTGGGTGATGATGTCCGATACCGTTGATTACGGCGAGTGGTGTAACGGAAAACGTCTGACGGGGATCAGCTTCGCGGGCACGCTGTTCGTGCTGAAGCTGGGTCTGGCGTTCGGCGGGGCGATGATCGGCTGGATGCTGGCGGGCGGCGGTTACGATGCCGCAGCGAAAACCCAGAACAGCGCCACCATTAGCATCATTATCGCATTGTTCACGATTGTCCCAGCTATTTGTTACCTGTTGAGTGCCGTGATTGCCAAACGCTTCTATACCCTGAAAACGCCGTATCTGACGGAAATCATGAGTCAGCTGGCTCACGGTGCGCACCGCAATCAGCAGGATTTTTCGACGAAAGAATTACAGAACTAAGGAACCAACGATGAAAATTAGCGACGGAAACTGGCTGACGCAGCCTGGCCTGAATTTAACTCACCCGATTCAGGTGTTCGAGGTCGAACAGCAGGGTAACGAGATGATTGTCTACGTTGCGCCGCGCGATGTGCGTGAACGTACCTGGCAACTGGATACTCCACTCTTCACCCTGCGCTTTTTCTCGCCGCAGGAAGGCGTGGTTGGGGTGCGTATGGAACACTTCCAGGGCGCGTTGGATAACGGTCCACATTATCCGCTGAACGTGCTGCAGGACGTCAACGTAGAGATACAAAACACCGCTGAATTTGCCGAACTGAAAAGCGGTAATTTGAGCGTGCGGGTCACTAAAGGCGAGTTCTGGTCGCTGGATTTCTTGCGTAACGGCGAACGTATTACCGGCAGCCAGCTGAAAAATAACGGCTACGTGCAGGACACCAACAGCGGGAAAAACTATATGTTTGAACGCCTGGATCTGGGCGTTGGCGAAACGGTGTACGGTCTGGGTGAGCGCTTTACTGCGCTGGTACGTAACGGCCAGACGGTGGAAACATGGAATCGCGATGGCGGCACCAGTACCGAGCAGTCTTACAAGAACATCCCGTTTTATCTCACCAACCGTGGTTACGGCGTGCTGGTAAACCATCCGCAGTGCGTGTCGTTTGAAATTGGCTCTGAGAAAGTGTCAAAAGTGCAGTTCAGCGTTGAAAGCGAGTATCTGGAATATTTCGTCATCGACGGCCCTACGCCGAAAGCGGTGCTGGATCGTTATACCCGCTTTACTGGTCGTCCGGCGCTGCCGCCAGCCTGGTCATTCGGTTTGTGGCTGACTACATCGTTCACCACTAATTACGATGAAGCGACGGTGAACAGTTTTATCGACGGGATGGCCGAGCGCAATCTGCCGCTGCACGTCTTCCATTTCGACTGCTTCTGGATGAAAGCCTTCCAGTGGTGCGACTTTGAGTGGGATCCGGTGACCTTCCCTGACCCGGAAGGCATGATCCGCCGCCTGAAAGAGAAAGGGCTGAAGGTCTGCGTATGGATAAACCCCTATATCGGCCAGAAATCCCCGCTGTTCAATGAACTGAAAGAGAAAGGTTATCTGCTCAAGCGCCCGGACGGCTCCCTGTGGCAATGGGATAAATGGCAGCCGGGCCTGGCGATTTATGACTTCACCAATCCTGAAGCCTGCGAGTGGTATGCCAACAAGCTGAAAGGTCTGGTGGATATCGGCGTTGACTGCTTCAAAACTGACTTTGGTGAACGCATTCCTACTGACGTGCAGTGGTTTGACGGTTCCGATCCGCAGAAAATGCACAACCATTATGCGTACATCTACAACGAACTGGTATGGAACGTGCTGAAAGAGACCGTCGGTGAAGAAGAGGCAGTGCTGTTCGCCCGTTCGGCCTCGGTCGGCGCGCAACAGTTCCCGGTGCACTGGGGCGGTGACTGCTATGCCAACTATGAATCAATGGCCGAAAGCCTGCGTGGCGGGTTGTCCATCGGCCTGTCCGGCTTTGGCTTCTGGAGTCACGATATTGGCGGCTTTGAGAATACCGCCCCGGCGCACGTCTACAAGCGCTGGTGTGCGTTTGGGCTGCTCTCCAGCCACAGCCGCCTGCACGGTAGTAAATCCTACCGTGTGCCATGGGCGTACGATGATGAATCCTGCGACGTGGTGCGCTACTTCACTGAGCAGAAATGCCGCATGATGCCGTACCTGTATCGCGAAGCGGCGCGCGCCAATGAACTCGGAACGCCGATGATGCGCGCAATGATGCTGGAGTTCCCGGACGATCCGGCATGTGATTATCTCGACCGCCAGTACATGCTGGGCGATAGCGTGATGGTTGCGCCGGTGTTTAGCGAGGCGGGTGATGTGCAGTTCTATCTGCCGGAAGGACGCTGGACGCATCTGTGGCGTAACGACGAGGTGGCGGGCAGCCGCTGGCATAAGCAGCAGCATGACTTCCTGAGTCTGCCTGTTTATGTGCGCGACAATACACTGCTGGCGCTGGGCTGCAATAACCAGAAGCCGGACTACGCCTGGCACGAAGGGACGGCGTTCCAGCTGTTCCATCTGCAGGAGGGTCGGGAGGCGATTTGTGAAGTCCCGGCGGCTGACGGTTCGGTTATCTTCACGCTGAAAGCGACGCGCACGGGTAATACCATCACCGTGCAAGGAAGTGGCGAAGCGCGTAACTGGACGCTGTGTCTGCGTAATATTACGCAGGTTAGCGGCGTGAAGGGCGGCTCGTCTGTGGGCAGTGAGTGGGGAACGGTTGTCACGCCGGATGCGGATGCGCTGACGATTACCCTGTAAGTAAATCTCAACGTGGGCTGGATGGCGACGCAATGCGTTTTATCCGGCCCACGCTGCGAGCAGCATTCCAGATCTGAAAATCCAAAACATCCTGAATTAAATTTTTATCTCCCCATATTTGCGAGCGATATCACTCTGAATCCCACGAAAAATGTGATCTGCGCCGTAAATATCTCACTATTTCCTCTTTTTGTCTTATTTCTGTCCGGATTACTGGACACGATTTAGTATTGTTGGCGCATCGTAGTCCTCTTATATTTATCATCACGGATTACACGTGGAGCATAAATGCTTCTTTATAACCTAAATAATTCGAGTTGCAGGAAGGTGGCGACGCAGCGAATCCCCTGAACGTACATAAGTACGTGACTGGGGTGAGTGACAAATCTGTCGGGAACAGATTTGAACGTCGCGGAGCGACGGCCCTTAAGGGCGAGTCTCATGGATGAGACGAGTAACTCAAAAGCCAACGCACATGCAGCTTGAAGTATGACGGGTATAGATATTTAATCTGGTATGTAATAAGGGTAAATAATGCAAATGATTACCTCGCGACAAAACAGATTATTAAAATTTCTTCTGTCTAAGAAGGAATATGTCACGCTGCTGAAAGTTGCCGAGTATTTATCTGTTTCAGAGAAAACTGTGCAGCGCGATCTGCGCTTACTGGAACCATGGTTATCAGAATGGAAAATAGCCATCGATAAACGTGCTGGTGCTGGGGTGATATTAAGTGCCGATAATATTACCGACCTTTTATATATGGACCAGTTATTAGGAACGGAGGGTGATGATGCTGACGGCATGATGAATAATTCACGGCGAGTAAAGATAGCTTCACAATTATTAAGCGAAACGCCGCATGAAACGTCGATCAGTAAATTATCCGAACGTTATTTTATTAGTAGCGCATCGATTGTGAACGATTTGAAAGTAATTGAATCCTGGATTACCCCACTGGGCCTGTCGTTGATTCGCAGTCAGAGCGGCACGCACATCGAAGGTAGCGAGAGCGGTGTGCGCCAGGCGATGGCGTCGCTGATTAACGGTGTGATTAACCATAATGAACCTGGTAACGTGGTTTATTCACGCCTTGACCCAGGCAGTTATAAAGCCTTAGTGCATTACTTTGGCGAAGAAGATGTTTTATTTGTCCAGACGTTATTACAGGAAATGGAGAACGACCTGTGCTGGTCGCTCGGCGAGCCTTATTACGTCAATACCTTTACCCATATTCTGATCATGATGTACCGCATCACGCGGGGCAATGCGCTTCCGAGAAAAGAAGAGAGCATCACTACCTGTGATGAGAACATATTTTCCATTGCCAGTCGCATGATTCAGCATATCGAAAAACGCATTGCCCACCCGCTGCCGGAAGACGAAGTCTGGTTTATATATCAATACATTATCTCCTCGGGTGTGGTGATTGAAGAGCATAATGACGTGAGTGTGATTGGTCATATGCACTCCAGCGACGAAGCGCGTTTGATTACCCATCGGTTGATTGCCACCTTCGCCGAGATGGTCGACAGCGATCTTAGCCAGGACACGGCGCTGTATGACGGATTGCTGATCCACATTAAGCCGCTGATTAACCGACTGAACTACCAGATCCGCATTCGTAATCCGTTGCTGGAGGATATCAAAGGCGAGTTGCAGGACGTGTGGCGTCTGACCCAGTGTGCGGTAAATCGGGTGTTTAGCAGTTGGGGCGAGCGGGCCGTGTCGGAAGATGAAGTGGGATATTTAACCGTGCATTTTCAGGCCGCAATGGAGCGTCAGATAGCGCGTAAACGCGTACTACTGGTCTGTTCAACGGGTATCGGCACTTCTCACTTACTCAAAAGCCGTATTCTACGCGCCTTTCCGGACTGGACTATCGTCGGCGTGGTGTCGGCAGGCAGCCTGCCCTCTGTACTGACAGACGATATTGAACTGGTGGTATCGACGATTAATTTACCCGCGGTTGCCATGCCGGTCGTGTATGTCACTGCCTTCTTCAATGATGCGGATATTAAGCGGGTAACAGAAACGGTTATTACGGAAAAATTACATCGGGCGACGTCGCTGGTCGTTGAAAATTAATGTCTGAACTCCATGAGGTATGATTGATGGACATCACGAAAATACTCAATACAAATCGCGTTATTTTGGACATGAAGGCTACAAGCAAAACGGAGGCTATTGAGGAACTGACGGATATTCTGCAAAAAGATGGAGCAATTAGCTGTCGCGAAACGTTTATTCAGGATGTCTGGCAACGTGAGTCAGAAGGCTCGACCGGCTTCGAAAACCATATTGCGATCCCGCACGGGAAATCCTCGGCGGTGGTCAATACCACGCTGGCGATTGGGCGTACCCGCCAGGAGATTCCCTGGGAAACCCTGGACGGCAGCAATGTACGGTGCATTATTCTGTTTGCCGTACGTCTTGAAGATCAAAACACCACCCATATTCGTCTGCTTTCGCAGGTTGCTGGTGCGTTGGCAGATGACGACATTATTGAACAACTATTAGTTGAAAGTAGTCCACAAAAAATTATTGAGCTTTTTAGCCAATATGCTGAATCCAATGTCTGCTAAATAAAATGTGGAGCATGTTATGAATATTGTTTGTGTTGCCGCCTGTACGGCGGGTATTGCGCACACCTATATTGCCCGTGAGAAGTTAATTAAAGGTGCCAAAGCGCTTGGTCATAATATAAAAGTTGAAACCCAGGGCACCATTGGCACAGAAAACGAACTGCTGACAGAAGATATTTCTGCGGCTGATGTCGTGATTCTTGCTGTCGATGTAAAAATAAAAGGGGAGGAGCGATTTTCAAACAAACGCATTGTGCGAGTAAAAACTGAAATCGTCATAAAGTCGCCCATTCAGTTTCTTGAAAAGGTCGAAAAATCATTAGTTAATAATAACCAGTAGCGATCCTCATTCTGGAGGGATTTCACATGAGTGAAAATAAAATTCCGCTATCTCAGGAAATAAAAAAACATTTATTAACGGGAATTTCGTGGATGATCCCGTTAATTGTCGCCGCCGGGATCTGTATTGCTCTCGGGCAAATACTTGGCGGCACTAACGTCGGTGAAAAAACAGGAACCATTCCCTGGATGCTCAACCAGATTGGCGGCTGGGGGATGGGGTTAATCGTACCGCTGATTAGCGCGGCGATTGCGTACTCCATTGCTGACCGTCCGGGATTCGCGCCGGGTCTGATTGTCGGCTTCGTCTGCGGAGAAATTCATACCGGTTTTATCGGCGGGATGCTGGGCGGATTTCTGGTCGGTTATACCGTCCTACTGCTCAAGCGCTATATCCGTTTGCCGCAGTCGATGCAGGGGTTGATGCCCATCATGGTGCTGCCGGTACTGAGTACCGTTATCGGCGGCCTGTTGATGATGACGCTGATTGGCAAGCCGATTGCCTGGCTGCAGGACGCGTTGATTCATCTGCTGGAGTCTATGCAGGGCGGATCCCGCTTTCTGATGGGCGCTATCCTCGGTGCGATGGCGACATTCGACTTCGGTGGGCCGGTGAATAAAACCATGTCGCTGTTTGCTGACGGCATGCTGGTCAGCGGCGTGTACGGTCCGGAAGCGGTGAAGTTTGTCGGTTCGATGATCCCTCCATTTGGCATTACGCTCTCTTTCCTGCTGACGCGTCACAAGTACACCCGTGCGGAACGTGAGGCGCTGAAGGCCGCATTCCCGATGGGGATCTGCATGATTACCGAAGGGGTCATTCCGATTGCGGCACGCGACCTGCTGCGCGTGGTGGGCTCCTGCGTGGTGGCATCGGCGATTGCGGGTGGCCTGATTATGGTGTGGGGTGTCGAAAGCCCGGTACCGCACGGTGGCATGTTTGTGGTTCCGCTCTTTACGCATCCGCTGCTGTTTTGCCTGGCGCTGGGGATCGGTACGGTGATTTGCGGTGTCATGCTGTCGCTGTGGAAGAAACCGGTAACCGAGCGTGATGAAGAGTTTGACGAACTCAGCGATCAAAAGCTGAAAGACGAAGAAATCACCTTCACCCTGGAATAACCGGAGGCCTTATGTTTGCCGATATGAAAAGCATGGTGACCAAAGCCTGGCGCGAGCAGTACGCGCTGCTGGCCATCAACTGTATGAACCTGGAAAGCGCCCGCGCAGCGGTGCGAGTGGCGGAGAAACACCGTGCGCCCATCATTCTGAATTTGTATCAGGGGCATCTGGAGCATTTTCCGGCCCCGATAGCGGCAGCGGTGGTCAAAACGCTGGCAGAGGAAGCCTCGGTACCGGTCGCGCTGGCGCTGGATCATGGAAAGGATCCTGTACGCATTCGCCAGGCTTTTCGCGCCGGATTCAGCGGCTTAATGATCGACGCCTCCGCCTTTGCGCTGGAGGAGAACATTCGCCAGACCCGGGCGGTGGTTGAGCTTGCAGCCAGCGTTTCTCTGTGCGTGGAAGGCGAGCTGGGTCATTTGGCCGATGCTCCGTGCTATGACCACGCCGCTAACGCTGATTTGATGACCCAGGCCGCCGACGTGGAACCCTTCATCCAACAGACCGGGATCGATTTGCTGGCGGTGTCGGTGGGTACAGCACACGGCATGTACGCGCCGGGTATCACACCTGCTATTGATTTCCTGCGGCTGGAGGAAATAGCCCGGTTATCAACGGTGCCGCTGGCGCTGCATGGCGGCAGCGGAACGCCGTTTGACCAGCTACAGCGCTGCCCGACGTTTGGCGTCGCCAAGATAAACGTTGGTGCGGCGGTTTTCGAAGCCGGAAAGGCTGCGCTACTGCATACCCTGTGTCGCGACACATCCGGTGAACTCGTTGATGCCCTGGCCCTGATGGAACAGGCCTGCGAGGAAGCCATTATTCCGTACCTGCAGGCCAGCGGCGCTATCGGCAAAGCCTGATTCATTTTCTGTAACGCCTTCTATGCCTCTGCGATGACGCACTGGCAGGGCTTTCTACACCCTGAAACTGGAGAATTAACATGTTAGTTTCGATGAAAGAATTACTGCAACCTACCCGTCAGCACGGTTTTGCCATCGGCGCATTCAACGTGGCGGACAGCTGCTTTGTACGCGCAGTAGTGGAAGAAGCGGAAGCGACCAACACCCCGGCGATTATCTCCATTCACCCCAGCGAACATGATTTTGTCGGCGATGCGTTTTTTAGCTACGTCCGTGATATCACCATGCGTAGCCCGGTTCCCTTTACTCTGCATCTGGACCACGGCGCTTCGGTTGAGCATGTCTTGCGGGCGATTCAGTGTGGGTTTACCTCGGTGATGATTGATGGCTCGCTGCTGCCATATGAAGAGAACGTGGCGCTGACCCGCGAAGTGGTCAAACTGGCGCATGCGGTAGGTGTTTCGGTGGAAGGGGAGTTGGGAACGATTGGCCAGACCGGGACGTCAGTGGAAGGCGGCGTGTCGAAGGTTACTTATACCGATCCTGCTCAGGCAGAGGATTTTATCGCCCGAACCGGTGCAGACACGCTGGCGGTGGCGATTGGAACCGCGCACGGGATCTACCCGAAAGGGATGCAGCCAGAGCTGCAAATGAACATCCTGCGCGATATCGCCGGACGTGTGGATATTCCGCTGGTGCTGCACGGCGGTTCCGCGAACCCGGATGCGGAAATTGCCGAATCCGTGACGCTGGGCGTTGGCAAAATCAACATTTCCAGCGATATGAAATACGCTTACTTCCAGAAAGTCCGCGAAATCCTGGCGAAAGAAACCTGGTGGGACCCGAACGTAATCTATCCGGAAGCCATTAGCGCCGCGCGGGACGTTATCCGCCACAAAATGAAACTGTTCGGTTCAACCGGCAAAGCATCACTTTACTAACGGCATGCAGGCGGGGCGACCCGCCTCTTTCGCAACAAGGAAAAGTGGAATGAAACGTTCACACATTAATTATGCCGTCGATAAAGCGCATGCCATCGCTGAGACTTTTCGGGTCTGTCTGCCTGATTTTGCGTATTTTACGGTCGATGCCTGGCGGCAACAGGATCAAACTCTGTGGCGTGAAGTGCGCGATCTCCAGTTGGGCTGGGATATTACCGACTTCGGGCACGGAGATTTTGCGCAAACGGGGCTGACGTTACTAACGTTGCGCAATGGTTTGATGGGGTCAGCGGACTACCCCAAACCGTACGCCGAAAAGATGTTGCAAATTCAGCAGGATCAGCAAACGCCATGGCATTTTCATCGCCATAAAATGGAAGATATCGTTAATCGCGGCGGCGGTGATTTGTGTATGCAACTGGCGTGGGCCACGCCTGATGATGAGTATGACGCCCGACGCGTTGTTGAGGTTAGCGTGGATGGTCAGCGGCGTACAGTTAACGCTGGCGAGACGCTGGTATTGAAACCGGGACAAGGAGTGTGCCTGCCACCGCGCTTGTATCATCGCTTTTGGGCGGAGAAGGCGTTTGTGCTGGGCTGGGAAATCTCGATGGTCAATGACGACCAGCATGACAACCACTTTTTGGAACCTGGCGGTCGCTTCCCGTTGATTGAAGAAGACGAGCCGGTGAAATGGCTGTTGTGCAGTGAATATATTCGCTTATGAGCATGAGTAGGCCCGGTAAGCGAAGCGCCACCGGGCAATAAATCATTGTGCAGGTGGTGGTGCAGTGACTTCACTCCCCGAAACCACGCCCGCCTGCATGGTTTGCGTTACCTGCTGTTTCTCCACGTTCACCGCATGCAGCTGACCGTTGACCGTTGGCTTGAGCGGCACATCGGCCTGAATATTGCCGCTGGCGGTAAGCTGGATGTTGCCATCGCCGGAAAGCGGCAGTGCGGGCCAGCCCCACTGCTGCAGGATCGTCATTGGCACGCCGCGCCCGTTTAGGCTGACCTGCGTCTGGCGCTGAGGTAGCTGCGAAATGCTGGCAGTGGCCTCCAGCAGTCCTTTTTCCGTATAGGCGCTCAGTTCGCTGATATTGATGGTGCTGCTGTTTGCCGTCAGCGCCAGCGAAGGGCGACGCACGTCGGTACGGTTAAAGGTAGCGGCAGCGGCGTTGAGGGTGGCGCTACCGCTCCAGATCCCCCACTGATTGTTCTGTACCAGCCCGAGGTTAGCACCGTAGCCGTCCAGCGCGGTGAGCTGCCACGGGAAATTGGGGTCGATATCTATCACCAGATTACGGCTGGCACTAAATTTCTTCAGCGTCAGGCTGTTTAACCACGCTGGCAGGGGTTTCATCCACAGCTGCTTCCAGTTTTCCGGCAGCGTGTATTCCAGACCAGCAATAGCGGCATCGTCAAGGACCAGTGCTTTGTTGCTGCGCATCCAGTTTCCGGATGTTCTGACCATACCGCCTTCCCAGCGGGTGGTGAACTGGCGCAGCGCAATGCCCTGAGGTGAGAACTCGGCGTTCAGAATCGGATCGAAGAAGTGCAGAGAGCCGTAAATAAACTCGCTGGCGTTCATCGACAATTTTCCTTCCTGAGTTTGCCAGTCGTCCTTGCTGAAGGTCATGTTGCGCAAGCTCAGATCGAGATCCGTCACCGCCCAGTCGGGGCCTTGCAGACGGGCATCCGTCACTTCCAGACGACCAATTTGCAGGGAAGGAATAGTGCTTAACGGGGCAAAAAAGTCGGCCAGCGATTTGTCGCTTTGCAGCCGGATATCGTTCAGGCGCAGATTCTCCACAACCCAGCTCCCGTCTGCATTGCGTTGCGCTACGCCGGTTAATGCCCCACGCGCCACGTCAGCGCCAATATTGCTTAGCGTCACCCGGTCATGGTCGATGCTGCCTTCAATCAAGACGTTGGTAGTTGGAACATCGTTGAGCGTCAACGAACTGGCGCTGAGCTGAATTTGCGCTTTGCTCCCGAGAATTTTACCTGCCTCAGGGCTCCAGGGAATGACGCCGCCGTTAACGCGCTGGGCGCTGAGGTTCCACTCGCTGCCGGGGCTGTTAAGCGCCATATCCTGCAATTGCAGGCGATCGGCCTGGAACGGCAACGGCGCTGTTTGCTGGGAAAGATTCAGCGTGCCGTTTTGCAACAAAATGATGTCTACGTGCAGCGGGTCGGTGATTTGGCGGCTACTCAGCCCAATATCGACCGTTTTAGCGACCAGCGTTGCGGGCTGACCATCCCGGCCAAAGGTGACGTTTTCCAGCAGAATATGGGAAGGGGAAGAAAACCGGTGATCGATGGCATCAAACGCCAGATGGTAGCTGCTGTTCTCCGAAACCCAGGCGCTGACGTGCTCTGCCCCCCAGCGGGTTTGCAGTAGAAAATAAAGGCCGAGAATCGCCACTGCAAGGGCGATCAGCACGTAAAGAAGCAGCTTTCCAATAAATTTCATGGTCTTCCATCCCGCGAAGTGCACATAGTCAAGTTATGCACGATTTAGGCGCAATGCTCAAGGCGGGAATGGTGAAAGAGCGTTACAGCGGCGTTGATTCAGAACCAACGCCGCATTTTGCTTATTGCTTTTCTGGCGGGAATACCAGATTCAGAACGATTGCGGTAATACCGCCAGCGGCGATACCGGAAGAGAGCAGGTTTTTCACCCAATCCGGGGCGAACTGGAGAATCAGCGGCTGCTGGGAAACACCCAGACCAACTGCCAGCGACAGCGCGATAATCAGAATCGCGCGGCGGTTCAGCGGCTCGCGGGACACGATACGCACACCGGATGCTGCGATAGTACCGAACATTACCAGCGTTGCGCCGCCCAGTACCGGCTCAGGAATATGCTGTACAAAACCGCTGACTGCCGGGAACAGGCCCAGCGCGATCAGCATCAGCGCCACCACAAAACCAACGTAGCGGCTGGCGACGCCCGTTAACTGAATAACCCCGTTGTTCTGGCCAAAACAGGAGTTCGGGAAGGTGTTGAACACGGCGGAAACAAACGAGTTCAGACCGTTCGCCAGCACGCCGCCTTTCAGGCGCTTCATATACAGCGGACCAGAAACCGGCTGCTCGGAGACATCAGAGGTGGCCGTAATATCGCCGATGGTTTCCAGTGAAGTGATCATAAAGACCAGCATCAGCGGCAGCAGTAAACTCCAGTCGATGCCCAGGCCATAATACAGCGGCGTTGGCACCATCAGCAGGTCCTGACTTACCGGTGCGGTATTTTGCGGCAGCATGTCCATAAACCAGGCCAGCAGATAGCCTGCCGCCATCGCAATCACCAATGACGCAACGCGCAGGTAAGGGTTACGTTGACGGTTAAGCAGGATGATTAGCGCCAGCACCACGCCTGCCAACAGTAAATTCTTCGGCGCACCAAAGGTGTTGTCGCTCATTGCGGCATAGCCACCGCCAATCGATGTCAGACCCACCTGAATCAACGACAGGCCGATAATCATCACGACCACCCCTGAGACCAGCGGAGTAATAATACGACGCGCCAGGTGCAGGACACGCGAGATAACCATCTCGGTGCAGCTTGCCAGCATCAGTGTACCGAACAGCGCCGCCATCATGGTTGGGACATCTGCGCCACCGGTTTTTAGCGCCGTACCGCCCATAATCAGTGGCGCAACAAAGTTAAAGCTGGTGCCCTGAATGGATAGCAGCCCTGAGCCTACTGGTCCCCAGGCTTTGATCTGAATGATAGAAGCTACGCCGGAGGCGAACAGCGACATACTGATAATGTGTTGAGTATCCTGAGCCGGTAAACCAAGCGCCTGGCAAATTAACAGAGCAGGGGTGATCACCGCGACGAACATGGCCAGCAGATGCTGACAGGCGGCAAACAGGGTCTGGGCTAACGGGGGGCGATCTTCAAGACGGTAAATCAGTTCACTGTTGTGAGTCTGCGCAACCGGTTGCGCATTTGTTGACTCTACGGCGTTAACGGACATCAGAGGCAATCCCATGGTGGAAAAGCGGTGATTTTATCTGACCAGGGCAGAAAAGCAAACGTTTGCTAGCAGGTATTCTTAATATTTAAAACGGATAAACAAACATTTTTATATAACTTTTCATCATTTTCTGCTTAAAATCCACTCCGAAAACTCAATAAGAGCTAAAAACCGGTCTGGAATGCATCGTGCGTGATTGTGCTAAACGCACTAATGGAGCTGTAAATGTTTTATCTCGATACGTTATCAACGCTGGTTGCGGCAACCCTTGTGTTGCTGCTGGGACGTAAGCTCGTCCAGTCTGTTTCCTTCCTGAAAAAATACACCATTCCCGAACCCGTTGCAGGTGGATTGCTGGTGGCGATTGCGCTGCTGGTGCTGAAAAAAAGCATGGGTTGGGAAGTGAACTTCGATATGACCCTGCGCGATCCGCTGATGCTGGCCTTTTTCGCCACTATCGGCCTGAACGCCAATATCGCCAGTCTGCGTGCTGGTGGCCGCGTGGTGGGTATCTTTCTGATTGTGGTTGTTGGCTTGTTGCTGATGCAAAACGCCATCGGTATTGGTATGGCGACCCTACTGGGTCTGGACCCGCTGATGGGTCTGATCGCTGGCTCGATCACCCTCTCTGGTGGACACGGAACCGGGGCCGCGTGGAGCAAGCTGTTTATTGAACGTTATGGCTTCACCAATGCGACTGAAGTGGCGATGGCTTGCGCAACGTTTGGTCTGGTGTTGGGCGGACTGATTGGCGGCCCGGTGGCACGCTATCTGGTCAAACACTCTACCACGCCAGACGGTATGCCGGACGATCAGGCCGTGCCGACCGCATTTGAAAAGCCGGACGTTGGGCGCATGATCACCTCGCTGGTGCTGATTGAAACCATTGCTCTGATCGCTATCTGTCTGACGGTGGGTAAAATCGTTGCGCAAATGCTGGTTGGAACAGTGCTGGAATTGCCGACCTTCGTCTGCGTGCTGTTTGTTGGGGTGATCCTCAGTAACGGTCTGGCGCTACTGGGTTTTTATCGGGTGTTCGAACGTGCAGTTTCGGTGCTGGGTAACGTAAGTCTGTCGCTGTTCCTGGCGATGGCGTTGATGAGCCTGAAGTTGTGGGAACTGGCTTCACTGGCCTTGCCGATGCTGGCAATCCTGGTTGTGCAGACTATTTTCATGGCGCTGTACGCGATATTCGTCACCTGGCGCATGATGGGTAAGAACTACGATGCCGCCGTGCTGGCAGCCGGACACTGTGGTTTTGGCCTCGGCGCGACGCCGACGGCGATTGCCAACATGCAGGCGATTACCGAACGTTTTGGACCATCCCATATGGCGTTTCTGGTGGTGCCGATGGTGGGGGCGTTCTTTATCGATATCGTCAACGCGCTGGTGATTAAGCTGTATCTGCTGTTACCGATTTTCGCGCAATAACGGCTGTGCGGCGGGGTAACATCCGCCGCCGCTATGAATTAACTACGCGTTGGAGTAGCGTTCGGTTTCCGGCATCCAGCGCTCTATCAGTGCCAAGGCCTGTTGCGGATAACGTTCGTGAATATGGCGGGCAATGCGCTGAACTTCCGGGATAATCGCCTGATCGCGCAGTAAATCTGCGACCTTGAATTCTGCCGTTCCGGTCTGGCGAGTACCTAACAGCTCGCCGGGGCCGCGAATCTCTAAATCTTTTTGCGCAATCACGAATCCATCGTTGCTGTCTCGCAGAACCTGCAGGCGTTTCTGCGCGGTTTTAGACAGCGGTGATTTGTAGAGCAGGACACAGTGGGAGGCCACCGCGCCACGGCCTACGCGACCACGCAACTGGTGCAACTGGGCCAGACCTAAGCGTTCCGGGTTTTCAATAATCATCAGGCTGGCATTGGGTACGTCCACGCCCACTTCAATCACCGTGGTGGCAACCAGCAGATGCAGTTCACCCTGCTTAAAGGCCGCCATTACTGACTGCTTCTCAGCGGGCTTCATGCGCCCGTGTACCAGGCCAATATTGAGTTCTGGCAGCGCCAGTTTAAGCTCTTCCCACGTCGCTTCTGCCGCCTGAGCTTCCAACAAGTCAGACTCTTCAATCAGCGTACAGACCCAGTATGCTTGACGTCCTTCGTGGGTACAGGCGTTGCGCACGCGATCAATAATATCGCTGCGGCGGGTATCCGGAATGGCGACTGTGGTGACCGGCGTACGCCCTGGAGGGAGTTCATCGATAACCGATGTGTCGAGGTCAGCATAGGCTGTCATCGCCAGGGTGCGCGGAATCGGCGTGGCGGTCATGATTAGCTGGTGTGGATGGAAACCCTGCTGCTGACCTTTCTCCCACAGTGCCAGACGCTGATGTACGCCGAAGCGGTGCTGTTCGTCGATGATAACCAGCGCCAGCCCGTTGAACTGCACCTGTTCCTGGAAAATCGCGTGCGTGCCGACAATCATCTGCACCTGACCGCTGGCGATAGCTTCCTGTTGCGCCAGACGTGCTTTACCTTTCTGCTTGCCCGCCAGCCAGCCCACTTCAACGCCCAGTGGCGCGAACCAGTTGCGGAAGTTATTTGCATGCTGTTCAGCCAATAATTCGGTAGGAGCCATTAGCGCAACCTGTTTACCATGTGCGATAGCCCGCAGCGCAGCCAGCGCGGCAACCAGCGTTTTACCGGAGCCGACATCACCCTGCACCAGGCGCATCATCGGCACATCCAGCGCCATATCGCGTTCAATCTCAGCGGTAACGCGGGCCTGCGCGCCAGTAGGTTTGAACGGCAATGCTGCCAGCAGCTTATCTTTTAGCGCGTTGTTAGCACTTAACGGCTGGGCGTGAAAACGCTGTGCCCCGGCGCGTAGCGCCAGCATGCTGAGGTTATGCGCCAGCAGTTCTTCGAGAATCAGACGTCGCTGCGCCGGATGTTGTCCGGTTTCCAGATCGCTGAGTTGCAGCGACGGTGGGGGGCGGTGCAATGTGCGCAGTGCTTCGGGTAGGCTCATCATGCCCTGTAACAGCTCTGGCGGCAGCAGTTCGGCAATGGCGCAGGTATCGAGCAGATCCAGTGCCTGATCGGTCAGCTTGCGCAGCGTGGCCTGCTTCACACCTTCGGTGGTTGGATACACTGGTGTGAGTGTTTCCTGCAATTCTGGCGTGCTGAGATCGCCTTGTACGCGGTATTCCGGGTGAATCATCTCTGCGCCGTATTTCCCGCGTTTGGCTTCGCCGTAGGCCAGAACCCTACGCCCGGTAGCAAGGCTGTTTTTCATCGCTGCACTGAAGTTGAAAAAGCGCATGGTGAGAATCCCCGAGCCATCGCTGATTTGACAGGTCATCATCCGGCGGCCGCCGAAGGTGATATTGCAGTTCAGCACTTCGCCTTCAACGGTGGCATAGACACCCGGCAGCAGTTCGCCAATTGGGTACAGATGGGTACGGTCTTCGTAACGCAGAGGAAGGTGGAGCAGGAGGTCCTGCACGGTGTGCAGGCCAATTTTCGCCAGTTTACTGCTTTGCGCTGCGCCAACGCCGGTCAGAGAGTTGAGTGGGATGGCATCCAGTAAACGGCCTTTCATCGCGTTTATCTCGCAGATTGCATAGTGGCCCACCACGTTGCATCGGCTTCAATTTCGCCCTGCGTGTTTACGTGAGGGTAGGGAAGACCTTTGCGCTTAGCGACATTCGCCAGCACCGGATAACCGCCTTCAAACAGTAAGCGCTGTTGCTCATCTTGTGGCAGCATGCTGTTTTCTCGGCGGTACATCCCTGCGTTTTGCCGCTGGCGCTGTGCTTCGTACAGAATCAGCGCAGAGGCGACAGAAACGTTCAGCGACTGCACCATGCCAGTCATGGGAATGATGATGTCCTGATCAGCCAGATCCAACGCTTCCTGAGTGATGCCGGTTTTCTCCTGGCCCATCAGGATGCAGGTAGGGTGCGTGTAATCAATCTCGCGAAAATCCACGGCTTTATCTGACAGATGGGTTGCCAGGACCTGCATGCCCCGGCTTTTTAAATGTGTGACCGCATCGCCAATAGTCGGGTGGGTCTTGACTTGCACCCAACTGTTACTGCCTGCGGCAGAAGAGAGCATAGTGCGCATGCGGCTACCCGGCCAGACGGCGTGGACTTCATGCACGCCGACCGCATCTGCAGTACGAATAATCGCAGAAACGTTATGAGGTTTGTGAACCTGCTCCATGCAGACGGTCAGATCGGGCTGACGACGTGCGAGCATCTCGCGGATACGTGCATAGCGCTGTTCATTCATAAGACTAGTTTCGGTTACGGGTGACTTTTATCACGTCCGGCATGACGCGGATTTTGCGCATGATATTCGCCAGGTGCACACGATCGCGAGCGGTCAGGCGAATAAAGGCGCTATAAACGCGGCCATCTTTCTCTTCCGTATTCAGACTTTGAATATTGGAGGTGGTCGTGTTGATTGCCGCCGTCAGGTTCGCCAGAGCACCTTGGTGGTTAAACATATCCACCTTAATCTCGGTGATGAATTCCTGCTCCGTCTCTTTATCCCATTCCACCGCCATAAACTTCTCTGGCTCTTTCTGGTAGCCACGAATATTACGGCAGGACTCATGGTGGATCACCAGACCTTTACCCGGACTGACGTGGGCAATGATTGGATCGCCTGGAATTGGACGACAGCATTTCGCGAAGGTGATCAGTACGCCGTCAGCGCCTTTGATCGGCAGATGACCATGGCCGGATTGTGCTGGTACGTTCGCTGTTGCTTCGCCCTGCTGGAGGTTTTTCGCTACCACCACGCTCATGGCGTTACCCAGACCGATTTCTGCGAGCAGATCGTCAAGCGTGGCGAGCTTCATGCGCTCAAGCTCACGCTGAATGCTCTCTGGCGGGATCTCAGCCAGTTTACGGCTACCGCCCAGGGCATGGTTGAGCAGTCGACGCCCCAGACTGACGGAATCATCGCGCTTGAGGTTTTTCAACAGTTGGCGAATCTTGGCGCGCGCTTTCGAACTGACGACGAAGTTTAGCCACGCGGCATTCGGACGTGCGCCCGGCGCGGTAATAATCTCAACTGTCTGACCGCTAAAGAGCGGTTGTGAAAGCGGGTAAGGCTGTCTGTCTACGCGTGCGCCGACGCAGGCGTGACCGATATCGGTATGCACAGCGTAGGCGAAGTCGACAGGTGTTGCACCGGCAGGCAGTTCGACAATGCGCCCTTCCGGTGTGAAAACATAAATCTCATCCGGGAAGAGATCAGATTTAACGCTTTCAATAAATTCAAACGAGCTACCGGCGCTCTGCTGCAGTTCCAGCAAGCTTTGCATCCAGCGCTGAGCGCGGATTTGCGCAGTGGTGCTGCTTTCGCCGCCGTGCTCTTTGTAAGCCCAGTGCGCTGCGACACCCATCTCTGCCATCTGGTCCATGTCTTCAGTACGAATCTGTACTTCAACCGGGACGCCATGAGGGCCGATCATTGAGGTGTGCAAAGACTGATATCCGTTCGCTTTCGGAATGGCGATATAGTCTTTCACGCGACCAGGGCGTGGTTTGTACAGGCTGTGCATCTGGCCGAGTACGCGATAGCAGGTATCGGAATCATGAACGATGACGCGAAATGCGTAGATATCCATGATGGAGTGAAAACGCTGCTCTTTGAGCACCATTTTGCAGTAAATAGAGTACAGGTGCTTCTCACGCCCGCTTACGCGACACGGAATACCAGCCTCCTGCAAACGCCCTTCGATTTCCGAGAGGATTTTTTGGATCATCTCTTTGCGGTTGCCGCGAGCGGCTTTAACCACTTCTTTAATCACGCGATAGCGGTTTGGGTACAGCGCTTCAAAACCCAGCTCTTCCAGCTCGGTTTTAATGTGATGAATACCTAAACGGTGTGCCAGCGGACTATAGATTTCGAGGGTTTCACGGGCGATGCGGCGACGCTTGTCCGGACGTAATGAGCCTAACGTGCGCATGTTGTGGGTGCGGTCGGCAAGTTTGATGAGAATGACGCGGATATCCTGCACCATCGCCATAATCATCTTGCGAAAGTTTTCAGCTTGCGCCTCTTTCTTATCGCGAAACTTAAGCTTATCAAGCTTCGATACCCCTTCTACCAGCTCTGCAACGCTTTTACCAAAAAGCTGTTCCATGTCCTGATAGGTGGCTGGGGTATCTTCAATCACGTCATGCAGCAGCGCAGCCATCAGCGTTTCGTAGTCGAGTTTCATCTCGGCCAGAATGCAGGCTACCGCTACCGGGTGCGTGATATAGGGTTCACCGCTTGAACGTGTCTGGCCCTCGTGAGCGTCACGTGCAACGAGATACGCCTGCCGAAGACGCTTAATCTGGTCTTCCGGCAGGTAGTTTTGAATCAGTTGATTCAGGCTTTCAAACAGATACAAGGGCGACCCGCTTTGTGATTAACGACGACCTTCAGCAATAGCGGTAACGGCTTGTAATTCAGCGGCTTCCTGCTCTTGCTGTTCCTGGCGCTCACGCACGTCGAGGATCTGGTTGTTGATCAGACCTTCTTCGATTTCGCGCAGCGCGATAACGGTAGTTTTATCGTTTTCTTCCGGTACGAGCGGATCCTTTCCGCCTACCTGCATCTGACGAGCGCGACGCGCGGCGACCAGTACCAGGTCAAAACGGTTACCAATTTTCTCTACAGCGTCCTGAACAGTTACGCGTGCCATACTTAAAATGCTCCACAGGTGAAGAAATGACTGGGCATGATACTGAATGTGGGTTCAGTCTGCCAACAGTTTGCTGATTAAAGCGTCATGACGCTGCTTTTGGCGGCTCATGCGCAGACGTTCGGCGCGAATGATGGTTTTCAAATCGCCCAGGGCGGTGTCGAAATCATCATTCACAATAAGATAATCATATTCGGCGTAATGGCTCATTTCTGCAACAGCTTGCGCCATACGTTTCGCGATCACGTCTTCGCTATCCTGACCGCGGCCACGCAGGCGGCGGTCCAGCTCAATCTTAGACGGTGGCAAAATAAAAATACTGCGCGCATGCGGCATTTTTTCACGAATTTGCTGTGCACCTTGCCAGTCGATATCTAAAAAGACGTCTACGCCGGATGCTAATACTTGCTCAATGGTTTCACGCGAGGTGCCGTAGTAATTACCGAAAACCTCCGCGTGTTCCAGGAACGCGTCTCTGCCAATCATTGTTCTGAATTCATCATGGTTCACAAAGAAATAGTGTTCACCGTGCACTTCCCCCGGGCGCGGTGCGCGCGTGGTGTGCGAAACAGAAACCTGGGTGTCATACAACGGTTGGGTCTTTAATAAAGCCTGAATCAGGCTGGATTTACCCGCGCCACTGGGGGCAGAAACAATATAAAGCGTGCCTTGAGCCATGAGTATCTTAATGTATGTGATTGTCGAAAGAGAGCCTACATACGGGCTTATTATACACGTAGCCGCTATGTGACGTAGCCCTTGTCACACTTTTTGCGCATGTTTATTGCGTTTTGCGTACCAGTTTCCTGTTTTATCGATGATTTGCAGCAATACATGCAAATGTCCGGAAAGCTGTTCGCAGGATGAATTTTTGCCGCTCTGTTTCTATTTCACTTCGCGCTATACCTGCCGGGAAACGTATCGTTCAGCGGAGATAGCATGGGATTATGGAAATGCATAGGGCTGGTTTTGCTAATGGGGTATCTACCCGCATGGGCGGTATGCCCCGTCTGGTCGCCTGCCAGGGCAAACGAGGAAATTTCACGACTACAGCAGCAGATTACACAGTGGAATGACAGTTACTGGAAACAAGGGGAAAGTGCCGTAGACGACGGCGTTTATGACCAGCTCAATGCGCAACTAATTCAATGGCAGCGCTGTTTTGGCGATGAAGCCCCATCAGATCTTTCTGCGCCCCCAATAAGTGGCACCGTCTCGCATCCTGTTCCCCATACGGGCGTTCGAAAACTTGCTGATAAGAAAGCGCTACAGCAATGGATGCACGCTCGCAGCAATCTCTGGGTGCAACCGAAGGTGGATGGCGTGGCGGTGACGTTAGTCTATCGCAATGGCAATCTGGTACGGGCGATTAGCCGTGGTAATGGCCTGCAAGGCGAAGACTGGACGCAAAAGGTTCTGCAGATCCCTTCCGTACCACATTCCACCAGGGGGAAACTCGCTAACAGTACGTTGCAGGGTGAGATATTTTTGCAGCAAGAGGGGCATATTCAGAAGCAGAGCGGGGGAATGAATGCCCGCTCGAAGGTTGCTGGATTGATGATGCGCCAGGGCAATCCGGAAATGTTACGCTCGCTGGCAATTTTTATCTGGGCCTGGCCTGATGGTCCGGCGGTCATGTCTGAAAGACTGGAGCAGCTCACGGCTGCCGGGTTCAGTTACACGCAACGCTATACTCAGGCCGTGAAGAATGCGGATGACGTCGAAAAGTCGCGCATCAGGTGGTGGAGTTCAGCATTACCTTTTGTGACGGATGGTGTCGTGGTGCGAACGGCAAAAGAACCACGGGCACAGTATTGGCTACCCGGACAGGGTGACTGGCTGGCGGCGTGGAAACATCCTCCCGTGACGAGGGTATCTGAGGTAACGGGTATTCAGTTCTCCGTTGGTAAAAGCGGGAAAATTGCGGTGGTTGCATTGCTGACTCCCGTCATGCTGGATGATAAACGCGTACAGCGCGTCAATATTGGCTCCGTCCGACGCTGGAATGAATGGGATATCGCGCCTGGCGATCAGATTCTGGTGAGCCTGGCCGGACAAGGGATACCCCGTATAGACGAGGTGGTCTGGCGCAGCACTCAGCGTACTAAGCCAATACCCCCCGAGGGGCGCTTCAATTCATTAACCTGTTTTTATGCTACAGCGGAGTGCCAGGAACAGTTTGTTGCCAGACTGGTCTGGCTGGGTGGCAAAGAGGTGCTGGGGCTGGAGGGGATCGGCGAGGCGGGATGGCGAAAGCTCCATCAGGCGTATCGCTTTGAACATATCTTTTCCTGGCTAGGATTAACCCAGGCGCAGCTACAGTCCACCTTCGGCGTGAACAAAGGGAAGAAGCTGTGGCATCAGTTCAACCTGTCGCGCGATCTCCCGTTCACGCGCTGGGTGATTGCTATGGGAATACCGTTAACACAGGCAACGCTAAATGCCAGCCGGGATAGTTCGTGGCAGCAGTTACAGGCGCGCAGTGAACAAAGCTGGCGGCAGCTCCCTTTCATGGGAGAACGGCGGGCACGGCAGGTTATTCAGTGGCTGGAGGATCGGGAGGTCACAGCGCTGAGCAACTGGTTGGCTGCTCAGCGGATAGCGGGCTTTATATCTTAATGGCCTTCATGGCGATAGTAAAATACCGGCAGACCTAACTTCAGGCGCAGTGCCAGTAATCGGGCGGTAAAGCCGAAGAGTAGGGTAGAGATAACCACCACATCATGACTGGAGACATAGTGCTGTAGCACGATGTACAGCACTGCAGCGGCGAATGAAACTCCGGCATACAGCTCTTTCTGGAACACTAACGGGATGCGTTTGCAGAACATGTCGCGTAATACGCCACCGAAGACGCCGGTGGTGACCGCAGCGACCACGGCGATAATCGGTCCATGGCCCATATCCAGTGCCACCTGAGCACCGATAATAGAAAAGACCACCAGGCCCAGCGCATCCAGTACGAGGAATATTTTGCGCAGATAGGGCATGACGGGAGCAATAATGGTGGTGAGTACCGCAGCGGTCGCCACGATAATGACGTATTCAGGGTGCTTTACCCAGCCAAGCGGATAGTGGCCGAGAAGAATGTCGCGTACCGATCCGCCGCCAATGGCCGTCGCGGTGGCAATGATAATGACGCCAAATGTATCCATACGACGACGCCCAGCTGCAAGCGCACCGGTCATGGCTTCGGCAGTAATACCAATTAAATATAAAACGTGTAACAGCATGTATTCCCCCTGATTTGCTGGGGGCTAAGGTTAGCGATTTGTGCGCATTGTCACGATTGAGATTTTCTAAGGTGAAGTGATTTTAATAACTACAGCTAATGCGACTGTGCTGAAAATACGTGGTGATATGCGCTTTGTGTTATGGGTAGTGATAATGAATGATGAGAAAATATAATTCGGGATGAATGGGGAGAGTACTAAAGCGGCGGGAAAAACACGTAGCCTCGCCATTTATTGGCGGGCTACGTTGAATGACTACTTATTCGATGTTCTGAATCTGCTCGCGCATTTGCTCGATCAGTACCTTCAGTTCAATCGCGGAATTCGTCACCTCGGCATTGATAGACTTGGATGCCAGAGTGTTCGACTCACGGTTGAATTCCTGCATCATGAAGTCCAGACGACGGCCAACGGCCTCTTTTTTCTTCAGAATGTTGTAGGTTTCTTTGACGTGGGCTTCCAGACGATCTAATTCTTCTGCCACATCGATACGCTGCGCCATCAGCACCAGTTCTTGCTCAAGGCGGTTATTCTCCAACTGCACTTGGGCATCTTCCAGTTTGGCTACCAGACGCTCGCGCTGCCATTGCAGGATTTCCGGCATATGAGCACGCACTTTTGTGACTTCAGCACTGACGCCTTCCAGACGCTGCTCGATCAGCGCTTTCAGCGCCTGACCTTCGGTTTCACGCGCAACGATGAAGTCATCCAGCGTACCATCAAGCGCGGCGAGGATTTCGGCGGCAATGGCGTCCAGATCCTGCTCCTGGGCAGCCATTACGCCTGGCCAGCGCAGGATATCAACCGGGTTGATTTCACCTTCATCGCTCTGCATTTTGACCCAGTTAGCAGCGCTAACGAGCTGTTTAGCGAGTTTTTCATTCAGAATCAGCTCGCCTTGCGCGCTGGCATCAGGCTCAAAACGCAGCGTACATTCGACTTTACCGCGCGTCAGACGTGTGCGAATTCGTTCGCGAACAACGGGTTCGAGACTACGGAACTGCTCCGGCAGGCGAAAATAAGTTTCCAGATAACGCTGGTTTACCGAGCGCATTTCCCAGGTGGCGCTACCCCATTCACCCTTGATTTCACGCCGGGCGTAGGCTGTCATGCTGCGGATCATAGACGTTCCTGTTTTTAAAGATGAGATGGGAGGATTATAGCCATCCGCGTCTTGTCAGGATAGGAATAACAGTCGGAAGTCCGTATAATGCGCAGCCACATTCGTTTCAAGCCGGAGATTTTATCATGCGTCCAGCAGGTCGTAGTGCCAATCAGGTGCGTCCCGTCACCCTGACCCGTAATTATACAAAACACGCTGAAGGCTCCGTGCTGGTCGAATTTGGTGATACCAAAGTGCTGTGTACCGCCTCTATTGATGAAGGCGTACCGCGTTTTCTGAAAGGTCAGGGCCAGGGCTGGATCACCGCAGAATATGGCATGCTGCCACGCGCCACCCACACCCGTAATGCCCGTGAAGCGGCGAAAGGTAAGCAGGGCGGTCGTACCATGGAAATCCAGCGTCTGATCGCCCGCGCGCTGCGCGCAGCCGTTGACCTGAAAACGCTCGGTGAATTCACAATTACGCTGGACTGCGATGTTATTCAGGCCGATGGCGGAACGCGCACCGCATCAATTACCGGCGCATGCGTTGCGTTGGCTGATGCGCTGAACAAGCTGGTGGCGAGCGGTAAGCTGAAAACTAACCCGATGAAAGGGATGGTCGCCGCGGTTTCCGTGGGCATTGTGAACGGTGAAGCACTCTGTGACCTTGAGTACGTTGAAGACTCTGCTGCTGAAACCGACATGAACGTAGTGATGACTGAGGACGGTCGCATTATAGAGGTTCAGGGCACGGCGGAAGGCGAACCGTTCAGCCATGAAGAACTTCTCACCCTACTGGCATTGGCTCGAGGGGGAATCGAATCCATTGTAGCGACGCAGAAGGCGGCGTTAGAAAATTGATTTTAAAGGCGACTGATGAGTCGCCTTTTTTTTGTCTGTAATAAAGTGAGATGAGGAGCGAATCCATGAAACCGTATCAGCGCCAGTTTATTGAGTTTGCGCTTAGCAAGCAGGTACTAAAGTTTGGCGAATTTACGCTGAAATCCGGGCGCAAAAGCCCCTATTTCTTCAACGCCGGGCTGTTTAATACCGGGCGCGACCTGGCACTGTTAGGCCGTTTTTATGCCGAAGCGCTGGTGGATTCCGGTATCGAGTTCGATTTGCTGTTTGGTCCTGCCTACAAAGGTATTCCGATTGCGACCACAACGGCCGTTGCGCTGGCGGAACACCACGATAAAGATTTGCCGTACTGCTTTAACCGTAAAGAGGCGAAGACCCACGGTGAAGGCGGGAATCTGGTCGGTAGCGCACTAGAGGGACGCGTGATGCTGGTGGATGATGTTATCACCGCAGGTACGGCGATTCGTGAGTCGATGGAAATTATCCAGGCGAATGGCGCCACTCTGGCGGGGGTACTGATTTCTCTCGATCGTCAGGAACGCGGTCGCGGCGAGATTTCCGCGATTCAGGAAGTGGAACGTGATTATGGCTGCAAGGTGATTTCTATCATTACCCTGAAAGATCTGATTGCGTATCTGGAAGAGAAACCAGAGATGGCGGAACATCTGGTGGCAGTACGGGCCTATCGCGAAGCGTACGGCGTTTAATAACTGCCGGATGGCGCTGCGCTTATCCGGCCTACGTAACCCCGTAGGCCGGACAAGACGAAATCGCTACTGCAATTGAGCGGCAACCAACGGCCAGCGGGTGTCAAAATCATCCGTTGGGCGGTATTTAAATTCGCTACGTACAAACCGGGACAGCATACCTTCGCAGAAAGCCAGTAACTGGCTGGCCAGCAGCGTTTCATCCACGGTGTAGCCTTCACCTTCACGCATTCTTTTTTCTCGCAGAACCTGGCGCAACTGCGCTTCAATGCGCTCAAAAAGTTGGTTAATGCGACCTTGCAGACGGTCTTGCTCGAACATCAACGCGTGTCCGGTCAGAATTCGTGTCAGGCCAGGATTACGCTCACCAAACCCTAAAATCAGCAGAACGATCAGGCGCAGACGCGCGTTGGTGTCCTTTTCATCTTTCAAAATCAGATTGATACGCGTAATCAAACTATCTTCGATAAACTCAATCAGGCTATCGAACATACGGGTCTTGCTGGGGAAATGGCGATACAATGCCGCTTCGGATACGCCAACTGAGGCTGCCAGCTTTGCTGTGGTGATGCGTTGGCTACCATCGCTGGACTCAAGCATCAGTGCCAGAGACTGAAGTATTTCTTCGCGACGATTCCTTTTCGCAGTTTGCTTTTCTACCATGTTACAAAATACCCCTGAAAATAAGCTCTTGCCAGGCAGGCATCCACACAGCGACCGCAAACTGATGTTTGCGGTGTGTTATTGCGTTATTACGCTATGGGATACTTTTCTGCGGGTTACTTGCGCCCGGAATGGCCGAAGCCACCTTCGCCACGATCGGTGGCTTCAAACTCTTCCACCAGATTAAATTCAGCCTGCACGACCGGTACAAATACCATCTGCGCGATACGTTCGCCCGGCTCAATAGTGAAGCTGTCCTGACCACGGTTCCAGACGGACACCATCAGTTGGCCCTGGTAGTCGGAATCAATCAAACCAACCAGATTGCCCAGCACGATACCGTGCTTATGGCCCAGCCCGGAGCGCGGGAGCATTACCGCTGCCAGAGAAGGATCGGCAATGTGGATAGCTAACCCGGTTGGCACCAGCGTTGTTGCGCCCGGCGCCAGCTCTACGGCGTCATCAAGACAAGCACGCAGGTCAAGTCCGGCAGAACCAGAAGTGGCGTACGTCGGGAGCGGAAATTGTTGCCCTACGCGCGGGTCCAGAATCTTAACGTCGATTTTTTTCATCATAACGGGTCACGATCTCGTCGAGTAATAATTGGCCCAGGAGTTCTTTACGCTCAAGCGGTAAGACTTTGTCTCCATCCTGCCAAAAAAGGTGTAATGCGTTGTTATCGCTGTTAAATCCTTGAGTTGACAGCGAAACGTCGTTCGCACAGATCACATCAAGGTTTTTGCGGATGCGTTTTTGCCGGGCATATTCTTCCACATTATTTGTTTCGGCGGCAAACCCAACGACAAAAGGACGGTTAACATCCAGTGCGGCAACACCGGCGATAATGTCCGGATTTTTGACCATTTTTACTGTTAATTCATCACCCTGCGTCGCTTGTTTTTTTATTTTTTCGTGGGCGACAGTTTCAGCGCGATAATCAGCGACTGCAGCGCAACCGATAAAAATATGCTGTTGTTGCACCGCAGATTGCACAGCGGCTTCCATTTCCAGCGCGGTCATCACATCAACCCGCTGAACAAATGGTGGTGTGGATAACGAAACCGGACCCGATACCAGTGTGACGTTTGCCCCGCGCTTTGCGGCAGCGGCCGCGATCGCAAACCCCATCTTCCCGGAACTGTGGTTGGAAATATAACGCACGGGATCAAGCGGTTCACGCGTCGGACCTGCCGTAATCATGATGTTGAGATGTTGCAGATCGTTGACAGGTGAAAAATGTTCTGCCGCCATATCCACAATCGTTAACGGATCCAGCATGCGCCCAGGGCCGATATCACCACATGCCTGACTACCGCTGTCAGGACCCCAAATGAGTAAACCGCGTGAGGCAAGAATACCCAGATTGTGCTGGGTCGCGGCAGCGCGGTACATCTGCTGGTTCATGGCTGGCAGTACAGCAACAGGAGCAGGCGTTGCCAGACAAATCGTTGACACCAGGTCGTTGGCCATACCTGCGGCGACACGAGCAATCAGGTCTGCTGTAGCGGGTGCCAGGATGACCAAATCGGCCCATTTCCCCAGCTCAATGTGGCCCATCGCGGCTTCGGCTGCGGGGTCAAGCAGGCTGTCGGAAACGGGATAACCTGAAACCGCCTGTAAACTCAGGGGAGTAATAAATGCTTTTGCCGCTTCGGTCATCGCCACGCGGACATCAGCGCCGCGTTCCCGTAAACGACGCACCAGCTCAGGGGTCTTGTACGCAGCAATACCGCCACTGACGCCAAGTACGATTTTTTTACCGGCCAGGCTCATCATGATCTTTCCTGTTGGGTTTCACCAGAAGGCGGATATTTTATCACAATCCGCAATTTGTCGTGCTTTTGACCGTACTCCACTTTGCGAGGCGCTACGAAGAAGTGAAAACAGCACGTCGATTCACCGTCGGTGTTATGCCACTATGCGGACGCGAGAGGAGGGAGAAGCATGGAAAATACAGGAAGTATGATGCCCCGGGAAAAGCTGTTGGCGCAGGGGGCCAGTTCTCTGACCGATGTTGAGCTTTTGGCTCTTTTTTTACGTACCGGCATGCAGGGTAAAGATGTGCTTACGCTGGCGAAAGAGATGCTTCAACATTTTGAGTCGCTGTATGGCCTGTTGTCTGCTGATTACATGGATTTTAGCTATGTTCAGGGAATCGGTATCGCGAAGTACGCACAGTTGAAGGGGATTGCGGAGCTGGCAAGACGCTACTACAAAGTGCGAGTGATAGAGGAGCGTGCTCTACTGAGTCCGGAAATGGCGCGAGAATTTCTGCAAAGCCAGCTTTCGCAAGAGGAACGCGAGATCTTTCTGGTGATCTTTATGGATTCTCAACATCGCGTGATTAAACACAGCAAACTTTTTTCCGGTACGCTTAGCCATGTCGAGGTACATCCGAGAGAAATTGTCCGGGAAGCGATAAAAATGAATGCTTCTGCGGTGATCCTTGCGCATAATCACCCTTCGGGGTGTGCAGAGCCGAGTAAAGCAGATAAACTCATCACCGAGCGTGTTGTGAAATGCTGTCAGTTCATGGATATCCGGGTGCTTGATCATCTGGTCATTGGGCGCGGAGAGTACGTTTCTTTTGCGGAACGCGGTTGGATTTAACGCACTTTACGCGATCCATCGGGATCTTTGTCTGTTCGGGACTTGAGCACATCGCTGACTCAGCGTATACTACGCCACCTTTGAGAATCTCGGGTTTGGCATTTGGGCCTGGCAATCGAGAGTTCGCAAATACGCAAAATCATTCTTGTTGCGTCCAATGACGAGGCAACATTGAAAGATTAAGTGTATTGAACTGCGATAACCGGGCTGAGAAGCCTGACGAGGCGCCAATACCCCATACGAAGCTCGAGCTAATTTGATTTTTGGAGAATAGACATGTCCCGAGTCTGCCAAGTTACTGGCAAGCGTCCGGTGACCGGTAACAACCGTTCCCACGCACTGAACGCGACTAAACGCCGTTTCCTGCCTAACCTGCACTCTCACCGTTTTTGGGTTGAGAGCGAGAAGCGTTTTGTCACCCTGCGTGTATCTGCTAAAGGTATGCGTGTTATTGATAAGAAAGGCATCGAAACAGTTCTGTCTGAACTGCGTGCCCGTGGCGAAAAGTACTAAGTACTAAGAGGAAATAAATCATGGCTAAAGGTATTCGTGAGAAAATCAAGCTGGTTTCTTCTGCTGGTACTGGTCACTTCTATACCACTACGAAGAACAAACGTACTAAGCCGGAAAAACTGGAACTGAAAAAGTTCGATCCAGTTGTTCGTCAGCACGTTTTATACAAAGAAGCGAAAATCAAATAATTTTCGTTTTGATGTAAAGAAAAACCCTGCCTCGGCGGGGTTTTTTGTTTTCTGGCCGTCCCCATATTAATGAGACCTGACATACCGCCGGAGATACTATGCCTGAATTACCTGAAGTCGAAACCAGCCGCCGTGGTATTGAGCCGCATCTGGTGGGAGCAACGATTATGCACGCGACGGTGCGTAACGGTCGTTTGCGTTGGCCAGTATCTGAGGAAATCTATCGGCTGAGTGATCAACCTGTCCTCAGCGTACAGCGGCGCGCGAAATACCTGCTGCTAGAACTGGCGGATGGCTGGATAATCATTCATCTGGGGATGTCGGGTAGCTTGCGTATCCTTCCTGAAGAGCTTCCGGCAGACAAGCACGACCACGTTGACTTAGTGATGAGCAACGGCAAAGTTCTGCGTTATACCGATCCCCGTCGCTTTGGCGCCTGGCTGTGGACTAAAGAACTGGATGGACATAATGTCCTCGCCCATCTTGGCCCTGAGCCGCTGAGCGACGATTTCAACGCCAATTATCTACAGCAGAAATGTGCAAAGAAGAAAACGGCGATTAAACCCTGGTTGATGGATAACAAGCTGGTGGTGGGTGTGGGTAATATCTACGCCAGCGAGTCGCTATTTGCGGCTGGGATTCATCCTGACCGTCTTGCGTCATCGCTGTCGAAAGATGAGTGTGAATTGCTGGTACGCGTTATCAAGGCGGTGTTGCTGCGTTCTATCGAGCAGGGCGGGACGACGCTGAAGGACTTTCTGCAAAGTGACGGTAAGCCTGGCTATTTTGCCCAGGAGCTGCAGGTCTATGGGAGAGAAGGTGAACCGTGTCGTGCATGCGGCGCACCGATTGTTGCGACAAAACACGCCCAGCGTACAACGTTCTATTGCCGTCGCTGTCAGAAATAGTGTCATTGCTGGCCGGATGCTGCATCCGGCCAGGTGCATTACTTCAGTTTACTCATTAACGCCTGATGGACGTTTTCCGGCAAAAAGTGTGTCACGTCACCCTGGTGGCGGGCAACTTCTTTCACCAGTGACGATGAGATAAAAGACCACTCTTTAGATGGCATCAGAAAAACGCTTTCCAGTTGCGGCATAAGGTGGCGGTTCATATGGGCTAGCTGCATTTCATATTCAAAATCGGCTACCGCGCGCAGGCCACGGATCAGAATGTTCGCCTGATTATCACGGGCAAAGTTTGCCATCAGATCGCTGAATCCCAGCACTTCCACATTGCCAAGATGCGCCGTTGCCTGTTGTGCCAGCTCAACGCGCTCTTCCAGAGTAAACATCGGCTTTTTACTGGGGCTTGCGGCAATCGCCAGAATTACGTGATCAAACATGCTTGTAGCACGCGTCACGATATCAAGGTGGCCGTTAGTAATAGGATCAAAGGTTCCTGGATAAATCGCCCGTTTTTGCATGACTTGCCTCAATGCGTTTTGGGTGGCAGGTAAGGTTCCAGCAGTTGCAGCAGACGCTGTAGCGCGCCCTGATTTTGATACAGAACTTCAACTGCGTGACGGCCATAAAAATTACGATAATCTGCATCGGTCAGTAAAGAAGATACCTCTTTCACCAGCGTAGTTGCGTCGGTGACGGTGATCAACCCACTTGCCTGTTCGAGGCGGGCGCAAATATCTTTAAAATTAAACGTATGCGGTCCCATCAGCACCGGAATAGCATGTGCCGCGGCCTCCAGTGGATTGTGTCCACCACGTTCAACCAGCGAACCACCGACAAAAGCAAGGTCGGCAATGCCATACAGCAACATCAGCTCACCCATGGTATCGCCGATCACAACCTGAGTGCCTGAGGACGGAACTTCACCCGAAGAACGCGTGGTATAGCTTAGCCCAGCCTGGCGTACGAGGTTAATGGCATCCGGGAACCGTTCTGGATGTCTGGGAACCAGAATTAGTAAAAGATTCGGGAACTGATTTAATAACGCCTGATGGGCGGCAATGATGATGCTTTCTTCGCCGTCGTGGGTGCTGGTTGCAATCCATACCGGGCGGTGAGGCGCCCATTGACGACGTAATGTCACCGCTTTTGCGGCCAGTTGCGGTGTGACGGATATATCAAACTTCAGGCTGCCAGTAACGGTGACTTGATTGCTTCTGGCGCCAAGCGTAATAAAACGTGCGCCATCTTCTTCGTTTTGTGCGGCAATCAACGTAATTCGACGCAGTAGTCTGCCAACAAATTTACCTAATTTCGCATAACCAGCGGCTGAACGAGCAGAAAGCCGTGCGTTGGCAATGACCAGAGGAATGTGGCGCTTATGGAGTGCCGCGATCAGATTTGGCCACAGCTCGGTTTCCATAATTAACACCAGTTTGGGGTCAACTTTATTCAGAAAACGGTTCAGGGCATCCGGTAAATCGTAAGGCAGATAAATATGCTGAACGTCAGTGCCAAAAGCAGATTGTACCCGCTCGGAACCGGTTGGCGTCATGGTGGTGACCGTGATCGGCAAGTCGGGATAACGGTGGCGCAGAGCGCGGACTAATGGGATTGCAGCCAGCGTTTCGCCCACAGAAACCGAATGAAGCATGATGCCGCCGGGTTTTAGCGGGCGGCGATAAAAGCCGTAGCGTTCGCCCCAGCGTTTACGGTAGGCCGGAGCCTTACGTCCGCGCACCCAAAGCCGTATCCAGATCAAAGGCTGAATAAGGTAGAGCAATGTGGTGTAAAGCAACTCAAGCATGGGCGTTAGCTGGCTAATGGATGTGCTGTGGATTCTATGTATTTACCCGGTGCTTTGCTATTACTTTTGCCATTCAGGGACCAATTAGACGCTAAAGTGGTCAATCTGATGTGTGATAGACCATTAAGTTACATTCTGGCGTAACTCTTTGAAATTAAAGTCAGGGGCTAGAGAGGATAACAAAATTGGTTTTAAAGTTGACATTAATCTGCGCTAATGAATTGATTGGAAAGACGAAAAGAAAAATGTGCTTAACTTTTATTCGTATCGGATTGCCACTAAAGAAGTGGTACACTAGCGCGCAAAATTTTAGTGCGATATCAGTAATCAGGCAACTGTTGAGCTTGGGGCGGTAGCGTGCTTTTTTTTGCTTAACGGTATCGGACACTCTCAACAAAAGAGCCGCTTGTGGAAAAGTTATTCAGAAATATCCTGGTCATTAAAATGCGTTTTCATGGCGATATGCTGCTGACAACCCCCGTCATCAGTACATTAAAACGTAACTATCCTGATGCCAAAATCGATGTGCTCCTTTACGAAGACACAAAGCCGATTTTATCTGAAAATCCGGAAATTAATGCGCTATATGGAATCAGTAAGAAAAACGCCACGACAAAAAAGAAAATCGCTAATTTCATTTCATTAATAAAAAAATTACGCCAAAACCAATATGATTTAGTAATCAACTTGACCGATCAGTGGCTGGTTGCACTATTGGTCCGCTTTTTGTCCGCTGATACAAAACTTTCTCCTGATTTCCCGCACCGTCAGAAGCCTTTCTGGCAGAAGAGCTTTACGCATCTTGTGCCGATTACTGGCGACCATATCGTCGAGCGTAACCTGTCGATTCTGAATCCACTTGGGCTTAAAACACTCAAGCATGAACTGTCCATGCACTACGCTCCTTCCCATTGGAAAAATATCCATGAACAGCTAAAACAGCTCAACGTGGGTGAGCGCTATGTGGTTATTCAGCCAACCGCACGTCAGATCTTTAAATGTTGGGATAACGAGAAATTTTGTGAGGTTATTGATGCCTTACAGGAACAAGGTTATCCGGTTGTGCTGACCTCTGGACCTGGGAAGGAAGACCAGGAATGTATCCATGATATTGCTGAGGGATGTAAATTATCTCCCGTCACCGCGCTTGCGGGTAAAACGACGTTTCCTGAATTGGCTGCTCTCATTGATCATGCGGCGTTGTTTATCGGTGTTGACTCCGCGCCTATGCATATTTCCGCAGCGGTGAAGACCCCTATCATTTGTTTGTTTGGCGCGACGGATCATATCGCATGGCGGCCATGGGCGGAAAATGTCACGCTGCTATGGGCTGGAAACTATCAGCCAGTACCGCCAAGAGAGCAGCTGGACCGCAGTTATAAATATCCGTCAGTTATCCCTGCGGAGGATGTTATTAACGCCGCCTGGCAAGTGCTCAATGGCGACGCGCCAGAAATTGAGGTGAATGCACAATGATTGTTGCCCTCTGTCTGTACAAATATTTTCCCTATGGTGGGCTACAGCGTGACTTTATGCGTATCGCTAAAACGATCGCGGCGCGCGGGCATCATGTCCGAGTCTATACACGAGCCTGGCAAGGGGAGCGCCCGGCGGAATTTGAGTGCGTTGATGTCCCGGTTACCGCACATTCCAACCATGGAAGAGATAAACAGTATCAGACGTGGGTTCAGCAGCATTTAACTCAGTACCCGGCAGACCGTGTCCTGGGTTTTAATAAAATGCCGGGGCTGGATTATTACTACGCAGCGGATGTGTGTTATGCGGCGAAGGTAGCGAAAGAAAAGGGGTTCTTGTATCGCTTAACGGCGCGATACCGTCACTACGCAGCCTTTGAGCAAGCTGTGTTTAAACCAGGGATGAAGACAAAGTTGCTGATGCTGACTACAAAACAAATCCTTGATTTTAAAATGTATTACCATACGGAAGACGAGCGCTTTCAGCTTCTTCCGCCCGGCATCTATCCCGATAGAAAATACAGTAGCCAGGCCCCCGGTAGCCGTGAACGCTACCGTGAAGCCATCGGCATCACTCCGGATCACTTCTTATTGTTGCAGGTTGGTTCTGATTTTTCACGAAAAGGAGTCGGCCGCTCAATTGCCGCTGTCGCCGCACTGCCTGAGGGTATCCGTCGTCAAACCCAGCTCTTTGTTGTTGGTCAGGATAAACCTCGCGCATTCGCTGCGCAGGCAGAAAGAATGGGTGTGAAAGAGAACGTCCATTTCTTTGCTGGGCGTGATGATGTTGCACATCTGATGGCGGCTGCGGACGTGTTATTACATCCGGCGAAGCAGGAAGCTGCGGGAATTGTACTGGTTGAAGCTATCGCAGCGGGTTTGCCTGTGCTCGTGACGGAGGTCTGCGGGTACGCACCTCACGTAGCGGCGGCAGGATGCGGTGTTGTATTGAGTGAACCTTTTGAGCAACATGCGCTTGATGACGATTTGCATAAGGTCCTGGCGGATAGTTCTCTTCGTGAAAAGTGGGCGAAAAATGCGCGGCATTATGCGGATACGCAGGATCTTTATAGTTTGCCAGAACATGTAGCGGATATTATTACAGGTGAATTGCATGGTTGAGTTAAATGAACCCTTTGCCACATTGTGGAAGGGAAAAGACCCATTCATCGAGGTTAGAAAGCTTCAGGGTGAGGTCTTTCGGGAACTAGAAACCCGTCGCACACTTCGTTTTAGCGTTGCTGATAAGAGCTATTTTTTGAAGTGGCACCGAGGTACCACTTATAAAGAAGTCATTAAAAATCTACTGTCACTTCGTATGCCGGTACTGGGTGCCGACCGTGAGTGGAATGCCATACACCGTTTAGCCTCCTTAGGCGTTGATACGATGCATGGCGTTGCATTTGGCGAAACGGGTTGGAATCCGGTAAAGAAAACCTCTTTTATCATTACCGAAGATTTAACGCCAACTATTAGCCTGGAAGATTATTGTGCGAATTGGAGTGTTGAACCCCCGCATCCGCACGTAAAAAGAATGCTGATTCAACGTGTAGCCGATATGGTTCGCGCGATGCATCTTGGCGGTGTTAACCATCGTGATTGTTATATTTGCCATTTCTTACTTCATCTTCCATTTGATGATAAAAATGAAGATAGTCTAAAAATTTCGGTGATCGACCTGCATCGGGCACAAATTAGAAATAAAGTGCCATTACGTTGGCGTAATAAGGATCTTACTGGACTTTATTTTTCATCCGATAATATTGGATTGACGACTCGAGATTATTATAGATTTTTAAAAGTATATTTCAACCGTAACCTGAAAGATATTATTAAGAATGAGGGTGTGTTCATTGAACAGGTTGAAGGAAAAGCCAGAGCCATTCGCGAAAGAACAATTCGCAAATCATTGTGATTTTAACTGTAAAAATATGTTGTAAATGGAATTTGTATTTCATGGAATGAATTCATACTATGTCTCTTCTTGCATTTTTTATTTATAAATATGTGTCAGGTTTTGTTTTAATAGGGTTTATATGAATTCAAATACACAAACGCAAGCCTCATGTAAAGGTATTGCAGTTTATTTGTTGTTAATTTCATTTTGTGTTCTATGTTTTATCTGGCCTATCCAGAACTCAATTTTACCAACTAATAGAAATCTCTTTATATACTTAAGTACGGCATTAGTGCTATACTTTTACGTCCGTAAAAAATATGTATCTATTGAGCTTAGTCGACTGGCGAAATATGCTGTCGCTTTAATTCTTATTTTTCTCGTATTTACACTGGTCAATGGGTTATTTGTTGCAATTGATGTGGGGAAAATGTTGCGCGGTTGGCAGGGACAGTACCTGCGTGCGGGGCTATTATTCTTTGTTGGACTCTTTTTGTATCCAATCTGTAAGTATCATTTTAAATATATAACGGCCAATAAGGTATTGTCTTTAGTTGTTCTGTGTTCGCTAGGGGTGATATTTATTCACCTGCTGCAGAATATCTATTTTTATATCAAGACGGGAACGATACTCTGGGGTGAGACGTGGATTGTACCAACTCGCACCGAGATGAGCTTTCAGATAAACATGGTTACGGGAATTTTACTGGCAGAACTTGCCTGTCGACTGTTCCTGGGCCGTAAGTATCTTATTTTCAGCAACAAATTGATGGCTGCCTTTATTTTGCTGTGCTTCATCTGTTCAGCATTAGCGAAGACCCGCTGGGGCACTATTGGTCTGATTGGCAGTACGATTTCTATCTGCGTATTTATTGCCTTAAAAGCGATTAGCCGAAAGAACTTGCCGAAGCTCTGTCTGGCTGCACTGGTCGTTACGATAGTAGTAGGCATTATAGGCTATACTTCCTGGCATCAGGACTCCCGCTGGAAAAGCCTAAGCATGGATATGGTTGCTGGCTGGGATCTGGGTATGCACAGTCGTTGCTATAACGGTTTTGATGGCCCGTTGATGCAGGACAGCACTGGCCGCATAATGGATGACTCGAATAGTTGCCGGGCATCGTTTTTCCGTCAGGGGAACGAACTGATCGCTGAATATCCGTTTGGTGCGGGTCCGCGAAAAGATGCATTCTTAGTGCTTCTGCAGGAAAAATATCACGACCCTATTATTCAGCAATCTAACAGCCATTACGGGTTGATTGATGTCGCGCTTCAGAACGGTGTCCTTGGGCTTATCAACTGGCTGGCATTCGTCATGTTGATGATCCTTATTGGCTGGCGTGCATTCTCTCGTGATTTAATAATTCCGGGTCTGTACTTGTCTCTTTTCACGGTGAGCTTCTTGTTCCGTAGTGGTGTAGATAACATGATGCGCGATCACTACCTTGAGCAAAACCTTGCGTTATCAGGTTTAATGCTGGGTCTGATCTTTACGAGTAATAAAATATCACGGGCTAAAAAATGAAAGTTTTAATTATTCGTAGAGATAACATTGGCGACTTGATACTGACAACGCCGCTGATCTCGACTATTGCAAAAGACATGAATTGCAAAGTTGATTTGTTGGTTAACACCTACAATCAATCGATTATCGAAAATAATCCTCATGTAGGTAAAGTTTTCTTATACAGCAAGCTGCACCACCGTTCTAAAGGCACATCTAGCCTTAAGGTATTGTTTCAGCGCCTGAAGACGATTATCGATCTGCGTCGTGCTAAATATGATGTCGCGATTATTGCCAAAGAGCATTGGGATAAACGACCTTTACAGTGGGCAAAATTAGCGGGTGCTAAAAGAATTATCGCTATTGGTAATGACTGCCCGGATATTGTCACCGATGCTATTCCTGAAACTCAGGAGCAGCTTCATCTGGTCAATTTATTGAATAGATTAACGGGACCGCTAGGCTGTACTTCTAAACCAGGTCCGCTGGAGCTGTATGTCACACCACAAGAACTGGCTGATATAAAAGCAAAGATAGAATTTCCACAGGATAATTTACCTGTTTATGGGTTGCAGATAAGTTCCCGAAGAGAAGAACAACAATGGCAAAAAGAAAAGTTTGTTGAGCTTGCTCATAAACTTGCAGCCATACAGGCGTGCCATATTATGTTATTCTGGTCTCCAGGAAAATCAGATAATAAATTACATCCCGGTGATGATGATAAGGCTGATTTTATCAGCGCGCAATGTGCCGATCTGCCGATTATTCCAGTAAGAACGAATAGCGTTCGTGAGCTGATGGCCGGTATGTCACTATGCGATCAGATTGTGACCAGCGACGGCGGTGCCTTGCATATTGCTGCTGGGGTGCGTAAACCAGTGGTGGCGCTGTTCGGCAACAAGGCTGCATGGCTATGGACGCCATGGGGTGTGCCGTACGAAATGCTGCAAGGAAAAGATTATGATGCTCGCAATATTAGCGTCGATGATGTATTTACGCGGTTTGTAAGTCTGCAGGAGCAAGTGCGTAAAAATACGGCAATGGATGAAGCATAAGTTTACTTATTGCTATAGATAAGTTGATATATTGATCTCTATCTGGCGATAGATTAAATAGGTTTTATTTAATGATTAGAGCATTGAGAAAAAAAATTCAGCTATTACTGGTTAATCTTTTTTTAATGATATACACCCGTAAGAAAGATTTTTCTTTTAGTCAGCAAGAATTTGAAAATCAGGATAAAAATCAGCTGAAGAATATCCTGATTTATTCTTCAACGGCGCTGGGTGATTTCATGATGAACTCTCCAGCAATTCATGCGCTCCGCCAGACATATCCTTCTGCGACAATCACCCTGATTTGCCACAAAAAGATGTATGACTTCCTCAAAGGGGGGAGTGACTGGGACGATCTTATCTCATGGGATAATAAACTCACTACCCTCCCGGCATTGGTTAAAGAGATCAAGAAACGTGGAACGCCAGACCTGACGGTAATTCTTCACTCACATACACCTTACGATTTCCTTAGCGCCATTATTGCTGGCACAAAGTATGTCTTTGTGGATAACGATAAGCAGGACATCCCACTCGTAAGTAAATGGGCAACCAACAGAATTAGTAAATTCGTTGGGCATACTATTCAGCGAAAGCTGGAGCTTATCATGCCGTTGCTGAATGAAAAGCCAGACAACAGTATGCACCTGCCGTTTCCTGTCGAACGTACGGTGAGCGAGGAAGATTCAAAGCTGCGCTGGATTGGTTTTCAAATGGGAGCATCATCCTTTAAGAAATGCTGGCCTGTTGAGCGATTTGTCACTTTCGCAAACCAACTTTTTGCCCATGATGATGTGCGTGTCGTCCTGATTGGCGCGCCGAATGAAGTGCCTCTGCAGGACGAATTTTTGCAAAAGCTGGATAGCCGCTTTCATGACCGCGTGAAGCCACTTATCGGTAAAACGACGCTTAAAGGGCTTATTCAGGAAGTGAAGAATATGGACCTGCTGGTAACATCTGATACAGGACCTATGCACCTTGCCGTGGCAATGCGGGTACCGACGGTGAGTATGTATGTGATCACCTCACCTTATCTTTATGGCCCCTATCAGGACCCTCAATTGCACAAGGTGGTTTACAAAGCCTATACGACGCTGGATGAAATTAAGTATCGTTCAGCGCTAGAGAAGGTGAGTTGCGAAGAGATCATGGCGCATGTAAAACCATTCCTGTAGTAAGCTTACCGATGCTCTGCATGTTCTGATAAGCGTGCAGAGCCCCCGTCCCGAGTCGGGGGGTTATACGTCGGACGGTAGGTGTGTTAGTACTTGCTGAGCGGTGAGTAACGACAGTTTTCCTTCCGGAGCAATGCACGTTAACTGATTCTTACCGTAGCCACCAATGAGCCCTGGGTCGGTGGGACCATACAGCGTAACGTTTGGGCGATTGAGCGCGGCGGTCAGATGACTAAGGCCTGTATCAACCGAAACTACAAATTCAGCACCGGCGAGGATACGCGCAATTTCCTCAAGACTCATCCTTGGCAATACATCGACATTATCAAATCCTTTCGCAATTCTTCTTGCTCTTTCCTCTTCATGCGCTGCTCCCCAGGGAAGTTTAATGCGAATCCCTGTCTTCGGTATCAGCGTAATAAGGTCCCGCCAGTGTGCTTCTGTCCAATGTTTATCATCTCGCGTGGTCGCATGTAAAAATACAGCGTAGGGCTGCGAATTGGACGTTTGCTGTTTTACAAAATGCTGCGCAATCGCGTAATCACCCTGCGACTGCGGTTTAACATATCCCAAGCTTTTGGCGAACAATTCACGCGTACGTTCTACCGCGTGCTGCTGTTTGGCTATGTGATGTTTGCGATTATAAAACAGACTTGCCAGCGGTTCGCGGGCTGTGCTCCAGTCCATACCATGCTTGACGCCACGTGCCAGACGTGTCACCAACGCCGCGCTTTTAACCAAACCCTGAGCATCGATTATCGCGTCATACTGCTGTAAACGCACCGCATCACGAAACGCTTTACGTTCGGCTTTAATCGGCGCTGAAAACCAGGCTTTACGCCAGCGACGGATCGCCACTGGAATAACCCGGTCAACGGCTGAATGCCAGGAGGGGATTTGAGCGAACCCTTCTTCCACCACCCAATCAAATTGAATACCCGGAATAGCCTGCTGAGCATCGGTTAATGCGGGCAACGTATGCAGTACATCGCCCATAGACGACGTTTTAACGATCAGAACCCGCATCCGTCAGGCTTCCTCTTGTAACAACAGATCGTTGAGTTCTTCCAGTACGCGCTGGGGTGTAATGTCAATCAGGCTCTGATGATAGCCTTCTGCCGCATCACCCTTACGCACTTTGTGATAACCCGTAATCAGGCGAATGACACGCGCCTTGTGGGAAAGCGGAGGCGTAAAATCCGGGCTGCTTGGACCATACAATGCGACCAGTGGACGGTTCAGCGCCGCGGCCACGTGCATTAATCCAGAGTCGTTGGTGACCACCGCTTTGCAGGCTGCGAGAAGGATGACAGCCTGCTCCAGCTGTGTTTCGCCCGCCAGATTACGGCACCATGCCTGCTGTTCAACGCTCAGCGTCGCCAGGATCTCATTGCCGGCTTCATGGTCTTTTGCTGAGCCAAACAGCACAATCTGATGGCCTTCATCGATCAGCTGCTTTGCCAGTTCTGCATAGTGGTAATGTGGCCAGCGTTTCGCTGGACCAAATTCCGCACCTGGGCAAAAACCGATGATGGGGCGTTCGGCTGAAAGGGAGAACTGGCTACAGGTTAGCGATTTTTCACCCTCGCTGACCTGCAACTGTGGCCATAGCAGAGGCTGCGGCAAATCTTTGGCCGTCAGCATCACGCCTTTATCATAAGCCAGAGCCACATAGCGCTCGACCATCAGTGGCCATGCGTCTTTATCCAGTACGCGCGCATCGTTTAGCAGACCGTAGCGCATCTCGCCACGCCAACCTGTACGATGGGGAATACCCGCAAAGAACGGCACCAGAGCGGATTTAAACGAGTTAGGCAGCACAAAAGCGCGGTCATAGCGCTTCTCACGCAGACTGTGGCCGAGTTTACGGCGCTCGCCGATCTCCAGCGCGCCGTGCCCCAACGGCATGGCGATAGCTTCGTTGACTTCTGGCATGCGCGACAATAACGGACGGCACCATGCAGGTGCCATCACGTCGATTATCGCCTGGGGATAGCGCGCCTTGAGCGTGCGATAGAGACTTTGCGACATCATCATGTCGCCCACCCAAGACGGGCCAACCACCAAAATTTTCATACTTACGCGTCGCGGTTCAGCCAGGCCATATATTCCGTGACGCCTTCGGCGACGGTTTTAAACGGCTTGTCATAGCCCGCTGCGCGCAGGTTCGTCAGGTCTGCCTGGGTAAATGCCTGGTAGCGGCCTTTCAGTTTTTCCGGGAATGGAATGTACTCAATGCTGCCTTTTTTGTGGTACGCCAGCGTAGCATCGGCAACGGCCTGGAAAGATTCCGCACGACCTGTACCGAGGTTAAAGATGCCGGAAACCCCGTTTTCCAGGAACCACAGGTTTACCGCAGCTACGTCGCCTACGTAAACGAAATCACGTTTGAAGTTTTCACTGCCTTCGAACAGTTTTGGTGTTTCGCCATTGTTAAGCTGGGTGTTGAGGTGGAAAGCAACGCTTGCCATGCTGCCTTTGTGGCCTTCACGCGGTCCGTAGACGTTGAAATAGCGGAAGCCAACAATTTGAGAATTGGCTTCTGGCAGGATCTGACGCACGTACTCGTCGAACAGGAATTTTGAGTAGCCGTAGACGTTCAGCGGTTTCTCATATTCACGAGACTCGATGAAATCAGAAGTGCGACCGCCGTAGGTGGCGGCAGAGGATGCGTACAGGAACGGGATTTCACGTTCCAGGCAGTAGTGCAGTAGCTCTTTGGAGTATTGATAGTTGTTATCCATCATATACTTGCCGTCCCACTCGGTGGTTGAAGAGCATGCGCCTTCGTGGAAAATCGCTTCGATATCGCCGAAATCTTCCCCGGCCATAATCTGGATCAGGAAGTCTTCCTTGTCCATGTAGTCAGCAATATTCAGATCCACCAGGTTAACAAACTTGGTGCCGTCTTTCAGGTTGTCCACCACTAGAATGTCGGTGATACCTTTATCATTCAGAGACTTAACGATGTTGCTGCCGATAAAGCCCGCGCCGCCGGTAACGATGATCATAAATGTAACCTTTGAATTATGGAGTCAGAGACAATCTCAGACACGAATACTTCTATCATATCACTACATGGCTTAGGCTTCAGCCATTCACCGATAAGCCGTGCGGGTACACGTGATTTATGCTTCATTTTGAAGAAGTGATGATGCGTCATCTCGTATCAACGTATAGCTTTGGGTAATATGTGCTGAAATTTGCCCAGTCTGGAGAATTGAAATGCGTGGGGATTTTTACAAACAGTTAACGAACGATCTCGAAACCGCACGTGCGGAAGGATTGTTTAAAGAAGAACGCATTATTACATCTGCCCAGCAGGCGGATATTACCATGGCGGATGGAAGCCACGTTATTAACTTTTGTGCGAACAACTATCTGGGGTTGGCTAACCATCCGGAACTGATTGCAGCGGCAAAAGCGGGTATGGATTCTCACGGATTTGGTATGGCTTCGGTTCGCTTTATTTGCGGTACCCAGGACAGCCATAAGCAACTGGAGCAAAAACTGGCGGCATTCCTCGGAATGGAAGATGCCATCCTTTACTCTTCCTGCTTCGACGCCAACGGCGGCCTGTTTGAAACGCTGCTGGGCGCAGAAGACGCAATTATTTCCGATGCCCTGAACCACGCTTCTATCATTGATGGCGTGCGTCTGTGTAAAGCAAAACGTTTCCGTTACGCCAACAACGGTATGGTGGAACTGGAAGCTCGCCTGAAAGAAGCGCGTGAAGCAGGCGCTCGCCATATCCTGATCGCCACTGATGGCGTGTTCTCTATGGATGGTGTGATCGCGAATCTGAAAGGCGTTTGCGATCTGGCGGATAAATACGACGCGCTGGTCATGGTTGATGATTCCCATGCCGTCGGTTTTGTCGGCGAAAATGGTCGTGGCTCCCATGAATACTGTGACGTGATGGGTCGCGTGGACATCATCACCGGTACGCTGGGTAAAGCACTCGGCGGCGCATCCGGTGGTTACACCGCAGCGCGCAAAGAAGTTGTTGAGTGGCTGCGTCAGCGTTCCCGTCCTTATTTGTTCTCCAACTCACTGGCACCGGCGATTGTTGCGGCTTCCATTAAAGTGCTGGAAATGGTTGAAGCTGGCAGCGACCTGCGCGATCGCCTGTGGGCGAATGCACGTCAGTTCCGTGAGCAAATGTCTGCCGCAGGCTTTACGTTAGCCGGTGCGGATCACGCGATCATCCCGGTCATGCTGGGTGATGCAGTAGTGGCGCAGGCGTTCGCCCGCGAGCTGCAAAAAGAGGGGATTTACGTTACCGGATTCTTCTATCCGGTGGTTCCAAAAGGCCAGGCGCGTATCCGTACCCAGATGTCTGCGGCGCATACCCCTGAGCAGATTACGCGTGCTGTTGAGGCGTTCACACGCATTGGTAAACAACTGGGCGTTATTGCCTGAGGATGTGAAATGAAAGCGTTATCCAAACTGAAAGCGGAAGAGGGCATTTGGATGACCGACGTTCCTGAACCGGAAGTCGGTCATAACGATTTGCTGATTAAAATCCGTAAAACAGCCATCTGCGGGACTGACGTTCACATTTATAACTGGGATGAATGGTCGCAAAAAACCATCCCGGTACCGATGGTCGTTGGGCATGAATATGTCGGCGAAGTTGTTGGCATCGGTCAGGAAGTTAAAGGCTTTAAAATCGGCGATCGCGTTTCAGGCGAAGGTCATATCACCTGCGGGCATTGCCGTAACTGCCGCGGTGGGCGTACTCACCTGTGCCGCAATACGACCGGTGTCGGTGTAAACCGCCCTGGCTGCTTTGCGGAGTACCTGGTGATCCCGGCATTTAACGCATTTAAAATCCCGGACAATATCTCCGACGACCTGGCGTCTATCTTCGATCCGTTCGGTAATGCAGTGCACACGGCGCTGTCGTTCGATCTGGTTGGGGAAGATGTGCTGGTTTCCGGTGCGGGTCCAATCGGTATTATGGCGGCGGCGGTCGCGAAGCATGTTGGCGCACGCCACGTGGTGATCACCGACGTTAATGAGTATCGCCTTGAGCTGGCACGCAAAATGGGTATCACACGCGCGGTCAACGTGTCGAAAGAGAATCTGACCGACGTGATGGCTGAACTGGGTATGACCGAAGGGTTTGATGTGGGCCTGGAGATGTCCGGGGCGCCGCCAGCGTTTCGCGCCATGCTGGACACCATGAACCACGGTGGCCGTATTGCTATGCTGGGTATTCCGCCATCTGATATGTCCATCGACTGGACCAAAGTTATCTTTAAGGGGCTGTTTATTAAAGGTATCTACGGTCGTGAGATGTTTGAAACCTGGTACAAAATGGCTGCACTGATCCAGTCTGGACTGGATTTGTCGCCGATCATCACCCATCGATTCTCCATCGATGAATTCCAGCAGGGCTTTGACGCGATGCGTTCAGGCCAGTCAGGGAAAGTGATCCTGAGCTGGGATTAGTATTAAGCCGGTAAGAATGAATAGCCAGATATGATTAATATCTGGCTATTTTTTACTTGCCGCGAATTTTTCGTGAAAGTCGGCGAAGCTTTTCTTTCAATAAAATCAGGTTATAAACGAAGCCATGACCCTGAATATCGATATTGTATTTATTCCGGAGCGTGAGGATATCGTTCGCCTGGCATATTTTCATAATGCCTTTGCATGAAAGATCGATAACTTTAAGTTCACCAGATGGCGTTCTAATAAAATTTCCAGGGTGAATATCATTCGATGCAAGACCTGCATTGTGAAGTTTAATAATACAGTTTTTCACCTCTTCGGCATTACTTTCATTGATTTCGGCAAGGGGTTTTCCATCAATGTATTCATGCACGGTTGACACTTCAACACATTGACGAAAGTGACATTTTTCGGCAACGTAGTACAGATCTGCAGTACAGGCGCGTTGCTCTGGAGTTAAGCGTGCCAGTCGTTTAATCATATGTGAATAAAAGGGCCCGGAAATAAAGTTTAGCGCTTTTTTTTCAAAGCGATTGTCTATTTCACGATCGTTCTTGACAATAAACTTTTTATTTTCATATTCGACAAGATGGACGCTGCGAAAACCATTTTCAGCATTCAGTTGTTTCCCTTTTATTTCATTATTTGATATTTTTTTCATCAACAAAGGGAAATTAATTTTTTCTTTCTTGAAATAAACATTAAAGTCATTTAATTCAACCTTACTAATGTTCATTAAATTCGCCTTCGTATATTAATCTGTTGTGGATAGTCATGCTCTGTATTATACAAAATTGTATCGACGGTGGTTAGTTAATACATGCTTTTATGTAAAAGACACATAAACAACAGTGTTATGCTCTATCTAATTGAAAGTAATTGATTAATTGCTTTACGTTATGAAAATTTCATGACTTAAAGCATCAATGTAGCAAGAGTGCTTTGGTCATCATTACATTTGCACTGTTCATTTTGTGATAGAGATCAAGTTAGTATAACAAAATCCTTTGTCATACACAGGTAACAACTAAGTTGGCTATTCGTGCTGTTTTTTGTTTCTCGGACGTGTAAGTAAATAGGTTATCAATCTAGCTAATATAAATTTATAGGAATGCTGGCCTATTTCTCTGGAAATTGTACCTCTTGTTAAGCCTTAATAATATCTTAATAATTGGGTGATAGAGTAACGACAATCCCATAGATTAGATGATTACCCTACGATGCAAAGTAAATATAAATTAAGCGTTATTATCCCGTTATATAATGCCGGTAGTTACTTTCGTGACTGTATGGAGTCGTTAATTGCTCAGACCTGGAAAGATCTTGAAATCATTATTGTAAATGATGGTTCTACGGACTGCTCAGTCGATATTGCGCAATACTATGCAGAAAAATATCCCCATGTTCGGCTGCTGCATCAGGCCAACCAGGGTGTCTCTGTCGCGCGAAACCTTGGCCTGGATGTCGCTGTGGGGGATTACATCGCATTCGTTGATGCCGATGATGAAGTCTATCCGGAGATGTATGAGACATTGATGGGAATGGCCTTGCAGGACAACCTTGACGTTGTACAAAGCAACGCAGACTGGAGTTCGCGGGAAACATCCCGAGTCTGGGTATCCATTCCAACAGATCGTCTGCGTTCTACCGGTATTCTCTCCGGCCCAGACTGGTTGCGTATGGGGCTTGCTTCGCGCCGCTGGACGCATGTTCTCTGGATGGGGGTATATAGAAATGACCTCATTAAAGAACACAATATAAGATTTATCCCTGGGTTACATCATCAGGATGTCATGTGGAGTACGGTGTTTATGTTTAATGCCACTCGTGCGAAATATACGGAAAAACCATTATATAAATACTACCAACACGATGGCTCAATTAGCCACATGAAGCGGCAGGGTGAAGCGAATTTAAACTATCAACGGCACTATATAAAGATCACTCGCCTGCTGGACGAACTTAATCATAGCTACGCTAACCGCATCACTATCTATCCTGAGTTTAAGCAACAAGTGATTTATGAGGGACTGCGAGTATGTCATTGTATTCGCAAAGAACCCGATCCACAGATCCGCCAGCGCATGATTGCTGAAGTATTTGTATCGGGTATGTTCAAGCGTATGGTGAGTAATATCTGCAGCGTAAAGCTGGGTTATCAGGTGCTGTTGTGGGCTATCCGTTTTAGCCAGTGGCGCGATAAATCATTGACGCCGCGCCGCCTGGCCCATTTAACGCTGGATAGTAAAGACTGATTATTGCCAGCCCTGCCACTGCAAGCGCATATACTGCACCAGCGTGCTTTGGGTGATGCTTTCGCCGAGCACGCTGAAGAAGCGGCTGGCGTACACCGGCTCTAACGGCTGTTTCGGTTTGCATAATTTCACCCCCCGGAAAGGATTACGCGGTGCATCAGGCGTACCGTTCTTCGGTGGCGTGAGGTTTGGTCTGGAGGTATCCACCTGTGGTTCATTGAGCAAGCTGCTTGGACGAACCAGCGTGATGTCGGCTGGCAGGCTATACAGCATCTGCTGCAGAACGCGAACCGTAGACGGGTGAGGGTGGCCAATGGCGATTGCGGAACCGTTGCGGCGCGCAAGCTCGACGGCACGATTAAACTGACGGCGAATATCGGCTTCGTTTTGCGTGTCATCCAGGAAGACTTTGCGTTTGATGACCTTCACACCGGTACCTGACGCTGCGCGCATTGCCTGGCTGTTACCGATGGTCATGCTGTCCAGGAAGTAGAGGTCGTAACGTTCCAGCGCCTGCATCACCTTCTGCATGCCGAAAAGACTGGAGGTCATCGCGCTGCCCATATGGTTGTTCAGACCGACCGCATTCGGTACTTTGCTTACCGCGTCGCGAATGATCCTCTCAATCTCTTCGCTGCTCATTTCAGGGCGTAACGTGTCTTTCTCTAACGGCTGCTTGCTCAGCGGCGCCATTGGCAGATGGATTAAGACTTCATGCCCGCTGTTATGCGCTTTGATTGCCATTTCACGCGCATGTGGGGCGTTAGGCAGAACGGCAACGGAGATGGTAGAAGGCATCGCCAGTACCTGGTTTTCAGTGTGTGGGCGATAGCCGAAATCATCAATGACGATGGCGAGTTTGCCAGCAAATACAGGTGTTGCGAAGGCCAGCAGACTGGCGAGAGAGAGTAGTAGACGACGAAATTGTTGTGGCAAAACTTATCTTCCCAACCACGGCTGTGGATTGACCGCCTGACCCTGGCGACGAATTTCGAAATAGAGTGCCGGCCTGCCCTGACCGCCGCTGCTACCCACAAGTGCTATAGGCTGCCCGGCGCGAACCTGCGTACCGACGCTGACCAGTGCGCTCTGGTTATAACCGTACAGGCTCATATCGCCTTTACCGTGTTCAACGACGACCACCAGGCCATAGCCCTGCAGCCAGTCCGCCAGAATGACGCGACCATCGGCAATGGCTTTAACTTCGGTGCCTTCGGATGCGCCAATAACCATCCCCTTCCAACGTAGCTCACCCTGCAGCTGTTCGCCATAACGATGTAGAGTTGGACCACGAACGGGCCAAAATGCCTGACCGCGTGGCGAACCCAAACCGCCGGTACGCGACATCAGTGATTTTTCACTTTCGGTCGGTTTATAGGTTGAGCCTTTTCGTGACGCATCCTGTTGCTTATCGCGTACTGCCTGCGCCTCGCGTGCTTCACGTTCCGCACGCGCTTTGGCTGCGGCTTCGGCGCGGGCAATGCTGTTGCGCAGACGGGATTCGTTGGCGCGCATTTCGCCCAGTTGCTGTTGACCCTGTTGAATCGATGATTCCAGACTCGAAAGCGTTTTCTGGCGTTCGTTACGTGCCTGTTCCAGCTTAGCCTGCTGAGCGCGCTGTTCGTACAGTAGCGTCTGCTGTTCGCTCTGCTTATCTTCCAGCTCGGCTTTTTGCGAGTCGACCTCTTCGCGGGTTTGTTTCAATTGCGCGATAGTTTCCTGTCGCGCCTGGTTCAGATAGCCGAAATAGGCCTGCAGGCGTTGCCCGCGCTGGCTTTCTTCACCGCTAAGAATGAGCTGAATGCCGGTGTGTTCGCCCTGGCGAAAAGCTGCGTCGAGTTGGGCTGCCAGGCTGCGTTCTTGTGCGGCCCGCTGTTTTTCCAGCTTCGCGAGTGCTGCGTTCATCTCTGCGATTTGTGCATTCAGCTGCGCCAGTGAGTTTTGCGTTTCGCGCAACTGCCTTGCGGCAACGGCGATGGCTTGTTCCTGAGCTTTAAGCTGAGCGAGGAGGGTGGCGCGTTGTTGTTGTTGTTGACGTACCGCGCGTTCTTTTGCCGCGATATCGGCCTGAATAGATTTGAGCTGGTCGCGTTCGTCCGCGTGGGCGGAAAAGGCGCACAGCAATACGCCAGCGCTAAGCGCGCTGGCGTAGAACAAGGGCCTGACTGAAAACTTACGCGGTTTCACGGCCCGAGTGATGGTATTAATCGCCTTTCCCCTCATGGGGAGGGATTATTCCACGATGAACAGCGGCTTACCAGTCATCTCTTGCGGGATTTCCATACCCATCAGCGTCAGCATCGTCGGGGCGATATCAGAAAGTTTGCCGCCTTCGACTGCTTTAACGTTCTTGCCACCGACATAAATCAGCGGAACGGGCAGGTTGGTGTGCGCAGTATGCGCCTGACCGGTGGACGGATCGCGCATTTGCTCTGCGTTACCGTGGTCTGCGGTGATCAGCAACTGACCCCCAACGGATTCAACCGCTTTCGCGACCTGTTCAACGCAGTGATCCAGCGCTTCAACCGCTTTAACCGCTGCTTCCATCACCCCGGTATGACCAACCATGTCGCCGTTCGGGTAGTTACAAATGATGGTGTCGTATTTTCCGCTCTCAATCGCCGCAACCAGTTTTTCGGTCAGCTCAGCAGAGCTCATCTCTGGCTGCAGATCGTAGGTCGCAACTTTCGGCGAGTTGATCAGGATGCGATCTTCGCCTTTGAACGGCTCTTCTACGCCGCCGTTGAAGAAGAAGGTCACGTGCGCATATTTTTCGGTTTCGGAAATACGCAGCTGCGTTTTGTCGTGCTTCGCCATCCACTCGCCAAGGGTGTTAGCCAGAGATGCTGGTGGGTAAGCAACCGCAGTTTTGATGTCGGCCGCGTATTCGGTCAGCATCACAAAGTTGAGGTTAACGACTTTCTTACGGGCGAAGCCGTCGAAATCAGCGTTAACAAACGCACGAGTGATTTCACGCGCACGGTCAGCACGGAAGTTCATGAAAATCAGCGTATCGCCGTCTTCCATGGCGGCTTCAGCCTGGCCTTCAGCAAGGATCACGGTCGCTTTCACGAATTCATCGTTTTCGTCGCGGGCATAAGCAGCCTGCAGGCCTTCAACCGCCGTAGCGAACTGGAACTCGCCTTTGGCCAACGTCATCAGGTCATAAGCCTGTTCAACGCGATCCCAACGGTTGTCGCGGTCCATCGCGTAGTAACGACCGATGATGGACGCTACGCGGCCTTTGCCCAGCGCAGCAAATTTCTCTTCGAATTTTTGCAGTGAATGTTCAGCGCTGCGTGGCGGAGTATCACGGCCATCAAGGAAAGCGTGCAGATAGATTTTCTCAGCCCCGCGTTCAGCAGCCATTTCTACCATCGCCATGATGTGATCTTCGTGGCTGTGAACACCGCCCGCAGAGAGCAGACCCATGATGTGTACCGCTTTGCCGCTATTTTTTGCCTGGTCGACCGCATTGGTCAGCACCGGGTTAGCGAAGAAAGTACGCTCTTTAATTTCTACATCCAGACGGGTCAGGTCCTGATACACGATGCGGCCCGCGCCCAGGTTGACGTGACCGACTTCGGAGTTGCCCATCTGGCGATCGGGCAGGCCAACTTCCAGGCCAGACGCATCAATCAGGGTATGCGGACGTTTTGCCCACAGGGCATCCATTACCGGGGTTTTGGCATTAAAGATGGCGTTATCCTGGCTGTCTTCGCGATAGCCATAGCCATCCAGAATCACCAGTACCATAGGTTTTTTAGAAACCGACATTGCGACAACCTCACACTTAATAGATAAAAAATAATTGCGTAATTTTACTACAGCTGAATCGATAAAGTAGCCCCGGAAGATCAAATAATCGACCAGAGCGCGCCGCAGAGGGCGTGGTTTTAGGTTTTTTTTTCCGTAGCGCCCCGCAAAAATGCAATCCAATGCACGCTCTGGCTGTATTTGCGCCAACGCGCAGGTATACTCCTTTCCTGGTTTTTTTAATCACTGAGTCGGGAGTTGTTACCCCCCATGCAAGAAATTATGCAATTTGTTAGTCGCCACCCTGTATTGAGTATCGCCTGGATTGCGTTACTGGCGGCTGTATTATTTACCACGTTTAAGAGCCTGACTTCCAAAGTGAAGGTGATTACGCGCGGAGAAGCCACACGTCTCATCAATAAAGAAGACGCCGTTGTCGTGGATTTACGTCAGCGCGACGACTTCCGCAAAGGTCATATCGCTGGCTCCACTAACCTGCTGCCGAGCGAAATCAAAGCCAACAACTTTGGCGAACTGGAAAAACACAAAAACAAACCTGTTATTGTGGTTGATGGCTCAGGCATGCAGTGCCAGGATTCAGCAACTGCGCTGATCAAAGCCGGTTTTGAGCAGGTGTCTGTACTGAAAGATGGCGTAGCGGGCTGGAGTGGTGAGAATCTGCCACTGGTTCGCGGCAAGTAATTTACCCGTCTTCTTTCATGCCGCAGGGTAAAAAGAACACTGGAGATAAGTCATGGCCAATATTGAGATCTATACCAAAGCAACCTGCCCGTTTTGCCATCGCGCAAAGGCGCTGTTAAACAGCAAGGGTGTGAGTTTCCAGGAGCTTCCGATTGACGGTGATGCCGTGAAGCGTGAAGAGATGATCAAGCGCAGTGGCCGTACTACGGTTCCGCAGATTTTTATTGATGCACAGCACATTGGTGGTTGTGACGACTTGTATGCGTTGGATGCGCGTGGTGGACTGGATCCGCTGCTGCGTTAAGGCGTACCGAAGTATTTAAAGGACAACACTAAAGGGTTTTCTCAACATGTCAGAACAAAATAACACTGAAATGGCTTTCCAGATCCAACGTATTTATACCAAGGATGTGTCTTTCGAAGCGCCAAATGCACCGCATGTTTTCCAGAAAGATTGGCAGCCAGAGGTTAAACTGGATCTTGATACCGCATCTACCCAACTGGCAGATGACGTGTATGAAGTAGTGCTGCGTGTCACCGTAACGGCTTCCCTGGGTGAAGAAACTGCGTTCCTGTGCGAAGTTCAGCAGGGCGGTATTTTCTCCATCAGTGGTATCGAAGGGACTCAAATGGCGCATTGCCTGGGCGCATACTGCCCGAACATTCTGTTCCCGTATGCCCGCGAATGCATCACCAGCCTGGTTTCACGCGGTACGTTCCCGCAACTGAACCTTGCGCCGGTCAACTTTGATGCGCTGTTCATGAACTATTTACAGCAGCAGGCTGGCGAAGGTACTGAAGAACATCAGGATGCCTGATGAACCAAAGTAATGCTTCAATGACTGTGATTGGTGCCGGCTCGTACGGCACCGCTCTTGCCATCACCCTGGCAAGAAATGGCCATCAGGTTGTCCTGTGGGGCCATGATCCTAAACATATCGCGACTCTCGAGCACGATCGCTGCAACGTCGCGTTCCTTCCTGATGTGCCTTTTCCCGACACGCTGCGCCTGGAAAGTGATTTAGCCACAGCGCTGGCCGCCAGTCGTAATATTCTGGTGGTGGTGCCGAGCCACGTCTTTGGCGAAGTGCTGCGTAACATCAAACCATTGATGCGTTCTGACGCACGACTGGTCTGGGCGACAAAAGGTCTGGAAGCGGAAACAGGGCGTCTGCTGCAGGATGTCGCGCGTGAAGCGCTGGGGGACTCAATTCCACTGGCGGTTATTTCCGGCCCGACGTTCGCCAAAGAGCTGGCTGCGGGCATGCCGACGGCGATTTCTCTGGCCTCGACGGACGACACCTTTGCTGACGATCTCCAGCAGTTGCTGCACTGCGGCAAAAGCTTCCGCGTATACAGCAACCCGGATTTCATTGGCGTACAGCTTGGCGGTGCGGTGAAAAACGTCATTGCCATTGGCGCAGGGATGTCTGACGGCATCGGTTTCGGCGCGAATGCACGAACCGCATTGATCACCCGTGGGCTGACCGAAATGTCTCGTCTTGGTGCGGCGCTGGGGGCCGATCCTGCCACCTTTATGGGGATGGCGGGTTTAGGCGATCTGGTGCTGACCTGTACCGACAACCAGTCGCGCAACCGTCGTTTTGGCATGATGCTCGGCCAGGGGATGGACGTGCAGGGTGCGCAGGACAAAATTGGCCAAGTGGTTGAAGGCTATCGCAATACGAAAGAAGTTCGTGAATTGGCGCACCGTTTTGGTGTTGAGATGCCAATAACCGAGGAAATTTATCAAGTATTGTATTGCGGAAAAAACGCGCGCGAGGCAGCATTGACGTTATTAGGCCGTGCACGCAAGGACGAGCTGAGTCGCCACTAGCTGTAAGGAACTGTTGAATATAACGACCCGATCCGCGAAGAACGGATCGGTCGTTTTGCTACCTTCTGGAGTACGCAATGCCGTGTGAAGAACTGGATATCGTCTGGAAAAACATTAAAGCGGAAGCCCGGGCACTGGCGGAATGTGAGCCAATGCTGGCCAGTTTTTACCACGCAACGCTGCTCAAGCATGAAAATCTCGGCAGTGCGCTAAGCTATATGCTGGCGAATAAACTCGCTTCTCCAATCATGCCCGCCATTGCGATTCGCGAAGTCGTAGAAGAGGCCTACGCGGCCGATCCTGAAATGATTGCCTCAGCGGCCTGCGATATTCAGGCAGTACGCACGCGTGACCCGGCTGTCGATAAATATTCCACTCCACTGCTGTATCTGAAGGGCTTTCATGCGCTTCAGGCCTACCGTATCGGTCACTGGCTGTGGCATCAGGGGCGTCAGGCGCTGGCGATATTCCTGCAAAATCAGGTGTCCGTTACCTTCCAGGTAGACATTCATCCGGCGGCAAAAATTGGTCGTGGGATTATGCTCGATCACGCCACCGGCATTGTGGTCGGTGAAACCGCGGTGATTGAAAATGACGTCTCTATTCTGCAATCCGTCACGCTGGGCGGGACCGGTAAAGCCGGCGGTGACCGCCACCCGAAAATTCGTGAAGGCGTGATGATCGGCGCGGGAGCAAAAATTCTCGGCAACATTGAAGTCGGGCGCGGCGCGAAGATTGGCGCAGGTTCGGTCGTGCTACAGCCCGTACCGCCGCATACCACCGCCGCAGGCGTACCGGCGCGCATCGTCGGCAAGCCTGACAGCGATAAACCGTCTATGGATATGGATCAGCATTTCAACGGGATACATCATACGTTCGAATACGGCGATGGAATCTGATTTCGAGCTATCTTACTTGTCATCTTGAACCCGGGCTGTGCTCGCCATCCTCACGTACTACGTGTACGCGAAGGTCGGCAAGCGCAGTCCGTGTCCAACCTGACTGCTCCGATAACGCTCGAAAAATAATGGTAAATTCTTTCGTAGGTCGGATAAGGCGTCAGCCGCCATCCGACAAAAATCAACTACGCAATACCGCGCCGGGATAACCTAACTGGCGCCAGGCCTCATACACCACCACCGACACCGCATTCGACAGGTTCATGCTGCGACTGTCCGGCATCATCGGAATACGAATTTTTTGTTCAGCTGGTAGTGCGTCGAGGATGCTGGCTGGCAGACCGCGAGTTTCCGGGCCAAACATCAGATAATCCCCATCCTGATAGCTTACCGCGCTATGCGCTGGCGTACCTTTGGTGGTCAGGGCAAACAGACGTTGCGGATTTTCTGCGGCGACGAAGGCGGCGTAATCAGGGTGGCGCCGCACGGCGGCAAATTCATGGTAATCCAGCCCCGCGCGGCGCAGGCGCTTGTCGTCCCAGGTAAAGCCCATTGGCTCAATAATATGCAGACGAAAGCCGGTGTTGGCGCAAAGACGGATAATATTGCCGGTATTTGGCGGGATTTCTGGTTCGAATAATACGATGTTTAGCATGCTGCCCCCTTAAGTACGGGGCAGCATAGCAAATTAACGTTTACGCCGCATTTCCACGTTTGGGCTGCATCGGGTAGTCAGCCACCTGTTTGCCCAGTTCTTGTACCAGTGAATCACGGCTGATTTCGCTAATCGATTTTGCACCGGTCAGGGTCATTGCCACCCTCATCTCTTTCTCGATCAGATTTAGCAGATTCGCCACCCCGGCCTGACCGTGGGTGGCCAGTGCGTACAGATAAGCACGTCCCAGCAGAACACTATCCGCGCCCAGCGCAATCATACGTACGACGTCCAGGCCGTTGCGGATCCCACTGTCTGCCAGAATGGTGATATCGCCTTTTACCGCATCGGCAATGGCGGGCAGCGCGCGAGCTGAAGACAGCACGCCGTCTAACTGGCGACCACCGTGGTTAGAGACAACAATACCATCCGCGCCAAAGCGTACGGCGTCTCGGGCATCTTCGGGATCGAGGATCCCTTTGATCACCATCGGACCATCCCAAAATTCGCGGATCCACTCGAGGTCTTTCCAGGAAATCGACGGGTCGAAGTTATTCGCCAGCCAGCCGATGTAATCCTCAAGACCGGTAGGTTTACCAAGATAAGTCGAGATATTACCTAAATCATGTGGGCGACCGTTCAGGCCAACGTCCCATGCCCACTGTGGATGGGTGACTGCCTGCCAGTAGCGGCGTAGTGCGGCATTTGGGCCGCTCATCCCGGAATGGGCGTCACGGTAGCGTGCGCCCGGTGTTGGCATATCGACGGTAAAGACCAGCGTGGAGCAACCCGCCGCTTTGGCGCGCTCCAGCGCGTTGCGCATAAAGCCGCGATCGCGCAGAACATATAGCTGAAACCACATCGGACGTTTGATGGTTGGGGCGACTTCTTCAATCGGACATACGGATACCGTGGAAAGCGTAAACGGAATGCCTTTGGCATCAGCGGCGGCGGCGGCCTGAACTTCGCCCCGGCGCGCGTACATTCCACACAGACCGACAGGTGCAAGGGCCACCGGCATGGAGAGCGTTTCGTTGAACAGCTTTGTCTCCAGGCTCAGGTCGGACATATTCTTCAGCACGCGCTGGCGCAGCGCCACCTCCGACAGGTCTGCCACGTTACGGCGCAGAGTGTGCTCTGCATACGCCCCACCGTCTATATAGTGGAACAAGAAGGGGGGTAGGATGCGCTGGGCTGCGGCGCGATAGTCGCTGGCTGCTGAAATAATCATGCGTTGTTCTCCCTGCTATTCTCACCAGGGTCACCGGGCAGGCGGGTGATACGCGCCTGGCGGGCCTGATCTTCATCAAATCGTTTAATCGTAGTGTGGACAAAACTGAGGTGCGCCATCATTGCTTTACGCGCTCCGTCGGCATCTCCGGCAACAATCGCATCCAGGACAGCCTGATGCTGCGCCGTCAGTTGCGAAAATACAGGCGGCACAAGGTACATACGCTGGCGGCTCTGTTTCACCGAAGACTGCAATACGTCGAAGAAACCGCGCATGGTCTGTAACAGCACCACGTTGTGCGAGGCTTCCGCAATGGCGAGGTGAAAGCGAACGTCTGCCTGCGAGGCGAGATCTGGATCTTCGCTTTGTGTGGCCTCGAAACAGAGTCTGATCTTCTCTTTGTCGGCAGCAGTGGCACGCATAGCTGCATGCCACGCGGTGCTGGCTTCGATGGCGTGGCGGGCTTCCAGAATATCGAAACTGTAATCAGGATCGTCCGCCAGCAGGGTTTTCAGCGGCTGAACGATGTTTTGTTCAGACCATGCTTCATGCTGCCAGCGGATAAACGTCCCGCCGCCACGACGGCTAATCAACACACCTTCACTCACCAGCTTGGCTAACGCCTCGCGCAGCGAGTTGCGCGATACGCCGAGCTGTACGGCCAGTTGGCGCTCAGCGGGCAACTTCATGCCCGCCTCCAGCTGTTGTTCTTCAATCAGCGCCCGCACACGAGATGCGACTTCGTCTGACAGGCGTCTGGGCATCACTATCATGGAATCATCCAGGTTAAGACATAGGCCTGCAGCGTGGTAATCACACCCACCATGCAGGTGAAAATCAGGCTGTGCTTCACGGTAAAGCGGAACAGATCAGACTCTTTCCCCACTAATCCCACTGCCGCACAGGCGATAGCGATAGATTGCGGAGAGATCATCTTGCCGGTCACGCCGCCGGTGGTATTTGCGGCCACCATCAGCACATCCGAAACGCCGATTTGCTGAGCGGCCGTGGCCTGCAGGGCGGCGAACAATGCGTTTGATGAGGTGTCGGACCCGGTCAGGAATACCCCCAGCCAGCCGAGGAACGGCGAGAAGAAGGTAAATGCGCTGCCGGTGTGTGCCAGGGCCAGCGCCAGGGTTGATGAAAGCCCGGAGTAGTTAGAGATAAACGCGAATGCCAGCACCATCCCGATGGAGTAGATCGGCAGCGCCAGATCTTTCAGCGTGCTGCCAAAGGTCTGCAGCGCAGCAGAGGGCTTCATCTTCAGCCAGACGATAGACAGCAGAGCGGCAAACAGGATCGCGGTACCGGTCGCAGAGAACCAGTCAAATTTGTACACCGCCGCGTAGGCTGTGGCTTCGTGTACGACCGGCGGCATACGGGCAACCAGCTTGTCGAGGAACGGAACCGGAATATTGACCACCCAGTGGTACATCGCGCCGCCGGGCGCAAACAGCGCTTTAAACGGCGGTATGCTCCACAGCGTGACGGTGGCGGTCAGGAACAGGAACGGTGACCAGGCGCGTACCACCTGCCCAGCGGTGTAGCGGGTGCGTGACAGGTCCATATCGACCTGCGAAGCGCCCATATCGCCAAAGCGGAAGATGCGTACCGGCTGCCAGCGCTTCAGGAACAGTGTCAGGCAGACCAGCGAAACCAGAGAGGAGATGATGTCCGGCAGTTCCGGCCCGATAAAGTTAGAGCTGAGGTACTGCGCGATAGCAAATGAGCCGCCGGCGACCATCACCGCAGGCCAGGTTTCTTTGACACCGCGCCAGCCATCCATAATCGCCATAATCCAGAACAGCACGATAATGGTCAGGAACGGCAGCTGACGCCCTACCATCTGGCCAATCTCGAAGCTGTCCAGTCCGGTAACCTGACCGGCAACCAGAATCGGAATGCCCATTGCGCCAAAAGCGACCGGCGCGGTATTTACGATCAGGCACAAACCTGCCGCATACAGCGGGTTAAAGCCAAGACCAACCAGCAGTGCGGCGGTAATCGCTACCGGAGCGCCAAAGCCTGCCGCTCCTTCGAGGAATGCCCCAAAGGAGAAACCAACAATCAGCATTTGCAGACGCTGGTCTGGGGTAATCGAGAGTATCGAGGAGCGGATAATGTCGAACTGCCCGGTCTTCACCGAGATTTTATAGACGAATACCGCGGCGATAATGATCCAGGCAATCGGCCACAGACCATAGAAGAAACCGTACACTACGGATGCCAGAGCGTGATCGACCGGCATTTTGTAAAACAGCAGGGCGACCGACAAAGCGATCACCACCGTCCATGACGCCGCAACATAGCCTTTGAGCTTGAGCTTAATCAGGGCGAAGAAAAAGAACAGGATAGGGAGCGATGCGATCAGACTGGAAAGCCAGATGTTACCGGCCGGGTCGTAGTTCTGTTGCCAGAGATTCATTGCAGGTCTCCTGGGGGCCGCCGACATAATGGAATGAGTCTGTGCTCATCTCCAGGTCACATTATGTGTAAAAGTGGCCCTGCCAATATTGTTGTGTAGGGGTAATGACAATGAATGGTTAATCAAATGTTATTTATTGGCAACGGTATTGTACGCACATTTTAATGAAATGTGAGGTGCTGGTAGGATCTGGTTAAAATTGGTAGGGCCAATTGCGAGGGGAAATGAAGGACCGGGCAAGCGGATGTTGCCCGGTGGGAGATTAGAACTCGCTCTTCGCGAAGCCCGTCATCTCTTTCAGGCCCATTTCACGGCCAAGCTCGGTCATCGGGTGGACGACGATCAGGCCGCGCACGCTCTTCTTCAGTTTGCCCATGTCAGCCTGCTCTTTTTTGGTGATGGCCCGACGGAACGGAAGTTTTGTCAGCTTTTGCGCTTCTTTGCTCAGCTTCTGGCTGTGAACTTCACGCAGGCGTGCGATCTCGGCTTCCAGAGTTTCTTTCTCTTTTTCCAGCTCGGCGTATTTGTCGGCGGCTTCAACCAGGGACAGGTCTGCCTGCTGGTGGCGAATAGCGTCCAGACGATCGCTCAGGCGTTTAATTTCGTTTTTTTCGACTTCTTTCATAGGATAGCTTCTGATAAAAATAGGATGAATATCCTATAGTATGCGCGCAGAGCGGGATTATTCACAACTGCTCGAAGATAAATAATCAAATACCGTAAATATTAATTAGCTAATGATAATGTTACTGCATTGATTAACAAGGAATTTTAAGCGATAAGATCGGCCGTGGTGCTTTTTATTGGCATGTTCGTGGTGAAGCACGTTTTCCTCAATATAAACACCCAACTGATCCTAAACTTAAATGATCAACCGCACAGGCTGAGCGCGGTTAATACATGGAGGAGGGAAGATTATGGCGAAAATAGGTGAGAACGTTTCGGTCCTGATTGATAAAACTGTCGATTTTATGGCTTCAAGCCAGGCTTTTCGCGAATATTTGAATAAAACACCGCCGCGCAACGTTGTCCCTTCAGAAATACCGCAGGAAAACGCGCAGCTGTATCTGCAACGTCTGGCGTACTATCGGCAGCTGTATCGACCGCAGCAGGAAGAGAAATAAGCAAACATCGTCTTATTTTTGAAAGGCTTTTTTTAAGCTGATTTTAGAAATCAGCTCGGTCAGGGAAAGGACCATGGTGGATCGTACCATCTGCTGGTAACGCTGGATCTGCATGGCATGCAAACCAGAGTCTGAGGTATCAAACTGGGGTGGCGGCGGGAGTGCCGTCACGCAGTGAAGTTCACCAAACGGTCCAAGAATTTCGTCGTCAGTAAACGCGTATTCATTGCCGTCGTGGTTTAACTCTTCCCGCAGCGCCATCAGGAGCTCTGCATCTTCGTACTCCGGGCGACTGAGTACGCCCAGACCGTAGATTAACTTCAAACGAACGGAAAGATCGCCCAGCGGCCCATCGCCGTCTAGCAGCGGTTCTACGGCGTATTTCACCGCATAGTCGTCTTTGCGAAATACCTGAAGCACAAGGATATTCACCGCCTCGGTGAGCAGTTCTACGGCGGTGATGAGGAAGCTGCGTACGGTTTTGCCAGCATTCAGACGCTCAAGCACACGATTTTCAAAGGCCTGCGTTTGTTCCATTATTGCCTGCATATCTGACAATCTATTATTCAGGCGCAGGATATCCTGCGCCAGGTCCTGCATCATTTCTTTGCGTTATACGCGTTAACAGCCTCAAGCACGACATCGCTGTTGGCATCCAGTCCGGAAACTTGCGCCAGCGCGGCCTGTGGACCTTTTTCGTCAATCAGCGCGGCCAGTTCCTGTGCCTGCGGATCTTCTTCGCTGCGATAGTGCATCGCTGCCGCAATACCGGTAACCAGATTCGCATGCGGCAAACCATATTCCAGCGTACCCAGCAGCGGTTTAATCAGGCGGTCGCCCGCGCTCAGCTTACGCAGCGGCTGACGGCCCACGCGCTCAACATCATCTTTCAGATACGGGTTTTCAAAGCGACCGAGGATTTTCTGAATGTATGCCGCATGTTTTGCTGCATCAAAGCCATAGCGTTTGATCAGTACCGCGCCGCTCTCTTCCATCGCACCTTTTACCACTGCGCGGATTTTCTCGTCGAGAATCGCGTCACGGATGGTCTGATGACCGGTCAATTTTCCGAGGTACGCGGTTATAGCATGCCCGGTGTTCAGCGTGAAGAGTTTACGTTCGACAAATGCCATCAGGTTATCAGTTAATTCCATTCCCGGGATATTTGGCAGTTCACCTTTGAACTGTGTTTTGTCGACAATCCACTCACTGAAGGTTTCTACGGTAACTTCCAGCGGATCGTTGGTTGCTGAAGCCGAAGGCGGAACAATGCGGTCCACGGCAGAATCGACAAAGCCAACATGTTCTTCAACCCAGGCTTTATCTTCATCTGCTAACGCGTTCATTACATGGCCTTTCAACTGAGTCGTTCCGCGCACCATGTTTTCACAAGCGATGATATTTAGTGGAGTAGTGATTCTCTGCGCCTTGCGTTTAACCAGCCCTTTGGCGATGGCCGGAGCGATACGCTCAAGCACGACCGGACCGACGGCGGTAGTGACTAAATCTACGTGGGCAATCAGTTCAACAACATCATCGCCGATGCTGCTCACGGCGTTGACACCGGAGACGGTATCAACCTGCTCGTTTTCACCCACGACATGAACCTGATAGCTATGACGGGCATTCAGGGCATCGAGCACGACCTGATTTACATCCGCGAACGTCAGCTGTATCCCCGCGTCCGCCAGCAGTTTGCCGATAAAGCCACGACCGATATTACCTGCGCCAAAATGTAATGCTTTCATAGTATTAACCTTCATTAATGTTTTTACCCAAGAGGGCTGGGGTGAGGCTTTTCCCTCAACCTAACCCTCTCCACAAGGGAGAGGATTTTGTAGACCCGGTAAGCGTGAGCGCCACCGGGCAATAACGCTTACTTACGACCTGCAAGCAGTTCCAGAACTTCATCCACGCTGGTGGTATGGGCCAGACGTTCGATCACGGATTCATCATCCAGAGCGTTGGTCAGGCTGGTAATCACCTGGATGTGCTCGTTGTTACGCGCTGCGATGCCAATCACCAGGCGGGCAATATCGTCTTCTTCTTCACCGAAGCGAACGCCTTCCGGGTACTGGCAGAACACCACACCGGTTTTCAGCACGCGGTCTTTGGCTTCAACCGTACCGTGCGGTACTGCGATGGACTCACCCAGGTAAGTCGGGGTCAGTTTTTCACGGTCCAGCATCGCCTCAACGTATTCTGGCTCAACGTAACCGCCTTTCACCAGTTGCTCACCAGCAAAGCGAATCGCTTCTTCTTTGTTAGCCGCTTTACGGCCAAGGAAGATGTTCTCCGCACCCAGTTTGAACAGGTGGGTATCACCCTCTTCAAAGCTGTCTTTCAGGTGGTCGCGAACTTTCTCCTCGTTCACGTTGTGGCGCTGCGCAGCGACCAGACGTTCGGTCAGGTTGGAGTACAGGCCACTGTCGAGGAAGTTGGTCAGCGAAATGTGCTGTGCCTGAGGCACCTGGCGCATCGCGCGTTCAGTCAGGTCACGGTGGGTAATGACCAGATCCACATCCGGCGGCAGATTGTTAATCGCGCTGTTAGTGACGGAAATCTGAGACAGCCCCGCATCCTGCACTTTCTTACGCAGTACGCCCGCACCCATGGCGCTGGAACCCATACCAGCATCGCAGGCAACGATGATTTTACGCACATGGCTCAGGTCGTTGGTTACATCGCCAGCCGCCAGCGGAGATGCGCCTTTGGATTCCGCTTTCATGTCGTGCATACGACGGGTTGCGGCATCAATGTCATCATCTTCTTTCACTTTGCTGGTTTTCAGCAGAATGGCTGAGACCACAAAAGAGACTGCCATAGCCGCGCAGATAGCAGCGATGTTAGCGAAGTAAGCACCCTTCGGCGTCATTGCCAGCACGGCCAGGATAGAACCCGGAGACGCCGGAGAAACCAGACCGCCGTTCAGGATAGTCAGGGTAAATACGCCAGTCATACCGCCGAGAATAACGGCCAGGATCAGGCGCGGGTTCATCAGCACGTACGGGAAGTAAATTTCGTGGATACCACCCAGGAAGTGGATGATAGCCGCGCCGCCTGCAGACTGCTTAGCGCTGCCGCGACCGAAGAACATGTACGCCAGCAGGACGCCCATACCCGGACCCGGGTTAGCTTCAATCAGGAAGAAGATGGATTTGCCCATCTCATGGGACTGCTGAATACCCAGCGGTGAGAAAATACCGTGGTTAATGGCGTTGTTGAGGAACAGGATTTTCGCCGGTTCAACGAAGATAGATGCCAGCGGCAGCATGTCATGGACAACCATGAAGTTAACGCCTGCCGCCAGAATTTTTGACAGCGCTTCAACCAATGGGCCAATGCCAAGGAATGCCAGAATGGCGAGGATCATACCGATGATGCCAGCGGAGAAGTTATTCACCAGCATCTCAAAACCGGATTTGATCTTACCGTCTACCCAGTTGTCGAAATGTTTGATAGCCCAGCCGCCCAGCGGACCTGCGATCATCGCGCCGAGGAACATTGGCATATCTGCACCGACGATAACGCCCATGGTGGTGATAGCGCCAACCACGCCGCCACGCTCGCCGCCAATCAGCTTACCACCGGTATAACCGATCAGCAGCGGCAGCAGATAGGTGATCATCGGGCCGACTAGCTTCGCCAGCGTTTCGTTCGGCAACCACCCTGTCGGAATGAATAATGCGGTGATAATACCCCACGCGATAAACGCGCCGATATTTGGCATCACCATGTTGCTGAGGAATCGACCAAAGCTTTGCACCTTGATCTTAATATCGGATGACATAAAAACACCCCTTCTTATGTTTGCTATCGCGCAGGCTGAAAGCCCGAGGTTTGTTAATGTAGCGGCAGGAGGTAGCCGGACCCTGTAGATACTGCGAAATCTGGCACTGAATCGTTCAACTGTCCAGTCGACGGCCTTTTATGTGACATTCGTCACGTAAATATAGGGTGTATGGCGTTAGTTAATGTGATTTGCATCACAAATTAACGGTACAAAAAAACATCACAGGGTTAGATTTAATGAAAAATGGGGATTAAATGTGAACTAATTCACATTTTTGGTTTTGCTGTTTGTTGAATCTTTGTGATGTGGATCGCAAAGTATTTTCATCTGGATTTGAGCAGATGTGATCTGCGGCAGATTCTACTCCTGACATTTTTATTGCAAAACAAAGCAACTTCTCGCCAGAAAAAATATTTTTTTTGTGATATGGCGAAAACCCCTAACTGCAGTTATGTTCAAAACATCAGCCAGGGTGCATACGGCTGCCGGCATAAAAAAACTCTAATTAGCGTGAATTCGAGGCAGGTATGTTTCTAAATTATTTCGCACTGGGCGTGCTGATCTTCGTTTTTCTGGTTCTGTTTTACGGAATCATCGCCATTCATGATATTCCCTATAACATGGCTAAAAAACGTAACCATCCCCATGCCGATGCCATCCATACTGCAGGATGGGTGAGCTTGTTCACTCTTCATGTTATTTGGCCGTTCCTGTGGATCTGGGCCACGCTCTACCAGCCTGAAAAGGGATGGGGAATGCAGTCACACATCACACCGACCGGAAAGGAGTCAGACCCTGAGATTGCCGCGCTGGCAGCGCGAATCACCCAGTTGGAAAAAAGACTGGATGGGGAGAAAAAAACCGATAACTCCACCTTTCCGGAGATTTAATCATGGATTTGTTGATAGTCCTGACCTATGTGGCCTTTGCCTGGGCCATCTTTAAAATATTCCGTATTCCGGTAAACCAATGGACGCTTGCTACCGCTGCATTAGGTGGGGTGTTCATTGTTGCGGGATTGATTTTATTAATGAACTATAACCACCCGTATACCTTTACGGCGCAAAAAGCGGTTATTTCAATTCCGGTCACTCCGCAAGTCACAGGAATTGTTAGTGAGGTAACGGATAAGAATAATCAGCTCATTAAAAAAGGCGATGTGCTGTTTAAGCTCGATCCGGTACGTTATCAGGCGCGTGTAGACAGACTGCAGGCCGACCTGGTAACCGCGACGCATAATATCGACAACCTAAAAGCGCAACTGTCGGAAGCGGTCGCTAATACTACCCGCGTGTCTGCGGAACGTGATCGCCTGTATAAGGATTATCAACGTTATTTGAAAGGCAGCCAGGCGAAGGTTAACCCGTTCTCTGAAAGCGATATCGATAACGCCCGGCAAAACTATCTGGCACAGGATGCGCTGGTCAAAGGCTCGGTGGCAGAACAGACGCAGATTCAGAGTCAATTAGACAGTATGGTCAACGGGGAGCAATCTCAGGTTGCATCCCTGCGTGCCCAGCTCGCCGAGGCTAAATATAATCTTGAACAGACGGTAGTTCGTGCCCCCAGCAACGGTTATGCCACGCAGATTTTAATTCGTCCGGGGACTTACGCAGCAGCATTACCTTTGCGTCCGGTAATGGTGTTTATTCCTGAACAAAAACGGCAAATCGTGGCGCAATTCCGCCAGAACTCGCTGCTGCGCCTTAAACCAGGCGATGAAGCGGAAGTGGTGTTTAACGCGCTGCCTGGCCAGGTTTTCACCGGCAAGCTAACCAGTATTCTTCCGGTCGTTCCGGGTGGTTCTTATCAGGCGCAGGGGGCGTTACAGTCCTTAACGGTGGTGCCGGGTACCGATGGCGTGCTGGCAACAATTGAGCTGGATCCGAATGCCGATGTGGATGCGCTGCCGGACGGTATCTATGCCCAGGTCGCGGTCTATTCTGACCATTTCGCCCACGTGTCGGTAATGCGTAAAGTGCTGCTGCGCATGACCAGTTGGATGCATTACCTTTATTTGGATCATTGAGACTGCCATCACCTGCCATTTTCAGTGACCTGAGCCATACTAAGCGGTGTCCCACTATCGTTGGGCACCGCTTTTTTGTTGGCAAAAAGGACCCGGCATGAAACTCATTGGCAGCTATACCAGCCCTTTTGTGCGTAAAATTTCGATTCTGTTACTGGAAAAGGGCATCACTTTCGAATTTGTGAATGAACTCCCCTACAACGCGGATAGCGGCGTGGCGCGCTATAACCCGTTAGGCAAAGTACCTGCGTTGGTCACCGATGAGGGCGAGTACTGGTTTGACTCTCCTGTCATCGCGGAATATATAGAGCTACTGGATATTGCACCAGCCATGCTGCCGCGTGATCCGCTGGCCGCACTGAAGGTACGCCAGTTGGAAGCGTTGGCAGACGGCATTATGGATGCTGGTTTAGTTTCGGTGCGCGAACAGGCTCGCCCTGCCGCGCAGCAGTCAGAAACTGAATTGTTACGTCAGCGTGAGAAGATCACCCGTAGTCTGGATGTGCTGGAAGGCTATCTGGTGGACGGTACACTGAAAACGGATACGGTTAACCTGGCAACCATTGCGATTGCCTGCGCCGTCGGTTATCTCAATTTCCGTCGGGTCGCACCTGGCTGGTGTGTGGACCGTCCGCGTCTGGTCAAACTGGTGGAAACGCTCTTTCAACGCGAAAGTTTTGCCCGTACTGAACCGCCAAAGGCTTGATACACATTTACACTTCATCCTTCAAGCTGCCTCTTTGTTGGCAGCGTTTTTTCGCCCCAGTTACGTACTATTCGTACGCTCCTGGGGACTCATTCTCTTGCCGCCTCGATGCATCTTGAATGATTTTGTGTATGTATGTCCGCCTGAGCAAAGTCACGGTACAATCCTTCCTATATCGATATCCCTCTCCACGGTGGAGAGGGCCACCAACAGCCAGGCCCTTTCATGACAACCGACATGCGTTCACTCTACAGCCAGCTTCCCGCTATCGATCGTTTATTGCGCGATAGCGCCTTCCCAGCCTTACGTGAGTCTCACGGTCATACCCGGGTGGTTGACCTGCTGCGTCACATGCTCGACGAAGCCAGAGAAGCTATTCGCGACACGCATGCGCTCCCGGCATGGTGTGAAGACTGGGCGCAAGAAGCCAGTGCCCGGTTGGAACGAGAATCACAAAGCGCACTGCGTCCAGTGATTAACCTGACCGGAACGGTGCTGCACACCAACCTTGGTCGCGCGTCGCAGGCCGAAGAAGCAATTGAGGCGGTGGTACAGGCGATGCGCACGCCGGTGACGCTGGAATACAGTCTGGATGATGCCGGTCGGGGACATCGGGATCGGGCCCTGGCGGATTTACTCTGCCGTCTGACGGGGGCGGAAGACGCCTGTATCGTCAATAACAATGCGGCAGCTGTTCTGCTTATGCTGGCTGCCACGGCGAACGGCAAAGAGGTGGTTGTGTCTCGCGGCGAGCTGGTGGAAATAGGCGGCGCGTTTCGTATTCCGGACGTTATGTGTCAGGCCGGATGCCTTCTACGCGAGGTGGGGACCACCAACCGGACGCATGCGAAAGATTACCGCCAGGCGGTGAATGAAAATACCGCTCTGCTGATGAAAGTGCATACCAGTAATTACAGCATTGAAGGCTTCACAAAGTCGGTGGATGAGGCGGAGCTGGCCGTCATTGGCCAGGAGCTGGATGTTCCGGTGGTGGCGGATTTGGGCAGCGGTTCGCTGGTCGATCTCAGCCAGTATGGCTTGCCGCAGGAGCCGATGCCGCAGCAACTGATTGCTGCTGGCGTCAGTCTGGTGAGTTTCTCCGGCGATAAACTGCTGGGCGGGCCGCAGGCCGGGATAATTGTCGGTAAAAAAGAGATGATCGCTCGTTTGCAGAGCCATCCGCTGAAACGCGCATTACGGGCAGATAAAATGACGCTGGCTGCTCTGGAAGCGACGCTACGGCTCTACCTGCACCCTGAAGCACTGGCGGCGAAGTTGCCGACGTTGCGCCAGCTCACCCGCTCACAAGAGGCAATCCACGCGCAGGCACAGCAATTACAGGCACAGCTTGCAGAACATTACGGTGATGAGTTCGCCCTGAATGTGATGCCTTGCCTGTCGCAGATTGGCAGCGGCTCACTACCTGTTGATAGGCTGCCCAGCGCGGCGCTAACCTTTACCCCACATGACGGGCGCGGGAGCCGCCTCGAAGCGTTGGCAGCCCGTTGGCGTACGCTGCCCGTGCCGATTATTGGGCGAATTTATGATGGCCGCTTATGGCTGGATCTGCGCTGCCTTGAAGACGAGACCCGGTTTATGGAGATGATGCTGAAATGATTATTGCAACCGCCGGACACGTTGACCACGGAAAAACAACGTTATTACAGGCGATTACTGGCGTAAATGCCGACCGTCTGCCGGAAGAAAAAAAGCGCGGCATGACCATCGATCTCGGTTATGCCTACTGGCCGCAGCCGGACGGGCGGGTGCTGGGGTTTATCGACGTTCCTGGACACGAAAAGTTTCTGTCCAACATGTTGGCGGGGGTCGGCGGCATCGATCACGCGTTGCTGGTGGTGGCGTGTGATGATGGCGTAATGGCGCAAACCCGTGAGCATTTGCAAATTCTGCAGCTGACGGGCAATCCGCAGATCACCGTGGCGCTCACGAAAGCCGACCGCGTAGACGAAGCAAGAATTGAAGAGGTGCGTGCGGAGATTCAGGCCACGCTGGGGAATTATGGTTTCGCGGAGTCGGTGCTTTTCGTCACTGCGGCCAGTGAAGGCCGTGGCATCGAGGAACTGCGTGACCATTTGTTGCAATTAACGTCGCGCGAGCATGCCCGCGATCACAGCTTCCGCCTGGCGATTGACCGCGCCTTTACGGTCAAAGGCGCAGGGCTGGTGGTGACCGGGACGGCGCTCAGCGGTGAAGTGAATGTCGGTGACACGCTGTGGCTCACGGGCGTCAACAAACCGATGCGCGTACGTAGCCTGCATGCACAAAATCAGGCCACCGACCGCGCGCAAGCGGGACAACGTATTGCGCTGAATATTGCCGGCGATGCGCAAAAAGAAGAACTAAACCGTGGCGACTGGCTGCTTTCCGATGCGCCGCCAGAGGCTTTTACCCGCGTGATTGTTTCTTTAGAACATGCCGCGCCGCTGATGCAGTGGCAACCGCTGCATATTCACCACGCGGCTAGCCATGTTACCGGGCGTATCTCGCTGCTTGAAGGGACACTGGCGGAACTGGTGTTTGATACACCACTCTGGCTCGCCGATAACGACCGTCTGGTGCTGCGCGATATTTCTGCCCGTACGACGCTGGCTGGCGCGCGCGTGGTCACGCTCAATCCGCCGCGTCGCGGAAAACGTAAGCCGGAGTATTTGCAGTGGCTGTCGGCGCTGGAAAACGCGCAGACTGACGGTGACGCTCTGGCGCTGCACCTGACGCGTGGGGCGGTGAATATTCCTGACTTTGCCTGGGCGCGTCAGCTCAATGGCAACGGTATGCGTCCGTTGATTGAGCAACATGGATTTATTCAGGCGGGATACAGCCTGTTGAATGCCCCCGTTGCCGCGCGCTGGCAGCGGAAAGTTCTCGATACGCTGGCGACCTACCATGAGCAGCACCGTGATGAACCAGGGCCCGGGCGCGAGCGCCTGCGCCGTATGGCTTTGCCGATGGAAGACGAAGCGCTGGTCTTGCTGCTGATTGAAAAGATGCGCGAGAGTGGCGCCATCCATAGCCATCATGGCTGGTTGCATTTGCCGGAACATAAGGCGGGTTTCAGCGATGAGCAGTTGGCACTCTGGCAAAAAGTAGAACCGCTTTTTGGCGATGAGCCGTGGTGGGTGCGCGATTTGGCAAAACAGACGGGCACGGATGAGCAGATGATGCGTGTGTCATTACGTCAGGCGGCGCAGCAAGGCATCATCACCGCGATCGTGAAAGATCGTTATTACCGTAACGATCGGATTGTGGCCTTTGCCAATATGATCCGCGAACTGGATCAGGAACGGGGATCGACCTGTGCAGCCGATTTTCGCGACAGACTTAACGTCGGGCGCAAATTGGCTATTCAGATTCTGGAATATTTTGACCGCATTGGTTTTACTCGTCGTCGGGGAAATGATCATTTATTACGCGATGCATTGCTGTTCCCTGAAAAATAATGAAACAATTAATTCATGGATTAAATGAATTAATACAAAATAGATGTTGATTGAAATAAGCACATTAGATTATGAACCTAATGTGCTTTTTAATTGTGAGTGTTATTAAAATAACAACCACGATCATATTTTGTTGGAAATTTCACTCGTATGCTTCCTACCTCTTTTGAGTAATTAAGGATCGTACAATGGCTGCTTCAACATTTTTTATTCCTTCTGTGAATGTAATTGGCGCTGGTTCATTAAAAGATGCAATGAATACAATGGCGGAATATGGTTTTCGCCGTACGCTGATTGTCACGGACGCCATGCTGGCGAAATTAGGTATGGCGAGTGAAATTCAAAAAGCGCTGCAGGAACGTGATATTTTCAGCGTAATTTATGATGGTACGCATCCTAACCCTACGACCAGTAACGTTGCTGCTGGCCTGAAAATGCTGAAAGAAAATGACTGTGATAGTGTTATTTCTCTCGGCGGCGGTTCCCCGCACGATTGTGCGAAGGGGATTGCGCTGGTGGCGGCTAACGGCGGCGATATTAGTGATTACGAAGGCGTTGACCGCTCTGCAAAACCGCAACTGCCGATGATTGCCATCAACACCACGGCGGGTACGGCATCTGAAATGACCCGCTTCTGCATCATTACCGATGAAGTACGCCACATTAAAATGGCGATTGTGGATAAGCATGTTACGCCGCTGCTGTCCGTCAATGACTCCTCGCTGATGGTCGGTATGCCGAAGTCTCTGACGGCGGCTACCGGTATGGATGCGCTGACTCACGCTATTGAAGCCTATGTTTCTATTGCCGCGACCCCTATTACCGATGCGTGCGCGCTTAAAGCCGTCACCATGATTGCGGAAAACCTGCCGGTCGCCGTGGAAGAGGGCAGCAATGCTCAGGCGCGCGAAGCCATGGCCTATGCGCAGTTCCTCGCAGGTATGGCCTTTAACAATGCCTCTCTGGGATACGTGCATGCGATGGCGCACCAGCTGGGTGGCTTCTACGATTTGCCACACGGAGTATGTAATGCCGTACTGCTGCCGCATGTACAGGTATTTAATAGCAAAGTGGCTGCCGCCCGCCTGCGCGATTGCGCCTCGGCAATGGGTGTGAACGTTGCTGGTCTGAGCGAAGAGCAAGGGGCAGAAGCCTGCATCGCGGCGATCCGCGAACTGGCGCAGAAAGTGAATATTCCAGCCGGGTTGCGTGAGCTGAACGTGAAAGAAGAAGATTTTGCCGTTCTGGCGACTAACGCCCTGAAAGATGCATGTGGTTTCACTAACCCGATTCAGGCGACACATGAAGAAATCATGGCGATTTATCGTGCTGCCATGTAATTCGTGATACCTGTCGTAAAGCAGTAAAAGGCTGGCGAATTATTCGCCAGTCCCGTCTACCCTTGTAGTACCCCTACAGCAAGGAGACGGTCATGACCAATAACCCCCCTTCAACGCGTATTTACCCCGGCGAGTATGGTTACCCTCTGAAGTTAAAAGCCCGATACGATAACTTTATCGGCGGTGACTGGGTCGCCCCGGCGGACGGTGAGTATTACCAAAACCTGACACCGGTGACCGGGCAACTACTGTGCGAAGTGGCCTCTTCCGGCAAAAAGGACATCGATCTGGCACTGGATGCCGCGCACAAAGTAAAAGACAAGTGGGCGCAGACATCCGTGCAGGACAGAGCGGCGATTCTGTTCAAAATCGCCGATCGTATGGAGCAAAACCTGGAACTGCTGGCGACGGCAGAAACCTGGGATAACGGTAAACCCATCCGTGAAACCAGCGCGGCAGATGTGCCGCTGGCGATTGACCATTTCCGCTATTTCGCGTCCTGTATTCGTGCACAGGAAGGGGGAATCAGCGAGGTTGATAGCGAAACCGTGGCTTATCACTTCCATGAACCTCTTGGCGTGGTAGGGCAAATTATCCCGTGGAACTTCCCGCTATTGATGGCCAGCTGGAAGATGGCACCCGCCCTGGCAGCCGGTAACTGCGTGGTGCTGAAACCCGCGCGCCTGACGCCACTGTCCGTACTGTTGCTGATGGAAGTCATCGGCGATCTGCTCCCGCCTGGCGTGGTGAACGTGGTCAACGGCGCAGGGGGGGAAATCGGTGAGTATCTGGCGACGTCAAAACGTATTGCGAAAGTGGCGTTTACCGGCTCAACGGAAGTCGGGCAGCAGATCATGCAGTACGCCACGCAGAACATTATCCCTGTTACGCTGGAGCTGGGCGGGAAATCACCCAATATCTTCTTCGCGGACGTGATGGATGAAGAAGATGCGTTCTTTGACAAAGCGCTGGAAGGTTTTGCATTGTTTGCCTTCAACCAGGGCGAAGTATGTACCTGTCCGAGTCGTGCGCTGGTACAAGAATCCATTTACGAACGTTTTATGGAAAGAGCCATTCGTCGGGTGGAAAGTATCCGTAGCGGCAACCCGTTAGACAGCGTGACGCAAATGGGCGCACAGGTGTCGCATGGTCAACTGGAAACCATTCTGAATTACATCGACATTGGTAAGAAAGAAGGAGCAGATGTTCTCACCGGCGGGCGGCGCAAGCAGCTGGATGGCGAGTTAAAAGAGGGGTACTACCTCGAACCGACCATTCTGTTTGGTAAGAACAACATGCGGGTTTTCCAGGAGGAGATCTTCGGGCCGGTGCTGGCCGTCACGACGTTTAAAACCATGGAAGAGGCGCTGGAAATCGCTAATGACACCCAATATGGGCTTGGCGCTGGCGTCTGGAGTCGTAATGGAAATCTGGCGTACAAAATGGGACGTGGGATTCAGGCGGGGCGAGTTTGGACCAACTGTTACCATGCTTACCCGGCACATGCGGCGTTCGGCGGCTACAAGCAGTCGGGTATCGGGCGCGAGACGCATAAGATGATGCTTGAGCATTATCAGCAAACCAAATGCCTGTTAGTGAGCTACTCTGATAAACCACTGGGGCTGTTTTAATAGAATATAAATAGGCAGTATTAATACTGCCTATTCTCTATTAGTTATATAATGCAGCTGTAGCTTGTAGCTCATTGCTGAATTTATAAATATCATCCAATGATTCAATTGGATGGCGAGTTTCATTTTTCTCTAGATCAAATATTCCAATGTATTTTTGATTTCGATTAAAATGAAGTCGACAAAGTGGTTTTCTATTATTGTCATCTATTAATATGCCAAAATAGCTTTTTGTATCTCTGTGCATTATCCTGGGAGCATCGATTACCGTCCGAGTTATCGCCTTAACAATGTGAAACCCTTCAAGTTCATCCATTGTTGTAATAATATCACTCTCATCTTTTATAATGTTAGTAGGAGTGTCAGTCTCGTTCTCCGTATTTGTTGACTCCTGAACCTGAATTATATTCCCACCGATGGCTGATTTTAACCTTTCATTTACTTGGGCATTGATATATTGAGTCGCTGCTTTTTTAGTTAGTATCGTAAACGTTTCTCTAACCTTCTGTGTCAACATGCCTTCATATATTCTTGATGCAAAGAATTTTACGAAATCCTCTTCAGGGTTATTCAATTGTGTATGAAGGTGTTTTTTTATTAAACTCACATACTTTAATTCACCAGCGGCATTCAGTATCGACTCGAGGTCAAATGCAGATTTGGTAAGTTTCTTTATTTCAGGGATGACCATTTCATCTAAATCAAGAAGGTTGATCTCGAGAAATGGTTTTTCATCCATTTTATTTGGAGCATCTAAGTCAGTGAAAAATTTATACTCCTGCCCATTTGTTAGTATTGAAATTCTGGCGTTAGTTACATGAAAGTAGCGGAAAAGTTGTGAGGCATGATTTATGTTGAGAGGTTCTCCAATTTTCTTGCACTCAATAAGAATTTGAACTTCACCATTTTTCAGAATGGCATAGTCTATTTTTTCGCCTTTTTTTGTACCTACGTCACATACGAATTCTGGAATAACTTCTGTAGGGTCAAAAACATCGTAGCCAAGTACATTATTAATAAATGGCATAACAAAAGCATTCTTTGTCGCTTCCTCAGTTTCAGTAGCTCCAGATTGCTGTTTTATTTTTGATGCTAGTTGATTTAGCTTTTCCATAAACTCAACGGACATAACAAACTCCTTGTACCTATTTGCCATAAAAAGTAGATAAAACATGGTAGAAAGGTAAGTAGTCTTATATTTGATATCATGCAAGAATATAAGTGATGAAAGTTTGAAGTTTGTCACATTATTGGTGTAAATGCAGTAAAATATGAAATTAAACATTTCAGATTCTTAATGAAAAAGAAATCACTATCTATATAAATAGTAAGGTTATATTATTGAATGTTATGTTTATGATTAAGCTATGGAGAAGGATGAATACATTTTTAATGGGAATAAAATGGAGCGATTTATATCATTTGAACTGTAAGTGAAGGGGCTATATAACACATCAAAAGAGTAAAAAATAGCAGTTATTGCAAGTAAATATAGTTAGTGTACACATCATTGCTTCAGTTAACCAACTGCAAACAATGCTAACATTTTGGTTGCAAAGTGGTTGGTTCACGTATAGAGACCAACATTTAGAGAGGTATATCCGCTGAGTAGTTCTGTGCCAAGGGTAGCTGGCCAGGTATTAACGTGCTCTATTTCTGGAAAACGTCATCATACTGTCATGCTTTAGGTGTTATATATATAAACCTATATATCGTTATATAAATAAGACAATTGCATCCAATCTGGTCATTCCAATACTATTATCAACTCTATTGTTTAAATCAAATTGCATCCGAATTCCTTAATTTAAATCCCTGAGGCAAATATGTTCCTTAATTATTTTGCATTAGGAGTGCTTATTTTTGTATTCCTGGTCATTTTTTACGGGATTATTATTCTGCATGATATTCCCTATCTAATTGCAAAGAAACGTAACCATCCTCATGCCGACGCAATACATGTTGCGGGTTGGGTTAGTTTGTTTACCTTACATGTTATTTGGCCCTTTTTATGGATCTGGGCAACGCTTTATCGCCCGGAGCGCGGATGGGGTATGCAGAGCGCGGATTCTTCCCTGATCCAGCTTCAGGCAAGGGTTGCGGATCTGGAAAAGAAACTGGGCGAGGCCAAGACCTCTCCGGCGGAGTAATATCGATGGATTTACTGATTGTTCTGACCTATGTGGCGTGTGCATGGTCAATATTTAAAATTTTTAAAATTCCTGTAAATAAATGGACAGTTCCTACCGCGGCATTAGGCGGTATATTCATTGTTTGCGGACTTATATTACTGATGAATTATAACCATCCGTATACATTTAAGGCACAAAAAGCGGTAATTTCTATTCCCGTGGTGCCGCAGGTAACGGGTGTAGTGACAGAAGTGACGGATAAGAAGAATACGCTAATCAAAAAAGGCGAGGTTCTGTTTAAGCTTAATCCAGGGCGTTATCAGGCGCGGGTCGATCGCCTGAAGGCTGATATTGTCACCGTACAGCATAAAGAGCAGGCTCTGGTTGCGCAGTTAGACGAAATGAAAGCCAACACGCAGCGGGCAAAGGCCACGCGTGACAAACTGGCAAAAGATTACCAGCGCTATGCGCAGGGGAGTCAGGCGAAGGTGAATCCTTTTTCTGAACGCGATATCGATGCGGCGCGCCAAAACTACCTGGCGCAGGAAGCCTCGGTGAAATCCTCCGTTGCAGAACAGCAGCAAATTCAGAGTCAGTTAGACAGCCTGGTACTGGGTGAGAATTCGCAAATTGCCAGCCTGAAAGCACAGCTAGCGGAAGCAGAGTTCAACCTGGACCAGACCGTGGTTCGCGCGCCCAGCGATGGTTACGTCACGCAGGTGCTGATGCGCCCAGGAACCTATGCCGCCGCACTGCCGATGCGTCCGGTAATGGTATTCATCCCGGATCAAAAAAGACAAATTATCGCCCAGTTCCGTCAAAACTCGCTGTTGCGGCTGGAGCCAGGCGATGAAGCGGAAGTGGTGTTTAACGCTCTGCCGGGTAAGGTGTTTAGCGGTAAACTGGCCGCCATTAGTCCGGCGGTACCGGGTGGTACATACCAGTCGAACGGGGCACTGCAATCTTTAAACTCTACGCCCGGTTCGGAAGGGGTGATCGCCACGATTGAGCTGAACGACAATGCGGATGTGAACGCGTTACCTGATGGGATTTACGCCCAGGTCGCCGTTTACTCTGACCACTTCGAACATGTGTCGGTCATGCGCAAGGTCTTACTACGGATGACCAGCTGGGTGCATTACCTGTATCTCGACCATTAGACGCAGGCTATTTTGCTTGCTCAGTCTGCTGCTCCAGCGACTGAGTAAGCTGCTGGCGGATCTCTGCCAGCATCTCATCAAGAATAAACTGTACCCGCCATGGCTGATATTCGCGCTTGCGGAAAATCGCCACCAAATCCAGCCACCATTCATGTTGTTCTGAGAAACATGGAACCAGCAATCCTGATTGAACGTCTTTTTGTACACTCGCATTCGGCGCAAAAACAATGCCCAGATGGTTACGTGCCAGCGCCAATGCAGACTGTGTATTGTCGCAGACATAATTTCCGGTCACCCGATAATCGTGCATTTCCTTGCTGCCAGCGGAGGTGAAGCGCCAGATATTGGCATCATCTATCATCATGGAATCAATAAGGATACAGGAATGTTCTTCCAGTTCATCCGGACTCTTAATGGGATGTTCTTTGATATATTCAGGGCTGGCAAAAGCCGTTACTGCATATTTGGTAATGAAACTAGCGACCAGTGATTCATCTTTAGGGTGTGCATAGGTGATTAAAACATCACAATCATCAGGAAAGTCGACACCCTCATAAAATGCCTTTCGTTCAAGGTTATATGTTTTAAGTGAGAGGCTAATGCCGCCGATATTTTGGATTTTTGCAATAACATGTTGCGATAAGTAAGCAATAATACCGGTTGGGGCATATACCGTTACTTTGCCACGTTTCTCGTGCTTATAATCAGCAATGAAATTATTTAACTGCTCGTTTCTGTCTAACATGTCATTGATGTAAGGAAGTAACGCTATACCAAACGGCGTGAGGGTCAGCTGCCGGGTGGTGCGGTCAAACACCTTTAATCCAACTTTTGATTCAAAATCAGCAAGATATTTACTGACATTGGCCTGCGCGATGCCGAGAACAGTAGCGGCATGACTGATATTTTCACTGGCAGCGATTACCGAAATAATCTTCAGCTCCCGGTGTTTAAGTTGTAATTTATTCATCGCCAAGCCCAATATATATAATTTTTTATATATTACTATATAAATATGAACCTTGCACCGATGAAATTGTAAGCATTATTATGCACCAGCTTTGTAGCTTATTTTAAAATGGAATGTTGGCATGTTAATTAAACACAATATTGTGGCGCTGCTCGCCTTTTCTTTTATGGCGAGTGCAACTGCCGCAGAGTTTTCTATTGGCGCTGGTGCTGTATATAATGAATCACCTTATCGCGGGTATAATGATAATGTTCACGCAGTACCGCTTGTCAGTTACGAAAGTGAATCATTTTATTTTAGGCAAACAACGCTAGGTTATATTTTGTCTAAGAGTGAAAGTAATGAATTTAGTATTACTGCCTCTTATATGCCGCTTGAGTTTGATCCCGGCGATAATGACGATCATGCGATGAAAAAGCTGGATAAGCGTGACGCAACTGCAATGGCGGGTGCCGCGTGGTATCACCATGAAAGATGGGGTAGCGTGAAAGTCTCCGCCGCTGCGGATGTGCTGGACAACAGTAATGGCTGGGTAGGGGAAGTTTCACTGTTCCGTCCAATGCCGATGGGCAAGCTGACGCTGACACCATCGATTGGCGTGCTCTACTATGACGAAAAATTCAATGAATACTACTACGGCATATCGGGTAATGAGTCCCGTCGTAGTGGCTTATCAAGCTATTCCCCAGGCGATAGTTGGACACCGTATGTTGGCCTGTCCGCTAAATACGCATTGACCACTAACCTGACGCTGCTGGCAAGCGCCAACTATAGCGCACTGCCGGATGACATTAAAAATAGCCCAATGGTTGATCGCGATGACAGCTTCACCTTTATGTCCGGTCTGACCTGGCGTTTCTGATTTAAATATGTGCCTGATGGCGCTTTGCTTATCAGGCCTACGTGGATGGGTTTTGTAGGCCGGATAAGACGTGAAGCGTCGCCATCCGGCACGGTTTAATTACTGCTCGTTTATCCAGATACGCATTTCGCCTTCACCACGGTTTGCCCAGCTAAACCACGGAATAAACGTCAATGTATGCGCCTGACGCGAAGTTGGGGAAACATCGTAGTGCCACAACGATTGTTGTGCTGCATCGGCTGTACTTTGCTTCACGCCTTCAGCCTGAATTAACATTTTATGGCTGAACAGCCCCTTACCCTCGAATACTCTGAACTCACTCTCTTTTGGCAACCACAGATTATGCAATTCCTCGCCGTTGTCGGCTTGCTCCAGGCAATACACCAGCGGTCCGCGTTGAATAGCGACCTTACCAGCAACATGGCGCACTAATGGATTTCCGTACACCCGACGCACCGGCATTGGCAGGGTCAGACTGAGCGTATCGCCTTCCTGCCAGGTTCGGCTGATGTGCAAATAGCCTTTGCGAATATCCTGCTCAACTGGCTGACCATTCAGTAAAACCTGCGGTGCGGTGCACCAGTCTGGCAGGCGCAGGGCCAGGGTGTGATATATCGACTGCGGTGATTCGATGGCGATTTTCACCTGCTCATGCCATGGATAATCCCCGCTAATGCGCAGCTTGAGCGAGCCATCCGCCACGGGGACTTCCATGCTATTGCCCACGTACATATTGATATACAGCGCGTCCTGACGTGGTGTGTAGATGTAATGACCAATTGAGGTTAACACGCGGGCGATATTCGGCGGGCAACAGGCGCAGCCAAACCAGCGCTGACGAACGGGTTTCACGTGGTCATAAATATGATTGAATTTTAATGATTTAGGATGCACTTCCAGCGGGTTCACATAGAAGAAGTGCTTGCCATCGAGCGCCATCCCGCCCAATACAGTGTTATACAGGGCGCGCTCCATCACGTCGGCATACTGGCTGTCTGCCTCCATCTCCAGCATTCTGCGGGCGAACATCATTAGACAGATTGAGGCGCAGCTTTCCGCATACACGGAGTCGTTAGGCAGATCGTAATCACTGCTAAACGCCTCGCCGCTGCTTTGTGAACCGATCCCGCCGGTAATGTACAACTGACGCTGGGCCATGTTTTTCCACAGACGCAGGCAATCCTGACGTTTGCCTTCGTCCTGGCTCAAGCGTGCCAGATGCGCCACGCCGGTCATCAGATAAACAAAACGTACTGCATGACCGATCGCCGTTTGCTGTTCTGAAATGGGCTGATGAGCCTGGCTATAGGGTTTATCCTTCACCATCCATGCCGGGCCGTAAGTATGCCAGTAAGAGGTTTGGCCACGCTTTTCGTACTCTTCATCATAGAAATGGGGTTGCGCGCCGCGCTGTTCCACAAAGTAATTTACCAGCGCCATATAGCGTGGTTGCTGGGTCACTTCGTATAAGCGCATTAACGCCAGCTCAATTTCCGGGTGTCCCGGATAGCCGCGCAGTTGATTCTCTCCAGGCCCGAAAACGTTATCGATGTGGTCTGCCAGGCGGCACACTACGTCTAAAAGACGACGTTTTCCCGTCGCCTGAAAGAACGCGACGCCTGCTTCGATCAAATGACCTGCACAGTACAACTCATGACACTCGGCGAGGTTAGTCCAGCGTTCATCTGGGGCTTTCACTGTAAAGTATGTATTGAGATAGCCGTCTTCACACTGCGCAGCGGCCACCAACTCGATGACCTCATCTGCGGTTTTCTCAAGTTCCGCATCAGATTTCTGGCACAGGGACCAGGCGACTGCCTCCAGCCATTTCGCTACGTCGCTATCCTGAAAAACCATGCCGTAAAATTCGCCATCCTGCAGTCCTGCGGCGATACGAAAGTTCTCTATTGCATGACTTGGTTCCGCCTCTGCAATGCGGTCATTGAGCGCATCCCATTGGTAGGGGATCACGACATCACGGACCAACTGTTGGTATTGTCCGAGGAACGGATCGCTGACGGTGAGCTTATGCAGGTCGACTTCCAGTACGTTCATTTCGTGCTCCTTAAGGCTGTACATGACGCTGACGCAGATCGGTGGCAATGCGCGACATCATCGGATTATTGAGTTTGCAGATGCGGACAGACAGCGCCAGCAGCAGGTGGAACAGTGCGGGCAGCAGCGTTTCCATCGCGGTAATTCCTTGCAGCGAACTGGAGGTTTGATTACCAGCGCCTGGCTGATAGGCGACAAAAATAAACAGCAGGCTGATGATCCCCGCGCTCGAGGCCCAGGCCAGCTTGATGAAAAACAGGTTGAAGGCGAAATTCATGCCGGAAGAACGCACGCCGGTTTTCCACTCGCCGTAGTCGTCGGCAAAGGCCATCAGCGAGAAGTGCAGTGGCAGCGTGAAGCCCAGAATAATGCCGTTGCCGAGGATCACCGCCAGCCATAATGTTTGATAAGCCGAACCGGTTGGCAGGAACCACATCATCACTGCCAGGGCTGCCAGCACCAGGTTGGTGTAGTAATAGAGTTTGACGGTATCTATACGGCGGGTCAGCGGGCTGACAACCACTGAACCGATGATGGACGCAAAGGTCACCATGGTGAAAAACAGCGACGTGTAAGCGGTACTGCCTTCCAGCACGTAGGTAATGAAATACATGTACCCGCCGCCACGAATATTGAAGACGTTAATCAGCAGGAAAGACATCACCAGCATCAGCAGCAACTGGTCATTTTTGCGTAGCCCACCAATGTGTTCACGCAGGGTAAATTTCCCCATCATCGCCAGCGGCACACGCTCGCGAACCCAGAAGAAGCAGCACAGGAACATCACCACCGCGATGGCGCACAGGATGCCCACGCCGAACTGATAACCCTGCGCGGCATTGCCCTGACCCAGAATATCCACCATCCACGGCAGACCAACGGAGACAAGGAATCCCGCCACGCCGCACAGCACAAAGCGCCAGGACTGACAGGCGATCACCTCGTTATGGCGGGTCGTCATGGTGTTGATCAGCGCACAATACGGTACGTTGATGGCGGTATAGCCGACAGAAAGCAGTAGATAGGTGCCGAATGCCCAGGCGATTTTTACGCTCATGCTGGCGTCAGGGACGGTAAACGTGAGTACGCCAATGATGCCAATGGGAATTGCCACCCACAGCTGCCATGGGCGAAAACGCCCCCAGCGGCTTTGCGTGCGGTCGGCAAGTATGCCCATTATCGGATCGGAAATGGCATCAAATACGCGCAGGGCAATAAACAATGTGCCGACCAGCGCGGGCGTTAACCCGAAGACATCGGTGTAGAAAAATGTCAGGAAGTTCATGATCAGACAGGTAATTACCGTCCCGCCAGCATCGCCTAACCCATAACCTATTTTTTCACGCAGGGATAATTTGTCGTCCTGGGCACGTTGTGCCAAATCAGATGTCGTAATCGGAGCCGAAGTCATAAATAACTCCCGGAGAGGATGTTCAGAAAGTATCCCGCTACGTTGCGGGTTATTTGTTTGTAATTTGCAAAGTACGTTATTTATTCTGCACGAAATGTTTGGGTCAACAAGGGAAGAGAAAAGTATAAAAAGATGACAATTCCGACTTCATTATAAAAATGTGATTTCGATCCGGCGAAAAGCAAGTTTATCGTTAATAATCAATGATAAAGATCGGTTTAAATAATGCAATAAGCGGGAATTTGAATATATATGCTCGAATTATCCATGTCTCTTCCGATTAAAGTGCAAAATGGTGGGCTATTTATTTCCCGAGGCGTGGGAAGCCATCCGGCGCGGCAATTGCAATCCTGGGAAATTATCTTTGTCGAAAAAGGGACATTAACGATTCGCGAAGGCCAGACCGTTTTTTGCGTGAATGCCGGAGAAAGTTTGCTGCTATGGCCGCAGCGTTCGCATATTGGTGTGGGACAGTTTCCGGCTGATTTGAAATTTTACTGGCTACACTTTGAGGTGACAGCAGAAAACGATGCTTCACTTACAGAACCGTTGCTTGCGATTCCTCAGCATGCCCGGGTTAGCGAGCCACAAAATATTATTTCGCTGTTTCGCCAGTTCTTACGCGAGCAGGAAAATATTCATCGCAGCGTTGCGCTGGAACTGATCCTACTGCTGATTTTGCAGCAAATCTCTGCGGCGGCTAGCGAGCAACCCGCAGATAGCCCCGGTAATGCGCTGGCATGGAAAGCGCAACAAATAATCCACACCCAGTTCCACCTGCCGATTAGTGCTTCAACTCTGGCGAAAGAACTGCATTGCAATGCCGACTATCTGGGGCGTGTATTCCGGAGCGTTTTCCGGCTGACGCTAACTGAAGCGTTGCATCGCCAGCGGGTAAGGGCGGCAGAAAAACTGTTGATCAGCGATTCGTTGTCGCTTACCGAAGTGGCGATTAAATGTGGGTTTAATGATGTGGGTTACTTTCGCAAAATCTTTCGTAAACATACCAGCCTGACGCCTGCGGCGTGGAAACGGCGCTACTGCAAAGAGCATATTAATTCGGCGTAAATGAGGATCGCCGGGTGGCGCTATGCTTACCCGGCCTACAAAATAACAGACCAGTGCAAGCACAGCGCCGCCGGACGTTAGTTTTGCCCGTAATACGCATTCACACCGTGTTTGCGCAGATAATGTTTATCCAGCAACTCAGGCTGCATATCCGGCAACTGCGGAGCCAACTGGCGCGAGAACAGCCCCATGTAGGCGCACTCTTCGAGCACCACGGCGTTATGTACGGCGTCTGCGGCATCTTTACCCCAGGCAAACGGACCGTGTGAATGTACTAACACTGCCGGAACCTGCAGCGGATTGAGATCGCGTTGCTCAAAGGTCTGAATGATCACCTCACCGGTTTGATATTCATATTCACCGTTGATCTCCTCAACGGTCATCAGCCGGGTACACGGAATTGAACCATAGAAATAATCGGCATGCGTGGTGCCCCATGCCGGGAGATCAAGACCCGCCTGTGACCAGATCGTCGCGTGGCGTGAATGGGTGTGGACGATCCCACCGATTTCAGGGTAGCGACGGTACAGCGCCAGATGAGTTGGCGTGTCAGATGAGGGTTTTTTACTGCCTTCAACCACGTCGCCGCTGGCAATATCCACCACCACCATATCGTCGGCGGTCATCACGTCATATTCCACGCCGGACGGCTTAATCACCATCAGCTTACGCGTTTCATCCACAGCGCTGACGTTACCCCAGGTAAAGGTGACTAAACCATGAGCCGGAAGCGCCAGATTGGCCGCCAGCACATCGGCTTTCAGTTGTTCTAACATGGAAATCCTCCTTCCTGCATACGTGCTTCTATCCAACGTCGTGCCTGGATAATTTCCAGTACCGGCTCTTTTGCTTTTTCAGTCCACATTTCAATCAGAAACGACCCGCGATAGTTCAGCTCATGCAGCGTTTTGAAGATACCAACAAAGTCCACGCACCCTTCGCCAAAAGGGACATCGCGAAACTGGCCCGGATGGGTTTCGGTTACCGGCAGCGTGTCTTTCAGGTGGATAGCGGCGATACGGTCGATGCCCAGCGTCAATTCGGCAGTGACGTCATTACCCCATGCGCTGAGGTTGCCCACGTCCGGATAGACGGTGAACCACGGCGATGACAGCATTTCATCCCACTTTTTCCACTTGCTAATTGAGTTCATAAAAGCGGTATCCATGATTTCTACCGCCAGCATGACCTGCGCGGCGGCGGCTTGCTCGACTGCCCATGCCAGCCCTTCGGCAAAGCGCTGCTGCGTACCTTCGTCATGTTCCTCGTAATAGACGTCGTAACCTGCCAGTTGAATAGTGCGGATACCCAAATCGCGCGCGAGACGAATGGCTTTGGTCATGATGTCGCGTGCCCGAATACGGACTGATTCATCGCGGCTGCCAAACGGAAAACGGCGGTGGGCGGACAGGCACATTGAGGGGATTGCCACGCCGGTTTCCAGCATCGCACTCACCAACGATGCACGCTGAGCAGGGCTCCAGTCGAGACGCGACAGGCGTTCATCGGTTTCATCCACCGACATCTCGACGAAATCAAAACCACAGCTTTTCGCCAGCACCAGACGCTCCGGCCAGGAGAGGTCTTTCGCCAGCGCTTTTTCATAGATACCTAACGGATGATTACGCATACTGTGCTCCCCAGATGGCGTCGATTTGCGCATGGAATTCAGCGGCAACCTGCGTTGGGTTTTGCGCCCCAGCCAGCGCGCGTCCGGCGATAAAGGCTTTAACGTTGATATCGCGAAACAGCGGCAGGTCGGCGGGCGTAATCCCGCCGGTAATCGACAACTCCAGACCGATATCGGAAAGCGCTTTCATGCGCGCCAGATCCGCTTCTCCCCATTGTTGTCCGCTGGCCTGAGCATCGCGGCCACGATGGTAAATTGCCTGGCGAACCCCAACGCGATACCAGTCACGGGCATCATCCAGCGTCCAGTTGCCGAACAGTTCCATCTGAATTTCGCCGCCGCAGGACTGCGCGACGCCATGGCCTTTCTCCACCGTCGCCAGTGGGGCAGCGCAGATGATGGTCATCCAGTTAGCGCCAGCGCCAAATGCTTGCTGTGCGAGGGTTTCACCCGCATCGGCCACCTTCCAGTCGGCAACGATGATTTTATTTGGGCACTGGGCTCGTAGCGCTTTCACGGCAGCCAGGCCTTCGGTTAAGCAGAGAATCGTCCCTGCCTCAACGATATCGACGCTCTCTTGTAGCAGTGCGACATCGTGTTGGGCCGCCTGCAGGTTGGTGTGGTCGAGCGCCAGTTGCAGTAATGGTCGACTCATCATTCGTGCTCCTTAATGCGGGCGTGATAGCCCTGTAGTGCGGTAATTAAATTCTGGTATTGGCGGTATTTACGCTGGTAGCTCGCATGCGCCGTAGCGTCTGGCAGCAGTGTGCGAACCGGGTGCTGTAAGCTACGCTGCGCGTCGCTGAAATTGTGATAAACGCCGGTGCCTACGCGGGCGGCGAGCGCAGCGCCAAAGCAGCCGGTCTCTTCAATCTGTGGCAATTCGATACGTAAACCGCTGACGTCTGCCAGCATTTGCATCCAGATGTCGGAGTGCGCCGGACCTCCGGTGACGCGCAGGGTATGCGCCTGCGTAAAACGTTCGCGCATGCGGTTCAGGTGGGTCATGTGGCTGAAAACCACGCCTTCGTAGATGGCCTGTAATAAGTGGGCGCGAGTGTGTATAGCCTGCATGCCATAAAAGCCGCTGGTCATCTCCAGCCCGGCGTTACTGCCGTACAAAAAGGGCAGGAAGAAAAGCGCGCTACCAGCTTTCGGTAAGCTGGCAACGGCCTGATTAATTTCATCAAAAGAGAGTTCACCCCACTGAGCGGTAAACCATTCCAGATTGCCGGAGGAGGTCGGACTGGCTTCGTGAACGATGTACTGCCCGTCATTCACATAGCGGCCATAAACATAGGGATGGGGCTCGTGGTCGCGCAGGCCGTGAGCGATCCCGCTGGTGACAGCCCATGTTCCCATCACCGCGTTGAGGGTGTGCTCATCTTCGATACCGGCGCAGAGTGCGGTGGAAACCACATCAAACAGTCCGCCGACGACGGGGGTACCCGCCGCCAGACCGGTTATGGCGGCTGTCTGGGCGGTGATTTCCCCGCATATTTCTGCTGAACCCACGATGGGAGGCAGGGCAGGGTCGATTTCACTGATGCCCAGCCACTGAGTCAGCCTCGGGTCGTACTGACCCGTAGTCATGTTGTAGAGGTTCGACTCGGAGATATTGCTCTCTTCGCAGCCTTTGACGCCGGTTAGGCACCAGCGCAGGTAGTCGTGACCCATCATGACGCTACCAATTTGCGCGTAGCGCTGGGGGGCGTTCTCTTTCACCCAGCGCAGGAGCGATGCCGGATGCCCGGTCCACAATGTCTGGCGGGTGACCGGGTAGAGCTGCTCAGGGATCCCATCTTGCTGCCAGCGCTGAACGATTTCCATCGCGCGTCGGTCAGAAGAGAGAATGGCATTGCCTAGCGGCTTATCTTGCTTATCGAGAAGGAACAGACCTTTTCCCTGAGCAGATATACCGACGCCTTTGATTTGCTCACCACGGACGCCTGTGCGCTTTAACAGCCCGGCAATGGTCGCGACGCACTGTTGCCACAGTTGGTGCATATCGCGTTCGGCGTAACCTGGTAATGGCGATATTGTCTGCAGCGATTGCCGGTTAATTCCCTGTTCATGACCTTTGGCATCATACAAACCTGCTTTCAGATATGTACCGCCGCAATCAATACCCAGCCAGAAGGTCGCTTTCTCACTCATCTTTGTTATCTCATTTTTGCCGGATGGCGCTGCGCTTATCCAACCTGGGACGGTTGCTAGCTGTAGGCCCGGTAAGCGAAGCGCCACCGGGCATTGTTTTAAGCTGTACGTTTATGTGGATTCAGCGTCTTTAGCGGCGCGGCGCCGGCATCGCATTTCGCTGGCAGCAGCAGCGCCATCAGCGCGGCCAGAGCCAGTGAAATGGCCAGGCAGTAAACGCCCGCATCTTTGCTGTACAGGGTGATGAGAACGCCGACTGCGTAAGGGCCGCAGAAACCACCGAGGTTGCCGAGAGCGTTGATGACCCCACGTGCGCCACCGGCCATTTCCGCACTGAACAAACGCGCTGGAATAGTCCAGAACACGCCTGCAGCCGATTGCAGGAAGAATCCGCAGCCGACCAGCGCGGCATAAGCCAGCCAGACGTTATTTTTCAGCGCCACAGAGAGGAACATGCACAAGGCGAAGCCAATCAGCGGCAGGCAGACGAACAGCTTGCGTTTACCGGTGCGGTCAGAGAGTGAAGAGAACAGGAACATCCCGGCAATTGCGCCGACGTATGGCAGAATGGCGAGCATGCCGACCTGTCCCATGCTGCTGTGCGTCAACTCTTTGAGGATGGTCGGCAGCCACAGGGTGTAACCGTAAATCCCGGTCTGATAGAAGAAGTTCAGCGCGATTAGCTGCCACATGGTTTTATCGGACAGCACTGCACTCAGAGAGGCATTTTTGACTTCGGTTCCGGCAATGGCTTTTTGCTCGGCGGCCAGCGTCTCAACGAGGTAATTTTTCTCGGCCTCAGAGATCCAGCGCGCTTCCTGTGGACGGTCGTAAACGGTATAGGCCCACAGCACCAGGACGACGACCGACAATAAACCTTCAATGATAAACAGCCAACGCCAGTCGAGAACGGTAATGATCCAACCCGAGAGCGGGGCGGTGATGATCCCGGCAATCGGCACAAACATAATCACAATCGCATTGGCGCGACCGCGTTCTGCATCGGGGAACCAGTTACTGATCATCGTCAGCACGACCGGCAGCATGCCACCTTCGGCAACGCCGAGTAAGAAGCGCAAAACCAGCAGTTGATACTGATTCGTGATTAAACCCGTCAGAACGGAAATGACCGCCCAGGCAACCAGCGACCAGCCGATAAATTTCTTGCCGCTGCCGTGAACGGCAATTTTTCCGCCGGGAACCTGTAAAAACAGATAGCCGATAAAGAAAATACCGCCGGCCAGACCGGCCATGGTGGCGGAAATACCTAATTCCTCATCCATTCCGCCGGGCATCGCGAATGCGATATTGACGCGGTCCATATAAGAAATAATACAGGCGATGAGAATAGGTGGAATAATCCGTAGCCAGCGCTGACGGGGTATGTCTTGAAGTGTAGGGCGAGAGGTCATGTTCATATTAATATTCTCGTAGAGTAGTATTTTATTTTTATAGTTTTGCTTTATTTAATGCGGCGATACCGTCGCGCAATATCGCTACACGATGGTTCACATCTGCACTGGCATTTATTTCCAGCAATTTAATGCCAGAAAATTGCAATGGCTCAACTCCTGCGCAGGCGAATAATTCGTGGGCATGCTCTGTGGTCATTAGACCTTCTGGACAGAAAGGGGCAAACGGTGCATGTAAGTCCTGCCACTCGCCGTATTCCCCCGTAAGCGTGGTGCCGGAGAACATCAGTGCGCCCAGTTTCCCAGCCCGTTTGGTCTGCTGCGTGTGGGTCAGCGGTAGAGTGGGGCTCTGCCCTTCAATAGCCGAGCGCGCCCAGTTAATGCACACGCTGATGCCATATCCGGTTATCGCGTCCAGCACGTTGTCTAACGGTAAAAAGCCTTTGCGTGGCGCGGGACCTGTCATGGCATCGCAATGTTCCAGCACCAGATCGCAGGACCAGTCCCAGCGGGTAATTTCTTTCAGTGAACGAGCAAACGCGTCGGTGGCCTGATCGACGTTCGGGTTGCCTGCTAGTGGGGCCGCATGCAGCTCCAGCGCGATTACTTTTCCGCCATTGGCTGCATTGATATGGTTGATTTTCTGCTGCAGATGGCGGTAATACGCCACGCAGGCTTTACGCTGTTCTTCGTCGCTGGAGGCCAGCCCGAAACCACCATTAGTCCCGCGACGGCGCATGGTTTCCATAATAGCCGTGACCACGATTTGCCAGTCGCCCGGCGTATGGCGTAATAACCATTCGTCGCCTAACGGATGCAGATTTTCAAGGCAGGGCTGCTCCAGTCCGCGAATATCCGGGGTATCAGAGAGTTGTCGCCAGAATTCCTTCTCTTCCTCTTCACCCTTTTGGTGAAATGAGGGTGCACAAGGGTACGCACCGATAATATAACCGGTAGTGTTAGCTTTCATTTTTGTGCTCCTTTTATAAAACTGAAATAGCAACCTTTACGACTATTTTGCGGATCGGTGTGGCGACAGTTTTATGACATGCTGGACGATGAACATCTTGTGGGAAGAATATGGCGTAACTTCCCGGAATCATTTCAATAAAAGACTCATGTTCGCTGGCGTGATAAAAAATAATATCGCGCTGTTCTAATAACGATTCACTGATTTGGTTATTCCCGGTATCAATGGCGATCCCGATTTTCTCTTCACCCCAGGCCAGAAACTGAATATCCAGATAGAGACGATGCACCTCAGGACGATTTTCGGCAACGTCACGCGTGGTTAAATCGATAATTTGCGCGAAGATATTTTTACCGTCGATCTCCACCACGCCCGGCTCCAGTTTGCGAAAATCTGCGGTGCGCAGAAAGTCGAGCGCCCTTTCAATCGCAGCAGGCAAATGGCATGGGTTAGGTTGAGCAATATGTCCGAAGATCATGGTGTTGCTCCTTACAGGGCCTGAATTTTTGCCCAGACGCTGTCGTCAACGGTGATACCGTTCCGGCGATTTTCTTCCAGTAGCTTCGTAAACTCGTGGCCCGGCAGACGGACAGGCGTGTTTTCATCTGCGCGTTCGGCGGTGGTGATGAAATCCATAATCCGCTGTAGCTTGGCATCACGGGTGGCGCCATCGATCAGCTTATCCACTTCAATGGCGATAAATATCTGTGAAACGCCATATTCATCGCTGTTATCCTGGGTGACTTCCGCAACGGAAGAGCCATCAGAAAGCAGGGTGGCAATCATATCCAGCACAATCGACAGACCTGAACCTTTCCAGTAACCCATTGGTAATATGCGGCGGTTTTTTTCGATAACGCCCGGCTCTTTGGTGAGATTGCCTTCATCATCAAAGCCACCGTCTACCGGCAGTTCGCGACCGGCCAGGCGATTCACTTCCAGCATGCCGTAGGAGAACATCGACATCGACATATCAACCATGGTGATTGGCGATGAGGGGATCGCGACGATCAGTGGGTTAGTGCCAATGCGGCACTCTTTCGAACCCCACGGCGGCATGACAGCAATCGAGTTAGTCCAGCAGATACCGATGTAACCTTTCTCCGCCGCCTGCCAGCCATAGCTGCCGCCGCGCATCCAGTGGTTGGCGTTACGCAGTGCGACCAGGCCAATACCGTGATCGGAGGCCAGCTCAATGGCTCTGTCCATCATCTTTTTCGCCGTCAGGTTGCCGATCGAACGCTGGGCATCCCATTGTTCAATCGCCCCCAGGCTGGTAATGCGTTGCGGTTTGGCCTCAGGAATGATGTCGCCGTTATCCAATTGCTGAATAAAACGAGGAAAACGATTCACACCGTGCGAATAAACGCCGGACTCGGTGGTGCGCGCAAACATTTCGGCACAGGCATCGGCGGTTTCAACGGCAATACCGCGTGCCAGCAGTACCCGATTGAACGCATCTTTCAACTGCTCAAAAGTGACTTTCATTCCTGTTTCCTTGTTTAAATTTGATCGCTTTTTTATCTCTAAATTTCACTATGCGAAATCTGATTTCAAATATAGCGATCAAATTTTGACAGATCAACGGGGTGGTCTATTTTTTAAAATCATCAAAATCAAATAGTTGTGTTTTTTCGGTTCAGATCGTGAACTGAAACACACTTTGCGCTACCATCAGAGCGCGACGAAAAGGGGAGCGGAAGCGATGGGCACAAAAGAGAGTGAAATGACGCAAGACAAAGAGAGGCCAGCCGGAAGTCAGAGCCTGTTCCGTGGTTTGATGTTGATTGAGATTCTGAGTAACTATCCGAATGGGTGCCCATTGGCCCATCTGTCTGAACTGGCCGGGCTGAACAAAAGTACTGTGCATCGACTCCTGCAAGGGCTGCAGTCCTGCGGATATGTCACGCCTGCACCTGCTGCGGGTAGCTATAGGCTGACCACCAAATTTATCGCCGTTGGGCAGAAGGCGCTGTCGTCACTGAATATCATCCATGTTGCCGCTCCGCACCTCGAAGCGTTGAATATTGCTACTGGTGAAACAATCAACTTCTCCAGCCGTGAAGATGACCACGCGATTCTGATTTATAAGCTGGAACCGACGACGGGCATGCTGCGTACTCGCGCTTATATCGGTCAACATATGCCACTGTATTGCTCCGCGATGGGTAAAATTTACATGGCGTTTGGGCATGCGGATTATGTGAAATCTTACTGGGAGAGCCATCAGGATCTTATTCAGCCGCTGACCCGCAATACCATTACCGGTTTACCGGCGATGTACGACGAATTGGCGCAGATCCGCGAAAGCAGTATGGCGATGGATCGGGAAGAGAACGAATTGGGCGTTTCCTGTATTGCCGTGCCGGTGTTTGATATTCATGGTCGGGTGCCGTACGCAGTGTCAATTTCACTCTCTACCTCGCGACTTAAGCAGATAGGGGAAAAAAATCTACTCAAGCCGCTACGGGAAACCGCGCAGGCCATTTCAAATGAGCTGGGTTTTACCGTTCGCGATTAGGCACATGCCAGGCGTCGTTCAGGCACCTGACACTATTTAACCGTTTCCCCTGTCCGATCAAAGCGTCAGGGGCGGTCTCTCTGGCACTCTGTGGTTTTCATGCAGAAGGAGGGGGCAATGAACGCGTTTATTATGGCGGATGCGGCAAAATGTATTGGGTGTCGTACCTGTGAAGTTGCCTGTGTCGTCGCGCATCAGCAAAACCAGGACTGTGCGTCGGTCTCTTCTTCTGCGTTTATCCCGCGGATTCGGGTAATCAAAGACGACGCCTTTACAACGGCGGTCGCCTGCCATCAATGCGAAGACGCTCCCTGTGCGAATGTGTGTCCAACATACGCCATTCGTCGCGAACATGGGCATATCTTCGTTGAACAAACACGTTGTATTGGCTGTAAAAGCTGTATGCTGGCCTGCCCGTTTGGGGCAATGAATGTCGTCGCCCGTTCGTCGCGGGTGCAGGCGATAAAATGCGATTTGTGCTGGCATCGCGAGACGGGGCCAGCGTGTGTCGAAGCCTGCCCGACCAGCGCGTTGCAGTGTGTTGATGCCGTCAGTATTCAGCGCCAGCGCCTGCGTTCACAGCCGCTGTGAAGTGAGCCCGACCCACACCTGGGTCGGGTTTGCGTTAGCCTTCCAGCCAGGCGCGTTCGATCTCTTCTGCCAGAATCTTCACCCCAGCTTCGATTTTCTCAGGTTCTGGTACGTAGTTCATCCGCATGCACTGATGGGTATGCGGCCAGGGTTTATCCAGACCTGGGAAGAAGTAGTCACCAGGAACCATCAGTACGCCGCGCGCTTTCAGGCGCTGATACAACAGTTCGGTGGTGATCGGTAAGTCTTTGAACCATAACCACAGGAAAATCGCGCCTTCAGGTTTATGGATAAGGCAGCGATCTTCTGACAAGTAGCGGCGAATAATCGCAATCGTCTCCTGAACGCGCTGATAGTAAAACGGCTTGATAACCGTTTCGGACAGGCGCAGCAGATCGTTACGTTTAATCATCTCACACATCATTGCCGGACCCATTCCGCCAGGAGCCAGGCTGATGATGCCGTTCATATTGGTAATCGCAGTGATGATTTTTTCATTCGCGATAATGATGCCGCAGCGGGAACCTGGCAGGCCCAGCTTGGAAAGGCTCATACACAGCACAATGTTGGGGTTCCACAGCGGGCGTGCTTCGCTAAAAATGATGCCAGGGAACGGTACCCCATAGGCGTTATCAATCACCAGTGGGATCCCATGCTGGTTGGCCAGCCGGTCCAGCTTCATCAGCTCGTCGTCGGTGATCACGTTGCCTGTCGGGTTAGTGGGGCGCGACACGCAGATCATGCCCGTTTCTTCACCGATGTGCAGGTGTTCAAAATCAACGTGATACTTAAATTGGCCTTCCGGTAGCAGCTCAATGTTCGGACGTGCTGAGACGAAGAGATCTTCTTCCAGCCCGGAATCGGCATAGCCAATGTATTCCGGCGCTAACGGGAATAACACTTTTTGCGTTGTTCCGTCAGCGCGGCGTCCGGCGAACAGATTGAATAAGTAGAAAAACGCGCTCTGACTGCCATTTGTCAGTGCAATATTTTGTGGCTCGATATCCCAACCCTGCTTCTCACGTAGCAGTTTCGCCAGTTCAGACAGTAGCTCGGTTTTCCCTTGCGGACCGTCATAATTGCAAAGCGCATCAGTGGCTTTGCCGTTTGCCAGCATATCTGTCAGCAGAGACTGGAAGTAATTTTGCATCTCTGGAATTTGCGCCGGATTACCACCGCCGAGCATGATGGCGCCTGGGGTGCGTAAACCGTCGTTGAGGTCCTCCATCAGGCGGGTGATGCCTGAATGGCGGGTAAATTTGTCGCCAAAAAGTGAGAATGTCATAGCAGGGGGTCTGTCGAACTGAGTAGTAAAGTGGCTAACCATAGCGCTACCTATGGCAGGGTGCAAATCAGGGGGAGCGGGCTGGATTGATGTTTTGTGCTACAGATGCTTTCCTGGCTGGTTTTTTATTTTGTGTTGGGCTTCCCGCTGTATGCACAGCGAGAAGCCTGTTGGGATCAGGGCTGACCGGCCCACACCACCATTACTTTATCGTCACCATGCTCACGGATAAATCCGTATCCCTGCTTTAGGGTCAGCGTGGTTTGTTTACCTGCACCGATGGCGGGATGCCTGGCCCTGAACTGGCTGATACGCTGCCAGTGTGCAACGCTGGCGGCAGATTTTCCGGTCACATCCTGCCAGTTCATTTCTGAGCGCGTACCCTGCAATGGGTCTGAACCTGTTGGTCCAAAGGGCCGGGCCGACTCGTCGCCGTAAAAGAGTTGTACCGCGCCTGGCGCCAGCAGCAATAGCTCGGCAGCTTTATCTCGACCTTCGCGAAACAGACGCGTATCGTGCGAGGATAGATAGCTCAGAACGTTGAAATCCTGCAATTTTTCAGCCATCTGTTGCCAGGTGACATCCATATTTGCCAGACAATCGACGGCCTTTGCCGCCTGCTCCTGATAGTCGAAATTGATCATCGCATCAAAGCCGTGACGGTAATAGTCGCTTTGCATCACGCCGTGACCCCAGGCCTCGCCGGTCATCCAGAAAGGTTTATCATCCAGCGCTTTATCCGGGTTCGCTTTCTTCCATTCAACCAGTGCCGCGCTGGCCTGTGTTTTTAACTGCTGCCAGGCGGGAAGTTCGACGTGTTTGGCGGTATCGACCCGAAACCCGTCAATCCCGTAATCACGCACCCACTGGCTGAGCCAGTGGGTCAGATAATCGCGGGGCTTGTAACCAGCAATAGCTTTAGCGTGCGTATCCGGTTTGTGTTGATAAAAGTTTGGTAGCCCGGAAGGCGTGGTGGATTCGGTTTTCAGATCGGGCAGGAAAGCCAGCGACATGGTCAGGTCGTCAAAACCCGGATTGTCGTAATCGCCAATATCGGTGCGGATCCAGTTTTTCCCCCACCATTTTTCCCAGCCTGCTTTATCGCTGAAGTTGATGTAATCATTAAAGCTGTGCCAGCTTTGCCCGGCGGCTGGCTTCCAGTCCGTCCAGCGTTCACCGAGCGTGTTTTTCAGTTCATCTCCCGACAAGTACAGGGTCCCAAACTGATACTCCTGCATATCCGCCAGCGTGGCGTAGCCGGTATGGTTCATGACGACATCGAACAGGATGCGAATGCCGCGCTGGTGCGCACCGTCAACCAGCGCACGCAGGTCAGCTTCATTACCCATATTCGCGTCGAGCGTGGTCCAGTCCTGAGTGTAATAGCCGTGGTAAGCATAATGGGGGAAATCACCTTTGGTGCCACCGCCGACCCAGCCGTGAATTTGCTCAAACGGCGCGCTGATCCACAGGGCGTTGATGCCTAACTGTTGTAGATAGTCGAGTTTGCTGGCCAGACCGCGCAAATCGCCCCCGTGGAAAGTGCCAATTTCCTGCATGCCGTCGTTGCGACGCCCGTAGCTGTGGTCGTTGCTTGGGTCACCATTTACAAAGCGATCCGTCAGGACGAAGTACACCGTAGCGTTATGCCAGTCGAAAGCGGCTGGGGCGTCAGTTTCCGCCCGTTCCAGCAGCAACAGTCCGTTACTGGCTGCAGCTGGCTGTAGGGTAATCGACCCATTTTTTACCGTTGCCGTTTGCTGGCTGTAGAAATCACGTACCACGGCACCTTCCGGAAAGGTCTGGCTCACATCCAGTGTTAACGGCGAACCATCCCATTTCGGGCACTGGCGAATCTGGGTCGTGACAGGGTCAGCGGCGCTTTTTACCGAGAGCATCAACGTTGGCGTTCCGGAGCGGGTATCCACTTCCAGCGTGTAATCGCCGTCTTTGAATAAGCGCCACTGTGGCGGGGCGCCTTCACACGGTTTTAGTGACAGCATCTGGTTGAGTTTTATTGCATCAGCAGGCTGCCAGCACTGTTGGTCAAAATTTAGGATTAAAGGACGCGTACCCTTCGTCAACGCTGCATGGCTGACGAATTTACCCGTACCTTCCGCTTCGAAGGTGGGGAGTCCCTGAGAAGTCCATGATGAGGCGATGGCAATGCCGGGCATGAGCGCCAGCGCAACGGCGGCAAGTTTCATAATGCTGTCCTTGGTGCTGCAATTTTCGCCAGTTTGCCAGTGAAATCAGGCCGGAAACTCCTCCTTTGAGTCGATTCCGCCAGGAGGAGAAGTGAGGGTGAGCGATCGCGCGCAAAAAATGAACTTATTTTGCGATAACCTCCACATTTTCTTCGAATTAATAGCACCCTGAACCGTTAATGCGTGACATGGTTTCAGAATTGGACTATTCCTTTGGGTGCTCTTGACGGCTATTTTTGATATGATTTGAGATTCATCTCTCATTTTTGTGAAAAATATAAGGTGTTGGAATGTATAAATCCGACCAGGAGACCTAATGATATTGACTCCCATTCGACGATATGGGGCAATGATTCTTATGTTACTCACCGTTGCATTTTCGGGTGAGGTGCTGGCAAAGACACACACGGCGACAACGAGTCACAAGCCCCAGGTAATCAAGACAAGTAATACACAGGTAAGCAGTAAACAAGAGTATTCTCGCAATAGTGCAAAGAGTAGTTCACTTCCTGATTTGCGAAAATACCCTTCCGGAACACCAAGGAAAAAAGCGTTTCTCCGGACGGTTATGCCTTATATTACCAGTCAAAATGCTGCCATTACGGCAGACCGTAACTGGCTGATTTCAAAACAGTACCAGAACCGCTGGTCACCGACTGAGCGTACGCGTATGAAAGACATCGCGAAGCGCTACAAGGTGAACTGGTCTGGCAACACGCGTAAAATTCCGTGGAATACGCTGCTTGAGCGCGTAGACATTATCCCGACCAGTATGGTGGCAACCATGGCTGCGGCTGAAAGTGGCTGGGGTACGTCGAAGCTGGCGCGTAGCAACAACAACCTGTTTGGCATGAAATGTGGCAAAGGTCGTTGTAACAATGCACCGGGTAAAGTGAAAGGCTACTCACAGTTTGAATCGGTGAAAGAGTCGGTGAATGCCTACGTCATTAACCTGAACACGCATCCGGCTTACTCTTCTTTCCGTAAGTCACGTGCGCAACTGCGTAAAGCCGATCAGGAAGTCACCGCTACCGCGATGATTCATAAGCTGAAGGGTTATTCCACTAAAGGACAGAGCTACAACAACTATCTGTTCGCAATGTATCAGGATAACCAGCGTTTAATCGCCGCGCATATGTAACTCTGTGTGCCGGATGGCGGCTTCGCCGCATCCGGCAATATTCCTCACAGCAACACTTCGCTGTTCACATCGCGATACTCTTTGGGCGTCGTGTCATACTCTTTCTTAAAGACCGAATAAAAGTATTGCAGAGACGGATAGCCGCACATCTGTGAAATTTCGTTGATTGAAAGCGTGGTAGAAATCAACAGGCTGCGCGCTTTTTCCAGCTTTTCGGCATGAATCACGGCGTGGATAGTCTCTCCGACCTCTTCTTTAAAACGCTTCTCCAGATTCGAACGAGAAATCCCCACTGAATCCAGCACTTGTTCAACCTTAATACCTTTACAGGCATGGTTGCGGATAAAGTGCATCGCCTGAATCACCGCCGGATCGGTTAATGAACGGTAGTCGGTTGAGCGGCGTTCAATGACGCGCACCGGAGGAACCAGTGTACGTTGCAGCGGCAGCTCTTCATTTGCCAGTAAACGATGTAAGAGTTTAGCGGCCTGATACCCCATCTGCCTGGCTCCCTGGGCCACGGATGACAGCGCCACCCGCGACAGATAGCGGGTCAGTTCTTCGTTGTCGATCCCAATCACACACAGCTTTTCCGGTACTGGAATATGCAGGTGCTCGCAGACTTGCAGGACGTGCCGTGCCCGCGCGTCGGTAACGGCGATAATACCGGTTTGCGGCGGTAGTGTTTGTAGCCAGTCCGCCAGACGATTTTGCGCGTGCTGCCAGTTTTCCGGTGCGGTTTCCAGCCCCTGATAGACAACGCCGCGGTACTTCTCTTTGGCAACCAGCTGGCAAAACGCATATTCACGTTCCGCGGCCCAGCGTTTGCCGCTTGAAGAAGGCAGACCATAAAACGCAAAGCGGTTAACCCCTTTCTCTTTCAGATGCAGGAAAGCGCTTTCTACCAACGCGTGGTTATCGGTGGCGATGTAATGAACTGGGGGATAATCTTGCTCCAGATGGTAGGAGCCTCCAACGCCGATAATGGGAACCTCCACATCGGCAAGTAATTGTGCAATGTCATCATCGTCATAATCAGCAATAACGCCGTCGCCTAACCAGTCTTTAATATTATCGATACGGGCGCGGAAATCTTCCTCAATGAATATATCCCACTCGGATTGCGATGCCTGTAAATATTCACCCACTCCTTCTACCACCTGGCGGTCATAGGCTTTATTGGCATTAAATAACAGAGTGATGCGGTGACGTTTATCAAACATAAGAACCTGTCCTGGAAAGGTTAACGTGGGCCTGTCGATACTAGCAAAATCGCAGGTACGACTGCTTGATGAAGCGTGACAAATTTCTTATTTGCCTGGTGCTACGCAAAATTCACATACTGCCAGTGGGATGACAATTGCCATTTTTTATCTGCGCATTACGGTTTTTTGTTTATTGGCTAACCTTCGATCGCGATCGCTTTTTTATTTCGTTTTTCAGAGCGTTTTTTTGGGAGCCAGCGCACGTTTGGGTATTCTCTTAATAGCGGTGTGAAATAACGTAATTGAGCAATAAATCAGGAAATTCCAGTATAGCTACATCGCAGTTTACTTACCGTATTACCTGATTATGGAGCTTATTATGCCGGCTTATTTTGACCAACTCGATCGTGTTCGTTTTGAAGGCACTCAATCCACCAACCCGCTCGCATTTCGCCATTACAACCCTGACGAAATCGTATTGGGCAAGCGCATGGAAGATCATCTGCGTTTTGCTGCCTGCTACTGGCATACCTTCTGCTGGAACGGGGCGGATATGTTCGGTATGGGCGCTTTCGATCGTCCATGGCAGCAGCCTGGTGAAGCTCTGGCGCTGGCGAAACGCAAAGCGGATGTGGCATTTGAGTTTTTCCACAAGCTGAACGTGCCTTACTACTGCTTCCATGACGTGGATGTTTCGCCGGAAGGTGCGTCTTTGAAAGAGTACAAAAACAACTTTGCGCAGATGGTTGATGTGCTGGCGGCAAAACAGGAACAGAGCGGCGTGAAGCTGCTGTGGGGTACAGCAAACTGCTTCACTAACCCACGCTACGGTGCGGGTGCGGCCACAAACCCAGATCCAGAAGTGTTCAGCTGGGCAGCCACGCAGGTGGTTACGGCCATGGATGCCACGCACAAGTTAGGTGGTGAAAACTACGTTCTGTGGGGCGGTCGTGAAGGTTATGAAACGCTGCTGAATACCGATCTGCGTCAGGAGCGTGAGCAGATTGGTCGTTTCATGCAATTAGTCGTGGAACACAAACACAAAACTGGTTTCCAGGGCACTTTGCTTATCGAGCCGAAACCGCAGGAACCGACCAAGCACCAGTACGACTACGATGCGGCGACCGTGTACGGATTCCTCAAGCAGTTCGGTCTGGAAAAAGAGATCAAACTGAATATTGAAGCCAACCACGCTACGCTTGCAGGCCATTCGTTCCATCACGAAATCGCCACCGCTATCGCGCTGGGTCTGTTTGGCTCTGTCGATGCCAACCGCGGCGATGCACAGCTGGGCTGGGATACCGACCAGTTCCCGAACAGCGTAGAAGAGAATGCCTTGGTGATGTACGAAATCCTGAAAGCGGGTGGCTTCACCACCGGCGGCCTGAATTTTGATGCCAAAGTACGTCGTCAGAGCACCGATAAATACGATCTGTTCTATGGTCATATTGGCGCGATGGATACCATGGCACTGTCGCTGAAAATTGCGGCCCGTATGATTGAAGACGGTGGCCTGGATCAGCGTGTGGCTAAACGTTATGCCGGTTGGAATGGTGAGCTGGGCCAGCAAATTCTGAAAGGCCAGATGACGCTGACAGAAATTGCGCAGTACGCTGAACAACACAACCTGGCGCCAGTGCACCAGAGCGGTCATCAGGAATTGCTGGAAAATCTGGTAAACCATTATTTGTTCGACAAATAACGGGTCTCTGAGAACGTCCGTAAGCCCGGTCAGCTAGCGCTACCGGGCCTTTCTTTAAGGAACGATGCCTTATGTATATCGGGATAGATCTTGGCACATCAGGCGTAAAGGCCATTCTGCTCAATGAGCAGGGCGATGTGGTGGCTTCACAAACGGAGAAACTCACCGTCTCGCGCCCGCATCCGTTATGGTCAGAACAAGACCCTGAGCAGTGGTGGCTGGCAACGGATCGCGCGGTAAAAGCACTGGGTCAGCAGCATTCACTCCGCAAGGTGAAAGCGTTGGGGATTGCCGGGCAGATGCACGGTGCGACGCTACTGGATGAACAACAGAAGGTATTGCGTCCGGCTATCTTATGGAACGACGGTCGCTGTGCTGAAGAGTGCGTGATGCTGGAGAATCAGGTTCCGCAGTCTCGAGCGATCACTGGCAACCTGATGATGCCTGGCTTTACCGCGCCAAAACTGCTGTGGGTGCAACGCCACGAGCCGGAGATTTTCAACCAGATTGATAAAGTCCTGCTGCCGAAAGATTACCTGCGTTTGCGCATGACCGGTGATTTTGCCAGCGATATGTCTGATGCGGCAGGGACAATGTGGCTGGATGTCGCGAAGCGTGACTGGAGCGATGTCATGCTGGCTGTCTGTAAACTGACTCGCGCACATATGCCTGCGCTCTATGAAGGCAGCGAGATTACCGGAACCTTATTGCCAGACGTCGCCAAAGCCTGGGGAATGGAGGAGGTTGCGGTGGTTGCCGGAGGCGGTGATAACGCGGCGGGCGCGGTTGGCGTAGGCATGATGAATGCCGGTCAGGCGATGCTTTCGCTGGGGACATCCGGCGTCTATTTTGCGGTGAGTGATGGTTTCCTAAGCAAACCGGAAAGTGCGGTTCACAGTTTTTGCCATGCTTTGCCTGAGCGATGGCATCTGATGTCTGTAATGTTAAGTGCGGCATCGTGTCTGGACTGGGCGGCAAAATTAACCGGACTGGCGAGCGTTCCTGCGTTGATTGACGCTGCGCAACAGGCGGATGAACACGCGGAGCCGGTCTGGTTTTTACCTTATTTGTCCGGCGAGCGTACGCCGCATAACAATCCGCAGGCCAAGGGCGTATTTTTCGGTCTGACGCATCAGCATGGTCCGGCAGAACTGGCACAGGCGGTGCTGGAAGGTGTGGGTTTTGCGCTGGCTGACGGTATGGACTTGGTACATGCCTGTGGCATTCAGCCCGCCAGCATTACGCTGATCGGCGGCGGGGCACGTAGCGAATACTGGCGTCAGATGCTATCTGACATCAGCGGATTGCAGCTGGATTACCGTACCGGCGGTGACGTTGGCCCTGCACTCGGCGCGGCGCGCCTGGCGCAAGTTGCCATGAATCCGCAAACGTCGTTATCAGAGTTACTGCCTCAGCTTACGCTGGAGCAGGCGCATTATCCTGACGCGGAGCGTCATGCTCGTTATCAACAGCGTCGAGAAACCTTCCGTCGTATCTATCAGCAATTACAACCGCTGATGTCCTGACCACTTTCCCCTCTGGCTAGCAGAGGGGAATTTGCCGCATGCATATATCCACAAAAATAATAAATTACACGTATGGATGTATTCTGAAAGTCCTGTGTAGTCGCTTTTTTCTGCGTTGTCTTTAGCGGGTTATTCATATTGTATCCATGATGGATAAGGAGATCCCAATGAAGACAACCAGGCTGTTGCCATGGATATTATTCCTCTCAGGCATACTGACTTACAGTATCGGTTTATGGCGCGCATGCCCGTTACTGAGCGGCAAGGGGTATTTTTTGGGGGCATTGATGACGGGGATGTTCGTTACGTATGCCTATCAACGTGCAGTAAATCTCAATCAAATTGATGAACGCTTCGCTTCCGTGTGTCAGATGGTGGTGCTCATCACGATAGGGTTGTTGCTGGTGGGGGTGTGGAATGCCCCGTTGGCGCCCTTTGAAATAGGGTTATACCCGGCAGCATTCTTCGTCTGTTTAATGGGGCAATTTTTTCTGCAGCGTTCGCGTAATCAGGCGCTGCCTGGAGACACCTAACTCACCAGCCTGCGCGTATCGATACGTTGCAACAATACGGACAGCAGCAGGCTTCCCGCCAGCGTGGCGCTGAAAATCCACAGCATATCCAGCGGTGGCCAGTTTTTGAGTTCAATTCCGTTGGTACGTAGTGCGTGAATGATCAGCGCATGAAAACCATATATGCCCAATGAATGGCGAGAAATAAGGCCCAGTAGCGGCAGAGTACGTGTGCTGAGCGTATTTTTGACCAGCGTCAGGAGCGAGGCGGCGCAAATAAATACCGCTGGGCCGCAGTAGAGGTACCAGGTGTCGGCAAAATTGCCTCGCCAGCGCAGTTCATGCAATGTGCCACGAGAAATAATAAATACTGCGGTAATAAATACCGTCGCACAGAGCCAGCTGAGCGCACGCTTTTGCGTATCCATCATGCCAATCGCCCGGCCCAGCATGCCGTACAGGATGTAATAGAAAGTATCGCCACTGATGTACAGGTTGACTGGGAGCCACTCAAAGCCGCCGATTTTTTGCGAGACGGTATTGGGATTGGCAATCACCCCAATCACAACCATGAGCGCCAGTAGCATCTTGCCGCTGATATTTTTCACCTGTATCAGCGGAGAAACCAGGTAGATGACGGCGATCGCGAAGAAAAACCACAGATGATAGAACACCGGCTTTTGCAGCAGGTTCTTCAGCGACAGCTCAGCGTTGATCGAGGTAAACAGCAGGATATAGGCCAGTGCCACGCTGCTGTAAAACAGAATGCAAAGCGCGATGCGCAGGAAATGGCGCGGTTTGGCGCTACGCTCACCAAAGAACAGATAGCCCGAAATCATAAAGAACAGCGGAACGCTGACGCGAGAGGCTGAATTGAGCACGTTAGCCAGATCCCAATTCAACGGGCTGACGCTTTGCGCATTGGTGATGTACCAGGTTGTGGTGTGGATCATCACGACCATTAAACAGGCTATCCCGCGCAGGTTATCAATCCAGAAAATTTTGGGCTGCATCAGTTCCTCTGTGTCCATTAAAAAAAGTCTGACCGATATTTTGCGAACGTAGCTCACTGGAATAATCCGAGTTCTTACGCTAAAGCTTGAGATGGTCTGATGAGATTCTCAAAATAGGATCTGTTTCCAGACACTAATAATAAGACTGACCAGCAAACCAGGCGGTAATAAAATGATGATGAAGTATTTCTTTCCCGCGATCGCTGCCCTTTTGCTGGTAGCGTGCGCTGACACACAATCGTCTGCACCTGCGCAGAAAGCGCAAAAGGTTAAGGTCAGTGCCACGCGTTCGCTGGATATGGAGTCATTGTGCAAAAATGAGGCGGCGCAACGCTACAACACTGGCGCGCAGAAAATTGATATCTCCGGCCTGGAACAATTCCAGGGCAGCTATGAGATGCGTGGTTCTACCTTCCGTAAAGAGAGTTTTGTCTGTTCTTTTGATGCAGACGGGCAGTTTTTGCACCTTTCCATGCGCTAAGTTCCCCCTTTTTCCCGTTTCGTACTGTATATCTTGCAGCCAGCGGGTATACTGATCGCTTCCTTTAAATCCACACGTATCCAGCACGAAATAATATGCAAAAGTTTGATACCAGGACCTTCCAGGGCTTGATCCTGACCTTACAGGATTACTGGGCTCGCCAGGGCTGCACCATTGTTCAACCATTGGACATGGAAGTCGGCGCGGGAACATCTCACCCAATGACCTGCCTGCGTGCGCTGGGGCCGGAACCGATGGCGACTGCTTATGTGCAGCCTTCTCGTCGTCCGACCGATGGCCGCTATGGCGAAAACCCGAACCGCTTACAGCACTACTATCAGTTCCAGGTAGTGATTAAGCCTTCTCCGGACAACATTCAGGAGCTGTACCTGGGTTCTCTGAAAGAGCTGGGTATGGACCCGACCATTCACGATATCCGTTTCGTGGAAGATAACTGGGAAAACCCGACGCTGGGTGCCTGGGGTCTGGGTTGGGAAGTGTGGCTGAACGGCATGGAAGTGACGCAGTTCACCTACTTCCAGCAGGTTGGTGGTCTGGAATGTAAACCAGTAACCGGGGAAATTACCTACGGTCTGGAACGTCTGGCCATGTACATTCAGGGCGTAGACAGCGTTTACGACTTGGTCTGGAGCGACGGCCCGCTGGGTAAAACCACGTACGGCGACGTGTTCCATCAGAACGAAGTGGAGCAATCCACCTACAACTTCGAATACGCCGACGTGGACTTCCTGTTCACCTGCTTCGAGCAGTACGAAAAAGAAGCGCAGCAGTTGCTGGCGCTGGAAAATCCGCTGCCGCTGCCTGCGTATGAACGTATTCTGAAAGCCGCCCATAGCTTCAACCTGCTGGATGCGCGTAAAGCCATCTCCGTCACCGAGCGTCAGCGCTATATCCTGCGCATTCGCACCCTGACTAAAGCAGTGGCAGAAGCTTACTACGCTTCCCGTGAAGCCCTTGGCTTCCCGATGTGCAACAAAGACAAATAAGAGGCGGCCATGTCTGAGAAAACTTTTCTGGTGGAAATCGGCACTGAAGAGCTGCCACCAAAAGCACTGCGCAGCCTGGCTGAGTCCTTTGCTGCAAACTTTACCGCGGAGCTGGATAACGCTGGCATCGCGCACGGCAACGTTGAGTGGTTCGCCGCGCCGCGTCGTCTGGCGCTGAAAGTCGCGAATCTGGCGGAATCTCAACCCGATCGCGAAGTTGAAAAACGCGGTCCGGCCATTGCCCAGGCGTTTGACGCTGAAGGCAAACCGAGCAAAGCGGCAGAAGGTTGGGCACGTGGCTGCGGCATCACGGTTGATCAGGCTGAGCGTCTGACTACCGACAAAGGCGAATGGCTGCTGTACCGTGCGCATGTAAAAGGCGAAAGCGCAGAAACGCTGCTGCCAAACATGATCGCCACGTCACTGGCGAAGCTGCCTATCCCGAAACTGATGCGCTGGGGCGCGTCTGATGTCCACTTCGTGCGTCCGGTTCACACCGTGACCCTGCTGCTGGGCGACAAAGTGATTCCGGCAACGATTCTGGGCATTCAGTCCGATCGCGTGATCCGCGGGCACCGCTTTATGGGCGAGCCGGAATTCACCATCGATTCTGCCGATCAGTACCCGGAAATCCTGCGTGAGCGCGGCAAAGTAATTGCGGATTACGCTGAGCGTAAAGCGAAAATCAAAGCCGATGCTGAAGAAGCGGCGCGTAAGATTGGCGGTAACGCTGATCTGAGCGAAAGCCTGCTGGAAGAAGTCACCTCGCTGGTGGAATGGCCGGTAGTGCTGACCGCGAAGTTCGAAGAGAAATTCCTCGCAGTTCCGTCTGAAGCGCTGGTACACACCATGAAAGGTGACCAGAAGTACTTCCCGGTTTACGCGAACGACGGCAAACTGCTGCCGAACTTTATCTTCGTTGCCAACATCGAATCGAAAGATCCGATCCAGATTATCTCCGGTAACGAGAAAGTCGTTCGTCCGCGCCTGGCGGATGCCGAGTTCTTCTTCAATACCGACCGTAAAAAACGTCTGGAAGACCATCTGCCGCGTCTGCAAACCGTGCTGTTCCAACAGCAACTGGGTACGCTGCGCGACAAGACTGACCGTATCCAGGCTCTGGCGGGCTGGATTGCTGGTCAGATTGGCGCTGATGTTAACCACGCAACGCGTGCTGGCCTGCTGTCCAAGTGTGACCTGATGACCAACATGGTCTTCGAGTTCACCGACACCCAGGGTGTGATGGGCATGCACTACGCGCGTCACGATGGCGAAGCGGAAGATGTAGCCGTGGCGCTGAACGAACAGTATCAGCCGCGTTTTGCCGGTGATGATCTGCCGTCGAACCCGGTAGCTTGTGCCGTGGCGATTGCTGACAAGATGGACACCCTGGCGGGTATCTTCGGTATTGGTCAGCATCCGAAAGGCGACAAAGACCCGTTTGCGCTGCGTCGTGCTGCGCTGGGTGTGCTGCGTATTATCGTTGAGAAGAACCTGAATCTGGATCTGCAAACGCTGACCGAAGAAGCGGTTCGTCTGTATGGTGACAAGCTGACCAACGCCAACGTGGTGGATGACGTTATCGACTTTATGCTCGGTCGCTTCCGCGCCTGGTATCAGGACGAAGGTTACACCGTCGACACCATTCAGGCCGTACTGGCACGTCGTCCGACTCGTCCGGCTGATTTTGACGCACGTATGAAGGCGGTTTCGCACTTCCGTACGCTGGAAGCCGCGTCCGCGCTGGCTGCCGCGAACAAGCGTGTATCGAACATCCTGGCGAAGTCTGAAGAGACGCTGAATGACCGCGTGAATGCGGCGACGCTGAAAGAGCCGGAAGAAATTGCGCTGGCAATGCAGGTTGTCGTGCTGCGCGATAAGCTGGAGCCTGTCTTCGCTGCCGGTCATTACCAGGAAGCGCTGGTTGAGCTATCGGCGTTACGTGAACCGGTCGATGCGTTCTTCGAGAAAGTGATGGTTAACGTGGAAGATAAAGATCTGCGTATTAATCGCCTGTCTATGCTCGAAAAACTGCGTGAGCTGTTCCTGCGCGTAGCGGATATTTCTCTGCTGCAGTAACGGCCCTGAGCTGACTTAGAAAATGCCGGATGGCGGCTTCGCCTTATCCGGCATTTTTTTATGTTATTAGCGCAACTGCAATTTTGTCAGACAGGTCTGGCTGTCTTCCATCGTCTTAATAGGATACTCCGCCGTTTTACCGTTGTAGCTCACTGCGATGGTGCCTTCCATATTGCGCGGTAGCCATACCCCGACAAAGCCATTACGGCCGCTCTTCATCGCTTTTTGTACCACCACATCACCCTTGTTATCCGTCACTTTGACATTGAATGTCTTCTCCGGCATTTCGCCCTGGCAGCCAGAAAGGCTGTGGTTGAAGCAAGGATGTGTTTGCCATTCATACGGGGCAAACGACAGATAGAACTTGTCACCGAGCGGCAGGGTATAAACCTGATCGCCCGAAGAGAGCTTCAACGCGGTGCTGGTGATGGACGCTGAGTACGGCAGCGGGCGACTCTGCGGAGACCGATCAATCGTCTCTACGATTTGTTCGACGGATTTTCCGCTGAGCCCGTGTTCGGCCAGGAAAGTGGCTTCTGGGGTAGCCGCGAACGCAGTACCGGTGGTGAGCAAACCTAAAATCAGTAGCAGTGAGGATTTCGACATAGCTTCAATTCCTTGTGAAAGTTGTGGAATATAGACTGGCTCACTATAAAGCTTGCCCTTAGGGAAAGGTCAAAGGGACGACGGGTAAAGTAATGCAAAGAAGCGTTTGGGTGGGGGGGCTTACGAAGTACAGATAAAAAAAATCCCCGCCGTTTGGCAGGGATTCAGAATTTTGAGCTTTTTAAGCTTACAGGCTGGTTACGTTGCCAGCTGCCGGGCCTTTAGCGCCGCTTTCGATGGTGAAGGAAACTTTCTGACCTTCGTCCAGAGATTTGTAGCCATCGTTCTGGATAGCAGAGAAGTGTACGAACACGTCTTTAGAGCCATCGTCAGGAGTGATGAAGCCGAAACCTTTGTCAGCGTTGAACCATTTTACGATACCAGTCATTTTACCGGACATAGTGTATTACCTTTTAAAAAATAAGTGTGCCTTTCGGCGATATGGCGTGCTTTACAGATTTTTTAACAGTAAAGGAAATGCTCACTACGAAGGGTATCAACGATAACTCTTGAAGGGACTTGCCTTACTAACTGCTGTAATGGTCTGTACGTCAAACCGTTGAGGGCATTAACTCATTTTACGCATGTGGATGCAACTACTATTTTCTTTTTTGTGGATAACCTTCGTAAAGGAACGGCCCTGTTACAGGGCCGTTCTTAAGCAAAATTGAAAAATAGTTCAATCCATCAGTTGCTTACTTAATCTTGGATCTGCCTGAATCAAGCGCATTAACTTCAATTCGGTAATGGAAGGCTTTACGCGTTTAGACTCCCATTCATGAACCATCGCGACAGTCACACCCATCACTCGGGCAAAATCATCTGTTTTTAAACCTGTCCCTCGTCGTAACTGTTCAAATTCGGTGAAAGGGTTGGTTTTTTGCGGCAGAGTGACCGTCTGCGATACATCTTTAAAAACAATCTGCTCCAGACTGCTTAGCAGTTCAAACATAGGATCTTTGTATTCCATTGAGAACTCCTACAAATCACACAGCGGGATCGTGAATTTCTTCGAAGCTCATTAAGAGTAGTCGGAAAAAATGAAGCCGGATTTAAGGTTTGTGTGATGGATTCGTTTCAGCGGATCGCAGGTGATAATCTTTTGCTGGCTAACGAACTGATAAAGGTCGGGATCTCCGAACGATCGATTCCGATTGTAAAGATGACTAAAATATGACGCCGAGTGGTAAATGCAGCATTGTTTAGCAAAATGAACGGTGGTGGGAACGGTTATTTTCCCCCACAAGATTACGCGGAAAGGGTATCTTGCGGGGCTGACCTGGACTATCCTTGTCAACGTCAGGCACGCGGGTGTCGTTGTGCGCATTTTTGGGTGAAAGGAGTATTAAAATGGCGACAGGTAAGTCCTGCTCTCGCTGGTTTGCGCCTGTTTTGGCGCTCTTAATGGTAGTTGGCCTGAGTGGGTGTTTTGATAAAGAAGGCGATCAACGCAAAGCGTTTATCGATTTTCTGCAGAATACTGCAATGCGTAGCGGAGAGCGTTTACCAACGCTGACCGCCGATCAGAAAAAACAGTTTGGCCCGTTTGTGTCCGATTACGCGATTCTGTATGGCTATTCGCAGCAGGTTAATCAGGCGATGGACTCCGGTCTGCGCCCGGTGGTTGATAGCGTAAATGCGATTCGTGTTCCTCAGGATTATGTGACTCAGCGTGAACCGCTGCGTCAGGCAAATGGTGCGCTAGGTGTATTAGGGCAACAGTTGCAGAATGCGAAACTACAGGCAGATGCTGCGCATGGCGCGCTGAAGCAGGGCGAAGATCTGAAGCCGGTCTTTGATCAGGTGTACAACAAAGTTGTTACTGCACCAGCAGAGGCCTTACAGCCGCTGATCCCTGCCGCGCAAATTTTCACGCAGCAGTTGGTGCAGGTTGGTGATTTTGTGGCGCAGCAGGATACGCAGGTGAGCTTTGTCGCCAACGGTATCCAGTTCCCAACGTCACAGCAGGCAAGTCAGTACAATACGCTGATTGGCCCGTTGGCTGCTCAGCATCAGGCATTTAATCAGGCCTGGACTGCTGCGGTGAATGCCGCTCAGTAATTAAGATACGGTAATACATGAAAGGCCGGGTGAGCGTAAGCGCTACCCGGCCTTTTGTTTATGATGCGACCTGCGGGTTTACGCAGTTCTTCTCAACGCGTCCTTGCAGCGCATCGATTAAGTTATCCACCGCACAGGCCGCCATGTTGTAGCGCGTTTCGTGCGTGGCTGAACCAATGTGCGGTACGGCCACCACGTTGGGCAGTGACAGCAGCGGTGAGTCTACCGGTAATGGCTCTTGCTCAAATACATCCAGGCCAGCGGCATGAATTTCGCCTTTTTGCAGGGCGGCAATCAACGCTTTTTCATCGACCACCGGGCCACGTCCGGCGTTAATGAAAATGGCGGAAGACTTCATTTTGGCAAACTGCTCGGTGCTGAACAGATGATGCGTTTCGTCGGTTAACGGCAGGATCAGGCAGACAAAATCAGACTCCTGCAACAGCGTATCGAGGTCGCAGTAACGTGCATTAAAGCGTTCTTCTGCTTCCTGATGATGACGGCGCGCATTATAGAGAATCGGCATGCTAAAGCCGAAATGCGCACGTTGTGCCAGCGCCAGCCCAATGCGGCCCATACCGACAATCCCCAGCGTTTTGTGGTGTACATCGGTACCAAACCAGTCCGGTCCGATACTTTTGGTCCATTCGCCGACCTTTACCCGTTCGGCAACTTCCACTACGCGGCGAGCGGTGCTTAACACCAGCGCCATTACTGTATCGGCGACGGTTTCCGTCAGCACGGTTGGCGTGTGCATCAACAGCACCTTACGCGCGTTGAGGGCATCGACGTCGAAGTTGTCATAGCCTACGGAAATCGTGGATGTCGCACGCAGCCTGGGCATTTTCTCCAGCAGAGCGGTATTGACGGCTTCACTGGAGCCCAGCAGACCTTCTGCATTGGCAAAAGCGTCGGCGCGCTGTGCGACCGTTTCCGGGCGCAGGTTAGGCACCTGAGTCACAGTAAAATGCTCTTCCAGGCGATGCAGTAAATCGTCAGGTAACGCTTTATAGAGAATAATGGACGGCTTCATGCGAATCTCCGTAAGTTAAAATTTAAGCGTGGCGTGCGCCAACCGGAATTTGGGAATTATTAGCAGGCTTAACAATTAGAGTTAGCCATACTGAGACAAAAAGCGCTACCCCCATAAAAATGTACGAGGCGGACGGGCTGCCGGTTGCGCCATTGAGGTAGCCGACAAACCATGAACCGAAGAACGAGCCCAGCGCGCCCATGCTGTTGATCAGTGCCATTGCCCCTCCGGCGACGTTGCGCGGCAGCATTTCTGGGATGATGGCGAAGAAGGGACCATAGGGGGCATACATTGCCGCGCCTGCAATAACTAACAGCGTGTAAGAAATCCAGAAGTGGTCTGCACCTACGGCCCAGGAGCCGATAAACGCGAAAGCGGCTATTAATAACAGTGGCCAGACAAACAGCTTACGGTTTTGCAGCTTATCGGACGCCCAGGAGACGAGGATCATCGCCGCCGTCGCTGCCAGATACGGTACGGATGACAGCCAACCAACTTCCACCATCCCCAGGTTTGCGCCGCCGTTGCGGATAATCGACGGCAGCCACAGGACAAAACCATAGACGCCAATACTCCAGGCGAAATACTGCATACACAGCAGGATGACGTTACGTGAGCGGAAAGCCTCGCTATAGTTACGTACGGCTTTGATGCCTTGCTGCTCTTTTTCCAGTTGTGCCTGAAGGGCGGCTTTTTCAGATTCTGACAGCCAACCGACCTGAGACGGTTTGTCTTTTACCAGCACCCACCAGCAGAACGCCCAGATGATGGCCGGGAAGCCCTCGATGATGAACATTTCCCGCCAGCCCAGCGCCTGAATCAGGTAACCGGAAACCACGGACATCCACAGGACGGTGACCGGATTACCGAGGATCAGGAAAGTGTTTGCGCGCGAGCGTTCAGATTTCGTAAACCAGTTGCTGATGTAAATCAGCATTGCCGGCATCACGGCGGCTTCAACGACGCCAAGAATAAAGCGGATGGCGGCAAGCATTGGAATATTGCTGACCATGCCGGTTAACGACGCGCATGCGCCCCAGAGGATCAGACAGACAAAAATCAGTTTTCGTACGCTACGGCGTTCAGCGTAAATTGCGCCCGGGATCTGAAAGAAGAAATAGCCGAGGAAAAACAGCGCGCCCAGCAGGGAAGAAATCCCCTTGGTAATGCCGAGGTCCTCGTTGATACCGGCGGCGGAGGCGAAGCTGAAGTTCGCGCGATCAAGGTACGCCAGGCTATACGTGATAAACACGATTGGCATGATGTACCACCAGCGTTTTGCTGCATTAGTTGAGCTATTCATAGACTGCCCTCTGGTTATGCTGATACGCCGCCTCTGTATGTAGGGTACAGAGTTGGCCGGGAGTTTATTCCCCTAATTGTTCACGTGTGGGTAATCCTTCGCTGTCGCCCTGAACCTGAATGGCCAGTGCGCCAATTTTATTGCCGCGGGTCACCGCCTGATGCAGCGAGCGGCCTTCCAGCAGGGCGCTAATAACGCCCACGGCAAAGCCATCGCCTGCGCCGACCGTATCGACCACGTTGTCGACTTTTACCGGCGCAACACAGCCTTGTTCGCCGCTGGCGGTTTTGTACCAGGCGCCATCAGCCCCGGTTTTCACGATCACGGCCTTTACTCCGTGGCGCAGATAAAAGTCGGCGATGGCTTCAGCCGTTTGTTGCCCGGTTAAAATCATGCCCTCTTTTAAACCTGGTAAAACCCAGTCAGCCTGGAATGCCAGCCGGTTCAGTTTTTCCACCATCTCGGCTTCGCTTTTCCACAGCACCGGGCGCAAATTCGGGTCGAACGAGATGGTCTTCCCCTGGGCCTTCATGGTGCGGGCGGTATGCGCCAGTAGTTCATAAGAGCTGGCAGAAAGTGCTGCCGCTACGCCGCTCAGGTGCAGGTGGCGCGCGCTGGCGAAATAGTCCTCGTGATAATCTTCAATGCTGAGGTGGCTGGCAGCGGAACCTTTGCGGAAATATTCCACAATGGGATCGGTTCCATTTTCAACCTTAGATTTAAGCTGAAAGCCAGTCGCGTAACGCCCGTCCTGGGTGACTCCCTGCGCATCAATCCCTTCTTTTTCCAGCGACTTAACGATAAAACGGCCAAAGCTGTCGTTGCCAACGCGGCTCACCCAACCGACCTTCAGGCCCAGACGAGCAAGACCGGTCGCCACGTTGAGCTCCGCGCCTGCAACGCGCTTGATAAACTGCTCCACATCCGCCAGTTCGCCGGTTTGCGTGGCGACAAACATCGCCATCGCTTCACCAATAGTGACCACATCCAGTGAATTTTTCATGCGTTACTCCTCGCGTAACAGCTCGACGTAGCGGCGGGTAACCGCCGTCAAATCCTGCCCTTCCAGGGGGAACTCAATGCCGCGCGGGACATCGTTGGGCAGCGTTTTTAGCAGCGCCAGCCAGCGCGGATCGGCTGCATCAGGTGGTACGGCGCGGTAGCTGTCGCGATGTGCAACTGCGGCTTTGACATGGATATACCCAACGGTTGACGCCAGGTTCTGCGCCGCCTGTTCCGGGGAGTCGCCCACCCACAGCCAGTTGCCCATATCGAAGGTTAAAGATATCGGCAGGTTTTGCGCCTGACAGGCTTCGTTAAAGCGCTGCATCGGCTGCAGGCGTCCGCAGTCGGTCTGATCGTTCTCGACAACCAGCTCCATTCCGCTGTTGTCCAGCCATTGGCGTAGAACGTTGAACTGTTCGGTATGGGAAAAATGGCCGAGGGAGACTTTTAACCACAGTGCCTGCAAGGCCTGCGCTTCCTCAAGTAGTTCTGGAAGACGGGGGTTGAGGTTACCGTCCTCAAGGAACAACGGTTCAGGCGCAGAGTAACAGGCCAGCAGGCCGAAGATTTCGATCGCAGAGGCCATCGTTGACAGCGTTTTCAGCTCGGCCTCGGTTAATAGCTCGCGGCGGATTTCGACGCCGTCAGCACCGGCTTCAGCGATAATGGGCAGCATTGCCGTTTGCCCGCCTGCGGCCCGTACCTGGTCGTGACCGTAAGCGGCTGTGACCACCATAATTTTTCTTTTCATGGAAACTCCAGACTAGCGTTCTTGTTATAACGCTAGATGGAACCGGTTCCAAAGAAAAGCCCATGATGTCGAATTTATGATCACCATCACGAAGGTAATTTAACGGGCGGTAGAGCCTCGCACGATCAGCTCGCCGGAGAAGACCTGTTCCTGAATGGCAGCGGAGCCGCCATCAATCCGGCGCACAACCTGCTCAACGGCGGTGTAACCAATCTGCCAGGTGGGTTGTTTCAACGTGGTAATACCAACGCCCGCCAGCTCTGCCCATTCCAGTTCGTCAAAGCCGAGTAAGCCAATGTCGCTCCCCCAGTTGAGGCCAATGCGTTTCAGGGCGCGGGCTACTTGTAGCGTGAGGGCACCGTTGGCAGAGATAACGGCTTTGCGCATGCCACGATGCTGCTGGTGAAACTGGCGCAGGGTGTCGTCCAGTTGCGTATTGTCCGTGAGCGGGACTTCGGCATTTTGCGCGATAACGCCGGGGTATTGCGCGAGCGTGGCGCGAAAAGCGCTCAGGCGTTCGCGGCGGGTATTCACCATGCCGAGTGGTTCGCTGAGGAACAGGATGGCTTCAAAACCTTGTTCGACCAGATGTTCGGTGGCAACCGTTGCCGCCTGGGTGTTATCCAGCCCGACCATATCACAGGCGAAATCGGGAATTTTACGGTCAATCAGTACCATCGGCAGCGCAGACTGTTGCAGGCGGTTCAGCCCCTCTTCGCGCATCCCGACGGCGTTGACCACAATCCCTTCGACCTGGTAGCTGCGCAGCAGATCGAGATAATGCAGTTCCTGATCCACTTCGTTGTTGGTGTTACACACCAGCGGGGTAAAGCCCTTATCGCGACAGGCGGCTTCAATACCGCTTAACACGTTGACAGAGTAGGGATTGGTAATATCGGCGATGATCAGGCCAATCAGGCGGGTACGACCGTGTTTCAGGCCCCTCGCCATCAGGCTGGGACGGTAGTCGAGATCGGCAATGGCTTGTTCAATGCGGGCCAGCAGCGCGTCGGAAAGCAGGTGCTTTTCACCGTTGAGATAACGTGAAATGCTGGTCTTGCCGGTTTTTGCGGCTTTCGCCACATCGCTGATGGTTGCCCGTGTTGATTTGCTCATCGCTGATTTCCCTGAATTTGGTGACAACACCTTAACGCGAAAATCAACGATGGCAAGTGCTTCATGCCGGATGGGCGCGGACTGTCTCCATCCGGCACAAAACGTTACTGGATCGGGCTTAAGGTAATTTCTACGCGGCGGTTTTGCGCTTTACCTTCCGCTGTGCTGTTGCTGGCGATTGGATTTGCTGGGCCCATACCCTGAGTGCGGATGCGGTTAGCTGCGACCCCTTGAGTGATCAAGGCGCTGGCAACGGAGTCTGCGCGCTGCTGCGACAGACGCATATTCAGATCCTGGCTACCGGTGCTGTCGGTGAAGCCCAGCACGTTGACGGCGGTTTTATTGTACTCTTTCAGTACCATCGCCACGCCGGTCAGGGTGTTAGCACCCGCAGGCTTCAGGTTGGCACTGCTGCTGTCGAAGGTGACGTTGTTTGGCATGTTCAGAATGATGTTATCGCCACTGCGCGTCACGCTGACGCCCGTTCCCTGCATTTTTTCGCGCAGTTTCGCTTCCTGCACGTCCATGTAATAGCCGATACCACCGCCAACGGCCGCGCCAGCCGCTGCGCCAATCAGTGCGCCTTTGCCGCGATCTTTCTTCGAAGAAGAGAGTGCGCCAATGCCCGCGCCGACCAGAGAGCCAATACCTGCGCCAATGCCGGATTTACCCGCTTCGCGTTCGCCGGTGTAAGGGTTTGTTGTGCAGCCAGAAACCGCCAGGGCGCCGCTCACGATGGCAGCAATAACAAATACACGTTTCTTCATCTTAATTCCTTAATGACTTTTTCTTCTTTGCCACAGCGACCGTGGCGGTTGATTATGACGTGTGAACATGAAGAAAATTCCAGGGAAGACTCTGAAATTTGTAAGTAACATTGAACGGCATAATAAATAAGCCGTTACATCGCATTCAGGAGCGCCATCTTGGCTAATTCACCCGCACATTACTCGGTGTTAACCGCCGCCCACTGGGGACCAATCCTCGTCGACACTGATGGTGAGACGGTTTTCTCCTCGCGTGGCGCGCTGCCCACCGCTCATCCCAACTCTTTGCAAACCGTGGTGCGCGACCAGGTTCACAGTAAAACGCGGGTACGTTTTCCGATGGTGCGTAAAGGGTTTCTCGCCTCGCCGGAGAACCCACAGGGCGTACGTGGGCAGGATGAGTTTGTTCGCGTCAGTTGGGACGACGCGCTGAATCTTATCCATACGCAGCATAAACGCATCCGTGACAGCTACGGCCCGGCCTCAATTTTTGCCGGTTCGTACGGCTGGCGTTCCAACGGCGTGTTACACAAAGCGGCGACCCTGTTACAGCGTTATATGGCGCTGGCGGGCGGTTATACCGGGCATCTGGGGGATTACTCGACGGGGGCTGCGCAGGCGATCATGCCGTACGTGGTGGGCGGGAACGAAGTTTACCAGCAGCAAACCAGCTGGCCGGTGGTGCTGGAGAACAGCGAGGTGGTGGTGTTGTGGAGCGCCAATCCGCTCAACACTCTCAAGATTGCCTGGAACGCGTCCGATGAGCAGGGCCTCGCGTACTTTGAGGCATTGCGCGACAGCGGTAAACGGTTGATCTGTATCGATCCGATGCGATCGGAAAGCGTCGATTTCTTTGGCGATAAGATGGAATGGATTGCCCCGCATATGGGGACCGACGTAGCGCTGATGCTGGGCATCGCGCATACGCTGGTGGAAAACGGCTGGCATGACGAGGACTTTCTCGCCCGGTGTACCACCGGATATGACCGTTTTGCCGACTACCTGCTGGGTAAATCTGATGATGTTGCAAAAACGGCAGAATGGGCGGCAGATATTTGTGGCATTCCGGCGGCGAAGATACGCGAACTTGCGGCGATATTTCACCAAAATACCACCATGCTGATGGCCGGATGGGGAATGCAGCGCCAGCAGTATGGCGAGCAGAAACACTGGATGATTGTCACCCTGGCCGCCATGCTCGGACAAATCGGGACGCCAGGCGGCGGTTTTGGGCTGTCGTACCATTTTGCCAACGGCGGCAACCCAACGCGCCGGGCTGCGGTACTGGCTTCAATGCAGGGCAGCGTTAAAGGCGGCACCGACGCGGTAGATAAAATTCCGGTGGCACGAATTGTTGAAGCGCTGGAGAACCCCGGTGGTTTTTACCAGCACAACGGCATGGACCGTCATTTCCCGGACATTCGCATGTTGTGGTGGGCGGGTGGCGCTAACTTCACCCATCATCAGGACACTAACCGTTTAATTCGCGCCTGGCAAAAACCGGAGCTGGTGGTCATCTCGGAGTGTTTCTGGACCGCAGCAGCAAAGCATGCCGATATCGTGCTGCCAGCAACCACCTCCTTTGAGCGTAATGATTTGACCATGACCGGCGATTACAGCAACCAGCACCTGGTGCCGATGAAGCAGGTCGTACCGCCGCAGGACGAAGCGCGAAATGATTTTGATGTCTTTGCCGAGCTGAGTGAGCGCTGGGAAAAGGGCGGATATGAACGGTTCACCGAAGGTAAAAGCGAACTGGCGTGGCTGGAGACTTTTTACAATATTGCCGGGCAACGTGGGGCCAGTCAGCAGGTGACATTGCCGCCTTTCGCCGAGTTTTGGCAGCGCAACGCCCTGATCGAAATGCCGGAAAACGCCGCCAGCGCACAGTTTATCCGTTTTGCGGATTTTCGCCGCGACCCGCAGGCGCATCCGCTGAAAACGGACAGCGGAAAAATTGAAATCTACTCCGCGAGGATTGCAGGTTACGGTTACGCGGACTGCGGGGGGCACCCGATGTGGCTGGAGCCGGATGAGTGGTTCGGTAACGCCGAACCGGACCAGCTACAGCTGCTTTCCGCCCATCCGGCGCACCGTTTGCATAGTCAGCTTAACTACAGTGCGCTACGTGAGCAGTACGCGGTAGCGGATCGTGAGCCGATAACGATTCATCCGCAGGACGCCCACGCGCGCGGCATTGCGGATGGCGATACGGTCAGGGTGTGGAACCAGCGCGGGCAAGTTCTGGCGGGCGCGGTGGTGACGGCGGGTATTAAACCCGGCGTCATCTGTATTCATGAAGGCGCGTGGCCTGATTTGGATCTCGCAGTGAACGGTATTTGTAAAAATGGCGCCGTCAACGTGCTGACCAAAGATCTCCCCAGCTCGAAGTTGGGGAATGGCTGCGCGGGCAATACTGCGCTGGCGTGGCTTGAAAAATATAGCGGACCAATGTTGGCGCTTACGGCGTTTGATCCGCCTGCCAGCCCATAATCCACGTGGGGTGGTGAGTCTCTTCCTGCCATGCGCCGTCTTCAATGCGAAAACCCAGCGCATGGTAGAAGTTCACCGCTGATTGATTCTTCTGGTAGACCTCAAGGCTGAGTATCGAAAAGCGCTGCTGGACATGCTGCACCAGCGCTTTGCCGATCCCGCTTCTGATGGCGGCAGGTGCGACAAACAGCGCGCCGAGAAAGCGGTCATCAATCACGCTGGCAAAGCCTTTGAGCTCGCCTTCTTCTTCCCAAACCCAGGTTTGCGCGGCTGGCAGATAAACATCCCGCACCACGGATTCACTTTCGCGCCAGTAGCGCTCTTCGATAAACGGATGGGCATGGATTGTGCTTTCCATCCACAGCGCCAGAATTGACGGCAGATCTTCAGCCTTGGATTCACGAATCATGTTGTTCTCCCGGATAACAGATGCAGCTGGTGACATGGTCGTTGACCAGGCCGCACGCCTGCATAAAGGAGTAACAAATGGTGGTGCCGACAAACTTAAATCCGCGTTTTTTTAACGCTTTAGACAGCGCGTCTGACGCAGGCGTGGAGGTGGGAATATCACTCAGGTTGGCGGCGCGAGTCACTTGCGGTTGGTTATCAACAAATGACCAGACGAATTCGCTAAACGACTCTCCGTTTTGCGCCATCGTCAGAAAAGCGCGAGCGTTGCCGATAATGGCCTGAATTTTTCCGCGATGACGAATAATGCCGGCATCCAGTACCAGCCTTTCCACATCCTCTTCGGTCATGGCCGCCACTTTTTCCGGATCAAAATGGTGGAAAGCGTGGCGATAATTTTCCCGTTTCTTGAGTACGGTAATCCACGATAACCCGGCCTGCTGACCTTCCAGGCAGATCATTTCGAACAGTTTATTACCATCAGTTTCGGGGACGCCCCATTCCTTGTCGTGGTAGGCAATGTAAAGTGGATCCTGACTGACCCATCCGCAACGCTGCATATTCTTCCTCGCTGTTTTTACTGGCGTAAAAATTTCATTCGGCCCGCCTTGACGCGCCAGCTAAAAAGACAATATTTAATACAGGGCCTGATGGGCCCGATATCCTTCACACAATGACAATAATATCGCCGAATTCGGCTCTTTTCTGGAGTCGCGTTGATGATTATAAGAAACAGTAGTGGTCGCCAAAGGTTAACTCTGGCGAGCGTCGTAGTTTGTGCGCTGTCCATCAATACAGCATATGGCTGGCAACAAGAATATATCGTTGATGCTATGTCAGGGCATACGGCTGAACGTTATACATGGGACAGCGATCACCAACCACGTTATAACGACATTCTGGAAGAACGTATTCGTTCCACTCAGAACGTGGCGGGTCCCGTGGTGAATCTTGCGGATGAGACGCCTATGGATGCGACCAGCGGCATGAGTATGGGCTGGAACTTCCCGCTGTCCAGGCAGGTAACGACCGGTCCGGTCGCCGCACTGCATTATGACGGTTCAACCACATCTACTTACAACGAATTTGGCGACAGCGCGACGTCGGTAACGCAGAACGATCCGCTGTGGCATGCCAGCGTGAGCTCGTTGGGCTGGCGAGTCAATTTGCAGTTCGGTGATGTGCGACCGTGGGCGCAAATCAGCTATAACCAGCAGTTTGGCGAGAATATCTGGAAGGCGCAGTCGGGTCTCAGCCGCATGTCAGCAGCGGGTCAGGACGGTAACTGGGTGGATGTCACCGTCGGTGCGGATATGCTGTTGAACCCGCACATGGCGGCTTACGCAGCGCTTTCGCAGGCTGAAAACAGCACCAACAACAGCGACTATATGTACACCATGGGAGTGAGCGCCAAATTTTAACGTAAGTAATCAGCACATAAACATCTTGATTACATGTTGAGATCAACAATCACACGCGCTCCAGCGATAGCGTGTACTAACTCATGCGATAAAATTCAGTAACCCGACTTTTTGTCTCGTCATTCATTCCACATTCCAGGCATTTCATTCCGTCCTGGCGGCATTTCATGCCGTTTTCTCCTGCTCATAAAAGCGCTTCGGTATGGTTGTTGGCAGAGAATTTCCCATTTTGTTTATGCAGGAAGACTGCCATGAAAACTTCTGATTATCAGCGTACCCGCTGGCTGACACTGATCGGCACCATCATTACTCAATTTGCTTTAGGTTCTGTTTATACCTGGAGCCTGTTTAACGGTGCGCTCTCTTCTAAGCTTGATGCGCCGGTGAGTCAGGTTGCCTTTTCCTTTGGCCTGCTGAGCCTCGGACTGGCAATTTCTTCTTCCGTCGCCGGGAAACTGCAGGAACGTTTTGGCGTGAAACGCGTCACCATGGCATCCGGTATTTTACTGGGGGTGGGCTTCTTCTTAACCGCCCACTCTGACAGCCTGATTATGCTGTGGCTGAGCGCAGGTGTATTGGTCGGTCTGGCGGATGGAGCAGGCTACCTGTTAACACTTTCCAACTGTGTAAAATGGTTCCCTGAGCGTAAAGGGCTGATTTCCGCCTTTGCCATCGGTTCTTACGGTCTTGGCAGCCTCGGTTTTAAATTCATCGACAGCCAACTGTTGAGCACTGTGGGTCTGGAAAAAACCTTCATGATTTGGGGCGCGATTGTGCTGGTGATGATCGTATTTGGCTCCACGCTGATGAAAGACGCGCCGAATCAGGAAGTGAAAACGAAAAATGGCGTGGTTGAGAATGACTACACCCTGGCGCAGTCCATGCGTAAACCGCAGTACTGGATGCTGGCAGTGATGTTCCTGACGGCGTGTATGAGTGGGCTGTATGTGATTGGCGTGGCGAAAGATATTGCACAAAGCCTGGCGCATATGGATGTGGCAACGGCGGCAAATGCGGTTACCGTCATTTCTATCGCTAACCTGTCCGGTCGTCTGGTTCTGGGGATTCTGTCCGACAAAATCTCTCGTATTCGCGTTATCACCATTGGGCAGGTCGTTTCGCTGGTCGGTATGGCGGCACTGCTGTTCGCCCCGCTGAATGATGTGACCTTCTTTGCGGCGATTGCCTGTGTAGCATTTAACTTTGGCGGTACCATCACCGTGTTCCCGTCACTGGTGAGCGAGTTCTTCGGTTTGAACAACCTGGCTAAAAACTACGGTGTCATTTACTTAGGTTTCGGTATCGGCAGCATTTGTGGTTCCATTATCGCCTCGCTGTTCGGCGGTTTCTATGTGACCTTCTGCGTTATCTTTGCGCTGTTAATCATCTCACTGGCACTCTCCACCACCATCCGCCAGCCACAGCGTAGCGTATATACCGAGGCGCACGCCTAAACCTATTAGTAGTCTGATTAATACCTAGCGCATATATTTACAAAAATATATGCGCCATTTGCATTCTCCATAAGCACTTTTTCACCCTCCTGTGGTCTACTTACCCGCGCCCGTAGACATTTCACCTCTGCTGTTGTCGCATTTTCCCCTGCCTGGTCTGTTTGACTACTGCACAGGGTGTTTTTATCCCGATTCCCAGGGTTTGTTTGCATGAGATACATTAAGTCGATGACGCAGCAGAAACTCAGTTTCCTGCTGGCAATCTATATCGGTTTGTTTATGAACTGTGCTGTATTTTTCCGGCGCTTTAGCGGATATGCACACGAGTTTACCGTCTGGAAAGGACTCTCTGCGGTTGTTGAATTAGCCGGCACTGTGCTGGTAACCTTCTTTTTACTACGGCTTCTCTCTTTATTTGGTCGGCGCGCCTGGCGTGTCCTGACAACCTTAGTGGTGCTGTGTTCTGCCGGTGCCAGCTATTACATGACCTTCCTGAATGTGGTAATTGGTTACGGTATTATTGCCTCCGTAATGACCACGGATATTGATTTATCGAAAGAAGTTGTTGGCTGGCATTTTGTCGTGTGGCTGGTTTCGGTCAGCATTTTACCGTTGGTTCTGATTTGGAGTAATCGCTGCCGCTATACCCTGATGAAACAGATCCGTACGCCTGGCATGAGATGGCGTAGCGTGGCGGTGGTATTGTTGGCTGGCCTGATGGTATGGGCGCCGATTCGCCTGCTGAGCATGCAACAGAGAAGCGTTGAGCGAGCAACGGGAATCGATTTACCCAGCTATGGCGGGGTAGTGGCGAATTCCTATCTGCCGTCAAACTGGCTCTCCGCGCTGGGTCTGTACGCCTGGGCACAGGTGGATGAATCCTCAGACAACAAATCGTTGATGAACCCGGCGAAGAAGTTTACCTATGTTGCCCCCAAAAACCTCGACGACACCTATGTGGTCTTTATTATCGGCGAAACGACCCGCTGGGATCATATGGGGATTTTTGGCTATGAGCGCAATACCACGCCAAGGCTCGCCCAGGAGAAAAATCTGGCCGCCTTCCGTGGATATTCCTGTGATACGGCAACCAAACTTTCGCTGCGTTGCATGTTCGTGCGTGAGGGTGGGGCAGAAGAAAACCCGCAGCGTACCCTGAAAGAGCAAAACGTCTTTTCCGTGCTCGGCCAGTTAGGGTTCAAGACAGATCTCTACGCGATGCAAAGCGAGATGTGGTTCTACAGTAACACCATGGCGGAGAACATCGCCTATCGTGAGCAGATTGGCGCAGAGCCGCGTAACCGCGGCAAGAACGTTGACGATATGCTGTTGATTACCGAGATGCAGCAGTCTCTGCAAAATAATGAAGATGGTGGCAAGCATCTGATTATTCTGCATACCAAGGGCTCGCATTTTAACTACACCCAGCGCTATACCCGTGAATATGCACAGTGGAAGCCGGAGTGTGTCAATGTTGATAGCGGCTGCTCGAAGGCCCAGATGATCAACTCATTCGATAACTCGGTAACCTATGTTGATCACTTTATTACCAAAGTGTTTGATCAATTGCGCGATAAGAAAGCGATTGTGTTCTACGCCGCCGATCACGGTGAGTCGATTAACGAACGTGAGCACCTGCACGGTACGCCGCGTAAAATGGCGCCGCCTGAGCAGTTCCGCGTTCCGATGATGGTGTGGATGTCTGACAAGTATCTGGAAGACCCAGACCATGCGAAGGCGTTTGCACACCTGAAGCAAGAAGCTGATATGAAAGTGCCGCGTCGTCATGTTGAACTGTACGACACCATTTTGGGTTGCCTCGGTTATACCTCGCCAAATGGTGGTATTAACGAGAATAACAACTGGTGCCGTATCCCGGACGCGAATAAGGCTACAGCCCAGTAACTGAGCTGCTGACTTTCTCACCGATCAAATGGCATTTTGATACTAAGGGATTGACGGGCGCGCAGCTGAGCAGTAAGATGCGCCCCGCATTCGGTGATTGGCGCAGCCTGGTAGCGCACTTCGTTCGGGACGAAGGGGTCGGAGGTTCGAATCCTCTATCACCGACCAAATTTAAAAAGCCCGCTCTCTGAGCGGGCTTTTTGCATTTGTGGCTTTTGTAGGCCTGATAAGCGAAGCGCCATCAGGCAAAACATCACGCTATAACAGACACTGCCGGATGCGGCGCAAGCGCCTTATCCGGCCTACAGGCGAAGCGCTGGCAGGGCGTATTTTTTGTTTTTCCGACCCCATGTTTGACCTTCATTTTATCTGCAAAAATTGTGCACCACTTCCCACTGACTGTTAACGATTCTGTGACATATTCCATTGCCTTTTTTTATATTTGCTTGAAACTTTTTTTGCGCTACTTATGGCTGAAGCTGGCATTTTACGCTGTGCGCTTTAACGTTCATGGTATTAATCGCTCAGATATGCAGCATTAATTTAGAAAGTTTGAATAAATTGCATAAATGTTAATCACCAAATGTTGCGAAATATGAAGATGTTTATTCTGGCATAGTACGCGTAGCACAAATTTCCCTGCTGAAAATGTCCTTCCGCACTTTTTTTAATCTTTGTTTGTGAATTCTCACCGTTGGCGTAAATCACGGTGACCTGTATTGACGTTTTCACATTCTGTTGACAGATTGTAGGGTATGAGGGGCATTTCATGGAGAATCCGCACTGCAACTCAGTCGCTTATGTGAACGGAATCCCCATCCTCTTAACGCCGACCCGGCCGGGTAAAAAACAAAAAAGGCCAGGCGGTGCAAACCCACTGCAAAGGGTAAAACAACAAACATCACATTTGGAGCAGAAGAATGAGTATTTCCTTGAAGAAGTCAGGGATGCTGAAGCTTGGTCTGAGCCTGGTGGCTATGACCGTCGCAGCAAGCGTACAGGCTAAAACTCTGGTTTATTGTTCAGAAGGATCTCCTGAAGGCTTTAACCCGCAGCTTTTCACCTCTGGCACCACCTATGATGCCAGCTCCGTACCGATCTATAACCGCCTGGTTGAGTTCAAAACCGGTACGACTGAAGTGATCCCGGGCCTTGCTGAGAAGTGGGAAATCAGCGAAGACGGCAAAACCTACACCTTCCACCTGCGTCAGGGCGTGAAGTGGCAGGACAACAAAGAATTTAAACCGACGCGCGATTTTAACGCCGATGACGTGGTGTTCTCTTTCGATCGTCAAAAAAATGCCCAGAACCCGTACCATAAAGTCTCTGGCGGCAGCTATGAATACTTCGAAGGGATGGGTCTGCCGGATCTGATCTCCGAAGTGAAAAAAGTGGACGATAAAACCGTTCAATTCGTGCTGACTCGCCCGGAAGCGCCGTTCCTGGCTGACCTGGCGATGGACTTCGCTTCTATTCTTTCCAAAGAATATGCTGACAACATGCTGAAAGCCGGTTCTCCGGAGAAAGTGGATCTGAACCCAATTGGTACCGGTCCGTTCCAGCTGCAGCAGTACCAGAAAGACTCCCGTATTCTGTATAAAGCATTCGAAGGTTACTGGGGCACCAAGCCGCAGATCGACCGTCTGGTCTTCTCCATTACGCCTGACGCTTCCGTGCGTTACGCCAAACTGCAGAAAAACGAGTGCCAGGTGATGCCGTACCCGAACCCGGCAGACATCGCGCGCATGAAGCAGGATAAAAACATCAACCTGATGGAACAGGCGGGTCTGAACGTTGGCTACCTCTCTTTCAACACCGAGAAGAAACCGTTTGATGACGTGAAAGTCCGTCAGGCGCTGACCTACGCGGTAAACAAAGAAGCGATCATCAAAGCGGTTTATCAGGGCGCTGGCGTTGCCGCGAAAAACCTGATCCCGCCGACCATGTGGGGCTATAACGATGACGTTAAAGACTACACCTACGATCCTGAGAAGGCCAAAGCGCTGCTGAAGGAAGCTGGTCAGGACAAAGGCTTTACCGTTGAGCTGTGGGCTATGCCGGTACAGCGTCCATATAACCCGAACGCACGTCGTATGGCAGAAATGGTTCAGGCTGACTGGGCGAAAATTGGCGTTCAGGCCAAGATTGTGACCTACGAGTGGGGCGAGTATCTGAAACGCGCCAAAGCGGGTGAACATCAGGCGGTGATGATGGGCTGGACCGGCGACAACGGGGATCCGGACAACTTCTTCGCCACCTTGTTCAGCTGTGCGGCAGCGAAAGACGGTTCCAACTACTCTCGCTGGTGCTACAAGCCGTTTGAAGACCTGATCCAGCCAGCGCGTGCGACCGACGATCACAACAAACGTATTGAACTGTACAAGCAAGCTCAGGTTGTTATGCACGACCAGGCTCCGGCTCTGATTGTTGCTCACTCCACCGTGTACGAACCAGTGCGTAAGGAAGTGAAAGGCTATGTGGTTGATCCATTAGGCAAACACCACTTCGAAAACGTCTCTGTCGAATAATTAAAAGCAATTAAGGAAGCGCTGCGCCCCGGTGATGTGTAGGCCGGATAAGCGCAGCGCCCTCCGGCGTAATGCTTTACCCGCGATGCAGTTTGCGTGGGATAAGATTTGTGAGCAATACAGACTCACGGTTCCAGGCCGTGCGTCATTAGAGAGAATCCGGGTTATGTTGCAGTTCATTCTCCGACGTTTGGGACTCGTCATCCCCACGTTTATCGGTATCACTCTTCTCACCTTTGCCTTCGTCCATATGATCCCCGGCGATCCGGTTATGATCATGGCGGGTGAGCGTGGGATCTCCCCTGAGCGTCATGCTCAACTGTTGGCTGAACTCGGTCTGGATAAGCCGATGTGGCAGCAGTACCTCCACTATATCTGGGGGGTTATGCATGGTGATTTAGGTATCTCACTGAAAAGCCGCTTACCGGTGTGGGAAGAGTTCGTACCTCGCTTCAAAGCAACGCTGGAACTCGGCGTCTGCGCGATGATTTTCGCCGTCGCAGTGGGTATCCCAGTGGGTGTACTTGCTGCCGTTAAGCGCGGCTCTATTTTCGATCATACCGCCGTTGGCCTGGCGCTGACCGGTTACTCCATGCCGATTTTCTGGTGGGGCATGATGCTGATCATGCTGGTTTCCGTGCAGTGGAACCTGACGCCAGTTTCTGGGCGGGTGAGCGACATGGTGTTCCTTGATGATTCCAATCCGCTAACCGGCTTTATGCTTATCGACACCGCCATCTGGGGTGAAGAGGGCAACTTTATTGATGCGTTGGCGCATATGATCCTGCCTGCGATGGTGCTGGGTACCATTCCTCTGGCGGTCATTGTGCGTATGACCCGTTCATCGATGCTGGAAGTGCTGGGTGAAGATTACATCCGTACCGCGCGCGCCAAAGGCCTGACCCGTATGCGCGTCATCATTATTCACGCTCTGCGTAACGCGATGCTGCCCGTGGTGACCGTTATCGGCCTGCAGGTTGGTACGTTGCTGGCCGGGGCGATCCTGACCGAGACCATCTTCTCGTGGCCGGGACTGGGGCGCTGGCTGATCGATGCGCTGCAACGCCGCGATTATCCGGTGGTGCAGGGCGGGGTGCTGCTGGTCGCGACGATGATTATCCTCGTCAACCTGCTGGTAGACCTGCTGTACGGCGTGGTGAACCCGCGTATTCGGCATAAGAAGTAAGGGGCCATCATGTCACAGGTTACTGAAAATAAAGTTATTGCTGCACCGGTGCCGATGACTCCGTTGCAGGAGTTCTGGCACTATTTTAAACGCAACAAAGGTGCGGTTGTTGGGCTGGTGTACGTTGTGGTGATGATCCTGATTGCGGTCTTTGCCAACGTCCTCGCACCCTACAACCCGGCAGACCAGTTCCGCGATACGCTGCTGGCTCCTCCCGCGTGGCAGGAAGGCGGTACCATGGCGCATCTGTTTGGTACTGATGATGTAGGCCGCGACGTGCTGTCCCGCCTGATGTACGGTGCGCGTCTGTCGCTGTTGGTCGGCTGTCTGGTGGTAGTTCTCTCCCTGCTGATGGGCGTGGTTCTTGGGCTGATCGCCGGTTACTTTGGCGGGATTGTCGATAACGTCATCATGCGTGTGGTCGATATCATGCTGGCATTGCCGAGCCTGTTGCTGGCGCTGGTGCTGGTGGCGGTATTTGGCCCCTCGATTGGCAACGCCGCGCTGGCGCTGACGTTCGTGGCATTGCCGCACTATGTCCGTTTGACGCGCGCCGCTGTGCTGGTGGAAGTTAACCGCGACTACGTCACTGCATCTCGCGTGGCGGGAGCCGGCGCGATGCGCCAGATGTTCGTCAACATTCTTCCTAACTGTCTTGCGCCGCTGATTGTTCAGGCGTCGCTTGGCTTCTCTAACGCCATTCTCGATATGGCTGCCCTCGGCTTCCTGGGGATGGGCGCACAGCCGCCTACGCCGGAATGGGGCACCATGCTCTCTGACGTTCTGCAGTTTGCCCAAAGCGCCTGGTGGGTCGTGACCTTCCCGGGGCTGGCGATCCTGTTGACGGTGCTGGCATTTAACCTGATGGGTGACGGTCTGCGTGACGCGCTCGATCCCAAACTGAAGCAGTAAGAGGTTCGAGATGGCGTTATTAAATGTAGATAAATTATCGGTGCATTTCGGCGACGTAGGTTCCGAATTCCGCGCCGTAGACCGCATTAGCTACAGTGTGAATCAGGGTGAAGTGGTTGGCATTGTAGGAGAGTCCGGCTCTGGTAAGTCCGTCAGTTCGCTGGCGATTATGGGACTGATTGACTACCCAGGCCGCGTTATGGCCGAAAATCTGGAGTTTAATGGTCGCGACCTGAAGCGCATTTCTGAGAAAGAGCGTCGCCAGTTAGTGGGCGCGGAAGTGGCGATGATCTTCCAGGACCCGATGACCAGCCTTAATCCCTGCTATACCGTCGGCTACCAGATTATGGAAGCCATCAAGGTGCACCAGGGCGGCAACAAAAAAACGCGTATTCAGCGGGCAATTGACCTGCTGACGCTGGTGGGGATCCCCGATCCGGCCTCGCGTCTGGATGTATATCCGCACCAGTTGTCCGGTGGGATGAGTCAGCGCGTGATGATCGCGATGGCGATAGCCTGTCGTCCGAAACTGCTGATTGCCGACGAACCGACAACGGCGTTGGATGTGACTATTCAGGCGCAGATCATCGAGCTACTGCTGGAATTGCAGCAAAAAGAGAACATGGCGCTGGTCTTAATCACCCACGATCTGGCGCTGGTGGCTGAAGCGGCACACAAAATCATCGTGATGTACGCCGGTCAGGTGGTAGAAACCGGAGCCGCGCAGGATATTTTCCGCGCGCCGCGTCATCCTTACACCCAGGCGCTACTGCGCGCGCTGCCGGAGTTTGCTCAGGACAAAGCGCGTCTGGCCTCACTGCCGGGCGTGGTTCCCGGTAAATATGACCGCCCGAGCGGTTGTTTGCTGAACCCGCGCTGTCCCTATGCGACCGACAAATGCCGCGCTGAAGAACCTGAGCTGAACCTGCTGGAAGGCGGTCGTCAGTCGAAATGCCACTACCCACTTGATGATGCCGGGAGGCCTGGGCTATGAGTACGCAAAAGGCCGCTTTGCCACAGCCGCTGTTGCAGGCTATTGATCTGAAAAAACACTACCCGGTGAAAAAGGGCATGTTCGCCCCGGAGCGCCTGGTGAAAGCGCTGGACGGTGTCTCCTTTACCTTAGAGCGTGGTAAAACGCTGGCGGTGGTAGGCGAGTCGGGCTGTGGGAAATCCACCCTTGGCCGCCTGCTGACGATGATTGAAGTCCCGACCGGCGGTGAGCTGTATTACCAGGGACAGGATCTGCTTAAGCACGACCCGCAGGCGCAAAAGCTGCGTCGGCAGAAAATCCAGATTGTATTCCAGAACCCGTACGGTTCCCTGAACCCGCGTAAAAAAGTGGGACAGATTCTGGAAGAGCCGCTGCTGATCAACTCCACGCTCAGCAAAGAGGAGCGTCGTGAAAAAGCATTGGCGATGATGGCGAAAGTGGGGCTGAAAACCGAGCACTACGACCGCTATCCGCATATGTTCTCCGGCGGTCAGCGTCAGCGTATTGCCATCGCTCGCGGTCTGATGCTTGACCCGGACGTGGTGATTGCCGATGAACCGGTCTCAGCGCTGGACGTTTCGGTGCGTGCGCAGGTGCTGAATCTGATGATGGATTTGCAGCAGGAACTGGGGCTGTCATACGTCTTTATCTCGCACGACCTGTCGGTTGTCGAGCACATTGCCGATGAAGTGATGGTGATGTATTTAGGCCGCTGTGTGGAGAAAGGGACGAAGGACCAAATCTTCAATAATCCGCGTCATCCGTACACGCAAGCGCTGCTCTCCGCAACACCGCGCCTGAACCCGGACGATCGCCGTGAGCGTATCAAGCTGACCGGTGAACTGCCAAGCCCGCTGAATCCGCCGCCGGGCTGTGCGTTCAACGCCCGCTGCCGTCGTCGCCTTGGTCCGTGTACCCAGCTTCAACCGCAGTTGAAAGATTACGGCGGTCAACTGGTGGCGTGTTTTGCCGTTGACCAGGATGAAAACCCACAGCAATAAACCTGGGTTATGACCCGATAACCGGAGCCTTGTGCTCCGGTTTTTTTATATTTTCTCTTTACGTCCACAATGTGAGTCCTTTGGCAGAACATTATTCCACAGCGTCTAGAATGTAGTCAGATTTCCTCTAGTCACAGAAATATCTATTTCGCAGTTGCTAACTACCAGGAGCAAATGTGGTCACGATACGCTGGGATATTAAAACAATTGATCGTCTGTCGATGGTTGAGGATGTCCTGAAGGAATTTTCCTGCTGTGATATCAATATCATCTCCATGAAAGTGACGCCTGGGCGGATCCTGATTAAATCCTGGTGCCGCCAGCTACAGGATATTTCCTGTGTGCAATCCTGTTTAAGCCAGCGCGCCGATATTATTCATGTCGCTTATCTCTGTGAGGAGATAAGCGAGCTGTCAACGCCGGAGCCGGAACGCCCGCGCTATTTCTCTGACATTATTTGCAGCAGCCAGAGCATGCACGCGCTTATCGAAAAGGCGATAAAAATTGCCGACAGCAAATATACCGTTCTGATCCGTGGCGATACGGGGACTGGTAAAGAGCTGCTGGCCCGGGCTATCCATAATTCCGGGCAGCGACGTTTTTATCCGTTTATTCCGGTCAACTGCTCTGCGCTACCTGAGTCGCTAATGGAGAGTGAATTCTTTGGCTATGAGAAAGGGGCTTTCAGCGGCGCGGATTGTAAAGGCAAAAAAGGGCTGTTTGAAATGGCCGATAAAGGCACCCTTTTTCTCGATGAGTTTGGCGAAATGTCGCTGAGCTTACAGGCTAAACTCCTGCGCGTGCTTCAGGATGGCGGGATTCGGCGCGTTGGCGGGGCACATATTATTCCGGTCAATGTGCGCATTATTGTGGCAACCAATGCCAATCTGGAAGAGATGGTGGAACAACGTCTGCTGCGCGCCGATCTCTATTACCGCATCAACGTGCTTTCACTGACCATCCCACCTTTGCGCGAGCGCCCACAGGATATCAGCCTGCTGATTCGCCACTTTGTGCAGAAATACGCGAAGGAATTCCAGCGGCGGATCATTCTGGATAAAGCCTGTTTTGATGCCCTGCACCATCACATCTGGCCGGGAAACGTGCGCGAACTGGAAAATACCATTATTCGCCTGATGCTGATGGCTGAATCCGATGTTATTACGCGGGAAGAATTAGGAATGGTGAATTTGCCTGCCGTTGAGCGGGGCGCGACAGAACGTCCTTTTAAAGAGCAGGTTCTGTGTGCTGAACGCCAGCTCATTGAACAGATGGTGGAAGATAATGTGTCGTCACGGCATATTGCCAAAGCGCTGGGCGTGTCGCACACCACGGTGCTGAATAAAATTCGCGGCTATCAGCTGGAGAGTGTGGGTTAAGCGCCGCCAGCGTCTGACGGCGCGATATACGTGGGTTATTCAATCAGCTTCAATAAGGGCGACAGGCACAGCAGAATTCCGTACAGCAGGATCAACCAGGTTTTCAGCCCGCGTAGTTTTTCCAGTTGCGTTACTTTATAGATCAGGAAGAACGGAATAATACACGACACAATCCCGTAAAGCGGACTACCTAGCTGGAAGAACACCAGTACCGATACGCGAAATGACACCCAAATGACCAGGGTGATAACAATAAAGGTGCAAATACCCAGCGTGAGTACTAACGGATTAATTTTCTCAACGTCAATGACGCGGCTCAGAACGTTGAGAATAATACCTTTGATCGCCTCGTGGAATCCCAGATAAATACCAAAGAACGCGGTTAATACGGCGAAGATATTTAATACTGTTGAGGTGATATGAATAATCTGCCCAGGAATGACCTGAGCCGCCAGTGCCAGTGCGGAAATATTTTGTTCGAAAGCCGAAACGGCCTCTTCATGGCTAATAGAAAAGGTAAAAGAGAAGGAGAAAAACAGAATGACAGCAATCAGAGTAATGTAACTGATGCGATGCGTACGGATTGCCATACGCGTAGCCAGCACCCGGTCCGTCACCCGTTTGCGGTAGGCGATGTTCATTGGGTTCAACACCTGAATAAACACCGCTGAGAAGAAGCAGAACGGGATGGTTAGCAGTACATCACGAAAGAAGACAGATGCTTCAGGGAAGGCGCTGATATTAGCGAAGTTCCAGTGCGGAACCATCGCAAAACCAAATACGATGATGATACCTACTTTGACCACCACCATCGGGCCGGAGATTTTGAACAGCAGCTTTTCTCCCCCGGAAGCAATGGCGACCAGCACGGCAAAAATGGCCACTTTATAGATTATCGACTGCGAAAGATCGGCCTCGGTCAAGCCGAAGGTTTTGATATATGAGGCGCTGTCAAAAACCACGGATAAGGAATAAATAAATATGCCGTGAATAATCATCAGAAAATAGATGACGCCAAGAAATACGCCCCAGTTTTTTCCAAGGTAATGACTTATAATATCCGTGTAGTCATTGCAGGTTTCGCTTTCTGATAATGTTTTTAAATAAATATCCTGCACAATATAAGTTGCCGGATAAGCAATAATAAAGGCAACGATAAATACCCAAATGCCTGTTAAGCCAATTTGTACCGGCATCAGTACCGTTCCGGCACCAATGGCCATGCCGATGCACAGTAATACCCAGCCAAAATCGTATTTCGTAAACGGTATTTTTTTTGAGAATGGTACGGCGGTTGCTGTATTGTTGCTTAATTGTAATGTGTTGTCCTGCATAGAACCCCCTGCCCAAAATACACGTTCTCCCCGAAAGAGGATTACGCGTATTGCCAGACTGTTGTGCCTTGATTCTCAACAACCTGAACCGAACGGCGTCGGTTCAGGCCATATTGGTCAGAATGTTGCCTTTCTGATGGCGTGTTCAAGGTCGTTAATAATATCTTCTGGATCTTCAAGACCCACAGAAAGACGGATAAGCCCGTCGGTAATACCTGCTTTAAGCCGTTCCTCAGGTGCAACGGGCGAATGTGTCATAGACGCTGGGTGCTGAATGAGGGTTTCGGTATCACCGAGACTGACCGCGAGGAGGCACAATTCTACAGAATTGATCATCCGCCTACCAGCCTCGAGGCCGCCGGCGATTTCGAAGCTGATAATTCCACCTGGCAGGCTCATTTGCCGCTGGCCCAGCTCATACTGCGGATGCGAAGTCAGGCCAGGATAATACACCCGAGTAATGGATGGATGCCCTTCGAGGAAGCGGGCGATTTTCAGCGCATTTTCACAGTGACGTTCCATACGAATGCCCAGCGTTTTAATGCCGCGCAGTGTTAACCACGCATTGAAAGGACTCATGCAGCCGCCGGTGATATCTTTCAGGCCTACAAACCGCGCCTGGTCGATAAACTCCTGCTTACCAACAATGATACCCCCAATCACATCCCCGTGACCGTTGATATATTTGGTGACGCTGTGAACCACAATATCCGCGCCCAGTTGCAAAGGCTGCTGACAGTACGGCGACATAAAGGTGTTATCCACCACCAGCAATGCGCCCTGTTGATGGGCGATACCAGCCACCGTTTCAATGTCGACCAGCGACAGCGTTGGGTTGGCGGGCGTTTCGATATACACAACTTTGGTTTCTGGTCGCATGGCGGCGCGGATTTCTTCAGGCTTTGCCGCGTCGACAAAGCTGACGTTAATCCCAAACTTCGGCATGCTGTGCGACAAAAACGCGTGGGTGCAGCCGTAAATCGCGCTGGCGGAAACGATATGGTCACCCTGCTGGCAAAGCGTCAACAGCGTTGTGGTGATAGCAGAAATACCGGACGCGGTTGCCAACCCGGCTTCACCTCTTTCCAGTACAGCCAGCTTTTTCTCCAGCGCATCGGTGGTGGGGTTACCCAAGCGGGTGTAAATGTACCCGGACTCTTCGAGCGCAAAGCGGGCGGCACCTTGTTCGGCGCTGTCAAAAACAAACGTTGAGGTCTGGAAAATAGGCGTACTAAGCGCGCCAGTTGAAGGGTCGGGTTGTTGCCCCGCGTGAACGATCTGGGTGTTGAATCCGTAAGTACGACAGTCAGACATGATATCTCCTTTAATTCGGAACAGAACAGCTCACAGTCAAATAGCAATCGCTGTGCCAGAAAATGAACTGATAGATATCAATGCGTTATGTTTTTGTCTGAACTAATGGTCGGCAGGAATGTTGCCAACTGGAAAGAATCTTTCCAGCGTGCTGGTGAGAAAATGGGTGAATTGCGAGGCGCTACGCAGAGCGCAATATTGCGCAGTGATATGGCAAGTGGGCTGCCGTAGAATCAGCGGCAAGCCGGGAATTCCCGGTGAGGCGCAATGTTGCGGGGGCTTGATCCCCGGCGGCATCGGTTGCTGGAAAGAGAAAACCCCCGCACGTTGTTCGGTATAAACCTGGCAACAAAACGGGGGCTGACTTGAACCTGAACAACTCAAGGATAGCCGTGAACAGTTGCCATTGCAACACAGGCGGCTATATGACGCTCGCACAGTTAGGCGTGGCCTTCTGGCACGATTTAGCGGCTCCAGTCATCGCTGGCACCATTGCCAGCCTGATTGTGAGCTGGCTGCGTAACAGGAAGTAATGCGCTTTGTAGGCGTCTGCCTGCCGTGATGGCAACATGCGCCCGAACCAGGCCGCAGGGGGCGACCTTGCGGCCTTTTTCGGCTTAAATGCAGATAAATCTCGTCGCCAGGTGCCTATCCTGTCGCGATAATGCACGCTGGGAAGTTTTCAGATACCGCCTCTCTTAATACCGCTACGATCGGGTATACTCTGACGGCAGTTTCGTCTATCCGTGGAGAGTCAGTTTGCGTGTCAGTCGCTCGTTAACAATTAAGCAGATGGCAATGGTTGCGGCCGTTGTTATGGTGTTCGTTTTTATTTTTTGCACCGTTTTGTTGTTCCATCTGGTCCAGCAAAACCGCTATAACACGGCTACGCAACTGGAAAGTATCGCTCGCTCCGTCCGTGAGCCTCTGTCGGACACTATCCTGAAAGGGGATATTCCCGAAGCGGAAGCCATTTTAAAAAGTATTCGGCCAGCGGGCGTGGTAAGTCGCGCCGATGTGGTGCTGCCCAATCAGTTTCAGGCGTTGCGGATGAGCTTTATCCCTGAACGCCCCGTTCCTGTTACGGTGACTCGCCTGTTTGAGCTTCCGGTACAAATTTCGCTGCCGATCTATTCCCTTGAGCGTTCAGCTAACCCGCAACCGCTGGCGTATCTGGTACTGCAGGCGGATTCGTACCGCATGTACAAATTCGTGATGAGTACGCTCTCGACGTTAGTGACCATTTACTTACTTTTGTCGTTAATATTGACCGTCGCCATCTCCTGGTGCATTAACCGCTTGATTGTGCACCCCTTACGTAAAATTGCCCGTGAGCTGAGCGACATTCAACAGCAGGATCTGATTGGCTATCAACTGGCATTGCCGCGTCTACATCAGGATGATGAGATTGGTATGCTGGTGCGTAGCTACAATCTTAATCAGCAGTTGATTCAGCGACATAGCGAAGAGCAAAGCGACTTTGCAATGCGTTTCCCGGTTTCCGAACTGCCCAATAAGTCGTTTTTAATGGGGCTGCTGGAGCAGGTTGTTACCCGCCAGCAGACGACGGCGCTGATGATTGTCACCTGCGAAACCCTACGTGACACCGCGGGGGTGTTAACCGAAACTCAGCGGGAAATCCTGCTGCTTACGCTGGTCGAAAAACTCAAGTCGGTATTAGCCCCCAGGATGGTGCTTTCCCAGGTGAGTGGCTATGACTTTGCCATCATCGCCCATGGTGTAAAAGAACCCTGGCACGCTATTACGCTAGGTCAGCAAGTACTCACTATCGTTAATGAGCGATTACCTATTCAGGGTATTCAACTGCGTCCTACCTGCAACATTGGGGTGGCAATGTTCTATGGTGATTTGACCGCAGAACAGCTATACCGCCGCGCCCTCTCTGCCGTGTTAACCTCGCGCCATAAGGGTAAAAATCAGATTCAGTTCTTCGACCCGTTGCAGATGGAAGAGGCACAGCAGCGTTTGACGGAAGAGAACGATATTCTTACCGCGCTGGATAACCATCAGTTTGCGCTCTGGATGCAGCCGCAGGTGGAGATGTCCAGCGGTAAGGTATTGAGCGCTGAAGCATTATTGCGAATGCAGCAGCCGGACGGAAGCTGGGAGCTGCCCGAAGGGTTAATTGACAGGATTGAGTCCTGTGGTTTGATGGTGACGGTTGGTTACTGGGTGCTGGAAGAGACATGCCGCCAGCTGTCAGTGTGGCAGGAGCGTGGCGTGATGCTGCCGCTATCGGTGAATTTGTCCGCACTACAGCTGATGCACCCGAGTATGGTCTCGGACCTGCTGGAGTTGTTAAACCGCTATCGTATCAAGCCTGGCACGTTGATCCTGGAAGTGACTGAAAGTCGACATATTGATGATCCCCACGCCGCGGTGGCCATTTTGCGCCCATTGCGTAATGCGGGAGTACGTATCGCACTGGATGACTTTGGCATGGGGTATGCGGGCCTGCGACAGTTGCAGCACATGAAGTCGCTACCGGTGGATGTCCTCAAAATCGATAAGATGTTTGTCGACGGGGTACCTGAAGATTGCAGCATGATCTCCGCCATCATTCAGTTGGCCCACAGCCTCAATTTACAAATGATTGCCGAAGGTGTCGAAACCGAAGCGCAGCGTGAATGGTTATCACAAGCCGGGGTGGAGGTGGCACAAGGGTTCCTGTTCGCTCGACCTGTTCCAGTAAATATCTTCGAAGAATGTTATCTGGCGCCGGAAAGCGCTGATTACAAAAGTTAAAAAAGGGCTCGCTTGTGCGAGTCAGCTCAAAATTTTTAACATTTCTGTATCAATTATGATCCAGGTACATTTCTGTCAAGTTGTGTGGGTGTTACCTTAAGGCCGCAGGTTAAACAAAACCTTACAAGGCCTGTGGTTTTTACTTTAAGGACACCCTATGAAAACCTCTATATTCAAAAGCCTTTACTTTCAGGTCCTGACAGCGATTGCCATAGGTATTCTCCTTGGCCATTTCTACCCTGAATTAGGCGCCCAAATGAAGCCGCTTGGTGATGCTTTCGTTAAGCTCATCAAAATGGTCATCGCACCTGTCATCTTCTGTACTGTCGTTACCGGCATTGCAGGCATGGAAAGTATGAAAGCCGTAGGCCGCACTGGCGCGGTTGCACTGCTCTATTTTGAAATTGTTAGTACCATTGCGCTGATCATCGGCCTCATCATCGTCAACGTGGTGCAACCGGGTGCCGGGATGAACGTCGATCCGGCGACACTGGATGCCAAAGCGGTTGCGATGTACGCCGAACAGGCAAAAGACCAGGGGATCGTAGGTTTCCTGATGGATATTATCCCGGCGAGCGTCATCGGCGCGTTTGCCAGCGGTAACATCCTGCAGGTATTGCTGTTTGCGGTAATGTTTGGTTTTGCGCTGCATCGTCTGGGCAGCAAGGGCCAGATGATTTTCAACGTGATTGAAAGTTTCTCGCAGGTTATTTTCGGCATCATTAATATGATCATGCGCCTGGCGCCGATCGGTGCTTTCGGTGCTATGGCCTTTACCATCGGTAAATATGGCGTCGGAACGCTGGTGCAACTGGGTCAGCTAATCATCTGCTTCTACATCACCTGTATTCTGTTTGTGGTGCTGGTGCTGGGTTCAATTGCCCGCGCAACTGGCTTCAGTATCTTTAAATTCATCCGCTATATCCGTGAAGAACTGTTGATCGTTCTGGGGACTTCTTCTTCCGAGTCCGCGCTGCCGCGTATGCTCGATAAGATGGAAAAACTGGGCTGTCGGAAGTCGGTTGTCGGATTGGTTATACCCACGGGCTACTCGTTTAACCTTGATGGGACATCAATCTATCTGACAATGGCGGCGGTGTTTATCGCTCAGGCAACCAACAGCCACATGGATATCTTCCATCAGATAACCCTGCTGGTGGTGCTTCTGCTCTCCTCAAAAGGTGCAGCGGGTGTGACCGGGAGTGGCTTTATTGTTCTGGCCGCGACTATCTCTGCGGTGGGGCATTTGCCGGTTGCTGGTCTGGCGCTGATTCTTGGTATTGACCGCTTCATGTCTGAAGCCCGTGCGCTGACCAACCTGATTGGTAACGGTGTTGCAACAGTCGTTGTGGCTAAATGGGTGAAAGAATTAGATACCAAAAAGCTGGATGACACGTTGAATAATCGTGCGCCGGATGGCAAAACGCACGATTTATCCTCTTAATCTCGTCACTTATGCCCGTAGTCCCTTCCAGGACTGCGGGCGTTTGCGCATAATTACCCCCTGTGCCTGAAACCGTCGATTCGGCGGCTCGGGATTTTTTCACTTCTTCCGTGACATTTTTATGTTCTCGCGGTCTAACACGAAGTGTTTTTAACGTCATATTCAGAGAGTCCTTTCGAGGGCTGTCTTTTTATTTCCAGGATAGTTGATCAGGGGTTCACATGCAGGGCACAAAAATTCGACTTTTAGCGGGCGGCTTGCTGATGATGGCCACTGCCGGCTATGTGCAGGCAGATGCGCTCCAGCCTGATCCAGCATGGCAACAGGGCACGCTGGCAAATGGTTTACAGTGGCAAGTGTTAGCCACTCCCCAGCGCCCGAGCGACCGTATTGAGGTTCGCCTGCTGGTTAATACCGGTTCACTCACCGAAAGTGCGCAACAGAGTGGTTTCAGCCATGCGATCCCGCGTATCGCGCTGACGCAAAGCGGTGGCCTCGATGCCTCGCAAGCCCGTTCACTGTGGCAGCAGGGGTTCGATCCCAAACGTCCCATGCCGCCGGTTATCGTTTCCTATGATTCCACGTTGTATAACCTCAGTCTGCCTAACAGCCGTAACGATCTACTGAAAGAGTCACTTTCTTATCTGGCGAATATCTCCGGTAAACTGAGCATTACCTCTGAAACGGTCAATCATGCGCTGAATAGCGAAGATATGGTTGCAACCTGGCCGTCAGATACCAAAGAAGGGTGGTGGCGTTACCGTCTGAAGGGATCGACCCTGTTGGGGCACGATCCCGCCGATCCGCTGAAAACGCCGGTAGACGCGTCGAAAATTCAGTCTTTCTACCAGAAATGGTATACCCCGGACGCGATGACGCTGATCATCGTCGGTAACGTTGATGCACGCAGCGTAGCTGAGCAAATCAATAAAACCTTTGGCGAGTTAAAAGGAAAACGCGAAACGCCTGCACCGGTTCCCACGCTCTCTCCGCTGCGAGCTGAAGCCGTGAGTATTATGACCGATGCGGTACGCCAGGATCGCCTGTCTATTATGTGGGATACGCCGTGGCAGCCGATCCGTGAATCTGCCGCGCTGTTACGTTACTGGCGCGCTGATTTAGCGCGTGAGGCGCTGTTCTGGCACATTCAGCAAGAGCTAACCAAAAACAATGCCAAAGACATTGGCCTCGGATTTGACTGCCGGGTGCTGTTCCTGCGCGCGCAGTGCGCGATTAACGTTGAGTCGCCGAACGATAAGCTGAACGCCAATCTGGGTACGGTTGCGCGTGAGCTGGCGAAAGTGCGTGATAAGGGACTGCCGGAAGAAGAGTTCAATGCGCTGGTAGCGCAAAAGAATCTGGAACTGCAGAAGCTGTTTGCCACCTATGGTCGTACCGATACCGATATTTTGATCAGCCAGCGTTTGCGCTCGCTGCAAAATCAGGTGGTGGATATTGCGCCTGAACAGTACCAGCGTTTACGCCAGAGCTTCCTCAACAGCCTGAGCGTTGAGATGCTGAATCAGGACCTGCGTCAGCAGCTATCGCAAGATATGGCGTTAATTCTGCTGCAGCCGAAGGGCGAACCTGAATTCAATATGAAGGATCTGCAGGCGACGTGGGATAGCATTATGGCGCCCGTTACTGCAGCGGCAACGTCTGTTGAAACGGATGAATCACACCCTGAAGTGACGGATATCCCGCCTGTACAGTAAAGGGTATCGTAACCTGTAGGCCGGGCAAGCGAAGCGCTCCCGGCTTACCCAGTGCCGGATGCGGCTTTAACGCCTTATCCGGCCTACAGGAACAATAAATTATTGCGGCATGGCGTCGCGGGGGATAATCGCCCCACGATGCTGAATGACGGTGCTTGCCGTCAGGTGGCCTCGTTTTGCGGCTTCGGCGGCATCGCCACCGGTCAGACGGACCGCCAGATACCCGGCGCTGAAGGAGTCTCCGGCCGCAGTGGTATCGATCACTTTCTCTTTCGGCAATTTAACGGCCGGAACGTCGATCAGTTCTTCGCCTGCAATGGAAACCAGGCAAGAGTCTGCGCCACGCTTCACAACCACTTCCTGTACGCCAGCCGCGTGAGTACGGGCAATTACCTCGGCAACGGGTTTTTCACCCCACAGTGCGTCTTCATCGTCCAGCGTCAGGAATGCGATATTGGTGCATTCCAGCATTTGCTGATACACCTGCTGGGTCTCTTCTTTACTGCTCCACAGGCGTGGACGGTAGTTATTGTCAAAAATGACTTTTCCACCGTTGGCACGGCATTCACGCAGCAATGACAGCAGCTTGTCACGACTTGCCGGGCTTAAAATCGCCAGGCTGATTCCGCTCAGATACAGATAGTCAAATGTCGCCAGCTCTTCGCAAATCGCGGCAGACTGCTCGCTCTCCAGCCAGAATTTTGCGGCGGCTTCATTACGCCAGTAATAGAAGGTGCGCTCGCCAGTGCTGTCGGTCTCAATGTAGTAGAGACCTGGCAGGCGGTTTTCCATGCGCTGGGTTAATGAAGTGTCTACGTTTTCACCCTGCCAGGACTCCAGCATTTGTTGGCTAAAACTGTCGGTACCCAATGCAGTCACATAGTGTACGGAAAGTGCCGCCGCATCGACCTGACGGGCGATATAAACGGATGTATTCAACGTGTCGCCACCGAATCCGCGCTGAACGTCAGCGCCTTTCTGTGACAGCTCAATCATGCATTCGCCAATCACGGCAATCTTTCTGGACATAGTCGTAACCTGCTCTGAAAAAAATTAGCGTTAGTGTGCGCTGTGGGTGTTAAGTGGTCAACTATATTAAAACATCGTTCCATTATTTTTTTGAGCCAGCACGTGTTCTGCGTTGTTTTTGCCGCTTAGTTTTTATTTTTGCGCACAGCTGAACGTAAAGTTCTGCGTCTGAGCGCCGATAACCTTTGACGAGTCCGGTCAGTCACACTCTTATTTACAGGACATCTCAGATGATAAAGCAGGTTACCCAGCAGCTCATTACGCCCGATGCGAGTATTGAAAGCTTGCAGGAGAGACGCTATTGGCTGCAGTGCGAGCGTGCTTACACCTACCAGCCAATTTACCAGACCAACGGACGGCTGATGGCCGTTGAACTGCTGACTGTCGTGAGCCATCCTGATAATCCATCCCAACGTATTGCGCCAGACCGCTATTTTGCCGAAGTAACCGTCCGACATCGTGTTGATGTGGTGAAAGAGCAACTTCTTCAACTTGAGCTGAAAGGGGGCTTTTTCAGAGCCAACAACCTGCTGGCTTCTGTGAACGTCGACGGACCAACGCTCATTGCGATGCGCCAGGATCCCGAAATCCTGAAAATCATTGAAGGCCTGCCGTGGCTGCGTTTTGAGCTAGTGGAACATATCCGCTTACCGAAGGGGTCATCCTTCGCCTCAATGTGCGAGTTCGGCCCGCTCTGGCTGGATGATTTTGGTACCGGAATGGCGAACTTCTCGGCGCTTAGTGAAGTGAGTTATGACTATATCAAAGTGGCGCGAGACCTGTTCGTCATGCTGCGCAAGACGCCGGAGGGCCGTAATCTCTTCACGCTACTATTACAGCTGATGAACCGCTATTGCCGCGGCGTAATTGTCGAAGGCGTTGAAACGCTGGAAGAGTGGCGCGATGTGCAAAACTCACCGGCTTTCGCGGCGCAAGGCTATTTTCTCTCTCGTCCAGTGCCCCTGGATACTCTCGAAGACGTAATTCTGTCGCTTTGATGAGGGCATAGCGCACCTCCTTTTCATCCTGCTGGACTATCTTTAGGACAGGCAAGGAAGGAAGTAAGGAGGTTAGACATGACGAAAACAGGTAAAATAACCACTTCAGTAATAGGGGTTTTCTTGTTGTTGATCGTCGTACTCATCATTGTGATTGCGACATTTGACTGGAATCGGCTCAAACCGACCATCAACCAGAAAGTCTCTACAGAACTCAATCGGCCCTTTGCTATACGGGGTGACCTGGGCGTGGTTTGGGAACGCCAGAATCAGGAAACCGGCTGGCGTAGCTGGGTTCCGTGGCCGCATGTTCATGCTGAAGATATTATTCTCGGCAACCCGCCAGATATTCCTGACGTCACCATGGTGCATCTCCCGCGCGTTGAAGCTACGTTCGCCCCGCTGGCACTGCTGACAAAAACCGTCTGGCTCCCGTGGGTCAAGCTGGTCAAACCCGATGCGCGGCTGATCCGCCTGTCGGAGAAAAACAATAACTGGACCTTTAACTTAGCTGGAGACGAAAACCGCGATCCTGATGCGCCGCCATCCGCGTGGTCTTTCCGGCTGGATAACATTCTGTTCGACCAGGGACGCATCGCCATTAACGATAAGGTGACGAAGTCGGAGATTGAGATCCTGGTCGATCCGCTGGGTAAACCGTTACCCTTTAGCGAAGTGACCGGCGCAAAAGGTAAAGAGAGCAACGCCCACGTCGAGGACTACGTGTTTGGGCTGAAAGCGCAAGGGCGATATAACGGTGAACCGCTAAGCGGTAGCGGAAAAATAGGCGGAATGCTGGCGCTGCGTGGCGAAGATACGCCTTTCCCGATTCAGGCTGATTTCCGTTCGGGCAATACGCGCGTAGCGTTTATCGGCACGATAAACGATCCGATGAACATGGGCGGGGCGGATCTGCGGCTTAAATTCTCGGGAGATTCGCTAGGGGATTTGTACGATTTGACCGGCGTACTGCTCCCGGATACGCCGCCGTTTGAAACCGACGGGCGTCTGGTGGCAAAAATCGACCCGGAAAAATCCTCTGTTTTTGATTACCGCGATTTTAATGGCCGCATTGGCGATAGCGATATTCACGGAACGCTGGCCTATACCACCGGTAAACCGCGACCCATGCTGAAGGGGGATGTGGAATCACGCCAGCTGAGGTTGGCCGATTTGGGGCCGCTGATCGGGGTGGATTCAGGTAAAGGGGCGGAACGGGCAAAACAATCTGAACAGCGCAAAGGTGAGAAGAGCGTTCAGCCTGTGGACAAGGTCTTGCCGTATGACCGTTTTGAAACCGATAAATGGAACGTGATGGACGCTGACGTGCGTTTCAAAGGACGGCGTATTGAGCATGGCAGTAGCCTGCCGATCAGCGATCTCTCCACTCATATCATCCTGAAAAATGCCGACCTGCGCCTGCAACCGCTGAAATTTGGTCTTGCGGGAGGCAGCATTGTCTCCAGCATCCATCTGGAAGGAGATAAAAAGCCGATGCGGGGGCAGGCGGATATTCAGGCGCGGCGGCTGAAGCTAAAAGCGCTGATGCCCGATGTGGAACTGATGCAGAAAACGCTCGGTGAAATGAACGGGGACGCCCGGTTTAGCGGAAGTGGAAACTCGGTAGCGGCGCTGCTGGGTAACAGCAATGGCAACCTGAAACTGCTGATGAATGACGGCTTGATCAGCCGGAATCTGATGGAAATTGTGGGCTTGAATCTGGGGAACTATCTTGTCGGGCAGATATTTGGTGATGACGAAGTGCGGGTGAACTGCGCGGCGGCGAATCTGGATATTGTTAACGGCGTGGCGCGTCCGCAGATTTTTGCTTTCGACACGGAAAACGCAGTCATTAATGTCACTGGTACGGCGAGCTTTGCGTCGGAGCAACTGGATTTAACCATCGATCCGGAGAGCAAAGGGATTCGTATTATTACTCTGCGTTCGCCGCTGTATGTTCGCGGCACCTTTAAGAATCCGCAGGCTGGCGTGAAGGCCGGACCGCTGATTGCGCGCGGTGCGGTTGCTGCCGCATTAGCCACGTTAGTCACTCCTGCGGCGGCCTTGTTGGCGCTGATTTCGCCGTCAGAGGGTGACGCGAATCAGTGCCGGACGATCCTGTCACAGATGAAGAAGTGATGTCTGGCCGGATGTTTATCCGGCCTGGATTTCATGCTCAACCCAGGCCGGATAAGGTGGTTACACCGCATCCGGCAAAAGAATCACAACGACTGATGGCGGGTTTCGTGGGTCAACAGCAGTGCAATCAGCGTTAACGCCGCCATCGATGCCAGATACGTACCGACAGCCGCCAGACCATAATTCGCCTGCAACCATGCGGCGATGTATGGGGCAACCGATGCGCCGAGAATTGACGAAACGTTGTACGAGAACGACGCCCCCGTATAGCGCACTTCGGTCGGGAACAGCTCCGGCAGCAGTGCGCCCATCGGGCCAAATGTCAGACCCATCAGGCTTAAGCCCAGCAACAGGAAGGCGAACACCAGCACCGGATTGCCAGAGCCGAGCAGCGGTTTAAAGGCAAACAGCGCAAACAGAATGATCAGCGTGGTGATGATAAGCATGCTCTTGCGGCGACCAAACGCATCGGCCAGCAGGCCCGCCACCGGTACCATGACGCCAAAACCAATGACCGCCATCATCAGCATCCACAACACTTCATTACGCGGCAGGCCAAGCCCTACAGGCGCTGCGGCGGTACTGAACGTCATCGAATAGACGGTCATGATATAGAACAGCGTATAGGTCGCCAGCATGATGAACGTGCCGAGGATCGTCACGCGAACATGTTTTGTCAGTAGAGTACCCAGCGGGATTTTCACCTGTTTTTTCGCCGCGGCTACTTTGGCGAAGACCGGGGATTCATGCAACGAAACGCGGACGTACAGACCGATAATCACCAGCACCGCGGAGAAGATGAACGGTACGCGCCAGCCCCAGCTCATGAACTGTTCGTCGGTCAGCAGCCAGGAGAGCAGCAGAAAGGTACCGTTGGCGAAGAAGAAACCGATAGGCGCGCCCAGCTGCGGAAATGATCCGTACAGCGCGCGTTTGCGCGGTGGCGCGTTTTCCGTCGCCAGCAACGCTGCGCCGCCCCATTCACCGCCCAGACCTAAACCCTGACCAAAACGCGCCAGCGCCAGCAGCAGTGGGGCGAAAATGCCGATAGTTTCATAGCCCGGCAGCAGGCCAATGACGACTGTCGAGATCCCCATTGTGAGTAGTGAAGCAACCAGCGTGACTTTACGGCCGACGCGATCGCCGAAATGCCCGAATACCGCAGAACCGATCGGTCGGGCCACAAAGGCGATAGCAAAAGTGGCGAGGGACTGTAGCGTAGCCGCGGTCGGATCCCCCTGCGGGAAGAATATATGGGGAAACACGATCACCGCGGCGGTGGCGTAAATATAGAAGTCGAAGAACTCAATGGCGGTGCCAATGAGCGAGGCGACGACAACTTTATTGCGCGAGTTGACCGGGGTGTGTTCCTGTTCGTTGTCGAGTGTTGTGGCTGTTGCTTGCATAATATTTTCTTATTTTTGGCCGAACGAAAGGTCATATTACGCACAGCAAAAGAGACATTTCAATCTGTAACAAACTTTGAGATTGGTCAAAAATAGAGCAAAAAGGGGATAATTTTTAGGCTTGAGATTTCACTTCCATGAAATGCTTCACACAATTTAAAACTTGGATGATAAAACTGGTTTTTGGTTAAATAAAAGTTACGGGTTGGATTTATTCACTAAATCAGTGAGAACAGGCGGCATTATAATTGCCGGATGGCGCTACGCTTATCCGGCCTACAAAACTCTCCCGTAGGCCAGATAAGCGTAGCGCCATCCGGCCAGTTAACAAAGATTAGCGGTGTGTTTTCCCCGGCATACGCGGGTCGTCTTTGTATTCCGCCGTGGCAATCCAGGCTGCGCAAAACAGGGTCAGACGAGCGAAGAAGTAGAAGAACGCCATCAGTCCAAGCACGGAACCAAATGCTGCGCCTGACGGCGACTGCACCAGTGATGGCAGCGTATACGTCATGATCATTTTGATGACTTCAAACCCCAGTGCCGCGATAAAGGTACCGCGGATGAGCGCTTTCTTACGCGGTCGGTGACGCGGTAGCCGCCAAAAAATCCAGAAGAACAGCAGGTAGTTGGCGAAAATAGAGATGGTCAGGCCGATCAGCCGCCAGGCGGGTTTCAGCCATTCGATACCGTCGAGATACAGCGCAGTGATAATCATCTGCTGGGCGGAACCGGCGATAGAGGTAATGGACAGAGTAACAATCAGCGCAACCAGTAAGCCAATCAAGGAAACAAAATCACGCAGATATTTGACCCAAATTTTTTCCTGATCCTGCGGCGTACGTTCCCAAACATCCCGCGACTGGGCACGAATCGCTTCGCGCAGGTTCCCCATCCAGTTAATGCCGGAATAGAGCGCGATGCCAAGCCCTACCAGACCTACAGTGGTACGTTGCTGAACGGCGGTATTGATGGTGTTTTTCAGCGTAGAAGCGAGCGTCGGATCGCTGACGTTCAGCAAAATCTTGCTGAAGATATCCTGCAACAGCGTAGGGTGCGAAGCGAGAATAAAACCCGCGGCGGCAAACGACACCATCAGGATTGGGATCATCGACAGAAACGAGAAGTAGGTAATGGCGGCACCAAACTGATTTCCCATACGATCGTTAAACCGCTCTGCGGCACGAATAAGATGGGCGATGATGGGCTGACGTTGAATTTTATCGGCGAAGGTCAGAGCCGTTTTCAGCGCCTGGTTCGCTTTAGCGTTTTTCTCCGGCTCGGCGGAGGCTGGTTTATGTTCTGGCGTAGGGTGTTTTGCGTCTTGTTCCTGCGTCATCCGATCGGTTGTCCTTATTTTGTTCACTCATGACATTATAGCCTGCTCAGGGGCGCATCCTGAAAAATGGACTAATCCACATAGTCTTTCATCACACCAGTCAGCCATTCCATAAACAGATGTACCCGGCGGGAGAGGTTGCGCCGATGCGGATAAAGCAAAGAGACTGGCATTGGCTCGGCGCGATATTGCGGCAACACTTCGACCAGCGTACCGGCGCGCAGGGCATCACGCACGCCAACGCGCGGCACCTGAATAATGCCCAGACCGGCAAGGCATGCCGCGTGATAGGTTTCGGTACTGTTTACTGTTAGCATGCCGCCGGTTTTAACCCATTGCGTGCCATTTTCTGTCGCCACTTCGAAACCTTGCGCACGCGTTCCTAAATTGACCGAGTAGTGCACCACCGCATGCGAGGCAAGATCCTCCAGATTTTCCGGATAACCAAAGCGGGCGAGGTATTGCGGGCTGGCGCAGTTAATCTGCGTGAGTTTCCCCAGCGGACGCGCAATCAGCCCTGAATCTTTCAGCGCGCCCACGCGTACCACACAGTCGAAACCTTCGCGGATCAAATCCACCAGGCGGTCGCTGCTGCTGAGTTCGAGTTCCAGGCCCGGATACTGATGCAAAAAGCTCGGTAAGCGGGGCATCACCAGGTTTCTTGCTACACCGACCGGCATATCAACGCGCAGCTTGCCGCTGATGCTGGACGGATCGTGATGGAACAGCCCATCCAGCTCATCCAGATTACTCAACAGATCTTTCGCGCGTTCGTAATAGATCATGCCGTCTTGCGTGAGCTGAACGCGGCGGGTGGTGCGGTGCAACAACTGCGTGCCCAGATGATTTTCCAGAGCCTGGATCTGGCGCGATACGCTACCTTTAGGAAGTCCGAGGGTGTCTGCGGCGCGCGAAAAGCTCTCCAGTTCTGCGACGCGGATGAACAACTGCATTGCGTGAATTTTATCCATTCTCATGCCCTATTGTTGTTCTAAATGAAACAGTAATGCGCAGTTAGCAGTATTTATTGTTCTTCTATCACCTAATAAGCTTTGTCTCAATCTTCACAACACCTGAAATGAGGTTTCTTATGACGCAACGTATCGCATTGGTGACTGGCGGCGGCCGCGGACTCGGTAAAAACGCGGCGCTGAAGCTGGCGAGTAAAGGAATCGGTATTATCCTGACGTGGAACAGCAATGAAAAAGAAGCGCAGCAGGTTGTGGGTGAAATACGCCAATCTGGCGGTAAAGCGGCGGCATTACCGTTAAATGTCGGCGATATTTCTACATTCCCTCAGTTTGTTCAACAGGTGCAGGGAACGTTACAAACGCAGTGGCAAAGTAACGCGTTTGATTATTTGTTGAACAATGCGGGAATCGGCATCAACGCACCGTATCCGGCATTTACTGAAGCGCAATTTGACCAACTTTTGAACATCCATTTTAAGGGGCCCTTTTTCCTGACGCAGAGCCTGCTACCGCTGATAAATAAAGGTGGTCGCATCCTCAATGTCTCTACCGGGCTTGCCCGCTTTGCGCTACCGGGTTACAGCGCATACGCAGCCATGAAAGGTGCGATGGAAGTGCTAACCCGTTATCAGGCAAAAGAGCTGGGAGAGCGCGGCATAACGGCGAATATTATTGCGCCAGGCGCAATAGAAACGGATTTTAGCGGCGGAAATGTGCGGGATAATGCGCAATTGAATGCGTACATTGCATCGCAAACGGCGCTGGGACGCGTTGGTTTACCTGATGATATTGGCGACGCCATTGCTGCGCTGCTCAGCGATGAACTGGCCTGGATGACGGCACAGCGTATCGAGGTATCCGGCGGAATGTTCCTGTAAACCCATAAGGTGCTTATTCAACAGGTCACGGCATGCGTTGAATAAGCACTTAATGCTAGATTGTATTTTGTAACAGATTTATCCATTGTCGTTGATATCTTATTTTTAGCTAAAAATATAAAATCATATTAATTAATATTCATTGTCTTATCATGAGCATCGAATATTAAGACTTTCCCTAGTTTTCAAACCTGTTTTTGTTCCTTTGTATGATCCTTCGGGTTGAGCTGTAACTATTCATAACTTCTGCTTCTTTCTTCTCTGTCTATCGGTAAAATGGCCCCCGCCAAATGGTGACTTCTTATTTTACCCTATGGGTAATACCCTTCCGCATGTTAAGGCTAATATCCTATTCGGATGGAGATAAATAATGCAGGTAGTAATGTTTGACAGGCAGTCAATATTTATTCATGGAATGAATGTAAGTTTGCAGCAACGTATTCCAGGAGTGGATGTTCAGGGTGTCAGTCAGGCAGATGAACTTTGGCTGACGCTGGAAGATAAACCCGAGGCATTAGTTATATTGGATGGCGACCTTGATGCTGAGTTCTGCTGTAGCTTGCTGCAACAGATAGCAGAGCGCTTTGCGATGGTGAAGGTGCTGGTGACCGCAACGGACTGCCGTAAAAAATGGTTGCAAGAGGTCACTAAACTGAACGTGCTGGCCATTGTTCCGCGCGATTCTGACGCGGAAACCTTTACGCTGGCCCTCAATAGCGTCGCGATGGGTATGATGTTTATCCCCAGAGACTGCATAACCGCTACCGAAAGCGGTGGGCAAAATATCAGATTGCTCAGCGCGCGCCAGCGGGAGATTTTGACCATGCTGGCCGCCGGAGAATCTAATAAACAAATTGGTCGACTGTTAAATATCAGTACCGGAACGGTAAAAGCCCATCTTGAGTCGTTGTATCAGCGCCTGGAGGTAAAAAACCGTACGCAGGCGGCAATGATGTTAAACAACACCATTTACTAGGAACATATTTCACAGTCAGAATATTTCTGGCTGTGAAATAGACACCGGCCAGATATTTTTAGCGCAAAATTGGGTAATTCCCACGCTGAATATCCACGTAATTAATGCTTCCAGCTGAAACCTGTCTTTTATTTGCGTCATTTCCTTATGGATGAATGCCTCGCAGATACTCATATCTGCGAGCAGCAATGTTTCTGCCTGCATCACCGTAATTGGGGTATCAAAGGATTCATTGGCGGAGATTTCGTGCCCGTAACCAATGACCCAGATGCCTTTTTTGTCCTGATACTTTTCCAGCGACAGGCCCTGCCATTGCTTAATAAATGCGATACAGGCGGGCGTGAAATGTGTCGAACGCAGCGGCATAATCATCTCTGTGCAAAGAGACCTATTCTAAAAAAACCACGCCGTTACGCTAGTTGCCTGACAGCCAGTATTTACCGCAAAACGACCTATGCCTTGGGCGGCTGATATTCCTGTTTTAACAGACCAAAAATCCAGTCATCGTGCCAGGTTTGATGTAGCCAGTAGCTTGCGCGTAGCGTGCCTTCATGAATGAACCCGACCTTTTCCAACAGACACCGTGAGGCTTCGTTTCCTGCGGTGACACAGGCGGTCAGTCGCCGCAGACCGCCGCTGGCAAAGGCGTATTCACACACGGCATGCAGAGATTCAGCGCCATAACCTTTACCCTGCGCCTCTGGGGCGAGCAGAAAGCCAACCTCGGAACATTCATTGTTCTCCTGAATGTATCCGGTCACGCCAAGCGGTGCTCCCGATGTCTTATCGCACAAGAGCAGACATAGCCAGTGCGGGCTGCCGGGAAACCATTCAGGCAGGCGGGAGTCGAAGGCTGTCCGTACTTCCTCTTCAGTACGTGCGTCAGCGACAAAACGCATCACATCTGGGTTCTGCTGTAGCGTTAAGAAGAACGTCCAGTCATTTTCTGTCAGTGGGCGGCAGAGCAGACGTGATGTTTGCAGTACAGGCATAGGCTTATCTCCAGAATAATTTTCAATGATTGTGCGGAAGTCACTGTAAAACTTATTTATTTGCTATATGAATGTGTTCTAGTCTACATCGGCACAACGTTGCGTTTAAAAAAGATAATTACATACCATTGTGAGGCCGCACGTTTTGGGTCCTTTTAGGGAAGATGATGACCAATAGCGCGTTACAAGCGACATGTACACCCTTTGAACATTGTCTGGGGATTATCCGCCAGGCGTCGGTAGAAATATTACTGCTGCTAGGCGTACATGCCGCAGAAGGCAAAGACCCGCGGTGGTTTCTCGAACAGCTGGATCAGGCACGACTGAATCTGGGCGGCTGGGGGGCTGTCGCCAGACGGTTGCAGATGAATGATGCGCAATTGAGCCAGTTCACTCTGCGGCTACGTCATCTTCAACAGAGTGTACCCCAATATGAAAATGGCCAGGACGTCAGTGAAAACCAGCTGATTTCAGCGCTGCGCTTTGTGGCTTCTCTGGAACAATTACGCCAGCAACAGCCCATCCTGAAGTATCAAACCGAAATTGCACCTGTGGAGCCGGATGCTCAGATGCGGGCGCAGCGTCAACTTCGCGCAATAGAATTAACCCTCAAATCTCTGATTGCACGGGTATGGCCGGATCAACATCCTCTCAACAGCTTTCTGAAACAGCACTTTGGTGGTGAACGTCTGCGTCGCTGGCTAAAGTTGGGCGAAGGACGAGATGCGCTGGACGGTATGATGTTTAGCGAGCTGGCACTGATGGTCGTCGATAAGAAATTATTCGTTCGCCACTTTACGCAGATTTTTAACGATACTTCAGTGCTCATGTCATTTGTTGAGCCGCGCATCACGCTACGCATGTTTTTGGATGATTGCCGCCTGGCTCGTAACTGCGTTATCGCGCAGCAGCCGCTGACGTCGGTACAACTGATATTGCTGGACTACCAGTACCGACAGATAACTCATCCTGTGCAACGGGCATTTGAAGAACGGCGTACGCGCATTAATCCTGCGTCGTATCTGGAATCTGATGAGGCCATGGTCCGCCAGTTTTGGGAAACAGCAAAGCAAAAAGACGAGCAAGCGGGAGGCGATAAGCATGAAATCGCAGACAGCATTGATCCGCCGGAAAAGCGGGCCAAGCGCACGGCGGAAGAACGTGAACAGCTGATTTCCGGTATGTTGTGGGTAGCGGTCGGCGTGATGGTGCTGGCGATTTCGCTGGGTGCGTTCTGGTTATTTACTTCGCCAGCGCCACAGGCGTCTTCCGGACAGTCCGTTGAAATCGTACAAGAGGAGCCACGGCGTGATGCCCCTAGCGCACGGGAGGCGGTGACCCGAATGGGCATCACCTGGGATGCCTTTAACATGCGGGCGGCTATAGATCGTAATGACACCCGCGTGACGTCACTTTTTCTGCAGGGCGGGATGGACTGGAAGCTGGCGTGGACGGAGCAGGCGTTTTCGGCGGGCAATACTGAGGTGTTGAGACTGCTGCTGCGTTACCCTTCGCAGATGGATGAAAGCAAACCATGCCGACAGTTTATGACTACGCTCAGCCATGCGATGTCGAATGGGGCATCGCTCACTTCGCTGCATAAAAGTTATCTGCAAAGTTTTTGTTCCGTGCCTGCGGTCGTTGCGCGTCAGCAATATGATCTTGAGCAGGCCGAGCTGCGTGTTCGCGCCCAGCCAAGCCCTGAGAACAAGAAATGGCAGAAAATTCACGCCGAGCTGTACGATGCAATTAACTGAAAGCCTGATGACTCAGACCGTCAGCCGCTAGGGTTCGCCATACAAACCGATGAGTCGGCGCACCACGCCATTGGTCCAGCCAAAGCCGTCCTGCAACGGATATTCCCCGCCGCCGCCTTCGCGCGGCGCGGCGTCGGCTATGTGGTATTTTTCGATAAGCTTGTGGTGTTCCTGATAAAAGAGATTCACCGTTTTCAACCAGTTACGGGCAATTTCATCCCCGAGATGGTCGTCACCGTACAGTTTGAAGCCCTGGATCGCCATCCACTGCAGCGGCGCCCAACCGTTGGGTTTATCCCACTGTTCACCGGTTTCATGCTCCGTGGCTAAAATGCCACCGGGCGTTAGCAGGCGACTGCGAACCGCGTTAGCAAGCCGATCGGCTTGTTCATGCGTTGCCATACCGACATACAGCGGCACAATACTGGCGGCAGAGAACAGGGCCATTTGTTCGCGCCGCCAGTCGTAATCGCGATAGCAGCCGTTTTCATCGTCCCAGAGATAGCGGTTTACCGCATCACGACGATCGCTGGCTTTCTGGCGAAAAAGTGCTTCCGTTTCTTTGTCACCTTTTAGCGCGGAAATATTGGCGATAGTGCTTTCCAGCTTGTAGAGGAATGCGTTCAGGTCAATCGGGATGAACTGTGTGGTGCGTATGCTGGCAAGGCGGCCCGCGTCGCGTAGCCAGCGCGAGGAATAATCCCAGCCGGAGGCCGCGCCTGCGCGTAAATCCCGATACACTTCATTGGGCGGGCGACCCGAATGTTTGGCGGTCTCAACGTCTTCAAGCCATGATTCATCGCGCGGCGTATCACGATCGTCCCAATAGCGGTTAAGTAGAGAGCCGTCCGACATTCTGATCACGTGGCGGTAGGCCTGGTTGAGCACCAGGGAATCGGCGCCATCCATCCAGAACGCGTACTCCATTTTTAGATGATCAAGGTAACGACGCGCGCCACGTACGCCATCCTCTTCAAACAGTTCCACCATCAGCGCAAATACCGGCGGCTGTGAGCGACTCAGATAGTAAGTGCGGTTGCCGTTCGGGATGTGACCATAGTTTTCAATCATCCAGGCAAAGTTATCTGCCATACATTTCAGCAGATCTTCGCGACCGCTCTCTGCCAGACCCAGCATGGTAAAGTAGGAATCCCAGTAGTAGGTTTCGCTAAAACGCCCGCCTGGCACAATGTATGACTGCGGTAACGCCAGCAGCGAGGACCAGGGAATATGATCCTGCGGCTCGCGCGTCAGCACCGGCCACAGTTGATCGATATGCTCTTTCAGCGAACTTTCCGGGTCAGAAACGTATTCGCTGGAGGGCGTTTCCGGGAGCCAGAAATGGTTCTCGACGAAGCGTCGCAGATCGAAGTCCCGATGGCGTTTAACCTTGCGATAGCGAATTAAAATGTCGAGCGGGTCCATTTTGGGCGCACAATCTGGGAAGGTTTTACTATCCGCAAACAGTTTGGATGACTGGACGTGTTCGAACAGTTCGAGATAACGATCGGCAGGGGTTAACGCATCTGAAGCGGGGAGCCCTTCAATCATCTCCGGCTCAGGCTCTGCCTCAATCATTTCATCCAGCTTTAACTCGCACGGATCCATTTCATAAAGCAGATCGATGTCGATCGTCATTTCTTCAGAAGGGGCGTGGGGTAGTTTCTGGTTGAGCATAATGAGAAAGACCTCCGATGGACGTTGAAAGATTAAGGCTATTGCCCGGTCGTCAGTTAAGCGTAGACATTCGCTTCGGTGTCGGGTGAGTAAAGCGTGCGGTTGATCACGTTTTAATGCTGAGCAAAATTTAAAGAATCAGACTATCCCAATGAAAATAATGGATAATTCAAATTTCTGCATGATCTGAATATATTCCATTTTCAGAGCATTCGATTGCAACGAGGTGTGAACAGAGACAGGTAACGCCTTATCTCTATAATAGGCGCAGGCTATTCTATTGATAGTTCTCCCCCATGTAATTGCTTGATACTTATCAAAATAGTAATTCCCTCATTTCCTATGATGGTCAGGTCTGACAAAGACTGTGCATTAATTATTCTAATTTTTCTGGGTCACAATAACTCACAACGGTGAGGGTAAAATAATGAAAATCATTACCCGTCTTACCGCGATTGCCATAGCTGGCATCGTGATTTGTTATTTTGGATTATCCGGTTATGTGTGGTATCACGATAATCAACGTAGCAAACAGGCAGATGTTCAGGCCTCTACGCTGGAAGAAAATAATAAGGTATTAGGATTTTTACGCGAAAAAGGATGCGATTATTGTCACACGCCTTCAGCTGAATTACCTTTCTATTCTTCTTTTCCTGTCGCTAAGCAGTTGATGAATTATGATATTCAACTGGGATACAAATCATTCAATCTTGAAGCCGTTCGTGCGGCGCTGGTCGCAGATAAACCCGTTTCGCAAAGCGACCTGAATAAAATTGAATGGGTGATGCAGTACGACACCATGCCACCGACGCGTTATACCGCATTGCACTGGGCTGGCAAGGTCAGCGATACGGAGCGAGCCGAGATCCTGGGCTGGATTGCGAAACAGCGTGAGCAGTATTACGCCAGTAACGATACCGCCACGCAGCATCGTAATGAACCTGTGCAGCCGATACCGGAAAGCATCCCAACCGATGCCCGCAAAGTGGCGCTTGGCTTTACGCTTTACCACGACCCGCGTATTTCAGGTGACAGCACGATTTCTTGCGCGCATTGCCACGCCCTGAATGCAGGCGGCGTGGATGGCCGGAAAACGTCGATCGGCGTAGGCGGCGCCGTTGGCCCGATTAATGCGCCGACGGTGTTTAACTCGGTCTTCAACGTTGAACAATTCTGGGATGGTCGTGCGCCAACACTGCAGGCGCAGGCAGGCGGCCCGCCGTTGAACCCTATCGAAATGGCGTCTAAATCCTGGGATGAAATTATCCAGAAACTGGATAAAGATCCGCAATTGAAGCAAGAGTTTATCGCGGTTTATCCGCAGGGATTCAGCGGGGATAATATTACCGATGCGATTGCTGAGTTTGAGAAAACGCTAATTACGCCAAATTCGCCGTTTGATAAATGGCTTCGCGGCGATGAAGCGGCGTTAACTGCTCAGCAGAAACATGGCTATCAATTGTTTAAAGATAATAAGTGTGCGACCTGTCATGGCGGTATTATTTTAGGCGGGCGCTCATTTGAGCCATTGGGTTTGAAAAAGGACTTTAATTTCGGTGAGGTCACTGCCGCAGATATTGGCCGCATGAACGTCACTAATGAATTACGTGACAAGCTGCGTCAAAAAGTCCCGGGCTTGCGTAACGTTGCGCTGACCGCGCCTTATTTCCATCGCGGTGATGTGCCTACGCTCGATGGTGCGGTAAAACTGATGCTGCGTTATCAGGTGGGTAAAGAACTGCCGCAGGAAGATATCGACGATATCGTGGCGTTCCTCGAAAGCTTAAACGGCGTGTATACGCCATATATGCAGGGTAAATAAGAGAAAACCGGATGGCAAAGCACCATCCGGTTTATTTATTGCTTAACGCATGGTAACGAATTCTTCTGCCGCCGTTGGGTGAATCGCAACGGTGTTATCAAAGTCTTTCTTGGTTGCGCCCATTTTCAGCGCGACCGCGAAGCCTTGCAGCATTTCATCCATTCCAAAACCAATACCGTGAATACCGACAATTTTCTCTTCCGGACCGACGCAAACCAGCTTCATGCGGCACGGCTGACGATGTGAGGTGACAGCGGTATACATCGCGGTAAATGATGATTTATACACTTTCACCTGGTCATCGCCGTGCTGTTCGCGAGCCTGCTGCTCGGTCAGGCCCACGGTGCCAATTGGCGGGTGGCTGAAGACCACGGTCGGGATGTTGCTGTAGTCCAGATGTTCGTCCGGTTTGTTGTTAAACAGACGCTCGGACAGGCGACGGCCCGCGGCAACGGCAACCGGCGTCAGTTCAACGGCACCGGTGTTGTCGCCGACGGCATAAATACCCGGCACGCTGGTGTTCTGGAATTTATCAACGACGATGTAGCCTTTTTCATTGGTTTTCACGCCGGTAACAGCCAGATTGAAGTTGTCCGTTTCTGGCTCACGACCAATCGCCCAAATCAGGCAGTCTACCGTTTCGCTACGACCATCTTCCAGTTGCAGGGTCAGGCTGCCGTCAGCGTTTTTAACAACCGCTTTTGGAATCGCGTGAGTATGCAGAGTCGGGCCTTCGGCGTTCATCACCTCAACCAACGTCTCGACGATCATCGGATCAAAACTGCGCAGCGGCGCGTGTTTACGCACGAACAGGTGAGTTTCTGCGCCCAGGCCATTAATCACACCAGCCAGTTCAACGGCGATGTAGCCTGCGCCAACAACGGCTACACGTTTTGGCAGCGCTGGCAGCTCAAAGAAACCATTAGAATCAATACCGTATTCCACGCCAGGAATGTTCGGATGGCTCGGACGCCCGCCGGTGGCAATCAAAATATGATCGGCAGTGATGGTTTCACCATTCACTTCAATGGTTTTTGCATCAACGAAGCGGGCAAAGCCTTTGATCACATCGACATTATTTTTGCCCAGCACGTTGTCGTACGAGGTATGAATACGATCGATATAAGCGGTACGCGTGGCGATCAGTTTATCCCAGTCGAACTTATTGATGGTGGTGTCGAAACCGTAATCCGGACCGTACATGTGGATCGCTTCGCGGACCTGTGCGGCATGCCACATCACTTTCTTCGGTACGCAGCCAACGTTAACGCAGGTGCCGCCTAACTCTTTGGCTTCAATCAGTGCGCATTTTTGACCGTACATTGCTGCACGGTTAATGGAGGCAATACCGCCGCTGCCGCCGCCAATAGCGATGTAATCATAGTGCTTGGTCATGACCGCTCCTTTATGTTCATTGTAGGGCGGAGAAGCGTTACGCCATCCGCCAAAATATTCGCGATTGTATACCTGATATTAAAAGGTTCCACCGATGGCTGCGATTACTCCGGCACGATCCAGCTTACGGAAGTATGCCCGGTTCCTGTCGGAACCAGTTTGCTGTGCAACCACGGCAGGACGTTGTTCATCTGCTGCTCCAGCTTCCACGGTGGGTTAATCACAATCATGCCGGACGCCGTCATGCCACGCTGATCGCTGTCCGGGCGCACCGCCAACTCAATTTGCAGAATTTTGCGGATACCGGTGTCTTCGAGATCGCGGATCATGCGCTTGATTTGTTGGCGCAGAACCACTGGATACCACAACGCATAGGTGCCGGTCGCGAAACGTTTGTAGCCTTCGTTAATACCGGTCACTACTGCCTGGTAGTCGCTTTTGATTTCGTAGGGTGGATCGATAAGGATCAACCCTCGACGGGAAACCGGCGGTAATTTTGCTTTCAGCTGCTGATAACCATCGGCTTTGGCCACGCGAGCGCGCTCATCTTTCTGGAATTCGCCGCGCAGCAGAGGGAAGTCGCTCGGGTGCAGTTCAGTTAATTGCAGGCTGTCCTGTTCGCGCAGCAGCTGGCGAGCAATTAACGGAGAGCCCGGGTAGTAGCGCAACTGACCGCTACGGTTGAAGTGTTGTACCACGCCAATGTAGGGTTCCAGTTCTGCAGGCAAATCGTCCTGCTGCCAGATGCGGGCGATCCCTTCCAGATATTCACCGGTACGTTCGGCATGCTCACTGCTCAGCTGATAACGGCCAGCGCCAGCATGGGTGTCCAGATAGAGAAACGGTTTTTCTTTCTCTTTGAGCGACTCGATGATCAGGCTCTGAACGGTATGTTTAAGGACGTCGGCGTGGTTGCCTGCGTGATAACTGTGGCGATAACTGAGCATGGGTAATGAAATTCCGCTGAAATGACGATTTGCCACAGTTTACAGCAGATCGGCACAGATTACCCGTAGGCCCGGTAAGCGCAGCGCTACCGGGCGTCTTTCCGTCACGGTTAGCATTGAAATCCTCTACACTTAACCCCATTGTACAAATTAATATGCACAGCGCCGGATACGCGCTTCATTCACTCTTTTCAACAGGACCGCGCTAATGACCAATCCATTGCTGACTCCCTTCGAACTGCCGCCGTTTTCTAAAATTCAGCCTGAGCACGTTGTGCCTGCCGTCACTAAGGCGCTGAACGATTGCCGTGAAAATGTTGAGCGCGTGGTTGCGCAGGGCGCGCCGTACACCTGGGAAAATCTCTGTCAGCCGTTGGCAGAAGTCGACGATGTGCTGGGGCGTATTTTCTCTCCGGTTAGTCACCTGAATTCGGTGAAAAACAGCCCGGAACTGCGTGAAGCCTACGAACAAACGCTGCCGCTGCTGTCTGAATACAGCACCTGGGTTGGACAACATGAAGGCCTGTACAAAGCGTACCGCGATCTGCGTGATGGCGATCATTATGCCACTCTGAACACTGCACAGAAAAAAGCGGTTGATAACGCGCTGCGCGATTTTGAGCTTTCTGGTATTGGTCTGCCGAAGGAAAAACAGCAGCGCTATGGTGAGATCGCTACCCGCCTGTCTGAGCTTGGTAACCTGTATAGCAATAACGTCCTCGATGCTACGATGGGCTGGACTAAGCTGGTGACCGACGACGCGGAACTTGCCGGGATGCCGGAAAGCGCGCTGGCCGCCGCAAAAGCTCAGGCTGAAGCCAAAGAGCAGGAAGGCTATCTGTTAACGCTGGACATCCCAAGCTACCTGCCGGTGATGACCTACTGTGATAACCAGGGGCTGCGTGAAGAGATGTATCGCGCTTACTCCACGCGCGCGTCTGACCAGGGGCCAAACGCGGGCAAATGGGACAACAGCCCGATAATGGAAGAGATCCTCGCGCTGCGCCACGAGCTGGCACAACTGCTGGGCTTTGAGAGCTACGCCTTTAAATCTCTGGCTACCAAAATGGCGGAGAACCCGCAGCAGGTACTCGACTTCCTGACCGACCTGGCGAAACGTGCCCGTCCGCAGGGTGAGAAAGAACTGGCTCAGCTGCGCGCCTTCGCGAAAGCGGAATTTGGTGTTGATGAGCTACAGCCATGGGATATCGCTTACTACAGCGAGAAACAAAAACAGCATCTCTACAGCATCAGCGACGAGCAGCTGCGTCCTTACTTCCCGGAAAACAAAGCCGTTAACGGCCTGTTTGAAGTGGTTAAACGTATTTATGGCATCACCGCCAAAGAGCGCACCGATGTTGACGTCTGGCATCCGGAAGTTCGTTTCTTCGAGCTGTACGACGAAAACAACGAGCTGCGTGGCAGCTTCTATCTTGATCTGTATGCCCGTGAACACAAACGCGGTGGGGCGTGGATGGACGACTGTGTCGGCCAGATGCGTAAGACAGACGGCACATTGCAAAAGCCGGTCGCTTACCTGACCTGTAACTTTAACCGTCCGGTGAACGGTAAACCTGCGCTGTTTACCCACGATGAAGTGATCACCCTGTTCCACGAGTTCGGCCACGGTCTGCACCATATGCTGACCCGTGTCGAAACCGCGGGCGTTTCCGGTATCAACGGTGTGCCATGGGATGCGGTCGAACTGCCGAGCCAGTTTATGGAAAACTGGTGTTGGGAGCCGGAAGCGTTGGCGTTTATCTCTGGTCACTTTGAGACCGGTGAACCGCTGCCGAAGGAACTGCTGGATAAAATGCTGGCGGCGAAAAACTACCAGGCAGCGCTGTTTATTCTGCGTCAACTGGAGTTCGGTCTGTTTGATTTCCGTCTGCACGCGGAGTTTAACCCGCAGCAAGGGGCTAAAATCCTCGAGACGCTGGCGGAAATTAAAAAACAGGTCGCCGTGGTGCCGGGCCCAACGTGGGGCCGCTTCCCGCATGCCTTCAGCCATATTTTTGCTGGTGGCTACGCAGCGGGTTACTACAGCTATCTGTGGGCAGACGTACTGGCGGCAGATGCCTTCTCTCGCTTCGAAGATGAAGGGATTTTCAACCGTCAGACCGGACAATCGTTCCTCGATAATATCCTTACCCGTGGCGGTTCTGAAGAGCCGATGGAACTGTTCAAGCGCTTCCGTGGCCGCGAGCCGCAGCTGGATGCAATGCTGGAGCATTACGGGATCAAAGGCTGATTATTCACGTGAAAATCTGCTTAGTAGATGAAACAGGCGCCGGAGACGGCGCCTTATCTGTTCTTGCCGCCCGCTGGGGACTGGAACACGATGAAGATAACCTGATGGCGCTGGTGATGACGCCGGAACATCTGGAACTGCGCAAACGTGATGAACCCAAACTCGGTGGTATCTTTGTCGATTTCGTGGGCGGAGCGATGGCCCATCGGCGCAAATTTGGCGGTGGACGCGGTGAAGCGGTGGCGAAGGCGGTTGGTATTAAAGGCGATTACCTGCCGGATGTGGTCGATGCGACAGCTGGGCTGGGGCGCGATGCGTTTGTACTGGCCTCGGTAGGCTGCCGCGTACGAATGCTGGAACGTAATCCGGTGGTTGCGGCACTGCTTGATGATGGCCTGGCGCGCGGCTATGCCGACCCGGAAATCGGTCCGTGGCTGCAGGAACGTTTACAGCTGATCCATGCGTCGAGTCTGACGGCGTTAACCGATATCACGCCGCGCCCGCAGGTGGTGTACCTCGATCCGATGTTTCCACATAAGCAGAAAAGCGCGCTGGTGAAAAAAGAAATGCGGGTGTTTCAGTCATTGGTGGGGCCGGATTTAGATGCGGATGGGCTGCTGGAGCCTGCGCGTCAGTTGGCCACCAAACGTGTGGTGGTGAAGCGCCCAGATTACGCGCCGCCGCTGGCGGATGTCGCCACGCCGAACGCGGTTGTGACGAAAGGGCATCGGTTTGATATCTACGCTGGGACAGCATAGTTTGTAGGTCTGTGCACTGTGCACTGTGCACTGTGCTGCCTGATGCGCTGCGCTTATCAGGCCTACGACAGCGTGTCTTTGTAGGCCACATCCCGGCTTGATGCGCTGAATTGCCTGATGCGCTGCGCTTATCAGGCCTACGACAGCGTGTCTTTGTAGGCCACATCCCGGCTTGATGCGCTGAATTGCCTGATGCGCTGCGCTTATCAGGCCTACGACAGCGTGTCTTTGTAGGCCACATCCCGGCTTGGTGCGCTGAATTGCCTGATGCGCTGCGCTTATCAGGCCTACGACAGCGTGTCTTTGTAGGCCGGATAAGGCGTTAGCCGCATCCGGCATTATCCATTAAACAAACGGTGCCAGCGGGTCGGCAATCTCAAATGCTACTGCTCGGTCTGCTTTCGGTGGGTAAATCAGCTCGCTGACAATCGACACCTTCAGCTTCTTCGCTTCTGCGCGCGTCAGTTTCACCTGCTGATCCCATCCTTCGCTATACACCGCACCCCAGGCACCAAGATCCAGGCAGGTGACGTAGTTTTCCTGACGATATGGCAGTGGTGTTACGTTTAACAGGTCTGCCGCAGCGTTATTACCGGCAAATTTACCCAACAAAATCGCGTGCTGACAGGTCATTAACGCATGGTTGCCTTTGTCGTCGGTGGCGGCATAGGCCACATCGCCAGTGGCGTAGATATCATCGTGGCCCACAACCTGCAGATTGGTATTCACATGCAGACGGCCCTGGCGATCGCGCGGGGCATTAATCTGTGCTGTCAGGCTATTGGCCTGTACGCCGACGGTCCAGATAACCGTTTGAGAGGCAATCACCTGCCCATTTTTCAGCGTGACACCGGAGGCATCCACGCTTTCTACTTCCGCATTGACCAGCCACTCGACGCCCAGTTCAGCAGAGGCTTCGATAATCACGTCACGTAATTCCTGGCTCCAGCGTCCGCCTGGCTGAGCACCGCGTTCAACTACGACAACTCTGGTCTTAGCATCAGCGCCCAATATTTCGCGCAAACGACCCGGTAATTCCAGCGCCATCTCTATCCCGGTGAAACCACCACCACAGACCACGACCGTATTGCGAGCCTCACTTTCCGGCTGTAATGCCAGATCGTGAATGTGCTGCTCCAGTACGGCGGCGCTCTCAAGTTGGTCGAGGTCAAACGCGTGCTCGGCGGCACCGGCCACGGCGTCGCGGTTTACGTGACTTCCGCTGGCGAGCACCAGGCGGTCATAGCGGTGCAGATGAATGTCACCATTGGCATCTTTCCAGCTTACCTCTTTAGAGTCCGGGAGGATTTGCTCGACGTGACCTTGCAGGAAGTTGACGCCGGTAACGTCAAACAACGGTTGCAGTGGTGCGACCAGCGTATGAACGGCACTTTCATAAAAGCGTGGGCGGACACGCAGCTCCGGCTGTGGCGCAATTACTGTAATATCAATTGCCTGCTGATGTTTATCCGCCAGTCGTGCGGCGCTTAATGCTGCCCACATACCGGCAAAGCCGGCGCCCACGATCAGAATTTGTTTACGCATTGGGGTTTTCTCACTGATGACTACGAATTATTTACTCGGATTTTATTTGTCGTAGTTAAGAATTGCAATGCGATCGAGATCCTTTTTGCCACAAAGGGTGGTGTTTTTTGATTATCTGTTTGATAAGTATGTATTTAAAGTTCTTTTGTAAAAAGGGATTACTTTGCTGTCTGGAATGAATGAGATGAAAAAGCTACAATAAACTCAGATTCATTTTGGCTGAGATAAGAGAATGGCATTCTACAGTTCGGGAGTTGAGTACGGCATTCATAGCCTGATGTGTATGGTCGACAGTAAGGGCGACGCGCGGGATATGAGCGTGCGGGAAATAGCCGAACTGCAAAGCGTACCGTATGACTATCTGGCAAAAATTTTCACCCGTCTGTCCAAAGCGGGTCTGGTGCGCAGCATTGAAGGCAAAGGTGGCGGTTTCCAGTTAGCTAAACCCGCTGAACACATCACGGTGCTGGATGTGGTGAATGCTATTGATGGCGATAAGCGCATCTTTGAGTGTCGTGAAATTCGCCAGCGGCTGGCGATATTTGAGGAACACCCACCGGAGTGGGCCTGTGAAGGCATTTGTGGCGTGCGTTCGGTAATGGACATGGCCCAGCAGCGAATGGAAGAAGCGCTCGGCCAGCATACGATTCTGGACTTGGCGCGCAAAATGTACCGCAAAGCGCCGGACACTTTTGTGGTGGAAGTGCAGGAGTGGATAGACGCGCGTAAAGGGTAGTGAGTGAAAATGCCCGATAGCGCAAGGCGACCGGGCATGTTGAATGTAGGCCGGACAGGGGCAATAGCCGCCATCCGGCACTGAAGGTTATTGCTCGGTGCTCGGCGTATTAATCATGCGGTTCAGCCATGGCACCATAATCGCCATCACGACCGTTACGGCCAGGGTGACAAGGCCAATCTTACTGAAGACGTTGGTATAGATAGGCAGCGTTTGCAGCGGGTCGGTGATGTTCTCTGGTACGGCGGTGAACGTAGCGACATAACCCCCCATCAGGAAGGCCGCGGCCTGCGTCAGGAACCACATCCCAAGAATGAAGCCCATCAGATGTTGTGGCACGAGAGCAGCGACCATAGCCAGTCCCAGGGCGCTAATCAGCAGTTCACCCAGGCTCTGGAACAGATACACCAGCACGATAAACCACGGCGACGTCAGCCCTTGTGCATCGGCAAACCACATCCCGGCAGCGGCGGCCGTCAGGAAGCCCAATGAGCACAGGAACATACCGAGCGTAAATTTCATCGGCATGGTCAGGTCTTTGCCTTTGTTGCCCAGACGGGTATAGATTGCGGCCAGTACCGGACTCGCCAGTACCACCCAGAACGGGTTCAGCGCCTGGAAGCTCACCGGGTTGATGGCGAAACCAAGAATTTCATGGTGTACGTTATTGATCGCAAAGAAGTTCAGCGATGTCGGCATCTGCGCGTACAGCACGTAGAACACCACCGCTTCCAGCATCAGGATAAAGGCCACGAACATCTTGTTGCGCCCGGTTTTATCCAGTTTGAATGCCTGACGGAAGAAGATGATGGTCACGACAATCGACAGGACGATCAGCACCAGGTTGGCAATCTGCACGTTGTGCATCAGCCAGGCGCAGATAAATACCATCACTACCGTACCGGCCAGCACGTACAGCAGGTTACGGAAGTTCAGTGGCTTATGGTCTGGCTCAGAGCCGATATTTTTCACCATTCCGCGGCAGGCAAAGTAGACCAGCAGCGCGACGATTAGTCCGGCTCCGCACAGGTTGTAAGTCACAGCGTAGCCAAACTTATCGGCAATCACCGGCGCCAGCGACAGTGACAGCAGCGAACCGATGTTAATCGACATATAAAACAGGGTGAAAGCACCGTCCAGACGGGCGTCTTTCGGGGGATAACATTTTGACAGCAGGCTTGCCGGGTTGGCTTTAAATAGCCCGTTACCAACGGCAATGGTACCCAAAGCAATAAAGATTAGATCCGGCTTAAGCAGCGACATCCCGGTCATGAAGTAGCCGATTGCCAGCACAATGGCACCGAGCACCAGCGTGCGCTTGGTGCCTAACAGGTGGTCGCCGACGTAGCCGCCGATCGAGATCAGGCCGTAAACCAGTGCGGCAAAGGCACCAAAGGTGACAAATGCCTGTTCTTGTGAAAATCCGAGCTGCTTAACAAAAAATACCGCCAGGATGCCCTGTACGCCGTAATAGCCAAATCGTTCCCATAATTCCACAAAGAAGATCATGAAGAACGGACGAGGTTGCTGCAGCAAGCCCGTAGGTGCAGTTTTATTCATATTCCATCGCCTTTCAAAGCCATCCCGAAAAGTATGAACGCGTATGCTTAAACGCGCCGAAAAAGTCTTATTTTGTTATAGACTGCGGTTATTGGCCGCAAGGGTAGAGTATTATAGAGATAGTTTTCGATCCAATTAGTTGATCACACTAATTATGATTTGTTTGTTGGATTGATGTACTAATTGTGACCGAATGATAAAAACAAAAACGCCCGCGAAGGCGGGCGTTTACAGGCTTAACGACTTGCAGTGGGCCGGGTTAACTTCCGGCGGCAAGCATTTTATGCTTCTTCGTCGTCACGCAGCGGAACAATCAACATGTCGACGTGGACGGTGTTGATCAGTTGGCGCGCGGAGGACATCAGTTTGCTCCAGAAATCCTGGTGGTGACCACAGACGACCAGATCCATGTCGTATTTTTTGATGGCATCAACCAGAACCTGACCCAGGTCGCCGCTACCGCTCAGGGTTTCGGTGATAGGGTAGCCTGCATTGGTGGACAGCTCGGTTAACGCGTGGTGGGTTTCTTCAGAAATGCGTTTCTGCATGTCGCCCAGATTCACGTCGATGAGCCCGGTGTACAGGTCGGAATAGTTTACGTCAACGTGGATAAGGGAGACTTTAGCATTGTAAGGTCGCGCCATAGAAACCGCTTTTTCAACCAGAACTTTGCTTTCCGGAGAAAGATCAACCGCGATAAGAATGTGTTTATAAGCCATAGTGTTACTCCTTCCATAAGTTGTCGATGACTAGCCTGCTGGCGTTATATGCCGCCGCGTCATCCGCGTCCTGCGAACCTTGTGCGCGGGGCTAGCCCAGTCGTAAAAAACGTACCATATAAGGACTATCCTTACATTATAGCGACCAGGATAATCCGTCAATCCGCCTTGCTTGCCAAATAGTTAAACAAATTTTTTAGTTAATTGCATTGATAGCGATTAACCTTATGGCAAAAAAATTAACTAATCTCCTACACTATCTAAAGAGGCGTTCGGATGCGTGATACTAACACGAACGGTTTCGGCTGCACTCTTCATTGAATGGTTTGGCAGGGTATCGGGGAGCGGTAGTCCCGGAAAGGAGTTCCGTGGGCGGGTCGCCGGGGAGGAGGTATGATAAGCACCATTGCATTATTCTGGGCTTTATGTGTCGTTTGCATTGTTAATATGGCGCGCTATTTTTCTTCGCTACGCGCACTGTTAGTGGTACTTCGTGGTTGCGATCCATTACTTTACCAGTATGTAGATGGAGGGGGCTTTTTTACCTCGCATGGGCAACCGAACAAGCAGATGCGTCTGGTGTGGTATATCTACGCTCAGCGTTACCGCGATCATCATGATGATGAATTTATTCGCCGCTGTGAGCGGGTTCGCGGTCAGTTCATTCTCACCAGCGCGCTATGTGGCCTGGTGCTAATCAGCATGGTTGCGCTGATTATCTGGCACTGATTCCAACAACAGATACAAAAAAAGCGGGTCAGCTTCCTGACCCGCTTTTTTACCGTGCATTCGCTTAGATAAGCTTCAGGGACAGCCAGTACAGCACCCCGGAAAGAATAATCGCAGCCGGCAGGGTGAAGACCCAGGCCATCAGAATGCTGGTTACCGTTTTACGCTGCAATCCGCCGCCATCAACAACCATCGTCCCCGCAACGGAAGAAGAGAGAACGTGGGTGGTGGAAACGGGCATACCGGTGTAGCTGGCGAGGCCGATAGAGACTGCGGCGGTCATCTGCGCCGACATCCCCTGGGCATAAGTCATGCCTTTCTTACCGATTTTCTCGCCGATGGTGGTGGCAACACGACGCCAGCCAATCATCGTACCAATACCCAGCGCCAGTGCGACGGCCATAATGATCCAGATAGGCGCGTACTCAATGGTGCTCAGCATGTCAGCTTTCAGTTTTTTCAGCAGACGCTGATCGTCAGCGCTTACGCCAGGCAGCTTAACCACTTTATCGGTGGTATCAGAGATGCACAGCATAATACGGCGCAGCTGACCACGCTGTTCGACGCTTAATTTGTCGTAGGTTTCCAGGTTCGCCAGCATACCTTTCGCACGTTCCAGCGCGTTGATGGTATTCGCCGGGTGGCAATGGAACTCTGTCGTCGTCGCGGGTGCCGCGTCCGTCGGGGACGGAATCAGCTGGTCTACGCCTGTGGCCTGTTTAAGCAGGTCAGGGCGCTGCTGGAAGAAGACTTCGACGTTATTGATTGCATCACGGGTACGGGTAATCTCGTAACCGGAAGCATTCATATTCACCACGAAGCCTGCAGGCGCTACGCCAATCAGCACCAGCATCACCAGACCAATGCCTTTCTGCCCGTCGTTAGCGCCATGAGAGAACGCTACGCCGATAGCGGAGAGGATCAGTGCAATACGGGTCCAGAACGGCGGCTTTTTCTTGCCATCTTTCTTTTCACGTTCTGCTGGCGTCAGGTGGATACGGGCACGTTTTTTTGTACCGCTCCAGTAACGACGCAGAATGAAAATAAGACCGCCTGCAACCACCAGACCAACAATTGGCGAGATGATAAGCGAAGCAAAAATACCGATAACTTTCGGAATGTTAAGTGCGTCCACCACCGAGGTGCCGGTCATCAGTGCATTGGTTAAACCAATACCGATAATGGCGCCAATCAGCGTGTGGGAGCTGGATGCAGGTAAACCAAAGTACCAGGTACCCAGGTTCCAGATAATTGCCGCCAGCAGCATGGAGAACACCATGGCAAGGCCATGTGACGATCCCATATTAAGCAGCAGATCCGTTGGTAGCATATGCACGATGGCATACGCCACGCTGAGACCACCCAGCAAAACACCAAAGAAGTTGAACAACGCAGCCATGACCACCGCCAATTGCGAACGCATTGCACGGGTATAGATCACGGTTGCGACAGCATTGGCTGTGTCATGGAAGCCGTTAATTGCTTCGTAGAACAGCACAAAAGCCAGAGCAAGCAATAGTAAAAGCCCGGTATGTAAATCCAGGCCAGCAAACAAATGTAGCATAGGACGTTACGCCATTTTGAGGACATGAACGCGGCGCATTATCAGTGACTTTGGCGGCGCGGGCAAAGTGAAATATAGAGTTTTTTTGATTTGTCTCCTGCTTTGTTTTACACCACTAAAGAATTATCCTATATATTTCAGTTAAATACCCTTTATCGGTAGTTTGGTGCTGGTGCGACCACTGAGGAATCTTTACAATTCACACCCGCTTTTTAGAGAGGATCGCAACGTGGAAAGGTTTGATACCGTTATTATAGGCGCTGGCGCAGCGGGTATGTTTTGTGCCGCGCAGGCAGGACAAGCAGGTAGTCGAGTACTGCTGATTGATAATGGTAAAAAGCCAGGGCGCAAGATTCTCATGTCTGGCGGGGGACGCTGCAACTTTACCAATCTTTATGTCGAACCGGCCGCCTATTTGAGCCAAAACCCCCATTTTTGCAAATCGGCACTTGCGCGTTACACGCAGTGGGATTTTATCGACCTGGTGGGCAAACACGGTATTGCCTGGCATGAAAAAACGCTGGGTCAGCTGTTCTGCGATGATTCCGCTCAGCAAATTGTCGATATGCTGGTAGACGAGTGTGAAAAAGGTAACGTAACTATGCGGTTACGGAGCGAAGTCCTGAGCGTGGTGCAGGATGATGAAGGTTTCACCCTCGAACTGAATGGCATGACGGTCGGCACGAAAAAACTGGTTATCGCTTCAGGTGGGCTTTCCATGCCGGGTCTGGGGGCAACGCCGTTTGGTTATAAAATTGCCGAACAGTTTGGTCTGAAGGTGTTGCCAACGCGCGCGGGACTGGTGCCCTTTACGTTGCATAAACCACTGCTGGAGCAGCTTCAGGTGCTCTCTGGCGTGTCGGTCTCCTCCGTTATCACCGCCGAAGACGGCACCGTATTTCGTGAAAATCTGCTCTTTACACACCGAGGACTTTCGGGCCCAGCTGTTTTGCAGATTTCCAGTTTTTGGCAGCCAGGCGAATTTGTCAGCATTAATTTGTTGCCGGATGTTGACCTTGCGAGCTTCCTCGACGAACAACGTAGCGCACATCCTAACCAGAGCTTAAAGAACACCTTAGCAATGCAGTTGCCAAAGCGTCTGGTGGAATGCTTGCAGCAGTTAGGGCAAATTCCTGACGTGTCTCTGAAGCAGCTTAACGTGCGCGATCAACAGACGCTGGTTGAAACGCTGACCGAGTGGCGGGTGCAGCCGAACGGTACGGAAGGGTATCGTACCGCTGAAGTCACGTTGGGTGGTGTCGATACTAACGAGCTGTCATCGCGCACGATGGAAGCCCGCAAAGTGCCAGGGCTCTACTTTATCGGCGAAGTGATGGACGTCACCGGCTGGTTGGGAGGCTATAACTTCCAGTGGGCGTGGTCGAGTGCCTGGGCATGCGCACAGGATTTGGTATCTGAATAAGCGAAGACGATACGTTGAGTGTGGACCCGCTGCGTTTTACATAAAGCTCACTTGTGAAATTTGCCCGGTAAATGGATTGCCGGGCACGATTTTTTTCCTGCAACATACCTGCTACAACCGAATAGACATATTGAATCCAGGTGTTAGTATTCAATAGACAGCAGTAATGAGTATGCGTGTTTCATTTCCGGCCAGGAACGCTGATGATGACAACATTACTACCCGATATCACAGCATTTTCATCATTCACTTCCTTCGCGGCGCAGGTTGCTTACATGCCTGTCTGCTCTCTGGCCATTGTTTCTCATTCCTTCTTATCCCGGATGGAATCTCCCGCTGAATAGCTGTTCAGTGGGCTTTGTGACACGCATCGTTTGATAACAGGGATTACGGCGGGTCGAATATGGATAAGTTTAAACGTCATATGATGTGGTGGGTGGCGGGCATCCTGGTCGTGGTGGCCGCGATAGCATGGTGGATGCTTCGTCCTGCGGGAATACCGGAGGGGTTTGCAGCCAGCAACGGCAGAATTGAAGCCACTGAAGTGGATATTGCCACCAAAATTGCCGGGCGAATTGACACGATCCTCGTGTCGGAAGGGCAGTTTGTTCGTCAGGGCGAAGTGCTGGCGAAAATGGATACCCGCGTGCTGCAGGAGCAGCGGCTGGAAGCGGTAGCCCAAATCAAAGAGGCCGAAAGTGCGGTGGCGGCGGCGCGGGCGCTGTTAGAGCAGCGGCAAAGTGAAATGCGCGCCGCGCAGTCGGTGGTAAAACAGCGTGAGGCGGAACTGCAGTCGGTCTCTAAACGCCACGTCCGCTCCCGTTCGCTATCTCAGCGTGGGGCTGTGTCTGAGCAACAGCTGGATGACGACAGGGCTGCGGCAGAAAGCGCACGCGCTGCACTGGAATCCGCAAAGGCGCAGGTCTCTGCGGCAAAAGCCGCCATTGAAGCCGCTCGTACCAGTATCATTCAGGCGCAAACCCGCGTAGAAGCCGCGCAGGCTACCGAACGTCGTATTGCGGCTGATATTGATGACAGCGAGTTGAAAGCCCCGCGCGATGGCCGCGTACAGTACCGCGTAGCTGAACCGGGCGAGGTGCTTTCCGCAGGCGGTCGCGTGCTGAATATGGTCGATCTCAGCGATGTCTACATGACGTTCTTCTTGCCAACCGAACAGGCTGGTTTACTGAAGATTGGCGGAGAAGCGCGGCTGGTGCTGGATGCTGCGCCGGATCTGCGTATTCCGGCGACCATCAGCTTTGTGGCTAGCGTCGCGCAGTTCACGCCGAAAACGGTCGAAACCAGCGATGAACGGCTGAAACTGATGTTTCGCGTCAAAGCGCGTATCCCGCCAGAGCTGTTGCAGCAGCATCTGGAGTACGTGAAAACCGGTCTGCCGGGCATGGCGTGGGTGCGTGTTGATGAAAGTCGCGCCTGGCCTGACGACCTGGTGGTGAGGTTGCCGCAATGACGCATCTGGCGCTGGTTCCCGTTCCTCCCGTGGCGCACCTTGACGGCGTGAGTCAGCATTACGGGAAAACGGTAGCGCTGAACAATATCACGCTGGATATCCCTGCCCGCTGTATGGTGGGGTTGATTGGCCCGGATGGCGTCGGAAAATCGAGCCTGCTGTCGCTCATCTCCGGCGCGCGGGTCATTGAACACGGCAACGTGATGGTGTTGGGTGGCGATATGCGCGACCCAAAACATCGCCGGGATGTCTGCCCGCGCATTGCCTGGATGCCGCAGGGGCTGGGGAAAAACCTGTATCACACGCTGTCGGTATATGAGAACGTCGATTTCTTTGCCCGCCTGTTTGGGCATGACAAAGCGGAGCGTGAGGCGCGGATTACCGAGCTGCTGAATAGCACCGGACTGGCACCGTTTCGCGACCGTCCTGCCGGGAAACTCTCGGGCGGGATGAAGCAAAAGCTGGGGCTGTGCTGCGCGTTAATCCACGACCCGGAACTGTTAATTCTCGATGAACCCACCACCGGGGTCGACCCGCTGTCCCGCGCCCAGTTCTGGGATCTGATTAACAGCATTCGCCAGCGGCAGACCAACATGAGCGTGCTGGTTGCGACCGCTTATATGGAAGAAGCCGAGCGCTTTGACTGGCTGGTGGCGATGAACGCCGGGGAGGTGTTAGCCACCGGGAGCGCGCAGCAGCTACGTGAGCAAACCAACAGCAACACGCTGGAGCAGGCGTTTATCGCGCTGTTACCTGAAGCCCAGCGGCAGGCGCATAAACCGGTAGTGATCCCGCCGTATCACGCTGAGCAGGAAGAGATTGCCATCGAGGCGAAAAACCTGACCATGCGCTTCGGTAAATTTGTGGCGGTGGACCACGTTAACTTCCGCATTCCGCGCGGGGAAATCTTCGGTTTTCTCGGCTCCAACGGCTGCGGTAAATCCACTACCATGAAAATGCTCACCGGGCTGCTGCCCGCAAGCGAAGGCGAGGCGTGGCTGTTTGGGCAAGCGGTTGACCCGAAAAATATCGATACCCGCCGCCGGGTAGGCTATATGTCGCAGGCATTTTCGCTCTACAGCGAGCTGACCGTCCGGCAAAACCTCGAATTACATGCGCGGTTGTTCCATATCCCCGAAGCAGAAATCCCTGGGCGGGTGCAGGAGATGAGCGAGCGCTTTTCACTGACCGATGTCGAAGATGCGTTGCCCGGTGCGCTGCCGTTGGGGATCCGTCAACGCCTGTCGCTGGCGGTGGCGGTGATCCATCGTCCGGAGATGCTCATTCTTGATGAACCGACCTCCGGGGTCGATCCGGTGGCGAGGGATATGTTCTGGCAACTGATGGTTGATCTATCGCGTCAGGACAAAGTGACCATTTTTATCTCCACCCACTTTATGAACGAAGCGGAGCGCTGCGACCGCATGTCGCTGATGCACGCCGGAAAAGTACTGGCCAGCGGCACGCCGCAGGAGCTGGTGAAACAGCGTGGAGCTGCCAGTCTGGAAGAGGCGTTTATCTCTTGGTTACAGGAAGCAGCAGGCCCTGCGCCGGAAGCGCAGTTAGCGCCAGCCAATGTCCCGACAGTGCATGAAAACAGTAAACCGCCGAGGCAAGGTTTTAGTCTGCGGCGCTTGTTCAGCTACAGCCGCCGCGAGGCGCTGGAGCTACGACGCGATCCGGTACGCTCCACGCTGGCGCTGATGGGCACGGTGATCCTGATGCTGATCATGGGCTACGGCATCAGCATGGATGTGGAGAACCTGCGTTTTTCGGTGCTCGATCGTGACCAGACTGTCAGTAGCCAGGCGTGGACGCTAAATCTGGCGGGATCGCGCTATTTTATCGAGCAACCGCCGCTCACCAGTTATGACGAGCTGGACAAACGGATGCGTTCGGGAGAAGTCGCGGTAGCAATTGAAATTCCGCCAAATTTTGGCCGCGACATCGCGCGTGGAACGCCGGTGAAGATCGGCGTCTGGGTCGATGGCGCAATGCCAAGCCGCGCTGAAACGGTCAGGGGTTACGTGCAGGCGATGCACCAGACCTGGCTGCAGGATGTGATGGCGCGTCAACCCAATGCCAGCGGGCAACACGGGCTGATGACCATTGAAACTCGCTATCGTTACAACCCGGATGTGAAGAGTCTGCCGGCGATTGTTCCGGCGGTGATCCCACTGCTGTTGATGATGATCCCTTCCATGCTCAGCGCCCTCAGCGTAGTGCGTGAGAAAGAGCTGGGGTCGATTATCAACCTGTACGTTACGCCCACGACCCGCAGCGAGTTTTTACTCGGCAAACAGTTGCCGTACATCGTGCTGGGCATGCTGAACTTCCTGCTGTTGTGCGCGCTGTCGGTGTTTGTGTTCGGCGTCCCGCATAAGGGGAGCTTTGTGACCCTGACGCTGGCCGCGCTGCTGTACGTCACCATTGCCACCGGGTTGGGGCTGTTTATCTCCACGTTTATGAAAAGCCAGATCGCGGCCATTTTTGGTACGGCGATTATTACGCTGATCCCGGCGACGCAGTTTTCCGGGATGATCGATCCGGTGGCTTCGCTGGAAGGGCCAGGACGGTGGATTGGTGAAATTTATCCGACCAGCCATTTTCTGACCATCGCGCGTGGAACGTTCTCTAAAGCGTTGGATCTGACCGATCTCTGGCCGCTGTTTATTCCGCTGGCGGTAGCCATTCCGGTGGTGATTGGTCTGAGCGTATTACTGCTGAAAAAACAGGAGGGGTGATGCGCCGATTACGCAATATTTATAACCTCGGCATCAAAGAGTTGCGCAGCCTGCTGGGTGACAAAGCGATGCTGACGCTGATCGTATTCGCCTTCACGGTTTCGGTTTATTCTTCCGCGACCGTCCTGCCGGGTTCGCTGCATCTGGCACCGATTGCTATTGCCGATATGGACCAGTCGCAGTTGTCGAATCGGATTGTGAATAGCTTTTATCGCCCGTGGTTTTTACCGCCGGAGATGATCACTGCCGATGAGATGGATGCCGGGCTGGACGCCGGGCGCTATACCTTCGCCGTAAACATTCCGCCTGACTTTCAGCGTGATGTGCTGGCCGGACGACAACCGGATATACAGGTTAACGTCGATGCCACGCGGATGAGCCAGGCGTTTACCGGCAACAGCTATATCCAGAATATCATCAGCGGCGAGGTGAACAGCTTTGTGGCGCGCTACCGCGATAACAATGAGCCGCCGGTGGCACTGGAAATGCGCATGCGCTTTAACCCTAATCTGGAACCCGCCCGTTTTGGCGCGGTGATGGCGATCATCAATAACATCACCATGCTGGCGATTGTGCTGACCGGTTCGGCGTTGATCCGCGAACGCGAGCACGGGACTATTGAGCATCTGCTGGTGATGCCGGTGACGCCGTTTGAGATTATGATGGCAAAAATCTGGTCGATGGGGCTGGTGGTGCTGGTGGTTTCCGGTCTGTCGCTGATGCTGATGGTGAAAGGCGTGCTCGGGGTGCCGATTGAAGGTTCAATTCCGTTGTTTATGCTGGGCGTGGCGCTGAGCCTGTTCGCCACCACCTCGATCGGCATTTTTATGGGCACGCTGGCGCGTTCCATGCCGCAGTTGGGACTGCTGATGATTCTGGTGCTGCTGCCGTTACAGATGCTCTCAGGTGGCTCCACACCGCGTGAAAGCATGCCGCAGGCGGTGCAGGACATTATGCTGACCATGCCAACGACCCATTTTGTCAGCCTCGCGCAGGCGATACTTTACCGTGGTGCCGGGTTTGGCATCGTCTGGCCACAGTTCCTGACGCTGCTGGCGATTGGCAGCGCGTTCTTCCTGATAGCACTACTGCGTTTCAGAAAGACGATTGGCACGATGGCGTAAACATTATTGCCGGGGGCGCTTCGCTTGCCCAGCCTACAGACGGTAACGGACGTAGGTCGGATAAAGCGCAGCCGCCATCCGGCAACGAAACAGGCAATTACTCTTCTTTCGGCAGGCACTGTAAATGGCCGTGGCGCACGCCGCGCTGGGAAATCACGTCATCGGCAAAATGCTGCACATCGCCCATGTCGCCTTTTAGCACGGCGATTTCCAGGCAGTCGTCATGGTTGATGTGCACGTGCAGCGTGGCGACCGATAAATCGTGATGGTGGTGTTGGGTAGAAACAATACGGCTGGCCAGATCACGCTTCTCATGCTCATAAACATACGAGAGCACCGCGAAGCCCTGAGTGCCGTGTTCAAGGGTAGTTTCCTGCGCCAGTGCGCCACGCAGAATATCGCGGATCGCTTCGGAACGGTTGTTGTAGCCACGGCGCTGACTCAGGCCGTCAAGCGTTTCCAGTAAATCGTCATCGAGGGTAATGGTGACTCGTTGCATCTGCAGTTAACCTTTCATGTGGCGCGTTGGCGCACAGGGAGTAAGGGGAATAGCGTATTTTGTAACACACGTCCGGCATCCGGGGAAAAGGTTAATGTTCTCGCAATAAACGCAGCAGAGTACTGACCTGTTCATCCAGCGGGGCAAGCGTATCTTTAACGATCAGATGCAAAGGCGTGGCGCGGCGAGCACCATGGCTTAACGGCAGTGGGCGTAAAAGCCCCTGATCAAGCTGCGTCTGAATACGTTCCTCAGGCAGCCAGCCGTAACCGACCTGATACATCACCGCATCAATCGCGGCATCAATGGTCGAGAAGGTCCAGGCATCACGAGCCGGTTGTTGTGGGTTATCGCGATCGGCAATGCGAATCAGCGGCCAGGCACGTAATGCGTCTTCATTCAGCGGCGCATCCAGCATGCAGAGTGGGTGATCGCGGTGGGCCACGGCCACGAAGTCAATATTCATCAGCCATTCGCCGCGTCCGGTGACATCCTGACGCCGGGTCAGGACCATTACGTCCGCATCGGCATGTGCTGCCAGTCGAGCATCACCATTCTCCAGGACTTCGGTCAGACGCACCTGCGTTTGCGGCCAGGCCTGCTGAAACTGTTTGAGAATGGCGAACAAGCGTTTGCGTGGGAAGATGCTATCTACCATCAAATCCAGCCGCGTTCGCGTACCGTTTTGTAACGTTGCGGCCCGGGTTTCCACCCATAAAAAGGCCTTCAGTAACGGTTTGACCTGATTGAGCAATAGCTCTCCGGCCGGGGTCAGGACAGCCCTGCGGCCTTCCGGGGTCAGCAGCGTTACGCCGAGCCGCTCCTGCAACAGTGCCAGATTGTAGCTCACCGAAGACTGGCTACGGTTGGTCTCTTCCGCCGCTTTAGCAAAGCTGCCCAGTTCCACCACTTTCTCCAATAGAGCCCACTGCTCGAGGGTTGTTTTGTGCATAACTCATCTAATAATTGAATGAATTTGATGCAAATATAGCGTTATTCATCCAATTTTTGAAGCGTTAAGATCCTCACATCAAGTAAGAGGAGAACGAATATGAGCGCGTTTGATAAACATGATTTGAGCGGATTTGTCGGCAAACATCTGGTCTATACCTACGATAATGGCTGGAATTACGAGATCTACGTGAAAAACGACACTACGCTGGATTACCGCATTCACAGCGGTATTGTGGGAAATCGTTGGGTGAAAGATCAGCGGGCCTATATTGTGCGGGTCGGGGAGAGCGTTTATAAAATTTCGTGGACCGAACCGACCGGGACCGACGTCAGCCTGATCGTAAACCTGGGTGACAAACTCTTTCACGGCACCATCTTTTTCCCTCGCTGGGTGATCAATAATCCGGAAAAAACGGTCTGCTTCCAGAATGACCATATTCCGCTGATGATGTCGTACCGCGATGCCGGCCCGGCGTATCCCACCGAGGTGATTGATGAGTTCGCGACCATCACTTTCGTACGTGACTGCGGCGCGAACAACGATGACGTTATTGCCTGTGCGGCGAGCGAGCTGCCGAAAAACTTCCCGGAAAATTTACGCTAAGGCTTCCAGGCGCTGCACGGCGTCTGCGGTTAGGGTAAACGGCGTGGGGGTGCACACCGCCAGGCTCAGGGTATCGAGCTGGCACTGGCTGACGGAGAGTGAGGAAGTTAGCGCGGTACTGTCGACGCTGAAGATTTGCCAGGCGCTACCGCCGCGCTGTTTCACGATAGCTTCTTTACGCGTCCAGATGCGCCAGAACGCCGCCAGCTGTTGCTCCGGGCGTTCGGCCTCGACTTCGGCATGTTCACCAAGACTGAATACCGTATTTGCCAGCGTTTGCCAGTTATCGCGCGGGCGCACGACTTCAATATCGCAGCCGACTTCCCCTTCGTCGCTGAGCAGCAGGGCGATATCATCACCGCTGTGGCTGAGATTGAACCACAGCGGCGTGTCAGCAGAAAAGGCCGGTTTTCCTTGCTCGCCATAGACGATGTCCGGTAATGGCGAAAGGGCATGGGAAAGCAGCACGCGACCTGCCAGCCAGCGCGCACGGCGAGCACCTTGCGGCGCTTGCTCACTCAGTGCGGCAGGCAGTGCGCCAGCGCTTAAAACAGAAACTTTCCCAAGAACGATCCGGTACATATCACGGCCAACGTTTAATGATGATAGAAGTATTTATGCCGCCAAACGCAAAGTTGTTGCTCTGCAAAAACTCGCAATCAATCTTGCGGGCTTCACCCATAATGTAATCCAGCGCGCCACAATTGGCATCTGGCTGACTCAAATTTAGCGTAGGCGCAAACCAGCCTTCACGCATCATTTGCAGACTCATCCAGGCCTCTAGTGCGCCACAAGCGCCAAGGGTATGTCCAAAATAGCTTTTAAGCGAGGATAGCGGAACATTATCACCATAAATTGCAGAGGTTGCCTGACTTTCTGCAACATCACCACGATCGGTTGCGGTTCCGTGCGCTGAAATATAGCCGATATCCCGGGCACTAATACCTGCCATATTCAGTGATTTTTCCATGCAAATCTGCATTGTTTCGCGCTGCGGCTGGGTGATATGGGCAGCATCGCAGTTAGTGGCAAAGCCAACGATTTCACCATAAATCGTTGCTCCGCGCGCTTTAGCGTGTTCCAGCTCTTCCAGCACTAGCGTACCTGCACCTTCTCCGATGACCAGACCATCGCGTTTTTCATCGAACGGGGATGGGGTGGTTTTCGGCTCGTCGTTGCGCTGGCTGGTTGCGAATAACGTATCAAACACGGCGGCTTCGGAAGGACACAGTTCTTCTGCGCCGCCGGCGACCATCACCGTTTGATAACCGTGTCGAATGGCTTCCCATGCATAACCAATTGCCTGGCTACCGGATGTGCAGGCGCTGGATGTCGGGATGACTCGCCCACGCAGACCGAAAAACAATCCGGTGTTAACGGCAGTGGTATGCGGCATCATTTGCACGTAGGTCGTGCCGGTGATGTTATTGGTGTGTTTCTCGGTCAGCATGGTCGCGAACTCGCTCACTGGACCGGTACTACCGGTTGATGAACCATAAGCGATCCCGGTTTCACCGTTAGTCAGTACCCGATCGCCAATCAGCCCGGCCTGCTCAAGCGCCAGCTCTGTTGCGCGGGTGGACATCAGCGATACACGCCCCATGGCGCGAATTCGCTTGCGGGTATAGTGTTCCGGCAGAGTGAAGTCGTCGATCGGCGCTCCCAGCAGTGTGTGCAGTCCGTCATAAACCTGCCACTCCGGCATTTTGCGTACCGCATTTTCATATGCCAATAACCTGGCGGAGACAGCCTGCCAGTTTTCCCCAAAGGCGGTGACGCCGCCCATGCCTGTAATCACGACACGACGTGTCATAACATCCCTCCATTGATGGAAATCACCTGGCGAGTTACATAGCCCGCCACATCCGACATTAAATAACTGGCAAGCCCGGCGACTTCTTCAGCCTGACCTATTCGTTTCATGGGAATCATCGACATCGCCTCTTTCAATGCGGCTTCTTCCATCTCGATCATCCCGGTATCAATGAGTCCCGGCGCAATGCAGTTTACGGTAATTTTGCGTTTTGCCAGTTCGATAGCCAGCGCTTTGGTGGCACCAATAATTCCGGCTTTTGCCGCACTGTAATTGACCTGACCGCGGTTGCCCATCACGCCCGAAACCGAAGACAGTGTGATGATACGGCCCCCCTGGCGTGCGCTGATCATCGGCATAATGCACGGATGAATGACGTTGTAAAAGCTGTCGAGGTTGGTATGGATTACCGAATCCCAGTCGTTATCACTGAGCGCAGGGAAAGCGGCATCCCGAGTGACTCCAGCGTTGCTGACAATGCCGTACCATGCGCCGTTTGCCTCAATATCTTGCGACAGTATTTCACGGCACTGCTCGCGATTGGCAACGTCAAATGTCAACAGGCGCCCTACGCCGCCAGCGGCGAGGATAGCATCCAGCGTTTCTTGTGCTCCTTGCACATCGCGATGATAGTGTACGCCGACCACAAAACCGTCCGCGGCCAGTTGTCTGGCGATGGCGCGACCGATACCTTTGCTGGCACCCGTAACTAAAACTGAACGGCTCATGTGGACGCTCCTTGTTGAAATAGCGTGTTAATTTCTTCTGATGTTGGCTGGAAGGTGTTGACTCGACCGGTTGCCAGCGTCTCGTTGTCTGCCTGGATGGCACATTCAAAGCTACCGAATCGTGCATCCTGCATCAGCAATTTGACATGGATGCTCAGCTTCTTCCCGGCAGGCAGAACACCTGTAGCACAGACTAACTCACGTGCGCCCAGTACCATGCCTAACGTAATACTCGCCTGACCTTGTTGCTGGCGGTGCCAGCCAGACCAGACGCCAATGGTCTGCGCCATCAGTTCTAGTGCGAACCAGCCAGGCAGATTGCCATCAGGGTCGAGAAAAGGGGCCAGTACGCTGTTTGCTGATACTGTCACGTGGCAGGTGGCGGTTTCGTCCGCCACACTGACGACCTCTTCAAGAAGCAGCATCGGCGCATCATGCGGTAAATAGTCACCCGGTGGTAAAAAGTGGCTCATGAGGTTCTCCCGAGCAGGATGCTGGCATTATTGCCACCGAAGGCAAACGAATTAGACAAGATAACCGGGCGAGTCAGCGACTGCGGCTGTTCAATGATGCCGCAGGCTGGCAATGTTTCATCGCGTGGCGATTGGCTAAAATCCTGCGGTGGCAGCGGCAGTTCGCGTTGCAGAATCAGCATACTGATCGCTGCTTCGGTGATCCCCGCAGCGCCCAGCGTGTGCCCGGTCAGATGTTTGGTTGAACTGCACGGGACCGTTTCGCCAAATAGCGCGCTCACGACGTTGGACTCAATCTGATCATTTAACGGTGTGGCGGTTCCGTGCAGATTGATATAGCCCACGTGTTCCGGCGTCATTCCTGCGTCGTTAAGCGCCTGGCCGATGGCGCGAATGGCACCTTCCCCCAGTGGATGGGGAGCCGAAATATGGTACGCGTCGCTGGATTCGCCGACGCCAAGGAGCGCGATAGGCTGTGGCTCGCGGGTTAATACCATCAATGCGGCGCCTTCGCCAATGGTGATCCCACAACGGTCGCGGCCAAACGGCTGACACAGCGTTGGGGAGAGTGATTCCAGACTGTGGAATCCGTTGATTGGCATTCGGCTTAGCGTATCCGCACCGCCGACAATGGCGATATCGACCAGACCTGATTCGATCAAACGACGTCCGCTCATGATAGCCCTTGCACTGGACGAGCAGGCGGTTGAGAGCGTAAAGGCCGGGCCATCCAGCGCCAGCCAGTGGCTAAGAAAACGCGACGGATCGCCCAGTTCCTGTTGCGGATAGCGCCAGTCAGTGCTCTCTTTGCCGTTGAGCATCAAATCTACGTGAACGTCACCCTCATCCAGACCGGAGGTGCTGGTGCCGAGAACAACAGCAATACGATCGCGACCAAATCTGGCGATAGCGTCGTCCACCTGTGGCTGGATTTGCATCAGTGCTGCCAGCAATAGCTGGTTGTTGCGCGAACGATGAGCGCTAAAGTGCTGAGGAATAGCGGGCAGCTCACCGTCAACGCCTGCTAACACTGCGGATGGGTGTCCTTGCAGCCAGCCCGTGCGCGGGCGCATTCCCGGCGCTACGCCACGAGTGAGGTTGGCTGCGATTTCATCAGTGTTATTGCCCAACGCATTAATCATGCCAACGGCAGAAATGTAGATCATCTCAGTCACCCAAGTATTGAATGGTGATGTGGTATTTAAAAACGTGCTGTTCAATGCTGATCGGTTCGCGTTTTCCTTTTCGATTCAGATACGTGATTTCCGTGACCACTTTGCCGCGGGCATTGCGCAGCTTACGCGTGTCACCCGTATCGACGAGCGTCCAGCCTGTGGGTAATTGCGGTTGCCAGGCGCTAATCGGCCAGTGACTGAGCATCACGTCAGCCAGCACCTGGCTGGCTGGCGGCAATTGTGGAACGATGATCGATTGCTCGGTGTGCAGTCCTTTTTCATCGTAAGTCACGAGGAACAGGCGAATGCCGACTGATGACAGCCCGGCAAGTGTGATTTTCTTGTCATCAGCATTGAGCATGACCAACAGTGACTGAGTTTTGCCGTTGAAACTTCCGGTTAGTAGCTGTTGTGAATTCACCGCGGGAGAAATCCCCGGGGCAGGTAGCGTTACACGAGTCCCCGGCTCTAACCAGGCTTGCGGGCGGCCTTTCTGTTCCGGCTGCGAGTGGCTGCAACCGGCCAGCAGCAACGTGGCGACGAGCGCAGCGGTACGCCAGAATGTCTGTTTAATCATCTTCTTTTTTTCTCTTTTTTCCTGGCATAGCCAGCGGTGACAGCAGGAAGGCGGTGAAAATACCGCTCACTAGCACAATGCCAAAACTGCTGATTGCCTGAGTGGCGCTAAAGACCAGCATGCCGAGCGTCAGGAGCGTGGTCATCATCGCCAGCGTGATAGCCAGCAGCGATGTCAGTGGCGTACCGCGTGGATTACTAAAAAACAGCGTGTAGTTAATGCCAATTCCCAGTACCAGCACCAGTGCCAGCAGCGAGAACAGGTTGAGCGCATGACCGCTCAGGGCCAGTACCGCCAGACCGCAACCTAAAGACAGCACTGAGGGGACCAGGCTAATTAAGCCCTTACGCCAGCCAAGCCGAATGACGGCGCCACAGGCAATCACCGCCAGCGCAATGCACAGCAGACCGGTCAGAATATGGCGATAAAGGGCAAACAGGTTGTCAAAGCTGCTCTTACGATCCACCCACGCCACGCCGGAATATTTCGCGCTGAGCGTATTTAAAGCATCACTTTGTTTCACCCCTTCAACGGGAACCAGTACGCTGCTTTCGCCATCAGCCAGAGACAACCATAGCAAGCGCCAGCCTTCACTGGCCGGGCTGGCAAGCCAGGCATCGACGGTTACGGGCATGGCGCTAAGATCGGGGTTCACCGTTGCCAGATCGGCGTTGTTTAAGGCTTTCGTGATGGCGGGCGCGGCATCTTTTAGCAGAGACAGATCCTGCTGTTGCCGGGCGAGTGAATTCAGCGGAATGGTGCGATATCCGCTGAGTAACCCGTCTTTTTTTGCCTGTTCCAGCGCGGGGATAAAGGTTTCCAGCCGCTCCAGCGTTTGCTGAGCGGATTTGCCGTACACCACAAACCACTTCTGGTCGACGCTTTGCCCGGTCAGGGCGGTAATCGCTTTTTCCTGAGCAAGAATTTCCTGCGGCAGCGCCTGTAACTGGGAGATATCATCGTCTACGCGTAGCGTCGCCATACCTGCCAACGAGAACAACGCCAGCGCCACCGGCAGGCCAACGGATAATTTCTTATTCCGCCGCCATGCAGCAAGCCAGCGTAGCATGAGTACCATTGCCGGCACTGGGCGTACCGGCAACCGACGACACAACCACGGGTGCCAGAAAATGACTGTCAGGCAGGAGGCGCTCAGACCTACCGCCGCGAATACCGCCATCTGGCGAATACCGGGGAAGGGGGCCAGCATCATAATCAGATAAGCCGCTACGGTGGTGAGTAGAGCCAGGAGCAGGGCATTGCGCACTTTGGCAAGGCTTTGCCATGGCGATGTTTCCGCACCGTGCACCATCCGTTCGGTCAAATAGTAGAGCGTATAGTCGGCGGAAATACCGATGATGCTCATGCTCATCACCAGCGTCATCAGATGGAGCTCGCCAAAAATCAGCAGCGTGACGACGGTCCCCGCCAGCGCACCAATGCCAATCGAAATCAGGCACAGCAGCAGCGGACGCAGCGAACGAAATACAGCCACGATGAGCAGGATCACCCCGAGCACAGTGGCTATGCCGAGGGTAGAGATATCTTGTTTCGCCTGCTGGCTGGCGTAATCGCTATAGAACAGCGTCCCGCGAGACAGCAGTTGAGCCTGTGGATAGTGGGCTTTGAGCTCACCTTCCAGCGTATTCAGCGTGGTGACCAATTGATGCGTCTGTTGCATATCAAACGATGAGCCGGTCAACTCGCCATGTAACAGATACCAATAGTTGCCTTGCTCATCCTGGGTGACAAGCCAGCCGTCCATCAGGCGCAGACGCTGCCCGGTTTTGGCCATGGCCAGCTGCGAGCCTCGCATCAGCATGAAAGGATCGTTTTGTAGCTCTTTGCCACTGACGCCGGAGAATGCGGAGTAAAGTTGGGACAGGATCCACTGGCCCTGTGCTTCGCCGCCGTTTTGCAGCCGGGCGCGGGTCTCGTTATCTATCAGTCCGTTACGATGTTGCCAGAAGAATGCCCCCCAGGCCTGCTGGCTGTCGGCATCCATTGGACCTTTTACCTGGGCTAGCGCGTGCGATTTTTGCAGTAAAGCCAGCCAGTCCCGGGCTATCGCTGGGTCCGGTTGCTTACCGGGACTCACCAGCCAGACCACCTGACGGTCAAGGCGCTGCATAAATCCCTCGTTCAGATCCGGAGGTATAGCGCCCAGCGTCTGCTTTGGCAACATGGCCAGCACGCTGCTGTTAAGGCGGGCCTGAGGTAGCAACGTCAGAAAGATGCCCAGCAGAAGCAGGCAGACGACTCCCCATAACAGCGCGGGGCGTTTACTGGGCGGCAAAGCGTTGGCGTTCGTCATCGGTCAGTTGCGCTGGCGTTAGTTGGTGTTGGGAAAGCGCGATATCGGTGCGATCCCCCTGCTTATCGTTGAGATGAATGCTCTCCAGGTAAGTCTTTCCGGCTAAATCAATCGTCGCAAAAATCTTATCCAGCGGTGTGGTGATTGGCGTCAGGCGTAGCGTCCAGCGACCTTCTCCTAAGTCTGCAAACTCCACGCGGAAGTTTTGTTCCAGCACTTTACGATCCGCCTGGAATAACGCCCGTAGCAGATGATTAAACTGGAACATTTGCGGGTTATTCTCAGCGGTAATGGTCTGCGGTGGTTGACCGTTAATTGCCTGAACCATCCGTTTGTCGTCCAGCAGCAGCTGCATCGGGAACGGGGACGTTTGATCCCACAGCAACCCCTGGTCGCGGGCGATCAACATCTTGCCCTGAGATCGCAGCGGCTGCGGCAGATCCTTTATCGTCCGGGTTTGATCGAAGTGGGCGCGAACCACCGGTTGTTCGGTAAAACGCTGTTGTAGGGAGTCGAGCGTCAGGGCACTGACGAAAGGGCTGACGAGCAGCACGAGCAATGGCCATAATTTCATGGTGTCACTCCCATCCGTTCAAACAGAATATCCGGGCTGACAAAGCACAGTTCACGGCTTTTTTCGTCGACGGCGACCTGGATGGTGTAGCCTGTTGTGGCGCGTTTACCTGTTTCGGCATCAAAAATTTCGTAGCCGATACGCAGGCGATTTTCGTACTCTTTAATTTGGGCGCGTACACGGATACGCTGCTCGAAAGTCAGCGCATTGCGATACTTCACCCGAGTGTCGACCACGGGCCACAGATAGCCAGATTCTTTCATCTGCCGATAGCCATAATCGAATTGGTTCAGCAGTGCCTCACGGGCAATCTCGAAGTAACGGAAGTAGTTACCATGCCACGCTACGCCCATCATATCGACGTCGTGAAACGGAATAGTTAGCTCGACTTCAGCCGTAAAGCGGGGATCGTTAAGCACCCTTTACTCCTTGTCATTGGTATCCGGCAGTTGCCAGAAATCGAAAAAGTTAAACCAGTCGAGGGGCGACTGAAGCGCATAGTGCTCAAGGCGTTCGGCGTAGCGATCGACAGTATTCTGTAATGCCTGTTGTCGTGTGGCGCGCGGTAAGAGCAGTGGGTCGGCAAACGGTTCGCAGTAGATGTGGAGTTTCTCCTGCTGGCGCAGGGCAAAAATCAGATCTACAGGGCAGCGTAAAATAGACGCGAGAATAAACGGGCCCTGAGGGAATGGCGCGTTTTGCCCCATAAAGCGGCTCCAGCACACGCGCCACTCGCCGCCGCGTTGGGGATTGACTGCGATGCGATCGCCTACGATGGCTACCCATTCACCGCGCTCCAGTTTCTCTTTGAGCAGAATGACAGTATCTGGACCAATACTGTTCACCGGGAGCAGATTTAATCCAGCCTGCGGGGCCATCTCTTGCATGATTTGTTTAAAGCGTTGGGCGTTATCGCTAAATACCAGCGCATTGATTGTTTTACTGCCCTGTAGCTGGGCCAGTGCCCGACAGGCCTCGACATCGCCAAGATGTGAAGCCAGTAGCAGTTTTCCCCGAGGATCGCTGATATTCAGCGTCGTTTCTGCTCCTGGTGCAAAAATCACATCGCGACCGAAGTGCAGCTCACCGCGCCAGCTGGCAATCTTATCCAGCATCGCGCCGCCAAAACGCAGGAAATGCCGATAACTGGTCAGGTTTGGCGGTACTGGCATCCGGCGTGTGATCAGTTGCGCCCTTACGCGGCTAATCCAGCGTTGAGAGGCTTTTCGGGCAGTTGAAGCGCTGAGCCAGTATACGCCGACGACAGGATACAGCAGCAGGGAGAAGGCTTTGCGACCCAGTACACGCCAGACCAGTAGCATCAGGCGCATTCCCCACAACCCTTTGACTTCCTGTTGCTGCGCCCAGTGTGTCGATGAACGACGACAAAGCAGGGAGGGGATGCGTGGCAACATGCCAAAGAACAGGCGAGTGTGCATCAATGAAATGTGCAAATTGTCTTTAAGCGCGTCGAAATGGGATAGCCCGTCCTGCGGATAGGTGACTCGCGTGGGGATAAAATAGCTGGTGTTGCCTTGCCAGTAGAGGCGCACCATCACTTCAGTATCAAAATCCATCCGTTTGCCGAGCGTTACGCGCTGTGCAAGTTGCAGTGTAGGGGCCACCGGATATACCCGGAAGCCGCACATACTGTCTTTGAGTTGCAACGAGAGCGTTTCTATCCACACCCAGATATGGGTTACCCAACGACCGTACAGGCGCGAGCGAGGAACCGAATCATCGTAAATCGGTTGTCCGGAAATCAGTGCTGTCGGATGTTCTTTTGCCAATGCAAGCAGCCTGGGAATATCTTCAATGGCATGTTGCCCGTCGGCATCAACCTGCACGGCATGACTGAACCCGGCATCTGCCGCCGTCTGCATTCCGCGAATAACCGCTGCGCCTTTGCCTGCGTTAATGGGCAGGCGAATTAGCGTCAGATTGCTGTATTCTGCCGCCAGGCGTGCCAGTTCATCTCGTGTAGTCTCGTCGCTGCCATCGTCCACCACAATGCAGGGGAGATTGAACGGCCGAAGACGATCCAACACGTCTGACATCATCGCGCCGTGGTTGTAGCAGGGGATCAACACGCACGGGGAAAAGGTCAGCGGCATAACCGAATCTTCCCGCTGCTGGCGGTATGGCGCACGTCACCGTCGTGGCGCTGGTAGCTAAAAGAGAGCATCTGACGCGCTTCCTGCCAGCTCAGACTCAGGGTGACGGTGGCCTCTGGCAATAGCGGTGACTGGAACTTCACGTTTTGAATACTGTGAAAACGCCAGCCTGGGACCAGCAGCGTGGTGGCGTAATCCATCGCCCAGTTCAGCTGTGCAACGCCCGGCAGCAGTGGCTGCACGCTAAAATGCCCGCTGAACCAAAACAGAGACGGGTCGAGTTGTAAAACAATCTCAGCCTGATGAGGCAGTGCCTGATGGCGCTCGATTTCATGGGGTTTCATGAAATAACTCCTGTAATTGCGCATAGACACGCTTGTTCATACTGTTGACCGGAATCTCATCAATCACCCGCCAGTAGCGGGGAACCGCGACAGGCTCCAGCCAGGGCAGCAGCGAACGTCGCCAGGTCAGTTCTTGCGGTTTACCACCGCACTCAAGCCAGCGTTGCCGGGCTTCGTCATTCAGTACCAGCAGGACGCCAACGCCCTGACGTCCTCCACGTGAGACCGGCAATGCCGCGACTTCACAGATACCATCCAGTGCCAGTAAACGTTGCTCCACTTCGCTGAGTGAAATGCGTTTCTCTTCAATTTTGACCACCCGCCCGCGTCTGCCCATCAGGCGGAACTGTCCGTTTTCGATAAACTGCAGAACATCATCGAGTAACAGGCCATCATCAGCGTTAATTAGCGGTGAAAACACACGAAATGCGTCGTCTTCTGGCTGGAATCTGACGCCGGGAAAAGGCAGCCATGCCACATCATCCTGATGGCGATAGCGCCACGCAAGGATCCCGGTTTCAGTGCTGCCGTAGATCTCATCGGGCCAGACATTAAGCCAGTCAGCAGCCTGCGTGACGTCCTGCCAGGGCAGCATACCGCCCGCAGACAGAATCAGTTCTACCGGCGGCGGTGTCAGGTTGTGGTCGAGGCGTTTCAGAAACGCCGGGCTGCTGATAAACGCATACCGATGCTCAGCGCTCAGCACCGCCAGTTGTTCGGCATACCAAAGCATCGCCGCGTGCAGCGGCAGGCCTAAGGCCATCGGCAAAAAAATACGGAATGTCAGGCCATACAGATGTTGCGGTACCACTGACGCGACCACCCGGCAACCTGCCAGACGATCGGCAAAGCGTGTAGCGAGCAATGCCGCTTCGCTATCCAGACGAGCGATCGGTTTGATCACGCGTTTCGGCTGGCCGGTCGAACCGGAAGTGAATAGCTCCACAAAGGCGTCACTGCGTATTGCCGGGAACGTGATGTCGTGAGCCACGGATGTCATGGCGGAGCTGACCACCCGCAGCGTTCCCTGCCAGTCCATCGCTTTATCGCTCAGTACGCCGTCAAACAGCAAGTGCTGCTCGTTTAACAACGAAACGCGACAATGTCCTGGGATCACCGGTGTTTTGCCGGCATGGAGTGTTGCCAGCAGTGCGACGATGAATAAATAGCTGTTCTCGAAGCACAATGCCCAGCGTTCACCTTCCTGCTGTCGCAGATATGCTATCAAATGGGCCACATCATGGCGCAGATGGCCAAGCGTCTAGGTATGCTCTTCCTGCCACGCAACAGGAACGTCGTCCGGACGTGGGGCACAGAGCCATTGAGCGAGTGTGAGGGGCTGCTTCATTGGGTATCTCGTTTTATCACCAGTTGGCGAATTAACCACTCGCCTACCATCAATGTTCCCATTAGCAGATAGGAAACCATGCCGTTCCAGGTGGTCCACAGGGTCATATCGCCATTCAGTGCGGTAAAGAGCGCAACGCTGCCATTGATGATGAAAAAGGCGCACCAGATTTGTGTCACACGGCGCGTGTAGCGCACGCCCGCATCGGGCAGATTTGGGTCGCGCAGTCGTGCCAGACGTTCAACAATGGGCATTGCTGACCATAACGATCCACCAAAAACCGACAGCATAACGGCGTTTACCACTACCGGATAAAACAGCAGCAGCTGGTGCGTTTTGAGCAGATAACTGGCAATGCACAAGGTTATACCCGCGACCGCCACTACCTGTGTCACGACGCGCAGCGGCCCCGCCTGTCGCCGGGTCTGGCGAAAGCGTAAAAAAAGGAGTAGCGCCATCAACGGTAGCAACCAGTGCAGACTGTTATGCGCCAGGCCAAACCAGATCAAAAACGGCCAGGCCAGCAACAGTAGACCTGTCAGCAGTTGTACGACTGGCAACGAGCGTGTGCCCGACACGGAGAATTACGCTTCTTTGAGAAGGCGTTCTACCGCATCGACGACATCTTGTACGGTGCGTACTGCTTTGAACTCTTCCGGCTTGATTTTCTTACCGGTTTTCTTTTGCAGATGCACGATCATGTCGACGGCATCGATGCTATCGAGTTCCAAATCTTCGTACAGGCGCGCCTCAGGCTTGATATCTTGCGGATCAACTTCAAACAGCTTGACCAGCAGCGAGGAAACTTCAGCGTAAATGGCTTTTTGTTCGGTCATAACGGACTATCCTCAGGCACGTTGCGCGTGAATGAAAGATGCCAGCGTGGCGACGGAGAAGAAGTGCTGACGCATTTCTTCGCTCTCTGCTGAGAGGATCACGCCATACTCGTTTTTCACCGCCAGACCCAGCTCCAGGGCATCGATTGAGTCCAGACCTAAGCCATCGCCAAAGAGTGCCGCTTCGGTTTCAATATCATCAGCTGTCAGTTCGTCGAGATTCAATGTCGTTATAATGAGATTTTTGATTTCAAGATAAAGCGCTTGCATCATTAATTCCTGAAAGAGGTAAAGTACCTGGTTGTAATTGAAGCAAAAGATGCCGGTTCAACTGCCTTGCGGCCAGCGCCGGTTCTTGTGAGTTTGCGTCGTAAAATTGGTCGATCTTAACCCGTTCGTGTACTGAAATGGTAAACATCGGTTTTACAGATGGGACGTTGTACCATTGGCTTTCTTTATCCAGCATTTGTTCGCTGCAGTTAATAGTCACTATGCGTAAATCACTGCTGCAGCGCACGGCGATATTTGCTGCACCACGCTGTAACGTCATTGCTTCTCCGGGGCGTGTACGGGTTCCCTCGGGGAAAATTAAAATGGTATCGCCTTGCTCCAGACGTTGCTGGCAAGCGGGCAATAGCGCATCAGCCTGGCTGTTAATCAGATAATCTGCGGCCCGGACTACGCCGCCGAGAAAAGGATTTTTTAGTAGTGCACTTTTCACCAGACAGTCGGTTTCTGGCATGACCGAGGCCAGTAGGACATAGTCGATGAGCGTCGGGTGGTTGGCGACGACAAGACACCCTTGTTCGTTGCGTAAAATGTCTCGTCCTTCAATTTGGTAATCCAGCACGCCTAGCCGCTTCGCCACGGTTAAGAAGAGACGAAAACTGGCAGCGATACTGCGTCTGGCGATACGCCGACGTCGGGCTTTATCCCATACCGCGATCAGCAGGACGTTAAACCAAATCGTAGACAGGAGGAGCCCGCCGAGGCCAAACAGGGCAAAGCAAAAACCGGTCATCACCAGTCGCCATACCCGGTTAAGCCGCAGGATCATCGTGCTCATCCCTGACTCCACTGCCACTGTACGCGTTCGCCAGGCAGGGTAAACGCCCTGGCATCTTGTAAGTAATGTTGTAAAAACAACAGGCTTTGCGGCAATGTTGTCTCGCTCTGTGCGCTGTGTGGACGGGTTTCACATTGCCAGCTATCACCGGATTCAATAACCAGCGCGACGGCAAACGGCCATGTTGGCATGTCTGGTGGTAACTGTGGGTGATAAAACTCGGGCAGAAAACCGTCGAAATCGACCATCAATACGCGCTGATATCCCGCCTGCAACAGCCCGATGACTTCGCATAACCCCTGCTGGAATGTATCCCTGCCAGCAGAAAGCGAGGAGGAGACAATCGGTTTTTTCGCGGCGATGGTCAGGTTACCCACAGCAGAGTTATGGACAGAGAGGGCGAAATCGGTCGGTGAGAGCGCCTGCTCAGTCGCGAGAGCGTGCAGGATCCTGTAGTTACGCTCCAGTTCACCATGGCGGCTGGTATACAAAACGGCATTGATATCATGACGACGTAACATCGCCAGACCGCAATCGACGGCCAGTTTGCTGCCGGAACTGAGGCGGCGAGCTGTCATCATCGGTAACTCATTGAGCTTAGCCAACGGCGCGGTGGGATCGATGGCGTGCGAAAGCCGTGACCATTCATGCCACTGTTCTGTTTCGCTTAACCCAGGCGCCCTGGCCTGCCAGTCGATAATATTGAAAGCAAATTTCATCAACGCGTATCCGCGGTAAATCGGTTGTTCCGATTGTTTCTTATTTTTTCTTCTGACATATCAATAAAGTATGCCCAACACCTAAGTTATCGTGGCGTTCATCTACCTGAAAACCTGCCTGATTCAGATAGTGATAAAACTTCTCTACGCTGTAGAAACGGCTGTTGCCATTCGCCATACAGGTAAAATAAAGCGAAGACGCATTCAGGCTAAATGAGGCCGCCTCAAATTTTTGGGCATCCCAAAACAGCTCCATAATGCACAGCTTCGCGCCTGGCTTCATCACCCGAGCAACGTTGCTTAGCATAGCGATAATTTGTTCCGGGGAAAAACAGTCCAGGAATTGACTCATCCACCAGATATCAGCGCCGTCAGGTAAAGGCGAGTCGCTAAGCATATCCACAGCATGGAAATTTATGCGATGAGATAATCCTGCATTTTCTATATTTTCGCGGGCAAGTGCAATTTGTTGCGGCAAATCTAAGAGGGTGACTGTAATATTGTCATCATGTTGACAACAACGTAATGCCCATTTTCCGGTATTTCCGCCGACATCGTACAGGGTTGCAGGGGCGCTGGCGAATACATATGGCAATGCGGCATCAAATGCGCCATCTGAATAGTAATGATCAAAAGCAAACCAACTTTCACGCGCAGCCAGCGGTAATTGTGATAGCGCAGGATAGATTGTTGGCCAGTCGCCAAAAATTTTTAGTCCCGCGGGTTTTCCATCTTTCAACGCATTTTCAAGATAGAACAATCCTTGGTAGCAAACATCCTGAGTGAAGTCCATATTCACGCGCGTCATCGTGTCATGTAAAAGAAAATGACCGACTTTAGCGAGGTAATAATATCCTTCTTTGTGGGTAATGATTCGCCCACTTAACCCCATATCCAACAGGATGCTGGCGGCATATTCGTTGATGGTGCTGTTTTCGGTAATTTCGTCGAGCGTGGCGCCGCGTTTACCTTGCTTGTCTAGCCAGGTGAGTACTCCCGCATTTCGCAGACACAACGCGGTTTGAAAAAGCATAGGGGCAAAGGCGATACGTTGTGCTTCAGTAATGGCATCCAGTGCGCTAAGCGAATCCTGTTCGTACATGTGGGGACAACCTGTTAAATGGCAGATAATAAGAGTATCGGGCCTTTTCGGCCCGACTTTAGGCATAATTACAGATTGGCACCGGCTGACAGATTAAGCTGGATGTCTTTATCCAGATTGCGTACCCAGCGGTTATAGTTTTTGTGAATTTTTCCACCAGAGGCCTGCAGGTTGAGGCTGCTGTCGTATTTGATGTCATAGCTGGTGGCGGCATAAGTGATACGGACTTCAGCCACATGATCGCGGGTTTGTTGGCGAGCTTTAATAACACCTGGTCCGGCTTCAGACATGACCCATTGGCGTTGAATACCGGCTTTCAGGATCGCGGTTTTAACCTGGTCCTGAGTATGTCCCGCGCTCACACTGGTATGAACTTGATCAATCGGCGCAGTACGTGCGCAACCCGCCAGAGCACCGACAACGGCAATGGCCGCAAACCACTTAATATACTGTTTCATTAAAGCTCCCTATCAAAGTACCGTTTATACGTGTTAAATAATAAACTCCGAAATCATGGGCACCTTGTATTGCCTATGATTATATTTAAGCTAAATTAGCATTTTATTTCATATGATTGGTAGCAAGGTAATGAGATGACCGGATAGTAATACCCCAGGACTTTCTTCAACGGAAATTTTTCAGCATCATCATTGGCGAGAAGTATAGATTTTTAGAGAAAATGTATCAAATAAAATAACCTTTAAAGATAAGTAGATAGTTTACGTTAAATGCTTTGGGGGGATTCATTTTTTTTATGCGTTTTGGCAAAGAAACCATCATCTTGGCTTATGTATTTTCTTTATAAAGAATGAAATCCCTTTCACTCTTTATTTAAGATAAGCTTCTATATATAACTACGTTGGCGTCATTTTAACGGTCATATAAAAATATAAAAACTACCTCGGTTGGTAGTTTTTCAGGGAAGCCGACTTTTGGGCCTGCCTGGCCCCAGCAAAATGGCCAGTTTGCTGCCGCCTGTGGTCGTTTCCATCCAGATTTTACATACGCTGGTTAACGGCACGGAGAGCAACATGCCGACCGGACCGAGCAGCCATCCCCATACCAACAGAGAGAGGAAGACGATTAGCGTCGATAATCCCAGCCGATGCCCCATCATTCGGGGTTCGAGAATGTTGCCAATCACCATATGCACCACCAGAAACAGTGCGCCAACCAGCACGCATTCGTAAATGCCATTAAATAGCAGTGCCTGGATCATGGGCGGGACGGCGGAAATGACCGAGCCAATGTTGGGCACGTAGTTCAACAGGAATGCCAGTACACCCCACATCAGAGCAAACTGAATCCCCATCAGTGCCAGTCCCAGCCAGATTATGGCACCGGTCCATAAGCTGAGCAGCGTTTTCAGCGCCAGATAGTGTGACACGCCCTTCAGCGCCCGATGTAGCCCCGCAATGTGGATTTGCGGATTATTCAACGCAAAACGCATCTTATAGGGGACATGACGCACCTCAAACAGCATAAAAACTACCGTCATCACCAGCAGAAAGACGCTGGCCATGGCACCAGAAAGACTCGTCATCAGCGTGGTTGTGAAGGTCATCAGCTTGTCAGAGTCCATGCGTTGCAGCATGCGCTCCGGGGACATATGCAGATTCAGAAAAGGCACCATCTCTTGCAAATACAGAACCTTGCGCGTTAGCTCCTTATTATATTTTGGCAGCAGGTCCATGAATTCAGTGATTGATGACGCCAGCACGCCAACCAACGCCGTAAGAACGATCAGCATCACCACCACGACTAAGGTAATAGCGATTGGGCGACCGACTCCCCGGCGGATAAACCAGGTGACCAGTGGATTCAATACAATGGCAAAAAAGAGGGCCAGCAGCAGCTGCACAATGATATCCGCCGCAGCATGGATACCTGCGAGGATCACCACCAGAGCGGCCAGTTTGAGCAAAATGTGCAAACCCGTTTTATCGGGCTGGGTGGTTATCATGTCTTCTTCCTGTTTGCGTTTTTGCATTAAGTGTAGCGGCTGGCTTGCGACTGATATTCCTAAACTGGCTACTGATTTCTGCTCTGCAACATGGTAGAAATGAAACACTGTTGTGAAAACGTGGTGACCCTCCATGCCCGAACCCGTCGCTGAACCGACGCTTAGCGGTTTACGCCTGAACCTGCGTATTGTTTCTGTGGTGATGTTTAACTTCGCCAGCTACCTGACCATCGGCCTGCCGCTCGCGGTGTTGCCTGGCTTCGTCCATGATGTAATGGGATTTAGCGCTTTCTGGGCTGGGCTGGTCATCAGCCTGCAATATTTCGCTACGCTGCTGAGCCGTCCGCATGCCGGTCGCTATGCCGATCTGCTGGGGCCAAAGAAAATTGTGGTATTTGGGCTGTGCGGCTGCTTTTTAAGTGGCCTGGGCTATTTACTGGCGGGATCAACGAACGGCTGGCCGTTGGCCAGTTTGCTGCTGCTATGTCTGGGGCGCGTGATTCTCGGGATCGGGCAAAGCTTTGCCGGGACCGGCTCTACGCTGTGGGGCGTGGGGGTGGTTGGCTCAATGCACATCGGACGGGTGATTTCCTGGAATGGCATCGTGACCTATGGCGCGATGGCGATAGGCGCGCCGCTGGGTGTTCTGTTTTATGCCTGGGGTGGCTTACAGGGGCTGGCGCTGACCGTGATGGGCGTGGCGCTGTTGGCAATCCTGCTGGCGCTCCCTCGTCCGGCGGTGAAGGCCAGCAAAGGCAAACCGTTGCCATTTCGCGCGGTGCTTGGGCGCGTCTGGTTGTACGGCATGGCGCTGGCCCTGGCCTCCGCTGGATTTGGGGTAATCGCTACCTTCATTACCTTGTTCTATGATGCCAAAGGCTGGGATGGCGCCGCATTCGCGCTGACGCTTTTTAGCTGCACGTTTGTCGGTACTCGTTTGTTGTTCCCAAATGGTATCAACCGCTTAGGCGGGCTGAATGTGGCGATGATCTGCTTTAGCGTCGAGATTGTCGGGCTGTTACTGGTCGGGATGGCTTCGATGCCGTGGATGGCGAAAATCGGCGTTCTGCTGGCCGGGGCTGGGTTCTCACTGGTTTTCCCGGCGCTGGGCGTGGTGGCGGTAAAAGCCGTTCCTCAGCAAAATCAGGGCGCTGCGCTGGCGACCTACACGGTGTTTATGGATTTATCGCTGGGGGTTACCGGGCCGCTGGCCGGGCTGGTCATGACGTGGGCGGGTGTGCCGGTTATCTATCTGGCGGCGGCAGGGCTGGTAGCGGTGGCGTTATTGCTGACCTGGCGGTTAAAAAAACGGCCTCAGGTGGTGTCACCGGAGGCCGCGTCATCGTCTTAACCGTTACTGGATAACCAGCGTGTTAATGATGTTTTCTGCGGTAGTCTGCGCTTTTTGCTGATCGTCAGCAGGCAGCGTGATTTGCAGCGTCAGCAGTTGGTTGTCCACTTTACCCAACACCACGGAAGAGTATGCGGTCTGGCCTTTGGCCGAGATGATGCTGTCTAACTGCTGCAGCGTGTGGCCTTTCAACTCAATAGATTTATTGGTGACGACCTGCAGCTGAGGGTCACGGCTACGCTGCTGATCTTCCAGACGTTTTGCCAGCACAGCCAGATCTTCGTTGGTGTTGTCGCCAACAATCACAATCACCGCTTTCTGGCCGGTTGCGTCAGAATATACGTGCATATTGTTCGCCTGGGTGCCTAGCTTGCCGCTCTGATCGGTCATATCAGCTGGCAGGGAAAAACTGAGTTTGCCGTCCAGCAGGCTGACCGGTTGTCCGGTGGCGTTACTTTCTGCGGCAGCACCCTCGGCTGGCGCTTTTGTATCGCTATTATCACAGGCCGCAAGCCCCATAACCAGCAGGCCAATACCGACATATTTAACCAGATTGCGCATTGACTTCTTCCTTTCGATAAACGGCCATAACGGCTCATTCGTCCATCTTATCACAACTCGGAAAATGAACCTTTAACTCGTCTGCAATGCAGAGATTTCAGATTTATCTGCCAGCCTTTTCAGTAACATATTCAGCAGCACGCCATACATTGGCAGGAAGAAAATAATGCTGATCAGCACTTTGAAGCAGTAATCGACCAGTGCGATTTCCATCCAGTGCTCGGCCATAAAGGCATCCGGGCTGCGCCAGAAGGCGATAAAGAAGAAGGCCAACGTATCGCTGATATTGCCAAACAGCGTGGACGCCGTCGGTGCCAGCCACCAGCGACGGTTCTGACGCAGGTGGTTAAAGACATGCACATCCAGAATTTGTCCCAGCGCGTAAGCCATAAAGCTGGCAGCGGCGATACGGGCGACAAACAGATTAAAGTGCAGCAGTGCGCCGAATCCTTGCCACGATCCCATATAGAACAGTGATGAAACGACATAGGAGATCAGCAGCGCGGGGATCATAACCGCAAAGATGATACGTCGAGCCAGCGGCGCGCCAAAAATACGCACGGTCAGGTCGGTCGCGAGGAAAATAAACGGAAAGCTAAACGCGCCCCATGTGGTATGGAAACCAAAAATGGAGATTGGAAGCTGCACCAGATAGTTGCTGGAGGTGATCACCAGCAGATGAAATAGCGATAGCCAGAACAACGCTTTTACGCGCTGAGTTTGTGTAAACGGAGTCATATTGTGACCTTTTTGTTGGATGGGGTGAGGGAACCCAATAAAAAACCGTCGCATGATACTGCTTTAAGAGCACATTGCAATGGTTGTTTTTCACGCAATCGTTAACCTGATTGGCTTACGCCACAACAGAGCGTAAAATAACGCCGTTTTTGTATGAATGAGACGACGATGAGCGACCTGTTTACTTCCCCCGACCATACTCTTGATGCCCAGGGGCTGCGCTGCCCGGAACCGGTAATGATGGTGCGTAAAACCGTACGCGGCATGCAGGCCGGTGAAACGCTGCTGATTGTCGCCGACGATCCGGCAACAACCCGCGATATTCCTGGCTTCTGTACCTTTATGGAACATGAGTTGGTGGCCAAAGAGACCGACTCGCTGCCGTACCGCTATCTGGTGCGCAAAGGGCAGTAATCTTGTTATGCCGGATGGCGCTAACGCTTCTCCGGCCTATAAAGACTGAGTAACCTGTAGGCCTGATAAGCGAAGCGCCATCAGGCGAGAAACAGGCACTACCCTTTACGCAACAACCGCAGCGCGTTCGCGGTCACCAGCACCGTCGCCCCCGTATCCGCCAGCACTGCCAGCCACAGTCCGGTCATCCCGAGCAGCGTGGTGACGAGGAAAATCCCTTTCAGACCCAGCGCAATCGCAATGTTCTGGCGAATATTGGCGTGGGTGGCCCGCGCCAGCTGAATCATTTGCACCAGACCACGCAGACGGTTGTGGGTCAGGGCTGCATCGGCGGTTTCCAGCGCGACGTCGGTCCCGCTTCCCATCGCAATACCAATTGTGGCCGCTTTCATTGCCGGAGCGTCGTTGATGCCGTCGCCGACCATCGCCAGCGGCGACTGTTGGTTAAGATGGGTAACGGCCTGCACCTTATCTTCCGGCAAGAGTCCCGCTTTGAATTCGAGGCCCAGTTCACCGGCAATGGCGGCCGCCGCACGCGGGTTATCGCCGGTCAGGATCACGCCTTTCACGCCAATCTGATTAAGCTCGCTGATGGCGCTGCGAGCGTCATCGCGCAGCGTGTCCTGTAGGGCCAGCACGCCGAGAACGGCATCGTTACGTAGCACCAGCACCACCGTTTGGCCCGCGCTTTCCAGCTCGCTAATCTGTCCGGCAAAGGCGTCGGCAGGCTGTTTGCCTGCGGCGCAAATTAGCACGCGCTCGCCGTCGACCAGCGCTTCAATTCCAGAGCCAACCAGCGCCCGTTGCTCTTTTGCGACAGGAATAGTCAGTTCGCGCGTTTGCGCTTCCCGAACAATTGCTTGTGCCAGCGGGTGCGTCGCGCCTTGTTCTACCGCTGCCGCCAGTGCCAGCAGTTCAGCCTCACCAATACCGCTTGCCGGATGAATCGCCGTGACGCGTGGTTTACCGACGGTCAGGGTGCCGGTTTTATCAAACGCCACCTGCGTAACTCTACCTAACTGTTCCAGCGCGGCCCCGCCTTTGATTAACGCCCCACGACGCGCCGCGGCGGCCAGACCAGAGGTAATGGCTGCGGGCGTTGAAATCACCAATGCACAAGGGCAGCCAATCAGCAGCAGCGTCAGCCCTTTATAAATCCACTCCTGCCAGGATGCGGCAAACAGCAGTGGCGGTACGAGGGTGACCAGCAGCGCAACCGCCATAATGGCTGGAGTGTAAATCCGGCTGAAACGGTCAATAAAGCGCTCAATGGGAGCGCGGCGTTCTTCCGCTTCTTCAATCAGCTTCAGAATACGGTCAATGGCGCTGGCACCCGGTTCTGAGAGCACTTCCAGCGTTACCAGACGATCCACGCTGGTGGCACCCGCCGGGACTTTCTCGCCGGTGGCGCGTTCAACCGGGATCGATTCGCCGGTCAGGGCGCTCTCATCAAAGCTGGCAAAGCCGGAGACCAGTTTGCCATCGGCAGGTAAACGCCCACCCGCGGCAACTTCAATAACATCGCCAGGGCGGAGGGTATTGATAGCCACCTCTTCGCGCTCGCCGTTACGCAGGCGTGTGGCGGTTTCCGGTTTGAGCGCCATCAGTGCGCTGACACCTTTACGGGCGCGGCTGGCGGCCCAACCTTCCAGACGCTCGCCAATTAAAAACAGCAGCAGCACCATAGCGGCTTCCGCCGTCGCGCCGATAAACAGTGCGCCAATGGCGGCCACGCTCATCAACGTTTCAATGGCAAAGTAGCTGCCGGTTTTCATCAGACGCAGAGCCTGACGGGCAATGGGATACAGACCAACCAGCGTGGTGGCGATAAACGCTATCTGACCGAAGGGATGATTGAACTGCTCCAGGCCCCAGCTAATCGCCATCATGATAATCAGCGAAATTAGCGGCAGGTTTTCTTTAAAACGTGACTCGGGGGCGGCGTCCGCCGCGTACTCATCGCGCAGGGTATAGCCTGCTTTTTGCACCGCGTTTTCAACTTGCTGGCGGATATCGGAACCGGCATCGACCACCAGTTTTTCAGTGGCGAAAAGAACCTGGACCTGGTTGACGCCGCTGACCTGGCGGACCGCATTCTCTACTTTGCGGGCGCAAGCTGCACAGTCCATGCCCGCCACTTTCCAGGAATAGCGGGTACCTATTACGGTATCGGATACGGTTGGTGTTGTGGAGCAGCTTCCTTCGCAGCAGCAGTCATCCACCTTTTGTGGCGCAGGCGCTGGCTTGAAAGAAGAGAATTGTGGGACTTTTTTGCCACGGGTATCGGGTGTCGACATGGCATCCTCCGGTTGATAATCATTTCGTATTAACCGGAGGATACACTCTGGAGTCGACTCCAGAGTCAAGCGTTTTAAAGATACAACGAACGAACAATCAGGAAATGTCCGGCGAAGTAGCAGGCGGCGGCAATAGCGTTATCGGCGCGGAAGCGGCGACGGTAATGGCTACCCAGCCAGACAATGTTGCCGATGAACAGGAGGGATGCGCCCATAAATGCCGACAGCGCCGGGGCGGTCGGTCGAAAGAACCACAGCTCACCGGCCATCCAGACCATCATCAGCGTGATGCCGATAAAGGTGCAGATAGCGACACGCAGCTCTTCCAGACGCGTCCAGATCACGGCGATCAGCAACGCCCCCAGCACTACCAGCACCAACGGCAAAGGCCAGAAGAACGACAGCGTAATTTGGCTGGCGAAGTAAATGGTATAAAGCAGATGCGACAGGAAGAATGCCCCCACGGCGTACAGCAGGCGTTGGCGCGGTAACAGCGTCAGCGCATCGCCCAGCAGCGAGGCAAGCAGGCCAGCCAGCACCAGATAGCTGATAGCGTTAAACATTGGCGCCTGCCAGGCCAGCAGCGCCAGCAGGAGTAACGTCAGGGGCTTAAAGACCCAGCGTTGCCAGGCAGGTCCACGATAGGAAGCATCCACGAACAACCATGCGGAAAGACAGACAGCGATAAACGACCAAAGCATCTTAGTTCCTTGAATTCGTTATTTTTTCGTAAGCGGGGTGCTCACGGCTCTACTGTCCAGTGTAGAGGTCGACACAGCCAGATGACAACACCATAACAGGCGATGTATGCTTATTTCCGCATTTTCTGATGGGTTAATAATATGAGCAAACCACCACTTTTTTTCATTGTTATCATTGTCTTAATCGTTGTCGCTGCGTCGTTTCGCTTTGTTCAGCAGCGGCGAGAAAAAGCCGATAATGATGCGGCGCCGCTGGTGCAAAAGCAGGTGGTGGTAAGTAATAAACGGGAAAAACCGCTAAACGATCGGCGATCCCGCCAGCAGGAAGTGAGCCCGGCAGGAACCAGCATGCGCTATGAAGCCAGCTTTAAGCCACAAAACGGGGGGATGGAGCAGACGTTTCGTCTGGATGCCCAGCAGTACCACGCGTTAACGGTCGGGGATAAAGGCACGCTGAGTTACAAAGGTTCGCGATTTGTTGATTTTAAGCCTGGGTAATAACGCCGATCGGCACTGTGCTTATCTTTCCAGTGCCGATAATAAATTCAACTGAAATATATAATGCCATTCAAGTATAGTTATTATTTGTTTTTTCTGAACTAATGTCATTGTTATTGTGTGGCTAAAATATCGGTTGTATCACTATTCTGCTATCCGCTTTTCACTATCCTATTATTTAAATGTTATCGCAGGTATATAAATATGTAATCTAAAATGGCTAAGGAATTGAAATGGCGAATACAATATGGTTGACCTTAAATGGGCAGGCTCAGGGATTGATTTCTGCTGGATGCGCATCGGTAAACTCGATAGGAAATAAATCACAAACTGCCCATCGTGATCAGATAATGGTAATGACAGTTAATCATGGCATGAGCCGAGTACAAAATGTGAACCATCAATGTTTGACGTTTATAAAGCCAATAGATAAATCCTCGCCGTTATTAGGGAAAGCCATAACTGACAATGAAACATTGAACTGTGAATTTAGCTTCTATCGCACGAGTCCGGCGGGTTTAAATGAGTGTTATTACGCGATAAAACTTATTAATGCCAGAATATCCAGTATCCATTTACAGGTGCCTCATACTGTCGATGACAGTGCGGGTCAGCCAGAAGAAATCATTGAGCTTTCTTATGAGTCAATTACCTGGGAGCACATTATGGCGGGAACCAGTGCATACAGCCTTTGGGATGAGCGAATTTATTAAGGAGTAATGATGGAAAGGTATTATGACTGGATAGGGAATCACCGTGAAGATATTCTTAGAGGAAATAACTGGCAACGTAATCAGCGTGTTGAGAACGAAATCAGAACGCTGAGAAATAATCTGAATAGCAATACACAACACATTATGCTGCTAACGCTTGAAGAGGCACAGGACGTGATTGATGATGTACTGGACAGCAAACCCGTCAGTTTTTCGACCAATTATGCCGGTAATATCAAAGATGCGGCTGATGCGACTAAAAAGCTGTCGAAGCTTTTTTCTTATCAACAGGCCGGAAAGATAGTCTTCACCTTAAAAGGCCTTGGGATTAAAGCAACGCAATATGCTTATCAGGGAAAGCTGTATGTGAAGATTACGGGCTATCCTTCTCTGCGGCGTGTTCTTAACGGAACCCGTTACCGGATAAATCATCCTAAAGTACTTGAAGTGGGCATTGGCAGCGCCGGGTTTCGAAATGGCATAATGTCAGGGGCCAAATTCTGTATCTGGTTTTCCGCATGCTGGCGGTTGATTGAGCTGGCCTTTAAATCAGAGCATGACGTTGCCGCATTGCTGGGAAACGTGACGATGGATGTGGCGAAGGTGATTGTAAGTATTTTTGTCTCAAGATTATCAGGTAATGTTATTCGTTGGGGCGTCTCTTTTTTTGTAACGAGTGCGGCTGTTCCCATTTGGGGAGAAATTGTTGGTGCTGTTGCATTAGGTTTCTTCATCGCTTATGCCCTCAATGAAGTGGACGAAAAATACGAGCTATCAGACAAGCTGATAGCGTGCATTCGTCAGGGACTTATAGAACGACAAAGAATTGAAGAGTGGAACGCCCAACGCCTGGGGCGCAGAAGCTCTCTTTATGGCGGAATTTATTGATATGAATTTTAATATTAATCTGGAGAAAATTAAGAAAAGATGTTGTTTGTTTCTTTTTATGATTTTTGTTGGTGGGATTAGTTGGGGTTTTTATCATGCCAGTGTGCCAGACATTACCGATCTTATTGAATCCAGGAGCATTGTTTATTTTTTCTGGGGTTCATTTTCTCTGCTGCTTATGTTTCCTGTGGGGTTTTTCTTTGTTTTATGTATTGCCTACGTGACCTTTACGAAAAACATGCAGCCGCCCAAATTCTTCGACAGGGCATTTACCATTGGTATCCATGTTGCGGGGGTAGGATTTGTTATTGGTAATATCCTCTCTTTTATTGTCATTTTTTATCCTCTTGGTACTAACTATGTTTTATGTGAGCGTCCAGGCCCGACGTCTGGCACCTATTACACCCGGACCGAAGAGATTTGCGAGCAGGTGAAACACCTGCGGAAAACAAGAGCCAGTAAAGATATTCCAAAACTGAAAGATCAACTGGACGGTATATTACCACCGTGATGACGTTTTGCTGGCCCGGCTCGCTACTTCAGTGTACCAAAGTGTGAGCTTGGTTGAGCGGTACTGCGCACTTATGCACCTGATAAACGTAATTTATTTAAATGTATTTTATCCAATAATAACTGTGGATGATATTTTGTCGGACTGGCATTGGGATTGTTTCTGAACCTACGTATACAGTATGTGGGATGAGCGAATTTATTAAGGAATAATGATGGAAAGGTATTGTGACTGGATAGAGAATCACCGTGAAGATATTCTTAGAGGAAATAACCGGCAACGTAATCAGCGTATTGAGAACGAAATCAGAACGCTGAAAAATAATCTGAATAGCAATGCACAACACATTATGCTGCTAACTCTTGAAGAGGCGCAGGGCGTGATTGATGATTTGCTGGGCAGCAAATCCGTCAGTTTTTCGACCAATTATGCAGGTAATATCAAAGATGCGGCTGATGCGACTAAAAAGCTGTCAAAGCTTTTTTCTTATCAGCAGGCCGGAAAGATTGTCTTCACCTTAAAAGGCCTTGGGATTAAAGCAACGCAATATGCTTATCAGGGAAAGCTGTATGTGAAGATTACGGGCTACCCTTCTCTGCGGCGCATTCTTAACGGAACCCGTTACCGGATTAACCATCCTAAGGTACTTGAAGTGGGCATTGGCAGCGCCGGGTTTCGAAATAACATAATGTCAGGGGCCAGATTCTGCATCTGGTTTTCCGCCTGCTGGCGGTTCATTGAGGTGGTGTTTAAATCCGAGCATGACGTCGCCGCACTGCTGGGAAACGTGACGATGGATGTGGCGAAGGTGATTGTAAGTGTTTTTGTCTCGCAATCAGCGGGTAGTGCTCTTAGGTTCGTTGTACCTCTATTTATCTCTAGCGGGGCCGTTCCGGTTTGGGGAGAAATCGTTTGTGTCGTTGTATTAGGTTTTATTATTGCTAAGACACTGAATGAAGTGGACGAAAAATATGAGCTATCAGATAAAGTTATAGCGTGCATTCGTGAGGGGATGAAAGAGCGGCAAAGAATTGCAGAGTGGAACGCCCAACGGCTGGGGTACAGAAGTTCCCTATATGGCGGAATTTATTGATATGAACTTCAATATAAATCTGGAGAATATTAAGAAAAGATGCAAGTTGTTTCTTTGTATGTTCTTTTTTGGAGGCATGACCTGGGTGGGGTATATTGCCAGCGTACCTGATCTCACCGATCTCATTGAATCCAGAAGCATCGTCTATTTTTTCTGGGGTTCATTTTGCATATTATTCATGTTTCCGGTGACGGGGTGCTTTACTTTGGGCACTGCCTATCTGGCTTTTGCGAAAAGCATGCAGCCGCCAAAATTCTTCGACAGGACATTTACCATTGTTTTCCACGTCGCGGGGGTAGGATTTGTTATTGGTACTATCCTCTCTTTTATTGTTATTTTTTATCCTCTTGGTACTAACTATGTTTTATGTGAGCGTCCAGGCCCGACGTCTGGCACCTATTACACCCGGACCGAAGAGATTTGCGAGCAGGTGAAACACCTGCGGAAAACAAGAGCCAGTAAAGATATTCCAAAACTGAAAGATCAACTGGACGGCATATTACCACCGTGATGACGTTTTGCAGGCCCGGCTCGCAACGCGCCGCCGGGCGAAAAGATCGCAGTTACTTCTTCAACTGATCTTTAATCTTCTTCTGCCACACCAGTAGCTCAAAGACGCCGAACAGAAAAATACGGATTTTCTCTCCGTTGGTCATCTGCGGGCCATCTTTAGGCATGGTGCTTTTTAGCAGCGCCAGCTGAATGCCGTGCATCAGCACCATAAATATCAGTGCGACGTTAACGAAGATGTTAAGCGGGCGTGGAAAGGGTTGGAAAATATTCAGTAGTAAAAATGCCCAGACGCACAGCATCAGCAGGCGTCCCAGGTTAATCAGCATCGTGTTCTCCTCGTGCTTCACGTTGGTACAGGCGATAGGCGACCTGTCCGGCGACTTTCTCACGGTATAGCGACCAGTTCACCGGAACCGGCGGCAAACCGTTTTCTACTTCGCTTTCAACGTAAATATACGCTTCATTTGCCAGCCAGCCATGAGTTTCCAGAAGAGTTAATGTTTCTTCCAGTAATCCTTTGCGAAACGGCGGGTCAACAAATACCACGTTATGCGGCGTACCTGCCTGAGCCAAAAATGTCAGCGTATTGGTATTGACGACGCGGGCATGGGAGGCTTTCAGCGTGGCGAGATTCTTTTGTAGCTGCTGAGATACCGCGCGATCCATCTCCAGAAGCGTCGCATTTGCCGCATAGCGAGAGAGGGCTTCCAGCCCCAGCGCGCCGCTGCCGGCGAAGCAGTCCAGACAGTGAGCATCGACCATTACCGGAGCCAGCCAGTTAAACAACGTTTCGCGCACACGGTCGGTGGTCGGACGTAAGCCGGGGCTGTCCGGAACCGGGAGTTTACGGCCACGCCATTGCCCGCCAATAATGCGGATCTGGCCGCTACCAGAGTGATTCGGTTTTTTCATTTCTATTATTGCTCAATCCGCCTATAGCATGTCATTCCAGGCGGTGATGTGAGTTAAGTTAAGTGATAGACTATTTCATCATTTTTTTAGCTGCTATGTACATAGCGTTGACGCTGTGCCATGAAGCAACAGCGGGGGAGTGTAGTCGCAAATGGCGAAAGAGAAAAAACGTGGCTTTTTTTCCTGGCTGGGCTTTGGTCAAAAAGAGCAGGCACCGGAAAACGAGACAGAAGTAAAAAACGAAGAACAACAACCGGTTGCTGAAGAAACTACCGTCGTTGACGAACAGCCGCGCGCCGAGGAAACCCGTAGCGAGGCTGAAACACAAGCCTTTGCAGCTGAAGTCGTTGAAGTAACTGAACAGGTTGCGGAAATCGAAAAACTGCAGCCGGAAGAAGAACCTGTCGCCGAACAAGCGCAGCCGGAGATTGAGCCGGTTGCTGAACCCGTTGCTGAAACTGTAGTGGAAACGCCAGCAGCGGTGGTTATCGAACGCGAAGAATTGCCGCTGCCGGAAGAGGTGAAAACCGAGGAAGTTTCTGCCGAAGAGTGGCAGGCCGAAGCGGAAACCGTGGAAATCGTTGAGGCGGCTGAAGAAGAAGCCGAAAATGAACCGCAACTGACCGACGAAGAGCTGGAAGCGCAGGCGCTGGCCGCCGAGGCTGCTGAAGAAGCGGTTATGGTGGTGCCGGTAGAAGAACCTGCTGTAGAAGAATCGGTAGAAGAAGAACCGGTAGAAGAAGAGGCGGTCCAGGAGCAGGAAAAACCAACCAAAGAAGGTTTCTTTGCGCGCCTGAAACGCAGCCTGCTGAAAACAAAAGAAAACCTCGGTTCCGGATTTATCAGTCTGTTCCGTGGTAAAAAAATCGACGATGATCTGTTTGAAGAGCTGGAAGAGCAGCTGCTGATCGCCGATGTGGGCGTAGAAACGACCCGCAAGATCATTGCGAATCTAACGGAAGGCGCCAGTCGCAAGCAGCTCAAAGATGCGGAAGCGCTGTACGGTCTGCTGAAAGAAGAGATGGGCGAGATTCTGGCGAAGGTTGACGAACCGCTGAATGTTGATGGCAAAACACCATTTGTTATCTTAATGGTAGGCGTCAACGGTGTGGGCAAAACCACCACTATCGGTAAGCTGGCGCGTCAGTTTGAGCAGCAGGGTAAATCGGTAATGCTGGCGGCGGGCGATACTTTCCGTGCGGCGGCGGTAGAACAGCTGCAGGTCTGGGGTCAGCGTAACAATATCCCGGTGATTGCTCAGCATACCGGTGCGGATTCCGCGTCCGTTATCTTTGATGCCATCCAGGCGGCGAAGGCGCGTAACGTAGATGTGCTGATCGCTGATACCGCAGGGCGTTTGCAGAATAAATCGCACCTGATGGAAGAATTGAAAAAAATCGTTCGCGTCATGAAGAAGCTGGACGAAGATGCGCCGCATGAAGTTATGCTGACTATCGACGCCAGCACCGGGCAGAATGCGATAAGCCAGGCCAAACTGTTCCATGAAGCGGTGGGCTTAACCGGTATCACCCTGACCAAGCTGGACGGTACGGCGAAGGGCGGGGTTATCTTCTCGGTTGCCGATCAGTTTGGCATCCCTATCCGCTATATCGGTGTGGGTGAACGTATCGAGGATTTACGTCCGTTTAAAGCGGACGATTTTATAGAGGCACTTTTTGCCCGAGAGGATTAACAATGATTCGCTTTGAACATGTCAGCAAGGCCTATCTCGGTGGGAGACAAGCGCTGCAGGGAGTGACCTTCCATATGCAGCCTGGCGAGATGGCGTTTCTGACCGGCCACTCCGGCGCGGGGAAAAGTACCCTGCTGAAGCTGATTTGTGGAATTGAACGGCCCAGCGCCGGGAAAATCTACTTTAGCGGGCATGACATCAGCCGTTTGAAAAACCGTGAAGTGCCGTTTCTGCGTCGTCAGATTGGCATGATTTTTCAGGATCACCACCTGTTGATGGACAGAACCGTGTTTGACAATGTGGCAATCCCGCTGATCATCGCGGGCGCCAGCGGGGACGATATTCGTCGTCGCGTGTCAGCGGCGCTGGATAAGGTCGGGCTGTTGGACAAAGCGAAAAACTTCCCGATTCAGCTCTCCGGCGGTGAACAACAACGCGTCGGCATCGCCCGCGCGGTGGTGAACAAACCTGCGGTGCTGCTGGCGGATGAACCAACGGGGAACCTGGATGACGCGCTGTCAGAAGGGATCCTTCGCCTGTTCGAAGAGTTTAACCGCGTCGGGGTCACGGTATTAATGGCCACTCACGATATTGGCCTGATCTCCCGTCGCTCCTATCGCCAGATGGTTTTGAGCGATGGACATCTGCATGGAGGCCTGGCGCATGAATAGACGTGACGCTATTAACCAAATCAAACAGTTCGGTGGCCGACTGGATCGCTTTCGTAAATCGGGCGGTGCGTCGGGTGACGGCGGTCGCAACGCGCCAAAGCGTGCGAAAGCCGCGCCAAAGCCGAATTCGCGTAAAACCAATGTCTTTAACGAGCAGGTACGTTATGCGTTTCAGGGCGCGTTACAGGACCTGAAAAGCAAGCCGCTGGCGACGTTTCTGACGGTGATGGTCATTGCCATCTCCCTGACGCTGCCTAGCGTGTGCTACATGGTTTATAAGAACGTAAACCATGCGGCAAGCCAGTATTATCCGTCTCCGCAGATCACCGTTTATCTGCAAAAAACGCTGGATGATGATGCGGCGGCGCGGGTGGTTGGTCAGTTGCAGGCCGAACAGGGCGTGGAGAAAGTGAATTATCTTTCCCGCGACGACGCGCTGGGTGAATTCCGTAACTGGTCCGGTTTTGGCGGCGCGCTGGATATGCTGGAAGAGAACCCGCTGCCGGCCGTGGCGGTGGTGATCCCGAAACTGGACTTCCAGGGTACGGAGTCGCTGAACACGCTGCGTGACCGCATCGCGCAAATCAACGGTATTGATGAAGTGCGGATGGATGACAGCTGGTTCGCTCGCCTGGCGGCGCTGACGGGCCTTGTCGGACGCGTTTCCGCGATGATTGGCGTGCTGATGGTGGCGGCGGTATTCCTCGTCATCGGTAACAGCGTGCGCCTGAGTATTTTTGCGCGTCGCGATACCATTAACGTGCAGAAACTGATTGGCGCGACGGATGGATTTATCCTGCGTCCGTTCCTCTATGGCGGGGCACTGCTCGGTTTTTCCGGTGCATTTCTTTCACTGATTTTGTCAGAAATTTTGGTGATGCGTCTGTCGTCAGCGGTGACTGAAGTGGCACAGGTATTTGGAACCAGGTTTGATATCAATGGCTTATCATTCGACGAGTGCCTGTTATTGCTGCTGGTGTGCTCGATGATTGGCTGGGTGGCAGCCTGGCTTGCCACGGTTCAACATTTACGCCACTTTACCCCCGATTAAAAAATCTCTGGTATAATCTTTCCCTGCACTGAGTAGTTCGCTCTGCAGGGAAAGAGTCCCTGTGATCTCTTCCCGGCGTATTCATTGTGATGTCACATTTTGTGCGTAATCTATACACATTACGACATGGAACTTGTGGATAAAATCACTGTCTGATAAAAGATTGAATGATATTCTCGTTGCTCATAAGCTCTGGCATGGTTGTTGCTACTGGTTTTTGTTAATTAGTTTTTAGCCAATGCGCCAGATGAAAAGATTGAGAGGATTTGAATGACCAAAGAAATGCAAAATTTAGCTTTAGCCCCTGTTGGTAACCTGGAATCTTACATCCGGGCTGCGAACGCGTGGCCGATGTTGTCGGCTGACGAGGAGCGGGCACTGGCTGAAAAGCTGCATTACCAGGGCGATCTGGAAGCAGCTAAAACGCTGATCCTGTCTCACCTGCGCTTTGTTGTTCATGTTGCTCGTAATTATGCGGGCTATGGCCTGCCGCAGGCGGATCTGATTCAGGAAGGTAATATCGGCCTGATGAAAGCCGTGCGCCGTTTCAACCCGGAAGTGGGTGTGCGCCTGGTTTCCTTCGCCGTGCATTGGATCAAAGCTGAGATCCACGAATACGTTCTGCGTAACTGGCGTATCGTTAAAGTCGCGACCACCAAAGCGCAGCGTAAGCTGTTCTTTAACCTGCGTAAAACCAAACAGCGTTTGGGCTGGTTTAACCAGGACGAAGTTGAAATGGTTGCTCGCGAGCTGGGTGTTTCCAGCAAAGACGTGCGCGAAATGGAATCCCGTATGGCGGCACAGGACATGACGTTTGACATGTCTTCAGACGATGAGTCTGACAGCCAGCCGATGGCCCCGGTGCTGTATCTGCAGGATAAATCTTCTAACTTTGCCGACGGCATTGAAGAAGATAACTGGGAAGATCAGGCCGCGAATAAACTGACCCACGCAATGGAAGGCCTGGACGAGCGCAGCCAGGACATCATTCGTGCCCGTTGGCTGGACGAAGACAACAAGTCGACGTTGCAGGAACTGGCCGATCGCTACGGCGTTTCCGCTGAACGTGTTCGTCAGCTTGAAAAGAACGCCATGAAAAAACTGCGTGCGGCGATCGAAGCGTAATCTTCGCGCATTGCCAATGAACCCTCGAATGTGAATTCGGGGGTTTTGTTTTTTGTAGGCCGGATAAGGCGTTTACGCTGCCATCCGGCAACACCTTTGCCCGATGGCGCTTTGCTTATCGGGCCTATGACCTTTCCTCCCCTCCACAGACACGAATTTGTTATCTGGATGTAAATTTAGCTATTCCAAAATAATAAAAATCGGGTATGTTTTAGCAGAGTATGCTGCTAAAGCACGGGTGGCTATCCAATAATCGAAATAAAGTGCTGAACAACAACATCACAACACACGTAATAACCACAATAATGGGGATTGTCAGGATGAATATGAAGGGTAAAGCGTTATTGGCAGGATGTATCGCCCTGTCTTTGAGCAATATGGCGTTTGCTAAGGATATTAAAGTTGCCGTCGTCGGCGCGATGTCCGGTCCGGTAGCGCAGTATGGCGATCAGGAATTTACTGGCGCAGAGCAGGCGATCGCAGATATCAACGCCAAGGGCGGCGTGAAGGGTGACAAACTGGTCATGGTGAAATATGACGATGCCTGTGACCCGAAACAAGCGGTAGCGGTTGCTAACAAAGTGGTCAACGACGGGATTAAATACGTTATTGGTCACCTGTGCTCTTCTTCCACTCAGCCTGCATCAGACATCTATGAAGACGAAGGTATTCTGATGATCACCCCAGCGGCAACGGCGCCAGAACTTACCGCGCGCGGCTATAACCTGGTGTTGCGTACCACCGGTCTGGATTCCGATCAGGGCCCAACTGCGGCGAAATATATCGTCGATAAAGTGAAGCCGAAGCGCATTGCCATCGTTCACGACAAACAGCAGTACGGCGAAGGCCTGGCGCGCTCCGTGCAGGACAACCTCAAGAAAGCCAACGCTGATGTGGTGTTCTTCGACGGTATCACCGCCGGCGAAAAAGATTTCTCTACGCTGGTGGCGCGTCTGAAGAAAGAAAATATTGATTTCGTTTACTACGGTGGTTACCACCCGGAAATGGGGCAGATTCTGCGTCAGGCGCGCGCTGCTGGCCTGAAAACCCAGTTTATGGGACCGGAAGGGGTAGCGAACGTATCGCTGTCTAACATCGCGGGCGAGTCTGCGGAAGGTTTACTGGTGACGAAACCGAAGAACTACGATCAGGTTCCGGCGAACAAACCCATCGTAGATGCTATTAAAGCCAAGAAACAGGATCCGAGCGGCGCATTCGTCTGGACCACCTACGCCGCGCTGCAATCCTTACAGGCCGGCCTGAACCAGTCTGACGATCCGGCTGAAATTGCCAAATACCTGAAAGCAAACTCAGTGGAAACCGTAATGGGGCCGCTGTCATGGGATGCGAAGGGCGATCTGAAAGGCTTCGAGTTCGGCGTGTTTGACTGGCATGCAAACGGGACGGCGACCGACGCCAAATAATTTTCCTGGCGCCTTTCGCGCTGCAGATGCGTTGGTTACGTTATTCAACCCCGGTCACTTACTTATGTAAGCTCCCGGGGACTTCATAACTTGCCGCCTTCCTGCAACGTGAAATTCTTGGAAAATTGCGAGGTGGTTTTTTTTTTTTTCTCCCAGCATGTAGGCCGGATAAGCGTCAGCGCCATCCGGCTTTTTTATCTTTTTTCCCAGCCATTCTCCTGGGCTGTAAACCCTAACGCTTGCATAAACGCGGCCATCACGCTGCGGTCTTCAACGCCGACGTCGGCCATCCACCATGAACTCACATCAGGGTTTTCCCGGATGACTTCTTCGATCAAATACTGCCCGACGCCGCGACGGCGGGTGATATCGCGTACGCGCAATGAATCTAATGCACCTTGCGTGCCGCTCAGGGTTACGCGAACTGCGCCTAACAGACGCTCGTTAAAGCGTGCGGCGTAGATCCGGTGCGTTTCATCTACGCTTAACGATGAGGCGGAATATTCCGGCCAGATTTTGCCCAGATCAATCTGGTCCTGGTCGCTAAAGTTATCTAAACGAACGATGGTCAGCTTCATTAACAGCATGTCCAAATCACAAAAGATGGAATGAGTGTACCGAAATAATTCACCCGGATGCTTTCTCTTTTTTATGTGAATAACCAGATTAATAATTTTGTAACAACGGTAATGACAGTTTGAAACCGTAGAGATTGAAAAATAGGCAGAATAATACCCTGGGATGCAGCATTTTATTCGGCTCTTTGTACCGTTATTTTATGCTGACAAACGTGCTTTTTTTTGTTTATCTATAGTGAAAAGCAGAATATTATCTTTTCTTAATCGACTGAAAAATAGAGATTTTAGCCTGATTTTGCTTAAAAAACTGCGCTAAACCATTAATGAGACTGGTAAAAATAGTGCAGTTCAAAAAAAGCACAGACTGCTTTTTAACCACATAAATACAAAATATTAATTACGTCACGAATGGGGATTCAGGTAATGAAACGGAATGCGAAAACAATCATCGCAGGGGTGATAGCACTGGCAATGTCACACGCGGTCATGGCGGAAGATATCAAGGTCGCTGTTGTCGGCGCGATGTCAGGTCCGGTCGCGCAGTGGGGCGATATGGAATTTAATGGCGCACGTCAGGCCATTAAAGATATCAATGCCAAAGGCGGGGTCAAAGGCGACAAACTGGTTGCTGTGGAATATGACGACGCCTGCGATCCGAAACAGGCCGTTGCGGTAGCGAACAAAATCGTCAATGACGGCATTCAGTACGTTATTGGTCATCTGTGCTCATCTTCCACGCAGCCCGCATCAGATATCTATGAAGATGAAGGCATTCTGATGATTTCTCCGGGTGCCACAAACCCGGAACTGACCCAGCGCGGTTACGCTCACATTATGCGTACAGCGGGCCTGGACTCCTCTCAGGGGCCGACCGCCGCGAAATACATTCTGGAGAAGGTGAAGCCACAGCGTATCGCCATCATTCACGATAAACAGCAATACGGTGAAGGCCTGGCGCGTTCGGTGCAGGACAGCCTGAAAGCGGGCAAAGCCAACATCGTTTTCTTTGACGGTATCACCGCCGGGGAAAAAGATTTTTCTGCGCTGATCGCTCGCCTGAAAAAAGAAAATATCGACTTTGTTTATTACGGCGGCTACTACCCGGAAATGGGGCAAATGCTGCGCCAGGCGCGTTCCGTCGGGCTGAAAACCCAGTTTATGGGACCTGAGGGCGTCGGCAATGCGTCGCTGTCTAACATCGCCGGTGATGCTGCTGAAGGCATGCTGGTAACCATGCCAAAACGCTATGACCAGGATCCGGCGAATAAGGCTATCGTCGATGCGCTCAAAGCTGACAAGAAAGATCCAACCGGACCATACGTGTGGATCACTTATGCAGCCGTCCAGTCATTGGCGACAGCAATGGATCGCAGCGGTAGCAAAGAGCCGTTGGACCTGGTGAAAGATCTGAAAGCACACGGGGCTGATACCGTGATTGGGCCGCTGAAATGGGACGAAAAAGGCGATTTGAAGGGATTTGAGTTTGGTGTCTTCCAGTGGCATGCAGACGGTTCTTCGACCGTCGCGAAGTAATACCTGAAGACGAGTTATCCCACCGCCCGTGCAAAACGGGCGGGTTTAAAAAGGTTACCTTATGTCCGAGCAGTTCCTCTATTTCTTGCAGCAGATGTTTAACGGCGTCACGCTGGGAAGCACCTACGCGCTGATCGCCATCGGTTACACGATGGTGTACGGCATTATCGGCATGATCAACTTCGCCCACGGCGAGGTGTATATGATCGGCAGCTATGTCTCCTTTATGATCATCGCAGCGCTAATGATGATGGGCATCGATTCCAGCTGGCTACTGGTCGCGGCGGGCTTCGTCGGCGCAATTGTGATTGCCAGCGCCTACGGCTGGAGCATTGAACGCGTGGCGTATCGGCCCGTGCGCAGCTCCAAGCGCCTGATCGCGCTGATTTCCGCTATCGGGATGTCCATCTTCCTGCAAAACTACGTCAGCCTGACGGAAGGTTCGCGCGACGTGGCGCTGCCCAGCCTGTTTAATGGCCAGTGGACTGTCGGCAGTAGCGATAACTTCTCTGCTTCCATCACCACCATGCAGTTGGTTATCTGGATCGTAACCTTCCTGGCGATGCTGGCGCTGACGCTGTTTATCCGTTACTCCCGTATGGGCCGCGCCTGCCGTGCCTGTGCCGAAGACCTGAAGATGGCCAGCCTGCTCGGCATTAACACCGATCGCGTGATTGCGTTGACCTTTGTGATTGGTGCGGCAATGGCGGCGGTAGCGGGCGTGCTGCTCGGTCAGTTCTATGGCGTAATTAACCCATACATCGGCTTTATGGCCGGGATGAAGGCCTTTACCGCGGCGGTACTGGGCGGCATCGGCAGCATTCCAGGGGCGATGATCGGCGGCCTGATTCTGGGCGTTGCGGAAGCGCTCTCCTCTGCTTATCTGAGTACTGAATACAAAGACGTCGTTTCATTCGCGCTGCTGATTCTGGTGCTGCTGGTGATGCCAACCGGTATTCTGGGTCGCCCGGAGGTAGAGAAAGTATGAAACCGATGCATTTTGCAATGGCGCTGCTCTCTGCCGCTATGTTCTTCGTCCTGGCGGGCGTCTTTATGGGCGTTCAGTTAGAGCTGGACGGTACCAAGCTGGTAGTCGATACCGCTGCGGATATCCGCTGGCAGTGGGTGTTTATCGGCACTGGCGTGGTCTTTCTCTTTCAGCTGTTGCGTCCAGCCTTCCAGAAAGGCCTGAAGAGCGTCTCCGGGCCGAAGTTTATTCTGCCGGCGATTGATGGCTCCACCGTTAAACAGAAGCTGTTCCTGGTGGCGCTGCTGGTGATTGCCGTGGCGTGGCCGTTTATGGTTTCGCGCGGAACGGTGGATATCGCCACGCTGACGATGATTTATATCATCCTCGGCCTCGGCTTAAACGTGGTGGTAGGACTTTCGGGCCTGCTGGTGCTGGGCTACGGCGGCTTCTATGCCATCGGCGCTTACACCTTCGCGCTGCTGAACCACTATTACGGACTCGGCTTCTGGACTTGTCTGCCGCTGGCGGGACTGGTTTCCGCTGCTGCGGGCTTCCTGCTCGGCTTCCCGGTATTGCGCCTGCGTGGTGATTATCTGGCGATTGTGACCTTAGGCTTCGGCGAAATCGTCCGTATTCTGCTGCTCAACAACACCGAAGTAACCGGCGGTCCAAACGGTATTAGCCAGATCCCGAAACCGACCTTTTTCGGTCTGGAGTTCAGCCGTACTGCCCGTGAAGGCGGCTGGGATACCTTCAGCAACTTCTTTAACGTCAAGTACGATCCGTCTGACCGCGTCATTTTCCTCTATCTGGTGGCGCTGCTGCTGGTGGTCTTCTCGCTGTTTGTTATCAACCGTTTGCTGCGTATGCCGCTGGGTCGCGCGTGGGAAGCGCTGCGTGAAGATGAAATCGCCTGTCGTTCTCTGGGCTTAAACCCTACGCGCATCAAGCTGACAGCCTTTACCATCAGCGCCGCGTTTGCCGGTTTTGCCGGTACGCTGTTTGCCGCGCGCCAGGGCTTCGTCAGCCCGGAATCCTTCACCTTTGCCGAGTCGGCCTTTGTGCTGGCAATTGTGGTATTGGGCGGAATGGGGTCACAGTTCGCGGTGATTCTCGCGGCCATCCTGCTGGTAGTGTCACGCGAGCTGATGCGTGATTTCAACGAATACAGCATGTTAATGCTGGGTGGTTTAATGGTACTGATGATGATCTGGCGTCCGCAGGGCTTGTTGCCGATGACCCGTCCACAGTTGAAGCTGAAAAACGGGGAAGCAAAAGGAGAGCAGGCATGAGTCAGCCATTATTATCCGTTAACGGCCTGATGATGCGCTTCGGCGGTCTGCTGGCGGTAAACAACGTTGAACTGGAACTGCGGCCGCAGGAGATTGTCTCGTTAATCGGGCCAAACGGCGCGGGAAAAACCACGGTTTTCAACTGCCTGACTGGTTTTTATAAGCCGACCGGCGGGACGATTAAGCTGCGCGACCAGCACCTGGAAGGGCTGCCGGGTCAGCAAATCGCGCGTATGGGCGTGGTGCGTACTTTCCAGCACGTGCGTCTGTTTCGTGAGATGACGGTGATTGAAAACCTGCTGGTGGCGCAACATCAGCAACTGAAAACCGGCGTCTTCTCCGGTCTGTTGAAAACTCCGTCGTTCCGTCGCGCGCAGAGTGAAGCGTTGGATCGCGCCGCCACCTGGCTGGAACGTATTGGCTTGCTGGAGCACGCCAACCGTCAGGCGAGTAACCTGGCCTACGGCGACCAGCGCCGTCTGGAGATTGCCCGCTGCATGGTGACCCAGCCGGAAATCCTGATGCTCGACGAACCCGCTGCGGGACTCAACCCGAAAGAGACCAAAGAGCTGGACGAGCTGATTGCTGAACTGCGTAACCATCACAACACCACCATTTTGTTGATTGAGCACGATATGAAGCTGGTGATGGGGATTTCCGACCGTATTTACGTGGTGAACCAGGGCACGCCGCTGGCGAATGGGACGCCGGAACAGATTCGTAATAACCCGGATGTTATCCGCGCCTATTTAGGTGAAGCATAATGGGGGCGAGGCTTAATATGGATAAAGCGATGTTATCGTTCGACAAAGTCAACGCCCACTACGGCAAGATACAGGCGCTGCACGACGTCAGCTTGTATATCAATCAGGGTGAAATCGTTACTCTGATTGGTGCCAACGGCGCGGGAAAAACCACGCTGCTCGGCACATTGTGTGGCGACCCGCGAGCGACCAGTGGGCGAATCGTCTTTGATGGTAAAGACATTACCGACTGGCAGACGGCGAAAATCATGCGCGAAGCGGTAGCGATTGTGCCGGAAGGGCGTCGCGTGTTTTCCCGTATGACGGTGGAAGAGAACCTGGCGATGGGCGGCTTCTTTGCCGAAAAGGACCAGTTTCAGGAACGCATCAAATGGGTGTATGACCTGTTTCCCCGTCTGCATGAACGTCGTATTCAACGTGCGGGAACGATGTCCGGCGGTGAACAGCAGATGCTGGCGATAGGCCGTGCGCTGATGAGCCAGCCGAGGCTGCTGCTGCTTGATGAACCGTCGCTGGGTCTGGCGCCGATTATCATCCAGCAGATTTTTAACACCATCGAACAGCTGCGCGAACAGGGGATGACCATCTTCCTCGTCGAACAGAACGCTAACCAGGCGCTGAAGCTCGCCGATCGCGGCTACGTGCTGGAAAACGGTCATGTGGTGCTGGAAGACACCGGTGATGCGCTACTGGCTAACGAAGCGGTGCGAAGCGCGTATCTGGGCGGTTAATCATTCTCTGAATAGACAAGGGGCCTGCTGTGGCCCCTTTTTATTGCTCTATGTTATTATTGAGAATAGTTATCAATAATAAAAATGAACATGGAGAAAGGATGATTCGTTCAGGTACCTGCATGATGATTGGCAGTTTGTTTTTGACGCTTTCACTAACCACCCAGGCCTCAACACCGCCAGCGTTTGACCCGCGCGATCCCTCTATCTGGGAAGAGAAACCGGCCAACCCGTTAGCGCAATCCGACTCGCCCTGCGAAGTGTTTACCAGCTCGGTATGCCCAGGCTGGGATGATGATAAATCGGATATCCAACGTGAACGTGAGCGGCGAGAGCAGCAGCGTTTACAGAATGAATATGAACGACGCTGGCGTCGGGATTAATCTTCCTTGCTGGAGCTGCAGATAACGCCATCCAGGCCGGAGAAGGTATAGCGATATCCGGCTTTGTTGTGCACCACCCCGCATTTTCCTGTCACTACGCTTTCACCGCCTTGCCATCTGTTTGTCGCCTTACTATCTTTTTTTTGTAATAAAAAAGTTATTTTTCTGTCATTCGAGCATGTCATGTTACCCCCGCGAGCATAAAACGCGTGATATCGCGCATCCGGCACAACAAGAGAGATAACCGATGATATCGTTACGACATACAGCTTTAGGACTGGCACTTAGCCTGGCATTTGCAGGTCAGGCACTGGCGGTCACCACTATCCCGTTCTGGCACTCAATGGAAGGCGAACTGGGTAAAGAAGTTGATTCACTGGCGCAACGTTTTAATGCAGCCAATCCCGACTACAAAATTGTTCCGCAGTACAAAGGCAACTATGAGCAGAGCCTGAGTGCAGGAATTGCTGCTTTCCGTACCGGAAACGCGCCTGCGCTGCTGCAGGTTTATGAAGTGGGCACGGCAACCATGATGGCCTCAAAAGCCATTAAACCGGTCTATGAAGTATTCAAAGAGGCTGGCATTAACTTCGATGAGTCTCAGTTCGTACCGACCGTTTCCGGTTACTACACCGACTCTAAAAGCGGACACTTGCTCTCCCAGCCGTTTAACAGCTCCACTCCGGTGCTGTACTACAACAAAGATGCCTTCAAAAAAGCCGGTTTAGACCCGGAGCAGCCGCCGAAAACCTGGCAGGATCTGGCGGAATATACCGCGAAGCTGAAAGCCGCAGGTATGAAGTGCGGTTACGCCAGCGGCTGGCAGGGATGGATTCAGATTGAAAACTTCAGCGCCTGGAACGGTCTGCCGGTAGCAACCAAAAACAATGGCTTTGACGGTACTGACGCGGTGCTGGAGTTCAATAAACCGGAACAGGTGAAACACATCGCTCTGCTGGAAGAGCTGAACAAAAAAGGTGATTTCAGCTACTTCGGGCGTAAGGACGAATCCACTGAGAAGTTCTACAACGGGGATTGTGCCATTACCACCGCCTCTTCCGGTTCGCTGGCCGACATCCGCCACTACGCTAAATTCAATTATGGCGTCGGGATGATGCCGTACGATGCCGATGTGAAGGGCGCGCCGCAGAATGCGATTATCGGTGGGGCCAGCCTGTGGGTGATGCAGGGTAAAGATAAAGCAACCTACGAAGGCGTGGCGCAGTTCCTCAACTTCCTGGCGAAGCCTGAAATCGCTGCCGAATGGCACCAGAAGACCGGCTATCTGCCGATCACTACCGCTGCCTACGACCTGACCCGTGAACAGGGCTTCTATGAGAAGAACCCTGGGGCTGATATCGCCACCCGCCAGATGCTGAACAAGCCGCCGTTGCCATTCACCAAAGGACTGCGTCTGGGCAATATGCCGCAGATCCGCACTATTGTGGATGAAGAGCTGGAAAGCGTCTGGACCGGGAAGAAAACCCCGCAGCAGGCACTGGATGCCGCCGTTGAGCGTGGCAATCAGTTACTGCGCCGCTTTGAGCAATCGACCAAGTCTTAAGTGTATAAGTGCCGGATGGCGCTGCGCTTATCAGGCCTACAAGTTCGTAGTTTGTAGGCCGGATAAGGTGCTTGCACCGCCATCCGGCACCTTCCAGGAAAAGAACCTACATGTCTTCATCCCGTCCGGTATTCCGCTCGCGTTGGCTTCCCTATTTGTTGGTGGCTCCGCAGCTGGTTATCACCGTTATTTTCTTTATCTGGCCCGCCGGTGAAGCGCTGTGGTACTCGCTACAATCCGTTGATCCGTTTGGTCTTTCCAGCCAGTTTGTCGGACTGGAAAACTTTGTCGCGCTGTTTCATGACCCGTACTACCTCGACTCATTCTGGACCACCATTAAGTTCAGTACGTTAGTCACGGTAAGTGGTCTGCTGGTGTCGTTATTTTTTGCGGCGCTGGTGAATTACGTGGTACGTGGCAGTCGTTTTTACCAGACGCTGATGCTCTTGCCCTATGCCGTCGCGCCTGCCGTCGCCGCCGTATTGTGGATCTTCCTGTTTAACCCAGGTCGCGGGCTGATTACCCATTTTCTCGGTGAGTTTGGCTATGACTGGAACCATGCGCAAAACAGCGGTCAGGCAATGTTTCTGGTGGTGTTCGCGTCGGTCTGGAAGCAGATTAGTTACAACTTCCTGTTCTTCTTTGCCGCACTGCAGTCTATCCCGCGGTCGCTGATCGAAGCCGCTGCGATTGATGGCGCGGGGCCGGTTCGTCGCTTCTTTAAGCTGGCGCTGCCGCTGATAGCCCCGGTTAGCTTCTTTCTGCTGGTGGTGAATCTGGTTTATGCCTTCTTTGATACCTTCCCGGTGATCGATGCCGCCACGGCGGGTGGACCGGTACAGGCGACCACGACGTTGATTTATAAGATCTATCGCGAAGGCTTTGTTGGGCTGGATCTCTCCGCCTCGGCTGCGCAATCGGTGGTGCTGATGTTGCTGGTCATTATTTTGACGGTGGTGCAGTTCCGCTATGTGGAAAGTAAGGTGCGTTACCAATGATTGAGAACCGTCGTGGGCTGACAATATTCAGCCATGCCATGTTGATTATGGGGATCATGGTGATCCTGTTTCCGCTGTACGTCGCGTTTGTCGCGGCGACGCTGGACAACAAAGCGGTGTTTGAGACGCCGATGACGCTGGTTCCCGGCACGCAGTTGCTGGAGAACATGAAATATATCTGGGTCAACGGCGTGGGCGTCAACAGCGCGCCGTTCTGGTTGATGATGCTTAACAGCTTCATCATGGCGTTCAGTATTACGGTAGGGAAAATCACCGTCTCCATGCTTTCCGCATTCGCCATCGTCTGGTTCCGCTTTCCGCTGCGTAACCTGTTCTTCTGGATGATTTTTATCACCCTGATGCTGCCGGTTGAAGTGCGAATCTTCCCGACGGTGGAGGTTATCGCCAACCTGAAAATGCTCGACAGCTATGCGGGTCTGACGCTGCCGTTGATGGCATCGGCTACTGCGACCTTCTTGTTCCGCCAGTTCTTTATGACCCTGCCGGATGAACTGGTTGAGGCGGCGCGTATTGACGGCGCATCACCGATGCGTTTTTTCCGCGATATCGTACTACCGCTGTCAAAAACCAATCTGGCGGCGCTATTCGTTATTACCTTTATCTACGGCTGGAACCAGTATTTGTGGCCGTTGTTAATTATTACCGATGTCAATTTGGGCACTGCGGTGGCGGGTATCAAAGGCATGATCGCCACCGGTGAAGGCACCACGCAGTGGAACCAGGTAATGGCCGCCATGCTGCTGACGCTCATACCTCCGGTAATCATCGTGTTAGCCATGCAGCGCGCGTTTGTGCGTGGTTTAGTGGACAGTGAGAAATAAAATGGCAGGACTCAAACTACAAGCAGTAACCAAAAGCTGGGACGGCAAAACCCAGGTAATTAATCCGCTGACGCTGGACGTCGCGGACGGGGAATTTATCGTGATGGTTGGGCCATCCGGCTGCGGAAAGTCTACGCTGCTGCGGATGGTGGCCGGGCTGGAGCGGGTGAGCGGTGGCGATATCTGGATTGATAATAAACGCGTTACCGAGATGGAGCCGAAGGATCGCGGCATAGCGATGGTCTTTCAAAACTACGCGCTCTACCCGCATATGAGCGTGGAAGAAAACATGGCCTGGGGGCTGAAAATCCGCGGGATGGGCAAGGAGCACATTGCTGAGCGGGTAAATGAGGCGGCGCGTATTCTCGAGCTGGGTGAGCTGCTCAAGCGCCGTCCGCGCGAACTTTCTGGCGGTCAGCGCCAGCGCGTAGCGATGGGACGAGCGATTGTGCGCGACCCGGCGGTATTCCTGTTCGATGAGCCGCTTTCTAACCTTGATGCCAAGCTGCGCGTACAGATGCGTCTGGAGTTACAACATCTGCATCGCCGCCTGAAAACCACTTCGCTATACGTGACGCACGACCAGGTTGAAGCGATGACCCTCGCCCAACGGGTGATGGTGATGAATAAAGGCATTGCCGAGCAGGTAGGTACGCCGGTTGAGGTGTATGAAAAGCCAGCCAGCCGCTTTGTGGCGAGTTTTATCGGCAGCCCGGCGATGAACCTGCTAGACGGGCGCATCAGCGCCGCGGGTACCCATTTTGAACTGGACGGCGGCATGACGTTACCCATCGGCAGAAGCGCGAAAGAGGCTATTGGGCGTAACATGACGTTGGGTATCCGCCCGGAGCATATTGCGCTAAGCTCGCAGGCCGAAGGCGGCGTGCCGTTAGTCGTCGACACGCTGGAAATGCTGGGTGCAGATAACCTGGCACACGGACGCTGGGGTGAGCAAAAGCTGGTGGTGCGACTGGCGCATCAGCATCGCCCGACGGCTGGCAGCACGCTGTGGCTGCATCTGCCAGAAAATCATCTGCATCTTTTTGATGGCGAAACAGGACAACGCGTATGAGTAACTGGCCTTACCCCCATATTGTCGCCCATCGTGGCGGCGGTAAGCTGGCCCCGGAAAACACCCTGGCGGCGATCGACGTGGGGGCGCGATACGGGCATACCATGATCGAGTTTGACGCTAAATTGTCGAAAGACGGTGAGATCTTCTTACTGCATGACGACAACCTGGAGCGAACCAGCAATGGCTGGGGTGTGGCAGGCGAGCTGAACTGGCAGGATTTATTGCGCGTGGACGCCGGCGGCTGGTTTAGCGGTGAGTTTAAAGGTGAACCGCTGCCACTGCTCTCGCAAGTGGCCGAGCGCTGCCGTCAGCACGGTATGATGGCAAATATTGAAATTAAACCCACAACTGGCACTGGAACATTAACCGGCAAAGTTGTGGCGCTGGCCGCGCGGGAACTGTGGGCGGGAATGACGCCTCCGCTGTTGTCATCCTTTGAAATTGATGCGCTTGAAGCGGCGCAGCAGGCGGTACCTGAACTGCCGAGAGGCTTGCTGCTTGATGAATGGCGCGAGGACTGGCACGAGCTGACCACGCGGCTTGGCTGCGTCTCTATTCATCTTAATCACAAACTGCTGGATGAAGCGCGTGTGGATGCGCTGCGCGATGCGGGGCTACGTATTCTGGTATATACCGTCAACCGACCCCAGCGCGCGGCGGAACTGCTGCGCTGGGGCGTGGACTGCATCTGTACCGATGCCATTGATACGATTGGTCCGGATTTCCAACCTTTTTAAGGCCCAATCGTTTTTAACGGAACGTTAGGCTGCGGCGTGCTGGAGGGCTTCAGCATGTCGCCGTTCTTTTTCTCTGACAGCATATGTTGCTTATTCAGAGAGCTGTCCGGGTTACGGGTTCCACTCAACATCCCACCGTTGCTGTTGGGCAGCATTTGCTGCTGATCGGAATTTAGCTCGCCTGGCTGAGACTGAAGGACCCGCTGGGAGTTGGTGTTAATTTGGTTTTCCAGATGCTGTTGCTGCATACGCGTCTGCGTTTGCAACTGCTGGTTGAGCATCCCTTTCTGCTGAATTTGCTGCGTTTGCATTTGGGTTTGCATACGCTGCTGACTCGGGATCTGATAACCGGGTTGGTTCGGGTTATTCATGGTGTTGATGGGCTGTGCAAAGCCTGCAAACGGCAACAGCATGGCTAAAAGTAAGAGTCGTTTCATCGCTTTTCTCCTCTCGGGGATCTCTTAAGTTTACTCCTTTCTCGCCGTTACGATGATTATTTCAGAGTTATGCACCAGGCTTAGTGGGGGCCGACCCCCATACATCTGGAGAATAACGATGATAAAACCGACGTTTTTACGCCGGGTAGCCATTGCTGCTCTGCTCTCAGGAAGTTGTTATAGCGTTGCTGCCGCGCCGGCTGCACCACCACCGGTATCTTACGGAGTCGAGGAAGATGTGTTCCATCCCGTACGTGCTAAGCAAGGGATGGTGGCCTCTGTGGATGCTTTAGCTACCCAGGTTGGTGTGGACATTCTTAAACAGGGTGGGAATGCCGTCGATGCCGCCGTGGCCGTTGGCTATGCGCTGGCGGTGACGCATCCCCAGGCGGGCAATCTGGGCGGCGGTGGTTTTATGCTGCTGCGTACCAAAGACGGTAACACCACAGCGATCGATTTTCGTGAAATGGCGCCTGCTGGCGCGACCCGTGACATGTTCCTCGATGAGCAGGGCAACGCCGATGCGAAAAAGTCGCTGACGTCGCATCTGGCATCCGGTACGCCGGGTACCGTGGCGGGTTTCTCGCTGGCGCTGGAGAAATACGGCACGATGCCGCTGAACAAAGTGGTGCGCCCGGCGATGAAGCTGGCGGAAGAGGGCTTTGTGGTTAATGACGCGCTGGCCGACGATCTGAAAACCTATGGCAGCGAAGTGCTCCCTAATCACGAGAACAGCAAAGCCATTTTCTGGAAGGACGGCGAGCCGCTGAAAAAGGGCGACAAGCTGGTGCAAAAGAATCTGGCGAAAAGCCTGGAGATGATTGCCGAGAATGGCCCGGATGCGTTTTATAAAGGGGCGATTGCCGATCAGATAGCCGGAGAAATGCACAAGAACGGCGGGCTGATGACTAAAGAGGATTTAGCCAGCTATAAAGCCGTGGAGCGTACGCCAATCAGCGGTGACTATCGCGGGTATCAGGTCTTCTCCATGCCGCCGCCGTCCTCTGGCGGTATTCACATCGTGCAGATCCTCAATATCCTCGAAAACTTCGATATGAAGAAGTACGGGTTTGGCAGCGCAGACGCCATGCAGGTCATGGCTGAAGCGGAGAAATATGCTTACGCCGACCGTTCAGAGTATCTGGGCGACCCGGATTTTGTGAAAGTGCCGTGGCAAGCGCTGACCAACAAAGCCTATGCTAAAACGCTTGCCGATCAGATTGATATCAACAAGGCTAAGCCTTCCAGCCAGATCAAACCTGGCAAGCTCGCCCCATATGAAAGCAACCAGACCACTCATTTCTCAGTGGTGGATAAAGACGGCAATGCCGTGGCGGTGACGTATACCCTGAATACCACCTTCGGGACAGGCATCGTGGCGGGTAACACCGGCATTCTGCTCAATAATGAAATGGACGATTTCTCCGCCAAGCCGGGCGTGCCGAACGTTTATGGACTGGTGGGCGGTGATGCCAACGCGGTTGGGCCGAAAAAGCGTCCGCTGTCATCGATGTCGCCGACTATCGTGGTAAAAGACGGGAAAACCTGGCTGGTGACCGGCAGCCCAGGTGGAAGCCGAATCATCACTACTGTGCTGCAAATGGTGGTCAACAGCATTGATTTCGGGATGAACGTCGCCGAAGCGACCAACGCGCCACGTTTCCATCATCAGTGGTTGCCGGATGAACTGCGCATCGAGAAGGGCTTCAGCCCGGATACAATCAAGCTGCTGGAGCAAAAAGGACAGAAAGTGGCGCTGAAAGAGGCGATGGGCAGCACGCAGAGCATCATGGTTGGACCGGATGGCGCACTGTATGGTGCTTCTGACCCGCGTTCCGTGGATGATTTAACGGCGGGATACTGATTTTTGATTAATAGCCCGGTGTCAGGCACCGGGCGTTTTGTTGGCTATGCCGTGAGTAACCGCGCTGGATTATCAATACAGAGCTTGCGAAGAGTATCGTTGTCTACTCCACGGGCAGCCAGATAGGCGAGGAAAACATTCGGGACAAACCCCCAACCGTTCCCCCCATTTTTTGCCCACATCTGTTTGAGAAAAACATCATGGCTTAAAACTATCTGATCGGCGTAACCCAGTTCAATCAGATGAGCTACCGCATCTGCGGTCTCCTGAACGCCTGGGGCGATACCTTCTTTAGGGAAGGTAATGTCCAGACCAATCATGTCAAATTCAAGCCACACGCCGCGGTCGAGCATTTTACGTTGATAGGCAACATCTTTTCCTGACGGGTCCGAGTGTGCCAGCGAAACTTTTGCCGGAGAGACGTTCATCTCTTCAAGGACAATATCCAGTACCTCATCACCCAGCCGCAGCCACCCTGGCATATGGATATTCATCGCCGTATGGGGATTATTACGTTGTGCCAGAGACGCCGCCCGCAGACTGTTACGTTCCGCTTGGGTAAATGCGGGTGACACGCCAATTTCACCGATCATACCGGCGCGAATATCCGTCTCGCCAATCCCCTGATTCAGTTCCTTATCAATCAGTGCGGCTAATGAATCGACAGGTTTATGGATCCTGGTGCTTTCAAACTTCTCCAGATAAGGTCCTGATGAAGCAACGATATTCAAACCGGTTTTTATTGCCACTTCCCGTAACGATGAAGCGTCCCGACCGATAGACTCAGAACCCGTCGCGTCGACAATCGTTCTGCCTCCTAGTGACATAAAATTATTGATTTCAAAGATGACATCATCAATCTCTTTTCTGTCCATGTTATCGGCGCAGCAGTATGGGTCGTGTTTCAGTCCCCACTGAAGGTCAGCACTGACTTTTTTTCCTACCAGTTGCTGTGAAAAAGCATAATGTGGTTCATCAACAACGGATGACAGATCGTTAAACAGATGCTCATGCGGGAGCGTTAGCCCCATATCAGTGTGCGCCACTGGGCCTGTCACGGTTTGCAGGAAACCTTTCATCCTGACACCTCCATTTTTTGCGCCATTTTGGATGCTCTGTATTCAGGAATGGTGGTAACAATTGCGCCCACTAACGCGAACAACGTGCCGATGATGGTGACCAGATAGACCGTATTGCCTAAGGATGGGATCAATTCATCAATCAATACCGACCCAAGCAACTGGCCTGCGGTAGACGCTACCCCCAGCATTAGCAGACCTAAGCCTCTGACCAGAATCGCCATCAGCCCGATGGACAGCAGACCCAGCGGGCCACCGAGATACATCCACCACGTATTGGGTAACTGGACGGTGACATGGCCTAATGCGACACGTATCGCCAGTGCAGCGCCCAGCACACAAAAGCCGACAATGAAGTTCCAGGTAATGGAAACCAGCATAGAGCCCGTGGCCTCGGCAACTTTGGCATTTCCAGCAGGCTGCCAGCCAGCGAGTAATCCTGCCAAAAATGGAAGGATAGCGAGCAGGATAAAGGAGGTTGAATGCCACTGTGGCGACACGACAAAAATCGTGGCAATAACCGCGAACAATGCGCCAGCAACGCGCCATGGGGTGAAATATTTCTTCTCATCCACACCGACACCAAAACGGTCGCACAGTAGGCCGGAAAGGAGCAGGGCGGAAATTAATGCAGTTTGAAACGTGGCAACGCCCAACGCGCTGGCTGATGCCCCTTCCGAAAATACAACCATCGCTCCACATAATCCGGCAAACCAATTCCACAGCGGGATTTTTCTCTTTTTAATCAGCGTCGGGATCGATGCGAATTGCTGGCGTGTTTCTTTACGCGCAATAATAATGAAAAACATGACGACCAGACCGCTGGCGAACGAGATTACTGCACAAGCATTACCATCTTGCAACCAGTGTCCCAATTGCCCATTAACGGCAGACTGCATTGGGGAAAGCATACCGGCTAAGATGGTTGCAAGCATCAGTAAGGGAGTTGAGTACTTATTTTTGTTCATACATCAATCCTTGTATTTTATAAAAGGAGTAACTTTCGTTACTCCATTGTTTTTTATTTTCTGGCGATGAATTGAAGCGTGTTAACCCACAGGTCGGTATAAAACGGCCAGGACATAAATTGCTGTGTTCCCCAGTGTGGCGAACAGTCGCTCATGAAGCAGGCGGTTTTACCATGTTGGTATTCACCGAACACTAACAGCGGGTCATTATTTATTGTTAAAACAACATCGGCATCTTCTCTGGCGACAACCTGGTTATATCCAAGAAATACCGGGTAGTCTGAGAATCCGTTAACGACAGGATGTTCTGGGGAGATAGCCTCAGCGCAGATACCCTCTGGTTTTTCTACCCGGTCATCGCCGTCAAGCATAATAACTGGCAAAACCTCGGCAAGAATGGTGTTCTTGTAATTAGCCTTGGCCTCAATGCCCATAAATGACAGATAGCCGCCAATCATGAGCAGACCACCACCATTTCTGACATACTCTTTAATTGATTCCAGAGCATTTGGCTTTATTTTTAGCTGATAGAACGTCTCGTTTTGCAACAGGAACGTATTGCTGCCGATATCGCTAATGACAATGACATCATAACGGTTTAGTTCATCAATGCTTTCTGGAAATGCAATTTGCACGGTGTGAGCCGGCATATAATCAATTTCTACACCACCTTTCTTTAAGCATTCAAGCAACCATGTAGCACCTTCTTCATATTTACTGGAGGTAAAACTGTCATAGCCTTTTGAATGAATCATGTGAATATGCCAGGATTCTCCAATAAAGAGCACCTTTAGTTTTTTCTGCGTATTGTTCATAGTCTGCTCCTTGATTTAGTGAGTAGAGATAGTTTGTTTGTAATGTGAGCCCTGAATGCGATGAAGAACGGATTCGTTTTCTGGCATGTCAGAGGCATTGGGTGTTTCAACAGCAAGCGAGGCGAATGCGCTCGCGTAGCACAATGCAGATGCCAGTGATTTTCCTTTAGCAAGGCCAGACGCGAGTGCGCCATTGAAGGCATCGCCAGCGCCAGCCGTATTTTTTACAACGGCCGGAAATGCCGGAGAATAGATGAATTGCGTTCCGTCATAAGCGAGAGAACCTTTGCTACCCAATGTGATAATGGTATTTTTGACACCTTTTTGATGAATAATCTTTGCTGCACATTTGGCTGATTCAATATCGTTGACGGACATGTTTGCCAGCAGACCAGCTTCGGTTTCATTTGGCGTGATATAATCGATGTCATCAATGATGGTATTAACCATTTCATTATATGGCGCTGGGTTAATAATGACCGGGATATCATTTTTCTGTGCGAGACGAATGGTTTGTTGAAGTGCTTCGTAATTTGTCTCCAGTTGTACGAGAACAATATCTGAATGAACGATGGCTTCTTTTTGTATGGTGATTTCATCAGGTGAAATTGTCATGTTAGCACCTGGATAGATAGCGATGACGTTATCCCCGGTATCTCCATTCACCATAATAGTCGCTGTACCTGTCTGTGTTTCTTTGGTCTGATAGATAACGCTTTTATGGATTTTTGATGAGTTTATAAAATTAATGGCGTAATCACTGAAATGGTCTGACCCTACTTTAGTAATAAAATGCACATCAGAATCGGCATAGCTTGCCGCTAATGCCTGATTGCATCCTTTACCACCGGGCGAAAAAATAAATTTATCGGCAAGCAATGATTCGCCTGTCGAGGGTAGCCTCGGTAGATAACTGATAATATCAACATTGAACGAGCCAATAACACATACATTATTCTTCATGGCAGAGAGACCTTTTTTTATTTTCTGCGCTGATTCATATTTTTCCAGCACATAAGCAATTTCGTTTTTTGCAACGTTATCAAGAGAGTCAAGGGTAATAAATGCACCACCATGACAGCGAGTGAGATATCCCTGCCCGGCAAGTTCATTGAGATCTGAGCGAATAGTTTCCTTTGTTACCTTGAGACTTTTCGCCAGATTTGAAACTTTTACAACTCCCGAAATACTGATTTCTTTCAATATTCTATGATGGCGTTCAAATTTCATTTTTTACCTCACCGTGGTTAAGTTAGTCCCAGGGGAAGTATATTGTTGTGATTGTCACCATAAAGTGATGGCAGAAACCAAAAAAAAACAAAAATGTAATATTAATATTATTAAAGTTACGAAAAATAGCGATGAAGATAGAAAGCTGAATAACCATATAATTCAGGTGGTTGTTAAGCCTGAACATGACGGTGGGGGAAGGCGATAGGCTGTAATCAACAACTCTATGTCAGGACTGGATGGCGCTTCCGTTCTTGAATTTTTCGGTGGGATATAAAAAGAATGGCCTACAGCGTTTTGAACGATGTAGGCCTGACTGGTAGGTTATGGCGCATATCGCTGCAGTGATTCGGACCAGCGGAATATTTGGCTGCTTTTATCCTGTAGGTTAACGCGCTCTAAGTCATAAAACCTGTGCGTCTTTGCCGAGCGCATTTTAAGAATGTACTTACTTTCGCTGATGTCGTGCTGCCTTGTGCCGTCTTTATTCCAGTCTCCAGCAATGTCCGAATAGTAATAAACAAGGTCAGAAAACACGTTGATTATCTTGCTGTCTTTGATGGTGTAGAGTTCCAGCACTTCATAAAATGCGCCGCCGCCGGAGTAGGCATCGGAGTATCCACCTCGTACCCCGAATGCCAGGGTATCGGGGGCGATCCGGTACGGTGCCAGATCCAGTTTTGTATAATAAGCCAGCGGTCTGACGGACTCATCATCGCTCTCTTTTTCTGCGGCTTTATTCCACTCTGAGAGCTGGTTTAACGGTTTTTCCGAGCGTGCAATCGGCGTTAGCTGTGGATTCTGCCAGGAAAAAACGCCGAGATATAATTTATTAGCGCGCCCGTTGCTGTAGTTTTCCGGGCAGGTGTTATCCGCGTATTTTTTTGCTTGCTCGGCGTCAGCCTTATTATCGGCAAAACAAGCAATGCCAATATATTTACCGTCTTTTCCCCAAGATTTAGCACCGGTCAGGATTAGGTTGTCAGGATCTTCATTCGGTGCAACCCATGCAATCCACTGCTTTTCAGATAAGCCCTGAGGAAGCTCACCAAATCCTTTCGCAGGGGTTGCTCCTGCCATTTGCTCAGCAAAAATCTGTTTACCTTCCGGATGTTGGATGGCACTGGGTACAGAATCGAGATTTTGTACGGTAGTGGCAAAAGCAGGGGAGAGCGAGGCCAGCAACACCAGGGGAAGAAACTTTTTCACTATTGCGTCCTTTCAATAAGCAGGGCGATATGACTCGCCCTTAAATTTATTTCACGCGCGCCATAAAGTAGGCATCAACATACTCACCGTTGCGCAGGCCGTATTTCTTACCGGTGCCTTCGATTTCAAAGCCGTACTTCTTATAGACTGCTACAGCAGGCTCATTATCAACAAATACCGTCAGCTCAATGCGCTCGACGCGCAGCCAGTTGTCGCACATGTCGATCATCGTACGAATCAGCGCGCTGGCAACGCCACGATTGTGCCACCTGGCATCCACGCAGATACCAAAATCGGCCACGTGGCTGCGGCGCGGGCGCTGCGCGACCTCAATACAGAGATGCCCCACGACGATACCGTCAATGCAGGCAACCAGTTGTTTGACACCGGCTTGCTCGGTTAGCCGTGCTTGCCACATTTCGAGGGAAGGATGAGGAACCTGTAGCGTGTTGTGGTACACCTCCGGCTGGGCGTGGATCTGACGAATTGCGTCGTAATCTTTCGGTTCAGCGTGGCGTATCACTATCTCACTCATTCCTTATCTCCTGCAGGGTTAATTGTGCATTTACACTCGCTGAGAAAGAAAAATCCGTCAACTGCATTTTTTTGCAAAAAGAAGTAGACAAGTGCGAATGAGAATGATTATTATTGCTCTGCGTTCAGGGGAACCCCTACGGAGAACCTGAAAGCACGACATTGCTCACATTGCTTCCAGTATTACTTTAGCCAGCTTTTGCTGGCTTTTTTTTTGGGGTTTTGTTTCAGCCTGGCTTACTTGTCATTTTGTCCCCGGGGTGGGGCGACTGATGCCGGATGGCGCTTGCGCTTATCCGGCCTACAGCTGAGACCTGGGTTTTGTAGGCCGGATAAGGCAACGCCGCATCCGGCATGATGACAGGATGGATTCAGTCTCCAGCCGCTTTGCGCTATGGTGTAGACAATCATCTTCAAAAGGATCGTCTCATGACCTTACACTGCGCATTTATTGGTTTTGGTAAAAGCACCACCCGCTACCATTTGCCGTACGTCCTCAACCGCAAAAATAGCTGGCACGTCGCGCATATTTTCCGCCGCAACGCCAGGGCGGAAGAGCAGGCGCCGCAGTATTCACATATTCACTTCACCAGCGACCTCGACGAGATCTTAAACGATCCGCAGGTGAAGCTGGTGATCGTCTGTACCCATGCTGACAGCCATTTTGAATACGCCAAACGCGCGCTGGAAGCGGGTAAAAATGTGCTGGTTGAGAAACCCTTCACCCCAACGCTTGCGCAAGCAAAAGAGTTGTTTGAGCTAGCGCAAAGCAAAGGGCTGACCGTTACGCCGTATCAGAATCGTCGTTTTGACTCCTGTTTCCTCACCGCTAAAAAAGCGATTGAGAGCGGCAAGCTCGGCAAGATTGTTGAGGTTGAAAGCCATTTCGATTACTACCGTCCTGAAGCAGAAACCAAGCCGGGACTGCCGCAGGACGGCGCGTTTTATGGTCTGGGCGTACACACCATGGATCAGATTATCTCGTTGTTCGGACGCCCCGATCATGTGGCCTACGACATCCGCAGCCTGCGCAACAAAGCGAACCCGGACGATACCTTTGAAGCGCAGCTGTTTTACGGCGACCTGAAAGCCATTGTTAAAACCAGCCATCTGGTGAAAATCGACTATCCGAAGTTTATCGTGCATGGCACCAAAGGCTCGTTTGTGAAGTACGGTATCGACCAGCAGGAAACCAGCCTGAAGGCTAATATCATGCCGGGTGAGCCAGGTTTCGCTGCCGATGATTCCATTGGAATGCTGGAATATGTCAACGATGACGGCATCACGGTGAAAGAAGAGGTGAAGCCGGAAGTGGGGGACTACGGTCGCGTCTATGATTCGCTGTACCAGACGCTAACCGCCGGTACGCCTAATTACGTCAAGGAATCTGAAGTTCTTACCAACCTGGAGATCCTCGAACGCGCCTTTGAACAGGCAACGCCTGCCACGATAACCCTCGCCAAATAGCCTGCACAGACTCCTCTGGTCTTGTTCATATTTTTTGAACAGAGGAGTCAATTTTCACCCTCTATGATCCCAGACGGATTGAGTCCACACTTACTCCATCGAAAACATCTGGGGATGAACACAATGATCTACTTACGCAAAGCTAACGACCGTGGCCACGCTAATCATGGCTGGCTTGATTCCTGGCATACCTTCTCTTTTGCCAACTACTATGACCCGAACTTTATGGGGTTCTCGGCACTGCGCGTGATTAACGATGACGTGATCGATGCAGGCCAGGGCTTTGGCACCCACCCCCATAAAGACATGGAAATCCTGACCTACGTGCTGGAAGGCGCGGTAGAGCATCAGGACAGCATGGGCAATAAAGAGCAGGTTCCGGCCGGTGAGTTTCAGATTATGAGCGCCGGGACGGGGATCCGTCACTCGGAGTACAACCCGAGCAATACTGAGAAGCTGCATCTGTATCAGATCTGGATCATGCCGCAGGAGAACGGTATTACTCCGCGTTATGAACAGCGTCGTTTCGATGCCGCTCAGGGTAAACAACTGGTGCTGTCGCCGGATGCCCGTGATGGTTCACTGAAAGTGTACCAGGATATGGAGCTGTACCGTTGGGCGCTGGTCAAAGATGAGCAGTCGGTGCATCAGATTGCCGCTGAACGCCGCGTCTGGATCCAGGTCGTAAAAGGTAACGTGACGATTAACGGGACCAAAGCGACCACCAGCGACGGTCTGGCAATCTGGGATGAACAGGCAATTTCTATTCATGCCGACAGCGACAGTGAAGTGTTGTTGTTTGATCTGCCGCCAGTATAAAAATACACGTCATCCTTCAAGCTGCATCTGTGTTGGCTTTCCTCGCTCACCCCGGTCGCGTACTTAATGTACGCTCCCGGGGATTTAATGAGGGACATCCTTGTCCCTCACCAGAGGCAACCTTCGGTTGTTCAAATTCGTTCCTGACGAATTTGTCACTGCGTCGCCGCCTTGATGCAACTCGAATGATTTTGTGTATTTATCACAATAAAAAACTCCTTTTTTTCTCTGCGAAGGTTCACGCACGTCCGTGGTAAACTGGGGGAATCTATCCCTTTTTAACGCTTCAGGACGATGAAAAAGAAAAGACCCGTACTTCAGGATGTAGCCGACCGCGTGGGCGTGACCAAAATGACGGTCAGTCGCTTTTTGCGTAATCCGGAGCAGGTCTCCGTGGCGCTGCGGGGCAAAATTGCCGCTGCACTTGATGAGCTGGGTTATATTCCCAATCGCGCTCCTGATATCCTTTCTAACGCCACCAGCCGCGCTATCGGCGTGCTGTTACCGTCTCTCACTAACCAGGTTTTTGCTGAAGTGCTACGCGGCATTGAGGCCGTCACCGACGCCCATGGTTATCAAACCATGCTCGCGCACTACGGCTATAAGCCTGAGATGGAACAAGAGCGCCTGGAATCGATGCTGTCGTGGAATATCGATGGCCTGATCCTCACCGAACGTAGCCATACGCCCCGTACGCTGAAAATGATTGAAGTTGCCGGTATCCCGGTGGTTGAATTGATGGACAGCCAGTCTCCGTGTCTGGATATCGCCGTCGGTTTCGACAACTTCGAAGCCGCGCGTCAGATGACTGCCGCTATTATCGCCCGCGGGCACCGTCATGTAGCCTATCTTGGCGCACGTCTTGATGAACGTACTATCATCAAACAGAGAGGCTATGAGCAGGCAATGCGAGATGCCAACCTGGTGCCGTACAGCGTGATGGTGGAACAGTCTTCTTCCTACTCCTCCGGTATTGAACTCATCCGTCAGGCGCGACGTGAATACCCGCAGCTCGACGGCATTTTCTGTACCAACGATGACCTGGCGGTAGGGGCGGCCTTCGAATGCCAGCGTTTAGGGCTGAAAATCCCGGATGACATGGCGATTGCCGGATTCCACGGTCACGACATCGGGCAGGTGATGGAGCCGCGTCTGGCGAGTGTGCTCACGCCGCGTGAACGGATGGGCAGCATTGGCGCAGAACGCCTGCTGGCGCGCATTCGTGGTGAAGCAGTCACGCCTAAAATGTTAGATTTAGGTTTCACCTTGTCACCGGGCGGATCTATTTAAGCCAACAACTTTGAAGTAGCTCACACTTATACACTTCGAGCACGAATGGATATTGCTTCTCTATTTATCCGGCTGGACAATGTTACCGATAACAGTTACCCGTAACAATTTCCTGATTCTTGTACCAGTGGGGGCAACGCTTTGAGCACGACTAATCATGATCACCACGTTTACGTTCTGATGGGCGTATCGGGCAGCGGTAAATCTGCTGTCGCCAGCGAAGTGGCGCATCAACTGCAGGCCGCGTTTCTTGATGGCGATTTTCTCCATCCGCGCAGCAACATCATGAAAATGGCTTCCGGTGAGCCACTCAACGATGACGACCGTAAACCGTGGCTACAGGCGCTGAATGACGCCGCTTTTGCGATGCAGCGTACCAACAAGGTTTCGCTGATCGTCTGTTCTGCCTTGAAAAAAGTCTACCGCGACCAGTTGCGCGACGGTAACCCGAACCTCTCTTTCATTTATCTGAAAGGGGATTTTGACGTTATCGAAAGCCGTCTGAAGGCGCGTAAAGGCCACTTCTTCAAAACACAGATGCTGGTTACCCAGTTTGAAGCGCTGGAAGAACCGGGTGCGAATGAAAACGATGTACTGGTGGTCGATATCGATCAACCACTGGACGGTGTGGTCGCCAGCACCATTGAGGTTATTAACCAAGGCAGTAAGTAGTGAGCACATTAACGCTTGTTTTAACAGCAGTAGGGTCCGTTTTATTACTGCTGTTTTTAGTGATGAAGGCGCGTATGCACGCCTTCGTTGCTTTGATGGTGGTATCCATTGGTGCAGGTCTCTTTTCCGGTATGCCGCTCGATAAAATCGCGGCGACCATGGAAAAAGGGATGGGAGGCACGCTCGGTTTCCTGGCGATTGTGGTGGCGCTGGGGGCGATGTTCGGCAAGATTTTGCATGAGACCGGCGCGGTCGATCAGATTGCCGTCAAAATGCTGAAATCCTTCGGTCACAGCCGCGCACATTACGCGATTGGCCTGGCCGGTCTGATTTGCGCGCTGCCGCTGTTCTTTGAGGTGGCGATTGTGCTACTGATTAGCGTAGCGTTTTCAATGGCACGCCATACCGGTACTAACCTGGTTAAGTTGGTCATTCCGCTGTTTGCGGGCGTGGCGGCTGCCGCAGCGTTCCTGCTGCCGGGGCCTGCGCCGATGCTGCTGGCCTCTCAGATGCACGCCGACTTTGGCTGGATGATCCTGATTGGCCTGTGCGCTGCGATTCCGGGCATGATTATCGCCGGGCCGCTGTGGGGTAATTTCATCAGCCGTTACGTTGAGCTGCATGTACCGGAAGACATTACCGAGCCGCATCTGGGCGAAGGCAAAATGCCCTCCTTTGGCTTCAGCTTATCGCTTATCCTGCTGCCGCTGGTGCTGGTTGGTCTGAAAACCATCGCCGCACGCTTTGTTCCGGTCGGTTCTTCAACCTACGAATGGTTCGAGTTTATCGGTCATCCGTTTACCGCGATTCTGGTTGCCTGTCTGGTGGCGATTTATGGTCTGGCGGTGCGCCAGGGCATGCCAAAAGACCGCGTGATGGAGATCTGCGGCCATGCGCTGCAGCCAGCGGGAATTATTCTGCTGGTGATTGGCGCGGGCGGTGTGTTCAAACAGGTACTGGTGGATTCCGGCGTTGGTCCGGCGCTGGGCGAAGCGTTAACCGGTATGGGCTTGCCGATTGCCATCACCTGCTTCGTGCTGGCGGCGGCGGTGCGTATCATTCAGGGTTCCGCGACCGTGGCCTGCTTAACGGCGGTCGGTCTGGTGATGCCAGTGATTGAGCAACTGAACTATTCCGGTGCTCAGATGGCAGCGCTGTCTATCTGTATCGCGGGCGGCTCTATCGTGGTCAGCCACGTTAACGATGCCGGTTTCTGGTTGTTCGGTAAATTTACCGGCGCGACCGAAGCGCAAACGCTGAAGACCTGGACGATGATGGAAACCATCCTCGGTACGGTCGGCGCGATTGTCGGTATGATTGCCTTCCAGCTGTTGAGCTGATGGCATTGCCCGGTGGCGCTTGCGCTTACCGGGCCTGGAAACGAGCATATATCAACACCGTAGGCCGGGTAAGGCGAAGCCGCCACCCGGCTTTTTTACAGCACCATCACACCATCCTCGGTTTTCAACCAACGCGGCGCTTTTAACGTATCGGCGAAATAGCCTACCAAATCCTGCAGTAAATCGCCCGCCACGCGTTCCATCTCGTCAGACAGCGTTTTGCTCATCAGTAAATGCGTCAAAAGCTGGCAGTAACGCCCCATCTGATCTGGTTCGGGTTCAAAGAGGGGAGTGCGGGTCGGTAAGGTTTCTACCGTCAGGCTGGCCTGTAGATGCTGCGGTACAGGTTCCGTTAAGGTTGGTTGTAGTAGTGCCAGACAGGCCGACAGGCGCGCACATATCGCCAGTTTTTCAACAGGGTCATGACATTCAACAAGCCCTTCGACAAAACGCTCACAGTTATCTGCCAGCTCGGTAAAATCCGTTGCATGGCTAAAGGGCAGGGTAAATAAAGAGTGTGAAAAGAGAGGGGTAGTCGCCATAGGGCAGCCTCCAATGAGTGAAATTTACCACCACCGAAGGGACCAACCTTTTGGTGGCGGGCTGAACGGAGTTGGTCCTACCGGCCTCATTGGATACCGGTGCGTCTTGTGACGCCACCGTCCAGCCCACCATTGAGGTGTAGCTGGTCGCACGACAAAAGTGAATTTTATCGCGAATGAGGTAATCAGGGGACCAATCCTGGCACCTGATTTTGCAGGTGCAGCGAGAAGATAATGCTTATCCGTGATGCTGACAAGAGGGCATTCCGGAAGGCGCTTCGCAGAAATGAAAATACGCTTTTTCAGAGAGTTAAATGATTGAGGTGTTTCTCATAAACACATTCACGGCGCTGATTGCCCGGTGGCGCTTGCGCTTACCGGGCCTACAAACGAGCATATATCAACACCGTAGGCCGGGTAAGGCGAAGCCGCCACCCGGCATAAAGTGAGTGCGTTACCCCTTCATCCACATCCGAACGCCGTCGAGGAACATCTGGGTTGCCATCATCACCAGAATCAGCCCCATCAGGCGCTCCAGCGCGTTAACCCCTTTCTCTCCCAGCAGGCGTAAAAATAGCGAAGACTGCAGCAAAATCACGAATGTGCCGCCCCAGGCGATCAGCAGCGCAATCACCAGGTGCCCCATCTGGTTTGGATACTGATGCGACAACAACATTAATGAGGCCAGGATTGTCGGCCCGGCTACCAGCGGAATCGCCAGCGGTACGATAAACGGCTCTTCACCAGCCGGAAGCCCGGTGCTATTCCCGGTGGCGCTGGGGAAAATCATCTTAATGGCGATCAGGAACAGAATGATGCCCCCGGAGATCGATACGGTTTCTGCACGCAGGTTAAGAAATGCCAGAATTTTCTCGCCCGCAAACAGGAATATCAGCATCACCAACAGCGCAATAAACAGCTCGCGAATCATAATCGCGCGGCGACGTTTTGGTTCGGTATGTTTCAATACGGACATGAAAATGGGCAGATTTCCGAGCGGATCCATAATCAGGATCAATAAAACTGCCGCTGAAATGATTTCATTCATAACTCAAATTCCCTGATAATTACCGCGGACTTTCTGCTTGCTTGCGCAGCGGGATAAGTCGCATTACTGATGGCTTCGCTATCATTGATTAATTTCACTTGCGACTTTGGCTGCTTTTTGTATGGTGAAGGATAGGCCAGTAGGATACTGGTTAGCATACACAGCACACATCTCTGCAGGAAAAAACGCTATGAAAAATGTTGGTTTTATCGGCTGGCGCGGTATGGTCGGCTCTGTTCTCATGCAACGCATGGTTGAGGAGCGTGACTTCGACGCCATTCGCCCTGTTTTCTTTTCTACTTCCCAGCTTGGGCAGGCGGCACCGACGTTCGGTGGCACCGCGACCGGCACACTTCAGGACGCTTTTGATCTGGATGCGCTGAAGGCGCTCGATATCATCGTGACCTGTCAGGGCGGCGATTATACCAACGAAATCTATCCAAAGCTTCGTGAAAGCGGTTGGCAAGGTTACTGGATTGACGCAGCCTCTTCGCTGCGTATGAAAGACGATGCCATCATTATTCTCGATCCGGTTAACCAGGATGTCATCACCGACGGCCTGAATAAAGGTATTAAGACCTTTGTCGGCGGCAACTGTACCGTTAGCCTGATGCTGATGTCTCTCGGTGGCCTGTTTGCCAATGACCTGGTTGACTGGGTTTCCGTGGCAACCTATCAGGCGGCTTCCGGCGGCGGCGCGCGCCATATGCGTGAACTGCTGTCTCAGATGGGGCATCTGTATGGCCATGTGGCCGAGGAACTGGCGACCCCTTCCTCTGCTATTCTCGACATCGAACGTAAAGTGACGACCCTGTCCCGCAGCGGCGAACTGCCGGTTGATAACTTTGGCGTACCGCTGGCCGGTAGCCTGATTCCGTGGATCGACAAACAGCTCGATAACGGTCAGAGCCGCGAAGAGTGGAAGGGACAGGCGGAAACCAACAAAATTCTCAACACGTCTTCCGTGATCCCGGTTGATGGTCTGTGCGTGCGCGTCGGCGCGCTGCGCTGCCACAGCCAGGCGTTCACCATTAAACTGAAAAAAGATGTGTCTATTCCGACCGTGGAAGAACTGCTGGCGGCGCACAATCCGTGGGCCAAAGTTGTACCAAACGATCGGGATATCACCATGCGTGAGCTAACCCCGGCGGCCGTCACCGGCACGCTGACCACGCCAGTAGGCCGTCTGCGTAAGCTGAACATGGGACCGGAGTTCCTGTCAGCCTTTACCGTGGGCGACCAGTTGCTGTGGGGTGCTGCGGAGCCATTGCGCCGTATGCTGCGCCAATTGGCGTAATAGTTTGTTAACGATCAAGGGGTGAGGAATCACCCCTTTTTTTGCGTAATACAGGAGTAAGCGCAGATGTTTCATTTTTTACCAGGAGTAAGATAAAGCATTGGCTATTCTTTAAGGGTGACTTAGTACCGGAGGTATTAAGTTGTTGCCTGAAGGTGGGACGACGCAGAGAGGATGCACAATTGTGCTGCGCCGTTCAGGTCAAAAAAAGTGTCACTACCTGATGTCGAAAATCAGTTGGAAGGGGTGACACCATAAAACAGGATGACAACCATGTCCGTTCGTATCGATAGAGACGTGATTAATGCGCTAATTGCAGGCCATTTTGCGGATCCTTTTTCCGTACTCGGTATGCACCAAACTGATGCTGGACTCGAAGTCCGCGCCCTATTACCTGACGCCACCGAAGTGTGGGTGATCGAACCCAAAACCGGACGCAAAGTCGGCAAGCTGGATTGCCTCGACTCTCGCGGTTTTTTCTGTGCAGTACTTCCCCGCCGTAAAAATTTCTTTCGCTATCAGTTGGCCGTTGTCTGGCATGGACAGCAGAATCTGATTGATGACCCTTATCGTTTTGGCCCGCTGATCCAGGATATGGATGCATGGCTGTTATCTGAAGGTACGCATCTGCGACCTTACGAAACGCTGGGTGCGCATGCGGATACCATGGATGGCGTCACCGGTACTCGTTTCTCCGTCTGGGCACCCAACGCCCAGCGTGTTTCGGTGGTTGGTCAGTTCAACTACTGGGATGGCCGTCGCCACCCGATGCGCCTGCGTAAAGAAAGCGGTATCTGGGAGTTGTTTATCCCCGGTGCGCAGCATGGTCAGCTGTATAAATACGAGATGATCGATGCCAACGGTAAGCTGCGGATTAAAGCCGACCCTTACGCGTTTGAAGCGCAAATGCGCCCGGAAACCGCGTCACTTATTTGCGGTCTGCCGGAAAAAGTGGTGCAAAGCGAGGAGCGTAAAAAAGCCAATCAGTTTGATGCGCCGATCTCTATCTATGAAGTACATCTGGGTTCATGGCGTCGTCATACCGATAACAACTTCTGGCTGAGCTACCGCGAGCTGGCGGATCAGTTAGTGCCTTACGCCAAGTGGATGGGCTTTACCCACCTCGAACTGTTGCCGATTAACGAGCATCCGTTCGACGGTAGCTGGGGTTACCAACCTACCGGCATGTATGCGCCGACCCGTCGCTTCGGGACTCGCGATGATTTCCGCTATTTCGTGAATGCTGCGCATCAGGCGGGGCTGAACGTCATTCTCGACTGGGTGCCGGGCCATTTCCCATCGGACGACTTTGGTTTGGCAGAGTTTGATGGCACTAACCTTTATGAGCACAGCGACCCGCGCGAAGGGTATCACCAGGACTGGAACACGCTGATCTACAACTACGGTCGCCGTGAAGTCAGCAACTACCTGGTGGGTAATGCTCTGTACTGGATTGAACGTTTTGGGATCGACGCGTTGCGCGTGGATGCCGTGGCATCGATGATTTATCGCGACTACAGCCGCAAAGAAGGGGAATGGATCCCAAACGAATTTGGTGGTCGTGAAAACCTTGAAGCCATTGAGTTTTTGCGCAATACCAACCGCATTCTTGGCGAGCAAGTTCCGGGCGCGGTGAGCATGGCGGAAGAGTCCACCGACTTTGCCGGCGTTTCAAGACCACAGGATATGGGCGGTTTAGGGTTCTGGTATAAGTGGAACCTCGGCTGGATGCACGACACGCTGGACTACATGAAGCTGGACCCGATTCATCGTCAGTACCATCACGACAAGCTGACCTTCGGCATGCTGTACAACTACACCGAAAACTTTGTCCTGCCGCTGTCGCATGATGAAGTGGTACACGGTAAAAAATCCATTCTCGATCGCATGCCGGGAGACGCATGGCAGAAGTTTGCCAACCTGCGCGCCTACTACGGCTGGATGTGGGCCTTCCCGGGCAAAAAACTGCTGTTTATGGGCAACGAGTTTGCGCAGGGACGTGAATGGAACCATGACGCCAGCCTCGACTGGCACCTGCTGGAAGGTGGCGATAACTGGCACCACGGCGTACAGCGTCTGGTGCGCGATCTGAACCACACCTACCGTCATCACAAAGCGCTGCACGAGCTCGACTTTGACGCCTATGGCTTTGAGTGGCTGGTGGTAGATGACAATGAACGTTCGGTGCTGGCTTTCGTGCGTCGTGACAAGGTCGGCAATGAAATCATCGTGGTCAGTAACTTTACGCCTGTGCCCCGCCACGGCTATCGCTTCGGTATCAATCAGCCAGGCAAATGGCGTGAGATCCTCAATACCGACTCGATGCATTACCACGGCAGCAATACCGGTAACGGCGGTGCGGTGCACAGCGATGAAATCGCCAGCCATGGTCGTCGGCACTCACTGAGCCTCACGTTACCGCCGTTGGCAACGATTTGGCTGGTCCGGGAGGGGTAATGACGCAACTGGCAACCGGCAACGCCACCCCCCATGGTGCAACGTATGACGGCCATGGTGTCAATTTCACACTCTTCTCGGCCCACGCTGAACGCGTTGAATTATGCGTATTCGATGAGCAAGGGTGCGAACTTCGCTATGACCTGCCGGGGCGTAGCGGTGATGTCTGGCATGGCTATCTGGCCAACGCCCGGCCCGGTCTGCGCTATGGCTATCGTGTTCATGGCCCATGGCAACCGCAGCAGGGCCACCGGTTTAATCCGGCCAAGCTGCTGCTTGACCCTTGCGCCCGTCGGGTGGATGGCGAGTTAAAAGATAACCCGCTGCTGCACGGTGGGCTAAATGAACCGGATCATCATGATAATGCCACCATCGCGCTGAAGGGCGTGGTGGTGTCCGATCATTATGACTGGGAGGATGATGCCCCGCCGCGCACGCCGTGGGGCAATACCGTGATTTACGAAGCGCATGTCAAAGGGTTGACGTATTTGCATCCTGAGCTGCCGGAAGAGATTCGCGGAACCTACAAAGCGCTGGGCCATCCAGTGATGATCGATTACTTCAAGCGCCTCGGCATTACCGCGCTGGAGCTGCTGCCGGTGGCGCATTTTGCCAGCGAACCACGGCTTCAGCGGCTGGGGCTGTCGAACTATTGGGGCTACAACCCGGTAGCGATGTTCGCGCTGCATCCGGCCTATGCCTGTTCGCCGGAGAGTGCGCTTGATGAGTTTCGCGACGCGGTAAAAGCGCTGCACAAAGCGGGGATTGAGGTCATTCTCGATATCGTTTTGAACCACAGCGCCGAGCTGGATCTCGAAGGCCCCGTCTTCTCGCTGCGCGGAATTGATAACCGTAGCTATTATTGGATCAGGGACGATGGTGATTACTACAACTGGACCGGTTGTGGGAACACCCTCAATCTGAGCCATCCCGGCGTTGTGGAATACGCATGTGAATGCCTGCGCTACTGGGTTGAAACCTGCCATGTGGATGGTTTTCGTTTTGATTTGGCTTCCGTCATGGGGCGTACACCTGCGTTTCGTCAGGATGCGCCGCTGTTTACCGCGATCCAAAACTGTCCGCAGCTCTCACGCGTTAAGCTGATTGCGGAACCGTGGGATATTGGTGAAGGCGGCTATCAGGTGGGGAATTTCCCTCCGCCGTTTGCCGAGTGGAATGACCATTTCCGCGATGCGACCCGACGCTTCTGGCTCCAGCGTAATCTCTCGTTGGGTGAGTTTGCCGGGCGTTTTGCCGCATCAAGCGACGTGTTTAAACGCAATGGTCGCAAACCCAGCGCGACGGTCAATCTGGTGACTGCGCACGACGGTTTTACGCTACGCGACTGTGTGTGCTTCACAAATAAGCACAATGAAGCGAATGGTGAGGAAAATCGCGACGGCACTAGCAATAACTACAGCGACAATCATGGTAAAGAAGGATTAGGCGGCACGCTGGACCTGATTGAGCGGCGGCGCGACAGCATTCATGCGCTGTTAACCACGCTGTTGCTCTCCCAGGGGACGCCGATGTTGCTGGCGGGCGATGAGCATGGTCATAGCCAGCACGGCAACAATAACGCTTACTGCCAGGATAACGTCCTAACCTGGCTGGAATGGCAGCAGGCAAACAGCGGACTAACCACATTTACCGCAGCCCTGATCCATCTTCGTCAGCAAATTCCTGCATTAACGGGTGATCGCTGGTGGGAAGAGGGCGATGGCAATGTTCGTTGGCTGAATAAGTACGCACAACCCTTAAGTGCGGATGAGTGGCAAAACGGCCCGAGGCAGATGCAAATCCTGCTTTCAGACCGTTTTCTGATTGCAATAAATGCCACGCTTGAGGTGACAGATATCGTTTTACCTGAAGGGGGATGGTGCGCCGTTCCCCCATTTGCCGGAGAGGATAATCCGGTGCTTACGGCTGTCTGGCAGGGACCTGCGCACGGACTGTGTGTGTTCCAGAGAAGATAAAAAAGGAGTTAGTCATGGTGAGTTTAGAGAAGAACGATCGTGTAATGTTGGCGCGCCAGCTGCCATTAAAATCTGTTGCCCTGATCCTGGCCGGTGGCCGCGGTACCCGCTTAAAAGATTTAACCAACAAACGTGCCAAACCTGCTGTGCACTTTGGCGGTAAGTTCCGCATTATCGATTTTGCCTTATCCAACTGTATTAACTCCGGGATCCGCCGTATTGGCGTGATCACTCAGTACCAGTCCCACACGCTGGTGCAGCATATTCAGCGCGGCTGGTCGTTCTTTAGCGAAGAGATGAACGAGTTCGTCGATCTGCTACCTGCCCAGCAGAGAATGCAGGGTGAAAACTGGTATCGCGGCACGGCGGATGCGGTGACCCAAAACCTGGACATCATTCGACGCTATAAAGCGGAATATGTGGTGATCCTCGCGGGCGATCATATCTACAAGCAGGACTACTCACGCATGCTGATCGACCACGTCGAGAAAGGCGCGCGTTGCACCGTGGCCTGTATGCCAGTGCCTATTGAAGAGGCCAGCGCGTTTGGCGTGATGGACGTGGACGACACCGATAAAATTATCGAGTTCGTTGAAAAACCCGCCAACCCGCCAGCCATGCCTGGCGACCCGACCAAATCTCTTGCCAGTATGGGGATCTACGTTTTCAACGCCGATTATCTGTATGAATTGCTGGCGGAAGATGACCTTGATGAAAACTCCAGTCACGATTTCGGTAAAGACATTATCCCGAAAATCACCGAAGCTGGCATGGCGTATGCACATCCATTCCCGTTGTCCTGCGTGCAGTCTGACCCGGAATCCGAGCCGTACTGGCGTGACGTGGGTACGCTGGAAGCCTACTGGAAGGCGAACCTCGATCTGGCTTCGGTGACGCCTGAACTGGACATGTACGACCAGGACTGGCCAATCCGTACGCACATGGAATCGCTGCCACCGGCAAAATTTGTTCAGGACCGTTCCGGCAGCCACGGAATGACGCTGAACTCGCTGGTTTCTGGCGGATGCATAATTTCAGGTTCAGTGGTGGTGCAGTCCGTTCTGTTCCCGCGAGTGCGGGTGAATTCATTCTGTAACATTGATTCGGCAGTGTTGTTACCTGAAGTGTGGGTGGGACGTTCGTGCCGCTTACGTCGTTGCATTATCGACCGCGCCTGCGTTATTCCCGAAGGCATGGTGATTGGTGAAAACGCGGAAGAAGATGCGCGTCGTTTCTACCGTTCAGAGGAAGGTATTGTGCTGGTCACGCGTGAAATGCTACGCAAACTGCAGATCAAACAGGAGCGATAATGCAGGTTTTACACGTTTGTTCAGAGATGTTCCCCCTGTTAAAAACCGGGGGACTGGCGGATGTTATTGGGGCGTTACCCGCAGCGCAAATAGCGGACGGCGTGGATGCCCGCGTGCTGCTTCCGGCGTTTCCTGATATTCGTCGCGGCATTCCCGATGCGCAGGTAGTGACGCGTCGGGATACCTTCGCCGGACGTATCACGCTGCTGTTCGGGCATTTCAACGGCGTGGGTATTTACCTGATTGACGCGCCGCATCTCTATGACCGCCCCGGTAGTCCGTATCACGACACTAACCTGTTTGCTTATACCGATAACGTGCAGCGTTTTGCATTGCTGGGCTGGGTTGGCTGTGAAATGGCCTGTGGCCTTGACCCATTCTGGCGCCCGGATGTGGTGCATGCGCACGACTGGCATGCGGGTCTGGCTCCGGCGTATCTGGCGGCGCGCGGCCATCCGGCGAAATCGGTGTTCACCGTCCACAACCTGGCGTATCAAGGCATGTTTTATGCAAAGCATATGGATGACATCCAATTGCCATGGTCGTTCTTTAATGTGCACGGACTGGAGTTTAACGGGCAGATTTCGTTTCTGAAGGCAGGGTTGTACTACGCCGACCACATTACGGCGGTCAGTCCGACCTACGCGCGGGAAATTACCGAGCCGCAGTTTGCCTACGGCATGGAAGGTCTGTTGCAGCAACGTCATCGCGAAGGGCGCCTTTCCGGCGTGCTGAACGGCGTTGATGAAAAAATCTGGAGCCCGGAAACCGATCTCCTGCTGGCATCGCGATATACGCGCGACACGCTGGAGGAGAAGGCAGAAAACAAACGTCAGCTTCAGATAGCGATGGGACTTAAGGTCAACGATAAAGTACCGCTGTTTGCTGTGGTGAGCCGTCTGACCAGTCAAAAAGGGCTGGATCTGGTGCTGGAAGCGCTGCCGGGGTTGTTAGAGCAGGGTGGACAGCTGGCATTGCTAGGCGCGGGCGATCCGGTATTACAGGAAGGATTCCTCGCCGCAGCGGCGGAACATCCAGGACAGGTGGGTGTGCAGATCGGCTATCACGAAGCCTTCTCGCACCGCATCATGGGTGGGGCCGATGTGATATTGGTTCCCAGCCGTTTTGAGCCGTGTGGCTTAACGCAGTTGTATGGACTGAAGTACGGCACGCTGCCGCTGGTGCGGCGCACCGGTGGGCTGGCTGATACAGTCTCTGACAGTTCGCTGGAAAACCTGGCGGACGGTATCGCCAGTGGGTTTGTATTTGAAGATAGTAATGCCTGGTCGCTGTTACGCGCGATCCGGCGTGCTTTCGTATTGTGGTCCCGGCCTTCGCTTTGGCGGTTTGTACAACGTCAGGCCATGACCATGGATTTTAGCTGGCAAGTCGCGGCGAAGTCATACCGTGAGCTTTACTATCGCTTGAAATAGATATCCAGGAATCACCTATATGAATGCTCCATTTACTTATGCATCGCCCACACTCAGCGTAGAGGCACTTAAGCATTCTATTGCCTATAAGCTGATGTTCACGATTGGTAAGGACCCGGTCATTGCCAATAAACATGAGTGGCTGAACGCCACGTTGTTCGCGGTGCGCGACCGTCTCGTGGAGCGCTGGCTGCGTTCTAACCGTGCGCAATTATCTCAGGAAACTCGTCAGGTCTATTACCTGTCTATGGAGTTTCTGATTGGCCGCACGCTTTCCAATGCACTGTTATCGCTGGGCATTTATGACGATGTCAAAAATGCGCTGGAAGGAATGGGGTTGGATCTTGAAGATCTGATCGACGAAGAAAACGACCCGGGTCTTGGCAATGGCGGTCTCGGGCGCCTGGCGGCCTGCTTTCTGGACTCTCTGGCAACGCTGGGATTGCCGGGACGCGGCTACGGTATTCGTTATGACTACGGCATGTTCAAGCAGAACATTGTTGATGGCCGCCAGAAAGAGTCGCCGGACTACTGGCTGGAATACGGTAACCCGTGGGAATTCAAACGCCACAACACGCGCTACAAAGTGCGTTTTGGCGGGCGCATTCAGCAGGAAGGTAAGAAAACGCGCTGGATAGAAACCGAAGAGATCCTCGCGGTCGCCTACGACCAGATTATCCCCGGCTACGACACCGACGCCACCAACACGCTGCGTCTGTGGAATGCCCAGGCCAGTAGCGAGATTAATCTCGGTAAATTTAACCAGGGCGACTACTTTGCGGCGGTGGAAGATAAAAACCACTCCGAGAACGTCTCCCGCGTACTGTACCCGGACGACTCCACCTATTCAGGACGTGAACTGCGGCTGCGCCAGGAGTATTTCCTGGTCTCCTCCACGGTGCAGGACATTCTGAGCCGTCATTACCAGCTGCACAAAACCTACGACAACCTGGCGGATAAAATTGCCATTCACCTCAACGACACCCATCCGGTGCTGTCGATCCCAGAGCTAATGCGTTTGCTGATCGATGAGCATAAGTTCAGCTGGGACGATGCGTTTGAGGTCTGCTGCCAGGTCTTCTCGTATACCAACCACACTTTGATGAGCGAAGCGCTGGAGACCTGGCCTGTCGATATGCTGGGCAAAATTTTGCCGCGCCATCTGCAAATCATCTTTGAAATCAACGACTACTTCCTGAAAACGTTACAGGAACAGTATCCGAACGATACCGCTCTGCTGGGGCGGACGTCGATTATCGATGAATCTAACGGCCGTCGTGTGCGTATGGCATGGCTGGCGGTGGTGGTGAGCCACAAGGTTAACGGCGTTTCCGAGCTGCACTCCAACCTGATGGTGCAGTCACTGTTTGCTGATTTTGCGAAGATTTTCCCGACTCGTTTTTGCAACGTCACCAATGGCGTGACGCCGCGTCGCTGGCTGGCGCTAGCCAACCCGTCGCTCTCTGAAGTGCTGGATGAGAACATTGGACGCACCTGGCGAACCGATCTCAGCCAGCTCAGTGAGCTTGAGCAGCACTGCGATTACCCGCTGGTAAATCAGGCGGTGCGCCGCGCGAAGCTGGAGAATAAAAAGCGTCTGGCCACGCTTATTGCCCAGCAGCTGAACGTGGTGGTGAACCCGAAATCGCTGTTTGATGTGCAGATAAAGCGTATTCACGAATACAAACGTCAGTTGATGAACGTGCTGCATGTGATTACCCGCTACAACCGCATTAAGGCCGATCCTGACGCTGAGTGGGTACCGCGTGTGAATATCTTCGCAGGTAAAGCGGCTTCTGCTTATTACATGGCGAAACACATCATTCACCTGATCAACGACGTCGCGAAAGTGATCAACAACGATCCGCAAATTGGCGACAAGCTGAAAGTGGTGTTTATCCCCAACTACAGCGTCAGCCTGGCGCAGGTGATTATTCCTGCTGCCGATCTGTCTGAGCAGATTTCTCTGGCCGGGACCGAAGCCTCCGGTACCAGTAATATGAAATTTGCTCTTAACGGCGCGCTGACCATCGGGACGCTGGACGGTGCCAACGTTGAGATGCTGGAGCATGTGGGCGCAGAAAATATCTTTATCTTTGGTAATACGGCGGAAGAGGTCGAGGCTTTACGCAGCCAGGGCTACAAGCCGCGTGAGTATTACGAGAAAGATGAAGAGCTGCACCAGGTGCTGACGCAGATCGGCAGCGGCGTATTCAGCCCTGAGGAGCCGGGACGCTATCGCGACCTGGTGGATTCGCTGATTAACTTTGGCGACCACTATCAGGTTCTGGCGGATTATCGCAGCTACGTTGATTGCCAGGATAAGGTTGATGAACTGTATCGTCATCCGGAAGAGTGGACCACCAAGTCGATGATTAATATCGCCAACATGGGGTACTTCTCGTCGGACAGGACGATCAAAGAGTACGCCGAAAACATCTGGCATATTGATTCGGTGCGGTTGTAATAAGGGATAGGACTACCTGTAGGCCGGATAAGGCGCTAGCCGCCATCCGGCAAAAGGCCCGATAGCGATGACGCTTACCGGGCCTACAGGGCGCTCGTTGCCGGGGGCGCTTCGCTTGCCCGGCCTACGTTCGTGTACTTGCTTACGACGCCAGCGACAGCTGGTGTTTCTCGATATACTCCGCCAGCCACTGGGTCATGCGTGACTGCTGCTCAGCGTTCAGCCACATACCTTCTTTCGTGCGACGCCACAGCGCATCTTCCGCGCGACGAACCCATTCGTGATCGACCAGATATTTCAGCTCGGCCTCATAAAACTCATGGCCAAAGTCTTCACCTAACTCGGCAAGCGAGGTGGCTTCGCCGATGATCCATTCGGTGTTGCTGCCGTAGGTGCGAGAATAATGGCGTGCCAGCGACTCGGTCAGGAACGGGTATCGACGGCGCAGTTTGGCTGCGTAATCTTCGCGATCGCCGCCAATGTCGCCGCCAGGCAGAATGCACTCTTTCGTCCATGCCGGACCAATTCCCTGATAGTACGACGCCAGTTTTTCCATCGCGTGTTCAGCCAGCTTACGATAGGTCGTCAGCTTACCGCCAAAGACCGACAGCAGCGGCGCCTTGCCGTTTTCGTCGTGGATATCCAGCGTGTAATCACGGGTGATCGCCTGCGGTGAGTCAGACTCGTCATCGCACAGCGGACGCACGCCCGAGTAAGTCCAGACGATATCATCACGGCCCAGCTGTTTCTTAAAGTGCGCGTTGTAGACCTTCAGCAGGTAATTGATTTCGCTTTCATCAATTTTCACTGTTTTCGGATCGCCTTTGTATTCAACGTCTGTCGTCCCAATGATCGAGAATTCATCCATCCATGGGATAACAAACACAATACGTTTATCTTCGTTTTGCAGAATATAAGCTTGCTTCTGGGTATGTACGCGCGGCACTACGATGTGGCTGCCTTTGATCAGGCGAATACCGTACGGCGATGGCAGGTGCATACCGTCGTCGAAGAACTCTTTCACCCACGGACCGGTGGCGTTGACCAGGCCACGCGCCTGCCAGGTGTGTTTTTTGCCGGTATCGATATCTTCAGCTTCAACAATCCACAAACCGTTTTCACGGCGAGCAGAGGTGGCGCGAGTGCGGGTTAATACTTCTCCGCCTTTGCGTACGACCATTTGGGCGTTTGCCAAAACCAGTCGCGCATCGTCTACCCAGCAGTCAGAATATTCGAAACCGCGCACAATCTCAGGTTTCATTACGGAATCTGCGCCAAAACGCAAACCGGTAGAACTTGGCAAACTGGTGCGTTTGCCCAGATGATCGTACATAAACAAACCAATGCGGATCATCCACGCCGGACGCAGGTGCGGGCGGTGGGGCAGACGAAAGCGCATCGGGAAGGCGATATGCGGTGCCATTTTCAACAGCACTTCACGTTCGGCCAGCGCTTCGCTTACCAGACGAAATTCGTAGTGTTCCAGGTAGCGCAGGCCACCGTGGATGAGTTTGGAGCTAGCGGAAGAGGTGGCGCAGGCTAAATCCTGCGCTTCCAGCATCAGCACGGATAAACCGCGTCCAGCGGCATCTGCCGCGATACCGGCACCGTTGATGCCTCCACCTATCACAATCAGATCTTTGGTTTCCATGCTGGCCTCTCGCACTTTCGTTATAGCTCATTAATGTTCGTTATCGAGCATAATAGCAAAGAATCGCGCCATTGGTAACATCGGATAAACAATTTACAGTGATACATATAACATTATGGTGTTTAACTGCCGTCGGGACGTACACTAAGCAGTAACATGTCCGAAAAGCGTCACCTGCCATATAAAGAAGAGAGAGCAATGGATCAGTTTGAATGTATTAATGTCGAAGAAGCGCATCAGAAGCTGCATCAGGGGAGCGCGGTGTTAGTGGATATCCGTGATCCGCAAAGCTATGCCATGGGTCATGCCCCGCAGGCGTTTCATCTGACGAACGACACGCTGGGGTCATTTATGCGCGAGCATGATTTCGACACCGCCGTGTTGGTGATGTGTTATCACGGCAACAGCAGTAAAGGCGCGGCGCAATATCTTCTTCAGCAGGGCTATGACGCGGTTTACAGCGTTGACGGCGGCTTCGACGCCTGGCATCGACATTTTCCGGCAGAAGTGGCATACGGTTCGTAAGGCTATACCCAAATTAATTCGAGTTGCATCGCGACGGCGACGCAGCGAATCTCCGGGAGCGTACGAACAGTACGTGACCGGAGTGAGCGAGGAAAGCCAACAAAGATGCAGCTCGAAGTAAGAAGGGTATATATACTGTCCTCTTTTGTGTGGATGAAGCGACAGCAACCATGTTGATGATTACCTCTTTTGCTAACCCCCGCGTGGCGCAGGCATTTGTTGATTATATGGCGACACAGGGCGTTATCCTGACGATTCAACAACATCAGCAAACGGATGTCTGGCTGGCGGATGAGTCCCAGGCCGAGCGCGTGCATGCTGAACTGGCTCGATTTCTGGAGAATCCGGGCGATCCGCGCTACCTCGCGGCAAGCTGGCAGTCGGGTCAGACCGACAGCGGTCTGCACTACCAGCGTTATCCGTTCCTGGCCACATTGCGCGAACGCGCAGGTCCGGTAACCTGGTTGGTGATGGCCGCGTGTGTGCTGGTGTTTATTGCGATGAACGTGCTGGGCGACCAGGCGGTGATGCTCTGGCTGGCATGGCCGTTTGACCCTTCGCTGAAATTTGAATTCTGGCGTTATTTCACCCACGCTTTTATGCACTTCTCGCTGATGCATATTCTGTTCAACCTGTTGTGGTGGTGGTATCTCGGCGGTGCGGTTGAAAAGCGTCTGGGCAGTGGAAAACTGATTGTAATTACCGTGATCAGCGCCCTGTTGAGCGGCTATGTTCAGCAGAAATTTAGCGGCCCGTGGTTTGGTGGACTGTCTGGCGTGGTATATGCGCTGATGGGCTACGTGTGGTTGCGCGGCGAACGCGATCCGCAAAGCGGTATTTTCCTGCAGCGTGGTTTGATTATCTTTGCTTTGATCTGGATTGTTGCCGGCTGGTTTGATCTATTCGGCATGTCGATGGCGAATGGCGCTCATATCGCCGGATTGGCCGTGGGTCTGGCAATGGCGTTTGCCGATACTATAAATGTACGAAAACGAACTTGACTCAAGTTTTGTGGTGCCGGAAGGCGGTGTGCGTTTGGACCAATTTGTAGGCCGGATAAGCGTCAGCGCATCCGGCAAAATTTCAGGGAACCATAATGAAGCAAACACAACGACATGACGCGATCATCGAGCTGGTAAAAAAACAGGGATACGTCAGTACTGAAGAGCTGGTGGAGCATTTCTCCGTCAGCCCGCAGACGATTCGCCGCGATCTTAACGATCTGGCCGATCAGAACATGATTTTGCGCCATCACGGCGGCGCGGCGTTGCCATCCAGCTCGGTCAACACCCCGTGGCATGACCGTAAAGCGACGCAGACTGCGGAAAAAGAGCGCATTGCCCGCAAAGTTGCCACGCAGATCCCGAACGGCTCTACGCTGTTTATTGATATCGGAACCACGCCGGAAGCGGTGGCTCACGCGCTGCTTAATCACAGCAATTTACGTATTGTGACCAACAACCTCAATGTGGCGAACACGCTGATGGCGAAAGAGGATTTCCGCATAATCCTCGCTGGTGGTGAACTGCGTAGCCGCGACGGCGGTATTATGGGCGAAGCGACCCTCGACTTTATTTCTCAGTTCCGTCTGGACTTCGGCATCTTAGGGATCAGCGGCATCGACAGCGACGGTTCTCTGCTGGAGTTTGATTATCACGAAGTTCGCACCAAACGCGCGATCATTGAGAATTCACGGCATGTGATGCTGGTGGTGGACCACTCGAAGTTTGGGCGTAACGCGATGGTGAATATGGGCAGCATCAGCATGGTGGATGCGGTGTATACCGACACGCTGCCGCCTGCTGGTGTGATGCAGGTGATTGCTGACCATCATATCCAGTTAGAGCTGTGCTAAGGTAATTCCCGGCCTGATAAGCGTTGCGTATCAGGCATTAACTAAACGCCGTACCCCATCATCTTCAGCAGCTTCTGCGCATGTTGTACCGCATCCTGGCGATGTGCGACGCCAAGTTTTTGGTACAAATTGCGGATGTGCGTCTTGATGGTCGTGGCCGCGACGGCCAGCTCTCCGGCGATCTGCTCGTTGCTGTAGCCCGAATAAATCAGTCCCAGAACCTGCCATTCGCGCTGGGTCAGCGGGCTGGTGCGGATAAGCTCCGGCACTTCCGGGTGAGTAAGCAGACGCTCAACGAATCCTTCATCGAAGTGGGCGAATTTATGGCGGTGGTGCTGGTTAATCTCACGCAAAATGCGCTGGGCGCGGTGCTGATCGAGCTCCGGTAAGGTATTAAGCTGAATCAGCTGACGCAGTTGTTGCGCCATGGCTTCGCCTTCGATAACAAAGTGGCTGATAAACCCGGTGCGGTTCGCCAGCTGTAGGGCGTCGAGTAACACACGCTGGGCGTCATTTTTGCGCCCTGCCTGCCAGTAGAGCTGATTAAGCAGCAGCAGGTTACGGTTCAGATCGCTCATCAGGCGCAGATTGCGCGCATTTTCATTCAACTCTTCCAGCACAATTTCAGCCGGTTCAAACTCGCCGAGCAGGATTTGTGCGCGAGCGATGTTGCGCCACTGGCTTTGCAGGAAGTGGTTATTGGCGAATTCTGGTTTTGGCGTGTGGCGCAGCCAGTTGGCGGCCGAGTTTTTGTCGCCCACCATTTGCCAGTAAATCACCCGCACCTTATCGGCGTTGGAGATCCAGTCGCTGTGATAGTGACCGTTACCCAGCAGGTTTTCCAGGCGGTTGAGCAGGCTGCGAGCGTTATCGAGATCGCCCCGTGCCAGTGAACACTGAACCAGCAGCGCCAGACACTGTAGCTGTTGCTGCGGCTGGAAGGTGGAAAGCAGTTCAATACCGCTACGGGCAGAGGCTTCTGATTCGTCCAGACGCGCCCATGCCCACAGTAGTTGTGCGCGAATACGTACCAGGAATTCGTGCATCGGCAGCTGTTCCAGGTGCTGCTCTTTGATCAGCTGGAATGCTTTTTCCTGAGTTTCCCAGGCGGCCTGTAAAAAGCCCTGGGCAAACAAAATTTCGCTTTGCTGGATAAGACTCCACAGCGCGTAATGCCAGACGTCATGATGACGCGCCATTTGCTCGGTTTGCTGCATTAACGCCAGAGAGCGCGTGAGATCGCCCTTACAGTGCAGGACTTCGCCGTGCACCGAGGTGGCGACGATCCGGCTATAGAACCAGGCGATGGGTAACTCATCCAGGGCCAGTTTCGCCAGGCGTTCGGCTTCGTCAGGGTTGCCGTCGTTAATCGCTACCTGCGCCCGTAAAGCGTTGAATTCGGCGTGCAGTGTCGGCTCCATGTCGCCTTTCATTTCCTGCTCTGCGCGCGCCAGCAAGGTGTTAACCTCTCCGTAGCGGTGCTGGCTTTGCATCAGCCAGGCTTGCAACAGAACCAGACGCGGATTTTCCAGCAGGCTTTCCCACGGCAGGGCTTTCAGCGACTCTTCCAGTAACGTCAGCTCGCTATGGTTAAACAGTCCCCACGCATGATTCAGCAGGATATCGCGTAGCATATGGGCGTCGCCGGCTGCCAGCGCGTGGTGGATAGCTTCGCTGGGGAAGCCTTGCGCCATCCAGCTTTCGGCGGCGGCGCGGTGTATTTCGGACAGTTCGTTCGCCAGCTCCCATTGGCAGCGCTGGCGTAAAAAGCTGCCAAACAGCGGGTGATAGCTGAACCACTCGCCAACGTCATCCATCCGCTGCAGGAATAACCCCTGGCGCTCAATTTCTTCCAGCCGCATCTGGCCGTTTTCTTCCCCGGTAACGCGGACGATCAGCGCATCGTTCATGGAACGCAGAATGGCGCTTTTCAGCAGGAAGTGACGGGTGCCGAGGTCGACGCTGTCCAGCACTTCATCAACCAGATAATCGGACAAATGGCTGGCGTTGATCCCGGCGAGGCGTCGTGCCGACTGGTGAGCAGAGTTATTGTTCTGACGGGCGGAAAGGGCGATCAGTTGTAACGCTGTGGCCCAGCCAGCAACGTCATCGCACATCCGGCTGCTTTCTGCCGCTTCGATGGGGGAGGACAAACGTCGGTCGAAAAATTGTTTGGCTTCCTGATGGTTAAAGGCCAACTGTTGGCTGCCTATCTCCAGCAGTTGATCGCGTACCCGCAGGTTGGCAATACCCAACTGCGGCAGATTGCGCGACAGCACGACCAGCGTGAGGTTCTCAGGCTGGTGACGCAGGAAGAAACGCATCGCTTCGTGAATGGCCGGGTTAGAGATCAGATGATAATCATCTACTACCAGGTAGAGCGGGCGGTGCCACTCGGCCAGTTCGATAAATAGCTGGGCAAACAGTGACGTCAGGCTGGCGTACTGACGTTTTTGCACCATTGCTTCACTGGTGGTGCAGTGTCCACCTGTTGCCTGTTGGATAGCGGCGATCAGATAACTGGCAAAGCGCTCTTGCTGATTATCGCCCTCATCCAGAGAATACCAGCCTAAATCATTTTTCCCTGCCGCCCATTGTGAAACCAGCGTCGTTTTTCCATAACCAGCAGGACTTGTTATCAGGGCAAGCCTGAAATTGTTCGCGCCGGAAAGTTTAGCCAACAGGCGCTCACGAACCACCGTATGGTCGAGTCGAACCGGACGACTTAATTTAGACGGAATCAACATAAGTTAGTCACTTCACTGTGTGAAAATAGGGAAGAATGATTTTTTTTGCGCTTCGTAATTAATAGATATAAGGTCGGCCAGATTAAGATTTATTGCAAGTTATGTCCGGGATTGGACTGTCTTATTTTGCGCTATGTCACAAATTCTTAAGATGATAGACACGTACTGAAACCGGTGTCAGGATGCGCGGCTGTTGAAGTGTTTGACCAAGGGCGGCGATTGAACCCCTTCTGACGAAGCATGATTTGCTGTTATAGAATTATCTTAATTGTTACTGTTGGTGATAATTTTTAATGTAAATCATTGGTGACTATAGATTTTGCAGAGTTCTATACTCATTTTCTTTGAAAATAACGATTCAATTCCTTAAATTAATAAAAGTATGATGAATCCGTTACCACAAGCCACGTTTATCTACGATAGTTTTACACAGTTCGATATCTGTAACGTAGAAATCCTGAAGCTTCTTCTGGGGGCAGGATGTGTATGATAATCCAAGCAATAAAAAGGGAATAAGACAGTTAGCAATAATGCCTATGAGAAAGGAAATTACTACAATCATTGTCATCCATAACTCTATTGTAGTGGGCATTTTTTTCAAACGACCTTCCTTACTAAATAATGCGAAAACAGAAAGTATTGAAAATAGAAATATTGTTGGTATTCCTCCTACTATTGCGCATGTATTTTTGTTATAGGAAATTACATCACCCATTCTAATTAGTGAAAGAAAATTTTCCATTATGCTCCCAGTGAATATCATATAAAGGAGACTACAGAAAAAAATAGTAAGAGAGAAAGATATCAGGCGCAAATGGAGCTTAGTCATTCGCTTTCCTTAAAAAGAGTAAAAATAAGGGCTATTAAAACCATAATTTTCATGTTTACTATGGTGAAGATAGTCGCGAAGTTTGTTCTTTAATGAAACTGATAGCCCTATTTTATCGTCCAGGTCATTTAATTCATAGTTGAAAAATAACCCTACGATAATAATACCAAGAGTCGTGATTACTACAGGAACACTAAATATTGCCAATACTCCAGTAACCATCACTCCAATCACTACTCCCGATACCACCGCTTTTGCTGCATCCATTGAGATATCTACCAAAAAATCCACCAGATCATAATCAGACTTAAAGATCGGTATTGTTGCCCACAAAAGAAGCATCTGCATGAGACTATTACCAATATCCACGGTTATCTACGATAGTTTTGCACAGTTCGATATCTGTAACGTAGAAATCATGAAGCTTCTTCTGGGGGCAGGACGTGTACGATAATGCCATAAGTAAAAAAGGTAGTAGGCAGTCCGCAATAAAACCAATTACAAAAGGAATAATGGTTATAATTATTAATGCGTTATTCATTGAATCAGGGGTTTTTGCATGTGCCTCTTTATTAAATAAAGCTACAATAGAAAGAATTATAAAAAGTAACACCAGAGGTATGCCGCCTATTAAAGTACATGTTTTATTATAAGATATAATATCTCCAGCTCTGACTAATGATAAAAAATCAACCATTGGAATTCCATGTATCAAGAAAATAAATATGCTAATGAAACATATTAAAAGACATAGTGCTATAAGTCGTAGATGTATTTTTCTCATAAATTTAATCATCTAAAAGGAATAAAAGTACGGGGTGTCGGAATAGTAATTATAAGACTTGCTGTTTCGTTTTATATGGTCGCGTAGGTTTTTCTTTAATTCATTAGATAGTCCATTTGCGTCATCTATTTTATTTAATACTATATTTAGAGAAAGTCCCAATATGACAATAATGCCAGTTGTCACTACTATTGGAACACTAAATATTGCTAATACTCCAGTAACCAGCACCCCAATCACTACCCCCGATACCACCGCTTTTGCAGCATCCATTGAGATATCTACCAAAAAATCCACCAGATCATAATCAGACTTAAAAATCAGTTCAATTGCCCGCCAGGCAAGTGAGAAGTAGATGCAGTATTTGACACCATTTCGGATATTGTTATAAAGCCCACGTTTACCCAATGCCATTTCCAGCATCTGTGGATGGCTTGCTCCGTAGCGGGTTCCGTTAAGAATCCGGCGCAGGGCGGGATACCCGGTAATTTTGATGTAGGTTTTACCGCCGACTTTGTATTCAATGGCTTTAATGCGGATTGCACTGAAATTAAAGACCAACTCCTGTGCGGAATTGTAATAGGTAGTAAGCTTAGAGAGACTGCGGAAGCCATCCAGGCCATCTTTGAAATTGCCGGGTGCTGCGCGGTAGGAAAAAAATTTATCCACTCCACCGATTAAATCGTCCGTCACCTGCTGTGCTTCTTCGAGAGTGAGCAGAAGGATGTGATGACTTTGCGTAATAAATGAGCCATCCATAAGGGCCATATCGCGCTGTACAGGGTTCATGGTATGCCAGCTATTAAAATCACTTGCCTGCGGTCGTTCGTCCTGCAACCTGAGTGAGTTGCCATTTAATGCGTTGTTGCGTTTGCGCATGATTTTTCCTTATTAAGGGATGTCTGGCGTCAGAAAGTACGTTCACTCCATAAGCTATAAGCGCTGGTACTTGCCATGCAGTGTTCCCAACTAATCGATTCATAAATAAAAGAAACGCGTTCTTGTGCTTCGTTACCGTTTTCAATGATATTGTGAGGAGCTATTAATTTAATGTTTGATATATGAGCTTTGAATAATTTAATTTTATAATAGACTTCTTGCATTCCTGTAGGTGTTGTTCGATAGAGGAATATTTCGCACTCCAGCGTTTCGTTATCGTTGATCGCTTTGTTCAGCAAAGGGGACGAACGATCAACCGGTTTAATAATCTGGAGTTCGTGGTGATTAACGTTCTGCTGACGCGTTGTTTCATGCTCAAGTCCATAAATCATAATTTGGTTGAGATGGTTTGTCTGAGATTTATTTCCTATAGAGTACCTGGAGCCGCAGTTTTCGGAAATATTACCCTGTAATTCACCTTTCAGAGTAATCCAAGATAAGTTTGCCATATATATCCTTGGATAGTATTTGTTTGATTTATTTTTATGTCGAAGATTTATCTTAGTGTGCTCTTGAATTATTTTGATTTCAACCGTCTTGTTATTTTAAAAATAGCGGCTGTAGTAATTGTTGTAAAAGTTATAATTATTAATTTGTCATCTCGTCTTACAAGGTATTATGCTGATTCTTGTCAAATCAGGCGAGGCGTCTCAGGTACAGTGCACTGCGAAGTCAGTCGATTTATTGGCGTAGTTGGTAATAATAAAGTGGCGGCGATCACACTTTTATGCTCATCCCCGCTCCTCCTCCCTCCCTAATCCGTGCCAGGATGAGGAATGTCAACAACGAGCCAGGCAAACTAGCGATAACGTTGTTTTATTACCTAAGGATCTGGAACCCCTATGTCACAGCCTACTTTCAACAAAGATCAATTTCAGGCTGCCCTGACGCGTCAGTGGCAGCGCTTCGGTTTACTGTCGGCTCAAGAAATGACGTCGCGCCAGTGGTGGCAGGCAGTGAGTGGGGCGTTGGCTGAGTTACTCAGCGCTCAGCCTGCGGCGAAACCGGCAAAAAATCAGCGTCACGTTAACTACATCTCGATGGAGTTTTTGATTGGTCGCCTGACCGGCAACAATTTACTCAACCTCGGCTGGTATCAGGTGGTGAGCGATGAGCTGAAAGCGCATGACGTCAGCCTGACAGACCTGCTGGAAGAAGAGATCGATCCGGCGTTGGGTAACGGTGGACTGGGGCGCCTGGCGGCCTGCTTCCTTGATTCAATGGCGACAGTCGGCCAGTCGGCGACGGGCTACGGCCTCAACTACCAGTATGGTCTATTCCGTCAGTCCTTTGCCGATGGCCAACAGATGGAAGCCCCGGATGACTGGCATCGCGGCAGCTACCCGTGGTTCCGTCACAACGAGGCGCTGGATGTGCAGGTTGGGATTGGCGGCAAGGTCACCAAAGAAGGGCACTGGGAGCCAGGGTTTACCATCACCGGCCAGGCATGGGATCTGCCGGTTCTCGGCTACCGTAACGGCGTAGCGCAACCGCTGCGTCTGTGGCAGGCCAGCCATGTGCACCCGTTTAACCTGACCAAATTTAATGACGGCGATTTCCTGCGCGCAGAGCAGCAGGGCATCGACGCTGAAAAACTGACGAAAGTGCTGTACCCGAACGATAACCACACCGCGGGTAAAAAGCTGCGCCTGATGCAGCAGTACTTCCAGTGCGCCTGCTCCGTAGCCGACATTCTGCGCCGCCATCATCTGGCAGGGCGTAAGCTGCACGAACTGGCTGATTACGAAGTCATTCAACTTAACGATACTCACCCGACTATCGCGATCCCTGAACTGCTGCGCGTGCTGATTGATGAGCACCAGATGAGCTGGGACGATGCGTGGGCGATTACCAGCAAGACCTTCGCTTACACCAACCACACCCTGATGCCGGAAGCGTTAGAGTGCTGGGATGAGAAACTGGTGAAAGCACTCCTGCCGCGCCACATGCAAATCATCAAAGAGATTAACGACCGCTTTAAGACGTTGGTTGATAAAACCTGGCCGGGTGATGCTGAAGTCTGGGCGAAGCTGGCAGTGGTGCACAGTAAACAGGTGCGTATGGCCAACATGTGCGTGGTCAGCGGTTTTGCGGTCAACGGTGTGGCGGCGCTGCACTCCGATCTGGTAGTGAAAGATCTGTTCCCGGAATATCACCAGCTCTGGCCGAACAAATTCCATAACGTCACCAACGGGATTACTCCGCGTCGCTGGATTAAGCAATGCAACCCGGCGCTTGCCGCACTGCTGGATAAATCGCTGAAAAAAGAGTGGGCTAACGATCTCGATCAGCTGATCAATCTGGAAAAATACGCCGACGACGCGAAGTTCCGCCAGCAGTATCGTGACATCAAACTGGCGAACAAAGAGCGCCTGGTGAAGTTTATTAAAGCGCGTACCGGTATTGAAATAACGACTAACGCTATCTTTGATATTCAGATTAAACGTCTGCATGAGTACAAGCGCCAGCACCTGAATCTGCTGCATATTCTGGCGTTGTACAAAGAAATCCGTGAGAACCCGCAGGCAGATCGCGTGCCGCGCGTATTCCTGTTTGGCGCAAAAGCTGCTCCGGGTTACTACCTGGCGAAAAATATCATCTTCGCCATCAACCAGGTTGCACAAACCATCAATAACGACCCGAAAGTCGGCGACAAGCTGAAGGTCGTCTTCCTGCCGGATTATTGTGTCTCGGCGGCGGAAATGCTGATTCCGGCGGCGGATATCTCTGAACAGATTTCAACCGCAGGGAAAGAGGCTTCCGGCACCGGTAACATGAAGCTGGCGCTGAACGGTGCGTTAACCGTAGGTACGCTGGATGGAGCAAACGTCGAAATCGCCGAGAAGGTGGGTGACGAGAATATCTTTATCTTTGGTCATACCGTGGAAGAGGTGAAGGCGCTCAAAGCCAAAGGCTACGACCCGGTGAAATGGCGTAAAAAAGACAAAGTGCTGGATGCTGTCCTGAAAGAGCTGGAAAGCGGGAAATACAGCGATGGCGACAAGCATGCCTTTGACCAGATGCTGCACAGTATCGGCAAGCAGGGTGGCGACCCGTATCTGGTGATGGCGGACTTCGCGGCCTACGTTGAAGCTCAGAAGCAGGTTGACGTGTTGTATCGTGACCAGGACGCCTGGACCCGGGCGGCGATTCTGAATACCGCGCGTTGCGGCATGTTCAGCTCGGATCGCTCCATCCGCGATTATCAGGCTCGTATCTGGCAGGCGAAACGTTAAGGAATCGCGATGGAAAGCAAACGTCTGGATAATGCCGCGCTGGCGGCGGGGATCAGCCCCAATTACATTAATGCCCACGGTAAACCGCAGTCTATTGGCGCCGAAACCAAACGGCGTTTGCTTGACGCCATGCATCGCACCACCGCTGCCACTCAGGTGGCGGTAACCCCGGTGCCGAATGTCATGGTCTATACCGCTGGCAAGAAAATGTCGCTGGCGGTTGAGGGAAGCGGAGAGTTTAACTGGCTGCTGACCACCGAAGAGGGCGTGCAGCACAAAGGGCATGCCGTCGGCGGTAAATCTTTTAACCTTCCGGCGAAGCTGCCGGAGGGGTATCACACGTTGACCCTGACCCAGGGCGAGCTGCGTTCCCATTGTCGTATCATCGTGGCACCAAAGCGCTGCTATGAACCGCAGGCGTTGTTAGCCGGGCAGAAGCTGTGGGGGGCATGTGTTCAGCTCTACACCCTGCGATCGGAAAAGAACTGGGGGATTGGCGACTTCGGCGATCTCCGCACCATGCTGGTGGATGTGGCGCAACGCGGCGGCGCGTTTATCGGGCTTAATCCGATTCACGCGCTGTATCCGGCGAATCCGGAGAGCGCCAGCCCGTACAGCCCGTCGTCACGCCGCTGGCTGAACATTATTTATATTGATGTGAACGCCGTAGATGATTTCCGTCTGAGTAAAGAGGCGCAGGCGTGGTGGCAGAAACCCGCGACTCAGCAAGCTCTGCAACGCGCGCGCGATGCAGAGTGGGTTGATTATTCTGCTGTTACCGCACTGAAGATGACGGCGCTACGTATGGCGTGGAAAAGCTTCTCTGCGCGTGATGATGAGCAGATGGCGGCATTTCGCCAGTTTGTGGCTCAGGAAGGGGATAGCCTCTACTGGCAGGCGGCCTTTGATGCGCTGCATGCGCATCAGGTGAAAGAGGACGCATTGCGCTGGGGCTGGCCGGTGTGGCCAGAAGCTTTCCAGTCAGTGGACTCGCCAGAGGTAAAACGCTTCTGCGAAGAACATCGTGATGACGTAGATTTCTACCTGTGGTTACAGTGGCTGGCGTATACCCAGTTTGCTGACTGCTGGAAAACCAGCCAGGGCTTTGCAATGCCGATAGGGCTGTATCGCGACCTGGCCGTTGGCGTGGCCGAAGGCGGGGCGGAAACCTGGTGTGACCGCGAGTTGTATTGCCTCAAAGCTTCAGTTGGCGCACCGCCGGATATTCTCGGTCCGCTTGGGCAAAACTGGGGGCTGCCGCCGATGGATCCGCACATCATCGCGGCACGTGCTTACGAACCGTTTATCGAACTGCTGCGCGCCAATATGCAGAACTGCGGCGCGTTGCGTATCGACCATGTCATGTCGATGCTGCGTCTGTGGTGGATCCCTTACGGTGAAACTGCCGATCACGGTGCCTACGTGCATTATCCGGTCGACGATCTGCTGTCAATTTTGGCGCTGGAAAGTAAACGTCACCACTGCATGGTGATTGGTGAAGATCTGGGTACCGTGCCGGTGGAGATCGTCAGCAAGCTGCGTGACAGCGGCGTCTACTCCTACAAAGTGCTTTATTTTGAGAATGACCATGAGAAAAACTTCCGTGCGCCGAAAGCGTACCCGGAACAATCAATGGCAGTCGCGGCGACGCATGACCTTCCTACGCTTAAAGGTTATTGGGATAGCGGCGATCTGACGCTGGGTAAAGTACTGGGCCTGTATCCGGATGAAGTCGTGCTGCGCGGGTTGTATCAGGACCGGGAACTGGCGAAACAGGGGCTGCTGGACGCGCTGCACAAATACGGCTGCCTGCCAAAACGTGCCGGTCACAAGGCTTCCCTGATGTCGATGACGCCGATTCTGAATCGCGGCATGCAACGCTATATCGCTGACAGCAACAGTGCGTTGCTGGGCCTGCAACCGGAAGACTGGCTGGATATGGCTGAGCCGGTCAACATTCCGGGGACCAGCGACCAGTACAAAAACTGGCGGCGTAAGCTCACCGCCACGCTGGAGCAGATGTTTGCCGATGAGGGCGTGAATAAGCTGATTAAGGATTTGGATAAGCGGCGAAAAGCGGCCGCGAAGAAGAAGTAAGAAAGCCGGGGATTTCCCCGGCTTTTTTATGGTGATGGCTCGTAGCACGTAGGCCTGATAAGCGTAGCGCCATCAGGCACAGTTTTATCAGACCACCATACCCAGCAGCAGACACCCTACCAGACCGCAGACGGAGATAATGGTTTCCAGCATTGACCATGACTTGATGGTTTCACCGATGGTCAGGTTGAAGTACTCCTTGAACAGCCAGAAGCCAGGATCGTTCACGTGGGAGAAGATGACGGAACCGGAGCCAACCGCAATAACCATCAGCTCAGGGCTTACGCCGGTCGTTGCAATCAGCGGTGCCACAATCCCACCTGCAGTAATCGCTGCAACGGTTGCGGAACCCAGTGCGATACGCAGTACTGCAGCGATAGACCATGCCATCAGCAGCGGAGAAACGTTAGAGCCGTGCATCATTGAGGCGATGTATTTGTCCACGCCGCTATCAACCAGAACCTGTTTAAAGGCACCGCCACCACCGATGATCAACAGCATCATCGCGATGATTTTGATTGAGGACACCAGCGTGTCGTTAATCTGATCCATCGAACGTCCGCGGTTCAGACCAAAAGTGAACATCGCAATCAGCACCGCAATCAACGTTGCCATGACCGGGTCACCGAGGAATTCTGCAACCGTCAGGAAAGCATGGCCTTTCGGCAGAATCATCTCCGCCACGGCGCGCATTGCCATCAGGATAACCGGGACCAGAGAGGTCCAGACGCTGACGCCAAAGCCTGGCATCTCTTCTTCAGTGAAGGTTTTTGCGCTGTACAGACCTTCCGGGATTGGCTTATCGATGCCTTTCAGGAAACGCGCGTATACCGGACCGGCGAGAATAACGGTCGGGATTGCCAGAATCGTACCAAACAGCAGAGTTTTACCCATATCTGCGTGGAAAATGGTGGCAATAGCGGTTGGACCCGGGTGCGGTGGCAGGAAGCCGTGAGTAACGGACAGCGCAGCCGCCATCGGCACACCAACGTACAGCAGCGGGATGTTAGCAGCGGCAGCAATGGTGAATACCAGCGGCAGCATCAGCACGAAGCCAACTTCGTAGAACAGGGCAAAACCGACGGTGAAGCCGGTTAATACCACCGCCCACTGAATGTGTTTTTTGCCGAATTTAGCAATCAGCGTGGTTGCGATGCGCTGTGCGCCGCCGCAGTCCGCCAGCATTTTGCCCAGCATGGCGCCAAAACCCATAATCAGGGCGAGGCTGCCAAGGGTTCCGCCGACGCCGGCTTTAATCGAACCGATGACTTTATCCAGTGGCATCCCTTGCATCAATCCGACAGCAAGCGCCACCAGGACGAGAGCGATGAAGCCGTTCATTTTGAAACGGATCATCAGGAGGAGTAACAAGATTACACCGATAGCAACGATGACTAATGGCATGATTTACCTGGCCTTTACTTTGTTATGGGTAACGTCAGTGTTTAGATGACAAATTCCGATTGTCCCGACCGGGAACAGAGTATTCTCAGCACCAATGCTGGTTGCCTTCAAAACTAATCAGTTTAACTGGCTATTATGTGTGTGTTAGGTGCTGATACGAATGATACGGGTAACATGCTGCGCTTGAAAATCACCTGGACAGGCAAAATTTAAAATATGAGAGGCTGGTCAAATTATGCAGGGGATTGTTGCAGGATAAATGCGAAAAAATGTTGGGACGTAAGCCGGAGTCAGCGATTACGCTACCACCCGGCATTAATGCCCGATAGCGACGCGGGGGCGTCTTATCGGGCCTACGGATACTCTACAGGTTCAGGCGTTAGTAGTAAGAGTGCTCGCCGCGCTGGTGTTCGGTTAAATCGCGAACGCCTTTCAGTTCAGGGAATTCAGCCAGCAGCTGCTTCTCGATACCTTCTTTCAGCGTTACATCTACCATTGAACAGCCGTTACAGCCGCCGCCAAACTGCAGAATGGCGTAGCCTTCATCGGTGATTTCCATCAGAGAGACACGACCACCGTGGCCAGCCAGCTGTGGGTTGATCTGCGATTGCAGCATGTACTCCACGCGTTCCATCAGCGGCGCATCATCGGCAACTTTACGCATTTTGGCGTTTGGTGCTTTCAGGGTCAGCTGGGAGCCTAACTGGTCGGTAACGAAATCGATTTCTGCATCTTCCAGATACGGTGCGCTCAGTTCATCAACATATGCGGTCAGCAGGTCAAATTTAATGGCGGTGTCGGTTGCTTCCACGGCGTCCGGCGGACAATAAGAAACGCCGCATTCAGCGTTAGGCGTGCCGGGATTAATCACAAATACGCGGATTTGTGTCCCTTCTTCCTGATTTGCCAGCAGTTTGGCAAAATGCGCTTGTGCAGCATCGGAAATATGGATCATAGTAATGGCCTAATAGTTGACTATTTTACTTGGTTATAATACGCCCATCATCGAGGCTCTACAAGGTTCGACACAGGCACCATACCTGGACAGTCGCCGCGCCGTTGCGTAAAAGCAGCTGCGCGATTTCCGCGACGGTACTTCCGGTAGTGACGACATCATCCACAATAACCATATGGAGTCCCTGCACCGGCAATTCAAGGCGAAAGGCATTTTTCAGGTTTTGTTTACGTAATCGGGCGCTGAGATGGTGCTGTGTGGCGGTTGCCCGAACCCGCGAGATGGTCCGGCTGTCCCAGTCGCAACCCAGCCAGCGTGCCAGCGGACGGCACAGTAAATCGCTCTGATTAAACCCTCTGCGCCAGTGTCGGCGTTGCCAGAGCGGGACGCTGACCAGCCTGTCCGGTAGAAGAAGGCCGCTGGCGCGCTGGGCCTGTAGTACCTCCAGCAATAACAAACGTGAAAGAGCTGAGGCTGTTTCGCTGCGTCGTGAAAACTTGAGCTGGTGGATAAGCCCGCTCAACGGCGGAACATAGTCGCTGACGGTAACCAGTCTCTGCCACGGCGGCGGTTTTTGCAGGCAGCGCCCACAGGGAATGACGGTATGAGCGGCAGGGAGTCCACATTGAGGGCACAGGCTGGCGTGTTGACGCGTTGCCCGCGTACAGACTGAGCAGATCCCCCAATGCCCTAACGTCAGGGGCATTCGGCATAGCCAGCACAATCCCGGTACTGTTAGCATAGATGCATCCTTTCAGGCTAAAAGAGAACAATAACTGATGAATGACATCTGGTGGCAGACCCAGGGTTCGGGAAATTGCCATCTTGTGCTGCTGCACGGATGGGGACTGAATGCGCAAGTGTGGCATTGCATAAGCGAGGAACTGAGCTCGCATTTTACGCTGCATCTTGTCGACTTACCGGGATTTGGTCGTAGCCAGGGTTTCGGTGCAATGTCGCTGGAAGAGATGGCTGAGCGGGTATTGAAACAGGCACCGGAGAAAGCTATTTGGCTCGGCTGGAGTCTGGGTGGGCTGGTCGCGAGTCAGGTAGCGTTAACGCATCCTGAGCGTGTTCAGGCGCTGGTGACCGTCGCGTCTTCCCCTTGCTTTAGCGCGCGGGATGAGTGGCCGGGAATCAAGCCAGAGGTGCTGGCAGGTTTCCAGCAGCAGCTGAGCGAAGATTTCCAGCGTACGGTGGAGCGTTTTCTGGCATTGCAAACGATGGGCACAGAAACTGCGCGTCAGGATGCGCGAGCGCTGAAGAAAACGGTACTGGCTTTACCCATGCCGGACGTCGAGGTGCTCAATGGTGGACTTGAGATCCTGAAAACGGTCGATCTGCGAGAACCGCTGTGCGCGGTGGCAATGCCTTTCCTGCGGTTGTATGGCTATCTTGACGGGCTGGTGCCGCGCAAAGTCGTCCCGATGCTGGATGCACTGTGGCCGCAGAGCGAGTCTTTGGTGTTTGCCAAAGCGGCGCATGCGCCGTTTATCTCGCATCCCGCCGAATTTTGTGCAGCGCTTGTGGCGTTAAAACAGAAACTATAAATTTGATGTGTTGCCCGGTGGTGCCATGCTCGCCGGGCCTGAGATTAATGGCTGCGCGTAGCCAGATCCTCAGCGGTCAGGCCAGTAATTCTGAAGATGGTTAGTGGGTCTATACCATCAGCCTGCATAGTTGATGCAATACGTAATGCTTCCTCTCGTTTGCCTTGTTGCAGACCCGTTTGTAACCCTTCTTGCAACCCTTTCCTATGGCCTTCCTGAAGACCATTAAGGTGCCCTTCCTGTCGTAATCTTTCGGCGATAGTCATCAACTTGTCCTTATGTTGGGGTAAACGTTCGGCGACTTCATGAAGAAACTCGCCAAAATGTGTGGTGTTACCGGCCTGCATTAAATAATTAAACAAGGCTTTCAACTGGTTGTCATTAGCGTGTCCTTTAACAAGCAGGATGGCCAGTTTTTCTACCAGCCCCATCAAATCGCGTTTACGAATATGCTTTTGGATGAGCTCCAACAGCGCCATCCGGCGATGCTGCATAATCTCGTCATCGGGCACAACAGTGATATCGATCAGTGGAAACGCGGTGCTATAAAGTTGTCTGGCGGACTCCGGGTCATCAAACTCGTCCAGCCAACAAAGTGAATAGGGGTATGGGCTTGCTGAGCCATGATAAAAAAGCATGGGTATCACCAGCGGGAGTTTCTTGTGGCCTGCCGCCAAATGACGATGCATTACCGCAATGGCGTAACGCATCAGTCGAAATGCCATATGGCTATCCGTGGTGCTCTGATGCTCAATGATGGTATAAATATAGCCATCACCTTCGCGAGTTTTTAACGACCACAGCACATCAGAGTAGTACGCGCGCAAATCGTCCTCAATAAAGCTACCCGATTCCAGTTGCAGCGTTTTAAGATCGCAAAGTTTTTGCAAAGAGGCTGGAAGATGAAGCTGAAGAAAGTCGCGTGCGGTCGCCGGGTGGTTTAAGAACGTTTTGAAAATCGCGTCATGCGGCGTAGCAGTCGTGTCAGTATTCATGGCGATCCGTCACCTGAGAAAAAAGATGACGAGACTCTACTTCCCAGGTTACCAGTAATCATCCACGAATTAATAACGATGCGTGGCTGGCTGGAGGATAGATCTTTTTTGCTGAAATAATGAAATCTGCGTGGAATCCATTTCGCAAAAAAGCCGGATATCAGCGTAAACGCGTTATCCGGCCTGGACGTTTGCATCATTTGTAGGCCGGATAAGCGTAGCGCCATCCGGCAAAGAGCATCTGATTAGCGTAAAGCCCACCACTCGCGCAGGCAGGCTTTACCTTCTGGGCAACTTTTGCAGCTTCCGGAAAGACACCCGTCGGCATCTTCCTGAATCCGCACCGCTTTGCCCATCTTTTCTAACTGATTCAGCATGGCGTCAATCATGGGCTGCGGGGTATGCAGCGTGTGGCTAATTTGTGTCGCCTCCATGCGCCCCCGCAAAGCCAGTAAATCACGAACCTGAATAAGCGATGCCATTGTCGATAACCTTAGTGGCAATCGCCAGTCGTGCTGGAACAGCAGGAACTCGCCGTTCTGTTGGTTGCCAGCAGTGCGAGGTCCACGCGGCTACGAGCGCGACGCAGCAGGCCCAGCAACACGATGTTAAACAGGATGACCGCTAAAATGCACACCAGGCTGTAGGTCGGGTGCTCTTTGTAGCTGACCGTCTGATAAAACAGCGTCGACAGAGAGTAGGCGATATTCAGGCCCCACAGAATCGAGAAGCTCATCCAGCCACGGCTGGATTCACGTGCGATAGCGCCCATCACTGAAATGCACGGTACATACAGCAGAACAAAGATCAGATAGCTGTACGCGGCGGCGGCCCTGCCAAATTTCTCGCCCATCACGCCCATTGCACCGGTAGCCATTTCACCGTCGCCCTTGCTGGCTTCGATAGGGTTAGCCAGCACGCTCAGGCTGAAAGTGTCTTTCAGGCTTTGCCAGGTTTCATCTACCGCGCCGAGCAGCTCGTCACCGAGGTGGAAATCTGCCGGGTTGAACTCTTCTTCCTGAATGTTTTCTGCGGTATAGAGCGTGTTCAGCGTACCGACAACCACTTCTTTCGCCATCGCGCCGGTGAACAGACCTACGGTTGCCTGCCAGTTATCTTCGTGAACACCAATCGGCTTAAAGACTGGGGTAATGACGCGGCTAACGGAAGCCAGAGCAGAGTCGTTGATGTTGTCGACGATTTTTCCGCTCAGTGAGAAGCTGTTAAACGCGCTGAGGAAAATGCTGACGATGATGATGACTTTACCTGCACGCAGAACGAAGCCTTTCAGACGTTGCCAGGTTTGAATGATCAGACTCTTAATGTGCGGTACGTGATATACCGGCAGCTCCATCACGAACGGCGTTGCTTCGCCACGCATGATGGTGTGTTTGAGCATCAGGCCGGTCAACACCGCCATAACGATACCCAGCACGTACAGCGAGAAGACCGCCAGCGCGCCGTTCTGACCAAAGAACGCGGCGGCAAAGACGGCGAAAATCGCCAGACGTGCGCCACAGGACATAAACGGCGCCATCATGATGGTCATCAGACGCTCACGCGGGGCGTCCAGCGTACGTGCGCCCATCACTGACGGTACGTTACAACCAAAGCCGACGATCAGCGGGACAAATGATTTGCCCGGCAGTCCCAGCGCCTGCATTAGACGGTCCATCACAAATGCGGCGCGCGCCATGTAGCCGGAGTCTTCAAGGAAAGAGAGGAACAGATACATCATGCCGATTTGCGGTACCAGCGGCAGCACGGTGTTAATCCCGCCGCCAAGGCCCTGGGCCAGGAAGATAGTCAGCCAGTCCGGGAAATGCAGCGTATAGCCAATCCACTGAATACCATGGATAAAGAGCGCCACGGAGCCAACATCAAACAACGGCTGCAGCGCGCCGCCAATGTTGATGGCAAGCAGGAACATCAGGTACATCACGAACAGGAAAATCGGCAGACCGAGGAAGCGGTTGAGGATAATTTTATCTACCGCTGTGGTGAAACGGCTCGGCTCTGCCGTCAGGGTATTACTGACGGTATCGCAGATAGCGGCAATGCACTGGTAACGTGCATCGGCAATATGTAGCGCCGGGTCGTCCATTGTCTCACTCAGGCGAGCAACAGCGGCATCAAGGTTTTGTGCTGCATCACCGGCGTAAGCACGGCTGTAGATATCGCCTTCGAGCATCTGCAGGCCTAGCCAGCGGCGCTGTTTGAGCGGCATATCTTTGGCCATTGCGTCGGCGAGGGAATCAGCTTCTTGCAGCAGCGGCTGGGCATAATGGACCAGCTCGACGGTGTCGTTTTCTTTGTAGCGATCGATCGCCAGCTTCAGTGCTTCAATGCCGCGCGCACGAGTGGAAACCAGTGGAACCACCGGACAGCCAAGACGAGCGGAGAGGGCGTCGATATCGATACGGATTTGCTGTTTCTCAGCAATATCCAGCATGTTCAGTGCAACGATACAGGGAATACCCAGCTCAAGCAGTTGCAACGTCAGGTAGAGGTTGCGTTCAAGGTTTGAAGCATCGACCACGTTGATCAACAGATCCGCGTCGCCGCTTAAAATATAGTGGCAGGCAATCTGCTCATCGAGAGAGGTTTGGGATGAGATTGTCGTCAGAGAATAAGTGCCGGGTAAATCGACCAGCGTGACCTGGTGGTCCGTCGTGGCGAAATGGCCTTCTTTACGCTCAACGGTAACGCCAGCCCAGTTGCCTACACGCTGGCGCGCGCCGGTGAGCTGGTTGAATAAAGTTGTCTTGCCGGAATTAGGATTACCAATTAAACCAATGGTTAGTTTTTTCATTTTTATAGACTCACTGTATTAACAGGAAACCGCTTCCACTTCTAATAACGCCAAATCCTTCTTACGCAATACCAGACTTACACGACGCGTTTCGATATGGATAGGATCGCCGAGCGGGGCGACGCGTACCACGTTGAAGGATGAGCCGGGTAGCATGCCAAGTGACAACAGTTTCTGACGATAAGCCGGGCTGATTTCACGGGCAAAACCGGTAATTTTCCACGCACTGTCAGGAGTGAATTGCATAGGGACCTACTTATATCTCGCTAACTGGATGATTACCTCATGGGGCGACAGGGCGGCATGAGACCAGATGATTAGCCAACGTAAGGGAAGAGTAAATAATCAACAAATCAATGATAATGAGAATGGTTTCTATCATCAATAGAATAAATGTGACGGAATGTACAATTGGATAATAATTTGAGCCAATTTTGATATTCCTCAATATTTATTCTGGTTGGAAACGAGTGATTCGCGGAAGTAATTATTGGGGATCTTAATGTTTAATTAAGGTTTCATCTGTTAATGAAGTGATAAATATATTGTGGTGCAAAGCGGGGCATAGATTAAATATGCCGGATGGCGACGCTCATGCGTCTTATCCGGCCTGCAAATTAATTGCGATAACCTGGCCGGACAGGGCGTTTACACCACCATCCGGCACAGGGTTTAAACTTAGCGTTTTTTACCCATCGCCGCCGCCAACGCATCCATCATCGCACTGTTGCCTGTAGGCTGTGCGTCACGGCCACGCGGTTTCGCCGCTTTTGGTGCCGGGCGATTGCCCTGAGCGCGATCGTTATTCCCGCCGCCGCGGCGCGCATTGGTTTCACCCGGCTGCTCGTCCAGACGCATGGTCAGCGCGATACGCTTACGTTGCAGGTCCACTTCCAGCACTTTCACCTTCACAATGTCGCCCGCTTTCACCACGGTGTGTGGATCTTCGACGAACTTATTCGACAGTGAAGAGATATGCACCAGACCATCCTGATGAACGCCGATATCAACAAACGCTCCGAAGTTGGTGACGTTGGTGACTGCCCCTTCCAGAATCATTCCCGGCAGTAAGTCGTTCATGGTTTCGACGCCATCAGCAAACTGTGCGGTTTTAAATTCAGGACGCGGATCGCGGCCCGGCTTTTCCAGCTCTTTGATGATGTCGGTGACGGTCGGCACCCCGAAGCGTTCGTCGGTAAAATCAGCGGGTTTCAGATTGCGCAATTCGCTGCTGTTACCCATCAGATCACGCAACGATTGCTCGGTGGCGGCCAGAATGCGTTCCACAACCGGATAAGCTTCCGGGTGGACGGTAGAGGCATCCAGCGGGTTATCGCCGTGGTTGATACGCAGGAAGCCCGCGCACTGTTCAAAGGCTTTAGGTCCAAGGCGGCTGACTTTTAACAGTTGCTGACGGTTCTGGAATTGACCGTTCTCATCACGCCAGGCAACGATATTCTGCGCCATCATGCGCGTCAGACCAGCAACACGGGTCAGCAGCGGTACGGAGGCGGTATTCAGATCGACGCCGACGGCGTTCACGCAGTCTTCCACCACCGCATCCAGCTTACGCGCCAACTGAGTCTGGCTTACGTCGTGCTGATACTGGCCCACGCCGATAGATTTCGGATCGATTTTCACCAGCTCAGCCAGCGGATCCTGCAGACGACGGGCGATAGACACCGCGCCACGCAGAGATACGTCGAGGTCCGGGAACTCCAGCGCCGCCAGTTCGGATGCAGAGTAAACCGACGCGCCGGCTTCACTGACGATCACTTTCTGCGCGGTCACTTGCGGGAACTGCTTTTGCACGTCGAGGAAGAAACGCTCGGTTTCGCGCGACGCCGTACCGTTACCAATCGCCACCAGTTCAACGTTGTGTTTTTCACACAGCGTCGCAACGGCAACGGCGGCTTTGGCGGCCTGACCGGTATGCGGATAAATGGTGTCGGTCGCGACCAGCTTGCCGGTACCGTCAACCACTGCCACTTTTACACCGGTACGCAGACCTGGATCGAGGCCCATGGTGGCGCGCAGCCCGGCCGGAGCGGCCATCAGCAGGTCATGCAGGTTACGGGCAAAGACGTTGATAGCTTCATCTTCCGCACGTTCGCGCACGGTACCCATCAGCTCCGTTTCGAGGTGCATCAGCACTTTGATGCGCCAGGTCCAGCTAACCACGCCTTTACGCCAGCTGTCTGCTGGGGCGTTGTTCAGGCGTAGTCCCAGGTGATCCCGGATAATCTGCTCGCCGTGGCTCTCTTTTGGTGGCTCATCGAATTGTGGATCGGCATTTAGTGAAAGTTGCAACACGCCTTCGTTACGGCCACGGAACATGGCCAGCGCACGGTGGGATGGCACGGTAGAAATCGGTTCGTGGTGATCGAAGTAGTCGCGGAACTTAGCGCCTTCTTCTTCTTTACCGCTTACCACGGTGGCGACCAGGTGGGCGTTTTTCCACAGATAATCACGTACTTTCGCCAGCAGAGCAGCATCTTCAGCGAAGCGCTCCATTAGAATGTAGCGCGCGCCGTCGAGGGCGGCTTTGGTATCCGCCACGCCGTTTTCGGCGTTGAGATATTTTGCGGCTTCCGTTTCCGGGTCGTGAGACGGTTCGTTCCACAGCAGGTCTGCCAGCGGCTCCAGTCCAGCCTCAATGGCGATCTGCCCACGGGTGCGGCGCTTTGGTTTATACGGCAGATAGAGATCTTCGAGTTCGGTCTTACTTAACGTGCCGTTGATCGCTTTCGCCAGATCGTCAGTCAGTTTGCCTTGCTCGCCGATAGATTTCAGGATTGCCTGACGGCGGTCTTCCAGTTCACGCAGATATCCCAGACGGGTTTCCAGATTACGCAGTTGCGTATCGTCCAGACCGCCGGTGATTTCCTTACGATATCGTGCGATAAACGGCACGGTGTTCCCTTCGTCAAGCAGGCGAACGGCAGCTTCTACCTGTTCAGCACGAGCCTGAATTTCACCTGCGATAATGCGGCAGAAAGAATCATTCATCATGGATAGCTTCGTCTATAGGATAAAAAATCAGGGGATAGTTATACGGATTGACTGGCAAAAATGCCAGCCATCTGCCGGGGCTTCGGATTGTTCCGGTCTCACTTCACGTATTCAATCTCATTCACGTACCAGCTGGCTTCGCCACCTGGGGTGTTTACTACTGCGAGATCGCCGACCTCTTTTTTCAATAGCGCCCGCGCCATTGGTGAGTCGATTGAGATGTAATCCTTACGACCGAAGATCTCATCGTAGCCAACAATACGGAATTTGCGGATGTCGCCATCGTCATTTTCAATCTCAACCCATGCGCCAAAGAAGACTTTGCCTTCCTGCTGCGGGGAGTAATCGACGATTTTTAGATTCTCCATGCACTTGGTCAAATAACGGACGCGGCGGTCGATCTCACGCAGGCGCTTTTTATTATACTGGTAGTCGGCATTTTCGCTGCGGTCACCCAGACTTGCAGCCCAGGTAACTTTTTTGGTGACTTCCGGGCGCTCTTCACGCCAGAGATAATTCAGCTCTTGTTTAAGTTTTTCATACCCTTCACGGGTTATCAGGGGCGTTTTCATCTTATTGTTTTACCTTCGACTCTGTGATGATGCGCACAATTAGTATTACGTGAGCATATCAACAGAATAAATAATGTATTGCGAGAAACATTGTATACTTAAGCTGCTGTTTAATATGCTTTGTAACAATTTAGCCTGGAATTCATACCAGAATTCGCTGGTGACTCACGTTAGCTTTCTTAAGAATATACACTTAATTGTTGCGAACCTTTGGGAGTAATAACAATGCAAGAGAACTATAAGATTCTGGTGGTCGATGACGACATGCGCTTGCGTGCGCTTCTGGAGCGTTATCTGACCGAGCAGGGCTTCCAGGTTCGAAGCGTCGCAAACGCTGAGCAGATGGATCGTCTGCTGACCCGTGAGTCCTTTCACCTGATGGTGCTGGATTTAATGCTGCCTGGAGAAGATGGCCTGTCTATTTGCCGTCGCCTGCGCAGCCAGAGCAACCCGATGCCGATCATTATGGTCACAGCGAAGGGTGAAGAAGTTGACCGTATCGTAGGGCTGGAAATCGGTGCCGACGATTACATCCCGAAACCGTTTAACCCGCGTGAGCTGCTGGCTCGTATTCGCGCAGTCCTGCGTCGTCAGGCGAATGAACTGCCGGGCGCACCTTCTCAGGAAGAAGCGGTTATCGCTTTTGGTAAGTTCAAGCTGAACCTCGGTACGCGTGAAATGTTCCGCGAAGATGAGCCGATGCCGCTCACTAGCGGGGAATTTGCAGTACTGAAAGCGCTGGTAAGCCACCCGCGCGAGCCGCTGTCGCGAGACAAGCTGATGAACCTCGCCCGTGGTCGTGAATATTCTGCGATGGAACGTTCTATCGACGTCCAGATCTCCCGTCTGCGCCGCATGGTGGAAGAAGATCCGGCTCATCCACGCTACATTCAGACCGTATGGGGTCTGGGCTACGTCTTTGTTCCGGACGGTTCTAAAGCATGAGGCGAATGCGCTTCTCGCCACGAAGTTCGTTTGCCCGCACGTTATTGCTCATCGTCACCTTGCTGTTTGCCAGCCTGGTGACGACATACCTGGTAGTGCTGAACTTCGCGATTCTGCCGAGCCTCCAGCAGTTTAATAAGGTCCTGGCGTACGAAGTTCGTATGCTGATGACCGATAAACTGCAGCTGGAGGACGGTACGCAACTGGTGGTGCCGCCCGCATTCCGCCGGGAAATTTATCGTGAGCTGGGTATTTCCCTCTATTCCAACGAGGCCGCTGAAGAAGCCGGACTGCGTTGGGCGCAACACTATGAATTCTTAAGCCATCAGATGGCGCAGCAACTGGGTGGCCCAACGGAAGTCCGCGTTGAGGTAAACAAAAGCTCGCCGGTCGTGTGGTTGAAAACCTGGCTGTCGCCCAATATCTGGGTACGCGTGCCGCTTACGGAAATTCATCAGGGCGACTTCTCGCCGCTATTCCGCTATACGCTGGCGATTATGCTGTTGGCTATCGGTGGGGCCTGGTTGTTTATCCGTATCCAGAACCGGCCATTGGTGGATCTTGAACATGCGGCGCTGCAGGTGGGGAAAGGTATCATTCCGCCGCCGTTGCGTGAGTATGGCGCTTCGGAGGTGCGCTCCGTAACCCGAGCCTTTAACCATATGGCTGCGGGCGTGAAGCAGCTGGCCGATGACCGTACGCTGTTAATGGCGGGCGTGAGCCACGATTTACGTACCCCGCTGACGCGTATTCGTCTGGCGACGGAAATGATGGGCGAAGAGGACGGTTATCTTGCGGAGTCCATCAATAAGGACATCGAAGAGTGTAACGCCATCATCGAGCAGTTCATCGATTACCTGCGTACCGGTCAGGAGATGCCAATGGAGATGGCAGATCTGAACTCGGTGCTGGGTGAAGTGGTTGCGGCAGAGAGCGGCTACGAACGTGAAATCGAAACTGCACTGCTGCCGGGCAGCATTCAGGTGAAGATGCACCCGCTGTCGATCAAGCGTGCGGTTGCCAATATGGTGGTTAACGCCGCCCGCTACGGCAACGGCTGGATTAAGGTCAGTAGCGGAATGGAGCAGCATCGCGCCTGGTTCCAGGTAGAAGATGATGGTCCGGGCATCAAGCCGGAGCAGCGTAAACACCTGTTCCAGCCGTTTGTCCGCGGAGACAGCGCGCGCAGTACCAGCGGTACGGGCCTGGGGCTGGCGATTGTGCAGCGTATTATTGATAACCATAACGGTATGCTGGAGATTGGTACCAGTGAACGCGGTGGGTTGTCGATTCGTGCATGGCTTCCGGTTCCCTTCACTCGCGCGCCGGGCAACACGAAAGACGCATAACAAAGGGAGGCAAAATGCCTCCCTTTTTGTTGCTGTAGGCCGGATAAGGCGAAACCGCCATCCGGCACTTTTCGTTACAGCTTCGGTCCGGCGCTAACCAGCGCTTCACCTGCAGGGGTGTCGGTATATTTCTCGAAGTTCTCGATAAACAGTTTCGCCAGTGCGTTGGCTTTTTCCTGCCACTGCTCCGGAGATGCGTAGGTATTACGCGGATCAAGAATGCGAGTGTCCACACCCGGCAGCTCGGTCGGGATAGCCAGGTCAAACATCGGCAGACGGAACGTTTCCGCGTCATCCAGCGAACCGTTCAGGATGGCATCGATAATCGCACGGGTATCTTTGATAGAGATACGCTTGCCGGTACCGTTCCAGCCGGTGTTAACCAGATACGCCTGCGCACCTGCCGCCTGCATACGTTTCACCAGTACTTCTGCGTACTGCGTTGGATGCAGAGACAGGAATGCTGCGCCGAAACAGGCAGAGAAGGTCGGGGTCGGTTCGGTGACGCCGCGTTCGGTACCGGCCAGTTTGGCGGTGAAGCCAGACAGGAAGTGGTACTGCGTTTGGTCTGCCGTCAGGCGAGAAACCGGCGGCAGCACGCCAAATGCGTCGGCGGTCAGGAAGATCACTTTGGTAGCATGGCCCGCTTTTGACACCGGCTTAACGATATTATCGATGTGATAAATCGGGTAGGAAACGCGGGTGTTCTCAGTTTTTGAACCATCATCGAAATCGATGGAACCATCTTCGCGCACGGTGACGTTTTCCAGCAGCGCGTCACGACGGATCGCGTTGTAGATTTCCGGCTCGGCATCTTTAGACAGTTTGATGGTCTTCGCGTAGCAACCGCCTTCGAAGTTAAACACGCCGTCGTCATCCCAGCCGTGTTCGTCATCGCCAATCAGGCGACGTTTCGGGTCGGTGGACAGCGTGGTTTTACCGGTGCCGGACAGGCCAAAGAAGACTGCCACATCGCCTTTTTCCCCAACGTTTGCTGAGCAGTGCATGGAGGCAATGCCTTTCAGCGGCAGCAGGTAGTTCATTACGGAGAACATACCTTTCTTCATTTCGCCGCCGTACCAAGTGCCACCAATCAACTGGATACGCTCAGTCAGGTTGAAAGCCACGAAGTTTTCGGAGTTCAGACCCTGCTCTTTCCACTGCGGGTTGGTGCATTTAGCGCCGTTCATCACGATGAAATCAGGTTTGAAATCAACCAGCTCTTCGTCGCTTGGGCGGATGAACATGTTTTTGACAAAATGCGCCTGCCAGGCAACTTCGGTAATGAAGCGCACGGAAAGACGGGTATCGGCGTTAGCGCCGCAGAAAGCATCAATGATAAACAGGCGCTTGCCGGAAAGTTGCTGGGTGACTAATCCTTTCAGATGCTGCCAGGTTTCCGGGGAGAGCGGTTTGTTGTCGTTCTTACCTTTACCTTTGTCGGACCACCACAGCGTGTCGCGCGTGGTGTCGTCACGGACAATGTACTTATCCTTTGGCGAACGTCCGGTAAAGATACCGGTATCAACGGCAACGGCGCCCAGATTCGTTAACACGCCACGTTCATAACCTTCCAGGTTTGGATCAAGTTCTTCCTGGAAAAGCGTGTCGTAGTCTGGATTGTAAACGATATCCTGAACGTCATTGATACCATAAGCCTTGAGATCTTGCGGGGTTAAACTGTTGTTCACACGCATTTCACTGCTCCTTAGCCAATATGTATTACCTGGAATAGTAAGGTTTTTTAGGGATTGTTAACCGCGACAAGGCTCATAGATTTACGCATCCGGGAAAAACACGGGCGACCGAATGCGCTGCGACTCCTGTCACAAAGAGGCAGATATTATGGCAGGAAACCCTTTTTTGTTGTGGAAAATGTTCTTAAAACGTTAATGGAGAGTGTTTTTGGCGGAAATCTTGTGAGTGTAATCGCATTCATGTAAGAAATGAGCGTGGGTTATACATAAACAATATCGATTCACTTCCCGTCGTCGTAGTCCGAAATCGTTCTACCAATGCTCAAAATTGTGAAGTTGATGCGATAATTAGCTTTTCCCTTCATTCTGGAAACTGACATGGATAGTGCTGAAATTTCACGTACGACGCGTTGGGGCATGATATTTATCGGCCTGTTGCAGGGGACATTATGCTATCTGCTGATGACATATCTGGCGCCCCATAATGACGGCTGGCTGTTCTATGGCATGCCTGCGACGATTGCGATCACCTCGGCCCTTTTGCTTACTGTTGTTTCTTTCAAACAACGCGCGCTGTGGTACTGGATGGCGTTGATCTTTATTGTCGTGCTGGCGATGAGTGTCTGGCTAAAGTGGCAAGTCGAGGACAGTGATAAGTGGCGGCAACATGAAGTTTTTATGTTCTACGGTTGGCGCTTACTGCTGATGGCGATGCTGGCTTTGCCCTGGATTCAGTACTCGCTTCATGTCTCTCGTGAGCAGGCGCGTTACCCGCATTTTTATCGGCAATTGTGGCTTAATGCGTTGACGTTGCTGATTGTCTTTGTCGCCAACGGTCTGTTCTGGCTGGTGCTCTTGCTATGGAGCGAGATGTTTAAGCTGGTCGGTATTCCCTTCTTCAGCACGCTCTTCTTTGATACCGACTGGTTTGGCTATGTGGCCTTTGGTCTGATTACCGCACTGGCAGTGGTACTGGCCCGTACACAGTCGCGTCTGGTCACGGCGGTACAAAAATTACTGACGTTTATCGCCACCGGTCTGTTACCTCTGGTCGCGCTGTTGGCGCTGATGTTCATACTGACCTTACCCTTCACCGGGCTGGAGGCTATTTCGCAACGTGTGTCTGCGGCCGGGCTGATGTCAACGCTGACGCTGCTCCTGTTGCTGTTGATAGCTATCGTGCGTGAACCGCAAAAAGAGGCGTTACCCTATCCTGGCGCGTTACGCTACCTGATCAAATGCTCTCTGATTGTCGCGCCCATCTATATGCTGATTGCCGGTTGGTCACTGTGGGTGCGAATACAGCAGTACGGTTGGACGCCTGAGCGCGTTTATGGCGTGCTGGTGGTCGTGGTGCTGCTGGTATGGTCGTTTGGCTATTTGGCCAGCATTTTGCGCCGCGGGCGCAATCCGCTTGAGCTTCAGGGGCCGGTCATTCTTGGCGTTTCGTTGCTGGCGTTGGGGCTGTTGGTTCTGCTGTCATCGCCGGTTATTGATGCCTGGCGCATCAGCGTTAACAGCCATATGGGGTTGTATCACAGCGGGAAAATTAAACCGGATCAAGTCAGCCTGTATATGTTGGATCACAGCGGAAAACCGGGGCGCGCAGCGTTGGAAGCATTACAAAAAGATGTGGCGTTTAATCAAGACAGTAAACGCAGACGCGACTTGAATTCTCTGCTGCAAGGGCGCCGGGATCCGGTTAAAGAGCTAACCGCAACACAGTTAGTATCGAAGGTTGTGATGGCTCCGGGGAGCCAGAAGCCAGACGATGCGTTCTGGGCGTTTGTCAAAACACAGGGGTATCGCATCACCTCTTGTGCTGAGCAGAATGCGTGCGTACTGGTGAGTCAGGACCTCAATGCGGATGGTCATCCTGAGCAGGTGTTATATGCCTTTGGCGATGGGGAGAGTCTGGTCTTCGGCATGCAGAAAAACAAATGGGATTTGTTAGCGGTCGCCACGCTACCTGAAGGATTCACTAAGGATAAATTGCTGCAGGCGGTAGCGAATCAGCAACTGGGCTCAACCCCCAGAATCTGGCGGGATATCACTATTGATGGCAAAAGACTGCCGATGACTTATTACACCGAGTGAGTGTGTTGCCGACATCGTTTTTGCCGGATGGCAGCGTGAACGTCTTATCAGGCCTACGACAGTTTTTCCGTAGGCCTGATAAGCGCCGTGCCATCAGGCAAGACAGTGATTAATGCACCTGGGGATCGGCAGGGGAGGCATTGCTGCGGATCTCAGCAATATCCATGGCGTTAAACAGATAGTGACTACCGCAGTAATCGCAGTGCATATCGATCTCGCCTTCTTCCGCCAGAATGCTGTCCACTTCTTCGTCCGGCAACGTTTTCAGTGCGCCTGCGCAGCGTTCGCGTGAACAGGTGCATTTGAACTCAACGTCCTGCGGATCGTAGAGAGTAACTTCTTCTTCGTGGTACAGGCGCCACAGCACTTCGTTGGCCGGCAGCGTCAGCAGCTCTTCGGCTTTGATGGTTTCAGTCAGGGCTGTCAGGTGATCGAAATCATCTGCCTGCGCGTTTTGCGCCGGCATTACCTGCAGCAGCATTCCGCCAGCAGCGGGTTTGCCATCAACGTCGCCAGTGCGGATGAACAGGCGTGTCGGCAGCTGTTCAGAACGCATGAAGTAATCTTCCAGACACGCTGCCAGCGTGTCACCTTCCAGACCGACCACGCCTTGATAACGCTCGCCTTCTTCCGGGGTAATGGTGATCACCAGGTAGCCGTTGCCCACCAGCGTTTTCAGGTCGGCATCTTCAGGAATATCACCCTGCATGCGGGCCACGCCGCGCATCTGCTGATTGTTGTTGCCGTTGATGACGGCCAGGCTCAGCGGACCATCGCCCTGCAACTGCACAGTGATATCACCGGCAAATTTCAGCGTGGCGGTGAGCAGGCTGGTGGCAACCAGTAGCTCAGCCAGCACGTTTTTGACCGGCTGCGGGTAAGTATGATTTTCGAGGATCTGTTGCAGGGTTTCCGAAACGGTCACCAGTTCACCGCGCACGGCAAAGTTTTCAAACAGATAACGATGTAATTGGTCATGTTGCGGCATAATCATCTCTCTTGCAGGTGACAGTCACTCGCTGTCGCCGTGTTTAAATCGTAACAGGTCGCGGCGCTCTTTTTTGTCCGGTCGCCTGTCCGGGTGCGGCATGGTTAACGCGTTAAGTTTACGCGCCAGCGCCACTTTTTCGCGTTTTTCCACGCTTTCCGCGGTTTCTTCATACAGCGTAACGGCTTCCGTTGCCGGGCGACGCTGCTCGGTAATGGCCTTGATAATGACCGTTCGCTCGTCATTTCCCTGGCGCAGGGTGAGGGTGGCGTTCAGCTCGACAATCTTGCTTGGCTTACTGCGCTGGCCGTTGTAGTGCACCTTACCGCCTTCAACCATTTCGCGGGCTAGCGCACGCGTTTTGTAAAAGCGTGCAGCCCACAGCCATTTATCCAGCCTGACTTCAGCAGAGGGCTTTTCTTTCATGGCGTCTCCTTCACATCAGTGAGGGGATCAGTCGGCGGTAGTCATTCAGTGACGGATGGCGTGCGTACTGTTTTTCGGCGATGCCGGAGTCGGGATTGGTCACGCCGAGGCAGTAACGAATACCGTACAGAGCAGCGGCGTCGAGAATGGGTTCGCTGTCGTCAATAAACAGCGTCTTCTCTGCACTCATTCCCGTTTCTTCAGCCACAGCGTGCCATAACCGCTGATCCTCTTTGGGATAACCAAATGTGTGGGTGGAAAGTAATAAATCAAGGTGTGAGGCCAGACCGGTATGCTCAAGCTTCACCGCCAGATTATGCGGATGCGCGTTGGTGAGCAAAATGCGGCGCTTGCCGCTGGCTTTTAAGGCATCAAGAAACGGTACGGTATCTTTGCGCAAAACGGCGCGCGGTCCCTGTTCCGTGGTCATGGCGCAAATATCCAGATCCAGGCACTCGCTCCAGTAATCCAGGCAATACCAGTTTAGCGTATGCTGCACGGCATGATACTGCTGACGAATATAGTCCTGAGCTTCCTGAGGAGAGATACCCTGCTTCGCGCCATAGGTTTCCGGCACCAATTTTTGCCAGAAATAGTTATCGAATGCCAGGTCGAGCAGCGTGCCGTCCATATCTAACAACACGGTGTCGACATCCTGCCAGGCAATATTGATATGCATGGAAACTCCCCAGAAGAAAACATGATGCGCGACAGGGTAGCATATCCTGTCGCGCGAGCGTGTTATCGAATCAGGCTTTCCGGGTTGTCAATCAGTGTTGGATTGAGACAACTTTCGTAGTAGCTCTGAATTTCCGCGATGCGGGTGCGGTGACGCTGGTAGCGTCTGAATGCCTGTATGCTGTTGTAGATAGCGCATCCGAGCATGGAGAACATCAGCAGCGTCGTGCCAAGGTAGCGCCATAATCCTGAACGATCCGGAATACGATGCAGGCCAATGTGCTGGGTGCCATTGGCGTCAGTCGAAATATTGGTGACGATCCCCTCCGCGCGAAATGGTGTCTGCATTAGCATCTGCGCCAGGCGCTGGAAGGCGTTCCACTGTTCCTGGGGAGGATAGTCATATAGCGAGGTCGTCGGCCACGGCTGATCGACCAGATCGCTGCCTTCGTCGCTGATAATCAGGAAACCGCCAGGGGCAGGGCTATTCAGCGCCTGGGCTGCTCGCGCAGTCTCGCGTGAAATAAACGGCGCCGTAGAGGTATTCACCAGATTATCCAACGACTCTGCGCTTACCGGACGTAGCAGCACGTTCACGCCATCCAGTTTGCCTGCGTTCGCTCGCTTCACCAGCGCGGCCCAGTCTTTACTGTTACCGAGGTTAACCAGCGCATTTTTTAAGCGTACACATTCATCTTTGGCTGCACACAGATCGGCCGTTTTAAGGACTATCTCACCAAAATCGTCCAGTAACACCATGCCGGACTTTTGGATTGCCGAGCGTAGCGATGCGCTGACGCGAGAGTCATCGTCAGGTTTGGGATGCAGCTGACGGCTCACGGCCTGCGTGAGCGCGGTGGCCTTATTCACCAGGTCAGACTCAGGCAGCGGTAATGCGCGCGCATCATTCCAGATAATTTGCGAGCAATCGAAAGGCATAAACGGCGTGGCAGGCTGCGCATTCCAGCTCCCTTGGGTATGAATGTTACACATACCCGTACCACTCAGGTGCAGCGTGTCACCCACGCGAACGCCCGCGTTTTCGAGCTGTTTAACGCTGGTGGCTTCGATAGTTTGCGCGCCCTTCATCCAGGAGAGCGTGACCTTTATTGGCATATCCAGCGGGATCCAAAACAGCAGCATCAGCAGTACCAGCAACGAGCCGCCCGCGATGACGGCGTTGCGCAGCCAGTGCTGTAATGGGAAGTTTTTCACTTCATCGTGCAGAGATAAAAAACGCCCCTGGCGGACAACGTGGCGATCGAGATAAATATCGATATCCGTTTGCTGGCCAAGGTCTTGGGCGATGTAAGGTTGCCAGTGAGGTGGGTAGATCAGATCAATAATACCCAGCGAGATATTATTAATTTGCTCCTGGTCGTTTTCGCCAAACAACCCCCAGCGACGCGGCGTACCGCGCAGACAATGAATTTCCCGCAGGGCGCTTTTGGACGGCGGAGCGAATAATCCCCACAGTCCCGCAGCTAACAGCAACACCGCGCCACCGACTGCCCACGGCACAAACGTATTCGGGATAACCAAACAGAAAAAGAACAGCAGGAATGATGCGGTTATCAGCAACGCCTCGCGCAATCCCGAAGGGCGGCTGAGCGCATATTCTTCATGGGTTTCCTGGCGAATATTCAGCAGTTCAATCTGCTCACTTTCTTCACCACGAATGGATGCCTGGGTAGAAGCGGTGTGCTGCAACGCATAGCCACGCGCTTCCTGCATATATTCCTGTAGCGTATGGCCGTTCAACGAGATAACCAGTGGTATTGTATTGGTGTGGATTATCTCAACGCTGTTTTCGTCATTGATGTATTGTTCCCAGAAAGGGGGAAGATGTACCTCAACGGAATCAAGATAGTAGCGCCATTTGTTAGGATCGTCGGTGGTAATGCCGTAACGTGTAATCGAACGAGTAAGCACGATGACGCTATTACTTTGGGCATTCAACGTTAATGAGACCGGCGCAGAACTGGCTCCCGTTGGACCAGGTACTTGCTGAATTTGACTAAGGCTTTCGAGATAGTTTTCGACTGCACTGCGTTCTTCAGGCGCGAGTTTACGTTTCGAGGCGTCTGAGAAGACACTGCTCAAGGGTAAATTTTTCTGCCTGGATTTTGATTTGAGTAGCCATCCTGCAAGCAATGAGCAGGCCAGCAAAGCAGCTAAAAAAATCAGAATGGTGCTCATGCTTTCCCCATCTTACTTAGTCTGTCAGGCGTGGTCAGTCGCACCCTGTTCAATATTCGTGATTCTGTGGTTGGCTATCGGCAAGTGTGGAGTCGAACTTGAGCATCTTTAAGTACAGCCCAGTAAATGCGAATCATAGCAAAATCACTAAAAATGGAATATCAGCAAATTCCTGGAGTTATTTCAACCTATTGACTTTTAATTTGAAATAGGGACTAACTTTTAGTACGTTACATAAATGTAAATAAACGGCAATTCACATTGCCGAAACCGTGCGGTATATCGCACAATAACCCCAGATTTCACAGCAAAGATCCTCACAATGAGCAAATCATTACAGAAACCCACGATTTTGAAAGTGGAAACCGTCGCCCAATCCCGGCTTTTTAAGGTCGAAAGCGTGGACCTTGAGTTCAGCAATGGCGTACGCCGCGTTTATGAACGTATGCGTCCATCCACGCGTGAAGCGGTAATGATTGTGCCGATTGTTGACGACCATCTGATCCTTATTCGCGAATATGCGGTCGGGACCGAGTCCTACGAACTGGGTTTTTCCAAGGGATTAATCGACCCTGGCGAAAGCGTGTTTGAGGCGGCGAATCGGGAGCTGAAAGAAGAGGTGGGGTTTGGCGCAAAAGATCTGACGTTTTTAAAGAAACTCAGCATGGCGCCATCTTATTTCTCCAGCAAGATGAACATCGTGGTGGCAGAGGACTTATATCCTGAATCGCTGGAGGGTGATGAACCTGAGCCATTACCGCAGGTGCGCTGGCCGCTGGCGCATTTGATGGACCTGCTGGAAGATCCTGATTTTCATGAAGCACGTAATGTCAGTGCGCTGTTCCTCGTACGCGAATGGCTGAAAGGGCAGGGGCGGCTTTAATTACGATTGCCAACTGATACCTTATCCAGCCTACAAAATTCCGGAAGATCAAATAATTGTACCGAAATTGTAGGCCGGATAAGCGAAGCGCTATCCGGCAATCGATCAGAACAGTTCGTGTGTCTCACCATTATCAATAATGGTTGTTCCCACCTCATGCACCGCTTGTTGCGTCGGTTGTGTGCCTTCAATGAAGTACTCTGCGCGGCTATTGCCACCGCTTGCCAGCTGTCCTGTGCTGCGATCGATATTGACCGTCACGATACCCGGCGGCGGCGTCAGCGGCTGCTCAGGCACACCTTCCAGCACGGACTTCATGTAGGCATCCCATGCAGGCTGCGCACTCTTCGCGCCACCTTCGTAGCCGGAGATTTGGTCTTTGATCGCGCCTGAAGCTGTCGTATGACCAAGGTTGCGGCGATGGTCATCAAAGCCGATCCATACCGACGTCACTACCCCTGGTCCGTAACCGGAGAACCACGCATCTTTTGAGCTGTTGGTGGTCCCGGTTTTCCCGCCGATATCATGACGCTGTAAATCGCGACCTGCGCGCCAACCGGTTCCCATCCAGCCTGGTTCACCAAAGATATTGGTGTTCAGCGCGCTTTTAATCAGGAAAGCCAGCGGTGTGTTGATCACGTGCGGAGCGTATTCCTGTGTGCCGCTTTGCGCGACCAGTGCCTGGTTAGCCTGCTCAAGCTGTGGCATAGGCACGGCGGAATTTTGCTGTTCCTGCGAGACGGCGACATCTTCTACGTTACTGTTTTCCAGCACATTAGATTTCTGGGTATCGCCATATATCACCGGAATATCGCATTCCGGGCAGGCAATTTTCGGCTTCGCTTCGAAGATAACGCCGCCCATATCGCTTTCAATCTTACTGATGAAATACGGATCGACCAGGAAGCCGCCGTTAGACATCACTGCGTAACCGCGTGCCACCTGCAACGGTGTGAACGAAGCAGAACCCAGCGCCAGCGACTCGGTATGCACAATGTTCTGTGCCGGGAAGCCGAAACGTTGCAGATACTCTGCCGCGTAATCCACGCCCATGGCGCGCATGGCGCGTACCATGACTACGTTTTTCGACTGACCCAGCCCCTGACGTAAGCGGATAGGGCCGGCGTACTGCGGCGGGGAGTTCTTCGGCTGCCAGTCGGAACCAGCACCGGCATCCCAGCGGGAGATCGGCACGTCGTTGAGCATGCTCGCCAGCGTCAGACCTTTGTCCATCGCGGCGGTATACAGGAATGGCTTGATGTTGGAGCCCACCTGGCGTAACGCCTGGGTTGCACGGTTAAACTTGCTCTGGTTGAAGTCAAAACCACCCACCAGCGCCAGCACCGCGCCGTTTTGCGGATTGATGGAGACCAGTGCGGAGTTGACGTCTGGTACTTGCGCCAGCCACCAGGCATCGCCCACCTGGCGTACCCAGATTTGCTGGCCAGTCTGTACTACGTCAGTCACTTTACGCGGCGTTGGGCCTTGTTGAGTATCCGAACGGTAAGGACGCGCCCAGCGCATACCATCCATCCGTAATGACACTGATGTACCATCCGCCAGCGCGGCAATGGCTTCCTGTGGATTGGCGCTGGTAACAACCGCCGGCAGCAGGGGGCCATAAGTCGGCAGCGCTTTCAGCGTATCGGTAATTTTCTTGCTGTCCCAACTGCTTTCGCCCACTTTCCACAGCACGTTCGACGGGCCGCGGTAGCCGTGGCGCATGTCGTAATCCATCACGTTGTTACGTACTGCCTGCTGAGCTGCCTGCTGTACTTTGCGCGTAATGGTGGTGGTGATGCGATACCCGTCTTCGTAGGCTTTCTCGCCATAACGGTTATACATCTCCTGGCGCACCATTTCAGACAGATACGGTGCAGAGAAAGCGATTTCCGGCGCGTGGTAGTTAGCGTCAATGGCCTCGCCGCGCGCCTGATCGTACTGGGCCTGCGTGATGTAGTTTTCGCTCAACATACGCGACAGTACAACGTTACGTCGCGCGGTTGCACGGTCCATCGAATAGAGCGGGTTGAAGGTTGACGGCGCTTTTGGCAAACCGGCAATCACCGCAATTTCACTTAAGCTGAGTTGATCCACTGTCTTACCGAAATAGACCTGCGCGGCAGCACCCACGCCATAGGCGCGATACCCCAGATAGATCTTGTTCAGATACAGTTCGAGGATCTCATCTTTACTCAGCAGTTGTTCAATGCGGATCGCCAGGAACACTTCTTTGATCTTACGCATCAGCGTACGTTCCGGGCTCAGGAAGAAGTTTCTCGCCAACTGTTGGGTAATGGTACTCGCCCCTTGCGACGCGTGACCGGAGAACAACGCGACGCTGGCCGCACGGAAGATCCCCACCGGGTCTACCCCATGGTGCTCATAAAAGCGGCTGTCTTCTGTGGCGATAAAGGCTTTAACCATTACCGGCGGCATCTGATCCAGTGTGACCGGGATTCGACGTTTCTCGCCATATTGCGCGATTAGCTCGCCGTCAGCGCTGTAAACCTGCATCGGGATCTGTAAACGCACATCTTTGAGCGTCGCGACGTCAGGTAATTGCGGCTCGATATAGCGATAAAGGCCATAAATCGAGCCTGCTCCCAGCAGGATGCAACATACTGCAAGGATTAATAAATACTTTACGAACTTCACTGGAGATTTCCCATTTAGTGGCATTTGGGCAGTTTATAAACAAACGCGCGGTAGTATAAAGGCAAGCCAGACGCATTGATATACCCGTTAAAGCGACGGGTGATAAGGAGATCATCAGCAATGGCTTTCAATATCTGGAAAATTGGTCTGCATATTCAGCAACATGAAGCGCTGGCTGTCGCTATCGTTCGCGAAGCATCAGGTTGGTATCTGCAACGCTGGTGGCGTATACCGCTGACGCCTCAGGTTATCGTCGATGGCCACATTCGCGAGCCTGAACAGCTGGTCGCCGCGCTACTGCCGTGGAGCCGGGAGCTCCCTCGCCGACACCATATTCATCTCTCTTTTCCCGCCAACAGGACGTTACAAAAAAAGTTTCCTCGTCCGACAATGACGTTACGCGAGCCAGAGCAAACCGCATGGTTGTCCGGTTCGATGGCGCGTGAACTCGATATGGCGCCGGATGCGCTGCATTTTGATTATAGCGAAGACACGTTGAGCCCGGCGTTTAACGTCACTGCTGCGCAAAGCAAAGAGATTTCAGCGCTTCTGACGCTTATCCAAACCCTGAAGGTGCAGGTTACGGCGATTACACCGGATGCCAGCGCGTTACAGCGATTTATTCCCTTCTTGCCAGAGCATCAGCAGTGTCTGGTATGGCGTGATGACACCCAGTGGTTATGGGCGACCCGTTCGGCATGGGGACGTAAATCAACGGGCGATATTGGCAGTATCGATGAGCTTGCCACGACATTATCTCTGCCCACGACAGCCATTGCGCAATGCTCCCCTGGCGGCTTCGACCCTTTGAGCGCCGTGTCTGTACGCCAGCCGCCCATTCCAACGCAAAGCCATCACTTCGCCATTGCGCTGGGACTCGCTATGGGAGGCGCGTACTGATGATAGCGACCATTAATCTTCTGCCCTGGCGTCAGACTCGGCGTTACGCTTGCCTGCGCTTCTGGGGCATCTTATTTAGCGCTTCGCTACTGCTTAGTATTGGCGTGTTGTTGCGCTATTACAGCGTGTTGAGTGTAGAAAATCGGGCTGAATTGTTGCTGGCAGACGCCGAAAAGACGCGTGTCGAGGCCTTAATGGCGCTAAAGCCGCGTATGCAGCAGCGCCAGCAACGATGGCAACAGGTGCAGGCACGGAACAAACAGCGTGAGCAGACCCGAAGCTGGCAGTCGGTATTGCAAGAGCTGGCGGAATTTCTGCCTGAGCAGGCGTGGTTAACAAAAATGGCCTGGCAACAGGACACGCTGGAACTGACGGGAAACACGCTGAACTTTGCCGCGCTGCAGGCGCTGGAGGCGCAATTACGCCAGCAGCCATTGTTTCAGTTGAGCAGCCCCGGTGAAACGCAGCAGGATGCGCAGGGACGCTGGCAATTCCACTATCGACTGACACGGAGCGGTGCGCATGATAACGCTCTGTGATGTCTGGTTAGCGCAGTCGCCGCGCTTTCGACTCATCTGCTGGTGCGGCTGGATGTTAGGGCTACTCATACTGGTGACGTTATGTCTTTATCCCGTCGCGCGGGAGCGGACGATGCAACGCGAGACGCTGGTCCAACAACGGGCAGCTATTCAGATGCAATGGCGAGATGTCTATCTGCTGGCGGCATCACCAGCAGAGCCGGAAGAGAAACTGACCCTGTTCTCCCCGCTGCTGTTTCAGACTTCACTTACTCGTCTTATCCACTGGCAACCCTCCGCGCAAGGCGGAGAGATGGCGCTGATATCGGCCTGGGATGCTATCCCGCAGACGTTTGTCCAGTTGGCGGATCAGGGGATGAACGTCAGCCGATTTTCGCTTAGCGCAGAAGACACGGAGTTGCTGCTAACGCTACAGCTGGAGCGTCTGAATGACGGTTGAACGCTGGCTGTTGGCATGTATGAGCGTACTGATGCTCACCGGTATGCGTAATCCCTTCCTGCCGCCGGAGGACCGCTGCCAAATTGCTGAGATGTCGATATGGCGCTTTCAGGGCATGGTGAGCCAGGGCACGCGACCCATCGGCATCGTTCAGGATAGCCAGAAAAAATGGCGGCGGGTTAAGCCAAATGACGTCCTGAAAAACGGTTGGACGATTACGCAGATAACGGCCCAGAACATAACCCTCGATACAGAAAAAAACTGCGAACCGCCGCGATGGCAGTGGCAACGACAAGGAGCGGTAAATGAAGCGATGGATAGCGTGGATAGTAATAGCGCTGGCGGTCGGGATAACGAGCGCGCTGGCGACGAAACCGCAAAACGTGACGCTGGTGCTCGATGATGTGCCGGTTACGCAGGTATTGCAGGCGCTGGCTGAACAGGAACAGAAAAACCTGGTGGTTTCGCCAGATGTCAGCGGTGTGCTGTCGTTGCATTTGACGGATGTCCCCTGGAAGCAGGCATTGCAGACGGTGGTAAAAAGTGCCGGGCTGGTATTACGCCAGGAGGGCAATATCCTGCATGTGCATTCTGTTCAATGGCAGAGTGAAAATGCGGCCCGCCAGGACAATGAACAGGCGCGGATTCAGGCCAGTATGCCGCTGGAGCAGCGCAGCATTATTTTGCACTATGCCGATGCTGCCGAGCTGGCAAAAGCAGGAGAAAAGCTGCTCAGTGCCAAGGGAAGCATGACGGTGGATAAACGGACCAACCGCTTACTGCTGCGTGATAATAGCGTTGCGCTTAACACCCTGGAAAAGTGGGTATCGCAAATGGATTTGCCGGTTGCCCAGGTCGAACTGGCGGCGCATATCGTCACCATAAATGAAAAAAGTTTGCGCGAGCTGGGGGTGAAGTGGTCGCTGGCTGACGCACAACAATCGGGGGCGGTTGGGAATGTCACAACGCTTGCCAGCGATCTCTCTGTAGCCACCGCCACATCCCGAGTGGGATTTAACATTGGCCGTATTAACGGTCGTTTACTGGAACTGGAGTTGTCTGCGCTGGAGCAAAAACAGCAACTGGATATCATTGCCAGTCCACGATTACTGGCATCTCACCTGCAACCTGCCAGTATTAAGCAGGGCAGTGAGATCCCTTATCAGGTCTCCAGCGGTGAAAGCGGTGCGACATCCGTCGAGTTCAAGGAAGCGGTACTGGGGATGGAGGTAACACCAACAGTGTTGCAGAAAGGGAGAATCAGGCTGAAACTGCATATTAGCCAGAATGTTCCGGGACAGGTTCTACAACAGGCAGATGGCGAAGTGTTGGCTATCGACAAGCAAGAGATTGAAACGCAGGTCGAGGTAAAAAGCGGCGAGACGATTGCGCTGGGCGGGATTTTTTCACATAAGAACAAATCCGCAGCCGACAGCGTGCCGCTATTAGGCGACATTCCCTGGCTTGGCTCTCTTTTTCGCCATGATGGTAAAGAAGATGAACGGCGCGAATTAGTGGTCTTTATTACGCCCAGACTGGTTTCAACGGAATAACTTATGCATGAAAAGCCATTGTTTTTGCACTGAACACGTTTCAGGGATTTGACGTGAGGGTGTATTTAGCATACAAGGAGTACCGATTTGAGCGTCGGTACTTTTCTTTACTTATGCGGCAATGAATACGCTTTGCCTTTCCGGTGGTGTGCCATAGGCTTATTGGGTGTCATTTGGCTGCGCGATACGTCGCCAGGTCTGATGTTTGCAGGGTAGCATGCCTGCCACGACCAGAAATGCGTTAGGTTTGGTGATTTATTCAGTTGCCAAACCCGCTTGAGTATTGAGATAATTTTCAGTCTGACTCTCGCAATATCTTATGAGGTTTCAGTTCATGTCCTGCTGCGCTGGGTGTCTGCGAAGCGGGTTTACCATTAACGAATAGTCTTAGTAGTACCGAAAAAATGGCAGAGAAACGCAATATCTTTCTGGTTGGGCCTATGGGTGCCGGAAAAAGCACTATTGGGCGCCAGTTAGCTCAACAACTCAATATGGAATTTTACGATTCTGATCAAGAGATTGAGAAACGAACCGGAGCTGATGTGGGCTGGGTCTTCGATGTAGAAGGTGAAGACGGCTTCCGTGATCGCGAAGAAAAAGTCATCAACGAGTTGACGGAAAAACAGGGTATTGTGCTGGCAACTGGCGGTGGCTCTGTAAAATCACGTGAAACACGTAACCGTCTTTCCGCGCGTGGCGTCGTGGTCTATCTTGAAACGACAATTGAAAAACAACTTGCACGTACTCAACGTGACAAGAAACGCCCGCTGCTGCAGGTAGAATCACCGCCTCGTGAAGTTCTGGAAGCGTTGGCTGACGAACGCAATCCTTTGTACGAAGAGATTGCTGACGTGACCATTCGCACCGACGATCAGAGCGCAAAAGTCGTAGCAAACCAGATTATTCATATGTTGGAAAGCAACTAATTCTGGCTGAATACACACTCGTCTGCGGGTACAAGTAACTAAGGTGGATGTCGCGTAATGGAGAGGATCACAGTCACTCTCGGGGAACGTAGTTACCCTATCACCATCGCGGCTGGTTTGTTCAATGAGCCAGCTTCATTCTTACCGCTGAAATCGGGCGATCAGGTTATGTTGGTGACCAACGAAACCCTGGCTCCCCTTTATCTCGATAAGGTTCGCGGCGTACTTGAACAGGCGGGTGTTAACGTTGATAGCGTTATCCTTCCCGATGGCGAGCAGTATAAAAGCCTGACGGTTCTGGATACGGTTTTCACCGCGTTACTGCAAAAACCGCACGGTCGTGATACCACGTTAGTTGCCCTTGGCGGCGGCGTGATTGGCGATCTGACCGGTTTTGCGGCAGCCAGCTATCAACGTGGTGTTCGTTTTATTCAAGTCCCGACAACCCTGTTGTCGCAGGTCGACTCCTCCGTTGGCGGCAAAACCGCCGTAAACCATCCCCTCGGTAAAAACATGATTGGCGCGTTTTACCAACCGGCCTCCGTGGTGGTGGATCTCGATTGCCTGAAAACGCTTCCTGCGCGTGAGCTGGCATCGGGGCTGGCGGAAGTGATCAAATACGGCATCATTCTTGACGGTGAATTTTTCAGCTGGCTGGAAGACAATCTGGATGCGTTACTGCGTCTGGATGGTCCGGCAATGGCGTACTGTATCCGTCGTTGTTGTGAGCTGAAAGCAGAAGTTGTCGCAGCAGACGAGCGTGAAATGGGCTTACGTGCTTTACTGAATCTGGGACACACGTTTGGCCATGCGATCGAAGCTGAAATGGGTTATGGCAATTGGTTACATGGTGAAGCAGTCTCCGCAGGTATGGTAATGGCTGCCCGTACGTCAGAACGTTTGGGTCAGTTCACCTCCGCTGATACGCAGCGCATCATTACGCTGTTACAGCGAGCAGGCTTACCGGTGAATGGGCCGCGTGAAATGTCCACCGAGGCTTATCTGCCGCACATGCTGCGAGATAAAAAAGTGTTAGCGGGAGAGATTCGTTTGGTGCTTCCGCGAGCGATAGGGAAGAGTGAAGTGCGCGGCGGAGTGTCGCACGAGGTGGTTCTTAACGCTATTGCTGATTGCCAGCAGGCGTAACAACAAGAAAGGTCAGGCTTACGTTGCGAAACGTAGGTCTTTTAGCTTCAGGTTATGTGCAAAGTCGTAAGCATTAACCTTTGAGTGGGGTGTTAAATGGATGAATTCAAACCAGAAGACGAGCTGAAACCCGATCCCAGCGATCGTCGTACTGGTCGTTCTCGTCAATCGTCTGAACGCGATAATGAGCCGCAAATCAATTTTGATGATGTTGATCTGGATGCTGACGATCGCCGTCCTGCGCGCGCACGCAAAGAGCGTGATGAAGAGCAGGACATTGAAGAAGAGTATCAATCTGATGACGATGCGGTGGATGAAGAGCGTGTAGAACGTCGTCCGCGCAAACGTAAGAAAGCCGTCAGCAAGCCTGCCTCCCGCCAGTATATGATGATGGGCGTGGGTGTTTTGGTACTGCTGTTGCTGATTATCGGCATTGGTTCTGCACTGAAAGCCCCCTCATCTTCTTCCAATGAGCAGGCAGCATCTGGCGAGAAGAGCATCGATCTCTCTGGCAGCAATGCAACGGATCAGGCGAGTGCAACGACACCTGTAACGGGCGCTGAGCAGACCGCTGGCAATACCCAGCAGGATGTTTCCCTGCCACCGATTTCCTCTACCCCGACTCAAGGTCAGGCACCTGCGGCAACTGAAGGGCAGCAGCGTGTTGAAGTGCAGGGCGATTTGAACAACGCTCTGACGCAACCGCAAGGTCAGGAACAGGTTAACAACGTTGTGGTTAACTCTACGCTGCCGACCGAACCTGCGACCGTTGCGCCGATGCGTAATGGTAATGCTGTGCGCCAGACTGCGAAAACGGAAACGACTGAACGTCCTGCGGCTTCGCATCAGGAACGCAAACAGGCCGTCATTGAGCCGAAGAGCAAACCGCAAACTACGGTGAAAGCGACGCCGACAGAGCCGAAACCTGTTGCCCAGGCAAAACCAACCGTAACTGCTACCGCGCCGACCACCACAACTAAAGCACCTGTGGTAACCGCTACGCCGAAAGCGACCGCTGAGCCGAAAGCAACCACAACTGCGCCAGCACAGACTGCAACGCCTGCGCCAACGGCGACAGCAACAACGCCTGTTGCTGGCGGAGCGAAAAGTGCAGGTAATGTTGGAGCGTTAAAATCTGCGCCGTCCAGCCATTACACGCTGCAGCTCAGCAGTTCTTCTAATTACGACAACCTGAACGGTTGGGCGAAGAAAGAAAACCTGAAGAACTACGTGGTGTACCAGACGACGCGTAACGGTCAACCGTGGTATGTTCTGGTGACAGGCGTGTATGCGTCTAAAGAAGATGCGAAACGTGCAGTGTCTACGTTACCCGCTGATATTCAGGCGAAAAACCCGTGGGCAAAACCGCTGCATCAGGTTCAGGCCGATTTGAAGTAAGATAGGATATGTTCTGCAATGGTTTGATGTTTCGCCCAATTGCGGGACAAAGACTAAAGCGCAGGATGCTGTCGGAGCTTTCTCCACAGCCGGAGAAGGTGTAATTAGTTAGTCAGCATGAAAAAAAATCGCGCTTTTTTGAAATGGGCAGGGGGGAAATACCCCCTGCTTGATGATATCAAACGGCATTTACCTCAGGGTGAGTGCCTGATTGAACCTTTCGTGGGTGCCGGGTCGGTGTTTCTCAACACCGACTTTTCTCGTTATATTCTTGCCGATATCAACAGCGACCTTATCAGTCTCTATAACATCGTGAAGACGCGTACCGATGAGTATGTGCAGGCTTCGCGTGAGCTGTTTATGCCTGAAACCAACCAGGCTGAGGTGTACTATCGGTTCAGAGAAGAATTTAATGCCAGCGAGGATCCGTTCCGCAGAGCAGTACTGTTCTTGTATCTGAACCGCTTTGGTTACAACGGATTGTGCCGTTATAACCTGCGCGGCGAGTTTAACGTCCCGTTTGGGCGTTATAAAAAACCTTACTTCCCAGAAGCCGAGTTGTACCATTTTGCTGAGAAAGCGCAGAATGCGGAGTTCCATTGCCTCTCCTATGAAGAGTGCATGAACCGTGCGGATAGCAACTCTGTGGTCTATTGTGACCCGCCTTATGCACCGCTTTCGGCGACGGCAAATTTCACTGCGTATCACACCAACAGCTTTAGCCCGAAAGAGCAGGCGCATTTGGCCGAGATGGCAGAAAAGCTGGTCAGTAAGCAGATCCCGGTGTTAATTTCGAACCACGATACGCCCGATACCCGTGAATGGTACCGAGCGGCGAAACATTTTCAGGTCAAAGTGCGGCGCAGCATAAGCAGCAATGGCGGCACGCGTAAAAAGGTGAACGAACTGCTGGCACTGTATAAACCAGGAGTCGTAACGCCTGCGAAGAAATAAATCTCAAGGAGAAGCGGATGAAACAGTATTTGATCGCCCCCTCAATTCTGTCGGCTGATTTTGCCCGCCTGGGTGAGGACACCGCGAGAGCGCTGACTGCCGGTGCCGATGTCGTGCACTTCGACGTCATGGACAATCACTACGTACCGAACCTGACCATCGGACCGATGGTACTGAAATCGCTGCGTAAATATGGCATCACCGCCCCGATTGATGTTCACCTGATGGTGAAACCGGTCGATCGTATTGTCCCGGACTTCGCCGCCGCTGGCGCCAGCATCATTACTTTTCATCCGGAAGCCTCCGAGCATGTCGATCGCACTTTACAGCTGATCAAAGAGCATGGCTGTAAAGCGGGTCTGGTGTTCAACCCGGCAACACCGCTGAGCTATCTGGACTACGTCATGGATAAGCTCGATGTGATCCTGCTGATGTCCGTTAACCCAGGCTTTGGCGGACAGTCCTTCATCCCACAAACGCTGGATAAGCTGCGCGAAGTGCGTCGTCGTATTGATGAATCTGGCTACGATATCCGCCTCGAAGTGGACGGTGGCGTCAAAGTGAATAACATTGGTGAAATTGCCGCGGCAGGCGCAGATATGTTTGTCGCAGGCTCCGCCATTTTCGACCAACCAGACTACAAAAAAGTCATTGATGAAATGCGCAATGAACTGGCGAAGGTAAGTCATGGATAAGTTTCAGGATATTCGGGGCGCTGCATTTGACCTCGACGGCACGCTGGTCGACAGCGCGCCGGGATTAGCCGCAGCGGTGGACATGGCGCTATATGCGCTGGAACTGCCGGTTGCCGGAGAAGAACGCGTTATCACCTGGATTGGTAATGGTGCAGATGTACTGATGGAACGCGCGCTAACGTGGTCCCGTCAGGAGCGCGCAACATTACGTAAAACGATGGGTAAACCGCCCGTTGATGATGATATTCCCGCCGAGGAGCAGGTACGTATTTTGCGTAAGCTGTTCGACAGATACTACGGCGATGTCGCAGAAGAGGGGACATTCCTGTTCCCTGATGTTGCCGACACGCTGGGCGCACTGCATGCGAAAGGATTGCCGCTGGGTCTGGTGACCAACAAACCGACCCCGTTTGTCGCGCCATTGCTCGAAGCATTAGATATTGCCAAGTACTTTAGCGTGGTCATCGGTGGTGACGACGTGCAGAATAAAAAACCGCATCCGGATCCGCTGCTGCTGGTGGCAAGTAAGCTTGGCATCAAGCCTGAGCAAATGCTCTTCGTAGGGGATTCACGCAATGATATTCAGGCGGCAAAAGCTGCTGGCTGTCCGTCCGTTGGCCTGACCTATGGCTACAACTACGGCGAGTCAATCGCGCTGAGCCAGCCCGACGTTATTTACGACCGTATTAATGAACTACTGCCCGCTCTCGGGCTTCCGCATAGCGAAAATCAGGAATCAAAAAATGACTAAGCCCATCGTTTTTAGTGGCGCACAGCCCTCAGGTGAATTGACCATTGGCAACTATATGGGTGCGCTGCGTCAGTGGGTGAGCATGCAGGATGACTACCATTGCATCTACTGCATCGTTGACCAACATGCCATCACCGTTCGTCAGGATGCTCAGCAGCTGCGTAAAGCAACGCTCGATACGCTGGCGCTGTATCTGGCATGCGGTATCGATCCTGAAAAAAGCACCATTTTCGTGCAGTCTCACGTACCGGAGCATGCACAGTTAGGTTGGGCGCTGAACTGCTACACCTACTTCGGCGAGCTGAGCCGTATGACCCAGTTCAAAGACAAATCCGCGCGCTATGCGGAGAACATCAACGCCGGTCTGTTTGATTATCCGGTACTGATGGCGGCAGACATCCTGCTGTATCAGACCAACCAGGTACCGGTTGGCGAAGATCAGAAACAGCATCTGGAACTGAGCCGCGATATCGCCCAGCGCTTCAACGCCCTGTATGGCGACATCTTCAAAGTGCCTGAGCCGTTCATTCCTAAATCCGGCGCGCGCGTAATGTCGCTGCTGGAGCCGACGAAGAAAATGTCCAAGTCGGATGACAACCGCAACAACGTGATCGGCCTGCTGGAAGATCCGAAATCTGTGGTTAAGAAAATCAAACGCGCGATGACCGACTCTGAAGAGCCGCCTGTTGTACGCTACGACGTGCAGAACAAAGCGGGTGTTTCCAACTTGCTGGATATCCTCTCTGCGGTCACCGGTAAGAGCATTCCGGAGCTGGAGCAGCACTTCGAAGGCAAAATGTATGGTCATCTGAAAGGTGAAGTCGCAGAGGCCGTTTCCGGTATGCTGACCGAGCTTCAGGAGCGTTATCACCGTTTCCGTAACGATGAAGCTTTCCTGCAGAAAGTGATGAAAGAAGGTGCGGAAAAAGCCAGCGCCCGCGCATCTGTTACGCTGAAAGCCGTTTACGAAGCGATTGGTTTTGTCGCCAAGCCGTAATGCTCCCTGCAATACTGAAGAAACCGGGTTACGCCCGGTTTTTTTTCGCCTGTTGGTTTGTGAACCTCAAAAAATGTGAAGCGCCTCGCCATTTGCATATTTCCTCATTGCGTTATATTTTCACTTTAATGAAGATATAAATATTCAATTTACTGAAAATATAAAATGCGTCGGACATTTATCAAGAAAGAGGGGGTTGTGCTGACAACCCTGGCCCGCTACCTGCTCGGTGAGAAGTGCGGTAACAGATTGAAAACTATTGATGAACTGGCAGCCGAGTGTCACTCATCGGTAGGGTTAACCCAGGCTGCGTTGAAAACGCTGGAATCCTCAGGGGCGATCCGTATTGAGCGTCGCGGGCGTAACGGTAGCTATCTGGTGGAGATGGATAACCGTACGCTGCTGAAGCATGTGGATATTAATAACGTGGTCTGTGCGATGCCGCTGCCCTACACCCGTTTATATGAAGGACTGGCGAGTGGGCTGAAGGCGCAGTTCGATGGGATCCCGTTTTATTACGCACACATGCGTGGGGCTGATATTCGTGTGGAATGCCTGCTAAACGGCGTCTACGACATGGCGGTGGTTTCTCGTCTGGCGGCGGAAAGTTACCTTGCTCAGGACGGACTGCGCATCACGTTGGCGCTGGGACCGCATACCTACGTCGGCGAGCATCAGCTGATTTGTCGCAAGGGCGAATCTGCAGATGTAAAACGTGTCGGACTCGATAACCGTTCGGCGGATCAGAAAATCATGACCGAGGCCTGTTTTGGCAACCGTGACGTTGAATTGATCGATATGCCTTATCACGAAAGCTTGCAGCGCATCGCGAAAGGGGATGTGGATGCGGTTATCTGGAACGTGGTTGCAGAGGCCGAGCTGGCGGTACTGGGGTTAGAAGCCACGCCGCTCACCAACGATCCGCGATTTCTGCAGGCCACGGAGGCCGTGGTACTGACCCGCGCAGAGGATTATCCGATGCAGCAGCTACTGCGGGCGGTTGTTAACAAAGAGGCGCTGCTTGCCCACCAACAGCGTGTGGCGAACGGTGAACAGGAACCCAGTTATTAAGTGAAGGCAAACGACATGGAAAACAGGCTTAACCTGCTGTGTGAAGCAGGCGTTATCGACAAGGATATTTGTAGCGGCATGCTGCAGGTGGTCAGGCGGTTGGATGAAGAGTGGCGTTTGCCGATTTACAGTGAGCAAGGAACCATGGCGATGACCCATATGGCGAGTGCGTTAATGCGCAGTCGCCAGGGCGAAGTGATTGAAGCGCTGGATGGTGAGCTGCTGGAGGAGTTGGCGCAATCTCATCTCTGGCCAACTATTTTATTGGTACATCAGGCGCTGATGAAAGAGTTTACGGTGGCGCTGCACACCAATGAAGAAGGCTATATGCTGGCGAACTTGTATGGATTGTGGATGGCGGCGAACGAAGGCGTCTGAAATCAATGGGCAATGAGCTTATTGCACCTTAAATATTCAAAAAAATGAATATTTAACTGAAGGATTAGAAACGAGGCAGAGAAATGTTTATAGACGCATTGAAACGCCAGAACCCCGCGCTAATCTCGGCTGCTATCGCGTTATGGCAGCAGGGAAAGATCGCACCTGACAGTTGGGTCATTGATGTTGACCAGGTCATTGAGAATGGCAAACGTCTGCTGGATGTCGCCAGGCAACATGGTATCTCGCTGTATCTGATGACCAAACAGGTAGGACGTAACCCGTGGCTGGCGGAGAAGCTGTTGCAGCTTGGCTATGAAGGCATCGTGGTTGTCGATTACAAGGAGAGTCGCGTCATGCGCCGTGCCGGGTTGCCGGTTGCGCATCAGGGACATCTGGTGCAGATCCCGTCGCGGCTGGTCAATGAGGCTGTAGCGCAGGGTACTGAAGTCATCACATTGTTCTCACTGGAGAAAGCGCGCGAAGTTTCCGCTGCTGCAGTGAAGGCCGGTTGTGAACAGAACGTGATGCTGAAGGTGTACGACAAGGATGATTTTCTCTACCCGGGGCAGGAAAGCGGATTTCCGCTGATGTATCTGACGGATGTGGTCAATGAAATCCGCAGGCTTCCGGGTCTGCGTCTGAGCGGCCTCACTCATTTCCCCTGCCTGTTATGGGATGAAAACTCAGCGCAGACTATGCCGACGCCTAATCTGCATACGCTGGTAAATGCCCGACGTCAGTTGGCTGAGGCCGGGATTGCCATTGAGCAGCTTAATGCGCCGTCAGCCAGTAGCTGTTCGTCACTCCCCCTGCTGGCGGAATATGGCGTCACCCATGCGGAGCCGGGTCATGCGTTGACCGGCACCATTCCTTCCAATCAAAAAGGCGACCAGCCGGAGCGCATTGCGATGCTGTGGTTGAGCGAGGTATCGCACAATTTTCGTGGAGACAGTTATTGCTACGGTGGCGGCTATTACCGTCGCGGCCATGCGCAAAATGCGCTGGTCTTTACGCCAGAAAGTGACACGCCGATCGCAGCGAAGCTAAAACCCGTGGACGACAGCAGTATTGACTACTACCTGCCTGTTGCCGGGGAATTTCCGGTGAGCAGTGCGGTGATCTTCTGTTTTCGCACCCAGATCTTCGTGACGCGTAGCGACGTGGTGCTGGTATCGGGCATTCAGCGCGGTGCAGCTGAAATCGTCGCGCGTTACGACAGTCTCGGCAATATTCTGGAGGACTAATGGCCCGATTCGTGGTGTTAGTAATCGACAGTTTCGGCGTTGGCGCCATGAAAGACGTCACGCTGGTCAGGCCGCAGGATGCAGGAGCGAATACCTGTGGCCATATCCTGGGAGAACTCCCGCAGTTACGCCTGCCGACGCTAGAGAAGCTGGGGCTGATTAACGCTCTGGGCTTTGCCCCGGGCGTGATGAAACCGTCAGCATCGGCAGTCTGGGGCGTTGCAGAGCTACAGCATGAAGGGGGAGATACCTTTATGGGCCATCAGGAGATTTTAGGTACGCGGCCTCAGGCCCCGCTGCGGATGCCATTTAGCGACGTCATTGATAGCGTTGAGCAAGCGCTGAAAGCCGCGGGCTGGCAGGTGGAACGTCGCGGCGGCGATCTGGCGTTTCTTTGGGTCAACGATGCGGTTGCAGTGGGCGATAACCTCGAAGCGGATTTAGGTCAGGTCTACAACATTACCGCCAATCTTGCCGTTATCCCGTTTGATGAGGTGCTAAAGATAGGCCACGTGGTGCGTGAGCAGGTTCAGGTTGGGCGCGTGATTGCGTTTGGCGGTCAGCTTGCAGACAGCCAGCGCATTCTGGATGCCGCCGAGACCAAAGAGGGACGCTTTATCGGCATTAACGCTCCACGTTCCGGCGCCTATGAAAATGGCTTCCAGGTCAGGCATATGGGTTTTGGCGTCGATGAGCAGGTACAGGTACCGCAAAAACTGCATGACACCGGGATCCCTACCGTGCTGGTCGGTAAAGTGGCGGACATCGTTGGCAATCCACACGGGCGCAGCTGGCAAAACCTGGTGGATAGTCAGCAGATCATGGATATCACGCTTAACGAATTTAACGCGGAATCGACGGTATTTATCTGTACCAACATTCAGGAAACCGATCTCGCCGGGCACGCTGAAGACGTAGCACGTTATGCCGAACGGCTGCAGCTTGTTGATCTTAATCTTTCACGCCTTCTGGCCGCTATGGAGCCAAATGACTGTCTGGTGGTTATGGCCGATCACGGCAACGATCCGACCATCGGTCACAGCCACCATACCCGGGAAGTTGTACCGGTTCTGGTGTATCGGGAGGGGTTAGAGCCTGCGCAATTAGGCGTCCGGGCGACGTTATCTGACGTTGGCGCTACGGTATGTGAATTTTTCGGCGCGGCGGCACCACAAAACGGCAGCTCTTTTCTTTCGGCATTACGCCTTACAGGAGACACCTTATGAATTTTGATCCGACGGGCTACACCTGGGTCCACGAACATCTGCATATTGATCTCTCCGGGTTCAAGAATAATCTCGACTGCCGGTTAGATCAGTACGATCTCATTTGTCAGGAAATGAAGGATCTCCGGGCGTTGGGCGTCAGCAACATTATTGAGATGACCAACCGCTATATGGGGCGTAATCCGCAATTCATGCTCGACCTGATGCGCGATACCGGAATTAACGTGATGGCCTGCACAGGCTATTACCAGGATGCGTTCTTTCCTGAACATGTCGCGGCCCGCAGCGTGGAACAGCTCGCGCAGGAGATGGTCGATGAGATTGTCATCGGTATAGATGGCGCTGAATTGAAGGCCGGAATTATCGCCGAAATTGGTTCCAGCGAAGGGGTGATTACGCCGCTTGAAGAGAAGGTATTTATCGCCGCGGCGCGGGCGCACATCGAAACCGGACGCCCCATCTCGACCCACACCTCTTTTAGCACCATGGGCCTGGAACAGCTGGTGTTGCTACAGGCTCACGGTGTCGACCTTTCCCGCGTAACCGTTGGTCACTGCGACCTGAAAGATAACCTCGACAATATCTTACGCATGATCGATCTCGGTGCGTATGTGCAATTCGATACCATCGGTAAAAACAACTATTACCCGGACGAGAACCGCATTGGCATGCTGCATGAGCTACGTAATCGCGGGCTGCTTAATCGCGTGATGCTCTCCATGGACATTACCCGCCGCTCGCATTTAAAAGCCAATGGCGGCAATGGCTATGACTATCTGTTAACCACTTTTATCCCACAGTTGCGCCAGTCAGGATTCAGCCAGGCCGATGTGGACACGATGTTGCGTGATAACCCCTCACAATTTTTCCAATAAGGACAGAATCATGAAAAAGATTGGCGTTGCTGGCTTACAGCGTGAGCAGATTAAAAAGACCATCGAAACCGCAGCTCCGGGCTGCTTTGAAGTCTCCATTCATAACGATATGGAAGCGGCGATGAAGGTGAAATCCGGACAACTGGATTACTACATCGGCGCTTGTAACACCGGCGCGGGTGCAGCGCTGTCGATTGCCATTGCGGTGATTGGCTACAACAAAAGCTGCACTATCGCCAAGCCGGGTATTAAGGCGAAAGACGAACATATCGCAAAAATGGTTGCGGAAGGGAAAGTGGCTTTTGGTCTCTCCGTCGAACATGTTGAACATGCGATTCCGATGCTGGTTAACCACCTGAAATAAAAGGCATGACTATGGATCTGTATATTCAGATTGTGGTGGTGGCCTGCCTGACCGGCATGACGTCACTTCTGGCACATCGCTCGGCGGCTGTCTTTCATGACGGTATCCGTCCGATTCTGCCGCAGCTGATCGAGGGGTACATGAACCGCCGTGAGGCGGGAAGTATCGCGTTTGGTCTGAGTATTGGCTTTGTGGCGTCGGTGGGGATCTCTTTTACCCTGAAAACCGGCTTGCTCAACGCCTGGCTGCTGTTCCTACCGACGGATATTCTCGGCGTGTTGGCGATGAACAGCCTGCTGGCGTTCGGTCTGGGCGCTATCTGGGGCGTATTGATTCTGACCTGCCTGCTGCCGGTGAACCATCTGCTCACGGCGCTGCCGGTTGATGTACTGGGTAGCCTCGGTGAACTGAGTTCTCCGGTGGTTTCCGCATTCGCACTCTTCCCGCTGGTGGCGATTTTCTACCAGTTTGGCTGGAAGCACAGCATTATCGCGGCGGTGGTGGTACTGATGACCCGCGTGGTGGTGGTGCGTTACTTCCCGCATCTGAACCCGGAATCAATTGAGATTTTTGTGGGGATGATGATGCTGCTGGCGATCGCCATTACGCATGATATTCGCCACCGCGGCGATGACGAGATGGATGCCAGCGGGCTATCGGTCTTTGAAGAACGAACCTCGCGGATTATAAAAAACCTGCCGTACATCGCCATTGTCGGCGCACTGATTGCCGCCGTCGCCAGTATGAAGATTTTCGCTGGCAGCGAGGTTTCAATTTTTACGCTGGAAAAAGCCTATTCGGCGGGGATTACGCCGGAGCAGTCGCAGACGCTGGTGAATCAGGCTGCCCTGGCGGAGTTTATGCGCGGGCTGGGCTTTGTGCCGATGATTGCGACAACGGCGCTGGCGACGGGCGTTTATGCGGTAGCGGGTTTCACCTTCGTTTATTCCGTTGGCTACCTGGCGCCGAACCCGTGGATTGCGGCAATCCTGGGCGCGATCGTGATTTCAGCTGAAGTGCTGCTGCTGCGCTCTATCGGTAAATGGCTGGGGCGTTATCCATCGGTACGTAACGCATCGGACAATATTCGTAATGCGATGAATATGCTGATGGAAATGGCGCTGTTGATAGGCTCGATTTTTGCCGCTATCAAGATGGCAGGTTATACCGGCTTTTCGATTGCGGTAGCGATCTACTTCCTCAACGAATCGATTGGACGTCCGGTACAGAAGATGGCCGCGCCGGTCGTGGCGGTGATGATCACCGGTATTGTGCTGAATATTCTCTACTGGTTTGGTCTGTTTGTTCCGGCCTGAGGAGGCTAAAGCATGAAGACGTTTCCTCTGCAAAGCCTGACGCTCGCGCAGGCACAGCAAAAGCAGTTTGCGCTGGTGGATACGCTCTGCCGTCACTTTCCTGGCGCTGATTTTCTGGCGGGTGGTGATTTGGGGCTGGTCCCGGGGCTGAATCAGCCTCGGGTCACGCAGCGTGTGGAAAAGGTACTGGCTGAGGCGTTTCATGCTGAGGCCGCAGCGTTGGTTCAGGGGGCTGGCACCGGGGCTATTCGTGCCGGGCTGGCTGCGTTACTCAAACCCGGCCAGCGGCTGCTGGTTCATGACGCGCCTGTTTACCCCACAACGCAGGTGCTCATCGAGCAGATGGGTATTATCCTCGTCAGGGCAGATTTCAACGATCTTAAGACCATAAAGCAGGTCGTTGCGGAGCATCGCCCTGATGCCGCGCTGGTGCAGCATACGCGTCAGCAACCGCAGGATCGTTACGTGTTAGCCGAGGTGTTGGCGGAAATTGCGCGGTGCGGCGTACCGACATTAACCGATGATAACTACGCGGTGATGAAAGTTGACGGTATAGGCTGTGAATGTGGGGCGACGCTGTCTACTTTTTCGTGCTTTAAACTCTTCGGCCCGGAAGGCGTCGGAGCGGTGGTCGGCAAGGCGGAGGCTATCGCTAAAATCCGCGCGACGTTTTATTCCGGCGGCAGCCAGATCCAGGGGGCGCAGGCGCTGGAAGTGCTTCGTGGCCTGGTTTTCGCGCCAGTGATGCATGCAGTACAGGCTGGCGTTTCCGAACGGCTGCTAACGATTCTCAATAGCGGCGTGCTACCCGAGGTGAAAAAGGCGGTTATCGCTAATGCCCAGTCGAAGGTGCTGATTGTGGAGTTTCATCAGCCGATTGCCGCCCGTGTGCTGAAAGCGGCGCAAGAGAGAGGTGCGCTGCCATACCCGGTGGGGGCTGAGTCGAAGTATGAGATCCCTCCGTTGTTCTATCGCCTTTCGGGGACGTTTCGCGAAGCGAACCCGTCGTTGGGCGATTATGCGATTCGTATCAATCCAAACCGCAGTGGAGAAGAGACGGTGCTGCGTATTTTGCGAGAAAGCGTGAGTGCGATGACGTTTGAATGAGCATCTAATCTATAAATGCAAAAACCGGGAAGCTCCCGGTTTTTTGTATCTGCGCAATCGCTTCTATTACTGATCTGCAGCCGGGCCACAGCCACCAATAATTTTAGAAATTGAAATTGCTGGATGCAGGAAATAATCGTAGCTGCAGTTATTTTTTTTGTTTTCGATATGACCAGTACACGCGGTCAGTGTAGCCAGAACCCCAGCAACAATAGTGATCTTTGCAAATTTAAACATGTCAAAATCCTTGTTAGATATCTATTTCTAAATGGATGAAATCCATTTTTCGACGGTTAAGATATCAACTAACATAAACTTTAAGTAGTCCAGAAAAGGACATGTCTGTTTATATATAAAACATACGATTAGTGAATTGGATTCAAATAAAAAAGCCTGGTATTAATAAATAATACCAGGCTGCTGGGTTTAATTAATTAGCGGAATGTTTTTCTGAAATTCAACATAAAGCCTTTATCGCTGATGTTGTCCTCTTTCCACTGGTAAGCGTCCAGATTCAGGCTGGCATCTTTGGTGCTGTACTTCACGCCGACCGTCGCCAGACCGTTGACGCCGCCGCCTTTTTGGTCGTCGTCTACGCTAAAGGACTGGCCTGCGGCACCTTGCAACGACGCGGTACGCTGGCTTTTCGCATAGCTCAGGTTCGGTCCACCTTCCAGTGTGGCGCTGGCACTCCAGCCATTTTCACCGGTGTAGTCGAACTTCATTCCGACAATGGAATCTACGGCGGTTTCGCTGCCAGCGTTCATCGACAGGTTGAAGTCCCCCGCGCTGCGCTCTTTGTAGCCGCCTTCCAGCGTGTGACGGAATTTCACCCCGGCGTACGGCGTGACTTTCAGCGTATCATTCATCAGCGTGAAGGTTTTCGCCCCTTCGCTGCGGAACTCAAGATACTGTTGGTGTACGTCGGAGTCCGCTACTTTGTTGGTATCGCCATAAGAGACAGAGCGGCTGCTGTCGAGGTTGTGGAGGTCATAACGCAGGCTGTTATTCCAGGCCAGACCTTCATTAAACGCCATGCTGTGCTTCAGACCAAAGAACTGGCTGTAGCCACCGGTCAGGCCGTTGTCGCCCGCCGTCTGCGAACCGTCACCGTCCAGACGCGCTATACCGTACTCCAGCGTCAGATTCTCGCTGGCGGTCAGATCCAACGTCTGGCGCAATGCGAGCATGTCGTACTGGGTATCGTTGCCCAGCTCGGCGCGTGGATCTCCTTTTGCCACCACGTTGAACGCCAGACCATCTTTAATTTGCGGCGCGGCATCGGCCAGCATCGTAAAGCGGTTGCTTAATACCCGTGCTTCCCGGAACACGGTTGTCGCCTGTCTGCCGCTGACCTGCTTCAGTGCGCTGTTGAGTTCGGCGGTCGTGCCGACGTTGAGGCTGGTGTACAGCTCGTTGTTGGTGTAGCCCGCATCCAGGGCGCTTGCCACATCGGATACGCTGCTGTCGGTTGCGACATCCGCGTAGGCGTTTTTGGTCATGGTGACGTCCACATTACCGTCGGCGTCCTGGCTGCCGTTAGCGTTCCACACGACAGAAGTGGACTGGATTGCGCTGGCATCTGACAAGTTGTTGCCTTCGACCACGTTGTCAAAGCTGACGGTAGTATCGGCGGTGCCTGCGGTAAAGCCAGTATTGATACCGACGCCATTCATGCTGGCGTTGCTCACTTTCAACTGGCCTGCGCTGCCGTCGGCGCTGGTACCGACCACGTAGCCGGAGAGATCGTTCGTCCCTGACGATGCGGCGGTGCTGTCAGCGGTCACGGTTGTCGTGCCGTTGTTAACGGTGGGCTCTGTCGGGGCGGTAAAATCAACATAATGCACTTCCGTGCCGTCGCCGTTTTCGCCGCTGCCTTCGATGGTTTTACCTTGCTGCTTGATAAAGCCGGAGTTTGTCACGCTGTCGTCGATATAAACCGTGCCGTTGTTGACAATATGACCGTTGCTGCCCAACTGGCTAAAGGCGTAGGAGTTGCTGGCATAGATATTAATCGCACCATTGTTTTCGATGACGGCATCGGATTTGGCGTTGGATTCCAGCTGCATCGCTACCATGCCGGTATCACTGGTGCCTTCGGCACCCAGATTAATTACGCCGTTGTTTACCATTTTTGCGCTGCCGGAAGCTGACATGGCGACGGTGTTATTGCCGCTGGCGTTGATAACGCCATCATTAATTACCTTACCGCCATTTGCGCTGGCGGTTTTAACCTTACCGTTGAACGTTCCTGCGTTATAGAAGGTAAACGCACTGCTGGCGATATTTATCGTGCCATCAACTTCGCCCCAGTTGTTCAGCGTTCCTTTCCACATATCTTCCGGCACGCTGAGCACGCCACTGCTCAAATTATTGAAGGTGGCACCCTGGGCTATGGCTGCATCATTTACCGTACCGTTGTTGTTAAATACGGTGGCAGCGTTGAAATTGATTTTGTTAATCGTACCTTCATTGCTCACTACGCCAGTAGTGTTTTCCAGCATCAGTGTGCCAATATACCCTTGGTTATCCAGCGTCCCTTTCCACATCTCGACTTTGTTAACAGAGGCTGTGTTACCGTTAATGACCGTTGAGCCGCCACCTACGGTTAATGTGCCGGTAACTTCGCCACCGTTCGTGAATGTGCTCCCGCCTTCCGCATCAACAGAGCCTATTTTACCGCTGTTGGTAATCGTACCGCCCTGGGAGGAAACCGTACCGGAAATCTCTCCGTTATTAGTTAGCATTCCCTTATCAAGACTGATATCGCTATTAAGCGTACCGCTGGTGTTATTCGAAAGATTGCCACTCTCAATAACAGAGATATTATCGGTGTTGACCGTGCCATCATTACCCACTTTACCGGAAACATATATGTTATTGGGTGACGTCATGTTTTCACCCTCGGCGGTGATAAGACCGTCAGCATAGTTCAACGAGACATTTGTATCGGTTGGGTTATATTCCGCGCTGTCCTGGCAATCATCGCCGATACAGACCGTACCGTAGTTAATTACCATGCTGCTGCTATCGGCAAAAAATGGTTTGCCATAATCAGCATAAATATTGATAACCCCGGTCGTGTCGTTCACCACCGTACCACCGTTTAATGCCGCCATGCCAACCAGTTGGTTTTCATCGGTTTTTGTTACGCCTTCGTCTGCGGTCAGCGTAATGATGCCCTGGTTAATCGCCGTCCCGCCATTGAGCGCCATCATGCCGAAGCCTGCGTTGTTGACGGTTATCGTGCCAGTATTGGTTGCCGTGGCGTCGCCGTTTCCTTTATCCGTTGAGCCTGCGACCATGCCGGAACTGGTCAGATAAAGGGATGACGGGTGCCAGTACGTACTGCCGAGGGTATTGCCTTCTTCATCGAGCGTCGGGACAAAGCCGTCCAGGTCGATATCACCTGCATTCAGCGCCGTTCCTTTACTGGCTGAGACACCATATACGCCAGCCCCCTGCAGGTGAATGGTTGCGCCTTTATCGTTAATGACGTTGCCGTATGCGGAGGCCAGCATTGCATAGAAGGTGTGGGTGTACCAGACTATGGGATATGAGGAAGTACCGTCGTCGCCTGCTGGCGTCTGATCGGTTATGACGGTGATATCACCGCCGGATTTGTTATGAACAACACTCTCTTTGCCACTGGCGGAAGCAATAGCGATATTATCATCGCCGCCGCTGCTGGTAGCATAGACCAGAATATTTCCGTTGTTGGTTATTTCAGCGCCATTATCAGCACGCATAACGGAATATACGCCGTTGCTGGTAATATCGCCTCGGTTATCAATAGATGTGCCTTCCCCATTAGCCATGAGCAGGGCATTGTCGGTGTAATAGTTCGAGTTTTTGTAACTGACATTAATATCAATAGCGGAATCTTCATCCAGAACCAGAGAACCGCCGTTGGCTACCTGCGCCAGTATGACACTACCACCTGCTATAGTGGTGGTATCCACAGTAGATTGACCGCTCAGCACAACTTCGCTGTTGCCATCAATCTCAATGCCCGTGATAGTTACAAAATCATAACCCGGGGTTCCGCTGTTGTGGGTGATGTCAATACCGCCAGTAATGTTAGCGCTGTTACCGTCGCCCGTTACGTTCAGGCCAACAGCGTCCAGATACTGCCCATTGCCCGTGGCCAGGTCGTTAACGTCAATGTTAAGTTCGCCGTCAAGAGCAATAGTATTATTGTTGCCGCTGATGCTGACGCCGGTCAGTGGCGTATTACTGGTAATTTTTGAATCCGGCGCATAGTCGGCACTCATGTTGACGTCGCCTACGATATTCACCGTATTGCTGTTGCCGCTAATGCTCACGCCGGTTGCGCCGCGAAATATATCATCGCTGTCCTGGGCGGAGATAACGTTGATATTGCCGTCCAGAGAAACCAGTGAACCCTCACCACTTACCTGTGCGCCCGTACCGTTGAGGCTGGTATTGATATCACCGTTGCTGTTAAATGTATTTTGTTTACCGGCAATAACGAAACCAACAGAACCTTCGCCACTCACCGTTGTTTGACCGCTGTTTACGAGTTTGCCATCCTCTCCGTTGATGGTGAGCCCTGCTGCTCCATTGATCACCAGCAGCTCACCATTCTGCGTCAGTCTCGCATTATTGCCTGTAATGGTGGAGATGGTTGAACCTGCGCCATCAACGGTCATATTACCTGTATTGATTATTCGGGCGTTGTCGCCATCAATATAGGTACCCGTTGCACCGTCAGCAATAACCTGATCCCCTTCATTGATAACGAGCGCATTATCACCGTCGATATACAGGCCCGTTGAGCCTTCGCCGCTGACGGTGGAAGTACCTGTGTTATCGACAATGGCGCCATCACCGATGATTTTTGCTCCGGTGGCGCCGTCCAAAATGTTCAGGTTACCGTCGTTGGCGACTTGTGCATTATTACCGTTAATAATCGAGCCAGTGGAGTCTTTGCCGCTAATGTCGGAGATACCTGTATTGCTAATCGACATATTGTCGCCATCGAAAACGATGCCGGTGCCGCCACCGCTGACGGTAACGTCGCCGGAAAAGGTGGAGGAGGTGCTATTACCGGAAATCAGCGCGCCTGTTGCCCCATCTACTGTCGTATGGCCTGAAATCGTATTGGTCGTGTTATCGCCGGTAATCACCAGACCCACAGCGCCGCCAGTAACGGTGGAATCGCCAGTCAGCGTGTTGTGGGTCTTATCGCCGGAAATAATTGCAGCGGTATTGTTTGCGCCACTGATCTCCAACCCGCGATCGGTGATATTGGTCGTGCCATCGCCAGCAATGACTTGTGTGTTCTCATTGGCAAGGATTAAGTATCCCCGGCTGTCATACTTCCAGTACTGACCGTTTTCCTGCGTCCCTTCAATTACGGCGGCATTATCGCTGGTAACGTGCCAGCCGGTAATTTGCAGCGTTTTGCCATCCGGCGTGGTGAGTTGCCATTGATCGTTTTGCTGGCTGTAACTGACCGTAGCTTCGCCGAGGCTGGTACCGTTATCCAGTTTGATGTTGTCAAAATGGAGCGTATCTGCACCTTTATCGAGGGTGACGCCGTTGCTGAAGGTAATGACTGAGGTGTCGGGAGGAGTTACATCACCGCCGCCATCGTCGGGAGGAGTTACATCACCGCCGTCATCGTCGGGAGGAGTTACATCACCGCCGTCATCGTCAGGAGGAGTTACATCACCGCCGTCATCGTCGGGAGGAGTCACGTCACCACCGTCGTCGTCGGGAGGGGTCACATTACCTCCACCATCGTCGGGAGGAGTCACGTCACCACCGTCGTCGTCGGGAGGGGTCACATTACCTCCACCATCGTCGGGAGGGGTCACATTACCTCCACCATCGTCGGGAGGAGTCACATTACCTCCACCATCGTCTGGAGGGGTAACGTCGCCGCCATCGGGTATTGCTGGCGTACTGCTATGATGAGCATCGTGGTCATTGCTGTCTACGCCAATTGCTACTCCTGCGGCAAGCGCCGCAATACCGCCAATGGCCCATCCCCAGTGGTTATCTTGTGTTTTATAATCGGCAAGGCAACGTTTTGAAAGTTTGTCGCGTTCTATTTTAGATAATACGAATACATCAGTAGGGCAATCGTTGTCATCGTCGCTGCTATCTGCGGCTATCGCCGGGAGATAGTAAGTTTGCAACGCAAGAGCAATACCCACGGCAATGAGTTTTTTCCTTTGCATAATCGACATCCTTAAATAAATACGTGCAGAATATGCCATTGAAGGCATAAAGTTATTTTTAGGTATTTTTTGATTTTGCCACTGAATGACCATACTTCGTCAAATTATTCAATGATCATGTATTATTTAGGATGTGAATCCTATTGGTGAGTTACAGGGATATAAATGATTTTTTTACGCGATTTTTATAAATTATAATATAAATGTATTTTAATGGTGAATAAAATGAATATTTCTTAATGCAGATTTAAGAATAAATAATGATAAACAGGCGAGAAAAATAAATGCCCTGAATTGGACTGCACCTTACTCAGTTGGGTGTCCAACTTTTGGGGTGCAGCCCAATATCAGGGCATTTTTCAGCGTTCAATTAATAGTTCGAGAACCAGTTCAGCTTATCGCGAAGGCCTACCACACGACCGACGATAATCAGCGCCGGACTTTCAACCTGTTGCGCCAGTTCGCCGAGTTGGGTCAGCACGCCATTGACGACGCGTTGCTTCACGGAAGTCCCGTTTTCTACCAATGCGACGGGCATATCAGGCTGCATACCAAATTCGATCAGTTTTTCCTGAATGGTGGCCGCCTGATTCAGACCCATATAGAACACCAGCGTCTGTTTCTCTGCCGCCAGGTTTTCCCAGTCCAGCTCACCACCGGTTTTCAGGTGTCCGGTAACCAGACGTACGCTCTGGGCGTAATCACGATGGGTCAGTGGAATGCCGGAATAGGCGGAACAACCGGAGGCTGCGGTAATACCGGGTACTACAGAGAATGGAATACCGGCATGGCACAGGGTTTCCAGCTCTTCGCCACCGCGGCCAAAGATGAACGGGTCGCCACCTTTCAGTCGAACCACGCGTTTACCCTGTTGCGCTTCACGCAGCAGGATCTGGTTGATCTCTTCCTGCGGTACGCAGTGATAGCCCGCACGTTTACCGACGAACACCCGGTCTGCATCGCGGCGTACAAGGTTCATGATGTCGTCGGAAACCAGACGGTCATAGACCACGACATCCGCTTGCTGGATCTGCTGTAGCCCTTTCAGCGTCAGCAGGCCGGCATCGCCAGGACCAGCGCCAACCAGTACCACTTCACCACGGTGATCCAGTGGTTCGCTGAGCATGTGCTCGGTGGTTTCCTCGACGGCTTTCAGGTCATTGTTCGCCAGCGACTGCGCCAGGCGGTCATTCACGAACAATTTTTCCCAGAAGCGGCGACGCTCACCCATGCTGGCAAACTGCTGCTTCACGCGGGAGCGCAACTTGCCGGCATACTGTGCGACCTGGCCCAAATGCTGAGGCAGTACGGATTCAAGCCTTTCACGCAGCAGACGGGCAAGCACCGGCGATGTCCCGCCGGAGGAGACCGCCACCATCAGCGGCGAGCGGTCGATGATGGACGGCATGATAAAACTGGCTGCTTTTGGCGCATCGACCACGTTGCAGAAGATACGACGTGATTCTGCGGCGGTGCTGACGCTTTGGTTGACGGCATCGTCATCGGTGGCGGCAATAGCCAGCCAGCAGGTGTCGAGCAGGGACTCATCGAACGGCCCCTCAACCAGCGTCAGCATGCCTTCATCTGCCCATACGGTGAACTGCGGAATAAACGCCAGCGCATTAACTGTTAAACGAGCGCCCGCTTCCAGCAGTAACCGCGCTTTGCGTTCTGCGACATCACCACCGCCGACGATCAAGCAGTCGCGGTCACGTAGTTGACAAAATATAGGCAAATGATCCACGACATTACCCCTTAATTATTGGCAGCAGCCTCAGAATCTACCCATTAGGCTATCTTATTTGTCAGTTTGTCCCTGGGCAGTGCTCGCAATCCTCACGTACTGCATGTACGTTCCGGTTGTTCCGCGCTGTCCGTGTTCAAACTGCCTGCATCGAATACGCCTACTGGGCAAGATTTTCAGCTTGATTGATTTTTACCGGAGCCGGACGCTCCGATTTTGGCGTAGCATACCAATAACCTAATCCCATGAATACGACACCGGACAAAGTATTACCGAGTGTCACCCACAGCAGGTTATGACCAATTCCTGACAGGGTATAGGCTTCGCTGTGGTGGCCGAACCAGGAGAGGGCAAACAGCGTCATGTTGGCAACGGAGTGCTCGTAGCCGGAAGCAATAAACGCCAGCAGACACCACCAGATAGCGAGGAATTTTGCCGCGCCTTCGGTACGGATTGCCATCCAGATTGCCAGACAAACCAACCAGTTACACAGTGCCCCTTTAAAGAACAGCACCATCGCAGGCGCGGTGGTTTTCGCCAGAGCAACAGAATGGACGATGCTGGTATCGACCGGCAGCAGGCTACCGCCGCCCCAGCTGTAAAGCAGAGCGACAAACACGGAACCGACCAGGTTACCCAGCCAGGTTTTTGGCAGGATTGCCCACATCTGGCCGTGACTTATGGTGCCCGCTTTGACGCCGAGCGTCAGGAACATGGTATGTCCGGTGAACAGTTCAGAACCGGCAATAATGACCAGTGTTAAGGCAATACCAAAGGTTGCACCCATCACCAGAGGACGAACGGACGGGTCGAGCAGATTACCGAGGGTGAAAATAAGAATGATGCCGAGACCAACATAGGCTCCCGCCATTGCCGAACTGATCCAGAATCCGAGCGGGTTATTAGCCGACAGGCGTGCGATGCGCGCAGCGTTAGCCGCACACTTATTAATAGTGTCAGTGAACATGTGTTGATTATCCTTGAAGTACAAACAATAAAAAGAAATCGTAACCGTAGGCCGGATAAGGCATTTATGCCGCCATCCGGCAATGTGCTTGTGCAATTGCCTGATGGCGCTACGCTTATCAGGCCTACTAATAAAAGACCTACAAATACGTCAAAAAAGGGGAGGCGTTGCGCCTCCCAAAAATTTATTAACCGCGCAGTTGCACCGTGCCGTCTTTCACTCGCGCTTCGTAATGTTTCACGGAGAACTGTTCGTCTTCCATGCACAAACCGTCGCTTAAGCGAAAACGCTGCTTTTTCAGCGGGCTGGCAACCCACAATTCGCCCTGATGTTCAGCAATCAGCCCACGAGAAAGCACGCTGGACTCAAAGAACGGGTCGATGTTGCTGATCGCAAACACCTGGTCGCTGTGATACGGGCGGAAAATCGCAACCTGCTCGTTACCTAACAGGGCGCAGACGCCTGTTGCAGGCAGAATGTCATCGATTTTGCAGATGTTTTTCCACTGGCTCATGCGTTTTCCTCCACCAGAGTCACCGGGATACGCTCATAAGGCGTGGCCGGACGATGTTGTTCACGTTCAGGCACAACCTGGACATTCGGATCGCGTTTTTCGCTGTTGATAAAGTGTTTGAAGCGAACCTGCGCGGATGGGGTGTTAACGGTTTCTGTCCACTCACACACCACTGCTTCACGCAGACGAGCCATCTCTTCTTCCAGGTGCTGGTTCAGGCCCAGCTTGTCGTCGATGATGACGGACTTCAGATACTCGATACCGCCTTCCAGATTGTCTAACCACGGTGCGGTACGGGTCAGTTTGTCAGCGGTACGGATGTAGAACATCATGAAACGGTCAAGGTACTTGAGCAGAGTTTCGCGATCGATATCCGCGGCCAGCAGGTCCGCATGACGAGGTTTCATCCCGCCGTTACCGCAAACGTACAGGTTCCAGCCTTTCTCAGTGGCGATGATACCCACGTCTTTGCCCTGAGCTTCCGCACATTCACGGGTACAGCCGGAGACGCCGAATTTCATTTTGTGCGGGGTACGGATGCCTTTGTAGCGATTTTCCAGCTCCACGCCGAAGCCAACGCTATCGCCGACGCCGTAACGGCACCAGGTGCTGCCTACGCAGGTTTTCGCCATACGCAGCGCTTTGGCATACGCGTGACCGGTTTCAAAACCGGCTTCAATCAGCTGACGCCAGATTTCCGGCAGGTCATCTTTCTGCGCGCCGAACAGACCGATACGCTGAGAACCGGTAATTTTGGTGTACAGGTTAAACTCACGCGCGATACGGCCCACAGCCACCAGGCCTTCAGGGGTAATTTCGCCACCCGCAGAGCGCGGGATCACGGAGTAAGTACCGTCTTTCTGGATGTTCGCCAGGAAGTTGTCGTTGGTGTCCTGCAACGGCGTGTGCTGTGGTTTGAGGATGTACTCATTCCAGCAGGAAGCCAGCAGGGAACCGACGGTCGGTTTACACACTTCGCAGCCGTAGCCTTTCCCGTGTTTTGCCAGCAGCTCTTCGAAGGTTTTGATGCCTTCTACGCGGATGAGATGGAACAGTTCCTGACGTGAGTACGGGAAGTGTTCGCACAGATTGTTGTTAACTTCGATACCCTGTTTCGCCAGTTCGGCGTTCAGGACCTGCGTTACCAGTGGGATACACCCACCGCAACCGGTACCCGCTTTGGTTTCCGCTTTCAGCGCCGCAACGGTATGACAGCCTTTGTTGATAGCGGCAATCAGCATGCCTTTGGTGACATCGAAGCAGGAGCAAATCTGCGCGCTATCCGGCAGTTTATCGACACCGATAGACGGCTTACCGCTGCCCGCGTGTGCTGGCAGAATCAGTGAATCCGGGTTTTCCGGCAGCTCGATGGCGTTCAGCACCAGTTGCAGCAGATTGCCGTAATCGCTGGTATCGCCCACCAGAACCGCGCCGAGCAGGGTTTTGTTATCTTCGCTAACGATGAGGCGTTTGTAGACTTCTTTGCTTTCGTCGAGATAGACATAGCTACGTGCGCCCGGCGTGCGCGCATGCGCGTCGCCAATACCGCCGACGTCAACGCCGAGCAGCTTCAGCTTGGCGCTCAGGTCCGCGCCTTCAAAGGCGTTTTCGGTCTCGAGAATATGGTCAACGGCAACCTGCGCCATTTTGTAGCCTGGAGCGACCAGACCATACACGCGGTTGTTCCAGCTGGCGCATTCGCCGATAGCATAGATGTCCGGGTCAGAGGTCTGGCAGGTGTCGTTAATGACGATACCGCCGCGTGGCGCGACGTCCAGACCGCACTGGGTGGCCAGTTTGTCGCGTGGACGAATACCGGTAGAGAAGACGATGAAATCGACTTCCAGTTCGCTACCGTCGGCAAAACGCATGGTTTTGCGCGCTTCGGTGCCTTCCTGAACGATCTCTTTGGTGTTTTTGCTGGTGTGCACACGCACGCCCATGCTTTCAATTTTGCGACGTAACTGCTCGCCACCCATATGATCCAGCTGTTCAGCCATCAGCATTGGGGCGAATTCAATCACGTGGGTTTCAACGCCGAGGCTTTTCAGCGCACCGGCGGCTTCCAGGCCCAGCAGACCACCGCCGACCACGGCACCGCGTTTGCTGCGGCGTGCGCAAGACTCAATGGCGTTGAGGTCTTCGATGGTGCGGTAAACGAAGCAGTCCTGGGTTTCCGAACCTTTAATCGGTGGGATCCACGGGTAAGAGCCCGTCGCCATGATCAGCTTATCGTAGTAAACCGTACGACCTGCGCTGGAGTGGATCACCTTCTCCTGGCGGTTAATGGTAATTGCGCGCTCGCCCACTAACACCTTAACGCCGTGCTTCTCGTAGAATCCTTCACGCACCAGAGAAAGCTCTTCAGCGGTGTGGTGGGAGAAGTAGGAAGACAGGTGTACGCGGTCGTACGCTTTGCGGGGTTCTTCACAGAAGACGGTAATATCAAAATTGGCAGCGTCGGATTTATCAAGAAGATCCTCAATAAAGCGATGGCCGACCATACCATTACCGATAATAGCGAGTCTGACTTTGCTCATTTTTGCCTCGATTTCTTTTCTATTACTGCCTACCTTAACGATTCAGCAACCGCGCTTATTGATACAAATCAAATTCGCCCTTATATACTCCTTAAGAGGTATATAACTGATTTGTCAGCATTTTTATAAGTGACGGAATTATTTGGGTTTTCGTGTTTGTATAAATAGCGTACAAATTAAGGGGTTTTTGTAAGAATTGGCCTACATGACCAGTGAAAGAAGAGAGGAGGAGAAAATATGCCGGATGATGTGGATACCATCCGGCAGTGAGATTAATGCGCTGCTGGGGCGTTATGCTGGCGATGACGCGTGACAAACCCAAGAGTAAAGCACATCACGAATACAACCGCATACAAGCCGTTAGCCGTTTGCAATGCCGCCTGCGGGCCGCTGTGTGCCACGATAGGGCCGGTGACGACGAAAGTGAGCATAGTGCCGATGGTGCCGCAGGTCAGAACGAAGTTAACCAGTTTGGGTGAGGCGACCTTCGTCTGCTGGGAGCCAAGGGTAATGATGGTGGTATAAATCGCGCTGGAGAAGAAGCCCAGCGTCATAATAAACCACGGCATATGCTCTGGCGTACCGGTGATAAACAGATACATCAGGACGGTAGCCAGACCCGCCAGTACGGTCAGGATGCGCTGCAAATCGAAGAAACGCAGAATAAAGCTAAATGCCCACATGCCAACCATGTAAGACATCCAGAAGTCGCTGACCAGTTTACCCGCATCGTTCAGGCTCATGCCCAGACTTTTGGCGTACTCCGGGACCCAGGAGATAAAACCCAACTGACCGAGGATGTAGCACAGTGCAGCGATCGCCAGAAACAGCACGCCAATCCCCCATTTTTCTTTTACTACCGGCGCGTCTGACTGCTGAGCGTGTTTACCCAGTGCCGGGAATTCACAACCGAAGGTCAGCAGGAAAATGGCGACGTATACGAGGCCGATGCAGGCATAGACCCAATACCATTCGATGCTGCGCGCTAACAGGAACGCGGCAACCATCGGGAAAATCATGCCGGCCATGCTGAAGAAAGAGTCAGTAAACAGCAGGCGGGAACCGCGCTGGCGACCTTCGTACATTTGAGTTACCAGGAACGTACCAATCGACATGGTAATACCGCTCACCAGACCCAATACAAACATGGCGGCGGAGAACAAGGCCAGGCTATGGCTGAACATCAGTCCGGCAACGGCCAGTACCATCAGGATAAAGCCGAAGCGCAACTGGGTTTTCAGTGGCACGATTTCCATTAACCATGCATTCAGAAAGATAGAGATCAGAATGCCGGCATTCAGGAAGGTGAAGGTGTTACTCATGCTGGAAACGGGCAAATGGAAGTAATCTGCGATGTTTCCCATCACCATCCCGGTGACAATTACCAACGCACCTGTCAGGGCGTAGGAGAGAAAGCTAATCCATGTGAGCTTGATGCGATTGCTGTTAGTCATGACTGGCCTGTATAGAAGTGTAAGGCGCATTGACTGCGCCGTGAGCGGGCAGATTTTAGGCGCTTTAGTGACGCATTTAAATATTTATTGGTAATAACTTGGTGCGTTACATTTTTCTATGTGATCTTGATCACATAGATACTTGCAGCCATGAGGTTACATTTGTTTCAGGTACGTAAAATTAAGTAAAGGGATGGCCTTGTCCTTGAAGGCTCTTTAGAATCAATTCACTTGCTTCATTTCTGCTCTTGTTAAGGAATTCTCATGCTCAAATCGACTCTGGCGGCTGTTGCAGCTGTTCTCGCTCTTTCTGCTCTCTCTCCCGCAGCACTGGCAGCAAAAGGTGATCCACATGTTCTGCTGACAACCTCTGCTGGTAACATTGAGCTGGAGCTGAACAGTCAGAAAGCCCCGGTTTCAGTGCAAAACTTTGTCGATTATGTCAACAGTGGTTTCTATAACAACACCACGTTCCACCGTGTGATCCCAGGCTTCATGGTGCAGGGCGGCGGTTTTACCGAGCAGATGCAGCAGAAGAAACCTAATCCGCCAATCAAGAATGAAGCCGATAACGGACTGCGTAACACTCGCGGCACGATTGCTATGGCGCGTACAGCGGATAAAGACAGCGCGACCAGCCAGTTCTTTATCAACATTGCAGATAACGCTTTTCTCGATCACGGCCAGCGCGACTTTGGCTACGCTGTTTTTGGTAAAGTTGTGAAAGGTATGGATGTCGCGGATAAGATCTCTCAGGTACAGACCCATGATGTCGGTCCATACCAGAATGTCCCGTCAAAACCGATTGTTATCCTTTCTGCTAAAGTCCTGCCGTAATCGTATCTTGCGCGGGTAGTTCTTGCCCGCGTTCACCCCTCTCTCTGCGTAACCCTAAATTGCTGCTTATACTTGTGGCAAGTGTCGGCTCATTCAGGGAGGTCACGTGAAAAAACTCACCGATAAACAAAAGTCCAGGCTGTGGGAACAACGGCGAAACGCCAATTTCCAGGCCAGCCGACGGCTGGAAGGCGTAGATATTCCGCGGGTTACTCTGAGTGCTGAAGACGCTCTGGCGCGTCTTGAAGAGCTGAGGAGGCACTATGAGCGATAAATTCGGTGATGGTCGCGACCCGTATTTATATCCGGGCCTGAATGTCATGCGTAACCGTCTGGGGATTCATCAGGCGCAGCGTTTAGCGCAGGCGGCTTATGAACTGACAGCGCTGCGTGCGGCGACTATCGAATTGGGGCCGCTTAAACGGGGCTTACCGCACCTGTGCGCCATTCATCGCCAGCTGTATCGGGATATTTTTGACTGGGCGGGACTCCTGCGCGAAGTCGATATTTACCAGGGCGATACTCGCTTTTGCCATTTCGCCTATATCGAGAAAGAGGGCAATGCGCTGATGCAGGACCTGGAAGATGAGTCCTGGCTGGTGGGATTGCCGGAAGACAAGTTTGTCGATCTTCTTGCGCACTATTATTGTGAAATCAATGTGCTGCATCCGTTTCGCATTGGCAGTGGCCTGGCGCAGCGTATTTTCTTCGAACAGTTAGCGATTCATGCCGGGTATATGCTGAGCTGGGATGGCATTCCGGTTGAGGAGTGGAATCAGGCTAATCAGAGCGGGGCGATGGGTGACCTGTCTGCATTGCGGGCGATATTTCGTAAAGTGGTAAGCGAAGCCCCGGAAACTGAGTAGAATAGCGCGGTTCTTATGTACCGGAGCCGCCATGATCCTGCTTATTGATAACTATGATTCTTTTACCTGGAACCTGTACCAATACTTCTGCGAACTGGGCGCTGATGTCCTTGTCCGGCGCAACGACGATCTGACGCTGGCGCAAATCGATGCGCTGAACCCGCAAAAAATCGTGATTTCCCCTGGGCCATGCACGCCGGATGACGCCGGTATCTCACTGGACGTTATTCGTCATTTCGCCGGTAAGCTTCCCTTGTTGGGTGTTTGTCTTGGTCACCAGGCGATGGCGCAGGCCTTTGGCGCGAACGTAGTTCGGGCGGCTAAAGTGATGCACGGTAAAACCTCGCCGATTACCCATACCGGGCAGGGTGTTTTTCAGGGACTCGCTAACCCATTAACGGTGACGCGCTACCACTCTCTGGTGGTTGCCCCTGAGACGCTTCCCGAGTGCTTTGAGGTAACAGCCTGGAGTGAAACGCAGGAGATAATGGGCATTCGTCACCGCGAGTGGGATATGGAAGGGGTACAGTTTCACCCGGAGAGTATTCTCAGCGAACAGGGGCATCAGCTACTGGCTAATTTCCTCAATCGCTGATTTGTAGTTGCTATTCAGTGATTTTTTATTCATATTTTGTGATTATAATTTCACTGGCGTTTCTGCTTAACAGGGTGGTAATGACATGGCAACTGAACAAACTGCAATTACGCGCGCGACATTCGATGAAGTGATTCTGCCGATTTATGCACCGGCTGAGTTTATCCCGGTAAAAGGAAAAGGGAGTCGAGTGTGGGATCAACAGGGCAAAGAGTATGTTGATTTCGCGGGCGGCATTGCAGTGACCGCGTTAGGGCATTGCCATCCGGCATTGGTTGAGGCGTTAAAAACTCAGGGCGAAACCCTGTGGCATACCAGCAACGTTTTCACCAACGAACCGGCGTTGCGCTTAGGCCGTAAAATCATTGATGCGACCTTTGCCGAGCGCGTGCTGTTCATGAACTCCGGTACTGAAGCCAACGAAACCGCCTTTAAGCTGGCGCGCCACTATGCCTGCGTGCGTCATAGCCCGTTCAAAACCAAAATCATTGCCTTCCATAATGCGTTTCACGGCCGTTCGCTGTTTACCGTATCCGTTGGTGGGCAGCCGAAATACTCCGACGGCTTTGGACCAAAACCGGCGGATATCATCCATGTCCCGTTTAACGATCTGCATGCGGTCAAAGCGGTGATGGACGATCACACCTGCGCGGTGGTGGTTGAGCCTATTCAGGGTGAGGGCGGCGTCACTGCGGCAACGCCGGAATTCCTGCAAGGTTTACGTGAACTCTGCGACCAGCACCAGGCACTGTTGGTATTTGATGAAGTGCAGAGTGGGATGGGGCGTACCGGCGATTTGTTTGCCTATATGCACTACGGCGTGACGCCGGATATCCTCACCAGCGCGAAGGCGCTCGGTGGCGGCTTCCCGGTGAGCGCGGTGTTGACCACTCAAGAGATTGCCTCCGCGTTCCACGTGGGTTCGCACGGCTCCACTTACGGCGGTAACCCGCTGGCCTGCGCGGTAGCGGGGGCAGCGTTTGATATCATCAACACGCCGGAAGTGCTGGGAGGCATTCAGGCCAAACGTCAGACGTTTGTCCAGCATTTGCACAAGATTGATCAACAGTTCGACATTTTCAGCGATATTCGCGGGATGGGGCTGCTGATTGGCGCCGAGTTGAAGCCGCAGTTTAAAGGCCGGGCGCGCGATTTCCTCTATGCCGCCGCGCACGAAGGGGTGATGGTGCTGAACGCCGGGCCGGACGTGATGCGTTTCGCGCCGTCGCTGGTGGTGGAGCAGGAGGATATCGATGAAGGGATGCAGCGCTTCGCGCAGGCGGTAGCGAAAGTGGTGGGCTGATTGCCGGATGGCGTACAGGGTAAGCTGTGATTCGTAGGCCGGATAAGCGTAGCGCATCCGGCAGTCGAGCTTAACCCTTCATGTCCCGCAGTCGGCGGCTCAGCCAGATCCCGTGGTGCGGTCGCTGACGCCATGCTACCGACGAAATGGTATGCATGGTGTTCAGGTGCCCAAGAACCCGCTGCAGATGCTGCTCAAGAGTGCTTAACGGACCATGGGACAGCATCTCTGGCGCTTCGAGAATATTCACATCTCCCGAGCTTCCCGGCCCATCATATTCCAGCCGTTGCTGACAGCGCTGGAGCGCAATTTCACAGGACTCCAGATACCGCTGTGCCAAATCCGGCGTCAGCATCGTATGTTCCCTTGCCAGCGTGGTCATCGCGTTGATGTGTTCGACGATGAACTGGCTGTGCGTGACCCACAGTTTCATGTCTGCAAGGTAGTGCGAGTTAAATCCTGGCTCCTGCATTGCCTGGTTCAGCGAGTTGAACAGCGTGTTTTGCGTCTGGTTGACGCGCATGCGCTGATACGCCAGCGGCGTGGCCTGTGGATCGTTGCTGAGGATCAGACGAATGGCCTCCTGGTCGGCTTCTAACGCATCGTGGGCGTTCTTACGCAGCAGACCGCTCTGCCACTGTGGCCACAGCCAGAGCGTGCCGCCAAAGGCGATTAAGCAGCCAATGACCGTATCGACAAACCGCGGCACGATAAACTCTTCCCCGTTCAGCGTCAGCAGTTGCAGGGTGTATACCGCCGTTACCGTAAAACCGACGGTAGCCCAGCCGTAGTTTTTACGGATGATCAGATAGCTCACCAGGGTGATCAGCAGCATGGCCGCCAGCGTGAAACCTTCGGGAATATGAAAGTGCAACGTGACGCCGGCAATAACCAGTCCAACTAGCGTACCTACGGAACGGTGTAAGATGCGCACCCGGGTCGCCCCGTAGCCATTTTGCGTAACAAACAGGATCGTCATCAAAATCCAGTAAGGCTTTGGCAGGTGTAAGGCACTGCCCATCAGGCTTGCGATACTCAACATAACGCTGATGCGTCCGGCATTGCGCAGCGCCGGGGATTTCAACGACAGGTAGTTTTTCAGGGCAGGGATCAGCGGCAACCGACGCTGCTTGTCAGCCATTAAGTCACGGGCATACAGCGGGCGCTGGGTCCGTAGCACGCGGGCAATACGGCTGAAGTGCCAGTAGCAAAATTGCCCCACCGGATTGTCCGGATGCTGCCTGGCGATTTTCTCCAGCGTGCCAATCTGCTTTTCCATCGAGAAACGGGTTGGCAAGCGGTGATACAAAATATCATCGGCCAGTACCCGAAGGCGTTCGGCGACGGTTCGCGCGTTCCAGCGAATCACCTGTTCGGCGTGGCTACGCTCAACCAGTTTTTGCACTTCTTCCGGCTGGTGGAGGCTAACGGAAATATGTTCCTGTAAATCCAGCGCCTCCTGAAAGGCACGCAGCAGGCGTTTGTATTCGTTGTTGTGATGCGCCGACAGCATATGCATTTGCTGATAGCACTGGGTAATCAGATCCACTGCCTTTTGTTGGCGAACCAGCAGGGGAGGCAGCGCTTTTTCTGGGTCGGCATGCTGGGTCAGCATGCTGTACTTGGCTTCACAGTAATCGGCTAATTCACGGTACAGCAAGCTGAGCGATTCGCGGAGCGGTTGCTCGCGCCACATCCAGAACCAGAACCAGTTGAACAGGCCGTACCATAACGTGCCCAGCGCGTAGATCAGCAGCGGCTCCCAGACGGGCATATTCCCGGCCAGGCTGAGCGTGAAAATCGCCGCGATAAGCGAGGCTGGCAGTAATCGCGCATGCAAAGGGCTTAGCTCGGCGGTTACGCCAAGAATCAGCGTCAGGCCGGTGAGGATCAATGGTAACGGTATAGTTTGCGCAAGCAGTAACTGCATGATCAAACTGCACCCGGCAAACAGCGATGCACCAATGACTAAGCGTTTGAAAAAGCGCTTGTGCGGAGTATCAAGACCGGCAATATTGCAGCAGGCAGGGACGAGGGAAAAGAGAAGCCCCAAATGAAGCTGACCGATGATCAGACCAACAGCCACAGGTAAACATAGCACCAGCGTTTGTCGTAGTGCGTAGTTGATCTCTGGGTGGTATATCAGTCTTCGCCACATCGGAGTAAACAAAAGTGGCGCATTACTGGGTAACGCGCCACTTCGATGGGGTTAACGCGTGCCGTAGACGACGATGGTCTTACCGTGTGCGGAGATCAGGTTCTGATCTTCCAGCATCTTCAGAATACGACCGACGGTCTCACGGGAGCAGCCAACGATCTGGCCGATTTCCTGACGGGTAATTTTAATCTGCATGCCGTCCGGGTGGGTCATCGCATCAGGCTGTTTCGCCAGATTCAGCAGAGTCTGCGCGATACGACCGGTTACGTCGAGGAAGGCAAGGTTGCCCACTTTTTCAGACGTGACCTGCAGACGACGAGCCATCTGAGAAGACAGGCGCATCAGAATATCCGGGTTGACCTGGATTAATTGGCGAAATTTTTTGTAGGAAATTTCAGCGACTTCACATGCGGTTTTGGCACGTACCCAGGCGCTACGTTCCTGACCTTCTTCGAAGAGGCCTAATTCACCAATAAAATCGCCCTGATTCAGATAAGAAAGGATCATTTCTTTCCCTTCTTCATCTTTGATCAGCACTGCCACGGAGCCTTTAACGATGTAATACAACGTTTCCGCTTTTTCACCCTGGTGAATCAGCGTGCTCTTCGATGGGTACTTATGAATATGGCAATGAGACAAGAACCATTCGAGAGTCGGGTCTGTTTGCGGTTTGCCAAGCACCATGCGCGGTTATCCTCTGTTATAAGCTGTCTCCAGAGCCAGAAAACGACGCTGCCTCTGGGTTTGCAAAAATATGCTTCCCGCTACCTGGGAAAGGGGCTGTCAAAAATATACTGCAGCCTGTAATGTGATGTCCTCTGCATACATGCAGTACGTCAATGTATTACTGTAGCATCCCGTCTGTTTTAGCATAGCTTTCGCCGTGTGTCTCCTGGTGTCTCGCTTCAGCATGACGCAGGTCGCCTTCCGTTGCGAGAATTGTTATGTGCGCGTAATCTGTCAGGAAAATTGAAACATTGGAGTTACGAAATATGCAAGCGCGTGTAAAGTGGGTTGAGGGGTTAACCTTCCTCGGTGAGTCCGCCTCTGGTCACCAAATTTTGATGGACGGTAACTCCGGTGATAAAGCGCCGAGCCCGATGGAAATGGTATTAATGGCTGCTGGCGGTTGTAGCGCGATTGATGTGGTATCGATCCTGCAAAAGGGTCGTCAGGATGTGACCAACTGCGAAGTGAAACTGACTTCAGAGCGTCGTGATGAAGCGCCGCGCCTGTTTACCCACATCAACCTGCATTTCATCGTAACGGGTAACGATCTGAAAGATGCGTCTGTCTCCCGCGCCGTCGATCTTTCAGCGGAAAAATACTGCTCCGTAGCGTTGATGCTGGAAAAGGCAGTGAATATTACCCATTCCTATGAAGTGGTTGCTGCGTAATCTCTGATGCCGGATGGCGGCGTTGCCTTATCCGGCCTACAGGATGATGTTGATTCGTAGGCCCGATAAGCGAAGCGTCATCGGGCACTTTCCACACCTCACTCTATCTTCTTACCTTCCATCAGTCGCTGCACCAGCGGCAGCATAATCAATTCCATCGCCAGACCCATTTTGCCACCCGGTACGACTAACGTATTGATATGGGAAATGAATGAGCCCTGCAGCATGGCCAGTAACCACGGGAAGTCGATCCCTTCCAGGTTACGAAAATGAATCACGACAAAGCTTTCATCCAGTGACGGAATACTCTTAGCGGCAAAGGGATTAGAGGTATCGACGGTCGGTACGCGCTGGAAGTTAATATGCGTCCGGGAAAACTGCGGCGTGATGTAATTGATGTAATCGTCCATTGAGCGCACCACCGAGTCCATCACCGCTTCACGCGAATGGCCACGCTCGCTGGTATCGCGAGTCAGCTTCTGGATCCATTCCAGGTTTACAATAGGTACCACGCCAACCAGCAGATCGACATGCCGGGCCACGTTTTGCTGCGGGGTGACGACACCACCGTGCAGCCCTTCGTAGAACAGTACATCCGTCGGTTCAGGCAGCGGCTGCCAGGGCGTGAATGTCCCCGGAACCTGGTTCCATGGTACGGCCTCATCGTAAGTGTGCAGATATTTTCGCGACTGGCCTTTGCCCGTCTGACCGTATTCGATGAAGGTTTGTTCCAGCAAGCCGAAGTCATTAGCTTCGGGGCCAAAATAGCTGATATGCCGTCCGGCATCGCGTGCTTTGCGAATCGCCATATCCATTTCCGGACGGGTATAGCGATGAAAACTGTCACCTTCCACCTCGGCGGCGCGCAGATTTAACTGCGCGAAAATTTTACGAAACGCGAGGCTGGTGGTAGTGGTCCCCGCGCCGCTGGATCCTGTTACCGCAATCACCGGATGTTTGGCAGACATAACAACTCCATGAAATGGTTGTAATTATAGTAAAGTCGGCCGGCGGCTACGGATTACTCGTGAATCTGCTTCCTCGGCATAATGTTGACCGTTTCATGCAGTTCGGACCACACCAGCACGGCTTCACCTGATTGTAGTTGGCGTTTGACGTCGGCGACTTTTTGTTCGAGCGAGCGTTCATGTTCACCATAATCGGTGCCTTCGCGCAAGACAAAGCTTTCAATCAAATTGTCCAGCGCGTCCGGGGAGATATCTTGCCATGGGATAATCATGATGATGCCTCCAGATACGTTGTCAGCCAGTCCGGAATTCTTGATTCCAGCCACATCTCAGGACGGCGCACCGTGCCACCTATAAATCCAACGTGGCCGCCGTGTTCAGTAAGCTGGTACTCCACCTGTGAGGGCAGATTTTCCGGTTTCGGGATCACATGATGATCCATAAACGGATCGTCTTTCGCATGGATAATCAGCGTTGGTTTGGCGATCCGATTGAGCAACGGCATGGCGCTGCACTGGCGGTAATAGTCTATAGCATCGGCGAAACCGTGGATTTTGGCGGTGATTAGATCGTCAAAATCGCGAATGCGGCGTAAAGATTTCAACTGGGCCAGACTCACCGGCAGCGAACCTGGATAAGCTTCAAGCTTACGTGAGGCATTGGCTTTCAACAGATTGAGCAGGTAGCGCTGGTAGACCCGGGAGAAGCCCTTGTCCATATGGTAGCTACAGGCTTCGAGCACGAAAGGTGCAGAAACGATAACCGCCGCATCTATCGGAATATCGTTGCCTTCTTTTGCCAGCAGGCAAGCCAGCATGTTTCCACCGAGTGAATAACCTACCGCCGCGGTCGGTACGCGACCGAACTCACGCTCCAGCCAGTGTAAAAACCAGGTGCCATCTTCTGTTTCGCCCGAGTGATAAATGCGGTTCAGACGATTGGGTTCGCCGCTGCAGCCGCGAAAATGCATTACCACGCCCAGCCAGCCGCGCTTTTGTGCTGCTTCAATCAGGCCATGTGCGTAGGGGCTGTTTAGACTGCCTTCCAGACCGTGAAAAACCACCAGGCGCGGTTTGTGTTTCGCCTGTTGCGGATCTTCGCTCCACGCCAGATCGACGAAATCACCGTCGGGCAATTCCAGACGCTGCCAGTGGGCGTCGAACTTCACCTTGCGGCGAATTAAACGCGGCAGCATCGTCTGCAGATGGCGGTTACTGATACCGCGCATCGGGCGGAATTCTCGCGAATCGTCGGTAGGTGGGGTCATTTCTGTGGACGTGATTTCAACCATAACACCGGAGCAATTAATAATCGGAAAGAGTAACTATACCGCGCACAGCGCGTGCGGGTTAGCCAATATGTGATTTTGTCGCTAGTCAGTCAGCAGGTTACGCGAGATTGGGTCACAACTACGTCAACGAAACGTAGGCCTGATAAGACGCGCGAGCGTCCTCATCAGGCATTTTCGGCTCTGGCGCCGGATGGCAGCTTCGCCTTCTCCGGCAATCATGACTACTCGGCGAGCATTTGCTCAAGCTGCTCCTGAGCCTCCAGCCAGGCCATTTCACACTCTTCCAGCCCGGATTTCGCACTGGCCTGCTGCTGCAAACAGGCGGTAAGTTCGGCTTTGCGACTTTGGTCGTACAGTTCGCTGTCGCCGAGTTTTTCTTCCGCCTGCGCCAGCTGTGCGTGCAGTTTCTCCATCTCTTTTTCCAGACGGGTAATCTCTTTACGCAGCGGCTGCGTCAGGGAGCGCAGTTCCGCTTCGCGGCGCTTCTGGTCTTTACGCGCCTGGGCGCTGTTAACGCTCTCTTTCGCCGGTTCGTCGCCCTGGTTTTCCTGTTTCTGGACATCGCTCAGCCACTGCTGATAATCCTCCAGATCGCCATCAAACGGCTCGACTTTCTTGTCGTGTACCAGATAGAGGTCGTCGGTGGTGGAGCGGATCAGGTGACGGTCGTGCGAGACGACAACCAGCGCGCCTTCAAAATCGATCAGCGCCTCGGTCAGCGCCTGACGCATATCCAAGTCCAGGTGGTTGGTCGGTTCATCGAGCAGCAGTAGGTTAGGGCGCTGCCAGACGATCAACGCCAGCACCAGACGCGCTTTTTCGCCACCGGAGAAGCGGCGTGTCTCTTCGCTGACTTTATCGCCCTGGAAGCCGAATCCACCCAGGTAGTCACGCAGTTTCTGCTCCAGTTCCTGCGGTGCCATGCGTGCCAGATGCTGAATGGGTGATTCATCGGCGCGTAAAAACTCCAGCTGGTGCTGCGCGAAGTACCCCAGCTTGATGCCTTTCGCCAGGCCAATCTCGCCGCTGATAGGGGCCAGTTCGCCGGCCAGCAGCTTAATCAGCGTCGATTTACCCGCGCCGTTGCGACCGAGCAGGCCGATGCGGGAACCCGGCACCAGATTCAGTTTGATCGAATCGAGAATGACGCGATCGCCGTAGCCAGCGCTGACCTTTTCCATCTTCAGCAGCGGGTTTGGCAGGCTTTCCGGCTCACGGAAGCTGAAGTGGAACGGGTTGTCCACGTGCGCTGGGGCAATCAGCTCCATGCGTTCCAGCATTTTGATACGGCTCTGTGCCTGCTTCGCTTTCGTTGCTTTAGCGCGGAAACGATCGATATAGCTTTGCAGATGCGCCACGCGCTCCTGCTGGCTTTCGTACATTGCCTGTTGCTGTGCGAGGCGCGTCGCACGCTGGATTTCAAACGCGCTGTAGTTGCCGGTGTACTCGAACATGGTTTGCTGTTCGATATGAATAATTTTATCTACAACCGGATCGAGGAAGTCGCGATCGTGGGAGATCAAAATCAGCGTACCCTGATAGCTTTTCAGCCATCTTTCCAGCCAGATCACCGCGTCGAGATCGAGGTGGTTGGTGGGTTCATCGAGCAGCAGTAGGTCTGAACGGCAAATCAGCGCCTGGGCCAGGTTGAGACGCATACGCCAGCCACCGGAGAAGTCGCTGACCGGGCGCTCAAGCTGTTCGTTGGAGAAGCCGAGGCCATGCAGCAGGCTGGCGGCGCGTGAGCGCACAGTCCAGGCGTCGATGGCATCCAGCTTGCCATGGACAGTGGCAATGGCATGTCCATCGTTACGTTCGTTAGCGTCGTTCAACTGCGCTTCCAGTTGACGATACTCGCGGTCGCCGTCAATGACGTACTCCAGCGCGGGCTGTGGTAACGCAGGCGTTTCCTGATTCACCCACGCGAGCTGCCAGTTTCCCGGATAGGTAAATCCTCCAGCGTCGGCGCTGAGTTCATTTTTCAGCAATGCCAGCAGGGTAGATTTACCGCAGCCATTTTTACCCACCAGGCCAACCTTCTGCCCTGGATTAATGGTGGCCGTGGCATTGTCCAGCAAGACGCGCACGCCGCGACGAATTTGTAACGATGAGAAAACAATCATAAGGCGCCGTATGTTCAGACTATGTTAATTTATCATTATGATAATGTAATGTGCGGGCCGTTTGCCGCACCGAGGCGCAATGGTAGCCCAAAACGTCGAAAATAGACAAAAGACAAAACCGGGAGGGGGATGATGTTCCAGCCAGCGAAAGTCTTGCTGCTGTATGCCCATCCGGAATCTCAGGACTCGGTCGCGAACCGTGTTCTGCTTAAACCGGCCATGCAGCTCAGCAATGTTACCGTGCACGACCTTTACGCGCACTATCCTGATTTTTTTATCGATATTCCGCATGAACAGGCGCTGCTGCGTGAGCATGATGTGATTGTTTTTCAGCACCCACTCTATACCTATAGCTGTCCGGCGCTGTTAAAGGAATGGCTTGACCGCGTACTGAGCCGCGGATTTGCCAGCGGTCCCGGAGGGAATCAACTGGCGGGAAAGTACTGGCGTAGCGTTATCACTACCGGAGAACCGGAAAGTGCCTACCGCTATGACGCGCTAAACCGTTATCCAATGAGCGATGTGCTGCGTCCTTTCGAGCTAACGGCCGGTATGTGCCGCATGCACTGGATGAGCCCAATTATCGTTTACTGGGCCAGACGGCAAACGAAGCAGGAGCTGGACAGCCATGCGAAAGCGTATGGTGACTGGCTGGCGAATCCAATCCCTGTGGGAGGCCGCTAATGGAAGGTTCTGATTTATTGACAGCGGGAGTGTTGTTCCTCTTCGCGGCGGTGGCTGCAGTTCCCCTGGCCTCAAAGCTGGGTATCGGTCCTGTGCTGGGTTACTTGCTGGCGGGTATTGCTATCGGCCCGTGGGGATTAGGATTCATCAGCGATGTGGATGAAATTCTGCACTTCTCCGAGCTGGGCGTAGTCTTTCTGATGTTCATCATTGGGCTGGAACTTAATCCCGCCAAACTGTGGCAACTGCGGCGTTCAATTTTTGGCGTCGGTGCCGCGCAGGTGATGCTGAGCGCGGTGGTGCTGGCCGGATTATTGATGCTCACTGCGTTCTCCTGGCAGGCGGCAGTGGTTGGCGGCATTGGTCTGGCGATGTCATCGACCGCTATGGCGCTACAGTTGATGCGCGAAAAAGGCATGAACCGCAGTGAATCCGGACAACTGGGTTTTTCGGTACTGCTGTTTCAGGATCTGGCGGTGATCCCCGCGCTGGCACTGGTTCCGCTGCTGGCGGGTTCTGCTGACGAACATTTTGACTGGATCAAAGTGGGAATGAAGGTGCTGGCTTTTGCCGGCATGCTGATTGGCGGTCGCTATTTGCTGCGACCGGTTTTCCGCTTTATTGCGGATTCTGGCGTGCGGGAAGTGTTCACCGCTGCCACGCTGCTGTTGGTGCTGGGTTCTGCTCTATTTATGGATGCGCTGGGGCTGTCAATGGCGCTGGGAACGTTTATCGCGGGCGTGCTGCTGGCGGAAAGCGAATACCGACATGAGCTGGAAACGGCAATCGATCCGTTTAAAGGCCTGTTGCTCGGGCTGTTTTTTATCTCCGTTGGCATGTCGCTCAACCTCGGCGTGCTCTACACCCATATTCTGTGGGTGGCAGCGAGCGTGATAGTGCTGGTGGTCGTAAAAATGCTGGTGCTGTATGTGCTGGCGCGTCTTAACGGCATGAGAAGCTCTGAACGGATGCAATTTGCCGGGGTTTTAAGTCAGGGTGGTGAATTCGCTTTCGTGCTGTTTTCAACGGCATCCTCGCAACGGCTGTTTCAGGGCGACCAAATGGCGTTGCTGCTGGTGACCGTCACGCTGTCGATGATGACCACACCGCTGGTGATGACGCTGATTGATAAATGGCTCTCCCGCCAGTTTAACGGCACGGATGAGGAAGATGAAAAACCCTGGGTGGAAGATGATAAACCGCAGGTGATTGTGGTGGGGTTTGGGCGTTTTGGTCAGGTTATTGGTCGCCTTTTGATGGCCAATAAAATGCGCATTACCGTTCTGGAGCGGGATATCAGCGCGGTGAATCTGATGCGTAAATATGGCTATAAGGTTTATTACGGTGATGCCACGCAGGTGGAACTGTTGCGCTCCGCAGGGGCAGAGGCGGCGCAATCTATTGTTATTACGTGTAATGAGCCTGAAGACACCATGAAACTGGTGGAACTGTGCCAACAGTATTTTCCGCATTTGCATATTCTTGCGCGAGCGCGCGGACGTGTAGAGGCACATGAGTTATTACAGGCTGGTGTGACGCAGTTTTCCCGCGAAACGTTCTCCAGTGCGCTGGAGTTGGGGCGTAAAACGCTGGTTACACTGGGAATGCATCCGCACCAGGCTCAGCGCGCTCAGCTGCATTTTCGGCGGCTGGATATGCGCATGCTGCGGGAACTGATCCCCATGCATACAGATACGGTACAAATCTCTCGAGCCAGGGAAGCCCGACGCGAGCTGGAGGAAATTTTCCAACGAGAGATGCAGCAAGAGCGACGTCAGTTGGATGGCTGGGATGAATTTGAGTAGAGGATAACCATGGCAATTCGTAAACGTTTTATCGCAGGTGCAAAATGTCCGTCCTGCCAGTCGCAGGATACGCTGGCGATGTGGCGCGAAAATAATATCGATATTGTTGAGTGTGTTAAGTGCGGTCATCAGATGCGGGAAGCGGATAAAGAGGCGCGCGAGCACGTTCGCAAAGAAGAGCAAGTGATCGGGATTTTTCATCCGGACTAGCGATATGGCGCAGCTTTTTTTAAGCTAGAGGGTACACGGGTGCAGAATTCCGCTACAATCTGCGCCACTATTCTTTCCATGCTCAGGAGATATCATGAAAGTAGCAAAGGACCTGGTGGTCAGCCTGGCCTATCAGGTACGTACAGAAGACGGTGTGTTGGTTGATGAGTCTCCGGTGAGTGCACCGCTGGACTACCTGCATGGTCACGGTTCCCTGATTTCTGGCCTGGAAACAGCGCTGGACGGTCATGAAGTTGGCGACAAATTCGATGTTGCTGTTGGCGCAAACGACGCATACGGTCAGTACGACGAAAACCTGGTGCAGCGCGTTCCTAAAGACGTCTTCATGGGCGTTGACGAACTGCAGGTTGGCATGCGTTTCCTGGCTGAAACTGACCAGGGTCCAGTACCGGTAGAAATTACCGAAGTGGAAGACGACCACGTTGTGGTTGACGGTAACCACATGCTGGCTGGCCAGAATCTGAAATTCAACGTAGAAGTTGTTGCTATCCGCGAAGCGACCGAAGAAGAACTGGCTCACGGCCACGTTCACGGTGCGCACGGTCACGACCACGATCATGACCACGGTCATGACGGTTGCTGCGGTGGTCACGGCCACGGTCACGACCATGGTCACGAGCACGGCGGCGAAGGCTGCTGCGGCGGTGGCGGTAAAGGTAACGGCGGCGGCTGCGGTTGCCACTGATCGGTATGATTGCCTGATGGCGCTACGCTTATCAGGCCTACCGTAGGCCGGATAAGACGTTTACGTCGTCATCCGGCACAAAAAAGCGGGGATATCCCCGCTTTTTTTACGTCTCAATAATGTGGCGGCGGGGTCTCTTCAGACTGCGACGCAATGTGGGACGGCTGCGTTGCTTTGAGCTTTTCTGTCAGCAGACGCAGATGGTCGCGCAGTTTGGCCATTTCCAGTTCATGCGCGGTCACCGTCACGTTGAGCTCTTCAATGGTTATCTCCTGAAATGCCAGGCGACTTTCCAGTTCAGCCAGGCGAGTTTCCATTGTTGTATCCTGCATGATTCACCTCTTTCTTTTTTCTCCGGCAGATCGCGGACTGCGGCGAATTCTACTTAACTTTGCCTGTTTGCACAGCACTCAATCTTCGGTAACGAAACTAATTTAAACAAAAAGAGTCTGAAAAGTGGTGATAATAGGGCGTGCCTGTATGTTGATTTGTTCTGCAACGCTTTATAGTACATTTTTATGTTAGCTAACCCTGGGGTGAGATGCCCCGGCCCTGGAGATATGGATGAAATCACTGTTTAAAGTAACGCTGCTGGCGACCACAATGGCTGTTGCTCTGCATGCCCCGATCACCTTCGCTGCTGATGCTGCGAAACCAGCCGCTACTGCTGACAGCAAAGCAGCATTCAAGAATGACGACCAAAAAGCCGCTTACGCGCTGGGCGCGTCCCTGGGTCGTTATATGGAAAACTCTCTGAAAGAGCAGGAAAAACTGGGCATCAAACTGGATAAAGATCAGCTGATCGCTGGTGTTCAGGATGCGTTTGCAGACAAGAGCAAACTGTCTGACCAGGAAATCGAACAAACTCTGCAGGCGTTTGAAGCGCGCGTGAAGAGCTCCGCTCAGGCGAAAATGGAAAAAGACGCGGCTGACAACGAAGCCAAAGGTAAAGTTTACCGCGAGAAATTTGCTAAAGAGAAAGGCGTTAAAACCTCTTCTACTGGCCTGGTCTACAAAGTAGAGAAAGAAGGTACTGGCGCTGCACCGAAAGACAGCGATACGGTGGTAGTCAACTACAAAGGTACGCTGATCGATGGTAAAGAGTTTGATAACTCCTACACCCGTGGTGAGCCGCTGTCTTTCCGTCTTGACGGTGTAATCCCTGGTTGGACTGAAGGCCTGAAAAACATCAAGAAAGGCGGCAAAATCCAGCTGGTTATCCCACCGGATCTGGCTTACGGCAAAACCGGCGTCCCGGGTATTCCGGCCAACTCTACGCTGGTCTTTGATGTTGAACTGTTAGACATCAAACCGGCACCGAAAGCTGACGCGCAGCCAGATGCTGCACCGGCAGATAAAGCTGCAGACAGCAGCAAAAAATAAGCTAACAAAAACCGCCGCCCACAGGGCGGCGGTTTTTTATTATCGACAGGATATAATTAATACTGGAAAGCGCCTTGTGCGCTGTATTACTTTAGATGCCCCTATAATAGTGATGAGCCTGCCCTGACAACATAACGACAGGCTCCTGAAAAGGAGTGCTTTTTTTCATGTCCAGGTCGCTTTTAACCAACGAAACCAGTGAGCTAGATTTGCTGGATCAACGTCCTTTCGATCAAACCGACTTCGATATCCTCAAATCCTATGAAGCGGTAGTGGACGGGTTGGCGATGCTCATTGGTTCCCATTGTGAAATCGTATTGCACTCTTTGCAGGATTTGAAATGCTCGGCCATCCGCATTGCTAACGGTGAACACACGGGCCGTAAAATTGGCTCACCGATTACCGACCTTGCGTTGCGTATGCTGCATGATATGACGGGTGCGGATAGCAGCGTGTCGAAGTGTTACTTCACACGTGCGAAAAGCGGTGTCTTGATGAAGTCGGTGACGATTGCCATTCGCAACCGTGAGCATCGCGTGATTGGTCTGCTGTGCATCAACATGAACCTTGATGTTCCTTTCTCGCAGATAATGAATACCTTTATCCCACCGGAAACCCCGGAAGTGGGCTCTGCCGTCAACTTCGCTTCTTCGGTGGAAGATCTGGTTACCCAGACGCTGGAATTCACGATCGAAGAAGTGAATGCCGATCGCAATGTTTCCAACAACGCGAAGAACCGCCAGATCGTCCTGAATTTATATGAGAAAGGCATCTTCGATATTAAAGATGCCATCAACCAGGTCGCCGATCGGCTGAACATCTCCAAACATACGGTCTACCTCTATATTCGTCAGTTCAAAAGCGGCGATTTCCAGGGGCAAGACAAGTAATGCGTTTTGCCATCATGGTGACAGGGCCTGCTTATGGCACGCAGCAGGCGAGTAGCGCGTTGCAATTTGCTCATGCGCTTCTCGAAGAAGGGCATGAGTTATGCAGCGTCTTTTTCTATCGTGAAGGTGTATATAACGCCAATTTCCTGACTTCACCCGCCAGTGATGAATATGATCTGGTGCGGGCCTGGCAACAGCTGAACCAACAGCATGGTGTAACGCTGAATATCTGCGTGGCGGCGGCGTTGCGTCGCGGCGTTGTTGATGAAACTGAGGCAAAGCGGCTGGGGCTGGCAGGGGCTAATTTACAACCAGGTTTTAACCTCAGCGGGCTTGGATCGCTGGCTGAGGCATCCCTGACCTGCGATCGCGTGGTGCAGTTCTGATGAAACGTGTTGCTTTTGTTTTTTCTACCGTACCGCACGGCAGCGCATCAGGCCGTGAAGGATTAGATGCATTGCTGGCGACATCTGCATTAACGGAAGACCTCGGCGTGTTTTTTATCGGCGATGGCGTCTTTCAAATCCTCCAGGGACAACAACCGGATGCCGTGCTGGCGCGAGACTATATCGCAACCTTCAAGCTGTTAGGGTTGTACGATATCGATCAATGTTGGCTGTGCGCCGCTTCATTACGCGAGCGGGGCCTTCAGCAGGGGGTTAATTTTGTGGTCGATGCGACAGCGCTTGAACCGGAAGATTTACGCCGTGAGTTAGGCAACTTTGACGTCATTTTAAGGTTTTGAGACTCTCATGCTGCACACACTACATCGCTCCGCGTGGCTTACCGATTTCTCCTCTCTTCTTCGCCTGATAGATAAAGACGATGAACTTTTATTGCTCCAGGATGGTGTGACGGCGGCAATTGAAGGCAGCCGTTTCCTTGAAAGTCTGCAAAATGCCTCCATTAAGGTCTATGTACTGGAAGAAGACATTAAGGCCCGCGGGTTGAGTGGTCAAATTTCAGACAGTGTCGTCAGGGTTAGCTATACTGACTTCGTCAGACTTACGGTGAAGCATCCCAGCCAGATGTCCTGGTAATTGTGGGATCGTTGTATATTTCTTGACACCTTTTCGACACCGACCTAAAATTCTGCGTCCTCATATTGTATGAGGTCGTTTTATTACGTGTTTACGAAGCAAAAGCTAAAACCAGGAGCTATTTAATGGCAACAGTTAACCAGCTGGTACGCAAACCACGTGCACGCAAAGTTGCAAAAAGCAACGTGCCTGCGCTGGAAGCATGCCCGCAGAAACGTGGCGTATGTACTCGTGTATATACTACCACTCCTAAAAAACCGAACTCCGCACTGCGTAAAGTTTGCCGTGTTCGTCTGACTAACGGTTTTGAAGTGACTTCCTACATCGGTGGTGAAGGTCACAACCTGCAGGAGCACTCCGTGATCCTGATCCGTGGCGGTCGTGTAAAAGACCTCCCGGGTGTTCGTTACCACACCGTTCGTGGTGCGCTTGACTGCTCCGGCGTTAAAGACCGTAAGCAATCACGCTCCAAGTATGGCGTGAAACGTCCTAAGGCTTAATGGTTCTCCGTTAAGTAAGGCCAAACGTTTTATATTAATGTCAAACTAAACTCTTAGAGTTTTGGACAATCCTGAATTAACAACGGAGTATTTCCATGCCACGTCGTCGCGTCATTGGTCAGCGTAAAATTCTGCCGGATCCGAAGTTCGGATCAGAACTGCTGGCTAAATTTGTAAATATCCTGATGGTAGATGGTAAAAAATCTACTGCCGAAACTATCGTATACAGCGCGCTGGAGACCCTGGCTCAGCGTTCTGGTAAAAACGAACTGGAAGCTTTCGAAGTAGCTCTCGAAAACGTGCGCCCGACTGTCGAAGTTAAGTCTCGCCGCGTTGGTGGTTCTACTTATCAGGTACCAGTTGAAGTCCGTCCGGTCCGTCGTAATGCTCTGGCAATGCGTTGGATCGTTGAAGCTGCTCGTAAACGCGGTGATAAATCCATGGCTCTGCGCCTGGCGAACGAACTTTCTGATGCTGCAGAAAACAAAGGTACTGCAGTTAAGAAACGTGAAGACGTTCACCGTATGGCAGAAGCCAACAAGGCGTTCGCACACTACCGTTGGTAATCCCTTCGGAGTTTTAGTCACCAGGCGGGCGCTTCTAGTAAGCAGCCCGCTTTGGGCTACTTAAATTGAACGCCTAAAAGATAAACGAGGAATCAAATGGCTCGTACAACACCCATCGCGCGCTACCGTAACATCGGTATCAGTGCGCACATCGACGCCGGTAAAACCACTACTACCGAACGTATTCTGTTCTACACCGGTGTAAACCATAAAATCGGTGAAGTTCATGACGGCGCAGCCACCATGGACTGGATGGAGCAGGAGCAGGAACGTGGTATTACTATCACCTCCGCAGCGACTACTGCATTCTGGTCTGGTATGGCTAAGCAGTATGAACCGCATCGCGTAAACATCATCGACACCCCGGGGCACGTTGACTTCACTATCGAAGTAGAACGTTCCATGCGTGTGCTTGATGGTGCAGTAATGGTTTACTGCGCAGTTGGTGGTGTTCAGCCTCAGTCTGAAACCGTATGGCGTCAGGCAAACAAATATAAAGTTCCGCGCATTGCGTTCGTTAACAAAATGGACCGTATGGGTGCGAACTTCCTGAAAGTTGTTGGTCAGATCAAAACCCGTCTGGGCGCGAACCCTGTTCCGCTGCAGCTGGCAATTGGCGCTGAAGAAGCGTTCACCGGTGTTGTTGACCTGGTGAAAATGAAAGCCATCAACTGGAACGAAGAAGATGCAGGCGTAACCTTCACTTATGAAGATATCCCGGCTGACATGCAGGAACTGGCTGAAGAATGGCACCAGAACCTGATCGAGTCCGCTGCAGAAGCTTCAGAAGAGCTGATGGAGAAATACCTGGGTGGTGAAGAACTGACTGAAGAAGAGATCAAAAAAGCTCTGCGTCAGCGCGTTCTGAACAACGAAATCATCCTGGTAACCTGTGGTTCTGCGTTCAAGAACAAAGGTGTTCAGGCGATGCTGGATGCGGTAATTGATTACCTGCCATCCCCAGTAGACGTACCTGCGATCAACGGTATTCTGGACGACGGTAAAGATACTCCTGCTGAGCGTCATGCTAGCGATGACGAGCCGTTTGCTGCTCTGGCATTCAAAATCGCTACCGACCCGTTCGTGGGTAACCTGACCTTCTTCCGTGTGTACTCTGGTGTGGTTAACTCCGGTGACACCATCCTGAACTCCGTGAAAACTGCACGTGAACGTTTCGGCCGTATCGTACAGATGCACGCTAACAAACGTGAAGAGATCAAAGAAGTTCGCGCGGGCGATATCGCTGCTGCAATCGGTCTGAAAGACGTGACCACTGGTGACACTCTGTGTGACCCGGATCACCCGATCATTCTGGAACGTATGGAATTCCCTGAGCCGGTAATTTCCATCGCGGTAGAACCGAAAACCAAAGCTGACCAGGAAAAAATGGGTCTGGCTCTGGGCCGTCTGGCGAAAGAAGACCCGTCATTCCGCGTATGGACTGACGAAGAATCTAACCAGACCATTATCGCTGGTATGGGTGAGCTGCACCTCGACATCATCGTTGACCGTATGAAGCGTGAATTCAACGTTGAAGCGAACGTCGGTAAACCTCAGGTTGCTTACCGTGAAGCGATTCGCGCGAAAGTTACCGATATCGAAGGTAAACACGCTAAGCAGTCTGGTGGTCGCGGTCAGTACGGTCATGTTGTTATCGACATGTACCCGCTGGAGCCGGGTTCAAACCCGAAAGGCTACGAGTTCATCAACGACATCAAAGGTGGTGTAATTCCTGGCGAATACATCCCGGCCGTTGATAAAGGCATCCAGGAACAGCTGAAATCTGGCCCGCTGGCTGGTTACCCGGTTGTTGATCTGGGCGTGCGTCTGCACTTCGGTTCTTACCATGACGTTGACTCCTCTGAGCTGGCGTTTAAACTGGCCGCTTCTATCGCCTTCAAAGATGGCTTTAAGAAAGCGAAACCAGTTCTGCTTGAGCCTATCATGAAGGTTGAAGTAGAGACTCCGGAAGAGAACACCGGTGACGTAATCGGTGACTTGAGCCGCCGTCGTGGTATGCTTCGTGGTCAGGAATCCAACGTCACTGGCGTTGTTATCCATGCTGAAGTTCCGCTGTCTGAAATGTTCGGATATGCAACCCAGCTGCGTTCTCTGACCAAAGGCCGTGCTTCTTACTCCATGGAGTTCCTGAAGTACGACGATGCGCCGAACAACGTTGCTCAGGCCGTTATTGAAGCCCGTGGTAAATAATCCACAGGATTAAAACCTAAGTCCCGTGCTCTCTCCATAGGGGAGAGCACTATAGTAAGGAATATAGCCGTGTCTAAAGAAAAATTTGAACGTACAAAACCGCACGTTAACGTCGGCACCATCGGCCACGTTGACCACGGTAAAACTACCCTGACCGCTGCAATCACTACCGTACTGGCTAAAACCTACGGCGGTGCTGCTCGTGCATTCGACCAGATCGATAACGCGCCGGAAGAAAAAGCTCGTGGTATCACCATCAACACTTCTCACGTTGAATATGACACCCCGACTCGCCACTACGCACACGTAGACTGCCCGGGCCACGCCGACTATGTTAAAAACATGATCACCGGTGCTGCGCAGATGGACGGCGCGATCCTGGTTGTTGCTGCGACTGACGGCCCGATGCCGCAGACTCGTGAGCACATCCTGCTGGGTCGTCAGGTAGGTGTTCCGTACATCATCGTGTTCCTGAATAAATGCGACATGGTTGATGACGAAGAGCTGCTGGAACTGGTAGAAATGGAAGTTCGTGAACTTCTGTCTCAGTACGATTTCCCGGGCGACGACACTCCGATCGTTCGTGGTTCTGCTCTGAAAGCGCTGGAAGGCGAAGCAGAGTGGGAAGCGAAAATCATCGAACTGGCTGGCTTCCTGGATTCTTACATCCCAGAACCAGAGCGTGCGATTGACAAGCCGTTCCTGCTGCCTATCGAAGACGTATTCTCCATCTCCGGTCGTGGTACCGTTGTTACCGGTCGTGTAGAGCGCGGTATCATCAAAGTTGGTGAAGAAGTTGAAATCGTTGGTATCAAAGAGACTGCTAAGTCTACCTGTACTGGCGTTGAAATGTTCCGCAAACTGCTGGACGAAGGCCGTGCTGGTGAGAACGTTGGTGTTCTGCTGCGTGGTATCAAGCGTGAAGAAATCGAACGTGGTCAGGTACTGGCTAAGCCGGGCTCTATCAAGCCGCACACCAAGTTCGAATCTGAAGTGTACATTCTGTCCAAAGACGAAGGCGGCCGTCATACTCCGTTCTTCAAAGGCTACCGTCCGCAGTTCTACTTCCGTACTACTGACGTGACTGGTACCATCGAACTGCCGGAAGGCGTAGAGATGGTAATGCCGGGCGACAACATCAAAATGGTTGTTACCCTGATCCACCCAATCGCGATGGACGACGGTCTGCGTTTCGCAATCCGTGAAGGCGGCCGTACTGTTGGTGCGGGCGTTGTTGCCAAAGTAATGAGCTAATTATTGATTAATTAGCTTTGAGCTTAAAAAGGGCGCTTCGGCGCCCTTTTTGCTACCTGCAATTTAGTCGTTGTCATATTTATTCGCATTTTTTATTCATTCTCCCGCCGTGTAAATCGCGTTGTGCTATTGTAATCATAACTATTCTCATTTACACTTTGCGCAGAAATTGAACGGGAGCGATCATGTACGTTTGTTTGTGTAATGCGATAAGTGATAAAAAAATACGTCAGGCTGTTCGCCAGTTTCATCCTCAGTCCTTTCAGCAATTACGTAAATTTATTCCTGTTGGAAATCAATGCGGTAAATGCATTCGTGCTGCCCGCGAGGTCATGCAGGATGAATTAACACAAATGCCAGAATTTAAAGAGATCGCCTAAGTCACACTCTTTTTTTTGACATCCCTGTAGCCCCATCTACGCTCTAAGAGTGGAAGCGGAGGGACTATAAAATGAAAGGTGATGTTAAAATCATAAATTATCTCAATAAACTATTGGGAAATGAGCTTGTCGCGATCAACCAGTATTTTCTCCATGCTCGTATGTTTAAAAACTGGGGACTGACTCGCCTCAATGATGTTGAGTACCATGAATCTATCGATGAGATGAAACACGCTGATAAATATATCGAGCGTATTTTATTCTTAGAAGGGATCCCGAACTTGCAGGATCTTGGCAAGTTGGGTATTGGCGAAGACGTTGAAGAGATGCTGCAATCCGATCTTCGACTCGAACTCGATGGTGCTAAAGACTTGCGTGAAGCCATTGCCTATGCCGATAGCGTTCATGATTATGTCAGCCGGGATATGATGATTGAGATTCTGACTGAAGAAGAAGGGCATATTGACTGGCTCGAAACCGAGCTGGACCTGATTGCAAAACTTGGCTTACAAAATTATCTGCAATCGCAAATTAAAGTCAGTGACTAACCGCCCAGTATCATACTTACCAGGCCAATAACAAAACCCGCAGCCGCCAGATATGGCCCAAATGGCAGCGGGTTTTTTAGTACCTGTTTCCCGTAACGGACGCAGGAAATCCCGGTGAGGCAACATGCCATACCCGCGGCAAGTAAAACCAAAAGTGGTAATGATTCCCAGCGATGCCATGCGCCTAGTGCGGCAAGAAATTTGACATCGCCAAAGCCTAACCCTTCCTGTCGGCATATCAAACGATATCCCCAGTAGAACAAAGCAAATACCCCATAACCCGCTACAGCACCCCAAAGCGCGTCGGATAACTGTTCAGGTCTGCAGCATTGATGATAAATAAGACCGCCCCACAAAAGAGGGCAGGTAAATTTGTCGGGCAGCAACCCGGTACGTAGGTCGTGGACTAAGAGCAACCCTGATAGCGAAACATAAATCAACAGAAAGGGGAGGTCGATGTACATGGGCAAGCCTTATCTGGTAAAGAGTTTACCTTCAGGTAAACCTGGCGGCCCTACAAGCCCGGGATGTGGGTTATGGATGCTCTCTTCCACGGAAAACGCGTTGCACCGCAGGACATACAATCAGAGTGGAAGGAGCGCCGCATTTGTGAACGAGTGATTAATTTCTACGCGGCACTTGCTTAAGACTGAGATTTACGTATAATGCGCGGGCTTGTCTAATATTGACAGCGGTTCGATATGAGCCACCGGTACTGCGAAAGCAATACCAGACAATGTTCCCAATCGGGGAACTCTGTAAGAACGGTTACACTCTCCCATCAATCGTAATGGGTTTGAGGAGTAACTATTTCGTCTATAAAATAATTGGAGCTCTGGTCTCATGCAGAACCAAAGAATCCGTATCCGTTTGAAAGCGTTTGATCATCGTCTGATCGATCAATCAACCGCGGAAATCGTCGAGACTGCCAAGCGCACTGGTGCGCAGGTTCGTGGTCCGATCCCGCTGCCGACCCGCAAAGAGCGTTTCACCGTTCTGATCTCCCCGCACGTCAACAAAGACGCGCGTGATCAGTACGAGATCCGTACTCACAAGCGTCTGGTTGACATCGTTGAGCCAACTGAAAAAACCGTTGATGCTCTGATGCGTCTGGACCTGGCTGCCGGTGTAGACGTGCAGATCAGCCTGGGTTAATCAGGTCATCGAGCGATTGAGAGGTTGATACAATGATTGGTTTAGTCGGTAAAAAAGTGGGTATGACCCGCATCTTCACTGAAGATGGCGTATCTATCCCAGTAACCGTTATCGAAGTTGAAGCAAACCGCGTTACTCAGGTTAAAGATCTGGCTAACGATGGCTATCGCGCTGTTCAGGTTACCACCGGTGCTAAAAAAGCTAACCGCGTAACTAAGCCGGAAGCTGGCCACTTTGCTAAAGCTGGCGTAGAAGCTGGCCGCGGCCTGTGGGAGTTCCGTCTGGCAGATGGTGAAGAATACACCGTTGGTCAGAACATTAGCGTTGAACTGTTTGCTGACGTTAAAAAAGTTGACGTAACCGGTACCTCTAAAGGTAAAGGTTTCGCTGGTACCGTTAAGCGCTGGAACTTCCGTACCCAGGACGCTACTCACGGTAACTCCTTGTCTCACCGCGTTCCGGGTTCTATCGGTCAGAACCAGACTCCGGGCAAAGTGTTCAAAGGCAAGAAAATGGCAGGTCAGCTGGGCAACGAACGTGTAACCGTTCAGAGCCTGGACGTAGTACGTGTTGACGCTGAGCGCAACCTGCTGCTGGTTAAAGGTGGTGTTCCGGGTGCGACCGGTTGCGACCTGATCGTTAAACCAGCTGTGAAGGCGTAAGGGGATAGCAATGGAATTAGTATTGAAAGACGCGCAGAGCGCGCTGACTGTTTCCGAAACTACCTTCGGTCGTGATTTCAACGAAGCGCTGGTTCACCAGGTTGTTGTTGCTTATGCAGCTGGTGCTCGTCAGGGTACTCGTGCTCAGAAGACTCGTGCTGAAGTAACTGGTTCAGGCAAAAAGCCGTGGCGCCAGAAAGGTACCGGCCGTGCGCGTTCAGGTTCTATCAAGAGCCCGATCTGGCGTTCAGGTGGCGTGACCTTCGCTGCTCGTCCACAGGACCACAGTCAAAAAGTTAACAAAAAGATGTACCGCGGCGCGCTGAAAAGCATTCTGTCCGAACTGGTACGTCAGGATCGTCTGATCGTTGTCGAATCATTCTCTGTAGAAGCGCCTAAAACTAAGCTGCTGGCACAGAAACTGAAAGACATGGCTCTGGAAGATGTGCTGATCATCACCGGTGAGCTGGACGAAAACCTGTTCCTGGCTGCGCGCAACCTGCACAAGGTTGACGTACGCGATGCAACTGGTATCGACCCGGTTAGCCTGATCGCCTTCGACAAAGTCGTAATGACTGCTGATGCTGTTAAGCAAGTTGAGGAGATGCTGGCATGATTCGTGAAGAACGTCTGCTGAAAGTGCTGCGCGCACCGCACGTTTCTGAAAAAGCGTCTACTGCGATGGAAAAAACTAACACCATCGTTCTCAAAGTTGCTAAAGACGCGACCAAAGCAGAAATCAAAGCTGCTGTGCAGAAACTGTTTGAAGTCGAAGTCGAAGTCGTTAACACCCTGGTAGTTAAAGGGAAAGTTAAACGTCACGGACAGCGTATCGGTCGTCGTAGCGACTGGAAAAAAGCTTACGTCACCCTGAAGGAAGGCCAGAATCTGGACTTCGTCGGCGGCGCTGAGTAAGTCGGAGGAGTAATACAATGGCAGTTGTTAAATGTAAACCGACATCTCCGGGTCGTCGCCACGTTGTTAAAGTGGTCAACCCAGAGCTGCACAAGGGCAAACCTTTTGCTCCGCTGGTTGAAAAAAACAGCAAATCCGGTGGTCGTAACAACAATGGCCGCATCACCACTCGTCACATCGGTGGTGGTCACAAGCAGGCTTATCGTATTGTTGACTTCAAACGCAACAAAGACGGTATCCCGGCAGTTGTTGAACGTCTTGAGTACGATCCGAACCGCTCCGCGAACATCGCGCTGGTTCTGTACAAAGACGGTGAACGCCGTTACATCCTGGCCCCTAAAGGCCTGAAAGCTGGCGACCAGATTCAGTCTGGCGTTGATGCTGCAATCAAAGCAGGTAACACCCTGCCGATGCGCAATATCCCGGTTGGTTCTACCGTTCATAACGTAGAAATGAAACCAGGTAAAGGCGGTCAGCTGGCACGTTCCGCTGGTACTTACGTTCAGATCGTTGCTCGTGATGGTGCTTATGTCACCCTGCGTCTGCGTTCTGGTGAAATGCGTAAAGTCGAAGCAGACTGCCGTGCAACTCTGGGCGAAGTTGGCAATGCTGAGCATATGCTGCGCGTTCTGGGTAAAGCAGGTGCTGCACGCTGGCGTGGTGTTCGTCCTACCGTTCGCGGTACTGCGATGAACCCAGTCGACCACCCACATGGTGGTGGTGAAGGTCGTAACTTTGGTAAGCACCCGGTAACTCCGTGGGGCGTTCAGACCAAAGGTAAGAAGACCCGCAGCAACAAGCGTACTGATAAATTCATCGTACGTCGCCGTAGCAAATAATTTTAGAGGATAAGCCATGCCACGTTCTCTCAAGAAAGGTCCTTTTATTGACCTGCACTTGCTGAAGAAGGTAGAGAAAGCGGTGGAAAGCGGAGACAAGAAGCCCCTGCGCACTTGGTCCCGTCGTTCAACGATCTTTCCTAACATGATCGGTTTGACCATCGCTGTCCATAATGGTCGTCAGCACGTTCCGGTATTTGTTTCCGACGAAATGGTCGGTCACAAACTGGGTGAATTCGCACCGACTCGTACTTATCGCGGCCACGCTGCTGATAAAAAAGCGAAGAAGAAATAAGGTAGGAGGAAGAGATGGAAACTTTAGCTCAACATCGCCATGCTCGTTCTTCTGCTCAGAAGGTTCGCCTTGTTGCAGACCTGATTCGCGGTAAGAAAGTGTCGCAGGCTCTGGATATTCTGACCTACACCAATAAGAAAGCGGCTGTACTGGTTAAGAAAGTCCTGGAATCTGCCATTGCTAACGCTGAACACAACGATGGCGCTGACATTGACGATCTGAAAGTTACGAAAATTTTCGTAGACGAAGGCCCGAGCATGAAGCGCATTATGCCGCGTGCAAAAGGTCGTGCAGATCGCATCCTGAAGCGCACCAGCCACATTACTGTGGTTGTGTCCGATCGCTGAGACTCTGGAGACTAGCAATGGGTCAGAAAGTACATCCTAATGGTATTCGCCTGGGTATTGTAAAACCATGGAACTCAACCTGGTTTGCGAACACCAAAGAATTCGCTGACAACCTGGACAGCGATTTTAAAGTACGTCAGTACCTGACTAAGGAACTGGCTAAAGCGTCTGTATCTCGTATCGTTATCGAGCGTCCGGCTAAGAGCATCCGTGTGACCATTCACACCGCTCGCCCGGGTATCGTTATCGGTAAGAAAGGCGAAGACGTAGAAAAACTGCGCAAAGTCGTAGCGGATATTGCTGGCGTTCCTGCTCAGATCAATATCGCCGAAGTGCGTAAGCCTGAACTGGACGCAAAATTGGTTGCTGACAGCATCACTTCTCAGCTGGAACGTCGTGTTATGTTCCGTCGTGCTATGAAGCGTGCTGTACAGAACGCAATGCGTCTGGGCGCTAAAGGTATCAAAGTTGAAGTTAGCGGCCGTCTGGGCGGCGCGGAAATCGCACGTACCGAATGGTACCGCGAAGGTCGCGTACCTCTGCACACTCTGCGTGCTGACATCGACTACAACACCTCTGAAGCGCACACCACTTACGGTGTAATCGGCGTTAAAGTGTGGATCTTCAAAGGCGAGATCCTGGGTGGTATGGCTGCTGTTGAACAACCGGAAAAACCGGCTGCGCAACCTAAAAAGCAGCAGCGTAAAGGCCGTAAATAAGGAGCGTCGCTGATGTTACAACCAAAGCGTACAAAATTCCGTAAAATGCACAAAGGCCGTAACCGCGGTCTGGCTGCTGGCGCGGATGTTAGCTTCGGCAGCTTCGGTCTGAAAGCTGTTGGCCGTGGTCGTCTGACTGCCCGTCAGATCGAAGCAGCACGTCGTGCTATGACCCGTGCAGTTAAGCGTCAAGGTAAGATCTGGATCCGTGTATTCCCGGACAAACCGATCACTGAAAAGCCGCTGGCAGTGCGTATGGGTAAAGGTAAAGGTAACGTGGAGTATTGGGTTGCCTTGATTCAGCCGGGTAAAGTCCTGTATGAAATGGACGGCGTACCGGAAGAGCTGGCCCGTGAAGCATTCAAGCTGGCAGCAGCGAAACTGCCGATTAAAACCACCTTTGTAACTAAGACGGTGATGTAATGAAAGCAAAAGAGCTGCGTGAGAAGAGTGTTGAAGAGCTGAACACCGAGCTGCTGAATCTGCTGCGTGAGCAGTTCAACCTGCGTATGCAGGCTGCAAGTGGCCAGCTGCAACAGTCTCACCTGTTGAAGCAAGTGCGTCGTGACGTCGCACGCGTTAAGACTTTACTGACTGAGAAGGCGGGTGCGTAATGACCGATAAAATCCGTACTCTGCAAGGTCGCGTTGTTAGCGATAAAATGGAGAAATCCATCGTTGTTGCTATCGAACGTTTTGTGAAACACCCGATCTACGGTAAATTCATTAAGCGTACGACCAAACTGCACGTACATGACGAGAACAACGAATGCGGTACTGGTGACGTGGTTGAAATCCGCGAATGCCGTCCGCTGTCCAAGACTAAGTCCTGGACGCTGGTTCGCGTTGTAGAGAAAGCCGTTCTGTAATACAGTAGGCATTCTCAACGAATAAACGGCTCAGCGATGAGCCGTTTATTTTTTCTACCCATATCGTTGAAGCGGTGTTATAATGCCGCGCCCCCGATATGGGGCTTTTTTAACGACCTGATTTTCGGGTCTCAGTAGTAGTTGACATTAGCGGAGCACTAAAATGATCCAAGAACAGACTATGCTGAACGTCGCCGACAACTCCGGTGCACGTCGCGTAATGTGTATCAAGGTTCTGGGTGGCTCGCACCGTCGCTACGCAGGCGTCGGCGATATCATCAAGATCACCATCAAGGAAGCAATTCCGCGTGGTAAGGTCAAAAAAGGTGATGTGCTGAAGGCGGTAGTGGTGCGCACCAAGAAGGGTGTTCGTCGCCCGGACGGTTCTGTCATTCGCTTCGATGGTAATGCATGCGTTATTTTAAACAATAACAGCGAGCAACCTATCGGTACGCGTATTTTTGGGCCGGTAACTCGTGAACTTCGTAACGAGAAGTTCATGAAAATTATCTCTCTGGCACCAGAAGTACTCTAAGGAGCGAATCATGGCAGCGAAGATCCGTCGTGATGACGAAGTTATCGTGTTAACCGGTAAAGATAAAGGTAAACGCGGTAAAGTTAAGAATGTCCTGTCTTCCGGCAAGGTCATTGTTGAAGGTATCAACCTGGTTAAGAAACATCAGAAGCCGGTTCCGGCCCTGAACCAACCAGGCGGCATCGTAGAGAAAGAAGCAGCTATTCAGATCTCTAACCTTGCTATCTTCAACGCGGCAACCGGCAAGGCTGACCGTGTAGGCTTTAGATTCGAAGACGGCAAAAAAGTCCGTTTCTTCAAATCTAACAGCGAAACTATCAAGTAATTTGGAGTAGTACGATGGCGAAACTGCATGATTACTACAAAGACGAAGTAGTCGCTAAACTCATGACTGAGTTTAACTACAATTCTGTCATGCAAGTCCCTCGGGTCGAGAAGATCACCCTGAACATGGGTGTTGGTGAAGCGATCGCTGACAAGAAACTGCTGGATAACGCAGCAGCTGACCTGACAGCAATCTCCGGTCAAAAACCGCTGATCACCAAAGCACGCAAATCAGTTGCAGGCTTCAAAATCCGTCAGGGCTATCCGATCGGCTGTAAAGTAACTCTGCGTGGCGAACGCATGTGGGAGTTCTTTGAGCGCCTGATCACTATTGCTGTTCCACGTATCCGTGACTTCCGTGGCTTGTCCGCTAAGTCTTTCGACGGTCGTGGTAACTACAGCATGGGTGTCCGTGAGCAGATCATCTTCCCAGAAATCGACTACGATAAAGTCGACCGCGTGCGTGGTTTGGATATTACCATTACCACTACTGCGAAATCTGATGAAGAAGGCCGTGCTCTGCTGGCTGCCTTTGACTTCCCGTTCCGCAAGTAAGGTAGGGTTACTGAATGGCTAAGCAATCAATGAAAGCACGCGAAGTAAAGCGCGTAGCTTTAGCTGATAAGTACTTCGCAAAACGCGCTGAACTGAAAGCTATTATCTCTGATGTGAACGCGACCGACGAAGATCGTTGGAACGCAGTTCTCAAGCTGCAGTCTCTGCCGCGTGATTCCAGCCCGTCCCGTCAGCGTAACCGCTGCCGTCAAACAGGTCGTCCGCATGGCTATGTGGGCAAGTTCGGGTTGAGCCGTATCAAACTGCGTGAAGCCGCCATGCGCGGTGAAGTACCAGGCTTGAAAAAGGCTAGCTGGTAATTACCAATTGAATCACGGGAGTAAAGACAGATGAGCATGCAAGATCCGATCGCGGATATGCTGACCCGTATCCGTAACGGTCAGGCCGCGAATAAAGCTGCGGTCACCATGCCTTCCTCCAAGCTGAAAGTGGCAATTGCCAACGTGCTGAAGGAAGAAGGTTTTATTGAAGATTTTAAAGTTGAAGGCGACACCAAGCCGGAACTGGAACTTACTCTCAAGTATTTCCAGGGTAAAGCTGTTGTAGAAAGCATTCAGCGTGTCAGTCGCCCAGGTCTGCGCATTTATAAGCGTAAAGACGAGCTGCCGAAAGTTATGGCTGGCATGGGTATCGCAGTTGTTTCTACCTCTAAAGGTGTTATGACTGATCGTGCAGCGCGCCAGGCTGGTCTTGGTGGCGAAATTATCTGCTACGTAGCCTAATCGGAGGAAAAAATGTCTCGTGTTGCTAAAGCACCGGTCGTTATTCCTGCCGGCGTTGATGTAAAAATCAACGGTCAGGTTATTACGATCAAAGGTAAAAACGGCGAGCTGACTCGTACTCTCAACGATGCTGTTGCAGTAAATCATGCAGATAATGCACTGACCTTCGGTCCGCGTGATGGTTACGCAGATGGATGGGCTCAGGCTGGTACCGCGCGTGCCCTGCTGAATGCAATGGTTGTCGGTGTTACCGAAGGCTTCACTAAGAAGCTTCAGCTGGTTGGTGTAGGTTATCGTGCAGCGGTTAAAGGGAATGTAGTAAACCTGGCTTTAGGTTTCTCTCACCCAGTTGACCATCAGCTGCCTGCGGGAATCACTGCAGAATGTCCGTCTCAGACTGAAATCGTGCTGAAAGGCGCTGATAAACAGCTGATCGGCCAGGTTGCAGCAGATCTGCGCGCCTACCGTCGTCCTGAGCCTTATAAAGGCAAGGGTGTTCGTTACGCCGACGAAGTCGTGCGTACCAAAGAGGCTAAGAAGAAGTAAGGTAACACTATGGATAAGAAATCTGCTCGTATCCGTCGTGCGACCCGCGCACGCCGCAAGCTCCAGGAGCTGGGTGCAACTCGCCTGGTGGTACATCGTACCCCGCGTCATATTTACGCACAGGTAATTGCACCGAACGGTTCTGAAGTTCTGGTAGCTGCTTCTACTGTAGAAAAAGCTATCGCTGAACAATTGAAGTACACCGGTAACAAAGACGCTGCTGCAGCTGTAGGTAAAGCTGTTGCTGAACGCGCTCTGGAAAAAGGCATCAAAGATGTTTCTTTTGACCGTTCCGGGTTCCAATATCATGGTCGTGTCCAGGCACTGGCAGATGCTGCCCGTGAAGCTGGCCTTCAGTTCTAAGGTAGAGGTGTAAGATGGCTCACATCGAAAAACAAGCTGGCGAACTGCAGGAAAAGCTGATCGCGGTTAACCGCGTATCTAAAACCGTTAAAGGTGGTCGTATTTTCTCCTTCACAGCTCTGACTGTAGTTGGTGATGGTAACGGTCGCGTTGGTTTTGGTTACGGTAAAGCGCGTGAAGTTCCAGCAGCGATCCAGAAAGCGATGGAAAAAGCCCGTCGCAATATGATTAACGTCGCGCTGAATCACGGCACCCTGCAGCACCCGGTTAAGGGTACTCACACGGGTTCTCGTGTATTCATGCAGCCGGCTTCCGAAGGTACCGGTATCATCGCCGGTGGTGCAATGCGCGCCGTTCTGGAAGTCGCTGGAGTTCGTAACGTTCTGGCTAAAGCGTATGGTTCTACTAACCCGATTAACGTGGTTCGTGCAACTATCGATGGCTTGGAAAATATGAAATCTCCGGAAATGGTCGCTGCCAAGCGTGGTAAATCCGTTGAAGAAATTCTGGGGAAATAAACCATGGCAAAGACTATTAAAATTACTCAAACCCGCAGTGCAATCGGTCGTCTGCCGAAACACAAGGCAACGCTGCTTGGCCTGGGTCTGCGTCGTATTGGTCACACCGTAGAGCGCGAGGATACTCCTGCTGTTCGTGGTATGGTCAACGCGGTTTCCTTCATGGTTAAAGTTGAGGAGTAAGAGATGCGTTTAAATACTCTGTCTCCGGCCGAAGGCTCTAAAAAAGCGGCTCGCCGCCTGGGTCGTGGTATCGGTTCTGGCCTCGGTAAAACCGGTGGTCGTGGTCACAAAGGTCAGAAGTCTCGTTCTGGCGGTGGCGTACGTCGCGGTTTCGAGGGTGGTCAGATGCCTCTGTACCGTCGTCTGCCGAAATTCGGCTTCACTTCACGTAAAGCAGCGATTACAGCCGAAGTTCGTCTGTCTGACCTGGCTAAAGTTGAAGGCGGTGTTGTAGACCTGAACACGCTGAAAGCAGCTAACATTATCGGTATCCAGATCGAGTTCGCGAAAGTGATCCTGGCTGGTGAAGTCACTACTCCGGTAACTGTTCGTGGCCTGCGTGTTACTAAAGGCGCTCGTGCTGCTATCGAAGCTGCTGGCGGTAAAATCGAGGAATAAGTAGCAGATGGCTAAACAACCGGGATTAGATTTTCAAAGTGCCAAAGGTGGCTTAGGCGAGCTGAAACGCAGACTGCTGTTTGTAATCGGCGCGCTGATTGTGTTCCGTATTGGCTCTTTCATTCCGATCCCTGGTATTGATGCCGCTGTACTTGCCAAACTGCTTGAGCAACAGCGAGGCACCATCATTGAAATGTTTAACATGTTCTCTGGTGGTGCTCTCAGCCGTGCTTCTATCTTTGCTCTGGGGATCATGCCGTATATTTCGGCGTCGATCATTATCCAGCTGCTGACGGTGGTTCATCCAACGCTGGCAGAAATTAAGAAAGAAGGGGAGTCTGGTCGTCGTAAGATCAGCCAGTACACCCGCTACGGTACTCTGGTGCTGGCAATATTCCAGTCGATCGGTATTGCTACCGGTCTGCCGAATATGCCTGGTATGCAGGGCCTGGTGATGAACCCAGGCTTTGCATTCTATTTCACCGCTGTTGTAAGTCTGGTTACAGGGACGATGTTCCTGATGTGGTTGGGCGAACAGATTACTGAACGTGGTATCGGCAACGGTATCTCAATCATTATCTTCGCCGGTATTGTCGCGGGACTCCCGCCAGCCATTGCCCATACTATCGAGCAAGCGCGTCAAGGCGACCTGCACTTCCTCGTGTTGCTGTTGGTTGCAGTATTAGTATTCGCAGTGACGTTCTTTGTTGTATTTGTTGAGCGTGGTCAACGCCGTATTGTGGTAAACTACGCGAAACGTCAGCAAGGTCGTCGTGTCTATGCTGCACAGAGCACACATTTACCGCTGAAAGTGAATATGGCGGGGGTAATCCCGGCAATCTTCGCTTCCAGTATTATTCTGTTCCCGGCGACCATCGCGTCATGGTTCGGGGGCGGGACTGGTTGGAACTGGCTGACAACAATTTCGCTGTATTTGCAGCCTGGGCAACCGCTTTATGTGTTACTCTATGCGTCTGCAATCATATTCTTCTGTTTCTTCTACACGGCGTTGGTTTTCAACCCGCGTGAAACAGCAGATAACCTGAAGAAGTCCGGTGCATTTGTACCAGGAATTCGTCCGGGAGAGCAAACGGCGAAGTATATCGATAAAGTAATGACCCGCCTGACTTTGGTTGGTGCGCTCTACATTACCTTTATCTGCCTGATCCCGGAGTTCATGCGTGATGCAATGAAAGTACCGTTCTACTTCGGTGGGACCTCACTGCTTATCGTTGTTGTCGTGATTATGGACTTTATGGCTCAAGTGCAAACTCTGATGATGTCAAGTCAGTACGAGTCTGCATTGAAGAAGGCGAATCTGAAAGGCTACGGCCGTTAACAGTCGCCCGAGAAGTTACGGAGAGTAAAAATGAAAGTTCGTGCTTCCGTCAAGAAATTATGCCGTAACTGCAAAATCGTTAAGCGTGATGGTGTCATCCGTGTGATTTGCAGTGCCGAGCCGAAGCATAAACAGCGCCAAGGCTGATTTATTCGCATATTTTTCTTGCAAAGTTGGGTTGAGCTGGCTAGATTAGCCAGCCAATCTTTTGTATGTCTGTGCGTTTCCATTTGAGTATCCTGAAAACGGGCTTTTCAGCATGGTGCGTACATATTAAATAGTAGGAGTGCATAGTGGCCCGTATAGCAGGCATTAACATTCCTGATCAGAAACATGCTGTGATCGCATTAACTTCGATCTACGGCGTCGGCAAGACCCGTTCTAAAGCCATTCTGGCTGCCGCGGGTATCGCTGAAGATGTTAAGATCAGTGAGCTGTCTGAAGAACAAATCGACACGCTGCGTGACGAAGTTGCCAAATTTGTCGTTGAAGGTGATCTGCGCCGTGAAGTTAGCATGAGCATCAAGCGCCTTATGGATCTTGGTTGCTATCGCGGTTTGCGTCATCGTCGTGGTCTCCCGGTTCGCGGTCAGCGTACCAAGACCAACGCACGTACCCGTAAGGGTCCGCGCAAACCGATCAAGAAATAATCGGGGTGATTGAATAATGGCAAAGGCACCAATTCGTGCACGTAAACGTGTAAGAAAACAAGTCTCTGACGGCGTGGCTCATATCCATGCTTCTTTTAACAACACCATCGTTACCATTACTGATCGTCAGGGTAACGCACTGGGTTGGGCAACAGCCGGTGGTTCCGGTTTCCGTGGTTCTCGCAAATCCACTCCGTTTGCAGCTCAGGTTGCAGCAGAGCGTTGCGCTGAAGCCGTAAAAGAATACGGTATCAAGAATCTGGAAGTTATGGTCAAAGGACCGGGTCCAGGTCGCGAATCTACTGTTCGTGCTCTGAACGCCGCTGGTTTCCGCATCACTAATATTACTGATGTGACTCCGATCCCTCATAACGGTTGTCGTCCGCCGAAAAAACGTCGCGTATAACGCTGTCGTTTCTAGGATTGTTGGAGAAAGAAAATGGCAAGATATTTGGGTCCTAAGCTCAAGCTGAGCCGTCGTGAGGGCACTGACTTATTCCTTAAGTCTGGCGTTCGCGCGATCGATACCAAGTGTAAAATTGAACAAGCTCCTGGCCAGCACGGTGCGCGTAAACCGCGTCTGTCTGACTATGGTGTGCAGTTGCGTGAAAAGCAAAAAGTTCGCCGTATCTACGGTGTGCTGGAGCGTCAGTTCCGTAACTACTACAAAGAAGCAGCACGTCTGAAAGGCAACACCGGTGAAAACCTGTTGGGTCTGCTGGAAGGTCGTCTGGACAACGTTGTATACCGTATGGGCTTCGGTGCCACTCGTGCAGAAGCACGTCAGCTGGTCAGCCATAAAGCAATTATGGTAAACGGTCGTGTTGTTAACATCGCTTCTTATCAGGTTAGTCCGAATGACGTTGTTAGCATTCGTGAGAAAGCGAAGAAGCAGTCTCGCGTGAAAGCCGCTCTGGAGCTGGCTGAGCAGCGTGAAAAGCCAACCTGGCTGGAAGTTGATGCTGGCAAGATGGAAGGTACGTTCAAGCGTAAGCCGGAGCGTTCTGATCTGTCTGCGGACATTAACGAACACCTGATCGTCGAGCTTTACTCCAAGTAAAGCTTAGTACCAAAGAGAGGACACAATGCAGGGTTCTGTGACAGAGTTTCTAAAACCGCGCCTGGTAGATATCGAGCAAGTGAGTTCGACGCACGCCAAGGTGACCCTTGAGCCTTTAGAGCGTGGCTTTGGCCATACTTTGGGTAACGCACTGCGCCGTATTCTGCTCTCATCGATGCCGGGTTGCGCGGTGACCGAGGTTGAGATTGATGGTGTACTACATGAGTACAGCACCAAAGAAGGCGTTCAGGAAGATATCCTGGAAATCCTGCTCAACCTGAAAGGGCTGGCGGTGAGAGTTCAGGGTAAAGATGACGTTATTCTTACCTTGAATAAATCTGGCATTGGCCCTGTGACTGCAGCCGACATTACCCATGATGGTGATGTCGAAATCGTCAAGCCACAGCACGTGATCTGCCACCTGACCGATGAGAATGCATCTATTAGCATGCGTATCAAAGTTCAGCGCGGTCGTGGTTATGTGCCGGCTTCTACCCGAATTCATTCGGAAGAAGATGAGCGCCCAATCGGCCGTCTGCTGGTCGACGCATGCTACAGCCCTGTAGAGCGTATTGCCTACAATGTTGAAGCAGCGCGTGTAGAACAGCGTACCGACCTGGACAAGCTGGTCATCGAAATGGAAACCAACGGCACAATCGATCCTGAAGAGGCGATTCGTCGTGCGGCAACCATTCTGGCTGAACAACTGGAAGCTTTCGTTGATTTACGTGATGTACGTCAGCCGGAAGTTAAAGAAGAGAAACCAGAATTCGATCCGATCCTGCTGCGCCCTGTTGACGATCTGGAATTGACTGTCCGCTCTGCTAACTGCCTCAAAGCAGAAGCTATCCACTATATCGGTGATCTGGTACAGCGTACTGAGGTTGAGCTTCTTAAGACGCCTAACCTTGGTAAAAAATCTCTTACCGAGATTAAAGACGTGCTGGCTTCCCGTGGACTGTCTCTGGGCATGCGCCTGGAAAACTGGCCACCGGCAAGCATCGCTGACGAGTAACCGGATCACAGGTTAAGGTTTTACTGAGAAGGATAAGGTCATGCGCCATCGTAAGAGTGGTCGTCAACTGAACCGCAACAGCAGCCATCGCCAGGCTATGTTCCGCAATATGGCAGGTTCACTGGTTCGTCATGAAATCATCAAGACGACTCTGCCGAAAGCGAAAGAGCTGCGTCGCGTAGTTGAGCCGCTGATTACTCTTGCCAAGACTGATAGCGTAGCTAATCGTCGTCTGGCATTCGCCCGTACTCGTGATAACGAGATCGTGGCAAAACTGTTTAACGAACTGGGCCCGCGTTTTGCGAGCCGCGCCGGTGGTTACACTCGCATTCTGAAGTGTGGTTTCCGTGCAGGCGACAACGCGCCGATGGCATACATCGAGCTGGTTGATCGTTCAGAGAAAACAGAAGCTGCTGCAGAGTAATCTGTAGTAACGTAAAAAAACCCGCCTCGGCGGGTTTTTTTATATCCGTCATATCCCCACTTATCTACAATATCTGTACTCTTTTTGTTCATCCCCTGGAGTGTTGTATGCGGTTACTTGACCAGTGGGCAGAGCGCCATATTATTGATGCACAGTCTAAAGGCGAGTTTGATGATTTACCGGGAATGGGCGAACCGCTGACTCTTGACGATGACTCCCATGTCCCGCCTGAACTCCGAGCCGGATACCGTTTATTAAAAAATGCAGGTTGCCTTCCTCCTGAGCTCGAGCAACGCAGAGAGGCAATACAGCTGCTTGAAATACTCGCGGGGATCCGCAAAGATGATCCCAGTTATCCGGAGGTGAGCCGAAGACTGTCGCTACTGGAACTTAAACTTCGGCAGGCTGGACTCAGCACCGAGTTTTTGCGCGGTGACTACGCAGATAAGTTGCTAAAAAAGATCAACGACGAATAGCGGAGAGAGCATGTACCGAATTGGTGAAATAGCGAAACTGGCTGACGTGACGCCGGATACTATCCGCTACTATGAAAAGCAGCAGATGATGGAGCATGAAGTGCGTACTGAAGGCGGATTTCGGCTCTATACAGAAAGCGATCTTCAGCGCTTGAAGTTTATTCGTTATGCCCGGCAGCTTGGTTTCACTCTGGAGTCGATCCGCGAATTGCTTTCGATCCGTGTTGATCCCGAACACCATACCTGTCAGGAATCAAAAGGGATCGTCCAGGAAAGACTGCAAGAAGTCGAAGCCCGTATTGCTGAACTTCAGACGATGCAGCGGTCTCTGCAGCGATTGAATGATGCATGCTGCGGCAAGGCACACAGCAGCGTGTACTGCTCTATTCTTGAAGCTCTTGAGCAAGGCGCCAGTGGAACAACATCAGGCTGTTGATTTCTTGAACTGCCAGGTCTACACTCGCGGCGTAAATTCCTACAAACTGGAGATATTATGAGTCGTTATCAGCACACCAAAGGGCAGATAAAGGACAACGCCATTGAGGCGCTTCTGCATGACCCACTGTTCAGACAGCGCGTTGAGAAAAATAAGAAAGGGAAAGGAAGTTATCTACGTAAAGGAAAACATGGCAATCGGGGTAACTGGGAGACCAGTGGCAAGAAAGTAATTAACTTTTTTACCACTGGCCTTCTTGTTTCAGTGAGTGCTTAAGAGCGATTATTCTGTTCTTTCAGCAGGTCACGAATTTCACTTAGCAATATTTCTTCTTTCGATGGAGCTGGCGGTGCTGCCGGCTCTTCCGCTTTTTTACGGTTCAGTTTGTTGATCAGTTTGATTGCCATAAAGATAGCAAACGCAACAATAATGAAATCGAATACATTTTGAATAAATACACCGTAATGCATGACCACGGCAGGGATGTCTCCCTGTGCATCACGTAGCGTTAAAGCAAACTGTTTAAAATCAATTCCACCAATTAACAGCCCCAGCGGCGGCATAATGATATCGGCAACCAGTGATGAAACAATCTTACCGAATGCCGCGCCAATAATGACACCCACTGCCAAATCGACAACATTCCCGCGCATCGCGAATTCGCGAAACTCTTTAATAATGCTCATTTTATTCTCCCTATGCAGCTGACGTTTATAAGTTTAACAAATGTTTAGGCAATTTCCATTTATGTATTGCCGAAAGGAAAATTAATTAGACCATGAAAAATAAAGGGAAATAAAAAGGGCGCTGTATTAGCGCCCAAATTATTACAGGAAAAAAGGACTTGGCTGGAATAGTCGCTCGACGTCGGTAATAAACTTTTTATCTGTCAGGAACATAATTACGTGATCGCCCTGCTCAATGCGCAGGTTATCGTTGGCAATCATGACATCGTTACCACGTACAACGGCGCCAATAATGGTTCCGGGCGGAAGTTTAATTTCATCAATTGAACGCCCTACAACTCTCGACGTCGTTTCATCCCCGTGTGCGACGGCTTCAATGGCTTCCGCGACGCCACGGCGAAGTGAAGAAACGCCAACAATATCAGCTTTACGCACGTGGCTCAGCAGCGCGGAGATGGTCGCCTGCTGCGGTGAAATCGCAATATCGATCACGCTGCCTTGCACCAGATCGACGTATGCTCTGCGCTGGATCAACACCATTACTTTCTTGGCGCCCATCCGTTTGGCAAGCATCGCCGACATGATATTTGCTTCGTCATCATTGGTCACTGCGATGAACAGATCGACCTGATCGATATGTTCTTCGGCCAGTAACTCTTGATCCGAAGCATCACCAAAAAAGACGATTGTATTTTGTAGTTTCTCTGCAAGTTCGGATGCGCGTTGTTGATTACGTTCGATCAGTTTGACGCTGTAATCTTTTTCCAGACGACGTGCCAGACCCGCACCGATATTACCGCCACCCACTAACATAATGCGTTTGTACGGCTTTTCCAGACGCTGCAGTTCACTCATTACGGCGCGTATATGCTGTGATGCCGCAATAAAGAAGACTTCATCACCCGCTTCAACGATTGTAGAACCTTGCGGACGGATCGGTCGGTCATGACGGAAAATCGCCGCAACGCGGGTATCGATGTGCGGCATATGCTCACGCATTGTTGACAGCGCATTACCGATAAGCGGCCCGCCGTAATAGGCTTTTACTACTGCCAGACTGACTTTACCTTCGGCAAAATTCACCACCTGCAATGCGCCCGGATATTCAATCAGGCGATAAATACTATCAATAACCAGTTGCTCAGGCGCAATCAGGTGATCGATTGGCACCGCATCGGATTGGAACAGCTTGTCGGCATCGCGAACGTAATCTGGTGAACGAATACGGGCGATGCGATTAGGCGTATTAAACAGTGAATAAGCTACCTGGCAGGCAACCATATTTGTTTCATCTGAGCTGGTTACGGCAACCAGCATATCGGCATCGTCGGCACCGGCTTCACGCAATACGCGGGGATGCGAACCATGCCCTTGCACGACACGGAGATCAAACTTGTCCTGCAGGCTGCGCAGGCGTTCACCATTGGTATCGACTACCGTGATATCGTTGTTCTCTCCGACCAGGTTTTCAGCCAGCGTACCGCCAACTTGCCCTGCGCCCAGAATGATAATTTTCATCAGTCGCGACCCGTTATCTCATCACTTTTTGATTAGCTTAGCGTAAAAGAAGCCATCGCCATCTTCCGCACCCGGTAAATTCTGACGTCCGGGTTTTTCCGGCGTACCGGTTTCGCTTAATACCGCATCCGGTGTGCGTGCCAGGAAGGCGGCAATTTGCTGCTGGTTCTCTTCTGGCAGGATAGAACACGTTGCATACACCAGCGTGCCGCCAGATTTAAGATGTGACCAGGTAGCATTCAGGATCTCAGCCTGTAATTGGGCAAGTTCGGCAATATCCCGGTCGCGGCGCAGCCATTTGATATCCGGATGGCGACGGATCACCCCGGTTGCAGAACATGGGGCGTCCAGCAAAATACGGTCAAACTGTTGTTCACCGCACCACTGCTTTGGATAGCGTCCATCCCCCTGTTTTACGGTTGCCTTCATGCCCAGACGTTTCAGATTGTCGTAAACGCGCGATAAGCGTTTTTCATCCACATCGACGGCCATGACGTTAGCTTGCGGAGCAACTTCCAGAATGTGAGTGGTTTTACCGCCCGGCGCACAGCACAGGTCGAGGATCTGCTCACCGTCCTCCGGCAACAGATAATTTACGCATCCTTGAGCGGAAGCATCCTGAACGGTGACCCAACCTTCGTTAAAACCAGGGAGGGCGTGAACTGGGGCCGGTGTTTCCAGACGCACTGCATCCGGGTAGTCTGGATGCGGAAAACCTGTTAATCCCGCTTCGGTAAGCAGGTCTAGCCAGGCGTCGCGAGTATGGTGATTACGATTGACTCGTAGCCACATCGGCGGTCGCTGGTTATTGGCTTCAAGAATGGCTTCCCATTTCTGCGGATACGCACTCTTAATACGTTTCACCAGCCAGGAGGGGTGTAAGAAGCGCAAATCGCTTTGCGCAAACTCGGCCAGCAGTTCATCCTGACGGCGTTGAAACTGGCGCAGTACGCCGTTGATCAGCCCTTTCAGCTGTGGACGCTTAATAATGACCGCGCCTTCTACGGTCTCAGCTAACGCAGCGTGTGCTGGAATCCGAGTATGCAACAGTTGGTAGAAGCCCACCATGATCAGGTAGTGAACGGTGCGCTGTTTGCCCGTCATTGGACGTTCCATCAGTTGCTGGATCATCCACTCCAGTTGAGAGAGTGTACGTAATACGCCGAAGCAAAGTTCCTGTAACAGCGCTTTGTCTTTATCGGCAACTTTTTGCTGCATGGCGGGCAGCACGTTACTTAGTGATTGTCCTTTCTCGACAACCTGTTCGACGGCCTGGGCCGCCATACTGCGTAAATTAAGATGTTTTTTCATAAGCGCAAAAATAAAAATGCCCGGAGACACCGGGCTTAAAGAGATGAACCGTCAGGCCAGACGGTTTCCGGGCACGAACCACTCCCGGCGTGAATTAAGCAGATCCTGCGCGCTCATGGCTTTTTTACCGGCAGGCTGCAAAGAGATAAGATTCAGAATGCCGTCACCTGTTGCGACCTGGATACCCTGCTTTGTCGCCTCTAGAATGGTGCCTGGCTCGGCCTGGGTGTTTACAGCAATAACCGAAGCTTGCCAGACTTTCACTGGCTGACCATCGATTTCAAGCCAGCTCATTGGCCACGGGTTAAAGGCGCGGATGCAGCGTTCCAATTGAACAGCCGAAAGCGACCAGTCGATACGGGCCTCTTCTTTGCTGAGTTTTTCTGCATGCGTAACCAGTGATTCGTCTTGTACCACCGGTTTTATTGTACCGGCAGCCAGCTGTTTTAGCGTTTCAATCAGCCCCTGAGGCCCCAGGTCTGCCAGCTTGTCATATAACGAACCGCTGGTATCTTCTGCCGTAATTGGGCAGGACAGCTTCAGCAGCATATCACCGGTGTCGAGGCCAACATCCATCTGCATGATGGTAACACCGGTTTCGGCGTCGCCTGCCCACAGTGAGCGCTGGATCGGTGCTGCACCCCGCCAACGCGGAAGCAGGGAACCGTGAACGTTGATACAACCCAGGCGCGGCATTTCCAGTACTGCTTTTGGCAGGATCAGGCCATATGCCACCACCACCATCACGTCTGCGTGTAAATCAGCAACCAGTAGTTGGTTTTCCTGAGGGCGAAGAGAGACGGGTTGAAAGACCGGTATCCCTTTTTCTTCTGCCAGCACTTTTACCGGGCTGGGCATCAGCTTTTTACCGCGTCCCGCCGGGCGGTCCGGTTGGGTAAACACGCCAACGACGTTATGTCCAGAAGACAGCAGCGCGTCGAGATGACGCGCTGCAAAGTCAGGTGTACCCGCAAAAATAATACGTAGTGAGTCTGACACGTTGATCCTTGTCCTTAAGCTCGGGCGTTCAGGCGGTCGAGTTTTTCAACTTTCTGACGAATGCGTTGTTGCTTCAACGGAGACAGATAATCGATAAATAGTTTACCGACCAGGTGATCCATTTCATGTTGAATGCAGATAGCGAGCAGGCCATCGGCTTCCAGTTCAAAAGATTTGCCGTCGCGATCAAGCGCACGAATTTTTACTTTCTCTGCACGCGGTACTAACGCACGCTGTTCAGGAATAGACAGACAGCCTTCTTCAATGCCGGTTTCGCCGTCTTTTTCCAGCAGTTCTGGGTTAATGAGTACCAACTGCTCATCGCGATTTTCAGAGACATCAATAACAATGATGCGCTGATGAATATCGACCTGTGTTGCTGCCAGACCGATACCTTCTTCGGCGTACATCGTTTCGAACATATCATCAACGATACGCTGAATTTCTGCATTCACTTCTTCAACCGGTTTTGCGACTTTGCGAAGGCGCTCGTCCGGAATATGTAACACTTGCAAAACTGACATAGTTATCCAGAGTTGTGTTCAGGAGTTGAAAAGATAATTACCTCTATTCTAGACAAAACCCCCTCTGATTGACAGCATCAGTGACCAATCGCAAAGATTGCCAGGACTGCTTGTGGCAGGGGAACAGGGATGACCCAAATCGAAATTTGGCTACGTTTAGCGCAAGTGAATGAACTGTATGGTGATGAGATAGTGCGCGTTGCTCACTGGCTCAATACTCAACCGTGTATTAACAACGCGGTACTCTTGCAGGCTGGATTCTCTCCACGCCAGGCAAGACGCTTTTTAACCTTTTCAGATCTGACGCTGGAAAAAACGCTGCGCTGGCTTGAACAGCCTAACCACCATTTTGTGGTTGCCGACAGCGAGCATTATCCGCCACAGCTCCGTGCGATTGAGGATTATCCTGGGGTGCTTTTTGTTGCAGGAGCTCCCGCATGCCTCCACTCATTTCAAGTTGCCGTTGTCGGTAGTCGACAACACTCATGGTATGGCGAACGCTGGGGACGGTTGTTTTGCGAAAATCTTGCTGCATGTGGGGTGACGATCACCAGCGGTCTGGCCCGGGGGATTGATGGCGTGGCGCACAATGCTGCGATAAACCGACAAGGCACAAGTATTGCGGTGCTGGGAAATGGACTTGAGACCATTCACCCACGACAGCATATCCGTCTTGCGGAGCGACTTATTGAGGCTGGGGGCGCACTGGTGTCTGAGTTCCCATTAGATATGCTCCCTTTGCCGCGCAATTTTCCCCGACGAAATCGCATTATTAGTGGTCTAAGTAAAGGTGTACTGGTCGTTGAAGCTGCACAGCGTAGTGGTTCACTGGTTACTGCTCGCTGTGCACTGGAACAAGGGCGGGAGGTGTTTGCTTTACCAGGGCCGATTGGGAGCCCGGGAAGTGAAGGCCCGCATTGGCTTATTCAGCAGGGAGCCATGCTTGTGACGACACCAGAGGAAATTCTTGAAAATTTGCAATATGGGCTGCAATGGTTGCCAGATGAACCTGAAAAATCAATTTATTCGCCAGATCACGGAGAGGTGGCATTGCCATTTCCGGAGCTCCTGGCTAACGTAGGAGATGAGGTAACACCTGTTGACGTCGTCGCTGAACGTGCCGGCCAACCTGTGCCAGAGGTAGTGGCTCAACTGCTCGAACTGGAGTTAGCAGGGTGGATCGCAGCTGTACCCGGCGGCTATGTCCGATTGAGGAGGGCATGCCATGTTCGACGTACTAATGTATTTGTTTGAGACATATATCCATAACGAAGCTGAGCTGCGTGTGGATCAGGACAAACTGGAACGGGATCTTACCGACGCTGGTTTTGATCGTGAAGACATTTACAACGCGTTACTTTGGCTGGAGAAGCTTGCTGACTATCAGGATGGCCTTGCTGAACCTATGCAGCTGGCATCGGACCCTCTTTCTATACGTATTTATACTGCGGAAGAGTGCGATCGACTGGATGCAAGCTGTAGAGGATTCCTGCTATTCCTGGAGCAGATTCAGGTGCTAAACCTCGAAACGCGAGAAATGGTTATTGAGCGCGTACTCGCGCTGGATACGGCAGAGTTCGATCTGGAAGACCTGAAGTGGGTGATTCTGATGGTGCTATTCAACATTCCAGGTTGTGAAAATGCCTATCAGCAAATGGAAGAATTACTCTTTGAAGTGAATGAAGGTATGCTGCATTAATCAATCTTCATTCAGTATGAGTTGTTATGGCTAAATCAGCACTGTTCACGGTGCGTAAAAACGAGCCCTGCCCACAATGCGGGGCTGAACTGGTTATTCGTTCCGGGAAACACGGTCCATTTCTCGGTTGTTCACTCTATCCAGAATGCGATTACATCCGTCCGCTGAAATCTTCCGCGGACGGACATATTGTCAAAGTTCTGGAGGGTAAGCTTTGTCCTGCATGTGGCGCTGAGCTGGTGCTGAGACAGGGCCGATTCGGTATGTTTATTGGATGCAGTGACTATCCTGCGTGCGATCACACCGAGCTCATCGACAAGCCTGATGAAACAGCAATAGTCTGTCCTCAATGCCAGACTGGTCATCTTGTCCAGCGGCGTTCCCGTTATGGCAAAACCTTTTACTCCTGCGATCGCTATCCGGAGTGCCAGTTTGTCATTAACTTCAAACCGTTAGCCGGAGAATGTCCTGAGTGTCATTATCCGCTTCTCATCGAAAAGAAAACCGCGCAGGGTGTGAAGCATTTCTGTGCCAGTAAACAATGTGGAAAGCCGATTTCGGCGGAATAAAAAAGTGAATAATAACCTGCCCACAGATCCTATCGTTGCTGCGATAGCGGTTCTGAAACAAGAAAAAGTCATCGCCTATCCAACTGAAGCTGTATTTGGTGTCGGCTGCGACCCCGATAGCGAAACGGCGGTGAGCCGTTTGTTGGCGCTAAAACAACGTCCGGTCGATAAAGGGTTAATTTTAATCGCGTCAAACTTTGAACAACTTAAACCGTATATCGACGATAGCATGCTCACCGATGCTCAACGTGACGCTGTTTTCGCCCGTTGGCCTGGTCCTGTTACCTTCGTTTTCCCAGCGCTTGCGACAACGCCACGCTGGTTGACCGGGCGCTTTGATTCTCTGGCTGTTCGCGTCACCGATCACCCGCTGGTGGTTGCGTTGTGCCAGGCTTATGGCAAACCGTTAGTTTCTACCAGTGCTAATTTGAGTGGCTTACCGCCTTGCAGAACGGTAGAGGAAGTTCGCGCACAGTTCGGTACAGACTTTCCTGTGGTTGAAGGGGAGACCGGGGGGCGTTTGAATCCTTCGGAGATCCGTGATGCTCTGACAGGTGAACAGTTTCGACAGGGGTAATATGAAAGAAGCCTATGCTGTTTTTGGTAATCCGATAGCGCACAGTAAATCGCCCTTTATTCATCAGCAATTTGCAGAGCAACTGAAGATTGATTACTCCTACGGGCGTGTATTGGCACCCATCAATGATTTTGTGAATACCCTGAACGCTTTTTTTGCTGAGGGCGGGAAGGGGGCAAATGTCACCGTGCCTTTTAAAGAAGAGGCATTTGCACGTGCCGATGAACTAACGGAGCGGGCATCGCTTGCTGGAGCGGTCAACACCCTTAAACGGCTGGAGGATGGGCGTTTGCTGGGAGACAACACGGATGGTATCGGCTTGTTGAGCGATCTTGAGCGTTTATCTTTCATTCGTCCCGGATCGCGAGTTCTGCTGATTGGTGCGGGTGGTGCATCCCGTGGAGTTTTATTACCTCTTCTTTCTATGGATTGCGCGGTGACTATTGTTAACCGTACCGCTTCGCGCGCTGAAGAACTGGCACTAATCTTCTCCCATACCGGCAGCGTACAGGCGGTAGGAATGGATGAGCTTGATAATTACAGTTTTGATTTGATTATTAACGCGACATCCAGCGGAATTAGCGGTGAGATACCGGCTATTCCGACATCTCTTATTCACTCATCTGTCTATTGTTATGACATGTTTTATCAGAAAGGAGATACACCGTTCCTCTCCTGGTGTGCCGAACATGGGGCGAAACAATATGCTGATGGCCTGGGTATGCTGGTGGGGCAAGCAGCGCACGCCGTTTTACTCTGGCATGGGGTTTTGCCGCAGATTGAACCCGTCATTAAAAGCATGCAGCAGGAATTGTCGGCATGAATCAGGCGATCCAGTTTCCCGATCGAGAAGAATGGCGCACGGATGTCAGCGCCGTGGTTTTTCCGGCGATGGTTCATGGTATGCAGTTAACATGTGCCATATCTGGAGAGATGCTGGCGTCCCGCTTTGGCGGCGACACGCCTGAACAGTGGTTGGAAATCTTTCAACAGCATCGCTGGGATCTGGAAGAAGAAGCTGAAGGATTGATCCAGGACCAGCAGGAAGATGCTCAAGGTTGGGTGTGGTTACTCTGACTTAAATATTCATCTTTCCACTTAACATAGTTGTTAGCTGAATATTGTAAGCCTGCTTTCTCTTCATCGCTTAATGGACGGATTTGTTTAACCGGGCTTCCCAGGTACAGATACCCGCTTTCCAGGCGTTTGTTTTGGGGAACCAGGCTCCCAGCCCCAATCATAACGTCGTCTTCTACTACCACGCCATCCAGCAGAATCGAACCCATGCCGACTAATACGCGGTTGCCAATGATACAGCCGTGTAGCATGACTTTATGACCGACTGTTACATCCTCACCCACGATCAATGGATTACCCTGCGGATTAGACGTGGATTTATGTGTGACATGGAGAACGCTGCCGTCCTGAATGTTTGTACGGGCACCAATTTGTACATAGTTAACGTCGCCACGAATGGCAACCAGTGGCCAAATTCCGACATCATCAGCCAAACGAGCATCACCAATGACGACACTGCTGGTGTCGATCATCACGCGATTTCCGATCTGTGGGAAAAGATCCTTATAAGGACGCAGTACATCAGACATGTTTACCTCAACGAAAATAGAGCAGTAATGAAGACTTTGGTTGGATTATTGAGACTGTGCAAGTGGTTTAGCTATCAAAAATCAGCCAAATTGCGCAGGAATGTAGCGAAAGGAGTGAAAAACAAGCATTCAGAAAAAAAGATCCAAAAAATACTTGTGCTAAAAAATGGGATCCCTATAATGCGCCTCCATCGACACGGCGGATGTGAATCACTTCACGCAAACAGCCGGTTCGGTTGAAGAGAAAAACCTGAAAATGAGGGTTGACTCTGAAAGAGGAAAGCGTAATATACGCCACCTCGCGACAGAGCGCTAAAGCGCGTCGCAACTGCTCTTTAACAATTTATCAGACAATCTGTGTGGGCACTCGAAGATACGGATTCTTAACGTCGCAAGACGAAAAATGAATACCAAGTCTCAACGAGTGAACACGTAATTCATTACGAAGTTTAATTCATTGAGCATCAAACTTTTAAATTGAAGAGTTTGATCATGGCTCAGATTGAACGCTGGCGGCAGGCCTAACACATGCAAGTCGAACGGTAGCACAGAGGAGCTTGCTCCTTGGGTGACGAGTGGCGGACGGGTGAGTAATGTCTGGGAAACTGCCCGATGGAGGGGGATAACTACTGGAAACGGTAGCTAATACCGCATAACGTCGCAAGACCAAAGAGGGGGACCTTCGGGCCTCTTGCCATCGGATGTGCCCAGATGGGATTAGCTAGTAGGTGGGGTAACGGCTCACCTAGGCGACGATCCCTAGCTGGTCTGAGAGGATGACCAGCCACACTGGAACTGAGACACGGTCCAGACTCCTACGGGAGGCAGCAGTGGGGAATATTGCACAATGGGCGCAAGCCTGATGCAGCCATGCCGCGTGTATGAAGAAGGCCTTCGGGTTGTAAAGTACTTTCAGCGAGGAGGAAGGTGTTGTGGTTAATAACCGCAGCAATTGACGTTACTCGCAGAAGAAGCACCGGCTAACTCCGTGCCAGCAGCCGCGGTAATACGGAGGGTGCAAGCGTTAATCGGAATTACTGGGCGTAAAGCGCACGCAGGCGGTCTGTCAAGTCGGATGTGAAATCCCCGGGCTCAACCTGGGAACTGCATCCGAAACTGGCAGGCTAGAGTCTTGTAGAGGGGGGTAGAATTCCAGGTGTAGCGGTGAAATGCGTAGAGATCTGGAGGAATACCGGTGGCGAAGGCGGCCCCCTGGACAAAGACTGACGCTCAGGTGCGAAAGCGTGGGGAGCAAACAGGATTAGATACCCTGGTAGTCCACGCCGTAAACGATGTCGACTTGGAGGTTGTGCCCTTGAGGCGTGGCTTCCGGAGCTAACGCGTTAAGTCGACCGCCTGGGGAGTACGGCCGCAAGGTTAAAACTCAAATGAATTGACGGGGGCCCGCACAAGCGGTGGAGCATGTGGTTTAATTCGATGCAACGCGAAGAACCTTACCTACTCTTGACATCCAGAGAACTTAGCAGAGATGCTTTGGTGCCTTCGGGAACTCTGAGACAGGTGCTGCATGGCTGTCGTCAGCTCGTGTTGTGAAATGTTGGGTTAAGTCCCGCAACGAGCGCAACCCTTATCCTTTGTTGCCAGCGGTTCGGCCGGGAACTCAAAGGAGACTGCCAGTGATAAACTGGAGGAAGGTGGGGATGACGTCAAGTCATCATGGCCCTTACGAGTAGGGCTACACACGTGCTACAATGGCATATACAAAGAGAAGCGACCTCGCGAGAGCAAGCGGACCTCATAAAGTATGTCGTAGTCCGGATTGGAGTCTGCAACTCGACTCCATGAAGTCGGAATCGCTAGTAATCGTGGATCAGAATGCCACGGTGAATACGTTCCCGGGCCTTGTACACACCGCCCGTCACACCATGGGAGTGGGTTGCAAAAGAAGTAGGTAGCTTAACCTTCGGGAGGGCGCTTACCACTTTGTGATTCATGACTGGGGTGAAGTCGTAACAAGGTAACCGTAGGGGAACCTGCGGTTGGATCACCTCCTTACCTTAAAGAAACGTTCTTTGTAGTGCTCACACAGATTGTCTGATGAAAATTAGCAGTAAGAAAATCTCTGCAGGCTTGTAGCTCAGGTGGTTAGAGCGCACCCCTGATAAGGGTGAGGTCGGTGGTTCAAGTCCACTCAGGCCTACCAAATTCTTTCTGATACCGCGTTGTGAAACGACTCGCATACTTCAGTATGCTTCACCGTTCCACGCCTTGTCTCAGCAAGAATTAAGGTGAATGAGATAACTACGATGGGGCTATAGCTCAGCTGGGAGAGCGCCTGCCTTGCACGCAGGAGGTCTGCGGTTCGATCCCGCATAGCTCCACCATCCCTTACTGCAAAAACACAAGAAAACTTCAGAGTGTACCTGAAAAGGTTCACTGCGAAGTTTTGCTCTTTAAAAATCTGGATCAAGCTGAAAATTGAAACGACACACTGTTTCATTTCTCCGTAATAAGAAATGAAAAGCGGTGTGTTCGAGTCTCTCAAATTTTTGCAAACCGATGATGAATCGAAAGAAACATCTTCGGGTTGTGAGGTTAAGCGACTAAGCGTACACGGTGGATGCCCTGGCAGTCAGAGGCGATGAAGGACGTGCTAATCTGCGATAAGCGTCGGTAAGGTGATATGAACCGTTATAACCGGCGATTTCCGAATGGGGAAACCCAGTGTGATTCGTCACACTATCATTACGTGAATACATAGCGTAATGAAGCGAACCGGGGGAACTGAAACATCTAAGTACCCCGAGGAAAAGAAATCAACCGAGATTCCCCCAGTAGCGGCGAGCGAACGGGGAGCAGCCCAGAGTCTGAATCAGCATGTGTGTTAGTGGAAGCGTCTGGAAAGTCGCACGATACAGGGTGAAAGTCCCGTACACAAAAGTGCATGTGTTGTGAACTCGAAGAGTAGGGCGGGACACGTGGTATCCTGTCTGAATATGGGGGGACCATCCTCCAAGGCTAAATACTCCTGACTGACCGATAGTGAACCAGTACCGTGAGGGAAAGGCGAAAAGAACCCCGGCGAGGGGAGTGAAAAAGAACCTGAAACCGTGTACGTACAAGCAGTGGGAGCACCCTTTGGGGTGTGACTGCGTACCTTTTGTATAATGGGTCAGCGACTTATATTCTGTAGCAAGGTTAACCGAATAGGGGAGCCGAAGGGAAACCGAGTCTTAACTGGGCGTTAAGTTGCAGGGTATAGACCCGAAACCCGGTGATCTAGCCATGGGCAGGTTGAAGGTTGGGTAACACTAACTGGAGGACCGAACCGACTAATGTTGAAAAATTAGCGGATGACTTGTGGCTGGGGGTGAAAGGCCAATCAAACCGGGAGATAGCTGGTTCTCCCCGAAAGCTATTTAGGTAGCGCCTCGTGAATTCATCTTCGGGGGTAGAGCACTGTTTCGGCTAGGGGGTCATCCCGACTTACCAACCCGATGCAAACTGCGAATACCGAAGAATGTTATCACGGGAGACACACGGCGGGTGCTAACGTCCGTCGTGAAGAGGGAAACAACCCAGACCGCCAGCTAAGGTCCCAAAGTCATGGTTAAGTGGGAAACGATGTGGGAAGGCACAGACAGCCAGGATGTTGGCTTAGAAGCAGCCATCATTTAAAGAAAGCGTAATAGCTCACTGGTCGAGTCGGCCTGCGCGGAAGATGTAACGGGGCTAAACCATGCACCGAAGCTGCGGCAGCGACACTATGTGTTGTTGGGTAGGGGAGCGTTCTGTAAGCCGTTGAAGGTGTACTGTGAGGTATGCTGGAGGTATCAGAAGTGCGAATGCTGACATAAGTAACGATAATGCGGGTGAAAAACCCGCACGCCGGAAGACCAAGGGTTCCTGTCCAACGTTAATCGGGGCAGGGTGAGTCGACCCCTAAGGCGAGGCCGAAAGGCGTAGTCGATGGGAAACAGGTTAATATTCCTGTACTTGGTGTTACTGCGAAGGGGGGACGGAGAAGGCTATGTTAGCCGGGCGACGGTTGTCCCGGTTTAAGCATGTAGGCGGGAAGTTTAGGTAAATCCGGACTTCTTTTAACGCTGAGGTGTGATGACGAGGCACTACGGTGCTGAAGTAACAAATGCCCTGCTTCCAGGAAAAGCCTCTAAGCATCAGGTAACACGAAATCGTACCCCAAACCGACACAGGTGGTCAGGTAGAGAATACCAAGGCGCTTGAGAGAACTCGGGTGAAGGAACTAGGCAAAATGGTGCCGTAACTTCGGGAGAAGGCACGCTGATATGTAGGTGAAGTGGTTTACCCATGGAGCTGAAATCAGTCGAAGATACCAGCTGGCTGCAACTGTTTATTAAAAACACAGCACTGTGCAAACACGAAAGTGGACGTATACGGTGTGACGCCTGCCCGGTGCCGGAAGGTTAATTGATGGGGTTATCCGTAAGGAGAAGCTCTTGATCGAAGCCCCGGTAAACGGCGGCCGTAACTATAACGGTCCTAAGGTAGCGAAATTCCTTGTCGGGTAAGTTCCGACCTGCACGAATGGCGTAATGATGGCCAGGCTGTCTCCACCCGAGACTCAGTGAAATTGAACTCGCTGTGAAGATGCAGTGTACCCGCGGCAAGACGGAAAGACCCCGTGAACCTTTACTATAGCTTGACACTGAACACTGGTCCTTGATGTGTAGGATAGGTGGGAGGCTTTGAAGTGTGGACGCCAGTCTGCATGGAGCCATCCTTGAAATACCACCCTTTAATGGCTGGTGTTCTAACGTAGACCCGTGATCCGGGTTGCGGACAGTGTCTGGTGGGTAGTTTGACTGGGGCGGTCTCCTCCTAAAGAGTAACGGAGGAGCACGAAGGTTAGCTAATCCTGGTCGGACATCAGGAGGTTAGTGCAAAGGCATAAGCTAGCTTGACTGCGAGAGTGACGGCTCGAGCAGGTGCGAAAGCAGGTCTTAGTGATCCGGTGGTTCTGAATGGAAGGGCCATCGCTCAACGGATAAAAGGTACTCCGGGGATAACAGGCTGATACCGCCCAAGAGTTCATATCGACGGCGGTGTTTGGCACCTCGATGTCGGCTCATCACATCCTGGGGCTGAAGTAGGTCCCAAGGGTATGGCTGTTCGCCATTTAAAGTGGTACGCGAGCTGGGTTTAGAACGTCGTGAGACAGTTCGGTCCCTATCTGCCGTGGGCGCTGGAGAATTGAGGGGGGCTGCTCCTAGTACGAGAGGACCGGAGTGGACGCATCACTGGTGTTCGGGTTGTCATGCCAATGGCATTGCCCGGTAGCTAAATGCGGAAGAGATAAGTGCTGAAAGCATCTAAGCACGAAACTTGCCCCGAGATGAGTTCTCCCTGACTCCTTGAGAGTCCTGAAGGAACGTTAAAGACGATGACGTTGATAGGTCGGGTGTGTAAGTGTAGCGATACATTGAGCTAACCGATACTAATGAACCGTGAGGCTTAACCTTACAACGCCGAAGATGTTTTGGCGAAAGAAAGACATCGATTTCAGTCTGATTACAGATGACATCGACATGCTAAAAGCGTGTTGATAAACAGAATTTGCCTGGCGGCTGTAGCGCGGTGGTCCCACCTGACCCCATGCCGAACTCAGAAGTGAAACGCCGTAGCGCCGATGGTAGTGTGGGGTCTCCCCATGCGAGAGTAGGGAACTGCCAGGCATCAAATTTAGTGTGCTGATATGGCTCAGTTGGTAGAGCGCACCCTTGGTAAGGGTGAGGTCCCCAGTTCGACTCTGGGTATCAGCACCAGTTTTTCGGTTAAAGTTCGGCACTTAGAAAAGAATTTGTCTGGCGGCTGTAGCGCGGTGGTCCCACCTGACCCCATGCCGAACTCAGAAGTGAAACGCCGTAGCGCCGATGGTAGTGTGGGGTCTCCCCATGCGAGAGTAGGGAACTGCCAGACATCAAATAAAAGCGAAAGGCTCAGTCGAAAGACTGGGCCTTTTGTTTTATCTGTTGTTTGTCGGCGAGCGCTCTCCTGAGGAGGACAAATCCGCCGGGAGCGGATCTGAACGTTGCGCAGCAACGGCCCGGAGGGTGGCGGGCAGCACGCCCGCCATAAACTGCCAGACATCAAATAAGTGAAAAGGCCATCCTTTCGGATGGCCTTTTTGCATTTATACGCGAAAATCAGCCGGAACTGTATCCGGCATATATATTTAATGAATAACCTGCGATAAAAACGCGCGAGTGCGTTCCGATTTGGGGTGAGCAAAAAACTCATCCGGTGGTGCCTGTTCCACAATCTCGCCAAGATCCATAAAGATCACCCGGTCGGCTACTGTGCGGGCAAAGCCCATTTCATGGGTTACACATAGCATGGTCATACCCGATTGCGCCAGACCTATCATGGTATCCAGCACTTCTTTTACCATTTCAGGATCCAACGCTGATGTGGGTTCATCAAATAACATGATTTTGGGTTTCATACACAGCGAGCGTGCAATGGCCACGCGCTGTTGTTGTCCACCAGAGATTTGCCCGGGATATTTATGCGCATGTTCGGCAATGCGGACCCGCTCAAGGTAGTGCATTGCCAGTACTTCAGCCTCTTTTTTCGGCATCTTTTGCACCCAGATAGGCGCCAGTGTGCAGTTTTGCAAGACAGTTAAATGAGGAAAGAGATTAAAGTGCTGAAAGACCATGCCGACTTCTTGTCGGACGCGCTCAATATTGCGGATGTCTTCATTGAGTTCAATCCCATCCACCACAATGCGTCCTTGCTGATGTTCTTCAAGATGGTTAATACAGCGGATAGTTGTCGATTTACCCGAACCGGAAGGCCCGCATAATACGATGCGCTCTCCCTGTTTTACCTTTAGGTTGATGTTTTTCAGGACATGAAACTGTCCGTACCATTTGTTGACGTTTTCCAGTGTAATCATCGAGTCGGTAGACGGCATTAATAATTGGCTCATAAATTCCTCAGTGCGGTGTACGCCCGGTGTTAAAACGTTTTTCCAGATGCTGGCTGTAACGCGACATGCTGAAACAGAAGATCCAGTAGATCAGTGCGGCAAAAACATATCCTTCCGTCGACATACCCAGCCACGCAGGGTCCACAGTTGCCTGCTGTACGCTACTGAAGAGATCAAACAGACCGATGATGATGACCAGGCTGGTATCCTTGAACAGAGCGATAATCGTGTTAACCAGGCCAGGGATAACCAGCTTGAGGGCTTGCGGAAGAATGACCAGCCCCTGAGTTTTCCAGTAACCTAGCGCCAGTGATTCTGCGGCTTCATACTGACCTTTTGGTAGGGCCTGTAACCCTCCGCGAACCACTTCTGCGACATAGGCCGACTGGAAAAGAATAACGCCGACCAGCGCCCGGATAAGCTTGTCGATACTGGTTCCTTCGGACATAAACAGAGGAAGCATGACCGAGGACATAAACAGAACGGTAATCAGCGGTACACCGCGCCAGAACTCAATGAAAATGACGGATAAAACCCGCACGACTGGCATATGGGAACGACGTCCCAACGCCAGTAAAATGCCCCATGGAAGCGCGCCTGCAATCCCCACGGATGCAATAATAAGCGTCAGTGTTAATCCGCCCCACTGCCGCGTTTCTACGCGTTCAAGCCCGAAAAAACCACCGTACATCAGCCACCAGACGACAATCGGATAAATGACTGCCCAGATGGCGATATAGCGGCCACGGTGAGGAATGGTTTTCCAGAACATCGGAACAATAGAAACCAGACCAATCATCAGGGCCAGATTTACGCGCCAACGCTGATCGTGGGGATAAAGCCCATACATGAATTGCCCGAAGCGTTCATGAATGAACACCCAGCAGGCTCCCGCTTTGGTGCAGTCTGCCCGGGTAGAGCCGACCCAGTTGGCCTGAAAAAATACCCAGTTCAACAGTGGTGGAAGAAATGACCAAATCAGCCATACGCATAGCAGGGTGAGCAGGCTATTTGACCAACTGGAGAACAGGTTTTTACGCACCCAGAGTAGACTGCGGCTTGCCGGATTGCTGCGCTGGCGCGAGGGGTGAGACAGCAGTGCTTTTGTCATCATGGCTCCTTAGCGCTCAATCAGTGCAATACGGCGGTTATAAATATTCATCAGCAAAGAAATACTTAGACTGATGATCAGGTATACCGACATGGTGATGGCGATCGTTTCAATGGCTTGCCCTGTTTGATTGAGTACCGTGCCGGCAAACAGTGAAACCATGTCCGGGTAGCCAATGGCGGCTGCAAGAGAAGAGTTCTTGACGATATTCAGGTACTGGCTGGTCAGTGGGGGAATGATGACGCGTAGCGCCTGTGGGATGATTACCTGGCGTAGCGTCACCGGATTTGGTAGACCCAGCGAGCGTGCGGCTTCATGTTGGCCGTAAGGAACGGCCTGAATGCCTGCCCTAATAATTTCTGCAATAAATGCCGAGGTATATACCGAAAGCGCCAGAGTTAGTGCCGCCAGTTCAGGAATAAGCACCATACCGCCACTGAAGTTAAAACCACGGAGCGCGGGAATATCCCAGTGAAGCGCAGCGCCAAACATCCACTGTGAAATCACCGGTAAAAGTACGATCAACGTAAGAGCTGTGGGCCAGGTCCGACGTAGCTGACCGGTTTTGGTCTGATGCATTCTGTTGAAGCGAAATAATCCGATGGTGACGACGATAGCGATAACAACAGCGGTGCAAAAGGCAAAAAAACCTTCTCCCATTTGCAGGGACGGAATATAGAGCCCCCGGTTACTCAGGAACATCAAATCCAGCGCGTTAACGGCCTGGCGTGGGCCGGGCAGGTTACGTAATACGGCGAAATACCAGAAGAAGATCTGCAGCAGCGGCGGTATATTGCGGAACGTTTCGATGTAGATCGTCGAGAGCTTTCGCAATAACCAGTTATCTGACAGGCGTGCCAGCCCGAGAAAGAAACCGAGAATTGATGCGAAAACAATGCACAGTGCTGAAACTAACAGCGTATTGAGCAGGCCGACCACAAAGACACGACCATACGTATCGCCTTGCTCGTAATCAATCAGATGCTGGACAATACCAAATCCGGCGCTGCGATCGAGAAAAGAAAACCCCGAGGTAATACCGCTATTGTTCAGGTTATTTATCGTGTTATGAATGAGATAGACCGCAATGCTGATAACCACAATGACGGCGAGTATTTGAAATAACCAGGCGCGGACCGCAGGGTTAGAAAAGGATAACGATCCTTTTACGGTTGAGCGGCGATGGAACATAAGAAAACCTCAGTAACTATGACTCTGGGCTGAGCGCCGCAGTTGCGGCGCCCGTTACATCACTACGCATTAGCGCACCGGTGGCGCATATTGAATGCCACCGTTATTCCAGAGGTTGTTCTGTCCACGTTTGATCTTCAGCGGACTTTCCGATCCAACGTTACGTTCAAAGATCTCCGAATAGTTACCAACCTGCTTGATAATGTTGTAGGCCCATTTGTTATCAAGCTTCAGATCCTTGCCATAATCCCCTTCTTTACCCAAAAGGTGTGCCATATCCGGTGTTGCTGGATTAGCCGCTTTTTCATCGACGTTTTTCGAGTTAACACCCATTTCTTCCGCATTCAGCATGGCGAACAGCGTCCAGCGAACAATGGAGAACCACTCATCGTCCCCACGACGTACGACAGGTCCCAGAGGTTCTTTAGAAATAACTTCTGGCAGGACGATCCATTCCGCAGGATTGCTCAGCTTGATGCGTAGGGCATACAGCTGAGACTGGTCGGAAGCCAGCGTATCGCAACGTCCAGATTCCAGAGCTTTGGCTGATTCATCCGAACGGTCAAAGGTGACGGGGGTGTACTTCATCTTGTTGGCTTTAAAGTAGTCGGCCACGTTTAGTTCGGTATCGGTTCCCGCCTGAATACAGACCGTTGCACCATCCAGCTCTTTAGCGCTCTTCAGGCCTGCTTTATTGTGGGTAAGAAAACCAATGCCGTCGTAATACGTTACACCAGTGAAGGACATGCCCATACCGGCATCACGAGAAGAGGTCCACGTGGTATTACGAGAGAGCAAGTCGACTTCACCAGACTGTAATGCGGTAAAGCGTTCCTTGGCGGTGAGCGGGGTATATTTTACTTTGCTATCATCGCCAAATACGGCGGAGGCAACGCCACGACATACATCAACATCAATACCCGAGAACTTGCCGCTTGCATCGGCGTAAGAAAAGCCAGGCAAGCCGTCGCTGATCCCACATTGCACAAACCCTTTTTTCTTTACGGCATCAAGTGTTGCGCCGGCATGTGCCTGATTTGCAACAGCAAGCAGCACACCGGCCGCAGCCAGGCTGGCGATTATCATCTTTTTCATAGAGCATCCTGTGTGGAGGAATTATTGTTATGGAAACGTTCTGAAAACGTCTTTTACCTGTCTGTGGCTTTGGCCATACTCTTTTAAGCAAAGGTAGTGCCAGTTTTTTGCGCCTGATTATTCGACGCAATATGCAGAGTGTAGACAGGAAAAAATAAATGCAGCGCCCTGAAGTGGTGCAAAATTGAAACGTAAGCCACATTTCGGCGCAAAAAATTTAAAAATCAGACAGGACGCGTGATAACGATTTCTGGCGTTAATATTAATGGCGTGAGAATAATGAAAAGAGATTGTGGTGTTACGAAAAACAGAAAAAATGCTAATTTCAAATCGTGGATGTGTGAAGGAACTCTATAATAATTTTATTATATGCCAGGCACTATTAAGCAACGTTTTGTCTTATATGTAGATTTTATGCTTATTGCTAAAAGCGCGGTAATAACCGCGCTTTTGAGATGATTTATTTGGTCAGGGCGACAATCCCAAGTGTCAGTCCGGCAACGGCTGCAGCACCACCGGCGATGGCTCCGGCTGTTTCCCAGTTATCCTGGGTAGTGCCTTTCATACAGGTATTGGTATGAACCAGGCGCCCCTGATCGTCGTATACAGGTACGCAAGGAGAATCGTGTGCACAGCCAGCCAGGAATGCGGTAAGCAATGCAACGGATATTAATCTTTTCATGGTGTTACCTCAAAATAAGCGTTTCGCTAATTAAGCAAAGACAAACGCTAAGCCATCTGCGAACTCGGTGATTATTTTACCACTTCTTAAAAAAGGACTGACATGAGGAATAATCTCAATTCATGTGGATTGTAAAAATAATGGATAAAAAGAAAGGTTGCAGGCGAGTTTAGAGGGATAGTTTAAATGAAATAAATGGCTATCTTACTAATAAATAAAGAGGAGCATCGTAGGTGAAAAAGGCGTCCGTAGACGCCTTTATTTTACAAATTAATCGTTGTGCCGACTAAAACGCCGTCTTACGACAACAAAGAAGACGGGGACGAAGAAGATAGCCAACAATGTTGCGGTCAGCATTCCTCCCATAACACCTGTACCGACCGCATTCTGCGCACCACTACCTGCTCCGTGACTGATAACCAGAGGCATAACCCCCAGAATAAAGGCCAGGGATGTCATCAGGATAGGACGAAGACGCATACGCGATGCCTCCAGCGTCGCTTCAATCAACCCCTTGCCTTCTTTATCCATCAGGTCTTTGGCAAATTCGACGATCAGGATAGCGTTCTTAGCCGAGAGGCCGATAGTGGTTAGTAAGCCAACCTGGAAATACACGTCGTTATTCATCCCACGCAGTGATGCTGCTAACAATGCGCCCACAACACCGAGCGGTACAACCAGCATCACCGAGAAAGGAATAGACCAGCTTTCATACAATGCGGCAAGGCAAAGGAAGACAACGATTAGCGAGATGGCATACAGCGCAGGCGCCTGGTTACCCGACAGCCTTTCCTGATAGGACATCCCCGTCCAGTCATGACCAATACCGTTTGGCAGTTTTTCCGCCAGACTTTCCATCAGCGCCATTGCTTCACCGGTACTTCTGCCAGGTGCTGCTTCGCCCAGTATTTCCATGGATGGCATACCGTTGTAACGTTCCAGTCGCGGTGAACCATAAATCCAATGTGATGCACTGAACGCAGAGAACGGAACCATTTCGCCATTGGCGCTGCGGATATACAGATTATTGATGTCCGCTGGCAGCATGCGGTATTTTGCATCTCCCTGGACGTAAACTTTCTTCACGCGGCCACGGTCAATAAAGTCGTTAACGTAATAGCCGCCCAGTGATGCGGAGATAGTTTCGTTGATATCCGACAGCGATACCCCCAGCGCCTGTGCTTTCTCCTGATCAACATCCAGCTTAAACTGCGGAGTATCTTCCAGTCCGTTAGGACGAACGCGAACCAACAGATCGGGGTGTTTAGCCACCATCCCCAGCAGTTGGTTACGCGCTTGCGTCAACGCCGTATGCCCCAGACCGCCCTGATCGATCAACTCAAAATCGAAGCCGGTTGCGGTACCCAGTTCAACAATAGCGGGCATATTGAAGGGGAAGACTAACCCATCGCGGATCTGGCTGAACGCGCGTGTGGCGCGTGCAATGACCGCTTCAACACTATTTTTCTCGCCGCTACGTTCATCCCAGGGCTTGAGGCTAACGAATGCCAGACCTGAGTTTTGCCCCTGACCGCTGAAGCTAAAACCGTTAACCGTGAAGACGCTTTCGACGTTAGCTTTCTCATTGGTCAGGTAGTACTGAGTAACCTGATCCAGTACTTTCTGGGTGCGCTCTTGCGTAGCGCCTGCCGGAAGTTGAATCATTGTCATAAACACACCCTGATCCTCCTCTGGCAGGAAGGAGGTCGGCAGGCGCATAAACAGAACCGCCATTCCGATGACGATTATCAGGTAGACGACCAGATAACGCCCGGTTTTACGCACAATACCGCTGACGCTATTGGTGTAGTGATTGACGCTGTGATCGAATTTGGTATTAAACCAGCCAAAGAAACCGCTTTTTTTCTCGTGATGCTCAGCCGATACCGGCTTCAACAGCGTTGCACAAAGCGCAGGGGTCAGGATCAGCGCGACCAGTACAGAAAGCGCCATGGCGGAAACGATGGTGATGGAGAACTGCCGATAGATAGCCCCGGTTGAACCGCCAAAGAAGGCCATCGGGATAAATACCGCAGACAGCACCATAGCAATACCAACCAGTGCTCCCTGTATTTGTGACATGGATTTTTCCGTCGCCTCTTTGGGCGGCAGATGATCCTCCATCATCACGCGTTCTACGTTTTCCACCACCACTATCGCATCATCGACCAATAGACCGATGGCGAGCACCATGCCGAACATCGTCAGGGTGTTTATTGAGTAGCCAAACGCAGCAAGCACGGCAAATGTGCCCAACAATACGACAGGTACGGCGATGGTCGGAATGAGCGTTGCCCGGATGTTTTGCAGGAACAAATACATGACCAGGAACACCAGCACGATCGCTTCAAACAGCGTTTTTACCACTTCATGAATTGAGATGGTCACGAACGGTGTCGTATCGTACGGGTAGACCACCTTCATTCCCTGCGGGAAGAATGGTTGCAGTTCAACCAGTTTGGCTTTAATAGCGTTAGCGGTATCCAGCGCGTTTGCCCCGGTTGCCAGCTTGATCCCAAGGCCGGATGCAGGCTTACCGTTAATACGCGCCACGACGTTGTAGTTTTCTCCACCCAACTCGATACGCGCGACGTCTTTCAGGTGAACAACCGAACCATCGCTGTTCACGCGTAAAGTCACTTTGCCGAACTCTTCAGGGTCTTTCAGTCGCGTTTGCGCAATGATAGAAGCGTTCAGCTGCTGGTTAGGTAATGCAGGCGTCCCCCCTAACTGACCTGCGGCAATCTGATCGTTCTGTACCTTCAACTGATTGATCACATCAACCGGCGTGAGCTGATATTTATTCAATAAGTTTGCATCCAGCCAGATGCGCATGGCGTACTGTGCACCAAACAGCTGCACGTCACCCACGCCATTCAGACGGCTGATTGAGTCTTTAACGTTCGAGGCGACGTAATCGGAAATGTCATCCTGTGTGGTTTGTGGGTTGTCAGAAACAAAGCCCGCGACCATCAAAAAGCTGCTGCTGGATTTCTCGACGCTGATCCCTTGCTGCTGAACTTCTTGCGGCAGTAGCGGAGTGGCGAGCTGCAGTTTATTTTGCACCTGCACTTGCGCGATATCGGGATCGGTACCGGACTGGAAAGTCAGCGTAATAGTCACACTCCCGGCCGAGTCGCTGGTGGAGGACATATACATCAGGTTATCGATACCATTCATATTCTGTTCGATAACCTGTGTGACTGTATCCTGAACCGTCTGTGCATCCGCACCAGGGTAGGTGGCAGAAATAGCGACCGCAGGAGGCGCAATGGTCGGGTACTGTGCCACGGGCAGTTGCATGATTGCCAGAGCACCCGCCATCATCAGAATGATAGCCAATACCCAGGCAAAGATAGGACGCCTGATAAAAAAGTTAGCCATGTCCGGTTACCTTATTGGGCTTTCGTGGCAGGGGTTTCGGTATCGGCGGTTGCTTTAACCTGAACGCCTGGACGTGCTTTCTGTAAGCCGCTCACGATAACTTTGTCACCCGGTTGCAGGCCTTCACTAATGAGCCACTTGTCACCAATAGCTTGTGTGGCAACGACTGCGCGAGACTCAACCTGACTCTTGTCGTTAACGACCATTACGGTGGCATCGCCGCGAGGCGTACGCGTTACCCCCTGCTGCGGAACGAGAATGGCATTCGGCTGGACGCCTTCATCAATGCGTGCGCGCACAAACATGCCCGGCAACAGCGTGTGCTGCGGGTTAGGGAACACGGCTCTGAGGGTGATTGAGCCGGTGCTTTCATCAACCGTCACATCAGAAAACTGCAAAGAGCCTTTTAGTGGGTATGACTGACCATTTTCCATCACCAGTTCGACTGTACTGCTGGCGCTGTCTTTATGCAGGCTCCCTTGCTCAACGGACTGTTTGAGGCGCATAAAGTCGTTGCTGGACTGTGTTACGTCGACGTAAATGGGATCGAGTTGTTGAACGGTAGCAAGCTCTGTAGCCTGGCCATTCGTGACTAATGCGCCTTCGGTGACGTTAGATTTACCGATGCGTCCGCTAATTGGCGATGTCACTTTGGTGTAGGCCAGATTGATACGCGCGCTTTCGACCGCCGCTTTTGCCGCGATCACGGAGGCATCGGCCTGACGGGCATCAGCAATTGCCTGATCGTACTCTTGCTGGCTGATGTACTTGGTGCCAACCAACGGCACATAGCGTTTTACCGTTAAATGCGCGATTGCAGCAGCCGCTTCACTCTTCGCCAGTTCACCTTTGGCGCTGTCATAGTCAGCCTGATAAGTCGCGGGATCGATCTGATAAAGTGACTGTCCGGATTCAATATCGCTTCCCTCAGTGAAATTCCGTTTAAGCACTATCCCGCTGACCTGGGGACGAACTTCTGCAATTCGGAATGCCGTTGTGCGCCCGGGTAATTCGGTCGTTACGGCTAAAGGAGCCTTTTCGACGACATGGACAGTCACCTGCGGTTCTGTGGGATGAGCTTGTGTTTCTCCCTGATCGTTACAACCGGCGAGTAATGCTGCGGAGACGATGATGAATGAGGGCAGGAGTGAAAACCTGGCATTTTTCGTCATTTCTATTCCTTAAAAAACCGAACGCTCGTTATTAACCGGGTAACGCAGGGGCGATAACGCGCACAAGAAAAATAATAGTTGGCTATCCTACAAATTATTAGCTTGCGATGTAAGCAATACTTATTTATGGGCGCGATACACGGCACGTAAAAGCAAAAAAAGATTAATCGACAGCTGTTTCATTGTGGTGTTAATAGCAATACAATGATTCGCATAAACACAAATTGAAATAAGCATTTGGTTTATGAATATATTTGTTGTTGGTATTCGTTTTGTTTATTCGTGTGCGAAGTCCGTAATAATATTTTTTAGAACTCGTTTAAATAAATGCTAAGTGATACATTTGTTCCGTATCGCAAATATTAGATAAGAAAATTAATCATTCTCTACTCTACCTCAGACAGTCGGGACCATGGCCAGAAAAACGAAAGCTGATGCCCTCAAAACGCGGCAGAACCTGATAGAAACAGCAATTGTACAGTTTGCCGCACGTGGCGTAAGCAATACGACGCTAAACGACATTGCGGATGCCGCCAGCGTGACGCGTGGCGCGCTCTATTGGCATTTCGAAAATAAAACTCAACTGTTTAATGAGCTATGGTTACAACAACCACCTTTACGCGATCTGATTCAGGACAAGCTAATTGGTCGTTGGGGTGATAACCCTTTACAGCGATTGCGAGAAAAGTTTGTGGTGGGGTTACAATATATTGCAGAGAACCCTCGTCAGCAGGCATTAATGCAGATTTTATATCATAAGTGTGAATTTCATAACGATATGATATCTGAGCAGACTATTCGCGATAAAATAGGTATCAGTCATCAAAGCATTCGTGATTCCCTGCAAAAGTGTGTAGATGACAATCTGATTGCCACCACTCTTGATTTAGATGTCATCATCATTATTCTGCACGGTAGTTTTAGCGGAATTATAAAAAACTGGTTAATGAATCCAGTGAGTTATGATCTATATGGGCAAGCTCCAGTATTAGTTGATAATGTACTAAAAATGTTAAGCCCAGACGGTAGCGTCATGCAATTAATGCAGAGTGAAAACCAGGTCGGATAGTTTTTACCGCCAGAGGCTGACGGCTGTCGAAGCATTACCTGAGGTGCTATTCGAGGTCGACGCAGTTGACCAGCTTAAGGGGATTCACTGAGTTCATATTCCGGCACTTGTCGTGCTCTGTTGTCATCAGCTCTATCCATTGGATGAGCAGCGCATCAAAAAGAAAAACGAAGACCGCAAAAACAACCAGCCACCAATACTTGCGAATCATTCCTAAACCCTGTGTATTCATGCCCAAGCGTGCAGGGAATATACACGAAATTTTTAAGCTGAAAAGCAGACTTACAATGCCTTTACTTTGTTGAAAGATCGCCACTCTTTGCCGTCAATCGACTCTTTTTAGACAGGTTTTTTGTCTTACGTTTTTTCACCTTGGCAAGCTCAATTTCTGAAAAATGAGAACCGATACTCAGTCTTCTGAGCCCCATTTTTACGTATTCAGTATTGATCTCAATCCCGACAAACTTGCGACCCAATTCCACGGCGGTAGCACCGGTGGTGAAGCTGCCGGCGAACGGATCGAGTACCTTGTCATCTGGGTTCGAGGACGCCAGAATTATACGCTCCAGGAGGGCTTTGGGTTTCTGGGTGGGGTGGTTTTCGTATTCGTCCATCAGATAGCGTACGCGTGGGAACTCCCAGACATTGCCCGGCACTTTTTTCTGATTGTATGGCTGCGGCGGGTTTTTTCTGTAGTCTATTAGCGCGCGTTTAGCGCCAGTTTTGGCTTCAACCAGAATATCGTCACGATTAAATGTATAGTTTTTCTGATCTTTTACCATCATCAGGATCGGTTCATACATCGAACCAAAGTAATTTTTGGCTTGTACCCCTGAGCTATCGTATGACCACACGATACGACTCTTGATGGTAAAAAGCGGGCGGCATTTGAGGTCGATGTACGGCATGTTCTCCGTACTGTTCATGATGTACATGGTGCCGTGTGGTTTGAGGATGCGATGGCACTCGTCGATGCACTCAAACAACCACGCCAGAAAGGCCTCTTCGTCCCAGGATTCCACCATCCCGTCAAAGTCTTTCCCGATGTTATAAGGAGGGTCAGCAAAAATGAGTTCGACACTTTCAGACGGCAGTTTTTTCAGTTCAGTTAGCGCGTCACCCAGGATTATCTTTTTAGATTCATCGCCAAAATAGACAGGTTCACATCTCGCGTTCATCGCCAAAGCCTCCCGTGTGACGTCAATAAAAAAGGCGCTTCCCCATGCCGAGTAGCGCCTTTTAAAACAAACATTTAACTGATTAGTATCAGTTCATGCCGTATTTTTTCAGTTTTTTACGCAGCGTACCACGGTTGATGCCCATCATCAGGGCAGCACGGGTCTGGTTACCGCGGGTGTATTGCATCACCATGTCCAACAGGGGCTGTTCTACTTCAGCCAGTACCAGCTCATAGAGATCATTCACATCCTGACCATTCAATTGAGCAAAATAGTTCTTCAGTGCCTGTTTAACCGAGTCACGCAGGGGCTTTTGAGTTACCTGGTCCTGAGAGTTAACGGTAGAAACGGTCAGTACGTCAGAATTTACGCGTTGTTCGAACATAGTTCTGTCAGCTCTTTATTTCTGTTTACGCAAAATTTTCGAAGTATGCCTCCAACGCCGCCAGCTGTTCGCTGGAATCTTCAATGGCGTTGAATGTGCGCCGAAACTGGTCATCCGGAGCGTGTTCCTGGAGATACCAGGATACGTGTTTACGCGCAATTCGGTACCCTTTTGCCTGACCATAAAAGTCGTGCAGTTCCCGAATGTGCGCACAAAGCAAGCGCTTCACCTCTGCCATAGGCAGCGGGGGCAGCAGCTCCCCAGTGTCCAGATAATGCTGGATTTCCCGAAAGATCCAGGGTCTTCCCTGAGCTGCACGTCCTATCATCAGGGCATCCGCCCCCGTATAGTCGAGTACAGCTCTGGCTTTATGCGGGTCAGTAATGTCGCCATTCGCGATAATCGGAATGGAAACTTTCTGCTTAACTGCCCGAATACTGTCGTACTCAGCATCTCCATTGAACAAACAGGCGCGGGTGCGTCCATGAATGGTCAGAGCCTGAATGCCACAGTCTTCAGCCAGTTGGGCAATCTCTACGCAGTTACGGTGTTCCGGAGCCCAGCCGGTGCGAATCTTGAGTGTGACAGGAACGTCCACTGCATTGACGACCTCGGTTAGTATCGATTTCACTAAATCCGGGTACTGCAAGAGGGCTGAACCTGCGAGCTTGCGATTCACTTTTTTAGCCGGACACCCCATATTGATATCAATAATCTGGGCGCCGCTTTCCACGTTAATACGTGCGGCATCGGCCATCTCAACAGGGTCGCTACCGGCAATTTGCACCGTGCGAATTCCTGGCTCATCAACGTGCACCATCCGTAAACGAGACTTGTCACTTTCCCAAACCTGCGGGTTAGAAGACATCATCTCGGATACTGTCAATCCGGCTCCCATCTCATAGCACAGCGTCCTGAATGGTCTGTCAGTGATGCCAGCCATAGGTGCTGCGATCAGGCGATTTCTGAGCTGGTATTGTCCGATGCGCATGAGTTAAGAAATGACCATACTGTGACTGCAAGGCGGCGTATATTACGCATTTTTCGCACGAGATGAAAGGCCAAACTTTGACCAATCCACTGAGGTGGATCAATGAATTGCCGTAAATGTGAACGCATGAAAATATTTAATCATATAAATCATCGCATTATAAAAATGTGTCGATTTTATATACACATATAATTTTGCGTAACTTCTCATTTTTTCTTCAGCTGCAGACGGTACTGACAAGATATTCTGCTGAATTAATCAGCAAATTACCTCGTCATTGTGTGATCGCTACCTCATTTTAGTACAGGATCTCGGTATCCCCAGAATAGCTGTCCGTAATCTTGCGTTCATTCAACGGCTGCAGCGGGCGATTGTTTGCTGGCCCAACAATGTAGTGAAATTTATCCAACTGTTCGGCAGAAAGAGCAACAGGCGTTTTCAGGACAGACCAGGTGACGCCTTCGGTCAGGGAGGTGTTGTTAACGAACCACGGTAGCGCCAGTAGGTTTTATTGTCGGGTAAAAGCTGGTGGATATCGACCGGCGAGAAGATGTCCATGCTGCTGTCCTCCATGGTTGGAAAGGACTCCCACAAATTTTGAATCGCCTGGTTCTGTTCACCCACGTCAAACATAACCGCCACAATAGCAATGTCTCCGGATTGATTTTTGTGGAGCAACTGCATCTCCAGCGGATAGGTTTTACCGTTGAGGGTATGTTCACTCGGGGCGTGAAAATCAAATTGTTTTAAATAATAAAGCGTTTCATCAATTTCAATAGAATTAGATGCGTAACTACTCATCGTTGCTTGCAACGTATGGTTAATGCTCCGAAATCTAGTTGGGCCATCGACGTACTGCATGTTTAGCGCGGGGAGACCGAGTTTACTGGTTGTGGTGGTCTGGATGTCTATGGGGGATTGGTTTATGCCTGTCTGGCACGTTGCATACGCTTTGCTGATTTCTCCCCATCGTGCGGGGCCGTTTTCTTCGGTATATCCCCATGGTACGGCCAGCGTGGTCAGTGGCATCATGCATGCTGCCAGCAAAGTTGTTGTAAAACAGTTGAAACGCATACGTTTACTCAACGAAACTCAATATAAAAAATAACAAAATCAATTGATTATTATATCGCTGAGGAAAGTGTCGGTATGCTGGTCAATTGTCTGAAAATGGCGTGGTCAGATAACCACGCCGGAAGGGATTATTTTTTCTGGCCGGTAATGCGACACCACTCTTCTTTCTCGATAACCGGATCGAGCGTAAAGAGATCGGCATAGGCTTCACAGACGCTTTCCGCCTGGCTGGCAAGAATACCAGAAAGCCCCAGCAAACCGCCCTCAACGGGCAGTACGCTGATTAACGGAGCCAGTTCACGTAATGGGCCAGCAAGGATGTTGGCGACCACCACGTCGGCTTTCATCGCCTCTGGCTGGTCTTTCGGCAGATAAAGCTCCAGACGCTCAGAAACACCATTACGCTGGGCGTTATCACGGCTGGCCTGAATCGCCTGCGGGTCGATATCCACGCCAATGGCTTTCGCCGCACCCAGCTTCAGTGCCGCAATGGCAAGAATGCCGGAGCCGCAGCCAAAGTCGATAACCGTTTTACCGTTAAGATCAAGACCGTCCAGCCATTGCAGGCACAGAGAGGTAGTGGGGTGCGTGCCTGTGCCAAATGCCAGACCCGGGTCCAGCATCACGTTGACAGCATTCTCATCCGGGACATCGCGCCAGCTTGGGCAAATCCACAGACGTTCACCAAAGCGCATCGGGTGGAAGTTATCCATCCATTCGCGTTCCCAGTCTTTGTCTTCGAGCTGTTCGATTTTATGCGCGAAGCCTTCACCCAGCAGCGGATGCTGTTCCAGGATGGCAACCACTTCTTTCATGTCGGTTTCTGCATCGAACAAGCCGATAACGTCGGTATCACCCCACAGGCGAGTCTCGCCCGGCAGAGGTTCAAACACCGGCGTATCATGCGTATCCTGGAAAGTAATGGAAACGGAGCCCGCTTCCATCAGCGCATCGCTCAACTCTTCAGCGTTGGCACCGGTCGTGTTCAGTTTCAGTTGGATCCATGGCATGGCAAAACTCTTTATTTATCAGTAGTCAATATGGCGGCTTGCGGGACGGCGGAACCGAAACGGTTGCCTATCAGGAAAGCCAGCAAGCTTATCAGTAACGAGGGCACGATTGGGTGGAAGCCCAGGAACTGAACGTTAAAGGTGGCGAGTAGAGCATAAAGCACGCCGCCGACAATCATCGCGCTCAATGCGCCTGACGCGTTTGCCCGCTCCCAGTAGAGGCCCAGCACCAGCGGCCACAGGAAAACGGCTTCCAGCCCGCCAAACGCCAGCAGATTCAACCAGATAATCATCTCTGGCGGTTTCCAGGCGGCCAGCAGCAGTAACGCGCCCAGCAGCAGGGTAATCACTGCCGACATGCGCTTCAGCCGGGTTTCGTTTTCCAGCTGTTCCGGGCGAAGGTTCAGGTACAGATCCTTAATGATCGTAGCGGAACTTTGCAGCAATTGGGCATTGATCGTCGACATGATCGCGGCCATGGGCGCGGCGAGGAAAATCCCGGCAGCGACCGGCGGCAGGACTTTGACCATCAGCGTAGGGATAACCAGATCCGGTACCGTCAGGTCAGGGATTACCGCCCGTCCCAGGGCACCCGCCAGATGCATACCAAACATCAGGATCGCCACTACGATGGTGCCGATGATAATGCCGCGGTGTACCGCTTTACTGTCTTTATAAGAGATGCAGCGTACCGCCGTATGCGGCAGGCCAATCACGCCGAAGCATACTAACACCCAGAATGAGGTCATAAACGTGGGTGACAAAATGTCATCAGCGCCCTGCGGCGAGACCAGTTTAGGGTCGATAGCCTGCAGGGTTACCACCGCATTGCTAAGGCCACCGGCAGCATGAACGACGCCGACCAGCAAAACGATAGTACCAATCAGCATCACCATGCCCTGCATGGTGTCGTTCAGTACACTGGCGCGAAATCCGCCGAACGCCGTATACAATGCAATACTGACGCCAAAAATCAGCAGACCGGTTTCGTAGGGGATACCCGCTGCGGTTTCCAGCAAACGTGCGCCGCCAATAAACTGTACGGTCATTGCCCCGACAAACGCGACCAACAGGCTGAGGCTTGCCAGCCATACCAGCAGGCGGCTCTGGTAGCGCGCAAATAGCATATCGTTGAGGGTAACAGCATTATAACGGCGTGCCAGAATCGCGAACTTCTTGCCGAGAATACCCAGCGACAGCCAGACGGCAGGCAACTGGATCATCGCCAGCAGCACCCATCCCAGTCCGTATTTGTAAGCGGCACCAGGACCGCCAATAAACGAGCTGGCGCTAATGTAGGTTGCCGTTAGCGTCATCGCTAACACGACCCCGCCCATGGAGCGGCTGCCAAGGAAATATTCATTCAGGAAGGTACCGGTAACTCTCTTACGCATGGCATAAACAGAGAGACCGAATACCACCAGAAGATAGGCGACCAGCGGTAAAATAACTTCAAGCTGCATCGTCATCCTCCAACGGAATGTCGCGATAGATAAACTTTACCATCGCCCAGCACAGCACGATAAAAACCAGCGGCGTTAACAGGCAGGCCATTTCGAACCAGTGCGGTAAGCCGGTAAAACCCAGCGTTGAATCAGGTAAGTAAGCGGCCACTAACCATGTGGCCAGATATAAAAGGGTTAGCCACAGCGCCCAGCGCGCCTCTTTATGGGCCTGAACAAAACGAGCGTCCATTTTTTGTCCCTTGTGGATAAAGAAAGCGGGGATTGTACCTTATGGCACGTGCGGGAGGGGAGAAAAACAAAAGGCCGGAATTTCCGGCCTTTTCGGTTAACGCACGCTTACTTTTCCTGAAGTCCGAGTTTTTTCTCCAGATAGTGGATATTGGTTCCACCGTGCTGGAAATGCTCGTCATTCATGATGCGGATCTGTAGATCAACGTTGGTTTTGATACCGTCGATGATCAGTTCCTGCAATGCGTTTTTCATACGGGCGATAGCGACGTCGCGGTTTTCGCCATAGCAGATCAGCTTACCGATCATTGAGTCATAGTACGGAGGTACAGTGTAGCCTGCGTAAATATGGGACTCCCAACGCACACCAAAGCCACCCGGCGCGTGGAAACGCGTGATTTTGCCCGGGCTTGGCAGGAAGGTGTTCGGGTCTTCGGCGTTGATACGGCATTCTACCGCATGGCCTTTAACCACAACTTCGTCCTGCTTGATGGACAGCGGTTGTCCCGCTGCGATGCGCAGCTGCTCTTTGATCAGGTCAACGCCGGTGATCATTTCGGTTACCGGGTGCTCAACCTGAATACGGGTGTTCATCTCAATGAAGTAGAACTCGCCGTTTTCAAACAGGAACTCAAAAGTACCCGCCCCGCGATAGCCGATATCAACGCATGCTTTGGCGCAACGCTCGCCAATGTAGCGACGCAGTTCCGGTGTAATGCCCGGCGCTGGTGCTTCTTCGACGACTTTCTGGTGACGACGCTGCATGGAGCAGTCACGTTCTGCCAGATAAATCGCGTTACCCTGACCGTCTGCCAGCACCTGAATTTCAATGTGGCGTGGGTTTTCCAGGTATTTCTCCATGTAGACCATATCGTTATTGAAAGCGGCTTTCGCTTCCGCTTTGGTCATGGAGATGGATTGTGCCAGTTCGGCATCGCTGCGCACGACGCGCATACCGCGACCGCCGCCGCCGCCGGAGGCTTTGATGATAACCGGGTAGCCGATGCGTTTAGCATGAGCGCGGTTAGCGTCCATGTCATCGCCCAGCGGGCCGTCAGAGCCTGGGACTGTCGGTACGCCCGCTTTCTTCATCGCGGTGATTGCAGACACTTTGTCGCCCATCAGGCGGATGGTGTCGGCTTTCGGGCCGATGAAGATAAAGCCAGAACGCTCTACCTGCTCAGCAAAGTTGGCGTTCTCAGAGAGGAAGCCATAGCCCGGGTGAATTGCCACCGCGCCGGTGATTTCAGCGGCGCTGATGATAGCCGGGATGTTCAGATAGCTTTTTACGGACGGAGCCGGGCCGATACAGACCGTCTCATCCGCCAGCAATACGTGTTTTAAATCGCGATCCGCACTTGAGTGCACAGCGACAGTCTTGATGCCCAGTTCTTTACAGGCACGAAGAATACGCAGGGCAATCTCGCCGCGGTTGGCGATAACAATTTTATCCAACATGTTCGCCTCGTTATTCGATGACGACCAGCGGCTCGTCAAATTCTACCGGTTGACCACTTTCTACCAGAATCGCTTTAACTACGCCGGATTTGTCGGCTTCGATCTGGTTCATCATTTTCATGGCTTCAACGATGCACAGGGTATCGCCCGCATTCACTTTCTGTCCGATTTCGATGAACGCTTTAGCATCCGGGCTCGGGGTGCGGTAGAACGTACCAACCATTGGGGAGCGTACGATGTGACCACTGATTTCCGCTGCTGCCGGAGCTTCCATACTTGGAGAGGCAGTTTGTGCGACAGCGTTAGACAGAGCTGGTTGCTGCATCACTGGTGCAGCATAAGCCTGTTGCATCATCGGAAAACTTGCAGCTGGCGCTGCACGGCTGATGCGTACAGATTCTTCGCCTTCAGAAATTTCCAGTTCGGAGATGCCTGATTCTTCAACCAGCTCGATCAGTTTTTTAATCTTACGAATATCCATGAGTGGGTTCCGTACTCTTTGTTTAGTGAGATTGTGACAAGCGTTTTACCGCCGTCTGTATAGCATTTTTATAACAGTGAGTGACAAGATGCCACGCATCTCAGGCGCTGCACTGAGTGCTGCTGCCATTAAGTGAGATTGCCAGACTTGTTAGTCATTGTGCGGCTATCTTCTGCCATTTTCGGGTAAAAGACAAAATATACCTTCAATATGCGATTGTCACCCTTCCAGCGCCTTAAAAACACTACCGGGGATAGCAAAGTCGCACATTATAACTATTTCGTAGCAATTGGCAGCTAAATACTGGTCTTATCAGGGAAGATAATCAACCGTTAACATGTAAAGAAAATCGGATCGTCAGTGTTTTGCAACGCACTGCACATATCGTGAAACTACCGCCACCACTGGCGAAACTTCTTGTAACGGCACGCTAACAGCACCGCAGCGATCGCTGCATAAATAATCGGTTGAGGGGAGATAATTTTTACCGACCACAGATAATGTATGGGTGTCAGGATAGCCACAAGATAGACGAAGTTGTGCAAATACTGCCAGCTTTTACCCAGCTTTCGCTGTGCAGCCTGCGTAGACGTTAAGGTGAGGGCGAATAATATGACCCAGCTGGCAATGCCCAATGTTAAATAAGGTCGCGTAAGTAATTCCCGCCCTAATAACGCCAGATTATTAATGCCCAGCTCCAGTAACGCGTAGCTGGTTAAATGCAGCGTTGCCCAGGCAAAACACCATAGTCCTAACAGGCGACGTGTGCGTATCAATAATGGCTGTTTAGCGTAGCGCGCGAGTGGAGAGACCAGCAAGGTCGCCAGCAAGAATTTCAGAGCTGTCCTACCGGTAAAGTGCTGGATATCTTTGACCGGATCGGCGCTCAGGCCGCCGTGATTTACCGCCCAAAATAGCCAGATAAACGGCAAAAAACCGGCAAGATGCAGGCAAACTTTCAGCCCGGTAATGTGCTTTGCAGTCAGACGCACTTAAAAATTCTCCTGCAAATTGAGTCCGCGATACAGTGACGCAACCTCTTCGGCATAGCCGTTAAACATCAGCGTGGGCTGACGCTGTACGTCCAGAATACCGCCAGCGCCAATAAAACGCTCGGTGGCCTGGGACCAGCGGGGATGATCGACATGCGGATTCACGTTGGCATAAAACCCGTATTCATTGGGCGCGGCCAGATTCCAGGTTGTCGGAGGGCGTTCGCGCGTGAGTTTGATACTCACGATCGACTTAATGCCTTTAAATCCATATTTCCACGGCACAATTAAGCGAATGGGCGCGCCATTTTGTGGCGGAAGGGCTTTTCCATAAACCCCCACTGTAAGCAACGTGAGTGGGTGCATCGCTTCATCCAGACGCAGTCCTTCAACATAGGGATACTTCAACCCGCCGCCAATAAAGCGATCTTTTTGTCCCGGCATTTCCTCTGGTGCGTACAGCGTTTCGAACGCGACATACTTCGCATTGCTGGTGGGTTCCACCTGCGCCAACAGTTTATGTAACGGAAAGCCAATCCATGGCACGACCATTGACCAGGCTTCCACACAGCGCATCCGGTAAATCCGTTGCTCCAGCGGGAAACGGGTGGTCAAGGTGTCGTGATCGAGAGTGAGTGGTTTGGCGACCTCACCACTGATTTTTAATGTCCACGGATCGGTTTTCAGGCTACCCGCGTTGGCTGCCGGATCCGCTTTGTCGAGACCGAATTCATAGAAGTTATTGTAGCCAGAAACTTTATCCGCTGGGGTTAAAGGAAGCGAATTTTGCCAGGCGGCGGGCTTGCTGAAATTAAGCGGCTTTCCCGCGGGCGCGGGCGGGCGGTCATTACCCTTAAACCAACTCAGAAGGTCAGCCTGCGCAGAGTGGGGTAAAGACAACGCGGCTGCGCTGATCCCTAATGCTTTCAGCACCTGGCGACGCTGCATAAAAAAAGCCGACTCGTCAGTGACGTCGGCTTCTGTAAATGGACGTAATTTCTTCATAACAGACTCCCGGCTTACGCGTCATAACTGACAGGGGACGCGTAGTTAATATGGCAGGGAGTCTGTAGATGTGCCGCGAAATTTCGTTAATTAAGTGTAAATTTCTGCGCCAAGGTCTGTTACTTCACCTTCACCAGCGTACGACCTTGCACCTGGTTATTGATGATGGCATCGGCGAACTTCGGCGCATCCGCCAGCGTAATTTCCGTTGCCGCCTGAGCATAGAAAGATTCCGGCAGATCCTTAACCAGACGCGCCCAGGCTTCTGCACGGCGTGCCGGCGGGGTCATCACCGAGTCCACTCCTTGCAAACGAACGTTACGCAGAATGAATGGCATCACCGTGGTTGGCAGAGCGAAACCGCCCGCCAGACCGCAGGCGGCAACACAGCCGCCGTAGTTCATCTGCGCGAGGACTTTCGCCAGAACTTTGTCGCCAACGGTATCCACCGCGCCAACCCACAGCTGTTTTTCCAGCGGACGAGACTCGGCAAACTCATCGCGACCAAGAATACGGTTTGCGCCCAGGCTTTTCAGGTAGTCGTGGGTGCTTTCACGGCCCGAAACCGCCGCAACCTGATAACCCAGCTTATGCAGTAACGCAACGGCCGTGCTGCCCACGCCTCCGCTGGCGCCTGTGACGACAATCTCACCGTCTTGCGGACGAATTCCTGCATCTTCAAGCGCCATGACGCAAAGCATGGCGGTAAAGCCAGCGGTACCGATGACCATGGCTTTACGTCCATCCAGCCCTTTTGGCAGCGCAACCAGCCAGTCGCCTTTCACGCGTGCGCGTTCTGCCAGTCCACCCCAATGATTTTCACCCACGCCCCAACCGGTCAGTAAAACCTCCTGACCCGCATGAAAACGGGGATCTTCGCTTGCGCGCACGGTACCGGCGAAATCGATACCAGGAATCATCGGAAAATTACGAATGATTTTTCCCTTGCCGGTGATAGCCAGGGCGTCTTTATAGTTCAGGCTTGACCAGTGGACATCCACCGTCACATCGCCTTCCGGTAGCTGATTTTCGTCGAGGGGTTGAACGGATGCGAGGGTTTTTCCGTCCTGCTGTTCTAAGATCAAAGCCTGCATAACCTGTCCTCAATTCGTATAGTGGATTGGAAAATTAATAATGAAGACTATACTCGCTAATCAAAACATGATGCCGATTCTGCGCAATAAATTGCCAGATATACCTGATTTGGTAGTATGCCCTCACAGTTTGTATAAATTGACGGATTTTGCCTTCAGTTTTGCATTTTAGAGTCGATTTATTACTTTCAGGCCTGTTTCATAACTGTCGGAGTTAACACAAGGATGCGATTAACGACGAAATTTTCAGCTTTTGTCACGCTGCTTACTGGGTTAACGATCTTCGTGACTCTGATCGGCTGTTCGCTGAGTTTCTACAACGCTATTCAATATAAGTTCACCACGCGCGTTCATGCGGTCGCGACGGCGATTGATACGCATCTGGTCTCCAGAGATGTCGTTACGTTAACCCCGCAAATCGATGAGCTGATGGTTTCTGTTGATATCGTGCGCATCGAACTGTTGCAGGGCGGAAATGTGGTGTATGACCACTCACGCACCAGCAGCTACCGACCGGCAGGGACGAACAATCTCTACCGCGAGATTACCGTACCATTGGTCAAGCATCCGGGTATGTCATTGCGTCTGGTTTATCAGGATCCAATGGGTAACTATTTCCATTCGCTACTGACCACCGCACCGCTCACGATAGCCATTGCTTTCATTATTCTGATGCTCTTTTTGTCTGTGCGCTGGCTTCAGCGCCAGCTTTCAGGTCAGGAACTGCTGGAGATTCGTTCCACGCGTATTCTGAACGGCGAGCGTGGACCGAACGTGCGGGGAACGGTCTATGAATGGCCTGCGCGTACCAGCAGTGCGCTCGATATGCTGCTGACTGAAATTCAAAATGCCCGCGAGCAACGCAGCCGCCTGGATACGCTGATTCGTTCCTATGTCGCACAGGATACAAAAACCGGGCTAAGCAACCGCTTGTTCTTTGATAACCAACTGGCCACGCTGCTGGAAGATCAGGAAAAAGTAGGCTCGCATGGCGTCGTGATGATGGTGCGCCTGCCGGATTTTACGCTGCTGCGCGATAGCTGGGGAATCACCCTCGCAGAAGAACAAATCTCGACGCTGATCAATTTGTTGTCGACTTTTATGACGCGATATCCGGGCGCGTTGCTGGCGCGCTACCACCGTAGCGATTTTGCTATCCTGCTGCCACACCGCACGTTGAAAGAGGCGGAAAGCATCGCCGGGCAATTATTAAAAGCGGTAGATGCACTTCCGGCTAATAAAATGATCGATCGTGCCGATATGGTTCATATTGGCATTTGCGTTTGCCGCAGCGGTCAGTCGCCGGAGCAAGTGATGGATCATGCTGAAGCCGCCACCCGGAATTCGGTATTGCAGGGCGGAAATAGCTGGTCGGTCTATGATGACTCGCTGCCGGAAAAAGGTCGGGGCAACGTACGCTGGCGAACGCTTATCGAACAGATGCTTAGCCGGGGCGGGCCGAGAATTTATCAAAAGCCTGCCGTAACGCGTGAAGGCCGGGTGCACCATCGGGAGTTGATGTGCCGTATTTTTGATGGCAACGAAGAGGTCATTTCGGCGGAATATATGCCGATGGTCCTGCAATTTGGTCTGGCAGAAGAATATGACCGTTTGCAGATAAGCCGTCTGATCCTGCTTTTGGGCTACTGGCCGCAGGAAAATCTGGCGATGCAGACAACGGTTGAATCGCTTATTCGTCCACGTTTTCAGCGCTGGCTGCGTGATACGCTGATGCAGTGCGAAAAATCATTACGCAAACGCATAATTATTGAACTTGCTGAGGCAGATGTCTGTCAACATATCAGCCGGTTACAGCCCGTCATCAGATTGATGGATGCGCTGGGCGTGCGTATTGCCGTTACGCAGGCGGGGTTAACGCTGGTGAGCACCAGTTGGATCAAAGAGCTTAACGTTGAGTTATTGAAGCTGCATCCAAGTCTGGTGAGGAACATTGATAAGCGAACGGAAAATCAGCTTCTGGTTCAAAGTCTGGTGGAGGCCTGTTCGGGAACACCCACGCAGGTTTACGCCACGGGCGTACGTTCGCGTAGTGAGTGGCATACGCTGACAGAACGCGGAGTTGCAGGTGGGCAAGGGGATTTTTTTGCCGCATCACAACCACTTGACACTAACGTGAAAAAATATTCGCAAAGATACTCGGTTTAACCTGCCGTTTAATTTGTTTTCACGTAGAATAACGCGCGCTGTGCCTTCTGGGGGTGTGCTTGCCTGCTCGCCAGGTTGTAACAGCAAACATGCAGGTGAATGACCTTTGACAGGTTGCAAACAAAAGCGAGGAGTGCTGCTGATTTATTCAGCCCTGATGGACTCAGGCCGGTTTTGTAACAAAGGAAACGAACTGCACTAATTTTCACCGTAGCAGATGATTTTTGCGCCTTGTCGCTGCTGCGTGTGGTTGGTAAAGTAAGCGGATTTTGTTTTCCGCCCCAGCTTTCAGGATTATCCCTTAGTATGTTGAAAAAATTTCGTGGCATGTTTTCCAATGACCTGTCCATTGACCTGGGTACCGCGAATACCCTTATTTATGTAAAAGGACAAGGCATCGTATTGAATGAGCCTTCTGTTGTGGCCATTCGTCAGGATCGTGCCGGTTCGCCGAAAAGCGTGGCTGCAGTAGGTCATGATGCGAAGCAGATGCTGGGTCGTACGCCGGGCAATATCGCTGCAATTCGCCCAATGAAAGACGGCGTTATCGCTGACTTCTTCGTGACTGAAAAAATGCTCCAGCACTTTATCAAGCAAGTGCACAGCAATAGCTTCATGCGCCCAAGCCCGCGCGTACTGGTGTGTGTACCGGTTGGAGCAACTCAGGTTGAACGCCGTGCGATCCGTGAATCAGCTCAGGGCGCAGGTGCTCGTGAAGTCTTCCTGATCGAAGAGCCGATGGCGGCCGCGATCGGTGCGGGTCTGCCAGTTTCTGAAGCAACCGGTTCAATGGTTGTGGATATCGGTGGCGGTACCACTGAAGTTGCCGTTATCTCCCTGAATGGTGTGGTTTACTCCTCTTCTGTCCGTATTGGCGGCGATCGCTTCGATGAAGCCATCATTAATTATGTTCGTCGTAACTACGGTTCCCTGATCGGTGAAGCGACCGCAGAACGTATTAAACACGAGATCGGTTCCGCTTATCCGGGTGACGAAGTGCGCGAAATCGAAGTTCGCGGTCGTAACCTGGCTGAAGGCGTTCCGCGCGGCTTTACCCTGAACTCCAACGAGATTCTGGAAGCCCTGCAGGAACCGCTGACCGGTATCGTGAGCGCAGTAATGGTTGCACTGGAACAGTGCCCGCCGGAACTGGCTTCTGACATCTCCGAACGCGGTATGGTTCTGACTGGTGGCGGTGCGCTGCTGCGTAACCTTGACCGTCTGTTAATGGAAGAAACCGGTATTCCAGTTGTTGTTGCTGAAGATCCGCTGACCTGCGTGGCGCGCGGCGGCGGCAAGGCGCTGGAAATGATCGACATGCACGGCGGCGACCTGTTCAGCGAAGAGTAATCGGATGCAGGTTGGGTAGCCCCCGCGGGTTGCCCTTCCGCTCTGATACGAGAATACGCATAGACTATGAAGCCAATTTTTAGCCGTGGCCCGTCGCTACAGATTCGCCTTATTCTGGCGGTGTTGGTGGCGCTCGGCGTTATTATTGCCGACAGCCGCCTGGGTACGTTTAGTCAAATCCGAACGTACATGGATACCGCCGTCAGTCCTTTCTACTTTATCTCAAATGGTCCTCGTGAATTACTCGACGGCGTGTCGCAAACGCTGGCTTCGCGTGACCAACTCGAACTTGAAAACCGGGCGTTGCGTCAGGAACTGCTGCTGAAAAACAGCGAACTACTGATGTTGGGGCAATACAAACAGGAGAACGCGCGTTTGCGTGAGCTGCTGGGATCGCCATTGCGTCAGGACGAACAAAAGATGGTGACGCAGGTCATCTCAACGGTTAATGACCCTTACAGCGATCAGGTCGTGATCGACAAAGGGAGCGTTAACGGCGTCTACGAAGGCCAGCCGGTTATTAGCGACAAAGGCGTAGTAGGTCAGGTCGTGGCGGTGGCTAAATTGACCAGCCGCGTGCTACTGATTTGCGATGCGACGCATGCGCTGCCTATTCAGGTACTGCGTAATGATATCCGCGTAATCGCTGCGGGTAACGGCTGCACCGACGATCTTCAGCTCGAACACCTGCCGGCCAACACCGACATTCGCGTTGGCGATGTGCTGGTCACCTCGGGTCTGGGTGGACGTTTCCCTGAAGGTTATCCGGTTGCTGTTGTTTCTTCCGTTAAGCTGGACACTCAGCGCGCTTATACTGTGATTCAGGCTCGCCCGACTGCGGGTCTGCAGCGTCTGCGCTATCTGCTGCTGTTGTGGGGTGCCGATCGTAATGGCGCAAACCCGATGACGCCGGAAGAAGTACACCGCGTTGCTAATGAACGTCTTATGCAAATGATGCCGCAAGTTCTGCCGGCACCAGATGCCATGGGGCCGCCTGCGCCAGTGCCAGCACCTGCAACAGGCGTGGCTCCAGCGCCCGCAGATACCACGCCGCCACAACCTGCTCCGCGTAAGCCGGGAGGACAGTAAGTGGCAAGCTATCGTAGCCAGGGACGTTGGGTGATTTGGCTCTCGTTCCTTATTGCACTGTTGCTGCAAGTCATGCCCTGGCCGGATGACATTCTGGTTTTCCGGCCAAACTGGGTGCTGCTCATCTTGTTGTATTGGATCCTGGCGCTGCCGCATCGCGTAAATGTGGGCACGGGATTTGTGGTGGGTGCCATACTGGATCTCATCAGCGGCTCCACGCTTGGAGTGCGCGCATTGTCGATGAGTATCATTGCTTATCTGGTCGCGCTGAAATTCCAGCTATTCCGAAACCTCGCGCTCTGGCAACAGGCGCTGGTGGTCATGTTGTTATCACTGGTCGTGGATATTATTGTTTTCTGGGCCGAGTTTTTAGTGATCAACGTCTCTTTCAGACCTGAAGTGTTCTGGAGTAGTGTAGTGAATGGTGTGCTTTGGCCATGGCTATTCTTACTGATGCGTAAAGTCCGTCAGCAGTTTGCGGTGCAATAAGGTTGATATGAATACTCTGTATCTTGCTTCAGGTTCTCCACGTCGTCAGGAGTTGCTCGCTCAGCTTGGTGTTACGTTTGAACGACTGGTCCCTGGGATTGAAGAACAGCGGCACCCGCAGGAAAGCGCGCAGCAGTACGTTTCCCGTCTGGCGCGCGAAAAAGCGCAGGCTGGCGTAGTACTGGCACAGCGCGATTTGCCGGTATTGGGTGCGGATACCATCGTTATCCTTAATGGCGAAGTGTTGGAAAAACCGCACGACGCCGCCCATGCCGCAGCAATGCTGCGCAAACTGTCGGGCAAAACGCATCAAGTTATGACGGCCGTGGCACTGGCCGATCGCCAGCACAGTCTGGACTGCCTGGTAGTGACGGAAGTGACATTCAGAGCACTAACCGATGAGGACATCGCGGGCTATGTTGCCAGCGGTGAACCAATGGATAAAGCAGGTGCATACGGTATTCAAGGGTTGGGTGGCTGTTTTGTCAGGAAGATAAATGGCAGCTATCACGCCGTAGTCGGCTTACCGCTGGTAGAAACGTATGAGTTGCTGACCAATTTTAACGCACTGCGTGAGAAAAGGGATAAACATGACGGCTGAATTGTTGGTAAACGTAACGCCATCGGAAACTCGGGTGGCTTACATTGATGGCGGTATTCTGCAGGAAATTCATATTGAACGTGAGGCGCGACGCGGAATCGTAGGCAATATCTACAAAGGTCGTGTAAGTCGTGTACTTCCGGGTATGCAGGCGGCTTTTGTAGATATTGGACTGGATAAAGCCGCATTTCTTCACGCTTCTGACATCATGCCGCACACCGAATGCGTGGCGGGTGAAGAACAAAAACAGTTCACTGTACGCGACATTTCTGAACTGGTGCGCCAGGGTCAGGATCTGATGGTGCAGGTGGTAAAAGATCCGTTGGGAACTAAAGGCGCACGCCTGACGACGGACATCACGCTGCCTTCCCGTTATCTCGTCTTTATGCCGGGTGCTTCGCACGTTGGCGTATCCCAACGTATTGAAAGCGAAACCGAACGCGAACGCCTGAAAAAAGTGGTGGCGGATTACTGCGATGAGCAGGGTGGATTCATCATTCGCACGGCGGCGGAAGGCGTATGTGAAGAGGATCTTGCCTCGGATGCTGCCTACCTGAAGCGCGTCTGGACGAAAGTCATGGAGCGTAAAAAGCGCCCACAAACGCGCTACCAGATGTACGGTGAACTGGCACTGGCACAGCGCGTGTTGCGTGACTTTGCCGATGCGCAGCTTGACCGCATCCGCGTCGACTCCCGTCTGACCTATGAGGCATTACTGGAATTTACGGCGGAATATATCCCCGAGATGACCAGCAAGCTGGAACATTACAGCGGGCGCCAGCCTATTTTTGATCTCTTTGACGTAGAGAATGAAATCCAGCGCGCGCTGGAACGCAAAGTTGAGCTGAAGTCCGGCGGTTATCTGATCATCGATCAAACCGAAGCGATGACCACGGTCGATATCAATACCGGCGCGTTTGTTGGGCATCGTAATCTCGACGACACTATCTTTAATACTAATATTGAAGCAACGCAGGCCATTGCTCGTCAGCTGCGTCTGCGTAACCTCGGCGGTATTATCATTATCGATTTTATCGACATGAATAATGAAGATCACCGTCGCCGGGTGCTGCACTCCCTGGAGCAGGCTCTGAGCAAGGATCGCGTAAAAACCAGCATTAACGGTTTTTCACAGCTGGGCCTGGTGGAGATGACACGCAAGCGCACACGTGAAAGCGTGGAGCATGTACTGTGCAACGAGTGTCCGACCTGCCATGGGCGTGGTACGGTGAAAACGGTGGAAACCGTATGCTATGAAATCATGCGCGAAATCGTGCGGGTACACCATGCATATGACTCTGACCGTTTCCTGGTTTATGCCTCTCCGGCAGTGGCTGAAACCCTGAAAGGTGAAGAGTCACACGCGTTGGCGGAAGTTGAGATCTTTGTCGGCAAACAGGTCAAAGTACAAGTCGAACCGCTGTATAACCAGGAGCAGTTCGACGTCGTCATGATGTAAATCGTGTAGTGGCACCCGCGTATGTAAGCCGGATAAGGCGCAAGCGCCATTATCCGGCAATATTCACTCAAGGGGTGTGAGTCATATTTTTTGGTAGACAAGGAGAGGCGCGTGAGGCGATTGCCGGGGATTTTACTGCTCACTGGAGCCGCATTCGTTGTCATCGCAGCGCTGTTGGTCAGTGGACTGCGCCTTGCGTTACCTCATCTTGATAGCTGGCGTCCGGCCATTCTTGGCAAGATTGAATCCGCCACAGGTCTGCCTGTTTCCGCCAGCCAGCTTTCTGCCAGCTGGCAAAATTTCGGTCCTACGCTTGAAGCGCGTAATATCCATGCGCAGCTGAAAGATGGGGGAGAATTTTCGGTAAAACGCGTCACGCTGGCGCTGGATGTCTGGCAAAGTTTGCTGCACATGCGCTGGCAGTTTCGCGATCTCACCTTCTGGCAACTTCAGTTGCGCACCAATACTCCTATCCAGCGCAGCGAAGGCGGAGATGGGATTGAAACCGGCCATCTCAGCGATCTCTTCCTGCGTCAGTTTGATCATTTCGATCTACGCGACAGCCATATCAGCTTTATAACCCTCTCAGGTCAACGTGCTGAACTGGCGATCCCACAGCTTACCTGGCTGAACGGTAAAAATCGGCATCGCGCCGAGGGTCAGGTCAGCCTCTCCAGCCTGACCGGACAGCACGGCGTTATGCAGGTGCGTATGGATCTGCGTGATGACGAAGGGCTGTTGAATAACGGTCGGGTCTGGCTGCAGGCAGACGACATCGACGTCAAACCGTGGTTGGGCAAATGGATGCAGGATAATGTCGCGCTGCAAACCGCGCGTTTTAGCCTGGAAGCATGGATGACGATCAGCAAAGGCGTCGTTTCTGGTGGCGATGTCTGGCTAAAAAAAGGCGGGGCAAGTTGGCTGGGTGAAAATCGTACGCACACGCTCTCCGTCGATAATCTGACGGCGCACATCAGCCGTGAAGAAGCGGGCTGGCAATTCTCTATTCCCGATACCCGTATCACCATGGATGATAAACCCTGGCCGAGCGGGGCATTAACGCTGGCCTGGATCCCTGAGCAGGAAGTCGGTGGCGAGAATAACAAACGCAGTGATGAGCTACGCATTCGTGCCAGTAATCTGGAACTGGCCGGGTTAGAAGGACTGCGTCCGATGGTGTCCAGGCTATCGCCTGCGCTGGGTGATATCTGGCGGGCCACGCAACCCAGCGGCAAAATAGATGTGCTTGCGCTGGATATCCCGTTACAGGCGACAGAAAAAACCCGCTTCCTGTCCTCGTGGACCGATTTGGCCTGGAAACAGTGGAAGCTGCTGCCGGGGGCAGAACATTTCTCCGGTACGCTTGCGGGAAGCGTTGAAAATGGTGCGCTTACCGCCTCCATGAAACAAGCAAAAATGCCGTATGAAACCGTCTTCCGCGCGCCGCTGGAAATAGAGAACGGCGTGGCGACGCTAAGCTGGCTGAAGAATGATAAAGGCTTCCAGTTAGACGGGCGCAACATTGATGTTAAAGCGAAAGCGGTACATGCGCACGGTGGTTTTCGCTATCTGCAACCGGCTGATGATGAGCCATGGTTGGGCATTCTGGCAGGCATCAGCACCGACGATGGCTCTCAGGCCTGGCGCTACTTCCCGGAAAACCTGATGGGCAAAGAGCTGGTTGACTACCTCAGCGGCGCTATTCAGGGCGGCGAGGCGGATAACGCCACACTGGTGTATGGCGGTAACCCGAATCTGTTCCCGTATCTGCACAACGAAGGGCAGTTTCAGGTCCTGGTGCCGCTACGCAATGCGAAATTTGCTTTCCAGCCCGACTGGCCTGCGCTAACCGATCTTAATATCGAACTAAACTTCATTAACGATGGCCTGTGGATGAAGACGGATAGCGTCAATCTGGGCGGCGTGAAGGCCAGTAACCTGACGGCTAATATTCCCGACTATGCAAAAGAAAAGCTGCTGATTGATGCCGATATCAACGGGCCAGGCAAGGCGGTTGGACCTTATTTTGATGAGACTCCGTTGAAGGATTCTCTCGGCGCCACGCTGGAACAGTTGCAAATTGACGGTGATGTGAATGCTCGCTTACATCTTGATATTCCGCTAGACGGCTCGTTGGTTACCGCCAAAGGCGACGTCAACCTGCGTAATAACAGCCTGTTTATTAAACCGCTCGACAGCACGCTGAAGAATTTGAATGGTAAATTCAGCTTTATCAACGGCGATCTGAAGAGCGAGCCGATGACGGCGAACTGGTTTAATCAGCCGCTGAACGTCGACTTCTCCACCACCGAAGGGGCGAAAGCCTATCAGGTAGCCGTGAACCTGCAAGGCGACTGGCAGCCAACCCGCATGGGGATTTTACCGGTGCAGGTCAACGATGCCTTAAGCGGCAGCATGGCGTGGAATGGCAAGGTGGGTATCGATCTTCCGTATCATGCCGGGCCGACCTACGACATTGAGCTAAAGGGTGACCTGAAGAATGTAAGTAGTCACTTACCTGCTCCGCTGAATAAAGCGGCCGGTGAGGCGTTGCCGATAAACGTTAAGGCTAACGGCAATCTGCGCAGCTTTGAACTGACCGGTAATGCTGGCAGTAAGAACCACTTTAACAGCCGCTGGTTGCTGAATCAGAAACTGACGCTTGACCGCGCTATCTGGACGTCGGAAAGCCGCACTGTGCCCGCGTTACCCGATCAGCAAGGCATTGAGCTTAATCTTCCCCCTATGGATGGTGCGCAATGGCTGGCATTGTTCCAAAAAGGCGCTGCGGATAACGTTGGCACTAATGCCAACTTCCCACAACGCATCACCGTGCGTACGCCATCGTTATCCCTGGGCGGTCAGCAGTGGAATAATTTGAGTATTGTGTCTGAGCCTGCGAGCAATGGCTCTATCGTACAGGCGCAGGGTCGTGAAATTAACGCCACGCTGGCGATGCGCAATAATGCGCCATGGTTGGCCAATATTAAGTATCTTTATTACAACCCCAGCGCGGCGAAAGCGTCACCGGGCAACACACCAGCCTCGCCGTTTTCCGCCGTGGACAACTTCAGCTTCCGCGGCTGGCCGGACCTTCAGTTACGCTGTGCCGAGTGCTGGATGTGGGGACAGAAATATGGGCGTATTGACGCCGATGTAGCAATTAAAGGCGACACGCTAACGCTGAGCAACGGTCTGTTGGATACGGGATTTGCCAGACTGACCACCGATGGCGTGTGGGTGAATGCGCCGGGCAAAGAACGAACGTCACTGAAGGGTAAACTGAGCGGTAATAAAATTGACTCCGCTGCCAGTTTCTTTGGCGTATCGACCCCGATTCGTAACTCTTCGTTCAACGTGGAGTATGACCTGCACTGGCGTAACCCGCCATGGGATCCGGATGAAGCTTCGCTGAATGGGATTTTGCGTACCCGGTTGGGCAAAGGTGAGCTTACTGAACTCAGCACCGGACATGCGGGGCAACTATTGCGACTGCTGAGCTTTGATGCGTTGCTACGTAAACTGCGTTTTGATTTTAGCGATACCTTCAGTGAAGGTTTCTATTTCGACTCGATTCGCAGTACGGCGTGGATCAAAGATGGCGTGATGCATACCGACGACACGCTGGTGGACGGTCTGGAGGCAGACATTGCGATGAAAGGCTCAGTGAACCTGGTCCGTCGGGAGCTGGATATGGAAGCCATTGTCGCGCCTGAAATTTCTGCCACCGTAGGGGTTGCCGCTGCGTTTGCTGTCAATCCGATTGTCGGCGCGGCGGTGTTTGCTGCCAGTAAGGTTCTGGGACCATTGTGGAGCAAAGTTTCGATTCTGCGCTATCGCATCACCGGTCCGGTCGATAAGCCGCAGATTAACGAAGTTCTGCGCCAGCCGCGCAAAGAAAGCCAGCAATGATTTGACGGGGGCGAGTAATTGCCCCAATCTCAGTACAGTGATCTTCTACCGCAGTCCGTAGGCCGGAAAAGGCGTTCACGCCGCCATCCGGCATTGAAGTGCCTGATGGCGACGCTGGCGCGTCTTATCAGGCCTACAACAGAAACTAATGAGTACCAAAACGATGAGTCTGAACCTGGTAAGTGAACAATTGCTAGCGGCGAATGGCCTGAAACATCAGGATCTGTTTGCCATTCTGGGCCAACTGGCCGAACGCCGTCTTGACTACGGCGATCTCTATTTTCAGTCGAGCTATCACGAATCCTGGGTTTTAGAAGACCGCATCATTAAAGACGGTTCTTACAATATCGATCAGGGTGTTGGCGTGCGCGCCATCAGCGGCGAAAAAACAGGGTTTGCCTATGCAGACCAGATTAGCCTGCTGGCGCTGGAGCAAAGTGCTCATGCTGCCCGTACTATCGTGCGTGACAGCGGTGACGGCAAAGTAAAAACGCTGGGAGCGGTTGAGCATCAGGCGCTTTACACCTCGGTTGATCCGTTACAGAGCATGAGCCGCGAAGAGAAACTGGATATTCTGCGTCGCGTTGATAGCGTGGCCCGTGCCGCCGACAAACGCGTCCAGGAAGTAACCGCCAGCCTGACCGGTGTTTATGAACTGATCCTGGTAGCCGCGACCGACGGTACGTTGGCCGCTGACGTTCGTCCGCTGGTACGCCTGTCCGTAAGCGTACAGGTGGAAGAAGATGGTAAGCGCGAGCGCGGCGCCAGCGGTGGTGGCGGTCGTTTTGGCTATGACTATTTCCTGGGCGACCTCGATGGTGAAGTCCGTGCTGACGCGTGGGCGAAAGAGGCCGTACGCATGGCGTTGGTTAATCTGTCCGCAGTAGCAGCGCCTGCTGGTACGCTGCCGGTAGTACTCGGCGCTGGCTGGCCTGGCGTTCTGCTGCATGAAGCGGTCGGTCATGGTCTGGAAGGCGACTTTAACCGTCGTGGTACCTCGGTATTCAGCGGTCACATGGGTGAGCTGGTGGCGTCGGAACTGTGTACCGTTGTGGATGATGGCACAATGGCGGACCGTCGTGGCTCTGTGGCTATTGATGATGAAGGCACTCCGGGTCAGTACAACGTGCTGATCGAAAACGGTATTCTGAAAGGCTACATGCAGGACAAACTGAACGCGCGCCTGATGGGCGTTGCGCCAACGGGTAACGGTCGCCGTGAATCTTACGCGCACCTGCCGATGCCACGTATGACCAACACCTACATGCTGCCTGGGAAATCCACGCCGCAGGAAATCATCGAATCCGTTGAATACGGTATTTATGCGCCTAACTTCGGCGGCGGCCAGGTGGATATCACCTCCGGGAAATTCGTGTTCTCGACGTCTGAAGCGTATCTGATTGAAAACGGTAAAGTAACCAAACCGGTGAAAGGCGCGACGCTGATTGGGTCTGGTATCGAAGCGATGCAGCAGATTTCAATGGTAGGTAACGACCTGAAGCTGGATAACGGGGTTGGTGTGTGCGGTAAAGAAGGGCAGAGCCTGCCGGTGGGCGTGGGCCAGCCGACGCTGAAGGTGGATAACCTGACGGTAGGTGGTACTGCATAACATCATGATGTATGCCCGATAAGCACCAGTGCTATCGGGCATCTTTCCGGACGCGGTGTCAACGCCTTATCCGGCCAATACTCTTTTTATTTCTCTTTTCCCCGGCCGTACATCCCCTGAAAAAGCTGCGCCACATCGACAAAATAATCCGTCAGATAGTTAATCACTACCTGGACCTTGAGCGGCAATTTGTCTTTTTCGGTATACAGCGCATAGACCGGACGCGGATCCGACTGGTAGCGGGGAAGGAGGATCTCCACTTCGCCACGATTGATCTCATTGATCACCCACATCAGCGGCACATAGGCAATGCCCGCACCCGCAGCCAGCCAGCGCACCAATGTCATCGGATCGTTAGTCACAAAACGCCCCTCTGGTATCAGACGGGTGGAAATTCCTTCCGGAGCGATAAGCTCGAATTCATTATCCGGGCGCACGCTGTATTCCAGCCACGAGTGGTTGCTGAGATCGGCGGGTTTCTCCGGGGCACCAAACTGTGCGAGATAGCTTTTAGCCGCGCAGACTACCATCGGCATGGCGCCCAGGCGACGCGAGAACAGACTGGAGTCCTGCAACGCACCGACGCGGATAACCACGTCCAGACCATCGGCGATTAAATCCGGTGCCGGGATGCCTGTTACCAGATTTACCGTCAGACCGGGGTATTCCTTCAGCATTGTCGCGGTCAATCCGGCGAGGACATTTTGTGCCATGGTTGAAGAACAACCAATGCGCAGCGTGCCGATGGGCGTGTTGTTAAAGGCATAAAGCTGCTCGTGAACATCCTGCGCTTCGTGCAGCATTCTCCGGCAGCCCTGGTAGTAGATTTTACCGGCTTCGGTCAGCCCAATGCTGCGTGTACTGCGGTTTAGCAGCTTAACCTGTAGCTCATCTTCCAGTTTGGAGACCGTCTGGCTTATCGATGAAACGCTCATTTGTAGCTGTCTTGCGGCGGCGGTGAAGGAGCCCAGTTCGACGACTTTGGCGAACACCGACATACGTTTTAATCGTTCCATTGTTCACTCTGGCTTAAAAGTGATTTAGATCACATAATATAGATAACAGCATAACAGTTACGTTAATATATTATTATTCAAATAACAGCTATGTCGCTCTCGCCTGGCTCATCCTTGCCCTTCTCTGCGGTGACATACGCTAGAAAATCTATCACCTGCACTCTCTTAAGTTACCAAGGTCAACATGAGTCTGTTTCCCGTTATCGTGGTGTTTGGCTTGTCCTTCCCACCGATTTTTTTCGAATTACTTTTGTCACTGGCGATTTTCTGGCTGGTGCGCCGGATGCTGGTTCCAACCGGCATCTATGATTTTGTCTGGCATCCGGCTCTGTTTAACACCGCGCTGTATTGCTGCCTGTTCTATTTAATAACGCGCCTGTTCGTTTGAGGTTGAAGTGAAAACACTAACAAAAAAACTCTCCCGTACGGCCACGACTCTCGTACTGGTCATTCTGGCCTTCATCGCTATTTTTCGCGCATGGGTGTATTACACCGAGTCGCCATGGACACGTGATGCGCGTTTCAGCGCGGAAGTTGTCGCTATTGCGCCGGATGTTGCGGGTCTTATTTCCAACGTTAACGTCCATGATAACCAACTGGTGAAAAAGGATCAGATTCTGTTCACCATCGATCAGCCACGCTACAAGAAAGCCCTTGAGCAGGCCGAAGCTGATGTTTCTTATTATCAGGTTCTGGCCCAGGAAAAACGCCAGGAAGCTGGTCGTCGTAACCGCCTGGGCGTGCAGGCCATGTCTCGTGAAGAGATTGACCAGTCAAACAACGTCCTGCAAACCGTATTACACCAGCTTGCGAAAGCGCAAGCGACCCGCGACCTGGCAAAATTAGATCTGGAACGTACCGTCATTCGCGCACCAGCTGACGGTTGGGTCACTAACCTGAACGTCTATAGCGGCGAATTTATTACGCGTGGTTCCACAGCGGTGGCACTGGTCAAACAGCATTCTTTCTATGTGCTGGCCTATATGGAAGAAACCAAACTGGAAGGCGTTCGCCCTGGATATCGCGCTGAGATCACCCCGCTTGGCAGTAATAATGTCTTAAAAGGCACCGTTGATAGCGTGGCGGCGGGGGTAACAAATGCCAGCAGTACGCAGGATGCAAAAGGTATGGCGACCATTGATTCAAATCTGGAATGGGTGCGCCTGGCGCAGCGTGTACCGGTGCGAATCCGCCTTGATGAGCAGCAGGGAACTCTGTGGCCTGCCGGGACGACGGCTACCGTTGTCATTACCGGTAAGCAGGACCGTGATGCCAGCCAGGAGTCCTTCTTCCGTAAAATGGCGCACCGCCTGCGTGAGTTTGGTTAATCGCGATGGGTATTTTCTCCATTGCCAACCAGCATATCCGCTTTGCGGTAAAACTGGCATGCGCGATTGTACTGGCGCTGTTCGTTGGTTTTCACTTCCAACTTGAGACTCCGCGTTGGGCGGTGCTGACTGCAGCTATTGTGGCGGCAGGCCCGGCCTTTGCTGCGGGTGGGGAACCCTATTCAGGGGCTATTCGCTATCGCGGCATGCTGCGTATTGTCGGGACATTTATCGGTTGTATTGCCGGACTGATCATTATCATCAGTATGATCCGCGCTCCGTTATTGATGATACTGGTGTGCTGTATCTGGGCCGGTTTTTGTACCTGGATCTCGTCACTGGTGAAGATCGAGAACTCCTATGCCTGGGGGCTTTCGGGCTATACAGCGCTGATCATCGTCATTACCATTCAGGCTGAACCGCTGCTGACACCACAATTTGCGCTCGAACGTTGCAGTGAAATTGTGATGGGGATTGTCTGTGCCATTGTGGCCGATCTGCTTTTCTCTCCCCGTTCGATAAAACAAGAGATTGATGTTGAGCTGGACAGCCTGCTGGTGGCGCAATATCAACTGATGCAGTTGTGCATTAAGCACGGCGACAGCGAGGTTGTGGATAAAGCCTGGGGCGATTTAGTCCGTCGTACGGCAGCGCTGGAAGGTATGCGCAGTAACCTGAATATGGAGTCTTCACGCTGGGGGCGTGCTAACCGCAGGCTTAAAGCATTGAACACGCTGTCGCTCACGCTCATCACGCAGTCCTGTGAAACCTATCTTATTCAGAACACCCGACCGGAACTGATTACTGATACTTTCCGCGAGTTGTTCGATACGTCGGTTGAAACGGCGCAGGATGTCCATAAACAGCTGAAGCGGATGCGTCGGGTGATTGCCTGGACTGGCGAGCGCGAAACGCCGGTCACCATATACAGCTGGGCGGGGGCTGCGACGCGCTACCTGCTGCTCAAACGTGGTGTGGTGAGTAATACCAAGATTAGCGCTACGGAAGAAGAGATCCTGCAAGGTGAGCCGGTGGTGAAAGTGGAGTCTGCCGAGCGTCATCATGCGATGGTTAACTTCTGGCGTACCACGCTTTCTTGTGTGCTGGGAACCTTATTCTGGTTGTGGACCGGATGGACCTCCGGCAGCGGCGCAATGGTGATGATTGCGGTCGTCACCTCGCTGGCAATGCGTTTGCCAAATCCTCGCATGGTGGCGATAGACTTTATCTATGGGACGTTGGCAGCGTTACCGCTCGGAGCGCTCTATTTCCTGGTGATTATCCCCAATACGCAACAAAGTATGTTCCTACTGTGCCTGAGCCTGGCGGTGCTGGGATTCTTTCTGGGGATTGAGGTACAGAAACGACGGCTGGGATCGATGGGGGCGCTGGCCAGCACTATTAATATCATTGTGCTGGATAACCCGATGACCTTTCACTTTAGCCAGTTCCTTGACAGTGCGTTGGGGCAAATTGTTGGCTGCGTGTTGGCGTTTATCGTCATTCTGCTGGTGCGTGATAACTCTCGTGACAGAACGGGCCGCGTGTTGCTCAACCAGTTTGTCTCGGCGGCGGTTTCAGCGATGACCACCAACGTAGTCCGTCGTAAAGAAAATCATCTTCCGGCACTTTATCAGCAGCTTTTTTTGCTGATGAACAAGTTTCCTGGCGACCTGGCTAAGTTTCGCCTGGCGCTGACGATGATCATCGCGCACCAGCGCCTGCGTGATGCGCCGGTACCGGTAAACGAGGATCTATCCGCATTCCATCGCCAGCTTCGTCGAACTGCCGATCACGTAATTTCAGCAGGAAATGACGACAAGCGCCGACGCTACTTTAGCCAGTTACTGGAGGAGCTTGATATCTACCAGGAAAAATTAATTATCTGGCAAGCACCACCGCAGGTTACCGAGCCAGTAAAACGACTCAGCGGGATGCTGCACAAATACCAGCATGCGCTGGTCAGTAATTAAGAGTTGAAAACCGACGCTAAAAGCGTCGGTTTTTTTATGGCTATACTTACCTGAAAATGCGAGAGACCCCTGAATATTGGCGGTCTGTAGAGTAGCTGGCGTCGGGATGGTGGCTATAGATGAACATCTATACATTTGATTTTGACGAGATAGAAGATCAGGGCGATTTCTATCGCGAGTTCACGCGCACGTTCGGTCTGGCGCGGGAAAAGGTGGTTGATTTGGATTCTATGTGGGAGGTGGTGATCGGGGAAGTCTTGCCGCTGCCGCTGGAAATTGAATTTGTCCATTTGCCTGACAAACTACGCAGGCGATACGGCGCATTGATTTTACTGTTCGATGAAGCGGAAGAAGAGCTGGAAGGGCAGTTGCGTTTTAACGTTCGTCACTCAATGTAAGACATAAAAAAGCCCCCGGCAGGCGGGGGCAAGTCGTCGGACTTAGACGACGAGGGTTTATTTGTAGAGTTCTGCAGTAGCGTGCCAGTGAGCACCTTCACGGAGTTCGGTGACGCGATAGCTGCTGGCGCCTGCTTTTTCAGCTTTAGCGGCGATGGCCTGGCGCATGTCCATTGGTGAACTACCGATCTGAGAGACGGAGACGCTACCGATGGATTGCAGATTCTGTGCTTCTTGTGAGTTCACCTGAGTAACCGCGGCGCTTGCACCGAAGGAGAGAACAGAAAGAAGGCTTAAGGTTGCAATAGTAGTTTTGATTTTCATGATATTTACCTCGTCGAATTCTTTTATTGGGGTCTATGTTTCGTGACCCTCATCACAAAATCAAGTATACACTAATCACCCGATAAATTAATACCACGCTAATTGTTTCATTGGGTTTTGAGTATTAAGAAAATGATTTCTTATAACTCAATGGAATTAAAAAGAGCATTTTAAACAACTTGTATAAATTAAATTTAATTAAATCATGCAGATACTTGATTTTGCAAAATGTGCGTTTTTAAGGCTGCGTATTCACCATGTGAATGTATTTTGATGGTTAAACGCACCATTTGTTAAATCAATAGCAGTGGAAAAGAGAAGGAGGGGGATGAAAAGAGAGTGTTTTCCCCCGCCGCGAGGCGGCGGGGAGGCGGTATTACAGTTCTTGTTCGAACAGTTCCAGAATGGCTTCGTACAGATCTTTTACCGTAAAACCCTTAGCTGGGGTGGTGAAGATGGTATCGTCACCGGCAATCGTACCCAGGATACCTTCCGCTTTCCCCAATGAGTCCAGCAGACGTGCAATCAACTGAGCAGCGCCGGGGCTGGTATGAATAACCACAACCGCATCGTTATAGTCGATATCCAGCACCAGATTTTTCAGCGGACTGGAGGTCGTGGGTACGCCCAGCTCAGCCGGAAGGCAGTACACCATTTCCATTTTCGCATTGCGGGTACGCACGGCGCCAAATTTGGTCAGCATGCGTGAAACCTTGGACTGATTGATATTATCAAAGCCCTGATCCTGCAACGCGAGGACGATTTCGCCTTGAGAGCTGAACTTTTCTTCTTTAAGCAGCGCTTTAAACGCCTTTACTAATTCTTCTTGTTTTGCCGAGCTTCGCATAAGTCACCCGTAATATGGCGGTAGAAACAACATTATTGTGCATACAGATGAATTTTTATGCAAACAGTCTGCCTTTTTCAAGGCTGAAATAATGTTATGAAAGAGCGGAATTTTATCAAATTTCGTTATCAAGAAACATGCCTGTGTCACGGCTCGCAAATAAGGTTAAAAGTAAATTAAATGTTATCAAATTGATGTTGTTTTGAGAGGTGGGTAGGGTATATTGTCAGCACCTGTTGGAAAGTTGCTCTACTGTGTGGGTGGTTTTGAATTACGTAACTTAGGTTTTATTTTACGTAAGTTAAATGCATAAAAGCCAAATTTGCGTGACTACGCATTCTTGACGCGTGGTTGTTGTATTCATTGGATTTGTGAATTAAGGTCGCCGCCGCGGAGCAATAGACATTTTGCTTATCAATATAATAAGGAGTTTAGGATGAAAGTTGCAGTCCTCGGCGCTGCTGGTGGTATCGGTCAGGCGCTAGCATTACTGTTAAAAACCCAACTGCCTTCAGGTTCAGAACTCTCCCTGTACGACATCGCTCCAGTAACACCTGGTGTGGCCGTTGATTTGAGCCATATCCCTACTGCTGTGAAAATCAAAGGCTTCAGCGGCGAAGACGCTACCCCTGCACTGGAAGGTGCTGATGTGGTACTGATCTCTGCGGGCGTCGCACGTAAACCGGGTATGGATCGTTCCGACCTGTTCAACGTCAACGCCGGTATCGTGAAGAACCTGGTCCAGCAAGTTGCTAAAACCTGCCCGAAAGCGTGTATCGGTATCATCACCAACCCGGTGAATACTACCGTTGCTATCGCTGCAGAAGTGCTGAAAAAAGCAGGCGTATACGATAAGAACAAACTGTTTGGCGTGACCACGCTGGACATCATCCGCTCCAACACCTTTGTTGCGGAACTGAAAGGCAAACAACCTGGCGACGTTGAAGTTCCGGTTATTGGCGGCCACTCTGGCGTAACCATCCTGCCACTGCTGTCACAAATTCCTGGCGTAAGCTTCACCGAACAAGAAGCCGCTGACCTGACTAAACGTATCCAGAATGCGGGTACTGAAGTTGTGGAAGCCAAAGCTGGTGGCGGTTCTGCAACCCTGTCTATGGGTCAGGCTGCTGCACGTTTCGGCCTGTCCCTGGTTCGCGCATTGAGCGGCGAAAAAGGTGTGGTTGAATGTGCTTACGTTGAAGGCGACGGCCAGTATGCTCGTTTCTTCTCTCAGCCGCTGCTGCTGGGTAAAAACGGCGTAGAAGAGCGTCAGTCTATCGGCAAGCTGAGCGCGTTTGAACAAAGCTCGCTGGAAGGCATGTTGGATACGCTGAAAAAAGATATTACTCTGGGCGAAGAGTTCGTTAAGTAACGCGAAGAAAGGCCTGCATGTATTTGTAGGCCTCATAAGCGTAATGCCATCAGGCATTACGTACTAACTCTCTACGATATCGCCTAAAAAAAACCGGAGCCAACATGAACTGCACCCAAAAAGTTGGACACCCAACGAAGTAAGGTGCAGTTTTTTATGGTCAGTAGGCCGCCAGACGTGACGTTAATTGGTGGCTGGGTATTCCTGGATCGTTACCTGCAGCGTCAACTGTTTGTCATCACGCATCACGACAACGGAGATAACTGAACCTGGTCGAATCTCTGCCACCTGGTCCATCGTTTCCAGTGCAGACACTGCCGGTTTGTTATTGACCGAGATAATCAGATCGTTAACCTGAATGCCTGCCTGCGCAGCCGGACCGTCCGGGGCTACTTCGTTAACCACAATCCCCTGAATTTGATCCATCCCGCCGCCCTGAGCGTGCAGTGGTGCAATTTCGCGACCGCTGATGCCGATGTAGCCACGAATCACGCGCCCGTCACGAATCAGCTTATCCATGATTTTAGTCGCCAACTGAAACGGAATGGCAAAGCCGATCCCTTCCGGGGTTTCGCCATCGTTGCTCTTATCAAATGACAGCGTGTTAATCCCCATCAATTCACCCAGTGAGTTGACCAGCGCACCGCCGGAGTTTCCGTGGTTGATGGAAGCATCTGTTTGCAGGAAGTTTTGCCGTCCTGTTGGGTTCAGGCCAATTCGACCGGTGGCGCTGATGATCCCCTGAGTGATGGTTTGCCCAAGGTTGTACGGGTTACCGATGGCGAGTACCACGTCACCAATGTGCGGCACGCGTTTGTTATTAATTGGGATTGTTGGCAGCCCGCCAGTGGTGTTGATTTTCAGCACCGCAAGGTCGGTTAACGTATCAGACCCCACAAGCAGCGCTTCAAATACGCGGCCGTCCTGCAATGCGACGATGATTTGGTCGGCATCGTTAATGACGTGCTTATTGGTAATGATATAGCCGCGCTGATCCATGATAACGCCTGAGCCGAGCGTGCGGATCTCAAGCTGGTTGTGCGCGGTACTGTTCATACTGCGGTTATAAACGTTCACGACGGCAGGCGCTGCGCGGCGAACCGCCGGGTTATAGCTAGCGGGCGTTTCATCTGCACTGTCGAACTGCGGTGCGGTAAGCGTATTAATTTTTCGCAGAGAGGGCATCGCGGCCAGCAGGATGGCGCCGACGATTAAACCAATCGCGACCGAACGTAAAAGCTTCACAAACATGATGGCGGCGTCATTAATAAAGGGAACGGCTGCAGCATATCACGAGTTTACCGGACATCACACGAGGGGCTGATGTCCGGTTGCATGCGTTAACGCAGGAGCAGGTAAATACTCTCGTTACCGCGCACCACCTGCAGAGCAATGATCGACGGTTTCGCTTCCAGCACTTTGCGCATTTCGGCGATTGAGTTTACGCGATCGCGGTTAACACCAATGATAACGTCATCTTTATGCAGACCGGCCTGTGCGGCAGGGCTGCTTTTTTCTACGTTATCAATTCTGATGCCTTTGGTGCCGTCTTTTAACTGACCGTCGCTGAGCGTGGCCCCTTGCAACGCAGGCGCAATCATCTCTGCGCTGGCGGACGAAGATGTGCTGGTATCGAGGGTGACTTCAACCTCCAGCGGTTTACCGTTACGCAGCAGGCCCAGTTTGACCTTGGTCCCAGGTTCGGTTGTCGCAATGCGTGAACGCAGTTCGGCGAAGCTGTTAAGCGGTTTACCGTTGAGGCTGGTAATGACGTCACCGGATTTCACCCCCGCTTTTGCGGAGCCGGAGTTAGGCAGAACCTCACTGACAAACGCCCCACGCTGTACGTCCAGTTTGAACGCTTTGGCGATATCGGAGGTCATCTCGGTGCCTTTGATGCCCAACAGACCGCGTTTGATTTCACCAAACTGCATCAGCTGCTGTGCCAGCGTGCGCGCCATGTTGCTCGGGATTGCAAAACCAATCCCTATGCTGCCGCCGCCGGGGGCCAAAATCGCGGTGTTAATACCGATCAGCTCACCGTTCAGGTTGAGCAATGCGCCGCCGGAGTTACCGCGGTTGATAGAAGCGTCAGTCTGAATAAAGTTTTCCAGACCTTCCAGATTCAATCCACTGCGACCCAAAGCCGATACAATGCCGGAGGTGGCCGTTTGACCCAAACCGAACGGGTTACCCACAGCCACCGCGAAATCACCTACGCGGAGTTTGTCTGAGTCGGCAATAGCAATTTGTGTCAGGTTGCTGGGGTGCTGAATTTGTAGCAGTGCGATATCGCTCTGATCGTCGCTGCCGATAAGCTTAGCGTCGAACTCACGGCCATCATTAAGCTGAACGCTGATTTTTTGCGCCTGGTTAATGACGTGGTTATTGGTCAGGACGTAGCCTTTGGCGGCATCAATAATGACCCCTGAACCCAGCCCTTCAAAAGGTTGTGAAGGTTGATCGGGAAGTTCATCACCAAAAAACTTTTTGAACTCTTCCGGGACTTTCTGCCCCTGAGTGGCGGTGCCTTCGACCCTTACGCTCACCACTGCTGGTAACACTTTCTCCAGCATCGGAGCGAGGCTGGGAAGCGCTGCCTGACCGGGAACCTGGCCGGGAATCGACGCAATGGCCGGGAATGGCGCCGAGAGAGTTAACCCGACACTTAACGCTAATGCACTCAACAGCTGGGTTTGTTTTTTCATGGATCCTGCTCTCGTACCTTGAGTAAACGGAAGATGATTCAAAACAGGTTGATGTTATTGAATTTTCGGTTAGGTCACAATGCGGCTAACGACTAAATAATAGCTGGGACAGGAAGAGAAGCGGAGGGCGCAATTGCTGCGCCCAATAAATTTCTTAACGATGTGCGGTTAGTCGCGCTTTGCGCCGCTACGCAGCAGGCCGGATGCCCCTTCAGAATAGTCACGTGGCATCTGAACCGGCGCCTGATCGTTGCCTGCTTCAGACTCTGCCAGACGGTTACGGAACGGGTTGTTTTCCGGCGACATACCCGGCAGCAGGTTGCTGGAGCTTTTCGCCATGTGTTGGTAAATCTGACGATAATCGTCCGCCATGTTATCCAGCAATTCAGCGCTGCGGGCAAAGTGGCTCACCAGCTCTTCGCGGTACTCTTCCAGCTCAGCTTTATTTTTTTCCAGTTCGTACTGCAATGCCTGCTGTTGGCGTAATTTACGATTACCAAAACGCATGGCTACAGCACCAATAATGATACCGACGACTAACCCAATTAGCGCATATTCCCAGGTCATGAACATCTCCCGTTGTCTTGTGTTTCCGTAGGGTGTTGGCTTTAGGCTCCATGCCTGCGCCTGATTATGCCACTATAACCGCTAATCCCGTAGAAGTGGAATCCCGTGTTTATATCACGTAATGTAGAACGGCCTTTTTTTCGTCAACCGTGAGCGACGGCACATCGATTCTCAAGGAATAACAATAACATCATGCAAAGCCTTTCCCCGACATCGCGTTACCAGCAAGCCCTCAGCGACGGCAGTCATCAGCCCGACAACGTACAACTCGAAGCCGTGAATCGACTGGAAACAATTTTCCAGGCGCTTACGACACCAGCACGTCCTGCACCGCAGGAGAGCGGACTGATGGCGCGTTTTGGTAAATTGCTGGGCAAGCGTGAGTCGCCGATCAACGCATCGGTGCGTGGCTTGTATATGTGGGGCGGAGTTGGGCGTGGAAAAACCTGGCTGATGGATCTGTTTTACCATAGCCTGCCGGGCGAACGTAAACAGCGTTTGCACTTTCACCGTTTTATGCTGCGCGTGCATGAAGAGCTTACTGCCTTACAAGGGCAGAGCGATCCGCTGGAAATCATCGCCGACCGCTTTAAGGCCGAAACGGACGTGCTGTGCTTCGACGAATTTTTTGTTTCTGATATCACCGACGCCATGCTGCTTGGCGGCCTGATGAAGGCGCTGTTTGCCCGTGGCATTACGCTGGTGGCGACCTCCAATATTCCGCCAGATGAGCTATATCGCAACGGTTTGCAACGCACGCGTTTTCTTCCTGCCATTGATGCCATCAAACAGCATTGTGACATCATGAATGTCGATGCCGGCGTCGATTATCGTCTGCGTACCTTAACGCAGGCGCATTTGTGGTTGTCGCCATTGAATGAGGAAACCCGCCAGCAGATGGATAAGCTCTGGCTGGCATTAGCGGGAACCAAAGGTGAACATGCGCCAACGCTGGAGATTAACCATCGTCCTATGCAAACCCTGGCTGTAGAAAATCAGACGCTGGCGGTGTCGTTTACCACGCTCTGTGTCGATGCCCGGAGTCAGCATGACTACATTGCGTTGTCGCGTCTGTTTCACACGGTGCTGTTGTCTGATGTGCCGGTCATGACCCCGCTGATGGAGAGTGAAGCGCGACGCTTTATCGCATTGGTGGATGAGTTCTATGAACGCCACGTCAAGCTGGTGGTCAGTGCGGCATCACCCCTCTATGAAATTTATCAGGGCGAGCGTCTGAAGTTTGAATTTCAGCGTTGTTTGTCGCGTTTGCAGGAGATGCAAAGCGAAGAGTATCTGAAACGGGAACATTTAGCCGGTTAAACCTGCCGCAAATCACATAAAGGGGTCGATCTTTGACCCTGACTTCTCTATAATCTTGCGACCCCACGTTACGAGAGAGTTTTTTTCCCAAAACTTTCTATGCGCCGGCATAGGCTATTCGAAGGGGTAGGTTTGCTGGACAATGTCGTGTGAACCTCAACTGACAAAACGTTTGGGTGTTCACCAACGTGTAACTTATTTATTTGGGTAAGCTTTTAATGAAAACTTTTACAGCTAAACCAGAAACCGTAAAACGCGACTGGTATGTTGTTGACGCGACCGGTAAAACTCTGGGCCGTCTGGCTTCCGAACTGGCTCTGCGCCTGCGCGGTAAGCACAAAGCGGAATATACTCCGCACGTAGATACCGGTGATTACATCATCGTTCTGAACGCTGACAAAGTTGCTGTAACCGGCAACAAGCGTACTGACAAAGTGTACTATCACCACACCGGCCACATCGGTGGTATCAAACAAGCGACCTTTGAAGAGATGATTGCTCGCCGTCCTGAGCGTGTGCTTGAAATCGCGGTTAAAGGCATGCTGCCAAAAGGCCCGCTGGGTCGTGCTATGTTCCGTAAACTGAAAGTTTACGCTGGCAACGAGCACAACCACGCGGCACAGCAACCGCAAGTTCTTGACATCTAATCGGGATTATAGGCAATGGCTGAAAATCAATACTACGGCACTGGTCGCCGCAAAAGTTCCGCAGCTCGCGTTTTCATCAAACCGGGCAGTGGTAAAATCGTAATCAACCAACGTTCTCTGGAACAGTACTTCGGTCGTGAAACTGCCCGCATGGTAGTTCGTCAGCCGCTGGAACTGGTCGACATGGTTGAGAAACTGGATCTGTACATCACTGTTAAAGGTGGTGGTATCTCTGGTCAGGCTGGTGCGATCCGTCACGGTATCACCCGCGCTCTGATGGAGTACGACGAATCCCTGCGTGGCGAACTGCGTAAAGCTGGCTTCGTTACTCGTGATGCTCGTCAGGTTGAACGTAAGAAAGTCGGTCTGCGTAAAGCACGTCGTCGTCCTCAGTTCTCCAAACGTTAATTGTACTCTGCTTCGGCAGACGACAATTTGCGAAAAAACCCGCTTCGGCGGGTTTTTTTATCGTTATTTCTCGCCTCAGATCCACGCTAATCCGCTGATTGCCACCTCTTTTTCCCCATTTCAAGAATCGACTCACCACAAAGGTCACAAAATCTGGTAAACTATCATCCAATTTTCTGCCCAAATGTCCGGTATCGTTCATTTTTTGTTTGTATTTTGAACAGCAATGACTTTCCCGAGCCTGGGTGACATCACTTCTGGCTGGCCACTGAGTGGCTGGTAGCAGTAAAAATTCTGAATATACCTGGAGGTTTTCATGGCTGTCGCTGCCAACAAACGTTCGGTAATGACGCTGTTTTCTGGTCCTACTGACATCTATAGCCATCAGGTCCGCATTGTGCTGGCTGAGAAAGGTGTTAGTTTCGAGATTGAGCATGTGGAGAAGGACAATCCACCTCAGGATCTGATCGACCTCAACCCGAATCAGAGCGTACCGACACTGGTGGATCGTGAGCTGACCCTGTGGGAATCTCGCATCATTATGGAATACCTGGATGAGCGCTTCCCGCATCCGCCGCTGATGCCGGTTTACCCGGTTGCGCGTGGTGAAAGCCGCCTGTACATGCAGCGTATTGAAAAAGACTGGTACACGCTGATGAATGTCATCGTGAACGGTTCTGCATCTGAAGCCGAAGTCGCGCGTAAGCGTCTGCGCGAAGAACTGCTGGCAATTGCGCCAGTATTTGGCCAGAAACCTTACTTCCTGAGCGATGAGTTCAGCCTGGTAGACTGCTACCTGGCGCCGCTGCTGTGGCGTTTACCGCAGCTGGGCATTGAATTCAACGGCGCAGGTTCGAAAGAACTGAAAGGGTACATGACTCGCGTCTTCGAACGTGACTCTTTCCTGGCTTCTCTGACTGAGCCTGAACGTGAAATGCGTCTGGGCCGGGGTTAACCTGTATGGATTTGCCACAGCTAACACCACGCCGTCCGTATCTGCTGCGCGCGTTCTATGAGTGGTTGCTGGACAACCAGCTCACGCCGCATCTGGTGGTGGATGTGACGCTCCAGGACGTGCAGGTTCCAATGGAATATGCGCGTGACGGGCAAATTGTTCTGAATATTGCACCGCGTGCGGTGGGCAACCTGGAACTGGCTAACGATGAAGTGCGCTTTAACGCGCGCTTCGGTGGTGTGCCGCGTCAGGTGTCTGTGCCGTTGGCTGCCGTTCTGGCAATTTATGCACGTGAAAATGGCGCCGGTACGATGTTCGAACCGGAAGCCGCCTACGACGAAGATGTTGCCAGCTTAAATGATGACGACAACGACGCGTCTGGTTTTGAGAGTGAAACGGTCATGTCGGTCATTGATGGCGATAAGCCTGATAATGGCGACGACAACGATCCGGATGATACTCCGCCACCGCCTCGCGGTGGGCGTCCAGCGCTGCGCGTAGTGAAATAAATAGTGAAATAAAAAACAGGCCCTTTGGGGCCTGTTCTGTTTTCTGGCTTTGGCATCAATAAAACAGCGCGATGGTGGCTACCATATTCACCACAAATCCTACTGCCATCGGGATTGCTGTACGTTTTACCACTTCAAAGGGCGATACGCCGGCAATACCCGATGTCACGACAATGACCGCGGTAATGGGTGACACCGCCCGGGCCAGCGTAGTGGCAAAATGCATCGGCATAATCATTACTACGGCAGGAATATGCAGCCCGGCGGCAATATCCGGAATGAGGCTGGCAAAAGACATAAACGGCGCGTTGCCTGACCCCATGACGATCGCACAGGCGGCAATGACTACAGCCATGATGATCATCACGCCGATGCCGCCAAGACCGGAATGCTCTGCGCCTTTTATGACGGCGTCGACAGTCCCGATAGTCGTCAACCCTTTCGCAAAGATTTCACCGGCGACCACCAGCGTGACAACGTTGGCAAACTGCGTCCCCATGCCGTCAAAAAAAGCCTGCACATCATCCATCGTTTCGCGCAGATTATGTTTATGCAGGAATTCAACAAACATAGTCAGCGTCATGCTCATCAACATCACCACCACCAGATTCAACTCTGCTTTCATTAGTCCCATTTGTGCAAGGGCAAGCGAGCCCAGCATCAGGATCAGCGGCATGACAGGTAGAATGGCGTAATAGAGCGGAGGTACGTTTTCCAGCGTCTTTTGTTCCGCAAATCCGTTACTTTCCGGTGCGGCTTTTTTATCAAATTGACGCTGAACGAAAAAATGCGCAATGGCGACGGCGACAATGACACACGACGCGACGGGCAACTGGTATTGAAAGAAATAGGTGGCGATTTTCATGCCCGCGACCTGCGCGGCAAAAATAGAGTTGGTTTCCAGAATGCCCCATTCAATCGACATCGAAGTGGCAATGACCGCAACAGCGGATAAACGGCTCACGCCAAGACTAACCAGTGTTGGGAACAGCGTCACCATCAGCAACATACCTAACCCGGATGCGCTGGTAATGAACTGCGCCATGATCTGACCAATCACATAGGTGGCGGCAAGAACTACATAGGGGGAACGGATTAGCTTGAGCGGGCGACTTAACAGGCTAACCATCGCTCTGCTGGCCCCCATTCTGTCCATATAACGGGCATAACCGCCCACCGCCATGATTGATAACCCCAGTCCGGCCGCACGGTTGGAGAGCATACGCAAAATTTCGTTGTAAATATCGACCAGTAGATAGCCACTGCTTTTGTCGTCAGCGACCAACGCGCCGTAGCCCAGCCAGACGCCGCAGATCATCAGGAAGATCCCGGCGGCGGCCAGCACGACCTGCGGTTTGTAGTTTTTGAGGATCAGGTAACCCATCGTTAATAAAACGATGACAGAGATAATGATGCCGAACATTGTTTCACTCCATGCCAGAGAAGAAGATAAATCCGGTAATAACGCTGTTGTCAAAACGGATGTTATATTTTTCTGGGCATTTTTTATGGAGTGAATATCTTATTTTTAATTCAATGATGTAATTATTTATCGTTATAAAATAGAAGGTTATGATAAATTATCACGTTCATGTTCATAATTTTCATGAAGCTATTTAACTCCATTCAATTAAAATGAGGCAGAAGATACTCGCTTAAAATAATATTGCTGTTACGTATATTATCAATAAGCCAGCCGGATCAGATCGTCCATCATTTCACCCTGCTTTCGATCCTGTGTTAGGATAAACCCGCTGTTGTTTGTCACCACGACTTAGCTGAATGGACCCTATGAACGCATTTGATTCGCAAGCTGAAGACTCTCCATCCACCATTGGCCGTAGCTTACGCAATCGCCCGTTGGCGCGTAAAAAACTGTCTGAAATGGTTGAAGAAGAACTGGAGCAGATGATTCGTCGTCGGGAATTTGGCGAGGGCGAACAGTTGCCGTCTGAGCGGGAGCTGATGGCCTTCTTTAACGTGGGCCGTCCTTCTGTACGAGAAGCGCTGGCCGCGTTAAAACGCAAAGGTCTGGTACAAATCAACAACGGCGAGCGCGCCCGCGTTTCGCGTCCTTCAGCTGATACCATCATTAGCGAGCTGTCTGGTATGGCGAAAGATTTCCTCGCACATCCCGGCGGCATTGCCCACTTCGAGCAGTTGCGACTGTTCTTTGAATCCAGCCTGGTACGATACGCCGCCGAACATGCGACAGATGAGCAAATCGCCAGACTGGCTAAAGCACTGGAGATCAACAGCCAGTCGCTCGATGACAATACGTTGTTCATCCGCTCGGACGTTGATTTTCACCGTGTACTGGCTGAGATCCCGGGTAATCCTATCTTTATGGCTATCCATGTTGCGCTGTTAGACTGGCTGATTGCCGCCCGTCCGACCGTTGCCGATCAAGAGTTGTATGAGCACAACAACGTGAGTTATCTGCAGCATATCGCGATTGTAGAAGCTATTCGTCAGCGCGATCCTGAGGAAGCTGACCGCGCACTGCAAGAACACCTCAACAGCGTTTCCGCGACCTGGCACGCCTTCAGCAAAAGTAAAAAATTGCGTAAGTGATCGCGATCCTGACGATCGTTTAAACACAAAATCATTCAAGTTGCATCAAGGCGGCAGGAGAGCGAGTTCCCTGGAGCATAGATAACTATGTGACAGGGGTGAGCGAACGCAGCTAACGCAGAGGCGACTCGAAGGGTGACGTGTTTAGTGAAGTAGATCGCACTATAAGCGTTCTCTATTGTATTGCTGCTTATTTGATCTGGTATAACAGGTATAAAGGTATGCAGTCAGATAACACTAATCATCGTCAGAGGTCGTTATGGCAAGAGATTTAAAAGGCGTAATGCCAGCGTTGTTAACCCCATTCGATAACCAACAGAGACTGGACATCGAGAGTTTGCGCCGCCTGGTGCGTTTCAACATTGGTCAGGGTGTAGACGGGCTCTATGTCGGTGGCTCAACGGGTGAGGCCTTTGTCCAAAACCGCGTTGAAAGAGAGCAGGTACTGGAAATTGTTGCCGAAGAGGCAAAGGGCAAGGTGACGTTGATTGCCCACGTTGGCACGGTGAGCACCGAAGAGAGCGAACAGCTGGCGAGCGCCGCACATCGTTACGGCTTTGATGCGGTTTCGGCCGTCACGCCGTTTTACTATCCGTTCAGCTTTGAAGAACATTGCGATCACTACCGCGCAATTATTGATTCCGCTGATGGTTTACCGATGGTGGTCTATAACATTCCGGCGCTGAGCGGCGTAAAACTGACGCTGGATCAGATCAACACGCTGGTGACGCTGCCAGGTGTTGGCGCACTAAAGCAAACTTCGGGCGATCTCTATCAGATGGAGCAGATCCGCCGCGCCCATCCGGATCTGGTGCTGTACAACGGTTATGACGAGATCTTCGCTTCTGGTCTGCTCGCGGGCGCAGATGGCGGCATCGGTAGCACTTACAACATCATGGGATGGCGTTATCAGGGAATTGTGAAAGCGCTCAAAGAAGGTGACATCCGCACGGCGCAAAAGCTGCAAACCGAGTGCAATAAAGTTATCGATCTGCTTATTAAGGTTGGCGTGTTCCGCGGCCTGAAAACAGTGCTGCACTATATGGATGTGGTTTCTGTTCCACTGTGCCGTAAACCCTTTGCTCCGGTAGATGAACGCTATCTGCCGGAACTGAAAGCGCTGGCAAACCAACTGCTGGCGGAAAAGGCGTAATCGCGGGTCGCCGGGGGCGCTTCGCTTGCCCGGCCTGGATTTTTCGACCGTAGGCCGGGTAAGGCAAAGCCACCACCCAGCACAACAACAAAAATCGTCGGGAGAGTAAAATGAGTACTTCTACCCAGAGCATCCCGTGGTATCGCCATCTCAATCGGGCACAATGGCGGGCATTTTCCGCCGCCTGGCTGGGATATTTGCTTGATGGTTTCGATTTTGTGTTAATCGCCCTGGTGCTGACAGAAGTGCAGGGCGAATTCGGACTGACGACGGTGCAGGCCGCCAGCCTGATCTCGGCCGCCTTTATCTCCCGTTGGTTTGGCGGGTTAATGCTGGGGGCAATGGGCGACCGCTACGGACGCCGCCTGGCAATGGTCACCAGCATCATTCTGTTCTCTGTGGGAACGCTGGCCTGCGGTTTCGCGCCGGGCTACACCACCATGTTTATCGCCCGCCTGGTTATCGGTATGGGAATGGCCGGTGAGTATGGCTCCAGCGCAACCTATGTTATTGAAAGTTGGCCTAAACACCTGCGAAACAAAGCCAGTGGTTTCCTGATTTCCGGCTTTTCCGTTGGTGCCGTGATCGCCGCCCAGGTTTACAGCCTGGTGGTCCCGGTCTGGGGATGGCGTGCGCTGTTTTTCATCGGCATCCTGCCAATTATCTTCGCCCTCTGGCTGCGTAAAAATATTCCGGAAGCGGAAGACTGGAAAGAGAAACACGAAGGCAAAGCGCCGGTACGCACGATGGTGGACATTCTCTACCGGGGCGAGCATCGGGTAATTAATATTCTGATGACGCTCGCCGCTGCAACCGCGCTGTGGTTCTGCTTTGCTGGCAACCTGCAAAATGCGGCTATCGTGGCGGTCCTGGGACTGATATGCGCCTTTATCTTCATTAGCTTTATGGTGCAAAGCAGCGGGAAACGCTGGCCGACGGGCGTGATGCTGATGGTGGTCGTGCTATTTGCCTTCCTGTACTCGTGGCCGATTCAGGCGCTGTTGCCAACCTATCTGAAAACGGAACTGCTGTACGATCCTTCCACGGTGGCCAGAGTGCTCTTCTTTAGCGGCTTTGGTGCGGCGGTTGGTTGTTGCGTCGGCGGTTTTCTTGGTGACTGGCTGGGCACGCGTAAAGCCTATGTCTGCAGTCTGCTGGCCTCGCAGTTGCTGATTATTCCGGTATTTGCGATAGGCGGTTCAAACGTTTGGGTACTGGGTTTGCTGCTGTTTTTCCAACAAATGCTCGGCCAGGGGATCTCCGGGATCTTACCAAAACTGATTGGCGGCTATTTCGATACCGATCAGCGTGCGGCGGGATTGGGCTTCACCTATAACGTGGGCGCACTGGGCGGGGCTTTGGCACCGATCATCGGCGCGCTGATTGCCCAACGTCTTGATCTGGGTACCGCGCTGGGATCGCTCTCTTTCGGCCTGACATTTGTAGTGATCCTGCTGATTGGTCTTGATATGCCGTCCCGTGTACAGCGCTGGCTGCGTCCTGAAGCGTTGCGTACGCATGATGCCATTGATGGTCGACCGTTTAGCGGTGCCGTGCCGTTCGGCGGTGACAAAAGCACCATGGTGAAATCCAAAAGTTAATCCAATTGCCCGGTGCTGAACCGGGCAATAGCCGTAAGGGAAGAAATATGTCGTTCTTCGAGCTACAGAGCGCCACCACGATGCATGAGGCTGCGCCATGACCACACTGGCGATTGATATTGGCGGCACCAAATTGGCTGCCGCGCTGGTAGAGAACAATCTGCAAATCCGCGAGCGGCATGAACTGCCGACGCCTGCCAGTAAAACGCCGCAAGCGCTGCGCGCTGCGTTACAAACACTGGTTGCACCGCTACAGGGGCGTGCTAATCGGGTGGCGATCGCCTCGACGGGGATTATCCGTGAGGGGGCTTTGCTGGCGCTGAATCCGCATAACCTCGGCGGGTTGATGCATTTTCCGCTGACACAAACGCTGGAACAAATCACCGACCTGCCGACGCTGGCCGTCAATGACGCACAGGCAGCGGCGTGGGCTGAGTACCATGCGCTTGGTGGTGAGTACCGCGATCTGGTGTTTATTACCGTCTCCACAGGCGTGGGCGGGGGAGTCGTCAGCGGTGGGAAACTGCTGACCGGAATCGGCGGTCTTGCTGGGCATTTGGGACATACGCTGGCTGACCCGCATGGGCCCATGTGCGGCTGCGGGCGTGTGGGCTGCGTTGAGGCGATCGCATCCGGTCGTGGAATAGCGGCGGCAGCCGAAGGCGCGCTTGCCGGATGCGACGCCAAAACTATTTTTAGCTGTGCCGGGCAGGGGGATGAGCAGGCAAGTCGGTTGATCCATCGCTCAGCGCGAACATTGGCAAGGCTTGTTGCCGATGTGAAGGCCACGACCGATTGCCAGATTGTGGTGATTGGCGGCAGCGTTGGGCTGGCTGAAGGGTATCTGGCGCTGGTGGAACATTATCTGGCACAAGAGCCTTTGGCCTATCACGTGGAATTGCTGGCGGCGCATTACCGTCATGACGCTGGATTACTGGGGGCCGCGCTGTTGGCCCAGGGAGAATGATGATGATATCAGATGCGTTGAATTCACTGCCTTCTGCCGGATTACATCCGGTCTTGCAGCAGGCGTTAACGCTTGCCATTGCGGCGAATCCGCAGGAGAAGACGCCTGGGCGCTACACGTTGCAGGGCGAGAATATTTTTATGAATGTCATGCAATTTACAACGCAGAGCCCAGAGCAAAAGAAAGCGGAGCTGCATCAGCAGTACATTGATATTCAGATGCTGTTGTCCGGCGAAGAACGTATTCTGTTTGGGATGACCGATTCTGCTCGTCACTGCGAAGAGATGCACGTTGAGGATGATTATCAGCTGTGCAGTCAGATTGCCGATGAGCAGGCTATGGTACTGAAGCCGGGAAAATTTGTGATTTTTATGCCGGGCGAGCCGCATAAACCGGGTTGTGTGGTGCAGGCCCCGATGGACATCAAAAAGGTGGTGATCAAAGTCCGCGCCAGTTTATTACAAGCTTGAGAATGAGAGACTGTGTCGGATGGCAAGGCTTACGCCATCCGACATGGAATGTAACGACCTAGCGCTTAAACGTCACCGTTTCTGGCTGCGTCAGATGCAGTGTGGTTTGGCTTGGGACCGTCTCGGCAATGACTCGACCATGACGAATGGAATAACGGGCAGGCGTCTGGCGACGAACCGCGTCAAACCCATTTTCTGCAGGCAAAATCACCAGATTCGCAGAATTCCCCACGTTCAGACCGTAGTCCTGCAGGTGCAGGGTTTTCGCGCTGTGGGTGGTGACCAGGTTCAACCCATCGTTAATTTGTCCGTATCCCATCAACTGGCACACGTGTAATCCCATATGCAGCACCTGCAGCATATTCGCAGTGCCCAGCGGGTACCACGGATCGAAGACGTCATCATGACCGAAGCAGACGTTGATCTCCGCCTCCAGCATCTCTTTGACGCGCGTAACACCACGACGCTTAGGGTACGTGTCGAAGCGCCCTTGCAGGTGAATATTCACCAGTGGATTTGCGACAAAGTTAATACCGGACATTTTCAACAGACGGAAAAGACGGGAAGCATACGCGCCGTTATAGGAATGCATTGCCGTGGTATGGCTGGCGGTCACGCGTTCGCCCATATTGTAGCGATGCGCCAGGGCCGCAACGGTTTCAACAAAGCGGGATTGCTCATCATCGATTTCGTCACAGTGCACGTCGATAAGTCTGTCGTATTTTTGCGCCAGAGCGAAAATCTTATGCAGCGACTCCACGCCATATTCACGCGTGAATTCAAAGTGCGGGATCGCGCCAATGACGTCGGCGCCCAGACGCACGGCTTCCTCCAGGAGCGCTTCACCGTTGGGATAAGAAAGAATGCCTTCTTGCGGGAACGCGACAATCTGTAGCTCTACCCACGGAGCGACTTCTTGCTTCACCTCCAGCATGGCTTTTAGCGCCGTCAACGTAGGGTCGGAAACGTCAACGTGAGTACGGACATACTGGATGCCGTTGGCCATCTGCCACTTCAGGGTCTGCATGGCGCGCGCTTTGACGTCTTCGTGAGTGAGCATTGCCTTACGTTCAGCCCAGCGCTCAATGCCCTCAAACAGCGTACCAGACTGATTCCAGCTCGGCTCGCCCGCGGTTTGCGTAGTGTCCAGATGGATATGTGGCTCAACGAACGGTGGGATAGCCAGACCGCCTTCAGCATCAAGCACTTCACCCTGTGGTATCGTCGCTGCGTCTTGAGGCTCAATACGGCTAAAGCGCCCGTTTTCAATCGTGATTTGCCATAACCCTTCACGTCCCTGTAAACGCGCCTGATGAATGGTGATGTTATTATTCTGCATGGCTGACCTCCGGGGATTTAGCAAGGCTGCGATTGAAAAGTGGATTCAGCAGGATATAGCTGAATACGCCGCCGAGTACGGCGTTGACGGGCACAATACCGGGAATATAGTGACCTGCGGCAATGCCCAGTGCAACGGACAGGATAGCTATCCAGTTTACGGAAATAAATTGCGCTTTGCTGAAGTCGGCGTATCGGCGATGGTTCAGCAGATAGTCGGCGATGATCACCCCGCCAATCGGGGGAATCGCTGCCGACAGAAATGTCAGCCAGCCGACAAAGTTATTGTAAAGCCACAGCGCGCACAGTGTGCCGATAATACCGTTAGCCACCGACAGCGTACGGCTGGAAAGGCCGGTAATATTGGCAAATCCCAGGCCCGATGCGTACAACGCATTATCGTTGGTGGTCCAGATATTCAGGCCGAGAACGATGATCGCGGGCAGCAGCAGTCCCTGGGCAATCATCACGTCAGAGATATCCGCCTGTCCAACCGCAGCCGCGCCCGCAGCGCCGAAGATGAACATCAAGGAGTTACCAAGGAAAAACGCCACCATGGCGATCAGCACCGCGCCTTTGGCGTTGCGGCCAAAACGGACGAAGTCAGCGGTTAACGTTCCTGCGCTGACAAACGAGCCGACTACCAGCGCCAGTGCGGTGGAGAAATCCAGCGGCGTTTGCGGCACTATCGCTTTTAAATGCTCCAAACCGCCGACATCGCTTACCGCCAGCCAGACAGAGTAGCTGCCAAGAATGACGATGGCAGGTACGGCGATGATAGACAAAACGGTCAGTGCCGAGATGCCAAAAAAGATGGTCAGGGTCATCAACAGCCCGGAAACCGCAATCAGGATATTAACGTCAATCCCTGTCGCTTTACCCACCGGGATAGCAAACATGGCCACACCGACGCCAAACCAGCCTACCTGTGTACCGCCTAATAGCAGGGAGGGAAGCCATGAACCTTTCACACCAAATGAGTAACGCGCCAGAAGGTGGGTTGAGAGCCCTGTTTTTGCGCCGATAAAACCGAGAAATGCAGTGTAAATACCGAGGAGAAGATTACCGAAGAGAACAGCCAGGAAGAAATCATTATAAGAAAGACCGGTACCCAGTGTGCCACCGGTCCACATACTGGCGGAAAAGAATGTGAGTCCCAACATGACAAACGTTAGTGGAACTACGCCTTTTCGCGCCGCCAGAGGGACGGGGCCCTGGCTATAATTGTTGTCTTGCGACACAACGCCTCCATGAATTTTGCCCAAAAAATCCGCCGCATAATATACAGTTCTCAACGTAAAGCAAACGTTTTCGTTTGATTTTTACATGGTTATTATTCATGATGTTGATGTGTTTGGGGTGTTAAGGTTATTTGCCCTGTTTACTAAAGGTGTTGTCAGACTGGCTTAATCGGCAGGTTTGGCGGTATTGCGGCAGGAATTTGGCATCTCACCCACCAGGGCAGATGAGATGCCTTAAGAGGCTGTATTACACTTCCAGGTAGTTCAGGATGCCGTCCGCCGCTTTACGACCTTCGGCAATCGCGGTGACTACCAGATCCGAACCGCGCACGATGTCACCACCGGCGAAGATTTTCGGGTTGCTGGTCTGGAAGGCGTTGTCGCTGCGCTCTGGAGCAATAATGCGGCCCTGAGAATCCAGTTCGACGCTGTGTTTTGCCAGCCACTCCATACTGTGCGGACGGAAGCCAAACGCCAGTACCACCGCATCTGCCGGAACAACGTGTTCGGAACCGGCGACGATCTCCGCGCGGCGACGCCCTTTAGCATCCGGTTCGCCCATTTCGGTACGCGCCATTTTCACACCGCATACCTTACCGTTGGCGTTCACTTCCACGCCTAAAGGCTGGACGTTGAACTGGAATTCGACGCCTTCTTCACGCGCATTTTTCACTTCGCGTTTGGAACCCGGCATGTTTTCTTCGTCACGACGATAAGCGCAGATAACGTGCGCTGCGTTCTGGCGAACCGAGGTCCGCACGCAGTCCATCGCGGTATCGCCGCCGCCGAGAACGACGACGCGTTTGCCTTCCATACTGATGTACGGCTCGTCGCTGCTTTCGCCAAACCCCATCAACTGTTTGGTATTGGCGATCAGGAACGGCAGGGCATCAAATACGCCGGAAGCGTCTTCGTTCTCCAGCCCACCGCGCATAGACTGATAGGTACCTACGCCAAGGAACACGGCGTCATAATCTTTCAGCAGGGAGTCAAGCTGTACATCGCGGCCCACTTCCACGTTCAATTTGAACTCAATGCCCATACCGGTGAAGATTTCACGACGGCGGGTCATCACCTCTTTTTCCAGTTTGAAGGCTGGAATACCGAAGGTCAGCAGACCGCCGATTTCCGGGTGGCGGTCAAATACCACCGCCTTCACGCCGTTGCGGGTCAGCACATCAGCACAGGCCAGGCCTGCCGGACCGGCACCGATGATCGCCACGCGCTTGTCGGTTTGACGCACGCCGGTCATATCCGGGCGCCAGCCCATTTCGAATGCTTTATCGTTGATATAGCGCTCGATGTTGCCGATAGTTACCGCGCCGAACTCATCGTTCAGCGTACAGGATCCTTCACACAGACGATCCTGCGGGCACACGCGGCCACAGACTTCCGGCAGAGTGTTGGTCTGGTGCGACAGTTCTGCTGCTTCAAAAATACGCCCCTCGTTCGCCAGTTTCAGCCAGTTCGGGATGTAGTTATGCACCGGGCACTTCCACTCGCAGTACGGGTTACCGCAGGACAGGCAACGGTCTGCCTGTGCTTTGGCCTGGCCTTCGGAAAACGGCTCGTAGATCTCGATAAACTCGATCTTACGGATCTTCAGCGGCTTCTTAGGCGGATCAACGCGCTGCAGGTCGATAAATTGGTATACGTTCTGACTCATTGCTGCTACCCCTTACTGCGCCTGCACACGCAGCTCTGCTGCGCTACGACTACGGTGACCCAACAGTGCTTTCACATCACTGGATTTTGGTTTTACCAGCGCGAATTTCGCCGAGAATGCTGGCCAGTTAGCCAGGATTTCTTCGCCGTGTGAAGAGCCGGTATGCTGTACGTGCTCGGTAATCAAACCGCGCAGGTGTTCCTCGTGGATAGCCAGCGAGTCCACGCTCAGCACTTCTACCAGTTCCGGGTTCACGCGTTTGCGGAACTCACCGTCTTCGTCGAGCACGTAGGCAAATCCGCCCGTCATACCCGCTCCGAAGTTGACGCCCGTTTTTCCGAGAATACAGACGATGCCGCCGGTCATATATTCGCAGCCGTTGTCGCCAATACCTTCAACCACGGTGATTGCGCCGGAGTTACGTACTGCAAAGCGCTCACCCGCACGACCCGCGGCAAACAGGCGGCCACCGGTGGCGCCATACAGACAGGTGTTACCAATGATGCTCGCCTCATGGCTACGGAAAGCAGAGCCAACCGGAGGACGCACTGCCAGCAGACCGCCCGCCATACCTTTACCGACATAGTCGTTGGCATCACCGGTCAGATACAACTCCACGCCGCCCGCGTTCCACACGCCGAAGCTCTGGCCTGCGGTACCGCTGAAGTGCGCTTTGATCGGATCAGATGCCAGTCCCTGATCGCCATGCGTTTGCGCGATATAGCCCGACAGCGACGCGCCAACAGAACGGTCGGTGTTGCGGATATCGAACCAGAAGGTTTTGCTCTGGCGCTCGTCGACATACGGTTTCGCCTGCTGTAACAACTGGGCGTTCAGCACGCCGTTATCAAACGGCGGGTTGTTCTCGGTGCAATGCAGCGCTTTACCCGGATGCGGTTCGGCGGTTTCCAGCAGACGAGACAGCTCCAGTTTCTGCTGCTTAGCGGTAAACCCTTCCAGCTCTTTGAGCAGGTCGGTACGACCAATCAGATCCACCAGACGCTTCACGCCCAGTTGTGCCATCAGCTCGCGGGTTTCGCGGGCGATAAATTCAAAGTAGTTAGTTACTTTGAACGGCAGGCCGTGATAGTGGTTCTTACGCAGTTTGTCGTCCTGAGTCGCCACGCCGGTTGCGCAGTTGTTCAGGTGGCAAATACGCAGGTATTTACAGCCCAGCGCCACCATCGGGCCGGTACCGAAGCCGAAGCTTTCCGCACCCAGAATCGCCGCTTTAATGATATCGACACCGGTTTTCAGACCGCCATCAACCTGCAGACGAATCTTGTGACGCAGACCGTTAGCGACCAGCGCCTGCTGGGTTTCCACCAGACCGAGTTCCCACGGGCAGCCCGCATATTTCACCGAGGAGAGCGGGCTTGCGCCGGTACCGCCATCGTAGCCAGCAATGGTGATCAGATCCGCATAGGCTTTTGCCACGCCTGTGGCGATAGTGCCGACACCCGGTTCGGAAACCAGCTTCACGGAGATCATCGCTTTCGGGTTGACCTGTTTGAGGTCGAAAATCAGCTGTGCTAAGTCTTCGATAGAGTAAATATCGTGGTGCGGCGGCGGGGAGATCAACGTCACGCCCGGTACCGAATAGCGCAGTTTAGCGATGTACGGGGTGACTTTATCACCCGGTAACTGACCGCCTTCGCCAGGCTTCGCGCCCTGAGCGACTTTAATCTGAATGACATCTGCATTGACCAGATACGCCGGGGTTACGCCAAAGCGACCGGAGGCAACCTGCTTAATGCGCGACACCTTGTTAGTGCCGTAGCGCGCCGGGTCTTCGCCGCCTTCACCGGAGTTAGAGTTGCCACCGATGCTGTTCATGGCTTCGGCCAGCGCTTCGTGTGCTTCGGGGCTTAATGCACCGATGGACATCGCCGCGGTATCAAAGCGTTTAAACAGTTCGGTTGCGGGTTCTACTTCGCTAATGCTTACGGCTTCATCGCCAGGCGTGATCGCCAGCAGATCGCGCAGCGTGGCCGCCGGACGCTCATTGACCAGCTTGGCATATTCCTGATAGTCGCTGTACTCACCGCTTTGTACCGCCTGTTGCAGCGTGCGCACCACGTCCGGGTTGTAGGCATGGTATTCGCCGCCGTGGACGTATTTGAGCAAACCGCCCTGACTGATAGGCTTACGTGCCAGCCATGCATGTTTGGAGAGGTTCAGCAGATCCTGCTGGAAGTCGGTAAACCCTGCGCCGCTGATGCGGCTGACTACGCCCTGGAAGCACAGCGCCACGACATCATCATGCAGACCAACCGCTTCAAACAGCTTCGAGCAGCGGTAAGAGGCGATGGTCGAGATGCCCATTTTGGACATGATTTTGTACAGACCTTTGTTGATGCCGTTACGGTAGTTCAGCATCACGGTCCGGTAATCTTTGGCAATCGCCTGAGTGTCGATCAATCGTCCCAGCGTTTCATACGCAAGATACGGATAAATGGCCGTCGCGCCAAAGCCGAGCAGGACGGCGAAATGGTGCGGGTCGCGGGCACTGGCGGTTTCAACGATGATGTTGGCGTCGCAACGCAGACTTTGTTCTACCAGACGCGTTTGCACTGCGCCTACGGCCATCGGTGCCGGAACCGGCAGGCGGTTTTTCGCGATGTTACGGTCAGAGAGCACCAGCAGCACCGTACCGTTACGCACCATCTGTTCCGCCTTATCGCACAATGCTTTGACGGTCTCTTCGAGCGTGGTTTCGGTCACGTCGAAGGTGATATCCAGGCGGTCAGCGCGATAATGCTCCTCTTTCATGGTGGTGAGCTGGGTGAAATCGGAGTACAGCAGGATCGGCGATTTAAAGCTCAGGCGGTGTGCCTGACCTTCGGCTTCGCAGAAGACGTTCATCTCACGACCGATGCTGGTGGCCAGCGACATAACGTGCGCTTCACGCAGCGGGTCGATCGGCGGGTTAGTCACCTGCGCGAACTGCTGGCGGAAGTAATCATAAATGATGCGAGGCTGGCTGGAGAGCACGGCAAACGGGGTATCATCACCCATTGAACCGACCGCTTCCTGACCGTTTTCACCGAGCACGCGGATCACGGAGTCCAGCTCTTCGGCGCTGTAGTTAAACTGTTTCTGATAGCTGGCGAGGGTGTCATCGTCCAGTTCGCGGCTGCCGACCTGATCGTCAGCCAGATCTTCGAACGGCACCAGACGGCGAACGTTTTTCTCCATCCACTCTTTGTACGGATGGCGGCTTTTCAGATCGTCATCGGTTTCGGCGGAGTGCAGAATGCGCCCGCTGCGGGTATCGATAACCATCAGCTCGCCAGGGCCGACGCGACCTTTCTCGACGACTTCATCCGGCTGATAATCCCAGATACCAACTTCAGAGGCGCAGGTAATCAGCTTGTCTTTGGTGATGACGTAGCGCGCCGGACGCAGGCCGTTACGGTCGAGGTTACAGGCGGCAAAGCGGCCGTCGGACATGACGATACCCGCCGGGCCATCCCACGGCTCCATGTGCATCGAGTTAAAGTCAAAGAACGCGCGCAGCTCCGGGTCCATATCCGGGTTGTTCTGCCAGGCCGGCGGCACCAGTAAACGCATGGCGCGGATAATGTCCATCCCGCCAGCCAGCAGCAGTTCCAGCATGTTATCCATTGAGCTGGAGTCGGAGCCGGTTTCGTTAACGAACGGTGCGGCGTCGTGCAGGTCAGGGATCAGCGGTGTCTGGAATTTATAGGTACGTGCGCGTGCCCACTGGCGGTTGCCGGTGATGGTGTTAATTTCACCGTTATGCGCCAGGTAGCGGAACGGTTGCGCCAGCGGCCAGCGCGGTACGGTATTAGTGGAGAAGCGCTGGTGGAACAGGCAGATGGCCGATTCCAGACGCAGATCCGCCAGGTCCAGGTAAAAGCGCGGCAGATCCGCCGGCATACACAGACCTTTATAGATATTGACCAGGTTCGACAAGCTACAGACGTAGAAGTCTTTATCGTCCTGGAGGCGTTTTTCGATACGACGGCGCGCGATGAACAGGCGACGCTCCATATCACGCGGACGCCAGCCCGCAGGGGCGTTGACAAAAATTTGCTCGATTCGAGGCAGGGAGGAGAGGGCGATTTCACCGAGAACACCTTCGTTGGTCGGCACGTCGCGCCAGCCGACAATCGACAGGGTCTCCTGCTGTAATTCTTCTTCGACAATGCGACGAGAAGCCGCAGCCAGTTCAGCGTCTTTATTTAAAAAGATCATGCCGACGGCGTAGTTTTTAGCTAAACGCCAGCCGCGCTCTTGCGCCACGATGCGGAAAAAGCGGTCAGGTTTTTGTAACAGCAAACCGCAACCATCGCCGGTTTTACCATCGGCAAGAATTGCGCCACGGTGCTGCATGCGGGCCAGTGCGTGTATGGCGGTACGCACTACCTTGTGGCTAGGTTCGCCTTCTATGTGGGCGATCAGGCCGAAACCACAGTTATCCCTCTCAAGGGATTTATCGTACAACATATCAGTGAACCTCCCCAGGCTCTGCGGGATTCCCATCTGGACCGTTGCGCACGGGCACACCAAGAGCATGGCGACGGGGTTTGCGTGTCATACGCTTACCTCGCATTCGCCCTCTTTATCCTTTTCGCATAGGTCAAACAAGTTTGAGGACTTGCTTCAGAGGGAATCTCAATTACTGCATAAATATGATGAGCAGACTGCTCATCCAGAAAGCTTCCAGCGGATTTCCACGTTATCGGGAATCCACACACAGGTCAAATGGCAATCTTATTTATGCAAAAATGTGCTATAGGGCGATTAACTTTATGAATATGTTGAAATTTAAGGCTTTTTTACATTGATTTAACGCAAGGTGAATGGAGTGCGAAGTGTGATCTGTCTCACTGTCAAAAAGGCTGTATATCCCCCGTCCTCCCTTTATTTATCGCTATGCTTGGCATTTTATGCTGGTTTTTAGAGTTTTGGCGTCTTAAAGATACTGTTTTTATGCTGAGAGTATAAGAAGATAAAAAAAACAGTCGGATATAAGGAAAAGTAATTTCATTTTTAATGAATGTAATTTCGATTATTTTGATTCGTTATGCAATAAATAAAGGCACGCCAGGGCGATTGATCCAGGTCATCGCCGACTGGGGCAAAAAATGGCAGGCTTTGGCCTCTTTTCAAGGCGCGGTCTACCAGATTATGCAGTTACAGAAATTAGTCAATATGTTTGGTGGGGATCTTTCTCGCCGTTACGGGCAAAAGGTTCATAAACTCACGCTTCACGGCGGCTTTAGCTGCCCAAATCGAGATGGCACTATCGGACGTGGCGGATGTACTTTCTGCAATGTCGCCTCGTTTGCCGATGAAGCGCAGCAGCACCATTCTATTGCCGAGCAGCTTGAGCATCAGGCGCATCTGGTCAATCGTGCGAAACGCTATCTGGCCTATTTCCAGGCCTATACCAGCACCTTTGCTGAAGTGCAGGTGCTGCGTTCGATGTATCAGCAGGCGGTTAGCCAGGCCAGTATCGTCGGGTTATGCGTTGGGACGCGCCCCGACTGTGTGCCGGATGCGGTACTCGATCTGCTTTGCGAGTATAAAGACCTCGGCTATGAGGTATGGCTGGAACTCGGTTTGCAAACCGCGCATGACAAAACTTTGCACCGTATTAACCGCGGCCACGATTTTGCCTGTTACCAACGCACTACGCGACTGGCACGCGAACGCGGGTTGAAAGTGTGCTCACACCTGATTGTCGGTCTGCCGGGAGAAGGGCAGGCAGAATGCCTGCAAACCATGGAACGTGTGGTGGAGACGGGCGTTGACGGTATTAAGCTGCACCCGCTGCATATTGTGAAAGGCAGTACGATGGCGAAAGCCTGGGAGGCCGGGCGGCTGAGCGGAATTGAACTGGACGACTATACGGTCATCGCCGGGGAGATGATCCGTCATACGCCGCCAGAGGTGATTTATCATCGAATTTCCGCCAGCGCGCGCCGCCCAACGCTGTTGGCGCCGCTATGGTGTGAAAACCGCTGGACCGGGATGGTCGAACTGGATAAGTACCTTAATGAGCACGGCGTGCAAGGATCGGCGCTGGGTACGCCATGGGTGCAGCCTGAGAACTAACCCTCCGTCGGCCGGATAATGCAAAGCCGACATCCGGCAATCTGCCCCTGCTTGCCTGATGGCGCTTCGTTTATCAGGCCTACGATTAACCTCTCCGCGGTCATTTCACCGATAACCTCCGCATTTCTTGCACAATCTTCAACGTCACGCTGAGAATTGAGTATTATTGTGCCAAGTTGTCGTGAAGGAACCCTCTATGAAGCAAATCCGTATGCTGGCGCAATATTACGTCGACCTGATGATGAAGTTAGGTCTGGTGCGCTTTTCGCTGCTGTTGGCGCTGGCTCTGGTCGTGTTGGCAATTGTGGTGCAGATGGCTGTCACCATGGTGCTGCATGGCCAGGTAGAAAGCATTGATGTCATCCGCTCTATCTTTTTTGGTCTGTTAATTACCCCCTGGGCCGTCTACTTTTTGTCAGTGGTGGTGGAGCAACTTGAGGAGTCCCGGCAACGCCTGTCACGACTGGTACAAAAGCTGGAAGAGATGCGCGAGCGCGATCTCAAGCTCAATGTGCAGTTGAAAGATAATATTGCCCAGCTCAATCAGGAAATTGTTGAGCGTGAAAAAGCCGAAGCAGAGCGCCAGGAAACATTCGAGCAACTGAAGGTTGAAATCAAAGAGCGCGAAGAGGCGCAGATCCAGCTTGAGCAACAGTCTTCCTTTTTACGCTCTTTCCTCGATGCCTCGCCGGATCTGGTTTTTTATCGCAATGAAGATAAAGAGTTTTCCGGCTGTAACCGTGCCATGGAGCTGCTGACTGGCAAAAGCGAAAAGCAGCTGGTGAACTTAAAACCGGCTGACGTTTACTCTCCTGAAGCGGCTGAAAAGGTGATTGAGACCGACGAGAAGGTGTTCCGTCATAATGTCTCGCTCACCTACGAACAGTGGCTGGACTACCCGGATGGGCGCAAAGCCTGCTTTGAAATTCGCAAAGTGCCTTACTATGACCGCGTAGGTAAGCGACATGGCCTGATGGGCTTTGGGCGCGATATCACCGAACGTAAGCGTTATCAGGATGCGCTTGAGCGCGCTAGCCGCGATAAGACCACCTTTATTTCTACCATCAGCCACGAGCTGCGCACCCCGCTTAACGGCATTGTCGGCTTAAGCCGGATCCTGCTGGATACGGATCTAACAGCGGAGCAGGAAAAATACCTGAAAACAATCCACGTCTCTGCTGTGACGCTGGGGAATATATTCAACGATATTATCGACATGGATAAGATGGAGCGACGTAAAGTCCAGCTCGATAACCAGCCGATCGATTTCACCAGCTTTATGGCGGATCTGGAAAACCTCTCTGGCCTACAGGCGCAGCAAAAGGGTCTGCGTTTTGTGCTTGAGCCGACGTTACCCCTGCCGCATAAGGTCATTACCGACGGAACGCGTCTGCGTCAGATCCTGTGGAATCTGATCAGCAACGCCGTGAAGTTTACCCAGCAGGGGCAGGTGACCGTGCGGGCGCGCTATGACCAGGGGAATATGCTGCATTTCGAAGTTGAAGATTCCGGCATCGGCATTCCGCAGGATGAGCAGGATAAAATCTTCGCTATGTATTATCAGGTGAAGGACAGTAACGGCGGTAAACCGGCAACGGGGACAGGGATTGGTTTGGCCGTGTCGAAGCGTCTGGCGAAAAACATGGGCGGTGATATTACGGTTTCCAGCCAGGCAGGAAAAGGGTCTATCTTTACGCTGACCGTGCATGCCCCTGCGGTAGCGGAAGAGATTGAAGATGCTTTTGAAGACGATGAACTGCCGCTGCCAGCTCTGAATGTGCTGCTGGTGGAAGACATTGAGCTGAACGTTATTGTTGCGCGCTCCGTGCTGGAAAAATTAGGCAACAGCGTGGATGTCGCGATGACCGGGAAAGCCGCGCTGGAAATGTTTACGCCGGGTGAATATGACCTGGTGTTGTTGGATATTCAGCTACCGGATATGACCGGTCTGGATATCTCGCGGGAGCTCACGCAAAAATACGCCCGTGAAGATCTGCCACCGCTGGTCGCACTCACCGCCAACGTACTGAAAGATAAAAAAGAGTATCTGGACGCAGGCATGGACGACGTGCTGAGTAAGCCGCTGTCGGTTCCGGCGCTAACCGCCATGATCAAAAAATACTGGGATACCCGAAACGAAGAGGAGAGCACTGTGACATCTGAAGAAAGCAGTAAATCGCAAGCGCTGTTAGATATTCCTATGTTGGAACAATACCTCGAGCTGGTGGGACCGAAGTTAATTACCGACGGGCTGGCGGTGTTTGAGAAGATGATGCCGGGATATTTGAGCGTGCTGGAGTCCAACCTGACGGCACGGGATAAAAAAGGTGTTGTTGAGGAAGGCCATAAAATTAAAGGCGCGGCAGGTTCCGTGGGGCTGCGTCACCTGCAACAGTTAGGTCAGCAAATCCAGTCACCGGATCTTCCTGCCTGGGAAGATAACGTTGCTGAATGGATTGAAGAGATGAAGCAGGAGTGGCAGCACGACGTGGCGGTATTAAAAGCCTGGGTGGCGAGCGTGGAAAAAAAATGACCCCGGCTTGACCGGGGTGCGCGAATACTGCGCCAACACCAGGGAAATCGTGGCTGCGCCGTAAATTATTATCATTGTTTACAAGGGCGCAGCCCTAATTTTCAGGCCGCACGCAGTTAAGATAGCAAATCTTAAATAATTTGTTACATGAATCAGTTAAATGTGTGAAGCGTAGCATTTAAATCATAATAACTAATATGTTTCAGCCAGTTGAGAAAGGAGTATCACGATGAAAAAAGTGGGTGTAGTGCTCAGCGGATGCGGCGTGTATGACGGTGCAGAGATCCATGAAACTGTTCTCACGCTTCTGGCCATTGCCCGCAACGGCGCTCAAGCCGTCTGTTTTGCACCGGATAAACAACAAGCGGATGTGATTAATCATCTGACCGGCGAGCCGATGCTGGAAACTCGCAATGTGCTGATTGAAGCCGCGCGCATCACACGTGGCGATATTCGCCCACTTGCGCAGGCAGTCTCATCGGAACTGGATGCGTTGATCGTGCCGGGTGGGTTTGGTGCGGCCAAAAATCTGAGCAATTTTGCCAGTCAGGGCAGCGAATGCCGGGTTGACAGCGATTTAGCCGCGCTGGCGGTGGCCATGCATCAGGCGGGTAAGCCGTTGGGATTTATGTGCATTGCGCCTGCCATGTTACCTAAAATTTTTGACTTCCCGCTGCGTCTGACCATCGGCACTGATATCGACACGGCAGAGGTGCTGGAAGAGATGGGCGCTGAGCATGTGCCTTGTCCGGTTGATGACATTGTCGTCGATGAAGACAACAAAATCGTCACCACGCCTGCCTATATGCTGGCGCAGGACATCGCTCAGGCCGCGAGTGGCATCGATAAACTGGTATCGCGTGTGCTGGTGCTGGCTGAATGAGAAAAGGAGTTACCGCCTTTCTGCGACGTATCTTTCTGCGGGCGGTGGTTGTCCTCGCCGTATTCTGGGGCGGGGGTATCGCACTTTTCAGCGTGATGCCTGTGCCTTTCTCGGCGGTGATGGTCGAGCGACAGCTGGGCGCATGGCTGTCCGGTGATTTCGGCTATGTGGCGCACTCGGACTGGGTGAGTATGGATGAGATCTCACCGTGGATGGGACTGGCGGTTATTGCTGCGGAGGATCAGAAGTTTCCAGACCACTGGGGGTTTGACGTCACCGCCATAGAGAAAGCGCTGGCGCACAATGAACGCAATGAAAACCGCATTCGCGGGGCGTCGACGTTATCGCAACAGACGGCGAAAAACCTGTTTTTATGGGATGGACGTAGCTGGGTGCGTAAGGGCCTTGAAGCCGGGCTAACGCTGGGTATGGAAACCGTCTGGAGTAAGAAACGTATTCTGACCGTCTATTTGAATATCGCCGAGTTTGGCGATGGAGTATTTGGCGTGGAGGCGGCGGCGCAACGGTATTTTCATAAACCGGCCAGTCGGTTGAGCCTGTCTGAAGCGGCCTTGCTGGCAGCAGTATTGCCCAATCCTTTGCGTTTTAAGGCGAATGCGCCTTCTGGTTATGTGCGTAACCGCCAGGCTTGGATTATGCGCCAAATGCGTCAGTTAGGTGGTGAGTCGTTTATGCGGGAAAATAAGCTGTATTAGCGTAGTTATTGCCGGATGCGGCGTAAACGCCTTATCCGGCCTACTGGCTACGTTCTGTGTACTCGATTAATCTTCATCAAACCCTGAATTAAACAGGGCAATCACTGCGGCCAGGGCTTCTATTTCCTGTGGTCCCGTGGCTTCGACTTCTATCTGACGCCCTTTGGCTGAATCCAGCATCAGCAGAGCGATAACGCTGTTGGCCTCGGCTTCCGTTCCTTCATCATTACGCAGTAAAACTTCTGCTTCGAAACCCTGCATCAATTCAAACAGTTTCATCGCTGGGCGGGCATGCATGCCCAGCTTATTGGTGATTTCAACGGTTTGCTTCACGGTCATGATTTACGTTTTTCCAGCGTACGATGGCGTGACTGCACGTTTTTACCGCGTGAGCGGAAGTAGTCTGCCAGCTGCTCTGCAATATACACCGAACGGTGTTTCCCGCCGGTACAGCCGATGGCTACGGTAAGGTAGCTACGGTTGTTGGTCTCCAGCATGGGTAACCATAGCTCAAGATAGCTGCGAGTCTGGTAGATAAAATTGTGTACTTCTGTGTGCCTGTCGAGGAATGCGGCGACGGGGCGGTCAAGACCGGTCATTGGGCGCAGCTTCGGATCCCAGTGTGGGTTAGGCAGGAAGCGCACGTCAAAGACGTAATCCGCATCAATCGGGATACCGTGTTTGAAACCAAAGGATTCGAATACCATCGTCAATTCACGTTCACGTTTACCCAGCAGTCGGGTACGTAACATTTCCGCCAGTTCGTGTACGGACATTTCGGAGGTATCAACGATCAGGTCAGCGCGAGAGCGCAGAGGCTCCAGCAAATCGCTTTCCTTATCGATAGCGCTTTCCAGAGACAAGTTCTTGCTGGAGAGCGGGTGTAAACGGCGCGTGTCGCTGTAGCGACGAATCAGCGTGTTACGGTCTGCATCAAGGAACAGCAGCTGTGGTGAGAAACCCTCGGGCAGATTATTCATTGCCTGCTCGAAAATTTCCGGGGACTCAGGCATGTTGCGCACATCAATGCTGACGGCCGCAGAAATCTGGCGATCGGCCAGTGTACGAGCCAGATCGGGCAACAGCACTACGGGAAGGTTATCCACGCAGTAAAAACCCATATCTTCCAGCGCACGCAGGGCGACAGATTTACCTGACCCTGAACGACCGCTGACGATCATCAGTACCATGTACTGTTTCTCCTCACAACGACAAAAAAGGATGCCATTGGGTTGTTATGCCTCATCCTGTCCACCTTCGGTGTCCGTGATGATTTGATACAACTCCTGGTCACTTTGCGCGGCGCGCAGACGACGACAGATGGTTTTATCTGCCAGACGTTTTGCGACCAGTGACAACGTATGCAAATGCGTCTTGGTTTGGTCTGCCGGGACCAGCAGGGCGAAAAGCAGATCGACAGGTTGATTATCAATGGCGTCGAAGGCGATGGGTGTTTCGAGTTGAACAAACACACCAACCGCGCGCATCGTGTCTTCTTCCAGCTTTCCGTGCGGGATAGCAATACCATTACCGATGCCGGTACTGCCCATTTTTTCACGCGTCAGAATGGCTTCAAATACCACCTGAGAAGGCAAGCTAAGCTGTTTTGCCGCAAGTTCGCTGATGATTTCCAGTGCGCGTTTCTTGCTTTGGCAGTGAACGCCTGCGCGTGTACATTCCTGGTTAAGAACAGTGCTCAGTTGTAGAGTCGTATCGTTATTTGTCATAATTTCACCTAAGCGCTAACTGTACAAATGGCCCGTTGTGCTACACAACAGGCCGTCCTGCACCCGCTAACTGCCCGGACAAGTTAGTGCTGTTTCAGTTTATCTTTATGTTTTGTTAACTGCCGAGCCAGTTTATCAATTAAACCGTCAATGGCGGCGTACATATCCTGACCTTCCGCGCTGGCATGAATTTCGCCACCGTTCACATGCAGTGTTGCATCCGAGATATGTGTAACCTTCTCCACTTTCAACACAATATAGACCTGATTAATCCGGTCGAAATATTGTTCGAGCTTGGCAAATTTTGTATTCACAAAATCGCGCAGGGCTTCGGTGATTTCGACGTTGTTTCCAGTGATGTTGAGCTGCATAGTGTCTTCCTTATCGGTTGGGTCAGACCAGCTGTTTGCGCTGGTTAGACGGCGGAATGGATAAAGACTCTCGGTACTTCGCAACAGTGCGGCGCGCCACCATGATACCCTGTTCTGACAGCATAGAGGTTAACTTGCTGTCACTCAGCGGTTTCGCGGGGTTTTCCGCAGCAATTAATTTCTTCACCAGCGCACGGATAGCTGTGGATGAGGCTTCACCTCCGCCTTCAGTGTTAACGTGACTGGAAAAGAAATACTTCAATTCAAAAATGCCGCGCGGACTGTGCAGATACTTTTGCGTGGTCACACGGGAAATGGTCGATTCGTGCATCTCGACGGCCTGGGCGATATCCGCCAGTACCATCGGTTTCATATACTCTTCGCCTTGTTCAAAGAAAGCTTGCTGCTGCTCAACGATGCAGCGACTGACCCGCAGCAACGTATCATTGCGGCTTTCCAGGCTTTTAATCAGCCACTTCGCATCCTGCAGATTGCTACGAATAAACTGGCTGTCGGCATCGTTGCGCGCGCTATTGCACATCGCGGCGTAGTGCTGGTTAATCTGTAAGCGCGGAATGCTGTCGCCGTTGAGTTCGACCACCCAGCGATCGTTATGCTTACGCACCAGCACATCCGGAATGACGTATTCTGGTTCGCCAGTCTGGATCGACTGTCCTGGGCGGGGATCAAGCGACTGGATGAGGTTGACGGCTTCTTTCAGCACGTCTTCTTTCAGTCGGGTCACGCGCATCAGCGTGCGGAAGTCATGGTTGGCTAACAGATCGAGATGATCGCTGATGATCAGGCGCGCTTCATCCAGCCACGGTGTGGCTTTATCAAACTGCGAAAGTTGGATCAGTAAGCAGTCACGGAGATCTTTGGCGGCCACGCCAACGGGATCAAAGCGCTGAACGCGTTTAAGCACGGCTTCGATTTCGTCCATACCGACGTCGTCATCGCCCATGCTTTCGAGAATATCGTCCAGTGTCACGGTGAGATAACCGGTTTCGTCTACCGCATCCACAATGGATGTCGCAATGGCGCGATCGGTATCCGAGAACGGGGTCAGTTCCACTTGCCACATCAGGTAATCCTGTAGTGATTGCGTGGTCTCACCCTGATAGACAGGCAGTTCGTCGTCGATGTAATCTCCGCTGGTGCCCGAAGGCGTCCCGGCGGTGTAAATTTCATCCCAACTGGCGTCAAGCGGCAACTCCTCAGGCATCTCTTTTTGTTCGAGTGCATCTGCGGTGTCGAGGGTTTCGCTGTCCTGTTTTTCCTGGGTATCAATTTCGTCGTGAAGATCGGTTTGCTCGAGCAGTGGGTTACTTTCCAGCGCTTGCTGAAGTTCTTGCTGAAGTTCCAGCGTGGACAACTGCAACAGACGGATAGCCTGTTGTAGCTGAGGCGTCATCGCCAGTTGTTGGCTAAGCCTGAGTTGCAAACCTTGCTTCATGTTCAGAGTTGTTTTCTCCTGCAGTGACGTGAAGTCTTCTACCCTATCAGAGTCTGAAGTCTTCCCCAAGGTATACGCGCTTAACGTGCTCATCCTGCAGTATTTCTGTTGGCGTGCCGTGCGCGATCAGGTGCCCCTGACTTACGATATAGGCGCGCTCACACACTGCCAGCGTTTCGCGGACGTTGTGGTCGGTAATCAGCACGCCAAGGCCGCTGTCGCGCAGGTGTTCGATGATCCGTTTAATATCAATAACAGAAATCGGGTCAACACCGGCAAACGGTTCATCCAGCAGGATAAATTTCGGATTGGCGGCCAGTGCGCGAGCGATCTCCACGCGGCGTCGTTCACCACCGGAGAGCGACTGACCTAAGCTGTCGCGCAGGTGCTCGATGTGGAATTCTTCCATCAGCTCGTTAGCGCGATCTTCCCGCTGCTCGCTGGTCAGATCGTCACGAATTTGCAGCACCGCCATCAGGTTATCAAACACGCTCAGGCGACGGAAAATCGATGCTTCCTGCGGTAAGTAGCCGATGCCGCGACGCGCGCGCGCATGCAGAGGCAGCAGACTGATGTCTTCGTCATCAATGATAATGTTACCCGCATCGCGCGGGACAATGCCGACTACCATGTAAAAGGTTGTTGTCTTGCCTGCACCGTTAGGACCGAGCAGACCGACGATCTCCCCGGAGTTGACGGTCAGACTGACATCTTCAACCACACGACGGCCTTTATAGGCTTTTGCAAGGTTCTTTGCAGTTAATGTTGCCATAACGAATCAGTTACCTTTTTTCTCTGCCGGAGCCTTGTTTTTGTCCTGCAACTGCGACGGAACCAGAACGGTGGTGACGCGTTTGCCTTTATCGCTGAAGGCCTGCATTTTCTGCTCTTTTACCAGATAAGTGATCTTATCGCCCGTAATGTTGCTATCGAGCTGTTCCAGATACGCCTTGCCGGTGAGAACGACAAAGTCTTTCGCCAGTTCATAGTGCATCTGAGAGGCGTGGCCTTTAACCGGTTTACCGTTGTCCTGCATCTGGTAAAACGTTGCTGGATTGCCATAGCCGTCAATCACTTCTTTTCCGTCTTCGCCACCAGGACGAGTCACGACGACTTTATCGGCGTTAATTTTGATGGTGCCCTGAGTCACAATCACGTTGCCAGTAAACGTCACCACGTTGCCCTGCATATCCAGGGACTGCTGGTCCGATTCAATGTGAATCGGCTGCTCGGTATCGCCGGTGACGGCAAATGCCGGAATGCTGGCGGCCAGAAGTGAGCTGGCAAGTACAAGATTAAGGCTGAGTTTGTTTGTTTTGGATTTCATATGAGGTTCTAACCTTTTCAATCAGCTCGGCGTTCTTGCTACGTAAGTTGCCGCGCATCTTCAGTCCGCTGGAGTTAAATGTTGTGCCATACAACGTCACCAGATCATCGGAAGTGACGTCTTGTGTCACCAGGTTAATCTGCGCGTTATCGGTCGTAATTCTGCGTAGTTGAGAGTCTGGCACCAGGGCGTTAACCTCAACATGGCCGTACAGATACAGCATCCGATCGTTGGTCAATTTGGCTTTATCGGCCTTGATCGTCCAGGTCGGTACTTTATCCTTATCAAACGTGGTTAATACCGGTTGAGTAAACCACGAAACCGCTTGTTCCGAATAATATTCAACGTGTTGTGCGATCAAGTGATAGCTCAGCGCGCCTTCCGGACTATACACGACGGTATCAGTATGTTCGCTCTTATAGGTTGGCTCGTTGTTATTGACGACGACCTGAGCGGTGTCATCTTTGTCTGCCAGATTAATACCAATCATCACAAGGACAGCCAGCGACAGTAGAATGATAACCCAACGTCTGGTTTTGCTCATATCGATTGCCCTTTGGCCTCGTCCAGTTTGCCCTGCGCCAGGAGTAATAAATCGCAGACTTCACGCACAGCGCCACGTCCCCCATTAATACGGGTGACATAATCGGCCCGCGGGATCAGCAAAGGGTGGGCATCTGCCACCGCTACACTCAATCCCACTTGCGCCATCACCGGCCAGTCGATCAGATCATCGCCAACGTAGGCGACATTCTCCGGCGCGATCGCCAGTTTGCTAAGGAGATCGCCAAAGGCAACCAGTTTGTCTGACTGCCCCTGATACAGGTGGGTGATCCCCAAAGTGGTACAGCGATCTTCTACAAGTTTAGCCTTTCGTCCGGTAATAATGGCAACCTCAATACCGGAAGTGAGCGCACAGCGAATTCCGTAACCATCACGGACGTTAAAAGCCTTCAGCTCTTCACCGTTGTTGCCCATATAAATCAGACCATCAGACAGTACGCCATCCACATCCAGGATCAGCAAACGGATGTTTTCTGCCCGGGTGATAACGTCTGCGCTGACGGGTCCATAACAGGTCGCAAGCGACGCACCTGCTTTACTCATTTTCGTTATCCTTGAGTTTCTTACACTACACCTGCACGCAGCAGATCATGCATATGTAACACACCGAGTAACTGGTCGCCATCAGCAACCATTACCGAGGTGATATGGCGGGACTGCATTAAGTTCAGGGCATCGACGGCAAGAATACCCGGACGCACGCGAATACCTCCAGGGGTCATCACATCAGCAATGCCTAACTGGCGCACATCAACGCCCATATCGAAGACACGACGTAAATCGCCATCGGTGAAAATACCGTCAATCTTCATGGCATCATCGCAAATAACGGTCATGCCGAGATTTTTACGCGTGATTTCAAGCAAGGCGTCACGCAGGCTGGCGTTTTTTGTCACATGCGGGATCTCGTCGCCCGTATGCATAATATCGTTAACGCGCAGTAAAAGCTTACGGCCCAGTGCGCCACCGGGATGAGACAACGCAAAATCTTCCGCGGTAAAGCCGCGCGCTTTTAATAACGCCACCGCCAGGGCATCGCCTATCACCAGTGTTGCTGTCGTACTGCTGGTCGGCGCCAGGCCTAACGGACAAGCTTCCTTGGGCACTTTAACACACAGATGCACATCTGCCGCACGTGCCATACTGCTTTCAGGACGACCGGTCATGCAGATAAGCGGTACATGAAGACGTTTTAATACCGGGATCAGCGCCGCTATCTCATTGGATTCACCGGAGTTAGAGATGGCGATGACCACATCTTGCGGCGAGACCATACCCAGATCGCCATGTGCGGCTTCGCCTGGGTGTACAAAAAATGAGGGGGTGCCGGTGCTGGCAAATGTGGCTGCCATTTTCCGCCCGATATGGCCAGATTTCCCCATTCCCATCACCACCACTTTGCCCGGGCAGCTGAATATTTTCTCGCATGCGAGGGTAAAATTTTGGTTGATGTACTGATCAAGCTCCGCCAGGCCTTCACGTTCAATTGCCAGGACTTCCTTGCCTGCTTGCTGAAAGTCAAAACCCGGTTGCAACTCTAAGTGCGACATAATGCGTTTCCAGTTATCCAACGAGAAGTGGCGATAACCAATACAGCATCGCCAGCCATATGATAAAACCGCCGGTCAGCAGCGCACCTGCGCCGCGACCAATCTGGCGCGGACGTCGCCAGCAGAGTAGTGCAAAAATCACGCTCACCAGCAGCATGACGCTATAGTCACGGGTGAAGGCCATTGGATTGACTTCACCCGGCGTAATCAGCGCCGGTAGCCCGAGGACGATAACGATATTAAAAATGTTTGCGCCGATAATGTTACCGACGGCAATATCGTTTTCACCTTTACGCAGACCCGCAATCGCTGTTGCCAGCTCCGGCAGGCTGGTACCAATGGCGACCACTGTTAGCCCGATAGTAAGTTCGCTCATGGCGAAATAGTTCGCCAGCACGGTAGCGTTATCCACCACCATACGTGTTGCCATTGGCATAATAATCAGCGCAATGCCCAGCCACAAAAACGCGACAGGTAACCCGCCTTCACGCGGTAGCTCAGCTATCTGCTCACGTGTCAGGCTGTCATTGCCTTGTCGCTCGGCCAGACGGGCGATTTTAACAATGAATAGCAGCCATAGCACGGCCAGAAGCAGAAGAAAGAAACCGTCGCTGCGGCTTAACTGTCCGTCATACAGGACGGATGCAGCTAAAATACTTACCAGCAACATTAGCGGTAATTCACGACGCAGAACATCAGAATGCACGGTAAAAGGATGAATCAGCGCCGACAGGCCTAAAATAAGCAGAATGTTGGTGATGTTAGAACCTATGGCGGTCCCGACAGCCAGATCGAGTTGCCCATTCATCGATGCGGCAACGGAGACAATTATCTCGGGTAACGACGTACCCATGCTGACCACGGTCATTCCGATGATAATGGGTGGAATACCGAAGTTTCGACATAAAATGGATGCGGCAAATACCAGACGGTCGGCACCGTAGACCACCAGAAGTAAACCAATTATTAACAGCGCCGTCGCTAAAAGCATCTAAAGTCCTTTCTTCAGGTATACTCGCCGGTCCACTTGAAGGATCTTCTGGAAGCCGTAACGAAGTCTTAATTTTGACTTTATGCGGCTAAAAAGTAAAACAAATGCCAGCTTTCGCTAACCAGGACAGGCAATAATCTGTAAATATGTTGGGTTCAGGGCTAAATTGAGCGCCAAACTCTTCGATCAACGAGGCAATAGTAAAGGATGAATCAATGGGGCAGTCTGTGGCGAATCTAGTCGATATGCGCGATGTCAGCTTTTCCCGGGGTGACCGCTGCATCTTTGATAATATTTCCCTGACGGTACCGCGCGGTAAGGTGACGGCAATCATGGGGCCATCAGGCATCGGCAAAACGACGCTGTTGCGTCTGATTGGCGGACAGATCCCCCCGGATAAGGGCGAGATCCTGTTTGACGGTGAGAACGTCCCGGCCATGTCCCGTTCGCGTTTATTTACCGTGCGTAAGCGCATGAGTATGCTGTTTCAGTCTGGTGCGCTATTTACCGACATGAATGTTTTTGACAACGTCGCGTACCCTCTGCGCGAGCATACGACGTTGCCAGCGCCGTTGCTGAAGAGCACGGTGATGATGAAGCTCGAGGCCGTCGGCCTGCGGGGTGCGGCCAAATTAATGCCTTCTGAATTATCCGGTGGGATGGCGCGTCGCGCCGCGTTAGCACGTGCTATCGCGCTGGAGCCAGACCTCATCATGTTTGATGAGCCGTTCGTCGGCCAGGATCCCATCACCATGGGCGTTCTGGTGAAGCTGATTTCAGAACTGAACAGCGCGCTGGGCGTCACCTGTGTGGTGGTATCCCATGATGTGCCTGAGGTACTGAGTATTGCGGATTACGCCTATATAATGGCGGACAAAAAAATAGTGGCCTACGGTAGTGCTCAGGCGCTACAAGAAAATGCCGATCCGCGCGTACGCCAGTTCCTTGACGGCATTGCCGATGGACCGGTTCCGTTCCGTTACCCGGCGGGCGACTACCACATCGATTTACTCAAAACAGGGAGTTAAGCCACCCATGTTGTTAAATGCGCTGGCATCACTCGGACATCGGGGAATAAAAACCCTCAGGACGTTCGGGCGAGCCGGATTAATGTTGTTCAATGCGGTTGTCGGCAAGCCGGAGTTTCGCAAACATGCGCCGCTGCTGATACGCCAGCTCTATAATGTCGGTGTCTTATCGATGCTGATCATTATTGTTTCTGGCGTGTTCATCGGTATGGTGCTGGGGTTGCAGGGATACCTGGTGCTGACGACTTACAGCGCGGAAACCAGCCTCGGTATGCTGGTGGCACTGTCATTGTTACGTGAGCTGGGACCGGTTGTTGCGGCGCTGCTGTTTGCCGGGCGGGCCGGGTCGGCCTTAACCGCAGAAATTGGCCTGATGCGGGCGACCGAACAGCTTTCCAGTCTGGAAATGATGGCCGTCGATCCACTGCGCCGGGTGATTTCCCCACGTTTTTGGGCCGGTGTTATTTCATTGCCGCTGCTGACGATTATTTTTGTCGCAGTCGGGATCTGGGGTGGTTCACTGGTTGGCGTAAGCTGGAAGGGTATTGATGCGGGCTTTTTCTGGTCGGCTATGCAAAATGCCGTCGACTGGCGTCTGGACCTGGTCAACTGTCTGATTAAGAGCGTGGTGTTCGCCATTACGGTCACATGGATTGCATTGTTCAATGGTTATGATGCGATCCCGACCTCTGCCGGGATTAGCCGGGCAACGACACGCACCGTTGTGCACGCCTCTCTTGCCGTTCTGGGGCTGGATTTTGTGCTGACCGCACTGATGTTTGGGAATTGAGTTCATGCAAACGAAAAAAAATGAAATTTGGGTCGGGTTATTCTTGCTGGTTGCGCTGCTGGCAGCGCTGTTTGTGTGCCTGAAGGCAGCGAACGTCACCTCAATGCGTACTGAGCCGACTTACACGATTTATGCGACCTTTGATAATATCGGCGGCCTGAGAGAGCGTTCTCCGGTGCGGATTGGCGGGGTGGTAGTTGGACGCGTATCGGACATCTCGTTAGATCCGAAAACGTACCTGCCGCGCGTGACGCTGGAAATCGAATCGCGTTTTAACCATATTCCTGACACCAGTTCTCTGAGCATCCGTACTTCCGGTCTGCTGGGCGAACAGTATCTGGCATTGAACGTGGGTTTTGAAGATCCTGAGCTGGGAACGTCTATCCTCAAAGATGGCGGTACGATTCAGGACACGAAATCCGCGATGGTGCTGGAAGATATGATTGGTCAGTTCCTTTACAACAGCAACAGTAAAGGTGATGACAATAAGAATTCTGGCGATGCGCCAGCCGCAACTGACGGCAATAATGAAGCCACTACGCCTGCGGGCGCAACGAAATAATCTCAGGAGAATCGACGTATGTTTAAACGATTGATGATGGTGGCTATGCTGGTGATTGCTCCACTTAGCGCGGCAACCGCAGCAGACCAGACTAACCCGTACAAACTGATGGATGAGGCGGCGCAGAAGACCTTTGACCGTCTGAAAAACGAGCAACCAAAAATCCGTTCCAACCCCGATTACCTGCGTCAGGTCGTCGATCAGGAACTGCTGCCTTATGTGCAGGTTAAGTATGCCGGTGCGCTGGTGCTGGGCCGTTACTACAAAGATGCGACTCCTGCCCAACGTGAAGCCTATTTTGCCGCATTCCGTGAATATCTGAAGCAGGCTTACGGCCAGGCCCTGGCGATGTACCACGGCCAGACCTATCAGATTGCCCCTGAACAGCCGCTGGGTGATGCGACCATCGTACCTATCCGCGTAACCATCATCGATCCAAACGGTCGTCCTCCGGTACGTCTGGATTTCCAGTGGCGTAAAAACTCCCAGACCGGTAACTGGCAGGCGTATGACATGATCGCCGAAGGCGTAAGTATGATCACCACTAAACAAAATGAGTGGAGTGACCTGCTGCGTACCAAAGGTATTGATGGCCTGACGGCGCAGCTGAAATCTATTTCTCAGCAGAAAATCACGCTGGAAGAGAAAAAATAATGACGCAGTCACTCACCTGGACGCGCGAAGGCGACAAGCTGGTGCTGGTGGGAGAGCTGGATCAGGACGTGTTAAATCCCTTATGGGATGCGCGAATTGAGGCGATGAAAGGGGTATCCTGCATCGACCTGAACCAGGTATCCCGGGTAGATACCGGCGGTTTGGCGTTACTGTTGCATCTGATTAATCAGGGCAAGCAGCAGGGAAACAGCGTTTCGCTCACTGGCGTGAACGATAAAGTGTACACGCTGGCGCAGCTTTACAATTTGCCTGACGACGTCCTTCCGCGTTAATTTTTCCAGGCCGGATAAGGTCTTGTGCCACTATCCGGCAAAACCCCTGAGGGGGATCTGCTACTAAAGCCTTGTCTGATTTATCAGCGAGGCTTTTTGCTTATTTATGACAGCGCCACTTTGCTCTAAGATGTTGGGCTGTTTTCACTATCTGACGAATGAAGAGCCCATGGAAAATAATGAAATTCAGAGCGTGCTGATGAATGCACTCTCCCTCCAGGAAGTCCACGTTTCTGGCGACGGCAGTCACTTTCAGGTTATTGCCGTGGGTGAGATGTTTGAAGGCATGAGCCGGGTCAAGAAGCAGCAATCGGTCTATGGCCCGTTGATGGAGTACATTGCGGACAACCGCATTCATGCCGTGTCGATTAAGGCGTTTACCCCAGCGGAATGGGCGCGCGATCGCAAACTTAACGGTTTTTGAGCTACGGGTGATGTGCCGGTAGCGAAGATAAATTCTTAACAGAGAACAGAATAATGGATAAATTTCGTGTTCAGGGGCCAACCAAGCTCCAGGGCGAAGTCACAATTTCAGGCGCTAAAAATGCCGCACTGCCGATCCTGTTTGCGGCGCTGCTGGCTGAAGAACCTGTAGAGATCCAAAACGTCCCGAAACTGAAGGACGTTGACACCTCGATGAAGCTGCTGAGCCAGCTGGGTGCGAAAGTTGAGCGTAATGGTTCCGTGCACATTGATGCGCGTGATGTGAACGTCTTCTGTGCGCCGTACGATCTGGTGAAAACCATGCGTGCGTCCATCTGGGCGCTCGGGCCGCTGGTTGCCCGCTTTGGTCAGGGCCAGGTTTCACTGCCGGGCGGCTGCACCATCGGCGCGCGTCCGGTTGACCTGCACATTACCGGTCTGGAGCAGTTAGGCGCGACTATCAAGCTGGAAGAAGGCTATGTGAAGGCGTCCGTTGATGGTCGTCTGAAAGGCGCGCATATCGTCATGGACAAAGTGAGCGTCGGCGCGACGGTCACCATCATGTGCGCAGCAACGCTTGCCGAAGGCACCACCATCATCGAAAACGCCGCGCGCGAGCCGGAGATCGTGGATACCGCGAACTTCCTGATTGCGCTGGGCGCGAAGATCACGGGTCAGGGCACCGATCGTATTACCATCGAAGGCGTTGAGCGTCTCGGCGGCGGTGTTTATCGCGTTCTGCCAGACCGCATCGAAACCGGTACCTTCCTGGTGGCGGCGGCAATTTCTCGTGGCAAAATTATCTGCCGTAATGCACAGCCGGACACGCTGGATGCCGTTCTGGCGAAGCTGCGTGATGCGGGTGCGGATATCGAAGTCGGCGAGGACTGGATTAGCCTCGACATGCACGGCAAACGTCCGAAAGCGGTCAATGTGCGTACTGCGCCGCATCCGGCGTTCCCTACCGATATGCAGGCCCAGTTTACATTGCTGAACCTGGTAGCAGAAGGGACCGGCTTCATCACGGAAACCGTGTTTGAGAACCGCTTTATGCACGTGCCTGAGCTGAGCCGTATGGGTGCTCACGCAGAAATCGAAAGCAATACCGTGATTTGCCACGGCGTGGAAACGCTCTCTGGTGCACAGGTTATGGCGACCGATCTGCGCGCATCTGCAAGCCTGGTGCTGGCAGGCTGTATTGCTGAAGGTACGACGGTAGTCGACCGTATTTATCACATCGATCGCGGCTATGAGCGCATCGAAGATAAACTGCGTGCGCTGGGCGCAAACATTGAGCGCGTGAAAGGCGAGTAATCGTCAACGTCTCTTGTAACCCCCAGTTCAGTTGGCCGGGGGTTACAGCTCAATGTTCATTCCGGATTCTTTTTCTCTTTGCGACTCCTCATCATCCGCGTTCTGTCGATGAACTCATGCGTTTTGGCATCGTGATAGCGTGACGGCCAAATTACCCAGGGGTCAGTTCCCAGCGCCTGGGCGATTATCAACTCACCTTTTGGCCATGGTCTCGTTAACGCATTTGCCAGCGTTGATGAACTCAATCCATTTTTACGTGATTCAGCGGCCATTGAGGTCCCTTTCTTGCGCAGTCCGGCGATGATGTCGGCCGGATGCCAGTCAATCAGCTTGCTTTCCATAAATTCATCTCTCCTTTGGTTAACGACTTACGGTTCCACGATCGGTTGTGGCGACACTATAACGCCCGAAGAACGAATGTTCTAAAATGTTCATGTAAAGTGTGTGTATATTCAGAATATGCCAAGATTGTGCGTGATTTTCTGGAGAGGAGGAAATGCTTACTGGAGCTTATAAGAAAATCCCGTGCAGGGCACGGGATGAGAGAGGATGCAGTAGGGAATTAACGGTCGCGCTGTACGGCGATATGTGCCAGACCAATCAGCGCTTCTCTCCACGGCGTATCAGGCAGCACCTGCAGCGCAGCGATAGCCTTATCAGCCTCTTCTTCTGCACGTTGGCGAGTCCACTCCAGGGAGCCGCAGGCGTTCATTGCTTCCAGAACCGGCTCCAGAAGGTGACGACCATTACCTTGCTCAATGGCGTGGCGAATCATTTGCGCTTGTTCTGGGGTGCCGTGGCGCATGGCATGCAGCAGTGGCAGTGTTGGTTTACCCTCATTGAGGTCATCACCGACGTTTTTACCCAGCTGCTCGCCATCTGCGCTGTAATCCAGCAAATCGTCAATTAACTGGAAAGCGGTACCGAGATAACGGCCATAATCCTGCAACCCTTTTTCTTGTTCTTCGCTACAGCCAGCCAGAATACCTGAACATTGGGCTGCCGCTTCAAACAAACGCGCGGTCTTACTGTAGATGACGCGCATATAGTTTTCTTCGGTGATGTCCGGGTCGTTGACGTTCATCAACTGCAAGACTTCACCTTCGGCGATGACGTTGACCGCTTTCGACATGACTTCCAGCACTTTCAACGAGCCAAGGCTGGTCATCATCTGAAATGCGCGGGTATAGATAAAATCGCCAACCAGCACGCTGGCCGCATTACCAAACGCCGCATTTGCCGTAGCTTTCCCACGGCGCATGTCTGACTCATCCACAACATCGTCGTGCAGCAGGGTCGCTGTGTGGATAAACTCGATGAGGGCCGCAATCGTAACGTGCGCATTTTCCTGGTAACCAACGGCCCGCGCGGCGAGGACGGCGATCATTGGGCGAATGCGTTTTCCGCCGCCGCTAACGATGTAGTACCCCAGTTGATTGATCAGCTGAACGTCGGAATTGAGCTGTTCAAGGATTGTCGCATTGACCCCCGCCATATCTTGCGCGGTTAACTCATTGATTTTTTCTAAATTCATCGCAAAAGCCGGGCTTCTCGCCCCGATTACCTTACTGTGTGGGAAGGTAACGTCGGGTTTAGGGTTATAAATATATGCTGATTGTACTGAAAAAACGCCGTAGATAAACGTTACCGTACGTGTTGTGTTTTTTTTCTTCATGTATTGACGGTAGCACTTGTCAAAGGCTCGCGTTTTGCGTAATATTCGCGCCCTATTGTGAATATTTATAGCGCACTCTGAATCATCAAAAAGGTGTGCGCGGAAGCGGAGTTTTTTATGTACGCGGTTTTCCAAAGTGGTGGTAAACAACACCGAGTAAGCGAAGGTCAGACCGTTCGCCTGGAAAAGCTGGACATCGCAACTGGCGAATCTGTTGAATTCGCAGAAGTTCTGATGATCGCAAACGGTGAAGAAGTCAAAATCGGCGTTCCTTTCGTTGATGGCGGCGTTATCAAAGCTGAAGTCGTTGCTCACGGTCGTGGCGAGAAAGTTAAAATTGTTAAGTTTCGTCGTCGTAAACACTACCGTAAGCAGCAGGGCCATCGTCAGTGGTTCACTGATGTGAAAATCACTGGCATCAGCGCTTAAGTTAAGGGGAGCAGATTAAATGGCACATAAAAAGGCTGGCGGCTCGACTCGTAACGGTCGCGATTCAGAAGCTAAACGTCTGGGCGTAAAACGCTTCGGCGGTGAAACAGTTCTGGCTGGTAGCATCATCGTTCGTCAACGTGGTACTAAATTCCACGCTGGCTCCAACGTTGGTTGCGGCAAAGACCACACTCTGTTTGCTAAAGCAGACGGTAAAGTGAAATTTGAAGTGAAAGGCCCGAAAAACCGTAAATTCATCAGCATCGTTGCTGAATAAGTTTTTCGCGTCCCGGTAACGGATAAAAGCCCCGCAACACGTTGCGGGGCTTTTTACATTCGACGGCCGGTAAATACGCTCGTCGCGCCGACAACCCGGAAACGAGCCCTTGCAGGGAATACGGCATGAAGCAGCAGGCAGGCATTGGTATTCTGTTAGCACTCACAACGGCAGTATGTTGGGGCGCTTTGCCAATAGCAATGAAGCAAGTGCTGGAGGTGATGGAGCCTCCTACCGTGGTGTTCTACCGTTTTTTAATGGCAAGCGTTGGCCTTGGCGCTATTCTTGCGGTTAAAAAAAAGCTCCCTCCGCTGCGTATTTTTCGCAAAGCGCGCTGGCTGGTGTTGCTGGCTATCGCAACCGGTGGGCTGTTCGGTAACTTCATTCTGTTTAGTTCATCCTTGCAGTATTTGAGCCCAACGGCTTCGCAGGTTATCGGCCAGCTGTCACCGGTTGGTATGATGATCGCCAGCGTCTTTATCCTGAAAGAAAAGATGCGCGGCACGCAGGTTATTGGCGCCATTATGCTTCTGAGCGGCCTGGTTCTGTTTTTTAATACCAGTCTGATCGAAATTTTTACCCGACTCACCGATTACACCTGGGGCGTTATCTTTGGTGTCGGTGCGGCGATGGTCTGGGTGAGCTATGGGGTCGCGCAAAAGGTGTTATTGCGCCGCCTGGCATCACCGCAGATCCTGTTTTTACTGTACACTTTATGTACGATAGCGTTGTTGCCACTGGCTAAACCCGGTGTCATCACGCAGCTCAGCGACTGGCAGCTGGCATGCCTCGTATTCTGCGGCCTGAATACGCTGGTAGGATACGGCGCTCTCGCGGAAGCGATGGCGCGTTGGCAGGCGGCTCAGGTGAGCGCTATTATCACGCTCACACCGCTGTTTACGTTGTTATTTTCAGATTTATTATCACTGGCCTGGCCCGATTTCTTCGCCAGACCGATGCTAAACCTATTAGGTTATCTCGGTGCGTTTATCGTGGTTGCGGGCGCGATGTATTCCGCCATTGGTCATCGAATTTGGGGCGGTTTACGTAAGCATGAAACGGTGGTTTCGCAACCCCGCTCAGGCGAATGATTTACGGAGAGTAAAATGAAGTTTGTTGATGAAGCATCGATTCTGGTCGTTGCAGGTGATGGCGGTAATGGTTGCGTCAGCTTCCGCCGCGAAAAGTACATCCCAAAAGGCGGTCCGGACGGTGGTGATGGTGGTGACGGTGGTGACGTTTGGCTGGAAGCCGACGAAAACCTGAACACGCTGATCGATTACCGTTTTGAAAAATCATTCCGTGCGGAACGTGGTCAGAATGGCGCGAGCCGTGATTGCACCGGTAAGCGTGGCAAAGACGTTACCATTAAAGTACCTGTTGGTACGCGTGTTATCGATCAGGGCACGGGCGAAACCATGGGCGACATGACCAAACACGGTCAGCGTCTGATGGTCGCTAAAGGAGGCTGGCACGGTCTGGGCAACACCCGTTTCAAATCCTCGGTTAACCGTACTCCGCGTCAGAAAACAATGGGTACGCCGGGTGATAAGCGCGATCTGATGCTGGAGCTGATGCTGCTGGCGGACGTGGGTATGCTGGGCATGCCAAACGCCGGGAAATCGACGTTTATCCGTGCGGTGTCCGCGGCGAAGCCGAAAGTCGCTGATTATCCGTTTACCACCCTGGTGCCGAGCCTGGGCGTGGTTCGTATGGACAACGAAAAGAGCTTCGTGGTTGCCGACATTCCGGGACTGATTGAAGGCGCGGCTGAAGGCGCAGGCCTGGGTATCCGCTTCCTGAAACACCTGGAACGTTGCCGTGTACTGCTTCACCTCATCGATATCGATCCGATTGATGGCTCTGATCCAGTTGAAAACGCCCGTATCATTATTGGCGAACTGGAAAAATACAGTCAGGATTTGGCATCTAAACCGCGCTGGTTAGTGTTCAACAAAATTGATTTGATGGACAAGGCTGAAGCGGAAGAGAAAGCGAAAGCTATCGCCGAAGCGTTGGGTTGGGAAGGTAAATATTACCTGATCTCTGCTGCCAGCCAACTGGGCGTGAAAGATCTCTGCTGGGATGTGATGACCTTTATCATTGAGAACCCGATTGTTCAGGCTGAAGAAGCGAAACAGCCAGAGAAAGTTGAGTTCATGTGGGATGATTATCACCGCCAGCAGCTCGCTGAAGTCGAAGACGAAGCGGAAGATGACTGGGATGACGATTGGGACGAAGACGACGAAGAAGGCGTTGAGTTCATCTACAAGCGTTAATCGCATTAAAAACCCCGGCCATGTTGCCGGGGTTTTTGTTTCCAGGCCTCTCTGTAGGCCGGATAAGGCACGTTAATGCCGCCATCCGACAATCAAATTACCCATTTAGTTGTTCTGATAAATATCCTTGTACAACCGGCTCTCGAAGCGCACCAACGGAATACGGCGATTACGCTGGTCAGCTGGCTCTACCGCATAACCAGATAAATACTGCACGAATGCCATGCGTTGGCCACTTGCCGTGGTGATGAAACCTGCGAGGTTATAAACCCCCTGCAGCGAGCCTGTCTTCGCCGATACTTTGCCATCCACCCCAGCCTGATGCAGACCCGCACGGTATTGCAGGGAGCCGTCGTGGCCCGCCAGCGGCAGCATAGTGATAAAGTTCAGCTCGTTATCGTGTTGAGCGATATATTGCAGCACCTGCATCATGGTCGCTGGGGCAATCAGGTTATGGCGGGAGAGGCCAGAACCGTCGGCAATAATGGTGTTGCCGATATCAACGCCTGCCTGCTGACGTAAAATCTGGCGCACGGCATCAGAACCCGCCCGCCAAGTGCCCGGCACGTTAAACCGGGCATGACCAATCATACGGAAAACGGTATCGGCAATCATGTTGTCCGATTTTTTCAGCATAATCTTAAGCAGGTCATGTAGCGGCGCAGACTGTTTACTGGCGACCACCGTTCCTGGTTCGTTGACCAACGTCTGGCGCAGCAGCGTACCGCTGTAGGTGATACCTGCTTGTTTTAGCTCATCTTTGATAATTGCCCCGGCATAGCTGGCACCGTCCTGAATGGCGAACGCCAGCGGCAGCGGATCGGCTCGTTGTGGCAGGCATCCGGTCAGCGTATAGCGGTTGAGATCGCCGGGAACCACATCCAGTTCACAATATTGCGCTTCCGCAGAACCTCGGGCGAGGGTACGCACCTGACTGAACATGGTGACCGGGTAATAAGATGCCACGCGAATAAAGGCGAGATCGTTGGGTTTTTGCGCGCTGTAGAGTGAAACCGAGAAACAGTTTCTATCGACAATAGCCGCTGCGGGCGGTGCGCTAAAACACTGCGTCATATCGTTCCAGGGCCAACCGGGCGCTTTATCATGACTGGCAAAAATTGAGGTGTCGATCAGGACATTCCCGGCAATTTGCGTCACACCTGATTTTTTTAGGGTTGCCACCATATTGCGAATATCCTGGCGTTTTAGCGTCGGATCGGCACCAAATCGTGCCACTAAGTCACCTTTCAATACGCCGCCTTCCACGCTGCCTTTGGTCTCAAGCGTGGTGGTAAAACGAAAGTCAGGCCCGAGCTGAATCAATGCCGCCAGCGCGGTGATTACTTTCTGGGTGCTGGCGGGCAGCGCCATCTGCTGGCTATGAAAATCAATAGCGGGTGCAGGTGCGCCAACCTTCTGTACCATAAGGGCGAGGTTGGCCCCGGCAGGGAGCTGATTGATATACTCGTCGACGTTCGCAGCCTGAACGCTGAACGCTATACTGGCAGTCAATCCGATGGTAAATCTGGAAAATCGCATAATCTCGCGCTAACAACCTGGAAACAGGCCGTCATACTACGGCGCAACGCCCCAAAAAGTAAACGATGACCCATAAGGAACTCCAGGGTAAAATGATCATCAAATAGAGAATTGTAGCTGACCTGGGACCTTGAGCCCCGGGTCGGTATTTTTTTGCTTCTGACTCTGGCATGACACACGCCAGGGTGGGCTTAGCAGCCGGGGTGAGAGCAACTACCCCCTACAGGAATGTTCAAGAGGTATAACAAATGCAAGCTATCCCGATGACCTTACGTGGTGCTGAAAAACTGCGCGAAGAGCTGGATTTTCTGAAATCTGTGCGCCGTCCTGAAATTATTGCCGCTATCGCTGAAGCGCGTGAGCACGGTGACCTGAAAGAGAACGCGGAGTATCACGCGGCGCGCGAACAGCAGGGTTTCTGCGAAGGACGCATTAAAGATATCGAAGCTAAACTGTCCAACGCGCAGGTAATCGACGTTACTAAAATGCCGAACAATGGCCGCGTTGTTTTCGGTGCGACGGTTACCGTTCTGAATCTCGATAACGATGAAGAGCAGACATGGCGTATTGTCGGCGATGATGAAGCCGATTTTAAACAGAACCTGATTTCAGTGAACTCGCCTATCGCTCGTGGCCTTATCGGTAAAGAGCAGGATGACGTCGTGGTTATCAAAACGCCGGGCGGCGAAGTGGAATATGAAGTGACGAAGGTAGAATACCTGTAATTCGCATCTTGGTTAAGATGTTGATACATTGTAAAGAAAGGAAAAAGGCCGCATAGCGGCCTTTTATCAACGAAGAGAGCGTGGCATTTTGCTCTCCTGCTAGCGGAAAACCCCGCGTTTTACACAAACTTCGTGTGCAACTTTGGGATATTCTTAGCGTGGCAGCGAGATTTTACGTTCTTTAGTCGGGCGATACAGTACCAGCGTTTTGCCGATGACCTGTACATTGCAGGCGCCGGTTTCGCGTACGATAGCTTCCACGATCAAGGTTTTAGTATCGCGATCTTCCGAGGCGATTTTCACCTTGATAAGTTCATGGTGCTCTAACGCTTGTTCAATCTCGGCCAGTACCCCTTCGGTCAAACCATTATTGCCAAGCATAACTACAGGCTTGAGCGGATGTGCCAGACCTTTCAGGTGCTGTTTTTGTTTAGTACTCAGATTCATCGTATATTTTTGCTTACGTTGGGATTGAAAACGGGTCATTCTACCGCCATCTCCCATATATCACCAAATAGCTGTGTAGAAATTTACACCATTGGTTACGATGAACTGCCCTTTGGGAATGTGAAATGACAGGTAAAAAGCGTTCTGCCAGCTCGAGTCGCTGGCTTCAGGAACACTTTAGCGATAAATATGTTCAACAGGCACAGAAAAAGGGGTTACGTTCCCGTGCCTGGTTTAAACTTGATGAAATACAGCAAAGTGACAAAATTTTTAAACCGGGGATGACGATAGTTGATCTCGGTGCTGCACCCGGTGGCTGGTCGCAATATGCAGTTACGCAGATCGGCAACACCGGCCGCATTATCGCTTGCGATCTTTTACCTATGGATCCAATCGTTGGTGTGGACTTCCTTCAGGGCGACTTTCGTGATGAATTAGTCCTGAAAGCGTTACTTGAACGCGTAGGTGACAGTAAAGTACAAGTTGTCATGTCTGATATGGCGCCAAATATGTGTGGAACACCGGCGGTGGATATTCCCCGGGCCATGTATCTGGTAGAGCTGGCGCTTGGAATGGCTCGTGATGTATTAGCGCCAGGTGGTAGTTTTGTAGTGAAGGTGTTCCAGGGCGAAGGCTTCGATGAGTATCTAAGAGAGATTCGCTCCCTGTTTACGAAGGTCAAAGTTCGTAAGCCGGACTCTTCTCGCGCCCGTTCGCGTGAAGTGTATATTGTAGCGACCGGGCGTAAACCATAACCGGCAGATTTCAAACGAAAGTTTGAAAGAAACTGGATATAGAGTATCCTGACGCTGTTTTTAACACAGTTGTAATATGAGGTTAATCCCTTGAGTGACATGGCGAAAAACCTAATTCTCTGGCTGGTCATTGCCGTTGTGCTGATGTCAGTATTCCAGAGCTTTGGGCCCAGCGAGTCTAATGGCCGTAAGGTTGATTACTCTACCTTCCTGCAAGAGGTCAATCAGGACCAGGTTCGTGAAGCGAAGATCAACGGACGTGAGATTAACGTTACCAAGAAAGATAGTAACCGTTACACGACCTACATCCCGGTTAACGATCCGAAGCTGCTTGATAACCTGCTGACCAAAAACGTCAAGGTTGTTGGCGAACCACCTGAAGAGCCGAGCCTGCTGGCTTCTATCTTCATTTCCTGGTTCCCAATGCTGCTGCTGATTGGTGTCTGGATCTTCTTCATGCGTCAGATGCAGGGCGGTGGTGGCAAAGGTGCCATGTCGTTCGGCAAGAGCAAAGCGCGCATGCTGACGGAAGATCAGATCAAAACGACTTTTGCTGACGTTGCGGGTTGTGACGAAGCAAAAGAAGAAGTCGCTGAGCTGGTTGAGTATCTGCGCGAACCGAGCCGTTTCCAGAAACTGGGCGGTAAAATCCCGAAAGGCGTCCTGATGGTTGGTCCTCCGGGTACGGGTAAAACCCTGCTGGCGAAAGCTATCGCAGGTGAAGCGAAGGTTCCATTCTTCACAATTTCCGGTTCTGATTTCGTGGAAATGTTCGTGGGTGTCGGTGCATCTCGTGTGCGTGACATGTTCGAACAAGCCAAGAAAGCGGCACCGTGCATCATCTTCATCGATGAAATCGACGCCGTAGGTCGCCAGCGTGGTGCAGGTCTGGGCGGTGGTCACGATGAACGTGAACAGACGCTGAACCAGATGCTGGTTGAGATGGACGGCTTCGAAGGTAACGAAGGTATTATCGTTATCGCAGCAACTAACCGTCCAGACGTTCTTGACCCTGCGCTGCTGCGTCCAGGCCGTTTCGACCGTCAGGTTGTGGTTGGTCTGCCAGACGTTCGCGGTCGTGAACAGATCCTGAAAGTGCATATGCGTCGCGTACCGCTGTCTCCGGATATCGATGCGGCAATCATTGCACGTGGCACGCCTGGCTTCTCCGGTGCGGACCTCGCGAACCTGGTGAACGAAGCGGCGCTGTTTGCTGCTCGTGGCAACAAGCGCGTAGTGTCGATGGTTGAGTTCGAAAAAGCGAAAGACAAAATCATGATGGGTGCGGAACGTCGCTCCATGGTGATGACGGAAGCGCAGAAAGAATCTACCGCGTATCACGAAGCTGGCCACGCGATTATCGGTCGCCTGGTACCGGAACACGATCCGGTGCACAAAGTAACGATTATCCCGCGCGGTCGTGCGCTGGGTGTGACCTTCTTCCTGCCTGAAGGCGACGCAATCAGCGCCAGCCGTCAGAAGCTGGAAAGCCAGATCTCGACGCTGTACGGCGGTCGTCTGGCGGAAGAGATCATCTACGGTGCTGAACATGTTTCTACCGGTGCGTCGAACGACATCAAAGTCGCGACTAACCTGGCGCGTAACATGGTTACTCAGTGGGGCTTCTCCGATAAACTCGGTCCGCTGCTGTACGCTGAAGAAGAAGGCGAAGTGTTCCTGGGACGTTCTGTAGCGAAAGCGAAACACATGTCCGATGAAACCGCTCGCATTATCGATCAGGAAGTTAAACTGCTGATTGAGCGTAACTATGACCGTGCACGTCGTTTGCTGAACGAAAACATGGACATTCTGCACTCGATGAAAGATGCGCTCATGAAATATGAGACCATCGATGCGCCGCAGATTGACGATCTGATGGCTCGCCGCGATGTGCGTCCGCCAGCGGGTTGGGAAGAACCGGGTTCTTCTAATAACAACTCTGGCAGCACCGGCAAGCCGAGTGCACCGCGTCCGGTTGATGAACCGCGTGCGCCGGACTCTGGCACTATGTCAGAGCAACTGGGCGACAAATAAGTTATCGTTGATGATGACCGTGTTTTAATTGAAAACCCTGGGGCTTGCTCCGGGGTTTTTCTTATCTGCATATTCAAGATTTTACCAGGGATAAAACTATGAAACTCTTTGCTCAGGGTTCTTCACTGGATCTCAGCCATCCGCACGTCATGGGGATTTTGAACGTCACGCCAGATTCTTTTTCCGATGGCGGAGCGCACAACTCTCTGGTTGAGGCGGTAAAACACGCAAACCTGATGATTAACGCCGGGGCGACTATCATTGATGTGGGCGGTGAGTCCACGCGTCCGGGCGCGGCTGATGTGAGTGTGGAAGAAGAGTTGCAGCGAGTGATCCCAGTGGTCGAGGCGATTGCTCAGCGTTTTGAAGTGTGGATTTCGGTCGATACCTCAAAACCCGAAGTGATTCGCGAATGCGCCAGAGTTGGCGCGCATATCATCAATGATATTCGCTCACTCTCGGAGCCTGGAGCGCTGGAAGCCGCAGCGGAGACCGGATTGCCGGTTTGCCTGATGCATATGCAGGGGCAGCCGAAAACCATGCAGGAAGCGCCAAAGTATGAGGATGTTTTTGCTGAGGTAAACCGTTACTTTGTTGAGCAAATAGCACGTTGCGAGCGGGCTGGAATCACAAAAGATAAATTGTTGCTCGACCCCGGATTCGGATTCGGTAAAAATCTCACTCACAACTACACATTACTGGCACGTTTGTCTGAGTTTCATCATTTTAATCTGCCATTGCTGGTTGGGATGTCACGAAAATCAATGGTTGGCCAGTTACTGAATGTGGGGCCATCTGAACGCCTGAGCGGTAGCCTTGCGTGCGCGGTGATTGCCGCAATGCAGGGGGCGCAGATCGTTCGTGTCCATGACGTCAAAGAAACCGTAGAAGCGATGCGTGTGGTGGAAGCCACATTGTCTGCAAAGGAAAAAAAACGCTATGAGTAATCGTAAATATTTTGGCACTGATGGGATCCGCGGCCGCGTAGGCGATGCCCCAATTACTCCTGACTTTGTGCTCAAGCTGGGCTGGGCTGCAGGGAAAGTGCTTGCTCGTCATGGTTCACGTAAAATTATTATCGGTAAAGATACGCGTATTTCCGGCTATATGCTGGAGTCTGCGCTGGAAGCGGGCCTGGCTGCCGCCGGACTCTCAGCCTCATTCACAGGGCCAATGCCAACACCCGCCGTTGCGTATCTGACGCGCGCCTTCCGTGCTGAGGCCGGGATTGTTATCTCCGCTTCGCACAACCCGTACTATGACAACGGGATTAAATTCTTCTCTACCGACGGGACTAAACTGCCGGATGCAGTGGAAGAAGCCATTGAAGCCGAGATGGAAAAAGCGATCACCTGCGTGGATTCCGCTGAACTGGGTAAAGCCACACGTATCGTTGATGCTGCCGGTCGCTATATCGAGTTTTGCAAAGGCACCTTCCCGAACGAATTGAGCCTGAATGAGCTTAAAATTGTGGTGGATTGCGCTAACGGTGCGACGTACCACATTGCGCCAAATGTACTGCGTGAACTGGGTGCAAACGTGATTGCCATTGGCTGTGAGCCAAACGGTGTGAATATCAATGAAGAAGTCGGTGCCACCGACGTCCGTGCCCTGCAGGCGCGCGTGATTGCGGAAAAAGCCGATCTGGGTATTGCGCTGGATGGCGATGGCGACCGCGTCATTATGGTTGACCACGAAGGTAATAAGGTCGATGGCGATCAGATCATGTACATCATCGCCCGTGAAGCCCTGCGTCAGGGTCAGCTGCGCGGTGGCGCGGTAGGTACGCTGATGAGCAACATGGGCCTCGAGCTGGCGCTGAAACAGCTGGGTATTCCGTTTGCCCGTGCAAAAGTTGGCGACCGTTATGTGCTGGAAAAAATGCAGGAAAAAGGCTGGCGTATCGGTGCCGAAAACTCTGGTCATGTGATCCTGCTGGACAAAACCACCACTGGTGACGGCATCGTGGCGGGCCTGCAGGTGCTGGCGGCGATGGTGCGCAACCATATGAGCTTGCACGACCTGTGCAGCGGCATGAAAATGTTCCCACAGCTGCTGGTTAACGTACGATACACAGCAGGTAGCGGCGATCCGCTGGAACATGAAAACGTGAAAGCGGTGATGGCGGAAGTGGAAGCGGCGCTGGGTAACCGTGGACGCGTCCTGCTGCGTAAGTCTGGTACCGAACCGTTAATTCGTGTGATGGTTGAAGGTGAAGACGAAGCGCAGGTGACTGAATTCGCCCACCGTATTGCCGATGCTGTGAAAGCGGCGTAATTCCGAATAAAGTGAAAGCCGGAGTCTGAGACTCCGGCTTTTTTTTATTGTACGGCAAGCGGCTGTTTACGTCGGCGCTGCCAGAAGTAACCACCGACCATCAGTAGCACAAGGGCTGCCAGCCACGGCAGAACCGCCAGCAGATGCCCAGACCGGGCAAAGGTTAACGCAATCATCAGTAGCCAACCGCCCAGCATCGGAATCGCGGTACGCTTAACAATATCCACAGGCGAGACACCTGCAATCCCTGCGATAGCAATGATTACGCCGGCGATGGGCGATAACGTACGACCAATACCCGCAGAGATCTGGATAGGCAACATCATGACAGCGATATCGCTGCCGATATGACGGCTGATGTCCGGCACCATGGGTGCGAAGGAGAAAAATGCCGCATTCCCGGAGCCCATCAGCGCTGAAATCGCGAAGGTGATCAGGGTCATCAGCAGGATAATAGAGGCGGCGCTGAGGCCAAATTCACCGGAAAGCGACAACAGTGCGTCAACGGCGCCAATGGCTTTCAGTCCGGCGGAAAAGACTTCACCGGCGATAATCAGCGTCACGACGGTGGCAAAAACGCTACCCATGCTGTCAAAAACCTTTTGTACGCCAGCCATCACCTCACGCGCCTTGCGATGACGGCAGTACTCACAAACCAGCGTAATAGCGAGGCTTATCAGTACGGCGGTATCCAGCGTGATCTTGAGTGAGCTGAATACTAAATCGCTGCACACCAGCATCAATACCAGCGGCAGCATGGGCAGAAACAGCCAGGCGATAGGTGCGTCGGCTTCATCAGTCGCCGTTAATGTCTGCATTTGCTGAGCTGTATTGTCGCCACTTTCCCGACGGTCAAAAAAGCGTTGCACAACAATATGCAGTAGGGCGATGAAAAGAATGACGGGTACAACGATCGGCAACTGATCCTGCACGAAATAGTTCACGACCTCGATGCCTGCAGTTTTGGCGGCGAGAACAGAGTTGCCGGAACCGGGGCCAAACTCAACCGCACAGGTACTGGCGATAACGGCGGCAACCGCGGCGCGGCTACAGCCAAGACGGGTAAGCAATGGGTAAAGCGTCGCCATCAACAGCAGACCCAATCCGGTGGCGCTGCTGATAAACAGCGACAGGAATTGACCCAGTAGCAGTGCCAGCCCCAGCAGCAGATAAGGCGAGTTCAGGCGTTGCAAAGGACGAGATGTCACCCGAACCAGTACCTGGCTTGCGCCAATGGCCGACATATAGGTGGCAAAACCACCAATCAGCATAATTTGCAGACCGAGGCCGCCGAGACGCACGCTCAGGGTATCGCGAATAAACTCAAAGGCGTCAAAGGGGCCAAATCCAGTGCTCTTTTTCACCAGGCCACTGAGTGAGGTCATTCCGCTAAAATGCGCGATAAGCAACAGCACAATCCCGGTCAATAACAGTACCGACTGGGGGTGATATTTTTTGAGGATTAGACGTCCGGCAAAAATGATGGCGATTAGCGCCAGTAGTAACGACATTCTTGCCCCCTTACCCGAAGTTGCCGGTAACCAGGCACTCGCCATCCCGCAGCAACGGTTTACCCGCGGCAAACAGATGGGCCAGCGAGAGGTCATCATTGAGTACACAGATATCAGCACGTTCTCCGGCGCAGAGCACGCCCCCGGAAATACCCAGCGAGCGCGCAACGTTTGCCGTCAGCATCGCGATGGCCTGTGGCACCGGAATCCCGACATCAATCAGGCGAGGAAGCAGGTTAAGATTGCCTGCTACCGGTGCTGCGCTTAAACCTTCAACGATACCCTGAGCGTTAAAGCGTGGAACGCTGCCATTGCCGTCAGAACTGATCGTGATGCGCTCCGCCGGAACCTGTGCTTCGAGTGCGTGGAGAATCGCTTGCTCCTGAGGCATAAAACGACTGCCACCTGACGTAACATCGATATGGCCGCCGCGATGGGCAAAAGCAATTGCCTGTTCGAACAAGGGCTCAGTTCTCGCAACATGCGTCGGTGAAATATGGTGAATCGGAATACCCGCATCACACAGCTCAATAAGTTGCGACATCCCTTCCGGCAGATTCCCCAGGTGCACATGCAGCAAGCCTTTTTTCCCTGCCAGCAGGGAAGCGACGCGAATATCGCTCACTATCCTCAGCAACTCCTGGAAAGAGGGGTAAGAGCCACGGTGATCGGCGAGGGCGATTTTTACACCAAGAATTGCCGGAATGAAGGCCATATCATCGCGGATGGATCGCGTAATAGTTGGGCTGGGAACGGCGTAGGCTCCCGTGTGCATAAACGCGCGTAATCCCTCAAGGTTGAGAGACTGCATTTTAGCGTAGAGGTCTTTGGGTGAACGAGAAATGGCATCGGTGCCTAACACGCCAACCACCGTGGTAATACCTGCCTGAATCAGATCGCGCAGCTTGACGGCGGGCGTCCGACTGGCAAATCCGGCTTCACCACCGCCACCGGTAAGATGAACATGCTGATCGATGATACCAGGGATAACCCATTTACCCCGACAATCGATGACCTCGTTGATGCCATCAAACAATGAAATATCTTTTTCTACCGCCACAATTCGGTCGGCATGAATGAGCAGGGAGCAGAGGCCTAAATCCTCAGGAGAAAAAACACGGGCATTAGTCAATAAAGTAAACATAGCGGTCCTGTCAAACGTCGAGGGTGAGAGTCGGCAGGTGAAACGAAATATTGTTGTTATGATGCCCACCATAAAGCCATTACTATAACTATGACTATTACCGATTTGTTATTGGAGGATGCGGTTATGGCATGGCGGAGAGCACAACGTGGATTGTAAGTGGCTGGAAGATTTTCTGGCCTTGAGCCAGCATGGAAACTACTCTCAGGCCGCGGCGCAGCGGCATATTACTCAACCTGCGTTGAGTCGGCGTATAAAGGCGCTGGAAGAGGTGCTGGGCGTACCTTTGTTTGACCGGACAACGACCCCCGTCACGCTGACGCGCTATGGTGAACGCTTTGAGCCTTATGCCCGGCATGTCCTCAGCACGTTAACAGAGGCACGTCATGAGCTGTCGGCGATGACGCCAGCAACGGATAACACGCTGGTGATGGTCAGCCTGCATACGCTGTCGGTGAATATCCTGCCGGATATGATCAACTACCTGCGACAGAGTGAGCCGCAGTTAAACTTTACGGTAAACGCCAGTATCCAGGGGATAGACAACCACTTCAATGCCCTGATGAACCGGCAAATTGATTTGCTGGTGACCTACGATTTACCGTCCGCGCAGCCTGGGCTGGAGATCGCTGGAGGGTTAAAACGTTCCCTATGGCGGTATGAGCGATTTATACCGGTTATTTCAGCCCAGTTGGCTGATGCGCTTAATGATCCGCATGCTCCGATTCCGTGGCTATGCTACAGCGACTACACCTTTGTCAGACGTATTATTGAGTCGGCAGAACAACGCGTTCGCCCACGGCTAAAAAAAGTATTTGAGAGTGGTTTAAGCGAAACGATACGAGAAATGGTACTGCGCCATATGGGAGTGGCCTGGTTACCTGAATCGATGGTGGCGGAAGAGTTGGTGAATCAGCAAATTATTCACTGCTGGCCAGAAAATACAGATCTGATTTGTGAAATCCCCGTTGTGGTATGGGCGAATCTTGAAGATCAACGTGCTGTTATGCAGAGATGCTGGGAGAAGTTGCTGCGTTTTTGATTGATATGGCGATTTTTTCCGCAGTTGATACAATGCTAACAAATTGCCCTTGCGAAGGTTATTCGCTTTGGTTAGTATTCACACCCGCTTCAGTGGGAAACAGTAAATATTCCCGCTTTAATGGTCGAAGCATTGTACGCGGCAACTCCGCAAGGAACAGGTTGATTATGCACGAAGCTCTTTTAGTAGTTTTCCTTATTGTGGCAATTGGCCTGGTAGGCTTGATCATGCTGCAGCAAGGCAAAGGCGCTGATATGGGAGCCTCTTTTGGCGCAGGCGCTTCTGGTACTCTGTTTGGTTCAAGTGGTTCTGGTAACTTCATGACCCGTATGACAGCTGTATTGGGAACCTTGTTCTTCATCATCAGTCTGGTGCTGGGTAACATGAACAGCAATAAGACCAATAAAGGAAGTGAGTGGGAAAATCTGAGCGCACCGGCGAAAACCGAGCAAACTCAGCCAGCTGCTCCGGCTCAGCCGACCAGCGATATCCCACGCTAAGTATTCTGTACCGAGGTGGTGGAATTGGTAGACACGCTACCTTGAGGTGGTAGTGCCCTAACGGGCTTGTGGGTTCGAGTCCCATCCTCGGTACCAAATTCCAAAGAAAAGACGCTGCAAAGCGTCTTTTTTTTCGTCTGTTATTTATGGCTGTCTGTAGGTCGGATAAGCGTAGCATCATCAGGCGTTGTAATAATGTCGGATGGCGGCGTAAACGCCTTATCCGACCTACAGACAGCCTATATTCCGCGCATAAAAAAGGCCGCTTGCGCGGCCTTAAGATAGTGAATCTTTACTTCGCCTTATTTTCCAGATTCTCAACCTGCGGCAGGCCGGTTGCGGAAGAGGCGGTCAGCAGGCCAGACTGCGCATAGCCGAACAGCTTCTCGCGGGTATCGGTGATATCCAGGTTACGCATGGTCAACTGACCGATACGATCGTCCGGAGAGAATACGGAGTCGCCTTTTTCCATCGTCAGACGTTCTGGTTTGTACGTCAGATTGTCAGACACGGTGTTGAGGATTGAGTAGTCATTACCACGACGCAGTTCCAGCGTGACTTCACCGGTAATCTGGCTGGCAACCCAACGCTGCAGACCGTCACGCAGCATCAGCGCCTGAGAGTCGAACCAGCGTCCCTGATACAGCAGACGACCAAGCTGGCGACCATGTGCGTGATACTGCTCGATGGTATCTTCGTTGTGAATACCGGTCAGCAGACGCTCGTAGGCGATATGCAGCAATGCCATCCCCGGGGCTTCGTAGATGCCACGGCTCTTCGCTTCAATGATTCGGTTTTCAATCTGATCGCTCATACCCAGACCGTGACGGCCGCCGATACGGTTGGCTTCCAGCATCATCTCAACGTCGTCGCTGAAGGTTTTACCGTTCAGAGCAACCGGATGACCCTGTTCAAAACGAACGGTAACTTCTTCCGCAGGAATTTTGACGTTTTCGTCCCAGAATTTGACGCCCATGATCGGGTTAACAATCTTGACGCTGGAGTTCAGGAACTCAAGGTCTTTAGCTTCGTGGGTCGCACCGAGCATGTTGGAGTCAGTGGAGTAGGCTTTCTCAACGGACATTTTGTAGTCGAAACCACAGGCAATCATAAATTCGGACATCTCATGGCGACCGCCGAGTTCATCGATAAAATCGGTATCCAGCCATGGTTTGTAAATCTGCAGTTCGGCGTTGGTCAGCAGACCGTAACGATAGAAACGTTCAATATCGTTACCTTTATAGGTGCTACCGTCGCCCCAGATGTTTACACCATCTTCTTTCATTGCGGCAACCAGCATGGTGCCGGTCACGGCACGGCCCAGCGGGGTGGTATTGAAATAGGTCAGTCCGCCAGTGGTGTTGTGGAATGCACCGCACTGAATGGCAGCGATCCCTTCGGCAACCAGCTGCTTACGGCAATCTACCAGGCGAGCATTCTCAGCACCATATTCCATTGCACGGCGAGGAATGGCGTCATAGTCATCCTCATCCGGCTGACCCAAATTCGCAGTATATGCATATGGGACAGCCCCTTTTTGTCGCATCCACAGCAGTGCTGCACTGGTGTCCAGGCCGCCGGAAAAAGCGATACCAATACGTTGACCTACCGGGAGATGCTTGAGAATCGTCGTCATAAAATAAAACCCTGCTTGATAGACTGGTGAAGAGGTCGGCTTATTATACTAATTGCATTTTTATGCAAAATAAATGAGTTTTCATTTAATCATCTTTTCTGGATGACAGGAAGAGTTTAGTGATAATTTCGTTAAATAACGGCGTGGGCGGCATATTTATCTTGCTGGGTTAGCGCTGGGCAGCATTCATTGATTTGCATAGTCGTAACAAGGTTGACATAACGCATAGTGAATCAATATACTGTGCGCAGATTTTACGTCCCGTCCTCGGTACCAAATCCCAGCAGTATTTGCATTTTTTACCCAAAACGAGTAAAATTTGCCACGTTTCAGGCGCGGGGTGGAGCAGCCTGGTAGCTCGTCGGGCTCATAACCCGAAGGTCGTCGGTTCAAATCCGGCCCCCGCAACCACTTTCCCTTAGAGTTCTTTTTCAAATATACTGTGAAGACTTAGGCCTTCGTAGCTGGATTTGAAAAAAATTCTTTCGGAAGGTTCTCCGAACCGCAGGTGCGGTTATAGGGTTCAGTTATCTAAAGCCCCGATTTATCGGGGTTTTTTGTTATCTGACTACAGAATAACTGGGCTTTAGGCCCTTTTTTTATGTCTTGGGGGTGGGCTTGTCCACATTAGAGCAAAAATTAACAGAGATGATTACAGCGCCGGTTGAAGCCCTGGGCTACGAACTGGTCGGCATCGAATTTATTCGTGGTCGCACATCCACACTGCGCATCTATATTGATAGTGAAGATGGCATCAATGTTGATGATTGTGCTGATGTGAGCCATCAGGTAAGCGCCGTGATGGATGTCGAAGACCCAATCACCGTTGCCTATAACCTTGAAGTCTCCTCTCCGGGTCTCGACCGTCCTCTGTTCACAGCTGAACACTACGTGCGTTTCCTGGGTGAAGAAGTCACGCTGGTTCTTCGTATGGCGGTACAAAACCGTCGTAAATGGCAGGGCGTTATCAAAGCGGTGGACGGTGAGATGATCACGGTCACAGTCGAAGGCAAAGATGAAGTGTTCGCGCTGAGTAATATCCAGAAGGCGAACCTGGTTCCCCACTTTTAACAGTCTGGATTGAGGTGAAAAGCCCGCGATGAACAAAGAAATTTTGGCTGTTGTTGAAGCCGTATCCAACGAAAAAGCGCTGCCACGCGAGAAAATTTTTGAAGCGCTGGAAAGTGCGCTGGCTACAGCAACAAAGAAAAAATATGAGCAAGAGATCGACGTTCGCGTAGAAATCGATCGTAAAAGCGGTGATTTCGATACCTTCCGTCGTTGGGTAATCGTAGAAGAAGTTACTCAGCCGACCAAAGAAATTACGCTGGAAGCGGCACGCTTCGAAGACGAAAGTCTGAACGTGGGCGAATATGTTGAAGATCAGATTGAATCTGTCACCTTTGACCGTATCACCACCCAGACCGCGAAGCAGGTTATCGTACAGAAAGTACGTGAAGCTGAACGCGCAATGGTTGTTGATCAGTTCCGCGAACACGAAGGCGAAATCGTCACCGGTGTGGTGAAGAAAGTAAACCGCGACAACATTTCTCTGGATCTGGGCAGTAATGCTGAAGCTGTGATCCTGCGTGAAGACATGCTGCCGCGTGAAAACTTCCGCCCTGGTGACCGTATTCGTGGCGTTCTGTACTCAGTTCGCCCGGAAGCGCGCGGTGCACAGCTGTTCGTAACCCGTTCCAAGCCGGAAATGCTGATTGAGCTGTTCCGCATTGAAGTGCCGGAAATCGGCGAAGAAGTTATCGAAATTAAAGCGGCTGCTCGCGATCCGGGATCGCGTGCGAAAATCGCCGTTAAGACCAACGACAAGCGTATTGATCCGGTCGGCGCCTGTGTTGGTATGCGCGGTGCGCGCGTTCAGGCGGTTTCTACCGAACTGGGCGGCGAGCGTATCGATATCGTCCTGTGGGATGATAACCCGGCGCAGTTCGTGATTAACGCAATGGCGCCAGCAGACGTCGCTTCTATCGTGGTGGATGAAGACAAACACACCATGGATATCGCGGTTGAAGCCGGTAACCTGGCTCAGGCGATTGGACGTAATGGTCAGAACGTCCGCCTGGCTTCACAACTGAGCGGTTGGGAACTCAACGTGATGACCGTTGATGACCTGCAAGCGAAGCATCAGGCTGAAGCACATGCAGCCATCGATACCTTCACCAAATATCTCGATATCGATGAAGATTTCGCGACCGTTCTGGTGGAAGAAGGTTTTGCGACGCTGGAAGAACTGGCCTACGTGCCAATGAAAGAACTGCTGGAAATTGACGGCCTGGATGAACAGACCGTTGAAGCGCTGCGCGAGCGTGCTAAAAACGCACTGACCACTCTGGCACTGGCCCAGGAAGAAAGCCTCGGTGATAACAAACCGGCTGACGATCTGCTGAATCTGGAAGGATTGGATCGTGAGATGGCCTTCAAACTGGCGGCCCGTGGTGTTTGTACGCTGGAAGATCTCGCTGAACAGGGCATTGATGATCTGGCTGATATCGAAGGGTTGACCGACGAAAAAGCCGGTGAGCTGATTATGGCTGCCCGTAATATTTGCTGGTTCGGCGACGAAGCGTAATAAACTGTAGCAGGAAGGAACAGTATGACAGATGTAACCGTAAAAACGCTGGCTGCAGAGATACAGACTTCCGTAGATCGCCTGGTACAGCAATTTGCTGATGCCGGTATTCCGAAGTCTGCTGACGACTCTGTGTCCGCACAAGAGAAACAAACCTTACTGGCGCATTTGAACCGTGAAAACGGCTCAGCGCCGGATAAGTTGACATTGCAGCGTAAAACGCGCAGTACTCTCAATATTCCAGGTACCGGTGGAAAAAGCAAATCGGTACAAATCGAAGTCCGCAAGACACGCACCTTTGTGAAACGCGATCCGCAAGAGGCTGAACGCCTTGCCGCGGAAGAGCAGGCGCAGCGTGAAGCGGAAGAGCAAGCCCGTCGTGAGGCAGAAGAAGCTGCCAAACGCGAGGCGCAACAAAAAGCCGAACGTGAGGCCGCAGAACAAGCTAAGCGTGAAGCCGCTGATAAAGCGAAACGTGAAGCTGCGGAAAAAGACAAAGTGAGCAATCAACAGACCGACGATATGACTAAAACCGCCCAGGCCGAAAAAGCCCGCCGTGAAAATGAAGCCGCAGAACTGAAGCGTAAAGCGGAAGAAGAAGCACGTCGCAAGCTTGAAGAAGAAGCGCGCCGCGTAGCGGAAGAAGCTCGCCGTATGGCGGAAGAAAACGAGAAAAATGGTGTGAATAACGCTGAACCTGTCGAAGACACCAGTGATTATCACGTCACCACCTCTCAGCATGCTCGCCAGGCTGAAGACGAGAACGATCGTGAAGTTGAAGGCGGTCGTGGTCGTACTCGCAGCACTAAAGCAGCGCGTCCGGCGAAAAAAGGTAACAAACACGCTGAATCTAAAGCTGACCGTGAAGAAGCACGTGCAGCGGTTCGCGGCGGTAAAGGCGGTAAGCAGCGTAAAGGTTCCGCTCTGCAGCAGGGCTTCCAGAAGCCAGCTCAGGCCGTTAACCGTGACGTTGTGATCGGCGAAACCATCACCGTTGGCGATCTGGCGAACAAGATGGCGGTCAAAGGCTCTCAGGTCATCAAAGCGATGATGAAACTGGGCGCAATGGCGACCATCAACCAGGTCATCGACCAGGAAACCGCACAGCTGGTTGCCGAAGAGATGGGCCACAAAGTTATCCTGCGTCGTGAAAACGAGCTGGAAGAAGCAGTAATGAGCGACCGTGACACCGGCGCTGCGGCTGAACCGCGCGCACCGGTAGTGACCATCATGGGTCACGTTGACCACGGTAAAACGTCTCTGCTGGACTACATTCGTTCAACGAAAGTGGCCTCTGGCGAAGCGGGCGGCATTACTCAGCACATCGGTGCGTACCACGTTGAAACTGACAACGGTATGATCACCTTCCTGGACACCCCGGGTCACGCCGCGTTTACCTCCATGCGTGCTCGTGGTGCTCAGGCAACGGATATCGTTGTTCTGGTTGTTGCAGCAGACGACGGCGTGATGCCGCAGACTATCGAAGCTATCCAGCACGCGAAAGCGGCAGGTGTGCCGGTAGTTGTTGCAGTCAACAAAATCGATAAACCGGAAGCGGATCCAGATCGCGTTAAAAACGAACTGTCCCAGTACGGCATCATGCCGGAAGAGTGGGGCGGCGAGAGCCAGTTCGTTCACGTTTCTGCGAAAGCGGGTACCGGTATCGACGAACTGCTGGATGCTATCCTGCTGCAGGCCGAAGTACTGGAACTGAAAGCTGTGCGTAAAGGTATGGCGAGCGGTGCGGTTATCGAATCCTTCCTGGATAAAGGTCGTGGCCCGGTTGCTACCGTCCTGGTTCGCGAAGGTACCCTGAACAAGGGCGATATCGTTCTGTGTGGTTTCGAATACGGCCGCGTTCGTGCGATGCGTAACGAACTGGGTCAGGAAGTACTGGAAGCAGGTCCGTCCATTCCGGTGGAAATCCTCGGTCTGTCCGGTGTTCCGGCTGCGGGTGACGAAGTTACTGTTGTTCGTGACGAGAAGAAAGCGCGTGAAGTTGCACTGTACCGTCAGGGCAAATTCCGTGAAGTTAAACTGGCTCGTCAGCAGAAATCTAAACTTGAGAACATGTTCGCCAACATGACCGAAGGCGAAGTTCACGAAGTGAACATCGTGCTGAAGGCTGACGTACAGGGTTCTGTAGAAGCGATTTCCGACTCTTTACTGAAACTGTCTACCGACGAAGTAAAAGTGAAGATCATCGGTTCTGGCGTAGGTGGTATCACCGAAACCGACGCGACCCTGGCTGCGGCATCCAACGCGATTCTGGTTGGCTTCAACGTACGTGCTGATGCCTCTGCACGTAAAGTTATCGAATCAGAAAGCCTGGATCTGCGTTACTACTCCGTCATCTATCATCTGATCGACGAAGTGAAAGCTGCGATGAGCGGCATGCTGTCTCCGGAGCTGAAACAGCAGATCATTGGTCTGGCTGAAGTTCGTGATGTGTTCAAATCACCGAAATTCGGCGCTATCGCAGGCTGTATGGTTACCGAAGGCACGATTAAACGTCACAACCCAATCCGCGTACTGCGTGACAACGTGGTTATCTATGAAGGCGAGCTGGAATCCCTGCGCCGCTTCAAAGATGACGTTAACGAAGTCCGTAACGGTATGGAATGTGGTATCGGCGTTAAGAACTACAACGACGTTCGCGTTGGCGATATGATCGAAGTGTTCGAGATCATCGAGATCAAACGTACAATTGCTTAAGGTTGTTCGGGTGTAGGCCGGATAAGGCGTTTACGCCGACATCCGGCAATGTAATGCCTGATGGCTCTACGCTTATCAGGCCTACAGCCTAATCACCGAATTATTTTCAAAAGGGGCTGAATGCCCCTTTTTTGTCTGGAGAATTTATTATGGCGAAAGAATTTGGTCGCCCGCAGCGTGTCGCGCAGGAGATGCAGAAAGAAATCGCACTCATCCTGCAACGCGAAATCAAAGACCCGCGTGTTGGCATGATGACCACCGTATCGGGTGTTGAGATGTCCCGTGATCTGGCATATGCCAAAGTATTCGTGACTTTCCTCAACGATCAGGACGAAGCTGCTGTGAAAAACGGCATTAAGGCACTGCAGGAAGCCTCTGGTTTTATCCGTTCTCTGCTGGGTAAAGCAATGCGTCTGCGTATCGTGCCTGAGCTGACCTTCTTCTACGACAACTCGTTGGTTGAAGGGATGCGCATGTCCAACCTGGTGACCAGCGTGGTGAAACATGACGATGAGCGTCGTGTGAACCCAGCGGACGACAGCAAGGAGGACTGATGAGTCGTCCTCGTCGTCGTGGTCGCGATATTCACGGTGTCCTGCTGCTGGATAAGCCGCAGGGCATGTCCAGCAATGACGTGCTGCAAAAAGTAAAGCGCATCTACAATGCCAACCGCGCGGGACATACCGGCGCGTTGGATCCGCTGGCGACAGGTATGCTGCCTATCTGCCTCGGTGAAGCGACAAAGTTTTCACAGTATTTGCTGGATTCTGACAAACGCTATCGCGTGGTTGCCCGTCTGGGCCAGCGTACTGACACTTCCGATGCCGATGGACAGATCGTGCAGGAGCGTCCGGTAACCTTCACCGCAGAACAACTGGCGAGCGCGCTGGAGACTTTCCGCGGCGATATCGAGCAGATTCCGTCGATGTATTCGGCGCTGAAGTATCAGGGTAAGAAGCTGTACGAATATGCGCGTCAGGGCATTGAAGTGCCGCGTGAAGCGCGCCCGATTACCGTCTATGAGCTGCTGTTTATCCGTCACGAAGGTAACGAACTGGAGCTGGAAGTTCACTGCTCCAAAGGCACCTATATTCGTACCATCGTTGACGATCTCGGTGAGAAGCTGGGCTGCGGCGCGCACGTAACGTATCTGCGTCGTCTGACGGTCAGCAAGTATCCGGTGGATCGTATGGTCACGCTGGAACACCTGCGTGAGCTGGTCGAACAGGCAGAACAGCAGAACATTCCGGCGGCTCAGCTGCTTGATCCTTTGCTGATGCCAATGGACAGTCCGGCATCGGACTATCCTGTTGTTAATTTGCCTTTAACATCGTCGGTTTACTTTAAAAATGGTAATCCGGTACGGACGACAGGCGCCCCGCTGGAAGGGCTGGTACGCGTGACGGAAGGCGATGACGGCAAGTTTATTGGCATGGGGGAGATGGACGATGAAGGTCGTGTCGCCCCCCGCCGCCTGGTGGTTGAGTATCCTGCATAGCGCTCTCTGTCTTGCGATAAAAGGGCGCTGCGAGTAGAATACTGCCGCTTAACGTCGCGTAAATTGTTTAACAATCTGCGTGGCGTATACACAAAATCATTCGAGCTGCATCAAGGCGGCAAGTCTGAGAATCCTCAGGAGCTTACTTAGGTAAGTGACTGAGGTGAGCGGACGCAGCCAACGCAGAGTCAGTTTGAAGGATAAAGTGTATACACTGGGATAGCTGAATTAGAGATCGGCATCCTTTCATTCTTATCACTTTGGAGTTTTAAAATGTCTCTAAGTACTGAAGCTACCGCTAAAATCGTTTCTGAGTTTGGTCGTGATGCAAACGACACCGGTTCTACCGATGTTCAGGTTGCTCTGTTGACTGCGCAGATTAACCACCTGCAGGGCCACTTTGCAGAGCACAAAAAAGATCACCACAGCCGTCGTGGTCTGCTGCGCATGGTTTCTCAGCGTCGTAAACTGCTCGACTACCTGAAACGTAAAGATGTTGCACGTTACACCGCGCTGATCGAGCGTCTGGGCCTGCGTCGCTAATTCTTTCGAGTTTCAGAAAGAGGGGGCCTTCATGGCCCCTTTTTTCCAGCAGATGGCAGCAATTCGCTGGAAACTAATGTATTGTTGCTATGAATGATCTTCCGTTGCAGAGGTTCGCGCGGCTAATGAGAGGCTTTACTCATGCTTATGGGTTAGGGTTGTCATTAGTCGCGAGGATGCGCAGAAGATCGGGTATTAACGATGGCGCAAAAATGTGCCGTCAAAAAATAGAGAAAGGATATTATTTTGCTTAATCCGATCGTTCGTAAATTCCAGTACGGTCAGCATACCGTTACGCTGGAAACCGGCATGATGGCGCGTCAGGCGACTGCCGCTGTTATGGTTAGCATGGATGACACCGCGGTATTCGTTACCGTTGTTGGGCAGAAAAAAGCGAAACCAGGCCAGGATTTTTTCCCGCTGACCGTTAACTATCAGGAGCGTACCTACGCTGCTGGCCGTATCCCGGGTAGCTTCTTCCGTCGTGAAGGCCGTCCGAGCGAAGGCGAAACCCTGATCGCGCGTCTGATTGACCGCCCGGTTCGCCCGCTGTTCCCGGAAGGCTTCGTTAACGAAGTTCAGGTTATCGCGACCGTTGTTTCCGTTAACCCGCAGGTTAACCCGGACATCGTGGCAATGATTGGTGCATCTGCTGCGCTGACTCTGTCTGGTATCCCATTCAACGGCCCGATCGGTGCTGCACGTGTTGGTTACATCAATGACCAGTACGTACTGAACCCGACTCAGGACGAACTGAAAGAAAGCAAGCTGGACCTGGTTGTTGCAGGTACTGAAGCAGCTGTACTGATGGTTGAATCCGAAGCTGAACTGCTGAGCGAAGATCAGATGCTGGGCGCTGTTGTGTTCGGTCACGAACAGCAGCAGGTTGTGATTCAGGCGATCAACGAGCTGGCGAAAGAAGCTGGCAAACCGCGTTGGGACTGGCAGCCAGAAGCCGTCAACGAAGCGCTGAACGCGCGCGTTGCCGCACTGGCAGAAGCTCGTCTGAGCGATGCTTACCGTATCACTGACAAACAAGAGCGTTATGCTCAGGTTGACGTGATCAAATCTGAAACCATCGCGACTCTGGTGGCTGAAGACGAAACCCTGGACGCTAACGAACTGGGTGAAATCCTGCACGCTATCGAGAAAAACGTTGTTCGTAGCCGCGTACTGGCAGGCGAGCCGCGCATCGATGGCCGTGAAAAAGACATGATCCGTGGCCTGGACGTGCGTACTGGCGTTCTGCCGCGTACCCACGGTTCCGCACTGTTCACCCGTGGCGAAACTCAGGCGCTGGTTACTGCGACCCTGGGCACCACTCGTGATGCGCAGAACCTCGACGAACTGATGGGCGAGCGTACTGACAACTTCCTGTTCCACTACAACTTCCCTCCGTACTGCGTAGGTGAAACCGGTATGGTCGGTTCTCCGAAGCGTCGTGAGATTGGTCACGGCCGTCTGGCGAAGCGTGGCGTACTGGCAGTAATGCCGGAACTGGATAAATTCCCGTACACCGTGCGTGTGGTTTCTGAAATCACCGAATCTAACGGTTCTTCTTCCATGGCTTCCGTATGTGGTGCTTCCCTGGCGCTGATGGACGCAGGCGTGCCGATCAAAGCTGCCGTTGCGGGTATCGCGATGGGTCTGGTGAAAGAAGGCGACAACTTTGTTGTTCTGTCTGACATCCTGGGCGACGAAGACCACCTGGGCGATATGGACTTCAAAGTAGCGGGTTCCCGCGACGGTATCTCTGCACTGCAGATGGATATCAAAATTGAAGGTATCACCAAAGAAATCATGCAGGTTGCTCTGAACCAGGCTAAAGGTGCGCGTCTGCACATCCTGGGTGTGATGGAACAAGCGATCAACGCTCCGCGCGGCGACATTTCTCAGTTCGCTCCGCGTATCCACACCATCAAGATCAGCCCGGACAAGATCAAAGATGTTATCGGTAAAGGCGGTTCTGTTATCCGTGCTCTGACCGAAGAAACCGGCACCACCATTGAAATCGAAGATGATGGTACCGTGAAGATTGCTGCGACCGACGGTGAGAAAGCGAAATATGCTATCCGTCGTATCGAAGAGATCACCGCAGAGATCGAAGTTGGCCGTATCTACAATGGTAAAGTGACCCGTATCGTTGACTTTGGCGCATTCGTTGCCATCGGTGGCGGTAAAGAAGGTCTGGTACACATCTCTCAGATCGCTGACAAGCGCGTAGAGAAAGTGACCGACTACCTGCAGATGGGCCAGGAAGTACCGGTCAAAGTTCTGGAAGTTGATCGCCAGGGCCGTGTACGTCTGAGCATTAAAGAAGCTACTGAGCAGTCTCAGCCTGCAGGCGAACCGGAAGCTCCGGCAAGCCAGGGCGAGTAAGGTTGCCATTGCCCTCCGTGAAAGCGGAGGGCCTTTAACCCGGCAGGATGCCTTGTTAGCAACCGGGGAACCTGGACGTTCATTCAATCGTTGTCTTCGGGAGTGGGAAATGAAGCCTTTTTTGCGCTGGTGTTTCGTTGCGACAGCACTCACGCTGGCTGGATGCAGTAATTCCGCCTGGCGAAAGAGTGAAGTCCTCGCAGTACCATTGCAACCGACTTTGCAGCAGGAAGTGATTCTGGCACGTATGGAACAAATTCTTGCCAGTCGGGCTTTAACCGATGACGAACGCGCACAGCTTTTATATGAGCGCGGAGTGTTGTATGATAGTCTCGGTCTGAGGGCACTGGCGCGAAATGATTTTTCACAAGCGCTGGCAATCCGACCAGATATGCCTGAAGTATTCAATTACTTAGGTATATATTTAACGCAGGCAGGCAATTTTGATGCTGCCTATGAAGCGTTTGATTCTGTACTTGAGCTTGATCCAACTTACAACTACGCGCACTTAAATCGCGGTATCGCATTGTATTACGGCGGTCGCGACAAGTTAGCGCAAGATGATCTGCTAGCGTTTTATCAAGACGATCCCAATGATCCTTTCCGTAGTCTGTGGCTTTATCTTGCCGAGCAGAAGCTCGATGAGAAGCAGGCTAAAGAAGCGTTGAAACAACGCTTTGAGAAATCGGATAAAGAGCAATGGGGATGGAACATTGTCGAGTTCTACCTGGGCAACATTAGCGAAGCAACGCTGATGGAACGCCTGAAGGCGGACGCAACGGATAACACCTCGCTCGCTGAGCATCTCAGTGAAACCAACTTCTATTTAGGTAAGTACTACCTAAGTCTGGGGGATTTGGACAACGCTACGGCATTGTTCAAACTGGCGGTGGCTAACAACGTTCATAACTTTGTTGAGCACCGATACGCATTGTTGGAATTATCGCTCCTGGGCCAGGACCAAGATGACCTGGCAGAATCGGACCAGCAATAGCTGACGTACACATCAGCCCGTAATCTTTTTTGATTGCCATCACCTTCACGGGTGAGGGCGTTGTTGTTCGTTAATACACCTACTTTGAGCCGGTTCACACTTTTCAATGAAAATTGCAGATCAATTTCATGATGAGTTATGTAGACTGGCCGCCATTAATTTTGAGGCACACGTACTACATGGCTGAATTCGAAACCACTTTTGCAGATCTGGGCCTGAAGGCTCCTATCCTTGAAGCCCTTAACGATCTGGGTTACGAAAAACCATCTCCAATCCAGGCAGAGTGCATTCCGCATCTGCTGGGCGGCCGCGATGTTCTGGGTATGGCCCAGACAGGTAGCGGCAAAACTGCAGCGTTCTCTTTACCGCTGCTCAACAATCTTGATCCTGAGCTGAAGGCACCTCAGATTCTGGTGCTGGCACCGACCCGCGAACTGGCGGTTCAGGTAGCAGAAGCCATGACGGATTTCTCTAAACACATGCGCGGCGTGAACGTGGTTGCCCTGTACGGCGGCCAGCGTTATGACGTGCAATTACGTGCCCTGCGTCAGGGGCCACAGATCGTCGTCGGTACGCCGGGCCGTCTGCTGGATCACCTGAAGCGCGGTACTCTGGACCTCTCCAAACTGAGCGGTCTGGTACTGGACGAAGCTGACGAAATGCTGCGTATGGGCTTCATCGAAGACGTTGAAACCATCATGGCGCAGATCCCGGAAGGTCATCAGACCGCTCTGTTCTCTGCAACCATGCCGGAAGCGATTCGTCGTATTACCCGCCGCTTTATGAAAGAGCCGCAGGAAGTACGTATTCAGTCCAGCGTTACTACCCGTCCTGACATCAGCCAGAGCTACTGGACTGTGTGGGGCATGCGTAAAAATGAAGCGCTGGTGCGTTTCCTGGAAGCAGAAGATTTTGATGCGGCGATTATCTTCGTTCGTACCAAAAATGCGACCCTGGAAGTAGCAGAAGCGCTGGAGCGTAGCGGTTATAGCAGCGCTGCACTGAACGGCGACATGAACCAGTCCCTGCGTGAGCAGACTCTGGAGCGTCTGAAAGATGGTCGTCTGGATATTCTGATTGCCACCGACGTTGCGGCCCGTGGCCTGGACGTTGAGCGTATCAGCCTGGTTGTCAACTACGACATCCCGATGGATTCCGAGTCTTACGTTCACCGTATCGGCCGTACCGGTCGTGCGGGTCGTGCGGGTCGTGCGCTGCTGTTCGTTGAGAACCGCGAGCGTCGTCTGCTGCGTAACATCGAACGCACCATGAAGCTGACTATTCCGGAAGTAGAACTGCCGAACGCAGATCTGCTGGGCAAACGCCGTCTGGAAAAATTCGCCGCTAAAGTACAGCAGCAGCTGGAAAGTAGCGATCTGGATCAGTACCGTGCTCTGCTGGCGAAAATGCAGCCGGAAGAAGAGCTGGATATCGAAACGCTGGCAGCTGCACTGCTGAAAATGGCTCAGGGCGAACGTCCTCTGATCCTGCCGCCAGATGCGCCGATGCGTCCGAAACGAGAATTCCGCGACCGTGATGACCGTGGTCCGCGTGACCGCAACGATCGTGGCCCTCGTGACCGTAATGACCGTGGTGGTGAAGACCGTCCGCGTCGTGAACGTCGTGACGTTGGTGACATGCAGCTGTACCGCATTGAAGTGGGCCGTGATGACGGTGTTGAAGTTCGTCATATCGTTGGTGCGATTGCTAACGAAGGTGATATCAGCAGCCGTTACATCGGTAACATCAAGCTGTTTGCTTCCCACTCCACCATCGAACTGCCGAAAGGTATGCCGGGCGACGTGCTGCAGCACTTTACCCGTACTCGCATCCTGAACAAGCCGATGAACATGCAGCTGGTTGGCGATGCAGTTCCGCACACCGGTGGTGAGCGTCGTGGCGGTGGTCGTTTCAGCGGTGAGCGTCGTGAAGGCGGTCGCGGTGAAGGTCGTAACTTTAGCGGTGAACGTCGTGAAGGCGGTCGTGGCGATGGTCGTCGTTTCAGCGGCGAACGTCGTGAAGGCAACCGTGGTCCGCGTCGTGACGATTCTTCTGCTCCGCGCCGTGATGACTCTGCTGGTCGTCGTCGTTTCGGCGGTGATGCATAAGCCTTTTAGCTTTATAGCTGTAAAGTAAAATATACGGCCCCGATCTCAACAATCGGGGCTTTTTTTATTTCAATTGTACTCGTGTACTGGTACAGTGCAGCACATTGAGATGTAGTCACAAGATAAATGACTGGAGAGATGGCTAAATGGCAACACTAACCACCACCCAAACGTCACCTTCGCTGCTCGGCGGCGTGGTGATCATCGGCGGCACCATTATTGGCGCGGGGATGTTTTCTCTGCCAGTGGTCATGTCCGGGGCGTGGTTCTTCTGGTCAATGGCGGCGCTGATCTTTACCTGGTTCTGCATGCTGCACTCCGGGCTGATGATCCTTGAAGCTAACCTCAATTACCGCATTGGCTCCAGTTTTGACACCATCACGAAAGATCTGCTGGGCAAAGGCTGGAACGTGGTGAACGGCATCTCGATTGCTTTCGTTCTCTATATTCTGACCTACGCGTATATCTCGGCGAGCGGATCAATCCTGCACCACACCTTCTCGGAGATGTCGTTGAACGTTCCTGCACGTGCGGCAGGTCTTGGTTTTGCGCTGCTGGTGGCGTTTGTGGTGTGGTTAAGCACCAAAGCGGTGAGCCGCATGACGGCGATTGTGCTGGGTGCGAAGGTAATTACCTTTTTCCTGACTTTCGGCAGTTTATTAGGGCACGTTCAGCCCACAACGTTGTTTAACGTGGCGGAAAGCAACGCTTCGTATACGCCGTACCTGCTGATGACGCTGCCGTTCTGTCTGGCCTCATTCGGCTATCACGGCAATGTCCCGAGCCTGATGAAGTACTACGGCAAAGATCCGAAGACCATCGTTAAGTGTCTGGTTTACGGCACGCTGCTGGCGCTGGTGCTGTATACCGTGTGGTTACTGGGGACGATGGGTAATATCCCGCGTCCGGAATTTATTGGTATTGCACAGCAAGGCGGTAACATTGATGTGCTGGTACAGGCGCTGAGCGGTGTGTTAAATAGCCGCAGTCTGGATCTGCTGCTGGTGGTGTTCTCCAACTTTGCGGTGGCGAGTTCATTCCTCGGTGTTACGCTCGGTCTGTTTGACTATCTGGCGGATCTGTTTGGCTTTGATGACTCGGCAATGGGACGTTTCAAAACGGCATTGCTGACGTTTGTCCCGCCAATTATCGGTGGCTTGCTATGGCCGAACGGTTTCCTGTACGCCATTGGCTATGCAGGACTCGCGGCAACCATCTGGGCCGCCATTGTTCCGGCGCTGCTGGCCCGTAAATCTCGCGAGCGTTTCGGTAGCCCGAAATTCCGTGTCTGGGGCGGTAAGCCGATGATTGCGCTGATCCTGGTATTCGGTATCGGCAACGCGGTTATCCATATTCTGTCGAGCGTTAATTTGTTACCGGTTTATCAGTAAAACCGTTGCCCGGTGGCGCTACGCTTACCGGGCCTACATCACCGTGTAGGCCGGATAAGGCGTAGCCGCCATCCGGCACAAATAGTACTATCCCAACAATTCCTGCTTCACATCCATCGCCAAATCAAACGAATGAAGACGTGCCTGATGATCAAAAATCTGGCCGTTAACCATAATTTCATCGGCCTGGGTTTCACGCAAAATGGCGTCGAGACCATGTCGCACTTTTGCCTTATCACCGACCAGCGACATGCTCAGCGCCTGTTGTACGCCGTACTGCTCAGAAGCGGACCACAGCTGATGCATATTCTCTACCGGCGGCGGTAGCTGGCCGGTTTCGCCACGACGCAGCTTCACAAATGCCTGCTGCATGGAGGTGAAAAGAAACTCGGCGTCGCGATTGCTGTCGGCGGCAATAATGTTGATGCACACCATCGCATACGGTTTTGCCAGACGCGCTGAGGGCTTGAATTGGCTGCGATACAGATGCAGTGCCTGGTGCAGCATATCCGGAGCAAAGTGCGAGGCGAAGGCAAACGGCAGACCAAGCTGGGCCGCCAGTTGTGCGCTGTACAGGCTAGAGCCTAATAACCAGACGGGGATCTGCTCGCCGTAGCCGGGAACCGGACGTACATGGGGGTTAGGATCGCGGGCGTCGAACCAGTCCACCAGTTCAGCGACGTCGCGTGGGAAGTTATCGATATCACCGCTCATATGGCGGCGCAGTGCGCGCATGGTTGGCTGATCGCTGCCCGGTGCGCGACCAAGCCCGAGATCGATTCGTCCCGGATACAGCGTATTCAGGGTACCGAACTGCTCGGCGATCACCAGCGGCGAATGGTTAGGCAGCATCACGCCGCCAGATCCGAGATGCAGCGTGGTGGTATTAGCAGCCAGATAACCAATCAGCACTGAGGTAGCAGCGCTGGCGATGCCGGTCATGTTGTGATGTTCCGCCAGCCAATAGCGGTGGTAACCGCGTTTTTCGGCCAGTTGAGCGAGATCAAGCGAGTGTGTGAAGGCCTCTTTTGCCGAAGATCCTTCAGGGATCGGCGCCAGATCCAGCACCGAGAACGGAATAGTTTTGTCAGTCATAACGGCTCACTTTGTTACCGGTTAATCTTTTAATACTGCATTAAAGATTAGCGAATGTTGTTAACAAAGTGAGCTTTATACGGCGGGTACCGAATATAACATGCCCGATGGCGCTGCGCTTATCGGGCCTACGGGATCGCTATTTGTAGGCCCGATAAGGCATTTATGCCGTATCCGGCTAGTCCTGCAGCTCCAGTCCAGCCAGTCGCTTCCAGTAGCCGTTACAGTCACTGTGGGCAGCAAGCGGTAATGGGGCACTGCCATTTTCATTGGCGCGGAAGGCGTCGAGCATGGCGAATGTTTCAGTGCCTGAAGGGGACAGACGCACAATATCAACCAGCCCCTGCATCGATGTCAGTTCGTTGCCGAGGTTGTAAACATAGCCGCTCATGGTCTGGATCCCGTTGAGGACAAAGACCTGCTGATTCTCCTGCGACAGCACATTGCGCCCGTTCGGGTATTTTATGCAGCAGGTTTCACACTCGTCTTTTGGACGGTCTTCAGAGCGTGCGGTAAAGCAGCGGGCAGAGTACGCCAGCGGCAGATGCCCGTAGCTCAGCACCTCAACTTCAAACTGATTGCGAATACCCAGCTCATCACACTGGTTGAGCAGGTTTGCCAGCCAGTCGCGGGAAAGCTCTACCGGCATACACCAGCGCACCATGCCTTGTTTGAGCAGGATACGCAGGGTAACCGCGTTGTAGCAGTTGAGCGCATGCCCGGCGACAAACGGCAGCTTACGCTCGGCGCACATGTTTACCACCCCGAGGTCGCTGGCTTCCAGCAGGAAGTCACCGTTTTCGACATAGCGCTTCAGCTCTCCCAGTTCAGAAGAGGCCTGCACCAGCGCCAGTGTTGACAGCACAACTTGTTTACCGCTGCCAGCGAGCGATTTCGCCATATCGAGCCAGTCGCCCACTTTGGTGGCGCGGCGTTTACTGCATACCGCTTCACCAAGATAGATAACGTCGGCCTGGCTTACGGCAGCCTGCTGATAAAAATCTTCCAGCGTTTCTTTCGGCCAGTACCACAGCACCGGCCCTAAGGAATATTTCATTGCTTCTCTCACTGCCATTTACGGTGATACGCGCCAAGCGTGGTCTGTGTGCCTTCGGACATTGAACCGAGCGTTTCCATCCACGCGGCCTGCGGGACGTAGTTTTGCGGGTCGGCCATACAGCGGTCGATCGCCTGACGCCACACTTTCGCCACCTGACTGACATAGGCCGGGCTGCGCTGACGTCCTTCGATTTTCACCGAGGCAATATTGGCTGCCAGCAGTTCCGGCAGCAGCTCAAGCGTGTTCAGGCTGGTGGGTTCTTCCAGCGCATGATAACGCTCGCCGTCAACCAGATAGCGACCTTTACATAGCGTCGGATAACCGGCGTTTTCCCCGTCCTGATAGCGGTCGATCAGCACTTCATTAAGACGGGATTCCAGCCCTTGTTGGGTCTGTTGCCAGCGGACAAAACGGGCAGGCGAGCAGGCACCAACCGTATTAGGAGACTCACCCGTCAGATAGGATGAAAGATAGCAACGGCCTTCCGCCATAATGCACAGGCTACCGAAGGCGAACACTTCCAGGGGAACTGGCGTGACGCGAGCAAGCTGTTTCACCTGATGAATAGACAGCACGCGCGGCAGCACCACACGGGCGACGTCAAAGTTGCGATGATAGAAATTAATTGCCTCTTCATTGGTTGCAGATGCCTGAACAGAGACATGGCGCTCAATATGCGGGTAGCGCTCTGCGGCATACTCAAGCATCGCGAGGTCGGCAAGGATCAGCGCATCTGCACCCAGCTGTGCTGCCATATCCACGGCACGTTGCCAGCGCGCGTAACCATCCGGGTGCGCAAAGGTGTTAATCGCAATGTGCAGCTTACGGCGGTGCTGATGGACAAAACTCACCGCTTCCTGCAATTTTTTCTCGGTAAAATTAAGGCCGGCGAAATGACGGGCGTTGGTATCATCTTTCAGCCCGATGTAGACAGCATCAGCGCCGTTCTCGATGGCCGCCTTAAGCGCCGGTAGGTTTCCGGCAGGGCAGAGCAGCTCCATAATTTATCCTGAACGTTGCGCCGTGATGGGCGCAGAAATGTTAACGAATGGGGATTTTAGTTAACCTTGCTGAGACAATTTTTGATTTGAGGCAGTTAAAGTCGTATTGGTGACACCAATAAAGAGGTAACAATTTCGCATCGAATTGTTGATTTATGCCGCTATGTCGTTTATTTGATATGGCAAAATAGCAGGACTATTGAAACAGGGAGTAAAGCTCGTGTTGGATAAACTGCGTTCACGCTTAGTACAATTTGGTCCTTCTCTGATGAGTGTACCAGTTAAACTGACGCCCTTTGCGCTGAAGCGCCAGGTTCTGGAGCAGGTCCTGAGCTGGCAGTTTAGTCAGGCGCTGGCCGATGGGGAGCTGGAGTTTCTCGAAGGTCGCTGGCTGAGCATTCATGTGCGTGACATTGACCTCAAATGGTATACCTCTGTTGAGAACGATAAACTTATCGTCAGCCAGAATGCAGATGCGGATGTGAGTTTTAGCGCCGATGCCAGCGATCTGCTGATGATCGTGGCCCGCAAGCAGGATCCGGATACGCTTTTCTTCCAGCGTCGTCTGGTGATTGAAGGTGATACAGAATTAGGGCTATACGTAAAAAATCTGATGGATGCCATCGAACTGGAGCAGATGCCTAAAGCGTTGCGCGTCATGTTGATGCAGTTGGCAGATTTTGTTGAGGCGGGGATGAAAACGTCGCCAGAAACCAAACAGACCTCGGTAGGTGAGCCATGCTGATTCGAGTTGAAATTCCCATTGATGCCCCAGGTATTGATGCGCTGCTGCGCCGTTCATTTGAGAGCGATGCGGAAGCGAAATTAGTGCACGACCTTCGTGAAGATGGTTTCTTAACGCTGGGTCTGGTTGCTACCGATGACGAAGGTCAGGTAGTGGGTTACGTCGCGTTCAGCCCTGTCGATGTGCAGGGTGAAGATCTGCAATGGGTTGGCATGGCGCCGCTCGCGGTGGATGAAAACTATCGTGGGCAGGGCCTGGCGCGTCAGCTGGTCTATGAAGGACTCGATTCACTGAACGAGTTTGGCTACGCCGCGGTGGTTACGCTAGGGGATCCGGCCCTGTACAGCCGCTTTGGCTTTGAGCTGGCGGCCCATCATGATCTGCGTTGCCGCTGGCCGGGCACCGAAAGCGCGTTCCAGGTTCATCGCCTGGCGGACGATGCGCTGGAAGGCGTGACGGGCCTTGTGGAATACCACGACCACTTCAATCGTTTTTAAGCTCCGGGGTTTGCAGGCTGCTCAGTAGCGCCTCAAGCCCTTCGCCTTCGACAAGGCGCTCTTTCTGCCGCTTGGTGAGCTGTTTGACGCGATACTCTATGCGCAGGGCCAGTGAACGGTCGCCAACCTGCGCCGCAAATGCCAACGTGAGTTCCCCCTTTCCGCGTAGCGCCTTCGCGCCTTTCCCACTTTGATGCTGCTTATAGCGGCGCTGCACATCGGTGGTTATTCCGGTGTATAAGGCGTTGTCCGCGGTACGGATCAGGTACAGATACCAGGGTGTCATTGTCACCATCGACGTGATAATTTTCAGGCCTACAGTATAAAAGAGAACAGAAATGGAAACACTGACTGCGGTGTCTCGCTGGCTGGCAAAACAGCACGTCGTGACCTGGTGCGTACACCATGAAGGTGAATTGTGGTGCGCCAATGCGTTTTACCTGTTTGATGCGCAGAAGATGGTGTTCTATGTGCTGACTGAAGAGAAAACGCGTCATGCGCAGATGTCCGGACCCCGCGCGCCGATTGCCGGTACAGTAAACGGTCAGCCTAAAACCGTCGCTCTGATTCGTGGCGTACAGTTTAAAGGGGAAATCCGGCGTCTTGAGGGGCAGGAGAGCGAAGACGCGCGTAAAGCCTACAACCGCCGTTTCCCCGTTGCCAGAATGCTGCCAGCGCCCGTATGGGAGATTCGACTGGATGAAGTCAAATTTACGGACAACACGCTGGGCTTCGGTAAAAAGATGCACTGGCTGCGTGATCTATAGTTAGAAGAGTGATTGAAGACCCTGGGGAAGATAAGCGATGAGTCAGGTGTTAATAACGGGAGCCACGGGGCTGGTGGGCGGACATTTGCTGCGTATGCTGCTCAATGAACCCCGGGTCAATGCCATCACGGCACCAACGCGTCGACCGCTGGCTGATACGGTTGGTATCTATAACCCCCATGATCCGCAGCTAACCGATGCTCTGGCGCAGGTCACCGATCCGGTCGATATTGTCTTTTGTTGTTTGGGGACTACCCGGCGTGAAGCGGGCAGCAAAGAGGCGTTTATCCATGCTGACTATACGCTGGTGGTAGATACGGCCCTGACGGGACGTAGGTTAGGCGCCCAGCATATGCTGGTAGTGAGTTCGATGGGTGCCAATGCGAATTCACCGTTTTTTTATAATCGGGTGAAAGGTGAAATGGAGCAGGCGCTGATCGCGCAGAATTGGCCACGGCTGACGATTGTCCGGCCTTCAATGCTCCTGGGTGATAGGGACAAGCAGCGGACGAATGAGATGTTTTTAGCGCCGTTGTTCAGGCTGCTGCCGGGTAACTGGAAGTCGATTGAAGCGCGCGATGTTGCTCGGGCAATGCTGGCAGAAGCGCTGGCGCCTGGGCATGAAGGGGTTTCGATCCTGACCTCTTCTGAGCTACGCGAAAGGGCTAAATAAAAAAATGCCGGATGGCGCTGACGCTTATCCGGCCTACAAACGATTACGTTCTATAGGCCGGATAAGATGCCATTTACAGGCGTGTTACTTAATAAACGTAAAGGCTGTCGTGACGCGTTTCACGCCGCTTACCCGGCTGGCGATATCCGCCGCCGCCTTCGCTTCACGCTCGGTCACCAGACCTAACAGGAACACTTCCCCGTTCTCAGTCGTTACTTTCACGTTAGAGGATTTCACCTGATCGCTGGTCAGTAACTGGGAACGTACTTTGGTGGTTATCCAGGTATCGTTGGACGCATCGCCCAGACCAATTGGCTGGCCCTGACGGATCTCATTAAAGACCTCAGTCGTTCCTTCTACACCCATCGCAATCTGTTTTGCCCGCGCAGACAGTTCGCTATTTGGCGACTGACCTACCAGCAGCACTTTACCCTGATAAGCGCTCACGTTGATTCGCGCTTCTTTCTTGATTTGGGCATCTTTCGACAACGCCGTATTGACGCGTAATTCCAGGGTTCCGTCATCTACCTGGGTGCCGACGCTGCGAGGATCCGTCGCGGCTTTGGTGCCGACAGCAGCAGTTCCGACAACGGCAGCAGCGACACAGCCTTGCAGCAGCAGTGCAGCGATAATCACAGCAAGCGGCGAAAATGCCTTCATGTGTACTCCTTAATCATCCTGGTGAGGGAAAAGCGTGTTATCGATGAGATCGCAAAGGCAGTTGACCGTCAGCATGTGCATTTCCTGAACGCGGGCGCTGTGGTGTGAGGGAATGCGGATTTCAACATCCTGTGGCCCCAGTAATCCGGCCAGTTCCCCTCCGTCATACCCGGTCAGCGCGACGATTGTCATGTCGCGTGTCACGGCGGCTTCAACGGCTTTTACGATATCGCGGCTATTACCACGCGTAGAGATTGCCAGCAGAACATCACCTGCATGTCCCAGCGCACGGACTTGTTTTGCATAAACTTCGTCGTGCAGGCGATCGTTGGCAATCGCAGTTAAGACCACATTATCAGTATTTAGTGCAATCGCAGGTAAACTTGGGCGTTCTGTTTCAAAACGATTGATCATGCTGGCAGCAAAATGCTGTGCGTTGGCAGCGGACGTCCCATTACCACAACAGAGAATTTTGTTGCCATTGAGCAGGGACTGAACCAGCGTCATGGCGGCACGGGAGATTGCATCCGGAAGTGCTTCAGCCGCAGCTATCTGAGTTTGAATGCTTTCTGTAAAGCAGACTTTAATTCTATCTAACACGCTAATCCTTAAGAACCAGGCTCTGAATCTTCAACTATGAGCGGTCGTTGAACGCGTCCTTAAACCACTCAACATCATTTCCGGTGAAGGCTAACACATCGAACCGGCAATCCACAGTATCAAAACTCCCATTGTGGCGCGCAAGCCACAAGCGGGCGGTCTGTAATAATTTGTGTTGTTTGCTCCGGGTCACACTCGCCGCCGCACTGCCGAACTGTGCTGAGCGTCGGTAGCGAACCTCAACAAATACGGTGGTGTTGCCTTCACGCATTATCAAGTCGATTTCGCCGCCACGTTCACGCACGTTGGCGGCGATAAAATGCAGTCCCTTGCTCAGCAGCCAGTCACGCGCGGTGGATTCCCACGCGTCACCGGTCTGTTTACTCGTTAACTGGCGGGGACGACTTGTCCTTGCTGGTATTTGAGCCATGATAACTTCCTGTTAATCACACAATCCTGCGTTGCGGTTAAGGCCCCGGTATTACCGTTAATTTCGAAACCCTGCACCTGACGCATTTGCGAGAAGTGGTTGGCAAGCGACCAGGCATCGACACCCATGGCATACATACGCGCCAGCGAGTAGTCGTTACGAACTGCGCCAAGCGCCTGCTGCATGAGAGGGGTATTAGCACCTGCCAGCATTGGGATTTCGCTGTACTGCAAGCCTTCCATCTCCAGACGGAAATCCGGGCCGGCAGTGCCCTGTGCGCTACGAGAGCTGGCGTAAAGCGTTGCTCCGCTCTGGCTGCCGTTGCGCATGGCGATCATCGGCTTAATAAATGCAATTTCTTCCGGCGTTGCCAGAATATACACGGCATCAACACGACCGCTGCCGCCGGTGATTTGCGCATCGGTAGGTGCTGCCGGGATGGTCAGACCGCCAATCGTCACGCCGGGTTGTGCTGGCACAGAGGAGGCCACCGGACTGCCCGTCAGGGAAATCCCCGAGCCGCCGTTGACGCCCATTTTAAGTTCAGCGGTGGAGCCGAACTTCTGCTGCAATACCACGCCGCCACCCAGCTTTTGCCATTCCTGTGCAAAGGCGTTGGCAACGCGATCGCCTAATGAACTCCGAGGGATCAACAACAGCGGCGTCTGTTTGCCTTGATCGCGGATGTGGCGCGCGGCGTCGCGCGCTTCATCTTCCGGCGACAGGGCGAAGTAGCAGACGTTCGGCAGGTTTTTCACCGACTCCGGCTGGTTAAGCGCCAGGACGTTCAATGGCGTGTTGCTTTTCATCAGCTCTTCAACATTGTTCTTCAGCAGTGGGCCAACCACAATGCTGGCGCCATCCTGCTGAACCTGCGTCAGGATCTGGTTCAGCGGCTGTGATGAAGTGTCGTAAATTTTCAGCTCAGCGGACGGATTCGCCGGTGCGCTGGCGGTTGTTGGCTGAGCGGGTGCTGCGGGCTGCACTGCCGGTGTTTCTGGCTGAGCTGGCGTCTCGTTGGTCAGATCGCTTACTGACGCCTGAGAAGGGCTGGCAACGCCGTCAGTTGTTTGCGGCTGTTCCGTGGTTGTCGCGGCAGCTGGAACTGCGGCAGGAGCGACAGCAACAGGGTCTGCTACGGGTTGCGTGCCCAAATTTTTCGCAGCTTCAAAGCCTTGCTGAATAGTCCGGCCAAATACAGCGGCCTGACCGTTCAGTGGTAACAGCAGGGCGATTTTGCTGGTGGAGGCGGGCTTAAAGCTCTGCACGTTAACCAACTGTGTTGGTAACAGTTTTGCTCCTGGGTTTTGCGGATAACGTTTCTGCCAGTCCGCAATACCAGCTTTCATCATGTCCGGATCGTTACGGTTATCGAACCAGACGCGCTGGAGATCCAGCCAGCCTTGCAGCACGTTTTCATCAGCATTGATGACCAGCGCTTGCGCTTGCTCCTGGGTCATGGACGACAGCGCCTGCCAGGTGGCGTCCATATTTTTCTGCTTAGCATTCGCGGCCAGCAGCGGTTCCTGGGCGATCAGGGCGCGCAGCAGCGTCAGAGATGGGCGACCCTGGTTGACGTCGATTTGCGCCTGCCAGTAGCGTGCCTGTTGGTTTTGATCGAAATCGGCGGGAGTTAACTTATCCAGCAGGGCCTGTGCGCCAGCGACATCTTTCTGCGCGAGCTTAATCTCGACGGCCAGCAGTGACTGCTCACGCTGCTGGGTATCGCTTAGCTTCTGCGGTAGCTGGTTAAACAGTTCGATTGCCTGCTGGCTCTTGCCTTCTTTCAGCAGTGCACGAATGGCGAGTAATTGCCAGTTGGTCTTGCTATCATCTGAGCTTTGCTGCATTTGTTGCAGATAAAAGCCGGAATCAGCCTGCGCAGTGCCCTGCATATGGGCTGCACTCTGGTCTGGCGCCTGGGTGCCACAGCCTGCGAAAATCAGTGCTGCCAGAATGACTGGTAGCGCGCGTGCGGCTTTCAAACGAGAAAATGTTGAGGGTACCATACTGTATCCAGTGATATTTTTTTACTCAATGCTCAATATTAAATCGGCAATACGGACGACACAATGAAACAACACGAATCGGCGGATAATTCTCAAGGCCAACTCTTTATTGTACCTACTCCTATAGGAAATTTGGCTGATATTACCCAACGAGCGCTCGAAGTTTTACAAGCCGTTGATTTGATTGCCGCTGAAGACACTCGTCATACAGGATTATTGTTACAACACTTCGCGATTAACGCGCGTCTGTTCGCGCTACATGACCACAACGAGCAGCAAAAGGCCGAAACGCTGGTCGCGAAGCTCAAAGAAGGACAAAACATTGCGCTGGTTTCCGATGCCGGAACGCCGCTGATTAACGATCCTGGCTACCATCTGGTGCGTACCTGTCGCGAAGCGGGGATCCGCGTTGTTCCTCTGCCTGGTCCTTGTGCGGCGATTGCTGCCCTGAGCGCTGCAGGCCTGCCTTCAGACCGTTTTTGCTATGAAGGATTTCTGCCTGCCAAATCGAAAGGGCGTCGTGATGCGATGAAAGCCATTGAGGCCGAGCCGCGTACGCTTATTTTTTATGAATCTACCCACCGCTTGCTGGATAGCCTGGAAGACATGGTTGCCGTGTGGGGCGAATCCCGTTACGTGGTGCTGGCGCGCGAGCTGACCAAAACCTGGGAAACTATTCACGGTGCACCGGTCGGTGAATTGCTGGCGTGGGTCAAGGAAGATGAAAACCGTCGTAAAGGTGAAATGGTGCTGATTGTCGAAGGGCATAAAGCGCAGGAAGACGACCTTCCTGCCGATGCGCTGCGTACGTTGGCCTTATTGCAGGCAGAACTGCCGCTGAAAAAGGCCGCCGCGCTGGCTGCTGAAATCCATGGCGTGAAAAAAAATGCGTTGTATAAGCACGCGCTGGAACAGCAGGGAGAGTAAAAGTGAGCACCTACCAACCGCCTTTCGTGGTCACTCCATTGATCCTCATCCAGGTCATTGAAATTGGTGAGTTGATGGGGCATTGGGCTGCGATGGCTGGTAGGGCATCTCCTCTTTATCTCTGCTTTGCAGGAGGGATTGGGAAAACCATCAGCCTTGTCGGAAGAAATGTCGGCTGATTTACTGGATATAGACAAACGCATTCTACAAATATTGTCGAATCAGCCGAGCAGATCCGCCAAAGGTATCGCTAATGAGTGTGAAATCTCAGTCCGGACCGTAGAACGCTATCTGAAAGCGTTGCAGCTAAAAGGTAAACTGCAACGCGTTGGCGCGACAAAAGGGGAGATGTGGCGGGTAATTTAAACGACCAGCAGTTCAACGCCTGTTTTGGCCAGCGCTGATTTATCCTGTTTGCTGATACTGTCGTCGGTTATTACGCAGTTAATCTTTTCCATTGGCAGCACCTGATTAAAACCACGTCGATTAAATTTTGTCGCGTCCAGTACGGCAATGACCTTATGTGCTGCCGCCGCCATCACGCTACTAATCGAATAACCTTCGTTGAAGGTCGTAATACCGTTAGTAGCATCAATCCCGTCAGCGCCCACGAACATCAGGTCAGCGCTTATTCCTTGTAGGGAACGTTCAGCGATAGTGCCATGCATTGAATGCGTTTTGTGGCGCACAGTGCCGCCGCAGACGACCAGCGTAATGTCTTTGTTTTCCGATAACGTGAACGCGGCAGGCAGGCTATTGGTAATAACGGTGATATTACTTTTTCGGTTTAGCGCTTCAGCAATCAATAAGGTGGTGCTTCCGCTATCCAGAATTACGGTCATTCCTTCCTCAACCATTGCCGTTGCGGCCTGGGCAATCCGTTTTTTGGGATCGCTGGCAAGCTGATACCGATCTTCTAATAACACTTCCTGATTGTCACCTTCAGCCAGATGGCTTCCTGGTTTTGCCGCACCGCCGTGAAAACGGGTGACCAGACCCTTCTCTTCTAATAACCGTAGGTCGGCGCGAATGGTTACTTCAGAAATACCAAAGGTATTCGAAAGGTCCATTACCAGTACGCTGCCTTGCGTGTTAATCAGGTCGACAATTTTATTCCTTCTCTCAAATGAGTTCATATTGATTTGCCTGATAATTTAATTATCACTAGTTTAATCGAAGGATTGCGAAAGGTGAACGCTAAATTTCGAAAGTAAATGTGAGCCAGCGCAGGTTGCTGGCTCATGGGTTCAGGATAGTTTGAGTAGAATTTTTCCTTGCATCGGCGCGCCGTGGAGTGACTTGACGGTGCTGGCAAAGCTTTCGGCATCGCCAGTGTGAGCAATTAACGGCTCAAGCTGTAGGCGTTTTTCCGTCAATAAACGGGCAGCGGTTTCCCACTCTTCTCCAGGCCATGGGCTGGAATAGTTCATCCAACTGCCAAGAATGGTTAATTCTTTACGTAATATTTGCCCAAAGACACCTGAAGCAAGCGTCAGATCGTGATGCAATGTGCCGACTAACGCTAGTTGAGCACGAGGGCCTGCAATCTCAATCGACAGCGTCACAGTTTGCGGGGTTCCCGCTGTTTCCAGCACGAGTTGGTCAAACTGAATATTTTCCAGGCCCGCGTGGATCTCAGCCGCACTCATCTCACGACTATTAAACACATGGGTTGCCCCCAGTTCTTTTGCTAATGCCAGCTTTTGCGGGTTGATATCAATCGCCGTGATACTTTTTGCACCGAGTTCACGGGCACATTGCATTGCCAGCAAACCGATAGTACCAGCACCAACGATAATCACATTTTTCCCTTCGCATCCCTGAGCCAGATGAAAAGCATGCAGACCGACGGTAATCGGTTCAATGAATGCGCCATCATCAATCGGCATATCTGAAGGCAGGCGGAACAGGTTGGCGCGTTTTACAACCACATATTCTGCGTTCCCGCCTTCGCTTCGTGAACCGACAAACTGATATTGTTTACATAACGAGAAGTATCCCCGCTCGCACTGAGGGCAATGAAAGCAGGGAAGCAGCGGTACGCAGGCCACGGCATCACCGGGTTGTAAGTCGGTTACGCTTGCGCCGTAGGACTCAACATAACCACTGAACTCATGCCCGAGCGTGATTGGATAATAGTGCGCACCATGATTGAAGATACGGGGAATGTCTGAGCCGCAAAGCCCTGAACTGACCACTTTGACCAATACATCTTCATCAGTTTGCAGTTGTGGTATGGGACGTTCTTCAACGCGTACGTCGCCCTCAGCGTGAATAACCACTGATTTCATAAGTGTCTCCAGAAATGTGAAGGGGAGCAAATGCTCCCCAGAAATTAAGATGCGGTCTGGCTTTCCGTTATGGCTGCCGCTTTTTCAGCCGCCACGAAATTACGTGCCCGACGCCAGGTCAGCAATACACCCAACAGGTATATAGCAGCGATGATGATGAAGCCCACCACGTTCTGCCAGGTGAAGAGCTGGATTAGCAGCCAGGTGATTGGGGAGCCGCCCTGATCCATTGAGGCCACCATGCCACCGGCTTTCAATGCGCCTGCATTAGCGGCAAGCTGGGTATGTAAACCAATAGTTTGTGTGGCTATCCACAGGGTGATACCCATAATGATGACGCCAGAGATCAGCGTGCGGAACAGGTTCCCCTGATGAACGGCTACCGCCATGGCGACAAAGAAACCAATGGTCGCGAGATCGCCGAATGGCAGAACCTGGTTTCCGGGTACCAGAACAGCAATCAGAATGGTCAGCGGGATAAAGATTAGACTGGCGGAAACCACCGACGTATGGCCGAGCAGTAGTGCAGGATCCAGACCGATTAAGAACTCCTGTCCGCCAAATTTTGCCTGCAGGCGTTTACGGGCATGTTTAGCAATAGGAGTCAGGCCATCCATAATCGGTTTAATGACACGCGGCATGAGCAACATAACGGCAGCCGTTTTCACCGCCAGTTGCAGCACAGCTTTAACGTCATATCCAGCCAGCATGCCGATCACTAATCCCATCACAAAACCGACGGTTACAGGTTCGCCGAAGGGTCCGAAGCGTTTTTGGACATCATCCGCGCTGAAATGAATGCGGTTCAGTCCGGGGATTTTTTCAATGATCGTATCAACCAGGACAGCTATCGGGCCCAGGTATGCCGAGGAACCGTGTGGAATGGCAATGCCTTCCAGGCCAAAAAAGTCGCGCGTGTCTTTGGCAAACCAGTCACCCAGTTTATAGACGAAGGCGGCATGAACAACCACGCCGAGAAAGCCCAGCCAGTATGAGCCGGTCGCCAGATGCAACATGGCACCGGTAAACGTCATATGCCAGATATTCCAGATGTCGACGTTCACCACACGGGTCATGCGGGTAACCAGCATCAGGATATTCACCCCAATGGCGACTGGAATCGCAATTAACGCAATTTGCGAAGCCCAGGTCATTGGTGATGAGCCAGGCCAACCGACATCGATGACATGCAGGTTGATTTGAAATTGTTCTGCCATTGCTTTTGCGGCAGGGCCAATAGAGTCCAGCATCAGGCCGATCACCAGACCGATACCGACGAAGCCAATCCCGATATGCAAACCTGATTTAAAACAATCCCCGAGCTTCATTCCCAGCAATTTTGAGAAGATGATGATCACTAACGGCAGCATAACCGTTGGACCTAAGTCGAGGATATAACGCATTATTTCGCTAAACATGGCGTTACCCCACGAGGATAGTCAGTATTTTTTGCTGTAATGCTTCGATACCCACACCTGAAACAAAAGGCATGCCGTGGACCACTGGGATATCGCCAAACGTACGGTCAACGCGGGCGGTGGTACAGATAAGATCCGCTCCATCCATATAGGTTTCGATTTCTGTTACCCGACATTGAACCAGGTCGAGTTGGATATTGTTGGCTTCACAGAGTTCTTTAATTTCTTCTGCCGCCATTGTTGAAGTTGCTACAGCACCGCCACAGGCCACAATTACTTTACGTTTCATAGGGTATTCCTTTTATTATCAGTTTTTTATCAAGCCTGTGCGCAGGGCTCAGACTCAAGGATTTTTTCCCGAAAGAGCATGGCCAGTTCTGCATCAGGCGCATTCAGCAATGCTTCAATGGTGTTCGGGTTTTGTAGCTCACTAAACAGACGACGCAGGAGCTTCAGCTGCGCAGTCGGGTTCTCAACGATTAAGGCGATAATTAAAGAGACGGCTATCTCTTCGTCATCATCTGCTTGTTGAAAGTTGACCGCTGTATCCGGGCGAATCAGATAGATAGCAGGGGATATCGCATGCACAGCTTCACAATGTGGAATCGCAACGGCATGACGTTCCAGCGCTATTCCGGTTGGAAAAGTTGCTTCACGCTCAATCAGGGCCTGCGGATAGCTTTCATACACGACCCCTTTGGCCAGCATCTCCTCCCCAATATGTGTCAGCGCATGCTGACACGAGCTAAAGTTAATTCCTGTTCGAACAAAAAGTTGGCTCATATATTCTCCAGATTTCAGGCAATTACTGGTGCGCAACCAAAGCGATAGGCGCGCAGAACGTCCTGGATTTTGTCGATAATCAGATTGTGTGGTGTGGCGGTTAACGTCCCTTCTGTCAGGCGTTCAAATTGCACGGGCATAAACTGGCTAATGAGTCCCAGTGGTAAAGCGATGTCATTAAGGTTGGTGATTAATTTCTCTACACTTTGACGAATGCGGGGATGCGGCCAGTAGTAACGAATACGGTCGGAGAGGCTGAAGTGAATATCGACCATCGCCTGGCTCCAGGTTGGGCGATAATATTTTTTCCAGTAGTCCGGTTCATTCAACATTACTTCGTCAATTACTTCCAGAACCCGGCTCCGTTGTTCTGGGGAGATCAGTTCATTTTCCATTTGCGCAAGAGCAAAAATAGCTTCGCGCAGGGCAAAGGTGAGTGCCGGACCCACTTTCAATATTGCATAGTGATCGCGTACCAGAGCACGGTATGCCTGGCGGGTTTGATAATCGGTAGAATGCGCTTCGTAGACCATTGGTGTCTCTTTTATCCAGGCGGATAGCGCTTCTGCTGCTTGTGGTTGGTAGTGAATGATTTGGGTGTGATCGAACTCGACGCCGGGTTGAACCACAATGGCGATTACACGAGTTAACGCCTCTTCAAGCCCTAATGCGCGGAAGGCAACCTGATGGGTTTCCAGTGTCCGGGCGGCATCTTCTTCGCGTGTGACATGAACGGTGCCAATGGTGCTGGCTTCTCCGCCTGGTACGGGAACTTCTGTTCCAATAACGTAAGTCAGATGGTGTTTCTGTTCTTCGGTTGCCGTTGTTTCTGCGGCCTGGCAAAGTACGGCTGCTCGCTGGGCAACAACCATTGGATCTAACGGCGTTGGGTCGTCAGCACAGGACATCGAAGCATCAAGATGGATTTTGCTGAACCCTGCGGCAACGTAAGCTTTGATTAAGGCTACGGATTTTTCCATCGCTTCTGCCGCAGGTTCGTTTTGCCAGCAGTTAGGGCCGAGATGATCGCCACCCAGAATCAGCCTTTCGCGAGGAAAACCAACCGCTTGTGCGATGCTATAGACAAAGTCACGGAAATCAGCGGGTTTCATCCCGGTATAACCACCAAACTGATTAACCTGATTAGAGGTCGCTTCGATTAGAACTTTCGTGTTCGTATTGAGATCAAAACGTAATGCAGATTCAATAACCAGCGGATGGGCTGAACAAACAGAACAAATACCTAAATGCTCACCTGCTTTATGACGAGAGATTATTTCTTTCACTTCTATCTCCGATATCTTTTGTTTATCTTCATAATATTTTTGGATTGAAGGCAAAGGGTAAAAGCATCTTTCGTGATCCAGCTTTAAAAACAGACCTTTGTCAGAACCCGTACAATTCGAATTAATTAATCAATTACAACTTTCCTTCGCAGCCGCAGTCGGCAATCACCTTACGTACTACCTCTTTCATGGCCGCTTTTGCTGGCATCATGTAATGCCGTGGGTCGTTCGCATCGGTATGTGCGCTCAGGTAGGTTTTGAGTGCGCCGGCAAAGGCGATTTTAAGTTCGGTAGCGACGTTAACTTTGCAGACCCCTAAGGAGATTGCGCGCTTAATATCATGTGTAGGCAGGCCAGATGCGCCATGTAAAACCAGTGGGATATCAACGTGCTGACGAATCTCGGCTAGTCGATCGAAATCCAGTTTAGGTTCAGCGTTATACAGACCATGAGCTGTGCCAATCGCGACAGCCAGTGAGTCGATACCCGTTTTTTCCACGAACTCCCGAGCCTGTTCTGGGTGGGTATATAGCGCGTCTTTTCCGTCCACGATCAGGTCATCTTCTTGCCCACCCAGCCGTCCCAGCTCAGCTTCAACGCTAACGTCATAGCGGTGGCAGTAGTCTGTTACGTGTTTAACTAATGCAATGTTGTCGGCAAACGGCAGATGGGAACCATCGATCATCACGGAGCGAATGCCTGTAGTGACTTTCGCTTCAATATCGGTGGCGCTTTCATGGTGATCGAGATGGACGGCGAGAGGATGGTTCCAGCTTCTTGCCAGTTCACTGGCGATTGCAACGATGTTACCGACCCCGGCATAACTAAAAGTGCCAGGTGTGCCGGCGACGATCAACGGAGAGCGTAGTTCGGCTGCTGTTTCCACGACAACCTGTAAGGTCTCCAGGTTGTGAATGTTAAACGCCGGTACGGCATAGCCTTCTTGCTGCGCCTTCTTCAGCATCATTTTGCTTGAGATGATAAACATACTTCCTCCGAAGTCTTTCGATTTCTTTCTTCGAAATAAAGTATAGGGTTTCGTAACGTTTTTTTGTGATTTCGATCTGATAAATGAAAGTTTCGAAAGAAATGGGAGGTTTACGAAAGGTTGCGGCGAAAAAAAAGCATGCCCGAAGGCATGCTCATTAAGAAAATACGGTAGATAATCAGGTCACTGGCGCCGGGTTAAACACCGCCAGCTGGTTATGCAGTCCCCACTGATCCGAGAAGGTTTTCTTACGCCCGCTGGCAACGTCGAGAATAAATTCGAACAGTTTCAGACCCACGTCTTCAATGGTTTCTTCTCCGGTGGCGATGGTGCCCGCGTTAATGTCCATCAGGTCAAACCAACGGTTGGCCAGCTCGGTGCGTGTCGCCATTTTAATCACCGGTACGGCCATCAAGCCATACGGCGTAGCGCGACCGGTGGTGAACACCTGCACGGTGATCCCGGAAGCGACCTGCTGTGTACCGCAAACAAAATCACTGGCGGGGGTTGCAGCGTAAATCAGGCCACGTTTGGTTGGACGCTGACCCGGCGACAATACTTCGACAATCGCGCTCTTGCCAGACTTGGCAATCGAACCTAGCGCCTTTTCCACCACGTTTGCCAGACCGCCTTTCTTGTTGCCCGGAGAAGGGTTGGCACTGCGATCCGTTTTGCCCATATCAAGGTAGTTATCGTACCAGGCCATCTCTTCGAGCAGGCGTTTACCGACTTCTTCGTTAATCGCACGTGGGGTCAGAAGGTGGATGGCATCGCGCACTTCTGTTACTTCAGAGAACATTACGGTCGCGCCGCAGCGTACTAACAGGTCGGAGGCATAGCCCACCGCCGGGTTGGCCGTCACGCCGGAAAACGCATCGCTACCGCCGCACTGCATGCCGACCACCAGTTCTGAAGCCGGGCAAGTTTCACGTTGGCGCTGATTGAGCTTTGCCAGATGATGTTCGGCCACTTGCAGAATATCGGTGACCATTGATTGAAAGCCGACGTGCTTTTCATCCTGCAGGCTGACGATACTGGCGCTGTCGACCGGAATACTTTTCACATCGTGCGTGCCTTCCAGCAGCCGCTCTGGCTGCAGTTTTTCACAACCGAGGCCGATGACCATCACTTCGCCGCCAAAGTTCGGATTTAGCGCAATATTGTGAATGGTACGAATCGGAACGATGGCAGCTGGGGCATTAATCGCCACACCGCAGCCGTACAGATGATTGAGCCCCACCACACCGTCAACGTTCGGGTATTTGGGCAACAGATCGCGTTCAATGATTTTCACCACATAGTCCACCACGCCCGCCACACAGTGCACGCTGGTGGAGATGCCGAGCAGATTTTTGGTGCCGACGCTACCGTCTGCATTGCGGTAACCTTCAAAGGTGTAGCCCTCAAGAGGCGGCAGCGGCTCTGGCACTTTAGTTGCCAGCGGCAGCGTCTCCAGCGGCGGGGCTTTGGGCAGCTCAACCATTGATTCATCAATCCAGCTGCCACGTGGGATATGGCGAACGGCATAGCCTATCACTTCGCCATAGCGCACGATTTCGCCATGAACAGGAATATCCAATAGCGCCACTTTATGACCCTGGGGAATATGTTCAATGAGTTCCAGTCCGTCCGGAAAACGCGTTCCGGCTTTCAGACCATTGTCATTGACAATTATCGCCACATTATCTGTTTCGTGAACTTTAATATAAAACGCCGTTGGCGATTCTTGTCTGATTTCGATGTCGGCCATTGTCCAGTATTCTCCAACAAGGTGGTGATAATAGTGTGGATATTTATATTTTGAATCTAATTGTAAGTAATAAAGATTCGGTATCGTGAAATAAGAATGTCAGGAGTTTAACGTGAAGAATGTGATGATGATCACTTAAACTCAGCAAGGCCACGTCGCCAGGGGTAGCAATACGTAAATGTGTGCATTAGCGCCCAGGCATGTGTGCATATGCCCAAAACATTAATTAAATAACGCTAGTTTAATGAGCGTTTGAACAATGATTAACGTTGTGTTGATGATTATACTAAATCACGGTTTCATAACGCCTGATAAATTATTATCTATTTCTATTATCGGTAATTTATCACGAGAAATACCCACAAAATAATAATAAAAACCTTTTATGTGCCCGAGGTAAATAGAATGATATTGGATACAGTTGTCGAGAAAAAGAAAGGTACGCACACCCGTTATTTAATATTGCTGATAATATTTATTGTTACAGCCGTTAACTATGCGGACCGTGCGACGCTGTCTATTGCCGGAACTGAAGTGGCGAAAGAGTTACATCTCAGCGCCATCTCAATGGGTTACATTTTCTCCGCCTTCGGCTGGGCTTACCTGTTGATGCAAATCCCCGGCGGCTGGCTGCTGGATAAATTCGGCTCTAAGAAAGTCTACACCTACAGTTTGTTCTTCTGGTCACTGTTTACCTTCCTGCAGGGCTTTGTGGACATGTTCCCGCTGGCCTGGGCGGGTATTTCAATGTTCATCATGCGCTTTATGCTGGGCTTCTCGGAAGCGCCATCCTTCCCGGCTAATGCCCGTATCGTGGCGGCCTGGTTCCCAACGAAAGAGCGCGGTACGGCATCTGCGATTTTTAACTCTGCACAGTATTTTTCCCTGGCGCTGTTTTCCCCGCTGCTGGGCTGGCTGACCTTCGCCTGGGGCTGGGAGCACGTCTTTACCGTAATGGGCGTGATTGGTTTTGTGCTTACCGGACTGTGGGTAAAGTTTATTCATAACCCAACCGATCACCCGCGCATGTCGCAAGAAGAGTTGAAGTTTATCTCTGAAAACGGCGCGGTCGTGGATATGGACCATAAAAAGCCGGGCGATGTGAAGTCAGGTGGTCCTAAACTGCATTATATCAAGCAGTTGCTCACGAACCGTATGATGCTTGGTGTGTTCTTTGGCCAGTATTTTATCAACACAATTACCTGGTTTTTTCTCACCTGGTTCCCGATTTACCTGGTTCAGGAAAAAGGTATGTCGATCCTGAAAGTGGGCATGGTGGCTTCGATTCCGGCACTGTGCGGGTTTTTCGGTGGCGTGCTCGGCGGCGTGTTCTCTGATTATCTGATTAAACGTGGTTTCAGCATTACCCTGGCGCGAAAGCTGCCGATAGTGCTCGGCATGTTGCTCGCATCGACCATTATTCTGTGTAACTACACCGATAATACCGCTCTTGTGGTGGCGCTGATGGCGCTGGCTTTCTTCGGTAAAGGTTTCGGCGCGCTGGGTTGGCCGGTGATTTCCGATACCGCGCCGAAAGAGATTGTCGGTCTGTGCGGTGGGGTATTTAACGTATTTGGCAACGTGGCTTCCATCGTCACCCCGCTGGTGATTGGGTATCTGGTGAGCGAGCTGCACTCATTTAATGCTGCGCTGATGTTTGTAGGGTGCTCGGCGCTGATGGCAATGGTTTGCTACCTGTTTATTGTCGGTGACATTAAACGTATGGAATTGCAGAAATAAACAAAGGTATAGGCGATGAATAACACGATTTTCCCGAATAAGTTTAAAGCGGCCCTCGCGGCGCAACAAATTCAGATTGGCTGCTGGTCTGCATTGGCCAGCCCAATCAGTACCGAAGTTTTAGGTCTGGCAGGTTTTGACTGGCTGGTACTGGATGGCGAACATGCGCCGAATGATATCTCGACGTTTATTCCGCAATTAATGGCGCTGAAAGGCAGCGACAGCGCGGCGGTAGTGCGTGTACCAACCAACGAGCCAGTGATTATCAAGCGCCTGCTGGATATCGGGTTTTACAACTTCCTGATCCCGTTCGTTGAGACGGAAGAAGAAGCGGTTAACGCTGTGGCGTCGACCCGCTATCCGCCGGAAGGTATTCGTGGCGTGTCCGTATCCCATCGCGCCAATATGTTTGGCACCGTACCGGACTACTTTGCGCAGTCGAATAAGAACATCACCATCATCGTGCAGATCGAAAGTCAGCAGGGCGTTGATAACGTTGATGCAATCGCGGCGACAGAAGGCGTTGACGGTGTCTTCGTCGGACCAAGCGATCTGGCCGCGGCGCTAGGCCACCTCGGCAATGCGTCACATCCTGATGTGCAGAAAGCTATCCAGCACATTTTTGCCCGCGCGAAAGCACACGGCAAACCAAGCGGCATTCTGGCCCCGGTAGAGGCGGATGCGCGTCGTTATCTGGAGTGGGGCGCGACGTTTGTTGCCGTGGGCAGCGACCTTGGCGTGTTCCGTTCAGCCACGCAGAAACTGGCTGATTCTTTTAAGAAATAACCACCATCGACAGTAGAGAGAGATAAAGACATGACAATGAAAGTTGGTTTTATTGGCCTCGGTATTATGGGTAAACCAATGAGTAAAAACCTCCTCAAGGCAGGTTACTCGCTGGTGGTTGCTGACCGTAACCCGGAATCCATTGCGGAAGTGATTGCCGCAGGCGCTGAAACCGCCGCCACGGCGAAAGATATCGCTGAACAGTGCGACGTGATCATCACCATGCTGCCGAACTCTCCGCATGTTAAGGAAGTGGCACTGGGTGAAGGCGGCATTATTGAAGGGGCAAAACCGGGTACAGTGCTTATCGATATGAGCTCCATTGCACCGTTGGCCAGCCGTGAAATCAGCGAAGCGCTGAAAGCGAAAGGCGTGGATATGCTGGATGCGCCGGTCAGCGGCGGCGAGCCAAAAGCGATTGACGGCACGTTGTCGGTGATGGTCGGCGGTGATAAAGCGATTTTTGACAAGTATTACGATTTGCTGAAAGCGATGGCCGGATCCGTGGTACATACCGGTGAAATTGGCGCGGGTAACGTCACCAAGCTGGCGAACCAGGTGATTGTGGCGCTGAACATTGCCGCGATGTCTGAAGCGCTGACGCTGGCGACCAAAGCGGGTGTGAATCCGGATCTGGTGTATCAGGCGATTCGTGGCGGGCTGGCGGGAAGCACCGTTCTGGACGCGAAAGCGCCGATGGTGATGGACCGTAACTTTAAGCCGGGTTTCCGTATTGACCTGCATATCAAAGATCTGGCGAATGCGCTGGACACTTCTCATGGCGTTGGCGCTCAGTTGCCGCTGACTGCTGCAGTCATGGAGATGATGCAGGCGCTACGCGCAGATGGATTGGGTACTGCCGATCACAGCGCGCTCGCATGCTACTACGAAAAACTGGCGAAAGTGGAAGTCACTCGCTAACAAGAAGGGCGCGGATGCGCGCCCTGTATTTCTTGCCTTGCGCGGCACAGTCAGGCTACATAACTATGAAAATCGTAATTGCCCCAGACTCTTATAAAGAAAGCCTTTCTGCCACCGAGGTAGCTCAGGCAATAGAAAAAGGATTTCGGGAAATTTTCCCCGATGCGCAATATGTTTCTGTTCCGGTTGCCGATGGTGGCGAAGGAACGGTCGAAGCCATGATTGCCGCGACGCAAGGGAGTGAACATTCAGCGCAAGTAACGGGGCCGCTGGGCGAAAAAGTGAATGCCTGCTGGGGCATGTCCGGAGATGGTAAAACCGCGTTTATCGAAATGGCGGCAGCCAGCGGTCTGGCGTTAGTGCCTCCTGAAAAGCGCAACCCTTTAGTCACTACGTCGCGTGGCACCGGAGAGCTGATTTTGCAGGCACTGGATAGCGGTGCGCAGAGCATCATTATTGGCATCGGCGGCAGTGCGACCAACGACGGTGGCGCGGGTATGGTGCAGGCGCTGGGGGCAAAACTTTGCGACGCCAACGGGACAGAGATTGGCTACGGTGGTGGAAGCCTGATGAGTCTGAACACTATCGATATCTCGGGCCTGGATCCGCGCTTAAAAACCTGTTCCATTCGTGTGGCCTGCGATGTGACTAATCCTCTCATCGGCGATTCTGGCGCTTCGCGCATTTTTGGCCCGCAGAAAGGGGCGACGGAAGAACGCATTCTCGAACTGGACCGTAATCTGTCTCATTATGCCGACATCATTAAAAAATCGCTGCGGGTCGATGTGAAAGATGTGCCAGGCTCCGGTGCGGCAGGCGGAATGGGCGCGGCGTTAATGGCTTTTTTAGGCGCCGAGCTGCGCAGCGGTATCGAGATTGTGACCCAGGCGCTCAATCTGGAAGAGCATATTCACGACTGTACGCTGGTGGTGACCGGCGAAGGGCGGATCGACAGCCAGAGCATTCACGGCAAAGTGCCGGTCGGCGTGGCGAATGTCGCGAAGAAGTACCACAAGCCGGTCATTGGTATTGGCGGCAGCCTGACGCGCGATGTGGAGGTAGTGCATCAATATGGTATCGATGCGGTGTTTAGCGTATTGACCAGCATCAGCACGCTGGAAGAGGCCTTCCGTGGGGCATTTGATAATATTTATCGCGCCTCAAGAAACATCGCTGCCACGTTAGCGATAGGAATGCGCAGTGCGGGGTGACATTGCCCCGCAAACCCTCTATACTGCGCGCCGAAGCTGACCAGACAGTCGCCGCTTCGTCGTCGTCCTCTTCGGGGGAGACGGGCGGAGGGGAGGAAAGTCCGGGCTCCATAGGGCAGGGTGCCAGGTAACGCCTGGGGGGGAAACCCACGACCAGTGCAACAGAGAGCAAACCGCCGATGGCCCACGCAAGTGGGATCAGGTAAGGGTGAAAGGGTGCGGTAAGAGCGCACCGCGCGGCTGGTAACAGTCCGTGGCACGGTAAACTCCACCCGGAGCAAGGCCAAATAGGGGTTCACAAGGTACGGCCCGTACTGAACCCGGGTAGGCTGCTTGAGCCAGTGAGCGATTGCTGGCCTAGATGAATGACTGTCCACGACAGAACCCGGCTTATCGGTCAGCTTCAACTTCTTCTAAAACAATACGTTGGTGTGTCTCAGGCCTTAATAGGTGAAAATGTGACACAGACTGTGATACAAACGAGACATACCAACGGTTGTTCCATCCCGAATATTATTAAGCGTGGCAATCGCTACTGCCTTCATTTCAGGCTATCTACAGGCCGATTCTTTCGCATGTCTTTGGGTAGCGATTCAGCCAACAGAGCAAGATTTATATCTTCTCGCCTCTCTATGTTTATTTCTCTTGTAAAATCGTCCAAGATGGAACCAACGCTATTAATGGATATAGTGCAGAAAATGAAGAAGTTAGAACAAGACGATATTGATAAGTATTTGCTTGAAATTCAGGCAGGTTTTTATGCCGCAGCGAAAAAAATCCCCTCTACTGTACGTAGTACCTTGCGAAAATCAGGTTCATTGGCCCGTGAAAAACGTATTGCGCTTGATGTTGGATTGCTACTTGATGGAACCTTCAAACAAGATGTTGAGCCGCTATCGACAGATTCAGTTATAGAACAACTTGGTAGCCAGTTTGATCTTACGGGCATGGAGGATGAACTCGATAATGTGGCTTCACAGTATGACCTCCTCTGGAGACACTATTGCGATGCACATATAGCCTTTATGGATCAGCGACATTCTGATTACCAACAGATTGTTAACTCCATGCGCCCAGACAACCACTATGCGCCTACCGTAGCCGATAAACCTGAAGAATCATTGGCCTCTGGGATTACTTTATCTAAGGCATGGCAGGGATTTCTCGCATTTAAGTCTGATTGGGTGCCTAAGATTCGACAGGGTAATGAGAAATATTATGAAGTGATAGAGATGGTTCTTGGTGCTGATACGTTAGTTACTGAAATCACTCGGCGCGATATTAAACACTTGCTTGAAGTCGTTGAAGGTCTTCCTCGCCAAAACAAGAGGCCATACAACAGGATGACTATCCAGCAATGTTTAGATTTGGATGAAGTTCCAGAAGAAGACTTAGTTTCATCAAAAACGGTCAAAGATTATCTGAAACTTTGTCAGGGGTTATTTTCAACCTACCTGACTAAAGAAGAGGATATTCTTGAATTACCGCCTACAAACAACGTCAAGTATGAAGCAAAAAGTCACAGCTACGGCCATTACAATCGTACAGAAATGAGAAAGATGGTAGAACACTTCGCGACATTAGATGGTTGGAATAAATGGGGTTTTTTGTTGCTAGCGTATACAGGGGCCCGTCGTTCTGAAATCGCAAAACTGAGGGTTTCAGATGTGCGCTTGGACGACGATAGCCAACGGTATTACATAATGATCGGAGATAGTAAGACTGAGGCGGGGATTCGACAGGTTCCTATCTCACAACGTTTGATCAATATGGGTTTTTTGGATTATTTGGATAGCAAAAAGGCAGATACCAACTTGTTCCCAGAAATCACTAATACAAGTCAGGTAACGCGGCTTTTCCATGCGATACGTGAGCAATTGGGTATTGATTATCTTGATGATTATAAAAATAGACGTATTGTGCACAGCTTACGTCACACTTTCGTAACTGAGATTCAGGCAAAGCACACCCTCACACTTGTTCAGCAAACGATAGGCCACGAACATTCAAACCAAGGGCAAACCAAGGTTTACACGGGCAAGATGAAAGTTTCGGATTTGCTTCCAGTTGTTGATAGTGTTGATTGGTTTTAGTGATAGTCATTCTAATTCAATGGGGTTGCTGGACCGTAGCCAAGAACTTATCGCTTGTGAAGCATTGAATTAGGCTATAGCAAAAGCGGAAAAATGGCAGAAACAAACCTGAAAAATGCCGACGAAGAAAATAATCATTGAATTGGAATAAAAAAAACAATATGATTCTTGGTTAATTTCTGTTTGTGGCATGTTTTCTGAGTAAAATAAACAAACATTTCTGTCCGTAAAAGCCAGCGCCGGTGCCTGCTCGGGGGTCATCCATTATGCTCGCCGCGTACTGGTTTTTATTATTATCTTAAAGAGATATACCTGGTAAGTGGGGGTTGCTATTTCTGTTCTTAGTAAATTGTCCTTAACTCAATACATCTCACATCACCGTGACAGGGATGGTCGTTACTCTCTGATCCATAGCCCCGTTTACTCACTTGATGGTCTCGAATACCAGCTCAACCACGACCCGGATGACAAAAACAGCAACCCCATCCGTAAAGAGATCATAGATAAATTTATTACTCAGCTTCGCGCCATGCAGTCACACTACCGTGAAGTCTATGGTTTTCGCTTTGACCTATCAGTGCCGGAAGGAATGAGCGCTGAGGAAAGCAATAAATTAATCAGCGAACTGTTCGCCCGCCTGCGTGGCGAGTTTACAGCGAAAGCGTGGAGTAATCAGCCAATCAGGAAATTTGCCTACGGCTGGGTTCGCGAAAAAGAAAAGGCGAAACAGGTACACTATCACTGCTGGATTGCCCTGCCTTACTTCCAGGTCAGAACGGCAGGCTTTGGTGATGATGGAATGATCGGGCGTATCAGCCGGATATGGACTGACCTGACAAACGGAGTTTCAAGGGTTCATCTTCCACATGGCAGATATATAATCAGGCAATGTGACCATGCTTCACTGGTGGAGATGGTTAAGCGAATTTCTTATCTTGCCAAGAATCGCGGAAAATCATCTGATCAGAAAGGACAACCAAAAATGTTTTCCGGTTCCAGATTACAAATGAAAGCATCCTGAATACCATAATCGCTAAATCCTTCGTGTAACGCTCTCTACGGCCTTCAAATCAGGAAGCAGTACCTTCGCATTACCTACACCACAAAAACCGCTCACGATAGCGCTCATTGCGTTTAACGACGCCTTCTCTCATATGCTACAGCTTAACTTTTAAATATAGCACCCCATCACTATCTTTTCCACGTAGATTTAAGCTGGTGTGCGGCTCCGCTGGATTTACTGTCGCCGGAATATTTCGGATTGAATCGCCACAGATAATCTAGACACTTCCGAGCCGTTGATAATACTGGTTTTCATATTCTGTCGGTGACATCTGATCGCTAGAACCATGCCGACGCTTACTGTTATAAAACATTTCGATGTAATCAAAAATATCACTGCGGGCTTCTTCCCGCGTTCCGTAGATCTTTTTCTTTATCCGTTCGCGTTTCAACAACTGGAAAAAGCTTTCTGCAACCGCATTATCATGGCAGTTACCGCGACGGCTCATGCTGCCCTCCAGGCCGTGTGATTTCAGGAACGACTGCCACTCATGGCTTGTGTACTGACTGCCCTGATCCGAATGAACCAGCACCTGTTTTTGGGGATTACGCCGCCATACAGCCATCAGCAGTGCGTTCAGGACAATGTCCTTTGTCATCCGGGATTGCATGGACCAGCCGATAATTTTGCGTGAGAACAGATCAACAACCACAGCAAGATACAGCCAGCCTTCGTGGGTCCTGATGTAGGTTATGTCTGTTACCCAACGCTCATCAGGAGCATCCGGATTGAACTGTCGCTGGAGCCTGTTGGGCGACACGATACTGGCCTCGCCTTTACGTGCCCGCGGGCTCCGGTATCCGACCTGAGCCTTTATCCCGACACGTTTCATCAGTCGCCAGACTCTGTTCACTCCGCACTGTTGCCCGCTGTCCCGCAGATCCAGATGGATTTTGCGATAACCATAGACGCATCCCGATTCCAGCCAGAACTGTTTAATCTGTCCTGTCAGTCTCAGGTCTGCCTGATGGCGTTGAGAATGCGGCTGCTGAAGCCAGGCGTAAAAACCACTGGGATGAACATCCAGCACCCGACAGAGCAGGCGAACAGGCCAGCAACAGGTGTTGTCACGGATAAAGGCGTACCTCAGTCGGACAGCTTTGCGAAGTACGCCGCGGCTTTTTTTAATATGTCCCGTTCGTCGGTAACCCGCTTCAGCTCTTTCTGGAGACGACGGATCTCGGCCTGAGCATCTGACTGTTCTTTATTAGTGGAAGAATCCGGACCGTACTTCTTTATCCAGGCGTAAAGGCTGTGGGTGGTGATATCGAGACGTGTTGCCACGCTGGCAACAGAATAACCGCGATCAACAACCTGTTTGACTGCTTCAGTTTTAAACTCTTCGGGATAACGCTTACCGCTCATGGGCACCTCTCTTTAAGCCATCTTAAATGACTCTGAGGTGTCTGTTAAACCCGTGGCGATTCACATTGCCCGTACAGCAAAAGCTTCAATACGGCTGATAGCGAGTAAATTTCAGGACTATCGTTGTGATACAAAGTGGGATACAGTCTGTGATACAAGACAACACAAACGCCACAGATGCCTGATGTATGGTTGATTTTTCCTGACTTATCGGTCAGCTTCACTCTTTATAAAACCCCGCTTCGGCGGGGTTTTTGCTTTGTAGGTTTTGAATCACCGCACTGGTTGTTATGCCTGATGGCGCTGCGCTTATCAGGCCTACAAGGATGGCAGGAACGGGTTTTGTAGGCCGGATAAGGTGTTTACACCGCCATCCGGCAGACGTTTTCCCTGTCGCGTTATGATTGGTTTAACACGATTCTGGCGTTTATTTTCTCTTCATCTACTCTTTATTTGACCTTTATTTATGCGCTGAACGTCTTTTATTTGAGGGAATACGTTGTGGGATATTTCTAATTTTGTGACGACCAACACAAAACGCTGCGCGATACGTTTTTATCGAGAATAATCGAACGCAATCGATCGCCATCACAAAATTACTTGCTAATAAATCGCACAAAATCAGTGTTAATGTGATGTTACATATGATAATTGTTTGTGTTTTTTAGATTGAATTTTAATAAATGTAATGTTTCTTTACAAACAAATATGGCGAAAAAATGTGATGCATAACGTTATTTAATCGCCATAATCATTAAAATATAATTAAATTTGATAAGTTGTTTATTAAATTTAAGCGCCATCTTGCCTGATAATTGTTCTGTAATTGATTGAAATATAGCCTTTCATGGTTTTAAAAAATAGTGGAAAAAATGGAGGTGTTATAGCCATAAAAAATCGTTATCCCCCCATCTTTTTTTGATTAAAGTCAGGATAAAGCGAGATCGATAATTCATATCTATATGATTATTAAGTGATTTAAATTTTAACGATAGTCTTACAAAATGTAAGTCAAGGGGATTTGTGAGGGGTAGCACATATCCTTGTTCGCTTAATTTGGTACACTTCCTGCCGTCAACAAAGTAATTAACGCAGGTCGATATGAATACTATTACACTCCCTAAAACACAGCACTTAGTGGTCTTTCAGGAAGTCATTAGAAGCGGTTCTATCGGCTCAGCTGCAAAAGAATTAGGTTTAACTCAACCCGCTGTCAGTAAAATCATCAATGATGTTGAGGCTTATTTTGGTATTGAGTTGGTAGTACGTAAAAATACTGGTGTGACATTGACTCAGGCAGGTCAGGTGATGCTCTCATGGTCTGAATCTATTACCCGTGAAATGAAAAACATGGTTGATGAGATGAACAGCATGACGAGCAACGCGGTCGTTGATGTGTCGTTTGGCTTTCCTTCACTGATTGCCTTCACCATCATGTCCGGCATGATTAAAAAATTCAAAGAAGTGTTCCCGAAGGCGCAGGTTTCTATGTATGAAGCTCAGCTCTCCTCCTTCTTACCGGCGATTCGTGACGGACGTCTGGATTTCGCCATCGGTACGCTGAGTGATGAGATGAAACTGCATGATCTGCACGTTGAGCCGCTCTTTGAGTCAGACTTTATCCTGGTTGCCAGCAAGTCCCGAACATGCACCGGCATCACCTTGCTGAGCGCGTTGAAAAACGAACAGTGGGTGTTGCCACAAACGAATATGGGGTACTACAGCGAACTTCTTACCACGTTACAGAATAATGGCATCAGCAGTGAAAACATCGTTAAAACAGACTCTGTCGTTACGATTTATAATCTTGTTCTCAATGCTGATTTCTTAACAGTAATTCCCTGCGATATGACCACACCGTTTGGCTCAAACCAGTTTATTACTATCCCGGTAGAAGAAACTTTACCCGTCGCGCGTTATGCCGCCGTGTGGTCGAAAAATTATCGAATTAAAAAAGCAGCATCTATTTTGGTGGAATTAGCCAAAGAGTATTCATCATATAATTGTCGGAGACGAAGGCAATTAATTGAAATTGATTAAAAATTGAATTTGTTTTAACACGAAATAAACGCCATCTGTCTATATCTGACAATGGTCACGGCTATCTATTTACTTTAATACCCAGGTAAGAGGTTCTAATGCACATTACATACGATCTCCCAGTTGCAATTGAAGATATCCTCGAAGCGAAAAAAAGACTTGCGGGGAAAATTTATAAAACGGGAATGCCTCGCTCTAACTATTTTAGTGAACGTTGCAAAGGGGAAATTTTCCTCAAATTTGAAAACATGCAGCGTACCGGTTCATTTAAAATCCGTGGTGCTTTTAACAAGCTCAGTTCATTAACCGAAGCTGAAAGATGTAAGGGCGTGGTGGCTTGCTCTGCAGGTAACCATGCGCAAGGCGTTTCTCTCTCCTGCGCTATGCTCGGAATCGACGGCAAAGTGGTGATGCCGAAAGGCGCTCCGAAGTCTAAAGTAGCGGCAACCTGCGATTATTCTGCAGAAGTTGTACTGCACGGCGACAACTTCAACGACACCATCGCTAAGGTTAGCGAGATTGTGGAAACTGAAGGCCGTATCTTTATTCCACCCTATGATGACCCGAAAGTTATTGCTGGTCAGGGCACTATTGGTCTGGAAATTCTGGAAGATCTGTACGATGTCGATAACGTGATTGTGCCAATTGGCGGTGGCGGACTGATTGCTGGTATTGCGGTGGCAATTAAATCTATTAACCCGACCATTAAAATTATTGGCGTGCAGTCTGAAAACGTTCACGGCATGGCGGCTTCTTTCCACGCTGGAGAAATAACCACGCACCGAACGACCGGCACCCTGGCGGATGGTTGTGACGTTTCCCGCCCGGGTACTTTAACGTATGAAATTGTTCGTGAGTTGGTGGATGACATTGTCCTGGTCAGCGAAGACGAAATTCGCAACAGCATGGTGGCATTAATTCAGCGAAATAAAGTTGTGACTGAAGGTGCCGGCGCGCTGGCATGCGCAGCATTATTAAGCGGGAAATTAGATAGCTATATCCAGAACAGAAAAACAGTCAGCATTATTTCTGGCGGTAATATCGACCTTTCTCGTGTATCTCAAATTACTGGTTTAGTTGACGCTTAATATACTTCGTTGAGGATAGGATATGAGTACTACTGATAGCATTGTATCCAGCCAGACAAAACAGTCGTCCTGGCGCAAATCGGACACCACCTGGACACTGGGTTTATTTGGTACAGCCATCGGCGCTGGGGTGCTGTTCTTCCCTATCCGCGCAGGTTTTGGCGGACTGATCCCCATTCTGATCATGCTGGTGCTAGCATACCCCATCGCCTTCTATTGCCACCGTGCGCTGGCACGCCTGTGTCTTTCCGGTTCTAACCCTTCCGGCAACATCACAGAAACGGTTGAAGAGCATTTTGGTAAAACGGGTGGCGTGGTTATCACGTTCCTCTACTTCTTTGCGATTTGTCCGCTGCTGTGGATTTATGGCGTCACCATTACCAACACCTTTATGACCTTCTGGGAAAACCAGCTGCAGATGCCAGCGTTAAACCGTGGCTTCGTGGCACTCTTCCTGCTGCTGTTGATGGCATTCGTCATCTGGTTTGGTAAAGATCTGATGGTTAAAGTGATGAGCTACCTGGTATGGCCGTTCATTGCCAGCCTGGTGCTTATTTCTCTGTCCCTGATCCCATACTGGAACTCTGCGGTTATCGATCAGGTTGATCTCAGCAATATCGCACTGACCGGCCATGACGGTATCCTGGTTACCGTGTGGCTGGGTATTTCCATCATGGTGTTCTCTTTCAACTTCTCACCGATTGTTTCTTCCTTCGTGGTCTCCAAACGTGAAGAGTATGAGAAAGATTTTGGTCGCGAGTTCACCGAGCAGAAGTGTTCTAAAATCATCTCTCGCGCCAGTATGCTGATGGTTGCCGTGGTTATGTTCTTCGCCTTTAGCTGCCTGTTCACGCTGTCTCCGGCAAACATGGCGGATGCGAAAGCACAGAACATTCCAGTACTGTCTTACCTGGCAAACCACTTCGCTTCACTGTCCGGTACGAAGTCCACCTTCGCGACCGTGCTGGAGTACGGTGCTTCAATCATCGCCCTGGTTGCTATCTTCAAATCTTTCTTCGGCCACTATCTGGGCACGCTGGAAGGTCTGAACGGTCTGGTGCTGAAGTTTGGTTACAAAGGCGATAAAACGAAAGTTTCTGCCGGCAAACTTAATACCATCAGCATGATCTTCATCATGGGCTCCACCTGGGTAGTGGCTTACGCCAACCCGAACATCCTGGACCTGATTGAAGCAATGGGCGCGCCGATTATTGCCTCTCTGCTCTGCCTGCTGCCGATGTATGCCATCCGTAAAACGCCATCACTGGCGAAATACCGTGGCCGTCTGGATAACGTGTTTGTTACCGCGATTGGTCTGCTGACCATCCTGAACATCGTCTACAAACTGTTCTAATCCTTAAGCTCAGGATGAGCGGAGTAGTGAAATGAATGAGTTTCCGGTAGTACTGGTTATTAACTGTGGTTCGTCTTCTATTAAATTCTCAGTGCTGGATGCAGCAAACTGTGAAGTTTTAATGGCGGGGATCGCAGACGGTATTAACTCTGAAAATGCGTTCATAGCAATTAATGGAGGAGAGCCAGCTAAGCTGGCTCACCACAGCTACGAAGATGCATTAAAAGCAATTGCCGTTGAACTAGAGAAACGTAATTTAATGGACAGCGTGGCCTTAATTGGCCACCGCATTGCCCACGGCGGAAATATCTTTACTGAATCAGCAATTATTACTGACGAAGTTATCGATAATATTCGCCGGGTATCACCATTAGCACCGCTACATAATTATGCGAACCTGAGTGGGATCGAATCCGCTCAGCACCTTTTCCCGGGTGTGCAGCAGGTTGCGGTATTTGATACCAGCTTCCACCAGACGATGGCTCCTGAGGCCTATCTGTACGGTTTACCGTGGAAATATTTTGAGGAGTTGGGCGTTCGTCGTTATGGCTTCCACGGCACGTCGCATCGCTATGTTTCTCAGCGAGCGCATGAGCTTCTCGACCTGCAGAGTGATGACTCCGGTCTGGTTGTGGCGCACCTGGGCAACGGCGCGTCAATCTGTGCGGTACGTAATGGACAGAGCGTTGATACCTCAATGGGCATGACGCCGCTGGAAGGGCTGATGATGGGCACACGCAGCGGCGACGTCGATTTCGGCGCCATGGCGTGGATTGCCAGCGAAACCAACCAGACGCTGAGCGACCTTGAGCGCGTAGTGAATAAAGAGTCCGGTTTACTGGGTATTTCCGGTTTGTCCTCTGACTTACGTACGTTAGAAAAAGCCTGGCACGAGGGACATGAGCGTGCGCAGCTGGCGATTAAAACGTTTGTGCATCGTATTGCACGCCATATCGCCGGACATGCCGCATCGCTGCATCGTCTTGATGGGATTATTTTCACCGGCGGAATTGGTGAGAACTCGGTATTAATTCGTCGTCTGGTTATTGAACACCTTGCCGTTTTAGGTGTGAATATCGACAGCGAGATGAATAGCCTGCCAAATTCCCATGGCGAAAGAATTATCTCTAATAAAGATGCTCGTGTTATTTGTGCGGTAATTCCCACAAATGAAGAGAAAATGATTGCACGTGATGCCATTGCCTTAGGCAAAATTAATACACCAGTAGAATTTGCATAATTAATTTTCAGCAGAGAGATTATTTTTCATGAAGGTAAATATCGATACCAGCGATATGCTGTATGCCGAAGCCTGGAATGGCTTTAAAGGTACGGACTGGAAAGAAGAAATTAATGTCCGTGATTTTATTCAGCACAACTATACGCCTTATGAAGGGGATGAATCTTTCCTCGCCGAAGCAACGCCTGCGACCACTGCATTGTGGGAAAAAGTTATGGCGGGCATCCGTATTGAAAACTCGACGCACGCGCCGGTTGATTTCGATACCAATATTGCTACCACGATAACCGCGCATGATGCGGGTTACATTGAACAAGAACTGGAAAAAATCGTCGGTCTGCAAACGGATAAGCCGCTCAAGCGTGCTCTGCATCCGTTTGGTGGCATCAACATGATCAAAAGCTCTTTTGATGCTTATGGTCGCGAGATGGATGCTGATTTTGAATACCAGTTTACTGAACTGCGTAAAACCCATAACCAGGGCGTATTCGACGCCTACTCTCCGGATATGCTGCGCTGCCGTAAATCCGGGGTGCTGACCGGCCTGCCGGATGGTTACGGTCGTGGTCGTATCATCGGTGACTATCGCCGCGTCGCGCTGTACGGTATCCGCTATCTGGTGCGTGAGCGTGAACTGCAGTTTGCCGATCTCCAGTCGAACCTGGAGTGGGGCCAGAATCTTGAAGCCACGATTCGTCTGCGCGAAGAGCTGTCTGAACACCGTCGCGCCCTGCTGCAAATGCAGGAAATGGCGGCGAAATACGGCTGCGATATCTCCCGTCCGGCGCGTAATGCGCAGGAAGCGGTGCAGTGGGTGTACTTTGCTTACCTGGCTGCGGTGAAATCTCAGAACGGTGGCGCTATGTCGCTGGGCCGTACCGCATCGTTCCTCGACATCTACATTGAGCGCGATTTCAAAGCGGGAATTTTAAACGAGCAGCAGGCGCAGGAGCTGATCGACCACTTCATTATGAAGATCCGTATGGTGCGCTTCCTGCGTACGCCGGAATTCGACACCTTGTTCTCAGGCGACCCTATCTGGGCGACCGAAGTTATCGGCGGTATGGGGTTGGATGGCCGCACGCTGGTGACGAAAAACTCGTTCCGCTATCTGCATACGCTGCACACCATGGGCCCGGCACCTGAGCCGAACCTGACGGTGCTTTGGTCTGAGCAGCTACCGATTGCCTTCAAAAAGTACGCTGCCCAGGTGTCTATCATCACTTCGTCTTTGCAGTATGAAAACGACGATCTGATGCGTGCCGACTTTGACAGCGATGACTATGCCATTGCCTGCTGCGTCAGCCCGATGGTTATCGGCAAGCAAATGCAGTTCTTCGGGGCGCGTGCCAACCTCGCCAAAACGTTGCTGTATGCAATCAACGGCGGCGTGGATGAGAAGCTGAAAATCCAGGTCGGGCCGAAAACGGCACCGCTGATGGATGACGTGTTGGACTACGACACGGTGATGGAGAGCCTGGACCACTTTATGGACTGGCTGGCGGTGCAGTACATCAGCGCGCTGAACATCATCCACTATATGCACGACAAGTACAGCTACGAAGCTTCGCTGATGGCGCTGCACGATCGTGATGTCTATCGCACGATGGCCTGTGGTATGGCGGGTCTGTCCGTGGCGGCGGATTCTCTGTCGGCTATCAAATACGCTCGCGTGAAACCGATTCGCGATGAAAATGGTCTGGCGGTTGATTTCGAAATCGAAGGCGACTATCCGCAATACGGTAACAACGACGAGCGCGTAGACAGCATTGCCTGCGACTTGGTCGAACGCTTTATGAAGAAAATTAAGGTGTTGCCAACCTACCGTAACGCGGTGCCGACGCAGTCCATTCTGACCATTACCTCCAACGTGGTGTACGGACAGAAAACCGGTAACACGCCGGATGGACGTCGCGCAGGTACGCCGTTTGCGCCAGGGGCGAACCCGATGCACGGCCGCGATCGCAAAGGTGCGGTAGCGTCGTTAACCTCGGTTGCCAAACTGCCGTTCACCTATGCCAAAGACGGTATCTCGTACACCTTCTCCATTGTGCCGGCAGCGCTGGGCAAAGAGGATGGAGTGCGTAAAACCAACCTGGTCGGTCTGCTGGACGGTTACTTCCACCATGAAGCACATGTGGAAGGTGGCCAGCATCTGAACGTTAACGTTATGAACCGTGAAATGTTGATGGATGCCATTGAGCACCCGGAAAACTATCCGAACCTGACGATCCGCGTGTCTGGCTATGCGGTGCGCTTCAACGCGCTGACCCGCGAACAGCAGCAGGATGTTATTTCACGTACTTTCACCCAGGCGCTTTGACGCCGGAGGGGCTATGAGAAAAGTAATTGCAACCGAATGTGCGCCAGGGGCGATTGGGCCTTACGTACAGGGTGTGGATCTGGGCAGCATGGTGTTGACGTCAGGTCAAATCCCGGTGTGTCCACAGACCGGTGAAGTGGCAGAAAACGTGGCGGATCAGGCACGTCAAAGCCTGGAGAACGTGAAAGCGATCGTCGAGTCTGCAGGTTTGAAAGTGAGCGATATCGTGAAGACGACCGTTTTCGTTTCTGACCTGAACGACTTCGCCACCATTAACCAGGTGTACCAGCAGTTCTTTGATGAGCATAAGGCAATCTACCCCACGCGCAGCTGCGTGCAAGTCGCCCGCTTACCCAAGGATGTGAAGCTGGAGATTGAAGCCATCGCCGTACGTGGCGACACGCTGTAATCCCTTGCGGGGCGATCTCAGGATCGCCCCGATCCTTAATGAGTGTGAAACCTGGTCTTCACTGAACGGCAATCCGAGGGTGTGGATATGATTAGCGCATTCGATATTTTTAAGATTGGCATTGGACCTTCCAGCTCCCATACCGTGGGGCCAATGAACGCAGGTAAAAGCTTTATCGATCTGTTGGTCAGCAGCGGGGAACTTCCCAAAGCTACGCATATTGTGGTCGATCTTTATGGATCGCTTTCCCTGACCGGAAAAGGTCATGCGACAGATGTCGCCATCATGATGGGACTGGCCGGTAACAGTCCGCAAAACGTTAATATAGATTCTATCGCTGGTTTTACTCAGGAAGTGGCCCGTACCGGACGTTTACCGGTTGCAGAGGGCACGCATATTGTCGATTTCTCCCCAGACAAAAATATCCTCTTTCACGCCGAAACGCTGCCGCGCCATGAAAATGGCATGCGTATCACCGCATGGAACGACACCGAGACGCTATTAAGCAAAACCTATTACTCCGTCGGCGGTGGTTTTATCGTTGAAGAGGAGCAATTTGGTCAGGCGCATGATGTTGAAGCACACGTGCCCTACAATTTTCATTCCGCCAGCGAACTGCTGAAATTGTGCGAGCGCAACGGGCTATCCGTTTCCGGTCTGATGATGCAGAACGAACTGGCGATGCGTAGCAAAGAAGAAATCGATGCTGGTTTTGCCGCCATCTGGGATGTCATGCACGCCGGAATCGAGCGCGGCATGAACACCGAAGGCGTCCTGCCGGGTCCATTGAACGTCCCGCGCCGCGCCGTGGCATTACGCCGGTTGCTGGTTTCCAGCGATAATCTGTCCAGCGACCCGATGAACGTTATCGACTGGATCAACATGTTCGCGCTGGCCGTGAGCGAAGAAAACGCTGCCGGATGCCGGGTTGTGACGGCACCGACCAACGGCGCATGTGGGATTATCCCTGCCGTATTGGCCTATTACGACAAGTTCCGCCGTCCGGTAAATGCAAACTCCATTGCTCGTTATTTGCTGGCCGCTGGGGCGATAGGCGCGCTGTATAAGATGAACGCCTCTATTTCTGGTGCTGAAGTCGGCTGCCAGGGTGAAATTGGCGTAGCCTGTTCAATGGCGGCTGCCGGGCTGACCGAGTTGCTCGGCGGTAGCCCGTCGCAGGTTTGTATTGCGGCGGAAATCGCCATGGAGCATAACCTGGGGCTGACCTGCGATCCGGTTGCTGGACAGGTGCAAATACCGTGTATTGAACGCAATGCGATCAACGCGGTAAAAGCCGTCAACGCCGCACGTATGGCGCTACGTCGCACATCTGAGCCACGCGTTTCGCTCGATAAAGTGATCGAGACCATGTATGAAACGGGCAAAGATATGAACGACAAATACCGCGAAACGTCACGCGGTGGCCTGGCGATTAAAGTGGTTTGTACCTGAAGTTAAAAGCCGAGCCTGGGTTTGTAGGCCGGATAAGGCGTAAGCGCCGCCATCCGGCAATTAATGATTTAATCAACATAGCAGAATAAAAAAGGTGCACTTTAGTGCACCTTTTTTGTTGTGATCGGCTTCAAAAATAGAAATTACATTCTATATATGCATATAAAAGAGAAATTATTTCTTAACTTTTAGAAATTACAGGGGTTTGTTTGTGAAGTTTTTCTCTGATCCTGCGCGTATGATTTCTTCATTACTCCAATAGCTCACCTGCACCTAAGTACTGCGTATCGCATTGATGCAGTACGAAAAAAATATAAAAACCTCTACCTACAAATTGAGCGGAAAATTATGGAAACGGCAACGAATAGTAGCGTAATACTCGACGCATCTGCTCCGGCACGTCGGGCGGGAATGACCGAAAGCGAATGGCGCGAAGCTATTAAATTCGACAGCACGGATACCGGCTGGGTCATTATGAGTATCGGTATGGCAATTGGCGCGGGGATTGTTTTTCTTCCTGTCCAGGTAGGGCTGATGGGGCTGTGGGTGTTCTTGCTCTCCTCTATCATCGGTTACCCAGCCATGTACCTGTTCCAGCGCCTGTTTATCAACACGCTGGCTGAGTCCCCAGAGTGTAAAGACTACCCGAGCGTGATCAGCGGCTATCTGGGTAAGAACTGGGGCATCCTGTTAGGTGCGTTGTATTTTGTGATGCTGGTTATCTGGATGTTCGTTTATTCCACCGCCATCACCAATGACAGCGCCTCTTATCTGCACACGTTTGGTGTGACGGAAGGTTTACTGTCCGACAGCCCGTTCTATGGCCTGGTACTGATTTGCATCCTGGTGGCTATCTCGTCACGCGGGGAACAAATGCTGTTTAAAATCTCCACCGGTATGGTACTGACCAAGCTGCTGGTTGTGGCAGCGCTTGGCGTGTCGATGGTAGGGATGTGGCATCTGCATAACGCAGGTTCACTGCCGCCGATGGCACTGCTGATCAAAAATGCGATCATCACTCTGCCGTTTACGCTGACCTCGATTCTGTTTATTCAGACCTTAAGCCCGATGGTTATCTCATACCGTTCACGCAACAAATCCATCGAAGTGGCGCGCCATAAAGCTCTGCGTGCCATGAACATCGCGTTCGGTATTCTGTTTGTTACCGTCTTTTTCTACGCCGTTTCCTTCACATTGGCGATGGGCCACGACGAAGCGGTTAAAGCTTATGAGCAGAACATTTCCGCTCTGGCGATTGCCGCGCAATTTATCAATGGTGCGGGTGCTGGCTGGGTGAAAATCGTCAGCGTTATTCTGAACATTTTCGCCGTTATGACCGCTTTCTTCGGTGTCTACTTAGGTTTCCGTGAAGCGACTCAAGGGATCGTGATGAACATTCTGCGCCGCTATATGCCGGCTGAGAAAATCAACGAAACCTTTGTTCAGCGCGGCATTATGATTTTTGCCATCCTGCTGGCCTGGAGCGCAATTGTGCTCAACGCGCCGGTACTGAGCTTCACCTCTATTTGTAGCCCTATCTTCGGCATGGTGGGTTGTCTGATCCCGGCCTGGCTGGTCTACAAAGTTCCTGCACTGCACAAATACAAAGGCGCTTCCCTGTATCTGATTATTTTCACTGGCCTGCTGTTGTGCGTTTCTCCGTTCCTGGCATTTTCCTGAGATATTTGAGCAAAGGTTGTTGTTATGTTTGAGACTACATTGAATCCATTATGGGATAGTTTTATCCGCGCAGTGCAGGAAGAAGTTAAGCCTGCGTTGGGCTGCACAGAACCTATCTCTCTGGCTCTGGCGGCGGCGGTTGCATCCTCTGAGCTGGACGGCGCGGTTGAACGCATTGACGCGTGGGTCTCACCGAACCTGATGAAAAACGGCATGGGCGTTACCGTGCCGGGTACCGGAATGGTCGGGTTACCTGTCGCGGCGGCGCTGGGTGCGCTGGGGGGAAATGCCCGTGCCGGTTTAGAGGTACTGAAAGATGCGTCACCACAAGCGATCGCCGATGCAAAAGCGATGCTGAGCGCTGGCAAGGTTGCGGTGATGCTGCAGGAGCCTTGCGAGGATATCCTCTTTTCCCGCGCGAAGGTTTACAGCGCTGAAGGATGGGCGTGCGTGACGATTGTGGGCGGTCATACCAACATTGTGCACATCGAGACCAATAAGGGCGTAGTGTTCACCACAGAACAGAATGCTCAGGAAGAGGAACAGGAGTCGCCGCTGGCGGTGTTGTCTCACACCTCGCTGGAAGAGATTCTGGCGTTCGTGAACGCGGTACCGTTTGAGTCGATCCGCTTTATCCTCGATGCGGCAAAACTGAACGGTGCGCTGTCTCAGGAAGGACTGCGCGGTAACTGGGGATTGCACATCGGAACCACGCTTGAGAAGCAGTGTGCGCGTGGCCTGCTGGCGAACGATCTCTCCACCTCTATTCTAATCCGCACCAGTGCGGCATCGGATGCGCGAATGGGCGGGGCGACTCTGCCGGCCATGAGCAACTCCGGCTCCGGTAATCAGGGCATTACCGCGACTGTTCCAGTGATGGTGGTGGCCGAGCACTTTGGCGCGGATGAGGAGAAACTGGCACGTGCGCTAATGTTGTCTCATCTGAGCGCTATCTACATCCATCATCAGCTTCCGCGTTTGTCTGCACTGTGTGCAGCAACCACGGCGGCGATGGGGGCAGCAGCGGGGATGGCATGGATCGTAGATGGTCGCTACAACACCATCGCGATGGCGATCAGCAGCATGATTGGCGACGTGAGCGGAATGATATGCGATGGCGCTTCAAACAGCTGCGCGATGAAAGTCTCAACCAGTGCTTCCGCGGCGTGGAAAGCGGTGCTGATGGCGCTGGATGATACTGCTGTAACCGGCAACGAAGGGATTGTGGCGCATAACGTGGAACAATCTATCGCTAACCTGTGTGCGCTGGCGTGTCGTTCGATGCAGGAAACCGACAAACAGATCATTGAGATCATGGCCAGCAAGGCGCATTAATCTGTAGGCCGGGTAAGGCGTTGCCGCCACCCGGCATAAGTCTAAGCCGCCTGTTCAGGCGGCTTCTTCATCTTCAAGCCGTAGCTCGGCATCGGCCACAATTGCTTCCAGCTCTGTCAGCATTTCTTCATAGCCGAAGGCAACTGTTTCCTGTTTTTTCGGCTCAGCCTGCGGCTGGCGTTTTTTTGATGATTTCTTGCTCAATAGTCGTACTCCATTGTTTTCCCTGACTATACGGGCAAATCTATCAGCAAAGCGCGCAGCGGGGTATCGGCGACTAACGTTATGTTAGTTTCGTCACGAATAAATGCCCCATCGCCACAGGTGAGTGCTTCTTTTTCGGCGCCAGACGTCACCGCATGGAATCTGCCGTGAATCGACTGTAAATAAGCACGTGGCCCATGTAACTGAAAACTCAACGATTCACCTTGCTGCAGCTCAACGTGGTGCACCCATACCTGTTGGCGCAGATGCAGGCTGCCTTGTTCACCGTCCGGCGAGGCCAGCAACTGATGCTTACCGGTGCCCAGCGTGGCTTTCTGTACACAGGCGTTTTCACGCTGCGGGCAGGCGTCCAGCCAGAGCTGCATCCGGGTTAACGGTTTGTCTTTGCTGATATTGTGTTCGCTATAGCTAATCCCGGGCTGTGTCGCGAGCAGCAAAACTTCACCTGCTTTGGCCTTGATATGGTTGCCTTCGCTGTCTCGGTACTCCGCTTCCCCTTCGAGGATCAGATTGACGATATCCACCTTCGGATAGGTCCGTGGCTGGAAAGAGGCCCCCGGTGCCAGAACTTCCTGGTTCAGAACACGCAGCGAGGCATAACCCAGCAGTTTAGGATCAAAATAGTGTCCAAAGGAGAAGGTATAACGGGCCTGCAGCCAGCCGTAGTCTGCTTGCCCGCATTGTTTGGCTGTACGGGTAGTAATCATAGTTCTTGACCTCTCTTTACTTCCTTTTATGTTAAATGGCTAGACGCTGCATTGTTAGCCAGATATTCTGCCCGGTATGTTCAAATTTCCTGAATGAGAACGAGATGGCCAAAGAAAGGGCTTTAACGCTTGAAGCGTTACGCGTCATGGACGCAATAGACAGGCGCGGTAGTTTTGCTGCTGCGGCAGATGAACTGGGACGCGTTCCTTCCGCACTTAGCTATACCATGCAGAAGCTGGAGGAAGAGCTGGACGTGGTGCTGTTTGACCGTTCAGGCCACCGCACAAAATTCACTAACGTTGGGCGTATGCTGCTGGAGCGTGGGCGCGTACTGCTGGAAGCTGCGGATAAACTGACCACCGATGCCGAAGCATTGGCTCGCGGTTGGGAAACGCATCTGACCATAGTAACCGAAGCGCTGGTGCCGACGGCGGCGTTTTTCCCGCTGATCGACAGGCTTGCCGGGAAGGCCAATACCCAGCTTTCCGTTATTACCGAAGTTCTGGCCGGGGCGTGGGAGCGTCTTGAGCAGGGGCGGGCGGATATCGTGATTGCGCCGGATATGCATTTTCGCTCATCCTCAGAAATCAACTCGCGCAAGCTGTACTCGCTGATGAACGTCTATGTAGCGGCCCCGGATCATCCCATCCATCAGGAGCCGGAACCGTTATCGGAAGTCACCCGCGTTAAATACCGTGGGATCGCGGTGGCGGATACCGCCCGTGAACGTCCGGTGCTGACGGTTCAACTGCTGGATAAGCAGCCGCGTCTAACGGTGAGTACGATAGAAGATAAACGTCAGGCGCTGTTGGCAGGACTTGGCGTGGCGACGATGCCGTACCCGCTGGTGGAAGAGGATATTGCGGCTGGTCGGCTGCGGGTCGTTAGTCCGGAATCGACAAGCGAGATAGATATTATTATGGCCTGGCGTCGTGACAGCATGGGCGAGGCGAAATCCTGGTGTCTGCGGGAAATCCCCAAGCTGTTTGCGGGTAAATAGTCTGACTGTTCCGCCGGATGCGGTGCAATTGCACCTTATCCGGCCTACAAAAGGGTGTATGACGTCAGGATGGTTGTTTAGGGTCAGCGCCGAAGCGGTTGCTCCCTTGAGTCCCGTTTTGGCAGTTGAAAATGATGATCACCAGCCAGCCTACGATCGGGATCAGCAGCACCAGTAGCCACCAGGCTGAACGATCGGTGTCATGTAAACGCCGGAACTGTACCGCCCACCACGGAATAAAGACCAGAACCCCGTAAATCGTCGTTAATATGCCTTCTCCACCGGCGCGCTCCCAGCCAAACATTCTGTCCAGAATACCCAGCACGAACGTGAAGATGATGTTGACCAGCACAAACATCCAGTATTCTTTACGACGCGCGCGGCCACCAAAACCAAAGTAATTCTTTAATACGTTTAAATACCAATCCATTTTTGCCTCGTTCTGCATTCAATTACTTGTTTTTAAAGCAATCAAATTAAGAATAGCTGTGAATGAAATGATGGTAAATATTTGCGGTATTAATTATTTAGCCCCCAGATGGGGGCCAGTGTAAATCAGGCGAAACGCTCGTCACGCCCGTGGGGTTCGTTGAGGTCCTGCCACGGCCCAACAGAAATAATGCCGGTTGGGTTAATGGTTTTGTGGCTACGGAAGTAGTGATTGCGGATATGATCGAAATTGACGGTTTCCGCAATACCCGGCATCTGGTAGATATCACGCAGGAAACCGTACAGGTTCAGATAGTCGCTAATCCGGTGTTTGTCGCACTTGAAGTGGGTGACATACACGGGATCAAAGCGTACCAGCGTGGTCCACAGGCGAATGTCGGCCTCGGTTAACTGGTCGCCGGTCAGGTAACGATGTTGCCCAAGGATCTGCTCCAGTCGTGCCAGAGATTGAAAGACGTTATCCACGGCGTCGTCGTAGGCTTCCTGACTGGTGGCAAATCCGGCTTTATACACACCGTTATTAACGTTGTCATAAATCCAGCCGTTCAGCTCGTCGATTTTGCTTTGCAGGGCAGGGGGATAGTAATCTCCGGCTTTCGCGCCCAGCGCATCAAACGCGGTGTTAAACATGCGGATGATTTCTGCAGATTCGTTGCTGACAATGGTGTGGTTCTTTTTATCCCACAGCACAGGAACGGTCACCCGACCGCTGTAGTGCGGATCGGCGTGCAAATAGAGCTGATAAAGAAATTCGTGCTGATACAGGGTATCGCCGGTTGCCGCCGGGAAGTTATCGTCAAAGGTCCAGCCGTTTTCCAGCATCAGCGGATGCACAACAGAAACGGAAATAAACGGTTCCAGCCCTTTGAGTTTGCGCAAAATCAGCGTGCGATGCGCCCATGGACAGGCCAGAGAAACGTACAGATGATAGCGGTCTTTTTCGGCAGCAAAGCCACCTTCACCGGTCGGACCAGGCGCGCCATCCGCGGTGAGCCAGTTACGGAAAGCCGATGCAGAACGTTGAAATTTTCCACCGGTTGATTTGGTATCGTACCAGGTGTCATGCCAGACGCCGTCAATCAGTTGTCCCATGATTTTCGCCTCCTCAGATAGCAAAAGCGAGGAGATATCTCCTCGCTTTTTGATGTGTTCAGTATAGCTTGATTACCACTTTTTATTCAGCACGCGGTCGATACTAAATGCGCCTGGACCGGTGATAGCCAGCAACAGGAAACCGCCTGCGATGGTCAGGTTTTTCATGAACATCAGGGAGTTCACACCTTCCGCAAAGTTGCTGTGGAAGAGGAACGCTGTCAGCAATGTGAAGCCTGCGGTGAACAGCGCAGTTGTACGGGTCAGGAAACCGAACAGAATTGCCAGACCGCCACCAAACTCAAGCAGAATCACCAGCGGCAGCATAAATCCTGGGACGCCCATGGCTTCCATGTACTGTTGGGTACCCGCATATCCGGTGATTTTTCCCCAACCTGCGGTAATAAACAGGATTGGCATCAGAATGCGCGCTACCAGTACACCAACATCTTCTAATTTCTTCATCATACTCTCCAGGAAACCACTCAGGCGGCTTATTGTGTTTTTTTGTGCATCGACGCTGCAGAGCACGTCGTTGCTGTCGATGGAGAGAATCATAAACGTGCTTAATGAGAATTGTTAGCAAGGAAAACTGTCAGTATTTTTCAAAAATTTTGAGGTTGGGGGTAAGTAAAGGATTAGCCGCGCAGTTGCTGCTGTCTGATGGTCGATTTCACCAGACGCCAGATACTCCAGACGCTAAAGCCGCGCTTAGCCCAGCGTACCAGCAGATTCGGGTTGCGGATGGTGCGAACCGCCATAATACTGCTCCCGACCAACACCCAGCCACGCAGGTTCAGTAGCGTCTTCCAGCCACGATCGTAGACCTCGGTGGCTTCCAGCCAGTCGCGGCGAGTCGCAGACAGATCCAGCCGTTGCTGCTGGATCTGTCCAAGCAGTTGCGCCTTACGCTTTTGACGTTCGACTTTGCTGCTCATTATGCATCATCCTCCAGGGCTTGCCTGTCATTAGCGAGTTCCTGGCGTGTATGGCGTAGCAGCGTTGTTTTACGTGCTTTACGCAGCGTCCATATCCCGCCAATCAGCGCTAGCAGCAACAGCACAACGGTGGTGGCAATCATGGCGTTCAGGCGGTATTGAGGGTCAATGGCCCAGATGATAAGCACCATCAGGCTCATCAGGCCAAACGCCGCGAACAGCATAGTCAGCCCAAGCATCAGCAGGATCTGGATGAGATTGGCTTTTTCCTCTTCCAGCTCAACGACGGCCAGCCGCAGCCGTGTTTCTACGATCTCAACGAGAATCGTCAGGATCCGCTGTCCAATACCCAGTACGCCTTTGCCTGGACCTTGTGCGTGTTGAGAATCAGCCATTGTTAACGGCGCGACAGCAGTACACCAAGCACCACACCGACTGCAGCGCCAATGCCGACGCCTGTCCATGGGTTTTCGCGCACGTAGTTATCGGCTTTAGCCGCGGCCTCACGGGTCTGTTTGGCAATTACATCGCTGGTTTCACTCAGACGATGGCGGCTCTCGCGCAGCGCATGTTCGGCTTTGCTGCGAATTTTACTCATCTCTTCCTTCGACTTATCGCCAGAGGAGCTAAGTACTTCTTCAAGCGTATCCGCAAGAGATTTCAGCTCAGCGCGCAGGTTTTCCGTAGCATTATCTTTCGACATAGTTTTCTCCAGTTGAGTGGCTAGTTACCGTACTTAGTAATCGCGGGTCTCGAGTTCTTTTAGCTCTTGCTGAGCTTCAGCAAGCTTGTGTTCACGCTTTGCTACCTTCTCCGCATCGCCTTTTTGCTTAGCTTCGGCTAAGTCACGTTGACGCTCGGCAATCTCATTTTTCTGCTCGGCGATCTTTTTCTGATGGTTGGCGCGCAGTTTGCTGTCAGTACAGTTTGCTCTGACTTCGCTCAGCGCTTTGTTCAGCCCATTGATACGGCTCTGATTGTTGTGTTTTTCGGCATAGCTAATCTCCCGCTGAATGTCTTGTTCTTTTTCCTGACAGAGGGTGGTGGCGTAGCTGCCGGCACTGAGAGCGAAAAGGCTAATTGCCAAAGCGATGCGGTATTTCATTCTTGAACCTTCCATTGTGATTCGACCTCGTCGTTTAGGGTCGATGCTCCAGAATAATAAAACGTTGGGTCATAAACCCAGTTTATTAATCATAGGCGCTAAACGGTGAAATCACCAAAGTGAGTGATCTAATTCAGATTCCTGGAAATTAACCAAAACGGTGTGGGGTCTCACGTAAGCGGGATAACCACTGAACCGCCTGATTATTATCATCCTGCTGAGCGATAACGAAACCGTGCGGTAACGTTCGATCCAGTACGACCTTTGCCGCTGCGCTCTGTGCACTGGAATCAAAGGTAATCAGCAGGGCGTCATTTTGCGGAGTGATGCTTTTAAAACGAATGCCGTTGGCATCCAGGTGATGCCAGATAGAGAAGCCATCAGGCATGCTGGCTCCCTGGTTTACGGCACGAATGGCAAGCGTTGACTCCTGCTGGCGAATGACCGACCAGGTCAGGAGCAACGCGCCGATGAACAACATAAAAGTGGTGGACCAGGCAAGTCGTCGGAGCGTTATGCATGATTTCAGCATAATTTACCCTCGGTTCCCGTATTTCTTTTTCCAAAGAACAACCAGTGAACCTGCCAGACCAAACACCAGTAACACCACAGGAAGCAGCATCAGGCAAGACATCAGCTGATCTTCATATTTGAGAAACACCGGTGTTTTGCCCAGCAGATAGCCCAGCGATGTGAGAATAAGGACCCAAAGCAGTCCGCTCATCCAGTTGAAGAACTGAAAGCGCGCATTGTTCAGGCCGGACAATCCTGCGATGGTCGGCAGTAATGTTCTGACAAACGCGATAAAGCGGCCGACCAGCAGCGCAGACAAGCCATGCTTATGGAACAGATGATGCGCACGCTGATGATAATGTGCAGGAAGATGAGATAACCAGTTTTGCACGGTGCGGGTATTACCCAACCATCGACCTTGTATATAGCTGAGCCAGCAACCGAGGCTGGCTGCGGTGGTGAGTAGTAGCACCGTTTGCGGAAAACCCATTGCGCCTTTGGCAATAAGTACGCCGACCAGTACCAGTAAACTGTCGCCAGGTAAAAAGGCTGCTGGCAGCAGTCCGTTTTCCAGAAACAAAATAGTAAAGAGTACAAAATAGAGCATGCCAATCATGGAAGGATTGGCCAGCGTTTCAAAATCCTGAGCCCATAAAGCATTTAGTAATTGAGTCAGTAGTTCCATTCAATATTCCTGGAGAATCGGTTGTCGTCATGCCGGTTTTCTGGATTTTGTAACACCACGATTTTATTAATATTTTTTACATGACTTGTGGTCTGTTACAAACTCACGGCCTGAACTATTCCCTGTAAAGTTGTGAAGTTAGCAAGCTCTTAAACACAAAAATTCAAACAGCATCTAATTGTAACAAAGGTCAACGTAGTCCGTTATAGAAATTACGGTTGTTGAACTGTGATTTTGCTTATCGCAATGGAGGGAGGCGAGAGGATTTACACAGGCTGACACTTTATACCTAACGCTTACCAAGTGTCAGAAACAGGCGCGTGGTCGCGCCTGCATTGATAAGATTGTTTATTTTGCGCTGTTAGCCGCTGTATCGAGGTGAACGACCGGATTTTCGGTAAATAGATAACGGTCCGCATTGAACTCAAAATCATCGCTGGTTTCGTTAAACAGCATCTGCTTCGTGTTCTCAAGATGCTGCCACATCGCCAGTTTGGCGGCATGAGGATCTTTGCGAATCAGCGCCCGAAGGATCTGGTCATGGTCATCACACCAGTTATCAACCGTGCGCAGGTCGATGTGGTCGTGCAATTTCTTCCAGTAGGGGTTGTGAATACGCTGAGTCCACATTTTTTCAACAATCGCGGCCAGAGCCGAGTTCTGCGTTGCCAGGGCGACCTGCACATGGAACTGGAGATCCCACTCGGAGTCACGAAAGCTTTTTTCGTTACGTGATTTCTCCTGAATCTCCATCAGCTTCATGATGTCCTGTTTGGTCACCTGGGTGGCGGCAAACTCGGCAATGTTACTCTCAATGAGCTGACGCGCCTGGAGCAGCTCGAAAGGACCGTAGCTGGCAAATTCCAGGTTTTCATCTGGCGCAACATAATGTCTGGGTTGGTTGGAAATGACGTGGATCCCCGATCCTTTGCGCACCTCAACGTAGCCCTCAACCTCAAGCATGATAATTGCTTCACGAACCACGGTACGGCTGACATTTTTTTCATCGGCGATAAAGCGCTCGGCGGGGAGTTTGTCACCCACCAGATAGACGCCCTGCTCAATGCGTTCTTTCAGATCAGCAGCAAGTTGTTGGTACAAACGTCGTGGTTCGGTGATTTCCATATGCGCTCCAGGCATGATACGGCAGACTATATTTGTTATACCACTTTTGCGATTACTGCTCCACTCGCGGCGATAAAAAAGCCGCCAGATAACTGGCGGCTTCGCATTATATACCCTTGATGAACAACAGCGGGTTAATTTTGCGGAGCGGGATCGCCTGTCTGTGAGCCCGAATCGACTTCGCTGGCCGATTTATTTTGCAAGACCGTCCAGATAACGAGTGCGCCGAGCAGGTCGAATACCGCCAGTACGGCGAACAGCGGGCTAAAGCCGATAGTGTCAGCCAGTGCGCCAACAACCAGTGCAAACAGCGTACTTGCAAGCCAGGCGGACATACCGGTCAGGCCGTTTGCCGTTGCCACTTCATTACGACCAAATACGTCAGAAGAAAGCGTAATCAGCGCACCGGATAGCGCCTGGTGAGCAAAGCCGCCGACGCACAGCAGGGCGATAGCAATGTACGGGCTGGTGAACAGACCAATCATCCCTGGGCCAATCATCAGCAATGCGCCCATGGTAACGACCATTTTACGTGAAACGATCAGGTTAACGCCGAACCAGCGCTGGAACAGAGGCGGTAAGTAGCCCCCAACGATACAGCCCAGGTCAGCAAACAGCATCGGCATCCATGCAAACATCGCAATCTCTTTCAGGTTAAAGCCGTAGACTTTAAACATGAACAGCGGGATCCAGGCGTTGAAGGTACCCCAGGCCGGCTCAGCCAGGAAACGCGGCAGCGCGATGCCCCAGAACTGGCGGTTACGCAGGATCTGACCGAGCGACATTTTTTTCGAAGTCGCGTTTTTATGCTGTGATTCCTGACCATTCAGAATGTAATCACGTTCTTCATCAGACAGTTTTTTCTGGTCGCGCGGGTGTTTGTAGAACACAAGCCAGCACATCGCCCAGATGAAGCTCAACGCACCGGAAATAATGAATGCCATCTGCCAGCTGTGCATGACGATTGCCCAGACGACCAGCGGCGGAGCAATCATCGCACCGATTGAAGAGCCGACGTTAAAGTACCCCACGGCAATTGAACGTTCTTTTGCCGGGAACCACTCAGAACTGGCTTTCAGACCCGCAGGGATCATTGCGGCTTCAGCGGCACCTACTGCGCCACGTGCCAGTGCCAGTCCACCCCAACTGCCAGCCAGTGCGGTCGCGCCACAGAAGACGGCCCACAGAACGGCGAACATCGCGTAACCAACTTTTGTGCCGAGCACATCAAGCACGTAGCCGGCAACGGGTTGCATTACGGTGTAAGCAGCAGAATACGCTGCGATGATATAGGAATACTGTTGAGTGGAGATGTGTAACTCTTCCATCAGAGTTGGCGCAGCTGCCGCCACAGTGTTACGTGTCAGGTAACCCAGCACGGTGCCAAGCGTCACCAGTGCAATCATGTACCAACGTAACCCTTTAATTTTACGCATGTAAAACCTCATCGTTTTGTTATGTCCGCGAACGAGCGGTCATCTTCCAGTTCAGGGCGGAGGATGTTCTTTTACGAGGGGGGACCGAAAAAAAGCCGGTACTCCCCGAACTTTGCCATGTCAATAATTGTGCTAATTCGGTTTCCGTACCGGTCAATCCGATGGTTATACATCGGTAATTTGCATTCCGTCGGCTTATGTATCGCGACGGCCAAAAGATAACTTGTCATACAGCTTTAAAAGGTGAGTGCCATCACAAAAGTGTGAATCTTCGTGTGGTCATTATTTCGATTCAGCAAAGCCAGCACTGGCGCGGCTTGACGCGTGATTTACCTCTTTGAGAGTAATTTTTTTGTCACCATTTGTTGATCTAACTCACGAAAATATCTTCAGTGTATGGAAATTGGTGTGATAACTTTGTCAACATCAAAACATAAGCAATCTGACGCACTCGTTGAGAGGAAGACGATAATGACCCCGTTTATGACTGAAGATTTCCTGCTGGACACCGAATTTGCCCGCCGTCTGTACCATGATTACGCCAAAGACCAGCCGATCTTCGATTACCACTGCCATTTACCACCGCAACAAATCGCTGAAAACTACCGTTTTAGTAACCTGTATGACATCTGGCTGAAGGGTGATCACTACAAATGGCGTGCGATGCGTACCAATGGCGTCGCTGAGCGCTTGTGTACCGGCGATGCGTCCGATCGCGAGAAGTTTGACGCATGGGCCGCTACGGTTCCGCACACTATCGGTAACCCGCTGTACCACTGGACCCACCTCGAATTACGTCGCCCGTTTGGTATTACAGGTAAGCTGCTTTCTCCTGCGACTGCTGATGAAATCTGGAACCAATGCAACGAGCTGCTGGCGCAGGATAAATTCTCCGCGCGCGGCATCATGCAGCAGATGAATGTGAAAATGGTCGGCACTACCGATGACCCGATCGACTCTCTGGAGCATCATGCGGCCGTTGCTAAAGACGGTACCTTTGATGTGAAAGTGCTGCCGAGCTGGCGTCCGGATAAAGCCTTTAACATTGAGCTGGCGACCTTTAATGACTACATGGCGAAGCTCGGTGAAGTGTCTGACACGGATATCCGCCGCTTCAGCGATCTGCAAGCTGCACTGACCAAACGTCTGGATCACTTCGCGGCTCACGGCTGTAAGGTTTCTGACCACGCGCTGGACGTGGTGCTGTTTGCCGAATCTAACGAATCTGAACTGGATAGCATTCTGGCGCGTCGCCTGGCGGGTGAAACCCTGAGTGAGCATGAAGTTGCCCAGTTTAAAACCGCCGTGCTGGTGTTCCTTGGTGCGGAATATGCTCGTCGCGAATGGGTACAGCAGTACCACATCGGTGCGCTGCGTAATAACAACCTGCGTCAGTTCAAACTGTTGGGCGCGGATGTTGGCTTCGACTCCATCAATGACCGTCCGATGGCTGAAGAACTGTCCAAACTGCTGAGCAAGCAGAACGAACAGAACCTGCTGCCGAAAACCATTCTCTACTGCCTGAACCCGCGTGATAACGAAGTGCTGGGCACCATGATCGGCAACTTCCAGGGCGAAGGTATGCCGGGCAAGATGCAGTTCGGTTCCGGCTGGTGGTTCAACGATCAGAAAGACGGGATGGAACGTCAGATGACGCAGCTGGCCCAGCTCGGCCTGCTGAGCCGTTTCGTCGGCATGCTGACCGATAGCCGTAGCTTCTTGTCATACACGCGCCATGAATACTTCCGTCGCATTCTGTGCCAGATGATTGGCCGTTGGGTTGCTGCAGGTGAAGCACCGGCAGATATCCAGTTGCTGGGTGAAATGGTCAGAAATATTTGCTTTAACAATGCGCGTGATTACTTCGCCATTGAACTGAACTAAGGCCCGGGTGAAGGTATGCAATACATCAAGATCCATGCGCTGGATAACGTCGCGGTAGCGCTCGCTGATTTGGCTGAAGGAACCGAAGTCACCGTTGATGGGCAGGCGGTAACCCTGCGTCAGGCGGTCTCTCGTGGCCATAAATTCGCTTTACGTGATATTGCGAAAGGCGAAAACGTCATTAAATACGGTTTGCCAATTGGCCATACGCTGGTGGACGTTGCGGCGGGTGAGCATATTCATGCTCACAACACGCGCACCAATCTGAGCGACCTGGACACGTATAGCTACCACCCTGATTTTCAAGCGGAAGTTGCACAACCGGCGGATCGCGATGTGCAGATCTACCGTCGTGCCAACGGCGATGTTGGCGTGCGCAACGAACTGTGGATCCTACCGACGGTAGGCTGTGTTAACGCCATGGCGCGCCAGATGCAGAACCGTTTTCTGAAAGAGACTAACGACGCCGAAGGAATCGACGGCGTGCATCTCTTCAGCCACACCTACGGCTGTTCACAGCTCGGCGACGACCACATTAACACCCGCACCATGCTGCAAAACATGGTGCTTCACCCGAATGCGGGTGCGGTGCTGGTGGTTGGCCTTGGTTGTGAAAACAACCAGGTTGATGCCTTCCGCGAAACCTTAGGCGAGTACGATCCTGAGCGCGTTCACTTCATGGTCTGCCAACATCAGGAAGACGAAGTGGAAGCGGGGATTGAACATCTTCACCAGTTGTACAACGTGATGCGTAATGATAAGCGTGAACCGGGTAAGCTGGGCGAGCTGAAGTTTGGTCTGGAATGCGGCGGCTCTGACGGCCTGTCCGGTATTACCGCCAACCCGATGCTGGGGCGTTTTTCTGACTACGTGATTGCTAACGGCGGCACCACCGTACTGACCGAAGTACCGGAAATGTTCGGCGCCGAGCAGCTGCTGATGGACCACTGCCGCGATGAAGAAACGTTTGGCAAGCTGGTCACCATGGTCAATGACTTCAAGCAGTACTTCATTGCTCACGACCAGCCGATCTACGAGAACCCATCGCCGGGCAACAAAGCGGGCGGTATCACCACGCTGGAAGATAAATCTCTCGGCTGCACGCAAAAAGCAGGCTCCAGCCAGGTGGTGGACGTACTGCGCTACGGCGAACGCCTGAAGACGCATGGTCTGAACCTGCTGAGCGCACCGGGTAACGATGCGGTGGCGACCAGTGCCCTGGCGGGCGCGGGCTGTCATATGGTGCTGTTCAGTACCGGTCGCGGTACACCTTACGGTGGTTTTGTGCCGACGGTGAAAATTGCCACCAACAGCGAGCTGGCGGCGAAGAAAAAGCACTGGATCGATTTTGACGCTGGACAGTTGATCCATGGTAAAGCGATGCCTCAGTTGCTGGAAGAATTTGTCGATACCATCGTCGAGTTCGCCAACGGCAAGCAAACCTGCAACGAGCGGAATGATTTTAGAGAGTTAGCGATATTTAAAAGCGGCGTAACGTTGTAGTAAATACCTGATGGTACCTGCATGCAGGTCTGCGCAAACCGTAGGCCTGATAAGCGCAGCGCCATCAGGCACAAACCGTTGCCGGATGGTGGCGAACTCGCCTTATCCGGCCTACGAGATAGAATTGGGGTTGCTTGCATGACCGCGTATTGGCTGGCCCAGGGCGTAGGTGTCATCGCCTTTCTGATCGGTATTACCACCTTTTTCAATCGCGATGAGCGCCGGTTCCGGCTGCAACTCGCTGTCTATAGCGCCACTATCGGCGTGCATTTTTTCCTGATGGGTGCCTGGCCTGCGGGAATGAGCGCAGAACTCAACACCATCCGCACACTTGTCTCAATGCATACCCGCAAACTGTGGGTAATGACCGTTTTTATTGTCCTCACCCTGGTTCTCGGGCTGGCGAAATTACAGCATGCGATGGAGCTATTGCCAATAATTGGCACGCTGGCCAGCACCTGGGCGCTGTTTCGCTGCAAAGGGTTAACCGTGCGCTACGTCATGTGGTGCGCAACCGCCTGTTGGGTTATCCATAATTTCTGGCTAGGGTCGATTGGTGGGACGATGATCGAAGGGAGTTTTCTGGTAATGAACGGCCTGAACATTATTCGTTTCCGGCGGATGCAAAAACGCGGAATTGATCCGTTCAAAATTGAAAAAAGCGCACAAGAAGAGAACCCCTCCGCCCGATGATGGAGGGGAACAGCGATTAGCCGCGCAGGGCGTTATTTGCCAGACGCTCGTCTTCTGCCTGGCAGGCTGCAGCGGTAAACAGGACGTCTGTAGAAGAGTTCAACGCCGTTTCACAGGAGTCCTGCAATACGCCGATGATAAAGCCAACGGCAACAACCTGCATGGCGATGTCATTCGGGATACCGAACATGTTGCACGCCAGCGGGATCAGCAGCAGAGAACCGCCCGCCACGCCCGATGCACCACAGGCACACAGCGAAGCCACCACGCTGAGTAACAGCGCTGTCGGTAAATCGACCGGAATACCCAGCGTATTCACCGCCGCCAGCGTCAGTACGGTAATGGTGATCGCCGCGCCCGCCATATTGATGGTGGCTCCCAGCGGAATAGACACCGAATAGGTATCACGATCCAGATTCAGCTTCTCACACAGTGCCATGTTCACCGGAATATTTGCCGCCGAACTGCGGGTAAAGAAGGCATACACGCCACTTTCACGCAGACAGGCCAGCACCAGCGGGTACGGGTTACGGCGAATTTTCCAGAAGACCAGCAGCGGGTTGACCACAAATGCCACCAGCAGCATACAGCCTACCAGTACGGTCAGCAGTTGGGCGTAGCCCCAAAGCGTTGCGAAACCGGTGGTTGCCAGCGTGGAGGAGACCAGACCAAAGATACCGATTGGCGCGAAACGAATCACCAGTTTCACCATAAAGGTGACGGCGTTGGACATATCATTGACCAGATTTTTGGTCGTTTCATTACCGTGGCGCAGTGCAAAGCCCAGACCAACGGCCCATACCAGAATACCGATATAGTTAGCGTTAAGCAGGGCATCAACTGGGTTAGAAACCATGCTCATCAGCAGGCTGCGCATCACTTCAACAATCCCGGACGGCGGTACGATATCCCCCGCGCTGCTGGAAAGATGCAGTGTTGATGGGAAAGCAAAGCTGAAGACAACGGCGGTTAATGCCGCTGAAAATGTTCCGAGCAGGTAGAGGAACAGAATAGGGCGGATATTGGTTTTTTGCCCGTGCTGGTGGTTGGCGATAGAAGCCATCACCAGCATCAGAACCAGAATTGGCGCGACGGCTTTTAATGCGCCGACGAACAGCGTACCCAGCAAACCAGCGGCTTCAGCCGCAGGTTTTGACACCAGTGCCAGTAAAATCCCCAGTACCAAACCGATCAAAATTTGTTTAACCAGGCTCCCTTGCGCCAAACGCGAGAGTAGCCCCGATGAACGTTGCGTAGTCATGTCGTGATCCTTTCATTGTGTTGTTGCCTTACCTTTGTGCGTTCTGTTGACGCATCTTTCTGGATGGGGCAAATGTTTGCTTGGCTGAGTATAAGGAAAGAACGGGGTTCTGGAAGCGAAATATCCTGGATTCCGCGTTGAGATCATATTTTATAACTTTAACTTAACATTATTTTGACATGATAAACAAAAAGCCCGACGCACGCAGTGTGCTGTCGGGCTTTTCAGCTAGCAGATGAAACTTACTGTATTTGCTGTTTTTTATCGTGCTGGTGGTTGACCCACGCGTTAACAATCAGCGTCACAAACAGAATGCCAAATACCACGCCTAACGAGATAGCGATCGGGATATGGTAGAAATCGACGATCAGCATCTTAATACCGATAAACACCAGAATGACCGACAAGCCGTACTTCAGCATGGAGAAACGCTCCGCCACGCCCGCCAGCAGGAAGTACATCGCACGCAGACCCAAAATAGCAAACAGGTTCGAGGTCAGCACGATGAACGGGTCGGTGGTCACGGCAAAGATAGCCGGAATACTGTCGACGGCAAAAATCACATCGCTCAGCTCAACCAGAATCAACACCAGCATCAGCGGCGTAACAAACAGCAGGCCGTTTTTACGCACGAAGAATTTTTCATCTTCGATGGTATCGGTCATGCGCAAATGACCGCGCAGCCAGCGTACTAACGGTCTGTCGCCAATACCGGAGGCATCTTCTTTCGCCAGCGCCATCTTCACGCCGGTAAACAGCAGGAACGCGCCGAACACGTACAACAGCCACTCAAACTGGGTGATAAGCCAGCTGCCCGCGAAGATCATGATCGTACGCAGCACAATCGCACCCAGCACGCCATACACCAGTACCCGACGCTGCAACGCAGGCGGCACGGAGAAGTAGCTGAAGAGCATCAACCAGACAAAGACGTTATCTACTGCCAGTGATTTTTCGATCAAATAGCCGGTAAGGAACGCCAGCGCCTGTGGGTCGGCAACGGCGCGCCCCTGGGTTTCTGCCAGGTACCACCAGAAGGCGGCGTTAAACAGTAACGACAGCGTTACCCAGACGATTGACCAGGCCGCAGCCTGCTTCATTGACATCGTATGTGCGCCACGACGACCCTGCAACAGCAGGTCGATGGCCAGCATAATTACCACTACGACAGCGAAGCCACCCCATAACAACGGTGTGCCGACAGTATTCATTGTATTTCCCCATGCATAAAAAAAACGGCCAACGCCGAATGGCATTAGCCGCTGCTTTTTATGCATAGACCTTGCCATTCGGCAAGGTCTCACTTACAACAACAAAGGAATACGGTGGCGTATTCCTTTGTTATCGCCCGGCGACCGGATGTGGTTTTTCACACATCGTAATGACGATCAACCGACAACGAAGTTACTCCCCTTTGCGGGTTACAAAATATTACAGGCCATCCATTCAGTCAATGGCCTGCAACATTCGTTTTACACACCTTTACGCAGTCAGCGATGTTTCCGCTTCGTCTGCCGGGAAAAACACGCCGGTCTGGCGGCGAATCTCCGTTTGCAGTTTGGCGGTGATACGGCTGACGGCCAGTGCCGGGTGATCCACTTCGCCGGATTCAACCAAATGAGCAAAAGCCTCTGCCTCATACAGCATAGTATTGATGTGCTGAGGCGTCGTCAGATCCTGCGTTTTCCCTCCACGTGGCACGAAGCACACTTTCTGACACTCGGAGATATGCTCGATGACCAGCGATCCCGACTCACCCTGAATTTCACTGGCTAATACCGAGTCGCTTACTTTTGAGTGCTGGAGCGTAACGCTGAAATCACCGTAATTCAGCACTACCACACCGTGGGCATCCACGCCGCTTTCCAGCAGGCTGGCGCTGGCCTGAACGCTCTGCGGTTCGCCCCACAGCGCAACCGCTGAGGCCAGGCAGTAAAAACCGATATCCATAATCGAGCCATTGGAGAACGCCGGATTAAACGTGTTCGGGTTTTCACCGTCCAGATAGCGCTGATAGCGCGAGGAGTACTGGCAGTAATTGATAAACGCTTTCCTGATTTTTCCAACTTTTGGGAGCGATTGCTGTAACAGCAGGAAGTTAGGCAGGTAGGCGGTTTTAAACGCTTCAAATAGCACGACCTGATTTTGACGCGCGCAGGTGATAGCGGCTTCAGCTTGCGCCAGGTTGGAGGCCAGCGGCTTTTCGCAAATAACATGCTTTTTGTGCCGCAAAAACAGCTCAGTCTGCGGGAAATGCAAAGAGTTTGGACTGGCGATGTAGACGGCGTCGATCGCCTCGCTTTGCGCCATCGCTTCCAGCGAGGTAAACAGATGTTCGACTGGGTAATCGTTGGCGAAGGTCTGCGCCTGCTCAAGGCTACGAGAATAGACTGCGGTTAACTTATATTTGCCGGTTTCATGGGCGGCATCGACAAACTGGCGGGTGATCCAGTTTGTGCCAATTACTGCGAAACGTATCATAAAGGCCTTCAGGCTGCGAAATGGGATTCTTTCGTCAATTTAGCATGCCCTGAAGACAAAGCCAGTGCGCGACTACGCAGTTTGCTTTAACGATTGTTGCGTTAACCACAGGCGGGTATCGAACTCCAGTTGATGATACTGAGGCTCCATATGACAGCACAGCTGGTAAAACGCTTTGTCGTGCTCTTTTTCCTTCAGATGCGCCAGTTCATGAACGACGATCATGCGTAAAAAGGGTTCTGGGGCGCTGCGAAACACGGTGGCGACGCGGATCTCCGCTTTGGCTTTGAGCTTACCGCCCTGCACGCGAGAGACGGCGGTATGCAGCCCCAACGCATTATTCAGAACGTGGATCTTGCTGTCATACATGACTTTATTTAGCGGCGGGGCGTTACGCAGAAACTGATTTTTCAGATCCTGGGTATATTGCCAGAGCGCTTTGTCGGTCGCGAAGTCATGCGTACCCGGATAGCGCTTCTCCAGCACAGCGCCCAGGCGCTGCTCAGCAATCAGCGTTCTCACTTGAGAAAGCAAATGTTCCGGGTAGCCCTGGAGGTAAGTTAGTTGGTTCATTCATGTCCACGCAAATCATAAAAGTGTATACTCACGCACCCTTTTCAGGGATACGCCGAAATTTTACCATTCAGGAGGGCCGATGAGCCACATAGACAACGGTTTCCGTTCGCTGTCACTTAAACGTTTCCCGGAAACGGATGACGTTAACCCGCTGCTGGCGTGGGAAGCTGCAGATGAATATCTGCTGCAACAGCTGGACGATACCGAGATTAGCGGCCCGGTGCTGATCCTGAATGATACCTTCGGCGCGCTGGGCTGTGCGCTGGCGGAACATACGCCGTACAGCATTGGCGACTCCTATCTCAGCGAGCTTGCCACGCGTGAGAACCTGCGTCACAACGACATTGCCGAGTCGAGCGTCAAGTTCCTCGACAGTACCGCTGATTATCCGCAGGCGCCGGGCGTGGTGCTGATTAAGCTGCCAAAAACCATGGCGCTGCTGGAGCAGCAACTGCGTGCGCTGCGCGAAGTGGTAACGCCAGAAACGCGCATCATCGCCGGGGCAAAAGCGCGTGATGTACATACCTCGACGCTGGAACTGTTTGAAAAAGTGCTGGGTCCAACCACCACTACGCTGGCGTGGAAAAAAGCCCGATTGATCAACTGTACGTTCAGCAAACCGGAGCTGGCCGCTGCCTCGCAGACGCTCAGCTGGAAGCTGGAAGGCACCGACTGGACTATCCATAACCACGCCAACGTCTTCTCCCGTACCGGACTGGATATCGGCGCGCGCTTTTTTATCGAGCATCTGCCGGAAAACCTCGAAGGGGAGATTGTTGATCTCGGCTGCGGTAACGGTGTTATCGGTATGACGCTGCTGGCGAAGAACCCGGAAGCCAGCGTGGTATTTGTTGATGAATCGCCGATGGCGGTGGCTTCAAGCCGTTTGAACGTGGAAAGCAACATGCCTGAAGCGTTGGATCGCTGCGAGTTTATGATTAACAACGCGCTGTCTGGCGTCGAACCTTTCCGCTTTAACGCCGTGCTGTGCAACCCACCGTTCCATCAGAAGCATGCGCTGACGGATAACATTGCCTGGGAAATGTTCCACCACGCCCGCCGCTGCCTGAAAATCAACGGCGAGCTGTACATTGTGGCTAACCGTCACCTCGACTACTTCCACAAGCTGAAGAAGATTTTCGGCAACTGCGAAACCATCGCCACCAATAATAAATTCGTGGTGCTGAAGGCGGTTAAAACCGGTCGTCGTCGGTAATAGCGGGTGCCGGATGCGGCTAACGCCTTATCCGGCCTACAGTAAAAATCTGCCTGATTCTGTAGGCCTGAAAGCTGCGCGCCATCAGGCAAATCGGTGCAGAGTGCCGGATGCGGCTAACGCCTTATCCGGCCTACGAAAGACATGACGTTAAATTTCCAGCGCCAGCCTGGTGCCCTGCGCAATAGCGCGTCGGGCATCCAGTTCCATCGCCACATCGCAGCCGCCGATCAGATGCACCGTTTTACCTGCCGCGTGCAGCGGATCGACCAGTTCACGGCGCGGCTCTTGTCCGGCACAAATCACCACGTTATCCACGTTAAAGATCACCGGTTCACCGTTCAACACAACGTGTAACCCATCATCATCAATCTTCTGATAGCTGACTGCCGGGATCATTTTCACACCGCGTGAGAGCAGGGTGGCGCGATGGATCCAGCCCGTCGTTTTACCTAAACCTTGCCCCGGTTTGCTGGCTTTTCGCTGCAGCATCACTATCTGGCGCGGGCTGCGGGATAAGTGCGGACCTTCCGGGCGTAAGCCGCCTGGCTGTTGCAGGCTGGTGTCGATCCCCCATTCCACGCAGAACTCCGCTATGTTCTGGCTGGTGGGTTCGCCGGGCTGACTCAGATACATTGCGGTATCAAAACCGATCCCGCCGCAGCCCACGATCGCCACGCGTTTACCCACTGGCGTTTTATCGCGCAGAACGTCGAGATAGCTCAGTACTTTTGGATGATCGATCCCCTCGATCGGCGGCATACGAGGCTCGATCCCACTGGCGAGGATCACTTCGTCGAAGGTGTGCAGATCGTGTGCGCTGACAAAGTGATTCAGCTTCAGCGTCACGCCAGTCACGTCGATCATCTGGCGGTAGTAGCGCAGGGTTTCATAGAATTCTTCTTTGCCGGGGATCTGTTTGGCGATATTAAACTGCCCGCCAATCTCGCCATGTGCGTCAAATAGCGTCACGTGATGCCCGCGCGCTGCGGCATTTATGGCGAAGGCGAGGCCCGCAGGACCCGCGCCAACAACCGCCAGGTTCTTTGGCACAGCTGCCGCAACAATCGGCATTTTGGTTTCATGGCAGGCGCGCGGATTGACCAGGCAAGAGGTGACTTTGCCGACGAAGATCTGATCCAGACAGGCCTGGTTACAGCCGATACAGGTGTTGATCTCATCTGCTCGTCCGGTTTGCGCTTTTGACAGCAGTTCGGCATCGGCGAGGAACGGACGGGCCATCGACACCATATCTGCATCCCCACGGGCCAGAATGTCGTCGGCAACCTGAGGATCGTTAATCCGGTTGGTGGTGACCAGTGGGATCGTCACATGCCCTTTCAGCTTACGCGTCACCCAACTAAACGCGCCGCGGGGTACCGGGGTCGCGATAGTGGGAATTCGCGCCTCATGCCAGCCAATACCGGTGTTAATAATGGTGGCCCCGGCGGCTTCTATAGCCTGCGCCAGCTGGACGGTTTCGTCGAAGGTTCCGCCATTTTCCACCAGATCGAGCATCGACAGGCGGAAGATAATAATAAAGTCATTCCCGGCACGCTGGCGTACCGCTCGCACCACCTCAACGGCAAAACGCATGCGGTTGGCATACTCACCGCCCCATTGGTCATCGCGCTGGTTGGTACGCAGAGTCAGGAATTCGTTGATGAGATACCCTTCCGACCCCATCACTTCCACGCCATCGTAGCCCGCTTCCCGCGCCAGCTGTGCGCAGTGGGCAAAATCTTCAATCAACTGCAGCACTTCATCGTGCGTTAATTCATGTGGCGTAAAGCGGTTAATGGGTGCTTGAATGGCAGAAGGCGCCACCAGATGCGTCTGGTAGCTGTAACGCCCGGTGTGCAGGATTTGCAGGGCGATTTTGCCGCCTTCATCATGCACAGCATCGGTAATGACGCGATGGTGAGCAAGCTGGCTGGTGTCGTTCAGCATCGCACCGCCTTCCATTCCCACGCCGGAAAGCGCAGGCGCAATACCTCCACTCACAATTAACGCTACGCCGTGACGGGCGCGCTCGGCGTAGAACGCGGCCAGCCGTTCTGCACCATCGGGATATTCCTCCAGTCCGGTATGCATTGAACCCATCAGCACGCGGTTTTTAAGCGTGGTGAAGCCTAAATCGAGCGGAGCGAACAGCGACGGATAGCTCATAAAGGTGTCCAGTATGTAAAATTATTGTTATGTGGTCGGATGAGTTAATAATTTAGCCGTCGCCGCGTAAAAGGGAAAAGAGGAATGCCGTGATTGTGATGGGATTCAAAAAAGGAGTGGAGCCAGAGGACGAATATGCCGGATGGCAGTGCAAGCACCTAATCCGGCCGGTGAAAATGTGTCTTTGTAGGCCGGATAAGCGAAGCGCCATCCGGCGTTATGTCACAGATTACTGTTTTTTAAGAAAATCGTTATACAGCATATAGAGATGCGCCGCGCTCCAGGAGAAATTCGGTGCGCCCTGCTGTGCGCCGGTCAGCGGGTTATAGTTTTCCTGAATCGGACCGTCGGCGGTGAGGCCTTTGGCGTGGCTGAAGAAGGTATCCGCCAGTTTTAACGCGTCATCGCGATAGCCGTAACGCTCCATCCCTTTTAGCCCGAACCAGAACTGATCCACCCAGACGCGCCCGCGCCAGTAGATATCCGCGCCGAAAGCCGGGTTGGTCAGCGCCGCCGTGCCAAGCGGGACAAAGGTGTTGAACTCTTTGGGGTCGAGCATCACCTTAACCACCGCGTCCGCATGGGGCTGCGTTGCTGCACCGTTAAACAGCGGCGACCAGCCTTCCGGCCCTTTGCCACGTTCGACGATCGGTTTACCCGCGCAGCCGTTTGCCAGCGGTTGCTCCTCAATACTAACGTCGTAAAAGAATTTTGTTTCCGGGTCGAACATGCAGGTGTTGATGTAATTTGCGAGGTTTTGCGCCAGTTGGCGATAGCGCTGCGCCTCTTCGTGTTTGCCGAGCAGGGTCGCCATCTGCGCCAGATAATGGTTGTCGCTGTACATGTAGCTGGCCTGATCGACTGACTCCTGCAACAGCGAGTAACCCAGCAAATTACCGTCTTTACTGCGATTTTCGGCAAATTTCACCACCCAGTCGCTGCGTTTTCCACCGCCCGCGACGTATTTATCCAGTTGATCTTTATCGATAAAACCGAATACAGCCGCATCGTCACGACCGGACTCCCACGAGGCGGCAACCTGCGCTGGGATCTCCAGGCTGTCATACTGGCCCTTATCGATCACGGTGGCGTAGTTGTTAAGCCCGGAGAGCGTTTCTTCCTTGTCGCCTTTTTTCACCGTAAACAACATTTCGCCGCGGTCGGTATTGTGGGCTTTATCGCGGGTAGCGCCGTATTCCGGCACGCCGTTGCCGTTATGATCGCGGTTACGCAGCCACCAGTCGTGATACGCAACCAGCTTTGGATACATCTCTTCGAGCCAGGCCTTGTCTTTGGTGACGTAGTAGACTTCCATCACCGACCAGGCCGCCAGGCTGGGTTTGGTGTTGCGCTCGTTCCAGTTACCGCCGTCGCCGCCGCGTTCTGGGCTGAGATTCCAGGCAATCAGGTCGGGGATGAATCCGGCATCCTGCGGGCGAACCGGATCACCGGGTTTAACCTGCCATGAAAAGACGGCGCGAATATTCTCTTTGGCAATCTCCGGGTTAAAGTGCGCCATAGCGAAGGCCTGCTTCCAGGTGTCCCACGGCCAGGTTTGGTTGCCGGAGAACCAGCGGCCGGTGACCGATGGCGTCACGGTATTGTGTTTTACCGCACCGCCTGGCGAGCGCCAGTTGCCGTTTAGCGTTTCAATAGCTTTTACCGCGACCCGGGTTTGTTCCGTTGTGGCATCCGGATTGGTTAAGCCTTTTTGCAGATAATCCGCCCAGCGCTTTTGTGATGCAGCAAGATACCAGGCCGGGCGCGCCAGAATATCGCGGATCTGCGGCTGCTCTTTCGCTACATCCTCGGCGGTAAGCAGATGAGACCAGGTGGTGTAAATGGTTGTCGAACCGCTGATATGGGCCTTCCCCGTAAAGTGATGACCGTTAACCGTGGTTTTCATAGCGACAGATTTATGCACCTGATACTCCGACTCACCGGAGGTGAGCAGATCCCAGGTTGAGCGCACTTTGCCGAAGGTGACTTTCAGACCGTCGTGCGTGGCGGTGATTTTGCGCTGATAGCCAAGGAATTCGCTATCAATGGTTTTATCCGACAGCGCTTTTCCCTCTTTGGCTTCCAGTTTCTCCAGCAGCTCGCCGTCCCACACCAGATCCAGCGGCGTGTTGCTGGTGATTTTGGTTTCCAGCAGCGAGGTGCGCGGGCTGGCAAAACGCAGCGTCATCTCTATTTGCACATGCTTAGATGACAGCTTTTGCACCAGCGCGCCGGGAATGCTGTAGGCCTCAAGCGCGAAATCGACCTTTTTACCGTGCTGGTACACCGTCAGACGGTCAAAATTATTGGCCATAAAATTGATGTATTCTTCGGTCAGCAACGCCACGCCTGGAAAGCCGCCCATCGTTGCAGGGCCGTCCGGGAGCAAATGACCGTGCCAGGCGCCAAGATCGAAAAATGGATTAAAGCGCTGGTGGTCGTCGTGATCGTAGTCATGCATGTAGCCCGGCGCACCGGTGCGATTAATGATGTTTTTAAAGTCGTTAGCACTGGCGGCATGTGCGGAGAAGTTCATCAGCAGAATACAGGCCAGCGGCGTGAGAATAGGTTTCATGTTCATGGTATTCCGGTCCTTGTTACCAATAGAAATATTGCATCAGGAAGATTTGGTCGCTCGGGTCGCCGGATGCATTCTGCATATAGAACCGACTGTCGAAGGCGGTAGCGAAACGGCCGCCGCCGTATTCATACCAGATACCAAACTGCATAAAGGAAGTGGTTTCGTCCTCATAGCTATCCGGTCGGTGTTTGGCGTAGCTATAAGCTGTGGAGAGGTAAACGCCTTTTAGCGCTTCATACATCGCGCTGACCATATAGCCGGTTTCGGTGCCGGACACATCCAGTCCGTCGGCGCGGCCCGTGTGGTGCCAGGCGCGGGCGGCGAAGTTGGGCGAGAGGATGCCGGTCAGGAATAGTTGTCCGGTGCCATCCGTTATCTCCAGGCCGTTCATCCAGGTTACGCCTTCGGTCAGGTCGTACTGGATGTAGCCGTTCATCATGGCCGGATAGGTATATTTATCGTCGTAGCGATCGTATTTACCAAAGTGCAGCCAGGCTTTGCTCTCGTCGTGGTGTCCGGCGGGCGTTGCTGTCACGCTGTAGCGCAAAGGACCGGTCAGGTTTTGCACCTTAATGGCAGTCATGATGTCACGGGTGTTGGGAATAACGTAGCCCAGGTCTGGAGTGAAATCCCCCCACCATTGCAGGTCATCCAGCGAAGAGTCCTGGCGCAGGCTGAGCATCAGCTCCGTTCCGTCATTGGTACGATAACCGCCGTAAAAGCGGTTGATCCCGCCCTCGAATCCGCCCCAGCTATGGTCAGGAACCCAGGCATTGCCCTGATGGTCGGCCTGCACGGTCCAGCCCTCGCCGTAGATCAGACCAAACCAAGAGCCGTGTTTTATCTCCAGGCCACCTTCTATATAGGTACCATCACTGTATTTATGTTTGTCTTGTCCTTCTAAATCCATATATCCCCCCATGCCCAATTCGCCATAAAAGCGAAATGAGGGGGAAGATATTTCTGGCGTTTTCGTGTCGTCGTGTTCTGCAGGGCGAACTTCTTCTGCACCCAGAGAGGAGACGCAGAAAAAGGGCAGGGAAATAATTGCCCTGCAACAATGGCTAATGTTTTTCATGCTTCGATCCTAAGCAAATAAAATTTAATTTTTATTGTTATAGCCTTGGCGAATATTGTTTATTGTTATTATGTTTTAGTCATTAATTGATATCTGAAGCAGGGGCCGCCTCAATAGCTTTTTCTTCTTTGGTTAGCCCTTTGATATATTTACTGTATTTCCACCAGGCAAAACCGAGGAAAATAACAATCCCACCGACGTTATAGAAAATAATGGTCATGATATTGCCGCCGGTTGGGAAGGTAGAGGCAATAAATCCGATGGTGAAAAGAACGATCAGCATCGACACCACAACAATGCCGGTTTTTTGCGAACCCATACGGAAGTCGCGCGGTAAGTGGTCCAGTTTTGCACGCAGATTCAGGTAAGCCAGCATAATAAACAGCGGCGGCAGCATCGAGGCGGCGGCGGTCATGTTGATGATGGTGTTCATTAAATCCTGCACGGTATTGGAGCCGAGCGTCGGGATAATCATCAGCGGGATAACGATCAGGAACTGGATCCATGCTGCACGGGCCGGGACGCCGTTTTCATTCAGTTCGACGGTTTTTTTACCGAAAATACCCGCCGGAATTTCAGAGAAGAAGATCTTCACCGGCGTTGCGGTCCAAATCAGCAGGGAGCCGAACATCGCGGTAAAGGAGACCAGGCCGACAAAGCGGTTAACGACCAGCTCCGGCAGGCCGAAATATGCCGCCAGGCCGTGGAATACCTGCACCGAACCACCGGTAAACTTCAGCTCTTTGCTGCTGACGAATACGTTAATCAACACCGAGGAGATGGAATAGAGCACGCCGATAAAAATTCCGGCAATGATAATGACCTTCACGAACGATTTGGAGCCGCCCTTGACGTCGTTGACGTACACCGCCACCGACTCCGCGCCGCCTGCCGCCATAAAAATCCAGGTGGTGATACCGAGGAAGGCCCAGTTAAAATTCGGGATCATTGCGTCTACGGTGATAGGGTCAGCAGGCTGTACGCCGCCAACCAGCGCCGTACCTGCCAGTAAAATATAGGACAGCGTCAGCAGCAGCATCAACGTGGAGGTGACCGAGGTAATCGGCCCTAACATTTTTGCACCATTGGTCGAAACCCAGGTGGAGAAGGCAAACAACACCATACTTAACACGGTGGTTGCGAACGGCGTCAGAATGTATTCGTAGCCTAAAAATGCATATGAGGCGTAGGCAATAACGCGGGGCAAAAGCGAGGTAAAAAAGAACAGGTTAACGAACCAGTAGGTGTAGGCAGTAATAAATGCCCAACGCCCACCCAGCGAACTTTTTACCCATGCGTAGACACCGGCTTCGGAGTTTTTATTCAGCGAAACAAATTCAGCGATGATTAAGCAAAACGGAATAAAGTAGAAAATCGTCGCGAGGAAAAACATCGGTGCGGATGCCAGACCAAGCTCAATATTATTGTTGATTACGTTATTAAAACTATAAACCGCGGCAAAGGTGAGTGAAAGTAAGCCGAACTTGCCGATGGTATTACGTTTGGTATCAGACATAGCACATCTCCGATTCCTGATTATTATAGGGTACTGGCGGCGCAACGTCGGCGCCGCCTGTGTTTTTATTTATTATGAAAATAACCATCTTCGATGGTGACTTTGAGTACGACTTTTTTCACTGCGTTATTACAAATAAAACGATAGGCTTCATGGTTGTCACAAATAACCATTTGTCCTTCGTGCACTTCGACGGTTTTTCCACAACCTTTCAGATATTCGCGATCGGTTTCATCGCGATAATATTCAACCACCTGGAGATCCTCTTTGGCGGCATACTCTATTTTTTGCTGCCCTTGCAGGTAGTAATGGATCTCAAAATAACGACGATGACCGGTAAACAGCGCATCGGTCGCGGAGTCTGTCTCCACGCGGTAGCTCAGGGAATCACCGATAGAGTGGGCGACGCCTGGCTGAATATTGTCAATATTTTCAATAGCCTCGACGCAGCGTTGCCATTTCCGACCTGAAGCATAGCGTTGCTGGAACTGCTCTAAGTTGTCGATGATCCTCATTTTGTATTCTCGCTGTGCATATTCGTGGAAAAGAACCCGGTGCCAAAGGCGCGGTTGGCGGTGGTTTGAGCGCCAGATTCGCTGCCGGAAACCGGCAACAACGTGAAGCCGTAGCTGAATGACGTAAACCAGACGCGCCAGGAATCGAGTACTTCACTTCCCCACGAGTTGGAACCTAAGCCCAGCAACTGGTGGTCCAGATTCAGGGTGATGTCATCGCTACGTTGCAGCGCGTTGCAGTGCTGTGCGGCAAAGATATTTTCCTGCGTATAGCGCCAGGCGCTCAGGTTGACAGGGCGCTGCGGGACCACCAGCAGGCCGTTGCCGTGGCGGTTGGTTAGCATTGCCCAACGCACGTCCTGACGATTGCCGTTGTTTTGCGGGAACGGATAGTTTTCGAACATCTCATCCACGCTGCTGCGCCAGATGTCGATGATGTTGGCCTGCTGGCTATCGGCATAGTTTTCACCGGGACCACGTCCGTAATACGCCACCTGGCCCAAATCACCGTTGATGCCCATCGTGAAACCGATGCACGGAATAATGTCCCGGTACTCGCCGTAAGGCTGGCCAGAAAGTTCCACATTCAGCTGACCGTCCGCGGCAATGCGCCAGCGATAAGTGCAGCGCATACCGAAATCGAATACCGGTGGGGCGATAATGGTCTGGCTGGTTATCAGCAGCGCATCATCGGTTTGCTCAAGGGTAAACTCGCGCAGATGCTCCTGCATAATCTGTAAATGATTCGGCTGCCAGAGGCCTTCGAACTCTTGTTTGTGGTTATCAATGGTCGGTTTGAAGAAATTAATCTTCGGCTCGCGGGTAATCAGCTCTTCGCCATTGACGTTCCAGGCGATCGGTTTACCTGTCAGCTTTGAGAAGGTCAGATGGAAGTTATAACCGCGAACGGTGCAGCTCTGGCGGCTGTCTTCCAGCGTCAGAGGGTTGGCGTTTTGCAGGCTAAACGGTACGGCAGCCGCCGTTCTGGCCTTCAGCGGGAACTGATAAGTCGCGATGTGATGCCCGGCTTCGCTGTATGACGTTCGGGAATCTTTCGTCACGGTGACGTTAAGGAACGCTTCGCGCGCATCCAGCTCCGGCAGTGCGCATTGCAGCAGCGCGTCGCTGTTGGGAGGAACGTCGCGCAGTTTTATCTGCTGAACAGAGAGCGTATCTCCTTCGGCGCGAACCTCAATATGCAAGGTGTAGTCGTCAAGCGTGGTGAACCAGAGTTTGTTTTCTACCCGTAGCTCGCCGCGGGCCAGATCCTGTGCGCGCACTTTCACCGGCGCAATTACCTGCTTGTACTCTTTCAGTCCCGGTCCTGGGGTTTGATCGGAATAAATCAGGCCATCAAGGCAGAAGTTGTAGTTGTTCGGATAGTCGCCGTAGTCGCCGCCATATTTGTACCAGACGTTGCCGTCGTCATCTTTAGCCTGAATCCCGTGATCGCACCACTCCCATACATAGTGCCCCTGGATGCAATCATGCTGATAGAAGACGTTCTGATATTCCGTTAGCCCGCCGGGACCGTTGCCCATGGCGTGCGCATACTCGCAGATGATGCGCGGCTTAGGATGCGGATATTCACCAAACTCATTCATCAGCGGCACGCGGGTGTACATGGTGGAGATGATATCCACCACTTCGGCGTCACGATCTTCTTCGTAATGGATCAGACGCGTGTCATCCAGCGCTTTCGCAGCGTGATACATGGCGCGGATGTTACAGCCGTATCCGGATTCGTTACCGAGCGACCAGATGATGATCGAAGGGTGGTTTTTCTGCGCATGGACGTGGCGCACGATGCGCTCAACGTAGACATTTTCCCACAGTGGATCGTCGGTGATCCGACTGATATCGCCGATATTGGCGAAGCCGTGAGATTCAACGTCTGTTTCGGCCATCACGAACAGGCCGTAGATATCGCACAATTCATAGAAGCGCGGATCGTTCGGGTAATGGGCGGTGCGTACGGAGTTGATGTTGTGCTGCTTCATTAACAGCAGATCTTTTTCAACGCGATCCATACCGACAGCACGGCCCTTAAGATGATCGTTATCGTGGCGGTTAACACCATGCAGCATCACGTAGCGGTTATTGATGTAAAACAGACCTTCGCGAACTTTAATATCGCGGAATCCAACGCGCTGTGGCACGACCTCAAGGATGTTGCCGCTGGCATCTTTCAGTGTCATCACCAGATGGTAGAGATACGGCGATTCCGCCGACCACTGCTGCGGCGCGCTAACCTTGAAATGAAAAGCGGTCTGCGTTTGTTTATCCACCTTCAGAGTGTTAATCACACCGCTATGCAGCGCCTTCTCACCGTCAAACAAGGTGTATTCGAGCGACGCTATCGCTGGCGTGGAGGCCAGGTTTTCCAGCGCAATGTCGCAGGAGAGGGTGGCGTCGCGATAGTCATCATCGAACTCGGTGCGAACGGTAAAATCCTGAATGTGGGTCGCCTGTTTGCCGACCAGATAGACGTCGCGGAAAATTCCCGCCGACCACCACATATCCTGGTCTTCAACGTAGGTGGAATCAGCCCATTGCATTACGCGAACGCACAGCAGGTTATCACCGGTCTTCACCACCGCGCTGATATCAAATTCGGCCGTCAGGCGGCTGCCTTTGCTGAAGCCAACGTATTGACCATTCACGTAAACTTCGAAGTAGGTTTCTACGCCATCAAACTTAATCAGTGTCTGTTTGCCCTGCCAGCCTTCGCTGAGGGTGAAAATACGCTGATAGGCCCCGGTGGGGTTATTGGTCGGAACGTAGGGGATATCAATCGGGAAAGGAAAACCTTCGTCGGTATACTGCAGCTTGCCGTGTCCTTCCATCTGCCACATGCCGGGGACGGTGATGCTGCCCCAGTCACTCATAAACTGCGACGTAAAGGCTTCCGGCACCAGCAGCGGATGCTCAAAGAACTGAAAATTCCACTGACCGCTTAGCAGCTGAAAGAGGCTGCTGGTTTCGCGGGCAAACGAGCGAGCCTGCGCAACGGAGTCGTAAGAGAAAAAATATGCGCGTGGCGCCAGTCGATTTTCGTGGGTGAGCTGAATGTTTTCCCAGCGATTCATAAGGCCTCCCGGTGGAGAAAAATCGGAACCATTCATTGTAATGGTGGGTAAGTGTAATTGATGGTGATTTTAGTAAAAGTTTTACTAAAATATAGCGAGTGAAGTGATTTACTTTAACTGGATCACGAAAATAATTCGGACGCGGAAAAGAATGCATGACAATGCGCGCCCGGCATCAGAAGAAACCGGGCGGGTTAACGGGGGATTTCAGCGGGTGGTGCCGCGCAGTTTCAGCTTGCTGGGAACAAAAACCAGCAGGGGGAGCGCACGCCCGTCACGGGCTTTTTCGAACAGCAGGTTGACGCCCTGACTGCCCATCATTTCCGAATGGATGCGAACGGTGGAAAGCGGAGGAAAGGTGAAACGCGCCGTTGGGATATCATTAACGCTAATCAGCGAAATATCCTGCGGAATATTCAGACCGCGCTCGTGGATGGCGCGCAGAACGCCAATGGCAATCGAGTCTGAAGCCACAAACAGGGCGCTGGGATAGTCGGGTTTCGCCAGCATTTCTTTAGCCAGTTCATAGCCTGATGAACTGGAGAAACCGCCGCGATAGATGTCCTGTTCAGAAACGACCTGCTGCAGACGACCGTATTCGACAAACGCGGCTTCGCGGATATCGGCCTTGCCTGGCTGGTCTTCGCCACCGATGAAGCCAATGCGGGTGACGCCCTGGGCAATGAAGAAGTCGATGCTCTCTTTGCTGATGCGGGCCAGATCGATATCGACGGCGTCATATTCGCTGCCGGATTCATGGAAATCGATAAAGCAGATATTGTCGGTAAGTGCTGTTGCCGCCTCGCGCAGAGCGGGAGAAGGCTTGCCGACAATAAGAATGCCGGTAATGTGTTTGCTCTCCGGCAGACCACTGTGCTCATAGCAGTTGGTCAGTTCGATCCCGAGTTTCTCACACTGGGTTTCAATCCCATGGCGGATCGCGAGGTAGTAAGGATCGTTGATTTCCAAATCTTGCTGATAGCTGTAGAGCGCCAGAATATGCTGGGGGCCGAGCGCGCTGGTCTGGTTCTTTCGGGCGCTGCTGGTTTTGTACTCCAGCTTTTCCGCGATCTCCAGAATGCGATGCTTAGTCTCTTCTTTTACATTCAGCGTGGGGTCATCGTTTAAAACCCGGGACACTGTCGCCAGGGACACGCCAGCTTCGATTGCGATGTCTTTAAGTGTTGCCATGTTTGCCTTTTCCCTGAGTTACCTGCGCATTGTAAATGAAGTGCTTATCTATTCATCTGTTTTCAGTAAAAAAAGCATGATTAATTGACATGCTCGGGGTAAAACTGGGCTTTCAGAGTGTGATGAGTACGTCATTTTCCCGCTTTTGAGAACAATGCTCGGAAAATATTTTGCTAATATTTAGTAAAATTTTATCAAAGGAGAAAATAATGGATACCGTCGCATTTGCTGATTTTGCCCGAATGGAAATACGTGTTGGAAAAATCGCACAGGTAAAGCGCCATGACAATGCCGATAAGCTGTATATCGTACAGGTAGATGTGGGAGAGCGTACGCTGCAAACCGTAACCAGCCTGGTGCCTTACTACAGAGAAGAGGAGCTGATGGGCAAAACGGTGGTGGTGCTGTGTAATCTGCAAAAGGCCAAAATGCGCGGTGAGACATCAGAGTGCATGCTGCTGTGCGCGGAAACCGACGATGGCAGTGAAAGCGTACTGTTGACGCCAGAACGCCTTATGCCTGCTGGTGTGCGGATTGTTTAAGTCAGGCTAATTGCCGGATGGCGGCTACGCCTTATCCGGCCTACAAAAGATTGTCTTTTATAGGCCGGGTAAGGTTGTTACATTTGCTCCACGCTCACCCGTAATGCTGCCAGGGCTTTGCGCGTCGATCGCAATACCAGATCGCATTGCTCGATCGTTAACGTCAACGGCGGTTCGATGCGGATCGTCTTTGCATTGTTAAGCGTGCCGGCAACCAGCACCCGTTGGCGGAACATCTCACTGGCAAAGTTGTAGCCGATTTCATTATCGACAAACTCAATCGCCATCAGCATGCCCTTACCGCGTACATCATGCACCAGGTCTGGGTATTCCCGCGCAAGCTGGCGGAAACCATCCAGCAACATATCGCCTTTCTGCTCCGCCTGAGCCGGTAAATTTTGCTCCAGCAGGACGTTAATGGTGGCCAGCGCAGCTGCACAAGCGAGCGGGTTGCCGCCAAAGGTGGTGGTATGCAGGAAAGGATTGTCGAACAGGACGGAGAACACCTCTTCGGTGGCAATGGTCGCGCCAATGGGCATCACACCGCCGCCCAACGCTTTGGCCAGACACATAATGTCGGGCTGCACGTTTTCGTGTTCGCAGGCGAACATTTTGCCGGTACGCCCCATGCCGGTTTGCACTTCGTCAAGGATCATCAGCGCGCCAAACTCATCGCAAAGTTTACGAACGGCAGTCAAATAACCTTGCGGCGGCAGGATCACCCCACCTTCACCCTGGATGGGTTCGAGGATCACAGCTGCGACATCGTCACCGGTCTTTTTACACTCGCTGAGCATGGTGCGCATCGCGTTAATATCGCCAAACGGCACATGACGGAAGCCCGGCAGCAGCGGCATAAAGGGTTTACGGAAGGTAGATTTAGCCGTGGCAGACAGCGCGCCCAGTGATTTACCGTGGAATGCGCCGCTGGTGGCAATAAACGTAAATTTACCGCGCGGCGATTGATACGCTTTCGCCAGCTTCAGGGCGGCTTCAACCGACTCGGTCCCGCTGTTACAGAAAAAACTGTATTTCAGTTTACCGGGCGCCAGTGCGGCGAGAGTTTTTGCCAGCATAGCCCGAAGAGGGTCAAGTAACTCCTGGCTGTGCAGAGGTTGTTTCGCGAGTTGATTCTGTACGGCGGAAACCACGACTGGATTACGGTGCCCCACGTTGAAAATTCCAAAACCACCCAGGCAATCGACGAACTCTTGCCCCTGGGTGTCGACAAGCGTATTCAGGCTTCCCGCTTGCCACTCTACGGCTCCGTAATCCCCGCCTGCAGTTACAGATTTTCGATACTCTAAGAACCCCGGATTGACATGCTCCTTGAAGTACTCAATCACCTCTTTGTTCAATGATTTCATTTCCTCATGATCAAGCGTGCGCTTTTCGATGAGATTCAGTGCGTGTGCGCTGCAGGCCAGGGCCGATGCGCTGGAAGGTAACCTGTTCAAAATATGCTCCCGGAGCTCGCGTATCACATGATACTGATTTAAGTATTGCAGGGATTGCGCCATTCCGGCGCGCTTAGCAAAAATCGGGATAAACACCAGGAAACATCTCATTTGCGCAACATTTAATGCCGTGATTTAACATTTGCTGGCATTTTGCCCAAGTAAGGAGCCTGAAAACAGATCGAATAAACGTAAATTTGCGCTAAAAATGGGCAAGATTTGCACTGTGACGGTGCGCTGGTAGAAGTGACGTTGAATAGTTACTAGATGAAAGTATTTTAAATCAATGGATTAGAATGCGTACAGATTTTGAGGTTTAATCGCAAATTGCGATCTAAATCAAATTTAACAACTAAAGATAAAAAAATTATCGCCGAAATAACATAAGCCGAAAGAGTTAACAACCAGATAACCTGCACAGGACGCAATCATGTCTTCTCATCCCTACGTTAGTCAGCAAAATACACCGCTGGATGATGATATCACCCTCATGTCTACCACCGATTTACAAAGCTATATCACCCATGCGAACGATACATTTGTCCAGGTCAGTGGCTATCAGCTGAATGAATTGCTCGATAAGCCGCACAATCAGGTTCGTCATCCGGACATGCCAAAAGCGGCGTTTGCGGATATGTGGTACACCCTGAAGCAGGGCGAGCCATGGAGCGGGATTGTGAAAAACCGGCGTAAGAATGGCGATCACTACTGGGTGAGGGCCAATGCGGTGCCGATGGTGCGGGAAGGACGCGTGACCGGGTATATGTCGATTCGTACCCGGGCAACTGACGAGGAAATTGCGGCAGTAGAGCCTTTATATAAAGCGCTGAACGAAGGGCGTTGCAACCGGCGTATTCATAAAGGGCTGGTGGTACGCAAAGGCTGGCTGGGTAAACTGCCGGCGATGCCGATTCGCTGGCGGGTACGCAGCGTGATGGCATTCATGTTTGTCCTGCTAGCGGCCACATTGCAGCAGATGGGCGCCGAATGGCCGTTACTGCTGATGAGTGCGCTGGTGATGATGTTGGGAACGGCTATTTTCGAATGGCAGATTGTGCGTCCTATTGAGAATGTCACCCGTCAGGCGCTGAAAGTGGCGACCGGTGAGCGGAACAGCGTGTCGCATCTTAACCGTAGTGATGAACTGGGCCTGATGCTGCGAGCAGTGGGCCAACTGGGATTAATGTGTCGCTGGCTCATACACGACGTCTCCAGCCAGGTGAGTTGCGTGCGCAGTGACAGCGAAACTCTGGCGAAAGGCAGCGACGATTTAAACAAGCATACGCAGCAGACCGTCGAGAACGTGCAGGAAACGGTGACCACCATGAATCAGATGGCGGCATCGGTGAAACAAAACTCAGAGACCGCTGCCGCAGCCGATAAGCTCTCTATTGCCGCCAGCAGCGCGGCAACGCACGGCGGTGAGGCAATGGATACCGTCATCAAAACCATGGACGATATCGCCAACAGCACCCAGCGGATCGGCACTATTACGACGCTGATTAACGATATTGCCTTCCAGACTAACATTCTGGCTTTGAACGCCGCTGTTGAAGCCGCGCGGGCGGGCGAGCAGGGGAAAGGGTTCGCCGTGGTGGCGGGAGAAGTGCGTCATCTTGCTAGCCGCAGCGCCAGTGCGGCCAATGATATCCGCAAGCTGATTGATGCCAGCGCTGACAAGGTGCAGTCCGGATCCGACCAGGTTCACGCCGCAGGACGCACGATGGACGATATTGTGGCGCAGGTGCAAAACGTCACTCAACTGATCGCCCAAATCAGCCACTCCACGCTGGAACAGTCAGATGGTCTTTCCAGCCTGACCCGCGCGGTGAATGAGCTGAGCAACATTACGCAGAAAAACGCCGAACTGGTTGAAGAGAGTGCGCAGATTTCCGCGATGGTGAAACATCGCGCGGGTCGTCTGGAAGATGCGGTTACGGTGCTGCATTAATACTAAAAATACAGGCGGAACGTCGGTTATACGGGTTCCGTCTGCTGTGCAGATTAATCCAGCTGAGTAATATCCAGCGCAGCGCGATCGATAATACCGATGATTTTTTTGATCTGTGCATCGCTGGTATCACCATAATTGACGCGTAGATCCAGCACGGCTTTAAAGTTTTCCAGCGCGCGTTTCATCTGTGGATTTTTGCGTAATTCAAAACCCACGCAGCGGGCTTTAATCCGTTCGTGGATATGTTCCAGATGTTCACGGTTCTCATCCAGCCACTGCTGGCCCTGGGTCGTGATCGCAATCTGTTTACGCCCACCTTCCTCGTCGCTGACGGTGATCAGTGCCTGATCCTGCAAGAAATCCAGTGTTGGATAGATAACGCCCGGGCTTGGGGTGTAATTACCCTGGGTCAGGGTTTCAATCGCTTTAATCAGCTCATAGCCGTGGCTGGCGTCGCGGGTCAAGATATCCAGAATCACCAGGCGTAATTCGCCGTGGCCGAAGAACCGCTGACGACGACCACCGCCGCCGCCACGACCGTGGCGATGCCCGCAACCCTGCTCGTGGTGGTGTTCTTTGTTACAGCCTTCATGGCGATGTTCTTCACCTTTGCAGCAACCTGCATGGTGCTCGTTGTGGCGGCCTTCATGGTGATGTCCTTCACCCTTGCAGCAGCCTTCGTGTTGGTGCTCTGTGTGCTTACAGCAACCTTCATGATGGTTTTGCATCATCGTCTCCTGATGTTGTTTAGATATATCTAATTTATATCTAAAAATTATCAGTTTGCAAGTCTACAAAATAATTTTTGTTTAATGCGATGATTATTAAGTGTTTTTATGTGAATGTGATAGCGGGGTATTCATAACTCAACTATATCAAAAAGTGCTTGCAATCTTTTTGATTAGCAATCATTATCATTTGAAAATGAGTTTAGATATATCTTATTATTTTCACGAAGGCGAAAAAATGACAAAAAACACCTCACGCTACCCACAGCGCGTTCGCAATGAACTGCGTTTTCGAGAACTTACTGTCCTGCGGGTAGAGCGTATTAGCGCGGGCTTTCAGCGTATTGTACTGGGCGGTGACGCTCTGGACGGTTTTAGCTCACGCGGCTTTGACGACCATACCAAGGTCTTTTTCCCTGAACCGGGCAGCCATTTTGTACCGCCGGTTGTCACCGATGAAGGCATTGTCTGGGCTGACGGCGTACGTCCGTTATCCCGTGACTACACGCCGTTGTATGACGAAACGCGCCATGAGCTGGCACTGGATTTCTATATTCATGACGGCGGCGTGGCAAGTACATGGGCGATGAATGCCCGTGAGGGTGACAAGCTTACGATCGGCGGGCCGCGCGGTTCTTTGGTGGTACCAGAGGACTATGCGTATCAGGTTTACGTGTGTGATGAGTCGGGAATGCCCGCGTTGCGCCGACGCCTGGAGTCGCTCTGCCGTTTGGCGGTACGTCCGCACGTTACGGCGCTGGTTAGCGTGCAGGATGCGGCGTACCAGGACTATTTAGCCCATCTCGACGGGTTTACCATTCAGTGGTTTATCGGTCATGACGAGCAGGCGGTGAATGAACACTTATCGCGGCTAAGCGTGCCCGCAGACGATTATTACATCTGGATCACTGGTGAAGGCAAGGTGGTTAAAAACCTGAGTGCTCGCTTTGAAACCGAGGCGTTCGATCAGCAACGGGTTCGCGCAGCGGCATACTGGCATCAACGTCGTTAATCAGTAATTAGACGGCGGAACGCCAAACGCCTGGCGGAATGCGTAGCTAAATGCCGCGGTGCTTGAATACCCCACGTCGAGCGCCACGGCGGTTACGCTTTTATTTTTCTTCAGCATTAATACCGATTCAAGTATGCGCATTTTTTGCTTCCAGACGCTGAAAGGCAATCCAGTTTCTTTTTTGAAATGGCGTGAAAAGGTACGGGCAGACATACCCAGATGCTGCGCCCAGTATTCAACCGAATGCTCCAGTGCGGGGGATTCTTGTATTGTTCGACAGACTTTGGTTAATTCGCGATCCTGCGGCCAGGGTAATACAAAGGCGACTTCCGGGAGTTGCAGAATAATATCGACGAGCACACTAACCAGCTTGCCCTCTTTTGACTGACTATCATAATGGCCTGAAATTGAATTCGTGGCGTAATGAATAAACTCTCTGGCGAAATCACTGATAGCCACTACTTTGCATTCATTGATGCTCTCTTCAAGAAAGCCCGGTTTAATATCCAGATTTTCTAAATACACATCATCTAATGCCCAAACCGCATGCTCCGTATTATTTGGGATCCAAATGCCATAATGCGCCGGGATTATCCAGCACTTACCGGCAACATCAATGCGCATGCTGCCTTTGCGGGCGAAATGAAACTGCATAAAAGAGTGTGAATGCTGCGGTACATGGTGGTTGGCTTCCAGGACATATGAGCGAAAGAATACGTCCTGCGGCAGTTCGGTCATGGAGTTATCCGGGAAGGAGTTCCACTGTTTTTGCGCGAGAGTTTCCATAAATGAATCGTCAATACTCCCGATGGTGTGTCCGCTACTCGATAGATCTTGTCCGCGGATCATAATACATACACTCTTTTTTCCATAATAATCTTGCGTAATAATTTTTAGCCCACTTTTGGTAAATACCATGAACTCGCTTTGTTCAGATGCTGTCATCGTCAATGAAACAAATGATAACTGGACCCGAATGGGAAAAGAGCTGCTTTCGCAAGCGGATATCAGAATTAATGGCTCGCGCGCCTGGGACATTCAACTTCATCATACCGGTTTCTTTAAACGGGTATTGCAACAAGGCTCGTTAGGGCTTGGCGAAAGCTATATGGAAGGCTGGTGGGACTGCGAACGGCTCGATATTCTGTTCTGTAAAATCCTGAGAGCAAAACTCGACCAGCAGATGCCTGGTAATCTGAAAGATATTTTACGCATTGCCAGCGCGCGCCTGTTTAATTTGCAGTCACGTAGCCGTGCATGGATCGTCGGTAAAGAACATTATGATATTGGTAACGATCTCTTTGCACTGATGCTTGATCCGCATATGCAATATTCCTGCGGTTACTGGAAAGACGCGACCACATTAGACGATGCGCAAAATGCCAAATTAAAAATGATCTGCGAGAAGCTGCAGCTTAAACCGGGTATGCGTTTACTCGATATCGGTTGTGGCTGGGGCGGGCTGGCGGAATATGCGGCGCGTCATTATGGCGTGGCGGTAGAAGGCGTTACCATTTCCAAAGAGCAGCAGAAAATGGCGCAGCAGCGCTGTGAAGGGCTGGACGTTAACATTCTGCTGCAGGATTATCGCGATCTTGATAAACACTACGATCGTATTGTCTCCGTGGGGATGTTTGAACATGTCGGGCCTAAAAACTACGACACCTATTTCAGCATCGCCGACCGTTGTTTAAAACCGGACGGACTGTTCCTGCTGCATACCATTGGTAGCAATAAAAAAGGGATGAGCGTCGATCCGTGGATCAATAAATACATTTTCCCGAACGGCTGCTTACCGGCAATTTCCCATATTGCCGAGGCCAGCGAATCACGGTTTGTGATGGAGGACTGGCATAACTTCGGCAGCGATTATGATAAAACGCTGATGGCCTGGCATGAGCGCTTTAATCAGGCCTGGCCGGAGCTGTCATCACGTTATTCCGCCACCTTCAGAAGAATGTTTAATTATTATTTATGTGCCTGCGCAGGGGCTTTCCGCGCCAGAGATATTGAGCTTTGGCAGGTGCTGTTTAGCCGCGGCGTAGAGGGCGGGATCCGCGTTTATCGTTAACGTTCTGCCGGATGGCGGCGTTGCCTTATCCGGCCTACAAAGGTTTGCACTCGTAGGCCTGATAACGCCTTATCCGGCCTACACAGGTTTGCACTCGTAGGCCTGATAAGCGCAGCGCATCAGGCACGGCGCACATTGCCGGATGGCGGCGCAAACACCTTATCCGGCCTACAAAGATTTGTACTCCGTAGGCCGGATAAGCGCAGCGCATCAGGCACTTATGGCTTAGCCCAATTCACTCTCTGCCAACGCTTTAAACACCATAGCGACGGCGTGCGCGCCGGGGTCCATATTTCCGAGCAGGCTTTCGCTACTGAGATACGATGCGCGACCCGCATTGGCTTTACTCGACAAACAGGTTCGTTCGGCTCCCGCTTGTGCGGCGTCGAATGCGGCCTGCAAATTTTTCGGTTGTGCGAGCAGCGAAGTCAGGGCCGGTTGCAGCGCATCAATCATGGTGCGATCGCCTTCGTCTGCGCCGCCGTAAAACTTCATCTGCGCCAGTCCCGTATTCAGGGCTTCGGCAACGTTAGCTCCCTGTTCCAGTTTCTGCCCTGCGGCAGTAAAGAAAATAGACATCAGCACACCGCTGGAACCGCCCATCACCACGGTCAGACGTTCGCCAATCAGCGCGAACAGCGTGGCAAGGTTATCCAGCGGCAACTGCTGACGATGCAGCAGGCTGGCAATTTCCCGCGCGCCTGCGGCAAAGGTTGAACCGGTATCGCCATCGCCGACTTTGGCATCCAGCGCATTAAGATGGGTCTCCAGATCGGAAAGGGTTGTGGTGACAAGCTCCACAATCCCGGCCACCAGGGCGTTCGCCGAAGGCTGGAATTCCACGCGTGCGCTACGCTGAGATGACGGTACACAGCTGATTTCACGCGGTGGGACCGGCGTCGGCCAGTTACTGGTTTCCACCTCGGTGAGCAGCGCTTTTTCGATGCTCTCTTCCAGCACGATGGCCGTCAGTGAAAAGCCTTTCATATCCAGCGCGGTGACCAGTGAGGCCGGGCCAATCAGCCAGTCGATACGCGGGTGCAGCGGGCTGCTGGCCAGTTCGCGGGTAATGATGGCCATTTCGGCAACAGAAACGCCGCCAAGATTGTTAATCATCACCGCCAGACGGCCGGTTTCAGGCAGGGCTGCCAGCAGTTTATCCACCATCAGGCTCACCACCTGCGCACTGTTCTGGGTGTCGATGACCGAGGCACCTGGTTCGCCGTGAATGCCCATGCCCAGTTCCGCGTGGCCCGGATGATGACGCGGGGCGGCGTCGGTTTCTTGCGGCAGATGACAGCTGGAAAGCGCAACGCCCAGACTGAAGGTGTTATTGGCCGCGTACTGCGCTTCACGCAGGACGGTGGCGAGGTTGTAGCCGCGTTCGGCAAAATAGCCTGCGATTTTATGCACCAGGATGGTTCCCGCAATGCCGCGCGGGTGTTTGTTATCCGGCAGGGAGATGTCGTCGCCAACAATCAGCATTTCAACGTTGTAACCAAGGCGACGGGCTTTCTCGGCAGCGAGACCGAAATTAAGACGGTCCCCGGTGTAATTTTTCACGATCAATAAACAGCCCGCCTCACCGGTCACCGCCTGAATGGCGGTCAGTACCGCATCCACGCTCGGGGAGGCGAACACGTCGCCGCAGACGGCAGCGGTTAGCATGCCTTTACCGATAAACCCAACGTGCGCGGGTTCGTGCCCTGAACCGCCGCCGGAAATGACCGCCACGTTATTTTTGTTGAGGTCACGACGGACCACGATGCGAATGGCCGGATCGCTTTCCAGACGCGCCAGGTTATTCCACGGGCTGGCGATAATCGTACCGTCGATGACGTCGCTCACGAGATGGGTACGTTGATTAAAAAAGAATTGAGACATAACGGCTCCTTGAGGTTGAGTGTAAGACAAACCCCCGGAAGCATGGTCATGGTGCGGAGGCGATAGAGAGATTCTGGCGAAGTCAGCGCGGAAAAAAACAACCTTAAAATGAGTTTCATTACGGAACGTTGTTGTTGTTTTTTGTTCCGAAATGAAACTTAAAAGAACGGAGAACAACCACAATGCGAGCTCGCTCGACTTTTTTCTCTCGCGATGAATGCAGCTGACACGGCACTGTCAGCTTTTTTTTGCCGGTTTTTTGGCAAGTGAGTGGGCAAAAGAGAAAGTGAGATTCGTCTGTGCCGGAGATTTGGCGGCAAATGAACGGATCGGGATCGCAAACCTTATATTTTTTATGGTTAAGCGTTCCAATATGGAACATGTGTCGTTTTTATCTGTTTCATATCAGAACAAAAAGACGAAAGATTTTTTTGTGCACGCCTCGCCATACAGTTATTGCATCGCTCCGGTATCTCCCGTTTTCGCCGTCAGCATCAGGCCAAACAGGTTAACGCCAGGGCTCACCATGTAAAAACATGTACTTATTTGAGGATGAAAGGAATGCTAAAAGTTATTCAATCTCCAGCCAAATATCTCCAGGGTCCTGACGCTTCCACCTTGTTTGGTCAATACGCTAAAAATCTGGCGGACAGCTTTTTCGTGATTGCGGATGACTTCGTGATGAAACTGGCGGGAGAGAAAGTACTCAACGGCCTGCACAGCCACGACATTAGCTGCCATGCGGAACGCTTTAACGGTGAATGTAGCCATGTTGAAATTAATCGCCTGATTGCCATTCTGAAACAGCACGGTTGCCGCGGCGTGGTTGGGATTGGCGGCGGGAAAACGCTGGATACCGCCAAAGCGATTGGTTACTACCAGAAGTTGCCGGTGGTGGTGATCCCGACTATCGCGTCTACCGACGCGCCAACCAGCGCGCTGTCCGTTATCTATACCGAAGCCGGTGAGTTTGAAGAGTATCTGATCTACCCGAAAAACCCGGATATGGTGGTGATGGATACTGCAATCATTGCCAAAGCGCCGGTACGTCTGCTGGTGGCCGGGATGGGCGATGCGCTCTCAACCTGGTTTGAAGCGAAAGCCTGTTATGACGCCAGAGCGACCAGCATGGCGGGCGGACAGTCCACCGTGGCGGCGCTGAGCCTGGCGCGCCTGTGCTATGATACTCTGCTGGCGGAAGGCGAGAAGGCACGCTTTGCCGCGCAGGCTGGCGTGGTGACCGATGCGCTGGAGCGTATTGTTGAAGCCAACACCTACCTCAGCGGCATCGGCTTTGAAAGCAGCGGTCTGGCTGGGGCGCATGCGATCCACAACGGCTTTACGATTCTGGAAGAGTGTCACCATTTGTACCACGGTGAAAAAGTCGCCTTTGGTACGCTGGCGCAACTGGTGCTGCAAAACAGCCCGATGGAAGAGATCGAAACCGTGCTGAATTTCTGCCAGAAAGTAGGCCTGCCGGTAACGTTAGCGGAAATGGGTGTGAAAGAAGACGTTGACGGCAAGATCATGGCGGTGGCGAAAGCGACCTGTGCAGAAGGTGAAACCATCCACAATATGCCGTTCCCGGTAACGCCAGAAAGCGTACATGCCGCTATTTTGACGGCAGATCTGCTGGGACAGCAGTGGCTGGCGCGTTAATCAGTCGTCGGTAAGTTTTATCCGGCATCTTCTCCCCCTCTGACAGTCTCTGCCGGAGGGGTTGTCTATGGTTAAACAGCGGAAAGGGATATGACGGCGCACACGCATAGCATCGGGAAGGAAGTCTCTTCAGTCATTGCCCAGTCATGGCATCGTTGCAGCAAGTTTATGCAGCGGGAAACCTGGCAGGCGCCGCATCAGGCGCAAGGGCTGACCTTTGAGTCGATTTGTCGTCGCAAGACGGCGCTGCTGACGATTGCTCAGGCTGCGCTGGAAGATGCCTGGGAGTTTATGGACGGCCGACCGTGCGCGCTGCTGATTCTGGATGAATCAGCCTGTATTCTCAGCCGTTGCGGTGATCCGCAGACGGTGGAACAGCTGGCGGAGCTTGGGTTTCGTGACGGCAGCTACTGTGCAGAAAGCATTATTGGCAGCTGTGCGCTTTCTCTGGCGACGATGCCGGGGCAGCCGACAAAAACTTCTGGCGATCAGCACTTTAAACAGGCGCTACATCCGTGGTCGTTCTGCTCTACGCCGGTCTTCGATAATCATGGTCGACTGTTCGGCTCCATCTCGCTGTGCTGTCTGGTGGAACATGAGTGCGTTTCTGATTTATCCCTGACGCTGGCGATTGCCAGAGAAGTCGGCAACTCTTTGCTGACCGACAGCCTGCTGGCTGAATCCAACCGCCATCTGAACCAGATGTACGGGCTGCTGGAGAGTATGGATGATGGTGTGATGGCCTGGAACGAACAGGGCGTATTGCAGTTCCTCAATGCGCGTGCGGCGCTGCTTTTGCATCTCGACGCGCAGGCCAGTCAGGGGAAAAACATTCACGATCTGCTCAATCTCCCCATGCTGCTGCGCCGGGCGATCAAACATGCCCGCGGCCTGAATCACGTCGAAGTTACCTTTGAAAGCCAACATCAGTTTGTTGATGCCGTCATCACCCTGAAACCGATTGTTGAGGAGCAGGGCAACAGCTTTATCCTGCTGCTGCATCCGGTAGAGCAAATGCGCCAGCTGATGACCAGCCAGCTCGGCAAGGTGAGTCACACCTTTGAGCAGATGTCGACTGACGATCCGGAAACCCGCCGCTTGATCCACTTTGGACGCCAGGCAGCGAGGGGGAGTTTCCCGATCCTGCTGTGCGGAGAAGAGGGCGTTGGTAAGGAGCTGCTGAGTCAGGCCATTCACAATGAAAGCGAGCGCGCCAGCGGGCCGTATATCGCCGTGAACTGTCAGCTGTATGCCAACAGCGTGCTGGGGCAGGATTTTATGGGCAGTGCGCCCACCGACGATGAAAATGGCCGGTTGAGCCGTCTTGAACTGGCGAACGGCGGCACGCTGTTTCTGGAAAAAATTGAATATCTGGCGCCGGAGCTGCAATCCGCGCTGTTACAGGTGATCAAGCAGGGGGTATTAACCCGCCTGGATGCCCGTCGGTTGATTCCGGTGGATGTCAAAGTGATCGCCACCACCACGGTTGATCTCGCCAATCTGGTGGAGCAAAACCGCTTTAGCCGTCAGCTGTATTATGCGCTGCACTCTTTTGAGATAGTGATCCCCCCGCTGCGGGCGCGGCGTAACAGTATTCCCTCGCTGATTTATACGCGGCTGAATAGCCTGAAAAAACGCTTTTCATCCAGTCTGAAGATCGACGACGACGCGTTGGCACAACTGGTGGCCTATTCGTGGCCGGGCAATGACTTTGAGCTGAACAGCATTATCGAAAACATCGCCATCAGCAGTGATAACGGCCATATTCGGCTGAGCAATCTACCGGATTATCTGTTTGCCGAACGTCCGGGTCTGGAGACGGCGTCTTCACTGCTGCCAGCCAGCCTGACCTTTACCGCTATCGAAAAAGAGGCGATTATCCATGCTGCCCGCGTCACCAGCGGGCGCGTGCAGGAGATGTCGCAACTGCTGAATATTGGTCGCACCACCCTGTGGCGCAAGATGAAGCAGTACGACATTGATGCCAGCCAGTTTAAGCGCAAGCATCTGGAGTAGTTTCTTCAATTCTCGCCATCGAAAACAGCGCGTCCGACAGTCGGTTGATATAACGCCTGGGTTCATCGCGTAACGTCAGCGTTCTGCTCATTGCGATGAGGATCCGCTCCAGTCGACGCGTCAGAGTTCGCGCAACGTGTAGCTGTGCCGATGGCAGATTTTTCCCCGGAATAACAAACTCTTTGAGCGGGCCGCTTTGCGCCATATTGCGGTCAATAAGCTGCTCCAGCGCCTGAATATCCTCTTCGCCAATACGCTGTTGTAAGCGAGCGAGTCCTTTCTCATCGCTGGCGAGTTCCGCACCCAGTACAAACAGCATCTTTTGCATGTCGTGCAGATCCTGGCGTAGTTCAGCCTGGTGCGTGCTGGCATAGCAGACGCCAAGCTGGGAAATCAGTTCATCCACCGTGCCATAGGCCTCAACGCGGATGTCGTCTTTGTCGATACGGCTGCCGCCAAACAGCGCGGTCGTGCCTTTATCGCCGGTTCGGGTATAGATGCGGTACATTTAATTTATCTCGCTGAAGGGAAGTACTTTAACCAGTTGACCAGCATTAGCACCGAGGACGCGGAGCTGGGCTGCTCCGGCGCGGATATGCCCACGGATCAGCGCCCGATCTTCGGGCAACTGGGCGTGGGTTAACGCAATATCACCCGTGGCGTTAAGACCCAGACCGACACGTAGCGTTGAGCTTTTGGCCGCAAGTTTGCTCAATGCCAGCGCGCAGTCATGCTCGTCGCAACAGATTGCCCGGCAAGGGACGCCTTGCTCTTCCAGTCCCCAGCACAGCTCATCAAGTACGCGAGTATCCTGCCAGCGTGAGTGATAAAACAGATGTACGCCCGGTGATGAAAGTGACATTGCGCCCCCTGCGTTATCAGAATGCCTGACGGAAGATCTCGGCAATTTCTTTCTCGTTCCCTTTGCGCGGGTTAGAGAAGGCGTTGCCGTCCTTCAGCGCCATTTCCGCCATGTACGGGAAATCGGCTTCTTTGACGCCCAGATCGCGCAAATGCTGCGGAATGCCGATGTCAGCGGAGAGACGGGCAATGGCGTGAATGGCCAGTTCGGCGGCATCCATGGTGGAAAGTCCGTCAGTGTTTTCGCCCATAAATTCTGCGATATCGGCAAATTTCTCCGGGTTAGCGATCAGGTTATAGCGCGCCACGTGCGGGAGCAGTACGGCATTCGCCACGCCGTGTGGCATGTCGTACAGACCGCCAAGCTGATGCGCCATTGCGTGAACGTAGCCGAGGTTGGCGTTGTTGAAAGCCATACCCGCCAGCAGAGAAGCGTAGGCCATGTTCTCGCGAGCTTTCAGGTTGCTGCCCAGCGCTACGGCCTGACGCAAGTTGCGTGCGATCAGGCGAATAGCCTGAATAGCGGCGGCGTCAGTGACCGGGTTGGCATCTTTGGAAATATAAGCTTCCACGGCGTGGGTCAGGGCATCCATCCCGGTCGCGGCGGTCAGCGGGGCGGGTTTGCCGAGCATCAGCAGCGGATCGTTAATGGAGACCGACGGCAGGTTGCGCCAGCTGACAATCACAAACTTCACTTTGGTTTTGGTATTGGTCAGCACGCAGTGGCGGGTGACTTCGCTGGCGGTACCGGCAGTGGTATTCACCGCAACGATAGGCGGCAGCGGGTTGGTCAGGGTTTCAATCCCGGCATAGCTGTAGAGATCTCCTTCGTGAGTCGCCGCGATACCGATGCCTTTACCGCAGTCATGCGGGCTACCGCCGCCGACGGTAACAATGATATCGCAATGCTCTTTGCGAAAGACTTCCAGACCGTCACGCACGTTGGTGTCTTTTGGGTTGGGTTCAACGCCGTCAAAAACCACCACGTCAATACCGGCCTCACGCAGATGGGCGAGGGTTTTATCTACCGCACCGTCTTTAATAGCCCGCAGACCTTTATCAGTAACCAGCAGCGCTTTTTTACCGCCTAACAGTTTGCAGCGTTCGCCGACAACGGAAATAGCATTGGGACCAAAGAAGTTCACATTTGGCACCAGGTAATCAAACATACGATAGCTCATAATATACCTTCTTAGATTTAAATTATAATTCAGAGAAACAATTCAATGCGGTTTCTGCTAATAATTTGTCTTGTTCGACGGTGCCGCCACTCACGCCAACGGCACCAATTAATTTACCGTTTAATATGACAGGTAAGCCGCCGCCGAAAATAACAATTCGTTGTTGGTTGGTAAGCTGCAAACCATATAGCGAAGCACCCGGTTGTACCGCGTCGGTAATTTCATGGGTACCCTGGCGCAGGCAGCAGGCGGTATACGCTTTATTAAGAGAGATATCACAGCTGGTGACAAACGCATCGTCCATGCGTTGCATTAGCAGCGTATTCCCGCCGCGATCCACCACGGAAAAGACCACCGGAACGTTGATCTCAAGCGCTTTAGCCTCAACGGCCTGCGCCATTTTTTTTGCAGCCGCCAGCGTAATGGTGGCAATTTGTTGGCTCTTATTCACAGTCTCTCCTGAAAATATTGTAGGGCTGAGGTCACGAAACATATCGCGCAACAGCTATTTTTATCATTGGCTTTACCTTATTTTCTCGCCGTACGTTATTAAGTCAATAGGACGGAAATTTCAGGAATATCAAATTCACCTTCCCGGTTTTGTGTTTATTGATAATGATCATTTAACTTCGTCACAATTCACGATGGATATTCCTGAATTGCGTTTCAATATGAAACGATGCGTTTTTATTAGGTGCCAAATTGGAACGTAATTAATTTTATTTTTTTATTGCTCTGCTCATTTAGAGTTCGCCCATTGCTGATGAAAGGAGAATGCCGGGTGTTGTGTCCCCGGCAATATGGCCCAGCGTCCCTATTTTTTATCTTTTGAGTCAATAAATCATGAGAAGATCAAAACGATTCGAAGTGCTTGCGAAGCGGCCTGTAAATCAGGATGGGCTGATTGGCGAATGGCCTGAAGAGGGGCTGATCGCCATGGAAAGCCCCTACGATCCGGCGTCGTCGGTGAAGGTGGAAAATGGTCGTATTGTTGAGCTGGACGGTAAGAGCCGCGCCGAGTTCGACATGATCGACCGTTTCATTGCCGACTATGCGATTAACGTGGCCGAGGCGGAGCGCGCCATGCAGCTCGATGCGCTGGAGATCGCCAGAATGCTGGTGGATATCCATGTCAGTCGGGAAGAAATTATTGCCATTACCACCGCCATCACCCCGGCGAAAGCGGTGGAAGTGATGGCGCAAATGAACGTGGTGGAGATGATGATGGCGCTACAAAAAATGCGCGCCAGACGCACTCCCTCCAACCAGTGCCACGTGACTAACCTGAAAGATAACCCGGTACAGATTGCCGCCGACGCTGCTGAAGCGGGGATCCGCGGCTTTTCCGAGCAGGAAACGACGGTCGGGATTGCCCGCTACGCGCCGTTTAACGCCCTGGCACTGCTGGTGGGTTCCCAGTGCGGTCGCCCCGGTGTGCTGACGCAATGTTCCGTTGAAGAGGCCACGGAGCTGGAGCTGGGCATGCGTGGGCTTACCAGCTACGCCGAAACGGTGTCGGTATATGGCACAGAATCGGTGTTTACCGACGGTGATGACACGCCGTGGTCCAAAGCATTTCTCGCCTCGGCTTATGCGTCGCGTGGCCTGAAGATGCGCTACACCTCCGGCACCGGCTCGGAGGCGCTGATGGGCTATTCCGAAAGTAAATCGATGCTTTATCTGGAGTCACGCTGCATTTTTATCACTAAAGGTGCGGGCGTACAGGGGCTGCAAAACGGTGCGGTCAGCTGTATCGGCATGACCGGCGCTGTGCCGTCAGGGATCCGCGCGGTGCTGGCGGAAAACCTGATTGCCTCAATGCTCGACCTTGAAGTGGCCTCCGCCAATGACCAAACCTTTTCCCACTCCGATATTCGCCGTACTGCCCGTACCCTGATGCAGATGCTGCCGGGTACCGACTTTATTTTCTCCGGTTACAGCGCGGTACCCAACTACGACAACATGTTTGCCGGATCGAACTTCGACGCTGAAGATTTCGATGATTACAACATTCTGCAACGCGATCTGATGGTTGACGGCGGTCTGCGGCCGGTCACGGAAGAGGAAACCATCGCCATTCGCAATAAGGCCGCACGCGCCATTCAGGCGGTGTTCCGCGAACTGGGCCTGCCGCTGATTAGCGATGAAGAAGTCGAAGCCGCTACTTATGCTCACGGCAGCAAAGATATGCCTGCGCGTAATGTGGTTGAGGATTTGGCTGCCGTGGAAGAGATGATGAAGCGCAATATCACCGGGCTGGATATCGTCGGCGCGTTGAGTTGCAGCGGCTTCGAAGACATCGCCAGCAATATCCTCAACATGCTGAGACAGCGTGTTACCGGTGATTACCTGCAAACGTCGGCCATTCTGGATCGCCAGTTCGACGTCGTCAGCGCCGTCAACGACATCAATGATTATCAGGGACCAGGTACCGGCTATCGCATCAGTGCCGAACGCTGGGCGGAAATTAAAAATATTGCGGGCGTGGTTCAGCCCGGCTCGATCGAATAAGGCGGTACACAGTGGAATGCACAACTGAACGTAAGCCGGTTTTCACCTTACAGGTGAGCGAAGGCGAGGCGGCTAACGCGGATGAACGCGTGGATGAGGTGGTGATTGGCGTCGGCCCGGCCTTTGCTAAGTATCAGCATAAAACCTTGATTGATATGCCGCACAACGCGATTTTGAAAGAGCTGGTTGCAGGCATTGAAGAAGAGGGGTTACATGCGCGGGTAGTGAGGATCCTGCGCACCTCGGATGTTTCTTTTATGGCATGGGATGCGGCAAATCTCAGCGGCTCAGGCATTGGGATTGGTATCCAGTCGAAAGGAACCACGGTGATTCATCAGCGCGATCTGCTGCCGCTAAGTAACCTGGAACTGTTTTCTCAGGCTCCGCTGCTGACGCTGGAAACCTATCGTCAGATTGGTAAAAACGCCGCGCGCTATGCACGTAAAGAGTCGCCTTCGCCGGTGCCAGTGGTCAATGACCAGATGGTGCGCCCTAAATTTATGGCCAAGGCCGCGCTGTTTCATATCAAAGAAACCAAACACGTGGTGCAGGATGCTGCGCCTGTCACGTTGCATATTGCACTGGTAAGGGAATGACCATGAACGACAACATCATGACCGCGCAGGATTATCCATTAGCCACCCGCTGCCCGGAGAAAATCCAGACGCCTACCGGTAAGCCGCTAACCGACATTACCCTTGAGAATGTGCTGGCGGGCCGCGTAGGACCACAGGATGTGCGTATTTCTCAGCAAACGCTGGAGTACCAGGCGCAGATTGCCGAGCAGATGCAGCGTCATGCCGTGGCGCGCAATTTTCGTCGTGCGGCAGAACTGATTGCGATCCCGGATGCCCGCATTCTGGAGATCTACAACGCGCTACGGCCGTTTCGTTCTTCGTTTGCCGAGTTGCAGGCCATTGCCGATGAACTGGAACACACCTGGCATGCCACGGTGAACGCCGGGTTTGTCCGCGAATCGGCAGAGGTATACCAGCAGAGAAATAAGCTGCGTAAAGGCAGTCAGTGACGGAGGCAGCATGCCGTTAATTGCAGGGATCGATATCGGCAACGCCACTACCGAAGTGGCGTTGGCGCAGGATGGCCGGTTTATCGGCAGCGGGATTGTCGCCACGACCGGGATGAAAGGCACGCGGGATAATATCGCCGGGGTAGTCGCGTCCCTGCAGCAGGCGCTGGATAAAACGCCGTGGTCGCTGCAGGACGTGGCAAAAATCTGCATCAACGAGGCCGCACCAGTGATTGGCGATGTGGCGATGGAAACCATCACTGAAACCATCATTACCGAATCAACAATGATTGGCCATAACCCGCAAACGCCCGGCGGCGCTGGCGTGGGTATGGGAACCACCATCGCTGTGGAGAAGTTGGCAGCGTTGAGCGAGGATCGATTTGCCCAGGGCTGGATACCGTTGGTGGGTGAGGAGATGGATTTCCTTGAGGCGGTTTGGTTTATCAATGAAGCGCTGGATCGCGGCGTCAACGTGGTGGCGGCCATCCTGAAAAAAGATGATGGTGTGCTGGTGAATAATCGCCTGCGTCGGCCAATGCCGGTGGTTGATGAAGTCACTCTGCTGGAGAAGGTACCGGAAGGCGTGCTGGCGGCGGTGGAAGTGGCGGCCCCGGGACAGGTGGTGCGGGTGCTGTCGAATCCTTACGGTATCGCGACCTTCTTTGCCCTGACCCCTGAGGAAACGCAAACTATCGTCCCCATCGCCAGAGCGCTGATTGGCAACCGTTCCGCCGTGGTGCTGAAAACCCCGCAGGGCGATGTGCGATCAAGAGTGATCCCGGCGGGTAAGATCTTTATCCGTGGTGAAAAGCGTGACGGTGAAGCCGACGTAGCGCAAGGCGCGCAGGCTATTATGCAGGCGATGAGCGCCTGCGCGCCCGTGTGTGATATTCGTGGTGAAGCAGGCACGCATGCAGGCGGCATGCTGGAGCGGGTGCGTAAGGTGATGGCCTCGCTGACCGGTCATGACATGAACACGGTGCATATTCAGGATCTGTTGGCGGTCGATACATTTATTCCGCGCAAGGTGCAGGGCGGCATCGCCGGAGAGTGTTCAATGGAGAACGCCGTGGGCATTGCGGCGATGGTGAAAGCCGATCGTTTACAGATGCAGGCCATCGCCAGTGAGCTGAGCGTCCGGTTAAACACTCTGGTTGAGGTGGGTGGCGTGGAGGCCAACATGGCCGTGGCGGGGGCGTTAACTACGCCCGGATGCGCTGCACCGCTGGCGATCCTCGACTTAGGCGCAGGATCTACCGATGCCGCCGTCATCAATAGCGACGGCGTAGTGAAAGCGGTACATCTGGCCGGCGCGGGGAATATGGTCAGCCTGTTGATTCAAACTGAGCTGGGCTTAAGCGATGCCTTTCTGGCGGAGGAAATTAAAAAATACCCGCTGGCAAAAGTGGAGAGCCTGTTTAGCATTCGCCATGAGAATGGCGCGGTAGAGTTTTTCCGCGAACCGCTCAGCCCGTCGGTGTTTGCCAAAGTGGTGTATTTGAAAGACGGTGAGCTGATCCCGGTAGATAACCAGACTTCGCTGGAAAAAATCCGTCTGGTGCGCCGACAGGCTAAAGAGAAGGTTTTTGTGACCAACTGCCTGCGCGCGTTACGCCAGGTGTCACCCGGAGGCTCTATTCGCGATATGACGTTCGTGGTGCTGGTAGGCGGTTCTTCGCTGGATTTCGAAATCCCGCAGATGATCACCGATGCGCTGGCGCATTACGGCGCTGTCGCCGGGCAGGGCAATATTCGAGGTACCGAAGGGCCGCGTAATGCGGTGGCAACAGGACTGGTTTTAGCCGGAGAAGCAAAAAAATAGCGCAGAAAACAGCCGCGCAAGCGTTTAGCTGCGGGGTAAGTCAAATAAAGGCGATGTTCTCTTTGATATCCCGGCGGAGTTGGGTACATAGTATAAACGTGTCTCTCACGTGGTTAATTTTAAGGATAAGAGCATGCCAACAGCAATTGAGAAAGCATTGGATTTTATTGGTGGTATGAACACTTCGGCGTCAGTACCCCATTCAATGGATGAAAGCACCGCTAAGGGAATCTTAAAGTATTTGCATGACTTAGGTGTGCCAGCGAGTCCGGAAGTTGTGATGGCACGGGGTGAGCAAGAGGGATGGAATCCCGAGTTCACGAAAAAAGTGGCCGGATGGGCAGAGAAAGTCGCCTCCGGTAACCGCATCCTTATCAAGAACCCAGAGTATTTTTCAACCTATATGCAGGAGCAGCTCAAAGAGCTAGTGTGAGCTGACTATCGAATTAAACTCTAACGGACGTTTCCATCCCAGGATGGCGGCGTCCAAATGGGGTTGCCATTAACATGCTGTTTTCTGAACAGGTGTATCGCGTAAATAGCTTTAGTCCCCGCCAGCCATTTTCTTCCGTGTACTCATTCAACATATTGATGCAAGAAAGTATTGATTTTTCCAGGACAAACTCTTTTTTGCTACATACCAATTTCTACGGAATACCCATAAAAAAAGGACCTGCGATTTCTCGCAAGTCCTTGAAATTTGGTGGCCCCTGCTGGACTTGAACCAGCGACCAAGCGATTATGAGTCGCCTGCTCTAACCACTGAGCTAAGGGGCCGTGGCGGTGGATTATAAAGTAACTCCGCGTTGCAATCCAGACATAAGCGTACGGATGCTGTTTTTATAAACAATGTATTTTCAGTCCGTTATACTTGTTCCCTTGATGTATTGTTCGGAGTAATTATGGTTAAGGACATACTGGCACCGGGGCTGCGGGTGGTATTTTGCGGCATCAATCCGGGGCTATCTTCCGCAGGTACAGGATTCCCCTTTGCACATCCCGCCAATCGCTTCTGGAAGGTCATCCATCAGGCGGGATTCACCGAGCGCCAGCTTAAACCTGAAGAGGCACAGCATCTGTTGGACTTTCGCTGCGGCGTGACTAAGTTTGTCGACAGACCAACGGTGCAAGCCAATGAAGTGAAGCTACAGGAGATGCGTAACGGTGGTCGTCTGCTCATTGAGAAAATAGAAGAGTATCAGCCAGCCGCGCTCGCTATCCTTGGGAAGCAGGCATTTGAGCAGGGGCTTAGCCAGCGTGGGGCGCAGTGGGGAAAACAGACGCTGACCATTGGCGCGACGCAAATATGGGTATTGCCGAATCCCAGCGGGTTAAGCCGGATCACGCTGGATAAACTGGTAGAGGCGTATCGGGAAGTGAATGACGCCCTGGTCAGGCGGGGACTATAAAGAAAAACGCCACCTTGCGGTGGCGTTTATGCTTATGCGGCGAGATTAATCGTCCAGGAAGCTACGCAGTACTTCAGAGCGGCTCGGGTGGCGCAGTTTACGCAGCGCCTTCGCTTCGATCTGACGGATACGTTCGCGGGTAACGTCGAACTGTTTACCCACTTCTTCCAGCGTGTGGTCGGTGTTCATATCGATACCGAAACGCATACGCAGAACTTTCGCTTCACGGGCGGTCAGGCCAGCCAGAACGTCGTGCGTTGCGGCACGCAGGCTCTCGGTGGTCGCAGAGTCCAGCGGCAGCTCGAGGGTGGTATCCTCGATGAAATCACCCAGATGCGAATCTTCATCGTCGCCGATCGGCGTTTCCATGGAGATAGGTTCTTTAGCGATTTTCAGCACTTTACGGATCTTGTCTTCCGGCATCAGCATGCGCTCAGCCAGTTCTTCTGGCGTCGGCTCGCGGCCCATCTCTTGCAGCATCTGACGGGAGATACGGTTGAGCTTGTTGATAGTCTCAATCATATGTACCGGGATACGGATGGTACGCGCCTGATCCGCGATCGAACGGGTGATCGCCTGACGGATCCACCAGGTTGCATAGGTGGAAAACTTGTAACCACGACGGTATTCAAACTTATCAACCGCTTTCATCAGACCGATGTTACCTTCCTGAATCAGATCCAGGAACTGCAAGCCACGGTTGGTGTATTTTTTAGCGATAGAGATAACCAGACGTAAGTTCGCTTCAACCATCTCTTTTTTCGCACGGCGGGCTTTCGCTTCACCGATGGACATGCGACGGTTGATATCTTTAACCTGCTCGATGGTCAGGCCGGTTTCTTCTTCAATCTGCTGCAGTTTCTGCAGGCCGCGGTGAACGTCATCTGCAACGTCATGCAGTTTTTCAGACCACGGTTTGTTCATCGCGATTGCCGCGTTGAACCAGGTTTCGCTGGTTTCGTTGCCAGTGAACAGGGTGATGAAGTTTTTCTTCGGCATTTTGCACTGCTCAACGCAGAGCTTCATGATCAGACGTTCCTGAGTACGCACGCGGTCCATCATGACGCGCATGCTGTTTACCAGGTAGTCGAACTGCTTCGGCACCAGGCGGAACTGTTTGAACACTTCGGACAGCTTCTGAATTTCTTCCTGCGCGGCAGCATGGCTGCGGCCTTTCGCTTTGATGGTGTCGCGAGTGATTTCGTACTGAGTACGCAGTTCACCGAATTTTTCACGCGCTAACTCAGGGTCGATGCTGTTGTCATCATCGCTGCTGTCGTCGTCGCCATCTTCTTCATCTTCGTCTTCATCGTCATCCATCTCTTCCTGAGAGAGTTCAGAACCGACGTGGGTCGCCGTTGGCGCCATGTCTTCTTCCGCGTTTGGATCGACAAAGCCAGTGATCAGATCGGAAAGACGTGCTTCTTCAGCTTCTACGCGATCGTACTGCTCAAGCAGGTAGGTGATAGCTTCCGGGTATTCGGCAACGGAGCATTGAACCTGGTTAATCCCGTCTTCGATGCGTTTAGCGATGTCGATTTCGCCTTCGCGGGTTAACAGTTCAACGGTACCCATTTCACGCATGTACATGCGGACCGGGTCAGTCGTACGACCGATTTCGGACTCAACGCTGGACAGAACCTGGGCAGCCGCTTCTTCCGCGTCTTCATCGGTGCTGTTGGAGGTTTCAGCAAGCAGCAGATCATCGGCATCAGGTGCTTCTTCCATCACCTGAATACCCATGTCATTGATCATTTGGATGATGTCTTCGATTTGATCTGAATCGACGATATCTTCCGGCAGATGGTCATTGACCTCGGCATAGGTCAGATAGCCTTGCTCCTTACCACGTTGGACAAGAAGCTTCAGCTGTGACTGCGGGTTTTGCTCCATAAGACGGTATCCACACTTAATTCGTTTGATTGGTGTTGGGCGGTAAAACCGCCAACGGCAAAACGAGGGCATACTTATATTTTGCCGCTGCCTCTCCGTGCGGCTGTCGGGGGCTTCCCGATCGATATTCGGCAGTTAAGCCGTTAAATACTTCATCTTTCACGTTGTCTCTGCGTTAGCTGCGTTCGTTACTCGGCTCATCCTGAGCCTCGCCCCTTACGGGGCCGCCGCAAGCAGCGTTCAAATCCGCTCCCGGCGGATTTGTCATCCTGGTCATGTACTTATGTACACTCCCAGGCGTTCGTTCACTTGCTGCCTTGATACAACGCGAATGATTTTGTCTTTGTTTTGTCTTTCTCTTATTTCTTGGCCAGTTCCTGGTTCAGTGTCCAGAGTTCCCGGCGTTCTTCGCTGCTTAAACCGTGTGTGCGCTCACGAGCTATCAACTCTTCCTGGCGCAGTTCAAGCATCGAATCAAACATATGGTTGAGTGAGTCGGTGAAGGTTTTTTCCGCGATATCTTTATCTGCTATATCGTCCCACATCGACAGTTTTTCAAGGGTCGCAGCATCATTTGTGCCACGGTAGTGTTCTAAAAGTTGCCCGGTGGTCAGACCTGGCTGAGCCAGACAAGTGTTGACCAGTTCTCTGAATAAGCCAAGTCCAGGCAGCTTATTACTATCCAGTGCGCCTAACGGTGGAACCAGCGGGGCGAGGCCCGGGTTCTGTACCAGCAACCCTATAAGTATACGCATGGTCGTACGTTTTAGCTGTGGAACAGGGCGGGAAGCTCCATTTTCTGCCAGTTTAGGCATTAAACGTTCAAGCTGGCTGTCATCCAGAATGCCGAGCTTGTTCCCCAACTCCTGTCGCAGGTAAATGCGCAACGTTTCGCCTGGTACCTGAGTAATCAACGGTAATGCCAGCGTACTGAGCTGTGCGCGTCCGTCCGGGGTACTCAAATCAACCTGCGGCAGCAGGCTGTTAAATAAAAACGCGGAGAGCGGCAGCGCCTGCTCCATCCGGGCTTCAAAGGCCTCTTTCCCTTCTTTACGCACCAGCGTATCGGGGTCTTCGCCGTCAGGTAAAAACATAAAGCGTAGCTGGCGTCCGTCTGTCATATAGGGCAGTGCGGTTTCCAGCGCGCGCCATGCTGCGTCACGTCCGGCACGGTCGCCGTCGTAACAGCAAATTACGTTGTTCGTCGCGCGGAACAACAGTTGGATGTGATCGGCGGTAGTTGACGTCCCAAGGGATGCCACGGCGTAGTTAATGCCGTATTGCGCCAGCGCCACCACATCCATATAGCCTTCTACCACTAACAGGCGCTGTGGATCGGCGTTATCCTGCTGGGCTTCATAAAGGCCATACAGCTGGCGACCTTTATGGAAAATATCGGTTTCCGGGGAGTTCAGATATTTCGGCAGGGCATCGCCCAGCACGCGTCCACCAAAACCAATGACCCGACCACGTTTGTCGCGGATGGGGAACATCACCCGTTCGCGGAAGCGATCGTAACTGCGTCCCTGATCGTTGGTGACCAACATCCCCGCATCGACCAGCGATTTGCGATTCTCAGCATTGCCGCCAAACCGTTTCAGGACGTTGTCCCAGCCGGGGGGCGCAAAACCAATAGCAAAACGGGTGATAACGTCGCTACTTAATCCTCGCTTTTCCAGGTACTGGCGCGCAGGGGTAGCGGCGGGCTGCATCAAAGACTGTTGATAAAAAGTGTTCAGGCCGTCCATCAATTGATAAAGACTTTGCCGTTGATGGCGCTCTATCTGACTGGGGCCATTGCCTGCTTCATAGGGCACTTCAAGGTTGTGCATTGCGGCCAGTTCTTCGACGGTTTCCACAAACTCGAGCTTGTCGTAGTTCATCAGAAAGTCGACGGCGTTGCCATGCGCGCCACACCCAAAGCAGTGATAAAACTGTTTTTCACCGTTTACGGTGAAAGAGGGGGTTTTTTCGTTATGGAACGGACAGCACGCGTGATAATTTTTGCCCTGCTTTTTCAGCTTTACCCGCGCGTCGATGAGATCGACGATGTCGGTTCTTGCCAGCAGGTCATTGATAAAAACGCGAGGAATTCGTCCAGCCATAAGCCCCTGTTTTTTGATGACTCATATACACAAAATCATTCAGGATGCATCAAGGCGGCAAGGAAGCGAATCCTCAGGAGCGTACAGCAGTACGTGACTGGGGTGAGCGACTGCAGCCAACACTGAGGCAGCTTGAATGATGACGTGTATAAACGAAAATAAGCCGCGCATTCCTTCCGGAAGCACGGCCTTACAACTACAACTCAGTCTGAATTGAGAGCTTTGGCTCTCAATGGATTAGTACAGACGAGTACGGCGTGCGTTTTCGCGAGCCAGTTTCTTCGCGTGACGTTTCACAGCAGAAGCTTTAGCGCGCTTACGTTCGGTAGTCGGTTTTTCATAGAACTCACGACGACGAACTTCCGCCAGAACACCTGCTTTTTCGCATGAACGCTTGAAGCGACGCAGTGCTACGTCGAACGGCTCGTTTTCACGTACTTTAATTACCGGCATGTAACTCTCACCTTTAATAAATTCGGTTTGCCGCTGGCATCAACGCCAGCTTATTTCAAAATGGTGCGGAATTTTACTGCAATTGCTGCTGCTTTGTAAAGCACCGACGCGATTTTGAAAGGGACTTTTATAAGGACAAGGAGTATACACGAGCGAAACTCCTGGGGCGAACAAAGTTTTACATCAACCCGCATTGGTCCTACACTGCGCGGTAATAAAGCGAGGTAAAACAAGTCATGCGTGTACTGGGTATTGAAACATCCTGCGATGAAACCGGCATCGCCATTTACGACGATGAAAAAGGTCTTTTAGCCAACCAATTGTATAGTCAGGTGAAATTACATGCTGACTACGGCGGCGTAGTGCCAGAACTGGCCTCGCGCGATCACGTACGTAAAACCGTACCGTTGATCCAGGCCGCGCTGAAAGAAGCGGGACTGACGGCAAAAGAGATCGATGCGGTGGCGTATACCGCAGGTCCTGGTCTGGTTGGTGCGCTGCTGGTTGGCGCTACCGTAGGACGTTCGCTGGCGTTCGCCTGGGGCGTACCGGCAATTCCTGTGCACCACATGGAAGGGCATCTGCTGGCGCCAATGCTGGAAGATAATCCCCCTGCGTTCCCGTTCGTCGCGCTGCTGGTTTCCGGCGGTCACACTCAGTTGATCAGCGTCACCGGTATCGGTCAGTATGAATTGCTGGGCGAATCGATTGATGATGCTGCCGGTGAAGCGTTTGACAAAACCGCCAAGCTGCTGGGGCTGGATTATCCTGGCGGCCCAATGTTGTCAAAGCTGGCATCACAAGGTGTTGAAAAACGCTTTGTCTTCCCGCGTCCGATGACTGACCGTCCGGGGCTGGACTTCAGCTTCTCTGGCCTGAAAACCTTTGCCGCGAATACCATTCGTAATAACAAAAATGACGATCAGACCCGCGCTGATATCGCCCGTGCGTTTGAAGACGCGGTAGTTGATACGCTGATGATCAAGTGCAAACGCGCGCTGGATCAAACCGGTTTTAAACGTCTGGTGATGGCGGGGGGCGTGAGTGCGAACCGTACGCTGCGCGCAAAACTGGCCGAGATGATGCAAAAACGTCGTGGCGAAGTGTTTTACGCGCGTCCGGAATTTTGTACCGATAACGGGGCGATGATCGCCTACGCGGGCATGGTGCGCTTTAAAGCGGGTGCAACGGCGGATCTTGGCGTGACCGTGCGTCCACGCTGGCCGCTGGCGGAATTACCGGCAGCATAAGTTTTTTTGCCCGGTGGCGCTGCGTTTACCGGGCTTACAAAACCGTAGGCCGGGTCAGGCGAATCCGCCGCCCGGCGATAGCTCTCACTACATCCGCAACATTCCTTTCTCTTCCAGAAACGCGATAATTTTTTCCAGGCCTTCTCCAGATTTTAAATTACTAAACGTCCATGGACGCTCGCCGCGCATGCGCAAGGTATCGCGCTCCATCACCTCCAGCGATGCGCCGACGTAAGGGGCCAGATCGGTTTTATTGATCACCAGAAAATCGGATTTGGTGATCCCCGGACCACCTTTACGCGGGATCTTCTCGCCTTCAGCAACATCGATCACATAGATCGTCAGATCCGCGAGTTCCGGGCTGAAGGTGGCGCTCAGGTTATCGCCGCCGCTTTCCACAAAAATCAGATCCAGATTACCGAATTTCTCGCTCAGCGCTTCTACGGCGGCCAGATTCATCGACGCATCTTCGCGGATGGCGGTATGCGGGCAGCCACCGGTTTCCACGCCGACGATCCTCTCTGGCTCCAGCGCGCCCGCCTCGGTGAGAATGCGCTGATCTTCTTTGGTGTAGATATCGTTGGTCACCACCGCCAATTGATAGCTGCTGCGCATGGCTTTGCATAGCGCTTCCAGCAGCGCCGTTTTGCCCGAGCCAACCGGGCCGCCAACGCCCACGCGCAGGGGATGCTTGTAGTTACTCATTTTTTCTCCTCAGGAGCGGAATAATCGGGAATATTGGGTTTCATGCCGGGCAGACGCGATAGCGGCCAACGGCGTTGCGGAGCCGAGGCTGGTGTCAGGACACGTCAGCGCCTGTGCCAAACCCTGCGCATAGCGATCGCAGAGCGCAATAATCAAACGCTGGGCCGCCTGTTGTCCAAAAGGAACCAGCTTGACGCCAGCCATGACAGCGCTCTCAATCCAGCTGTAGCCGAGGCTTAATGCCAGCTCCGTCAGCGGAATTTTCCAGCGTACGCCCAGCCAGGCCATGCCGCAGAGTTGGCTGTCGACAAAGAGGGTGCGCCATTCTCGCGAGCAATCCGACTCCCAGTCGGTGACCAGCCGCGTAAACGCTGCACCCCGACTGCGTTCTTCATCCCGCAGTTCGCGGGTTTCGCGACAGGCCAGCAGGTAAGCGCTCCAGCGGCGTGCTGCGTCGAGATCGTCCAGCTCGCAGGCGCGATACAGTCTCGCCAGCAGCGGTAGGTCAACGGTAAAAAAGTTTTGCTCCATCTGCTGGATTTGCCAGGCAGAGAAGTCAGCGACGCTTTTCACCCAGCCGATTTCCACCGCCCACTCCAGACCCTGGGACCAGGTAAACGACCCCACCGGGAGCGCGCTGCTGGCGAGCTGCATCAGACGTAGCTGTTGGCTGTTATGCATCAGTGCGCATGGCCGTGGTGATGCCCGTGTGATTCACTGGCATAAGCGCCTGCTTCAGGTTCAAACGGCAACTGGGCGAAGGTCACCTCAAGGTTGAACTGGCGCAGCATGTCGTCCAGCACATGATCGTGGTGGTAACGCAGTTCGTCCGGCAGGATTTGCAGCGGAACGTGGCGATTGCCGAGGTGATAACAGGCTTTGGCGAGCAGGAAAGGATCAGCGCAGCGCACCACGGAAACCGACTCCGGTGCGGCGATCACTTCGATCACTTCGCTGCCATCTTCGGTACTTAGCAGATCGCCACCGCGCAGCAGCAAACCACGCGGTAGCATTAGCCCGGCTTCGCGACCGTCGTTCAGTGCTACCCTGGCGCGACTTTTTACCCGGGAATCAATGGGCAGCGTGACGCTTGCAGTAACGTGGTGAGAGTGGTCAAGGCGTTGGGTCAGATAGATCATCGTCACTCCTCAAAACAGGAAATAGCGTTGCGCCATCGGCAAAACATCTGCCGGTTCGCTGGTGATAAGTTCGCCATCAATACGCACCTCGTAAGTCTGAGCATCGACGGTGATATTGGGTTGCAGGCCGTTGTGGATCATGTCGACCTTTTTCACCGTCCGACAGCCTTTGACGACGGCGATAGCGCTTTGCAGATTGAGCTGCTGCGGGATGTTTTGCGCGTCAGCGGCCTGCGAAATAAAGGTCAGCCGGGTGTGGTGCCGTGCCGCGCCAAGCGCGCCGAACATCATGCGATAATGCACCGGCTGCGGGGTGGGGATCGAGGCGTTGATATCGCCCATTGGCGCGCAGGCAATCATCCCGCCCTTGACGATCGTCGCCGGTTTTACGCCAAAAAAGGCGGGCGACCACAGCACCAGATCGGCCAGTTTGCCAGGCTCAACGGAGCCGACTTCATGGGCGATACCGTGGGTTAATGCCGGGTTGATGGTGTATTTGGCGACGTAGCGTTTAACGCGCAGGTTGTCGTTGTCACCGGTTTCTTCTGCCAACGGGCCACGCTGAACCCTCATGCGGTGCGCCACCTGCCAGGTACGCAGGATCACTTCGCCCACTCGCCCCATCGCCTGTGAATCGGACGAGGTCAGGGAAAACGCGCCAATGTCATGCAGCACATCTTCGGCAGCGATTGTTTCCCGGCGAATACGGGATTCGGCAAAGGCCACGTCTTCGGCGATATCCGGATCGAGGTGGTGGCAAACCATCAGCATGTCGAGATGCTCGTCGATAGTGTTGACGGTATAGGGCAGCGTCGGATTCGTGGAGGAGGGCAGAATATTCGGATGCGCGCAGGCGGTGATGATATCCGGCGCATGGCCGCCGCCCGCGCCTTCGGTGTGAAAGGTATGAATGGTGCGATCGCCAATCGCCGCCAGCGTATCTTCAACGAAACCGGACTCATTGAGCGTATCGCTGTGCAACGCGACCTGGATGTCCATCTCGTCGGCCACGGTCAGCGCGCAGTCGATAGCGGCAGGCGTGGCGCCCCAGTCTTCATGGATTTTCAGGCCAATTGCGCCCGCGCTGATTTGCTCGCGCAGGGCGTCTGGATTTGAGCCATTGCCTTTACCCAGCAAACCAATGTTAACCGGCAACGTGTCTGCCGCCTGCAGCATACGCGCGATGTACCACGGACCCGGCGTACAGGTGGTGGCGTGAGTGCCTGCCGCCGGACCGGTACCGCCGCCGATCATCGTCGTCACGCCAGAAACCAGCGCCTCCTGCGCCTGCTGTGGGCAGATCCAGTGAATATGCGTATCCACGCCGCCCGCGGTGACGATCTTGCCTTCCCCGGCAATGACTTCAGTTCCTACGCCTATCGGGATCGTCACGTTGGGTTGAATATCGGGATTACCTGCTTTGCCGATGGCGAAGATCCTGCCGTTTTTGATGCCGATATCCGCTTTCACGATCCCCCAGTGATCGACGATCAGCGCGTTGGTGATCACCAGATCCACGCATGCATCGGTGCGCATTTGTCCCTGGCCCATGCCGTCGCGGATCACTTTTCCGCCGCCGAATTTGACCTCTTCCCCGTAGGTGGTGAAGTCTTGTTCCACCTCGATCCACAGGTCGGTATCCGCCAGGCGCACTTTATCGCCGGTGGTTGGGCCAAACATGTCGGCGTACGCCTGCCGGGAAATGTCACTCATTATCTGCCTCCAGTGCGCCCATCACTTCGCTGCGAAAACCCACGATCCTTTGTGCACCAGCAACGCGCACCAGTTCGACTTCGCGTTTTTGTCCCGGCTCAAAACGTACTGCCGTGCCCGCAGCAATGTTCAGACGAAAGCCGCGTGCGGCCAGCCTGTCAAAGCGCAGCGCCGGGTTCACTTCGTAAAAGTGATAGTGCGATCCCACCTGTATGGGTCTGTCGCCATGATTTTCCACCACGATCGTGCAGATCTCCCGCCCTTGATTAAGCGCAATATTGCCTTTTGCGATCTGATATTCACCTGGGATCATTGCTGCTCCTTAGACGATCGGGTTGTGGACAGTGACCAGCTTCGATCCGTCCGGAAATGTGGCTTCAACCTGAATATCCGGGATCATCTCCGGTACGCCTTCCATCACCTGATCGCGGCGCAGGACGTGACGCCCGTCTTCCATCAGCGCGGCCACGGTTTGCCCGTCCCGTGCCCCTTCCATGATGAAAGCGCTAATCAGCGCCACCGATTCCGGGTAGTTCAGCTTCAGCCCGCGGGCCAGGCGACGTTCCGCCACCAGCGCGGCGGTAAACAGCAACAGCTTGTCTTTTTCTCTGGGAGTCAGTTCCATTAGGGTTCTCTTAGGTTTGCCAGATTCGCGGGAGTACGGGCGCTTTGTGTGTCAGCAGCGGGCGCAGAAATTGCCAGATGTCGCGCATAACGCGCTGGACAACCAGGTTGTCGTTAGCAAGAAAACGGATTGTCAGCAGCGAATCGTTAAGCGTTGCCCCGGCGTAATCGCCAAGCGCCGTAAGCCGCTCCCGCGTGCCCTCGAGCATGTGCTCGCTGGCCGGATAACACAGTAACGTACCGACCCAGGGATGATGTGCGATCCCATGCAGATCCCCTGCCTGCACCTGCAAACGCTCTATCAGCAGTGGCTGCCCATCTCGCCACACTTCCAGGCGGTTTTGCAGCGTGCCGTAACTGAAAGTCTCTTGCATAACCGGTCGGCCAAGACACAGCAGATCCCAGGCCAGCAGGCGGCTTGCGGATGTCAGATGAAAGACGGTCTGAATAGCGGCGTTGGCGCCGGGAAAGAGGATCGTATCCTGCGGCAGCCACTCCAGCGTCGAGTGGGGGGCGAGGGTAAAATGCTGGCGCAGCAATGCCTGCGGTCCGCGGCTGCGGTAAAACTTACCCGCACCAGGCTGGGTGATTAACGCGTGGCTGTTTTCGTCGAGCGTTACGGCGATATGGAGCTCATCCCCGCCGACGATCCCCGCCGGTGGATGAAGCAAATAGAGATGGCAAACGTCCTCTTCCGGGTAAAACGGGCGCTGAACCGTCAATGGACCATGATGACGCGCCGAGGCGAGCACCGTTTTATGCCCGGTGCAGGTAAAATGCAGATCCAGTTCGGCCTGCCAGCCCCGTGTGAGTGTCTCGTGCGCAACCGTGTCCAGAGCGTTTCCCTTATCAGCATGAGGGTGTTTGCATACAAAAAAGTATGCCTCAGCGCATCGGGAAATCGATCATATGAGAAGCTTATGGATAAAGGGGCGACAATACGTCGCCCCACCAGGGTTTTACAGTAAAACGAGGGGCATCCAGACCAGACCGGTAATCACCAGCAGCACGAGGAAAATCAGGCCAAAAATAGCACCGAGTCGCCAGTAATCCACCGTTGGCAAATAGCCGCTGCCGTAGTAGATAGGGCTAGGGCCGGTGGCGTACGGGGTCAGAATGCTGCCCAGACCAATGGCGGCGCCGACCATCAGGCAGAAGACCGGTAGCGGGATTTCCGGCATCGCCAGCGCGGCGGCAATCATCATCGGCGCGAGGGCGGAGGTATAGGCCGTGGCGCTGGCAAAGAAGTAACGCAACAGATAGAACACTACGATGAGTGCTACCATCACCATCATCGGCGAATAACCGCTCAGCCCGTTTGCCAGCAGCTTACCGAACCAGGTAATAAAACCGGTGTTATTGAGCCCGGTGGCCAGCGTGATCAGTGAGGCCAGCCAGAAAAAGACGTTCCACGCGGCTTTATTGCTGACGATGTCATCCCAGCTAATGATGCGCAATACCAGCATCAACGCTACCACGCTGTATCCGACCATCGCGGCGTCAATATAGTCACCGCCGAAGATCCACAGCACCAGCGCGCCGACCATCAGCACCAGCATCTTTTTCTCGCGAGCGCAGAGCGGTCCCATCGCTTTTAGCTCCGCATCCGCCCAGCGTGGCACCTGATCGCCGGATTTCAGCACCGGTGGATATAACACGTACGCCAGCCACGGCACGATCAGCACCAGTAAAATGCTCAGCGGCAGCATGCCTAAGAACCAGTTCCCCCAGCTCAGCGCGGTGTGGGACGCGCCTTTCATCAGGCCGATCAACAGCAGGTTCGGTGCCATTGCCGTTAAGAAAATAGCGCTGGTAACGCAGTCGGCGACAATCCCCATCCACATGATGTACGAGCCAATGGAGCGTGAACTAGCGCTATTGGGCTGTGAGTTATACAGCGGCGGCAGGTTGCGGATAATCGGGTAGATTATTCCTGCCCCACGGGCGGAGTTGGAAGGCGTGACGGGAGCGAGGATAAGTTCGGAGAACATCACCGCATAGCCGAGAAACAGCGTCCGGTGCCCCATCTTTTTCACCAGCATCAGCGCGATACGCCGACCGAGTCCGGTTTTCTCATAGCCAGTGCCAAACATAAAGGCCGCGAAGATCAGCCAGATGACCGAGTTTGAAAAGCCAGATACCGCCCACGACAGCGATTTGGCGGTAAATTTAAAACCGTCCTGAGCGAGTTGCTCTGGGCTGAACAGCAGCCACGGTGAAAGGACGGCGATGATCGAAATACCAATCATCGCCACCACCGCGCCCGGTACAGGTTCCAGAATAAGTCCGACAATCACACCGGTAAAGACGGCAAAATAGAGCCAGGTGTGGCTCTCAAGACCGGTGGGAACGGGCAGAACAGCAATAATGGCGATGACCACCAGCGGAGCCAGGTATCGCCACCAACCAGCTAAAGGTGCCATTGTTGTATCCCTGCGAAAGGGGAGAGGCGTAGCGCCTCTCCGGGAGGGTTATTTGATGTAGTGCACGTGCTCGCAGATTTCATCGACGATAGGGTCGCGACGTTCAGCGAACAGCTTTTTGTTTTCAGCGATCAGGTTATTGCCGTGGGTATCGATGGAAACGATCAGCGGGCCGAACTCTTTTACCCGACACACCCACAGGGACTCCGGCATGCCGAGTTCCGTCCAGTGCACCTCTTCGATCTCCTCAACCTGGGTTGCCGCCACGACTGCGCAGCCTGCCGGGAAGATGACGTGCAGCGCTTTAAACTGCTTGCAGCCTTCTTCCGTCAGCGGTCCCATGCCGCCCTTGCCGACCACCAGTTTGACGCCAGTCTGTTCGATAAAGTCTTTCTCAAACGCTTCCATACGCATGCTGGTGGTTGGGCCGACGGAAACCATTTCCCATTTTTCACCGTTCTTGCGTACGATCGGGCCCGCGTGGAAAATGGCTTTGCCGTTCAGGTCATAAGGAATCGGGCGCTTCAGTTCGATCAGGCGGCGGTGGCAAACGTCACGGCAGGTCACCAGCGTACCGGTCAGGTAAATGACATCGCCAACGCGAATGTCTGCCAGATCTTCGGCTTTGATCGGGGTTGTGAGGATCTTTTTCATAACGCGCTCCGGGTGTGAGACAGGTTTTCGAAGGAGAGGTCAGCATGAACCAACAGCGTGCCGCGACGGTGGGCCCAGCAGCCGGTAGAGACGGCAACGCCGATAGTCGACGGGTGGCGCGCGGCGGATTCGATATGCACGCCCATCACCGAGCTATTACCGGTCAATCCTTGCGGACCAATGCCCAGACGGTTAAGTCCTTCTTCCAGACGCAGTTCCAGTTCGGCCGCTTTCGGATTCGGATGACGTGAGCCGATAGGGCGCAGCACCGCTTTACGAGAAAGAACGGCGGCGGTTTCTACGGAGGTGGCAATACCTACGCCCACCAGCACTGGCGGACAGGCGTTGACTGCCAGCGTGGAGATATTTTCAAAAACAAATTTCACGACGCCTTCGTATCCCTCAGAAGGCATTAACACTTTTGAGCGTCCCGGCAGCGTACAGCCGCCGCCTGCCATGTAGACTTCGATTTCCGCGTCATCGTTATCAGGGATGATGTCCCAGGTGACCCACGGCACACCGGTACCGGTATTTTTGCCGGTATTCACTTCGTCAAAAATCTCGACCGCGTTATGGCGCAGCGGTGCTTTTACCGTGGCGTCTTCAACGGCCTGCTTCAGGATGCTTTGCAGTTCGCCGAGGAGTGGAAAACGGGAACCGACCTTCACGAAGAACATAATCTCCCCGGTGTCCTGACAGGCAGGGCGGTTCAGGTCGATAGCTTTCTGCATGTTGTCAAACATGGTGTGGTAGATGATTTTACCCATCGGCGAGGTTTCGCCTTCACGCAGCTGTTTTAATTTATCCACGACGTCATCGGGCATGCGGGTAGAAATCATGGCGGTAAAATCAGCGACAATGTTCGTCAGCGTATTTATCGCATTTTGGTTATTTTGATTGCTCATCTTGTTAACTCCAGTTCTTTTATTTATCTGGAAATAAATTCTCCGCCACAAACTACCACTAAAAATGTGGATTAATATTATTTGCCACTGTGAATATCCAATTAACAGTTCGTGAATGATGTCCGGATAAGGCAATAAAAATTGCGCAAAGGCAGGGTTTAAGACGCATGAGAGAATTACACTGCGGTGAACAACATTACGGATAGACCGATCATGCTGAACACGTATCCCCTGGCGAAAGACCTGCAGGTGTTGGTTGAAATTGTGCATAGCGGCAGCTTCAGCGCCGCAGCCGCGACGCTGGGACAAACGCCGGCGTTTGTGACAAAACGCATTCAGATCCTAGAGTCCACGCTGGGGACGACGCTGCTAAGCCGCTCAGCGCGTGGCGTGGCGCTCACGGAGAGTGGTCAACGTTGCTATGAACATGCGCAGGCGATCCTCGCGAGTTATCAGCATCTGGTCGATGACGTCACGCAACTCAAAACGCGCCCGGCAGGGATGATTCGTATTGGCTGTAGTTTTGGCTTTGGGCGCAGTTATATTGCACCGGCAATTACCGAATTGATGCATAGCTACCCTGAATTACAGGTGCATTTTGAGCTTTACGATCGGCAAATTGATTTGGCACAGGATAATATAGATTTGGATATTCGTATTAATGATGAGATTCCGGATTATTATATTGCGCATTTGTTAACGAAAAACAAAAGAATATTGTGTGCGGCCCCACCGTATTTACAAAAATACGGTGAGCCGACGACGTTACAGGAATTAAGTCGTCATGATTGTCTGGTCACTAAAGAACGCGATATGACTCACGGGGTGTGGGAACTGGACAATGGTCAGGAGAAAAAGTCGGTCAAGGTGGCGGGACATCTTTCCTCTAACAGCGGTGAGATTGTGTTGCAGTGGGCGCTACAGGGAAAAGGGATTATGTTGCGTTCCGAATGGGATGTGCAGCCTTTTCTGGCCAGCGGTGAACTGGTGCGTGTGCTGCCGGACTATGCGCAGAGCGCTAATATCTGGGCGGTTTATCAGGAGCCTCTGTATCGCAGCGTGAAGCTGCGCGTGTGCGTGGAATTTCTGGCGATGTGGTGTCAGAACCGATTAGGCAAGCCAGTGGAGGGGTATCACATCCCCCACGCCGGATAAGACGCCGTTGCGTCGCTATCCGACAATAAAATCACTCGGGGTCTCGTTCGCGTTTTTTCTTCAGCTTGGTCCAGATCTTCGGCTCCTGACGACGCCACAGACGCTGAATGTTGTCATGGTGACGAAGCAGAATTAAGCACGACAGCATGGACACCGGAAAAGTGAACTGGGGATTGAACCACCAGACGTAAAAAGGGGCGATCAGCGCGCTGACGATAGCGCCTAACGACGAGTAGCCGCTTAATAAGACGGTCAGCAGCCAGGTCCCGGCCATCACGCCGGTTAAGTCCCAACCAATCGGCGCAATCGCGCCAAAAGCGGTGGCAACGCCTTTCCCACCTTTAAAGCCGAAGAATACCGGCCAAATGTGGCCCAGACAGGCGGCGATTGCGATCAATCCCAGCCAGAAGGGGCTGACGCCTAGCGCATAGGCCCCCCAGACGGGTAACATACCTTTCAGGACGTCGAAAATCAGCACCGCGACGGCGGCTCCCTTGCCACCGATGCGCAGCACGTTTGTCGCGCCCGGATTCCCAGAGCCGCTGTCGCGCGGGTCCGGCAATCCAGCAAGGCGGCATACCAGAATAGCACTGGAAATTGAGCCACAGAGGTACGCGAAGATAATCATTCCAGGCGCGATTGCACTCATAAGCTGTTCCGTTTTGAAAATGTCGTGTAAAACGCTACTTCTGTGGATAATACGCATATTTCGCCGGAAGTGGTATCCGGGTTAGCCAAAAAGCAGGCAGGTCGTGATGGATATTGTATTTATAGAGCAACTTTCTGTAATCACCACTATTGGTGTTTACGATTGGGAACAAACGATCGAACAACAGTTGGTGTTCGATATCGAAATGGCATGGGATAACCGCAAATCGGCTAAAAGCGATGATGTGGCTGATTGCCTGAGCTATGCTGATATTGCTCAAACGGTTGTTAATCATGTGGAAGGTGGGCGCTTTGCGCTGGTAGAACGGGTTGCGGAAGAGGTGGCGGATCTGCTGCTTAGCCGCTTTAATTCTCCCTGGGTACGGATCAAACTCAGTAAACCTGGCGCGGTAGCCCGTGCGGCGAACGTCGGGGTTATCATTGAGCGTGGCAATAATCTGAAAGAAAATAATTAATTTAATAATTTCTAAAACAAACGGGTATAAAAGGGTCCTTTCGTCGGCTCTTTTTTGCCGTGGTTTCTCTATCTAGGGGTTTATTAATGAGTGATATGCACTCGCTGCTGGTAGCGGCAATTTTGGGTGTGGTCGAAGGATTGACGGAATTTTTACCCGTTTCCAGTACCGGCCATATGATTATTGTTGGCCACCTGTTGGGTTTTGAGGGTGACACTGCAAAAACATTCGAAGTGGTTATCCAGTTAGGTTCTATCCTGGCCGTAGTGGTCATGTTCTGGCGACGTCTGTTTGGCCTGATCGGTATTCACTTCGGCAAGGCTCCGCATGAAGGCACTGGCAAAGGTCGACTGACGCTGGGACATATCCTGTTGGGGATGATTCCAGCCGTGGTACTGGGGCTAATCTTCCACGACACTATCAAATCGCTGTTTAACCCGATCAACGTGATGTATGCGCTGGTGGTGGGTGGTGTACTGCTGATTGCCGCAGAATGCCTGAAGCCGAAGGAGCCGCGTGCGCCGGGGCTGGATGATATGACCTATCGCCAGGCGTTTATGATTGGCTGTTTCCAGTGTCTGGCGCTGTGGCCGGGTTTTTCTCGCTCCGGGGCGACGATTTCTGGCGGCATGCTGATGGGCGTGAGTCGTTACGCGGCCTCGGAATTCTCCTTCCTACTGGCTGTGCCGATGATGATGGGCGCGACGGCGCTGGATCTCTACAAGAGCTGGTCTTTCCTCAGCGCATCAGATATCCCGATGTTTGCAGTCGGATTTGTGACGGCGTTTATCGTGGCGCTGGTGGCGATCAAAACCTTCCTGCAACTGATTAAACGCATCTCGTTCATTCCGTTTGCGATTTACCGCTTTATTGTGGCGGCTGCCGTTTACGTCGTGTTCTTCTGATGACTTACCGTGGTGCCGGATGGCGGCGTTCTGCCTTATCCGGCCTACGGGTTATATCCGTGTCGAACCTGTAGGCCGGATAAGCACAGCGCATTCGGCAACGCACTGTCTACGCTTTCGGGCAACGCTGCTCCTTCCAACTGGCTACCGCCGCGATGCGACGCCGGGTCAGTTCTTCACGAATTGCCTGACCTTTGAATCCAGCTTCAACTACGTCTTTCGTTGGCACCGCCTGCGCAACCTGCCAGGCTTCGCGCAACAGTCTGCCTTGCGGATAATCTGCCGCTTCAAAACCGGTTCGCCCACGCACATCAGCCTCGCTGGTGAGGGCGATTTGCTCCACGCGCTGCGGTTTGCGCCAGGCATCTATGGAATCAAACAGCTTAACGATGGTTTTTGGCTGCAGGATCGGGAAGGTATGAATGAGGTCGTGGAACTCGGAAACCAGTTTGGCTAAATCACGGATGTCATTCGGTACGCGCAGGCGCTGGCACAGTTGTTCGACAAGCTTAACACCCGCCGGACCGTGGCCGTGATGGCGCGGCCACAGCGCTTTAGGCGTCAATGCTTTGCCAAGATCGTGGCACAGCGTAGCAAAACGCACGTCGACTTCCGGACTTAACATGGCTGCCATCGACAGCGTCATCAGCGTATGAATACCGGTGTCGATTTCCGGATGCCACTGCGCGGGGGCAGGAACGCCAAACAAAGCATCTACTTCCGGAAACAGGACGCGCAGTGCGTCGCAGTCGCGCAGGACCTGAAAAAATATCTGTGGGTTACGGGTGGTTAATGCGCCTTCGGTTTCTTTCCACACCCGCTCTGGTGTCAGATGCTCCAGTTCACCAGCGATGGTCATGTCACGCATCAGCGTCATGGTTTCTTCAGCGATACGAAAACCGAGGTGCGCATAGCGGGCAGCAAAACGCGCCACGCGCAGCACGCGCAGCGGATCTTCGCTAAAGGCAGATGAAACATGGCGCAGCAGACGGTTTTCCAGATCGTCGCGTCCGTTATACGGGTCGATAATCTCCCCGTTGTCATCGCGGGCCATTGCGTTGATGGTCAGGTCACGACGCTGAAGATCGGCCTCCAGCGTGACATCTGCGGCGGCATAGCAGGTGAATCCGGTGTACCCCGAGCCTGACTTACGTTCGGTACGCGCCAGCGCATACTCTTCGCGGGTTTGCGGATGCAGAAACACGGGAAAATCGCGGCCTACCTGCTGGTAGCCCGCGTCGAGCATTTCTTGCGGCGTGGCGCCAACAACAACCCAATCTTTATCTTTAATCGGTAGCCCTAATAACGCATCCCGAACAGCACCACCGACCAGATAAATCTTCACGCCACTTTCCTTTTGAAAACTATGATCCCTTAATCATATGTCAGTGTGGCGGAGAAGGCGATTCAGTTCATCCAGCGATCTTTGCGTTTACGGCTTGGGATCATGTGTGGCAGAACCAGGCCGAGCAGCAGACCAAGACCCAACACGCCGCCACCGTACATAAACCACTGCATGATGATGGTGCGCTGTTTGTCATCAAGCTGAAGGTTGGCTGCGCTGACCTTCTTTTGCGCCACGATAAGCTCGTTTTTCAGCTTCTGGTTTTCTTGTTTCAGCCCGTCGATCACGCTGTCGCTTTGCGCTACCTTTTGCTGCATATCGGCGGTGCGCTGGTTCCACGTGGTATCGATATTATTGAGCTTATCGGTCAAGGTCTTAACCTGGTTTTCCAGGTCGGGAACGCGGGTACGCAGGCTCGGCGTACTGTTCAGCTCTTTCAGCGGGATCCAGGCGGTACGTCCGGTGCTGTCTTTCACCTGGCCGTAGTTAGTGTTGGCATCAGTCTGTAATAGCGTGACTTCCTCGCCGGCGTTAACCGTACCCACGAGGCGATAATTATCTCCCGGACCGCTGCGGACCCAGGTGTTCAGTTCGTCAGAGACATAGCGCTTTTCTTCGGCATGAGAGACTGCAGTGGCGCTAAGTGCGAGTAAAGTTAATCCAATCAGGCGTAATTTTGGCATCAGGCTGTCGTTATTGTCATAGAAAGTGGAACGATAGTAGTGGCATCAGTGTCTCTACGCAAAGCATTCGACATCAATCGGAATCATCTGTGTCCTTTTTGCCACCACTCGAAACTTTTACGCCCGTCAAATTGCTCGTTGCATGGCAATTTGGCGCAAAATACTATCTACTGACCATAAAGAACGAACTTAGTTCGCAGTCAGTTTTCTCAACTGTGACATAACCCATAAGTACAAGACCATGGCCCAGGAAATCGAATTAAAATTTATCGTCAATAGTGACGCTGTAGATGCGCTACGTGAACGTCTGAATACGCTGGGGGGAGAGCATCATGCGCCCAGTCAGTTGCTGAATATCTACTACGAAACACCGGATGCGTGGTTGCGTGGTCACGATATGGGGCTGCGTATTCGCGGTGAAAATGGTCATTACGAAATGACCATGAAAATTGCCGGACGCGTGACGGGCGGACTGCACCAGCGGCCAGAATATAACGTTGCGCTAAACGCGCCTGAGCTGGACCTCACCTTGTTTCCAACGGAAGTCTGGCCTGATGGCGAGCTGCCTGCTGAACTTGCTTCTCAAGTGCAGCCGTTGTTCAGCACCGATTTTTACCGTGAGAAATGGTTGGTTGATGTTGATGGCAGCCGGATTGAAATGGCCCTCGATCTGGGGGAGGTGAAAGCGGGCGAGTTTGCAGAACCTATCTGTGAGCTTGAACTTGAACTGCTAAGCGGCGATACCCGTGCGGTACTGAAGCTGGCAAACCAGCTGGTTTCGCAAACCGGTTTACGCCAGGGTAGCTTGAGCAAAGCAGCGCGCGGTTATCACCTGGCTCAGGGGAATGCGCCGCGCGAACTCAAACCGACACGCATTTTGAAAGTTCCGGCGAAAGCGAGTATTGAGCAGGGGCTGGAAGCGGCGCTGGAGCTGGCATTATCACAGTGGCAGTACCATGAAGAGCTGTGGGTGCGCGGCGTTAAAGGGGCGAAAGCCGAGGTGCTGGCGGCTATGGGCCTGGTGCGTCACATTCTGATGCTTTTTGGCGGTAATGTGCCGCGAAAAGCGAGCGCTCACTTACGTGATTTTTTGACCCAGTCGGAAGCGATCATTTCGTCGGACGTTTCTGCTATTTCGGCGGTTTACAGCACGCAAACGGCAATGGCCAAGCTGGCGCTGACCGAATGGCTGGTGACCAAAGGATGGCAGCCGTTCCTTGATGCGAAGGCGCAGGGAAAAATTGCCGACTCCTTTAAGCGTTTCTCGGATACCCATCTTTCACGCCATGCCGCTGAGCTGAAGACCGCTTTTGCGCAGCCGCTGGGCGATCAGTACGCCGATCAGCTTCCTCGTTTGACGCGCAACATTGATAGCATGCTGATGCTGGCGGGATACTACGATGAAAATGTCGCATCAGAATGGATCGCCAACTGGCAGGGTTTGCGCCACGCCATTGCGGCCAACCAATATATTGAAATTGAACACTTCCGTAACGAGGCAATTGCACTGGAACCGTTCTGGCTGCACAGCGGAAAACGATAATCAGGGCCGAGGCCGGGATGCCTGATGGCGCTGCGCTTATCAGGCCTACGCGATGTGTGTAACTGTCATGTAGGCCGGATAAGGCGAAAAGACGCATCCGGCACCATTCAAAGGATAACCCGTAAATGAAGCAGCTCTCTTCACCGTTACAGCAGTACTGGCCGACCGTTGTTGAGCGGCTGCCAGCAGCAATATCTGAGTCCTCGCTTAGCGTTCAGGCGAAGTCAGTACTTACATTCAGTGATTTTGTCCGTGACAGCATTATTGCCCATCCCGAATGGCTGGCTGAGCTGGAAAGCACCCCACCCCTGGCAGATGAATGGCAACACTATGCCGACTGGTTACAGCAAGCATTGGCTGACGTTAGTGACGAAAACACGCTGATGCGTGAGTTACGCCTGTTTCGCCGTCGCATTATGGTGCGTATCGCCTGGGCACAGACGCTGTCGCTGGTGACCGAAGAGAGTATTTTGCAGCAGCTAAGCCATCTGGCTGAAACGTTGATCGTCGCCGCGCGTGACTGGTTATACGCCGCCTGCTGTCGCGAATGGGGTACGCCCTGTAATCCTGAAGGTGTGGCGCAGCCGCTGCTGATTTTAGGCATGGGGAAACTGGGTGGCGGCGAGCTGAATTTTTCCTCCGATATCGATCTGATTTTTGCCTGGCCAGAACATGGCAGCACACAGGGCGGGCGCCGCGAGCTGGATAACGCCCAATTCTTTACCCGTATGGGCCAGCGGCTCATCAAGGTATTAGATCAGCCCACAATGGATGGGTTTGTCTATCGGGTGGATATGCGTTTACGCCCGTTTGGCGACAGCGGTCCGTTGGTACTGAGCTTCTCTGCGCTGGAGGATTATTACCAGGAGCAAGGGCGCGACTGGGAACGCTATGCGATGGTCAAAGCCCGCATTATGGGCGATGCCGACGGCACTTACGTCAGCGAGCTTCGTGCCATGCTGCGGCCTTTTGTTTTCCGTCGCTATATTGATTTCAGCGTGATCCAGTCGTTGCGTAACATGAAAGGGATGATTGCGCGTGAAGTGCGCCGCCGTGGTCTGAAAGACAACATCAAGCTGGGGGCGGGCGGTATTCGCGAAATTGAATTTATCGTGCAGGTATTCCAGCTTATTCGCGGTGGGCGCGAGCCGTCGCTGCAATCCCGCTCGCTGTTACCGACGCTTAGCGCCATCAATGCGCTGCACCTGCTGTCTGATACCGATACGGAACAACTGCGAGCAGCCTATCTCTATTTACGCCGCCTGGAAAACCTGCTGCAAAGCATCAATGATGAACAGACCCAAACGCTGCCAGGCGATGAACTGAATCGCGCGCGGCTGGCGTGGGGGATGAACGTTGATGACTGGCAGCAATTAACTGATGTGCTGGCCAATCATATGGACAACGTACGCCGGGTATTTAACGAGCTGATTGGCGATGACGAGGCCGAAACTCAGGAAGAGTCGCTCTCAGAACAGTGGCGCGAACTGTGGCAGGATGCATTACAGGAAGATGACACCACGCCGGTGCTGACGCATCTGGCGGATGACGATCGTCGGCGCGTGCTGTCTCTGATAGCCGATTTCCGCAAAGAGCTGGATAAACGCACTATTGGCCCACGCGGACGCCAGGTGCTGGACCATTTAATGCCGCATCTGCTGAGCGATGTCTGTACGCGTGACGACGCCTCAGTCCCGCTGTCGCGCATTACCCCTCTGCTGGTGGGGATTGTTACCCGTACGACCTATCTGGAACTACTAAGCGAATTCCCCGGGGCGCTGAAGCATCTGATATCGCTCTGTGCGGCCTCGCCGATGGTCGCCAGCCAGCTGGCGCGGTATCCGCTGTTGCTCGATGAACTGCTGGATCCGAACACCCTGTATCAACCCACCGCGACGGACGCCTACCGTGATGAGCTGCGCCAGTATTTGCTGCGCGTGCCTGAAGATGATGAAGAGCAGCAACTGGAGGCTCTGCGCCAGTTTAAGCAAACGCAGCTACTGCGTATTGCCGCGGCTGATATCGCCGGTACACTGCCGGTGATGAAGGTGAGCGACCATTTAACCTGGCTGGCGGAAGCTATTATTGATGCGGTAGTCCAGCAGGCGTGGACGCAGATGGTCGCGCGCTACGGTCAACCCACTCATCTTAGCGAACGCGAGGGGCGTGGTTTTGCCGTCGTCGGTTATGGCAAGCTGGGCGGCTGGGAACTGGGGTACAGCTCGGATCTCGATTTGATCTTCCTGCATGACTGTCCGATGGACGTGATGACGGACGGTGAGCGTGAGATTGACGGGCGACAGTTCTATCTGCGTCTGGCGCAGCGCATTATGCACCTCTTTAGTACCCGTACTTCGTCCGGTATTTTATACGAAGTGGATGCGCGTTTGCGTCCGTCAGGGGCGGCGGGGATGCTGGTGACATCAGCTGACGCTTTCGCCGATTATCAGCGTAACGAAGCCTGGACATGGGAGCATCAGGCGCTGGTGCGTGCTCGCGTAGTGTACGGCGACCCGCAGTTGACCTCTCAGTTTGATGCGATTCGTCGCGATATCATGACCCTCGTCCGTGATGGGAAAACCTTGCAGACCGAGGTGCGCGAAATGCGTGAGAAAATGCGTGCCCATTTGGGTAATAAGCATCGCGATCGTTTTGATATCAAAGCGGATGAAGGCGGCATCACAGATATTGAGTTTATTACGCAGTATCTGGTGCTGCGCTATGCGCATGAAAAACCGAAGCTGACGCGCTGGTCGGATAACGTGCGCATTCTGGAATTACTGGCGCAAAACGACATTATGGACGAGCAGGAAGCGCTGGCGCTTACCCGTGCTTATACGACGTTGCGTGATGAACTTCACCATCTTGCATTGCAGGAACTTCCGGGCCATGTGGCGCCGGAGCACTTCGACGCTGAACGTACACTGGTGCGTGACAGCTGGCAGAAGTGGCTGGGTGCCGAGTGAAGTGTGCTATTATCGCGCGCAAATTTTAAGACACTCAGAGAATCTCTCAGGAGACAGGAATGAAAGTAACTCTGCCAGAGTTTGAACGTGCAGGAGTCATGGTTGTCGGTGATGTGATGCTGGATCGCTACTGGTACGGTCCTACCAGCCGTATTTCACCTGAAGCGCCTGTTCCGGTGGTAAAAGTGGATACCATCGAAGAACGTCCCGGTGGTGCAGCAAACGTGGCGATGAACATTGCCTCTCTGGGAGCGAATTCGCGCCTGGTGGGCCTGACCGGTATTGACGACGCGGCGCGTGCGCTGAGCAAAACGCTGACGGATGTAAACGTAAAATGCGATTTCGTATCCGTGCCGACCCATCCGACGATCACCAAACTGCGCGTGCTTTCCCGCAATCAGCAGCTGATTCGCTTGGATTTCGAAGAAGGTTTTGAAGGTGTGGATCCGCAGCCGCTGCACGAGCGTATTAACCAGGCGCTGGGTTCTATCGGTGCTCTGGTGCTCTCCGACTACGCCAAAGGCGCGTTGGCAAGCGTGCAGCAGATGATTGCTCTGGCGCGTAAGGCTGGGGTGCCGGTGCTTATCGATCCGAAAGGAACCGATTTTGAACGCTACCGTGGCGCAACGCTGCTGACGCCGAACCTGTCTGAGTTTGAAGCGGTGGCGGGCAAGTGCAAAAGCGAAGATGAACTGGTTGAACGCGGCATGAAAGTGATTGCTGATTTCGATCTTTCCGCACTGCTGATCACGCGATCCGAGCAGGGGATGACGTTACTGCAACCGGGCAAATCGCCGCTGCATATGCCGACGCAGGCGCAGGAAGTGTATGACGTGACCGGTGCAGGCGATACGGTTATTGGCGTGCTGGCGGCGACGCTGGCGGCGGGTAACTCACTGGAAGAGGCGTGCTATTTTGCTAACGCCGCAGCCGGTGTTGTCGTTGGTAAGCTGGGGACCTCTACCGTTTCACCGATCGAGCTGGAAAACGCCGTGCGCGGTCGGGCTGATACTGGCTTTGGCGTGATGAGCGAATCTGAGCTGAAACAGGCCGTTGCCAGCGCCCGCAAGCGCGGCGAGAAAGTGGTAATGACCAACGGTGTGTTCGACATCCTGCATGCGGGCCATGTTTCCTATCTGGCGAATGCGCGCAAGCTGGGCGATCGCCTGATCGTGGCGGTCAACAGCGATGCTTCGACCAAACGTCTGAAAGGTGAAACGCGTCCGGTCAACCCGCTGGAACAGCGTATGATCGTACTGGGCGCGCTGGAATCTGTCGACTGGGTGGTCTCTTTTGAAGAAGATACGCCGCAGCGTCTGATTGCTGGCATTCTGCCGGATCTGCTGGTCAAAGGCGGCGACTATAAGCCGGAGCAGATTGCGGGCAGTGAAGAGGTGTGGGCGAACGGCGGTGAAGTGCTGGTGCTGAACTTCGAAGATGGCTGCTCCACGACTAATATCATCAAGAAGATCCAGAAAGACAGCGATAAGTGAACCCTGACCTGATAGCCGGATAAGCGAAGTTCCTTCAGGCTTACAGGATGTACCGATTACAGGCCGGATAAGACGTTTGCGCGTCACAATCCGGCTTTTTTTCGCTTTATTCTTCAGCCGCTGCGCCTCTTTCCCTGATATACCCGCCATACTTCAAGCCTTCTTAGATTTCATAGGAAACTGTGAACCCGCGCAGTAGTTTTGCGCACAATATGTACAGAATAACTTCGTATCCAGGGAAATACTGAAATTAGAAAAAGCATATGGCCTTAGCAGATATTCAATAACTGGAGGGTATGCTCATGAACAGCAATATGTATTCACTAAACAATTTCGATTTCCTGGCCCGTAGTTTTGCCAGGATGCAGGCTGAGGGCCATCCCATTGATATCCAGGCAATAACCGGGAACATGGATGAAGAACATCGTAGCTGGTTTTGCAAACGCTATGCGCTGTACTGCCAGCAGGCGACGGAAGCCAGGAAGCTAGAACTGGAACACTAACAGAAAAACGGGCCTTGCGGCCCGTTGTCGTTTTTACTCTTGCGGATCGACTGACGGGATCGCGGGGGCAGGTTTAATTTCTGCCGTTTTATCACGTGATTCAAGCTCAGTCAGACGTTGCTCAAGCATCGCCAGCTTTTCGCGCGTGCGCAATAAAACCTGAGTCTGTACATCGAATTCTTCGCGGCTTACCAGATCCAGACGGGTCAGCTGTGACTGCAGCGTTTGACGAATTTTCTTCTCGACGTCTTCGCCAAACTCGCGGATCCCTTTCGGCATCGACTCGTGAACCTGACGAGCAATCTGCTCAATTTTTTTCGGGTCAATCATTGTGGTTTCCCTGAACTGGTACGTGTTGCTGCCTATTGTAGTGCGAACTGGCACAGGCATAAACCAGAATTGTGTGAAGCTAAGACGAGTAAAGGCGTTGATGAAGGTAATCAATAGCGTTATAGTTAACCCGCTTATTCTCAGGGCGGGGCGAAATTCCCCACCGGCGGTAAATCAACTGATGTTGAAAGCCCGCGAGCGCTTTTTGTTACGGCAAAAAGGTCAGCAGATCCGGTGTAATTCCGGGGCCGACGGTTAGAGTCCGGATGGGAGAGAGTAACGATCCAGTCGGGCATGGACCCGCTCACGTTATTTTTTTGCCGCTTAGACGGTACTCCTAAGACTGCCCTGATTCTGGTAACCATAATTTTAGTGAGGTTTTTTTACCATGAATCAGACGCTACTTTCCTCTTTTGGTACGCCTTTCGAACGTGTTGAACATGCGCTGTCTGCGCTGCGTGAAGGACGCGGTGTAATGGTGCTTGACGACGAAGACCGTGAAAACGAAGGCGATATGATTTTCCCGGCAGAAACCATGACTGTTGAACAGATGGCGCTGACCATCCGTCACGGTAGCGGTATTGTATGCCTATGCATCACTGAAGACCGACGCAAACAGCTCGATCTGCCAATGATGGTGGAAAACAACACCAGCGCTTACGGTACCGGTTTTACCGTGACCATTGAAGCCGCAGAAGGCGTGACCACCGGCGTTTCCGCTGCAGACCGTGTTACTACGGTACGTGCGGCAATTAAGGATGGCGCTAAACCTTCCGATCTTAACCGTCCGGGGCACGTTTTCCCGCTGCGTGCTCAGGCAGGTGGCGTGTTGACCCGCGGTGGTCATACTGAAGCAACCATCGACCTGATGACGCTGGCAGGGTTTAAACCGGCGGGTGTGCTGTGCGAACTGACCAATGACGATGGCACCATGGCGCGTGCGCCAGAATGCATCGAATTTGCCGGTAAGCATAATATGGCTGTGGTTACTATCGAAGACCTGGTGGCTTACCGTCAGGCGCATGAGCGCAAAGCCAGCTAATTGCTGACTACCGCGACAACCGTGGTAGGGATAAAAAAACCGAAGTCAGTTTTCTGGCTTCGGTTTTTTGTTATTGCGGCCTGGCTATTTTTTTCTGGCCAGTTTAAGTGCCCAGGCTCCGCTCATTACCAGCAACAGCACTAAACACAAACCAAAGGCGAGCAGGCAGGCCTGCGCCATATTCATAAAATGCCATGGCGGGAGCAGATACCAGCCTTCGGACTGCTGGTACAGATCGACAAACCACTTTTGCGTACTGCTGACCGCTACGCCATCGGGAACGACAGGTGCGTCATAGCCGCAATCTCCAGTGGGCTTAAACCATTCTGGAGCCCAGTTTGCCAGCGGCAAATTGAAAGGGAATGTCGGATCGGTGGAACATCCCTGTACACCAAAGAGTGAATCCGGGTCCGGGTTATGTACTGCATAATGGATGCCATTAAGTTTGATTGAAAACTTAATGCCCATAATGCTGCCATAAAATGCCGCAATGCAGCCGACCAGTTTTAGGATGAGGTTTTTAGGGTTTATTGCCGCGATCAGCCCACCGAAAACCATCACAAACATGGCAAAGCGGATGTATACACATTGCTCGCAAGGGGCCATGTAGAGATAGATTTGGAAGAACGAGTGCGCCAGAATAATTAACCCACCCATGGCACAAGCCATTAGCAACCACAAAAAGCGACGCTCCTGCCATCTCACCAGGGTATCAACCGGTGCGGTAAATAAGTCTCGCCACAATCCTTTGATAAAATCCATAGCCGGTTCCCTGTTTATTTTGTCGCCAGCTCTCTGACAAGCTCAGCCATGGAATCAATCGATTTGATGCTTTTGGTGTAGATCAGGTACTTACCATTGACGACGTAAGCCGGAACCCCCTGGATTTTGGCAACATCATAGGCCGCTTTCCATTTTTCCAAGGTCTCCTGAACTACGGGTTCTTTTAAGGCGTTCTCGAAGTCTGCTTGACTCATACCCGCAGCATCCAGCCCTGTTTTGATGAATGAAGCGGGATCTTTACCGTCAGACCAGCGTTCCTTCTTGTCGTGGTAGGCAGTGTAGTAAGCAAACTTGGCTTTTTTGAACTGTGATTTGGCGTCAAACAATGAGACCCCTGCGGCCTGATCCTTCGCAATCATTACTGCAAATACTTCACTGGCCTGTTTACCGTATTCTCCTTTGGTCTCGAGATGAAAAGGTGTGAAGGCGACGAGATCGGCAACTTTTTCTGACACCGGGCCGGTCACGGCTTTATCATATTTGTAGCAGAATGGGCAGGCATAGCTGAATACTTTGATCAACGTTTTATCAGCATTGGGAATCGGTTTCTCCAGCACCATATAGTCAGTACCTTCAGTAAAAGCCGATGCTGCAAATGGTGTTACCAGCGCCGCCGTTAATACCACGCTTTTAAATAATGAAGTAATCCATTTAGATGACATAATTAATCCTTAATCTAACGATACTATTTAAACATTTGTTGTGGGCGAACCAGTAATGCGCGGTAGTGCGTTTGGTTTGGTTTATCGGAAAGGACATCAATTTCGACTTTGACTTCTTTTGTTTTGTAGTCAATTTCGTTGATTTTGCCGGTGGTTGGCTGTCCAACGTCAAATAAATTAATAGAACCACCAAATCCAAACATGGTGTCGCGGTCTTTTTGATATTCAATTACCGACGTGATAGGACTGTAGAAATCATAACCGCGCTCTTTCCCGTACTCCCAAATTTGCTGAACGGTTCCTTTTTTCTCGTCAATTTTATATTCGACGAACCGGGAATATTTCATTGTTGGTAGCGCCGGTTGTTCGAGTCCACGCCCATCGCCATTGTCAAAGATGGTTAGCGTTCCTTTGCTGGAGAGCCAGGCGGTGTGTTGGGTGTAGGTAAAATCGAAATCAGTATTCTCGCACTTACCGTTTTCATCACACTTCAGCGCATTGCCCTTATCATCAACCGGTTTTAACAATTTGCTTGCCAGCGACTTATTCCAGCCTTTAGACGGTGCCAGAATCCATTTCACCTGTTTATCGCGACCGATTTTGACGACACCCTGATGGCGGGAAGAAAGAATGATGGAGTCATCTTTAGCGTCATAGGCAATGGAGTTGACGTGAGCCCAGTTACGGCCCGCACCAACGCCGAGGGCGTCACCATAGGGGGTATCTGGCTCCAGTTTCGCCTGTTGGCCTGCGTGAGCGAGATCCACGTTGACGCATACCGCGCCTGCGTCCAGCGCACCCAGCAGCGCGTCACGCATCGGGTCGAGAATTTTGGTTAGATCCCACACGTCAACAACACGTCCAGATTTATCGACTTCAATAATCTGGTCGCGGATGGTATGCACGTGAAGACCATCCTCTTTGCGATAGTCGCGTTTACCTACGCGCAGCAATACAGTGTTATTGACCGTTTCGATCGATTCATGTGATGCATCCATGAATCCGCGCGGTAGTTTATGGTCGGCCAGAATCTGGCCCAGCATATCGAATTCATACCAGTGCTGGCCTTGTACGGCGGTGAATGTGCCGCGCGGTGTCTCACGAATACCCATCAGGTAGCCGCGCTTGTTGATATCCATGTCGTGGCCGTCATAGAAGGTGTCCTGATCCAGCCACCACCGATATTCGCCTTCCGTATCGACGACAAAGGTAAAGGGTGCGATATCAAAAGGGAGTGCGCCGCCAGCCGGACCCGCATCCAGGATGCCGGCATTTTTATCTTTTTCACCATGCCAGTGGAATTCTGCACCCTGCGGGGTAAAGGTATGGGTATTCACCAGATAAAGGCGATCTTCAAAACCCGGTGCTACTTTAATCACTTTTGTTTGCTGTAAATCAGATATAGAGCGGTTATCCATATAGTGATTAACGATAGCGGATGTTTGCACCACGTAATCATCTTTCATGGTTTTGCCATTTTCTTTATATTCAACGGTTACCTTATTTGCGAACTTTTGATAAAGGCCAAAAATAGGAATGCCATCGTACGTGGCGAGCGACTCTTTGCCGACGGTATAAGTCACCGGAACGCCTTTTTCACCTTTACCATGGACGGTAACTTTAACATCTGAAATAACGTGGCTATCTAATTCAACCAGCGCAGTAAGCGGGGCATTTCCATAAGGGTCAACTACTATTGCGCCCAATTTTCCTGCAGGCTGGGCCGGTTGAAAACCAGCGGCAAGAGAGTTTCCTGCTGCCAATCCAAATGTCAGTGCCAGAGTCCCAGCCAGAAGTGTTTTTCGGTATTGTGTAAACATGGATATATCTCCTTATATTACCTATAAATATAATTTTGCTGAATATATTATGTTTTTACTATTTTGATAAAATAAAATGGTATTACTAATGCTACATTTCACAATGTATTAATTAATGTTGATGAAATGTATTATTCTGCAGGAGCTAATTTTTATTATTTTCTGGATAGTATGAGTGCGATATTTTAAGAACAATATTTATTATTGCGTAGTGTGATCTTGTCGACATTGTTTTAATTGTTTATAACGAGTTTGGCTAATAGCTTAGCCGCTGATTTATATGATCGAAATCATATATTTGTTTCTGAAATATGCCACTATATGAGTATGTCAGAATAAGGTTGTGTAAAATTTTAACGTTAAATGTTTAATGATGTTAAATTTTAAGGGTAGAAGAATGTTTATTGCCTGGTATTGGATTGTATTAATTGCACTCGTTGCGGTGGGTTATTATTGTCATATGAAACGTTATTGTCGGGCATTCCGCCAGGACAGAGATGCCTTACTTGAAGCGCGAAACAAACTCTTTCGCCGTTCTGGTGAAGATAACAGCGCGATTAAGGAACAGGATTAGTCCTTCATATTCTGCTATGGATGAGCGGATGCTGTAAATTTGCAGAGTGGCATCCGCCCTCTGGATTATCCGATTCCCATCGACTGGAGGATGACGAGGCTTAACCCCATCACCGACATTCCACATAACACCCCATAGCTGGGATTATTATTGGGATCGATCTCTTTTGCCAACGGCATCAATTCATCGACGGACAGCGCCACCATAATACCTGCGACAGCCGCCATTATTGCCGCCATCACCACCGGTGATATAAGGCTACCGAGAATTAACCACGCCAGTACGCCGCCCAGTATTTCTGCCATACCTGAAATCCCTGCCCAGAATATCGCCGTACGTTTGGAGCCTGTGGCGGCATAGACGGGACCCGCCACCGCTAATCCTTCAGGAATATTGTGCAATGCAACGGCGAGGGCAATACCAAAGCCCAGCTCAAGGTTGCTACTGGCGGTAACAAACGTCGCAATCCCTTCAGGAAAGTTGTGCAGGCTGATGCCGAGCGTTAATAAAATCGCGGTGCGTTTAATAGAGCCGGGTAGAGGCTGCGTTGTTTTTTGTACCAGATCCTGAGGGTGCGCGTGCGGCAATAGACGGTCCAGACCAAAGTAGCCCAGTAAGCCGACGATAAACATTCCGTAGCCCAGCACTGGCGACATACCTTCAGCGGCCAGCGCAGCAGGTAGCATCTCCATAAGGGAGATCAGTAGCATAATCCCGGCGGCGAAGCCTAAAGAAAAGGCGAGAACGCGGTTAGACGGTTTTTGCCCTAACACGCCGAGAAATGCGCCGATAAACGTGGCGGCACCTGCCAGTAAAGTCAGAAGTAAAGGTACTGACATCGACAAATAAAACTCCTTATCAATCTGCTGTCCGGGTTGGATCGTCAAAATAACTGATGATCTTCATCATGGTTATCTGAGTTCTTCATCAACCGAATAAGCGTATTGTGGTGGTATCAAAATGACTCCCTCAGTAAGGATATCATCATGTCTTCAACTCGTATGCCAGCATTGTTTTTGGGCCACGGTAGCCCGATGAATGTTCTGGAAGATAACGTTTATACCCGTGCCTGGCAGCAACTGGGGGAAACGTTGCCGCGTCCGAAAGCCATTGTGGTGGTCTCGGCGCACTGGTTCACCCGTGGAACGGGTGTGACTGCGATGGAAGCCCCCAAAACGATCCACGATTTTGGCGGTTTTCCGCAAGCATTATATGACACCCATTACCCGGCTCCTGGTTCTCCTGAACTGGCGCAGCATCTGGTTGACTTACTTGCTCCAGTGCCTGTGACCCTGGACAAAGAAGCCTGGGGTTTTGACCACGGTTCCTGGGGCGTGCTGATCAAGATGTACCCGAATGCGGATATTCCGATGGTGCAACTGAGCATTGATAGCACCAAACCCGCGGCATGGCATTTTGAGATGGGCCGTAAGCTGGCGGCGCTGCGTGATGAGGGCATTATGCTGGTGGCCAGTGGTAACGTGGTGCATAATCTGCGCACTGCGCGCTGGCACGGTGAGAACACGCCTTATCCGTGGGCGACTTCATTCAATGATTATGTTAAGGCAAACCTGACATGGCAGGGACCGGTTGAGCAGCACCCATTGGTGAACTATCTCGATCATGAAGGTGGATCGTTATCAAACCCGACGCCGGATCACTATCTGCCGCTGCTGTATGTACTCGGGGCATGGGACGGTAAAGAGTCTGTCACGATCCCGGTAGATGGTATTGAGATGGGAAGTTTAAGTATGTTGTCGGTGCAGGTTGGATGATGAATGCCCGATGGCACTGCGCTTATCGGGCAATAAGTTCATGCTGAAGGCCGGGTAAGGCGGAGCCGCCACCCGGCACTCTCAATTATTCGACAAAAATATGCGGATAGAAACGTGACAGATCCTGTGTGATCAACGCGCGGTCTTCACGAATGCCGATCCCGGCTGGTTGATCGTTGATCAGCCAGCTGCCAATCAGCATATAGCTGTCGCCAAACTTCGGTAGCTGATGGAACTCCTGCACGATCATACCTTCTTCACCGTACGGTCCTTCCACTGCTTCGATCGTTTTACCGTTCTCAACAATGGAGACGTTAGCCCCCTCGCGTGAGAAGATCGGTTTGACGACGAATTTATCCATATGCGGATGATCGTCTTCGGCGAAGTACGCTGGCAGCAGGTTCGGATGGTCCGGGAACATTTCCCATAACAGCGGCAACAGTGCTTTATTGGAGATAATGCTCTTCCAGGCCGGTTCCAGCCAGCGAACGCCAGCATCTTCCAGCTTGGTGGAGAACATTTCACGCAGCATGAATTCCCATGGATAGAGCTTGAACAGGTTAGCGATTACCTGATCCTGCATGTCGGTGAACTGACCTTTTTCACCAAGACCAATATCTTCTACATAGAGGAATTCTGTAGCGATCTCAGCTTCGGCCGCGCAATCCTGTAGATACTGGATCGTACCGCGATCTTCCACCGTATCACGACAGCAGGTCAGATGAAGCAGTTGAAAACCATACTGCTCACGCAGCTCGGTGAAACGCTCGATCAGTTTTTCCTGCAGACTGTTGAACTGATCGCTGCCTTCCGGCAGGTTGCCCGCATTGAGCTGATCTTCCAGCCAGATCCACTGGAAAAACGCGGCTTCGTACAGCGAGGTTGGCGTATCGGCGTTGTTTTCTAAAAGCTTGGGTTCACCCGTGCCGTCCCATGCCAGATCGAGACGTGAATAGAGCGACGGTTGCTGCGTCTGCCAGGACTGGCGGACAAAGCCCCAGGTATGCTTCGGAATGCGAAACTTGGTCATCAACTCATCGCTGGCGATGACCTTTTCCACCACCTTGAGGCACATTTGATGCAGCTCTGCGGTGACCTCTTCCAGCTTTTCGACCTGAGCAAGGGTGAGCTTATAGTACGCGTCTTCACACCAGTACGGCTCGCCGTACATCGTGTGAAAATTGAAACCGTATTCGGTGGCTTTGTCGCGCCAGTCCGGGCGCTCAACAATACTGACTCTTTCCATGACGATCAGCCACCCATTGAACGTGTGGTGGTGCCGCTTGCGCTACGCTGCATGGTGCTCTGTTTGGCCACAGACTCACCAAATCCGCCGCGGGTTACGGTAGAGGTGGTGGCAGGTTTCGGTGCCATAGCGGTTTTCGGTACGGTCATGGTGCGACCCGGCGTTGCTGCACCGTAGTTTTTACCGCTGGCATCCGTGTATTTGCCGTAAGCCGGGCTGGCTGGGTTTTTCGAGCTGAACAGCGGTTGCTGAGCGCCCATTCCGCCGCCCATCAGTCGGCCCATCATGTAGCCCGCCATCAGCGGCATCCAGAAGCTGCCGCTGCTTTGATTCTGCGCCTGAGCCTGGCCTTCACCGGTCGGCGCCATACCTGCTTGCGCAGGAGCCTGCTGGCACTCGCCTTCGCCGAATTCAGCGATACAGTCTTCACGAGTGGCGTATTTTGGCGCGGTACGTTCAGCTTCTTTCAGCGCATTGTTAAACGCAGTAGTACATTCGGCGCTTTTACCCGGGTTAGCTGCAGAGCAGTCGTCAGCGTTCTGATAAAGCGAAACCGTTTCGTCGCTCTTTTCACAGCCCGCGAGCATAAACACAGCGGTAACTGCCAGGGCGACAGGAGTCAGATGGCGCGCGCTCCAGCTTTTGCGGAACGAGGCGTGATGTATAGATTTTGTCCGTTTCATTTATGTCTTCCAGTACCCAGTGGTAACTCTGCTCAGAATAGAGGATGACTGGTCGAAATTGAAGCGGGAAGAGGCGAGAATGCGGAAGAAGAGGCGGATCTTTACGTTGTCTTACGTTCAGACGGGGCCGAAGCCCCGTCATCAGCATCAGTTACGGAACGGGTTGTTGCCGTTGCTGCTGGTTGAACGCGCGGCCGTTGGCTGAGCCGCAGGCGTCGCGCTGTTGGACGTATAACCGTCCGCCGCGGCATCTTGCTGCGCGTTTTCCGGCGCGATCGTATCCGGAGTCGTGGATACGGGTTTACCCAGCGTATTGTTCAGTGCTACCAGATCCTGCTCGTTCAGCGTACCGAGCGCAGATTTGACGTTTAACTGGTTAATAAGATAGGTATAACGCGCATTCGCCAGTTGCTGCTTGGCGTTGTACAGCGTGGTGGTGGCATCCAACACATCCACGATGGTACGTGTACCTACGGAATAGCCGGCTTCCATCGCATCCAAAGAGCTTTGGGCCGAGACAACCGCTTGTTTGTACGCGTTAATGCTACTGATAGACGCATTAATGTTGTTGAACGAAGAACGCACGGTCTGCACCACGCTGCGGTGCGCGCTTTCCAGCTGTTCGCTCGCGCCAACAAAGTTGTACTGCGCTTGTTTCACCTGCGAGTTAACCATTCCACCCTGATACAGCGGCAGCGAGAAGCTCAGACCAATTTTGTTCTGGCCCATATTGCTGTCGTCGTACTGATTACCCGTCGCGCCACCGTGGGTTTTTGACCCGCTGTAGGAGGTGTCAGATACCCCGGTAGAGGCGGTCAGGTCCAGAGTCGGTAAATGACCATCCTGCGCCAGACGAATCTGCTCACGCGCCAGATCCTGGCTCAAACGGGCCTGCAATAATGACAGGTTGCGGTTTTCTGCTTCTTTCAGCAGCGCGTTCACCGCCTGCGGTTTGTTGGTTTTAAAACCATCAACGTTCAGTGAAGCCAGTTCCGGGTAGTAGTTACCGGTTACCTGGCGCAGCTGTTCTACCGCGTTATCCAGATTGTTACGCGCGGTAACTTCGTTCGCCAGTACAGTATCGTATTGTGAACGGGCATTCTGTACGTCAGTGATGGCAACCAGGCCAACGTTAAAACGCTGAGTGGTCTGATCTAACTGACGATAGACCGCATCTTTCTGTGCCTGGGTATAAGAAAGCACGTCAATTGCGTTCAATACGTTAAAATAGGCTGTGGCGGTATTCAGGATCAGCGTTTGCTGATCGGTCTGATAGGTCACGTCCTGGATGCCCGCTGATTTTTCTTGCAGCGTCAGGGCACGCCATTTAGACATGTCAAAAATAGACTGAGTTAACTGCAAAGATGCGCTGGTTGCATTGGAGTTGACGCCATTTGCATCACGGTAGCCATTGCTGTAGGTGTAATCGGCACCTAAACCCAGTTGCGGCAGCAATGGACTACGCGCTTCGTTAATTTTTTCGAATGCAGCATCGCGATCGGCGGCGGATTTACGCAATTCCGGGTTGCTCAGGCGTGCTTGCTGATAAACCTGCATCAGGTTTTCTGCCTGGCTCAAAGTACTGAACCCCGACAGGCTCAGGCCGATAAGGATGGGGAGCAATTTCTTCATTTGCATTCCTTGTTGTGAAGCAGTATTTAGCGCTGATCAAATTGTAAAAATATTTGCTGATTCTAGCAGAATCCGCCACTTCAAAAAGTTGGCGTTACGTGCCATACGGCGTTAATTTGCATCAATTTAACACAAGGACGTTCAAACATCAGTCAAACGACCTTGAAATTCACATTTTAATCACTATTGGTTTCAGGACAGCACAATGCGTAAACCAGACAACTTGCCAATGACTTTCACTAAAAATGATGTAGAAATTATTGCACGAGAAACGCTATACCGCGGTTTTTTTTCACTGGATCTTTATCGGTTTCGCCACCGCCTGTTTAACGGGGGGATGAGCGGTGAGGTAACGCGCGAAATTTTTGAGCGCGGACACGCGGCTGTCTTGCTACCCTTTGACCCTGAGCGGGATGAAGTTGTGCTGGTCGAGCAGATTCGTATTGCGGCATTTGATACCAGCGAAAGCCCGTGGCTACTGGAAATGGTAGCCGGAATGATCGAAGAGGGCGAAACCGTTGAAGATGTCGCCCGTCGTGAAGCAATGGAAGAGGCCGGGCTGGAAGTTAAAAGGACGAAACCCGTTCTGAGCTATCTGGCAAGCCCGGGTGGCACCAGTGAGCGTCTGTCTATTTTAGTCGGCGAAGTGGACGCCACGACCGCGAGCGGAATACACGGTCTGGCTGATGAAAACGAAGATATTCGTGTTCATGTGGTAAGCCGGGAACAGGCTTACCAATGGGTAGAAGAGGGGAAAATCGACAACGCAGCGTCTGTCATCGCCTTGCAATGGTTACAGCTGCACTATCAAGAGTTAAAAACTGAGTGGAAAAAATGAAGCGTTACACACCTGACTTCCCTGAAATGATGCGTCTGTGCGAAACCAACTATTCGCAATTGCGCCGCCTGCTGCCACGTAATGATGCAGCCGGTGAAACAGTGAGCTATCAGGTAGCAAACGCACAATATCGGTTAACGATCGTTGAATCGACCCGATACACTACGCTTGTCGCGATCGAACAAACGGCACCGGCCGTCACCTACTGGAGCCTGCCGTCATTGACTGTGCGCCTGTATCATGACGCAAGGGTGGCTGAAGTGTGTTCAAGTCAGCAGATCTTTCGCTTCAAAGCGCGGTATGATTATCCAAATAAAAAGTTGCATCAACGCGACGAAAAGCATCAAATTAATCAGTTTCTGGCCGACTGGTTACGGTACTGTTTAGCACATGGAGCGATGGCGATTCCGGTTTATTAGCGTCGTGAAACCTAAGGACACCATTTGGAAAGCCTGTTAACCCTTCCTTTGGCTGGTGAGGCCAGAGTCAGGATCTTACAAATTACAGACACTCACCTGTTTGCCGAAAAGCATGAAACGCTGCTGGGTGTGAACACCTGGGACAGCTATCAATCCGTACTGGATGCAATACATGCAGAGTCGCCTGAGTACGATCTGATCGTCGCGACGGGTGATTTGGCGCAGGATCAATCCGCTGCGGCTTATCAGCATTTTGCTGAGGGCATCGCAAGTTTTCGTGCGCCTTGCGTTTGGCTACCGGGCAATCACGATTTTCAGCCGGCAATGTACAGCGCGCTGCAGGATGCGGGCATTTCCCCGGCCAAACGCGTTTTCATTGGCGAACAGTGGCAAATATTGTTGCTGGACAGCCAGGTGTTCGGCGTTCCCCACGGTGAGTTAAGTGAATTCCAGCTCGAATGGCTGGAGCGTAAACTTGCTGATGCGCCAGAGCGTAATACCTTGTTGCTTCTGCATCATCATCCTCTGCCTGCAGGCTGCAGCTGGCTCGATCAGCACAGTCTGCGTAATGCCGCTGAGCTGGATAACGTGCTGGTGAATTATCCTCGCGCCAGGTATCTATTGTGCGGGCATATTCATCAGGAACTGGATCTGGACTGGAACGGTCGCCGTCTGCTGGCGACACCGTCGACCTGCGTGCAGTTTAAACCGCACTGTTCCAACTTCACATTGGATACCATCAGCCCAGGCTGGCGGACGCTGGAGCTTTTTGCCGACGGAACATTGCAGACTCAGGTACGTCGTCTGCAGGGTAATCGGTTCCACCCTGATACCGCTTCAGAAGGCTACTGATGTCTACGCTTCTCTATCTTCACGGATTTAATAGCTCTCCTCGTTCGGCGAAGGCGTGTTTACTGAAAAACTGGCTGGCGGAGCACCACCCGCACGTTGAGATGATCGTGCCGCAGCTACCTCCGTATCCAGCGCAGGCCGCAGAGATGCTGGAATCGATCATTCTTGAACATGGCGGAGAGTCGCTGGGGATTGTCGGTTCCTCTTTAGGCGGTTATTACGCCACCTGGCTGTCGCAATGTTTTATGCTGCCGGCAGTGGTGGTGAACCCTGCCGTACGGCCTTATGAACTGCTGGTCGACTATCTCGGTCAAAACGAGAACCCCTACACGGGGCAGCAATATGTGCTAGAGTCACGCCATATTTACGATCTTAAAGTCATGCAGATTGACCCGCTGGAAGCGCCGGATTTGATCTGGCTGCTCCAACAAACGGGCGATGAAGTGTTGGACTACCGCCAGGCGGTGGCGTATTACGCCTCCTGCCGTCAGACAGTTATTGAGGGCGGAAACCACGCATTCACGGGCTTCGAAGATTATTTCAACCCGATTGTCGATTTCCTTGGACTGCACAGTTTCTGACGATCAATTCGAATTGCTTATTTAAACCATGACGCAAACTTATAACGCTGATGCCATTGAGGTACTCACTGGGCTTGAGCCGGTACGCCGTCGCCCAGGGATGTACACCGATACGACCCGTCCGAACCATCTTGGACAGGAAGTGATTGATAACAGTGTGGATGAAGCACTGGCGGGTCACGCAAAACGCGTGGACGTGATCTTACATGCCGACCAGTCACTGGAAGTCATTGATGACGGACGCGGCATGCCGGTAGATATTCACCCTGAAGAAGGCGTTCCGGCGGTTGAGCTGATCCTCTGTCGTCTGCACGCGGGCGGCAAGTTCTCTAACAAGAACTACCAGTTCTCCGGCGGTCTGCACGGTGTGGGTATCTCCGTCGTCAACGCCCTGTCCAAACGTGTGGAAGTGAACGTGCGCCGCGACGGGCAGGTATACAACATCGCGTTTGAGAATGGCGATAAAGTGCAGGATTTACAGGTTGTCGGTACCTGCGGCAAACGCAATACCGGGACCAGCGTGCACTTCTGGCCGGATGAAAGCTTCTTTGACAGCCCGCGTTTTTCTGTTTCGCGCTTAACGCACGTACTGAAAGCAAAAGCGGTACTGTGCCCAGGCGTTGAGATCACTTTTAAGGATGAGGTCAACAACAGCGAGCAGCGCTGGTGCTACCAGGATGGTTTAAATGACTATCTGAGCGAAGCGGTGAATGGCCTACCGACGCTGCCGGAAAAACCGTTTATCGGTAATTTCAGCGGTGAGACGGAGACGGTGGACTGGGCGCTGCTCTGGCTGCCGGAAGGCGGCGAGCTGCTGACCGAAAGCTATGTGAACCTGATCCCAACCATGCAGGGCGGTACGCACGTTAACGGTCTGCGTCAGGGACTGCTGGATGCGATGCGCGAGTTCTGTGAATACCGTAACATCCTGCCGCGTGGCGTGAAGCTGTCGGCGGAAGATATCTGGGATCGCTGTGCTTATGTGTTGTCGGTAAAAATGCAGGATCCGCAGTTTGCCGGACAAACCAAAGAGCGCCTCTCTTCGCGTCAGTGTGCGGCATTCGTCTCTGGCGTGGTGAAAGATGCTTTCAGTCTGTGGCTGAACCAGAACGTGCAGTCAGCCGAACTGCTGGCTGAGATGGCGATTTCCAGCGCGCAGCGTCGTCTGCGTGCGGCGAAAAAAGTAGTGCGTAAAAAGCTGACCAGCGGTCCGGCGCTGCCGGGTAAACTGGCGGATTGTACCGCACAGGATCTTAATCGCACCGAACTGTTCCTTGTCGAAGGTGACTCGGCGGGCGGATCGGCCAAGCAGGCGCGCGATCGTGAATATCAGGCGATCATGCCGCTGAAAGGTAAGATCCTCAATACATGGGAAGTCTCTTCCGATGAAGTGCTGGCTTCGCAGGAGGTTCACGATATTTCCGTGGCGATCGGCATCGATCCGGACAGCGACGATCTGAGCCAATTGCGCTACGGCAAGATCTGTATCCTGGCGGATGCGGACTCCGATGGCCTGCACATCGCCACGCTGCTGTGCGCGCTGTTTGTGAAACACTTCCGCACGCTGGTGAAACACGGTCACGTCTACGTGGCGCTGCCGCCGTTATACCGTATCGACCTTGGTAAAGAGGTGTATTACGCGCTGACGGAAGAAGAGAAAGCGGGCGTACTGGAGCAGTTAAAGCGCAAGAAAGGCAAGCCGAACGTGCAGCGCTTTAAAGGTCTGGGTGAAATGAACCCGATGCAGCTTCGTGAAACTACGCTGGATCCGAACACCCGTCGCCTGGTGCAGCTCATTATCGATGATGAAGACGATCAGCGTACCAACGCAATGATGGATATGCTGCTGGCCAAAAAGCGTTCTGAAGATCGTCGAAACTGGTTGCAAGAGAAAGGCGACCTGGCGGATCTCGAAGGGTAATTGCATGTAGAAAAGCCGGAGACGGGCGTAAAATGCCTTATCCGGCTCTCATCTGACGAAGCGATTTATGCCGGATAGCTAAGCGTCACCCGGCAAATCGACAATCTTAAATGCCCGACTCCAGAATACGAATATTCATGTCCAGCACGTCACCTTTCACGGCTTCGCTGTAGGCTTTCATATGCGGGGTCTGCAAATGCGCTTCAAGATGCGCGATGCTTTCCCACTGCTCAACCATCACGATTGAATCTGGCGCTGTGGTCTGAAAACTCACACCCGCGGCATGATCCACCATCGGCGCATAGCCGTGGCAGCCTTCTTCTTTCAGTACGGTCGGAACGATTTTAGCAAACTGATCCAGTACCGCCTGGCGGTGATGTTGACCTGGACGTGTACGGATTTCTGCAATAACGGTAAGCATGGTTAACTCCTTCTAATTCCAGGTTACCAGTTAACCAAAAATTTCGGTCAGATGCTTGCGATATTCTGCGATATAACGCGGGACGTCCGGCATTTTAATCACGTCATTGGTGATAAAGGTCGGCAGCGCTTCCATTCCCAGGAACTGGTTTGCTTTATGGAACGGGAGATAGACGCCATCAACGCCAACGCCATGGAAAAACTGGTCTTTTTCAGTGAAGGCTTCCATCGGTGCGTTCCAGGTCAGGGACAGCATGTATTTTTTGCCCTGAATCAGCCCGCCGGAGCCGTATTTTTTAGAGGCATCTGAACGTGTGCGGCCGTCGCTGGCGTACAGCGTACCGTGACCTTCGGTAAACACGTCATCGATGTATTTTTTCACGGTCCACGGTGCGCCCATCCACCAGCCAGGCATCTGCCAGATAACCGCATCGGCCCAGACGAAATTCTGCACTTCTGCTTTTACGTCATAATCGCTGTCTGCGCGTACGACTTTAACATCATGCCCGAGGTCGCGCAGGATACCGTCCGCGACCTCGGTCAGGGTGTCATTCAGTTGACCATTAGAATGGCCGAATTTTTTCGCCCCGTTGATAATTAGAATGTTGCTCATTTTGTGTCCTCAAGGAAATACGTTTGAGGACGATTTTACTCCCACCAGCGGTGCGGTGAAATTAGCAAAATGTGCAAAGTCTTTTGCTATGTGAGCAACAATAACGCAATTACCAACTGACTTTTGCTTCAAAGCCACCTTCCGGGGCATTGCCAAACGAGGCTGACATCCCATGTAATATCGCGATACGGCGGACAATCGACAGACCGAGACCGCTGCCAGTCACGCTTTGTCCCGGCGGACGATAAAAGCGTTCACCGATGTGTGTAAGTACCTCCGGCGCAACGCCAGGACCATTATCTTTGACGCTGAAGTTACGGGCGTTGAGCGTCACTTCCACAATGCTCCCCTGCGGACTGTAGCGAATGGCATTATCCAGCAGATTTCGTACCATCAGGCTCAGCAACAGCGGCTGTCCTGTGCGCGTTATATTGTGTGCGTTAATCTGCAAACGTACGTCAATATGCGCCTGCTGGGCCGGGTGGTAGATATCCATCACCGCGGATTGCAGTAGCTCCTCCAGCGAGATTTCTGCCACATCCTGAAGATTATCGAGGGAGTCGAGGCGCGAAAGCGTCAGGAGCTGATCGACCAGTCGGGTGGCGCGTTCAATTCCCGCATGCAGCTGCACCAGCGCTTTTTCCCGCGTTTGCGGGTCGTCGTCTGACAGTTGCACCACTTCGGTTTGCACCTTCAGCGCGGTCAATGGACTGCGTAGCTCGTGAGCAGCGTCAGAGGTAAAGCGTCGTTCGCGGACCATCATAGAGTGGATACGGGTAAACAGCTGATTAAGCGATTCAACCAGCGGGCGCACTTCGCTTGGCACACCTTTCGGGTCGAGCGGTTCTTCTGACTCCGGGGCGCGCCAGCGCAGAGCTTGCGCCAGTTTTTTTAGCGGCCTGAGTTCGCGACTCAGCATGACCACCAGGATCAGCAACATCAGCGGCAGCGCAACCAGCCACGGGGTTAACTGTGCGGTAAGGATCGACAGCGCCATATCCTCCCGGTACTCCCACTCCTGGCCCACCACAATGCGATATTTTCCATCAGCGGAATTCAGCCACAGGAAGCGCCAGGAATCGTTGTCGCCCCTGACTTGGCCGTCGCTAAACCCCTCCCGGCTGTAGCTGTAGGGAATATCCTGGCCATTGTCGCCATCGTGTAGCACCATTTTGCCGTCGGTGGAGTAGATGGCAAACGCCAGTGCGTCGTCATCAATATGGCCATGTTTCAGTTTTTTTGGCGTGCGGGCCATCGTGCTTGAGGTGGTGACATCGCTGATATCCAGCGTGCTAAGCCGCTTGGCGAACAGCATCAGCTGCGTATCAAACAGCTCATCGACATTATCGGTAGTCTGCCTCCAGGCCACAAAACTGGATACGGCCCAGGTCGCTGATGCCAGAATCAGAAAAATAAGCGTTAGCCTGACTCGCAGGCTGAGGCGTTGTGTGAGTTTCATGCGTCACCCAGGGTATAGCCAATGCCATGCACGGTACGGATAAAGTCGCTGCCGAGCTTACGGCGTAAGTGATGGACGTGGACCTCAACCGCATTGCTGGAGACATTTTCGTCCCAGGTATACAGTTTTTCTTCAATCAGTTTGCGGGGCAGGACGCGACCTTTGTTGCGCATCAGCAGTTCCAGCAGCGCGAACTCTTTAGGTTTGAGTGACAAAGGTTCACCCGCCGCCGTGGCGACCAGCGCGCCGGGATCGAGCGTTACCTGGCCATGGCACAATGTGTTGCTGGCCTGGCCGCTGGCACGACGTACCAGTGCCTCCAGTCTGGCGGCAACTTCGATCAGCGCAAAGGGTTTGCACAGATAGTCATCTGCGCCCAGGCGCAGGCCTTCAACGCGTTCTGCCAGCGCGTCGCGAGCGGTCAGAATCAGCACAGGCTCCTGCTTTCCGTTGGCTCGCCATTCGCGCAAAATGTCCCGTCCGTCTATGCCTGGCAGCGTCAGGTCGAGTATTACCGCATCATAAGGTGCGCTGTAGAGTGCTTCTTTCCCTTGCCGACCTTCGGTAAACCAGTCGATGCTGAAACCCATTTTACTCAGACCTGTTTTCAGGCCATCGCCAATCAACGTGTCATCTTCGATCAGTAAAATACGCATATGTTCATCCCTGCGATAACTCATTTGCAGTCAGTAAACCTGTGGCTACAGTCTCTGTACAGCAAAAAAAGTATCTTTTTTTGCCTTAAGAACTTGTTAAGGATTAACTTATTTAATAGTCGTAAACCAACATGAAAGGGAGACATGACGATGAAAAAATTAGCTGCAATGGTTGCCGTAATGGCACTGTGTTCCGCACCTGTTCTGGCAGCTCAGCAGGGCGGCTTCTCTGGGCCAACGACAACCACCACGCAGAGCCAAAACGGCGGATTTGTCGGCCCGAACGGTAGCAGCACGACGGTAGAAAGCGCCAAATCACTGCGTGATGACACCTGGGTTACCCTGCGCGGGAACATCGTTGAGCGTATTTCCGACGACCTGTACGTGTTTAAAGATGCGACCGGCACGGTGAATGTGGATATCGACCACAAGCGCTGGAACGGCGTAACCGTCACACCGCAGGATGTGGTTGAAATCCAGGGTGAAGTGGATAAAGACTGGAACTCCGTTGAAATCGACGTGAAACAGATTACCAAAGTTGCTAAGTAATCCCCATCAGGGCCGCATTCGCGGCCCTTTTCTTTAGAACCAGTCTCAATCCCAGTTGCCATAGGGGTAGGTTTTACCGTTGATAAATGCCTGCGTTGACGGGAGGAAGGTAAAACTGCCGCCCGGGACGACGTAGTCTTTACACAGGGTCAGGTCCTTGCCGGAGCGGGTTGTCAGTTTCAGGGGCGTGACCGGCAGGCTGGGGCGTCCGGCGACATCGGAAAACCAGATTTTGACCTTGCCGCCGGGAGACAGGCCAAACACCATACTGTCGTACCAGACGGTCTCGCCATACCAGGTATGATCGGCAGGTGTTTTCATCCTCTGCCAGGTTTCGGGGCCGAAGACGGCGCTGGTTTCATAGGTCTGCTGGTCAATATAGGAATCCCAGCAGAAGACAATGTACTGTGGGGGCTTGTTGACTTTGTTGAACTGATCGCCAAAACCATGCGCGTTTTCAGCCCATTCTTTGACGGAATCAGGGTCGGGAGAAGCCTGGTCAAGCGTATTAAACGTATACAGATAACCATCGGTGTCGATAACTCTTGCGTGGTTGACCATTGAGGGTAATTCATAGGGGGTGATAAAAGCGAAGATCCACTTACCGTAAGGTAGGGTCCAGTCGCCGCTGGCGGCCTGTTTTGACTGTAAAGGGTGAGACTGATGTGGGCTGCAGCCTGCAGCGGCCAGGAACAGGGCAAGCGCCAGGGCGTAAGATATTTTCATCGTTTATTTCCATCCATGTTGTAAATGGTTCTGATCCAGTTAGCGTCCGGCCGGTTGACAAAGCTGACGGTTTCCGAGGCTGATGCTCCACCCTGTAACTCCCCGCTCTGTTTGAGCTCCACTGCATTCCAGTGGGCTGAGCAGTGGATATAGCGGCCGGCAATCCGATCCACCTCTTCAGGCGTAAAGCCGGCGGTGCTTCTGTGCTGACGGGCTGCTTTTCCCATTTCCCGGGCTTGTTCGCACAACGGCTTTAGCGCATCCGGTAGGGCGTGTCTCTGAATTTTATCGACGTCCGACAGTAACGCCCCGGCCTCAACCGCCGCATCGACCATCACCCGCAACGCTACCTTCGACCAGTCGAAAAAGACCGTCCGCTGGCGCAACGTCAGGGCGGCAAAGGTGCGTTTCTGTGGCTGGCTGTAACGGTCAGCAGGCACCCGCGGGTCCTCCCAGACCTCCGGGATGATCTCATGGGTGCGTATAATGGGCATGATAGCCGGTGAATGTTCGAGCACACGCAGTTGCGCCATCGTCTGCGCGTATATGTGAGACTGCGCCCCGGGCTGGCTCTGCGGCTGGGTTTCCACCTGCGGACGGGTGAGAAAGAGGTCTTCGCGTAGTTGCGGCAAATAGCCGCCGCCGATATCGGAGTGCACGCCGGGAAGCGCCAGCTCTGGCCAGGCGGGGGCCACGCTGTTAAGGGCGAAGTACCCGCCCGGGTGCCAATTCCTTCTACATATAGTCTGTTTTGTACATAACTGCTGTCTGCAGGAAATTGCCACTGATATAACTCATTCAACCAGTGAATATTCGTGTAATAACCCAGATAGCTGGTCGCTCCTACCCCGCTGATCCCCATCTTCTCCTGCGCATTTCTGGCAAGAATGCTTTGGGCATCCGGACTCTCAATATCAAAATGCTGCGCGGTGAGCGCCTCAAGCATGTTGCGGGTATTCACGGCGTTATTGCCGGTGCCGTCGAAGAATATCCCCAGCACCAGCGTCACCTTACGCACCGGCTGCTCTGCGGGCAAAATGCTCTTTTGCACCACCGGGAAAAGCCGATCGTAATTGTCCGGTGTCAGCAGGTAATCAAACTCGGTGCAGGCAATCAGATGGCGACACAGAATATGATCGTAATTTATCGATATATATTCATAATCCATATCGTTCATCTTGGACTCCTGGTGAATAGCCTGCACCGTCGCACCACGAAGTTCGATTAAGTAATATTTTTCCATGCGACCGCATCGATTGATGCGGTATATATCAAACGTCATTTTAAGATGTTCATTATTATTAATAGCATTGCAGAATAACGGAGAGCTTTTATCCAGGAGTTTGCAAAAGCGCAGGCCGAGGTGCTTAACGCCGCCTTGTATGCTGCTTTGCGCCTGCGTCAGGCTGAAGACAAAGATACTATCTTCATGCGCTGACTGATAGCGATTGCCCACGGAGGCCTGCGAGTTACAGCCTGCAGAAATCGGTCCTTGAATATCACCCTCGAGCGTTAAATAAATAAGGCTGCTCATTTATTTTCCCTTAAGGAGGTTTTTACTCAGGAAGAAGCGTAATGATAAAACGGATAAAATAACCTGCCATCAATCAAATTAAGTCGCAAATTTAGTTTATTATTTAATCGTAAAAGGAAGCGCTAATAGAAAAAATAGCCTGCATTCTCTCTGCTCGTGATGGCGATACTGCCGCGTATCCGGCCCTTTTCTTTGTGACTCAACACGCCAGATAGGGTAGTATCTGCGGCAATATTGCCCTTCAATAGAGGGGTACAAAGTTGAGGAACCACGATTAATGAGCGATATGGCAGAGCGCCTGGCGCTGCATGAATTCACGGAAAACGCCTATCTGAACTATTCCATGTACGTCATCATGGACAGGGCGTTGCCGTTTATTGGCGATGGTTTGAAACCCGTTCAGCGTCGCATCGTGTACGCGATGTCCGAACTGGGGCTGAATGCCAGCGCCAAATTTAAAAAATCCGCCCGTACCGTCGGTGACGTGCTGGGTAAATACCATCCGCATGGCGACAGCGCCTGCTATGAAGCGATGGTGCTGATGGCGCAGCCGTTCTCTTACCGTTACCCGCTGGTTGACGGGCAGGGGAACTGGGGGGCACCGGACGATCCGAAATCCTTCGCGGCGATGCGTTATACCGAATCACGCCTGTCTAAATATGCGGAAGTCTTGCTGGGCGAACTCGGTCAGGGAACGTCGGACTGGGTGCCAAACTTCGACGGCACCATGCAGGAGCCGAAGATGCTGCCTGCGCGTCTGCCAAATATTCTGCTGAACGGCACGACCGGTATTGCCGTTGGTATGGCAACGGACATTCCGCCACATAACCTGCGTGAAGTGGCAAAAGCAGCGATTACCCTGATTGAGCAGCCGAAAACGACGTTGGATCAGTTGCTGGATATCGTGCAAGGGCCGGATTACCCGACCGAAGCGGAGATCATTACTTCGCGCGCGGAAATTCGTAAGATTTACGAGAACGGACGCGGCTCCGTACGTATGCGTGCGGTATGGACGAAAGAAGACGGCGCGGTGGTGATTTCCGCGCTGCCGCATCAGGTTTCCGGGGCAAAAGTGCTGGAGCAGATCGCTGCTCAAATGCGCAATAAAAAGCTGCCGATGGTAGACGACCTGCGCGACGAATCGGATCACGAAAACCCGACCCGTCTGGTGATTGTCCCGCGCTCGAATCGTGTGGATATGGAGCAGGTGATGAACCACCTGTTTGCCACTACCGATCTCGAAAAAAGCTACCGTATCAACCTGAACATGATCGGTCTTGATGGTCGTCCGGCGGTGAAAAACCTGCTGGAGATCCTCACCGAATGGCTGGCGTTCCGCCGCGATACCGTGCGTCGCCGCCTGAATTATCGTCTGGAAAAAGTGCTCAAGCGCCTGCACATCCTTGAAGGTTTGCTGGTGGCGTTCCTCAACATTGACGAAGTCATCGAAATTATTCGTCATGAAGATGAACCTAAGCCAGAGCTGATGTCGCGGTTTGGTATTTCTGAAACCCAGGCTGAAGCCATCCTTGAGCTGAAATTGCGCCACCTTGCCAAACTCGAAGAGATGAAAATCCGCGGTGAGCAGGATGAGCTGGCGAAAGAGCGCGATCAGTTGCAGGCCATTCTGGCTTCCGAACGTAAAATGAGTAACCTGCTGAAGAAAGAGCTGCAGGCCGATGCAGACGCCTATGGCGACGATCGTCGTTCTCCGTTGCAGGAGCGCGAAGAAGCGAAGGCGATGAGCGAGCACGACATGCTGCCATCTGAGCCGGTGACCATTGTGTTGTCCCAGAGTGGCTGGGTGCGTAGCGCCAAAGGCCACGACATCGATGCACCGGGATTAAGCTATAAAGCGGGCGACAGCTTTAAGTCGGCAGTGAAGGGTAAGAGCAACCAGCCGGTGGTGTTCGTGGACTCGACCGGACGCAGCTATGCCATCGACCCGATTACGCTGCCGTCGGCGCGTGGTCAGGGTGAACCGCTGACCGGGAAGCTCACGCTGCCGCCAGGCGCGACGGTTGAGCACATGCTGATGGAAGGCGACGATCAGAAACTGCTGATGGCCTCCGATGCGGGCTACGGTTTTGTCTGCACCTTCAATGACCTGGTCGCACGTAACCGTGCTGGTAAGGCGTTGATTACGCTGCCAGAAAATGCGCGCGTGATGCAGCCGGTGGTGATTGAAGATGAAACCGACATGCTACTGGCTATTACCCAGGCCGGTCGCATGTTGATGTTCCCGGTGAGCGATTTACCGCAGTTGTCGAAAGGCAAAGGGAACAAGATCATTAATATCCCTTCAGCGGAAGCGGCGAAAGGCGAGGATGGTCTGGCGCAACTTTACGTGCTGCCGCCGCAGAGCACGCTGACCATCCACGTCGGTAAGCGCAAAATCAAACTGCGTCCTGAAGAGTTGCAGAAAGTGACCGGTGAGCGCGGTCGTCGCGGCACGCTAATGCGTGGTCTGCAACGTATCGACAGCATTGAGATTGACTCGCCTCGACGCGCCAGTCACGGCGACAGCGAAGAATAACGCTACCGTCCGGCTCTCCCTGTTAAAGCCCAGGGAGAGCCAACGTTAAAAATTCCCGTGAAACCGTTGTTTATTCGTGCGTTGCGATTAACAATACGCTTTTCCAGAGAGCCGCCCTTAACAAAGCCCTAACCTGATACCGCATGATGAATCAGGTGACGTAAAATGCCAGGCTCTTAGGCCTTAGAGGTTGTTATGCTATATATTTTTCGTTTAATTATTACTGTTATTTACTGCGTTCTGGTCTGTATTTTCGGTTGCATATACTGTCTGTTCAGCCCACGAAATCCAAAACACGTCGCAACGTTCGGTCATATGTTTGGCCGCCTGGCTCCCCTTTATGGCCTGAAGGTCGAGTGCCGCATGCCGGCAGACGCGCAGAACTATGGTAATGCTATCTATATTTGTAACCATCAGAACAACTATGACATGGTTACCGCTGCGAATATCGTTCAGCCGCCGACGGTGACAGTAGGTAAAAAAAGCCTGCTGTGGATCCCTTTCTTCGGGCAGCTGTACTGGTTAACCGGTAACCTGTTGATTGACAGAAACAACCGCGCTAAAGCGCACAGCACCATTGCTGCCGTGGTGAATCATTTCAAAAAACGTCGCATTTCTATCTGGATGTTCCCGGAAGGGACGCGTAGCCGTGGTCGCGGTCTGCTGCCGTTTAAAACCGGTGCGTTCCATGCAGCGATTGCTGCAGGTGTCCCGGTCATTCCGGTGTGCGTTTCCACAACCTCGAACAAGATAAAACTCAATCGACTCAATAATGGTCTGGCGATTGTCGAGATGTTGCCGCCGGTGGATATTAGCCACTTTGGGAAAGATCAGGTTCGTGAACTGGCAGCGCATTGCCGCACGCTGATGGAACAAAAAATCGCAGAACTCGATAAAGAAGTTGCTGAGCGGGAAGCCGCCGGTAAGGTTTAATCCGCGCAATTCGGGTTTTTTACAGGAAATGACTTCCTGCGTGTTAATAGCCAGTTTTTTATGGAGTTTATATGTCATTCAGTCGGCGTCAGTTCATTCAGGCATCGGGGATCGCACTGTGTGCAGGTGCTGTTCCGCTGAAGGCTAATGCTGCCGGTCAGCAACAACCGTTACCTGTGCCTCCGCTGCTGGAATCCCGCCGGGGGCAGCCGCTATTTATGACGCTGCAACGTGCGCACTGGTCCTTTACGCAAGGCACGCGCGCACCTGTCTGGGGAATTAACGGCCGCTATCTGGGACCGACAATCCGCGTCTGGAAAGGGGATGACGTCAAGCTTATCTACAGCAACCGTCTGACTGAAAATGTCTCGATGACCGTCGCCGGGTTACAGGTACCTGGCCCGCTGATGGGCGGCCCGGCGCGCATGATGTCCCCGAATGCTGACTGGGCGCCGGTGCTACCGATTCGCCAGAATGCCGCCACGTTGTGGTATCACGCTAATACGCCAAATCGTACTGCTCAGCAGGTCTATAACGGTCTTGCCGGGATGTGGCTGGTTGAAGATGAAGTGAGTAAATCACTATCTATTCCCAACCACTATGGCGTGGATGATTTTCCGGTCATTATCCAGGACAAGCGGCTGGACAACTTTGGCACGCCGGAATACAGCGAGCCCGGCAGCGGTGGCTTTGTCGGTGATACGCTGCTGGTCAATGGGGCGCAAAGCCCGTATGTCGAAGTCTCCCGCGGCTGGGTGCGCTTGCGTTTGCTGAACGCTTCAAACTCGCGTCGTTACCAGCTGCAAATGAGTGATGGCCGTGCTCTGCATGTGATTTCCGGCGATCAGGGTTTTTTACCTGCGCCTGTTTCGGTGAAGCAGCTCTCGCTGGCTCCGGGCGAGCGTCGTGAGATCCTGGTGGATATGACTAATGGTAATGAGGTCTCTATCACCTGTGGTGAGGCGGCCAGTATTGTCGACAGGATCCGCGGGTTCTTTGAGCCTTCCAGTATTCTCATCTCCACGCTGGTATTGACGTTGCGCCCGACAGGTCTTCTGCCGCTGGTGACTGACAGCCTGCCAATGCGCCTGCTGCCAACGGAAATCCTCAGCGGTTCGCCGATTCGCAGCCGTGATATCAGCCTGGACGACGATCCTGGCATCAACGGTCAGCTGTGGGACGTCAATCGTATGGATATTACTGCCCAGCAGGGCTCCTGGGAGCGCTGGACGGTGCGGGCGGATATGCCCCAGTCCTTCCATATTGAAGGCGTCTCGTTCCTGATCCGTAATGTGAATGGCGCGATGCCGTTCCCGGAAGACAGAGGCTGGAAAGATACTGTCTGGGTTGATGGCCAGGTTGAATTACTGGTTTATTACGGACAGCCTTCCTGGGCCCATTTCCCGTTCTACTTTAATAGCCAGACGCTGGAAATGGCGGATCGTGGCTCAATCGGACAGATGTTGGTGAACCCGGCGCCGTAATGCGCCGGGGTATTCGTTACGCCCGCCAGAACATGCGCGAGAACAGGATCAGAATGGGGTAAATCTCCAGACGCCCCATGATCATGGCCGCGCACATCAGTAGCTTTGCTTCCTCGTTTAAGGTGCCAAATGTCGTGGCGGTGACGCCAAATCCTAGCCCCATATTGTTGATGCAGGCGGCGACGGTGGCGAAAGAGGAGAATAGATCGTAGCCCATCAGATTGAGCGCCCAGATAAAAAAGCTGGTGAACAAGACGTAGAGAAAGAAAAAGCTCCATACCGAACGCACCACCCGGTCGCTTACCACGCTATTGCCCACTTTGATATTCAGCAGGGCACGGGGATGCGCGAGCTGGTGTAACTCCTGACGGCACTGCTTGAACATAATCAAAAAGCGCAGCACCTTAATCCCCCCGCAGGTCGATCCCACACAACCGCCGAAGAAACTGGCGCTGAGCAGCATGAAGATCGTGTGCGAAGGCCACTGCGCGTAATCCGCCGTCGACAGGCCATTATCTGTCAGCATCGAACTGGCCAGAAAAAAAGCATGCACCAGGCTGTCCGTTAATCCGTACATGCCTGCCCGCCAAACTTGCCAGGTGGCGATCAGAGTGACCACCAACGCAATAAGCAAAAAGAAACGCAATTCGGCATTACGACGAAAGGGTTTGAAGGTACGTTTCACGATAGCAACGTACCAGAGGGTGAAGTTAAATGCAGACAGCAGTGAAAATATCCCGGCGACAAGCTCAATGGCATGGCTGTTATAAAAGCCGATGCTCTCGCTGCGAGTGGAAAATCCGCCGAGAGAGACCGTCGACAGCCCGTGGCATAAGGCGTCGAAAAACGACATCCCGGCAGCCCAGTAGGCCAGAGTACAGATCAGACCCAGAATGACATAGGTCATCCACAGCGTACGTGCAGTATCAGCAAGTCTTGGCGTGAGGCGTTCTTCTTTAAAAGGGCCTGGCATTTCAGACTGATACAGCTTCATGCCACCAATACCCAGCAGCGGCAATACCGCTACGGCGAGGACAATAACACCCAGACCGCCAATAAAATTGAGCTGAGCCCGATAGTACAGATACGACTTCGGCAAGGCGCTGACGTCATCAATCACCGTTGCGCCTGTAGTGGTAATTCCAGAAACTCCTTCAAACAGGGCATCCGCAAAAGAGAGGTTTAAGCCATCGTCCATCCACATCGGCATCGCGCTGATAAATGAAAACAACAGCCAGAACAGGACGATAATGACGAAACCATCCCGGGTGCGCAGTTGAATACCCGCATGTTTGGTTGCCAACCACGCCCCGCCGCCGAGGGTGAAGAAAGTCATAAATGTGCTGAAAAAAGCGAACAAGCTCCGCTCTTTATTTAACAAAGCGATGAGCATCGGTGGCAGCATAGAAAAGCTGTAGAGAAGAACCAGAAATCCGCACAGGTGAACAACAACCCGTAACTGGGAAATATGCAGTGAATCGTTGAGTCGCAATGAAAAATCCCCCGCCGAAAAAGAGTTATCTCAGCTGGCTGGCATGGTGTTAATTATGATTGATAAAAATGATCGTCGTAAAATTTAACAATTTATATAACTTTCTACTGGTCTGGTTCAGACTCCACTTCATTTCTTGCCGACATACAGCGTATAATCCTCGGCCTTTGATTATTTTTTTACCATTTTTGGAAGCATTATGAGCGCAATATCCCTGATCCAGCCGGACAGAGACCTTTTCTCCTGGCCGCAGTACTGGGCTGCCTGTTTTGGCCCGGCACCGTTTTTGCCGATGTCACGCGACGAAATGGACCAACTTGGCTGGGATAGCTGCGACATCATTCTGGTTACCGGTGATGCATACGTCGATCATCCCAGCTTTGGTATGGCAATTTGCGGACGTATGCTGGAAGCACAAGGCTTTCGCGTAGGGATTATCGCCCAGCCGGAGTGGAACAACAAAGACGATTTTATGCGTTTGGGTAAACCGAACCTGTTCTTTGGTGTGACCGCAGGCAACATGGACTCGATGATCAACCGTTACACCGCCGATCGCCGACTGCGCCATGACGATGCCTACACACCGGACAACGTTGCGGGCAAACGTCCGGACCGCGCCACGCTGGTCTATACCCAGCGCTGTAAAGAAGCATGGAAAGATGTGCCGGTTATTCTCGGCGGTATTGAGGCCAGCCTGCGCCGTACCGCGCACTATGACTATTGGTCTGATACCGTTCGCCGCTCTGTTCTGGTGGATTCCAAAGCCGACATGCTGATGTTCGGCAACGGCGAACGTCCGCTGGTGGAAGTGGCGCATCGTCTGGCGATGGGCGAAACCATCGATCAGATCCGCGACGTGCGTAACACTGCGATTATGGTTAAAGAAGCGCTGCCGGGCTGGAGTGGGGTGGATTCCACGCGCCTCGACACGCCGGGCAAGATTGACCCGATCCCGCATCCGTATGGTGAAGATCTGCCGTGTGCTGACAACAAACCGGTCGCACCGAAAAAGCAGGAAGCGAAAGCGGTAACCGTACAGCCGCCGCGCCCGAAACCGTGGGAAAAAACCTACGTGCTGCTGCCGTCCTTCGAAAAAGTGAAGGGCGATAAAGTGCTGTATGCGCATGCGTCGCGTATCCTGCACCACGAAACCAACCCAGGCTGCGCGCGTGCGCTGATGCAAAAGCACGGCGATCGCTACATCTGGATCAACCCGCCAGCCATTCCGCTCTCTACCGAAGAGATGGATAGCGTCTTTGCGCTGCCGTACAAGCGCGTGCCGCATCCGGCGTATGGCGACAGCCGCATTCCGGCCTATGAGATGATCCGTTTCTCGATCAACATTATGCGTGGCTGCTTTGGCGGCTGTTCGTTCTGTTCGATCACCGAGCACGAAGGTCGTATCATCCAGAGCCGCTCTGAAGACTCGATCATCAATGAAATCGAAGCCATTCGCGACACCGTTCCGGGCTTTACCGGCGTGATTTCCGATCTCGGCGGCCCAACGGCAAACATGTATATGCTGCGCTGTAAGTCACCGCGCGCGGAACAGACCTGCCGTCGTCTGTCATGCGTCTACCCGGATATCTGTCCGCATATGGACACCAACCACGAACCGACGATTAACCTTTATCGTCGAGCGCGTGATTTGAAAGGCATTAAAAAGATCCTCATCGCTTCGGGCGTTCGCTATGACATCGCGGTTGAAGACCCACGCTATATCAAAGAGCTGGCGACCCACCACGTTGGCGGTTATCTCAAGATTGCGCCAGAGCATACCGAAGAAGGCCCGCTGTCGAAGATGATGAAGCCGGGGATGGGCAGCTACGATCGCTTTAAGGAATTGTTCGATACCTACTCTAAACAGGCGGGTAAAGAGCAGTATCTGATCCCGTACTTTATTTCCGCGCACCCAGGTACGCGTGATGAAGATATGGTGAATCTGGCGTTGTGGCTGAAGCAACGTCGTTTCCGTCTGGATCAGGTGCAGAACTTCTATCCATCGCCGTTGGCGAACTCCACAACCATGTATTACACCGGGAAAAACCCGCTGGGTAAAATTGGTTATAAGAGTGAAGATGTGGTGGTGCCGAAAGGTGATAAGCAGCGTCGTTTGCATAAAGCACTGCTGCGTTACCACGATCCAGCTAACTGGCCGTTAATCCGCCAGGCGCTGGAAGATATGGGTAAAAAGCATCTGATCGGCGGTCGTCGCGAATGTCTGGTCCCGGCACCTACGCTGGAAGAGATGCGCGAAGCGCGTCGCCAGAACCGTCATACCCGTCCGGCGTTGACCAAGCACACACCGGTGGCGCATCAGCGCCAGACGCCTGCTGCAAACAAAAAACGCGGGAAAGTAGCGGGACGCTAATCTGTCTTGCCCGATGGTGAAAGCTTATCAGGCCTACGAATAGCATGATTTTGTAGGCCGGATAAGGTGCTTGAACCGCCATCGGTAGAAAGACGCAGTATTTATGCTTCACGAATTCTGGCCGCTAATGCGGCCAGTTTTGCATCATCCGCTCGTTAGTGGTCATGTGACGACAGATATCCTTCATATTGCTCGAAAAATTTATTCTGCCGCGCTTCAATCGGTTTCCAGTGGGTTAGATCGCCAGTGCCATGCATGGGGCTTAATTTGCTGTGTACATGGTCTACGCCGAAACCTTCGAAGAACATCCCTGTACGACTGACATCCGGGAAAGCCTTATCCAGTTTCTTAGCCACTTTTTGGGTTGCCAGCATCAGATCAGCCAGTGCCTGCGGCGGCATATCGAAGGCATAGCTGGGATAATGCTTTTTCGGGATCACCACGGTAAAACCGTCGGTGTTCGGGAAAATCGACAGAAAAGCCAGATGATGCTCGTCTTCCCAGACCTTATGGCAGGGGGCTTTACCTTCAACTATTTGACAGAAAATACAGGTCATTCCTTTTCTCCGCAGGTAAGGTGATTCGTCTGGACGCAGTCAGTTTAGTACAGACCCAACACCTTCCACCACATCAGACCCACGGTGATAAACACCGCCTGGTTAAACAAGCTGATGATAAATCCTGTGCGCCACCAGACGCCCGTTGGAACATACCCGGCACCAAACAGGATTGGACCGCGAGCGTGGGTGTACTGGGTGAGCGAGCAGTACAAACTGCTGGTGAAGGCCAGCATTAATGCCGTGGGGGCTGCGGGAATATTCAGATGCAGACCGACGCCGAGGAAAACGGCGTACAGCGCGGCAATCTGTGCATTACCGCTGGCAAAAAAGTAGTGGGTATAGAAGTAGGCGGCGTTCAGCAGCAGCAGGACGATCACCCAACTGGTACCGTGCATAGTACTGCTCAGGCTATCGCCGATCAGATTGCCAAACCAGGTGGTGAAGCCCAGTTTTTTCAGCTGGTTCGCCATCATCAACAGCGCGGCAAACCAAATCAGTGTGTCCCATGCACCTTTCTCGCTCTTCACATCTTCCCAGCTCAGAACACCGCTTAGCAATAAAATGGACAGCCCCACGAACGAGGCAGTGGTGGCGTCGACGCCTAACGTATCGCCAAAAATCCATAGCACCAGCAGTACGCCGACGGTAGCCAGCATCAGCCATTCGCCGCGAGACATACTGCCCATTTCCGCCAGCTCTTTGCGCGCCAGATTCGGGGCATCCGGCGTGTGCTTAATTTCCGGGCGCACGATCCAGTAGACCAGCAGTGGAACCAGCAGTAAGGACACCAGGCATGGCAGCAGCGCCGCCATAAACCAGCCGCCCCAGGTCAGCGTGACGCCTGCATTGGCCGCCAGTTTCACCGCCAACAGGTTGCCGGTATAGCCGGTCATAAAGAGCGCGGCGGTGACGTCGTTGACGTTGCCAATACAGGTGATAAGAAAGGTACCGATTTTACTGCGGGACTCATCTTCCGGGTTCGAATGGAAACTGCGTGCCAGAGAGTCAGCAATCGGATAGATGACGCCGCCGCAGCGTGCTGTATTACTCGGCATCGCCGGGGAGAGGATCAGATCGGCAAAAGCCAGACCATAGGCGAGTCCCAGCGTGCGCTTGCCGAGCAGACGGATCATCTGCAGCGCAATGCGTCGTCCGAGGCCAGTTTTGATAAATCCGCGGGCAATCATAAAAGCCACGACGATAAGCCAGATAAGTGAACTGTTCAGCTCACTCAGTGCCGTGGTGATAGCGCCGCTGGCGGTTTTATCCCCGGCAGCATAGGCGAGTGCAAAAACCGTAATCCCAATAATGCCGACCGCGCCGATGGGTAAAACTTTTGCCACGATAGAGGCAATCGTCGCGACGAAGATAATTGCCGAATGCCAGGCTGGCGCACTTAACCCCGAGGGAGGGGTAAGTTGCCACAGTCCGGCAGAAATGAATATTATAAGAATTAATGGGAGCCATTTGACTCCGCTACTTTTTTTCTCAGTCACGCTTACGCACCTATGGATATGGTGAATATATTCATTAAATAAATATATTTATTTAATAATTAACAGGTTATGTTGCGTAATGCTGCTCCAGCGACTGCAAGAAATACATCAATATATGTGCGTGAATTGTTTCCTGATATTTCAAATCAGTAAAGGCCCGACGAGAGTGTCGGGCTGGAGGGAAGGGGTTAACCGCCGAACTGATCCGGATCTGGCCCCAGACGTTTGCCCTGATCGAGTTTCGCGATTTCGCCTAATTCGTCTTTATCCAGGCGGAAGTCCCAGACGTTAAAGTTTTCTGCGATACGCGCCGGGGTGACTGATTTCGGAATCACCACCAGCCCGCTATCCAGGTGCCAGCGGATGACAATCTGCGCCGGTGATTTGCCATATTTCTCGGCGAGGTCACGGATGATCTTTTGATCAAAGACGTCTTTGCCGCCCTGCGCCAGCGGGCTCCAGGATTCGGTCTGGATTTTATGCGTTGCGTTCCAGGCGTGCAGTTGGCGCTGTTGCATAAGCGGATGAAGTTCGATCTGGTTAATTACTGGAGGTACGCCGGTTTCATCCATCAACCGCTGGAGATGATTGATCTGAAAGTTGCACACGCCTATGCTCTTAATCAGACCTTCTTTTTGCAGGTCGATCATGTTTTCCCACGCTTCAACGTAGTGGTCGATCGCCGGAACCGGCCAGTGCATCAGGTATAGATCGAGGTAATCAAGCTGGAGTTTTTCCATGCTTTCGAGCAAGGCTTCCCGGGGGCGTTTTTGGTCATCATTCCACAGCTTGGTGGTGATGAATAACTCGTCCCGTGGTACGCCAGCATCGCGTATTGCTTTGCCGACACCTTCTTCGTTTTTGTACGCAGCAGCGGTATCAATTGAGCGATACCCCACTTCCAGCGCTTTATGAATGGCGGTGATGACTTCTTCGTTACTTGCCTTCCAGACCCCCAGGCCCAGTTGCGGCATGACGTTACCATCCTGTAGTTTGATAATGGTTGGACCGGTCATAATTCCCCCCCTGGATTACAGTCACCGGGGCAGCCCCCGGTGAGTTAGGTGTGACTTAAGCCTGGTATAAATACCCAAAAACGAAAGGCGGAGGTTAAAAAACCTTAGCGGGCAGCTTCGTAAATCCGACGGCTGACTTCAAGCGTAATGTCCTGATGTTCGCCCAGTTGCGTACCACCGTGTGCTTCCAGTTTTTCCAGCAATGCCGGGATAGAGCTACCGTCCAGGCCGTAGTCAGACAGGCGAGTGGGTACACCCATTTGTTCGAAGAAAGTGCGGGTAGCGGCAATGGCGGCGTCGATGCGCTGGTCGTCGGAACCTTCGGTGATATTCCAGATACGCTCTGCGTATTGCAGCAGTTTGGCACGCTTGGTATCACGTTTTTCATTCCACAGCGCTGGCAGAACGATGGCCAGCGTTTGAGCATGATCCAGACCATGCATTGCGGTCAGTTCATGGCCCAACATATGCGTTGCCCAGTCCTGCGGTACGCCTGCGCCAATCAGGCCGTTCAGCGCCTGGGTTGCCGCCCACATGACGTTCGCACGCACGTTGTAGTTTTCCGGCTCCTGCAAGGCTTTCGGACCTTCTTCTACCAGCGTGAGCAGAATGCCTTCGGCAAAGCGATCCTGAATTTTCCCGTCTACCGGATAAGTCACATACTGTTCCACGGTATGAACAAAAGCATCCACAACGCCGTTTGCAACCTGACGCGGCGGCAGGGTGTAGGTGTAAACCGGATCCAGTACGGCAAATACTGGCTGCACAAACGGGGTCATAAAGGCCAGTTTATCGCCGGTGGTTTTACGCGAAATTACCGCGCCGGAGTTAGATTCAGAGCCGGTTGCAGGCAGGGTTAATACGGAGCCCATCGGGATGGCGCTTGTGACGTCGTTGCCGTGAGTTTCCAGAATGCGCCATGGATCGATGCCGTCAGCGTACTGTGCCGCTGCCGCGATGAATTTGGTGCCGTCCAGCACTGAACCGCCACCTACTGCCAGCAGAAACGTCACTTTGTCATCACGCACGATTTTTACCGCGTTCATCAGCGTTTCATAAGACGGGTTTGGCTCGATACCGCCAAACTCCAGCACGTCCAGGCCTTTCAGCGCGTCCTGAACCTGTGCCAGGACGCCAGTTTTTTTCACGCTGCCGCCGCCGTAGGTAACCAGTACGCGAGCGTCCTGAGGAATTTGATCGCGCAGTTCAGCAATTGCGCCTTTACCAAACAAAATACGTGTTAGGGTATGGAGATTAAAGTTGTTCATTGCTCGTTCCCTTTGGTGGGTAATAAAAGAGGGCAGGAGAGTGTCTGCCGGATGATGAACATTGTGGTCGCCCGCCGCGCTGCTCTCAATGCTCATTTCTGCCGATGTCTTGCCCATTTCTACAGACTGCTGGAGAAAACGGATAAATCTGCGCATTATGTCAGGGTCGAAAACCGATGATGAAATGGTGCTCCATGAACCGTGATGAGATCTGCCTTCTGCTGACAGATAAAATTAAGCAGCTGAAAAGCAATGAAAATAGACTTAACGAACTGCTGCCAGATGTCCGCCTGCTATACGGTACGGAGCCGGCGGCACGTACACCAGTCATGTATCAGCCAGGCATCATATTTCTCTTTTCGGGACATAAAATTGGTTACATCAATGAGCGCATATTTCGCTATGACGCCAACGAATACCTGCTGCTAACCGTACCTTTACCCTTTGAATGTGAAACCTATGCGACGCCGGAGGTTCCTCTGGCCGGTATTTACCTGAATGTCGATATTCTGCAATTGCAGGAGCTGCTGATGGACATTGGGGAAGACGAGCTGTTCCAGCCCGCCATGGCAGCCAGCGGGATTAACTCTGCGACGCTCTCTGACGAAATTCTCTGCGCTGCTGAGCGCCTGCTGGATGTGATGGAGCGACCGCTGGATGCGCGTATTCTGGGGAAACAGATTATTCGCGAGATCCTCTACCATGTGTTGACCGGTCCGCGCGGCGGCGCGTTACTTGCGCTGGTCAGCCGCCAGACGCATTTCAGTTTGATAAGCCGGGTGTTAAAGCGGATTGAAACCAAATACACCGAAAACCTCAATGTAGAACAGCTGGCGGCAGAGGCGAACATGAGCGTGTCGGCGTTTCATCATAATTTTAAAGCGGTTACCAGCACGTCGCCGCTGCAATATCTTAAGAGTTATCGCCTGCATAAAGCGCGGATGATGATGATTCACGATGGAATGAAGGCCAGTGCGGCTGCCATGCGCGTCGGTTATGAGAGCGCATCGCAATTCAGTCGGGAGTTCAAACGTTTCTTTGGCGTAACGCCGGGGGAAGATGCGGCAAGAATTCGTATGATGCAGGGGAGTTGATTTCTTGTAGGCCTGACAGGTACACCGTAGGCTATAAAGCTGCGCGCCATCAGGCAAAATGCCGGGGATTACCCCGGCTACGGATAATACTCAGGCGCTACAGTATTTTTTTTTAATCACCACGAACAATGTTCCCAACAGACCTGCGGTTAACAGGGCAATCGGCAGGATCATTAAAAAGGTCATCACCTGATCTTCATGGCGTTTAACGAACGGGATCATGCTCAGCGCATAGCCGAAACTGGTGACGACGGTGACCCACAGCAGGCCACTCAGCCAGTTAAAAAACTGGAATCGACGGTTAGGAAGCCCTGAAATTCCCGCCATCGTTGGCAGCAAGGTACGAACGAACGCCAGGAAACGCCCGGCAAGCAGCGCCATCAACCCGTGTTGGTCAAACATGCAGGTGGCGCGTTGATGGTATTTTTCCGGTAATTGCGCCAGCCAGCCTTTGACCGTGCGCGTGTTGCCTAGCCAGCGTCCCTGAATATAACTCAGCCAGCAGCCCAGACTGGCTGCGGCCGTCAGAATAGCTATGGTAGGTAAAAAACTCATCACGTCCTGAGCGATCAGCGCTCCTGCCAGTAATAACAGGCTGTCTCCGGGTAAAAAGGAGGCTGGCAGCAGGCCATTTTCTAAAAACAGCGTGGCGAACATGACGAAGTACACCACGCTCACAACGTGCGGATCCGCCAGTGCGGCAAAATCGTGTTGCCAGAGTGCGGAGGCAATATCTTGAATGACTACCATGGACTTTCCTGTGGAACAGCGTTTATGTGTGGATTGTACTCCTGAATTGCCCGGGATGCCTTGATCCCGGACGCAACAATTGCAGACTTTTCCACCAGAAGTGTCTGCATATATGTCCATCTGTGGCAATTTTACTCGATTCGGGCAAATCCTGCGGCCAAATCGGCAATCAGATCGTCAACATTCTCTAAACCGATATGTAAACGGATGAGCGTTCCGCTGAAGTCCACCTCGCCTTGCGGACGGATTGCCGCAATGTGTTCCGGCTGGTTGGCGAGAATCAGCGATTCAAAACCGCCCCAGGAGTAGGCCATGCTGAACAGGCTGAAGTGATCGAGATACGCGGCCAGCTCTTCATTATTGAGTTTCTTATTCAATACAAAGGAGAACAGGCCGCTGCTGCCGGTGAAATCACGCTTCCAGAATTCATGCCCTTTACTGCCGGGCAGTGCCGGGTGGTTCACGCGGGCGACCTGCGGATGGCTGGCCAGCCACTCGGCGACCTTTACGCTGCTTTCATGGTGCTGACGCAGGCGAACGCTCAGCGTACGCAGTCCACGGCTGGTCATATAGGCGGTATCGGCGTCCAGCATTTGCCCCATCAGATAGGCATTTTCGCGCAGTTGATCCCAGCAGCGGGCATTAGATACCGCCGTGCCGACCATGCCGTCAGAATGACCAATCAGATATTTGGTGCCTGCCTGAATAGAGATATCGATGCCAAAATCCAACGCTTTGAACAGCACCCCGGCAGCCCAGGTGTTATCAATCATGATGATTGCATCCGGCGCGACGCTTCTGACGGCGGCAACAATAGCGGGAACATCATGCACTTCCATAGTGACAGAGCCGGGAGATTCCAGAAATACGACTTTCGTGTTCGGCTGTATGTGCTTAACGATATCGGCGCCAACCAGCGGATCGAACCAGCCGGTGGACACGCCGAGCTTGCCGAGAATTTTGGTACAGAAATCCTGACTGGGTTCATAGGCGGTATTGGTCATCAGCACATGATCCCCTTGCTCCACAAAGGCAAGGATGGTGTTGGCAACGGCCGCCGCACCGCAGGGGAACAGTGCGCAACCCGCGCCACCTTCCAGTTCGCACATCGCTTCCTGAAGAGAGAAATGCGTCAGGGTTCCGCGACGTCCATAGAACAGTGCGCCGTTCGCCCGGTTGTGCGTGGCCTGTTTTTTGGCCTCTACGGTGTCAAAAACCAGCGAAGAAGCGCGCTGGATAACGCTATTTACCGAGCCCAGCGTGTACTTTTTACTGCGTCCTGCGTGAACGAGTTTGGTTTCAAGTTGCTTATCTGCCATGTTGTCTTACCTATTTTTATACGTCTGGATGTCTAAACTACCATGAATCAAAGATGACGCATCCTGCAGAACGGCCATACAGTAGAAAATAATCTCAAAATGCTTCTGGTGACTTTTTTACTGCGTGAGCGCAAGGAAAAGAAACCAAAGGTGCGGCAATATGTAAATAGTAATGAGAACGACTATCAATTCGACGTCGTTTTGATATGATTACGCTCAGATTTTGTGATTTGCGTCCTGGAGATACAGAGTGGGTAATAATTTGATGCAGACGGATCTTTCCGTCTGGGGTATGTATCAGCACGCCGATATCGTGGTTAAGTGCGTGATGATTGGGCTGATTTTGGCGTCAGTGGTCACCTGGGCTATCTTCTTTAGTAAGAGCCTTGAGTTCTTTACTCAGAAACGCCGCCTTAAGCGTGAACAGCAACTGCTGGCGGAAGCCCGCTCTTTAGATCAGGCAAGTGAGATTGCCGCAGGATTCGATGGCAAAAGCCTGGGCGCACAGTTGATTAACGAAGCGCAGAACGAGCTGGAACTGTCAGAAGGCAGCGAAGATAACGAAGGCATTAAAGAGCGTACCGGCTTCCGTCTGGAGCGTCGTGTGGCTGCGGTAGGTCGCCATATGGGCCGCGGTAACGGATACCTGGCCACCATCGGGGCTATCTCTCCTTTCGTCGGTCTGTTCGGTACCGTATGGGGCATCATGAATAGCTTCATCGGGATTGCACAAACCCAAACGACCAACCTGGCCGTTGTTGCGCCGGGTATCGCAGAAGCGCTGTTAGCGACCGCAATCGGTCTGGTCGCAGCAATTCCAGCGGTTGTTATCTACAATATTTTCGCACGTCAGATTGGCAGCTATAAAGCGATGCTGGGCGACGTCGCGGCACAGGTGCTGTTGTTGCAAAGCCGCGATCTGGACCTGAACGCGAGCGCATCCGCGCATCCGGTACGTGCAGCGCAGAAATTACGTGTAGGATAATGTTCCATGGCAATGAGCTTTAATGAAAACCTGGACGATAACGGTGAAATGCATGAAATCAACGTGACGCCGTTTATCGACGTTATGTTGGTTTTATTGATCATCTTTATGGTTGCCGCGCCGTTGGCAACCGTAGATGTGAAGGTGAATCTCCCTGCCTCCACCAGCACGCCGCAGCCGCGTCCGGAAAAACCGGTTTACCTGTCAGTTAAAGCCGATAAGAGTATGTTCATTGGCAACAATCAGGTGACGGATGAAACCATGATTAACGAGCTAAATGCGCTAACTGAAGGGAAGAAAGACACCACGATTTTCTTCCGGGCAGATAAAACCGTTGATTATGAGACCATGATGAAGGTGATGGATACGCTGCATCAGGCGGGCTTCCTGAAGATTGGTCTGGTTGGCGAAGAGACAGTGAAAGCGAAGTAATCTTCCTCATTGCCGGGTAATGGTTGCCGCCTTACCCGGCGTGTCTCTCCTGATTCAACTCCCTCGCACACTTGTTCTTATCTGTTCTCATCTAACGCGACCGTGGTTATCCTGGTGGGTTCGTAGTTCCCTTCAGACAGCTTTCGCGTCAGGCGTAAGGTGGCCGTTTCCCGCGCGAGTATATGCTGGTAGGTGCTTTCCAGTCGGGCCATGATTTTGTCCCGCAGTTCTGGTTGCTGCTCCATAATGGCTTCGATCGCGGCACCGTAGATCTCTTCTTTAGCCTGTAGCGAGTAAATTTCACGGCGATTTTGCCATTTCATCCGCACCAGTGCAGCGGGAATAGAGACTATCTCCTGAGAAACGCTTTCCAGTGTCGCGTTTTTATTGGCAATCAACACGGCTAAATTTTGCTTTAAGACAAACTCATCGCTTTTATGGTTATCTAAAGCCAAATAAACATTATTATCCTCAACATCTTTCATTTTATTTCTCTTCCAGAGAATAAAAAATAGGGTCGCTGGTTTTACGGGTAATTAAATTAAGCCAAATTTTGTTGCCCTGTTCATTTATGATGGCTGTTTTTTGAGTCAAAATTTTACTTAATTCTTGTGCATTAATGTCGCCTTCTGCCTGTAGTGAATTGAGCAGGCGAGAGAATGACTCAATTTTTGCTGCACGAAATAGGCGCTCTTTTAAATGGCGGTCGCACTCTTCAAATAGCATATTTCGTGACTGGCCGGTAGCAGCAGAGCTAATCAAAATATCGGATTCGTAATCGCTTAATGTTATCTTCCCCTGAGTCAAATTTTCACTATTATCTGTGGAGGTGGTATTGTCAGGTGAGCTGGATAAGTGAAAACGCGAGGGAACAAGATGCTCGGGAAGCATGTTGAAATATCCTTTGATGCCAATGATATGTTGTTTTAAATAAACCATGCCGCGTTGACAATAGCATGGCGTAATTTTAAAATCAAAAAAAATGGAGCCAGTATATGAACAGTATATTTTATTCTGTTATTACCCTGCTATTGCTGACTTGCGGGGTACTTTTGTTGATGCACAGTGCAAATAAAAACCGTAATGCAGAAAATGGATACGCTGAAAACCAGCCGGAAATACTGAGTAAAGAAGAGGGTGAAGATCATTTCTCGGTACTGATGAATTCGATTACTCCGGTTTGGTATTGGCGTGTCAATCACGAATATATCGATTTTATCCACTCGACGATCAAACGGATGACAATGGTGGAGCTGAATGAGACGCCAGGGCTATTTGATGCACAGCGGCGTTGCAGCGATCTCAACTCTGCGGTGTATAAATATTACGACAATATTAAAAAACGCTGCCTGAGTGGCGAGAAAGTCCCGCATGCCGATCTGGACGTGCTTAACTTACGTCAGTGCTTCAGGGAGTTCAGCCTGGAAGCCTATCCTGCACTTGTCGCGCTGGTGTGGCCGGAATATCAACGTCCAGAGATTAAAGCGGAAGAGGTGTGAGGGACTGGCTGGCCCGTATTACGTGCCGGGGAGGCTAACGCCGCCACCCGGCACGGTGTTACCTACGGTTATTTGTCAGATGAGGCCTGCCACAGGTTCAGCTTACCGTCCGCGACGTGCTTATCGATCTGCGCCAGTTCTTCGGTGCTGAACGTTAGATTCGCCAGCGCCTGAACGTTCTCTTCCAGTTGCTCCGGTCGACTGGCGCCAATCAATACCGACGTTACCCGGTTGTCTTTCAGCAGCCAGCTTAAGGCCATTTGCGCCATCGACTGTCCGCGCTGTTGCGCCATCTCATTAAGCAAACGCAGGCTGGTAAGGTTTTCTTCCGTCAGCATGTTTTCCGTTAACCCACGAACTTTTTTCCCTTCACGCTGCATGCGTGAACCTTCCGGAATACCGTTGAGGTATTTCCCAGTCAGCAGTCCCTGAGCCAGCGGCGTAAAGGCGATACAGCCCATGCCGTTGGATTCCAGCGTATCCAGCAGGCCGCTGCTGTCTACCCAGCGGTTAAGCAGGTTGTAAGACGGCTGGTGGATCAGTAGCGGAATTTTCCATTCCCGCATCAACTCGGCCATTTTCTGCGTGCGTTCCGGGGAATAGGATGAGATGCCGACATACAGCGCTTTACCGCTTTGCACGGCGTGGGCCAGCGCCGAGGCGGTCTCTTCCATTGGCGTATTTTCGTCAACGCGGTGCGAGTAGAAGATATCGACATAGTCGAGGCCCATGCGTTTCAGACTCTGGTCGAGGCTGGCGAGCAGGTATTTGCGCGAACCGCCAGAACCATATGGCCCAGGCCACATGTCATAGCCTGCCTTGGTGGAGATAATCAGTTCATCGCGATAGTGTGCAAAATCCTCGCGCAGCAATCGGCCAAAATTCTCTTCTGCGCTGCCTGGTGGCGGCCCATAGTTATTGGCTAAATCAAAATGCGTGATGCCTAAATCAAATGCTTTACGCAACAGGGCTCGCTGTGAATCCAGCGCCTGAACGTGCCCAAAACTGTGCCATAAACCCAGCGATAGCGCGGGTAAACGCAAACCGCTGCGCCCACAGTAGCGATAGAGCATCTGCTCGTAACGTTCAGGATTGGCAAACCAGGCCATGAGATCTCCTTAGTGCAGGTGAATTTCGAAACAACGTTTCTATTCTAGCGGGTTCACGGTGAATATCCCGTTCACCAGGTCACACTGAGATGAAAAACTGGGCAAAAACAGGTCACTGTGCTTTGCTTAAAAAAACATCAATCAGGAGTGCGACGATGCCGCGTTTGACTGCCAAAGATTTTCCGCAAGAACTGCTCGACTACTATGACTATTACGCGCATGGCAAAATAACGAAACGCGAGTTTCTCAATCTGGCAGCGAAATATGCAGTGGGTGGCATGACGGCGTTGGCCTTATTCAATTTATTGAAACCCAACTATGCCCTCGCAACGCAGGTAGAATTTACCGATCCCGATATTCTGGCAGAATATATTACCTATCCCTCGCCTGAAGGGCATGGTGAGGTACGAGGGTATTTGGTTAAACCAGCGAAGGTGAAAGGGAATGTTCCGGCGGTGGTGGTAGTACATGAAAATCGTGGGCTGAATCCGTATATTGAAGATGTGGCGCGACGGGTGGCGAAGGCGGGCTTTATGGCACTCGCGCCTGATGGATTAAGTTCGGTAGGGGGATATCCAGGCAATGATGATAAAGGTCGGGAATTGCAGCAGCAGGTTGACCCCGTAAAGTTAATGAACGACTTTTTTGCCGCCATTGAATTTATGCAACATTATTCGGGGACCACGGGAAAGGTAGGTATCACCGGATTTTGCTACGGTGGTGGCGTATCGAATGCCGCCGCAGTGGCATTCCCGGAACTGGCCTGCGCGGTGCCTTTTTATGGGCGTCAGGTTCCTGCGTCAGATGTCCCTAAAATAAACGCGCCTTTATTACTGCACTATGCGCAATTAGACACACGTATTAATGAGGGATGGCCTGCCTATGAAGCGGCGCTTAAGGCCAATAAGAAAGTCTATGAAGCCTATATCTATCCCGGCGTTAATCATGGCTTTCACAACGATTCGACCCCCCGTTATGATAAAGCTGCCGCTGATTTAGCCTGGGAACGTACCCTTGCGTGGTTTAACAAATATTTGCGATAGAAAACAATAGATTATTTAATGCTTATAACTAATTACCTGAATAATAATGCTACCGAATTTCATTAGCATTCATATTGATATAGTGTGGAGAGATAGTGGATGTACTTAAGAAAGTAAAAAAATAAAGAACGCATTATATCTTCTCTGTTGCCTGCCGATAACAAGGATAAGTATCGCCTGATGGCGAATTCCTCATCAACGGCAAGGAAATTATTATGCGTTTGCTGAAAAACTTCACTATTCGTATTGTCATGTTGGCAATACTGGGACTTTTTTGCCTGCTCTGGTCAGGCGTGGGTTTATTCAGTCTTCATTCGTTATCAAAAATATCTGAAGGCAATGATATTGACCGTCATCTTGTCCATCAGATGACGGTTCTCAGTCAGGGCAACGATCAGTACTTTCGCTTCGTAACGCGCTTAAGTCGCGCCATGGATGTCAAACTGAGCGGCGGAACGCCTGATTTTGCGCCGGCGCAACAGTCCCTTGAGAATATGAGCAAAAAACTCCAGGAGATGAAAACATTATCTCCGGGCCCTATGGACCCTGACGTCGCTAACGCAGTACTGACGAAGTGGCAGGCGCTGCTGGACAACGGCGTGATCCCGCAAATGCAGCTGGCGCAGCAGGGTACGCTTACGGCCTTTGCGGAGCATGCCAGCACTATTACACCCGCGTTGAGCCGTGAATTTGGCGCCAGTGCCGAGCGTTTTAACGCCACGGCAGGCGAGCGACTCGATACCACCCGCGTGATGGTCGATGGCAAAACCTCTATCATCCGGACGCTAATTATCACCGCCGTTATCCTTGGGATTGCCCTCCTTTTCTTTACCGACCGCTACCTTGTTTCCATGATGGTGAAACCGCTGGGACGTATTCGCCAACAGTTCCAGCAGATTGCGCAGGGCGATCTCAGCCATCCCATCGAAGATTTTGGTCGTAACTGTGTGGGTCAACTGGTGCCGTTATTGTGCGCGATGCAGGATAGCCTGCGTGAAGCCGTCAGTACCATCCGTTCAGGTAGTGACAATATCTGGCGAGGGGCGACGGAAATTTCGACCGGGAATAACGATCTCTCCTCACGTACTGAAGAACAGGCTGCGGCACTGGAAGAGACCGCTGCCAGCATGGAGCAGCTGACCGCAACGGTAAAACTGAACGCAGAAAATGCGCGTGAAGCCAGCCAGCTTGCCGATACGGCCACAGAAACGGCAGGCAAAGGGAGCACGCTGGTTTCGGAAGTGGTTGAGACGATGGACGGCATTGCCGCCAGTTCTAAACAGATCGCGGAAATCACGTCAGTTATTAATAGCATTGCTTTCCAGACCAACATTCTGGCGCTGAACGCGGCGGTTGAAGCAGCCAGGGCAGGCGAGCAGGGGCGCGGTTTTGCCGTCGTTGCCGGTGAAGTACGCAACCTTGCCAGTCGCAGCGCCGGGGCGGCGAAAGAGATTGAGACGCTGATTGGCGAATCTTCGCGTCGCGTCGATCAGGGGGCTCGTTTGGTTAAAGAAACAGGATTAACCATGGAGGCGATTCTGCGCGGCGCCACCGAAGTGACTGTCATCATGAAGCAAATTGCCTCTGCCTCGGAAGAACAGAATAAGGGTATCTCGCAGGTGAGCGTGGCGATCACGCAGATGGACAGCGTAACGCAACAGAACGCCGCATTGGTAGAGCAAGTCTCCGCCGCGGCCGTGGCGCTGGAACGACAAACGGAAGAGCTGCAACGTTCGGTGCAACAGTTCCGCCTCTCAGCGAATGATGTGCAGTACGCCGTCGCCAATACCGCTTCCCCTTCAGCAGACAGCAAAACGTCTGCGGCAGCTAAAACGGATGAATGGGTGTCCTTTTAAGCTGGCATAAAAAGTTCGTGATACCTCTGGTTTTTGCTTAAAAAATCGCTATATAATTTATTATATAGCGATTGGAGGTTATGCATGGACAACCATTTTGGTAAAGGCCTGATGGCCGGATTAAACGCCTCAAGTGCGGACAGTGCACGCTCAGTGGCGAATTTTTGTGCGGATTATAAGCGTGGTTTTGTGCTGGGATTTTCGCATCGAATGTTTGAAAAAACGGGCGATCGACAACTCAGCGCGTGGGAAGCGGGGATCCTGACGCGCCGCTATGGGCTGGATAAAGAGATGGTGATGGATTTCTTTAAAGAGAACCAGTCCAGTACAACAATTCGCTTTTTCATGGCCGGCTATCGACTCGAAGCTTGATCCGAAAGGGGTATTATCTTGCTTTAATTAATTACACTATTGACCTACACCTTCGTTTTGTTGCTCCGCCGAAGTATTATAATGCACATAACCATATAAAAAGTGTGGTAATGGCGCGCCGATCGCAATATGCAACATGCGAATGGTGCAAAATAAAAAGCCAGGTCTTCGCAACGGAATAACTATAAAATGACTGGAGATAACTCTCTCATCAATTCGAGCGGCATTAATCGCCGTGATTTCATGAAGCTTTGTGCAGCACTGGCCGCTACCATGGGGCTCAGTAGCAAAGCCGCCGCAGAAATGGCCGAATCAGTTTCTCGTCCTCAGCGCCCACCGGTTATCTGGATTGGTGCTCAGGAGTGTACGGGTTGTACTGAATCGCTGCTTCGCGCGACACACCCTACAGTGGAAAACCTCGTTCTGGAGACAATCTCTCTGGAATACCATGAGGTGCTCTCTGCCGCCTTCGGCCATCAGGTTGAAGAGAACAAACATAACGCTCTGGAGAAGTACAAAGGGCAATATGTTCTGGTAGTGGATGGCTCTATCCCACTGAAAGATAATGGTATTTACTGCATGGTTGCCGGTGAGCCGATCGTGGATCACATCCGTCGGGCCGCAGAAGGCGCAGCCGCTATCATTGCCATCGGCTCTTGCGCCGCGTGGGGTGGTGTTGCTGCCGCTGGCGTTAACCCAACGGGTGCCGTCGGCCTGCAAGAAGTTCTGCCAGGTAAAACCATCATCAACATCCCCGGCTGTCCGCCGAACCCGCATAACTTCCTCGCAACGGTCGCGCATATCATCACTTATGGTAAGCCGCCGAAGCTGGATACCAAAAACCGTCCGACATTCGCCTATGGCCGTTTGATTCACGAACACTGCGAACGTCGCCCGCACTTCGATGCTGGTCGTTTTGCTAAAGAGTTTGGTGATGAAGGCCACCGTGAAGGTTGGTGCCTCTACCATCTGGGCTGTAAAGGGCCAGAAACCTACGGCAACTGCTCAACGCTGCAATTCTGCGATGTGGGTGGCGTGTGGCCGGTGGCTATCGGTCACCCTTGCTACGGCTGTAACGAAGAAGGCGTCGGCTTCCATAAAGGTATTCACCAGCTTGCTCATGTGGAAAACCAAACGCCGCGTTCCGAGAAACCTGACGTCAACATGAAAGAAGGCGGCAATGTTTCTGCCGGAGCGATTGGACTGCTGGGTGGCGTAGTAGGACTGGTTGCCGGTGTCAGCGTGATGGCGGTTCGTGAACTGGGGCGTCAGCAGAAGAAAGATAACGCTGACTCACGGGGAGAATAACCGTGAACAGACGTAACTTTATAAAAGCAGCCTCCAGCGGGGCATTGCTGTTGGGCGCAGCGCCGTCCATCGGCCATGCGGCTGCAGAAAACCGTCCGCCGATCCCAGGTTCTCTTGGGATGCTCTATGACTCGACGCTGTGCGTAGGCTGCCAGGCCTGTGTCACCAAGTGTCAGGATATCAACTTCCCGGCGCGTAACCCGGAAGGCGAGCAAACCTGGTCGAACAACGACAAACTGTCGCCGTATACCAATAACATCATTCAGGTGTGGCGTAGCGGAACAGGCGTTAACAAAGACCAGGAAGAAAATGGCTACGCATACATCAAGAAACAGTGCATGCACTGTGTTGATCCGAACTGCGTTTCCGTTTGCCCGGTCTCCGCGCTGAAGAAAGATCCGAAAACCGGCATCGTCCATTATGACAAAGATGTCTGCACGGGCTGTCGTTACTGCATGGTCGCCTGCCCGTACAACGTGCCTAAGTACGACTACAACAACCCGTTTGGTGCGCTTCACAAATGTGAACTGTGTAACCAGAAAGGCGTTGAGCGTCTGGACAAAGGTGGTTTACCGGGTTGTGTTGAAGTGTGCCCTGCCGGTGCGGTGATTTTTGGTACGCGTGAAGAGCTGATGGCTGAGGCGAAAAAACGTCTCGCGCTGAAGCCTGGCAGCGAATACCACTATCCGCGTCAGACGGTGAAAGCAGGCGATACCTATCTGCATACGGTACCGAAGTACTACCCACACCTGTACGGTGAGAAAGAAGGTGGTGGTACACAGGTTATGGTACTGACGGGTGTTCCTTACGAGGATTTGGATCTGCCGAAGCTGGATGATCTTTCAACTGGTGCGCGTTCCGAACATGTTCAACATTCCCTGTACAAGGGCATGATATTACCCCTGGCTGCGCTGGCGGGCTTAACCGTGCTGGTTCGTCGTAATATGAAAAACGACCATCACGATGGAGGAGACGATCATGAGTCATGATCCTAAACCGCTGGGCGGAAAAATAATCAGCAAACCGGTCATTATTTTTGGGCCGCTTATCGTCCTGTGTATGCTCCTGATCGTGAAACGTCTGGTCTTCGGGCTGGGCTCAGTCTCCGATCTGAATGGCGGTTTCCCATGGGGTGTATGGATCGCGTTTGACCTGTTGATTGGTACTGGCTTCGCGTGCGGCGGTTGGGCGCTGGCGTGGGCGGTGTACGTTTTCAACAGAGGACAATACCATCCGTTAGTTCGTCCGGCGCTGCTTGCGAGCCTGTTTGGCTACTCCTTGGGTGGTCTGTCGATCACCATTGACGTCGGTCGTTACTGGAACCTGCCGTATTTCTACATTCCGGGCCACTTCAACGTGAACTCGGTACTGTTCGAAACGGCGGTCTGTATGACCATCTATATCGGCATCATGGCGCTGGAATTTGCTCCGGCTCTGTTTGAACGTCTGGGGTGGAAAGTTTCCCTCAAACGTTTGAATAAAGTGATGTTCTTTATTATTGCCCTCGGCGCGCTGCTGCCAACCATGCACCAGTCTTCAATGGGTTCATTGATGATTTCTGCGGGTTATAAGGTGCATCCGCTATGGCAAGCTTATGAAATGCTGCCGCTTTTCTCGGTATTAACCGCCTTTATTATGGGCTTCTCGATCGTCATCTTTGAAGGCTCGTTGGTACAAGCCGGTCTGAAAGGTAACGGTCCGGACGAGAAAAGTTTGTTCATCAAGCTGACGAATACCATCAGCGTGCTGCTGGCGATTTTCGTCGTCCTGCGCTTTGGCGAACTGATCTATCGCGACAAGCTGTCCTATGCGTTCTCAGGCGATCTGTACTCCCTGATGTTCTGGCTTGAAGTCGTGCTGATGGTCTTCCCGCTGGTGGTGCTGCGCGTCACTAAGCTGCGTAATGACTCGCGCATGCTGTATCTGTCTGCGCTGAGCGCGTTGCTGGGTTGTGCAACATGGCGTCTGTCCTATTCGCTGGTGGCGTTCAATCCTGGTGGTGGCTACCACTACTTCCCGACCTGGGAAGAGCTGTTGATTTCTATTGGTTTTGTGGCTATTGAGATTTGTGCATACATCGTACTCATTCGTCTACTGCCGATACTTCCTCCTTTAAAACAAAACGATCAAAATCGTCATGAGGCGAGCAAAGCATGAGCCAGAGAATTACTATTGATCCGGTAACCCGTATTGAGGGTCATTTACGCATCGACTGCGAAATCGAAAATGGCGTGGTATCTAAAGCATGGGCTTCCGGTACCATGTGGCGCGGCATGGAAGAGATCGTGAAAAACCGCGATCCGCGCGATGCCTGGATGATTGTGCAGCGTATCTGTGGCGTTTGTACGACCACTCACGCTATCTCTTCCGTTCGTGCAGCAGAAAGTGCGCTGAATATTGATGTTCCGGTGAACGCACAGTATATCCGTAACATCATTCTGGCCGCGCACACCACGCATGACCACATTGTTCACTTCTATCAGTTGTCTGCGCTGGACTGGGTGGATATCACTTCTGCACTGAAAGCCGACCCAGCGAAAGCGTCTGCCATGCTGAACGGCGTGTCCTCCTGGCACCTGAACAGCGCAGAAGAGTTCACCAAGGTTCAGAACAAGATCAAAGATCTTGTTGCCAGCGGTCAGTTAGGCATTTTTGCTAACGGTTGCTGGGGTCACCCGGCAATGCAGCTGCCGCCGGAAGTGAACCTGATTGCGGTCGCACACTACCTGCAAGCGCTGGAATGCCAGCGTGATGCCAACCGCGTTGTGGCACTGTTAGGCGGTAAAACGCCGCACATCCAGAACCTGGCGGTAGGTGGGGTTGCTAACCCAATTAACCTTGACGGCCTCGGTGTGCTGAACCTTGAACGCCTGATGTACATCAAGTCCTTCATCGATAAGCTGAGCGACTTCGTTGAGCAGGTGTACAAGGTTGATACCGCGGTTATTGCTGCGTTCTATCCTGAGTGGCTGGAACGTGGTCAGGGTGCGGTTAACTACCTGAGTGCGCCGGAATTCCCGACAGACGGTAAAAACGGCAGCTTCCTGTTCCCGGGCGGTTATATCACCGATGCCGATCTTTCGACCTATCGTCCGATCACCTCTCACTCAGATGAGTACCTGATCAAAGGGATTCAGGAGAGTGCGAAGCACGCGTGGTACAAAGACGAAGCGCCGCAGGCCCCGTGGGAAGGCACAACGGTTCCTGATTACACCGGTTGGTCAGACGACGGCAAATACTCCTGGGTTAAAGCGCCGACTTTCTACGGTAAAACGGTTGAAGTGGGTCCGCTGGCCAACATGCTGTGTAAACTGGCGGCCAAACGCGAGTCTACTCATGCCAAGCTGAATGAAATCATCGCGATTTACACCAAGCTGACCGGTAAAACTATCGAAGTGTCGCAGTTGCACTCTACGCTGGGCCGAATTATTGGCCGTACCGTTCACTGTTGTGAACTGCAGAACGTTCTGCAGGATCAGTACAACGCGCTGATTGTGAACATCGGTAAGGGCGACCACACCACCTTCGTGAAACCGGATATTCCGGCAACGGGCGAATTCAAAGGTGTTGGTTTCCTCGAAGCGCCACGCGGTATGCTGTCTCACTGGATGGTGATTAAAGACGGCATTATCAGCAACTACCAGGCGGTTGTACCGTCAACCTGGAACTCTGGCCCACGTAACTTTAATGATGAAGTGGGACCGTATGAGCGCTCGCTGGTAGGTACGCCGATTGCCGATCCAAACAAACCGCTGGAAGTGGTTCGTACCATTCACTCCTTCGACCCTTGTATGTCATGTGCGGTGCATGTGGTGGACGTTGACGGGAACGAAGTGGTCTCAGTTAAGGTTCTGTAATGCGGATATTAGTCTTAGGGGTCGGCAATATTTTGCTGACCGACGAAGCCATCGGGGTACGTATCGTTGAGGCATTAGAGCAACGGTACATCCTGCCAGACTTTGTTGATGTTCTGGACGGTGGTACGGCTGGGATGGAGCTTCTCGGCGATATGGCGAACAGGGATCATCTGATCATTGCTGACGCCATCGTGTCGAAGAAAAACACGCCAGGAACGATGATGGTCCTGCGGGATGAAGAGATCCCGGCGCTGTTTACCAACAAAATCTCACCGCACCAGCTTGGCCTGGCCGACGTATTGTCGGCCCTGCGTTTTACCGGCGAGTTTCCGAAAAAGCTGACCTTAGTCGGTGTGATTCCGGAATCACTGGAACCGCATATCGGGCTAACGCCAACGGTTGAAGCGATGATTGAACCTGCGCTTGAGCAGGTTCTTGCCGCGCTTCGCGAATCAGGTGTTGAAGCGATCCCTCGGGAGGCGGCTCATGTCTGAGGAGTTTGTCGGTTTTCAGACGGCCCCGAAGATGCAGATTCAGGCAGCGTTTGAAGAGGTTGCCCAGCGTTCGATGCACGATCTCTCTTTCTTGCATCCGAATATGCCGGTATATGTCTCTGATTTTACTCTTTTTGAAGGACAGTGGACGGGGTGTGTTATCACACCCTGGATGCTCAGCGCACTGATTTTCCCCGGACCGGACCAGATCTGGCCGGTGCGTAAAGTCAGCGAAAAAATCGGGCTGCGTCTTCCGTATGGCGAGATGGCCTTTACCGTTGGTGAACTGGATGGCGTATCGCAATACCTTTCCTGTTCACTGATGTCGCCGCTTTCGCACAATATGTCGGCGCAAGAGGGTGTGCGTCTGACTGACGATTGCGCGCGAATGTTGTTATCGCTGCCGGTGAGCGATCCGAATGCGCCGCAGTTAAATCGCCGCGCGCTGCTGCTGGGCCGTCGGAACTGCGAAAATGCATGAGCTGTCCCTTTGTCAGAGCGCGGTTGAGATTGTTCAACAGCAGGCAGAGCAGCACGGTGTCAAACGTGTAACCGGCGTTTGGCTGGAAATCGGGGCGCTCTCCTGCGTTGAAGAGAGCGCTGTCCGTTTCAGTTTCGACATCGTCTGTCAGGGCACGCTGGCACAAGGGTGTGAACTGCATATTGACTACAAACCAGCCCAGGCATGGTGCTGGGATTGCAGTCAGGTTGTGGAAATCACCCAACATGATGCGCAGTGTCCACTATGTCAGGGCGATCGTCTGCGGGTTGATGCAGGCGATTCACTGAAAGTGAAAAGTATTGAAGTCGAATAACCCATAGGTTGCTATGGGGCGGAGTCAGATATGTGTATTGGAGTCCCTGGTCAGGTTCTGGCCGTTGGTGAAGATATTCACCAGCTTGCGCAGGTTGAAGTGTGCGGCATCAAACGTGATGTCAATATTGCCCTGATTTGTGAAGGTGATACCGCTGAGCTGGTCGGGCAATGGGTGCTGGTGCACGTAGGGTTCGCCATGAGCATCATTGATGAAGATGAAGCTAAAGCCACGTTAGACGCACTTCGCCGCATGGAGTACGACGTCACCAGCGCGTGACAACCGGTTAGTGCCTGATGGCGTTGCGCTTATCAGGCCTACGCCTTCGATGTAGGCCGGATAAGGCATTTATGCCGCCATCCGGCATCTTGCGTTAGCCCTGGCGCTTATCTTCGGTATTGGTGTCGAAGTCGCTGGCGTCATGACGTTCATGAAGCTGCTCGTTCAGCGGCCCGTTAGTGCGGTTTACAATACGACCTCGCTTAACTGCCGGACGCGCGGCAACCTCTTTTGCCCAGCGCTGCACGTGCTTGTAACTTCCTGCATCGAGGAACTCTGCCGCGTCGTACACGTTACCCAGCACCACATTGCCAAACCATGGCCAGACCGCCATATCGGCAATGGTGTATTCATCTCCTGCCACAAACTGATGCTGTGCTAACTGCTTATCCAGTACGTCGAGTAAGCGTTTGGCTTCCATGGTGAAGCGGTTGATCGCGTACTCAATTTTTACCGGCGCATAGTTATAGAAGTGACCAAAACCACCGCCGAGGAACGGCGCCGCACCCTGTAACCAGAACAACCAGTTCAGCGTTTCGGTACGTTTTGCCAAATCCTGCGGCAGGAAATAACCGTATTTTTCCGCCAGATAGAGCAGTATTGCGCCAGATTCGAATACGCGAACCGGTGGGTTTTGCGAATGGTCACGCAGCGCCGGGATCTTCGAGTTCGGATTCACCTCAACAAAGCCGCTGGAAAACTGATCGCCATCGCCGATGCGGATAATCCAGGCATCGTATTCCGCACCCTTCACGCCCTGTGCCAGTAACTCCTCCAGCATAATCGTCACTTTCTGCCCATTTGGCGTACCCAGCGAATAGAGCTGTAGCGGATGCTTGCCAACCGGCAGCGTCTTCTCGTGGGTGGCGCCGGAAATCGGGCGGTTGATATTGGCGAATGCGCCGCCGTTCGACTTTTCCCACGTCCAGACTTTCGCGGGCTGATAGGTATTGTCTGACATATTGACCTGCCTTCTGAGTGGTTGTGTTGATGCAGTGTAGCAGTTAGGTAGAACTCAATTTAACAGATTGGGACTTTATGTCGCTTTGTGCTGAAAGGGGAAGATAAATCTAACCCGTTCATTGTACCTGGCCCGTACTCCATGAAGAGGAAATCAATGTTGGACGGAAATTGCTACCGTATTCACCATCAAAAATTGGCGGTGAATAAGCAGTAATAATGAAAAATGGTGTTCCAGGAGTAAGCGGTTATCAGGGCCCTGCGGGTGGGTGGGGTGCGGTAAAAGCCGTCACTGCTTCGGTGTTTTCGCAAAAGGCTGTCGCGCGCGACATTATCGCGATGTTCAAAATGAACCAGGTGAAAGGGTTCGATTGTCCGGGGTGTGCGTGGCCGGACCCCGGGCATCGTGCGCCAATGGAGCTGTGCGAAAATGGCGTTAAGGCGGTTTCCTGGGAGACAACCAGTAAGAAAGCGTCACCGGAATTTTTCAGCCGTCACCCGGTTTCCACACTCTGGCACTACAGCGATTATGAACTGGAAAACATTGGTCGTTTGACGCATCCAATGAAATACGATGCAGTGTCAGACACCTGGCAGGCGGTGGATTGGGATATCGCCTTTCGGGAGATCGGCGAGCGTCTGCACAGCTATGACTCAGCACAACAGGTTGAGTTTTACACCTCCGGCAGAACGTCAAATGAGGCGGCGTTCCTGTATCAGCTGTTTGCCCGCGAATATGGTAGTAGCAACTTTCCTGATTGCTCAAACATGTGCCACGGACCGACCAGCGCAGGGCTAACGCCGGCCATTGGTCTTGGGAAAGGGACCGTTGAACTTGATGATTTCGACCACTGCGATCTGGTGATTTGTATCGGGCATAACCCTGGTACTAACCATCCACGCATGCTGACCACCTTGCGCGACGTTGCCAAACGCGGAGCCAAAATTATCTCCATTAACCCGCTGAACGAAAGGGGGCTTGAGCGCTTTAGCTTCCCGCAAAGCGCGAAAGAGATGTTCACCGGTCAGGCGACGGAGCTGAGCAACGACTACTACCAGGTAAAAATGGGCGGTGACGCCTCGTTGCTCAAAGGCATAATGAAGGCGCTGATCGAAATGGACGAAGCGCGGATCCTACTGGATCAGCAGCCGACGCTCGATCATGCGTTTATCGACCAACATACCGCGGGATATGCAGCGCTGTATGACGACTTACGTCAGCATAGCTGGGCGGAGCTGGAACAGGATTCGGGCCTGACGCGTAGTCAGATGGAAGACCTGGCGCACAGCTACAGTAAATCCAGCGCCACGATTGTTTGTTATGGTCTGGGTATCACCCAGCATAAAAACGGCACTGAGAACGTCCAGCAACTGGTAAATCTGTTGCTGCTGAAAGGCAATATGGGTAAGCCGGGGGCGGGGATCTGCCCGTTGCGTGGTCATTCTAACGTGCAGGGCGATCGTTCTGTAGGGATCAACGAAGCGGCGTCCGAAGACTTCCTGCAACGCCTTGAGAAGCATTTTTCTATCCGTGTTCCGCGCAAACATGGCCGCTCCAGCGTGGAGAGTATTCGGGCCATCGAGCGGGGAGATGCAAAAGCGCTCATCTGCATGGGCGGCAATCTGGCGGTAGCGATGCCCCAGCCGCAGCGTACCTTTGCGGCGATGAAAAATCTGGATCTGCAGGTCCATGTGGCGACCAAACTGAACAGATCTCATCTGCTGCTGGCAAAGCATAACTACCTGCTACCTGCATTAGGCCGAACGGAGCGCGACATGCAGGCGACGGGGATCCAGTCGGTGACCGTCGAAGATTCTATGTCGATGGTTCACGCTTCCTGCGGCGCGCTGAAGCCGGCTTCCCGCTGGCTAAAATCGGAGCCCGCGATTGTGGCGGGCATGGCGCGTGCCACGCTACCGCGTTCACCGATCAACTGGGAAGCATTTACCGGGGACTACGCGTTGATCCGTGACGCCATTGAAGCCGTGATCCCGGCGTTCCACGATTACAACGCACGTATTGCCGAGCCGGGCGGATTTCGTATGGATACGCCTGCTTCGCGCCGTGAATGGCGAACGGCGAATGGCAAAGCCAACTTTATCGTCAGCCATCAGCGGGCGGTAGAGCGAGAAAATCAGCCTGCCGATGCGCTGGTGCTGGCGACGTTGCGTAGCCACGATCAGTACAACACCACGATTTATGGTATGAACGATCGCTATCGTGGCATTACCGGTCGTCGGGATGTGGTGTTTTTAAGCGCCGAAGAAGCGACGAGTCGCGGTCTGAGCCAGGGTGATGTGGTTAACGTTCAGGCGCTGGACGACAACGGTCAGCCCTGCGCGGATCGCATCATGTACGGCTTAACGGTGGTGATTTACAACATGGCGGCTGGCTCAATTGGCGCTTATCTGCCTGAAGCGAATGTCCTGCTTTCGCTGGATGCAGTAGATACACAAAGTTTGACTCCGGCGTATAAAAGCGTACCGGTCACCCTGACCAAAGCGTAGTTTCTGCTGTGAATTTTTCGCCTCTGAGCGCCAGCCGCTGCGTTGAGGTGTATGATGATGTCGACCTCTGTCCGGTTAGTGTCGCAGAGCAGGCAACCAGAGCGAAAAATTCACGCCAACCTGCTCAGGCTGTATTGTTTTGAGGTAAGGTGCATGAGCAAAGGAACGACCAGTCAGGATGCCCCATTCGGGACATTATTGGGCTACGCCCCAGGTGGCGTAGCAATCTACTCTTCAGATTACAGCTCCCTCGACCCACGGGACTACGACGATGATGCGGCATTTCGCAGCTATATCGACGATGAATACATGGGCCACAAATGGCAGTGCGTAGAGTTCGCACGCCGCTTTCTCTTCCTAAACTATGGCATGGTCTTCACCGATGTGGGTATGGCCTGGGAGATCTTCTCCTTACGCTTCCTGCGCGAAGTAGTGAATGACAACATCCTACCGTTACAGGCATTTCCGAATGGTTCGCCCCGCGCGCCGGTAGCAGGCGCTCTGCTTATCTGGCAAAAAGGCGGCGAATTTAAAGATACCGGGCATGTGGCGGTCGTCACCCAGTTGCTGGAAAACAAAATCCGTATTGCCGAACAGAACGTGCTCCATACGCCGTTGCCTCCCGGACAGCAGTGGACCCGCGAACTGGAGATGGTGGTTGAGAACGGTTGTTATACCCTGTGTGATACCTTTGACGACACCACTATCCTTGGTTGGATGATTCAGACCGATGATACCCGTTACAGCCTGCCGCAGCCGGAGATCGCCAATGACTCGCTGAAAATCAGCGGTGCGCGACTGGAAGATAATGGGCAGTTTGACGGCAAATGGCTGGATGAACAGGATCCGCTGCAAAAAGCCTACGTGCTGGCGAATGGGCATGTGATTAATCAGGACCCTCATCAGTACTTCACCATTACCGAGAGCGCCGAGCAGGAGCTGATTAAAGCCACCAACGAGCTGCACCTGATGTATCTGCACGCGACTGACAAGGTGCTGAAAGACGACAACCTGCTGGCGCTGTTTGATATTCCGAAAATCCTCTGGCCGCGCCTGCGCCTTTCCTGGCAGCGTCGTCGGCATCATATGATTACGGGGCGTATGGATTTCTGTATGGATGAACGCGGACTGAAGGTGTATGAGTACAACGCTGATTCCGCATCGTGCCATACCGAAGCCGGTTTGATCCTCGAAAGATGGGCCGAACGGGGCTACACAGGGCAGGGACACAACCCGGCTGAAGGGTTGATCAACGAACTGGCGGGGGCCTGGAAGCACAGCCGCGCACGTCCGTTTGTCCACATCATGCAGGATAAGGATATCGAAGAAAACTATCACGCGCAGTTTATGCAGCAGGCGCTGCGTCAGGCCGGGTTTGACAGCAAAATTCTGCGAGGTCTGGATGAACTGCGCTGGGATGACGCCGGTCAATTGATTGACGGGGACGGCCGTCTGGTGAACTGCGTCTGGAAGACCTGGGCGTGGGAAACCGCGATTGAGCAGGTGCGTGAGGTTAGCGAAACGGAGTACGCCGCGGTGCCAATTCGTACCGGGCATACGAATCAGGAAGTACGTTTAATCGACGTGCTGCTGCGCCCGGAAGTGCTGGTCTTCGAACCTCTGTGGACGGTTATCCCTGGCAACAAAGCGATTCTGCCGATCCTCTGGCAACTGTTCCCGCACCACCGTTATCTGCTTGATACGGATTTCACTGTTAATGAAGAGCTGGCGCAAACCGGTTATGCGGTGAAACCTATTGCAGGACGTTGTGGCAGCAACATCGATCTGGTGAGTCATCAGGAAGAGCTACTGGATAAAACCAGCGGTAAGTTTGCCGAGCAGAAGAACATTTATCAGCAGCTTTGGTGTCTGCCAAAAGTTGCCGGTAAATATATCCAGGTTTGTACCTTTACCGTAGGTGGTAACTACGGCGGTACCTGCCTGCGCGGTGACGAGTCGCTGGTGATTAAAAAAGAGAGCGATATTGAACCGCTGATTGTGGTGAAGGAATAACCGCGCAACCCCTGTGATGGTGATGTTGCCATCACGGGGTTATTTGATGGGAATAATTTTCGAAATACTCGAAAGCAAGAACCCGCCTTTTGGGCGGGTTCTTTAAATAGTGGTGCCGGACTCGGTGTAGTTCTTTGGGCTAATGAACTGTTTTCAATAAGAATGCTATTTTTTTAGTTTGCCAAGACCACCGGACAGGCCACCACAAAACGAACCCTTATCGAATTGCAGGATTAACCTGCTGGTTTAAACACAACCAGATGATGTGAGTTTGGTTACTACTTCTCTCTCTAAATTATTGTGTAAATGCTAAAATGCTAATCATAAAATTACTCATTACTTTTATTTTTTATCTACGTCTTTTTATATTCGTCATATATTATGATGGTGTCATCATAGACCGTTAGTCTTGCCGAATAATCTTTGTTATTCTTGTATTTGTTTTTCATCGTGGATAGTTTGTATTCAATATCTGAGCAATTTTCTTTAATAACACTTTCAACAATTTTGTAAGTTGTTTTTTCCAAACGTGGATCAAAGTTACTTACCCAAACCTCGCAAGCATCAGCACTTTCAAAAAAATCCTGAAGATCTTGTGGCATTTTTTCTATAATAACTTTATCCACCGCAAATAATAAACTGGAGTATAAGATAAATAATATCATTAAAATGATTTTGAATAAATACTTGTTATTCATGACGTCATCCTAGATGGTGTTTTTAATCCATTGTATTTGTGATAGATTCATATTGGTTTTACAATATAGTGACGAAATTGAGGGGCGATAGCCAGGAAGCGCTCCATCACTTTGTGAGGCGTATTTACATTGTTTTTCGCGATAAAGAATAAATGAGCGATGCAGTTCCGGGAATGTTATTCTTGCTATATGAATATAAGGTTCGTAATCAATAGAGCCATCTTCATTAAGCCCTCTCGCTCCTTCAGTATCATATTGCTTTAGTCTTTTTTCTGCTCTGTCTTCCTCATGTTTAACGCCAAAACGCTCTTCTGATATTTATCCATAAGACACCAATAAACTCTATCTTGTTGTATTAACTGATCGTATGAGCAATCAGATACTTTTATATCATGTGCATTGGTAATATCACACAATAATAATAATGAGAATAAATATTTATTTGTTTTCATTTGCAGTTCTTAAGTATATTATCTGTTTTTTGTTCTCATCAGAGACAATGAGACTATAAACATATTTAAATTTATCTGCATAATTTATATCACCAGGTTTACTGACTGTAGCTCGCTTTGGGTCTCCATTGTATTGGATTTGAATATTTTTAGGAGTAAACAATTTCCATCCTTGTATATACTGTTCCAGATGCGCTTTCTTATATTTAAGTTTATCTCCAGGATGAATGACTTTAACGCCATTCAGTGTGGTAAGAACATTCTGTGTTGTACCTATTTTCTTGGCGATAGAGCTATAGCCAAGATCTCCCTTAACGACTTCATAGATATCTTCTTTTTCATTGTCATAAACAGTTTTATCTTTTTCCGTTTCTGACATCTTTATCATTAAAAGAAAAATACCTGCGCGAATATTATATTCAGGATTGTTTTTTATCATATCAGATTTGTTTTTTAAGTATTTGTCCCAATTTTTCGGGGTTATAATTTTGTATTTTCTTGGGCGAGCAGGAACCGTCACCTTGAGGATGCCGTTATCCCCGATCTTTCCTATTTGCATAGGTTTTGTTTTCCATTCAGTCGATGTCGCACCTGTTTCAGTCCATATCATTGCCTTAATCAATTTCCAGTCCAGTGGCTTATATTTTTCGATGTTTTTCGACATGGATAAATGCTGGTTAATTTCAGAAACAAGTTTCCTGATTGTATTATCATAAATATACCAGTCAGGATTGCCAATCGCTTTTTCTCGCCCGGATTTCCACTCCTCAAGAGGACTAAGTTTTTTGGGCGGTTGTCCAGAATCTTTTCCTGTTGTCCGGGCATTTACCTGGGGTCTTTTTCTCGGATTTTCTGTTGTTGGGATGCCTTTGTGTACCGCTGCCGTGCGCTTTACCATGTGAAGCCCTCCATTCATTTGTAAAATCTTTACTAAAATACCCTCTCATCCCATAAACTGTATGCACTGGTCCCGGCAATGCAGTGTTCCCAGTTGATTGATTCATATATAAAAGAAATACTTTCCTGGGGTTGTGCTTCGCTGTCAATGACTACATGCGCAACCGAGAAATTAATATCACTAATTCGGGCGTTTTTTAATTCCAGCTTGTAATATTTTTCATTAACACCAAATCTATTTGTTCGATAAAAATCAAAAGTGCAGGTCAATATTTCATTATCGTTAATTGCTTTTCCCAGCAAAGGAGATGATTTATCGACAGGTTTTTTTATCGTAACTGAATGATGATTGACATTTTGATCCCGACTTAACCCATGCGTCAGTTCATATACCATAATATGATCAAGATGCAGTAACTGAGCTTTATTACCGATAGAATCAAGTGAACAGCAACCTGCTGAAATCAATCCTTGCTTTTCACCGTTCAGTGTTAAATAAATTAAATTTGCCATGTTGTTCTCCTCGCGTTAACTATTATTTTCCGGATTTTGCATTAGTTGCCGACTCTGGCACTGCATTGCTTTTCAGCAGCAGCCAGCGGCTTAATACGCCATTCATCTGTTCATTAACTTGTTTTTCCAGCGCTTCTGTATTCCGTCCCTGTGTCCTGGCGTCCTGGTACTGTGTCAGCAGGGATTCCAGCGGCGTTTCCTGATTCAGCAGTCGTTCCGCCTGCCAGGTGACTGTCTTAATGTAGGAAAGGGTAAAGCCCTGCTTCTCTGTCTCCCGTTGCATCATCAGGTCGGCAAAGTCGCGCAAATTCTGACGAGCCTGCTGCCAGCCACGCATTTGTGGGCTGCTTTGTGCACGGGCTTTCAGGATTTCATTCCACTGCGCTGTTGCCTGCTGCTGTTGCAAACTCTCCGGCCAGCGACTGTCTGCGGTTTGCATCATCTGCATACCTGTTTCCAGCAGTTGCAGCGGCGAGGTGTCGGGAAGCTGTTGCAGCCGTTGCCCGTAACTGTCCAGTTCAGGCGACGACAGCCAGACTGTTGCCGCGCCCTGTGCTGTATCCCTGACTTGTGAAAGTTGTTGTTGCATCGGGTACACCTGCCACCACCAGAGTGCGGCAGCAGCAGCCGTCGTGCAGGCAATACCCGCCATAAAACCTTTAGAATTCCGGCCTGGCGTAGCGCTGGCGACCGGTGTGGTGCCGTTGTGGACTTCCACCTTCATTTCCGGCAGGTCGGGCAGGGGAGGAAGGCTTTCCTCCGTGACGGGCTGTGTGCTCTCCGGGGCATAAATCAACGTTCTGACGGTGGTCTGTGACGGAGTACCCACGCTGCTTTTTGGCTGTGGTTCTAGTCGTTTACGCGTGTTCTGCACAAAATAAAGCAGGTTTTCTACGTGCGGCTGGCGTTTCAGTTCTACCTGCTGGAGTTTGTCGCAAATCAACTGCAATGCGCGCTCAGTCCGGTACAGCAACGGCAGTTTAGTGTCTGAAAAGGACAGTTGCTGGCGCAGGATATTACCGGTCCGGGTATTGAGCCAGTCAAGCATCCCGGTACGGGCTGATTCATCCTGCGGCCAGAATTTATCCCAGTCGTGGCTTATCATTGTCGCCAGTAGCTCCACCCCTTCGCAAAATCCGGCCAGCCCGTGTGTACGCGTGCGCGCCAGGGTGTAATAGGTCGCCGTGTGCAGATCCACGCCGTTGGCTTTAAAGATCGCCAGTGCCAGTGATTCCACCAGTTTCCAGTTCAGCTCCGGCTGCGACGGGTGAGAGGATTTATTGATCTCTTCCCGCAGGGCGCTGAATTCCGGCAGGCCGCGAGGATCGCTGCCGGTAACAATAATTTGTGTGAGTATGCCTTGGCTCATTTCAGCCTCCTCAGTACAGGGTATCCGGCAACCGGAACTGGCTGAATAGCCCGCCGGTGAACGGGTTATCTACCGTGTCCGTATGCACCCGGTACACCATTGCGCCGCCGTCCACGTTAAAGCGCACGCTGAATGTGCCATCCTGTACGCCGGTGAGTTGCCCTGCGCCAAACAACCTGAACTGTGCCCACGGTCCGCTGAAACCGATGCTGCGCGGCGTTTTGCCGCCGGTGCCAATCAGCGTCAGCTTGCTTTCATTACCCTCACGCATGTTATTTGGCCAAACCAGATGCGCGGTATAATTGCGGCCCTGGCTGTAGTCCACTAACTGACCGTCAAGGTTGAGTACGCTGCGCCGTTTATTACCGGAAAGCGATACGGTTTCCACGGCAAACTGAGCGCCAAGGCCGTTTTGCCTGCTGAAGAAGGCATCGCGAATTTCCTGCGCGGCATTCAGTTGCTCCTGGACGTCTTCGCGAATAATCACGTTGTTATCCCCGTCCTCCAGACTCAGGTCGTTTTCTATAAACAGACGCAAATTCTGTTGGTAGAACGTGTCCAGTAAACCATCCGGTTTAAAGAAGCGTTCAAAGGCATCCAGCGATGCATCCTGTGACGAACGAGGGTTAAACGGATAGTTGTTGGCGAGCTGCTCGTTAAACGGTTTCACCACGTTGTCACGCCAGTCAATCTCCATGTAATGGACTGCTTCCACCATCACCATATGCCAGGCTTGCTCCGCCAGCTTGCCCACCCAGCGGTTAAGCGGGGCAGGCAGGGTTTTTGCCATCTGTCGGGTGGCGAAGATCGGATCGCTGCTGTTTTGATCAAGCCGTAGCTGCACCGCCTTCAGTGCTGATTTTCCCTGTACCGGTGCGTTCTGGATCGCCAGCAGATAACGGTGCAGTTCCGTCAACTGTTGATAAACTGCCTGCAGAGTGTTTTCTTTGTCTTTCTGTACAGCCAGAGTGCTGTTCTCCGGGGAGAACTCATGCCCCAGGCGGGTCAGTAACTGATACTCCGACTCTGCCATGGCTTCCTGAAGCGCTCTGTCATCCAATTTTTCAGAGAGTACGGCGGGCTGTGTATTGTCGCGCAGTGCCGTCAGCGCCCGCTGGAGTGGCTGATCGCCGCTGATAATTTGCTCCAGTGCGCCGGTCAGTTCAGCGATGGATTCGTAATTGCGCACGTTAAGGTTATCCATCCCGGCGCGCCAGGTGGCGGTGTAGTCGCTGAGATACTGTTCGGTGAGCTGACGCTGGATTTCCGCCCGGTCTGCCTCGCTGTATTTCACACTGTGGGTCAGGTTCAGCACCCAGGAATCCATCGCCGTCAGTTCGACCAGCGCATCGCGCTGTTTGACAAAATAACTTTGCAAGCCGTAACGGGTGAGGAATTGCGGAACAATAAGTTTATTATCATCCCCGGAGGTAAACACCTGATCAAACGTGGCGCCCACCTGGTCACGCAGGTTCAGATCGGCGGGCAGCACGCCGAGGGCACGCGTTTTCAGACTCTGGTAAACACGCTGGTAGACGGGCAGCTTGCTGAGTTCTTTCTGGGCCGCCACCACCGGGCCGTCATAAGGCGTCCAGCGGCTGGTGGCGTCGACGTTGCCTGCCTGACGTTCCGCGTGCCAGTCTGTATGCTGCAGGGCATAGTCCAGATGAGACTTAAGCTGCGCCTGGAGATCTCGCTGGCCATGGAACTTATCGCTCCAGCGTTTTGCCATGTACTGTTTCACTACCTCGTTGCTGCGTCCGCTTTTATCCTCCAGCATTCTGATGACGCGCAGTACCGCAAGTTTTTCCTCGCTCTCCGGCGGCGCGGCGTTCATCTCTTTGACCAGACCATTAAACAGGGCGGGCAGGTAACGCTGCTCCAGCAGTTGCAGGTAGGTCTGCTCCACATACGGGCCGACACGCCTGCCCTGATACAATCCCATATCGGCCAGGCGGCTGCGATCGCCCCAGTCACCGTAGGCCAGCGTGGCGTCACGCACCGGGTTGAGTAACGGCAGTTGCAGGTTGCCATAATCATCCATACCCTGCGGTGGCGGAACCGACATAAAGGCTTTGGCCTGCTCCAGTACGGTGATGCCGGAACGCCAGTTGTTATTGTAATAGTGATGCCAGCCCATAATCAGCAGCAGCGCGGCGATGCCCCCGGTGACGGAAAACACCGATAACCGGCGGCGGGACTGCATCAGCCAGACGCGGCTTTCACCGGCGAGGTTAGGCTCTGCCAGTAAAGTCTGTGGAAACAGGTTGCGGGTAAAATAGGGGGCTGTGTCCACCAAAGGCCAGGCCGTCATCGGGCTATTGCCCAGGCGGAACTGACGGGCGGCAGACTGCATAAAAATATCGTCTATCTGGCCGCGTTGCAGGGAGGAGGTGAAGTACACGCCTCGCAGCATGACGTCCATATTTTCCCCGTCCAGTAATCCGCTCAACAGGGATACCAGCGGTTCACGGCTGCCCTGTATCTGACGAACAAAGCTGAACAGGGAACTGCGGGAGCCGGGGGTTAGCAGTCGCTCCGGCAGGGCGTTATTGAGCTGTTCGCTCCAGGTCTGCCAGAATGCATTCAGCTCTGCGCGCCAGTCGTCATTTTCATGAGCATGACGGGTAAAAGTAACGCCAAGAATGGCATCGCGATCGTTCCTGTCCAGAGACTGAAACAGAGCAGCGAAACCGTATAGTAAATCCAGCCGGGTCAGTACCACATACACCGGTAACTGGCAGTGAAGGTGCTGGCGTATATCCTGCAAACGTCCGCGCAGAATTTGCAACAGGTGCTCCCGGCGGCGTTTGTCGGCAGTCAGCAGATCGGGCAGATCCAGCGTCAGTATCAGGCCGTTCAGCGGCTGTCTGGCGCGTTTTTGTACCAGCCAGTCCAGCATAGTTGTCCACAGGCGACGGTGCAGCACATCCGCCTCCTGTTGCTCAAACAGGAGGCCGTCTGCATCAAAAATGACCGCCTGTTTTCCCACATGTGGGATAACATACCGGCGCAATTCCATTCCCCGCACGGCCTCCGGGGCGTAAATAATGTCGGATGGAAAACCTTCGCGCAGCAGCGACGTTTTGCCACTTCCGGATGGACCAATAACCATATACCACGGCAGTTGCCACAGGTAGCGATGGTTGTCGAGATGGCGTTGCAGACGCAGCAGCCAGTGGTCGAGATAACGTTGCTGGGCAGTCAGTTCTACAGTCAGCGGATCTTTTTCCTCTTCACGCTGTTGTTTTTGCTGTTTTTCCAGCAGTTGCAGGCGCTTCATTACCCTGACGGTAAGCCATACCAGCGCTGCGAGCGCCCAGGCTGCCGTCGCCAGCCAGCGGTTCGTCAGAGGTTTAAGCCACTGCTCGTCGTATAATGACCATGACGGGCCTTTCCACCAGATCCATACCAGCAGCACAATCCACGCCAGTGCCAGCAGCCAGGCGGCGGAAACCTTAACGCGGGGCATCGCCGGTCGGAGGACGGATCGCAGACTGCTGAACAGTCGAGGGGTTGGTAATCTGAACACGGTAACTCCTTGTTACGTTATTATTTTTCTGCCGTGAATTTGTTTTCCAGTTGCTCCAGCAGTGACGGCTCCCAGTCAGCCAGCGTCATACGCAGCCCTGCTTTAAACAACATCCGGTACTGCTGCTGTGCAAGCTGCACCATTCCGGCGTCTTCCATCAGTTGCGCGCCCAGATACTGCCGGAGAAACTGATCGCGCGGATCGCCTTCCGGCAGCTTTTCCAGGTATTGCAGTGCGGCTTCCAGTCCCTTCTCGCTGAAACACTGGTGGACAGCCTCTGTGTCTTCGTCGGTCCGCACAATCGGGGCTGTCTGACTGCCCGGAGACGTCGCCAGCCACTGTTTTGTCTGCTCACTCATAAACGGCGTGCGGTCATTAAACCGCAGGGTGGCAAGTTGCGGCAGGCGGACGAGAAAACGGGCCATTTCATCCCGGATGGCTTCTGCTGCACTGGAGTAACCCAGGCGTTGCGCGGTTTGCGCCGAAAGGTAATGCCCATCGAGCCAGTACGGGGCCAGAAGCAGGCTTTTTTCCACCTGTTGCCAGAGCGCCAGATCGGCATTGCTCAGTCGGGTCTGATAATCGGCGGTCATATCAGCAGGTACCGCCGCCAGCGGCGTTCGCCCGTCGCTTTCTGCCTGGGGTACGGATGTAATGGCCTGCCATAACGCATGGCGACGCAGGCGGTAACCCTGCGGCGAATCCGGCTGGCGCTCACAGAGAATGGCGGAGACTTTCAGCAGTGTGTCGCGCCAGGCCTTATCATCATGACTGTCAATATCGACGGTCGGGATAGCGGGGGCGGACACCGATGGCGATACCGGGGAGGGTAGTGTGGCTGCGGCCGGAGGTGCGCCGACGGATGGCGTGGGTGACGGGGCAGACAGCGCAAGCTTTGCCCCGCGAAATGCCCGGCGATACTGCGACGAGAGATCATCGACGGCCTGCGCCAGTGCCGGGATATTTTGCTCCTGCCAGCGCTGCGCCAGTTTTGCCAGCTCAGACAGCAGGCTGTCGCGTTGCGTGATATCTGCCGATTCTGCGAAGCTCTCTGCACCGGATTCAAATCGTTTCAGTACCTGGGCGGCGAAACGCTGTTTATGAGCTGCATTTTGCGGTGCGGCCTGCGTCCAGTAATGTTCCACATATAACGTCAGTAAACGTAACGCCAGCAGCGGATTACCGGCGTGTTGCAGCGTACGTAATAGGTGGGCCAGCAGGCGAAAATCTTTGCTTTCCGACGCCAGAAGCACTAATCCCCGGCGCTGTATTTCCGGGATATCCAACTGACTGTGCGTCAGTGAGCCAAGTTTAAGCATTTCGCCATCGATATATTCCCAGTCGGGATTATCGTCTTTCATCGCGGAGGCATGTTTATCTTCCGGCAGATTTTCCAGCAGGTGTGAAATCCAGGTATCCGGGTTACGTAAGTCCATTGCCATTTTTATTCCCCCGCCCAGTGGCAGGCGTCACGCAGCGGTGCGATGGTTTTCGCCAGCCCGTCAATGTTAAATGTCAGTTTTCCGGCGGCACTGTCCGTACCGGTGTTGATGGTCAGGGTTTTTGCGCCAAAGAGCTGCTTAATTTCGTCAATACCGGATAGTCCGCGGCTGGATTCCAACAGGACACCGTTCTCACGGATAAACCAATGAGACTGAAAGCGTCCGTGGTCAGTGGTCAGCGTCACGGCGATGTCGTTCTGCGTCATGGAATGGGTCAGCGCCACCTGCATCCGGGTGATGTTGTCCACACAACTGAACATCAGTACCGGGCGTGGCGGGACGTTGCCGATGGCAGGTGTAGTAATAACCACTGTTGGGCGTTCGCCATCGCTCTGCGTCATCAGTAGTGCGGTGGAATTATCCGGGCGCTGTTTCTCCTGGGCGAAAGCCCGTTTCCAGGCTTCACCTTCATAACGGGCCTTTACCAGCGCGCCATTAAAGCTGGGTTGCTCTGGTGCCAGAATATGGTCATAGCAGTCAAGACGCTCCAGTGCAGCAGGCTCCCGGCGACAGTCCAGCATGGCACTGAGCGTCGTCTGTGCGTTGGTTTCCGGCACCACAATCCCCGGCAATACGGCAATCACCTGTTTTGCAGGTGCTTCCGCCTGTACTGCGCGGGGGAATAATCCCGGCAGCAGCATTATGATCATGAGCGTCTGTATTCTGCTCATAGAACGGTTTTGTCCTCTGTTTCTGGTTCCGACTGTGTGTCGGAATCAGTGCTATCCTCCGGCGCATCTTCGACATCAGCGATAAACGCGCCGTCCGCCACGCCCAGCACAATACGGGCAATCGCCGTGTTCGCCGCCATTTTCTGCAACAGCAGCAGCGACAGCGGCGGCAACATCTCGCCGTCAATCACCGATTCCAGCATTCGCGCGCCGTTTTCGGCGCGGGTGACACGCTGCATGATTTCATCGGTCACGGCAGGTTCAATCACCACTTCCGCGCCAAAACGGGTACGCAGTACGTTGTCCAGCCGCGCCAGTTTCCCGGCGATAATCACGGCGAGCGTTTCTTTAGATAGCGGCAGATAGGGCACCACTTCCATACGCGCCAGCAGTGCGGGTTTGAAGAAGTCTGCCAGCACCGGGTACAGCGCCTCCTGCATCAGTTCCGGATTGTCGGCATGTTCGACAATCACCTGATAACCGAGGTTGGATGTCAGGAAAAAAACGATATTTTTGCAGTCGATCAGGCGACCTTCACCATCGGCCATTTCACCTTTATCAAACGCCTGGTAAAACAGGTTGAGCACGTCAGGATGCGCTTTTTCCACTTCATCAAGCAGCACCACGGAGTAAGGTTTCTGACGGTTCGCCTCGGTCAGCACGCCCCCCTCACCGTAGCCGACATAGCCCGGCGGGGAGCCAATCAGGCGCGAAACGGTGTGTTTCTCCTGGAACTCCGACATATTGATAGTGGTGAGGTACTGGCGACCACCATAGAGCAGTTCAGCCAGTTGCAGCACGGTTTCGGTTTTACCCACGCCGCTGGGGCCAGCCAGCAGGAATGCGCCGAGCGGACGTCCCGGACGGCGCAGGTCGGCGCGGGCGGTCAGCAGGTGTTTATGCAGATGCTTAATCGCCAGGTCCTGACCTTTGATGGTGTCGCCCAGCCACTGTGGCAAATCGGTGATGACCGACATTTCGTTCTGCGACAGGCGGTTAAGCGGCACGCCGGTCCATTCGGCAATCACGGCGGCAATCTGTTTTTTATCGACGTGCGGGGAAACCAGCAGTTGCGTATGGTGCAACGTCTCCAGTTCGGCGGTTAACTGCGAGAGACGGGCGGCAGGAGGGATTTCAGGTTCCGTGCTCGCCTGCTCTGCCTCGGGTTCATCCGTTGATGCGGCGTTATCGTCAGCGTCCGGTAGCGTGATGTCTTCACTGCTGCTGGCGTCGGTTTCTTCCAGCAGCCCTTTACGCAGCGCGATAATCTCCTGTACCAGCGCCTGCTGCTGGTGCCACGCCGCGTCCAGTTCATCCAGTTCGGCCAGCGTTTCGTCATACTGCACAATCACCTCAGTCAGCCGTGAGGTATCCGACCGCAGGCCGATGCGGATCTCGCGCTCAAGCTGGCGCATTTCCGCTTCACACTGGTGACGCAGGGTGGTCAGCGCCGAAATTTGCTTCGGCGGCGACGAGAGGTTAATCGCCACGCGGGCGCAGGCGGTATCCAGCACATCAATGGCTTTATCCGGCAACTGACGACCAGAGAGGTAACGCTCACTTAACGTCGCCGCTGCCTGTAAGGCTTCATCATCAATCAATACGCCGTGAGACTGTTCATACACCGCCGACAGGCCGCGCAGAATAATGGTCGCTTCTGCTGCCGTGGGTTCACTGACTTTCACCAACTGGAAGCGGCGCGACAGGGCGGCGTCTTTCTCGAAATATTTTTTGTACTCGCTCCAGGTGGTGGCGGCGATGGTTTTCAGCTCGCCACGCGCAAGCAGAGGTTTGAGCAGGTTAGAGATATCCAGCCCGCCCTGCTGATTACCCGCGCCAATCAGCGTGTGGGCCTCGTCGATAAACAGGATCACCGGCGTAGGAGATGAAATCACTTCCGTCATTAATCCTTTAAAACGCTTCTCAAATTCACCTTTAACGGACGCGCCTGCCTGCAATGCGCCAAGATCGAGCGTCATAATATCGGTATCGCGCAGCTTGTCCGGCACCCGGCCATCCACGATGCGCAGCGCCAGCCCTTCGATCAGCGCGCTTTTGCCCACGCCCGCCTCACCGACCACCACCGGGTTGTTTTTGCGGCGGCGGCAAAGAATATCGATCATCAGGTCGATTTCATTATCGCGGCACAGGACCGGATCGAGCTTGCCGCTGCGGGCGTCTGCGGTCATGTTTTTGGCGTAGCGGCCGAGCAGGCTTTCATCGCCAGCTATTGCGGCGTGCTGGCCTGGCTGTCCATCAGTGAGCACCACGGATTCAGCAGACTCCTTCGTCCACCCGGCAAAATCCTGCTGGAGCTGGTCACGGTTAATGGCGGTGAGTAGCCGGACGGCGGCAGGCAGTACGTAGCGCAGCGGCGAATGGAGCAGGGCGAGCAGCAGCACGCCACCGCGCAGTTCGGTGAGCTGCATTTCAGCAGACGCCAGCAGCCAGGCCTCTTTCAGCCATTCAACCAGCATGGGGGAGAACGACGGATAGCTGTCCACTGAACGGGTGGTGGCGTAATTTTCCACCGTCAACGCCTGGCGTAAATCATCGGTGCCGATCCCGGCGCGTTCAGTAATCACCCTCAAGTCGCTGCGTGGGATAGCCAGCATCTGGATCAGTACGTGGCTGACGGTGATTTCCGCTGCCTGCTGGCTCATACACTCCGAGGCAGCGGCTTCCAGGGCATGTTTCGCAAAGGGGTTAAGCCGTTTTACCAGTGTGGCCAAATCAATCTGGATCATATGTGTCCTTACCTGGCGAGCAGCCGGTTTAACTGGTGAAGAATGTCCTGCGTCTGGCTGTCCAGACGCAGCAGATAAAACAGATAAAACAGCGCCAGCACGACGATGCCGCCACACAGCACATGCCGGATGGTCAGTCGTTTGATGAGCTGATAGCGTCCACCCTGGGTTTTTTTATCCTGGTGCAGCAGCGGAAAAGGCGCGTCACCACGCAGTTTATGCAGGACGTGGTACAGGCGGCGGTATATCTGTTCAAACTCCCCCTGATCCTGAGCCGCGACTTTATAACGCCCGCGAAAGCCCAGTGAAAAACAGATATACAAAAACTCCAGCAGATCCTGGTAGCGTTTGGGTTCGCGCATCAGGCGCTCCAGCAGAATAAAGACCTTTTCACCGCCCCAGGCTTCGTTATGGAAATGCACCAGCAGCGACTGCTTGATCCACTCGTTCTTGTTCGACCAGCCATTACCCAGCGCCGCTTCGTCAATAAAGGTACACAGGATGTAACGAAACGAGATAATCACGCCTGGCTCATAGCCCTGCTCCTGGAGTAGTTGCTCCACCGCCTGCACATCCGTTACCACCTGGGTAAACAGATGTTCTGGCATGGCGTGACTGTTCATGCCTGAAACACGCATCACCATCCCCAGCAGCGGGGTGGCGGCGTCGATCATCGGATTCAGGCTGTTGCCGCGCAGCGTAAGCTGATACTGGCGCTGGCCTTCTCTTTCGTATCCGGGTAAGGGGGGCAGTGATAACTCATCCATCGCCTTATCCTCTTATGGCCCACAGTTGCATATTCAGATCCGGGAACGCACCGGAAACATGCAGGGCGACGGCACCGGTGGCCGCCACATCCGCCCAGGCTGCCCCGCTTTTGTCCAGTTCGAAATAGCTGAAACCGGCATGGTACGGGAGCTGGCGTGGGGCCACCATCAGCGTATGCAGCGGTATGCCGGGGATCTGTACGCTGACCATATTGCGAATTTTTTCCGGTGAGGAAATTTTTGACTGCTGGATAAACTGGCGCTGGAGCTGAAGCGTCTCCATTTTCGCCGCTACTGCCAGCACGAAGGTGGCCGACTCCAACAGCGTTGAATCATGTACGTCAGCCTGCCAGATACCATCGCGCAGATGCAGCGGCAGATTAACCGCCCTTGGCGACAGTACGGTATGCAGTGCCCGTTTCACTTCCGGCAACAGTGTGTTGAAGGTGTCCGTCAGGTTACGGTGATCGTAGACATCCAGCGGACAGGGCAGGCGGGACGGCTCGGTAAATGTCATGAGTTCACCCAGCAGCCCGGCAAGATCAAGATAAAAGTCCTCCGGATGGAGCTGCGGTCGGCGGGCGCGGTGCGTGAACCGCGTCTGGTTACGGTTAAGCAGTTGCAGCATCATAAATTCCGCTACGTCTGCAATACCGCTTTGCGCCGGAGAGCCAATGCGGTTAGCCAGGTCATTAGCCCGACCGCCAACCGCTTCCTGCACTTCCCGGAGAAATTCACGCAGCCGTGCGCTGACATGGATGTTCTGACAGGTGGGAATAAAAGTGTCATCCAGTATCAGGGAGCCGTCAGCGTGCCTGTCTTTGATACGGCACAGCGGCAGCGTGACATACGCACTCATATCGTCCGCCCCGCTCATAATGCGGGGCGTTAACTGTCCCAGCGTCAGTGCCCGCGCATCACCATTCTCGGAATGCAGATCCCGGACTTCTGCATCGTGCAGCCGGTAACGCCCGACCTGTTGCCCGTAACTGACTTCGCCTCTCACATCGCTGGCAACGGGTAAGGCCAGATAGACATTACGGTTTTCTTCATCAGGAAAACTGTCCGGATGCAGCGGATCGGGTAGCGCATCCTGATCCGGAAGAGAGAACACCGTGCCATCCGGCAGAGTGCCCGACGCGCTGTCGAGCATGATTTTACCCTGTGCCAGCAACCCGTTGTTGATAGACAATTCCGTAAATCCCCAGGACAAATCATGGATTGTCCGGAAACGCAGATTATTCACATAATCGTTATAACGCTGTTGTTGCTGGAGATGGTGCGGACGCATCAGCGTCCCTTCTCGCCATACCACCTTGTTTCGCGTGGTTGCCATCGTTAATCATCCTCTTTTTTCATTTCAATACTGCTCTGCCGGATATGCACCAGCAGGCGGTAGTGGTGTCCTGTCCCTTCCACCGGCTCGATCTGTTTCCACTGTGTTGTCTGGTCGTCGGAGAAATAGGCAATAATGCCGATAAACTGCGTTTTTTCATCCAGCTTCACCGGTGGCAGGGTTTTTATGGTGTCGGGCAGCAGGCTGAAATCCTGGTGATCGATATAGTTTTTTCCCAGCGCATCCGGTAACGGTGTGCTGGCGAGCTGGTCATAATCCGCAGCTTCTAATTTCGAGTTATCGCTCAGGTAAACCAGTTGAACATCTACCGCTGCCGCTTCACCGTCCGCGTTGATATTGGCATCCGGCTCCGTCAGCAGTGTAATCGTCACCTGTGAGGACTGGTCAGCCAGCTTGCCGACCTGAATATCCGGGTTTTTGATCACCTCACCGATTTTTTTTACCGTTTCACAACCACACAAGGCGATGGTGAACAACGCCACCATCCCCCAGGCGAGGAAACCACGCCCTGTCATGCTTCCGGCTCCCGCTGTTTTTCACGCAGCACCCGGTCATAGACCTGGGCATACACTTCGTTAAAAAGCATCTCAAAGCCCTGCTGGCGGCTGGAGGCCAGTTCGTCGTAGTAATCGCTGTACATCTGCCAGGCTCCGGCATCATCCAGTGGCTTGCGCAGCTCATGGCTGCGGCGGTACTGCACAAAACGGCGCATCAGGCTCTGCGGCGAGAAGGCGTCCAGCAGCACGCGCAGCGATTCCACAATGGCGGCACGGTTGGCCTCTTCGTGATGACGGATATTGCGCAGGCTTTCGCTGACGGCGGCAGGCGCGGCAAGATGTACCGGGCTTTTTCCTTCGGCAAACAGCACGTCCAGCGCGGTGGCGTAGTCCATATTCAGGCGCAGCGGGTTATCTTCCAGCGGGCGCAAATGCTTGTCAGACAGGCTGTTACGGTGTTGCTGTAGCTCAAGCAGCCCTTTAACCGCCGCCTGCAATGTCCTCCCGGCTTCTTCCAGAAAGTCGTCGGCATCTTCCGTGTTATTCACGGCAAGCGATCCTCCCAGCCCGCGCAGTAACGGGGTGACAGCGAGATGGCGCTGCGCCGCGTCTGCCGGTGAAATCGCGTCATCCTCGGCGTCCTGTGGGTCGGCATACATGGACGGCAGATCCATAAACGGCGTGTTGATCCCGCCGTTTATCGCCGGATCGGACAACGGGGCGGAAGGTCGGGCAGGGGTTATACCCGCAAGCGGATTATCCCTGGTGGTCAGACTTTCAGCCTGGAGCGCCTGCAACGGATCGGTGGAAAAGCTATTCACAACGGTATCCGCAAGCTGGTGGCGGGACGGCATTCCCGGATATTTCGGTGCGCCGTCAGTGGACAACAGCGTGTCTGACAGAATGTCGTGGTTAGAAACGATGGTTTCAGGCGTTGCCATCTCTTCGTCGTAATGCCGCATCCCGCCCTGGTTCAGATGGACCCGGAGTATCAGATGCCCGGTCTGGATCTCATCGCCCTGGCGTAACTGCACCTGATCTGAGGCCGCCGTGACTTTGGCTTGGTTCAGCCATAATGGTGACGCCAGCGGATGCAGGCAGAATGCGCCATCATGCAGACTGATGCTGAACGCCTTCGCCGGAACGTTCTGGTGCCTGTCCTGAACAGGCCAGTGGCATTCGCTGCCGTGGCCCACATCCCCGCCCTGAGTGAACAGACACCGTGCGGTACGTCCGCTTTCCAGTTCGTTACCGTTAACGACATGCAGTGAAAGCGTCTGTTGCCGCGCTTTTTCTTCCGCCATATTCTGCTCCATGATAGTGATATTTTACTCCCTGACCCTGATGGTGACAGAGGGATGCTCTCCCGGCTCGCCGAGAAATGACGTCCAGCCCAGCAGTGCACTCTTGTTATCGCCCAGCCGCATAATCCCCACCTGATCCGGGGCCAGCCCCAGGTGCAAATCCCAGGCGAGCTGATCGCGCAGGACGAAGGAGACAAACATCGCCAGCGGCAGAAAATTTTCGCCTGACGGCAGGAACGAGAGAAACTGTTTGCGGCTCAGGTTGTTAATACTTAACTGAAATTTACCGCTGAGATCGGGAACCCGCGTACCGAGGACAAAATTGCCCAGTACCGATCGCCCGGCCAGTTTTTCGCCATTTTTAATCGTGTAACATCCAAGACTGTTCTGCTGATCCGGCTCGATGTCCACCATCCGTCGCTGCCAGTTTTGCAGCGTCACGTCAGGTAAATGTAAATCGAAACAGTGTGCGACCAGCGAGCAGACGATCTCCGGCGAGCGTCCCGGATTCGCCAGTATTCCGGCATAGGCCAGCATCTTGCTGTGGTTAACGGGCAGCCTGTCGCGAAGCTGCCGGTGGCCCAGCCCCACCAGGGAATACATCCGCTGTGAGAACGCATCCACGCCGCCGTTACGGAAAGAGACGTGGTAGCGGTACTTACGCCAGATATGCCAGACAAACTGCGTCAGGCGATGGCTGAACATATCCAGAAAATCGCTGACCGGACTCTGCTCATGCGCGGATTTCCAGGCCAGGTGATCAAGGTAATAACCGGGAAGGGGAGACTGGCTGCCCTGCAATCCCATAAAAGTGGTGGTCATCCGGAACAGTCCGGAAGCATCCTGCTCCAGTGCGCTGATATCGCTTACCGGGAATCCCAGGCTGGCATCCGCCTGGAAACGAATGGTTTCCTGCGCCGGGGGGGTATCCAGGGATAACTCCGGCGTTTCGCCGCCTTCTGATGCCAGCCGGTGCAGCAGCTCAGAGAGCGCGAAAAAATTGCAGGCACAGGCATCCTGAAAAAACGGCTCCCGTAACGTGCTTTGTTCATCCTGCGCCGGAGAAATGTCCGGATTCAGATGAGCGGGTGTTGCCCGGTTCTTTCCGCCCATTTCCATGACTCCTGGCTTTCCGTGTTAACGACGGTCAGCATGTGGAACGAATTGACGCTGGCGTACAGCGACAGAAAATGCGACAGCACCGCGCCCAGCAGGTACATTTCGCCCTCGCAGACAAACGGCTCCGGATGCAGATACAGCGTGGAAGCCAGCCCACGCACCGGTATGCCGGTAAACAGACGATCAACAGGGGCCGTTTCCAGCCGTTCAATGGCGTCCAGCTTCTGCTGTGACAGACGGGCCATCTGCGGATGATGAATGGCGTGGCGATCAAAATTGCCGATGACCTGTTTAAGCGCATCAGCATCCAGCAACGACAGGTAATTCAGGTTCATGGCGGACAACAGCGACCAGTGCAGGCTGCCGTCAATCACCGGCCAGAGTGGTCTGGTAGGGCGGGTGATATTGCGAAATGACGCTACTGCCGCGTTTTTACTGGCTGTATCGGTGATGTCGCCGGGCCGCAGTTGTACCGGAAGTTCACGGTTGGTGCAGGTCAGCGACACCGAAACCACTTCATTATTAAGCAGTGAGGCGTCCGGGAAACTGCCATCGGCATGAATAAAAGCAAGGCTATGATCAAAGCCCCGGTAAAACAGCGAAGTTTTTGTCCGGTGCTGCCAGTAGACCACTTCCCGATTGCGGTTGTACTCCATCTGGTGGCGGAAACTTTCAAAGGCAGGCCAGTGGCGTGCAGCCTGTGTGGTCACAGGGCGTCCAAGATCCGCTTTTCTGTGCTTTCCCTGTGTCTGACTTACCACGCTGTTAACCGAAAAAATGTCGTAATGATCCGGAAAATGACGGCTGGGCACCAGTGCATAATCCTTCCGCTGGTGATCCAGCGTGATGGCTTCGGCATGGTGGACAAACAGATTAATCGCGGGTGCGCAATACAGGCGCAGGGAATCCTGTCGTAGCTGGATATCTGTCGGTAAAGGGCGTGAAAATCGCAGCCGCAGGGTGAAACGATTCTCCTCTAACCCGGCAGGTAGCGCCGGAATACCGCAGGCATCGAAAAAGAGAAAACTGTCGGTGTAGCAGAAAAATTCCTGGAGGATACGATAACCGCTGTGGACATTGCCGGGCCAGGGCAGCATGGCGTCCTCTGACTCAAAACCCACCGCTTTCAGCATAAACTCAGGCATCGGGATCGACTGTTCACCCGTAAGCAGCTCTGCACCCTGTAAATATTCGCAAAACCACAGATAAAGCTGGTAGCGGGTATAGTTATCATCGTTGCCCAGCCAGAAGCGCAACTTGTTCAGATCCAGAGTGGTAAAATCAGTTCCCGGTGCGACGGCAAATGTAATATCAATAATGCCATGACGGGGTGTACTGCGATTTTCAGCCCGTTCCAGTTGAACGGGCAGCAGCCAGATATCCCGGCACAGGGTGAACGTACAGGGTGGGGCGACATCCTGTTCATCAGCAGGCGTAGCGGAAAGCGGCTGCTCCTCCTGAATCATGCGGGAGCCAGTCATGAACTGCTCATTACGGGGGATCAGTACCGGCACGGAGGTTTTGTCCATATCCGGGCTGTATTCAATCAGCGTCATCGACGGCACCGGGCGCAGATAATTGGGCCACAGCATTTTGATCAAGCCGTGTGTCAGCTCAGGAAACTCATCCTCAATTTTCTGGCGCAGATTGCCAGTCAGAAAGGCCACGCCTTCCAGTAGACGCTCGATATCCGGGTCGGCCCCTTTTTCAGCCAGAAACCGGGCCAGATGAGGCTTTTCGGTCGCCAGTTGTTTACTTAACTGGCGAAGGTAATTCAGTTCCTGCCTGTAATAACGCTCTTCGAATTCCATTTTACTACTCCACCCGATAATGCTGACTGCCGTCCGGTGCCATATCAAACTCAAGCACATCGTCGATGTCGTTAAATGTCACCCAGGCGGTGATATGGAATGTTATTTCCTGTGGGCAGGCCACAAGGGGAAGCACCGCCCGAACCTCAGAATGTGAGATTCGGGGTTCATAACGCTCAATGCACTGCACGATGGCCTGGCTCATGACGCTACGATAATTATCTGACCCTTCTGGCTCTTCGATGCCCAGTTCCGGGGTACCCCGACAACTGCCGGATCGGGTGTTCAGGATATTTCGCAGGCTCTGGCGAATGGACTGTCTGAATGCTTCTATATTACGGTCCCCCTGCCAGTTTCTGGCAGGAGGGCTTTCCAGACGCTCAAACAGCGATCCGGCAGGTCTCTCGTGCTCTGGTATCACTTGTCTAACCGTCCGACTAAAGACAGTTCAAATGACGCACCCATATATTTAAAATGGGGCCTTGCGGAAATCGCCACCTGATACCAGCCAGGTTCGCCGTCCACGTCCAGTACCTCAACTTTCGCGCCACGCAGGGGCTTACGGCTGCGGACGTCAGCGGGTGGATTCTCTTGGTCAGCGACATACTGGCGGACCCAAATATTGAGTTCCCGCTCAAGGTCGCTTCTTTCTTTCCACGACCCAAGCTGTTCACGTTGCAGTACTTTAATATAGTGTGCGAGGCGGTTGATAATGAACAGGTATGGTAATTGTGTACCCAGCTTGTAGTTGGTTTCGGCATCTTTGCCCGGAAAATGCTTGGGTTTTTGAACCGAATTTGCGGAGAAAAAAGCGGCGTTATCGCTGCCCTTGCGCATGGTCAGGGTGATGAATCCCTCTTCGGCCAGTTCAAATTCACGGCGGTCGGTGATCAGCACCTCTGTTGGGATCTTGGCCTGAATCTGCCCCATTGATTCATATAAATGTACCGGCAGATCTTTTACCGCACCGCCGCTCTGCGGCCCAATAATATTCGGCGCCCATCTATATTTCGCGAACGAGTCGGCCACATTACTGGCCAGCATCCAGGCGGTATTGCCCCAGAGATAGTGCTCGTGGCTGTGGCTGACATCTTCGGCGTAATTAAAACTCCTGATGGGGTTTTCTGTGGCGGAATAGGGCTGGCGGAGCAGAAAACGCGGTGCGGTCAGCCCCAGGTAGCGAGAGTCTTCGGAATCACGCAGGGCACGCCATTTTGTGTAGGCCGGGCTTTCAAAGATGGCATAAAGATCTTTGATATTGGGCAGCTCAGTCCATGAATTTAGTCCCATAAATTCCGGCGATACGGAAGACAGGAACGGCGCATGGGCCATAGCACCGACGGCGCTGACATAGTTCAGCAGTTTCATGTCCAGCGTGGTATTTTTGAACTCATATGCGCCTAATACTGCCGCGATGGGTTCACCGCCAAACTGGCCAAATCCGCTGGAATAAACATGCTTATAGAAGCCTGATTGGATAATCTCTGGCGCAAACTCGAAATCGTCCAGCAGTTCTTCCTTGGTGACATGCAAGATATTAACCTTAATATTCTCGCGAAAATCAACGCGGTCCACCAGGGCTTTCATTGAACGCCAAAACGACTCTAGTTGCTGAAACTGAGGGGCGTGAATAATAGCATCCATCTGGCGGCTGATACGGGCGTCGATGTCCGCAATCATGCTGTCCACGACCAGTTTGTTAACGGGTTCTGCTGGTGAACTGGATTGCAAGAGGCTGGCAACAAACGCCGTTACGCCCTGGCGGGCAATATCATAACCGTCAGCGCCAGGCTGGATACGGGTTTGTGCCATGATTTCATCAAGCAGCGACGGGGCATGGCTTCCCTGTTCATTGTGGGTGGAAACAAGTTCTTCTTCCTGTAAAGACATACTGAAAATCCTTGAGTTGATCTGTATTTCTGGAGCCAGGTTTCACTGTCAGTGGAATACCTTCCACCAGTGTGGCTTCATCTGCTGGTACCCGTTGATATGGTCGATTTCATCCATCAGATATCCGATCCTCTGGTCAAGTGTCGCGATCAATATATCCAGTGTTTCTGTGTTGATGTCGCCTGTCTGAGTGATACACAACCGAATCACAGTCTGCGTTATTGCTTCATCGGCTCTGGTGGTATTTTTCCGCAAACTCATACCTGGATAATCGCCCTGAAAAATAGAGGTTACTGGTTTTCTGCCAGGCTGATCTCCCGCAGTAACTGTTCGCGGGATTCTTCATTTTCCAGCAATGCCTGAAGCTGGGCGCGAAATGCAGGCAGATTACCCAATGGCCCTTTTAATGCTGTCAGCGCTTCGCGTAGCTCCAGCAATTTGTTCACCTCCGGCACCTGTTTTGCCACACTGTCCGGAGAAAAATCGTTCAGGGATTTGATTTCCAGCGAAACATTCATCTCATCGTCATCTTTTGCGTCATCCTTCAATGCTGCTGGAACTGCAAAATTCAAGCTAATGGACGCTTCTGCCATCACTGAATTGAATGAATGTTTGTCGATTGAAACCATCTGACGTTCATCAAGTGGCGCTGTTTCCTGTGAGTTTCCGGTATCTCCAACTATCAACATATTGAGGGGCAATTCCACCTCAGAAGGCTCGCCATCAGTTTTTGGAACGTAAGAAATATTAATGCGTTCTTTGGGGGCTACACTGCCGTTATAATCTTTGCTCATAGAGATCATCCATCAGGTTATATTATGTGTTCTGTATCTCCGTACAGACCATGGAATACCGTAAAATAAAAATAACTGGTGATCATTATTACGCGAAGAAAATTTTTTGAGAAGCACTTTTTCTAAATGAAATACAGGGGTATTCTTCCGTTGTGGTTATTTTCTGGTGGTGTTGTTTTTATAAGGAATATCTGAAAAGATATTTTAATGAATGCTGAGTATCTTTTAGTTGATTGATTTATGTGTAGTTTTTATTTAAATATGTATAAAGTGAATGCTATCAACATGGATTCATACACTGCTCTTATCTTTATAGGTGGAGTGGCATGATGAATGAGATTTGCGAAGGTGGTGATGATAAAAAAAGAATGGATATAATATCTATTTATGAGTGGGTATCGTCATTATTTTATAAAAACGAATACCGATATATTATTATATGAATATGTTTATATGTAATTTAGTCATCATGTGAATGCTATATAGCCTCGGATTGTACGATTCAGACTGCTACTTGAAGAGAGCTTAAGCTACAAAATTTTTAATGTAATCCGCATGTTTTATCTGTCGGATATCTTTCTGCAGATGTATGTAAGTGTCATTAATCGTTAACAAGGAGTTTATAAATGCCAACACCGTGTTACATCTCAATTACGGGGCAAACTCAGGGCAATATCACTGCTGGTGCATTCACCGCAGATTCTGTCGGGAATATTTACGTGCAGGGTCACGAGGATGAAATGCTGGTACAGGAATTCCAGCACAACGTGACTGTACCAACCGATCCACAGTCCGGGCAGCCGAGTGGCCAGCGTTCGCACAAGCCGTTCATTTTTACTGTGGCGCTGAACAAAGCTGTGCCGCTACTGTACAACGCGCTGGCTTCCGGTGAAATGCTGCCGAAAACTGAACTGCACTGGTGGCGTACCTCTGTTGAAGGCAAACAGGAGCACTATTTCACCACCCGCCTGACGGACTCGACAATTGTGGATATGAAGTTGCATATGCCACACTGCCAGGATCCGGCGAAGCGCGAGTTCACGCAGTTGCTCGAAGTCTCACTGGCCTACCGTAAAATCGAGTGGGAACACGTCAAGTCTGGCACCTCTGGTGCTGATGACTGGCGTGCGCCGCTGGAAGCGTAAGTATCAACAGCATCCCGCGTTTGCGGGATGCTGTTTTTTGTTGGGGGCAGTAAACAAAAAAGCAGTGCCAGTAAGGGGTTACGTTTTTTTACGGGAGATGGCGGACGCCGGAAACTTCGGCGGTAGCGTGCCTGAATGCAAGCGTAGCACTGTACTGTCATTCGCCGCTGTCCGGCACCGGCGGTTCCATTTCCCTGTTAATTCAGGAGGTTATTCATGTCTACAGGATTACGTTTCACACTGGAGGTGGACGGCCTGCCACCTGATGCGCTGGTCGTCATTTCATTTCATCTGAACCAGTCATTTTCCTCGCTTTTTTCTCTTGATGTCTCGCTGGTCAGCCAGCAACTTCTTAATATCGAATTCTCTCAGGTACTTGAAAAAACAGCCCACCTGAAAATCTGGCAGGGCACGGAGATACAACGTCGGGTGAAAGGTATCGTGACCTGGTTTGAGCAGGGGGAAAACGACGGCAACCAGATGTTATACAACATGCAGATACAGCCTCCTTTGTATCGCTCGGGTTTGCGGCAAAACTCCCGTATTTTCCAGAATGAAAATATTGAAACCATACTGGGAACGATCCTGAAAGAAAACGATGTGACAGAATGGAGTCCGTTGTTCAGTGAATCGCATCCGGTACGGGAGTTCTGCGTGCAGTTCGAGGAAACGGATCTCGATTTTCTGAGCCGGATGGCGGCAGAGGAAGGTATGTTTTTTTACGAGGAACATGCCCTCACCAGCGATGACCAGAGCCTGGTGCTGTGCGATACGGTAAGCTCCCTGCCGGAAGCCTTCGAAATCCCCTGGAACCCGAATACCCGAACTGAAGTCAGTACACACTGTATCAGTCAATTTCGTCACAGTGCGCAGATACGCCCCTCATCCGTTGTTGCCAAAGATTACACCTTTAAACGTCCCGGCTGGGCAGGGCGTTTTGAGCACGAAGGTGAGCATCAGGATTATCAGCGCACGCAGTATGAGGTCTTTGATTATCCGGGGCGTTTTAAGGGAGCGCACGGAAAGAATTTTGCCCGCTGGCAGATGGAGGGATGGCGTAACAGTGCTGAAATTGCCCAGGGAAAAAGTCGTTCTCCGGCAATATGGCCGGGGCGTCGCATTAGCCTGACCGGACATCCGCAGGCGAGCCTGAACCGGGAATGGCAGGTGGTTAGCAGTAATCTGCACGGTAGCCAGCCGCAGGCGGTGCCGGGGAGTCAGGGTGGCGGAACGACCATAGATAATCATTTTGCAGTGATCCCGGCAGACAGAACATGGCGACCACAGCCATTACCGAAGCCGAAGGTGGACGGCCCACAATCCGCCGTGGTGACGGGACCCGCGGGAGAGGAGATCTTCTGCGACGAACATGGCCGGGTACGGGTGAAATTTAACTGGGACAGATACAACCCTGCAAACCAGGACAGTTCGTGCTGGATACGGGTGGCACAGGCGTGGGCGGGAGCCGGGTTTGGCAATCTGGCGATCCCGCGTGTGGGGCAGGAGGTGATAGTGGACTTCCTCAATGGCGATCCGGATCAGCCCATCATCATGGGACGAACCTATCACCAGGAAAACCGCTCGCCGGGCAGTCTGCCGGGAACCAAAACGCAGATGACCATCCGTTCTAAAACGTATAAAGGCAGCGGATTTAACGAACTGAAGTTCGATGATGCGACAGGAAAAGAGCAGGTCTATATCCACGCGCAGAAGAACATGAATACCGAGGTGCTGAACAACCGTACCACCGATGTGACGAATAACCATGCTGAAACCATCGGCAATAATCAGGTGATCGCTGTCACCAATAACCAGATACAGACTGTGGGCAATAACCAGATCCAGAACGTTGGCGTCAACCAGGTGGAGACGGTGGGCAGCAACCAGGTAATCAAAGTAGGAACAAGCCAGATTGAAACTGTGGGGCTCCTCCGCGCCCTGAATGTTGGCGTGATATACCAGACCACGGTGGGCGGCATTATGAATACTTCGGTGGCCATGATGCAGTCCTCGCAGGTGGGTGTGAATAAATCGCTGATGGTGGGGATGGGGTACAGCGTTAATGTGGGGAACAAAGTGACCTTCTCGGTGGGGAAAACAAGGTCGGACAATGCCGGACAGACAGCCATTTATTCTGCTGGTGAACATCTGGAACTTCGCTGTGGTAAGGCCCGGCTGGTAATGACGAAAGACGGAAATATTTTTCTTAATGGGACAAAAATTGATCTGGAAGGGGCGGAAAGCGTTAATGGTGACGCGCTGATGATCAACTGGAACTGCGGTGCAACAGGAGCCGTGCCGGATGCGCCGAAGGAAGAGACACCGAAGCCGAAGATGCCTGATATGAGAGAGTTCTGATCGGTGAAGGATAAGTTTGCCAGTAAACGGGATAAAAAAACCACATCAGGATATTAAGGAGCAAGGTATGAGCGGAAAACCAGCGGCGCGTCAGGACGACATGACCATGTATGGTGGAAAAATAGTCCAGGGTTCAGCAGGGGTGCTGATAGGCGCGCCGACGGGCGTGGCGTGTTCGGTGTGTCCGGGCGGAATGACGTCCGGCGAGCCGGTGAACCCGATGCTGGGGGCAAAGGTATTGCCCGGTGAGACGGATTTTGTGCTGCCCGGCCCGCTACCGTTCATACTTTCCCGCGCCTACAGCAGCTACCGGACGAAGACGCCCGCGCCATCGGGGCTGTTTGGCCCCGGCTGGAAGATGCCCGCCGACATGTGCTTACAGATCCGTGAGCGGGAACTGATACTGAACGACAGCGGAGGCCGGAGCATCCACTTTGAATCCCTGTCGCCGGGCGAGTCGGCATTCAGCCGCAGCGAGTCGTTCTGGCTGGCGCGGTGCGGGGTACTGGCGCCGGATAAAAGCAACCCGCTGCACGAACTCTGGCAGACTCTGCCGGAAGATATCCGGTTAAGCCCGAACACGTACCTGGCAACAAACAGTATGCAGGGGCCGTGGTGGGTGCTGGGATGGCCTGAGCGGGTGCCGGGTGCGGATGAGGCGTTGCCCGCGTCGCTGCCGCCGTACCGTGTGCTGACGGGGCTGGCGGACAGTTACGGACGGACGCTGACGTATCACCGCGCCGCAGAGGGTGAACTGTCCGGGAGTGTCACCGGTGTGACGGACGGTGCGGGACGGCGCTTTCATCTGGTGCTGACCACTCAGGCGCAGCGTGCGGAGGCGGCACGCGGGGCGGGTTTACCCGCAGCACAGGCATATCCGGAGACGCTGCCTGCCACGGAGTACGGAACGGACAAGGGTATTCGCCTCTCACAGGTGTGGCTGACGCATGAGCCGGATACTGAGAAAGAGCAGGAGCCGGTGATGCTGTCGCGGTACGAGTACACACCGTGCGGTGAACTGCTGGAGGTGTACGACCGTGGCGGGGTGCAGGTACGCAGCTTCGTGTATGACCCGGACCATCCGGGACGGATGACGGGCCACCGGTATGCGGGCAGGCCACAGATGCGCTACCGCTATGATGAGACGGGGCACGTCACGGAGCAGTTAAATCCGGAAGGTTTGAGCTACCGCTACGATTATGAGAAGAGCCGCGTCACCATCACGGACAGCCTGGGACGGCGTGAGGTACTGCACACGGAAGGCGAAGGCGGGCTGAAACGGGTGGTGATGAAGGAGTTTGCTGACGGGAGCGTGACGCGCAGCGAGTTTGACCCGATGGGGAGGCTGAAGGCGCAGGCGGACGCGGCGGGACGGAAGACGGAGTACAGCCTGCACATGGCGTCAGGGATGGTGACGGCGGTGACGGGGCCGGACGGGAGGACGGTGCGGTATGGCTATAACAGCCAGCGGCAGTTAACGTCCACGACCTACCCGGACGGGCTGCGGAGCGCGCGGGAGTATGATGATAAAGGCAGGCTGACGGCGGAGACGTCGCGGACGGGTGAGACGACGCGGTACCGCTATGATAATCCGCAGAGCGAATTACCGTCCGGGATACAGGATGCGACGGGCAGCAGCAAGTCGATACGCTGGAATCGCTACGGCCAGATGGTGGCATTCACGGACTGTTCGGGGTATGAGACGCGGTATGAGTATAACCGGTTCGGTCAGACGACGGCGGTTCACCGTGAGGAAGGGCAGAGTGTTTACCGCAGCTATAACAGCCGGGGACAGTTAACGGCGGTCAGGGACAGCCAGGACCGTGAAGCCCGCTATGACTATAACGACGCAGGCGACCTTATCACGGTGACGGGGCCGGACGGGAGCCGGACTGAAACGCAGTTCGACGGCTGGGGAAAGGCGCTCAGTACCACGCAGGGCGGGCTGACGCGGCGGATGGAATATGATGTAGCGGGCCGTGTGATGTCGCTGACCAATGAGAACGGGAGCCAAAGCGACTTTACGTGGGACGAACTGGACAGGCTCACACAGCAGACGGGATTTGACGGGCGGGTACAGCGTTATGGCTATGGCCTGACGGGGCAGCTTATCCGCAGCAAGGATGAGGACCTGGTCACGCACTGGCATTATGATGACTCAGACCGCCTGACGCACCGCACGGTGAACGGAGAACCGGCAGAACAATGGCAGTATAACGAACAGGGCTGGCTGACAGAGCTGAGTCATCTCTGCGAAGGCCAGCGCGTGGCGGTACATTATGGCTACGATGACAAAGGCCGTCTTATCAGCGAACGGCAGACGGTAACGGACCCGGAAACGGGAACGCTGTTATGGCAGCATGAGACGCTACAGGGGTACAGTGAGCAGGGGCTGGCGAACCGGTTTAAGCCGGACGGTCTGCCGCCGGTGGAGTGGCTGACCTACGGGAGCGGTTATCTGGCGGGAATGAAGCTGGGGGATATGCCCCTGGTGGAATACACGCGGGACAGGCTGCACCGTGAGGTGTTGCGGCGGTTCGGCGCGGGCGCAGCACCAGAACCGGGTGCTTACGAACTGACCACCACTTACACGCCAGGCGGACAACTTCAGCAGCAACACCTGACGCAACCACAGCTCAACCGGGAGTACGGTTACGATGAGGGGGGCAGGCTGGTACGCATCAGTGGCGCACAGCAGACGAGGGCGTACCGCTACAGCGACAGCGGGCGGCTGACCGGGGTGCATACCACCGCCGCAAATCTGGATATAACCCTGCCCTACGCCACGGACCCGGCGGGAAACCGGCTACCGGACCCGGAGTTTTACCCTGAGAGCAGCAGCAGGGTATGGGCGGATAACCGCATCACGGAAGATATGCAGTACCTGTACCGGTATGACAAATACGGCAGGCTGACGGAAAAAACGGACCGCATCCCGGAAGGCGTGGTTATCCGGATGAACGACGAACGGACGCACCGGTATGAATACGACAGCCAGCACCGGCTGGTTCACTATGTGCGCACGCAGCACAACACCATCCAGGCGGAAGGGCGGTATCTCTACGACCCGCTGGGCCGCCGGGTGGGTAAGCGGGTGTGGAAGCGTGAACTCGTTCACTGGAGCGACATGCGGAGGGAACTGTCGGCCAGGCCGTATGAGACGTGGTACGGCTGGGAGGGAGACAGGCTGACGACCATCCAGACCGGACAGGGCCGCGTCCAGACGGTGTATGCGCCGGGGAGCTTCACGCCGCTGGTGCGCATCGAAACGGATAATGCAGAGCTGGAGAAAACGCAGCACCGGAGCCTGGCGGAGAAGCTGTCACAGGAAGGGAGTGAGGACGGCTAGGCGGTGCAGCTCCCTGCGGCGCTGAGGGCGATGCTGGACAGGCTGGAGGGAGAGCTGAGGCGCAACACGGTGAGTGAAGAGAGCAGGCAGTGGCTGGCGGGATGCGGGCTGACGGTGGAGCAGATGGCGGGGCAACTGGAGCCACACGATGAGCCGGAGAGAACGCTGCATCTTTACCACTGCGACCAGCGGGGACTGCCGCTGGCGCTGATTACGCCGGATAACCAGGTGGCGTGGCGTGCAGAGTATGATGAGTGGGGAAACCTGTCGGGTGAGGAAAACCCGGCGCACCTGGAGCAGGTGATACGACTGCCGGGGCAGCAGTACGATGAGGAATCGGGGCTGTATTATAACCGGCACCGGTACTATAATCCGGGGCAGGGAAGATATATCACACAGGATCCGATAGGGCTGAAAGGCGGGTGGAATTTATATCAGTATCCGTTGAATCCGGTACAGCTTATTGATCCTTTAGGTCTAAAAGATGTAGTTGCTGTTGTTTGGGGACGTAGAGTTTTGGATAAATCTGTTGGCCATGTGTTTTTGGGGGATTCAGATAGTAATGTATATACGAGTAGCTTCCCAACACCTCATGGGAAGCATGGAGTAAATACAACCAAAAATTGGGTTAATACCCAAATAGCCGAAGGACGAACACCTGATGGTATTTATCTTATCTCTGTTCCAGATGATGATGCTTTTGATAAAGCAGCAAAAGATGAGCGAGATAAAGATTCTTGGGATTGGTATTCAAATGAGGCAAATGAAACAAATTGCACTGTTCAGGCATATAAGGCTTTAAAAGCTGGAGGGGTTAAATTATCCACCCCATGGGTGGCTCCATGGTCTCCAAATGATTTTTTGGATGAAATGAATGATTTATCTAAACAAAAAAATAGTGGAGTAACTAAACTTCCAATGCAATGGTGGGCAATGTATCCTGAATAGATGATCCTCGAACTTTATTTTTATGGGCATATTTATATGCCCATTGTTTTGATCTTTTGAGTATTGCATTATGAAAAATACACTCAAAGTATTGCCTGTGGCTTTTGTGTTAATATATACAGTTGTGTTTTTATTATTATTGGATTTTTCAAGGTTATATGAATCAGCCTGGATTATTGCGGTCATAACTATCCCCTTGTCAAGTGTGCTTTACAGTATAATTAGTATTTTTCACATCTCAAGGAACATAATTTTTGATATTGCATTTTTGTATATTATAGGGTGTATTCAATATGGTGTTATTGGATATATATGTTCTAAAATAATCCATGTTTTGGTGATTTTTATAAAAAATAATAAGTGATGTTGTTTTTATATAAGAGGCTGGAATATGTATATTTATCCTCTGAATCCTGCTAATGAAGTTGATCCGCTTGGTTTATGTCCTCCGGGAAGGCATCGAGCTACAAAGGATGAAGCCCAAAAAATATTAGATGCAGCGAATGCCAGAATACAACTAAACACACATCCTTCGCGTCGTGCGTATACGGCTCAGGTATGTAATCAGTTTGTTGACCGTTCAATTAATGATGCTTTTCCTAATGTTATTCAAGGGGAACCGAATACGACACTGATAAGATCTGGCGCAGAATATTTTAGTGAGGTGGATGCTCCAAGTGTTGGTGGCTTGGCTTTGCTATCAAATTATATTGCATACATACAGTTGGGGGAATGATGCAAATTTGAAAGGATGGAATTTAGATCAACCTATCGATCTAAAAACAGCCAGAGAGGCATTGGATAATAGCTTGGCTCAACCAACTTTGGCACCAAGTCATTGTGTAGAGCAAGCGTATACCGAATTAAACAAAAAAGAAAATGAACATATTAATTTATTCATTACGAGGAATTGTAAGCAGGAAACAAGCAAACTATTATTTAAAGCAATGGCCATTTGTACTAATAATAAATGGGGAGCATCTCCATTCCCACCGAAACCTGGTATGTATGGATATTCATATTAATTATGAAGAATTTTTTTATGGTTTTATTGACAAGCATAACAATCAGCGTTGTGGCTGTGGTTATTTATGCTATATCTATTATCTTATGGGGTAAGGCGGTGCATTTTGGCTATATTAGATTATTTTTTACATCAAGTGTTATTGGTGGCGGGTATTTAATGCCTATTTTATCCATATAAATAATGGTGGTTTTTTACAGTATTTTTTATGGCATCATTACTTCCTTGATTATATTTTTCTTGATCGGATTTGCCATTGTAAATATATATGGCTCATAGCGTTACAACTCAATCATAATGAAAGTTGGGTTAGAGTATTAACTTCCCCCGAATTTTATTATTTTAATTCTCTTTCATCACATTATTTATTCCTGTCCATGATACTCTTGCCAGAGTGGTCGCCTGCATTAACCCTAAAAAATTCCATGAATGCTTCATTAACTGGATGCGAGACTGTCATTCATCTGAAGATGGAGATATTATTGCTATTGATAGAAAAACACTTCGTCGCTCTTATGACAAGAGTCGTCGCCGTGGTGCGATTCATATGATAAGTGTATTCTCAACAATGAACAGTATGGTGTTAGGACAGATAAAAACAGATGAAAAATCCAATGAGATTACAGCTATTCCCGAGCTACTTAACATGCTGGATATCAAGGGTAAAATCAGAACTACGGATGCAATAGGATGCCAGAAAGACATTGCATAGAAGATCCGTAGCCAGGGTGGTGATTATTTATTTTCGGTAAAAGGCAACCAGGGGCGATTAAAAAAACATTTGAAGGAAAATCTCCGCTGAAGGAACTAAATAATCCGAAGTATGACAGCTATGCTACAACTGAAAAGGGTCATGGAAGAGAGGAAACCCGGCTTCATATTGTCAGTGATGTTCCGGATGAGTTAATTGATTTTACGTTTGAATGGAAGGATTTAAAAAATATGTGTAGGCGACATTCATGCCTTCAATACAGCCCCACAGTTCGCGGGTATTTTGTGGCGTAATAACGATGTAGTCTTTCATGACCCTAATTTTAACGGGCATTCCGTTAACAAACCCGGCCTGTGGTATCCACTCGCCGTATAAGTGAACCACACGCCCTTTAACGCGCGAGTAAAATTCGCAGTGGCTGAAATCTGGCACGGTATTAGGGCTGCGTATCGATCTCACTTTTTTCGCGGATTTTATCGGGCAGGGATTTTCTGGCTGATGCTCATCGTGATCAACGGGGATCGTAAGAGCGGCATCAGTATTTCGGGGAACAGAAAGCAAATTGCAGTCAGGGGTGAGGGTAGTAGCCTTTAGCATTGCTAATAAAAATAAAAAGGACATCAGATGAGCATTCAAGGTTTGCCTGATTATCTTTATATTATTCCTGATGTACGGCAGCAAGAGAAAGTTAAATACAAATTATCCGATATTTTATTTCTTACTGTGTGTGCTGTCATTTCTGGTGCTCAAAATCATTTTCGTTAAATATTGCCTTTGAATGTTTGCTGTCATGGTTAATACAGCGTCAGTCTGTTTCATACGGATATATGACCGTGGCGGGGCACAGGTACGCACCTTTGAATATGACCCTTCGCACCCAGGACGAATGACGGGCCATCGCTATGCGGGCAGGCCGCAGATGCGCTACCGCTATGATGCGTTAGGCCGGGTGGAAGAGCAGCTTAATCCGGAGGGCTTAAGCTACCGCTATGCGTATGAAAACAATCAGGTGGTTATCACAAGACACCCTGGGACGGCGGGAAGTGCTGCACACGGCAGGTGAAGGTGGCCTGAAACGGGTGGTGATGAAGGTGTCAGCCGACGGCAGCGTGACGTGCAGCGAGTTTGACCCAGCAGGCAGACTGAAGGCGCAGACAGACGCGGCAGGACGGCGGACGGAGTACAGCCTGCACATGGCATCGGGGCTGGTGACGGCGGTGACGGGACCGGACGGGAGGACGGTGCGCTATGGCTACAACAGCCAGCGGCAGTTAACGTCCACGACCTTCCCGGACGGGCTGCGGAGCACGCGGGAGTATGATGAGCGCGGCAGGCTGACGGCGGAGACGACGCGGACGGGTGAGACGACGCGATACAGTTATGACAGGCCGGACAACGAGCTACCGACGGGGACAGAAGATCCCACCGGAAGCCACAGGGCGATGGGCTGGAGCCATTATGGTCAGATACAGGCGTTCACGGACTGTTCGGGATATGAGACGCGGTATGAGTATGACCGGTTTGGCCAGATGACGGCGGTTCATCGTGAGGAAGGGCTGAGTGTTTACCGCAGCTATAACAGCCGTGGACTGTTGACTGCCGTCATGGGTAGCCAGGGACACGGGACTCATTATGACTATAACGACGCAGGCGACGTAACCACTGTCACCGGGCCGGACGGGAGCCGGACTGAAACGCAGTATGACGGGTGGGGGAAAGCCCTTAGTACCACACAGGGCGGACTGATGCGGCGGATGGAATATGATCTGGCGGGCCGGGTGATAGCGCTGGTGAATGAGAACGGGAGCCGGAGTGAGTTTACCTGGGATGCGCTGGACCGCCTGACACAGCAGACAGGCTTTGACGGCAGGGTGCAGCGTTATGGCTATGACCTGACTGGGCAGAGGGTGCGCAGTGAGGATGAAGACCTGGTGACGTACTGGCGCTATGATGCGTCAGACCGCCTGACGCACCGCACAGTGAACGGCGAACCGGCAGAGCATTGGCAGTATGATGAACACGGCTGGCTGATTGAAGTGAGCCACCTCAGCGAAGGGCTGCGGGTGGCGGTGCATTACGGTTATGACGACAAAGGCCGTCTTGTCAGCGAACGGCAGACGGTAACGGATCCGGATACGGGAATACTGCTGTGGGAGCATGAGACACAACAGGAATACAGTGAGCAGGGACTAGCGAACCGGTTTAAGCCGGATGGTCAGCCGCCGGTGGAATGGCTGACGTACGGGAGCGGTTACCTGGCGGGGATGAAGCTGGGGGATATGCCGCTGGTGGAGTACACACGGGACAGGCTGCACCGTGAGGTGCATCGGCGGTTAGGCACGGGTGCAGACGCCTGTGAACAGAGCACCACCTATAACCTCGGCGGACAGCTTCAGAGCCAGCGCCTGAACCACCCGCAGCTTAACCGGGAGTACGGTTACGATAATGCCGGACGGCTGGTGCGCATCAGCGGGCCGCAGCAGACGAGGGAGTACCGCTACAGCGAAGCCGGACGCCTGACCGGGGTGCATACCACGGGGTCCGGCCTTGACATCACCCTCCTTTATGCCACCGACCCGGCGGGAAACCGTCTGCAAGACCCGGAGTTTTACCCTGAGAGCAGCAGCAGGGTATGGGGGGATAACTGCATCACGGAAGATGCGCAGTACCTGTACCGCTATGACAAATACGGTAGGCTGACAGAGAAGACGGACCGCATCCCGGAGAGGGTTATCCAGAAGCATGACGAGCGGACGCACCGATACGAATACGATAACCAGCACCGGCTGGTCCACTATGTGCGCACGCAGTATGGCGAGACGCAGGCGGAGGGGCGGTATGTGTATGACCCGCTGGGCCGCCGGGTGTGTAAACGGGTGTGGAAGCGGGAACCTGTTCACTGGAGCGACACGCGGATGGCACTGTCAGCCAGGCCGTATGTGACCTGGTACGGCTGGGAAGGGGATCGGCTAACAACCATCCAGACGGCACAGAGCCGCGTCCAGACGGTGTATGCGTCGGGGAGCTTCACGCCACTGGTGCGCATCGAAACCGGTGCAGAGGAGCTGGAGAAAACGAATCACCGTAGCCTGGCGGAGAAGCTGGAGCAGGAAGGGAGTGAGGATGGCCAGGCGGTGCAGCTTCCGACAGCGCTGAGGGCGATGCTGGACAGGCTGGAGGGTGAGCTGAGGCGCAACGCGGTAAGTGAAGTGAGCCGGGCGTGGCTGGCGGGATGCGGGCTGACGGTGGAGCAGATGGCGGGGCAACTGGAGCCACACGATGAGCCGGAGAGGAAACTACATCTTTACCACTGCGACCAGCGTGGTCTGCCGCTGGCGCTGATTACCCCGGACAACGCGGTGGCGTGGCGTGCGGAGTATGATGAATGGGGAAACCTGTCGGGTGAGGAGAATTCGGAGCGACTGGAACAGCTGATACGGCTGCCGGGGCAGCAGTATGATGATGAGTCGGGGCTGTATTACAACCGGCACCGGTATTACAATCCGGGGCAGGGGCGGTATATCACGCAGGATCCGATAGGGTTGATGGGGGGATGGAATCCTTATACTTATCCGTTGAATCCCGTACGGTTTGTAGATCCATCAGGGTTGCAGGGTATTGGATCTTTTGGCAAAGGGTATGCCGATTACTGTGGTGCTATGAGTTCAGCAGTGACCCGACTGTCTCCAGAAGATGCAGAAACTGTCAGATATAATATGGAAACAATGCATAATGTTTATAATCCATTGTCTGAGTTTGTATTTGGGGTGAGTGTAGGCGCCCCTCTTATTAGTATAAATGCTCTGGAACTTGGAGCAGCCACGCCAATCACTATAGCAGACAGAAGTGCAGCTTGTATTAATGATGTAGCTAATGCTCTGATTGTTGAGGGAGAAAACGACGCAAAGAATCTAACTTTGACATGCGCAAAATCTTTTTTTAATAAAGACTCAGGCTTCTTACAAGGAAAAGTATCTGATTTTCTCATCGATAGCTTATTTTCATACAAACAAAAACAGTGAGCCATATATAAGAGTTGCATCATGAAAAAACATATTTTCGTGTATCTGGTGATTTTCGGTATTATAGTAATTTTCTTGACAATGTTTCACGGTATTAATACAAATGATGAGCTAACTCACAAAGACAAAAAAGTAAATAACTTACTTAACTGTCAGCATGTTAGCGAACTCGAAGAACAAGCTAAACAGGGAAGAGCATCCGCACTATCCGAACTTGGTTTTTGCTACGAAACTGGACAAGGTGTAGACAAAAACTATGAAAAATCTTTTGCTCTTTATAGTAGGTCAGCAAAACAAGGATATGGCAACGCGCAGTTTAATATTGGGAATGCATACAGACATGGCAGAGGGGTAACTCAGGATTATCAAAAAGCAATCGAGTGGTATCAGAAAGCTGCTGGGCAAGGTATTATAAAATCTCAAGTTGTTCTGGGTAATATGTATATAAGTGGGCAAGGTGTGCCTGTGGACAGTAATAAAGCTATTAAGTGGTATGTAAAAGCAGCTCAAAATAATGACACTGCCGCGATGAATAATTTGGGTAATATATATAGTGATGGCGTTAATATTCCGACAGATAACCAAAGAGCCGAGGACTGGTATCTAAAGGCTGTTGCTCTTGGCTCAATGAGTGCAAGAAATTCACTGGGTGTTTTTTATGGAAGAGGATTAGGACGCCATCCGGACGATCGTGATAAAGCTCTACCGCTAGTCGAAGCATCTGCATGTCAGGGATATGCTTTAGCACAAAGTAACCTCGGTTCATTTTATATGGAAAATGATGGAGAAGTATCTGTAGATTATAAAAAATCTTACGCATGGTATTACGTGGCTTATATTAATGGTGCAAGAAATGTCAAAAACGAACTTAATTTACTAACAAAAAAAATGAATAAAGAAGAACTCATTGACGCAAAAAAAATGGCAGCAGAGTACAGTCAAAAATATCGTTCATCTCCGCTTGAGAATGATATCTACAAGTCTCAAACAGAATGTAAATATCCTTAATTGAAGGTAAACATCCAGCGACGGTGTATTGTTTCCTGTCCCCGTAACTACCATTCTTATCCTACTGATTTCTCAGTTGCAACCTGGCGAAGACGTTATAGCAGGGCGGAAGTGAGGATGGCCAGGCGGTGCAGCTTCCGGCAGCGCTGAGGGCGATGCTGGACAGGCTGGAGGGTGAACTGAGGCGCAACGTTGTGAGTGAGTGAGGAGAGCCGGCAGTGGCTGGCGGGATGCGGGCTGACGGTGGAGCAGATGGCGGGGCAACTGGAGCCACATCATGAGCTGGAGAGGAAAGTGCATCTTTACCACTGTGAACAGCGGGGTCTGCCGCTGGCGTTGATAGGCCAGGGCGGTACCATTGTCTGGCATGTGGAGTATGACGAGTGGGGCAACCTGCTGAATGAGGATAATCCGCACAACCTTGAGCAAAAGATTCGTCTGCCGGGGCAGCAGTATGATGATGAATCGGGGCTGTGCTATAACCGGCACCGTTATTATGAGCCATTGCAGGGAAGGTATATCACGCAGGACCCGATAGGGCTGGAGGGGGGGAATCTTGCCCTGCTGCTCCAGCCCGCCAGGGCAGGGGCAGCAGGTACGCCGGATTTGCTGACGCGCCACTGCAAGTCAATAACGGCAGCCAGGACGGATCACTGGTAACGGTTTACCAGGTCTTTAACCATTGACGCATAGGCTTTTTGCTTAAGCTGCGAAATCTGTTGTTCAGTCGCTATGTCTGCAGCATTTTTTTTCCCTGACAGCGGTAGTAGTACTTTATCTTCATAATTGACCGGTGACCAAGTGGCCCATTCACCCGTAGCCACGTCTACCAGAGTGAAACGCACCAGATAACGTAGTGATGTATTGTCGATTAGTTTTTCATTTTTATAATCTGACCAGACTATGCTTTTTGTCGCAGCGTCATATTTGCCTGACTGCAATGTATCCTGATAAACGATGATTGCTTTCTGATGCCCTTTTGCAGCGATATAACGCAATGCCTGCATCCAGTTCATGTTTTCTACAACAGCAATATCCTGGCTCTCGTCTTTATTTTTATCTTTATTACAAGTCACGGTCTTTTGCCTGTCCGGGATACCGGAGAAGGTTGCGACGGTATAATATCGATTCATTTCCTGCTGCATGATGGCTTCCGGTGCTCGACTACCGGACTGTACCAGAATAACAGGAGAATTCAGAGGTACGTGAAACACATTCCCTTCCAGCGCGGCCTGGATCTCCTCTTCGGACACCGCCAGCGTAGTTTCATTGCCAAAAATATCCTTGTCCGTCAGTTGCTGTGCTGAAGCAGTCTTACTTACGCCGTTCTCTGTCCGTGCCCCTGCTTTCTTTACATCAATAGGAGAGTGTGGCGCGCAGCCAGCCAGCAGAAATACTGCTGTACATAAAAATACTGCTGACCTGGAATTCATATTTGCATCCTCAATGGCGTTAGGTGTTTCCTGCAATTATTTATCTGAAAACTCAAACTGAATTATACACATGAAATAAAGACCTAAAAAGAGAATTGCTTTTTATTAAAACATTCAATTAAATAATGATTAAGGGTTTTGTATGCGTTATTTAAATATATACTATCCTATTGCAGAGTACAGTTTATCCATGTGGGGCTGGCTGGCAGTATTATTGGGAGGGTGGTAACAGTACGAAGAATTTTGGGGGGGGGATGCAATATTCGGGAGCAAAACTATATTATTGCCTTAGCATTGATGCAGGTTTGTTCTCCTGAATGAATTTAAGCCGGAAATACATAATGAAAATTCTGCAATATACAACATCAGAGTAAGACAAGAAGCGTCTCCTTCGGATCAGATTTTAAGATTTCGGGTATGCAGGTGGGGGGCTGTGTGTCTCAACGTTCTGGATTCGCCTATGGTCGCTCTTTCAGTTGTGTGTTGCCGAGAAAGGTAGATGCCAGCAGCTTACGCGTGACTTCTGCCAATCTAATTTGTGTATAAAAGTAGACGAATTGGAGGTGAGCAGTTGTCGGAGTTCGATAGAGAGCCCGTTTCGCCAAAAGCAAAAAACCCGCCATAGGCGGGTTCTTCTAAATAGTGGTGCCCGGACTCGGAATCGAACCAAGGACACGGGGATTTTCAATCCCCTGCTCTACCGACTGAGCTATCCGGGCAACGAGGCGCATTAAAACCGATTCGCTTCGTTTCGTCAACGAAATTTCTTCAAATCAACGCAGACTGCACAATCTATCACCACATTGTTGCTATTGCACGCATTCTCAGGCAAAAAATGCCGTCCACGCGGCGGAAAGCGGCATTGCCAGCAGAAGGGCAGGAAGCATATTCACAACCGCAAACATTTTGATTCCACAAATACGTAAACCGGTTGCCAACAACAGCAGTCCACCTACGGCGCTGAAATCGGCCATCATGGCTGGCGTCGTCAGGGGCAAAATAAGTGCTGCGCAGGTGGCAAGCGTTAGCTGGATTGCCAGCATTGGTACACAAATTGCCGATACCGCGATACCTAATGAACAGGCAAAAATGATGGCCGTGAAGAAATCAAGAAACGACTTCGCGATTAAAATATTCGGGTCGCCGGTCATCCCTTCATGTATCGCCCCGAAGATCCCGGTACCACTGGCGCAAAATAGCACGATGATGGCCACATAGCTCTGGATGAAGGATTCGTGTGTGGTGTTGGCATCCGACCGGGTGAAAAGCTGCTGCGCTTTGGCAACCGCGGTATTGATCCCTTTTTCCAGATAACAGAACTCGCCAATTAATGCACCGACTAACGTAGCCAGGACCATCACCGGTAGGTTAGCGCACTTGATAACCAGCAAAATACCAATTCCCAAAGAGCACAGTCCGAATATGGAGGTCATGGAGGCACGAATGCGTTCCGGTAAATGCTGGCTGAGTAGTGCGCCGAGAACACCACCAAATAAAATGGCGCCAGCATTAATAAAGGGTCCAATTACCACGTTTGCTCCTGCATACCCATTATCGTCTTGATGCTAAAGGCAATTCTCTGGGTAAAATATGTTTTCAGATTGCATTATTATGCCGCGATTGACAGGCGAAATGCTTGTTTATCTGTGAGGTTCAGGCTCCGGATTTTATCTTGCGCCTGAAAGTGAAAGGTGCCATGATTGCGCGAATTTTCTCCTGTCTGAATGGGGCTGCCTGGGATGATATTACTCCCCCTACATCGCCTTCAACATCGCCTTTTTGCGCGACGTTTGCCCCTTCCTGCGACTTATCTTTACGCTCCCTCCATGCGGTGAGGGCAGCGCACGCTCACTGCAGGATAACAGTAAAATCAGAGGCTATCTGCTTTTACTGATGTCTGGCGGTCGGGGCTGGTAACCAGTTTGACCTGTCATTTCGTGGGCAAAGCAATGTGGCTTTGTCCGGGACTTTTGATTTTCCCGAAACGGGTTATTGCGCTTATGAAATCAATGAAAATTGCCGCCAGTGGAGAACTGGTTTCTCGTCTGTCCAGCCATCGTCAGGTGGTGTCGCTGGACAGTACTGATTTTACTGACGTTGCGGCAGTCGTCATTACCGTTGCGGATAGCCGCAGCGGGATCCTTGCTTTGCTGAAACGCACCGGTTTTCATATACCCGTGTTTCTGTTCGCAGAGTCGGATGTTGATCTGCCGGCGGGCGTGAATGCGGTCATTCGCGGTCAGGCGCAGGACTGGCTGGAGCTGGAGTCTGCTGCCTGTCAGTATGAAGAAGATTTGCTGCCGCCGTTCTATGACACGTTGACTCAGTATGTCGAGATGGGGAACAGCACATTTGCCTGCCCAGGACATCAACACGGTGAGTTCTTTAAAAAGCATCCCGCGGGGCGCCATTTCTACGAGTTCTTTGGTGAGAATCTGTTTCGCGCGGATATGTGCAACGCCGACGTTAAGCTTGGCGATCTGCTGATTCATGAAGGCTCGGCGAAACATGCGCAGAAATTTGCTGCGAAAGTTTTCCACGCGGATAAAACCTACTTTGTGCTGAACGGGACCTCTGCGGCCAATAAAGTAGTAACCAATGCGCTGCTGACGCGCGGCGATCTGGTGCTATTTGACCGTAATAACCATAAGTCGAACCACCACGGTGCGCTGATCCAGGCGGGTGCGACGCCGGTGTATCTGGAAGCGGCGCGTAATCCGTTTGGCTTTATTGGCGGCATTGACGAGCACTGCTTTGATGAGGAGTATCTGCGCCAGCAACTTCGTGATATTTCGCCGCAAAAGGCAGAACAACCGCGCCCGTTCCGTCTGGCGATTATTCAGCTCGGCACTTATGACGGTACGATCTACAATGCCCGGCAGGTGATCGACAAGATCGGTCATCTGTGTGATTACATCCTGTTTGACTCAGCATGGGTCGGCTACGAACAATTTATTCCGATGATGGCCGATGGGTCACCGCTGCTGTTGGATCTCGATGCTAACGATCCGGGGATCTTTGTCACCCAGTCGGTACACAAACAGCAGGCCGGATTCTCGCAAACCTCGCAGATCCACAAAAAGGATAACCATATTCGCGGTCAGGCGCGGTTCTGCCCGCATAAGCGTCTGAATAATGCATTTATGCTGCATGCTTCTACCAGTCCGTTTTACCCGCTGTTTGCGGCGCTGGACGTTAACGCCAAAATCCATGAAGGCGAGAGCGGTCGTCGGCTGTGGGCGGAGTGTGTGACGCTGGGCATTGAGGCCCGTAAAGCGATTATTACCCGCTGTAAGATGATTCAGCCGTTTGTTCCCCCGGTAGTCGATGGCAAACCGTGGGAAAGCTATCCGACGCAGGTGATTGCCAGCGAGCGTCGCTTCTTTAGCTTCGAACCAGGTGCTAAATGGCATGGTTTTTCCGGCTACGCGCGCGACCAGTATTTCGTTGACCCTTGCAAACTGCTGTTAACCACTCCGGGCATTGACGCACAAACCGGGCAATATACCGAGTTTGGTATTCCGGCGACGATTCTGGCGCATTACCTGCGTGAAAACGGCATCGTGCCGGAGAAATGCGACCTTAACTCGATTCTGTTCCTGCTGACCCCGGCAGAAAGCGCAGAGAAACTGGCGCAACTGGTGGCGATGCTGGCGCAGTTTGAGCAGCATATTGAAGACGATACGCCGCTGGCAGATGTGCTGCCAACCATCTTCAATAAGTATCCGGTACGCTATCGGGATTACACGCTGCGTGAACTGTGCCAGGAGATGCACTCACTGTACGTCAGCTTTGATGTGAAAGATCTGCAAAAAGCGATGTTCCGTCAGGAAAGTTTACCTGCCGTGGCGATGAACCCACAGGATGCGAACAGCGCTTTTATCCGTGGTGATGTTGAACTGGTGCGGATTAGTGAAGCAGCTGGCCGCATTGCGGCGGAAGGTGCGCTGCCTTATCCTCCGGGCGTGCTGTGCGTGGTACCGGGCGAAGTATGGGGTGGGGCGGTACAGCAATATTTCCTGGCGCTGGAAGAGGGCGTAAACCTGCTGCCAGGCTTCTCGCCGGAGCTGCAAGGTGTTTACAGTGAAACGGATACAGACGGTATTAAGCGCCTGTATGGATATGTTGTGAAGTAAGCGCAAAAAAAGCGGGTTACCTTTTGGCAACCCGCTTTTCTCTGCGTAAAAGTTAGTGCGCGATAGTCTGGGTGCCTGCTGGAACGCGTACGTGTTTGTATTTAAACAGCGCAACGAAGGCAAAAGCCAGAACCAGCGAGTAACCTGCGAAGATCAACCACACGGTCTGCCAGTCGGTAATACCGTTCAGCGTATAGTGTTCAACGACTTTACCGCTCACCAGTCCGCCCAGAATACAACCGAAGCCGTTGGTCATCATCAGGAACATACCCTGTGCGCTGGCGCGGATTTCAGGGCGTACTTCTTTCTCCACGAACACAGAACCAGAGATGTTGAAGAAGTCGAAGGCGCAGCCGTAAACAATCATCGACAGAACCAGCAGCACGGTACCGAACGGCGTTGGATCGCCGTAGGCAAACAGGCCGAAGCGCAGCATCCACGCCACAATACTGATAAGCATCACGTTCTTAATACCGTAACGGCTTAAGAAGAACGGGATGGTCAGGATAAACAGCGTCTCGGAAATCTGTGAAATCGACATCATCACCGATGCGTGTTCCACGATAAAGCTACCGGAGAACAGCGGGTTGTTATCGAAGCTGTGCAGGAAGGTGTTACCAAACATATTGGTAATCTGCAGCTCTGCGCCCAGCATCATTGAGAAGATGAAGAAAATCGCCATACGCTTGTTTTTAAACAGCGCGAAAGCATCCAGACCGAGCATTGATGTCCAGCTCTGGTTTTTCTGCTGATTGGCAACCGGAATATGCGGCAGCGTCAGGGTGAACAGTACCAGTACCAGGGACAATGTCGCACCGATATACAGCTGCATATGGCTCAGTTCAAAGCCGGAGAAGCTCACGGCCCACATCGCCAGAATAAAGCCGATGGTGCCCCAGATACGAATTGGCGGGAAGTCGGTAACGATATCCATCCCGGCAGATTGCAGGCGATAGTAGGAGATGGTGTTGATTAGCCCCAGTGTTGGCATATAGGCCAGGGAGTTAAGCAAGATCACAAAGAACATGGCCCCTGGCGTGGTGACTTCGGCTGCGGCAAACAGCGTTCCTGCGCCGACCAAGTGGCAAAGGGCGTAAACCCACTTCGCACTGATCCATTTATCGGCCACGATCCCTAACAGCGTTGGCATAAACACGGCGGCGATCCCCAGCGAGCTATACACCGCGCCAATGGATGCACCATCGAATTTAAGGGTGACAAACATATAGGAGCCGAGGGTAGTGAGCCAACTACCCCATAAGCAGAACTGCAGAAACGAGAGAACTTTCAGCTGCAGCTTAAGATTCATGTTAATTTCCTCACACCGTAATGCGGATGAATGTTTTAAAAGGCACATTTGCCGTGGCTATATGATGTGATTCTATCAATGAGAGGCACTCTTTTTTTGTTACCTGTGACAAATATTTGCAAACAATTTCTGATTGCAAAGCAAAAGAGTGATGGAGTTAACATTTTTGGTGCTTCAGGCCCCCGTTTTAGGGGGCTGAAGAGGGATACATTAGTGGCGTCGATATGATTTTTGTGCGGAATTGACCTTGTAAAGGTATCGGCGTGATTCAGCAGAGGGATGTCGGGTGGTCAGCGTTTGATAAACGTCACCTGGAGACATGCTGTTAATGATATTTGCGGCCTGAATTTTATCGTTCGAGAACACGCGTAGCACGCTGCCCGCACCGCCGTTATACGCGGTGATTACCGCATAGCGACGTGAGGTCGGATTATCGATACCGCCCAAATAGACATTGTTGAGCATTGCCAGATAGGCCGTACCGGTATCAATGTTACTGGCCGGATCAAACAAGAAGCTACGGCTCGGCGTGCCTGAGCGCCCTTGCGAGCGGAATACATCTTTCCCTGCGCTGTGCTGTACCACCTGCATCAGTCCCAGCGCATCGGCATGGCTCACCGCATACGGGTTAAACGAGGATTCGGTTTGCATGATAGCCAGAATCAGCGACTCGTCGACGCCATACTTACGTGAAGCCTGACGCACCATGCCAACGTATTTATGCGCGCGCTTATCAAGGTGGTTCGGCACCAGATTGATCGTCACGCTATAAATGATACGCAGGCCATTGCTGCGGCTTTTAAGCCGTGTTTGCAGCAGGTAGTTGGCAAAGTTGGTGGCTCGCCCCTCCCAACGAATGGGCTGGCCGGTATTATCAACCACCTGTCCGTACAGGAATGGTTCTTTGGAAATCTTAATGTCGTCGACATCGGAATAGAGGTCGATAGAACCCGGATCATCGCCCATCAGCAATGTCTTGATAATCGCTCGACGCAGGTGTCCAGCGGGATCTGTCCCGGCAATGGTCTCGACGGTTATCGTACCGTCATCAAAGTTGATGTGGCTGCGGGTTTGATACTGATCGGTATACTTGACGTAGTCCTTCGGACCCGCAATCAGCACTTCCTTAAATCCCCACAAATTCTCAATATTATGGGCAAATTGCCCCATCAGAATATCAAAACCGTTGGTATCCTTGACCCAGGCTTCGTTATAGGAATCGCCTTTTTTGGTCGAACTGGAACAGGAGATGAGCAACGGCGCAATAACGGCAAGCGCGAGAAATTTTTTCATCATTCCGGGAGTGCGTGTTGTGTTTGTTGTTTGCAAGGACCAGATTAAAACGTAGGCCGGATAAGCGCAGCGCCATCCGGCAACGGTTCTTATGATTCTGGCGTATAGCCTTCAATATGCACATCCTTACCTTCAAACAGGAAGTTAATCATCTCCTGTTCCAGTAACTTACGGTGTTCGACGTTCATCATATTGAGTTTTTTCTCGTTAATCAGCATGGTCTGTTTATGCTGCCATTGCGCCCATGCTTCTTTAGAAATCTCGTTATAAATGCGTTTTCCCAGATCGCCCGGGTACAGCTGAAAATCCTGGCCTTCTGCTTCGCGTTGCAGGAAAGTGCAAAAAATCGTTCTGCTCATAAAAAGTCCTCTCTATCGTCCGGTACGTTAAACGTGTGTACCGGCACGTAATTGCTGTAACAAACGCTCCACGGGAGCCGCCAGTCCGACCGACGGCGGTTGCGCTAAGTTATACCAGAGCGCGTTGCCTTCATCCATGCATGAGGTGAATGAAGACACGGGAAGCCACATAGGCACAATATCTAAGTGGAAATGGCTAAAGGTATGGCGAAACGCATTAAGTTGGGTCAGATTATCTGCGTTAATTTGTCGTTGCGCCAGCCAGTTGCGCAGTCCATCTTCGTCGTCAAACTGCGGAAAACAGTATAAACCACCCCATAAGCCGCTGGGCGGTCGCTGTGCAAGCAGCACTTCGTCATCATGCTGCATCAGTAAAAAATAGCCCGTTCGTTCCGGTAGCGTCTGTTTGGGCTTTTTACCGGGATACAGCGCCCAACTTGCATTGGCGCTCGCCACACAGCCATTTTCCAACGGACACAGGGAACATTTAGGTTTTGAGCGCGTACAGACCATGGCGCCTAAATCCATCATCGCCTGATTAAAACGCTCAACACCCTGGGCCGGCGTAACTTGCTCACTCAGCTCCCACAGCTTCTTTTCGACCTCTTTTTTACCCGGCCAGCCGCTTACAGCATAACAGCGAGCCAGCACGCGTTTGACGTTACCGTCGAGAATCGGAAAATGCTGACCCAGAGAGAGAGAAAGGATCGCGCCTGCGGTTGAACGTCCGACGCCAGGTAGGGCGGCTACTTCATCAAAGGTTTGCGGAAATATACCGCTATGCAGCGTCACAACCTGCTGCGCGGCTTTATGCAGATTACGCGCACGGGCGTAATAACCCAGCCCGGTCCACAAATGCAGAACTTCATCCAGCGGCGCATGGGCTAAATCCGTTACCGTTGGGAAGCGCGCCATAAAGCGCTCAAAATAAGGGATAACGGTCGCAACCTGAGTTTGTTGCAGCATTACCTCAGAGAGCCATACTTTGTAAGGCGTCTTGTCAATTTGCCAGGGCAGCGTTTTCCGCCCGTATTTGTCGTACCAGCTCAAAACCTGAGCCGAAAATTGAGACGCTTGCATGATTACCGTTTCATTATTGCCGGGGGCAAGATTGCAGCACAGCGGCAACGGGGTGTAAACCGGAACTTTCCGCTGCTCACTTTCTTCCTTTACTTGCATCCGGCAACTAACTTTGGATAATGCCCGTTTTCAGAACTCAAACACAGCAGACTAAACTTTTATGAAGAACGACGTCATTTCACCGGAATTTGATGAAAACGGCCGCCCTCTGCGCCGGATTCGTAGTTTTGTTCGTCGCCAGGGGCGACTGACGAAAGGGCAGGAACACGCGCTGGAAAACTACTGGCCGGTGATGGGCGTTGAGTTCAGCGAAGAGCCTGTAGATTTCGCAGAACTGTTTGGCCGTGACGCGCCAGTCACGCTGGAAATCGGTTTTGGTATGGGAGCGTCGCTGGTTGCAATGGCGAAAGCGCGTCCGGAACAGAATTTCCTCGGCATTGAGGTTCACTCACCTGGCGTTGGTGCGTGTCTGGCTTCAGCCCATGAAGAGGGTGTCGAGAACCTGCGCGTCATGTGCCATGATGCCGTTGAAGTCCTGCATAAAATGATTCCTGACAATTCTTTATCTATGGTTCAGCTGTTTTTCCCTGACCCATGGCATAAAGCACGTCATAATAAACGCCGTATCGTTCAGGTACCGTTTGCTGAGCATATCTTAAGTAAGCTGAAGCTGGGCGGCGTGTTCCATATGGCGACCGACTGGGAAGCGTATGCGGAGCACATGCTTGAAGTGATGTCCTCGATTGACGGGTATAAAAACCAGTCAGAGAGTAACGATTATGTACCGCGCCCGGAATCGCGCCCGGTAACCAAATTTGAACAACGTGGTCATCGTCTTGGCCACGGCGTATGGGACTTAATGTTCGAGAGGGTGAAATAATGGCAAAGAACCGTAGCCGTCGTCTGCGTAAAAAAATGCACATCGACGAATTCCAGGAAGTAGGATTTTCGGTTGCATGGCATTTCCCGGAAGGTACATCTGGAGAGCAGGTCGATCAAATCGTTGATGACTTTATCAATGAAGTTATCGAACCGAACAAGCTGGCTTTTGACGGCAGCGGCTATCTGGCCTGGGAAGGTCTGATCTGTCTGCAGGAAATCGGCAAATGCACCGAAGAACACCAGGCAATCGTGCGTAAGTGGCTGGAAGAGCACAAACTCGAAGAAGTGCGTACCAGCGAACTTTTCGATATTTGGTGGGACTAAGTAGCACAGGGTCGGCAAATGCCGACCCGATTTGTATTGAGGGAAAGATATGATGCGCAAAACGCTGCTGGCGGCAGTCCTAACGTTCACGGCGATGGCCGCACATGCAGATTACCAGTGCAGCGTCACCCCGCGTGACGATGTGATTTTGAGCCCACAAACGGTGCAGGTGAAGGGTGAAAATGGCGACCTGGTTATTACCCAGGCCGGCGATGTCACCTTCAACGGTAAACAGTACAACCTGAACGCCGCACAGCGTGAGCAGGCCAAAGATTATCAGGCGGCGTTGCGTAGCAGCCTGCCGTGGATCGACGAAGGTGCCAGAGCGCGCGTAGAGAAAGGTCGCGTGGCGCTGGACAAAATCATCGCCAAAGAGGTCGGTGAAAGCAGCAACATGCGTGGCCGCTTAACCAAGCTGGATGCGCAATTGAAAGCGCAGATGAACCGCATCATCGAACATCGAACTGATGGCCTGACTTTCCATTATAAGGCGATTGATCAGGTCCGCGCGGACGGACAACAGCTGGTCAATCAGGCGATGGGCGGCATTTTGCAGGACAGCATCAACGAGATGGGGGCGAAAGCCGTGCTCAAAGGCGGCGGTAATCCGCTGCAGGGCGTGCTCGGGAGTCTCGGTGGTTTGCAAACCTCAATTCAGAACGAATGGAAGAATCAGGAACAAGACTTCCAGCAGTTTGGCAAAGATGTTTGTGCCCGCGTCGTGACGCTGGAAAACGATCGTAAAACGCTGGTTAGCACTCTGAAATAATCTTCACCTCTTATTAACGGCACAGAAACATTCTGTGCCGTTTTATTTTGTATATTTCTGTTTTTTTGATATCCATCTCTAAGAATGGCAATTTGGTGGAGATATAAATCTGGTTAATTGGATCTCGTCACATTATTCATCTGTAGGATAGACATAATGCTGCAAATTCAAGTAACTGGAGAAATAACATGGAGTTTTTCAAGAAAACGGCACTTGCCGCACTGGTTATGGGTTTCAGCGGCGCGGCGCTTGCACTGCCAAACATCACCATTTTAGCGACCGGTGGGACGATTGCCGGCGGCGGTGATTCCGCGACAAAATCTAACTACACGGCAGGCAAGGTTGGCGTAGAAAATCTGGTTGAGGCCGTACCTCAATTGAAAGATATCGCTGTCGTGAAAGGCGAGCAGGTGGTGAATATCGGCTCCCAGGATATGAATGACGAAGTCTGGTTAACGCTGGCGAAAAAGATTAATACCGAGTGTGATAAAACCGACGGCTTCGTGGTAACTCATGGTACGGATACCATGGAAGAAACTGCCTATTTCCTCGACCTGACCGTTAAGTGCAATAAGCCGGTGGTACTGGTCGGCGCAATGCGTCCATCTACGGGTATGAGCGCTGATGGCCCGTTCAACTTGTATAACGCGGTAGTAACTGCCGCAGACAAAGCCTCTGCCAACCGCGGAGTGCTGGTGGTGATGAACGACACCGTTATGGATGGTCGTGACGTGACTAAAACCAACACTACCGACGTCGCTACCTTCAAATCCGTTAACTACGGACCGTTGGGTTACATCCATAACGGTAAAATCGACTACCAGCGTACGCCTGCGCGTAAGCACACCACGTCTACTCCGTTCGATGTGTCTAAGCTGACCGAACTGCCGAAAGTTGGGATTGTTTATAACTACGCTAATGCCTCCGATCTGCCGGCAAAAGCGCTGGTGGATGCGGGTTACGCTGGGATCGTCAGTGCGGGTGTAGGTAACGGTAACCTGTATAAAACCATTTTCGATACGCTGGCAACCGCCGCGCATAAAGGTACCGTTGTAGTGCGTTCATCCCGTGTACCAACGGGCGCCACTACACAGGATGCAGAAGTTGATGATGCAAAATACGGATTTGTGGCTTCAGGTTCCCTGAACCCGCAAAAAGCACGTGTTCTGCTGCAGCTTGCGCTGACTCAAACCAAGGATCCTAAGCAGATCCAGGAAATGTTTAATCAGTATTAATCGATGAAGGTGGCTGCGCTTACCGCCCTAACCCTGTAGGCCGGATAAGACGCAGCCGCCATCCGGCAATTTTCCTGATGGCGCTACGCTTATCAGGCCTACGTTCACCAGCCATCACTCCGCCAGAAACAGCTCCAGCAGCGAATTCAAGAACAGCTTACCGTGTTGGGTAATCTGCCAGTACTCATCGCATTCACTCAGGTAGCCCTGGGAAATAGCCTCATCGATCTGTCGACGAATAACGTCTTCGGTAAGACCGGTATATTGCGTGAACTCCGCGCGAGGCGCGGCTTCCAGCAGCCGGAAACGATTCATGAAGAACTCGAACGGCTTATCGGCTTCGGCGACATCGCGCTGGCTTTCGAGATAACGCCCTTGCATATACCCACGCGGATGCCGTGTTTTGGTGGTGCGCAGGATGCGTCCGTCAGGGAATGTGATCTTACCGTGTGCGCCGCAGCCAATGCCAAGATAGTCGCCAAAACGCCAGTAGTTAAGGTTGTGCTGACACTGATAACCCGGTCTGGCGTAGGCTGAGGTTTCGTACTGCTGATATCCCGCGGCGGTCAGTAGCTGGTGGCCTTGCTCAAAAATATCCCACAGCGCGTCATCGTCCGGTAAAACCGGCGGTCGGGAACCGAACAGCGTGTTGGGTTCGATGGTCAACTGATACCAGGAAAGATGCGGTGGGTTGAGCGCGATGGCCTGCTGTAAATCACCCAGCGCCTCTTCCAGCGTCTGATCCGGCAAACCATGCATCAGGTCGAGATTAAAGCTGCGTAGCCCCAGACCGCTCGCCAGGTGTGCTGCTCGTTTGGCTTCTTCCGGCCCGTGAATACGTCCCAGACGTTCGAGTTTGGTGGAGCTAAAGCTCTGTACGCCAATCGAGATACGGTTGACGCCAGCGCGTTGATAATCCACAAAGCGATCGGCTTCCACCGTCCCGGGATTCGCCTCCATCGTGATTTCTGCATCTTCGGCCAGATTCAGCCGTGCTCGCACGCCGTCGAGCAGCGTTTGCATCGCCGGGCCAGAAAGCAGGCTCGGCGTGCCACCACCGATAAAAATCGTCTTTACTTCACGGCCCTGGGCATGGGCCACCTCAGTATCCAGATCGCTCAGCAGATGCTGCACATAGTCATCATGAGGGACTTCGCCCTTTAGCGCATGCGAGTTGAAGTCGCAGTACGGGCATTTCTGCACGCACCACGGGATGTGAATATAAAGACTTAGCGGCGGAAGCTTAACCATTACGCAGGGCATCCAGCAGCAGCTTTAGCGCCTGTCCGCGGTGAGAAATTGCACTCTTTTCTTCACGGGTCAGTTCGGCTGCGGTTTTCCCTTCAGACGGCACAAAGAAGATCGGGTCGTAGCCAAAACCACCGTTTCCGGCAGGTTCACGGGTAATCACGCCCGGCCAGCTTCCGTGGCAAACAACAGGCGTTGGATCGTCTGCATGGCGCATATACACCAGCACGCAGTGGAACTGCGCCTGGCGCTTGTCATCAGGAATATCCTGCAGGGTGTGAAGCAGTTTTTCCAGGTTCTGCTGATCGGTCGCATCTTCGCCGGAATAGCGGGCTGAATAGATACCCGGCGCGCCGCCAAGGGCATTTACTGCCAGACCTGAGTCATCAGCAATGGCCGGTAAGCCGGTAATTTGCGCGGCATGACGCGCCTTCAGAATGGCGTTCTCAATAAACGTCAGCCCGGTCTCGTCTGCAGAATCAACACCCAGTTCCGTTTGGGCAACAACATCAAGACCGAAATCACTCAGAAGAGAGGCGAGTTCACGCACTTTACCGGCATTGCCGGTCGCGAGGACAACTTTTTGCATGGGATACCTAATCAGTTAACGCCGCAATTTCGGGCGGGATCTGTTGCGGATGAATGATTTTAACCTGTTTGTGACGACCAAGCTCGCCCTTCTCAATGACGACCTGGCTTTTTGCCACACGGAACTGTTTGCCGAGAAACTTCACCAGATGGCTATTGGCCTGGCCATCTACCGGTGGGGCGGTAATGGCGACTTTAACTTCGTCGCCATGTAAACCCACAATACTGTCACGGCTGGCTTTAGGCTGAATGTAGAGCCGTAAAACCAGACCGTCGTCGCAGGGTGTAACGGCACTCATAGCGCCATCCACAGCCCCGGCAGCAGCATGTTGCCTGTCGCCTGTAACACTTCCGCGATGCCCATGTTAATAACGTAGAGCAGCAGAACCAGAATCATTGGGGAGAAATCGATCCCGCCCATGCCTGGAAGTATGCGACGGATAGGACGCAGCAGCGGATCTGCCAGTTGAATCAGCACGTACTCTACAGGACTGCGGCCCTGGCTGACCCAGCTCATAATTGCCATCACCAGCAGCACCCAGAAAATCAGCAGCCCGATAGTCTTCAGGACAATCAGTACGGCGGCGATCCAGATGATCGGCTGGAACGTGACCACCTTAAACAGCACGATTGCTTTGATAAAGCTGAGAACGAGCGCAACTAATGCCGATGCGCTGTCGATCGGTCCCATCGGGGGAATAATGCGGCGTAACGGCCCAATGATGGGCTGAGTGATTTTCACTATAAACTGCGAGAACGGGTTGTAAAAATCGCAGCGAGACCATTGCATCCACACGCGCAGCAGCAGCGCCATGGTATACAGCTCAATTACCGTTGAGAGCAGGAAGGTCAACGTATTCATGGTGTTCCTTAGTTTTCCTTATTTTTTAGTGTAATCACGAGCACCAAAAATGGCAGTGCCAATGCGCACCATCGTGCTACCCGCCGCGATGGCGGCATCCATATCATCAGACATTCCCAGTGAGAGAGTGTCGATGCCTGGGTAGCGTGTTTTCAACCCGGCAAATGCTACCGCCATTTGCTGTGCAACTTCAAACTGCCTTACATAATCTGACTCTGGAGCCGGAATCGCCATCAGACCACGCAGGGTAATGCGCGGCAGTGCAGCGACTTCAGCGGCCAGTGCATCAAGCTCTGCCAGCGGAATGCCTGACTTACTGTTCTCATCGCTGATATTAATTTGAATCAGTACATTGAGCGGCGGCAGTTCCGCCGGGCGCTGTTCACTCAGACGGGCAGCGATACGCAGACGGTCGATCGTATGGCACCAGTCAAAGTGCTCGGCGACCAGACGACTTTTGTTGGACTGCAGCGGGCCGATAAAGTGCCACTGCAGATCGTTGACGCCTTTTTCCTGGAAGTAGCGGATTTTATCCACCCCTTCCTGCACATAGTTTTCACCGAAGGCACGCTGCCCTGCGGTAATGGCTTCTTCGATGGCGCTCGCAGGTTTGGTTTTACTGACTGCAAGCAACGTAACTTCTTCTGAAGACCGCCCGCAACGCGTCGCGGCGGCTGAGATTTTGTCCCGGACATGTGCCAGGTTATGCGCGATATCGTTCATTTTCCGAGGATGTTCATATGAATATGGAAGAAATAGTGGCCCTTAGTGTAAAGCATAACGTGTCGGATCTACACCTGTGCAATGCATGGCCTGCGCGCTGGCGCATACGTGGAAAAGTCGAAATCGCACCCTTTACTACGCCTGACGTGGAGAATCTGCTGATGTGCTGGCTCAGTGAGCAACAACAGGTACAGTGGCGGGAACAGGGGCAGGTAGATTTTGCTATTGCGCTGGCAGGTTCCCAGCGGCTGCGCGCCAGTGCTTTTGTTCATCAACAGGGAACCTCACTGGCGCTAAGATTGCTCCCGCTTGATTGTCCACGTTTAGACGATCTCCAGACCCCTGACGTCATACCTGAACTGCTGCGCAGTGAAAATGGGTTAATTCTGGTGACAGGCGCTACCGGTAGCGGTAAATCAACGACCCTGGCGGCGATGGTAGAGTACCTTAATCAGCATGTTGCAGGGCATATTCTGACGCTGGAAGACCCGATTGAATATCGCTACACCAGCCAGCGTTGTCTTATTCAACAACGGGAGGTGGGCGTACACTGCGCTTCTTTTGCCGCCGGTTTACGCGGCGCGCTGCGTGAAGATCCCGACGTCATTTTGCTGGGCGAACTGCGCGACGCGGAAACCATTCGTCTGGCGTTAACGGCAGCGGAAACCGGGCATCTGGTGCTGGCAACGTTACATACGCGAGGGGCGGCACAGGCCATCGCGCGGCTGGTGGACACCTTTTCGGCAACAGAGAAGGATCCGGTGCGTAACCAGTTAGCAGACAGCCTGCGGGCGGTACTTTCGCAAAAGCTGGAGAAAGATAAGCAGGGAGGACGCGTGGCGCTATTTGAGCTGCTCGTCAACACGCCTGCCGTGTGCAATTTGATTCGTGAAGGGAAAACGCATCAGCTGCCCGGCGTAATTCAAACCGGGCAGCAGACAGGTATGCAGACATTTGCACAAAGTCAGCAGCAGCGTCAGGCGCAGGGACGGATTTAGTAACCCTGCTCGAAATAGCTTTCGAGGATGACCACGGCAGAAGCGGAATCTACTTTGCCTTTATTCAACGCCCGGTATCCGCCTTGTTCGAACAGGCCGGAGCGGGCTTCGACGGTGCTCAAGCGTTCATCGTGCAGCGTTACGGTTACGCCAAAGCGACCGTGAATACGGTTAGCGAACTTACGCGCGCGCGCGGTAAGGGGCTGTTCTGTGCCATCCATGTTGAGTGGTAGGCCGACAATGATTTCATCTGGCTGCCATTCTTTCAGCAGGCGTTCAATCAAACTCCAGTCTGGCGTACCGTCCTGCGCCTTAATGGCGGGCAACGGTCTGGCCGTACCGGTAATGCGCTGACCAACAGCAACACCAATACTTTTCGTACCAAAATCAAAAGAGAGTAATGTTCCGCTCATCAGGCATGTCCCGCCACGCCAGGCATGGTCTGAATATCTATCCCGATAAGCTTCGCCGCATCGCGCCAGCGGTCGGCAATCGGCGTTTTGAATAAGATATTGAGGTCTGCGGGCGCCGTGAGCCAGGCGTTATCCAGTAGCTCTTGTTCCAGTTGACCTTTTTCCCATGATGAATAACCCAGCGCAACCAGCACTTCGGACGGTTGCTCCTGCGTACCCAGGGTTTCTAGTACATCGCGGGAGGTTGTGATGATGGTGTTATCTGAGATGCGAATACTGGAGGCAAAGCGTGACGGTGGAGTGTGGAGAATAAATCCACGGTCTTCCGCCAGCGGGCCGCCGAGCATCACTGGTTTATCCAGACGAATGGCCGGATCGCGTTCTTCTGGGGTAATCTTCAGCTTTTCCAGAATCCCTTCAATTTGTAAGTTTTCCAGAGGCTTATTAACGATAATCCCCATTGCTCCGTTCTCATTATGTTCACAGATGTACACCACGGAACGGCGGAAAATCGGATCCTGGAGAGCAGGCATGGCAATCAGAAAGTGATGCTGTAAATTCATTGTCAGAGGTTCTGTTTCCTGGTTCAAAAAAGCAACAGAGCCCAGTATGTGGGCAAAGCTCGAAGATGTCACCCTTTGAAGATAGCTTTGCCGAATGACGGCTCGCCTAATCCGGCCTGCGGGGTGCAATTACAGGCCGGATAAGACGCGATGGCGTCGCTATCCGGCAACGTATTTACTTCTGCAAACGCGCCTCAATGGCATCCATCAGCATACCGGTAATTGAAACGGGGAACTCCGCTTCAATTTCACGAATACAGGTTGGGCTGGTGACGTTAATTTCCGTCAGGCGATCGCCAATGATATCCAGACCGACAAAAATCAAACCTTTCGCTTTCAGCGTTGGCCCAATGCGACGTGCGATTTCCCAGTCGCTGTCGGTCAATGGACGCGGCTCGCCACGGCCGCCTGCGGCCAGGTTGCCACGGGTTTCGCCGCCCTGCGGAATACGCGCCAGGCAGTACGGAACGGGTTCGCCATCAACAACCAGGACGCGTTTATCGCCATCTTTAATTGCTGGCAGATAGTTCTGCGCCATGCAGTAGCGGGTGCCGTGCTCGGTCAGCGTTTCAGCAATGACGCCAAGGTTCGGATCGCCTTCCTTCACGCGGAAAATAGATGCACCACCCATGCCGTCCAGCGGTTTGAGAATGATGTCGCTGTGTTTTTGCCAGAAGGCTTTCAGCTGCGCTTTGTTACGCGTGACCAGCGTTTCCGGCGTCAGGTCGGCAAACCATGCGGTGAACAGCTTTTCGTTGCAATCGCGCAGGCTCTGCGGTTTGTTGACGATCAGCGTTCCTTTCTCTTCTGCACGTTCCAGAATATAGGTCGCGTAGATGAACTCGGTATCAAACGGTGGATCCTTACGCATCAGAATAACGTCCAGGTCTGCCAGCGGGAGATCCTGCTCGCTCTTGAACTCGTACCATTTGTCGTAGTTCTGCTCTACGCTCAGGGTACGCGTATGGGCGCGGGCTTCACCGTTGATCAGATAAAGATCGGCCATCTCCATATAATGAATTTCGTAACCGCGACGTTGCGCTTCCAGCAGCATAGCGAAGCTGGAATCTTTCTTGATGTTGATGCTTGCGATGGGATCCATCACGATGCCGAGCTTGATCATTTTCTTCTCCGTTTATGCCTTAGCCCAGATCGCCAAAACGCACCTGTAGCGCAGTAATGGCGGTGAGCGCGGTTGTCTCAGTACGCAGAACGCGAGGTCCTAACAGAATATCAGTAAACTGATAACGTGCGGTCATGGCAATTTCATCTGCCGACAACCCGCCTTCCGGGCCAATCAGCAAGCGGATGCGTTCCACCGGCAGCGGCAGCGTATTGATGCTGGCGCTGGCGCGCGGATGCAGGTTCAGTTTCAGACCTTCGTCCTGTTCCTCGCACCATGCTTCCAAATCCATTGCCGGGCGAATTTCGGGCACCCGGTTACGACCGCACTGTTCGCAGGCGGCAATGGCGATTTTCTGCCACTGCTGGAGCTTCTTGTTCAGGCGTTCACTGTCCAGTTTAACGCCGCAGCGCTCAGAAAAAAGTGGCGTAATGAGGCTTACACCCAGTTCGATCGATTTCTGGATAGTGAATTCCATTTTTTCACCGCGCGACATCACCTGACCCAGGTGGATGTGCAACGGCGACTCACGATCGTCGAGTTCAGCGTTAAGTACCTTCACGTCCACGCTTTTTTTACTGGCGTGGGTGATTTCAGCGTCGAATACCTGATTGCTGCCATCAAACAGCTGTAGCGCCTGGCCCGGTCCCATACGCAGCACGCGGCCGATATGGTTGGCTGCATCTTCACACAGTGAAATTTGGCTGCCGGAAGTGATTGGCTCAGGGTGATAAATGCGAGGAATGCGCATAGTTAAACATCCGCGTCATGGCCCTGGGCTGCGAAAGGCCTGGGCATGGTTAAAAATATTGACGCTAGTGTAGGTTAGCTCTTTTGCGCCTGGCAAGCGCGTTGCACATATGGGTTATGGTTCCCCTGTACCTTTGCAATGCGTTCGTCGCGCTCACACTCCCAGTCGGTGACCGGATATTGCTTATTCCAGGCGTTAAAAAGCTGAGTTTGCTGGCGGGAGAGCGTCAGATCGTACTGGTCGCGCATGTAAAAATAGGTACGAGCAATGGCACCGCGGGCGCGGGCCGGCGGCTCGGCAACTTTCTCTTTGAAATCAACCTTCATGGCGCATTGCCCATACTGACCCTCGCCACCGTTCCACTGGCTGTACATGAAGTTAGCGCGATCGCCATTTACCTCACCCACCGCAGGTTGCAGGTTATGCATGTCGCTTTCCATCTTACGATAGACTGGATCTTTGGCGCAGTTTTTACGCCCTCCGTCCTGCCAGCACTGACGCTGATGACCAAATTGCCAGGCGGGGACAACGTGCTCCCATTCAATTCGACTGGCGCGGTTTTCATTTTTTCGCACTTTATAGCCGCAGGATTCGAGGTCAACGACCCCTTTTTTGCCTTGCCAGTTAATTTTACAACCGCAGTAGAAATCGCCCGGCGCATCGGCGTTAACCTTGACGCCTGCTGCTTTTGCCTGAGAAAAACTGTTGATGCCTTCGGCTAAAACCGGGCCTGAAAACGCAGCGGCTAACAGGGCCGCAGCAAAAGAAAAATGACGGTACATCACAAACTCCGTGTCAAAACGAGCCCGCAACGTAGCGAAAGTTATTCCAGTATGCAATCAGTTAGGTCAGAAAAGTTCCTGATAATTCTGAAGATTATTCTGCAACCAGTGGCTCGCCGCAGTGAACACAGCGGTAGGTGGCCTCACCGCGCACAACGCGGTTATGGCGGCGGACGGTCAGTTGGTGCTCCTGACACTTACAGCGGTAAGTAAAGGTCTTGCGCTGCACCGATTGCAGTTCGAACTGATGCGTGCGCCGGGCCGGTACGCCCAGCACGCTTTCCATCATCCATTTCCATTCTTTCCCGTGTGGCGGCACGCGCCCAAAGTGCTTCCACACCAGTAAATGCGCCAGTTCATGGGGCACCACTTCGTTAATGAATGCGTCGACGTTTTCCATCAGCAGGACGGGATTAAGGCGAATTTCATAGGTTTGTAGCCATGCGGTGCCCGCGGCGGTGCCGCGCTGTTGGTAAACCAGCTTTGGCTCCGGATATTGGCGTTCGAGCTTGAGATTGGCCTGGGCGAGTTTTTCCCGCAGGCTACGCATAACGGCTTGCTGGATGGCGATAGGGAGACGGGAGGTTTTCATAACGCCAGAGGATAGTGCGACAGGGAAGGGACTGCAAGAGGAAGGCTTCCTCCCACTGAGGGAGGAAGCCTTTGGTGATTAGTCGTGTGCGCCAATTTCGCGCAGTTTACGACCTTTCATCAGGTTACGCTCAATGTGTTCCAGAGAGACGTTTTTAGTTTCAGGGATCAGCCACAGAGTCAGGAAGATGAACAGTACGTTCAGGCCGCCGTAGACCCAGAAGGTGTTGGCGCTGCCCAGCGAGTTCAGCATCGTCAGGAAGGTTGCGCCGACGATCATGTTGGCAATCCAGTTGGTTGCAGTAGAGCAGGTGATGCCGAAATCGCGGCCTTTCAGCGGCTGGATTTCAGAGCACAGTACCCAAATCAGCGGACCAGCGCTCATGGCAAAGCCAACGATAAACATCAGCAGCATCAGTACTGCGAAGTATTGTGCGGATGCCGAGTGAATACCCACGTGCATCATTGTCCCCAGAACGCCCATACCAACAGCCATCACGATAAAGCCAAGGATCAGAGTAGGTTTGCGGCCCCAACGGTCAACCAGGCCAATGGCGATAAAGGTTGCCAGTACGTTGGTCAGACCGACGATAACAGTCCCCCACATCTGCTCAGTGGTGTTGGTGTAGCCCGCCAGCTCAAAGATTTTCGGTGCGTAATACATGATGACGTTCATCCCGGTGAACTGCTGCATCACCTGTAACAGAACGCCAAGGAATACCGCGCGACGGAAGTTGCTGTTTTCTTTAAACAGCGCCCAGCCGCTCTGCTTCACCTGCAGACTTTCACGGATTTCATCCAGCTCGCGTTTGGCTTCTGCGCTGGTGTCACGCAGACGCAACAGGACGCGTTCGGCATCAACAAAACGACGTTTAGCTGCAAACCAACGTGGGCTGTCCGGCAGGAAGATAACGCCAACCAGCAGCAGCAGGGCAGGGATGATGATTACACCCAGCATCCAGCGCCATGCGCCGCTGTAGCTAAACGCTGTATCGGAAAGATACGCGCCCAAAATACCGATGGTGATCATCAGCTGATACATGGAGATCATGCTGCCACGAATCTTTTCCGGGGCAATTTCAGACAGGTACAGCGGCGCGGTATAAGACGCAACACCTACAGCCAGGCCGAGCAGCACGCGGGAAACCAGCAGGACTTCAACGTTTGGCGCAGCGGCGGAGAACAGTGAACCCGCAACAAACAAGATCGCACCGATCATCAGGCTTTTTTTGCGTCCCAGTTTGAAGGAGAGCCAACCGCTGCCGACAGCACCTACCGCCGCACCAAACATCATGGAACTCACCACCCATTCCTGAGTGTGCGGGGTAATTTGAAACTCGTCGGTGATGAACGGTAAAGCACCGGCAATAACACCGATATCCAGGCCAAAAAGTAATCCAGCCAGGGCTGCCAGAAAGCAGACAAAAAATGTCATGGCTTTGTTGGAACGCCCCGTTTTTTTATTGTCAGGCATGATGCCCTCCGGTTGGGTAGCTAGTTTTGTTGATGTTAAGGGTAGGTGAGTACGGGGTAAAAAAATGCGAATCACATCACATTAGTGTAATCGCTTACACTGTCATTCATGCGGGTTATTAGTTAATTCATTGAAAGTTAACATTATTTATTGGGATTAAATAATGTTTGTCGTCTGAATTTAAGACAATGATGAAAGATAATGTAACAGTGATGCAAGTGTGCTGGCTAAGAGATGTTAATTCAAGGTAGAGGGAAATATGGTGTGATGTAATCGCTTTCATTTTCATTTAAAGCAATAGTAATCAGCGCGGTTTGGTGATGGATGTGGGAGAGGAAATAGGTATAAAAAAAGACCAGCGCGAGGCTGGTCTTCATAAGCGTTAAGTCTGGTTTAAATTACTTCAGACCGGCAGCGTCGCGCAGCAACTGTGCTTTGTCGGTTTTTTCCCATGGGAAATGTTCGCGACCAAAGTGACCGTAAGCGGCGGTTTCTTTGTAAATCGGGTGCAGCAGATCCAGCATCTGAATCAGGCCATACGGGCGCAAGTCGAAGAACTCACGCACCAGAAGGGTCAGCTGCTCTGAAGGCACTTTTTCAGTACCGAACGTTTCCACCATGATAGATGTCGGTTCTGCCACGCCGATTGCGTAGGAAACCTGAATCTCACAACGGTCAGCCAGGCCTGCGGCAACGATGTTTTTCGCTACGTAACGGGCTGCATAGGCTGCGGAACGGTCAACTTTAGACGGATCTTTACCAGAGAATGCACCGCCGCCGTGACGCGCCATGCCGCCGTAGGTATCAACGATGATTTTACGACCGGTCAGACCGCAGTCGCCCATCGGGCCGCCGATAACGAAACGACCAGTTGGGTTGATGAAGAATTTGGTTGAAGCGGTCAGCCATTCAGTCGGCAGTACCGGCTTGATGATCTCTTCCATAACGGCTTCTTGCAGCGATTTCTGGTCGATATCTTCAGAGTGCTGAGTAGACAGAACAACCGCATCAATACCGACGATTTTGCCGTCGTCATACTGGAAAGTTACCTGGCTTTTTGCATCCGGACGCAGCCAGGATAAGGTGCCGTTTTTACGCACTTCAGCCTGACGCTGCACCAGACGGTGAGCATAGGTAATAGGTGCTGGCATCAGCACGTCGGTTTCGTTGGTTGCATAACCAAACATCAGGCCCTGGTCGCCTGCGCCCTGTTCCAGCGGATCGGCACGGTCAACACCCTGGTTGATGTCCGGAGACTGTTTACCAATCGCGCTCAGTACCGCGCAAGAGTTGGCGTCAAAGCCCATGTCGGAATGCACATAGCCAATTTCGCGAACCGTGTTACGGGTGATCTCTTCGATATCAACCCATGCGCTGGTGGTGATCTCACCGCCAACTAAAACCATACCGGTTTTGACGTAGGTTTCGCAGGCAACGCGTGCTTTTGGATCCTGTTCCAGGATTGCATCCAGCACAGCATCAGAGATTTGGTCAGCGATTTTGTCAGGATGCCCTTCTGATACGGACTCGGACGTAAAAAGGTGTTTTGCCATATTTAATTTCACCTAAGGAGAATTTGGTTAGCTCAAACTGTCGAGTGGAATAGCCATGTGTAGAAGATTCTACCATGAGTCTGCAGATGACGGACACTGGCAGTCTGAGTGTTAATCGGTATAGATGGATTAACATCTGGACGGCTATTTTAGGACAGTTCTTCGCCTGATTTCCAGCTTTTTTTGATTGAGGTCGCATTGTACTGAAAATGTAACTGGAAATTTTTCCTGACGGTGCTGGCAATGTGCATATTTATCTTTTGCTTTTTGACTTTCTTATCGGTATAAAACGCGGCGCGCGGCTCATACAAAAGCACACGACGTTTTCATCGTGTTGCCACTTCCAGCCGGGTTAAAACTTTAGCTTTGGCTTGTGGGTTCGTTCCGTAAGGAGCAACCGTGGAGGTGATACGAGATAATGAACCGTTGTATTCTGCAGAATCTGTCGCACCGTTCTGGTGTACATATGTCCCCCGCAATCTGCATCTCTGCTTTGCATACCTGTCGATGTTATATACACAAAATCATTTATGCTGCGTCGAGGCGGCAAGTGAATGAGTCCCCTGAACGTACGAGTAGTACGTGACTGGGGCGAATGAGCGTAGCCAACAAAGAGGCTGCATGAAGGATGAAGTGTATACCCATCTCGGCGTATCTCAGGACTGAAGAGCCGGTAACGGTCACTAAGAACTGAACAAGGGCGCTCTTGGTAAACAAGAGTTTTCTCGTGGTTTCGCCGAACCGTCAGCATTAAGTTCGGTTACGTGTTTACATTGATATGAAAAAGAAACCGGTCGCACAGTCGGAGCGTCAGCACTATCTGCTGCAAATTCTGCCTGTATTTGGGTTGTTATCGCGTCTTCGGATTGCGATAGTAGTCAACTGTTTTACACTTGTTAATAAAATTTGAGGTTCGCTATGTCTGACGACATTTCTTTGGGTTCGCCTTCGTCAGCAGGCGAACACGGTGTACTACGCTCCATGCAGGAGGTTGCAATGAGTTCCCAGGAAGCCAGCAAGATGCTGCGTACTTACAATATTGCCTGGTGGGGTAATAACTACTACGACGTCAATGAACTGGGCCACATCAGCGTGTGCCCGGATCCGGACGTACCCGAAGCGCGCGTTGACCTTGCTGAGTTGGTGAAAGCCCGTGAAGCGCAGGGCCAGCGTTTGCCAGCATTGTTCTGCTTCCCGCAGATCCTGCAACACCGTCTGCGTTCGATTAACGCCGCGTTTAAACGTGCCCGTGAATCTTACGGTTACAACGGTGACTATTTTCTCGTTTACCCGATCAAGGTCAACCAGCACCGTCGCGTGATTGAATCGCTGATCCACTCTGGCGAACCGCTGGGGCTGGAAGCGGGTTCCAAAGCTGAACTGATGGCCGTTCTGGCCCATGCCGGAATGACCCGTAGCGTGATCGTGTGTAACGGTTATAAAGACCGCGAATATATCCGTCTGGCGCTGATTGGCGAGAAGATGGGCCATAAGGTCTATCTGGTCATCGAGAAGATGTCTGAAATTGCAATTGTGCTGGATGAAGCTGAACGCCTGAATGTCGTTCCGCGTCTGGGTGTGCGTGCGCGTCTGGCGTCGCAGGGCTCTGGCAAGTGGCAGTCCTCCGGCGGGGAAAAATCGAAATTCGGCCTGGCGGCAAACCAGGTGCTGCAACTGGTCGAAATTCTGCGCGAGCGCGGTCGTCTGGACAGCATTCAGTTGCTGCACTTCCACCTTGGCTCGCAGATGGCGAATATTCGTGATATCGCCACCGGCGTACGTGAATCGGCGCGTTTCTACGTTGAGCTGCACAAGCTTGGCGTCAATATCCAGTGCTTCGACGTGGGCGGTGGCCTGGGCGTGGATTACGAAGGTACCCGTTCGCAGTCTGACTGTTCTGTAAACTACGGCCTGAACGAATATGCCAACAACATCATCTGGGCTATTGGCGACGCCTGTGAAGAACACGGCCTGCCTCATCCGACGGTAATCACCGAGTCTGGCCGCGCGGTTACCGCGCACCATACCGTGCTGGTATCTAACATTATCGGCGTTGAGCGTAGTGAACACACAGAAGCAACGCCTCCGGCTGACGATGCGCCGCGTGCTCTGCAAAGCATGTGGGAAACCTGGCAAGAAATGCATGAACCGGGAACTCGCCGTTCGCTGCGTGAATGGCTGCACGACAGCCAGATGGATCTGCACGATATTCACGTTGGTTACTCTTCAGGTACCTTTAGCCTGCAAGAGCGCGCGTGGGCTGAGCAGCTTTATCTGAACATGTGCCATGAAGTGCAGAAACAACTCGACCCGAGCAACCGCGCGCATCGCCCGATTATCGACGAGCTGCAGGAGCGTATGGCGGATAAGATTTACGTCAACTTCTCGCTGTTCCAGTCGATGCCGGATGCGTGGGGGATCGATCAGCTGTTCCCGGTAATGCCGCTGGAAGGACTGAACCAGGTACCTGAGCGCCGTGCGGTGCTGTTGGATATCACCTGTGACTCTGATGGCGCTATCGACCACTATGTTGACGGTGATGGCATTGCGACCACTATGCCGATGCCGGAATACGACCCGGAGAACCCGCCGATGCTGGGCTTCTTTATGGTGGGGGCGTACCAGGAGATCCTCGGCAACATGCACAACCTGTTTGGTGATACCGAAGCGGTTGACGTGTTCGTCTTCCCTGACGGCAGTGTGGAAGTTGAGCTGTCTGATGAAGGGGATACCGTGGCGGATATGTTGCAGTACGTGCAGCTGGATCCGAACACCCTGCTGACGCAGTTCCGTGACCAGGTGAAAAACACCGATCTGGATACCGAGCTGCAGCAACAGTTCCTCGAAGAGTTTGAGGCCGGTCTGTACGGTTATACTTATCTGGAAGACGAGTAACGATAAATGCCCGCTGGCGCTGCGCTTACCGGGCCTACGAAAGTAGGCCGGATAAGGCGAAGGCGCATTTGTGGCACTCACTTGAATCCGTACAAAATAACGGCGATAATTTGCCGTAAATATGCAGTTACCAAATCAATCCCTTCCTCGTCGGGCTTAACGACGCGGAGGGGATTTTTTTTCATCGATTTTTAAAGAGGTCAGTACATGAGCACCTTAGGTCATCAATACGACAACTCCCTGGTTTCTAACGCCTTTGGTTTTTTACGTCTGCCGATGAACTTCATGCCATACGAAAGCGACGCCGATTGGGTGATCACCGGCGTACCGTTTGATATGGCAACGTCTGGTCGTGCGGGCGGGCGTCATGGTCCGGCGGCAATCCGTCAGGTTTCCACTAACCTGGCGTGGGAACACAACCGCTTCCCGTGGAACTTCGATATGCGCGAGCGCCTGAACGTGGTGGACTGCGGCGATCTGGTTTATGCCTTCGGTGATGCGCGTGAAATGAGTGAAAAACTGCAGGCGCATGCTGAGAAGCTGCTTTCTGCCGGTAAGCGCATGCTCTCCTTTGGCGGCGACCACTTCGTCACGCTGCCGCTGTTGCGCGCGCACGCTAAGCATTTTGGTAAAATGGCGCTGGTGCACTTTGATGCCCACACAGATACCTACGCGAACGGCTGCGAATTCGACCACGGCACTATGTTCTACACGGCGCCGAACGAAGGGCTGATCGATCCGAATCACTCTGTGCAGATTGGTATTCGTACCGAATTCGACAAAGACAACGGCTTTACCGTGCTGGATGCCTGCCAGGTGAACGATCGCAGCGTAGATGACATCATCGCCCAGGTTAAGCAGATTGTCGGTGATATGCCGGTGTATCTGACCTTTGATATCGACTGTCTGGATCCAGCGTTTGCGCCGGGTACCGGTACGCCAGTGATTGGCGGTCTGACTTCCGATCGCGCGATCAAGCTGGTACGTGGTCTGAAAGATCTGAATATCGTCGGGATGGACGTTGTTGAAGTGGCTCCGGCTTACGATCAGTCAGAGATCACCGCGCTGGCAGCGGCTACGCTGGCTCTGGAAATGCTGTACATCCAGGCAGCGAAAAAAGGCGAATAAGTTGTTTTGCCGGATGGCGCTAACGCTTATCCGGCCTACAGCTGGTTGATGTTTGTAGGCCGGATAAGGCGTTCACGCCGCATCCGGCACGATTAACGGTTATTTGATCCCGTCTGCGCTCATGCGATCGCGAATATGTTGCGCACGTTCTGCGGATGCCGGGTGATCGTCAAACATTGAGCTTTGACGTCCAGCTTCCAGTTTGGCCAGTTTCTCAAAGCTGGTGGCTAAACCTGCCGGATTGATCCCGCGTTTGCGCAACAAATCATACGAGTAATCATCCGCCTCGGATTCCTGACGCTGGGAGAACTGCGAGTTCACCAGTTTCTCGCCAAGATCGCCCAATTGCGACTGCGACAGGCTGCCGACAATGCCGCCAGCGGATGCCGCCGCTGCACGTACGGCGTTAGTACCCAGCGCAACCTGCATACCTTTTTTCACGTGACCCAGCGCGACGTGGCCCATTTCATGGCCGATTACCGCTTCGACTTCGTTGTCGGTCATCATATCCATCAGGCCGCTGTACACGCGGATACAGCCGTTTGCCATGGCAAAGGCATTCACATCTTTCGCCATATAGACTTTGTAGTTCACCGGCTGGCCGTTTATGTTATCGCCAAGCGCGGCGGCGATTTTGCCAAGACGCGTTGCGTACTCGCTGCTGGCCGGAGCGATAGTAGCCTTGCTGTCCATATCTTTACAGGCCTGATCGCTCAGCGCTTTTACCTGAGCATCGCTCAGACTGTAGGCCTGAAAAGCCTCCGCGCCAGAAGAAAGCAGTCCGTTGGAGTCCATGTTCTGGCAGCCGGTCAATGCCGCAGCCATGCTCGTAGCAAGCAGTAAAGCGCGAATTTTCATTTTTTCTCTTCCGCACAAAGTCAGGATTATTCTAAAAATTACGTCGTTTGCAGGTGAACCGACGCTCGGCCTAAGTATAAAGAAAAGAACAATACGCGGGCGAGAAGATTGCGCAACTTGCGCGCATGATCCAGAGATTTCTGAAGCGGCAAAAGGATGCTCCATGTACATGACACGCGGCTTGGGTTACATTGTTGGCACTTTTTTCCGGCGTAGCCCAAAACGCGCTGTCGTCAAGTCGTTAAGGGCTCAGCCTTCATTATCCGATCTGGAGTCAAAATGTCCTCACGTAAAGAGCTTGCCAATGCTATTCGTGCGCTGAGCATGGACGCAGTACAGAAAGCCAAATCCGGTCACCCGGGTGCCCCGATGGGTATGGCTGACATTGCCGAAGTCCTGTGGCGTGATTTCCTGAACCACAACCCGACTAACCCGTCCTGGGCTGACCGTGACCGCTTCGTGCTGTCCAACGGCCACGGCTCCATGCTGATTTATAGCCTGCTGCACCTCACCGGCTACGATCTGCCGATGTCCGAGCTGCAGAACTTCCGTCAGCTGCACTCCAAAACTCCGGGTCACCCGGAAGTGGGTTACACCGCGGGTGTTGAAACCACTACAGGTCCTCTGGGTCAGGGCATTGCGAATGCAGTGGGTATGGCTATCGCTGAAAAAACGCTGGCGGCGCAGTTTAACCGTCCAGGTCACGACATCGTTGACCACTTCACCTATGCTTTCATGGGCGACGGCTGCATGATGGAAGGTATCTCTCACGAGGTATGTTCCCTAGCTGGTACGCTGAAGCTGGGTAAACTGGTTGCGTTCTACGATGACAACGGCATCTCTATCGATGGCCACGTTGAAGGCTGGTTCACCGATGACACCGCGAAGCGTTTTGAAGCTTACGGCTGGCATGTGGTTCGTGGCGTTGATGGCCACGATGCTGACGCCATTAAACGTGCAGTAGAAGAAGCACGCGCAGTGACCGACAAACCGTCCCTGCTGATGTGCAAAACCATCATCGGTTTCGGTTCTCCGAACAAAGCGGGTACTCACGACTCTCACGGTGCACCGCTGGGCGATGCAGAAATCGCACTGACCCGTGAACAGCTGGGCTGGAAATACGCACCGTTCGAAATCCCGTCTGAAATCTACGCGCAGTGGGATGCGAAAGAAGCCGGTCAGGCAAAAGAAGCTGCATGGAACGAGAAGTTCGCTGCTTATGCGAAGGCCTTCCCGCAGGAAGCGGCTGAATTCACCCGTCGTATGAAAGGTGAAATGCCGTCTGACTTCGACGCCAAAGCGAACGAGTTCATTGCTAAGCTGCAGGCTAATCCGGCGAAAATCGCCAGCCGTAAAGCTTCTCAGAACGCGATTGAAGCTTTCGGTCCTCTGCTGCCTGAATTCCTCGGCGGCTCCGCTGACCTGGCACCATCTAACCTGACGCTGTGGTCTGGTTCGAAAGCGATTAACGAAGATACTGCCGGTAACTACATCCATTACGGTGTGCGTGAATTCGGTATGACCGCTATCGCAAACGGTATCTCCCTGCACGGTGGTTTCCTGCCGTACACCTCCACCTTCCTGATGTTCGTTGAATATGCCCGTAACGCGGTGCGTATGGCTGCGCTGATGAAACAGCGTCAGGTAATGGTCTACACCCACGACTCCATCGGTCTGGGCGAAGACGGCCCGACTCACCAGCCGGTAGAGCAGGTTGCTTCTCTGCGTGTGACCCCGAACATGAGCACATGGCGTCCGTGTGACCAGGTTGAATCCGCCGTTGCGTGGAAATACGGCGTTGAGCGTCAGGACGGCCCGACCGCGCTGATCCTCTCCCGCCAGAACCTGGCACAGCAGGAGCGTACCGAAGAGCAGCTGGCAAACATCGCTCGCGGTGGTTACGTGCTGAAAGACTGCGACGGTCAGCCGGAACTGATCTTCATCGCTACCGGTTCTGAAGTTGAGCTGGCTGTGGCTGCGTGGGACAAACTGACTGCCGAAGGCGTGAAGGCTCGCGTGGTTTCCATGCCGTCTACCGACGCGTTCGACAAACAGGATGCCGCATACCGTGAGTCTGTGCTGCCGAAAGCGGTTTCCGCTCGCGTTGCAGTGGAAGCAGGTATCGCTGACTACTGGTTCAAATACGTGGGCCTGAACGGCGCAATCGTCGGTATGACCACCTTTGGTGAGTCTGCTCCGGCAGAGCTGCTGTTTGAAGAGTTCGGCTTCACCGTAGACAACGTTGTCGCGAAAGCAAAAGAACTGCTGTAATTTCGATTACAGGTGAAAACGGGTCGCTCAGGCGACCCGTTTTTTTTTGCTTTTCCGGAACGCGCCGCGCGTTGCGCAATCGCACGGCGCAGTCTGCTATCCAGACCGTCTGCGGCATCGTTGAAGGGCTCCGGGACTCGGACCTCGCGCTGGTGATTAGATGTAGGTTAGGGGGCTTTCTGATTTAAATCAGGGTGTGTAACACGACAACGAAATAATTTTGCTACGGTTATTCGTCATTCTGGAATATGGAATAAATTTAGCGTTGAAGGGCGTTAAAATGTGACGCAAGTCAGATAACTGTGTTCTGTTGCTGGACAATCATTCCTTTTATTCCGCGTTTCGCTTATTCTAGCTGAAGCGTTTCAGTCGATTAAATGTTCGACAATTAACCAATTAGTCGCAGTTTGCGACAGGTAAGGTTTCCCTGAGCGATTTGCTGCATTACTCTGTCTGCCACATCGTTTCTGAGAAATCCTTGCAGGAGACCTATGACCGTACGCGTAGCGATTAATGGTTTCGGTCGCATCGGACGCAACGTGGTTCGTGCTTTGTATGAATCCGGGCGTCGGGCGGAAATCACCGTGGTGGCAATCAACGAACTTGCGGATGCTGCAGGCATGGCGCATTTGTTGAAATATGACACCAGCCATGGACGTTTTGCCTGGGATGTTCGTCAGGAACGTGACCAGCTCATCGTTGGCGATGACGCTATCCGCATTCTGCATGAGCGAACACTCGATGCACTTCCATGGCGCGAACTGGGTGTCGACATCGTGCTGGATTGTACGGGGGTCTTCGGCAATCGCGAACACGGCGAGGCGCATATTGCCGCTGGTGCAAAAAAAGTGCTCTTTTCACATCCTGGTAGTCACGACATCGACGCAACCGTAGTGTATGGCGTTAATCAGGATCAGCTGCGCGCTGAGCACCGGATCGTTTCCAACGCTTCCTGCACCACGAATTGCATAATACCCGTCATTAAATTGCTGGATGATGCTTACGGCATTGAGTCTGGTACCGTCACCACGATCCACTCTGCGATGCACGATCAGCAGGTTATTGATGCTTATCATCCTGACCTGCGTCGCACGCGAGCGGCCAGCCAGTCGATTATTCCGGTTGATACCAAACTGGCGGCGGGCATCACGCGAATTTTCCCGCAGTTTAACGATCGTTTTGAAGCGATAGCGGTGCGTGTACCGACCATAAATGTGACGGCGATCGACTTAAGCGTGACGGTGAAAAAACCAGTAAAAGCCAGTGAAGTCAACCAGTTGCTGCAAAAAGCAGCACAAGGTGCATTTCATGGTATAGTTGACTATACGGAATTACCGTTGGTCTCTGTAGATTTTAACCACGACCCGCACAGCGCCATCGTTGATGGTACGCAAACGCGTGTGAGTGGCGCTCACCTGATCAAAACGCTGGTCTGGTGTGATAATGAATGGGGCTTTGCTAACCGTATGCTCGACACTACGTTAGCGATGGCTGCTATTGGTTTCAGGCTCGACGCTTGAGCGTCGACAAAACTTTATGAATCAACGAGAGGATTCACCATGTCTGTAATTAAGATGACCGATCTGGATCTGGCTGGTAAACGCGTTTTTATCCGTGCGGACCTGAACGTACCAGTTAAAGAAGGGAAAGTAACCAGCGATGCGCGTATCCGTGCTTCTCTGCCGACCATCGAACTGGCCCTGAAACAGGGTGCGAAAGTGATGGTAACTTCCCACCTGGGTCGTCCTACCGAAGGCGAGTACAACGAAGAATTCTCTCTGCTGCCGGTTGTTAACTACCTGAAAGACAAACTGTCTGCTCCGGTTCGCCTGGTAAAAGATTACCTGGACGGCGTTGAAGTCGCTGCCGGTGAACTGGTAGTTCTGGAAAACGTTCGCTTCAACAAAGGCGAGAAGAAAGACGACGAAGCACTGTCCAAAAAATATGCTGCGCTGTGCGACGTATTCGTAATGGACGCTTTTGGTACAGCTCACCGTGCACAGGCTTCTACTCACGGTATCGGTAAATTCGCTGATGTAGCTTGCGCAGGCCCGCTGCTGGCTGCTGAGCTGGATGCGCTGGGTAAAGCACTGAAAGAACCTGCTCGTCCGATGGTTGCTATCGTTGGCGGTTCTAAAGTTTCCACCAAACTGACCGTTCTGGATTCTCTGTCAAAAATCGCTGACCAGCTGATCGTTGGCGGTGGTATCGCGAACACCTTCGTTGCCGCTCAAGGCCACAACGTGGGTAAATCCCTGTACGAAGCTGACCTGGTTGACGAAGCTAAGCGTCTGCTGACCACTTGTGACATCCCGGTCCCGACCGACGTTCGCGTAGCGACTGAATTCTCTGAAACTGCACCGGCTACTCTGAAGTCCGTTAGCGATGTGAAAGAAGACGAGCAGATCCTGGACATCGGCGACGCTTCTGCACAGCAGCTGGCTGACATCCTGAAGAATGCGAAAACCATTCTGTGGAACGGCCCGGTTGGCGTGTTCGAGTTCCCGAACTTCCGCAAAGGTACTGAAATCGTTGCTAACGCTATCGCAGACAGCGAAGCGTTCTCTATCGCAGGCGGCGGTGACACCCTGGCAGCAATCGACCTGTTCGGCATTGCTGACAAAATCTCCTACATCTCTACTGGCGGCGGCGCATTCCTCGAATTCGTGGAAGGTAAAGTACTGCCAGCAGTAGCTATGCTCGAAGAGCGTGCTAAAAAGTAAGAATCTAATGGGCAGGGAAACCTGCCCAATTATTAGCGCGCTTTAGAGCACGCTTCAATTCTTTACACAAAATCATTCGAGTTGCATCAAGGCGGCAACAGAGTGAGTTCCCGGGAGCTTACTTACGTAAGTAACCGGGGCGAGCGAGGGCAGCCAACGATGAGGCGGCTTGAAGGATGATGTGTACAACGGCCGAAGATACAGGATTCGTAATATGTCTAAAATTTTTGATTTCGTAAAACCAGGCGTAATCACTGGTGATGACGTACAGAAAGTTTTCCAGGTAGCTAAAGAAAACAACTTTGCTCTGCCAGCAGTTAACTGCGTTGGTACCGACTCCATCAACGCCGTTCTGGAAACCGCTGCAAAAGTTAAAGCGCCGGTAATCGTACAGTTCTCCAACGGTGGTGCTTCTTTCATCGCGGGTAAAGGCGTGAAGTCCGACGTTCCTCAGGGCGCTGCAATCCTTGGTGCTATCTCTGGCGCGCATCACGTTCACCAGATGGCTGAACACTACGGTGTTCCGGTTATCCTGCACACTGACCACTGCGCGAAGAAACTGCTGCCGTGGATCGACGGTCTGCTGGACGCGGGTGAAAAACACTTCGCAGCAACCGGCAAACCGCTGTTCTCTTCTCACATGATCGACCTGTCTGAAGAGTCTCTGGAAGAGAACATCGAAATCTGCTCCAAATACCTGGCGCGCATGTCCAAAATGGGCATGACCCTGGAAATCGAACTGGGTTGCACCGGTGGCGAAGAAGACGGCGTGGACAACAGCCACATGGACGCTTCTGCACTGTACACCCAGCCGGAAGACGTTGATTACGCATACACCGAGCTGAGCAAAATCAGCCCGCGTTTCACCATCGCAGCTTCCTTCGGTAACGTTCACGGCGTTTACAAGCCGGGTAACGTTGTTCTGACCCCGACCATCCTGCGCGACTCTCAGGACTATGTTTCTAAGAAACATAACCTGCCGCACAACAGCCTGAACTTCGTCTTCCACGGCGGTTCCGGTTCTACTGCTCAGGAAATCAAAGACTCCGTAAGCTACGGCGTAGTGAAAATGAACATCGACACCGATACCCAATGGGCTACCTGGGAAGGCGTTCTGAACTACTACAAAGCGAACGAAGCTTACCTGCAGGGCCAGCTGGGCAACCCGAAAGGCGAAGATCAGCCGAACAAGAAATACTACGATCCGCGCGTATGGCTGCGTGCTGGTCAGGCAACCATGATCACCCGTCTGGAACAGGCTTTCAAAGAACTGAACGCGGTTGACGTTCTGTAATTTACGCCGTTCTACGTGACATGAGGCCCGCAAATGCGGGCCTTTTTTATTGCCATTTCAATATGCTGCTGGCAGAGAATTCTGTGATCTGTTTGGCAAAATCCAGGTTTATTGTTTACCCTTGTCAGATTGCCAGTCCCGTCAGGGCGGCTTTATTTCTCCCGTTTGGGTAAGCAAAAAAGGAATATTGAATGGAAGATTTGAATGTTGTCGACAGCATAAATGGTGCGGGCACCTGGCTGGTCCGCAATCAGGAGCTGCTGTTAAGCTATGCCGTCAACATTGTTGCGGCCATCGCCATTGTCATTATCGGTATGATCGTGGCACGCATCGTATCAAACACCGTTAATCGCCTGATGCTGGCACGTAAAATTGATGCAACCGTTGCTGACTTCCTCTCTGCACTGGTGCGTTACGGTATTATCGCGTTCACGCTGATTGCCGCTCTGGGCCGAGTTGGGGTACAAACCGCTTCTGTGATTGCCGTTCTCGGTGCCGCAGGTTTAGCCGTTGGTCTGGCACTGCAAGGTTCGCTGTCCAACCTCGCCGCTGGCGTGCTGCTGGTGATGTTCCGTCCGTTCCGCGCAGGTGAGTATGTAGACCTCGGAGGCGTAGCGGGAACCGTACTCAACGTGCAGATTTTCTCCACGACTATGCGTACCGTAGACGGTAAGATTGTGGTGATCCCAAACGGTAAAATCATTGCCGGGAACATCATTAACTTCTCTCGTGAGCCGGTTCGTCGTAACGAATTTATCATCGGCGTGGCTTACGACTCCGATATCGATCAGGTGAAAAAAATCCTCACCGATATCATTCAGTCTGACGAGCGTATCCTTAAAGATCGTGAAATGACGGTGCGCCTGAATGAGCTGGGCGCTTCCTCGATTAATTTTGTGGTACGCGTCTGGAGCAACAGTAGCGATCTGCAAAGCGTTTACTGGGACGTACTGGAGCGTATTAAACGCGAGTTTGACGCCAACGGTATCAGCTTCCCGTACCCGCAGATGGATGTGAACTTCAAGCGTGTGAAAGAGAGCGCGGCAGAGTAATCGCGTGCCCGGTGGCGCTATCGCTTACCGGGCCCACAGGTTTTATAGGCCGGATAAGGCGTCAGCCGTCATCCGGCATTTCCCCCTCCCCCCGTGGTATTAATTCTTCTTATCCCTGATTAAAATTATCCATTTCCGCTAATGTTTTCCCCGCGCTATAGTCTGCTCCTAAGAGAAACAGTTCGGGATGATTAACGTGTTATCGTATTATTTTCAAGGGCTTGCACTTGGTGCGGCTATGATACTTCCGCTCGGTCCGCAAAACGCCTTCGTGATGAATCAGGGGATCCGTCGCCAGTATCACATCATGATTGCTTTACTCTGCGCTATCAGCGACTTAGTGCTGATTTGCGCGGGGATCTTTGGCGGTAGCGCCTTGCTGATGCAGTCACCATGGCTGATGGCGCTTGTCACTTGGGGTGGGGTGGCATTTTTACTCTGGTACGGTTTCGGGGCGTTAAAAACGGCGATGAGCAGTAACCTGGAACTGGCCAGCGCCGAGGTGATGAAGCAGGGCCGCTGGAAAATTATCGCTACTATGCTGGCGGTGACATGGCTCAACCCCCATGTTTATCTGGATACCTTTGTGGTGCTGGGGAGTCTGGGAGGCCAACTGGACGTTGAGCCTAAGCGCTGGTTTGCGCTGGGTACTGTCAGCGCTTCGTTCCTGTGGTTCTTCGGTCTGGCATTGCTGGCGGCCTGGCTCGCTCCGCGTTTGCGCACTGCTAAAGCACAGCGGATCATCAATACCCTGGTAGGATTGGTGATGTGGTTTATCGCTTTTCAGTTGGCAAAAGAAGGTGTTGCGCACGTTCATGCGTTGTTCAACTAAGTGTTGTCTGATGGACAACGCAGCGAGATCGGCTAAGCTTGCCTGCATGTGCCCTGAGTTTCGGGGTAATTAATGAAACATGGAGGAACGACCGTGAAGTTCAAAATAATGGCCCTGGCGGCATTAGTCGGATTCAGCGCACTATCGGTACAGGCAAATGAGTTGCCAAATGGACCGCACATCGTGACTTCCGGAACGGCAAGCGTGGATGCGACACCAGACATCGCTACTCTGGCGATTGAAGTGAACGTAGCTGCAAAGGATGCGGCTTCAGCAAAGAAGCAGGCTGATGAGCGCGTGGCACAATATCTGTCCTTCCTTGAACAGAACCAGATAGCGAAGAAAGATATTAGCGCGGCAAACCTGCGCACCCAGCCGGACTACGACTACCAGAATGGTAAAAGCGTCCTTAAAGGCTATCGTGCGGTACGTACCGTTGAGGTCACGCTGCGTCAGTTGGACAAACTCAATGCGCTGCTCGATGGTGCACTGAAGGCCGGTCTGAATGAGATCCGTTCGGTATCGCTTGGCGTTGCCCAGCCGGATACTTACAAAGATAAAGCGCGTAAAGCAGCAATTGATGATGCTATTCATCAGGCTGAGCAGTTAGCTGCGGGCTTTAACAGCAAATTGGGGCCCGTTTACAGCGTGCGTTACCATGTTTCCAATTATCAACCGAGCCCGATGGTACGGATGATGAAAGCAGATGCAGCGCCTGCGACATCCGCTCAGGAAACCTACGAACAGCCGGTTATTCAGTTTGACGATCAGGTTGATGTGGTCTTCCAGATTGAGCCGACGGCGGGGCAACCAGCAGCAACGCCAGCCAAAACCCAGTAATCATTGCAGACCCGGCTTTCCAGCCGGGTTTTTTCTGTGAGCAACTGTAAAAATGAGACCCCACATCCAGTCTTTTTTTTCGCCGTAATGAGGATAGGCCATAGCGATTTTTAAGGGGACGCTATGGATATTTTTATCTCGAAAAAGATGCGTAATTTCATTCTGCTGGCGCAAACCAATAACATCGCCAGAGCGGCAGAAAAAATACATATGACCGCATCGCCTTTCGGTAAAAGCATTGCCGCACTGGAGGATCAAATCGGCTATACGCTGTTTACCCGCAAAGATAACAACATCAGCCTGAATAAAGCCGGACAGGAACTGTATCAGAAGCTGTTTCCCGTTTATCAGCGCCTTTCTGCCATTGATAACGAAATCCATAACGCCTCTCGCCGCTCGCGGGAAATCGTCATCGGGATCGACAATACCTACCCAACGATTATTTTTGACCAGTTGATTAGCCTTGGTGACAAGTATGACGGCGTGACGGCTCAGGCCGTTGAATTCAGCGAGAATGGGGTTATTGATAACCTGTTCGATCGCAAACTGGATTTTATTATCTCGCCGCAGCACGTTTCCCCCCGCGTCCAGGAACTGGAGAATCTGGCGATTAGCGAGCTGCCTCCGCTGCGTCTGGGGTTTCTCGTTTCCCGGCGCTACGAAGAAAAACAGCCGCAGGATCTGCTGCGTGAGCTGCCCTGGCTGCAAATGCGCTTCCAGAATCGCGCCAACTTTGAGGCGATGCTGGATGCATACATGCGACCCTGCGGGATCAACCCGACGATTATCTACCGTCCGTATAGCTTTATGGCCAAGATTAGCGCGGTAGAGCGCGGGCAGTTTTTGACGGTAATCCCTCACTTCGCCTGGCGGCTGGTGAACCCGTCGACGTTAAAGTATTTCGATGCACCCGGCAGCCCCATGTATATGCAGGAGTTTCTCTATTCGCTGAAAAATCATCGCTATACCGCCACCATGCTCCAGCATATTGCTGAAGATCGTGACGGTAGCGCAAGTTAACCGAGCATCGATCCAGTCTCGAGAAGGTTGCGATGCAGATCGAACGCATGGCTGAGATCGTGATGGATATGCCCGCCGGGCGCTTTCTCCAGATAGCGGTGCAGATAATCCCGGTAAAGAGGGTGTGCACAGTTATCGATAATCGTGTGCGCCCGCTGCATCGGAGATAGCCCACGCAGATCGGCAATCCCTTGTTCGGTCACGATCACTTTAACGCTATGTTCGCTGTGGTCGACATGGCTGCACATCGGTACGATGGTGGAGATTTTCCCGCCTTTGGCAATCGACGGCGCCATAAAGATAGACAGGTAGGCATTGCGCTCGAAATCCCCGCTGCCGCCGATGCCATTCATCAGGTTCACCCCCGCAACGTGCGTGGAATTGGCATGGCCGTAGATATCAAACTCCAGGCCGACGTTGAGCGCAATAACCCCCAGCCGACGGATGATTTCCGGGTTATTGGAGATCTCCTGCGGGCGCAGCACAATCCGGCTGGCGAAGAAGTCCATGTTGTCGTAAATCTTCTGTAGCGACGGGGCTGAAATGGTCAGGCTGGAGGCACTGGCACCTGTTATCTTGCCCGTTTCCAGCAGATGCACCACCGACTCCTGCAACACCTCCGAATACATCATAAAGGGCGGGATATCCGGGTTTTCCCCCAGCCGCGCCATCACCGCGTTGTTGATATTGCCCACGCCGCTTTGTAAGGGTAGAAATTCCGCTGGAATGCGTTTGTGCGCCATTTCTGCCAGCAGGAAAGTGACTACGTTATCGGCAATTTGCTGGCTGACCGGATTGGTTTTATCCGCCGCATTTCCGGCATCGGGCAGCTCGGTATCCACCACTGCAACCACCTTTTTGGGGTCTATCTGTACGCACTGACTGCCTACGCGATCCATGGTATGAAAAATAGGTACGCTGTTACGCCGCGGCGGCGCACCGGGTATCACGATGTCGGCAAACTCTGCCACGCGCGGATTATGGTAATGATTCAGCTCGATAATCACCTTTTTCGCCCGCAGCAGCCAGGTCGGCGCATTACCAATACCGCTGGAAAGCCAAATCCGGCCATCTGGCGCAATGGCGGAGGCTTCAATGACGGCAACATCGATATCGCCAAAAAAACCGTAATTGACCATTTGCGCCACTTCGCTCAAATGGAGATCGACAAACCTCACCTGGCCCTGATTAATTTTCTCGCGCAGGCCCGATGATGTTTGATAAGGCGCGCGCCAGGAAACGGCATCCGCCGCGGATAGTACATCATCAGCGGCGGCGCCAATTGATGCTCCGGTCAGCAGGCGGATTTGAAAAGGCTGTCCGTTCTGATGCTGTTCACAGGCGCGTTGGGCAATTGCACTGGGTAACGCTTTTGGCGAACCCGCGGGGGTAAAGCCGCTAAACGCCACCATATCATCGTGCTGGATAATTTCTGCCGCCTGTTCGGCGCTCATCCGTTTCATGGCCGTCTCCTTCCTCGGACGTGATTAATGGCCAACAAAATTTGGTTTACGTTTTTCCATAAACGCGTTCATCCCTTCCTGATAATCCTCGCTGTCGTATACCGCGCGGCGCATACCCTGAATACGCTCGAACTCATCGGAATTCATGGTGTGCGCTTCACCCAGCACGCGCAGCTCTTCTTTGATGACAGCGATTGCCAGCGGCGCTTTTTCCGAGATGTGGTGCGCCATTTGCAGAGTGAAATCTTCCAGCTCTTCGACGGGCACGACATGGTTAAGGATCCCAACCGCCATGGCGCGTTGAGCGGTAATGGGCGAAGCGGTAAAAATCAGCTCTTTAACGATGTGAAAACCAGCGTCGCGGGTCAGGTTGTGGATGCCCACAAGGTTATACGGCACGCCGAGGTTGACCGGGGTCATTGAGAAAGTGGAGGTACTGGCTGCAATGATCAGATCGGAACTCATGATCATCTCAAACGCGCCGCCCCAGACGCTGCCTTCGACCATGGAGATCACCGGCTTCGGATATTTTTGGATCATGCGGGTGATCTGACGCAGCGGATCGTCATAGGAGAGCGGATCGCGTCGTCCGGTCGGGAGTTCATGAATATCATGCCCGGCAGAGAACACTTTGGCCCCGCTCGGGGCGCGCAGAATGATGCAGCGAATGTCCGCACGATTGAGATCGCTCAGCGCCTGCATCAGATCGTCAATAAACACTTTACTCAGGGCATTGAGCTTGCGGGCGTAATTGAACTCAATAACCGCGACTTTCTGGATGATGACCACGTTGACGTATTGATAAGACATAATGTTCTCTTTATTGAAAGTAATGATGCTGGATAAATTCGCTGATGTGCCGCAGACCAGTGCGCGGCGAAAGATCATTGTTTTTGACGGCCTGTAGCGTCTGCTGGAAATAGCGGTCGAAATCAGTGCGGGCAAACAACAGATGCAGGGCTTCTTCTTCAGCCTGCTGGTGTAACCAGTCCACCGCCTGCTGCTGGCGAACTTTTCCAAGTTTACCGCTGGCGGTCAGGCACGTTTTAAAATCGGTTATTGCTTGCCAGACCTCCTCGATACCGCGTTTTTCCAGGGCGCTACAGGTCAGGACCTGCGGCTGCCACTCGTCATATTTACGGCGCAGAATATGCAGGGCGGATTCATACATATGGCGGGCGATGGCCACGCTGGTATGGTTCTCGCCGTCGTCTTTATTGATGACGACCAGATCCGCCATTTCCATCAGGCCTTTTTTGATGCCCTGTAAATCGTCGCCACCGCCAGCGATTTGCAGTGAGATAAAGCAATCCACCATGCCTGCGACTTCGGTTTCGGACTGCCCAACGCCGACGGTTTCCACAATCACCACGTCAAAGCCAGCCGCTTCGCACAGCAGCATTAATTCCCGGGCGCGCTGGCTGGCACCGCCTAAATGACCGCTGGAAGGGACCGGGCGAATAAACGCAGATTCGGCGCGGGCCAGCTCCGTCATGCGGGTTTTATCGCCAAGAATGCTGCCGCCGCTGACCGGGCTGCTGGGATCGACGGCGATCACCGCTACCCGTAATCCGTGGTGGATAAGCAGCATGCCGAATGCTTCCAGGAAAGTGCTTTTGCCCGCGCCCGGCGTACCGGTGATCCCCAAACGCAGGGCGTTACCGGTGAACGGCATAATCGCGTCCAGCAATTGCGTACTCAGCGGCTGGTGGCGCGGGTGGTTGCTTTCGGCCAGCGTCATCGCCTGGGCGAGCGTAGCCCGTTCACCGAGTCGCAAACGACGGACGGTATCTTCAAGCGTGGCGGCGTTAATCATGATGCTGACTGATACGGGTTAACACATCGCGGACGCTGTCGAGCATTGGTGTGCCGGGGCCATAAATGGCTGCCACGCCATGCTCGTGCAGAAAGTCGTAATCCTGCGGCGGAATAACACCTCCTGCTACCACGCAGATATCTTCACGCCCCCATTTTTTGAGTGCGGTAACCAGTTCCGGGATCAGCGTTTTATGGCCGGCGGCCAGCGATGAGGCACCAATCACATGCACATCGTTTTCTACCGCCAGGCGGGCGATCTCTTCCGGTGTGGAGAACATCGGGCTGAGATCGACATCAAAGCCGAGATCGGAGTAGGCGCTGGCGATCACCTTCGCGCCGCGATCGTGGCCGTCCTGACCCATCTTGGCGATCAGAATACGCGGGCGGCGGCCATTTTCCGCGAGGAACTGTTCGGTTTGCGCAACGATGGTATCGAACTCATCGGCGGATTTATCAGACTGATGATAGCTTTGCGCAATCACTCCGGTGACGCACTGGCTGGGAACCAGATACCGATCAAAAGCGACTTCCAGCGCGTCGGAGATTTCACCCAGCGTGGCGCGAACGCGGGCGGCGTTGACGGCAGCAGCCAGCAGGTTTTCATTATGTTGCGCGGCGTGGGTCAGCGCGGATAGCGCGGTCTTGACGGCATCGTTGTTGCGGGTGGCGCGGATATGTTTCAGCGAGGCAATCTGCTCGTTGCGCACCTTCACGTTGTCGATCTCCAGTACCGACGTCTCGTCTTCTTTATCCAGCTTGTACTTATTGACGCCGACGATAACGCGCTTACCCTGGTCGATCAGCGACTGTTCACGCGCGGAAGCTTCTTCGATCATCCGTTTAGGGAGCCCGGCTTCGATCGCTTTCGCCATGCCGCCTGCCTCATCAATCTGTTTGATGATCGTGCGTGCCTGCTTCACGATTTGATCGGTGAGTGACTCGACGTAATACGATCCGGCCAGCGGATCGATGGTGCGGCAGATCTCTGATTCTTCCTGAATGATGATTTGCGTATTACGCGCAATACGGGCGGAGAAATCGGTGGGCAGACCGAGCGCTTCATCAAAGGCGTTGGTATGCAGCGACTGGGTACCGCCAAGCGTAGCGCCGAGTGCTTCAATGGTAGTACGCACCACGTTGTTGTACGGGTCCTGCTCGGTCAGGCTCCAGCCGGACGTCTGGCAGTGGGTACGCAGAGCGAGAGATTTCGGGTTGGTCGCACCAAAGCTACTGACCGCTTCACTCCACAAATAGCGCGCTGCGCGCAGCATGGCGACGTTCATAAACAGATCCATGCCGATACCGAAGAAGAACGACAGGCGCGGGGCGAAATCATCTATTTTCAGTCCGGCGGAAAGTGCGGCTTTGATGTATTCAATACCGTCTGCCAGCGTAAAGGCCACCTGCTGTACGCAGTTTGCTCCGGCTTCACCCATGTGATAGCCGCTGATGCTGATGGTGTTAAAGCGCGGCATGTTGCCGGAGCACCAGGCGATGATGTCGGCGATAATGCGCATGGACGGTTTTGGTGGATAAATGTAGGTGTTACGGCACAGGTACTCTTTCAGAATATCGTTCTGAATGGTCCCGGTGAGTTGTTCCGGCGCTACACCTTGTTCTTCTGCAGCGACGATATAAAACGCCAGTACCGGCAGAACCGCGCCGTTCATGGTCATCGATACCGACATCTTATCCAGCGGGATCTGGTCGAACAGCACCTTCATATCTTCGACGGTATCGATCGCCACGCCCGCTTTGCCGACGTCACCTGCCACGCGCGGGTTGTCAGAGTCATAGCCACGATGGGTGGCAAGGTCAAAGGCGACGGAAAGCCCTTTTTGCCCGGCGGCGAGGTTGCGGCGGTAAAAGGCGTTGGACTCTTTGGCGGTAGAGAAACCAGCGTATTGACGAATGGTCCACGGCTGCGCGGTATACATGGTGGCGCGCGGGCCACGCACGTAAGGCGGCAGACCGGGAAGGGTGCCCGTGACTTCCAGATTATCGAGGTCTTCTTCGGTGTACAGCGGCTTGATGGCAATCCCTTCCGCCGTCTGTCTTTCCAGCGACTCGACGGTTTTTTCCCGTCGACTGAGTTCTTTATTGGCGAGTGTTTGCCACTCCTGCACGTTTGCCATTTTTTGCTCCGTATTACGCAATAAGTTGAATCTTTGCGAATACGGTGAGCTTTTTCATTTGGCTTGTCGCCAGCAAAAAATAGCCAACAGGGCGTCGTTTTTTGCCGCGTGGCGTGTTTGATTTTGTGATTTATTTCAAAGACGTGGCGGGAATAGCATGAAAAGAGGGTAAAAGACTTGTCGGCCGGATAGGGCGTTACGCCACCATCCGGCACTCAGAGGTTATGAGCGGTTTAATCCTGACGCAGTACGTTGTGACCATAGGCCAGCAGCGCATCGGTGACGTTGCGCATCATGCGGCTTTCCGGCGCAAAACGGTGCCAGTACAGCATCCGGCGCTGGAACAGGCCCGGCGTTAAGTCGATAAGTTCGCCGCTTTCCAGTTCTTTCTCAATCTGCAAGTGGGGGATCATGCAGCAGGTCGTTCCCTGACGCGCCAATTGAACAAAGGCTTCAGACGAGTTAACGATATGGCACGGCACGCTGCCCGGCGGCAGGTCGAAGTTTTGTTGCAGGAACGCCTGGTGCATATCATCAAGATGGTCAAACGCTACCGCTGGAGCTTTCAGCAGGGCAGAGCGGGTGACGCCGTTAGGGAAATAACGCTCGGCGAAAGGTTTAGAGCCAACAAACAGGTAGTCCAGCGCGCCGAGTTTATCCACCAGGCAGCTTGGCAGCGCCTGATGTTGAATACTCACCGCACCGACCACTTCACCACGACGCAGACGTTCCTGAGTTCGGGTTTCATCCTCAACCTGCAGGTTCAGCCGAATCGGCGAATTTGCCAGTACCGGAGCCAGCGCCGGAAGCAACCAGGTCGCCAGACTGTCGGCGTTCACCGCCAGTGAGAGCAGCAGCGGCGTCGAACCGGTTTGTTCATCACCCAGCCACTCGTCTTCGAGCAGTTCAACCTGACGCAAAAGCGCCAGTAGTTTTTGCCCCTGTTCGGTTGGGCGTGGTGGTACGGTACGCACCAGCAGCGGTTGTCCGAACATATTCTCAAGCTGTTTTATGCGCTGTGAAACCGCGGATTGCGTGATGCACAGCTTTTGCGCCGCGCGCTCAAATCCTCGTTCACGAATAACCGCATCCAGTGCTTGTAGTGTTCTGTAGTCCGGACGTTTCATTGCTTTGACGCACTCCTGAAAATTTTGCTTGTTCTGCACTATGACACAAATTTAGGTTGGGTAAAGACGAAATCCGCCGCTTGCGAGCGGGTGTGGGGACATTTTTCTGCACAATGTTCTATAATGCGCGTGAATTTTCCCACCATATTCACACCACAGGCGAAACGATCATGACGCAGGATGAACTGAAAAAAGCAGTAGGATGGGCGGCACTTCAGTATGTACAGCCCGGTACCATTGTGGGCGTAGGTACAGGTTCAACAGCCGCACACTTTATTGATGCGCTGGGCACAATGAAAGGTCAGATTGAAGGTGCGGTATCCAGTTCGGACGCTTCAACCGAAAAACTCAAAAGCCTCGGTATCCACGTGTTCGATCTTAACGAAGTGGACAGCCTCGGCGTATACGTTGACGGCGCGGATGAAATCAACGGCCACATGCAGATGATCAAGGGCGGCGGCGCAGCGTTGACCCGTGAAAAAATTATTGCTTCCGTGGCGAAGAAATTTATCTGTATTGCCGACGCGTCCAAAGAAGTCGATATTCTCGGTAACTTCCCGCTGCCGGTTGAAGTGATCCCAATGGCGCGCAGCGCTGTGGCTCGCCAGTTGGTGAAGCTGGGCGGTCGTCCTGAATACCGTCAGGGTGTAGTGACGGACAATGGTAACGTGATCCTTGATGTACACGGTCTGGAGATCCTCGATGCAGTCGCGATGGAAAACGCCATCAATGCGATTCCGGGCGTGGTAACCGTCGGTCTGTTTGCCAACCGTGGTGCGGATGTCGCGCTGATCGGTACGCCAGACGGCGTGAAAACTATCGTAAAATGATCTGACGGGAGTGTCTTCTCCCGTTAAAAAAATTTTGGCAGGGCAAATTTGGTGACTTGTGTCACGTTTATAATATTGTCCTGCCGATCTCTCCAAAGAAAAAGTTATCGCCAGTATTTTCCTCTGACATTTCTCTCTGAATGACATTTCTTCAGCACGGCGACGCAAACGTTCATATTGCCGCAATATTATTTTTTGATATGTTGAAGAGACGGATGAAAATCCCACACACAACACATCAGTTTGAACAAAAAAAGACAGGGTCGGGGAAATGGCAAAGGTATCACTGGAGAAAGATAAGATTAAATTTCTGCTGGTTGAAGGCGTGCATCAAAAAGCGCTCGAAAGCCTTCGTGCAGCAGGTTATACCAACATCGAGTTTCATAAAGGCGCTCTGGACACTGAACAACTGAAAGAGTCCATCCGTGATGCCCACTTCATTGGCCTGCGATCCCGTACCCATCTGACTGAAGATGTGATTGACGCCGCAGAGAAACTGGTCGCGATTGGCTGCTTCTGTATCGGCACCAACCAGGTTGATCTCAGCGCTGCGGCAAAGCGCGGGATCCCCGTGTTTAATGCGCCATTCTCTAACACGCGTTCCGTTGCGGAACTGGTGATTGGCGAACTGCTGCTCCTGCTACGCGGCGTACCCGAAGCAAACGCCAAAGCACACCGCGGCGTGTGGAATAAACTGGCTACCGGCTCGTTTGAAGCGCGTGGCAAAAAACTGGGGATCATCGGCTACGGCCACATTGGTACTCAGCTAGGCATTCTGGCGGAATCGCTGGGGATGCACGTCTATTTCTATGATATTGAAAATAAACTCCCGCTCGGCAACGCCACGCAGGTGCAGCATCTTTCCGACCTGCTCAATATGAGCGACGTGGTCAGTTTGCACGTACCGGAAAATGCCTCCACCAAAAATCTGATGGGCGCGCGTGAGATTGCCTTGATGAAACCAGGCGCGCTGCTGATTAACGCCGCACGCGGCACAGTTGTTGATATTCCTGCGCTGTGCGACGCGTTAGCGACCAAGCACCTGGCAGGGGCAGCAATCGACGTATTCCCAACCGAGCCGGCAACCAACAGCGATCCTTTCACTTCGCCGCTGTGTGATTTCGACAACGTGATCCTGACACCGCACATTGGTGGTTCAACGCTGGAAGCACAGGAAAACATCGGTCTGGAAGTGGCTGGGAAACTGACCAAGTATTCCGACAACGGCTCTACGCTGTCTGCAGTTAACTTCCCGGAAGTTTCGCTGCCGCTGCACGGTGGTCGTCGTCTGATGCACATTCACGAAAACCGTCCGGGCGTTTTGACCGCGCTGAACCAGATTTTTGCCGAGCAGGGCGTCAACATTGCCGCACAGTATCTGCAGACTTCCGCGCAGGTAGGTTACGTGGTTATCGATATTGAAGCGGATGAAGATGTAGCAGAGAAAGCGCTGCTGGCAATGAAAGCCCTTCCGGGAACCATTCGCGCTCGTCTGCTGTACTGATTTCCTCTACATGGGCAGGCGGTTGACCTGCCCATCTTTCCTCTGATTTCCCGGCCTCAAAATCTCCTCCTGTCACGCATACATTCTGTTTTCGAGCCTTGCCGCAATTGGCAAAAAAAGCTACCACTCCCAGATTTTGGATGGCGTCACCACCGCAGGCAGTGGGATATCCCATTCTTCGACAGGCAGCTTTTCCACTCGCTGACAATCGTGCGCGTAGCCTACGGGCTGGATCTTATGCTGCTGCCAGTTTTGCAACGTACGGTCATAAAATCCACCGCCCATACCCAGGCGTTGCCCGACCTCATCAAACGCCACTAACGGCGTAATCAGTACATCCAGCTGTGAGAGCGGCAATACGTCACGTACATCAAGCCGTGGTTCCTGGATCTTTAAGCGATTGGTTACCAGGTCGCTGTGCGGATGATAGTGCAGGAACAGCAGGTTGCCAGGGCTGAAGGGATGAAGAACCGGAAGATAGACGCGCTTGCCCGCTCGCCACAGCTGATCTATTAGCGGCTGGGTATCGAGTTCGCCATCGAACGAGAGGAATACCGCCACGGTATGAGCGAGTACAACAGGGGGATAACTGAGCATTCGGGTCGCGGCTTGCTGACCGTATTGTCGTTGCTGTTCGGAAGTAAGCGCACGACGACGCTGCCGAATCAGTTGACGGATTTCTTGCCGGGATAAAGGGAGTTCAGAAAGTAATGTCATGGCTGTTGCCAGGTAGAAGGGAATCTCCGAGATGCCGCCGCAGGCTGTAACCCTTGAACCCTTGGTTCAAGGTGAATGCGTCGTCACAGTTTTAAGGCTTCTCGGACGGGCCGAGCATGCTCACCAACCGTGGAGCGCCACATTCTTGTGGTATGAAATATCGGCTCAGGGGACTGGCCCGCTTGCAAACACCTCAGAGAAATTTTGTCTTCACGGTCACTCTACCACAGTAAACCGAAAAGTGTTATTCAAAGTTTTGGCCCGTTTTTTCGGTTATGCGACCCTGATCAAGCAACGCCTGTTCGATGGTCTGTTGTAGCATCCGAATACGTTGTTCCATGCTCGCCGCGTACTCACGCGTCTTCGCTTTTTCCTGAGTTAATTCATAGCTGATGTTCAACGCGGCGATGAAAACCAACTGCTCAGTATTTGTGACTCTAGTGCGAACTTTCAGATCTTGCAATCGCTGATTGAGATCGTCCGCAGCCTGATTCAACGCATCCCTTTGTTCAGGCGGGCAATTCACTCGCAGTGAACGGCCAAATATTTGGATATCGACGGGTTGTGCAGACATGCCACCTTCCTGCTGATTGACTGCGCTGCCTTCGTCTCCAGACCGTGGGTCCGCGAAGGGGCGACACTATAGCTACCCTGGTATCAAGATACAAGCCCTTTTCTGGTCCACCAGGGTCCAAAGTGGTAGCATACCATGAATATTCCTCCCTTTGATGACGAATGCTTATGTCTATACAGAACGAAATGCCTGGTTACAACGAAGTTAGCCAGTTTTTGAACCAACAAGGGGCTGGATTAACCCCGGCCGAAATGCACGGCTTGATAAGCGGAATGATTTGCGGCGGAAATAACGACAGCTCATGGCAGCCGCTGCTGCACGACCTGACGAACGAAGGTCTGGCCTTTGGTCACGAGCTGGCTCAGGCGCTGCTGAAAATGCACTCAGCCACCAGTGATGCCCTCGAAGACGACGGCTTCCTTTTTCAGCTTTATCTGCCTGAAGGGGATGACGTCAGCGTGTTCGATCGCGCCGATGCGCTGGCGGGATGGGTAAACCACTTTTTACTGGGCCTTGGCGTCACGCAACCGAAGCTCGACAAAGTGACCGGCGAAACCGGGGAAGCGATTGACGACCTGCGCAATATCGCTCAATTGGGATATGACGAAGACGAAGATCAGGAAGAGCTGGAAATGTCGCTCGAAGAGATCATCGAATACGTGCGCGTAGCCGCCTTGCTGTGTCATGACACGTTTACGCGTCAGCAGCCGACCGCGCCGGAAGTCCGTAAACCGACTCTGCACTAAGAACGAAACGCAAAGGAGAGTGTGATGAGCGAGATATCTCAGCAAGAATTCCAGCGTCGTCGCCAGGCTTTACTGGCACAAATGCAGCCCGGCAGCGCCGCGCTGATTTTTGCCGCACCGGAAACGACGCGTAGCGCGGACAGTGAATACCCTTACCGCCAAAGCAGTGATTTCTGGTACTTCACCGGTTTTAACGAACCTGAAGCCGTGCTGGTGCTGATCAAAAGTGATGACACTCATAACCACAGCGTTTTGTTCAATCGGGTTCGCGATCTGACGGCGGAGATCTGGTTTGGCCGCCGTCTGGGCCAGGATGCTGCCCCGGTAAAACTTGGCGTTGACCGGGCGCTGGCCTTCAGTGAAATCAATCAACAGCTGTATTTGCTGCTCAATGGTCTGGACGCGGTATACCACGCCCAGGGCGAGTATGCCTGGGCCGACGAGATTGTGTGCACGGCGCTGGATAAACTGCGCAAAGGCTCCAGACAAAATCTGCACGCGCCTGCCGCGATTATCGACTGGCGTCCGATGGTGCATGAAATGCGCCTGTTCAAATCACCGGAAGAAATCGCGGTCATGCGTCGTGCCGGAGAAATCACCGCACTGGCGCATACCCGCGCGATGGAAAAATGCCGTCCGGGAATGTTTGAATACCAGTTAGAAGGGGAGATTCACCATGAATTTACCCGTCATGGCGCGCGTTATCCGTCCTATAACACGATTGTCGGCAGCGGTGAAAACGGCTGTATCCTGCATTACACCGAAAATGAAAGTGAAATGCGCGATGGCGATTTGGTGCTGATTGACGCTGGCTGTGAATACAAAGGCTATGCGGGTGACATTACGCGGACCTTCCCGGTAAACGGCAAATTTACCCCAGCACAGCGTGAAATCTACGATATCGTGCTGGAATCCTTAGAGACCAGCCTGCGTCTGTATCGTCCCGGAACGTCCATTCAGGAAGTCACTGGCGAAGTGGTGCGTATCATGATTACGGGGCTGGTGAAGCTTGGCATTCTGCACGGTGATGTCGATCAGTTGATTACTGAAAATGCGCATCGCCCATTCTTTATGCATGGTCTAAGCCACTGGCTGGGTCTGGATGTGCACGATGTCGGCGTTTATGGTCAGGACCGCTCACGCATTCTTGAGCCGGGAATGGTACTCACCGTCGAACCGGGACTGTATATCGCGCCGGATGCTGATGTACCACCGGCTTATCGTGGTATCGGCATTCGTATTGAGGATGACATCCTCATCACCGAGGACGGCAATGAAAACCTGACCGCCAGCGTAGTGAAGAAAGCCGATGACATTGAAGCCTTAATGGCTGCGGCGCGACTGCAATGAGTGTGATTATCGTTGGTGGTGGTATGGTTGGCGCGACGCTGGCGCTGGCCATTTCTCAGCTCAGCCATGGGACTCTGCCGGTTCATCTGATAGAAGCGAGCGAACCTGAAACTGACCGCCATCCCGGGTTTGACGCCCGGGCGATCGCGCTGGCGGCAGGAACCTGCCAACAGCTGGCGCGAATTGGCGTATGGCAGGCGATTGCCGATTGCGCAACGGCCATTAAAACGGTTCACGTCAGCGATCGCGGCCATGCCGGATTTGTGACGCTGGATGCGCAGGAATACCGTATTCCAGCTCTGGGCCAGGTGGTAGAACTGCACGACGTCGGGCTGCGTCTGTTTGCGCTGCTGCGCAAAGCACCGGGTGTCACATTGCACTGCCCCGACCGCGTAGCCAGCGTGTCGCGCACGCAGGATCGCGTTGAAGTGACGCTGGAGAATGGCGAGATGATTACCGGTCGCCTGCTGGTGGCTGCTGACGGCACGCGTTCCGCACTGGCGACTGCCTGCGGTGTTGACTGGCTGCAACAGCCTTATGAACAACTGGCGGTGATTGCCAACGTCACGACCTCTGTACCGCACGACGGGCGAGCGTTTGAACGCTTCACGCAATATGGCCCGCTGGCAATGCTGCCAATGTCTGACGGTCGCTGCTCGCTGGTGTGGTGCCATCCACTGGAGCAGCGTGATGAGATCATGACCTGGTCCGACGAACAGTTTTGCCGTGAACTACAAACCGCTTTTGGCTGGCGACTGGGACGTATTACCCAGGCTGGTAAACGCAGCGCTTATCCGCTTTCGTTAACTACGGCGCTGAAAGCGATTACCCATCGTACCGTGCTGGTAGGGAACGCCGCCCAGACGCTGCATCCCATTGCCGGGCAAGGTTTCAACCTTGGCCTGCGCGATGTAATGAGCCTTGCTGAGACGCTGACGCAGGCGCAAAACGGCGCGGAAGATGTCGGTGATTATGCGGTGCTGGCACGTTATCAGCAGCGCCGCGAGCGCGATCGCGAGACGACGATTGGTGTGACCAACAATTTAGTGTATTTGTTTGCCAATCACTGGGCCCCGCTGGTTGTTGGGCGCAATGTCGGGTTGATGGCGATGGAATTATTCACCCCTGCGCGCGATGCGCTGGCGGAGCGGACCCTGGGTTGGGTTGCACGATAAATATGACCTGTAGGTCGGATAAGGCAACGCCGACATCCGGCAAGGGTCCCCGCAAAAATGCCTGATGGCGCTGCGCTTATCAGGCCTACGGATTACAGGTTTCGAGGTATAAACAGTGCAAAGTGTTGATGTAGCAATTGTTGGTGGCGGCATGGTGGGACTGGCGGTTGCCTGCGGCCTGCAGGGCAGCGGGTTGCGCGTTGCGGTGTTAGAACAACATGTTCCGCAGCCGTTGGCGGCGGATGCTCCTCCTCAGCTTCGCGTTTCGGCCATTAATGCAGCCAGCGAAAAACTGCTTACCCGTCTTGGCGTCTGGTCCGACATTGTTGCTCGTCGCGCTTGCTGCTACCACGGCATGGAAGTCTGGGACAAAGACAGCTTTGGACGTATTGCGTTTGATGACCAGAGCATGGGCTACAGCCATTTGGGTCACATCGTTGAAAACTCAGAAATCCATTATGCACTGTGGCAAAAGGCGCAGCGTTCAGCGGATATTACGCTGATGGCGCCAGCTGAAATACAGCAGGTGGCCTGGGGCGAGAACGAGGCATTTCTGAGCCTCAAAGATGGCACAATGCTGACAGCGCGTCTGGTCGTCGGTGCCGATGGCGCTAATTCCTGGCTGCGCAATAAAGCGGACATTCCGCTCACCTTCTGGGACTACCGTCATCATGCGCTGGTGGCGACTATCCGTACGCAGGAAGCTCACGGTGCGGTTGCGCGTCAGGCGTTTCATGGCGAGGGGATTCTGGCATTCCTGCCACTCAGCGATCCGCACCTGTGCTCTATCGTCTGGTCGCTCTCGCCGCAGGAAGCAGAACGTATGCAGCAGGCAAGCGTTGACGAGTTTAATCAGGCGCTGAATATCGCCTTTGATAATCGTCTGGGGCTGTGCAGCCTTGAAAGCGAACGTCAGGCGTTTCCGCTGACGGGACGTTATGCCCGCCAGTTCGCGGCCCATCGTCTGGCGCTGGTGGGGGATGCGGCGCATACCATCCACCCGCTGGCGGGTCAGGGGGTTAACCTTGGCTTTATGGATGCGGCGGAGCTGATCGATGAGCTTAAGCGGCTACAGCGTCAGGGAAAAGATATTGGTCAGTATCTCTATTTACGCCGCTACGAGCGCAGCCGTAAGCATAGCGCAGCGCTGATGCTGGCGGGGATGCAGGGTTTCCGTGAACTGTTTGCAGGCGAGAATCCGGCGAAAAAACTGCTACGCGATATTGGGCTGAAACTGGCCGATACCCTCCCGGGCGTAAAACCACAACTCATCCGTCAGGCGATGGGACTGAACGATCTTCCCGAGTGGTTACGTTAGTGTCCGTAAGGACAATCTTAAGAGTTTGAGACCCGTCACACTTTCCTCTCCCGGCCTTCGCGCCGGGGTGCTTCTCTCATTTGAAATAATCTAATTCCACTCCTTTTTTCGCATTAGTTTTTCTAATTTTACGTTTTTTTCATAACGCCATTTTTGACATTTTTTCCACATTTAATATGGATTGGTGCTGTAATTTTGCGCTTATATTCGTTTGTTGTTCTGATTAATTGCTATGTGTATGGAGTTTTATTCTGTTAGCGATCTGGCTGTTTTTCGCCATAAGCTAATGTGATGGTTAATTTTGACTTATGGTTTAGCGTCTGTTTCGGTGGTAAGTTCAGGACAAAGAGAACGTTTGCGTCGTAGCCCCTGGAGCGGCTGCGGTGCTGGGTTTCGTGGCGAAAATTTCACCGCGAAAGAGTTGGTAGCCCCGCTTATTCAACGAGGAAAAGATGGCTCAACAGACTCCTTTGTACGAACAACACACGCTATGTGGCGCGCGCATGGTCGATTTCCATGGCTGGATGATGCCACTGCATTACGGTTCTCAGCTCGATGAACACCATGCTGTTCGCACCGACGCCGGAATGTTTGATGTGTCGCATATGACCATCGTCGACCTGCGCGGTAGCCGCACCCGGGAGTTCTTGCGTTATCTGCTGGCAAACGACGTCGCGAAGCTAACGAAGACGGGTAAAGCCCTCTACTCCGGGATGCTCAACGCTTCGGGCGGCGTGATAGATGACCTGATTGTCTACTACTTCACTGAAGATTTCTTCCGCCTCGTTGTAAACTCCGCCACCCGCGAAAAAGACCTCTCCTGGATTACCCAACACGCTGAACCTTACGCCATCGACATCACCGTTCGTGACGACCTGTCGCTGATTGCGGTGCAGGGTCCAAACGCGCAGGAAAAAGCAGCTACGTTGTTTACTGACGAGCAGCGTCATGCGGTTGAAGGCATGAAGCCGTTTTTCGGCGTTCAGGCGGGTGATTTATTCATCGCAACCACCGGTTATACCGGCGAAGCAGGTTATGAAATTGCCATGCCGAATGAAAAGGCGGCAGATTTCTGGCGTGCGCTGGTTCAGGCTGGTGTCAAACCTTGCGGTCTCGGCGCGCGTGACACCCTGCGTCTGGAAGCGGGTATGAACCTGTATGGCCAGGAGATGGACGAAGGTATTTCTCCGCTGGCGGCCAACATGGGCTGGACCATCGCGTGGGAACCGGCTGACCGCGACTTTATTGGTCGTGAAGCGCTGGAAATGCAGCGTGAAAAAGGCCACGAACAGCTGGTCGGGCTGGTGATGACTGAGAAGGGCGTGCTGCGTAATGAACTGCCGGTGCGTTTCACCGATGCTTCTGGCAACCAGCATGAAGGCATTATCACCAGTGGCACATTCTCCCCAACCCTGGGTTACAGCATCGCGTTGGCGCGTGTGCCTGCGGGTATCGGTGAGACTGCGATCGTACAGATCCGTAACCGTGAAATGCCGGTAAAAGTGACTAAACCTGTTTTTGTGCGTAACGGCAAAGCCGTCGCGTAATTCATCCTTTTTTGGAGATTGATTGATGAGCAACGTACCTGCAGAACTGAAATACAGCAAAGAACACGAATGGCTGCGCAAAGAAGCTGACGGCTCTTACACCGTTGGTATCACCGAACACGCTCAGGAGCTGTTAGGTGACATGGTTTTCGTTGACCTGCCAGAAGTTGGTGCCACCGTCAGCGCGGGCGATGATTGCGCCGTTGCGGAGTCCGTAAAAGCGGCATCCGATATCTATGCGCCAGTAGGCGGTGAGATTGTTGCGGTTAACGATGCGCTCAGCGACTCTCCGGAACTGGTCAACAGCGAACCGTATGCGGGTGGCTGGATTTTCAAAATCAAAGCCAGCGATGAAAGCGAAATTGAATCGCTGTTGGATGCCACTGCGTACGAGGCATTACTGGAAGACGAATAAGATTGTGCCGGATGGCACTGCGTTTATCCGGCCTACGGTTTTATGTAGGCCCGGTAAGCGTCAGCGCCACCGGGCAATTGAGTTAGAGACCATCACGATTCACTGCACGTTTCAGGAACCATCGCCCATGACACAGACGTTAAGCCAGCTTGAAAACAGCGGCGCTTTCATTGAACGCCACATCGGACCGGACGCCGCGCAGCAGCAAGAGATGCTGAATGCGGTTGGCGCCGAGTCGTTAAACGCGCTGATCGGCCAGATTGTGCCGAAAGACATTCAGCTCGCAACCCCGCCACAGGTGGGCGAGGCGGCGACCGAATACGCTGCGCTGGCTGAATTAAAAGCCATCGCCGGGCGTAACAAGCGCTTTACGTCCTACATTGGCATGGGCTACACCGCCGTGCAGTTGCCACCGGTTATTCTGCGTAACATGCTGGAAAACCCGGGCTGGTACACCGCATATACGCCGTATCAGCCGGAAGTCTCCCAGGGACGACTGGAAGCTCTGCTGAACTTCCAACAGGTCACACTGGACCTGACGGGCCTGGATATGGCTTCTGCTTCTCTGCTGGATGAAGCCACTGCGGCTGCTGAAGCCATGGCGATGGCCAAACGTGTCAGCAAACTGAAAAATGCCAACCGTTTCTTTGTGGCGGCTGATGTTCACCCGCAAACGCTGGACGTGGTTCGCACCCGTGCAGAAACCTTTGGCTTTGACGTCATTGTTGATGACGCGGCGAAAGCTCTGGATCACCAGGATGTGTTTGGCGTGCTGTTGCAGCAGGTTGGCACCACCGGTGAAGTGCACGACTACAGCAAACTGATTGCCGAGCTGAAATCCCGTAAAGTTGTGGTCAGTGTCGCTGCCGACTTTATGGCGCTGGTACTGCTGACTGCACCGGGCAAACAGGGCGCGGATATTGTTTTCGGCTCTGCGCAACGCTTCGGCGTTCCGATGGGTTACGGCGGCCCACACGCGGCATTCTTCGCCGCTAAAGACGAATTCAAACGCTCCATGCCAGGCCGTATTATCGGCGTATCGAAAGATGCGGCGGGCAATACCGCACTGCGCATGGCGATGCAGACTCGCGAGCAGCATATCCGCCGCGAGAAAGCGAACTCCAACATTTGTACCTCGCAGGTTCTGCTGGCCAACATCGCCAGCCTGTATGCCGTTTATCATGGTCCGGTTGGCCTGAAACGTATCGCTAATCGCATCCACCGCCTGACTGATATTCTGGCGGCCGGTCTGCAGCAGAAAGGGCTGAAGCTGCGCCATGCGCACTACTTCGACACTCTGTGTGTTGAAGTGGCCGACAAAGCGGCTGTTCTGGCGCGTGCCGAAGCGGCAGAAATCAACCTGCGTAGCGATATCCATAACGCGGTAGGTATTACGCTTGATGAAACCACCACCCGTGAAAACGTGGTGCAGTTGTTCAATGTTCTGCTGGGCGACAGCCACGGTTTGAATATCGATACGCTGGATAAAGATGTGGCGCTCGACAGCCGTTCCATTCAGGACAGCATGTTGCGTGACGATGCGATCCTCAGCCATCCGGTGTTTAATCGCTATCACAGCGAAACCGAGATGATGCGCTACATGCACTCGCTGGAGCGCAAAGATCTGGCGCTGAACCAGGCGATGATCCCGCTGGGTTCTTGCACCATGAAGCTGAACGCTGCCGCCGAGATGATCCCTATCACCTGGCCGGAATTCGCTGAACTTCACCCGTTCTGCCCGCCAGAGCAGGCAGAAGGTTATCACCAGATGATCGGCCAGCTTTCCGAGTGGCTGGTAAAACTGACCGGTTATGACGCCGTCTGCATGCAGCCGAACTCCGGCGCGCAGGGCGAGTATGCGGGTCTGCTGGCGATTCGTCACTATCACGAAAGCCGTAACGAAGGCCATCGCGATATCTGTCTGATCCCGGCTTCTGCCCACGGCACCAATCCGGCATCCGCACAGATGGCGGGGATGCAGGTAGTGGTTGTCGCCTGTGATAAGAACGGCAACATTGACCTGGACGATCTGCGAGCAAAAGCAGAACAACATGCTGCGAACCTCTCCTGCATCATGGTGACCTATCCGTCTACTCACGGCGTGTATGAAGAAACGATCCGTGAAGTGTGCGACGTTGTACACCAGTTTGGCGGCCAGGTTTACCTTGATGGCGCGAACATGAACGCTCAGGTTGGGATCACCACGCCAGGCTTTATCGGCGCAGATGTCTCGCACCTCAACCTGCATAAAACATTCTGCATTCCGCACGGCGGCGGCGGCCCAGGTATGGGACCGATTGGCGTCAAATCACATTTGGCACCGTTCGTACCGGGTCACAGCGTAGTGCAGATTGAAGGAATGCTCACCCGTCAGGGCGCAGTTTCTGCGGCGCCGTTCGGTAGCGCATCTATTCTGCCAATCAGCTGGATGTACATCCGTATGATGGGTGCAGAAGGTCTGAAGCAGGCAAGCCAGGTGGCGATCCTTAATGCTAACTACATTGCCAGCCGTCTGAAAGATGCTTATCCGGTACTGTATACCGGTCGCGACGGTCGCGTGGCGCATGAATGTATTCTCGACATTCGCCCACTGAAAGAAGAGACCGGCATCAGCGAACTGGATATTGCCAAGCGTCTGATCGATTACGGTTTCCATGCGCCGACTATGTCATTCCCGGTCGCGGGTACCCTGATGGTTGAACCGACTGAATCTGAAAGCAAAGTGGAACTTGATCGCTTTATCAATGCGATGCTGGCAATCCGCGCTGAAATCGATCGCGTGAAAGCCGGTGAATGGTCACTGGAAGATAACCCGCTGGTTAACTCGCCGCACACGCAAAACGAGCTTGTCGCGGAGTGGAATCACGGTTATAGCCGCGAAATCGCCGTCTTCCCGGCTGGTGTGGCGAACAAATACTGGCCGACCGTGAAACGCCTTGATGATGTTTACGGTGACCGTAACCTGTTCTGCTCCTGCGTGCCGATGAGCGAATATCAGTAACTTTTCCGCGCAGTAAAGCTGTTTCCAGGCCGGGTAAGGCGAAGTCGCCTCCCGGCTTTTTCATATCTGGAGGTATCCATGGGAATCGCACTGGTTACTGGCGGCAGTCGCGGCATCGGGCGGGCAACCGCGCTGCAGTTAGCGCAAGAGGGTTACACGGTTGCGGTTAACTTTCATCACAATATCCGTGCGGCAACGGAGGTGGTGAATACTATTGTCGCTGCCGGGGGAAAGGCGTTTGCTCTACGGGCTGATATCAGCGATGAAAGCCAGGTTGTGGCAATGTTTGAATCTATTGACCGCGAAGGTGAACCACTGACTGCGTTAGTGAATAATGCCGGGATTTTGTTTGAACAGAGCACGGTGGAAAGCCTAACCGCTGAAAGAATTAACCGCGTGCTGGCGACCAATGTTACCGGCTATTTTTTGTGTTGTCGGGAAGCGGTAAAGCGGATGTCGTTCAAACACGGAGGGCAAGGCGGGGCGATTGTAAATGTCTCTTCGGCTGCATCGCGGCTTGGTGCGCCATTCGAATATGTTGATTACGCAGCCTCAAAAGGCGCTGTGGACACGCTCACCACCGGCCTTGCGCTGGAGGTTGCGGCGCAAGGGATCCGCGTAAACTGCGTGCGACCTGGTCTTATCTACACTGAAATGCACGCATCAGGCGGCGAGCCGGGAAGGGTCGATCGCGTGAAATCGATGTTGCCTATGCAGCGCGGCGGACAACCGGAGGAGGTCGCGCAGGCGATTACCTGGCTGCTGAGCGAGAAGGCGTCCTACGTAACGGGAAGTTTTCTGGAACTGGCTGGCGGGAAGTAGGATTTAATCGCCGGATGGCGCTATGCTTATCCAGCCTACGGGAATTTAATCTGTAGGCTGGATAAGGCGTTTACGCCGCCATCCGGCAAAAAATCAAAGTTTCTCGCCGTTGCTGGCAATCACCTCTTTGTACCAGTTAAAACTTTTCTTGCGTGAACGCGACATATCGCCGGTGCCGTCGTCGTGTTTGTTCACGTAGATAAAGCCGTAACGTTTGCTGTACTGACCGGTGGTGAACGAGACACAGTCGATGCAGCCCCACGGCGTGTAGCCCATCAGGTCTACGCCATCATAGGTTACCGCTTTCATCATCTCTTCAACGTGGGCGCGCAAATAGTCGATGCGATAGTCGTCGTTGATGCTGCCGTCTTCTTCCACTTTGTCGTAGGCACCAAATCCGTTTTCTACGATAAATAGCGGTTTCTGATAGCGCTCATACAGTTCACATAAGGCGTAACGCAGACCGACCGGATCAATCTGCCAGCCCCAGTCGGACGCTTTTACGTGCGGGTTCGGTACGCTGCCCTCAAAACCAGAAATGGCATCGCCGCTGCCGCCTTCCGCTTTTACCGCGTTGGTCATGTAGTAACTGAATCCGAGATAGTCACAGGTGCCTTCACGCAGGATTTGCTCATCTCCGGCTTCCATTCGGATATTGAATTCGCGGCGTTCCCACTCGTTCAGTACATATGATGGATAGTAGCCGCGCAGTTGAACGTCGGTGAAAACGTAGCGCTCACGCATCGATTCCTGCGCAAACATCACATCTTCAGGCTTACAGGAGAACGGGTACAGTGGCACCATCGCCAGCATGCAGCCGACTTTCATTTCCGGGTTGATGCGGCGTGCGGCTTTCACTGCCAGAGCGCTGGCCACGAACTGGTGATGCAGCACCTGGTACATGGTTTCTTCCGGGTTTTCATGCTCGGTATACACCACGCCGGAGCAGCAATAACCAAACAGCGGTGCGCGCCAGTTGCGCTGGTTATTGATCTCGTTAAAGGTCATCCAGTATTTGACCTTGTGCTTGTAGCGCTCAAAAACGACTTCTGCAAATCGGACAAAGAAATCGACGACTTTACGATTGGTCCAGCTACCGTACTGTTGAACCAGATGCAGCGGCATTTCAAAGTGGGAAAGGGTGATGACCGGTTCGATGTTGTACTTCAGCAGTTCATCGAACATGTCGTCGTAGAACTTTAGCCCTTCTTCATTCGGCTGGGTTTCGTCCCCTTTGGGGAAGATACGGGTCCAGGCGATTGAGGTACGGAAGCATTTGAAGCCCATCTCGGCAAACAGCTTGATGTCTTCTTTGTAATGACCGTAAAAATCGACAGCTTCGTGGTTGGGGTAGTACTTACCGGGTTCAACTTCCTGAGTGATTTCTCGCGGAACGCCGTGTGCCCCTCCGGTCAGTACGTCGCAAATGCTGGGGCCTTTGCCACCTTTGTTCCAGCCGCCTTCAACCTGGTGCGCCGCAACCGCGCCACCCCATAAAAAATCTTTTGGTAAGGTAAGTTTTTTCATCTGCGCTCAGTCTCAAATTAATACAATCTGATTTTGAGTCTAACAAAGGAAAGATAAATGTCACGATATAACAAAATAGCGCTAATGTGATTTGTTACATCCAAAAAACAGATTGTTTTTTTACGCTATTCTTTTCGCCAACTTGCGGCCGAGTGACTCCAGAATATAAATAACAGGGATCTGTGTGGTTATATCGTATACTCCGGCAATGCGCGTCTGCGGAACGTGCCAGGAGAGATTAAAGTCAGCCAATTTGGCCAGCCGCGAATGTTCATGACTGGTGACAGACAGGACCTTACAGTTATGCAGGCTGAACTGGCTGGCAAAGCGCAGGATCTCTTCTGTTTCACCGGAAACAGAAAGCACGATCGCCAGCGCGTTTCTGGCCATGTCATTCGTTACCGGGAAATAAGGATCATCAATGTGATTACTGAATTTTCCAACGTTTGAGAAAAAACGTGCGCCATATTTGGCTAAGGCTCCGGATGTTCCCGCTCCGACGAATATAATACGTTCGGAAGATAATATAATATCAACAGCCTGATCGAGCAGATTATCGAACTCATCGTTATTAACGCCTTTAAAGAAGCTGATAATTTCGCTGGCACCGAAATTAGCCTGTTGCGGTTCATTCTGCTCTAAATATAATTTGAAGCGCACGCGAAATTCTGAGTAACCTTCACACTTAAGCTTGCGGCAAAAGCGCAGTACGGTGGTAGTGGAAACACCCACGGCATCGGCCAGTTCGCGAATGGTCATGTACATGACTTTGTCACGGTTTTTGATGACATAGTTGTAGACCAGCATCTCAAGATTGTTGAGACTGGCGATGGCAGCGTGGGAGAACATACTCACAATGGCAAAACTCACTCATCAGACTTCATCTACAGGGAATAATAACATGCAGCCAAATGACATCACTTTTTTTCAGCGTTTCCAGGATGACATTCTGGCCGGACGCAAGACCATCACTATTCGTGACGAGTCCGAATCACACTTCAAAGCCGGGGAGATTTTACGGGTTGGGCGCTTCGAAGATGACGGTTACTTCTGCACGATTGAGGTTGTAGGCACCTCAACCGTCACGCTGGATACGCTGACGGATAAACATGCCCAGCAGGAAAACATGACGCTTGAAGAACTTAAACATGTCATTGCCGAGATTTACCCGGATCAGACGCAATTTTATGTGATTGATTTTAAATGCCTTTGATTTTAATGGTACGCATGTTAGCTGAAATTTAAAATCTAACACTATGATTTTTAATGATAAATATTTATCTGGTAATTATTTTAGCTAACAGGTGTTCACTGGAACCATTCTCAGTTACGCTAGAGGAGCAATCACGATAGGGTTCGTTTCTCGGGAGTAAGTTATGGTTCAGAAGCCATTAATCGCGCAGGGATATTCGCTGGCAGAGGAAATAGCCAACAGCATCAGTCACGGTATCGGGCTGGTGTTTGGGATTGTCGGACTGGTGTTATTGCTGGTCCAGGCAGTGGATACCAACGCCAGCGCTATGGCGATTACCAGCTATAGCCTGTACGGCGGCAGCATGATCCTGCTGTTCCTCGCCTCAACTTTGTATCACGCGATCCCCCATCAGAGAGCGAAAGTCTGGCTGAAAAAATTCGACCACTGTGCGATTTATCTGCTGATTGCCGGGACTTACACGCCATTTCTGCTGGTGGGGCTTGATTCGCCGCTGGCACGTGGGCTGATGATTGTTATCTGGAGCCTGGCGCTGATCGGTATTTTATTCAAACTAACCATTGCGCACCGGTTTAAGGTTCTGTCACTGGTGACCTACCTGACAATGGGCTGGCTTTCGCTGATTGTGGTGTATCAACTGGCGGTTAAGTTGGCGGCGGGAGGCGTGACGTTGCTGGCTGTTGGTGGTGTGGTGTATTCGCTGGGCGTAATTTTCTACGTCTGTAAGCGTATTCCTTACAACCATGCGATCTGGCACGGCTTTGTGCTGGGCGGCAGCGTTTGCCATTTCCTGGCGATCTATCTGTACGTGGGGCAACACGCATAGATTCAGTGCAACCCCGGGGCGGCGTAAACGCCTCGCCCGGACTGTATTTTATAGGCCGGACAAGCCAACGCCGCAATCCGGTAGCCTGTGCCGAATTGCCTGATGGCGCTGCGCTTATCAGGCCTACCAATTACTCTTCGTCTAACGAATATGGCAGCGGTACGATATGCAGCGTTTTCGCGTCTTCACGAACGCGGAACACGCTGTCGGTCTCCATGTCGTTATTCATCACAACCTGCACCAGTACCTGACCATCAGCCAGTTGTACTGCGGCGAGTACGGTGCCGGTACGGCGCCAGTTCTCGCCCATTTTCAGCTCCAGGTCTTCACCCGCTTCCGGTACTCGACCGGCGGCACCCGCCAAAGTCCACATGGCGCGTTTGTTGGCTCCGCGGAATTTTGCACGAGCCACCATTTCCTGACCGGTGTAGCAGCCTTTTTTAAAGCTGATCCCGCCCAGAGCCTGCAGATTGGTAGCCTGTGGAATAAACTGTGCACTGTTGGCTGTATCAATAACGGGGATACCCGCTTCGATATCCAGCGCCAGCCACTGCTGGCTGTTATTTAACTCAGCTTCGCCACGCAGCTTTTCAACCAAGGTTTCTGCTGTGGTGGCATTAACGATCAGCAGAAAACGTTCGGCAGGGTGTTCGAACCACAATACCGTGGAGGCACCTTCGGTAATGACCTGCTTATCACTGTTCGGCAATTCGCTAAAGAGATTGGCCAGCGCTGCACGTGCCTGGAATCCCGCTACGCCCAGCAGTACTCGTTCATCGTCCGGGGCAATCACCACCTTCGAGAAGACCGCATATTTTTTCAGCTCGCTGAGCTGCGCATCACGCAGGCTACGGCGCTCAAGCCATGCAAAACCGTCACCCTGGCGGAACAGACGCAGGTTGCTCCACATTTTACCTTTGGCGTCACAATGTGCAGCCAACAGGTGCTGATGCTCGGTCATCTGGCTGACATCCGCCGTGACCTGACCCTGAATATACTTCTCACTGTCGACACCGGTGATGGTGGCGAGCGCCCAGTCATCGAGCGTCATTAGCGTCAGAGGCAAACGCGTTGACGCGAAAGGCTGGCGAGGAGGAAAAGATGTAAAAGCCATAATAATGTCCTGATTTGCTTAACGCAGTGATAATGACTAATGGTAAAAGAGCTATGGCCCATTGCAAGCGGTTTAAACAGGCTATTTGTGCCATATGTTGCGCTTTGCGAGGAGACATCCAAAAATGGTGAATCCTTTGGCTTAATAAGGTTTTATTTAGCGAGCGAGCTTCAGTTTACTGATATTCCCGTAAAAAGAGCGGGAAAAACACGTTACAATAACGGGATACTTCGTTTTCGCGAGACAGGGAGAAGAACATGGATATTAACAACAAAGCACGTATTCATTGGGCATGCCGCCGCGGTATGCGCGAGCTGGACATCTCGATCATGCCGTTTTTCGAACATGAATATGACAGCTTAAGTGACGAAGAAAAACGTATCTTTATCCGTCTGCTAGAATGTGATGATCCAGATTTATTTAACTGGTTGATGAATCATGGGAAACCAGCTGATGAGCAGCTGGAACAGATGGTGCGACTTATCCAGACACGGAATCGGGAACGTGGTCCAGTGGCAATCTGATTTACGCGTATCATGGCGCGCGCAGTGGCTTTCACTGCTAATTCATGGGCTGGTCGCGGTATTTATTTTATTGATGCCCTGGCCATTGAGCTACACCCCATTATGGCTGGTTTTGCTCTCTCTGGTGGTGTTCGATAGCGTTCGCAGTCAGCGTCGAATCAACGCCTGTCAGGGTGAGATTCGGCTATTGATGGATGGCCGTCTGCGCTGGCAAGGGCAAGAGTGGTCTATCGTTAGCGCCCCCTGGATGGTTAAAACAGGCATGATGCTGCGTTTGCGATCTGATGCCGGAAAACGTCAACATTTGTGGCTGGCAGCAGACAGTATGGATGATGCAGAGTGGCGGGATTTACGGCGGTTGATGCTGCAAAAGGCGAAGCAAGGGTAACGCATGACGCATGCCTGATGGCGCGCAGCTTGAAGGCCTACAGTTAGGTGCGTCATGCTGGCCGGATAAGGCATTTACGCCGTCATCCGGCAAATCGGTTATCAGGACCAGTGCTCGGCCATTTCCCCAAGAATTTGCTCGCACCAGGCCTGAATGCGTTCATCGCTGAGATCGTACTGGTTCGTCTCATCCAGCGCCAGGCCAACAAACAGTTGTCCATCAGCAATGACGGGTTTATCGCTGGTGAATTCGTAGCCTTCTGTGGGCCAGTAGCCGACAAACTTTACACCTTTGGTGATCAGTTTATCGTGCAGCATACCCAACGCATCCAGGAACCATTCGCCGTATCCCAACTGATCGCCCATACCGTAAAGCGCGACAATCTTGCCTTCCAGGTTGAGGTCGTTCAGTTGCTCCCAGACCGCTTCCCAGTCCTCCTGAATTTCACCGAAATCCCAGGTTGGAATGCCCAAAATGAGCACGTCATATTGCTCCATTAGGGTCGGGGAATCGTCTTTGAGGTTGTGCAGTGTCACCAGTTCGGGACCCAGGATATCGCGGATTTTTTCTGCTGCCATTTCGGTGTAGCAGGTGCTGGAACCGTAAAAAAGACCCATGTTCATGACGTAAACATCTCAATTCTGCTGTAGCGTTGCGGGTAGTGTAACAGAATCGCCGCATTCTCGGCACAATGAGGCATAATGCATCAAAAATGAGAGTGGAATAAGGGGCGCGAGTGGAACAGGATCTGGCGCGCATCGAGCAGTTTCTTGATGCCCTGTGGCTGGAACGAAATCTGGCGGAAAATACATTAAGTGCGTATCGTCGCGATCTGACCATGCTTGTGGAATGGTTACATCACCGCGGCGCTTCGCTTGCGACCGCGCAAAGTGATGATCTGCAAGCCTTGCTGGCTGAGCGGATGGATGGAGGGTATAAAGCCACCAGTTCCGCACGTTTGCTCAGTGCGACGCGACGTTTTTTTCAGCATCTGTACCGCGAAAAATATCGTGAAGATGACCCCAGCGCCTCGCTTGCATCACCTAAACTTCCGCAGCGCCTGCCTAAAGATCTCAGCGAAGCACAGGTTGAGCGGCTGCTACAAGCGCCGCTTGTTGAGCAACCGCTGGAGCTACGCGACAAAGCCATGCTGGAAGTGCTGTATGCAACAGGCCTGCGCGTGTCTGAACTGGTAGGACTGACGATGAGTGACGTCAGCCTGCGTCAGGGTGTGGTACGGGTGATCGGTAAAGGTAACAAAGAGCGCCTTGTCCCGTTGGGTGAGGAGGCTGTGTACTGGCTGGAAACATACCTGGAGCATGGGCGTCCATGGTTGCTCAACGGCGTATCGATTGATGTGCTGTTTCCTAGTCAGCGGGCGCAACAGATGACCCGTCAGACCTTCTGGCATCGTATCAAACACTATGCTGTGTTGGCGGGAATCGACAGCGAAAAGCTGTCACCGCACGTCCTGCGGCACGCGTTTGCCACGCATCTGCTTAACCATGGCGCAGACCTGCGCGTGGTGCAGATGCTACTGGGGCATAGCGATCTCTCGACAACGCAAATTTATACTCATGTCGCAACGGAGCGCTTGCGGCAACTACATCAACAGCATCACCCGCGAGCGTGAGTGCTGACAGGATAGGATAGGCTATGAAAAAACGTTTTATGATGTTCACCCTGCTGGCGACGGCATTTTCCGGCATGGTACATGCAGACGACGCGGCAATTCGTCAGTCATTAGCAAAGCTGGGTGTGCAGAGCACCGAGATTCAACCTGCTCCGGTTGCGGGCATGAAAACTGTACTGACCAATAGCGGCGTGCTGTACGTTACCGAAGACGGTAAACATATTATTCAGGGACCGATGTACGACGTGAGCGGCGCAAGTCCGGTGAATGTCACCAACCAACTGCTGATGAAACATCTGAACGCGCTGGAAAAAGAGATGATCATCTACAAAGCGCCGCAGGAAAAACACGTCATTACCGTTTTCACCGACATCACTTGTGGTTACTGCCACAAGCTGCATGAAGAGATGAAAGATTACAATGCGTTGGGGATCACCGTACGTTATCTGGCCTTCCCACGTCAGGGGCTGGACAGTCAGGCTGAGCAGGACATGAAGTCTATCTGGTGTGCTAAGGACAAAAACAAAGCCTTTGACGACGCGATGACTGGCAAGGGCGTGAAAGCGGCGACCTGTGATGTGGATATCGCTAACCACTATGCGCTGGGCGTACAGTTTGGCGTCAGCGGTACACCGGCGATTGTGCTGAGCAATGGCTATGTCGTACCTGGTTATCAGGGCCCGAAAGAGATGAAAGAATTCCTCGACGCACATGCAAAACAGACCAGCGGTAAATAATTCGCGTGAAACAACAGATACAACTTCGTCGGCGTGAGGCCGACGAGACAGCCGAGTTACCTGCCGACTTGCCGCCACTGCTGCGCCGTTTATACGCCAGTCGCGGTGTGCGCAGCGCGCAGGAACTTGAGCGTAGCGTGAAAGGAATGCTGCCGTGGCAGCATTTAAACGGTGTCGAAAAGGCGGTTGAGATCCTCTACAACGCCTTTCGTGCGGGAACTCGCATCATCGTTGTCGGCGATTTCGATGCCGATGGCGCGACCAGCACGGCGCTAAGCATCCTGGCGATGCGCGCGTTGGGCTGCAGTAACGTTGACTACCTGGTGCCAAATCGTTTTGAGGACGGTTATGGTTTAAGCCCGGAAGTCGTTGATCAGGCCCATGCCCGTGGTGCTCAGCTGATTGTTACCGTAGACAACGGCATCTCGTCTCACACGGGTGTCGAACATGCCAGAACGTTGGGGATCCCGGTCGTTGTAACCGATCACCACCTGCCAGGGGATACGCTGCCGGGCGCAGAGGCGATCATCAATCCTAACCTGCACGACTGTGAGTTCCCGTCGAAATCGCTGGCAGGCGTTGGTGTCGCCTTTTATCTGATGCTGGCGCTGCGCACTTTCCTGCGTGATAAAGGCTGGTTTGATGAACGAGGCATTGCACCGCCGAACCTGGCGGATTTGCTCGATCTGGTTGCGCTTGGCACGGTGGCGGACGTAGTCCCGCTGGATGCCAATAACCGCATTCTGACGTGGCAAGGCTTAAGCCGTATCCGCGCCGGAAAGTGTCGCCCTGGTATTAAAGCGCTGCTGGAGATTTCCAATCGCGACCCCCTAAAGCTGGCAGCCAGTGATTTAGGTTTTGCCCTCGGGCCACGGCTGAATGCGGCGGGGCGTCTGGACGATATGTCCGTTGGCGTAGCGCTGTTGTTGTGCGACAACATTGGTGAAGCGCGCGTGCTGGCCAATGAGCTGGACGCACTCAACCAGACGCGCAAAGAAATTGAGCAGGGTATGCAGGCAGAAGCGCTGACCCTGTGTGAAAAGCTGGAACGCAGTAGCGATACGCTACCTGGCGGTCTGGCTATGTATCATCCCGAGTGGCATCAGGGCGTAGTGGGGATTCTGGCATCGCGTATTAAAGAGCGATTCCATCGCCCGGTGATAGCGTTTGCCCCGGCAGGTGACGGTACCCTCAAAGGATCCGGGCGTTCGATTCAGGGGCTGCACATGCGCGATGCGCTGGAGCGCCTGGACACCCTTTATCCGGGCATGATCCTCAAGTTTGGCGGTCACGCCATGGCGGCGGGCTTATCGCTTGAAGAGGCGCAGTTTGAGCGTTTCCAGCAGTGTTTTGGCGAACTGGTAACCGAGTGGTTGGATCCCGCCTTACTGCAAGGTGAAGTGGTGTCGGATGGCCCACTGAACGCGTCGGAGATGACCATGGAGGTCGCACAAATGCTGCGCGATGCCGGACCGTGGGGACAAATGTTCCCGGAACCGCTGTTTGACGGGCATTTCCGTTTGCTCCAGCAGCGTCTGGTCGGTGAGCGTCATCTGAAGGTAATGGTCGAGCCCGTAGGCGGTGGTCCACTTCTGGACGGTATTGCGTTTAATGTCGATACCACCTGCTGGCCGGACAACGGCGTGCGCGAAGTTCAGCTTGCCTACAAACTGGATATTAATGAGTTTCGCGGCAACCGTAGTTTGCAGATTATAATCGACAATATCTGGCCACTTTAGCGTCACTAATCGCTATAAAAAAGGGCGTGGATTAGTTACAATCCCGCTCTTATCACCGCATTTTGACTAGTCCAATAAAAGAAATCAGACAATGTTTGAAATTAATCCGGTAAATAACCGCATTCAGGACCTCACGGAGCGCTCTGACGTTCTTAGGGGGTATCTTTGACTATGATGCCAAGAAAGAGCGTCTGGAAGAAGTAAACGCCGAGCTGGAACAGCCGGACGTATGGAACGAACCCGAACGCGCGCAGGCGCTGGGTAAAGAGCGTTCTTCTCTTGAGGCCATCGTTGATACGCTCGATCAGATGAGCCAGGGCCTGGAAGATGTCTCCGGCCTGTTGGAACTGGCTGTAGAAGCCGACGACGAAGAAACCTTTAACGAAGCCGTAGCAGAACTCGACACGCTGGAAGATAAGCTGGCCCAGCTGGAATTCCGTCGTATGTTCTCCGGTGAATATGACAGCGCAGATTGCTATCTCGATATTCAGGCAGGTTCTGGCGGTACGGAAGCGCAGGACTGGGCAAGCATGCTGATGCGCATGTATCTGCGTTGGGCTGAAGCGCGCGGCTTCAAGACTGAAATTATTGAAGAGTCTGAAGGTGAAGTGGCGGGTATTAAATCCGTGACCATCAGAATTGCTGGCGAATATGCGTACGGTTGGCTGCGTACTGAAACCGGCGTACACCGTCTGGTTCGTAAGAGTCCGTTCGACTCCGGCGGACGTCGCCATACGTCGTTCAGCTCTGCATTTGTTTATCCAGAAGTTGACGATGATATTGATATCGATATCAACCCGGCGGATCTGCGTATTGACGTTTACCGTGCCTCCGGTGCAGGTGGTCAGCACGTTAACCGTACGGAATCTGCGGTGCGTATTACCCACATCCCGACCGGGATTGTGACGCAGTGTCAGAACGACCGTTCACAGCACAAGAACAAAGACCAGGCCATGAAGCAGATGAAAGCGAAGCTTTATGAACTGGAAATGCAGAAGAAGAATGCCGAGAAACAGGCGATGGAAGACAATAAGTCAGATATCGGCTGGGGTAGCCAGATTCGTTCTTATGTCCTTGATGACTCCCGCATCAAAGATCTGCGTACCGGGGTTGAAACCCGTAACACGCAGGCGGTGCTGGATGGCAGCCTGGATCAATTTATCGAAGCAAGTTTGAAAGCAGGGTTATGAGGAACCAACATGTCTGAACAACACGTACAGGGCGCTGACGCGGTAGCCGACCTTAACAATGAACTGAAAACGCGCCGTGAGAAGCTGGCGAGCCTGCGTGAGCAGGGGATCCCGTTCCCGAACGATTTCCGTCGCGATCATACCTCAGACCAACTGCATGCTGACTTCGACGCAAAAGAAAACGAAGAGCTGGAAGCGCTGAACATTGAGGTATCCGTTGCTGGCCGTATGATGACCCGTCGTATTATGGGTAAAGCATCATTCGTTACGCTGCAGGACGTTGGCGGCCGCATTCAGCTGTACGTTGCTCGCGATGACCTGCCGGAAGGCGTCTACAACGAGCAGTTCAAGAAATGGGATCTGGGCGATATCCTCGGCGCGAAAGGTAAGTTGTTCAAGACCAAGACCGGTGAGTTGTCTATTCACTGCACCGAACTGCGTCTGCTGACCAAAGCGCTGCGCCCGCTGCCGGACAAATTCCACGGTCTGCAGGATCAGGAAGCGCGCTATCGTCAACGTTACCTGGATCTCATCTCTAACGATGAATCCCGTAATACCTTTAAAGTGCGTTCACAGATTATGGCTGGCATCCGTCAGTTCATGGTTGCTCGTGGCTTTATGGAAGTAGAAACCCCGATGATGCAGGTGATCCCTGGCGGTGCGGCAGCGCGTCCGTTTATCACCCATCATAACGCGTTGGATCTGGACATGTACCTGCGTATCGCGCCGGAACTGTACCTCAAGCGTCTGGTGGTTGGCGGCTTCGAACGCGTATTCGAAATTAACCGTAACTTCCGTAACGAAGGCATCTCTGTTCGCCATAACCCAGAGTTCACCATGATGGAACTCTACATGGCTTATGCGGATTACAAAGATCTGATCGAACTGACCGAATCGCTGTTCCGTACGCTGGCGCAGAACGTTCTGGGAACGACTGAAGTGCCTTATGGTGAAGAAGTCTTCGACTTCGGTAAGCCGTTCGAAAAACTGACCATGCGCGAAGCGATTCAGAAATACCGTCCGGAAACCAACATGGCCGATCTGGATAACTTCGACTCTGCAAAAGCGATTGCTGAATCTATCGGCATCAAAGTTGAGAAGAGCTGGGGTCTGGGCCGTATCGTGACCGAGATCTTTGAAGAAGTTGCGGAAGCGCACCTGATTCAACCGACCTTCATTACCGAGTACCCGGCAGAAGTTTCTCCGCTGGCGCGTCGTAATGATGAAAACCCGGAAATCACTGACCGCTTCGAATTCTTCATCGGCGGACGTGAAATCGGTAACGGTTTCAGCGAGCTGAACGATGCGGAAGATCAGGCGCAGCGTTTCCAGGATCAGGTTAACGCTAAAGATGCGGGCGATGACGAAGCAATGTTCTATGACGAAGACTACGTTACGGCTCTGGAACACGGTCTGCCGCCGACTGCGGGTCTGGGCATTGGTATCGACCGTATGGTTATGCTGTTCACCAACAGCCATACCATCCGCGACGTGATCCTGTTCCCGGCAATGCGCCCGGTTAAGTAAGATGTGAAATGCCGGATGGTGGCTGATGCCTTATCCGGCCTACGTGGAGACGATTCGTAGGCCGGATAAAACGCGTTTGCGTTGCCATCCGGCAATCAATTACGGTTAGCAAACTCGCGCAATAATTCTCGTGCTTTATCATTCGATGCCTGCATTACCATCCACGGGCTAAAAGCCCACGGCGTCGCGTCAATCCCGCTTAAGACATCCTCAAGACTGCTCCACTGGCAATCCATCACTTCATCTGGGTTTAGCTGTAGCTCACTGACGATATGTGCGGCATAAACCGGGCACACTTCGTTTTCCACAATTCCACTCGGGTCTGTAGCGCGATAACGAAAGTCAGCATATACGGGGCTGAGCGAGTCGATGTCTGCACCCAGTTCGAAGCGAGCCCGGCGGACAATAGCGTTTTCGTGGGTTTCACCCAGCTGCGGGTGACCACAGACAGAGTTGGTCCAGACGCCAGGCCAGGCTTTTTTGTGCAGCGAGCGGCGGGTGACCAGCAGTTGGCCCTGCTCGTTAAATATCCAGCACGAGAAAGCGGAATGCAGGGGAGTTGTGGCGGTATGCGCCGCATATTTTTCCAGCGTTCCGCAGGGTTGGTCCTGCTCATTCAATAAAATGACATGTTCCTGTCGCATAGCGTCCACCATCAATCTTAAGCACCCATATTATATGCTTAATTAAGTCAGATTGATTAACAGAGGGTGTGAAATGCCAGGACCGACGGTTCGTTGCGCGATATGATTTGGCATCCGGTTTCTGGCTGCTATGATAAAGCGTCTGAAAATGTTGCGAGGTATTGTTTTGAGTGCAGGACGCCTGAAGAAAAATGGCCTGGGTATCGTGATGTTGCTGTGTGTCGGTCTGCTGTTAGCAGGGTGTTCCGGGAGCAAATCGTCTGATACAGGAAGTTATTCCGGCTCCGTGTATACCGTGAAGCGGGGGGATACGCTATACCGTATTTCGCGCGCTACCGGGACCAGCGTGAAAGAGATCGCCCGCCTGAATAATATTTCACCGCCCTATACCATTGAAGTAGGGCAAAAACTGAAGGTCAGCGGTGGCGCGAAAACCAGTTCTAACTCTGGCAAAACAACCAAGAAATCCTCAACCAAAACGGCAGCGGTCAGACCGTCTTCGTCCGTACCGCAGTCTTCCTGGCCACCAGTAGGGCAACGTTGCTGGCAGTGGCCTGCCAGCGGTAAGGTGATCCTGCCTTATTCAACCGCGGACGGCGGCAATAAGGGCATTGATATCTCGGCTGCGCGCGGTACACCGATTTATGCCGCCGGCGCCGGGAAGGTGGTTTACGTCGGTAATCAGCTGCGGGGCTATGGTAATCTCATCATGATTAAGCACAGTGAGGACTACATCACTGCGTATGCGCATAATGACACCATGCTGGTGAACAACGGTCAAAACGTGAAGGCCGGGCAGAAAATCGCGACGATGGGCAGCTCGGATGCGACTACGGTGCGGCTGCATTTCCAAATCCGCTATCGGGCGACAGCTATCGATCCACTGCGTTATTTGCCGCCGCAGGGCAGTAAGCCAAAATGCTGACGGTGATTTAATCGCCAGTCAGTCGGTTAGTCCCTTGCCAAGAAGAGCGTAAGGTTTATAATCCCTTACGCACTTCGATGCGGGCGTAGTTCAATGGTAGAACGAGAGCTTCCCAAGCTCTATACGAGGGTTCGATTCCCTTCGCCCGCTCCAGCTATTTCCACTCTAAAATATTCTTTAGAATCAATAAGCTAAAAGCGGATGTAACCAGTGTTACCTTTAAAGGTACCCACGGGGCTACTCATTGCTGCTGCGATCTGGTATGTGGTTAGGGAGCATATCAAATAGCTGGCGGTGGTTCCACGTTCTTACCGCGATAGCCCAACAACGAACAAAAAGCCGAGCGCCCGGCATAACTCCTACAGCTTTCAGTGAAGCGCATTTTTGCCGATGCTCCCACATGCCACACGTCGAGATGACGTTGCAGGGAATAAACAGGTTTTATGGTGGTTACGGTACTTGCAAACCATATGCAAGCTCTGCCAGCGTCTCAGCCACGCTCCCGAAAGGGTACACGGCGATCCTGATAAACTTCACTGTCTGACATAACCCCCGATGAAGTCGCTACGCTCCGCACGTTGTCTTACCACCAACGGGCTTTATGGCTTGTATTGTCTGAAATCTTGTAATGAGTTAATTCTCAAGGCTTCTCGATATTTACTAAAGTACCAAAAGGCCACGACTGAAAAGTACTGTATTCAGGCGAGGGGGTGTCCCCCACCCAAAGGAAGCCTTTCCCCCGTGTGCCTTTCGGATCTGGGTGGCTGTGGAACGCTACTACAAACGCTCTGTGTGTTCTGCTGGGGATTCACCTTGCTGGTCTATCAGAATTCACGTACAGACGCTTGTTCAGCTTCTGAGCGAGGTTGTTCGTGCGTGGGTACAGTGCCGTTTGTTATGTGCGGTGCACCTGAGGGGTTATAGGGTGCAGCGTAGTGTAGGGGGTCTATTGGTGACAGCACAGATATGCGGTGCAGCTTCCTGTATCAACCTGCGGCATTCTTCAATTTGTGAAGAGGTTTGCTTCTCTCTCTCTGTATAGTATGGAACTATTTACTTGTTGATTTTAAAGAAGTTTACTCTCTTTTTATTCCGGTAGTTTATAGCGATTATGTGATTGCACTACACCAGTTGTGTTAATAGTTCTCTTTGCCCTTTTCCTGAAAGGCTTCGCGGTATCAATAGCTAGGATTGTTATGGATTTTTATGCGGCTAATCGTAGGTGCTGGTCTGGTATCGACAATCGTTCGTTAAGTGATACTAGAATTAGGTATCATGATTGGTATCATTAAAATAGCCATTGACATTAAGTGATTCCAATACATATGATGATACCGTTAATTGATACCAGTCAAGGGAGCATACACGATGAGAACATTTGCATATTGTCGAGTTTCAACCACCGAGCAGACAACCGAGAATCAATTGCTTGCTATTCATAATGCGGGCTACGAGATACCTGATGCCCGAGTAGTGCAAGAGCAAGTATCCGGTGGCGTGCCTGCTATGCAGCGTGATGGTTTTAAGTCACTGGTAGAGCATAAGCTAGAGAGCGGGGATGTTCTTGTTGTGTTGAAGTTGGATCGCTTAGGCCGTGACAATATCGATGTGCAGCAGACTATTGAAATGCTCATGCAGAAGGGCGTTAAAGTGGTGTCACTTGATTTGCCTGTGTCAGACCTATCCAGCTCCGAGGGTAAATTAATGTTACGGATGTTTTCTGCCTTTGCTGAGTTCGAGAAAGACCGTATCCGGGAGCGCACTCAGGAAGGGCTAAGGCGTGCGAAAGCTCAGGGCGTTAAGTTGGGCAGGCCCGAGGCTAAGGACACGACTGTGAGTGTACAGCGATGTAGGGAGGGTGGTCTGAGTCAGTCAGCGGCAGCAAAACAACTAGGTATCGGGATTGCAACGGTTAAACGGCACTGGAATAAACACATCTAAATGGTTTATCCAATTCTGCTGCCTTAACTTAAGCTTCTGTAAGTAATTGAATTTACTATGTGGTAATTAGAACCACACTTGTAAGGGGAAGGAAGCGAGTACCGACTAGGGTTGTAGAAATCCTGTCTTACAAACGATGGTAATTAGAATATCACTCTCTAGGGAAGGAGGCGAAGTCCGCACAAAACGCTTTCGCACCCTCCTGTAATTCTCCGTGGCACGTGTGCTCGGATAGCAAGCACCTGTACACACCCCACAAGGAGATAAGAATGATTGATAGCAGTACCCTACCAGAGCAGTTCCCGGACGTGCCAGCAGACCTGAACCGGATGCAGTCTATGCAGTGGTGCATGTGGATGAACGGACATACCCCATCCCTGAATGAACTACAGTCTGTGCAAACTAAAGAGCTGTACGAGCGCTACCGAGCGCAGAACGGGCGAAGTGACCTGAGGGCCGCAGTAGCAGACAAGCTACGTGCAGAGGCCAGTATACGCCGTATCGCTATGCAGAACCCGAACCGTGTGAGCCTGAACCAATCACAGGTAACACAAGCCGTTAAGACCTCCCTGGATGTGTTCAACAACGGGGAGACTAAGCCCGCAGTTAGCATTGTCCGCGACCTGTTACCCGGAAAGGATGTTAAGCCCGTGATGAATCGACCACAGCAGCGTAAACGCATGAAAAAAGCCATGAAAGCCAATGCAGGACACCCTGCGATTGTTACCGCACAGAAGCAGGGGAACCCTATTCGAATGGATGCAGATACCCTGTCGAGTGGGCTAATGAGCCTACAGAATGCCGCTATGGTTGTCCGTAAGCTGGATGAGCATGAGAAGCGCCTGGGTGATATGGAGTCCCGCCTGAAAGAGCTGGAGGCATTCAAGACTAACACCGAGAAGCGCCACGCTATTGAGGACTCAGGGCAGACACCAGAGCAACGAGTACTTGAGCTGCGTAAACAGGGCTTAGGCTACAAAGCTATCAGCACTGCTACTGGTGTCCCTGCCAGCACTGTGCGCGATATGTGCAAGCGCCACTCGGTTTGAGGGTGTGGGAACCCGCACCCCTCCGCACCCCCTAAAACCCCCAAAAGTCTTACTTACTAAAGTAAGTATATAGCTACACCTCTCCCCGATTATATCGCTGTACAACCTGTATCAGTGTTAGTCCCGTCAGGGTTAATTGACACACGGGTAAAGTACAACCCTGTGTTCGGCACTCCAGTTAACCCTGACAGACATGACACCCGTTATCTCTGCTTTATCAAAGGCAAGGGCTATCTCTGCTGGGATGTACGATGGGATGTACGATGGGATGTACGATGGGATGTACGAAACCAACTTATCAACAGAATGCACCAACAAGGAGACACACAGTATGAAATGGAACGATTACTCCAAGCCCGGTAGCAAATTGGGCACAGGCTACCAGAACGTTTTTGACGTTAAGCCGAAGGGGACAAGCCTAAGCCCATCCGAGCGCTCCCGATTACAGACAATCGGAAAGGAACTACGCACAGCACGGGGGCAGCACCGTGCCCGACTGGTACAGGAACTTGAGGACTTATCCGATAACAAGGAATTTACAGCAGCGGATTCACGCATGATTACGGCGTATGCCAAAGCCGGGGCAATGCAAGAGCAGGATGGGTATGCACCGGGGGATGCACAGCGCATGTTGGATATGGTACGCGATGCCACCGATGAGTAGCCCCTGTACTGAACCCCTGTACTGAACCCCTGTACTGAACCCCTGTACTGAACCCCTGTACTGAACCCCTGTACTGAACCCCTGTACTGAACCCCTAAGAACTACCAAATGGAGAATGTATGAACACAAGCACCAACACTGAGACAATCACCCTACCTGTACCCGGTCCCGCACAGGAAGCCTGTGAGGCCAGTCAGAGCACCGTACAGGATACCGACTACCTTTCACTGACAGCCACAGTGGACACACTGCTGGAGGCTGTGCAGGCCGCTACAGATACGTCTGAGTTACCAAGCATCCAGATGTACAAGCCAGACGCGACACAGGCAGGCGCGTACCTACAGGCACACTATGGCAGTATCCTACGTGGTATGGATGAGGCTTTCCGTGATGTGAGAATCAGCAAGCCGGAGGATATCGAGTTACTGGTGCGTGGATTTCTGATTAAGCTGGTGAATCTGAGCATCCGAAGCAAACACAGCGCCCTGAATCAAGCCAGAATCAACAAGGATACTGCACAGGCCGACGCACTGGGGGAGGAGCTAGCTCACTCTGTGCAAGCGTGCATGCTCACTCAGAAGATGCGGGAGAAGTTCAGCCCGGATGAGGTGCAGCTAATCCAAGAGCACGCTCAGGCCGGGCGCATGAACATCGCCAAGAGCATGGCCGGGCAGGATGTACAGTTCCTGATTGCAGATACCGACTGGAAAGACAAGGCCGATGCAATGGCTAAGATTCCCGGTAGCCGTAGCATTACCGCCAGTATCGGGACAAAGAACACGGGTGATTCTGTGTCTGTGCAGTTCCGAGATGGTGGATGGGTGCTGGCGTGGTGGAACTCTGCTGAAACCGGTAATGGTGACAATCCCGGCTGGGTGGTTATCCAGTGCAGTGAGAACCTGCGGGGCACCTTGCAGCGTGAGCGTGCGCAGCAGCGTGAGATTGATACTCTGTTAGGCCGCCGACGCCCGCAGATGCAAAGCAAGGTGTTCACCGATGAGCTGGCGTAAGGGCAGCACACTACCCCTGCAATCCGGTAAGCACCCCACTAACCGGGAGTTACAGCTTATGCGGTTAGGCTATCCCGAGTACCAACAACGGCTCAGCAGCATTCAGCAGCATAACCCCGCTCGATACAACGCCATTATGGATAAGCAGAAACTCTTCACTAGTGGTGACTTCCGGTGTGTGAAATGTGGCGGTGTCGAGCAGTACACCCGGAATCTGGCTTGCCGTGGTTGCTGTATTAAACGTAGCAAGGCGGTGTTTGTTCTTCTCGAATCGCCTTACATCCTGAATCCCGAGTACCGGTATATCCCCGATGAGGTGGCCTCAGAGCGGTATCAGGAGCGCGTGCAGGCGAAGCAGTACCTCGATTGGTTCAGGGGCGAGTTAATGCTGGTGCGTGTCCAGTGCGGTCAGTGGCTGCTAGAGCGTGGCGTGCTGTTTCAGCCGGGCAAGGGTGGACGTTCTCAGGGAGTGCAGTATCTCCAGCCTAACCAGAAACGACACGCTGAGTTTATGAACAATCCCGAGTATCGGGAAATCTTGAATTATATCGAAAACACTATAGGAGAAAGGCCATGAACGGTGATCTTGGTTGTTCATTACAAGAAGCTATTGCCCTTAACCGCATTTTAAAGCTGTGTAGCGATGCACCGTCGGGGCTGGCGTGGCGAGCACGCTCTGGGAAAGGTAAAGCGAATAAGCGGGAAGGCGACCCAGCAGGCGGTTTAAATAGAACGGGTGGGCGGGATTATCGAGTCATGGTGAACGGGAGGCGGTGGACTGCTCCCGCCGCCGTTCGGATTCTGCTGAGTCTGGAATCTGTCCAGCGAATCAAAAAGGAGGTTTGATGCTGTACACAAAACAAAAGGCGCTCCCTACGCAGGTACCAGCGCTTCACGAGTCGCTTTGCTTAGCCAATGATTCTCCATCCGGTATTCGTTATCGCGTGTCCAGTTCGCTTGGTGTTCACGTCCCGACTTGTGTTGCGGGATTACCCACAGTGGTATCGTCATGGCCTCCTGATGTGGCTGAGATGTTCAGAGGCCAGCACTTGCACCCGTTAGATTATGAAGTGTCAGTACAAACAGGTTGGGATATCCAAGAGATAGGCGAGGGCTTGTGGGACGTTAATCCCTTGCTAGAAACATTCCCTGCTGCTGAGGTTCGCGCTGCTTTGAAGCACTTGGAGCTTGAGCGTGAGATTCAGTTGCTAACGCGAATTGTTGAGACTGATAAAGAGCAAGTGCAGAAAAAAGACGTTAAAAAAGTATCTAGGTTCAATGGTCGGAGCGCCGATTAAGGGGCTACATATCGCCGCAACGTATTTTAACTTCAAAAATAATATACTCCATTGATTTAAAATTCAATCAAACTTGTACCGGTATATCGTCTTATACGTTGGTAATAGCAATCGTGCCTCTAACTCAAATCATCAGTTGGTATAATGTGGTACGGTACTGCTGTCACCAATACCCCCCCCCTATACTATTACTGTGCTGTTAAGTCTCAATCAAAAAAATTTAACCTTGCTCTGCTTCTTGTACATGTTAATCGTTCATGAAAGTAATGCTCCATAATATGTGTGTTCAGTGTTTTTAAATTTATGAGCGGTTAACATGGTTTTAGATTGCAGGGTGTTCCTCATAGGTTTACTGATATTGATTTCTATTGTTGGTTTGTTTTTTGTTGCTCAATATAAACTCAATGTGTTTTAAGGAGTGTCTTATTATAAGTAATGATAAGGGGAATGATATTATAGTTAATTGCTTCGCAGTCGATACAGAATCTCCGAGCGGTTTAACTTGGAAGCGTGCCCTATCCCAGAGAGTTAAAATCGGTGCTTGTGCTGGGACTCTCGGTAAAGATGGTTATTGGTCTGTTCAATTAAAAGGAAAGAAGTACGCTGTACATCGTATTATCTGGTCTGTTATCAACGGTACTATTCCTGCTGGGCATTGTATCGACCATATAGACGGGGATAGAGGTAATAACAATATCCTGAATCTGCGATTAGCTACCAGAGCGCAGAACAACCAGAATGCACGTAAATGTATTACAGGTAATAATCTACCCAAGGGAATTAGTGTTAATAAAAAAAATGGGGTTTATTGTGCTCAAGTACAAAGTGACGGGAAGCGGTGGCGTAAGCATGGGAAGAACCTTGAGCAACTCACCCATGAGGTTCAATTAGCCCGTACAATCTCACACGGGCAATTCGCATGTCATGGATAGATTTATTTATTATCTTCTAGGGCGGGGCAGCGGGGCGTTGTTAAGTCACTGCACCGCCCAATATTTCGACCGTAAATAATAAACTCCCTCGGCTTGGTTGGGTAGTATTTATCGAATAAAGTTATCGTTTCATTTAGTAACTGATTGCAAGAGTCAGGGGAGGCGGTGACGAGATGCCCGTTAACTTCTAATAAGCAACCGAGACTATAGTACCAGCCGTTAAAGCGTTTAATATTAACCTCACGTAAAGAAATATTATCAGTGCCGCTTCCAATATAATATGATGCTTCATCATTCATTGGAGCGCGAGAGAATACAAATAGAATGCTTACTACAAAGCCCAGTGCGATAAGTTGGGCTACTATTGAGATAGCCCGCCCTTTAATTATGGATACCTTGAACATACTAGCCCCTTGCTGAATGGGATTGTTATTATACAGGTACAGTTGTGCCGTTATGTTCCGTAATCTAGGCGGCAACCACTGTGCATTAATACTTTGCTCACCTACCAGTTTGAAAATAAACTGGGATCTCTTTCATAAATTTGTATAAGAAGAGCTGCACCAACAACACGAGCAGGTTCAATCATGTAATTATCAAAGTCAACACTACTTAGTAGTTCCAATTCTGGTAGGAGTATTTTATCTATTATATCTTTGGATGTGGTTCTTTTATATTTCATTAGCAGAGGAGCATACAGGGGTAGAGTTGGTTGGAGTTCATTTACAATGGAGAATGATTGTACTAATAAAGAAGTGCCTAGTCGAGATTTCATAAAATCATTGGAGTCATGATAATTTAAAAACCATTGCTGAAATGGTAGTAATGTTTTGTAATCGGATTTTGATGATCCGAATAATTTAAATAGTATACCCATCCTTTACCTTTTTATTTATTTGAGTTGTTGAGTGAATTTCATTGTGGCTTAAACAATCTCGCCTCTATCTTTTAGGTGGCAGCTTGATTTTACTCCATTCTGCCAGCAGTGCTAGGGTATTGGTAATTGGTTTGATAGATCAATACTCGTTAATCGATCGGTTTAATCGATCATCTTTGGGGGGGGGGGGGCTTCCACATGGTAAATCGCTTGTACCAGTGACACATAATCGGCTAATTCTGATAGAAGTGCACCAGAGCTGTAAGTTTTGAATGATTCAGTCTTGCCCCTTTCATGACCAACAATTTGTGCAATCCTATCCTCCGGTACGCCAGCGCGGTCTAAGGCAGTAATGAACATTCCGCGCAGACTATGAAAGCATTGTCTGTCTGTGGCATTGGGTAAAACCTTATCCCGTAGGCGGGTGAATTGCTGGCTGTACCACGGCCCCCTTTTACCATCGAGCCGCTTTATCAAGTTTGACTGCGGTAACAGGTACTCGCCTAGCTCGCCTTGCTGGTTCAATTGTTTGCATCTAGTAACGACGCTTTGTAACGCTGGGTGCATTGGTACAACCCGTACACCTGCTTTTGTTTTAGCTGCTCTCACGCTAAAGCACATGACACCCTCGATTTCTGAGGCGTCAGAGATCCGTAGAGAGGCGATTTCATCTAGCCGCATACCTGAGTAAAGCCCGATTAAAATAACGTCCCGTAGATCGTCTGAGGCGTTATTAAGTAGGACATTTATTTCATCCGGGGCGAATGCTTCATAACTTTTTATTGTTCTCTTGGCCTCTAGTCTATGCCCGGTAAATGGGGAGGCCGCTGGTATATTGTCGTAGCAACGGCGGGCGTACTCGTACACCGTGTTTAATCCTGATAAATAATTCTGGATAGTCTGCGTGGATTTCTTAGGCTTGAGCGCTCGAATAAATCCCGTTACCTCGGTGCGGCTGATGCCTGTTAGTTCAGTATCAGCAACGTTTAGATACTTGAGAAATAAACGAGAGGCTAGGGCATGTTTGCTTATTGTGCTGAGGCTTCGAGATTGTTTGTACTCGGCAAGATACTCATTCGTAACGGCCTGTAGCATAACCCTTTGGCCTGAAAACGCCTGTGATGATTCTCCTAGTTGTTGTATGGCGTGGATAGCGCGATTTAATAATACCGCTCCGGTATCAATTGCGTGCTTTTCCTTTACGTGGTTCCACTCAACAACTAAGCGGTCTCGAATTACTCTCGCTTTCAGAACGTCTCGCTGCCCTGTGCTTTTCTTGAATAGCTTTCGTCCATCGGTTAAGTGGCGCATATGCCTAGGGACTGATATTTGAAACATCCAAAGGCCTGTTTCATGTTTGTACAGATACTGGTTCTTCTTGTTACTACCCATAGCGTTACCCCATGTGGTGATGTATATTCACCGCACCAGCAATGGGCTTAGGCACTTTCGATTACATAAGAAAGCGATTTAGTTCGATTCCCTTCGCCCGCTCCAAACTCAAGTCTCCTGAAGTCTACCCAACTCAATTTTCCCTTGATAAATCAGCAGTTATAGCATTCTATTAGTCTATTGAACTCAATAATACTCCCCCAGGGTCAAGCTCAATGTGGGGGTATGGATGGGGGTATAATTGTACCCCCTGCTGAGAGGTACCCCCAATGAAGCTGACTGCTCGTCAGGTTGAAACTGCGAAACCCAAAGAGAAGCCCTACAAACTGGCCGATGGTGGTGGGCTTTACCTGCTGGTTAATCCCAACGGTAAAAGATACTGGCGTCTCAAATACCGTTCGTTAGGTAAAGAGAAGCTGCTCGCTATTGGCGTTTATCCCGATGTTTCTTTAGCTGAAGCCCGAAGTAAGCGTGAGGATGCTAAAAGAACATTAGCTGCTGGCAATGATCCTTCTCTTGAACGAAAAATTGAGAAACTTAGTCGTCAACAAGACGCAGAAAACTCATTTGAGGCTATCACGAGGGAGTGGTATCAGCGTCGCTATGACCGCTGGTCTGTCTCCTACCGCGAAGAAATGCTGAGAACTTTTGAAAAGGATGTATTTCCTTATATCGGTCACCGGCCAATCAAAGATATCAAGCCGATGGAGTTGCTTGCAGTTCTTTCAAAGATAGAAGCACGAGGGGCAACAGAGAAAGTCCGTAAGGTTCGCCAGCGTTGTGGAGAGGTCTGGAAGTATGCTGTTGTGACTGGTAGGGCCGAGTACAATCCAGCACCTGATCTAGCCAGCGCCGTAACTCCTCATGAGAAAGAGCACTATGCTTTTTTAACCCAAGATGAATTGCCAGAGTTTCTTCGGATTCTGAACACCTATGCCGGTAGTGTGATTGTCAAGATTGCGATGCAATTACTTATTTTGACTGGAGTAAGGCCTGGGGAATTGAGGCAAGCGGAGTGGCAGGAGTTTGATTTTGAGCGGAAGGTTTGGAACGTACCAGCAGAGCGAATGAAAATGCGCCGCCCTCATCTGGTTCCGTTATCAAGCCAGGCAATTGACCTGCTTAATCAGCTTAAACCCATGACGGGAGCAGGAGCGTTGCTGTTCCCAGGACGTAATAATCCTAAGAAACCGATGAGTGATATGGCATTGACTGTATTGGTAAGGCGCATCGGCTATGCAGGACGCGTTACAGGGCATGGATTCCGCCACACGATGAGTACCATTTTGCATGAGCAGGGATTCAACTCGGCCTGGATTGAGTTACAGCTGGCTCATGTCGATAAGAACTCAATTCGTGGGACATATAATCACGCTCAATACTTGGAAGGAAGAAGGGAGATGATGCAGTGGTATGCGGAATTTATAGCAAAATAATTTATAGTGTGCCCCATAACTATTTCTTGTCTAGTACAGCACCATTACAATGGTTAAGGACCATTCATAAAAGGAACTTTTTTAATTGTGAATTATTTTAACAAGCTATCTTTAATTTCAATCTAAGTTTTTAAATAGATTAAGTGGCTTTTACAAGAGCTCAGGGCCGTATTCGGCCCTACTAAGGAGGTGTTTTTTTTGATGAAATAAATGGGGGCAGTATTAAGCTGTAAAGCTCATGCATTAATTACATCCCATAATGTAGTATCTATTCGTAATTGATTGCACCTAGACTCATCTATAGCAAAACATAATAGGTGCTGAGGTCTTGAAAATCCTACATACATCATTTTTGCATAACGTTCAATTAACACTATTTTTGCTTGCAAGGCATTTATTTTTGCTTTTCTTGTTTTTTCTCCATATCCGTTTTTTAATTTTTTGATTTCAATCTCTATTTTATCAATCTCGTCTTTAATGCTGTTGATTATATCAATACAATTCCTGCCTTCAAAAAACTCTTTTAGAACAAAGGATTCATAGTTTTTTTTGAAATAAGTTTCTAAGTATAATGTGGCGGAATGTGTCTGTCCCTTAACAGAGTGAATTGTACCTGTATAGTGTTCTGAATTTCTTTTAGTACGTGTTTCTTTAATGATAGGAGTTGCGGTTATTATTTTTTTTGCATCTTGCAGAAAGAAATTATCGTTGTGAATATCAATTTCAGAAATTTTTTTGAATATCCAGGTGATCGTTTTTTTAGACATTTCAAAATATACTTCATCACCCAGAATGAACTTACTTGCTACTCTGTATAGGATTTTTTTTAAATTCTCATAATGTTTTTCGTCTAATTTTTTAATGTATTCAATTAATGTTTTTTTTGTGTAAAAATAACCATTGGCATCTTTGATGTTATATGATTTCAGCAAGAATAGAGTTGAGTTTATCAATAAATCACATGTGTCGCTTATTGTCACATTATTTTTTCTTAATAATATAAGAAAATAGTCATGCAATGTATTTAAGTCATTTGATTTTAGTTCTGGTAAACTATCTATATTTATAAAGTTCACAAGAGATAGTTTGTCACCTTCCCTTGGTTTTGCAACCCAAGCAATACTTGCTCTTAACGGGTTATCAAGCTTAGGGATTTGGCCTGAGTTTAAATAATAATCATAAAGCTCATTGAATTTTGGTATGACTTTTTTAATATCTTGACTTTGATAACATAGAATAATTGGTTTTATTTTTGATTGATTATTATTTCCTATAACTACGGCATGTGTAAGGGACAATTTACTTACAACATTTGCAATGGGTGAACTAAGTCTATGACTGCCTTGAATATTTAAGGTTGAGGGACGTCCAACCCAGTTTATACTCTCTTCATTATCTGTGTTGTAAATTGCTTGGTTATTATCACCTATGCGTTGATAAACTGTTTTTCCATTATGAAGACATTTCTCCAAAAGAGAATATTGTAATGCGTCCATATCTTGCATTTCATCTACAAATGCATATTGGAATCTATTACCAATGGTATCAATTATTTTTGGATATGTAGTGATAAATTCATTGGCGAAGAGGTAAGCGTATCTGTAAGACAGAATTCCATTTTTGAATGTATCAGTGAATAACATTTCTAATCCATTGAACTTTAAGTTCTTTTCGTCACTTAATAGAACAGTTGATTCACCTGAAACTTGAAATTTTCTCTCTATAAAGTCAAAGTGTAAATTTTTAATGTTTTCTTCAATTAAAAGTTCACATATTTTATTTATACTTTTGCTGTCTTCATTACCAAGGGATTTTCCGAGTCGTTTTGCTTCGTTGATATTTCTACCGTAAAAAAACTTTGCTAACATTCCATAATTGTCATCCCATTTGATTCTCGTGTAATATTTAATTAATGAGTCGGTGAATTGTTGATCATCAACTATTCTTAATTGAGTATTAAATCTAAGTTTCAGGTAATGACCTGCTAGATAAGTATTTGTGAAGCTTTGTATAGTTCCAATAAAATTAGGATAGGTGAAGAGTTTTGGACAATACTTTCCAATTCTACTTTTAAGTTCATCAATTGCAGCGTTTGTATGGGAAATTACCAGAATACCCCGACCATCTGAAAATGGCATATATCTTTCTAGTATAAGAAGTTTTGCTAGTAACGCTGTGGATTTCCCACTCCCCGGTACTGCTTGTAAATCTATCGTTTGCAAATTTTTGATGAAATCTATACGTTCTTGATCAAAACGATCTCCATTTTTTAATAGAATGGATTCAGCATATAAAACATCATTATCACTTATGTTAATTACAGACATATTTTACTCCTTCAATCAGTGAAGAGATATATCTGTCATCTTCTTGTAAGACTATTCTATGATCGTGTTTTTCAGAGGATGGATCAATTATTTGAGCTAGTTTATATGCAAAGTCTGTCTTACATAGGCTTTTATTGAATAATTTTATTGCTAATTCTTTTTCAATATCATCTTTGTTGATATTTTTGTGCATATCGCAAAGGACTTTTTTTGAGTGTTTACCTAAAGTTGGAGATTTTAGAAGGCTGTATTCTAAAGTCCAGTGCTTTGTTACAAATACTCTGACATTTTGACTATTGAACTCATTCTCTTTTTCAATTACTTTCCTTGTTGATTCTTCTTCAATTATTTCCTCATCTATTTTTATATAATCATACTCATTTTTCTTTGCTTTATCTTCTTTATCCTCATTAATTACTTTTCTTTCGAAGGCTCGAACATCAACATCTGTGATTATTGCAACGGGTATTGGAATCAGCGGTTCCTTCTTTCTAAGAAATATCTTACTAAAACGTATGAATTCTGCGCTAGCAACATTGACAACAGCTATGCCCGCATCAGTAAAATCTTTCGTAATTACCCCTTGTTTTTTTAGAAGCTTTGCTATCGCTGGTAAGAGAATTTCTTCAGACCAACCTTCCACCATTAATATTCCTTTGGCAAAGAATAAATTTGATTTTGTGACATCAAGAAAACGCTCTAAATATAGATAATCTCCATTTTCTACATCTAGCTTTGTATACTCTTCCCCTAAAGGGAAAACATTTCCAGAATGGCAAAGAATTAAGTTTTCTAAGTGAACTTTAGATGTGAGATTTGGGCTGTGTGATGTAATTAATATTTGTATGTCATTATGTTTTTGTAATGATTCAATAACTTTCATTTGAGCTTGGGGATGTAAGTGTGCTTCTAGTTCTTCAATTAAACATAGTTTTAATCCAGACCAATCACTCTCCTCTAAATGAAGTAACTCTGCAGCCATAAATAATTTGTTTAATGTGCCAAGGCCAGGGTTAATGCCGTCTTGTATCTTCAGAGCTAACTTTTCTAAAATCGATTTGATGTTAGCTGGGGTTACTTCAAAATTAGTCGATATAGATTCATCAATAAAATCCCTAGCGAACCCCTCAATTTTATCTTTTAATTCCTTACCTTTGCTGTCATCTGGAATGATATTACCTTGAGAATCTTTCCCTTCAAAATAAAGGGATACGTTAGTATTGAACTCTATAAAAAGATCAAGGAGTCTATGGTTTTTGTCCTTATTATTAAAGGCTGCATGAGTTTTAAGTATTTGTGATAGTCTAGAGTTTTGTTTAGGAGTTAAATCAAAGTTAGCATCGCGAAGTGGTTTTAAATATGTTGTTTTTAAATACTCTTTTGCTTCAGCTTTAAGTGCTTTCCCTTGGTTGTAACTTCCCGCATTTATATCTGATTGTATTATCCTTCCATTCTTTTTATATACCTCGTAAGATAACGTCAAAGAAGGATGTATCCTATCGCCGTCACGATGGTATTCTACCCATTCATTAAAATGATGGGCTTCTTTTTCCATGTCGTCAAAAATTAATTCAATTCTAAGTCTATCTGTATTTTTATAAAAGTCATTTTCGTCAACTTTGATCCATTCAAAACTATGTGTTTTTAAAACCAGTTTAATAGCATCTATTATCGCTGTCTTCCCTGAGTCATTTTCACCTATTAAAACATTAAGACCTTTTTTAAGGTGCAAACATAAATTTGGTTTGTTTAGATCAATCTCCTCCGAAGAGCCATACTTTCGGAAATTCCATACTTTCAAAGTTTTCAGGTACATAACACCACCAAGTTTGTTCAATAACCTATTGATAGTAATGGTTTTATGAATTTTTAAAAGCATTTTCAAATCAGAATGAGATAGAGGCGTCAATTTCTCATCATCCAGATGCAACCTTCTGAAGAAAGATTGTTTTTTGCCATATGTGCAATGCCATTACAAATGTTTTTGTGATCGTGCTCAAGGAAAGACCCACACGTAGAGACGGTGCTGCCTCATGAAGGGTTTCCGCACTACCTTCGAAGCTGATGCAACATACCCCGGCAAGTTACCGTAGAATCATACTCAATATATAAAAAGCAGTACTTTATGAACTGTAATGGTATCTTCGTGAACTATAAATGTGTTCTATCTCATTGATTAATATACTATTATTTCTAACCTTTCTTCTAGAAAGATGTTACTTAAAAGACTTTTAGTCTTTTAAGTAACGGTGCATACTTCGAAAAAACGCGATAATATTTCGATGCGAGGTGTGTATATGTCATTGGAAAATATGGTAAAACTACTTGAAAGGTTAGCAGTGATTTCTGACGATCTCACTAAGTTGGCTCTCTCAATAGCCATCCTTCTTTTTGTCTACTCAATAGTTGTAGGTAAGTGATATGAATTTTCTATGGAAACCAATGCCTTACTACATCATGAGAGATTGCGGTCTCTTAAAACAATTAAAAAAAAACCAAGTATCTCAAGGTATATCGGCGTTGAAAATCTTCATGTTGATTTGCTTAAAATCTGAGATTGATGAAAATGGTATTTACAGTGCTAACCTCACCTATGATCAGATTTCGCAACTCTGTTCGTTGAGCAGAAAGTTGGTTAGCGATGGATTGCGTTTCTTGGAACACTCTGAAGCTATTGAAGTTTCTGGTGATCGGAAGAAGAAGTATATTTTGCTGAATTGTGAACGGAAAGATGGGCTCCGAAGGGTTGCCAGGTTCAGCTCTGCCAATGGACACTGGTGTAAGCTACCGTTTAAAGGGATCATTGATGAAAAAAATAGAATCACGGCCTTTGAGTCTATGACTAACCGCAGCCTTCACGAACTTAATGCGCTGAGGTTATTTTTGTACCTACTCATGGTGCGTTCCCGCGGATGCTCGCATTCCTCTGTAACATTAAAAACAATAAAAACAAGACTATCAATAAATTACCAGGAAGTAATGATAGCAATTGGGTATCTTCAGTCTCTTGGTTTGGTGGTTAAGGTTGACGTTGGAACCAACTTAATCGGAAATTATGATGAGCGATTTGCAATTTCCTTTTTAGTTTGTGGCTGGGAAGGTCTGGAATGGAAGCCACGATATCTCTCTGAGGATCAGTGGAAGAACCAGATAACTGATGTTTTCTAACCCTTCATGAAGTTGAATGAAATTGGCGTCTTTGCTTTGGGCGGTAGATATTTCCATACATCAATGATGGTCATATCGCTGTTTGATTAATGAAGTACACAGTATTGATTGTTCCACCGAGAGTACATATTCGTTTTATCGGATGTGTTGTTGATTTTTTTTGGGTGAAGAGTACCCTACGTTTTACAGCAAAGGAGTCATTATGTCGCTCTCATCTTTACAACTCTTCAAAAATCTCTCCGATGAAACCCGTTTGGGTATCGTGTTGCTGCTCAGGGAAATGGGGGAGCTGTGCGTGTGTGATCTCTGCACGGCGCTGGATCAGTCACAGCCCAAGATCTCCCGCCATCTGGCAATGCTCCGGGAAAGTGGACTTTTGCTGGATCGCAAACAGGGCAAGTGGGTTCATTACCGCCTGTCCCCGCATATTCCTTCCTGGGCCGCTCAGGTGATTGAGCAGGCCTGGTTAAGCCAACAGGACGACGTACAGGCCATCGCCCGTAGGCTGGCATCGGCAAACTGTTCTGGTAGCGGTAAGGCTGTTTGTATCTAAAAAAATTTGCCTGAATATATATGGTTTTTCGAATGTGAGGTATTCAGAATGAAAACGTTAAAGGTGTTTGACCCGGCAATGTGCTGCAGTACCGGCGTATGTGGCTCAGATGTCGATCAGGTTCTGGTTGATTTTTCTGCTGATGTGCAGTGGCTGAAAGGACGTGGCGTACAGGTTGAACGTTACAACCTTGCGCAGCAGCCCATGAGCTTTGTTCAGAATGAGAAAGCGAAAGCATTCCTCGAAGCATCTGGAGCAGAAGGGCTTCCGCTACTGCTGTTGGACGGTGAAACGGTGATGGCAGGGCGATACCCAAAACGTGCTGAGCTGGCTCGCTGGTTCGGTATTCCGCTGGAGAAGGTAGGGTTAGCTCCCACCAGCTGCTGTGGTGGTAATACTTCCTGTTGCTGAATATGTCAGGAGGACATATGAAATTCATACAGAATATCCCGCCTTACCTGTTTTTTACTGGCAAGGGAGGTGTAGGAAAAACTTCCATTTCCTGCGCGACGGCTATCCGCCTTGCCGAACAGGGTAAGCGGGTTTTGTTGGTCAGTACCGATCCTGCCTCGAATGTCGGGCAGGTATTCGACCAGGCTATCGGTAACAACATTCGCCCTGTTACAGCAGTTCCTGGACTTTCCGCACTGGAGATTGACCCGCAGGAAGCCGCCCAGCAATACCGCGCCAGAATTGTTGATCCTATCAAAGGCCTTCTGCCAGATGACGTTGTTAACAGTATCAGCGAGCAACTTTCAGGAGCCTGTACCACTGAGATTGCGGCGTTTGACGAGTTCACCGGCTTATTGACAGACGCAACCCTGCTGACCCGCTTCGATCACATCATTTTTGATACAGCGCCAACGGGCCACACGATTCGCCTTCTCCAGCTTCCCGGTGCCTGGAGTAGCTTCATTGAAAGTAATCCAGATGGTGCTTCCTGTCTTGGCCCAATGGCCGGGCTGGAAAAGCAGCGTGGGCAGTATGCTCATGCAGTAGAGGCGTTATCCGATCCTGAACGTACCCGCCTGGTTCTGGTTGCACGACTGCAAAAATCGACGCTGCAGGAAGTCGCCCGCACCCATGAAGAACTGGCTGCAATTGGCCTCAAAAACCAATACCTGGTGATTAATGGTGTGCTGCCTAAAGCCGAAGCTGAACATGACGCCTTGGCCGCTGCGATATGGCAACGTGAGCAGGAGGCACTGGCAAATCTTCCTGCCGGTTTATCTGAGCTACCGACAGATACCCTATTACTACAGCCAGTCAATATGGTTGGTGTGTCCGCATTGAAGGGACTGCTGGATATCCATTCTGAGGCGTTACCGCTCCCGGCAACGAACGTTCTGTACATGCCTGAAAACTTATCGCTCTCTAGCCTGGTCGAGGATATCGCTCGCAGTGAACACGGCCTGATTATGCTGATGGGCAAAGGTGGCGTAGGGAAAACCACGATGGCTGCGGCTATAGCCGTCAGGCTGGCAGACATGGGATTTGACGTGCATCTCACGACCTCTGATCCTGCTGCGCATCTGAGTACAACGCTGAACGGCAGCCTCAAAAACCTGCAGGTCAGCCGCATCAACCCTCACGATGAAACCGAACGCTATCGTCAGCATGTCCTTGAGACGAAGGGAAGAGATCTGGACGAAGCAGGGAAACGGCTACTGGAAGAGGATTTACGCTCTCCCTGTACTGAAGAAATTGCCGTGTTTCAGGCCTTTTCCAGGGTGATTCGTGAAGCGGGTAAACGGTTTGTTGTCATGGATACTGCCCCTACGGGGCACACGCTTTTACTGCTGGATGCGACCGGGGCTTACCACCGAGAGATTGCCAAAAAAATGGGGAGTAAAGGTCATTTTACTACCCCAATGATGCAGCTTCAGGACCCGGAACGCACCAAAGTTCTGCTGGTTACGCTTCCTGAAACCACACCGGTGCTGGAAGCGGCAAACCTGCAGGCTGACCTCGAGAGAGCGGGGATTCATCCGTGGGGCTGGATTATCAATAACAGCCTTTCCATTGCGGATACGCGTTCTCCGTTGCTTTGCCAGCGTGCTCATCAGGAACGGCCTCAGATTGAGGCTGTTAAGAATCAGCACGCTGACCGTATAGCGCTTGTTCCGGTGCTGGCGTCAGAGCCCGCCGGTATTGAAAAGCTCAGAGAGTTGATGAGTTAATTTTTTGGCATATACAGGGCGACAAAGTCGCCCTGTCAGGAGGTTTTATGTTACTGGCAGGCGCTATTTTTGTCCTGACCATTGTTTTGGTTATCTGGCAACCGAAGGGATTAGGGATCGGCTGGAGTGCAATGCTGGGCGCGGGACTGGCTCTGATATCTGGCGTTGTGAATGTGGGAGACATTCCGGTGGTGTGGAATATCGTCTGGAACGCGACGGCGACCTTTATTGCCGTAATTATTATCAGCCTGCTGCTTGATGAGTCCGGTTTTTTCGAATGGGCAGCGCTGCACGTTTCCCGCTGGGGTAACGGTCGTGGACGTTTGCTCTTTACGTATATTGTTCTGCTCGGTGCGGCGGTGGCGGCACTGTTCGCCAACGATGGTGCGGCACTTATTCTAACGCCGATAGTCATCGCCATGCTGCTGGCACTAGGGTTCAGCAAAGGCACCACGCTGGCATTCGTCATGGCTGCGGGTTTTATTGCCGATACGGCCAGCCTGCCGCTTATCGTGTCGAACCTGGTGAATATAGTCTCGGCGGACTTCTTTGGACTGGGCTTCACTGAGTATGCGTCGGTAATGGTGCCGGTGGATATTGCCGCTATTATCGCCACGCTGGTGATGCTGCATCTGTTCTTTCGCAAAGACATTCCGCCAACGTATGACCTTGCTCTGCTGAAAGCACCGGCGAAAGCGATAAAAGATCTGGCAACCTTCAGAACCGGCTGGATAGTTTTAATTCTTCTGCTGGTTGGGTTCTTTGTCCTTGAGCCGCTCGGTATTCCCGTTAGCGCGATTGCGGCTGTTGGAGCTGTGATCCTGTTTGCAGTAGCTAAACGAGGCCATGCCATTAACACCGGTAAAGTGCTGCGCGGTGCGCCATGGCAGATCGTCATCTTCTCATTGGGGATGTATCTGGTGGTCTACGGTCTGCGCAACGCCGGGTTGACCGAATACCTTTCAGGTGTGCTGAACGTACTGGCGGATAAAGGACTCTGGGCTGCGACGCTGGGTACTGGCTTCCTGACGGCTTTCCTGTCTTCCATCATGAACAACATGCCTACCGTGCTGGTTGGCGCTCTTTCTATCGATGGAAGCACCGCAACAGGCGTTATCAAAGAAGCGATGATCTACGCCAACGTGATTGGCTGCGATCTGGGCCCGAAAATTACACCTATTGGTAGCCTGGCAACGCTGCTCTGGCTGCATGTACTTTCACAGAAGAATATGACCATCACCTGGGGATACTATTTCCGCACAGGGATCGTCATGACTCTGCCTGTGCTGTTTGTAACGCTGGCCGCGCTGGCGCTACGTCTCTCTTTCACTTTGTAATGAGATACTGATATGAGCAACATCACCATCTATCACAACCCGGCCTGCGGCACGTCGCGTAATACGCTGGAGATGATCCGCAACAGCGGTAATGAACCGACCGTAATTCTTTACCTTGAGACTCCACCTTCACGCGATGAGTTGGTCAAACTTATCGCAGATATGGGGATTACAGTACGGGCGCTGCTGCGTAAAAATGTCGAGCCTTATGAAGAGTTGGGGCTTGCCGAAGATAAGTTTACTGACGATCAGTTAATCGATTTTATGCTTCAGCATCCGATCCTGATTAACCGCCCGATTGTGGTGACACCGTTGGGAACGCGCCTTTGCCGCCCTTCCGAAGTGGTACTGGATATTCTTCCGGATGCGCAAAAAGGCGCATTTGCTAAGGAAGACGGCGAGAAAGTCGTTGATGAAACAGGTAAGCGATTGAAATAAACATAAAGGGGGCAGACGCCCCCTTATTCTTGCCTCAAGGCATAAGACCTGAACCTTCTGGCAGAGTACTATTCCCTTCACCAAGTTTCATTTGCAGCAAAACCGTGTCAAGCCAGCGGCCATGTTTGAAACCAATGTCCTTTAATGTGCCTATTTCAGTAAATCCTGCGCGGATATGCAGCGCAACAGAAGCAACGTTAGCGCTGTCACCAACAACAGCAATCATCTGACGATATCCCTGAGATTCGGCCCATTTTAATGCATGATCGAGCAGTGCTTTTCCGACGCCCTGGCGCTGATAAGCCGGATCAATATATATCGAATTTTCAACCGTGAACCGATAAGCATGGCGTTCGCGGTAACGGGAAATATAACAGTAGCCAATGATCGTATCGCCCTGCAGGGCGACATACCATGGGAATCCCCGAGACTGAATGCTCCTCAGTCGGTTAAGCATTTCCTGCGTATCCGGAGGTTCGGTTTCGAAGCTACCTGTACCATGCAGAACATGGTGAGCATAGATATTGCGTATCGCGGTAATATGCTGTTCTTCAGCATTAATAATGTGCATCGTGTTACTCCAGTAATGGTGTTTTACAAACTACCGGAATTCGCGACAGCAGGGTAAGTACTTAAACTTATAACCTGTATAAGCAAAAGTTTGGCTGCAGTAAATGGGGCCGTAGCCCCATCTATTAGCTTGCCATTTTTGCCAGCAGAGCCGCACCCACTGGTTCTTCGTTCTGCAGTGGCGTTAATGCAATACGCTTTGCAAACTGCTCTGTAACGTCATTTATCAGCGGCAGTTCGCGACTGGCTCGGGTTACCAGGAACGGTGAGGACGGTTTCGCAGCAGCCAGACTGCTATTGATTACCCATGCCCATGGTTCAATTTCAGCCCGACGCAAATCCTGTTGCAGGTTTGCTGCTTCCAGCACCGGTGTCGTTTCGGCAAGCGTCACGATAATCACCTTCGTCTTATCCGGGTCCTGCAATTGCATCATTGGCGTTATCACATGGTCATGGGTTTGCCCCATCTGGCGTACCATTTCCCGGTGATAGGCTCCTGTTGCATCCAGTAGCAGAAGCGTGTGGCCCGTTGGCGCTGTGTCCATAATGACAAAATGGTCGTCAGCCTCTTTGATGACCCGTGAGAACGCCTGGAAGACGGCGATCTCTTCAGTACATGGCGAGCGGAGATCTTCCTCCAGCACCGCCAGCCCTTCTGCATCTAACCCTTTCCCCTGATTTTCCAGAACAAAGCGGCGATAGCGTTCCGTCTCTACCTTCGGGTCGATACGGCTGACCTTAAGATTTGGTAGCGAGCCATCCAGAGTATTAGACAGATGTGCTGCCGGATCGGACGTGGTCAGATGGACCTTATGGCCGCGTTTTGCCAGACATACCGCCACCGATGCTGCAACAGTCGTTTTGCCCACACCGCCTTTACCCATCGTCATTACCAGACCTTTACCTGTCAGGCTGAGTTCATCCACCAGCGAGGCAAGTTTCGGTAAATCCAGAGTATTCGGCGTGGTAGTTGGGAGAGACATCGAGGCTTCGCTCTCTGTAAATAACCCACGCAGGGCTTCGAGACCGACCAGATTAAATGGCTTCAGATACAGCTGCGAGCGGGGAAGGTTCGCCAGATTCTCTGGCATAGCAAGTAGCGCTTTTTCCTCCCGAGCTAAAATACTTTGCGCCAGCGGATCATTTTCACCCACAAATGGCGGCAACACACCATTAATGGCAAGGTGTTGATGCCGCAAACCGATAGCAGACAGCTCATCATGCGTATGGGAAACCTCTTTCAGTGTCGAAGCCTGGGCGCGGGCAACCAGAACCAGACGCGTGAGTGCAGCATCAGAGAGCGCCTTAACCGCATCTGAGTACTGGTGCTGTTGTTTCTCCAGCCCCACCAGCGGCCCGAGGTTAGCGGCAGTATCGGGGTTCGCTTCCAGATAACCGCTCCAGGCTCCCGGCAATTCAAGCATGCGGATGGTGTGACCGGTTGGCGCGGTATCAAATACGATATGGTCATATTTTTCCCGCAGCTCATGATTGGTCAGCAGACCAGTAAACTCATCAAACGCAGCGATTTCCGTGGTGCATGAGCCGGAGAGCTGCTCTTCAATACTGCTGACCACGTCGGCTGGCATCAGCTCACGAACGGGGTCGAGCACGCGGTCACGATAAGCCTGTGCTGCAGCCATCGGGTCAACTTCCATAGCGGCAAGATTTTCTACGGTACTGATATCTGTGATTCGGTGGCCGATAGTCTGGCTAAATACCTGGCCGACATTGGAAGCCGGATCGGTACTCACCAAGAGCGTTCTCTTACCCTGATCGGCCAGCCATACCGCAGTAGCACAGGCCAGCGATGTTTTACCCACGCCGCCTTTACCGGTGAAGAAGATGAACGGGGGAATGTCTTTTAAAAATGGCATATTCATCAGTGATTGCTCCTCTGGAATTAAGGCATACGTGGAATGCTGCAGCAGCGTGGTTGCGTGCTGTCTTCACTCCAGTCCTGAGTAAGCGGAATACCTGCCCAACGGGCGATATCTTCACGAGTCGGGAGTTTGCCTGCCATCACGAGTTTGCCGTCGAGCAAGGTGACAGGGAGGGACTCCATTCCTGATGTGTTCAGAAACTCTTTAATGACAGGCGAGTTCAGGAACTGCTGCGGGTTCTTCGCAAGGCTGTAGCGCTGAATATCAACGCCATTTTTTTTCGCCCATTCGGCGCTGGCGTTCCATTTGACTGCTTCGTCGCTGATTACAACGCTACTGGTTGCGCAGCAGCCTGCAGCTTCAAAGATCTCAATTTTTGACATGGAGTGTTTACCTCAGTGTTTAGTCATTTGGCTTTACACTGAGGTAAACGAAGGTGGTGGGAAAAAGATGCGCGATTAATTCATTTTTTTGTGGCAGCAGACGGGAGACGTGTCATCCGCCTCAATCTGACAAAGTTCTGTCATCGTTTCTTTCAGGTGCTTTCTTGCCCGAAGCAAACGGGATTTAAACGCCGTAAGCGTAATTCCCAGTTCATCGGCCAGAGACTGCTGGGGACGCCGGTTAAGGTCGGATTCTTCAATCAACCACCGCTCATCTTCAGGTAATGCCTGTAATGTTTCAGGCAGGCAAATACCCAGCGTTGAGATTGCATCAGGGGATGCGTCTGTTAATGGGGCATCTTCTTCCAGCTCAACAAACTCCCTGGTGGTGCGGTAATCATCAATCAGCAGATTCCTCGTCGCCCGATACAGCCAGGCTCGCGGATTCTCCATCTCGCAGAAACTGTCTGAATGAGCGCGGGCACGCAGGAATAGCTCTTGCAGAAGGTCTGCTGCTTTTTCGCTATCACCTGTCTTCGATGTCAAAAAGCGAGTTAGTTCGGCTTCATGTTGCCGCCAGAACACGCTCATGCAGTTGTTAAATGCCGTTACATCACTCATACCAACCCTCAAATTTTGCTCTGATTAACCCGCCGGGAAAGTTCTTCTGCAGACTCTTTTCGTTCGCTGTAGCGATCAACGAGATAGGCTGAGTTACCTCGGGTCAGCAGAGTAAATTTCACCAGTTCTTCCATCACATCCACGATACGGTCGTAGTACGATGACGGCTTCATGCGTCCATCTTCATCAAACTCCTGCCAGGCTTTTGCCACAGAGGACTGATTCGGGATGGTGATCATCCGCATCCAGCGGCCAAGAATGCGCATCTGGTTTACGGCATTGAAAGACTGAGAGCCACCGCAGACCTGCATAACGGCCAGCGTCTTTCCCTGAGAAGGGCGAACAGCGCCTTCCGAAAGTGGTATCCAGTCAATCTGGGCTTTCATGATGCCGGTCATCGCACCATGGCGTTCAGGGGAACACCACACCATCCCTTCGGACCAACGAACCAGCTCGCGCAGTTCCATGACTTTAGGATGCGAGTCAGGCGCATCATCAGGAAGAGGCAAGCCAGAAGGATTGAATATCCGCACTTCTGCGCCCATGGCGGTCAGTAACCTTGCCGCTTCTTCCGTTGCCAGTCGGCTGTAGGAACGTTCGCGCACAGAGCCGTATAGCATGAGGATTCGAGGCGGATGAGGAAGGACAGGGACACCTAATCTTGCCTCTGTGATTGAAGTGTCGAGCAAACCCGAATCAACATTCTTAAGATCACCTGTCATTTTTACTTCTCCGTCTTCTGGGGCATGGTGAGGCAGTCGTCAGTCCCCGAGCAGCATTCTTCTGTCAGGAAGGCAATCAGAGCCTCAAGGTTTTCATATCGAGCATGGCAAAAGAGCGTTCTGCCCCGACGTTCCTGTCGTATCAGAGAAACTGATATCAACGAGGAAAGATGATGGCTCAGCGTAGACGCTGGGATTTCAAGCCGCTTCTGCAGCTCGCCAACCGGTAAACCTTCATGCCCGGCTTTAACCAGCTCTCTATACAAGCTCAGGCGCGTGGGATGACCCAGATCTTTCAGGGTTTCTGCTGCTTTCGAAAGCTCCATTTGCATCTCATTTCTATATTTCCGGAATTATGGAAATGATAACTTATTTTCCCAGGAAACCATAGTTCAATATGTTTGAGGGTGAACTGGAGCAACAACTTAATCTGCAACGGTGGATACATGGTGGTATGAATGTTAAATAGGTTGACGTGGATTTAGTTGTTGCCGGTCCGGTGCGAGTTCTTGGGCTGACAGTTTGTTGGGATGTCTTCTTCTGGCAGAGATAAATTCAGTAATTTAACTCCCGGTTATGCCTGAATCAGCTGATCAAACAGAGTTCTGCCAGTGCCGGGAGAAAATCTCCCTGCGCTGTACTGACTTATCTAATGCTTCCCCCGAATGAGCGTTCTTCATTGTTGTAGGACTTTGTGTCTTCTTTGGCAAAGTAGCTCAGATGGCCCCGAAGTGTTAGTAACTGCTGTGCGTAGCGGTCAACCCGAAGACGCTCCAGATAATGTGGCTCGTTGTTTAAGGCAACCAGCGTCCTGTACTCCGGAAACTCGAGCAGGCCTAATGCACTTAACCAGGCTTCACAGATATAACTCCCCAGATTTTGTTCTTCCGTCGAGTATTTCCCTAACCTGTTAAAGGTATCTTTGTTGACGAATATCGCCATATGATAATGAGATTTACCGCTGGTTCCCACCTCACGCACCCAGACGTATCTCAGGTCCGTTGGACAAACCTGATGGCCTTTCCTCTTACGTCGTTTCTGATGGGCTTCGATACGGGCTTTCAGTGCCCCAAATACTCGTTCCATCAATCCTGAACTCAGATCAGGGACACAGGCAATACTGTCGCCCGTATCACGATATTCAGGCAGTCTGAGTACGAAGGTGAATACGGATGTCCTGGCGTGGGCTTTTGTCGCGAAGTTGATGATATCCGTAATACGTTTCATATAACCCGGATTGATTGGCCCAAATTTCCTGTTAGTCATAAATATTACTCCTTTTGAGTTTGTTTCAGGCGAGTGAAGCCTCTGCCAGAGCGAATGGCAGTAATGAATGCGTTTACTGTTTGATATTTATGTGCTGCCTGAGTGCTGGGATAGATTCGTTATTTGTCGTTATTATTAACTGATGGCAATCGTTGAGAGATGAACAGCGAGACTGCTATTTTTCACATAAAACGCTACCTGTTTTTCATATTTAAAATGTATCTTTTTGAAGATACTGAAAGGTATTCCCATTTGGCATAACGCATGTGACGAGCATTAACTATGGCTTTGTCTGTGATTTGTTCGCTTACATTTAGTTGCAGAGTGTCCAAGTACTATATAGTAAACACGCATGTACTTATGCTTCCGTTAATGTAGTGTTAATCACTTTGTATGTCTATTTATATGCATTAATACTTTCATTATGTATTAATGTATATATTAATGCCTTTGTATATAATACATATACTGTAAAGTGAAAGAGGCTAGATATATAACAAAGCCTTATAGCATGCGGGGCTTTTTATTCCTGATGCTCAGATTTTACTCCAGGGTTAGCAATTCAGAATGCAACAAAAAATCTTATTAACGGAGGAGCCTGGCGTTCACAACGGAAAGACCGGAGAACATCCCTGATGGGCCGGGATACTTACTGATATAGAACCGCTTATTTTTGCTGGAATAGCCTTTCCTGGGTTGTTTTGTACCTTCATGTTCAGTGATCCCGCGAGTCAACAATACGCTGCTGCATCCAGGTTTCCACTTCGCTCTTTAGCCAGCGGGAACTGCGGCCCAGCTTGATAGGTTTGGGGAATCGTCCTTCGCTGATGAGTTTGTAAAACCATTTATCACTGCATTGAGTGTAGGTCGTTATGAATGCCATATCGACAAGCTGGTCGTTCAGCAGGGCAGGTGATGTGTGCATGGGGATATCTCCTTTACGTTAAAAGTGAAAGGAGGAATGACTGGTTCTCAGTATTGTGTTGCAGCCTTCCTCAGGTGATGGAAGACCAGGTAAAAAAGTAATGAAGGTGTTGATTATCACAATGCTAACACCCCGGCATTACTGACTATCCCGCGATGAAGTTTTCAGACACGCCCTGTCTGCCAGGAGTGAGTACCCAGAATGAACGCTTTGCTGGTGTCGTCTTTGCAACACTCCACCCTCCAGCTGACTCGCCGGATAAGTGTCAGAATAGATACATTAAATATAATTTAATATCAATATGATACAAATAGTGCTGCACTATTTTCATCATAAAAGGTGCTGCACCTTGCGGCGATGTAATATGATGAAAACACCGCCACCACAAAAGAGACATATGATGACAAGCCGGAACCGCATCACCGTCAATCTGCCAACAAACGAACTCCACCGACATATCGAAAAGCTGGCTCTGAGCAGAGGCCTGACCTGCTCTGGATTTATCCGGGACCTTATCAGCGCATCGTTGTCGGATAATGCTGAAGCGGCGCAGTTCATGGATGAAATAAGGGGGAGTAAGCATGGCATTAGTAATAACAGCGAGGAGGATGTAACCCGTATTCTTCGGAACACCATAAAACAGCAAGGAGCGGAACAGCAACTTGTACTGAATGCCCGCGAACAACCTCTTGCAGACTATAATTTCACCATTTCAATTAATGAGTTCAGGCAATTTGAGCAGCAACATTTAATGATGGGAAAATCAGGTGATCTCCTCAAAGAACTGGTAAAGACTAAGCTTAAAATCCATATAGCAGAGAAGGTTCCTTCCATTATTGGCAGATCAGGTGGTGTACCAGATATTGTTCATCTTTTTGTTAAAAATGCGAGAATAAGATATATCATGAATGATAATGGATTATGGGAGTTTCGGTCGCGCATCGTATTACATTTTCTTCCTCTTTTTATTGATGATGCGAAGAAAAGTAGGCTTGATTTTTTTAATATAAAATTTAAACAGTTCAGGCATGTAGCCATATATGGCTGGGATAAGAAAAAGTATGAACGCCTTGTCTTTTTAGAACAGGCATCCAGCTCCCGTTCCGGAGGGTATTTTGTAGGGTTGTCGCCTTATAATATTGATTATGTCATGGCTGAGTATAAAGATTTCACATCAGCTCAAATTACTCATGAAGCGGATCCGCATGCATTAAATTTTATGATACACATCCACCACAGAGATATGAAAATCAAAAAACAGAAAAGCTTTTCATTTCTATAAAAAAACGGATGTATATTATCGTGTTGTGTCTCGCCCGCAGTGCGGATATAAAATCTGCCATGGGAAATGACAGTTTTTATATCTAATAAAAACTGCAGTTCTCTGATAATAAAGGCCAATCATGACAAACAACTCTCGCGATAAAACCTTACTATTTAAGAAAATTCTTTCAACATTACCTGAGGATGTTTACCGAAACCTTTGTTTCCATCTCGATGAGATGATTTCTTATGAGCCTTTCATCGGGCTGATGGGCAAAAGTGGCGCAGGGAAATCCAGCCTGTGCAATACTCTGTTCAGTCCACCGCCCGCCAGGGTCGATGCCGTTAGCGGCTGCACCCGCACCGTTCAGCGCTATCAGGTTACTCATGGAACGCATACCCTGACCCTGGTTGATTTTCCGGGTATCGGTGAAACCCCAGAGCTGGACAGCCTTTACCGGCGTCTGTATCAGGCGTGGTCCGGCAGACTGGACCTGATTGTCTGGGTGCTTAAAGCCGACGAGCGGGCCTGGAACGAGGATATCCGTTGTTATCACGAACTGCTCAGCGCCGGGGCAAAACCAGAAAGTTTTCTGTTCATACTGTCTCAGGCCGACAAAATAGAGCCCTGCCGGGAATGGGACGGGCTGAATCGCCGCCCCTCGCCGCAGCAGCATCAGAACCTGCAGGCCAAAACCAGACTGGCTGAAACCCTTTTCGCCGCTGCCCACCCTGTCATTGCCGTCTCCGCAGCAGAACACTACAACCTGTGTCACTGGGTGGAGACCCTGATACTGACGTTACCGGTACACAGTTGCAGTGCAGTTTCCCGCCATTTGCACCCCGAGCTGAGGACCGACACGGTCAGGGTGACCGCGCGTGAGGGATTTGTCCGCGTGACCGGGGAGATATTTGATGAGGCGGTGAACGCCCTGAAAACTTCCGGGGAGCTGGTTCGCTATCTTCGGCAACTCCGCCAGCAGTTCCTGTCGGTCATTCGTACCATCTGGCACCTCCTGTTCTGATTTCATCGTGGTTTTTTTACTTCCGTTTCGATCTGTTTCAACGATCGAAATCGCACCCATGATAGCCATTAACTATTAAAAACCTTGTTTTGATCGCCATTTCTGATAGTTAAAAACGATCGGTTTTAGCATATCGATCTGAATTAACGATTATCCCGCCTGCAGGTTAGACAGTACGATCTGCACTGAAAATAACCCGCATCCTCTTCCTTAATCATTCCAGTAAGTTGTTTATAAAGGAGTCTTTCCATGTTTTTGTTCGTCACTGTCTTCCATGAAGAAATAATATTCCGGGGGGAAATGGGATGAAATCATATCCGTTGCTTCGCGCAGACCTGTTTGCCTGGTGCCTGGCGGTTATCCTTCCACTCCTCTGGATTGTCCTGGTCCTGAATTTTCCGCAGGCTCTCGCGCTTGTCATTTATATGGTCGTTGCGATGGTCTGGGTGTTACTGGACCGGACAAACCTGATGAAGCAGGGCATCGCACCACCTTCATGGCTGTGGTTTCCTCTGAATTTTGTCTACCTTCGCCAGCGCGACCAGATGCAGGGCAAACCGTGGCGGCTTCTGCAGGTCTGGTTGCTTTGTACTGTGTTGTCATTCGTGGCGATATATCAGTTTAAGAAAACCTCGGGTACAGAAAATCTGGCGCAGAGTGCCTGTGCCGTGGTGACAAAAATCCTGCATAAAGAGGGGGCTGATGAGCGCTGTATTCGCGTGACGGATATGCATGAGGAGGTCAGCGGTCGTTTCTGGCAGGCGCAGGCGCTGCTGAATACCGGCGTAAAGGAGCCCGTGACCATTGAGGTCAGGGGACGGGATATTTATGTCGTTTTACCCGAAGCGGGAGAGTGAACAGGATGAAAACGGTAAACGTTATTCCCAGGCTGCTGATTGTCGTTGCGGTGTTATGGACTCAGGTGAGCCGTGCTGCTGCATATGACATTAAACCCGTTACCTTCACAGGCGTGGTGGCAGGAAATGTGCAGGTCATGCATGACCACATTATGGATGGCGTGGATGATTTTATCATTAGCGCCACAAAAGGTAAGGAAACACAGAAGTTTATTCTTACCTGTAACGGTCCGGAAAAGCGCCTGAATATTCTCTACTGGCTGAAAGATATCACCGGTGGTAAGACATCAGGCGCAACGGGTATGACCATCCAGTATTACCCGGAGGGAGAGCATCAGATGAAGGCTCATGCTGAACAGCCAGTGACTCTTTTCGACAGCCAGGTCGAACTGGACCTTACCCGCACAGCATCACGCATGCTGGATTATAAAACGGGAAGCTTTGTTTTCTATTTTTATGAAAATGACGGCGTATCCGATCGCGGTCCACTGGCATGGAGCTGGCAATATCCGGCTCGGAAACTGGCCCCTGCGCTCGCTGGCGCACTGGTATCCGCCAGAGCTGATAGCTGTAGTCTGGCACAGGGTAACACGCAGATTGCCGCTCTCAGACGCCTCGCCGACCATCAGTAAGGCGCTGATATGTTCATTATTCTGCTGTTATGGGTTATGGCATCGGCTTTTACTGGGTGGTGTGCCAGTGCGCATGGTCGTTCTGGCTGTGGTTTACGGTATCGATGGTATTCGAACCGTTATCTGGTGCCGTACTTTATGCCATGGTGGTGAAATCAAAATGACCAAAGAAAGGATGAAGAGGGCTGCAAAATTTTATCTGAAATCTAGTGTGCTTTACGTTGTGAACCGTGCGCTGTGTATTGTCTGCTTAGCCACCATCCCCGGCACTGACAGTGCATCCGCAGATCTTTTGCAAATGTCTTAAACTTTCTTCCCTTTATTTTCATCTGCCTACAGGCCGTACTTCCCTTCGGAAGTACGGCTTTTTTCATTTATATGTTCGGGGGAATTTTCCGTGAAACTAGCCAGCCGTTTTGGCGCGGTCAACCTTGTACGCCGTGACCGCCCATTAACCCGCGATGAACTGGCGCACTATGTGCCCAGCGTATTCAGTGAAGAGAAACATGAATCCCGCAGTGACAGGTACACATATATCCCAACCATTACCCTGCTGGATTACCTAAAACGCGAAGGGTTTCAGCCGTTCTTTGCCTGCCAGACGAAAGTTCGTGACCAGAGTAAGCGGGAGCATACCAAACATATGCTGCGTCTGCGTCGTGCTGGTCAACTTACCGGCCATCAGGTGCCGGAAATCATTCTTCTCAACAGCCATGACGGCTCATCAAGCTACCAGATGCTGCCGGGCCTGTTTCGCGGCGTCTGTACCAACGGCCTGGTCTGCGGCCAGTCATTCGGAGAAGTGCGGGTACCGCATAAAGGTAATGTCGTCGAGAAGGTCATTGAAGGGGCTTACGAAGTGCTCGGGGTCTTTGACCGGGTGGATGAGAAACGCGATGCAATGCAGTCGCTGGCGCTGCCAGCCCCGGCCCGTCAAGCGCTGGCAAATGCCGCACTGAAGTATCGCTTTGGTGAGGACCACCAGCCGGTCACGGTATCGCAGTTGCTGGCCCCACGTCGCCGGGAGGACTACAGCGATGACCTGTGGACCGTATACCAGCGTGTGCAGGAGAACCTGATGAAAGGAGGTCTGTCAGGGCGAACCGCTCAGGGGAAAAGCAGCCGCACCCGTGCTGTTACCGGCATTGACGGCGATGTGAAGCTCAATCGCGCCCTGTGGGTTATGGCAGAAAACATGCTCGAATTTTTCGGGCGTTAAACAACAGTTCCGGCATAAGGAGATAGTTTAATGAATACACAAAACCTTCAGTTTGCGGAGCATACCGCAATTACTGCCTCAGTGGTCCCGGACGAGTTACGCATCGGCTTCTGGCCGCAGCACTTTGGCTCCATTCCACAATGGATAACCCTTGAACCTCGCATTTTCGCCTGGATGGGCCGTCTGTGTGCCGATTACCACGGTGGTATCTGGCGCTTTTCGACGCTCAGCAACGGCGGCGCTTTTATGGCTCCCGAGTCAGAGCACGATGAGAAGTGGACATTGTTCAACAGCATGAACGGCAATGGCGCAGAGCTTACCAGTGAAGCGGCAGGGATAGTCGCCTGCCTGATGGCATACAGCCACCATGCCTGTCGCACCGAGTGTGGCGCGATGACTGAACACTATTATCACTTACGTGACTTCGTGCTGAACCATCCAGAGTGCAGCGCCATTATGCATCTCATTGACTGAGGAATGCCTGACATGAATACCTCATTATCCCCGGAGTCATCACAGCCTGAACTTTTTCCACTGACGGTTATGGCTCAACATGATTACCTGCTTACCGCGACATCCGGATTAACACCCTATGCTCAACGGACCATCCGACGCGCTACCAATCTGCTGGATAAATATCTGCGCCAGCCCGGCATATCCTTCACCTCAAGCACTGCTGCCCGTGACTGGCTTCGGTTACAGCTGGCCGGACAAGAACGGGAAGTGTTTATGGTGCTCTATCTCGATAACCAGCACTGTTTACTGGAGAGCGAAACGCTGTTTACCGGTTCGATTAACCATGTCCAGGTCCATCCCCGTGAGGTAGTGAAGTCAGCGCTTCGCTTCAATGCTGCAGCTGTCGTACTGGCGCATAACCATCCATCCGGTGACCCGAAGCCCAGTCAATGCGATCGCAACATTACGGGCAGGCTTAAAGAAGCGCTAGCACTGGTTGATGTGAACACGCTCGATCATCTGGTCATCGGTTCAGAGGGCATTGTGTCGTTCGCAGAGCGAGGCTGGATATGAAAATCATCAGCAAACGCCAGGCAATGACCCTGTACCGGCAACATCCTGGCTCCCGACTGTTTCGCTTCAGTACGGGCAAATATAAATGGTCAGGCAGTATCTGCCATTATGCTGGCCTCGAGGTGGAGGACATACGCGGCGTTCTGGCCGTGTTTGCTGAACGTCGTCAGGACCGCAATGGTCCCTATGTCATTCTTCGAAGCGTTACTCTCAATTAATCCTTTACTTTAATCAGGAACAATAATGAACAATCACTCAGAATCTGGTGACAAGCCGGAGAATCCAGCCTGCCAGCAGTGGGGACTACAGAGTACGTTCACTCCGTGTTTTGGAGCTCGTCTGGTGCAGGAAGGCAACCGCCTGCATTTTCTTGCTGACCGGGCCGGTTTTAACGGTGCTTTCAGCGGCAAGGATGCGTTGCACCTGGACCAAGCTTTTACCCTGATACTTAAACAACTGGAACTAATGCTGACCAGCGGCGAGCTCAATCCCCATTATCAGCACTGCGTCACGCTATATCACAATGGGCTCACTTGCGAAGCTGACACACTTGGTAGCTGCGGCTACGTATACATAGCCATTTATCCCACTCAGCGCTAACAAATTTCACGAGAGCAAACATGAAAATTCTACCTGCTACAATTTCACGGGCGGCGAAGCCCTGCCTGCCGCCCGTTGCAGTCTGGCAAATGCTTCTTACACGGCTACTGGAAAAACACTATGGTCTGACCCTGAACGATACGCCGTTCAGTGATGAAACTGTTATAAAGGAACATATCGATGCCGGTATCACCCTCGCTAATGCCATTAACTTTCTAGTGGAAAAGTACGAACTGATTCGTATCGATCCCAAAGGGTTTAGCTGGCCAGAACAAACGCCATATCTCGCGAATATTGATATCATAAGGGCCCGCCGCGATCTGGGTTTATTAAATCGTAATTAGTCTGATACTAACGGTGTCGCAGCTTTCGAGTATGTCTGCCATTTGCTATCATCTCGCTTCCTGCTGATTTATCGACAAAGGTAATTACTTGAATTCAAAGCCTCTGTGCTTTGGGGGTATCTTTGGGGGTATAAGTTAAGATATAACTTGAAAATTATATATTTTTCAATATGTTGTCGGGTTTGTTCTAATCCCTTCGCCCGCTCCAGAATCTCCCCTTGTGGAGCAAGCATTCTAAAATGCTGCTCTGCCAGCATGTTACGCAGTAGTGCTTACTAACATGCTGAGGCGTTCTACCATAGTTCACTACTTTGACACTTGTCACGAATGGTTACTCGGTGAAATGAGAGTTTAGCCAATCGTCGGCGGTGGTTTCAAGTTCTTACCGCGATAGTCCAACAATGAACGCAAAGCCTACACCAGGCAGCGACGGATCGCACTTCTCATAACCTTACAGTGAAGCGCATTTTTTGCCGATGCTCCCACATGCCACACGTCGAGATGACGTTGCAGGGAATAAACAGGTTTTATGGTGGTGATGCTCCGGTAGCTACAGATCCGGCTCTGCCAGCGGTTCGGCCTCGCTCCTTCGGGTACATGGTCATCCTGATAAACTTCACTGTCTGACACTCCCTGATGAAGTCGCCTAACGGCTCCGCACGTTGTCTTACCACCAACGGGCATTATGGCTTCTATTCTCTAAAATCTGTGAGTTGCGCATTTTCTGCACCCTGGTTAACCTAAGATTAATCTGAATAAATCAAGGGTGAGTATGGCTATCGGGAAGAGACAGAATCAAGAGGAATCACCCAAAGACGAGTTAGATCGCTTGCTGGATGAGCTTGAACTCACACAGGCGCAACGGGAGTTTATCGAATCTATGCGGCAAGAGGACGGGGATAAAACCAACGGGGAGTAATACCCTAAAGAAAAAGGGGCATTGCGCCCCCGGCAAGAAATTGGTTAGGCTTCTTGAGCACATTCGCTTTGATACTGTCGCCAGTACATTTGCGCAAAGTCCATAAACTTCGAGAAATCAGCCTTACTTAGTTCTTTGTTGGCTCGGATAATGTTGCATACAGCAATGTGCTCTTTCGCTGCTTCGTCCTTGTCGGCAATGTCTTTAAAACGTAGCGCTATTGCACTTTTCACCTCAAGGATCGCATCTAACCGTTTCTCAGATAGCCGTGGGTGTTTTTCCTGCAACTCTTCTTGATAGAGTTCAATGTCTTGCTTGATTGAATAAGAATTGTATGTCGCCATTTTATCTCCTCGTTCGTTATGGTTATTTCAAAGCCCGTAGCCACATCATAAGCAAATGAAGCTGGCTTCCTGTCATGGCAGGGATTCGGACGGTTTTACCGTTGCTTACGTTGCACAGCGCGAGCGCTAACGCCATAATGTGCTGATTCGGCATCTCTAACTCTCCGTTGGGATTGTTGAATACGGCGGGGGCTGGCTTCTTGGTGGTTGGCGGCCCCTGCCACTTGCTGATCAACTGCTCTTCTAAGGTTTGTTGGTAACAGGTGACGCTGTATCGTCGTCCCTGCAAACTTTACTACCTGCGTATAAACGCACACCGTAGCACCACACCAGATAAAGCTGGTGATTAGCTCTTCTTCCTTTTTCACTCTTCCGAATCCTCTGTATTGAAGGTTTTCGTATAGGGACATTTCCCCTTAGTTACGTAGGTGAACAGGTAATTGCTGTTCTGATACGTGCAAAGCGTTTTTCCGTTCTCCGTCTGTTCCTCCTCTGGGTTGGTCATCGTAATTTGTCCGGCATGTGCGAGGGCAGGCAATAGCGCCAGCGTGAGCACAATTAAGCCTTTCATGTTGATCACCATTCTAAAGAAAACTCCTCTGTTAAATCGTCCTGCACGTCCTGACCATACCCGATGTAATACATGGTTGAACGTGGATCTGTCTGCCCCAGGAAATGGGCGATAGTTTCAATCGGCACCCCAGCTTGATGAAGAATTCGCCCCCGACTTTTTCTCGGCGTATGGCATCCAACGTTAGAGAATCCTGCTCTACGTCCCATCTTCCCAAATTCAGTGAATACCGTGTTACGGGTTACGGCGTTGCCTTTGCTACGGAGATCGCCCTTGCTAAAGATGAAATCCGTCTTCACTGGCATATCGGCTTGCTCTGCCTTGCGTTGTGCCACCACTGACAGCATCGCGGCTGTCACCTTTGGTCTCACCACGTTTCCGGTTTTCTCCTGCTTCACCTTGAGGTGAGATTGCCCTTCTACATCTTCGTACCGAAGTTTGAGCACGTCAGAGATACGCAAGCCTGATTCATACATAAACACCCACAGGCAATAAAACAGGTTGGTGGTGGTGTTGCGCTGTAGCTCTGCCGCCACTGCCTTAACTTCATCTGCACTCTTTAGCGCCTGGCTAATACCTTTCATCTTTACCCTCCTTATGCTCGTTTCGTTGAAATCATCATTGATCATAAATTGATCATTTTCAATAGGTTGTACGATACGTGAGTTTAAGAAGAGCACAAAATGATCAAAAGGTGTGCGCGGTTGCGAGAGCAATTGAACGACCTGATCGAAGGCCACCCAATTCTGTCAGCCGTCCCGCTCGAATATCGGTAAGTGATTGAAAAATAAATAAAAACACACATCACCTCATGGTTCATGAAACAGTGGTTCTGTCAAGAGATTTATTTTCGATGACGGGGAGTTACCCCTGTTTGCACCGTGAAGTGATGGAAAAGTGTTCTGATTCATTTAAATCAATGAGTTACAGAATACACTTTACTAAAGTGTATCGAATCGTGAGGGATTCGCACTGTAAGTGAGAGCTATTCTCATCTGTGGTGATGTGAATTGAGTTTTTGAGAATGGTTCTCAATAATGGGGGTTTTGGCATGAAAAAAGAATTGTTACATTATAACAATAAGGCGAGAAGACTCGTTCAACGAATCTGGCACGGGTGCAAAGTAGTTTTCATGACAAATGGCGCTGTATTCAGCACTACACAACGGTTTGGCTAAACTGATCATTCTGACAATGAAAGTGAACAATCTACTTTAGCTTACATTTACCCTGGATCTTTACCTGTCATTTAAGATAGGTTTTGACGTTATTAATGTAGGGGTTTGATAGGAATAATCTAAGATTTGCCTCTGGCTGTTCTTAGGATTGTTGCATGTGCGATTCGGAGTGAGCAGGGCGACGGTCTGCCGTTGGGTGAAGGGCTGAAAGTAACGTTTTGGTACTCGAGATCACAACGAAAGTAACGTTTTGGTACTTTTAAAGTAACGAAACGGCACACTATAAGATTAAATAAGACTACTAATTAATAAGACTATCTTTTAATACTTTTGCTGTTGTCCCTGCTCGGTACTCTCCGGGCAAGTGACCTGTTTCGCCTTTGGTTGGCTCCTCGGTCAGCCCCGTACCGCTCATGGAACAAGCGCAAGCGTACTCTTTACCTTCTGGACTCGTGCAAACTTCGTTTCTGACGAGAGTCAGGCACGAACGATTATTTGCCATCGGCAAGAGATCGCTTTCGCCGTGGGCGAATACCATTGCGCTGTGCGCGGAATTACCATCTGACCAACCAACTACCGTTGATTGTCCATCTGATAAGCTGACTAACTTCAACCATCCATTCATGAACTAACGTTCACCCATGCAAGGTTTCAGTAAGTCAGTGGCTAAGGCTTCACTGTTCGCTGATGGCTCCAGTTCATCCAGCCTCAATCCAATACCAACACCTACTATCCTGATAACTACCGTTATCCCTCTGTAGTTGTGCTATTGGTTTCGGGAGTAAGTGCCAGAGGGCGGCATAAGTGCAAACAGAACGCCTCAGAGGTGCTGTAATCGATTTAAAGAGGGTAAGAAATGCAAGATGACTACCTATGCAATAAAAGCTCTTAGAATGCTTTACAGAGCGTTTTAGGACTATTGTAGTTAATGAACCAGGCGTGAGCCTCTCAGCACATCCATCGTTAGTATAGTTGGCTGGGCATACGTGATGGTGCTACATAATGAAACGATGGTTTCAATGTCCTGGATGGTGATCTGATAGGTTCCAGCACCGGGCGAGCCAATGTCTCGGCAGAGTATCCAGCCAGCATTATCCAGATCGCCAATGACGGTCATCACTCGTTTCTGAGTCATGCCGAGATTACGGGCTGTACAACTCAGATCGAACATCACACATCCGGCTGTATCGTCCTCACATTCTCTGAGATACGCCCACACTCGTTTATGATCGGTGGTAATGGTCAGTACTTTGGGGTGCTTACCGCGCTTTTGTGGATGCGTTACTTCGGTGAAATAGGGCACCAGGCTGTCAAACATCTGTTCGGTGGTGAGTTCAATTGTATGTGGCGTGTGAGATGTGCTGAGGTGTGGCTGAGAATGATTCATTAAGTCCTCCTGTCTGTTTTTTAGTCAATAAGTCCTCTTGGTTGAGTTGTTATCGTTCATTTTTTAATCACTTGTTAATGTGGTGTCTGGGGTTTTCCCAAGCATTCCGTTCTGGTTGGTAAAACTACCACAAAAACAGATTGATTTCCATCGTTGATTTTGTGTATAAAGAGCACTAATCGCAAAGCAAAAATGCAACGCGTTGAAAAAGATCAAAATTATTTTGAGAAATCACTGTTGAGGGGTTGACAAAAGTTTATAAAAATGTTAAAGTAGTCTTATAGCACAAAACTTTGTTTACCCATCAACGCACTTTGAGCCGTCAGGCTGCAAGGTGTTTTTTATATACGCCAACCATAGGAGGCCACACTGAGATACTTTGACGTTGAAGACACACTTCAACAATTGAAAGACGGAACCACCAACCGTTACCGCATCCGAGCACTACGCAACGCTTGCCGCGCTCGTGGATACCACGAAAGGGAAGCCTTTCTCACAGAAGTATTGAAGCGCTGGGATGAAATCCGCACTTCGACCACTAAATAACCCAGAAGGAGAACAAGAATGATCGAGAAGAAAACCAAACTACCACCGTCCACATCGTTAATGATACCGGATGAGACATTTCAGATTCTGTTCAGAGAAGCGAAGCGCCGAAAAATGAGCGTAAGCGCACTCCTTCTTGAAGAATGCCAAAGTCTGGCGGTCAAATACTCGAAAGCTGGCGCGTAATAACCACGTTTCAGCGTCAAAACCCACCCCACGAATGAGAAGCGGAGAAAACCAAATGAGGAGCATTCGTAATTTACTGAGCATACATAGGAGCAAACAACAATGGCAAAAACCCTCGCCCAGATTAAGGCAGATCCAAAATACCAATACACCGATAAAGATGGTGTAACGAGAGAGCGCACTCTCAACATTCCCCACTACTTCAAAGAAATCCCTTTTATCTACTCCCCACACCTTGAAAAAGGAAGAGTGAAGTTCAGCGCCAGGATGCAAAAGTTGTATTGTTACGTAGCAGACTGGGAGAAATCCGGTGGTGTTTGTTATGAAGAGCAATCCGAGCTTGCAAAGGTTTGTGATTTATCTCGTGGAAAAACAAACGATCTGATCGAACAGATGGAATTAATAGGACTCATTACGAGAACTAAAATACCTGGTAGGAGGAATAAGGAATTACGAGCACTTCCGCTAACTGATGCTCACATTACCCCACCAGAAGCGCCGACAGCGCAGCCTGTAGCAGCGTCTGACGAAGTGCCAGCCCCTGAGCCAGTGAAGGCCGCAGAGGAGCATTCAGTTCCTGATTTTGATGATCTTCCGTTTGTCTGGGATGCTCCAGAATACCTGGAGCCGCCAGCACCAACACCAACGATCCCCACTCAGCAGGACAAGCCAGACCTTCCCTGGGGCGGTGTAGCTATCTTCAAACCGAATGGCGATCCCATTGATGCCGCTTTGAAATGGGCGCTAACAGAGACAATGGGCGATGAGGAAGCAGCCTACCAACTTATTTCACAGACAGCGACCAAACATCTTGGACGTGAGATTATTTTAACCGTATCAACGAATGAAACCTTCGGCGAATTCGAAGATCTACCATTTTAACCAGGAGGATTATGATCCAATACTTAGTGAAATACGGTGTTGACCGTATTCAGATTAATGACGCTGGAAAGCGTGTGTTAGAAACCCTGCATTACTTCTATAAATCCAAACCGACAAAAATCCAACTTGGTGACATTATCGAACGATCTGGATGTTCGCAAGGCGGCGTGATGTTCTGGCTTCACGCTTTAAAATCATTCGGTGTTATCGATTTTAAAGAAGCTGGCTATTTCGACGTAACAGTTAAATCTATGATCTCGGATTATGAGATCATTTATTCAAATGACTAAATAACAATCAATGGGAAACTTTTATGATCATCGCTATCTATTGGCTATTTGCATTTTACGCAGTATGGACATTAACGAGAAAACACAGAGTTTCCCCCTTTACGAGGAATGAATGGGAAAAAGAGAACGCAGTAACATTGTCAGAATTGAAAAAGCAGTAAGAGCAACAAAACGTAAATACAGCCATAAGCTAAAAGATTATTCAAGAGAATCTATTCCAGGCTCACTAAAAACAACTATTTTAGAACACCCTCCCTCTGTACCTTGCGGTGATGAATACAACGCCTTGCAAGAAATAATTAGCACTACGCCTGGCGTATTCTGGAAACCTCGAAAAAGAAAAGAATACATAATTGATAGTAGCCAGCTTAAACCCTGGCAAATTATCGGATTTGAACATTACTCCGATTATGTCGGGTATTCACAAACTAACGGCCTGAGTGGTCACACTGCCGATTTAGATTTTTTATTTAATGACGATAGGGAAAATTATAATGACTAACGACACAATTCAATCTCTACTTCTTAGTTTCGAAGATAATTATCATCTCCCGCTACTACAGGAAGTGAATAAAACATACATTACAGTAACGCCTGAGAGCCTCCTGAACGCTGTCAGACATACTGAGCAAGCCATCACAGCCCTTGAGCACCTTCAAACCTCTGTAGCTCGTTTGGTGGAGCGTGACGGCAGCACCATCACCGCTGATCAGGCGTGGCGAGTAGCAAATACCCTTGAAGAGCTTGCTTGCTCCCTGCAATACATCACGCTTGAGCTGGGAGAGCTTGCCGTTAGCATTGCAGAGAAATACGCTGTAAGCGAGGGTGAATGAAAATGCAAGTAAAGTGAATAAAATGTCGGTTTAGGTATTGACAAATTAACAGAAATGTTATAGAATAAGAAGTAGGGATAGTATTCGAATCACTTCTCCCTCCTGAATGCCGTTTCCCATAGCGGCACTCTCTTTTGAATGCTTTTTTTGAAAGTGTTGGTTCTTTCTTCTTCTTTTTTGTTTAGTTCCGAAGGAATGCGTGGGATGTAATGTCTCGTTGTGTTGGCTTTACATGCAATCACCCGCGCATCTCCGACTTTTTCAGAAAGGGCATTCGCTCTTTACCCCTCATTCATTCCGTTAGGATGAATGTAGTCAGACTTAACTACCCTTGAATTGTGAGAGGTTCAGGAATTACGTTAAGCTGGCAATCTTCTATTAATAACACTCCCGAAAGTGTCAGCTAATAGATAATGAAATCAAGATCTGTTATTGCCAGCGTGAAGGGCTTCACGTTTAACAGATGCAAAGTACCCCCGATCTTTTTAAATCTCCTAAGATAATAAAACGGGGGTCTTTTTATTAGATTGTATTCTTAACTTCATTTCTCCTGAAAAATGACGTTAATAATGCTTTCTTTAGCAAGGGGCATTCTCTCCAGGGCTACTTAGGTAGCCCTTCTATTTATCTGCTGTAAACAAAAAAGTTACAATAAGGAAACTTCTTCATGTTTCTTATGAACTATGACCGTGTGATTACTCACAAAGGCACTTCTCTTATTCTCTCTGAAAAGATGATGAAACAGGCGGCGCATGTATTAGGCGTAAGTGTCGAAGAGATTCGACAGGCTACAGAGAAATTCTGGCCTACAGCCACGATCACAAAATCAAATACCCCTCACCCTTCATCAGGGCTTGAGACACGATTAAAACTAATAGCAAAAGGAAAATAACCAATGCAATTTGGAACATTTCAAACTCTGAACGGGAATAACAGCCACGCCCGTTATAAAATTATCGCCCATGCTTCTGATGCAATTATGCAGGATAAGCTGATCCGTGTGGAATCCGGTATTCCTGCCGATCTTATTGTTGGCGACCTTGTAGACGCTACAGGCGCGAAAGCTGCCGCCCCTGGTGACATTGCGTATGTTGTCGTAGAACCTGCAAACGCTGGCGATAAAGCGTTTATTGTAGCTTCTCCAGAACATACTATTTTAGCCCTGATTGGTGTTGAATTTGGAAGCCTGAATAAATCTCTGGCTCAAGCGCAATTAGCAACTCTTGGCTTTACTTTCACTGACTACGACACAGTAGCCCTACGCACAACCTAATCGAGGATAATAATAATAATGGCTTATTCAGATCTATTTTCTGGCAACATGTACGATTTTGCCAGCCCATTTACATTCTCTACTCAACTAAACCAGATTGTAACTAATCTTGGGGTATTCCGTGTTGAACATCACGATGTAAACTCTATCGCTCTTGAGAAAATCACCGATGTGAAAAATCTCGTTGCTCCTGAAAAGATGCCTTACGCCCAAAGCGATTGGAACAGTGCAGAACGTCCAGAATTTACCAATTCTCTTTACCAACTCAAGTATACGAATTCTTTGAACAGTGTTTCAAGTCTTGATCTGGCACAGTTTAAAGCGAGAGGCGTGGTTGACACTGCTGATCAAATTACCCTCGCTATTAACGATTTCAGCGATGCACAGTATGCACAGGTGAGTAACACGGTAGAGGTTGACCTTGTAGAGGCGCTGTTAGGGCTTCGTGTTAATTCTCAATTCGCCGGACAGGGCGATCTTGATTTCCTTGCTGGCGGTAGCAAAACCACATACACGATGGACATTAGCGCAGACGCTAACGTGTTCCAGCAACTAAGTGAGATCGGACGCATTCAGAATGTGAAACTTGGATCAGGGCTGGCGCAGGCTAAACAAGGAGCGGTGATCTTGGCTTCTGGCAAAGCTGCCGTAGCGCTACGCTATCACCCGTCCGTGAAAGACTTCATGGTGTATACGCTGCCGCTGGAATCTGGCGATAACTTCTACACCCGCACGAAAGGCGCTAATCCTGGTTTCGAAACATGGACGCTAAACGGTGTCACCGTGATCGATGTGACAGGCTACTCTCTGATTACTGATCGTATTGGTGTTGATTCGTTCGTGAGTATCCCATTAATGGCTCCTGAATCAAGTGCCTACGTCCTGCATAGCGGTGTGGGCGTTCGCCATGCGACACAAGGCAAAGGCGCGGATCTGTATCACCAGTATGTGATCGTAGATCAGCGCTGGGGCTTCCCAGAAGTGGCTACCGAGTGTAGCTATCTGCCTATCGTGAATGTGCCTCAAGCGATCATTTTCGGTACTGTCTCAGAATAGAATAATGAGCGATAGACGGTAGCTCTTTCCGTCTGGTAAATAAAGAAGAGCTTTTAAACAGGGCGTGTGGACGTTGGGAACTATGAGAGCGCAAATCTCCCCAGTGTTCCCGCCCTTTTTTATTTTCAGGTGAGGATACTATGCAATTAATTTTAAAATCAGCCAGAGGGCTGCATGTTCAACTTTCTGCATCAGATGCAGAGGGATTATTAAATGTCGCTGCTATTTGCAGACTATTAGATGTTGACTATAACGGCGTGAGACAACGTATTTTTCGTGGTGAAACTGTAGAGCAAGCGATTCACCATTTCTTAGATCAGAAAGGCGGTGAATAATGTCAGGTGGACTATCGATCAACATCGCAGAAATAAAATCGACCGTCACCTTCGTTGTGGACAAGCAGAGTATTGCGGAGGCTAAAAAATCCGCAGATGACCTTCAACGTCATTTTTCTAAGATTAAAGACCCGAAGATTCGTTTTCAGGCTCAAAAGCAACGTAGAACTAAAGCGCGGGAACAAGTGGCTGATGCAAAATCTGCTTTGCCTAAAACGCCCAGTGACTTGAAGCAGCAGCAACGCCAGGCAGAAAAGGCAGGGAAAGCGCAAGCCAGGGAAGCGGCTAAGATTGCCAAACGTAATGAGACAGCCGACCTGAAACGGCGCTCAGCCAACCTCCAAATGAAAGGTATAGCCGGAAAATACGGCGTTGATGCCGCCACACAACACCAGTTTGCTAAATTCGCTCACCAGCAGACTGAATTGTTCCGTAGCGGTCAGATCAGTAGTCAGAAGATGAACTATGAGCTACGCGAGAGAATTGCCCTCATGCGCCGTGAGGCGGCTTTACAGGCTAAAGTGACGGCATCTACTCAGGCACAGGCGGCAGCACTCAAACACGCTAAACGCACGGATTACAAAGGCGCGGCGGCTGGTATCAAAGAGAAGGGGCTGAATGTGATCGGCGGCGGTGCTGGTTTTATTGGTGCTACTGCTGCCCTTGCGGGGGGCGCTGGCATCCTGTCTCGTATCCGTGACAAAGGGAATGAGAATCTGGAACTTGTCCGTATGTCCGAACGTACCAAACTGAATCCTAATGCTGTTAAGGCGATTGTCGCCTGGGGACAGCAACACGGCGTAGACAGTGCCAGCGTGGACAAAATCACTGACGGCTTCGGGAAAGATACGCGCGAGAAAATCAGTGAAACTCTGATGAACAGCCAATTCGATCAGAAGAGTGGTAAATGGAAGGGGGGCAACTCTAACATTGAAGAAATCCTCAACAAGTTTGGTTGGAACAAGTCGCAGCTTTCACAATACGAAGACAACCCTCTGGACTTCCTCCAGGCCAGTGTTAACGAAGGGCAAAGACGCGGATACTCTGACGGTGAACTGTCCCACCTTCTGGAAAACATTTTCGACGATGGCGCTCATTACCTCGATCTCTTCAAGAATAACGGTGAACAATTTATTTCGACTCTGAAAAAGCTGGTTGATAGCGGTCAGACGCTGGACGACGAGCAGATCAAACAAGCCTACGCTTACGGCGATCTGTCCGTTGCAATGGGTAATCTGGTGAATGGTGTTGATAACAGTCTATTCACTGGCTTTATGAAAGGCTTCGCTGACGGTGGCGACGAGCTTGTTAAAAACACGCAAGTTATCACCGAATCGGCTGGAATGCTTGGAGAGGGATTAGGAGATCTGGCTAAACAGGTGACGGGCTTTGTTGGTGAGATTTCCGGCGTAGTGTCTGATCTGAATGAAGGGCTTCGCTCCCGTTTCCCTCAGTGGTTCACTAATAGCGATAAGCCAGCGGCCCAGGCCCTCTACGATGGTGCTGTGGGTGGTTCTGCGAATGCTACAGCGGATTGGATTCAGGATAAGACGGGCTTCAATACTCGTTCAGTGGGGCCAGCTATCATGGATTGGTTGGGCGTTGGTGGCGGTAATGCTGGAACAGCGGCAAATCAATACAGCCTAAATGGTGATTCTCTTCGTGGTTCCGCAATGTCACTCAGCAGCGGCAATGCGCCAGTGTACACGGTGAATCCTACATTCAATCTAAATCTTGAGGCATCCGTACCGCTCACTATCGCCAGCGATAGCTCAAGATTAAGCGATTACATTGATTTCCAGGCGAGAGCTTCTCAAGCCAGCTTTGCTCAGTCGCTAACGCTGCAAATGTCGTCCGGTCAATCGTCTACAGGTGGGTGATACATCAAAGGGGTGATGGTTTCAACACTACAGCAATGAATCCACATTTTTAAAAGGGACAGATTTAATAAGATACCCCTGTAATCCCCAAATCCCCACCTCACGCAGTATTCCCAAATGTTCTCGATTCTCAATCCCTTCGATAATAACTTTGCCGCAGTGTTTTTGAATGGAAGCAATCAGCGGGTAGAAGGTTGGTTTCTGCACCTGCTGATTAAAGAAGCAGCGATCTACTTTTACAACCTCAAAGTATCCTTCCATCAAACTAACTACATTCGAATTACCTGCCCCAAGGTCATCGAGCCACAGCCCATTCACACCCTGGCTCAGCGACTTTAACAAGGGGCTTTTTAATCCTTTATCTAAACCTGGGAAATTCTCAGAAAGCTCAAGTTTGATGAATGGCATCGATTCGAAAGTTTGTCTAAGTATGTAGTCATTACGTATCAGAAAAGCCATTTGCTGATCAATGTTCAGTGTACAAAATAGATTCTTTCGTTCGAACCACTTTTGCATACTGGCAATGTTTCCGCATTGTTCGTATAGGAAAAGCCGTTTCCTATCTAAATCCCAAGATGAAATTACGAACTCAGGATGAAGGGGGCGTCCATCTGGGGAAATGAAGCGAGTGAGAAGCTCAACGCCCAACAACTTTTCGTCAATGCTTACTATAGGTTCAGCAATGAATGTAGTATCCATAACAAACACCTTAAATTTCTACATAGGTTCATTCATAATGTGGTCTTTGTAACAAAAAATCAATAATGGTTTCTGTTATTTAGGTGTGTAACTGAATCGCCACGGGTTTAACAGACACCTCAGAGTCATTTAAGATGGCTTAAAGAGAGGTGCCCATGAGCGGTAAGCGTTATCCCGAAGAGTTTAAAACTGAAGCAGTCAAACAGGTTGTTGATCGCGGTTATTCTGTTGCCAGCGTGGCAACACGTCTCGATATCACCACCCACAGCCTTTACGCCTGGATAAAGAAGTACGGTCCGGATTCTTCCACTAATAAAGAACAGTCAGATGCTCAGGCCGAGATCCGTCGTCTCCAGAAAGAGCTGAAGCGGGTTACCGACGAACGGGACATATTAAAAAAAGCCGCGGCGTACTTCGCAAAGCTGTCCGACTGAGGTACGCCTTTATCCGTGACAACACCTGTTGCTGGCCTGTTCGCCTGCTCTGTCGGGTGCTGGATGTTCATCCCAGTGGTTTTTACGCCTGGCTTCAGCAGCCGCATTCTCAACGCCATCAGGCAGACCTGAGACTGACAGGACAGATTAAACAGTTCTGGCTGGAATCGGGATGCGTCTATGGTTATCGCAAAATCCATCTGGATCTGCGGGACAGCGGGCAACAGTGCGGAGTGAACAGAGTCTGGCGACTGATGAAACGTGTCGGGATAAAGGCTCAGGTCGGATACCGGAGCCCGCGGGCACGTAAAGGCGAGGCCAGTATCGTGTCGCCCAACAGGCTCCAGCGACAGTTCAATCCGGATGCTCCTGATGAGCGTTGGGTAACAGACATAACCTACATCAGGACCCACGAAGGCTGGCTGTATCTTGCTGTGGTTGTTGATCTGTTCTCACGCAAAATTATCGGCTGGTCCATGCAATCCCGGATGACAAAGGACATTGTCCTGAACGCACTGCTGATGGCTGTATGGCGGCGTAATCCCCAAAAACAGGTGCTGGTTCATTCGGATCAGGGCAGTCAGTACACAAGCCATGAGTGGCAGTCTTTCCTGAAATCACACGGCCTGGAGGGCAGCATGAGCCGTCGCGGTAACTGCCATGATAATGCGGTTGCAGAAAGCTTTTTCCAGTTGTTGAAACGCGAACGGATAAAGAAAAAGATCTACGGAACGCGGGAAGAAGCCCGCAGTGATATTTTTGATTACATCGAAATGTTTTATAACAGTAAGCGTCGGCATGGTTCTAGCGATCAGATGTCACCGACAGAATATGAAAACCAGTATTATCAACGGCTCGGAAGTGTCTAGATTATCTGTGGCGATTCAGATGGCGTGGAAGTCATTCAGCAGGTCAGTTGCTTTGCGAAAGAGATAGCGCCCGGACTCGGTCAGCTCAATGCTGCGAGTACTGCGGGTAAACAGCACCACGTCGAGACCCATTTCCATGCGCTTGATGGTGTAACTAATTGCCGATGTGGTTAAGCCAAGCTCCTCCGCCGCCTTGCTGAAACTGCTATAGCGGGCAGCCATCGTAAATGCCAGTAGGTTTTCCTCGGTAAATATTGAATTCATCTTTCTCCCCTCCGGCAACAATGCGCATCCGCAACACGATGATTGTTGAATGTATTTGTAATCCTTATACAGAGCAATCAGTTTTGAACAGAATTTAACACTAGTTTTACATTTGATTTGAAGGCAATCACACTTCTGTATTTTAATTGCAGGCCGCTATCCGTGCAGCATACCGCCTGATTTCCCGGACTACTGATTAGTGGCTAAAAGGGCCACAGCTATAAGGGAAAGATTGCACTACAGCACGTTTTGTCCTCATTGTTAAAATTGATTCAATAATCGATGCGCTAACGATGAATGAAATTTAAGCGGATGTTATTCTCTGCACTCTGTTGCTATTCTCAGGTTATCGGATATTTAAAAAGTCTAAAAAACTGCAGGAGAGCGATTATGTCAGAGAAAGAACTCATTACTGAATTTCTGCTGGCGGCAGAACAGGGCAATGCCGATGGATTAAAATCCTGTCTGGCAAAAAATGTGGATATTAACGCCACCAACCGCCAGGGGCGAACTGCCATTATTATTGCCAGCCTGAATAAACATTATGACTGTGTTTCTTTATTGATTGCTGCGGGTGCCGATATTAATAAACAAGATCAAACTTGTTTTAACCCCTTCCTGATTAGCTGCCTGACGAATGATTTAACGCTGTTGCGTACGGTATTACCAGCTAACCCCGACCTCAATTGCCTGAGCCGTTTTGGCGGCGTCGGTATTACGCCAGCCAGCGAAAAAGGCCATGTCGAGATCGTGCGTGAGCTGCTGCTGCGTACCGATATCAATGTCAACCATACTAATTTTGTTGGCTGGACGCCGCTCCTGGAAGCCATTGTGCTGAATGACGGCGGTGCGAAGCAGCAGGAGATCGTTAAGCTGCTGCTCGACCATGGCGCAAACCCGCACATGACGGATAAATACGGTAAAACCCCGCTGGAACTGGCGCGAGAGAAAGGGTACCACGAAATTGCCGAGCTGCTGATTGCGGCCGGAGCCTGACACAGGAGCGCCATTATCGCTACGCCATCACGGCGATGCGTACGGGCGCTAACCGCAGACGGCGCGTTTCTCACTTTCCGGGGAACGGGACGGGTTGAACAGGTTTTTTCCCACGCGGTAAACCTGTTGATACCCGAACAGCAGCGGATGTTGACGTTACTGAGTGAAGATTGTGATAACGCACCTAACAGCTGTCGGGTGGCGCTGACGCATTGTGAAGACCTGTTTCACCCCGGTGAGCGGGTCAGTTTTAGCGGGTCGGGAATAGTTGTTGGCAATGATAAATGGATAGAAACCGCAGGTTGCCTGCTGTGGCGAATACCACGGTGGACATCTGATGCAGCAAGCCTTGCCGCAGTCGGCTGGCAGCATTGGGAAGAGGTTATCCGCCAACAGCTAAAAAGCGACGACACATTATTTCTGTACCGGGGTGACAATCCGTTTTATCAGGAAATCACCCGTCAATTACTCAACCGCCGACAAACATTACTGACGGCGTTGCGTACAGGAGAAAATATTACTACGGCGGTCAGCCATTTAATTGGTTTGGGGATAGGGCTGACGCCCTCATCGGATGATTATTTAGTAGGTTTAAGCACCATTTTATTTATTCCCGGACATCCGCTGAGGAAATATCGAGACGATTTTTTAGCAGCATTACAATGTGCCGGAAATAATACAACGCTACTCAGCAAAATAACGCTAGAGGAAGCATTTAATCAGCGTTATCGGGAAAGCATCGGACGGCTGCTGAACCAATTTATTACTGAGCAACAACCCGTTTCTACGCAATATATTACTGACATTAAAAATATCGGCTCAAGTTCTGGCTGCGACATGCTGTATGGCATGGCGGATGCCTGCGCCCTGAGCCACAGGTCCGGAGGGAATTATGTCGATCAGGATAGTTGTTAAAAAGAACACGTATTTTGATTCTGTCTCACTGATGTCTATCTCTACGCGCGCAAATAAGCTCGATGGCGTTGAGCAGGCATTCGTGGCTATGGCGACAGAAATGAATAAGGGCGTGCTGAAGAATCTCGGCCTGCTGACGCCTGAGCTGGAAGAGGCGAAAAGTGGCGATCTGATGATTGTCATTAAAGGTGCCAGCGAGGCGGCGAACGACCAGACGCTGGTGGCGATTGACGATCTGTTTACGCATAAAGAGCAGGGTGGCCAGCATGAAGCGCACTATGCCACGCTTGCCAGCGCGAAGAAGCATGTTCCTGACAGCAATCTGGCGGTGATCTCGGTCAATGGCCTGTTTGCCGCGCGTGAAGCGCGTCAGGCGCTGCAAAATAACCTCAACGTGATGCTGTTCTCTGACAACGTCTCTCTTGAGGACGAACTGGCGCTTAAGCAGCTGGCGCATGAAAAAGGGCTGTTAATGATGGGGCCAGATTGCGGAACCGCCATCATTAACGGTGCGGCGCTGTGTTTTGGCAACGCGGTGCGTCGCGGCAACATCGGAATTATTGGTGCCTCCGGTACCGGCAGCCAGGAGCTGAGCGTACGCATTCACGAATTTGGCGGCGGGATTTCCCAGCTAATTGGCACTGGTGGACGCGATCTTAGCGAAAAGATTGGCGGCCTGATGATGCTTGACGCGATTGGCATGCTGGAGGCCGATCCGCAAACTGAGATCATCGCACTTATCTCAAAACCGCCTGCGCCAGCGGTGGCGCACAAGGTGCTGGAACGTGCACGCGCCTGTCATAAGCCCGTGGTGGTGTGTTTCCTCGGACGTGAAGCCGCGCCTGCGGATGAAAAAGGCCTGCAGTTTGCCCGCGGTACTAAAGAGGCGGCGTTGAAAGCGGTACTGCTGACCGGCGTGAAAAAAGAGAGTCTGGATCTGCATCCGCTCAACTGGCCGCTGATTGAAGAGGTTCGCGCCCGTCTGACCCCGCAACAAAAGTACATCCGTGGCTTGTTCTGTGGCGGCACGTTGTGCGATGAGGCGATGTTTGCTGCCATGGAAAAACATGCCGAAGTTTACAGCAACATTCATCCGGATCCGGCGTTCCGCCTGAAAGATCTCAACCGCAGCGTGGCGCATACCTTCCTGGATTTCGGTGATGACGATTTTACCAATGGCAAACCGCACCCGATGATCGATCCCACCAACCGCATTAGTCGTCTGTTGCAGGAAGCGCGCGATCCTGAAGTTGGCGTGATCGTGATGGACTTCGTCCTTGGATTTGGATCACATGAAGATCCGGTTGGCGTGATGCTCGATGCGATCGTTGAAGCCAAAGCGATCGCCGCCGCAGACGGTCGTCCGCTTGAGATCCTCGGCTATGTGCTGGGAACCGATCTTGATACGCCGTCGCTGGAAAAACAGTGTCAGATGCTGACCGACGCCGGGGTTATCTGGGCGAGCAGTAGCACCAACACCGGATTGCTGGCGCGTGAATTTATCTGTAAAGGGGAGGAAGCCTGATGAGCCAGACACTGTTTAACCAGCCGCTGAACGTGATTAACGTTGGCATCGCAATGTTCAGCGATGACCTGAAAAAGCAGAACATACCGGTGACCCAGCTCGACTGGACGCCGCCGGGGCAGGGCAACATGCAGGTCGTGGCCGCGCTGGACGATATTGCCGATTCGCCGCTGGCAGACAAAATCGCGGCCGCTAACCAGCAGGCGCTGGAACGTATTATCCAGTCGCATCCGGTGCTGATTGGCTATGACCAGGCGATCAACGTCGTGCCGGGCATGACCCGTAACACCATCCTGCACGCCGGGCCGCCAATCCGCTGGGAAAAAATGTGCGGCGCAATGAAGGGGGCGGTAACCGGGGCGCTGGTCTTTGAAGGGCTGGCGAAAGATCTGGATGAAGCCGCGGAACTGGCCGCCTCGGGTGAAATCATCTTCTCTCCGTGCCACGAGCATGACTGTGTCGGCTCGATGGCGGGCGTGACATCGGCATCGATGTTTATGCACATCGTCGAGAACAAAACCTATGGCAACCGCGCATATACCAATATGAGCGAGCAGATGGCGAAGATCCTGCGCATGGGCGCGAACGATCAGAGCGTTATCGATCGTTTGCACTGGATGCGCGATGTGCTGGGACCGATGCTGCGCGACGCTATGAAGCTGGCGGGCGAAATCGATCTGCGTCTGATGCTGGCGCAGGCGCTGCACATGGGTGATGAGTGCCATAACCGCAACAACGCCGGGACGGCGCTGCTGATTCAGGCGCTGACGCCGTGGATTATTCAGACCGGTTATCCGGTTGAGCAGCAACGTGAGGTGTTCGAGTTCGTCCTTAGTAGTGATTACTTCTCCGGACCGACCTGGATGGCGATGTGTAAAGCTGCAATGGACGCTGCACACGGCATTGAATACAGCACCGTGGTGACGACGATGGCGCGCAATGGCGTTGAGTTCGGTCTGCGCATTAGCGGCTTACCGGGCCAGTGGTTTACTGGCCCGGCGCAGCAGGTGATTGGACCGATGTTTGCGGGCTACAAGCCGGAAGATTCCGGACGTGATATCGGCGATAGCGCGATTACCGAAACCTACGGCATTGGCGGTTTCGCTATGGCGACGGCGCCGGCCATCGTGGCACTGGTGGGCGGTACGGTCGAGGAGGCGGTTGATTTCTCGCGCCAGATGCGTGAAATCACTCTTGGCGAAAACCCCAACGTCACCATTCCGCTGCTTGGTTTTATGGGCGTACCGACCGCTATCGATATTACGCGCGTGGGCAGCACCGGCATTCTGCCGGTGATCAACACCGCCATTGCGCACAAAGACGCGGGGATCGGCATGATCGGCGCCGGAATAGTTCACCCGCCGTTCGCCTGTTTTGAAAAGGCGATCCTCAACTGGCGCGACCGCTACTGCCAATAACAATAACCGGGGCTAACGCGGTTAGCCCCACAGTAGCGAAGCGAAAAACGTTGCTTACCTGCAGGGCTGGGCGATCTCCGCGATCGCAAACGATGCTTAACCTGTTAAGGATATTCCATGAACAGCATAAAACTAGAATGGAAACGTGGTGACTGGGCGGCTTACTTTGGGCTGATGACCAACAACCTGACTAACCTGCTGACAATGATGGGACTACTCATTTTTGTCGTCGGGATCCCTACCGAAATTGTCTATGGTCGCATTGCGCCTGCCTTTGGTCTGGCGGTGCTGGTGGCCAGCGTCTGCTACGCCTGGTTTGGCCTGCAGATGGCAAAGCACACCGGGCGTAACGACGTAACGGCGTTGCCGTCCGGACCAAGCGCACCGTCAATCTTTACCGTAACTTTCCTGGTGCTGATGCCGGTATATCAGCAAACCAAAGATGCCAACTTCGCTATCCAAATCGCGCTGGTGTGGTGCTTTGTCGAAGCGTTGATCCTGGTCGGTGGCTCCTTCCTGGGCGAGACCATCCGCAAGATGATCCCACGTACGGTACTGCTTTCTTGTCTGTCCGGCCTGGGGCTGTTGCTGCTGGCGATGAACCCGATGCTGCAGGCATTCGAAGCGCCGACCGTCTCTTTCATCGTCCTGTTGCTGATCTTCATTAACTGGTTCGGTAAGAAGCCGATTTTTGCTCGTATTCCTACCGGTTTGCTGCTGCTGATTGCCGGTACGGCCCTGGCATGGATCTCCGGTTTACAAAGCCCGGAAGCCATTAAAGCGTCGATGTCTTCCTTTGGCTTCAACCCGCCGGAAATTCATGTCGACAGCTTCCTGCAAGGTTTACCGCACGCACTACCGTATCTGGCTTCTGCAGTTCCTTTGGGCCTGGCGAACTATATTTTTGACCTTGAGAACATTGAAAGTGCGCACGCGGCGGGCGATGAGTACAACACCCGTAAGGTCATGATGGCGAACGGCTTTGCTTCCATGCTCGGCTGCATGCTGGGTAACCCGTTCCCGGTGACCGTATATGTTGGGCATGCGGGCTGGAAAGCGATGGGCGCCAGCATCGGCTATACCCTCGCTTCAGGCATCACCATGTTCCTGGTGCCGCTGTTTGGGCTGGGGGCGTTTATGCTCGCCATTATTCCGATGACCGCGATAGTGCCGATTCTGGTGTTTATCGGCGTGGTGACCGCCAACCAGGTGGTGCGAGAAACGCCCAAAGTCGAGGTTCCCGTCATCTTCATCTGTCTTTTCCCGTGGATTGCCAACTGGGCATTGACCATCGTCAACAGCGTGATGGGCGCTGCCGGAACATCCGCGGGGAAACTGGGTAGCGACTTGCTGCACAGCAAAGGTGTCTATTACGACGGACTGGTGCATCTGGGAAGCGGCGCACCGCTGGCCAGCATGCTGTGGGGCTGCGTCGCTATCTTCGCCATTATGAACAAGCCGCTGCGCGGCGCGATTGCCGCAGCCTTTGGCGCGCTGTTATCGCTGTTTGGCGTGATTCACTCCCCTGCGGTTGGCTTTGCGGAAGGCAGCTCGATGATGTTTGTTGTGGCCTACCTCATGATGAGCGGAATGTTTGTCCTTAAGCATGTTCTGGATAGCCGTGAAGCGGTGACTGCGCCTGAGCAGGAACCGACGAAAACGACCTGAATTGCCTGCAAGCGGAAGATAACACTATGAAAGAACTTGTGGTCGTTGCCATTGGCGGCAACAGCATTATCAAAGATAACGCCAGCCAGTCGATTGAACACCAGGCTGAAGCGGTGAAAGCGGTAGCGGATACGGTGCTGGAGATGCTGGCATCGGACTACAACATTGTGCTGACGCACGGTAACGGGCCACAGGTAGGGCTGGATCTGCGGCGTGCGGAAATCGCGCACGAGCGTGAAGGGCTGCCGCTTACCCCGCTGGCAAACTGCGTTGCCGATACGCAGGGCGGTATCGGTTATCTGATCCAACAGGCGCTGAATAACCGCCTGGCGCGGCGCGGTGAGCAGAAGGCAGTTACGGTAGTAACGCAAGTGGAGGTCGACAAAAACGATCCGGGCTTCGCTAATCCGACCAAGCCCATCGGGGCGTTCTTTAGCGAAGCGCAGCGTGATGAACTGCAGCGGGTCAATCCGGGCTGGCGCTTTGTTGAGGATTCGGGGCGCGGCTACCGTCGGGTAGTCGCCTCTCCACAACCGAAGCGCATTGTCGAGGCGGAGGCGATCAAAACGCTGACCCAGCAAGGCTTTGTGGTGATTGGCGCGGGCGGCGGCGGGATCCCGGTGGTGCGTAGCGATCAAGGGGATTACCAGAGCGTGGACGCGGTGATTGATAAAGATCTCTCCACGGCGCTGTTGGCACAGGAGATCCGCGCCGACATTCTGGTGATCACCACCGGCGTCGAGCAGGTTTGTATCCATTTTGGCAAACCCAACCAGCAGGCGCTGGATACGGTGGATGTCGCAACGATGACCCGTTACATGCACGAGGGACATTTCCCGCCTGGCAGCATGTTACCCAAGATCGTTGCCAGCCTGACGTTTCTGGAGCGTGGCGGTAAACGAGTGATCATCACCACGCCGGAATGCCTGCCCGCCGCACTGCGCGGCGAAACGGGCACCCATATTGTCCATTCCTGAGAGGAGACGTGAATGAAGGAAAGTAACAGCCGCCGTGAATTTTTAAGCCAGAGCGGAAAAATGGTGACCGCTGCCGCGCTGTTTGGCGCGGTCGCTCCGGTCGCGTATGCTGCTAATCCTGTCGGGAACACCTGCGGGTCGAAGAGCACAATGACGATTAACGATAAACACTATTACCTGGATAACGTCCTGCTGGAAGCGGGCTTTGATTACGAAAACTCAGTGGTGGTGCATACCCGTACCGCGCTGCAAACCGTTGAAATCCAGGACGGAAAAATCGTTGCGCTGCGCGAGAATAAGCAGCATCCGGATGCGACGCTGCCGCACTACGATGCGGGTGGAAAGCTGATGCTGCCCGCCATGCGCGACATGCACATCCATCTGGATAAAACCTTTTACGGCGGTCCCTGGCGTTCGCTGAACCGCCCGGCTGGCACCACTATTCAGGATATGATCCGCCTGGAACAAAAGCTGCTGCCTGAACTCCAGCCTTATACGCAGGAGCGCGCAGAAAAGCTGATCGATCTGCTGCAATCAAAAGGCACCTCGATCGCCCGCAGCCACTGCAACATAGAACCGGTTTCCGGGCTGAAAAACCTCGAAAACCTGCAGGCGGTACTGGCGCGTCGTCAGCCGGGTTTTGCCTGTGAAATCGTGGCATTTCCGCAGCATGGCCTGCTGTTATCAAAATCTGAACCGCTGATGCGCGAAGCGATGCAGGCGGGAGCGCATTACGTCGGCGGTCTGGACCCAACCAGCGTCGATGGGGCGATGGAAAAATCCCTCGACACCATGTTCCAGATTGCGCTGGATTACGATAAAGGCGTAGATATCCATCTGCATGAAACCAGTCCGGCAGGCGTGGCGGCGGTGAATTACATGGTGGAGACGGTGGAGAAAACGCCGCAGTTAAAGGGCAAACTGACCATCAGCCACGCGTTTGCACTGGCAACGTTGAACGAACAGCAGGTAGACACGTTGGCGGGCCGCATGGCGACGCAGCAGATTACCATTGCCTCGACGGTGCCGATCGGTACCTTGCACATGCCGCTCAAGCAGCTGCGCGATAAAGGCGTGGAAGTGATTACCGGAACCGACAGCGTAATTGATCACTGGTCGCCGTACGGGCTGGGCGACATGCTGGAAAAGGCAAATCTGTACGCGCAGCTCTATATTCGCCCCAACGAACTTAACCTGTCGCGGGCGTTGTTCCTCGCCACCGGCGATGTGTTGCCGCTTAACGAAAAAGGTGAGCGCGTTTGGCCGAAAGCGCAGGATGAAGCCAGCTTTGTGCTGGTGGATGCCTCCTGTTCGGCGGAAGCGGTCGCGCGAATTTCTCCACGCACCGCGACCTTCCATAAAGGGCAACTGGTGTGGGGCAATGTCGAAAGCTAGCCTGGTTTTACGCGCAGCGGCAATCGCTGCTGCGCTCTCTTAGTGTTAACCGACGATCCCCATATAGCCGTGAATCCCCATATATAAACCGACCATCGCAATGAGCACACTGGAAAAATAGGGGGCTTTGCGTGCCATCGTGTTAAATCCGCTCCAGCGTTTGGCCGCCTGCTGCACGCTGATTGCCGCTCCCACGCCCACCGTTACCAGCGTCAGTGCCAGCCCGAGGCTAAAGCACAGCACCATGGTGGCACCCAGCGTGAAGGCTTTGAGCTGGATGCAAATCAGCAGCACCGTAATGGCGGCTGGACACGGGATAAGCCCGCCGGTCAGACCGAACAATAATATTTGGCCGTTGGTGACCTCTTTGCCCGCAAAGCGGCGCTGAATATCGGTGGCATGCGCCCGTTCGTGGGCATCCTGATACTCTTTCGAGCCTTCGGTGAGTCCTGCCAGTGCGGCATGGTCGTGATTATGCTCGTGTTCGTGATGGTGATGGTGATGGTGATGGTGATGATCGTCATCGTGGTCATGATGATGGTCGTCATGATCATGGTGGTGGTGATGCCCGTGATCGTGGTCGTGATGCGTCTGGGCCAGCCAGTTCTGCTCTCCCTGCCAGGTTCGCCAGAACATCCAGAATGCGGTCCCGAGAATAATTATCGCCGAGATAAATTGCAGCCAGGGCTCAACGGCCTGGGCGGTAAACGCTTTGCTGATATACATGCCACCGAGCGCAATCAACCAAACTACGGCGGTATGCGACAGCGTTGCTGCCAGCCCCAGCATCACCGCCTGTTTGATGGTCCCCTTAATGGCAATAATAAAGGCCGCCATCATCGTCTTGGAATGCCCCGGCTCCAGGCCGTGTAACACACCCAGTAGAATCGCGCTGGGAATGAAAAACCAGGCGTTGCCTTGCTGAAGAAGCGTAGAAAACTCACCCATGAGAATGATTCTTAGTTGTTTAATTTCGTCTGATTCTACTCCCCCCCAGTATCAAATACTACCCCCCAGTAGAATGTCGATGGTATTGTCCCTACAGCCAGACGTTAAAAAGGTAAAGTTATGTCACATACGATCCGCGACAAACAAAAGCTGAAAGCCCGAATCAGCAAGATTCAGGGGCAAGTAGCGGCGTTGAAAACCATGCTGGATGAACCGCATGAATGTGCGGCGGTATTGCAGCAAATAGCGGCAATCCGCGGGGCGGTAAACGGATTAATGCGTGAAGTGATTAAAGGTCATCTGACCGAGCACATTGTGCATCAGGGCGATGAAATTAAGCGTGAAGAAGATTTGGATGTGATCCTGAAAGTACTGGATTCGTACATCAAATAAGTCAGTTTAACGGCTCATCCACGTAATGGAATGAGCCGTTAAACAACACGTTCTAGCCAAAAAACATCACAGATACGCACAGCAGACCGACAATCAGGGTGATCAGATTACCCACTGAACGGTACGGTTTCAGCGCCGGGATCAGATAGGTAGATAATGTCGGCATGATAAACAGAATCATGGCAATCAGCGGGCCGCTTATCGCGTAAATCATTGAAATGGCATTAGGGTTAATGCAGCAGATGATAAACGTGATAGCCGAGACCAGCATGATGGACAGAGCGCGGTTAAATGCCCGGCTTTTCTTCACACCCACCTGATGCAACGACGTTTTTACTACCTCCGTTGCCCCTTCAATGACGCCAAAGTAGGTGCCGAGGAACGATTTTGACATCGCTACGACGGCAACGATGATCCCGGAAATCGACAGCCATGCCGGCGCGTTTGGCATCATCGACAGCGCGGAAAGAATCGTCACGCCTTCATTTTTCGCGTCTTCGATATAGTTTGTCGGAATCGAAAGCAAACAGCTGAAGACGAAAAACAGTACGCTCAGGCAGATGATGACGTAGGCTACCTTCATGATTTTTTTGCATTTACCCATGGCCTGCTCGCCGTATTTCTCTCGTCTGTCGATGGCGAACGTAGAGATAATTGGCGTATGGCTAAAAGCGAAAACCATCACGGGAATAGATATCCAAACCTGATGAAGCGTGTGCTGATCGAAAGACATCTGGCCGGTGAGTAGCGTTGGCTGCCAGCTTCCGGTCAGGTAGAGCGAAAGGAACAAAAAGTATGCGATGAGCGGGAACACCAAAAAGCCCATGACCCGAATAGTGGCTTGTCGGCCCATCAGAAAAATCAGGTTCAGCACCAGCACCACGCCAAAGCTGACCAGCATGCGGATCCGCAGATCGATAGTAATATGTTTTGCCAGCTGTTCAGTGAGTGAATTGGTTATCGCTACGGCGTAAATCAGCACCACCACAAAGAAGGCAATAAAATAGAGGGTGGTGATCAGGCAGCCAATCTTCTTGCCGTAGTAGTGAGTAACTGCGCCAGTGATCCCTTCACCAGCCGACGTTTTTGAGGACAGGATAAACTGGCATAGCGCCTTGTGCGGCCAGTAGGTTAAAGGCCAGGCGACGAGAGCGGTGATAAACAATACCACCGCGCCTGCAGAACCCAGCTGTATGGGGAGGAAGAGGGTTCCTGCGCCGACGGCAGTCCCATATAGTGCGAAGCTCCAGAGAGTCTCTTCTTTTGACCAAAATTTCGACATTATTTGAACGTATCAACTATAAAATAAACAAAAAGAAGCGCAATTTACCACAAATGGCAGGGGCTGGGGGAGGAGTGAAAAATCGGTCGAGTGAATGGAACAATAGCCGGAACCGAGAAGATTCCGACTATTATTTTAATTATCAGGCAGTAACGCGCTGCTGGCGGCGCTTCATAACGCGCTCGCGTAACGTGTCATAAGCCCAGTTATAGAACATGGTGTACGGCAGGAAGAACAGGAAGAAACCTATTTCCAGCGTGAATGCCTGAACCAGGCTGACGTTTAGCACATACGCCACGATGCTCACCCCGATCACAATAAAACCGCTCTCAAAACCTAAGGCGTGAAATGCTCGCACTTTCGCCGTACGTTTTACCTGGTGTGACGGCCACAAACGGTCAAACAGGGCGTTATAAATGATATTCCAGATCATCGCCGTGGTGGCGAGAAGAATGGTCAGTCCGCCCATTTCCAGCACCGAGCGCTGCATCAACCATGCGGTGGTTGGTGCAAGGATCGCGGTGGCAATGCCTTCAAAGCAGACGGCATGAAAAATACGCTCCACTAACGAGCGACGTTGGACTGTATCGTGTTGCATAACCTAAAACCTTCTTTGATGCCCGGATAACGGAATGGTGGCAATTTTATCGTTTTATGTGATATCTAAAAGATAGTATCCATCGATAAAGTAGATAGCTCATGCGTTATTCTCCTGAAGCATTAACGGCATTTGTGGAGACCGTTTCCTGCGGTTCATTTTCTGCGGCGGCCCGGCGGCTGCGTAAAAGCCAGTCCACTATCAGTACAGCCATTGCGCATCTGGAAGCCGATCTTGGTTTTGCACTGTTTGACCGCTTATCCCGCCAGCCAACGCTGACCGAAGAAGGTAAGCGGGTGTTGGGCTATGTGCAGGCTATTCTGACGGCCAGCGAACGTCTCGATGAGGCGGCGATCTCGCTGTCGGGTGAAACTGAAGCGCGTCTGACCTTCGTGCTTTCGGACACGCTGCATCCGGATGTGCTGGAAGAGTTGATGGTGCAGTTTGATCGCAAGTTTCCCCATACCGAGTTTGAATGCCTGATTGGCGAAGATGAAGACGTGATCGATCTGCTGCAAAAAGGACGCGCACAGGTGGGGTTGATCGAAGCGCGGGAGGATTACCCGACCGACATGGGTGTTACGCGTCTGCCGATGCAAACCTGGATGGGATTATACGTTGCAGCGTCGCATCCGCTCGCGGCTCAAGAAAAACTGCAGTGGGAGCAACTCCACACCTGGCGCGAGCTGCGTCTGAATACCTATCTGGAAAGCGGCACCAACGTGGCGCGCGGTCCCGTCTGGTCTGCTCCTAACTATCTGTTATTGCTGAGTATGGCTGTTCAGGGATTTGGCTGGTGCGCGCTCCCTTGTGCGTTGGTGGAGGAGTTTGCGGCAGAAAAACCACTGGTTCAATTACAACTGCCCGGCTGGCCAAAGGCTATCTCTATCGATCTGTTGTGGAATAAGAAATCACCGCCTGGTGTGGCAGGAAGCTGGTTGCGTGACCATTTGCAGCAGAGTGGCGTTCAGATGACCAATAAGTGATACGAATTTCCTTTGTGATAAAAATCACCGTTTTTAAACAACCTTGATAACTATTTTTAACAATCATCTACTATTGCGGTGTTATTTTGCGCTGAGGTAGTGATGAAAGAGGTTGTGATCGTCGGGGCATTAAGGACACCGATTGGCTGCTTCCAGGGGACGCTGGCGCGCCACTCTGCCGTTGAGTTAGGCAGCATGGTGGTCAAGGCGTTACTGGAACGCACGGGCGTGGACGTTCACGCTGTGGATGAAGTGATCCTCGGACAGGTGCTTACCGCAGGTGCCGGGCAGAACCCGGCGCGTCAGTCTGCCATCAATGGTGGGCTACCCAATACCGTTTCCGCCATCACCATTAACGATGTCTGTGGCTCGGGCCTGAAAGCGCTGCATCTGGCGACCCAGGCTATCCAGTGTGGCGAAGCCGACATTGTGATTGCGGGCGGACAAGAGAATATGAGCCGTGCACCGCATGTCCTTACCGATAGCCGCACTGGCGCACAGCTAGGGAACAGCCAACTGGTCGACAGCCTGGTACATGACGGTCTGTGGGATGCCTTCAACGATTATCACATGGGCGTTACCGCGGAAAACCTGGCGCGAGAATACGGAATCAGCCGAGAATTGCAGGATGCCTACGCGCTGCACTCGCAGCACAAAGCGCGGATGGCAATTGATGCCGGACGTTTTAAAGATGAAATCGTGCCGGTGGTAACGCTGCGTAACGGGCAATCGTTCGTGGTGGACACCGACGAACAACCGCGTACCGATGCCAGCGCCGAGGGGCTGGCGCGTCTGGATCCTACCTTTGACAGGCTCGGTTCGGTAACGGCGGGTAACGCGTCATCCATCAACGATGGCGCCGCTGCGGTGATGATGATGAGTGAGGCCAAGGCGCAGGAACTGAACTTACCTGTACTGGCCCGTATTCGCGCCTTTGCCAGCGTTGGGGTCGATCCCGCGCTCATGGGGATTGCGCCAGTGTATGCAACGCGCCGCTGCCTTGAGCGTGTGGGCTGGCAACTGGCTGATGTTGATCTTATCGAAGCTAATGAAGCCTTCGCCGCGCAGGCATTATCCGTAGGGAAAATGCTGGAGTGGGATGAACGGCGGGTAAATGTGAACGGCGGAGCCATTGCGCTCGGCCATCCGATTGGCGCATCTGGCTGCCGAATTCTGGTTTCACTGGTACATGAAATGGTGAAGCGTCGGGCGCACAAAGGACTGGCAACGCTGTGTATTGGTGGTGGTCAGGGCGTGGCGCTCGCTATCGAACGAGACTAATTTCCCTTCGATTTCTCTGCTTAAATGCCTTTTCTGATGATTTTCTCCTGCATCTATAAAAAAGCCCTCCAACAGGAGGGCAAGGCCAGTTACAGAAACATACACTCTAAACCCTGCCAACATATCAAAACGTTGTTTCATTTCATGTGATTGATAGCGCACTTTGTTAGAAAAGGTGTGTGAACGACGTATGAGCCTGACTGTATTTTCAATATCTTATCCCTGCCACTAATGATCTACTCTTTTGTGTTTTTATCTATCTAATTGTTTTAAATGATTTTCTTGAAACCATTTTTGCGATTTATATGCGCTAGCGTGATCGCACTTACACTTTTGATAATAAGATGCGGAAAAAGTGAAACATCGTTTTAGTTATAATTGAAAACACATTCAGGGAGGGATATCATGAGCGCATAAGATAAAACGGAACAGCGTTTTGCTATTCGTTTAAGCATTCACGGTCAATTTATCACTGGAGGTAAATGTGGACGTAAGACAAAGTATCCATAGTGCGCATGCGAAAACCCTGGACACTCAGGGGCTGCGTAATGAGTTTTTGGTCGAAGAAGTGTTTGTCGCAGATGAATACACCATGGTCTACAGCCACATCGACCGCATCATTGTTGGCGGTATTATGCCAGTGGCCAAAACCGTCTCTGTGGGTGGCGAAGTAGGCAAACAGCTGGGCGTAACCTATTTCCTCGAACGTCGTGAGCTGGGTGTGATCAACATCGGCGGCCCGGGCACGATTACCGTTGACGGCCAGTGCTATGAAATTGGTCATCGCGACGCGCTGTACGTCGGAAAAGGGGCAAAAGAAGTGGTATTCGCCAGTATTGATGCGGCGAAACCGGCGAAATTTTACTACAACTGCGCGCCGGCACACTCGACTTACCCAACTAAGAAAGTCACGCCTGCAGACGTTGCGCCAGTGACATTGGGCGATAACCTCACCAGCAATCGTCGCACCATCAACAAATACTTTGTGCCGGATGTTCTGGAAACCTGCCAGTTGAGCATGGGTCTGACTGAACTGGCACCGGGTAACCTGTGGAACACCATGCCGTGTCATACCCATGAACGTCGTATGGAAGTCTATTTCTACTTCAATATGGAAGAAGATACCTGCGTCTTCCACATGATGGGTCAGCCTCAGGAAACGCGTCATATTGTGATGCACAACGAGCAGGCGGTGATTTCTCCAAGCTGGTCTATTCACTCCGGTGTCGGCACAAAAGCTTATACGTTCATTTGGGGCATGGTCGGCGAAAACCAGGTCTTTGATGATATGGACCATGTTGCAGTAAAAGATCTGCGCTAGTTGCGGGCGACAACCGTGCCTGCTGCGGCGGGCATTATAAAAAATTAAGGATTTACAATGATTTTGAATGCATTCTCTCTTGAAGGTAAAGTCGCCGTTGTGACCGGTTGTGACACAGGTTTGGGTCAGGGTATGGCGCTTGGTCTGGCTGAAGCAGGTTGCGATATCGTCGGTATCAACATTGTTGAACCGACAGAAACCATCGAACGCGTGACCGCACTGGGCCGCCGTTTTTTAAGCCTGACCGCCGATCTGCGTCAAATCGATGGTATTCCGGCGCTGCTGGAGCGCGCAGTGGCAGAATTCGGCCATATCGATATTCTGGTCAACAACGCGGGTCTTATCCGTCGTGACGATGCGATCGACTTCAGCGAAAAAGACTGGGATGACGTGATGAACCTGAACATTAAGAGCGTGTTCTTTATGTCTCAGGCCGCGGCGAAGCACTTTATCGCTCAGGGTAACGGCGGCAAAATTATCAACATCGCCTCTATGCTTTCCTTCCAGGGCGGGATCCGCGTGCCGTCTTACACCGCGTCTAAAAGCGGCGTAATGGGCGTTACCCGTCTGATGGCGAACGAGTGGGCAAAACATAACATCAACGTCAACGCGATTGCACCGGGTTACATGGCGACGAATAACACTCAACAGCTGCGTGCTGATGAGCAACGTAGCGCAGAAATCCTCGATCGTATTCCGGCGGGTCGTTGGGGTCTGCCGAGCGATCTTATGGGGCCTGTCGTGTTCCTGGCGTCCAGCGCATCTGACTATATCAACGGCTATACCGTTGCAGTAGATGGCGGCTGGCTGGCACGTTAATTCGCTTTCCAGAACCGTTAAACCCTGCCCTCTGGCAGGGTTTTTTTATATTCGGATCATTAAAATCCATATTGTGGTTATAAATTATTCCATATTAAATTTCATACGTATAAATTTATTGTTTTTAATATTCTTTAATATCAATGAATTAAATTTAATTGAGTGATTGTCGGTAAATTTTAAAATTGGAATATCCATCACATAACCATGTGGTGTAGCTATTTAATCCATGTTTTTGCCGTTTCCCGCCTGACGCTTCCTGCAAGGGATCCCTTACTTTCAATGGCATGGTTACTCTGTATCTGGCAGGAAAAAATGGTCTCAATAAATAATGATGCTGCTTTAGCGCCGCGCCCAGTGCGCGATACGCGACGTATGAATATGTTTGTTTCTATCTCTGCGGCTGTCGCAGGGTTGTTATTCGGTCTGGATATTGGCGTGATTGCTGGCGCGTTGCCTTTTATCACCGATCACTTTGTGTTGACCAGCCGCCTGCAGGAGTGGGTGGTAAGCAGCATGATGCTGGGTGCGGCAATTGGTGCGCTGTTTAACGGTTGGTTGTCATTCCGCCTGGGGCGCAAATACAGCCTGATGGCGGGCGCGATCCTTTTCGTCGTCGGATCTCTGGGCTCGGCGTTTGCCTCCAGCGTAGAAATGCTCATTTTTGCCCGCGTGGTGCTGGGCGTAGCGGTGGGGATCGCGTCTTACACCGCACCGCTCTATCTCTCCGAAATGGCCAGCGAAAACGTGCGTGGCAAGATGATCAGTATGTATCAGCTGATGGTGACGCTGGGTATCGTTCTGGCCTTTTTGTCCGATACCGCGTTCAGCTACAGCGGTAACTGGCGCGCTATGCTTGGCGTGCTGGCGCTTCCGGCTGTATTGCTGATTATTCTGGTTGTTTTCTTGCCCAATAGCCCGCGCTGGCTGGCGGAGAAAGGTCGCCACATCGAAGCTGAAGAAGTACTGCGCATGTTGCGCGATACGTCAGAAAAAGCCCGCGATGAGCTGAACGAAATCCGTGAAAGCCTGAAGCTGAAGCAGGGTGGTTGGGCGCTGTTTAAAATTAACCGTAACGTGCGTCGCGCGGTTTTCCTCGGAATGTTACTGCAGGCGATGCAGCAGTTCACCGGGATGAACATCATCATGTACTACGCGCCGCGCATTTTTAAAATGGCGGGTTTTACCACCACAGAGCAGCAGATGATTGCCACGCTGGTAGTTGGCTTAACGTTTATGTTCGCCACCTTTATTGCCGTCTTCACGGTCGACAAAGCAGGACGTAAACCGGCGCTGAAAATTGGTTTCAGCGTAATGGCCATCGGGACACTGGTGCTTGGTTATTGTCTGATGCAGTTTGATAACGGCACGGCTTCCAGTGGGCTATCCTGGCTGTCAGTTGGTATGACGATGATGTGTATTGCAGGCTATGCGATGAGCGCCGCGCCGGTGGTGTGGATCCTGTGTTCGGAAATTCAGCCACTGAAATGCCGTGATTTTGGTATTACCTGCTCCACCACCACCAACTGGGTGTCGAACATGATCATTGGCGCAACGTTCCTGACGCTGCTCGACAGCATTGGTGCCGCCGGTACGTTCTGGCTCTATACTGCGCTGAATGTCGTGTTTATTGGTATTACGTTCTGGCTGATTCCAGAAACCAAAAACGTCACGCTGGAGCATATCGAACGTAAGCTGATGGCAGGCGAGAAGTTAAGAGATATTGGGGTGTAAGTCAGACAAGCATGCCGGATAGCGGTTCAGCCTTATCCGGCCTGCGAGTGGAGTCTCTTATAGGCCGGGAAAGCGTCAACGCGACCCGGTTTTTTTTATTAGCGCCTTACCCGTGCAGAAAATCTTCGCGAATTGGGGTAAAGGTATCCAGCAGCGTTCCCGGTTTTAAGCAGACGCAGCCATGCATAATGTTGGGCTGTTTATACAGGGTATCGCCCGCCCTAACGATATGTTTCTCTTCGCCAATGGTAAATTCAAACTCACCGGACAACACGTAAGTCAACTGCTCGTGCGGATGATTGTGCATCGGGCCGATTGCGCCTTGCTCGAAGTTCACCTCAACCGCCATCATGTTACCGCCGTGAGCAAGAATGCGCCGGGTAACGCCATTGCCCAGATCGTCAAGCGTGGTCTCTTTATGAAAAATAAACATCCGGCCTTCCTGTAATTAATTAAAACAATGTTTCATTAAAGCTATATCAGAAAATTAAAAAAAGAAATGCACGCCAACAGATGTGGAAAGTTGATCACATCTTTGGTTCACTGGAGAGACAACAACGAGTCAGGGGAAATGATGAAAACGATCGGTCTGTTAGGCGGTATGAGCTGGGAATCTACCATTCCTTATTATCGACTCATTAATGAAGGGGTAAAACAGCGTCTGGGTGGACTGCATTCGGCACAGATTCTGTTGCACAGCGTGGATTTTCACGAGATTGAAGCCTGTCAGTCAAGCGGTGACTGGCAGCGAGCCGGTGAGATCCTCGCGCAGGCCGCCATAGGGCTACAGCAAGCCGGGGCGCAAGGAATTGTGCTGTGTACCAACACCATGCACAAAGTTGCTGAGGCGATTGAAAGCGCCTGTGATGTGCCGTTTCTGCATATTGCCGACGCGACGGGGCGGGCGATACAAAAGCAGCAAATGAGCAACGTGGCGCTACTGGGTACGCGCTACACCATGGAGCAGGATTTTTACCGTGGGCGTTTACAGACTGAATTTGGCATTAGCACGCTGATCCCTGAAGCTGATGATCGTCAGAAAATAAACCAGATTATTTTCGACGAGCTGTGTCTCGGTGAATTCAGCGAGGCTTCCCGCGATTATTACCTGGGCGTCATCGACCAACTGGCGAAACAGGGGGCGCAAGGGGTGATCTTTGGCTGTACCGAGATTGGTCTGCTGGTTCCCACCGAGCTAAGCCCACTACCGGTTTTCGACACTGCGGCAATCCATGCGCAAGATGCGGTGGCGTTTATGCTTTCGACTGTGGATGCAAAATAGCCTCCAGCGGTTCGATAAGTCTCGGCAGATGGGCTTGCAGATGTGCAGTAAAAGCATCAACCAGCGCCGAGGCGGGGCGATGAAGTGGGTGAATCAGGCTGACTGTAAAGGGTACCGAAATACTGAAGCGGCGGATAACGACTCCGCTGCTGGCGTAATCCAGCGCGGTCAGTGGGTTTACCACCGAGATCCCAACGCCCGCCCGCACCATTGCACAAATTGAAGCAGCGCTATGGGTTTCAATCACCATGCGGCGCTTCACCTGGTGCTCATTAAACAGTGTATCCAGTAGCTGACGGTAGCTGTCGGTGCGCGACAGGCTGATGTAGTTTTCTCCCTGAAAATCCTGCGGCGTTAACACCGCTTTCTTAGTCAGCGGATGGCCCTGCGGCAGCACGCACACTTCATCCAGCGCCAGCAATTCGGTGCGTTTCGTTCCGGCAGGCGTATGCAGCGTTTCCGTTAACCCCAGATCGTGGCGCTGCGCCGACAGCCACTCTTCCAGCAGCGGTGACTCCTGCGGCACTATCTGAATATTGACCTGTGGATAGCGTGCGAGGAATGGCTGCAGCAACGGCGGTAAAAAAGACTGTGAGAATACCGGCAGGCAAACAATCGACAATTCGCCCTGGCGAAACTCACGCAGGCTTTCGGCGGCGCTCACAATTCTATCAAGGCCATACCACGAACGTTGCACCTCTTCAAACAGACGTAACCCTTGCACGGTTGGGTGCAGTCGGCCACGCGTGCGTTCAAACAGCGTTAATCCCAGCACTTTCTCGAATCGGGCCAGTTCCCGACTGACGGTGGGCTGCGAGGTATGTAGCATGCGCGCGGCTTCTGTCAGATTACCTGCCGTCATGATGGCGTGAAAAATTTCGATGTGTCGCAGGTTAACGGCGGGCATGGGCAATCCTCGAATGAACCAGTCCATATCATTTTTGCATAGACTCACGATAAAACGATATTTTTTATTCTTTTCGGGCTGTGGCGTAATCATAAAAAAGCCAATACCGGAGCACACCATGCCACGCCCACTCAATAGCACAGATACTGACCTGACCGCCGACAACCTGCTGCGCCTGCCTGCCGAATTCGGCTGCCCGGTGTGGGTTTATGATGCGCAGATTATCCGCGCGCAGATTGCCAAACTGAGTCAGTTTGACGTGGTGCGTTTCGCCCAGAAGGCGTGTTCGAATATTCATATTTTGCGCCTGATGCGCGAGCAGGGCGTGAAGGTAGATTCCGTCTCGCTTGGCGAAATTGAACGTGCGCTGGCGGCAGGCTTTGTACCGGGGAAAGATGAAATCGTCTTTACCGCCGATATGATTGATGAAGCAACGCTCGCGCGGGTGCATGAATTGCGCATTCCGGTAAATGCCGGGTCGGTGGATATGCTGGAACAACTGGGTCAGGTCTCGCCGGGCCATCGCGTGTGGCTGCGCGTAAACCCTGGCTTTGGGCATGGGCACAGTCAGAAAACAAATACCGGCGGTGAAAACAGCAAACATGGTATCTGGTACAGCGATCTACCGGCGGCGCTGGAAGTGATCCAGCGCTATAAGTTAAAGCTGGTGGGGATTCATATGCACATTGGCTCCGGCGTAGACTACGGCCATCTGGAGCAGGTGTGCGGCGCAATGGTGCGCCAGGTGGTTGAATTTGGTCAGGATCTGGAGGCGATCTCCGCGGGCGGTGGTTTATCAATCCCGTATCGCGAAGGGGAAGAGGCGATCGATACCGATCACTACTTTGGATTGTGGAACGCTGCGCGTGAACAGATTGCTAAACACCTGGGCCACCCGGTCGCACTTGAGATAGAGCCAGGCCGTTTTCTGGTCGCGGAAGCCGGTGTGTTAGTGGCGCAGGTACGTAGCGTAAAAGAGATGGGGAGCCGCCACTTTGTGCTGATCGATGCGGGCTTCAACGATCTAATGCGCCCGGCCATGTACGGTAGTTATCACCATATCTCAGCGCTGGCAGGGGATGGTCGCTCTCTGGAACACACCGCGCAACGGGAAACCGTGGTAGCCGGGCCGCTGTGCGAATCTGGCGATGTGTTTACCCAGCAGGAGGGCGGAAATGTGGAAACCCGACTGTTGCCTGCGGTGGTGCCGGGCGATTATCTGGTGCTGCATGATACCGGGGCGTACGGCGCGTCAATGTCGTCAAATTACAATAGCCGCCCGCTGCTGCCGGAAGTTTTGTTCGATAACGGCGTGGCGCGGCTGATTCGCCGTCGCCAGACCATTGATGAGCTGTTAGCGCTGGAATTAATCTGATTACAGCGTTGTGAAATGCCGGATGGCGCTACGCTTATCCGGCCTACGATATTAACTGCGGGGCCTGTAGGCCGGATAAGGCGCTTGCGCCGCCATCCGGCACGTTATTTGTAATACGGCCCCGTCGTCACCGAATCACGTAGTACCAGTTTGCCGGTAAACGGTGGGATTGGCTCGACGCTCTCGCCGTTGGCCAGCCGGATAGCCTGGTCGATTGCCGTGGTTATCATTGTATCAATCGGTAGATATACGGTAGACAGCCCCGGCTCCAGCCATTTGGCGCTGGGCGCATCATCAAAACCAAACAGTGAGACGTCCGTTGGGATCCTCAGCCCGGCCTGATGTAACGCTTTTGATGCGCCTAATGCCATGTCATCGTTACAGGCGAACAGGGCGCTAAATTTCACCCCTTCCTCCAGCAGTTCACGGCAGGCCTCATAGCCTCGCGTCATCGTGGAGTCGCCGTATTTGACCTTATCGGGATCCCAGGGAATATCGTTTTTTTCCAGCGCTTTACGATACCCCATCAGGCGTGATTTACCGGTAGGCGTATGGCCTGGCACAGTGATACAAGCAATATCGCTATGGCCCTGGGAGATCAGATAATTGACCGCCTGATAGGCCGCGTCTTCCTGTTCAAAGAAAATTGCGCGATCGCGGGCCTGGCTGACATCACGGTTGATGACCAGCAAGGGCATAGCAATGCTGTTCATCAACGACATAATCGCCTTTTCACTCATATAGCGGGTATAGAGAATAATGGCGTCGCACTGCCTGTCCGCCAGCATTTGCACGGCTTCCTGCTCACGCTCTGGTGTGTCGTGGCCGTCGGTGACGATCAACTGCTTGCCGTGAGATTCCGTCTGGCGTGAAGCCTGTTGCAGCAGGCGGCCAAAGTAGAATCCATCAAATGTGGAAACTACCAGACCAATGCTGTTGCTGGTGCGGTTTGCCAAAGAGCGCGCTAAAAAATTAGGCCGATAATCAAGTGCCTGCATGGCCTTAAACACTTTCTGGCGCGTGCTCTCTTTTACCTGACCCGTGCCATTCAGTACGCGCGAAACGGTCGCTTTTGAGACGCCTGCGTGTCGTGAAACGTCCAACATCGTAGTCATAACGCTATCCTGGTTAATCGTTTGACGATGAATTCCCCGGCTCTGTCAGCGTCGAAACGGAATGGCGACGCACCAGAGTTGGGTTAAAAACGTGGGTAATTTCAGGCACGGGACGCTTCTCCGCCAGCGCGAGCGCCAGTTCGGCAGCCTGGGTTGCCATCGTCACGATCGGGTAGCGCACCGTGGTCAGACGCGGGCGCACGTAGCGGGAAACCAGCACATCATCAAAACCAATCAGCGAGATTTCTCCCGGCACATCAATGCCGTTATCATTCAATACGCCCATGGCACCAGCCGCCATTGAGTCGTTGTAGCAGGCTACCGCAGTGAAGTTTTTGCCACGGCCAAGTAACTCGGTCATAGCCTGTTCACCGCCGCTTTCATCCGGTTCACCAAACGTTACCAGGCGATCGCTGACAGGAATATTGCTCTCTGCCAGCGCGTCGTAATAGCCTTGCAGACGATCTTCCGCATCTGAAATCGTGTGATTGGAGCACAGATAGCCAATGCGCGTATGGCCTTGTTGAATGAGGTGTCGGGTCGCGAGCCAGGCGCCGAAACGGTCATCAAGGGCAACGCATCGTTGTTCGAATCCCGGCAGAATTCGGTTAATCAATACCATGCCGGGGATTTGCTTCATGAGTGATGCCAGCTCAGCATCCGGGATAATTTTTGCGTGGACAACAAGGGCTGCGCAGCGGTGGCGAATGAGCTGTTCAATCGCCTGTCGTTCCTTCTGTTCGTTATGGTAGCCGTTACCAATCAGTAAAAAATTACCGGTGTTATAGGCCACCTGCTCGACAGCTTTAACCATTGCCCCAAAGAATGGATCGGATACATCTCCCACCACCAGACCGATGGTCTCTGTGGATTGTTGTGCCAGCGCACGCGCATTGGCGTTGGGGTGGTAGCTGAGTGATTCCATTGCACTTGTTACGGCCAGGCGCGATGCTTCGCTGGCTTTAGGGGAATCATTAATCACTCGAGAAACGGTGGCGACTGATACACCAGCTAGTCGGGCTACATCCTTTATGGTCGCCATGATAGTACCTGTTGTGGGTAAACGCTTACATTCCGTCAGTGTTACGGAAAATGGCTGGCTGTTCAAGCAGATTGCCTGTCAGAAAGTCGCAAATGTGAGCGCACACGAGTGAAGTAAGACAGAAAATAGAAAATGCTAATTTTTGCTTACACTTTGCGATGTGCTGTTGCGATTGTTCGCTGGTGAGGGAACTGAGCAGATTGCTAGAGTTGAGATCCCAGAGGTATTGATAGGTGAAATCAACTTTCGGGTTGATCACTAGAATTACACCAGCCTGCGCAGATGCGCAGGTTTTTTTTTACCTTCAGCCTATCTGTAACAGTAACCGATAATTTACACAACTCGTTGCATTTGGGTTCATTCCTTTGCGTTTTCGCACTGGCGTATCTGGCTGCTGACGACCACAATCAAGATCCCAGAGGTATTGATTGGTGAGATTATTCGGTACGCACTTCGTACCTGTCTCTTGCACCAACCTGCGCGGATGCGCAGGTTTTTTTTCGGATTGTATTTACCAGTTACCTGTCGCGCCCATTCCCCAACTCGTATACTCTCCCACCATTGATGTTTATATAATTAATGGCACAGGGAGTTGAGATGCTATTTGGCTTTTTTCGTAATCTGTTTCGCGTGCTTTTCCGCATTCGCGTCACGGGCGATGTCAGCGCGCTACAGGGAGAACGCGTTCTAATCACTCCCAACCATGTCTCATTTATAGACGGCATCCTGTTGGCGCTCTTTTTACCGATTCGTCCCGTCTTCGCTGTTTACACCTCTATCAGCCAGCAATGGTATATGCGCTGGCTAACTCCGCTGATTGATTTCGTACCGTTAGATCCAACTAAACCGATGTCGATTAAACATCTGGTTCGTCTGGTCGAACAGGGCCGTCCGGTGGTTATTTTCCCGGAAGGACGTATTTCGACGTCCGGTTCGTTAATGAAAATTTATGACGGCGCGGGGTTTGTCGCCGCAAAGTCTGGGGCGACGGTCGTTCCTGTGCGCATTGAAGGCGCGGAGCTTTCCCGCTTTAGCCGCCTGAAAGGTTTGGTTAAACAGCGATTCTTCCCGCGCATCCGCTTACACATCCTACCGCCGACACAACTGCCGATGCCGGAAGCACCGCGTGCTCGCGATCGCCGCAAAATCGCCGGAGAGATGCTGCATCAAATTATGATGGAAGCACGCATGGCGGTTCGTCCGCGTGAAACGCTATACGAGTCACTACTGGCGGCGAAATACCGTTTTGGCGCAGGCAAAAACTGCATTGAAGATGTTAACTTTACCCCGGACAGCTACCGCAAGCTGCTGACAAAGACGCTCTTTGTGGCCCGTATTCTGGAAAAATATAGTGTCGAAGGTGAAAAAATCGGCCTGATGCTGCCAAACGCGGGGATCAGCGCGGCGGTTATTTTTGGTGCCATTGCGCGTCGACGCATTCCGGCCATGATGAACTACACCGCGGGCGTGAAAGGATTAACCAGCGCCATAACTGCGTCTGAAATCAAAACGATCTTCACTTCCCGACAGTTTCTCGATAAAGGCAAACTCTGGCATTTACCGGAACAGCTCACCCAGGTGCGCTGGGTTTATCTGGAAGACTTAAAAGCTGATGTGACCTTTAGCGATAAGCTGTGGATTTTCTCACATCTGCTGGCACCGCATCTGGCGCAGGTGAAACAGCAGCCGGAAGACGCTGCGGTGATCCTCTTTACCTCCGGTTCGGAAGGCCATCCGAAAGGTGTGGTTCACAGTCATAAAAGCATTCTGGCGAACGTTGAGCAGATCAAAACAATTGCTGATTTCACCGCCGATGACCGCTTTATGTCGGCGCTGCCGCTGTTCCACTCCTTTGGCCTGACGGTGGGATTATTCACGCCGCTACTGACTGGCGCAGAAGTGTTTCTTTATCCCAGCCCGCTGCATTACCGCATTGTGCCAGAGCTGGTATACGACCGGAACTGCACCGTGTTGTTTGGTACGTCAACGTTCCTCGGCAACTACGCGCGTTTCGCGCATCCATACGATTTCCACCGCCTGCGCTATGTGGTGGCGGGAGCGGAAAAATTGCAGGACAGCACTAAGCAGCTGTGGCAGGAGAAATTTGGCCTGCGCGTTCTTGAAGGCTATGGGGTGACGGAATGTGCGCCGGTTGTGTCGATTAACGTACCAATGGCGGCAAAATCGGGAACGGTAGGGCGCATCTTGCCTGGTATGGATGCCCGACTGTTGGCCGTTCCGGGTATTGAGGACGGTGGGCGTTTACAGCTGAAAGGCCCTAATATTATGAGCGGCTATTTGCGCGTCGAAAAACCTGGCGTGCTGGAAGTGCCGACGGCAGAGAATGCGCAAGGTGAGATTGAGCGCGGCTGGTATGACACCGGAGACATCGTGCGCTTTGATGAAAACGGCTTTGTACAGATTCAGGGGCGCGCTAAGCGTTTCGCTAAAATTGCCGGAGAGATGGTTTCGCTGGAAATGGTTGAGCAACTTGCGTTGGCGGTATCTGCAGACAAAATGCACGCCACGGCGATCAAGAGTGATGCCAGCAAAGGTGAGGCGCTGGTGCTGTTCACTACCGATAGCGAACTTACGCGTGAAAAACTACAGCAGTATGCGCGGGCGCACGGCGTACCTGAACTCGCTGTACCGCGTGATATTCGCCACCTGAAGCAACTCCCATTACTCGGCAGCGGTAAGCCGGATTTTGTTACGCTGAAAAGCTGGGTCGATGAGCCGGAAAAACAACATGAGTGAGTCAGTGCACACTAACACTTCAATCTGGTCCAAAGGGATGATGTCCGTTATCGCCGCACAGTTTCTGTCGGCGTTTGGCGATAACGCGTTGCTGTTTGCTACGCTGGCGTTGCTGAAGGAGCAATTTTATCCGGACTGGAGTCAGCCGATCCTGCAAATGGTGTTTGTGGGCGCTTACATCCTTTTTGCCCCCTTTGTGGGACAGGTGGCGGATAGCTTTGCCAAAGGCAGAGTGATGATGTTCGCGAACGCTCTGAAATTGCTGGGCGCGGCGAGTATTTGCTTCGGCATTAATCCGTTTCTTGGGTATACGCTGGTGGGAATCGGCGCGGCGGCGTATTCACCAGCCAAGTATGGCATTCTCGGTGAACTGACTACCGGCGACAAACTGGTGAAGGCTAACGGCCTGATGGAAGCCTCCACCATTGCCGCGATTTTGCTCGGTTCTGTCGCCGGCGGCGTTCTGGCCGACTGGCACGTAATTGCCGCGCTTTCTGCCTGTGCCCTGGCCTATGCTGGCGCGGTGGTGGCTAACCTGTATATCCCGAAACTGGCCGCGGCTCGTCCTGGCCAGTCCTGGCATCTGGGGAAAATGACGCGCAGTTTCTTCTGTGCGGCTTCATCGTTGTGGCGCAACGGTGAAACACGCTTCTCGTTGGTGGGAACCAGCCTTTTTTGGGGCGCGGGCGTTACGCTGCGTTTTCTGCTGGTGCTGTGGGTCCCGGTGGCGCTCGGCATCACCGATAACGCCACGCCGACCTACCTCAATGCCATGGTAGCGATCGGGATTGTGGTCGGTGCGGGTGCGGCAGCGAAGCTGGTAACGCTGGAAACCGTTTCGCGCTGTATGCCTGCGGGGATCCTGATTGGCGTCGTGGTGCTGATTTTCTCTCTTCAACATTCGCTGCTTCCGGCCTACGCATTGCTGATGCTTATCGGCGTGTCGGGTGGCTTCTTTGTGGTGCCGCTGAATGCGTTGCTGCAGGAACGGGGTAAGAAAAGCGTCGGCGCAGGTAATGCGATAGCGGTACAAAACCTGGGTGAAAACAGCGCGATGCTGTTGATGCTCGGTATTTACTCACTGGCGGTGCTGGTGGGGATCCCGGCTGTTGCGATTGGTATTGGATTTGGTGCGCTGTTTGCGCTGGCGATTGCGGCGCTGTGGATTTGGCAGCGCCGCCATTAGTCTGTTGTATGCTGTTGCCGTATCAGGCCTACAGGGAAGTTGTCTGTAGGCCTGATAAGCGTAGCGCCATCAGGCGCTAACTGTTACGGTGCAGGATAGGTATACACCTGATGCACCGCTTCAATCTCTGCCAGTACTTCTTCGCTCAACTCCAGATGCAGACTTTCAACGTTGGTTTTTAGCTGCTCCATCGTCGTGGCGCCCAGCAAAGTGCTGGCGACAAACGGCTGACGACGCACGAATGCCAGCGCCATTTGCGCTGGATCCAGATTATGGCGTTTCGCGATATCCACATAGGCCGCAACGGCTTTCTGCGTCTGCTCGCCGCTGTAGCGCGTAAAACGGCTAAACAACGTATTGCGTGCACCGGCAGGTTTCGCGCCGTTCAGGTATTTCCCGGTTAACGTACCGAAGCCCAGGCAAGAGTAAGCCAGCAGCTCAACGCCTTCATACTGGCTCACTTCAGCCAGTCCAACCTCAAAGCTGCGGTTCAGCAGGCTGTAGGGGTTCTGGATGGTGGCGATGCGTGGCAGATCGTGTTTGTCCGCTAGGTGCAGATAGCGCATCACGCCAAACGCGGTTTCATTAGAAACGCCGATGTAGCGAATTTTCCCGGCGCGCTGAAACTCGGCCAGCGCGTCCAGGGTATCGAGAAGGGAAACGACCGGCGCGGAGTCTGTCCAGCTGTAGCCTAACTTACCAAAACAGTTGGTCGGGCGCTGCGGCCAGTGAACCTGATATAGATCCAGATAATCGGTTTTCAGTCTTTTCAGGCTGTCGTGCAGCGCTTCACGGATATTTTTACGGTCCAGCGCCTGATTCGGTCGAATGCCGCTGTCGTTGTTACGTGATGGTCCGCTGACCTTAGAAGCAACGATCAGCTTTTCGCGGCTGCCGTGTTTGGCGAGCCAGTTACCTACGTAGGTTTCGGTGAGACCCTGGGTTTCAGGACGCGGCGGTACCGGATACATCTCGGCAACGTCGATCAAATTAATGCCCTGTGCTACGGCATAATCGAGCTGTGCATGTGCGTCGGCTTCGCTGTTTTGTTCACCAAACGTCATTGTGCCCAGCCCCAGTGTACTGACTTCCAGCGAGCTGTGGGGTATACGGTGATATTGCATAGCCGTTTCCTTTTTATAATCACGACATAAGGATTATAAAAATGGCTGAGGGAAGAGAAAAAGGGAAGTAAAATTGTTAAGGCCAGCGCGCTGCTGACCTCAACCATCAGCGTTCAATGATTTGAGACACATCATCGCGGTTAATCTGCATCGCATTGCCCTGCTGGTCGTGATAGCTCACCAGACCGGTATCATCGTCAATTTCTGGTTTTCCATCGGTCAGGATCATTCGACCATCTTTTGTCGCCATTACATAATCGCTGCTGCATCCGGAAACGGCAAAAGCCAGTCCTACGGCGGAAATCAAAACTGCCCATTTTTTCATCTGCTTATCCTCACATGGCCTGCGTCTGACAATAGTTTAGTAATAACGCGAAGTTGTGCAGGGTGAAAGCAGTAAAATCTTAAACTGTGAGAAGGGGTAGGTGTGGCTGGCATTCGCTCCCCTTGCGGGGAGCGATGGATTTCATCAGAGCGGATTTTTTTTATTACGCCACAGGTTCAGGGTCTCTACCGCGATAGAGAAGAACATGGCGAAATAGATATATCCTTTCGGAACGTGGACGTCGAAACTTTCCAGAATCAGCGTAAAACCGACCAGAATCAGAAACGAGAGCGCCAGCATTTTTACCGAAGGGTGGCGATCGACAAACTCACCAATCGGGCGAGCAGCAAACATCATGACGCCTACGGCAATCACCACCGCCGCCATCATGATAAACAGATGATCGGACAAGCCTACCGCAGTAATCACGGAATCCAGACTGAAGATAATGTCTAACAACATGATCTGTACAATCGCACCCAGAAAAGAGGATACGCGAGTTTTCAGACCTTCTTCCTCACCTTCAATGGATTCGTGGATCTCTTTACTGGCTTTCCAGATCAGGAACAATCCCCCCAGCAGAAGGATCAGGTCGCGTGCTGATATCGCCTCGCCAAACAGCTCGAATAACGGGTTTGTCAGCCGCGTTACCCAGGCGATAGAAGCCAGCAGTGCCAGACGCATGATCATCGCCGCCGCCAGCCCAATACGTCGGGCATGATTGCGTTGCGCTGTCGGGAGTTTGGCTACAACCAGAGAAAGGAAAATAATATTGTCGATCCCAAGAACGATCTCCAGCAGCGTCAGCGTACCGAGCGCAAGCCAGGCGTTAGGATCGGTTATCCATGCAAATAACATCGAACAAAGTCCTGCCAAAAAAAAGAAGCGGTAATTATAGGCCCGTAACGCGGCGGGTGAAAGGCCGGACGGTGCCTATTGCGCCTGGAACAAGAAATGTCGCTCAAGCAATGCGCGGGTGAAGTTCTTTTTCAGGTAAAAGCCGCGTGGCAGGGTCAGGATGGGTTCGCCGTTGGCGCCAATGGCCTCGGTAAGCGCGCGGGCGTTGGCGGCTTTAGGACGCAGTTGCAGTACTTCCCCATGGCGAGCGGTGATGCGTTCGACATGACCTAACACAATCATGTCCATTAACTCTTCCCAGTCCAGACGCAATTGCCGGTCTTCTTCTTCATTCGGGCTCCACAGCAGGGGAGAGCCGACGCGGCGCTCAGCCAGAGGAATGCTGCGTTCGCCTTCTACCGGGATCCACAGAACACGTTTGAGTTTGTGCCGTACATGGCTGGTTTCCCAGGTGACGCCGGTATTGCCGGTTAACGGCGCCACACACACAAAGGTGGTTTCCAGCGGTCTGCCAAGACTGTCCACAGGGATCGTTTTCAGCTCCACGCCCAGCGCCGCAAAATCCTGCTCTGGTTTACTGCCCGCGCTGGCACCGAGCCAGATTTCCAGCAGGACGCCAATCCAGCCTTTATCGCGCTTAAGATCCTTCGGCGTAATGATTCCCGCCATTGCCGCTAATTCTCCTAACGCGTAGCCCGAAAGCTGCCGTGCCTGGCTCAGCAACTGGGCTTCAGATTCAGGGGGAGAAAGCAACGGACGGAGTTCTGGCATCGGGTTAACCCTTAGGTGAAAAAATGAGCAGTGATTTTATACCGTATGGACAGAGTTTATCTTTTTCCACATGCTTTATTCAATTCTATGATTTATATTGGTTTTTAGATTCACGTTCGCAGAGTTGCGCAACAGCGAAGCGGGTTTTCCAATTCTGGTCACTGACAATGAACAGGATCTTACACCATGTTATCCACAGAAAGATGGGATAACTGTGAAAAACCCCCACTACTGTTTCAATTTACAGCCTTGACGTGCGACGAAAATCGAATTTTCACACAAATTGTGCCTAACTTATTGGCATAATCTGTGGATAAAACCAACGCTGGTCGATCTTTCATCAGCGTGAAGATCGTATGCGTGATGCACATCACATTTCTGTGTGTTTATCTGCGTGGATCGGTTTTAACTTTATGAATGTATAAGAGTATTTTTGATATGTGACGAATGTCTTATTCGGACTGTTCTGGGTTTTCCCATAGTAATTCCGTACTTCTTCACAACTATATCCACAGAAAAGGTGAATAAAATCGCCTTGCTTGCCCTTCTTCTGTTTATAACTCGGCCTTTAACTGTGAGTTATTCAATTGTTATTAGAATATCGCACCCTTAACAGAGTGGTTTACCGCCCCTCAGGAGTGTGAAACAATCGTTTGTATATAAGGTTTATGTTGAGGTAGTCCGGTGATTGATGACGATGGCTACCGCCCGAATGTAGGGATAGTAATTTGTAACCGCCAGGGGCAGGTCATGTGGGCCCGGCGATTTGGTCAGCACTCCTGGCAATTCCCACAAGGTGGGATCAATGCAGGAGAGACAGCAGAGCAGGCGATGTACCGGGAACTCTTTGAAGAAGTGGGTCTCAGTCGTAAAGATGTACGGATCCTTGCTTCTACTCGTAACTGGTTGCGTTACAAGTTACCGAAACGTTTGGTGCGTTGGGACACAAAGCCGGTTTGTATCGGCCAGAAACAAAAATGGTTTCTTCTGCAATTGGTCAGCAGCGATGCTGAAATCAATATGCAAACCAGCAGTACACCTGAGTTCGACGGCTGGCGCTGGGTGAGTTACTGGTATCCGGTTCGACAGGTGGTGTCATTTAAACGCGATGTCTATCGCAGGGTGATGAAAGAATTCGCAAGTGTTGTCATGGCGCTTCAGGAGAGCACTCCTAAACCGCAAAGCGCACCTGCGTACAGACGTAAAAGAGGTTAAGCTACGCAAATTATGCTCACCCGCCTGCGCGAAATAGTCGAAAAGGTGGCCAGTGCTCCGCGTCTGAACGAAGCGCTGAATATACTGGTTACCGACATCTGTCTTGCGATGGATACCGAGGTCTGCTCGGTCTATCTGGCCGATCACGATCGACGTTGTTATTACCTCATGGCGACCCGGGGACTAAAAAAACCACGTGGTCGCACTGTCGCACTCGCGTTTGATGAAGGTATCGTTGGCCTGGTTGGCAGGCTGGCGGAACCTATCAACCTCGCCGATGCGCAAAAACATCCCAGCTTTAAATACATTCCTTCGGTAAAAGAAGAGCGTTTTCGTGCATTCTTAGGCGTACCGATCATTCAGCGTCGCCAGCTTTTAGGTGTGCTGGTGGTGCAGCAGCGTGAGCTGCGTCAGTACGATGAAAGTGAAGAGTCTTTCCTCGTCACGCTCGCCACGCAAATGGCGGCCATACTTTCGCAGTCGCAGCTAAACGCGCTGTTCGGTCAATACCGTCAAACACGTATCCGTGCGCTGCCTGCCGCTCCCGGTGTGGCAATAGCCGAAGGTTGGCAGGATGCGACGCTGCCGTTGATGGAACAGGTCTACCAGGCTTCAACGCTGGATCCAGTGCTTGAACGCGAGCGACTGACTGGTGCGCTGGAAGAGGCGGCTAACGAATTCCGCCGCTACAGCAAGCGTTTTACCGCTGGGGCGCAGAAAGAAACGGCGGCGATCTTTGATCTTTACTCGCACTTGCTTTCCGATACCCGTCTGCGCCGCGAGCTGTTTGCGGAAGTGGATAACGGTTCGGTGGCCGAGTGGGCGGTTAAAACGATCATCGAAAAGTTTGCCGAACAGTTCGCCGCGCTGAGCGATAACTACCTCAAAGAGCGGGCCGGAGATTTACGCGCGCTGGGCCAGCGTCTGCTGTTCCACCTTGATGACTCTATCCAGGGGCCGAATGCCTGGCCGGAACGCTTTGTGCTGGTGGCGGATGAACTTTCAGCAACCACGCTGGCGGAGCTTCCTCAGGACCGGTTAGTTGGCGTGGTTGTCCGGGACGGCGCAGCCAACTCTCATGCGGCAATTATGGTGCGTGCGCTGGGTATCCCTACCGTTATGGGGGCCGATATCCAGCCGTCGGTGCTGCATCGCCGTACGCTGGTGGTGGACGGTTATCGCGGTGAACTGCTGGTCGATCCGGAACCGGTATTGATCCAGGAATACCAGCGTCTTATCAGTGAAGAAATTGAGCTGAGCCGCCTGGCGGAAGACGACGTCAACCAGCCAGCACAGCTGAAAAGCGGCGAGCGCGTGAAGGTGATGCTCAATGCGGGTCTCAGCCCGGAACATGAAGAAAAGCTGGGTAGCCGAATCGACGGCATTGGCCTCTATCGCACCGAAATCCCGTTCATGCTGCAAAGCGGATTTCCTTCGGAAGAAGAACAGGTTGCGCAGTATCAGGGGATGCTGCAAATGTTTAACGACAAGCCGGTGACCCTGCGTACGCTGGATGTCGGCGCCGATAAACAGCTGCCCTATATGCCGATCAGTGAAGAGAACCCGTGCCTTGGCTGGCGAGGGATCCGCATAACGCTCGATCAGCCGGAGATCTTTTTGATCCAGGTTCGCGCTATGCTGCGTGCGAATGCGGCAACCGGAAACCTGAGCATTTTGCTGCCGATGGTAACCAGCATCGATGAAGTGGACGAAGCGCGACGTTTGATTGAACGCGCCGGACGCGAAGTGGAGGAGATGATCGGTTACGAGATCCCGAAACCGCGCATTGGCATCATGTTGGAAGTTCCGTCGATGGTGTTCATGCTGCCGCATCTGACAAACCGGATAGACTTTATATCGGTCGGAACCAACGACCTTACCCAGTACATACTGGCCGTCGATCGTAACAACACACGGGTAGCCAGCATTTATGACAGTCTGCATCCGGGGATGTTGCGTGCGCTGGCGATGATTGCGCAGGAAGCCGAAAGAAGCGGTATCGATTTGCGCCTGTGTGGTGAAATGGCGGGCGACCCGATGTGCGTGGCTATTCTGATCGGTCTCGGTTTCCGTCATTTGTCGATGAACGGTCGTTCTGTCGCTCGCGTAAAATATCTGCTGCGTCATATCGATTTTGATGAGGCGCAAACGCTGGCGCAGCGCAGCCTGGAGGCACAGATGGCAACAGAAGTACGCCATCAGGTAGCGGCCTTCATGGAGCGTCGTGGCATGGGGGGCTTGATTCGCGGGGGATTGTAGGTCTGACAAGCGTAGCGCTATCAGGTATTACGGGGGATAGAGATTACCTATACAGATCTTTTACATCTTCCCGGCATCCGCTTCTAACCCCTTGTGCTATCATTCGCACCTTTGGAGCGCCTGCATCATGCAGGCGCGCTTATCAATTGCTGTCTGACTTCAGCGAAATAACAAGAACTTGTGGTGACAGATGACCAGTAGCTATCTGCATTTTCCGGATTTCGATCCGGTCATTTTCTCAATCGGACCCGTCGCACTTCACTGGTACGGCTTAATGTATTTGGTGGGGTTTATTTTCGCGATGTGGCTGGCGACGCGCCGCGCGAATCGTCCGGGTAGTGGCTGGACCAAAAATGAAGTAGAAAACTTACTGTATGCGGGTTTCCTCGGGGTTTTCCTCGGTGGGCGTATTGGTTACGTACTGTTCTATAACTTCCCATTATTCCTCGATAATCCCCTGTATCTGTTCCGCGTCTGGGACGGCGGTATGTCCTTCCACGGGGGACTTATCGGTGTGATCCTGGTGATGGTTATCTTCGCCAAACGCACCAAGCGTTCGTTCTTCCAGGTTTCTGATTTCATTGCCCCGCTGATTCCGTTTGGCCTGGGTGCAGGACGTCTGGGCAACTTTATCAACGGTGAGCTGTGGGGACGCGTTGACCCGAACTTCAAGTACGCCATGCTGTTCCCGGGCTCCCGTACCGAAGATATTTTACTGCTGCAAACTAACCCGCAATGGCAGTCTATTTTTGATACCTATGGCTCGCTGCCACGCCACGCCTCACAGCTTTATGAGATGGCGCTGGAAGGCGTTGTGCTGTTTATCATTCTGAACTTGTACATTCGCAAACCACGCCCGATGGGTTCGGTATCCGGTCTGTTCCTGATTGGTTATGGCGCGTTTCGTATTATTGTTGAATTCTTCCGCCAGCCGGATGCGCAGTTTACCGGCACCTGGGTACAGTACATCAGCATGGGGCAGATCCTCTCTATCCCGATGATTGTCGCAGGCATTATTATGATGGTTTGGGCGTACCGCCGTAGCCCACAGCAACACGTTTCCTGAGGAACCATGAAACAGTATTTAGAACTGATGCAAAAAGTGCTGGATGAAGGCACACAGAAAAACGACCGTACCGGAACCGGAACGCTTTCCATTTTTGGTCATCAGATGCGTTTTAATCTGCAGGAAGGGTTCCCGCTGGTTACGACTAAACGCTGCCATTTACGCTCGATCATTCATGAGTTGCTGTGGTTCTTGCAGGGCGATACTAACGTTGCCTACCTGCATGAAAACAACGTCTCAATCTGGGACGAATGGGCGGATGAAAATGGTAATTTAGGCCCGGTTTATGGCAAACAATGGCGCGCGTGGCCTACGCCAGATGGTCGCCATATCGACCAGATCACCACCGTGCTAAACCAGCTGAAAAATGATCCGGACTCTCGTCGCATCATCGTTTCCGCATGGAACGTCGGTGAGCTGGATAAAATGGCGCTGGCACCGTGCCATGCGTTCTTCCAGTTCTACGTGGCGGATGGCAAGCTCTCCTGCCAGCTGTATCAGCGTTCGTGCGATGTGTTCCTCGGCCTGCCGTTTAACATTGCCAGCTACGCTTTGCTGGTACACATGATGGCGCAGCAGTGCGATCTGGAAGTGGGTGATTTTGTCTGGACCGGCGGCGACACGCACCTGTACAGCAACCATATGGATCAAACGCATCTGCAGCTTAGCCGTGAACCTCGCGCGCTGCCGAAACTGGTTATCAAACGTAAGCCTGAATCAATCTTTGACTATCGCTTCGAAGACTTCGAAATTGAAGGCTACGATCCGCACCCGGGTATTAAAGCGCCGGTAGCTATCTAACCTGTTTCAGGCTGTCACAACCGACGCCCATGTGCGTCGGTTTTTTTTGTCTCAAATCGCGTTTTTCGGCGTGGATTCCTGAAATATTGCAACGGCCTGTAACGCGCTAAATATTCCCCATAGCTCGCCGTAGAAACCGAATTTCCCGCTCGTTATTCATTTTCCTCACGCCATACTGGCGACATGAAAAAACAACAAGGTTACACGCTTCTCGAAACTCTGATTGCGATGCTGATTGTCGCGGCGCTTGGTGCATCTGGGCTGTATGGTTGGCAGCGCTGGCAGCAACAGCAGCGGCTGTGGCAGACAGCCTGCCAGGTGCGGGACTACCTGCTGCAACTGCGTGAAGATGCTAACTGGCGTAACCGCGATCACGTGATAAGCGTGATTCGGGATGGCACATCATGGTGTTTTGTCAGCTCTGCGGCTTCGCAAACCACGTGTCGACCCGTTTCGTCTTTGGTTTTTACACCGCCCTGGGATGACGTCGAAATGGCAGAGATAACACCTTCACTGGCCTTTTTTGGACTGCGCAATACGGCATGGGCCGGACATATACGCCTGAAAAATGCGGCAGGGGAATGGCGCGTGGTGGTGTCTGGCTGGGGGCGAATCAGGCTTTGTGAGCGCGATGAGGCCAGCATATGTCAGTAAACGAACGGGGATTTTCACTGCTGGAGGTGCTCATTGCCATGGCGATTAGCAGCATTTTACTGCTTAGCTCAGCACGATTTTTACCGGCGCTACAACGAGAGATTCTGCGTAATACGCGCCAGTTAGTACTGGAAGATGAAATATGGCAGCGGGTCTACACCGTGGCGAAGCATCTTCAGCGAGCGGGGTATTGCCGGGGAAACTGTGTCGGAGAGGCTCTGGTGATATCGGCAAATGGGGGCTGTGTTATTGCCCGCTGGGATGCCAACAGCAACGGCGTTTGGGAAAGCAGTCCCGCGAAAGAGGCTGATACTATCGGGTTTCGTTCACAGGACAAGGTGTTGGAAACCCTGCGTGGAGCCACCGACTGCACTGGCAAAGGATGGGAGAAAATGACCGATCCGGCCACGATGAAGATTGAGGCATTCCAGGTTGAAAGGCTGAATTTCAGCGGATATTCCCCGCTTCTTACGCTGCGTTTGCGTGGAGTGAGCAATGACCAACCACAAAAAGTTGTTGAAGCGATCTACAGCGTTACGGGATTCAACCTATGAACCGTGAGAGAGGCGTATCCTCTCTGACAATGGTCCTGTTGCTGCTGGTGCTCGGTAGTCTGCTGCTGCAAGGCGTTAGCAGACAGGAGGCCAGTTTTGCTGCGCGTGTGGTCACACAAAGTCAGGCGCTGCAGCGTCAGGCGGTAGTGCAATCCGCGATGGAATGGGGGCGTACGCAGCCCTGGCGCTTACAACCCGCCGTACAGTGTCGGCGCGTTCCCACGCAGGATGCCGCGGTTTGCCTGCGTCTGCTTACCAATAATTTTGTGCTGCTTATTGCCCACTATGAAGAGATATCGTTATGGCGTCAGGGGGCGGTTATTGATGGCAACATAGAATTCTCGGCGCGTGGCTGGAGCGATTTTTGTCCGCTAAAGGAGCAGACGTTATGCCAGATCCCCTGAACAGACAGCGTGGCTTTAGTCTGCCGGAAGTGATGCTGGCAATGGTACTAATGGTAATGATTGTGACCGCGTTGTCAGGATATCAGCGGGTGCTAATGAACAGCTTTATCATCAGAAACCAGTATCAGCAACTCTGGCGCCACGCCTGGCAGCAAACCCAGCTGTACCCGTTTTCATCGCCTGTGAACTGGCAGGTTAACCGAATGCAGACAACGAGAGCGGGATGTGTCAGCATCAACGTTATAATTTCTTCACCCCTCGGCAGGCAGGGTCAGATGACGCGTCTGCATTGCCCGAATCGTCAGTAGTCAGGAGTCGCTATGTTAAGGGTCTACCACTCCAACCGTCTGGATGTGCTGGAAGCGTTAATGGAATTTATCGTTGAGCGCGAGCGGCTGGACGACCCCTTTGAACCTGAGATGATCCTGGTTCAAAGCACCGGTATGGCGCAGTGGCTACAAATGACTCTTGCACAGAAGTTTAGTATTGCCGCCAATATCGATTTTCCGCTGCCCGCGAGTTTTATCTGGGATATGTTTGTGCGCGTGCTGCCGGATATCCCGAAAGAGAGTGCGTTCAGCAAACAGAGCATGAGCTGGAAGTTGATGACGCTGTTGCCACAATTGCTGGATAGCGATGACTTCGCATTGCTACGCCACTATCTGACGGACGACACTGATAAACGTAAGCTTTTTCAGCTTTCCTCGCGCGCGGCTGACCTTTTCGACCAGTATTTAGTCTACCGCCCTGACTGGTTGACCCAGTGGGAAGCGGGGCGACAGGTTGAGGGACTTGGCGAGTCTCAGGCCTGGCAGGCACCGTTGTGGAAAGCGCTGGTGGAATACACCGCGGAATTGGGCCAGCCGCGCTGGCATCGTGCCAATTTATACCAACGATTTATTCAGACGTTGAAAAACGCGTCCGAGTGCCCGCAGGGACTGCCTTCTCGCGTCTTTATTTGCGGTATTTCGGCGCTGCCGCCGGTTTATTTGCAGGCATTGCAGGCACTGGGTAAGCACATTGATATTCATCTGCTGTTTACCAACCCTTGTCGCTACTACTGGGGGGATATTAAAGATCCTGCCTGGCTGGCGAAGCTGATGGCACGTCAGCGTCGGCACAGTTTTGAAGAACGCCATCTGCCTCTGTTTCGTGATAACCAGAAAGCCGAAGGATTATTTAACAGCGATGGCGAACAGGATGTGGGCAACCCGATGCTGGCCTCATGGGGCAAACTGGGGCGCGATTACATTTACCTGCTTTCAGAGCTAGAGAATAGTCAGGAGCTGGATGCGTTCGTCGATATTACGCCTGACAATCTTTTGCACAATATTCAATCGGATATTCTGGAGCTTGAAAGTCATGCTGTGGCGGGCGTTACGCTGGAAGAATATTCCCGGAGCGACAATAAACGCCGGCTTGAGCTGAACGATACCAGCGTGACTTTCCATGTCTGCCATAGCCCGCAGCGCGAGGTGGAAATTCTTCATGACCGCCTGTTGGCCATGCTGGAAGCGGACCCAACGCTGACGCCGCGCGATATTATCGTGATGGTGGCGGACATCGACAGCTACAGCCCATTCATTCAGTCGGTCTTTGGCAGTGCGCCAGCCGAGCGTTACTTACCTTATGCGATTTCCGACCGTCGTGCGCGCCAGTCTCATCCCGTCTTACAGGCTTTTATTAGTCTGCTGTCTCTACCGGATAGCCGTTTTGTCTCCGAGGATGTCCTGGCGTTACTGGATGTCCCCGTGCTGGCGGCGCGTTTCAACATTGATGAAGAAGGGCTGCGCTATCTTCGCTTATGGGTCAATGAATCCGGGATTCGTTGGGGAATTGACGACGATAACGTGCGTGAACTGGAACTTCCGCCGACAGGTCAGCATACCTGGCAATTTGGTTTAACGCGTATGCTGCTCGGCTACGCGATGGAAAGCGCGCAGGGCGAGTGGCAATCGGTGTTGCCTTACGATGAGTCCAGCGGTTTGATTGCCGAGCTGGTAGGGCATCTGGCCTCGTTGCTGATGCAGCTTAATCTTTGGCGTAGAGGGTTAGCGCAGGAACGTCCGCTGGAAGAGTGGCTACCCGTTTGTCGGGAAATGCTTAATGATTTCTTCTTGCCGGATGCGGACACCGAAGCGGCGATGACGCTGATTGAACAGCAGTGGCAGGCTATTATCACTGAAGGTTTAGGGGCTGAGTACGGCGATGCAATACCGCTCTCTCTGTTACGTGATGAGCTGGCACAGCGCCTTGATCAGGAACGCATCAGCCAGCGCTTCCTGGCGGGTCCTGTTAACATTTGTACGCTGATGCCGATGCGCTCCATTCCGTTCAAAGTGGTGTGCCTGCTGGGTATGAACGATGGGGTTTATCCGCGTCAGCTTGCGCCGTTGGGTTTTGATTTAATGAGCCAAAAACCGATGCGGGGCGATCGCAGCCGTCGCGATGATGACCGCTATCTGTTCCTCGAAGCATTGATTTCGGCACAGCAGACGCTCTACATCAGCTACATTGGCCGCTCCATTCAGGACAACAGCGAGCGCTTCCCGTCGGTTCTGGTGCAAGAACTGATGGACTACATTGGGCAAAGCCATTATCTGCCGGGTGACGAATTGTTGACCTGCGATCAAAGCGAGGCAAGGGTAAAAGCGCACATAACCCGTTTGCATACCCGTATGCCCTTTGATGCACAAAACTATTTGCCGGGCGAACAGCAAAGCTATGCCCGGGAATGGCTGCCTGCGGCGAGTCTGTCAGGAAAAGCGCACACGGATTTTGTGCAGCCTCTTCCCTTTGAAATGCCAGAAACGCTAACGCTGGAAACGCTGCAGCGGTTTTGGGCACATCCGGTACGCGCCTTTTTCCAGATGCGTTTAAGGGTCAACTTCCGCTCTGAAGAGAGTGAGATCCCGGATACGGAACCTTTCACTCTTGAAGGGTTGACCCGCTACCAGCTTAATCAGCAATTGCTTAATACGCTGGTTGAAGAGAACGATGCTGAACGACTGTTCCGCCGTTTTCGTGCGGCGGGCGCGCTACCCTATGGGCCGTTTGGCGAAATTCTGTGGGATACGCAGCGTCAGGAAATGCAGTCGCTGGCTGAACGCATTATCGCCTGTCGTCAGCCCTGTCAGAGCATGGAAATCGATCTTAACTGTCACGGCGTGCAAATCACCGGCTGGCTGCCGCAGGTGCAAGAGGATGGTTTGTTGCGCTGGCGCCCATCTTTGATAAGCATTGCGCAGGGTGTGCAACTTTGGCTGGAACATCTTGTCTATTGTGCCAGTGGCGGTAGGGGAGAGAGCCGATTGTTCCTGCGTAAAGACGGAGAATGGCGTTTTCCGCCGCTGGATGCAGAACAGGCGTTGCTGTACCTGTCGCAACTCATTGAGGGGTATCGGGAAGGCATGTCGTCACCGTTGCTGGTATTACCCGAAAGCGGTGGTGCATGGATAAAAACCTGTTATGACGCCGCAAATGATGCCATGTTAGATGACGATGCAACGTTGCAAAAAGCGCGCAGTAAGTTTCTGCAAGCCTATGAAGGCAACATGATGGTACGTGGCGAAGGTGATGATATCTGGTATCAGCGTCTTTGGCGTCAACTGGATGCTGATACTCAGGAGGCTATTGTTTTACAGTCTCAGCGCTACCTGTTACCGATTTTTCGCTTTAATCAGTCATGATGATTGTATAAAAATTGCGCAATTCGATGGCTTCCACTATGATGCGCATTCTGTCACGGACTGATTCTTACAAAGAGAAGATGCTGGCTCGTTCAGCACATAGTCTTGCCCTGTTCAGGTCATGTATTTATACGTGGTTTGTAGTGAACAGGTGAATTCGTTAATGATGAGGTTTGTGAATGCCCCGCAGCACCTGGTTCAGCGCATTACTGTTGTTCGTCGCCCTTTGGGTTCCCGTAAGTCAGGCAGATACCGGTTGGCAGCCTTTAGCTGAAACCATCCGTAAAAGCGATAAAGACACCCGTCAGTATCAGGCCGTGCGCCTTGATAACGGCATGGTTGTGCTGCTGGTATCCGATCCTCAGGCCGTGAAATCCCTTTCTGCACTGGTAGTCCCCGTGGGCTCGCTGGAAGATCCGGACGATCATCAGGGGCTGGCGCACTATCTCGAACACATGTGTCTGATGGGCTCGAAAAAATACCCACAGCCGGACAGCCTGGCTGAATTCCTGAAAATGCACGGCGGTAGCCACAATGCCAGTACTGCGCCTTATCGTACGGCCTTCTATCTTGAAGTCGAAAACGACGCGCTGGTGGGGGCGGTGGATCGCCTGGCGGATGCTATTGCCGATCCATTGCTGGATAAAAAATATGCCGACCGCGAGCGTAACGCGGTTAACTCCGAGCTGACGCTGGCGCGTACCCGAGACGGGATGCGTATGGCGCAGGTGAGCGCTGAGACGATCAACCCGGCGCACCCTGGCTCGCGTTTCTCTGGCGGGAATCTCGAGACATTAAGCGATAAACCGGGCAACCCGGTGCTGCAGGCATTACAAAAATTTCATGAAAAGTACTACTCTGCTAACCTGATGAAGGCGGTGATTTATAGCAATAAACCGCTGCCAGAGCTGGCGCGGATAGCGGCTGACACCTTTGGGCGCGTACCGAACACAAATATCGCAAAGCCTGAAATTACCGTACCGGTCGTCACTGATGCGCAAAAGGGCATCATCATCCACTATGTTCCGGCAATGCCGCGTAAAGTATTGCGCGTCGAGTTTCGTATCGATAACAACAGCGCGCAGTTCCGCAGTAAAACCGATGAACTGGTGACCTACCTGATTGGCAATCGTAGCCCGGGCACGTTGTCTGACTGGCTGCAAAAGCAGGGCCTGGTTGAGGGTATTCGCGCGGACTCCGATCCGGTGGTCAACGGGAACAGCGGCGTATTAGCCATTTCCGCGACGTTAACCGACAAGGGGCTGGCGAACCGCGATGAAGTTGTCGCGGCAATCTTTAGCTACCTCAATTTGTTACGCGAGAAAGGTGTCGATAAACGCTATTTTGACGAGCTGGCGCACGTGCTGGATCTCGATTTCCGTTATCCCTCCATCACCCGTGATATGGACTACGTGGAATGGCTGGCTGATACCATGATCCGCGTTCCCGTCGAGCATACGCTGGATGCGGTGAATATTGCTGACCAGTACGATGCGAAAGCCGTTGAGCAACGTCTGGCAATGATGACGCCGCAGAATGCGCGTATCTGGTATATCAGCGCGAAAGAGCCGCATAATAAAACCGCTTATTTTGTCGATGCGCCTTACCAGGTGGATAAAATCAGCGACAAAACCTTTGACGACTGGCAGCAAAAAGCGCAGGGCATTGCGCTGTCGTTACCGGAGTTGAACCCCTACATTCCGGATGATTTCACGCTGATTAAGACGGATAAAAAATACGCTCATCCTGAGCTGATCGTTGATGAGCCGGATTTACGTGTGGTGTATGCCCCGAGCCAGTATTTTGCCAGCGAGCCAAAGGCTGACGTCAGCGTGATCCTGCGTAACCCGAAAGCCATGGACAGCGCCCGCAACCAGGTCTTATTCGCACTTAACGATTACCTGGCAGGGATTGCGCTCGATCAGTTAAGTAACCAGGCATCGGTAGGTGGAATTGGTTTCTCTACCAACGCTAACAATGGGTTGATGCTTAACGCCAACGGCTACACCCAACGTTTGCCGCAGCTTTTTCAGGCGCTGCTGAGCGGCTATTTCAGCTACACCTCAACGGACGAACAGCTGGAACAGGCGAAATCCTGGTATGCCCAGATGATGGATTCCGCAGAAAAGGGTAAAGCTTACGATCAGGCTATTATGCCGGTGCAGATGCTTTCTCAGGTGCCGTACTTCTCCCGCGACGAGCGCCGTAAACTGCTGCCTTCCATCACCCTGAAAGAGGTGATGACCTACCGCGACGCCTTAAAAACCGGTGCGCGACCTGAATTCCTGGTCATTGGCAATATGAGCGAAGCTCAGACGACGAGCATGGCGCGGGATATCCAAAAACAGCTAGGTGCGAACGGGTCACAGTGGTGTCGCAACAAAGATGTGGTTGTGGACAAGAAGCAGTCCGTCATCTTTGAAAAAGCAGGCAGCAGCACGGATTCAGCGCTGGCCGCGGTATTTGTGCCAACCGGATACGACGAATACGCCAGTTCAGCCTACAGCGCTATGTTAGGTCAGATTGTTCAGCCGTGGTTCTACAATCAGCTGCGTACTGAAGAACAGTTAGGCTACGCCGTATTTGCTTTCCCGATGAGCGTTGGCCGTCAGTGGGGAATGGGGTTCCTGCTGCAAAGCAGTGATAAGCAGCCGTCTTACCTCTGGGAGCGTTATAAAGCATTCTTCCCGACGGCGGAAGCGAAGCTGCGGGCGATGAAACCTGAAGAGTTTGCGCAAATTCAGCAGGCGATTATTGCGCAAATGCTGCAGGCGCCGCAAACGCTGGGGGCAGAAGCCTCACAGTTAAGCAAAGATTTTGATCGCGGCAATATGCGCTTCGATTCACGTGATAAAATAGTGGCTCAGATTAAACTGCTGACGCCGCAAAAACTTGCCGACTTCTTCCATCAGGCGGTGGTTGAGCCGCAAGGCATGGCGATATTGTCACAGGTTTCCGGCAGTCAGAATGGGAAAGCAGAATATGTGCACCCGGAAGGCTGGAAAGTGTGGCAGACCGTCAGCGCGTTGCAGCAAACCTTACCCCTGATGAGTGATAAGAATGAATGATGCCGCTGAGTCCCTTGATCCACTGCGCTTGCCCCTGACGGGCGAGCGTCTGATTGAAGCCTCTGCGGGCACCGGTAAAACCTTTACCATCGCCGCCCTGTATTTACGTTTACTGCTTGGACTGGGCGGCTCTGCCGCCTTTCCTCGTCCTCTGACCGTCGAAGAACTGCTGGTGGTCACCTTCACCGAGGCGGCTACCGAAGAGTTGCGCGGTCGAATTCGTAGCAATATTCATGAACTGCGAATTGCCTGCCTGCGTGAAACCACCGACAACCCGCTATATGCCCGTTTGTTAGATGAAATTGCCGATAAAAAACAGGCCGCGCAGTGGCTGCTATTGGCTGAAAGACAGATGGATGAAGCGGCGGTGTTTACCATCCACGGCTTTTGTCAGCGTATGCTCAGTCTCAACGCCTTTGAGTCAGGCATGCTGTTCGAACAGCAGCTGATAGAAGATGAATCGCTGCTGCGCTATCAGGCTTGCGCGGACTTCTGGCGTCGGCACTGCTACCCGCTGCCCCGCGACATTGCGCAGGTGGTTTTTGAAACGTGGAAAGGCCCGCAAGCGCTGCTGAGAGATATCGATCGCTATCTGCAGGGGGAAGCGCCGGTTATCAAGGCGCCACCGTCTGATGACGAAACGCTGGCCTCCCGGCATGAACAAATTCTCGTACGCATTAACCAGATCAAGCAGCAATGGCGTGATTCTGTTGATGAGCTGGATGGCCTGATGGAAGCCTCCGGAATTGACCGGCGTAAATTTAATCGCGGTAATCAGGGCAAGTGGATCGAAAAGATCAGCGCGTGGGCGCAGGAAGAAACACAAAGTTACCAGCTTCCTGACGCGCTGGAGAAATTCTCACAGCGTTTTCTGGAAGAGCGCACCAAAGCGGGTGGGATAACCCCTCAGCACCCGCTGTTTGTCGCTATTGATGAACTGCTTAGCGAACCGTTAACTCTCCGCGATCTGGTGATCACTCGTGCGCTGGCGGAGATCCGCTCGGCAGTTGCCGAGGAAAAACGTCGCCGCGGCGAGCTGGGTTTTGACGATATGCTCAGCCGTCTGGATGCGGCGTTGCGTAGTGAAAGCGGAGATGCGCTGGCGACGGCTATTCGTACTCGTTTTCCGGTCGCCATGATCGATGAATTCCAGGATACCGATCCGCAGCAGTACCGTATTTTTCGTCGGATCTGGCAGCATCAGCCGGATACCGCACTGCTGCTAATTGGTGATCCGAAACAGGCAATTTACGCGTTTCGCGGCGCGGATATCTTCACCTATATGAAGGCGCGCAGCGAAGTCAGCGCACACTATACGCTTGATACCAACTGGCGTTCGGCCCCCGGCATGGTCAATAGCGTGAATACGCTTTTCAGCCAGATGGACGACGCCTTTATGTTCCGCGAAATCCCTTTCAGCCCGGTAAAATCCGCAGAAAAAAACCAGGCGTTACGGTTTGTTTTACACGGCGAAACGCAGCCAGCTATGAGTATGTGGCTGATGGAAGGAGAAAGTTGCGGCGTAGGCGATTATCAGAGCTACATGGCCCAGGTGTGCGCCACACAAATTCGCGACTGGCTTAAGGCTGGGCATTCTGGCGCTGCGCAACTGGTCAGTGGCAAAGCATCCAGCCCGGTACGCGCGTCGGACATCAGCGTACTGGTGCGTAGCCGCCAGGAAGCGGCGCTGGTCCGTGATGCATTGACGCAACTGGCCATTCCCTCTGTCTACCTCTCCAACCGTGACAGCGTATTTGAAACGCTGGAAGCGCAGGAGTTGCTATGGGTGCTGCAGGCGGTGATGACGCCGGAACGTGAGAACACGTTGCGTAGCGCGCTGGCGACCTCAATGATGGGTCTGAATGCGCAGGATATTGAAGCGTTAAATACCGACGAGAATGCCTGGGATGCGGTGGTCGAAGAATTCGACGGCTATCGTCAGATCTGGCATAAACGCGGCGTGATGCCGATGCTACGTGCGCTGATGACGGCTCGCCAGATTGCAGAGAACCTGCTGGCGACGGCGGGAGGCGAACGTCGACTGACCGACATTTTACATATCAGCGAACTGTTGCAGGAAGCGGGCTCGCAGCTGGAAAGCGAGCATGCGCTGGTGCGCTGGTTGTCCCAGCATATTCTTGAACCCGACAGCAACGCGTCCAGCCAGCAGCTCAGGCTGGAAAGCGACAAGCATCTGGTCAAAATCGTCACCATCCATAAATCGAAAGGGCTGGAATATCCGCTGGTCTGGCTGCCGTTTATCACCAATTTCCGCGTCCAGGATCAAGCTTTCTATCACGATCGCAGCTCTTTTGAAGCGGTGCTGGATCTCAGCGATGCCGAGGAGAGCGTTGAGCTAGCCGAAGCAGAGCGTCTGGCGGAAGACCTGCGTTTGCTGTATGTCGCGCTAACCCGTTCGGTATGGCACTGCAGCCTTGGTGTTGCGCCGTTGGTACGACGTCGGGGCGATAAAAAAGGGGATACCGATGTGCATCAGAGCGCCCTTGGTCGCCTGTTGCAAAAAGGTGAGCCGATGGATGCCGTGGGTCTGCGTAGCGCGATTGAAGCGCTTTGCAGCAACGATATTGCTTGCCAGACTCCCGCGCAGCCTGACGGTGAACCCTGGCAGGTTGCGCAGGCTGTTAGCAGCGAACTGAGTGCAAAAATACTGCAGCGTAAGCCCGGTGATAGCTGGCGCGTGACCAGTTATTCCGGTCTGCAACAGCGTGGACAGGGTATCGCGCAGGATCTGATCCCACGACTGGATATCGATGCCGCAGGCGTCGGTGAGGTTATTGAAGAATCAGGACTTACACCGCATCAGTTCCCGCGCGGCGCTTCGCCAGGTACGTTCTTGCATAGCCTGTTTGAAGATCTCGATTTTACGCAACCGGTGGATCCGCATTGGGTCGAGGAGCAACTGGCGTTGGGCGGTTATGACGCACACTGGACGCCGGTTTTGACCGAATGGCTGGACGCCATTTTGCAGGCGCCTCTCAACGAGACGGGCGTGAGTTTGAGCCAGCTATCCGCGCGTGAAAAACAGGTGGAGATGGAGTTTTATCTGCCGATTTCGCAGCCGTTAATGGCCAACCAGCTTGATGCGTTAATTCGCCAATACGATCCGCTCTCGGCGGGGTGCCCTGCGTTGGACTTTATGCAGGTTCGCGGCATGCTGAAAGGCTTTATTGACCTGGTATTCCGCCACCAGGGGCGTTATTACCTGCTCGATTACAAATCGAACTGGCTGGGCGAAGACAGCTCTGCCTATACGCAGCAGGCGATGGCCTCTGCCATGCAGGCGCATCGCTACGACCTTCAATACCAACTTTATACCCTCGCGCTGCATCGCTACTTACGCCATCGCATTGCTGATTACGATTATGAACGCCATTTTGGCGGCGTTATCTATCTCTTCCTGCGCGGCGTTGACAGTGAAAATCTGCAGCAGGGAATTTACGCGACCCGACCTGACGGAGAGTTGATTGCATTGATGGACGAGATGTTTGCCGGTGCGGTGCAGGAGACGATGTTATGACAATCCAGAAACGATTTCTGGAGGCTGTTGAGCAAAAACAGCTCCGGCCTCTGGATGCTCAGTTCGCGCTGGCGGTTGCCGGAAGTGACAACCCAGCTGTTGCGCTGGCTGCGGCGTTGCTCAGCCGTGAAGCGGGAGAAGGGCACGTCTGCTTACCGCTATCACGGTTATCTCTGAGCGAGGACGCGCATCCTCTGTTAAGCGCCTGGCTCGCTGAAACGGGCGAGCCTGAAGACTGGGCGGAATGTCTGCTGGCTTCCAGTGCGGTAAGCCGTGGCGAGCAACCTACGCCGCTGGTGCTGTACGGCGATCGCCTGTATCTGAACCGAATGTGGCATAACGAACGTACGGTAGCTCGCTTTTTCAGTGAAGTGAACCACGCCATTGAAGTGGATGAACAACGGTTGACCCACACGCTGGCGGCGCTGTTTCCGCCATCGGAGGGGGTTAACTGGCAAAAAGTAGCCGCTGCTGTTGCGCTCACCCGCCGGATATCAGTGATCTCCGGCGGACCGGGGACGGGAAAAACGACAACGGTTGCAAGGCTGCTGGCGGCGTTGATTCAAATGGCAGACGGTGAGCGCTGTCGTATTCGACTGGCGGCGCCAACGGGAAAAGCGGCTGCGCGCCTGACCTCCTCACTAGGAGCGGCGCTACGAGAACTACCGCTAACCGATGAGCAAAAGAAACGCATCCCCGATGACGCCAGTACGCTGCATCGATTATTAGGCGCTCAGCCTGGCAGTCAGCGCCTGCGTCATCATGCGGGAAACCCGCTGCATTTGGATGTGCTGGTGGTGGATGAAGCCTCGATGATCGATTTGCCTATGATGTCGCGCCTTATCGATGCGCTGCCGCCGCACGGACGGGTGATTTTTCTGGGCGATCGCGACCAGCTCGCTTCCGTCGAAGCGGGGGCGGTGCTGGGGGATATCTGTGCTTTCGTCGGTGACGGGTTTACCCCGGAACGCGCCCGCCAGCTCAGTCGCCTGACCGGAAGCGCTATTCCGGCAGGTACGGGAACTCAGGCTGCTGCTCTGCGCGACAGTCTGTGCCTGCTGCAAAAGAGCTACCGTTTCGGCAGCGATTCCGGAATCGGTCAGTTGGCTGCTGCGATTAATTGCGGCGATAAATCTGCGATAAAAACGATTTTCCAGCAGGGATTTAGCGACATCGAAAAACGCACGCTACACAGCAGCGAGGATTACGCCGCGATGCTGGATGAGGCGCTGGCGGGTTATGGGCATTACCTGGATTTGCTGCGCGAGGGCGCAGAGCCAGGAGCTGTCATTCAGGCCTTCAATGAGTATCAACTGCTATGCGCCCTGCGGGAAGGTCCGTTTGGCGTTAGTGGTTTGAATGAACGCATTGAGCAGGTTATGGCGCAAAAACGTAAAATTCATCGTTCGACGCATAGCCGCTGGTATGAGGGAAGGCCGGTGATGATCGCGCGCAATGACAGTTCGCTGGGATTATTTAACGGTGATATCGGCATTGCCCTCGACCGTGGACAGGGCCTGAGGGTGTGGTTTGCGTTGCCGGATGGTTCTATCAAATCGGTGCAGCCCAGCCGCTTGCCTGAACATGAAACCACCTGGGCGATGACGGTGCACAAATCGCAGGGATCTGAGTTTGACCACGCGGCGTTGATTTTACCCAGCCAGCATTCACCCGTGGTTACCCGCGAGCTGGTCTATACCGCCGTTACCCGCGCGCGTCGCCGCTTGTCGCTGTATGCCGATGAGCGGATATTGAGCCGCGCCATTGCCACCCGCACTGAACGTCGCAGCGGACTGTCAGCATTATTTAATGACGGCATGATGTAGATGTAGGCCGGATAAGCGTCAGCGCCATCCGGCCTAAAAAAATGTGCCAGCGATGTAGGCCGGATAAGGCTGTTATGCCGCATCCGGCAACCACTCCTATGCCAAATCCGCCATCAGCACTTTTGACCGCCGCTGATAGTTGTACATCTCTTTCTTGCTTTCCGGCAGCAGGTCGATATCCACCGGCGTGAAGCCGCGCTCCTGGAACCAGTGGATGCTGCGTGTGGTTAACACAAACAGCTTGCTCAACCCCATTTGCCGGGCCTGCGCGGCGATTCGTTCCAGCAACACTTCCCCGCGTGACGAGCTACGGTAGTCCGGATGCACTGCCACGCACGCCATTTCGCCAATTCTCTCTTCCGGGAAAGGGTACAGAGCGGCACAGGCGATGGTCAGGTTATCACGCTGAATAATCGTGAATTTGTCGATCTCCATTTCCAACTGCTCGCGCGAGCGGCGAACCAGAATACCTTGCTGCTCCAGCGGGCGGATAAGCTCCAGAATCCCGCCGATATCGTTAATGGTAGCGCGACGGATCTGCTCGGCGCTTTCCATCACGATCTGCGTACCGATCCCGTCGCGGGAGAACAGTTCCTGCAGCAATGCACCATCTTCCTGATAGCTGATCAGATGGCAGCGTCGTACGCCACTGCGACAGGCCTTCACTGCCCCACGCAGGAAGCGCACCGTGCCGGAGCTGTAATCGCCTTTCTCTTCCTGCAACTCAACGCGAGCCTGAGCTTCGTTAGGAAACAGCTCGGAAATAATATCGCCGTCATCGTTGGTGACACCCTGAGAGGAGCAAAAGCCGATCATTTTCTCGGCCTTCAGTTTGATAGCCAACTGCGTGGCGACCTCTTCTGACGTCAGGTTAAAGCTCTCACCGGTGACGGAAACGGCAACCGGGCCCATCAGCACAATTGCGCCGCTGTCTAACTGGCGGTGAATGGCATCTTCATCAATACGACGAATACGCCCGCTATGGCAGTAATCTACGCCGTCATCAACGCCCAGCGGCTGAGAGATAATAAAATTACCGCTGACCACATTGATGTGAGCACCCTGCAATGGCGTATTATTCAGGCTCATCGACAGGCGGGCGGTAATATCAAGCTGAAGTAAACCCGCAGCCTGTTTGACCAGCTCCAGCGTTTTAGCGTCGGTAACGCGCGTATTTTTGTGGTACACCGGCTCATGATGATGCGCCGCAAGATTGGCATCAATCTGCGGTCGTGCGCCATAGACCACGACCAGGCGGATGCCGAGGCTATGAAGAAGACCAATGTCATTGACGATACTGGAAAAATTTTCATGCTCGATGGCTTCGCCGCCCAGCATAATGACAAACGTTTTTCCCCGATGGGTATTGATATAGGGAACAGAATGGCGGAATCCCTGTACCAGTTCGGTTCTACGCTCCTTCACCACGGCACATCCTCGTTGCATGATTATTCGTAATTTGTGTATTTTTATTCTGTTTTTGCGCTGTGCGCAAGCGTAATTTTTACCCATGCCGAAGATTTTTCTCAGTAATGCCGTGAATATAAAAAGAATGTTTACCCTTTTATAGATGACAGATTATGCGTCATTCGCTAAAGTTTCCGGTCAATTCGGACGTTTTACGTATTACCTCTAAAAAAGATTTCTTTGCTCGGGAGAAGCATGTCGGGATCCAATTCAGCAATCAGTCGCCGCCGTTTATTGAAAGGTGCGGGTGCTATGTGGCTTTTGAGCGTCAGCCAGGTGGGTCTGGCGGCCGTGAGTCAGGTCGTTGCCGTCCGTATCTGGCCTGCGTCCAGCTACACTCGCGTCACGGTAGAATCTAACCGTCTGCTGAAATACAAACAGTTTGCCCTGAGTAATCCTGAGCGTGTGGTTGTGGATATTGAAGACGTTAATTTGAACTCGGTGCTCAAGGGCATTGGGACGCAGATTCGTCCTGACGATCCGTATATTAAGTCTGCGCGCGTTGGCCAGTTTGATCCAAAGACCGTGCGGATGGTGTTCGAGCTGAAACAGAATGTGAAGCCGCAACTTTTCGCGCTGGCTCCGGTGGCAGGCTTTAAAGAACGTCTGGTGATGGATCTCTATCCCGCGAATGCCCAGGACGTTCAGGACCCGCTGCTGGCATTGCTGGAAGATTACAACAAGGGCGATCTGGATAAACAGGTGCCACCTGCACAAAGTGGCCCACAGCCGGGTAAAGCGGGGCGCGATCGTCCCATTGTCATTATGCTGGATCCGGGCCACGGCGGAGAAGACTCCGGTGCGGTGGGGAAATACAAGACGCGTGAAAAGGATGTGGTGCTGCAGATTGCCCGCCGCCTGCGAGCCCTCATAGAGAAAGAGGGCAACATGAAGGTCTTTATGACACGAAATGAAGATATCTTCATTCCGCTTAAAGTCCGCGTGGCGAAAGCGCAGAAGCAGCGTGCTGACCTGTTTGTCTCTATTCACGCCGATGCCTTTACCAGTCGACAACCCAGCGGTTCGTCGGTGTTTGCGCTCTCGACCAAAGGCGCGACAAGTACCGCCGCGAAATATCTGGCGCAGACCCAGAACGCCTCGGATCTCATTGGTGGCGTCAGTAAGAGCGGTGACCGCTACGTCGACCACACCATGTTCGATATGGTGCAGTCGCTGACCATCGCCGACAGCCTGAAGTTTGGTAAAGCGGTATTGAACAAGCTTGGCAAAATCAACAATCTGCACAAGAATCAGGTTGAACAGGCCGGGTTTGCGGTACTAAAAGCGCCAGATATCCCGTCTATTCTGGTCGAAACGGCATTTATCAGTAACGTTGAGGAAGAGCGTAAACTCAAAACGGCGACCTTCCAGCAGGAAGTTGCAGAGTCGATTCTGGCAGGGATTAAAGCCTACTTTGCCGATGGGGCGACGCTGGCGAGAAGGGGATAACAAAAAAGCGCTGAAAAGCGCTTTTTTTATGGGCGACAGAAACAAAAAAACACCCGTTAAGGTGTTTAATGTGTTGGTTGCGGGGGCCGGATTTGAACCGACGACCTTCGGGTTATGAGCCCGACGAGCTACCAGGCTGCTCCACCCCGCGTCACCGTACTGCTTATATTTTATCAAATTTGATTGGTTGCGGGGGCCGGATTTGAACCGACGACCTTCGGGTTATGAGCCCGACGAGCTACCAGGCTGCTCCACCCCGCGTCCGTCTTTTTGCTTCGTATTTCAAACCACATCAGCGTTGGCTTTCCTCGTTCACCTCAGTCACTTACTGGAGTAAGCTCCTAAGGATTCACTGCGTCGCCGCCTTGCTGTGATTCGAACTACTTTGCAAAAATCTTACATCAAATTTTAATTGGTTGCGGGGGCCAGATTTGAACTGACGACCTTCGGGTTATGAGCCCGACGAGCTACCAGGCTGCTCCACCCCGCGTCCGTGGATGCGCACTATACTCTGCTCGCATTTTCATGCAACCCTTTTTTCACCTTGATCACGTTTTTAGGGTGAAAATGAACAAAAACAACGCATTCTGGATTATTTTTTGCTCAAAATTTGCGTTCGGGTATGTATACGCATTTCATTAGGTTCGGGGGTTTGTTATCTTCGTCTCGCATTCAGGCAACATAAGACGAGAACAATGAAAGGACGTTGGGCAAAATATCTTCTGGCGGGAGCTGTAGTCGCGATGCTCGCCGCGTGTTCCTCAAAACCCACCGATCGTGGGCAGCAGTATAAAGACGGGAAATTTACCCAGCCTTTCTCACTGGTGAACCAGCCTGATGCGGTTGGCGCACCAATCAATGCCGGTGATTTCGCCGAGCAGGTTAATCAGATTCGCAGCGCTTCGCCACGTTTGTACGGTAACCAGAGCAATGTCTACAACGCTATCCAGCAATGGTTACGTGCGGGCGGTGATACGCGCAGTATGCGCCAGTTTGGTATTGATGCCTGGCAAATGGAAGGGGCGGACAACTACGGTAACGTCCAGTTTACCGGTTACTACACACCGGTTATCCAGGCGCGCCATACGCGCCAGGGCGAGTTTCAGTATCCTATCTATCGCATGCCGCCAAAACGTGGGCGCTTACCATCTCGTGCCGAGATCTACGCGGGCGCGCTAAGCGACAATTATATTCTGGCATACAGCAACTCCCTGATGGATAACTTCATTATGGATGTTCAGGGCAGTGGCTACATCGATTTTGGCGATGGCAGCCCGCTCAACTTCTTTAGCTATGCCGGGAAAAATGGCCACGCCTATCGCAGTATCGGTAAAGTGCTTATCGACCGTGGCGAAGTGAAAAAAGAAGATATGTCGATGCAGGCTATTCGCCACTGGGGTGAGACGCACAGCGAAGCCGAAGTGCGTGAGCTGCTGGAACAGAACCCATCGTTTGTCTTCTTTAAACCGCAATCTTTTGCTCCGGTGAAAGGGGCCAGCGCGGTGCCGCTGATTGGCCGCGCGTCCGTAGCTTCTGACCGTAGTATCATTCCTGCGGGCACAACGTTACTGGCGGAAGTCCCGTTACTGGACAATAACGGCAAGTTTACCGGCCAGTACGAACTGCGCCTGATGGTGGCGTTAGATGTGGGTGGGGCTATTAAAGGGCAACACTTCGACATCTATCAGGGTATTGGCGCTGACGCCGGACACCGTGCCGGGTGGTATAATCACTACGGTCGCGTATGGGTACTAAAAACAGCGCCGGGTGCTGGTAACGTGTTCAGCGGTTAATTGCCGGATGGTGCTTCGCTTATCAAGCCTACATTATTGAGTAGGCCTGATAAGGCGTAGCCGACATCAGGTAGTCAGACTGCTCGGTATTAATGAATTTGAGGTTCTATGTCTGTGGTTATTAGCGATGCCTGGCGCCAACGTTTTGGTGGTACGGCACGTCTGTATGGCGAAAATGCGTTGCAGCTGTTTGCCCAATCGCACGTTTGCGTGGTTGGGATTGGCGGAGTAGGGTCATGGGCGGCGGAAGCGCTGGCGCGAACCGGTATTGGCGCTATCACACTCATTGATATGGATGATGTGTGCGTCACCAATACAAACCGCCAGATCCATGCGCTGCGTGATAACGTCGGTCTGGCAAAAGCTGAAGTGATGGCGGAGCGTATCCGACAAATTAACCCGGAGTGCCGGGTGAACGTGGTCGATGATTTTGTTACGCCAGATAACGTTGCTGAATATATGAATGCAGGATTTTCGTACGTCATCGATGCGATTGATAGCGTGCGCCCAAAAGCGGCACTGATCGCGTACTGTCGGCGTAACAAAATTCCGCTGGTGACCACCGGTGGTGCGGGCGGACAGATCGATCCTACGCAGATTCAGGTCGTTGATTTGGCAAAAACCATCCAGGATCCGCTGGCGGCCAAGCTGCGTGAGCGGCTGAAAAGCGATTTTGGCGTGGTGAAAAACAGCAAAGGCAAGCTGGGCGTGGACTGCGTGTTCTCGACCGAAGCGCTGGTTTACCCGCAGGCGGATGGCTCGGTATGTGCGATGAAAGCGACGGCGGAAGGGCCGAAGCGTATGGATTGCGCGTCCGGGTTTGGCGCGGCTACCATGGTGACAGCCACCTTTGGCTTTGTTGCTGTCTCCCATGCGCTGAAGAAGATGATGGCGAAGGCCGCGCGTCAGGCCTGATTGTGTCGGATGGCGCTATGCTTATCCGACCTACGGTTCGTGCAGTGTTGTAGGCCGGATAAGACGTATCTGCGTCGTCATCCGACTTTCTGGGCCGCCTCGAGAATCGCCTCGTTTAGAGCATGCAGCCCCTGGCTACGCGAGGCGCTGAGCTGCGCGCGTAAACCCAGTTCGTCAAATAACGCCATCGGCGAACGCGCCAGTAACTCGGCTGCGGTTTTACCTTCGACCGCCGTGAGTAATACCGCCAACAGCCCGCGTACTATTCGACCTTCGCTGTCGCCGAAGAAATGCAGAGTGCCATTCTCATGAAGAGTATGCCCCAGCCAGACGCGGTTTTCGCAGCCCGAAATTTCTTTGGCCTGCGCCTTTAGCGTATCCGGAAGCGCCGGCAACTGCTTACCCAGCAGAATCAGCTGGCGATATTTATCTTCCCACTGAGTAAGCGGGATAAAGGTATTGCGTAACGTCTCTTCGGTTACGGTTGTGCCAAACGGGTGTCCGGCGAACAGAGGGCTTGTCATTAATCCACCAATATTTCCAGCGCGCGGTCGACGGCTGCGACCAACGCATCCACATCGCTTTGGGTATTATAAGGGGCAAATGAGGCGCGTAGTGTTCCGGATACGCCAAGTTCCGCCAGCAGCGGCTGTGCACAGTGTTGCCCCGCGCGCAGCGCAATGCCATATTCGGCCAGCAGAGTGACCATATCGCTGTGATGAACACCCGCGAAATCAAAGGCTAACAGACTGGAGTCCTGGCAGCGGAAGGAACGAAAGCCAGGGCGTTTCGCCAGGGCATCTTCTGCCAGCGTCGCCAGACCCCGGCTCCAGTTTTCTGCCTGTGCAACGTCGACGTCCGCCAGCCATTCGAGCGCCGCGCTTAGCCCGATAACGCCAGCAACGTTAGGCGTACCGGCTTCCAGCTTCCATGGTGCGGGCTGGGTGGTGAAACCGTCAAAACTGACTTCGCTAATCATCTTACCGCCCCCAAGCCAGGGAGACATGGCTTCCAGCAGTTCCGGCTTACCGTACAGCACGCCAATACCGGTGGGGCCATATAGCTTGTGGCCTGAAAACGCATAGAAATCAATATCCAACTGCTGTACATCGGCAGGGTAATGCATAATCCCCTGGGCACCATCAACTATCACCACCATGCCAGCCGCATGGGCGAGCGTAATGGCGCGGGCCAGATCCGGGCAGCCACCGGTGACGTTCGACATTTGCCCGAGCGCCAGAATGCGGCTGCGCGGGGTAATGAGCTGCGTGAGGCGCTCAACGTCTGGCAATAAATGGGGGTTGAGTGGGAGTTTGACGACCTTAGCCCCCGTTTGCTCCGCGACCATCAGCCAGGGAACGAGGTTGGCGTGATGTTCCGCTGCGCTGACGATAATCTCATCACCCGGTTGAAGGCGTGGACGCGCATAGCTTTGGGCAACCATGTTGATCGCTTCCGTTGTGCCGCGGGTCCAGACGATGGTTTTGTCATCCGACGCATTAATCAGGTGTGCGACTTTTTCCCGCGCGGCTTCATAGCGTGCGGTCAGGCGCTGGGCTTCAGCAAACTGGCTGCGATGGACGTTCCCGGCACTCAGGCTATAAAACTGATGGGTTGCCTCAATGACCGCCTGCGGCTTCAGTGCCGTAGCAGCGCTGTCGAGATAAACGCCAGCATCGTTGAGTGCGGGAAATTGTGCGCGAAACTGCGCGGGGTTAAAAGCGTTCATGGTATTCCTCAGTTCAGTAAACCGATCGTGGCGCAAAAAGGGCATTGATACAAGGGTTGTGCTAACCATCGGAATACTCTGGATATCCTGGCAAAGCCCGTTCAGTGTCTTATGCTAAATAGCGTTAGGCGAACAATTTTGCCTGTTACGGAGTATGTTTTTAATAGCATAAATCGCTTTAAGGAGAAGAAGATGAAAAAGACTGCCGCCATAATTTCTGCCTGTATGCTGACTTTTGCCCTGAGCGCCTGTTCTGGTTCGAATTACGTGATGCACACCAATGATGGCCGATCAATCGTAGCTGATGGTAAACCACAGACCGATAATGAGACGGGGATGATTTCGTATAAAGACGCTAACGGCAACAAACAGCAGATTAACCGTACTGACGTGAAAGAGATGGTAGAACTGGAGCAATAATAGCAGGTCGGCCATCGACGAAACGTGGACAAAAAAAAGCACCGCAATTTGGCGGTGCTACATTAATCACTATGGACAGACAGGGTAAATGTACAGGAAGTGAAAAAGGGTAGCTTTGCTACCATGGTCTGAATCGCAGACCAATTGCAAACACAACAACACAACATCACAACCGTAAGCCAAAAGCCCACCAGAACACGCATTCCGATAAAACTTTTCGTTCCGGCTTCAGGAAGTGCCGCCACTATAGGTATTTGCTGGTAGAACCTCAACGGACAATTTATAATGGCTCAGATAAAAAAAACTAATAGGTTACAGCCTGTTAGCTAATTGTTAAATTCATTTAACATCAAAGCCTAAAAGTCATGTCAAAACGATTACCACCCTTAAATGCGTTACGTGTTTTTGATGCTGCAGCGCGTCATTTAAGCTTTACTCGCGCAGCAGAAGAGCTTTTTGTGACGCAGGCCGCAGTAAGTCACCAAATCAAGTCACTTGAGGATTTTTTGGGGCTAAAACTGTTTCGTCGACGCAATCGATCTTTGCTGTTAACGGAAGAAGGTCAAAGCTACTTTCTCGACATTAAAGAGATTTTTTCGCAATTAACCGACGCGACGCGTAAACTTCAGGCACGCAGTGCAAAAGGTGCGCTTACCGTGAGTTTATTGCCCAGTTTTGCGATCCAATGGCTGGTGCCCAGACTCTCTAGCTTTAACTCAGCTTATCCGGGAATCGATGTCAGGATCCAGGCGGTGGACCGTCAGGAAGACAAACTGGCTGATGATGTTGATGTGGCGATTTTCTACGGACGTGGCAACTGGCCGGGTCTGCGCGTGGAAAAATTGTACGCAGAATATTTATTGCCGGTCTGCTCTCCGCTGTTGCTTACCGGTGATAAACCGCTAAAGACACCGGACGACCTGGCAAAACACACTTTATTGCATGATGCGTCGCGACGAGACTGGCAAGCCTATACGCGCCAGCTTGGCCTGAATCATATCAACGTACAGCAAGGACCTATCTTCAGCCATAGCGCCATGGTGCTACAGGCTGCTATCCATGGACAGGGGATCGCGCTGGCTAACAACGTCATGGCGCAGTCCGAAATTGAAGCCGGACGTCTGGTCTGTCCGTTTAACGATGTTCTGGTCAGCAAAAACGCATTTTATCTGGTTTGTCATGACAGTCAGGCAGAACTGGGTAAAATAGCCGCCTTCCGTCAGTGGATTCTGGCGAAAGCGGCCACGGAACAAGAAAAATTCCGCTTTCGTTATGAACAATAATTTACGTAGGGTATTCAAATGACCAGCCGTTTTATGCTGATTTTTGCCGCCGTAAGTGGCTTTATCTTTGTGGCGTTGGGCGCCTTTGGGGCACATGTTCTGAGTAAAACCCTCGGTGTTGTTGAAATGGGGTGGATCCAGACCGGCCTTGAGTATCAGGCGTTTCATACGCTGGCTATCTTTGGCCTGGCCGTCGCCATGCAACGGCGCATTAGTATTTGGTTTTACTGGAGTAGCGTGTTTCTGGCATTAGGTACAGTGCTGTTTAGCGGCAGCCTGTATTGTCTCGCGCTCTCTCATTTACGCCTGTGGGCGTTTGTTACCCCTGTCGGCGGTTTCAGCTTCCTCGTAGGCTGGGCGCTGATGTTAGTGGGCGCTATTCGATTGAAACGTAAGGGCGTTAGCCATGAATAAGGTTGTATTGTTGTGTCGCCCAGGTTTTGAAAAAGAGTGCGCCGCAGAAATTACGGATAAAGCAGGACGCCGGGAAATCTTCGGTTTTGCCCGCGTGAAAGACAATGCGGGTTACGTCATCTTCGAATGCTATCAGCAGGACGATGCTGAAAAGTTAGTGAAAGAGCTGCCGTTTAGTTCGCTGATTTTTGCTCGTCAAATGTTTGTGGTGGGCGAGTTGCTGCAATACTTACCGCCGGAAGATCGCATTACGCCGATCGTTGGCATGTTGCAGGGCGTGGTGGAAAAGGGTGGCGATCTGCGAGTAGAAGTTGCCGACACCAATGAAAGCAAAGAGCTGGTTAAATTTTGCCGTAAATTTACCGTACCGTTGCGTGCAGCGCTGCGCGAGGCGGGCGTACTGGCAAAATATGAAACGCCAAAGCGTCCGGTGGTTCACGTCTTCTTTATCGCCCCTGGCTGTTGTTATACCGGCTATTCCTGGCCTGACAATAACTCACCGTTTTACATGGGGATTCCGCGTCTGAAGTTTCCAGCCGATGCGCCGAGCCGTTCAACGCTCAAGCTGGAAGAAGCGCTGCACGTGTTTATCCCTGCCGATGAATGGGATGAGCGTCTGGCGAACGGGATGTATGCGGTGGATTTAGGCGCCTGCCCGGGCGGATGGACCTATCAGCTGGTTAAACGCAACATGTGGGTTTACTCCGTGGATAACGGCCCGATGGCGCAAAGCCTGATGGATACCGGACAGGTCACCTGGCTGCGTGAAGACGGATTTAAGTACCGTCCGAATCGCAACAACATTTCGTGGATGGTCTGTGACATGGTGGAGAAGCCGGCGAAGGTTGCCGCGCTGATGGCACAATGGCTGGTCAACGGCTGGTGTCGTGAGACGATCTTCAACCTCAAACTGCCGATGAAAAAACGCTACGAAGAGGTGTCACAGAACCTGGCTTACATTCAGGCCCAGCTTGATGAACATGGTGTAAATGCCCAGATTCAGGCGCGTCAGTTGTATCATGACCGTGAAGAAGTAACCGTTCACGTACGTCGTCTGTGGGCTGCCGTCGGCGGTCGTCGCGACGAGCGATAAGGCTACAACCCAGGTCGGATGGCGGCGTAATCGCCCTATTCGGCCTGGATTGCTTCAATCAGCTGTGTATCTGAAACAATATGCGTCACATCATCCAGATGCCCAATTCTGGCCTCTCCCGAACGATTAAATTTACTTTTATCGATCAGTAATAAAGACTGCGATGCACGCTTAAGCAGAATGGATTTGAAGTCTGCGTTGGTTGCATTTGAGTCCCAGAGCGCACCGTCGCTGTCGATCCCTTCGCAGGAAAAAATAAACAGGTCAATCTCGAGTGGTTTTAGCTGCGAGATAAGCGAGGGATTAACGTAGCAACCGTATTTGCGCTCAAGACGACCGCCGGAGCTGATAAGCTGAATGTGTTCACGTTTAGCCAATTCCTGGCAGATGGGCTGGCTGTTGGTAAAAACGTGAATGTTGATGTCCGGTAACTGTCGCGCCAGATACCAGCAGGTAGAGCTGGCGTCTAAGGCAATTACCATACCTTCTTCGATCCATGCCAACGCTTCACGGGCGATATCCGCTTTGTGTGCATAGTGGCTTTTGAGTCGAATATGAAATGGGTCACCGCTGTCCTGATTTTCCCGGTGAATAACTTTGGCCCGACCGTGGTTGCGTAACACTTTTCCCTGGGTCTGTAACTCGCTGAGATCGCGGCGGATGGTCTCTTTGCTGACGTTAAGCTGCAAAGCCAGGGCTTCGGTTGTCAGGCTTTTGTGGTTAGTAAGCAGATCTACGATTGCCTGCTGGCGCGCCGCTTTCATGTTCTGATCCTCATCTAATGATGAATGCCCGTACCTGACGGGCATTCTGACCAGAGATTACGGCGTTACCCCTTTTTTTAAAAGAATATTCCCGTACTTTGCCCGCTCTCCTGTGATAACGATCGCAAACGCCTTTTGTGCTCGTTCGTAAAAGGCATAGCGGTCAATACGCGTGATGTCCGGGCAGGGGGTCTGTAATGAAAGTGCCTGACGATAGCGAGCCTCAACGTCAGGATCGAGAGTGTCACCTTCAACCGCAGCCATCATCACCAGCGGTGGGGCGTAGCAGTCCAGTTCAAATAGCGGAATAAGCGCCCGCAGCAGATCGCTGACCAGCAGACCGTCAGCGCGGATGACCTGCGGCCCCATGCTGTTGGCCGGGAAGTGGGCATCGGAAAAGATAATCTCATCGCCGTGTCCCATTTCGGCCAGCACTTTCAGTAAGTCGGGGGAAATTAAGGGAGATATCGTTTTAAGCATGTTACTCGACTCCTGTGAGTTCGGATTCGGTTTGCGGATAGAAGTAACGGTACTGATAGCGCACCTGTTCGCGCGCCTGCTCCGGGGAGGTAAATTCCCCGATGCCTGACCAGGCAAACATTGCGGCGCCTGCCACGGTGGTTTCGGCATCATCCAGCACTTTGACTGGGATCCCGAGTACGTTCGCTTTGATTTGGTTCCACAAGATGTTGCGGCTGCCCCCGCCAACTAATAGCAGTTCAGTGGCCTGGAAATGGCCGATTTTTTCCAGCGTTTGCAGATTCCGCTGCAGCTGTTCTGTCAGTCCTTCCAGCGCGGCGCGATAAAAGTGCCCACGGGTAGTATTGAGGGTAACCCCTTGCCAGCCCGCATTCTGACAGGCCAGCAGGTCGCAGTGCATCTTCACCCCTTCGGCACCAGCGGGAATATCCCGAGCTTCATCAATCAACGTTTGCCAGGGCGTGTCCGCGGTCCATAACAGCTTTCGAACCCATTCAAGCACGCCGGAGGCCAGCCACTGCATTCCTGGATTGTTAAGCCCAGCCTGACTATCCAGCTCACAGGTGGAGCCCGCATAATGGCTGAGCAGGGAGGTATTTACCTGAGCACTGCGCACCATTAGAATTTCCCATGTGCCGGAAGAGAGTACCGGTTCATCCTGTTGGGCTCCTGCGCCAAATAGCGCAAACTGTGTGTCGTGTCCGGCAGAAATGACTGGAATACCCTCTGGAAGTCCGAGCTGGCTGGCGGCCTCGCGTTGCAGTACCCCAATTTGTTCGCCTGCTTCAACCAGGCGCGGAAACAGGCGACGCGGTATGCCTGTTGCCTGCAAAATGTCCTGGCTGAAATCACGTTGCTGGATATCCAGCATCTGGCTGGTTCCCGCCATGGTGATGTCAGTTGTGAACTCGCCGGTTAAACGTTGGTTGATAAGCGACGAGATAAACAGCCAGGCGTGCGCCTGTTCCAGTAATTGCGGGTGGTTCTCTTTCAGCCACACCAGTTTGTACAGCGTATTGAAGCTAAACGCCCCAACGCCGGAGATTTCCTGCAGTTGCTGCATTGACATGTAGCGATGGATATTCTCCATTACCGCTGCGGTACGTGGGCATTTCCAGCTGATCACCGGGTACAGTTGTTTGCCGTTCTTATCCACCAGCGCGCCATCCACGCCGAAGGTGGTGACGGCGATCCCGCGAATTTGGCAGGCGGCCAATTGTGAGGAAAGCCGCTGACAGCAGTCGGCAAAGCGCTGCAGAATGGCCTCCAGCGACCATTGGTGCCAGGCACTGTTTTCTGCGGCGATGTCACTGGCGTTCGGGGTCGCTGCGCGGGCGACAATCTTTCCCTGTCGGTCAACGGCAATGGCCCGTACGTTGGTCGCGCCACAGTCGAGAACCAGAATAACCTCTTGTTTCATAATTGCTCCTGGGAGATTACCTATTGCCGGATGGCGGCTTCGCCTTATCCGGCCTACAAAACCGTGTGCTTCGTAGGCCGCGCCGCCATCAGGCAATCGCTCGATGTTTAACGCTTATACAGCGGACCGTAGTTCTGACAAGCGCGGTAATCCTGACCTTCCGTATCCATACCGTGGGCGGCCCAGGAGGAAGGACGATAAATTTTCTCGTCTTCCACGTTGTGCATGCACACCGGGATACGCAGCATGGCAGCCAGAGTGATAAAGTCCGCACCTACGTGACCAATCGTCAGCACCCCGTGGTTAGCACCCCAGTTAGCCATGACGGAATAGACGTCGCTGAACGGGCCCTTGCCGGTTAAGCGCGGAGCAAACCAGGTGGTTGGCCATGTGGAGTTGGTACGCGCATCAAGCTGGTCGTGCATATCTTTCGGCAGCTCCACGCTCCAGCCTTCCGCGATTTGCAGCACCGGCCCCAACCCTTTGATGATGTTGATACGGCTCATGGTGAACGGCACACCGCCTTCAGTCAGGAAGCGAGATGAGTAACCGCCCCCGCGGAAGTATTCGTGTATAGCCGGGCACCATTCGGTTGCCGCCAGGCATTCATCCGCCTCTTTCTGCGAGATTTCCCAGTGTGGTTTCATGGTCGGTTTACCTTCGCTGTCGCGCTGTTTGCAGGAACCGTCCAGTGCCGCAGAACCGGAGTTAATCAAGTGAATAATGCCGTGCTCAGCAAGACCGGTCAGTGGTTTACCCGTGACGCGTTCAACCGCCTCTGGCGACCAGTAGGTGCGCACATCGGCAAAGACCTGGGCCGTGCCGGTGAGTTGATGGCCGAACAGCATCGCCACGCCGTTCAGGCTGTCGTTTTCTGTCGCGACAACGAACGGTTCACGAACGCCATTCCAGTCAAAGGAGCTGTTGAGCAACGCTTCGGCGGTATCGCCATTTGGGTATTGATCGGTCCAGTGACGCTGGCCCTGGAAGCCTGCGGCGATCGCGTTATAGCCCAGGGATTCTTCGACCAGACCTTTGTCTGCCAGCTTTTTGTTACCCTGCATCATGTCGCGAATGCACATAGCCATCAGCAGACTTTCTTTCAGCACCGCGCGGCTTTGTTCTGCGTTACGCTTATATTGTTGTGCGTTCTGATCTTCGCCGTAGCGGAAGTTTTTGTCCGCCCACGCCAGCGCCATTTCCAGCTCGGTTTCATCATAGATTTTCTGGTCAATGCGACGACGCAGCTCGGTCATATCAACCGCCTGCACCTTCATACCCAGCCAGGATTCAAAGAAGTTATGGTCGACGATAGAACCGGCGATGCCCATTGATACTCCACCGACAGACAGGTAGCTTTTCCCTTTCATACTGGCAACCGCTAAACCGGCACGGGCAAAGCGCAGCAGTTTTTCTTCAACATCGGCAGGGATAGATGTGTCGTCTGCATCCTGTACGTCATGACCATAGATGGAGAAGGCAGGAAGGCCTTTTTGGCTGTGAGCTGCCAGTGCGGCGGCCAGGTAAACCGCCCCCGGACGTTCCGTGCCGTTGAAGCCCCAGATCGCTTTCGGGCGCATCGGATCCATGTCGATGGTTTCACTGCCGTAGCACCAACATGGGGTAACTGTAATCGTCACGCCAACATTCTGGCTGCTGAATTTTTCTTCACAGGCCGCGGATTCTGCCATGCCGGCGATACAGGTATCGGCAATCACACATTCAATTTGTGCGCCGCAGGCATGACGAAGTTTTTCAGTGATAAGCGCTGCGGTAGCTTTAGCCATATTCATGGTTTGCTCTTCGAGCGACTCACGTACACCCATACGACGTCCGTCAATAACCGGGCGAATACCAATTTTTGGTAAGCTGATTTTTTTCATCACAGATTCCTCACGTTATTCGGATAAATATTCAGTTGGCTGCCGTTTGTGAACGGAAGCGGGCAAAAATAAAGATGATGGCGAAGCAAAGCGCCGGGACCAGTTCAGCGGTCGGGATATTGCCAGCGGCATCGCTGACAAAGCCCATCACCGGGGTCACAATGCCGCCGCCAATGATGGTCATGACGATAAAAGACGAGCCATATTTGGTGTCTTGTCCCAGATTTTTGATCCCCAGAGAAAAAATGGTTGGGTACTGAATCGACATAAATGCGCTGCACAACGTCAGGGCCAGCAGGCCGATCTGGCCACCGGTGAAGGCGGAAATCAGGCACAGGATCATGGCAAGCAGGGCATATGCGGCCAGTACTTTATGCGGCGCAAAGCGACTGATAAGCCAGGTGCCGGAGAAACGACCGATAAAGAAGCACACCATGGTGCCGGTCAGGTAGTTGGCGGCGAAACCTGGCGTCATGCCTGGGATCTCTTCGATTGCGTAGCGAATCAGGTAGCTCCAGCAGGCAGTTTGTGCACCGACGTAGCAGAACTGCGCCAGTACCGCCCAACGCCAGTGGCGAATGCGCACCAGGCGGGAAAGGGACGCGGAGAATGAACTCTGAGCGTTGTCACTGTGATCGTCACTTTGCAGGGTCGGAAACTTGGTAAACATGATCAGCAGGGCGACCAGCAAAACGACCGCGACGATGATCATATAAGGGGTTTGAACCGATAACACCAGGCTGTGCTTGTAGGCGCTTAGCTGTTCTGGCGCCATCTTATCGAGTACGTCTTGAGATTGATGTGGCACATTAGACAAAATAAGACTTTGCCCAAAAACAACCGCAATAATGGCACCAAATGAGTTAAAAGTTTGCGCGAGATTTAATCGGAAGTGACCACCGCTTTCCGGGCCCAGTACGGTTACAAAAGGGTTGGCAGCCGTTTCCAGACAACCTAAGCCCGCCGCAATAATAAATAGGCCAATCAGGAATAAGGTGTAATTCATTACCTCAGCCGCTGGCCAGAATAATGCTGCACCGATGGCATATAAGAATAATCCGGTAATAATTCCTGCTTTATAACTTAGTTTTTTCATCAGGATCCCGGCTGGGATTGGAATGACGAAATAACCAAAATAAAAAGCAGATTGAATCAGACCAGCCTGAAAGTTTGTTAATGTAAATGCTTGCTGAAATTGTGGTAATAAAATGTCATTAAGATTATTGGCAACCGCCCAAAGAAAAAACAGTGAACAGAGTAACGCGAAGGGAATGACATAATTTTTTGTCTGCCCCCGCTCTACCGCATGAAAACTTTGTGTTTGTATTGATGTGTTTCCCATAGCATCCTCATCAGTTCATAAGCATGTTCAACAGCTTAAGAGTACGATTGGTGATTTTTACCAACCTGCTAATCCAGGTGAGTTCCGGTAACCTGCCAGATAAAATTGGCCTTCATGAATGAACTCATGAATTCATTTTCAAATAAAAACCGGCCATTAATATGATGGTGGTCACATTTATGCTCAGGGTGTGGGTTTATGTGATTATCATCACTTTAATTTCTTTAAAACAATGACCGTTTGAGGAAAATAAATTAAAAAGCCACAGGGATAATGCCCGAATTAATTAGTTAAGTGGAAAACGGGCAATGGTAACAATTTATTCGCAAATGACCGTTTTACAATGGTTTTATTAAGAACGGACATTTTGCAATTGTAATATTATGCTTGCATGTTTTTATTCATCGTTATTAGTTGATGAACATCACAAAATCCAGTGCTAAAAATTCCCTTCTCTTTATTCAGCATGATGATAGTTAGCAAATACCCGCTTAAATCAACAGAGCGTCGAGGTATTAGCAATGTTCTGTTGTCGCATTTTGACTCACTGAGAGAGGTAAGTAATGGAACGAAATACGCTGGCACGGCAGATTATCAATACCTGCCTGGAAATGACCCGTCTGGGGCTGAATCAGGGGACTGCGGGTAATGTAAGTGTGCGTTACCAGGACGGGATGTTAATTACCCCGACGGGTATTCCCTATGACAAACTCACCGAATCCCACATAGTGTACATCAATGCTGAGGGGCAGCACGAAGAAGGGAAATTACCTTCCAGCGAGTGGCGGTTCCATATGGCCGCTTATCAGACGCGTCCCGATGCTCAGGCGGTGGTCCATAATCATGCCGTGCATTGTACTGCTGTTTCTATTCTCAACCGGCCAATCCCGGCAATCCATTACATGATTGCGGCGGCTGGCGGTAACTCAATTCCCTGTGCGCCATATGCGACGTTTGGCACGCGTGAGCTTTCCGAGCACGTTGCGGTAGCGCTGAAAAACCGAAAAGCAACGCTGTTGCAGCATCATGGGCTGATCGCCTGCGAAGAAAATCTGGAAAAAGCCCTGTGGTTAGCGCATGAAGTGGAAGTGCTGGCGCAGCTTTATCTCAGCACGCTGGCGATTACCGATCCGGTTCCGGTACTGGGTGATGAGGCTATCGCTATTGTGCTGGAAAAATTCAAAACATACGGATTGCGTATTGAGGAATAGGAGATAAAACGATGGCGAACAGAATGATTCTGAACGAAACGGCATGGTTTGGCCGGGGCGCTGTTGGCGTATTAACCGATGAAGTTATTCGTCGTGGTTATCGCAAAGCGTTGATTGTTACTGATAAAAATCTGGTGCAGTGCGGCGTTGTTGAGAAGGTGACTTCCCGAATGGATGCTGCAGGTCTGGCATGGGAAATCTATTCAGGCGTTATTCCTAATCCAACCATTGCGGTAGTGCAGGAAGGATTGAGTGTCTTTCAGCAAAGCGGCGCAGACTATCTGGTCGCCATTGGTGGAGGCTCCCCGCAGGATACCTGTAAAGCGATTGGCATTATTAACAATAACCCAGAGTTTGCGGATGTACGCAGCCTTGAAGGGTTATCGCCGACACGCTTCCCGAGCGTGCCAGTTATGGCTATCCCAACCACTGCGGGAACGGCGGCGGAAGTGACCATTAACTACGTGATCACTGACGAAGAGAATCGGCGTAAGTTTGTTTGTGTCGATCCACATGACATCCCGCAGGTGGCGTTCATTGATGCTGACATGATGGACGGCATGCCTGCTGCATTAAAAGCGGCTACTGGCGTAGATGCACTGACTCATGCCATTGAAGGCTACATCACGCGGGCTGCGTGGGCGCTTACCGATGCGCTGCACATTAAAGCCATCGAAATTATTGCCGGGTCATTACGCGGTTCCGTTGCGGGCGACAGCCAGGCGGGGGAAGCGATGGCTCTGGGCCAGTACGTTGCCGGGATGGGTTTCTCCAACGTAGGTCTGGGATTAGTGCATGGTATGGCACACCCGTTAGGCGCGTTCTACAACACGCCGCACGGCGTCGCGAATGCCATTTTGCTGCCGCACGTGATGCACTATAACGCCGAATTCACCGGGGAAAAATTCCGCGATATCGCCCGGGCAATGGGGGTTAAGGTTGAAGGACTGACGCTGGCAGATGCACGCAAAGCGGCGGTGGATGCCGTCTTCGCCCTTAATCGCGATGTAGGTATCCCACTGCATCTACGCGATGTTGGCGTCCGTAAAGAGGATATTCCTGCGCTGGCGCAAGCCGCATTTGACGATGTTTGTACCGGGGGAAATCCGCGTGAAGCGAGCCTTGGGGATATCGTTGAGCTGTACCATACTGCCTGGTAATCACCTGGCGCTTATCCGGCCTACAGGGTTGTACGATAAGTAGGCCGGATAAGCGCAGCGCCATCCGGAAATAAGACTACCGCGCCAGCCGTAGCTGCTGTAGGTTTCCGTCGATATGCAAGTCCGTTTGCAGCCGCGCGATATCGCGGCACAAAAACGCCATCTCCCGATGTTCTTCGAGTTTCTTGCGCCATTTCTCCGGTACGTCATCCAGATGTTCATACAGCGCCTCCAGCGTTGGAAACTGTGCCAGCAGTTGTGTGGCGCTTTTAGGACCAATACCGGCAACCCCCGGTATTTTAGAACTGCTGATCCCGGCCAGTCCCCAATAATCTGGCAGTTGTTGCGGCAGTACGCCGAACTCTTTCTCGATAAACGGCGCATCCAGCCAGCGTTTCTGGAAATAATCGCGAATCCGCAGCGTTGGGGAGAGTAGCTGACAGTAGCCTTTATCGGTTGAGACGATAGTCGCCTGGTGTCCCGCCTGGCTAACTTTCACCGCCAGAGTGGCGGCTAAATCATCGGCTTCATTCCCGCTGGATACCCAGCAGCAGACGCCGCGCTGTTCAAAAGCGGCGCGTAAGGCGGACATTTCCTGGTGTAAATCGTCAGGCATCGGCGGGCGACCGGCTTTGTAGTCAGGTAACCGTTGGTGACGCCAGCCGCTGTTACGCGCTTCGTCATCAAATACCGCCACGGCGTGCGTGGGTTGACTGTGCACAATCAGCTGATCGAGCGCGTGCTGGCATGTCTCCACGCAGGGGGAGCCCTGTACGGCGTGAATACGGCGGATGAGATTCAGTGCATCAACAATGAGCAGGTGGACGGCCACGGTGTTCTCCCTAACAAATTAGTCTGTAGGGTAACATTCACGACGAGTGGAGACGAGCATTGCGAAAGAGCGCTATCCGAAAGCCTGATAAGCGAAGCGCCAGCAGGCAATAAAAGCCGGATACGGCGAGCGCCTTATCCGGCCTACAGATACGAAAATGTGCTGAGAATTAATCGCAGGTGACAATCTTCATCGCCAGACCACCACGAGAGGTTTCGCGGTATTTGGCATTCATGTCTTTACCGGTTTCGTACATGGTCTCGATAACTTTATCGAGGCACACGCGTGGTTCACTGGTACGGCGCAGCGCCATACGTGCAGCGTTCACCGCTTTAACCGAAGCAATGGCATTACGCTCAATGCACGGTACCTGAACCTGGCCGGCAACCGGGTCGCAGGTCAGACCCAGGTTGTGTTCCATACCGATTTCTGCCGCGATGCATACCTGCATTGGGCTACCGCCCAGCAGTTCAGCCAGACCAGCCGCTGCCATGGAGCAGGCGACGCCAACTTCACCCTGACAGCCGACTTCGGCACCAGAGATAGAGGCGTTCATCTTGTACAGTGAACCAATGGCGCTCGCGACCAGCATGTAGCGTGCCAGCGAGTTAGCGTTCACTTCACGGATAAACTTGTCGTAATACGCCAGTACGGCAGGAACAATCCCGCATGCACCGTTGGTTGGTGCCGTCACCACGCGTCCACCGGCTGCGTTTTCTTCGTTCACGGCCAGCGCGAACATGTTGATCCAGTCAACAACCGCCATCGGGTCGGTGGTGGTTTTGTCGCTGCTGACCAGCATGCGACGCAGCGCAGCAGCACGACGCGGAACGCGCAGTTTGCCCGGCAATACACCTTCGGTGGTGATGCCGCGTTCAATCCCGCTACGCATCACTTCCCAGACGTTAGCAAAGTGCTGTTCCAGCTCTTCTTTGCTGTGCAGCGCCAGTTCGTTTTGCATCATCAGACCGGAAAGCGACAGGCCGGTTTCCTGGCAATGACGTTGCAAATCAGCTGCGGATTTATACGGATATGGCACGTTTACCGGAGAGTTGTTCGGTAAACCAAAATGTTCTTCATCAACGATGAACCCACCGCAATGGAATAGTAAGTCTGGCTGTAAATGGCCTTTTCGCCCGCCAGTGCGGTAATGCGCATCCCGTTTTCGTGCAGGGACAGATTGTCCGCATGGAAATTCATGCACTTATCGACCGGGAACTCGACCTCATGTTGACCGTCTGCCAGCAGCAAACGCCCATGAGTATTCACATCCTGGATAAAGGACGGAATGGCATCAATGTCTACGGTATCCGGCAGATTACCCGCCAGGCCCATAATAATCGCGATGTCGGTATGGTGACCTTTCCCCGTCAGAGATAAAGAGCCATAGACATCAACCACTACGCGGGTTACGTCAGTGAGAATTCCGCGTGCAATCAGGTCATCCGTGAATTGTTTGCCTGCTTTCATCGGGCCAACAGTGTGGGAGCTGGAAGGGCCAATGCCGATTTTGAAAATATCGAATACGCTAATCATGAGGCGTCCATTGTGTATCGAGGTGCGCCGCCCCGAGGAGCGGCGCAGGGGAATTAACTGAACAGAGAGTAGAAAATAGCGGAGATAGCGATCAGGCCCATAATCACAACGAAGACGTTGCTGATATGGCCGCTGTACTTACGCATTGCCGGTACTTTCTGAATGGCATACATCGGCATCAGGAACAGAATCATCGCGATGATTGGGCCACCCAGGGTCTCAATCATGCCGAGGATGCTTGGGTTCAGCGTCGCCACAATCCAGGTGGTTACCAGCATGAACAGCGCAGTGATTTTGTTCAGTTTGTTGATTTCGATGGATTTGCCTTTGCCGCGCAGAGACTTAATCACCATACCATTGAAGCCTTCACGTGCGCCCAGGTAGTGGCCCAGGAAGGATTTGGTGATAGCGATAATCGCGATGATCGGTGCCATCCAGGCAATAATCGGCGCGTTAAAGTGGTTCGCCAGGTAAGACAGAATCGAGATGTTCTGCTCTTTCGCTGCTGCCAGGTCTGCCGGAGTCAGGCTGAATACGCAGCTGAAGACGAAGAACATAACGGTCAGTACCATCATGATGTGAGCGAATGCCAGAATCTTGGAGCATTTTTTCTCTGCTTCATCACCGTACTCTTCACGCTTCGCCACGGCGAAGGAGGAGATGATCGGGGAGTGGTTGAAGGAGAACACCATTACCGGAATTGCCAGCCACAGGGTCAACAGCAGGCCGTTGCCGGTGGTTGCCGCAGAGTCAAAAGACATGGTTTCCAGAATCGCACCGCTCCACTGAGGGATCAGGTACAGCGCCAGCAGCATCAGCGCCGCAACGAACGGGAATACCAGGATGCTCATCGCCTTAACGATCATCTGCTCACCGAAGCGCACGATGGTCATCATACCGACAATCAGGATCAGTGACAGGATTGCGCGCGGCGGCGGCGTAATCGCCAGCTGGTGGGTCAGGAAGCTTTCAACCGTGTTGGTGATGGCTACGCTGTAAACCAACAGAATCGGGTAGATAGCGAAGAAGTAGAGCAGGGTAATCAGTTTACCTGCACCAACACCAAAGTGTTCTTCTACAACTTCGGTGATGTCTTCACCCGGATTTTTACCGGACAGCACAAAGCGAGTCAGGCCACGGTGTGCAAAGAAGGTCATTGGGAAGGCAAGGATCGCCATGATGATCAGCGGGATCATACCGCCTACGCCTGCGTTAATCGGCAGGAACAATACACCCGCCCCAATCGCCGTGCCGTAAAGGCCCAGCATCCACATGGTGTCTGTTTTGCGCCATGCGCTGCGGGTCTGGCCCGTAACGATAGTGCTGGTTTGAGTGTTTTCCATCTATTTCTCCTGGAGGAAGCTTAAAAAGTCGGGTTTGGGGTCAATCCAATGAGAAAGTACCCGACTGTAAATCGAAATTCGTTGAGCGATTTTTATATAATTTTTCGCCGTAATAATTTTCGGGCGGAAAGATACATTTTAGTAATGAATGTATCAGTGATCGGGATCCCAAATGCAATAATCCACCTTTTATGTGGATAAATTTGGGCCATTAATCTGTTAAAAAATAGTCAAAGCGAATTTACGGGCGCGAAGGCTAACATTAACGACATATCTCATGAAAGCGAAGGCGCGAAGATAGGCGTGTTCAGCTGTAAAAACTGTTGTTTTTAGATGATTTCGGCGACTAATAATAATTTTCTAAGATAAATCACGGTTGGTTTTTCAAGGTAATCGTTTGCGTAGCTCGCTGTTTTTTATGAATCATCACTGGCATTTATATGATTGTCGGAGCTATGTGACTGGTATCACTAAAAAAAGCCGGGAGGCAAGTGCGCCAAACCCGGCTTTGATATGGACAAAACTGTCACCGCTATAGCGCTGCTAGCGGGTGTTGAAGGTTAGGCGCAGATCTCGTAACAAGGGATATACGCAGTGCCCGGTAACTTCATACGATGTTGTGCAACAAAGCCCTGCAGGAGATCGTCCATGCGGCGCATCATTTCGCGGTCACCGTGGATTTTGTACGGGCCAAACTCTTCAATAGCGCGGATCCCGACTTCCTTCACGTTACCTGCCACAATACCGGAGAATGCACGCCGTAAATCGGCGGCCAATACTTCAACGGGTTGATCCGGGTACAGCTTCAGGTTGGCCATGTTTTCATGGGACGGCTCGAACGGCATCTGCAGATCGGGCGCGATACGAATCGACCAGTTAAAGCTGTAAGCATCTCCTGTGTCGCGACGGTTTTCTTTCACCAGCGGCATCGCTTTTTTCATCAGACGCGCCACTTCTGCCGCATCGTCAATGATGATGCGATAGTGGCGACGCGCATCTTCCCCCAGCGTGTGCACGATAAATTCGTCCAGCACGCGGAAGTAATCCGCACTCTCTTTTGGTCCGGTCAGGATCAGCGGTAGAACCTGATCTTTGTTGGCAGGATTCATCAGGATCCCCAGCAGATACAGCAGCTCTTCTGCTGTCCCTACGCCACCCGGGAAGATGATAATACCGTGGGCGATACGCACGAACGCTTCCAGACGTTTTTCAATGTCCGGCATGATGATCAGTTCGTTTACCAGCGGGTTAGGCGGTTCAGCGGCGATGATTGACGGTTCGGTCATGCCAATAAAGCGGCTGTCTTTGTATCGCTGCTGGGCGTGGCCGACCGCAGCGCCTTTCATTGGCGCTTCCATCGCCCCTGGACCGCAGCCGGTACAGATGTTTAGTTCGCGCAGGCCCAGTTGGGTGCCGACGCGACGGGCGTACAGGTATTCATTCTCGTTGATTGAGTGACCGCCCCAGCAGACGACCATGTTCGGCGCTTCACCAACGTGCAGCGCCCGTGCATTACGCAGGATCGAGAATACGAGGTTGGTAATATGCACCGAGCTTTCGAGATCCAGATGCTGAAAACGACCAGCGTTATGGATCTGACCATTGACGAACAGAATGTCACGCAGCACGGCAAACAGGTTTGCCTGTAGCGCACGAATAATGCGTCCGTCAACAAACGCATCTTCAGGTGGGTTGATCAGTTCCAGCTTCACGCCCCGTTCGCGGCGCAGTACGTTAATATCGAAACTTTCAAAGCGTGACAGCAGTTCTTTGCTGTTGTCGGTCAAACTGCCGGAGTTCAGAACGGCAAGCGAACAGTTACGAAACAGTTGATACAGGTCGCTGCTGGCCGTGCGTTTAAGCATATCGACTTCCAGCTGCGACAACATGTCCATTGAGCCAAGCGGGCTAATATGTGTAATCAAGTAAACTCCTTATGGGACGCAACACGTCATTCCCTATTGATTACAATAGCCCTGGCTTATGACCTTTCACAACCTTGCGCGCGGAATCCGACACGCAAAATTGAGAAAAAAGATTACTGACGTACCAGACGACCGGTTGCCGGAGTGAAATCGGTGTTGGTGCGCCATGGGTTAATGTCCAGGCCGCCACGTCGCGTGTAGCGTGCGTAGACGCTCAGTTTCTCTGGCTGGCAGAAGCGCAGAATGTCATTGAAAATACGTTCCACGCACTGCTCATGAAATTCATTATGGTGGCGGAAGGAGACCAGATAACGCAGCAGCTTCTCTCTGTCGATTTTCCGTCCACGATACTGAATTTGTATGGAGCCCCAGTCGGGTTGATGGGTAATCAGACAGTTGGATTTCAGCAGGTGGCTGACCAGCGTCTCTTCCACTGCTTTTTCACCGCTCACGGCATTTTCCAGATACGCAGTGCTGAACTGGTAGTTGTCGATGACGATATCCTGATTGTCGATACAGGTCCCATTAAAGTGGGCTATCGGCTGCCCTTCCAGTTCGTCAAGGCGGTACAGCGCCACGCTGACATCACCTTGAGCGCAGGCGCGAAGATCGTTTTCCAGTGTCTGGCGTACCGCGTCCCAGGAATCAAAACGCGTCTGGTTAAAACTGTTCAGGTAAAGCTTAAAGCTTTTCGACTCAATCAGATTTACGCTGGTGTAATCCAGTTCCACGTGACCGACCGCGACTTGCGGTAAGCCGTTGGCATTCAGCCACGACAGTTCATATAGCGTCCAGATATCCGCACCGTGAAAAGGCAAGTTATCGGCCTTTAAATCCAGCGGGTCGCGATTCAGGCTGCGCGGAACGCCCTGCAACAGACTTGCATCGTAATTGTCTCGGTAATCCGTTGATTTACCAAGAGTCAGGCCGTTAAGCGCCTGATGATTTTCATAAGAGGACATGTTTCACCGTCATAAACCAGATACACTATGCGACAAGTGTATCCTGGCTTTTGTGAAGAGAGAAATCAGTGGACGAATTGACAGCGCAGGCGTTGATAGCCTTTACGACGCGTTATTGCGACGCATGGCATGAAAAAAACAACAGTTGGCCGCTCAGCGAAGAGCTGTATGGCGTACCTTCTCCGTGTATCATTTCTTCCACAGACGATGCCGTATTTTGGCGGCCTCAACCTTTTGTCGGCGAAAATAACCTCAATGCGGTTGAACGGGCCTTTGATATTGTGGTACAACCTGCCGTTCACGCTTTTTACACCACCCAGTTTGCCGGGGATATGCACGCGCAGTTTGCGGATGAAAAGCTGACGCTGCTGCAAACCTGGAGTGAAGATGACTTCAGGCGCGTTCAGGAAAACCTGATTGGTCATCTGGTTACGCAAAAGCGACTTAAGCTTTCGCCTACGCTTTTTATTGCCACACAAGATAATGAGCTTGACGTCATTTCGGTGTGCAATCTGTCCGGTGAAGTGTGCAAAGAAACGCTGGGCACCCGTAAACGAACGGTGCTGGCGGCCTCACTTGCGGAATTCCTCATTCAACTTAAGCCAGTTCTGTAATCCAGTTTGCCCTGAATCTTGTGAGAGATCTCTTACAAGCCCTGTAGGACATTGCCAGGTGATAAGTAAAGACTTAATGAATTGATAAAATAATAATTTATTATTATTCAACTGGTTAGTGTTTTATTGTCAACTTTCATACGAAAATAATCGTAAGAGTAAGCCTGTAAGCATCTTGTAAGACAAAGCGAAACAGGCGATTCTATATCTGTCGACAAGGAGTCGCACAACGAAGAGAACATCAGGATGATGGCTCTTCGCCAGGACACACCAGGACGGTGTTGCAAGGACAGGCTTCAGGACGAAGCAAAGAGGAAGACGCTGGATGCGTTAAAGGACACCTCCAGGATGGAGAATGAGAGCCGGTCAGGATGTTCGGCGGGTCTGGATGGCCAGGATACTTCAGGATGAAGTTTTCACATCGGGGTGATGTGAGCAGGATGCAAAAGTTCAGGATGAACACGGTCGCAAGACCACAGGAAAAGTTGTCACGGATGAGCAGGGAGCACTAAAAGTAGCTGGAATGCTGCGAAACGAACCGGGAGCACTGTTTTTACAGTGCTCCCTTTTTTTATTTCCCTCCACTAGTGCTATTCTTCGCGCCAGATTTTTTCATCATTGAGGTTAATTTCATGACGACTCATGACCGTGTGCGCCAGCAGTTGCACGCACTTGAAGCGCTACTGCGTGAACATCATCACTGGCGGATGGATGAGCCAGCAGAGCATCTGTTTACCAGTACGCAGCCTTTTTGTATGGATACCATGGAGCCGGTCGAGTGGCTGCAGTGGGTGTTGATTCCCCGCATGCATACGTTGATTGATAACGCGCAGCCGCTTCCGCAGGCTTTTGCCGTCGCACCGTATTACGAAATGGCGCTGGCAGCCGATCACCCGCAACGCGACATTCTCCTGGCTGCATTGCAGGAGTTGGATGCGCTGTTTACAAGTGATAACGCCTGATGCTGGAAATTCTTTATCAGGACGAATGGCTGGTCGCCGTCAATAAACCTTCGGGCTGGTTGGTTCACCGCAGTTGGCTCGACCGGGATGAGAAAGTGGTGGTGATGCAAACGGTGCGCGACCAAATTGGTCAGCACGTATTTACCGCCCATCGACTCGACAGACCAACCTCCGGCGTGCTGCTGATGGGACTGTCCAGCGAAGCCGGGCGTTTACTGTCCCAGCAGTTTGAACATCATCAAATTCAGAAACGCTATCATGCGATTGTGCGTGGCTGGCTGATGGATGATGCCGTGCTGGATTACCCGCTGGTCGAAGAGCTGGATAAGATTGCCGATAAGTTTGCCCGCGATGATAAAGGCCCGCAGCCTGCTGTCACCCATTATCGTGGCCTGGCAACGGTAGAAATGCCGGTAGCGACCGGGCGTTATCCGACTACCCGTTACGGGCTGGTGGAGCTGGACCCTAAAACCGGTCGCAAGCACCAGCTCAGACGCCATCTGGCGCACTTGCGCCATCCGATTATCGGCGACAGCAAGCATGGTGATTTGCGGCAAAACCGCAGCGCCGCGGAGCATTTCGGTTGCCAGAGATTGATGCTGCATGCCAGCCAGCTTGCGCTGACCCATCCTTTCACCGGCGAACCGCTGGTTATTCGCGCCGGACTGGATGACGTCTGGATGCAGGCGTTATCACAGTTTGGCTGGCGTGGACTTCTCCCTGAGAATGAAAGGGTTGAGTTCAGCGGGCTGTCAGGTCAGGATGAGCAGATAGATTCTTAAGTCCCAGGAGATTACGGTTATGGCGGAAATTGGAATTTTTGTCGGCACGATGTACGGAAACGCGCTGCTGGTTGCCGAAGAGGCCGAAGCTATTTTGACGGCGCAGGGTCATAAAGCTACGGTGTTCGAAGATCCGGAGCTTAGCGACTGGCAGGCATATCAGGATAAATATGTACTGGTGGTGACTTCCACGACCGGGCAGGGCGATCTGCCGGATAGCATCGTGCCGCTGTTTCAAGGGATCAAAGATAATCTCGGTTTCCAGCCAAATCTGCATTACGGGGTAATTGGGCTGGGCGACAGTAGCTACGTTAATTTCTGCAATGGCGGCAAACAGTTCGATGCCTTGTTGCAGGAACAAAGCGCCCACCGTGTAGGAGAAATGCTGCTGATTGATGCCAGCGAGCATCCTGAACCGGAAAGCGAATCCAATCCCTGGGTAGAAAACTGGGGAACCTTGCTTAAATAACTCCCTCGCTCGTACGGGCTGCAACCCCCATTTGAACCGCAAGCCGGGCCAGGCGAAGCCGCCACCCGGCAATAAAACCCCAATTACGTGAACTAACTTCCACTACTTTGGGCTTATGCCCCAAACAACTTCTCACTGCCTCCCTAATGTTGTGTTCATGCACGGTGAGGGCAAGTGGCACTCCTTCATATACTTTTCCCGTCAGTTCCCGGAATGGCAGCGAGTCAGAATAAAACGGCCCTGAGCTGTACCAACACTGCCACACACTAACCTCTCATTCTGATCACCCTACAGGTGCTGTACAGAATGAACTGGCGAAAGCCAGGATTCAGGAGTGCAACAATGAGTTCATTAAGTCAGGCGGCGAGCAGCGCGGAAAAACGCACTAACGCTCGCTACTGGATAGTGGTGATGCTGTTTATCGTCACATCCTTCAACTACGGCGATCGCGCCACCTTATCCATTGCCGGTTCGGAGATGGCCAAAGACATTGGTCTGGATGCGGTAGGGATGGGGTATGTATTCTCCGCTTTCTCATGGGCCTATGTTATCGGCCAGATTCCTGGCGGCTGGTTGCTCGACCGCTTTGGTTCAAAACGCGTTTATTTCTGGTCCATCTTTATTTGGTCCATGTTTACCCTGTTGCAGGGTTTTGTCGATATCTTCAGTGGTTTCGGCATTATCGTTGCGCTGTTTACTCTGCGTTTCCTCGTCGGTTTAGCTGAAGCGCCCTCCTTCCCCGGCAACAGTCGTATTGTGGCGGCGTGGTTCCCGGCACAGGAAAGGGGCACGGCGGTCGCTATCTTTAACTCTGCGCAATACTTTGCCACCGTTATCTTCGCGCCAATCATGGGTTGGCTGACCCATGAAGTGGGCTGGTCGCATGTGTTCTTTTTTATGGGCGGCCTCGGGATCATTATCAGCTTCGTCTGGCTGAAGGTGATTCATGAACCGAACCAGCACCCGGGCGTAAACCAAAAAGAGCTGGAGTACATTGCCGAAGGTGGGGCGCTGATCAACATGGATCAGGCGGCAGCCAAAACTAAAGTGCCGTTTAGCGTGAAGTGGGGGCAAATCAAACAGCTACTGGGTTCACGGATGATGATCGGGATTTACATCGGCCAGTACTGCATTAACGCGCTGACCTACTTCTTTATCACCTGGTTCCCGGTTTATCTGGTGCAGGCTCGCGGTATGTCGATTTTGAAAGCTGGCTTTGTTGCTTCGGTTCCGGCCATTTGCGGATTCGCCGGCGGCGTGCTCGGCGGCATTATTTCCGACTGGTTGATGCGCCGTACCGGTTCGCTGAATATCGCCCGTAAAACGCCAATCGTACTCGGTATGCTGCTGTCGATGGTGATGGTGTTCTGTAACTACGTCAATGTGGAGTGGATGATCATCGGCTTTATGGCGCTGGCCTTCTTCGGCAAAGGTATCGGTGCGCTGGGATGGGCGGTGATGGCTGATACTGCACCTAAAGAGATCAGCGGTCTGAGCGGCGGTTTGTTCAACATGTTTGGCAACATCTCCGGCATCGTCACGCCAATTGCTATCGGCTACATCGTAGGGACCACCGGCTCGTTTAACGGCGCGTTGATTTACGTCGGGGTACATGCGCTGATTGCGGTGGTGAGCTACCTAGTGCTGGTGGGCGATATTAAACGTATCGAATTGAAACCTGTCGCAGGACAATGATGATGACAACACAATCGAGTCCCGTTATTACCGATATGAAGGTCATCCCGGTGGCCGGTCATGACAGCATGCTGCTCAATATTGGCGGCGCGCATAACGCATACTTTACTCGTAATATCGTGGTGCTCACCGATAATGCCGGAAACACCGGTGTCGGTGAAGCGCCAGGTGGCGAAGTGATTTATCAGACGCTGGTGGATGCGATTCCGCAGGTGTTGGGCCAGGAAGTCGCGCGCCTGAATAAGGTGGTGCAGCAGGTGCATAAAGGCAACCAGGCCGCTGATTTTGACACCTTTGGCAAAGGCGCCTGGACCTTTGAACTACGGGTCAATGCGGTAGCGGCGCTGGAAGCCGCATTGCTCGACCTGCTGGGTAAGGCGCTGAACGTGCCGGTTTGTGAACTGTTAGGGCCGGGCAAGCAGCGCGATGCGGTCACCGTACTCGGCTATCTGTTCTACGTGGGCGATCGCACAAAGACCGATTTACCGTATCTGGAAAGCACGCCGGGAAACCATGAGTGGTATCACCTGCGTCATCAGCAAGCGATGAATAGTGAGGCGGTGGTACGTCTGGCTCAGGCTTCGCAGGATCGCTACGGCTTTAAAGATTTCAAACTCAAGGGCGGTGTACTGCCTGGCGAACAGGAAATCGACACCGCTCGCGCGCTGAAAAAATGCTTCCCGGATGCACGTATTACGGTTGATCCCAACGGTGCCTGGCTGCTGGATGAAGCCATCTCCCTGTGTAAAGGGCTGAACGATGTTCTGACCTACGCCGAAGATCCATGCGGCGCTGAACAGGGTTTTTCTGGCCGCGAAGTGATGGCCGAGTTCCGCCGTGCAACCGGTCTGCCGGTAGCAACGAACATGATAGCCACCAACTGGCGTGAAATGGGCCATGCGGTGATGCTGAACTCAGTAGATATTCCGCTGGCCGATCCGCACTTCTGGACCCTTTCTGGCGCGGTACGCGTGGCACAGTTATGCGATGACTGGGGCCTGACCTGGGGCTGCCATTCTAACAATCATTTTGATATTTCCCTGGCAATGTTTACCCACGTCGGCGCTGCTGCACCGGGTAATCCAACGGCTATCGATACCCACTGGATCTGGCAGGAGGGTGATTGCCGCCTGACCAAAAAACCGCTGGAGATTAAAAACGGAAAAATTGCGGTACCCGATGCGCCCGGTCTGGGCGTGGAACTGGACTGGGATCAGGTACAGAAAGCGCATGAAGCCTATAAGGCGCTGCCCGGTGGCGCGCGTAATGACGCAGGCCCAATGCAGTATCTGATCCCCGGATGGACTTTTGACCGTAAACGTCCCGTTTTCGGCCGCCACTAATTTTGAATAAGGACTTAATTATGAGCGCACAATTTTCTACCCCATTGGTTACCTCTATGCAGGTTATTCCGGTTGCGGGTCATGACAGCATGCTGATGAACCTGAGCGGCGCACATGCTCCGTTCTTCACGCGCAATATTGTGATTATTAAAGATAACTCCGGTCATACCGGCGTGGGTGAAATTCCCGGCGGCGAAAAAATCCGCAAAACGCTGGAAGATGCGATCCCGTTGGTGGTAGGTAAAACGTTAGGTGAATACAAAAACGTGCTGAATGCGGTACGCAATACTTTTGCCGATCGTGATGCGGGCGGTCGCGGTTTGCAGACCTTCGATTTACGTACCACTATTCATGTGGTTACTGGGATCGAAGCGGCCATGTTGGATCTGTTAGGTCAGCATTTGGGCGTAAACGTCGCCTCTTTGCTGGGGGATGGCCAGCAGCGTAGCGAAGTTGAAATGTTGGGTTACCTGTTCTTTGTGGGTAACCGTAAGGCAACGCCGCTGCCGTACCAGAGTCAGCCGGATGAGAAATGCGACTGGTATCGTCTGCGTCATGAAGAAGCGATGACCCCGGATGCGGTAGTGCGCCTGGCGGAAGCCGCATATGAGAAGTATGGTTTTAATGATTTTAAACTGAAAGGCGGCGTGCTGGCCGGGGAAGAGGAAGCAGAATCTATCGTTGCGCTGGCGAAGCGCTTCCCGCAGGCCCGCGTCACGCTGGATCCGAACGGCGCGTGGTCGCTAAATGAAGCGATTAAGATCGGCAAATATCTGAAGGGTTCTCTGGCCTATGCGGAAGATCCGTGCGGTGCCGAGCAGGGCTTCTCAGGTCGTGAAGTGATGGCGGAATTCCGTCGCGCCACCGGTCTGCCGACCGCCACCAACATGATCGCCACCGACTGGCGTCAGATGGGGCATACGCTGTCGTTGCAGTCTGTTGATATCCCACTGGCGGACCCGCACTTCTGGACCATGCAGGGTTCTGTCCGTGTGGCGCAGATGTGCCATGAGTTCGGGCTGACCTGGGGATCGCACTCTAACAACCACTTTGATATTTCGCTGGCGATGTTTACGCATGTTGCGGCGGCGGCTCCGGGTAAAATAACCGCTATCGATACCCACTGGATCTGGCAGGAAGGCAATCAGCGCTTGACCAAAGAGCCGTTTGAAATCAAAGGCGGCATGGTGCAGGTTCCGGCAAAACCGGGTCTGGGCGTGGAGCTGGATATGGATCAGGTCATGAAAGCGCATGAACTGTACCAGCAACATGGACTGGGTGCGCGTGATGATGCGATGGGTATGCAGTATCTTATCCAGAACTGGACGTTTGATAATAAGCGTCCGTGCATGGTTCGCTAAGTGATCCAGGACCGCTCCTATAGAGTGAGCGGTTTTGCTCCTGGTGTATGCTTAACATAGTCAACATGCGTAAGGATGCTTTATGAAAATAGTAATCGCACCAGATTCCTATAAGGAAAGTTTGAGTGCGCTTGAGGTGGCAACGGCTATAGAGCAGGGGTTTCGTGAGATCTGGCCCGATGCGGATTACGTGAAGATTCCGGTTGCAGATGGCGGTGAAGGAACGGTCGAAGCGATGGTTGCCGCAACGCAAGGTCACCTTGTGCATGTTGATGTTACCGGCCCTTTGGGCAACACAATTCAGGCATTTTATGGTTTATCTGGTGATGAGCGCTCGGCGTTTATCGAAATGGCGGCCGCCAGCGGACTGGAACAGGTTCCTGTGGGGTTACGCGATCCGCTGAAAACGACATCCTGGGGAACCGGGGAGTTAATCCGTCATGCGCTGGACGCTGGCGTTGAACATATCATCATTGGGATTGGCGGTAGCGCCACCAATGATGGCGGTGCCGGGATGGTGCAAGCGCTGGGAGCAAAACTGCTGGATGCGCAAAATAACGAAATTGCGCAAGGCGGAATCGGTCTGGAATCTCTGTCCCGGATTGATATTTCTCAGTTAGACAGCCGTCTTGCCGGGTGCCGTATTGAAGTTGCTTGCGATGTGACCAACCCGTTGACTGGAAAAAAGGGCGCATCTGCGGTTTTTGGTCCGCAAAAAGGGGCGACGCCGGAGATGATTACCCGCCTGGATCGGGCGCTCACGCACTATGCGCAACTCATTGCCCGCGATCTGGACGTCAACGTGCTGGATCTGGCCGGTGGTGGTGCGGCTGGTGGTATGGGGGCGGCGCTGTATGCGTTTTGCGGCGCACAGTTACGCTGCGGTATTGAGATAGTGACCGATGCGTTACACCTTGATGCCTGCGTTGCGGATGCGGATTTAGTGGTCACGGGTGAAGGGCGCATTGATAGTCAGACTATTCACGGTAAGGTTCCGGTTGGCGTAGCGAAGGTCGCAAAGCGTTACAACAAGCCGGTTATCGGTATCGCAGGTAGCCTGACGGCCGATGTCGGTGTGGTCCATGAGCATGGGCTGGATGCGGTTTTCAGCGTCATCTATACCATTTGTACCCTGGATGAGGCGCTAAAGAACGCGAGCGACAACGTACGAATGACGGCGCGAAACGTGGCTGCAACGCTTAAAGCAGGGCAGCAATTGCGCTGAGTTGTTAGCCGCATGCGGCGATGTGCCCGATGCGCGACGCTTATCGGGCCTACGGTAAACAGCGAAACCTGTAGGCCGGAGAAGGCGTTTACTGACCGATGCACGACGCTTATCGGCTCTACGGTAAACAGTGAAACCTGTAGGCCGGATAAGGCGTTTACGCCGCATCCGGCGAATATTACCCTAACAACTTCTTCGCTTCGCGTGCAACGTTGTCCATCTCATCCAGAAGCTCTAAAAACTCAGGTTCCAGCTCTTCTTCTTTGGTTCCACTGCGTAGCTGTTGTTCAATGAGCTGACACAGGTTTTTCATGCGTGGGACACCACTATAACCGCAACTGCCGTGCAGCTTGTGAATCATATCCACTAGCCCTTCGGGGTTCTCTCCGACCAGTTGCTCTTCGATTTTGTTACGCACCTCAGGCAGAAAATCGATCAGCATTTGCAGCATATCCCGCGCCAAATCGTTCTTACCCGCGGCTTGCCTTAATGCCAGTTGCCAGTCGAGTGTCGTGTTCGGATTGACGACTGGCTCAAGAGGTTCTGCGGTGAGTGCCCGCAGCGATGTGCTTGCACCCGGTTTGTAACGTAACAGCAAATTATGTAGCTTATCTTCCTCGATAGGCTTCGCCAGGTAATCGTTCATCCCGGCGCTGAGCAGCTTCTCTTTCTGCCCGGCCATGGCGTGTGCGGTGACCGCAATGACAGGTGTCTGCTGTTGATGAGGAAGCTGGTGGATAAGTTCACAAGCGCGAATGCCGTCCATATCAGGCATCTGAATATCCATCAGGATCAGATCAAATTGCATTTGTCTGGCGCGATCCACCGCCTGATGCCCGCTGTCGCAGAGCACGACGTGCTGTACCTTATCTTCCAGCAATGCGCCAATCAGCTTGAGGTTCGCCGGGTTGTCGTCTACCGCCATGACGGTCATCGCGATTTTGCTCTCGTCTAACAGCAGCGGATCCGCGCTGTGGTTCAGCTGACAATACTCTGTCAGCGCAGGCAGTAAGCGGGTTGAGGTGAGAGGTTTCAACAGACACGCCGCCGCGCCGCCCTGTTTTAACTTCTCGGCGTTAATCTGCGCATGGCAAGGGAGGGCCAGTAACAAAAAGTCGGTCATCGCCGCTGCGCTTGCCAGCCGCTCATGCTGCATGGTGAGCGGTTCGCGTAAAGTGACCGGAATGCCGAGCAGCAGAATATCGTAGTGATCCTTCGGCAGCCCGGAGAATGAAGGGCTGTAAATCACCTCCAGCGGTGTTTCACTCAATATATCTAACGTGCATTGTGCGGCGGTGGCGTTAGGTTCGACGTAGGCCAGTCGTTTACCGGCCAGGCAGAGCGTGGTTGAGCGGTCAACGAGAACATTAGGGTTAAGATCGAGGCTGATATGGAACCAGAACGTGGAGCCCCGGTTCGGCTGGCTGTGAAAGGAGATATCCCCACCCATTTCGTTGACCAGTTTTTGCGTAATGACCAGGCCTAGCCCGGTTCCGCCATGACGCCGGGAAATACTGGCATCCGCCTGGCGGAAGGCCTGGAACAGACGGGATTGATCGCGCTCAGGAATACCGATCCCGGTATCGCGGATTTGTACTTCAATTTGCACTTTCGTGTTACTAAGGGCTCGCTTCTCGACCAGGATGTCGATGTTGCCGCCTTCGGTAAATTTGATGGCATTGCCGACCAGATTGGTGATCACCTGCTGTAAACGCAACGGGTCACCGATGACGTTGTCCGGTACGTCATTCTTAATATTCAGCGTCAGCTCAAGCCCTTTATCATGGGATGAATGTGCTAACAGTGTGACGACATCATCCAGCGTGCTGCGCAGCGGGAACGGAATGCTTTCCAGAATCAGCTTGCCCGCCTCAAGTTTGGAGAAGTCGAGTACATCATTGATGATGGCCAGCAGATTGTTAGCTGAGCGTTCAATGGTATTCAGGTGATCGCGCTGTGTGGTGTTGAGTTCGGTTTTTAGCGTCAGACGGGTGAAGCCAATCACGCCATTCAGCGGTGTTCGCAGCTCGTGGGACATGTTTGCCAGAAACTCAGACTTAATACGTGCCGCTTCCTGGGCGCGTTTCTTCGCCAGATCCAGCTCGACGTTCTGAATTTCCATCTGCTCTAGCGTTTCGCGCAGGTCAGAGGTGGCCTGATCGATGTTGTGCTGCATCTCTTCATGGTAAGCCGCGAGAGACATCGCCATCGAGTTGATGCCATTTTTAAGCATATCCAGCTCGCCCAGCATGAAACCTTCCACGCGGCTGTCGAGCTGTCCTCTACGTATTCGGTCAACGGTATTCACCATATTGCGAATCGGGCCGGTCACGTCGCGCATAAGACGCCAGCCGAAAATTAACGCGATACCAATACAAAACAGCATCATTACGCTGGAGATAAAGATCTCTTTGTACTGCTGCAATCGTACGGACTTAAGGTCCAGCTCAAGCGCCACATACCCCAGCATATTTTTGGTGTTTTTGGCGTCGCTTACGGCGGATTCATCCGGTGAATAGCTTTCCGATATAATAGGGGTTCGCAGGATCATGATATCCCCGTGCCGGGTGACGCTCAGCTTACGGGGAAACGGTGAACCGGTCGCCAACTGCATTTCAGACGGATCGAGATGAAAATTAGAGGTGACGAAAAGTCGGTTATTTTCGTCATAAACAGAAATTGCCCGCACGATATCGGAATGGCGACGATGCAGCACGCTGATAAGCTGGCCGATGGATTCCCTGTTTTGCAGGTTCATGCCATATTCGCTGGAGACCGCGAGTGGTTCAATGATGCTGGCACCAGCATCTTCCAGTTGACGCTGCAAGTCGTTATAGCGATGCACAACAAAAAAGATACTGAGCAACAAACCTATCAGGACGGTCGGGGCCAGGATCAGAATCATCATGCGTGCGCGCAGGCTGTAGTTGGTCATGGAGTTCCGTTATGGGACAATTAGGGTCACACTGTTAAATAGAGAAATATCTCGTCGATGGCGCAATTCTACTCTGCAAAACGACGCGTGACGACGCGTCAGATCATAACCGTTACCGTCAATGACCTCGATCCTTTTGGTCAGGGCGTCGCTCGCCATAACGGAAAGGCGTTGTTTATACCGGAATTGCTACCCCAGGAAAGCGCCGAGGTGGTGATTACCGAAGATAAAAAACAGTTTGCCCGCGCGCAAGTAAAACGACGTTTAAACGACAGCCCACAGCGTGAAGTGCCACGTTGCCCGCATTTTGGCGTGTGCGGCGGTTGCCAGCAGCAGCATGCCAGCATCTCATTGCAGCAGCGTAGCAAAAGCGCGGCGTTGTCGCGTTTAATGAAATGTGAGGTGTCGGATGTTATAGCTGATGCCCCGTGGGGCTATCGTCGTCGCGCACGTTTGAGCCTGAACTATCGGCCAAAAGAACAAAAATTGCAGATGGGGTTTCGCAAATCCGGTTCCAGCGACATTATCGATGTCAAACAATGCCCTATTTTGGTGCCCCAGCTTGAGGCGTTATTGCCCCATCTCAGAGCGTGTCTGGAAAGTCTGCAAGGGTTACGCCATCTAGGCCATGTTGAGCTGGTACAGGCGGGAAGCGGAACCCTGATGATTTTGCGCCACACGGCGCCATTGAGTGCTGCGGATAAAGAAAAACTGGAATGCTTTTCGCATTCTCAGGGGCTGTCTTTGTTTCTGGCCCCGCAAAGCGAGATACTGGAATCAATATCAGAAGAATCGCCCTGGTATGACTCAAATGGACTACGGTTAACCTTCAGCCCGCGCGATTTTATTCAGGTCAATGAAGGGGTAAACCAACAAATGGTCGCCCGTGCGCTGGAATGGCTCGATGTACAACCTGAAGATCGTGTACTCGATCTGTTCTGTGGCATGGGCAATTTTACCCTACCGCTGGCAACTCGGGCAGCAAGCGTGGTTGGTGTGGAAGGTGTTCCTGCGTTGGTGGAAAAAGGCCGAGAAAACGCGCTGAATAACGGATTACACAATGTGACATTCTTTCATGAAAACCTTGAGGAAGATGTTACCCGACAGCCGTGGGCGAAAAACGGATTCGACAAAGTATTGCTCGATCCTGCGCGTGCGGGGGCTGCAGGTGTGATGCAACATATTATAAAATTAGAACCTATACGCGTTGTTTATGTATCCTGTAACCCAGCAACGCTGGCTCGTGACAGCGATGCTTTGCTCAACGCTGGATACGCCATACGGCGACTGGCGATGCTCGATATGTTTCCGCACACTGGACACCTGGAATCAATGGTCCTGTTTGAGCGTTTGTAATGAATTTTGTACCCATTGGATTTCGGGTTGTAATGCAGCATGAAAGACAATGGGTAGGGCTTGTCGACTTCGACAGGCCTGGCCCCTTAAGGAGAGGACAATGGTTGCGGTAAGAAGTGCACATATAAATAAAGCTGGTGAGTTTGATCCAAAGAAATGGATCGCGAGTCTGGGGATCTCCAGCCAGCAGTCGTGTGAACGCTTAGCCGAAACCTGGGCGTACTGCCTCCAGCAGACACAGGGGCATCCGGATGCGGATCTGCTGCTGTGGCGTGGCGTGGAGATGGTAGAAATTCTCTCTATGTTGAGCATGGATATCGACACGCTGCGTGCAGCAATGCTGTTCCCTCTGGCTGATGCCAACGTGGTCAGTGAAGACATCCTGCGCGAGAGCGTGGGCAAATCTATTGTTCATCTTATCCACGGTGTGCGTGATATGGCGGCGATACGCCAGCTTAAAGCCACGCATACCGATTCAGTTTCTTCCGAGCAGGTCGATAACGTCCGCCGCATGCTGCTGGCAATGGTAGATGACTTCCGCTGTGTGGTCATCAAGCTGGCAGAGCGGATTGCCCATCTGCGTGAAGTGAAAGACGCGCCGGAAGATGAACGCGTTCTGGCGGCAAAAGAGTGCACCAATATTTATGCGCCGCTGGCCAACCGTTTGGGAATCGGGCAATTAAAATGGGAGCTGGAAGATTATTGCTTCCGTTATCTGCACCCGGCTGAATACAAACGCATAGCCAAGCTGCTGCATGAACGACGTATCGACAGGGAACATTACATTGATGAGTTCGTCGGTCATTTGCGCTCAGAGATGAAAACGGAAGGCGTCAAAGCTGAAGTGTACGGACGTCCGAAGCATATCTACAGCATCTGGCGCAAAATGCAGAAAAAGCAGTTAGCCTTCGATGAACTGTTCGATGTACGCGCAGTGCGTATCGTGGCAGAGCGTTTACAGGACTGCTATGCCGCACTCGGGATAGTACATACTCACTATCGCCATCTGCCGGATGAGTTCGATGATTACGTTGCTAATCCGAAACCCAATGGCTACCAGTCAATCCATACGGTTGTGCTGGGGCCGGGCGGGAAAACCATCGAAATTCAGATCCGTACCAAACAGATGCACGAAGATGCCGAACTGGGCGTCGCGGCGCACTGGAAGTACAAAGAGGGTACCGCTTCAGGCGCGGCGCGTTCTGGTCATGAAGATCGCATTGCGTGGCTGCGTAAGCTGATTGCCTGGCAGGAAGAGATGGCGGATTCCGGTGAAATGCTGGATGAAGTCCGTAGCCAGGTCTTTGATGACCGCGTGTACGTCTTTACGCCAAAAGGCGACGTTGTAGACTTACCTGCGGGCTCCACGCCGCTCGATTTTGCTTACCACATTCATAGCGATGTGGGGCATCGATGCATTGGCGCGAAAATTGGTGGGCGCATTGTACCGTTTACCTACCAGCTGCAGATGGGCGATCAAATTGAAATTATCACCCAGAAACAGCCAAACCCAAGCCGCGACTGGTTGAACCCTAACCTTGGCTACGTAACCACCAGTCGTGGGCGTTCGAAGATCCACGCCTGGTTCCGTAAACAGGACCGTGATAAGAACATCCTTGCAGGTCGCCAGATCCTCGACGATGAGCTGGCGCATTTAGGCATCAGCCTGAAAGAGGCGGAAAAACACCTGCTACCGCGCTACAGCTTCAATGAACTGGATGAACTGCTGGCGGCGATTGGCGGAGGAGACATCCGCCTCAACCAGATGGTGAACTTCCTGCAGGCGCAGTTTAATAAGCCAAGTGCTGCCGAACAGGATGCCGCCGCGCTGAAACAGCTTCAGCAGAAAACGCAGGCACCGCAGAGTCGTCGTAAAGACGACGGTCGTGTGGTGGTGGAAGGGGTAGGTAACCTGATGCACCACATCGCCCGCTGCTGCCAGCCTATTCCAGGCGATGAGATTGTCGGGTTTATTACCCAGGGACGCGGTATTTCCGTGCACCGGGCGGATTGTGAACAGCTGGCTGAGCTGCGCTCCCATGCGCCGGAACGTATTGTTGATGCGGTCTGGGGCGAAAGCTACTCGGCAGGGTATTCGCTGGTGGTTCGCGTCCAGGCCAACGATCGCAGCGGCTTGTTACGTGATATCACCACGATCCTCGCCAACGAGAAGGTGAACGTGCTGGGAGTTGCCAGCCGAAGTGATACCAAACAACAGCTGGCCACCATCGATATGACCATCGAAATTTATAACCTGCAGGTGCTCGGGCGCGTGCTCGGCAAGCTGAACCAGGTACCGGATGTGATCGACGCACGTCGCTTGCACGGTAATTAATGATTTTGTAGGCCGGATAACCTTGTAGGCCTGATAAGACGCGTTAGCGTTGCCATCAGGCATTGCTATGTTGCCGGATGTCGGTTGTCGCGTTATCCGGTCTACTATATTGAAATTTCAGGACATTCCAATGAATCAAATCGACCGACTGCTCGGTATTATGCAGCGCCTGCGCGACCCGGAAAACGGCTGTCCGTGGGACAAAGAGCAGACATTCTCCACTATTGCCCCTTACACCCTCGAAGAAACCTATGAAGTGCTGGACGCGATTGCGCGTGAAGACTTTGACGACCTGCGCGGAGAGCTGGGCGACCTGCTGTTCCAGGTGGTGTTTTACGCCCAGATGGCGCAGGAAGAAGGACGCTTCAACTTTGATGATATTTGTGCTGCGATAAGCGATAAGCTTGAACGCCGTCATCCACATGTTTTTGCTGATGTTTCTGCCAGTAACAGTACTGAGGTTTTGACCCGCTGGGAAAAAATCAAAAGTGAAGAACGCGCCCAGAAGGCACAGCATTCCGCACTCGACGATATTCCCCGCAGTTTACCGGCATTAATGCGCGCCCAAAAAATCCAGAAACGCTGCTCAAATGTTGGCTTCGACTGGAAAACATTAGGACCGGTTGTTGACAAGGTTTACGAAGAGATCGACGAAGTCATGTTTGAGGCTAAGCAGGCTGTTGTCGACCAGGCTAAACTGGAGGAGGAAATGGGCGATCTGCTGTTTGCTACGGTCAATATGGCCCGGCATTTAGGCACTAAAGCAGAGACCGCATTGCAGAAAGCGAACGAGAAGTTTGAGCGGCGTTTTCGTGAAGTTGAGCGAATTGTGGCTTCGCGCGGTCTGGAAATGACTGGTGTTGATCTGGAAACTATGGAAGAAGTCTGGCAACAGGTAAAACGGCAGGAAATTGATCTCTAAGGGATTTCGTCGGTCAAGGGCGATTTGTGTGATTTTTTAAATAACAAGCGCTTGATTTACGTCAAAAACATTTACCCCAAAGGGGCTATTTTCTCACTCCCGATGTTAATGTGAGCCTGGTGAAGAGGAGGAATAATGAAAGTTTGTGGCGCTCGTCATGTTCGGGTATACTACTTTCCCGTCTTGGTAATTCCATCGTTTCACCCTAACTTCTCAGGTCCAGCATGACAACGAACTATATTTTTGTGACCGGCGGGGTCGTATCCTCTCTGGGAAAAGGCATTGCCGCAGCCTCCCTGGCAGCCATTCTTGAAGCCCGTGGCCTCAATGTAACCATGATGAAACTGGATCCGTACATCAACGTCGATCCAGGTACTATGAGCCCAATCCAACACGGGGAAGTGTTCGTTACCGAAGACGGCGCTGAAACCGACCTGGACCTGGGTCACTATGAGCGTTTCATTCGTACCAAAATGAGCCGCCGCAACAACTTCACTACGGGTCGTATCTACTCCGACGTTCTGCGTAAAGAACGCCGTGGCGACTACCTAGGCGCAACAGTTCAGGTTATCCCGCACATCACGAATGCCATTAAAGAGCGCGTTCTGGAAGGCGGTGAAGGTCATGATGTTGTTCTGGTCGAAATCGGCGGAACCGTTGGGGATATCGAATCTCTGCCGTTCCTTGAAGCGATTCGCCAGATGGCCGTAGAAATTGGCCGTGAGCACACGCTGTTTATGCATCTGACGCTGGTTCCGTACATGGCGGCGGCAGGTGAAGTCAAAACTAAACCGACTCAGCACTCTGTAAAAGAGCTGCTTTCTATCGGTATTCAGCCAGATATCCTGATTTGCCGCTCCGATCGCGCAGTTCCGGCTAATGAACGTGCAAAAATTGCATTGTTCTGTAACGTTCCGGAAAAAGCGGTGATTTCTCTGAAAGATGTCGATTCCATCTATAAAATCCCGGGCCTGTTGAAATCTCAGGGCCTTGACGATTATATTTGTAAACGATTCAGCTTGAACTGTCCGGAAGCTAATCTGTCAGAATGGGAACAGGTTATCTACGAAGAAGCGAATCCGGCAGGCGAAGTGACTATCGGTATGGTCGGCAAGTACATTGAACTGCCGGATGCCTATAAGTCAGTTATCGAAGCGCTGAAGCACGGTGGTCTGAAGAATCGTGTCACCGTCAACATCAAGCTGATCGATTCGCAAGATGTCGAAACGCGTGGCGTTGAGATCCTGAAAGGTCTTGATGCAATCCTGATCCCTGGCGGCTTCGGCTACCGCGGTGTTGAAGGTAAAATCGCGACGGCGCGTTTTGCGCGTGAGAACAATATTCCTTATCTGGGCATTTGCCTGGGTATGCAGGTTGCGTTGATTGAGTTTGCACGTAACGTAGTGGGTATGGACAACGCCAACTCCACGGAATTTGTGCCAGACTGTAAGTACCCGGTGGTGGCCCTGATTACCGAATGGCGCGATGAAGACGGCAACGTCGAAGTCCGTACAGAGAAGAGCGATCTGGGCGGCACAATGCGCCTTGGCGCGCAGCAGTGTCAGTTGAGCGACGATAGCCTGGTTCGTCAACTGTACGGCGCGCCGACAATTGTTGAACGCCATCGCCACCGTTATGAAGTCAACAATATGCTGTTGAAACAGATTGAAGCTGCGGGTCTGCGTATTGCAGGCCGTTCCGGTGATGATCAGTTGGTCGAGATCATTGAGGTACCGAATCATCCGTGGTTCGTGGCCTGTCAGTTCCACCCGGAATTTACTTCCACGCCACGTGATGGGCACCCGCTGTTTGCCGGCTTTGTGAAAGCCGCCAGTGAACATCAGAAGCGTCAGGCGAAGTAAGAAGTAAATAAGTTAGAACGGCAATGCACCCATTAGGGTGCATTGTTTGTCTGGAGTTTTAGTTTAACTTGTACTGAGGAAAATCTAATGTCCAAAATCGTTAAAATCATCGGTCGTGAAATCATCGACTCCCGTGGTAACCCGACTGTTGAAGCCGAAGTACACCTGGAAGGTGGTTTCGTTGGTATGGCAGCAGCTCCGTCAGGTGCTTCTACTGGTTCCCGCGAAGCACTGGAACTGCGCGATGGCGACAAATCCCGTTTCATGGGTAAAGGCGTACTGAAAGCTGTTGCAGCTGTTAACGGCCCAATTGCTCAGGCTCTGCTGGGTAAAGATGCTAAAGATCAGGCTGGCATCGACAAGATCATGATCGATCTGGACGGTACTGAAAACAAATCCAACTTCGGTGCAAACGCCATCCTGGCTGTGTCCCTGGCGAACGCCAAAGCAGCAGCAGCTGCAAAAGGCCTGCCGCTGTATGCACACATCGCTGAACTGAACGGTACTCCGGGTAAATACTCCATGCCGGTTCCGATGATGAACATCATCAACGGTGGTGAGCACGCTGACAACAACGTCGACATCCAGGAATTCATGATTCAGCCGGTTGGCGCTAAGACTCTGAAAGAAGCCGTTCGTATGGGTTCTGAAGTGTTCCACAACCTGGCTAAAGTTCTGAAAGCTAAAGGTATGAACACTGCAGTTGGTGACGAAGGTGGCTACGCGCCGAACCTGGGTTCCAACGCTGAAGCTCTGGCTGTAATCGCTGAAGCGGTTAAAGCAGCTGGCTACGAGCTGGGCAAAGACATCACCCTGGCGATGGACTGTGCAGCTTCTGAATTCTACAAAGACGGTAAATACGTTCTGGCTGGCGAAGGCAACAAAGCATTCACCTCCGAAGAATTCACTCACTTCCTGGAAGAACTGACCAAACAGTACCCGATCGTGTCCATCGAAGATGGTCTGGACGAGTCTGACTGGGACGGTTTCGCATACCAGACTAAAGTACTGGGCGACAAAATCCAGCTGGTTGGTGACGATCTGTTCGTAACTAACACCAAGATCCTGAAAGAAGGCATCGAAAAAGGCATCGTTAACTCCATCCTGATCAAATTCAACCAGATCGGTTCTCTGACCGAAACTCTGGCTGCGATCAAAATGGCGAAAGACGCTGGCTACACCGCTGTCATCTCTCACCGTTCTGGCGAAACTGAAGACGCTACCATCGCTGACCTGGCTGTTGGTACCGCTGCAGGCCAGATCAAAACTGGTTCTATGAGCCGTTCTGACCGCGTTGCTAAGTACAACCAGCTGATTCGTATCGAAGAAGCTCTGGGTGAACAAGCACCGTACAACGGTCGTAAAGAGATCAAAGGTCAGGCGTAATCCTGTTCTTTAACTCTTAACGTAAAAACCCGCTGCGGCGGGTTTTTTTATGTCTGTAATTTATTCTTAATTGAAAATTTTGATAAACAATTTGATCTTTCTCACTTTGTTATTATTTTACTAAGAGTAATTTAATGATGTGATTATTTTGTATGTGTTTTTTATATTTATCATTAACAATAATAGAAATATTGAATGAATAACGAATTGGAAGACATACTGGCGAAAGCGGGCATGAAAAAAAAGGATGCTGCTATCCTGATAAAGTTGGCAAAACTGAAAAATATCAGCTTAAGTTGGGCATTTTTTCTCTATGCCTGGACATATTACGCCTGGAGTGCTGCTTTACTATTGGCTGTGATTTTTGCATCGTTTTCTGAGGGGATAGAGTTCTTTATAGTGAACGTTTTCTTCTGTATGGCTGTAGCTCTTGTTTCACTCTTCTTTACGCCCTTTGTCATAAATTTAATTTGGAGCATTAAGATTCAATATAAATTGCTCGGGAAATAACAGGAGGTTATTTTGAGTGGTTATGGATTAATGAATTTGCAACGTGAAAAAGAAAAGATTGACCGACTTGTCTATGATATTAGTTTTCAATATATTCATGATCCGGCTATACGTTCAAAATATATGATTGAGGAACGTAGGGTTACATCACATTACCTTGATGAATATCGGTATGGGAAATTAGATTTCGGCAAGGCATTGGATAGATTACGTGAATATCATATGTCTTTAACTAAACATCAAATGAATTTAAGAATGGGGAGTGTTAAATTATATGCAATAGCTAAGCGTGAAAGAGTAAAACATTCCATTCTAACAATATCATTAAAACAAGTTGGATTCGTTAGTGGGGCAATGCAAGTTATCGGTGGGTTTGGTTTGTGTAAAGCAAGCCTTGGTGCTGCATGTAAAAATTATGGAGTTCCTTTAATGATGCAGGGAAGCGAGAATGTATGGGAAAATGGTTATTATTTACTATATCATGAAGATCCCAAAAAAATGCCTTTGAGGTATGCCTACCGCCAGGCTGCAAAGCTTTTGGGTGGGGATGACAAGGATGGTGATATTGCTTTTTCAACGGGAGATCTTATTCTGTCTTTCGGTTCAGCCTCAACGCGGACGTTGAGAACAGATTCATGGAAATTATTCCACTATATACAGGAAGATTATATTCGCAACTGGAGAACATTGGGAGTTGCCGGGGGCGCTAGTGAGTTAACCGGTGATGCGGCTAGTGGACTCACTGTTTATCAACTTATTGGAGGTAATAGTACTAACTGGACCGAGTTGAGGGAATAAGGAAATGCTCTTCAAAACATATGATCAGAATGATAAGTCTTTAACTGAAAGAATTAAGCTTGCGGGTTTAAGTGAGTATAAGGCACAAAAACTAATTCGCTTTGCTAATGAAAAAAAAGTCAACATACAAAAAGCCTATTTATTAACAGATGCCAGTGTTATTAGAGGCGATATTATCATGGCTTTTGTTATGTCATTCTTTATATTTTCAATTGGACAAGAAGATTTTAGTGAGTTACGGGCACTCTTTTTAATATTCGGGTTGTTGTTTTTTGTTATTGAGTTAACTTGTCGGTTTCACAAAAATTATTTTAAAGTATGGGGAATTTATATCAAGTTACGAGGGATTTAAATGAGAACCGGGAAATCTTACTTTAAACACTCGCAGCGTAAAACCCTTTCCCAGAATCTGTGAGAATTATTGCTTATCTTCATACTGAGAACGCTAGCAGTATTCATTCACGAGATGTTCCAGGCTTAGCAAGAAGAGGGGGCTTTGCCGGCATCCCCACCATTTCTATTTGTAATCCTGTTCTTTAACTCTTAACGTAAAAACCCGCTACGGCGGGTTTTTTTATGCCTTTAAAGCAGTAGAGGAAGGGTTGCGCTGGCGGTTTGCTGGCTTACATCACTGTACTTTTCATCCAGCGCAATCAGCGACGTGGTGAGAAGTTCTACCAACAGCATCACTCCCACCTTGGCGTTTAGCGCGCCAGCACTCAACGGACCTTCTGGTTTGGCTGCGACCAGTTGAATATCGCTCAGCGAAGCCAACGGGCTGCGCGGCGTATTACTTAACGCCAGTACGCGCACGCCTTGCTTACGCGCCAGTTTAACGACATGCAGTAGATCGCGCGTCGAACCTGAACTGGAAATCGCTACCACCAGCGTGTCTTTGTTAAGCGTTGTGGCGTTCATGGCTGCACGATGCATGTCACTGAACAATTGTGCAGGTTTGCCGAGGCGCAGGAGTTTGTAATGTAAATACTCCCCCAGAATAGCGCTGGCCGCTACGCCATAAATCTGTACCGACTGGGCCTGATGCAGTGCCAAAGCGGCGGATTCCAGTAATGTCCTGTCGAGTAATTTTGCTGTGTCCTGCAACGCTTGTACGGATTCATTGACCACATTGTCAATTTCATCCCCGCTGTGCTCTACCGGCTGTCCTTGCTGGAGATCGAGTGCCAGCGCCATTTTGAATTCGTTATAACCCTTACACCCAAGTGCGCGGCACAGACGTGTGACGCTCGCCTCGCTGGTGTCGCTTTCACGCGCCAGTTCGGTAATCGTCAGGTAGACAACTTTTGCCGGATCGCTGAGCACAAACTCTCCCAGCTTCTGCTGTGTTCGGCTATATCCGTCAACGCCCTGGCGCAATCTCAGCAGCAGGTTTTCATTTTCTGACATGCAAAATCCTTAATGCGTTTCTCTGTTGATAGTGTGGCGGAAAGCAGGGGAGAGATGCCAGTCATTTTAAAAAAGTATGATCGGCTTCCTGGATTTTGATGATAATTTTCATTATCTATATTAAATGTGATAAAAATTTTCATCATTAATCGGAGAGATGAAAAAATGATGCAAATGTTTAGCGGCGCTTCATCGGGCGCATGGTTCGAAAAGGCACAGCGGTTCGGCAAATCGTTCATGCTGCCGATTGCGGTACTGCCTGCTGCGGGGCTGTTGTTAGGGATTGGCGGCGCGCTGTCGAATCCAAACACATTGACTGCTTATCCATTTTTGGACGTTGACTGGTTACAGGCAATTTTCACGATCATGACCAGCGCAGGTTCTATTGTGTTTGCCAACCTGTCGGTGCTTTTTGCGGTAGGTGTCGCAGTAGGACTGGCGAAAACGGATAAAGGCACCGCCGGGCTTGCGGCATTGCTGGCATTTCTGGTGATGAACGCCACCATCAACGCTTTATTGACGCTCAACGGAACGCTGGCGCACGAGAATCCCGGTACCGTAGGCCAGGGGATGACGCTGGGTATTCAGACACTGGAAACGGGTGTGTTCGGTGGGGTGGTGATTGGGCTTGTCACCTGCGCGCTGCATAGCCGTTTCAATAAAGTCTCATTACCTCAGTTCCTTGGTTTCTTCAGCGGTTCGCGCTTTGTACCGATTATTAGCTCCCTTGCCGCGATTGTCGTGGGTGCGGTCATGACGGTGGTTTGGCCGCATTTCCAGAAACTCATTTTTGGACTGGGTGGTCTGGTGGATGCGACAGGCCATCTGGGGACGCTGTTGTATGGCTTCATCCTGCGTATGCTTGGCCCACTGGGTTTACACCATATCTTTTATTTGCCGTTCTGGACGACAGCGCTTGGCGGAAGTGAAATCGTCAACGGCCAGTTAGTTGAAGGTACTCAGCGTATTTTCTTCGCGCAACTTGCCGATCCGAATACGCAGCAGTTCTATGCGGGCACCTCGCGTTTTATGTCCGGGCGCTTCATCACCATGATGTTTGGCCTGCTTGGCGCATGTCTGGCGATGTACCGCACCGCCAGGCCTGAGAACAGAAAACTTGTCGCTGGTCTGCTGTTATCAGCAGCCCTGACCTCTTTCCTGACAGGTATAACTGAGCCTATCGAGTTCTCCTTCCTGTTTGTCGCACCCGTGTTATACGTCATTCACGCCTTCTTCGATGGTCTGGCGTTTATGATGGCGCATATTTTACATATCACCATCGGGCAAACCTTTTCGGGTGGGCTTATCGATTTCCTCCTTTTCGGCGTGCTACAGGGGGAAGCTAAAACCAACTGGATGTACGTCCCCATGGTGGGGATCCCGTGGTTCTTCCTTTACTACTTCACCTTCCGCTATTTGATTAACCGCTTTAACTGGTTGACACCAGGTCGTGAAAACGCAGCGCCGACTGAATCCGGCCTGCCGCAGAGTGAGCGAGCAGCGGCAGTGATCGCCGGGCTGGGAGGCAAAGAGAATCTGGAAGAGGTGGATTGTTGCGCCACACGCCTGCGCGTGACGGTGAAAGAGAGCAGCAAGGTCGATGAAGCGGCGCTGAAAGCGACCGGAGCCCGTGGCGTAATTATTCGCGGCAACGGGGTTCAGGTGATTTATGGCCCGCATGTCACCATCATTAAAAACGAAGTCGAAGAGATCTTATCGTAATGAAAACTGTACTGGATTCCCTGAAAGGTAAATTAATTGTCTCCTGTCAGGCGCTGGAAAATGAGCCCCTGCATAGCCCATTTATTATGTCACGTATGGCGCTGGCGGCAGCGCAGGGTGGTGCGGTAGGTATTCGTGCGAACAGCGTGGTGGACATTCGCGCGATCAAAGAGAGCGTCTCCCTGCCGGTGATTGGGATTATCAAGCGTGATTATCCGGGGAGCGATGTGTTTATCACGGCCACTTTACAGGAAGTCGATGAACTGATGACCGTTGAGCCGGAAATTATTGCTCTGGATGCGACAGCGCGCCCGCGCCCCGGTGGGCAATCGCTGGAAGAACTGGTCACGCAAATCCGCGCTCGCTATCCGTCCGTACTGCTGATGGCGGATATTGCCACCGTAGACGAAGCGGCGACCGCCGAGCGCCTGGGTTTTGACTGTGTGGGCACCACGCTCTACGGTTATACCGCTGACACTGCCGGGCATGTGCTGGCGGAAAACGACTGCGGTTTTTTACGTGATGTGTTGGCTGCGGTCAGCGTCCCGGTTGTGGCGGAAGGGAACGTTGATACCCCTGAACGTGCTGCACGATGCCTGGCATTAGGCGCTCATACCGTGGTGGTTGGTGGAGCTATCACGCGCCCGCAGCAGATAACGGCACGCTTTGTCGCGGCGATCGCCTCGTAAAGCATCGATGGGGCATGATACTTTGGCGGGGATCTGCGATAATTATCGTTTATCCCCATATTGAGAGCGCTATGCAGTACCCGATTAACGAGATGTTCCAGACCCTGCAAGGTGAGGGTTACTTTACCGGCGTCCCCGCCATTTTTATTCGTTTACAGGGATGCCCGGTTGGCTGTGCCTGGTGCGATACCAAACACACCTGGGATAAGCTTGAGGATCGGGAAGTCTCCCTGTACAGCATCCTGGCCAAGACCAAAGAAAGCGATAAATGGGGCGCTGCGAGCAGCGAAGATCTGCTGGCGGTCATTTCGCGTCAGGGCTATACCGCCCGTCACGTGGTGATCACTGGTGGTGAGCCCTGCATTCATGACCTGATGCCGCTGACTGACCTGCTGGAAAAGAACGGCTTTAGCTGCCAGATTGAGACCAGCGGCACGCACGAAGTACGCTGTACGCCGAATACCTGGGTGACCGTATCGCCGAAGGTGAATATGCGCGGTGGCTATGATGTGCTGTCACAGGCACTGGAGCGCGCGAATGAAATCAAGCATCCAGTTGGCCGTGTCCGCGATATTGAAGCGCTGGATGAACTGCTGGCGACGTTGAGTGACGATAAACCGCGAATCATCGCCTTACAGCCAATCAGCCAGAAAGAGGATGCAACGCGTTTGTGCATTGATACCTGTATTGCGCGAAACTGGCGTCTGTCGATGCAAACCCATAAGTATCTGAATATTGCCTGATAACTGTGCCGGGGGCGTTTCGCTTACCCGGCCATAGTTTATTGCTCAATGCAGGCCGGAGAAGATGCGTTGCCATCCGGCAAGCCTACAATCACTCGCCGCGATAAACGCAGCCCGCTGTGCAGGTCTCTTTCACCATTACAGCACTCAGCAGAGGGACCACAGGTTTAACCTGATCCCAAATCCATTTGGCCAGCACTTCGCTGGTTGGATTTTCTAAGCCAGGAATATCGTTCAAATAGTAGTGATCGAGTCTGTCGTAAGTCGGCTTAAACGCGGCTTTTAACTCAGCAAAATCCATGATCCAACCGGTATGCGGATCGACTTCACCGGTAATTTCAAGACGCACCATAAATGAGTGACCATGCAGGCGGCCACACTTATGCCCTTCCGGTACATGCGGCAGGTGGTGAGCGGCTTCGAAGGTGAAATCTTTAAACAAGGTGGTGGACATTATTTACTCTCAAGAATGCGAAAAACCGCGGTAGGGTACCGTAAAGAGGAAATTTTATCATTATTTAAAAGGGTGCTGAGTATCAGAACGATTCATTCATGACGTTAATATTTGGTAATTTTTTATATATCAAATGCTTATATAATCTGTTTTGCAGTTAATAACTATAACTAAAACAGGTTAGTCCATTTGGTTATTTGTTATTTCCATCCCTTCTTTAGTTGTTACTATCCCCGCCGTTAACCTTATCTTCAGTTTGGGTTTTATTGCTGAAATCCGCTTTGCTTACTGGAACATGACAACGCATGACGACACAGGCCCCACCTTCTGCTTTGCTACCGCTAAACCCGGAGCAACTGGCACGCCTTCAGGCGGCCACGACCGATTTCACTCCCGCACAGCTTGCGTGGGTTTCTGGCTATTTTTGGGGCGTGCTGAATCAGCAGCCTGGCAGCAACGCGGTGGCGCCTGCGCCTGTCGCTGAAATGCCAGGCATTACGCTTATCTCCGCCTCACAAACCGGTAATGCGCGCCGTGTGGCGGAAGCCCTGCGCGATGATCTGATCGCCGCGAAGCTCAACGTCACTCTCATCAACGCTGGCGACTATAAATTCAAACAAATCGCCAATGAAAAACTGCTGATCGTGGTGGCGTCAACGCAAGGGGAAGGTGAGCCGGCGGAAGAAGCCGTGGCGTTGCATAAATTCCTGTTCTCGAAAAAAGCGCCGAAGCTTGATAACACCGCTTTTGCCGTGTTTGGTCTTGGCGACACCTCTTATGAATTTTTCTGCCAGGCAGGAAAAGACTTCGATGCGAAACTGGCTGAGCTGGGTGGTGAACGTCTGCTCGATCGTGTAGATGCCGATGTCGAATACCAGGCCGCGGCTGCGCAGTGGCGTGCCCGTTTGGTTGATGTCCTGAAAGCGCGTGCGCCTGCGGCACCGTCTGTGCAAGTTGCCGCAAGCGGTGCAGTAAATGAAGTACACACCAGCCCATACACCAAAGAAGCGCCGCTGACGGCGTCGCTTGCGGTGAATCAGAAAATTACCGGCCGCGACTCTGAAAAAGACGTGCGCCATATTGAGATTGATTTAGGCGATTCCGGCCTGCGTTATCAACCGGGCGATGCGCTGGGCGTCTGGTATCAGAATGACCCGGCTCTGGTTAAAGAACTGGTTGAACTGCTGTGGCTGAAAGGTGATGAGCCGGTCACGGTTGAAGGCAAAACCCTATCGCTTGCTGAAGCGTTGCAGTGGCATTTCGAGCTGACGGTTAACACCGGCAATATCGTAGAAAACTATGCCACCTTAACCCGCAGCGAAACTTTGCTGCCGTTAGTGGGTGACAAAGCACAGTTGCAGCATTACGCCGCAACCACGCCCATCGTCGATATGGTGCGCTTCTCTCCGGCGCAACTGGATGCTCAGGCGTTAGTTGATCTTCTGCGTCCGCTGACGCCGCGTTTGTACTCCATTGCTTCTTCCCAGGCGGAAGTGGAAAGCGAAGTGCACGTTACCGTGGGTGTGGTGCGTTATGAGATAGAAGGTCGCGCCCGTGCTGGTGGTGCTTCCAGTTTCCTTGCCGACCGCGTGGAAGAAGAAGGTGAAGTTCGTGTGTTCATTGAACACAACGACAACTTCCGTCTGCCGGCGAACCCGCAGACGCCGGTAATTATGATTGGACCGGGTACGGGGATTGCGCCGTTCCGTGCATTCATGCAGCAACGTGCGGCTGACGGAGCCGAAGGCAAAAACTGGCTGTTTTTTGGTAACCCACACTTTACCGAAGATTTCCTGTATCAGGTGGAATGGCAGCGTTACGTCAAAGAGGGCGTACTGAGCCGTATCGATCTCGCCTGGTCCCGCGATCAAAAAGAAAAAGTCTACGTACAAGATAAACTGCGCCAACAGGGCGCGGAACTGTGGCGCTGGATTAACGACGGTGCGCACATTTATGTCTGCGGCGACGCCAATCGCATGGCGAAAGACGTTGAGCAGGCGTTGTTGGAAGTGATTGCCGAATTCGGTGGTATGGATATCGAAGCGGCGGATGAATTTTTAAGTGAGCTGCGCATTGAGCGCCGTTATCAGCGAGATGTCTACTAATGAGCGAAAAACATCCAGGACCATTGGTGGTCGAAGGCAAACTGTCCGACGCTGAGCGTATGAAGCTGGAAAGCAACTATCTGCGCGGTACCATTGCCGAAGATTTAAACGACGGCCTGACCGGCGGGTTTAAAGGCGACAACTTCCTGCTGATCCGTTTTCACGGTATGTACCAGCAGGATGACCGCGATATCCGCGCCGAACGTGCCGAGCAAAAGCTGGAGCCGCGTCACGCGATGCTGCTGCGCTGTCGTCTGCCGGGTGGGGTGATCACCACCAAGCAGTGGCAGGCGATCGACAAGTTCGCCCATGACAACACTATTTACGGCAGCATTCGTCTGACCAACCGTCAGACCTTCCAGTTTCACGGCATTCTGAAGAAGAATGTTAAGCCAGTACACCAGATGCTGCACTCCGTCGGCCTGGACGCGCTGGCGACAGCCAACGACATGAACCGTAACGTGCTGTGCACCTCCAACCCGTATGAATCTGAGCTGCACGCCGAAGCCTACGAGTGGGCGAAAAAGATCTCCGAACATCTGCTGCCGCGTACCCGCGCCTATGCAGAGATCTGGCTGGATCAGGAAAAAGTCGCGACTACCGACGAAGAGCCGATCCTCGGTCAAACCTATCTGCCGCGTAAGTTTAAAACCACGGTCGTGATCCCACCGCAGAACGACATCGATCTGCACGCCAACGACATGAACTTTGTGGCGATTGCGGAAAACGGCAAGCTGGTGGGCTTCAACCTGCTGGTCGGCGGCGGTTTGTCGATTGAGCACGGCAACAAGAAAACCTACGCCCGCACAGCAAGCGAATTCGGCTATCTGCCGCTTGAGCATACGCTGGCGGTCGCGGAAGCGGTGGTGACGACTCAGCGCGACTGGGGTAACCGTACCGACCGTAAAAATGCCAAAACCAAATACACCCTTGAGCGCGTCGGCGTCGACACCTTCAAGGAAGAGGTTGAGCGCCGGGCGGGGATCAAGTTTGAGCCGATCCGTCCGTACGAGTTTACCGGTCGCGGCGATCGTATCGGCTGGGTGAAAGGGATCGACAATAAATGGCATCTGACGTTGTTTATTGAAAACGGCCGTATCCTCGATTATCCGGGCCGACCGCTGAAAACCGGTCTGCTTGAGATCGCGAAGATCCACAAAGGTGAGTTCCGCATTACCGCGAACCAGAACCTGATCATTGCCGGTGTTCCTGAGAGTGAAAAGGCGAAGATCGAAAAGATTGCGCGCGATCACGGTCTGATGAATGCGGTGAAGCTGCAGCGCGAAAACTCCATGGCCTGCGTGTCGTTCCCGACCTGTCCGCTGGCGATGGCGGAAGCCGAACGTTTCCTGCCGTCATTCACTGACAAAGTGGAATCGATTCTGGAAAAACACGGCATTCCTGAAGAGCACATCGTGATGCGCGTGACCGGCTGCCCGAACGGCTGTGGCCGTGCGATGCTGGCGGAAGTTGGTCTGGTGGGTAAAGCTCCCGGGCGTTATAACCTCCATTTAGGGGGCAACCGTATCGGAACCCGAATTCCCCGGATGTTTAAAGAGAACATCACCGAGCCGGAAATTCTGGCATCGCTGGATGAACTGATTGGGCGCTGGGCGAAAGAGCGCGAAGCGGGTGAAGGCTTCGGCGACTTTACGGTGCGTGCGGGCATTATTCGCCCGGTGCTCGATCCAGCGCGTGATTTCTGGGAATAACCTGAATTGCCGGATGGCGGCATAAATGCCTTATCCGGCCTACAGCCTGCGTAGGCCTGATAAGCGAAGCGCCATCAGGCAAGGCATACAGTGAGGAACTTATGTCCCAACTCGATCTAAACAAGCTAAACGAACTGCCAAAAGTGGATCGCGTATTAGCGCTGGCCGAAACCAACGCCCAGCTGGAAAAATTGAGCGCCGAGGATCGCGTAGCGTGGGCGCTGGAAAACCTGCCTGGTGAATATGTACTGTCATCAAGTTTTGGTATCCAGGCGGCAGTGAGCCTGCATCTGGTAAATCAGATTCGCCCGGATATCCCGGTGATCCTCACCGATACTGGCTACCTGTTCCCGGAAACCTATCAGTTTATTGATGAGTTAACGGACAAGCTTAAGCTTAATCTGCAAGTCTACCGGGCGAAGGAAAGTGCGGCCTGGCAGGAAGCGCGCTACGGCAAACTTTGGGAGCAGGGCGTTGAGGGCATTGAAAAATACAATGACATCAACAAAGTCGAGCCGATGAACCGGGCACTGCAGGAGTTGAACGCGCAGACCTGGTTTGCCGGTCTGCGTCGAGAGCAATCGGGCAGTCGTGCGCATTTGCCGGTGCTGGCTATCCAGCGCGGCGTGTTTAAAGTTCTGCCGATCATCGACTGGGATAACCGTACGGTTTATCAATATCTGCAAAAACATGGCCTGAAATACCATCCGTTGTGGGATCAGGGCTATCTGTCGGTAGGTGATACCCACACCACCCGTAAATGGGAGCCGGGTATGGCGGAAGAAGAGACGCGTTTCTTCGGATTGAAGCGTGAGTGCGGACTGCACGAAGGGTAACAGGAAAGGGGGCCGGTAAGATTTACATCCTACCGGATCCCTTCTTCAGGATTTACCCGCTTTTGCCAGTTCTTTTACCAGTGGCAGCATAATGCGTACCACGTCGCGGCTACGGTGCTCTATCCGGCCCGGTAACGCTTTATCGATATGCTGCTGGTTATCCAGTCGCACATCGTGCCAGCTGTTGCCTGCCGGGAATGAGGCGCTTTTGGCGCGCTGCTGATAGCCATCTTTCTTGCCCAGGTTCCAGTTGGTCGCTTCAACGGAGAGAACGGCAATCCCCGCGTTGTCGAAGACCTCTGCATCGTTACAACATCCAGTGCCTTTCGGATAGCCTTTGTTCAGACCTGGATTGGTGCTGGCAACGATACCGCGGCTGTGCGCGATAGCCAGTGCCCGGTCGCGCGTCAGTTTTCGCACCGCTTCCGGGGTTTTCTTACCGCTATTGAAATAGAGCTTATCGCCGACGATCAGATTATCGAGGTTGATAACCAGCAGCGTGTTTTTCTTCTCGGCGGCGCTCATTCGCTTCAGGATGTTCTCCGCGCCCAGTTTTCCTTCTTCCTCGCCGCTGGTGGCGATAAATCGAATACCGTACTGCGTCGGCACGTTTTTGAGTTTTTCTGCCAGTTCCAGCATTACGCCAACACCTGCGGCGTTGTCATCGATACCTTGCAGGGTTAATCCACCCAGATTGGCATCGGAATCGGCGTCGCTTTGTGCGGCGTAGGTGTCGAGGTGCGCCATAATAATAATCTGCTGCGGCGCTTTGCCTTCATGTGCAGCAATAACGGTGCTTCCCGTTACGTTATGCCAGTTTTTACGGTTATCTTTGGCGGTATAAACATAACGGCTATTAAACGTCCGAATATCGCTGCTATAACCCATCTGCTGAAATTGTTGACGTATATAATCAGCAGACAACATTTCAGCCGGAGATCCCGTCACGCGGCCTGGGAAAAACGTTGCGATATATCGAGCCTGGGTATTTGCGATATCTCCGGGCTTCGAAGATGTTGCCTGTGCGGGAAGGATGAAGCACGCGCCGAGCGCCATGGCTGCAAGAAGGTGGCGCGATGCGAGAAACATGATGAGTCCTTAAATACCAAGCAGAAATTTTTAGCCGCTAGTATGAAACCGTGATCGAGGTAAAACAATTTCATTTGCTCCTAAATGCCCGAATTCCGGTAGCTTAAGCACTTTTTGATATTTGCTTTTCCGGATCGTTATTCCTTTGAGGAACTACTCATTCCAATTCGTAATTTCATTCGCCCTCTTGCCCTCCCTATAGTCAGGTTATCTGAGCATCGTTAGCAAAATAACGGCATTACATAGGAACGGTTATGGATCAAAAACGACTTACCCACCTGCGGCAACTGGAAGCGGAGAGCATCCATATCATTCGTGAGGTGGCCGCCGAGTTTTCTAATCCGGTGATGATGTATTCCATCGGCAAAGATTCCAGCGTAATGCTGCATCTGGCGCGTAAAGCGTTTTATCCGGGCACGCTGCCGTTCCCATTGCTGCACGTTGATACCGGCTGGAAATTCAGCGAAATGTACGAGTTTCGTGACCGCACGGCGAAAGCCTACGGCTGTGAACTGCTGGTGCATAAAAACCCGGAAGGGGTGGCGATGGGCATCAACCCGTTCGTTCACGGCAGCGCCAAGCATACCGACATTATGAAAACCGAAGGGCTGAAGCAGGCGCTGAATAAATACGGTTTCGATGCCGCGTTTGGTGGTGCTCGTCGTGACGAAGAGAAATCACGTGCCAAAGAGCGCATTTACTCTTTCCGCGATCGTTTTCATCGCTGGGACCCGAAAAACCAGCGCCCGGAGCTGTGGCATAACTACAACGGGCAGATTAACAAAGGCGAAAGCATTCGCGTCTTCCCGCTCTCTAACTGGACTGAACAGGATATCTGGCAATACATCTGGCTGGAAAATATCGACATCGTGCCGCTATATCTGGCGGCGGAGCGTCCGGTGCTGGAACGCGACGGCATGCTGATGATGATTGATGACGACAGAATCGATCTGCAGCCCGGGGAAGTGATTAAAAAACGCATGGTGCGTTTCCGTACGCTCGGCTGCTGGCCGCTGACAGGCGCGGTGGAGTCGAATGCGCAAACGCTGCCGGAAATTATCGAAGAGATGCTGGTCTCAACCACCAGTGAACGTCAGGGCCGCGTGATTGACCGCGACCAGGCGGGCTCCATGGAGCTGAAGAAACGTCAGGGGTATTTCTAAGGAGCCGCCATGAACACGACACTTGCACAACAAATTGCTAATGAAGGCGGCGTTGAAGCCTGGATGGTTGCCCAGCAACACAAAAGTCTGCTGCGTTTTTTAACCTGCGGTAGCGTGGATGATGGGAAAAGTACCCTGATTGGCCGCCTGCTGCACGACACGCGTCAGATTTATGAAGACCAGCTTTCATCGCTGCACAATGACAGTAAACGTCACGGCACTCAGGGCGAAAAGCTCGATCTGGCGTTATTGGTTGACGGCTTGCAGGCCGAGCGCGAGCAGGGCATCACCATCGACGTGGCGTACCGTTATTTCTCTACCGAGAAGCGTAAATTTATTATTGCGGACACTCCCGGGCATGAGCAGTACACCCGTAATATGGCGACCGGTGCGTCGACCTGCGACCTGGCGATCCTATTGATCGATGCGCGTAAAGGCGTGCTGGATCAGACTCGTCGTCATAGCTTTATCTCCACGCTGCTTGGGATCAAACACCTGGTGGTGGCGATCAACAAAATGGATCTGGTGGACTTTAGCGAAGAGACATTTAACCGCATTCGCGAAGACTATCTTACTTTTGCTGAACAACTGCCGGGCAACCTGGATATCCGGTTTGTGCCGCTCTCTGCGCTGGAAGGCGATAACGTTGCTTCGCAAAGCGCCAGTATGCCGTGGTACAGCGGTCCGACGCTGCTGGAAGTGCTGGAAACCGTTGAGATCCAGCGCATTGTTGATACTCAGCCGATGCGCTTCCCGGTGCAGTATGTGAACCGACCGAATCTGGATTTCCGTGGTTATGCCGGAACGCTGGCCTCCGGTAGCGTGAAGGTCGGACAGCGCGTCAAAGTGCTGCCGTCCGGCGTGGAGTCGAGCGTGGCGCGGATCGTAACCTTTGATGGCGATTTACAGGAAGCGCATGCGGGTGAAGCGATCACCCTGGTGCTGAAAGATGAGATCGATATCAGCCGGGGCGACCTGCTGCTTGATGCCAGTGAAACGCTGCCGACAGTACAAAGCGCAGCTGTTGATGTGGTGTGGATGGCGGAACAACCGTTGTCGCCCGGGCAGAGTTACGACATAAAAGTCGCAGGCAAGAAGACCCGCGCACGCGTAGATAGCGTGCAGTATCAGGTCGATATAAACAACCTGACCCAACGTGACGTTGAAGCGCTGCCACTGAATGGTATCGGTCTGGTTAATCTGACTTTTGATGAGCCGCTGGTGCTGGATACCTATCAGCAGAATCCGGTTACGGGCGGGCTGATTATCATTGATCGCCTGACTAACGTTACCGTTGGCGCGGGGCTGGTGCGTGAGCCAATCGTCCAGGAGCTTGCCACAGCTTCTCAGTTCAGCGCGTTTGAGCTGGAGCTTAATGCACTGGTGCGTCGCCACTTCCCACACTGGGGTGCGCGCGATCTGCTGGGAGGAAAATAATGGCGCTGCATGACGAAAACGTCGTCTGGCATGCCCATCCTGTTACACCGCAACAGCGGGAACAACGCCACGGTCATCGTGGTGTTGTGCTGTGGTTTACCGGGCTGTCAGGTTCTGGTAAATCCACGGTAGCAGGGGCGCTGGAAGAGGCGCTGCATAAGCTAGGGGTGAGCACCTATCTGCTGGATGGCGATAACGTGCGTCACGGTCTGTGCAGCGATCTTGGGTTTAGCGATGCCGATCGCAAGGAGAATATTCGTCGGGTTGGTGAAGTGGCTAATCTAATGGTAGACGCCGGCCTGGTGGTGTTGACTGCGTTTATCTCTCCACATCGCGCCGAGCGAAAAATGGTTCGCGAGCGCGTGGGCGAAGGGCGTTTTATTGAGGTTTTTGTCGATACGCCATTAGCAACGTGTGAAGCACGCGATCCAAAAGGGCTGTATAAAAAAGCGCGAGCGGGGGAATTGCGTAATTTCACCGGAATTGACTCGGTTTACGAAGCGCCTGAATCGCCAGAGATTCATCTTGATGGTGAACAATTGGTAACAAATTTGGTTCCTCAATTATTAGACCTGCTGAGGCAGGAAGATATTATCAGATCCTGAGACACCCGAGCTTGCATGCCCGGTCAGTCACAGTCACAGGATTAGATATGCGTAACAGCCATAACATTACTATTACAGAGTCAGATACCTTCGCTGCCGACGACGAAACTACCTGGTCACTCCCAGGAGCCGTGGTCGGTTTTATCGCGTGGTTGCTGGCGCTGGGATTCCCGTGTCTGATGTATGGCCCTAACACACTGTTTTTCTTCCTCTATACCTGGCCCTTTTTCCTCGCGTTGTTGCCCGTGGCGATTGTGGCGGGTATTGCCCTGCATTCGCTATTGAAGGGGAGATTGCTGCTGAGTATTGCCTGTACCCTGCTGGTGGTTGGCGCAATGTTTGGCGCACTGTTTCTGTGGCTACTGGGTTAGGCATACGTCCTTTCACGCGATCGCCGCTGTTGTTCACTGTCTGGCCATAATTCAAACCGTAACCAACAATGAGATTATGTTCTCCTTACACGGGGTATACGTAACAACGAGCAAATGTGGTACATTTGCCCGCGTTGTCGCGGCATTCCCGTCCGTTGATGTAAAGTTGTCAGCGGAGTTTATGGGATGTTGATGCCGTTTTTCAGGGGGCAGGATGGGTAAACTTACGTTGCTGTTGCTGGCTTTATTAGTCTGGCTACAGTATTCGCTGTGGTTCGGTAAGAACGGCATACATGACTATAGTCGCGTCAACGATGATGTTGCGGCGCAGCAAGCTACAAACGCGAAACTGAAAGCGCGTAACGATCAGCTTTTTGCCGAAATTGACGATCTCAATGGCGGGCAAGAGGCTATCGAAGAGCGCGCGCGTAACGAACTCAGTATGACTAAGCCAGGCGAAACCTTTTATCGTCTGGTGCCTGACGCGTCTAAACGCGCTCAGACTGCAGGGCAAAACAATCGATAAACCGTCCAGGGATTTAACATGGCAGCCACTTTAATGGACGTTTGCGCCGTGGTGCCGGCTGCCGGGTTTGGCCGCCGAATGCAAACAGAGTGTCCTAAGCAGTACCTCTCTATTGGCAATAAAACCATTCTCGAACACTCGGTTGATGCGCTGCTGGCTCATCCCCGGGTGACGCGAGTCGTCATCGCTATTAGCCCAGGCGACAGTCGCTTTGCCCAACTTCCACTCGCAGCGCACCCGCAAATTACCGTGGTGGATGGTGGCAACGAGCGTGCCGATTCTGTCCTGGCCGGTTTGCAAGCCGCAGGTGAGGCCAGTTGGGTACTGGTGCATGATGCCGCGCGTCCGTGCCTGCATCAGGAAGATTTATCTCGTTTGCTGGCAATAAGTGAAACCAGCCGCATCGGCGGGATCCTTGCTGCGCCGGTGCGCGACACGATGAAACGCGCGGAGCCGGGCCGAACAGACATCGCACATACGGTCGATCGCACCGATTTATGGCATGCGTTGACGCCGCAGTTTTTCCCTCGCGAGCTGTTGCATGACTGTCTGACCCGTGCGCTAAACGAAGGCGCAACCATTACGGACGAAGCCTCGGCGCTGGAATATTGCGGTTTTCATCCGCTGCTGGTCGAAGGACGCGCTGACAACATCAAAGTCACCCGCCCGGAAGACCTGGCGCTGGCGGAATTTTATCTGACCCGAACTATCTAGATACATCATTCTTCAGGCTGCCTGGAGGATGTTGTGTATATCAGGAGAAGGCATAATGCGAATTGGACACGGTTTCGACGTACACGCTTTTGGCGGAGTTGGCCCAATTATCATTGGTGGTGTGCGCATCCCGTATGAAAAAGGATTGCTGGCGCATTCTGATGGCGACGTGGCGTTACACGCGTTAACCGATGCTCTGCTGGGCGCGGCTGCGCTGGGGGATATCGGTAAACTCTTCCCGGACACCGACCCGGCCTTTAAAGGTGCAGATAGTCGTGAATTATTGCGTGAAGCCTGGCGGCGTATTCAGGCCAAAGGCTATACGCTTGGTAATGTGGATGTGACGATTATTGCTCAGGCGCCGAAGATGCTGCCGCACATTCCGCAAATGCGCGTGTTTATTGCCGAAGATCTCGGCTGCCATATGGATGATGTTAACGTGAAAGCGACCACCACGGAAAAACTCGGTTTTACCGGGCGTGGGGAAGGGATTGCCTGTGAAGCGGTGGCGTTACTCATTAAGGCAACGAAATGACTGCGTTTGAAGATCTGACGTATCTCCATGGCAAACCACAAGGCCATGGCGTTCTGAAAGCGAATCCGGAAGACTTTGTCGTCGTCGAAGATTTAGGCTTCGAACCGGATGGCGAAGGCGAGCACATTTTGGTGCGTATCCTGAAAAACGGCTGTAATACCCGTTTTGTGGCTGACGCGCTGGCGAAGTTCCTGAAAATTCACGCCCGTGAAGTGAGCTTTGCTGGCCAGAAAGACAAGCATGCAGTCACGGAACAGTGGCTGTGCCCGCGCGTGCCGGGCAATGCAATGCCTGATTTAAGCAAATTTGAACTCGAAGGCTGTAAAGTGCTGGAGTACGCGCGCCACAAGCGTAAGCTGCGTTTAGGGGCGTTGAAAGGTAACGAATTTACGCTGGTGCTGCGTGAAGTGAGCCAGCGAGAGGACGTTGAAGCGCGTTTGCAGGCGATTAGCGAGCGCGGCGTACCGAACTATTTTGGCGCTCAGCGTTTTGGTATTGGCGGCAGCAACCTGCAAGGGGCGCTGCGTTGGGCGCAAAGCGATGCGCCGGTGCGCGATCGCAATAAGCGCAGTTTTTGGTTGTCGGCGGCCCGTAGCGCGTTGTTTAATCAGATAGTCAGTGAACGCTTGAAAAAAACAGACTTTAATCAAGTTGTTGACGGCGATGCGCTACAATTGTCGGGACGCGGAAGTTGGTTTGTCGCCACGCAGGAAGAACAAACCGAATTACAGCGTCGCGTCGATGATAAAGAATTGATGATTACAGCGGCATTACCGGGCAGCGGTGAGTGGGGAACTCAGCGCGACGCGCTGGCGTTTGAAGAAGCCGCTATTGCTGATGAAACCGCGCTGCAGTCGCTGTTATTGCGCGAGAAAGTCGACGCATCGCGTCGTGCTATGTTGCTGTATCCACAACAATTAAGCTGGAACTGGTGGGATGACGTAACCGTTGAGTTACGTTTCTGGCTACCGGCAGGTAGCTTCGCCACCAGTGTTGTAAGGGAACTTATTAACACAATGGGTGATTATGCGTATATTGCTGAGTAACGATGATGGGGTCCACGCACCCGGTATACAAACGCTGGCGAAAGCGCTGCGTGAGTTTGCTGACGTACAGGTGGTTGCCCCGGATCGTAACCGCAGTGGCGCGTCTAACTCGCTGACGCTGGAATCCTCACTTCGCACGTTCACCTATGATAACGGTGATATCGCCGTACAAATGGGTACACCTACCGATTGCGTCTATCTGGGCGTGAACGCATTAATGCGTCCGCGTCCGGACATTGTCGTGTCTGGTATTAACGCAGGTCCTAATCTGGGCGATGATGTTATCTATTCCGGTACCGTTGCGGCGGCGATGGAAGGTCGTCACCTGGGCTTTCCTGCGTTGGCGGTCTCACTTGATGGGCATAAACACTACGATACTGCTGCCGCAGTAACCTGCCGTATCTTACGGGCGCTGAGTCGTGAACCGCTGCGCACCGGGCGAATTTTGAATATCAACGTGCCGGATTTACCGCTGGATCAGATTAAAGGTATCCGCGTCACCCGCTGCGGTAGCCGCCATCCTGCGGATCAGGTGATCCCACAGCAGGACCCGCGCGGTAATACGCTGTACTGGATCGGGCCGCCGGGCGAAAAGTGCGACGCCGGACCGGATACAGATTTTGCCGCCGTCGATGAAGGCTATGTTTCCATTACGCCGCTGCATGTCGATTTAACCGCCTACGGCGCGCATGAAGTTGTTTCTGACTGGTTAGACAGCGTGGGAGCCGACACGCAATGGTAAGCAGACGCGTACACACTCTTCTTGAACAATTACGTGCGCAGGGCATCAGAGATGAGCTTGTTCTCGATGCACTTGCCGCCGTGCCGCGTGAAAAATTCATTGATGAGGCGTTTGAACATAAGGCCTGGGACAATATTGCTCTGCCGATTGGTCAGGGGCAGACTATTTCGCAGCCCTATATGGTTGCGCGGATGACCGAGCTGCTTGAGTTAACGCCGCAGTCCCGGGTGCTGGAAATTGGTACCGGCTCTGGTTACCAAACGGCGATTCTGGCACACCTGGTGCACCATGTATGCTCTGTTGAGCGCATTAAAGGTTTGCAGTGGCAGGCGCGTCGTCGACTTAAACAGCTTGATTTACATAATGTTTCTACCCGTCATGGTGATGGATGGCAGGGCTGGCAAGCGCGAGCCCCGTTTGACGCTATCATTGTTACGGCAGCGCCGCCTGAGATCCCAACCGCATTGATGATGCAGTTGGATGAAGGCGGTATTCTCGTCTTACCCGTGGGCGACGAGCACCAGTTTCTGAAACGGGTGCGTCGTCGGGGAGGCGAATTTATTATCGATACCGTGGAGGCCGTACGTTTCGTTCCCTTAGTAAAAGGGGAGCTTGCGTAGATACAGGCTCTGAATACCTGGAGTTTTCCTGGATATTCTGGAATTAGTAAGCGTATCGTGGTCACGTTTCCAGTGCCCAGTCCGATGCCTTGCACGGTGATTACGTCACTGGTTTTAACCAAATTTTCCTGGGGGATAAATGAGCGCGGGAAGCCACAAATTTACCGTTCGCCGCATTGCGGCATTGTCACTGGTTTCATTATGGCTGGCAGGTTGTTCAAATACCTCGAATCCACCAGCGCCGGTCAACTCGGTTGGTGGCAGTGCATCAACGAACACCAATTCCGGCATGCTGATTACGCCTCCACCAAAAATGGGCTCGACGTCGACAGTACAGCAAACGCCACAGATCCAGCCGGTGCAGCGTCCGACCACACAGTCAACACAGATCCAGCCTGTCGCGGAACAGCCTGTGCAGATGGAAAACGGTCGTATTGTGTACAACCGTAAGTATGGGAACATTCCGAAAGGTAGCTATACGGGCGGCAGTACCTATACTGTTAAGAAAGGCGATACCCTTTTCTATATTGCCTGGATTACCGGGAACGATTTCCGTGATCTCGCACAACGCAATAACGTTCCGGCCCCGTATGGCCTGAATGTCGGTCAAACTCTGCAAGTGGGCAACGCGTCGGGTACACCGATTACTGGTGGTAATGCTATTACCCAGGCGGATGCAGCACAGCAAGGAGTTGTGACCAACCCTGCACAAAATTCCACCGTTGCTGTTGCTTCGAAACCAACAATTACGTATTCTGAGGATTCAGGTGAACAAAGTGCTAATAAAATGTTGCCGAACAACAAGCCTGCTGGGACCGTTGTCACAGCGCCTGTAACGGCTCCAGCAGTTAGCGCAACCGAATCAACTGCAAGCTCAACGTCAACCAGCTCGCCAATCTCTACCTGGCGCTGGCCGACTGACGGCAAAGTAATCGAAAACTTTGCGGCTACTGAAGGTGGCAATAAAGGGATCGATATTGCAGGCAGTAAAGGACAGGCTATTGTCGCGACCGCAGATGGACGCGTCGTATATGCCGGTAACGCACTGCGCGGTTACGGTAATCTTATTATCATCAAACATAACGATGATTACCTGAGTGCCTACGCCCATAACGATACAATGCTGGTCCGGGAACAACAAGAAATCAAGGCGGGGCAGAAAATAGCTACCATGGGTAGCACCGGAACCAGTTCAACACGCTTGCATTTTGAAATTCGTTACAAGGGGAAATCCGTAAACCCGCTGCGCTATTTACCGCAGCGATAATTCGGCGGAACCAGGCTTTCACGTGCTAGTTCCGTTAGGGATCACGGGTAGGAGCCACCTTTATGAGTCAGAATACGCTGAAAGTTCATGATTTAAATGAAGATGCGGAATTTGATGAGAACGGAGTAGAGGCTTTTGATGAAAAAGCCTTGAGTGAAGAGGAACCCAGTGATAACGACCTGGCTGAAGAAGAGCTGTTATCGCAGGGGGCCACACAGCGTGTGTTGGACGCGACTCAGCTTTACCTTGGTGAGATTGGTTATTCACCACTGTTAACAGCCGAAGAAGAAGTTTATTTTGCGCGTCGCGCACTGCGTGGGGATGTCGCATCCCGCCGTCGCATGATTGAAAGTAACCTGCGTCTGGTGGTGAAAATTGCTCGTCGTTATGGCAATCGTGGTCTGGCATTGCTGGACCTGATTGAAGAGGGCAATCTGGGACTGATCCGTGCAGTCGAGAAGTTTGACCCGGAACGCGGGTTCCGCTTCTCAACATACGCAACCTGGTGGATCCGCCAGACGATCGAACGGGCGATTATGAACCAAACCCGTACGATCCGACTGCCAATTCACATTGTAAAAGAGCTGAACGTCTATCTGCGTACCGCGCGTGAGTTGTCGCATAAACTGGACCACGAACCGAGCGCAGAAGAGATTGCTGAACAACTGGATAAACCGGTTGATGACGTCAGCCGTATGCTCCGACTCAACGAGCGTATTACCTCGGTAGACACCCCGCTGGGTGGCGATTCCGAAAAAGCGTTGCTGGATATTCTGGCCGATGAAAAGGAAAACGGCCCGGAAGACACCACGCAAGACGATGATATGAAACAGAGCATCGTCAAATGGCTGTTCGAACTGAACGCCAAACAGCGTGAAGTGCTGGCACGTCGTTTTGGTCTGCTGGGGTACGAAGCTGCGACACTGGAAGATGTGGGCCGTGAAATTGGTCTCACCCGTGAACGTGTTCGCCAGATTCAGGTTGAAGGTCTGCGTCGTCTGCGTGAAATTCTGCAGACTCAGGGACTGAATATCGAAGCGCTTTTCCGCGAGTAAGCACAAGTTATATCAAGAAAGGCCAGTCTCATTGAGACTGGCCTTTTTCTATGTTTGTTGCCTGATGGCACTGCGTTTATCAGGCCTACGGGGAGCAGGACTTTGTAGGCCGGATAAGACATTTATGTCGCCATCCGGTAGATTAGTTCATCATCTTACGCACCAGACGTGTGAACTGCTCACGTTCTTCATCAGATAATCGCCCCAGAAACTCATCATCCACGCTATCGCCTAACGGGGTTGCGCTGGCCAGTAATGCTTCTCCTTGCGCGGTCAAATAAACAAACCGCCGACGCTTGTCTGCCGGGTCGTGTTCGCGTCTGACCAGCTCCCGTTTTTCCATCCGGCTCAGCATTTCCGCAAGCGTTGCCTTGGTACAGACTGCGGCTTCGGTCAGGGCGACCTGCTCAATGCCGGGATGCTCGGCAATGGCACGCATCACTGCATACTGCGGTTTGGTCAGGTCCGGTAATTCATGTTGCCAGCGGGACGTATGCTGCTGGAAGAGCTGACGTAAAAGGTGAAATGCTTTATTTCGTAACGGCATGAGCGCTCCGGAATTCCTGTCAGTCTCTATCATAGCGGGTTACGCATCTTTTTTTAACAATTGCGGCTTTAGCGATCTGTGCGCGATGGCCTTGCCCGAAATGTTATGTGAGAGTATTTTAATCAAAATGTTCGTACACGAACAAAAATTGAGAAACTAAATGAGATTAATTGTCGGAATGACCGGGGCAACCGGCGCACCGCTTGGCGTGTCGCTATTGCAGGCGTTGCGGGAAATGCCCGAAGTGGAAACCCATCTGGTGCTGTCAAAGTGGGCCAAAACCACTATTGAACTGGAAACGCCGCACAGCGTCCGTGATGTGTCTGCGTTGGCCGATTATTGCCACAACCCGGCGGATCAGGCGGCGACCATCTCCTCTGGATCGTTTCGCACTGACGGCATGATCATTATCCCCTGCAGTATGAAAACCCTGGCCGGTATTCGTGCAGGCTACGCGGAAGGGCTGGTGGGTCGCGCTGCTGATGTGGTGCTGAAAGAAGGGCGCAAGCTGGTTCTGGTACCGCGTGAAATGCCGCTTAGCACGATTCATCTGGAAAACATGCTCGCGCTTTCCCGCATGGGCGTGGCGATGGTCCCGCCGATGCCCGCGTATTACAACCACCCGCAAACGGTCGATGACATTACGCAGCATATCGTTGCGCGTGTGCTCGATCAGTTTGGTCTGGAACACCCCAACGCCCGTCGCTGGCAGGGTTTACGGCAGGCGCAGAATTTTTCACAGGAGAATGAATAATGGCATTTGATGATTTGCGCAGCTTTTTACAAGCGCTGGATGACCAGGGGCAATTGCTGAAAATCAGTGAAGAAGTTAACGCCGAGCCGGATCTGGCTGCGGCAGCCAATGCGACCGGACGCATTGGTGATGGTGCGCCAGCGCTGTGGTTTGACAATATTCGTGGTTTTACCGATGCCCGCGTGGCGATGAACACTATTGGTTCGTGGCAGAATCACGCCATCTCTTTAGGCCTGCCGCCAAATACCCCGGTGAAAAAACAGATTGATGAGTTTATTCGCCGTTGGGATAAATTTCCGGTTACGCCGGAGCGTCGCGCCAATCCGGCATGGGCTGAAAACTGTGTTGATGGTGATGAGATCAACCTGTTTGATATTCTGCCGCTGTTTCGCCTGAACGATGGCGACGGCGGTTTCTATCTTGATAAAGCCTGCGTGGTGTCGCGCGATCCGCTGGATCCGGACAACTTCGGTAAACAGAATGTCGGCATTTATCGTATGGAAGTGAAGGGCAAACGCAAGCTTGGCCTGCAGCCGGTACCGATGCATGATATCGCGCTGCACCTGCATAAAGCCGAAGAGCGCGGTGAAGATCTGCCGATTGCCATCACGCTGGGTAACGATCCGATCATTACCCTCATGGGGGCCACGCCGCTGAAGTACGATCAGTCGGAATACGAAATGGCGGGAGCGCTGCGTGAAAGTCCGTATCCGATCGCTACCGCGCCGCTCACCGGCTTTGACGTGCCATGGGGTTCAGAAGTGATCCTCGAAGGGGTCATTGAAAGCCGTAAGCGTGAAATCGAAGGGCCGTTTGGCGAGTTTACCGGGCACTATTCCGGTGGACGTAATATGACGGTCGTGCGTATCGATAAAGTCTCTTATCGCACCAAACCGATTTTTGAATCGTTATATTTGGGGATGCCGTGGACGGAGATTGACTACCTGATGGGTCCGGCAACCTGCGTACCGCTTTATCAACAGCTGAAAGCCGAATTTCCGGAAGTGCAGGCGGTGAATGCCATGTATACCCACGGTTTGCTGGCGATTATCTCCACCAAAAAACGCTACGGCGGCTTTGCCCGCGCGGTGGGGCTGCGCGCAATGACGACGCCGCATGGCCTGGGTTACGTGAAAATGGTGATTATGGTTGATGAGGATGTTGATCCGTTCAACCTGCCGCAGGTGATGTGGGCGCTGTCTTCGAAGGTCAATCCGGCGGGCGATCTGGTGCAATTGCCGAATATGTCGGTGCTGGAGCTTGATCCGGGTTCCAGTCCGGCGGGGATTACCGACAAGTTAATTATTGATGCGACTACGCCGGTTGCGCCGGATAACCGTGGGCACTACAGCCAGCCGGTATGCGATTTACCGGAAACGAAAGCCTGGGCAGAAAAACTGACCGCCATGCTGGCCAACCGTAAATAAGGAGTAGCAGATGATTTGTCCACGTTGTGCCGATGAACATATTGAAGTGATGGCAAGCTCGCCAGTAAAAGGTGTCTGGACGGTATATCAGTGCCAGCATTGTCTATACACCTGGCGTGATACTGAGCCTCTACGCCGTACCTGCCGCGAGCACTACCCGCAAGCGTTTCGCATGACGCAGAAGGATATTGATGACGCACCGATGGTGCCGAGTATTCCACCGCTGCTGGCAGAAGATAAGCGCTAATCAACACGCCGGGTGCGGCTTCGCCTTACCCGGCCTACATATAGCGATATTTTGCAGGCCCGATAAGCGTATCACTATCGGGCATTACGGCGTTACACCAGACTCTTCAACCGGTAGATCCACTCCAGCGCCTGACGAGGCGTTAGCGAATCCGGGTCGAGGTTTTCCAGGGCTTCAACGGCGGGCGACGTTTCTTCCGGAGCTGACAGTAGCGACATCTGTGTGCCATCGACCTGAGTCGCAGCAACATTCGGCGCGATGCTTTCCAGTTCGCGCAGTTTTTGCCGCGCGCGTTTAATAACCTCTTTTGGTACACCTGCCAGGGCAGCTACCGCCAGACCATAGCTCTTGCTTGCCGCACCATCCTGTACGCTGTGCATGAAGGCGATGGTATCGCCGTGCTCTAACGCATCCAGATGCACATTCGCGACGCCCTCCATTTTCTCCGGTAACTGAGTCAGTTCGAAATAGTGGGTGGCAAACAAGGTTAATGCTTTGATTTTATTAGCCAGGTTTTCCGCGCACGCCCACGCCAGCGACAGGCCGTCGTAGGTGGAGGTGCCGCGTCCAATCTCATCCATCAGCACCAGGCTGTTCTCGGTGGCATTATGCAGAATGTTGGCGGTTTCAGTCATTTCTACCATGAAGGTAGAACGACCGGAGGCCAGATCATCCGCCGCACCGACGCGAGTAAAGATCCGATCGATCGGGCCTATTTCCACTTTCTGCGCCGGAACGTAGCTGCCGATGTAGGCCAGCAGCGCAATTAACGCAGTCTGGCGCATATAGGTACTTTTACCCCCCATATTCGGGCCGGTGATGATCAGCATCCGTCGCTGAGGCGAGAGGTTAAGCGGGTTGGCGATAAACGGCTCGGTCAGCACCTGTTCAACCACCGGATGACGTCCCTCGGTAATACGAATACCAGGCTTGTCGGTGAAGGTCGGGCAGGTGTAATTCAGGGTATAAGCGCGTTCCGCAAGGTTGACCAGTACGTCCAGTTCTGCCAGCGCGCTGGCGCTTTGTTGCAAATCAGCCAGGTGCGGCAGCAGCATGTCGAACAGCTCATCGTACAACTGTTTTTCCAGCGCCAGCGCTTTGCCTTTTGATGTCAGAACTTTGTCTTCGTACTCTTTCAGCTCCGGAATAATGTAGCGTTCGGCGTTTTTCAGCGTCTGGCGACGCACATAGTTAATCGGCGCCAGATGACTTTGCCCGCGACTGATCTGAATGTAGTAGCCGTGAACGGCGTTAAATCCAACCTTCAGCGTATCAAGGCCGGTGCGCTCGCGCTCACGGATTTCCAGTCTGTCCAGATAGTCAGTTGCGCCATCAGCCAGCGCTCGCCACTCGTCCAGTTCTTCGTTATAGCCCGGGGCGATGACGCCACCGTCGCGAACCAGCACAGGTGGAGCTTCCACTACGGCACGTTCCAGCAGTTCACGCAGGTCAGCAAACTCACCCATTTTCTCGCGCAGCATCTGTACGGGGGCACTGTCTACGCTTTCCAGTTGCGCGCGCAGTTCCGGTAATTGCTGGAAGGCATGACGCATACGGGCCAGATCGCGCGGGCGCGCAGTACGCAGGGCCAGGCGCGCCAGGATACGTTCAAGATCGCCGACCTGACGCAGCACGGGTTGCAATTCACTGGTGGAATCCTGTAGCGCGCCGATGGTCTGTTGGCGCTCAGTGAGGACTTTGGTGTCGCGGACCGGCATATGCAGCCAGCGCTTGAGCATACGGCTGCCCATCGGCGTCACGGTGCAGTCGAGTACCGAAGCCAGCGTGTTTTCAAAGCCGCCTGCCAGGTTCTGGGTAATTTCCAGATTGCGGCGCGTGGCGGCATCCATAATGATGCTGTCCTGCTGACGTTCCATGGTGATGGAACGAATATGCGGCAGCGAGGTACGCTGGGTATCTTTTACGTATTGCAGCAGGCAGCCAGCCGCGCATAATCCACGCGGGGCGTTTTCCACGCCAAAACCAATCAGATCCCGCGTGCCAAACTGCAAGTTTAGCTGCTGGCGAGCAGTATCGATTTCAAATTCCCATAGTGGACGACGACGTAATCCGCGACGTCCCTCAATCAGTGAGGTTTCAGCGAAATCTTCGGCATACAGCAGTTCAGCGGGATTGGTGCGCTGCAATTCTGCAGCCATCGTCTCGCGGTCGGCAGGTTCGCTGACGCGAAAACGCCCGGAGCTGATATCCAGCGTGGCGTAGCCGTAACCTTTACTGTCCTGCCAGATAGCGGCCAGCAGGTTGTCCTGGCGTTCCTGCAACAGCGCTTCATCACTGATGGTACCTGGCGTGACGATACGCACTACTTTGCGCTCAACCGGACCTTTGCTGGTCGCCGGATCGCCAATCTGCTCACAAATAGCAACGGACTCACCCTGGTTGACCAGCTTAGCGAGGTAGTTTTCTACCGCATGGTGAGGAATGCCCGCCATCGGGATAGGCTCGCCCGCAGACGCGCCGCGTTTGGTCAGGGAGATATCAAGCAACTGAGACGCACGTTTCGCATCGTCATAAAACAGTTCGTAAAAGTCGCCCATGCGGTAAAACAACAGTATCTCCGGGTGCTGGGCTTTCAGCTTGAGATACTGCTGCATCATTGGGGTGTGGTTCGTGAAGTCCGTATCAAGTGACTCTTTCATATCGCTTTTGCTCTTTTTTTAATCTTTTTGGGGACCAGGGCAGTCTCACGTGAGCCCCTGGAAACTCACATAAACCCACAAATTTGTCATTCGAAAGCCGCCTGATGGGCAGTAACGACGAGCGTTGGCTCGACCTGAATGGTCTATCTTATCACCGACAACGACTGAGATTCATCCGTAGGTTTTGCCGCCAGAACGCTTATTGATTATTCATTTTCCGGCAAAGCATAATTCTGGCAGTACAGATAGGGGATCCCCTCTTTGGTAATCAGGTATGTCGCGCTGTTCAGCGCAAAAAAATCGACGTTGGATACGCTGGTGTTGGTTAGGAAAAAGTCGGGGAGGAGTTCCTGAATAAGGCTGGCGGGAGCCGTTTCGCGATTGGAAATTTGGATTTTCTGTGAAATCCAAACCGGGCTTGAGCCGTAGCTGGATTGTGTAAAAAGTACCATGCGTTGCACGGTTTGCTCATTATTTTCGGCATCTTTGATAATACCATCAATATTCACAATACCTTTACTGCCCCCGGTTTTAATATCAATAATCCCTCGGAACGAGCTTGTATTGCGTACAATTTCGATGGCAGAGCGGCAAGTGAGATCATGTAACTCGCCATTGTTCTTACTGTACCGATAGACGACAGTAAGAATAAGCGCAGCAAAACAAAGCAGCAGGATAATACCTGTCTGGATGCGGGACGTTCGGGGATATAAGTTCATTAGCTATCATACCGTGGATAATATACCGACTGACAGGCATTTTCTTGCCTGGCTTTTATCGGTGAGCGACACACCAGCACGGACAGTTTCTTAGACTCAGGATAGGTCGTGATATAGATAAATTTATGGCTCTGACACAGTCCTGGGTTTTTGTCGATAAACGCGGTATGCCGGGAGAAATTATTGGCATCGTTATTGAAATAATACTGACAGTCAGTGGGTGCTTTATCCGCAGTGATATAGCCGGAGAAATAATCATCGCTGGCTTGCCACGGATATAATATAAGCACACAAATTATCAGGGTAAGTGCCAACATTACTGTTTCTGCAGCCGTTATCAAAGGTTGACGCGGTGTGTCAGCCAAAAATTCCTCAATGGTGGCATCTGGCGCTAAGGATTCTTCCGCAGAAGCAGAGTTCTCCTCCGGTGTTTCAATGACCTGAATATCAAACTCTTCTTGAATGATCAGCCCTTTGCGGGGGATCGTTGTGATCAGCGGTTGTTCAAGCTCCAGCTGCTGCAAGCTTTTACGCAACGAGAGAATGCTTTGATAAAAGGCGTTGAAACTCACCTGGCGGTGATTTTTACCCCAACCGAATTCCAGTAATTCGTTTTGAGAAACCACTTGCCCGCGATGTTGAATAAGTAATAAAAGACATAACGACGCTGAGTGTTTGAGTTTTATCCGCTGATTGGGGTGATCTACCCGCGCCAGACATTGTGTGGCTGGCGTAAATATTATTCTATTTTCAATCAGATAACTGACATTGCCAGTCTCAGACATATTGTCTCTACTCTTGATGATGCGTCTGGTGGTTGTTTAGTCATGATACCACTGAGCCTATAAAGACCACCAGCATGGACCTGATTCCACAGCGAGAACCGCGAAGTGTTGCAATTTGGTATCATGATATAACAAGAATGATAACTTTTTAATGAAAATAAAACCCATTAAGATCAATTAATTGTATCTTTTTGGCTACTCTGCAAAGAACAGAAAGATGAAAAAATGTCGACAAAGATGATTGCCATTAATTCTTTATGGACAGCGCCATATACTGCCTGGCACCACCACGCGAAAACAGCATGAACCTTAACGCGTCAATGGCACCAGGGAATGCCGGTGGTAGATGTAGATGGGAATAAATGTCAGCTTGTTTGCGAGCTGACATTTATTTTTAGTGCTGAGTAAATTTAACCATCTTTTTGACTAAGCCATAATTTGCGGTAGAGAGTCCCATGTTCCAGAAAGAAATTGAAAATGCTGTAGTGCTCGTTGGCGATGAAATGAAGAAGTCGGATAATGCCTGGCTATCGTTACGTAAAAAACGTCAGCGTATTGATTTGAAGACCGATGGACATATTCTATTTCTGGAGAAAGGGACTGTCTCTGTTTATCGTGTGGAAAACGATTTAGTGACCGTGAGTATTTCTGCACCTGCTATTCTCGGCCTGCCACAAATGCGTACGGAAGTGGCTGGTCACTATTTACGTTGTGATACTGATTGTGAAATGTGGGCGATGAGCGTCCAAAATGCCGATCACCTGTTTACGACCAGAAACTTATGGAAGCAGGCGTTTGATATCTTAACGCATCATCTTCAACGTTATTTCCAGCGTGAGGCGTTGCAGTCGCACCGCACTATACGTGAGCAGATTATTGAACACGTGAAATATATCTGGGCAATGGAGCCAGGGGTTCGTGAGAAAACGTCCGTGTATACTTTTATTTTGACCCGTAACCATATCTCGCGTAGCGCCATCCATAAGGTGTTACAGGAGCTGGTTAATGACGGGAAAATCATCCTGAATCGTGGAAAGCTCTCTTTTTGCACGCCGTTATAAACTCATGCGCTCCCCGGCAAAAATGTAAGGGAGCGCAACCTATCAACGTTCTCTGAGTGCTTCCGCGCGTGCGCGAATAATCGGTTTTAACAGGTAGCTCAGAATCGTTTTCTTGCCGGTGAGAATATCGACGCTCGCCACCATGCCGGGAATGATCAGCATCGGATGCTCTTTTGTTCCCAGATAATTTTTATCCGTCTGCAAACGCACAATATAAAAGCTGCGGCCCTGCTTATCGGTAACGGTGTCTGGGCTTATCTGCACTACTTCGCCTTGCAGACCGCCATAGATGGTGTAATCGTAAGCGGTAAATTTCACCATCGCATGTTGACCCGGATGGAGGAAGGCGATATCGCGCGGCTGGATTTTGGCTTCGATTAACAGTTTGTCATCCAGCGGAACGATTTCCACTAGATCGCTGCCCGGTTGAATGACGCCGCCGATAGTATTCACCATCACCTGCTGGACGATACCCCGCACCGGTGAGGTGACCATGGTACGGTTCACCCGATCCTCCAGTGCTTTAACGCTTGCCTGGGTTTTACTCAGATTGGTGCGAGCTTCATTGAGTTGGGCCAGCGCATCGCTCTGGAAACGGCCACGGCTTTCACCGATTTTATTCTCAATCTCTTTAATTTCTGACGTGGCCTTGGGCAGCGACAGGCTAATAGAATTGAGCTGCCCGGCGGTTTCCACTTCGGTACGACGCAGGCGCAGCAGTTCGACTTTTGAAATGGCACCTGAAGCGAGCAGCGGCTCGGACATTTTGATTTCCTGACGGATTAACCCGAGGCTGTGCTTAAACTGATCCTCCTTTGACTCAAAGTCGCGCAGCTCCTGTTTTTTCTGCACCAGTTGTTCTTCAAGCCCGGAAATTTCGTTGTGAAATTGTTCCCGGCGGCTGTTGTACAGCTCGGTTTCTCCCCGGGCGACATCCGGCGCCTGGCTGGCTATCTCGGGTGAAATCACAAAGTCCCGGTTTTCAACTTCCGCCGTCAGGCGTTCTACCTTGGCGCGCAGACCGAGTTTGTCGGCTTCAGTTTCGCCAACGTTGGAGGCGAAGCGCGTGTCATCGAGGTGCAGTAATGGGGTTCCGGCGTTAACGATTTGCCCTTCATGCACATATAGCTCGGTAACAATCCCCCCTTCCAGGTTCTGGATTTTTTGCAGTTTTGATGAAGGGATCGCTTTGCCTTCACCGCGTGTCACTTCATCAATTTTTGCAAAACCAGCCCAGATGAAGGACAGCAGCACCAGCGCGAGGATCACCCACAGCGTCAGTCGTATCACTCTTGGGGCGTCATCAATTATGGCCTGGCTAACTTCATTAATACTGTCAGTTTGATTTTCATCACGACCGCGAAAATAGTGCTGCATATAGCTGCGGGCACGAGTCAGGAGATCAGCGAGACGCATTAATTTTCCCCTTTTTCAACGCATCCATCACTACCCCTTTCGGACCGTCTGCGATGATGCGACCTTTATCAACAATAATCAGACGGTCAACCAGCGACAGCATGGAAGCGCGGTGCGTGACCAGTAATAACGTTTTTCCCGCAATGCAGGGGGCCAGTGCGTGTTTGATCTTCTCTTCGCTGGTGTTGTCCATCGAACTGGTGGGTTCATCCAGTAGCAGGAGAGGGGGATCAAGCAACAGTGCGCGCGCGAGCGCCACCGCCTGCCGTTGCCCACCGGAAAGCTGGGAGCCGCGTTCGCCGACCTGCAGGTTATAGCCGTCGGGATGCAGGCGTGCGAATTCGTTGACGCCAGCCAGTTCTGCCGCTCGCAGCATGGTTTCGTCATCGACATAGCGCGCTCCGCACAGCAGGTTATCGCGCAGCGTGCCGTTGAATAGCTGGATGTCCTGCGGCACGTAGCCGATGCTGTGGCGCAGATCGTTCACATCCAGCTGACGAGAGTCGATACCGTCGATCAGCAGGTTCCCGGCGCTCGGCTGGTATAAATTGACGATAAGTTTACTCAGTGAACTTTTACCGGAACCGCTGCGCCCGATAATGCCGATGCGCTCACCGGGCTGAATGGTCAGGTTAATTTTGTGCAGCGACAGGTTTTGTTGCTCCGGATAGCTGAAATCCACATCGCGAAATTCAATGCTGCCCTGTAACTGTTCACGCTTGAGTGGATTTTCATCCGCACGGCGCTCCTGCGCCAGCGACATCATTTTCTCAGTATTTTTGATGGTCAGCTTCGCCTGCTGATAGCGGGCGATAAGGCCGGTGAGCTGGCCCAGCGGCATGAGTGCCCGACCGTTGAGCATGTAGCAGGCGATCAAGCCACCCATACTCAGTTTGCCGTCGATAATCATGTACACCCCGACGATGATCATCACCACGCCTGAAATTTGCTGGAACCAGCCGGTGAGATTGCTCGCCAGGCTGGACAAGGTTTTCACCCGCAGTTCGAGACGGCTCAGGCTACCCAGCGTTTGTTCCCACTGGAACTGGCGTTCGCTCTGGGCATTATTCACTTTGATGGCATCCAGACTGCTCAGGGTTTCAATCAGTAGCGCCTGGCGTTCGCTGGCGAGGCTCATGGTTTTTGCCACAGCAGCGTTGACCGGTTTTTGTAGTGCCCAACTGCACAACAGGGCAATCGGTAATGTCAGTACCGGGATCCATGCCAGCGCGCCGCCGATAATGCCAATAACAATCAGCAGTAACAGGGTGAAGGGCAAATCGATAATTGTCGTCAGAGTGAGTGATGAGAGGAAATCACGCAGCGACTGAAACTCGTGAATGTTTTGTGCAAAGCTGCCCACGCGTGCCGGGCGCTCTTTCATCTCCATACCGACAATGCGCTCAAACAGGGTTGAAGAGATGATGAGATCGCTTTTCTTACCTGCAATATCAAGGCAGATACCGCGCAGCATTTTTAAAATCAGATCAAAGACAAAAGCCAGGCAGATGCCGACTGCCAACACCCATAGTGTGACCGTTGCCTGGTTTGGCACGACGCGGTCATACACATTCATGGTAAAGAGCGGTGTGCCGAGCGCAATCAGGTTGATTAACAGACTGGCCAATACCGCATCCATATACAGAAAACGTGACAGCTTCAGCGTGTCTTTAAACCAGGATTTGGTACGCGGCAAAAAGGCCTCTGCCTGCAAATCGAATTCGTGGCGCGGATGCGCAAAAATGACTTTCCCCGCATAGTTTTGCTCAAGCGTGGCGGCATCAACGCAAATTTCCCCACCTTCGCTTTCGCTGGGCATAAAGCGGGCGCTGCCGTCATCGTTCCATGCCAACAACACCCCGGTTCCCCCTGCGTTCAATAACAAGACAGCAGGCAGAGACATTGCCGGAATTTTATCGAGCGTGCGCGTGACGACTCGCGCCTTTAAACCGGCCCTTGCCGCCGCGCGTGGAAATATATTTAGCGTGAGCCGATCGTTTTCTAATGGCAGGCCACTGCTTAATGTTGAACGACTCGCCGGTTTACCGTGCAGAGAACACAGAATCAGTAAGCTATCTAATAACGGGTCGTCATTATGGCTACGTGGGTCGTGATGTTGAGAATTAGGACGAGCGTGATTCTCAGGGACGTCATTTAATAATTCGGCTTGTGCACTCATTTTCGCAACCATTCTGACCGAGCACGGTTAAATAATAGCAAGCTAATTATAAGCGTGCAGGTCAGAGATTTATTGGGGATTAATAATTATTAATGAAGTTCCGGTAAGCTATTTTCTTCTGCTGAATCTACCGGTTGCCCCGATGGCGGAGGTGTAATTTTTAGAATATTCATTAATTCACCGGTGCGTTCGCTAATACGATAGCCACTGGTCATGGCCAGATAACGTAATTCAACAAGACGGCGTTTTGAGGAGAACACTTCATTTTCACTATCGAGTAAATCCAGCAGTGTACGCTCGCCAAGACTAAATTGATCCTGATAAGCCGTGCGCACTTTGACGCTGCGGTCGGCGTATTCTTCCGCCGAAGGAAGCTGAGCGCGTGCGTTTTGCAGTGCGGTCCAGGCCAGGCGCAGCTCCTGATTCAGCTGGCGCAGCGTGTTATTACGTACATCCTGAGCCTGCTTGTGCAGATAAGCACGGGAGTTCATGTTGGCTTTGTCGCTGCCGCCCTGGTACAGGTTGTAATGCAGTTTGACCATCGCTTCCCACTCTTCGGTGTGTGCGCGGGTGGTATCGGTGTTGTTGCTAATTCCGCGTGAAAGCTCAACGTCCACACGTGGATAGAAGGTTGATTTCGACGCTTCATACTGCTGGTGCGCAGCTTCGATATCCGCATTGGCAGACTTCAGTAATGGATTATTTTTTTCCATCCGACTTTTGGCATCTTCCAGCGAGGTTGGCAGCTGAGAGTCAATGCTCTCTGGCTGGCTTAAACCCTGCGGATCCATGCCCGTCACGCTGACAAAGGTAGTTTTCGCGTCTTCAAGGTTAGTCTGCTCGGTCAACAGGTTGTTACGCGCCTGTGCCAGACGCGCTTCGGCCTGCATAAAGTCCCCGGAGCGCCCAACGCCCTGATCGGTACGCAGTTTTATCTGGTCGTAAATGCGTTCGTGGTTCGCCAGATCGTCTTCAGCAAGGCGCACAAACTCTTCGCGTTGCAGCACGTCGAAATAGGCCTGAATCACCGCATAAGCGGTGCTTTCGCTGGTGTTCATCACGCTGTAAGCGCGTGAGTCTACGGTCGCTTTTTGTCGTGCCACTTCGCTGTTGGTCGCAAAGCCGTTAAACACATTTTGCTCAAGGCTGATAGTCGCCTCGTTAGGGGACTGAGTCAGGCCGTTATTGCGACCAGTCGCGCGGGTAGTTGCATCATCAACATTTTTGCGCCCGGCCTCTGCGTTTAAATTTAGTGATGGTAAATAACCACCTTGTGCGGCCCGCAGATCTTGCTCTGAGGAAAAACGGTTATTAATTGCAGCATTAACTTCAGGATGATTGGCTAATGCATCTTTAACTGTATTTTGTAAGTCTTCTGCATTTACTGCATTTATTGAAAAACATGAAAGCAGAAAAACTAAAAGCTTCTTCATGACATGAATGCCCTATATCTCACGGTTATGACATCCAGTTGTCATCGCTATCATCCATTTTTACAAACACGTTATATTAATTAACAAATGTGAATTATCTTAATTGAAGCCTGTAATCAGCTATTCAGCGACATGTTTTGTCACATCGTGTTTTATTTTTGGTTATTTTTTATTATATTCATTTGCCAGTCAAGTCTCATGTAATTGCATTCTATAAAATGTGTTTTTTTCTACATTGAGATATTAATGTTTACATTAATTGAATGTGATATTTGTTCGTTAATATATTAACGAGTTTATAAAAATAATGATGGTAATTAAGTGAGGTTACGGTGAGCAAATTACTCGGTGTGATCAAAGCAATTATTGGACAGGTTTACGTAGTTGATGCCAATGGTGCACAACGACTGGTTCATGAAGGCGACAGGGTATATAGCGGTGAAGAAATTGTGACCGGTGCCAGCGGCGCGGTAAGTATCTCTTTACCAGACGGAAAAACGCTGGATATAGGCCGTAATAGCCATTGGGGTGAGCATGGGCTACAGGTTAGCCATCATCCGGAAAGTAGTGCTCAGGATATTGCCGCCGCACAAAAGGCCATTGCCGATGGCGCTGACCCGACGCAGGTGCTGGAAGCCACCGCGGCGGGTAATGAAGCACCGGTAACATTAGAAGGTGGCGGCGGGGGGCACACTCTGGTTCAGCTTGAATTGACCGGGCAGGTGGTTGATCCGACAGCAGGTTTTAACACCAAAGGTCTGGGAAGCCCGAACTGGGATATCAATCTGCCGATAGGGGGAGTTACCGCAGGTTCCGCGAGTGTTTTCCCGCCTGAGGTACAAATTACCGAGTTTGCCGGCAACGACGGTTTCATTAACAAAAGCGAATTCCATCAGACCCATTTAAGCGGCACCAGTAATCAAAATCACATCACACTCACCTTCACCGATAGCCAAAAAAACACATTTACCGTTACTGTTCCGGTGAGCAACGGGCACTGGAATATTGATACCGATCTGGGGGGACTGGTTCCGGGAAATGTAACAGTGGTGGCAATCGCGACCGATGTGACGGGACGAACGGCAGAAAGTTTTGACCATGCACTGATTGATATTACCGGACCAAACATCGACATTACCGTTGATAACGTCACGCCGGATAACATCATTAACTACGAAGAGTCACGTCAGCCGCAAACGCTGATCCACGGGTCGGTCGGCGGCGATGCTAAACCCGGCGATATCGTTACTTTATTGGTTGATGGTAACGAATATACCGGCGTTGTTACCGACCCCGGTAATGGGACTCTGACTTATACCATCCCGGTACTGACTCAGGGGTTACTGAATGACCCGAATATTCACGCCACATTAACTTCTACTGACGACGCAGGAAACACCACCATTGTTTCCACGGATCATCATGTCGATAACGACCTGTATGCACAAAATGCCGTGACTATTGAAACGGTGGCGAATGATGATGTCGTCAACGCTAATGAGTCTCGTATGCCGACCACTATTTCTGGCATTGCCAGCGGTGATGCGAAAGTGGGTGATCCGGTCACGTTGACCATTCAGGGCAAAGCGTTTCAAGGCACGGTTTTCGACGATCATGGCCAGCTACGCTATGAAATCGTTGTGCCTTCCGCAACTCTCAAAGAGGGGGCTAACGATGTGCAGGTGACGCTGGTAAGCCATGACGCAGTAGGTAATGAAGCCACTGCTGTGACGCACCGCACCGTGGTGCTGGATACCCAGGCACATAACGCCCTCACGATTGATGATGTCACGACAGATAACACCCTGAATCGTGCTGAGCTGTATATGCGTAACCAGGTGATTTCCGGAACCGTCAGCGGAGAAGACGCGAAAGCGGGCGACCCGGTACTGGTAGAGATCAATGGCCACCAGTATAACGGTCAGATCATCGATCTCGGCAATAGCACGCTGGGCTATCGTATTGCGGTGAACGCAGCCGATTTTGCCAACAACGTTGCAAAAGTCGATGGTTATATGGACGTGAAGGTAACGGTCACCTCTCACGATGCGGTGGGCAATCTGGCGATTGCCACCGACACCCACAGCGTGCATGTCGACAACTTCGCGGAAAACACGGTACATATCGATACCGTCGCGGGTGATGACCTTATTAATATTAAGGAATTTTTAGCCGACGGCGGGATCATGCAAATTACCGGTACCGTGGCCGGCGTGGATGCGAAGGTGGGGGATGCGGTTACCCTGGCGCTGAAGGGCGGCGAGGTGATTCACAGTGTGGTTATCGCGCTGGCGGGCGGTGGACTGGGCTATAGCATCCCGGTAAATAGCCATAAGCTGGTAACTCATCCGGAATTTACGGTTTCTGTTACCTCTACGGATCCGGCAGGGAACAGCATCACGCATTCTGAAACCAAAACCATCAGCGCCGATCTGTATACACAGTCGTATATCACCATTGATGACGTGACGGCTGATAACTTTATCAACATCAAGGAATCGACGGACAATCACGGCAAGACCACCATCAGTGGCACGGTGAGCGGAGATGCAAAAGAGCATGACACCGTTCAGCTGGTGATTAATGGTCAACACTATTCGGGGGAAGTGGAGAAGCTGGCGAACGGCAATCTGGTCTACCATATCCCGGTGGATACCCAGAACCTGGTCAACAACCCGGTGATTCATGCCAGCATCCATACCACGGACGAGCATGGCAACGAAATGACGGCGGTGACGAAACACCACGTTGGGCTGGATCTGGACGCCAGCGCCATTATCGAGATCGATACCGTTGCAGGCGATGACATTATCAGTAAGGCAGAGTCCGATCTGCATACCACCACCATCACCGGGCCGGTCGGCGGCGACGCGCATAAAGGCAATGACGTCACCTTAACCTTCAATGGCCAAACCTATCATGGCACGGTATTTGAACGGCCTGATGGCTCTCTGGGCTATAGCATTCCTGTCAGCACCGACAACCTGCAGGATGGCAGCGACCAGAAGGTTTATGTCTCCATCTCAACCGTTGACAAACACGGCAACCCAGCAACGGCAACAGCCGAGCATGCGGTGCATATCGATCTGCACGCTGAGGCAACCATTACGGTTGATGATGTGACTGCCGATAACACCCTGAACCATAGCGAACTGAATATGGCTCAGCAAATCATCTCCGGCACCGTCGGCGGGGATGCGAAAGTTCACGATGTTGTCAGGCTTGAGATCAATGGCCGCACGTTTACGGGTGAAGTCATTACGCTGAATAACGGCAAACTGGGCTACCAAATCCCGGTCGACCCGTCGGCCTTCAGCGACAACCAGGGCGACCAGGATAAATATGTCAACATCAGGGCGACGGTTGTCTCGTATGATGCGGTAGGCAACGAAGTGACGGCGATCAGCGACCACGACGTGCATATCGACAACTTTGCGGTAAACCAGGTGCATATTGATACCGTCGCGGGTGATGACCTTATTAATATTAAGGAGTTTTCCGCGAACGGCGGCTTTACGCAGATCACCGGTACCGTAACCGGCGTGGATGCGAAGGTGGGGGATGCGGTTACCCTGGCACTGAAGGGCGGCGAGGTGATTCACAGTGTGGTTATCGCGCTGGCGGGCGGTGGACTGGGCTATAGCATCCCGGTAAATAGCCATAAGCTGGTAACTCATCCGGAATTTACGGTTTCTGTTACCTCTACGGATCCGGCAGGGAACAGCATCACGCATTCTGAAACCAAAACCATCAGCGCCGATCTGTATACACAGTCGTATATCACCATTGATGACGTGACGGCTGATAACTTTATCAACATCAAGGAATCGACGGACAATCACGGCAAGACCACCATCAGTGGCACGGTGAGCGGAGATGCAAAAGAGCATGACACCGTTCAGTTGGTGATTAATGGTCAACACTATTCGGGGGAAGTGGAGAAGCTGGCGAACGGCAATCTGGTCTACCATATCCCTGTAGAGACTAAGGGTCTGTTAGCCAACCCGCTTATCCATGCGAGCATTCATACCACGGACGATCATGGCAACGAAATGACGGCGGTGACGAAACATGTCGTTGGGCTGGATCTTAACGCCAGCGCCTCTATCGGCATTGATACCGTCGCCGGTGATGACATTATCAGTAAAGCCGAGTCCGAACTGCATAAGACAACCATCACAGGGTCGGTCGGCGGCGATGCGCAGAAAGATGATATCGTCACCTTGACCTTCAATGGCAAACCCTATCAGGGCAAGGTATTCGAACTGCCTGACCACTCGCTGGGCTACAGCATTGAAGTCAGCACCGATAACTTGAAAGATGGCAGTGACCAGAAGGTCCATGTCTCCATCTCAACCGTTGACGAACACGGTAACCCATCAACGGTAACGCACGACCATATGGTGCATATCGATCTGCACGCTGAGGCGACGATTACGATTGATGATGTTACTGCCGATAACACCCTGAACCATGCTGAACTGAATATGGCTAAGCAAATCATCACCGGTACCGTCGACGGTGATGCGAAAGTTCACGATGTTGTCAGCCTTGAAATTAATGGCTACAAGTTTACGGGTGAAGTCCTCACGCTGGGTAACGGTAAGCTGGGCTACCAAATCCCGGTCAACTCGTCGGCATTCAGTGACAACCAGGGCCACCAGGATAAGTATGTCAACATCAAGGCGACGGTTACCTCGCATGATGCGGTAGACAACGAAGTGACGGCGACCAGCAGCCACAACGTGCATATCGATAACTACGCCGAAAACCAAGTGCATATTGGTACTGTCGCTGGCGACAACGTTATCAATATCAAGGAGTTTTCCGCTAACGGCGGCATGACGCCAATCACTGGCACCGTGACTGGCGCGGATGCGAAAGTGGGTGATACGGTGATCCTCAAGCTGGATGGCGTTGCGGTGATGCAAGGTGCCGTCATCACGCTGGCGGGCGGCGGGCTGGGCTTTAGCTTCCCGGTCAATACTCATATGCTGATGACCCATCCGCAAATAACCGTGTCTGTCACCTCCACCGATGTGGCGGGGAACAGCGTCACGCATTCAGAGACGAAAACCATCAGTAGCGATATGTACACGCAGTCGCATATCACCATTGATGGCGTGACGGCTGATAACGTCATCAACATCAAGGAATCGACGGACAATAACGGTAAGACCACCATCAGTGGCTCGGTGAGCGGCGATGCGAAAGAGCACGATACCGTTGAGCTGGTGATTGATGGTCATCCGTACTCTGGTGAGGTGGTGAAGCTGGCTAACGGTGGCCTGGGCTATCACATTCCGGTAGATACCCAGAATCTGGTCAACGATCCGGTGATTCACGCGAGCATTCACACCACCGATAATCATGGCAACGAAGCCACCGCCACCGCTGAGCGTACCGTTGGGTTGGATCTTAACGCCAGCGCCTCTATCGGCATTGATACCGTCGCCGGTGATGACATTATCAGTAAAGCCGAGTCCGAACTGCATAAGACAACCATCACAGGGTCGGTCGGCGGCGATGCGCAGAAAGATGATATCGTCACCTTGACCTTCAATGGCAAACCCTATCAGGGCAAGGTATTCGAACTGCCTGACCACTCGCTGGGCTACAGCATTGAAGTCAGCACCGATAACTTGAAAGATGGCAGTGACCAGAAGGTCCATGTCTCCATCTCAACCGTTGACGAACACGGCAACCCATCAACGGTAACGCATGACCATATGGTGCATATTGATCTGCATGCTGAGGCGAGCATTACGATTGATAAGGTGACTGACGACAACATACTCAACCATTTAGAGTTAGATAAGACCTGGCAGTTGGTTAGTGGCGTTGTCGGTAAAGATGCCCAGGTTAACGATGATGTGAGCGTTGAGATTAACGGTCACACGTATACCGGTAAGGTTCTCGTTCTGGGTAACGGTCAGTTGGGGTATCAAATCCCGGTCCTTTCTTCAGATTTTAGCAACAACCAGGGCAACCAGGACAAAGATGTCACCTTCAAGGCTAGCGTAACGTCGCATGACGCGGTGGGTAACGAAGTTGTCGAGTCCACGACGCATACAGTACATATTGATAACTACGCCCGGGCTGGGATAACCATCGATACCGTGGCGGGCGACAATATGATTAACGGCGCCGAGTCCACAAAACATACTACCGAAGTGATGGGTACCGTTTCTGGTGATGTGCATATTGGCGATAAAGTGACCGTTACCGTCAATGGTCACCACTATGACACAACGGTACAGAAACTCCCTGAGCACAATAATGCGCTGGGCTATAAGCTGGATGTGCTGACGGGCGATCTGGTGAAAGATCCGCATATCGTTGCGCAGGTGGTTGGGGTAGACCGTGCTGGCAACCAGCAGAGAGCCGAAGCCATGCATGATTTGGCGGTGGATTTGCACGCGAAAGCGCTGCTGACTATCGATCCTGTCACCGGTGACAATATGGTTAACGGCGATGAATCCCGCCAGCCATTTACCTTTGTGACTGGCAGAGTCGGCGGTGATGTACACGTCAATGATACCGTTTACCTTACCGTAAATGGTCATACCCTGACCGGGAAAGTCACCGATCAGGGCGGGTATCTCGGGTATAGCATTAAAGTCAGTACCCCCGACCTGCTGGCTGACCCGCATTTAACGGCCACCGTCAGCACCACCGATGTGGCAGGCAACCCGGCAACGGCCAATGCTCAGACCACGGTAGTGATTGATACCCGCGTGGATGCGACGATTACGATCGATTCCGTTACGCCAGACAACACGCTGAATGATGTCGAACAGCATCAGACCACCACCGTTGTCACCGGCACCGTGACCGGCGAGGTTCATCCGGGCGATCCGCTGGTGATGACGATCAACGGCCATTCGTATCCTGGTTTTGTTGAAGTGATTAGCGGCAATCGGTTGGGTTACAAGATGGTCGTATCGACGTCCGACCTGGTGGCTAACCCGCATATTGAAGTGTCAATGGATATCACCGACGCGGCGCAGAACCATGCCCATATTGTGGCGCATCATGACGTTAATCTGGACAATCAGGCTCTTGCCGCGATCACCATCGATCGCGTGACGGGTGATGACGTTCTGAACGGCACTGAACTGCAGGCGCCTAAAACAACCATCAGTGGTACGGTGGGGGGCGATGCGCAGGTGGGGAATACGGTTCATTTGACCATCGGCGGTCATCATGTCGATGCCACTGTGGTTGACCTGCCGAATCTGGGCACATTGGGTTATCACATTAATGTGGATACCCAATGGCTGCAAAACGATCCGCATATCACGGCAACCATTACCACCACCGATCCTTACGGCAATACCGCGAAGGCGGATGCGACAAGCACGGTGACAATTGACGATCGCGCCGAGGCTATCGTCCATATCGACCCGCTGGTGACGGATGATAACGATGCGGTGATCAACTACAAAGAGGCGCATAACCCGCTGACCACCGTGACCGGTAGCGTGGGCGGTGATGTGAAGGTGGGCGATCTGGTTGAACTGACCATTAACCATCAGACCTACTATGCGCAGGTTCATGATGACCACGGTAAGCATGTATTTAGCACCAAGGTTTCAACGCTCGATCTGTTGATGGACCCGAATATCCATGCCGAGGTGACGGCAAAAGATGCGGCAGGCAACGTTGCGCACGGGCATGATGATATGCCGGTAGTGATTGATACTCTTGCTGATGCCGGGATAACTATTGATTCCGCCTCCAGTGGTCGACCACCAGGTAACCCTATTGCGAATAACCTGCTTCCTGGCAGCAGGCCGGACTTTATCGCCATAACCGGACATGTCGTTCCCGATGCGGTTATAGGTGATACGGTGACCATAACGGTGGGACACGGATTTGTCCTGACCACTCAAGTCATTACACTTCCCGATGGTCAACTCGGCTATCAGGCGGATATTGGCTCCGATAAATTCGCAGACAATGGCGATATTCTGGTGTCTATCACCACCCATGATAATCATGGCAACACGGCGACAGCAACAGAGCATAAATTTATCGATCTACCGTGGTTGCACTATACACCCGTGATCGGCAATACGCCTTACGGGTTCACGACGCCGCCAGTGGTCACCCCGCCGACAACGGGGACGGGCGTCACACAGCCGCAGAAGCCGCATGTCCATCTCACGGTCGATCCGGTAACGGGCGATGACATTCTCAACGGCGCTGAAGTGCAAAAAACGACCACGCCGATTCGCGGCCGGGTAACCGGCGATGCCCACGTTGGCGATGACGTGACCGTCACCCTCAATAACCATCACTACACCGGTAAAGTGAGTGAGATTCCGGGACTGCCGGGGGAAATGACCTGGCGGGTTGATGTTCCTTCGTCTGAACTTAAGGCGCATCCGACGTTTGACGTATCCATTACCGTTAGTAACACTGCGGGCAGCGACACCTCGAGCGTGCCGAAAACCATTCAGGTTGATACCAATAACCCGGTCCATATCACCATGGACAAGGTTGCCGGCGATGACGTGATCAACGGCAAAGAAGCGCAAAGCGGTAAAACAACGATTAGCGGTACGGTCAGCGGTGAAGGCATTCATGACGGCAGCGTAGTCTCGCTGCTGGTGAATGGTAATACCTTAACCGCAGTGGTAAATGCAGGCGCCACGGGATGGGTTTGGTCGAAGGAAGTCAGCATCAACGATCTGCGTAATACCCCGGATATTATCGCCTCGGTAAGCGCCACTGATGCTGCCGGGAATCCCGGCACCGGCTCGACGTCAAAGCACGTTGACGTCGATCTCAAAGCCGATGCGGGCGTTACGGTCGATAATATTACCGCCGACAACGTCCTGAACGCACAGGAAACAGGGCTGCCTACGATTGCGGTGAGCGGTTCTGTTTCGGGTGATGTCCACCAGGGGGAAAGCGTGACCCTGAAGGTTAACGGTCAAACTTATACCGCGACGATTGATGCGAATAAGCACTACACCGTTGATATCAATACATCAGATCTGGTGGCTGACCATTCCATCGAAGCTACGGTGACTGGCCACGATAATCACGGCAACGTCCAGGACACCAGTATCACCAAAGCGTTTTCTGTTGATACCACCGCGACGGCTGCGGTAACGGTTAATACCGTGGGCGGCGATGATGTGATCAATGCTGATGAGATAAAAGCCGGTACGGTCGAAGTCAGCGGCACCGTAAATGGTGACGTACACAAAAACGATAAGGTTTATATCACTGTTAATGGCAATCCGGTTGAGGCGACGGTCATTGAACTGCCGCATATGAATGGGCAGTTGGGGTATAAAGCGATCGTCAGCACCGCGGATCTGCAGGCTGATCCTACCATTCACGTCAGCGTGACGGGGCATGATGCGGCAGGTAATAGCCAGCCTGCGACATATGACAAAACCGTGGTCATTGACGATCACGTGGATGCGACGATTGTGCTGGATACCGTATCCAATGATGACGTGTTGAATAACGTTGAAGCCGGGAAGCCGACTACCACCATCACCGGTTCTGTGACCGGTGACGTTGAGGTTGGTGATTTGGTCACCGTCACCGTCAATGGTAAGGATCTGACGGCGAAAGTGATCGACAGCGGCGGCCATAAGGTGTTCCGTGTTGAAGCCAGTACGGTTGATCTGGTTCACGACCAGCATATTACCGCCCACGTTGTCGCCCATGATGATGCCGGTAACCGCCAGCAGATTGATACTGATAAGACGATCACAGTCGATCGCGTGGCTTCTGGCACCGTTAGCGTTGATAGCGTCACCGCGGACAACGTTCTCAACCACCAGGAGTTATCGGGACAGAAGGTCACCATCACCGGCCATGTCGGCGGCGATGCGCAGCTTGACGATCCGGTGACCTTAACCATCGGCAGCACTTCGGTTAATGGCAAAGTCATTACGCTGAGCAACGGTGATTTGGGTTATCAGATTGACGTGGATTCTGCCGTTCTGCGCGCCAACACATCGATTGATGTGAAGGTTACCGGGCATGACGCGCCGGGAAACCCGTTCACCGCAACATCGACGCATACCTATTCTGTTGATGAGCAGGCCAACGGTGCAATTACCATTAATGACCACATCGCAGGTGACAACGTCGTTAACCTGAATGAATCGAAGTCAGATACGGTGATTAAATTTACGGTTTCCGGCGATACGCACCCGACCGATGTCGTTGAAGTGAGTATCAACGGCAACAATATGAAGGCTACGTTGGTGCCTGGCTCCTCGACGGTTTATCAGGTTGCGGTTCCAGGAACGTACCTGAATGAGGGCGACAATAAGGTTGAGGTGAAAACGACGTTACACGATGATGCAGGCAACACGTTAGAGGTGCACGATCAGAAAAACGTGGTGCTGGATACGCATGCTGACGGCACGATTACCATCACTGATGGTATCGCTGGCGACAACGTTGTGAACCAGAAAGAATCGCTAACGGATACCGTGATTCGCGGAACGGTCACGGGCGATGCGCAGGCGAGCGGAACGGTCACGGTCAGCGTTAATGGCCATGACACCATTGCTACAATAGTTGCCGATCCTGCGACCCATACGCTGGGTTACCAGGCGGCGATATCGAATGCATATCTGAACGAAGGCAACAACGACGTTCAGGTGAAGACGACGTTACGTGATGCGGCGGGCAATACGCTAGACGTGAGCGATCACAAAAACCTGATCCTCGATACTCACGCCGATGCCAGCATCGTGGTCGATAAAATCACCGGGGACAACCATATTTCACGTGCCGAATCACAGGATGCCGTCACGCATATTACCGGCAGCGTGAGCGGTGATGTACAGGACGGCGGTCATATTAAAGCGCTGGTAAATGGTCATCAGTATGATGCCATTCTACATCAGGGCAATAATGGGCTGACCTATGATATTGAGGTCGAGACTTCCGCATTCCGGGCAGGCCATAACCGCGTGAACGTATTGGTAGAGGCGCATGATGACCACGGAAATACCACACCCTACACGCAAACGCTGAACGTGACGATGGACGATCCCGCGCCAGTAAAAGGACATTCGGTGGATAAAGGGAATCATGCTGCGATGCAGCATGCGCTGCATAACCTGTTCGATGACAACGCATTATCTCTGTCTTACGCACCAGCAGCGACCGGACACGGCCAGGCGACAGCGGTGCTCAGCGCTGACGATAAAGCGAAGGGCGTACTTGAAAAAGTCGATCTTAGCGATCTGGCGCGTGAACTGCATGAAGGCGTGGATATTGCGAAGTACATTCAAAGCGGCGGCGATCATCACCTGATCGCCAGTCCGGCAAAAGTGGCGCATGGAATAGATACCGCGCTGTCGACTCCGACAAGCGGCGATCTGCATTCTCCGACCTACTCGTTGGATCACCTGATAGCCAAACCCGATCAAAATCACACTCACTAACGATTGCCTGTTGCCCTGTATAAACAGGGCAGCAGCGTCATGCAAAATGAAAAGGCACTGATATGAATTCTGATTCATCTGCTGCAAACGTGCAGACAGAAGGCGTGGCAAAAAGTCCTGAAAATGACAACCAGCAGGCTTTAGCGATGCTGCAAAAAAGCGACCTGGAGATGGTTCGCGTGCTCGACGATTTGATTTACCTGTTGATCCGTAAAGGCGTGATTGCCATTACCGATCTTCCGCCGATGGCGCAGGTTAAATTAATGAATCGCGCGAATGCGCGCCAGGAACTTGGCGGGTTAGAACAACTGCTTGGCAACGATGATCGTATATTTTAGCTGATGCAGGCAATTTGTAGGCCGGATAAGCGCAGCGCTATCCGGCTATACAAAGGCGTATCAAGACGCCAGTTTTATCACAATGGCGCGGGCTCACCTAATAATTGCCCCATTGCTCCATCAATCCCTAATTCTTGCAGCACCATAAGCTCACCTTCCGTTTCAACACGTTCGGCAATGAGCGGCAAATCAATACTGCGCGTGGCACTGCACAATACTTCAATAAACAAACGCTTATCATTTTCCTCATCAATTTTGCGGATATAGCTGCTATCGATTTTCAGATAGGCAAGACCCCATTGCGACAGATGACCGATCATATCGAAACGGCTACCGAAGTGTTGCAGTCCCAGCGCGCAGCGATGCTGACCTACGGCTTTAACAAATGCCGCCATCTGATGGGGGCCTGGTAACTGATTTTCATCCAGTTCCAGTATCAGCTTGCTGGCTAATTTCGGTGAGTACCGTAACGGATTGAGCAGGTCTGCAATGGCGGTCGCGCTGGCGACAGAACTGCCAGAAATACTCAACGCTAGTTTTCCAGGCGCGGTTTTCAACTGGTTCAATGTGAGCTTCAACATGACTTTATCGAGTCGATGACTCCAGCCAAAGCGGTGGATCCAGGGCAAGAACCGCCCCGCGGTAATAGCGTTACCCTGCTCATCAATAATGCGCGACAGCACCTTGTAATGCAGGATTTTATCCGGCTGGCGGCAATCGACCACCGGCTGATAAACCAGCTGGAACTGTTGATTTGCCAGCGCATGCTCCAGACGAACAAACCACAAATGCTGATCTTCTGTAGCCGCAGGTATTTCAGTGGTTGGAACGACCTGATGGTTGGTGTGTGTTTCCGCTTCAACCAGCAGGCGATCGGCCTGGATCAGCAATGACTGAGCATTTTCTCCGGCGCTGAATGGCACCATGCTGGTATAGGCAACCGGCTGTTGGTCTGACATTCCGGTGGCGTAAAAGGCCGTGAGTTTTTGGCACAGCGAATTGCATAAATCCAACATCTCACCATGTGTGACGCCAGGGCAGAGTAGGGCGAACTCACCGCCACGAATGCGGGCGAGCGTGCTGTCGAGAGGGGCATACTTTTCTCTGTGCGCGTTCAGCAGGTTGGCGATGTTGAGCAACAGCTTATCAGTATGCGGTCCGCCAAAGCGCTGATTCAGGCCACCTAAATCCTGAACGCGAACCAGCATCAGATATCCTGGTGCCGTATCGGTATCACTCAGTCGAGCCTGGAGCTGCATATCGAATGCCCGGCGGTTGGCAACCCCGGTCTGGCTGTCGAGATAAGCTTCATTGTGCAAGCGTTCGCTGTAGATAGCTTGTTCTTCAAATAACGATTTAAGCTTAGCTGCCATTAAATTCATGGCGCCTACAACGCGGCGTAATTCCGGCGTTTTGGGTAACTCGTGGAGTGTCAGAAACTCGCGACGGGTAATAGCTTCGGATTGTTTTGCCATGTAATTGAGCGGGCGCAGCAGTTTGCGTAGCAGCAAACTGCCGGCGATTAAGCAGGCGAGGCTACAGGACAGCATCCACAGCAGATTACCTAAGGTATTGTCCCACAGACGCTGCACGGCAAAGATAGGATCGCTGGTCACTTCCACGCGAGCAGCCTGCTGCCAACCGCGCATAATAGTTGCTTCACCAGTTTGCGGGGTGACATCCACCAGATCGACGAACCAAGCGGGGACGTTGGGAATTGTCGCTACCGCGCTACGCTCAAGCATTATTTTGCCGTTTGCCAGATCGACGATGCGGATTTTTTTGTAGTAACCGCTATCGAAAATGGAGCTGACCATCAGCTCGATCATTGCCGGGTCGTTGACGTTGGGCGTTAGCGAAACGCCTAGCGCCGTTGCGGCATCCTGGGCATGTGAAAGAAGCTGGTTATTGGACTGATTGCGAGAACTCTCCAGCGTCACAATAAAATTGCCGCTGAACACAACCATCATAAAGAGAGAGATTGCCAGAAGTAACTGTTTAAAAAGAGACACGGGCGATTCCTATTTATCCATCGGGAAGCCTTCTTCCCGCATTTTTGTGAAAACTTGCTGCCAGCGAGAAAGCCTCTTGCTGTCCCCAACGCGTTTATTGTTTTGATTGCCGGGAAGCCAAAGGCCGGTGTTGTTAAAGGAGTAGACAGGTAATAAATCCATGCGCTGCGTCGCAGGAGAAATAGTGCTGGTCAGACTGTCGAGAACCAAAGGAATCGCCTCAGGGGTGGCGTACCAGGTCAGCACCATGTGTGCGCGGTTTAAACGCAGGGCTTTAACATAGGTGATGCGAAGTTTGTCTTCGGATACGCCCAACTGGCGGAGGGTGAAATATTTGGCGATCGCGTAGTCTTCACAATCTGCCTCACCTTTGCGCAGCGACTCGATAGGGGTTGCCCAATAATCGACGTTATGCCAGACATCAATGTCTTCGGTATAGCGGATCTTCTCATTAAAAAATTGATTTACAGCGCGTAATTGCGTTTGCTCGTCAGCATTACGCAACTGGAGCAGAAGCTGTTGCCAGGCGCGGATTCGTTGCTGCGCTTCTGGTGTAGCCGGGCCATAAAGCGCATCGGACTTTTGTTGAATATTGGCAAAATCCCAGGCCGCGCGTAGCGAATGGACTGACAGCAATAGCAGCAGCGCCCCGGGGATTTTCCACAGGCGCAGCAGGCGATGGCGTAAGCAGCGGCGGATAATGTTCAATGGCTATGCTGACAACTGCCCGGAGACGGTTTTTTCAGCTTTTCGCAGGACCAGGGGGACAACCACTTTTTACGTAATTGCACGTTGGCCGGCGAAGCAAAAAAATCTTTCAGCGTACTGTTAACAAACGTCACAAACTGCGGATCGTTTTTCCTCATCATAATGGCATAGTGCATATCATTGCCGATGCTCTCAGAAGAGACGCTGAACAGTTCAGGTTGCTCGCTATGATTAATTAGCGGCCAGGCCAGAATATCATCAACAAAGAAAGCAGCAGATTCATTATGCGCCATCTTCTCAAATGCGCCCTTTATGGTGGTGCTGGTAATCGTTGAAATATTAAGGTGTTGCTCTCTGTTTGCTTTATTAAATTCCAGCAAATCTTTTGAGCTTCCGGTCAGACTCACCGTGCGACCTTTAAGATCGGCAATTGACTGTATATTATTTTTACGTAATGAGATGATGCGCATCTTTGCGGTGTAATAGTTTTCAGAAAACGACACGCTGGAGGTCCGCTCCGGCGCATTGGTATTTACGCCACAGTCCATATCTATTTTACGCGAGTTTAATGCGGAGAAACGTTCGGAAAAATTCACGGGAATATAATGAATGGTTAAATTGTTGAGCTTCAGATACTGGCGCAACTTATCGGCAATCATGTTGCATACCGCGATGGTATAACCCGTGACTTTGCCATTGTGGTCAGTAAAAGAAAATGGCGGCAGCTGGCGATAACCCACGTTGAGCACGCTGCTGCTCTGAATATGATCGAGCGTCGCAGCGTTCTGTTGCGCCATCAGTGCGGGGGAGATGACGAGGCCTGCCAGTAAAAACAGCCATTGCGCCGTACGCTTCACCCTTGTCATCTCACGATTAATTATATTTTTCATAATCAAAACTGATCTTCTTTTTAGCAGACGTTAATGCTTTCAGGTTATCTGACATGGGAATGTTTAAATTAATGGCTTTCGGCGGAATCGGTGACTGAAACCATTTTTTGTACAGCGCAGTAAATTCGTTGCTGATCATCAGGGAAGAGAGCGTGTCATCAACAAATTCTTTAAATTCTTTATCGTGTAACGGTAGTAACAAGCCCGCCGGTAGCGGGGTGCTGAGCGCAATATCGGAAAGTTCATAGTCATCAGGATTAGGCGTTTGCGCGATCATCCCTTTGAGTAAAACCGTACTGGAGATCAGTGCAGAATACTCACCATTCTTCAGTTCATTGAAGGCGGTAATGTTGTTGGTATCGAGTTGAATATTAATATCCAGGTCATTGGCGGCATTCACTTTTTGCAGTTGCTCAACGTAAATCGTGCCGCTTTTTACCAGTACGCTATGTCCGGAAAGCTCTGCCAGATTGTCGTTGCTTTCATTTTTACGCATGACGAAGCGGGTGCTTGAAAAATAAAACGGCAGCGAGAACTCGCTAATGCTGTGGCGACTTTTTGAATAAAAGGCCGGGATACACATGATGTCTGCCATGTGATTTTTAATCAGGACAAACTGCGATGCCGAGTTAGCTTTTATCCACTCGACTTTCAGCTTTTTAAGCTGAAGTTTTGTCTTGAGCGCGCTGACGATACTGTTGCAAATATCAATGGAATAGCCGGCAGGTACGTTGCCATTCTGCCAGGAGAAAGGAAACGCATCATCCTGATAACCAAGGGTAATGCTTTTCTTGCTGGCGATCTGCTCCAGCGTGTGTATCGGCAGGGGAGAGCCTGCTAAGCATGGCGTTGCTAACGCTATTAACAGGGCAAAAACCGTCAACATGCGCTTTACCGGGTGAAAGAAGTCAGACATTGCACAGTCCTTCTTCAATGACCTCTTTGGCAAATGCGGAAAGCACTTCACGCTCGCGCAGCGGATAGCTAAAGAAATATCCCTGCACATTCTGGCACTCAATGTCGCGCAGAATGTCACGCTGCTGCGCGGTTTCTACTCCTTCAGCGGTGACTGACATATTGTACTTATGGGCAAACTGAATCAGCATCACAATCAAATACTGACTGGCATTATCTTGCTGAAGCTTGTCAACCAGCGTGCGCGCAATCTTGATGCGGGTAAAAGGATAGATCAGCAGATAATCCAGTGCCGCGTAGCCGGTGCCTAAATCATCCATCGCGATTTCAATGCCCAGAGAGCGGATCTCTTGCAGCACGGGTAAGGCAATCGACTTATCCAGCTTTTCGGATTCGGTAATTTCTATTTCAAGGCGCTGGGCTGAAAGTTGACTAATGCGTAACGCATCTTTGATAACGTCAACCAGCCCCGGACTGTGCAGCTGGTAGGCCGAGATATTGACGGCTACCCTGATACGTTCCGGCCATTTGGCAGCGGCTTCACAGGACTGACGAATAATCCATTCGCCCAAACGGACAATCAGACCGGAGTTCTCGGCGATGTTGATAAAATAATCAGGATAAATCAGACCCTTGGTGGGATGATTCCAGCGTATCAGCGATTCGTAGCCATACACGCTTTCATCTTCCAGATTGATGATTGGCTGGTAATGAAGCTCGAATTCCTTGTTATCAATACCATCGATGATTTCCTGATTAATAAACAGGCTGTGGGTATGCTTCATCACCATGCCGTCTTCGAAGAAATGGAAGCAACCGCGGCCATGATGTTTTGAGGCGTACATGGCAAGGTCGGCATTGATCATCAACGTCGAGGTATTATTGCCCTGATACGGCGCGGTGGTGATACCGATACTGCAGCTGATGGAAAAAGTATGCGTGCTCCAGGTAAATGGGGTGCTCAGCGCACGAATAATCCGCTTCGCCAGCCGATTCGCTTCTTTGATGGCGTTATCGCTGACATGTTGCAGAATGGCGAATTCATCACCGCCCAGACGCGCTGTGATATCGTTAGGTCCCAGCAAGAGCTGCAGGCGCTGGGCAACGCTGATTAACAGCTCATCGCCCGCTTTATGACCAAAGGTGTCGTTTACTGGTTTGAAGTTGTCGAGGTCAATCAACAGCAGGTTAAATGGTTTTTCGTCCTGATGGATTTCACTGACGCGTTTATCTAACGCCTGGCCAAACGAAACGCGGTTGGGCAATCCGGTCAGTGAATCATGATGGGCCATATGCTCCATCTTTTGCGACATTTCATGCATGCGTTGCAGATAGCCGCGTTCTTTCATGGCGACGCGCAATTTTTCAATCGCCCCAGCCAGATGTCCAATCTCGTCGTCCTGGTCAAGATAGGGCGTTATACAGTCCGTCTCTTCATGGGCGATGCGGGTAAGGGAGTTAATCAGCAGTGGAACAGGGCGGAATAAGCGGCGCATAAACATCGTGACCAGCGCCAGCGTCACCAGTAAAACCAGGACAAAAATAATACTACTCTTTTTCAGCATCGCATCGTAGGTGGCGTAGAGATCGCTTTTTTTACCGATGCTGCTTATCAGGCTACCGAGGATCTCACCTGAAGGTGTGAGAATAGGAACGGCGCTGATAAAGCACTCTTCGCCATTAATCTGGGCGAAGCCAACATAGTAGTTACCCAGCACATCGCGCGGCAGACGACCGGGGAAAGAGATGATCCCATCACCATCTTCTGACTTGTTGTTGATGCCAACAAACCCTTTCTCCGGCGTATACAGAAACAACCAGGTGGGGCTATGGGTCTGTACTGATGCCAGAGCCAGAACGTCAACCGGGTTATAACCGGTTTGCATAATAGAGTCGGTGTCACCAATCTGTCTGTCGGAGACAATGCGGGATATCTGCCCCGCATCGCTGGTTTCGACCGAAACGGTGGTATACACGTTACGGATGATGTAGGTCATAATCTGTGCATTTGCTTCAGCCCGCTGCACCCACTGCTGATAAGAAAAGTTATCTATCAGGCTCCAGTTGGTAAACGCACCAGCACTAAACGCAATAATGATACCCACCAGCAAGAATTGCGTTATTTTGCCAGTGATGGAATGTTGCCACCCTTTTATTGCTTTAAGGGAAAACAGAGACTTTGCCACGGATTATGTTAATTCCTGAAAAGATTATGCGATGCTAAATTTAGTTTCTGTTATTACTTAATGGAATATTATTGTTGCAAATAAGTAGATGAAAGATGTTAAATGTAATGACGTAACAAATAACTAACATTGAACCATGGTGAGTAATGACAAAAATAACGGTATGCGAATATAGATAACGCTGCTCATTTCGTCAACAAGCAAAAGTGTTCATAAAAATACATTTTCATTACGTCCTCGAAGACATATTAATGTTGACATTAATGCTGCCCGTAAACTTTTTGATGAACACTGATTTGGGGGGCTGGTGGTTTGTCCTCAATGTTCTTGTTTTTTAATATGCATCAATGAATTAGCTGTTTTTTATCAAGATCATGCGTGGTTTTATCTCCGCTGGATGTCCATTTTTGTCTATAAATTGGTATTTATTTCCTGATTTGATATGAATAATATGCTTGCTTCAATATAGAACCTTATTTTATTTTCTCAGTGCGCGGTCAATGTTGACAATTTTGCTATGGTTCATCGGCTGACCCAAAAGGATTTGTTTGTGACATTCGAGTCTGGATTAAAGTCCTATTGGTATAGTGCATAGCGGATAAATTGATTTGGACGCAATAATAAATTCAAACACGATAAAAAACATTCGGGAATGGTGCCTGCCACTTGTCTTACCTGGCCTTTTTTACCCGCTGGCACAATATCTTAACGGTTACAGCGTTCTCAATAATACTATTTTAACAGTTTACGATCTCAAGCTAGCCGTATTTTCTGCCGCATTGGTCTTGTTTGGTTTTCGGGTGTTGCCGGGATTTCTTCTGTTCCTGACGGTCATGTTTGTGGTCGGTCCGCAAAATGAACGGGTAGATGCGTTGTGCCTGATCATCGCGTCGACCTTAAGTTATGCAGCGTACCGCAAATTCACCGGCAGACGCAGCTGCGTTAGCTTTGGTCGCATCAAAATTAGCTTTAATCGCCTGGTTTGGCTTTGTGGCTACAACGTCCTGCTGTATCTGGTGTTCAGCAAACTCTTTGCAATGTTTGTCGCCCACGGACAACGCCCCGATGTGGATAACATTCCGGCGTTGAGTCTGGGCATGCTGGTACGTATTCAGGGGATCATCAACGGTTGCCTGACGGGGATCCCTTTATTTTACAAGATTTACCGCATCATTCGTCGACCGTCTTTCCTGTTGACCTTTCTGCGGGCCATTGCCGAACAGTGTAAAGGCAATATCGGCGTCTACGGCGTTGTGTCCTGGTGCATCTTGCTGTTTTTTCTGATGTTTTTCTTAACATCACCGGATAATTTGGATGTTTTTTTCTCTATCTATAGCCTGATCCTGTTATTCCCGTTGATGTTATGGGGAGCAATCAAGATTGGCCACTTGTTCACAATGCTGGTGTGGACGATCGTATTAATCATCTTAGGTAAACATAACGACAGCTATATCGCCAGCGATGTTAACTTCATGCTGCATCAGGCGCTGGTTTCGACGTTGATCTTTGTCTTTTCACTCACCATTGTGATCATGGGGGTACTGGCAAAATTTACCCGTCAGCGCTTTAACCAGGCGCTGCTGCTGGGGCTGACTGACCCGATGACAGGCATGGCAAATTTACGGGCGCTGAAGACGGAGCTATTTACCACTGAACGCGCGACCGTATGTCTGATACAGATCCCTGAGCTGGAGCTTTTTTCGCGTCGCTATGGTTTTCATTTCCGCGCCCGCTACCAGAAGATCCTTGCTGAGCATTTGCGCAGACATCTGGTGAAAAGCGAGAAAGTCTATTACCACGCGGGTTATGATCTGCTCATCCGGCTGGAAAATGGCACCTGGGAGCGGCTATGCGATCTGTATCAGGCCGCCAACAGTTTTCGTCTCTTTTACAACAACCATCGATTGGGTTTTCGCAGTGGTTTGGGCTATTGCCTGATTAACGATCTGAGTGATGACATTTATCAGCTGGTGGGGAAACTGGGCATGGTGGCGGGTTTATCACTCACCAACGGCAGGCCGGAAAACCTTGAGGCGCAGCATAGCCGGATCCTTGGCAACCACATTGTTGATAAAACAGAAATTCGCACTGCGCTGCAAAATGCGCTGGATAACAATGCGTTTGTCCTGATGGCACAGCCAATAGTTAGTACCCACGGTGAAGCGCCGTATCATGAAATATTGATCCGTATGCTTAATGAACGGGGTGAATTTATTCCACCGAACAGTTTCCTGCCGGTTGCTCATGATGCGGGGCTGGCACCGGATATCGATCTCTGGGTTATCGAAAATACCCTCAAATTTATGCGTAACCACCCACAGCATTGTTTTTCTATTAACCTGGCACCGGTGACGGTATGTCGTTCAAATATTGTCATGAAGATCACCCAACTCCTGCACGACTACGCGGTGGAGCCACAGCGGATTATTTTTGAAATAACGGAAGCAGATACGTTATCAGACAAAGAACAAACCGTGGAAACGCTACGTTTAATACGTCAGCTGGGATGTCGGGTGGCAATTGATGACTTTGGCACCGGGTTTGCCAGTCATGCGCGCTTGATGAACATCGAAGCAGATATCCTGAAAATAGATGGCTCGTTTATTCGACGGATCACCGAAAGTGAAATTAGTTACTACATCGTTGAGTCATTTTGCCGCGTTGCTGAAATGAAAAAAATGCAGGTGGTCGCTGAATTTGTCGAGAACGCCACTATTCAGGCCTGTCTGGAAAAAATGAATGTGGGCTGGTTACAGGGATATCACATTGGCAAACCTACGCCGCTGTTCACGCTCGAATCACAGGGCGCTAGCTCCTGATGACCAAAAAAAGAGTAATTTCTTCTCAGGTAGAGAATAAAAATCATGAGTGACATTATTAAAGTAAAAAATCGAACGGCGAATACCACCAGTGAGGGACCGCGCGCTCGACTATTGTCCTGGCTGCACAACATCCATCCCGGTGTGGCGATGAAGCTCGGTATGATTTTGGTTGTTTGTATCGCAACGTTGCTGATTGGCGCCTCTTTTATATTATCGTCGTATCTTTCCAGAGAATTGCAGATCAATGCGCTGGAGATGATTAAAACCAACACGCGGATATTCCACAACAGTATTTCTAACGAGTTTCAGCGTGTGACTCGCGATGCGGAACATTACAGCAATGTTTATATTAATAATTATCAAAACGTTGCCAATAAACCGCTGCGTTATATGGACTCTACTGAATTAAAAGCGGTGCTGAGCAACCCGAATACCAACTCACATTTCACCGAATTAACCAGCGTATTTGCCAGTACGTTTATTCTGCAAGGCGAGCAATTTGTACGTGTCAGCAGTACGTTACTGGCGAGTTCAGGCAATACGGCAACGGCAACAGCACTAGGGCATGATAATCCGGCGTTGCCGCTGCTTTTGAAAAATAAACCCTTTTCCGGTGTGGTCACACTGTTCGGTAAACAGTTTATTAGTCACTACGAACCGATTGCTGACAAATATGGTCAGGTGGTGGGGGCCGTCGCGGTGGGTTTCGACGTCAAACAGAGTTTGCAACCGATCATTCAGCGTTTGTTGAATGTGCATATTGGTAAAGATGGCTACGCCTACGTGCTGGATGCCGGATTTGAACCCGGTCGTATGTTGGTCCATCCCTCGTTGAGCAACCAGCAGGCAATTAATATTACCGATGCCAATGGTTTTAAGCTGTTTGCCGACATGCTCGAACACAAGAATGGCATCACTTACTACAACTGGGTGAGCGGTTATGGCGCATTGCCGAAGACCAAAGTTGCCGTTTATGAATACGTTGAAGGGATTAACTGGATAATCGCCACCACCAACTATGTTGATGATGTCGCCAAGAGCAGCAATCTGGTGCGTAACGGTCTGCTGCTGTTCACCGCGCTGCTGCTGCCCATCATTTTACTGCTGATTGCTGTGGCCAGTCGTTTCCTGATCTCGCGGCGATTAAACCGTGTCCTGGGGATTGCACAAACCATTGCCGAAGGTGACTTAACGGTAGATGTTCAGGTCGATCACCACGATGAGATAGGCGAACTGCTGAGCGCGGTGGAGATGATGCGTCAGCGTCTGCACTCGTTGGTAGGCGGTATGGTTTCTCATGCAAATTCGGTACATCAGGCATCTTTGCATATTACCGAAGCGGTCGATGGGCAGGCATCAACCAGCGTGGAAACCTCATCTTCAGTAGCTGAAATTACCTCCACCATGGAAGAGCTGTCTGCCTCATCGACACAGATAGCCGAACACTCACGGGCGGTTGTGGATATTGCCAACCAGACGCTCGAGGACTGCAATAAAGGCTCCGAGTCGATGTCGCAATTGCTGATGCGTATGACGGATATTGATACCGACAATCAGCAAAACATGCGTGAAATCATGATGCTCGGTAATAAGTCGACGGAAATCAGTCGCGTGATGGTGATCATTAACAGCGTCGCGGATCAGACGAAACTTATCGCCTTTAACGCAGCGCTCGAAGCTGCCAGCGCCGGGGAAGCCGGTAAGCGTTTCTCGGTTGTGGCGGCTGAAATCCGTCGTCTGGCGGATTCGGTGACGGAATCGACGGTTGAAATTGAAAATAAGATCAGCGAGATCCAAAACGCGATTAATCGTCTGGTGCTGAACGCGGAAAAAGGTGGCGAGAGCATTAAAGCGGGCGCAATTGCCTGTAAAGTCAGCGCCGAACACCTGAACGATATTGTTGTGACTGCCGAGCAAACCTCGACGGCAGCGCTGCAAATATCGCTATCAACACAGCAACAGAAAACGGCGAGTAATCAGGTGGTGATGGCGCTGCGTGAGATCGTTGTTGCCAGTAACTATACCTCGCAATCTATCAAAGACATTCTGGTTGTCAGTCAGGATATGACACAACTGTCGAAAGCGCTGAAAGAGGCTTCGTCCTCATTCACACTGACGGAAACAGATGCATGAATAGCAGCAACATTCGGGTGCTGATCCTCGACCTGGGCAGCGCATCGCGTAATGAGCTGGTCAGGCAACTGGAGGATCACCCGCACATTAAGGTGGTGGGGCAAGTAGCCCATCGCAGGCAGGCGATCCGACTGTTGCAACAGCTGATGCCTGATCTGCTGATTCTGACGCTGGATATCTCAAGCGTCGATAACGTCGAGATCGTGGAAACGATCATGGCAACCAGCGCAATCCCGATCCTTGTCATGAGATTTTGTCCAGAGAATCAATGGGATGATGACTACATTTCCCGTGGTGCGTTGGCGGTGTTGCACCATAGCAGTGATTCACCACTCTCAACGGATGCTTTGCATCGTAAAGTAGAATTATTGGTCGGTGTGAAAGTTATTCGACATATCAAGGGATTACGCTATCCAGGCGAACCGGTAATCCCCACTGCACGACCGATGATAGACGTTGTAAAAACGCCACAGGACTGGCCCTTTGTGCTGGCGATTGCCTGTTCGACGGGCGGGCCGCAGGCGCTCAGTAAGCTGTTGCAGGATCTACCCGGTACGTTCCCGTGCCCGGTACTTATTGCCCAACATATTGCCGATGGCTTCGCGAAAAATATGGTGCATTGGCTGGATAGCGTGACCGATCTGAAGGTGCGACTGGCGCAGGAGGACGATCGGGTGGAAGCGGGGTATGTGTATATATTGCCGCCGGAGCAGCACCTGATCGTCAAAAGCAACCAGCGTTTAGCGGCGATCCCAAGACAGGAAAGCGACGTTTACCATCCCAGTTGCAACCTGTTGCTGGAGTCGGTGGCTGAGGTGTTTCGCGAAAAAGCCGTCGGACTGATTATGACCGGCATGGGCAGCGATGGCTGCCGCGGCATTGAGCTTATTGTCCGCCGTGGCGGAACAACGCTGGCGCAGGACGAAGAAAGTTCGGTGGTATTCGGTATGAATAAGAACGCGATCGACAAGCAACTAATACACCGCACGATCCCTCTGGATGGTCTTGCTGCGGTACTGCTTTCGATGGCTTGCCACGGGCATGTTGAGAGTAAATTGCCATGATCCCTAATCTTCCTGACTATGCGCGCCTGATCAAAGAGCGGGTCGGTTTGCATTTCGATAACGCCATGGAAGCATTGCTGAAAACGGCGCTGGGTCGGCGAATGGCCGAGCGAAAAATCAATGATTACTATGAATACTATGAACAACTGCGTAGCTCGCAGAATGAGTTTGATAGTTTCATCACGCTGATTACGATTAACGAAACCTATTTTTTCCGTGAAAGCGATACGCTGGATTTAATCTGCGATAAATGGATCCCGCGTCTGTTGCAACAGCGCAGCGGCCCGGTGCGTATTCTGAGTGCCGGATGCTCTTCCGGAGAGGAAGCCTACTCGTTGGCGATCAAGCTGCATGAGAAATACCTCGGCGGGATGGCCCAGCGCATCGAAATTTACGGCTGTGATATTGACCCGGCAATCCTGGCAAAAGCCCGCAACGCCTGCTATTCAAGCTACTCGTTTCGTGGCGTCGACCCGAGTATTCAGCAACGCTACTTCACCCGCTCGGGAAACCTCTACCGGCTGCATGATGAGATCCGTGAGAAGGTCTCCTTCCATCGCACCAACATTATAAAAGAACAGTTACTGCCGGAAGTGGACATCATTTTGCTGCGCAATGTATCCATCTATTTTGATACGCCAACGCGTCGCGAGCTGCACAGTAATTTGCTGAAGATGTTGCAACCGCAGGGAGCCTTATTTTTTGGCAATGCGGAAACGCTGGCTAACAATTTCGACATTCTGAAGCTGGAGCAGGAAGAGGGGATTTTCTATTTTTGCCACCATCGTGAAGCGCCAAAGGCTGCGCCTGTACCCAGAGTTGCGGTGCGCATTCCGCAGCCGAGAACGGTGGTTGAACAGGTTCCTCTGGTGCCCACGGCGCAGCAGAGTAATGACTGGCTGAAGAAAGCACGCGCCAGCCTCGATGAAAAATGTTTTTCTGAAGCTGAAAAGTGTATCGCCTGTGTATTACGTGACGATCCCCGTAATCAGGATGCGCTGCTGATCCAGGGGGTTATTGCCCTCGAGCAGCGTGAATTTTCTCAAACAGCCGGAAACGCGCAGCAAATCCTTGCACAGGATGAGTGGTCGGCAGAGGCCAAAATGCTGCTCGGCCTGGCGATGATGTGGCAACACCAGACCCAGCAGGCCATCGCCTGGTTCAAGCAGGTGGTTTATCAGGAACCCGGCTACTGGCCTGCACACTATTATCTGGCTGAAATGTACCGGCAAAGCGAGTTATACCAGCCTGCTCAACGGACTTATCGTGTGGTGATGCAGTTACTGAACGACGAGATAAACAATCCGTCATCGGTTTGTCGTCTGCGTTTGCCAATGGTATTTCCTGGCAATACGTTTCGTTTCCTGTGTGAACATCAACTGGCGCAATTCGCCCATCAAAGTGGCTAATAAGAGCGATTATGGCTATCGATCTGAAAAAATTCGTTCTGCGCTTTATTGATGAAGGGAGAGGTCATTTGCAGACGATCAGCGAAGGGGCGTTTCTCCTCTCCGCTGATGAACATACCGACGCCTGGATAGGTGAGATGTTTCGCGCTGCGCATACCCTGAAAGGGGGCGCGCGGATGCTGAAGCTGCAAAGCATTGCCGATGTCACGCATCATCTTGAAGATGTATTGAGTGAACTACGTGATAACAAACTGACGCCGGACAGGGCGCTGGGCAATCTGATCCATGAGTCTGTGGAGTACCTTTCTGGTCAGCTTACCCAGCTTTTTGTCAGCGAAGGGGATAATCAGTTGCCACCGGCGGATGCCGGGCTGTGCGAACGCCTTGCCCGCGCCAGTCGGGGAGAGGATATCACGCTGACTGTCGAAACTGCCGGGGCAACAGAAAAACCGGTAGTCCCAGCGCCTGCAACACCTTCCAGCATGGATGCCGGTATTAAGCAGGCGGATTTCGTGCGGGTAAAGCTGAATAAGCTCGATGGCCTGATCGACATTCTGGGGGAGGTGCTCGCCGGACATGATCGCCTGGAACAGCAGATACAAAACCTGAGTCAGCTGGTACCGCGGTTACCGGGATTGAGCGCTGAACAGCTTCGCCAGCAGATCCACGACTTTAGCGCCCAGTTAAAAGAGAGCGTCCAGCTCCAGCATTTGCAGATGTTTGAACTATACGATGTGGCGGCGCGGATCCGTATGCTGCCACTGTCAACGTTGTTTGAACCTATTTCGCTGCAGGTCAGCGAACTGGCTTCCACACTGAACAAGCAGGTGGTGTGCCGCTTTGTTGGCGGAGAAGTGGAAATCGACCGCCAGCTCATTGACCGGCTTTCGGAGTCGCTGACGCATCTACTGCGTAATGCCGTCGATCACGGGATTGGCGAGATCGACGAACGTCTGGCGCTCGGTAAATCCACTCGCGGCACGATTACCATCACTACTCAGCAGGACGGCAGCGGGATATTACTGCGTATCGAAGATGATGGCCGTGGTCTGAACTATGAGGCCATCAGCGCGAAGGCGGTCAGTAAAGGTCTGGTTCCTGCTTCAATGGCCGGGCAGCTCTCCGAGCAGGAATGTAATGAGCTGATTTTTCATCCCGGCTTTTCGACCAGCAAGATCGTCTCCGAGCTTTCTGGTCGCGGCGTTGGTCTTGATGTGGTGCGTAAAACGGTGGTGACCGACCTGCAAGGCGATTTGCAGGTTTATAGCCGCCCGGGAGTCGGAACCAGCTTTAACCTGCGGTTGCCTGTTTCGTTAACCATGATGCGGATTCTGCAATTTGAAGAGCAGGGACACCTGTTTGGACTGGCTGCGCAGTATGTGGTTGAGGTAGTGGAATGCACTGCTCAGGGGATCAGCGATATCGCCGGACGTCCTGCCATTATCTTGCATAACGAGTTTATCCCGGTGGTTTGCGTAGGCAGCTTGCTGGGCATTCATGAACGCCAGAGCAGCTTTTCAACGCCTGGACAGCGATTAATCGTGGTGCAGAACCAGTACAGCAAAATGGCGCTGCAAGTGGATAAGCTCCTCGATGAACGCAAGATGATGATCAAACCGTTACCGAAGCATATGCAACAGCAGTCGCTGGTCTCCGGGATGGTACAAACACCGGATAACCAACTGGTCAGCATCCTGCACGTTCCTGCGCTGATGGCGATGGCGCAACAATCACGGCAAACCAGTACACCAGCGCCCGCCACGAGCGTAACGCAGGATGCATGGCATGTGCTGGTGGTCGATGACTCATTGAATACCCGTGAGATAGAAAAGAACGTGCTGGAAGCGCACGGCTATCAGGTGACACTGGCAGAAGACGGGCTGTCGGGGCTGCAAAAAGCGAAACTGACCCAGTTTGATGCCGTACTGACGGATGTCGAAATGCCGTTTATGGATGGTTTCACCTTCACCAAATCGTTGCGTGGGGAGAAAAACTACCAGCATACGCCAATCATCATCGTGACGTCCCGCGCGAAGGAAGAGGACCGGCGACGGGGGATTCAGGTGGGCGCGGATGCCTACATCGCCAAGGGCGATTTCGAGCAGGACAGTTTGATAAAAACATTAAAAATGCTTTTGTGCTGATGGCGCAAAATCGAGAGAGAAAATGCGAATTTTATTAGTTGATGATGATCTTTTTGCGGCTGAACTGGCATCCATATTTTTGCAAATGGACGGCTACGATGTGGTGATTGTGGAAAGCGCGATTTCCGCCCTGGCATGCCTGGACTCGGATAACAGCATCGACCTGGTGATTAGCGATCTGCATATGCCAGAGATCAGTGGGTTGGATTTGCTGGCGCTGTTACGCGCTCAGGATTGGGCTAAACCTTTCATTTTACTGAGTGCCAATGAAGTGACGGCCAGCGACGCTCTGTACGACCGTTGGGTGAAAAAAGATGAAAACCTCGCGGAAAATCTGGGGGCTGCTGTCAATGCGCTACTGCAACCGTCTGCGATTAACTGAATAAGCCTACGTGTTTGATGAAACAAGAAAATAAGCATATAGCGATGGCGGCAGCGCAGGAAAAAATAGCGCGTTTGCGGCAGGGGTTTCTACGCCGAATTCCCGACATGCTGGCACAAGCGGAAAGATTACTCGTTCAACTGGTCGCAGAGCCTAGCGAAGCCTGTCGCAAACAGCTACATATCCTGCTGCACAGTATTCACGGTTCGGCAGGGTCCTTTGGCTTTAGCCCGCTGGCGAATGCCTCAGCAGAAGGTGAGCGTTTACTAACAGAGCCGGAAACAGAGCAAAGCACATTGCATTACGATGAGCTGCGGCGAATCATCAGGTGGTTGTACACCCTGACCCAGGAGCAGCTCAATCTTGAACATCGTATCAGCGATACGGAGTTCACATTACCGATCACCGCGCAGCGCCCGGAAGAGGGATATGTTCGGCGGGCCAGTAAGCCTATCTACCTGTGTGATGATGATATTGACCAGGTCGAGCTTCTCGCGACCCAACTGCGCTGTTTTGGTTTTACCTGCCATGTGTTCGCGAACACGCAGGATTTCACTCAGGCCGTATTGTCGCAACCGCCCGCCGTGGTGATTATGGATGTTAGCTTTCCGGACAACGCCTACGGTGGACCGCTGGCGATGTCGGATCTGAAACAAAAAGTGGGCAAACCTTTCCCGGTGCTGTTCCTCTCGTGTCATAGCGATTTCAATGCCCGCGTCAACGCCATCAAATCTGGCTGCGATGGCTACTACGTAAAACCTGCGTCTATCACCGATTTAGTCCAGGAACTTCATCGCCTGACTCAACCGTCGCTGAAAAAGCCTTACCAGGTATTGTTGATCGATGACGAACCGGCGGTGGCGGAATACAACGCGGAGATGCTGCGCTTGGCGGGCATGGAAGTGCATGTGCTGGAAAAACCTCACTATCTACTGCATGTACTGAATGCGCAGCCGATCGATCTGGTGTTGATGGATTACCACATGCCGGAGTTCAGCGGTGAGGAACTGACAAAACTGATTCGCCAAATACCGCAGCATATTGGCCTGCCTATCGCCTATCTCTCCAGTGAGACCAACAAGCATGCGCAGTTGGGAGCAATGAGCATCGGCGCGGAGGATTTTATCCTCAAACAGAGCGACCCTGAGGAGCTGATCCGCGCCGTATCGATTCGCGCGGAAAGAATGCGCGTCCTGCGTGCCCGTATGTCGCAGGACAGTCTGAGCGGGTTATATAACCACTCAACGACCACCCATTTTCTCAAAAGCGCGATTGCCGAGTCGAACTACAGCGGCAACCCGTTTTGTATGGTGATGGTGGACCTGGATCGCTTTAAAAGTATTAACGATACCTACGGCCATGCGGTCGGTGACCAGGTAATTGTCGGTATTTCGCAGTTGTTCTCCCATCGATTACGCAGCACCGATATCGTTGGCCGTTACGGTGGTGAAGAGTTTGTCATCATTATGCCCAACACCAGCAGTGACAAGGCTGCGCGCGTGGTCGAACGATTGCGCAGGGATTACGAGCAGGTCACGTTTTCCGTTAACGACGCCAGTTTTCACAGTACCTTCAGCGCGGGCATTGCCCAGTGGCAGTTTGGCGATCGGATTGAAACGCTGCGCGAGCGTGCCGATCAGGCGCTGTATGCCGCGAAGCAAAATGGCCGTAACACTTTCTGCATTGCCGAGTAAAAGGAGTCAATATGAGCCAACAGCTGGAGCAGATGCTTGCGCTGAACCATGGTGAAAAACCGGAGTGTGAAAACGTTGATGAACCCCTGCGCACGCTGGTGTTATTTCAACTGGCGGGTAAAAATTTTGCCTTCTATGGGGCGCAAATTAAAGAGATCCTTGCTGAGCGCCCGATCTCCTGGGTTCCCTGTTGTGCGCCAATGCTTGAAGGGGTCATCAACTATCGTGGACGGGTGGAATCGGTGATGAGACTGGACAGCCTGATCGATAAACCTACCGTTAATTCGGCAGGTAAGCGCACTATTCTGATTGGATGCGCCGAGAAAATGCAAAGTGGGATCCTGATAGATAAATTGATTGATGTGTTGGAAGTCGCCGAAAGCCAAATTCATTTGCCAGGAGATTCGTTGCCCCCGGCGTTACAAAGCATCGCTGTGGGGGTGGTTAACGTGATGGAAACCTGGTACACGCTGCTCGATCTGAATCTGGTCTTTGAGCGTTATCAGGAGACCAGCGGTTATGACGGCTCCCACTAATTTGGCGGCGGTACGTATTACTTTGGGAGCGCTAACGTTGTATATACCGGCAAACCAGGTTGGTGTGTGCTCGTTAGTGACTCAGGTTGTGCCTGAAATCCCCCGATTTAGCCAGTGGCTGGGGATTGCGGATGAGCCGCAGGAGGGATGGCATTTGCATTTGCGCGTCCCTGACAGTGGCGTTGAAACCGGCTGGTACCTATGGGGACAACTTGAGAATGTGATGCTCTCCGGCGACATTATTTTTGCCGTACCTCCGCTTCTGGCGCGTAACTGTCATCTACCTGCGCTTCGTGCCCTGGTGGGCCGCGAGGCGTTTAGCCCGCTATTAAGCTGGCGCTGACACGCTGCGGGAGCTTTAACGGTCCCGCAGCATGAGAAGGCTGGAGTGCTATATCCCGTTACTGGATATAAGCATCAACAGCCCGACTGACCAGCTTAGTCATAAAGTTGTCAATCTTATCAATGGTCTGCTTGTCCTGAAGATCGTAGGTTTTTGCTACGTCATCCAGGTTTTCATAACCGACCCAAACTCGCCCGATCTTATCCTGCCATACGGAGACACGTAACGGCAGATCCAGCGCGACACCCTGTTTGTCCTGCATCAGTTTTGTGCCGGCTTTAGGGTTACCAAATACCAGGACTTTCGTTGGCCTCAGGTTCATTCCCGCGCCCTCGGCATTTTTCTCGTGATCAATTTCAGTGAATACCGGAACGCCTTCGCTTTTCAGAATGGCTTTCAGTCGGGAGACCGTTTCATCGACAGAGAATTTACTTTCCTGGTTTTTGATCTTCTCTGAATTTAACCCAGAACCCAGCCCGATTTTATAGGCTTCAGCGATATCACGAGCCACCTGAGTCATGTCTACGCCTTCTTTGTTGGTCAGCATTGTCACGCAAACCAGTTCATCACCGGCGGTAAAACGACTCAGATAGGCACTAAATCCACCTGTGGTTCCTTTGATTTCCAGAAAACCAGGATGGCGGGTAAATTCCCAGCCGGCCATGGCAGGCACGACTTTGCCATTTTTCAGTTTTGCCGGGCTATAGATAATGTCGCGCAGCTTTTTGTCTTTAACCAGCGTGCTGCCGGCAAGACCGATATCCCACTTACTGATGTCTTCCGCTGACGACCACAGACCACCATAGGCGTACAGATTATCAGTGGCGATCGCACTGACAGGCGCCAGTTTGTCACCCGCTGCGACGTAACCTGTTGCAGGCTCAACAGGGTTGATCCAGTCAATTTCTGACTTAAATTTCGAATGCTGATTATGTTGCTTATCAGGCGTCGGGCGATCAAGGAATGCTTTCGTTGGCATGTCTTTTGCGAACATGGTGCTTTGCAGACCTAACGGCGCAATTTGGTATTTGTTGACGAAGTCCACGTAACTCATTCCGCTGACTTTCTCGATAGCCATACCTAGCAGGATAAAGTCAGTTGCACTGGAGTTGATATCCGTGCCGTTTTTAAATTCGAGCGGTTTATCTTTAACAAGATCAACCAGCTGCGCAGGTGTATATTTTTGCTCTTGTTTATAGCCGAAAGATCTGAAATCAGGGATCCCGGATGAGTGCTGCATTAATTCCAGAATCGTAATGTTATGCCAGCTTTCCGGTAGGCCAGGCAAATAAACACTCACAGGAGTATTCAGATCCAATTTGCCTTGCTCTACAAGTTGCATTACTGCGACTGCAGTAAAAGCTTGCGTGATAGGGCCAATTCCCCACATGGTTTTGGTGGAAGCAAGCTCATCATTGGCTGCTGTTGCCAGACCGTATCCCGCTGAGCGCGGAATATAAGGCGCCTGAACAATCGCCATGGATAAACCCGGCAGATTATTTTTCGCCATTACCTCAGCAATGATCTGATCGATATATTTGCCGTTGACCTTTAATTGTGGATCACCACGGTTAACTAAGTAAGTTGTCTCATTTGTATTGGCAGCGGCCAATACCTGAGTAGCTGAAACTGACATGGAAAGTAAAATACATGCCGAAATAACCTTTAACTTAAGATTCATGGAAAAGCTCCGCGCTTAATGAAATTTATTTTGATGGCTAATGGATAAGCGATGTTGTACATACAATTACCCTCGGTAACCGTACTCATAGCTATTACTTAGCTGCTGCCTTTACCTTTTCAACCGTGGTGTCGGTGTCCCATAAATCATTGGCAATGATGCGGTAGTTGGTTAGAGCGGCGAGATAACCGTCACCTTCCGGAATGCGCGGACCCGCTGTCGCATCTTTAACGACGACAACTTCAAAACCTTGCTCAATCAATTCACGCATATGGGATTCAATACACAGATTGGCAGCCATACCGGCGAGAATGACCTGTGAGACACCGCGTTTTCTTAATTGCAGTACCAGGTCGTTGGTTTCTGGTCCGAAAATCTTATGCGGTGAGGCAATGACCGTTTCGCCATCATAAATATATGGCTTAAACTGCGGTAAAAAGTCTGCGCCGGAATTTTCAAAATTTTCCATTGTCAGTGGACCTTTACGATTGAACATTCCAGTGCCGTGCATAAATGTTTCTCCCGGTGCGGTAGATTGCCATTTATGGTCGTGCGGAAAGTAATAATGCGGAGAGACAAAAACAGGCATTTGTGCTTCTTTTGCCATTTTGAACAACGTCTCGAGATTTTCTACGGTATTATTTTCAATAATGCTGTCTTTGAAAACCTCCCAGCTAATACCCTGAGGGCTTAAAAAATCGATCTGTGGATCGACTACCACCAACGCAGCTTCCTTATTATTAAGTGTTATACCTTTGCGTGGTAAGCCATAGGCCTCTGGTTCAGAATAGATTTCTGATATGCTCATCTTGCTCATAAAATTTACCTGTATTTTTATCTAATGTGATAGTGACTATCTGATTATTAAATAGCGCTGGTAAATATGGCATGGTTTCAGAACGGGGCATTTGTTCAGGACGCTGGGAATATTGTCATTACGTATTCTAAAAATGATAGCGGGCATATCGCTGCCCACTCCATCAGAGGTCGTATTGCTGGCGTCGCCGTTCTAAACGACGATCGCGCAGGGTGGAATAAATAAAGGTCATCACAAACAGTAGCGAAAATAGTACGACGATGGTGGGGGCCGGTGCACTGTCGATGAAAAAAGACAGGTACACGCCCATAAACGAGGTAACGACCGACATAATCACCGCCAGCCACAAGGCGAGGGAAAATTTCCGCGTCATTAAAATCGCAATGGCGCCAGGCGCAATCAGTAAGGAGATCGACAAAATAATCCCTACTGATTTTAGCGTGGCGACAATCGTCAGGGCGATCATGCACAGCAGGCCGTAATGTAGCAGCGCAGTATTAAGCCCACTGGCCTTTGCCTGATGCGGGTCGAACGCATGCAGCAGCAGATCTTTCCACTTAAGCCCAATAATAAGCGCTATCCCAAGCGTAATAACCGCGGTTTGTATGATGTCGCTGAACGATACGCCCAGCATGTCGCCGAACAGAATATGATCGAGATGGACCTCTGACTGGATAGAGACGTACAGCACCAGTCCTGCACCAAACATGCCGGAAAAGACGATTCCCATCAGGGTATCGCGTTTGATGCGGCTGTTATCGTCGAGATAACCCGTCGCCACCGCACAGAACAGCCCGGCGATAAATGCGCCAATTGCCAGTGGGATGCCCGCAATCCACGCCAGTACAATTCCCGGGAAAACCGCGTGGCTCATTGCATCGCCCATCAGCGCCCAGCCTTTGAGTACTAAAAATACAGACAGCAGCGCGCAGGGCACGGCGACAATGGTGGAGATGACCAGCGCATTGACCATAAAACCAAACTGAAAGGGTTCCAGCAGCGTTGTTAAGATCATACTGACTCCTTGTTCACCAGACGGGCGCGGCGGCGATTCGCCAGCAGACCGTGTTTTGGCGCGAAGACAAATGCCAGCAGGAACAGCAGCGTTTGCAGAACGACAATAATTCCGCCGGTTGCACCGTCCAGCCAGTAGCTCAGCCAGGCGCCGAAAAAGCTGGTCAGGCTGCCAATAGCTACGGCGATAGTGAGCAGGCGTGGAAAACGATCGGTCAGCAGCCAGGCCGTTGCACCTGGCGTAACCACCAGGCAAATCACCAGAAATGCGCCGACGGTTTGCAGCGCGGCGACTGTGGAAACGGAGAGCAGCGTAAAAAATAACAGCTTCAACCGGCCCGGATTCAGACCGATAGAGCGCGCGTGGTTTTCATCAAAAAAAACCACCATCAGATCTTTCCACTTCAAAAACAGGATGGTTAGCGAAATAACCCCGATGATGGCCAGTTGTAGAATATCTTCTGGCGCAATCGCCAGCACGTTGCCGAGAATAATGGTCTGAATGTTCACCGACATCGGATTGAGCGACACCATAAACAGCCCGATACCGAAAAAAGACGAAAAAATCAGTCCGATAATCGCATCTTCCTTCAGGCGCGAACGCTGATTAAGAAACAGCATACTGCCCGCCGCCAGTCCGCCGGAAAGGAATGCGCCAAGCGCGAAGGGAAGCCCTAACATATAAGCGCCTGCCACGCCCGGAACGATAGAGTGCGACAGCGCATCGCCAATCAGCGACCAGCCTTTGAGCATCAGATAGCAGGAGAGAAACGCACACAGGCCGCCGACCATCGCCGAGACCCACATGGCGTTGAGCATGTACTGGTAGCCAAACGGCTCCGTTAGCCAGTTCATGATTATTCCCCCTCGTTTGCCGTGCGTCGCGAAATAAACGGGCGTTCATCATCGGTAATCACGTGCTGTTCACCACCGCTCAGCGCAACGTGACGCAGTACGCCGCTGAATGCCAGTTCGAGATTCTCGGGGGTAAAGGTGGTATCGGTTGGTCCACTTGCCAGCACCGTGCCCTTAATCATCACCGTGTAATCACAAAACTCGGTGACGGATCCCAAATTATGGGTAGAGACCAGCATGGTTCGGCCCTCATCACGCAGTTCACGCAGCAGGTCGATGATCCGGGCCTCGGTTTTTACATCCACGCCGGTAAAGGGTTCATCCAGTAAAATAACCTGTCCGTCCTGTGCGATGGCCCTTGCCAGAAAAACACGCTTTTTCTGCCCACCGGACAGTTCACCTATCTGACGATGACGATAATCCAGCATATCAACCCGCGCCAGCGCCGCATCTACGCAGGCGTGGTCAATTTGTTTTGGTCGACGCAGCCAGCCCATATGGCCAAAGCGTCCCATCATCACCACATCTTCCACCAGTACCGGAAACGACCAGTCCACCTCTTCTGACTGGGGGACATAGGCGATCAGATTCTGTTTGAGCGCCTTATTTACCGGCTGTTGCAGAATTGAGATTTCCCCCTGCGCCAGGCGGACAAAACCCATCAGCGCTTTAAAAAGCGTTGATTTTCCTGAACCGTTTACGCCGACCAGAGCGGCAATTGAGCCGCCCGGAACCTGAAAAGTGGCGTCCCGCAATGCGGTATGACCATTGCGATACGTCACCGTAACCTGATTTACGGTAATCGCAGAGTGACTCATGGTTGGCTCTCCAGACCCTTGTTGATGCCGTTAACAATGGTTTGCGTGGTGACGCGCAGTAAATCCAGATAGGTCGGTACCGGACCGTCGGCTGCACTGAGCGAATCGACATACAGCACGCCGCCGTAATGTGCGCCAGACTCACGGGCAACCTGACGCGCAGGTTTGTCGGACACGGTGCTTTCGCTAAATACCGTTGGGATATGATGCGCTCTGATGGCATCGATAACCTTGCGTACCTGCTTGGGCGTACCTTGCTGATCGGCGTTGATCGGCCACAGATACAGCTCCTTGAGATTGTTATCACGAGCTAAATAAGAGAATGCGCCTTCGCTGGTGACCAGCCAGCGTTTATCAGCAGGGAGCTTTGCCAGTTCTGTGTGCAGTGGCGCCAGGGTCTGCTGGATTTTCGCTTTATAATTCTGCGCATTATTCTTGTAGGTTGCGGCATTGTCCGGATCGTATTTGATCAGCGCATCACGAATGTTATCCACGTAGATAAGCGCGTTCTCCGCTGACATCCAGGCGTGCGGGTTTGGTTTACCGTTGTACGGCCCTTCGCTGATGCCCATTGGTTGCACGCCGTTTGAGACCATCACTTCCGGTACGCCGGACAAATTTTGGTAGAAGCGGGCAAACCATAGTTCGAGGTTAAGGCCGTTGGAGAGAATAAGCTGTGCGCCTTGCGCCCGTTTAATATCGCCTGGGGTTGGTTGATATTCGTGAATTTCAGCACCCGGTTTGGTGATAGAACTAACGTCCGCCACGTCGCCTGCCACATTGCTTGCCATATCGGCAATCACCGTAAAGGTGGTTACCACTTTGAATTTTTCTTTCGCCCAGGCGGGTGACAGCGTCAGCGCTGTTAACACGCTGGCAAGGAGAAATGACTTCAGATGGGGCAGATGCGGCATAGTATCCCTCGCAACAAAATGGTTAATTTATCATCGAATATAGCCTTTGCTATGTTATATAGCACATGGCATAAATAAATGAAAATAATTCTTATTTGCGTAGGTTGCTAAGGAATAGACGGGGGATAATGTATTTTACGCCGGCACGATTGCCGGCGTGTTGGGGATGAATAACCCGGTGATTATGACTTTTGGAACTCAGTAACGGTTTCCCATGCTACCTGTTGTAACGCTTTGGCGGTGGCAGGGGTCATGTCCGTATCAACAGGAAGCGCGCCGCCGACTGGAGACTGGTTATACAGGGTAGCGAAGAATACACAGGCAGCGAGATACGTACCAGAAATAGAAGGGTGGACACCATCATGATAATACAGGTTGATTTCCGGATGGGTCTTGCGCGCTTTCTCGAAAGCCAGACCTACCGGAGCCACATATCCCCCCGTTTTTTGCGCAATCGAGATATAAGCGTCCGCCAGTTTTTGGCTGTCTTCGGGTTTAGCTTTCTTCGGCCAGGTCATGAAATAGACAACTTTTGCACCTGCTTTATGCGCCATTTCAGCCATTTGGGTGGCAGAGTCAATGAAGTTTTGTCGGGTACTTTCTTTCTTTGAAATCGTTTCTGTGGAGTTTCCCTGTAGCACCACCACATCCCATTTCTGTAGTGTGTTCTGGTAGCGCATATTCTCAATTTGCCAGCCTAAATGACCGCTGGAAATCGTGATCCCCCGATATTTATAGCCTTTGGCATGATCAGGCAGTAAAGACTGCGTCAAATCCCGTAATCGGGTATTGATATTATTGTTATAGAACGTGAACGAGTTACCATAAAGCGCGACGATTTTATTCTCGCCATCCATTTTTGCATGTGCGGAAGGCGCTAACAACGTATCCGCGTGTGCGCAGATACTGCTCAGTGCAAGGGCCGTTGCTGTGGCAAGCAAAGTTATCTTTTTCATCGGTTATCTCTTAGAAATCATAACGAAGTCCAACGATGAGAGCATCATCATTGGTTTTTTTGTTCTTACTGGCGAATTCTTTATCGTAAGTAAATGATAACCACGTATCCTCAGCTAATGTTAATTGCGCTTCAGCACGCCAGTCTTCTTTTTCAGCGATATCTTTACCATCTTCATTTAGAAAACTATATCCGGTGAGAACCTTGACGGTGCCAAATTTGTAGGAAATAAGTGAATCCATCCCTTTATAATTATTATCACTTTTGTTATCGCGAGAAATAGAAGTACGCAATGCGGTTACCGCGACTTCATAGGCTTTATAGCTGAGTTGTAATCCTCCCATAATTTGATCGTTTTGATTACGCCCATCGGTGGTCACTACGCCATCCTGTCGTTTGTAACGACTGGCCGCGAGTGCTGGTGTAATTCTAAAATCACCAAATTTGAAAGACTTACGATAGCTGGCCATCGCGCCGTAATCCAGGGCTTCGTTATCGCTGTTGCCATTACCGGAAACCCATGCCAGCTGAATTTCATTGCCAGCAAATTTGGCGTTCCACTGAACGGTGCCATCCTGTCGGTTGAACTGGTATGAATCATCAATGGTTGTAATGCCATAGCTGTAGATATTAGGGGTGAAATTTTTGTACTTATCGGTCATTTTCATTACCTGATACAACGGGTTTTTGGTTCTCCCGGTGATCAGTTCACCCCATGTTTTATTTGACAGACCGACATAGGAATAGCGGGCCTCCATATCGCTTTCACCGGTATTGTTATCATTTTTTTCGGTACGCACCTGCCATTCCAGGCGACCCACGATTTTGGTATCTGGCAAAAGATCCAGATCTCGGGTGAGGTAAATACCTACACGACCACCCAGATCGCTTCGGCTTTCACTGCCAGCAAATGAATTCTGGCCACTCGCAATTTTACCCTCAACGCGGCCATAGATATCCAGCGTATTTCCATCCTTATTATAGACGTTTAAGGCGAACGCCGAGGAACTCATACCCATTAGTAATATTAGTGAATAGTTTTTTAGCTTCATGTCATCCCTCAAACCAGCATTAGTTTCCTGACCATAAAATAAAGTTCACAGCGGGGTGATTGTTTGTGAAAAAGGAATGACAGCGGTATGGGAATTATTTTTTCTCGTAGTGAAATGTGATTATTCACGCATAAATATCACTAATTTTATTATTGTATTAATGGTTCTTATATTTAATGCGCGTTTTTGTTGAAATATTACACCTGTTTGGAATGTAATTCGCAAATTACTGTGAAGTACATCGCATTTCTACTTGATGGAAAAAATGAAAATGGGAATATTGTATTCTCATAGCCGTTTTTGGGGTGGGAATACTATTTTCCCCTATAATCTGGAAAACAGATCCTGCAAAATTGATTAATCACATTTCGATTATGACGCATTCATTGGCCGGAGAGGCGCTGTATGTTCGGTAAGCAAACAACGGTATTTGATTCTGATCTTTATTCTTCATTGTTCACCCAGGGGCGGATGCGGGAAATATGGTCTGACGACAATCTGCTGCGGTGTTGGTTGCGGTTTGAGGCAACAGTCGCTCGCGTGCAAGGCGAGCTGGGCATTATCCCTGAGCAAGCCGCCGTCGAAATTGAAAAAACGTGCAGGGAAATACAGATAGATTGGCCGGCCCTTGCACAGGAAACACAGACGGTTGGTATGGCGATAAAACCGCTGATCGATCAGATTTCTGCTTGCGGTACACCGTTAGTAAGTCAGTTTCTGCACTGGGGATGTACTACCCAGGACCTGCTGGACTCTGGCATGGCGATGAGACTGCAACAAACGTTGCAGCTGCTGCGCGAGCAATTGCTCGATGTTGGCGAAGCGATGAAAGCGATGGCAATACGTCATACCAGAACGGTGATGGTTGCGCGCACCAATTCGGTTGATGCCTCTGCGACAACGTGGGGGCTGCATGTTTGCAGTTATCTGGCGGAGGTTAACCGCCATCTGATAAGACTCCAGCAGCTGTACCCGCGTGCGGTCACCGGGCTCTTTGGCGGCGCGGTAGGTAATCTGGCCTCCGTAGGCGAGCAGGGAATGGAAACGCGTGAACGGCTGATGCGAGCGCTGGGTCTGAATGTGCCCTGCGGTATTAATAATGCCAGCCAGGATGCGGTTGTTGAAGTTGTGCAGTTTTTTGCCCTTGTTCACGGCACGCTATGTCGTCTGGCCAACGATGTCGAAACAATGGGACGCACGCCGATTGCTGAAGTGCTTGAGGGCGAAGGTGGTGGTGGGTCGAGCACGATGCCGCACAAAGTTAATCCGCGCGCCAGTAACATGATGCAAACGCTGGCAAGGATGGGATGGATGTATGCGTCTGGCGCCCCGGCAATGCTGGATCAACAGGATGTGCGAGCCGCCTCAATGAGGGTTTTAAACTGGACAATCCTCCCGGAGGCCTCTAATGCTTTATCGACCAGCCTGACACGCGCAAAGAATCTGCTTTCGCATCTCATCATCAATGAAGAGAAGATGCGTGCCAATTTTGATTGCTCAAAGCACTTTATTATGTCGGAATCACTGACGATGAAACTTGCCGCCAAAATTGGCAGAGAGTCCGCCTATAACTTAGTGAAAAACCTGCTCAAGCATGCAACCGGAGAGCACAGCTTCATGGAGATCGTGCAGGGTAGCCCGGAAATCCTCGCATCATTATCTTTAGCGGAAATTACCGATGCCTGCGAGCCGCTGTCATATATCGGGGCTAACGACGCGCTAATCGCTGAAACTATAGCTGAGTTCGATCGCGTGAAAACCGCAGAGATAGCTTGATTCGTCATGTTGCCAGGAGTGAGAATACTTCTGGCGGCTGGCGGAGCTAAGTGTTGTGTGCTGATGCAGAAAACGTTTCGAAAAAGACAAATAATTCCTCCAGTTGGGCAAAATTCCCCTCGTTATCTCCTTTCTCGTAAGCCAAATGCAATATGAGTTCGATAAAAAAGAAGCCGAGTATACGGCTTTGAAAAATGGACTGTACGTCGCTGGGAAGAACAAACTGCAGATCGCAGAACTTGCCGTAAGGGTTCGCTTCTGAATTGGTAACCAGTACCACGACGGCATTCTTTTTTCTGAACCACTTTGCAATATTGAGGGCAACCCGATTAAATCGATAGTAGGAGAACACAATCAGGACATCCTCTTCCTCAATATTGATGAGACATTTGGGGAGTTCGCTGATGTCCGTCGGTAACAGGGTGATGTCACTGCGAAAGTACTTTAGCAGTGTACAAAAATGCGTCGCCATTGCATGAGATGATGAAGGGCCGACGACATAAATATGACGTTGATTGTTCAGTACCAGATCGATAAACGCATTAAGGCTTTCAATATCGATATTATTTTTAAATTGATTAAATAATTCTGATACTTTGTGGGTGAAATCAGTAACGATAGTTTCGGTTGTGATGCAAGGATTGTTACGTAGTTTGATGTTTTTCTCAAAAGGTGCAGATATTTTATTTTTTGACAGAGTAATGTCTAATGCTTTGCGGAAAGCAGCATAACCTGTAAACCCAATTTTATTTAAAAATCGGCCAATGGTTGCTTTACTTACCATCGCATTTTGCGAGAGGTCAACAATGCCATGATAGGGAAGTTCATTGAAGTGTTTATTAATGTACTCATTGAGTCGGCACTCAGATTCAGTTAGATCACCCATATTAAGAGTAAGTAAGTTATACTCATCCAGACTTAACGTGTTTTTTTTGTACATGGATAACACCCGATGACTATTGTATATCAACGTTGTTATAGGGTAATACACTTTCGACGTCAATCATAGAATGAATATGTTGGAAACCCGCACCCAGCCTTTTCTGAGGTCTGCGACTACATTCAGATGTAGTTGCGATCTTACTCACAAAAAGAGGTGGGAAAACACCTTTCCCGTATTTTACAACCACACAACCCATTACAATTAAATCTCAATATTTGAGTATGTAATACGATAAATTTACGTACATATTATAGCTGCTTATATATGGGGGTGATTTTTTACTATCCTATATAAGCTATGATGATATGACAGGTAACCCTACCCGATTTGTATGGCATAGGAATTGTTATTATGACGGCGTTTATTATAGCAATAGTGATAACAGTTATTGCTGCATGGTTAATTGTGAAAAATTATCAGCCGCAAACTGTTTTATTACTCGCTGGACTGGCATTATTGACCATTACCGTACTGTTTTATCCTGAAAACAGCATTCTCTACGATAAAGCAAAATCCACGGGGTCAACCTGGTTGGATATCTTTAGCTTTGCAAAAGAATCGCTCACCACACAAATTGCAGGTATTGGTCTTATCATCATGGCTGCGGGTGGATTTGCCAGCTATATGGATCACATTAAAGCGTCGAATGCGATGGTCAATATGTGCATTCGACCGCTGCAGGTGATTAAAGCGCCTTACCTGATCCTTGCGCTGGGGTATATCTGCGCACAGCTTCTGCATGTGGCAATTTCAAGTGCGGCGGGGCTGGCGATGTTGCTGTTGGTGACATTCTTCCCGGTTCTGGTTCGTCTGGGGGTCAGTAAAGCCTCTGCGGCCGCGATGATTGGTCTGTGCGCGTTTATGGATCTAGGGCCCGCGGTAGGTACTGCGAATCTGGCGGCTAAACATGCTGGCATGGAAAGCGCGATCTACTTTGCGCATTACCAGATGCCGGTGGCGGTGGTGGTGATGCTGGCCGTTGCGGTGGTGATTTACTTTACCGCGAAGTATTTCGACAAAAAAGATGGCTTCGTACCGGGAGCGCAAAGCGTGGCGCAAGCGGAAGAAGAAGGCCGAAAGGTACCCGCTATTTACGCGCTGTTACCCGTCCTGCCTGTCGTACTGGTGCTGGTCTTTAGCCCTTTGGTTATCAAGTCCATCAAAATAGACGTGGTCACGGCGATGATCCTTGGCGCTGTCGTCGCATTTTTCTTTGAACTGGTGGCTACTCGGGATTTCAAAAGCTGTTGCAAAGGAATACAGGTCTTTTTCAAAGGGATGGGCAGCATGTTTACCAGCATCGTTTCCTTGCTGGTGTGTGCGGATATTTATGCCCAGGGGCTGCAGAAAATTGGCGCGGTGGACTATCTGTTACAGTCAGTGCAAAACGCAGGACTGGGCTTTACCAGCATGACGCTGGTGATGACCGCGCTGGTGGGCGTCACCGCCGTCCTGACAGGCTCTGGTGTTGCCGCCTTTTTCTCCTTCTCCGGCCTGGCCCCGTCCATTGCGGCAAAATTTGGTGAGAGCGCCGTCAATATGATCCTGCCTATGCAGTTAATGGCGGGAATGGGGCGCTCAATGTCCCCAGTGGCTGGCATCATTATTGCGGTGAGTAAAGCCGGAGAATGCTCACCGTTTATGATCGTCAGAAGAACGCTGCTTCCAGCGCTGGCCGGTATCGCGGCGATGCTGGTTGCCAACTATGTCCTGATTTGAATCCCGAGAGCCTGTTAATGCAGGCTCTTATTTTTTTATCTGGTTGTAATTTATGGATGGCAACGTGACAAACGATGTTTTATACGTCCCGTTTACGGGGAAGTTACTGCTTGAATCTCCGTTATTAAACAAGGGAAGCAGCTTCACGCAGCAAGAAAGGCATGACTTTAACCTGAGTGGGCTACTGCCTTGCGCGATTGAGAATATTGATGAACAAGCCGAACGGGCGTATCAACAATATCTTGAGGCTGAATCCCACAACGCTCGACATATTTACCTGCGTAATATCCAGGATACTAACGAAACGTTATTTTATTACCTGTTGAAAAAGCATCTTCCAGAGATGCTGCCCATCGTTTATACCCCGGTAGTCGGGGCCGCCTGTGAAAAATTCTCGTGGATATATCGTCGTGCACGCGGTGTCTTTATCTCCTGGCCCGATCGTGATCGTATTGACGATATTTTGCATGATATTCCACGGCACGATATCAAGGTCATCGTAGTCACCGATGGTGAGCGCATTCTGGGGCTAGGTGACCAGGGCGTTGGCGGTATGGGGATTCCTATCGGGAAACTGTCGCTCTATACCGTCTGTGGCGGGGTAAATCCGGCGAATACGCTACCTATTCTACTGGATGTCGGTACGAACAATACGCGACTGCTTGACGATCCGCGCTATATCGGCTGGCGACATCCGCGCATAACTGGTGAAGACTACTTCGCATTTATTGGAATGTTTATTGCTGCCGTAAAACGGCGCTGGCCTAACGTTCTGCTGCAGTTTGAAGATTTTGCCCAGCATACTGCGGTGCCGCTGCTGGACCGTTATCGCGATGAGATGTGCTGTTTTAACGATGACATTCAGGGCACGGCGTCGGTGGCTCTGGCGACTCTGGTTGCGGCCTGCCGAGGCAGCGGTCGTGACTTCCGTCAGCAATCAATCGTAATTGTGGGGGCGGGTGCTGCAGGATGTGGGATCGCCCGGCATATTATTGCCTGCCGCATCAGTGAAGGAATGAGCGAGGCCGAAGCCAGACGGACCATTTTTATGGTGGATCGCGACGGTCTGGTGATGACCACCAATAATGCCTTAGCTGATTTCCAGCAACCGCTGGCGCAGTCTCCCGAGGCTGTATCTGACTGGCAGTATGAGGGGCTGGCACCGTCGCTACTGGAGGTTATCCACAATGCCAAACCCACGGTGATGCTGGGTGTGTCGGGTCAGGCTGGATTGTTCTCGCAGGAGGTCATTAGCACGATGTACCAATACTGCGACCGTCCGATTGTTATGCCGTTGTCGAATCCCACTTCGAGAATGGAAGCGCGACCAGAAGATATCATTCGCTGGACCGAGGGAAAGGCCATTATCGCGACCGGTAGTCCCTGCGGTGTGATTGAATTTAATGGACGCTCCATTCCGGTGGCGCAGTGTAATAACGTGTATGTTTTCCCGGCCATCGGTCTGGGGGCTATCGCCAGCGGTGCGACACGCGTAACAGAGGCTATGCTGATGGCGGCAAGCCGTGCGCTGGCCGATGCTTCCCCGTTGGTGCGTAACGGGGAAGGTGCTCTGTTGCCGGAGATTGGGACAATCTGCGAGGTGACCCGCAGCATTGCCTTTGAGGTCGGTAAGGCGGCACAGCAGTCGGGCGTGGCAGAGAAGATGAGCGACGACGCGCTGTTGCAAAGAATAAAAGATAACTTTTGGTTACCACACTACCGTCCTTATAAACGCAGGGCAATTTAGCCGTTGTGACGAGTAAGCGGTACTCGGGTCTTGGTTGCCTTCATGATTAAGGTGTATTATTTATGCAACTTAATTGTGGAGGCATCATGTCCGGCAAACGCATTGCACGTGAAAAAATGACGATCCAGAGAATGATTTCGCTCTACGAGAGCCAGTGCCCGCAGGCTTCAGACGAGCCGGGGCATTACGATGCGTTATTTGCCTATGCGCAAAAGCGCCTCGACAAGTGCGTATTTGGTGAGGAAAAACCGGCCTGTAAACAGTGTCCAGTGCACTGTTATCAACCGGCTAAACGCGAAGAGATGAAGCAAATTATGCGTTGGGCTGGGCCGAGAATGCTCTGGCGTCACCCGATTCTGACCGTACGTCACCTGATTGATGACAAACGTCCGGTTCCGGAATTACCTGAGAAATATCAGCGCAAGAAGTAATCTGGTAATTTTGTGCCGGATGGCGGCGATGCCTTATCCGGCCTACAAGAGCAAGTGCATTGTCGCGTAGGCCCGATAAGCGTAGCGCCATCGGGCATTAACTATCCGGTACCGAATGGCGATTACGCTTTGGTGGCAATCAGAATAGCTGAGGCTTTGATCAGCGCAACAACGCGGCTTCCCTGGCTCAGTTTCATCTCTTGCTGACTTTCGTTGGTGACGACAGCAACAATTTCAAAGCCTGCGTCAGTTTTGATATGTACCGTGGCGTTGACTGCGCCTTCGGTGACCTGGGAAACACTGCCAGCAAACTGGTTGCGGGCAGAGAACTTCAGACCGCAGTCTTCAGTTGCCAGCGTCACCCATGGCGCTTTAATCAGGGCAATAGCTTCTTTCCCTTTCGCCAGACCCAGCGCCTGCTGGCTGCTATGGGTTACAATCGCGACCAGTTTCGCGCCGCCATCCAGCGTCAGTTCAACTTCATCATTCACTGCGCCTGTAGCGACTGCGCTCACCGTACCGGTTAATTGATTACGTGCTGATACCGCCATACTGCCTCCTTTCGTTGAGATATCACCCAGTATAGCCACACTAGCTAAACCAGTGCATCCTTATCAATACCCAATCGCTTCATGCGTGAGAGTAACGTGGTACGTTTCAGCCCCAGCCTTTGTGCCGCGCCTTTGGGACCGGCAACCACACCGTTGGTTTCTTTCAGTACGCGCATAATCAACTGGTATTCATCTTCACCGTCCTGTGCAACTTCGGTTGCCACCGGAGGCGTAGACGGCGTCAAAGGGGCAATATCCGGAAGGGACAGTTGCAGTACGTTGCCCCGGGTAAGCAGAACCGCACGTTCCACCACGTTTTCCAGCTCACGCACGTTACCCGGCCATTCCATACAGCTCAGCGTGCGCAGAGCCTCGGCGGGAATACTGTCGATATTGCGTCCCATCCGACGAGCAATTTTAAAGGTGAAGGCTTTTACCAGCAGCGGAATATCTTCCGGGCGCTCACGCAGCGGCGGCAGATGGATCGGGAAGACGTTCAGTCGGTAATACAGATCGTTACGAAATTCGCGATCGGCAACCATCTTCTTCAGATCGCGGTTGGTCGCGGCGATCAAGCGCACGTCGGTCTGGATCAGCTTATTACTGCCCAGACGTTCAAATTCCTGCTCTTGCAGAACCCGCAGTAGCTTAGGCTGAAGCTCCAGCGGCATATCGCCAACTTCATCGAGGAACAGCGAACTTTTATCTGCCAGCTCGAAACGACCAATCCGCTGCGTGCTGGCACCGGTAAACGCGCCACGCTCGTGACCAAACAGATCGCTTTCCAGTAATCCGGCAGGCATTGCCGCGCAGTTCATCTTCACCATCCGACGGGCGTTACGTCCGCTCAGGTTGTGAATGGCTCGTGCGATCAGCTCTTTACCCGTTCCGGTCTCACCCAGAATCAAGACGGTGCTGTCGCTTTGCGCCACCATTTCGACCTGCTTGAGTACGCTGTACATCGCTTCGCTGCGACCAATGATTTCGCCGAACTCACTCTCTACGTTGTTGAGTTGTTCAGTCAACGCCAGGTTTTCATCGACCAGACGTTCCTTCAGGCGGTGGATCTCCTGATAGGCGAGGGCGTTATCCACGGCAATTGCCACACGCTCAGCAATCTGGCGCAATAGCTTGAGGTTGGCGGTAGTGAAAACTTTCTCTTCGCACTGTGCCAGTTTGAGTACGCCGAGCATAGTATTGCCGGACATCAGCGGTAGCAGACACAGGGTTTGTAGCTGGTTGCCCCAGGTTTCGAACAGCATCCGTTCGTAAGGGGCAAGGATGTCACGTTCGCTCAGGTTAATCAGCAGCATCTCTTTGCTTTTGAAGACCCGTTCAGAGAGCGTTCCCGCTTCGTCCACTTCACTCTGTTCGTGTGCCGGATGATGTTCATCCAGATAGTGAGTGGAATAGATACTGAGTTTATTTTTGCGATCGCTGCGTAACACGATGCTGATGGCATCGATGTCGAAGTAGTGGTGGATCTCTTTGGCGACTTCGCTGACCAGCTCATCAATATCCAGTCGGGAGAGCACGGCATTGGTGATGGCGACCAGGATGCGAAAGTTGTCACGCTCACGACACAGCAGATCGTAATCGACGTTGTTGCTGACTCTGCTTTGAATTTGTTCAGCAACGACGCCGACTATCTGAGTGAAGGTCTGTAGACGGTTATATTCTTTTTCACTCCACGGACGGTCTTCGTTACGGATGAATTCGCAACCGCCAAAGATGCGCCCATCTGCCGCCAGCGGCAGCAGGCAGTAGTGGCCAAATTCAGAATACAGTCCACCTGAAGCCAATTGTGGCCATGTTTCCGTAAACTCATGATAGTTGCAGTGCAACGCATCAGGGCGAGACAAAATACGGCGTACCGGACCATGTGCCAGCACCGTTTCGTCTTCATAATCGATGGGTTTACCATTTTCACGCGTTGCAAAATAACGCGCACGTTGCGTTTGTGCCTGCCATAAGACAATAGCCGCGCAGTCGGCCAGCGCTGAACGCTTGACCAGCTGCGAAAGCGCCTCGCTAAGAGACGGGAGATCGGGCTGCTGTAATAATGTACGAGTAATATCGAACAGGCCTTGCTGTCCGAGGTCACTCATCGGTGTATACGACATATTGCTTTTCCAGGGAAAGCACCGCAGAACGGTGCGAAAACGGTAAATGAATTATAGGTATAAGTCGTAAATTATTGCCGGATGGCCTGCCACTGAACTGGCCAGGATATACAATCCGTTGGCCCGATCAGCAAAGCGGTATCAGGCATAATGCAGCATTAATGCCGGATGTTGACGCTAATGCGTCTTATCCGGCCTACAGCATGCTGCCAACCGGCTGCTAGCATATACGAGGTAATGGTTCGGCGTGTGGTAAATCGAGGGTTCGTTTCACGCCGTAGAGTCCGGCAAGACGAACACCTTTGCGTTCGACCACTTCACCAATCATTGCAGCATCGCACCCTAAAGGATGCGCGCGCAGCGCGGCAAGTACGGTTTCAGCGGCCTGGCGTTCAACGGCAATCACCAGTTTGCCTTCGTTAGCAAAGTTGAGCGCATCCAGACCCAGCAGCTCGCAAACGCCACGCACCGCAGGCTTCACGGGCAGGGCAGCTTCAGACAGCTCAATACCAAATCCGCATGCAGCGGCAAATTCATGCGTGACCGCATTCACGCCGCCACGGGTGGCGTCACGTAGCGCCTTCACGCCAGGAATATCACGCAGCGTCTGGATAAGCGGCGTTAATACCGCGCAATCGCTGACCAGTTCGCCATCCAGACCTAGCTGTTCACGTAGGTTAAGGATAGTTGCGCCGTGATCGCCAAGAGAGCCACTTACCAGCAGCACATCACCCACGCTGAGAGTCTGTGCACCCCAGTGAATGTTGGCGGGAATTGCCCCCATTCCGGCAGTGTTAATGAACAGCTTGTCTGCTGCACCACGCTGCACGACTTTGGTATCGCCAGTCACGATGGCGATACCTGCTTCGCGCGCGGTTGCTGCCATGCTGTTAACAACGGTTTTCAGTGTCTCCATCGGCAGGCCCTCTTCGAGGATAAAACCGCAGGAGAGGTAGCGTGGAATAGCTCCGCTGACCGCCACGTCGTTAGCCGTACCGCAGATGGCCAGCTTGCCGATATTGCCGCCGGGGAAGAACAATGGATCGATAACGTAGCTGTCAGTTGAAAACGCCAGACGGTCGCCTTCTGCCACCAGTTGTGCCAGTTCCAGACGCGCTTGATCTTCTTGTTCCGCCAGCCACGGATTCGCGAAAGCCTCCATAAACAGACTGTTGATCAACTGCTGCATAGCCTGACCGCCGCTACCGTGGGCGAGTTGTACGCTGTTCATGCTTCACACTCCTGCTGACGATACTGATACCAGGCGGCACATGCGCCTTCTGAGGAGACCATCAGGGCGCCAAACGCGGTCTCCGGGTTACACGTTTTGCCAAATAACGGGCACTGATGTGGTTTACATCTGCCCGTCAGCACTTCCCCACAACGCGCGCGCGGATCGTCATACACCTGCTGCGGCGCTGGCTGGAAATGTGCTTCGGCATCAAAGCGCTGATAGTCCGGCGTCAGGTGAACGCCAGAGGATTCGATAACGCCCAGACCGCGCCATTCGCTGTCACCATTGACGCAGAACACCTCGGCAATGGCCTGTTGCGCTAACGCGTTACCGGCATCCGGTACCACGCGGCGGTACTGGTTTTCTACCTGGCTTTGGGCTGCAATTTTCTGCTCAATTAACATCACTACGCCTTGCAGAAGATCAAGCGGTTCGAAACCGGCGACCACCAGCGGGCGATGGAAATCTGAAGCAATGAAGTTGTAGGCGTCGGTGCCAATCACCATGCTGACGTGGCCCGGTGCTAAAAAGGCGTCGATACCGTTGTCCGGCTGTTCCAGCAGGCTACGCAGCGTAGGGATAAGCGTGATGTGCTGGCAGAAAAAGTAAAAGTTCTGCACGTCACGCTGCTTTGCCTGTTGCAGGGTGATAGCGGTCGTTGGCATTGTGGTTTCAAAACCCAGGCCAAAGAACACCACTTTACGCGTTGGGTTTTCCTGCGCCAGCTTCAGTGCATCCATCGGTGAATAGACAATACGGATATCCGCACCGCGCGCCTTGGCTTGCAGCAGAGAGCCTTGCTTACCCGGGACGCGCATAGCGTCGCCAAAGGTGCAGAAAATCACTTCTGGATGGCTGGCAATTTCTACACAGCTGTCGATTCTGCCCATCGGCAGAACGCAAACCGGGCAACCCGGACCATGAATAAACTCCACGTTTTCCGGTAACAACTGGTCGAGCCCGAATTTGAAGATAGCGTGGGTATGACCACCACAAACTTCCATGATTCGCAGCGGGCGTTCAGCCGTGTAGGAGAGGTGGGCGGCACGTTCACACAGGTGCTCTATCAACTGCATCACCTGCTCTGGTGCGCGGTATTCGTCAACAAAACGCATTTATTTTTCCTCGCCGTACAGCAACGCGCCGACATCCGGCTCAACGTCAAACATGTTTTGCAGCGCGTCGAGCGTATCGCGCGCTTCAGCTTCATTAATGATGCTCATGGCAAAACCGACGTGGACCAGCACCCACTGGCCGAGGCGCGGTTGGCCATGTTCATCACAGCTACCGACCAGCGTCAGGTCAACGTCGCGCTGAATACCGCAAACGTCGACTTTGGCCTGGTTGCCATCAATGGTGCGGATTTGACCCGGAACACCTATGCACATCGCTGCGTCTCCAGCCAGGAGAGCCATTGATCCATCCCTTCACCACTGGTGGCGGAAATTAGGATAATCTCAATCCCCGGGTTCACTTCCCGGGCGCTGGCGATGCATTTTTCAACGTCAAAATTGAGGTACGGCAGTAGATCCACTTTGTTGAGCAGCATCAGCGATGCGGCGGCAAACATATGCGGGTATTTCAGCGGTTTGTCTTCACCTTCGGTTACTGAAAGCACGGCCACTTTATGGCGCTCGCCGAGGTCGAAGCTGGCCGGGCAGACCAGGTTGCCGACGTTTTCAATGAACAGAATACCGTTATCGTCAAGCAGCAAACGCGGCGCGGCGTCAGCAATCATTTGTGCGTCAAGGTGGCAACCTTTACCGGTGTTGACCTGAATGGCGGGTGTGCCAGTGGCGCGAATACGGGCGGCATCGTTCACCGTCTGCTGGTCACCTTCAATAACGGCGCACGGCACGCTATCTTTCAGCTTCATCAGCGTTTCGGTCAGCAGGGTGGTTTTACCAGAGCCCGGGCTTGAAACAAGGTTCAGTACCAGATGCTGACGGGCCGCAAAGCGGGCACGGTTGCGCTCGGCGAGGCGGTTGTTTTTGTCCAGTACGTCAATTTCCACTTCCAGCATACGGCGTTGGCTCATACCTGGTGCGTGGGTTCCTGCCTCACCGTGACCGTAGTGCAAATCGCCTTCTTCGGTCTGGCTCGGTGTGAAATTTGAGGTCTTCACACCGGTAATATTCAGCGCCGGACGAGCCGCTGGGGCAAATGGCGCGCTGCGAAACGCCGAGTGGGGATTATGCTCATCACCCTCTATATACAGGTTGCCTTCAGCGCAACCACATGTCGTACACATCGCTCACTCCTGATCTTTTTACTTGCGATACATCTGTTGCCGGATGGCTGCGTTGCCTTATCCGGCCTACAAACGAGCTCTTTCTGTAGGCTGGATAAGACGCTTAGGCGTCGCCATCCGGCGCTGGAGTTTCATCTATTTCAATACGTCGAATCTGTAAGCCGTCATCGGCCACAATTCTCAGCATATCGCTGTTGCATTGCGGACATCGGCGCACGCGTTGCGTCAGTAACGTGACGTATTGCTGACAAGATTCGCACCAACATTCGGCTTCTTGTTCTTCGAGGTGGAGTTTACAACCTTCTGCAAGGGTCCCGCGGCATACCAGATCAAAACAAAAGGAGAGAGCGCTGGTTTCTACGCAAGAAAATGCGCCAATTTTGAGCCAGACCCCAGTTACTCGCTGAGCACCGTGTTGCGTGGCCTGTTGTTCAATCAATTCCAGTGCCCGTTGGCAGAGGGTTATTTCGTGCATACCGCCTCCTGTGAAGTTGCCGTATTAAAAGCAATAAGCATGCCAGGTTGATTTTTTTCATTTGTGACAATGACGACGATGACGAAATGACATGTCGTCACCCGCCTTTGATTTTTTATCTATATGAAAATTAAGTGATTTAATTTTGGCATGAAATGTGCTTAAGGCTGTTCATCTCTGCTAAACGGGTAACCTGACATGACTATTTGGGAAATAAGCGAAAAAGCCGATTACATCGCTGAACGGCATCGTCGCCTACAGGACCAGTGGCGTATTTACTGCAACTCGCTGGTTCAGGGGATCACCCTGTCAAAAGCGCGTTTGCATCATGCGATGAGCTGCGCGCCGGACAAGGATCTCTGCTTCGTCCTTTTTGAACACTTCACTATCTACGTCACGCTGGCGGACGGCTTTAACAGCCATACCATCGAATACTACGTCGAAACGAAAGACGGTGATGATAAACAGCTGATTGCACAGGCAGAATTGACTATCGACGGTAAGGTCGATGAGCGTATTAGCAACCGCGATCGCGAGCAGGTGCTGGATCACTATCTCGAAAAAATCGCCACCGTCTACGACAGCCTGTACACCGCGGTTGAGAACAATATGCCGGTGAATTTAAGCCAGCTGGTTGAGGGACATAGCCCGGCTTAAGCCTCGGGTGCTGCCCACTTTGTCATGGTGCGGTCTACACACTGCGTCACGACGTTTTAGGGAATGGGCATGTCGAAAAATGTCGAAATGACATTTGGTAGACATGTTTTCGTCAAAAATGACTATCACCTGAGGAATGCCTGGTGAATCGTTTTGTAATTGCTGACTCCACTCTTTGTATTGGCTGCCACACCTGTGAAGCCGCCTGCTCAGAGACACATCGCCAGCATGGCCTGCAGTCAATGCCGCGCCTGAAAGTGATGTTAAATGAAAAAGAATCCGCGCCGCAGCTTTGCCACCAGTGTGAAGATGCGCCTTGCGCCACCGTGTGTCCGGTTAATGCCATTAACCGCGTTGATGGCGCCGTACAGCTGAACGAAAGCCTGTGCGTAAGCTGCAAACTGTGCGGGATCGCTTGTCCGTTTGGCGCGATAGAGTTTTCCGGTAGCCGTCCGCTACACATTCCGGCAAACGCCAATACGCCAAAAGCGCCTCCGGCTCCGCCAGCGCCTGCTCGCGTGAGTTCGCTGTTGGACTGGGTTCCCGGCGTTCGTGCCATCGCGGTGAAATGCGATCTGTGTAGTTTTGACGAGCAAGGTCCTGCCTGCGTGCGCATGTGTCCGACCAAAGCCCTGCATCTGGTGAGCAACATGGATATCGCCCGCGCCAGCAAACGTAAGCGTGAGCTGACTTTCAATACCGATTTCGGCGATCTCACCTTGTTTCAGCAGGCTCAGAGTGGGGATGCAAAATGAGCGCAATTTCACTGATTAACAGCGGCGTGGCCTGGTTTACAGCGGCTGCGGTTCTGGCATTTCTGTTTTCATTTCATAAATCGCTGAGCGGCTGGATTGCTGGGGTTGGCGGTGCGGTCGGCAGCCTATGTACGGCAGCCGCGGGTTTTACCGTTCTGACTAATGCGCTGGCGGTGAGTGGCGTGATGCCGTTTATCGGCCACAGTCTGCAAGTGACGCCGCTGAATGCTATCTGGCTGATTACGCTGGGCCTGTGTGGTCTGTTTGTCAGCCTGTACAACATCGACTGGCATCGTCATCCGCAGGTGAAAGCTAACGGCCTGCTGGTGAATCTGCTGATGGCCGCGGCGGTATGTGCGGTGGTCGCCAGCAACCTCGGTACGCTGGTGGTGATGGCGGAAATCATGGCGCTATGTGCCGTGTTCCTTACCGGATGCAGTAAAGAAGGCAAACTGTGGTTTGCGCTGGGGCGTATCGGTACGCTGCTGTTGGCTATTGCCTGCTACCTGGTGTGGCAACGTTACGGCACCCTGGAGCTGCGTCTTCTTGACCTGCGCACTCAGGAATTGCCGCTTGGCTCTGACATCTGGTTGCTGGGTGTGGCAGGTTTTGGCCTGCTGGCCGGCATTATTCCGCTGCACGGTTGGGTGCCACAGGCACACGCCAATGCCAGCGCACCGGCTGCGGCGCTGTTCTCTACCGTCGTCATGAAGGTTGGTCTGCTGGGTATTCTCTCCCTGTCGCTGCTGGGCGGTAATGCGCCGCTGTGGTGGGGTGTTACGCTGCTGGTGTTAGGTATGATCACCGCGTTTGTTGGCGGTCTGTATGCGCTGATGGAACACAACATCCAGCGTCTGCTGGCGTATCACACGCTGGAAAACATCGGCATTATTCTGCTGGGTCTGGGTGCTGGCGTGACCGGAATTTCCCTGAATCAACCGGCGCTGATTGCGCTGGGTTTGACCGGCGGTCTGTATCATCTGGTTAACCACAGCCTGTTCAAAAGCGTTCTGTTCCTGGGTGCTGGCAGCATCTGGTTCCGTACCGGTCATCGTGATATCGAAAAACTGGGCGGTATCGGTAAACGTATGCCGGTTATCTCGCTGGCGATGCTGGTTGGTCTGATGGCGATGGCCGCGCTGCCGCCGCTGAACGGTTTTGCCGGTGAGTGGGTTATCTACCAATCCTTCTTTAAGCTCGGCAATAGCGGCGCATTTGTCGGTAGCCTGTTAGGACCGTTGCTGGCGGTAGGGCTGGCAATTACCGGCGCGCTGGCGGTGATGTGTATGGCGAAAGTCTATGGCGTTACGTTCCTTGGCGCACCGCGCACGAAGGAAGCTGAAAATGCCTGCTGCGCGCCAATCCTGATGGGGGTGAGCGTCGTCGCGCTGGCTATCTGCTGCGTGATTGGCGGCGTTGCTGCGCCGTGGCTGCTGCCGATGATCTCCTCTGCCGTTCCGTTGCCGTTGGAAACCGCGAACACCACCGTTTCTCAGCCAATGATCACGCTGCTGCTGATCGCGTGTCCGCTGCTGCCGTTCATCATCATGGCCATTTTCAAAGGCAACCGTCTGCCGTCGCGTTCACGCGGTGCGGCGTGGGTGTGTGGTTACGATCACGAGCAGTCAATGGTGATTACCGCGCACGGTTTTGCCATGCCGGTGAAAGAAGCCTTTGCCCCGGTACTCAAACTGCGTAAATGGCTGAACCCGGTATCACTGGTTCCGGGCTGGCAGAATGCGGCTGCACCGGTGCTGTTCCGTCGCCTGGCGCTGATTGAGCTGGCGGTGCTGGTGGTGATTGTGGTTTCACGAGGAGCCTGAGAATGAGTGTTTTATATCCGTTAATTCAGGCGCTGGTGCTGTTTGCCGTTGCGCCGCTGCTGTCCGGTGTTACCCGCGTGGCGCGTGCGCGTTTGCACAATCGCCGCGGTCCGGGCGTTTTGCAGGAATACCGCGACATTATCAAACTGCTGGGCCGTCAGAGCATTGCGCCTGCGGATTCCAGCTGGGTTTTCCGCCTGACGCCGTTTGTGATGGTGGGCGTGATGCTGACTATCGCCACTGCGTTGCCGGTAGTGACCGTTGGCTCGCCGCTGCCACAACTGGGCGATCTGATCACCTTAATTTACCTGTTCGCCATCGCCCGTTTCTTCTTCTCTATCGCGGGACTGGATACCGGTAGCCCGTTTACCGCCATTGGCGCCAGCCGTGAAGCGATGCTCGGCGTGCTGGTTGAACCTATTTTGCTGCTGGGACTGTGGGTAGCGGCACAGGTTGCGGGTTCAACCCATATCAGCAATATCGCCGATACCATTTACCACTGGCCTGCTGCGCGCAGCATCCCGCTGATTCTGGCACTGTGCGCCTGTGCTTTCGCCACCTTTATCGAAATGGGCAAACTGCCGTTCGATCTGGCGGAAGCAGAGCAGGAGTTGCAGGAAGGTCCATTGACTGAATACAGCGGCAGCGGTTTTGCCGTGCTGAAATGGGGCATTAGCCTCAAACAGCTGGTCGTTCTGCAAATGTTCGTTGGCGTGTTCCTGCCGTGGGGACAGATGGAAACCTTCACCGCCGGTGGGCTGCTGCTGGCGCTGGTGATTGCCGTCGTCAAGCTGGTCCTCGGCGTGCTAGTCATCGCCCTGTTCGAAAACAGCATGGCGCGTCTGCGTTTTTGCGCCACTTCACGCGTGACCTGGGCCGGTTTTGGGTTTGCGTTTTTAGCGTTCGTCTCCTTGCTGGTGGCGTGATTTAAGAGAGTTTGAGCATGTCTGAAGAAAAATTAGGTCAACAATATCTCGCTGCGCTGCACCAGGCCTTTCCGGGCGTGGTGCTGGATGAAGCCTGGCAGACCAAAGATCAGCTGACGATCACCGTCAAGGTGAACTACCTGCCGGAAGTGGTTGAGTTCCTGTACTACAAACAGGGCGGCTGGTTATCCGTGCTGTTTGGTAACGACGAACGTCAGCTGTGCGGTCATTACGCCGTTTATTACGTGATGTCGATGGAGCAAGGCACCAAGTGCTGGATAACCGTCCGCGTTGAAGTCGATGCCAATAAACTGGAGTTCCCGTCCGTCACGCCGCGCGTTCCAGCAGCGGTCTGGGGCGAGCGTGAAGTGCGCGACATGTACGGTTTGATCCCGGTTGGTTTACCGGATGAGCGCCGTCTGGTGTTACCGGATGACTGGCCGGATGAACTCTATCCGCTGCGTAAAGACAGTATGGATTATCGTCAGCGCCCGGCGCCGACTACCGATGCTGAAACTTACGAGTTCATCAACGAACTGGGCGACAAGAAAAACAACGTGGTGCCGATTGGTCCGTTGCACGTCACCTCCGATGAACCCGGTCACTTCCGCCTGTTCGTTGACGGCGAGAACATTATCGACGCCGATTACCGTCTGTTCTATGTCCACCGCGGCATGGAGAAACTGGCGGAAACCCGTATGGGTTATAACGAAGTGACGTTCCTGTCGGATCGCGTGTGCGGCATCTGCGGCTTTGCGCATAGCACCGCTTATACCACCTCCGTTGAGAATGCGATGGGCATCGTGGTGCCGGAACGTGCGCAGATGATACGCGCCATTCTGCTGGAAGTTGAGCGTCTGCACTCGCACCTGCTCAACCTCGGCCTGGCCTGTCACTTCACCGGTTTTGACTCCGGCTTTATGCAGTTCTTCCGCGTGCGTGAAACGTCGATGAAGATGGCGGAGATCCTCACCGGGGCGCGTAAAACTTACGGTCTGAACCTGATCGGCGGTATTCGTCGTGACCTGCTGAAAGAAGATATGATCCAGACCCGTCAACTGGCGCAGCAGATGCGTCGTGACGTGCAGGAACTGGTCGATATGCTGCTCAGCACGCCGAACATGGAACAGCGTACGGTTGGTATTGGTCGTCTGGATCCGGAAATTGCCCGTGACTTCAGTAACGTCGGCCCGATGGTTCGCGCCAGCGGCCACGCACGTGACACCCGCGCCGATCACCCGTTTGTCGGTTATGGTCTGCTGCCGATGGAAGTTCACAGCGAGCAGGGCTGCGACGTTATTTCTCGCCTGAAAGTCCGTATCAATGAAGTCTACACCGCGCTGAATATGATCGACTTTGGTCTGGATAACCTGCCGGGCGGCCCGCTGATGGTGGAAGGCTTTACCTATATTCCTCACCGTTTCGCACTGGGCTTTGCTGAAGCGCCGCGTGGAGATGACATCCACTGGAGCATGACCGGCGACAACCAGAAACTGTATCGCTGGCGCTGCCGTGCGGCGACTTACGCCAACTGGCCGACGCTGCGCTACATGCTGCGTGGCAATACCGTTTCCGATGCCCCGCTGATTATCGGTAGCCTCGATCCTTGCTACTCCTGTACTGACCGTATGACTGTGGTCGATGTGCGTAAGAAGAAGAGCAAAGTCGTGCCGTACAAAGAACTTGAGCGCTACAGCATCGAGCGTAAAAACTCGCCGCTGAAATAAGGAATCGCCATGTTTACCTTTATCAAAAAAGTCATCAAAACCGGGGCGCCGACGTCGTCGTATCCGCTGGAGCCGATTGCGGTCGATAAAAACTTCCGTGGCAAACCGGAACATAATCCGCAGCAGTGCATCGGCTGTGCGGCCTGTGTGAATGCGTGCCCGTCGAACGCGCTGACGGTAGAAACCGATCTGGTCACCAATGAGCTGGCGTGGCAGTTCAACCTTGGGCGCTGCATTTTCTGCGCCCGCTGCGAAGAAGTCTGCCCGACAGCGGCAATCAAGCTGTCGCAGGAGTATGAGCTGGCGGTGTGGAAGAAAGATGATTTCCTGCAGCAGTCTCGTTTTGGGCTGTGCAATTGCCGCGTATGTAACCGTCCGTTTGCGGTGCAAAAAGAGATTGATTACGCCATTGCGCTGCTTAAGCACAACGGTGATACCCGCGCGGAAAACCACCGTGAAAGCTTTGAGACCTGCCCGGACTGTAAGCGCCAGAAATGCCTGGTGCCGTCTGACCGTATTGAACTGACTCGCCATATGAAAGAGGCCAGCTGATGAGCAATTTATTAGGCCCACGTGACGCCAACGGTATTCCGGTACCGATGACGGTGGATGAATCCATTGCCAGCATGAAAGCATCGCTGCTGAAAAGCATTAAGCGTTCAGCGTATGTTTACCGCGTGGACTGCGGCGGCTGCAACGGTTGCGAAATCGAAATCTTTGCCACGCTTTCTCCGCTGTTTGATGCCGAACGTTTTGGCATCAAAGTCGTACCGTCACCGCGCCATGCGGATATTCTGCTGTTTACCGGCGCGGTAACTCGTGCCATGCGCTCTCCGGCGCTGCGTGCCTGGCAGTCTGCGCCAGATCCGAAAATTTGTATCTCTTACGGTGCCTGCGGTAACAGCGGCGGTATCTTCCACGACTTATACTGCGTATGGGGCGGCACGGACAAAATCGTACCGGTGGACGTGTATATTCCTGGCTGTCCGCCGACGCCTGCGGCAACGCTGTACGGTTTTGCCATGGCGCTGGGTCTGCTGGAGCAAAAAATTCACGCGCGTGCGCCGGGTGAACTGGACGAACAGCCGGCGGAAATTCTGCATCCGGACATGGTTCAGCCGCTGCGCGTGAAAGTGGATCGCGAGGCTCGCCGTCTGGCGGGATACCGCTATGGTCGCCAGATTGCTGATGACTATATGACGCAGTTAGGGCAGGGCGAGCATCAGGTGGCGCGCTGGCTGGAAGCGGAAAACGATCCGCGTCTGACCGAGATCGTCACGCATCTTAATCATGTTGTCGAAGAGGCGCGTATCCGATGAGTGAAACGGTGGTGTTCAGTCAACTGAGCCGTAAGTTTATTGATGAGAACGATGCGACGCCCGCTGAGGCGCAGCAGGTTGTCTATTACAGCCTGGCGATTGGTCACCACCTTGGGATCATCGATTGCCTGGAAGCGGCGTTAACTTGTCCATGGGACGAATATCTGGCATGGATTGCTACCCTTGCTGAGGGAAGCGAAGCCCGCCGGAAAATGGAAGGCGTGCCGAAATACGGCGAGATCGTTATCGATTTCAACCATGTGCAAATGCTGGCGCGTGCGTTCGATGATGCGCGTGCCGTGCAGACCCCGCAGCAGCAGGAGTGGAGCAAGCTGATGCTTAGCATGTTGCACGACATACACCAGGAAAGCGCCATCTATCTGATGGTGAGGAGACACCGTGACTGACGTTTTATTATGTGTGGGTAACAGCATGATGGGCGATGATGGCGCGGGCCCGCTGCTGGCTGAAATGTGCGCTGCAAATCCTCAAGGCAACTGGGTTGTCATCGACGGCGGTAGCGCGCCGGAGAACGATATTGTCGCCATCCGTGAACTGCGTCCGCAACGTTTATTGATTGTTGATGCCACCGATATGGGGCTGAACCCAGGTGAAATCCGCATTATTGATCCCGATGATATTGCCGAGATGTTCATGATGACAACCCACAACATGCCGCTGAACTACCTGGTCGATCAGCTGAAAGACGATATTGGTGAGGTGATTTTCCTCGGCATTCAACCTGACATCGTCGGCTTTTACTACCCGATGACACAGCCGATCAAAGATGCGGTTGATACCGTCTATCAGCGATTAGCCGGTTGGGAAGGACACGGTGGATTCTCCGAGCTGGAAGCGCCAGAAGAGTAAGCTGTATCAGTGCCGGATGTGAACGACATCCGGCCTGTTTCCCCTGCGTTCCTCGTCATTCAATTGCCTGCTCAATAATTAATTTCCCCTGCATCACTGATACATTCACTGCCGTACCGGTCGGAAATCCAGCTTGTTCCAGCCAGTCGCCGTTCAGCGTGAGCGAGGCGTGGCGACTGATTCGTCGCGTGTAACCCGTTTTTGGATCTTCATGGCGTTTTCTGACATAGCTGACTTTCAAGCGACGTACCGGTTTGGTGATTACCTCTGCTGATTTGCCCTTTTTATCAAACATGCACGCTTCCTTGTGGTGAACGGCCAGGATTAAAAACTACTGAATAAAATGCCAGTAAAAAAGGATGAGGGCAAACCTGAAACTGGAAGGACGATTCCACATCTGGAATGTAATAAATGAAATGAAAAAATGTACTTCTGCCGGAAGGCTGTAACCCCCTCCGGCAGAGCTTTCATGCCAGATCTGCGCCGTTGCTGGCGATGACTTTTTTGTACCACCAGAATGATTTCTTACGGGTGCGCGCCAGCGTGCCGTTGCCCGCGTCATCGCGGTCCACATACACAAAACCGTAGCGTTTGCTCATCTCACCGGTTGAGGCAGAAACCAGATCGATACAGCCCCAGGTGGTGTAACCCATCAGCGGCACGCCATCTTCAATCGCGTCTGCCATGGCGCGAATATGTTCGCGTAAATAGCTGATGCGATAGTCGTCATTGATCTCACCGTTAGCGTCAATTTCATCCTTCGCCCCCAGCCCGTTTTCAACCAGAAACAGCGGCTTCTGGTAGCGGTCATACATCATATTCATGGTGATGCGCAGGCCGAGCGGATCGATTCCCCAGCCCCATTCGCTGGCCGCAATATACGGATTCCGCAGTGACTTCACCACGTTGGCGGCGCTGGTATTGCCCGTGTTCATTTCAGCGGAGGCGCAGCGCGATGCGTAATAACTGAACGAGACGAAATCGACGGTGTTTTTCAGGATGTCGTCGTCTTCCGGGGCTTTTTCGATTATCACGCCTTTTTCGCGAAACACGCGGGCAGAGTAAGCCGGGTAGGCCCCGCGCGCCTGCACATCAATAAAGAACAGGTTTTCACGGTCTTTTTCCAGCGCGGTCCACACATCTTCCGGCTTACACGAGTAAGGATAAAAATTACCGCCAGCCAGCATACAACCGACCAGGTTTTGCGGATTAATTTCATGGGCTATTTTAGTCGCAAGGGCGCTGGCTATCAGTTCGTGGTGAGCGGCCTGATATTTCACTTGATCCTGATTTTCACCTTCTTCAAATACCAGCCCGGCGCCTGAAAAGGGGCTGTGCAGCATGATGTTGATTTCGTTGAACGTCAGCCAGTACTTCACCAGACCGTCAAAGGCCTCGAAGCAGGTACGGGCGTAGCGGGTAAAGAACTCCACTATTTTGCGGTTACGCCAGGAGCCGTACTCAGTGACCAGATGCATAGGCACATCGAAGTGACACAGCGTGACTAATGGCTCAATACCGTATTTTTTACACTCGGCAAACACGGCCCGATAAAACGCGATTCCGTCTTCATTCGGCGTCAGCTCGTCGCCGTTAGGGTAGAGGCGGCTCCAGGCAATGGAAGTACGAAAAACCGTAAACCCCATTTCCGCCATCAGCGCGATATCTTCTTTATAGCGATGATAAAAGTCGATCGCCTGATGGCTGGGATAAAATTCGTCATCCCGCAGCGTAAAGCGCTTCTCCTGACCCAGTTTGACGGGCATGCGGTGTGTGCCGTGGGGGATCATATCGACGGTAGTCAGCCCTTTGCCGCCTTCCCGGTATGCCCCTTCAGACTGGTTGGCGGCCAGTGCGCCGCCCCATAAAAATCCTTGCGGAAAAACAGACATAATTAACCTCAGTTCATACCAGTCAAATGCTGGCTCCATTGATATTGCCCGGTTGTGCGGCCTGGTTTTTTCTGGCCTGAGCGGCTGCATCTTCGACAGGAATATCTTCAAAGCCGAGAATCAGCGTTAGTACAAAAGAAAGCACTACCGCCAGCGCCATCACGCCAAATACCCAAACGATGGTCATCGGATTGGCCGGATCGAAAAACTGGACGCTGGTGAACAGACCTGGAGCCGCCATGGAGTGGCTTGCAAGCCCGGCCATTCCGGCAACAGCACCGCAGATAAAACCGCTGATAAGGCTCGCAATCAGCGGACGTTTCAGGCGAATTGCCACGCCATACAGCGCGGGTTCAGAAATGCCCGCCATGATGGCTGAGGCGGCGGCCGCTAACGCAGTCTGGCGCAGCTCCGGGTTTTTGGTTTTCCATGCCACTGCCAGCGATGAACCACCTAACGACAAATTGGCGCCGATTTCCGACGGCATCACCATGCCTTCTTTTCCGGTTTCGGCAATGGTCTGAATAATGGTTGGCGTAAAGACGCGGTGCATACCGGTCATTACCAGCAGCGGCCACAGCGCGCCCATAATGGCTACCGACAGCCAGCCGAGATAGCCGTGGATGGTATAGACCAGCGCTGAAATCGCGCTACCGATCCAGATACCGATCGGGCCAATGATGACGATGGCTAGCGGGGCGGCGATCAGCACGATCAGCATCGGTTTGAGGAAGTTTTTGGTCACCGCCGGAGTTATACGATCGACCCAACGTTCGATGTATGACAAGCACCAGGTCATGACCAGCGCCGGGATCACCGTGTAGGTGTATTTCACCGCCGTCACCGGGATCAGGGCAAACTCAACGTGCTCACCCTGCGCGGCCTTCGCCATCAGGTCGATAAAGCTGGGATGCACCAGTACGCCCGCGATGGCGATAGCCAGCGACATGTTGGTTTTGAATTTGATAGCGGCCGACGCGGCGACCATCAGCGGCAGGAAGAAGAATGCGCCGTCACCGATAACGGTCAGAATGGTGAGCGTGGACGATCCTTTCACCAGCACGCCAGTCATTTCCAGAACCATCGCCAGCAGCTTGAGCATTGATCCGCCGATAATCGCCGGGATCAACGGCGACATAGTGCCGATCAGCGCATCAAGGATCCCCGCGCCAATCCGCTTCAGCGTTAGCCGGGGTTTGGTTTGCGGTTCAGCTGGCTGCATGTTGGCAGGCAACAGGCTGACCACTTCACGATACGCCTGCGAAACGGTGTTGCCGATGATCACCTGGCACTGGTTCTCGTTACGCACCACGCCGAGCACGCCAGTGAGGGTTTTCAGCGTAGCACTGTCGACCAGCGAGTCATCTTTGAGAACGAAACGCAAACGGGTCATACAGTGGGTCACTGCTGTGATGTTGTCAACGCCTCCCAGAGCCGTCACAACGGAGCGCGCCAGCGCTGCATAATTCTTGGACATCGGATTTAATCCTGTTTTATCAGTAGGGTACGTTATGTTTTATCCGTTTACGTGGGTCGCTTTTCTGAGTTGATGAAACGCAGATAAGAAACCGGTTCCACAAAATCATGTTTAAATTGCATTAACTGATCAAGATTTAATTTTGATCATTTCTTGTAATTGTGACTCCGATCACCAGATGTCAGCGTCTGCGATTTAGCAGCAAGGACAGCGGCAAAACGGTGAAGTACACTGCGTCACATTGAGAGAAAAGGGATGAGTAATATGACCACGATGCTGGAGGTGGCGAAGCGTGCCGGGGTGTCGAAAGCGACGGTTTCCCGGGTGCTTTCCGGGAACGGCTATGTCAGCCAGGAAACCAAAGACCGCGTGTTTCAGGCCATTGAAGAGAGTGGTTACCGCCCAAATTTGCTGGCGCGCAGTCTGGCGGCGAAAACCACGCAGACGCTGGGTCTGGTGGTAACGAATACCCTTTATCACGGCGTCTATTTCAGCGAGCTGCTGTTTCATACCGCGCGGATGGCGGAAGATAAAGGACGCCAGCTGTTACTGGCTGACGGTAAGCACAGCGCTGAGGAAGAGCGCCAGGCGATCCAGTACCTGCTCGACCTGCGCTGTGACGCGATTATGATTTATCCGCGTTTTCTCAGCGTGGATGAGATAGACGATATCATCGATGCCCACAGCCAGCCGATTATGGTGCTTAATCGACGCCTGCGGAAAAACAGTAGCCACAGCGTATGGTGCGATCAAAAGCAGACCAGCTTTAACGCCGTTACTCAGCTCATTGCCGCCGGGCATAAAGAGATTGGTTTTATTACCGGCTCGATGGATTCGCCAACCGGCGTGGAGCGACTTTCAGGCTATAAAGACGCGCTGGCACATCATGGTATCGCCCTAAATAATGATCTGATTGTTAAAGGGAAATGGACGCCAGCCTGCGGCGCAGCGGGTGTGGGTACTTTACTTTCGCGCAAGGTCAATTTTACCGCGCTGGTGGCCAGCAATGACGATATGGCGATCGGCGCGATGAAGCAGTTGCACGAGCATGGCGTGCGCGTTCCTGCACAGGTGTCGGTGATTGGCTTTGATGATATCGCCCTCGCACCATACACTATTCCGGCGCTTTCCAGCGTTAAAATCCCGGTAACAGAAATGATTCAGGAAACGATTGGGCGTCTGATCTTTATGTTGGGTGACGGGGCGTTTACGCCGCCAAAAACGTTCACCGGTGAACTCATTGCGCGCGACTCAGTTGCGCCGCCCGCTTCGCGCTGACGGCTGTCATTTGTCATCGTCACTAGTGACGATGACACACCCTTCTTGCGTACTTCAAAACAAAATTCCTTTAATAACAGCAAATTAAATTCTGGCACGATTTGTGTATGTTTCGGCAGATATTCTGTCATTGCTGGAGAAATTGATGAACCGTTTCATCATTGCAGACGCCAATAAATGCATTGGTTGCCGTACCTGTGAAGTGGCCTGCGTGGTATCCCATCAGGATAACCAGGACTGCGCATCGCTGACCCCTGAAACCTTTTTACCCCGCATTCACGTCATCAAAGGCGTTAATGTCTCCACGGCGACGCTGTGCCGCCAGTGCGAAGACGCGCCGTGCGCTAACGTCTGTCCGAACGGTGCGATCAGCCGTGATAAAGGTTTTGTTCATGTAATGCAGGAACGTTGCATTGGCTGTAAAACCTGCGTTGTGGCTTGTCCTTACGGCGCAATGGAAGTGGTCGTGCGTCCGGTCGTGCGTAACAGCGGCGCAGGTCTGAACGTCCGCGCAGAAAAAGCTGAAGCCAATAAGTGCGACCTGTGCCACCATCGTGAGGCCGGTCCTGCCTGTATGGAAGTGTGCCCGACTCACGCGCTGATATATGTGGATCGCAATAAGCTTGAGCAACTGAGCGCGGAAAAACGTCGTCGCGCTGCGCTGGATTCCACCGCATCTTTGCTGTTCTGATATCTGAAAATCCGCGTAAAATACGGTAGTACTTATGCCGGATGGTGGCTTCGCCTTATCCGGCCTACTGTTCGCATCCACGTAGGCCTGATAAGCGTAGCGCCATCAGGCAAACCGGGATAGATGACTGCGGGAACGACTTAATGACAATAAACAACCACTCCGGCGTACAGCTGCGTATTCGCGGTAAGGTACAGGGCGTCGGATTTCGCCCCTACGTCTGGCAACTGGCGCAGCGGTTACAACTGCATGGCGATGTGTGTAACGACGGTGACGGTGTGGTTGTGCGCTTACAGGAAGATCCAGCGGAATTTATTGCGCAGCTGCATCAACACTGCCCACCGCTGGCGCGCATTGACAGCGTTGAGAGCGAACCATTCGCCTGGACGCAGCAGCCTGCCGATTTCTCGATTCGTCAAAGTGCTGGCGGCACGATGAATACGCAAATTGTTCCGGACGCCGCGACCTGTCACGAATGCCTTGTTGAAATGAACACCCCCGGCGAGCGCCGCTATCGTTACCCCTTTATCAACTGCACCCACTGTGGTCCGCGTTTTACGATTATCCGCGCCATGCCCTACGATCGTCCGTTTACCGTAATGGCGTCATTCCCTCTCTGCGCACAATGCGATCAAGAGTATCGCGATCCGTACGACCGTCGCTTCCACGCCCAGCCTGTTGCCTGTCCGGCATGCGGCCCTCATCTGGAGTGGTTCTGTGCGGGTGAGCGGGCGGAGAAAGAAGAGGCGCTGCAGGCGGCGGTATCGCGGCTGAAAGCAGGCGGTATTGTGGCGGTTAAAGGCATTGGTGGGTTTCATCTGGTGTGCGATGCGCGAAATGATAACGCCGTAGCGCTACTCAGGCTGCGTAAACATCGTCCGGCGAAACCTCTGGCAGTGATGCTGCCTGGCGATGACGGACTACCTGAACCCGCTCGTCGTTTGCTGACTACCCCTGCTGCGCCGATCGTGCTGGTACAGAAGCGCTATGTTGCTGCATTGAGCGAGGGTATTGCGCCGGGGTTAACGGAGGTTGGCGTCATGCTGCCAGCGAATCCGTTGCAGCATTTGCTCTTACAAGAGATGAATTGTCCGCTGGTGATGACCTCTGGCAACCTCAGCGGCAGGCCTCCGGCCATTACCAACGCCCAGGCGCTGGAAGATTTACACGACATTGCCGACGGTTTCCTGCTGCATAATCGCGAAATTGTGCAGCGGATGGATGACTCCGTGGTGCGTGACAGTGGGGAAATGCTGCGTCGTTCCCGGGGTTACGTGCCGGATGCGGTAGCACTACCGCCGGGATTTCTCGACGTGCCGCCGATGCTGTGCTTAGGCGCGGATCTGAAAAATACTTTCTGTCTGGTCCGTGGCGAACAAGCGGTTATCAGCCAGCATTTGGGCGATCTCAGCGATGACGGCATTCAGCAACAGTGGCGTGATGCGCTACGCCTGATCCAGAACATTTATGACTTTACGCCGCAGCGTATCGTACATGACGCGCATCCTGGCTATGTTTCCAGCCAGTGGGCCAGTGAAATGGAGCTGCCAACTGAAACGGTGCTGCATCACCATGCGCATGCTGCTGCATGTCTTGCGGAGCACGGCTGGCCGCTAGACGGTGGCGACGTGATTGCTCTGACGCTAGACGGTATCGGCATGGGGGAAAACGGCGCGCTGTGGGGGGGAGAGTGTTTGCGGGTCAACTATCGTGAATGCGAACACCTTGGCGGCTTACCGGCGGTAGCGCTGGCGGGTGGCGATCTGGCGGCAAAACAGCCGTGGCGTAATCTGCTCGCGCAGTGCCTGCGTTTTGTTCCTGACTGGCAGCGTTATCCGGAAACATCGGTGCTGCAACATCGAAACTGGAACGTGCTGGCGCGCGCTATTGAACGGGGAATTAACGCTCCGCTGGCGTCATCGTGCGGACGACTGTTTGATGCCGTTGCCGCCGCGTTGCAATGTGCACCGGAATCGTTGAGTTATGAAGGTGAAGCGGCCTGTGCGCTTGAGGCGATGGCATCGCAATGTGATGGCGTTGATCACCCGGTCACGGTGCCGCTTGATGACACTCAGCTGGACTTAGCGGTTTTTTGGCAGCAATGGCTGAACTGGCAGGCCAAACCAGCAGAAAGGGCGTGGGCGTTTCACGACGCGCTGGCGTGTGGGTTTGCCACTCTGATGCGAAAGCAGGCCGAAGCGCGCGGGATTAAGACGTTAGTATTCAGTGGCGGCGTGATGCATAACCGCTTATTGTCGGCCCGTCTGGCGTTTTATCTGCGTGATTTTACCTTACTGTTCCCGCAGCGTTTACCGGCGGGCGACGGCGGGTTGTCATTGGGGCAGGGCGTGATTGCCGCGGTGCGAGCGTTGGCGCAAAAATAAAAAAAAGCCCCGGGACTGGCGGGGCAAGAAAAACATGTCGGGGCATACCGACAAGTGGCAACGCACATCCATGTGCGTGAGGTTAATAAATCAGTAGCAGCGTTGCCGGGCAAAGTCGTAGGCCGGAGGCGCCATTCGGCATCCCAGACTTACACAGGCAACGTTTTCAGTAGCGCAAAGGCCTCTTTCATGCGGTCTTCACTGACGACAAACGCACACAGCTGGCCTTCGTCGTTCATCCCTCTGGCGACCATTCCCTGCGCTTCGGCGGCGATGTGCCAGTTCAGATCGCGGCGCTGGGTTTCCCCGGCCAAATGCAAAGGCAGTTCTGGCGTTTTGACTTTTACCAGCATGGCTGGCAGTTTCAATGGTGCATTGCCGCCGAGCAGATTTTTCGCCAGATACATGGCGCTCAGCTGAATCGGCTGCAGGAACGGGAGCACCTGACCGTTAATCTCCGCACAGTCGCCGAGAGCATAAATGTCCGGGTGGCTGGTTTGCAGATAGCTATCGACGCAGACACCACGATTGATGTTCAATCCGGCGCGACGCGCCAGCGCGGTCTCCGGGCGTAAGCCGGTTGCAGCGATCACCGCATCGACTTCTACGCTGCGGCTACGATCGAGCGTGGCACGAATACCTGACGCCGTTTTCTCCAGCCCCTGAAGCTGTGATTTCAGCAGCAGGTGTACGCCCATATCGGTCAGACGATGCTGTAAGCGACTGCTGACTTCCGGCGGCATCAGCGAAGCCAGAATGCTGGCGGCGTTGTCGATAAGCGTTACCGCTTTACCGGCACGACAAAAATCCATCGCTAATTCACTGCCAATCAAGCCGCCGCCGACAATCAGCACCCGCTGGGCGTCACGCAGCTGCGTTTCACAAGCGCGATACTCTTGTTGGCTGTTCAACGTGAGCATTAACTCACGTCCGGTAACCGGCGGTACAAAGGCTGAAGCGCCCGTCGCCAGCACCAGCTTGTCGTACTGCCACTGCTGATCCTGGCTTTTCACTACGTGGGCATCAGCATCGATGTCGGTTACCCAGGTGTGCGGAAACAGACGCAAATTAAACTGTTCGGCAAACTCCCCCGCCGACTGGCGGGTGAGGTCGTCTGCACGCTGTGACTGACTGATAACATGGCTGAGATCGGGCTTGTTGTACTCATCCATGCTGTCTGCAGCAATCAAGGTCAGCGGGACATTTGCATCCTGCTTACGGATATTTTTGACTAACTGGCGGGCGGCAAAGCCCGAACCAATAATGACAATTCCGCGGCTCATTTTGCCTCCGTTGCCAGTACGTCGAATACGTCTTTACCTAATGAACATTCTGGACACAGGAAGTTATCCGGCACGTCGCTCCACGGTGTACCCGGCGCAACATCCTGCAGCGGTTCACCTTTTGCCGGGTCGTAAATCCACTGGCACACGCTGCACTGCATGCTAGGGCCAAGATCGGCGGCAGCCGCAGCGGCGCAAGCGCACTCTTCTTCTTTGGATGCGGCTTTCACGGTTGTTTCCGGCAGTGGAGCAAGCGCCCACTGACGCGCGATTTCACGGCCGTGCTGGCGGCACAGTTCCAGTGCATCCAGGTCCGGACGCCATTTTGCCTTCAGGCTCAGCGACATTTCGAAACCAGCATCCTGCAAACGCGTGGACAAACGGTCTACTGCACCGCCGCTCCAGCCGTGTGAACCAAAGGCGCTGGCGCGTTTGTTACGAAAACGCAGGCCGGTCATCTCTTCCACCAAACCAGCGATTTTTGGCATCATCACGTTGTTCATCGTCGAAGTACCGACCAGCACGCCTTTAGAGCGGAAGACGTTAGTCAGAACTTCGTTCTTATCGCTACGGGCGACGTTAAAGATTTTTACTGCCACGTTCGGGTCAACTTCGTTGATGCCCTGGGCAATGGCGTCGGCCATCATGCGGGTGTTGTTGGACATGGTGTCGTAGAAAATGGTGATGCGGTCTTCCTGATAATCCGCCGCCCATTTCAGATACATTTCCACGATTTGCGTCGGGTTGTCGCGCCATACCACGCCGTGGGAAGTCGCAATCATATCGACAGGCAGGTTGAAGCCGAGGATCTCAGTAATTTTCGGTGTAACCAGACGGCTGAACGGCGTCAGAATGTTGGCGTAGTAACGCTGGCACTGTTCGAACAGTTCGGTTTGGTCAACTTCATCGTTAAACAGACGTTCGTCGCAGTAGTGCTGACCGAAGGCGTCGTTACTGAACAGTACCGCGTCGCCGGTCATGTAGGTCATCATGCTGTCAGGCCAGTGCAGCATTGGCGTTTCAACGAAGATCAGCTGTTTGCCGTTACCAATGTCCAGTGAATCACCGGTTTTCACCACGTTGAAATTCCACTCCGGGTGATGGTGATGCCCGTTGATAGAGTCAATGGCGTTGGCTGTGCAGTAAATCGGCGTATCCGGGATGCAGGACATCAGCTCGGTCAGCGCCCCGGCATGGTCTTCTTCCGCGTGGTTAATGATGATGTAGTCGATATCCGCGAGGTCAATTTCACTGCGCAGGTTCTGCACGAATTCACGGCTAAACTTGTGGTCTACTGTATCGATCAGGACATTTTTTTCTTCACGGATGAGATAGCTGTTGTAGCTGCTGCCGCGCAGCGTTTTGTATTCAGTCCCGTGGAAATCACGAACTTCCCAGTCACGTTGGCCAACCCAATGAATGTTATTTTTAACCAGAATAGACATAGCAACCTCAGTAATTAATTCAGCGTTTTTCTAAAAAAGATGTTTTGCTTATTGCAGGTTGCGTGCCAACTTTTTATTTTATTGATTTTAATGGGTTTATTGTTTTCTGCTTATTAAGTGGTAGTCAAAATGACTATTCATTTTATTGTCAATATGACAATATGAATTGTCAAAATGACAATGAGGTAGTTATGAGCTTTTCCGTAGACGTGCTGGCGGGCATCGCCATTGAATTACAAAGCGGTATTGGACATCAGGACCGTTTTCAACGCCTGATAACCACCTTGCGTCAGGTGCTGGAGTGCGACGCGTCGGCGCTATTGCGCTACGAGTCGCGACAGTTTATTCCGCTGGCGATCGATGGGCTGGCGCAGGATGTCCTCGGCAGGCGCTTTACTCTGGAAGGGCATCCGCGTCTGGAGGCGATTGCCCGCGCCGGAGACGTGGTTCGTTTCCCTGCCGACAGCGATTTGCCAGACCCATATGATGGTCTGATTCCGGGGCAGGAGAGTCTGAAAGTGCATGCCTGTATTGGGCTGCCGTTGTTCGCCGGTCAAAATTTGATTGGTGCGTTAACCCTGGATGGCATGGAGCCCGATCAGTTCGATGTTTTCAGCGATGAGGAGCTTAGGCTGATTGCCGCGCTGGCGGCGGGCGCGCTGAGCAATGCGCTGCTGATTGAACAACTGGAAAGCCAGAATATGCTGCCAGGCTCATCAACGGCTTTTGAGCAGGTGACGGAAACCCAGATGATTGGCCTGTCGCCCAATATGATGCAGTTGAAAAAAGAGATTGAGATTGTGGCGGGGTCCGATCTCAACGTGCTGATTAGCGGCGAAACAGGGACCGGGAAGGAGCTGGTGGCTAAAGCTATCCATGAAGGTTCGCCGCGCGCGGTGAATCCACTGGTGTATCTGAACTGTGCGGCGTTGCCGGAAACCGTAGCCGAAAGTGAGCTGTTTGGTCACGTAAAAGGCGCATTTACCGGGGCTATCAGCAATCGTAGCGGTAAGTTTGAAATGGCCGACAATGGGACGCTGTTTCTCGACGAGATAGGCGAACTCTCGCTGGCGCTACAGGCTAAGCTGCTGCGCGTATTGCAGTACGGCGATATTCAGCGCGTGGGTGACGATCGCAGCCTGCGCGTGGATGTGCGGGTGCTGGCGGCGACGAACCGTGATTTACGCGAAGAGGTGCTGGCCGGGAATTTCCGCGCGGATTTGTTCCACCGTCTGAGCGTCTTCCCCCTTTCTGTACCGCCTCTTCGTGAGCGCGGCGAAGATGTGGTGCTGCTGGCCGGCTATTTTTGCGAGCAATGCCGACTGCGGCTGGGTCTTTCCCGCGTGGTGCTAAGCCCTGGCGCGCGTAGCCATCTGCTGAATTACGGCTGGCCCGGAAACGTGCGCGAGCTGGAGCATGCCATTCACCGGGCGGTTGTTCTGGCCAGGGCTACCAGGGCAGGGGATGAAGTGGTGCTGGAGGCGCAGCATTTTGCCCTGCAGGACGAAGGTCCGACTCCGCAGGCGGCGGAAGTTGTTGCGGAGATCCCGCAACATCACAATCTGCGTGAAGCAACAGAGTCGTTCCAGCGGGAGATGATCCGCCGGGCATTGGTGCAAAATAATCACAGTTGGGCGGCAAGTGCGCGGGCGCTGGAAACAGACGTCGCCAACCTGCACCGGCTGGCGAAACGTCTGGGTCTGAAGGATTAGATAATACCGGCCTGATAAAAATCCTGCAGGTTGATAGCACCGGTGAGTTTACCGTTTTCATCGACCACCGGTGCGGCAGTGATTTTACGCTTCATCAGGATCTCTTTGGCGTCAATCGCGCGGCTCTGCGCCTGTAGCGTAATGCCATTCTGAGTCATAGCTTCGCTAACCTGGGTGGTAAGCGCTCCGCCGCCAACCAGCCAGCGGCGCAGGTCGCCGTCGGTAAAGACCCCTTTCACCAGTGACTGATCGTCGCAGACCGCGACCAGGCCAAGACCCGTGCGGCTGAGTTCCAGCATCGCGTCCATCACGCTGGTGGTGAGCTTCACCTGAGGTATGGCATCGTCACGGCGCATCAGATGATGCACTTTATTCAACAGACGAGCGCCCAGCGCACCTGCCGGATGTGAGCGGGCAAAATCTTCTTCGTTAAAGCCGCGCGCCTGCATTACGGCGATCGCCAGCGCGTCGCCCATCATCAACGTATTTACGGTGCTGGACGTCGGTGCCAGGCGCATCGGACAGGCTTCGCGCTCAACGGAAATATCCAGCACGGCTTTGGCTGCCAGACCCAACGGTGAGGTCGGTTTTCCGGTCATTGCCAGCAGTGCGACGGATTTGTCTTCCAGGCGTGGGATGATGAGATCCAGCTCTTTCGCACCGCCGGAGTAGGAGATAAACAGCATGACATCACGGCTTTCGATCATCCCTAAGTCGCCGTGCAGCGCTTCCGCCGGATGCACAAAAAAGGCGGGTGTGCCGGTACTGGCGAGGGTCGCCGCAATTTTTTTGCCAATATGACCTGATTTACCAATACCGGAGACAATGACTTTGCCTTCACAGTGGATAATCGTATTGGCGGCGCGGACAAAATCATCGCCCAGGCGTTCTGGCAGTCGGCTGGCTTCCTGTAGTTCCAGCATTAACGTCTGACGGCCCGCGTTCAGTAGTGCATCACTCATTGGTTTCTCCGGTTATGATCACTTCAATCCCTTTTGCTTCCAGCGCCTGACGAAACGCAGGGTCGATGCCCGCATCGGTAATCAGCTTGTCGACGCTTTCCAGACTGCATACAACATTAGGGCTTTTGCGCCCAAATTTTGACGAGTCAGCCATCAGAATCACTTCGCGAGCGGCATTGCACATCGCTTTACTGACGCTAAACACCTCATTAAAGGTGGTCACGCCGGCATTGAGGTCAATGCCGTCGGTGCCCATGAAGAGTTTATCAAAGCTGAACTGCTCAAAGGCGTTTTCTGCCAGCTGACCGTGAAATGACGCAGATTTTTTGCGAAAGGTCCCGCCGGGCATCAGGATAGTTTGCTCGTTGTCCAGCTCCGAAAGGGCGTTAACAATGTGCAGACTGTTGGTCATGACGGTGATGTTGCTAAAGCGCGTGAGCATCGGCACCATCTGCAGTACGGTGCTACCCGCATCCAGAATAATAGAGTCGCCATCGTGTATAAAACGGACGGCGGCTTCGGCAATCTGCTCTTTTTTATGCGTATTGATTAGCGTTTTGTGATCGATTGGCGGGTCGGATTCGTCTTTATTTAATACTACGCCGCCATAGGTACGAATGACGGTTCCGGCATTTTCCAGAATGACCAGGTCTTTGCGAATGGTCGTGCCGGTCGTGTCAAAGTAGTGGGCCAGTTCTTCAACCGAGCATTTTCCCTGCTTTTGCAGATGCTCCAGTATGGCAGCCTGACGCTGACGAGGTTTCATAGGCGTGATTACCCTGACTTAATAGGTTGCAAAATGATAATTTCGCAAGCTATTAGCATTCACAACGAAATTACCCATGTTTCAGTTTAAGCGCCAATGATAGTGCATTCTGCGCTAATGGATCATGGGGAAAGATCACATCAGGCTGTAAATCATCAAGATGTTTGCCCATTATTGTGGCAATTTTGCCGGGTCTGGCGAATACCGTAAGACCTTTCATAAATAACGTATCGGTAACCCGTTGCTGCTCATCCAGCGCAATGGCTACCACCACGCGTGGTTTAAAACGCCCACCGGAGCGACCAACACCAACCCGACCTTGCTGGCAGAGTTGATCAAACGCCCGGTTAAAGCGGGATATTTGCCAGCCACCAAGCGCCAGTTGCAGGCACCAGGCGATAGCGGCGACGGTAATCAGTGCGGAAACCATTATGTACTCCTTTGATTTTGCCGGATAAGCGCAGCCGCCATCCGGCAATTCAACATTAAAACATCACCTGACCGCCGGTCACGTTGATGGACTGCCCGGTGCAGTAAGAGGCTTTTGGACTGGCGTAAAACAGCAGCATGTTCAGTACGTCCTGATAATCGCAGCCGCGCTTGAGCGGAACCTTATCAATGTAATACTGCTCAACTTCGTCTGGCTTAAGGCCAAGCTTGGTCGCATATTGCGGCAATAACGACTGAAACATCGGTGATTTCAGCAGATTACCGAGCATCAACGAATGCACGGTAATCCCGTATTCCGCCAGATCCAGCGCCAGCGACTGGGTTAGGCCCACGCCGCCAAATTTTGCCGCGCTATAACCTGAGTTGTGTTTACTGCCCACTTTCCCTGATTTGGAGTTGATCTGGATAATGCGTCCCTGCACGCCATCGCGGATCATCAGGCGTGAAAATTCACGTGCACAGAGGAAGTAGCCGACCAGATTGACCTGCAGCGAGCGGTCGAAATCCCCAAGCTGAAAGTCGCTGATAAACGCGGCTTTAGCGATACCCGCGCTGTAAACCAGAAGATCGACACGACCGAATATTTCATCCACTCCGCGCGACAGCGCCAGCACGCTCTGTTCGCTGGTGGCATCTGCGCCAAAACCGTACGCGGTACCTTCGCCAAACTCGGCGTTAATTTCTTGCGCGACGTTGGCAGCTTTATCGCTTTGAATATCCACCACCGCGACGCGGTATCCTTCTGTCGCAAGCCCACGGCAAAGGAATGCCCCCAGGGTCTGGCCTCCACCAATGACAACGGCAACCTGATTCATTTTTATCTCCTTCAATCTTAAGCAACAAACTTCAAAATACAGCCCGGGGCGATACCGTCCGGGACGGGGCCCGCAACGTGTACAGTGCCGGGGAATTCCGCTCCGCTCTGCCCGTCAAAGCGCAGGGTTATATGCCCGAGTTCACGTAAGTTTTGTTCCGCAACGCTGCCAACGGCGGTGACCGGGTAGTGGTGCTGGCCCAGTTCAAACTGGATCCCGGCTTGCAAAGAGCCGTTCAGCTCCCCGTGGCAATGGATGAAACAAAACTCTTCGATATCCGCTGGCGCGCCTTCACGAAAGGTAATCAGCATCTGGTCGCACAGTGCATCCGGGGCGCTCTGGCCGATACGGGTAATGGTGGTTTGATAAATTACGGTCATTTTTGAGTGCCCCTTATTGGTAAATAAAGCCAGAAACAAACCAGGCGATGAGAACGGTAGGCGCGCCGGTCAGAAAACGGCTCACCAGTACGGATGGCACGCCGACGCGGACCGTGTCCTGACGCGCTTCGGCCAGCGACAACCCAACCGGAATAAAGTCACATGCAGCCTGGGCGTTAATGGCGAACAGGGCAGGTAGCGCCAGATGCGGAGGAATGTTCCCCAGACCAATCTGTACACCGATCAGCACGCCGATAACCTGGGCGATAACCGCACCGGGGCCGAGGAAAGGCGACAGCAGCGGGAAAGAGCAGATCAGCGCCAGAGTAACCAGTCCCAACGGATGGCTGGCCAGCGGCGCGAGTCCATGGGCAATCCAGTCTCCCAGACCCGAAGCCATAATGATGCCGATCAGTGCCGAGACGAACGCCATAAATGGCAGAATAGTTTTCAGGACGGTATCGATGGTGTCGCGCCCGGACTGGAACAGAACCGCAACGGCTGAACCCATGCCCATTCCCACTTTTGCCAACAGGCCGTCGCTTTGTTCGGTAATCTTTTTACTGGTGTCGTAATCGCGACCGATAGTGCTGCTGGCAGGTTGCGGCGCAGCGGATGCATCGCCGACAATCGTGATGTTTTCTTCTTTCACGCCAGAGACATAGATATCTTCGACAATGTACTGAGCCAGCGGGCCGGATTTACCAGTAGCGTGAATATTCACCGTCGGTATACGGCGTTTGGGATAGATCCCACAGCGCAGCGTGCCGCCGCAGTCGATGATCGCCACACCAATTTCGTTCTCCGGCGGCTCGCCTTCTTTGAAGCCATCAATAGCCTGCCAACCGGTCAGGCTTGCTATCCTGTCGACTATTGCGGGGCGAGTTCCGGCGGTGATATAGACAATGTTCTTGCCCGGTTCGGCATCTAGTTCAAGCGGGCCGCCCCAGCCGCCGGTGCCTTTTTCAATACGAATACGCGTCATGATGTTGCTCCCGCCAGATGCACTTTCTGCTCAAGTTGAATGCCCATTTTTTTCTCAAAGATGGCGGTGGTGAAATCAGTCACCCAGCCGCGGAAGAAGTTGGTCACCAGACCGACCAGCAAATAGCTCACCGCTAGCGGGCCAAGCGGAAGCCCCAGCGTGGTCAGTCCGCTGGCGATCCCCAGATAGACGAACAGTTCACCAGGGTTGATGTGTGGGAATAAGCCGTTCATGGAATGGCAACTGTATGAGGCGGCGGCGTAGTAGCTGGGCTTGTACTTTTCTGGCATAAAGCGGCCCAGGCTCAGCGTCATTGGGTTACAAAACACAAATGTGCCGATGCACGGCAGCAGCAGATAGCGGGACAGCGGGTTTCCGGCGCAGCGCTGGGCAAAACGTTCAATGCGCTGCTGACCGATAAAGTTAATTAGCGCATTCATGATGACCAGCAGACTGATCAGCAGAGGCAGAATACCGGTTACCATGCCGGTAAAGACCTCTCCGCCTTTCTGGAACAACCCGATAAACCACTCAGCACCGAGTGTGATGGTGTCGATCATTATTCTCTCCTGTAGGGTTTTTAGTTATCTTGCCAAACGGTAACTAATTTTAATCAGATCGAAAGATTTAAAAGTGTTATTTTGATCTCAAAATGAAAGATAAATATTTTAATTTGAAAGGTTGTGCGTAAGAGATCGCAAATGTGCCGGCCGGGGGGGCAAGAGGGGGGAAATTCTGTGAAGGAGAGTGACTACTACTTCCTTGTATGGAGGAGGATGCTTTACCATACTTCTCCCAGGCTGAATTTGTTTAATGGATGTCTCATGTTCAAGCGTCGTTATGTAGCGTTACTCCCCCTTTTCGTACTGCTCGCTGCCTGTAGCAGCAAACCTAAACCTTCAGAGACTCAAACGACTACGGGGGCGCCATCCGGCGGCTTCCTGCTTGAGCCACAGCACAACGTCATGCAAACGGGCGGTGATTTTGCCAATAATCCGAACGCGCAGCAGTTCATCGAGAAAATGGTGAACAAGCACGGCTTTGACCGCCAGCAGTTGCAGGAGATCCTGTCGCAGGCCAAGCGTCTGGACTCGGTATTGCGTTTGATGGACCGCCAGGCACCGACGACTCAACCGCCAGCCGGTCCTAACGGCGCATGGCTGCGCTACCGCAAACAGTTCATCACGCCTGACAACGTGCAAAATGGCGTAGCCTTCTGGAATCAATATGAAGATGCGCTGAACCGTGCGTGGCAGGTATATGGTGTTCCGCCGGAAATTATCGTTGGCATTATCGGCGTTGAAACGCGTTGGGGCCGCGTGATGGGCAAAACCCGTATTCTGGATGCGCTGGCGACGCTGTCGTTTAACTATCCTCGTCGTGCGGAATACTTCTCTGGTGAACTGGAAACCTTCCTGCTGATGGCGCGAGATGAAAGCGACGATCCGCTCGATTTGAAAGGTTCTTTTGCCGGCGCGATGGGGTACGGCCAGTTTATGCCGTCTTCCTATAAACAATATGCCGTTGATTTTAATGGTGATGGCCACATTAACCTGTGGGATCCGGTTGATGCCATCGGTAGCGTGGCGAACTATTTCAAGGGCCACGGCTGGGTGAAAGGCGATACGGTCGCGGTTCCGGCAAATGGTCAGGCACCAGGGCTGGCGAACGGCTTTAAAACCCAGTACAGCATTTCTCAGCTTGCTGCCGCGGGTCTGACGCCACAGCAGTCGTTGGGTAATCATCAGCAGGCCAGCCTGCTGCGCTTGGATATTGGTACCGGCTATCAGTACTGGTATGGATTGCCGAACTTCTACACCATCACCCGCTACAACCACAGTACCCACTACGCGATGGCCGTGTGGCAACTGGGTCAGGCGGTCGCGCTGGCGCGCGTGCAGTAACCGCTCCACCGGCCTACAGGACGATATCGCTTGTAGGCCGGATAAGATGCCCTGACATCGTCATCCGGCAGGTCTTATTTCTGCAACGGAGCAATTTTTGGAATCCCCCTCGTAAAACGTTCTCTCCATCCCCACATTGGTTATGAAAGTGCTATCTTGTCCGGCATATTTTTTAACTGACAGAGGCTGAAATGACTGACAGTGAACTGATGCAGTTAAGCGAGCAGGTTGGCCTGGCGCTGAAAGCGCGTGGGGCGACCGTTACGACGGCGGAATCCTGCACCGGCGGCTGGGTGGCTAAAGCGATTACGGATATTGCTGGAAGCTCCGCCTGGTTTGAACGTGGGTTTGTGACCTACAGCAACGAAGCTAAAGCACAGATGATTGGCGTGCGCGAAGAGACGCTGGCCCAGCATGGGGCGGTGAGCGAGCCTGTAGTGGTGGAGATGGCGATTGGCGCGCTAAAAGCTGCCCGCGCGCATTTCGCTGTTTCGATAAGCGGTATTGCGGGACCGGATGGTGGCAGTGAAGAAAAGCCCGTGGGTACCGTATGGTTCGCCTTTGCCAGCGCGAACGGCGAGGGGATTACGCGTCGGGAATGCTTCAGCGGCGATCGCGACGCGGTACGTCGGCAGGCGACCGTCTACGCGTTACAAACCCTGTGGCAACAATTTCTACAAAATACTTGATACTGTATGAGCATACAGTATAATTGCCTCAACAGAACATTATCTATCACGTTTCGCGGTTTAACCCGAAAGCGGCATGACAGGAGTAATTAATGGCTATCGACGAAAACAAACAGAAAGCGTTGGCGGCAGCGCTGGGTCAGATCGAAAAGCAATTCGGTAAAGGCTCCATCATGCGCCTGGGTGAAGACCGTTCCATGGATGTGGAAACTATCTCCACCGGTTCGCTTTCTCTGGATATTGCTTTGGGCGCGGGCGGTTTGCCAATGGGCCGTATCGTCGAAATCTACGGGCCTGAATCCTCCGGTAAAACAACGCTGACCCTGCAGGTTATTGCCGCTGCGCAGCGTGAAGGTAAAACCTGTGCATTTATCGATGCGGAACACGCGCTGGATCCGGTCTATGCCCGTAAGCTTGGCGTTGATATCGACAACCTGCTGTGTTCTCAGCCGGATACCGGTGAACAAGCGCTGGAAATCTGTGATGCGCTGGCGCGCTCCGGTGCGGTTGACGTTATCGTTGTCGACTCCGTTGCCGCATTGACGCCGAAGGCAGAAATCGAAGGCGAGATTGGCGACTCTCACATGGGCCTTGCGGCGCGTATGATGAGCCAGGCGATGCGTAAGCTGGCCGGTAACCTGAAGCAGTCCAACACGCTGCTGATTTTCATCAACCAGATCCGTATGAAGATTGGCGTTATGTTCGGTAACCCGGAAACCACCACCGGTGGTAACGCCCTGAAATTCTATGCGTCTGTTCGTCTGGATATCCGTCGTATTGGCGCGGTGAAAGAAGGCGACAACGTGGTCGGCAGCGAAACTCGCGTTAAGGTTGTGAAAAACAAAATTGCAGCGCCGTTCAAACAGGCTGAATTCCAGATCCTTTACGGTGAAGGCATCAACTTCTACGGCGAACTGGTTGACCTGGGCGTGAAAGAGAAGCTGATTGAAAAAGCCGGTGCATGGTACAGCTATAACGGTGAGAAAATCGGTCAGGGTAAAGCGAATGCGACCAACTGGCTGAAAGAGAACCCGGCAACTGCGAAAGAAATTGAGAAGAAATTACGTGAGTTACTGCTCAATAACCAGGATTCAACGCCTGATTTCTCCGTTGATGACAGCGGCGAAGACGTAAAAGAAACGAACGAAGATTTCTGATAATCTGTTTTGAATCGCATGTTGTGAATCACATATAGTAAAGGGCTGCATATCATGCAGCCCTTTTTCATTTCTGAAGGCTTACTATGACAGAAGCAACTTCCCGCCGTTCTGCTTATTCCCGACTGCTTGACCGCGCCGTACGTATTCTGGCGATGCGCGACCACAGCGAGCAGGAACTGCGGCGCAAGCTGGCCGCTCCGGTGATGGGGAAAAATGGACCAGAAGAAATTGATGCCACGCCGGAGGATTACGACAAGGTCATCGCCTGGTGTATTGAAAGCCGTTATCTGGATGATGATCGTTTCGTGCGGCAGTTTATCGCCAGCCGTAGCCGCAAAGGTTATGGACCAGCCCGAGTGCGCCAGGAATTAAACCAAAAAGGGATCGCACGTGAAGCTATCGAGCGGGCCATGCGTGAGTGCGAAGTTGACTGGGCAGTGCTTGCACGCGAGCAGGCCATTCGGAAGTACGGTGAACCTTTACCTGTCGATTTTTCAGATAAGATAAAGGTCCAGCGTTTTTTGCTCTATCGCGGCTATCTGATGGAAGATATTCAGGCAATATGGCGAAATTTTGACGATTGACCGCATACGGGATTTTACTTCCCAGTAAAGAAAACTTATCTTATTCCCACTTTTCGATTGCCAGAGGCGCAGTTTGCGTGCCGATGCTGGTAATGACATTTCGTTAGCTTGATTTCTTCAGGATAATTATGAGCAAGAGCACCGCTGAGATCCGTCAGGCGTTTCTCGATTTTTTCCATAGTAAAGGACACCAGGTAGTTGCCAGCAGCTCCCTGGTACCGAACAATGACCCTACTTTGTTGTTTACCAACGCCGGGATGAACCAGTTCAAGGATGTTTTCCTTGGCCTCGACAAGCGTAATTATTCCCGCGCAACCACCTCGCAGCGTTGTGTACGTGCGGGCGGTAAGCACAATGACCTGGAAAACGTCGGTTACACTGCACGTCACCACACTTTCTTCGAAATGCTGGGCAACTTCAGCTTCGGCGATTACTTCAAACACGACGCTATTCAATATGCATGGGAACTACTGACCGGTGAAAACTGGTTTGCCCTGCCAAAAGAGCGTCTGTGGGTAACCGTCTATGAAACTGACGATGAAGCCTATGAAATCTGGGAAAAAGAAGTCGGTATTCCGCGCGAACGTATCATCCGTATCGGTGATAACAAAGGTGCGGCTTATGCTTCAGACAACTTCTGGCAGATGGGTGATACCGGTCCTTGCGGTCCATGCACAGAAATTTTCTACGACCACGGCGACCATATCTGGGGTGGACCTCCGGGAAGCGCAGAAGAAGATGGGGATCGCTACATTGAGATCTGGAACATCGTCTTCATGCAGTTCAACCGTCAGGCTGACGGCACCATGGAACCGCTGCCGAAACCGTCCGTGGATACCGGTATGGGTCTGGAGCGTATTGCGGCCGTGCTGCAACACGTTAACTCCAACTATGAAATCGACCTGTTCCGCTCATTGATCGAATCCGTGGCGAAAGTCACTGGCGCAACCGATCTGAGCAACAAGTCTCTGCGCGTTATTGCCGACCATATCCGTTCCTGTGCATTCCTGATTGCCGATGGCGTTGTCCCGTCGAATGAAAACCGTGGCTATGTGCTGCGCCGTATCATTCGTCGCGCGGTACGCCATGGCAACATGCTGGGCGCGAAGGATACCTTCTTCTACAAGCTGGTTGGTCCGTTGGTGGACGTCATGGGCTCTGCAGGTGAAGAACTGAAGCGTCAGCAGGCTATGGTTGAACAGGTTCTGAAAACCGAAGAAGAGCAGTTTGCGCGTACTCTGGAGCGTGGTCTGGCGCTGCTGGACGAAGAACTGGCAAAACTGTCTGGCGATACGCTGGATGGTGAAACCGCATTCCGTCTGTATGACACCTACGGTTTCCCGGTTGACCTGACGGCAGACGTTTGCCGCGAGCGTAACATCAAGGTTGACGAAGCGGGCTTTGAAGCTGCAATGGAAGAACAGCGCCGTCGTGCGCGTGAAGCCAGCGGTTTTGGCGCAGACTACAATGCAATGATTCGCGTTGATGGCGCCTCTGAATTTAAAGGCTACGAGCACCTGGAACTGAACGGCAAAGTGACTGCGCTGTTTGTTGATGGTAAAGCGGTAGACGCAATTAACGCAGGTCAGGATGCCGTTGTCGTACTGGATCAGACTCCGTTCTATGCGGAATCTGGTGGTCAGGTTGGCGACAAGGGTGAGCTGAAAGGCGCAGGCTTCGCGTTTGCCGTTAGCGACACGCAGAAATATGGTCAGGCCATTGGCCACATTGGCAAGCTGTCTGCGGGTTCTCTGAAAATCGGTGATGCGGTACAGGCTGATGTGGATGAAGCCCGTCGTGCGCGTATTCGTTTGAACCACTCCGCAACGCACCTGATGCACGCGGCGCTGCGCCAGGTTCTGGGCACGCATGTGGCGCAGAAAGGCTCGTTGGTTAACGATAAACTGCTGCGCTTCGACTTCTCTCATACCGAGGCAATGAAGCCTGCTGAAATCCGTGCCGTTGAAGATCTGGTGAACGCGCAAATCCGTCGCAACTTGCCGATTGAAACGAACATCATGGATCTCGAAGCGGCAAAAGCCAAAGGCGCAATGGCACTGTTTGGCGAGAAATATGACGACCATGTGCGCGTTCTGAGCATGGGTGATTTCTCTACCGAACTGTGTGGCGGTACTCACGCCAGCCGTACAGGTGATATCGGTCTGTTCCGCATTGTGTCCGAGTCAGGTACTGCGGCAGGCGTTCGTCGTATTGAAGCCGTAACCGGTGAAGGTGCTATCCAAACCGTGCATGCTGAGAGCGATCGCTTAAGCGATATTGCGCAGCTGCTGAAAGGCGATAGCCAGAATATTGGTGACAAAGTTCGTTCCGTGCTGGAGCGTACACGTCAACTGGAAAAAGAATTGCAGCAATTGAAGGAACAGGCTGCGGCGCAGGAGAGTGCAAATCTTTCCAGCAAAGCGGTTGATATCAACGGCGTGAAGCTGCTGGTCAGCGAACTCGCGGACGTTGAGCCGAAAATGTTGCGTACCATGGTTGATGATCTGAAAAATCAACTGGGGTCTACCGTTATCGTTCTGGCAACGGTAGTGGAAGGTAAGGTTTCTCTGATTGCGGGTGTGTCTAAGGACGTGACAGATCGCGTGAAAGCAGGGGAACTGGTTGGAATGGTCGCTCAGCAGGTCGGCGGCAAGGGTGGCGGTCGTCCGGACATGGCGCAAGCCGGTGGTACGGATGCAGCGGCTCTGCCTGCAGCGTTAGCCAGTGTGAAAGGCTGGGTCAGCGCAAAACTGTAATAATTATAAGCGTAAGTCGACGCTGCGGACTTCAATCCGCAGCGTTTGTATCAACGCTATCGACAACGATAAAGTCAGGTTGAAGTTGTGTATATCGGCTAAACTTAGGTTTAACAGAATGTGATGCCGTGACTGCTTACACTTAGGTGTTTGTCATCGCTTACTTTTTGGCGTTATATGATGGATAATGCCGGGATACAGAGAGACCCGACTCTTTTAATCTTTCAAGGAGCAAAGAATGCTGATTCTGACTCGTCGAGTTGGTGAGACCCTCATGATAGGCGATGAGGTCACCGTGACAGTTTTAGGGGTGAAGGGCAACCAGGTGCGCATTGGCGTAAACGCCCCGAAAGAAGTTTCTGTCCATCGTGAAGAGATCTACCAGCGTATCCAGGCTGAAAAATCCCAGCAGTCCAGTTACTAAGGTTTTCGCGTCTCACCTCTCTGGTGAGGCGCAACCTGATTGAGTGACCCTTTTTCTTCTCTTTTCTTCTTCGTCTTCCCCATTTTTTCGATTCCACTGCGCGTAATGCCTTTTCCTGCGAAGTTTCCGTTTGCTCACTCCTTCAGGAAATTGCCAATTTATCTGTTGATAAAACACTCTTTTTGTCGTTTTTGCAGACTAATTGCGCGTGAAATGTGCAAACGATAAAAGCTCTGGAAAAATTGTTTGACTTATAAGTCCCAGAAAGTAATATGTGCGCCACGCAGCGACGATGAGCAGAAACAAGTTCTTCGAAGCACTCGCAAGAGGCGTGTTGGTGAGGTGGCCGAGAGGCTGAAGGCGCTCCCCTGCTAAGGGAGTATGCGGTCAAAAGCTGCATCCGGGGTTCGAATCCCCGCCTCACCGCCATTTGCATCCGTAGCTCAGCTGGATAGAGTACTCGGCTACGAACCGAGCGGTCGGAGGTTCGAATCCTCCCGGATGCACCATATTAATTGATAGCGCTTTAGCAGCGACATCAAATCTGCAGTAAAGTAAGTTTCCCTGATGCATCCGTAGCTCAGCTGGATAGAGTACTCGGCTACGAACCGAGCGGTCGGAGGTTCGAATCCTCCCGGATGCACCATCTCTTACTTGATATCGCTTGTCATGATATCAATATCGGCAGTAAAGCAAGTTTTCCGATGCATCCGTAGCTCAGCTGGATAGAGTACTCGGCTACGAACCGAGCGGTCGGAGGTTCGAATCCTCCCGGATGCACCATCTCTTACTTGATATCGATTATCACGGTATCAGTATCGGCAGTAAAGCAAGTTTCCCGATGCATCCGTAGCTCAGCTGGATAGAGTACTCGGCTACGAACCGAGCGGTCGGAGGTTCGAATCCTCCCGGATGCACCATCTTCTCCTAAATAACAGCGAAACTGTTGTTTCATGGTCTGCGAGATAATCGCGAGCACCAGGGAGGATAACGTTGCTTCAGCAACGGCCCGCAGGGCGAACACGAGTGAGTAATCCTCCCGGATGCACCATCTTCTCCCTCCCTCTAAATCATTTCCACATACTCTCTGAACACCCCTCAATTCGCTGTCAGCGACAAAATCAATCAATTACGATAAAATAACGTCTGGTCACTCGGCTTGTGAGAAGACGATGTACGAACGTTATGCGGGTTTGATTTTTGATATGGATGGTACCATCCTGGATACCGAGCCTACGCATCGTAAGGCGTGGCATGAGGTATTGGGGCATTATGGACTACGGTTTGATGAACATGCCATGGTCGCCCTCAATGGCTCCCCAACGTGGCGTATTGCGCAGTCGGTAATTGAATTGAACCATGCCGATCTTGATCCTCATGCACTGGCACGTGAAAAAACCGACAAGGTGAGAAGCATGCTGCTGGATAGCGTCCAGCCTTTGCCGTTGGTTGATGTCGTGAAAGCCTGGCATGGTCGTCGTCCTATGTCGGTAGGTACGGGTAGTGAAAGCGCAATTGCAGAAGCGCTGCTCGCTCACCTTGGTCTGCGTCGCTATTTTGATGCTGTAGTCGCAGCCGATCACGTACAGCACCATAAACCGGCTCCTGATACGTTTTTGCTTTGTGCCGAACGTATGGGGGTTGTTCCGGCTCGTTGCGTCGTGTTTGAAGATGCCGATTTTGGAATACAGGCGGCGCATGCCGCGGGAATGGATGCCGTGGATGTCCGGTTATTGTGAGTGATGGACTGTCGCTCCTGTCACTGTTTGCCAGCAGTTTTCTCAGTGCCACGCTATTACCCGGTAATTCGGAAGTTGTTCTGGTTGCTTTGTTGGTCTCCGGGGTCAGTCATCCCTGGGTCTTAGTCTTAACAGCAACAATGGGTAATAGCCTTGGAGGGTTAACTAACGTTATCCTTGGGCGTTTCTTTCCATTGCGTAAAACATCGCGCTGGCAAGAAAAAGCCACTGGCTGGCTGCGGCGCTATGGCGCTGTCACACTATTATTAAGCTGGATGCCGGTTGTGGGGGATTTGCTGTGCCTGTTAGCCGGGTGGATGCGCATCTCGTGGGGCCCAGTTCTCTTTTTCTTATGCCTTGGCAAGGCGCTGCGCTATGTTGTTGTCGCAGCGGTTACGACACAAGGCATTATGTGGTGGCACTAATTGTGTTGTGGGATAGCCTTCAGGGTAACCAATACCATTATGCTAATTAAAACGATTTTGACAGGCGGGAGGTCAATTTGATCCCGGACGTATCACAGGCGCTGGCCTGGCTGGAAAACCATCCTCAGGCATTAAAGGGGATTCAACGTGGTCTGGAGCGCGAAACGCTGCGTGTTAATGCAGATGGGTCATTAGCAACGACAGGCCATCCTGAGGTGTTAGGCTCAGCGCTAACGCATAAGTGGATAACCACTGACTTTGCCGAAGCATTGTTGGAGTTCATTACTCCACCCGGTGACGACATTGAGAAAATGCTCACGTTCATGCGCGACTTACATCGTTATACCGCCAGAAACCTTGGCGACGAGCGTATGTGGCCGTTGAGCATGCCTTGCTATATTGCCGAAGGTCAGGATATCGAACTGGCGCAGTATGGTTCGTCGAATACCGGTCGCCTGAAGACGCTGTACCGTGAAGGCCTCAAAAACCGCTATGGCGCGTTGATGCAGACAATCTCGGGCGTACACTACAACTTCTCGCTGCCTATGGCTTTCTGGCAGGCGAAATGCGGTGTAACCGAAGGTGAGGATGCTAAAGAGAAGATCTCCGCGGGCTACTTCCGTCTGATCCGCAACTACTACCGTTTTGGTTGGGTGATCCCGTATTTGTTTGGTGCCTCTCCGGCCATTTGTTCCTCATTCCTGCAAGGAAAACCAACAACTCTGCCGTTTGAAAAAACCGACTGTGGGATGTATTACCTGCCGTACGCAACGTCGCTGCGCCTGAGTGACTTGGGCTATACCAATAAGTCGCAAAGCAATCTCGGAATTACGTTTAACGATTTGCATGAGTATGTGGCAGGATTAAAGCGCGCGATTAAGACGCCTTCCGAGGAGTACGCGGCGATCGGTCTGGAGAAAGACGGTAAGCGTCTGCAAATCAACAGCAACGTTCTGCAGATTGAAAATGAGCTGTATGCGCCTATTCGCCCGAAACGCGTCACTCGTCGTGGAGAAACGCCATCAGATGCGCTTCTGCGTGGCGGTATCGAGTACATCGAAGTACGCTCGCTGGATATCAATCCGTTCTCGCCTATCGGCGTGGACGAGCAGCAGGTGCGCTTCCTCGATCTGTTTATGGTCTGGTGTGCGCTGGCTGATGCCCCAGAAATGAGTAGCGATGAATTGCTGTGTACGCGTAAAAACTGGAATCGCGTGATTCTCGAAGGGCGTAAGCCTGGGCTGACGTTAGGTATTGGCTGTGAAACAGCCCAGTTCCCGCTGCCTAAGGTTGGGAAAGATTTGTTCCGCGATCTGAAACGCGTGGCACAAACGCTGGACAGCATCGATGGGGGAGAGGAGTATCAGAAGGTCTGTGATGAACTGGTTGCCTGTTTTGACAATCCTGAACTGACTTTCTCTGCCCGGATCCTACGGTCTATGATTGATGAAGGCATTGGCGGCACGGGCAAAGCGCTGGGTGAGGCTTACCGAAATCTGCTGCGTGAAGAGCCGTTAGAAATAGTGCAGGAAGCTGAATTTATTGCTGAAACCGAGGCTTCAAAGCGTCGTCAGCAGGAGATCGAAGCGGCTGATACTGAGCCGTTTAGTGTGTGGCTGGAAAAGCACGCTTGATACAAAAGAAAAAGGCCACTCGGGAGTGGCCAAAATTTCATCTCTGAAAACAGGGATGATGATAACAAATGCGCGTCTTTCATATACTCAGACTCGCCCCGGAACAAAGAGTTCAGATTATTTTTAAAAAATTTATCGGAGGTGGCTAAATGCCGTTGTTAGATAGTTTTACTGTCGATCACACCCGGATGGAAGCTCCCGCGGTCCGGGTTGCAAAAACGATGAACACCCCGCATGGCGACGCAATCACCGTGTTTGATCTGCGTTTCTGCATTCCGAACAAAGAAGTGATGCCTGAGAAAGGTATCCATACGCTGGAACACCTGTTTGCAGGTTTTATGCGTAACCACCTTAACGGTAACGGCGTTGAGATTATCGATATCTCTCCGATGGGATGCCGTACCGGCTTCTACATGAGCCTGATTGGTACGCCGGACGAACAGCGTGTAGCCGACGCGTGGAAAGCGGCAATGGCGGACGTGCTGAAAGTACAGGATCAGAACCAGATCCCGGAGCTGAACGTTTACCAGTGCGGTACGTATCAGATGCACTCTCTTAGCGAAGCACAGGATATCGCGCGTCATATTCTGGAGCGTGATGTACGCGTGAACAGCAATGAAGAGCTGGCGCTACCGAAAGAGAAACTGCAGGAACTGCATATTTAGTCTTATTGATTAGCTGTTCTAGTATTTATATTAACCCCGGTTTATGTCCGGGGTTTTTTATTGCTTAATATAATGTGTGCTTATTATATTTGCGGCGAGAATACATTTTAATTTAAGTGATGCCTGACCTGTCGAATAATAAAGTGTGATCTGGTAAACAGAAAGAGGCGGGTAATTAACGATGCCAGAGTGTATTGATCACATAAACTAAAAAACATAAATAATTAATAGAAAAACATAATGGAATGTGCCAGATATCCGGGTAATAACAAGACTCTTTTAATAGCCGGTAGATAGGGCTTTTATCAAATCTTATCTGGTATACATTAAACTTTAGGGATGAAAATGAAGGCTAAATATTTGGCGCTGATGATCGGTGCTTGCTTTTCTCATAACCTTTGGGCAGCAAATAATATCACTATTGAGCAGCGTCTGGCTGAACTGGAGCAACGTGTTGTTAATGCCGAAAAACGGGCATCCGATGCTGAGGCGCAAATTCGCTCGCTGAAGCAGCAGCAGGTCGCTGCTGCGCCGACGGTGAATGTCCAGTCTGCCGAGCCGATTGCAGCAGGTGAAACTCCGCCTAAGCTGACATTATCTGGCTTCAGCGATATTAAGTTCTATGGCGATGTCGAATTTAATATGGATGCGGCAAGCCGTTCCGGTAGCCTGACATCGACGAGAACATCAGCGAATAAAGATTGGGCACCAGGAACCAATGAACGCTGGGATATTAACGGACGCCTGTTGCTGGGCTTTGACGGCTACCAGCGGAGGGACAACGGTAATTTTGCAGGGTTCTCGGTACAGCCTCTGGCGGACTTGACCGGAAAAATGAACCTCGATGATGCCGTTTTCTTCTTTGGTCGTGAGAATGACTGGAAAATTAAGGTTGGTCGTTTTGAAGCCTACGATATGTTCCCGCTGAATCAGGATACGTTTGTTGAATATTCGGGGAATACAGCGAACGATCTCTACAGTGACGGTTACGGCTATATCTATATGATGAAAGAAGGACGGGGACGTAGCGACAGCGGGGGTAACTTCCTGCTGAGCAAAACCATCGACAACTGGTATTTCGAAGTTAACACATTGCTGGAAAATGGCAGTACGTTATATACCGAGAAGCAGTACCACGGAATGGATTTAACCAACGATAAAAACGTGGCTTACGTCCGTCCGGTTATCGCCTGGCAAAACGGGCGTTTTTCAACGGCGATAGCGATGGAAAGTAACGTCGTTAACAACGCCTACGGCTATTACCAAAATGGGACGTGGATCGATCAGTCAGATCGTACGGGCTATGGTTTTACCATGACCTGGAATGGTCAAAAAACGGACCCGGAAGATGGCGCAGTGATTAACCTGAATACCGCCTATATGGATGCGACCGATGAGACAGATTTTACCGCTGGGGTGAATGCGTTGTGGCATCGATTTGAACTGGGTTATATCTATGCGCATAACAAAATCGAAGCCTTCAATGCTACCAATATCGATACCGTTTGTGAGGACGATTGCTGGATCACCGATCCCGGCAATTATGACATTCACACTATTCATGCCTCATATTTATTCCCCAATGTGATGGATATGAAAAACTTTAACATCTACCTCGGCGCCTATGCTTCATGGGTAGAGGCCAATCCGAATAATGGTGATAACAGCGAAGATGCGCGTTACGGCGGGCGTCTGAGATTCAAATATTACTTCTGATTGTAGGTCTAATAAAAAAGGGATCCGCAGATCCCTTTTATCAGATAGTTAGTGTGCGCCACCACCACCGCCGCCCGCACCGAAGGGCGGTTTGGCGAACCACACCAGGCCAAGCAGGACCAGGAAGATCCCCGCCGACATCCAGAAGATTTCGTTAGCGGAAATAATCAGCCCCTGATTGGTGATCTGCTGAGCTATCCAACCTGAAGCCTGCTGGTGCGTCATCCCTAAATCCTGCAGCTTATCGTACATAGCCTGTGCATTTGGGTTGTAGGGGTTAACAGATTCCGTTAGCTGAGCATGGTGCAGCGACTCGCGGTTCGTCCACATTGTCGTCGTAATCGATGTACCGATGGAACCTGCCAGCGTTCGCGTAAAGTTCGACAAGCTGGATGCCGCCGCCAGACGTTCAGGCGGTAAACCGGACAGCGTAATGGTGGTTAGCGGCATAAAGAAGCAGGCTACCGCGAACCCCTGAATAAACTGCGGCCAGGCCGATGCGCCAAAGTCCATACCCGGCTCGAACGTCCACGCACGCCAGTAGAAACAGACGGCGTACATTATAAAACTGAACGTCACTAGCCGACGTATATCCAGCTTGTGCGCGAAGCGGCCGATAATCGGCGACAGGATCACCGGAATCACCCCAACCGGCGCTGACGCCAGACCAGCCCAGGTTGCCGTATAGCCGTATACCTCCTGCAGCAGCTGCGGCAGCAGGACGATTGCGCCGAAGTAGAGCATATAGGCCAGACTGATACACAGACAGCCGATGGTAAAGTTGCGCGACTTAAACAGCGAGAGATCGACAATGGGGTGCTCGTCGGTAAGCTCCCAGACGATCAGGAAGCTGATAGCGACAACGGCGACCACCGTCAGGATGATAATCTCCTGCGAGGCGAACCAGTCCAGCTCTTTGCCGCGGTCGAGCATAATCTGCAAACTGCCGATACCGATGACCAGCAGTGCCAGACCAATGGCGTCAATGCGCCGCTGCTCGGTTTTGGTTTCCCGACCGCGCAGGGTTTGCAGGGTCATCAATACCACCACAGCCCCGATTGGCACGTTGATAAAAAATATCCAGCCCCAGTGATAGTTGTCGCTGATATAGCCCCCAAGAATAGGACCACATATCGGGGCAACAATCACCGTCATCGACCATAGCGCGAGGGCGATGGAACGCTTGGCGGGTGGATAGTTATTCAGCAACAGGCTCTGTGACAGCGGAATTAATGGACCGGCAACAATACCCTGGATTACGCGGAAGAAAATCAGCATGTTCAGGCTGGTGGACATCCCGCATGCCCATGACGCAATGACGAAGGCGATAGTTGACCACATAAAGAGTCTTACTTCGCCAAAGCGTTTTGCCAGCCAGCCGGTGATCGGAATAGAGATAGCGTTCGCCACCCCGAATGAGGTGATCACCCAGGTTCCCTGGCTCAGTGAAGAGCCGAGGTTCCCGGCGATAGTGGGGATCGCCACGTTAGCAATGGTGGAGTCCAGCACCTGCATGAATGTCGCCAGGGACAGCGCGATCGTCATAATGACGAGCTGCGCGCCTTCCAGCGGTTTTTGCTGTTGCATCACACGCACCTTTGAATTAGCCCGCGTTGGCCCGCACGATCTCTTCGATCATCTTATTGACCGGAGCAAGGTTGATTTCACGTGCATTACTTTCTGATACCGGCGTGGTACGAACCTGGCATGCCAGAATTTGTCCGTCACGATTTGAGGTATCTACCGTAACCAGCGTAGACAAACCAATACGTAATGGATGCTGTGCCAGTTGCTGCGCATCCAGTTCGATACGTACCGGCAGACGCTGGACGACTTTGATCCAGTTGCCGGTTGCGTTCTGCGCTGGCAGCAGGGAGAACGCGCTGCCCGTACCCATATCGAGACCGACAACTTTACCGGTATATTTTACGTCATCGCCGTAAATATCGCTGATAACGGTCGCCGGTTGGCCGATACGCATGTGCGCGAGCTGTGTTTCTTTGAAGTTGGCATCTACCCACAGGTTAGTGGCCGGAACAACCGCCATCAGCGGTGTGGTTGGGCTAATTTGTGCACCAGGCTGTACGGCGCGACGGGATACATAACCGGTCATTGGGCTGACAATTCTGGTACGTTCCAGCGCCAGCCAGGCATTGCGCACTTCGGTAGCAGCCTGTTGCACAGCGGGTTGATCTTCCAGCTTGCTACCCAGAATCATCGCCTGGTTAGCATTATATTGTTGGATCGCGACATCAAGCTGGGCCTGAGCGCTGGCGACGGCATCACGAGCGTGTTGCAGCTCTTCGCGGCCAATCAGGTTGGCATTGCCCAGCGGAACTCGGCGATTAAAGTCGCTTTGTGCTTGCGCCAGCGCGGTTTTCTGCACTTCAATGCTTGCCTGTAACTGCTTGCTGTTGATCATCAACTGGTGCGTCTGACGCACGCTGGAAGCCAGCGCAGTTTTGGCTTTTTCAAATGCCTGCTTTGCGTCTGTCTGGTCGAGGGTGACCAGCACATCGCCTTGTTTTACAAAGTCAGTGTTATCAGCCCAGACTTTCGTCACGCTGCCTGATACCTGAGCCATGATTTGAACCTGGTTCCCTGCCACGTACGCATCGTCTGTCTCTTCGACATGACGAAGTACTAAAAACCAATAAATCCCATATGCCACGGCAATGATAATAAAGAGCAAGGTCAGAAGGAGCAGCATACTTTTACGTTTGCCATTCTTCTTGACCGGTTGCTGCGGGGTTTGAGTCTCCGCATTTGCGCTCATGTTGTTCTCCACGATCTTATTTTTTTCACATCGGCTGAGCCGACCTGTTTATCAGACAGGCCAGCAGTATGCGTGCTGGCCTGTCGGTTTTTTCATTTATAAATCTGGATTTCTGAGCGAGTCGGCGCGTTAGCGCAGCGCTTCTAACACCGCGCCATCCTGCTCCATCTGATCAAGACGGGTCAGAAGTTTACGGGTAATTTGCTCAAGCTGATCTTTTTCGGTGGTGCTAAGAGACGACCAGAGCTGATGCAGGCAGTTATGCTGAGGCGGTAACACCTCTTGCAAAAAAGCATGGCCTTTCTCGGTCAATTGCAGATGCAGACAGCGGCGATCGTTATCGCTTTCACGACGTTCGATCCAGCCACGTTTTTCTAACTCATCCGCAATGCGGGTAGCGTTAGTGCGTGACGAGCCAAGCGCGCAACTCAGTTCAGAAGGCTGAATACTGTGGTTTTCCTGAGACTCCAGCGTAATCAACGCCATAAACAACGTCTCGTTAATCCCTTGAGCTTTCAGCATCTTATTGCGGTTTTCCAGCAGCTTGCCCTGCATGTGCATGCATAGGCGAGTCAGAAGCACTTCCTGATAAGGGAACTCTTCGTAGCGGCTGGCGCGAAATTTTAGCATTTGTTCAATGGGCGTAAACGAACTATCCATTTGGGTATAACCTCATTAATTTCAGCCGATATAGTAACGACAGTGACAAATAAAGTAAATGTATTATTTCTTTAAAATGATTGTTTTTATCTATAAGCCAACAAGCATTTTCCAGGCTAATCCATAGCCCAGAGCACTCAGTAACGTTGGAATGATGATGCTGCGGGTCTTATAGAAGCTTGCGCCCAGTATGACAAACCCCACCAGCGTAGGCACGAACCGACGAGCGTCGTGCATCACTTCTGGCGCGGTAGACACCACCAGCAGGGCGCAAATAGATGCAATGCCAATAGTGTCGAGTAATATGCCCGTCGCGCCGCGCTTCGTCGGGCGAACATTGCCCACCCCAAGACGGAGTGGCAAATAGCGAAAACAGTAATTAACGCAGCCGACCAACAGGCCAAGTAGCAGAACCTCATAGCTCATCAGGACCTCCCTGCCAAAATGACTGGATGAGCGCCGTCAGGCATCCGCAGACAATACCTGCAAGGATAGCGGCAGGGATGGAAAACAGCATGACGCCAGCCAGCGCCCCGGCCAGGGAGGCAGTCACGCAGAGCGCTTGTTTACGTTGGAATGACGCGAGCAGGAAGCTCATAAACAGCGCCGGGAGCATGAATCCCAGTGCCGCTTCAACCGCCGGGTAATCCTTGAGTAAACCACTGCCGGAAAACGCGCCGATCACCGTACCAAACACCCAGGAGGCCCAGGAGCACAGTGCGATGCCGATCATCCAGTTTTCACTCCAGCGCCGATTATCCCGGACCAGTTTTGCCGTTGCGGCGGCAAAGACTTCATCGGTAAGGCCAAAAGCCCACAGTGCACTTTTGGGTTTACTCAGTCGCTGGGCTATTCGGCTGCGCAGGGAAGGGCCGTACAAAACATGGCGGACATCCATGGCCATGACGGTAAGGGCGGCGACCCACAGCGAACTGCCCGCAGCGAGCATGGTGGTAATGACAAACTGGCTGGCTCCCGCATAGATAATGCAGGAGAAAAAGACGCTTTCAACCGGCGTAAAGCCAAGGCGAGTGGCATTGAGACCAAATGCAAAAGCGACCGGAATATAGCTGATGACTATTGGCAGGCTGTCTTTGAATCCTTCCGTTAACGTTGCCGAACAGGATTCAGACTGGGGTACAGGGCTTTCCATAGGGTTATAGGTTTCATTACCGAAATTAATATAACTTGGTTCAATGAGTTATAACCTTAGCAGACTGATGGGCTCCTTAACACCCTGTGGAGCCCAATCAGCGGTAAACATGCACTATACGCTTAATTTACGGCTTCCTGACGGTGAAAACCTCGCCACCAGACCACCAGGTTGAGTACGGCAACGGTCGTACCCGCCAGACAAACGCCAGCCCACCCGGCATGCTGCCAGGCGGAGGCTGAAATTAGCGAACCTGCCGCTCCGCCAATAAAATAGCTGGTCATGTATCCGGCGGTCAGGCGATTACGCGCATCCGGATGAATGCGATAGATAACCGTCTGGTTGGTGATGTGTACTCCCTGAACGGTGAGGTCCAACACCAGAATACCGATAATCAGCATGGGTACTGAAGCGTGCCCAAACCAAATAGCAAGCCAGGAGAGCAGCAGTAATAGCAGCCCCATGGTTGTGGTCAGGTGGGATTTACCTTTATCGGCAAAACCGCCCGCCGGACGTGCGCCTAACGCCCCTGCGGCACCCGCCAGACCAAACAGACCAATCATGCCTTCTGAATAGTTAAACGGCGGTGCGGCGAGCAAAAACGCCATTGATGTCCATAGGATACTGAAATTGGCAAAGGTCAGACAGCCCAGCATCGCGCGGGTACGCAGCAGTTTATCGTGGATAAACAGGCTGAATACCGAACCCAGAAGTTGCGGGTAGTTAAGATGCGTTTCTGATTTCATCTTCGGCAGACCGCGCCACAGCGCAATCGCCATCAGCGCCATTAATACCGATGCCACCCAAAACACGGTGCGCCAGCCGCCCAAATTGGCCAGTAATCCCGCTACGGTGCGTGCCAGCAGAATGCCCAACAGCAGGCCGCTCATAATCGTGCCGACAACTTTACCGCGCTTGTCTGGCGTGGCAAGTGTCGCCGCCAGCGGAACTAAAATCTGTGCGACTACAGAGAACAGTCCGGTCAGAGCGGTGCCGAGGATCAGCATACCCAGTGACTGACTGCTGGCGGTAATCAGCATGCCACCAGCTGCGAGCAACGTCATGGAGACGATCAGCATCCGACGTTCGAACATATCGCCAAGCGGGACTAAAAACAGCAGACCGGCGGCATAGCCGAGTTGGGCCGCGGTGACGATAAACCCTGCGGTACTGGCAGATAGCGAAAAGTTGCGCGCGATGGTGTCGAGCAGCGGCTGCGCATAATAGTTACTGGCGACGGCGAGGCCGGTGGCAATAGACATTAACAGGATCAGCGAAGGGCTAAGTCCCTGAGTAGTTTTCGTCATTGTTTTCAACTGAGTAATGGGTTGCAGAAAACAATCATAACGGAAGTGATTAAATGTTGCTGATTTGTTGAGTGATGGATTGTGCGATTGGGGGAGGGAGGATAGGCCGGATTAGGTGCATCGCGCCACCATCCGGCATTTATGCGGTTACAGGCCTGATGGCGCTACACTCATCAGGCCTGTGAGTGGATTATTTCTGCGCGGCCAGCGCTTCGTTCACCCAGCCGTCAAACTGCTGCTGGTGGGCTTTGATCCAGCCGTCAACGTGACCCTGCACGTCGGCTTCAGACGCTTTCCCGTCGTGCATCATTGCGTTCTGCGCGTTGATATCCGCCAGCGGCAGCTTCATGATGGCAAACAGTTTCGCCGCAGCCGGGTTTTTCTCCGCCCAGGCTTTATTGGCGACAATATGCATAGTGTTCACCGGGAAGCCGTAGTTGGCACCGTTTGGCAGTTTGGTATCAATATCTTTCTGCTCACCTGGTAGGGAAGAGAACGGTACCTGCAGCCAGACCACATCTTTACCCGGCTTCATTACGTCGCTGACCCAGTACGGTGTCCAGGTGTAGTAAAGAATGGGTTTACCTTCTTTGAAGCGGGTAATGGTGTCGGCCATCATCGCCGCATAGTTACCGTGGCTGACCTCGACGGTTTTTTCCAGATCGAAAGCTTTGTTCTGGTGGTTGATTACTGCTTCACAGCCCCAGCCCGGTGAACAGCCCATCATATCGGCTTTTCCGTCACCGTTGGTGTCAAAGATTTTGGCGATCTTCGGATCTTTTAACTGGGCGATATTGGTGATTTTATACTGCTCAGCGGTTTTCTTGTCGATCAGATAACCCTGTGCGGCACCTGTAACGAATACCCCCTCGCGATAAAACTTTTTGTCTCCGCCCGCAGCGGCGTACATATCATCATGCAGCGGCTGCCAGTTCACGGCGGTAAAAGTTGCATCGCCAGAGGCAATGGAGGTATAGCCGACGTTGTAGTCAACTTCGCTGGTTTTGTTAACGGTGTAACCCAGTTTCTCCAGCGCACGGGCGACTAACTGCGTCTGGAAGGATTCTTCAGAGATAGTGCTCTGGATTGGCTGTACGGTGATGCCTTTGCCCGGCAGGTCGGCAGCGAAAGTGCTGGTGGAGACAAGGGTGGCAAACGCTGTGGCAATAATTACTTTCTGTCGCATCGTTGTTCCTTATTACACATTCATCCTGAATGATTTTGTGCAAGTTAATGAATTGTAGGCCCGGTAAGCATGCGCCACCGGGCAACGGGTGAATTACTTCGTGAATGGGCGAGTGATAAGCCCAATGGGACCGGTGGTGTACCAGCGACGGTTGCCACGACTACGCGAGTCGCGACCGACGGCCTGCGTCAGGCGATCCAGGATGATGGCGAGGATCACAATCCCAACCCCGCCGACGGTGGCAAGCCCCATATCCAGACGACCGATTCCGCGCAGAACCATCTGACCCAGTCCGCCGACGGCAATCATCGACGCGATGACGACCATTGAGAGCGCCAGCATCAGCGTCTGGTTAACCCCAGCCATAATGGTGGGCATTGCCAGCGGGAGCTGCACTTTAAACAGCATCTGACGCGGGCTGGCGCCAAACGAGCGCGAGGCTTCAATCAGATCGGCTGGCACCTGGTTAATCCCCAGAATAGTCAGACGCACGATTGGCGGCAGGGCGAAGATAATCGTCACCACTACGCCCGGGACGTTACCAATACCAAACAGCATGACAATCGGCACCAGATAGACAAACGCGGGCGTGGTTTGCATGGCGTCCAGCAGCGGGCGAACAATTTTTGCTGCCCGTGGACTGCGCGCCAACCAGATTCCCATCGGCAGACCGATCACCACGCAGAACAGCAACGCGGTCAACACCAGCGCCAGGGTTATCATGGCCTGCGACCACGCGCCGATGGCACCGATGGCAATTAAGGAAATCAGCGTAGCAACGCCCATCCCCACGCCGGAAATCTGCCAGGCAATCAGCGCGAACAGGATAATCGCTACCGGGGCTGGCATACCTAACAGCAGCTGTTGAAAGCCGTTGAGAATGTAATCCACCGGGACACGAATGCCCTGGAAGACCGGACGGAAATGGGTAACGACCCAGTCGATCCCCTCTGTGACCCAACTGTCCAGCGGGATCAGCGTTTTATGGAACGGATCCATAATATTGAAATGCTCTGGTGCCGGCGCGGGTGCGCTGGTCAGCCAGTCCGCGCCACCGCCGTCAGTGGGCGCGCCTGATGGCGTACTCCAGGCATCAGCATTTTGTGCGGCACTGTTGGCCGCTGGTGTGGTGTCCCACGGATTAGTTTGATCAGCCATTGTTTACCCCCTCACGATCTAAAGCCTGTAACAGCATGCGTTTTGAAATGACGCCCACATACTGCTGTTCCTCATCTACAACCGGCACCGCGCACGGGGCCTGACCGACATGAGAAAGCAACTCGCTGAGAGGGGTTTGTGCATCAACGGCTAACGGCTCATCGATCAATGCCGCTTCAATACCTTGCGCCTGACTTAATGCTGTTTTTAATGAGTCGATAGAAACAACGCCAACGAATTTATTGCCACGTTCAATCACGTAACCATATTCGCGATCTTTGTCCTGCAATAATTGCAGCGCCGAACGTGGACCCACCCCGGGGTTTTTACGAATTAAACCTTCGGGACTACGGCGTGAAATATCTTTCGCGCTAAAGACCTGGCTAATATCAACGCCACGGAAGAAGGTGCGTACATAATCGTTGGCCGGATTATTCAGGATTTCATCCGGCGTACCGACCTGGACCACTTCACCGTTTTGCATAATGGCAATTCTGTCGCCAATGCGCATGGCTTCATCGAGGTCATGGGAAATAAAGACTACGGTACGTTGATGTTTCGCCTGTAGCTTTACCAGCTCATCCTGCATCTCGGTACGAATTAACGGATCGAGGGCTGAGAAGGCCTCATCCATTAATAAGATGTCAGGGTTAATGGCTAATGCGCGGGCGAGGCCCACACGCTGGCGCATCCCCCCGGAAAGTTCATCCGGGTAACCGTGAGCATAATTCTCCAGACCAACCTGGCGCAGCGCATCTAACGCTTTTTCACGACGTTCATCCGCACCAACACCGGCTAATTCCATGCCGAATGCCGTATTGTCCAGGACCGTCATGTGTGGCATCAGGGCAAAGGACTGGAACACCATCGCAATCTTTTTTCTGCGCACCTCGCGAAGCTCAGCATCGGATATCCGGGCGATGTCTACGCCGTCAATCAATACCTGCCCGCGGGTGGGTTCAATCAGGCGATTGAGAAGGCGTACCATTGTGGATTTACCCGAACCGGATAATCCCATGATGACAAATATCTCGCCTTCTTCAATGGCCAGACTGGCGTTCTTAACGCCAAGCGATAGCCCCGTTTTATCCAGAATCTGCTCTTTTGAAAGTCCTTTTTCAATATATTTGAAGGCTCTCTGGGGATGCTCTCCAAATATCTTATAGAGATTTTTAACTTCTAATTTAATTGCCATGCAATAGAATGATTCCTGTTATTTGTTTATATCGATATATTACCTGATGGAAATAGTGACCTTTTTCTACCCTAACATACTGAGAATCTGAGACAACCCTGAATTTGGTTGTGGCATGAATATTGCCAAAGGCCAGATGGCGGGACTTCCCGTGATATAAGGGCTGAGCGCGAATGTGAGCGGGTTAATATTTTTTGTAAATGCCAATGAAAAATCGCCTGAATTGCTGGAATGCAGGCGAATAATGCGGCTGATATTGAGTGTAGATCACACAATTATATTTGCACGACAAAAGTGTGATCCTGTTAAAATATTTCCGCGAAAAATGTACGGTATTTCCCGCAGAATTGATTGCTAGAAATTCCAGTCGTCGTCTTCGGTTTCGACCGCTTTTCCCATCACATAGGATGAGCCAGAACCCGAGAAGAAATCGTGGTTTTCGTCAGCGTTGGGCGACAGCGCGGCAAGGATTGCCGGGTTAACCTCCGCCATTTCAGGTGGAAATAGCGCCTCATACCCCAAATTCATCAATGCCTTATTGGCGTTGTAGCAAAGGAAGGCTTTGACGTCATCCACCCAGCCTGTTTCTGCATACAATTCTTCCGTATAGCGCGCTTCGTTATCATACAATTCCATCAGCAGATCGAAGGCAAAGTTCTTTAACTCCTCGCGTGCGGACTCGGAAATATGCTCCAGACCTTTTTGATATTTATAACCAATGTAATACCCATGAACGGCCTCATCACGAATAATCAGGCGAATAAGATCGGCTGTATTGGTCAATTTTCCGCGGCTGGAAAAATACATCGGTAACCAGAAGCCGGAATAGAACAGGAAGGATTCCAGAAACACGCTGGCAATTTTCTTCTTCAACGGTTCGTCGCTGGCGTAATGTGCCAAAACGATCTGCGCCTTGCGCTGGAGTGGGGTATTTTCTTCACTCCAGGCGTAAGCTGCATCCACATCTTTGGTCTGGCAAAGGGTGGAGAAAATAGAGCTGTATGAACGGGCGTGCACCGCCTCCATAAAGCTGATATTCGACAGCACCGCCTCTTCATGCGGTGTTAACGAATCAGCCATTAACGCTGGTGCTCCGGCAACATTCTGAATGGTGTCGAGCAGCGTCAGCCCGGTAAAAACGCGGATTGTTAGCTGCTGTTCGGCGGCGTTCAACGTTTGCCAGGCCGGAATGTCATTGGAGAGCGGGACCTTTTCCGGGAGCCAGAAGTTACTGGTCAGACGGTTCCATACCTCAAGATCTTTATCATCCTCAATCTTGTTCCAGTTGATGGCGCTCACGCGGGATAATGTCATTTTCTCCTCCTTACAGCGCGCATGACACGCAGCCTTCTATTTCGGTGCCTTCCAGCGCCAACTGGCGTAGTCGGATGTAGTACAGGGATTTGATGCCCTTACGCCAGGCGTAAATCTGCGCTTTGTTGATATCGCGCGTGGTGGCGGTATCGGGGAAAAAGAGCGTCAGTGAAAGCCCCTGATCGACATGGCGTGTTGCTTCTGCGTAGGTATCAATGATTTTTTGTGGACCGATCTCATAGGCATCCTGATACAAGGCCAGATTCTCATTGGTCATAAACGGGGCAGGGTAGTAAACGCGCCCGGTTTTGCCCTCTTTGCGAATCTCCACTTTCGACACGATCGGGTGAATGCTTGACGTGGCATGATTGATGTAGGAGATAGAACCGGTGGGGGGAACCGCCTGTAAATTCTGGTTATAAATGCCGTAGCGCATCACATCTTCACGCAGCTGTGACCACATCTCGCGCGTCGGCAGCGTAATGCCGCTGGCGGCAAACAGCGTGCGAACCTTGTCGGTTTTTGGCTGCCAGTCGCCCTGCAGATACTGGTTAAAATATTCGCCGCTGGCGTAGCGCGACTGTTTGAATCCGGCAAAGGTTTGACCGCGCTCGCGGGCGATCTTCATTGACGTATTCAGCGCATGCCAGGTGATGGTATAGAAATAGAGATTGGTAAAATCCAGCCCTTCCGGTGAACCGTAGGCGATCCCTTCCCGCGCCAGATACCCGTGCAGATTCATCTGTCCAAGACCAATTGCGTGCGATGCGCTGTTCCCGGCCTCAATCGAGGGCACGCTGCGGATATGGCTCATGTCCGAAACGGCGGTTAAGCCACGAACCGCCGTTTCCACGGTACGACCAAAATCGGGTGAATCCATGGTATGGGCAATGTTCAACGAGCCGAGATTGCAGGAAATATCGTGCCCGGTCTGCGCGTAATTGAGATTTTCATCGTAGGTAGAGGCACTGTTAACCTGCAAAATCTCCGAGCACAGGTTGCTCATATTGATCCGACCGGCAATCGGATTGGCGCGATTCACCGTATCTTCAAACATGATGTAAGGATAGCCAGACTCAAACTGGATCTCGGCCAGCCGCTGGAAGAAATCGCGGGCGTTAATGAATTTTTTGCGCACACGTTCGTCGGCAACCAGTTCGTCATACCGCTCACTCACGGCGATATCACCGAACGGTTTGCCGTAAATCCGTTCCACGTCATACGGTGAGAACAGCGCCATTCGGGCATTTTCTTTCGCCAGTTGAAAGGTAATATCCGGGATCACCACGCCAAGCGAGAGCGTTTTGATGCGGATTTTCTCGTCGGCGTTTTCGCGCTTAGTATCGAGAAAACGTAATCTATGGTCACTCCCGTTTTTGCAACACCGATTTTGACGACAAGTTGGCTTGCTTGAATCTATCCGGCGTCTGAATGGGATTTTATTCCCGCGCCTTGATGAGTTCCGCGCCTGATGAACCTCCAGAAAATATACGGCTTCAATGAGCCTTTCCGTTTTACAGGTTCCTCAACAGGCCGGTGGGCCGTTAGTATCATCAATATCAGTATTCGCAAAACCAGATCAGTAATTCTTTAAACCGGTGTATTTCTGCCGTTATGCTACATAAGTTTGCTGTCGTGCCGTTAGGGCCCAGGCTATTCTGGCCAGCTTGTTTGCCAGAGCACAAGTGACGACAAAGTTGCTTTTCCGGCACAGTAAATCCCTGACCCAATCGGCCAATTTGCCAGACTGGTGTTCCAGTTTTTGTATGAATACCCTGGCACATTGAACCAACAAAGTTCGGATCTTTTTATTACCTCGCTTACTAATTCCCAGCAATGTCGTCCTACCTCCCGTGCTGTACTGCCGAGGTACAAGCCCTGTTGCCGCCGCAAAGTCACGGCTGCTGGCGTACTGCTTCCCGTCGCCAATCTCAGTTGAAATAGTACTCGCTGTCAGTGTTCCGACGCAGGGAATGCTCAGCAAGCGCTGTCCAACCTCATCTTCGTCCAACTTTCGTTTCAACTGGGATTCCAAATCTTTAATCTGCTCAACAAGATAGTGATAATGCTGTTGTAATTTCAGCAATAACTGGCTGAGGTAAAGAGGCAAACTATTATCCTCAAGAATGGTACTCAGTCGGCTAATAACGGCAGCTCCTCGGGGAACGCTAATGCCAAATTCCAGCAGAAAAGCATGCATTTGATTGGTTGTTTTTACCTTATCCTGAACCAGGGATTCACGGACACGATGCAGAGCCCGCATTGCCTGCTGAGATTCCGTTCTGGGCTGCACAAAACGCATAGACGGACGCGATGCAGCTTCACAAATAGCTTCGGCGTCGACAAAGTCGTTTTTATTGCTTTTAACGAACGGGCGGACAAATTGTGGTGATATCAGCTTTGGGGAATGCCCCAACTCTTCCAACTTGCGTGCCATAAAGTGAGAACCGCCACAGGCTTCCATTGCGATGGTTGTAGCGGGGCATGTCGCCAAAAATTCGATCAACTTTGGCCGGGTAAATTTTTTACGGTAAACAGCCTTCCCGCGACGATCCTGGCAATGAATATGGAAAGAGTTTTTACCCAGATCGATACCAATGAGCGCAATGTTTTCCATGATAGTTCTCCGAATGAAAGCCTGTCCTCAGCATAGTACCGGGAAGGAGGGAGTGACCATCTCATTAAATATCCGGATGGTGTGCGTGCAGATATACCGCCCCCGCACCCTGACGTGCCCCGAGTTGATTCGCATAAGAAAACGCATCTTCCAGCATTTTCATTACCGGGATCACCCCAGATGACTGGTTCTCAATGCGTTTAATGGGCGCACCAGCCTCGCGCAGGTTGGAGAGCAAAAATGCCACGCCGCCGCCGCGTTTGGAGAGCTGAAGTGCGGAGTTGACCGCCCGACCAATAGACTCCATGTTGTCTTCAATACGCAACAGGAAGCAGGAGACCAGCTCGCCGCGTTGCTGTTTGCCGCAGTTTAAAAAGGTTGGTGTGGCGGGCTGAAAGCGCCCGGAAAGCATTTCATCGGTCAGCTGCATCGCGAGCGTTTCATCGCCCTGCGCCAGCGTGAGCGCCACCATTGTGACCCGATCCTCAAAGTCTTCGAGATAGCGCTTACCGTCGAACGTTTTCAGCGTATAGCTGGTGTAGAACTTCCATGCGCCGAGGAACGTCTGGAAACGGAATCCGCTGGCGTGGGCGTGAGCGAATAGCTTCAGCACGAACGCGCGATTGTAGCGGGCTAACACGCTGGCATCGTAATAGCCTTCATCCACCAACCTTTCCAGGCGCTCCTGCTGGCTGGCAAACGCCACCGAGTTGGGGCGGACGTGGGCGGCAAAGAAAGCCTCCACCGCCTGATGGTCTTTGTCGAACTGAATGCGCCCGGCTTTATCGTACAGATTCAGCATGGCGTTCAGGGCGTGATAATCCAGCGTTGGCTGCATTACACGTTCTGCGGTTGTCGTTGCCAAAATTCGCTCACTCCTTTTCGAACGTTGTCGATATCGCTTTGGGTGCCCATCAGCTCAAAGCGATAGAGCCACGGCACGCCGCATTTTTGTGAGATGACATCACCCGCGCGACCGTAGGCGTCACCGAAATTACGATTGCCGGAGGCGATCACTCCACGGATTAACGCCCGGTTGTGCGTATCGTTTAAAAAGCGGATCACCTGTCTTGGGACCGCGCCAGCAGTGCCGCCGCCGCCGTAGGACGGCACGATTAATAGGTAAGGTTCGTCTACCCGGATCCGCTCGCGTTCGTTAAGCGGAATGCGGATGGCTGGCAGCCCCAGACGCTGCATAAAGCGGTGCGTATTTTCGGAGCTGCTGGAGAAGTAGACGAGCTGACTCATGCGCTGGCCACACGGTGTTCCGGATGCAGACGGTTGATCATGTCCGGGCGAAACCCTGACCAACTGGTTTCACCCGCGACCACGACCGGTAGCTGGCGAAACCCCTGATCGCGCAGGCTATCAGCCAAATCGGGCTGTAAATCGACATTTACCATCTCAAAGTCAAACCCACGGCTTTCCATTGCCCGTTTGGTGGCGTGGCACTGAACACAGTTATTGCGAGTGTAAATAATAATGCGCATGATTCGTATTTCCATTTAAAAATAAAAGATCGGCGCGATAGAGGGCGTCGGGTTGTGTGTGTCCTGATAGGAGAGATACTAGATGTAGTTTTAAAAAGATTCAACCATACAAGATATGGGAATTTTAGATTGATGATGAGCTGGGTGATGAGCGTGGCGGGGGAAGTGATATGTACCATCGCAGGTTGCCGGATGACGACGCGTCGCGTCTAATCCGGCCTACAGGAAAGTACTTCCCGGGCCGGATAAGGCATTTATGTCGCCATCCGGCAGCGCAGAATCACATGCGCATCCCCACCGCCAGACGGTTAAAGCAGTTCATCAGGCTAATGGCAAATGTCAGGTCGCTAATTTCTTTCGCGCTGAAATGGTCTAGCAGCGGCAGATAAACGTCATCTTCGGCGTGAGTAGTGGCAATCTGGGTGAGCGATTCGGCCCACGCCAGCGCCGCACGTTCCTGCTCGCTGAAGTGGTGACTCACCCGCCAGCCTGCCAGTGCGTCCAGTTTGGCCTGCGCAACACCGGATTTGCGCAGTGCTTTACTGTGCATTTCCAGACAAAAGGCGCAGCCGTTGATTTGCGAGACCCGCAGGTAAATCAGTTCCGTCAACGTAGGTTCCAGCGCGCAGTTTTCCAGCGCTTGGCTTGCCTGAACCAGAGCGTTATAGATTTCAGGACTGAGTTCGTAATAGGGCTGGCGTAACATTGTCATGGTATTTCTCCTCGTTTGGATGACCCGCAATGTAGCACTATAATGGACTGCAACAGAGGGCCATATTGTTGCCAAAAAAGCAGACCATAAATGCCACGTTATCAGCAAATCGCCCGTCAGTTAAAAAACGCAATTGAGAAAGGCGAACTCAAGCCTGGCACCAGATTGCCCTCCAGCCGGACCTGGGCCCAGGAGCTGGGAGTATCACGCTCGACGGTGGAAAATGCCTATGCAGAGCTGGTGGCGCAGGGCTGGCTCGCGCGGCGTGGACAGGCAGGAACGTTCGTCAGTGAGCAACTGCGACCAGAAAGGGCGCCTGAATCTCCTGCCATCTTCGCCGGAGAAAATCCCAGACCGCAACCTTTTCAGATGGGATTACCCGCACTCGATCTTTTTCCACGCGAGGTCTGGGCGCGGGTGATGGGACGGCGTATACGCACCCAAACGCGTTTTGATCTGGCGGTGGGCGATGTGTGTGGCGAACGGGTGTTACGCCAGGCAATTGTTGATTACCTGCGTGTTTCACGCAGCATTGAATGTCAGCCAGAACAGATTTTTATCACTTCAGGCTATGCGGCATCAATGACGTTAATCCTGCGCGCTCTGGCGCATCCCGGTGAGGGAATGTGGGTCGAAGATCCCGGTTTTCCGCTGATCCGGCCCGTGGTGGCTCAGGAACGCATTAAGTTGATGCCGGTAGCGGTGGATGCCGATGGTCTGGATGTCAGCGCCGGGATCCGCGACTACCCGCAGGCGCGTTTTGTACTGCTCACTCCCGCACATCAAAGTCCGCTGGGTGTGGCCCTGTCATTAGACCGTCGCCACCAGTTGCTGGAGTGGGCGACTCGCGCGCAGGCGTGGGTAATCGAAGATGACTATGACAGTGAATTTCGCTACCACGGCAAACCGTTGCCGCCGCTAAAAAGTCTGGATGCGCCCCAGCGGGTGATTTATGCCGGAACGTTCAGCAAATCGATGTTTCCGGCTTTGCGCACGGCGTGGCTGGTGGTGCCCCCGACTCAGGTAGAATATTTTCGTCAGCAGGCGGCGCTAACGGCCTGTAGCGTTCCGGTTTTATGGCAGCAAACGCTGGCAGATTTTATGCAAGATGGCCACTTCTGGCGGCACTTAAAACGTATGCGCCAGCATTATGCTCTGCGACGTCAATGGATGGAAAATGCTCTGACCGAACAAGGATTTAGCGTTATTCCTCAGGAAGGTGGGATTCAACTGGTGATGAGTGTCGACGGAGATGATATTGCGCTAGTGCGCAAAGCGAATCAGGCTGGGCTGGCGGTTCAGGCGTTAAGCCGCTGGCGAATGACTTCAGCAGGAAAGGGAGGAATATTGCTGTCATTTACCAATATCAGCTCGGCGGAAATGGCGCAACAGGCGGCGTATCAACTGCGGTTGGCGCTGACATAAATCTGTACGGTTCTTAAGATATTTGTCTCATCGTGTTCACTCGTTTATGGACTTTTCTGAAAGCGTTGCTAATGCTGAATCAGGTAAGGTAAGCCCGCAGTAAAAGATAACGAGGAAAATAATATGTATTTACGACCTGATGAGGTGGCGCGCGTACTTGAAAAAGTGGGCTTTACCGTTGATGTAGTGACGCAGAAAACGTACGGCTATCGGCGTGGCGAAAATTATGTGTATGTTAATCGTGAAGCTCGCATGGGACGTACCGCATTAATTATCCATCCCACGTTGAAAGAACGTAGCTCTTCGCTGGCGGAACCGGCAACGGATATTAAAACTTGCGATCATTACCAGCAATTCCCGCTGTATTTAGCCGGAGAGACTCATGAGCATTATGGTATTCCGCACGGCTTTAGCTCGCGTATTGCGCTTGAACGTTATCTGAGCGGGCTGTTTGGCGACGTTAGTTCAAACTAATAACGCGACTGGCAGTGCCAGTCGCGAAGAAGCGTGTCAGGCTTTAGCCTGATGATAGCTGCTGACCTTAAACAAGCGGCGGCAATAATCAAGAAAGTAGCCATAGACAGCGCCCATCAGCATTGACACCACGATGTTCGAACTTACTGCAGCTGTAATCTGATGCCAGTCTGCGCCAACCGTCAGCAGAATAATCACATACACCGGCGACTGGAAGGTGACATAAGCCAGCACATCCGCCAGATTTTTTGCCCATCCTGCCTGCGTGGCTTTACGGGCCGCGCGCATGAACAAATCACGATACATGCCGTATGGCCACGCGATCAGTATGTTGACAGGGATAGCGACTAATCTGGAATACAGCGACTGTTCGAAGCTCATTCCAGAAAGGAATATTTCGATCAACATGTTCACGACAGAACAATAAACAACCATCGCGAACGTGTCTGCTACTGCATGACGCAAGCGTGACTGCGGAGAGAACATGTTAATGCTCCTTGTAAAAAGGGGAAAAAAGGTTTTGAATACCTTAACTGCTAGTGATTTGTCTTGCTGCTTTCGCGTTTTAATAGGATATCTGCCTGGATAATAACTAGCAACTAGCTGAAAATTTTTATTTATTGTCTTTTTGTCGATAAAATGCTCTGCAATGGTTTGTTTTTTGTTCGTTTTGGTATTTTCGTTGCTGTATTAATTAAAGTCTTTTTAGATCAAAGAGTTATTGTTGCTTGTTTTTCTGAATTTTTTGCGCTCCTTTTCTGAATGTTGACTGATGTGCAATATGTATACTCGTTGGTTCCACGAGATGCTGTGGCTTGTTTCTTAAGTGGCGCGCTGAGATACCTTGCAGGTATATTCAAAGCTGCAATCAGGGTAATAGAATATATTGTCTGGGCGATAGCAGAATGGATGCTATAAATATCAGAGTTGGCTATTTGTTTAATGATAAACGAATAAATTAGACTGGAAATATAATAATCAGTTGCATACAATATTTAGCGTAATACCGTTTTTATGTTTTACGTTAAAGAGGTTTTGTTAATATGAGTTCAATGTTAAAAAACTTAAATAATATCCGCTCGCTGCGTGCAATGGCTCGTGAATTTTCCGTTGATGTACTGGAAGATATGCTTGAAAAATTCAGGGAAGTGACCAAAGAACGGCGCGATGAAGAAGAACAGCTACAGCGCCAACGTGCAGAACAGCAGGCAAAAATTAATGCCTTGCTGGCGCAGATGCAGGCAGACGGGATCAGCCCGGAGGAGCTGCTGAGCATAACACCTGCGACGGCACGTTCAGTTAAAAAACGCCAACCGCGCCCGGCGAAATATCGTTTTATCGATCTCAATGGTGAAACGAAAACATGGACCGGGCAAGGTCGCACACCGAAGCCAATTGCCCAGGCGCTGGCTGCCGGTAAATCTCTTGATGACTTTTTGATCTAATTGCGAAGGCGGTGAGGAGATCCTCACCGCTTATTTTCAGCAAACGCCGAAATCACCCTCTTCGGTATATCGCGTGACATCAGCTGCTTTCAGCGTGAATTTATCACCGCTTTCATTACTGGCTTGTACCGCCACAATTTGATCGTCATTGACTTCAACAACCTTCAGTTTTGGACCGCCCATACGCGGTTGAACCAGATCGCCAGGTTTAAACATATTGTTGCGCTCCTTTATTTATCATTTATCGCAGAACTCACCATAGATCACGTCAACCGGCGGGTACAGTGCTGTTTCAATGATTACCGCTTAATGAGTACGTCGGTTCCAGGGCATGATGTCCAGTAATCGCGCCATACCGCAAAAGCCGGTCATGCCAGCGAGAATCAGCCCGGCGCCTACAAAACCGCTCAGCAGGAAGAAGGCGCTGCTAACGCTATAGCCCAGAATAACGCCGAGTAGGGCAAGGCTGCCTGCGGCTATCTGCACCTGACGCATCAGCGGTAACGGTTGTGAACTGTCTTTCGCCACCGGCAACCCTGCGGCCTTCCAGCCGTCAATTCCACCTTCCAGCAACCAGACCTGCGCGGGTGCGGCAATGGCGCTCAGTTTTGTTGCCGCATTTTGTGTACGTTTGCCTGACTGGCAGTGAAAAATCACCTGCTCTGCGCGTAAATTCGCAGGCAGCGATCCCTGCTCAAGCGTGGGTAACGGCGCCAGATGTGCCTCAGGAATATGCTCGTGCAGATACTCGTCAGCATCGCGGATATCAATCAGTTTTGCACCCTGCGCGACCAGTGTCTGCGCCTCGCGCGGGGAAATCGTCCCAATAGTCATGATGGCTCCTTATGGGCAATACAGTGTTTTTAATGTGGCGATCAGCGAATTCACGGCCGCATTTTTAATGGAGTAGAGGATGCGCTGGGCATCGCGCTGGCTTTCTATCAGACCTTCTTCACGCATACGCGCCAGATGCTGGGATGTGGCGGAAGGGCTAAGGCCGGTAACACGGGCTAATTCGCCGGCGCTGGTACCGGGCGAACCGCAGAGCATGCACAAAATCAGCAACCGTTTCGGGTTACTCATCGCTTTTAGCAGGGCGGCAGCCTGTTCAGCGCTGGCCTGGAGTTGTTCAAGTTCAGTCATATGTATTTAAGCATAATCTAAATTAAGCATATTCTAAAATAAACAACCAACGTACGCCAGCGTAAAGAGCGTAAAGGAGGGTAAAACAGCCGCGGAATGCTGGCAGAGTTGGGTAGAATGGCTACGCTTAGAGATAAAATCTCTTTTTAAACAATGATTAATTTTTTGCTTGTAGGGAGTGTGTATGGGTTTCTGGAGAATCGTTTTTACTATTATTCTGCCCCCGCTTGGCGTACTGCTGGGGAAGGGATTCGGTTGGGCATTTATCCTCAATATCGTTCTGACGCTGCTGGGCTACATCCCAGGTTTGATCCATGCCTTCTGGATACAGACGCGTAACTAATTCCTTTCTACTACGGCGCTTTGGCGCCGTTTTCTTTGTGCCCCTTTCTCCTCTGCTACACTTTTGGGTGTTGATTGTTAATTACCGAGGTGGATATGGGACTCTTCAATTTTGTAAAAGATGCGGGTGAAAAACTGTGGGATGCGGTCACTGGAAACCATGACACAGCCGATCTGGCAAAAAAAGTGCAGGAACACCTGAACAAAACAGGCATCCCTGATGCGGATAAAGTGGATGTGCAAATTAACGAAGGCAAAGCCACTGTTTCTGGCGATGGATTAAGTCAGGAGGCGAAAGAAAAAATTCTGATCGCGATTGGTAATATCTCCGGTATTGCCAGCGTAGATGATCAGGTTAAAACCTCTGCACCCGCGAGCGAAAGCCAGTTTTATACCGTGAAATCTGGGGATACCCTGAGCGCTATTGCTAAACAGGTTTACGGTAATGCCAACCTGTATAACCAGATATTTGAAGCGAATAAACCAATGCTGAAAAGCCCGGATAAAATCTATCCTGGGCAGGTTTTACGTATTCCGGAACAGTAATATTATTCAGGCTTATTGCGTCAGCAATTTACCGGACATAGCCTGTTGAATTATCGGAATCGGCGTCAGCAAGTGCTGGCGCATTAATTCGCTGGCGTGCGCGGCATCACGTGCCAGAATCGCTTCGGTCAGCGTCTTGTGCTGATCGTGTTTGTCTTCCAGCATTTCAACCGACAGCACCGTTTTACGCAGCCAGATAAACCGGTAGCGCGCCGCCAGAGAGAACAGCCGTTCACGCATTTGCAGCAGATATTGTGAACCACAGCCGGCGACAATCGCCGAGTGAAACGCCTGATGGCGCTGATCCCACTCGTCGAGCATCTGTTCGCTGGCGTCAATGGCTTCAAGCTTACTGAGCATATGTGCGCGCGCCAGAATTTCAGCTTCCCAGGCGTCGTCGCCGCGTTCAATGGCCAGTGCGACCAACATGGCTTCCATATTGGCGCGGGCATCGAAAATATCGAGCAACTCCTGCTCTGACATCGGGGCGACACGATACCCTTTCTGATTAACCACCGTCACTAACCGCTCGGCAACTAACTGCGAAAGCGCTTCGCGCAGCGGTCCCACACCTAGCTCATAGCGTGAGGTTAGCAGGCTCATACGCAGTTTTTCATCAGGCTGATACACACCGCGGATGATGTCGTTCTTCAGCCAGCGGTATCCATCAATGGCCGTCGGTTGGGGAATGGCGGTCATGGTCATACTCCTGAAAGGATTTCCCGGCCTGCGCCGGGAACAGGTTTAATGCGTATTTTGCAATGGTGCTTTTTGCCACGATAGCAGTTTTTTCCAGCGCGACATAATGGGCACGGTGCAAATAATTCCTATGGCTAACAACCCGGTAGAGATAACTTCCAGTTGTTGTGCTGGGCGAAACAGCATGACCACCAGCACAAAGATAATAAACGCGATGACCAGCCAGGTTAGCCACGGATAGAGCCACATTTTCAGTTTAATTTCACCGCCTCGCGCCAGCAGGATTTTGCGCATCCGCAGTTGAGAAACGGCAATGACCAGATACACCAGCAGCGCGATAGCACCGGAGCTGTCGATCAGGAATTTAAATACCTTGGCCGGGGCGTAATAATTGACGATGACGGTGAGGAACGCGGCACCTGTCGACAGTAAAACCGCCACATAAGGCGTTTTGCTGCGGTTCGTTTTACCCATAAAGGCGGGGGCATCGCCACGGCGGCTCAGGGAGTAGAGCATACGCGATGACGTATACAGCGCGGAGTTAAGACAGCTGGTCACCGACAGTAAAATGACGCAGTCCATGATCAATTTCGCGTGCGGGATATGCAGTAGCTCCAGCACCGAGCGGTAAGAACCGACTTCTTTCAGGCCCGGCATATTCCACGGGATCAGCGCCACCACCACAAAAATAGAGCACAGATAGAAGATAGAGATACGCCAGATAACCGAGTTGGTGGCGCGAACGATATGTTTATCCGGGGTATCGGATTCGGCGGCGGCGATGGTAACTATCTCCGCGCCCATAAAGGAGAACATGGTGATTAACATCGCGCTGATCACGGCGCCAAAACCGTTGGGCATAAAGCCGCCCTGATCCCACAGGCGTGAAACTCCGCTAACTTCGGCATAAGGGTAGAAACCGCTAATCGCCGCCGCACCGAGGGTAATAAACGCCAGAATGGCAACCACTTTGCACAGCGCCAGCCAGAACTCGAATTCACCGTAATTTTTAACGCTCAGCAAGTTACTGCCGGTTAACGCCAGCGTGATAACCAGAGAAAACAGCCAGATAGGAATGCCCGGTACCCAGGAGTGCAGAATGATGGCGGCAATATTCGCTTCCAGAGGGATAACTAACACCCAGAACCACCAGTACAACCAGCCGATGGTGTAACCCGCCCACGGGCCAATGGCCTTATCGGCGTAAGTGGAAAAAGAACCGGTATCCGGGGTGGCAACGGCCATTTCGGCCAGCATGCGCATAATCATCACCACCAGCAATCCGGCGAACAGATAGGCTAATAATACTGCGGGACCGGCTTCTGCAATCGCCACACTTGAACCGACGAACAAACTTGCGCCGATTACCCCGGCAATAGACAGCATGGTGACGTGGCGTGATTTCAGCCCGCCCCCTAAATCATGTGATTGTGACACTTGCCCCATCTTTAAACCTCGTTATTGTTATTGACGTCGCTTCCTGCACCTTACCCGTAGGCCCGGTAAGCGTAGCGCCACCGGGCATCACAACATTGCCGGATGGCAGCGCTTGCGCTTTATCCGGCCTACAATTTCACGTTTTTATTCGGGGGTTTAACCCTGCTTTGCCTCGGCAAAACACTGGGCGATAATGTCCAGCCCCTGGCGGATTTGCGCATCTTCAATGGTCAGCGGGACAAGAATGCGCAGCACGTTGTAGTAAGGTCCGCAGGAGAGCAGGATCAGTCCTTTCTCACGTGCACGCGCCACTACTTCCGCAGTCAGTTTGGCGTCTGGTTTCGTGCGATCGCCATCTTCGAACAGTTCGATAGCAATCATCGCGCCCAGCCCGCGTACGTCGCCAATCTCACGATGGGTTTCCGCGATAGCCAGCAGGCCTTCGCGCAGGGTTTGTCCCAGCTCGTTGGCTTTTTGCAGCAGATTTTCCTGTTCGAAAATGTTCAGTACCGCCAGCGCGGCGGCACAGGCAATTGGGTTACCGGCATAGGTACCGCCCAGACCACCCGGTGGGATTGCATCCATGACTTCGGCGCGTCCGGTCACGCCTGCCAGCGGGAAGCCTCCGGCGATGGATTTGGCGAAGGTGGTGAGATCGGGCGCAACGCCCATCTGCTCCATGGCAAACAGCGTACCGGTGCGGCCCGCACCGCTCTGTACTTCATCCGCAATCAGCATGATCCCGTGTTCGTCACAAATGGCGCGCAGCTGTTGCATAAAGGAAGGAGAGGCCGCGTAAAAGCCGCCTTCGCCCTGAACGGGTTCAATCACGATGGCGGCGACGTCTTCTGGCGCGGCATCGTTTTTGAAAATGCGGTGAATGCTGGCGATAGCATCATCTTCACTGATGCCGTGCAGCGGGCAAGGATAAAGCGCACGATACACGTGGCCCGGCATCAGCCCCATTCCGGCGGAGTACGGATTGACTTTCCCGGTCAGTGACAGGGTGTAGTGGGTACGACCGTGGTAAGCGCCGCTAAAGGCGATAGTCCCCGTACGCTTGGTGGCGGCGCGGGCGATTTTCACCGCGTTTTCTACCGCTTCAGAACCGGTGGTCACCAGCAGGGTTTTCTTGGCGAAATCACCCGGCACTTTCTTATTCATGATTTCACACAGCTCCAGGTACGGCTCATAGGCCAGCACCTGGAAACAGGTATGAGACAGCTTTTTCAACTGCGCTTCTACCGCAGAGACGATCTGCGGATGCAGGTGACCGGTGTTCAGCACCGCAATACCGCCAGCAAAGTCGAGGAATTCACGGCCTTCAACGTCCCAAACCCGACAGTTTTCTGCCCGCTCGGCAAAAATAGGGTGGATCTGTCCTACGCCACGGGGAACGGCGTTGCTGCGACGTTGCATGAGTTCTTTGTTGGTGCTCATCAGGTGTTCTCCAGTATTTGTTTTATTAAAGGCCGATGCACATATATTTGATTTCTAAGTAGTCTTCGATGCCGTATTTCGATCCTTCACGGCCAAGACCGGAGGCTTTTATCCCCCCAAACGGGGCGACTTCGTTGGAGATAATGCCGGTGTTAATCCCGACGATGCCGTACTCCAGCGCTTCGCCAACGCGGAAGACGCGGCTTAAATCACGGGCGTAGAAATAGGCGGCCAGACCAAACTCGGTGTCGTTGGCCTGAGCGATGACGTCAGCTTCGTCTTTAAAACGAAACAGCGGAGCGAGCGGGCCGAACGTTTCTTCTTTGGCGACCTTCGCGTTATCTGGCACATCCACCAGGATGGTGGGCTGGAAGAAGTTACCGCCGAGCGCGTGAGGTTTACCGCCCGCGATAATGCGTGCGCCTTTATCCAGAGCATCGGCGATGTGTTCCTGCACTTTGGCAACCGCTTTCTCGTCGATCAGCGGTCCGGTGGTGACGTCAGGTTGCAGACCATCGCCGAGATGCAGCTTGCTCACCGCCTGCTGGAGTTTTTCGGCAAAACGCTCATACACGCCGTCCTGCACGTACAGGCGATTGGCGCAGACGCAGGTTTGCCCGGCGTTACGGAACTTCGATGCCAGCGCGCCCTCCACGGCTTTATCAAGATCGGCATCGTCAAAGACGATAAACGGCGCATTGCCGCCCAGCTCCAGCGATACTTTTTTGATGTCTTTGGCGCACTGCTGCATTAACTGACGGCCGATTTCGGTCGAGCCGGTAAATGACAGCTTGCGCACCAGCGGGTTGCCGGTCAGCTCGTTACCAACCTCGCTTGCAGAACCGGTCACTACGCTGAAAACGCCTGCCGGGATCCCGGCGCGATTAGCCAGTTCTGCCAGCGCCAGTGCGGAGTAAGGGGTCTGGCTGGCGGGTTTAAGCACCATCGTACAGCCAGCTGCCAGCGCCGGACCGGCTTTACGGGTGATCATCGCTGAGGGGAAGTTCCACGGCGTAATCGCGGCGGTAACGCCGATTGGCTGTTTGATGACGATCAGGCGTTTATCAGCCTGATGCCCAGGGATCGTATCGCCATAGATGCGTTTGCCCTCTTCGGCAAACCACTCAATAAATGAGGCGGCATAGGTGATTTCGCCTTTGGCCTCCGCCAGCGGTTTACCCTGTTCCAGGGTCATCAGGCGGGCGAGATCGTCCTGATGCTCAATCATCAGGTTGAACCAGCAACGCAGGATGTTGGCCCGCTCTTTGGCGGTCAGCGCACGCCAGGCGGGGAGGGCGCGGTTAGCGGCGTTAATCGCTTCGCGGGTTTCATCTGCCCCCATTTTCGGTACGCTACCCAATTGCTGACCGTTGGCGGGGTTGGTCACCGCGAGGGTCTCGCCGCTGTTGGCGTCACGCCAGTTGCCGTCGATCAGTGCCTGCTGGCGAAATAAGGTTGGATCGTTAAGTTGCATAATTGCTTCCTGTCTAAATCGTGTTAACGGGTGAATGCGGCGTGTAATGTTTCCACGCTACGTGCCGCACGCAGCGTATGTCCGGGATTACTCTGGTTCTCCAGCAGCGCATGAACTTTGCTGACAATATGTGCGCCGATAGGGATCGCCGACGTTGCCGCCGGAGAAGGGGCGTTACAGGTGTGAATTGAGCGTGGCGTGGTGACAAACAGAAAATCGTCGATAAGCTTGCCATCAGGTGATACCGCCTGTGCCCGTACGCCCGCAGGCCACGGTTGCAGATCCTTGAGCGTCAGGCTCGGGCAGTACTTTTGTACCAGCCGCAGATAACCGCTTTTGCACAGCGAATTCTTCATTTCACCAAGCCCTGAGCGCAGGTTGTTTTGCAGCACGCGGCGAATACCAGAAGAGCCGAGGATCTCCAGCGTATCGCTGAGCGAGAAGTCACGTTTACGGTAGCCTTCACGTTTAAATGCCAGTACCGCGTTGGGGCCGACGGTGACGCTGCCGTCAATCATCCGGGTCAGATGAACGCCGAGAAACGGCATCGCCGGATCGGGGATGGGGTAGATCAAATGGTTAACTATCTGATTATGTTCTGGCGCCAGGCGGAAATATTCGCCCCGGAACGGACAGATGATAAAGCCAGGTTCAACGCCGAGCATTTTTACCAGTCGGTCCGCCATCAGGCCAGAACAGCTAATCAGCGTCGCGCCTTCATATTCCTGGCCCTGACGGGTACGGACAATCACGCCCGCAGCATGCTCTTTCAGCGCGCTGACCTCGGCGTTGTAAATAATCTCCCCGCCTTTGGCCTGGAAAATTTTCGCCATCGCGGCGGTGACTTCGCGGTAGCTGACAATCCCGCTCGACGGGACAAAAATGCCGCCCAGTCCGGTGATATTGGGTTCACGCTCGCGAAGTTCCTGCGCATTCAGCCATTCGCGCTCCAGACCGTTAGCGGCGGTGCGATCCCATAGCGCGCGCATGCGCTCCATTTCAAGTGAGGAGGTGGCAACCAGCATTTTTCCGCAGACGTCGTAGCGGATGCCGTTTTGGTCGCAAAAGGCTTTTGTGGCGCGATTTCCGGCCAGGCAAAACTGTGCCTTCAGGCTGCCGGGGGTGTAATAGACCCCGGCATGAATGACGCCGCTGTTGTGGCCCGTCTGGTGACAGGCCGGGCCGGACTCTTTTTCCAGCAGCGCGATTTTGGCGTCCGGATAGACATCAATCAGTTGCATGGCGGTCGACATGCCGATAATGCCGCCGCCAATAATCACAAAATCATACATCCGCTTTTCCTTCGCGCTTACTGATGGGTCTGGTAGTGGTTGGTTGCGTACGCGAAATAACCACGCTGGCGCATCAGTTCGCGGCGCAGGTCCGGATGCGAAGTGAAACGATCGCGACCGTGCAGCCAGAACAGGTTGTTGATCAGCAGGAATTTACCTACTGAAACCGGAACGGAAATAATGCCCTTGCTGGTTTCCAGCGCATCGGACAGGTCACTCAGCCAGACGCCTTCTTCATAGTCTTTTGGCTGGACGAACTGGTCGATGTAGCGCATTACCGGGCGGCCCTGCTGGTCAACGTCAAATACCGGATGGAACACTTCCTGACTGACGTTTTTGCTTGGCGGTGCGGCAAAGCGCATGGCGCGACGCGCCAGAGGATGGGTAAAGTACTGCTCCAGATGCTCCCAGTCGTCGAGGTGCAGTAGCAGCGAGTTACCGCCGGTCATGTTCTGCTCGTCGATCTTCATCATCAGCACGTAATCGGTGATTTCTTCGAGGTAGGTTCCGTCGTTGTGCAATTCCATCACTCGGTGAGGCTGGCGCAGATAGCTGTCTGAGTTATCGACGTTTTTCACCACAAAACGAGCGTAATATTGACCGCTCATCGCATCAAAATTAGAGCGTCCGATGAGGTGCGCTACCGCCGTGGCCAGCTTGACCATCTCTTCCGCCTGCGCCACGTCGTCTACGCCAACGGCATTGATTAGCAGTGCGCCTTCGGCACGATCGAGCAGGGTTTTCAGCAGCAGGGGCTGTAACTGATTGCCGCACAGGTCGTCGAGGATCTTGCCCACTTTGAAGCGCAAGAAGGATTTGTATTCCAGCGCCTGAACCGGCCACTGCGCGACGACCTGCAGAAATTGCTCAGTGGTCTCAGCAGAAAAAGTCAGCTCCAGCAGGCGTGGGGATTGGGCTGATGGTTTCAGCGTGAAACCGCTGTAGTGCTGGGCAGGATCTTCAGCATTCGGTTTTACGGCAGTCAGTGCGTTCATCAAATCGTTCCTCTCAGTAGATTGTCAGGGAGATATGGCGCAGCTCGTTTCGTAGCCATAAATTAAAAATATCTACATTTTTGAAAAACGCGCACAGAATGAGCTTGTTTGTTTATTATTTGTGATCAAAGGCAACAATTATTTAACATTACGAATGGTGAGGATTTAGGGGCTGGTTGGATACAGAGTGGCTATTTCAGGGGTGAAAACCCCTGATTTTAAAGAGGAAGATAAGGTGTATTAGTGTTCCAGGGCGATGGCGCAGACGTGATCCACATGGGTCAGATCGTGGTATAAGTCGGGCAAGGTCATCTTTTGACGAATTACGATTTTGAGATTGACCTCAATTTTGCCCTTCTTGATATCCCTGATCGTGATGTTTTCGATAATGTTTTTCTGTTGATGAATGCGGGTTATCAGACTTTCGAGAGCGTCTCGTTCATCAAGAATAACCCGCACTTTAACTTTTCCGGGAAACTGGTTTCTGGTCTGTAAGAAAATAATGAATGGGCTTAGTTTGATCGCTAATAAAAATAAAGCCGTGGCAAAAACTGCATGAAAATAAAATCCGGCTCCGCAGGTGATTCCCACCCCTGCAGATGCCCAGACAATTGCCGCAGTAGTGAGCCCAGAGATAGCATCGTCGTGTCGGTGCAGAATGACTCCCGCACCGAGAAAACCAACGCCGCTGATAATCTGAGCCGCCAGGCGCATAGGATCGCTACGGATATTCATCGAAATTTCAGCATAGTATTCAGCAGATTGTATTGATACGACAGTTAACACACAGCTGGCTACGGATAAAATAACGCAGGTTTTGAAGCCGACCGGTTTCCCTTTCGATTCTCTTTCCAGGCCAATAATGCCACCCAGAATAAATGCAATGCTGATTTTGATGATCGTAGTTAAAGGCAACAATCCTTGCTCATTGATGATGGCGGCCAGATTATTCATGCAATTACCTTAATGAGAGAGTCTTTAACGATCAGGAGTTTGCTTTTTTCAATGTGAGGTCCGTTTTGCGTTTCGAAATATCGTCCCGGAAGAAAATCAGGAAGAATACGCTGACCACTGCGGCAACGCCTGCTGAAACTAGCCAGAATGTCTCCCATTGTGGTAACGCCTCTGGACCTTGTTCCGTCACGGTGTTGTTAAAGATTTGCCCGCATACGGTGGAGGCAAATAGCAGACCAACGCCGTTGGAGACGATAAATCGCAGGCTTTGGGCTTGTGCTTTAATCTCTGGCGCTGCTTTACGGTCAACATAAATGTCGCCCACGGTAAAGAAAAAGTCCCAGCAGAACCCTTGTAACATCAGGCCGATCAGCACAAACATCATGTTGGCATCCAGCGAGGCATTAGCAAATAATAGTGTGCGGATAATCCAGCAAACTGCGCCTAACATCAGTGTGATTTTGAAGCCAGCTTTTAGTAAGAAGAACGACAGCAGGAACATGAAAATGACTTCACAGGCGATGCCAACCTGCATCATTGAGGCGGCGTTATCGAATCCAAGCGCTTTTAAAAAAACCGGGATATAGGCGGAATAAGCCGTTTTGGGGATCATCAGGACAAAAATACTGAGCATCAAAACCGAGAAACTGCGGTCTTTGAAAAGCGCCAGAGCATCCAGACACAACAGATCGCGAAGCGTAAACACGCTTCCTTTTGCTTTCGGTGGGGTATTTGGCAACGTAAAACAGTACAGGCCGAGAACGACACCGGAAGCCGACGCAATATACCAGGTGATGGTATTTCCAGAATAACCCATTTCACCAATGATAAAGCCGATGACCATAAAGCCAAATGTGCCGAATACACGAATAAATGGGAAGTATTTTACCCCGTTAATGTGGCTGAAACTGATACTGTTCGCCAGCGCAGTTGTAGGATAAAACAGCAGACCAACAAGGAAAATCATGGTTAACGTCATACCTGTGTTTTGTGCCTCAATAAATTGCGGAACAAACAACAGTACACCAGCATTAATTAAATGCAGGATCGCCATGACTTTTTGTGACGAAAAAAAGCGGTCGGCGACCATGCCAATAAATAGCGGGGAAAGAATAGTCGCCAGGCCAAGCAAAGCATAGGATGAGCCAATAATTGTCGCCATACCATAGGTGCTCAATACCAGCCCCATGGTCATATTCCAGGCACCCTGCATGAAATATTGTATGAACATCATAATCAACAGGCGTGGTGTTTTATTAAGGTCCATATTGAATATCCTTATTGGTTGATGCTCAGGTTAAGCCCGTCCCAGGCGACAAGAATGTTTTCTTTATCGCATGCCGCAACGAGATCGTCGTGCAGCAGACCTCCGCTGTGTGAAATATGCGAGACGATAAGTTGGCTATTTTTCTCAAGGCAACCGAGTTCCGCAAGCCTATCTCTGGCGGCGAAGACGGTTTCCAGGCTCATGTGGTTATTCGTACGATTATCACCATTAAAACCGTAGGTGCATTCCAGGACAGCCAGATCGATTTTTTTCCCTTTCAGCCACTGCCATGTGAGCTCAGGAAACCAGCCTGAATCATGTCCGTAGAAAATTGACTGGCCTTCTTTTTCGATAAACCAGGTATAACAAAGCTCCCACTTGGCATGGTTAGCCAGCAGCGGAGTGATGCGGTATCCGCGAGTTTCAACGGTCACGAAGGGAACCAGGCAATGAAAAGCAAATCTTTCAGCGCTGTAGCCTGGCAGCACTTCAGCGGCACCGTTAATTGCACGGTCGTTACCAAAAATGTGCAGTGGATGAGTAATTTCGAATCCATACCCTTCCATCCGGCTAAAAAGATCGCCGACGTTGAAATGATCGGGATGAGTATGTGTGAACAATAGCGATCTGATCTCTGTTGCGTCCAGGCCATCTCGCAGCAGTTGTTGGCTGAATTCAGGTGCCACGTCAATTAGCAGTTCATCGTCGATAATCGCTGAAGAGTGTGTGCGCAAGTCTTTGCCTTTACGAATGCGGGCTTGCTGGCAGTGCTCACAACGGCAAAAAGGATTGGGGATCCCTTCAGATGCAGCGGTTCCCAGAAAATGAATCTTCATGTTTCCCTCTTAATGACAAATGCAATTGTTGTTTTTTTAGGCGTTAATGCAATAAAACGTAATTGGAACGTGTCAATTATGATTCCGGCGTTTTATATGAACAACGATCTTTTGCTTCAGAAGTGATCATCTTCAAATATTATAAAATTTATACTTATATTTCATTATGTTAATGTTTTTATATTATGAAGGGAGTCTATCAATAGCGTCAGTCTTTTATGATGACATGTTTATAAAATGCACTTTTTAATATTGTAACGTTCAAATTTAAGTGCTGAAGATAGTTTCCTAATGAGCGCCGTGCTAGCATCAAAGCATTAGGGGAAGGATGTAAAAATGCCAACTATCAAAGACATAGCAAGAATTGCCGGTGTGTCGCATGGGACTGTCTCGAATGTGCTCAATGGCAGAGGGAACGTAAGCGTCGAGAAGATTGAAGCGGTTCAACGTGCAGCCCGAGAAGTTGGCTATCAGTTGAATGCGCAGGCGCAATCGTTAAGAGCCAGCAAAAGTCAGGGAGTGGCATTGATTCTGCCTGACATCAATGCCGAACAGTACTTTCAACTCTATCGGGGATTGCATCAGGTTTGGCAGCCTTCATTAAGCGAACCAATTGATCTTTACCTGACCAACGATCTGCCCAATCTTGAGCTGGAGATTCTGCAAACGCTGGCGGCAAAGTCTTACCAGGCAGTTGTCTCGGTCAGTTGCCTGAATGACAGTCAGCCCTATTACGACTTGCTCAGGCTCTCCCCAGAAAATATTCTGTTTGCATATCGCCAGCCTGTCGGCGCAGTTTGTTATTTTAGTCTTGACTATGTGACTGCAGGCGAAGAAATAGCGAGGAGGGCGCTGGCGCAGCAGCCGGGCCATATTGGTATTTTCTGCGAACGTCTGGAATTTTCTCATAGCGCGAGCTTTACTCAGGCGATACAGGAAACCTGCCGGGAATTAAGTCCGCATACGAAGCTAACGATTTTACCTGCACATGCCAGTGAAGCTAACACCGTCGCTTTTGACTTTTTTCGCGGGGCAATTCCCGATCTGTTTATTGTCCAGGACTCTGAGAGAACGCGAGCACTGACGCAAGCAGCCTGGTTTGGAAGCTCCCAGTCCTGCCCGCCGATATTGCAACTGAGTGATAATCTCCCTGCATCCTTCGACGGGATCACAAGCTACCAGATGGATTATGGTCGCTTGGGGACAACTATTGCCTCCAGTATTCGCCTGCCCAAAAGTAAAGAAAAGCATCGTATTCTGACGAATTGCGGTTTTTCCTGGAATGGTCAGTACGTGCCGCCGCCTGAAACAGAGGCGACGCTGAATATGTTAATTTTACCGAGTCCTTCGACTGATGCGTTGAAGAAACTGTTACCCCACTTTTATCGCCAGACCGGTATTAAGGTTAATCTGGCGGTTTATCCCTATGATGAAGTTTTTGAAATCCTCTCCCATCTTCATCTACATCCTTATTACGATTTACTGCGAATCGATATGGCGTGTTTTCCCTGGTTTGCAGAGAAAGTATTATTGCCGCTGGAATCCGTCTCTTCTGAGCTTCCGTTGCTGTTGGAAAATTTCTCTGAGCAAATTCAACACCACTTCAGCATGGTGAATGGGACGGCATGGGCAATACCCTTCGATGCCAGTATGCAGCTTCTGTTTTATCGACGAGATCTGTTTGAAGACGCGACGATTAAACGGATGTTTTATGAAGCAACGGGAAAAGAGTTAACGCTGCCAGAAAGCTTTGCGCAATTTGATGAGATAGCGGCTTTCTTTAGTCAAATACATCAGCCAGAAAACAGGCAGCGCCCGATGGGAACAGCGGTGACGCTGGGAAGCTCGGGGCTTATTGCTACCGAGTATCTGCTGCGTTACTACGCACTCGGTGGGCGTTTGGTGCGTGAAGGCGAGCCGGTACAACTCGAGCCTTCACTTGCCGCAACTGCACTCGAACAATATCTACAACAGCTTTCTATCGCCGTGAATTTGCCCGGTGAGTGGTGGAGTGACGCGGTAAAACAGTTTGAGCGTGGAAATCTTGCCATGCTGATCATGTATCTCAATTTGTTTAACGATGTGGCGCATACGGCCATAGCGCCCACTATTGGCTATGCTCCCGTTCCGGGGCAACTTCCACAATTGGGGGGCGGTTCCATTGGAATGTCCCGCTACAGTAAAAAGAAAAAACAGGTTGAGCAGTTCTTTCATTGGCTTTATTCCGATGAAATTGCGCGCCATCTGGTTTTGCTGGGAGGAAATAGCGCCTGGTCTGGAATATGTCACGATCAAAACGTTCTCAATCTCTACCCGTGGTTTAATTTATTGAATGAAAAAGGCATGACGGGAATAAGGGAGTCTGAGGGAAGTAAAGGTGAACCTTTCAACCTGCGGCAGGCAGAGATTATCATCGGGCAAGGTGTGACGAATGCAATTAACGGCATTATGGATGTCACTCAGGCCGTGGAATATATCAATGCGCGAATAAGAAACGAAACGGGTGCCTGAAAATAGGCAGCGGCTTGCCTCTTACTGATGATGTAAGAGGCAAGGTAATGCTTTTATCAGTAACCGACTTTATAAATACGCCCGGTCTGGATGCCTTCCACACTGCGGCGGTAGGCGTTGGCGACGGTGGTGGCGGGCACGCTTTCAAAGCCCGGGAAGAAACTGTCGTAAGCTTCGGCGGATTCACTCAGCACGGTTGGACTTATCAGGTTAATGCGTTGACCATGGCCTAGCTCACAGGCAGCGGCGCGAACAAATCCTTCCAGCCCGGCATTAATCGTTGCGGCGTTTGTCCCCTGGGCGATGGGTTCGTGGGCGATAATGCCGCTAATTAACGTTATCGAGCCGCCATCATTCAGGAAATGCTGCCCGGTTAATGCCAGACGAATCTGGCCTAATAGTTTATCCTGAAGCCCCTGGTTAAAGTCTTGGTCGGTCATTGTCGACAGCGGCCCAAAGAACAGATTGCCGGTGGCGGAAACGATCGCATCTACCCGACCGACTTTTTCAAACAAGGCCTGGACACTCTCCTGCGAGGTGATATCGACCTGGTAATCCCCCTGAGTGCGACCCACGCGGACCACCTCATGTTTACGGCTCAATGCTTCTGTAACTGCGCGACCCACTGTACCACTGGCACCAATAATGACGATTTTCATAACCACCTCCGCAATAGTGTGAGCCGCTATTCTTTAATGAAATTGGAATCGGATAAACTGGCTAAAAGTTAGATGATTACTAACCAGGGGTTTGTAATATGGATAAACTGCGCGGCATGGAAACGTTTGTCGCCGTGGTGGAGAGTGGGAGCTTTACTTCTGCGGCGACGAGGCTCGAGATGTCTGCGGTGATGGTGGGAAAATATATCACCCAACTGGAAGCGCAGCTCGGCACGCGTTTGCTGGAGCGCAATACGCGCCGCCAGAGTCTGACCGATGCCGGACGTGTCTATTTTGAAGAAGCCCGTCGTGTGCTGGAGCAGGTATCGATAGCCGAACGTTCAGTAGAACGTCTGCGGCTGGCACCTGCGGGGACGCTGCGCATTAGCGCGCCCACTTCTTTTGGCGCTTGCGTGATCTCGCCGCTGGCCGCTGCGTTTTTACAGACCTGGCCAGAGGTGCGTATTGAACTGGATCTCACCAACCGGATGGTTGATCTGGTGAATGAAGGTGTCGATCTGGCGATCCGCATTGGCGATATCCATCAGACAGACGTGGTGGCGAAATACCTGTGTCCCTACCGTATGGCAATTTGTGCTTCGCCAGATTATCTTGCCCGCCATGGCACCCCCCGGACGCCCGCAGATCTGGTGGATCATCTGTGCCTGTCCCATACCGTGTGGACGGCTCGCAACGAGTGGATACTGCCTGGCGTGACGGGGGAGGTCAGATGGAAGCGCGATGCGATCCTGCGTTGTAACGATGGTCATGGCCTGCGTATGGCGGCGGTAGCGGGGGCTGGGCTGTTATTGCAACCTGAGGTGCTGCTGGCGCAAGAACTGGCTACGGGGAAATTGATTCGGATCCTGGAAGGGTTTACGCCGCAGCCGCGGCCAATTCATTTGCTGTGGCGACAGGATTTGCGTCCGTTGCCTAAGCTGACACGGTTTGTTGAGCACCTGCTGGAAGGAACGCGAAGTTTGCGCTGAAGATGAAAATGCCGGATGGCGTTGCGCTTATCCGGCCTACAACCGAGCCAAATTGTAGGCCGGATAGGGCGCAATAGCGCCGCCATCCGGCAATTTGTTAGCCGATATCCACCTGCGGTTTGCTGTTGCGTTTACGGATCATGCGCAGCACCGGCGGGACCACGATAACCAGTACCGCCATCACCAGCAGCACTTTCGCCACGCCGCTGGCCCACAGAATATCCATACTGCCGTTACTGATAGACAACGCCCGGCGCAGGTTCTGCTCCAGCATTTCCCCGAGAACGAAGCCCAGAATCAATGGCGACATTGGGAAGTGCATTTTACGCAGGATGTAGCCCAGCACGCCGAGGGCGACCATCAATACCAAATCGAAGGTGGTGCTGTGAACGGCGTACACGCCAACCGCGGAAACTGCCGCGATAGCCGGTACCAAAAACCACAGCGGGATGGTCAGCATGCGGGTAAACAGACCGATCAGCGGAATGTTCATCACCAGCAGCATTACGTTAGCAATCAGCAGCGCTGCAATCAGCCCCCAAACGATATCCGGCTGCTCGGTAAACATGGCTGGACCCGGGGTGATGTTGTACAGCGTTAGCGCGCCCATCATCACCGCCGTGGTACCGGAGCCCGGCACGCCGAGCGTCAGCATCGGAATAAAAGAGCCGCAGGCCGAAGCGTTGTTGGCGGCTTCTGGCGCCGCAACGCCGCGAATATCCCCCTTGCCAAAGCTGTCGCTGTTGCCGCTGAGCTTTTTCTCGGTCATGTAGGTGATGGCACTGGCAATGGTGGCGCCAGCGCCAGGCAGAACGCCGACGAAAAAGCCAATCACTGATGAACGCAGGGTGGCCCCTACGCACTGTGCGCCTTCTTTGGCGTTGAACAACATGCGGCCCGTTTTACGCACCAGCGTCTGGCCACTGCTGGTATGTTCCAGCATTAACAATATTTCAGAGACAGAGAACAGCCCAATCACCACCACGATAAACTGCACACCGTCAGAGAGATGGACACTGTCAAAAGTAAAGCGATAAACCCCGGTGTTGGCGTCTACGCCGACGGTCGCAAGTCCGAGACCGATAAGCGCTGCCAGAAATGATTTCAGCGGATTTTGCGCCATCATGCTGCCGAGACAGGCAATGGCGAAAACCATTAAGGCAAAGTATTCCGCTGGACCGAAGGCCAGCGACCATTGGGCTAACGCCGGGGCAAACAGAATGATGCCGCCGATGGCGATAAGCGAACCAAAGAAAGAGCTAACCGCCGAGATAGAGAGCGCCACGCCACCGCGTCCTTGCTGCGCCATAGGGTAACCATCCAGCGCGGTCATAATCGCCGCCGCATCGCCGGGAACATTCAACAGGATGGAGGAGATGCGCCCGCCATATTCACAGCCTATGTAGACTGTAGCCAGCAGGATCAGCGCGGATTCTGCGGGCAGATGCAAAGCAAAGGCCAGCGGCAGCAGGATCGCCACGCCGTTGATCGGCCCAAGGCCGGGCAGCAAACCCACAATGGTGCCGACAAAACAGCCTATCAAGGCGATGACCAGGTTTTCCGGTGTCATTGCCACCGCGAAACCCTGAGAAAGATAAATCCAGGTATCCATCGTTTCTCCGTTAACCCAGCCAGGCGCCGAGTGGTAAGGTGACGTCAAGCAGTCGGTCAAAGGCATACCACAGCAGAATGCCGAGCACCGCGCCGGAAATACCCGCAGCCGGGATGGTTGCACCGAACAGCATGCCAATCACCACGGTGAGAATGGCGGTGGCGATGGGAAAACCGAGCCACTCAAAACCCCAGGCGTACATCAACAGAACAATGACCATCGTCAGCAGCTTTTGCAGCACGTGGCGACGGGGCCAACTGATGGTGTCCGGATGGCGCAACAGCAGCGCCACGGCACAGACCAACATCAGACCGATAATGCCAAGCGGGAAGGGACGCGGCCCTACGGGTTCATAGCTGTATTCGCTGCTGATTTGCCAGGCCACGAACAGCCCGGCTATGCAGAGCAACAGCCAGATACCTGCAAAAATACGATCACTCATCATCTTTGCCTCTGCGTTTACTTCGCCAGACCGAAGGCTTTCGCCTGCTCACGATAATCCGTGACCTGCTTTTTCACGTAGTCGTCGAGCTGTTTGCCACTCATGTTGAATTCAAACAGACCGCGCAGATCACGCTGCTTTTTAAACTCATCGGTCTGCTGGAGTTTGTTAAAGGCATCAACCCACCACTGATACTCGGCGTCGCTGACTTTTGGCCCAACGTAGAAGCCACGAATGATAGGCCACACGAGGTCATAACCCTGCTCTTTGGCGGTTGGCACGTTGGCTAACTGGCCCGGCAGGCGTTCATCAGAGAACACCGCGAGCACGCGGATTTTGTCGCCGCTGAGGTAAGGCACCATCTCACTGAGATCGCCGGAAACCACCTGCACGTGATTGCCCATCAGTGCGGTAACCGGCTCGCCACCGCCTTCAAAGGCCACATAGCGCATCTTGTGTGGATCGACATTGGCTTTTTGCGCCAGCAGCGCCGACTTCATCCAGTCCTGGCTACCGATAGAGGCACCTGCACCAATGACCACGCTGTTAGGGTCTTTTTCCATTGCCGTCAGCAGATCTTTCAGCGTTTTCCACGGTGAGTCCTGGCGCACGGCAATCATGCCGTAGTCGGTACCCACACTTGCCAGCCAGCGGACATCATCCACGCCGTAGCGACCAAACTTGCCCTGTGACAGGTTCAGCAGTGAGCCGCCGGAGAAGGCCACTACGGTTCCCGCTTCAGCCGGGCGTTGAGCGACGATCGCGTTATAGGCCACGGCACCAACGCCACCGGGCATGTAGGTGACGCGCATCGGTTTTTCGATAGCGCCGGTTTCCATCATGCTCACCTGAATCAACTTACAGGTGAGATCGAAACCGCCGCCGGGTTTAGCAGGGGCGATACATTCAGTGCGCGATGGCGCTTGTTCCGCCAGTACAGAGGTACTCATCAATAAAATGCTTGCAGTAAGGGTACGAAGTAACTGTTTTTTCATTGTTTATCCTCACGCCGGAAAACCGGATTTTCGGGTACGGAAGAAGATTTTTGTGATTATGTGAGCCGATGTGTAGCAGTTCGGTTGCGTGATTGTTAAAACATTAACCTTTCAATTCCCTTTCAATGCGGCAGAAACTTTACAGGATGTGATATGCGTCTCTTATTAGCGGAAGATAACCGTGAGTTAGCTCACTGGCTGGAGAAAGCGCTGGTGCAAAACGGTTTTGCCGTTGACTGCGTGTTTGATGGCCTGGCAGCCGACCATCTTTTACATAGCGAAACGTATGCGCTGGCGGTGCTGGACATCAATATGCCGGGGCTGGATGGTCTGGAAGTCGTTCAGCGGCTGCGCAAACGCGGGCAGACGCTTCCTGTCCTGCTGCTGACGGCGCGTAGCGCGGTGGCCGATAGGGTGAAAGGGTTGAACGTCGGAGCCGATGATTATCTGGCAAAGCCGTTTGAAATCGAGGAACTGGATGCCCGGCTGCGGGCCTTGCTGCGTCGCAGTGCGGGACAGGTGCAAGGCATACAGCAACTGGGGGAGCTGGCGTTTCACGATGAAGGCTATTTTCTGTTGCAGGGGCAGCCGTTGGCGCTCACACCACGTGAACAGGCGCTGTTGACGGTGCTGATGTACCGTCGGTTGCGGCCGGTTTCACGTCAGCAGTTGTTTGAGCAGGTCTTCAGCCTGAGTGATGAGGTTAGTCCCGAAAGCATTGAGCTGTATATCCATCGTTTGCGCAAAAAGCTACAGGGAAGCGATGTGCGTATTGCTACGCTGCGTGGTCTGGGCTATGTGCTGGAGCGTAGCGATGAAGTGGGTTAAACCCCAATCGTTGTACCTGCAACTGCTGATGTTTCTGGGCTTGCCGCTAATGTTGCTGTGGGGTCTGTCGGCATTTAACAGCTATGTCAGTGCGCTACAGGCGGCGACCCAGGCGTATGACCGCACGCTCCTTTCATCCGCCAGGACCGTTTCCGAGCGGCTGGTGGTGCGCAATAAACAGCTGGAAGTGAACGTGCCATGGGTGGTGCTGGACAGCTTTGAATTGAATATGAATGACCGACTGTACTACAAAGTGGTTGATCCGGCGGGGAAGGTTATCTCTGGTTATGACGATTTACCGGCGATGCCGCCAGCTACCTCGCGCACGCGGCTTTATCCGGCGCTGGCATGGTTTTATCACACTGAATATCGCGGTGAGGCAATCCGCGTGGCGCGTCTGCTGCAGCCCGTCAACGAAGGCGGCATTGTCGGCATGGCGGAGATTTATGTTGCCGAAACGCTGCAATCGCGGCGCTATCTGGCGCGACAGCTGCTGTTTTCCTCGTGGGTTTCGCAAGGGCTACTGGTGCTGCTGACGCTGGTGCTGGTTGGCTGGCTGCTGCGCCGGGTGCTGCGCCCGATGCGCCAGCTTTCATCGCTGATGGTGCGTCGTGAGCCAGGCCTGCTGACGCCGCTGCCGGAACTGCTGCCATGGTCGGAAACCCGTCTGCTGATTGTGGCTTTCAACCGTTATCTGGACCGACTTCGCGGTCTGATCTCTCGTCAGGAGCGCTTCAGCGCGGATGCTTCCCATCAGCTCAAAACGCCGTTGGCGGTACTGAAAACTCAGGCATCGGTGGCTCTCGCCAGCACCGAACCGCGGCAATGGTATGAGAGTTTACAAGCCATGAGTAGCACGCTCGATAATACCATTCAACTGACGGAGAGGCTGTTGCAGTTGTCTGCGGTGAAGCGCAAGGAGCAGGGGGAAAGGCATTTCTCGCCGGTTAATCTGTATGAGGTGGTGCAAACCAGCTGTTTTACCCGACTGGCGCAGTCGCGTAGTAAAGGGATCGATCTGGGCTATGAAGGGGAACAGGACGCGGTGTGGGTCGAGGGAGATGAAGTGCTGCTCGGTGAACTGTGTGGGAATCTGCTGGATAACGCACTGAAATACACGCCGTCACAGGGGATGGTGACCGCCCGACTGCAACGAGAAGGAGAGGCCGTGGTGCTGGTGGTCGAAGATAGCGGACCGGGCATAGATGAGCAGATGGTTCATCAGGCTCTGCTACCGTTTCATCGTCTTGATAACGTAGGCAATGTCCCAGGCGCCGGGATCGGCCTGGCGCTGGTCAATGATATTGCTCGCCTGCATCGCACGCATCCTCAGCTAACGCGTAGTGAGACATTAGGTGGGCTGAGGGTTCAGGTACGCTTTTTAAGCGTTACCGTATGAGGTATTCATGGTGATGATATTTGTTGTTTAATTATAATAAAAAGTAATTAATTGTATTATTAATATCATTTGAAATGTTGTCTTAAGGCAGCTGTTTTTATTTTAATTACTGTATTAAACAGTAATGCTAAAGTGATTCAACGTCACTGAAACAATACTTTTGTGCAATTTATCATACATAAAACACTTTTTCATAGACCATGAGATGTTATCTGTCAATAGCGATAATGTTGTTAAAGGTTATCTTTTTTGCTGAGGTAGATAAAACTTCCATTGATATCAACTGCATTAAAATCATATAGATACGATTTCACTGGAGAGGGTTGTCACAGTAATGAGTATTATTTTTTACATTTACTGACAATGTGCCATTGCGTTTTTTAGACTTGTGATATAATTAGCAACATGAAATGAGAAAAAAACAATTAAAGATCAATAAATAATGGGCTGAGATATGCTTAAAAAATCGCTAAAGATTAGCAGCCAGGGATATCCAGTCTTTTTAAAACTGGTCGATTTCATTGTTATCAATGTGACGTTAATTTTTAGCGCCCATCTGCTGGGTTTGATGCCCTTTAACACCATTGCCATTTTGAGTCTTCTCTTCTCCATCTTTTTCTTGCTGTTTGCTGAATACATTAAAATGTACCAGCAAAAGATTAAGACGATCGGTTTACGTAATCAAAAGCGCTTGGTTTTTTGTACGCTGCTGGCGATTTTTTTTAACGAACTGGTCAGTATGACGGTGGCTGAACCTGAGTCACTGGGCTACTTAGACAGACTGCCTTCCCCTTTTTATTCAGCCATTATTTACTGGTACTTCATTCCATTACCTTTTCTTTACTACATTCGTTTTTTTATTTTTAAGTATTCAACGAAAAAGAGTATACGGGTGGCGATTATTGGTCTGACCGACAATGGTCTGGCCGCAGAAACCGCGCTAATGAATGAATACGCCAATATCACATTAGATCTGGCCTTTTATGATGAGCGCGCCTTATCTCGTTGTGGCGATGTCGTTGATAAGGTTAAAAGTCCCTTTCGTGGTCCGGTTATCAATCTGGTCGAGGAAGCCAAGAAGGGAAACATAGACGAAATCTATATTGCTTTACCGATGGTTGCTTTACATCGCATTCGTCACTTTTTGGCCATGATGTCAGACACCACCGTAGATACCTATATTGTCCCTGACTTTTATACCTACAGTAACAACATGTCCAAGTTACGATCCATCCACAATCTGCAAACGGCTTTGTTGAATAAATCAGATTTCGGGTAAGTCTCCCCCGTAGCGGGTTGTGTTTTCAGGCAATACGCACGCTTTCAGGCATACCTGCTTTCGTCATTTTGTTCAGCGCTCGTACCAGGGCCATAGCCTCCGCAACCTGACCATCGTAGTCACGCAGCGTCAGTGACCCCCCGAACAGCTGTTTTACCCGGTACATCGCCGTTTCCGCTATCGAGCGACGGTTGTAATCTGTTGTCCATTTCCACCGCGCATTACTCCCGGTCATTCGCTGATTAGCCACTGCACGGTTACGGTCTGCATATTCACCGGGCCAGTAACCCGCACCTTTTCGGGGAGGGATAAGCGCGCTGATTTTCTTACGCCGCAGTTCATCGTGACAGAGCCGGGTGTCGTAAGCGCCGTCTGCCGATGCTGCCCTGATTTTTCTGTGAGTCTGCCGGATAAGACCCGGGAAGGCTTCTGAGTCCGTCACATTGTTCAGCGACAGGTCTGCACAGATGATTTCATGTGTTTTGCTGTCAACTGCCAGATGCAACTTTCGCCATATACGACGGCGTTCTTTGCCGTGTTTTTTGACTTTCCATTCGCCTTCACCAAAGACCTTCAGCCCGGTGGAATCAATCACCAGATGCGCGATTTCACCCCGGGTGAACGTTTTGAAACTGACATTAACCGACTTTGCGCGCTTGCTGACACTGGTGTAATCCGGGCAGCGCAACGGAACATTCATCAGTGTAAAAATGGAATCAATAAAACCCTGTGCAGCCCGCAGGGTCAACCTGAACACGCGTTTAATGACCAGAACGGTGGTGATGGCGAGATCAGAATAGCGCTGAGGTCTTCCCCGTGATGAAGGCGTTGCCGACTCATACCAGGCCTGAATAGCTTCATCATCCAGCCAGAAAGTTATAGAGCCACGGTTGATGAGGGCTTTATTGTAGGTGGGCCAGTTGGTGATTTTGAACTTTTGCTTTGCCACGGAACGGTCTGCGTTGTCGGGAAGATGCGTGATCTGATCCTTCAACTCAGCAAAAGTTCGATTTATTCAACAAAGTCTCTGCAAACTATCGGTATCTTTAGTTCACCTTTTGAGGGGGCTGGCTCGTTTATTAAGCGGGCGGAAGATTTGGTTCTTGGCAGCGTCATTATGGTGATGATTTCCTCCCTGATGCTGGCGATTGCCATTGGTATCAAACTCACGTCCCGTGGGCCTGTTTTTTTCAAACAGGACCGCTATGGCTTGAGCGGGCAAAAAATTAAGGTCTGGAAGTTTCGTTCTATGCGCGTCATGGAGAATTCCGATACGGTTATTCAGGCCACTAAAAACGATCCACGGGTAACCAAATTCGGGAGCTTTTTGCGCCGCACTTCGCTGGATGAACTTCCGCAATTTATTAATGTTTTGCAGGGAAGTATGTCGATTGTCGGTCCCAGACCTCATGCGGTTACGCATAATGAGCAGTACCGCAAACAGGTCGAAAATTACATGATTCGCCATAAAGTTAAGCCAGGGATCACTGGGCTTGCGCAGATCAACGGGTTCCGCGGGGAAATCGATGCGCTTTATAAGATGGAAAAAAGGGTTCAGTACGATATTGAGTACATTCAAAACTGGTCGTTATGGCTGGATATAAAAATTATTATTAAAACTATTTTCAAAGGATTTGTCGGTAAGAATGCATACTAAATTACTCGTTATTACCGGAATCGTGATATCGCAGTCCGCATGGGCTGATTTAACACCGAAATCACACATTGGCTTTGCGGGGATAGACTTCCAGGGCAAGGTCGCTGTGGACTATGGTTATAATGATAACGTGTCTTATCAGCCACATAGCAGCGATGCTATCGGTTCCTCGTTTCAGAGTGCTGCGCCCGTTCTGAGTATGATTGGAGAGCGTGGTCAGGATAAGTATTTGCTGATGTACTCTGGGGATTATCGTAACTACTCAAGCGATTCTGCTGATAACTACAACGATCATTTTTTCCGTTTTAACGGTGCCTGGCGTTATGGGCTCATGCATGGCTTAACCCTCAATCTGGAGGATTCGCTTGGGCATGAATCCCGCGGCCGTGATATCACCGAGGGTTTTCTACCGAGTCAGTTTGAGCAGTATGGGATTAAATCTCCGCTTACGACGAATTTTATCAATAGTGAATTGCGCTACAGCTACGGTGCGCCTGATGGTCGCGGCAAAGCGGAACTGGCGTTGTTATACAAAAAACTGACTTTCGGTAACACCTCTGATGTTCGGGACAGCAGTGAGGACTTCTACAATTATATTCAGGAACAGGAATGGCATGAAAATAGCCTGATAGCGGAAGTTTTTGACCAATACTCATCCAGAACGCGCTTTCGCTATAGCTTTATTACTAACCAGCGTCGCTATGATAACAACTCAGATAAAGACACTAATGAGTATTATTTGCTGTATGGCCTGAAGTCGCAGTTGACGGGGAAAACCAATGTCGACATGAATATTTCATGGCTGTATAAAACATTTGAAAACAACGCAAACTCGCATGATTTTAATGGTCTAAACTGGGACATAAAAGCGGAGTGGAAGCCGTTACAGCAGTCTGTTTTCACGGCCCATTCTGCGCAAAGCATTAAAGACCCATCGGAAGTTGGGGGATATATTTTAGTGACCCAGTATGGCCTTTCTTACCAGCATTTCTGGTTAGGTACTCGTTTTTCTACTTTATTGGACTACTCATTCACTTCGGAAGACTATAAAAAACAGAACAAGGATCGGCATGATAAAGATGGCGTGTTTAGCGTCACCATGAGCTATGACTACACGCCGTCGGTTAATTTTGAGATTAAATATCAGATAGATACATTAAATTCGAATAAGGATACTGACTCGTTTTATATCGGTCCCAACGACAATCAGGAAGTCATTAGAACGTTGGGTTATGATAATTCTATGATTATGCTTAAAGCTAAGGTTCAGATCTAAAATGAAAATAATAGAACTGTGCGCGGTTTTGCTATTCAGTATCCTGTTGGTCGGATGCACAGCGTCCAGCCCGCGATTAATGGACGATCCTGCTACTGTTCAGCAGGATTACCAGCTTGGGGCGGGGGATACGGTCAATATCGCTGTTCATGGTCAACCCGATATGACGATGCGGTTTATTTTGGATAAGAGCGGGGAAATTAATTTCCCGTTTGTTGGTGCTCTTAAATTACAAGATAAAACCGTTGATCAAGTGACTAAAGAATTAACTCAACGCCTGACCGGAGATTATTTTACATCTCCGATGGTGACGGTGAGTATTGCCGAGTTCCGCAAATACTATGTTTCAGGTGAGGTAAAAAGTCCAAATGGCTTCGCCTATGAGCCAGGGCTTACCGTCGAGAAATCTATTGCGCAGGCGGGTGGATTTACAGATCGTGCTGACCGAAAAGATATCAACATTCGCCTGTCAGGGAGCAATCAGCTGCTTGAGAATGTCGATTTAACGCACTCTGTTCATCCTGGGGATGTCGTGATTATTGGCATGGGGTTCTTCTGACGATGAAACTATCAATAGTGGAAAACGGCAAAAAACGAGAAAGCAGTGTCGAATTCTCCCGCTTTGCCAAAGAGCTGAAAAAGAACGCCTGGAAAATCGCGCTGGCCGGTATCGTTGCCGGGGTCGTCGCGTATCCGTTAATCAGCATGATGTCTTCAAAGTATGTTTCAACGGCGACGGTGCTGATTAAGGCGCAGGCTGATAACGTTTCTCCGTTTCCACAGGTTGATGGTTTCGATTCAACGCGCAGTGGTTACTACGAAACACAATATGCGTTGATGCATTCACGTATTGTGCTGGAGCAAGCCGTACGTGATATGAAGCTGGATGAAAACCCGGAGTTTACCGGGGAAAAAGCCGGTGCTCAGGGGGCTGATAGCAATGAAAGTCGACAACTGAGAATGGAGCAAGCGCTGAAAACGCTGGCGAAAAATCTGAATGTCATTGGTATTCGTACGACGAACCTGGCGTCTATTACCTATGAATCAACGTCCCCTCAGGTTGCGGCTGACATTGCGAATGGCGTCGCGCAGGCTTTCATCAACTACACGGTGGAGCAGAAACGCCTGAAGGTGGAGAAAGCTCGCGAACTGAATTTTGAAAAAATGGAAGAGATTCAGAAGTCGATAGCTAAGCAAAAAGACGAGATGGACAGCTATCTGAAAAATGCCGGGCTGCTGACCTTCCGCGGTATCGATGGTTTTGAAACCGAGCAGTTAAGTATCGTAACCAATCGCCTGGCCGATGCGACCCAGCGTCGGGTTGCCGCTGAATCCGTCTATAACGAGGTGAACGGGGGAGGTAAGTCCATTGAGAGCGTTATCTCGCTGCCTTCGGTCTCTAACCACGCTCAGATCCAGGATTTGCGCATTGCGTTGATTCAGGCGCAACGAACGTTGTCCGAACAGCGTAAAGTCTATGGGCCAAAAAATCCTGCCATTTTAAAAGCAGAAGCCGATGTTCAGTCGATCCAAAGCCAGACCGGACGAGTGTTGGGCGAGCTGAAAGTCGGTTTACGTCAGCAACATCTGGCGGCGCTGGCGGACGAAAAAAACTATCAACAACAGGTGGATGAGCAGAAAGAGATCTTCCAGAAAATGGCGTCAAAGCGGGATGCCTGGAACAGTCAAAAGCTGTCGTTAGATAAAATGGAAGACCTGTATAAATCGCTTTATCAACGTACTCAGGAGCTGTCGCTGTCCGGCGTGAATGCCGATGCGGTGTTATACGACCCTGCAGTACCCGCGTTAAAACCGGCGAAACCGAATAAATCTTTATTGTTGCTGATGGTGGTCATGCTGGTGGTGGTGTTCAGCATCATGTATTTCATTGTCAAAGCGGCAATGGATAACTCAATCGGTACCCTCAGTCGCATGAAAAAACGGCTCAATGTTGTTCCGCTGGGTGAAATTCGTCGTTTTAGCGGAACCTCAGGGCGTGCGCAGGTGCGGGACATGATCATGAAGAACCCGCTGAATGCCGATATTGTGCACGGTATCCGTACCCGGATTATGCTGGATAGTCGACCTTTACAGACGTTCGCCGTGGCGTCGACGGAGCACGGCGATGGGCGTTCTTTGTTGGCGAATCTGTTAGCGAACTCTTTTAGTTTCGACCAGAAAACACTGCTTATTGATGCAGATTTCTTTAACACTGGTGGGCTCACATCCGAGCTGGCGTCAGCTACATCCGCAGGCTTAGCGGAACTGCTGCGCGGGGAGATAGAGCTTGAACAGGCGAGGATCAAACTCAGTGATAATCTCGACTTTATTCCACACGGCAAGAACACCATCTCATCTTTACTGATGCTGTCGCCGGAGCACGTTGAACCCATAATGCGAGAGCTGAAATCGCATTATCAGCGCATCATTATTGATGTTGCTGCCGTGAATCAGAGCCTGGATGTTCAACTGATCAAACGTGCCGTCGATGGCGTTGTTTTCATTGTGAAAGCCGGGGTGGGGTCGGCGGGACAAATCGCCAACGCGCTGGATAAGATCGAGGAAAATAACGGCGTGGTGATTGGTGCGGTGCTCAATGCAGTTGAAGAAAAGGATCTTGAGACGCAAGAGGGTCTGCGATCACTGAACTTCAGTACCGATCAACTGATGGCAACGCCAGGCCGCGTATGAGCCTACTGAAGAGCGCTTCCACGATAGCCGGTTCATCAGTCATCTCGCAGTTGATTGGTGCACTGTCTATTTGGTTGATTTCACACAAGTACGATATGGCTGAAGTGGGGCTTTATGCGCTCAACTACAGCATCGCCGTGGTGGGCGCTCAGGTGTGTACCTTTGCATCACAGCTGTTAATTCCTAAACAGCAGGATGACGAACTGGTGCAGAATGTCGTGTTTTGCTTAATACAAAGCACGATCATTGCCTTACCGTACGCCGTACTCACCGCGTGGCTGTTTCACCAGAACATCCTGTTTCTCTATTTGCTGACGCTGGCAACGGCGTGGGTTTTAATCTCGGAAAACCTGTCGCTACGCACGGCCAACTTTCGTTTTCTGATTTTCCAGCGTATTTCTGTTTCTGTGGTCGTTGTACTTTCCGTCCTTCTTACGCACCATGTACAACTATTTTATTGGTCGTGGGCCTGCGCGACGATGGTGCTGACCATAAGCTGTATTTTGCATTCGTTTGATATTCGTTCGGTGGCGGCCAGACATCTGCGACCCGCCAGTAATTGGCATTTTTTCAAACAGAATATTCATCACATTACCAAAGTGGGCAGCGCGGAAGTGTTGGCGATGGCCAGCAGCAATTTGCCTATTATGCTGATTAACTTTTGGTTCTCGGCGCTGACGGCGGGTTATTTTTCCGTGGTTAGCCGCTTTTGCCTGGCTCCGGTGGTGATCATCGGGAATGCGGTGCGCAATACTATTTTTTCCAAATGGTCTATCGACTTCAGAAATAATACCTTTAACTATCAGGAGTATACTAAGGTACGTATGCTATTGCTGGTATTAGGGGTTATCTGTACCCTTGGGGTTTTTATTTTCTATCCGATTGTGATGCGCCTCGGTTTTGGCGAAGACTGGATTAACTCCATTGAGACGTCACGCTACATGTTGCCCTATTTGTTCCCGGCGCTGGCGATAAGCCCTCTGACGGTGATAGAGCTTATTTTTGGTTCCCATCGCTATTTTCTGCGCATCCAACTGGAACAGCTGGCGATTGTACTCTTCGCTTTTGTTGTGACGCCCTATTTTTATAAAGATTATGCAACGTCGGTCATCTTGTTTTCTTCACTGACATTTATTCGCTACGCCTTCATTTATCTAAAAATGAATAAGCGAGCCAATCTCCTGAAAGACAAGCCGGTGATACTATGACGCTTAATACCGGATACTATTTACAGGTTTATACCTTTGTCACGCTGATCCTGTGTGGCCTGGTGCAATACTTTACCGGCATGCAGTCAGTGCTGTGGATACCTTTTTTCCTCACCTTATTGATGGTGGGATTATTGGTGATGCAGACGCGTGATGGCTCCTTACATCTGGATGCCCAGGAGACGATTGTCCTGGCATTGTACTTTTCGTTTCTGGTGCTGGCTGGAGCATCGACGCTGATTCAGGGCGGGATCACCGTAGCGATTGTGGCATTTAAAAACGAAATTGCGCTGTCGCTGGTGATGATCTGTTTGCTGCTGGGCTTTTGCCGGGAATCACAGATTTACCGCGCAACGCGCTATCTGTATTGGGTGTTTTACGCGCAGATTCCGGTAATGATTTATCAGGTGTTACTGGTCGTTCCCCAGCGCGTCGCGGTGCGTGGTGAAGATGAGAAATGGGACTCCGTGGTTGGCACGTTTGGCGGTGACCCCATGGGGGGCGGGAATACTGCCGCAATGGGCCTGTTTTGCCTGTTAATTATGTTGTTAAAAGTCTCAGAATATAAGCATGGACTCACCACGTTCAAATCCATGGCGCTGCATATTGTTCTCGGTATCGGGTTATGCATCATTGGTGAAGTAAAGTTTGTCATTCTGCTATCGCCTATATTCCTGGCGTGGGTGTGGCTTTCACCGAGCTACGTCAAAGACGTTAGTAAGGTCAATCTGAAGACGTTATTGGTTATTGTGGCGGGAATGCTGTTGCTTATTAGTCTGTCGATTGTGATCCTCGCGTACTATTATTCTACGGCGTTCGGTGGCGATCCATCGAAAAGCTCGTTAAGTATTTTTATCGACTCCTTAAGCTATATCTTTGATCCGAACTACATTATGTCTACCGGTGAGTTAGGGCGCTTTACGACGTTCCTGTTCTGGTTGAAAAATAACGATCTGTGGGGGCTTTCAGGAACGTTATTTGGCTACGGACTCAATGCAACTAACAGTGGTAGTACGGTGTCGCCGGGCTTTTTGAATATTATCTACAACTTAATTCTTGACTCGACTTCCCTGAGTATGCTGCTGTGGGAAGTGGGGGTGATCGGCACGTTGCTCTTTATTAGCTTATTCATTTATATCCTGAAGGTTTGTCAGCCAAAGCCATTACTGATGCTTGAGCAACTGGACCAGCAGGATCTTCAGTTGTTGAGCTTTGCACCGGCGTTTAACGCTTTTGCGATTAGTTGCTTAATTAGCTTACCTTATAGCCAGATACTGATGATTACACCGATGTTACAATTCCTGTTCTATTTATCACTAGGATCAAGTTTAGTGATTCGTCGAACCGTCCTTCGCTGCGTAGGGTAATTGTATGGACCAAAAACCGTTTATTTCAGTGAGTATTAAAACACTCAATGAATCTAAATGTATTGAGAAGACGATTGACAGTATCCGTAAGCAGCTTATTGATTATCCACACAAAATTATTGTGGCAGATAGTCTGTCAACGGATAACACCCAACAGCTTGCGATCGATAAAGGGGTGACCGTAGTGTCCTTAACTGACCCTGGCGATCGCTGCTGTGGCGTCGGGCACCAGTTAGGTTATCTGTATAGTGAAGGGGATTATCTGCTGCTGATGGACGGCGACATGGAACTGGAAGAGGGCTTTGTGGATCAGGCGGTCGCGTTTTTGCAGGCCGAACCAGAATATGCAGGCGTTGCGGGAACCGTTGAAATGGACGATGCCGTTAACTATGAATTTAAATCGCGTAAGCAACGCATTAATAAAATCTATCCACTCGGGGATAGCGATCATCTGGGTGGCGGTGGGCTGTATCGTCGGTCGGCAATTGAAAAAATTGGTTATCTTACTAACCGTAATTTGCACGCGTATGAAGAGGCTGAACTGGGCCTGCGTTTAATCGAAGCAGGCTATAAACTGCGGCGCCTGGATATTCCTTACTTCAGCCATACGTCACATACGCTGCCGACGTTTAAGATGCTGGCGCGGCGCTGGACCAGCGGTTATTACCAGGCACCGGGTGAGCTTTTGCGTTGTAGTTGGGGGAAGCCCTGGTTTTCCCAGTCATTCAACATCGTGAAGAATGAGGCGGTATTTGCGCTTTACCTTATTCTCTTATTTGTGGCGCTGCTCAGTTTAAATATCAATGTGTTTGCCGTTGCGCTTCTACCATTACTGGCGTTTGCTTTGTTGAAGATTGTGCAAAACCGCTCGTTAACAGATGGGCTGCAAAGCGTTATTAATTTAATCGTACGCTCAGCGGGGCTGATCAAAGGTATTTTTTATCCGGTACGCGATCCGCTGACTCCGCCTAACAGTAAAATCATTCATGAATAACCGGGGCAGGCGCCATGAAAGTATTATTGGTTAACAAGTTTTTTTTCATCAAAGGCGGCGCGGAAACGGTTTATTTTCAAGAGCGCGATATGCTGAAACAGGCCGGAGTGCAGGTTATTGATTTCTCTATGCAGCATGAGAATAATTTCCCCTCGGATTATACGGATTATTTCGTCAGTAATGTGGACTACCACAAAGCGAGCAATCTGCTGGGTGGTATCAAAACGGCGGTTAACTTTATTCATAATTCGCAGGCCTGCAAAAAAATGCTGGCGCTTTTAGAAAAAGAGCGCCCGGATATCGTCCACTTTCACAACATCTACCATCAGTTAACACCGGCGTTGATTAAAGTTGCGCGCAATTTTGGCTGCAAAACGGTGCTGACTGCGCATGACTATAAGATTGTGTGCCCCGCGTATTCCATGCTGCGCGACGGCAAGGTGTGTGATTCCTGTATTACCGGAACGGTTTTCAACGCCTTCAGGTATCGTTGTCAGGAAGGTTCAGCCTCAAAAAGTTTACTGCTCTCCCTGGAGGCAACCTGGCAGTACATTGCACAAAACTATCAGGCACTGGATGTGATTGTTTCACCGAGCGTTTTTTTACGCGGTGTTTTGCTGCGCACGCTGCCAAATTCGCGCATTGATGTCATCGTCAATGGCGTTGATGATAGCCGTCCCCTGGCCGAAGTAAGCGATGAAGGCTATATGCTGTACTTTGGCCGTCTGAGCCGTGAAAAGGGCGTGGCAACGTTGTTGGCAGCGCATAAAAAAATGCGGAACAGAGCGCCGCTGAAAGTTGTGGGGCACGGTCCGTTGCATGATGAATTAGCCGCCAAATACCCTGATGTTGATTTTTTAGGTTATGTGCAACAAGGGGAGGCGCTCGATAAGCTTATTAAGCATGCGCGAGCGGTGATCCTGCCTTCAGAATGCTATGAAAACTGTTCTATGGCGATATTAGAAGCGATGTCCTTAGGCAAACCGGTTATCGGGTCGCGCATCGGCGGTATACCGGAACAAATTCGTGACGGTGTCGAAGGGATTTTATTCGAACCGGGTAATGTGCATGAGTTAGCCAATGCGATGGACGCTCTGGCTGACTCGCCTGAGAAGGCGAGGAATATGGGCTTACAAGGTCGTGCACGGTTGAGTGAAAAATATGCGCTGAGTAAACATATGGATACCCTACAGGCGCTGTATAAAGAACTGCTGAGCAGGCCATAGTATGAGTAAAAAAATAACGGTTTTTGGAACGCGTGGTATTCCCGATGTATTGGGTGGTGTGGAGACACACTGTCAGAATCTTTATCCTGCCATTAAACAGCAGTTCGACGTGGATATTTGCGTGATCGCTCGCTCGCCATATGTAAATTACAAACTATCGGTATATAAAAAAGTCGAAACCTACGCGCTGTGGGCACCCAAAAAGCGCTCGCTGGAAGCTATTGTCCATTCCGTTATAGCGGCGTTTAGGACACGTATCGACCATTCGGATATTGTGCATGTCCATGCTATCGGCCCTGGCCTTGTGATCCCACTCTTACGCGTGATGGGTAAAAAGGTGGTTTTTACCCACCACGGGCCCGATTACGATCGCCAGAAATGGGGATATGTAGCCAAAAAAATATTGTTGCTGGGTGAGCGTTGGGCGGTGAGATATGCCAACGAGGTGATTGTGATTTCTGAAGTTATTAATCAACTGATCCAGAAAAAACACGGTCGCTATGATGCGCATTTAATTCACAATGGCGTGAACGAGCCGCGGTTATTATCACAGCTCACCATCGACAATACGCTCTCCCGCTTTGGGCTGCAGCCGAAAAACTACCTCGTGGTGGTTGGGCGGTTTGTGGAAGAAAAAGGGATGCATGATGCCATCGCCGCTTATCAACACAGTGGTTTGACCATACCGTTAGTACTAATTGGCGATGCGGATCATCCGACCGAATACAGCGTGCGCCTCAAAAAGCTTGCCGCCGACACGCCAGGTGTTGTGATGACTGGTTTTTTACGTGGTGACGAACTTCAGGCGGTGTTTTCGCAGGCTAAATTGTTTGTGATGCCCTCATACCATGAAGGATTGCCCATTGCGCTGCTGGAGGCAATGTCATTTTCTCTTCCGGCCGTCGTCAGTGATATTCCGGCTAACCTTGAAGTTCAACTGCCCGCCGAGGCCTATTTTAAGGTGGGAGATGTAACCGGTCTGGCTGAAAAATTAGGCCAAGGGGCAACAGCAAATAGCGTGGACTATGGTGTATATTTGCAAAACTACAATTGGCATGAAATCGCCAAAAAGACGGTTAACGTCTACCACTCCATTGATAAAGATATAGGTTAATTTTGACCAGTCCTCAAAATCGTCCTCCTGCCATCGAACGGTTTTACGCTCACCTTGATGAGCGGATAGCGGAGGAATTGACCCCTGAACAAAAAGAAGGGGTGGAAAAAGCGCTCCTTGCTACAACCCTGACTTCGCGGCATCAGATCGATATTCGCAGAAGCTTTCCTTTTTTCAGTAAGCGTTATTATCTGGTTTTTTTGTTTGGCAGAGATTTACGCCGCCAGCATCGCCAGGAATCAACCCTGTCGAGAATGTTGCTCACTTTTTTGCTGCTGATTGCCGTGCTATTCGTCACCTGCTGCATATTGCTGACGCTGTATATGATCAAATCCGCGTTAGGTATTGATGTGTTCCAAAATTTTCACGTAGGTATCTGGGACTGGTGGTTAAGTCTGAAAGACCGCTAGCGTTAACAAATTGGTGGAGGACGTCTTTGCGATGAAGCGTAAATGGGTTTGTGCGTTGTTGTGCATGTTTTTCCCGCTGACGGTTATGGCCGCATTGACGACCGTTACCCCCAAAGCATTGACGGGCCCGTTAACCAATCCGGGGATTGGCGTGGCAAGTTTTCATCAGGGATACGGTGAAACGCTGGGGCTGGCGGACTATCCCAATACCGGATTTGAATACGAGCGTTTTTACTGGCGGGATCTGGAGCCAGTCGAAGGCCAGTACAATTTTGCGTTGGTGGATGATGCCTTTAAATACGCGGCGGCACATCGCCCTGCGATGAATGTCGGGCTACGCTTTATGGCTCTGGCAGAGCCGGAAAGCGGTTCGCAAATTCCTGACTGGCTGATTAAAAAAGGCGTGAAAGGAACCTGGACGCCGGATAAAAAGACATTTGCCCCGGATTTAGACGATCCTCTGTTTATTCAATACAGTCAGCGTCTGTTGAACGCATTTGGTAAGCGCTACGATGGTAATGAGAATCTCGCGTTTGTTGATATTGGCATGGTGGGATCGTGGGGAGAATGGCATAACAGCAACTTCCCGAACCTGAAGCCATTACTGGAGCGATACACCACGGCGCAACTGGATCGCTACGTCGCGATGCACTTTTCTGCTTTTCCGGTGACACCAAAAACCATGCTGATAAGCGGCGGTCAAAGTCTGGCGAATGCCGTGGCGCGTGGGGCTGGGTGGCGTGCGGACTGTTGGGGGGACCTGCGCGTATTTTCGGACACCTGGAACCATATGGCTGATGATTACCCCCAGCGATTGCTGGCTGCGCAGCAGAGTTATTCAGGGTTCAATGACGTCTGGAAACGTGCGCCGGTGAGTCTGGAGATCTGCTCGTATATGCAGGACTGGAAGAACACCTTTCACTATACACGTGCTGAAGTGCAGGGGATTTTTGACTGGGCGGTCAAGCAGCACGCCAGTACCATTAACCTGAAATCGAGAACGATACCCAGCGACTATCGACCGATTGTCGACGATGCGCTGACCAAATTGGGCTATCGATTTCGCCTTGCGTCCCTGAGTCATGAGTCCGTGTGGGACAGCGGACAAACGCTGACATTAAACAGTACCTGGTACAATGAGGGTATCGCACCGATTTATCTGCCTTACATGCTGGCATTCCGGGTCGTAGACAGCGCCAATAAGGTGGTGGCACAGGGGAATTCCGCGGAGGATATTCGCCGCTGGCTCCCCGGTAAGTATCAGGTCAGTTATGCGTTATCTATGCCAGGCCGACTGGCGAAAGGGCAATACGCGATTGAGGTTGCGATGCTGGATAAGTCGGGTGCGGCGAGAATTAACTTTGCCAATGAAGGGAAGCAGAGCAGCGGCTGGTACCGGGTGTCAACAATAACGGTACGCTAGTCAGACACAGCAGCGAGCCTGACGGTCAGGCTCGCTGCTGAGAACATTAAATTCGATACCCATTCGGGTTATTTTTTTGCCAGTTCCAGGTGTCACGCATCATTTCATCAAGGTTGTAGATGGCCTTCCAACCTAGCTCTTTGTATGCCAGCGATGGGTCAGACCAACATTCGGCAATATCTCCGGGTCTTCTGGCGACAAACTGATAGTTTATTTTTGTCTGCGCCGCTTTTTCAAACGCCTCAATCAGATTAATTACGGAATAACCGACACCGGTACCGAGATTAATCACTTTGTAAGCCGCGCCTTTGTTCTGGCAATCCAGCGCGGCTAAATGACCGGTCGCCAGATCCATGACGTGAATATAATCACGCACACCGGTACCATCAGGGGTTGGATAATCATTACCGTACACAGACACGGTTTCCAGCTTACCAATCGCGACCTGGGAGATATACGGAACCAGGTTATTAGGGATACCGTTAGGATCTTCACCAATCCGACCTGATGGATGGGCGCCAACCGGGTTGAAATAGCGCAGACAGGTAATGCGAAAATCGGGTTGTGCACGTGAGAAATCGGCCAGAATTTGTTCGACCATCAACTTAGACGTGCCGTACGGATTAGTGGTACCACCCGTGCGCGATTGCTCGCTCAGCGGTACGCTTTCTGGATTACCATATACCGTGGCAGATGAGCTAAAAATGAAACGATTAACGCCAGCGGCCAGCATCTCATCCAGTAAAACCAGCGTTCCGGTAACGTTGTTTTCATAGTAGGCGAGGGGCTCTTTTATCGACTCTGAAACCGATTTGAGTCCCGCAAAATGAATGACATCGGTGATGTTATGGTCGGCGAAAATGTTTTTTAATGCCTGCCTGTCGAGAACATCGGCGATATAGACAATGGGCTCTCTTCCGGTGAGTTCCGCGACCCTGTCCAGCGAGATTCTGCTGGCGTTCGCCAGATTATCGATGACTACGACATCATCGCCTCTTTCCAGTAGCGTTAACACAGTATGTGAACCAATATAACCTGCACCACCAGTGACAAGAATTGCCATACAGACTCCAGATAAACGGGGATTGATTCACGCCAGTACCATAGAGAACGCGTTATTGGTAACGTTTGGTAAGGTAATAATTGCGATACCTCACCATGCATTTATAAGAAATTTTTTTAAGTATAGATAAAAAGCTGAATTTGTTTATTTTTGTATCATAAACAATATAGTTATTTGAGAAGTTCAGCGTGTGGACGCCGTCACTGTGGTTGATCGACGAATTGATTTGTTCGATCAGAGTTTCAGCAAAATTAGTGTCGTTTAGTGTCACTAATTCTTTGATATAGATTGATTTTCCATAAGTTTCAGGCGTGCACTCCTGTGTAAGGAAGTACATTTTATTTTCGACCTGATAGGAGGCACCTGCACCTCGATGATGGGGATTGCTCACCTTCAATGAGGGGGTAATCCGCTGCCATTGTCCATAAATATGATCTGCTGAATGAATAATTATTTCGTTATCCATCGTGGTGGACAACAGATAACAGGTTTCATTAATTGAGATAAATACGTTGTCGGTTAATTGGGTATCAGAGATTAAAACTTTAACTTGCTTCCAGCGTGCAGGGAACTCAATTGACTGAAACAGTATTACCTCTTTTCTTTCTGAAGACTCGGGGATCATGAACAGTTGATCGTTGATATGTATCAGATAAGGGAATGACAAATGACACTGTAAGTCGTCAAAGCCTTCAAGCCTAATATCTTCAAGTTCGACCAGTTCACGGTCAAGAACGCGACATCGTAGCGTGCCTTTTGAGTTGCGAAAGCTAAGAGCTTCATAGAAAACATACAGTTTATCATCTTTTTCAATCAGAAAAGGATCGGCCTGAAATGTATATTTCTTTTTTAACTGCTGCGCAGTGGATTTGCTTAATATCTCCAGAGTGTTGTCGGGGAATGAGTGTGTACCATTATCCTTAATAAGCATGATGTCCCACGACTCATGATAAAATAACTTATCCATTATTCTTTTTATTTTTGTTTGCATTTGCACCTGATCCTTTTTATCGCCAGCACCATGTATGAACAGCTGTTTGCGACTCAGTGAATGAGCCTGTCGCAATGTTGTATAAATGTGCGAAAACCGATGTGGAACACCAGTGCCTACTTTAAAACTAGTCGCAAGCCCGTTTTTTGTCCACTAACAGAAATAGGGAGAGGAGATGTCCAGAGCATCCTTGCTCCAGTGGGGGAATTACTCGAAATGCACCTGCGGGTTATCTGCAAGGGAAACGTAGGTTTTGCTGTTTTTATCCAGGGTACGGATTTCACCGCTTTCGATGTCATACACCCAACCGTGCAGACGAAGCGCATTATTGCGCAGCCCAACCGCGACACAAGGATGCGTTTTAATGTTGTTAAGCTGTGCGATAACGTTCTCTTCCACCATGGCATTAACTTTATCGATTGGGCTATCCCAGGTTTTTTTATCGACCACGGCTTTCGCGGCATCGGCATAGTGCAGCCAGTGAGCGACAGCGGGCATCGGATCCAGGGGCTGGCTATCGGCAATGGCTTTCATCGCGCCACAATTGGAGTGACCGCAGATGACGATATCCGTTACGCCAAGTGCGACAACCGCGTATTCGATGGTTGCGGATACACCACCCGGCTCCGGACCAAATGACGGTACGATATTACCGGCGTTGCGGATAACGAAAAGCTGTCCTGGATCTTGCTGAGTAACGAGTTCTGGTACCAGGCGGCTATCGGAACAGGAGATGAAAAGTGCCTTAGGATTCTGGCTGGATGCCAGGCTGCGGAAGAGTTCCTTGCGTTGAGGGAAAATCTCTTTTTGGAAGTTGAGGAAGCCCTCGATGATATGTTGCATAGCAGTGTCTCTTGTCTCTGTTTAAGCAGGTTATGATGAAGATCACACTTTCCAGTTTAACACCAGCCGACAGAAGGGAAAGACTTTATAGCAGTTCAGCAACATCTTTGGATAATTTTGCCCACCGTGGCAGGGCAAATCGTGTGATGTACGCTATGCGTTTTGCCATTTCTGGTATGCCGCTTTTAGCCGGTTCATCGCTTCTACCAGTACCGGGCGTGGGCAGCCAACGTTGAGTCTCATGTGCCCCTCTCCACCGGGACCATATTGCGCCCCAGGTGACAGGCCAAGCCTGGCGTCATGCACAAAAAAAGCGCTTAGCTGCTCATCGCTGAGATCCATTTTTTCCGCATTCAGAAACAGAAGATACGACGCGCCGCCATACACAATGGAAATCAAGGGACAGTACTTTTCGATTTCACTTTTTACAAACGCTACATTGTCGGCCAGATAGGCCAATAATTTCTGGTGCCAGTCGGCGCAATGGGTAAAGGCGCTGTAAATGGCCGCCTGCTGCAATGAATGGGTCTCTGCAAGGTAGCAGTTATCCAGAAAGTGGTAGAACTGATGGCGTAATTCATCATTCTTAATAATGGCGATTCCGCCCTGGATCGCCGCCGTATTGAAGGTCTTGCTGATGGAAGTAAGCACGATTGACCGACTATCTGGCGCTTCATCAACAGTAAAAAACGGCAAATGGCGCTTTCCTGGCAGGGTTAAATCACTGTGCACTTCATCAGACAGAATGATGACGCCAGCCTGCTGGCAATAGTGGCTTATTTTTTCCAACGTTTCCCGCGACCACACCATTCCACCTGGATTATGCGGTGAAGGGAACAAAAACATTTTGCACTGCTTGAGTTTCTCGCTGAAATCATGCCAGTCAAATTCATAGTGCCCGTTTTTCTCAATGAGGCGCGTCTGAATCAAATTCCTGCCGCTGGTGTTTACCAGATTAGGATAGGGATCATAGATTGGCGTACAGGTTAAAATATTATCGTCTGGACGGGTAAGCGCCATTAAAGAGAGTACGATAGTTTTTATAACACCGGGAATAAAATGTAACCAGTGTGCCTTGATATCGGCATCATACTGTTGTGCATACCAATGAATAACAGATTCTTTCCATTGTGGATAATCCAAGTTATAGCCTTGCACAGGCTGCGATACCACCGAACGCAGCGTGCTCATGATTGGCTCTGGTGTCGCAAAATCCATATCTGCAATCCACAGCGGTAATACATCGGTGGTACCGTACATCTGTTGTAATTGCCCGTATTTGCGACAATTAACATCCCTTGTGACAATATCATCAAACAAAGACATTGTTGACTCCTGGAAGTCTCTGAAAATAGTGTAAGCAACGCAAAAGCGAAGAATGTTTATGTATATCTAATGGATATATTTAATTTACCCTGGTGATAGCTAAGATTTAGCTATTTAGTAGTTTATGATTTTTGCTCAACCATATTCTCAGTGGCTTCATTGGGCTCATATTTAGCAATGCCAATACCGGTTGCCGCCCACAGTAGGGCAAAGATGACGCCGCTGTAACAGAGGATTGCCCAGGGCAAGTAATCAAGCGTGGCAACGCCCAGCATAGTGGCGCAATAAACGCCTGAGGCAGACCAGGGGATAATCGGTTCAACAACGGTTCCGGCATCTTCAGTGGTTCGTGAGAGGTTTTTTGCCGCAAGACCTCGTTTTTTGTACTCCTCTTTAAAGGCATCACCGCACAGCAGCAACGGTAAGGTCCCATTTGCCGTGCAGGCACAGATGGTAAATGTCGTCACAATCGTGGTAGCCACCAGGCGGAATGTGGATTTAACGCCTTTTGTCAGCGCGTTTATCACGGTGTGCAGAGAGCCTGTCGCACTCATTGCCCCGGCAAAGCTAAAGGCGCTGAAAACGGTAACGAAGCTGCTAAACATTGAAATAGCGCCGCCTCGCTCCAGTAAGCGGGAAACATCGGAAGACAGTGTCGGCAGATTATCTCCGGTAAGCATTGCGAGCTTAAAGCCACTGACAACGGATTCGCCGACAGAGGATGCCGTGAATTGCTGAAAGACTAACGCCAAAATCATTGAGACTATCGTAGATAAAAAGAGCATCGGAATGGGCGGTCTTTTTGACAGTGAGCCATATAAAACGATGATCGGCGGGAGTAGCAGCAGAATATTAAAGTGATAAATCTGACCAATAGAATTCATCAAGTTGGTAATGTTTTCTGGCGCGCTGGACGAGGCATCAATGCCCATGCCCATATAGCTGTAAACGACGCAGCAAATAATAAAACCCGGGCCGGTAGTCCACAGCAGGTGGCCGATATGCGAGTACAGGTTTACCCCGGCAGCCAGTGCAGCCATGTTGGTTGAATCAGAAACCGGTGAGAGCTTATCACCAAACCAGCAGCCTGAAACAATAGCACCAGCGGCAATGGGCAGCGAGACATTCAGACCAATCGCTACGCCAATCATGGCAATACCAACGGTCCCGATAGAACCCCAGGAGGTACCGGTGCATACTGAGATCAGTGCTCCCAGCATAAATGCCGAAATATAGAAATACTGCGGATTAATCCACTTCAGACCATAATAAATCATCATTGGAATAGTGCCTGACACCATCCATGCGCCAATTAAGAAACCGATACTGGCGACGATTAATATGACCGGCAGCGCTTCAGATATTTTATTGCAAATAGATTGTAGAATGTCCTCCCATGTATAGCCGTGAGCGATGGCGATAAATGAGGCGGTTGCCGTTCCCATCAGGATCATGGGCTCAGCTCGAATATTGAAGATAAAATATCCGATACTAATCCCGCCCAGCATGACTACCATGGGTAAAACTGACCAAAAGAAAGACAATGGCTTTCTGTTGTTGGCGGTGCAGTTATTTAATTCCATAATTCCATCCCAATCGTTAATGGTTGAACACGTCAAATAAATACCTGCTACAGGTCACTCATGTCTGAGCAACATAGTTGCCAGAGTTCATGGCTGAACCCTATTTTATTAACTGCCGCAGATTATCTTTTTTGACCTGCTATTCTGGTGCTTATATTTTAGTAGTAAGGTAAGAGAACGTTTGGTGAATAAATTACCCCTCGGCATAAGGTGAATGATGTCGGCGTTGTTGACTCAATTTTCGATACTGCTGTGGCGGCATGCCGACGTATTTATGGAACGAGCTGTAAAATCGACTGCTAGAGCGAAAACCTGCAATTGTAGCGATATCCAGAATTGTTTTATCCGTATCGCTGAGTAAAGCCCGCACATGGTTAATGCGCATCGCGGTAATATACTGTTTCATCGTCAGTTGCATCACCCGATGAAAAATACCCATCGCATAATTGGGATTGAGCTTAACGTGTTCGGCAATAGCATCAACCGTAAGCTGTTTGTCGCAGTTGGCGGCAATAAACTCCAGCATCTGGCTGACGTAAAACTGTGAATGCCGTGAAATACTGTTTTTCTGGGTGCGCGACGTTTTGTTACCCAGTACCGGCCGCCAGCCAGCGAGGCTAAAGCGCTTGAGCATTAGCGCGATTTCATCAATGGCTAACTGGCGAATTTGTTCGTTATCGCTATTGAGTTCATTCTGCCAACGCTGCACTTCAAACGCGCTTAGCTGCTGTGAAGCCAACGAAGTAATCACCATCCCGTGGGTCACGTGATTAATCAGTTCCCTGTCCAGCGGCCAGGACAAAAACAGATGCATCGGTAAGTTGAAGATGGCCATCTGTTTACAGTGCCCGGCATCCGTGAGTTGGTGGGGAGTACAGGCCCAGAACAAGGTGATAAAACCCTGTTTGCTCTTCACCACTTCGTCATTAAAAAGATACTCCACATCACCATCAAATGGCACGTTCACCTCAACCTGGCCATGCCAGTGGCTGTAGGTCATGGCCAGCGGCGCCCGCAGTTCGACATCCATACGCTGATACTCTGAATAGAGCGCCAGCGGACTTCGCGACTTTTTCTCATAGCTGCGACACATATGGGGGTCGAGCGGCAGCTGCGGGGTACTTTTTGCCATTATGGTTGGGTTCCTGGATAGTGATTCCGGCCATGGGGTAACGCCAAAGCATGAACATAGCTTAACCGAAAAAAAACGTCGTTTTCTCTCCATTTTCGCGAAGTTATTCCCAAAAACTCAGATCCTGTGCCTGTCGCTTGCCGATCTGAGATATCGGGAATGGTGAGCTTTAATCTTAAAAGCGCTCAATCATAAGGGACTTTGCAGTACCTGACGGATGCGGCGCGGGTACCTTATCTGGGCCTACTAAAGCCTGTAAGCCGTAGGCCTGATAAGCGAAGCGCCATCAGGCATTGATGACCAGTAGCTTGCATCATGCGGACTTTATCGTTAAGAGGGGGAGGCTCACAAACCGTACAGTTTTATTTTTCTATAGAGCGTGGCAATGCTGATCCCCAGTTCTGTCGCGGCTTGTTTTTTTCCCTCAACGCTTGAGCCGAATCGCTGGATGACGTTTTCGATAGCTTCCCTTTCCGCCTGTTTTCCTTTGCTGGCAAGCTGACGGGGTTGCGCGGCCATCGTCGTTTTTCTACCGTCAGCGGCGGTGAGCAGGTAGGGGGGAAGATGGCTGGCGTTGATCCCGGCGGCTTCTCCGCGCATCACAAAAATGTATTCGATCACGTTGCGTAATTCACGAATGTTGCCCGGCCAGTGCCAGGCATAAAGGCGGTTAATAACGTCATCAGGCAGTTTTTGCGGTGGTCGCTGGTAACTGACCGAGAACTCATCGGCAAAATACTGTGCGAGGACCGCGATATCAGCCCGGCGTTCACGCAGGGAAGGAAGTACCAGTGGGACCACGTTCAGGCGATAGAAAAGATCTTCGCGAAACTGATTATTCTCCACCATCGCATTAATGTTTTTGTTGGTCGCGGCAATAATACGCACATCAATATTGATGGTGTTATTTGAGCCAACGCGGGTGATCGCCTTTTCCTGCAAGACCCTGAGCAGCTTGGCCTGCAGGTGCAACGGCATATCGCCAATTTCATCCAGAAACAGACTGCCGCCGTTGGCCAGTTCAAATTTTCCCATTCGTCCTTTGGGATCGGCCCCGCTGAATGCGCCGCGAACATAACCAAACAGTTCGCTTTCCAGCAGTTGTTCGGGGATAGCCGCGCAGTTGATTGTCACGAAAGGCGCGGTTTTACGTGGACTGCTTTGGTGAATGGCAAAAGCCACGACCTCTTTCCCCGAGCCACTTTCCCCGGTGATGAGCACGCTGGCGTAACTGTTGGCGATTTTACCGATGGTGCTTCTGAGTTGCTCCATTGAGGGAGAGTGACCAATCAGTCGCACCTGCATGTCGGACTCATAAGGGGATGGAGTAAGGTTACTCAGGTAGTCGTGGGCATCACGAAAGATAACCATGGTTAAGCGATCGTTATCCTGCGAGGAGAGCGAAATTTGTTTGCACAGTACATGATGTTTCTGACCTTCAAGCGTCAGCCACGCTTCTTCATCGCCATACAGGCTATCCCCGGTTGTTTCAATGGTCAGTGGTAATCCCTGAACCTCACGGTTGAGGATGCGATCGGCTGAATGATTGGCATGCCAGATAAGCCCCTTGCCATCAATCGCCACCACGCCGCGGTCCATAGCATCGATCAGACGCCGAAATGCGCCAAGCGTTTCCTGCGCGCGTAAACGCTCCAGGCATTCAAAGACCTTACTGGAGATCATTACGGCGATTTGCTCAATAAAGGTGATAAATTTATCAATCTGGCTCAGTAACGTGTCACGCTGTGCCTGGGTTGAGCAAATAATCCCGATCACGCCAATCACGCGATTATTGAGAAAAATTGGTGCGTTCAAATCCAGCATTTCAGAACAGTAGTGGTGTTTTTCACATAACTGACACAGCGGATGCTCGCCGGGATTTTTGATCAGTACCGTTTCTCGCACCTGCAATACGTGACGATAGATGTAGCCATTTTTGGCCACGTTCTCATTGAGCATATGCCGGTATTTCCCGGTACCCGCGATGCGCATTAAAGATTCATCAATGATTTCAACGTCCGTGCCCGTTATGCCAGAAATAGCGTCGGCATAATTGCATATATCATCCTGAATATTGCTGAGTACTGAAATCATGGTACTTCTCCGGCAGTGTGCGCATTTCTCAAGGAAAATGATAAATAGGCGAAGCAATGCAAAAATGATTTGCGAAAAATCAATCTATCACGCTGTTTTTGGATGTTTTTCTTATTTTATCTTCAGCGATCACACTATTTATCAATAATGAGAATTTATCAAAATGAGGCGATAAACTGACGCAGTGATATTTTTTGGTGTCAATTTTTAATTCTATTTAATTCATTGAAATCAAAGCCTTTATTAAAATGCTTTTAAGAATTTACTAAATTTATAAAAAGCTGGTAAGCATTTTGCTCTATTGCCAATACCGATAACGGAAATATCTCTGTATTGCACCAATTACAGGGAATGAAATACCAGGACAATGAGGTTTTATGATGCAGGAAAACTTATCATTTTTTATTAACCAGACACCGTTTACCGAACATCCGAATGCGCCGTTGGCACCGTTTAGCCGCCAGGAACTGGTAAAAGCGTTGAATTTTCATCGGTCTATTCCGGGCTACGCGCCGACGCCGCTGTATACGCTACCGGCGCTTTCACAAAAACTGGGCGTAAAAAATATCTACCTCAAAGATGAATCTCAGCGTTTTGGCCTGAAAGCCTTTAAAGCGCTGGGTGGCTCCTATGCGATGGCGTGCCATATCGCTGAATTAGTTGGTAAGGATATCAGCGAACTGCCGTTTGACGTGATGACCAGTGAAGAGGTACGCCACGATCTGCAAACCGTCACGTTTGCCACCACTACTGATGGCAACCACGGTCGCGGCGTGGCATGGATGGCGCGCCAACTGAAGCAAAACGCCGTGGTGTATATGCCGAAGGGTTCTTCGCAGCAACGTCTGACCTCTATCCGTAACGAAGGCGCTACCGCTGAGATCGTCGATATGAACTATGACGATGCGGTTCGTATGACCGCAGAGCAGGCCGAAAAGTACGGCTGGATTGTGGTGCAGGATACCGCTTGGGAAGGATACGAAAAGATCCCGCAGTGGATTATGCAGGGCTACGGCACGCTGATGCTGGAGGCGATAGATCAGCTGCATCAGGTTGCGCCGACGCACATTTTTGTGCAGGCAGGCGTCGGGTCGTTTGCCGGAATGGTTCAGGGAATGGTGACGGCAGCCTGGGGGGAGAATCGCCCGAAAGTGATCGTCGCCGAAGCGTTAATTGCCGATTGCCTCTACCGCTCAGCCCGTTCGAAAGAGGGAGATGCCATTGCGGTGGGAGGTGATTTACAAACCGTGATGGCCGGTCTCGCCTGCGGTGAGGCGAACAGTATCGGCTGGAAACTGCTGCGCGATTATGCCAACGCATTTGCCTCCTGTCCTGATGAAGTTGCAGCGTTGGGCATGCGCATGTTGGGCAACCCGTTGGCAGGCGATCCACAGATTATTTCGGGGGAATCAGGTGCGGTTACTACCGGTCTGCTGGCGCTGCTGATGACCTCGCCTGAACTGGCGCAAACGCGTGAGCAACTGGGGCTGGATGCGCACTCTCGTGTGCTGTTAGTCAGCACCGAAGGGGATACCGACCCGCAACAATATCTGGATATTGTCTGGGGCGGTCAGTACCCGGGCATCAACAAATAATTCCCTGATTGAGAGATATAACGGAGAAACCCATGTTATCTGCAAACCGCATTGAAGAAGTCATTAAAAACTGTCAGGCACTGATCCAACAAAAAAGTTATTCCGGTCAGGAAGGGGAAGTGGTTAATGCCATAAAAACAATGATGCAGCATTACCAATTCGATGACATCCACGTTGATAAGTACGGCAACATTGTTGGCGGCATTGTCGGCAACCAGCCGGGGAAAACGCTGGTTCTCGATGGACATATCGATACCGTGCCGGTGACTGAAGAGAAGTGGTCCCGCAACCCATACGGCGGCGATATTGAAGATGGCAAAATTTATGGTCGCGGCACAACTGACATGAAAGGCGCCGTGGCGGCGATGATCTCCGCCGTGGGCTTTTTCGGTCAAGACAATCAGCGAAATTTTGCCGGGAAAATCTACGTTGCGTGCATTGTGCACGAAGAGTGTTTTGAAGGTATTGCTGCCCGCCTGGTCAGCGAGCGCTATAAGCCAGACTACGTGATCATTGGTGAAGCTTCCGAGTTAAACCTGAAAATTGGTCAGCGTGGCCGTGCTGAGATTGTGGTCGAAACCTTTGGTAAGCCCGCACACTCCGCTAACCCACAGGCGGGGATTAACGCAGTGTACAAAATGGCGCAATTGATCGACAAAATTCGCACGATCACGCCGCCGACGCATCCGGTTCTGGGGCCTGGTATTCTGGAACTGACCGACATTAAATCTTCGCCGTACCCGGGAGCCTCGGTGGTACCGGATTACTGTCGCGCAACCTACGATCGCCGTTTGCTGGTGGGTGAAACCAAAGAAAGCGTGATTGCTCCGCTGGAAAATGCGCTTGCTGAACTTATTGCTCAGGATCCGCAGTTTAAGGCCCGAGTGTCCTACGCGGTGGGTCAGGAGTCTTGCTATACCGGCGCCACGATTGAGGGAGAGCGTTTCTTCCCTGGCTGGGTGTACGACGAGTCCGACGAATTCGTGCAGGCAGCGTTGGCGGGCATTCGTGAGGCTGGCTTTAATCCAACCATTACGCAGTACTCATTTTGTACCAACGGCAGCCACTATGCGGGCGAAGCGGGAATCAAAACCATCGGCTTCGGTCCTTCACGAGAAAACCTGGCACACACCATTGATGAGTATATCGAGATCGATCAGTTAACCGGCTCGGCCAGCGGCTATTACAGCATCATCCAGACACTCTATCGCCAATAAAAATAAAGATAACCACCTCTTACCTTACAGGCGGTGTCGCTCAGCAGCACCGCCATGGAGAATAACGATGAAAACCATTTTCAAAAACGGAAATGTAATCGATGGGACGGGCAGTGAAGGCAGAATTGCCGATGTGATGGTTGATGAAGGACGTATTGTCGAAATCGGTCAAATTGAGGTTGGCATCAATGAACAGGTAATTGATGCAACAGGAAAAATTATTTGCCCTGGCTTTATTGATACCCATACGCACTCTGACCTGTCGGCCATTATTAACCCCGCGCTATCGGCAAAAATTCGTCAGGGTATTACTACCGAGCTATTGGGTCAGGATGGCGTCGCCTTAGCGCCGCTACCTGAAGAATATATTCCAGCCTGGCGTAAAAATATCGCCGGACTGGATGGTGACACCGACAAAATTGACTGGAAATACAAAAATACAGACGGTTATCTCAATCTGCTGGCATCGCGTCATCCGGCGACAAACCTCGCGTATTTAGTTCCTCATGGCAACGTGCGCATGGAAGCGATGGGCCTGGATGGGCGTCCTTCAACCCGTGAAGACGTGGCGAAGATGTGTGAAGTCCTTGAGCGGGAGCTAAAAGCCGGGGCATTTGGGCTTTCCACCGGACTTATCTATATGCCTTGCGCCTTTGGTGATACGGCCGAAATGATTGAACTGTGTAAGGTCACAGCGAAATATGACGGGATCTTTGTGGTGCATCAGCGCAGCGAAGCTGACGATATTATCAACTCAACCCAGGAACTGATTGATATCGCCAAAGCCACCGGCGTCTGGCTGCATATTTCGCATATGAAGGTTTGCGGCAAGAAAAACTGGGGGCTGATCGACCAGATGCTGGGCATGCTGGAACAGGCGCAGGAAGAGGGAATTCGTATCTCTTTCGACCAGTATCCGTATGTGGCGGGCAGTACGATGCTTGGCGTGATCCTGCCGCCGTGGGTTCACTCCGGTGGTACGGACAAATTACTTGAGCGTCTCGCCTCGCCCGAACTGCGCGCCAAAATGATTGACGATATTCAGCAGGGGATTCCTGGCTGGGATAACTTTATCGATTTTGCCGGCTTGGACCAGATTTTTGTCACCAGCGTGAAAACGGCAAAAAATCAGGATGCTGTCGGTTTGAACCTCGTTCAGTTGGGCGAGCTGCGCGGAAAAGATCCGTATAACGCCACCTTCGATCTGCTCTTTGAAGAGGAAAACGCCGTGGGGATGGTCGACTTCTACGGTACCGAAGAGCACGTGATTAAGTTTCTCTGTCGACCTGAGCAAAACGTCTGTACAGACGGCTTAATGGGGGCAGGCAAACCGCACCCGCGCGTGTTTGGCGCATTCCCTCGCGTACTCGGTAAATATGTCCGTGAAGAGGGATGTCTGAGCTGGGAAGCGGCAATCCGCAAGATGACGGGAAAACCTGCTGAAGTATTGGGTTTACAGGATCGCGGACTGCTGAAGGTAGGTTATGCAGCGGATATTGTGATGTTCGATCCGAACACAATTACGGATAAAGGCACTTTTGTGGAACCCAATCAGTACCCGGAAGGGATTGAAATTGTCATGGTTAATGGGCGTATTGCCTTAATCAATGGCACGGAAAGTTATGCCTGTAGCGGTACGGTTATTAGAAAACAATATTAATAAATAACGCTAAACACGCATGGATCTATCGCGACTATTTATGGCCGCGGTAGATCACTACACCCTAAGGACATCACAATGAACCTACAAACGTCTTTACCTTCAGGTAAACCCAAGACCTGGAAAGCAAGATATACCGTCCTGACCCTGATCTGGCTGGCGTGGCTGCTCTCTTTTCTCGACAGAATGGTGATGAGCGTTTCGCTCCCTTATATTGGTAAAGATTTAAATCTTGATACGACTCAACAAGGTTTAATTATTAGCGCCTTTTTTATTGGTTATGCCGCGTTTCAAATTCCCGGTGGATTACTGGCAGATAAGTTTGGCTCGCGCAAAATCATGGCCATTGGTATTGCATGGTGGTCTGTGTTCACCAGCTTAACCGGCGCTGTGCTGACGCTGCCGCTGATGTTAGCAGTACGGTTCTTCTTTGGTATCGGTGAGGGATGTTTCCCGTCGGCCTCATGGAAGATGATATCAACCTATTTCCCGTCGAAAGAGCGTGGCCGCGCCACGGCGATTCAGTCAACGGTGAACACCTTAGGCCCAGCGCTGGCGGTAGTTGTGGCGGCAAGCATCATCGGGGCATTTGGCTGGCACATGGTTTTTATCGTGCTGGGTATTCCCGGTCTGTTTATCGCGGCAGGTATCTACTTATTTACGCGTGACAACCCGAAAGATCACCCTGCCATTACGCAGCAAGACCTGGCTGAGCTGGCTGCTGACGATCAGGGGAGCCTGCAAAACACCAGTGCTATCGCGTTTAAAGACGTACTCAAAATGCCGGTGCTCTGGCAAATGGCCAGCATCTGGTTTTTGTTTGATATCACCTTCTGGGGTTTTTCAACCTGGCTGCCAAGCTACCTGATTACCGTACGAGAATTTTCTCTGGCAAAGACCGGTGTCATGGCGGCCATACCTTTCCTGTTCGGGGCAGGCGGAACATTATTAGGCGGTTATTGCTCAGACAAATTCAAACCCCAGCGTAAAACGCTGTATGTTGTAACCTCTGTTATTGCCGCGGGATTCCTGTATCTGACTTTCAGCGTGAGCAGTGCAGATATGGCGGTGGTTTATCAGTGTGTCTCAGCCCTGTTCATGTTCTTTGCCATGGCGACGTTCTGGGGCATTCTGATGGATACGATCCCGAGCAACATCATGGGGCGGGCATCCGGTATTGTTAACTTTGGTGGCCAGATGGCAGGGGTTGTATCAGCGCCGATCATCGGCTGGCTTATCCAAAGCAGCGGCGGAAGCTATAACAGCGCCTTTATCTTTATGATTGCTGCACTGTTGTGCTCAGCTGTCGTTACGCTGACAGTCAAAAGTTCGCACGCAGTGGGGGCGTTGCCCAGTAAAGCCTGATTAATGTTTCTCTCTCTTGTGGCTCTGCTGTTCCAGAGCCACATTAAGGATGACGGAAATAAGTGATTTAGAGCCTATCCCATTAGGCTCTTAGTGGAAACTCAGGAATCGGTTGGAAAGAAATGCAGAGGATCTTTTAATCGTTTTCTCTAAGGAAAACAGTATAGGATTTTGTAAACTACAAAAATGAGATGTTTTGTTATCTCTTTTATCTATAACAGGAAAGGGGTAAAAAACCTTATTTTTAGGGAAGCATTCTGTATAAATGCTCATATGGTTTAATACTTCGCTGTTCAATGGTTTGGCCTTGTTACATATCTCGTTGGCGAATGCACTGCATTTGCTGCAATTACAACGACATGCAGAATAGTCAGTCGAGATGAGGGAATCATTATTGCCAATATTAAATCCTAACTTTCCTCGCCGGATATAAGCATCCATTATTCCACTGGCTTCATATTTTAGCAGTAATCCCTCCCGTTCACTCCGCGTTAAAGATGGCGATAATATATAACTCAGCAACAAGGTGGTTCTTTCATTTATGGATGGATATATATTTAAATTGTTGATCTGTTTCGTCTTAATGATGAAATAGGACGCGATGACAAAGCCAAGGCATCGAGCGGTGCTCATCTGCAGATCCCAGTTGTCTTTTTGTACGGTATATTCGTATGTTACAGGCATGAGTGAATGTTCGTACGCTAAAAAGTCGGCAATAAACTCCATGGTCCTGATATACGGAAGTTGGTTGCCATTCATCTTGATGTATTGATGTTGGTAACACATCAAATGAACCAATTCATGAAAGAAAACAAAGTTCATAAAAGATCGGGCGGTGTTAAGAGAAACCTCTACTGAATGTATGTCAACGCGATTGGCTATAATGCATAGTGCTGTATCGGCTAAGGCTGTGTGTTTAAATATGGAGGCAAGATCGAGACTGATGTTTAAGTTGTATGCTCCCGCAACAATAATTACCCATGAATAGAATCTGTGATTAATTGCAATATATGCAATATCTTCGTGGATAACTATCTGGATTAATGGTTCATTTTCGTTAACAAAACCCCATACGGTTTTGTTCACCGGGATGAGTGAGTCTTTACCCAGCCATGCTTCGATCATCAAATCCAGCTCAGTAAATGAGTACCATGTAATATCGGTATCAATATCTTCAGGTGAACACCAGGATTGATAAGGCCATGCGTCAGGCATTGTGTCAGGGAATACAACATTGTTTAATGATTCTCGTATTTGATTCATTTTGCTATACGCCATCAATCAATTGCTTTGCTTACTACCAGAAGCGAAACGTAAGTTGCTGTTCTGGTAACCTATTTTTCTCCTTAGAATGTGAAAGTGGTGCTTTTAACGTTGGCCGGTTTTTCTTCCCGCCAGGTTGTGCCAGTGTACGATCCCTCTGTGTTTACAGTTTCTCCAAAATTCAGGTTAGTAAAATTGTTATCACCCGAAAGTATGAAAAAATGCGCTATCTTATTTTTTTAGCAGCGCATCGATGTAACCTGGAAATTTGAAAATGCGCTGTTTCTGCTTTATTTAAGCATAAAGACAAGTGTAGGATAATTTCATATAGAAATAAAATTAACAAAAAACGGTCGTAGGCAACGTATTGAAAAATAATATTTGTTTGTAATGTAAAGTTGCTGGCATAGAAATATGCATGGGAATGTTCAACGTAAGCGGCTATTTGATGGCGGCTTTCCACCATGCCACCCTAACGGAATGTTCGTCAGATGAGGGGCATTTTCCGTATTTTTACGGTTCTAATGATTACTACGCTATTGATATTAATAACTTTGTTAAGAATGAACCCTAATAAATGAAAGGCCTGTCCTACATGTGTAGGAATTTTCCTTTACGTTGTGTTAATGATTTGATATTCACAAAGGTTCAAAGTTTAATTTTTGTAAATCAAAATGTTATTTTTATGATTTATTCATTCGAATTATGAAAAAATAATAAAATATACGCGTGGCTATGCTAGAATTTTCCTCTTAAAGTCTTGCGTTTATAAAACATAATATTGAAGACTCATCTGCTCTATAGCCATCGCCTCTCTTTATTTATCGGGATTCTTATACGCAATGAACGCGATAATCGTTGACGATCACCCATTGGCTCGCATTGCCATCCGCAACTTACTCGATACCAATGGTATCGCTGTGACCACCGAACTCGACAGTGGGGATCAAGTGGTTCAAACCGTTGAAAAAACCAAACCGGAGCTGTTGATTATCGATGTGGATATTCCGGGTATCAGTGGCATCGAAGTGCTGGAGCAGCTGAGAAAGCGGCACTATGCTGGTGTAATCATTATCATTTCAGCCAAAAATGAATTTTTTTACGGCAAACGTAGCGCCGAATACGGTGCCAACGGATTTGTGAGTAAAAAAGAAGGTATGAATAATATTCTTGCCGCAATCGAAGCAGCAAAAAATGGCTATAGCTATTTTCCCTTTTCCCTTGAGCATTTTACTGGTTCATCCGTCAGCGAGCAGGATAAGCTTGATACGTTGTCGAACCAGGAAATGAGAGTATTGCGTTATATCCTTAATGGCATGGATTACAGCACAATTGCCAGCAAAATGAATATCAGTAATAAAACGGTAAGTACCTATAAAAGCCGGTTGATGGAAAAATTAGATTGTTCATCATTAATGGAAATTTATGATTATGCGCAGAGAAATAAAATAGGATAGAGTAATGCTGGAACGCTTTTTTATTTTTTTGATGGTCATCTTTACCATCGGGTTGTCTACGGGTGTAAGCTCAGCTCGGCAAGTTGAGCTAAAAAGTAACTATAATACCTCAGTGCAAAATATCGGCTTGAACAGGGAAGAAACAAACTGGTTAGCGCATAAAAAAACCTTGGTTGTTGGCACCTGGTTACCGGAAGTCTCCCCCATTGTTTATCAAAATAGCGGTGAATATTATCGGGGCGTCAACGCGGATTACCTTGCGTTAATGCAAAAGAACCTCAATCTAAAAATCATTATAAAGCAGTATGATAATGAGCAAGAGGCGCAGGCCGCGCTCGCCAATAACGATGTTGATACGCTGATAACCCAACTGTCACGACGCCAGGATGTTGGCGGAAATCTGTTGCGCACTTCGGCATTGCTGACCACATGGCCGACGCTTGTAACATCGCTAAAAAACACTCTGCTGCCGCTGACCACGAACCATCAGGTTAGCGTCGCGTGTGTGCGGGATTGCCCTTTTCTCGATGTTATCCAGGGGGCTTTTCCTGAGGCTAAAGTCTCATTTTATGACGACGAGTATCAGGCTATGGCGTCGGTAGTGAATGGCGATAACCAATATTATATTGGTAACAATATCACCAGCAGTCATTGTATCTCTCGATACTTCTCACAATCACTGGTTATTACGCACTACTTTGATAAGCAAGAACAATATAATTATTTTGTCGTTAACGAAGATCAGCCTGTATTAAGAAATATTCTTGATGGTTTCATTACGTCAATCAGTAATGAAATTCATATGCAAGTCATGCAGAACTGGCTGAACCGCGGCAACCTTGCCTATCTGAATGCGCCTATTCCTTTCACCGATCAGGAAAAAGCGTGGTTGAAGAAAAAGCATGTTATCCGCATTTTAATCAACCCAGATTACTCGCCCTATACGCTGGTCGATCGCAGTGGTGAGTTACGCGGTATTGTTGGTGATTTGCTGAATATTATTCATCTGCAAACGGGGCTCGATTTTGAACCCATTTTAGCTAGCTCCAAAAGTGAGCAGACAAAGCAAATAAGCGGCGAACAGTGGGATATGTATCCCACTATCACGCTAACTCATCAAAACCCGAGCAATTCGGCCTTTAGCGATCCGCTGATGAATGTGGCATTTGTGATGATCACTTCCCGTGAGGAAACCGCCGACTCGCTACTGGAGAAGCCGATACGCATTGCTTTGCCTGCCGGGCATGTGCTGGAAAGCGAGCTGAAGCAACGCTATCCGCAGGCCACCTGGGTGAATGCGGATACTGGCAGCGTTGCGATGGCCATGGTCAAGGAGGGCAGCGTTGATGCGGCAATCGCTACCGAATTGTCGGCAAGATTTATGGTCGATCATTACTACCAGAAAAATATGCACTTTTTTAGACTTCCAGATATGCCTGGTGCGTCGGTAAGTTTTGCAATCTCTCCCCGCGAGCCGATGTTGAAGTCTGTTATGGATAAAGCGCTGCAGGCCATACCGCCACGTGAAATTTTGCAGATGACAGAGAGGTGGTCGAAAATTTCCAATACGCAGGTCGATTTCTGGAGTCGATATAGCAAACAGTTCTATCAACTGGGGGTATTCGCCCTGCTGCTGATAGCGATCAGCCTAATCTGGGGGATCTCACTCTCCCGTGAGGTAAATAAAAGGAAACAATCGCAGCGGCTACTGGAAGAGCAGCTTCATCTCAAAGAAGCATTATCTCAAGAACTGGAAAACGAAAAGAATAAAGCGATTGAAGCAACCAAGGCCAAAAGTCGCTTTCTGGCAAGTATGAGCCATGAATTACGTACCCCGGTAAGTTCGATTGTTGGCTTTGTGGAATTACTGTCGAGTTCAGAACTCAGCCCGGCACAGCGAAAAGAGGCGATTGCCCTTACCGGGGCGACGGCCCAGTCATTGCTTGGGCTAATCGGTAAGATTCTGGATGTGGATAAGATAGAGTCTGGTAAATACCAGGTTGTTCCTCAATGGACGGATCTCTCGCAGCTCATTGAATTGCAGTGCCACTCTTTCGATGCTTTAGCCAGACAGAAAGGTATTACGCTGGCTTGCGTTAGCCAGTTGCCGGCAAACGAACGGGTATTTGTCGATCAGCAGGCTTTGCGGCAAATTCTCACCAACCTGGTGGGCAATGCGTTGAAGTTTACCGAGCAGGGCAGTATTCATGTGACGGCCCGTTTGACGCCTGACGGGGAGAATCACGGTACCCTGACCATCGCCATTAGCGACACCGGTTGCGGGATTAGTGAAGAGGAGCAGGCGGGATTATTTCATCGTTACGCTCAGGGGCGCTGCGGGCGTCAACAAACCGGTTCCGGTCTGGGGTTATTTATCTGTAAAGAACTGGTGACGCTGATGGGTGGGACGCTGGAATTGATGAGCGTCCCGTTGCAAGGAACCACGTTTACCATAACGCTGCCGGTTGAAACGGCTCGACAGTCGATTGTACCGGATGGCGATGCGCCTGGAACTCTGTTACCGCTGCCGTGTCTGTCTATTTTGATTGCAGACGACAACCCAACCAATCGCCTGCTGCTCAAGCGACAGTTGAATGCCATTGGCTACAGCGTGGATGAAGCGTGTGATGGGGAGGAAGCAGAAGCCAAACTGGCGAAGAAATCGTACGATCTGCTGATAACCGATGTAAACATGCCGAAAAAAGACGGGTTTGATCTCGCGGCTTCGCTACGTCGTCAACAGCCGAATTTACAAATATGGGGACTGACGGCCAGCGCACTTCCACAGTCACGCGATCGATGCCTGCAAAATGGTATGAATTTGTGCCTGTTCAAACCTGTGTCGATTCAGACACTGACCCATGAATTGAGTAAAATCGAAACTGGTTATGCGTCTCCTTGTACAATCCGGCATTTGAAATTCAATGTGTTGACGGAAAATACCGGCGGCGATCGCGCACTAATGAACGAGATCCTTGAGACATTTCGCGAGGCAACGCTGAATGATATACAAGCGGCTGAGAAGGCCGTTCTGCAAGATGAACCTCAGCTGTTTTTGCGCGCTCTTCACCGGTTGCATGGCTCGGCGCAAATTCTGGGCATCACTGCGCTACAAAACCTGTGCGAACCTTTCGAATCCAGACGACATGACGATCTTCCTCTGGCAGTACGCCAGGAGGCATTGCAGAAGATTATTGCTGTTATGCGGGAAATTGAGATTGAGATAGACAGTCTGATTAGCCATTAATCCCCCTGATCGGGTAGCCGTAGCTGCCCGATCAGGAGAGAAAGTCCTGGTTCAACACTCCGTAGTGCTGAGTACTACTGGCCTGCGCCGATCATCTCGCTATCGACCACAATGCCATCTTCAGCACCTTTTAACACAAGGTTTGCTTCATAGTATTTACCGGAAGACAGCAGTTTTTGCGCGCTGGCAACGGCTTTACGAGTCTGATTCAGAGGCATCAGGTATTGGGTCTGAAGCACGCTGATACCAGCCAGTTGCAGGGTATCCACTGCACCTTTCCAGTCGCCTTTGGCCATTTTGCCATTAGCTGTTTTGATAGCAGACTCTTTGGCCGGAGTAGCAATATAGTCTTCTGACAGCGCGATCGTAGCGTTAATAACCACGTACTGATCGTCAATCATCTTGGCTTTAGGCGCAGCTTTTACAAATTTCGCCCAATCTTTGCTGTCGCCTGCCAGCAGGGAAGCGGCGTCATCGGTTAATTTTTTAGCGCTGTCAGGCTGTCCATGAAACAGGGCCAGACGAGCAAGCTGAATATCACGCATCGCATTTGCGCCTTGCACTGCGACCTGCATAACATCGGCAGCTTCTTTTTGTACATTTGCGGTAGCAGCTTGCGCCGCAGTGGTTGTGGTAGCAGTAGCAGCCATCACTGGTGCTGAACCCATCATGGTTGCAAGCACACCCGCAAGAATAATCTTTTTCATTACTTTCTCCTGAATAAATTTGGTATATGTCACCAAACGCAATAAGCATATTAAATAATATTAAAGAGCGAAATCAGAGCCGGGACAGAATAATGACCGTTTAATCCTACACGTGTCAGATGTCTGACATGTGTAGGAATATACGTATAGCGACATTCTCTTGTTCTTATATACGCTTCCTTAGCGGAAGTCTTATCATTCCACTGTAAGTAACATATGTTGAGTGAGTAATAATTCTTGTGTCAACAGGTTACATTGCGTTTATGTATAACGGAGGATGTATGTTTGTTTTTAATCAGCGTAGCCTGAGAGCGTTTAATGAAAAAACACTCGTTCATTATAAAAAGCACGCGACGATTATGGCGGTGCTGATGTTGATTTGCGGCATCTGCTGCTTAATTTATCCGATTGCTGCAGGTGTTTATTTAAGCTATGCAACCGGCTTTATGTTCCTGGTATGTGGTTTCTATTCTATTTATAGCCTGTTTAGCTCAGGTAAAAAGCAATTGAAAGCCAAATTTACCTATGCCTTTTTTGCTATCGCGTGGTTACTGCTGGGTTACTGTTTCCTCGTGAATCCTGTGATAGGCATGAATTCATTGGCAATGGTATTTTGCTGCCTGTTTATTCTGGGGGGGATTTTTCGTATCGCCTCTGGGGTCAAACTGTTCCGCAGTCCGGGTTATGGATGGAACATTTTTATTGGTATTTTTGACCTGCTTATTGCCGGCGTATGGCTGAATATGGATCCCGACAGATCGTATGTATTTACCTCAATCTTTATTGGTGTCGAGATGATCTTTAGTTCTTTAGCTTTTATCAGTCTGCGTAGAAATGCGACGCTGGTTAAAACTGATAAGCTCGCCGATAAAAATTAATGCTACTTCTGGAGCGCATAGTGAATATTAAGATGATGGTTTCTGCAGCTATTCTTGTGACCTCTATTATGGCGCCAATGACCCGTGCTTTGGCTACTCAGGCAACGGAAGCTGCGCCACAAGATATGACCTGTAAAGAATTTGTTGATATGAGTCAGCAATACAAGACGGCAATTGCCTTTGTGATTGTTAATAAAAATTCGGACTTTAAAGGCGATGATTATGTTCCCCTGCATGAGGTGGAAACGGAAGCTGTACCGAAAATGGTTAAAATGTGCCATCAGCATCCGAATACAAAACTGGGTGAACTGGCTGTAAATCTGAAAGGTTCCGGTCTGCACTATTGATTAACCGTTTTGATAGCCTGGCATTCGTTAGAACTGACAACCTCTGTACCTACCCCAGTCGTTCCCTACAAAAAATCCGCGTAATGCTTACCCTGCTATCCACGAGAAATTCTCTGGATAGCCGTGCCCGCTAATAACCGTAGACCTGACAAACGAAGCCCTATCCCTGGGATTTAATAATCTAAACCCAGGGATAGGGCAGGGGATCAGCGTCGAGCTTTAAATCGCGCTAACGTATTTTCAACGAGGACAAAGAACACTGGAACAAAATAGATTGCCAGTACCGTCGCGGCCAGCATCCCTCCGATAACCCCCGTACCGACGGCATTTTGCGCACCAGAGCCCGCGCCGTTGCTTATTGCCAGCGGAATAACCCCCAGGATGAAGGCCAGTGAGGTCATCAGAATTGGACGTAAGCGCATTTGCGCGGCTTCCACTGCAGCTTCAAGCGGCGTTTTCCCTTCTTTCTGCATAATCTCGACGGCAAACTCGACGATCAGAATGGCGTTTTTAGCCGACAGCCCCATGGTGGTGAGCAGGCCTACCTGGAAATAAACATCATTGCTCAGGCCGCGCAGATCGGTAGCCAGTAAAGCGCCGACCACCCCGATTGGCACAACCAGCATCACCGAGAACGGGATCGACCAGCTTTCATACAGTGCCGCCAGCGCCAGAAACACGACGATCAGCGAAATGCCGTACAGCATTGGTGCCTGGTTTGTGGATAGCGCCTCCTGATAAGACAGACCGGTCCAGGCATAGCCGACGCCTGCGGGCAGTTTATTAATCAGCGATGCCATAAATTTCATCGCATCACCACTGCTTTTCCCTTCAACCGGCTGGCCCAGAATTTCCATTGCGGGTTGACCGTTGTAGCGTTCAAGGCGAGGAGAACCGTAGGTCCACTCGGTGGATGAGTAGGCGGAAAGCGGCGTCATTGCGCCGGAGGCGTTACGTACGTACCAGTGGTTGATATTGTCCGGCAACATACGGAACGGCGTATCGGCCTGGACATACACTTTTTTTACGCGCCCCTGGTTCAGGAAATCATTAACATAGCGACTACCAAACGCGGTGGAGATGGTCTGATTAATATCTGATAACGCAACGCCCATAGCTTCAGCCTTTTTGGCGTTGACGTGAATGCGGAACATCGGTGTATCTTCCAGGCCGTTCGGACGTACCCCGTCAACCTCACCGGATGACTGGGTGGCCAAAGCCAGAAGCTGGTTCCGCGCCTGCATCATTTTCTCATGCCCAAGATTACCGTTATCCAGTAGCTCCATATCAAAACCTGAAGCCGTCCCCAGTTCCGCGACTGCGGGTAAATTGAACGGATAAACGACGGCATTATTGATGGTGCTTAAGGCCATCATTGCCCGTCGAATAATGGCGGTAACCGAGTTTTCTTCGCCAATGCGTTCTGACCAGGGCTTCAGGCTGATAAACGCCAGACCGTTGTTTTGTCCCTGGCCGCTGAAACCAAATCCGCCAACGGTGAAAACAGAAGCGACGTTTTTCTGTTCTTTTGTCAGGTAGTAGTCGGTTATTTCTCCGAGCACTTTGCTGGTGTTCACCATCGTTGAACCCGAAGGCAATTGTGCCGTGGTCATGAATACCCCCTGATCTTCTTCAGGCAGAAAGGAGGTCGGAGTGCGTAAAAACAGCACAATCATGCCCGCACCAATGACTAAATAGACGACCATATAGCGGCCTGTGCGACGTAGCAGTCTACGGGTGCTGTCCGTGTAGTGCTGAGTGCATTTCTCCATGAAGTGGTTGAAACGGGTAAACAGAAAATGTGTGTTTGCTTTTTCTCCCTCGTGAGATTTTAACAGCATGGCGCAAAGTGCTGGCGTCAGGCTCATTGCCACAAATACCGACAGCAGCATGGAAGAGATTAAGGTGATGGAAAACTGACGGAAAATCTCACCCGTTGCTCCGCTCATAAACGCCATCGGCATAAATACGGCGGATAACACGACGGCAATACCAACCAGCGCCCTCTGGAGTTGGCCCATTGCTTTATGCGTTGCCGCTTTTGGGGACAAGTGCTCTTCAGCAATAATACGTTCTACGTTCTCAACCACCACGATGGCATCATCGACCAACAGCCCTATCGCCAGCACCATGCCAAACATCGTGAGCGTGTTAATCGAAAAACCGGCGACGTCGAGTATTGCAAAGGTGCCGAGGATAACCACCGGAACGGCGATAGTGGGGATAAGCGTCGCGCGGAAACTTTGCAAAAACAGATACATGACGAGGAATACCAGAATGATTGCCTCGATCAAAGTATGAAAAACACCCTGAATCGAAATCTCGATAAACGGCGTGGTGTCATAGGGATAAACGGTTTTCATACTGGCCGGAAACCAGGCCGATAATCTGTTCAGCTCTTGTTTGACCGCCTGGGACGTTGCCAGGGCATTGGCGCCAGCGGCAAGTTTAATCGCAATCCCGGCGGCGGGTTTGCCGTTGTAACGTGCAACCGTTGCATAATTTTCCGCACCCAGCTCAATGCGCGCGACATCGCGCAGCAGAACCTGAGAACCATCTTGCTGAACTTTAAGGAAGATCTTGCCAAATTCATCGGTCGTTTGCAGACGCGTCTGGACGATTATCGACGCATTTAACTGCTGATCGGCTGACTGAGGCATGCCCCCCAATTGCCCGCCAGATATCTGATTATTCTGCACTTTGAGCTGGGTAATGACGTCCTCGGGAGTGAGGTTATACTTGTCGAGCTTTTGCGGATCCAACCAGATGCGCATGGCGTATTGAGAACCGAATAACTGCACGCTCCCCACCCCGGCAGTGCGGCTTAGCGGATCTTTAATGTTCGAGGCCACATAGTCGGCAATATCATATTGGCTCAGGCTGTTATTATCAGAGATAAAACCGGCGACCATTAATATATTGCTACTGGATTTATCAACGCTGATCCCTTGCTGTTGTACTTCCTGCGGCAAGGAAGGCATCGCCAGCTGTAGTTTATTCTGTACCTGAACCTGCGCAATATCGGGTGACGTACCCGTTTTGAAGGTCAGGATAATCGAGGCATTACCTGCCGCATCGCTGGTGGATGACATATACATCAGGCCATCAAGACCATTCATATTCTGTTCAATCACCTGGGTGACGGAGTCTTCAACGGTCTTTGCGTCAGCCCCTGGGTAGGCAGCGCTGATGGTAATGGTTGGGGGCGCAATTTGTGGATATTGGGCGACAGGCAGGTTCATTATCGCGATACCGCCCGTAAACATCATGATAATAGCGAGCACCCAGGCGAAAACCGGGCGCTCAATAAAAAAGTTGGCCATGAAGAAAGTGTCCTTAATGCCTGAAATATTACTGTTCAGCTACCGTGTCAGATGTGTTCAGTTTTGAAGGGAGGACCCGGGCTTTGATTCCCGGACGAATTCTTTGTAATCCGGACACAATGACCCGATCGCCAGGACGTAATCCCGCGGTCACTAACCATTGATTACCAACGGCCTTCACTGCGTTTATTTCACGCAGTTGCACTACGTTTTCCTGGTCAAGGATCAGCGCGGTGGCTTTTCCTTGCTCGTTATGCGTAATTCCTTGCTGGGGGACCATCAACACGTTTTGTTGACTGCCTTCGTCCAGCAACGCCGTGACATACATACCGGGTAAAATTTCACCTTCAGGATTGGGAAATACGGCGCGCAGGGTTACCGAACCGGTGGTCTCATCAACAGCGGGATCGGAAAACTCAAGCGTACCGGTATGGCGATAGGGTTTGCCGTTTTCCAGCATCAGCTCAACCGGAATTTTGCCTTGTTGCTGGGCGATTTGGCCGTTGGCTTTCTCTTCTTTCAGGCGTAAGAAGTCCTGTACTGACTGGGTTAAATCAACATAAATCGGATCTAATCTCTGAACGGTGACCAGCGCGTTTTCCTGATTGGCAGTAACCAGGGCACCCACGGTCACGGAGGATTTACCGCTGATGCCATCAATGGGCGAGGTAACATTGGCGTATCGAAGATTGATGGTGGCTTGTTCAAGATCCGCTTTAGCGACGGCAACATTGGCTTGCGCTTCATTAAGCTGTGAACGCGTCGTGTCATAGTCCTGGCGGCTGACGTAATTGGATTTTATTAATGCTGACTGCCGATTGAGTGTCTGACGAACATTATTGGCGGTAGCCTGTGCCTTTGCCAACGCACCTTTGGCTGAGTCCAGTCGTGCCTGCAGCGGGGCTGGATCAATTTGATACAGTGACTCTCCTTTGCTGACTTTATCACCTTCAATAAAGTTGCGTTTTATGATGATCCCACCAACCTGAGGGCGTATTTCGGCGATCTCGAACGCAAGCGCACGACCCGGAAGTTCGCTTTTAATATTTACTGAAGAGGGCGCTAAGGTAACAACGCCGACCTCGGGCTCCATAGCGGTTTTTACTGCAGGTTTATTATCGCAGGCGGTGATGATGACGCTACTAAAGAATAATGGTATCAACAGTAAGCATTTTCTGTTCATAGTAATCCCTGAATAATGTGTAAACACAAATGTTCTTTTATTGCATGCAGGGTGGGGGAGTTGTCGGTAAATAACAAAAGATGGTCAGGCATGAGAAGGGTAAAGCCCATTTCTTCGCTAAAGCATTAGCGGTTAAAAATTATATGTAACAGGAGGAATGCATGTTAAGCGAAGGATCTCATGAAGCAGGATGGCGCAATAAGATAAACACGGGGTGATGAGAGGGGGTGTTTGCCAACACCTGACTCCGGAATATAGTCGCGCCATCTTACCTCTGGGATTATTTCACTAGCTCCGGAGTTACCTGAGTGACTGTATTGGCGTAGTAAGGCGCTCCCCACATCGGCTCAGGCCAGAATGCGCCGTAACCATAATCCCACATGTTATAGGTGGTGTTGACAGACTCAGTTAAATGCCAAACCTGGATTCCTTGTAAATCAACTTTAACAAAGTTGTACGGGACTTTGTTGATGAATCCTGACTCATCTCCTTGAATTGTTCCCAAAATAGTCACGAAATGGTTTCTGTAGTTTACCGGATCGAGGAAACCTTTCTGCTGGGCAAGAATACGTCCCTGATAACTCGCGTCTATTTGTGGCTTAGCAGAGTCGTTCAGTGGCAGAACGGCGATTTCCAGCAACGTATCTTTTTTGGTGTTAATCACATTGATGACTTTACCGCCAAAACGGGCCTGCTGACCGGTATATAAACCGGGCTGGTTATGCACGGAGATAAAGTTTTTTTGGATATCGGGTTGATTATTACCTTTGATATTCTCAGGAATGGAAGCACATGATGCCAGGGTGAAAGCAAGGGCAATAATCATCAACCCTTTTGTATTTTTCATTTTACTTTCCTGCTTAAAAAAGACAGGCCTATAGTAAACCTTTGCGTATTATTGTCAGCACGCGCATTGTTGATTATCTAATATTAATATAATTGTAGCTTATGGTAATAACGGATTGTATTTTAGCTGGTCGTTGGATGAGGACGATATTTTCAACGACCATAAAAGTAACGGCAGAGATCACGCTGGCGGGAATGTAATAAAGCGGATCGTCAATTTTCGCGGTGCTCATCACCCGACAGAATGACCGTTTTCATGGCTTCCGTCACCTAGCCGGTAAGCCAGCGCCACCACTAGCGACTGCACCAGGCACAGCGTCGCAGACTGGGATCGAAACGCGTCAACCTGCGCCTCTTTCACCACAAAGCAGAGATCGCTGAATGTGGCCAGCGGGCTTATCTGGCTGTCGGTAATCACGATCTGGCGCGCGCCGGCATTGGCCGCAGTTTCGCTGACCATCACCGTTTCTTCCGCATAAGGTGAGAAGCTTATCGACACGACGATATCGTGCGCTTTGATGCGGTTAATCTGCTCGCGCAGCATTCCGCCCATTCCGTCGAGCAAAATAGGGCGACACTCAAGATGGCTCAGGGCGTAGGTGAGATAGGCCGCTACGCTAAACGAACGACGCAGACCTGCAATGTAAATGGTGTCGGCTTCTGCCAGCAATTGTACGGCGCGTTCCAGCATTTCAGGTTCGGCACGGGCTGCCAGCTGCTGGAGCGCCTGGGTATTCGAACGGGCGAACTCCTGCAGGATATCGAGCGGGGTTTCCGGTACGGCTTCGCTTTCCATCTCACGGAACATGCGCGCGCGGTCGCTGTAGCTGGCGGTTTCCTCTACCAGGTTCATACGAAACAGCTGTTTCATTTCATTGAAGCCGGTGAAGTCAAAAGCATTGGCGAAGCGGATCAGCGTAGAGGGTGGCACTCCGGCACGTTCAGCAATGACGGCAACCGTATCAAAGGCCACGCTATTGGTATTATCCAGCACATAGCGGGACACCTGCTGCAACCTCTTACTCAGGCTATCGTAGCGATCGCGGATTTGCTGCTGCAGCTCGTTCAGGCTGGTTGCTGTTGTCATTTTACCTCCTGGTACATAGTTTTATGATTCTAAACGCAAAACCGCGTCTTTGAAATGTCACTCATTCATCTGGCTGTAAAAACGAAACAAAAGCTTCAGGCTTGCCGTTCGCTGAAACGTTCTGCCAGTGCACGCTAATCATGCGATTCCGCTTGTTAACATAAAAACCCATCCTTGATCACATTAATCATTATTTATTTTATTTCAACTTAAAATGGAATGTTTGTTTCATATATAGTACACAGATAACAGTGTTCAGGTAACAGTCACGTATCAACAGCGAGAGGTTAAGGATGGAGACAGTAGCGAATTTTATCCACGGCGAATGTGTCACCGGTTCAGGCCAGCGCGTTCAGGCAATCTTCAACCCGGCCACCGGCGAGCAGATCCGCCAGGTGGTGATGAGTACGACACAGGAAACCGAGCAGGCTATTGCGGCAGCGCACGACGCATTCCCCGGTTGGGCGCGTCATTCTCCGTTAAAACGTGCGCGAGTGATGTTCCGCTTTAAGGCGCTGTTGGAAGAAAACATGGAGAGGCTGGCTCGCATCATCAGCGAAGAGCATGGCAAGGTATTCTCTGACGCAGTTGGTGAACTGACCCGCGGCCTGGAAGTGGTGGAGTTTGCCTGCGGCATCCCACATCTGCAAAAGGGCGAACACTCAGCCAACGTAGGTACCGGCGTTGATAGCCATTCGCTGATGCAACCGCTCGGGGTTTGCGTCGGGATCACGCCGTTTAACTTTCCGGCAATGGTACCGATGTGGATGTTCCCCATCGCGCTGGCAACCGGGAATACCTTCGTGCTGAAACCCTCAGAAAAAGACCCTTCTCTCGCCCTGGCTCTGGCCAAACTGCTGCAAGAAGCCGGATTGCCAGACGGCGTGTTCAACGTTGTGCAGGGGGACAAAGAGTCCGTTGACGTGCTGTTAACTGACCCGCGTGTGCAGGCTGTGAGCTTTGTCGGCTCTACGCCGATTGCGGAATACATTTATCAGACGGCATCGGCCCACGGTAAGCGTTGCCAGGCGTTAGGTGGCGCTAAAAATCACTGCATTTTAATGCCGGATGCCGACATGGATATGGCAACCAATGCCATTATGGGGGCCGCTTACGGTGCGGCGGGTGAACGCTGTATGGCACTCTCCGTGGTGTTGGCGGTAGGGGACAAAACGGCAGATGAGCTGTGCTCGCGACTGGAAAAACAGATTGCGGCGCTGCGTGTCGGGCCGGGGCTTGATCAGACACCGGAAAACGAAATGGGACCGCTTATCTCCTCGGTACACCGTAATAAAGTGCTCGGTTATATCGACAGTGGGGAATCGCAGGGGGCCAGCCTGCGCGTGGATGGTCGGCGTTTTAGCGTTAAAGGCCATGAGCAGGGCTATTTTGTCGGGCCGACCCTGTTCGATAACGTCACGCCGGAAATGACCATTTATAAAGAGGAGATTTTTGGGCCGGTGCTTTCTGTGGTGCGCGTAGCAGATTACAGCAGCGCGGTGGAACTGATTAACCGTCATGAATATGGTAATGGCACGGCAATTTTCACGCGCGACGGCGGCTGTGCGCGTCGCTTCTGCGAAGAAGTGCAGGCGGGCATGGTGGGCGTGAACGTTCCAATTCCAGTGCCGATGGCGTTCCACAGTTTTGGCGGCTGGAAGCGGTCCATTTTTGGTGCGCTTAACGTTCATGGTAACGATGGCGTGCGCTTCTACACCCGGATGAAAACCGTCACCGCACGCTGGCCGGAGATGCTACAGGACACAGGGGCAGCGTTCTCCATGCCAACGCTGGGCTGACAGGAGGGTTTATGCAAACCGAACGTATGACCATGGCTCAGGCGCTGGTCAAATTCCTTAATCAACAATATGTCTGTGTCGATGGCGAGGAAACGCCCTTTGTCGAGGGCGTCGCCACCATCTTTGGTCACGGTAACGTGCTCGGTATTGGCCAGGCGCTGGAGCAGGATCCCGGTCATTTGCAGGTGATGCAGGGATGTAATGAGCAGGGAATTGCGCACATGGCGACCGGATTCGCCAAACAGCATCGGCGCCAGCGTATTTTTGCCGTGACGTCATCGGTTGGGCCGGGGGCGGCGAATATGGTGACCGCCGCGGCAACCGCGACGGCGAACCGTATTCCGCTATTGCTGTTGCCTGGCGATGTCTACGCCAGCCGTCAGCCGGACCCGGTATTGCAGCAAATTGAGCAATACCATGACCTTGGCATCAGCACCAACGACTGCTTCCGCCCGGTCTCGCGATACTGGGACCGGATTAACCGCCCGGAGCAGTTAATGAGCGCGATGCTAAACGCGATGCGAACGCTTACTGACCCCGCAGATACTGGTGCCGTAACTATTTGCCTGCCACAGGATGTGCAGGGAGAAGCCTGGGACTATCCGCAGAGCTTCTTTGCGCGCCGCGTTCATTTGATCGAACGTCGCCCGCCCGACCCGCAGCGTATGGCGATGGCGCGGGCGCTGATTGCCCGCAAACGCCGTCCGCTGGTGGTATGCGGCGGCGGGGTACGATATTCCGGCGCGCATGAGGCGTTTCGTACGTTTGTTGAAACGCTGCAACTGCCGTTTGCCGAAACTCAGGCCGGAAAGGGAGCGCTGGTTAGTGACCACCCACTTAACCTCGGAGGCATTGGGGTAACTGGAGGGATGGCAGCGAATCAGCTCGCACCGCAAGCCGATCTGGTAATCGGCATCGGTACGCGCCTCACCGACTTTACCACCGGTTCGAAAGCGCTGTTTTCTCATCCGGAGGTTGAGTTCCTGCTGCTGAACGTGGCGGAGTTTGACGCACTGAAGCTTGATGCCACTGCGCTTATCGCCGACGCCCGTACCGGGCTTACGGCATTAACTGAAACACTGAAAGACTACCGCAGCGATTGGGGGAAGGAGGTCGCCCAGGCGCAAGAGGCCTGGCGCGATGAGTGCCAACGTTTATGGGAGCGCGACTGGCGTCCCGATGACGAACCCGAAGTGGCTGGGCATCTTGACGCTCAGTTGGCGGAATATGGCGACACGCTAAACACCAGGTTGACCCAGACGAAGGTGCTGGGGCTTATCAATCAGCACATTGAAGATAACGCTATCGTCGTAGGGGCCGCCGGATCGCTACCTGGCGATTTACAGCGTATCTGGCAGGTCAAAACCCCGGACAGCTATCACCTGGAATACGGTTACTCCTGTATGGGCTATGAGATTGCGGCTGCTATTGGAGCCAGGCTGGCGAAGCCGCAGCAGCCGGTATATGCCATGGTGGGGGATGGCTCGTACATGATGCTGCATTCCGAGCTACAAACCGCCGTCCAGGAGGGGATAAAAGTCACTATCCTGCTGTTTGATAACGCCAGCTTCGGGTGTATTAACAACCTGCAGATGGGGCATGGGATGGGGAGTTTCGGTACGGAAAACCGTCACCGTAACCCGCAAACCGGACGGTTGGATGGGCCGCTGGTGAAGGTCGATTTTGCCAAAAACGCGGAAAGCTACGGCTGTCGGGCATGGCGTGTACATGACGAGCAAAGCCTGCTGACGGCGCTGGAAGCCTCCTGTGCGCATTCGGGGCCTGTGCTGCTGGATATCAAAGTCCTGCCGAAAACCATGACCCACGACTATGCCGCCTGGTGGCGCACTGGCGATGCGCAGGTGGCAGAATCTCCGTCGGTGCGAAAAGCGGCTGAGCAGACGTTAGAGCAGGTGAAAAACGCACGTCAGTACTAAAAGCGATTAATGCCGGATGGCGCTGCGCTTATCCGGCCTACAGCGAATTCTACCCCCAGGCCGGATAAGGCGTTAGCGCCGTCATCCGGCAACCTGCGACAACGAAATTTTCATTTCATTTTTCCTTTTTCTTCATCCATCGCCTCCTTCCTGAACGGAAGGGGGCCAATTCCTGCATCTTCCCTGTTGTTATGTTGTGATATTGATAACAGATTTTATCTCGATCATCTCAAAAGTGTTAACTTGCACTCAAAAACATAATTTTCACTATTTATAAAAATGAAATAAATGTTTTATTTAAGGGGTCGTTAGTTCATCGCATTCACCAACACCGGGAGCCGTTATGTTTAACATTGCTTTACTGGGCGCTGGCCGAATTGGCCAGGTACATGCAGCTAACATTGCCAGTCACAGTGCTACTACCCTCTGGTCCGTCGTCGACCCGAATCAGGAATTTGCCACCCGTCTTGCCACACAGTACCAGGCTCGTTTGCAAAGCCTGGATGAGGCGATGACGGACCCTAACGTTCACGCCGTGCTGATTGCCTCCGCGACCGATACCCATGCGGATCTGATTGAAATGGCCGCCCGCCACGGTAAAGCCATCTTCTGTGAAAAGCCGGTCCACCTGGATCTGGCCCGTGTACGCGACTGCCTGAAAGTGGTCAAAGAGTACGATGTACCGTTGTTTATCGGTTTCAACCGCCGCTTCGATCCACAGTTTCGCCGTGTGAAAACTGACGCACTGGCCGGGCGTATCGGAAAGCCGGAATCGCTGCTGATCATTTCCCGCGACCCGTCGCCGCCGCCTGCGGAATACGTGCGTGTGTCCGGCGGTATGTTCCGCGATATGACTATCCACGATTTTGATATGGCGCGCTTTATCATGGGCGAAGAGCCGGTTTCGGTGTATGCCCAGGGCAGCAATCTGGTGGATCCGGCGATTGGCGAAGCGGGCGATATCGATACCGCGTTCATCGTACTGAAATATGCCTCCGGCGCGATGGCGACCATCGTCAACAGCCGCCGTTCTTCTTACGGATACGATCAGCGCCTTGAGCTGCACGGCTCTGAAGGACTGCTGTGCGCGGGCAACATTCTCGAAAACCAGGTGCAGCACTACGCGAAGACCGGCTGCGCCAGCGCGTTACCTGAACATTTCTTCTTGCAGCGTTATAAATCGGCCTATGCCGCGGAATGGGAACACTTTGTTGCGGTACTGCGCGGCGAAGCGGTCCCTGATTGCAGCGGGGACGATGGCGAGCGTGCGCTGTATCTGGCGGATAAAGCGCTGGAGTCACTGCATAGCCAACGTGAAGTTCTCCTCTGATTGTCACCACAACCTACCCTACACAGAGAGACATAATAATGAAAAAACTGATCTTAGTTGTCCTCATCGCCATGACATCCGGGGCAGCCATTGCTGAAAATGAGCAAATTGTTTTCAGTACGCCAAACCTGGCGATGCCATTTGAAGTTCACATGCAGCGCACGGCGGTGAAAGCCGCAAAAGAAATGGGCGTGAATTTACAGGTCCTGGACGGGCAGGGTAGCTCGCCAAAACAGGTCGCTGACCTGGAAAATGCCATAACTCGTGGCGCACAGGGCTTTATTGTTTCACCAAACGATGTCAACGCGGTGTCCAGCGCGGTAGATGAAATTCAGGATGCGAAACTGCCCGTTGTTACCCTTGACCGCTCCGTTGACAGCCAGAAAAAAGTGCCGCACTTCGGCGCGAACAACTACAAAGGCGGCCAGGCGATTGGCGACTTTGTCAAAACCAAATTCCCTGACGGGGCAGACATTATTCTGCTGACCGGCCAGCCAGGCTCCTCCTCCAACATTGAACGTACTAAAGGCATTCGCGACAGCCTGAAGGCGGGTGGTGAAAAGTACAAGATCGTTGCCGATCAGACCGGTAACTGGATGCGTTCTGAAGGGATGCGCATTGTCGAAAGCGTTCTGCCTTCGTTGCCGAAGCGTCCGCAGGTGATCCTCTCTGCTAACGACGATATGGCGCTGGGCGCGATTGAAGCGTTACAGGGACAAGGACTGAAACCGGGTGAAGTTCTGGTCACGGGCTTCGATGCTGTGCCGGAAGCACTGGCGCGTGTGCGCGACGGCTGGCTGGCAGTGACGGCGGATCAGCGTCCTGGCTTTGCGGTGAAAACGGCCATGAGCCAGTTGGTGAATAACGTCCGTGAGAAGACTGCGATCACCGGGGCTGACTACCCGCCAACGCTTATCACCAAAGAGAATTTGCAGCAGGCCGAGCGTATTAGTGAGGCCGGTAACTGATTTATACACGTCATCCTTCAAGCTGCCTCTGTGTTGGCTGCATCTGCTCACCCCAGTCACTTACTTGAGTAAGCTCCTGGGGATTCTCAGACTTGCCGCCTTGATGCAACTTGAATGATTTTGTGTATATCTGGAGCCGCCGTTACGGCGGCTCACTCTAAAGGAGGAGCAGACCGATGTCGCAACCCTTACTGAAAGTGACCGACCTGGCGAAAAGCTTTTCCGGCGTTTGGGCGCTGAGCAGCGCACAGCTGACCGTTGGAGCAGGCGAAATTCATGCGCTGTTAGGTGAGAACGGTGCCGGAAAATCGACCCTGCTGAAAGCGCTGGCGGGCGCACAGCCGCAAACACGCGGGGATATTTGGTTCAACGGCGAAACATTGCCGGTAGAAGACTCTCCGGTTGAGCGGCAGAACAAGGGCATTATCACGATTTATCAAGAGTTTAATCTGCTGCCCAATATGACCGTTGCCGAGAATATGTTCCTCGGACGCGAACCGCGCAAACGCAATCTGATTGTTGACGAAAAGGCGGTAAACCAAGAGGCGCAGGTGATTCTGGATTACCTGCAACTGAACGTTGCGCCAACCACGGCCGTGGCCCGACTGAGCGTGGCGCAGCAGCAAATGGTGGAAATTGCGCGGGCGCTGACGCTGAACGCAAAGCTGAACATCATGGATGAACCTTCCGCCGCGCTGAGCGACAGCGAAGTGGAAAGTCTGCACCGGGTGGTGCGGGAACTTAAAGGGCGTGGCGTGAGCATTATCTACGTCACCCATCGCCTGCATGAAGTTTTTCAACTCTGTGACCAGTTCACCGTTTTTCAGGATGGACGTTTTACCGGAAACGGTGCGGTTGCACAGACCACCGTAGAACAGCTGATCCGCCTGATGGTGGGGCGCGATGTGGCTTTTAATCGCCGCCCGGCCAGCGAAACTCACCATGAAGATAAACCTGTGCGTCTGGCGGTAAAGGGGCTTAGCCGCGAAAAACCGCCGCTGGATCCGCATGGCATCGCGCTGCACGACATTAGCTTCCACGTGCATGCTGGCGAAGTGTTAGGCATTGCCGGACTGGTGGGTGCCGGACGCACCGAAGTGGCCCGCTGCCTGTTTGGCGCCGACGGTTTTACTTCCGGCAGCTTTGAACTTGATGGCGTGCCATATCAGCCGCGCGATCCGCTGTTTGCGCTGGATCAGGGGCTGGCGCTGGTACCGGAAGATCGCAAAAAAGAGGGCGCGGTGCTTGGGCTGTCGATCCGCGACAACCTGTCGCTCTCCAGCCTCTCGTCACTACTGCAGTGGCGTTGGTTTGTGAATACCCGCAAAGAGGATGCCCTGATCGAGTCTTACCGCCAGGCGCTGCAGATCAAAATGGTCAACAGCGCGCAGGAGGTGCGTAAGCTCTCCGGCGGTAATCAGCAAAAAGTGATCCTCGCGCGCTGCATGGCGCTTAACCCTCGGGTGCTGATCGTGGATGAACCAACGCGTGGCATCGATGTTGGCACCAAATCAGAAGTCCATCAGGTGCTGTTTGATATGGCGAAAAAGGGCGTGGCGGTGATCGTGATCTCCTCCGATCTGCCGGAAGTTATGGCGGTTTCCGATCGGATCATCACGTTGAGTGAAGGCCGGGTGACTGGCGAGATCCACGGCGATGACGCCAACGAAGAGCGGCTAATGACGATGATGGCCATCAACCACAACGCCCTGAATGCGGCATAACGGAGTGATTCATGACGCAGATTATTTCTAAAACGCAGGTTCCTGCCAAACGCGGCGGACGTCTTGATCCCATTGCCTTTTTTGAGCGCTTTGGGGTACTGATTTTCATGATCCTGCTGCTGATTTTCTTTCAGTTGCAGAACAGCAATTTTCTTTCTGAACGCAATATTTTCAACATCCTGACCGAAGTCTCCATCTACGGGATCATGGCTGTCGGGATGACATTTGTCATTCTGACTGCCGGGATCGATCTGTCGGTGGGGTCCATCCTGGCGGTCTGCGCCATGACCGCCGCGTATGTGATTAAGGGCGACAACTTCACCACCGTCGACCCGAACGCCTGGGGCGGCATGAGCTGGCTGATTGGCCTTGGTATCTGTATGGCGATGGGTACCGCGATTGGTTTTCTGCATGGCCTCGGCGTGACTCGCCTGCGTCTGCCGCCGTTTATCGTCACCCTCGGCGGGATGACCATCTGGCGCGGCCTGACGCTGGTGATCAACGACGGCGCACCGATTGCCGGTTTCGACGCGGGATACCGCTGGTGGGGACGCGGCGAACTGCTCGGTATCTCCATTCCAATCTGGATATTCGCGCTGGTGGCGGTAGGCGGTTATCTGGCGCTGCATAAAACCCGCTGGGGGCGCTTCGTGTACGCCATTGGCGGCAACCCGGAGGCGGCGCGTCTGGCAGGGGTCAACGTGAAGCGCGTGCTGGTGAGTGTCTACGTACTGATTGGCTGTCTGGCGGGGCTGGCGGGCTTCATCCTCAGTGCTCGTCTGGGAAGCGCAGAAGCGGTCGCCGGGATCTCGTTTGAGCTGCGCGTCATCGCTTCGGTGGTCATTGGCGGCACCTCGCTGATGGGCGGCTACGGGCGTATTGGCGGCACCATTATCGGCTCGATCATCATGGGCATCCTGATTAACGGTCTGGTGCTGATGAATGTCTCGGCTTACTACCAACAAATTATTACCGGCTTAATTATCGTTCTGGCGGTGGCGTTCGATACCTACGCCAAGAGCCGTCGCGGCGCATTGTGAGGATCATGATGAAAGAAGTTCGTATTGGATTGATTGGCACCGGGTATATCGGCAAGGCGCATGCCATTGCCTATGCTCAGGCCCCGACGGTATTCAACCTGCGCGGCAAACTGGTGCGCGAAATGGTGGCGGAAGTCACGCCGGAGCTGGCCGCCGAGCGGGCGCAGGCGTTTGGCTTCAACCGCTCAACCGGAGACTGGCGTGCGCTGGTGGCTGACCCGGCCATTGATGTCGTGGATATCTGTTCTCCTAATCATCTGCACAAAGAGATGGCGCTGGAAGCGATTCGCCATGGCAAGCATGTGTACTCAGAAAAGCCGTTGGCGCTGAACGCCCACGACGCGCGTGAAATGGTTGAAGCAGCACAGCGGGCAGGAGTGAAAACGCTGGTGGGGTTCAACTATATGAAGAACCCAACGGCGCAGCTGGCGAAAGAGATCATTGCGTGCGGAGAAATTGGTGAGGTGATCCATTTCTACGGCACCCACAACGAAGACTACATGGCCGATCCGCTTGCGCCGATCCACTGGCACTGTTTTAAAGAAACGGCAGGTTTGGGAGCGCTTGGCGATCTGGCGGCGCATATCGTCAATATGGCGCAGTACCTGGTTGGGGATATTCAGCAGGTCTGCGGCGACCTGAAGATCGTGGTGCCACAGCGTCCGGCGAAAGTCGGTTCCTCGCAAATGGTGACGGTAGAGAACGAAGATCAGGCCCACGCGATGGTGCGCTTTGCAGGCGGTGCGCAAGGGGTGATTGAAACCTCCCGCGTTGCCTGTGGCCGCAAGATGGGGTTGTCGTATGTGATTACCGGGACCAAAGGAACCATCAGTTTTACCCAGGAGCGCATGGCTGAGCTGAAGCTCTATCTGCATGACGATCCGGTCAACCGTCAGGGGTTTCGCACTTTACTGGTTGGCCCGGCGCACCCGGACTACGGCGCGTTTTGCATGGGAGCCGGGCATGGTATCGGCTTTAACGACCAGAAAACTGTGGAAGTACGCGACCTGGTGGACGGCATTGCCGCCGATGCACCGATGTGGCCGGACTTTGAAGAAGGCTGGAAGGTGTCGCGCGTGCTTGACGCTATCGCACTCTCGCACCAGGAAGGCCGCTGGCTGAACGTGAACGACATTGTCTGAAGAGGTATCAACGTGGAAAAGCAGTTTGATGTGATATGCATGGGCCGCGTGGCGGTTGACCTCTACAGTCAGCAAATTGGCGCGCGCCTGGAAGATGTGTCGAGCTTTGCCAAATACCTTGGTGGTTCGTCCGGCAACGTGGCTTACGGCACGGCACGCCAGGGACTGCGTTCTTCAATGCTGGCGCGGGTTGGCGACGAACATATGGGGCGTTTCCTGCGTGAAGAGTTAAACCAGGTAGGCTGCGATACCAGCCATCTGATCACTGATAAAGACCGCCTGACAGCGCTGGTGCTACTCGGCATTAAAGACCGGGACACCTTCCCACTGATTTTTTACCGTGATAACTGCGCGGATATGGCGATTACCGCCAGCGATGTTGATGAACAGTACATCGCTTCTGCTCGTTGTCTTGCCATCACCGGAACGCATCTTTCTCATCCGCAAACCCGCGAGGCGGTGTTGACGGCGCTCAAATACGCCCGACGTCACGGCGTGCGCACGGCGCTGGATATCGACTATCGCCCGGTACTGTGGGGGCTTACTTCCTTAGGCGACGGTGAAACGCGTTTTATCGCCGCCGATCAGGTCACCCGCCAGTTGCAGGAGGTGCTGCATCTTTTTGATGTGATTGTCGGCACCGAGGAGGAGTTTCATATCGCGGGCGGCAGTACCGATACGCTGCAGGCGTTGGCGCAGGTTCGCGGCGTGAGTAACGCGACGCTGGTCTGCAAGCGCGGTGCACTCGGCAGCTCGGTGTATACCGACGCGATCCCGCCCCGGCTGGACGATGGCCTGACGGTCACCGGCGTACGCGTAGAGGTGCTGAACGTGCTGGGGGCGGGGGATGCGTTTATGTCCGGTCTACTGCGCGGCTATCTCAACGATGAGGGATGGGAGCAGGCGTGCCGCTATGCCAACGCCTGCGGTGCGCTGGTGGTGTCGCGTCACGGCTGTGCGCCGGCAATGCCGAGCAAAATTGAACTTGATGATTATCTTTCTCGCGCCGCAGAGGTTCCTCGTCCGGATCTCGATCCGCATCTCAACCATTTGCATCGCGTGACGACTCGCCGCCGCACATGGCCGGAGCTATGCGTAATGGCCTTCGATCACCGTAGCCAACTGGAAGAGATGGCGTTGCAGTGCGGCGCATCTTTGAAGCGTATTCCGGCATTGAAACAGCTTATTTTGCAGGCCAGCCGTGAAGCGGCGAACAGCGCCGGGCTGGAAGGTAAAGCCGGACTGCTGTGCGATGGCACGTTTGGTCAGGATGCGCTGAATGCGATAACCGGAGAGGGCTGGTGGATTGGTCGCCCTATCGAACTGCCGGGGTCGCGCCCGCTGGAGATGGAACACGGCAATATAGGCTCGCAGCTCATTAGTTGGCCGCAGGAACATGTGGTGAAGTGTCTGGTCTTTTTCCATCCGGAAGATGCCCACGCGTTGCGCCTGGAACAAGAACAGAAAATCGCTGAGGTGTACCGCGCCTGTTGCCAGTCCGGTCATGAGCTGCTGCTGGAGGTGATTTTACCGGCCAGTATGCCGCGCAGTGATGAACTGTATTTGCGCGCCATTTCCCGTTTCTACAACTTAGGGATCTACCCCGACTGGTGGAAACTCCCACCGCTGACATCTGCTGGCTGGACGGCGTTGAGTGACATTATCGAACGGCGCGATCCGCACTGCCGTGGCGTGGTGATCCTGGGCCTGGACGCACCGGCAGAGCAACTGCGTGCTGATTTTAAAGCGGCTGCGGGTCATGGGGTGGTGAAAGGATTTGCCGTGGGACGCACGCTGTTCGGCGACGCTTCCCGCGCGTGGTTGAAACACGATATTGACGATGCGCAACTGGTGGCGCGCATTAAAGATAACTACCTGCAGCTTATCGCCTGGTGGCGCGAGCGCGGACAAGCATAATTCAGGAGAAGATGATGACGGTACAATTAGGTATTAATCCACTGACATGGACGAATGACGATCTTCCTTCACTGGGCGCTGAGACGTCGCTTGATACGTGTCTGAGCGAGGGCAAAGAGGCTGGATTTGCTGGTTTCGAACTGGGTAATAAATTCCCGCGCGAGGCGCGACTGCTCGGCCCCATTTTGCAGCGCCACGACCTGCAACTGGTTTCCGGCTGGTACTCCGGACGTCTGCTGGAACGCAGCGTGGAGGAGGAGATTGCCGCCGTGCAGTCACATCTGACGTTACTGCGCGAACTGGGAGCGAAGGTGCTGGTCTTTGCCGAAGTCAGTGGATGCATTCACGGCGAGCAGCAGACGCCGGTACATCTGCGTCCGCGCTTCCCGCAAGAGCGCTGGCAAGAGTACGGTGAAAAGCTCACCGAGTTTGCGCGTTACACCCAGCAGCAGGGGGTACAGATTGCCTATCACCACCACATGGGAACGGTGATTGAATCTGCTGAAGATGTGGATAATCTGATGACGTATACCGGTGATGAGGTTGGCTTGTTGCTCGATACCGGGCATTTGACCTTTGCGGGTGCCGATCCGTTGGCTGTGGCGCAGCGCTGGGCATCACGTATCAACCATGTTCACTGCAAAGACGTGCGTGCCGACGTGCTGGCGGATGTCAAAAACCGCAAAACCAGCTTCCTCGATGCGGTGCTGAGCGGCGTCTTTACCGTGCCGGGAGATGGCTGCGTTGACTATCCGCCAATTATGGCATTGCTGAAGGCGAACCAGTATCAGGGGTGGCTGGTGGTGGAGGCGGAGCAGGATCCAGCCATCGCGCATCCGCTGACGTATGCGCGTCTGGGCTATAACAACCTTAGCCGTCTGGCGCGGGATGCTGGGCTTATATGAGGAGGTGATATGTCACGTTTATTATCACGCTGGCAGCAGCCGGACGCGCAAGGGTGTACGCAGTCAGTGACGCCGGAAAGCGCCGGTTGGGGATATGTTGGCTTTAGAGCGTATGAACTGGAGGAAGGGCAGCAGCTTACGCTGCCCGCCGTCAGCGAAGAACGTTGTCTGGTATTGGTTGCCGGACGCGCGACCGTCACTACGCCGGGCGCAACTTTTACGGATATTGGTGAGCGGATGAGTCCGTTCGAACGGATCAAACCGTGGGCGGTTTATGTCACTGCTGGTGAAACCATACAGGTTCAGGCGGTGACCAGACTGGAGCTGGCAGTCTGCGCTGCGCCGGGGAAAGGCACGCACCCAACGCGGCTGATCGCACCTAAGGATATTGACGGGGAAGCGCGTGGCAAAGGTCACAACCAGCGTTATGTGCATAACATCTTACCGGAAGATAAACCCGCAGATAGCCTGCTGGTGGTGGAGGTGTGGACCAACGAAGGTTGTACCAGTTCTTACCCAAGCCATAAACATGACACCGATAATCCCCCGCAGGAAACCTATCTGGAGGAGACTTACTACCATCGCCTCAACCCGCCGCAGGGATTCTGTATGCAACGGGTCTACACCGACGACCGGTCGCTTGACGAGTGTATGGCAGTCTATAACCGCGACGTGGTGATGGTGCCGAAAGGGTATCACCCGGTGGCAACCCTGGCGGGATATGACAGTTACTACCTTAACGTGATGGCCGGCCCGGTTCGCAAATGGATGTTTACCTGGGAAGATGAACATGCGTGGATTAACAGGGATTATCCGGTTGATCAGTAAGGATGAAAGCGTTTGGCGAGAGTGAAACAGGATTTGCTGTCGCCACTCGTGGAGTTAGGGGCTGTGCGTTACAGTGGCCCTGATCTGGTTTAACTTTAGAAACAGATTGCGATGAGGCCCGATGCTTGATTGCGGCTTATTCCTAATAATAAAAAACCGCTTTCGCGGTTTTTTATTATTCAATGTTTGGAAGATTATTCGCTGACTTTTTTCTCAACGGAGGCAGCACCTTCTTTAGTCTTATTCCAGCCTTTCTCGGTACCTTCTTTTGTTGCATTCCAACCTTTTTCAGTACCTTCTTTGGTTGTATTCCAGGCTTTTTGTGAACCTTCACTCACCTTGCTGCTCAGGTCATCTTGTTTACCTTCAGCAGCATGTTTGGCTTTTAATTTTTGCTCTTCGCCCTGATTCTGCGCCTGATGCAGTTTTTCTTTTGCAGTATTGGCATTTTCGTGTGCGGCGGCTACATCATTATCGGTTGCGTGTGTTGTTGCGGCAATAACCGGAGAAGCCAGCAGAATTGCAGATAATGCGATAATTGTCTTTTTCATAATATCCTCGCTTAGCGTTATAAGTTATTAGCGTGGTTAAGCATGGCATACAAACGAAGCGCTGGCTTTAGGAAAAAACTGTAAATGCTGATAACGGTATTTATCTATTTTGTGCAATTGCGAGTAATTAATACGTTTTTTTTGTTGGGGTGTAAATAGACCCGTTTTAGTTCCAGGCATTTTTTGAGATCCCGGCCAAATGATTGTGTTGCCGATATTCCTCCGGCGTCATATTGTTCAGTGATTCATGCGGGCGTTCACAGTTATATTCTGACACCCATCTTTCCGTGATTTCCCGCACTTCATTCAGCGTTCTGAACAGATAAAAATCGAGTATTTCTGTACGGTATGTTCGGTTAAAGCGCTCAATAAAAGCGTTCTGCGTCGGCTTACCCGGCTGAATAAATTCCAGTTTTACTGCATGTTGCTCTGCCCATTCAGCCAGTGCAAGTGAGATAAATTCCGGACCATTATCCATGCGTAGCATGACCGGATAGCCGCGATTTGCCGCGATCCTGTCGAGTACACGGACCACGCGCAAAGCTGGCAGATTCAGATCGATTTCAATCGACAATGCCTCACGGTTAAAGTCATCAACGACATTGAACGTGCGAAAACGACGGCCACAGACCAGAGCATCATGCATAAAATCGACAGACCAGCTCTGGTTCAGCGCTTCCGGTGTGGCCAGTGGCGAGGGATTACGCACCGGCAACCGTTGTTTGCCTTTACGGCGAAAATTCAGCTTCAGCAGACAATAAATACGATGGATCCTTTTGTGATTCCACGGGTATCCCTGCCGCCGCAGAACCTGGAAAAGTTTTGGAAAACCGTACCGTGGGTATCGCTCTGCCACTGCCTGTAACGCGACAATAACGGGTTCGTCACGCGTGGTATCCGGACGGTAATGGTAAACCGTTCTGCTCAGGTTCAGACTCCGGCAGGCCTGACGGATACTGAGTCCAAATGTCGTTATCAGATGAGTGACCAGCTCACGCTTAAAGGCTGGTTTTAAAGCTTTTTTTCGATAACGTCTTTCAGCGCCCGGTTCTCAGGGCTCAGGTCGGCAAACATCTGTTTGAGACGTCGATTCTCGTCCTCAAGATCCTTGATCTTTTTAATATCAGAAGCCTCCATGCCGCCGTATCTGGACTTCCAGTTGTAGTAGGTGGCTTCAGAGATACCGGCCTCCCGGCAGACATCTTTAACGGTTCGCCCGGCTTCAACCGATTTAATTACAGCAATGATCTGATGCTCAGTAAAACGGGCTTTACGCATAGCGATCTCCTTTGTTGGCAGAGTGATTATGCCGGAGGGTCTCTAAATGTGAATGGCACGATTATGCGGGATACTTACAACTGGAACAGGCCTTTGAAACCTGTCAGAAGAATAAATTGGACTGGATGAGCAGCAAGTCAGCACTGGCGCGGGCTGAAATGGCGCTGAAAGAGCTGGAGCTGACCTGCACCCGTTATGAACCGGAGGCAGCACAGGCGCTGCGGGATGATATTGACCTGAAAACATGGGCGGTAAATCAGTCGGCCGGGCAGTACATCCGGTCACATGAGGCCGTGCAGCGTATCAGTATCCGGCGACAGCTTCACGCATTTATGCAGATAAGCGGCGATGCGCTGGCCGCTGCACTGGCACCGGAATTAATGCACCTCAGCGAACAACCTGACATCGTCAGAGAACGGGCTCTCGACCGGGCGGCCGCCAGTGTTCGCGAAGCGCTGTCCGTTCATGTAACCCGCGGAGGAAATATTGATTACGCAGAGGAAGAACGCGACATTCTGACAACCATCGGTTTCCGGCCTGACAGAGCATCGAGAGACGACAACCGGGCAAAATATACGCCTGAACAGAGTCAGATTTTCATGTGTCGACAGGCCGCGCAGACCCGCAAAAAATCCGCATAAAACGCCCCGAAAATACCCGTCTTTTTAATAAAAATAGCCATGCATGCCTACGCTGCATGGCTTTGCATGCAAAAACCTGAATTTTCCACACCCTGCCGCACCAGTACTGGCGCGGCCTGAGCCCCTTCATGCTCCTGCATTAAAAACGCCCCACGAAGCGGGCAGGCGTGGCGGGGAGAGCATTGCGCGCCAGCAGTAATGTGCATATTTTTTACTGTTGTTGTTGAGATTCAAACAAGAGAGCTATAAATAGTGACAACAAGTTATTGGTAGGTAGGGGGATGTGGGATACTTACAGGACGAGGGGGCTCGCATCGTGAAGGCATACTTATTGGCGTCATGATCGCAACTCATAGATTTTAGAACGAATTATATGTGTACGTGCAATAATCCATCTTCGCAAATTAGATCCTGACACGTACTCTTACATTAAAATCGGCCCACGATGTAGATTGTGTGATATTTAAGAAGTTATTCTGCCGCTATACATGTGAATATTGTTATTGATTTATTTATTTGAAAAAGTGCTGATTTTTTATTAGGGGGGTTATTGAAATGAATAGGTGCCACTTATCATGAGTGATTAAAGTGGCAGCTTAATATTGAGTCGCTAATTAAGTTGATAAGTGTTTGCACACAATGCCAACTATTAGACGACCTCCGCTTAATTTATTTATTTTTTCGCTCAGGCTTGAGCCTATATGAAAATGGATTCTGCCTTTTTCTCTACTGAGTTTGGTGTGTAATTCAAAGAAAAGAGCCTCCTCATTTATTTTTTTTGTTCTTTCTTTAACTGCATCTTGGTTTCGTTTTGTACTGCTGCTTTCTCTAGATAGTTCTACACCATGAGAAAGTGCTTTTTGCTCAAACTGTTCTGGATCTATAAGGTAGTCATATTGTGCATGATCATTAAGATATGATAAATGCTTTATAATAACCGACAGTTTCGTGTCGTTTTTTTCGCTAATATCTGTTTTAGAAAAATCTCTCGCATCATCGAGAAAATATATATTTGGAAAGCATTTTTCTAGATAACTATCAAATTCGTCTAGACCCATATTGTGGTAAATAGGAAGTTTTCGGAATAAAGAAAGTATTTTGTCTTGGCAGTCAATTAATATCATAGAACTATCATCCCACCAAGGTAACTCTTCATTTTCTTTATATAAAAGGCCTCCTGTCTTATTATGGTGTAAAACCGCGTGAGCTTCTGAACTATATGCGTGAGTTTCAGGTTTGTCTATTTCATAACTATCAGCTTCATCAATGATTCTTGCCAGTCTTAAAAGGTAATCCCTTAAATCAGGATCTTGATTTAAAGGGCCGTATAAGATGTCACATAAATCATCGTGCCCGCATTTAATTATCCATATATTTGAGGTGAGAGAGAGGCTTGAACGCCCGCAGCTTTTCTTAACAGCTTCGGCTAATTCTAAGAAACACTCAAGTTCTTTGGAGTTATCTTGAATATTAGCACATAACTCCACCACCCACCTCTCATCTAAGTAGTTGATTATATTCATTTTATTTTTTTGCTAATTTAGATAAATTAATTGTGCTTTGGTCAAAGAAACCTTCTGGCCAGCTTGTGAGCTTCCCATCTTCTTTTATTCTGATTTTCTCTATTTTTGTATCCTTATCTTTCTCACGCGTAAAATAATAAATGATACTTTTTTGAGCCAGTGTAGCACCTACATTTTTGACTGCTAATCGAACGCCATCAATAAAATGGTCACTATGTGTTTCAACAATTATCTGGACACCACAAGACGATGCTATAGCTAACAATAATCCGAGAGCTGTTTGGCCTTTTGGGTGCAAATGCGCCTCAGGATTTTCTATTATTAAAATTTTATTTTTATTAGCATGCCATGCTTTCATTTTTGACTGCTTGAAGCTATCTAGGGGAGCCTCTGAAGACATTACTAATGCACTTAACACGATCGGGAGTGAATAACTTATTCCAAACCCTGTATTAGTTGCTCTGAAACCATTAACCCCTAGATGGGAAATATCTTGCTCTTTCGTAACGGAGAAATTCAAATCAACACCAGGTGATATTTCTCCCATCCAGTGATTAATTTGATGCTTTAACGTATTTCCTGTTGAATTAGCATGGCGAAGTTTTTCAGGTATTATAACACTTTCAAATTTTGAGTAATAATCTGCAAAGTACTCACCTTTTTCACCAACAGTAATATCATCAATATCCTGAGGCATAATAGGTAATGTTACGCATGGGCCATGTCTATCAGCTGAGATATATTCTACCGAAAACCTATCTATTCTTGTTCTGTGTTTGTTTATGTTTTCTCTTAGTGATAGATATAGATAATTTTTCATTTCTTTACTAGAAAGAAGAATCTGCACAGGCTTTTGTTGAGAGGTCAATTTTGATTTGAGATCGGTAAACCCACCAAATCCTTGAATATATGGTGAGTGGTCTTTATCTACTAATTTGCACATTCTTATTGCTTGTAGAACTGAACTTTTACCACTGCTATTTAGCCCAGTGAGTACAGTTATGTTAGAAAGTTCTAACTTTGAATAGATAAAGGATTTAAATGATTTCAAAATAAGTTCATCAAGCATTGATTACTCTCTTTAGTAAGTCCAAAAGACAATCTTTACGAAATTTAGCGCCTTGTACTCCAGCACCATGTCGGCTTATTGAATTCATAAACTCATAATTTTGAAGAAGGTCTTTATATTCATTCAGTAAAATATCTTTTTTCAAGATGATTTCGTCATATGAGTCTTTTTTAGCTCTTGTTAATAAGTACAACCAAAGTTCGAAAAGAGATTTGTTAACGGGTGTTTTTCTGGTATCTCCAGGTAACGATTTTCGAAAAGAATGTTCTCCAAAAATCTCATATGTTCGGTGCAAACCTAATTCGAATGTGTTAATGATAACGTCATCCTCAGGTATATCAATTAAAGGAAGTTCTTTAATTTTCTCATTATTTAAAGCTTTCATTGTGTTTGATAAAAAATCATCCATATCTCCATAATAATTATGGTGGCCGAATAATGTAAAAGCTAAATACCTTAGTATAAGCTCTCTACCAGCCATTCTGTCATCTTTGACTGTTCTACCTACAACATCATTATAAACATCATTTTCAACCATGGATTTCAATAGTATGCTGGCGCGCCCTTGGTATAACGCATGTCTAATCTCTTGATTTGATAGCCGCATTCCACCTGTGTTGATTCTCTTGAAAATATTTCTCTTAACTTTTTCTGGTGTTTCAGGGTTTATAATGATGAATGATAGTTCAGTCTCCATAATATTATTGATTATTTTTATATTTTCATCATTTTTCTCTAAGTTAAAATAATCATAGCCATCATATGGAGTGCTCCAGAACTCTAATCCAGATAATTTAAACCCTTTACCATCATAGTCTGGTCCTAAAATGAAATCTTTAATAGTAGTAAGGCGCTGCAATCCATCAACAACTTCCCATACACCATTTTTATCTTCAGAAACATAAAACATCGGTAATGGAATCTTCAGCATCATTGATTCAATTAACTGACTTTTCCTTTTTTTATCCCAAACATAACTACGCTGAAAATCTGGAGCTAGTTTTATTGTATTATTTTTTATACGACGTAATACAGTATCCAATGCTACTGTCTTAGGAGTAATTGAAATTGAATCTGTATCGAATGGCTCCTTGTCGGAGTTGTCATCCTGAGACATCTCGTCTTCGAGTTCTACGCCTGAGTAGACCCCTTCTCCTGCTAATTCCTCAATTCTATCGAAGTCGCTCATAATTTTATCTACTTACTTGGTTTAACTATTTCCGCCCACCAACTCATCAACTCTCTCCGTTGACTCAAGTAGGTTGACCTGTTGTATGCTCTACGAACTTCATTTTTATCAATATGCGCAAGAGCTGATTCAATGATATCAGCATTCCAACCATGTTCGTTCATGGCCGTACTTGCTATAGAACGTAATCCGTGAGCGACCAGTTTCCCACCATAGCCTATGCGTTTAAGTGCCGCATTAGCCGTCTGACTATTCATATTTTTTTTAGGATCATTTCTACTTGGGAAAACATACTCCCTATGTTTACTGATAGGTTCCATTGTATCAAGTAATTCTAATGCTTGTGCTGATAATGGGACAATATGTTCTCGCTTAGCCTTCATTCGTTCGGCGGGAATCGTCCAGAGTTTGGCATCGAGATCGATCTCGACCCACCGAACACCAGAAGCCTCAGAAGGGCGCACTAGGGTCAGAAGCTGCCACTCAATAAGACAACGAGTCGGAACAGACAGATTTGACATGACCAGAGAGCGCATCAACTTTGGCAATTCTTCTGGCCGCAGTGTCGGCATATTTTGTTTTTTAGGTTTCTCAAATGCCATCCCAACCCCTGATGCTGGGTTTGCGTCAATCAGGCCAGTGTTAACAGCATAAATCATGATTTCATTAATACGCTGTACTAGGCGGCGAACTGTCTCAAGAGCTCCGCGCGCTTTGATTGGCTCTAATGCTTCAACAATCGTTCTGGCCTTTATCTCCTGAACGGGTATTGCACCGATTGCCGGGAACACGTCCTTATCTAAAGAGCGCCATATATCTTTCGCATAATCCTCTGTGACGCTTTTGCTCTTCATTTTGAACCAGTTGGCAGCCACAGTTGAGAAAATGCTATCCAGCTCAATCTGACGTTGCTCTGATGCTTGCTCTTGCTGCTGTTGTGGATCCATCCCTTGAGCTAGCGCAGCTAAATGTTGGTCGCGTATCTGGCGAGCGGCTGCGAGCGTAAGGGCAGGGTATGAACCGAGACTCAGATTAGTGCGGCTATTACTTACAGGACGTTGGTATCGGAAGCGCCAGAGTTTTTTACCAGATGTTTTCACGAGTAAGAACAGGCCGTCCCCATCATGCAGAGTGAAATCTTTTTCTCGGGGTTTAGCTTTAAGGATCTCGTTGTTAGTGAGGGGGCGTGTGATGCGCGCCATGTCTGGATTCCTTCCATAATTGGTACACGTTTAATGGCCCATAGTATAGCGTGTACCTAAACGTGTACCAATTTTCTCTGGATTTAGCCGGATGCCCTCGGACAAGGACAGACACAAAAAAGCCCGCAGGGCTTGTGCCATGCGGGCTTTCTGTACTTCACCGGACGTATCCGGATCATAATGTGGTGGAGCTGGCGGGAGTTGAACCCGCGTCCGAAATTCCTACATCCTCGGTACTACATGCTTAGTCAGTCTTTACATTCGCCTGGCACCTGCGGACAGACACGCCACTACCAGACTAGCCTGATTAGTTTTAACGCTTCAACCCCAGGCAGGGCCTCCACGCGATCTCTTTTGGGTTTGACCTCTCTTTGATCCCCGTCTTAAGAGCGGAAGCTAGGGAGAGAGGGCTCAGAGCAGGTTATTAAGCTGCTAAAGCGTAGTTTTCGTCGTTTGCGACTATTTTTTTGCGGCTTTTTACGAGGCCAACCGCCCCTCGGCATGCACCTTGGGTTTCGCGAATCCCGTCGAATCCAGAATCAGCCCCAATGTGTTAGAGCAAGTATAACAGACTTGTGACACGCGTGACCAGCCCCCGCAACCCCTAATCCTCAAGGATTTAGCGCTCGCGCAGCGCTTCTTTTGCGCGATTAAACGGTTTGATTAAATAGTCGACGATGGTTTTTTCACCTGTTTTTATATCCACTGTGGCAATCATGCCCGGTACGATGGAGAAATGGCGTCCCAGTTTGTTCTGTAAGAAGTCCTGATGCGTGCGGATAAACACGCGGTAATAGAAGATTTCCGGTTTCACTTTGTCCTGAATGGTGTCCGGAGAGATGGTTTCGACTACGCCTTCCAGGCCGCCGTAAATGGCGTAGTCATAGGCGGTAATCTTCACCAGCGCCCGTTGTCCAGGATGGATGAACGCGATATCACGCGGCGACAAGCGGGTTTCTATCAGCAGATGATCGTCCAGCGGCACAATCTCCATCATCTCGCCGTTGGGCGGGATAACGCCGCCGATGGTGGTGACCTGGATGTTTTTCACAATACCGCGCATCGGCGCGCGTACGGTCAGGCGGGTGACGGAATCCTCGCGTCCTTTTAAAATCGCCGCCAGCATGTCCACTTCGGCGTTAGCTTTTGACAGCGCTTCCCGCGCCTGCACGAAATATTGCGAGCGCAGGTCGGTGATTTTTAATCCCAGATCGCTTTTTTGTCGTTGCAGGCGCAGCACTTCTACGTGGCTGGCGGCACCGCTTTTCTCCAGCCGTTGGGTGATGGCCAGTTCTTTATTTACTGAGACCAGGGCATCTTGCAGTTCCGCCATTGAATCCGCAAGCTGCGCGCGACGGCTTTTATACAGGCGAGTTTCGGAGGCGATGAGATCCGGCCAGGCGCGCAGTGAATCGGGAAAGACCAGCGGCAGATCGTTAACTTCGGCATTAAGCCTTGCGCTGGAAGCCAGTGAGGCGCGATAACGGGCGGCGCTCTCCCCAACGTTGGACTCAGAACGGGTAGGGTCGAGGCGCGCCACAATTTGATTGGCCTGCACTTTATCTCCCTCGCGTATCGTAAGCTCAGCGAGAATGCCGCCATCCAGCGACTGCAAGACTTGCTCTCGCGAGCTGGGGATCACTTTCCCGCTGCCGGTTGAGACTTCATCCAGCTTGCCGAAATATGCCCAGATACCCAGGACGGCAAACAGCAGCGTGCTGAGCAGAATAATGCGGCTGGCCCCGGAAAAACGGTGCTCGCGGCGGATATCGAGGTCGTCCATGGCGGCATCATGCGGATTGGTTTTCATTTTTCCACTCCCGACCGTGAGTTGGGGCGGGTGCCCGACTCGCATTTAATGCCTGCGCTTTCGGGGCATCCATAACCAGTTGGCCTTCTTTTAATACCACCACGCGTTCGACCAGCTCCAGAACCGGTACGCGATGGGTGGCGACAATCAATGTGCGGTTGCCTAGCCATTGGTTCAGGCGCTGAATAAACTCCCGCTCGGTATGTTCATCCAGCGAGGCGCTGGGTTCGTCGAGCAGCACGATATTGGGCGATCGCAGCAGCATTCTTGCCAGCAGGATCGACTGCCGTTGTCCACCGGACAAACCGTTGCCGCCCTCCATAATGGGATGCGCCAGCCCTTTGGCGAGCTGTTTAACGAAGGCTGCCGCGCCGCTGACCTCCAGCGCTTCGAAGATCTGCGCGTCGCTGGCATGCGGCGCGCCGAGGGTCAGGTTCTCGCGCAGGGTGCCGAAAAACAGCCGCGCATTCTGGCTAAGAAAACCGATGTTGCGGCGTAAATCAGCCATATCGATCTGCGCCAGACTCAGGTTGTCGAGCCGGACATCGCCCTGGATAATCTCCACTCCGCCCGCCATGGCCTGCAGTAGGGTTGATTTCCCGGCACCGTTACGCCCGAGAATCGCCACCCGTTCGCCGGGCATGACCTCCAGGCGCGAGATGCGCAGCGGAACGCGCTGATCGTCGCTGTGGTAGCGAAAGTGTGCGTTCTCAAACAGATAATGGCCGTGAAAAATCTCCTGATGCACCCGATCTTCGTCGTACTGCGTTTCAGTGGGAAGCTGCATGATGCTGTCTAATCCCATCTTCGCCGCCTTGACCTGTTGCCAGCGGGCCAGCACGCCGCACAGATTAGCCATTGGGGCAATCATTCTGGAACCGAGCATCGAAGCGGCCACTACGGCACCGGTGGTCATCGTGCCTTCAATGACCATCGGCGCGCCGAACATAATGATGGCGGCGTAGACCAGGCTTTGTACCGACATGCCCCAGCCAATCAGCCCCTGAGTCAGCCTGCGCGTGCGCAGCCCGGACTCTCCGGTAATGCGGATGTAGCTGTTCCACTGCTGTAAAAAGCGGTTTTCAGCCTGCATCAGCTTGATGTCTTCCAGCCCCTGGACGCTTTCGACCAGCACCGCGTTGCGCAGGGTGGATTCATGGGCAGCCTGGTTGGCGAGCACCGCCAGCTTCTTCTGTAACAGCAAACCGGGCAGGATCATCAGCAGGGCCGCGACGGGAGCTATCCATGCCAGCGGCGGGGCGATAAAAGCCAGCACCACGATAAACAAAAAGAAAAACGGCAGATCGACAATGGTCGACATGGTCGAGGAGGTGATCATCTCGCGAACCTGTTCCAGCTCGCGCAGTTGAGAAATGAAGCTCCCCGTCGAGCGGGGGACGGCGCTGTTGCGCAGGCGCAATGCATGGCTGAATACGCGATCGGAAATGCGCATATCGGCGCGTTTGCCGAGCAGGTCCATTATGTGGGTACGCGCTTCGCGCAGCAAAAAGCCAAACAGCACCGCCACCAGAACGCCAGTGGAGAGAACATACAGCGTTGGATAAGACTGAGCGGGGATCACCCGGTCATAAACCTGCATAGAAAAGATAATCCCGGCGAGCGACAGAACGTTAATCAGAAAAGCGGCAATCATGACCGGCAGGTAAGGGCGGATGTCCTTTAACACCAGTTCGCGCATCCAGTCGGGCTTGAAGCGCGAAATATAGCGGTCTACCCGACTGTCCTTCAGCGCCGACAGCGGGCGCAGCGCGGTAATACTCACGATCTCCGGCAGAAGCTCTGCGACCGTGAGCCGGTTACGCTGGCCCCCTTCGGCGATGATAAACACATCCAGTGCATCTTCGCCGTTGAAATGCTCTATCACCATTAGCTGGCCGTCGCGCAGTTCCGCCACCACCGGCAGATGCCACTGACCGAACGCCTGCGTGGCGGTATCCAGCGCATGAAATGACAGGCCCGCCTGACGCGCCAGTTGCGACAGGGCCGTTGCCCGGCTTTTTCCCGCAAACCACGGGGCGTTGGCCTGGATTGCGCCGGGAGAACAGGCCACGCGATAGTGATTGGCAATATGCGTCATCGCCAGCGCCCACTGGCTAAGAGCGTGTTCACTAATCGCATCTTCTGCATGTGAATCGAGGTCGCTCATAGCTTGATCTCCACCGATTGAATGCTGCGATTATTTAAGGCGAACGCCTGGCGAAGCGAGCCAGTGTTATAGAGGCAGTTCAGCTGGAGCTGGTGCAGCTGGTTTTGAGTCTGGAGTTCGGCAAAACGGGCCTGATACACCTCTTGCTCGGCGTTAAGCACGTCGAGCAGCGGGCGCGAACCGAGGTCCAGATACTGCTGTTGATAAAGCTCGCGCGTTTGTTCACTCAGTCGCTGCTGGCGGCGCAGAATCTGCAGGGCGGTGGCGAGGCTCATTGCCTGGCTGCGGGACTCCAGTAATTTTTGTCGTACTTCGAGTCGGGTGCGCTGGATGGAGTATTGCGCAGACTCTACCGCATGGCTGGCGGCGTTGCGCCTGGCGGTGAGTCCACCCCCCTGATACAGCGGCATCTCAACTTTTACCCACGTGGAGTACTGGGTTTTGTCGAGTACCTCATGGCTGGGGTATTTGTCGTTGAGATAATGCTGAACCGACGGTTCCAAAGAGATGGTGGGCGTCATCTGCGCGTTGGCGTAATCGAGATTTGCCTGTGCCACATTCGCTTGTGCCCAGGCCGCCAGAACCGCGGGAACCAGTTTATCTTCCGGTTTGACCACATCGCAGCTGCTGTCCAGTTTGGCCGGGAATTCGTTGCTGATGCCGTTAAGTGAGTTCCAGCCGAGGTAACTCATCAATGTGGCCTTACTGCTGTCGAGATTGGCCTGATACTGCGCCAGCTGAGAACGTGCAGACTCGATACGCGCATCGGTTTGCACCACGTCGGACAGCGAGGTTGCCCCTTCATCATTGCGTTGTCGGGTCAGTCGACCAATGTCGTTTAAGGCGGTGAGCTGTTCTTCGGCGGCATCCACCATTTGTTGCCACGTCTGCACCTGGACTATCGCGTTGGCGGTTGCGTGGGCGATGGTATCAATACTGAGTAACACATTCGCCTGCTGTTGTGCGGCTCCGGCGGTCTCGGCGCGGACCTGGCTTGCGACTTTACCGAAGTCGTACAGCATTTGTGACACCGAAATAACCAGCGCCGGGCTAAAGCCGTGGTCGGTATAGGTATTGCTGTAACCGTTATTCATTCCGGCAGAAACCTGCGGGTAATATTTCGATTTCGCCACGTCTATCTGCTCGTTTTGTGAGAGCAGTTTGCCGATCGATTCACGAATAGAAGGATGCCAGCTCACGGCACGACTTACCGCGTCGTTGAGCATCAGGTTGCCGGGGGCGGCAGCGCTCAGCGGCAGATCGGCAACCGCGCCGTCCAGCGAGGGAAGCATCTGGCTGGTGGCCAGTCCTTCCGGCGTAATAATTTGCGGTTCATCTTCGGCATTCACCCGCAGGGTACAGAGTGTTAATGCCAGAAGTAATGCAACAGGCGCGACATTTTTCATAGTTTATCCCTTACAAAATACGGCAGCGACGACTGTTATTGCCCCGGACGTCATGGCATCCGGGGCTGTAGTTATGGCGCTTTAACGCATTGCGTTAACGTCAGGGTACAATGTGATTTTGTTGCACCAGCTCATCGAGCGTGGTGTGTACGTTCTCCAGCGTTATGAGATTGGTTGAGTGATATGTGTTACCCGTACCGTCGCGGTCGATGGCAATCACCGTGTTGTTACCGCTGGTGGTTACGGTGAGGTAGTTGCCGAGTGTAGCGTTCTGCCCGTTCCAGCCCACCAGCAGGTCGCCGATATCGATTTTGTCACCCTGGGCCAGCGAGAAGTTGGTCCAGGTATCGGTAGCACCATTGCTAATGTTGCCGCCGGTAGCGTCGTTGGCGTTGAGCAGGTGATAAATCAGCGTATCGCCGTAGGCGCTGCCAGTCAGGCGATCGGCATCAACAGTACTCACCACTTGCGGATTCATATTGATGGTCAGCGTAGCGGTATCGGTATGGCCATTCTGGTCGTTGAGGGTGTAGGTAAATGTCTCTTTGGTGACGATGGTGGAGAGCGAGACATCGCTGTTTAGGGCGTAAGTGTAATGACCATCAACGCCAATGGTCAGTTTGCCGTATAGCCCGTTAATAATGGCGCTGGTCGTGCTGCTCAGCGGATCCAGCGTGGCGGTACTGCCGCCCGTGCCGTTCACCGTCAGCAAAGTATGCACGCTGGCAATATGGTCTCCGTCATAAATATTGCCGGTGACGCTGTTCGCTGTGGAAGTCTCGAAGTTTTGCAGGTCGATTATCGTGCCTTTCACGGTGGGGGTGATGGTGATATTCCCCAGCCCCAGCCCCCCGACGCTTCCGGTATAGTCGAGGCGATAGTTGCCGGGGTGCAGTACGATCCCGTTCAAGGCTATATCGATATTGCCGCCAACCAGCAATCCGCCATTGAAAGAGTTACCGGCAATCTTGATGTTGTTGCTGTCATACAGCGCCCAGGTGACGGTCAGCCCGCCCAGCGTCAGACCTGACGCGACGTTAAAATGCAGTATGGCGTTTTGCACCGCCGTTCCCGTAGCGATTTCAATGACGCCAGTACCACTTTTTGAGGTGGGTGAAAGGAGTTGGGCACTCCAGCTGGCGTTCCCGACGCTGTCGTCGGTAAACGACCGGGAAGTATCCGCCTGGGTGGTGACCGCCATCGTGCTGCTGACGTCATTTACTGCATCCAGCGCCTGCGGTGTTGGTTTGATATTCAGCGATGCACTGCCGGTATCACCGTTTGGCGCTTTGACCTTATACACGAAACTGTCCGGCGTATTGATACCGTCTGCGCCCAGTCCGCTTCTCAGTGTGTAGGTGTAGTTCCCTTTCGCATCAATAGTCAGCGTGCCGTACTGCCCGTTAATGGTGGTAGTGCCCGTTCCGTTTACGGTGACACCGTTAACTTCGGTGATAACGGTATTGGCCGGAGCCGAGTCGTTGACCAGCAGGTTTCCATTGGTTGTCGCACTCAGGCTGTCGACGGCGTAGGTGTGATCGGCCTGGATATTCAGGGTATAGCTGGTCAGCAGCGTCAAACCGCCGGAGGCGTTAAGCAGGAACAGGTAGTCACCGCCAGGTAGGGTGATGGTGTAATCCGTTGAGCTACCTCCTAGCAGCGCCGTGACCCAGTTGGGCTTCACGCGGAACTGCTCATACTGCTGAATGGACTCGTTGAAGCGATAAACATAGAGATCAAAACCGCCAACCGTGACGCCGAGAACGCTGGCCTTGACGGTCAGCGTGCGGGTTGCGCCATCATCCACATTAAATTTGATCGGATTGGTTAAACCGTTAACCAGGCTGACGTCCAGCACATTACCCAGTCCGACGTTGGCGAGGGTGAAGCCGGTTTGCTGTGATGTGCCATGATCAACCGCGATGACCTGCGTCCCGTAAGTCAGCGCAGCCACATCATCTGCCGCGGTTACCGTACTGGTGGTTGGAGCCTGACCGAGCGTTACCACCAGTTTTGCCGAGGAGTGATCGCTGCCATGCGTCAGCGTGTAGGTAAAACTTTCAGAACGGCCATACACCGAGATTGACGTATCGGTCAGGGTATAGGTGTAACTACCGTTCTGATTGATATGCAGGATGCCGTATTTCCCCTGCACATCAATGCCGCCCGCCGGGATGTTCACGACGTTGCCGTTACCGTCGGTGATGGCAGTGACCAGCGTGCCGGAAGGGGCATTATCCTGCCCGTTGGCGGGATCGGTATCGGTGATGATATTCCCGGATTCCGTGGTACCGCCGGTGATGGTCCCTGCGCTGGCTTTTACCACTGAGACATCAAGGCTGGTGTATGCCCCGGTCGCCAGCAGGTTGGTGTTGTAGCTGACCACGCGGTAATCACCGCCAGTCAGTCCGCTGTAATTGAGCGTTACGCCCGAGGCGCCCAGGGTGAGCAGGCTGGCAAAGTTTGGTTTCCCGGTATCCACCACTGTCACCCAGGTATTCAGCGCGGTGTCAAAGCGCTGGATGACGACTTCAAGCGTGTTTAAAAGCGACAGCACCACGCCGGTCGCTGCGGCATTGATCGTAATGGATCCGCTGCCGCCAGAGGCGATGCTGAAATTCACGCTTGCCGTATCGTTCCCCAGCACGTTGGCGACATTTCCCAGCGCATTGACCAACAGGAAACCATAATCGCTTTGATGCTCGGTGCTGACGGTGACATCGGTTTGTAGCGGCAGGCTGGTGACATTGTCTTCAGCCAGCAGCGGCAATACTGGTGCGAGAGCGCTTGTCGGCGATGAGGCATTTCCCGCCGCATCGGTCGCCGTGGCGGACAGCGACTGCCCTTCAATTTGGCGAACCGGCAGGTTGACGCTGTAGACACCGCTGCTGTTGGCGATTGCCGTCACGCTGGTGCCGCCGGGCAGAGAAATGGTGACGGTGCTTCCCGCTTCGGCGACGCCGCTGACGGTACCGCCATCGGCGCTGATCAGGATCGTTGGTGCGGTCGGTGGTGTGGTATCCACAATTACGCTGAACGAACCGGACAACCCACTTGAGCCGTTGGCGTTGGTTGCCGTGGCGGTAAACGCATGGTTACCTTCGCTGAGTGCACCGGATGGGGTAAAGCTCCAGATCCCGTTACCGTCTGCGGTCGTGAAGCCCATTAGCACGCCGTTGTTGTACAGATTGATGACGGCGTTAGCCTGCGCCGTTCCGCTGAGCGTTGGCAGGGTGTCATTGGTGGTTTTACCGGGAGCGACGGGTCCCATGATAGTGCCGACGTCATCGAGCACGCTGGCAATAACAGGCGCAGGTGGTACGCCGGTAAACGGTGCCAGCACGTTACCTGCCGTACCGATGTTGCCTGCGGCATCCTGTGCGCTGACCAGCAGAGTTTGCCCACTGATTTGCGGTGGGTTCAGAGTGAAGGTGAAATTACCGGAGGCGTTGGCGGTTGCCGTGCCGAGTACCGTTCCTCCGCTGGAGGTAATAATGACCGTGCTGTTTGGCTCGGCAACGCCGGTGAGCGCGGTGCCGTTGGCGTTTACCGCCAGCCCGGTTGGGATACCCGGGGCAACGGTATCGACCACGATCGCTGCCGCAGACGATATGCCACTGGTATTACCCGCACTGTCCGTTGCAGTGATGGTAAACGAGTGGGTACCTTGTGCCAACGCGGTAGTCGGGGTGTAGCTCCAGTTGCCGCTGCCGTCCGCCGTTACGCTGGTGACAAAGCTGCCGTTATCATAAATATCAACTCGCGCGTTGGCTTCCGTGATGCCGTTTAACGTTGGGCGCGCGTCATTGGTCGGCTGATTGCTGCCAATCGGCCCGGTGTTTGGCCCGACATCGTCAATAATGCTGCTGATTGAAGGCTGCGTCGGCGCCGTGGTGTCAACTACCACGCTAAAGCCTGCCGTCGCGCCGCTGGTGTTGCCCGCCGCATCGGTGGCGGTGACGGTGAAGGTGTGCGATCCATTTGCCAGCGGTGTGGTTGGGGTAAACGACCAACTGTTATTGCTTTGCACCAGCGCGGTACCCAACAGGGTGCTTCCGTCATAGATGCTGATGGTGCTGCCTGCCTCGGCGGTGCCGTTCAGCGTCGGACGTGCATCGTTGGTCAGCTGTCCGTTGCTGAGCGCTGCATTGAACACGCCGCCTGCGATATCATCCACCACAGAGACCAGCAGCGGGACGGATGGTGCAATGGTGTCGACATTAATCGTAAACCCGCCTGAGACAGGACTCACGTTCCCGGCGGTGTCGGTGGCGATGGCGGTAAACACATGCTGACCGTTACCCAGCGTGGCAGGCAGATATTCCCAGGTGCCGTCTATCGTCGCAGTCACCGTTGCCAGCAGCGCGCCATTATCGTAGATGACTACCCGGGCACCGGCTTCCGCTGAGCCGCTGAGTACGGGGCGGGTGTCGTTGGTAGAGGCTCCGTTCGATAGCGTTCCGGTTCCCGGCTGCACGTCATCAAACGCCTGGATAATCGTTGGCGCAAGCGGGGCGACGGTATCAACAACGATGTTAAATCCTGCAGATGTCGGGCTGACGTTTCCGGCCGCGTCGGTGGCTGTTACCGTCAGCGCGTGGTTACCGTTGCTAAGTTGGGTTCCCGGTGTGAAGCTCCAGGCGCCCGTACCATCTACAGGAGCAGATCCGATCAGCGCTCCGTTATCGTAAATTTTCACCGTGGAATTGGCTTCTGCCGTACCGCTAAGCGTCGGGAGTGGATCGTTCGTGGCCTGACCGTTGTTCAGATTTCCAATCAGTGGGCCGACATCATCCGCAACCTGAGTAATCACTGGCGCTGTCGGTGCCAGAGTATCGACAGTGTAGGTAAAGCCACCAGAAGGCAGGCTGGTATTGCCTGCGCTATCTGTAGCCGTGACGGTCAGAGTATGCTGGCCGTTACCCAATGCCGCGGAGGGTGTAAAACTCCAGCTTCCGCCTGCGCCGACGATGGTGGTGCCAATGGCCTGACCATCGCTCAGGACGGTAATCGTCGCGCCAATTTCACCGGTACCGCTGAGCGCCGGGCGACTTTCGTTGCTGATTTGCCCATTGGAGATTGGCCCGGTTGTCGGCGCGGTATTGTCCTGAACGGTCAGAATTACCGGTGCAGACGGGGCAATAGAGTCCAGCTCAATAGTAAACGATGATGATACTCCGCCTGTGTTCCCCGCCTGATCTGTGGCAACGACGGTGAAAATATGTTGCCCCTGTCCCAGCGGAGCATCCGGAGTGAAGCTCCAGTTACCTGACTCGTCCACCTGAGTTGTACCTATTTCAGCGCCGTTATCACGGATCGTGATGATGGCGCCAATCTCGCCTTTGCCGTTCAGGGTAGGCTGCGCATCGTTTGTAAGCTGTCCGTTGGTCAGCACGGTATTGCCGAGCTGATCGTCAATTACTGAGGTAATGCTCGGTGCGGCTGGCGCCAGCGTGTCGACGACGACCACAAATGGTGGCGTTGTCGGGCTAATGTTACCCGCGTTATCTGTAACGCTGGCAGTCAGCGAGTGGCTTCCTTCTCCGAGAGCAGGGGCAGGCGTAAAGCTCCAGTTGCCATTTTCGTCGCTGGTGGTTGTGCCGATTACCGTGCCATTATCGCGGATGGTAACAACCGAATCCGCCTCGGTAACGCCAGCAAGCGTTGGGGTATTATCATTGGTCAACTGCCCTGAGGTCAGGGGCTGAATCGTACCAACGTTGTCCGTGACCGTCGCAATAGATGGCGCATTCGGTACCAGGGTATCGACAATGATCCGGAAATCACTGGATGGATCTCCCTGGTTGCCAGCGGCGTCCGTTGCGCGGGCGGTAAAGAGATGATCGCCTTCTCCCAGCGGTGCTGTCGGGGTAAAGCTCCAGAATCCGTTACTGTTTACGGTCGTTGTGGCATAAGCGATACCGTTATCGTAGAGGGTAATGGTTGCCCCGGGTTCGCCAGTTCCGTTGAGCGTCGGACGTGAATCATTTGTAATTTGCCCTTTATCCAACGATCCAGTGCCGGGGGCAACATCGTCGATAATGCTGGTGATCGTTGGCGCTTGCGGTGCCGTCGTGTCGATGGTGATAGCGTAGTTGGGTGACTGACCGCTCAGTATGCCATTGACGGTTTGCGCCACAGTGAAGTTATAGGTTACGCCATTAGTCAGTGGGTCGGGTAACTGATAACTCCATGCGCCAGACACGGCATCGGCAGTTACCGTGATGGGGAGCAATGTGCCATTTATATAAATATTAACAGTCGCCCCTGCTGTGGCCGTCCCTTGCAGCAACGGTAATGTGTCATTGGTAGTTTTACCGTTGCCAATCACCCCCATGATGGGCGCAATGTCATCAACGATCTCAAGCGTTGGTGGATGAGGAACGCTGGAGGTAGCAGCGTTAAACGTTGTCGGATCGCTTTGATTTCCAGCGGGATCCTGAGCGATGGCGTTGAGCGCCTGACCGGTTGTTTGTGCTGGCGAAATTGTGACAGCGAAGTTACCTGAACCGTCTGCGAACCCTTGGCCGAGGATCGTGGTACCGCTGCGAATGATGACGGTACTGCCTGGATCGGCAGAGCCGCTAACCAGCGTACCTTTCGGGTCTACGCTGGTAACCGTAGGCGTTGCAGGCGGCAGGGTATCGACAATCAACGTCAGCGGGTTATCTGCTGTCAGTGAGTTACCTGCGTCATCCACGGCGCCGAAAGTCAGTGTGTGAGTGACATTGGGCGTGAGGGGGACATCCACACTCCAACTGCCGTTAGCAGCAACGGTAGCTGTCGCAATGGCGATGGGATTGTTACCATCGAAAATCAAAATCGTACTGCCCGGTGTGCCGGTACCGCTAATGGTTGGCGTTGTATCGTCCGTGACGCTGCCGCTGGTTAGCGAACCGGTAAAGACGCCAACGTTATCCTGGATATCCGTGACCTGCGGCAACGTTAACTTCGTGTTGTTAACCGTAAACGAAATGCTGTTTGAATTGTCGCTGACGTTACCTGCGGGGTCAGTTGCGGTAGCGCTTAATGTGTAGTTTCCGTTTGCCAGCGCAGTCCCGGGGGTAATACTCCAGGTACCGCCTGCCACCGTTGCAGTGCCGATCACCGTACCGCCGTTATACAGAGTGATGATGTCTCCATTGACACCTGTACCACGAATGGTTGGCGTGGTGTCATCGGTCACGGCGTTGGGCGCAAGGTCACCCATGATATCGCCGACGTTATCATTGGCGGCGATAATCACCGGCGGCGCAGACGGCGTCGTGTCGATGTTCAGTGTTATAGCTGTTGATGGCTGGCTGACGTTGCCTGCCGGATCGGTTGCGGTGAGGGTTACCTGGTAACTACCTGGAGTAACCGGTGCTGGCGGAGTAAAGCTCCAGGTTCCGTCTGCACCTACTGTTGTCGTTCCCTGCAAAGGGGGAGTGCCGTTCAGATAAATGGTAATCAAATCCCCGACGTTTCCCGTGCCGCTAAAGGTTGGCGTGGTATCGTTGGTGTTGCCGTTAGTGACCACACCTGTTACCGGAGCCACATCGTCGGTAATGATTGGCGCGGCTGGTTGTGCGGGAGGTGTGTTGTCTACCGTCAGGGTAAAGCTGGCTGATGGGATCCCCGTGTTGCCTGCAACATCAGTCGCTGTAGCGGTGAATTTGTGCGGTCCGTCGGCGAGTGAGGTTGGGGTAAATGTCCAGGTGCCGTCTGGCTGTACGGTGACGGTGCCAATGGAACCGCCATTATCATAAATCGTAATCTTCGCGCCGGGCTCGCCGGTTCCGGAGAGTTCGGGATTTAAGCTCTTGGTGCTGCTGCCGTTACTCAGCGTTTGTAGATTTGTCCCAATCAGACCTTCTGCGGAGCTGATAACTGGGGCTGCTGGTGGGGTGGTATCAATCGTTAGCGTAAAGGTCCCGGCATTACTGGCGTTGCCTGCAACGTCCGTGGCAATAGCGGATAAATTGTGTGAGCCTTCACTGAGCGGTTGGTCGAGTTGAATACTCCAGGTGCCTCCGGGCAAAACAGTCGTGCTTCCAATTGGCGTAGTTCCATCATAGAGAGTGATCTTAGAACCGTCTGTTCCGGTTCCTTTCAGCTCTGGCAAGGTATCGTTTGAACGGCTTCCGGTAGGCAGATCGATCGGTGCATTCCCAACGTCGTCGGTAGCAGCCAAAATGACAGGATCGCCTGGCGGTTGGGTATCTACGGTAACGCTGACCACTGTGGGTGAGGTGATGACATTACCGGCGGCATCAGTTGCCGATACCGTAAACTGATGGGTGCGATCGCTGAGCACCTGATTCCCCGGAACGGTATAACTCCAGGTACCCGAGCTGTCGACAAGAATAACCGTCAATAACTGAATGCCATCGTACAGGTTCACCAGTGAACCTGGCTCACCGGTACCCGAGATGGTTGGCGTATTGTCGTTGGTGACCCAACCGTTATTTGCAACGCTGCCCGTAATGCTGCCAACGTCATCGTTAACCAACGTTATCACTGGAACAGTTGGCGCAATGGTATCGACAATTATTTTCCAGCTTGCCGCGCTGCTGGTGTTATTCGCGGCGTCTGTGGCTGTCACCGTGAAGATGTGAGCGCCCTCGCTTAGCGCCGAGACTGGCGTATAGTTCCAGTTACCGTTGATATCAGCGACAACGGTCGTCAGCAGGGTGCCGTTATCGTAAATTTTGACCTGAGAACCTGCTTCGGCGGTGCCTTCCAGCTTAGGTTTGCTATCGTTGGTGACATCGCCGTTTTTGAGAGGGCCCTGGTACATGGGCTGGTCATCCGTCACGGCGGTGATGATGGGTGTTCCGGGGGCGGTAATATCCGGAGCCACCGCGGAAGTTGGCTGACTCTCGTTATTGCTGCTGTCCGTTGCGGTAACTTTTACCGTTTCGCCGTTCATTTTCGACGGCGTAATCGACACTGTGAAGTTGCCGCCGCTGTCTGCCTGGCCTGTGCCGATCTGATTACCATTGCTGTCTTTTACGGTGACGGAGCTTCCCGCTTCAGCATGTCCGCTTACAGAACCACCGTCCCCGGCGACGATGACGCCGGTAGGCGCGTCAGGTGCCGTGGTATCCGGGGCGGTAATCGCGCTGTTGCCGCTGGTATTGCCAGCCGCATCCGTCGCGTTGGCGACAAGATGTTCTCCGTTGGTCTGCGGCGGAACCAGCGTGGCGGTGAATTCTCCGTTCGAGCCGGCGGTTGCTGTTCCAATTATCGCGCCACCAGGATCCAGAATATGTACCGTACTGTTGGGTTCCGCCATGCCGGTAACCTGATCGCCTGTAGGATTAATCACCAGATTAGCTGGCGGTTGTGGTGCTGTGATGTCTGGCGCGAGCGCGGTTTCCGGTTGGCTTGGGTTCCCGGCGGGATCGGTGGCAATAGCGGTAATGGTTTCACCATTGGTCTGTGGCGGGTCAATGGTAATGGTAAATGAGCCATCCGTTCCGGCGACGCCGCTGCCGATCTGAAGACCGTTATTATTGATGGTCACGGTACTTCCTGGTTCGGCTGTACCGGTGACGACAGAGCCGTCGGCAGATACGTTCAGATCGTCCGGCGCTGACGGTGGCTGAGTATCGATAGTGATATTGAATGTCGCTGACGTTCCTCCCGTGCCCAGGTGGTTGGTTGCTGTGGTGGTGAAGGAGTATGAGTCGTCCTGCAAGTTGGTGTTGGAGGTCCAGGTCCAGTTGCCGCTGGAATCGGCAAGCACGCTTACAACAAGCGCACCGTTGTTATAAATGTTAACCGTGCTGTTGGCGTCTGCGGTACCCGAGATCGTAGGCGTTGGGTCGTTGGTGGCCTGATTATTGTTCAATGGTCCAGTTGAGGGGGTAATATCATCCACAATGCTGATGATAACGGGTACGCCCGGGTAGCCAGAGTTAGTGGCATTGAAGGAGGTATCTGGCCCGACGTTGCCTGCCTGGTCCTGAATCTTCGCGATCAGCGCTTCACCGTGCGTCTGTGAAGGTGAAATCGCGATGACGAAATTGCCGGTTTGATCAACGGTAGTTGAACCCAAAACCTGATTGTTACTACCGATGATAATGATCTGGCTTCCCACCTCTGCACTACCGGTTACCTCGGTGCCTTGCAGGTTTACGGAGGAAATGACCGCGCCTTCAGGCGGGGTGGTATCAACGGTGAATGTCGGTACACTCGTTTCCGTGCTCACGTTACCCGCATCGTCAGTTTGCGTCAGCGTCAGATTGTGAACACCGTCGCTTAGCGGTGTATCCGGTGTAAACGTCCAGTTACCATTGTCATCCACCTGAACCATGCCAATCAGAATGCCATTATCAGAAATACTGATGTAAGAGCCCGCTTCACCAGTGCCTGTGAGTGTTGGCGTGGCATCGTCGGTTACGCCGTTATTACCTATCAAGCCTTTAATGGAACCTGAATCGTCAGTTACTTCTGTGACCACAGGGGCGTCGGGGGCAAGCGTATCGACAATAATCTCCCAACTGTCCGACATGTCGCTGCTGCCCGTACCGTCTGATGCACTGACGGTAAACTTGTGGGTACCGTCTGCGAGCGGAGAGGATGGCGTAAACGACCAGTTGCCGTTGGCATCGATAGTGACCTGGCCGATTTCGACGCCGTTATCAAAAATATGCAATGTGGCATTTGCGGGGCCGGTGCCCTGGAGAGTGGGCGTATTATCGTTGGTGGATTCCTGCTGATTAACAGGACCAGTAATCAGCTCCTGGTTATCGATTATGCTGGTGATAACGGGTACGTCAGGCATGTTAGGGGTTGTTGTTGGCGGTGAGCCGCCATCCCCATTATTACCGTTGCCATTTCCGCCATTTCCGCCATTTCCGCCATTTCCGTTTCCGGCGTTATTATCACTCCCGCCGCCGCCGCCGCCGCCGCCGCCGCCGCCGCCGCCGCCACCTGCCGCGAGGCCAATTCCGCCTGCGACCGCGATCCCACCAAGAACCCACGGCCAGACGGCGCCGCCTTCATGGCTTCCCTCGGCAGTCATTAGTGGAGTGAGATCGTCCAAATGCTGGAAATGGAATGCCCCATCAGTATCCTGAACCCACCACAGCGCACCATTACTGTCTTCCAGAACAAGCTGGTTTTGCGCATCACCTTTTCCGACGTAGAAGTTCTTAATGGTGATGGTTTCACCTGAGCGGAGTGTGACAACTAGATCCTGATTAACGCGTGTCAGTTGACTCACCTCCTCACGCGACACCGACAGTTTCACGATAGAAGGCGAACTGAGCGTAACTTCAGAGGATTCAACATTTGTGGAAACGCCAGTTAATTTTGATACAACGGCGAGTAGACGCATATGTTCACTCCTGATGGCATGTCGGGAGTATTAATCCGCAACAGCGCGCTGGGAAAATGAGCAGACAGGGGCCCCGTTCATCATAAAGATGAATTTAGACATGTAATTACATTGATTAGGTCATACAGATGTTCGTTTACTTATCAAATACGTTCGGGACCTGTCGGCTGAATAGTTCTTTCGTATTAGATGATATAGTCAGAAAGAAAGTATTCTGCAACTTATCCATATTAAAAATATATTTGGCTTATTGAAAAGGATACTTTCCGGTGCGTATTTAATGGTTGGTTTTTTAGTTAATTTATTGTATCTAAAGGGTTTGTGATTTAACTGAAATGAGGGGGTGATATAATAAACAACAGTAATAATAGTGTTATTAAATAAGTTTAAATACAGGTGGTATGGTCTTGAAGTTTTATTTTATTAGACTATGGAGTGCTACGGTAATGCCAGGGAAGTTTATTTTATACCTGAACGATTCAGCTCAAATAAACCATAAACTCGATGAATGTATTGGGTGGGTTTCAATAACTAAAAAATAAGAACCAGTCTCAGGATGAGAGACTGGTCATAGGGGAGTAGCGATTAGCGACCAGCATTTTTCATAATACGTGCTTTATCTAACTGCCATTCGCGTTCTTTCACATCGGAGCGCTTGTCGTGCTGTTTCTTACCTTTTGCGACGCCAATTTTCACTTTGCACCAGGCATTTTTCCAGTACAGTGAAAGCGCAACGACGGTATAACCGTCACGATTCATACGACCATACAGGGAGTCGAGTTCACGCTGGTTTAACAACAGCTTACGGGTACGGGTGGGATCACATACCACATGCGTTGAGGCAACAGCCATCGGTGTGAAGTTGGCGCCAAACAGGAACGCTTCGCCGTCTTTAAGGATGACGTAGCTGTCGCCGATGTTAGCTTTACCCGCGCGCAGGGATTTGACTTCCCAACCTTGCAGAGCGAGTCCTGCTTCGAACTCTTCTTCAATAAAGTATTCGTGTCGTGCGCGCTTGTTCAGCGCGATTGTGGCTGAGCCAGGTTTGTGTGCTTTTTTCTTCGTCATAATGCCGCTCAGTATAGGTAATCTGGAATCGAAAAACACCCCATTTCATCCAGCGGGGCGCAAGGCGCTATCTTAGCACGAGTTAGGCTATAGCGTTTTTTTTAGCGGGGGATAAATGGTATTATTTGTGTGATTGATATTGATGGAAATTGTTATGCCTCAGATTAGCCGGACCGCTTTAGTACCTTACAGTGCGGAACAGATGTATCAGCTAGTGAATGATGTTAAATCCTATCCCCAGTTTTTACCGGGTTGCACCGGTAGCCGTGTGCTGGAGTCAACTCCGGGACAGATGACAGCGGCGGTGGATGTCTCGAAAGCAGGGATCAGCAAAACGTTCACTACGCGCAATCAACTGACCAGTAACCAGAGCATCCTGATGCATCTGGTCGACGGACCGTTCAAGAAACTCATTGGCGGATGGAAGTTTACGCCACTGAGTCATGAAGCGTGCCGCATTGAATTTCATCTCGATTTTGAGTTCACCAATAAATTAATCGAGCTGGCGTTTGGTCGTATCTTTAAAGAGCTGGCTTCAAACATGGTGCAGGCCTTCACGGTTCGCGCGAAAGAGGTTTACAGTGTCAGCGTCAGCTAAAATTGTCGTTGAAGTGGCGTATGCGCTGCCCGAGAAACAGTATCTGCAGCGTGTAACGCTGCAACAGGGCGCTACGGTGGAAGAGGCTATCCGCGCTTCCGGGCTGCTGGAATTACGTACCGATATCGATCTCAGCAAAAATAAAGTGGGCATTTACAGCCGTCCGGTAAAGCTTGCTGATGTTCTGCAGGACGGTGACAGGGTGGAAATCTACCGGCCACTGATTGCTGATCCGAAAGAGCTGCGCAGACAGCGAGCAGAGAAATCCGCTAAAAAATAGCAGACAATAAAAAAGGTGCTCATTGAGCACCTTTTTTGATCTATCAAACCTACTTGTTGTCGGTCAAAGCAGGTTTGTTATCAATGTTGGTCAAAACGCCGCTGCTGTTAAAGGTCAGCGTCAGTGTTTGCTGGGTTACGCCTTCATGACCAGGTTGCTGACGGAACACATAAAACCAGGTGTTAGTGCCAAAAGGATCGGACATCATTGGTGTACCCAGAGCATAAGCAACCTGTTGTTGCGTCATACCCGTGCGCACTTTGGCGACATCGGTAGGTGTCAGATAATTTCCCTGGTTGATGTCAGGGCGGTAAACCACTCGCTCCAGAGTGGAACAGCCTGCAGTCAACATCAGTAGTACTGCTGCAGCAGCAGTCAGCGTTTTACAGCGCATAGTGATTTGATTCCTTTTCGGGCCCGAGCAGTACGCGGCTCATATGTAATATGCCGATGATAATAGACCTTTCACCACTTTAAAACCTTTTGCTGTCGGGTCGGTCGGCGATTTTATGTTGAACTCAGACCTTAACAAGGTAAAAAAGTTTATGCCGCCAGCAGTTCTTTTGCATTTGCGAGGGTATTGCGCGTTACTTCGCTACCGCCAAGCAGGCGGGCTAATTCCTGCAGGCGAGCGCGTTTATCAAGCGGCTGCATGTGTGTTTCGGTCATCGCGCCATCCGTTTCTTTGCTGACGTAGAAGTGTTGATGGCCACAGCCAGCAACCTGCGGCAGGTGAGTAACACACATTACCTGAGTTGACTCGCCCAACTGACGCAGCATTTTTCCCACTACCGCAGCAGTCGGGCCGCTGATACCTACATCCACTTCATCGAAAATCAGCGCAGGTGTTTCCATTTTGCGTGCGGTAATAACCTGAATAGCCAGCGCAATGCGCGACAGTTCCCCACCTGAAGCCACTTTCGCAATCGGCTGCAACGGCTGGCCTGGGTTAGTGGTCACTTTAAACTCTACGCGATCGGCACCGTCTGCGCTCAAATGATGTTCCTCAAATTTCACATCAATGCAAAAGACACCGTGCGGCATTGAGAGAGTATGCATGCTCTCTGTAATCAGTTGTCCCAGTTCCTGAGCATAATGCTGGCGCTGTTTGTGCAGCATTTTTGCCGTTTCCAGAGCCTGCTGGTGGTGATTATTCACCGCCAGGGTTAAGGTTTCGAGCGAGTCGGCCTGATCGTCTAACTGCTGTTGTTCATCCAGCAATGACTGATAGAACTGTGGCAGCGCTTCAGGGGCAACATGATGCTTGCGGGCCAATGAGATTTGTTTGGAAATACGCTGTTCAAGTTCGAACAAACGGTTAGGGTCCAAATCCAGACGATCGCAATAGTGGCGCAGCTCGTCGCTGGCTTCGCTGAGCTGGATAGTGGCCTCTTCCAGCATATCCAGGATACCGGAAAGTTTGCCGTCCATGCCTGCCAGTTCAGTGACCAGGTGCTTTGCGGTGTACAGTTGGCTTTGCAGGTTGATGTCTTCGCCATCCGCCAGGATAGCCAGCGCCTGTTGGCTGGTGGTGAGCAATTGCCCGCTGTTAGCCAGACGCTTGTACTCTTCATCAATTTGCTCAAATTCACCCGGCTGCGGGTTGAATTCGTTCAGTTCCTTTAACTGGTATTGCAACAGTTCCGCCCGGGCTGCGCGTTCCTGACTTTGTTGTTGATGATGCGCCAGATCACGACAGCTTTGGTGCCACAGCTGGTAGCGCGCAGCCATTTCCTGAGTCAGGGACGCTTCATTGGCGTAACCATCCAGCAGAGACTTTTGGTGTTCTGATTTTGTCAGGAGCTGATGCGCATGCTGACCGTGGATTTGAATAAGCAACTGGCCCAGCTCACGCAGCTGTGACAGCGGTACGGCAGTGCCGTTAATGAAGCCACGTGAACGTCCGTCGCTGCTGATAACGCGACGCAGCAAACACTCACGGCCTTCCTCAAGCTGGTTTTCTTCCAGCCAGCGCAGAGCCGCGGGGGTGTCTTTTAAGGCGAATCGCGCGCAGAGGTCGGCTCGCGTGGCGCCTGCACGTACCATGTCGGCGTCTGCGCGTCCGCCCAGGCACAAACCGAGAGCATCAATGGCAATGGACTTACCCGCACCGGTTTCACCGGTAATAACGGTCATTCCGTTCTGGAAATCGATCTCAAGTTCACGAACGATAGCAAAATTGCTGATGGTCAGTTGTGCCAACATAGCTGTTTTCCTGTATGAAAAACCATAACTGTAATTACATACAGTATAAACTGGTTTTTTATACAGTAAAGAGGTTGGCGTTAAATTAGAATAATTTTTTTGACCAGCCTAGTTTAGTGCTTAATGTGTTGAAATAGCTGTAATCTTTTGGGTGTATCAGGTTTAGATGATAATCACAGCGGCGAATTAATACGTCTTCACCTTCCTGTATAGGCAGGGCGATCTGACTGTCGCAACTGATTTCCAGATCGTTACGGCGATGAGAGAAGCGCAGGCGAATGGTGCTGCTACTGTTGATCACCAGCGGTCGCGCGGAAAGCGTATGCGGGAACATCGGGACCAGCGTAATAGCATCCAGCGAAGGCGTCAGGATCGGACCTCCGGCAGAGAGCGAGTAGGCGGTAGAGCCGGTCGGTGTGGAAATAATCAAGCCGTCCGAGCGCTGGGAGAAGGCAAAAATTTCATCGATATAGACTTCAAATTCAATCATGTGCGCCACTTTTCCGGGGTGCAACACAACTTCATTGATCGCCGTGCTAATACGCTTCTGGCAATCCTGTTGGCACACCTGGGCTTCAAGTAAAAAGCGCTTTTCGCTGATGTAGTGGCCTTCCAGCACGTCAGCTAACTGTTGGTGGGCATTGTCTGGGTCAAGGTCGGTCAGAAAACCGAGATTACCGCGGTTAATGCCAATAACCTTGATGTCATAACGTGCCAGGGTGCGTGCGGCGCCCAGCATATTGCCGTCGCCGCCGACTACCACGGCGAGGTCTGCCTGCTGGCCAATCTCTGCGAGCGTACCGGTTTTCACATTTTTCAGCTGCAGCTCGTGGGCGATTTGTTGCTCAACGATAACCTCATAACCTTTGGCGCACAGCCAACGGTAGAGCATTTCATGTGTGGTCAGTGCAGTGGGGTGACGTGGATGCCCCACAATGCCAATACACTTGAAATGTTTGTTCATTTTCTCGAGGTCCTTGTAACGAAGATTAGTGACAATGTGAGTACTTCCCTTGAATCCCTGAATCTGATCCCCATAATAAGCCAAGTTAGCGAGATGAATGCGAAAAAAACGCGGAGAAATTCATGAGTAGTAAAGAACAGAAAACGCCTGAGGGGCAAGCCCCGGAAGAAATTATCATGGATCAGCACGAAGAAGTTGAGGCGGTTGAACCAGACGCTTCTGCTGAGCAGGTGGATCCGCGCGATGAAAAAATTGCGAATCTGGAAGCTCAGCTTGCTGAAGCCGAAACGCGCGAGCGCGACAGCGTGTTGCGTATCAAAGCGGAAATGGAAAACCTGCGTCGTCGTACCGAACTGGACGTAGAAAAAGCGCATAAGTTTGCACTGGAAAAATTCGTCAACGAACTGCTGCCGGTGCTGGATAGCCTGGACCGTGCGCTGGAAGTTGCGGACAAAGACAATGACGCTATGGCGGCTATGGTCGAAGGTATTGAGCTGACCCGTAAGTCAATGCTGGATGTTGTGGCGAAGTTTGGCGTACAGGTGGTTGCGGATATCGACGTGCCGATGGACCCGAACGTGCACCAGGCGATTGCAATGGTAGAGTCTGACGACGTTGCTGCCGGTAATGTGCTGATGGTTATGCAGAAAGGCTATACCCTGAACGGACGTACCATCCGTGCGGCGATGGTCTCTGTGGCGAAAGCCAAAGGCTAATTAGCCTCAGACCGGGTAATGCTGATGCGCTACCCGGTCTGGATTACTCTCACTGGTCCGATACGCTTTCCCGCAGCGGTTTGACGGGCAACACCTGCACCTGTTTAATCATATTATCCTGCACGTCGAGAATATCGATATCGTACTGCCCAATACGCACACGTGTGCCAGCAACCGGGATCTCTTCCAGCGCTTCAAGAATAATACCGTTCACAGTACGTGCGTCATCTTCCGGCAGGTGCCAGTTAAACGCCTTATTGATTTCACGAACGTTGGCGCTACCGTCAATGATCACCGAACCGTCATTCTGCGGCGTGACTTCTTCGGCAAGCGTCGGTGACATTGAGGTCGTGAAGTCACCAACAATCTCTTCCAGGATATCCTCGACCGTAACCAGTCCCTGAATATCGCCATATTCATTGACGACCAGTCCCACTTTCTTCTTATTGCGCTGAAATTTAATGAGCTGAGTGCTGAGTGGCGTGCCTTCCGGAACGTAATAAATTTCGTCGGCGGCGCGTAACATGGTCTCTTTGGTGAACTCTTTTTTCTCGGCCATCAATCGCCAGGCTTCACGTACGCGCAGCATGCTGATGGCGTCGTCGAGCGAGTCGCGATACAGCACAATACGACCGTGCGGGGAGTGCGAGAGCTGACGCACGATTGATTTCCAGTCATCGTTAATATCAATGCCGATGATTTCATTACGCGGGATCATGATGTCATCGACGCTGACTTTTTCCAGATCCAGCACTGACAGCAGCATATCCTGGTTACGGCGTGATATTTGCGAGCGCGATTCATTCACCAGTGTGCGTAGCTCATCTTTACTCAACGAACCGCTCACCACGATATCCGTTTTGATGCCCATCATGCGCATCAGCAGCCGCGTGATGGTGTTGAGTAGCCATACTAACGGCATCATCAGAATCTGTAGGGGAGCCAGCAGGACGCTGCTCGGATAGGCGACTTTTTCCGGATATAGCGCGGCAATCGTCTTTGGCAGCACTTCGGCAAAAACCAGCACCACAAACGTCAGTACCCCGGTGGCAATAGCGACGCCCGCATCGCCATACAGGCGCATACCGACAATGGTGCCGAGCGCGGAGGCCAGAATATTCACCAGATTATTACCGATGAGCACCAGGCTTATCAGGCGATCCGGCTTGCGAAGTAACTTTTCAACGCGTTTTGCCTGTCGATTTCCCTGCTTGGCCCGATGACGTAGACGATAGCGATTCAGGGTCATCATTCCGGTTTCAGAACCGGAAAAATAGGCGGAAATGACCACCATGATGAGGAGCGTGACAATGAGCGTGGTGGTGGAGATGTGTTCCACGTAGGATTCCTTAAAGATTTAACTCACGAACTGCTGCAGGATGCGACTGCCGAAATAGGCCAGCGTCAGAATGCCTGCGCCTGCGACGTTAAACCATACGACGCGACGTCCGCGCCAACCTTCATGGTAATGCCCCCACAACAGAACGATATAGACAAACCATGCCACGATAGAGAGAACGGCTTTATCAATGTTCTCGGTACTGAACAGGTTATGCATGTAAAACAGGCCAGTGCACAGGGTGAGCGTCAGCAGAACCACGCCAATTTGGGTGATATGAAACATTTTCCGCTCAATACTCATCAGTGGCGGCATCTCATTGCTGAAGGCCAGTTTCTTGTTTTTCAGCTGGTAGTCAATCCACGCAAGCTGTAGCGCATAGAGTGCGGCGATAATCAGCGTGGCGTAAGCGAACAGCGATAGCCCGATGTGAATCATCATGCCCGGCGTAGCTTCGAGATGAGTGATGAACTCGTTAGGCATAAACGTGGCGAAGGCCAGGTTTATCAGCGCAAAGGCGTAGACAATAGGCAGCAATAACCAGCCACGATTGCGGGACGCGACGATGGTCATTACCGTACAGATCATCAGGCTTACCAGCGAGCCGACGTTCAACAGACTCAGGTTTTGTCCGCTTTCACCGCCGGGTAGGATACGCGCTTCCAGGGCGATAGCATGGCTTACCAGCGCAACAACCGCAGAGAGAATAGCCATACGCCGCCAGCCGCTGTTTTTTTGCAGCAGTGCGGGAATAATCAGCGCGAGGCTGACTGAGTAGGCGACAAGGGCGAGCAGAGCAAAAACGGGCATATAGGTGTCGACAGTTGGCCAGTGATAAAGAAAAGCAGTATAGCGTTACGTGACCGCTGCTCCAACCGTTGCATAACAACAAAGGCGGCTTCATGTTATACTGCGACAAATTTCTGTTGATGTGTCGCTGTCGCGACCGACCGTTTCCACCCCAGGCGAGAGACAATGTTTGATAATTTAACCGATCGTTTGTCGCGCACGCTGCGCAATATCAGTGGCCGTGGACGCCTTACTGAAGACAACGTTAAAGAGACGCTGCGCGAAGTGCGCATGGCGCTGCTGGAGGCTGACGTAGCGCTGCCGGTAGTGCGTGAGTTTATCAATCGCGTAAAAGAGAAAGCGGTTGGTCATGAAGTTAACAAAAGCCTGACGCCGGGTCAGGAGTTCGTCAAGATTGTCCGTAACGAACTGGTTGCGGCAATGGGCGAAGAAAACCAGACCCTGAATCTGGCTGCACAGCCGCCAGCCGTGGTGCTGATGGCGGGCCTGCAGGGTGCGGGTAAAACGACCAGCGTCGGTAAGCTGGGTAAATTCCTGCGCGAGAAGCATAAGAAGAAAGTGCTGGTGGTCTCCGCGGACGTTTATCGCCCTGCGGCGATTAAACAGCTGGAAACGCTGGCCGAGCAGGTCGGTGTGGACTTCTTCCCGTCGGATGTCGGCCAGAAGCCGGTCGATATCGTTAACGCCGCGCTGAAAGAAGCCAAACTCAAATTCTACGACGTGCTGCTGGTGGATACCGCCGGTCGTCTGCACGTTGACGAAGCGATGATGGACGAAATCAAACAGGTCCACGCTTCTATCAAACCGGTAGAAACGCTGTTTGTGGTCGACGCCATGACCGGTCAGGATGCCGCGAATACCGCAAAAGCCTTTAACGAAGCGCTGCCGCTAACCGGCGTAGTGCTGACAAAAGTTGATGGTGATGCCCGTGGCGGTGCGGCGCTCTCTATTCGTCATATTACCGGTAAGCCGATTAAATTCCTCGGCGTCGGCGAGAAAACCGAAGCACTGGAGCCGTTCCATCCGGACAGGATTGCTTCGCGCATTCTCGGCATGGGCGACGTGCTGTCGCTGATCGAAGATATCGAAAGCAAGGTTGACCGCGCGCAGGCAGAAAAATTAGCCAGCAAGCTGAAAAAAGGCGATGGCTTCGATCTCAACGATTTCCTTGAACAGCTCAACCAGATGAAAAACATGGGCGGTATGGCAAGCCTGATGGGCAAGCTGCCGGGCATGGGTCAGATCCCTGACAATGTGAAATCGCAGATGGACGATAAAGTGCTGGTGCGTATGGAAGCCATCATCAACTCGATGACGATGAAAGAACGCGCTAAGCCGGAAATTATCAAAGGTTCCCGTAAACGCCGTATCGCTGCCGGTTGCGGTATGCAGGTTCAGGACGTAAACCGCCTTCTGAAACAGTTCGACGACATGCAGCGCATGATGAAGAAAATGAAGAAGGGCGGAATGGCGAAGATGATGCGTGGTATGAAGGGGATGATGCCGCCTGGATTCCCAGGCCGCTAATCGGCCTGGCTTGTTTGCCATTTCGGCACCGGGGTGTGCTCGCCATCCTCACGTACTGCGTGTACGCTCCGGTGGCTGCGCGCACGCCGGCACCGAACTGACGGCACCGCCAACGGCCTTTTATAGCAGAGTTATCAACTGCTGATTGCATTTTCCCCAGAAATCAGTAAAATTTTCGGGCTTTTAATATGACACCCGGGCTCCGTTCCTCGATGGGGCCTGGGTGTTTTATTCACACAAGAGGATGTTATGGTTACTATTCGTTTAGCTCGTCACGGCGCTAAAAAGCGTCCGTTCTACCAGGTTGTTGTTACCGACAGCCGTAATGCACGCAACGGTCGCTTCATCGAGCGCGTTGGCTTCTTTAACCCAATCGCTAGCGAAAAAGAAGAAGGCACTCGCCTGGATCTGGATCGCATCGCTCACTGGGTTGGCCAGGGCGCGACTATTTCTGATCGCGTAGCTACGCTGATCAAAGCAGCAAACAAAGCAGCTTAATCTGTCACGGTGGTCATGATGAGCAAGCAACTCGCCGCACAGGCTCCTGTGGAACCCATCGTTTTGGGGAAAATGGGGTCTTCTTACGGTATCCGTGGTTGGCTCAGAGTGTTTTCTTCCACTGAAGACGCCGAAAGCATTTTTGACTATCAGCCCTGGTTTATCCAGAAGGCGGGTCAGTGGCAGCAAGTACAGCTGGAAAGCTGGAAGCACCACAATCAGGATCTGATCATCAAGCTGAAAGGCGTTGACGATCGTGATTCGGCGAATCTACTGACTAATTGCGAAATTGTCGTGGATTCCTCGCAGTTGCCAGCGCTGGAAGATGGTTCCTACTACTGGAAAGACCTTATGGGCTGCCAGGTAGTGACTACTGAAGGCTACGATCTCGGTAAAGTCGTCGATATGATGGAAACCGGTTCGAATGACGTCATCGTCATCAAGGCAAACCTGAAAGATGCGTTTGGTATCAAGGAACGTCTTGTGCCGTTCCTCGATGGGCAGGTTATCAAGAAAGTCGATCTCGCTACTCGTACTATCGAAGTAGATTGGGATCCTGGTTTTTAAACCACCGGATAAACGGTAAAAGTCGGCGTTATGGGGATTGGCTTGTGTTTATAGGTATCGTTAGCCTGTTTCCAGAAATGTTCCGCGCAATTACCGATTACGGGGTAACTGGCCGGGCAGTAAAAAATGGCCTGCTGAACATCCAGAGCTGGAGTCCTCGTGACTTTACTCATGACCGGCACCGTACCGTGGACGATCGTCCTTACGGCGGCGGACCGGGGATGTTAATGATGGTGCAACCTTTACGGGACGCTATTCATGCAGCAAAAGCTGCGGCTGGTGAAGGCGCAAAGGTGATTTATCTGTCACCTCAGGGACGCAAGCTTGATCAAGCGGGCGTTAGCGAACTGGCCACGAATCAAAAGCTGATTCTGGTATGTGGTCGCTATGAAGGAATAGATGAGCGCGTGATTCAAACCGAAATTGACGAAGAATGGTCAATCGGCGATTACGTACTCAGCGGTGGTGAGTTACCGGCAATGACGCTGATCGACTCCGTTTCCCGGTTTATTCCGGGAGTTCTGGGTCATGAAGCTTCAGCAATCGAAGATTCGTTTGCTGATGGATTGCTGGATTGCCCGCACTATACCCGACCTGAAGTGTTAGAGCAGATGGAAGTACCGGCAGTGTTACTGTCGGGGAACCACGCTGAGATACGTCGCTGGCGTTTGAAACAGTCGCTGGGCCGGACCTGGCTTAGAAGACCTGAACTTCTGGAAAACCTGGCTCTGACTGAAGAGCAAGCAAGGTTGCTGGCGGAGTTCAAAAAGGAACACGCACAACAGCAACATAAACATGATGGGCAGGCGTAAGCCCCCAATATCAGTTTACCCAGGATAAGAGATTAAATTATGAGCAACATTATTAAGCAACTTGAACAAGAACAGATGAAGCAGGACGTACCTTCCTTCCGTCCGGGTGATACCGTGGAAGTGAAAGTATGGGTTGTTGAAGGTTCCAAAAAACGTCTGCAGGCATTCGAGGGCGTGGTTATCGCTATTCGTAACCGCGGTCTGCACTCTGCATTCACTGTTCGTAAAATTTCCAACGGCGAAGGCGTTGAGCGTGTCTTCCAGACTCACTCTCCGGTAGTTGACAGCATTGCTGTTAAACGTCGTGGTGCTGTTCGTAAAGCTAAACTGTACTACCTGCGTGAGCGCACTGGTAAGTCTGCTCGTATCAAAGAGCGTCTTAACTAAGATTCGCGCAAGCGACATCCTGTTAGAAAAGGGCTGGCCGAAAGGCTGGCCCTTTTTTTATCCCGACGTTTACTTCTTTTATTCTTTATGGCAATGGAATGACTGCGCGGCGCGCAGCCAGTTGGGGGATGATTATGGCGTTGAGATCACAACCGCCACGCGGCGGTTTTCAGCGCGACCTTTTGATGTCTGGTTGCTGGCAATGGGATATTTCTTCCCGAGTCCCTGAGTTGTCAGGTTGGTGCGGGGAATATTAGCGCCCTGCGCCCAGGCATCGGCAACAACATTAGCGCGTTTGAGTGACAGAGCTTCGTTATAGCTGTCTTCGCCGTAGTTATCGGTATGACCATCCAGACGCGCATGGTTTAGCCCGGTAGCTGCAAGTTTGGATGCCATTTCCTTGATCTGTTTTTCACTTTCAGGACGGAGCTTATAGTCATTTTTGTCAAACAGGATGTTGTCAGCCAGGCCAAGAGACCAGTCTCCTGATGCTTCAGTAAATCCATACGATTTCATGGCTGCAATTTGCTCTGGGGTAAATTTCCCCTGAGGTGCCTGACAGCCTGCAAGAATCAGTAAAAGCAGAAGAAACGGGGATAATAAACGTTTTAGCATGTGTGTAATTCCTTATTATTTAATAATGCGTTCAGAACGCAAATGTTTAGCCTGATACATATTTTGATCGGCAAGTTCTTGTAATTTTTCGGCAGAGGCATGTTCCCACGTCAGCGCAAACCCAATGCTGAGTGTCATGCTTGCCAGATGACCATTATGCAGGTCAAAAGGTCGGTTAAACTCTTGTGACAGTGCCGCGCAGATCCGCTGAACCTCATATTCAGAGTGAACGCTATACAGCACCATAGCGAACTCATCGCCGCCAAGTCTGTATGGGTAATGGCGACTCCCCCCAAACTCGGATAACCTTTTTGCGACTTCAATCAGGACCCGATCCCCCGCTGCGTGGCCCCAGGTATCATTAATAAATTTAAAATTATCGCCATCAAGGAATAACAATGCCGAGCTGCTGTGCGCTGCGTCGTCATTCATTAGGGCATTTATGCTGCTGCGAAATGCGGCGCGATTAGCCAGACCCGTCAGAGGATCATGTAGTGCAGTACGCAAAAGCTGAGCGTTTTTTGCCTGCAGTTTAAGTTGCCACTCCTCCATCTCGTCCAGCAGACTATTAAAGTCCAGGGCAAAGAGATGAAACTCTTCAATGCGTTCCTCTGATACGCGCCGTGAAAAGTTACGATTGGTACGAACATCATGTACCACCTCGGTAATGTTTTGCAGTGCATCCACAACGCCATTGTGTAAATAGCGAGTGAGCATTAATGCAATACCGGATGCCAACAGGATGCACCCGGTAAGGACGGCCAGCGACAAATAGATGAAATGACTGATAACGCTATCGCGCGCAGTCAATCGTACTTCACCGATGACGTTGCCATTATGCAAAATTGGCTGAGTGACCGGTTGTGGGAACAGCCAGTGGCTGATCATCCCGCTGATCTTTTCAGTGGTATCCTGCGCGTTATAGCGCCAGGTGGCGATCACCTTCTGGTTTTTATTACGAACTTCTGCAACAGAAAATTGCCCCTGCTGGCCCAGTGCCGCCAGCGTTTCAGTTGCTGCAACACTATCAGAAAAGACTAATGCAGCTTCGAGCGTACGGGTCATAGTAGCGGCAGTCAGATCCAGATTCTTTTGCGCATACTGTCTTAATGCCAGCACGGAAGAAATGCTGAGCAGCAGCCAGATCAGCATCATGGTTACCAGAACGCTGATTATGCTGATACGCCGTAATGTTCGCTTAAACGTCGGGCGTGCTATGGGAGAATGGCCCTTATCCATGCTTATTATTCCGTGCAAGCATCAATACGTCTGGACTGACCCTTACGCCGCTGCGTGAAAGGGAATCCATATTTACGGAAAATCTCACATCTTCGTCTTTAATTATGAGACAAAAGGCGCTGCCAATAACGCATTCGGGGTTCTGTTCAGCAATTAATAACAATGCCTTAGTCGGATATTTATTCTTTAATTCCACCTGATAAGTAGGGGATTCTTTTCCAAAATAAAAACCGTCACACTGCGAAACTAATATTTCTTGTTCCGTACGGATGATGACGGGAAGATAGGGTAATGCGCCTGCACTGGTATCTTTCAGGACACTGGAAAAACGCGATGAAGAGAAAATACACAGTTTTGGGGGCCCGGAAAGTGCGGGCCAGCGTGTATAACTGACGATGCCGGAAACCATAGCGCGTACCGATTTTGCTTCTTCCGTAACGCTTTGGGCATACAGCGGTAATCCGGTCAGGAGCAGTGCCAGTAGAAGTATGAGTCGGTAAGAATAGCTCATGAATAGTTACCTACCAGCGTTTGCTGTAAAACGTCGAAATACATTCAAGATTGTTTGCAACAAAATAACATTATTTTCCTAAGCCGTCATTATTCCTGGAATAATGCTATTGGTGATTTAAGTTAAATCTTAATGGTTTATAAAATATAACCCATTGTTTAATTTAACCTTATCGAGGCGGCACCCTCGTTTGCCCCTTGCTGCCAGGCGCTGTGTAACTGGTCAACATTTTCGACAGTATCGCAACTGGGCGGAAAAGTTTTCCCGGTCAGGCCTCTGGCATAAACAAAATCCTGCTGGCAGGTTTTACGCTGTCCCTCGGCGTAACCCTTAAGGTATTCCGTACGATCGACGTTGCGGTCATTGTAGTTGTCGGCAAGCGTTTCATTATCTTTAACGGCATAGCCCGAAATGGCATCTTGTATCCCGGCGTCGTACCAGTCGGTACCAGTCCAGGTAGGGGCATGGGTGTAGGGGTCTATCTGACATCCGCTAAGAAGTAATAGAAACAAGATGCTGATGAGTTGCTTCATTGCCTGTGCTCCTTCGTTTTTTTAAGCATAGTGGATCTGAAAATTCGGTGGTGTAAATTTAAATGTACATTTATAAGGGCTGTTTTTGTCTTAAAATGGCACAATGTAAATTAAAATTTACGGATTGTGGATTGAAATCTTTACCTGTTGTGATATCGTTATTTCCTCCTCGCTGAGGATCAACTATCGCAAACGAGCTAAACAGGATCACCATCATGCAAAAAGACGCGCTGAACAACGTACATATTACCGACGAACAGGTTCTGATGACTCCGGAGCAGCTGAAAGCTGAATTTCCGCTGAGCCAGGAGCAAGAGGCGCAAATCGCCCAGTCGCGTAAAACCATCTCAGATATTATCTCTGGTCGCGATCCTCGCCTGCTGGTGGTATGTGGCCCATGCTCCATTCACGATCCTGAAATGGCGATTGAGTATGCTCGTCGATTTAAAGCCCTTGCCGCAGAGGTCAGCGATAGCCTCTACCTGGTGATGCGCGTCTATTTTGAAAAACCCCGTACCACTGTCGGCTGGAAAGGGTTAATTAACGATCCTCATATGGATGGCTCTTTTGATGTTGAAGCAGGTCTGAAAATTGCGCGTCAGCTGCTGCTTGAACTGGTAAATATGGGACTGCCGCTGGCAACTGAAGCGCTGGATCCAAATAGCCCGCAATACCTGGGCGATCTGTTTAGCTGGTCCGCAATCGGTGCCCGTACCACGGAATCGCAGACTCACCGTGAAATGGCTTCCGGTCTTTCGATGCCGGTTGGCTTTAAGAATGGTACCGACGGTAGCCTGGCGACCGCCATTAACGCCATGCGTGCGGCTGCGCAGTCGCACCGCTTTGTCGGTATTAATCAGGCCGGGCAGGTTGCACTGCTGCAAACACAGGGGAATCCGGACGGTCACGTGATCTTGCGCGGGGGTAAAGCGCCGAACTACAGCCCGGCAGATGTCGCCCAGTGCGAAAAAGAGATGGAGCAGGCGGGACTAAGACCTTCTCTGATGGTAGATTGCAGTCATGGTAATTCCAATAAAGATTACCGCCGTCAGCCTGCCGTGGCTGAATCCGTGATTGCACAAATCAAAGATGGCAATCGCTCGATCATTGGCTTGATGATTGAAAGTAATATTCACGAAGGCAACCAGTCTTCTGAACAGCCGCGCAGTGAAATGAAATACGGCGTGTCCGTAACCGATGCCTGCATCAGTTGGGAAATGACGGATGCGCTGCTGCGTGAAATTAGCCAGGATTTAAACGGCCAGCTGTCGGCGCGTGTAGCATAAGAGGTTGGTTATGGTTGCTGAATTGACCGCATTACGCGATCAAATTGATGAAGTCGACAAGGCGTTGCTGGATTTACTGGCACGCCGCCTGGAGCTGGTTGCCGAAGTTGGTGAAGTAAAAAGCCGCTTTGGGCTGCCGATCTACGTACCGGAACGGGAAGCCTCTATGCTGGCCTCTCGTCGTGCGGAAGCGGAAGCCCTTGGCGTGCCGCCGGACCTGATTGAAGATGTGCTACGCCGCGTTATGCGTGAGTCCTACTCCAGTGAGAACGACAAAGGGTTTAAAACGCTTTGTCCTTCTCTGCGGCCGGTGGTGATTGTCGGCGGCGGCGGTCAGATGGGGCGTCTGTTCGAAAAAATGCTCACCCTGTCAGGTTACCAGGTGCGGATCCTGGAACAGCAGGACTGGGATCGCGCGCCGGAGATCGTCTCTGATGCCGGCATGGTGATCGTCAGCGTGCCGATCCACGTCACCGAGCAGGTGATCGCCAAACTACCGCGTCTGCCGTCTGACTGCATCCTGGTGGATCTGGCTTCAGTGAAAAATGGTCCTTTGCAGGCGATGCTGGCTGCACATGATGGCCCGGTGGTGGGGTTACACCCAATGTTTGGTCCGGACAGCGGCAGTCTGGCCAAGCAGGTCGTAGTTTGGTGTGACGGACGTCAGCCGGAAGCTTATCAGTGGTTTCTGGAACAGATTCAGGTATGGGGTGCGCGACTGCATCGGATCAGCGCCGTTGAACATGACCAGAACATGGCGTTTATTCAGGCACTGCGTCACTTTGCGACCTTTGCTTACGGTCTGCATTTAGCGGAAGAGAACGTTCAACTGGAGCAGCTGCTGGCGCTCTCTTCGCCGATTTACCGCCTTGAACTGGCAATGGTTGGCCGTCTGTTTGCCCAGGATCCGCAGCTCTATGCCGATATTATTATGTCGTCTGAGAGCAACCTTGCGCTGATTAAACGCTACTACCAACGTTTTGGCGAGGCGATCGGTTTGCTGGAGCAGGGCGATAAGCAAGCGTTTATCGACAGCTTCCGTAAGGTGGAGCACTGGTTTGGCGATTATGCGAAACGCTTCCAGAGTGAAAGCCGTACTTTGTTACGTCAGGCGAATGACAGCCGTCCTTAATTAAGATGCCGGATGGCGGCTTCGCCTTATCCGGCCTTCAAAAATCGTATGAATCGTAGGCCGGATAAGCGTAGCGCCATCCGGCATTGTCAAACGTTAGCTCGGATCGACTGGCACCACGTTCTCACTTGGATAGCATCCCAGTACTTTCATCGAACGCGTAATCTCACCCAGCTCTTTCAATGCTTTTTGCATCTGGGGCGATTCCAGGTTGGCCTGGATATCAAGATAAAACATCTCTTCCCACGGATTGCCGTGAATCGGGCGTGACTCCAGTTTAGTCATAATCAGATTATGGTTACGCAGTACCAGCAGCGCCTCAACCAGCGCACCGGCCTGTTGTCCTGTTGCCATCAGCAGCGTGGTTTTTGCCGGAACCTGGTCGGATACATTGATTGCTTTACGTGCCAGCACCACGAAACGGGTGATGTTTTGCGACTGGTTAGCCTCAATATGTTCGAGAACCTGCAATCCATACAGTACGCCTCCGGCTTCGCTCCCCAGGGCCGCCACGCGCGGTGAGTTAGCCTGCGCAACTTTTTCCATCGCCGCAGAGGTGCTTTCGGTGTACTCAATCTTCCAGTGCGGGTAGCGATTCAGGAACTTGCTGCACTGCTGGAACGGTTGCGGATGACTATATACCGTTTCAATGGTCTCAAGATCCGTTGTGCCAGACACCAGTACACAGTGGTCTATTGCAATGGTCATCTCGCCAACGATAGACAGGCTGGTGTGCTGCAGCAGGTCGTAAACGTCGTTAATCCCACCGGAGCTGGTGTTTTCAATCGGAACTACAGCATAGTCAGCCTGTCCGGTTTCGACCTGATTAAAGATATCGGCAAATTTTGCGCAGCCGCTTTCAATAAATTGTTCAAAATGGCGGGCAGCGTACTGACGTGCTGCGAGGTGAGAATATGACCCTTTTGGCCCAAGGAAGGCCACGCGCGCGGAGTGTGGGTTAATTTTGTTCAGGTGCTGCTGGAGCAGTGCCTGTTGAGTCAGGACGGAGTCTTCGATGATGAGCTGGAACAGGCGAGTAATGTAGTGAGCATCAAGATGATGTGCTTTGCCAAGCTGAATGAGTCGGTCCAAAAGGTCACGTTCACGGTCGATATCACGAACCGGACGATGCGAAAGCAGTTTGGCTTTACCAACTTCTACGGCCAGTCCACGTCGCTCAGCCAGCAGGGCCAGTAATTTTTCATCCAGCGTGCTGATCTTATCGCGCAGCGCCAGCAATGGGTTTTCCGATGTCATAGTGTTGCCTTTCTTGTTATCAATAAAAAAGGCCCCCCGTTGTGGGAGGCCTTATTGTTCGTCTTCGCATTCTTTATCACACGACGAAACGCCTCCCATTCAGGGGAAGGTAAAAAAGAATGCGAAGAAGAACGGGACAAGTTTCATGTAATTTTCCTTTGGCTACGTCAGTAAAGTACCCGTACTGTTTTCACCCTGTCAACAAAAAACGCGCCCGAAGGCGCGTTGGCGATACACTCAATGTAAGGGACTACTCTTCTTCTGCTTCGACGAAGTTGGCGTCTTTGACTGAAGTTGTTGCACGACGGGCTTCGCCTTTGTGCTGCACTTTATTGAGCTGCCGTTCCAGCTTGTTGATCAAATCGTTAATTGCGGTGTACATATCCTCGTGTTTTGCGCTGGCGACCAGATGTCCGTTCGGTGTATTGATGGTGGCATCAGCAATGAAACCCTGTGGCTCCTTAGACAGAATGATATGTGGATTAATCAGATGAGTTTGCCATTTTTCTAGTTTGGCGAGACGGTCTGCGACATGCTGGCGAATTGCCGGAGTAATTTCCATTTGTTTACTGGTAATGTTCATTGTCATAAATTTTACCTCTTGTCTTTCCCGTCTTGGTGATTCCAGCATACCGTTCCTAATGTCAAAATGTGTGATCTAAATCACATTATTTTGTCGCTTTTTGTCAAGAAAACCTTTTTGTGAGGCATCGCAGGAACAGGCGATTTTTTACTTGAGGAATACCTGAAAGCAGGCCATATTTGATGGGATGCGTTGGAGCTAAACCGCTTCAGTTGTGGCGTTAACGGATAAAAAAACGGCAGCCCAAGGGCTGCCGTTTTGCATTCTGAGGCAAATCAGGTATTGCTGCTGTTGGCGGCAATGATTTTCGCGACTTTTTCAGCTTGCGCATTCATCTGCATCTGGCGATAAGCGTTTTCCATCAACGGCAGGGCATTACGTGTTGCCTGGGTATCCGGGTAGTCGCGCAGCATGCCTTCCACACGGTTTACCACGGCAACCCATGCGCCGCGGGCAGTGTAGTATTCTGCAACGGAGTATTCATACTTCGCCAGCCGGTCTTTCAGGAACACCAGACGTTTGGTGGCGTCAGTGGTGTACTGGCTATTCGGATACCCACGCACCAGTTTGGAAAAGTCATTAAACGCAGCTCGGGCATGTTGTGGATCGCGATCGCTGCGATCAACACCAAAGAATCCTTGCAGTGCGCTATCATCCAACGCCATATTGGTCAGGCCACGCATATACATGACATAATCAATGTTAGGGTGTGTCGGGTTAAGACGGATAAAACGATCGATGGCAGCCTGAGCAAGTGGCAGATCGGCGTTTTTGTAGTAGGCATAGATGAGATCTAATTGCACCTGCTGAGAATACGGTCCAAATGGATAACGGTTATCCAACGCTTCCAATTGCGTTATTGCCTGTTTCCAGTTACCGTCCTGCAGCTTTTGCTGAGCAGTCGCGTAGATTTCATTTGGCGGATTATCGGGCACCTCTTCCTTTGAACCAGAGCAACCCGCCAAAAACAGGCTCAACGTGGCTGCTGCCACCAGATATTTCATGCGCGTCATGACGTTTTGACTTTCCTCAAAATGTAATACGGGAGATTCTCTGTTCCTGCTCCCGGTTAAGACCAGCTACAATAGCACACTATATTAAACGGCAAAGCCGTAAAACCCAACGTTAAACGAAGAAGCAGTTTATGGCACAACGAGTAGAACTCACCGCAACAGTCTCCGAAAATCAGCTCGGTCAACGCTTAGATCAGGCTTTGGCCGAATTGTTCCCTGATTATTCGCGATCGCGCATAAAAGAATGGATCCTCGACCAGCGCGTACTGGTAAATGACCAACTTTGCGATAAACCGAAAGAAAAAGTGTTGGGTGGAGAGCGTGTCTCCATCAACGCAGAAATTGATGAAGAGGTTCGTTTTGAACCTCAGGATATCCCACTGGATATCGTTTATGAAGATGACGACATTCTTGTCATCAACAAACCCCGTGACCTTGTAGTGCATCCGGGCGCCGGGAATCCCGATGGCACGGTATTGAATGCGTTACTGCATTACTACCCGCCAATCGCGGATGTTCCTCGTGCCGGTATCGTACACCGTCTGGATAAAGACACGACCGGATTAATGGTGGTGGCAAAAACGGTTCCGGCGCAAACACGTTTGGTGGAGTCGTTGCAGCTGCGCGAAATTACCCGTGAGTACGAAGCCGTGGCGATTGGTCACATGACTGCTGGCGGAACCGTTGAGGAACCGATTAGCCGTCACCCGACCAAGCGTACGCACATGGCCGTACACCCAATGGGGAAACCGGCGGTAACGCACTATCGCATTATGGAACACTTCCGTGTGCACACGCGTCTGCGGTTGCGTCTGGAAACCGGACGTACGCACCAGATCCGCGTGCACATGGCACATATCACTCATCCTCTGGTGGGCGATCAGGTCTACGGTGGCCGTCCACGTCCACCGAAAGGCGCTTCTGACGAATTTATCTCCGTACTGCGTAAGTTCGACCGTCAGGCGCTGCATGCGACCATGCTGCGTTTGTATCACCCGATTTCCGGTATCGAAATGGAATGGCATGCGCCGATTCCACAAGATATGGTGCAATTGATTGAAGTGATGCGCGCTGATTTCGAAGAACACAAGGATGATATTGCCTGGCTATGAGTAAGCTAATTGTCCCGCAGTGGCCGATACCGCAAGGTGTCGCGGCGTGTAGTTCTACCCGTATTGGCGGAGTCAGTATGCCGCCTTACGATTCGCTGAATCTGGGCGCCCATTGCGGCGATAACCCGGAGCATGTTGAAGAGAACCGCAAACGACTGTTTGCTGCGGGCAATCTGCCGTCAAAGCCGGTCTGGCTGGAGCAGGTCCACGGTAAGGATGTCCTGAAACTGACCGGCGAGCCTTACGCCTCCAAACGTGCAGATGCGTCGTACAGCAACACGCCGGGCACCGTGTGTGCGGTGATGACCGCTGATTGTTTGCCGGTGTTGTTTTGCAATCGTGCCGGAACGGAAGTTGCTGCTGCCCATGCGGGTTGGCGCGGATTATGCGCCGGCGTGCTGGAAGAGACGGTGGCGTGTTTTGCCGACAAACCTGAAAACATTATTGCCTGGCTAGGCCCGGCGATAGGTCCAAACGCGTTTGAAGTTGGACCAGAAGTCCGCGAGGCGTTCATGACGAAAGATCCGCAAGCGGACCTTGCATTTGTGCCGCGCGGCGACAAGTATCTGGCGGATATCTACCAGCTTGCCCGTCAGCGCCTGGCCAATGTCGGAGTGGAGAATCTCTACGGTGGCGACCGTTGCACCTTCAGCGAAAGTGAGACGTTCTTCTCTTATCGTCGTGACAATACCACGGGTCGTATGGCAAGTTTTATTTGGCTGATATAACCTAAAGAATCAAGACGATCCGGTACGTGTAATTTTCTTTTCACATAATTCAGGTCATTCACCTTGAATAATTGAGGGATGACCTCATTTAATCTCCAGTAGCAATTTTGACCTGTTATGGGAGGAGTTATGCGTCTGGATCGTCTTACTAATAAATTCCAGCTTGCTCTTGCCGATGCCCAGTCACTCGCATTGGGGCACGACAATCAATTTATCGAACCACTTCATCTAATGAGCGCCTTGCTGAATCAGGAAGGGGGATCGGTACGTCCTTTATTAACGTCTGCTGGCATTAATGCTGGCCAGTTACGTACAGCCATTGACCAGGCGTTGAGCCGTTTGCCACAGGTAGAAGGTACCGGCGGCGATGTGCAGCCTTCTCAGGAACTGGTGCGTGTACTGAATCTTTGCGACAAGCTGGCGCAAAAACGTGGGGACAACTTTATTTCGTCAGAACTGTTCGTTCTGGCGGCGCTTGAGTCACGCGGTACGCTGACCGATTTATTAAAATCAGCAGGCGCGACGACCGCCAATATCACTCAGGCAATTGAACAAATGCGTGGAGGTGAAAGCGTGAATGACCAGGGGGCTGAAGACCAACGTCAGGCCTTGAAAAAATATACCGTCGATCTGACCGAACGTGCCGAACAGGGCAAACTCGATCCGGTCATCGGCCGTGATGAAGAAATTCGCCGTACCATTCAGGTGCTGCAACGTCGTACTAAAAATAACCCGGTGTTAATCGGTGAACCCGGTGTCGGTAAAACCGCCATCGTTGAAGGGCTGGCCCAACGCATCATCAATGGTGAAGTGCCGGAAGGCTTAAAAGGCCGTCGTGTACTGGCACTGGATATGGGCGCGCTGGTGGCTGGGGCCAAATATCGTGGTGAGTTCGAAGAACGTTTAAAAGGTGTGCTGAACGATCTCTCGAAACAGGAAGGCAACGTCATTCTGTTTATCGACGAATTGCATACCATGGTTGGGGCGGGTAAAGCCGATGGCGCAATGGACGCCGGGAACATGCTGAAACCTGCATTGGCCCGTGGGGAGCTGCACTGCGTAGGTGCAACAACGCTTGATGAATATCGCCAGTACATCGAAAAAGATGCGGCGCTGGAACGTCGTTTCCAGAAAGTGTTTGTGGCTGAACCTTCAGTGGAAGACACCATCGCAATCTTGCGTGGCCTGAAAGAACGTTATGAACTGCACCATCATGTGCAGATTACTGACCCGGCGATTGTTGCGGCAGCTACGCTGTCTCACCGCTATATTGCCGATCGTCAGTTGCCGGATAAAGCTATCGACCTTATTGACGAAGCGGCATCCAGCATTCGTATGCAGATTGACTCCAAGCCGGAGGAACTCGACAGACTCGACCGCCGTATTATCCAGCTCAAACTGGAACAGCAGGCATTAATGAAAGAGTCTGATGAGGCAAGTAAAAAACGTCTCGATATGCTCAACGAAGAGCTGGACGACAAAGAACGTCAGTATTCTGAGTTAGAGGAAGAGTGGAAAGCTGAAAAAGCTTCCCTCTCGGGAACGCAAACTATCAAGGCTGAGCTGGAGCAGGCAAAAATCGCCATCGAACAGGCGCGCCGCGTTGGCGACCTGGCGCGGATGTCTGAACTGCAGTACGGCAAAATTCCTGAACTGGAAAAACAGCTGGAAGCAGCTACCCAGTCTGAAGGCAAAACCATGCGTCTGCTGCGTAATAAAGTCACGGATGCAGAAATTGCTGAGGTGCTGGCGCGCTGGACCGGGATCCCAGTTGCTCGCATGCTGGAAGGCGAACGGGAAAAACTATTGCGTATGGAGCAGGAGCTGCACAGCCGCGTGATTGGTCAGAACGAAGCGGTGGAAGCCGTTTCTAACGCCATCCGTCGTAGCCGTGCGGGCTTGTCCGATCCGAATCGTCCGATTGGTTCATTCCTGTTCCTTGGTCCAACCGGTGTCGGTAAAACCGAACTGTGCAAAGCGCTGGCAAACTTTATGTTCGACAGTGACGATGCAATGGTGCGTATCGATATGTCCGAGTTTATGGAGAAACACTCCGTGTCTCGTTTGGTCGGGGCACCTCCGGGATATGTCGGTTATGAAGAAGGTGGGTATCTGACGGAAGCAGTACGTCGTCGTCCTTACTCCGTCATCTTGTTGGATGAAGTGGAGAAAGCGCATCCGGATGTGTTCAACATTCTGCTGCAGGTGCTTGATGATGGTCGTCTGACTGACGGACAGGGGAGAACGGTCGACTTCCGTAATACGGTTGTCATTATGACCTCAAACCTGGGTTCCGATCTGATCCAGGAACGCTTCGGTGAGCTGGATTACGGCCATATGAAAGATATGGTGCTGGGCGTTGTGAGCAATAACTTCCGCCCGGAATTCATCAACCGTATAGATGAGGTTGTTGTGTTCCACCCGCTGGGTGAGCAGCATATTGCTTCTATTGCTCAGATCCAGTTGCAGCGTCTGTACAAACGTCTGGAAGAGCGTGGCTATGAAATCCATATTTCTGACGAGGCGCTTAAACTGCTGAGCGCGAATGGTTACGATCCGGTGTATGGCGCGCGTCCATTGAAACGTGCTATCCAGCAGCAGATCGAAAACCCGCTGGCGCAGCAAATTCTGTCTGGTGAACTGATTCCGGGCAAAACGATTCGTCTGGAAGTGAATGACGATCGCATAGTGGCAGTGCAGTAAGTCACAAAACAACAATAAACGGGCCCTGCGGGGCTCGTTTTTGTTTAAAATCCAGGCGGAAATGGACGTATTGATTGAAAAGTAATCGCTTGATGGGTTTTTTTTATTTTTAACTTGTCAGCCTGAAATAACTCCCTATAATGCGCCTCCACTGACACGGAACAACGGATTACAAGCCGCCGGGTCAGCGGGGTTCCACTGAGAACTCCGGCGAAGAAAGCGAAATTAAATGCTTGACTTCGTAGCGGGATGGCGTAATATGCACACCCCGCGCCGCTGAGAAAAAGCGAAGCGGCACTGCTCTTTAACAATTTATCAGACAATCTGTGTGGGCACTCGAAGATACGGATTCTTAACGTCGCAAGACGAAAAATGAATACCAAGTCTCAACGAGTGAACACGTAATTCATTACGAAGTTTAATTCATTGAGCATCAAACTTTTAAATTGAAGAGTTTGATCATGGCTCAGATTGAACGCTGGCGGCAGGCCTAACACATGCAAGTCGAACGGTAGCACAGAGGAGCTTGCTCCTTGGGTGACGAGTGGCGGACGGGTGAGTAATGTCTGGGAAACTGCCCGATGGAGGGGGATAACTACTGGAAACGGTAGCTAATACCGCATAACGTCGCAAGACCAAAGAGGGGGACCTTCGGGCCTCTTGCCATCGGATGTGCCCAGATGGGATTAGCTAGTAGGTGGGGTAACGGCTCACCTAGGCGACGATCCCTAGCTGGTCTGAGAGGATGACCAGCCACACTGGAACTGAGACACGGTCCAGACTCCTACGGGAGGCAGCAGTGGGGAATATTGCACAATGGGCGCAAGCCTGATGCAGCCATGCCGCGTGTATGAAGAAGGCCTTCGGGTTGTAAAGTACTTTCAGCGAGGAGGAAGGTGTTGTGGTTAATAACCGCAGCAATTGACGTTACTCGCAGAAGAAGCACCGGCTAACTCCGTGCCAGCAGCCGCGGTAATACGGAGGGTGCAAGCGTTAATCGGAATTACTGGGCGTAAAGCGCACGCAGGCGGTCTGTCAAGTCGGATGTGAAATCCCCGGGCTCAACCTGGGAACTGCATCCGAAACTGGCAGGCTAGAGTCTTGTAGAGGGGGGTAGAATTCCAGGTGTAGCGGTGAAATGCGTAGAGATCTGGAGGAATACCGGTGGCGAAGGCGGCCCCCTGGACAAAGACTGACGCTCAGGTGCGAAAGCGTGGGGAGCAAACAGGATTAGATACCCTGGTAGTCCACGCCGTAAACGATGTCGACTTGGAGGTTGTGCCCTTGAGGCGTGGCTTCCGGAGCTAACGCGTTAAGTCGACCGCCTGGGGAGTACGGCCGCAAGGTTAAAACTCAAATGAATTGACGGGGGCCCGCACAAGCGGTGGAGCATGTGGTTTAATTCGATGCAACGCGAAGAACCTTACCTACTCTTGACATCCAGAGAACTTAGCAGAGATGCTTTGGTGCCTTCGGGAACTCTGAGACAGGTGCTGCATGGCTGTCGTCAGCTCGTGTTGTGAAATGTTGGGTTAAGTCCCGCAACGAGCGCAACCCTTATCCTTTGTTGCCAGCGGTTCGGCCGGGAACTCAAAGGAGACTGCCAGTGATAAACTGGAGGAAGGTGGGGATGACGTCAAGTCATCATGGCCCTTACGAGTAGGGCTACACACGTGCTACAATGGCATATACAAAGAGAAGCGACCTCGCGAGAGCAAGCGGACCTCATAAAGTATGTCGTAGTCCGGATTGGAGTCTGCAACTCGACTCCATGAAGTCGGAATCGCTAGTAATCGTGGATCAGAATGCCACGGTGAATACGTTCCCGGGCCTTGTACACACCGCCCGTCACACCATGGGAGTGGGTTGCAAAAGAAGTAGGTAGCTTAACCTTCGGGAGGGCGCTTACCACTTTGTGATTCATGACTGGGGTGAAGTCGTAACAAGGTAACCGTAGGGGAACCTGCGGTTGGATCACCTCCTTACCTTAAAGAAACGTTCTTTGTAGTGCTCACACAGATTGTCTGATGAAAAGTAAATAGCAAGGCGTCTTGCGATTGAGACTTCAGTGTCCCCTTCGTCTAGAGGCCCAGGACACCGCCCTTTCACGGCGGTAACAGGGGTTCGAATCCCCTAGGGGACGCCACTTGCTGGTATGTGTGAGTGAAAGTCGCCGACCGAAGTATCTCAAAACTGACTTCCGAGTCACGTTTGAGATATTTGCTCTTTAAAAATCTGGATCAAGCTGAAAATTGAAACGACACACTGTTTCATTTCTCCGTAATAAGAAATGAAAAGCGGTGTGTTCGAGTCTCTCAAATTTTTGCAAACCGATGATGAATCGAAAGAAACATCTTCGGGTTGTGAGGTTAAGCGACTAAGCGTACACGGTGGATGCCCTGGCAGTCAGAGGCGATGAAGGACGTGCTAATCTGCGATAAGCGTCGGTAAGGTGATATGAACCGTTATAACCGGCGATTTCCGAATGGGGAAACCCAGTGTGTTTCGACACACTATCATTACGTGAATACATAGCGTAATGAAGCGAACCGGGGGAACTGAAACATCTAAGTACCCCGAGGAAAAGAAATCAACCGAGATTCCCCCAGTAGCGGCGAGCGAACGGGGAGCAGCCCAGAGTCTGAATCAGCATGTGTGTTAGTGGAAGCGTCTGGAAAGTCGCACGATACAGGGTGAAAGTCCCGTACACAAAAGTGCATGTGTTGTGAACTCGAAGAGTAGGGCGGGACACGTGGTATCCTGTCTGAATATGGGGGGACCATCCTCCAAGGCTAAATACTCCTGACTGACCGATAGTGAACCAGTACCGTGAGGGAAAGGCGAAAAGAACCCCGGCGAGGGGAGTGAAAAAGAACCTGAAACCGTGTACGTACAAGCAGTGGGAGCACCCTTTGGGGTGTGACTGCGTACCTTTTGTATAATGGGTCAGCGACTTATATTCTGTAGCAAGGTTAACCGAATAGGGGAGCCGAAGGGAAACCGAGTCTTAACTGGGCGTTAAGTTGCAGGGTATAGACCCGAAACCCGGTGATCTAGCCATGGGCAGGTTGAAGGTTGGGTAACACTAACTGGAGGACCGAACCGACTAATGTTGAAAAATTAGCGGATGACTTGTGGCTGGGGGTGAAAGGCCAATCAAACCGGGAGATAGCTGGTTCTCCCCGAAAGCTATTTAGGTAGCGCCTCGTGAATTCATCTTCGGGGGTAGAGCACTGTTTCGGCTAGGGGGTCATCCCGACTTACCAACCCGATGCAAACTGCGAATACCGAAGAATGTTATCACGGGAGACACACGGCGGGTGCTAACGTCCGTCGTGAAGAGGGAAACAACCCAGACCGCCAGCTAAGGTCCCAAAGTCATGGTTAAGTGGGAAACGATGTGGGAAGGCACAGACAGCCAGGATGTTGGCTTAGAAGCAGCCATCATTTAAAGAAAGCGTAATAGCTCACTGGTCGAGTCGGCCTGCGCGGAAGATGTAACGGGGCTAAACCATGCACCGAAGCTGCGGCAGCGACACTATGTGTTGTTGGGTAGGGGAGCGTTCTGTAAGCCGTTGAAGGTGTACTGTGAGGTATGCTGGAGGTATCAGAAGTGCGAATGCTGACATAAGTAACGATAATGCGGGTGAAAAACCCGCACGCCGGAAGACCAAGGGTTCCTGTCCAACGTTAATCGGGGCAGGGTGAGTCGACCCCTAAGGCGAGGCCGAAAGGCGTAGTCGATGGGAAACAGGTTAATATTCCTGTACTTGGTGTTACTGCGAAGGGGGGACGGAGAAGGCTATGTTAGCCGGGCGACGGTTGTCCCGGTTTAAGCATGTAGGCGGGAAGTTTAGGTAAATCCGGACTTCTTTTAACGCTGAGGTGTGATGACGAGGCACTACGGTGCTGAAGTAACAAATGCCCTGCTTCCAGGAAAAGCCTCTAAGCATCAGGTAACACGAAATCGTACCCCAAACCGACACAGGTGGTCAGGTAGAGAATACCAAGGCGCTTGAGAGAACTCGGGTGAAGGAACTAGGCAAAATGGTGCCGTAACTTCGGGAGAAGGCACGCTGATATGTAGGTGAAGTGGTTTACCCATGGAGCTGAAATCAGTCGAAGATACCAGCTGGCTGCAACTGTTTATTAAAAACACAGCACTGTGCAAACACGAAAGTGGACGTATACGGTGTGACGCCTGCCCGGTGCCGGAAGGTTAATTGATGGGGTTATCCGTAAGGAGAAGCTCTTGATCGAAGCCCCGGTAAACGGCGGCCGTAACTATAACGGTCCTAAGGTAGCGAAATTCCTTGTCGGGTAAGTTCCGACCTGCACGAATGGCGTAATGATGGCCAGGCTGTCTCCACCCGAGACTCAGTGAAATTGAACTCGCTGTGAAGATGCAGTGTACCCGCGGCAAGACGGAAAGACCCCGTGAACCTTTACTATAGCTTGACACTGAACACTGGTCCTTGATGTGTAGGATAGGTGGGAGGCTTTGAAGTGTGGACGCCAGTCTGCATGGAGCCATCCTTGAAATACCACCCTTTAATGGCTGGTGTTCTAACGTAGACCCGTGATCCGGGTTGCGGACAGTGTCTGGTGGGTAGTTTGACTGGGGCGGTCTCCTCCTAAAGAGTAACGGAGGAGCACGAAGGTTAGCTAATCCTGGTCGGACATCAGGAGGTTAGTGCAAAGGCATAAGCTAGCTTGACTGCGAGAGTGACGGCTCGAGCAGGTGCGAAAGCAGGTCTTAGTGATCCGGTGGTTCTGAATGGAAGGGCCATCGCTCAACGGATAAAAGGTACTCCGGGGATAACAGGCTGATACCGCCCAAGAGTTCATATCGACGGCGGTGTTTGGCACCTCGATGTCGGCTCATCACATCCTGGGGCTGAAGTAGGTCCCAAGGGTATGGCTGTTCGCCATTTAAAGTGGTACGCGAGCTGGGTTTAGAACGTCGTGAGACAGTTCGGTCCCTATCTGCCGTGGGCGCTGGAGAATTGAGGGGGGCTGCTCCTAGTACGAGAGGACCGGAGTGGACGCATCACTGGTGTTCGGGTTGTCATGCCAATGGCATTGCCCGGTAGCTAAATGCGGAAGAGATAAGTGCTGAAAGCATCTAAGCACGAAACTTGCCCCGAGATGAGTTCTCCCTGACTCCTTGAGAGTCCTGAAGGAACGTTGAAGACGACGACGTTGATAGGTCGGGTGTGTAAGTGTAGCGATACATTGAGCTAACCGATACTAATGAACCGTGAGGCTTAACCTTACAACGCCGAAGGTGTTTTGGCGAAAGACAGACATCGATTTCAGCTTGATTACAGATTATATCGACATGCTAAAAGCGTGTTGATAAACAGAATTTGCCTGGCGGCTGTAGCGCGGTGGTCCCACCTGACCCCATGCCGAACTCAGAAGTGAAACGCCGTAGCGCCGATGGTAGTGTGGGGTCTCCCCATGCGAGAGTAGGGAACTGCCAGGCATCAAATAAAAGCGAAAGGCTCAGTCGAAAGACTGGGCCTTTTGTTTTATCTGTTGTCTGTCGGTGAGCGCTCTCCTGAGGAGGACAAATCCGCCGGGAGCGGATTTGAACGTTGCGCAGCAACGGCCCGGAGGGTGGCGGGCAGGACGCCCGCCATAAACTGCCAGGCATTAATTAAAGTGAAGAAGCCCATCCTGCCGGATGGGCTTTTTTGCGTCTGTGCGGGATGAAAACCGCCGGATGCGGCGTGCCGCCTTATCCGGCCTGCAGGGGCTGGGCTGAACGTATTTTGCAGGCCTGATAAGCGCAGCGCATCAGGCAACGCGGCGGTACATTGCCGGATTCGACGTAACAGCCTTAATCGACCAACAAAAGCACAATGTCTCGATCTACTACACGGATCTCTCCCTCGAACATATCTAAATCCTTTCTCTGCTAATTAAAATCGTGATCTTTACCGCACAATAAGATATAACAATTATATAACATTCTATTCACTAAAAAACACACAACCATCATTGATAAATTCACGCGATCGTTGGCAGGGGTACAATTCTAATGGCTGATAGTAGTGTAACTGAGAACGGGGCGCTGTCAGACGGCGATACCCGTCGTCGTATATGGGCGATTGTCGGAGCATCATCAGGGAATCTGGTCGAATGGTTTGATTTCTATATCTACTCTTTCTGCTCTCTTTATTTTGCTCATATCTTTTTTCCCTCCGGAAATACCACCACGCAACTCTTACAAACCGCCGGCGTTTTTGCCGCTGGCTTCTTGATGCGACCAATTGGAGGCTGGCTGTTTGGCCGTATCGCAGATAAGCACGGGCGTAAAAAGTCCATGTTGCTGTCCGTTTGCATGATGTGCATGGGATCGTTGGTGATCGCTTGTCTACCGGGATATGAAACTATCGGTACCTGGGCGCCTGCGCTATTACTGCTGGCCAGGCTATTCCAGGGGTTATCTGTCGGTGGTGAATACGGAACCAGCGCGACCTATATGAGTGAAGTCGCCGTTGAAGGTAAGAAAGGTTTTTATGCTTCATTCCAGTACGTAACGTTAATCGGCGGACAGTTACTGGCATTGCTGGTTGTGGTCATATTACAGCACACGTTAGAAGACTCAGCGCTCAGAGAATGGGGTTGGCGTATTCCATTTGCGTTGGGCGCCGTGCTGGCTATTGTTGCGCTATGGCTGCGTCGCCAACTGGATGAAACCTCGAAACAGGACGTTCGTGCTCTGAAAGAAGCGGGCTCTCTGAAAGGTCTGTGGCGTAATCGCAAAGCTTTTGTCATGGTGCTTGGTTTTACCGCCGCGGGTTCGTTGTGTTTTTACACGTTCACAACCTATATGCAGAAGTACCTGGTTAACACAGCCGGTATGCATGCCAACGTAGCCAGCGGGATTATGACGGCGGCACTGTGTGTGTTCATGCTGATACAACCGCTGTTCGGCGCCTTGTCTGATAAAATTGGCCGACGTACTTCAATGCTGTGTTTTGGCGCGTTGGCCGCGATTTTCACTGTTCCCATTCTGACAGCATTGCAAAGCGTAACATCCCCGTATATGGCGTTTGCTCTGGTGATGTGTGCTCTGTTAATCGTCAGTTTCTATACGTCAATTAGCGGTATTCTGAAGGCCGAAATGTTCCCGGCGCAGGTGCGCGCTCTGGGGGTTGGATTATCTTATGCGGTGGCCAATGCGTTGTTTGGCGGTTCAGCCGAATATGTCGCGTTGTCCCTGAAGTCTGTCGGTATGGAGACGACATTCTTCTGGTACGTCACTGCGCTGGCAGTCGTTGCGTTTTTAGTATCGCTAATGCTGCATGGGAAGGGGAAAGGTCTGCGCCTCTAGTAATGTGCCAGTTGCCAGACCGCATAGCCGGTAGATGCGCCTGCAACATCCCAGGCGAAGTCCTTCCAGCTCCAGCCGCTCCCAGCGGGACGGCTGTCCCATAGCTCTTTTGACGCACCCAGGCTGACTGAGAACATCAGGCCGATAGCCGCACTGCGATCGCGGCTGTTGCCCTGATGTTGGGCATATTCATTGCCGGCTGCGGCAAGCATGGCGGAGGCGATGAAGTGTTGAGCTTTGTCTTGCCCGCTCCACTGGTCGTTAGCCATATGGCTGCAGCCCGAAATGGCAAGGATACTGATAAGAATGAACAGGCGCACCGTTGCCTCCATATGAAAAACCCCGTCACTGGACGGGGTCTTGATTACAGAATACGGCTAATTAATCTGTCGATACGAATACGGCGCAGTCGACGGATGAGTTTACGCACTTTGACTGGATAGTCAGCAATGCTTTGCAGGTCGCGATAGTGCTTAACGACGGTAGTATGCGTACGGATAAGCTCCAGCTCTTTATCGCGCTGAGGGGTGAGCTCTTGCTTAGGATCGTGGATAAGGATGGCGTTTTCCAGATCCAGACGCCAGGCGCGAGGGTTAAGGTTGTTGCCGGTGAGCAGCATCCATTTATCATCAACCCACATACCTTTCAGATGATAGGTATTGTCATCATCTTTCCATAAGCGCACGACCAACTGGTCGGTATTCACGTAATACTGCAATCTGCTCAGAAAACGGCGCAGATTTATTTCATACAGATAAGGCAGCGCACCGATGATCTTGAATGGCTCATCTTCCGGGATGAAAAAGTCGTTGGCGGTTTTATCACCGACAATGATTTCAACCTTTTTCCCTTCACGCAGCAGTTGAATGATATTGCGCACCAGTATGGCTGGAAGGTTGAAATAAGGGGTACAGATTGTAAGCTTGTGCTCCGCGCAGGGCATAAGATGGAAAATGGTCTTATTTAAAAGACTGGATTTCCCAAGACCCACCAGAGGCGTAACCGAAAGCTGTTCGTTATCAGCATCACCCTGAAAATGGAATGACGCATCGCGCAGTTCCTGACGGTACAGGCGGATGTCGTTTTTAATTTCTGGGCTTTTAGGGCGGTTGATATCATCAAGACGGTTAACGCCGCGACCGTTCATCAGGTTTTGCGTCACCCAATCGAACATGATATCGGCCATTTGCGCGTTGCGAATCAACTGATAACGGTCATAGCGATATTTATCATGCTGATGTAGGTAAACATCGTTCAGACTGGCCCCGCTGTACAGGACGCTGTCATCAATGATAAAGCCTTTGAAATGCAGGACGCCAAGCGCTTCACGGGTGTTAATCGGAACGCCATAGACAGGAATATCGATACCAGGGTTTTCTTGCGCCATTCGGCAATACCAGTCAGCATTGGTATTGGATGCCGCAGCCCCAATACGACCGCGCTGGGCTCGGTGCCAGTCGACAAGCACCCGGACATCCAGTTCAGGACGCTGCCGTTTTGCCGCATAGAGAGCGTCAAGTATGCCTTTACCACCGTCATCCTGTTCCAGGTACAGCGCAATAATGCAGATCCGTCGCGTCGCGCTGGCTATTTTTTCCAGCAGAGTCTCCCTGAAATTAGCGGGAGCATAAAAGAAATCTACATCATCAACTGACTGAGAAATCTTGGGTAGTTGGGCAAGGTGTTGTTGATGTTTATTACGCTTAAATTTTGACAACATCACAGTGCATTTCTTCTCTGTTCATTGAAGGGTCCTCTGTGCTATGCAGACGACATAAGCGGGCAATGATACCACCAGTACCCATTAATGTGGTCAACATTTCCAGTACCTTACTCACGATTCCTCACATTGGGCCAGATTAAGCGTTAGCCCAACAATTCCCTCTTCGAGCTGGACGTCAACAACAAACCCGAGTTTTCGGGCCAGGGCGACCATCCCACGATTGTTCGGCATCGTAATACCATTCAAACGTATAAGTCCGTGATCTCGAGTATAGGCAATTAATTTTTCCATCAATCGGCGACCCAGTCCAAGCCCTTTGAGATCGGAACGAACCAGTACGGCAAACTCAGCGTCTACGTTATCAGGATCCGAGATCGCTCGCGTTACGCCGAGGATCTCTTCGTGATTATCTTTACAACGCACCGCAACAAAGGCCATTTCCCGATCGTAGTCGATCTGCGTCATATTGGCTAAATCTTCGTGGGTAAATTCGTTGATCTCACTGAAATAGCGATAATAAAGATCTTCTTTTGTCACCTGAGAAATGAACTGCTGAAGATGAGGTTCATCCTCCGGCAAAATGGGGCGGAACAGACAGCGCTCGCCGTTCTTCAACTCCACCCACTCTTCAAGCTGATGAGGGTAGGGGCGTACAGCCAGTCTGCTTTCGTTATCGCCCGTGAAAGGAGCAATATCCAGCGTAACGTCCAGCGCGGTAAATTCTCCGGCGGAGGCCAGCAGCGGATGAATATCCAGACGCTGAATTTCCGGACAGTCGACGATCAGGTTGGAGACCTGCACCAGAAGCTGGCTCAACCCGGCGATATCCAAAGGGCGCAGTGCACTGCGCGCGCGGATCTTTTTATTTTTGATCCCCTGGATCACCAGATAACGCGCCAGATTCATGTTCAATGGCGGCAATGCCACCACGGCTTGATCTTCCGGTCGCCACTCAACACCACCTTCACCCAGCATAATCAACGGGCCAAATACCGGGTCGTGTTCAACGACGACGCGAAGTTCCTGAGCACCAGCGCGATTCGCCATACTTTGTACTAATAAACCGTGAATGCGTGCCTGCGGCCAGGCCATTTTTACCCGATCGAAAATTGCATTGGCAGCCTGCTGCACTTCTGTTGCTGTACGCAGGTAGAGCATTACCCCTTGAACTTCCGACTTATGCGGGATATCAGGAGAACGCAGCTTGAGCGCCACCGGGTAGCCGATTTGCTCCGCGATGTGTACCGCTTCCGCGCTGTCGCTGGCGATCCACGTTGGCAGCGTGTGTAAGCCATAAGCCTGTAAAATCGGCTGCACTTCGTGGGTATCAAGCGATGTGGCTCCTTCAGCAATCGCCCGCTGTAACAGATTATGCGCTTCGGCGGTGTTGGAGGTCAGGCTGTCAGGCAGCGCAGGCGTTTCTCGTAGCTGCTTCTGGTTTCGCCGATACTCCACCATATGCATAAATGCGGTGATGGTACCTTCCGGCGTGCGGTAGGTGGGCAGTCCGGCTTCACTAAACAGTCTGCGGGCTTCCTGAGAGGAAAACTCTCCGCACCAGTTGGTCAGTAACGAGACGAATTTTCCTCGGGGGTGATGCTTTACCGCTTCAATCAATGCCTGTGCGCTTTCGGTTCCGGGAGCGGCTGCGCTGGGGGAATGAATCACCATCAACGCGTCGAAATCCTGGCTGGCAAGCAAAATATCCAGCGTCTTAACGTAGTGTTCGCTGCTGGCGTCATCACGCAGATCCAGCGGGTTGGCGATATCAACATGTTCAGGCAAGGCATCGCGTAATTTCTGGCAGGTGTCTTCACTCAACGTCGCCAACTTGCCATTTTTTGACCACAGTTCATCTAATGCCAGTGCGGCAGGCGCGGCCCCATTGCTGATGATCATCAGCCTGTCGCCACGCAGCGGGCGCATGTGGCTCAGGGTTTCGACCGCCGAGAACAGCTCGTGGGTGTCTTGTACGCGTAGTAAACCGGCGCGCTGAATAGCGGCGTCCCACGCGGGGTCCATCCCGGCGCTGGTATGCAGTAAACGCTGCGCCGCTGGACTACGACCGCTCTTAATCACCAGAATAGGTTTATTGCGCGAGGCGCTGCGGGCGGCGGAAACAAAGCGTCGGGCATCACTTAAATGCTCGAGATACAGCAATATCGCGCTGGTTTTGCTGTCGCGCGCCAGGTAATCCAGCAACTCATCAACGTCAATATCCAGGCTATCACCCAGCGCGATAAAGTAAGAAAAGCCCATTTCTCTCTGCTGTGCCCAGTCGAGAATGGTGTTGGATACGGCGGCGGATTGAGAGATAAAAGCCAGCTTGCCGCGCTTAATCGGAACGGGGGAAAAGCTGGCGTTAAGTCCTTGCCAGGGCGCGAGAAGTCCCAGGCTGTTGGGGCCCAGCAAACGTATGTTGTAGCGTGATGCGCAGGCCAGTAGCTCTGCGTGCTGCGCCGCGGGAGCTGAGAGAATAATGCAGGTTTTACAGCCTTTCTCGCCAAGCGCTTCGAGTAACGCCAGGTTACGGCTGGCATTGGTGCACAACACGGCGAGATCCGGGCTAAAAGGCAGGCTGTTGATATTGGGCCACGCCAGTACGCCCAACACCGCTTTCCATGCGGGCGTCACCGGTAAAACAGGTCCATTGAAACCGCCGGCAAGCAGGTTACGCATCATCAGGTAACCCGCGCGATTAGGCTTCATTGACGCCCCAATCACCGCAATGGATTTCGGTCGCAGTAGTGCTTCCAGGCCACGCTGACTCATATCGGCTTCCTTAATGACACCAGTGACCGAATGATTTTAAACGTTTTCTGATGAATCTGCTGTGACGCTTCCCTGATGTTGAGTTTTTCCTGCCAGGTAGCGGGTTTTAAAGCGAGTGAAATGATCGCTTAACCCTTCAGCGGCTTGCGTATCTCCCGCCAGATCCAACAAGGCGATGGCCACTTCGGCAGTGCAATATTGCCCTTCAGCGTGAACGCCACGCAGGTGGTAAGCAGAAAGGCGTGATAAATCAACGGAGATCACTGGCAGGTTATCGAGGTACGGGCTTTTGCGGAACATTTTACGCGCCTCAGGCCAGGTGCCGTCGAGCATGATAAACAATGGGGGCTTACCGGCTGGTGGCGTGAAAATCACTTCACGCTCTTCACCCGCATAGGAGGCCGGGAATACAACCATCGGCTGGTAATCCGGATTTTTCACCAGTTCCAGCAGCGCCTGCGGCGGCTCGGTGCGTGACCACTGAAAAGCCGTGGTATCGGGCAGAATATCAGCAATCAAACGCCCCGTGTTGCTGGGCTTCATCGGCTCGGTATCAAACATCACCAGACAAAAGCGACTTTTTGCCTCAGAGGGCATTAGCGTTGCGCACAAGCAGAGCTTCAGCGGCAGCAGGCAGCGCTGACAGCGGCGAATGCGATTACCTCGGGCAAGGAAAGGGCGCGTGGCGCGCGCAAGGCGCTCAGCGCGTAACAGAAGAACAGCGTTATCGGTCATGGGGAAACACGTTGAAAAACGCTATTGTCGCAGAGGCGAAAACGGGGCACAAGATGCGCCCCGTAGAGATTATAATGATTCGTTAAGCCAGCTATCAAACGGGGCTTTTGGTACAGCGCCGTTAAGCATGTCGACGATTTCACCTTTTCTGAAGATCATGATGGTCGGAATGCTGCGGATACCGAAACGGGCGCTGAGTTCACGCTCGGCTTCCGTATTCACTTTAACAAAACGCACTTTACCGCTACGCTCTTCCGCGACATCTTCAAAAATCGGGGCGAAGTTACGACATGGACCACACCAGGGGGCCCAAAAATCAACCACCACCGGGAGATCGTCTTTTAACAGTTTATCCAGTGTTTCACCGGTCGCATTGATCACCTCCCCATCAAACAGGTCGTGACCACAGCGTCCGCATTTAGCCGCTTCCTGGACACGATCGTCGGGGATACGGTTGATAGCCTGGCAGCTGGTACAAACGGTATTCATAACTAACCTCTGGATGAGTGGAGTGGACTTCACGGCAGTAACGCCAGTATGTTTCTATTATGTTACATATTATCGGGGAGTCTGTTCTAAACAACAATGCGTTTTATTCAATGAGTACAATAGTCCTTAGCTTTTAAATGAAATAATGGCTAACGACGTGCACATCGGGTAATCTGCGCGCTTCGCGCAGAGCAGGTGGAGAAAAACATGAGCGACGAACTGAAGAACAAAAACGGCAAGGTCAAAGTGATGTACGTCCGCAGTGACGATGACTCGGATAAACGCACCCAAAATCCACGTACTGGCAAAGGCGGTGGTCGCCCCGGTACTTCCCGAGCCGAAGGCGGTCGTCGCCCTGCCCGTGATGACCGAAAGGGTCCGAACAGCGAACGCGGTCGTGAACGTGGTCGTGACCGCGATGTAGAACGTGACCGCAGACGTGAAGATTCACCGTGGCGTACCGTGTCCCGCGCACCGAATGATGACGCAGCGGATAAAGCCGATCACGGCGGTATTAGCGGTAAGAGCTTTATCGATCCTGAAGTATTACGCCGTCAGCGCGCGGAAGAAACCCGCGTTTACGGTGAGAATGCCTGCCAGGCTCTGTTCCAGAGTCGCCCGGACGCCATCGTTCGCGCCTGGTTTGTTCAGAGCGTAACCCCGCGCTTTAAAGAAGCATTACGCTGGATGGCGGCAAACCGCAAAGCCTATCACGTGGTTGACGAAGCCGAGCTGGCGAAAGCCTCTGGCACCGAACACCATGGCGGCGTCTGTTTCCTGATCAAAAAACGTAACGGTACTACCGTTAAGCAATGGGTCGGTCAGGCAGGGGCGCAGGATTGCGTGCTGGCACTGGAAGATATCGCTAACCCCCATAACCTGGGCGGCATGATGCGTAGCTGCGCGCACTTCGGTGTGAAAGGCGTAGTGGTTCAGGATGCGGCGCTGCTGGAATCAGGTGCGGCCATCCGTACAGCTGAAGGCGGAGCTGAGCACGTTCAGCCGATTACCGGCGACAGCATTGTTGATGTGCTGGACGACTTCCGCCAGGCGGGTTACACGGTTGTGATGACCTCAAGCGGGAAAGGCAAACCGCTGTTTACTACCACCCTGCCGGAAAAAATGGTGCTGGTATTAGGGCGTGAGCGTGAAGCTCTGCCAGAAGCAGCATGCTCAGCCGACGATTTGTGCATAGCGATTGACGGCACTGGCAAGGTAGAAACGCTCAACGTTTCTGTGGCAACAGGCGTGCTGCTCGCGGAGTGGTGGCGTCAGAACAAAGCCTGATAATAAAAATGCCAGCGAATCGCTGGCATTTTTTTACTCGCTTTCTACGGGTAATATCGGCATCCAGTCAATTGGCTTTTCACCTCGTTGTTCCAGCCATTCATTCGCCAGTACAAAGTGATTGCAGCCAAAGAAACCGCGATGCGCAGAGAGCGGTGATGGGTGGGGCGCTTTCAACACATGGTGACGCTGCGTATCAATAATCGCGCCTTTCTTCTGTGCGTGAGAACCCCAGAGCAGGAAAACCACGCCTTCCCGATGTTGGTTAATCAGACTGATGACTTTATCGGTAAATGTTTCCCACCCAAGGCTGGCGTGAGAATGTGCCTGACCGGCGCGGACGGTGAGTACGGTGTTGAGTAACAGTACCCCCTGACGTGCCCAGCTTTCCAGGTATCCGTGTGTTGGGCGCGTGAAGCCTGGAATCGTTGCCTCCAGCTCTTTGTACATGTTCAGCAATGAGGGTGGAGTGGCAATGCCGGGGCGGACAGAGAACGCGAGACCGTGTGCCTGGCCTGGACCGTGGTAAGGATCCTGACCCAGGATGACAACTTTCACGTCACCAAGCTCGGTAAAGCGAAAAGCGTTAAACACATCTTTTTGCGGCGGATAAATTGTCATTCCTGACTGACGCTCGCCGGCAACAGTATGCAGTGTGTTAACAAAATAAGGCTGCTGTTTCTCTTCAGCCAGCACATCGTGCCAGGTTAATTCGGTGGCCATCTCGCTCTCCTGCGAATTTTCAATCCCCCTAGCTTAACTGCTTCTTTCGGCGTCGCAAAATTCTGTACGTTTCTCAATGGTCTACCCCTTAAAGATAGTTGAAAATTTATGTAAAAAGTTTAGCTGCGCATATGGCGTAAGTTGATGTAAAACAATAAAATCCACCTATCACCACTTTTCATGTGTGGTTTTTATTGATTTAAATCAAAGATTCAAGGGTGTGTGAGGGGTATATATACACTCAAGCAACAATGGTTTTACCAATTGGCCGGATGACGGCCAACCGAGATCAAATAATTTTGCCGGGGAGGCATCAAATGATTACAGGTATCCAGATTACTAAAGCTGCAAACGACGACCTGCTGAACTCTTTCTGGCTGCTGGACAGCGAAAAAGGCGAAGCACGCTGCATCGTTGCGAAAGCAGGTTTCAATGCTGATGAAGTCGTTGCAGTCAGCAAACTGGGCGAAATCGAATACCGTGAAGTACCGGTAGACGTACAGCCGGAAGTCCGCGTGGAAGGTGGTCAGCACCTGAACGTGAACGTTCTGCGTCGCGAAACGCTGGAAGATGCAGTTAAGCATCCGGAAAAATATCCGCAGCTGACCATCCGTGTTTCTGGTTATGCAGTGCGTTTCAACTCTCTGACCCCAGAACAGCAGCGCGACGTTATTGCTCGTACCTTTACTGAGAGCCTGTAAGGCTCACGGGGAATAACCCCGTTTAGCAGAGAATCAAAAAGCGGAAGATGCCAGTGCGTCTTCCGCTTTTTTGCATCTGTTAGTAAAAGATCCTCACCGCGCAATACACCAACAACAGCGCCAGAATGATATTCAACTGTCGACCGTAACGGCGAAAAACGCGCTGAAAAAGATGGCCCGCCAGCGCCCAGCAGGCATTCCCGAAGGTGCCTATCAGCGCTAACAGAATACTCACCCCAATCAGCCAGTGGGCGTCCTGAGTGTACGGTAATACAAACGTGGATAACGCGGTAATGCCGTACAAAATGATTTTCACGTTAACAAACTGCAAGCCAAAACTTGCCCAGAAGCTAATCGGCTCTGACTGCAATCTATCGTTCGAGGTCGGGCTGGTAGCGATCTTCAGCGCCAGCCACAGGATATAAGCGGCCCCAGCCCAACTAAGCCAGTGGATGATGGCTGGATCCATGACCGCCAGTGAAAATGAAATCCCGGCGCACATCATCATGACGATTAAAAAGCCCAGACTCATTCCGGCCAGTACGTGTGTACTCTGACGAAAACCGTGTGACGTCGCGGCACTGAGCGCAAGGATGTTGTTTGGTCCGGGGGTTAGCGCGGTAATCAATGTATAGGTCCAGAATGCACTTAAAAGCATGGGGGTCACTTGTTATCTCCTCTGTTTTGATAGACAGTACCCGAGGCAAAACATTAAAAAAAATGAATGTTTTTGCATTCTGAATTCGATATTTTCGATGGGTTGGTGCGGATGGATTTACGTCGGTTTATAACGCTAAAAACGGTGGTGGAAGAGGGCTCATTTCTGCGGGCATCACAAAAACTGTGCTGTACGCAATCAACGGTTACCTTTCATATTCAACAGCTTGAGCAAGAGCTTTCGGTGCAGTTGTTTGAAAAAATTGGTCGCCGGATGTGTCTCACCAGTGAGGGAAAACGGCTGATGCCGCATATCCATGACCTGACGCGCGTGATGGCATCGATTCGACAGTCGGCACATCAGGATGCGCAGCCGAGCGGCGATCTACGTGTCGCAACAGGCGAAACGCTGCTGGCGTATAAAATGCCGCAGGTTTTACAGCGATTTAAACAACGTGCGCCTCATGTGCGGTTGTCTTTACAGTCGCTCAATTGTTATGTCATTCGCGATGCGTTGCTCAGTGATGATGTTGATCTGGGGGTGTTTTATCGGGTGGGTAATGACGATGCCCTGGAGTTGATACCGCTTGGCGATCAGTCACTGGCATTAGTTGCTTCGCCACTGCTTCAGCACGTTGATTTTACTCAGCATAACCAGCACATTCCCTGCAGTTTTATCATTAATGAGCCGCAATGTATTTTCAGACAACGCTTCGAGGGGCTACTGCGTAAACGACAGATTACGCTGGAAAATACCATTGAGTTATGGAGCATTGAAAGCATTAAGCAGTGCGTATCGGCAAATCTTGGGATCAGCTTTTTGCCGCATTTTGCCGTCGAGAAGGAGTTACGTTCAGGGGAGTTGATTGAATTACCGTTCAGTGAACAACCTGAGTTAATTACGGCATTGTGTGGTTATCATGCCGGAAAAGTCGTTAGCCCGGCGATGCGGGTGTTTCTTGAGTGTATTGAAGAGAGTTTTGCATCACGTGAAAAAATGCCGGGCTAAATGGCCCGGCATTCGGTTTACTCTTTGTCGGACTGCTGGGTAGCAGCTCCGCTCGGCTTACGACGTTTGCCGATATTTTTGGCGTCACGGTGACGTTTTTTCACCCGCGGCTTCTCTTTCTCTTTCGCCTTTTTCTCAGCGCGCTTCGCCAGCACTTTCTTGGATGGCTTACCGTTAGATTTCTCACTTGGCGCGCGCGTGGTTGGACGCAGTTCGTCAATGACGCGAGCTTTCAGCGGTTCGTCAATATAGCGGCTCGCTTTGCCGAGCAGCAGGTGGTCGTGCGCTTCAACCAAAGAGATCGCAGTGCCTTTACGGCCAGCACGACCGGTACGGCCAATACGGTGCAGATAGGCATCGCCACTGCGCGGCATGTCGAAGTTAAACACGTGGCTGACGTCCGGAATATCAATCCCGCGAGCGGCGACGTCGGTTGCTACCAGCACGTTCACGCGGCCATCGGTCAGGCGTTTGATCGCTTCGTTACGTTTGTTCTGCACCATCTCGCCTTCGAGATAGCAGTTATTAATGCCAGCCTGGCGCAGCCAGCCTGCCAGTTCGTGCACACGCTCGCGTTTGCGTACGAAAACAATTGAGCGGGTCGCCTCTGGCTGTTTTAACAGGTGAATCAGCATGGCAGTTTTGTGCTCGATGTCATCGGCACGGTAGTAAAACTGATGGATCTTCTTGCGTTCACGGGTGGACGGATCCGCTGAGACTTCGACCGGGTCTTCCAACAGACGCTCGGCAAAATCCTTAATCGCATCGCCTTCCAGCGTGGCGGAAAACAGCATGGTTTGCTTACGCCAGCGTGTTTCACCGGCGATATGCTCGATGTCCTGGGCAAAGCCCATGTCCAGCATACGGTCTGCTTCATCGAGAATTAGCGTTTCAACCGCATGGCAGTCGAAGTTTTCTTCTTTAATGTATTGCAGCAGACGACCCGTGGTGGCGACCACGATGTCCTGGTTTTCGCTAAAGACTTCCATGTGGTTCATGTAAGCCACGCCGCCGGTAATCGTAGCGATATCCAGATGCGTATTCTTCGCCAGCTCACGAGCGTGTTCGGCAACCTGCATCGCCAGTTCGCGCGTTGGTGTCAGGATTAAAATGCGCGGCGGACCAGATTTCTTGCGCGGGAAGTCGAGCAGGTGCTGCAACGCTGGCAGCAAATATGCCGCCGTTTTACCGGTGCCTGTCGGCGCAGAACCGAGTACATCACGGCCATCGAGCGCAGGCGGAATGGCGGCAGCCTGAATGGCGGTCGGGCGAGTGAAACCTTTTTCCTGGAGGGCATCCAGAAGGCTTTCATCGAGTTCAAGTTCGGAAAAAGTCGTTACAGTCATGTTCTACCTCTGAGTGGGGCGCTGATTATAGACGTTACGGCTGCAATCTTCATCTGTTTGTATGGATATACCTTCTCAGGTATTGTTTTTATCCTATGTTATCGTTTTTTTTCCAGGAAGGTTGTTCTTCATGCCCCAGTCTACATCCGTACTGAGACGTAATGGATTTACTTTTAAGCAGTTTTTTGTGGCACACGATCGCTGTGCAATGAAAGTCGGAACAGACGGCATTTTATTGGGAGCCTGGGCCCCCGTTGCGGGCGTAAAAAGGATCCTGGATATTGGTACCGGGAGCGGCCTGTTGGCGCTGATGCTGGCCCAGCGCACTGATGAAAACGTCATCATTGACGCCGTGGAGCTTGATGTCGACGCCGCGCAGCAGGCGCAGGAGAACATCGCGCAATCTCCGTGGATGCATCGCGTGAGTGTTCATACAGAAGATGCGCAACAGTGGATACCGCGTCAGACCGTGCGTTTTGATTTGATAATCAGCAATCCTCCCTATTATGAGCAGGGCGTGGAATGCGCTACACCGCAGCGTGAGCAAGCGCGTTATACCACCTCGCTCGATCACCAGGCGTTGCTTACGCTGGCGGCGGACAGCATTACGGAAGAAGGATTTTTTTGTGTAGTGCTGCCGGAACAGATTGGGAACGCGTTTACCCAGCAGGCATTAAGTATGGGCTGGCATCTGCGATTACGTACGGATGTAGCAGAAACGGAAGCCCGGCTACCGCATCGGGTGTTGCTGGCATTCTCCCCGCAGGCCGGGGAGTGCTTTAGCGACAGGCTGGTGATTCGTGGGCCAGACCAACGTTACTCTGAAGGTTATACGGCGCTGACCCAGGCGTTTTACCTGTTTATGTGATGACTTAGCGGCGAGAGAATAGACGGGCCCGACTCAGGAAGCTGTTCTGGGTAATCCAGCGTGTAGTGCAGGCCCCGACTCTCTTTGCGCATCATTGCGCAGCGGACAATCAGCTCCGCAACTTGCACCAGGTTACGCAGTTCCAGCAAATTGTTCGACACGCGGAAATGGGCGTAATACTCGTCGATTTCCTGTTGCAGCATGGTGATACGGCGCAGAGCGCGCTCCAGGCGCTTGGTCGTACGCACAATACCGACGTAATCCCACATAAACAGCCGCAGCTCATGCCAGTTATGCTGGATAACAACCAACTCATCCGGATTTTCTACCCGGCTTTCATCCCAGCCCGGGAGCGTGCTAACGCCGCGAGCATAAGGCATGCGCCTGTCGATATCTTCAGCCGCGGACCAGCCATAAACCAGACACTCCAGCAATGAGTTCGATGCCATCCGGTTGGCGCCATGCAGGCCGGTGTAACTCACTTCGCCGATCGCATACAGCCCGTCGACATCGGTACGGCCAAAGTCATCCACCATCACACCGCCGCAGGTATAGTGCGCGGCAGGCACGATGGGAACCGGCTCTTTGGTTAAATCAATGCCCAGTCCCAGCAACTTTTCATAAATCATCGGGAAATGCTGACGAACAAATTCTTCCGGCTTATGGCTGATATCGAGGAACATGCAATCTGCACCAAGGCGCTTCATTTCATGATCAATGGCGCGGGCGACAATATCGCGGGGAGCCAGTTCGCCACGTTCGTCAAAATCGGGCATAAAGCGTGAACCGTCCGGGCGCTTCAGGTGCGCGCCTTCGCCGCGCAGCGCTTCGGTCAGCAGAAAATTGCGTGCCTGCGGATGATACAGCGCAGTCGGGTGAAACTGGTTAAACTCCAGGTTGGCGACGCGGCATCCTGCGCGCCAGGCCATTGCAATCCCGTCACCCGAGGAAATATCCGGATTGGTAGTGTATTGATACACCTTTGATGCGCCGCCGGTGGCCAACACTACCGACTTCGCATGGCAGGTTTCGACGGCTTCTTTATTACGATTCCAGATCCATGCGCCGACAACCCGACGCGTTCCCGGCAGACCGATTTTATCGGAGACAATCAGGTCGACGGCGTTGCTACGCTCAAGAACCCGGATATTGGGGTGATTTTGTGCCTGGCTGACGAGGGTGGTTTCGACTTCTTTGCCGGTAGCATCCGCCGCGTGCAGGATGCGTCGATGGCTGTGACCGCCTTCACGGGTCAGGTGATAGCTCTCTTCGCCGTTAGGCTGAACCTGTGTATCGAATAAGACGCCCTGATCGATAAGCCATTGAACGCAGGTGCGGGCATTGCTGGCGACAAATTCAACCGCATGGCGATCGCACAGACCGGCCCCGGCAATCAGCGTATCTTCAACGTGGGAGTCGATACTGTCGGTTTCATCGAAAACCGCGGCAATACCCCCCTGGGCATAAAATGTCGAGCCTTCGCTGACAGGCCCTTTGCTCAGGACAATAACCTGATGTTTTTCAGCCAGGCGCAGCGCCAGTGAGAGTCCGGCAGCCCCGCTGCCAATGATCAGCACGTCACAGGATAATTCAGGAGTCGTATTCATGATGTTTGTTTAATTTACTAAACAGTGTTTGGTCACCATAGCACCACATTGCGCGATACTGCACGTTTTATTTTTAAATGTGTTGCAATGACTAAACATGAAAGAAAAGCATGACGAGGACGAAATAGGCAAAAATATTTTGTGAAGCAGGCCGTTAGCATCAGATTATGTGATGAAATAAAGTGCCCGTTGGGTTACTCTGCAAGCGGTGAAATGGGCATTTCTGTACAGATAGTGCGTTGATCGGGTTATGTAGACTTATAATGAGAGATAAGACCTGTCTACAACATGACAAACAAAAAACAATGCGTAACGGAACTTTACGAAACTTGAGCACTCTAAGCATTTGCTTGCTCATAGTGAAGCTGATGGAGTGGCGTTTCGAAAGCGCGTGGAAATTTGGTTTGGGGAGACTTTACCTCGGATGAGCGAGCAGTTAACGGACCAGGTCCTGGTAGAACGGGTCCAGAAGGGAGATCAGAAAGCCTTTAACCTACTGGTAGTGCGCTATCAGCATAAGGTGGCGAGTCTGGTTTCTCGCTATGTACCGTCGGGTGATGTACCCGATGTAGTACAAGAAGCATTTATCAAAGCCTATCGTGCGCTGGACTCGTTCCGGGGAGATAGTGCTTTTTATACCTGGCTGTATCGTATTGCAGTCAATACAGCGAAGAATTACCTGGTCGCTCAGGGGCGTCGTCCACCTTCCAGTGACATTGATGCGATTGAAGCAGAAAATTACGAAAGTGGCGGTGCGCTGAAAGAAATTTCGAACCCTGAGAACTTAATGTTGTCAGAAGAGCTGAGACAGATAGTTTTCCGAACTATTGAGTCCCTCCCGGAAGATTTACGCATGGCAATAACCTTGCGGGAGCTGGATGGCCTGAGCTATGAAGAGATAGCCGCTATCATGGATTGTCCGGTAGGTACGGTGCGTTCACGTATCTTCCGAGCGAGGGAAGCTATTGATAATAAAGTTCAACCGCTTATCAGGCGTTGACGATAGCGGGATACTGGAAAAGGTATTAGGCATGCAGAAAGAGAAACTTTCCGCTTTAATGGATGGCGAAACGCTGGATACTGAGTTACTCAAAGAGCTAACTCACGACCCGGAAATGCAAAAAACCTGGGAGAGTTATCACCTGATTCGCGATTCCATGCGAGGTGATACCGCCGACGTTCTCCATTTCGATATTTCCGCCCGCGTAATGGCCGCCATCCAGGATGAGCCAGTACGTCAGACGGCGCCATTGATTCCTGAGGCCCAGCCAGCACCGCACCAGTGGCAGAAAATGCCATTCTGGAAGAAAATGCGTCCGTGGGCCGCGCAGCTTACCCAAATGGGTGTGGCCGCGTGCGTATCACTTGCAGTTATCGTTGGCGTCCAGCACTATAATGGGCAATCTGAAACGTCCCAGCAGCCCGAAACGCCGGTGTTTAATACATTACCGATGATGGGTAAAGCCAGTCCGGTTAGCTTGGGTGTACCTTCTGACGCGACGGCCAGCGGCGGTCAACAACAGCAGGTACAGGAGCAGCGTCGTCGTATTAATGCCATGTTGCAGGATTACGAATTGCAACGTCGACTGCACTCTGAACAGCTTCAGTTTGAGCAGGCGCAAACACAGCAAGCCGCTGTTCAGGTGCCAGGAATTCAAACTTTAGGAACGCAATCGCAGTAATGAAGCAACTTTGGTTTGCCATGTCACTTGTGGCTGGTAGCCTGTTCTTCTCTGTAAACGCCTCGGCCAATCCTGCGTCCGGGGCGTTGTTGCAGCAGATGAATCTGGCCAGCCAGTCGCTAACCTATGAGCTGTCATTTGTCAGCATCAATAAGCAGGGTGTTGAATCCCTACGTTATCGTCATGCCCGCCAGGATAACCGTCCACTCGCGCAACTATTACAAATGGATGGACCGCGCCGGGAAGTGGTGCAACGCGGCAACGAAATTAGCTATTTTGAGCCTGGTCTCGAACCGTTCACGCTGAACGGCGATTATATCGTTGATTCTCTGCCATCCCTGATTTACACCGATTTCAAACGCCTTGCTCCCTACTATGATTTTATCTCAGTAGGCCGCACCCGTATTGCCGATCGGCTCTGTGACGTGATCCGCGTTGTGGCGCGTGACGGCACCCGTTACAGCTATATCGTTTGGATGGACACGGAGACCAAACTGCCAATGCGTGTCGATCTCCTCGATCGTGATGGCGAAACGCTGGAACAGTTCCGTGTGATCTCTTTTACCGTGAATAACGGTGTTAGCGACAGCATGCAGACACTAGCAAAAGCGAATTTACCACCGTTGCTGTCGGTTCCTGCGGGCGAGAAAACCAACTTCAACTGGAGTCCGTCGTGGTTGCCACAAGGTTTCAGTGAGGTCTCAAGCAGTCGACGTCCGCTGCCGACGATGGATAACATGCCGATTGAATCACGCCTTTATTCTGATGGCCTGTTTAGTTTCTCCGTGAACGTAAACCGTGCGACGCAGAACAGTGCCGATCAACTGCTGCGTACTGGCCGCAGAACGGTCAGCACCAGCGTGCGTGATAACGCGGAGATTACGATTGTGGGCGAGCTTCCACCGCAAACGGCGAAGCGTATCGCGGACAATATCAAGTTCAGGGCAGCACAATGATTAAAGAGTGGGCGACGGTCGTCTCCTGGCAAAATGGTCTGGCGACGGTCAGCTGCGATGTTAAAGCATCATGTAGCAGCTGTGCTTCCCGGGCCGGATGCGGGAGCCGCGTGCTGAACAAACTGGGGCCACAGACCACACACACCATCGTGGTGCCCTGCGACGAACCCTTGACCCCTGGTCAAAAAGTTGAACTGGGCATTGCCGAAGGTAGCCTGCTGGGATCGGCGATGCTGGTCTACATGTCTCCGTTGGCAGGACTGTTTCTTTTCGCTGCGCTGTTCCAGGTGCTGTTTGGTTCCGATCTTGCCGCATTAAGCGGCGCAGTGCTGGGGGGCGTGGGCGGATTCCTGATTGCTCGTGGATACTCTCGTAAGCTTGCTGAACGCGAAGCCTGGCAGCCGGTCATTCTGAACGTTGCTCTCCCACCCGATCTTATTCGCGTCGAAACCCAGCAGTGATATCTTTGCCTGATGGCGTTGCGCTTATCAGGTCTACAGCGTGCTCAGATGCAAGCGTAGGCCGGATAAGGCGTTTATGACGCCATCCGGCAAAAGTTTCACCGACTTTGCAAGGTTGTTTCCAGTTCCCGCTATCCTTGCTCTATGAACGTTTCCTCGCCTCAGCGTTGTAGTGTAGAATGCGGCGTTTCACTTAAACAGACGTTAAGCTCAGATCAGCGACTTCTCAGAGCCTGCTCCGGCGGGCGTAAGGCACAATAATTACACTATATGAAGAACATACGTAACTTTTCAATCATAGCTCACATCGACCACGGTAAATCGACGCTGTCTGACCGTATTATCCAGATCTGCGGTGGCCTGTCTGACCGTGAAATGGAAGCGCAGGTTCTCGACTCGATGGATCTTGAGCGTGAGCGCGGTATTACTATCAAAGCGCAGAGCGTGACGCTCGATTTCAAAGCATCTGATGGTGAAACCTATCAGCTTAACTTTATCGACACCCCGGGCCACGTTGACTTCTCGTATGAAGTTTCCCGCTCGCTTGCTGCCTGTGAAGGCGCATTGCTGGTGGTTGATGCCGGACAGGGCGTTGAAGCGCAGACCCTGGCTAACTGCTATACCGCCATGGAAATGGATCTGGAAGTAGTACCGGTACTGAACAAAATTGACCTGCCAGCCGCCGATCCTGAACGCGTAGCGGAAGAGATCGAAGATATCGTCGGTATTGATGCGACGGATGCCGTTCGCTGCTCGGCGAAAACCGGCGTTGGCGTCACTGACGTTCTTGAACGTCTGGTACGCGACATTCCGCCGCCGGAAGGCGATCCAGAAGGCCCCTTACAGGCGCTGATTATCGACTCCTGGTTCGATAACTACCTTGGCGTGGTGTCACTGGTGCGTATTAAAAACGGCACCATGCGTAAAGGCGATAAAATTAAAGTGATGAGCACCGGTCAGGTCTATAACGCCGACCGTCTGGGTATCTTCACGCCAAAACAAGTTGACCGTACCGAGCTGAAATGCGGCGAGGTAGGTTGGTTGGTTTGTGCGATTAAAGACATCCTCGGCGCACCGGTTGGTGATACCCTGACGCAGGCGCGTAACCCGGCAGACAAACCGCTGCCAGGCTTTAAAAAAGTGAAGCCGCAGGTTTACGCCGGTCTGTTCCCGGTGAGCTCTGACGACTATGAAAACTTCCGTGACGCGCTTGGCAAGCTGAGCCTGAACGACGCCTCCCTGTTCTACGAGCCGGAAAGCTCTACCGCGCTAGGCTTCGGCTTCCGTTGTGGCTTCCTTGGTCTGCTGCACATGGAGATCATTCAGGAACGTCTGGAGCGTGAATACGATCTGGATCTGATCACCACCGCGCCGACCGTAGTCTACGAAGTTGAAACCACGGCGAAAGAGACTATCTACGTCGATAGTCCGTCCAAGCTGCCGCCGCTGAACAACATCTACGAACTGCGTGAGCCGATCGCTGAGTGTCACATGCTGCTGCCGCAGGCTTACCTTGGCAATGTCATCACCCTGTGTATCGAGAAGCGTGGCGTCCAGACCAATATGGTTTACCACGGTAATCAGGTGGCGCTGACGTATGAGATTCCGATGGCGGAAGTCGTACTCGATTTCTTTGACCGTCTGAAGTCGACCTCTCGCGGCTACGCGTCGCTGGACTATAACTTCAAACGCTTCCAGGCGTCTGACATGGTGCGTGTTGATGTCCTTATCAACAACGAACGTGTCGATGCGCTGGCGCTGATTACCCACCGCGACAACTCCCAGAGCCGTGGCCGTGAACTGGTTGAGAAGATGAAAGATCTGATCCCTCGCCAGCAGTTTGATATCGCGATCCAGGCGGCCATTGGTACGCACATCATCGCGCGTTCAACGGTTAAGCAGCTGCGTAAAAACGTTCTGGCGAAATGCTACGGTGGCGATATCAGCCGTAAGAAAAAGCTGCTGCAAAAACAGAAAGAGGGTAAAAAGCGCATGAAGCAGATCGGTAACGTCGAACTGCCGCAGGAAGCGTTCCTCGCCATTCTGCATGTCGGTAAAGACAGCAAATAATCTTAAGGAGTTGGCATGGCGAACATGTTTGCCCTGATTCTGGTGATTGCCACACTGGTGACGGGCATTTTATGGTGCGTAGATAAATTCATCTTCGCGCCAAAGCGCCGGGAGCGTCAGGCAGCAGCGCAAGCTGCTGCAGGTGATTCACTGGATAAAGCTACGCTGAAAAAAGTGGCACCTAAGCCAGGCTGGCTGGAAACCGGGGCGTCCGTTTTCCCGGTACTGGCGATTGTGCTGGTGGTGCGTTCATTTATCTATGAACCATTCCAGATCCCGTCAGGTTCGATGATGCCGACGCTGCTTATCGGTGACTTTATCCTGGTGGAGAAATTCGCCTACGGGATTAAAGATCCGATTTACCAGAAAACGTTGATCGAAACCGGTCATCCGAAACGCGGTGATATTGTGGTGTTTAAATACCCGGAAGACCCGCGTCTGGACTACATTAAACGTGCTGTCGGTTTACCGGGAGACAAAGTAACGTACGATCCAGTGGCGAAAGAGGTGACTATTCAGCCAGGATGCCGTTCCGGTCAGGCGTGTGAAAACGCGTTGCCGGTAACGTACTCTGATGTTCAGCCAAGTGATTTTGTACAGACCTTTGCTCGTCGTAACGGCGGTGAAGCGACCAGCGGCTTCTTTGAAGTTCCGCTGAACGAAACGAAAGAGAACGGTATTCGCCTTTCTGAGCGTAAAGAAACGCTGGGTGAGGTTACGCACCGCATTCTGACCGTGCCGATTGCGCAGGATCAGGTGGGGATGTATTACCGTCAACCTGGTCAGCCGTTGGCAACCTGGATCGTTCCGCCGGGACACTACTTCATGATGGGTGATAACCGTGATAACAGCGCGGACAGCCGTTACTGGGGATTTGTACCGGAAGCGAATCTGGTTGGTAAAGCGACCGCTATCTGGATGAGTTTCGATAAGCAAGAAGGTGAATGGCCGACCGGTGTGCGTTTAAGCCGTATTGGTGGCATTCACTAATCACCGATAATTGTTCACGTTGTCGTCATTACGGCGGCAGCGTGAATTATTTCTCGGATAAATTCCCGCAGACTAACGACATCCCTTGTCGTTGTGTATAGAATATTCCCCCGAAGTTTTAGGTTGGCACCGACAGGTTGCCACGGCACACGAAACAGCGTTGGTTTGTATACAAAAGCATGCAGGCGAAGCCGGATGGCTCAGCGAAGTGCGTATATCAGGTCTGTTTCGTGTGCTGAATTGTTGACGCATTCATTTATTGGTATCGCATGAACCCCATCGTAATTAATCGGCTTCAACGGAAGCTGGGCTACACTTTTAATCATCAGGAGCTGTTGCAGCAGGCATTAACTCACCGGAGCGCCAGCAGCAAACATAACGAGCGTTTAGAATTTTTAGGCGACTCTATTTTGAGCTTTGTTATCGCTAATGCGCTGTATCACCGTTTCCCGCGTGTGGATGAAGGTGATATGAGCCGCATGCGCGCGACGCTGGTTCGCGGCAATACGCTGGCAGAATTAGCCCGTGAGTTTGACCTCGGTGAATGTTTACGTTTGGGGCCTGGTGAGCTGAAAAGCGGCGGCTTCCGTCGTGAATCAATCCTGGCGGATACCGTTGAAGCTTTGATCGGCGGCGTCTTCCTCGACAGCGATATTCAAACCGTTGAGCAATTGATCCTGAACTGGTATCAAACTCGTCTGGATGAAATTAGCCCAGGCGACAAACAAAAAGATCCGAAAACGCGCCTGCAGGAATATTTGCAGGGTCGCCACCTGCCTCTGCCGTCTTATTTGGTGGTGCAGGTCCGTGGTGAAGCGCACGATCAAGAATTTACTATCCACTGCCAGGTCAGCGGCCTGAGTGAACCGGTGGTTGGCACAGGTTCGAGCCGTCGTAAGGCTGAGCAGGCTGCCGCCGAACAGGCGTTGAAAAAACTGGAGCTGGAATGAGCGAAGAGAAAACCTACTGCGGATTTATTGCTATCGTCGGTCGCCCGAACGTCGGCAAATCCACCCTGTTGAATAATCTGCTTGGGCAGAAGATTTCTATTACCTCACGTAAGGCTCAGACAACACGTCACCGTATTGTTGGCATCCATACCGAAGGCGCGTATCAGGCGATTTATGTTGATACCCCGGGTCTGCATATGGAAGAAAAACGGGCTATTAACCGCCTGATGAACAAAGCGGCGAGCAGCTCGATCGGTGATGTTGAACTGGTTATTTTCGTTGTCGAAGGCACCCGCTGGACGCCGGACGACGAAATGGTGCTCAACAAGCTGCGTGATGGCAAAGCCCCGGTTATTCTGGCCGTCAACAAAGTCGACAACGTTCAGGAAAAAGCCGATCTGCTGCCGCACCTGCAGTTCCTGGCAAGCCAGATGAACTTCCTTGATATCGTACCGATTTCTGCCGAAACCGGCTTGAATGTCGATACCGTTGCGGGCATCGTGCGTAAGCATTTGCCGGAAGCTATTCATCACTTCCCGGAAGATTACATCACCGACCGTTCTCAGCGCTTTATGGCCTCTGAAATCATACGTGAAAAGCTGATGCGTTTTCTGGGGGCTGAACTGCCGTACTCCGTTACCGTGGAGATTGAGCGTTTTATCTCTAACGAACGCGGCGGCTACGACATTAACGGCCTGATCCTCGTCGAACGTGAAGGGCAGAAGAAGATGGTTATTGGCAACAAAGGGGCCAAGATTAAAACCATCGGCATCGAAGCGCGTAAAGACATGCAGGAGATGTTCGAAGCGCCCGTTCACCTCGAACTGTGGGTGAAAGTGAAATCCGGCTGGGCCGATGACGAACGCGCGCTGCGTAGCCTCGGTTACGGCGACGACGTCTAAACACATCTTCTGAAACACGGCGAGTATATGGAAGGATGGCAACGCGCTTTTGTCCTGCATAGTCGCCCCTGGAGCGAAACCAGTCTCGTGCTGGATGTCTTCACGGAAGAGTCGGGCCGCGTGCGCCTGGTGGCTAAAGGCGCACGTTCCAAACGCTCCAATCTTAAAGGCGCACTCCAGCCTTTTACCCCGTTGTTGCTTCGCTTTGGTGGACGTGGCGAGGTCAAAACCTTGCGCAGCGCCGAAGCCGTTTCTCTGGCACTCCCCCTTAGCGGAATCACGCTGTACAGCGGCTTGTATATTAACGAGCTTATCTCGCGCGTACTCGAATACGAAACCCGCTTTTCTGCACTCTTTTTCGATTACCTGAACTGTATTCAGGCGCTGGCTGGCGCCACGGGTTCGCCAGAACCTGCGTTGCGTCGCTTTGAGCTGGCCTTACTTGGTCATCTGGGGTATGGCGTCGATTTTACCCACTGTGCAGGCAGCGGCGAGCCGGTAGACGACACCATGACCTATCGCTACCGGGAAGAAAAAGGGTTTATCGCCAGCGTAGTGATTGATAACGCCACCTTTACCGGACGCCATCTAAAAGCACTCGAATCGCGGGAATTTCCGGATGCTGATACGCTTCGCGCCGCGAAACGCTTTACCCGCATGGCGTTAAAGCCGTATCTTGGTGGTAAGCCCTTAAAGAGCCGCGAATTATTCCGGCAGTTTATGCCGAAGCGAAAATAAAAAACGAGGATTGTCATGGCCGAATTACTGTTAGGCGTCAACATTGACCACATTGCCACTTTACGTAATGCACGCGGTACCGCATATCCGGACCCGGTTCAGGCAGCGTTTATCGTTGAACAGGCGGGCGCAGACGGTATTACCGTACACCTGCGTGAAGACCGTCGCCATATCACCGACCGTGACGTACGTATTCTGCGCCAGACGCTGGATACGCGCATGAATCTGGAAATGGCCGTCACCGAAGAGATGCTGTCGATTGCCGTTGAGACTAAGCCGCATTTTTGCTGCCTGGTGCCGGAAAAACGTCAGGAAGTTACCACTGAAGGTGGGCTGGACGTCGCCGGACAGCGTGACAAGATGCGCGATGCCTGCAAACGTCTGGCGGACGCAGGCATTCTGGTTTCGCTGTTTATCGATGCCGATGAAGAGCAGATTAAGGCCGCTGCGGAAGTTGGCGCACCGTTTATTGAAATTCACACCGGCTGTTACGCCGATGCGAAAACCGACGCAGAACAGGCCAGCGAACTGGCGCGTATCGCCAAAGCGGCGACTTTTGCTGCAAGCCTTGGCCTGAAGGTGAATGCGGGTCACGGTCTGACGTATCACAACGTTAAAGCTATCGCGCGGATCCCGGAAATGCACGAGCTGAATATTGGCCATGCCATTATCGGACGTGCGGTGATGAGCGGCCTGAAAGAGGCCGTAGTCGAAATGAAGCGCCTGATGCTGGAAGCGCGTGGCTAATGGCGATTCTGGGATTAGGTACGGATATCGTGGAGATTGCCCGCATCGAAGCGGTGATCTCCCGTTCCGGCGACCGCCTGGCAAGACGTGTGCTCAGCGACAACGAATGGGCAATCTGGGAAACGCATCAGCAGCCGGTGCGTTTTCTGGCGAAGCGTTTTGCAGTCAAAGAGGCGGCAGCAAAAGCCTTTGGCACGGGTATTCGCAATGGGCTGGCGTTTAATCAGTTTGAAGTCTTTAACGACGAACTCGGTAAGCCGCGTCTGCGATTATGGGGAGAGGCGTTAAAACTGGCGGAAAAACTCGGCGTTGCGCACATGCATGTGACGCTGGCCGATGAGCGTCACTACGCCTGCGCCACGGTGATTATCGAAAGTTAGATTCAGGACGTTGCCGGATGGCGACGCGTAGCGTCTTATCCGGCCTACGGGTTATGCGTTTGTTGCAGGGGCAGGGTAGGAGCTTCATCGCCAGATGGCGACGCGGCTAAAGTTTATCGGCGTGGTGCATCAGCACAAACTTATCCCACAGCTGCTCTTCTGTTTCGACATGCGCCGGATCTTTCAAAATAGTATTGGGGATCGGGCACACCTTCTGGCAGGTTGGCGTGTCGTAATGGCCTACGCATTCCGTACACTTGTCGCTGTTAATCTCGTAAATGCTATCACCCATCGAAATCGCCTCATTCGGGCATTCGGGCTCGCACATATCGCAATTGATACACTTTTTAGTGATTAACAGGGCCATCAGGAAACTCTCAAAACATCACAAATCGGGCGGGCATTATACGCGCATTCTTTGCTCAGACCAGTTTTTTTACCAGGGCCTCACTGTGGCGAATACGTTCCGGGGCATGCTCCAGATCCTGCTGCACCAGCGCCATAAACAGTAAATCAGTGAGCATCATTTGCGCATGGGTGGAGGAAATCGCTGCGCTGCGCGTGGCCTGCTCCTCGGCAATGGTGTACAGACAATGACTTGCCCGTTGCTGCAGGGCGTTCGGTGTGAATCCGGTGATGGCGAGGATTTTCGCGCCGGTGCGCAACGTTTCATCCGCAGCCAGGTTGAGCTCTCGACGCTCTCCGGTATACGAAATGGCCAGCAGTAGATCGTTAGGCGAAAGCGCCTGCACCGTCGCCAGTAGGGCGTGCATATCGCGTTCCACCACCGCGTTAAAACCAATCTTCAGCAGCTTCCAGGCAAAATTCTGTGCCACCAGACCCGATGCGCCAATCCCGGTCACGATAATGCGGCGGGCTGAACGCAGCATCGTGACGCTCTCCATCAGTTTCTCTTCGCTGTTGACGTCCAGCGTCGCATGCATCGCCGCCACGTTCTCTTTAATCAGTTTCTCGCCTACCATTCGCATCGGGTCGTCACCGCGAATCTGATTATGTACCGGAATGGAATGGGGATTGGGATTGCTGGCCAATGCTTCGCTAATCGCCAGTTTGAGTGCCGGGAATCCTTTAAAGCCCATCTTTTGCGCGAATTTCACCACGCTGGACTGGCTGACGCCCGCTTCAAAGGCCAGCTGTTGTGAACTGAGATGACGCGCAGCATCCGGTTGAGCAAGAAGATAATCCGCAAGCTTTTTATCGCTTTGCGCGAGATCCGGATAACGCTGACGAATGCGAATTAAACAGTTCATGCTTTCTCCTGGCGAAAATGTGATGGCGATTACAAAACAAAATATCACTCGCCTTAGTGAATATAATATTCCATTATGACAGATTATTATGAATTAAAAATTCCTAAGGAACAAAAAATGAATCTCGGTGCGTTAGTTTCAGAAACCCGCAATCCTCAGACCATGGATCTGGATGCGCTCTCCACTCTGGAGTTGGTTCATCGTTTTAATCAACAGGATACGCTGGTAGCTGAAGCAGTAAAAGCAACTCTTCCTGAAGTTGCGCGCGCGGTTGATGCGGCAGCTGACGCGCTAAAAGCCGGTGGACGCATTATTTACATGGGAGCAGGTACCAGTGGGCGTCTTGGGGTGCTGGACGCGTCTGAATGCCCGCCAACCTTCGGCGTTCCGCACGGTCTGGTGGTTGGGCTGATTGCCGGGGGACCGGGCGCGTTGCTTAAGGCCGTAGAAGGCGCAGAAGATAACCCGCAGCTAGGTGAAGACGATCTGCGTACGCTCAATCTTACCGCACAGGATCTGGTGGTGGGGCTGGCTGCTTCTGGTCGTACGCCGTATGTCATTGGTGGGTTGAAATATGCGCGTTCGGTGGGCTGTACGACGGCGGCTATTTCATGCAATCCGGATTCCCCTATCGCGCATGAAGCGGACATTGCCATTTCTCCGGTGGTGGGGCCAGAGGCGCTGACCGGGTCAACACGACTGAAATCCGGCACCGCGCAAAAGCTGGTGCTCAATATGATCTCCACCGGCGCGATGGTGAAATTTGGCAAGGTGTACCAGAACCTGATGGTGGATATGCAGGCAACCAACGTCAAACTGGTCGATCGGGCGTGCCGTATGGTGGTTGAAGCCACCGGCATTGCGCGTGCTCAAGCTGAAACGCTGCTGAAGCAGACGGATTATGATGTTAAGCCGGCTATTTTAATGGCGCTCACCGGCCTGGATGCTGCTGCCGCCCGCGAAAAACTTGCCGCTCACCAGGGTTTTTTACGCGCGGCGTTAGAACACTAAGAGGTGTATATGGATAAGACGGCGTTGCTGGCCAGCGACATCCTGCTGGGCGTTGGCGGAGAGAACAATATTCTGCGTCTGGAAAACTGTATGACCCGTGTCAGGGTGGAAGTTCAGGATGACGGGCAGATCGATATTCCCCGCCTCAGGCAACTGCCCGGCGTTAGCGGCTACGTGAAGCAGGGCGCACAGCACCAGATTATTGTCGGTCCCGGTAAAGCAGCCAAAGTGGTGGATGCCATGCGTTCCCTGATTGCCGATGGCGGCGAGCGAGCAGGTGCCAATGATATTGAGCGCACCAAGTCAGAGGCCAAAGCGAAGTACAAAGCGCCGATGAGCGATGCGCTGCGTAAGCTGGCGAACGTCTTTATCCCTCTTATTCCGGCGTTTATCGCCTCCGGTTTGATTACCGGCATTATTAACATCCTTAAGCGCCCGGATATCGTGGGGGATTTTGCGACCCACTATCCAAATATGCTGGGGTTGATGGGCATATTTGGCAGCGCTGTATTTGCCATTATGAATATTCTGGTCGGGGTGAATACCGCCAAAGTTTTCGGTGGCTCCCTGGCAATGGGCGGGGTGATGGCGGGGATCCTCTCCAGCCCTCAGCTGGCGCAAATTACCCTGTTTGGCGAAGCGTTGCAGCCGGGGCGCGGTGGGGTGATCGCGGTATTGCTGGTGGTTGCGCTGATGTGCTGGATCGAACGTAAATTCCGCGCGCTGTTGCCAGAATCACTGGAGCTTATCCTTAACCCGCTGCTGACCACCATTATTACCGGCGTAATCGCGATTGTGGCGCTGCAACCGCTTGGCGGATGGATTTCTGAATCTATCGCTCACGGCGCATCCTGGGCTATCGATCGCGGCGGTTTTCTGGTCGGTGCCGTGCTGGCGGGAACCTTCCTGCCGTTGGTACTCACCGGGCTTCATCAGGGATTGGTGCCCATCCATGTTGAACTGGTTCAGGCGCACGGTTATAACGCGCTCTTTCCGATCCTGGCGATGGCGGGCGTTGGGCAAATAGGTGCTGCGATTGCGGTTTTGATGAAAACTCGCAATGCGCGGCTAAAGAAAGTGATCAAAGGGGCGCTACCGGTCGGACTGCTGGGGATTGGCGAGCCGCTGATTTTTGGCGTAACGCTGCCGTTGGGTAAGCCGTTTATCGGTGCCTGTCTTGGCGGCGCGGTAGGTGGGGCGCTGATTAGCTACTGGAAGGTGGCGACGGTCATCACCTTTGGCATCTCCGGATTACCGCTGGCACTGACGATTGTTGCCGGAAAAGTGATGTTCTATCTGTTAGGCTATCTGGTAGCAGTTATCGCCGGGTTCTTGTTTACCTGGCTATTGGGATTCACTGATCCAGAGGAATAAGGTTTGACCAATCACCAGCGCCGCGTTGTCTTTTTTGATTTGGATGGCACGTTACACCAGCAGGATATGTTCGGTAGTTTTATTCGTTATCTGCTGCGTCGCCAGCCGCTGAACGCGTTGCTTGTGCTGCCTCTGTTACCGGTGATTGCGCTGGCGTTGCTGATAAAAGGACGTGCCGCCCGCTGGCCAATGAGCCTGCTGTTATGGGGATGCACTTTTGGCCGCAGCGAGGCGCGTCTGAAAGCGCATCAGGCCGACTTTGTGCGCTGGTTTCGCAGTAACGTGACGGCGTTTCCGCTCGTGCAGCAGCGGCTGACAACCTACCTGTTAAGCTCTGACGCTGATATCTGGCTTATTACCGGCTCTCCACAGTCACTGGTCGAGCAGGTTTACTTTGATACTCCATGGCTACCGCGAGTCAATCTGATTGCCAGCAAAATGGCGCGGGGATACGGCGGCTGGGTACTGACTCTGCGCTGTCTGGGCCATGAGAAAGTGACACAACTGGAACGCCACATTGGCGCGCCGCTACAGCTTTACAGTGGCTATAGTGACAGTAATCAGGACAATCCGCTGCTCTCTTTTTGCCAGCATCGCTGGCGCGTCACGCCGCGCGGAGAGCTTCAGCAACTCGAATAGCCAACGCACATGCAATTTGAAGTATGACGTGTATAATGCGCCCGCTTTGATTACTGGAGTTACCCCTTTGTCAGATGTTGAATTTAGCCACGAATACTGGATGCGTCATGCTTTAACGCTGGCTAAGCGCGCCTGGGATGAGCGTGAAGTCCCGGTGGGTGCGGTATTGGTACATAACAACCGAGTGATTGGCGAAGGCTGGAACCGCCCGATAGGTCATCATGATCCGACTGCTCATGCTGAGATTATGGCGCTGCGTCAGGGCGGCCTGGTGCTGCAAAACTACCGCCTGTTAGATGCCACGCTGTACGTCACTCTGGAACCGTGCGTGATGTGCGCTGGCGCGATGGTGCACAGCCGTATCGGTCGGGTCGTTTTTGGCGCGCGCGATGCGAAAACCGGGGCTGCCGGGTCATTAATGGATGTGCTGCATCACCCTGGAATGAATCATCGGGTTGAAGTGACCGAAGGGGTACTGCGGGATGAATGCGCCACGCTGCTCAGTGATTTCTTCCGCATGCGCCGGCAGGAAATTAAGGCCCTGAAAAAATCCGCTAATCAGTAACTCTCAGCCTGATGGTGCTGCGCTTATCAGGCTACCAGGACTACTTTCCCTCTTTTTTCTGCGGTGAAAACAGCAGGGAAGGCGAGTGCGACAGGTAGTTTGACGACGTCTGAGACAGAAACGCCGAAAGCGGGAATTCATCTTTACCTATTAGCTCTGCGGGCGTCACCGCCGGGTAATCCTGCGCCAGTTGCTGCGTTTCTAGCGCCTGTTTTTCTTTCTCTTGCAGATATCCCACCAGGCTAATCTGGTATTTACGGATGTTTTCCACATAGGCGTAGGCTTCGTGGCCACGCGCATAACCATAGGTCAACTTATTGTAATACGGCTTTTGGCTAAGCAGTGGTAGTCGCTGTTTTACGTCGGACCAACTGTTCGGATTGCCTTTGGTTTTCACCGTCAGCGCCCGTGCATCCAGCATGTGCGCATAACCCATATTGTAGGCTGCAAGCGCAAACCAGATGCGTTCTCCTTCGGGGACGGTATCCGGTACTTTGCTCATCATGTCCTGCAAATATCGCGCGCCGCCGCTGATGCTTTGTTCGGCATCGGTACGGTCGGTCAGCCCAAGACTCTGAGCGGTATTTTTGGTCAGCATCATCAGCCCGCGTACGCCGGTTGGAGAGGTGGCCTGCGCATCCCAGTGTGACTCCTGATATGAGATAGCGGCCAGCAGTCGCCAGTCTATCTCTTGCGCATATTTCTCAAACAGCGGCTTGAGGTCCGGCAACACGCTGTCTACGGCGCGCAAAAAGGAGCGGGTATCGACATAGTCAAAATCATCGCCATGCCCGAGATATTTCTCTTCCAGCCGTGCCAGAGAACCGTCTTCATTCATGGTGTTGAAGAAATCCAGTAGGGCGGCAGACAGCGTGTTGTCATCGTCCAGCCGACTAAACCAGGTCACCGGTTGTTCGTCAGAGACGTCGAGCGCTACGGCCAGCTCAGGATGAACGCGTTGATATAAGCTGATGGCGACAGAATCGGCTATGGTGTAATCCAGCTTTCCGGCGATTACATCATCAAGCAGTTCGGTGGTGCCCTTTTTGTCATCGACTTTCCAGCTCAGATCGGGAAATTTTTTCTCTTTTAGCTGCTGGAGGTCGTTAACTACCACGTGCCCCGGGGCGATAGTCAGCTGGTTTTCGTTCACCGTGGCAAGCGTGCGCGGACGGTATTGCCCAACCCGGTACACCAGCTGTTGTGAAACCGAATAATAGGTCGGGCCGGGCTGGTAATTTTTAACCCGCTCGCTGTTATAGACCAGGCCTGCGGCTAACAGGTCGGCATTGCCGTTATCCAGGTCGTCAAAAAGCTGGCTGATGTTCTGGCGTACGGTAACTTTTAACTTCACGCCTAAGTAGTTGGCAAATTCCTGGGCCAGTTCATAATCCAGACCGAATTTTTTGCCGTTGAGGGTCGCGTAAGTTAATGGCGAATCAATGGTACTGACGCGCAGCTCTCCCCGCGACTGAATGGCGGCGATACGATTTTCGGCTTTACCGAACCAGGGGATAGATGGCCAAAGGGCCGCTGCCAACAACAGCGTCAATATGCCGATGAACAGATAATTAATCTTTAATTTTTTCAATTAGTTAATTCTCTGAACCGTACGTTGTCTCTGTCTGCTGTGGTGTTGATTAAGAAGTGAAGTCGTCATTAATGAACGGCATTTTGCTTAAACTTGCGTCAGTTGGCAACTTATTCAGAAATCTGACCGCATTTGATGATAAGTGACGGTCGTGATTTTATTTCGACGCAAACGGTTTCGTCGGCGCGGTAGATTCTTTATAATGACGCCCGTTTCCCCCACTTGGGCACACCGAAAGCTTAGAAGACGAGAGACTTATGATGGAAATTCTGCGTGGTTCACCTGCACTGTCTGCATTCCGTATTAACAAACTGCTGGCACGTTTTCAGGCTGCCAACCTCCAGGTCCACAACATTTACGCCGAGTACGTCCATTTTGCCGATCTGAATGCACCGTTAAATGAAGATGAGCACGTGCAGCTTGTACGACTGCTGAAATATGGTCCTGCTCTGCAAAGCCACGCCCCGGAAGGCAAACTGCTGCTGGTTACGCCTCGCCCTGGCACCATCTCCCCGTGGTCTTCTAAAGCGACTGATATTGCCCACAACTGCGGTCTGCACCAGATTAGCCGCCTGGAACGTGGCATTGCCTGGTATGTAGAGGCCTCTACGCTGACCGCTGAGCAATGGCAGATGGTGGCCGACGAACTGCACGACCGCATGATGGAAACGGTTTTCTCTGCGCTGAACGATGCCGAAAAACTGTTTGCCCATCACCAACCGGCGCCGGTCTCCAGCGTTGATCTACTGGGTGAGGGGCGTCAGGCGCTGATCGACGCTAACCTGCGTCTGGGTCTGGCGCTGGCGGAAGACGAAATTGACTATCTGCAGGATGCGTTCACCAAACTGGGACGTAACCCGAACGATATTGAACTATACATGTTTGCGCAGGCCAACTCTGAGCACTGCCGCCACAAGATTTTTAACGCCGACTGGGTTATCGATGGTAAACAGCAGCCGAAGTCGCTGTTCAAGATGATCAAGAATACCTTCGAAACCACGCCGGACCACGTGCTGTCTGCCTATAAAGACAACGCTGCGGTAATGGAAGGCTCTGAAGTGGGCCGCTATTTTGCCGACCACAAAACCGGCCGCTACGATTTCCATCAGGAACCAGCCCACATCCTGATGAAGGTTGAAACTCACAACCACCCGACGGCTATCTCTCCGTGGCCAGGTGCGGCAACCGGCTCCGGCGGCGAAATCCGCGATGAAGGCGCAACCGGTCGCGGTGCAAAACCGAAAGCCGGGCTGGTGGGTTTCTCCGTTTCCAACCTGCGTATTCCTGGCTTTGAACAGCCGTGGGAAGAAGACTTCGGTAAGCCGGACCGTATTGTTACCGCGCTTGATATCATGACCGAAGGTCCGCTGGGCGGCGCAGCGTTTAACAACGAATTTGGTCGTCCGGCGCTGACCGGCTACTTCCGTACCTATGAAGAAAAGGTCAACAGCCATAACGGCGAAGAGCTGCGCGGTTACCATAAACCGATCATGCTGGCAGGCGGGATCGGTAACATCCGTGCCGATCACGTGCAGAAGGGCGAGATCGTCGTTGGCGCCAAGCTGATCGTCCTCGGCGGCCCGGCGATGAACATCGGTCTTGGCGGTGGGGCAGCCTCCTCTATGGCTTCCGGCCAGTCTGATGCCGATCTTGATTTCGCTTCCGTACAGCGTGACAACCCGGAAATGGAACGTCGTTGCCAGGAAGTTATCGACCGTTGCTGGCAGATGGGTGATGCGAACCCGATTCTGTTTATCCATGACGTTGGCGCGGGTGGACTGTCTAACGCTATGCCGGAGCTGGTAAGCGATGGCGGTCGCGGCGGTAAGTTCCAGCTGCGCGATATCCTCAGCGACGAGCCGGGTATGAGTCCGCTGGAAATCTGGTGTAACGAATCCCAGGAACGCTACGTGCTGGCGGTTGCTGCCGATCAATTGCCGCTGTTTGACGAACTGTGTAAGCGCGAGCGCGCGCCGTATGCGGTGATTGGTGAAGCTACCGAAGAACAGCATCTGACCTTGAGCGACAGCCACTTCGACAACCAGCCGATCGACATGCCGCTCGATGTGCTGCTGGGTAAAACACCGAAAATGACCCGCGATGTGCAGACGCTGAAAGCCAAAGGCGATGCCCTGAATCGTGACGAAATCTCGATTGCAGATGCGGTTAACCGCGTGCTGCATCTGCCGACTGTCGCGGAGAAAACGTTCCTCGTGACCATCGGTGACCGTACCGTTACCGGCATGGTTGCGCGTGACCAGATGGTTGGTCCATGGCAGATCCCGGTCGCCAACTGCGCGGTCACTACCGCAAGCCTCGATAGCTACTACGGCGAAGCGATGTCTATCGGCGAGCGCGCGCCGGTTGCGCTACTGGACTTCTCTGCCTCTGCGCGTTTGGCTGTCGGTGAAGCGCTGACCAACATTGCGGCAACGCAGATTGGCGACATCAAACGTATTAAGCTGTCGGCAAACTGGATGGCGGCTGCGGGTCACCCTGGTGAAGATGCTGGCCTGTACGAAGCAGTAAAAGCCGTCGGGGAAGAGCTATGCCCGGCGCTCGGCCTGACCATTCCAGTGGGCAAAGACTCTATGTCGATGAAAACCCGCTGGCAGGAAGGTAACGAGCAGCGTGAAATGACCTCGCCACTGTCGCTGGTGATCACCGCCTTTGCCCGCGTGGAAGATGTGCGCCACACCATTACCCCGCAGCTCTCTACTGAAGACAACGCCCTGCTGCTGATTGACCTCGGTCTTGGTCACAATGCGCTGGGCGCTACGTCGCTGGCGCAGGTTTACCGTCAACTGGGTGATAAGCCTGCCGACGTGCGTAACGTTGAGCAACTGAAAGGCTTCTACGATGCGATTCAGGCGCTGGTCGCTGCGCGTAAGCTGCTGGCCTATCATGACCGTTCTGACGGCGGTCTGCTGGTTACGCTGGCGGAAATGGCCTTCGCCGGTCACTGCGGTATTGACGCTGATATCCACTCTCTGGGTGAAGATCGTCTGGCGGCGCTGTTTAACGAAGAACTGGGCGCGGTGATTCAGGTTCGTGCTGCTGAATGTGAGGCGGTGGAAGCGATTCTGGCTGCCCACGGCCTGGCAGACTGCGTACACTTCCTCGGTAAAGCCGTTGAAGGCGACCGCTTCAACCTGACCGCTAACGACCAGCCGGTGTTTAGCGAAAGCCGTACTACCCTGCGTATGTGGTGGGCGGAAACCACCTGGCAGATGCAGCGTCTGCGTGACAACCCGGAATGTGCCGATCAGGAACACGACGCTAAAACTAACGATGCGGACCCTGGTCTCAACGTTAAACTGTCGTTTGATATCAACGAAGATGTTGCCGCTCCGTACATCGCCACCGGTGCGCGTCCCAAAGTGGCCGTACTGCGTGAGCAGGGTGTGAACTCCCACGTTGAGATGGCAGCCGCCTTCCACCGTGCGGGTTTCGACGCCATCGATGTGCACATGAGCGACCTGCTGGGCGGACGTATCGGCCTGGGTAATTTCCAGGCGCTGGTGGCCTGCGGCGGTTTCTCTTACGGCGATGTGCTTGGCGCTGGGGAAGGTTGGGCGAAGTCGATTCTGTTCAACAACCGCGTCCGTGATGAGTTCGAAACCTTCTTCCATCGCCCGCAAACGCTGGCTCTCGGCGTGTGTAACGGTTGTCAGATGATGTCTAACCTGCGTGAGCTGATCCCGGGAAGTGACCTGTGGCCGCGCTTTGTGCGTAACCACTCTGACCGCTTTGAAGCCCGCTTCAGCTTGGTCGAAGTGACGCAAAGCCCGTCTTTGCTGCTTGCCGATATGGTGGGGTCGATGATGCCGATTGCCGTTTCTCACGGTGAAGGTCGTGTGGAAGTGCGTGACGGTGCGCATCTGGCTCAGCTTGAGAGCAAAGGTCTGGTGGCGCTGCGCTATGTTGATAACTTCGGTAAGGTGACCGAGACTTATCCGGCTAACCCGAACGGTTCGCCGAACGGTATTACTGCAGTGACCACTGAAAATGGTCGCGTCACCATTATGATGCCGCACCCGGAACGTGTGTTCCGTACCGTGAGCAACTCCTGGCACCCGGAAAACTGGGGCGAGGATAGCCCGTGGATGCGTATTTTCCGCAACGCGCGTAAACAGCTCGGTTAATTCGCGCAATAGTCATCAAGCCCCTCTTCGCGAGGGGCTTTTTTTGTCTGCCGGATGGAACCCGCCTGATGACGCTACGCTTATCAGGCCTACAGGGAAAATGCGGTTGTAGGCCGGATAAGGCGTTCACGCCGCCATCCGGCAATAAACTCAGCGCTTGCACCTAAAAGTAAAGTGTCGGGAAATGCCGACATGGACAGGGTTGTGGTGTCGTCAAAAAGAGACGTTTAATTATTTGATTTAATAGGGATTTGCTTTTAAGTGCTGCAAGTGTTGCTTATTGGCGACAGAGAGATCAAAAAACAGCCAGAATTGTTATTTGTAAAAATAATAATATTTTTCATACTTATCATTGTGTTAATAAAGTGTTTTGAATATTGGCACAGATGCTGCATAATATTAACCAGTGGCTCATTCACCTTCTTATGTCAGCCCCTTCGGGACGTGCTACATAAACTTCGAATGACGCACAACAAGGTGCCTGCCGTCCAACATCTGATATTAGCATTGCTCATATCAACCTCCGGGCGAAACGTCGAGTTAGGCACCGCCTTATTCCATAACAAAGCCGGGTTAATCCCGGCTTTGTTGTATCTGGCGTTCCCCTCAGTTAGCATCAATCTATTCCTGTCCATTGAGAGTAACGCCTTGAAGCGCTGGTCAGTTTTTCCCCGATCTTTACGTCAATTGGTGACGTTGGCCTTCTTGCTTATCCTGCTGCCGTTGTTAGTTCTGGCCTGGCAGGCATGGCAAAGTCTGAATGCCCTGAGCGCGCAGGCTGCGCTGACCAACCGCACCACGCTGATTGATGCCAGACGCAGCGAGGCGATGACCAACGTCGCGCTGGAGATGGAGCGCAGCTATCGGCAATACTGCGTGCTTGATGACCCAACATTGGCCAGGGTCTACCAAAGCCAGCGTAAACGCTACAGCGACATGCTGGATGCGCATGCGGGGGTGTTGCCGGATACCAAGCTCTACCAGGCGTTGCGTCAGGATCTTAACGATCTCGCGCAGTTGCAGTGTAAAAACAGTGGTCCTGACAGTGTGTCGGCTGCACGACTGGAAGCATTCGCCAATGCCAATACCGAGATGGTGCAAGCGACGCGTACCGTGATCTTTTCTCGTGGGCAGCAGTTACAGCAGGAAATAGCCGAACGTGGGCAGTTTTTTGGCTGGCAGGCACTGGTGCTGTTTCTCGTCAGCCTGGCGATGGTCTTGCTGTTTACCCGCATGATTATCGGTCCGGTGAAGGGCATTGAACGGATGATCAACTGTCTGGGAGAAGGGCGCTCGCTGGGGGATAGCGTATTATTTACCGGGCCACGGGAATTGAGATCCGTGGGGCAGCGTATCATCTGGTTAAGCGAACGCCTCTCCTGGCTTGAGTCGCAACGGCATCAGTTTTTACGCCATCTTTCCCATGAGCTGAAAACACCGCTGGCGAGCATGCGCGAAGGTACCGAATTGTTGGCCGATCAGGTGGTTGGCCCGTTAACAGCGGAGCAAAAAGAGGTGGTCGGTATTCTGGATGACAGCAGCCGCAACCTGCAAAAGCTGATTGAACAACTCCTTGATTACAACCGCAAGCTGGCTGATGACGAGGTGGAACTTGAAAGTGTGGAAATCACGCCGCTGGTGGAAAGCGTTGTTTCTGCGCATAGCCTGCCCGCTCGCGCCAAAATGATACATACTGATGTTGCGCTTGCGGTGAACACCTGCCTGGCAGAACCGATGCTGTTGATGAGCGTGCTGGACAATCTTTATTCCAATGCGGTGCACTATGGTGCTGAATCCGGTAACATTTGGATCCGCAGCAGTTTGCATGGCTCAACGGTATACATCGATGTAATGAATACCGGCACACCGATTCCAGAAGCAGAACAGACCATGATCTTCGAGCCTTTTTTCCAGGGGAGTCATCAGCGAAAAGGGGCGGTAAAAGGAAGCGGGTTGGGGCTAAGCATTGCCAGAGATTGCATCCGCCGTATGCGGGGCAAGCTGTATCTGGTTGATGACCATGCGCAAAACGTTTGTTTTCGCATAGAACTGCCGCTAGCTGCTGCGAAAAATCACTAAAATAAACCTAAGTCTGGTGAGTATGCCATACGTTGTTGTCCGAATGCTTAAACGACATTTTCTTCGTCGCGTCATCCTCGCAAGCCTGCCGTGCCTGGCGCTGGTTGGTTGTGTCCCGAACGCGGTGAATCATATTATCGGCGATCCTTCGCAGGAGAAAATTCCGCCTAATCAACTGGCAGACTACCTTGCAACCGACTGTACGGATATCTGGTCGCTGTCTGGCCAGTCCACAGAAACCAATCCGTTGTACTGGCTGAGGGCGATGGATTGTGCCAATCGCCTGATGCCGGTGCAGGCGCGTAGTGAAGCCAGCACCCTGATGACAGATACCTGGCAGGGCGCTTTCAGGCGTGGGATCCTGCTCGATAATGCCAACATTACGCCGCCTGAAAGGCGGGAGGCTGTTACGCGCCTCGATGCGTTAAGCCCGCAAATTCCGCCGCAGGTACGCCCGCTGTATCAGGTCTGGCGCAGCAGCCAAACGTTGCAGTTGCAGCTTGCCGAAGAGCGTATGCGCTACAGTAAACTCCAGCAGGCGTCCGACAGCGATCTCGATACGCTGCGCCAACAGCAACAGCATTTGCAGTCCCAGCTCGATCTCACGACCCGCAAGCTGGAGAATCTGACCGATATTGAGCGCCAGCTTTCCACGCGCAAACCTGGCGGTAACTACAATCCTGATGCGCTGCACGGGAACGATAAACTCACTACGCCTGATAACGAAGAAGGTGCAGCGCCGTCTGCCGATGAGGTTACGCCATGATAAGCCGTAAACCCGCGCATCTGCTGCTGGTGGATGACGATCCGGGCCTGTTGAAATTACTAGGAATGCGACTGACCAGCGAAGGCTACAGCGTCGTGACCGCGGAAAGTGGGCAGGAAGGGTTACGGGTGCTGAACCGTGAAAAAGTGGATCTGGTTATTAGCGATCTGCGCATGGATGAAATGGATGGCATGCAGCTGTTTACTGAAATCCAGAAAGTACAACCTGGAATGCCGGTGATTATCCTGACCGCTCACGGCTCCATCCCGGACGCTGTTGCGGCGACCCAGCAAGGGGTGTTCAGTTTCCTCACTAAACCAGTCGACAAGGACGCGTTATATCACGCGATTGACGGGGCGCTGGAACAGTCTGCGCCCGCCACCGATGACAGCTGGCGCGAATCTATCGTTACCCGCAGCCCGCTGATGCTACGCCTGCTGGAACAGGCGCGGATGGTGGCGCAATCGGACGTTAGCGTCTTGATTAACGGCCAAAGCGGAACCGGGAAAGAAGTTTTCGCTCAGGCTATTCACAACGCCAGCCCACGCAGCCAAAAACCTTTCATTGCCATTAACTGCGGTGCGTTGCCGGAACAACTGCTGGAATCAGAACTGTTTGGTCATGCACGGGGGGCTTTTACCGGTGCGGTGAGCAATCGTGAAGGGCTGTTTCAGGCCGCGGAAGGCGGCACGCTGTTTCTCGATGAGATTGGCGATATGCCTGCGCCGTTACAGGTGAAACTGCTGCGCGTATTGCAGGAACGAAAAGTCAGACCGTTGGGCAGTAACCGCGATATCGACATTGATGTGCGGATCGTTTCTGCGACCCACCGCGATTTACCCAAAGCGATGGCTCGGGGCGAATTTCGCGAGGATTTGTACTATCGCCTCAACGTGGTGAGCCTGAAGATCCCGGCGCTGGCCGAGCGTACGGAAGATATTCCGCTGCTGGCGAACCATCTGCTGCGCCAGTCCGCTGAACGTCACAAACCGTTCGTACGCGCCTTTTCAACCGATGCCATGAAGCGGTTAATGACCGCCAGCTGGCCGGGCAACGTGCGTCAGCTGGTCAACGTGATTGAGCAGTGCGTGGCGTTGACCTCTTCGCCGGTGATCAGCGACGCGCTGGTGGAGCAGGCGCTGGAAGGGGAAAACACCGCGCTGCCGACCTTTGTTGAGGCGCGTAACCAGTTTGAGCTCAACTATCTGCGTAAGCTGCTGCAAATCACCAAGGGCAATGTGACCCATGCGGCAAGAATGGCGGGGCGCAACCGCACCGAATTCTATAAATTGCTTTCTCGGCACGAGCTGGATGCAAACGATTTCAAAGAATAAATCTGCGGATTATGTTAGCTTTATTTGATCAAAAGACAGGCGACCTTTTCAAGGAATAGCATGAAAAAGATTGATGCGATTATTAAACCCTTCAAGCTGGACGACGTCCGCGAAGCGCTGGCAGAAGTCGGCATTACCGGTATGACTGTGACAGAAGTGAAAGGGTTTGGCCGTCAGAAAGGCCATACCGAGCTGTACCGTGGTGCGGAATATATGGTGGATTTTCTGCCGAAGGTAAAAATTGAAATTGTGGTTACCGACGACATCGTCGATACCTGCGTCGACACCATTATCCGTACTGCCCAGACCGGCAAGATCGGCGACGGTAAGATTTTTGTCTTCGACGTGGCACGCGTTATTCGTATTCGTACCGGTGAAGAAGACGACGCGGCAATCTAAGCCGCGCCGTTAATTTGTAGGCCTGATAAACGTAGCGCATCAGGTAGAGTGATTGCCGGATGGCGGCGTAAACGCCTTATCCGGCCTACTCGCGTAACACATTACAAGACTTTGTGCGGACCGAAGCATTCGTAATGAATGTTCTCGTTTTTCACGCCCAGACCGACCAGCTGCTTCGCGGCGAACTGCATGAAACCAACCGGACCGCACAGATAAAACTGCATCGCCGGATCGCTAATTGCGCTTTCCAGTTTGTTCAAATCCATCAGACCTACGCTATCAAACGCACCTTTCGCGCGATCGGCTTCGGTTGGCTCACGATACCAGGTGTGTGCGCTAAAGCGTGGCAGCGTTTTGCCGAGTTCATTGACTTCATCAGCAAAGGCATGGACATCGCCATTTTCTGCCGCGTGGAACCAGTTAACCTGCGCCGTATGCTTCGCTTTCGCCAGCGTATCCAGCATTGCCAGCATTGGGGTTTGTCCCACGCCCGCGGAGATCAGAGATACCGGGGTGTCGGTCGCGACGTCCATAAAGAAATCGCCCGCAGGTGCGGCCAGGTGAACAACGTCGCCAACATTCGCATGGTTGTGCAGCCAGGTTGAAACCTGACCACCGTCTTCACGCTTAACCGCAATACGGTAGCCTTTGCCATCGGGTTTACGGGTCAGTGAGTACTGACGAATTTCCTGATGCGGGAAACCTTCCGGCTTTAACCAGACGCCCAGGTATTGCCCCGGATGATATTCAGCCACTGCGCCACCATCGACAGGTTCAAATTCAAAGCTGGTGATAAGTGCACTGCGTGGGGTTTTTGCCACGATGCGGAAAGGACGGGTACCTTCCCAGCCGCCATTTTTATTGGCATTTTCGCTGTAGATTTGCGCTTCACGGTTGATGAAAACGTTCGCCAGCACGCCGTATGCTTTGCCCCACGCATCCAGAACTTCCTGGCCTGGGCTGAACATTTCGTCCAGCGTTGCCAGTAAATGGCCACCCACGATGTTGTACTGTTCGGGTTTAATCTGGAAGCTGGTATGCTTCTGTGCGATTTTCTCAACAGCCGGCAACAGTGCCGCCAGATTTTCGATATTGCTGGCATACGCGGCAATAGCATTAAACAGCGCTTCACGCTGATCGCCATTACGCTGATTACTCATGTTGAAGATTTCTTTCAGCTCTGGGTTATGCGTAAACATGCGGTCGTAGAAATGGGCGGTCAGCTTCGGGCCTGTTTCAACCAGCAGGGGAATGGTGGCTTTCACTGTAGCGATGGTTTGTGCGTCAAGCATACGGTCTTCCTTTATCTGAGACTTTAATGATGTATGTCAAATACATCTTATAAAAAATACCCCTGCATTGTAAATGGTTCTTTGTAACTTTGCGTTGTAAAGGTTACATCGTGAAAAATCTGCATCACAAACCTGAAAAGAAATCCGTTGAAATTCAGCAGACCTTTGTTCTCCAAAGCCTTGCGTACCGCGAAGGTAATCGTTTGCGTAAAATCCTTTGTCAAGACCTGTTATCGAAGAATGATTCGGTTATACTGTTGGCCGAAGTCCTAGGGACTGCCTTTTTAGGCCGAAATTCTATTGTTAGCTGAGTCAGGAGATGCGGATGTTAAAGCGTGAAATGAACATTGCCGATTATGATGCCGAACTGTGGCAGGCTATGGAGCAGGAAAAAGTACGTCAGGAAGAGCACATCGAACTGATCGCCTCCGAAAACTACACCAGCCCGCGTGTTATGCAGGCGCAGGGTTCTCAGCTGACCAACAAATACGCTGAAGGTTATCCGGGCAAGCGCTACTACGGCGGTTGCGAGTACGTTGATATCGTTGAGCAACTGGCTATCGATCGTGCAAAAGAGCTGTTTGGCGCTGACTACGCCAACGTACAGCCGCACTCTGGTTCTCAGGCTAACTTCGCTGTTTATACCGCTCTGCTGCAACCGGGCGATACCGTTCTGGGTATGAACCTGGCACAAGGCGGCCACCTGACTCACGGCTCCCCGGTTAACTTCTCCGGCAAACTGTACAACATCATCCCTTACGGTATTGATGAGTCCGGCAAAATTGACTACGAAGACATGGCGAAGCAGGCCAAAGAGCACAAACCGAAGATGATCATCGGTGGCTTCTCTGCTTACTCCGGCGTTGTTGACTGGGCAAAAATGCGCGAAATCGCCGACAGCATCGGTGCATACCTGTTCGTCGATATGGCGCACGTTGCGGGTCTGATTGCCGCGGGCGTTTATCCGAACCCGGTTCCACACGCACACGTTGTGACCACCACTACCCACAAAACCCTGGCGGGTCCGCGCGGTGGCCTGATCCTGGCGAAAGGCGGTGACGAAGAGCTGTACAAAAAACTGAACTCCGCTGTGTTCCCAAGCGCGCAGGGCGGCCCGCTGATGCACGTGATCGCGGCGAAAGCTGTGGCGCTGAAAGAAGCGATGGAGCCTGAGTTCAAGGTTTACCAACAGCAGGTTGCCAAAAACGCCAAAGCGATGGTGGAAGTGTTCCTGAACCGTGGCTACAAAGTGGTTTCTGGCGGTACTGAAAACCACCTGTTCCTGCTGGATCTGGTTGATAAAAACCTGACCGGTAAAGAAGCTGACGCCGCGCTGGGCCGTGCTAACATCACTGTTAACAAAAACAGCGTACCGAACGATCCGAAGAGCCCGTTTGTGACTTCCGGTATCCGTATCGGTTCTCCGGCTGTGACTCGCCGTGGCTTTAAAGAAGCTGAAGTGAAAGAGCTGGCTGGCTGGATGTGTGACGTTCTGGACAACATCAATGACGAAGCTGTTATCGAGCGCGTCAAAGGTAAAGTGCTCGATATCTGTGCACGTTTCCCGGTTTACGCGTAAGTAATACGGATTGCCAGATGGTGGTGTAAACATCTTATCCGGCCTACAGGTAACTCACATGTAGGCCAGATAAACGAAGTGCCATCCGGCAGTTATATTGACTTAAGCAAGATTGTTTCATCGATTAAAGCCGCCACTGGCGGCTTTTTCTTTGCCTGAATCCATTTTCTCAATAAACGTATTTCTCGGCCCTGATTCAACGTTACTGCGCCGACAATCACGTCATCCTGTAGGTTAAACCATATTGCTCTCTGCGCATCTGAATTGCCGCGTATGAGCCAGCTGTCTCCCTGCATTTCGCCAATAAACTGCAAATTATCGCGATATTGATCGGTCCAGAACCAGCCCGGCGTTGCTGCTGGCTGCGGTTGATTGAGCATCGCGGCGGCGGCAACCTGTGCCTGAAAATTGGCGTTTTCCCAGCTTTCGACGCGTACTAACGAACCGTCAGCCTGGCGCGTTATCGCTACGTCACCGGCGGCGAAAATCGCGGGATCGGAGGTGGTGCAGGCGGTATCAACGATAATGCCGTTCGCCGTCTCCAGCCCCGCTTCGCGGGCCAGCATATCGTTCGCCACGATACCGATGCCATAGATCACCGCATCAGCGGTGAGAGTTTCGCCGTTTTGTAGCGTGAGCGAGAGACACTCTCCTGCTTCGACATGCTCAATAGAACTGTTAAGCAGTACTCGCACGCCCGCAAGTTGGTGGCGGGCTAGCAGATAGTCGCGCACCGGAGCAGGCGCGTTGCGGCCCATGACCGTTGGCGCCAGCTCCACCACCGTCACCTGACAGCCACGTTGAGTCGCGCTGGCCGCCAGTTCCAGACCAATGGTGCCCGCACCGACAATGACAATCGACTTGCCCGGCAATAAATTGTCGCGCAGGCGCTCGGCATCGCCCGCGTGGCGCAGGGTGAAGCAACGATCGCCCAGCTTATCCAGTTGCGGAAGGGGGCGTGCCGCAGCGCCCGTCGCAATCAGTAGCCGATCCCATGGATAACTCTGCCCATTAGCCAGCACCAACTGATGCGTTTGGCGGCCGAGCGTCCGCACAGTAACCCCCAGATGCAGCTGTACGTTGTGTTCCCGCCACCAGTCAGCGGGGAGTATCGGCTGAAGTTGCGGATTGTCGTCCAGTAGCATCGCTTTGGAGAGCGGTGGGCGTTCATAGGGCAGATGTTGCTCATCGGAAAACAGGTGTAATTCGCCGTCAAATCCTTGTTGGCGCAGTGCAGCGGCAGCCATAGCTGCCGACTGACCGCCGCCGACGATAGCGATAGTTTTTGGGTTCATAACGCCTCCTCAGAGATCCAGTCCGGCGGCGACGTGACGAATACCGCGAATACCCAGACCGGCGTCGGCATTGATCATCACGCCGCTCAATGTGCGGTTGTTACGCTTTGACGCCAGCATCACATACGGGCCGGTAAAATCCGCCGGCTCCGGGAAAAACTGTAGTGGCAAAATAGCGGCGATTTTTTCCGGCGTAAGCGACTGCATAATCGATGTATCGTTTTGTCCCAGCGCCTGCGGGCCGCGTAGATCTGTCGCCATACCGCATGGACCGACACCGTTAACACGAACCTTTGGTGCCAGCTCGTATGCCAGCTGGCGAATCAGCCCGGTAGCCGCATGTTTGCTGGCGGTATACAGCGGGCCACCGCCGCCGGGATACCACGACGCATTGGACAGGGTAAAGATGATGCTGCCTTCGCTGGCGATAAGTGCAGGGGCACAGGCTTTTGCGCCCAGCAGATAGCCCAGCACGTTGACGTTAAACAGCTCATGAAAGCCGCTCTCCAGCGCATCCGCAGGCGTATTGACCAACGAGGCGTTGTGATCCCATATCCCCGCATTTCCGATAAAACAGTCCAGCGTACCGTAATGCGTCAGGATTTGATCTACCGCGCGCTGATAGTCGGCGTAGCAGGTGACGTTGCCTTCGATTGCCAGCACATGTTCGCCAAAGCGCTGACGCAGGCTGGCAACTTTAGCTGGCGACAGCTCCAGCGTGGCGACCCGCGCACCTTCCTCGATGAAACGCTCGACCAGCGCCAGGCCAAGACCGGAGCCGCCGCCGGTGATAAAGACCACGTTATCGCGTAAATCGCTCATCTTGCGTCCTCTGGAATATCAACAAACACATCGCTACCGTCCACATATACTGCGTAGGTGGTTAGCGGATCGGTGGCGGGTAGACACAACGCCTTGCCGGTTCTCAGGCAAAAACTGGCGGCATGCAGCGGGCATTCCACCGTAGCGTCGTCTTCCAGATAGCCTTCCGACATCGAGGCGTTACCGTGGCTACAGCGATCGTTAATGGCATAGAACTCGCCGCCAACGTTGAACAGCGCGATGACGGGCGAAGTATCAAGCCGGAGCGCTTCACCCTCCGGCAAATCCCCTACGGGGCAGGCATAAACACGACTCATCAGAACAGTACACTCAGGTTATGGGAGGTGATCACCGCTTGATCCAGCACGATCTCACGCTCCAGTAAGCGCCACTCATCGCCCGGCAAACGGCGCACTTTGTCTATGCGCATGCCGACGTAAAAGGTTTCATCGCGCTCTTTTTGCGCGCGATACAGCAGATAATTAAGGCGCACGGCAAAGACGTCGGGAACTCCAGTTTCACTGACCTGGCAGTTGCTGATCAGGTGCCGGGTACGCGACGGTGGCTCTTCCGCCCAGGCCATGCCGGTTTCCAGGCGCGCGATACGACGTTCGAGCTGGTCTTTGTTGTCGTTGAAAATCCAGGTGGTCGGCGGCTGCACGCCTTTGCGACGATCGCGCGTCTGGGCATTGACCGTCGTACGCATGGCGTAGCGAATGTCTTCATCCAGTTGTGCCAGCCAGTCACGAAACTTCCAGTCATCCAGCAGGCTGGCTTCATGGTAGAGAAACTGTGTAATGCGATGGTGTAGTTCCTGAGAAACTAAGGTGCTCATTTCATCACCTCCTGCTGGTAAGCTGCGGTTTTCTCCTGCACTTCCTGCCAGCTTTCGCTGCTGAGCAAATCGGCCCAGCGCTGATACATGCCGCGCGCGGCGGTTTCCGAAAAGATGTAGTTGGTGATCCCCGGAATGCCGTCTTCACGACGTTTTTCCTGGCCAAGCCCCATTTCCAGACACAACCTGGTGTTGCGTGCGCGATGACCCTTCAACAGTTTTTGTATTTCACACCAGTTTTCCGAGTCGTCCTGCTCCAGGAATCCGGCGGGGCCAAAAGCCCGCGTTGCGCTGTTTTCAAACGCGGCTTTCACTTCATCAGAGGCGGCTTTATCGGTAATACAGAATGCCCACACTTCAACTTGATCCGGCCCGCGCGGATGCCAGACCCTTAAGGTGGCAGTACCGTTGAGCCAGGAAAGCGTTGGGAAAATGTTGTTGTGACCGGCCAGACGCAGGGCGCGAACTTTACCCAGACGCTGCTCGGCTTCCGCGTAGGTGTCACGGTAGTAGCTGGAGACTTCGCCGTCGACCCAGACATTGGCATCAGGATTTTCGGTAAAGAAAAATCCGCTACCGTGCCCATCCTGACCGAACTGTAGTGCGTCTTTGGCGGTTTCCCACACCGGGCGGGCGGTTTGTCCGTCTCCCAGGCGTTTATCGCTGCCGTCGTCTTTTGCCCCCAGCACCTGCACGGCCGAGGCATGGCTGAACAGCGCGTGATACTGGTCGCTGGCAAACTGTTCGGCGGGGAATTTCCAGTTACAATCGATGGTCCACTTTTGTACGCCACCGACGATTTCGGTGCCGCCTTCACGACGATCCAGCACACCGTCGAGATACCAGGCGATGTCGCCGAGATAATCGCGCAGCGCAGGCGCGGAGGTATCCCAGTTGCCGAAAATCAGTCCCTTGTAGCTCTCTACGCCAGGAACTTCGTTCAGCCCCCAGTGCGATTTGCACAGCCCTTGCGGGTAGGCGCGCGGTTCCAGCGGGACGTCGATCAGCTCGCCGTTAATGCCGTACGACCAGCCGTGATACGGGCAGGTGAAGGCGCGGGTATTACCGCAGTCGGCGTAGCTGACGCGCATTGCGCGGTGGCGACACTGGTTGAGAAACGCTTTGATGCTGCCGTCTTTCTGGCGAACCACCACAACTGCATCCTCGCCCATGTAGGTGTTAAAAAAATCACCGGGTTTGGGGATTTGGCTTTCGTGGGCGAGAAATAACCAGCAGCGTCCGAAGATGCGTTCCAGCTCCAGTTGGTAAATTTCAGGGTCGGTATAAATTCGTGGGGTTACGCGACCGTTTTGCGTATCGATCAGTTGGTAGATGTCTAAATTTGAGGGTGTGGTCATATTTTTTAATCCTGAAAGCTAAGATGTATTGACCTTCTTTTTTTGTACCCTAAGGATGTTGCTGTTTAGTTATCAATCTGTGAAATAGTAAATTTCTACCAGTTGAGACATTTTTTCGATAACAAGGAGAAGGGCATGGAACTGAGGCACTTACGCTATTTCGTAGCGGTGGCGCAGGCGCTGAATTTCACCCGAGCGGCAGAAAAGCTGCATACCTCTCAGCCGTCGTTAAGCAGCCAGATCCGCGATCTGGAAACGTGCGTGGGCGTTCCATTGTTGGTGCGGGATAAACGAAAAGTTGCGCTGACGGCGGCGGGAGAGTGCTTTTTACAAGATGCGCTGGCGATCCTCGAACAGGCGGAAAACGCCAAAGTTCGTGCCCGTAAAACGGTGCAGGAAGATAATCATTTCGCCATCGGTTTTGTCCCTTCCGCAGAGGTAAATCTGCTGCCGAAGGTGCTGCCTTTGTTTCGTTTAAAACAGCCTGATACGCACATTGAGCTGGTGAGTCTGATCACCACTGAACAGGAAGAGAAGATCCTGAGTGGAGAGCTGGATGTGGGCTTAATGCGCCACCCGGTGTACAGCCCGGATCTCGATTATCTGGAGCTGATTCATGAGCCGTTAGTAGTGGTTTTACCGGTGAATCATCCGTTAGCTAATGAGCAAGCAATCTCCGCAGAACAACTACACGGCGTGAATTTTGTCAGTACCGATCCGGCCTACTCCGGCGCGTTAGCGATGATTGTCAAAAACTGGTTTCAGCAACAAAAAAGCCAGCCCAACATTGTGCAGGTGGCAACCAACATTCTGGTGACCATGAACCTGGTCGGCATGGGGCTGGGGGTGACTTTGATACCCGGTTATATGAATAATTTTAATACCGGACAGGTGGTTTTCCGTCCTATTGTTGGCGATGTTCCGACCATTGCGCTGTTGATGGCGTGGAAAAAAGGCGAGCTAAAGCCCGCCCTGCAGCATTTTATCGAACTGGCTCAGCGCCAGCCGATGTTGTGAGCCATTATTTCACGAGAACGGTGATGGTTGCGGTACCGCTAAATTTCCCCGGCGCGGGCGTGCCGCCGAGCATATTAATCGGCCAGGCTTCCAGGTTGATTACTCCCTTGCCGGAAGGATCGATATTGATCAATCCATTTGTGAACGGGACATTGACATGGGTCCCGTCGATACGGGCCATTCTCACACCGATGTCCGGGACGTTATTGGCTTCCTGGCGGCGGGCGACTAACGTGTACTGCTCAATCACATCATCAGCATCAATCCTCATTTCCATGCTATTTTTGATGGTTGAGGTATCACCGCAGTCATAGTGAATGTCAAAATTGACCGGTGTATAGCCGTCCGGCATCTGGTCCTTGGTGGTGAAACGGTTGGCGTTGATAAAACCGAGATCGACCTGAATCATGTCGCCCTGGTTGATTTTACAATCCTGGGGCACGGTGATGCTCCCCTGGATGCGCAGTTCGGCGATATCTTCCATGCTGCTCACCGATGGTGGGGTGGACGAACTGGTCCATCCGGCCTGTACTGAGGCGACCAGGGTGTCTGGAATTACCAGTTCCCCCAGGAAGGGTTTGGTGACGTACAGCGTAAAACGGGTGCTCGCGCCAATGGTTACCGGCGCGGCGCGGATCTCCGCTGGGTCAGCCGTGCACACGCTACCTTTGCTGCTGCTGGGGCTGTAAGAGCCACTTTCCTGGATAGGTTTAGTGTTCAGCGGCGTGACCGCCGTCTTCCCAGGAATGTCATCAACTTCAGTTTTAATATCCAGATTATCATTCAACTGGTAAAAGCCGCTGAGTTTACCGTTTTTAGATAGCGCGCTGGTGACCGTATAGTACAACGCCACTTTGTTACCCGCGCTACAGCTGCAATCGATTTGATAAGCATTGCCTGAGAGCGGCGTTGGCAGTTCCAGCGAAGTTCCCGCAACGTTCTGTGCTTGCGTCCAGTCGCTGGCTATATTGACGTTAAAGCTTCCCGTCGCGGAGCAGGCCCCGTTCACCGCGTAGACCGGGGTGATAGGTAGCGCCAGTAGCACGGCGGTAATCCCATTTTTCATCCACAGACTCTTTATTGACATAGCGCGTTCCCATTTTGTATTGCGGTGTTGCGAGCAGAATCTTCCGGCAGGCTGAAGGTAAACTGGCACTGTTGATCTGGCTGATTACCCCAGCGTACGGATCAGATCTGCGGCTGGCTGTTTACACCAGTGATATACAGCACGCCACCTTCATCGACGATGCTCTGCTGCGTCTGACTGCTGGCGATGGCGCCGAAGGGCAGTGCTTTTCCGCGCGCATCGGTGAGTTTCAGCAGTACGCGGTAGCCGGTCCGGGCAATAAAGTGTGCCGTTACGGCGGCACCGCGATTAGGCACTACGGTGCGCACCGTTTCGGTGACGTCGACGTTATCCGGCATCATTGTGGTATCGAGAGAGATGGCGTTTTCCTGATACGCGGTCAGATAGGGGATCACGGCATAGCCAAAATAGTCGGTGGCGATGCCGGGGTAATTTTTCACCCGGATCCCTGCCGCGCCGTTGGCGTCAATCAGCGCAAAGGCATTGCCCAGCGACTGCGACAGGGTCACGCCGTGACGATGGGCGACAATACCACCAGAGAGACCGTAGCTCAGTTGGCGGTTATCGCTGCTGTAGTCGTAACCGGCATTCACGGTGCCGTAGGCAGAACGGTAGCTGCCGTACAGACTGCTGCTGCCCGGATCGCCGCCTTCGCTTTGCCGTTGTTTCAGGTTATAAGTCAGCCGACGGTCTTCCAGCAGCGAGCCATTGATGCCCACTTCGTGCTGAGTAGCGCGATCGCGCTGGTCAGTGGTGCGCCAGGTTGCCTGCGCATGCGACAGCCAGCGATCCAACGGTACGCTCAGGCTGAGCGACAGCGTACGGTCGTTGTCGCTGTCATGTGAGTCGGTAAACTGGCCGCTGAGGTTATAGCTCACGCCCCACAGATTGCCGTTCAGGCCAATGGACAGGTTTTTATCCTGCTGCTCGCGATCCCAGTACTCCTGCTGCGAGCCAGAGGCGTAGAAACTGATACCAGAAAACAACGTCTGGCTGACAGTGAACTGAGCTTCATTGCGCAGGTGATCGCCGCCGTTGATACCCTTCTGGTTGGCGTCGGAGAAGTTGAAATAACCGCTGCTGGTGTAGCGGTAGTAGCTTAGCGACACGCTGGTGCCGCTTTCCGGTAGGTCTTTGATGTACTGGGTGCGCCAGCTGTAGCCATGATAGCTTTCATCGTTATCAAGCTGAGTGTCCGCGCGGCTGACGTCCATCGATACTGCTCCCAGAACGCCAAGCGTAGAGCCGAGGCCCAGCGCCAGCGCTCGGTAGTCCTGCGAGGCGTTCAGGCCGCCGTAAAGCGTGAACGCGTTGTTCAGACCATAGCTGGCGGTGCTTTCAAGGAACTCCGGCTCGTGGCTGTCCTGCGAGCTGGCAGCGCGAAAGCGCCCCGCGGTGACGCTGTATTTTAGATAACCCGGTCTTTGCATCTGCGGCAGCGCGGAGAACGGCTGGACGAAATGACGTATGCTGCCGTCGGCTTCTTCGATAGTGACGTCTAAGTCGCCGCTGAACGCCGAAGGGTAGAGATCGTTGATTTCAAAAGCCCCCGCCGGAACGTTGCTTTGATACAGGATGTAGCCGTTTTGCCGTACCGTAACGATAGCGCTGGAGTTGGCGATGCCGCGAATGGTCGGCGCAAAACCGCGCTGGCTGTTGGGTAGCATGGTTTCATCAGAGTACAGCCGCACGCCGGTAAACTGATAGCTGGAGAACACCGTGCCTTCGGTGGCGCTCTCGCCTATCACCAGCTGCGATTTCAGGCTTTTGATATCCCGTTGTAGCCAGCTATTAATGCTATCCCAACGCGTGTCATTATCGCTGTGCGCCCAGGTCGAGTAATTGCGTAGTCGCCAGGGGCCGATGTTGGCGCCATTTTGCATATTCAGATACTGGCGCCGATCGCTGTCGTTGTCGTACTGGTTTTGCGAACCGCTAAAGTTGTAGTTGGTGAACAAAACCGGCATCCCGTCGTCCCAACGAGCAGGATCTACATAGCCGCGGGCGTCACGGTAAAGGGCAATCTGCGGCACGCTGAGATTCAGTCGGCTGTGGTTGATATCAAACTGTGAGATGCTGCCGGGAATCGCCTGCGTCAGGTCGGCAACCGTCGTGGCGTTGTCCTGCTCCGCCAACTGTGGATAGTTGTCGATTTTAAAGCCCAGTTCACGCAATTGCCCGAGGGTGAACTGAGGAATCAACTGGTGTTCTTTACCTGCAACGAACGGCAGCTTACGCTGGCCGGTTTTCTTGTTGTTAATATAAATATCAACAATATATTCGCCGGGAAGCTGGGCGTTATTCTGCGAAAATACCGCCAGATCCACCGCCTGTTGGCCGCTTTTCTCCGTTTCCAGAAGGGTTGGGGCAAAGTAGAAGTCACCGGCCCAGGCATGGCCGGAGGCCAGGCATCCGCTGGCGATTGCGCAGTGCAACCAGAAGGCAAGTGGCTTCACGGTTGATAAATTCGGCGTTCTTTGCGTCATATCGCTTGTCATTCCCTGAGAGCTATCATCGTGAGGCGCGGCTTATTGCAGCGTCTGGGTTTCTGTTTTGGTGGTACCGCCATAGTCGTTGATCGCGGCCCACTGCACCGTTTTCCCTGCGGCGGCGGGGACCGCCAGCCGTTTATGCTCGCCGGGAGCGATGTAATCGATTTTATTCGTGAGATCGGTTTTCCCTAGCGCAAGACCGGCGAATACGACGTGATAAGCCGATGGGTTATATATATCTAACTCATTATTGCTATATTTATATTCAAGAGATTTATAAGCGTCGTAAGGCTTGCCGACTAAATTTGTCGGGCGATAAAATAGTTTTATTCGTGTTTTAAATACCAGCGTTAGCGTATTATTATTCGCATCGGTGGTTTGGTTTTTGGCAGGAATAGCGCGCACATTAATAAAGAACAACGATTCTTTATCGTTAGCAATGTTTTCAGATGATTTTATAATTCGTAATGATGAATCGTTATCAGCATCGAGGCGAAAAAGCGGCGGCGTAATAATAAAGGGGCCTCGTGCGGTTCCCTGTGCATTGTCGACCCACGACTGCAATAAATAAGGCAGACCTTCACTGCGGTTAGCCACCGGCAGCGCGGCCTCTTTTTTCCCGGCATCGTAGATGACACGGGTTCTCTGTAGCACAATACCGCCAGCGAGGCTTTGGCTGACCCAACTGCCCAGCACCAATGCCAAAGCGAGCGCGGTGTTTTTTTTCATCGCTGTAATCCTTAACCTGATGTCAAAAAACGTCTCTTTCCATCTCAGCGGGAAGAAGGGATGGAAAGAGACGGTATACGGGATTAGCGGTAGTCGATGGTGACGTCAACGCTGGCGTTGGCTTCTCCTGGGGAGATCTCTTTAGAATCTACAGTGGAGACGTAATAGGCTTGTAGCCCTACGATAGTGGTGCCATCGGCTTCCGGGGCAAAGCTGATTTTTGAATCAGCCGCGGGCAGCTTATTCAGCACCATCGTTGCGTTGTCGCTGGCTCTTGCGATACGGATGCCCACGCCGGTTGCGGCGGTATCCATGCTGCTAACGGCGACCAGATCGTCGTGATCGGCTACGGTGCCGCCAGCGCGCGTTTCCAGCCACAGTTGGAACGAGTTGTCCGTTGTGCCATCAACGTGCTCCCACGGGGTGGCTGGGCAGTTTTCCAACGGAATATTAACCGGAATCGCCGGGCTGGTATCACCGACAGTTTTAAACTGCGCGGCGGCGTAATGACCCAGTTCCACGTTGATGACGTCACCATCGGCGAATTCACAGGTGCTGGTTAGAATTTCACCCGTAAATTCAATTTTACCGTCCGTCGCCCATGCGCTTCCCGCAGAAAGCGCCAGCAAGCTAACCGCTATAGATTTTGCAATTTTGTTCATTAAAGACCCTCTTATTTGATAAACCTGTTAGCAATTAAATTAATGAAAAGACAAAGATCAAAATTAATTGCTGGGCAATGGTATTCGATATGCGCTGGCAGTCATATTAATAAGCGAGATTTTCAGATTATATTTATTAAAAATGAACGAGCTAACTGCTATTACATTTAAATAATTTTAAATTGGTGGGGAGTCAAAATATTGTAATCACGAATATTGGCTGTTAAGTGATATACTTGTGATGATATTAAGGCTTTTGTTATTCATCTGAGTATTTTTCGCAAAATCCATTCAATTCCTTGCATTACTGTTTATTCATCCCAGCATGTTCTCTGCTGTAAAATCATACAGATGTAAACGATTGCGGATGCGGATGACCAATCGTGTTGGTTAAAAGTGATGTTTGTCACAATTATTTCGTAAATGTGAACGGTAGTACTCTTCAGAATGTGGTTTGAGTCATTAGACTAGGGCTTCCAAAACAGGAGGACCCATGGCTTTGCATTCCACGCGCTGGCTGGCGCTCGGTTATTTCACCTATTTCTTTAGCTACGGTATCTTTCTGCCTTTCTGGAGCGTCTGGCTCGAAGGGTTAGGGCTGACGCCGGAAACCATCGGTTTACTGCTGGGCGCGGGGCTGATTGCCCGTTTTCTCGGTAGTTTGCTGATTGCGCCGCGTGTGAGCGATCCCTCCCGGCTGATCTCAGCGTTACGTATTCTGGCTCTGTTGACGCTGGTGTTTGCGCTGGCCTTCTGGGCGGGAACCAACGTGGCGTGGCTGATGGTGGTGATGATCGGCTTTAACCTGTTTTTCTCACCGCTGGTACCGCTGACCGACGCGCTGGCCAACACCTGGCAGAAACAAATCACCATGGATTACGGTCGGGTGCGACTATGGGGATCCGTGGCTTTTGTGATCGGCTCCGCGTTAACCGGCAAACTGGTGAGCCTGTTTGACTATCGGGTGATCCTGGTCCTGCTATCGCTTGGCGTCGCCTCGATGCTGCTGGGCATGATGATTCGCCCGAGCGTGCAGCCAGCGGGTGAAAACCGTCAGCAGGAGAGTGCGGGATGGCCCGCCTGGCGCGCGCTGATAACCCAGAGCTGGCGTTTTCTTGCTTGCGTGAGTCTGCTACAGGGGGCGCATGCTGCGTATTATGGTTTCAGCGCCATCTATTGGCAGTCTGCTGGATATTCCGCTTCGGCGGTGGGCTATTTATGGTCACTAGGTGTGGTGGCGGAGGTGATTATTTTCGCGCTTAGTCACAAGCTGTTCCGTCGCTTTAGCGCCCGCGATCTGCTGCTGCTTTCCGCCGTTTGCGGGGTGGCGCGTTGGGGATTGATGGGCTGGAGCACCGAGCTGCCGTGGCTGATCGTGGTGCAAATCCTCCATTGCGGAACCTTTACCGTCTGCCACCTGGCGGCAATGCGTTATATCGCGGCACGCCAGGGGAGCGAAGTTATTCGTTTGCAGGCGGTGTATTCCGCGATAGCGATGGGCGGCAGTATCGCCATCATGACCGTATTCGCGGGCTATCTGTACCAGAATCTGGGCAGCGGCGTGTTCTGGGTGATGGCGCTGGTGGCGCTCCCGGCAATCGTTCTGCGCCCGAAGGTGGTCGCGCAGCCTGCAACGTTATGATTCGAGAATTTTGCGGATCTGCTGCTGCTGATGCGGCGTAAGCGCCAGATCCGCATGAATCAACGGGGGTGAAAATAGCGGTAGTGGCGTGGTGTACGGCGTAATAATCAGCGTTACACCGCGCGGAGCACCCTCTTTTTGAAAGTCCTGCATCGGCATATGTTTTACGTTGAGCGGCAGCAGCGTCAGTTCGCGTAGCTGTTGCTCTATATGCACTTCAAGTTGTTCATTACTACCGGTCAGCAGGATTATCTGCTTTTCGTGTAAATCCTTCTCCTGCATCAGCCAGGCGCCGAAAATAACGGCCACCAGCCCGATCTCTTCTTCGGAAAATTGCACATCGTATTCGGCCTCGAAGCCGTGAATCGCCTCGCGGGTAGTACGAACCAGCCGGGGATAAAGGCGGCTGAACTCCTCCGGCAGCGTGTTATCAATGCCGATGGCAAACACGCTGCGGTTCAGTGCCTGAGCCAGGTGGATATACAACTGGTCATTCAGCCCTTGCTCATCGCTGAAGCGCACATTGCCATACTCGCGAAAACGTAGCACCAGCCGCGCAATAGCAAGACGCAGGCGGCGATCCTGATGGTGATTATCGCGAATCGGGTCGGGGATACGAAGCATTGAGAACAGCAACGCCATAAACAGCGATTCGCCCAGTGGTGCACTCTGCATGACGTGGCGCTGCCAGTGACGGCCAATTTCCTCTGCGAGCGGATATTCCGCGCAGGATTGCGCCCAGCGTTGCTGGAGTGGGTTAAACTCCGGGGTGATCCCCGCGTGGTGCTGTAGCAGGCAATACTGTAAATACAGACGCAGGAACTGGATGTCACGACACTCAAACGGTTTCTGCAAGCGCCGGGAACACAGATTAATGAGCGCATGCAGATTGGTGTCGTCATACAGCGTACGTGCGATCCCCCTTTGTTTAAGTTCCGCTTTTAACGCCGGGGTAAACTGCTGAGCGATAAAGGCAGGGCAAATCCGCAGGCCACGGCGCAGCCACTGCAACAGACACAGACGTTGATTTAGCGGGGTTCCTTCGATCGTATAGCCACCATTCTGCGCGGTGGCTATCGAGAGCCGGTGATAGCGCTGGATTTCGAGTCCTGCGCCAATAATATCTTCCTGAACCGTGGCATCATCGACGCCGTTGAGGCTGCTGAAGGTTTGTGTAGTCGCGAGTTGCCCCGGCAGGAAAAGCGTCAGCAGCACCTGGCAACGGCGCTGGGGAGCGGAAAGTACAGATGGTGGGGCAAGCGTTGACATCATCTGTAGGATCTCCCGTGAGTATGTTTGATAAGAATAGCTAAAGTTTGCTCATAGATTTGGAGAATGGAATGCTTTCCGCCAGGAATGCTGGAGAGCGTCACAGAATTTTTAACGTGCGGAACAGATAGCGGTAGTGGAACGCAGCGCGTTAATCCACTTTTTCACTGTTTTATCTTTTGGTTAGATATGCCAGAGATGTACTGCATGTCATGTTAAACATGATGGAGAATATTTTATTCCGCTATGGGGTTCCGTTCACCTGAACGGTGTCATTTCTCTAAAGCGCAGATACCCGTGAACGTGCAAGGGAGGCTCACCGCCGCCTCCCTTGCAACCCAGGCTCCCGGCGGGAAAATCGTCGCGATGCGATTCATTCGTCTTATGCCGTCTGCCTGTCGGGTCGGGGCCGAGCCTGCGTCCCTGCAGGCCATCCCCTCTGCCCGCATCCCTGCGGGCAGCCCCGGTCAGCCGTCAACGTCTCATCGATTTTCAGCCGGACCGGGGTCATCGCTTCAACGCTCTGACTTCCAGTTAAATCTGTTTTGCTGTTTAAACAAAAAACGCAGATGGTCAGGTGTGGGCTGGTCCGGCTGAAAATTGCCGACGTGTTTCCGTAAGGCCGGGAGAGCCAGCATGGATGCTGGCTCAGGGCGCGCTTTGCATGGACGCTACCTCGCGCCCGGCCCGGTAGCCTGAAGGAATAAGCGGAGGGTATTGCGCAGCAACAATTTTCCCGCCGGGAGCCGGGATTGTTAAGGGTACGGCGATAGTACCCTTAACACGTTCACGGGTACTGTTATTTCAGAGAAGTGAAAAACATAAGGTGAACGTAGCAATACGCTGGAGGTAAAAAATTCAATGTCTACGGATGCTCCACTCTCAGTTATTACTATGATCAGTCTCCTTTAACTTACGGCATTTGCTCACGGCTCAACGTTAATCCCACGTCACCGCCAGGATGCACAGACAACAACGTCTCCTTTGAGTAACCGCTTTCGCTCATCAGACAGGCGCAGGCGGCGTCAAAGATAGCCAGCACCAGTAAAATAGAGGTGGTGGCTAACATGTTCAGCGGGTCGGCCTCACGCTGGACGCCGGTGGAAATCACCAATCTCGACGCTTTAGCAATGGCTGAATCGGCGTTTTCAGTCACGCTCAGAATCGGCACATTCCTCGCAGCCAGCCCGGGCAGTAGCCGGGTGAGTTCGTCCGAATTCCCCCCACGCGACAGCATAATCACCAGGTCGTTGTCGCGTAAAAAACCGAGATCGCCATGCGCCGCGTCCGTCGCGTTGAGGTAGATCGCCGGGCGTTCCACGCACGCAAGCATATGCGCCACTTTACGCGCCGCAATGCCGGAGGTACCGACGCCAGTGACAACGATTTTGCCCCGGCAACCGCGCAGCTCCGCCATTAGCGACTGCCAGAGCGGTTCATTCAGATGCTGCCCCAGACCCGCCAGGGCATCGCTATAGAGCTGAAATACGCCGGTAGCCTGAGACCAGGAGTTACTCATGCTTCCTCCTGCATCAACTGGCGATATTTCATATGATCCTGATACATCTCGTGGAATACCCGATATTTGCGATCGTAGTACTGCTTAATGCGATTTGTTTGCGGGGTAACCGTTTTACCAATCCGACTCATCGCCGACATCGCTTCCGGGAAGGTTTCGAATACGCCCGCGGCGATAGTTCCCATCATGGCGCCACCCAGCAGCATGGCCTCGCTCTCTTCAGGCAGCAGCATGGCGCAGCCGGTGGCGTTGGCATGTTCCTGAACGAAGATCGGGTTTTTCGTCCCGCCGCCGCTGGCCATTATCGTATCGATGGTGTAGCCGCTTTGATTCATCGTTTCAATGATATGGCGGGTTCCCAGCGCAATGGCCTGGATGGTCGCAAGGTACTGTAGCGCCATATCTTCCGGCGTACGTGACAGCTTCAGTCCGGTGATTGCGCCCGTGAGCGTTGGGTTAGCGCGCGGCGAGCGGTTGCCGTGGAAATAGGGCAGGATGTGCATGTCGCGGGTTAAAAACGCGATATCTTCCGGCTCACCGGCCATTTTACGCAACAGCGCATTCAGCACTTCGTAAATGGTTTGCCCCTGAGATTTAGCCTGCGCCAGCAGGGTTTCGTAGCAAGGATGCGACTGAATAACGTGGTCGATTAACGCCCCGGTTGCCGACTGCCCACCTTCGTTAAGCCAGTATTCTGGCAGTACGGCTGAGTAGTAAGGACCCCAGACGCCGCCGATAAAACGTGGCTCTTTGGAAATTGCCATGTGTCCGGTAGAGGTGCCGCCAATCAGCGCGATACGACGGTCAAAATCCGCCACCTCGCCGGAAACACCGCTTGCCCCGAGCGTGCCGAGGGTACCGGCGTGGGCATCGATGATCGAGACGCTGACAGCTGTCCCCGGAATCAGCCCCATTTCGCTGGCGGCGCGCGCAGACAGCCCGTGACCGAGCGGTTCGCCCATGGTTTTCACGTAGCGACCAATTTTGGCAGCATCATGCTCCAGCAAATCTTCCAGCCCAATCTGGCGGAAATAGCTGGCATCCCATTTGTCTTCATGGCCCATATAGGTCCATTTACACACCGTCGAACACAATGAGCGCGTGTCATCGCCCGTTGCGCGCCAGGTCAGGAAATCGGGCAGGTCAAAATAGTAGCCCGCATTAGCCCATGTATTGGGCATATGCTGCTTCAGCCACAGCAGTTTTGGCGTCTGCATTTCCGGGGAGATAATGCCGCCAACGTAGTCCAGCACCCGATGATGCAGGGCGTTGATGCGCTCGGCCTGAGTAATGGCGCGGTGATCCATCCACACAATGATGTTCTGTTCGCTGCGCCCGGACGGGCTGATGGTCAGCGGTTTACCTTCTTTATCCAGCACCACCAGTGAACAGGTCGCGTCAAAGCCGAGACCTTTCACCTGTATAGGGTTGATATCCGACTGGTTAATCGCATCGCGAACCGCGTTACACACCGCCTGCCAGATGTTATCGGAAGACTGCTCAACAAAATCGGCCTGCGGGCGGTAAATCTCGATGGCCCGACTGGCCTGACCGACCATTCTGCCGTTGAGATCAAACACGCCAGCACGGGCGCTTCCGGTTCCGACATCCACACCAATAAAGTAACTTGCCATAATTTTTTCTCCTGAAATCAGGCTTTACGATTCTGTAATGCGATAAAGAGGATCAGCACCGCGCCCCACAGCGCCATCGTCAGATAGCTGCTGACCCCCAGCAAGTTAAGGCCGCTTTCCAGCATTTGCAGCACAATCAGTGCCAGCACCAGGCCGATAATGCGCCCGAAGCCGCCATCCGGGTTGATACCGCCGAGGACGGAGGCAAGGATGGTGACCAGCAGGTAGGATTCACCGTATCCGGCTTTAGCTGAGTTGAATTTCGCCATCATCAAAATGGCGGCGACCCAGCCGAGCAGGGCAGAAATCACGTACACCGAAATTTGTACCCTCACGGTATTCACGCCGCTGTAGCGGGTAGCCTGTTCATTGGAACCAACGAGATACAGGCTGCGCCCAAGCGTGGTGTGTTCCAGCAGTACCCACAGCAGGATTGCCACCAGGAAAAAGAGCAGTAGCGCCACCGGAACACCGGCAATCGTGGCGTTACCAAGGTACTGAATGGCGGTCGGGAAACCGGAAATCACCGTCCCGTTGGAAAGCAGAATATTCAGCCCGGAGATAAGCGTCATCGTGCCGAGCGTGGCGAGAATAGGCGAGACCCCGACCCAGGCAATCAGCGCACCGTTGAGCGTGCCGATAGCCACCGCCACGGCAGCGCCTGCCAGCAGCGCCAGCACCAGAAACAGCGGGTTATCCGGATGGGTGACGATAATCGCCGCCATCACCAGCGAGCAGGCGTTCGCCCCGGCAATAATCGACAGGTTAATGCCGCCGGTCAGCATGGTCATGCCCATCCCGAGGGCCAGCATGCCGAGGATTGGTAGCTGTGAGCCAATCGACTGGAAGTTAGCGACGCTGAAAAAACGGCTGCCGAGCAGGGCCGAGAAGACCAGGGCGACGACCACAATAATCACGCATTGCAGACGAATGATGGCATCACCGGGTAAAAATCTGGCGATTGTTTTCATCTCAAAGCTCCCTTGCCAGTTTGCGTTTTTCGTTCCAGGCCGTGGCGCTAATGCTGACCAGGATAATGGCGCCGCTGAACACGGTGTGCCAGTAAGAGGAGACGCTGAGCAGCGTCAGTCCATTTTGTAAGAAGGCCAGCAGAACCACGCCGAGCAGGGTTCCGGTCAACGTACCGCGCCCGCCGCTCATGCTGGTTCCGCCGAGTACTACCGCCGCCAGCACCGTCAGCTCAAAGCCGAGCAGCGAATTGGGCGCAACTGACTGGGTGATTTGCGCCTGAACCACGGCGGCAACGCCTGCCAGAATGCCCATGTAGCCATAGACGTAAAAATGCAGCTTCAGCAGATTCAGCCCCAGGCGCGAGGCCGCGTCGCGGTTGCCGCCCATGGCGTAAACCTGACGGCCAAGACGGGTATAGTTCATCAGCACGGCGGTAAAGATGATCACCGCCGCCAGGCACAGCAGGGGCAGGGTCAAACCGTAGTCGTAGCCATCCGCCGCGGTGAACGAGAACCAGTTAATGCCGTTCATAAACCAGTCCGGGAAGCCATACAGCCAGGTGCCTTTGGTGGCGTAAACCAGCAGGCCGTAGTAGACGTTCAGCGTCGCGATGGTAATGATGATTGCCGGGACGCGCAGCCAGTAAACCAGAAAACCGTTGATCAGCCCCAGCAGCAGGCCTACCGCAATGGCAATGATTAACGCCAGCGCGAAGTTGCCGCCGTGACCGATAACCCAACTGGCCATTGCATACTGGGCTATCGCGGTCATCGCCGGAAATGAGATGTCGATCCCGCCGGAAATCAGCACCACAAAAAGTCCACAGGCCAGGATGCCGAGAATCGCGTAGCTGGTGGCCACATCCGTCAGGTTCCCCAAAGACAAGAACTCGTCGGTGCTGACGCTCAGCCCAACGGCAAGGGCTACAACCAGCAGGCCCAGCCAGAACTCATGTTGCCCGATTAAACGGGAGAGATGCATCTTATTCATTGATTACCTCGACCACTTCAGCAATCTCCTCTTCACGGCATTGATGAGGATTAAATTCCGCCACCAGCTTGCCGCGACGCATTACCAGCACGCGGTGGCTGTTGTAATACGCTTCCGGGATTTCATCGCAAATCATCAGCACCGCCATACCCTGTTCCGCCAAATCGCGGGCTATCTGGTAAATGCCCTCTTTGTTGGCGATATCCACGCCGACGGTAGGCGAGTCGAGGATCAGGATACGGGGATTGGTCGCCACCCATTTGGCAATGGCGATACGTTGGGCATTACCGCCGGAAAGGGTTTTGACCGGCAAGTGCGGATCGGACACTTTGATATTCAGTTCGCGGATTAAATCGGCGACCAACTTTTGCGCTTTACGGTGATCGAGCAGGCCGCTACCGGTGTGCAGTTGATCAAACACAGTGACGATGGTGTTGTCGTAGATCGACTGCTCCATGATCAGCCCCTGCGTCAGGCGATCTTCTGAGACATAGCCGATCCCGTGTTGGATGGCGTCATGGTTATTGCGCAGAGTAACCGGCTGACCGTTAATGCGAATCTCGCCGCTTTCCGGGTGCGTCATACCAAACAGGCTCAGACAAAGCTCAGTGCGCCCGGCACCCAGCAGACCAACAATGGAGACGATCTCGCCGCCGTGCAGCGACAGATTAATGTTCTGGTATTTACCTCTGCGGCTGAGATTGCGCAGCTCAAGCAGCGGCTCTTGCTCAATCGCGGGCCTTTCCGGCAACGGGCTGTAGTGGAAGCGTTGTCCGGTCATCAGGAAGGCCAGCTCGTGGCTGTCGAGTTCGCTGGCAGGGTATGTGCCCACCAGTTTACCGTCGCGCATTACGCTGATGCGGTCAGCCACTTCCATCACCTCATCCAGACGATGGCTGACAAACACGACGCAAATTCCGGCCGCTTTCAGTTCATTAACTACCCGCAGCAGGCCATTAACCTCCTGGCGGGTTAGCGAGGCGGTGGGCTCGTCCATAATCACCAGACGCGCATCGGCGGCAATCGCCCGGCAAATGGCGACCAGCTGTCGATCCGCAATTGAGAGTTTTTCAACTTTTTTATCGGGATCGATATTCACCCCGATACGTTTCATGGCTGCCAGCGCCTGCTGTTTCATGGCGCCACGACGCACCCAGATATCGCCACCAGGCAGATAGCGGTTGACCGCGATATTTTCTGCGACGCTAAAATTGGGGAACAACGACAGGTCCTGATAAATAACCTGAATGCCATAATGAGAAGAGAGCTGCGGCGTCAGGTGATGGAACAATTTTCCGTCGAGTAAAATCTGCGCGCCTTTTTCAGGGTGATAAACCCCGGAGATCACTTTAATAATGGTACTTTTACCACAGCCGTTTTGACCCGCCAGACAGTGAACTTCGCCTTTTCTCAGCGTCAGATTCACGTTATCCAGCGCCAGCACGCCCGGGAATTGTTTGCTGATATTCTCAAGAGTGATAAATGCGGTGGTGTCTGCCATGGACAATACCCCTGCGCACGTCCGGGGGGACGCTGAGTGTTAGTTTGGTTGATAGCGCCGACCAGACGGTCGGCGTTAAGGTTCCCTGGTGTTGGCTAAAGCCTTAGAAACCAAGTGATTGTGCGTTGTCTTTGGTGACTTCGAGGATCTTGTTAAAGCGGATCACTTTCTTCTCCGTGTCGATATCGGCTTTCCCTAAACCATCGATACTCAGATCGGCGTTCACTTCTTTGCCCTGCAACAGCTGATCGGCAACGGTGACCAGCGCGTAGCCCGCGTCTTTTGGATCCCACAGCAGCGCTTTTTTGATATCACCGCGCATCAGGTAAGGTGCTGCCTGCGCTGGCATAGCGATCCCGACGACGGCGATCTTATCTTTGGCGCGTTTTTTCTGCACAGCCTGACCCGCACCGATTGGACCCAGCGAGCCGAAGCCGATAATGCCCTTCATCTGCGGGTAGGTTTTCATCAGATCCAGCGTTGTGGCGTAGGATTTATCGATGCTTTCCGCGACCGGCAGACGTGAAGTGACCTCGAACATTTCCGGATATTTTTCTTTCTGGTACTTAATTGCATAATCCGCCCACGCGTTATGCAGTGGGACCGTCAGCGAACCAACATAGATGGCATACCCGCCTTTGCCGCCCATATTTTTCGCTAACTCATCGACGTTGGCCTGGGCGTATTTTTCACTGTCGATGGTTTCGATATCCCACTGGCCAATTTGCTCATCCGGGGATTCGTGCGTCAGCACCACGATGCCTTTATCGCGCGCTTTTTTCAGTACCGGCTCAAGGACCTTGGCATCATTCGGCACCACGATGATCGCATTAACGTTTTTGGCGATCAGATCCTCAATCACTTTCACCTGCTGCGCCGGGTCCGGCGTTGAAGGCCCGGTCTGGTAAGCATTCACATCCAGTTTTTTTGCTGCTTCATTTACGCCGGTTTCCATCCGGTTAAACCATGGGATCCCGGTGACTTTGGCAACCACAGCAATTTCATATTTTTCCGCCGCAAAGGACGTGCCGGACAACATGCATGCAGAAACCAGGGTTGCACTGAGTAATGCGAGTTTGAATTTCATAGTTGTACCTTTCGTAGGGGGCAGGACATGTCACGGCGTGAAGTTAACAATGAATGGAAGAGGGAATGAATCATAAGTTTAATGAATGTGATCTATGCCCATTATTGTGAATTTATAGAAATAAAATGGTTAATAATTAGTTAATTTTGCATGTTTTTACATTCAGATGCTCAAGTTTATTGTTAATAAAATATTAAAATGAAACTATAAATTAACAATTTATTATCATTTGACTTAGGTTGTGACGCCGAAAAGGTATTTGGGCGGAATTTCCTGAAGAAGAAATTATCGAAATTGAGAACTGAATCGATACCGGAAAAGGGTGCTCAATATTTTTTCGTTCAATGGTATCCTCAGCACTCTTTCGCCAAACCCGGCATCATTATTTGTGGCGGTGTGGATTTTCATCGTGGAGAACTCATGCAAGGCGTTAAACGTATCATTATCACGTTGTTTCTCGCTGTCCTGTCCTTTGGCGCAGGGGCGCATCCCCACAGCTTTATCCATCTGAAAACTGAGATAGTGAGCGAGAATGACCAGTTCGTCGCGCTGAAAATGCGCTGGACGATGGATGAAATTACCTCTGCGGATCTGCTTTACGATGCGGGGAATGCCAAACCTGGTGATGAGATCTGGAAGAAACTGGCGGCGGAAGTGATGGCCAACGTTCTCGGGCAGCACTATTTCACCGAAGTGTGGCACGACGGGAAAAAGGTAAAGTTTAAAAACAGGCCGACGGAATATGGCATGGCGCGGGAGGAACACCAGGCAGTGCTGACGTTCGTTTTGCCGCTGGCCGAAGCTCAGCCGCTGAGTGGTCAAAAATATACCATTTCAACCTTCGACCCGACCTACTACGTTGATATGAGCTATGACAAAGACAGCGACGCCAGGCTGGGGCAGGCCATAAGCCAGAAATGCCGGATTTCAGTACATACGCCGACGCCCAATGAACAAACGCTGAGCTTTGCGCAGTCGCTGGATAAAGAAGACGCACCGCCGGAGGATATGGAGTTGGGTAAACAGTTTGCACAGACGGTGACGCTGCAATGTCAGTAGTTTATCAACAACGTGCAGCCAGACGTCGCTGGCTGACGCTATGGCCGTTGGCTGTCTTTTTGCTGTTGGCGGCAGGCGGCATACTGTGGCTATGGCAGGCCTGGCCGCAGGTGATGATGAAAAGTGTCGTCTGGCAGCGCGACGTTAACCAACAGATGAGCGGGTTGATGAAAGCAGTTGCCGCCAATCCGGCCCAGGCCGGGGGATCGCTGCTGCTGTTTAGTTTTCTCTACGGCGTTCTGCACGCGCTGGGGCCGGGACATGGAAAAGTCGTCATTACCACCTGGCTCGCAACGCACCCCTCGAAGCTGAAGTCGAGTATTGGCCTGACGCTGGCCTCATCTTTATTACAGGGGCTGGTCGCCATCGGACTGGTGGTTGTGGTGCTTACCATCTTGCAGTTGCCCGCACGACAGCTACATATGAGTAGTTTCTGGCTGGAGAAAGGGAGTTATGCTCTGGTTGGCGTGTTGGGTGTTTTATTGTGCGTCCGTGCGCTGAAGAAATTGCGCCAGCTGCTGCGCCGCCCAAAATTCACTGCCTTCACGCCGCATCATGTGCATCACGAGGGTTGCGGCTGCGGGCATCAGCATTTGCCCGATCCTGAACAGTTGCGAAGCGGGGATGACTGGCGCGCCCGGCTGATGATCGTGCTGTCTATGGGGATGCGCCCGTGCTCGGGGGCAATCATGGTCTTACTGTTTAGCAAAGTGATTGGCGTGTTTAGCTGGGGTATGGCGTCAGCGCTGGCGATGGCGGCAGGAACCTCTTTGACGATTACGTCACTGGCTCTGCTGGTACACAGTTTCCGCTCGCTGGCGGTGAAACTTAGCGGGCATAAAGCGCCGGTATTGTGGCGACAGATTGGCTGGACGACGCTGGCATTAGCCGGTGGTGCGGTGCTGATCGCTGCTGCGGTAGTGATGTGGATGAGTGCGGTGCCGGTGGGGCGGGGGATAAGACCGTTTTAGCACTGTTGTAGGATGAATGCCTGATGGCGCTTCGCTTATCAGGCCTACGGGGAACTTCCCTGGTAGGCCGGATAAGGCGCTAGCCGCCATCCGGCACCACAGCAGATTAACGCTTCAGCGCGTCGCTCAGTTCGTCACGCATGTTCGCCAGCATGGCTTTCACTACGCGTGGGTTACCTGCAACGATGTTGCCGGTCGCCATGTAGTTATGACCGCCGGTGAAGTCGCAAACCAGTGCGCCAGCTTCACGAGCAATCAGTTCGCCTGCAGCGAAATCCCACGGGCGCAGGCCAATTTCGAAATACCCGTCAACTCGGGCTGCGGCAACGTAGGCCAGATCCAGTGCAGCAGAACCGGTGCGGCGGAAGTCCGCGCATTCGGTAAACATGTTGCCAAGAATTTTCATGTAAGAAGCGGCGTGCTGTTTGGCTTTGAACGGGAAACCGGTGGCGATGATGGTGCCATCCAGATCGCGGGCGGTGCTGCCACGCAGACGGTAGCCGTTCAGCTGTGCGCCCTGGCCACGGGTTGCGGTGAACAGTTCGTTACGCATTGGATCGTAAACAACGGCGACTTCAGTACGGCCTTTGATGCGTACTGCGATGGATACCGCGAAGTGCGGCAGACGTTTTACGAAGTTGGTGGTGCCATCCAGTGGATCGATAACCCATTGAACATCCAAATCTTCACCAACATGTTCACCGCTTTCTTCGGTGATGATGGTGTGCTGTGGGTAAGATTTGCGAATCGTTTCGATAATAATCGCTTCGGCGGCTTTATCGACGTTAGTCACGAAATCATTGCTGCCTTTCTGGCTGGTTTCTACAGAGTCTGGGGTTTCGTAGTGTTTGGCAATTACATTACCCGCCTTGCGCGCTGCGCGCACGGCGATGGTCAGCATCGGATGCATCGGTCTCTCTCACTGGATGTTAAAGAACGGGAAAACGGCGCAGAGTATAGCAGCGAGTTCGGAATATGTCTTCGTTTTATGATAATATGCCCGAATAATCTTTAGCCGAAGAAATACAATGCTGCAAAATATTCGAATCGTGCTGGTGGAAACCTCTCACACTGGCAACATGGGCTCTGTAGCCCGCGCAATGAAAACCATGGGTTTAACCAATCTGTGGCTGGTAAATCCACTGGTTAAACCGGACTCCCAGGCCATCGCCCTGGCAGCGGGTGCCAGTGATGTGATCGGCAGCGCGCAGATCGTCGATACGCTCGATGAAGCGCTGGCGGGCTGTAGCCTGGTGGTAGGCACCAGCGCGCGCTCCCGCACGCTGCCGTGGCCGATGCTGGATCCGCGTGAATGCGGTTTAAAAAGTGTCTCTGAAGCGACGAACTCGCCGGTGGCGCTGGTCTTTGGTCGTGAACGTGTTGGTCTGACCAACGAAGAGCTGCAGAAGTGCCATTATCACGTCGCCATTGCCGCGAACCCGGAATACAGTTCGCTCAACCTGGCGATGGCAGTGCAGGTCATCTCTTATGAAGTGCGCATGGCCTGGCTGGCAACGCAGGAAAGCGACAAGGCAGCAGAATACGAAGAAGCTGAGTATCCGCTGGTCGATGATTTAGAGCGTTTTTACGGTCATCTGGAGCAAACGCTGCTGTCGACCGGGTTTATCCGTGAAGGGCACCCGGGACAGGTGATGAATAAGCTGCGCCGTTTGTTTACCCGTGCGCGTCCAGAAAGCCAGGAGTTGAACATCCTGCGCGGGATTTTAGCTTCAATCGAGCAGCAGAATAAAAGCAAGTAACTGTACTAATGCCGGATGCGCTTCGCTTATCCGGTCTACAGGCCGCACGATTCGTAGGCCGGATAAGCGAAGCGCATCCGGCAAGCGAAAATGGCACTGAAGGTTAAATACCTGACTAAATTAGTCAAGTAAATAGTTGACTGATTTAGTCGGGAATGTCAGACTTGCCCCTGCTATGCAATACCCCCATTTTACAATAAAAAACCCCGGGCAGGGGCGAGTTTGAGGCTAAGTAAGACATGAGACTGACATCAAAAGGGCGTTATGCCGTGACCGCAATGTTGGACGTTGCGCTCAACTCCGAAACGGGCCCGGTACCGTTGGCTGATATTTCTGAACGTCAGGGAATTTCCCTGTCATATCTGGAGCAGCTGTTTTCCCGTTTGCGTAAAAACGGTCTGGTTTCCAGCGTACGTGGACCAGGCGGCGGGTATCTGCTGGGTAAAGATGCCGGCAGCATCGCAGTAGGTGAAGTGATTAGCGCTGTTGACGAGTCTGTAGATGCGACCCGTTGCCAGGGCAAAGGCGGTTGTCAGGGCGGCGATAAATGCCTGACCCACGCGCTGTGGCGCGATCTGAGCGATCGTCTGACCGGTTTCCTCAACAACATTACGTTGGGCGAACTGGTAAATAATCAGGAAGTCCTGGATGTGTCTGGTCGCCAGCATACCCATGACGCTCCACGCACTAATCGTGCTCAAGACGCGATCGACGTTAAGTTACGCGCATAATAAAAGTATTTTAGAATCAGGCCGGGGTGCTACACACCCCGTTAACTCGGTCGTACATCCAGCCGGTTGCCTGATTCCTTGCATTGAAGCGATGTACGGAGTTTATAGAGCAATGAAATTACCGATCTATCTCGATTACTCCGCAACCACGCCGGTGGACCCGCGTGTTGCCGAGAAAATGATGCAGTGTCTGACCCTGGACGGAAACTTTGGTAACCCAGCGTCTCGTTCACACCGTTTTGGCTGGCAGGCTGAAGAGGCGGTAGATATCGCCCGTAACCAGATTGCCGACCTCGTGGGCGCTGACCCGCGTGAAATCGTCTTTACTTCCGGTGCGACTGAATCCGATAACCTGGCGATTAAAGGTGCAGCCAACTTTTATCAGAAAAAAGGCAAGCACATCATCACCAGCAAAACCGAACACAAAGCCGTGCTGGACACCTGTCGTCAGCTGGAGCGCGAAGGGTTCGAAGTCACCTACCTCGCCCCGCAGCGTAACGGCATTATCGACCTGAAAGAACTTGAAGCGGCAATGCGTGACGACACTATCCTCGTGTCTATCATGCACGTGAACAACGAAATCGGCGTGGTGCAGGATATCGCGACTATCGGCGAAATGTGCCGTGCTCGCGGCATCATCTATCACGTTGATGCGACCCAGAGCGTGGGCAAACTGCCTATCGATCTGAGCCAACTGAAAGTTGACCTGATGTCCTTCTCCGGCCACAAAATCTATGGTCCGAAAGGTATCGGCGCGCTGTACGTTCGTCGTAAACCGCGTATTCGTATTGAAGCGCAGATGCACGGCGGCGGTCACGAGCGCGGTATGCGTTCCGGTACGCTGCCTGTGCACCAGATCGTCGGTATGGGTGAAGCTTACCGTATCGCTAAAGAAGAGATGGAAACCGAGATGGCGCGCCTGCGCAGTCTGCGTAACCGTCTGTGGAATGGCGTGAAAGATATGGAAGAGGTGTACCTCAACGGTGACCTCGAGCAGGGCGCACCAAACATTCTCAACGTCAGCTTCAACTTTGTTGAAGGCGAGTCGCTGATTATGGCGCTGAAAGACCTGGCGGTATCCTCCGGTTCTGCATGTACTTCTGCAAGCCTGGAGCCATCCTACGTGCTGCGCGCGCTGGGGATGACCGACGAGCTGGCACACAGCTCAATTCGTTTCTCTTTAGGTCGTTTCACTACCGAAGAAGAGATTGACTACGCCATCAATCTGGTTCGCAACTCCATCGGCCGCCTGCGCGACCTTTCTCCGCTGTGGGAAATGTTCAAACAGGGCGTGGATCTGAACAGCATTGAATGGTCACATCACTAATCGGTACCGATAAGGAGAATTCAGCATGGCTTACAGCGAAAAAGTAATCGATCATTACGAGAATCCACGTAACGTGGGCTCTTTTGACAACAGCGACGAGAACGTGGGCAGCGGCATGGTGGGTGCACCGGCCTGTGGCGACGTGATGAAGTTGCAGATCAAAGTCAACAATGAGGGTATCATTGAAGACGCGCGTTTCAAGACTTACGGCTGCGGTTCCGCTATTGCTTCCAGCTCTCTGGTTACCGAATGGGTAAAAGGGAAATCTCTGGACGAAGCACAGGCGATTAAAAACACCGATATCGCCGATGAGCTTGAACTGCCACCGGTGAAAATTCACTGCTCTATTCTGGCTGAAGACGCGATTAAAGCCGCGATTGCGGATTACAAAAGCAAACGTGAAGCAAAATAATTAAGAGTTGAGGTTTTATTATGTCGATTACCTTAAGCGACAGTGCAGCAGCGCGTGTAAATACCTTCCTGGCAAACCGCGGTAAAGGGTTTGGTCTGCGTCTGGGCGTGAGAACCTCCGGCTGCTCAGGTATGGCCTATGTACTGGAATTTGTTGACGAGCCGGCGGCTGAAGATACCGTGTTTGAAGACAAAGGCGTAAAAGTCGTGATCGACGGTAAGAGCCTGCAATTCCTCGACGGTACGCAGTTAGACTTCGTCAAAGAAGGTCTGAACGAAGGGTTTAAGTTCACTAACCCGAACGTGAAAGACGAATGTGGATGCGGCGAAAGCTTCCACGTGTAACGCGCTTACTGATAACCCCACCGTGGTCGCCTGCGCGTGGGGTTTGTTTTACCTGACTCTCTGGTTTTGCCTCATCGAACAACAGAGAATCGATGCCCTGAGAATGTTATGGACTACTTCACCCTCTTTGGCTTACCGGCCCGTTATCAGCTCGATACTCAGGCGCTGAGCCTACGTTTTCAGGATCTACAACGTCAGTATCATCCTGATAAATTCGCCAGCGGTTCCCAGGCGGAACAACTTGCTGCGGTTTCGCAGTCCGCCACTATCAACCAGGCCTGGCAAACGCTGCGTCATCCTTTGATGCGCGCCGAATACTTATTGTCTTTACACGGTTTTGATATCCGCAGCGAGCAGCACACGGTGCGCGATACCGCGTTCCTGATGGAGCAACTTGAGCTGCGTGAAGAGCTGGACGAGATTGAACAGGCAAAAGACAGTCAACGTTTAGATGCGTTTATGAAACGCGTCAGCGAAATGTATAACGTTCGCCATCAACTGATGGTGGAACAGCTGGATAGCGAGACGTGGGACGCAGCGGCAGATACCGTGCGTAAGCTGCGTTTTCTCGATAAACTGCGAAGCAGTGCAGAACAACTCGAAGAAAAACTGCTCGATTTTTAATTTCCGGAAGCGAAAATGGCCTTATTACAAATTAGTGAGCCTGGTCTGAGCGCCGCGCCGCACCAGCGTCGTCTGGCGGTAGGTATCGATTTAGGCACTACCAACTCCCTGGTTGCGACCGTACGCAGCGGCCAGGCCGAAACGCTGGCAGACCATGAAGGTCGCCACCTGTTGCCGTCAGTGGTTCACTATCAGCAGCAGGGCTACTCTGTCGGTTACGATGCCCGCGCCAATGCAGCGTTGGATACGGCAAACACCGTCAGCTCGGTAAAACGCATGATGGGCCGCTCTCTGGCGGATATCCAGGCGCGTTACCCGCATCTGCCATATACGTTCCAGGCGAGCGAAAACGGTCTGCCGATGATTGAAACCGCTGCCGGTTTGCTTAATCCGGTGCGCGTCTCCGCTGATATTCTGAAAGCGCTGGCCGCGCGGGCTACCGAATCGCTGTCCGGCGAACTGGACGGCGTGGTAATCACCGTTCCGGCTTACTTTGACGATGCACAGCGTCAGGGGACCAAAGACGCCGCGCGTCTGGCGGGCCTGCACGTATTGCGTCTGCTGAACGAACCGACCGCAGCGGCGATCGCGTATGGTCTGGACTCCGGTCAGGAAGGCGTGATCGCAGTCTACGATCTTGGCGGCGGTACGTTTGATATTTCTATTCTGCGCCTGAGCCGTGGCGTGTTTGAAGTGCTGGCGACCGGCGGTGATTCCGCGCTCGGCGGCGATGATTTTGACCATCTGCTGGCCGATTACATTCGCGAGCAGGCGGGCGTGGCCGATCGCAGCGATAACCGCGTTCAGCGTGAACTGCTGGATGCCGCGATTGCAGCGAAAATCGCACTTAGCGACGCTGATTCTGTAACGGTTAACGTGGCTGGATGGCAGGGTGAAATCACCCGTGAAACCTTTAATGAACTCATTTCCGCACTGGTCAAGCGTACGCTGCTGGCCTGTCGTCGCGCGCTGAAAGATGCGGGCGTGGAGCCGCAAGATGTGCTGGAAGTTGTGATGGTTGGCGGTTCAACGCGCGTGCCTCTGGTACGTGAACGCGTCGGTGAATTTTTTGGCCGCACGCCGCTGACCTCTATTGACCCGGACAAAGTGGTCGCTATCGGTGCGGCAATTCAGGCGGATATTCTGGTCGGGAATAAGCCGGACAGCGAAATGCTGCTGCTGGACGTTATCCCGCTGTCCCTGGGACTGGAAACCATGGGCGGTCTGGTGGAGAAAGTGATCCCGCGTAACACCACTATCCCAGTGGCGCGCGCGCAGGACTTTACCACCTTTAAAGATGGCCAGACCGCGATGTCCATTCACGTGATGCAAGGCGAGCGTGAACTGGTGCAGGACTGCCGTTCCCTGGCGCGTTTTGCGCTGCGCGGCATCCCGGCATTGCCAGCAGGCGGCGCGCATATCCGCGTGACCTTCCAGGTGGATGCCGATGGGCTGCTGAGCGTCACCGCCATGGAGAAATCCACAGGCGTTGAGTCCTCAATCCAGGTTAAACCGTCCTACGGTCTGACCGACAGTGAAATCGCCTCCATGATTCAGGATTCGATGAGTTTTGCCGAGCAGGACGTAAAAGCCCGTATGCTGGCAGAACAGAAAGTCGAAGCGGCACGCGTACTGGAGAGTTTATCCGGTGCGCTGAACGCTGATGCCGCGCTGTTAAGCGCCGCAGAACGTCAGGCTATCGACACCGCCGCCGCGCACTTGAGCGAGGTTGCACAGGGTGACGATGTTGACGCGATAGAACAAGCCATTAAAAACGTAGACAAACAAACCCAGGAATTCGCCGCTCGCCGCATGGACAAATCCGTCCGTAGCGCGCTGAAAGGCCATTCCGTGGACGAGGTTTAATATGCCAAAGATTGTTATTTTGCCTCATCAGGATCTCTGTCCCGATGGCGCAGTTCTGGAAGCTGAGACCGGCGAAACCATTCTCGACGTTGCCCTGCGTAACGGGATCGAGATTGAACACGCCTGTGAAAAATCCTGTGCCTGCACTACCTGCCACTGCATCGTGCGTGAAGGTTTTGATTCTTTGCCGGAAAGCACAGAAGAAGAAGACGACATGCTGGATAAAGCCTGGGGACTGGAGCCGGAGAGCCGTTTAAGCTGTCAGGCGCGGGTAACCGAGGACGATTTAGTGGTCGAAATCCCACGTTACACAATCAATCATGCGCGTGAGCATTAACAGAGGGTAGTATGGGACTGAAGTGGACCGATAGCCGCGAAATCGGCGAGGCGCTGTATGACGCTTTCCCCGATCTCGATCCCAAGACCGTTCGTTTCACCGATCTGCACCAGTGGATCTGTGACCTGGAAGAGTTCGATGATGATCCTCAGGCATCGAACGAAAAAATCCTTGAGGCCATTTTGCTGGTCTGGCTGGACGAAGCCGAATAAGTCAACGGGCTGCCCACGGGTGGCCCGTTTTCCTGTATGCGCGAAAATAAGGATAAATAAAATGACAGAAGCCATGAAAATTACGCTTTCCACGCAACCCGCCGATGCCCGCTGGGGTGAAAAGGCGACATACAGCATTAATAATGACGGCATTACCCTGCACCTGAACGGAAAAGATGACCTCGGCCTTATCCAGCGTGCCGCGCGTAAAATCGACGGCCTGGGCATTAAACACGTTCAACTGGATGGTGAAGGCTGGGATACCGAACGTAGCTGGGCGTTCTGGCAGGGCTACAAGGGACCAAAAGGCACCCGCAAAGTTGAGTGGGCCGCTCTGGACGAAGCGCAGCGCAAAGAGCTGGATAGCCGTCTGAAGATTATTGACTGGGTGCGCGATACCATTAACGCCCCGGCAGAAGAGCTGGGCCCTGAACAGCTGGCGCAGCGCGCTGTTGATCTGCTGTGCTCCGTCGCGTGCGATAACGTCTCTTACCGCATCACCAAAGGTGAAGATCTGCGCGAGCAGAACTACATGGGTCTGCATACTGTGGGTCGCGGCTCTGAACGTCCGCCAGTGCTGTTGGCGCTGGACTACAACCCAACAGGCGACAAAGAAGCCCCGGTTTATGCCTGCCTGGTTGGTAAGGGAATTACTTTTGATTCCGGTGGTTACAGCATCAAGCAAAGCGCATTTATGGACTCAATGAAGTCCGACATGGGCGGTGCGGCAACGGTCACCGGCGCGTTGGCATTTGCCATCACCCGTGGTCTGAACAAGCGCGTGAAGCTGTATCTGTGTTGCGCGGATAACCTGATTAGCGGCAACGCCTTTAAGCTCGGCGATATCATTCACTATCGCAACGGTAAAAAAGTTGAAGTGATGAATACCGATGCCGAAGGACGTCTGGTGCTGGCCGATGGCCTGATCGATGCCAGCGCGCAGAAACCGGAGCTGATTATTGATGCTGCCACGCTGACCGGCGCGGCGAAAACCGCGCTGGGCAATGATTACCACGCGCTGTTTAGCTTTGATGATCAGCTGGCTGCTCGCCTGCTGGCAAGTGCGGCGCAAGAAAACGAACCGTTCTGGCGTCTGCCGCTGGCAGAGTTCCACCGTAGTCAGTTGCCGTCTAACTTTGCCGAACTGAATAACACCGGCAGCGCGGCTTACCCGGCTGGTGCAAGCACCGCGGCGGGCTTCCTGTCCCATTTCGTGGAAAACTACCAGCAGGGCTGGCTGCACATCGACTGCTCCGCAACCTATCGCAAAGCGCCGGTTGAGCAGTGGTCTGCGGGCGCAACCGGTCTGGGTGTACGCACGATTGCGAATCTGCTGACCGCATAATTTATTACTGTATTGCCGGATGGCGCTACGCTTATCCGGCCTACATGTATTCATCCAATTTGTGATACTTATGTCCGAAACAAAAAACGAATTAGAAACGTTGCTGGAGCAAGCGGCAACAGAGCCTGCGCATCGTCCGGCATTTTTCCGTACTTTACTGGAATCCACAGTCTGGGTGCCGGGTACTGCCGCAGAAGGCGAGGCGGTGGTTGAAGACAGCGCTCTCGACCTGCAGCACTGGGAAAAAGAAGACGGCACGACCGTGATCCCGTTCTTCACCTCTCTGGAAGCCCTGCAGCAGGCGGTGGAAGATGAGCAAGCATTTGTCGTTATGCCGGTGCGTACGTTGTTTGAAATGACGCTCGGCGAAACGCTGTTTCTCAACGCGAAACTGCCGACCGGCAAAGAGTTTATGCCGCGTGAAATCAGCCTGCTGATGGGGGAAGAGGGGAATCCGCTCAGCACCCAGGAAGTACTGGAAGGCGGTGAATCGCTGATCCTCTCTGAAGTCGCTGAACCTCCGGCGCAAATGATTGACTCGCTGACTACGCTGTTTAAAACCATTAAGCCGGTAAAACGCGCGTTTCTCTGCTCAATCAAAGAAAGCGCGGAAGCCCAGCCGAATCTGCTGATTGGTATTGAAGCAGAAGGGGATATTGAAGAGATCATCCACGCTGCTGGCAGCGTCGCGACCGATACGCTGCCGAGCGATGAACCTATTGATATCTGCCAGGTGAAGAAGGGTGAGAAGGGCGTGAGCCACTTTATCACTGAGCATATCGCACCGTTCTACGAACGCCGCTGGGGCGGTTTCCTGCGCGACTTTAAACAGAACCGGATTATCTAAATTGTAGGCCGGATAAGCGAAGCGCTATCCGGCTTTTCCAGCTTTATAATTGCGGTTCTACCGGTAAATCGTTGCGTGCTCCCCATTCGCTCCATGCGCCGTCATACAATGCGACGTCAGAAACGCCCAGCGTGGCAAGTGCCAGCACGACGACGGCAGCCGTTACGCCGGAGCCGCAGCTGGCGATAATAGGGCGGTCAAAGCTCACGCCGTGGCTGAAGAAAATAGCATCCAGCTCATCGGTGGTTTTCAGTTCGCCGTCACGAACCAGTTCTGTCCACGGTACGTTAAGCGCACCCGGCACATGACCACGTTTCAGACCAGGACGCGGCTCGTCAACTTCGCCATTAAAACGCGCAGCCGGACGGGCATCGACGATCTGCGCCGTTTTTTCATGACTGGCCAGCAGTACATCGGTAACGCGCACAACTGCGTCAGGCGTAAAGGCCACGTTAAATTCACCTTCAGGTAAATCCTCATCGCCTTCCTTGAGCATTAGCTCATCGCGCTTCCAGCCTGCCAGACCTCCTGCCAGAATGGAGACATTTTCGACGCCAAATGTCCGCAGCATCCACCATGCGCGTGGCGCGGAAAACAGATTACCGTCATCGTAGATAACCAGATGCTTATCCTGATCAACGCCCAGCTCGCGCATCGCAACGGCAAAGGCTTCGGGGCGTGGCATCATATGCGGTAGCGGTGAGGTATGATCGGAAAGCGCTTCAATATCAAAAAATACTGCGCCAGGAATATGGCCCTCACGATACTCCTCGCCAACATCGCGATCTTCCTGTCCTGGAGGTGCCATCCGGGCATCAAGAATTTGTATTTCCGGGTCGTCAATGTGTTCGGCAAGCCAGTCGGCAGCGACAAAGAAGGCGGTGGTCATAGGCATCTCCATTTTTACCAGGTTTTGGCAAATTGTCGGATGTTTACCGTAAAGCGACAAGTAAAACAGGCTGATTTGTCAGGTGAATCCACATTAATCACTTAAATTAAGACAACGTTGTTCAGTTACTGACTTCCACAGCCGGAAATCTGACGCATAATAGTTGTTCTACGTAGCTAACGGGCCACTACGGCCAGGGATGAAAAATGAAACATTTACGCGTAGCGGCCTGCATGCTGATGCTGGCACTGGTCGGGTGCGATAATAATAACGAAAAATCACCGACGGCTGCGAAACCTGATGCACCTGCGCCACAGACTGCGCCAGCAAAAGATAAAGCTCAATTACAAAAGCTGGTGCAGCAAAGCCAGGGCAAGTCGCTGACGCTGCTGGATGCCTCAGAGGTCCAGCTCGACGGTGCGGCAACGCTCGTTTTGACCTTCTCCATTCCCCTCGATCCAGAACAAGATTTTTCCCGCGTCGTGCACGTTGTTGATAAAAAAAGCGGCAAAGTGGATGGTGCCTGGGAGCTGGCGCCAAATCTGAAAGAGCTGCGCTTACGCCATCTGGAACCTAACCGGGAACTGGTGGTGACCATTGAGCGTGATTTGCTGGCGCTGAATAAAGCGACGTTCGCTATCGATTATGAAAAAAACATTACCACTCGCGACGTCCAGCCAAGCGTAGGGTTTGCCAGTCGCGGCTCGCTGCTGCCGGGAAAAGTAATTGAAGGCCTGCCGGTAATGGCCCTCAACGTTAACAGCGTGGATGTGAACTTCTTTCGCGTGAAGCCTGAATCGCTCGGCGCATTTGTCAGCCAGTGGGAATACCGCAATTCGTTGACGAACTGGGAATCTGACAATCTGCTGAAAATGGCGGAACTGGTGTATACCGGACGCTTTGATCTCAATCCTGTGCGTAACACCCGTGAGAAGCTGCTGCTGCCGTTGAGCGATATCAAGCCGTTGCAGCAAGCAGGTGTTTACATCGCGGTGATGAATCAGGCTGGACAATACAACTACAGTAATGCCGCTACGCTGTTCACGCTCAGCGATATTGGTGTGTCTGCGCACCGTTACCATAATCAACTGGATGTCTTTACACAGAGTCTGGAAAATGGCGCTGCGCAGCAGGGTATTGAGGTCACGTTACTCAACGAAAAAGGACAGACGCTGGCGCAGGCTACCAGCGACGCGCAGGGTCATGTCAAACTGGAGACTGATAAAGACGCGGCTTTATTGCTGGCCCGCAAAGACGGGCAAACCACGCTGCTGGATTTGAAACTCCCGGCGTTGGATCTGGCTGAATTTGATATTGCCGGTGCACCGGGATACAGCAAACAGTTCTTTATGTTTGGTCCCCGTGACCTCTATCGTCCTGGCGAAACGGTGATCCTCAACGGATTACTGCGTGACAGCGACGGCAAAACGTTGCCCGACCAGCCGGTGAAGCTGGAGGTCGTAAAGCCCGACGGGCAAGTGTTACGTTCGGTGGTTAGCCAGCCGGAGAACGGTCTGTACCGCTTTAGCTGGCCGCTGGACACTAACGCGCCAACCGGTATGTGGCATATTCGTGCTAATACGGGCGACAACCAGTCACGGATGTGGGATTTCCACGTCGAAGATTTTATGCCTGAGCGGATGGCGCTCAATCTCTCCGCCAATAAGATTCCGGTAGCTCCGGCTGATGAAGTGAAGTTCTCGGTAGTGGGCTACTACCTGTACGGCGCGCCCGCTAACGGCAATGCTCTGCAAGGACAGCTTTTCCTGCGCCCGCTGCGCGAAGCGGTGCAGGCATTGCCGGGGTTCCAATTTGGTAATATTGCCGAAGAAAACCTGTCCCGCAGCCTCGATGAAGTTCAGCTTACGCTGGATGAACACGGTCGCGGCGAAGTGACCACCAACAGCCAATGGCAGGAGACGCATTCTCCGTTACAGGTGATCCTGCAAGCCAGCCTGCTGGAATCTGGTGGCCGCCCGGTGACGCGTCGGGCTGAACAAGCCATCTGGCCTGCGGACACGCTGCCGGGTATTCGTCCGCAGTTTGCGGCAAAAGCCGTCTATGACTACCGCACTGATACCACTGTGAATCAGCCTATCGTTGATGAAAACAGCAACGCCGCTTTCGACATTGTTTATGCCGATGCGCAGGGCGAGAAAAAAGCGGTGTCCGGTTTGCAGGTGCGTTTGATCCGCGAGCGCCGGGATTACTACTGGAACTGGTCTGAAGGCGAGGGCTGGCAATCACAGTTCGATCAAAAGGATCTGGTTGAAGGTGAGCAGACTCTGGATCTTAAGGCCGATGAAACCGGTAAAGTCAGCTTCCCGGTTGAGTGGGGTGCCTATCGTCTGGAAGTGAAAGCCCCGAATGATGCGGTGAGCAGCGTACGCTTCTGGGCAGGTTATAGCTGGCAGGATAACAGCGATGGCAGTGGGGCTGTGCGTCCCGATCGCGTGACTCTGAAACTGGACAAACCCAGCTATCGTCCTGGCGATACCATGAAGCTGCACGTTGCCGCTCCCGCTGCTGGCAAAGGTTATGCGATGGTGGAATCCAGCGAAGGCCCGCTGTGGTGGCAAGAAATAGACGTACCGGCGGATGGTCTCGATATCTCCATCCCAATCGATAAAACCTGGAATCGCCACGATTTGTATCTCAGTGCGCTGGTGGTTCGTCCTGGCGACAAGTCCCGTTCGGCCACGCCAAAACGGGCGGTCGGTTTACTGCATTTGCCGTTAGGTGATGAAAACCGTCGTCTGGCGCTGGCGCTGGAAAACCCGGCGAAAATACGGCCAAACCAGCCGTTGACCGTCAAGATTAAAGCCAGCGTCAAAAATGGCGACGTACCAAAACAGGTTAACGTGCTGGTCTCTGCCGTTGATAGCGGAGTGTTGAACATTACCGATTACGCCACGCCAGATCCGTGGCAGGCGTTTTTCGGGCAAAAACGCTATGGCGCGGATATTTATGATATTTACGGCCAGGTGATCGAAGGGCAAGGGCGGCTGGCGGCGCTGCGCTTTGGTGGAGATGGCGATGAATTAAAACGCGGCGGTAAGCCACCGGTTAATCACGTCAATATCGTGGCGCAACAGGCGCTGCCGGTCACGCTCAACGAGCAGGGCGAAGGTACGGTGACGCTACCGATTGGTGATTTCAACGGCGAGCTACGGGTAATGGCACAGGCCTGGACGGCGGATGACTTTGGCAGCAGTGAAAGCAAGGTGATTGTTGCCGCGCCGGTAATTGCTGAACTGAATATGCCGCGTTTTCTGGCGGGAGGCGATACCTCGCGCCTGACGCTGGACGTGACTAACCTGACTGACAAACCGCAAACGCTGAATATTAAGCTCGCGTCCAATGGCTTACTGGAGCTGATGGGGCAAGATCCTGCTCCGGTAAATCTGGCACCAGGCGTACGGACTACGTTGTTTATTCCGGTGCGTGCGCGGGAGGGGTTTGGCGATGGCGAAATTCAGGCAGAAATTAGCGGTCTGACTTTACCAGGTGAAACGCTGCCAGTTCAGCATAAACAGTGGAAGATTGGCGTGCGTCCGGCGTTCCCGGCGCAAACCGTTAATAACGGTGTCGCACTTCAGCCGGGCGCAACCTGGCAGCTTCCGGGCGAAGAACTGACCAATTTCTCCCCTGCAACGATGCAGGGACAACTGCTGTTCAGCGGTAAGCCGCCGCTAAATCTGGCGCGTTATATCCGCGAACTGAAGGCTTACCCTTACGGTTGCCTGGAGCAAACGGCGAGCGGGTTGTTCCCATCCTTATACACCAATGCTGCGCAATTGAAGGCGTTAGGTATTGTGGGCGACAGCGATGAAAAACGCCGTGCGGCAGTCGATATTGGGATTTCTCGTTTAGTGCAGATGCAGCGTGATAACGGCGGTTTCGCGCTGTGGGATAAAAACGGGTCGGAAGAGTACTGGCTGACCGCGTATGTCATGGATTTCCTCGTTCGGGCAAATGAACAGGGCTACAGCGTCCCGGTAGAGGTCATTAACCGTGGCAACGAGCGGCTGCTGCGCTATTTGCAGGATCCAGGAATGTTGTCGATTCGCTATACCGACGACTCTTCAGCAAGCCGGTTTGCCGTACAAGCCTACGCCGCGTTGGTTCTGGCGCGTCAGCAAAAAGCCCCGCTCGGCGCATTGCGTGAGATCTGGGAGCGTCGTGCGCAAGCGGCCTCTGGTTTACCGCTGTTACAACTGGGAATCGCGCTGAAAAATATGGGCGATGCTAACCGCAGTGAACAGGCGTTGACGCTGGCGCTGAATACGCCGCGCCGCGATACGCAACAGTGGATGGCGGATTACGGCAGTGCGTTACGGGATAATGCGTTGATGCTGGCCTTGCTCGAAGAGAACAAGCTCAAACCTGACGTGCAGAATACGCTGCTGAACACGTTGTCAGAACAGGCCTTTGGGCAGCGCTGGCTCTCGACTCAGGAAAATAATGCGTTGTTCCTTGCTGCGCGTACGTTACAGGATTTGCCAGGCACATGGCAGGCGCAAACGTCACTCTCTGAACAACCGTTAGCCGGGGAGAAATCACAGACGCGTAATCTGGATGCCGATGCGCTGTCTACGCTGAGCGTCACCAATACCGGTAATCAACCGCTGTGGCTGCGTCTGGATGTGAGCGGTTATCCGCAAACCTCACCGACGCCTGCCAGCAACGTTCTGCATATTGAGCGTCAAATTCTGGGGCTCGACGGAAACAGCAAATCGCTGGATTCGCTGCGCAGCGGCGAGCTGGTGCTGGTCTGGCTGGAGGTGAAAGCCAGCCAGAATGTGCCGGATGCACTGGTGGTTGACTTACTGCCAGCAGGACTGGAACTGGAAAACCAGAATCTGGCCAACGGCAGCGCCAGCCTGCAGGATAGCGGCAGCGAAGTGGCGAATCTGCTTAATCAGATGCAGCAGGCAGATATCCAGCACGTTGAGTTCCGTGACGATCGCTTTGTCGCTGCGGTGGCGGTCAATGAAGGACAACCGGTTACGCTGGTGTATCTGGCGCGAGCGGTGACGCCGGGGACCTACCAGGTTCCCGTCCCGCAGGTGGAATCAATGTATGTTCCGCAGTGGCGCGCGACCGGTGCGACAGAGGGACTTTTGATTGTCAGACCGTAAATGATGCGCGGGTTGGGTAAACGCGGCTGCTGGCTCTGGCTGGCAGCCGTTGCGCTATTGATTGTGGCGGCAGTTTGGGCGGCAGATAAAATCTGGCCGCTGCCCTTGCACGAAGTCGATCCTGCGCGGGTCGTCGTGGCACATGATGGTACGCCACTCTGGCGCTTTGCCGATGCCGAAGGTATCTGGCGGTATCCGGTAACGATTGATGAGGTGTCGCCCCGCTACCTTGAGGCGCTAATTAACTACGAAGACCGCTGGTTCTGGAAGCATCCCGGCGTCAATCCGTTTTCAGTACTGCGCGCAGCATGGCAGGACCTCTCCTCTGGGCGCGTGGTTTCGGGCGGCAGTACGCTCACCATGCAGGTCGCACGATTACTCGATCCTCATCCGCGAACCTTTGGCGGCAAGTTTCGCCAGCTCTGGCGCGCATTGCAGCTGGAATGGCATCTCTCCAAACGCGACATCCTGACACTGTATCTCAACCGTGCGCCGTTTGGCGGTACGCTGCAGGGTGTGGGGGCGGCAAGCTGGGCCTATCTTGGTAAATCACCCGCGCAATTGAGTTACTCCGATGCCGCGCTGCTGGCTGTTTTGCCACAGGCACCGAGTCGCCTGCGCCCGGACCGTTGGCCGGACCGTGCTGAAGCGGCGCGTAATAAAGTGCTCGAACGTATGGCGACCCAGGGCATTTGGCCTGCCAGACAGGTACAGGAGTCGCGTGAAGAGCCAGTCTGGCTGGCGCCCCGGCAAATGCCGCAGTTAGCGCCGTTATTCTCGCGCATGATGCTGGGAAAAAGCCGGAGCGATAAAATCGTGACTACCCTTGATGCCGGATTGCAGCGTCAACTGGAAGAGCTGGCGCAGAACTGGAAGGGGCGCTTACCTGCACGCAGTTCGCTGGCAATGATTGTGGTCGATCACACCGATATGAGCGTGCGTGGTTGGGTGGGGTCGGTAGATATGAATGACGACTCCCGCTTTGGTCATGTGGATATGGTGAATGCGATCCGTTCGCCAGGCTCGGTGCTGAAGCCGTTTGTTTACGGTCTGGCGCTGGATGACGGACTCATTCATCCCGCTTCGTTGTTGCAGGATGTCCCGCGGCGAACTGGGGACTATCGACCGGGGAATTTTGACAGCGGTTTTCATGGCCCGGTGAGCATGAGCGAAGCGCTGGTAAGGTCGTTGAATTTACCCGCCGTGCAGGTGCTCGAAGCCTATGGTCCGAAGCGCTTTGCCGCATCGTTACGTAACGTCGGCTTACCGCTGTATCTGCCCGCAGGGGCTGCGCCAAATCTGTCGCTGATTTTAGGTGGCGCGGGGGCAAGGCTTGGTGATATGGCCGCAGCGTACAGCGCCTTTGCCCGCCAGGGAAAAGCGGGAAAACTGCGTCTGCAGCCGGGTGACCCACTGCTTGAACGCCCGTTGATGTCGGCGGGCGCGGCGTGGATTATTCGCCGTATTATGGCCGACGAAGCGCAACCGCTGCCGGATAGCGCACTGAGCAGAGTGGTTCCGCTGGCGTGGAAAACGGGCACCAGCTATGGCTATCGCGATGCCTGGGCGATTGGCGTTAACGCCCGTTATGTGATCGGTATCTGGACTGGCAGACCAGACGGAACGCCGGTGGTGGGCCAGTTTGGATTTGCCAGCGCCGTGCCGCTGCTCACTCAGGTCAACAATCTTTTGCTCTCTCGCGGGACAAATCAGCCGGAAGATCCACGCCCTGGTTCCGTGAGTCGCGGCGTGGTGTGCTGGCCGGGCGGGCAATCCCTTGCCCCAGGAGACAGCAACTGCCGTCGCCGTCTGGCAACCTGGTTACTGGATGGCAGTCAGCCGCCAACGTTATTATTGCCCGAGCAGGAAGGGGTTAATGGCATTCGTTTTCCTGTCTGGCTGGATGATGAAGGCAAACATGTGGCGGCGGATTGCCCGCAGGCGCACGAGCAAACGTTAATCGTCTGGCCGTTGCCGCTGGAGCCATGGCTACCGGAATCAGAACGCCGTGGGGCGAGATTACCGCCAGTTTCTGCCACGTGTCCGCCGCTGGGACAAGGCGCTTCACAGCCGTTGCAGTTGACAGGTATTCGTGATGGCGCGATTGTGAAGCGTTTACCCGGTTCTGCTCAAGCCTCATTGCCGGTGCAAACCAGTGGTGGGAGCGGTGAACGCTGGTGGTTTCTTAACGGTGAAAGGCTGGAAGAACGTGGACGTCGTCTTACGCTACGGCTGGCGACTAAAGGGGATTATCAACTGCTGGTGATGGATGACGCTGGTCAGGTAGCGACGGTGAGATTTTCGATGCAGTAGATCAGTTGGTGACTGTTTGTTGCTAAAATTCATCTTATTTTAAAGAAATGTTACCTTCATCAATAGTCAATTGCCGGGATGCTCTTTATAATCCGCGCCAGGTCGTACATCTATATAGACAACAACAGAACACATTACAGAGGTTATCATGGCTATTGAACGTACTTTTTCCATCATCAAACCAAACGCGGTGGCAAAAAACGTTATTGGGAGCATCTTTGCGCGCTTTGAAGCAGCAGGGTTCAAAATTGTCGGCACTAAAATGCTGCACCTGACCGTTGAGCAGGCACGTGGCTTCTATGCTGAGCACGATGGCAAACCGTTCTTTGACGGTCTGGTTGAATTTATGACCTCCGGTCCGATCGTTGTTTCTGTTCTGGAAAGCGAAAATGCCGTACAGCGTCATCGCGATCTGCTGGGCGCAACCAACCCGGCGAATGCGCTGGCCGGTACTCTGCGTGCAGACTATGCTGACAGCTTCACCGAGAACGGTACTCACGGTTCCGACTCCGTTGAGTCAGCGGCGCGCGAAATCGCCTATTTCTTTGGTGAAGGCGAGGTTTGCCCGCGTACGCGCTAATAAGCTCGTCCTGTAGGCCGGATAAGCGTTTGCGCATCCGGCTCTGCTTTGCCTGGTGGCGACGCTGATGCGTCTTATCAGGCCTACGATCTTCCTTTACATATTATTTTCGCTAATGCTTCGTGCAAACGTGGCATCCCTGCGCCAGACTTTGTACAATGCAACGCCCCGGAAGAGCAGATCGCTTGCCGGGGCGTTTCTTTTTAACCCTCCATGGGCCACAACGTGTAACAACGAGGCCGGAAAAAATTATGTCTGAATTAGTTAACACCTCTGAAGTCGTCATTCCTGCGGTTCCAAATAAAAATGGAAAAATTAACTTGCTGGATCTGAACCGTCAGCAAATGCGCGAATTCTTCAAAGAGATGGGCGAAAAACCGTTTCGTGCCGATCAGGTCATGAAGTGGATGTACCACTATTGCAGCGACAACTTTGATGACATGACTGACATCAACAAGGTGCTGCGTAACAAGCTGAAAGAAGTGGCTGAAATTCGCGCCCCGGAAGTGGTGGAAGAGCAGCGTTCTTCTGACGGTACGATCAAATGGGCTATCGCGGTTGGCGATCAGCGCGTTGAAACGGTGTATATCCCGGAAGACGATCGTGCGACCCTGTGTGTTTCTTCACAGGTCGGGTGCGCATTAGAGTGTAAATTCTGCTCTACGGCGCAACAGGGCTTTAACCGTAACCTACGGGTATCGGAGATCATTGGTCAGGTCTGGCGCGCGGCGAAGATCGTCGGTGCTGTGAAGGCTACGGGCGTGCGTCCTATTACCAACGTGGTGATGATGGGGATGGGCGAGCCGTTGCTCAACCTGACCAACGTGGTTCCGGCGATGGAAATCATGCTCGATGACTTCGGTTTTGGGCTGTCCAAGCGTCGCGTCACGCTCTCCACCTCAGGCGTTGTCCCTGCGCTGGATAAGCTGGGTGATATGATTGACGTCGCGCTGGCGATTTCTCTGCATGCGCCGAACGATGAAATTCGTGACGAAATTGTACCTATCAACAAAAAGTACAATATCGAAACATTCCTTGGCGCGGTTCGTCGTTATCTGGAGAAGTCCAACGCTAACCAGGGTCGTGTAACCATTGAGTATGTGATGTTAGATCACATCAATGATGGCACTGAACACGCGCATCAGCTGGCAGAACTGCTGAAAGATACGCCGTGTAAGATCAACCTGATCCCGTGGAACCCGTTCCCGGGCGCGCCGTATGGCCGTAGTTCTAACAGCCGTATCGATCGTTTCTCCAAAGTGTTGATGAGCTATGGTTTCACTACCATCGTGCGTAAAACACGTGGTGATGACATCGATGCAGCCTGCGGTCAGCTGGCGGGCGACGTTATCGACCGTACCAAGCGTACTCTGCGTAAGCGTATGCAGGGCGACGCTATCGACATTAAGACCGTTTGATGTTGGCGCACTACGGTATAATTCCTGTACCGTAGTGCAACGTAAGCCATATGAGGTTTTCTGTTGTCGTCGTCAGGTCAATAATAACGGTGCGTTTTTGTCGACTTTAAGGCAGTATGTAACGGCGTAACAAGTGTTTAGCCCTCAGGTTTACGCCGTTTTGTCATTGATAGTCTGACCGTTTTATACTGTCTGACGAAGGTTAACTGACCAGATGTTTCGCGGTGTGGGTGAGCATTGTGGCTCGCCGGCATCAGAACCCAAATTTACGCAGCTGTAGCGAATGAATACTGAAGCCACGCACGACAAAAATGAAACACTATCCACCGGCGTTCGTCTGCGCAATGCCCGTGAACAACTCGGATTCAGCCAGCAGGCAGTCGCGGAGCGACTTTGCCTGAAGGTCTCCACGGTACGCGATATTGAAGAAGATAAGGCGCCAGCCGATCTTGCTTCAACATTCCTGCGCGGGTATATCCGTTCTTATGCGCGTCTGGTGCATATTCCTGAAGAAGAACTGTTGCCAGGGCTGGAAAAACAGGCTCCGATTCGACCAGCTAAAGTCGCACCGATGCAGAGCTTCTCGCTCGGTAAGCGTCGTAAGAAACGTGACGGCTGGTTAATGACCTTTACCTGGCTGGTGCTGTTTGTCGTTGTCGGACTAACAGGTGCCTGGTGGTGGCAGAACCATAAAGCGCAGCAGGAAGAGATCACCACCATGGCCGATCAATCCTCTGCTGAGCTGAATGCCGGTAAAGAGGGTGCGCAGAACGTACCGTTAGATACCAGCGCCGCAGCAGGGCAGGATACCCCTCCGGCTCCTGACGATGGTGCGGTGGCGGACGCAGCGCCAACGCCAGACGTTGCTGCGACCCCGGCACCCGCCGCTGATGCGCAACAGAACGCCGTTGTTGCCCCATCTCAGGCTAACGTCGATACCGCAACCGCGCCAGCTACAGCGGCCCCTCTGCCGACCGATCAGGCTGGTGTGACTACACCTGCAGCCGATCCTAACGCGCTGGTGATGAACTTTACCGCCGATTGCTGGCTGGAAGTAACTGATGCAACCGGTAAAAAACTGTTCAGCGGGATGCAGCGTAAAGACGGCAATCTAAACCTGACCGGTCAAGCGCCGTACAAACTGAAAATTGGCGCCCCGGCGGCAGTGCAGATTCAGTTCCAGGGTAAACCTGTCGATCTGAGTCGTTTTATCAGAACTAACCAGGTTGCGCGTCTGACCGTTAATGCCGAACAATCACCGGCTCAGTAACAGACGGCAATGCGGGAGATTTTTTAATGCATAACCAGGCTCCAATTCAACGTAGAAAATCGACACGCATTTACGTTGGGAACGTGCCGATCGGCGATGGTGCGCCCATCGCCGTACAGTCTATGACCAATACGCGTACCACGGATGTGGAAGCGACGGTTAATCAGATTAAAGCGCTGGAACGCGTAGGCGCAGACATTGTTCGTGTCTCTGTACCGACAATGGATGCCGCAGAAGCGTTCAAGCTTATCAAGCAGCAGGTTAACGTCCCGCTGGTTGCCGATATTCACTTCGACTATCGTATCGCGCTGAAGGTAGCGGAATACGGCGTTGATTGCCTGCGTATTAACCCAGGTAATATCGGCAGTGAAGAGCGTATTCGCATGGTGGTGGATTGCGCTCGTGATAAAAATATTCCTATCCGTATCGGCGTCAACGCCGGATCGCTGGAAAAAGATCTGCAGGAAAAATACGGTGAACCGACGCCGCAGGCGCTGCTGGAATCCGCTATGCGCCACGTGGATCACCTCGATCGTCTGAACTTCGATCAATTCAAAGTCAGTGTTAAAGCGTCTGACGTTTTCCTCGCCGTAGAATCCTATCGCCTGCTGGCGAAACAGATCGATCAACCGCTGCATCTGGGGATCACCGAAGCCGGTGGCCTGCGTAGTGGTTCGGTGAAGTCCGCGATCGGCCTTGGTCTGCTGTTATCTGAAGGGATTGGCGATACGCTGCGTGTTTCTCTGGCAGCCGATCCGGTGGAAGAGATCAAAGTTGGTTTCGATATCCTGAAATCGCTGCGCATTCGCGCGCGCGGGATCAACTTCATCGCTTGCCCAACCTGTTCGCGTCAGGAGTTTGACGTTATTGGTACGGTCAATGCGCTGGAGCAACGCCTGGAAGATATCATTACGCCAATGGACGTTTCGATCATCGGCTGCGTGGTAAACGGCCCTGGCGAAGCGCTGGTTTCTACGCTGGGCGTGACGGGCGGTAACAAGAAAAGCGGCCTGTATGAAGACGGCGTGCGTAAGGACAGACTCGATAACGACGACATGATTACGCAGCTTGAAGCCCGCATCCGCGCTAAAGCGAGTATTCTGGACGAAGCGCGTCGTATCGACGTGCAGCAGCTTGAAAAATAACAACGTGATGGGAAGCGGCGTGCTTCCCGTGTATGATTGAACCCGCATGGCGCCCGCATTGTTCGGGTTAGCGCTGAGGGTTCATTTTTATATTCATAAAGAGAATAAACGTGGCAAAAAACATTCAAGCCATTCGCGGCATGAACGATTATCTGCCTGGCGAAACCGCCATCTGGCAGCGCATTGAAGGCACTCTCAAAAACGTGCTCGGTAGCTACGGTTACAGTGAAATCCGCTTGCCGATTGTAGAGCAGACCCCGTTATTCAAACGCGCGATCGGTGAAGTCACCGACGTGGTTGAAAAAGAGATGTATACCTTTGAGGACCGTAATGGCGACAGCCTGACGTTGCGTCCTGAAGGGACTGCGGGCTGCGTACGCGCCGGCATCGAACATGGTCTCCTGTACAATCAGGAACAGCGTCTGTGGTATATCGGGCCGATGTTCCGCCACGAACGTCCGCAGAAAGGACGCTATCGTCAATTCCATCAGCTGGGTGTCGAAGTGTTTGGCCTGCAAGGCCCGGACATCGATGCGGAACTGATTATGCTGACCGCTCGCTGGTGGCGCGCGCTGGGTATTTCTCAGCATGTCAGCCTTGAGCTGAACTCAATCGGTTCGCTTGAAGCTCGCGCTAACTACCGTGATGCGCTGGTCGCCTACCTGGAACTGCACAAAGAGAAACTGGACGAAGACTGCAAGCGCCGTATGTACACCAACCCGCTGCGCGTTCTCGACTCCAAAAACCCGGAAGTACAGGCGCTGCTCAACGATGCGCCTGCACTGGGCGACTATCTTGATGACGACTCTCGCGAGCATTTCGCGGGCCTGTGCAAACTGCTGGAATCCGCAGGCATTGCCTACACCGTCAATCAGCGTCTGGTTCGTGGTCTTGATTACTACAACCGCACCGTATTTGAGTGGGTTACCAGCAGCCTGGGCTCTCAGGGTACCGTGTGTGCCGGCGGTCGTTACGACGGTCTGGTAGAGCAACTTGGTGGTCGTGCAACTCCGGCGGTGGGCTTTGCCATGGGTCTGGAACGACTTGTTTTGTTAGTTCAGGCAGTTAATCCGGAATTTAACGCAGATCCTGTTGTCGATATATACCTGGTCGCTTCGGGGGCGGACACGCAGTCGGCAGCAATGACGCTTGCAGAACGTCTGCGCGATGAAGTTCCTGGTGTGAAACTGATGACAAACCACGGTGGCGGCAACTTTAAGAAACAGTTTGCCCGTGCCGATAAGTGGGGCGCCCGCGTTGCACTGGTACTGGGCGAGTCCGAAGTGGCTGACGGTACTGTTGTAGTGAAGGATTTGCGCTCTGGTGAGCAAACGGCAGTAGCGCAGGATAGCGTTGCCGCGCATTTGCGCACTTTACTGGGCTAAGGAGAAGGACAGCGTGGAAATTTACGAGAACGAACACGACCAGGTTGATGCGGTAAAACGCTTCTTTGCTGAAAACGGCAAAGCGCTGGCTGTTGGGATCATTTTAGGGGTTGGCGCGCTGGTTGGCTGGCGCTACTGGACCAGCCATCAGACGGAGTCCGCACGCTCTGCTTCTCTGGCGTATCAAAATACGGTGACTGCGGTTAGCGCGGGTAAACCGGACAGCATTCCTGCCGCAGAGAAATTTGCCGCAGAAAACAAAAATACCTACGGCGCGCTGGCTTCACTGGAACTGGCGCAGCAGTTTGTTGACCAAAATGAACTTGAGAAAGCCGCAAGTCAGCTGCAACAGGGCTTGGCTGCAACCAGCGATGAGAATCTCAAAGCGGTGATTAACCTGCGTCTGGCTCGTGTTCAGGTTCAGCTTAAACAGGCTGATACCGCGCTGAAAACACTCGACACCATTAAAGGTGAAGGGTGGACGGCCATTGTTGCCGACCTGCGTGGTGAAGCGTTGCTGAGTAAAGGCGACAAACAAGGTGCGCGTAGCGCATGGGAAGCGGGTGTGAAAAGCGATGCCTCTCCTGCTCTGAGCGAAATGATGCAGATGAAAATCAATAATTTGTCCATCTGAGAGGGACCCGATGCAATTGCGTAAATTACTTCTGCCAGGGCTGCTTTCCGTTACCCTATTGAGCGGCTGTTCACTGTTTAGTGGCGAAGAAGATGTCGTTAAGATGTCCCCATTACCGGTGGTTGAAAACCAGTTTACTCCGTCTACGGAATGGAGCACCTCTGTAGGCAACGGTATTGGTGATTTCTATTCCAATCTTCATCCTGCACTGGCGGATAACGTTGTCTATGCAGCCGATCGCGCTGGTGTAGTGAAAGCGTTGAACGCAGGCGACGGCAAAGAAGTCTGGTCTGTGAATCTGGGTGAGAAAGACGGCTGGTTCTCCCGTGCATCTGCACAGCTTTCTGGCGGTGTAACTGTGGCCGGTGGTCATGTTTATATTGGCAGCGAAAAAGCGCAGGTTTATGCGTTGAATACCAGCGACGGTACCACCGCATGGCAGACGAAAGTCGCCGGTGAAGCGCTGTCTCGTCCTGTTGTGAGCGATGGCGTAGTACTGATCCACACCAGCAACGGCCAGTTGCAGGCATTAAACGAAGCTGATGGCGCCATCAAATGGACCGTTAACCTCGACATGCCTTCCCTGTCTCTGCGTGGTGAATCCGCTCCGGCAACTGCCTTTGGCGCAGCTATTGTCGGCGGTGATAACGGTCGCGTGAGCGCCGTGCTGATGCAGCAGGGCCAGATGATTTGGCAGCAGCGTATCTCTCAGGCGACAGGCCCAACGGAAATCGATCGTCTGAGCGACGTTGATACCACGCCGGTTATCGTCAATGGCGTTGTTTACGCGCTGGCTTATAATGGTAACCTGACGGCGCTGGATCTGCGCAGCGGTCAAATTATGTGGAAACGCGAACTAGGCTCGGTGAATGATTTCATCGTCGACGGTAACCGTATCTACCTGGTTGACCAGAATGACCGCGTACTGGCGCTGACCACCGATGGCGGCGTGACGCTGTGGACGCAAAGCGATCTGCTGCACCGTCTGCTGACGTCCCCGGTATTGTATAATGGCAATCTGGTCGTCGGTGATAGCGAAGGCTACCTGCACTGGATTAACGTTGACGATGGTCGTTTTGTTGCCCAGCAGAAAGTCGACAGCTCAGGTTTCCTGACCGAGCCGGTCTCTGCTGATGGTAAACTGCTGATCCAGGCGAAAGACGGTACGCTGTACTCTATTACGCGTTAATCGTCCCGGCCGCTCGCTTTGAAAAACGGCTCCTGGTGCAGGGGCCGTTTTACTGTTTTTAACAACGGAGCAAAAAATGTGCCCGTTGTCTGATGATTTTTTAAATGAGGCTTTAAACATGGTACCTGTGGTCGCGCTTGTCGGGCGCCCTAACGTTGGCAAATCCACGTTATTTAACCGTCTAACTCGCACCCGAGATGCGCTGGTTGCGGATTTCCCGGGTCTGACTCGTGACCGTAAGTACGGTCGTGCGGAAATTGAAGGCCGCGAGTTTATCTGTATTGATACCGGCGGTATTGATGGCACCGAAGACGGTGTGGAAACCCGTATGGCGGAACAGTCGCTGCTGGCTATCGAAGAAGCAGACGTTGTGCTGTTCATGGTGGACGCGCGTGCTGGCCTGATGCCAGCGGATGAAGCTATTGCGAAACATCTGCGCTCGCGCCAGAAACCGACGTTCCTGGTCGCTAACAAAACTGACGGACTCGATCCTGATCAGGCTGTTGTTGATTTCTACTCGCTGGGTCTGGGTGAAATTTATCCGATCGCGGCATCGCATGGTCGTGGCGTCCTTAGCCTGCTGGAGCATGTTCTGCTGCCGTGGATGGATGATGTCGCTCCTCAGGAAGAAGTGGATGAAGACGCAGAATACTGGGCGCAACTGGAAGCCAAAGAAAACGGCGAAGAAGAGCCTGAAGACGATTTCAACCCGCAGGATTTGCCGATCAAACTGGCAATTGTCGGCCGTCCGAACGTAGGTAAGTCCACACTTACTAACCGTATTCTCGGCGAAGACCGCGTAGTGGTTTACGACATGCCGGGAACCACGCGTGACAGTATTTATATTCCGATGCAGCGCGATGAGCGCGAATATGTGCTTATCGATACCGCGGGCGTGCGTAAGCGCGGCAAAATTACCGAAGCGGTAGAAAAATTCTCAGTGATCAAAACGTTGCAGGCGATTGAAGATGCCAACGTGGTGATGCTGGTGATTGACGCGCGCGAAGGGATTTCCGATCAGGACCTGTCGCTGCTGGGCTTTATCCTCAATAGTGGGCGCTCACTTGTTATCGTTGTGAACAAGTGGGATGGCCTGACGCAGGAAGTAAAAGAGCAGGTCAAAGAGACGCTGGACTTCCGTCTGGGCTTTATTGATTTTGCGCGCGTACACTTTATCTCTGCGCTGCACGGCAGCGGTGTGGGTAATCTGTTTGAATCGGTCCGCGAAGCGTATGACAGCTCCACCCGTCGCGTGAGCACCGCGATGCTGACGCGCATCATGACTATGGCAGTAGAAGATCATCAACCACCGCTGGTGCGTGGTCGTCGCGTGAAGCTGAAATATGCCCACGCTGGTGGTTATAACCCGCCAATCGTGGTGATTCACGGCAACCAGGTCAAAGACCTGCCGGATTCCTACAAGCGCTATCTGATGAACTATTTCCGCAAGTCTTTGGACGTGATGGGGACGCCGATCCGTATTCAGTTCAAAGAAGGGGAGAACCCGTTTGCGAACAAACGTAATACATTGACGCCGACTCAGATGCGTAAGCGTAAGCGCTTGATTAAGCACATCAAAAAAAGCAAGTAATCGTTGCTGATGCAGATGAAAACCCGCGCTTGTCGCGGGTTTTTTTTCGTTATTCCAACGCCAACCTCAGCCTGTGCGATGTCAATCACTATTCGTTTTTTACCAAGTTTAAATCTAAGAAAGTAGACATTTGTCGAGTTTTCATCTTAAAGTCCGGGGGCTGGTACTAGACAAAACTAGCCTCAGGTTATCAAATGGTTAAATAATTTTTCGCCGCATGTAAAAAATCGGTCAGATACGTAACTGGCTGGCGTACATCGCGGTGTTTACACGCACGACACATAACTTTCGGGAGAATTATGCAATCCTCTGTTAATCAAAAAGAAAGCCGAACTTTCTTCGGCCATCCTTATCCGCTCGGCTCGCTGTTCTTCACAGAGATGTGGGAGCGTTTTTCGTTTTATGGCATTCGCCCGTTACTGATCCTGTTTATGGCTGCTACCGTTTATGACGGCGGTATGGGGCTGGCGCGTGAAAACGCCTCGGCGATTGTAGGGATCTTTGCCGGTACGATGTACCTCGCTGCGCTGCCGGGTGGCTGGCTGGCAGATAACTGGCTCGGCCAACAGAAAGCGGTGTGGTACGGTTCCATTCTGATTGCCCTCGGTCACCTGTCGATTGCGCTCTCGGCCATTATGGGTAACAACCTGTTCTTTATCGGCCTGATGTTCATCGTGCTTGGTTCCGGTCTGTTTAAGACCTGTATCTCAGTGATGGTTGGCACGCTGTATAAAAAAGGCGATGCGCGTCGCGACGGCGGTTTCTCGCTGTTCTATATGGGCATCAATATGGGGTCGTTTATCGCGCCGCTGATCTCCGGCTGGCTGATTAAATCCCACGGTTGGCACTGGGGCTTTGGCATCGGTGGTATCGGGATGCTGGTGGCGTTGATCATCTTCCGCGTGTTTGCCGTTCCATCGATGAAACGTTATGACAGCGAAGTGGGTCTGGACTCAACCTGGAACAGCCCGGTAGTGAAACGTAACGGTGTGGGCGCGTGGCTGCTGGCGCTGGCCGTCGGCGTAGCCGTTATCGTTACGCTGATTGCGCAGGGCGTGATTGTGATAAATCCGGTCGCGGTTGCCAGTATGCTGGTGTATGTGATTGCCGCCTCTGTCGCGCTCTATTTTATCTACCTGTTTGTCTTTGCTGGTCTGAATCGCAAAGAGCGCGCCAGACTGCTGGTCTGCTTTATCCTGCTGGTTTCCGCCGCGTTCTTCTGGTCTGCGTTTGAGCAGAAGCCAACCTCGTTCAACCTGTTCGCTAACGACTACACTAACCGTATGATCGGCGATTTTGAAATCCCGGCGGTCTGGTTCCAGTCGATAAACGCGCTGTTTATCATTCTGCTGGCACCAGTATTCAGCTGGGCGTGGCCGAAACTGGCGAGCATGAACATTCGTCCGAGCAGCATCACCAAGTTCGTTATCGGTATTCTCTGTGCCGCTGCAGGCTTTGGTCTGATGATGCTGGCAGCGCAAAACGTTCTCAGTAACGGTGGTGCAGGTGTTTCCCCATTCTGGCTGGTGGGTAGTATCCTGATGCTGACACTTGGTGAGCTGTGCCTGAGCCCGATCGGTCTGGCGACCATGACGCTGCTGGCCCCGGAAAGAATGCGCGGGCAGATGATGGGCCTGTGGTTCTGCGCCAGCGCGCTGGGTAACCTGGCCGCAGGTCTGATTGGTGGTCATGTGAAGGCCGACCAACTGGATATGCTGCCGGATCTCTTCGCTCGCTGCTCGATTGCATTGCTTATCTGCGCCGCGGTACTGATCGTCCTCATTGTGCCGATCCGTCGCATGCTGGAGAATACGCAAACTAAACCGGCTACTAGCGCCTGATAACACCTCGATTGTGCCGGGGCAGACGTGATGTCCCGGCCAATTCATTTACGAGGTGAGAACATGCTGTTAGGGTTTGTTGGGCTTGGCGCAGTCGTTGAAACGGCATACTTGCCCGCATTGCGTAAACTTTACGGTGATTCCCTGTGCTGTGTGGGATTTGACGTGCAACCCGCAAAACAGCCCGCTGGTGTGACACGCTGTGCATCGCTCGCTGAACTTCTTGCAACACCGCTTGATACCCTGTTTATCACCACCGCATCCCTGCATCATCTCGATGTGCTTGAACAGGCGCTGGCCGCTCCCATCGCACGAATCGTGGTTGAAAAACCGATTGTTGCCACGCTTTCCCAAATTGAAAAACTGAAAACGCTGCTGGAGCAACCCGACGCTGCCGACCGTGTGCTGGCGCTCGACCACTGGATGGCGCGCAATGGCGAATGGAGCTGGCATTGGGAAAACTCGGTACGCAGTGGCAGGGCGATAACCCACAACAGGCACTTGTCTCTCACTTTTCAGACGTTGTTAAAATCGACGGTTTTTTGCAGGAGCCGAGCGGATTTAACGCTACAGGAGAGCCGATCGCGCTCAACTTTGCCACTGGTGAGCCAGATACGCGTGAGCTTCGCCACCCGGACGGTGTGATTCTGGACATTGGCGCACACGTACTGGCCATGCTGCGTGAAACGGTGCGTTACCTGGGTGGTAATGACAGCATGACCCTGCAGGTGAAGAGCGCTAAAGACCGTCTTGGACATAACATTATCCAGGGTGACCTGACCACGCCTGAAGGAGAGGCGCATCTGCAAGGGCTGATTAGCGGTGTACCGCTGGATATCTGGCTGAATAAATACGCGGGGCCCGCTGGCGGACAAAAAGGTCTGCGCCTTTATCTGCGTGATGGGCGTATCATCAGCTACGACCGACGGGGTGCCGACGATGTGCTCGAATTGATTGACGGTGATGTTGTGCAACGCTGGTGTCTGCCAGGTACGATTTATGCCCATTGTCTGGCGGAACATATTCTGGGGGCGCAAAGTCTGTTTGAGCGCAGCCCGCAGGAGGTGAGTCGCACGACGCAGCGCAGGCTGGAGGAGGTCGAACGATTACTGATCCTACAGCAACAGTTGCGTGGTTCACACTAAGCGTATCATGGTAAAATTAGCGCAGAATTGAACGCCATTTAAAGGAGTCACCATGTCGATGACCTGCCCGGATTGTCACGCAGAACTGGAACCACAAAACGGTGTGGCACACTGTGAAAACTGTAAAAAAGATATTCCGTTAGAAGCGCGCTGTCCGGAGTGCCATCAGCCGCTCCAGGTGTTAAAAGCCTGCGGAGCGGTGGATTACTTCTGTCAGAATGGCCATGGTCTGATTTCGAAGAAACGTGTGGAATTTGTGCCGGTTTAATCTGACTTTTTCTTCCGCGTTTTCTTTGCCGCCGTTACGCCTTTCACTTCGCTCTCTACCCAACCGTCTGACAGGCGGGTAGTGAGCACATCACCGGTTTTTACCTGTTTGGTCTGCTTCAGCACTTTGCCGTCCGTCGCGGTAGTGACGCTATAACCACGAGCGAGCGTCGAGAGAGGACTCACCGCTTCAAGATGCGTCACCACATTACCGAAGCGTTCTCGCTGTGCGCTTAAACGCGCGCGGATATTCTCTGCCAGACGGTACTCCAGTTGCTGAATACGGGTTTGCGCCCGATAAATGCGCGACTGTGGGTTTTGCTGGCTCAGGCGTTGATTTACTCGCTGTTGGCGCTGATTGGCCTGCTTAATTTTATTCTCAAGAGCGAAATTCATCCGCTGACGTAGCCGCTCCAGCACGGTCTGCTGACGGGCCAGACGCAGTTGCGGATGTTGCTGTTGCAAACGGTGATGAAGCTGGGTAAAGCGACGAGTACGGTTGGCGATGTAGTAGTCCATCGCCATCTCCAGACGCTGCTGGCCATGCTGAATTTGACGCAGCAGTTCCAGTTGATTGCGGCTGACAATTTCCGCCGCAGCTGATGGCGTAGGCGCCCGTAAATCTGCAATAAAATCGGCAATCGTGACATCTGTTTCGTGGCCGACGGCGCTTACTACCGGAATGCAGCTGGCAAAGATTGCCCGCGCTACGCGTTCGTCGTTAAAACTCCACAAATCTTCCAGAGAACCGCCGCCGCGCCCAACGATAAGCACATCGCACTCGCTCCGCGCGTTCGCCAGCTCAATGGCGCGAACGATCTGTCCTGGCGCATCGTCGCCCTGGACAGCGGTCGGGTAGATAATAACGGGCAGGGATGGGTCACGACGCTTCAGCACGTGGAGAATGTCGTGCAGCGCAGCCCCGGTTTTCGAGGTAATGACCCCAACGCAGTGAGCCGGAGAGGGTAGTGATTTTTTGAACTGCTGATCGAATAGCCCCTCAGCCTGCAGTTTGGCTTTGAGTTGCTCATATTTTTGCTGCAACAAGCCTTCACCAGCTGGCTGCATGCTCTCAACAATTATCTGGTAGTCGCCACGCGGTTCGTACAACGTAATGTTGGCGCGTACCAGGACCTGCTGACCGTGCTGTGGGCGGAACGTTACCCGTCGATTGCTGTTGCGAAACATCGCGCAGCGTACCTGGGCGGTGTCATCTTTGAGCGTGAAATACCAGTGACCGGAGGACGGCTGAGTGAAATTCGAGATTTCACCGCTGATCCAAACTTGTCCCATTTCCTGCTCAAGCAGCAAACGAACCGTCTGATTTAGGCGGCTTACGGTAAAAATTGAGGTGGTCTGAGAGGATAACATGTGAGCGGGATCAAATTCTAAATCAGCAAGTTATTCAGTCGAAAGTAACATGCTCACAGAGGAGCGCAAGGTTTTTTTGCAAAAAAGTGTGGATGCAATCGGTTACGCTCTGTATAATGCCGCGGCAATATTTAATAACCTCCCAGGTGAGATATTGCCCATGCTACGTATCGCAAAAGAAGCCCTGACGTTTGACGACGTCCTCCTCGTTCCCGCTCATTCTACCGTTCTGCCGAATACTGCTGACCTCAGCACCCAGTTGACGAAAACCATTCGCCTGAACATTCCTATGCTCTCCGCAGCAATGGACACCGTGACGGAAGCGCGCCTGGCAATTGCCCTGGCCCAGGAAGGCGGCATCGGTTTTATCCACAAAAACATGTCCATCGAGCGCCAGGCTGAAGAAGTTCGCCGCGTGAAGAAACACGAATCTGGCGTGGTAACTGACCCTCAGACCGTACTGCCAACCACTACTCTGCGCGAAGTGAAAGAACTGACCGAGCGTAACGGTTTTGCTGGCTACCCGGTAGTGACTGAAGATAACGAACTGGTCGGCATCATCACCGGCCGTGACGTGCGTTTTGTGACTGACCTGAACCAGCCGGTTAGCGTATATATGACGCCAAAAGAGCGTCTGGTGACCGTTCGTGAAGGCGAAGCGCGTGATGTTGTTTTTGCCAAAATGCACGAAAAACGCGTTGAGAAAGCGCTGGTTGTTGATGACAGCTTCCATCTGCTCGGTATGATCACCGTTAAAGATTTCCAGAAAGCAGAACGTAAACCTAACGCCTGTAAAGACGAGCATGGTCGTCTGCGCGTTGGTGCAGCGGTAGGCGCTGGCGCAGGTAACGAAGACCGTGTTGATGCGCTGGTTGCCGCTGGCGTTGACGTACTGCTGATTGACTCCTCTCACGGCCACTCTGAAGGCGTTCTGCAGCGTATCCGTGAAACTCGCGCTAAATATCCTGACCTGCAGATCATCGGCGGTAACGTTGCTACGGGCGCAGGTGCTCGCGCACTGGCTGAAGCCGGCTGCAGCGCTGTTAAAGTGGGTATCGGCCCTGGCTCCATCTGTACCACCCGTATCGTGACCGGCGTCGGTGTTCCGCAGATCACTGCCGTTTCTGATGCCGTTGAAGCGCTGGAAGGCACCGGTATTCCGGTTATCGCCGACGGCGGTATTCGTTTCTCCGGCGACATCGCTAAAGCGATTGCTGCTGGTGCTGCCGCAGTGATGGTTGGCTCCATGCTGGCGGGTACTGAAGAATCCCCGGGCGAAATCGAACTGTACCAGGGCCGTTCTTACAAATCTTACCGCGGTATGGGTTCTCTGGGCGCGATGTCCAAAGGGTCTTCTGACCGTTACTTCCAGAGCGATAACGCCGCTGACAAACTGGTCCCGGAAGGTATCGAAGGTCGCGTTGCCTATAAAGGTCGCCTGAAAGAGATCATTCACCAGCAGATGGGCGGCCTGCGCTCCTGTATGGGTCTGACCGGCTGTGGTACTATCGACGCGCTGCGAACGAAAGCAGAGTTTGTACGCATCAGCGGTGCGGGTATTCAGGAAAGTCACGTTCACGATGTGACCATCACCAAAGAGTCCCCTAACTACCGCATGGGCTCCTGATAAGTTTCCGCGCCCGGCTATATGCCGGGCGAATTTGTTTCACTTGCCTCGGAATTAGCGTCAATGACAGACAATATTCATAAACATCGCATTCTCATCCTCGATTTCGGCTCGCAGTACACTCAACTGGTTGCACGTCGCGTACGTGAACTGGGCGTCTACTGTGAACTGTGGGCATGGGATGTTACGGAAGCACAAATTCGCGAATTCAACCCAAGCGGTATCATTCTTTCTGGTGGTCCGGAAAGTACCACCGAAGAAAACAGCCCGCGTGCGCCGGAATACGTTTTCAATGCGGGCGTGCCGGTGTTCGGCGTGTGCTACGGCATGCAGACCATGGCAATGCAGCTCGGTGGTCATGTTGAAGGTTCTAACGAACGTGAATTCGGCTATGCGCAGGTTGAAGTTCAGACCGACAGCGCGCTTGTCCGCGGTATTGAAGACTCCCTGACCGCAGACGGCAAACCGTTGCTGGACGTGTGGATGAGCCATGGCGACAAAGTGACCGCCATTCCGGAAGGTTTCGTGACCGTTGCCAGCACCGACAGCTGCCCGTTCGCTATCATGGCGCACGAAGAAAAACGCTTCTACGGCGTGCAGTTCCACCCGGAAGTTACCCACACCCGTCAGGGTATGCGCATGCTGGAGCGTTTTGTGCGCGACATCTGCCAGTGTGAAGCGCTGTGGACGCCGGCAAAAATTATCGATGACGCCGTTGCCCGCATTCGTGAGCAGGTTGGCAATGATAAAGTTATCCTCGGCCTGTCCGGCGGCGTTGACTCCTCCGTCACCGCGATGCTGCTGCACCGTGCTATCGGCAAAAACCTGACCTGCGTGTTCGTTGACAACGGTCTGCTGCGTCTCAACGAAGCTCAGCAGGTGATGGATATGTTCGGCGACCACTTTGGCCTGAACATCATTCACGTGGAAGGCGAGCAGCGTTTCCTGGACGCGCTGAAAGGCGAGAACGACCCAGAAGCTAAACGTAAAATCATCGGCCGCGTATTCGTGGAAGTATTCGATGAAGAAGCGCTGAAGCTGGAAGACGTTAAGTGGCTGGCGCAGGGCACCATCTACCCGGACGTGATCGAATCCGCGGCATCTGCCACGGGTAAAGCGCACGTTATCAAATCTCACCACAACGTGGGCGGTTTGCCGAAAGAGATGAAGATGGGTCTGGTTGAGCCGCTGCGTGAGCTGTTCAAAGACGAAGTGCGTAAGATTGGTCTGGAGCTGGGCCTGCCGTACGACATGCTGTACCGTCACCCGTTCCCGGGACCGGGGCTGGGTGTACGTGTGCTTGGCGAAGTGAAGAAAGAGTACTGTGACCTGCTGCGTCGCGCGGATGCTATCTTCATTGAAGAGCTGCACAAAGCTGACCTGTACAACAAGGTAAGCCAGGCGTTCACCGTGTTCCTGCCGGTTCGTTCCGTTGGTGTGATGGGCGATGGCCGCAAGTACGACTGGGTTGTTTCCCTGCGTGCGGTAGAAACCATCGACTTTATGACCGCGCACTGGGCACACCTGCCGTATGACTTCTTAGGCCGCGTATCCAACCGCATTATCAACGAAGTGAACGGTATTTCCCGTGTCGTATATGACATCAGCGGTAAGCCACCGGCTACGATTGAGTGGGAATAATCGCGCCATATTCTACCTTAATTTGAATTGGTAAATACTAAAAGCCCTCTATATGACAGAGGGCTTTTGTTTAGGCAAGAGCGGTTAAGGTAAAAATCAGTTAAACCAACTATCAGCTTTATCTTCGCGAGCTTTACCTTCACTCTTCATGAGATCGCGTCCGCCTTCAGAAATGTTTCTGTTGGCATCAGCTTCAGACTGTGTCACGTCGGTTTGCGCAGCCTTGTTTTTCAATTCCTGATCGATAAATTCGTTTTCCCTTTTGACCCGCGCTTCTTCCTTAGCCAGAGCCAGTTTCTGCTTCTGAATTTCCAGACTGCGAAGTTCATCTTCATAACCCTGATCTCTTTTCTTATCCTGCAAGGCTTCGGTGTCGCGCTTATCCTGTCGGGCTTGCCTTTCAGCGGCAGCGGCCGCGGCTTTTTTATTGGCGGCTGCCTGGGCATTAGCGCGTCGCTGTTTATCTTGCTGGATCTGCTTATTGCGCTCAGCTACCCAGTCATCGTGCTGTTTTTTTTCCTCGTTAGCCCCTTGCTGTTCAGCCTGAGCGACTGCCGAAAGCTGATCCTGCAAAGAAGATGAATAAACGGTGCTGCTTAACGTGGATAAAAAAGTAACCAGAATGATTTTTTTCATGATTACCCCTGATAATTAACTTTTTTCAGGGCATTTAGCGTTTGGCTGAATTCGAGTCTCGTTGTAGCTGGTAGATATTACGACTGCCAGACCGGTACTAAACTGACAAGCCTTACCTACCTGCGTTGAAGTGTAAACCTTCGTACCTTCTTTATAGGTTAAAGATACGCCTTCAACTAACGTTTTATCATTGACCATTGAGCCTGCCGCAGCACCAGCGGTACCTCCGACAACGGCACCAGTCGTAGTGTTGGTATTACTACGCGATCCTACATTATGGCCGATGACACCACCTGCGACTGCGCCAAGAATAGCGCCAGTAGCCTGTGCTGCGCGTTTATTTGCCGTATTGTCTACTGCCACTTTTGCGGGTAAAACCGAGATGATGTTGACCGTTTTTGTCTCTTGCTTTGAGTTAAGCTGGTCGGTTTGATAAACATCAGCCGCATGTTCGTCAGCATTAGATTGGCAGCCAGCAATAGAGAAGCAGGCAATGAGGGCTAAAGGTAGGGCGCATTTTTTAAAGTTCATTACTGTTCCTTGTTAATCACATCGAAAAAGCAATGCATTTAATCTTGCCAGTTAATAAAAGTAAACCTATCGGTTTTTATCAATTTAAGGCTATTTTTTTGTTATATCACAATGTGATATATGATTTTAATTATGTCTATTTTTGAAGGTGTAAATGCGCCCCGTGTATTTTATAGATGTGTTTTATGATCGAGGGTGAATGGGCGGAAATGGTGGGTGGTATTTGATTCAATCCAATTGTTGTGTCAATGCTTTCTCTACTTAAATAGAGAAAGCAATGGATTAATCAACTAGTTGAAGCTGAGGCTGCTGCGGAGATGTGACATTCTCAACGCGAATATCCATCTGCGGATAGGGTAGGTCGATATGGTTGGCGTCCAGCGCCTCTTTAATGTTTTCCAGCAGATCGTAATAGGTGTTCCAGTACTCGATGTTGGGCACCCATACGCGCACGTAAAAATTTAACGCTGAAGCGCCCAGTTCGCCCAGGCGAACGGTTACCCCACGTTGCTTATCGATACGGCTGTCCTGCTCGATAATGTGATTAATAACTTGCTTAACCTCTGCAATCCGACTCTGATAACCCACGCCAATTACCAGATCGATACGGCGAAAAGGGTGACGGGAATAGTTAATGATGTTGTCAGCGATGATCTTACCATTTGGAATCACCACTTCTTTGCTGTCGGCGGTGAGCAGGGTGGTGGAGAAAATGTGCACCTTTTCCACTGTTCCGGTGACTGCACCAATCTGTACCACTTCCCCGGCGCGAAAGGGCCGCAGAGAAACCAGTAATACACCAGCGGCAAAGTTGGAAAGCGAGCCTTGTAGCGCGAGGCCAATAGCGAGTCCGGCGGCACCGATGACGGCAATAATGGAGGATGTTTCAATACCGATGCGGCCCAACGCAGCGACGACGAAAAAAGCGAGGGTGATGTAACGTACCAGCGCGGTGAAGAACTGAATGATGGTTCTGTCGACTTTACGTTTAAGCAGTAACTTTTCCAGCCCACGAGAGAGCAGGCGAGCGATAAATTTACCGACAAACAATAAGATCACGGCGGCAACGATATTCCAGCCGAATTGAATGACTGCATCGCTGTGCCCGGCGATCCACTCAAGACCGCTTCTTATTTTCGGGAATAATAAAAAACCACTCATGGTATTACCCTATTTCATTTAAAATGATAACAATTCAAATAACTATTTAATTTCATGCGAAATATAAATATTTTCGTCAGTGATATTTGCTGATGATATTAATTAGCATTTATTTGAGCACTGTTTGTCTTTTTTATGTTCGTTAAACCGGAACGTAAAAAAATCAGCGCGAATGGTGCGGTGAAGTGGGATGAAAAGATTGTGTATTTGTGCGAAAAATACGGCCGATTATCCGATAATTCAGCGAGAGTGGTAGGGGACGTGTGTTAAGTTTCATCACTCAAATCCCTTACCGGATGGTTAAATGCCAGGCGATTAGCCATCCGGTAAGGAATCTTAATGCTGGGATATCACAGGCGCGAGCGATCAATGTACGTCGGTTTGTGCAGGAGATGTCTGTTGCGGCTGAGTGATCTGCTGAGATTCTTTTTTGTCCTGGTGGTGATGCCACGCACCAATGGCGGAGTAGACGAAGCGTCCGAAGAAGAAGAGAAAGCTGATAAGCAGTACGATCCGGATCATGCGACTGTTAAATCGGTGTCGTTTGCGTAGGCTGGTAACCTGGCTCACAAAAGGTTCCTTGTAGTGTACCCAACTGAGGGCGATACTCACATTAAGGCACATTGGGAGGGAATGGTCAATTCTTCCTTATGTAAAATTGCTTCAGTTGTTTTATCTTCTTATGTTATGGAAATTAATATTATTATTTGCATGAATAATGTATTAACGATAAAAAATAATGAAAAGAGTAATAATTGATGAATGAGGGCTATTTTTTTTGATATGTATCAAACATCACACTTTGTTGACAACTAAAATCGATGAATCATTGTGATGTATTTTATTCTATCGTTTTAAGGTCAGGTGGGATGCCTGTCTGAATACCCCCTACAGGATGTGCGGGATTCTACTGAGCATCTATGAAACTCAATAAAAATTATATTGGTATTAGAGACAGATGGTGGGCATTACCTCTCATCTTACCTTCTTTGTTGTTGCCTGTATTGAGCACTGCTACTACCTACGCCCATATTAGTACGGGGACCGTAATTCTTTTCTATCTGCCTTTAGCGCTGATGATTAGCCTGATGCTTTTTTTTGGCTGGGCGGCATTGCCAGGAATTATCATTTCCATTATCTGGTACAAATATCCGCAGGTCGGGTTATTTGAAACACTTTCAATAATTTCGCACTTTATAGTTACGATCGTGCTTAGCTGGGGAGGATATAAAGTATTTTCTCCCCGACGAAACAATGTTTCCCACGGCGACTCTCACCTGCTTTTTCAGCGTATGTTCTGGCAGGTCTTCTGCCCGGCTACGCTGTTTCTGATACTCTTCCAGTTTGCCGCATTTGTGGGTGTTTATGAAAGCAAATCTGGCATGGTGGGCGTTATGCCTTTCAATACAGGCACATTAATCAACTATCAGTCCATACTCGCGGGGAATCTTGTAGGTGTGCCGCTGTGTTATTTCATCATTCGAACAATTCGCAACCCCTTGCATCTGAGAGGCTATTTTTCTCAGTTAAAGCAGCAGTTTGATACGAAAGTGACTAAAACAGAGTTTGCGGTCTGGTTGATTATATTGACCGTGCTTATGGCGATGCTGTGTATGCCGCTAAATGAACAAAGCTCAATATTCAGCACGAATTATACACTGTCACTGTTACTGCCTGTCATGCTGTGGGGGGCAATGCGTTACGGTTATAAATTTATTTCGTTGATATGGGCGGTCGTACTTATTACCGCAATTCATTATTATCAGCGCTATATGCCATGGTATTCGGGTTACGATACGCAGCTTGCCATTACCTCATCAAGTTATCTGGTTTTTTCTTTCATTGTGAATTTCATTGCTGTACTGGCAACACGTCAACGGTTTGTTACCCGGCGCAACCATCGTCTGGCCTTCTTTGACCCTATGGTACATATTCCGAATTTGCGCGCTTTGAACCGGGATTTGAAAAACTCGCCATGGTCAGTGCTTTGCTTTTTGGGGGTTCCGGGCATGGAGCTGCTGGTGAAAAATTACGGCATTATGCTGCGTATCCAGTACAAGCAAAAACTGGCTCAGTGGATAACACCGTTGCTTGAACAGGATGAGCATGTCTATCAATTATCGGGTAATGATCTAATCCTGCGTTTTAACACTGAGCTACACCAGGAACGCATTGAAGCACTGGACAGGCATATCAAGCAGTTTCGTTTTGTCTGGGACGGTATGCCTTTGCAACCGCAGGTTGGGATCAGCTTTTGCTATGTCCGTTCTCCTGTTAACCATATCTATTTGTTGCTGGGAGAGTTAAGTACCATTGCCGAATTATCGCTGGCAACCAATTCACCAGAGAATTTGCAGCGGCGTGGTGTGATGCACCTGCAACGTGACCTGAAAGATAAAGTTGCGATGATGAACCGTATTCAGCAGGCGCTGGAGAACAATCGCTTTTTCCTGAAGGCGCAGCCGATTTTTGGCGTACGTGGCGACGTTTATCACGAAATCCTGCTGCGGCTTGAGGGGGATGACGGTGAAACTATCGCCCCTGATAGCTTCTTGCCGGTAGCCCATGAGTTTGGTTTGTCCTCCCGTATCGATCTGTGGGTGATTGAAAATACGCTGAAATTTATGGCGCAGAATCGGGAAAAAATGCCCGCCCACCGGTTTGCTATCAACTTATCACCCACCTCAGTATGTCGCGCGCGACTTCCTAATGACATCAATCAGTTACTGAATAAGTACAAGGTTGAAGCATGGCAACTTATCTTTGAAGTGACGGAAAGCAATGCCTTGACCAATGCGGAACAGGCACAGGCAACGTTGCTGCAGCTGCAATCACTGGGCTGTCAGATTGCGATTGATGATTTTGGTACTGGATATGCCAGCTATGCGCGGCTGAAAAATGTGAATGCCGATATCCTGAAAATTGACGGTAGCTTTATTCGCAATATTGTTTCGAACAGCCTCGACTACCAAATCGTGGCCTCTATTTGCCATCTGGCGCGGATGAAAAGAATGCTGGTGGTTGCGGAGTACGTCGAAAGCGAGGAAATACGCAGTGCGGTGATTTCGCTGGGGATTGATTACATGCAGGGGTATCTGATTGGTAAGCCACTGCCGTTGAGTGAAACTCTGGAAAAGCAGGTGCCAGATGAACTGACACCTGCTGAGATCTTATGCGGCGATATCGGGTGAGCTCTCTTCTTCAATTTTGAGTCGCCAGCCTGTTACGGCTTCCCAGTATTGCTGCTCTTTCTCCAGATCGAGCAGCACCAGCGCATTTTGGCTAAACCAGTCATGCGGGAAGCGTAAGGTCCAGTGGCTGTCGTCGGTAATCAGGGTCAAAGTCGGCGGTGTGGTGGTCGCCTGACGCTGATTATTCAACAGCACGCCCAGGCGCAGCAGCTGAATTAACGGCAGAAACTGTTTCTTCTTAAACAGCGTAAAGCGGGGCAAGTCGTCGAGCTTAATCGCTTTGCGATGATAACGAACTAATGTTGCCATCATCAGCTGTTGTTCCTGATTGAAACCAGGTAGATCGCTGTTTTGTAAGATATACGCAGAGTGGCGATGCAGACCGCTGTGGTTGATGTTCAGCCCAACCTCATGCAGCATTGCTGCCCAACGCAGTAACGCTTCCAGTTGGGGATTGGCCAGCTTTGGCTGCTGCGTATGCCACTGGTCGTACATTTGCATCGTCGTTTCCAGTACGCGCCGGGCCTGTTCGCTGTCAATGTTGTACTGGTTTGCCAGGCTGCTGGCGGTACGGCTACGAACGTCCTGGTGGCGAAAACGGCCTTCCATCTCGTACAGCACGCCTTCACGTAACGCACCATCAGAAAGGCGAAGTTCGCGAATAGCTAACGCGTCAAAAACGCCGCACAGAATCGCGAGTCCGGGTACAAACACTGCTTTTCTTTCTTCTGACAACCCCGGCAAGCTGAGCGCATCAAATGACGCGTGCTTCAGCACTTCAGATGTCAGCTTGTCCAGACGTTCGGGGGTGATAAAACCGTCTTTTTCACCCATCTCCAGCAGCACTTCATGGGCTGCTTTAATGGTGCCCGATGCGCCCAGCGCAACGTTCCAGCCCTGAATGCGAAACTGCCAGGTTAAGGTTTCGAGCTTTTGCGCAGCCGCCATGCGGGCACGCTGGAAATTTTCACGGTTAATTACACCGCCTGGGAAATACATCTGAGCAAAACTGACGCAGCCCATGCGGCGGCTTTCGACCAGTTTAGGCTCGAAATCCTCGCCGATCACTAATTCGGTTGAGCCGCCGCCGATATCGATAACCAGCTTGCGACCTTTTTCCGGCTGCGTATGTTCAACGCCCATAAAGATCAATCGGGCTTCTTCGTTGCCGGAAATAATCTCAATTGGGTAGGGGATGACTTTTTCCGCTCGCTTGAGAAAATCAGTCGCATTCAGTGCCTGACGCAAAGTATGGGTTCCCACGATACATACGCTTGATGGAGGAAAACCCTGCAAACGTTCGGCGAACAGTGATAAACAGCTTAGCCCGCGCTCCATGGCCTCTTCGCTCAGCTTGTTATCTTCGCCGAGGCCATCCGCCAGATGTACGCGTTGTTTCAGTCGCCCAATAATTTGCATTGCGCCATCAACCACGCGGGCAATGACCATATGGAAACTGTTTGAACCAAGGTCGACCGCAGCAAATTCCTGCGGTCGTGGAGTCTTGTCGTGTATTGGCATATCTTTAGTCAGGTTGCTCGAGTGATTTGATGTAATCGTAAATCGCCAATTGTGACTGAACCTTACGGCGGTTTCCGCGCGGTACGTAGCGATTACTCAGTTCTTTATCAATAAAGCGGGCTTTCACCGTGTCGCTGAACAGGATATCGATAATATCCAGCACGCGTTGCTTAAGGTGCGGGTCAAGAAGCGGTGTGGCAACTTCGATACGATAGTCGATGTTTCTTGTCATCCAGTCAGCGGAGGAGAGATACACCTGCTTGTCACCCCCGTTCTCGAAAATATAAACCCGGTCGTGTTCAAGGTAGCGGTCAACGATGCTGATAACGCGAATATTGTCGCTAATACCTTCCAGATTCGGGATGAGCGAGCACATTCCGCGAATCAACAAATTGACTGGTACGCCTGAACTTGAGGCCGCATAGAGGCGGTCAACCAGACCTTTATCGACCAGGTTATTCAGTTTTAGCGTAATGCCGGAAGGCTGTCCTTGTTGCGCGTTGGCGATTTCTTTGTCGATCATCGCGTACAGCAGACGGCGTGAGTTCTGCGGGGAAACCAGCAGATAATCGAACGTCACCGGGCGATACGGATTCTCGATGAAGTTAAACACCCGACGCACTTCGTTGGTAATGCGCGAATCGGCGGTCAGCAACGAGTAGTCGGTATACAGGCGTGCCGTTTTTTCGTTGAAGTTCCCCGTCCCGATATGCGCATAGCGCACGACTTCATCACCTTCTTTACGCGAGATAAGGAACAGTTTGGCGTGAATTTTCAGGCCTGGCGCGGAGAAGATGACGTGAACGCCTGCTTCGGTTAGACGCTTGGCCCAATGGATGTTGGCTTCTTCATCGAAGCGGGCCTGCAATTCCACCACAACGGTAACTTTCTTACCGTTGTGCGCGGCATGGATCATTGAATCAATAATGCGTGAATCTTTTGCCACACGGTAGATGTTGATCTTTATAGCCAGCACGCTCGGGTCGAAAGAGGCCTGGCGCAGCAGTTCAAGAACGTGCTCAAAGGTGTGATAGGGGTAATACAGCAGCACGTCGCGTTCACGAACGGCGTCAAAGCCGTTACGAAACTTCTCGTTGTCGAACCAGATATGGCGCAGACGCGGCAGCGGTTTGTTCACCAGGTTAGCTTTGCCAACGTTAGGGAAGTTAATAAAGTCTTTGAAGTTATGATAACGCCCGCCGGGAACAATCGAGTCATAGCGAGAAATTGTCAGTTTTTCACGCAGTACTTCGACCAGCGCATTGGGCATGTCTCGCTGATAGACAAAACGTACAGGTTCTGCGGTCAGACGCTGTTTCAGGCTGGATGACATCAGCTCCATCAGGCTCGATTCCATCTCATGCACCAAATCGTATTCGGCGTCACGGGTCATTTTCATCGAATAGGCGTTCAGTGCGTCGTAGTCAAAGAACCCTTTGAAAATGTCGTCAAGGCAGTAACGTAAGATGTTGTCCAGCAGGATCATCGGTTTGCGACGGCGCGGGGTTTCCGGCGGCAGATTCACAAAACGGGGAACCTTGTCGGAAGGGATTTCCAGCAGCGCGTAGCGTATCGTATCACCACGGATAATTTCTACCGCCAGATAGGTGTAGTCATCTTTTAAAAACTGGACTAAATCCGTCTCGCGGTTAATCAGGATCGGCGTGATGTGCTGGCGAAGATATTGCTTGAAGTAATGACGCAACCAGCTTTGCTGATTGACCGACAACTGGCGTTCGTTGATTAAGAAAATCTGATTGCGCGCCATTTCCAACAGCAACTCGTTGTACAGGCCGTCAAATTCCTGATCGGCTTTTAATACGCGGGCCTGGATTTTGCCTAACAAATGGCGGGAGTGAGAGTTTGAACCCTGTTCTTCGCTAATAATGATTCGGCGCTTCAGTTCGGCAAAACGAACCTTATAAAACTCGTCGAGATTATTGGAATAGATGCCTAAGAAACGCATCCGTTCGATCAACGGGTTTGACTTATCAGCAGCTTCCTGGAGTACACGTTCGTTGAACGCTAACCAGCTGAGTTCTTTCTCGATGTATAGCTTTTCCTGACCCATTACCACTTTTACTCCGTTTCATTCACGGGACACTACCTATTTATTATGGCGAGCATTGCTCTCAGATGTCCAACTGTGCCAGAAAAATATGACAATAAACCGTCTGATAGCAAAGAGAAAGGGGGAGCGTAGATGAATACCGGTAGTATTAACCGGAAAAGGTAGTTATGCCTGTAGACCGGATGATGAGATCCGGCTTACAGGTTGAATTTTATTATTCGTCGGCGGCGTAGCCTTGTGGCGGCAGACGAACGCCGTCCAGCCATGCAGCGTTATCACGCATCTTCAGGCGACCATCGGTAAACCAGCTTACCACCAGTGGGTAAATGGTATGCTCCTGAGCCTGGACTCGTGCCGTGACATCATCTTCGCTGTCGCCTTCAAATACCGGAACCTTGGCCTGGAGAATAACCGGTCCGCCGTCCAGTTCATCGGTGACGAAGTGGACGGAGGTGCCATGTTCTTCATCGCCGTTTTCCAGAACCTGACGGTGCGTGTGCAGGCCGGGATATTTCGGCAATAAAGACGGGTGGATATTCAGCAATCGTTCAGCATAGTGAGCGACAAACGCCGGGCTGAGGATGCGCATATAACCGGCCAGCACCACGACATCGGGTACATAGGCGTCAATCTCTTGAATCAGTTGGCGGTCGAATGTTTCGCGACTGGCAAACTGGGCGGCTTCCAGCGAGTGCGCCGGAATATTCGCTTCGCGTGCGCGTTCAAGGCCGAACGCATCGGCCTTGTTACTGAATACTGCACGTATGGTGCCATTGATTTTTTTCTGTTCGCAGGCGTCGATTATCGCCTGCAAATTGCTTCCGTTGCCGGAAATGAGCACCACAATGTTTTTCATTCAATGACCACACGCTGTTCGGAATCAGATGCTTTGATGATACCGATTTTCCAGGCGTTTTCACCTTTCTCATTGAGCAAAGCAAGGGCTTTGTCCACTTCCGGAGCTGGCAGGGCGATAACCATACCTACACCGCAGTTAAAGGTGCGATACATCTCATGCTGGCTGACGTTACCCGCCGTTTGCAGCCAGTTGAAGACGGCTGGCCACTGCCATGAAGATTCGTCGATCACTGCCTGCGTGTTGTCCGGCAGAACGCGCGGAATATTTTCCCAGAAGCCGCCGCCGGTCAGGTGGGCAATGGCGTGCACATCAACCTTCTCGATCAGTTCCAGAATGGATTTCACGTAAATGCGGGTAGGGGCCAGTAAGTGATCGGCCAGCGGCTTGCCTTCAAGCTCGGTGGTTTCTGGGTCACAACCGCTGACTTCTACAATTTTACGCACCAGAGAGTAGCCGTTGGAGTGCGGGCCGCTGGAGCCGAGCGCAATCAGTACGTCACCGTCGGCCACTTTTGAACCGTCGATAATCTCTGATTTTTCGACGACGCCAACGCAGAAACCTGCCACGTCGTAATCTTCGCCGTGGTACATCCCCGGCATTTCAGCTGTTTCCCCACCGACCAGCGCACAGCCAGACTGCAGGCAGCCTTCGGCAATCCCGTTAATGACGCTGGCTGCGGTGTCCACATCCAGTTTGCCGGTCGCATAGTAGTCGAGGAAGAACAGCGGCTCAGCGCCCTGAACCACGAGGTCGTTGACGCACATTGCGACGAGGTCAATGCCGATAGTGTCGTGGCGTTTCAGATCCATCGCCAGACGCAGTTTTGTACCAACGCCATCAGTGCCGGAAACCAGTACCGGTTCACGATATTTTTGCGGCAATGCGCACAGCGCACCGAAGCCACCCAGACCACCCATAACTTCCGGACGACGCGTTTTCTTTACTACGCCTTTGATTCGATCAACCAGAGCATTACCTGCATCAATATCAACACCGGCATCTTTGTAGCTAAGAGAGGTTTTATCGGTCACTGCCTGCTTCCCCACATGTTTACTTGCAGTAAAAGTTAAATTCGGCGCAATTCTAACAGGGAAAGCAAACGTTTGCGAGCCTGCTCTGCATCAAGTTTTATCTGCTGGTTTTTTCAGCATTTTACAATCATTTATCTATTTGTTTGAGCTGCGCCACGAAAATGAAACCGGGTACAGTCTTGTGCTTGAATCCTGTTAGCCGAATGCACAGTATCGTACTGAAACCGGTTTCTGTTTTCTGTTGCGGACCTCATCAACAGTGTTTTGCGCAGAGTCATCATGATAGGGGAAGGGTATGTCAGGATTTAAAGCAGATTTCATGTGGGGTGGCGCTGTCGCGGCTCATCAACTGGAAGGTGGCTGGCAGGAGGGCGGAAAAGGCATTAGCGTTGCCGATGTCATGACCGCGGGAGCGCATGGTGTGGCGCGTGAGATTACCGACGGTGTGATTGCCGGTAAAAATTACCCTAACCACGAGGCCATCGATTTTTATCATCGCTATAAAGACGACATAAAGCTGTTTGCCGAAATGGGGTTTAAATGTTTTCGCACCTCTATTGCCTGGACACGTATTTTCCCCTTAGGCGATGAAGAACAACCCAATGAGGCTGGCCTACAGTTCTATGATGACCTGTTTGACGAATGCCTGAAATATGGCATTGAGCCGGTGATTACGCTGTCGCATTTTGAGATGCCTTACCATCTGGTGATGGAGTACGGCGGCTGGCGCAACCGCAAGCTTATCGATTTCTTTGTCCGTTTTGCCAGGGTGGTATTCACTCGTTACCAGCACAAAGTGAAGTACTGGATGACGTTTAATGAGATTAACAACCAGGCAAATTATCACGAAGATTTCGCGCCCTTTACTAACTCAGGTCTGAAATACCAGCCCGGCGAAGACCGCGAGCCGGTCATGTACCAGGCGGCGCACTATGAGCTGGTGGCAAGCGCGCTGGCGGTAAAGGTCGCGCGTGAGATTAACCCGGAATTACAGATAGGGTGCATGATTGCCATGTGTCCAATCTATCCGCTGACCTGCGCGCCAGACGATATGATGATGGCGATGAATGCCATGCACCGGCGTTACTGGTTTACTGACGTCCATGTGCGCGGCAAATACCCGCAGCATCTTCTCAACTACTTTGCCCGTCGTGGCTTTGAACTGGATATCACCGAGGAAGACCGTCAGGCGCTGACCGAGGGCTGCGTTGATTACATCGGCTTTAGCTATTATATGTCTTTCGCGACCCAGGCAACGGCGGACAACCCACAGCTGGATTACGACGAGTCGAAAAGCCTGGTTTCCAACCCGTACGTGCAGAAATCGGACTGGGGCTGGCAGATTGACCCTGTCGGCCTGCGCTATTCACTAAACTGGTTCTGGGATCATTATCAGTTGCCGCTATTCATTGTGGAGAATGGATTTGGCGCCATCGACGTGCGCGAGGACGATGGTACAGTTAACGACCAGTATCGTATCGACTACCTTGCCGCCCACATACGTGAGATGAAAAAAGCGGTGTTGGAAGATGGCGTGGATCTGATGGGATATACACCGTGGGGCTGCATTGATTTAGTCTCGGCCGGGACGGGAGAGATGAAAAAACGCTACGGGTTTATCTATGTCGATAAAAATAATGATGGTAGCGGGACATTAACGCGCTCGCCTAAAAAATCTTTTTCGTGGTATCAAAAAGTCATCCAGACCAATGCTGAATATCTTTAAAATTCATGGTATTGACAGCAAGCCCCGCCATCAGTGCGGGGCTTGTTTTATACTCATCATTCAGACGCAAATGACTTTGGTTGATCCATATCAAGCGTATGCAGTGTTGCGCCAGAGAGGAAAAGCGGTATAATCCGGCGATTTTTTTTGTGGTTGCCATTCGTCTGAGGAAAGGAGAAGAGTATGAAGATCGTGGAAGTCAAACACCCACTCGTCAAACACAAGCTGGGACTGATGCGTGAAAACGACATCAGCACTAAACGCTTTCGTGAACTCGCCTCGGAAGTTGGCAGCCTGCTGACTTATGAAGCAACCGCTGGTCTGGAAACCGAAAAGGTGACCATTGAAGGCTGGAACGGTCCAGTTGAAGTTGACCAAATCAAAGGCAAAAAAATCACCGTTGTGCCTATCCTGCGTGCGGGCCTGGGCATGATGGAAGGTGTTCTGGAAAACGTTCCGAGCGCGCGTATCAGCGTTGTTGGTATGTACCGTAACGAAGAGACGCTGGAGCCGGTTCCGTATTTCCAGAAGCTGGTTTCTAACATCGATGAGCGTATGGCGCTGATCGTTGACCCAATGCTGGCAACCGGCGGCTCTGTTATCGCCACTATCGATCTGCTGAAAAATGCAGGCTGCACCAGCATTAAAGTGCTGGTCCTGGTTGCGGCACCGGAAGGTATCGCGGCACTGGAAAAAGCGCACCCGGATGTGGAGCTGTACACCGCTTCCATCGATCAGGGACTGAACGAGCACGGATACATTATTCCGGGGCTCGGCGATGCCGGCGATAAGATTTTTGGTACTAAGTAAACGAATAAGTGAAAAGAAGCCGACTTTAAGAGTCGGCTTTTTTTTGAATAAAACAACCCAATGGCTAATAACAAACAACACTCAGAGGAAAACACTATGACGCGCCGTGCTATCGGGGTGAGTGAAAGACCGCCGCTTTTACAGACAATCCCGCTTAGTTTGCAGCACCTGTTCGCCATGTTTGGCGCAACGGTGCTGGTGCCAGTCCTGTTCCACATCAACCCAGCTACCGTTCTGCTGTTTAACGGCATTGGTACGTTGCTGTATCTCTTTATTTGTAAGGGTAAAATTCCCGCATATCTGGGTTCCAGCTTTGCCTTTATTTCCCCGGTACTGCTGCTGCTGCCGTTAGGGTATGAAGTGGCGCTGGGCGGTTTCATTATGTGTGGCGTCCTGTTCTGCCTGGTTTCTTTCATTGTTAAGAAGGCAGGAACCGGCTGGCTGGATGTCATGTTCCCGCCTGCGGCGATGGGCGCAATCGTTGCCGTCATCGGTCTGGAGCTGGCTGGCGTTGCTGCGGGTATGGCGGGGTTACTGCCTGCTGAGGGGCAATTACCGGATTCAAAAACCATCATCATTTCTATGGTAACGCTGGCGGTAACGGTCTTTGGTTCCGTATTGTTCCGCGGTTTTATGGCGATTATCCCGATTCTGATCGGGGTGCTGGCCGGTTATGCGCTCTCCTTCGTGATGGGCGTTGTGGACACTACGCCGATTGCGCAGGCCCACTGGTTCGCGCTGCCGACGTTCTACACGCCGCGTTTTGAATGGGTTGCCATTCTGACCATCCTGCCAGCAGCGCTGGTGGTCATCGCTGAACACGTCGGGCACCTGGTGGTAACGGCGAATATCGTGAAAAAAGATTTGATTCGCGATCCTGGCCTGCATCGTTCTATGTTTGCTAACGGTCTGTCTACGGTAATCTCTGGTTTCTTCGGCTCTACGCCGAACACCACGTACGGCGAAAACATCGGCGTAATGGCGATCACCCGCGTTTACAGTACCTGGGTTATCGGCGGTGCGGCAATTTTCGCCATTCTGCTCTCCTGCGTGGGTAAACTGGCTGCAGCGATCCAAATCATTCCACTGCCGGTTATGGGCGGCGTATCGCTGCTACTGTACGGTGTGATTGGTGCTTCTGGTATTCGCGTACTGATCGAGTCGAAGGTTGACTATAACAAGGCGCAGAACCTGATCCTGACTTCGGTTATTTTGATCATCGGCGTAAGTGGCGCGAAAGTTCACATCGGTGCCGCAGAGCTGAAAGGCATGGCGCTGGCGACCATCGTTGGTGTCTGTCTGAGCCTGATTTTCAAAGTTATCAGCCTGCTGCGTCCGGAAGAAGTCGTGCTTGACGCGAAAGATGCAGACAGTCCGCAACAGTAAATCTCTGACCGGGCGGCAGCGCTGCCCGGTTCTATCGCGACGTATTTCTGTGTTAAACTCAACGCGATTTTATGAAATCCTGGGTTGAGGTATCTCTGAACACACCGGCACAGCTCTCTTTGCCACTTTATCTTCCTGACGACGAAACTTTCGCAAGTTTCTGGCCGGGGGATAACTCCTCTTTACTGGCTGCACTGCAAAACGTGCTGCGTCAGGAACATAGCGGGTATATTTATCTCTGGTCGCGTGAAGGCGCTGGCCGTAGTCATTTGCTGCATGCAGCCTGTGCGGAACTCTCCGCGCGCGGCGATGCGGTAGGCTACGTGCCGCTCGACAAACGCACCTGGTTCGTCCCCGAGGTGCTCGACGGAATGGAGCATTTATCGCTGGTTTGCATTGATAACATCGAATGTGTGGCCGGTGATTCGCTGTGGGAAATGGCGATCTTTGATCTCTACAACCGTATCCTGGAATCGGGGAAAACGCGCCTGCTGATCACCGGCGATCGCCCGCCAAGACAGCTGAATCTGGGGTTGCCGGATCTCGCCTCGCGCCTGGACTGGGGACAAATCTACAAGCTGCAGCCGCTTTCCGATGAAGATAAGCTGCAGGCGTTGCAATTACGCGCCAGACTTCGTGGATTTGAACTGCCGGAAGATGTGGGACGTTTTCTGCTAAAGCGTCTGGATCGAGAAATGCGTACGCTGTTTATGACGCTGGATCAGCTTGATCATGCTTCGATCACCGCCCAACGTAAGCTGACCATTCCGTTCGTAAAAGAAATTCTGAAGCTGTAAGCGCCGCAGCCGGGAAGACTGCGGCAGGTTGCAGGTTAACCGACGATTTCCAGTACCTGCTCAGGCGGGCGTCCAATTCGAGCCTGACCTTTGGCAACCACAATCGGGCGCTCCATCAGTTTCGGGTTTTCCACCATTGCCTGAATCAGCGTGTCTTCACTCAGATTTTTGTCCGCCAGGTTAAGTGATTTATAAAGATCCTCTTTCTGGCGCATCAGTTCACGCGCGCTGGACATACCGAGCATTTGCAGCAGTTCACGCAGGGTTGCTGCATCAGCCGGCGTTTCCAGATACAACACCACTTCCGGGTCTACGCCGTTGGACTTCAGTAATTCCAGCGTTTCACGGCTCTTGGAACAGCGTGGGTTATGGTAGATTTTAATCGCGTCTGACATGACTTCTCCTTGCATAACAATACTGCCGGATGGCGGCCAAAAGACCCTATCCGGCCTACATATCGCGTCTGACGTAGGCCGGATAAGACGCTACAGCGTCGCCATCCGGCAAAGGTTCGATAATTACATCTTCGTGTACGGTTTAAAGCGTTCTTGCAGCTGGCGTAGCTGGTCAATACGGGCATCGTATCTGGCCTGCTGCTGGCTACCCAGTTTCACCTGAGAACTTGCGCTGCTGAGCATCGAAATAGCCTGATCCAGACGTCCCGCGAGGGCATACCCCTCCGCGCGCGCCGCCAGCTCCTGATCGCGGTTGCTCAGGTTGGCTTCCGTTTGCGCTAACAGATCCCAGCCGTTAGGGTCATCTTTATGGTTAAACGTATAGCGATTCAGGATGGTCGCCGCCTCTTTGGCTTGTCCACCCTGTAAATAGGCATTCGCCAGGTTGAGCTGCAGAACCGGGTTAGTGCGCAGGTCGCGGGCGTTTTTCAGGCGGTTAATGGCATCACTGGTTTTCTTCTGGCCGAGATCGATATCCGTTGCCAGGTCGAGATACCAGGCATTGTTAGGATCTGCCGCCAGCAGCGGTTGCAGCGCTTTACGCGCCTCGTCATATTTACTGGCTTCCATCGCCTGCAATGCCCGGCCATACTGCGCCGCACGTTGCTCACGTACGTTGCCTTTCGACCAGTTACTCAGCAGGTCATCGGTTAACTGGTTACGACCAGAGTTGTACATGCCCAAGGTTCGTGCCTTAGCCAGATAAAAATCTTCTGACGACTGGACGACCACCGGGCGCATCTGGTTGGCGCGGTTACGGGCATCAGACAGACGGCTTTCCGGCAGGGGGTGAGTCAGCAAAATTTCCGGCGGACGCGAAGAGTAACGAGCCTGGTCGAGTAGTTTTTCCAGGAACGTTGGCATGGCCTGGGGATCGAATCCCGAGCGTTGCAGTACCTGAATACCGATGCGGTCTGCTTCCTGTTCGTTTTGCTGCGTAAAGCTGATCATTCCCTGACGTGTACCCGCCAGCGTACCGGTCAGCGCCGCCATACCCGCCTGCGGGCTGGCCATTGCTAATAAAATTGAACCTAACGCACCAACCCACGTTAGTGGCGCGCTGCGTTTCTGATCTTCCATGGCACGCGCCAGGTGACGCTGCGTAACGTGGGAAATTTCGTGCGCCATAACCGATGCCAGCTGGCTTTCGTTGTCGGAATAGCGAAATAGTGCAGAGTGCAGGACAACGTTGCCGCCAAAGAAAGCAAAGGCGTTGATTTCATCGTTGTTAATCAAAAAGAAGGTGAAGGGCGTTTTTACCGAGTCGGCGTGCGAGACCAGACGCATCCCCAGCGCATTAATGTATTGGGTGAGCAATGGATCGTTAATTAATGGCGCACTGCCGCGCAGTTGGCGTACGTAATAATCGCCCATCTGCATTTCCTGTCCTATGGAAAGCGTACTGCCTGCCGACGTTCCCATATCAGGCAGGGTGTCCGCAGTATCAGCAAATGCGGGCGCAACCTGACCGATAGTCAGTGCGGCAATGAGGGTAGCAACCAGGTTTTTTTTCAACTGCCTGAACATAACCTCTGTCCTGTATTCTTTTTTGAGATAGCCATTTGACCGATGCTGTGAAGTATCGTTCACACTCCGCAAGCTTACGGAGTGTAACTGCGAAACCTGACGATGAACACCCAGGAAAAATGTCTTTTCACTTTGCGTAATCAGCCATAAAAAGCGAAGTCTTTTTTGTGACATTTCGATACAATTCGGGATCGCAATCCCGCTATTGGGTTCATGGAAGGGTTTTATGCTCGAAATGTTGATGCAATGGTATCGTCGCCGCTTTAGCGACCCCGAAGCCATCGCCCTGCTGATTATTCTTGTTGCCGGTTTTGGCATCCTGTTTTTCTTTAGCGGCCTTTTGGCGCCGCTGCTGGTCGCCATTGTGCTGGCGTACCTGCTTGAATGGCCGACAGTGCGGCTGGAACATATTGGTTGTTCCCGGCGTTGGGCGACATCGATTGTGCTGGTGGTGTTTGTCGGTATTTTACTGCTGATGGCCTTTGTGGTGATGCCCGTTGCGTGGCAGCAGGGAATTTACCTGATCCGCGACATGCCCGGCATGCTCAATAAATTGTCTGATTTTGCCGCCACCTTGCCACGACGTTACCCGGCGCTGATGGATGCAGGCATCATTGATGCGATGGCGGAAAATATGCGCTCGCGAATGCTCACCATGGGCGATTCGGTGGTGAAATATTCGTTAGCCTCACTGGTTGGATTGCTGACCCTGGCGGTCTATCTTGTTCTTGTCCCATTGATGGTGTTCTTCCTGATCAAAGATAAAGGACAGATGCTGAACGCCGTGCGCCGGGTGCTGCCGCGTAACCGCGGGCTGGCTGGGCAGGTATGGAAAGAGATGAATCAGCAAATCACCAACTATATCCGCGGAAAGGTGCTGGAAATGGTGGTGGTCGGCGTAGCGACCTGGCTCGGCTTCCTGCTGTTTGGTCTCAACTATTCGCTGCTGCTGGCGGTGCTGGTCGGGTTCTCTGTGCTGATCCCGTATATCGGCGCTTTTGTGGTGACGATTCCGGTGGTTGGCGTGGCGCTGTTCCAGTTTGGCCTTGGCACTGAGTTCTGGAGCTGTTTTGCCGTGTACCTGATAATCCAGGCGCTGGACGGCAATTTGCTGGTTCCCGTGCTGTTCTCCGAGGCGGTCAATCTGCATCCACTGGTCATTATTCTCTCCGTGGTGATTTTCGGCGGTTTGTGGGGATTCTGGGGCGTATTCTTTGCGATTCCTCTGGCGACGTTAATCAAAGCGGTAATGCATGCCTGGCCGGATGGTCAGGTCGTTGACGAACCCTAATCTGCAAGATCCGGCGATATCATGTCGCCGGATCTGAACTTGTCTGACCTCTATCCACTCTTTCTGAATAATCTCCTCTGGTGTCGTTTTTCTCCGCGTTTGTCTTTAACTTGACCATCGTGATGTCTTTTAGTCACACAAGGATTAAGGCCAACAGGAGAACAAAATGGGTCACAGCACACACACGCAGCAAAAGGTGGGATGGGGCGGTTATCTCGCTTTTTTTATTACGATTATTCTTTTTTCCGGCATGTTTGCGAAAAGTACCGAATGGTGGCGGGTCTTTGACTTCACCGTCCTCAACGGTGCGTTTGGGCAGATTAATGCTGCGGGCGGCACGGCGGTCTCTTTTCGTGGCTCTGGAGGGATGGGGGCCAAAGACGGTTTCTTATTCGCGCTTGAGCTGGCACCTTCCGTCATTCTTTCGCTTGGGATTATTTCTGTCACCGAAGGGTTGGGTGGGTTGCGCGCGGCACAGCAGCTGATGACGCCGGTCCTGCGTCCGTTACTGGGCATTCCGGGTATTTGTTCGCTGGCGTTGATTGCGAATTTGCAAAATACCGATGCCGCGGCCGGGATGACCAAAGAAATGGCGGAAGAGGGCATTATCACAGAGCAGGAACGCGCTATTTTTGCCTGCTGGCAAACCAGCGGCAGCGCGTGCATTACCAACTATTTTTCTTCTGGCGCAGCGCTGTTTACGATGGTGACCGTTCCGGTGATTACGCCGCTGGCGGTGATCCTTGTCTTCAAATTTGTGGGCGCGAACCTGTTGCGTGTATGGATCGCGCAGCTGGAAAATCGCCGTATGCAGCAGGAGGCGTGAGATGACAACACAGGTACGTAAAAACGTCATGGATATGTTTATCGATGGCGCACGGCGCGGGTTTACCATTGCAACAACCAGTCTGTTGCCTAACGTGGTGATGGCGTTTGTGATTATTCAGGCGCTGAAGGTGACAGGGCTGCTCGAGGTTGTCGGGCGGGTATGCGAGCCGGTAATGGCGCTGTGGGGGCTGCCGGGGGAATCTGCCACTGTGCTGCTGGCAGCGGTGATGAGTATGGGAGGCGGCGTCGGCGTGTGCGCCAGCCTGGTTGTCGCCGGTACGCTTTCGGGACATGATGCCACGGTGTTGTTACCGGCTATCTACCTGATGGGAAATCCGGTGCAAAATGTGGGCCGTTGTCTGGGGACCGCGGGGGTTCATCCTCGTTATTACCCGCTAATTATTGCGGTATGCGTCATTAATGCGCTGCTCTCTATTTGGGTTATGCAGGTTATTGCCTGACAAGGAAGGTTATGAACTGTTCAATTCTTGATTTGACGTTGTTCCAGCAGGGACACGTGTATGCGCCGGAAGATTTAGGGCGACAGGATATACTGGTCTCCGGCAGCAAAATTGTTGCCATCGCCCCGTCAATTTCTCCTGAAGACTTTCCCGGTTGCGAGTGTATCAATCTTGACGGCGCGATTGTATGCCCAGGATTTATCGATCAACACGTCCATCTTATTGGCGGCGGTGGGGAGGCGGGGCCGCATACCCGCACCCCGGAAGTGCGCTTGTCACGGCTGGTTGAAGCTGGCGTCACGTCGGTGGTGGGTTTGCTGGGTACCGATGGCATTACCCGTCACCCGGAATCGCTGCTGGCAAAAACCCGCGCGCTGGAGTTTGAAGGCATCAGCGCATGGATGCTGACCGGGGCGTATTCTCTGCCTTCCCCGACGATCACCGGCAGTATCGATCGCGATGTGGCGCTGATTGATAAAGTTATTGGTGTGAAATGTGCGGTTTCGGACCATCGTTCTTCAGCCCCGGATACTTCGGCGCTGGCAAATATGGCGGCGCAGTCGCGCGTCGGCGGATTGTTAGGGCGCAAACCGGGGATCAGCGTTTTCCATATGGGCGACAGCCCGCGCATGCTGGAACCGTTGTACCAGATCCTTGAATGTTGCGATGTGCCGATTACTAAACTGTTGCCGACACACGTTAACCGTGCGGAACCGTTGTTCCAGGCTGCGCTGGAGTATGCCCGTAAAGGCGGTTATATCGACATTACCAGCAGCATTGATGAGCCCGTCGACCCGGCCACGGCTATCGCCACGGCGCTACGCCAGAACGTGCCGCTGTTGCGCATTACCCTTAGCTCGGATGGCAACGGCAGCCAGCCGGAATTTGATGAGCTTGGCAATCTCACCGGCATCGGTGTCGCGGGGTTTGAATCACTGGCCGAGACGGTGCGCCAGTTGGTGAAGATTCATGCCATACCGCTGGAACAGGCGCTGTGTCCGCTGACGCGTACGGTCGCAGAATTTTTGGCACTGGAGCATAAAGGGCGTCTGGCGGTGGGATGCGATGCGGACATTCTGGTGCTCAACGACGCGCTGGAAGTTCATCACCTGTGGGCGAAGGGAAAAGCCGTGGTGAAAGAGCAGAAATCGTGCGTGAAAGGGACGTTTGAGTAACCGGGCGGTCATCTGCCGGATGGCGACGCTAACGTCTTATCCGGCATACGTGCGTGCATTTGTAGGCCGGATAAGGCGTTCACACCGCCATCCGGCATTTCACGGTCAGGCGTTCTCTTTCAGCCAGTTCATTACCACGTCGTGGTGGTTGCTGGTTTTGAAGTCATCAAACACATGCTCAATTTTCCCTTCGGCATCAATCAGGAAGCTGATGCGGTGGATGCCATCGTAGGTTTTGCCCATAAATGACTTCTCACCCCAGACGCCGAACTGCTCGCAAACCTGATGATCTTCATCGGACAGGAGCGTGAAATTCAGGACTTCTTTCTCCGCGAATCGGGAAAGCTTCTCTGGTTTGTCGGTGCTGATCCCCAGCACTTCAACACCCGCTTTTTTTAACTCATCCATGTTATCGCGCAGGCCGCAGGCCTGTACGGTACAGCCGGGTGTCATGGCTTTCGGGTAAAAATAAACCAGAACACGCTGTCCCTGGAAGTCGGTTAAATTTACTTGTTCTCCGTCTTGATCCGGCAAGCTAAATTTCGGTGCGATATCACCGGCTTTCAGTGGGTTCATTACTTAACTCCATCCTGTTCATCATGCTGTGAGTAATTGACGACGTTAATACTGCCTTGCGCATTGAGTTCTGTACAGAGTGCTTTAAACGCATCTTCAATATTTGCCGAATCATGTGACGCAGGACTATGTGCGGTAATTTGAATAAACAACTGTGCCGTCTTTCCATTCTCAGCCGGTTGCGTGCGTGAAACCAGTTCCGCAATATTCATTTGGTGGCTGTCAAACAGAGCGGTGAAGCGTTCAATCAAGTGGGGAGAATCAGGGACATCGACCTGCACCCATACCGTAGCAGGCATCGCCGGACGGGGGCGCGCGGTCGTGCGCTTCATCACAATGAGTAAATCCAGCTCTGCGCCTTTTAATGGCAGGGTTGATTCAATCAGGGTGATGGCATTCCAGGTGCCCGACAGCAACATGATAAACGTGAACTCATCACCCAGCATGGCCAGTCGGCTGTCTTCGATATTACAGCCGCAACTGCTGACATGACGCGTGATGGTGTTCACAATTCCTGGGCGATCGGCACCCAGCGCAGTAATGACCAGATAGTGTTGCGATGACGATGTCAAACCTGTTCTTCCTTTGAGCGGTGAGGTAATCATAAGGAAAGCATAAAAAAAACATGCATACAACAATCAGAACGGCTCTGGTCGCTTGCTTTTATTGTCGTACCAAACGTACCATTGAGACACTTGTTTGCACAGAGGATGGCCCATGTTCACGGGAAGTATTGTCGCGCTTGTTACGCCGATGGATGAGAAAGGTAAAGTCTGCCGGTCGAGCCTGAAAAAACTGATTGATTATCATGTCGCCAGCGGCACCTCGGCGATCGTTTCTGTTGGCACCACCGGTGAGTCCGCCACCCTGAGTCATGATGAACATGGCGATGTGGTGATGATGACGCTGGAACTGGCTGACGGGCGTATTCCGGTTATTGCCGGAACCGGCGCCAATGCGACCGCGGAAGCCATTAGTCTGACGCAGCGTTTCAACGACAGCGGTGTTGTTGGCTGCCTGACGGTGACGCCTTACTACAACCGCCCAACCCAGGAAGGTTTGTTCCAGCATTTCAAAGCCATCGCTGAACATACTGACCTGCCGCAAATTCTGTATAATGTGCCGTCCCGTACTGGCTGCGATATGCTGCCGGAAACCGTTGGTCGTCTGGCGAAAGTTAAAAATATTATCGCTATTAAAGAGGCCACGGGGAACTTAAGTCGCGTTCACCAGATCAAAGAGCTGGTTTCGGACGACTTTATTCTGCTCAGCGGTGATGACGCGACCGGACTGGATTTTATGCAGCTCGGTGGTCATGGCGTGATTTCCGTAACGTCTAACGTTGCGGCACGTGATATGGCTGAAATGTGCAAACTGGCGGCAGCCGGGCAATTTGCCGAGGCGCGGGTGATTAACCAGCGTCTGATGCCGTTACACAACAAACTATTTGTCGAACCCAATCCTATTCCCGTGAAATGGGCGTGTAAGGAGTTGGGACTTGTGGCGACCGATACGCTACGTCTGCCGATGACGCCAATCACGGACAATGCTCGTGAAATCGTCAAAGCGGCGCTTAAGCATGCCGGTTTGCTGTAAAGTTTAGGGAGATTTGATGGCTTACTCAGTACAAAAGTCGCGCCTGGCCAAGGTTGCGGGTGTTTCGCTTGTTATGTTGCTCGCGGCCTGTAGCTCTGACTCGCGCTATAAGCGCCAGGTGAGCGGTGATGAATCCTATCTGGAGGCCGCACCGCTTGCTGAGCTTCATGCTCCAGCTGGGATGATTCTGCCGGTTATGTCGGGCGACTATAATATCCCGGTAACCAACGGCAGTGGTGCCGTGGGTAAAGCGCTGGATATTCGTCCACCGGCTCAGCCGTTAGCATTAGTCACCGGTGCTCGCACACAGATCGCGGGTGATACGTCGACATTACTGGTGGAAAACGGTCGTGGCAACACACTGTGGCCGCAGGTCGTTAGCGTCATTCAGTCTAAAAACTACACGATCACCAAACGTGATGATGCCAGCCAGACATTGACCACCGACTGGGTTGACTGGAACCGTCTGGATGAAGACGAGCAGTACCGTGGACGTTATCAAATCTCGGTTAAACCGCAGGGCTATCAGCAAGCGGTAACGGTGAAACTGGTTAACCTCGAGCAGGCGGGTAAACCCGTAGCCGATGCGGCATCAATGCAGCGCTACAGCGCTGAGATGATGAACGTTATCTCTGCTGGTCTGGATAAGAACGCCACCGACGCCGCGAATGCCGCGCAGAACCGCTCTGCAGCCACCATGGATGTTCAGAGCGCCGCCGATGACACCGGTTTACCAATGCTGGTGGTACGCGGGCCGTTCAACGTGGTGTGGCAGCGTCTGCCGGCAGCGCTTGAGAAAGTGGGGATGAAGGTAACCGACAGCACCCGTTCTCAGGGCAGCATCGCGGTGACCTACAAACCACTGTCCGATAGCAACTGGCAGGAGTTGGGTGCAAGCGACCCGGGTCTGGTATCCGGCGACTATAAACTGCAGGTCGGTGATTTAGACAACCGCAGTAGCTTGCAGTTTATCGATCCGAAGGGGCATACCCTGACGCAAAGCCAGAACGACGCGCTGGTCGCCGTCTTCCAGGCAGCGTTCAGTAAGTAAAAATAAAGGGCTGGATAACTCCAGCCCTTTTTTTCTGATATGATACGCAAACGTGTGCGTCGGCAGAAAAACGCAATATTTATCGTTAATTCACACCCAGGAGTAATAAAGATGCAAAAGCAAGCTGAGTTGTATCGTGGTAAAGCGAAGACCGTATACAGCACGGAAAACCCGGACCTGTTGGTGCTCGAATTCCGCAATGATACGTCAGCAGGGGATGGCGCGCGCATTGAACAGTTTGACCGTAAAGGCATGGTGAACAACAAATTCAACCATTTCATTATGACTAAACTGCAAGAAGCGGGTATTCCTACCCAGATGGAGCGACTGCTTTCTGATACCGAATGTCTGGTGAAAAAACTGGAGATGGTACCGGTTGAATGTGTGGTACGTAACCGCGCGGCAGGCTCTCTGGTTAAGCGTTTAGGCGTTGAGGAAGGTATTGAACTGAATCCGCCGCTGTTTGATCTGTTCCTGAAAAACGATGCTATGCACGATCCAATGATTAACGATTCCTATTGCGAAACTTTTGGTTGGGTGAGCAAAGAGAATCTGGCACGTATGAAAGAGCTGACCTACAAAGCTAACGACGTGCTGAAAAAGATGTTTGATGATGCTGGTCTGATTCTGGTCGACTTCAAACTTGAGTTTGGTTTGTATAAAGGTGAAGTGGTCCTGGGTGATGAATTCTCACCGGACGGTAGCCGCCTGTGGGACAAAGAAACGCTGGATAAAATGGACAAAGATCGCTTCCGCCAGAGTCTGGGCGGCCTGATCGAAGCCTATGAAGCCGTCGCGCATCGCCTGGGTGTGAAGTTAGACTAATCATCCCCTGAGCCGGCGATCGCTCTCCGGCTCATTAACCCCACCTGATTTGATTACTATTTCTTATGGTAATCCTGTTCCGAACCGCCTACGATCATCATCATAATGAATAAAAAGTTGAGGTGATTATGCGCTGGCAAGGGCGTCGTGAAAGTGACAACGTGGAAGACAGACGAAACAGCTCTGGCGGCGGCCCCTCTATGGGTGGGCCCGGTTTTCGTCTGCCCAGTGGTAAAGGCGGCATCATTCTGCTGATTGTGGTGCTGGTGGCGGGTTATTATGGCGTGGATCTCACCGGGCTAATGACTGGCCAGCCGGTCTCCCAACAGCAATCATCACGCTCCATCAGCCCAAACGATGATGAAGCGGCAAAATTTACCTCGGTGATTCTGGCTACCACAGAAGATACCTGGGGACAGCAGTTTGAAAAAATGGGCCGCACCTACCAACAGCCGAAGCTGGTGATGTACCGGAGCGCGACGCGTACCGGCTGCGGCGCGGGTCAGTCCGTGATGGGGCCATTTTATTGCCCGGCAGATGGTACGGTTTACATCGACCTTTCATTCTATGACGACATGAAAAACAAGCTGGGCGCTGATGGTGATTTTGCTCAGGGCTATGTTATCGCCCATGAAGTGGGTCACCACGTGCAGAAACTGCTGGGTATTGAACCTAAAGTTCGTCAGATGCAGCAGAATGCCTCACAGGCAGAAGTGAACCGTCTTTCAGTTCGGATGGAACTGCAGGCAGACTGCTTTGCCGGTGTCTGGGGCCACAGCATGCAGCAGCAGGGCGTACTGGAGTCTGGTGACCTGGAAGAGGCACTGAACGCCGCACAGGCCATTGGCGACGATCGTCTGCAACAGCAGGGACAAGGACGCGTCGTACCGGACAGCTTTACTCATGGAACCTCTGAACAGCGTTTTACCTGGTTCAAACGCGGTTTTGATAGCGGCGATCCGGGACAATGTAATACTTTTGGTAAAGGTATTTAAGATACAGAGGCAGGGATGTCCGATAATACGGCGCTGAGCGCGTTAACCGAACAAATGACCCGCGAAGGGATCCGTCGTCTGCTGATTATCAGCGGCGAGGAGAACTGGTGTCAGGAACAGGCATTAGCGCTACGCAGCACGTTACCCGGTGACTGGCTGTGGGTAGGGGAGCAAGCCCCTATCGAGCCGCGCTGTACGCCGCAGGCGCTACAAACATTATTAGGGCGCGAGTTTCGTCATGCGGTTTTTGACGCCAGGCAAGGTTTTGACGCTGCGGCGTTTGCCGCCTTAAGCGGCACACTGCTTGCCGGCAGTTGGCTGGTTTTGCTGACCCCAGCCTGGCATTCCTGGCACACGCATCCGGACGCGGATTCACTACGCTGGAGCGATTGCGCTGAACCTATCCCTACACCGCACTTTATTGAACACGTCAAACGGGTGATTTCCCGCGATAGACAGGCTCTGCACTGGCAACAGCATCAGCCGGTTTCCTGTCCGCACTTTCCTGCTCGCGCAGCCTGGCACGCGGCAACCGGCGAACCCCAGCCAGAACAGGCGATGATATTAAATCATTTTCTGGCTATGCCTCCCGGTGTGGTTGCGGTGACGGCCGCACGGGGTCGGGGTAAATCCGCTCTGGCAGGGCAACTCATAGCGCGGATTAACGGCACTGCGATTGTGACAGCGCCTGCCAAAGCGGCAACCGATGTGCTGGCGCAATTTGCCGGGGAGCGTTACCGTTTTATGGCCCCGGATGCGCTGTTAAGCAGTTCTGCAATCGCAGACTGGCTAATTGTGGATGAAGCCGCCGCGATCCCCGCGCCGCTGTTGCATCAACTGGTGGCGCGTTTTCCTCGTACGCTGTTAACCACTACAGTACAAGGCTACGAGGGAACGGGGAGAGGCTTCTTGCTGAAATTCTGTGCCCGCTTCCCCAATCTTCAACGCTATGAATTGCAGCAACCGGTACGCTGGGCGCAGGGATGTCCGCTGGAGCAAATCGTCAGCGATGCGCTGGTGTTTGATGATAAAACGTTCACGCATGCCCCATTGGGGGAGCTTCACTTCTCGGCATTTGAGCAACAGTCCTGGCATGCTAATCCGGCGCTGCCGTTAGCGGTATACCAACTGCTTTCTGGAGCGCATTATCGCACCTCGCCATTGGACCTGCGGCGGATGATGGACGCGCCTGGTCAGCATTTTCTTCAGGCATCAACCGCTGACTCAGTGGCGGGGGCTGTCTGGTTGGTCGATGAAGGGGGACTATCCGCGGAATTAAGCCAGGCCGTCTGGGCCGGATATCGTCGACCGAGAGGGAATCTGGTTGCGCAGTCGCTGGCGGCGCACGGTGGTGACCCGTTGGCGGCGACGCTCGTCGGGAGACGGGTCAGTCGAATTGCGGTTCATCCTGCGCGCCAAAGAGAAGGTATTGGGCAACAGCTGATTATGCTGGCCTACCGCTATTCCACATCGTGTGACTATCTGTCGGTCAGTTTTGGGTATACGGCTGAACTATGGCGTTTCTGGCAGCGCTGCGGTTTTGTGCTGGTGCGAATGGGAAATCATCGGGAAGCCAGCAGCGGCTGTTATACCGCCATGGCGTTACTTCCCATTAGCGAAGCGGGGAAACGCCTTGCTGAGCGGGAGCACCAGCATTTGCGTCGTGATGCGGAAATCCTTGCGCGATGGAACGGTGAGAACATTCCGCTAGTCCCTCTGAAAGAGGCTACGCTTAATGAGGATGACTGGGCTGAGCTGGCCGGGTTTGCCTTCGCGCATCGGCCATTATTGACGTCGCTAGGCTGTCTGAGTCGTCTGCTTGAGCACAGTGAGTTACCTCTTCCTGCTTTGCGCGGACGCATCCAGGCTAAACGTAGCGACGCCGAATTGTGCCAACAGCTCAAGATTTCTGGTCGTAAAGCGTTGCTGGTCATTCAGCGCGCCGAAGCGGCGCAGGCATTAAATCAGCTGGATGCAGAGCGTGAACAGCGGCTACATAATCGCATTATGCAATGGCAATTTTTTCACTAACTTCTTCAATTTCCTGGCATGGTCATTGCGGTTAAGCGGCGTAGAATGATTCTCATCAGCTAAGGAGAACGCCATGAAACATGACCATTTTGTTGTTCAAAGTCCCGATAAACCCGCTCAACAGCTACTGCTGCTGTTTCATGGCGTCGGCGATAATCCGGTTGCCATGGGTGAAATTGGCACCTGGTTTGCGCCGCTGTTTCCGGATGCGCTAATCGTTAGCATTGGCGGGGCAGAGCCTTACGGGACGACGTCCGGACGTCAGTGGTTTTCGGTGCAGGGCGTAACAGAAGAGAGTCGTCAGGCACGCGTTGACGCCATAATGCCGGTGTTTATCGAAACCGTGCGTTACTGGCAGAAGCACAGCGGCGTTTCGCCGCAGGCAACCGCGCTGATTGGCTTTTCTCAGGGGGCGATTATGTCACTTGAGAGCATCAAAGCTGAGCCGGGGCTGGCATCGCGGGTCATCGCCTTCAATGGCCGCTATGCCACCTTGCCAGAGGCTGCAACCACCGCGACGACGGTGCATTTGATTCACGGTGGTGAAGACCGGGTAATTGAGTTATCTCATGCCGTTGCCGCGCAGGAAGCGTTAATGCGCGCTGGTGGAGACGTGACGCTGGATATCGTCGAAAATCTGGGGCACGCCATTGATGAACGCAGCATGCAGTTTGCGCTCGATCATCTGCGTTTTACCGTACCGAAGCACTACTTTGATGAAGCGCTGAGCGGCGGTAAGCCTCACGATGATGATGTGATTGCCATGATCTGATTGATCACCGTAGGCCGGATAAAACGCGAAGCGTTGCCATCCGGCACGTAATGCCCGGTGGCGCTAACGCTTACCGGGCCTACGGGACTTATCTGCCTATTAATTATTTCTTCGGTTGGTCCTTATTCGGCCAATCGTCGTCGTCATCCCATTTATCGTTAAAGTCACGATGCGGGGGAAGCTCCGGCTTGTTGGCAAGAAATTTCTTGTGATCGACGCGCTTGAGATCTTTAATCACGTTCAGCAGCACGCCTACCAGAAACACCAACACCAGAATCCACCAATATTTTGCCAGCCAGTCCATGCTCATTTCCTCTTACAGGAACACTCATCAGGCGACGAGTTGCTCCATGATACGTTGATACATACGGGCAAGCAGCTGCAGGTCGGCGGCATTAACACATTCATTAATTTTATGAATAGTGGCGTTGACCGGCCCAAGTTCTACTACCTGCGCCCCCATGCGGGCAATAAAACGCCCGTCGGACGTCCCGCCTGTAGTCAGTAACTGCGGTTTAATCTCATTATAGTGCTCAATGGCGTTCACCACTGCATCCACCAGTTTACCGCGTTCGGTCAGGAACGGCTGACCGGAAAGCCACCAGTCGACGGTATAACGCAGCTGATGTTTCTCCAGCAGCGCGTGAACCCGTGCTTTAATCATCTCATCGGTCAGCTCAGTGCTGAAACGGAAGTTGAACTGGATAAACAGTTCTCCAGGGATAACGTTGTTGCTGCCGGTTCCAGCCTGGATATTGGCAATCTGCATGCTGGTCGCCGGGAAGAATTCGTTACCCTGATCCCACTCGATCGCCACCAGTTCGTTGAGCATGGGGGCCGCGCGGTGTACCGGGTTATCGGCCAGATGCGGATAGGCTACGTGGCCCTGCACGCCGTGAATGGTCAGGTTGCAGGTCAGTGAACCACGACGTCCATTTTTCACCACGTCGCCAACGATTTCCGTGCTGGATGGCTCACCCACCAGGCAATAATCCAGTCGTTCATTACGCGCCATCAGCGCTTCAACCACCTTCACGGTGCCGTTTTTGGCGCTGGCTTCTTCGTCAGACGTTATCAAAAAGGCCAGACGACCCTGATGATTTGGATGCTGGGCGACAAAACGTTCTGCGGCCACGACCATCGCCGCCAGTGAACCCTTCATATCGGCAGCGCCACGCCCGAACAACATGCCATCGCGAATGGTCGGTTCGAACGGTGGATTGATCCAGCGATCGACATCGCCGGCAGGCACTACGTCGGTGTGACCGGCAAATGCCAGGGTCTCACCTTTACCGCGCCATGCCCAAAAATTCTGTGTGTCACCAAAGTCCATTCGCTCAACGGTAAAACCTACCGCGCGCAGGCGTTCAATCATTAACGCCTGGCACCCGGCATCATCCGGGCTCAGGGAAGGACGGCGAATAAGCTGCTGTGTCAGCTCAATGACCGGGCACGACATAGACTACACCTCATTAAAAAACAGAGTATAACTGGATTCACTGAAACCAAGCAGCATAGGCTTACCCGGCGCGCAGAGCAATGGGCGTTTGATAATTGCTGGCATTTCAATCATCAACGCGGCGGCGGAAGCCGCATCGGTGATTTGACTGCGCGTGGATTCATCGAGTTTACGCCAGGTGGTTCCACGCGTATTGAGCAGCGCCTCCCAACCTAATTCGCTGATAAAGGACTGTAATAGCGTGTTGTCCAGACCGTCGACGCGATAATCATGAAATCGGTAGTCAATACCTTGAGCCTCCAACCAGCGTCTGGCTTTTTTAATCGTGTCGCAATTCTTAATGCCGTAGAGGGTGATCATTTGAATCCTTATTGACGTAATTTGAATATTTATTCTTTTATTCTGTGGCAATGAATAATACATATTGTCATTCAATCGTTATAGAAAAATATAACATTGTTGAACAACAGTGAATAATGATTCCTGAAAGCTCCAAAAAATACCGTATAACTAAAAATCAGAATCTGCCTGTTTGCATCAGCCTGTTTTTCCATCAGAATTGCAAAAGTAGTAGATGATGTATGAATATTTCAAAATATTGCAGTAAGTCACATAAAATTTATGGGTATAGCGCATAGTGATCACATAAACCCCAAACACTGGAGGAATCAATCGCAACCATCGGTTAAATTGCCTTCTTTTAATGATGATGATTTCGTAGAATGCCCATAATAATAAGAGAGGTTGTTATGATTGAACGTGAACTGGGGAACTGGAAAGACTTTATCGAAGTGATGCTTCGTAAATAATTTTCTGGAAGAAATTCATATCCTGTAAAGGATAAAAAAAGGCGACTCAACGTAAGTCGCCTTTTTTGTGCCCGATTATTCTGGGCGTGGCTTCAATGGGAAGCGTCTGCGCACCAGCACAAAGAACAGGGGAACGAAGTAAATCGCCAGAATTGTGGCTGAAATCATCCCGCCCATTACGCCAGTCCCCACCGCATGTTGACCGCCAGAACCAGCGCCACTGCTGATGGTCATCGGCAGCACCCCGAAGATAAACGCCAGTGAGGTCATCAGGATTGGGCGTAAACGTTGGCGACAAGCATGGAGCGTGGCGTCGAGCAGATCGTGTCCTTTCTCGTTCATCTCATTGGCGAATTCAACAATCAATATTGCGTTCTTCGCCGATAGCCCGATAACGGTAAGTAACCCGACCTGGAAATACACATCGTTTTCCAGGCCGCGCATCCAGGTCGCCAGTAGCGCGCCAATAACCCCCAACGGCACGACCAGCATGACGGAGAAGGGTACCGACCAGCTTTCATACAGGGCCGCCAGACACAGGAATACCACCAGCAGAGAAATGGCGTACAGGGCGGGGGCCTGAGAACCCGACAGCCGTTCCTGATAGGACATCGCCGTCCATTCGAGGCCGAACCCGGTCGGCAACTGGCGCACCAACGATTCCATTATGTCCATTGCCGTACCGGTACTGACGCCCGGCGCGGCTTCGCCGACAATCTCGACCGCGGAGTAGCCGTTATAGCGCTCCAGACGTGGTGAACCGGTTTCCCAGCGTGAAGTCGCAAAGGCCGAGAAAGGCACCATGCCACCGTTGTTATTGCGTACGTACCACAGGTTGATGTCGTCCGGGAGCATGCGATATTTTGCTGCCGCCTGCACGTAAACCTTCTTCACACGGCCCCGGTCCATAAAGTCATTGACGTAGCTGGAACCCCAGGCCGTTTGCAATGTGTCGTTGATGTCGTCGATGGAAACGCCCAGCGCCTGGGCTTTGCGCTGATCGATATCAATTTGCAACTGCGGGCTGTCGTCCAGACCGTTATGACGAACGCGGGTCAGGGAGGTGTCTTTCCCGGCCAATTCAATGAGTTTGTCGCGCGCAGCCATTAACGCATCATGGCCCGCACCGGCGTGATCCTGCAGCTCCATATCGAAACCGGCAGAGCTTCCGAGGCCGCTGATAGCCGGAGGGCTGCTGGCGAAGACGCGGGCTTCTTTAATCTTATTAAAGGCTTTGGTCGCACGTTCGATGATGGCGAAAGAGGTTCCGGTAGTGGTGTCGCGCTCACCCCAGTCTTTTAAGCGGACAAACATACGCGCCACGTTTTGACCGTTCCCGCCAGGGCCAGAACCGACCGTGGAAAAGACTGACATAATGTTGTCTTTCTCATGGGTGAAGTAATACTTCTCCACTTCCTCAACCACTTTCAATGTTTGCTGCTGCGTGGAGCCGCTGGGCAACTGTACCGAGGTGGTAAACATGCCGCGGTCTTCCAGCGGCAGGAAGGAGGTTGGCAGGCGCAGGAACAGGAAAACCATCCCGCCGAGCAGCAGGCCGTAGATCAGTATCCAGCGCAGACTGCGGTGCAGAATTCTGGCAACGCCTTTTTCGTAGCGCTCGGCGTTGCGATTAAACATTCGGTTAAACCAGCCGAAGAAACCGGTTTGCCCGTGATGCTCGCCCTTATGCAGCGGTTTGAGCAGGGTGGCGCACAGGGCAGGGGTGAGGATCATCGCCACCAGAACAGACAGCACCATTGCGGAGACGATAGTAATCGAGAACTGGCGGTAAATAGCCCCGGTAGTGCCGCCGAAGAAGGCCATCGGGATAAACACCGCTGACAGCACCATGGCGATACCGACCAGCGCACCCTGGATTTGCCCCATCGATTTCCGTGTCGCTTCCCGCGGAGAGAGTCCTTCCTCACTCATAATACGCTCGACGTTTTCCACTACCACAATGGCGTCATCGACCAGCAGGCCGATCGCCAGCACCATCGCAAACATCGTCAAGGTATTAACGCTATAGCCAAAGGCGTAAAGCACGGAGAAGGTACCCATCAGGACGACGGGAACGGCGATGGTGGGAATCAGCGTGGCGCGGAAGTTTTGCAGGAACAGGTACATCACGAGGAATACCAGCGCGATCGCTTCCAGCAGGGTTTTTACCACGTCGATGATTGAGGCTTTGACAAAGGAGGTGGTTTCATATGCCACCTTATATTCCAGCCCGTGTGGAAAATATTGCGACAGCTCGTTCAGACGGTTGATAACCAGCTCCGCCGTCGCCATTTCATTGGCGCCGGAGGCCAGCTTCACGCCCAGGCCGGAGGCAGGATTTCCATTAAAGCGGCTGAGGTAATCATACTTTTCAGCACCCATTTCGACCGTCGCCACATCGCCCAGTTTAACTTCTGAGCCATCCTGGTTGACGCGTAGCGTAATGGCGCGGAATTCATCCGGAGTCTGTAGTAGCGACTGGGCGTTGATCGTCGCGTTCAGCGCCTGCTTGTCCACCGAAGGCGTGCCGCCGAGTTGTCCGACGGCAATCTGCGCATTCTGTGACTCGATAGCGTCGGTCACATCTTTAGCAGTCATCTGGAAACTGTTCAGTTTGGCCGGGTCAAGCCAGATCCGCATGGAGTACTGTGAGCCGTAAGCGTCAATATCTCCCACGCCGTTAATACGGCTAAGCGGATCCTGAATGTTACTGGCGACATAGTCGGCGATGTCCTGCTTATCCATTGAGCCATCGGTGGAGACAAAGGCGATAGTCAGAATATTGGTGTCCCCGGTCTTACGCACCGTGACCCCCTGATCCTGTACCGCCTGCGGCAGTTTACGCATTGCCGATTGCAGCTGGTTTTGCACCTGCTGGACGGCCTCGTCAGGATCGGTTCCGGCAACGAAGCTCAACGTAACCGTCGCCTGACCTGTCCCGCTGCTCTGCGATGACATGTACATCAGGTTATCGAGACCGGTCATGTTCTGCTCGATAACCTGGGTGACGGTGTTTTCCAGAGTCTGAGCCGAAGCGCCGGGATAGTTGGCGGTGACCCGCACGTTTGGCGGTGCCAGATCGGGATATTGCTCAACGGGCAGTGAAAAAATAGCCAGGGCTCCTGTCAGGCACAACAGGATAGCTAACACCCAGGCAAAAATGGGGCGATCGATGAAAAAATTCGCCATTAAAAGAGGACCTCGTGTTTCTGCGTATCGTTATGGGTATGGCTTGCTTCACTTTAGCGGCAAGGTACGGGTCAAACGTGGAGAAAAAAAGAAGATAATGTAAATTATCATGCCCGTTTACAGCATACCTTTCGTGCCAACGCCGTCAGGCCTGGATCCAGACTCGACGGCGCTTTGCGGTTCTTTACGTTAGCTCACTGTCTGATTCAGCCGAACGGAAACTGATGCTCACCAACGTTCCCCCTCCGGAAGGTTGAGAGAAGGTCAACGTGCCGCTCAGTCTTTCCGCCCGTTCACGCATAATATTTAGTCCATAGTGCCCTGTAGGCTCATGCGGCTCGCCAATGCCGATGCCGTTATCGCGGATATAAACCGTGTGGTTGCCGTCCGGAGCCGTTACGCAGCTGACGGCAATTTCGCTCGCACTCGCATGTTTAATGGCGTTCAGCACCGCTTCACGAATGATCTGCAACAGATGCACCTGCATTTGAGCATCCAACGCTAGCGTGGGTAACCGACAGTCGAGTGTGAGTTTAGCTGAGGTTTGATTTTGCAGCGTTTCCAACATTTCATGCAGGGCGGAGGGTAAGTCTGCCTGCTGTAAGGTCAGACGGAAGGTGGTGAGCAGTTCTCGTAGCTGACGGTAGGCATCGTTCAGCGCCTGGGAGAAATCCGCCATAATGCTTTGCGCCGGGGCGTTATCTTTCGGAATTGAACGCTTCAGCAGCGTGAGCTGAATACGTAAATAAGAGAGCACCTGCGCCAGTGAGTCGTGCAGTTCGCGTGCAATCGTCGCTCGCTCCTCCATTAACAACAGCTGCTGAAAATGTTTTTGTGCCTGGTTGAAGTACAACCCACGTCCCAGCATCGAGGAGACGCTGTTGAGCAGCGGAGTAGAAGCACTGACGTTTGGACTTTGCCAGTGCAGTTCGCCGTAGACGGTTTCCTGCATGGTGACAGGCAGGATCTGCATCGGCAGCTCGGGGCTTTTAGTCCCTTCGCTAATCCGCCAGTTATCACCGACGGTGAGTTCAAGGAAATACGCGGCGTCATGTTCGCGGACGATCTGTAAAATATGGCGGAAGCAGTGCACGTCAATCTGGCTGGTATTTAACGCCTGGGAGCACTGATACAACACCTCCAGACGGCGATTGGCTTCGTGGAGATCGTGAGTTTTCTCGGCCACAGACGCTTCCAGCGAACGATACAGCTTGTGTAATTCACTCGACATCTGGCTAAACGTTTTGCCCAGCAATCCCAGTTCATTGGGCAAACCGGTATCCAGCGGTGGGATATCAAACTGACCGTGTTCAATTTGCTGACTGGCCATCACCAGTTTATTCAGCGGACGCACCACCTGCTGGCGAATGCGCCGCAGGGTAAAGAAGACGAGGGTGAATATGCCTATCCCGCCCGCCAGCGAGATGCCAAATACCAGCATCACTTTGCGTTCGGCATAATGCTGCAACGCCAGCACGAAGAGATCGATCTGATCGACGTAGTTGTTGATGTTGGCCTGGTACCATTTCAAATCGCCGTCGACCAGGCGGGCGTTCATTTCCAGCCAGTTAGCATGCAGACGTCCATAGCGGCTTTTTACCGCTTGTGGCACATACCACGCGTTCAGATTCTGTAGTGCTGGCGAGTTTAGCGCCTGCTGGAAAAGCTGGCGGTGGGCGTTAAGCTGCGGGCTCTGGCTTTGTAGATCGTAACCCAGACGGTAGCTTTGCATGCGCAACGAGCCAGCAACGTTGATGGCTTCGGCATCTCGCAAGCTGCTGGTCAGCGTGAGCAGCGCAATACCCGTTGAGAGAATTGACAGCAGCACTATGTAGAAAAAAGCTTTAGCCAGACTGGCCGAGACCGGACGCTTTACCGTCACTTGTGCATCCTCACACAATACACGTCGCGCCTGAAAACAGCGTGAACGATGCGGTGTATTTGATAAATGTTAATAAAACGCCATGAAACTGGATGGTAACTGAAACACAATTTCATATGCGATGAAATAAATTGATCTGCCACAGGTTCTGGATAAATAGTTGTGCTTCCTGGGCAAATGAACATTGCCGCTTCCTTCCGTGTCGGTTAATAACACTCTTATAAAGAATAAGGTTTTTGCAACCAAAAAAGAAGGAAGCCATGAATCGTTTTATTATGGTCAATAGCCAGCAGTGCCTGGGATGCCATGCCTGTGAGGTCGCCTGCGTCATGGCTCACAATGGCGAACAGCATGTCCTGGACCAACGGCATTTTCAGCCCCGAATTACCGTCATTAAGCATCAGCAGCAGCGCAGCGCGGTGACCTGTCACCACTGCGAAGATGCACCCTGCGCCAGAAGTTGCCCAAACGGGGCAATTAGCCATGATAACGACAGCGTTCAGGTGAACCCGCAAAAGTGCATTGGCTGTAAATCGTGCGTCGTTGCCTGTCCTTTCGGCACGATGCAGATCGTACTCACTCCCGTCGCCAAAGGGAAGGTGAAAGCTACCGCGCACAAATGCGATCTGTGCCAGGGGCGTGAACAGGGACCCGCCTGCGTAGAGAACTGTCCGGCGCAGGCGTTACAGCTGGTGACGGAAAATTCGCTTACCGGTCTGTCAAAAGCGCGCAGGCTACGTGCCGCAAGTCTGGAAAGCCAGCCATGGCATGCCAGCACTACCGATTTTGTTCCACATGTCATCACTAAACGTGAGCAAATGCAGGCGACGCCTGCGCGTGGGGAGCCGGATAAACTGGCGATTGAAGCCCGGAAAACCAGCTTTGAAGAGATCTATCTGCCGTTTCGTACGGCACAGGCGGAGCGCGAAGCCTCTCGCTGCCTGAAATGCGGCGACCACAGTATCTGCGAATGGACCTGTCCACTGCATAACCACATTCCGCAGTGGATTGAACTGGTCAAAGCCGGGAATATCGACGCGGCGGTTGAGCTTTCTCACCAGACCAACTGCCTGCCGGAGGTGACCGGACGCGTTTGCCCGCAGGATCGACTCTGCGAAGGGGCATGCACGGTGCGTAGCGAGCATGGCGCAGTCACCATCGGTAATATTGAGCGTTACATCTCCGATCGGGCGCTGAGTAAAGGATGGCGACCGGACTTAAGCCATGTGCAGAAAGTGGACAAGCGTGTTGCCATCATCGGTGCGGGTCCGGCGGGTCTGGCCTGTGCGGATGTGCTGGCGCGCAGCGGCGTCAGCGCCACCGTTTACGATCGCCATCCTGAAATTGGCGGTTTGCTGACGTTCGGTATTCCGGCCTTCAAGCTGGACAAATCGCTGCTGGCGCGTCGCCGTGAAATCTTCAGCGCCATGGGCATTCATTTTGAACTTAACTGTGAAGTGGGTAAGGATGTCGCGCTTGAAAAGCTGCTGGAGGATTACGATGCCGTGTTCGTGGGCGTAGGAACCTATCGTTCCATGAAGGCTGACCTGCCAAATGAAGATGCGCCTGGCGTGTATGATGCGCTGCCGTTCCTGATTGCCAACACCAAGCAGGTGATGGGGCTGGAGGAACTGCCTGAAGAACCGTTTATCGATACCGCCGGACTAAACGTGGTTGTGCTGGGCGGAGGCGATACGGCAATGGACTGTGTGCGAACCGCCCTGCGTCATGGCGCAAGCCAGGTGACCTGCGCCTATCGTCGTGATGAAGCCAACATGCCCGGCTCGAAAAAAGAGGTGAAGAACGCCCGGGAAGAGGGGGCAAATTTCGAGTTTAACGTTCAGCCGGTTGAGCTGGTGTTGCATGCCGATGGGCGAGTCAGCGGTGTGCGTTTCTTACGTACTCAACTTGGCGAACCTGATGCGCAGGGCCGTCGCCGCCCGGTTCCCATTGCCGGGAGTGAGTTTGTGATGCCCGCAGATGCGGTGATTATGGCGTTTGGTTTTCACCCACACGGCATGCCGTGGCTGGAGTCGCATGGCGTTAAGGTCGATAACTGGGGGCGCATTGCCGCCGATGTTGAAAGTGCATACCGTTATCAAACCAGTAACCCGAAAATCTTTGCCGGTGGTGACGCGGTACGCGGTGCAGACCTGGTGGTGACGGCTATGGCGGAAGGGCGGCATGCCGCCCAGGGGATCGTCGACTGGCTGGGCGTAAAATCAGTCAAATCTCATTAATCGGCGAGTAGGCCGGATAAAACGCGTTAGCGTTGCCATCCGGCAATGTGCCGCATGAATGCCTGATGGAGCTTTGCTTATCAGGCCTACATTGTTCCAAGACAAACCCGGTTTCACGGCGTAGTATTATTTCTCACTTCTTGCTGTGGAGCCGGTATGTCGCAAAAAATTACCCTCATCAAAGATAAAGTCCTTTCCGATAACTACTTCGTCCTGCGCAATATCACTTATGACCTGACCCGTAAGAATGGAGAGGTGATCCGTCACAAACGTGAGGTTTACGATCGTGGCAACGGCGCCACAATCCTGCTGTATAACCCGGAGAAGAAAACGGTGGTGCTCATCCGCCAGTTTCGCGTTGCGACATGGGTCAACGGTAACGAAGACGGTCAACTGATTGAAACCTGCGCCGGGCTGCTGGATAACGACGAACCGGAAGCATGTATTCGAAAAGAGGCGATTGAAGAGACCGGCTTTGAAGTGGGTGAAGTACGTAAACTGTTTGAGCTATACATGTCGCCGGGCGGTGTGACGGAAATAATCCACTTCTTCATCGCACAATACAGTGACAGCCAGCGTGCAAACGCGGGTGGCGGCGTGGAAGATGAAGATATTGAAGTTCTGGAACTGCCGTTCACACAGGCGCTGGAAATGATCAAAACAGGTGAGATCCGTGACGGTAAAACGGTGCTATTACTGAACTATTTGCAGTCATCGCATCTCATGGACTGATGCGCGGGATTTATATTTCTTTACAAAATTACGGCCAATCCGACGATTCTTATTGAGCCACATCAGTCGCGCAAGGAAGATACCGCTTAGGCTGTGTGTTTTGACTTCGGGGTTGTACCGTCCATGCGCTATCGCGTTATTCTCCTTTTCCTGCTCGGGTTGCTACCCGCCCGTTTGCTGTGGGCTGCGCCCGCGCAACAGGCGTTTTCTGACTGGCAGGTGACGTGTAATAACCAAAATTTTTGCGTGGCGCGCAATACCGGGGAGCACCACGGCCTGGTCATGACCTTGAGCCGCAGCGCCGGGGCACATACCGATGCCGTGTTGCGTATTGAGCTGGGCGGGCTGGAATCGTCCAGCGTCAAAGAGAGCGATATTGCGCCGCGTCTGCTGTTGGATGGTGCGCCACTCTCGCTGAGCGGCGAGCACTGGCGCATAACTCCCTGGCAGCTGACGACCGATGATCCCACCACCATCAGCACATTTTTACAAACCGTACAGGACGCGAAGGTGATTAGCCTGCAAAAAGGTGCGCAAAACCTTTCGCTGGTCGGGCTAAAAGCCGCGTTGTTGTTTATCGACGCCCAGCAAAAACGGGTGGGGAGCGAAACCGCATGGATTGAAAAAGGTGACGAGCCTCCGCTCAGTGTACCTCCGGCCCCCGCGCTGAAAGGTGTAGCGGTCATTAATCCAACGCCAACGCCTCTCACACAGCAGGAGCGCAGTGAACTGCTGGACTATGGTAACTGGCGAATCAACGGTATTCGCTGCTCTATCGATCCGCTGCGTCGCGAGATGCGCGTCACGGCCCTAACGGATGATAAAGCGCTGCTTATGATTAGTTGTGAGGCCGGGGCGTATAACACTATCGATCTGGCGTGGGTGGTTTCACGTACTACTCCGTTGACTTCACGCGCGGTACGTTTAAGCCTGCCTTTTAAAACGGAGGCGGAAAGTCGCGATATGGAGCTGACCAACGCGACGTTTGACGAGAAGTCGCGGGAGCTGGTTACCCTCGCTAAAGGACGAGGGTTGGCAGATTGCGGTATCCAGACCCGCTGGCGCTACGACGGGCAACGTTTTCGCCTGGTGCGTTACGCCCAGGAGCCAAGTTGTGATAACTGGCATGGGCCAGATGCCTGGCCCACGCTGTGGATCACGCGTTAAGCACCTTGTGCGCTTTGTCGACGATGTTATCCACCGTAAAGCCAAAGAACGGGAACAGCTTGTCCGCCGGAGCCGACTCTCCATAACCCGTCATCCCAACAATTGCCCCTTTCAGCCCGACATATTTGTACCAGTAGTCAGCAATCCCTGCTTCTACCGCCACGCGCGCGCTGACGTTTGCCGGCAGGACCGATTCCCGGTACGCCTCATCTTGGGCGTCGAAGATATCGGTTGAGGGCAGAGACACCACCCGCACGTTACGACCTTCGCCGGTCAGTTTTTCCGCCGCCAGCAGCGTAATTTCCATTTCTGAACCGGTAGCTATCAAGATCACATCCGGCTTACCGCCGCCGTCCTTCAGTACATAGCCGCCGCGGGCAATTTGCTGCACCTGCTCAGGCGTGCGCTCAACCTGCGCCAGATTCTGCCGCGAGAGGATCAGCGCCGTTGGCCCGTCATGGCGTTCGACTGCCAGCTTCCAGCCTACCGCCGCCTCAACCTGATCGCATGGTCGCCAGGTGCTGAAATTAGGCGTCAGACGCAGGCTGGCGAGCTGTTCAACGGCCTGGTGCGTAGGACCATCTTCCCCCAGACCAATCGAGTCGTGGGTATAAACCATGATTTGTCGGGCTTTCATCAGCGCCGCCATGCGCGCGGCATTACGGGCATATTCGACAAACATCAGGAACGTTGCGGTGTACGGTACGAAGCCCCCGTGATGGGCGATACCGTTGGCAATGGCGGTCATGCCAAATTCCCGCACGCCGTAGTGGATGTAGTTTCCTGCATGATCCTCTTTAAGAGAGGAGGAGCCTTTCCAGATGGTCAGGTTGCTGGGTGCCAGATCCGCCGATCCGCCAAGCAGCTCAGGCAGTATAGGCCCGTAAGCGTTAAGGGTATTTTGCGAGGCCTTACGGGTGGCGATTTTGGCCGGATTGGCCTGCAGCTCGGTAATATATTTCTGGGTTGTTGCCTCCCACTCTTTCGGCAGCCCACCGCTCATCCGGCGAGAAAACTCTGCCGCCAGTTCCGGGTAGGCTTGTTGGTAAGCTGCGAATTTCTCCTTCCAGCCCTGTTGCGCTTTTTCGCCTTTCTCGCGTGCATCCCACGCCCGATAAATCTCTTTGGGGATTTCAAAAGCAGGATGATGCCACCCCAGTTTCTGCCGGGTCAGCGCCACCTCTTCTTCGCCCAGCGCAGCGCCGTGCGCTTCCTCTTTTCCGGCTTTATTTGGTGAGCCAAAACCAATCACCGTGCGGCAGATAATCAGCGACGGTTTATCGGTAACAGCCTGCGCTTCCTGAATGGCTTTTTTCACCGCCTCAGGGTCATGACCGTCAATCTCGTGCACCACATGCCAGTGATAAGCCTCAAAGCGTTTTGCAGTATCGTCGGTAAACCAGCCGTCGGTTTCGCCATCAATCGAGATGCCGTTGTGATCGTAGAAGCCGATGAGTTTGCCAAGCCCCAACGTGCCCGCCAGCGAACAAGCCTCGTGTGAAATACCCTCCATCAGACAGCCGTCGCCCATAAAGACCCAGGTAAAGTGGTCAACAATCTCATGGTCTGGCTGGTTAAACTGCGCTGCCAGCGTTCGCTCGGCAATGGCCATGCCGACGGCGTTGGCTAACCCCTGGCCCAGCGGTCCGGTGGTGGTTTCCACGCCCGGTGTGTAGCCAATTTCCGGGTGACCTGGCGTTTTCGAATGGAGCTGACGGAAGTTCTTTAATTCTTCGATCGGCAGGTCGTAACCGGAAAGATGCAACAGGCTGTAAAGCAGCATTGAGGCGTGGCCGTTGGACAGAATAAACCGGTCACGATCGTACCAGGTGGGATCGGCCGGGTTATGGCGTAGAAAATCGTTCCACAGCACTTCGGCGATATCGGCCATCCCCATTGGTGCTCCAGGGTGGCCGGAGTTTGCTTTTTGGACGGCATCCATACTTAGCGCACGAATGGCATTGGCAAGCTCTTTACGGGTCATAGGAAATACTCCTTGAAAAGTAAAGTGTTAGATGCGTGTTGTGATTCACACTTTTGGGAAAATTGCGGGCGTTGTCAGCAAAAAGCATAGCAGACAAGCATGGTATTGCTGGATTAAGCAGGTAACATGGCTGTTATAAATTGATAACAAATTCTTTCTTTGAATGGTGAGAGTTTGGGGACCTTCAAAGTTTGTGCCGTTGACTGAGGTGATAATGTGCGGCTCAGTAGAATGGTTACCCGCGCCACTTTTTTGATAGATACGTGAAAGGAACAACAAGATGGATGACCAGTTAAAACAAAGCGCCCTCGATTTCCACGAATTTCCGGTACCCGGTAAAATCCAGGTTTCTCCAACCAAGCCTCTGGCAACGCAGCGCGACCTGGCGCTGGCCTATTCGCCGGGCGTGGCTGCACCGTGTCTTGAAATTGAAAAGGACCCGCTGGCAGCCTACAAATACACCGCGCGCGGCAACCTGGTTGCGGTTATTTCCAACGGTACAGCGGTGCTGGGTCTCGGCAACATTGGCGCGTTGGCCGGCAAACCGGTGATGGAAGGTAAAGGCGTTCTGTTTAAGAAATTCGCCGGGATCGACGTGTTCGACATTGAAGTCGATGAACTCGATCCGGATAAATTTATCAATGTGGTTGCGGCCCTGGAACCCACGTTTGGCGGTATCAACCTCGAAGATATCAAAGCGCCGGAGTGCTTCTACATTGAGCAAAAACTGCGCGAACGCATGAATATTCCGGTCTTCCACGATGACCAGCACGGTACGGCAATCATCAGTACTGCCGCAATTCTGAACGGTCTGCGGGTGGTTGAGAAAAATATCTCTGACGTGCGCATGGTGGTGTCTGGTGCAGGTGCGGCGGCGATTGCCTGTATGAACCTGCTGGTAGCGCTGGGTATGCAGAAACACAATATTGTGGTCTGTGACTCCAAAGGCGTGATTTACAAAGACCGCGAACCGAACATGGCGGAAACCAAAGCGGCTTACGCGGTGGTGGATGATGGTAAGCGCACGCTGGATGATGTTATTGACGGCGCAGATATTTTCCTCGGCTGCTCGGGCCCTAAAGTGCTGACGCAGGAAATGGTTAAGAAGATGGCGCGTGCGCCAATGATTCTGGCACTCGCCAACCCGGAACCGGAAATCCTGCCGCCGCTGGCAAAAGAGGTGCGTTCCGACGCCATCATCTGTACCGGTCGTTCAGACTACCCGAACCAGGTTAACAACGTCCTGTGCTTCCCGTTCATCTTCCGCGGTGCGCTGGATGTCGGTGCCACGGCCATCAACGAAGAGATGAAACTGGCGGCGGTGCACGCCATTGCTGAGCTGGCGCATGCCGAGCAGAGTGAAGTGGTGGCCTCTGCTTATGGCGATCAGGACCTGAGCTTCGGCCCGGAATACATCATTCCGAAACCGTTCGACCCGCGTCTGATCGTCAAAATCGCCCCTGCTGTAGCGAAAGCGGCGATGGACTCCGGCGTGGCAACGCGTCCGATTGCCGACTTTGACGCTTACATCGATAAGCTGACCGAGTTCGTCTACAAAACCAACCTGTTCATGAAGCCGATTTTCTCCCTGGCACGCAAAGCGCCAAAGCGCGTGGTGCTGACCGAAGGGGAAGAAGCGCGCGTACTGCACGCTACCCAGGAGCTGATCACGTTAGGGCTGGCAAAACCGATCCTGATCGGGCGTCCGAGCGTTATTGAAATGCGTATCCAGAAGCTGGGTCTGCAGATCAAAGCGGGTGTCGATTTTGAAATCGTCAACAATGAGTCCGATCCGCGCTTTAAAGAGTACTGGAGCGAGTACTACCAGATTATGAAGCGTCGTGGGATTACCCAGGAGCAGGCGCAGCGTGCGGTGATTGCCAACACCACGGTGATCGGCGCAATCATGGTACAGCGCGGCGAAGCGGATGCGATGATCTGCGGTACGATTGGCGACTACCATGAGCACTTCAGTGTGGTAAAAGAGGTGTTTGGTCATCGCGACGGCGTGCATACTGCCGGAGCGATGAACGCCTTGCTGCTGCCAAGCGGTAACACCTTTATCGCCGATACTTACGTCAACGACGATCCTACGCCTGAGCAACTGGCGGAAATCGCCGTGATGGCGGCAGAGACCGTGCGCCGCTTTGGTATTGAACCGAAGGTGGCGTTGTTGTCGCACTCCAACTTTGGTTCCTCTAACTGCCCGTCGGCCAGCAAAATGCGCGACGCGCTGGAGCTGATTAAGGCGCGTGCGCCAGAGTTGATGATTGACGGCGAAATGCACGGCGATGCCGCGCTGGTGGAAAGCATCCGTAATGACCGCATGCCGGACAGTCCATTGAAAGGCTCAGCGAATATTCTGGTGATGCCAAATATGGAAGCGGCCCGTATTAGTTACAACTTACTACGCGTTTCCAGTTCTGAAGGCGTAACGGTTGGCCCGGTGCTGATGGGGGTTGCGAAACCTGTTCACGTATTAACGCCGATCGCCTCTGTTCGTCGTATCGTTAATATGGTGGCGCTGGCGGTTGTAGAAGCCCAAACGCAGCCGCTGTAACTATTATGTTATTTTGCCCTTATCTTGGCTTTGTCGGGATAAGGGCTTTTTCCGTAGCAAGATATTCCATTTTCTAACTTTCTTATCTCAATCATGCTTCTTCTAAAATAATATAATTGGTGTCAGAACTATCTTTTGTTGCTGCAAGGAAACCTTTGGAACTGTTTTAAATAATTAGAATCATACCGATATGGTATGCCTCCTGGCACCAGCGGCAGGCCCCGGTGGTCGCAGTGGTACAGGCGGATTGTTCTCTGCGGCGTGTATTCTGGTTCCATCAGGTTTTGTATCTGCTCCGGCGTCAGCCCGCACTGTGCCAGCCATACCCGGTTAGCTTCGCTGAGTTCTCCGCGCTGTAGTTCCGCTTCCAGACTATCCACCAGCGCCACCAGTTCCGGCGGGAAGGTTACGTTCGCTTCCTGTTGAAATTTCTCCGCCAGCGTGCGGCCTACTGCTTTTGCCAGTTCTGCGGTTTGGGTTTCGATTCTGACCAGCGGTGTGAAGCTGCCCGGTGTGTAAATCGTCTGTACGCGCTGTGTGTCTGTTTCAGTGGTGGTCAGCCTGTCGCCGTACCAGACACATTCCGTTATCTCTGGCCGGGTTTTGCTGCCGTCCTCATACCGGCGGCTTTTCCTGACCCAGCGGCCCAGCGGGTCATACAGGTAGCGGCGTTCCAGAAGTGCAGCACCCTGTTGCCCGCAGCGGTAGTGCGCCAGACGGTGCTGGTTATCGTAGTGATAATGGTGGCTGTGGCTACCGCCGTCACGGTCGCCGTCAGCCAGCCCCGTTCGTTGTACTGCCAGCGTTCGGCCTCTTCATCATGCACGGTACGGTGCGTCAGGCGGTCGGCTTCATCGTAATGCCAGAGCGTGACCTGGCTTTGATGTCGCCCACTGTGATCTGGTACGCTATAACCTCCGTCAGGGCGCGAACCACACCCACGATTTCTGCTTGGTTCGGTTTTACTGTGATTTACATTTATTTTTAGAGTTCCGTACATTTTTAATAAGCAATGATTCATTCAGATACTGCCCCCAATATATATTTAATGCCTTTTCAGTATTTTGATCATTATATTTGTTACATAAATATTGAAGTGTAAAAGAAATAGCTGCCTTTTTATTACAACTAAAGCAATCAAGATTTTTTACTATCCAAGTAGTGCTGGGGATACCATTCCTAACAGGAGGGGTGAGCATATTTAAAATAGTATCCACTAAAGCATCAGCTTCGTAATAACTTTCAATAAAAAGTTTTAAATAGGCTGCAATATAATATGAGAATGCTGGTTTAGTGAGACACATGACAGCCTCTTCAGAATGGTAAAGATCACTGGCTATTAATTCAATCCAACTCTTTCCAGAAAAAAGATTTATAGCGTCATGGCAATATGCAATGTTGTCTTCATCAACGACCCCATTTTTCAAATAATCTGGATATTCAGAAAACGTTTTCTGAATATAATCTATGATCTCGTCTTTTCCCATTTATAAACATCCTTTTATTACAGCCAATGTAGTACATGACATCGTAGTGCCCCTGACCGTTTCTCTTTCAAGCTGATGCCGTAAATCACCTCAATTAAAACATTGATTCATAATATTATTCCTTGCTGATACACAAGCAAGACCATACACACCTTTCTGAAGTATAGTTTCACAACTATCGGTTGGGTAACACTTTCTTTTTTGGTTGCAAATAGCTTCTTTTTGATTTTTCAGATGCCCATAATAATCATTAGAACAATTACCTGGAGGTGGCGGATTATTAATGGCATCTCCAAAGTTTTTCCACCATTTTGTCAATGTTTTTGCTGCATTTGCATTTGCATTTGCATCTGCTTCCTGCTGTACAGTACTTTTTGGCAATGGAATTGGGAAGGGGAACGGACCAGGAAGAACTGCTGTTAACCCCAGAGGGTCAGTATTTGTGACAGGATTCAGCGGGTACGTGTATAGATTCCATCCCCCCTCCAGCCCTATCGGATCCTGGGTGATATACCGTCCCAGCCCCGGATTGTAGCAGCGGTGGCGGTTGTAATACAGTTCTGATTCATCATCATACTGCTGGCCCGGCAGGCGAATGTTGTGCGGGTTATTCTCACTGAGCTGATTACTCCACTCATTGTACTCCGCCTGCCAGGCGATATTCCCGTCGCTGTCCAGCAGTGCCAGCGGCAGGCCCCAGTAGTCGCAGTGATACAGGTATTTTTCTCTCAGGCGTATATTCCGGCTCCAGTTATACCGCCATTCAGTCCACCGTCAGGCCGCAGCCTGCCAGCCATTGATGGCTCTCCGTGTTGCCTTCCTGTTACAGTGTTTACGTCGGCATCTTTTTGTCCCACTGTATCCTTCAGCCCTACATCCGATTCACCTTTCTAACGCATGGGTATGGGGAGTCGACGAGTTAACGGACGCAATTTTTCTCTGTCATTCCATAAACCGGGGAAGACTTCGAATTTCAGATCGTCGCGATCGATGCCCGTATCAAAGTAACGTCTCAGCCTGTCGCCTAAATCCTTATCTCCCCACATATTAGTTAACTCGTACTTTTCAATAATCGCTTTATCTTCAACGACCGAGAGATCGTGTTTGATGACCTCTGCGTGTGTAGGTGCTTCTTGCACATTTCTGGTACGAATTAATTTGCCGCCTAAAAAAGGAAAACTGTCTGTGTCCCCTTTGTAATGACCATAGTCAAGCCTGTTATAAAACCTTATCCAGTACATACTCAATGGCTTTTGGCTTGCAACAACGGAGGAGGCCTTAATTCTGCCGACTCCCAGCACCCGGTTAACATCCCCAACGACAAAAACACGGAACAACTCTTTTATTTCATTCAGATCAATATTTTCCCATACGCCATCATGATTATAGATGTCAAAAAAACGCATTATGGAATGCTCTTCCATCTGGCCAATGCTATACAAATCATCACGTAATTTCAGATTAACCAGTTTGCCCGGCTTCCATACTATTCGTGCCATGTATTAATCCTTAACAAACAGTGCCATAACACTGCGCATCCGCAGCATCTGGACTGATGTCAATTTCATTAACGAGCGCACAGGCACACTGTGTCACGCTGCCATATTTGCAGGAATTTAATGAATTCATATGTAGTGCGGTACCTAGGAAACTTAAAATACCCATTCCTTTGACTACGCCATTCGGTACCTTAAGGTACTTATCAGCAGCATTAAGATAAGACCGGCGATTGGGATTATTAACTCCCACGGGATTTTGTTTGTTCGCCGTGCCTGTTAGCCCACCATTCTGTTCAAAAAAACGTTGCTCTAGGCCACGGCTGATGGATTTAGCATCACTTCCGTACCCTTCATATTGTATGTCAGGAGGTATACCATTAAAGCGACTAAAATCGCCACCATAACGATATTTAAGAACGTCTGGACCATTCTGCGCCCCATGCATACTGGCATAGCCAACATATGGCTTACCGGTACAAACATCCAGACCTTGATAAGTGATATGTGTTGCCGTCGCCGGATTACCGGCAAGACCAAGCGGGTCGGCAAAACTTATCGGATCGAGAGGGTATATGTACGCATTCCACCCTCCGTTCAATCCAATCAGGTCCTGGGTGATATACCGTCCCTGTCCCGGATTGTAGTAGCGGTGGCGGTTGTAATACAATTCCGATTCATCATCATACTGCTGTCCCGGCAGGCGTATCAGCTGTTGCAGATTGTGTGGATTATCTTCCCGCAGCACGTTGCCCCATTCGTCATACTCCGCACGCCAGCTGATGGCGCCGTCCAGGCTTATCAGCGCCAGCGGCAGGCCCCGGTGGTCGCACTGGTACAGGTGGATATTACGCTGCGGAGTGTACTCCGACTCCAGCTGATTTTTCATCTGCTCCGGCGTCAGCCCGCACTGCGCCAGCCACTGCAGACTCCCGGTACTGCTGCCGCTGCGCTACGTCTCCCGGTATACTTGGTCTCGGATGAAGTCGAGTACCGGGGGTAGGGGATCGACAAGTTTCATTTCCATAGGATTTTAAACTTACTACAACTAACGTAACGGTATTGGGAGACGCCGGGTTAATGGGCGAAGAGCCTCTCTATCATTCCATAATCCCGGGAAAACTTCGAATTTTAGATCATCGCGGTCAATACCTGTATCAAAGTATCGCCGCAATCTATCACCTAAATCGTTATGTCCCCACATATTAGTTATTTCATATTTTTCAATTATTTCTTTATCATTAACTGGTGATAGATCATGTTGTAACGTTTCTATTTCTTCAGTTGAGTGCATTTTTACATCTACACGAACTAATCGACCTCCTAAAAAAGGAAAGGTTAGTTCATTACCTGGATAATGAATATCAAGCCTTGTATATGGTTTTATCCAATAAAGTTCTAATGATTGATTACTAGGGATTACAGTGGTTCCGTTATTCTACAAACCGCTAGTTTTTGATTTACTACTCTTCCAACATAGACTCGGAAAAGTTGACGTATATTATTAAGGTCTAGATCATGCCACGCTCCATTGTCATTAAAAATATTGAAGCATCGCATAATTGAACCATCTTCCATCTGTGCGATAGTATATAAATCATCTCGTAATTTAAGGGTGACTAAATTTTTAGCTTTCCATACAATGCGAGCCATAACCTATCCTCTTAGTAAACTTCGCCATAACATTGTTTATCTGCTGCTTCGGAACTTATTGTCGTTTCGTTAACCAAGGCACAAAAGCATTGAGTAACACTACCATATTTACATGAGTTGAGTGAGTTCATGTGTAAAGCTGTTAATGCGAAATTTAATCCACTAAAACCTTTAGCGATTCCGCTGTTTACTCCGAAATACTGATCCGCTTTGCTTAGATAAGAGGTACGGTTTGGGTTATTAATGCCCACTGGGTTTTGTTTATTTGCTGTGCCACTAAGACCACCGTTTGACTCAAACTGACGTTGTTCAATTCCTCTTGCTGTGTGTTTAGCATCCATTCCGTAACCTGAATAACTAATTTCTGGTTGGATCCCTCCAAAACGTTCGTAGTTACCTCCATAGCGATAAGCCAGTACATCCATAGCTGCTTGGTTTCCTTGCATACTTGCATATCCAGAATATGGTTTCCCGGTACAAATATCCATTCCTTGGTAAGCGATGTGTGTTGCAGTTGCTGGATTACCAGCTAAACCCAATGGGTCTATGTAACTAACCGGATCTAACGGATAAATGTATTGATTCCATCCCCCCATCAGCCCTATCGGGTCTTAGGAGCGATTCCGGTGCCATCGTACTTTTTAACACGCTACCGCCCGCGTCGTCTCTGGCTTCACGACCATCACCCTTCACATATTTTACACCACATTAACATGACTGTCCCGACAGGCGGTTTGGCGCCCCGTTATCATACCATCCACACCCGATCCGGTCAGTATTCCGCCGCCGGCGTGTACTCCGGCTCAAGCTGATTTTTCATCTGCTCCGGTGTCAGCCCGCACTGCGCCAGCCACTGCAGGTTCCCGGCGCTGATGTCACCGCGCCGCAGCTCCTGCTCCAGTCCGTCCAGCAACGCCACCAGTTCCGGCACGAAGGTCATGCCCGCATTCTGCTGAAGCTTTTCCACCAGCGAGCGGTGTGCGGATTTTGCCAGCTCCGTCAGTTCGGTTTCCACCCTGACCAGCGGCGTGAAGCTGCCGGGTTCGTAAATCCTCTGGACGCGGTTCTGCGCCGTTTGCGTGGTGGTCAGCCGGTCACCGTCCCAGCCGTACCACGTCATTTCCGGGGGGGGATTCAGCCGGAGATATTCCCGGCCGTTGAGAGATTCGCACCGGCTTCGCCACACCCGTTTGCCGGCCCGGCGCCCCAGCGGGTCATGCAGATGCCAACTTTCCAACATTGAATGCCAGTCGGTAATGCGCCAGTTGGTGCTGCTTTTCGTAATGCCAGTGGAGATGGTGGCTGAAATCTGTGAACCAGACGCGTTTGTTATAACTTCTCGAAATGGAGATGCTACTCTTGACATTTGATATATGACAGGAAGCTTGATTTATAAAAAATCATTCCAAAAGGCTATACAGGCTTTACTTGCATAAGAAAAACCAAGAATTTCTGATTCGTAGGACATAAATTGAGCAATAATAGATAGTTGATCATCAGAAAAACCAATAACAAAATTTAAAAAATCATCATGATCACGATATTCTGGACATAAGAACTGCTGAATAAAATCAGACTCAAAAACCCAAAAATCAATTCTATTAAATAAAGAAGCATAAATATAAAGAGGAGTGTAATAGTGAATAGCTCTTTCAGGTAGAAATAGGATGCCTAATTCTAAAGCATATGAGTCACTCTTCAAATTCAACTCCTTAGCTATTTTAATCCATTGTTTATTTTGAAAAAAAACATAGACCAGATCTGCATCACCTAATCCTGTAATTTCTTCTGAAAGATAAGGGAAAGGCTGTGTTGGAAAATTTTCTATAAGTACATCACACACATCCATTTCATTAAAAAAGTTTATCTTTTTCATTTTATTAATCCACTACAATCAGCTGCCGTTTTGTATGCTTTGTTTTCCTCTTCCATGTGGATTCTATCTCCACCGCTAAAGCATTGATTATTGATTTGTTTCCTGACCGAAGCGCACGCGAGGTTTACTTCATACCGTCTCAGTATCTCATCTCTTGGCATTTGAGGAGCACAGGCCCTAGATTGGTTACATAATTTATTCTTTTCATTTTGCAAATCATTAAGATCTTGTGGAGTACAATTACCTCCTGGATTTAAACCTGACTTATGCTCATCTGTCAATTTATCTGCTTCTGGATTAACTTTACGGCCATATTGATCTCTACGTGATTGTCCACTTTGAATAATTCCGCCTGACGAAAACAAACCACAACTCATTAGGGCTGCAGCACCTAAAATTATCGGATTTAATCCTTTTGGGTCTATCTCTGTGAGCGGATCCAACGGATACTGGTACGGGTTCCACCCCCCCTCCACCCCTATCGGGTCCTGGGTGATATACCGTCCCTGTCCCGGATTGTAGTAGCGGTGGCGGTTGTAGTGCAGTCCGGGTTCGTCGTCATACTGCTGGCCCGGCAGGCGTATCAGCTGTTGCAGATTGTACGGATTATCTTCCCGCAGCACGTTGCCCCATTCGTCATACTCCGCACGCCAGCTGATGGCGCCATCCTGGCTTATCAGCGCCAGCGGCAGGCCCCGGTGGTCGCAGTGGTACAGATGAAGCGTCCTTTCCGGGACCGGCAGCGGCTCCATCTGCGCCGCCATCTGTTCCGGCGTCAGGCCGCACCCGGCCAGCCACTGCCGGTTCTCATCGCTGATAACCCCGGCGCGCAGCTCACCTTCCAGGCGGTCCAGCATCTGTACCAGCGCCGGCGGGAACACCACGCCAGCGCCATCCTCGCTGCCTTCCTGCCGGAGTTTCTCCGCCAGCGTCCGGTGACGGCGCAGGGTATCCAGCTCCTCCGTGGCGGTCGCCACCCGGATGAGCGGCGTGAAGCTGCCGGGTTCGTAAATCGTCTGGACACGGTGTTGCGCCGTCTGCGTGGTGGTCAGCCGGTCGCCGTCCCAGCCGTACCAGGTGGTGTACGGCCTGTGCGACAGCGCCATCTGGTCATGGTCCGGATGTTCACGCTCCCGTTTCCACACCTGCTTTCCGATACGCCTGCCCAGCGGGTCGTGGAGATACCCTCCTTCCGCCTGCTTTTTGCCGTACTGTGTGCGGAGGTAGTGCACCAGCCGGTGCTGGTTGTCGTAGCTGTAGCGGTGTGTGCGTTCATCGTACATGCGGATGGCCCCGTCCGGGATACGGTCCGTCTTCTCCGTCAGCCTGCCGTAACGGTCATAGCGGTACAGGTACTGTGCATCCTGCACGATACGGTTATCCGGCCATACTGTGAGGAGGCTGTCCGGGTACAGTTCCGGGTCCGGCAGACGGTTGCCCGCCGGGTCGGTGGCGTAAGGGAGGCGGATATCCAGGCCGTCCGCAGTCATGCGCACGCCGGTGAGCCTGCCGGTCTGGCTGTAGTCGTATTCCCGGGTCTGGCGCGGGGTGCTGATGCGGGTCAGATGCCCGGCCCCGTCATACCCGTAGTCGCGGTTCAGAAGCGGACTGTTCAGGTGCCGGCTCAGCAGCTGTCCGGCCGCGCTGTAGCCGGTGGTGAGCGTGTATTCGCCGAAAAGGCGTTGTGTCTCCCGGTGCAGGCGGTCGCGGGTGAAGTCGATGAGTGGGGTGCTGCCGAGTTTCATTCCAGCCAGATAACCGGAGCCGTAAGTCAGCCACTCCACGGCAGGCAGTTTGTCTGATGTCATGCGGTGCGCCAGGCCAGCGTCGCTGTAGTCGTGCCGGGTCTCATGCTGCCAGAGCGGTTCGTCCGTTTCCGGGTGATGCACCACCTGTTGTTCGTGGATGAGACGGCCTTTCTCATCGTAGCCGTAGTGCACGGCGACCCGGTGGCCTTCACTGAGGTGGCTGATTTCCGCCAGCCAGCCGCGTTCGTTGTACTGCCACTGTTCCGCCGGTTCGCCGTTCACCGTGCGGTGCGTCAGGCGGTCAGCGTCATCGTAATACCACACCGTGACGAGGTCTTCGTCCTTACTGCACACCCTTTTCCCTGTCAGGTCATAGTCATACTGCTGCGTTCTCCCGTCAAAGCCGGTCTGCTGCGTCAGCCTGTCCAGTGCATCGTAAGTGAATTCAGTGTGGCTGCCGTTCTCATTGGTCAGCTGCGTCACCCGTCCGGCGGCATCGTACTGCATCCGGCGGGTCAGGCCGCCTGCGGTGATACTGACCGGTCTGCCGCCCGCATCGTACTGCGTTTCAGTGCGGTTGCCGTCCGGGGTAATCACTGCCGTCAGGTCGCCGGCCTCACTGTATTCATAGCGGGTCTCGCGGCCTGCCGCATCTCTCTGGCTGACAGGCCGGCCCCGGGTATCGTAAGCGCGATACTGGCTGAGACCTTCTTCCTGATGAACGGCTGTGACCTGCCCGAAACGGTCATAGTCATAGCGGGTTTCATACCCCGAACAGTCGGTGAAGCTCAGCAGTTGCCCGTGGCGGCTCCACACCATCTGCTTTTTGCTGCCGGTGGCGTCTTCGCTGGTGCAGGGGTATTCACTGTGCGGGTCATCATACACATAGCGGGTGATGCTCCCCTGACGGGAAGTCTGCGCAGTCAGGCGGCCATATTCATCGTATTCGTGCTTCTCCCGTAAACCGTCCGGGTGGGTGATACCGGTCAGCTGACGCCCGTCATTGTAATAAAACGCCGTCTTCCGGCCGTCAGGGGAGATAATTTCGGTGATGTTACCGGAAGCGATACTGTACCGGTATTCGGTTTTCCGGCCTGCCGCATCCGTCTGCGCGGTGAGCCAGCCCGGGGGGCTGTATTCACTGCGGGTCACGCTGCCGTCGGCGTATTCCTTTTTCACCACCCGCTTCAGGCCACCTTCGCCTTCGGTGTGCAGCACTTCCCGGCGGTGCAGGCTGTCGGTAATGGTGACGGCGTTTTTCCCGTATTCATAGCGGTAGCTCAAGCCTGCCGGATTATGCTGCTCCACCACACGGCCCGCTGCATCGTGGCGGTAGGTGGTCTGCGGGCGTCCGGCGTACTGGTGTGCCACCATCCTGCCCGGGGTATCCGCGGCATAGTCAAAGCGGCGAACCTGCACCCCGCCCCGGTCATACACCGCTGCCAGCTCCCCGCGCGGGGAATAGTCATAGCGCGCCAGCGGGGATGCCGGCAGGTTGTCCGGGTATTCCGGGTCGTGCGTCAGCCAGACGGCACCGAGGCGGACCCCGTCATCCTGGCCGTAGCGGGTGGCGGGCAGTGTGTTCATCTGCTTCAGCACCAGCCGGAAACGGCGGCCTGCGCCATCGGTCACCCCGGTGATATGGCCGCTGAACGGCCCGGCGGCATCACGGTGATATGAGAGTCTGCGCCCGAAACTGTCCACCAGCCCGGTCAGCACCCGGTACGGCGGCAGCGGGGCAGGAAGTACCTCATCCGGCTCCGGTACCCGTTCAGGCCACCCCAGTATCCACCATGGTCCCTGTGGGCTGTTTGCCGCCAGGTACTGATGCGGGCTCAGGCGGGTGTCTTCCGGCAGCGCCTGCCAGAGACGGTGCAGGGGATGACTCTCGTGCCGCTTCGCCACGCCGCCACGGGCGAGCCAGAAGCGTTCGCTGCGGCTGAAGGCCACTTCCCCCGGGAGCAGGTGTTCAAAGTGAATACTGCGCCCGCCGTTATCATTGAGGATAAGTTCCTCATCACGTATCTGTAAGCGAATATCGAATGGTGCTTTCCAGCCGGGGCCGAAGATGCCGGCCGGTGCCGGGGTACGGGTCCGGTAACTGCTGTAGGCGCGGGTGAGGACAAAGGGCAGCGGGCCGGGCAGGGTGAAATCGGTCTCACCGGGCAGGACCTTGGCGCCGAGCAGCGGGTTAACCGGGGAGCCGTAGGTGACACCGCCGGGACACACCGAGCAGGCGACGCCGGTGGGGGCGCCAATCATCACGCCCATGGAGCCCTGGGCTATCGGCCCGCCGAACTTCGTCATGTCGCCCATCCGGGCTGCCGGTTTACCGCCGCTCATCGCCAAATCCTTTTATTCTATCCATTGGTTTAAGCGGTAAAAGATAAATGTGTTGAAGGTATAAAATAAAGTCACCAAAGCTTCGGAATATAAAAATGAGAATATATTTAGATAAGAGAAATCAATGGGATGTGTTTATTCATTTAAGGGGCCATTAGAGATACAAGCCGAAAGTTAGCTGAGAGTACTCTCCTTACTTATTTCCCTTTCTTAGTGATCTACTTCACCTTTTAAACCTGGTTGCCGAATTTTGTTATTTACTCTGACAAAAAATTGCCACGATAAGGGCAGTTTTAGCGGAGGCGGTGAGCAATGGAAAAAGAACGCATTATTCAGGAATTTGTGCCGGGGAAACAGGTCACGCTGGCGCATCTCATTGCGCACCCCGGCGAGGAATTAGCGAAAAAGATCGGCGTTCCCGAAGCGGGCGCTATCGGCATCATGACGCTGACGCCAGGCGAAACCGCGATGATTGCCGGTGACTTAGCCATGAAGGCGGCGGATGTACATATCGGTTTTCTCGATAGATTCAGCGGCGCACTGGTGATCTACGGTTCGGTAGGCGCAGTAGAAGAAGCGTTATTACAGACGGTAAGCGGTCTGGGTCGATTATTAAATTTCACTTTGTGCAACCTGACAAAAAGTTAATCAGAGGCGGCGATGAAACGTATTGCATTTGTCGGTACGGTGGGGGCGGGGAAAACCACGCTCTTTAATGCGCTACAGGGGAATTATTCCCTCGCCAGAAAAACACAGGCCGTGGAGTTTAATGAAAATGGCGATATCGATACGCCAGGGGAATATTTTAGCCATCCGCGCTGGTATCACGCCTTAATTACTACGCTGCAGGATGTCGATACGTTGATTTATATACACGCGGCAAATGATAAAGAAAGTCGCTTACCTGCCGGGCTGTTGGATATCGGCGCCAGTAAACGACAAATCGCCGTTATCAGCAAAACGGACATGCCGGATGCCGACGTCGCCGCAACGCGACAACTACTTCGCGGGATGGGGTTTCAGGAGCCGATTTTTGAGCTCAATAGCCATGACCCGCGCAGCGTGCAGCACCTGGTGGATTATCTGACTGAGCTCAGCCAAAAGGAGGAAAGGGCAGGTGAAAAAACTCATCACAGCTAACGATATTCGTGCGGCCCACGCACGCGGTGAACAGGACGTATCGGTTGTTCTGCGCGCCAGCATCATCACCCCGGAGGCGCGCGAAGTTGCGGCGCTGCTGGGCGTCACTATCACGGAATGCGATGAATCCGCACCGGCAGCCGTATCAACGTCTACGGCAGCACCTGCGGCGGCGGATGACGGCAAAACGGAAAGCCAGCGCATTCGCGAAACCATCATTGCGCAGTTACCGGAAGGGCAGTTTACCGAAAGCCTGGTCGCCCAACTGATGGACAAAGTTATGAAGGAGAAGCAGTCGCTGGAACAGGGCGGAATGCAGCCGAGCTTTAACTCGGTAACCGGCAAAGGCGGCGTCAAAGTCATCGACGGCAGCAGCGTGAAGTTTGGTCGTTTTGACGGCGCGCAGCCGCACTGCGTGGGCTTAACCGATCTGGTGACCGACCAGGACGGTAGCAGTATGGCCGCCGGGTTTATGCAGTGGGATAACGCCTTTTTCCCATGGACGCTGAACTACGACGAAATCGACATGATTCTGGAAGGCGAGCTGCACGTTCGCCACGAAGGCGAAACCATGATTGCAAAAGCCGGGGACGTAATGTTTATCCCGAAAGGTTCCAGCATCGAATTTGGTACGCCATCGACGGTGAAGTTTCTGTATGTGGCCTGGCCTGCGAACTGGCAGTCCTGCTAAGGCGGATGTATGAAGGATTTCATTACCGAAGCATGGCTCAGAGCGAATCATACGCTCAGCGAAGGGGCTGAAATTCATCTCCCCGCTGACGCTCGCCTGACGCCGTCTGCCCGGGAATTACTGGAAAGCCGACATCTGCGTATTAAGTTTATCGACGAGCAGGGCAGCCTGTTTATTGATGACGAAGAACAGCAGCCGCAGCCGGTGCATGGATTAACCAGCAGTGATACGCATCCACAGGCCAGCTGCGAACTGTGCCATCAACCGGTGGCGAAGAAACCGGACACCCTGACGCATCTGACGGCGGACAAGATGGTCGCCAAAAGTGACCCTCGGCTGGGATTTCGCGCCGCGCTGGACAGCACCATCGCCCTGGCCGTGTGGTTGCAGATTGAGATGGCAGAACAGTGGCAGCCGTGGCTGGCGGATATCCGCTCGCGCCTGGGCAATATTATGCGCGCTGACGCCATGGATGAGCCGCTGGCAGCACAAGCTGTCGTGGGGTTAAGTGACGAAGATTTACACCGTCTTTCGCATCAACCGCTGCGCTATCTGGATCACGACCATCTGGTGCCTGAAGCCAGCCACGGACGCGATTGCGCGCTACTTAATCTGTTGCGTACCAAAGTTCGTGAAACGGAGACGGTGGCGGCCCAGGTGTTCATCACTCGCAGTTTTGAAGTTATGCGACCGGACATCATGCAGGCGCTCAACCGCCTTTCCAGTACGGTCTACGTGATGATGATTCTGAGCGTTGCGAAGCATCCGCTGACGGTTAACCAAATTCAACAGCGACTGGGGGAGAAGCAATGATCATTGAACGTGCTCGTCAACTCGCCCAACGCTCACCGGCACGGGTGGTGTTCCCGGATGCGCTGGATGTCCGGGTGCTGAAGGCGGCGAATTACCTGCATCAGCACGGTCTGGCACATCCCATTCTCGTCGCCAGTCCGTTTGCGCTGCGCCAGTTTGCCCTCAGCCACCGGGTGGCAATGGATGGCATTCAGGTTATCGATCCGCAAAGCAACCTGCCAATGCGCGAAGAATTTGCGCTGCGCTGGCTGGCCCGTGCGGGAGATAAAACGCCTGCAGATGCGCTGGAAAAACTCAACGATCCGCTGATGTTTGCCGCCGCAATGGTCAGCGCGGGCAAAGCAGACGTCTGTATTGCGGGCAATCTCTCATCAACAGCGAACGTGCTGCGTGCCGGATTACGCATTATCGGGCTACAGCCTGGCTGTAAAACGCTGTCGTCAATTTTCCTGATGCTGCCGCAGTACCTTGGGCCGTCATTAGGGTTTGCCGATTGCAGCGTCGTGCCGCAGCCCACCGCCGCACAGTTGGCGGATATTGCGATTGCCAGCGCACAGACATGGCAGGCCATTACCGGTGAAGAGCCGCGCGTGGCCATGCTGTCGTTTTCAAGTAATGGCAGTGCTCGTCATCCTAACGTTGCTAACGTGCAGCAGGCGACCGAGATCGTTCGTGAGCGTGCCCCGCAGCTTACCGTGGACGGAGAACTGCAATTTGATGCCGCCTTTGTTCCGGATGTCGCTGCGCAAAAAGCGCCCGCCAGCCCGTTAAAGGGCAATGCCAATGTGATGGTCTTCCCATCGCTGGAGGCAGGCAATATTGGCTACAAAATCGCTCAGCGTCTGGGAGGGTATCGCGCAGTAGGTCCGTTGATTCAGGGGCTTGCCGCACCGCTTCATGATCTCTCTCGTGGCTGTAGCGTACAGGAAATTATCGAACTGGCGTTGGTGGCAGCAGTGCCGCGCCAGACTGACATGAGTCGTGAAAACGCCTCGCACACACTGGTTGTTTAGGTCCCGTTCTGGACCCCTTAATGAGAGGAAAACACAATGGAAGCATTAGGAATGATTGAAACCCGGGGCCTGGTTGCACTGATTGAGGCTTCTGACGCAATGGTTAAAGCGGCACGCGTGAAACTGGTTGGCGTGAAGCAGATCGGTGGCGGTCTGGTCACTGCCATGGTCCGTGGCGACGTAGCGGCATGTAAAGCCGCAACGGACGCAGGTGCTGCGGCTGCACAGCGTATTGGCGAGCTGGTTTCAGTACACGTGATCCCACGTCCGCACGGCGATCTGGAAGAAGTGTTCCCGATCAGCTTTAAAGGCGACAGCAACGACATGTAAGTCGTCCATGTGACGCCACAGACTTCATTGCTGGCGTCACCCTCTCTCCTTTTCACATTACCTTCTGCGGAGGGTAGGGGGAGGTTTTACCTGAAATATGCCACGGAGGCGCGTATGAAACTGGCAATCGTTACAGGACAAATTGTTTGTACCGTACGCCATCAGGGGCTCGCGCACGACAAGTTGCTGATGGTGGAAATGATTGACGCCCAGGGAAATCCCGACGGGCAATGTGCTGTTGCTATCGACAGCATCGGGGCGGGAACCGGAGAGTGGGTGCTGCTGGTCAGCGGAAGCTCCGCCCGTCAGGCGCACCGGAATGAATCATCGCCTGTCGATCTGTGCGTGATTGGCATTGTCGATGAAGTGGTGGCAGGTGGTCAGGTGATCTTCCATAAATAAGGCAGAAAATCATGAATCAACAGGATATTGAACAGGTCGTGAAAGCGGTACTGCTGAAAATGAAAGACAGCAGCCAACCCGTCAGTGCCGTTCAAGAAATGGGCGTTTTTGCCTCCCTGGATGACGCAGTGGCGGCAGCAAAACTAGCCCAGCAGGGGCTGAAAAGCGTCGCCATGCGCCAACTGGCTATCACGGCTCTACGTGAGGCGGGCGAAAAGCACGCCAGAGAATTAGCGGAACTTGCCGTCACTGAAACCGGCATGGGACGTGTCGAAGATAAATTTGCCAAAAACGTGGCGCAGGCGCGCGGCACGCCGGGTGTGGAATGCCTGTCTCCACAGGTTCTGACCGGCGATAACGGTATGACGCTGATTGAAAACGCGCCGTGGGGCGTGGTGGCCTCGGTAACCCCATCCACCAACCCGGCCGCGACCGTCATTAACAACGCCATCAGCCTGATTGCCGCTGGTAACAGCGTGGTTTTCGCACCGCATCCGGCGGCGAAAAAAGTCTCTCAGCGCGCTATCACTCTGCTTAACCAGGCGGTGGTTGCCGCAGGCGGTCCGGCAAACCTGTTGGTGACGGTTGCCAACCCGGATATCGAGACTGCCCAGCGTCTGTTCAAGTACCCAGGTATCGGCCTGCTGGTGGTGACCGGTGGTGAAGCCGTAGTGGACGCCGCGCGTAAGCACACCAACAAACGTCTGATTGCCGCTGGTGCGGGTAATCCGCCAGTGGTGGTTGATGAAACGGCTGACCTGGCACGCGCGGCGCAGTCGATAGTCAAAGGTGCATCGTTTGACAACAACATCATCTGCGCCGACGAAAAAGTGCTGATCGTGGTCGATAGCGTCGCTGATGAACTGATGCGTCTGATGGAAAGCCAGCATGCGGTGAAACTGACCGCGGCTCAGGCCGAACAGCTGCAGCCGGTGCTGCTGAAAAATATCGATGAGCGCGGTAAAGGCACGGTCAGTCGTGACTGGGTCGGGCGCGATGCCGGAAAAATCGCTGCGGCGATTGGTCTGAACGTACCGGAGCAAACCCGTCTGTTATTCGTCGAAACCTCAGCGACGCATCCGTTTGCCGTTACCGAACTGATGATGCCGGTGCTGCCGGTCGTACGGGTTGCCAACGTCGATGAAGCCATTGAACTGGCGGTCAAGCTGGAAGGCGGCTGCCACCATACGGCGGCGATGCACTCGCGCAATATCGAAAATATGAACCGTATGGCAAACGCCATTGATACCAGCATCTTCGTTAAGAACGGACCGTGCATTGCCGGTCTTGGACTGGGCGGTGAAGGCTGGACCACGATGACCATTACCACACCAACCGGGGAAGGGGTGACCAGTGCGCGTACGTTTGTGCGTCTGCGTCGCTGTGTGTTGGTAGACGCCTTCAGAATTGTATAAGGAGTAAATGAGATGGCGCACGACGAACAACGTTGGTTGACACCCAGACTGCTAAAAGCGGCAACGCTATGTAACCAGACGCCCGCAAAGAGCGATTCACCGCTGTGGTTGGGCATTGATTTGGGAACGTGTGATGTGGTGTCGATGGTTGTGGACAGTGACGGACAACCGGTCGCGGTTTGCCTGGACTGGGCCGATGTCGTGCGCGATGGCATCGTCTGGGATTTCTTTGGTGCGGTGACCATCGTTCGTCGCCATCTCGATACGCTCGAACAACAGCTGGGTTGCCGTTTTACCCATGCTGCAACCTCGTTTCCACCGGGAACTGACCCACGCATCTCTATTAACGTGCTGGAGTCTGCCGGGCTTGAAGTGAGCCATGTCCTCGACGAACCAACCGCGGTGGCGGATCTGTTGCAGCTTGATAACGCCGGCGTGGTGGATATTGGTGGTGGCACTACCGGGATTGCAATTGTTAAACAGGGAAAAGTGACTTACTCCGCTGATGAAGCGACCGGCGGGCACCATATCTCTCTGACGCTGGCCGGGAACCGTCGTATCCAGTTGGAGGAAGCCGAGCAGTACAAGCGCAGCAATGGCAAAGAAATCTGGCCGGTGGTGAAGCCTGTCTACGAAAAGATGGCGGAAATCGTGGCGCACCATATTGCCGGACAGAGTGTCGCTGATTTGTGGCTGGCGGGTGGCTCCTGTATGCAGCCAGGCGTTGATGAACTGTTCCGTAAGCGTTTCCCGGAGCTGCAGGTGCATTTACCCCAGCACAGCCTGTTTATGACTCCGCTGGCGATTGCAAACAGCGGAAAAGAAAAAGCGGAAGGAATCTATGCAAGCTGAATTGCAGACCGCGCTCTTTCAGGCATTCGATACCCTGAATCTGCAACGCGTAAAAACGTTTAGCGTTCCCCCGGTTACGTTATGTGGACTGGGAGCGCTCAGTACCTGCGGACAGGAAGCACAAACGCGCGGACTGACGCATATGTTCGTCATGGTTGACAGCTTTCTGCATCAGGCGGGGATGACCGCCGCACTGGAACGCAGCCTGGCGATGAAAGGTGTGGCAATGACGCTGTGGCCATGCCCGGTAGGCGAACCGTGCATTACGGACGTCTGCGCGGCAGTCGCGCAGCTGCGTGAATCAAAGTGCGATGGCGTCGTGGCTTTTGGCGGCGGCTCCGTACTGGATGCCGCCAAGGCAGTGGCGTTGCTGGTGACCAATCCCACCCAGACGCTGGCTGACATGGACGAGCGCAGCGTGTTACGCCCGCGTCTGCCGCTGATTGCCGTACCGACTACCGCCGGAACGGGCTCAGAAACCACGAACGTCACGGTGATTATTGACGCCGCGACCGGACTCAAAAAAGTGCTGGCCCACGCAACCCTGATGCCGGATGTGGCGATCCTTGACGCCGCATTGACGGAAGGCGTGCCTGCGCACGTAACGGCGATGACCGGGATTGATGCACTGACGCACGCCGTTGAAGCGTATAGCGCACTGAACGCGACGCCGTTTACCGACAGCCTGGCGATTGGTGCGATAGCGATGATCGGTAAATCGCTGCCGAAGGCCGTCGGCTACGGTCAGGATCTGGCGGCGCGCGAAAGCATGCTGCTGGCTTCCTGTATGGCCGGGATGGCGTTTTCCAGCGCTGGGCTTGGCCTGTGCCATGCGATGGCGCACCAGCCGGGGGCGACGTTGCACATTCCACACGGACAGGCTAACGCCATGCTGCTTCCTACGGTAATGGGGTTCAACCGCATGGTGTGTCGTGAGCGCTTCAGCCATATCGGACGCGCGTTAACCAACAAGAAATCGGACGATCGTGATGCTATCAACGCGGTCAGCGAGTTGATTAGCGAAGTGGGCCAGACCAAACGACTCTCTGACGTTGGGGCAAAGCCCGAGCAGTACAGCGCATGGGCTCACGCCGCGCTGGAGGATATTTGTATTCGCAGTAACCCACGCACCGCCACGCAGACACAGATCATCGACCTGTACGCGGCTGCCGGGTAATGCCTGTAGGCCGGATAAGGTGCTCGCACCGCCATCCGGCAATAACACGGCGTTAATGCCGGAGGCGACGTAAACGTCTTATCCGGCCTACAAATCACAAATGACAGGGAGTAGGGGCTATGGGAATTAACGAAATCATCATGTACATCATGATGTTCTTTATGCTGATTGCCGCCGTGGACAGGATCCTGTCGCAGTTCGGCGGTTCGGCACGCTTCCTCGGTAAATTCGGTAAGAGTATTGAGGGATCGGGCGGCCAGTTTGAAGAAGGTTTTATGGCGATGGGCGCACTGGGTCTGGCGATGGTTGGTATGACCGCGCTGGCGCCGGTTCTGGCGCATGTGCTCGGGCCGGTGATTATTCCGCTGTATGAAATGTTGGGCGCGAACCCGTCGATGTTTGCCGGAACGCTGCTGGCGTGCGATATGGGCGGCTTCTTCCTGGCGAAAGAACTGGCGGGCGGCGACGTTGCGGCGTGGCTGTACTCTGGCCTGATCCTCGGGGCGATGATGGGGCCGACGCTGGTCTTCTCCATTCCGGTTGCGTTGGGGATTATTGAACCGTCTGACCGTCGTTATCTGGCGCTGGGCGTGCTGGCGGGTATTGTCACCATTCCGATTGGTTGTATTGCGGGCGGTTTGATTGCGATGTACTCCGGTGTCGAAATCAACGGGCAGCCGGTGGAGTTCACCTTCGCGCTGATCCTGATGAATATGATCCCGGTGTTGATCGTGGCTGTGCTGGTGGCGCTGGGACTGAAATTCATCCCGGAAAAAATGATCAACGGCTTCCAGATCTTCGCGAAATTCCTGGTGGCGCTGATCACCATCGGCCTGGCAGCAGCGGTGGTTAAATTCCTGCTCGGCTGGGAGCTGATCCCAGGTCTTGATCCTATCTTCATGGCTCCGGGCGACAAGCCGGGTGAAGTGATGCGCGCCATCGAAGTTATCGGTTCTATTTCCTGCGTACTGCTCGGTGCGTATCCAATGGTACTGCTGCTGACTCGCTGGTTTGAAAAACCGCTGATGAGTGTCGGTAACCTGTTAAAAATCAATAATATTGCGGCTGCCGGCATGGTCGCGACGCTGGCGAACAACATCCCAATGTTCGGCATGATGAAGAATATGGATACCCGCGGCAAAGTGATCAACTGCGCCTTTGCGGTCTCCGCGGCCTTTGCATTGGGTGACCACTTAGGCTTCGCCGCTGCCAACATGAACGCGATGATCTTCCCGATGATTGTCGGCAAGTTGATTGGCGGCGTGACGGCGATTGGTGTGGCTATGCTGTTAGTGCCGAAAGATGAAGATGTGCCAGCAGAAGTAGAAACCAACCCGGAGGCGCAATCGTGAATACTCGCCAGCTACTGAGCGTCGGTATCGATATCGGCACCACCACCACTCAGGTCATTTTCTCGCGCCTTGAGCTGGTCAACCGTGCGGCAGTGTCGCAGGTGCCGCGCTACGAATTCATCAAACGCGAAATTAGCTGGCAAAGCCCGGTGTTCTTTACCCCCGTTGATAAGCAGGGCGGGTTAAAAGAGGCCGAACTTAAGGCGCTAATCCTCGCCCAGTATCAGGCGGCGGGTATTGCGCCTGAGACTGTCGATTCCGGCGCGATCATCATCACCGGAGAAAGTGCCAAAACCCGCAATGCGCGACCGGCGGTGATGGCGCTCTCTCAGTCGCTGGGGGATTTTGTGGTGGCCAGCGCCGGTCCGCATCTGGAATCGGTGATTGCCGGTCACGGTGCGGGGGCACAAACCCTGTCCGAGCAGAAGTTGTGCCGCGTACTGAATATCGACATCGGTGGCGGTACGTCGAACTACGTTCTGTTCGATGCCGGAAAGGTCAGCGGTTCGGCTTGCCTCAACGTCGGCGGACGATTGCTGGAAACGGACGGCCAGGGGCGCGTTGTGCATGCGCATCAGCCGGGGCAGATGATTGTTGATGACGTATTTGGTCCGGGCACTGATGCCCGAACTCTCAATGCGGCGCAGCTTGTTCAGGTAGCCCGACGGATGGCGGCGCTGATTGTGGAGGTGATCGACGGCACGTTATCACCGCTGGCACAGGCGCTGATGCAAACCGGCCTGTTACCGGCGGGCATGAAACCGGAAGTGATTACGTTGTCCGGCGGGGTGGGCGAGTGCTACCGCAACCAACCCGCCGACCCGTTCTGTTTTTCCGACATTGGCCCGCTGTTAGCGACGGCTCTGCATGAACATCCGCGCCTGCGTGAGATGAACGTGCAGTTCCCGGCGCAAACCGTGCGCGCCACGGTGATTGGCGCTGGTGCACATACGCTGTCGCTTTCGGGCAGCACTATCTGGCTGGAAGGTGTGGCGCTTCCGCTGCGCAATCTGCCGGTGGCGATTCCGGTTGATGAGGCTGATTTGGTGGCCGCCTGGCAACAGGCGCTAATGCAGCTCGATCTTGACCCGCAAACAGACGCCTACGTGCTGGCGCTGCCCGGTTCACTGCCGGTGCGCTACGCCGCGCTGTTAACGGTGATTGATGCGCTGCTGGCCTTCGTCGCGCGCTATCCGAATCCGCATCCCCTGCTGGTGGTAGCCGAGCAGGATTTTGGTAAGGCCCTGGGCATGCTGTTACGCCCACAGTTACAGCAACACCCGCTGGCAGTCATCGATGAGGTGGTTGTCCGGGCGGGGGACTATATCGACATTGGTACGCCTCTTTTTGGCGGATCGGTTGTGCCGGTGACGGTGAAATCACTCGCATTTCCTTCCTGAGGGAACGACTTATGAAACTAAAGACCACATTGTTCGGCAATGTTTATCAGTTTAAGGATGTTAAAGAGGTGCTGGCAAAAGCCAACGAACTGCGTTCGGGGGATGTGCTGGCAGGAGTGGCTGCAACCAGTTCGCAGGAGCGCGTGGCGGCCAAGCAGGTACTGTCGGAAATGACGGTGGCGGATATCCGCAATAACCCGGTGATTTCCTATGAAGAGGACTGTGTAACGCGTCTGATTCAGGATGACGTCAACGAAACGGCATATAACCGTATCAAAAACTGGAGTATCAGCGAGCTGCGCGAGTACGTGCTGAGCGATGAAACCTCCGTTGATGACATTGCGTTTACGCGCAAAGGGTTAACGTCGGAAGTGGTCGCTGCGGTAGCAAAAATCTGCTCTAACGCGGACCTGATCTACGGCGGTAAGAAAATGCCGGTGATCAAAAAGGCCAATACCACCATCGGTCTGCCGGGCACCTTCAGCTGCCGTTTACAGCCGAACGACACCCGTGATGACGTGCAGAGTATTGCGGCACAAATCTACGAAGGGCTGTCCTTCGGGGCGGGCGATGCGGTGATTGGTGTTAACCCGGTAACGGATGACGTGGAAAACTTAAGCCGCGTACTGGATACCGTGTACGGCGTTATCGACAAATTCAACATCCCGACCCAGGGCTGCGTACTGGCACACGTGACTACCCAGATCGAAGCGATTCGTCGCGGTGCGCCGGGCGGGCTGATTTTCCAGAGTATCTGCGGTAGCGAAAAAGGCTTAAAAGAGTTTGGCGTTGAGCTGGCCATGCTGGATGAAGCTCGTGCAGTGGGCGCTGAGTTCAACCGTATCGCCGGGGAAAACTGCCTGTACTTCGAAACCGGGCAAGGGTCTGCGCTTTCCGCGGGCGCGAACTTCGGCGCCGATCAGGTGACGATGGAAGCACGTAACTACGGGCTGGCGCGCCACTACGATCCGTTCCTGGTGAACACCGTGGTGGGCTTTATCGGGCCGGAGTATCTCTACAACGACCGTCAGATTATTCGTGCCGGTCTGGAAGATCACTTCATGGGCAAGCTGAGCGGCATCTCAATGGGCTGCGACTGCTGCTACACCAACCATGCTGATGCTGACCAGAACCTTAACGAAAACCTGATGATTCTGCTCGCCACCGCTGGCTGCAATTACATCATGGGCATGCCGCTCGGTGACGACATCATGCTCAACTATCAGACTACCGCCTTCCACGACACCGCGACCGTGCGTCAGCTGCTGAACCTGCGTCCGTCGCCGGAGTTTGAACGCTGGCTGGAAACCATGGGCATTATGGCAAACGGTCGCCTGACCAAACGGGCGGGCGATCCGTCACTGTTCTTCTGATGACGCGGGGATGACACACGATGGATCAAAAACAGATTGAAGAAATTGTACGCAGCGTAATGGCGTCAATGGGTGAGTCTCAACCGCAGGCTCAAGAATCGTCAGCACCAGCAAAATGCAGCACCACGCAGTGCGCCGCGCCGACCGGTGAAAGCTGTGCGATGGACTTAGGCTCAGCCGAAGCCAAAGCATGGATTGGCGTTGAGAATCCGCACCGCGCAGAGGTATTGACCGAACTGCGCCGTAGCACCGCTGCGCGTGTATGTACCGGTCGTGCCGGTCCTCGTCCGCGTACCCAGGCGCTGCTGCGTTTCCTGGCTGACCACTCACGTTCGAAAGATACGGTATTGAAAGAAGTGCCGGAAGAGTGGGTAAAAGCCCAGGGGCTGCTGGAAGTGCGCTCGGAAATCAGCGACAAAAACCTGTATCTGACGCGTCCGGACATGGGGCGTCGTCTGAGTGCGGAAGCCATTGAAGCACTGAAATCACAGTGTGTAATGAATCCGGATGTGCAGGTGATTATTTCTGATGGCCTGTCTACCGACGCGATTACCGCCAACTACGAAGAGATCCTGCCGCCGCTGTTGTCGGGCTTAAAACAGGCTGGATTGAAAGTCGGGACGCCGTTCTTTGTTCGCTATGGGCGCGTGAAAATCGAAGATCAGATCGGCGAACTGCTGGGTGCAAAAGCGGTAATCCTGCTGGTTGGTGAACGTCCGGGCCTCGGTCAGTCGGAAAGTCTTTCTTGCTACGCCGTCTATTCGCCGCGTGTGGCAACCACCGTTGAGGCTGACCGTACCTGTATCTCGAACATTCACCAGGGCGGTACGCCACCGGTTGAAGCGGCGGCGGTGATTGTGGATTTGGCCAAGCGCATGCTGGAGCAAAAAGCATCCGGCATCAATATGACCCGTTAAGGAGGCATCATGCCAGCATTAGATTTAATTAGACCTTCAGTCACCGCGATGCGTGTGATTGCCTCGGTAAATGACGGTTTTGCCCGCGAACTTAAATTACCGCCACATATACGTAGCCTCGGACTCATCACAGCAGACTCTGATGACGTGGCGTATATTGCCGCAGACGAAGCGACAAAACAGGCAATGGTCGAAGTGGTTTATGGCCGCTCGCTGTATGCCGGTGCGGCGCACAGTCCCTCTCCAACCTCGGGTGAAGTGCTGATTATGCTCGGTGGACCAAACCCAGCCGAAGTTCGCGCAGGTCTGGACGCGATGGTGGCCAATATTGAAAGCGGGGCGGCATTCCAGTGGGCGAATGACGCAGAAGATACCGCCTTCCTGGCGCATGTGGTTTCGCGCACCGGTTCGTATCTTTCCGCGACCGCAGGATGCCGACTGGGCGATCCGATGGCGTATCTGGTGGCACCGCCGCTGGAAGCGACATTTGGTATTGATGCCGCGCTGAAATCTGCCGATGTACAACTGGTGACCTATGTACCACCGCCGTCAGAAACCAACTATTCAGCCGCGTTTTTGACCGGTAGCCAGGCCGCTTGTAAAGCCGCATGTAACGCCTTTGCCGATGCCGTTCTGGATATTGCCCGCAATCCAATCCAGCGCGCGTAAGAGAGGTAGTGATGATCAATGCACTGGGATTACTGGAAGTGGATGGCATGGTGGCTGCCGTGGACGCGGCGGATGCCATGCTGAAAGCCGCGAACGTGCGTCTGCTTAGCCACGAAGTGCTCGATCCTGGTCGGCTGACGCTGGTGGTGGAAGGCGATCTGGCGGCATGCCGCGCAGCGCTGGATGCTGGCAGTGCAGCCGCAGCGCGTACGGGCCGTGTTATCAGCCGTAAGGAAATAGGCCGGCCGGACGATGACACCCAGTGGCTGATCGGCGGTTTTAAACGCCAGCCGAAGAAACCTGAACAGAAGCCAGAAGCGAAAACAGAAGTGAAACCAGAGAAGACGCAAGACGCCCCAGTGACGTCTGAATCCTCTGCCCAACTTTTGACGCTGTTAGCATCGGTCCGTCAAGGAATGACGGCAGGGGAAGTGGCCGCCCACTTTGGCTGGTCACTTGATGAAGCCAGAAAAGCGCTGGAACAGCTCTTTTCTGACGGAGCGTTGCGTAAACGCAGTAGTCGCTATCGCTTAAAAAATTAACCTGTCGGAGGGCCGGGGGCTTCGTTGAAGCTTCCGGCTTAAAAGATCATGAAAAAGAAACGTACTGCAAACTTGCACCATCTTTATCATGAAGCATTACCCGAAGACGTTAAACTGACGCCGAAAGTGGAAGTGGACAACGTTCACCAACGGCGAACAACGGATGTGTATGAGCACGCGCTGACGATTACCGCCTGGCAGCAGATCTACGACCAGTTGCATCCGGGGAAATTTCATGGCGAGTTCACGGAAATCCTGCTCGACGATATTCAGGTGTTCCGTGAATACACCGGACTGGCGCTGCGTCAGTCGTGCCTTGTCTGGCCAAACTCATTTTGGTTTGGCATTCCGGCCACGCGCGGCGAGCAGGGATTTATTGGTACCCAGTGTTTGGGGAGCGCTGAAATTGCCACCCGCCCAGGCGGGACGGAGTTTGAACTGAGTACACCGGATGACTACACCATTTTGGGTGTTGTCATTTCGGAAGAGGCCATTGCTCGTCAGGCCAATTTCCTGCATAACCCGGAAAGGGTGTTGCATATGCTGCGCAATCAGTCGGCGCTGGAAGTTAAAGAACAACACAAAGCCGCGCTATGGGGCTTTGTGCAGCAGGCGCTGGCGACGTTTAGTGAAAACCCGGAAAACCTCCATCAACCTGCGGTACGTAAGGTCTTGAGCGATAACCTGCTGCTGGCGATGGGCACTATGCTGGAAGAAGCGCAGCCGATTATGACTGCGGAGAGCATCAGCCATCAGAGTTATCGTCGCTTGCTGTCGCGTGCGCGCGAATATGTGCTGGAAAATATGTCAGAGCCGCTGACCGTGCTCGACTTATGCAATCAGTTGCACGTTAGCCGCCGGACGTTGCAAAACGCCTTTCACGCGATCCTCGGTATTGGCCCGAATGCCTGGTTGAAACGTATTCGCCTGAACGCTGTGCGCCGTGAGTTGATAAGTCCATGGTCGCAGAGTACGACGGTGAAAGACGCCGCCATGCAGTGGGGGTTCTGGCATTTAGGGCAATTTGCCACCGACTACCAGCAGCTGTTTGCGGAGAAACCATCGTTGACGCTGCATCAGCGTATGCGCCAGTGGGCATGATGAGACTATTGTGCCGGATGCGACGCTAACGCGTCTTATCCGGCCTACGGGTTTGCCGTTGTTGTAGGCCTGATAAGCGTAGCGCCATCAGGCAATTACACCCAGTCGCGGACCTGAATAAACTCGCTAAGGGCAGCTTCCGGGCTGTTTGCTTCCGGCTGCCAGTCATACTCCCAGCGTACCAGCGGCGGCATCGACATCAGAATCGATTCCGTGCGTCCGCCGGTTTGCAAACCGAACAACGTGCCGCGATCCCACACCAGATTAAATTCCACATAGCGCCCACGACGATAAAGCTGGAAATTACGCTCGCGCTCGCCCCAGCTCATCATTTTGCGGCGTTCGACGATGGGCAGATACGCCTCGGTGTAACCTTGACCTACTGCCTGCATAAAAGCGAAGCAGTGGTCGAAATCAGGGGTATTCAAATCATCGAAAAACAGCCCGCCAATGCCGCGCTGCTCGTTGCGGTGCTTGAGGAAGAAGTAGTCATCGCACCACTTTTTGTAACGTGGATAAACGTCATCGCCAAACGGCTGGCACAGATCCCGCGCCGTGCGATGCCAGTGAACCGCATCCTCATCAAAGCCGTAGTAGGGCGTTAAGTCAAAGCCGCCGCCAAACCACCACACGGGATCGGCCCCCGGTTTTTCCGCGATAAAAAACCGTACGTTGGCATGGCTGGTTGGAATGTAGGGATTCTGCGGGTGCACCACCAGCGAGACGCCCATCGCTTCAAAGCTGCGCCCGGCAAGCTCCGGGCGATGCGCGGTAGCCGAGGCTGGCATTGCATCGCCGTGGACGTGAGAGAAGTTGACACCTGCTTGCTCGAAAATACCGCCGTTACGCAACACCCGACTGCGCCCGCCGCCGCCCGCTTCGCGCTGCCAGTTATCTTCAACAAACTCGCTGCCGTCTACGGCGGATAACTGCTGGCAAATTTCATCCTGCAGGCTGAGCAGGAACTGTTTTACGCGCTGTGCATCGGGCTTCATGGTTAACGTTTCTTCGAGTGGGCTTTCTGGTTATCAAACCAGTGGAAATAGCTGATGATGCCATTGGCAATCGCGGTGGCGATTTTCTGACGAAACGCTGCCGTACCCAGTAATCGTTCTTCTTCCGGGTTGGTGATGAACGAGGTTTCGACCAGTACTGAAGGAATTGATGGTGATTTTAGCACCACGAAGGCGGCCTGCTCCGTGCTGCGACTGTGCAGACGGTGTACCGGCTTGATCTTCTTAAGAATATGCGAGCCTAACGTCAGGCTGTTTTTTATGGTGTCAGTTTGCACCAGATCGAACAGCACCTGCTGCAACAAATGATCTTTGTCAGTGGCCTTTTTTCCGGCGACTTCATCGGCCCGGTTTTCACGATCGGATAGATATTTCGCCATGGCGCTACTGGCGCCGCGATTGGATAAGGCAAAGACCGAAGCACCCGCAGCGCTCGGATTGGTAAAACCGTCGGCGTGTATCGACATGAACAGATCGGCACCATGTTTGTGGGCGATCTCGACGCGATCGTAGAGCGGAATAAACGTATCGCCGGAGCGGGTCAGGCGTGCATCAATCCCTTGGTTGCGTAGGATCGAGCGCACGTTTTTGGCAATAGCTAACACAACGTGCTTTTCTTTCGAGCCGTTGCGACCAATTGCGCCGGTATCAATCCCTCCGTGCCCCGGATCAAGGACAACAACGCGCTTAGCACCGGATTTTTTCGCTTTCGGTTTGCTGTGTCCATTACTGGTCTTTAGCGCTTCTTCTTTAGCGATGGCTTGCGACATGCCTGACAGCGTCAGGGCGGCCAGCCCGGCTTTCAGCACCTGGCGGCGCGATGTGAGTGTTTTTAGTGGTTTAAAAGTGCTCATACGGCCTGAGTTGTAAAAAAAAGGTTCTAAACGTTATATCGTATCGCGTAGTCCGTTGCGACGGATCGAGATAAGAATTGTTTTACTTTTCATTTCAATACGTGACAATTCCGTATTATGCCATTTTTTCCGCCGCTTCGCGTCAGATATTGGCTAAATCAGCCGTTCGCGCCATAATCGCTTTTTAACGTCCTGAAAAGGTACCCAATACCATGGAAATACGCGTTTTTCGCCAGGAAGATTTCGAAGAGGTGATTACCCTCTGGGAGCGTTGTGATTTGCTGCGTCCATGGAACGACCCCGAAATGGACATCGAACGTAAAGTCAATCATGACGTCAGCTTGTTCCTCGTTGCTGAAGTGAACGGCGAGGTGGTCGGCACGGTGATGGGCGGATACGACGGGCATCGCGGTTCCGCCTATTACCTGGGCGTGCATCCTGAGTTTCGCGGACGCGGTATTGCCAATGCGCTGCTCAACCGGCTGGAGAAAAAGCTCATTGCCCGCGGTTGTCCGAAGATTCAAATCATGGTGCGTGACGATAACGACGTCGTACAGGGCATGTATGAACGTCTGGGCTATGAACATGCGGATGTACTCAATCTGGGCAAGCGTTTGATCGAAGATGAAGAGTACTGAGTTTCATCCGGCCGACTATGATGGTCATGGGCGTCTGCGCCTGCCTTTTCTCTTCTGGTGCGTACTGCTGTTGCAGGCACGCACCTGGGTTTTGTTTGTGATTGCCGGTTCTTCCCGTGAGCAGGGCAACACCTTGCTGAATCTGTTTTATCCCGATCATGACGCATTCTGGCTGGGGTTGCTTCCCGGCGTTCCCGCCGTGTTGGCGTTTTTACTCAGCGGGCGACGCTTTGCGTTTCCGGTGATCTGGCGCTGGCTGCGTGGATTATTGATTCTCGCTCAACTAGTGCTGCTGTGCTGGCAGCCGGTGATGTGGCTGGCAGGCGATCCGCTCAATGGCGTCGGGCTGGCGCTGCTGGTGGCGGATATTGTCGCGCTGATCTGGCTGTTAACCAATCAACGTCTGCGCGCCTGTTTTTCCCTTGAGAAAGAATAACGGCACTTTTTGGGGAAACCGGACTCCAAGCAACGTTGATAAATAAGGAAGGAAGTGAAATGAAATCACTGCGTTTGACTTTATGCGCGATGCCGCTGCTACTGGCCGGGTGTTCAACGTTGTCCTCGGTGAACTGGTCTGCCGCCAATCCGTGGAACTGGTTTGGTTCTTCAACGCAGGTCACAGAGCAGGGCGTCGGAGCGTTAACGGGCGCTACGCCGCTGGATGAAAAAGCCATTGCTGATGCGCTGGACGGTGATTACCGCCTGCGTAGCGGAATGAAGACCGATAACGGTAATGTGGTGCGCTTCTATGAAGCGATGAAAGACGACAAGCTGGCGATAGTCATCAACGGCAGCCAGGGAACCATCAGTCGTATTGATATATTAGATCACGATATTTCGTCAGCCGCGGGTGTCGAAATCGGTACACCGTTTAGCGACCTTTACACTAAAGCTTTCGGTAATTGCCAAAAAGCAACCGGCGATGACAGCGCGGGCGTTGAGTGTAAAGCTGAGGGAAGTCAACATATTAGCTATATTTTTTCCGGTGAATGGAGCGGGCCTGAGGATATAATGCCGTCTGACGACACGCTGAAAGCGTGGAAAGTAAGCAAAATTATCTGGCGGCGTTAATTTGCGTCTGAACAAATCGGCTTGTTAAAAAAACAGGTAGAATAGCGCCCATCAATGCCACGATGTCGTGGCATCTTTTTTTCAGGAGGAACAATGTCTCAGGTTCAGAGTGGCATTTTGCCAGAACATTGCCGTGCGGCGATTTGGATTGAAGCCAATGTTAAAGGCGACGTTGATGCCCTGCGTGCGGCCAGCAAAACCTTCGCCGATAAGCTGGCGACCTTTGAAGCTAAGTTCCCGGATGCGCATCTGGGCGCGGTTGTCGCTTTTGGCAACAACACCTGGCGTGCATTGAGCGGCGGCGTCGGTGCTGAAGAGTTAAAAGACTTTATCCCTTACGGTAAAGGTCTGGCACCAGCAACCCAATATGACGTGTTGATCCATATTCTCTCTTTGCGTCATGACGTGAATTTCTCCGTTGCGCAGGCGGCAATGGAAGCATTTGGCGACTGTATTGAAGTCAAAGAAGAAATCCACGGTTTCCGTTGGGTCGAAGAGCGCGATCTCAGCGGCTTTGTTGACGGTACGGAAAATCCGGCAGGCGAAGAAACGCGCCGTGAAGTTGCCGTTATCAAAGATGGCGTGGATGCCGGTGGCAGCTATGTATTTGTACAGCGTTGGGAACATAACCTGAAGCAGCTTAATCGCATGAGCATCCATGACCAGGAAATGATGATTGGTCGCACCAAGGAAGCCAACGAAGAGATCGACGGTGATGACCGTCCGGTCACCTCTCACCTGAGCCGTGTTGACCTCAAAGAAGACGGTAAAGGGCTGAAAATTGTGCGCCAGAGCCTGCCATACGGTACTGCCAGCGGCACGCATGGTCTCTATTTCTGCGCCTACTGCGCTCGTCTGCACAACATTGAACAACAATTGCTGAGCATGTTTGGTGACACTGACGGTAAGCGTGATGCGATGCTGCGCTTCACCAAACCGGTAACCGGCGGCTATTACTTTGCACCGTCGCTGGACCGTTTAATGGCGCTGTAATGGTGAGCTGATCCTGTTATCGGCCACGAAATAGACATCCCCGCATCGTCGGGGATTTTTTTTACCTGAGATTAACCTGATTTAGTGAGCTATTCCTCAGCACTAATTTGTTATTGCTGTATCTTCTGCGTGAATGAAGCGAAGGCTTCATATTCAAAAGGAGAATATTGAAATGGGAAAACTCACGGGCAAAACAGCATTGATTACGGGCGCATCTCAGGGTATTGGCGAGGGTATCGCCAGAACGTTTGCCCGCCATGGTGCGAACTTAATCCTGCTGGATATCTCCGATGAGATTGAAAAACTGGCGGATGAGTTGGCTGGGCGTGGGCACCGTTGCACAGCCGTTCACGCTGACGTCAGAGATTTTGCGTCGGTCAAGGAAGCGGTGACGCGCGCGAAGCAGATTGAAGGCAAAATCGATATTCTGGTGAACAATGCCGGCGTATGCCGCCTCGGCAACTTCCTTGATATGAGCGATGAAGATCGCGATTTTCACATTGATATCAACATTAAAGGCGTCTGGAACGTGACGAAAGCCGTTCTGCCGGAGATGATTGCGCGCAAAGATGGGCGCATCGTGATGATGTCATCGGTGACCGGCGATATGGTTGCTGACCCGGGCGAAACGGCCTACGCGCTGTCGAAAGCCGCGATCATCGGTTTGACCAAATCCCTGGCGGTAGAATATGCGCAGTCCGGCATTCGCGTGAATGCCATTTGCCCTGGCTACGTTCGTACGCCGATGGCGGAAAGCATTGCGCGTCAGTCTAACCCGGAAGATCCTGAATCCGTTTTAGTCGAAATGGCGAAAGCGATCCCAATGCGTCGTCTGGCCTGCCCGCTTGAGGTCGGCGAACTGGCGGCGTTCCTGGCATCGGATGAGTCCAGTTATTTAACTGGCACGCAAAACGTGATTGATGGCGGCAGCACTTTGCCTGAAAGCGTAAGCGTCGGCGTCTGATTGATGCCGGTCTCCTCCCCATGTGCTGGGGAGGAGGTACCCCTTATTCTCTTTTCAACTTTCAAATCATCAAACGGTATATAAAACCGTTACTCCTTTAGCACTGGTTATAAATATGATGACCATAAGAAAGTCATTTAATTTATAAGGGTGCGCAATGGCCGTTAACTTACTGAAAAAAAGAACACTGACGCTGGCAGCCATGCTGTTGCTGGTGGGGCAGGCGCAGGCAACGGAACTGCTGAACAGTTCATACGATGTTTCCCGCGAGCTGTTTGCCGCCCTTAATCCGCCGTTTGAACAGCAATGGACGAAGGATAACGGCGGCGACAAACTGACGATTAAACAATCTCATGCCGGGTCATCAAAACAGGCGTTGGCGATTTTGCAGGGGCTGAAAGCTGACGTCGTGACCTATAACCAGGTGACCGACGTGCAGATCCTGCATGACAAAGGCAAGTTGATCCCTGCCGACTGGCAAAGCCGCCTGCCGAATAACAGTTCGCCATTCTATTCCACCATGGCGTTTTTGGTGCGTAAGGGCAACCCGAAGAATATCCACGAATGGAACGATCTGGTTCGCCCGGACGTGAAGCTGATTTTCCCGAACCCGAAAACCTCCGGTAACGCACGCTATACCTATCTGGCAGCGTGGGGCGCGGCAGATAAAGCGGACGGTGGGGATAAAGCTAAAACCGAACAGTTCATGACCCAGTTTCTGAAAAACGTGGAAGTATTTGATACCGGCGGTCGTGGTGCAACTACCACCTTCGTGGAGCGCGGTCTGGGCGACGTACTGATTACCTTTGAATCGGAAGTGAACAATATCCGTAAACAGTATGAAGACCAGGGCTTCGAAGTGGTGGTGCCGAAGGTCAACATTCTGGCGGAGTTCCCGGTGGCCTGGGTAGATAAAAATGTGCAGGCCAACGGTACTGAAAAAGCGGCGAAAGCCTACCTGAACTGGCTGTACAGCCCGCAGGCGCAAACCATCATTACCGATTTCTACTACCGCGTGAATAACCCACAGGTAATGGACAAGCTGAAAGATAAATTCCCGCAGACCGAATTGTTCCGTGTGGAAGATAAGTTTGGCTCGTGGCCTGAAGTGATGAAAACACACTTTGTCAGCGGCGGTGAGCTGGACAAACTGCTGGCGGCGGGGCGTAAGTAAATGTTTGCTGTTTCTTCCCGACGCGTGCTGCCCGGCTTCACTTTGAGCCTGGGCACCAGCTTACTGTTTGTCTGCCTGATATTGCTGCTGCCGCTGAGCGCGCTGGTGATGCAACTGGCGCAAATGAGCTGGGCGCAATACTGGGATGTGATTACCAATCCGCAGGTGGTGGCGGCTTATAAAGTGACGCTGCTGTCGGCGTTTGTGGCGTCGATTTTTAACGGCGTGTTCGGTTTGCTGATGGCGTGGATATTAACCCGCTATCGCTTTCCGGGCCGTACGCTGTTGGATGCGCTGATGGACCTGCCGTTTGCACTGCCTACGGCGGTGGCAGGTCTGACGCTGGCGTCACTGTTTTCGGTTAATGGCTTCTACGGCGAGTGGCTGGCGAAGCTGGATATCAAGGTGACCTACACCTGGCTCGGTATCGCGGTAGCGATGGCCTTTACCAGCATTCCGTTTGTGGTGCGTACTGTGCAACCAGTACTGGAAGAGTTAGGCCCGGAATATGAAGAAGCAGCTGAAACACTCGGTGCTACGCGCTGGCAAAGTTTCCGTAAAGTAGTGCTGCCGGAGCTGTCTCCCGCGCTGGTGGCTGGCGTTGCGCTGTCGTTTACCCGCAGCCTCGGTGAGTTTGGCGCGGTTATTTTTATCGCCGGAAACATCGCATGGAAGACGGAAGTGACCTCGCTGATGATTTTTGTTCGCTTGCAGGAGTTTGACTACCCGGCCGCCAGCGCGATTGCTTCTGTGATCCTCGGGGCTTCGTTGTTGCTGCTGTTTTCAATTAACACTCTGCAAAGTCGCTTTGGTCGACGTGTGGTAGGTCACTGATGGCAGACATTACCCAATTGAAACGCTATGGCGCACCCCGCATCAACTGGGGGAAATGGTTCCTGATCGGCACGGGCATGCTGGTCTCCGCGTTTATTTTGCTGGTGCCGATGATTTACATCTTCGTGCAGGCGTTCAGCAAGGGATTAATGCCGGTATTACAGAATCTGGCGGACCCGGACATGCTGCATGCCATCTGGCTGACGGTGCTGATTGCGCTGATTGCGGTGCCGGTGAACCTGGTGTTTGGCGTGTTGCTGGCCTGGCTGGTGACCCGTTTTAACTTCCCTGGACGCCAACTATTGCTGACGTTGCTGGATATTCCATTTGCTGTCTCGCCGGTGGTTGCCGGCCTGGTCTATCTGCTGTTTTACGGCTCTAACGGCCCGCTTGGCGGATGGCTGGATGAGCATAACCTGCAAATTATGTTTGCCTGGCCGGGGATGGTGCTGGTGACAGTGTTCGTGACCTGTCCGTTTGTGGTGCGTGAGCTGGTGCCGGTGATGTTAAGCCAGGGTAGCAATGAAGATGAAGCGGCTGTGCTGCTTGGCGCGTCCGGCTGGCAGATGTTCCGCCGCGTGACGCTGCCGAATATCCGTTGGGCATTGCTGTACGGTGTGGTGTTGACCAACGCCCGTGCGATTGGTGAGTTTGGCGCGGTGTCAGTGGTTTCCGGCTCGATTCGCGGCGAAACCTTATCGCTGCCGCTACAGATTGAATTACTGGAGCAGGACTACAACACGGTCGGCTCCTTTACCGCCGCGGCGCTATTAACGCTGATGGCGATTATTACCCTGTTTTTGAAGAGCATGTTGCAATGGCGTCTGGAGAACCAGGAAAAACGCGCGCAGCAGGAGGAAAATCATGAGCATTGAGATTGCCAATATTAAGAAGTCTTTTGGTCGCACCCAGGTGCTGAACGATATCTCGCTGGATATTCCTTCAGGTCAGATGGTCGCGCTGCTGGGGCCGTCTGGCTCGGGCAAAACCACGCTACTGCGCATTATTGCCGGGCTGGAGCATCAGTCCAGCGGGCATATCCGTTTTCACGGCACCGACGTCAGCCGATTGCACGCCCGCGACCGTAAGGTGGGGTTCGTATTCCAGCACTATGCGCTGTTTCGTCATATGACCGTTTTCGACAATATCGCGTTTGGTCTGACGGTCCTGCCACGGCGTGAGCGCCCGAATGCGGCGGCCATTAAAGCAAAAGTCACCAAACTGCTGGAAATGGTTCAACTGGCTCATCTGGCGGACCGTTTCCCGGCACAGCTCTCCGGCGGGCAAAAACAGCGCGTGGCGTTGGCGCGTGCGCTGGCGGTAGAGCCGCAGATCCTGCTGCTCGACGAGCCGTTTGGCGCGCTTGATGCGCAGGTGCGTAAAGAGCTGCGTCGCTGGCTGCGCCAGCTGCATGAAGAGCTGAAGTTTACCAGCGTGTTTGTGACCCACGACCAGGAAGAAGCGACGGAAGTCGCAGACCGCGTGGTGGTGATGAGTCAGGGTCATATCGAGCAGGCTGATGCGCCGGATCAGGTCTGGCGCGAACCGGCTACCCGTTTTGTTCTGGAATTTATGGGTGAGGTTAACCGCTTGCAGGGAACGATTCGCGGTGGGCAATTCCACGTGGGCGCACACCGCTGGCCGCTGGGTTATACGCCTGGTTATCAGGGACCGGTGGATCTGTTCCTGCGTCCGTGGGAAGTGGACGTGAGCCGTCGTACCAGCCTGGATTCGCCGTTGCCGGTACAGGTGCTGGAAGCCAGCCCGAAAGGACACTACACCCAATTAGTTGTGCAACCGTTGGGGTGGTATAACGAACCGCTGACGGTCATCATGCAGGGCGATGATACCCCGAACCGCGGCGAACGGCTGTTTGTCGGGCTGCAAAATGCGCGCCTGTATAACGGAGACCAGCGGATTGAAACGCGTGAAGAGGAACTTGCCCTGGCGCAAAGTGCCTGATAGGTTAATTCGTATAGTTATCATCCGGTGGCGCTGTTCTTATCGGGCTTATCAGGTGCAGCATGACCTGTAGGCCGGGTAAGCGCAGCGCCACCCGGCATTTTATTGAGCTGAAAACGTGAACACATTAGAACAAACAATTGGCAATACGCCTCTGGTGAAATTACAACGTCTGGCGCCAGATAACGGCAGTGAAATTTGGGTCAAGCTGGAAGGCAATAATCCCGCAGGTTCGGTGAAAGACCGCGCCGCGTTGTCGATGATCGTCGAAGCGGAAAAGCGCGGAGAAATTAAGCCAGGCGACGTGCTGATTGAGGCTACCAGCGGTAATACCGGAATCGCGCTGGCAATGATCGCCGCGCTGAAGGGCTACCGTATGAAGCTGCTGATGCCAGACAACATGAGTCAGGAGCGCCGTGCGGCGATGCGCGCCTATGGTGCCGAGCTGATTCTGGTCACCAAAGAGCAGGGGATGGAAGGCGCGCGCGATTTAGCCCTTGAAATGGCGCAGCGTGGAGAAGGCAAGCTGCTGGATCAGTTTAATAATCCGGATAACCCGTACGCGCATTACACCACCACCGGACCGGAAATCTGGCAGCAGACGTCAGGTCGTATTACCCACTTTGTCTCCAGTATGGGAACGACGGGCACCATTACCGGTGTGTCGCGTTTTCTGCGTGAGCAAGAAAAAGCGGTCACTATCGTTGGCCTGCAGCCGGAAGAGGGCAGTAGTATTCCGGGAATTCGCCGCTGGCCTGCGGAATATATGCCGGGCATTTTTAACGCCTCGCTGGTGGATGAGGTGCTGGATATTCACCAGAACGATGCAGAAAACACCATGCGTGAACTGGCCGTGCGCGAAGGGATTTTCTGTGGTGTCAGTTCTGGCGGCGCGGTAGCGGGGGCGTTACGCGTGGCGCGTGCGACTCCGGGGTCAGTGGTCGTGGCGATCATCTGCGATCGCGGCGATCGCTACCTTTCAACCGGCGTGTTTGGCGAAGAGCACTTTAACCAGGGTTTAGGGATTTAGTTTTCAGGCCTGATAAGCATAGCGCCATCAGGCAAATGTGCGGCACGAGCGCCGGATGACGACGTAAAGCGTCTTATCCGGCCTGTCATGATCAATCGTTACGTTTTTCTACAAGCTTATCAAGGAATTGCCACAGCTTCTCATTCATCTGCTGATAATCCCATGCTCGCATCTCTTCAACAGAACGGATGAAGCGTTTGCCTTTAGCTTCCGCCAGTTCTTGTTCGGAGTGTTGAATAAGCCCTTCAATAGCATCTGCCGTAAACTCCATATGGCACTGAAAACCATAAACAAAATTACCGTATTGCACGATTTGTCGTGGGCAGCCCTCGCTAGCAGCAAGAATGGTCGCCTGGTCGGTTAATCCTGGCATGTCGTTGTGCCAGTGACCGACGGTAAGCGGTGAACCGAAATGGCTGAACAGCGGGTGCTGTTGACCGGCTTCGGTCAGAACGATAGGGTAGTGACCAATCTCTTTTTCTGGACTCTGGCACACCTTCGCACCCAGCGCTTCGCCGATTAACTGTGAACCCAGGCAGATCCCCACCACAATTTTACGTGCTGTAATCGCCTGGTTGATCAGATGCTGCTCGGCCTGAGAATCAAAGTACGGGCACTCTGCCAGCGTGGTTCGTGGTGACTGCGGACCGCCAAACACCACCAACATATCGAAATCATCGGCGTTCGCAGGGACCGCTTCTCCGGCATAAACGCGCGACCAGGTGATGGTATAGCCGCGTGATTCGGCCCACGGCAGATACGCGCCAGCAGATTCGAAAGACGCATGAATAACGAAATGAACTCGCACTTTTTCTCTCCTGTTAGCGTTTTAGCGCCTGATGAATATCAGCCGCCAGCTTATCAATGTCGCTGTCAGTTAAGGTTGACAGCGTAATACGCAGGCCGTGGGCAGGCGTATTGACGCCAAACACTTCGCCTTCCCGCACCAGCCAGCCGGACTTCGCCAGCGCAAAAGCGATTACCTGGCTGTTATTTTCCAGCGGTAGCCACATATTCAGACCGTCACCAACGGGTAACTCAATGCCATGTCGCCGCAGTGCTGCCGCCAACGTTTGCTGCTGGGCGGCGTAAAACTGCTGAGTTTGCGCCAGTGTGTGTTGATAAGTCTCGTCACTCAGGCAGGCGCAGGCCAAATCCTGCAGCAGATGGCTGACCCACTGACTGCCGGAGTTGAGCCGTAAACGTAGCTTCCCTGAAGTGAGCGGATCGCTGGCCACAATGGCCAGGCGTAAATCCGGACCTAACGTTTTGGACATCGAACGGACAATCGCCCAGTGCGTGGTTTCCTTCGCAATCACCGGATACCAGTGGCAAGCAGATAGCAGCGCAAAGTGGTCGTCGACGATCACCAGCGTCTGCGGATAGCGGGCCAGGATTTCCTGCAATTGCGCCGCGCGGGATGCGTTCAGGCTACATCCTGTGGGGTTATGCGCGCGCGGTGTCAGAATCACCGCCCGCGCACCTTTCTGTAGCGCGAGTTCCAGTTGGTCCGGCAGCATACCTTCGTGGTCAACATTGGCCGGACTGGCGGAGAAACCAGCATAACGCAGCATGTTGATGCTGCTCAAAAAGCATGGATCTTCTACGACAACGCTATCACCAGCCAGTAAATGGGCGCACAGTAGCCGTTCGATAGCATCAATGGCGCCGCTGGTGATATCAATTTCCCCTTTGCCGGGCATTGCATTTTGCATCCATTGTGATGCCCACGCCTTAAGTCCAGGTGATACAGCGGCATCGCCATACAACCGCGGACTCTTATTTATCTTTGCGAAATAACTACTCAGGTCAGGAAGACGCGAGGGCGCTGGGTTACCGCCGGAAAGATCGATAAGCGGGGTATTCGGATTACCACCTTCCAACGCAACGGGGGCAGTAATCCCCTTAATCACCGTGCCGTTGCGTCCCAGGCTCTGCGCCAACCCGGAGGTGACCAGGCGTTTGTAAGCCGCCGCGACAGTATTGCGGTTCACGTTTAATTCCGTTGCCAGTTCCCGCACTGGCGGCAACGTTTCGCCTGCTGCCAGCGTGCCTGTAGTGACATGTTGACGGATACTGTCAAAAATTTCGTTAGCGGTTTTTCCGTCGATCATTATTGACCTATGACAAAATGAATTTTAGCATATGACGATAATAGTGAGGCGTAGGCCCGCTGTCCAGAGAGAGGAGAAATTTATGGAGCAGGAGAGTGATATCCAGTCAGTGCTCTTTGACGACACGAATCGGGCGTTACAGACCGATATCGTCGCCGTCCAGTCACAGGTGGTGTATGGCAGCGTAGGCAACAGCATCGCCGTCCCGGCCATTAAAGCGCAGGGGTTACGCGTGACGGCAGTACCCACGGTGCTGTTCAGTAATACCCCGCATTATGAAACCTTTTACGGCGGCGTTATTCCGTCCGACTGGTTTAGCGGCTATCTCCGTGCCTTAAGCGAGCGTGATGCCTTGCGCGAGCTAAAGGCGGTGACTACTGGATACATGGGCAGCGCGGAGCAAATCGCCTTGCTGGCACAGTGGCTGGAAACCGTTCGGGCCACGCATCCGGACCTGTGCATTTTGGTCGACCCTGTGATTGGCGATACGGATAGCGGCATGTATGTGAAAGCCGAAATCCCGGAAGCTTATCGTCAGCACCTGCTGCCGCTGGCGCAGGGGCTGACGCCGAACGTGTTCGAGCTGCAAATGCTGAGCGGAAAGCCGTGTCGTACGCTTGATGAAGCCATTACGGCGGCACAATCACTGCTCACTGACACCCTGAAATGGGTGGTAATTACCAGCGCACCGGGGGATACCGAAGAGATTATTAACGTTGCGGTGGTGACGGCTGAAACGGTTGAGGTGTTAGCCCATCCGCGAGTGAAAACGGATCTGAAGGGGACTGGCGATCTGTTTTGTGCAGAGCTGGTGAGCGGCCTTGTACTGGGGAAAGCGCTGACGACCGCGACTCACGACGCCGCGCAGCGGGTGCTGGACGTGATGACGTGGACGCATCTGTGCGGTTGTGATGAATTAATTCTGCCACCGGCAGGGGAGGCGCGATGAAGAGTTACCGGCTGGTAGTTCGCCAGAATGGGCGTATGGTTGGACATTTTGACACCAACGGGGCAGCAGCGCTGGAAGATATCTGCGTAGCGCGATCCATGTTTGGTATTGCGGGTGGCTACGACTGTGAATTGTTAGTGGCAGACTCGGAGCGACGGATGCTGGAAAGCGGGCCGGAAGGGATGAAAATCCTGATGCGCGAGGCGTGTTATCGACCGGTCACCTCACAGATTTAATGCCGGATGGCGGCGAGAACGTCTTATCCGGCCTACGTTACGGAGTTTGTTGTAGGCCGGATAAGCGTAGCGCCATCCGGCAGGGTTTTGATAACCATCAGATAAAAAAAATGGCGCCTGCTGGCGCCATCTTTCTCTGCAAAAAGAATTACTTCTTGATGCGGATAACCGGAGTCTCACCCACTGTCACGCTACCGGACAGTTTGATCAGCTCTTTGATTTCGTCCATGTTGGAGATAACAACCGGAGTCAGGGTAGACTTGGCTTTTTCTTCCAGCAGCGGCAGATCGAATTCAATAACCGGGTCGCCCACTTTCACGCGCTGACCTTCTTCAGCGATGCGTTTGAAGCCTTCGCCTTTCAGTTCAACGGTATCAATACCGAAGTGAACAAACAGCTCAATGCCGCTGTCGGATTCGATAGAGAAAGCGTGGTTGGTTTCAAAGATTTTGCCGATGGTGCCATCAACAGGGGCAACCATTTTGTTACCGGTTGGTTTGATAGCAATGCCATCACCAACGATTTTCTCAGCAAAAACTACATCCGGCACGTCTTCGATGTTGACGATCTCGCCAGAGAGCGGAGCAACGATCTCAATAGTTCCGGTGTCTTTCTTATCATCAGAAACCAGAGATTTCAGTTTATCGAACAAACCCATGATCTTCTCCTAAGCAGTAAATTGGGCCGCATCTCGTGGATTAGCAGATTGTTTTTTCTTCAATGAACTTGTTAACCAGCGTCATTAACTCGTCCGTTGTCGGTTGAGCAAGAGCCTGCTCTGCTAACACCTTCGCATCTTCGAAGTTCGTGTTACGGATAATCTTCTTAATGCGCGGGATAGAAATGGCGCTCATAGAGAATTCGTCCAGACCCATCCCCAGCAACAGAAGTGTAGCACGTTCGTCGCCTGCAAGCTCACCACACATGCCAGTCCATTTGCCTTCAGCATGAGAAGCATCAATAACTTGCTTGATCAGCGTCAGCACAGATGGCGACATCGGTTGGTAAAGGTGTGAAATCATATCATTACCACGGTCAACTGCCAGGGTGTACTGCGTTAAATCATTGGTGCCGATACTAAAGAAATCAACTTCTTTGGCTAAATGACGCGCAATTGTTGCCGCAGCTGGTGTTTCCACCATCACGCCAATCTCAATGCTCTCGTCAAATGCTTTACCTTCGTCGCGCAGTTCCTGTTTGTAGATTTCGATCTCTTTGCGCAGTGCACGCACTTCTTCAACAGAGATGATCATTGGGAACATGATACGCAGTTTGCCGAAAGCAGAGGCGCGCAGGATAGCGCGAACCTGGTCACGCAGGATCTCTTTACGATCCATGGCGATACGCACGGCACGCCAGCCCAGGAACGGGTTCTCTTCTTTCGGGAAGTTCATGTACGGCAGTTCTTTATCGCCGCCGATGTCCATGGTACGGACGATGACCGCCTGAGAGCCACAGGCTTCAGCAACGGCTTTATACGCAGCAAACTGTTCTTCTTCAGTTGGCAGCGATTCACGGTCCATGAACAGGAATTCGGTGCGGTACAGACCCACACCTTCAGCGCCGTTACGCTCAGCGCCTTCAACGTCACGAACGGTACCGATGTTGGCGCAAACTTCAACCTGATGTCCGTCCAGCGTGATAGCCGGCAGATCTTTCAGCTTAGCGAGTTCCGCTTTCTCGGTAGCAACCTGCTCCTGAACGGCACGCAGTTGCTCAATAACGTCGTTGGTCGGATTGACGTAAACCTGGTTGTTTACGGCATCCAGAATCAGATAGTCGTCGTTTTTCACCTGAGAGGTGACGCTACCCGTACCTACGATGGCAGGCAGTTCCAGAGAACGCGCCATGATAGAGGTATGGGAAGTACGTCCGCCCGCGTCAGTGATGAAACCCAGCACCTTGTTCAGGTTCAGCTGTGCGGTTTCTGACGGGGTCAGGTCTGCGGCAACCAGGATAACTTCGTCCTGGATAGCGCTTAGGTCAATAATTGCCAGACCCAGAATGTTACGCAGCAGGCGTTTACCGATGTCACGTACGTCAGCCGCACGTTCTTTCAGGTATTCATCATCCAGCTCTTCCAGGGCTGTGGCCTGACCTTCGATAACTTCATGCGCAGCTGCATCAGCCGTCATGTGCTTATCTTTAATCAGGGCTATGATTTCCTGCTCCAGCTCCTCATCTTCGAGCAGCATGATATGCCCTTCAAAGATGGCTTCTTTTTCTTCACCGAACGTTTCACCAGCTTTGGTTTTGATCGCTTCCAGTTGCGCAGATGCCTTGGCACGACCGCTCAGAAAACGTTCAACTTCCTGATCAACCTTGTCGGCAGAAATTTTTTTCCGGTCAATGACGATCTCGTCTTCTTTCAGCAGCAATGCTTTACCGAAAGCGATACCCGGGGATGCTAAAATGCCTGAAATCATAACCCTACCTTACTTGTGACTGATATTTAAAAGAACTCGTTGAACTTACTCGAGTTCAGCCATCAGTTTAACCAGATGCTCAACTGCTTTCTGCTCGTCCTCACCTTCTGCGGACAGGGTGACAACGGTACCCTGAGTCAGGCCCAGAGTCTGCAGTTTAAACAGGCTTTTGGCGCTAGCGCTTTTGCCGTTGGAAGTCACAGTAATTTCAGAAGTAAAGCCTTTTGCTTCTTTAACAAACTGAGCAGCAGGGCGAGTATGCAGACCGTTCGGAGCGGTAATGGTAACTTCTTGCTGGAACATTATATTTCCCCAACTTATAGGTTTAGTGTTGTGGAACTAAAGTCTAGCCTGGCGGCTCAACTTTAGCCTGTATTGTTAGCATCGGCGTAAACTGGACGCGACACAAAAGGAGTTCGGTGCAATCCGTTGCTGGCAACTTCTTGCCGCTGACGTTTCGTTCGTCATTAAACATTATGCCGCGAAAGGAAGAGTTGAACCAAATCATAAAATCGATTCAGCTAGCGCTTTTCCTGTAACGATTAATTTCGCGCATCAAAATAATTAGTTTGGTTAAATACCAGTTCCGGCGGGTTGAATCAATGCCAGGCGAGTTGAAACTTTGAAGCAGGCCACAAAAAAGCACCCAAAAGGGTGCTTTTTTACGCGTTTTTAACATGCTGGCACTACTGTTGCAGTTCTTTCTCTGTAAAGAGATCGGCAAACAGTGCTGTGCTCAGATAACGCTCACCCGATGACGGTAGAATAACCACTATATTCTTATTGGTAAAGGTTTCATCTTCCTGGAGCTTAAGCGCGGCAGCAACCGCAGCACCGGAAGAGATCCCAGCCAGAATACCTTCTTCTTCCATCAGACGACGCGCAGTAGAAATAGCTTCATCATTAGTGATGGCAACGACTTTATCGATAAGCTTCAGATCAAGGTTACCCGGAATGAAGCCAGCGCCGATGCCCTGAATTTTATGCGGGCCTGGTTTGAGTTCTTCACCTGCCAGCGCCTGGGCGATAACCGGGGAGTCGGTAGGTTCAACCGCGACGGTGATCAGATCGGTTTTGCCTTTAGTGCCTTTAATGTAACGGGTCACACCAGTCAACGTACCGCCGGTACCGACGCCGGAAATAAAGACATCAACCTGGCCATCGGTATCTTCCCAGATTTCCGGGCCGGTGGTTTTTTCGTGGATTTCCGGGTTTGCCGGGTTGCTGAACTGCTGCAGCAGCAGGAATTTTTCCGGATCGCTGGCCACAATTTCTTCCGCTTTCTGAATCGCGCCCTTCATACCTTTTGCGCCTTCGGTCAGCACCAGGTTCGCGCCCAGCGCTTTTAAGAGCTTGCGGCGCTCAATGCTCATGGTTTCAGGCATGGTCAGAGTCAGTTTGTAGCCGCGAGCTGCGGCAACGTAGGCCAGCGCAATCCCTGTGTTGCCGCTGGTTGGTTCGACCAGCTCTACACCCGGTTTCAGTACACCACGTTTTTCGGCATCCCAAATCATGTTGGCACCGATACGGCATTTGACGCTAAAGCTTGGGTTGCGTGATTCCACCTTCGCCAGAATGCGTCCGTTACCGATACGGTTCAGTCGAACCAGCGGCGTATGACCGATAGTCAGCGAGTTGTCTTCAAAAATCTTACTCATGGCCTGTCCTTAACTGTATGAAATTGGGATACCGCTTCAGCATACCTGTTGAGAAAGTATGGGGAAGTAAGGAATTCGTATATCTATATGCCACCAGGAAATAATGCGTTGCAGTATGGAATAAGAGCGGGCATAAGCCAGCCCGCTTTTACACATTTTTGCATTACTTCCATAACGCGTGCTTAGCACGATAGCAGTCTACCCACATCGCCGTGGCACCACAAACCGCGACCGGCATGATGAACAGATTGAGCACCGGAATCATGGTGAACAGGCTGGTCAATGCGCCAAATTGCATATTGGTGACCTTGCGTGTGCGCAGCGCGACGCGCATCTCCTTAAAAGGCACCTTATGGTTATCAAACGGATAATCGCAGTACTGAATGGCCAGCATCCACGCGCTGAACAGGAACCACAGCACCGGGGCGACAGTCTGCCCAATACCCGGAATGAAATAGAGGATCAGCAACACGACGGCGCGCGGGAGATACCACGCCAGCTTTTGCCATTCACGTTTCATAATACGGGGAACATCTTTCATGATGCCGAGAACGCCGGTGTCAGGCGGTGTTGCGCCCGTTAAGCGTGCTTCCAGCTGTTCTGCCAGCAGACCGTTAAACGGCGCGGCAATCCAGTTGGCTATGGTGGAAAACAGGTAGCCGAACACCAGTAGTACGGAGATAGTGACAATCGGCCACAGCAAGTAGCTGAGCCACTGAAGCCAGTCAGGGACGTGACTCATCAGCGCGGGGATCCAGCTATCGAGTTGTGTGAATAGCCACCAGAATGCGCCGCCCATCAGCAGGATATTCACCAGCAAAGGCAGGATGACAAAGCGACGAATGCCCGGTAGGGTGATGAGCTTCCATCCCTGTGAAAAGTAATAAAGGCCGCTGCGAGGTACGACTGCAGATGATGAAACCATGGTCAGGACATACTCCTTGTTATATAAGCTCTGGTAAACTTTGCGTATCTTACCGGGTTGTTGAGCGTTAAGCTGTTCAGAAATGTTCGAAAAAACAGCAAAAAGCACAATTTTGTTCATCTTTATGCCGTGAAAGCCAAGAGTGCACTTGCACTTGGCGTAATCGACAAATACTCTTAGTGAGTAAATGTTTGCCGTGGTGGCAAGGTGTTAGAACAACAGAGAATATAATGATGCAGGATTTGCGTCTGATATTAATCATTGTTGGCGCGATCGCCATAATCGCTTTACTGGTACATGGTTTTTGGACTAGCCGTAAAGAGCGGTCTTCTATATTCCGCGATCGCCCACTGAAACGCATGAAGTCTAAACGTGAAGACGAGGATTCGTTCGACGACAACGTCGAGGAAGACGAAGGCGTGGGCGAAGTTCGCGTTCATCGTGTGAATCATGCTCCCGGTAACGCGCAGGAACATGGTGTTCCTCCTCAGTCGCCGCAACACCAGTACCAGCCGCCTTATGCGTCTGCTCAGCCGCGTCAACCCGCGCCGCAGCCTGCACAAGCGCCGGTACCGCCGCCGCATGCTCAGCAGCAGCCGCAGCCTGTACAACCGCAGCAGCCGGTGCAGCATCAGCCTGTTCAGCAACAACCTGCGCAGCAGCCGATGCAGCATCAGCCCGTTGCTCCGCAGGTTCAGCAGCCCGTGCAGCAAGCACCGCAACCTGCGCCGCAGGCTTTCCAGCCCGCAGAGCCTGCCGTTGAACATCAACCTCAGCCTGAGCCGGTAGTTGAAGAAGCGCCTGTTGCTGAAAAACCGCAGCGTAAAGAAGCGGTCATTATTATGAACGTTGCGGCGCATCACGGTAGTGAGCTCAACGGTGAAGTGCTGCTCAACAGCATTCAGCAAGCCGGTTTTAAATTTGGCGATATGAATATTTTCCATCGTCATTTGAGCCCGGATGGCAGCGGTCCTTCGCTGTTCAGCCTTGCCAATATGGTTAACCCAGGAACGTTTGACCCCGAAATGACGGGTGATTTCAGCACCCCTGGCGTGACTATTTTTATGCAGGTTCCGTCCTACGGTGACGAGCTGCAAAACTTTAAGCTGATGCTGCAGTCCGCACAGCACATTGCCGATGAAGTGGGTGGTGTGGTGCTCGACGATCAACGTCGCATGATGACGCCGCAGAAACTGCGCGAGTATCAGGACCGCATCCGCGAAGTTAAAGAATCTCACGCCTGATTTTCCTCTGGCGTGACATATCCTTGCTAAACCCCCGCCTGTCGGGGGTTTTTTATCATTGATGGTGCGATATGGAATCAATCGAACAACAATTGACAGAACTGCGAACCACGCTTCGCCATCATGAGTATCTCTACCATGTGATGGATGCGCCGGAAATTCCCGATGCGGAATACGATCGCCTGATGCGTGAACTGCGCGAGCTGGAAGCGCAGCATCCGGAACTTATCACCCCCGACTCGCCAACACAACGTGTTGGCGCCGCTCCGTTAGCAGCGTTCAGCCAGATTCGCCATGAAGTGCCAATGCTGTCGCTGGATAACGTGTTTGATGAAGAGAGTTTTCTCGCCTTCAACAAGCGCGTGCAGGACAGACTAAAGAGTACGGATAAACTAACCTGGTGCTGCGAACTGAAGCTGGACGGGCTGGCGGTCAGTATCCTGTATGAAAACGGTGTGCTGGTCAGCGCCGCAACGCGTGGTGATGGTACTACGGGTGAGGATATTACCTCGAACGTGCGCACCATTCGTGCGATCCCGTTAAAACTGCGAGGCGATAACATTCCGACGCGTCTGGAAGTGCGCGGTGAAGTGTTCCTGCCGCAGGCCGGATTTGAAAAAATTAACGAAGAGGCCCGCCGCACTGGCAACAAAGTGTTTGCTAACCCGCGTAACGCAGCGGCCGGGTCATTGCGCCAGCTCGATCCGCGTATCACAGCGAAGCGACCGCTTACTTTCTTCTGCTATGGCGTTGGTGTGCTGGAAGGTGGTGTGCTGCCTGATACCCACCTGGGCCGTCTGCTGCAATTTAAAGAGTGGGGATTGCCGGTGAGCGACAGAGTTACGCTTTGCGACTCTCCGGAGGAAGTACTTGCTTACTATCACAAGGTTGAAGAAGACCGACCGACGCTGGGATTCGATATCGACGGTGTGGTGATCAAAGTCAACTCTATGGTGTTGCAGGAACAACTGGGTTTTGTTGCCCGCGCGCCGCGCTGGGCTGTGGCCTTTAAGTTCCCGGCGCAAGAGCAGATGACCTTCGTACGTGATGTTGAGTTTCAGGTTGGACGCACCGGGGCGATTACGCCTGTCGCCCGCCTTGAGCCAGTTCAGGTTGCCGGGGTGTTGGTCAGTAACGCCACCTTGCACAATGCGGATGAAATTGAGCGTCTTGGTTTGCGTATTGGCGATAAAGTCGTCATTCGCCGTGCGGGCGATGTCATCCCGCAGGTAGTAAACGTCGTGCTTTCCGAGCGCCCGGACGATACGCGTGAAATTGAGTTTCCCACCCACTGTCCGGTATGCAACTCTGACGTTGAGCGTGTGGAAGGCGAAGCGGTCACACGCTGTACCGGTGGTTTAATCTGCGGAGCGCAGCGTAAGGAATCGCTGAAACACTTCGTTTCCCGCCGTGCGCTGGACGTTGACGGCATGGGCGACAAAATTATCGATCAATTGGTCGAGAAGGAGTATGTCCACACGCCTGCGGATCTCTTCACACTGACCGCAGGTAAGCTGACTGGTCTTGATCGTATGGGGCCGAAATCGGCACAAAACGTGGTGAATGCGCTGGAAAAAGCAAAAGAAACGACGTTTGCCCGTTTCCTCTACGCGCTGGGTATTCGCGAAGTCGGCGAAGCTACGGCGGCTGGTCTGGCGGCGCATTTTGGCACCCTTGAGGCGCTGGAAGCGGCCTCTATTGAAGAGCTGCAAAAAGTGCCGGATGTCGGCATTGTGGTAGCGACCCACGTGTTTAATTTCTTTGCTGAAGAGAGTAACCGCGAGGTGATCGTCCAACTGCTGGCGCAGGGGATTCACTGGCCAGCACCGGTGGTCATCAACGCTGAAGAAATCGACAGCCCCTTCGCGGGTAAAACGGTAGTGCTGACCGGGAGCCTGAGCCTGATGTCACGCGATGACGCCAAAGCGCGACTGACCGAGTTGGGTGCAAAAGTGGCCGGCAGCGTATCGAAGAAAACCGACCTGGTGATTGCCGGTGAAGCGGCGGGTTCGAAGCTGGCGAAAGCGCAGGAGCTGGGTATTGCCGTGATCGATGAAGCTGAAATGATCCGCTTACTGGGTGCCTGAAATGGAAAAAGAGCAGCTGGTTGAAATCGCCAATACCGTGATGCCCTTTGGCAAATATAAAGGGCGTCGGCTGATTGATGTACCGGAAGAGTATCTGCTGTGGTTTGCCCGTAAAGATGAATTCCCGCCGGGCAAGCTCGGCGAGCTGATGCAAATCACGCTGCTGATTAAAACTGAAGGGCTGACGCAACTGGTGCAGCCCCTGAAACGCCCGCTCTAAGCCTTTGCGGCGTGGCTTTTCTGCTGCGCCTGCAATGCGTCCGTTTGTTGCTTGTAGCGACGTGCCAGCACGGCACACACCATCAGCTGAATTTGATGGAAGATCATCAACGGCAGCACCATCATTCCTATCACTGACGTCGGGAACAGAATATTTGCCATTGGGATCCCATTTGCCAGGCTCTTTTTTGATCCGCAAAAGACAATGGTGATCTCATCGGCTTTGTTGAAGCCGCATTTCCGCGCAACAAAGACGTTGATGCCAATCACGATTGCCAGCAATACGATGCTGACCACCACGATAAACAGCAGCGAGCCAATCCCCACTTTGTGCCAGATCCCGTTAACCACGGCTTCACTGAAGGCGGAGTACACCACCAGCAAGATGGAGGATTGGTCCGTTTTGGCGATCCATTTTTTATGTCGGGATACCCAATTACCAATCCACGGACGTGAAAGATGTCCCAGTACGAACGGCAGCAGCAGTTGCAGCATGATTTTCCCCACCTGCTCCAGACTGCCTTCTGCGCCGTGCATATTCATTACCAGGCCAACCAGCAACGGCGAGAGAAAAATACCCAGCAGGCTGGAGGCCGAAGCGGAACACACGGCAGCGGCAACGTTACCCCCCGCCAGCGACGTAAAAGCGATTGCCGACTGCACCGTGGCCGGCAAAATACACAGGTACAGGAAACCGGTGTACAGCATCGGGTCAACATTAACCGGCGCCCACCAGGCGAACAGAACACCCAGTACCGGGAAAACAACAAACGTGCTGCACATCACCCATAGATGCAAACGCCAGTGACTACCGCCAGCAATAATGGCTTCACGCGAAAGCTTCGCCCCGTGCATAAAAAACAACAGGGCAATGGCAGCGGTGGTTAAGCCTTCAAAGAAAGGCACAAAGCCACCCTTGGCCGGGAAAAAGGACGCCAGTAATACGACCGTAATCAACGTTATCGTGAACGGATCAAGGATACGAAAAAGTTTCATAAAAGCTCCTGAAATTCGGTAGGAACATTTTGCGTTTTTCTGTTTGAGAAATAAAATTGATTTATTGCATCCATATATGAATCGAATAAATGAATTACTCTCTGCGTCAGCTGCGTATCTTTGTTACCGTCGCTCAGGCCAAAAGTTTTAGCCGGGCGGGGGATATCATTGGCTTAAGCCAGTCGGCGGTCAGCCACAGTGTTAAAGAGCTGGAAGGGCAGACGGGTGTGCGGTTGTTAGATAGAACAACGCGGGAAGTGGTGCTGACGGAAGCAGGGCACCAGTTGGCGGCTCGGCTGGAACGTATTCTGGATGAACTGCACAGCACGCTGCGTGAAGCAGGCCAGGTGGGAACGCAGTTAACCGGAACGGTGCGCGTTGCCGCCAGCCAGACAATATCTGCTCACCTTATTCCACAGTGTATTGCCCAGAGTAATCAGCTTTATCCAGCAATCGATTTTGTGCTGCACGATCGTCCGCAACAGTGGGTGCTGGAGAGTATTCGTCAGGGCGAGGTGGATTTTGGCATTGTGATAGATCCAGGTGCTGTGACCGATCTACAGTGTGAAGCGGTGTTATCCGAACCGTTCCTGCTGTTGTGTCGAGAGGATCATCCGCTAGCCCAACGCGAATGGGTAAATTGGCAGGATTTATATCATGAGCGCTTGGTATTACAGGATTACGCTTCCGGCAGTCGACCGTTGATCGATGCGGCGCTAGCCCACTTTTCCATTGAGGCCAATATTGTTCAGGAGATTGGTCACCCGGCCACACTGTTCCCGATGGTTGAGGCGGGGATTGGTATCAGCGTGCTGCCCGCGCTGGCGCTCCCTTTACCGCAGGGCAGCCATTTGCAGGTTAAACGCCTGACGCCGGTTGTGGAACGACAATTGATGCTGGCACGACGTAAAAATCGTTCTTTATCGACTGCGGCCCAGGCGCTGTGGGACGTGGTGCGGATGCAGGCCAGTGAATTAACCGCCGGTCGGGCACGGGATCCTTTGTACCAGCTTTAACGATATGGCTGGTGTTTGTCATGTTGTTAGGTTTGGCTTTCAGTATCGATGAACTGATCGTTAACTTTGATATTTTACCCGGCACCGGACTACCTCTTTATATTTATAAATTCTCCTGCGATATTCTTAGACAATTGCTCAGCTTGCGGATTTTTAAGGCTATTTTAAATTATTACTTTTTTTTCTTGACCTTCCACTTGCTGGAAGGTTGATACTCTTTATACGCAAGTACGGATAGCAGTATCTAATACAATGATGTATAGCGATTGATTAATGAAATGACTAAGCAATTCATACAGTAGCTCGTTATAGGTAGAATTAACACGATCCCGATGGAGTAATATTAGTGATATGTTAAATAATCCTACAATAGCTGGTTGCTGAAACTAATCCGGTAAATATATTTAACTAATGGGGTATTGGCGGCGATGATAAGCAAAAATAAAATTTTAATTGCAATGCAAATTAGTATGCTGGCATGGTCTGGTTATACGTTTGCAGCAGACAGAGTGTATGTAGCAAATGAAGGTGCAGATTCAGTTAATGTACTTGATGCTGCGTCTTTAAAGACTGTAGATAAAGTACATGTTGGTAAAATGCCGCATAACGTTCAGGTGTCACCAGACAATAAAACAGTTTGGGTAACCAACCTTGGTGCTAACGGGACACATTCATCAGGCTCTGAACATATGGATATGAGTAAAGATGCTCATTCTGAGAAAATGGACATGGGCAAAGATTCTCATGCTGGCAAAAAGGAACATGGAGAAGTTTGGGTTATTAATGTCGAAAATGATACGGTTATTGCAAAACTTCCGGTTGGCGCACACCCTGCGCATGTTGTTGTCACCCCTGATGGGAAAATGGCGTATATCTCAAATAGTGCAGATAACACCATCAGCGTGATTGATGCAGAACATTTGAAAAATTTAACGACAATTAATGTAGGTAAATTCCCTCATGGCCTCAGAGTGAGTCCTGACGGTAAAGAAGTTTATATCGCGAATATGAAAGGGGGCTCGGTATCCGTTGTTGATACAGCCAGTAATAAAGAAGTCGCGCAGATCCCATTAGGTAAAATGCCAGCCCAGGTAGGTTTCTCACCGGACGGAAAACTGGTGTTTGTTTCCCTGTCTGGTGAAGATGCTGTAGCGGTGATTGATACAGCAACGCGTAAAGTTGTGAAGAAAATTAATGTCGGTACCGTACCAATCCAGCTGTTTGGCACTCCGGATGGTAAAAGCATGCTGGTAACCAATCAGGGCTCGAAGAGCAAGCCGGGTAACACAATAAACATGATTGATATCGCAAGCCTTGCGGTAGCGAAAACCATCACCACTGGCGATGGGGCCCATGGCGTGGTCGTCGATAAAAATGGCAAATATGCTTACGTAACTAACTCATTTGCAAACTCTGTCTCGATGATTGACATTAATGAGCGTAAGGTAGTGAACACGCTTCCGGTAGACAACAACCCAAATGGTATCAGCTGGGGCTCTGTCGAAGTGACGCCTAAATAACTGTGCTAGCATTTATCAATACCCGTCATTCGCTGGCGGGTATTTTCATGAATATTCTATAAATAAAGGAACGACAGATGAGAAAGCCGGAGCGGACAAAAACGCTGCCTAGTAAGTTCAATTTTGATGATACTGTAAACAGACTCGTCAGCGTATTGAATGCTAAAAATATTCGTATTTTTGTGCAGGTTGATCAACAGCAAGCGGCAACGGATGTAGGTCTTGCTCTGCGACCGACGATGTTATTTCTGTTTGGTAACCCAAAGGGTGGTACTCCTGCCATGCAAGCAAATCCTCATGCGGCAATAGAGTTACCCCTACGGGTGGTTATTTGGCAGGATGACAATGGTGATACCCATATAGATTATCAGGATGCAAGTACTGTTCTGGAGTTTGATTATGGTGTTGCACATAATATTGTTGCTCCAGTTAGCATTCTGGCAACTCTTCTTAACGAAGTGGCCGGTAATTAATTGCAAATAACACTAAATGCCTCGCGGATATTTAGTGTTATTTTTCTGCGTTTATTATGATGGTATTTAACCCGCTATAATAAACCTATTGAACAATACATATGATGTTCATTACTCTTCAATGTTTGTCGATTCGTCTATTTTATAAATTGAAGGGTTTTTGTTTGCAATATTATGTGAAAAGTATATCTTGACGCTCAAATATTAATATGTAAATTATGAGGATAGTTATGAAAAAGACATTAGTCACATCATTGGCCGCTTCTTTGTGTTTTCTCAGTCTGTCTGCCTTTGCTGCTACAGAAATCTCGCAACAAGAAGCCAATAGTTTAAAGCATGTCAAGTCAATCACCGTAACGGAAAATACGGTGAATCAATGTATGCACAAAATTTCGAAAATGGCAGATAAAGAAGGTGCTGATTTCTTTGTCATTAAGAACTTCTCTTCTATAGGCAATGGTTCTCAGGCTGTAGTGACCAGCGAACTCTATAAAAAGTAAACAGCAGTTTCCCCCGTTTTGATTATTGATTAGCGAAAGTGCGTTGTTATACCTGCTTTCGCTTATTAATAATCAACAAATGTTTGTCAGTCATTCTCAGGGCGGGCTTTGTCAGCCCACTCGTCTGACGAATTCCGGATATGTTGGTACTCCTTGCCATTTCTGGCAGAAAAAAAATGTGAGTTCAGGCTGATTTAGCACATGCCATCTATACCGATTTACTATCGGTAATCGGGATAAACGGTATTGGTAATCGATTGCGTAGTCTCGCTATAACAATGCGGTACGCTACGTTATTTCGATTACTCAGTATTAAGGACATCTCATGAGCCACTCTCTTTTCTCGCAAAATCCCTGGTATAGCGCTGATATCATTCGTGGTTACAAACCGGATTTTACGCCGCGCGTAGCCTTTATCCTCGGCTCCGGCCTGGGGGCGCTGGCGGATCAAATTGAGGATGCGGTTGCCATCTCTTACGAGAAACTACCAGGGTTCCCGGTGAGTACCGTACACGGTCATGCTGGTGAACTGGTATTGGGAAATCTGGCGGGAATTCCGGTGGCCTGTATGAAAGGACGTGGACATTTCTATGAAGGTCGCGGTATGACGGTGATGACGGATGCCATTCGTACGCTGAAGCTGCTGGGATGTGAGCTGCTGTTTTGCACCAATGCCGCAGGCTCTTTGCGTCCCGAAGTCGGACCGGGTAGCCTCGTGGCGCTTAGCGATCACATCAATACGATGCCGGGTACGCCGATGGTAGGGCCAAACGATGAGCGTTTTGGTGAGCGATTCTTTTCATTGGCGAATGCCTATGATGCTGACTACCGTGCGGTCCTGCAAACTGTTGCCGCTGAGGAAGGATTCTCGCTGAGTGAAGGGGTTTTTGTCTCTTATCCGGGGCCGAACTTTGAAACCGCGGCAGAAATCCGCATGATGCAAATTATCGGTGGCGACGTGGTGGGGATGTCGGTGGTGCCTGAAGTTATCTCTGCGCGCCACTGCGGTTTGAAAGTGGTTGCGGTGGCGGCCATCACCAACCTGGCGGAAGGTCTGGGTGATGTTAAATTATCTCACGCGCAGACGCTGGCTGCGGCGGAACTCTCCCGGCAGAATTTCATCAATTTGATCTGCGGATTCTTGCGCAAACTGGCCTGAATAACTAAAAAATGACCCCGCTTGCGGGGTCTTACTTTATGGCAAGGAACGGAAAAATGGGTATCGCATCTCGCTTAAAGCTCATGTCGTTTTTGCAATATTTCATCTGGGGAAGCTGGTTGGTAACCCTGGGTTCCTACATGATTAATACCCTGGATTTTACCGGTGCGAACGTCGGTATGATTTACAGTTCGAAAGGGCTGGCGGCGATTATCATGCCGGGCATTATGGGCATCATTGCCGATAAATGGCTACGCGCCGAGCGCGCCTATATGCTTTGTCATCTTGTATGTGCGGGCGTGTTGCTATATGCCACAACCGTTACCGATCCGCAGACCATGTTTTGGGTGATGCTGGTTAACGCAATGGCGTATATGCCGACGATTGCGTTATCGAATAGCGTCTCATACTCGTGTCTGGCACAATCGGGTCAGGATCCGGTCACCGCGTTCCCGCCAATTCGTGTGTTTGGCACCATAGGGTTTATTGTGGCGATGTGGACAGTCAGTTTGATGGGACTGGAACTGAGCAGCGCGCAGTTGTATATCGCTTCAGGGGCATCGTTGCTGCTGGCTCTCTATGCGCTTACGTTGCCGAAAATCCCGGTTGCTGAGAAGAAAGCAAACACCACGCTTGCCAGCAAGCTCGGTCTGGACGCCTTTGTCCTATTTAAAAAACCGCAGATGGCAATCTTCTTTTTGTTTGCGATGATGCTGGGGGCGGTGTTGCAAATCACCAACGTCTTTGGCAATCCGTTCCTGCATGATTTTGCCCGTAACCCGGAATTTGCCGACAGCTTTGTGGTGAAGTATCCCTCCATATTGCTTTCCGTTTCACAGATGGCGGAGGTGGGCTTTATTCTCACTATTCCGTACTTCCTTAAACGCTTTGGCATTAAAACGGTGATGCTGATGAGCATGCTGGCATGGACGCTGCGCTTTGGCTTCTTTGCCTTTGGCGATCCGTCGCCGTTTGGTTTTGTGCTGCTGCTGATGTCGATGATCGTCTACGGCTGTGCGTTTGATTTCTTCAATATCTCGGGATCGGTATTTGTCGAGCAGGAGGTTAGCTCTAACATTCGCGCCAGCGCGCAGGGGCTGTTTATGACGATGGTAAACGGCGTTGGCGCGTGGGTGGGATCAATCCTGAGTGGTATGGCGGTAGACTATTTTTCTGTCGATGGCGTCAAGGATTGGCAAACTATCTGGCTGGTGTTTGCCGCGTATGCGCTGGCTCTGGCGGTTATCTTTGCATTGTTCTTTAAGTACAAGCATGAGCCTGAACGACTGGCACAGAAATCACCGGCACATTAACACTCCATTGGCGGCGGGTTCTGATACCCGCCGTTTCATTTTCTGCGAGGCAATGTGGTAACTTTGCGCATTATCCTTATTTCAGGAGCGCATTATTCATGGAACGCACGCACCGCATCGATCTGAAGTTACTGCGTTATTTTCTTGCTGTTGCAGAAGAACTGCATTTTGGACGTGCTGCTGCTCGCCTGAATATGTCGCAACCGCCGCTCAGTACCCATATTAAAGAGCTGGAGCAACAGCTCGGCACTTTGCTATTTATCCGTCATTCCCGCAGCGTGGCGTTAACTCACGCGGGAAAGATATTGATGGAAGAGTCGCGCCGACTGTTATCCAGTGCCAATCAGGCGCTGGCGAGAGTGGAGCAAATTGGTCGTGGTGAGGCAGGGCGAATTGAGCTTGGCGTTATCGGTACAGCGATGTGGGGAAAAATGCGTCCGGTGATGCGGCGTTTTATGAAGGATAATCCCAATGTTGAGGTGCTGTTTCGCGAGAACATGCCCGCGATGCAGATGACGATGCTGGAACGGCGTGAACTGGATGCGGGAATTTGGCGGATGGCTACGGAGCTTTCTCCCGGTTTTACCAGTTTGCGTTTGCATGAGTCCTCTTTTCTGGTTGCCATGCCGGAAGAACATCCTCTTACTGCCTGTGAGTCCATACCGCTGGAGGCGTTGAGAAATGAATATTTTGTCACAATGCCTTCCATTCATACTGACTGGGCATTTTTGCAGCGAGTTTGCCTGAGTGCTGGATTTTCCCCGATGATTATTCGTGAGGTGAGGGAGCCGCAAACGGTGCTGGCGATGATCAGCATGGGGATTGGTATTACGTTAATTGCTGACAGCTATGCGCAGATGAATTGGCCTGGCGTGGTATTTCGACCGTTAGAGGAACGTATTCCGGCGGATTTGTATATTGTGTATGACCAACAGCAGGCGACACCCGCGCTGGGGAAACTGGTAGCGGCATTGACGATGTGATGTCTGTGCCGGCCTACGTGTGCGGTATTGTCTGTAGGCCTGATAAGCGTAGCGCATCAGGCGATGCAGGTTCGAATCTTATAAATCGCAGATAGCAAAAAGGCGCCTTTAGGGCGCCTTTTTACATTGGTGGGTCGTGCAGGATTCGAACCTGCGACCAATTGATTAAAAGTCAACTGCTCTACCAACTGAGCTAACGACCCGAAGTGGTGGGTGATGACGGGATCGAACCGCCGACCCCCTCCTTGTAAGGGAGGTGCTCTCCCAGCTGAGCTAATCACCCACTTCGGTACTTCAATTTTTTGTAAGAAATCCAGCTGGCGAGAAAGTGGTGGGTGATGACGGGATCGAACCGCCGACCCCCTCCTTGTAAGGGAGGTGCTCTCCCAGCTGAGCTAATCACCCACTTCTCAATTTCTTACTCTACACGGCGGAGACTACATAAAGTAGTTGGTGGGTGATGACGGGTTCGAACCGCCGACCCCCTCCTTGTAAGGGAGGTGCTCTCCCAGCTGAGCTAATCACCCCCGCTGTGTGGAGTCGCATTATAGGGAGAGTTGAAAATGAGTCAACGCATTTTCTAAAGAATTTGTTCGTTCGTCGTAAATTTAAACAAAACGATCGCAAATCAATCCATGCAGCATGATTTGTATACGAAAATGGCAAAGCGTGATGTTCCAACCTGAACAACATTGAGGAATCAGACCACAGTGATAGAATACGAGCCTGATAATCTTCCCAGGATTTGCCGGTTGTCGGCATCTTTATAAACGTAAGGCCATTTCATGAAAATCAAAACTCGCTTCGCGCCAAGCCCGACAGGTTACCTGCACGTCGGTGGTGCGCGTACTGCTCTATATTCCTGGCTTTTTGCACGTAACCATGACGGTGAGTTTGTGCTGCGTATTGAAGACACCGATCTCGAACGCTCCACTCCGGAAGCTATTGAAGCCATTATGGATGGCATGAATTGGCTGAATCTGGAATGGGATGAAGGTCCGTACTTCCAGACCAAACGTTTTGATCGCTACAACGCCGTGATTGATGAGATGCTGGAAGCCGGTACCGCGTATAAATGCTATTGCTCCAAAGAGCGTCTGGACGCACTGCGCGAAGAGCAGATGGCAAACGGTGAGAAGCCACGTTACGACGGTCGCTGCCGCCACGGCCATGAGCATCATGCTGCTGATGAACCATGCGTGGTGCGTTTTGCCAACCCGCAGGATGGATCCGTTATTTTTGACGACCAGATCCGTGGGCCGATCGAATTCAGCAACCAGGAGCTGGACGATCTGATCATCCGCCGTACTGACGGTTCCCCGACCTACAACTTCTGTGTTGTTGTCGACGACTGGGATATGGAAATCACTCACGTTATTCGTGGTGAAGACCATATCAACAACACTCCGCGTCAGATCAACATCCTGAAAGCGCTGAATGCGCCGGTGCCGGTTTATGCACACGTGTCGATGATCAACGGCGACGACGGTAAAAAACTCTCTAAACGTCACGGTGCGGTCAGCGTTATGCAGTATCGCGACGACGGTTACCTGCCGGAAGCGCTGCTGAACTATCTGGTGCGTCTGGGCTGGTCCAGCGGCGATCAGGAAATCTTCACCCGTGAAGAGATGATCAAACTGTTCTCCCTTAGTGCGGTGAGCAAGTCTGCCAGTGCGTTCAACACCGAAAAACTGCAGTGGCTGAACCATCACTACATTAATTCGCTGGCACCGGAATATGTGGCAACGCATCTGCAATGGCACATTGAGCAGGAAAATATCGATACTCGCGTCGGCCCACAGCTGTCTGAGCTGGTTAAACTGCTGGGTGAGCGCTGCAAAACGCTGAAAGAGATGGCGCAGAGCTGCCGTTACTTCTACGAAGATTTTGCTGAGTTCGACGCGGACGCCGCGAAGAAACACCTGCGTCCGGTAGCACGTCAGCCGCTGGAAGTGGTTCGCGATAAACTGGCTGCTATCAGCGAGTGGACGGCAGAAAACGTGCACCACGCGATTCAGGCGACCGCTGACGAGCTGGAAGTGGGTATGGGTAAAGTTGGGATGCCGCTGCGCGTAGCCGTAACCGGCGCGGGCCAGTCTCCGGCGTTAGACGTCACGGTGCATGCGATTGGTAAATCCCGCAGCATTGAGCGTATTAATAAAGCGCTGGCGTTTATTGCTGAGCGTGAAAGCCAGCAGTAAGACCGGTTAAGCGGTGAAACAACGGCAGGAGCGCATCCTGCCGTTTTTTTGCCTGTTATTCAGACTCATCAATACCCAGACGGGTCAGGAAAGTGCGAATACCTTCGCGAGAAATATACATTGCCAGCTTTTCTTGTTCCGTTGGCGACATGTTGTCCAGTGCGCTAATTATCTGGCGACAGGCGTGGCTACGCACCACGTGGTTGTATTCTGCCAGCGGTTCCTCAGCCTGATAAATTTCAGGGACTTTGCGAAAAGCCGGAATATTGAGCAGAAACGTACGGACGCTGGAGTCGATATGGATCAGCCTTGCACGACCCCCTTTAACGCCGGGAAACTTTTCGGTGGTCCAGTTTTGTTCTCTGATCCAACGATTGACGGTTTGTTTGGCAACCCCGAGACATTCCGCCAGTTCTTCGGTCGTCATTTTGCTGCGTAATTTTTTCATATTATTTGTTGTCGCGGATCCCTAAGCGTTGTAACAAACCCGTAATGCCTTCACGCAGGATCAGTGACGTAAACATTTTTTGTTCTGACGGAGTCATCTCTTTGGCGAGCCTAATCAGTAGAGCTTCGATAGAGGTATCGCCGGATAACGATAAATTATCTGATAAACCTTCGGCTGAACGCTCAGCACTGCGAATGTATTCACGAACTTGTTCGGTGACGTGAACCAGACGCGCTTTACCGCCCTGTACGCCTGGTTTTGGTGATGTAGCCCAACCCTCCTTGCGCACCCATTTATTGATGGTCTGTCGGCTGTATCCGGTCAGATTAGCAAGTTCTTCTGGCGTCATCCGTTCCTTGAACATAACGATTCCCTGAATAGTCGTGGGGTTAATTAGTGGCTCATTTTATAGCACCATTTTAGTAGAAACCGTGACGCGTTTAACTACTGAATGCGAGTTGTTACGCAATGTTCTTCATTTGACTGCTTTTTCAGCGATTGAATTCTATGAGTTAATTTTGCCGTTGACACACGCGAAGGGAATTCATATGATGCCGCCCGTCAACTCGACAAGCTTTACGTAATGGGGCTATAGCTCAGCTGGGAGAGCGCTTGCATGGCATGCAAGAGGTCAGCGGTTCGATCCCGCTTAGCTCCACCAAATTTAATCCCAATAAATTTGGTACGTACGTAATAGCATCGTGGGGCTATAGCTCAGCTGGGAGAGCGCTTGCATGGCATGCAAGAGGTCAGCGGTTCGATCCCGCTTAGCTCCACCAAAATTTAAACCCTCGCTGAAAAGCGGGGGTTTTTTGTTTCTGTTTCCTACCTGTTCTTATCCTGTATCTCTTCGGTTTGCTGAATAGCAGGCATAAAAAAACCGGGGAGAAGAAATCGAACTGACCCCATAATGTTGGACAGTTTATTTTAAGCGGTTATCTGGGCCTGGGTTCGGTACTCTACCGGACTCAGGCCTTTCAGTTTCTGTTTTATTCTTTCATGGTTGTAATAGTGGATGTAGTCATCGATAGCCATGCGCAACTCGCTGATATTCTTGTGTTCCGTGAGGTAAAAACACTCAGATTTCAGTGTGCCGAAGAAGCTCTCCATCACTGCATTGTCATGACAGTTTCCCTTTCTTGACATGCTCTGTTTCAGACCCGCCTCCTTTAGCCGGTTCTGATAATGTGCCATCTGATATTGCCAGCCCTGATCTGAGTGGAGCAGCGGGTATTCGTTTTTGCCCAGTACAGATATAGCCTTCGACAGCATGTTATCCACCATCGACAGAAGAGGACGGGACTCCATCTGATACGCTACTATTTCTCCGTTATACAGATCCAGAACCGGGGACAGATACAGCTTTTCTCCGCTTATTTTAAATTCCGTGACATCTGTTACCCACTTCTGGTTGGGTTTATCCACACTGAACTGCCGGTTCAGTACATTACCCGCAACTTTCCCATGCCGGCCTTTGTAAGAGTTATATTTCTTCCTTCTGATACAACAGGTTAAATCTAACACCTTCATTAACCTCTGAACCGTTTTATGGTTCAGTAAGCTTCCTTCCCGGCGGCCAGCCAGCGTGATTCGCCTGTATCCATACCGTCCTTTATGTTTATGGAACAGCGTTAAAATATGCTGCTTATCATCGGCATATTTGTCTGGTTTTTTACCGTTGGCCAGTTGCCAGTAGAACGTGCTTCTTGCCAGCCCTGCAGCTTTTAACAAGCGTGCAAGAGGGAACTTCAGCCTTAACTCATTCACGACCTGCGCTTTATCCCACGTCCTGACGTACTTCTTTCCCTGAGTAAGGCCTGCAGCTTTTTTAGATATGCCACTTCAGCACGCAGTTGTTCAAGTTCCTCACGTTCATCCGGAGCAAGAGGGGTCTGCAAAGGAGGGACGGGGTGATTCTCAGGGCGTTCTGGCATCGTTTTTTTCCTGCGTCGACTGTCTGTAAGGGCTTCTAATCCCCCTTCATCATACAGTCGTTCCCACTGACTAACAGTGGAAAAGGCAGGGATAGTGAATTTTGCACAGACTTCGCGAACAGACAGCTGGTGTTCACGCATATGCAGGATAACGGACTCTTTAAAAGCAGGAGAATAGGTGAAATGCCGGGTTGTAAGCCCGGCTTCGCCATGGAGCTTCCAGGCAACAGACCATTTACGAACGGCACTGTGATCGATACCAAAACGTTTTGCAGTCGCCTCCTGTCCTTCCAGCCCGGAAAGGTAGTGCTGCACAACCTCAAGCTTGAAGCTGAGAGAATACTTGCTCATAAAAAACTGCACCTTACTTCGTTGGGTGTCCAACTTTTTGGGTGCAGTTCAGAATCTCCCCGGTCTTATCAATACGACGTTGTCTTACGCTTACAGCACCAGTGCGGCGATAGATGCAGACAGTACGCTCACCAGCGTAGAGCCGTACACCAGCTTCAGACCGAAGCGGGAAACCACGTTACCTTGCTCTTCGTTCAGACCTTTAATCGCACCGGCGATAATACCGATGGAAGAGAAGTTAGCGAAGGAGACCAGGAACACGGACAGGATACCTTCTGCACGCGGAGAGAGCGTGGCGGCAATTTTCTGCAGATCCATCATCGCAACGAATTCGTTGGAAACCAGTTTGGTTGCCATGATACTGCCCACCTGCAGCGCTTCGCTGGACGGCACACCCATTACCCATGCAACAGGGTAGAAGATGTAGCCCAGGATGCCCTGGAAGGAGATGCTGTAGCCAAACCAGCCGGTCACGGTGGCGAACAGGGCGTTCAGGGCCGCGATCAGCGCGATGAAGCCAATCAGCATAGCTGCAACGATAATTGCCACTTTGAAACCTGCCAGGATGTATTCACCCAGCATTTCGAAGAAGCTCTGGCCTTCGTGCAGGTTAGACATCTGGATGTTTTCTTCGCTGGCATCAACGGTGTACGGGTTGATCAGCGACAGCACGATAAAGGTGCTGAACATATTCAGAACCAGCGCCGCAACCACGTACTTCGGCTCCAGCATGGTCATGTACGCGCCGACGATAGACATGGAAACGGTCGACATCGCCGTTGCAGCCATGGTGTACATACGGTTGCGAGACATTTTGCCGAGAATATCTTTATAGGCGATAAAGTTCTCGGACTGACCCAGGATCAGGGAGCTGACGGCGTTGAAGGATTCCAGCTTGCCCATACCGTTCACTTTGGATAACAGGAAACCAATCGCGCGGATGATAACCGGCAGAACGCGGATATGCTGCAAAATACCGATAAGAGCGGAAATGAAGACGATTGGGCACAGCACTTTCAGGAAGAAAAATGCCAGGCCTTTGTCGTTCATGCTGCCGAAGACAAAGTTTGTCCCTTCATTAGCGAATCCGAGGAGTTTTTCAAACATCTCGGAGAAGCCTCTCACGAAGCCCAGACCGACATCAGAGTTCAGGAAGAACCATGCCAGTAACACTTCAATAACAAGCAATTGAATAACATAACGAATGCGGATTTTTTTACGGTCACTGCTTACCAGCAGTGCGAGTACCGCAACCACGGCAAGGGCCAGGACGAAATGAAGAACGCGGTCCATATTTGCTCCAAATATGAGGCAGGTTTAGTTTTCGTGCACATTCTATGTAACAACCATAAAGAAAACGAGATCAAACACACACTATAATAAGGACCTGTGACGAGATTCAAAATTAGTGATCGGTGATACACTTCTGTTATGTTTAGTATGGAAGTGAAAAGTTATGTCATTGTGCTAATCTCATAACAATAATTAAACATCTCACCGGTATTTCCAGAATCCTTATCGATCCATAGACAAACGCTATCAGAGAAATCAACTTCACCCATTAAAATGAATTTGATAATCATTCTCAATAGGCGTAGCTTGAAACATAGCAAAGGCTATGTTTCTGAGGCACTAAAATGACTAACGATCGCGTTGAGAGTAGCAGTGGACGGGCAGCGCGCAAGTTGAAGCTCGCATTAATGGGACCTGCGTTCATCGCGGCGATCGGCTACATCGATCCGGGCAACTTCGCCACCAACATCCAGGCAGGGGCCAGCTTTGGCTATAAACTGTTGTGGGTGGTGGTCTGGGCAAATCTGATGGCGATGCTGATTCAGGTGCTGTCGGCAAAGCTGGGTATTGCCACGGGTAAAAACCTGGCGGAGCAAATTCGCGATCACTATCCTCGTCCGGTGGTGTGGTTCTACTGGGTGCAGGCCGAAATTATCGCCATGGCGACAGACCTTGCTGAATTCATTGGTGCCGCGATTGGTTTCAAATTGATCCTCGGCGTGTCGTTATTGCAGGGGGCCGTGCTCACCGGTATCGCGACTTTTTTGATTCTGATGTTACAGCGCCGTGGGCAAAAACCGCTGGAAAAAGTGATTGGCGGCTTGCTGCTGTTTGTGGCTGCGGCTTACATTGTGGAACTGATCTTTTCCCAGCCGAACTTCGCGCAACTTAGCAAGGGAATGGTTATCCCGAGCCTGCCTAATTCCGAAGCGGTGTTCCTGGCGGCTGGCGTGCTCGGCGCGACTATCATGCCACACGTCATTTATCTGCACTCTTCCTTAACTCAGCATCTGCACGGCGGAACACGTCAACAGCGCTATGCGGCCACGAAATGGGATGTGGCAATCGCCATGACGATTGCTGGATTTGTCAATCTGGCGATGATGGCGACGGCTGCCGCTGCATTTCACTTTAGCGGGCATACCGGTATTGCCGATCTCGATCAAGCATATCTGACACTTGAACCGCTGTTGAGTCACGCTGCGGCGACGGTATTCGGTTTAAGCCTGGTGGCTGCGGGACTTTCTTCTACCGTGGTCGGTACGTTGGCCGGGCAGGTGGTGATGCAAGGGTTTATCCGCTTTCACATTCCGCTATGGGTACGCCGTACCGTCACCATGATGCCATCATTTATTGTGATTTTGATGGGACTGGATCCGACGCGTATTCTGGTGATGAGCCAGGTGTTGCTCAGTTTTGGTATTGCACTGGCGCTGGTGCCGCTGTTGATCTTCACCAGCAACAGTGAGCTGATGGGCGATTTGGTGAATACCCGATGGGTGAAACAGGTAGGCTGGGTGATTGTTGTGCTGGTGGTGGCGCTCAATATCTGGCTGTTGGTAGGAACCGCACTCGGTTTGTAAAAACAAAAGGGCCTGTTGGCCCTTTTGTTACATTAATGATGATGTTTGTGGCCACGCCCGCGACCGCGATGGTCGTCACGATCGTTCCAGCCTTCACGATAACCGCGCTCATAAGCTTTGCGTTTGTCCCAGCCACGATGGTAGCCGTTGTCATGACGCCACCAGCGATTTTTTCGCCACTCATAGTTATGGTGCCAGTAATCCCGGTCGCGCCAGCGGCCGCCATCCCAGTAGTTACCGTAGTTATCGCGATCGCCAATTTGTAATTTTATTGATGGCAGCAGGGTGATTTCGCCAGCGTTCGCGGCCAGCGGTGTAAAAGCCAATAAGACTGCCGCCAGAATCAGTGACCTGAACATGTTTTCTCTCCTTCACGATCGAGCCGTAGCCGGCCTGTTAACGTAATATTACGGGGCAGTAAAGCCCCGTTTCATCGCCTTAACTCTTAAATCGCAAGTGAGAGCACTTTTTGTTAATAAATGTGTCTTTATTTCAATCAACTCAGGATAGCATCAATCTCCGCGCTCTCTTCAGACGTAAAGTGACGGTTTGCTAGCATGCCGACAGCGTCTTCAATCTGCGCCGTTTTACTCGCGCCAATCAGCACTGACGTGACTTTGTCATCCCGTAACACCCATGCCAGCGCCATCTGGGAAAGCTTTTGCCCGCGTCGTTCTGCCAGCACATTCAGCGCCCGCACTTTTTCCAGTTTTTGTGGAGTGATCTGGTCCGGATTCAGAAAGCGACTGGTGCTTGCCGCACGAGAATCCGCAGGAATGCCGTTCAGATAGCGGTCGGTTAACTGTCCGCCAGCCAGCGGTGAGAAGGCGATACTGCCGACACCTTTTTCCTGTAATAGCGACAGCAAGCCACCTTCGACCCAACGTTCAAACATGGAATATTTGGGCTGGTGAATAAGGCATGGCGTGCCTAAATCGTCGAGTATTTCAATCGCCTGCCTGGCAAGATCCGCGGGATAGTTAGACAGTCCGACGTACAGCGCTTTGCCCTGACGGACGATGTGATCCAGCGCGCGCATGGTTTCTTTGAGCGGCGTTTCAGGGTCGGGGCGATGGTGGTAGAAGATATCGACATACTCCAGCCCCAGACGCTTCAGGCTTTGATCGAGACTGGCAATCAGATATTTGCGTGAACCCCAGTCACCGTAGGGACCTTCCCACATGGTGTAGCCCGCTTTAGTGGAGATAATAAGCTCATCTCGCCACGGTAAAAAATCTTCCTGCAGGATCCGACCAAAATTCCGTTCTGCCGAACCTGGCGGTGGACCATAGTTATTTGCCAGATCAAAATGGTTAATCCCCAGATCGAATGCGCGCTGTAACAATGCGCGACTGTTCTCGACCTGCGTGGTATCGCCAAAATTGTGCCACAAACCCAGTGAGACAATCGGGAGCTTAAGGCCGCTTTGACCGCAGCGGCGGTACTCCATTGTCTGATAACGATTTTCATCTGCGTGATAAACCATGTCACCCCCCTTCCACAATGCGTGTGTCTTCCAGTGTATACGGTTACACCGCCGATTCTTCAATGAATTTTAACCACCAAAACTGTAAATCCTGCTTTCCACCCCTTCACAGCGACTTTCCTGGACAGTCATCACAGTTCTTCGATACTCAACATGAGGTTACCGTCAGAAGGATAGCTGTCATGCAAACCCCGTATTCCGTTGCTGATTATCTGCTGGACAGGCTGGCAGGCTGTGGCGTCGGCCATCTCTTTGGTGTGCCGGGCGATTATAATTTGCAGTTTCTTGACCACGTGATTGAACATCCCAACGTATGTTGGGTCGGGTGTGCGAATGAATTGAATGCGGCTTATGCGGCAGATGGCTATGCCCGGGTATCCGGGGTAGGGGCGCTGCTCACCACGTATGGTGTGGGGGAGTTAAGCGCGATTAACGGTATCGCGGGAAGCTATGCGGAATATGTTCCTGTTTTACATATTGTTGGCGCACCCTGTCACGGCGCTCAGCGTCGCGGGGAGTTGATGCATCACACCCTTGGCGACGGTGACTTTCAGCATTTTTATCGCATGCAGCAGGCAGTAACGACGGCCAGCGCGATACTGGATGAACAAAATGCCTGCTATGAAATTGACCGTGTGTTGCGAATGATGCTCAGCGAGCACAGGCCGGGCTATCTGATGCTGCCTGCTGATGTGGCTAAACAGCCTGCTACGCCACCGAATGATATTATGATTGTTCCTCTGAGCGAGCCGGAAAGTAGCGTGGCGGAAGCATTTCGCTTCCATGCCCGCGAGCGACTGCTGGATAGCCCGCGCGTAGCGCTGCTGGCGGATTTTCTCGCGCTGCGCTTTGGTCTGCAGCCGGTCTTGCAGCGCTGGATGGCGGAAACGCCGATGGCCCATGCTACGTTATTGATGGGCAAAGGACTGTTCGATGAGCGTCATCCGGCGTTTGTTGGCACATACAGCGCTGGAGCCAGCAGCGATTATGTACGTCAGGCGATAGAAGATGCCGATACGATAATGTGTGTCGGCACACAATTTGTCGACACCCTGACAGCTGGGTTTACACAACAGCTACCGCAGGATCGCACCATTGACGTTCAGCCCCATGCGTCACGAATTGGATCCCACTGGTTTAACATCCCGATGGAGCAGGCGGTCACCACATTACGTGAGCTGTGCCTGGAAATGTCGTTTTCTCTGCCGCCAGAACGTCCGCCAACTAGGCGTGTTCAGGTTGAAAAGGGCCCACTGACGCAGGAAAACTTCTGGCACACGGTGCAGCAGTTTCTGAAGCCTGATGACATTATCCTCGTCGATCAGGGAACCGCCGCCTTTGGCGCGGCTGCGCTCTCATTACCTTGCGGGGCGGAAGTGCTGGTTCAACCGTTGTGGGGATCTATCGGCTACGCGCTCCCGGCGGCATTCGGTGCGCAAACGGCCTGTCCGGACCGTCGGGTGATCCTGATTATTGGTGATGGCGCGGCGCAGCTCACCATTCAGGAGCTGGGCTCCATGCTCAGAGACGGACAATCGCCGGTTATTTTACTCCTCAACAATGACGGTTATACCGTTGAGCGGGCCATACACGGGGCAAATCAGCGCTATAACGACATTGCCGCCTGGAGCTGGACGTTGATGCCGCAGGCGTTTAGTCGTGAATGTCAGGCCGAATGCTGGCGGGTGAAGCAGGCGGTACAGCTGGAAGAAGTGCTGGCCCGGCTGTCCCAACCGCAACGACTGTCGTTAATTGAGGTGGTGCTACCGAAAGCCGATCTTCCTGAATTATTGCGCACGGTGACCCGTGCGCTGGAATCTCGCAACGGCGGATAGCTATTTATCGGGGTGCTCAGCGACCATCATCGGTTTACCCGCCAGCAGCAGCCAGGCGGGCAGCATGACGATGCACAGCAGCGGCAGCAGGGTGGAATCTGGCACCACCACTGCTGCCATAAACAGGCTCAGCCAGGCGTCGCGGGTGACGACCAGCACCAGCCCGAGAATAGAGCAAGAAACCGTGATGGCAGCCGGCACCGCTTCAACATGGGCGTGCAGCATCAGGCCAAGCGCGACGCCAACGAATACTGCCGGGAAGATTCGTCCGCCGCGAAATCCACTCGCCGCTGCAACCACTAATGCCGCCAGCTTAATGACGGCGAGCATGAAATAATCTGATGTCCCCAGCGTTTGGCTAAACGCCATTTGCTGCATTTCATCCAGTCCCTTGAACAAGGTAAGCGGCCCACCAATAACGCCCAAAATGCCGAGTATGAAACCGCCAACTCCAAGGATCAGGACCGGGTGTTTTAGTCGATGCATTAAATGGTGCAAACGCGGCAGGCACCAGACGGCTACCATCCCGGCGGCAATGGCGATGGCGGCAACAACCGCGCCGCTGAGAATATCGACCAGGTGCATTTGCGTATAGTGCGCGATGGGCAGTGAAAAATGGGGGTGAAAAAACAGGCTGGTGGTTAGCGAACCCGCGGCGGCGGCCATTAACGGCGCAAACAGGCGATCCCACAAGGGCACATCGTTTGAGCTATTCAGCGTTTGCGAAAATATCAGCGCGGCGGCAACGGGAGTGCCAAATAGTGCGCCGATGGTGCCGGCAGAGGCGAGAATGGTCCAGTCCAGTTTCGCAATGCGGGGAAACATGCGGCTACCCAGTGCCACTGCCAGAGCGATATTGACGGTCATGATGGGGTGTTCCGGACCCAGACTGACGCCACCCGCGAGGCCAAGGATTAGCGCTGCCAGCAGGCCCGGTATTGCTGACGTTGGCACCGGCATACCAATTAATGGTTCACAGGCCGGATCCGGGCCTGCGTGGCCATGACTGTAGCGGATAACTAACCCGACCATGATCCCCGTGAGCGTCAGCATACCGATAATCCAGACCGGAGAGTCCTGGGCTATACCGATGCTAACAGGCAGACGTTCCCACAAAAACTGCTGTAAAACGGAAGCCACTTTCATCACAACGATCAACACCAGGCTGGACGCTATGCCAATGATTAGCGCTGGAGTTGATAGCAAGAGCATCGTTCTGGCTCGCGGATGGAGCATTTTCTATTCCTTAAAACAGAGTCATAGACATAGTTTGCACAGCCTGCGCAACCGCATCGCTGCAAATGGTGCTGAAACGATAAAGTAATTGTGTGATCTGGATCGATTTTCTATGGGCATCAGCCTTCAGGCCGTTGTTGTTATGCCCCCATGAATTTACAGTGTGGCAAAGATTTATTCTGACTTTAGCGGAGCAGTGGAAGAATGACAAAATATGCTTTAGTAGGGGATGTTGGCGGCACCAACGCGCGTCTTGCTCTGTGCGATATTGCCAGCGGCGAGATTTCGCAGGCAAAAACCTATTCCGGGTTGGATTATCCAAGTCTGGAGGCGGTGGTGCGCGTGTACCTGGATGAGCATAGCGTTAGCGTTGAAGATGGCTGCATTGCCATTGCCTGTCCGATAACCGGCGACTGGGTGGCAATGACCAACCATACCTGGGCGTTCTCTATTGCTGAGATGAAAAAAAACCTGGGCTTCAGCCATCTGGAAATCATCAATGATTTCACCGCTGTGTCGATGGCGATCCCGATGCTGAAAAAAGAGCATTTAATCCAGTTTGGCGGTGCGGAACCCGTTGAAGGCAAACCGATTGCTGTCTATGGCGCAGGAACCGGGCTTGGCGTGGCGCATCTGGTGCACGTGGATAAACGCTGGGTAAGTCTCCCTGGTGAAGGTGGCCATGTGGATTTTGCGCCTAACAGCGAGGAAGAGGGAATTATCCTTGAGGTTCTGCGCGCGGAAATAGGTCATGTTTCCGCTGAGCGCGTGCTGTCTGGTCCGGGGCTGGTGAATCTGTATCGCGCCATCGTCAAATCTGACGGACGCCTGCCGGAAAATCTGCAGCCGAAGGACATCACCGCACGGGCGCTGGAAGATTCCTGCATCGACTGTCGTCGTGCGCTGTCGCTGTTCTGCGTCATCATGGGACGTTTTGGTGGCGACCTGGCGTTAACGCTGGGCACGTTTGGTGGCGTGTACATCGCCGGGGGTATCGTGCCGCGCTTCCTCGACTTTTTTAAAGCGTCGGGCTTCCGTGGTGGTTTTGAAGATAAAGGCCGTTTTAAAGCCTATGTGCAGGATATTCCGGTGTATCTGATCGTGCACGATAATCCTGGACTACTTGGCGCTGGTGCGCATTTACGTCAGACGTTAGGCCATATTCTTTAATTCATCAATCAGAAACCTGCAAAACCGCGTAAATTACGCGGTTTTTTTATGCCTACCGCCTACCTTTCCGACCTTCGTCACATTTCCGAATGACGGGATTAATTGTCCAGTAAAAGCATTATTTGTCTGATAACGGTTGTTACTTTCCTCGGACCATAATTTCACTCGTTAACTATTACGAGGAAATGATTATGAGCAAAAAACTGATTGCCGTCTGCGCGTGTCCAATGGGCCTGGCCCATACCTTTATGGCGGCTCAGGCGCTGGAAGAAGCGGCGGTTGAAGCGGGTTATGAAGTGAAAATTGAAACTCAGGGCGCGGACGGAATTCAAAATCGTCTGACGGCGCAGGATATCGCTGAGGCGACGTTAATCATCCACTCTGTTGCTGTTACTCCAGAAGATAACGAGCGTTTTGAGTCGCGTGACGTCTATGAAATTACGTTACAGGACGCGATAAAAAATGCGGCCGGCATCATTAAAGAGATCGAAGAGATGGTTGCCGCTGAACAACAATAATCATCGACAGGGAATTACGTATGGCCATTAAAAAACGCAGTGCAACCGTTGTGCCTGGCGCATCTGGTGCGGCAGCGGCAATAAAAAATCCACCGGCCTCCCGCAATAGCTTCTGGGGCGAACTTCCGCAACATGTGATGTCGGGTATTTCACGCATGGTGCCGACGTTAATTATGGGCGGGGTCATTCTCGCCTTCTCGCAACTGATCGCCTATAGCTGGCTCGATATTCCTGCTGACACAGGCATCATGGATGCGCTGAACAGCGGAAAATTTACTGGTTTTAATCTCTCATTGCTGAAGTTTGCCTGGCTGTCGCAATCTTTTGGCGGCGTGCTGTTTGGCTTTGCTATCCCGATGTTTGCCGCGTTTGTCGCTAACTCTATCGGCGGCAAGTTGGCATTTCCGGCGGGGTTCATCGGCGGGCTAATGTCTACTCAGCCCACGCAGATGCTGAATTTTGACCCCGCGACGCTGCAATGGGCAACCAGTGCTCCCGTACCGTCAACCTTTATTGGCGCGCTGATTATCTCGATTGTCGCCGGGTATCTGGTGAAGTGGATGAACCAAAAAATCCAGCTGCCTGATTTCCTGCTGGCGTTCAAAACCACTTTTTTACTGCCCATTCTTTCCGCGATATTCGTCATGCTGGCGATGTACTACGTGATCACACCGTTTGGCGGCTGGATCAACGGCGGGATCCGTACTCTGCTGACGGCGGCTGGCGAGAAAGGCACGCTGATGTATGCGATGGGTATTTCCGCGGCAACGGCGATTGACCTTGGTGGCCCAATAAATAAAGCAGCAGGTTTTGTCGCCTTCAGCTTTACCACCGATCATGTTCTACCGGTAACCGCGCGTTCTATTGCGATTGTCATTCCTCCGATTGGTCTTGGGCTGGCCACGCTTATTGATCGTCGCTTAACCGGCAAACGTCTGTTCAGCGCACAGCTCTACCCGCAGGGAAAAACGGCGATGTTCCTCGCGTTTATGGGCATCAGTGAAGGGGCGATCCCATTTGCGCTGGAAAGTCCCATCACGGCAATTCCTTCCTACATGGTTGGTGCCATTGTTGGATCGACGGCTGCCGTCTGGTTGGGGGCGGTGCAGTGGTTCCCGGAATCGGCTATCTGGGCGTGGCCGCTGGTAACTAACCTCGGCGTCTATATGGCGGGGATCCTGTTAGGCGCGGTGATTACGGCGCTGATGGTGGTGTTCCTGCGCAACATGATGTATCGCAAAGGCAAATTGCTGATTGAAAGTCTCTGATTAAAAGGATTGTGACCATGAGCTTACTTGCCTCGCTGCGCGACTGGTTAACAGCGCAACATCTTGATGCGATGCTGCTGTCATCGCGGCAGAACAAACAGCCACATATGGGGATCTCCAGCAGTTCAGGGTTTGTGTTTATCAGCCACGAAAGTGCGCACATCCTGGTCGATGCCCGTTACTACACCGATGTCGCCACGTGTACTCAGGGCTATCAGATCCATCTACTCGATGGAACACAGACGCTGTATTCGCAGGTTAATCACATCATTGCGAACGAAAAGCTGCAGACGGTGGGATTCGAAGGTGAGCAGGTAAGCTGGGAAACGGCAAACGCGTGGTCGGGCAAACTGTGCGCCCGATTAGTGAGCGCCGTGCCGGACGTACTCCGGCAGGTGAAAACGGCGCAGGAGATAGCTTGCATCCGCGAAGCCTGCCGGATCGCCGACCTTAGTGCTGAACATATACGCCGCTTTATTCAACCTGGTCTCAGTGAGCGCGAAATTGCCGCTGAACTGGAGTGGTTTATGCGCACGCTCGGCGCAGATAAAGCCTCTTTTGACACCATTGTCGCCAGCGGCTGGCGCGGTGCTCTGCCACACGGCAAAGCCAGCGATAAACGTGTTGAGGCGGGTGAGTTCATTACGCTGGATTTTGGCGCACAGTATCAGGGCTATTGTTCGGATATGACGCGAACCTTTCGCATCCCCGACGCCAACCTGCCAGCGGAAGAAAGCGCGCTGTTTGCCGTGTATCAGATTGTCCTGGCGGCGCAGCGTGCCGCGGTGGCGGCAATTCGACCAGGCGCGCGTTGCAATGAGGTGGATGCCGCAGCCAGGCGGGTTATTACGCAGGCGGGCTATGGCGACGCGTTTGGCCACAATACCGGACACGCTATTGGCATTGAGGTGCATGAAAACCCACGTTTTTCCCCTAATGACACAACGACTCTGGCGGCTGGCATGCTACTCACCGTTGAGCCGGGTATTTATCTGCCGGGGCAGGGAGGAGTACGTATTGAGGATGTGGTGCTGGTTACGCCAGATGGCGGAGAGGTGCTCTACACCATGGCGAAAACATTGTTACACACGGGAGAGGCGTAATGGACTTATCGCTACTGAAAGCGCTGAGCGAGGCGGATGCGATCGCTTCTTCAGAACAAGAAGTGCGTCAGATCCTGCTTGAAGAGGCGGATCGTTTGCATAAAGAGGTGCGCTTTGATGGCCTGGGGTCGGTGCTGATCCGTCTGAATGAATCAACCGGTCCGAAGGTGATGATCTGCGCGCATATGGATGAAGTGGGATTTATTGTACGTAGCATTTCCAGCGAAGGAGCTATCGATGTATTGCCGGTGGGAAATGTGCGTATGGCGGCCAGACAATTGCAGCCGGTGCGGATTACCACCCGTGAAGAGAGCAAAATTCCCGGTCTGCTTGATGGAGAGCGCAGCGGTAATGAGGTCAGTGCCCTGCGGGTAGACATTGGCGCGCGATCTTACGACGAGGTACTTCAGGCCGGTATACGCCCTGGCGATCGCGTCACCTTTGATACAACTTTTCAGGTTTTGCCGCATCAGCAAGTTATGGGCAAAGCCTTTGATGACCGACTTGGATGTTATTTGCTGGTGGCGCTACTGCGCGAATGGCATGACTCAACTCCCCCTTGTGAGGTCTGGCTGGTGGCCAGTTCCAGTGAAGAAGTAGGACTGCGCGGAGGACAAACAGCAGCACGTGCAGTCGCACCGGATGTGGCAATCGTGCTGGATACCGCCTGTTGGGCCAAAAACTTTGATTATGGTGCGGCCAACCATCGGCAGACTGGTAAAGGCCCAATGCTGGTGTTAAGCGATAAATCGCTGATTGCACCACCAAAGCTGACGGCGTGGGTTGAAAGCGTGGCCGCCGATGTGGGGATTTCCTTGCAGCTCGACATGTTCAGTAACGGCGGCACCGACGGTGGAGCTGTGCACGTAAGCGGCACGGGGATCCCAACGTTTGTCATGGGGCCCGCCACACGGCATGGGCACTGCGCGGCATCGATTGCAGACTGTCGTGACATCATTCAGACCCAGCAGTTGTTGTCGGCTCTTATTTCACATCTTACGTGCGAAACCGTGGCTCATCTGACGGATTTCAGGTGCTGATTTCGCGCTAATCAGGAGTTGTTATGCTAACGATTCAATTTCTTTGCCCGTTACCCAATGGTCTGCATGCACGTCCGGCGTGGGAGCTGAAAGAGCAGTGCAGCCAGTGGCAAAGTGAGGTGATATTTATTAACCATCGCCAGAATGCGAGGGCGGATGCGAAAAGCTCGTTGGCGCTGATTGGCACCGGGACGCTGTTTAACGACAGCTGTAGCTTAACCATCACCGGTCACGATGAAGAACAGGCTCGGCGAGTGCTGGAGGAGTATCTCCAGCACCGGTTTATTGACAGCGATAGCGTTCAACCGACTCCGGAGGAACTGGCGGCGCATCCGTTGCCGCGTTCGCTGATTCGCCTCAATCCAGACCTTCTTTATGGCACCATGCTGGCAGGGGGCGTGGGGGCAGGTACGCTCACGCTTTGGCAGAGCGATAATCTGGAAAGCTATCGCGCCATTGCAGCGAGTGCGGAAGACAACACCCGGCTGGAACACAGTCTGGCGACGCTTGCCGAACAGCTCAATCAACAGCTGCGCGAGCGTGACGGCGAGAGTAAAACCATCCTCAGCGCGCATCTGTCTCTGATTCAGGACGACGAGTTTGCCGGGAATATTCGCCGCTTAATGCTGGAGCAGCATCTGGGGCTAGGGGCCGCAATCGTCGCCAATATGGAACAGGTGTGCGATAAGCTGTCGGCCTCCGGTAGCGATTATCTGCGCGAGCGTGTCAGCGACATCCGTGATATCAGCGAACAGCTGCTGCACATCACCTGGCCTGAAAGACGTCCGCGCAATGCGCTGGTGCTGAATAAGCCGACGATTCTGGTCGCTGAGGATTTGACGCCCAGCCAGTTTTTAAGCCTCGATTTGCAGCATCTGTCTGGCATGATCCTGGAGAAAACAGGGCGTACCTCGCATACCCTGATTCTCGCTCGCGCATCCGCTATTCCGGTGCTTAGCGGCTTGCCGCTGGAGGCTATTAGCCGCTATGCAGGGCAGCCTGCGGTACTGGATGCCCGTTGTGGAGTACTGGCCATCAATCCGGACGATGCGGTTCGCGGCTATTACGCGATTGCGCAGAAGCTGGCCGATGAATGCCAGCGGCGGCAGGCGCTTGATGCCGCCCAGCCCGCGTTGACCAAAGATAATCAGCGTATTGATGTTGCGGCGAATATCGGCACCGCGCTCGAAGCGCCGGGTGCATTTGCCAATGGTGCGGAAGGGATTGGGCTGTTTCGTACTGAAATGCTGTTTATGGACCGCGACAGTGCTCCTGACGAGCAGGAACAGTTTGAAGCCTACCAGCAGGTTTTATTGGCCGCAGGCGACAAGCCGGTTATCTTTCGCACCATGGATATCGGTGGTGATAAGAATATCCGCTATCTCAATATTCCGCAGGAAGATAATCCGTTTCTCGGCTACCGTGCGGTGCGTATTTATCCGGAGTTTGCCGGACTGTTTCGTACCCAACTGCGTGCCATCCTACGCGCGGCGACCTTCGGTAACGCACAGCTGATGATCCCGATGGTGCACAGCCTTGACCAGATTTTGTGGGTAAAAAGCGAACTGCAAAAAGCGCTGGTGGCGCTGAAAGCAGACGGTTTACGTCATGCCCCGACAATCTCATTGGGGATTATGGTTGAAGTCCCTTCGGTGTGTTACATCATCGACCATTTCTGCGATGAGGTGGATTTCTTCAGTATTGGTTCAAATGACATGACCCAGTACTTGTACGCCGTCGATCGCAATAATCCACGCGTTTCGCCGCTGTACAACCCGATTACGCCGTCGTTCCTGCGTATGTTGCAGCAGATTGTTCACGTGGCGCACGAACGTGGTAAATGGGTGGGTATTTGCGGAGAACTGGGCGGCGAAGGACGCTATTTACCGTTGCTGCTGGGTTTAGGACTCGATGAGCTGAGTATGAGCAGTCCACGCATTCCGGCGGTAAAAAGTCAGCTTCGTCAACTGAACAGCCAGGCATGCCGCGAACTCGCTATGCAGGCCTGCGAGTGCCGTAGCGCTCAGGAGATTGAAGATCTGCTGAATCAGTTTGCACCGCAAAAAGATGTGCGTCCGCTGCTGGCGCTGGAGAATATCTTTGTTGGTGAATCTCTGAGCAACAAAGAGCAGGTGATCCAGTTTCTGTGCGGCAATCTTGGGGTAAACGGACGCACTGAACATCCGTTTGAGCTGGAAGAGGATGTCTGGCAGCGCGAAGAGATAGTTACCACCGCCGTCGGTTTTGGGGTGGCAATCCCTCACACGAAATCCCAGTGGATCCGCCATTCCAGTATCAGCATTGCCCGGCTTGCTCAGCCCGTTGACTGGCAGTCTGAGATGGGCGAGGTGGAACTGGTGATCATGCTGACGCTGGGTGCCGATGAAGGCATTAACCACGTGAAGGTCTTCTCGCAGCTGGCGCGTAAGCTGGTGAACAAGCAGTTCCGCCAGTCGTTGTTTGCCGCTGAAGATGCCGAGAGCATTCTGGCGCTGCTGGAGGCGGAACTGACATTTTAAGCTTCACTGAAAGAACGCTATCCAGCCTGTGGCGTTGTGGTTGCAGGCTGGGTAAACGCTACCGGAAAGTGAAATCATCAATGCGGCGTGTTGTGCCCCGGCAGTTTCCCGGCTCTTAACAGTTTCATCTCTTGCTTGCAGAGCAGAACCACCGCCTGACGACCTTTAACTCGGCGGGAGGTGAGGGCTCTTTTCACGGTCTGACGATCCGCACCTGATTCCAGCATTTGAAAACACATCACGGAGAGTGCACGTCTGTTTTTCATCGCATATTCACTTTATCGAGTAAGCCAGTAGGATTTGGCTAAAGGCCGCTATTTTACAACGAGGCAAACGGATATGACTAACAGCGTTGGTGTTGTCTCATTTAACGCGCCGACTGAAAGCGTGCGCCGTACTCTCCGGGCGTCAGGCCAAACTGACGTCGGAACAGGCGGCAGAAATAATCACTGTCCTGATATCCACACCGTTGTGCGACTTCGCTAATCGACAGATGGTATTTCTGTAAGATGATGCGTGCCTTCGCCATTCTGACCCACCGCAGATACTCGACGAACCCCATGGTACCGTGCTGGGCAAACACTTTTGACAGGTGATTGGGGGTGATATTAAAAAAAAGCGCCACGCTTTCCCGGGTCAGCGGTTGAGCATAGTTATCCTGTACCCAATTACACATACTGTGATAGAGAAATTCAGCGCGCGGACGCTCTGCGTCAGGGCGGGTATTGACCACACTACGACACAGATGCAGCAGGCTAAGCACCAGCGGCTGAATAATATCCTGGGCCTGAGGAGAGCGGCTTAAATGGGTTAATGCAGTGAGCATCGCCTCGCCTTCGCCACGTTGCGGATGCGGTAGCTCAATACGGCGAACTGGACGTAACAGCGATGCGGTTCGGTTATCGTAAAAAGAGAGTCCCAGCCATGCCGGGGAAAACACCAGGCTTAGTAGCATCACGGGTTTATCGCTGCCGGGCAGATTCGCCGCTTTCGCCGGGATAAACAGCATGTCGCCTTCCGCCAGACTATGCTGCTGTTTTTCCAGCCGGTTGCTGTATTCCCCACGTAGCACGATATCGAGGCGCGGGAGGTCAATACATAAACTACCGGTCGGTAGAGTGGTTCGCTGGGTTGCGAACCACACGCGCCCCAGGCGCTGCGGGTTTAACACCAGGCCGCTGAACAGATCGGCGAAAAACTGTTGGTCTGCGGGTAGGCCTGGCTCTTTCATCGTTCTTTCTCTGCGCTATAAATGCATTAACTGTCTGAACTCTTTCACTTTACTCCGACTAACCGGGATTTCAAATTCCAGATCCTTTAAACGCAGAATATAAGTGTTGTTAAACCAGGGCTCGATCTCGCGGATTTTATTCAGATTTACGCAGAACGAGCGGTGGCAGCGGAAGAAATGCGAAGCCGGTAGTTTGCTGCAAAATTCGCTGATGTTCATCGGCATGACGTATGATTCTCGTCGCGTATAGACGAACGTCATCTTTTCATGCGCTTCAGCGTAGTAGATGTCGTTGATTGGGGTCACGATGATCCGCTCATCTTTGATCAGGTTGATCGTATCGTTTTCGCGGGCTACCGGACTTACAGGGGACGTTCCCGTTTGCTGTTGCTGCCAGGCGGCTTCCAGCTTTTGCAGCATGCTGACAATGCGTGATTCCTGGTACGGCTTCAGAATGTAGTCAAAAGCTTCCAGTTCGAAGGCTTCGACGGCGTGCTCTTTCCACGCGGTAATAAACACAATAAAAGGTTTATGCGCGAACTGGCTGATATTTTGTGCCAGCAATACGCCGTCCAGCGAGGGAATATTGATATCCAGAAAAATGGCGTCAACGCGGTTGTGCTGGAGGTATTTCAGCACGTCCAGACCATCGTCAAACGTGCCGACAATCTCCATCTGGCTATGCTCTTTTATCAGCCAGCTCAGTTCCTGTTGGGCCAGGAATTCATCTTCAACAATGATGACTTTCACGACTTCACTCCTGGTTAAAGCAATAATGTGGCCGGTGCGGCAGCGGGCGAGTGCTGATTAGGCACATAAAAGGCAATCTCAGTGCCTGGCTCCAGACGGCGGATATGTAATCCCTCACCGTAGAGCAGCTTAACGCGATGGTGCACATTCAACAGACCAATTTTATTACCCGGCATTTCATTGGATTCGACCCGTTCAATCACTTTTGGATCGATACCATGACCCGTATCCCGTACGGCAATCCGTACCCGGTTACCGCACTCCGCAACGCTGATAGTGACCACGCCTTTTCCTTTGCAGGGCTGGATCCCATGGACGATAGCGTTCTCTACCAACGGCTGAATCAACAAGCTGGGGATAAAACAGCTTACTTCTTCGTCGATATCATAAATAACGGTCAGCTTGTCGCCAAAGCGGGCCTGTTCGATGGTGATGTAATCCTTGATTTGATACAGCTCTTTCTTGATGTCGATCTGCTCATCGTCTTTTAATTCAATATTATAGCGAAGATAGCGCGACAAATTAAAAATGAGCTGACGTGCGGTGTCCGGGTTAAGCCGCACCGACGATGAAATCGCGTTCAGAGCGTTAAACAGAAAATGGGGATTTATTTTGCTTTGCAGCGCGCGTAGCTCTGCCTTATTTGCCATTTCTCGTAGTTGCTCTGCGCGGGAGACTTCAAGCTGAGTGGAGATGATCTGCGACAGACCGATCGCCATTTCCTGTAACGAGGAGGTTATCTGATGGGCGTGGCAATAGTAGATCTTCAGCGTGCCGGTCACGACGCCTTTCTCCCAAAGCGGGATCACCAGCATGGAGTGAATTTCCGGGGTGCGATGCGCTTCATCATTGTTTTTTATGATAATTTTACCGTGATTTATGGCTTCCTGCGTGGTGGGGCTGACGAAGTCATCGTTATCGCGGTAGTTGATCTCTCCAACGCCAACATAGGCCAGAACGTGCTGAGTATTGGTGATGGCAACCGCGTCAGCGTGGATATCGTGGCGAATAATTTCGCACACCTGACGTAACGACTCGCTGTTGACCTGACGAAAGAGCGGTAGCGTTTTGTTGGCGATATCCAGCGCCAGCTTGGCCTGTTTTGCAGCGCTGGCTTCTTTCTCACCTTCAACGCTTTGTACCAGCATCACGATAAAGCCAATACAGACGCTGCCGAGGATCATCGGGATACCGATTTTTGAGACAATATCCAGCCCCAGGTCGGTGGTGGGCGCCCAGGCGACAACGAGGATCATGGTCAGTGATTCGCACAGCATTCCGCCTAAAATACCCGCGCGCCAGTGCTGCGCTTTGGGGATCTTACGGTTGATCCACCCGGCAATGCAGCCAGCCAGAATGCTGGTAATAAAGCAGGGCAGGGCAGTTACGCCGCCAATATCGATCAGGTAACGGTGGGTGCCTGCGATCAGCCCCGTAATAATGCCAACCCATGGACCGAACAGGATCCCTCCTGACATGACCGCGATAATACGCACATTGACCAGAGAACCTTCTACCGGTACGCCTGACCAGGTACTGAACAGGGCAAACATGGAGAAAATCGCGGTAACGGCGAGCAGCTCTTTTGGGGAGTGGGCTGACTTGTGCAACAGTTCGCGAAACAGGCGGATACGAATCAGGAAAAACAGACAGAACAGCATCAGTGCTGCCCGGTCAAATACCGCCAGCAGCATATTGAATATTTCGTGCACGGGTGACTCTTGCGCAAGGGTTAAACCACTATGATAGGTAACCTGAGGCAGGATGACCAGCACCCCCGCAGTTCAGAGCTAATGGGGAAAAACCATAATATTAAAAGGGGATTGTTGCATGATTGTTGTATTTACAATACCTGTCCTGTGAGTGCTGCGTTCAAGGTAATGTATTTAACAACAAAATGTTAAATGATGGTAATTTTAAGCGAGTTGTGAAAATGAATATTTCCTCATTTTACTCAGCTGTTCCTCTTTTTCGTCAGGAAAAAATATTTTTTTTTGCCTATCGACAGAAGGAAATTATTCAGGCTATTTTCTAAACGTGCCACCATCGTGGCAGCGTCGCTCGGACGGTCCGGGCGCTAACGTTAATCTGAGGATATTATGGCTGACTCCCGCCCTGAACGTCGCTTTACGCGTATTGATCGCCTTCCCCCGTACGTTTTTAACATCACCGCTGAACTGAAGATGGCTGCGCGTCGGCGCGGCGAAGATATTATCGATTTCAGTATGGGGAACCCGGATGGGGCCACGCCTCCTCACATTGTTGAAAAACTGTGTACCGTGGCGCAGCGCCCGGATACTCACGGTTATTCCACCTCACGCGGCATTCCGCGTTTGCGTCGGGCGATTTCCAGCTGGTACCAGGAACGCTATGATGTTGAGATCGATCCTGAATCCGAAGCCATTGTGACCATCGGTTCCAAAGAGGGACTTGCGCACCTGATGCTGGCTACGCTCGATCACGGTGATACGGTCCTCGTGCCCAACCCAAGTTATCCCATCCATATCTATGGCGCGGTGATTGCCGGCGCGCAGGTGCGTTCAGTGCCGCTGGTTGAGGGTGTCGACTTCTTTAATGAGCTGGAACGCGCAATACGCGAAAGTTACCCGAAGCCGAAGATGATGATCTTAGGTTTCCCATCCAACCCGACCGCGCAGTGCGTCGAGCTGGAATTCTTTGAGAAAGTGGTGGCCCTGGCTAAACGCTATGACGTGCTGGTGGTTCACGACCTGGCCTACGCTGATATTGTTTATGACGGCTGGAAGGCACCATCGATTATGCAGGTACCCGGCGCTCGCGACGTCGCTGTTGAATTTTTCACCCTGTCGAAAAGCTACAACATGGCGGGATGGCGTATCGGGTTTATGGTGGGCAACAAAACGCTGGTGAACGCGCTGGCGCGAATCAAGAGCTATCACGATTACGGGACCTTTACGCCACTGCAGGTTGCGGCAATTGCCGCGCTGGAAGGCGATCAGCAATGTGTGCGGGATATCGCTGAGCAATATAAACGTCGTCGTGATGTGCTGGTCAAAGGACTGCATGAAGCAGGCTGGATGGTCGAGATGCCAAAGGCCTCAATGTACGTTTGGGCGAAAATTCCAGAGCAATACGCCGGGATGGGGTCACTTGAGTTTGCCAAGAAGCTGCTGAACGAAGCGAAGGTATGCGTTTCGCCAGGGATTGGGTTTGGTGATTATGGTGATACGCATGTGCGATTTGCGTTGATTGAAAACCGTGACCGTACCCGCCAGGCTATTCGCGGCATCAAGGCGATGTTTCGCGCAGATGGCCTGTTACCGACCAGTGCAAAATCGACTTCTGAAAGTACCGACTGACGAATATTCCCCCAAAATGCAAACAGGAGCCTGATGGCTCCTGTTTTTTGCTGCGTCTTTTAATTTAGATCATCAGGGCGAAAGTACCGGCCCAAACGATGACCATAAAAGAAATGCCCATAAAGAAATATTTCACTTTTCATCTCTCCGCGTACCTGGGGTACGTCTAAATGAACATATGCTTACCTGACAGAGAGCTGATGCACACGCGAACGAAAGGGAGAATACCCCTCATTTGCTTGGCTGCATCACCTCAGAATTCTGAGCTTTAATGCTCCAGACGGCGCTAATGTACGCCTAAAAATGAGACGAGACAAGAGGCATTTTTCTATTTGATTTTAATAACTTACAACTGTCGTGATTCGGCGACAGTTTAATTTCTGCCGGTAATAAATTGCTATTGAGCGACGTAATGTTTACTCGGAGAATTCTTATATCGCCATTATGTTAATGCGGTTAATTTTTCGCGGAATGAGATAATGAAAAGGTTAAAAATGACCAGATTAATGATGTTAGCACTCGTTTTTACGCCATTGACGTCGATGGCGGCCTCACCGTTGGCGTTTAATTTCAGCTGTGCAAGTATTGGTGGGGTGAATAGTGATGGTAAAGGCAATGTTTGGATTGATGGCTCGAAGGCGACGGTGAAGGCCTTCAATGAAAATTACTGGGAGGCTAAAAGCGGGAACAATACGGTTTCTATTTCTCGTAAAGATGACGGAAATCCGGACGTTTCCTGGAGTGGGCCGAATCGAAAGCACGGGGTATGCCTGCCTGAAGATAATATTGACTTTTCTGGGGCCAAAAAATCGACCAGCACGGGACCCTCTTTTTCATGCGCTGCGGTTGCAAAAGGCAGTATCGAAGAGATTATCTGCCAGAGTCCTTCGCTCTCAGAAATGGATTTAGCGTTAAACGGAGCCTACAAGCAGGCGCTGGTTAAATCGAGCAATAACCCGACGCTGAAAGCAGAACAACGCGGCTGGGTGAAAGGGCGTAACGAGTGTTGGAAGGAACAGGATAAATCAGCCTGCATCGCCCGCAACTACAGCGAGCGAATGGCTGAACTGCACAGCAAATGGGGCGTTAAGTAATTCAGCCGCAGAAAAAAAGAAAGGCCTTACGGCCTTTCTTTTTAGATATACAACGAAGCTTCACCCATCGGGCGAGTTTTAAAGCGGCGGTGGATCCAGAGATACTGCTCGGGTGCACGCATGATCTCTTTTTCGATAATTTTGTTCATATACGCCGCAGCCTGGCTTTCATCTGCCGGGTAACCTTCCATTTCCGGGGTGATGAACAGGCGGTAACCGGTGTTATCTGCTTTTCTCACCATGGTTACGGTCAGCATTGCTGCGCCCGATAATCGTGACAGTACGTAGGTACCGTTGGTGGTCGCCACGTCTTTGACTGCGAAGAAGGGGGCGAATGAACTCCCTTTACGACCATAGTCCTGATCGGGGGCAAACCATACGGCCTCGCCTTTTTTCAGGGCACCGACAATACCACGCAGATTATTTCTGCCGATCATCGCCTTGTTGGAGCGCATACGACCGCGGGTTTGGATCCACTCCATCAACTTATTGTTGTGCGGGCGATAGGTTGCCATCATCGGCTGACAAAGTCCCATTACGCGTCCACCCAACTCGAGCGACATAAAGTGTACACCTACAACCATCACGCCACGATTTTGCATCTGAGCGCGCTTCAGGTTGTCCAGTCCTTCTACGTCAAACCATTTACGCACCCGACGGTCCGGCCAGAACCAGGCCATACCTGTTTCAAGCAGCCCCATGCCGAGCGAACGGAAATTCTCATCGACCAGTTTGTCTCTTTCTTCCTGCGACAGATTTGGGAAACAGAGTTCGAGATTTTTACGTGCAATAGATTCACGGCGTTTTAAAAATGGACGAGCCAGCGTTCCTGTACGGGTACCAAGAAAACACAATACGGGATAGGGAAGCTGTACCAGTAACCAGAGCACACCAACACCAAACCATGTGAGCCAGTAGCGCGGATGCAAAAACGCGCGTGAAAATTTACTTTGGGGGAACATAAGCACCTGTTGTTGATACGAAATAGATGTATCGCGAAGATTCTTTGCCTGTCGCTTTACACTCTGCACTGATCGTTAGGCCGCCATGAACGACATTGGTTCCTGTAAAGAGTGTAAAACTGAGTCAGGACAAAACCACGAGGGGGCATGAATGATCGGACGCACAATGTACACCCGAAAATTAATGTCAGCCAGAAATAATTACTCAAGATTCGTAAATGTTTTTAGGGCGATTAAGGGCAAAATTTCGCCTATATATAATTCGTTGTTTTTATGATGCTTAAATAAACGACGGAGAAACAGTGTAATAGTAAGCGGTCGAATGATTTTTGTGAATAAAATGTTGCTCAAATTGCATGCAGATAGGAATTGTCTTAGAATATAAAGTTAAGGGAGTGTAAGGACTTACGTTAAGTTTACGGCAGACAGGAGGTATCGCTATGCTCTATTTCTGGATCTTTCTCATACTGAGCATTCTGTGCGTCAGTTGCTATATCTGGCAGGTTATAGGCGCTGCGGCGTCAATTAGCGCTTTTCTCGGCATGGCCATCCTTACGGCATTAATTTACGTTTTTACTATGCGGCTGACCAATGGTGACGAAATGGTAACTGGATTATTCCTGTTTCTTGCCCCGGCATGTGGTTTGATCATTCGCTTTATGGTCGCAGACGGTAAGCAATAATTTGGAATGTTACGTTTAGCAATAAATTATCACCTTAAGTTATTTATTATTTGTCTGAGTTTATTGAAGTGCCAGCATCGCTGGCACTTTTTTGTGAGACCGAAATGAATTACCGGGCATCCGCCAACTGGAGTGATGCTTCTTCTTGTTGAGCATTTTTTCGCTGTTGTTCAAGTTCCAGCGCACCGCGATGAGAGAGGTAGCAGAACAGGATGCAGCAAACAATACCCCCCATCAGCAGATAGAAGCCGCCGTGCCACCCCATTTTGTCGACCATTACGCCAAACAGACTGGTGCCCAGCGATGCGCCAAAAATGTAACTCATAAATCCGCGCAGTCCTACTGCAGAACCTACTGCGAAGCTGGGGACGATTTCCATCGTCTGAACAGAAGCGAGGAACTGTGGAACATAGATCAGGCAACCCACAATGGCGGCAAAAATAGTGACCATCAGCAGGGATTCACTTTTCCAGTAGCCGATCAAACAGACGAAAATCAGCGCCATACAAATCATGGCCAGCGGCATGCGACGGCCTTTAAACAGTTTATCGGTAAGCCAGCCCGCCAGTAATGTGGAAGGGATTGCCGCCCATTCAAAAAACAGAAAAGCGATGCTCATTTGCTCTTTCGAGAAATGTTTTTCGGTTAACAGATAAATAGGCAACCAACTAATCATGCCAAAACGCACCATATGGACGAAGACATCTACCAGTGAAACATACCAGGCATTCTTATTACGCAGCACATAGGTGCAGAAAATCTGGAAGGCACTCATATTTTCTGGTGCCTGGACAGCGTGTCGGGAATTTAATACTACTTTTTCTTCCGGCATCATTTGTTCCAGAGCCGGTAAGCCTTCCTGGCGCGGTGAACCTTTCCCCAGCATCAGCACAATAAAAGCAAACAGTACGGCAACACCGGCCGGGACAATATAGCTGGCGCTTTGCCAGTGCTCGCTCCCTAAAATGGCAAAGGCGGCACCAACAATCGGAGCGACAATACCACCGCCAACGTTGTGAGAAATATTCCAGAATGCGCCGACGCGTCCACGTTCTTTACGCGGAAACCAGTTGGCAATGGTAATAAATGAAGGACCAACGCCCATTCCCTGGAACAAGCCATTGAAAACGACCAGAGCGGCAAAAATCCAGAATCCGGTACTGAATCCTAAACCGACGTTTACGATGGCGCACAGAACCAGGCCGCATGCCATAAAGACCTTAGGGCTGGCCTTGTCTGCCAGACTACTCATAATGCCTTTACTGATCCCATAGGCAATAAGCATACAACTGCTGAGTAGACCAATTTGCGTGGCACTGAGATCCAGATGTTCTTTCAGGTACGGTGTTGAGAGCGTGAAGTTATTGCGCACAATATAGTATGCGAGATAGCCAAGAAATACACTGAGTAATGCCTGAATGCGGTATCGGCCATAAGTTTCCTGGACTTTCTCCGCCGGGACTTTATTTGCCGCTGGCCCTGCCTTAAATATGGATAACATATCATCACCTAAATTTATATTGATGTGAATATCAGGATTTTTCGCAGTGAAGAGTGAAATAGACGGCAGAGAAACTCAAGTTGATGAAATGAGTCACTATTGACACAATTTGTGGATTGCATGGCTGATTTTGACTCTTTTTAAATAATGGATTTTCAATTCTATTCTTTTACGGATGCTTTCATCATCGGCGTGTGCGGATATTAACAAATCCAGACTGCGTTTTCGGGTATTCTTCACCGATGTCGTCACTTTCCGTTTGGTTATTCTACGAATAACCTTATTCTTCCCCTAGTCGGTGATAAACGGGTAAGTTTTGTCTCAATATTATTTTTTGCACATGTTGGTATTTATGAACAGGATCACAAACAGACTTTTGGGCCGGGGGCGTTGTTGGGCGATCTCGCTCTGTTTTATGTCATTGTCGGTGAGTTGCCTGGCGCAGGGTAAAGAGCTGGTAATGGCGACAACCTTTTCACCGGGGGCAACGGCCTGGATTATTCAGCGTTGGCAGACTGAACCGGGGTCGGTGATGATTCGCACGTTAAACCGGACCAGCAGTTCGTTGGAGCAACTGCTGGATACCGCGAATGCGGAAAATGTTGATCTGATTTTGACCTCATCCCCTATGCTGTTGCAGCATCTGCAGGAACATCAGAAGTTGGCGCCCTTCGACAATGCGTTGCCGGAAAGCCAGCGGCTGGTGCCAGACTCTATCCGTTCGACCTCCGTGGCAGTGGCGATATCTGGTTTTGGTCTGTTGATTAATCGTTCTGCGCTGGCGGCACGACATCTGTCGCCTCCTGCCGACTGGGGGGACTTAACGCTGCCCAAATATCAGAACGCGCTGTTGATGAGTAGCCCATCGCGTTCGGATACCAACCATCTGATGGTTGAGTCATTGCTACAGCAAAAAGGGTGGGAAGCGGGGTGGGCGACGCTGCTGGCGAGTGCTGGAAATCTGGTAACGATTTCATCACGCAGTTTTGGCGTAGCCGACAAAATTAAGAGTGGCCTGGGCGTGGCGGGGCCGGTCATTGATAACTATGCCAACCTGTTGCTTAACGATCCTCACCTGGCTTTTACCTATTTTCCACGCTCGGCGGTATCGCCAACCTATGTGGCTGTTCTCAAGAACAGCCAGCACCCCAATGAAGCGCGTCGTTTTATCCGCTATTTGTTAAGCCCGGAGGGACAGCGGATCCTTGCTGATGCGAATACGGAATCTATGGTCACTCCCGTTTTTGCAACACCGATTTTGACGACAAGTTGGCTTGCTTGAATCTATCCGGCGTCTGAATGGGATTTTATTCCCGCGCCTTGATGAGTTCCGCGCCTGATGAACCTCCAGAAAATATACGGCTTCAATGAGCCTTTCCGTTTTACAGGTTCCTCAACAGGCCGGTGGGCCGTTAGTATCATCAATATCAGTATTCGCAAAACCAGATCAGTAATTCTTTAAACCGGTGTATTTCTGCCGTTATGCTACATAAGTTTGCTGTCGTGCCGTTAGGGCCCAGGCTATTCTGGCCAGCTTGTTTGCCAGAGCACAAGTGACGACAAAGTTGCTTTTCCGGCACAGTAAATCCCTGACCCAATCGGCCAATTTGCCAGACTGGTGTTCCAGTTTTTGTATGAATACCCTGGCACATTGAACCAACAAAGTTCGGATCTTTTTATTACCTCGCTTACTAATTCCCAGCAATGTCGTCCTACCTCCCGTGCTGTACTGCCGAGGTACAAGCCCTGTTGCCGCCGCAAAGTCACGGCTGCTGGCGTACTGCTTCCCGTCGCCAATCTCAGTTGAAATAGTACTCGCTGTCAGTGTTCCGACGCAGGGAATGCTCAGCAAGCGCTGTCCAACCTCATCTTCGTCCAACTTTCGTTTCAACTGGGATTCCAAATCTTTAATCTGCTCAACAAGATAGTGATAATGCTGTTGTAATTTCAGCAATAACTGGCTGAGGTAAAGAGGCAAACTATTATCCTCAAGAATGGTACTCAGTCGGCTAATAACGGCAGCTCCTCGGGGAACGCTAATGCCAAATTCCAGCAGAAAAGCATGCATTTGATTGGTTGTTTTTACCTTATCCTGAACCAGGGATTCACGGACACGATGCAGAGCCCGCATTGCCTGCTGAGATTCCGTTCTGGGCTGCACAAAACGCATAGACGGACGCGATGCAGCTTCACAAATAGCTTCGGCGTCGACAAAGTCGTTTTTATTGCTTTTAACGAACGGGCGGACAAATTGTGGTGATATCAGCTTTGGGGAATGCCCCAACTCTTCCAACTTGCGTGCCATAAAGTGAGAACCGCCACAGGCTTCCATTGCGATGGTTGTAGCGGGGCATGTCGCCAAAAATTCGATCAACTTTGGCCGGGTAAATTTTTTACGGTAAACAGCCTTCCCGCGACGATCCTGGCAATGAATATGGAAAGAGTTTTTACCCAGATCGATACCAATGAGCGCAATGTTTTCCATGATAGTTCTCCGAATGAAAGCCTGTCCTCAGCATAGTACCGGGAAGGAGGGAGTGACCATCTCATTAAATATCCGGTAACGCAGCTCGCATCTGATAATCCCCGCGCTGCTCAGCAGGCTATTTTAATGAACCAGCCTCCGCTTAATTATCGACTGATCCTTAAGCGGCAACAGTTAGTGCAGCGGATGTTTGATACCGCCATCAGTTTTCGTCTTGCGCAACTGAAGGATGCATGGCGGGCGCTATACAGTGCGGAAGCGCGCCTGAAGCGCCCGCTACCCGAAATCAGAGCCTTACTGACCAGCGTTCCGATAGATGCCAAAAGTAGTGAAGATGAAGCCTGGCTTGCGCAGTTTGATAATAAAAGCGTTGCCGAACAGCAGATGATGGAGTGGCAGCTCTGGTTTCTTAAAAATCAGCGTCAGGCGATATCAAAACTGGAAGAATTAAAATGAAAGGTGGATCGATACTGCAACGCCTTCGCCAACTCAGCATCAGCAGCAGCCTGCGGGGAGCCTTTCTAACGGGCGCATTACTGACGTTGAGCGTCAGCTGCGTCAGTTTGTACTCCTGGCATGAGCAGAGCTCGCAGATACGCTATTCGCTTGATGATTACTTCCCGCGCGTGCATTCCGCTTTCTTGATTGAAGGAAATCTTAACCTGGTTGTGGACCAGCTAAATGAATTCCTGCTGGCTCCCAATACGACGGTAAGACTGCAACTGCGCAATCAGATAATCTCGCATCTGGATAAAATCGAAGTGCTGAGCAGGGGGTTGCAATCAGCAGAGCAGCAGCAACTGGCGGTGATTTTGCAGGACAGCCGGGCGCTGATGGCGGAACTGGACCGGGTGCTCTACAACATGTTCCTTGTACGCGAAAAAGTGAGCGAACTTTCCGCGCGCATTGATTGGCTACATGATGATTTTACTACTGAGCTGAATTCACTGGTGCAGGATTTTACCTGGCAGCAGGGGACGTTGCTGGATCAAATCGAGGCCAAAAATGGTGATGCGGCGCTGTATCTCAAACGTGCCCGAGAGGTGCAAAACGAGCAGCAGCAGGTCTACACCCTGGCAAGAATTGAAAACCAGATCGTTGATGATTTACGCGACAGGCTCAATGAACTGAAATCGGGTAGCGACGATGGCATGCTGGTGGAGAATCACATCCGCTACCTGGAAAATCTGAAGAAAACGGCGGATGAAAATATTCGTACCCTCGATGACTGGCCCAGCACTATCACACTGCGACAAACTATCGATGAGCTGCTGGAAATCGGGATGATGAAAAATAAAATGCCCGATACGATGCGCGATTATGTCGCAGCGCAAAAAGCGCTGGTTGATGCCAGCCATGCCAGAGAGGCCACGCTTGGGCGCTTTCGAACACTGCTGGAAGCGCAACTGGGGAGTAGCCATCAGCAAATGCAGACGTTTAACCAGCGGCTGGAACAAATTGTTCGCGTCAGCGGTGGGCTTATCCTGCTGGCGACGTTGCTGGCGCTACTTCTCGCCTGGGGGCTTAACCACTACTTCATTCGCTCGCGTCTGGTGAAGCGTTTTACTGCGCTCAACCAGGCCGTGGTGCAAATTGGTCTTGGCAGAACGGATGCCTCTATCCCGGTGTATGGACGCGATGAACTGGGGCGTATCGCAGGCTTGCTGCGCCATACTCTGGGGCAATTGAGCGCGCAAAAAAATCAGCTGGAACAGGAAGTGACCGAGCGCAAGGAGATTGAATCCGATCTTCGCGCAACGCAGGATGAGCTGATCCAGACGGCAAAACTGGCTGTGGTCGGCCAGACTATGACCACGCTGGCGCACGAGATTAATCAACCGCTGAATGCGCTGTCGATGTACCTGTTTACGGCGGGGAGGGCAATCGAACAGGGGCAACCCGCTCAGGCCAGAAGCACATTAACCAAAGCGGAGGGGCTGATTACTCGCATCGATGCCATTATCCGTTCACTGCGTCAGTTTGCGCGCCGGGCCGAACCTGGCACGCCTCTGCATCCGGTCGATCTACGACAAACGTTCAACGGTGCCTGGGAACTGTTGGCCATGCGACACAAGCCACAGCAGGGTACGCTGACGCTCCCAGACCGGGGCGTGTGGGTGGTTGGTGATGAAGTGCGTATTCAGCAGGTGCTGGTAAACGTCCTGGCAAATGCGCTGGATGCCTGTCCGGTTGCGGCGAAAATAGAGGTTCACTGGCAGACCGAAGGCAGCCGGTTGTGCGTATTTATCAGCGATAACGGCCCCGGCTGGCCTGGGGCATTATTACCATCACTGTTAAAACCGTTTACCACCAGTAAGGATGTTGGCCTCGGTATTGGCTTATCGATTTGTGTATCGTTAATGATGCAAATGAACGGCGAACTGCGCCTGGCGTCGACCCCGGGGCGCAATGCCTGCGTCGTTCTGCAATTTAATCTGACGGATGTAAACGATGTTGAGTGATGAATATTCTGTTCTGCTTATTGATGATGATGCCGATGTTCTTGATGCTTACACCCTGTTGCTTGAACAGGAGGGATATCATGTATTCGCATGCAGTAACCCTTTTGATGCCCGAAATTGGCTGCAGGCCGACTGGCCAGGGATAGTCCTGAGCGACGTGTGTATGCCTGGCTGTAATGGAATCGACCTGATGACGTTGTTTCATCAGGATGACAATCAGCTTCCGATCCTGTTGATCACCGGACATGGCGATGTTCCGATGGCGGTGGAGGCAGTAAAGAAAGGTGCGTGGGACTTTCTGCAAAAACCGGTTGATCCTGGCAAACTGCTGGTGTTGGTAGAGGATGCGTTGCGTCAGAGAAAATCTGTGATTGCACGTCGTCACTATTGCCAGCAAAAGCTCCAGGTTGAACTGGTCGGCTACAGTGACTGGGTTAATCAGTACCGCCAGCGTTTACGGCAACTGGCGGAAACGGATATTGCCGTCTGGTTTTATGGCGAGCCGGGAACGGGGCGTATGACCGGGGCCCGTTATTTGCATCAGCTTGGGCGCAGCGCTGAAGGACCTTTTATCCGTGGGGAATTGACGTTAGAGAATGCGGGGCAACTCAATGACCTTATTGCCCAGGCGCAAGGGGGAACGCTGGTCCTGAGCCATATTGAGTGCCTGACGCGCGAACAGCAGCACCAGCTGGTGCATTTGCAAAGTCAGGAGCGGCGTCCGTTTCGCTTAATTGGCATTGGCGCCACTTCGTTGGTGGAACTGGCGGCAACCAACCAGATTGTGGCTGAACTATATTACTGTTTCGCGATGACGCAAATTGGTTGCCAGCCGTTGTCTCAGCGCCCGGATGATATTGAGCCGCTGTTTCGTCATTATCTGCACAAAGCCTGTCTGCGTCTGAACCATCCGGTGCCTGAAGTTGAAGTGGATTTACTGAAAGGCATGCGGCGTCGCGTGTGGTTAAGCAATGTCCGGGAACTGGCCAATGCCGCCGAGCTTTTTGCTGTTGGGCTACTGCCACTGGCTGAAACCGCGAATCCGCAACTGCATTTGCCCGAACCGACACCGCTCGATCGTCGGGTCGACGAGTACGAGCGACAGATCATTACCGAAGCGCTCAATATTCATCAGGGACGCATTAATGAAGTGGCGGAGTATTTACAAATTCCGCGTAAGAAACTGTATTTGCGCATGAGAAAATACGGACTGAGCAAGGAACACTATAAGTTTTAGCAGATGGCATGTGGGGAAGAAGAGCGGGTGACGGTATTTCGGTGGTGGCACTAGCGTTCACCGAAATACGCGACGGAACTCTGGGTGATTATCGGGGTGTTTTTCTTACCACATCAAATCGTCAGGAATGACAAAATCAGCATACGGATCGTCTTCGTCCTTCGCTTCCTGGCTCAGTTCGCAATTTAGAACAATATAGCTTGCATCGCGCTGGGCAATCTTGTCGGCGACAACAGCCGGGATAATGGCGTATTCGCTCTCGCTGCTGCTTTCAGCCGTCAGGCGGGCAATGGCCAGACGGCCCTTGATCAACTGAGACTGGGTTACCTTATCAACATAAACTTTTTTGATCAGGTTATTGTCAGTAAAGTTGTAACCAATATCGCCACGGGAAATGGTGATTTTGTTCATTTCAATCAGTTGCTTGATCTGCGCTTTGTATTCTTTAGACAATGCGGCCTGCTTCTGCTGTTCGCTGAGCTGCTTATCACGCTCGACCTGTGCTTTTTTATTTTCTTCAACCGCTTCTCTGGCTTCACGAGCCTGAACGCGCGATTTTTTCGCCGTTCTCTGCACTTTCGCCATTTTTTTGCTGCTGACCAGACCTGCTTTAAGCATCTGTTCTTGTAGGGTAAGTTTTGTCATTGTCGCTTCTAATCCAAAAAATCGTTGCAAGGATTATAACCTTAACGTTCGGCGGGACGCCAGAATGATGGCCGCAGCCACGGCTGTTATCTTGGGCCGCTGTCACTTGTTCTGTGTCTCTCCTTTTTCTGAATCAGTTGATGATTACCTGATTTTTAATAAAAAATAATATGCCAAATAAGTTAATAAAGTGGAGTATAGGTTTGCAAATTCACATTAGTCAGTGTTTTATTCTAATTGAAGTAATTAAATAGAGTTATACTGGCAAAAATTTAATCTAAAAAACAAACAGTTGCCCATTGTTCAAATTTAAAGAGCCGCTTCTTTACGCCGATAACCATAGTGAAAATATGGATAATGGAGGGAAGTGGCATGTGGTGGGTTTATCGAATGCCGATGAAAATGAAGTTAATAATTGCGCTACAACCATTATTATTGGCGTTATGTTGGTTTGCTGGTTCAGGAATATTAACGCGCATTGAGACAGAACGGCAGATGGAGAATATTGCCCAACTGACAGCGCTCGCACACAGTGCCGGAAATGTAGTGCATGAATTGCAAAAAGAACGGGGGATGAGTGTCGGATTTCTGGGGGCTGCAGGGACTACGTTCAAAGATGAGTTAAACGCACAGCGGGCTTTGACCGATCGCGAGATCGAGGTATTTGTGCGGTCAATGTCCGATACTGCATTACCGGAAGGGGATGTCGCCACCTCTGTCGCCACGTTTAAGAAAAACATTCTTTCTCTCTCCACTATACGGGAGAACGTCACGCAATTAGGGCTTCCGGCTTCAGATGTTGTTAAGTTTTATACCAACGTCATTGCTGATGTGCTGAATTTTGTGGGTAGATTGGGGCAGTTGACGGATTCTGGCGAGATGGCAAACGCATTCGCCGCCTACTACAACCTGCTGAATTTAAAAGAACAGGCGGGTATTGAACGAGCTCTGCTGTCAAATATCTTTTCCTCCGGCCATTTCGCCGACGGACAGTTACATCAGCTCAGTGATGTCGTCAGTAAACAGAACGTTTGGTTGGCAGAATCGTTACGCCTGAGTTCACCGGAACAGGCAGCCATGTTGAAAAGCCGCTTACAGTCAGCAGAAGCGTCAAAAGCCCTCGCATTTCGTGAAACCGCGTTTAGCCATGCCGCCAACGGTGGATTTGGTGTCGATCCTACTACCTGGTTTAAAGTACAAACCCAGCGTATTGAAGTGATGCGGCAGATAGAAAATGTGACGGCGAATCGTCTGTTGGTGAATGCAGAAAAACTCGCGCAGGATGCACGAAAAAACTGGCAAATATATATGGCTGTTAGCCTGTTAGCGCTCCTGGCATCATTGACGTTCGCTGGGGCCATCGCAATTAATATGCACCGTCAGTTTAGTGACACGCTACGCAAGATTGCGGGTATGAATGGCGATCTGACTCAACGTCTGGCGACCCCGGGCAAAGATGAGCTTTCCTCACTTAATCGTGCATATAACACGATGCTGGAAAGTATTCAGCATATCGTACAGGAGATTAAGCAAGGCTCCGTGGTTTTGTCCGATGCCAGTAGCAGTATTACGGCGGGAAATCAGGATCTGGCTCAACGTACAGATGAACAGGCTGCATCAATAGTAGAAGCTGTGGCCAGCATGGAGCAGCTATCAACTGCGATTACGCAAACGGCGGATAATGCCCGCGAAGCGGAGCATCTGACAATCAGACTGGAAAAAGAGGTCCGACAGGCCAGTAACGTTGCCAGTGCGGCAAATCAGAGCATGGGGGATATTCGCGCTTCCAGTGAGAAAATCTCGAATATTGTGACCTCGATTGATGATATTTCGTTTCAGACTAACTTACTGGCGCTGAATGCGGCAGTGGAAGCTGCTCGGGCAGGAGAGATGGGCAGGGGGTTTGCTGTCGTAGCCAGTGAAGTGAGAAATCTTTCGCAGCGTTGCGCCAAAGAGGCTAACCAAATCCGTGAGCTGGTCGCGCAGAATATGGTCAAAATTAGTGAAGGCGTTGAGCGGGTTACGGCATCTGCTACCGCGCTGGAAGCCGCGGCGGATAATACCACCAGTATGAAGCAATATATTGCGGATATCGCTCGTGTGGCGACGGAGCAGTCGCAAGGGGTAACCCAGATAAACCTGGCACTGCGACCGATGGAGCAGGTTACGCAGCAAAATGCGGCGTTGGTATCTCAGGCCGCGAGCGACAGCCAGCGGCTGGATAATCTGTCGGTTACTATGAAGGTGCTGGTTAACCGTTTTGTTGTCTGACGTGGCGCCGTTTAACCGACCCGGAAAACATACCGGGTCGGTTAGTTATCGTATCCTCATGGTGAGGATAGGAAGGAGCATTGGTCAGGTACTTTCAGTGGGTTAGAAAAAGATTTCTGACACAGGGATGTCGTCGCTGGTAAAGTGAGCAACCAATACCGAGATCTGGCCAGAAGGGAATTCAGTGTGACTGAGCGTATTGATTATCAGGCTGAAAAATACAGTTTTACTGAGGCGACAGAGTGTTCCCGTCTTACCGGCCAGTGGGCTGATGTTATTGCTGAATGCCGGGAAATGAAGGCGGGGCCCCAAGAACGTCTTCGTATTGCTTTATTGAATGTGGACTATGTGACCAGCTTTGAGCTGCCTTTCCGCCTGTTATTACTCCGTACTCCACAACTGATTGCCAGCGTGCGTGAAGAGCTGCAGCTTAGTCAGAAAAACGTCATCTTTAACGGCAAACGCTTTGGATGTGTTTACAGCCTGAAAGCGAGTCTCGGCGGGATCCCGGATGAATTTCAGTACCGCCTGTCACATCGTATCCGGCGCATTAGTCCTGCAGGTTCAGGCGAAGCGCCATATCAGCAGATTGCTAAAACAGTAAAAGCGCCGCGTGAACGTCTGAAGCTGGCACTGGAATCGGGCCTTGATGTCACTGCGCTGGACGGGCTTTTCTGGTTTGGCAGCCAGCGTATTGCCGCTGATGTGTTGAGGCTGAGAAAAGCAGGGATGCGGATAGCGACAAAGCAGACAATGGTGTCCGACAATCTTACTGCAACAGTGAGGAATGTGCCGTTTTACCGCCTGGCCAAGGGATGAACTGACTGGTAAATGATAGGATTTTGACTGGATGCCTAAGAATTCATGGTGTCCCCTGCAGGAATCGAACCTGCAACTAGCCCTTAGGAGGGGCTCGTTATATCCATTTAACTAAGGGGACGAAGCGGCACGAGTATAGCGTTTTTTACTCACAACGGTAAGTCTCAGGCCGCCCGACTGCTCAAACAGTCACCATTCAGGCCTGTTTTTTCTGGTTTTTCTGCTTTTGCTCATCACGCTTTGCTTGCAACCTGGCTTCTTCCTTGCGTTTGTTGCTCATATCATTGCGGATCTGCGCATGGCTCATCAGCGCGAAAATAAACGTTCCGCCACAGATATTCCCGGCGAGCGTTGGTAGCGCAAAGGGCCAAAAAAAATCACTCCAGTGCAGCGTGCCATTAAAGACCAAATAGAGAATTTCCACCGAGCCGACGACGATATGCGTGGTATCACCTAACGCAATCAGCCAGGTCATCAGAATAATGACCACAATTTTTGCCGCCCCGGCAGCCGGAAACATCCACACCATGGTGGCAATTAACCAGCCGGAAATGATGGCGTTGGAAAACATCTCTGTTGGCGTATTTTTCATCACATCCATGCCGATTTTGACAAAAGCATCGCGGGTCTCTTCATCAAAAATCGGCATATGTTCAAACGCCCATGCGGCAACCCCGGTGCCAATAATATTACCCAGCAGAACCACGCTCCACAGGCGCATCAACAGGCCAAAATTGCCGAGGGTAGGGTTTTGCATCACCGGTAGTACAGCTGTGACGGTATTTTCGGTAAAGAGTTGCTGACGGGCCATAATGACAATAATAAAGCCGAAGGTATAACCGAGGTTCTCGAGTAAAAATCCCCCTGGCACGCCTTCCAGCTGTACGTGAAAAATCCCTTTAGCCAGCAATGAGGCGCCCATCGACAGTCCTGCTGCGATGGCTGACCACAGTAGCGCCATCGCGTCACGCTCCATCTCTTTCTCCCCATCCTGGCGAATATGTTCATGGATTGCCATGGCGCGGGAGGGGAGTCTGTCCTCATCAAGCTCTATCTTTTTCCCTGTTCGCTTTTCATCGCTTTCCACCTCGAGCTCGTCGCTGTGTCGATCGATCTTATCTTTCTTGATGTCATTCATAGCCGAATCCTGAATAAGCACGTATTGCTAAAGCGTAGCGGCTTTTGTCCGAAAATCAGCGGGAGAAAGTCTGAGATAGCAAAAATAGTAACGTTTGTTTTTATCGGGTTAGTTAGAATAGAACCGCCGCGGAGTGCGCATTACCAGGCTATGATCAAATCAGTAAGACAGGGTATATAGACATCATTTGACGTGCTGTTACAATCGCTCACATCTAAACAGGCGGATACGTCATCGTTCCGTCATGGATGGCAATCAGCGATAGCCATAAAACACAGGGAGACACTTATGAAGCTTCGCCTGTCGGCGCTTGCGCTGGGAACCACACTTTTGGTGGGGTGTGCGAGCTCCGGTACTGAACAGCAGGGGCGTTCGGATCCATTTGAAGGGTTCAACCGCACCATGTACAACTTCAACTTTAATGTTTTAGATCCATACGTTGTTAGACCCGTAGCTGTTGCCTGGCGAGATTATGTTCCGCAGCCAGCGCGTAATGGTTTAAGCAACTTTACGGGGAACCTTGAAGAGCCGGCCGTCATGGTCAACTATTTCCTGCAAGGCGATCCTTATCAGGGGATGGTGCACTTTACCCGTTTCTTCCTGAATACCCTGTTAGGTATGGGCGGCTTTATCGATGTGGCAGGTATGGCTAATCCGAAGTTGCAGCGCGTTGAACCACACCGCTTTGGCAGTACGTTAGGCCACTATGATGTTGGTTACGGACCGTATATGCAGCTTCCATTCTACGGTAGTTTCACGCTGCGTGATGACGGCGGCGATATGGTCGATACCCTGTATCCGGTACTGTCCTGGCTGACCTGGCCGTTGTCGATAGGCAAATGGACGGTTGAAGGGATTGAAACTCGCGCGCAATTGCTCGACTCTGATGGTCTGCTGCGTCAGTCTTCCGATCCTTACATCATGGTGCGTGAAGCTTACTTCCAGCGTCATGACTTTATTGCGAACGGCGGGAAACTCAAACCAGAAGAAAACCCGAACGCGAAAGATATTCAGGATGATTTAAAAGAGATCGATTCTGAGTAAGGAATTGGGCAAATAAAAAGGTGAGCTAAAAAGCTCACCTTTTTTACGTCTGAAGAAAATCAGAATGCGTAGTTGAAGTTTGTACCAAACAGCCAGGCTTTACCTTCAGAGTCGAAAGTATAGTTGCCTTCTTGCACTGTTACTTTTTGTCCGTGCATGTAAGACACACCGACGTCGATAGAGGCATCGTCATTGAACGCATAAGTTGTACCTGCACTCAACCACAGGCGATCCTGATCCGGAATCGAGATGGAACGCTTACTTGCTGGAACCGGGCTATCGTCATAAGCAATACCGGTACGGAACGTCCAGCTTTTATCCATATAGTAAGTCGTACCCAATGCAATGCGGTAAGAATCTTTGAAGCCTTCTTCTTTATAGAACAGTGTCTGTCCATTGGAACCTGTGGCTTTCAGCTCCTGGAACTGACTCCAGCTGGTATAGGCCATGCTGTAGTGGATAGCCCACTGTGGTGCAATACGGTTATAACCTGACAATTCCCACATTTCAGGAAGGTTAAGTGTCAGAGAACCCGGGACGGTGGCATTGGTCGTTCCCCATGGGAATGTAGTGCCAGCGCCAGGTATAGCGTTCGCCTGGGTACGGATGCCACTCTTATAATCGCCATCAAAATCAATTTTAACTTCAGAACGGTACGTTAAACCATAACGGTTATTTTTATCCAGTTCGTACAGAATCCCGGCGTTCCAACCGTAGCCCCATTCGTCCCCTTTCAGGCTGGCAATTTTGTTGCTGACCTTCGGTAATGCAGCCGTCTGCTCGCCAGAATAACGTTCAATTTTTGCATCAGCATAAACGGCGTTAAAACCGAGACCGAAGCTCCAGCTATCATTCAGACGGTAGGCACCGCTCAGGTTAAGGTTGACCGTTTTAAGGTCGGTCTTACCGCCGTATTCACCGACGATGTAGCTGTCGTTAAATTCGGTAGCCAGGCCATAGTTTGAGGTAACGGAAGCACCCCAACCAAACTGTTCGTTGATAGGCATCACGAAGTGAGCATTGGGAACCCACGCCGTAGGCGCGATGTTGTCCGCATCAGTGCTGCGTCCGGTGTATGGCGATTTACCGGAAATATTAACGTCTGGATCGATATACACCGCACCTGCTGAGAAAGTAGGGCGATCGAACATCATAATCAGTGCCGGGTTACGACTGGCGTTACCTGCATCATCTGCAATTGCGCCTTCACCCGAATATGCCCGGCCAAGGCCAGAGGAAGAAAATTCGTTTAACTGAAAGCCTGCAGACCAGGCCTGTGTGGAGATAATTGCCACTGCGACTGCGAGAGCAGACTTTGTAAACAGGGTTTTCTGGCTCATGACCATAACCTCATAGATTTATTTTTATACAAACAATGTTACATGCCGTAACAGGAGCGCGAAGTGTAGGGTCTGAGGTACGACTTAGAAATCAGACCAGTGGCGTGAGTATAGGTCGGACCAGCTGGAATGTTGCAAGTATGTTTATAAATATTTTCAAATTTGATCATGGAAACGCGATCCAGCTGGCAAAATTGCGGGGGTGCGCACTCACCTGTTTGGGCGATTTTTGTTTTAGATCATTTTTAAGTGTGATTTCGGTCACTTATCGCATTTCATACAATTAACGACTGGAGAGGCGAATAATGGGAGCGTAAAATATCCCTATCGTTTATCTGGCACCTCAGGTGCGAATACAGAGGAAATCTACAATGAGTAAATGCAGTGCTGATGAAACCCCGGTTTGCTGCTGTATGGATGTTGGCACCATCATGGACAACTCCGATTGCACCGCGTCCTACAGCCGTGTGTTCGCGAATCGCGCAGAGGCAGAAGAAACACTGGCCGCTCTGACTGAAAAGGCGCGCAGCGTGGAATCTGAGCCTTGCCAAATCACCTCGACCTTTACTGAAGAGTCAGAAGGTGTGCGTCTGGATATCGACTTTGTTTTTGCCTGTGAAGCTGAAACGCTGATCTTCCAGCTGGGCCTGCGTTAATCCCCCTCTGCAAAAGCCCTTGCTATCTGATAGCAAGGGCTTTTTCGTAACTGTCAGTGATTATTCACTGTGTCTTAGCTCCCACTTTCTTTTCTCTCCGCTTGGCTAAATGTAAAAAATTGGTTAAGACTATGATCAGGTCAGACCACTTATTTTATTTTTTTACAGGGGAGTGTTATGAGTCAGGCTTTACCGCTGGTTACCCGCCAGGGCGACCGTATTGCCATTGTAAGTGGATTGCGTACGCCATTTGCTCGTCAGGCTACCGCGTTTCATGGCATTCCCGCCGTTGATTTAGGAAAAATGGTCGTCGGTGAGCTGCTGGCGCGCAGCGAAATACCTGCTGATGTGATTGAGCAACTGGTTTTTGGTCAGGTGGTACAAATGCCTGAAGCGCCAAATATTGCTCGTGAAATTGTGCTGGGAACCGGCATGAATGTGCACACCGATGCCTACAGCGTAAGCCGAGCCTGCGCGACCAGTTTTCAGGCAGTGGCGAATGTCGCGGAAAGCCTGATGGCGGGGTCTATTCGTGCGGGAATTGCGGGTGGTGCGGACTCATCGTCAGTCTTGCCTATTGGCGTTAGTAAAAAGCTGGCGCGGGTGCTGGTGGATGTCAATAAGGCCCGGACAACCGGCCAACGCCTTAAACTCTTTTCCCGACTGCGTTTACGTGACCTGATGCCTGTGCCGCCAGCCGTCGCCGAGTATTCCACTGGTTTGCGTATGGGGGATACGGCTGAGCAAATGGCCAAAACCTATGGTATTACCCGAGAACAGCAGGATGCCCTGGCGCACCGCTCTCATCAACGTGCCGCTCAGGCATGGGCTGAAGGAAAGCTGGCAGATGAGGTAATGACTACCTACGCGCCACCGTTTAAAGATCCTTTTTCAGAAGATAACAATATTCGCGGCAACTCTACGCTGGCCGATTACGCGAAACTGCGTCCGGCGTTTGACCGCAAGCACGGCACCGTTACCGCGGCGAACAGCACCCCGCTAACTGACGGCGCAGCCGCCGTGATCATGATGACGGAGTCGCGTGCGAAAGAGTTGGGACTGGTGCCGCTGGGATACTTGCGTAGTTTTGCTTTTACCGCCATTGATGTCTGGCAGGACATGCTGCTGGGACCGGCGTGGTCAACGCCGCTTGCCCTGGAGAGAGCGGGTCTGACGATGGCAGATTTAACCCTGATCGATATGCATGAAGCTTTTGCCGCGCAAACGCTGGCGAATCTTCAGTTGCTGGGTAGCGAACGTTTTGCCCGCGACGTGCTGGGCAGGGCGCATGCCACTGGCGAGGTTGATGACAGTAAATTTAACGTGCTGGGCGGATCGATTGCCTATGGACACCCCTTTGCTGCCACCGGTGCACGCATGATCACTCAAACCCTCCATGAGCTGCGTCGTCGTGGCGGCGGTTTTGGTTTAGTGACAGCCTGTGCAGCTGGTGGTTTGGGTGCAGCCATGGTTCTGGAGGCGGAATAATGGAAATGGCATCGGCTTTTACACTAAACGTACGTCTGGATAACGTTGCTGTTGTCACCATTGATGTGCCCGGAGAGAAAATGAACACCCTGAAAGCGGAGTTTGCTTCTCAGGTACGGGCCATTCTGAAACAAATCCGCGATAACAAAGCATTGCGCGGCGTGGTGTTTATTTCGGCTAAACCCGATAACTTCATTGCCGGGGCGGATATCAACATGATTGGTAGTTGTCGTAGCGCGCAGGAAGCCGAAACGCTGGCCCGTCAGGGGCAGCAGATGATGGCGGAAATTAATGCCTTGCCGATCCCGGTTATCGCTGCGATTCATGGCGCATGCCTCGGCGGTGGCCTGGAGATGGCGCTGGCGTGCCACAACCGTATTTGTACCGATGATGTTAAAACCGTTCTGGGTTTACCGGAAGTACAACTTGGCTTGTTGCCCGGCTCCGGTGGTACGCAGCGGCTGCCGCGCCTGATTGGCGTCAGTACTGCACTGGATATGATCCTCACCGGAAAACAATTACGCGCAAAACAGGCGCTGAAAGTTGGTTTAGTGGATGAAGTTGTACCGCATTCCATTTTGCTGGAAGCGGCCGTAGAACTGGCTAAAAAGGACAGTTCTGCGCATCGAACACTGCCCGTGAGAGAGCGAGTGTTGGCGGGGCCGCTGGGGCGGGCGCTGTTGTTCCGCATGGCCAGTAAAAAGACGGTGCAAAAAACGCAAGGTAACTACCCTGCAACAGAACGTATCCTTGAGGTCATCGAAACCGGGCTAGCGCAAGGCAGCAGTAGCGGTTACGACGCTGAGGCCAGTGCGTTTGGTGAGCTGGCGATGACATCCCAGTCTCAGGCGCTACGGCATATCTTTTTTGCCAACACCGATGTGAAAAAAGATCCCGGAAGTGATGCGAAACCTGGCCCGCTAAACAGCGTAGGTATTTTGGGCGGCGGTCTGATGGGCGGTGGTATTGCCTACGTGACGGCCTGTAAAGGCGGCTTGCCTGTGCGCATCAAAGATATAAACGCTAAGGGAATCAACCACGCGCTGAAGTACAGCTGGGATCAGCTTGAAACGAAGGTTCGCCGCCGTCATATCAAAGCCAGCGAACGCGATAAACAACTGGCGCTGATTTCGGGAACGATCGACTACCGTGGCTTTGCGCATCGCGATCTAATTATTGAAGCCGTGTTTGAAGATCTGCCGCTAAAACAAAGGATGGTGGCAGAAGTTGAGCAAAATTGCGCACCTCATACCATTTTTGCTTCTAACACCTCATCTTTGCCCATTAGCGATATTGCTGCGAACGCTGCCAGGCCTGAACAAGTGATTGGTTTACACTTTTTTAGTCCGGTGGAAAAAATGCCGTTGGTCGAAGTGATCCCGCATGCCACGACCTCTGAGCAGACAATTGCAACTACCGTTAAGTTAGCGAAAAAACAGGGTAAAACGCCGATAGTGGTCAGAGATAAGGCCGGCTTTTACGTTAACCGCATTTTAGCGCCTTATATTAACGAAGCGATTCGTATGTTGACCGAAGGCGAGCGGGTCGAAACCATAGACGCCGCGCTGGTTAAGTTTGGTTTTCCAGTTGGGCCAATCCAACTTTTGGATGAGGTTGGAATTGATACGGGCACTAAAATTATACCAGTGCTTGAGGCTGCATATGGAGAACGTTTTAGCGCGCCTGCAAATGTTGTTGCTTCAATTTTGAATGACGATCGCAAAGGTAGAAAAAATGGTCGGGGTTTCTATCTTTATGGTGCGAAAGGGCGTAAAAGCAAAAAACAGGTCGACCCTGCAATTTATACGCTTATTGGCGTCCAGGGTCAGGGCCGGCTTTCCGCCGCGCAGGTAGCAGAGCGGTGCGTTATGTTAATGCTCAATGAAGCAGCCCGTTGTTTCGACGAGAAGATAGTCCGCAGCGCACGTGATGGCGACATCGGCGCTGTATTTGGTATTGGTTTTCCGCCATTCCTCGGCGGCCCGTTCCGGTATATGGATTCTCTCGGCGCGGGTGAAGTGGTTGCGGTTCTGCAACGGCTGACCACGCAGTACGGCTCGCGGTTTACACCGTGTGAGCAGTTATTGCAGATGGCGGAACGCAGTGAAAGATTCTGGAATATTGGGGAAACTGACCTGAATTCATGAGGTCAAAGGTAGGATGAATCCGCACTGAATGTATGGGTCGCGCTCAAAATGTAAACAGAGATTGACTATACTTACGCCGTTGAGGTAAAAAACAGCGTTTCATTCGGTGAATGGATAAGGCACAATGCCGGCCACCATATCGTTACCACAGCCAATAGGGGCTGTGAATAAAGGTAGTGGTGATTCTGGTTAACAAAAGCGGTGCAATATGCAAGTTTTTATCATGCGTCACGGCGACGCGGCCCTCGATGCCGCCAGTGATTCGGTTCGTCCCTTAACCTCCTGTGGTTGTGACGAATCTCGCCTGATGGCGAACTGGCTGAAAGGTCAAAAAGTGGATATCGAACGTGTTCTGGTGAGCCCGTTCCTACGAGCCGAACAAACGCTGGATGTGGTGGGGGAGTGTATGAACCTGCCAACCGGTGTGGATGTTTTGCCGGAGCTGACTCCCTGCGGCGATGTCGGTCTGGTCAGCGCCTATTTAGAGGCTCTGGCCAATGAAGGTATCGCCACCGCACTGGTTATCTCTCACTTGCCTTTAGTGGGATATCTGGTGTCTGAGCTTTGCCCAGGTGAAACACCGCCGATGTTTACCACATCAGCGATTGCCAGCGTTACGCTTGATGAGAGCGGGAAGGGTACTTTTAACTGGCAAATGAGCCCGTGTAACCTGAAAATGGCAAAAGCGATTTAAACAGGCCGGATAAGGCGCAGCAGCCACCCGGAAAATCAAAGAGCCGCAAATGCGGCTCTTTTTGTCTTTCTGCATCACGGAAGTTCGGGCGGTAGCCACTCTTCCACTTCAATCAGCACCAGCAGCGCGGCGTCGCCACCGTACTCCTTCGGTGCCTGATGAAAGGCCATTACGTGCGGATGCTGGGCCAGCCAGAGCGGCGTCTGCTGTTTCAGAATATGTTTTCCGTGGCCATGCATCACGCAGGCGCAAAACACATGCTCACGGCGACAGGCGGCAATCAGCGCGCCTAACTCTTGTTTGGCCTGTTGCTGGGTCAGCCCATGCAGATCGAGAAACAGCTCCGGAGAGTAATCGCCACGGCGCATTTTCTTCAGTTCGAAATGGCTGACGTCGGCGCGCAGGTATCTTACCGGGCCGTCCGTATTCAGCAGCGGCTGAAACTCATCCGAGAAATAGTGGCTGGCATCAGCCTGCTCCTGTAGCAGCCTTTTAACCGGAACCTCGGCAATTTTTTTACGTGGAGGTCGGTGAACAATGGTGTCCTGTTTAATTTTACGCGTGCCGGTCATCAGCTGGCGAAACAGCGTCTGATCCTCCTCGCTGAGCGATGTTTTCTTTTTCATTCGAGAGTCTCAACTTTTATTTTCCGTTAGTTTAACCCGACTCGGCGGGCATCCGATCGCTTAAAACGCAATTTTCGCGTTCAGGCCCCGTGTGAATGCTGATTTATCGCCGTCTTCGTGGCAAACTAGCCGCCGAAATTAATACGAGCATGCCCTGGAGGAATACGTGGATAAAATTTTCGTCGATGAAGCAGTGAGTGAACTGCATACCATTCAGGACATGTTGCGTTGGGCGGTCAGCCGTTTTAGCGCGGCGAACATCTGGTATGGCCATGGCACGGATAACCCATGGGACGAGGCCGTACAACTGGTGCTGCCGTCACTTTATTTGCCGTTGGATATTCCAGAAGATATGCGTACCGCACGTCTGACTTCCAGCGAGCGTCATCGTATTGTTGAACGCGTGATTCGCCGCGTCAACGAGCGCATTCCGGTTGCTTATCTGACCAACAAAGCCTGGTTCTGTGGGCATGAGTTTTATGTTGATGAACGCGTGCTGGTTCCGCGTTCACCGATTGGCGAGCTTATCAATAACCGCTTTGCGGGCCTTATTAATGAGCAGCCGCAGCATATCCTCGATATGTGTACCGGCAGCGGATGTATCGCCATTGCCTGTGCGTATGCCTTCCCGGAAGCCGAAGTGGATGCGGTGGATATTTCCACTGATGCGCTGGCGGTGACCGAACACAATATTGAAGAACACGGTCTGATCCATCACGTCACGCCGATCCGTTCCGATCTGTTCCGCGATCTGCTGAAAGTCCAGTATGACCTGATTGTGACCAACCCGCCGTATGTCGATGCGGAAGATATGTCCGATCTGCCAAACGAATATCGTCACGAACCTGAGCTGGGTCTGGCGTCCGGTAGCGATGGGCTGAAACTTACCCGCCGCATTCTGGGGAACGCCCCAGACTACCTGTCAGATAACGGTATTCTGATTTGTGAAGTCGGAAACAGCATGGTACATCTGATAGAGCAATATCCGGATGTACCGTTCACCTGGCTGGAGTTCGACAACGGCGGTGACGGCGTATTCATGCTGACCAAAGAGCAGTTAGTTGCTGCTCGCGAGCACTTCAGCATTTATAAAGACTAATTACACGCGCACATACACAACACGCATAACGGAGCCGTGATGGCAGGAAACACAATTGGGCAACTCTTTCGCGTAACCACTTTCGGCGAATCACACGGGCTGGCGCTCGGTTGTATTGTCGATGGTGTTCCGCCGGGCATTTCTCTGACAGAAGCTGACCTGCAGCACGATCTCGACAGACGCCGTCCGGGCACATCGCGCTACACTACGCAGCGTCGTGAGCCGGATCAGGTGAAAATCCTCTCCGGGGTGTTCGAGGGCGTTACCACTGGCACCAGCATTGGCCTGCTGATCGAAAATACCGATCAGCGTTCACAGGATTACGGCGCGATTAAGGACGTTTTTCGTCCGGGACACGCCGACTATACCTATGAGCAAAAATATGGCCTGCGCGACTACCGTGGCGGCGGACGTTCATCCGCACGTGAAACAGCGATGCGCGTGGCGGCCGGAGCGATTGCCAAAAAATATCTGGCGGAAAAATTCGGCGTTGAGATCCGCGGCTGCCTGACGCAGATGGGTGATATTCCGCTGGAGATTAAAGACTGGTCCCAGGTGGAACTTAACCCGTTCTTTTGCCCGGACCCGGATAAACTCGAAGCGCTGGACGAACTGATGCGCGGGCTGAAGAAAGAAGGTGACTCCATCGGAGCTAAGGTGACCGTTGTTGCACGCGGTGTACCTGCGGGTCTCGGCGAACCTGTATTCGACCGCCTGGATGCCGACATCGCCCATGCGCTGATGAGCATTAACGCCGTTAAGGGCGTTGAGATTGGCGATGGATTTGACGTTGTTGCGCTGCGCGGCAGTCAGAACCGTGACGAAATCACCAAAGAAGGTTTCCAGAGTAACCATGCGGGCGGCATTCTGGGCGGGATCAGCAGCGGGCAACAAATCATTGCTCATATGGCGCTGAAACCGACGTCCAGTATTACCGTTCCTGGGCGCACTATTAACCGCTTTGGAGAAGAAGTCGAAATGATCACTAAAGGTCGCCACGATCCGTGCGTAGGGATCCGCGCCGTACCGATCGCCGAGGCGATGCTGGCGATCGTATTGATGGATCACCTGCTGCGTCAGCGGGCGCAAAATGCGGACGTGAAGACCGATATTCCACGCTGGTAAGAGATGAAAAAAACGGCACTTGCGGCGCTGGCTCTGTTTGCCAGTACCGCCTGTCTGGCGGCGACGCCCTGGCAGAAAATTACCCATCCGGTTGCGGGCAGCGCGCAGTCTATCGGCGCGTTTTCCAATGGCTGTATTGTTGGCGCAGATACGCTGCCTGTCCAGTCAAAACACTATCAGGTGATGCGCACCGATCAGCGTCGTTACTTTGGCCATCCGGATCTGGTGAGGTTTATCCAGCGTCTGAGTAATCAGGCCAATAGTCAGGGGCTGGGCACGGTGTTAATCGGCGATATGGGGATGCCGGCCGGTGGGCGATTCAATGGCGGTCACGCCAGCCACCAGACGGGACTGGATGTGGATATTTTCCTGCAACTGCCGAAAACGCGCTGGACCCAGTCGCAACTGCTGCGGCCGCAGGCGTTAGATCTGGTCTCACAGGATGGCAAACGTGTTGTGCCGTCACTGTGGAAACCGGAGATTTTCAGCCTGATCAGGCTGGCTGCAAAAGATAATGAAGTAACGCGTATTTTCGTGAATCCGGCGATTAAGCAACAACTTTGTCTGGATGCAGGGACCGACAGGGACTGGTTGCGTAAAGTGCGGCCGTGGTTCCAGCATCGTGCGCATATGCACGTGCGGTTACGTTGCCCTGCCGACAGCCTTGAGTGCGAAGATCAACCGTTACCGCCACCGGGTGACGGCTGTGGCGCAGAGCTGCAAAGCTGGTTCGAACCTCCAAAACCTGGAACCACCAAGCCTGAGAAGAAGACACCGCCACCGTTGCCGCCTTCCTGCCAGGCGCTACTGGACGAGCATGTACTCTAATGGATCATTTTGCCTCTCTGTTTATGGTGTCGCCACTGCTGTTAGGTGTGCTTTTTTTTGTGGCGATGCTGGCAGGTTTTATTGATTCTCTGGCCGGAGGCGGTGGTCTACTCACCATCCCGGCATTGATGGCGGCCGGGATGCCACCTGCGCAAGCGCTGGCGACCAATAAGCTGCAAGCCTGCGGGGGATCTATCTCTTCCTCCCTCTATTTTATTCGTCGGGGTGTGGTTAATCTGGCGGATCAGAAGCTCAATATCTTCATGACCTTTATCGGCTCAATGAGTGGCGCGCTGTTGGTTCAACACGTGCAGTCAGATGTTCTGCGCCAGATCCTGCCAGTATTGGTTATCTGTATTGGCCTTTACTTTCTGTTGATGCCTAAAATCGGGGAAGAGGACCGACAGCGCCGACTGCACGGTTTGCCTTTCGCGCTGGTGGCCGGGGGATGCGTCGGCTTTTACGATGGTTTTTTTGGTCCGGCGGCGGGGTCGTTCTACGCGCTGGCTTTTGTCATGCTGTGCGGATACAACCTGGCGAAATCGACGGCCCACGCCAAAGTATTAAATGCCACCTCGAATATCGGCGGGTTGTTGCTGTTTGCTCTCGGCGGCAAAGTGATTTGGGCGACAGGTTTTGTGATGCTCATTGGCCAGTTTATTGGCGCACGGATGGGCTCTCGACTGGTACTCAGCAAAGGACAAAAACTCATTCGGCCAATGATCGTTATTGTCTCCGCCGTGATGAGCGCCAAGCTACTTTATGATAATCATGGACAGGAGATTCTCCACTGGCTGGGGATGAACTAATGAATAATACGCATCACTACGAACAGTTAATTGAGATTTTTAACGGCTGCTTTGCCGATGAATTTAATACCCGTCTGATTAAAGGCGACGACGAACCGATCTATCTTCCAGCGGATGCGGAATTACCGTATCACCGTATCGTTTTTGCGCATGGTTATTACGCCAGTGCGTTACACGAAATTTCACACTGGTGCATCGCCGGTAAAGCCCGTCGTGAACTGGTCGATTTCGGTTACTGGTACTGCCCGGACGGACGCGACGCGAAGACACAATGCCAGTTTGAAGATGTGGAAGTGAAGCCGCAGGCGTTTGACTGGTTGTTTTGCATGGCGGCGGGCTACCCGTTTAACGTCAGTTGCGACAATCTGGAGGGGGATTTTGAACCGGATCGCGTGGTATTCCAGCGCCGTGTTCATGCTCAGGTGATGGAGTACCTGGAAAAAGGGATCCCTGAACGTCCGGCGCGTTTCATTAACGCGTTACAGAATTATTATCACACGCCTGAACTTACGGCGGAACAATTCCCGTGGCCCGAAGCGCTCAACTGAAGCCGCTGCCACGTTTACAATGAGGAAATAAGATGATCGCGGAGTTTGAATCACGCATTCTGGCATTAATCGACGATATGGTAGAGCACGCCAGCGATGATGAGTTGTTTGCCAGTGGCTATTTGCGTGGGCACCTGACGCTGGCTGTGGCTGAGCTGGATGCTGGCGAGGACCATTCCGCTGAGGCATTGTACGCCAATGTGACCAGCAGCCTGGAAAAAGCCATCAGCGCAGGCGAACTCTCGCCGCGTGACCAGGCGTTAGTGAAAGAGATGTGGGACACACTGTTCCAGAAGGCAACGCAATAATAATTGCAGTGGATTGTGCCGGATGGCGACGCGAAGGCGTCTTATCCGGCCTACGCGGACGGGAGTTGTAGGCCGGATAAGCGTAGCGCCATCAGGCAATGGCGAGATGGTATCTTATTTCACCGCTTTACCCTTCAATAACTTCCTTACCCACAGACGATTCGGATTCAGCGCTGCCAGCGTGTTGGCATCCATTGGTATGGGTTCATTGCTCATTTGCGATGCAAGAATTTCTGCACACAGCGGGGCAGTACACAGCCCGCGCGAGCCCAGCGCACCTAACATAAATAAATCGGAATACACCGGGGCGTTTACGGCGTGCACTTTGTCTTCGGCAAGAGTGGCATACTGGCTGAGCGTGGCGTCATAATCCGCGACGTTGCCGACCATCGGCATGTGATCGCGCGTGGCGCAGCGCACTCCACAACGGGCGTCATTGCCACTAACGTCTACTTCTTTTGCCCACGAGGCATTCGGGAAACAATCTATTAAGCGCTGACGGTTTTGCTGCTGATCGTCCGCGCGATACACCGTTTCTTCACTTCCGCGATGATAGCTGGCGCCAATGCAGTGCTGCTGGTTTTGCGGGTTGTGTGGCGTGAGGTAGCCGTCATAGCACAGCACCTGACGCAGCGCTGAAAGCGAAGGCGTGGTAGGAATGTGACTCACCTGACCGCCTACGGAGTACACCGGAAGCGACTGCGTTTGCTCAACGCCGTTAATGCGATGCCCGTTAGCCATAACTACAGCAGCGTGAGTGGCGGTGTCGCCACTGGAAAACGTCAATTGCCAGTGTTCTGTCTGCCGAGACAGCGAGGCCAGCGTATGTTGATACCGGGTGCGTAATCCCAGCGTTGCGGCGTAGTCGAATACGGCGGCGGTTAACTGTGCCGGACACAGCCATCCTCCGGCAGGGTACTGAATGCCGCCGCATCCGGTTTCTACGCCGGTCGTTTGTAAAACCTGCTCTGCGTTAACGCCGATGGCGAGCGCATCAGGCAATTCAAGGGACAGCATTTGGTCGATTTTTTGCTGGCTTTTTTCATCCCACGCCAGTTGTGTCACACCGCACCAGTCATGCGCGAACTCAACGGGGAGGGCGTCATACAGTCGACGAGCGAAGGTAAACGCGGTGGGGAAAAAGAGATTAATGGCCGCGTCATGCTTGCTGAGTAGCGGATAAAGCGCGCCCTGGCGATTGCCGGATGCACCCCCGGCTGGGTTATCGTCGGCGCAATAGAGAGTGACCTGCCAACCGCGACGCAGTAACGCCAACGACAGCAATGCGCTGGCAATCCCCCCGCCAATAATGGCGGCTTCGCGTTTATCTGTTCCGGTACGTGCAAACCACGGCGCCGAGGAGGGGAGCGTCAGCGTCTGTTCCATTACGCCACAGAGCATTTCGCGTTTGCGACCAAAGCCTTTGCATTTTTGCATCGTAAATCCGGCTTCCTGCAATCCCCGACGCACAAAGCCCGCTGAGGTGAAGGTTGCCAGCGTACCGCCGGGACGAGCCAGACGGGCCATTGCGTTAAACAGCGTTGGCGTCCACATATCCGGATTTTTTGCAGGCGCGAAACCGTCCAGAAACCAGGCATCCACTTTTTGATTCAGGGAGTCATCGAGCTTACTGGTCAGTTCGTTAATATCGCCAAACCACAGATCCAGCGTGATACGTCCTTCATCAAGGAGCAGGCGATGGCATCCCGCCAGCGGCAGCGGCCATTGCTCTTGCAGCGCCGTGGCCCACGGGGCAAGTTCTTGCCAGTGCTGATGGGCTAAGGTCAAATCTTCGCGCGTCAGTGGATATTTTTCAAAGCTGATGAAATGTAATCTTTCCAGGGTAGCTTCGGGATGGGTATCGCGAAAATCGGTAAATGCCTGCCAGAGTGTCAGGAAGTTAAGTCCGGTGCCAAACCCGCTTTCTGCCACCACGAAGAGGGGACGTGAATGCGCAGGGAATCGCTGGGCGAGATGATTCCCGCCGAGAAAGACGTAACGTGTCTCTTCCAGCCCGTTATCATTAGAAAAATAGACATCGTCAAAATCTCGGGAAACAGGTGTACCCTCAGCGTTGAATTCAAGGTTTGCAGGTTGTATAGCGTATTGTTTCACGTAAGTTACTCGTCTGGCAGGCTGTGCCCCGATCTTAGCGATGAGTGCCTGGCTGCGCAAATTTCCACACTAAATGGCTGATCGGACTTGTTCGGCGTACAAGTGTACGCTATTGTGCCACTCGAAACTTTAAAATAGTGCGACTTACAGAGGTATTGAATGAAACGTGCAGTGATTACTGGCTTGGGCATCGTTTCCAGCATCGGTAATAACCAGCAGGAAGTCCTGGCATCTCTGCGTGAAGGACGTTCAGGGATCACTTTCTCTCAGGAGCTGAAGGACTCCGGCATGCGTAGCCACGTTTGGGGCAACGTAAAACTGGATACCACTGGCCTCATTGACCGCAAAGTAGTGCGCTTTATGAGCGACGCATCCATCTATGCATTCCTTTCTATGGAACAGGCAGTGGCTGATGCCGGCCTTGCAGCAGAAGATTACCAGAACAACCCGCGCGTTGGCCTGATTGCAGGTTCCGGCGGCGGCTCCCCGCGTTTTCAGGTGTTCGGTGCTGACGCAATGCGTAGCCCGCGTGGTCTGAAAGCGGTTGGCCCGTATGTGGTCACCAAAGCGATGGCGTCCGGCGTTTCTGCCTGCCTCGCAACGCCGTTCAAAATCCATGGCGTAAACTACTCTATCAGCTCTGCCTGTGCGACATCCGCGCACTGTATCGGTAACGCGGTAGAACAAATTCAGCTGGGCAAACAGGATATCGTTTTTGCTGGCGGCGGCGAAGAGCTGTGCTGGGAAATGGCGTGTGAATTCGACGCCATGGGCGCGCTGTCCACTAAATACAACGACGATCCATCCAAAGCTTCCCGTACCTATGATGCACACCGTGACGGTTTCGTTATCGCTGGTGGTGGCGGTATGGTCGTGGTTGAAGAGCTGGAGCACGCGCTGGCACGTGGAGCGCATATCTACGCGGAAATCGTCGGTTACGGCGCAACATCCGATGGCGCAGACATGGTTGCTCCGTCTGGCGAAGGCGCAGTACGTTGCATGCAGATGGCGATGCACGGCGTAGACACCCCGATCGACTACCTGAACTCTCACGGTACCTCTACCCCGGTAGGCGACGTGAAAGAGCTGGGTGCAATCCGTGAAGTGTTTGGTGATAACAGCCCGGCCATCTCTGCAACTAAAGCCATGACCGGTCACTCTCTGGGTGCGGCTGGCGTGCAGGAAGCTATCTACTCTCTGCTGATGCTGGAACATGGCTTTATCGCGCCGAGCATCAACATTGAAGAGCTGGATGAGCAGGCGGCAGGTCTGAACATCGTGACCAAACCGACCGAGCAGGCGCTGACTACTGTAATGTCCAACAGCTTCGGCTTTGGCGGCACCAACGCAACGCTGGTCATGCGTAAGCTGTAAGTGTAAGTCTACAAAATGAGATGCAAAGGGGAGCCTGATGGCTCCCTTTTTTATATCGTTGACAATCGATCCGGTTTACAGGCAGACTCCAGCTTCAACATTATCCTCTTGATAATGCGTAAGCGTTTAACGTTATCCAACGCACCTTAATCCTGATAGTCAGGTAGAGGGGGCGTGGACATTCCTCGCCTTACTCTGCATTTTGGAGTAACGCATGACAGCTGTAACCCAACAAGAAAAAACACCTTCGGCGAACTTTTCGCTGTTTCGTATCGCTTTTGCGGTTTTCCTGACCTATATGACGGTCGGCCTACCTTTGCCCGTGATTCCTCTGTTTGTGCATCAGGAACTGGGCTATGGCAATACCATGGTCGGTATCGCCGTAGGCGTACAGTTTCTGGCAACGGTATTAACGCGCGGCTACGCCGGGCGCTTAGCCGATCAATATGGTGCTAAACGCTCGGCGCTACAGGGGATGTTTGCCTGTGGGCTGGCGGGCGCGGCGTGGCTTTTAGCCGCGCTATTGCCAGTTTCTGTCCCTGTAAAATTTGCGTTGTTAATCGTCGGGCGTTTGATCCTCGGTTTTGGCGAAAGCCAACTGCTCACTGGAACGTTGACCTGGGGGTTGGGGTTGGTCGGCCCAACACGCTCCGGTAAGGTGATGTCGTGGAACGGAATGGCGATTTACGGCGCGCTGGCCGCCGGTGCACCGTTGGGCCTGTTGATCCACAGCCACTTTGGCTTTGCAGCGCTGGCCGGGACGACGATGGTATTACCGCTGCTGGCATGGGCATTCAACGGCACTGTACGCAAAGTACCTGCGCATGCAGGAGAACGTCCTTCGTTATGGAGCGTGGTAGGGCTTATCTGGAAACCGGGCCTGGGCCTGGCGCTGCAGGGCGTTGGCTTTGCGGTGATCGGTACGTTTATTTCACTCTATTTTGTCAGCAACGGCTGGACGATGGCGGGGTTCACCCTGACTGCGTTTGGTGGGGCGTTTGTGCTGATGCGCATTCTGTTTGGCTGGATGCCGGACCGGTTCGGCGGCGTGAAGGTTGCCGTTGTCTCTTTGCTGGTGGAAACCGCAGGGCTGATTCTGCTGTGGCAGGCCCCATCGGCCTGGATTGCGCTGCTCGGGGCGGCATTAACCGGGGCCGGGTGTTCGCTTATCTTCCCGGCCTTGGGCGTCGAAGTGGTGAAGCGAGTGCCTGCGCAGGTTCGCGGTACGGCGCTGGGCGGTTACGCCGCGTTTCAGGATATCTCCTACGGCATAAGCGGTCCGGTCGCCGGGGTGCTGGCCACCGCGTACGGTTATCCCTCAGTGTTCCTTGCCGGGGCGATATCTGCCGTGGTGGGGATTATTGTAACGTTGCTTACGCTGCGTAAAGGTTAGGCGACCAGCCAGAAAATGGTTAACGCAATTATCAACGCAACAAACAGCAGTCCCGGTCGTGCCGACAGAGATTTAACCGTTTCAATCATCGGCGCGAACGGGCTGTAAATGGGCTGCAGATGGCGCGGATCGCTGAGCTCGCGTTCTCGTTCCACGCGCCGCAGGAAAATTTGATTGAGCAAGTCCTGCACCTGCACCGTGGTCAGAATCGATTGTGGTTGGATCTGATACGTCTGCTGTGCGTACTCTTTTATTGCTGTCAGCTCATTCGGCTCTAATGGCAGCTTCAGCGCCGCCTGGAGCGTTTGTAGCGTCGGGGCGCTTTGCAAGCTGAGCGTCTGGCGCGCCTGCAGCCAGGTGACCAGGTGCGTAAACTGTTTGGCAGGGATCAGCTCACCGCTTTTTACGCCAGACAACTCCAGCATCGACTGCCAGATCATCTTCCCGGATTCTCCCGTGGCCGCCGCCAGTTTGGTAACTAACTGGTTCAGCGTATTGTGCTCTGCGGGGAGCAATGGACGATCGGTGGCCGGGCGCTGCTGTGGCTGCGGTATCGACAGCTGCCCCTGTTGCAGTAGCGTGAGCACGTTCTTTAACTGCTCAGGCGTGAGCTGGCTGAGCGCCGTTTGCCCATACTGCTGACGGATAAAATCACTCACTGCCTGGCGATTATTTCCCTGGCTCAGTAATTCAGTGAGCTGCGAAAGCACCTGACGATTAACATGATTTTGCTGAGCAACCCCCAGCCGTTGGTTAAGGTTTTGCTCAGCGGCTGGAAAGTGACGTGACTGCAGCGGCGTATCACTTTTGACGCCCAGATCGTGCTTCATTCCGGCCCACACTTCAGCACTTTGCTGCTGGGTGAGTGAAATCAAACGGGTAATTAGCCGTTCCAGCACAGTACGTTGTTGTGTGGATAACGGTTGTTCACCCGCAGCGGAAGGGGCATTTTGGCCTTCGCCGGGAGGGCGTGCGGGCGTACCTGAAATGGGCTGCATCATCTCTGTTCCTTAAATCTGTGCTGACCAGGTCTCGCAGTATGCCTGGCGGCGAGATTATGGCACACTTGCCCGGTTAACTCTCGTTCTCAAACAGGTGCGAAAGACGTGAAAATCCTCGTTGATGAAAATATGCCCTATGCCCGCGAACTGTTCAGTCGTTTGGGGGAGGTCAAAGCGGTTCCCGGCCGTCCGATTCCCGTTGCTGAACTGGATGATGCGGATGCTTTAATGGTGCGCTCGGTGACGAAAGTAAATGAATCACTGCTTGGCGGAAAACCGGTTAAATTTGTCGGTACGGCAACCGCTGGCACAGACCATGTGGATGACGCCTGGCTTGCTCAGGCGGGGATAGGTTTTTCCGCCGCACCCGGTTGTAACGCAATAGCGGTCGTAGAATATGTTTTTTCAGCATTGCTGATGCTGGCGGAGCGCGACGGGTTTGCGTTACGCGATCGCACCGTAGGCATTGTGGGTGTGGGGAACGTGGGCGGGCGTTTGCAGGCGCGTCTGGAAGCGTTGGGGATCCGCACGCTGCTGTGCGATCCACCGCGAGCCGATCGCGGTGACGAAGGCAATTTCTGCTCGCTGGATGAACTGGTTGAGCAAGCCGATGTGCTGACTTTCCATACCCCGCTGTTTAAAGATGGGCCGTACAAAACGCTGCATATGGCGGATGACGCGCTGATTAGCCGGTTGAAGCCGGGCACTATTCTGATCAACGCCTGCCGTGGGCCGGTCATCGACAATACGGCATTGCTGAACCGATTGAATGCCGGTCAGTCGCTGAGTGTTGTGCTGGATGTCTGGGAAGGAGAGCCGGATCTCAATGTGGCGTTGCTGGAGAAAGCTGATATCGGTACGGCGCACATTGCCGGGTATACCCTCGAAGGAAAAGCGCGTGGTACCACGCAGGTCTTTGAGGCCTATAGTAAGTTTATTGGTCACGAGCAGCACGTTGCGCTCAGTACCCTGTTACCTGCGCCGGAATTTGGTCGTATTACCCTGCATGGCCCGTTAGATCAGCCAACGCTGAAAAGGCTCGTGCATTTAGTGTATGATGTGCGCCGCGATGATGCGCCGTTGCGTAAAGTCGCTGGAATTCCGGGTGAGTTTGATAAACTGCGTAAAAATTACCTTGAGCGTCGTGAATGGTCGTCTTTATATGTGATGTGTGACGACGCAACGGCTGCTGCCTTATTGTGTAAGCTGGGTTTTAACGCTGTTCATCATCCGGCACATTAATGTCTTCTTAATGCTCCCTGTCGAATAATGCGACAGGGACGCTTACGTATTTCTTGGAGTAAATCACCATGTCTGAAGGCTGGAATATTGCCATTCTGGGCGCAACGGGCGCCGTAGGCGAAGCCCTGCTCGATACGCTGGCTGAACGCCAGTTCCCGGTCGGTGAAATTTATGCGCTGGCGCGTAATGAAAGCGCCGGTGAGCATCTGCGTTTTAACGGTAAATCGGTCATAGTGCAGGACGTTTCAGACTTTGACTGGACGCAGGCACAGTTGGCATTTTTTGTTGCGGGCGCTGAAGCCACCGCCGCATGGGTAGAAGAAGCCACTAATGCGGGTTGTCTGGTGATTGACAGCAGCGGTCTGTTCGCGCTCGAGCCTGACGTTCCGCTGGTGGTTCCGGACGTTAACCCGTTCGTGCTGGCGGATTACCGTAACCGCAATGTGATTGCGGTGCCTAACAGCCTGACCAGCCAACTGCTGTCTGCGCTGAAACCGTTGATTGATGACGGTGGGCTTTCGCGTATTACGGTGACCAATATTATCTCAGCTTCCGCTCATGGCAAAAAAGCGGTGGATGCGCTGGCAGGACAGAGTGCGAAACTGCTTAATGGCATCCCGATTGACGAAGATGATTTCTTTGGCCGTCAGTTGGCATTCAACATGCTGCCGATGCTGCCCGATCGTGAAGGTAGCGTGCGTGAAGAACGTCGTATCGTTGATGAAGTGCGCAAAATTATGCAGGATGACGGCCTGCTCATCTCTGCCAGCATCGTGCAGTCCCCGGTATTTTATGGCCACGCGCAGATGGTGAATTTTGAGGCCCTGCGTCCGTTGGCGGCGGAAGAAGCGCGCGATGCGTTTTCACGCGGTGAAGACGTGGTGTTGTCGGAAGAGACCGATTTCCCGACCCAGGTTGGCGATGCATCGGGCACGCCGCACCTTTCTATTGGCTGCGTGCATAATGATTACGGTATGCCAGAGCAAGTTCAGTTCTGGTCTGTGGCGGACAACGTTCGCTTTGGCGGCGCGTTAATGGCGGTGAAAATTGCGGAAAAACTGGTGCAGGAGTACCTGTACTAATGTCTGACCAGCAACAGCCGTCAACCCATAAAATTGCGCTGGGCATTGAGTATGACGGCAGCAAATATTATGGCTGGCAGCGCCAGAACGAAGTGCGTAGCGTTCAGGAAAAACTGGAAAAAGCGCTCTCTCAGGTGGCGAATGAGCGCATCAATGTTTTTTGTGCAGGACGCACGGATGCGGGCGTTCATGGCACTGGGCAGGTCGTGCATTTTGAAACCACTGCCCAGCGTAAAGATGCGGCCTGGACACTGGGGGTAAATGCGAATTTACCTGGTGACATCGCCGTGCGCTGGGTTAAAGCTGTACCCGATGATTTTCATGCTCGATTTAGCGCCACGGCTCGCCGTTATCGCTACATCATCTACAATCATCGGTTGCGCCCTGCGGTTTTGGGTAAAGGGGTAACCCATTACTATGAACCGCTGGACGCTGAGCGAATGCATCGTGCGGCCCAGTGTCTGATTGGCGAAAATGATTTTACCTCGTTTCGAGCGGTGCAGTGTCAGTCGCGCACGCCGTGGCGAAACGTGATGCACATTAACGTCGAACGTTTCGGTGCATATGTGGTGGTGGATATTAAAGCGAATGCCTTTGTACATCATATGGTCAGGAATATTGTCGGTAGCCTGATGGAAGTTGGCGCCAACAACCAGCCGGAGAGCTGGATAGCAGAACTGTTAGCGGCAAAGGACAGAACGCTGGCAGCGGCAACGGCGAAAGCGGAAGGACTGTATCTGGTTGCGGTAGATTACCCAGACCGGTTCGACCTGCCAAAACCGCCTATGGGCCCGCTATTTCTGGCGGACTAATTTGAGTCGTATAAAGGCAAAACTATGGACCTGATTTACTTTCTTATCGATTTTATCCTGCACATTGATGTGCACCTGGCGGAGCTGGTTGCGGAATACGGTATCTGGGTATATGCCATTCTGTTTCTGATCCTGTTCTGTGAAACCGGGCTGGTGGTGACACCCTTCCTGCCTGGGGACTCGCTGCTGTTTGTTGCGGGGGCGCTTTCTGCGCTGCCAACCAACGATCTCAATGTTCATCTGATGGTGGCACTGATGATTGTGGCGGCGATTGTGGGCGATGCGGTGAACTACACGATTGGCCGATTGTTCGGGGAAAAACTTTTCAGTAACCCGAACTCCAAAATTTTCCGCCGCAGCTACCTGGATAAAACCCATGCGTTCTACGAGCGTCATGGCGGTAAGACGATTATCCTGGCGCGTTTCGTGCCTATCGTGCGTACATTTGCGCCGTTTGTTGCCGGTATGGGACATATGTCCTACCGTCACTTTGCGATGTATAACGTCGTCGGTGCACTGCTGTGGGTATTGTTGTTCACCTACGCAGGCTACCTGTTCGGCGATCTGCCGATCGTCCAGGAAAACCTGAAATTATTGATTGTGGCGATTATCGTCCTTTCCGTATTGCCGGGGGTGATTGAAGTAATTCGCCATAAGCGTGCTGCGTCACGGGCTGCAAAATAGAAAGTAACTCAGCGGTTCGACCACTTTTTTATCCAAAGTTTCGGGCTGTTATGTTTTAATGTGCAACATTCATGGTCTGTTAGGGGCAAAAATGGCATTATGCGCCCCTTATAACAAAGCTGACTAGGGTTCAGGCAGAAAGGTCACCAATGAGCTGGATTGAACGAATTAAAAGCAACATTACTCCCACCCGCAAGGCAAGCATTCCTGAAGGGGTGTGGACCAAGTGTGATAGCTGCGGTCAGGTTTTATACCGTGCTGAGCTGGAACGTAATCTTGAGGTCTGTCCGAAGTGTGACCATCATATGCGCATGTCGGCGCGCAATCGCCTGCATAGCCTGTTAGATGAAGGTTCTCTTGTGGAACTGGGTAGCGAGCTTGAGCCGAAAGACGTGCTGAAGTTTCGTGACTCCAAAAAATACAAAGACAGACTGGCTTCTGCGCAGAAAGAAACTGGCGAGAAAGATGCGCTGGTGGTGATGAAAGGCACACTTCACGGTATGCCGGTCGTTGCTGCGGCATTCGAGTTCGCGTTTATGGGCGGCTCCATGGGCTCTGTGGTCGGCGCGCGTTTTGTCCGTGCCGTTGAGCAGGCGCTGGAAGACAACTGTCCGCTGATCTGTTTCTCTGCTTCTGGCGGGGCGCGTATGCAGGAAGCGTTGATGTCTTTGATGCAGATGGCGAAAACCTCTGCTGCGCTGGCGAAAATGCAGGAACGCGGTTTACCGTATATTTCTGTACTGACCGACCCAACAATGGGTGGTGTTTCCGCAAGCTTCGCGATGCTGGGCGATCTCAACATTGCAGAACCGAAAGCATTGATCGGCTTCGCTGGTCCGCGTGTTATCGAGCAAACCGTACGTGAGAAACTGCCGCCGGGATTCCAGCGCAGCGAGTTCCTGATTGAAAAAGGCGCTATCGATATGATCGTTCGCCGTCCGGAAATGCGTCTGAAACTGGCAAGCATCCTGGCGAAGCTGATGAATCTTCCTGCGCCGAATCCGGATGAGCCGCGTGAAGGCGAAGTGGTACCTCCGGTTCCCGATCAGGAACCAGAGGCCTGATAGTTTACGCTATGGGTTTCGGGTTGCAGGCAGGCGAGAAGAGCGTTGATCCCGATGAGCTTACACCGGTAAGTGATTCGGGAGAGCGAGTACAGCCAACGCATCTGCAACGTGGAAAACAACGTGTAAAAAAGGGCAGGCCGGTTGGCGCTGCCCTTTTGCTTTTCTCAACGTAAAGAATCTACAGGCATCATGGACAATAAACGTATCCCTCAAGCCGCGTCGCCCCTGGCGTCGTGGCTTTCTTATCTGGAAAACCTGCACAGTAAAACCATCGATCTGGGCCTTGAACGCGTCAGTCAGGTGGCGCGTAAACTGGGTGTGTTGAAACCTGCGCCATTTGTTTTTACGGTGGCAGGAACCAATGGGAAAGGCACAACCTGTCGTACGCTGGAATCTGTGCTGACTGCGGCAGGCTATAAAGTTGGGGTGTACAGTTCGCCTCATCTGGTGCGCTACACGGAACGCGTACGCGTGCAGGGGCGTGAACTGCCGGAATCAGCCCATACCGCCTCGTTTGCTGAGATTGAAGACGCACGGGGTGACATTTCCCTGACCTACTTTGAATACGGTACGTTATCGGCACTCTGGCTGTTTAAACAGGCCCAGCTGGATGTCGTTATTCTGGAAGTGGGGTTAGGCGGCCGCCTTGACGCCACCAATATCGTCGATGCCGATGTCGCAGTAGTCACCAGTATTGCGCTTGACCATACTGACTGGCTGGGCCCGGATCGCGAAAGTATTGGTCGTGAGAAGGCGGGAATTTTCCGCGCAGAGAAACCGGCCATCGTCGGCGAACCGGAAATGCCTTACACCATCGCCGATGTCGCGCAAGAGAGCGGGGCGATTTTGCAGCGCTGCGGTGTGGACTGGCGCTATACGGTCACGGAGAATGACTGGTCGTTTACGGACGCTCATGGAACGTTGACGCACCTGCCGTTGCCGCAGGTGCCACAACCTAACGCAGCAACCGCGCTGGCCGCACTGCGCGCAAGCGGCCTTAACGTCAGCGAGCAGGCCATTCGTGAAGGTATCGAACAAGCGATTTTACCGGGACGCTTCCAGATTGTGAGCGAGTCGCCGCGAGTGATTTTTGATGTTGCCCATAACCCGCATGCGGCGGAGTATCTGACCGGACGTCTGAAAAAGTTAGTGAAAAGCGGGCGTGTACTTGCGGTTATCGGTATGCTACATGATAAAGATATTGCCGGTACGTTGGCCTGGCTGAAAAGCGTGGTTGACGACTGGTACTGTGCGCCCCTGGAAGGGCCGCGTGGTGCAACGGCAGAACAGCTGCTGGAGCACCTGGGCAAAGGCAACGCCTATGACAGCGTGGCGCAGGCATGGACTGCGGCACTGGCTGAGGCGAAGCCAGAAGATACCGTGTTGGTGTGTGGATCGTTTCACACTGTCGCACATGTCATGGAAGTAATAGACGTGGGGAGAAGCGGTGGCGAGTAAGTTTCAGAATCGATTAGTCGGCACAATTGTGCTGGTCGCGCTCGGGGTAATTGTGCTTCCCGGGCTGCTTGACGGCCAGAAAAAGCATTATCAGGATGAATTTGCAGCGATCCCACTGGTGCCTAAACCCGGCGATCGCGATGAACCAGACATGATGCCTGCAGCAACGCAGGCGCTGCCGACTCAGCCGCCGGAAGGGGCGGCAGAAGAGGTGCGTGCGGGTGATGCTGCCGCGCCATCGTTGGATCCATCACGTTTGACGACGGCAAACAGCGCGGAGTTAGATCCTGTTCCTGCGCCTGTGGAACCACCGAAACCTAAACCGAAGCCGCAGCCTGTTGCCGTCGCCCCGACGCCAACGCCGGCACCGACTCCAGCGCCGAAACCGGCCGCTGAGGAAGCGCCAGCGCCAACCGGCAAAGCGTACGTTGTACAACTCGGTGCATTGAAAAACGCGGATAAGGTCAATGAGATCGTGGGTAAACTTCGTGGCGCGGGCTTCCGGGTATATACTTCCCCGTCAACGCCGGTGCAGGGTAAAATAACCCGCATTCTCGTAGGGCCTGACGCCTCCAAAGATAAGCTGAAGAACTCGCTGGGCGAGCTGCAGAAGATCTCTGGTTTGAGCGGGGTGGTGATGGGGTATACCCCTAACTAAGGGATTGCGTTACGTTGCTCTGATGTAGGCCGGACAAGGTGTTTACACCGCCATCCGGCAGTGCCCGAAGAGGCATAAAATCGTATGGCGTTGAAGATTTTTTCAGCGCCATTTTTATTTACGCGTGGAAAGGAAATCCCTACGCAAACGTTTTCTTTTTCTGTTAGAATGCGCCCCGAACAGGACGACAGGGCGTAAAATCGTGGGACACATATGGTCTGGATTGATTACGCCATTATCGCGGTGATTGGTTTTTCCTGTCTGGTTAGCCTGATCCGTGGCTTTGTTCGTGAAGCATTATCGTTGGTGACTTGGGGTTGTGCTTTCTTTGTCGCCAGCCATTACTACACTTACCTGTCTGTCTGGTTTACGGGCTTTGAAGACGAACTGGTTCGAAATGGGATTGCTATCGCGATACTGTTCATCGCGACACTTATCGTCGGCGCTATCGTTAACTTTGTGATAGGCCAACTGGTAGAGAAAACAGGACTGTCGGGTACCGACAGAGTGTTGGGGATTTGCTTCGGTGCTTTGCGTGGAGCGTTGATCGTCGCCGCCATACTGTTCTTTCTCGATACCTTTACCGGTCTGTCGAAAAGTGAAGACTGGGGTAAGTCACAGCTGATCCCGCAGTTCAGTTTCATCATCAGATGGTTCTTTGACTATCTGCAAAGCTCGTCAAGTTTCTTGCCCAAAGTATAAACTTTGGGTCGTTGCTGAACGAGGAAAAGACGTATGTGCGGTATTGTCGGTATCGCCGGTGTTATGCCGGTAAACCAGTCGATTTATGACGCGTTAACGGTGCTCCAGCATCGTGGTCAGGATGCTGCGGGCATCATCACCATTGATGCCAACAACTGCTTCCGCTTGCGTAAAGCAAACGGAATGGTGAGCGATATTTTTGAAGCGCGCCATATGCAGCGTTTGCAGGGCAATATGGGCATCGGTCATGTGCGTTACCCAACGGCTGGCAGCTCCAGCGCCTCCGAAGCTCAACCTTTTTACGTCAACTCACCGTATGGCATTACGCTTGCCCACAATGGCAACCTGACCAACGCGCATGAGTTGCGTAAAAAGCTGTTTGAAGAAAAGCGCCGCCACATCAATACCACTTCAGATTCTGAAATTCTGCTGAATATTTTCGCCAGCGAGCTGGATAACTTCCGCCATTACCCGCTGGAAGCCGACAATATTTTTGCTGCCATTGCGGCAACCAACCGCCAGATTCGCGGCGCCTATGCCTGCGTGGCGATGATTATCGGTCACGGCATGGTTGCCTTCCGCGACCCTAACGGTATCCGTCCGCTGGTGATGGGCAAACGCGATATTGGCGATGGCCGTACCGAGTACATGGTGGCGTCTGAGAGCGTAGCGCTGGATACGCTGGGCTTTGAATTCCTGCGCGACGTAGCACCTGGCGAAGCGGTGTACATCACCGAAAAAGGCCAGCTGTTTACTCGTCAGTGTGCTGATAACCCGGTGAGCAATCCGTGTCTGTTTGAATACGTTTACTTCGCTCGCCCTGACTCCTTTATCGACAAGATTTCCGTCTACAGCGCCCGTGTGAATATGGGGACTAAGCTTGGCGAAAAAATTGCCCGTGAGTGGGAAGATCTGGACATCGATGTAGTAATCCCAATCCCGGAAACCTCCTGTGATATCGCGCTGGAAATTGCCCGTATTCTCAGTAAGCCGTACCGCCAGGGGTTTGTGAAAAACCGCTATGTGGGCCGTACCTTTATCATGCCGGGCCAGCAGTTGCGTCGTAAATCTGTGCGCCGTAAGCTGAACGCTAACCGTGCGGAATTCCGTGATAAAAACGTGCTGCTGGTGGATGACTCCATCGTGCGCGGCACCACTTCAGAACAGATTATCGAGATGGCGCGTGAAGCTGGCGCGAAGAAGGTGTATCTGGCCTCTGCCGCCCCGGAAATTCGCTTCCCGAACGTTTATGGCATCGATATGCCTACGGCGACGGAGCTGATCGCTCATGGTCGTGAAGTAGACGAGATTCGCCAGATAATCGGCGCAGATGGTCTGATTTTCCAGGATTTGAACGATCTTATTGAAGCTGTCCGTGCTGAGAACCCGGATATTCAGCAGTTTGAATGTTCAGTGTTTAACGGCGTGTACGTTACTAAAGACGTCGACCAGCAATATCTCGATTTCCTCGACTCCCTGCGTAATGACGATGCCAAAGCGGTGTTGCGTCAGAACGAAGCGGAAAACCTTGAGATGCACAACGAAGGTTAATGTTTGCTCGCAAGCAAGGACGCAACCTGCGCCCTTGCTTGCAACTCACCGTAATTTCCTGCAAAGTCGGCCCTGAGCAAGTAAGGGCGATTACACATGAAACGACTCATCATTGGTATTTCTGGTGCAAGCGGGGCAATTTACGGCGTGCGCCTGTTGCAGGTATTGCGTGACGTCACTGATGTGGAAACCCACCTGGTGATGAGTGCCGCTGCCCGGCAGACGCTGGCGCTGGAAACGGACCTCTCTGTGCGCGACGTGCAGGCGCTGGCAAATGTGAATCACGATACCCGTGATATCGCCGCCAGTATCTCCTCCGGCTCTTTTCAGACCGCCGGAATGGTTATCCTGCCTTGTTCAATCAAAACGCTTTCTGGCATCGTCCACAGTTACACCGATGGGTTGCTTACCCGTGCGGCAGATGTGGTGTTGAAAGAACGTCGTCCGCTGGTACTGTGTGTACGCGAAACGCCGCTGCATCTGGGTCATCTGCGATTGATGACGCAGGCGGCAGAAATTGGGGCGGTGATTATGCCACCTGTCCCGGCGTTCTATCATCGTCCACAAACCCTCGATGATGTGATTAATCAAACGGTTAATCGCGTGCTTGACCAGTTTGATATTACCCTTCCGCAAGACCTGTTCACCCGCTGGCAAGGGGCGTAAGCCGTTCCATCAGCGTGCAAAGAATCATCCGTTGCCCTGTTTCAGGGCAATTTTGTAACCGCGATCATATCCTCAACATTTAATTCGTTAAAACTCAACGAAACGCTGCGGTTCAACCGCCAGACCTGCTATCTTCAAAATCAGGACATTATTGCAACGTTTTATTAACATATTTAACGTCGAATATCCTCATCGACGCGAAAATGGCATAAGACCTGCATGAAAAAGTCTGCAAACACACAACACAACGTAAAACATAATAAAATTACGCCACTTGAGGGTTATGTATGAAGAAGACGGTTCTTGCTTTGTCTTTGCTGGTAGGACTCTCCGCCACCGCGGCCAGCCACGCAGCACTTCCGCAGACGGTTCGTATTGGTACAGATACAACGTACGCTCCTTTTTCCTCTAAAGATGCCAAAGGCGACTTTGTCGGTTTTGATATCGATCTGGGAAATGAGATGTGTAAGCGCATGCAGATCAAATGCACCTGGGTTGCCAGCGACTTTGATGCGCTGATCCCATCGCTGAAAGCGAAAAAAATTGATGCCATCATCTCCTCGCTTTCTATCACCGAAAAGCGTCAGCAAGAGATTGCGTTCTCAGACAAACTTTACGCTGCAGACTCACGTCTGATCGCCGCGAAAGGTTCCCCAATTCAGCCGACTCTGGATTCCCTCAAGGGTAAACACGTTGGCGTCCTGCAAGGCTCTACTCAGGAAGCCTATGCCAATGACAACTGGCGCAGCAAAGGCGTGGACGTGGTGGCCTATGCGAACCAGGACCTCATCTATTCTGACCTGACGGCAGGCCGTCTGGACGCGGCATTACAAGATGAAGTTGCGGCCAGCGAAGGCTTCCTGAAGCAGCCTGCTGGTAAGGATTACGCTTTTGCCGGTCCGTCGGTGAAAGATAAAAAATACTTTGGTGATGGAACCGGGATTGGCTTGCGCAAAGATGATGCAGAGCTGAAAGCCGCTTTCGACAAAGCGCTGGGCGAACTGCGTAAAGACGGCACCTACGACAAAATGGCGAGCAAATATTTTAATTTTAATGTCTACGGCGATTAATACAGCGGCGTGGGGAATTGACTGCACCATTGCGGGTAACCATTTCGGTGCATAATAAATTCAGTGCACTGTTTTGGTGCTTTTATCGCTGACTTAATAGGCATGAGTGCATACTTAAGCGCTTTTCATGCAAATAAATACCGCCGACAGGGTAGAATGCTTTGCCTTGTCGGCCTGATTAATGGCACGATAACTGCACCTGGTCCTGTAAAGATCCCCTATAAAAGACAGTCTGTTGAGGATAGTTATGAAAAAACTGGTGTTGTCTCTTTCTCTGGTTCTGGCTTTCTCCAGTGCTACCGCAGCATTTGCAGCCATTCCGCAAAAAATTCGTATCGGTACCGATCCTACTTATGCGCCGTTTGAATCGAAAAATGCACAGGGTGAATTAGTCGGTTTTGATATCGATCTGGCTAAAGAGCTGTGCAAACGTATCAATACGCAATGTACCTTCGTGGAAAACCCTCTGGACGCGCTGATCCCTTCGCTAAAAGCGAAGAAAATTGATGCCATCATGTCCTCGCTTTCCATTACTGAAAAACGTCAGCAGGAAATCGCATTTACCGACAAGCTTTATGCAGCCGATTCGCGTCTGGTTGTCGCTAAAGATTCTGCTATTCAGCCGACCATTGAGTCGCTGAAAGGTAAACGTGTTGGTGTGCTGCAAGGCACTACCCAGGAAACGTTCGGCAACGAACACTGGGCGCCAAAAGGTATTGAGATTGTCTCTTATCAGGGGCAGGACAATATCTATTCTGACCTGACTGCAGGGCGTATTGACGCCGCGTTCCAGGATGAAGTCGCGGCTAGCGAAGGCTTCCTGAAACAGCCAGTCGGTAAAGATTACAAATTCGGCGGCCCGTCTGTGAAAGACGAGAAGTTGTTCGGCGTGGGTACCGGTATGGGACTGCGCAAAGACGATAACGAGCTGCGCGAAGCGCTGAACAAAGCCTTTGCCGAAATGCGAGCTGACGGTACTTACGAGAAGCTGGCGAAAAAGTACTTCGATTTTGATGTTTACGGCGGTTAATTACCGCAGGTGCTGATAAAGCCCGTAGATTTTTGACGTGTTGAATTTATGCCTGATGGCGCTGCGCTTATCCGGCCTGCAGTGATTTTGTAGGCCGGATAAGGCAAAACCGCCATCCGGCATTTAACGGTTAGTCTGAAATCAAAAGAGGCTTACTACTCCACCACACACGACAGGACAGGCAGCATGTTGTATGGCTTTTCAGGTGTTATTTTACAGGGCGCAATTGTTACGCTGGAGCTGGCACTCAGCTCGGTGGTACTGGCGGTTCTGATAGGTCTTGTCGGCGCAGCAGCAAAGCTGTCGCAAAGCCGGGCAATGGGGCTTATTTTCGAAGGGTACACAACGCTAATCCGCGGTGTGCCCGATCTGGTCTTAATGCTGCTCATCTTCTACGGATTACAAATCGCGCTGAATACCATTACTGATGCCATCGGTATCGGCCAGATTGATATTGATCCGATGGTTGCGGGCATTATCACCCTTGGATTCATCTACGGTGCCTACTTTACCGAAACTTTTCGCGGTGCGTTTATGGCTGTACCAAAAGGCCATATTGAAGCCGCGACGGCGTTTGGCTTTACCAGCTCACAAATATTTCGTCGCATTATGTTCCCGGCGATGATGCGATATGCCTTACCGGGAATCGGTAATAACTGGCAGGTTATTCTTAAGGCTACGGCGCTGGTATCGTTGCTTGGACTTGAAGACGTGGTGAAAGCGACTCAGCTTGCCGGGAAGAGTACCTGGGAGCCGTTCTATTTTGCCGTCGTGTGCGGGGTCATCTATCTGGTGTTTACCACTGTTTCTAATGGTGTGCTGCTGTACCTTGAGCGCCGCTATTCCGTGGGTGTGAAGAGGGCTGACCTGTGATCGAGATTATTCAGGAGTACTGGAAGTCCCTGCTGTGGACCGACGGATATCGCTACACTGGCGTCGCTATCACCCTGTGGCTTTTGATTTCGTCAGTAGTGATGGGCGGAATACTGGCACTCTTTTTGGCGATTGGTCGCGTTTCCAGTAACAAATTTATCCAGTTTCCCATCTGGCTATTCACCTATATTTTTCGTGGGACGCCGCTGTACGTTCAGCTACTGGTGTTTTATTCCGGGATGTATACGCTGGAGATAGTTAAAGGCACGGACTTCCTCAACGCGTTTTTCCGCAGCGGGCTGAATTGCACCGTGCTGGCGCTGACGCTGAATACCTGCGCCTATACCACGGAGATTTTCGCCGGGGCTATCCGTTCCGTGCCTCACGGTGAGATTGAGGCTGCGCGCGCATACGGTTTCTCGTCATTCAAACTGTATCGATGCATTATTTTACCTTCCGCGCTGCGTATTGCGCTGCCGGCATACAGCAATGAAGTTATTTTAATGCTGCACTCAACGGCGCTGGCATTTACTGCAACGGTGCCTGATTTGTTGAAAATCGCTCGCGATATCAACTCGGCAACGTATCAGCCGTTTACCGCATTCGGTATTGCCGCTGTGCTGTATTTGATTATTTCGTATGTCCTGATCAGTCTGTTCCGTAAAGCGGAAAAACGCTGGTTGCAGCATGTATCCTCTAAATGATTCGAGTAACACGATGTCTGAAAATAAATTAAACGTTATCGATTTACATAAGCACTACGGCGAACATGAAGTGCTAAAAGGGGTATCGCTGCAGGCCAACGCGGGTGATGTTATCAGCATTATTGGCTCGTCAGGTTCCGGTAAAAGTACCTTCCTGCGCTGCATTAACTTTCTCGAGAAACCGAGTGCCGGGTCGATTGTCGTCAGTGGTCAGAACATTGGTCTGGTGCGCGACAAAGACGGCCAACTGAAGGTTGCGGACAAAAATCAGCTGCGCCTGCTGCGCACGCGACTGACGATGGTTTTTCAGCACTTTAATCTGTGGAGCCACATGACGGTGCTGGAAAACGTCATGGAAGCGCCGATTCAGGTGTTGGGGCTGAGCAAGCAGGAAGCCCGCGACCGTGCGGTGAAGTATCTGGCTAAAGTGGGCATTGATGAGCGCGCACAGGGCAAATATCCGGTGCATCTGTCCGGTGGTCAGCAGCAGCGTGTTTCCATTGCCCGTGCGCTGGCGATGGAACCGGAAGTGTTGCTGTTTGATGAACCCACGTCGGCGCTTGATCCTGAGCTGGTGGGTGAAGTGCTGCGCATTATGCAACAGCTGGCCGAAGAGGGGAAAACCATGGTGGTGGTGACCCACGAAATGGGGTTTGCCCGTCATGTTTCCACGCACGTGATTTTCCTGCATCAGGGGAAAATTGAGGAAGAGGGTGACCCGGAGCAGGTATTCGGTAATCCGCAAAGCCCGCGTTTGCAGCAGTTCCTCAAAGGTTCGTTGAAGTAAATCACCTGCCCGGAGGCGTTACGCTTTCCGGGCTTACAATTTTAGCGCGTCGCGCTCCAGCCGAAACACCCAGTCGTCGTAGGCGATGCCGTCAATCTCATATGTCTTTTCCAGTACCTGTATACGTACAAAGCCCGTCTTTTCCAGAATACGGATTGAGCCCTTGTTATCCGCCAGCGCGTATGCGTTTATCGCCGTCACACCTGCATGTTTGAAGGCATACTGACACACCGCGCGGACGGCTTCGCTGGCAATACCTTTCCCCTGAGCCTGTGGCATGACGGCGTAGCCGAGGTCGGCTTCCTGCGGGTAAAGATGGCTGATTTGCAGACCAATATCGCCAAGTTGCGTTGGGTTGTTATGCTCGCGGATGACGAAAGTATGCTGTGCAGCCAGACGTCTGGCGAATAACAGCCGCGTATCTTTCGCCGGGGCGATATCGCCCATATAGCGCATGACTTCAGGAGATTCACGGAGTTTCTGGAAAAATGACCAGTCAGAAAATTGAAACAAAGAGAGGGTGAGTCGGGGAGTCGATATTATCGCCATAACGTCGCCATTGCGGAAATCTGGCCTATAACCTTATCACCACAACGGCGACTGTGAATAGCGCTTAGGAGTTATCGAATGACATCCGCCAGCGCTTCTTCTAAATCGTACCAGCGAAATGCAAAGCCGGATGCTTCCAGACGTTTGGGCAATGCGCGTTGTCCACCAAGGACCAGTACCGACGATTCCCCCATCAGCAGTCGCATAGCGGTGGCGGGAACGCGCAGAATGGCAGGGCGGTTCAGAGCGTGTCCCAGCGCGTGGGCAAACTGCTCATTGTGCACCGGATATGGTGAAACCATATTGAAAGGACCGCGTAGATCATTATTCAGCAGCCAGATAATTCCGTTGACCATATCATCAACATGGATCCAGGCCATATACTGGCGTCCGTTACCAATCGGGCCGCCTAAGCCAAGACGAAACGGCGGGACCATTTTCGCCAGAATACCGCCAGCAGAGGCCAGTACCACGCCGGTACGCAGCATACACACGCGGGTTTTGTCGCTTTGCGCAGTGCTGGCAATTTGCTCCCAGCGGGCACATAGCTTATGGGTAAATTCGTTATGCGGTGGCTCTTCTTCCGTAACCACAACTTCGCCCAAATCGCCGTAGTAACCGGTAGCGGAACCGGAGATTAACACCGCGGGCGGCGTCTCGCTGGCATTGATTAAATCGACCAGTTTCTGCGTAATGCCCCAACGGCTCTGGCACAGGCGTTCCTTTTGCTGTGCGCTCCAGCGCTTATCTGCAATAGGTTCTCCGGCAAGGTTAATCACGGCATCAATGTCATTGAGATGTTGCCGCTCTTCCAGTCCTTTCCATAACGCGACCCGAGAGTCGAGAATCTGACGCGCTTTATCAGGGGTACGTGTCACTACAATTATCTGATGCCCCAGTTCCAGCAGGCAGGGGATCAGATGACGTCCAATCAGGCCAGTACCGCCGGTAATCAGAATCTGCATGTCGCCTCCCGAGTTACGTTTTAGCGCTGCCAGCTCAGCGTCATTGATACTGAGTCGGCGTAACGCAATGCGTGAAGTTTATCTATCTCTACTTCAGCATAAGTGACCCAGTGATGTTCGCGTGCGATATCGAGCACATCTTGAGTTAATTTTTCTAACAATGAGAAGCGGTTACCCTCCACGTGGGCAATGATGCTCTTGGTGATAGTGCGATAATTCAGCGCGTCGTTGATATCTTCGCTGGTACGGGCTTTGTCTGCCGGATAGTGAATGGCAATGTTGATGACGATATCCTGGCGATTAAGGATCTCCTCTTCTTTGATGCCGATAAAGGTGCGCAGACGAAGGTTTTTTATACGAATAATAGCGTCAGGTTGTGACATTGCAGGTTTCCTCCATGTATGAACCTCTGCATGATACACGAGAACCGAATTGCGTCACCGCTTCTCACTCTGTGCTTGCTGCATGGCGCGTTCCGTGGCGGGACGCGTACGGATGCGTTCGTGCCAGTTATTGACCGCCGGATAGTTGTCGAGATCGATGCGCTGACGCTGATGGGCGTGGATCCACGGCCAGCAGGCAATGTCAGCAATGCTGTAGTGATCGCCTCCCAGCCAGGGTGACGTTTCAAGGCGTTTATTCATCACGTTGTACAGGCGCTGGGTTTCAACCTGGTATCTTTCAATAGCGTAAGGGATCGTTTGCGGAGCGTAATGACTGAAATGATGATTCTGCCCCAGCATAGGGCCCAGACCGCTGACCTGCCAGAACAGCCACTGGAGTGCGGTGTGGCGTTCGCGTAATTCACCGCTGAGCAGCTTACCGCTCTTCTCTGCCAGATAGAGTAAAATTTCTCCGGACTCAAACAAGCTGATGGGCCTTCCGCCGTCCACCGGGGCATGATCGATAATGGCCGGGATTTTATTGTTCGGCGAGATCTGCAGAAAATCGGGGCGAAACTGGCTACCTTTGCTGATATCGACATGAATCAGACGGTATTGCAGCTGTGCCTCTTCAAGAAACAGCGTGATTTTGTGACCGTTTGGCGATGGCGTGTAATAGAGATCGATCATTTTCAGCATCCGTTTTGTCATGAACCGGGTCATTACAAGTATAGAGCCTGTTGGCGTGCGTGAGTTTTCATCAAGTGACAGCGAGAGAAAGACTCTATATTTTGAAGGCAAGCCAATACACTTCAGAGGACATTATGAGCAAATCTGCAATTACGCTGTGGTCAGATGCCAATTTTTTCTCCCCTTACGTGCTGTCTGTTTATGTTGCTCTGCAAGAGAAAGGGCTACCTTTTACGCTGAAAACCGTTGATCTCAATAGTGGTGAACACTTGCATCCTTCATGGCAAGGTTACGCCTTGACGCGCCGCGTACCGGTTCTTGAGATCGATGGTTTTGAACTGAGCGAATCATCAGCGATTACGGAATTCCTGGAAGAGAGCTTTGCACCGCCACAGTGGGAGCGTATCTACCCACACGATGTACAAAATCGCGCTCGGGCGCGCCAGGTTCAGGCGTGGATCCGCAGCGATTTAATGCCTATCCGTGAGGAACGATCAACAGATGTCGTTTTTGCTGGCGTGAAGAAAGGACCGTTAAGCGAAGCGGGAAAAGCCAGTGCGGAAAAACTGTTCGCTACTGCGAGCAGTTTACTGAGCCACGGTAAGCAGAATTTATTTGGTGAATGGTGTATCGCTGACTGTGATTTAGCGCTAATGCTTAATCGCCTGGTCCTGAATGGCGATGAGGTTCCAGAAGCGCTTGCGGAATACGCCACCTTCCAGTGGCAGCGCGCCTCAGTACAGCGTTTTATCGCGCTTTCAGCGAAGCGTTCCTGCTGAAAAACGGGCCATAATCCAGTATCATTACAAGGTAATTTTCAGCGAGGAGTGAGTGATGAAACTGATGTTCGCATCGGACATTCATGGTTCGTTGCCAGCCACGGAACGCGTACTCGAACGGTTTGCTGCAAGCGGCGCGCAATGGCTGGTGATATTGGGTGATGTTTTAAACCACGGGCCGCGTAATGCGCTTCCAGAAGGCTATGCACCTGCGCAGGTTGCTGAACGGCTGAATGAACTGGCATCGCGAATTATTGCGGTGCGTGGTAATTGCGACAGCGAAGTGGATCAGATGCTCCTGCATTTTCCGATGACTGCGCCGTGGCAGCAAATTCTGACAGAAAACCAGCGACTCTTTTTGACGCACGGACACCTTTTTGGCCCGCAAAATATGCCGGCGCTCAATGCGGGCGATGTTCTGGTTTATGGGCATACTCATCTGCCGGTTGCTGAGCGGCGCGAGGATATCTATCATTTCAATCCCGGTTCGGTAAGCATCCCGAAAGGGGGCTTTGCGGCAAGTTACGGGATTCTGGATGATAATGTTCTCAGCGTAATGGCACTCAATGATCAAAGTGTTATTGCACAGGTCGAGATTAATCCGTAATTTACCCCACAAACATAAACGCGCCGTAAGAGCGCCAGAAAAAAGAAGGTTTCCTGATGGTGGAACAGCGTCGTTTGGCAAGTACTGAATGGGTGGATATTGTGAATGAAGACAACGAAGTCATTGCACAGTCCAGCCGGGAACAAATGCGGGCGCAACGCTTACGCCATCGTGCAACGTATATCGTTGTGCATGATGGTATGGGCAAAATTCTGGTTCAACGTCGCACTGAGACAAAAGATTTTTTGCCCGGCATGCTGGATGCCACCGCAGGCGGTGTGGTTCAGGCTGACGAGCAGATGCTGGAATCAGCGCGTCGTGAAGCAGAAGAGGAACTGGGGATTGCGGGCGTGCCGTTTGCCGAGCATGGTCAGTTTTACTTTGAAGACCAGAACTGTCGCGTATGGGGTGGGTTGTTTAGCTGCGTTTCCCACGGACCGTTTGCGCTTCAGGAAGATGAGGTCAGTGAAGTTTGCTGGTTGACGCCGGAAGAAATTACCGCGCGCTGCGACGAATTTACACCGGACTCCCTGAAAGCCCTGGCGCTGTGGATGACCCGCAACGCCAAGAATGAAGGGGCGAAAGCCGAAAAGCAGGAAGAAGCTGAGTAAACTCTTCATCCGGCCTACTGCGTCGAGAAATCGAGTAGGCCGGACGCACACTTTTTAATGGTAACCCATCATCTGCGCGCCAATCACCACCACGCTGGACATAATAAACAGCAGTCCCAACAGCGTAGCACCTACCTTCAGCCAGTTACGAAAATCCACCCGACAAACGCCTAACGTAGCCATCAGAGATGCTGACGTCGGATAGATAATATGACTGAATCCGTCGCCAAACTGGAAGGCCAGGACCGTGACCTGACGGTTTACGCCAACCAGATCGCCCAGCGGTGCCAGTAGCGGCATGGTTAACGCAGCCTGACCAGAGCCGGAAGTGACGAAGAAATTAAATACTGCCTGGAACAATAGCATAAACCACGCCGCGATGGCGTTATCCAGCCCGCTGATGCCATTGGCAATGCTGTGCAGCAGAGTGTTTAACACGCTGGCTTCACCCGCCTCTCCATTACCGACCAGCAGTAAAATGCCTTTGGCAAAACCAACCAGCAGGGCAGGGGCAATCATCATTCGTGCTCCCTCAGTGAATGAGGAGGCCATGATGTTGACCGTCATGCCGTTGAGCCGAAACACGACGCCGATAATGCCAATCACCAGGCCCATCGTGAAGAACTGGCTGGCGATCTCAGGAATAAACCACGCGTTGACGATAACGCCCCAGACAACCCAAATCATCACCGCGGTCAGCACCAGTAGCACTAACCAGTCGCCCAGCGTGAAGCGTCGTTCCACGACCTCGTCCTGCTGCTCGCGAAAGAAGCGGTCGGATTCATGTACCCGGGACAAAAGCGGATTCTTTTTGATACGCGCCGCATAGGCCAGCGTGAAGGTCAGCCCGATTAGTGTAGCGATCACCCAGACCGCGATGCGTAGCCCGGAACCAGAGAGCACCGGTACTCCCGCAATACCTTGCGCGACCACCACGCAAAATGGGTTCATCCATGAGCTGGCGAAACCAATCTGAGTCGCGATATAGGTAACCAGAACGGTGGTGATACTGTCGTAACCTAGCCGTACCATCAAAGGAGCGATGATAATGGCAAAGGCAACAGCCTCTTCCCCCATGCCAAACACCGCGCCGCCTAAGGAGAAGAGAATAAACAGCACTGGGATAAACAGGACCTCGTTGCCCCGCGTATGGCGAATGAGCGCCAGGATACCGTTATCAATGGTGCCGGTACGCATAACGATGCCGAATGCACCGCCAATGACCAGCATAAACATAATGATGCCGACAGCAGTGCCGAATTTCGAGCCGGAGGTTAATCCTTCAAACGGGAAATTCATCAGGCCTGGGCGTTCATCTCCGGTGGTGAATAACTGCACCCGGTGATACTGCTCTTCACCTGCGTCGTTGGTCAGAATACGAAAGGAATGGGGGTCAACCACCTTACGGGTTTTGGTTTGTCCATCAACCTGATACTGAACTTCCTGGCTATCGAACATCCCGACGGGAACAACCCATGTTGCCAGACTGGTTAAAATGGCGACGAAAAAAATAATCACCAGCGTGTCGGGCATCGCCCATTTTTTAGCTGGCTGTGATTCTGTTACTGCTGACATGAAAGACTATCCCTGTTGCAACGCAAAAGAGAGTAAGTATGCGAACAGAAGAATGGTTATTCATTGATGCAGCGCATTCAGGCAAATATTTCAGATTATGCCAAAGGGGAAACAGACATAAAAAAACCGGAAATATCAGCTATTTCCGGTTTGATAAGCAGATGTGTTGCCGGATAAGAGATCCGGCACACTCGGCAGATTACTGCTGCTGCTGGGAAGACTGGATCGCGGTCAGTGCGATGGTGTAGACGATATCGTCTACCAGCGCGCCACGAGACAGGTCGTTCACCGGCTTGCGCATACCCTGCAGCATCGGCCCGATGGAGATCAGGTCGGCAGAACGCTGTACCGCTTTGTAGGTGGTGTTACCGGTGTTCAGATCCGGGAAGATGAACACGGTAGCGCGACCTGCAACCGGAGAGTTCGGCGCTTTGGATTTCGCTACGTCAGCCATAACGGCGGCGTCGTACTGCAGCGGACCGTCGATCATCAGGTCAGGACGTTTTTCCTGCGCCAGACGGGTTGCTTCGCGAACTTTCTCTACGTCGCTACCTGCACCAGAAGTACCGGTGGAGTAGGAGAGCATCGCTACGCGCGGTTCGATACCAAAGGCAATTGCGGAATCAGCGGACTGAATCGCGATTTCTGCCAGCTGCTCTGCAGTCGGATCCGGGTTGATCGCGCAGTCGCCGTAAACGTAAACCTGATCCGGCAGCAGCATGAAGAACACGGAAGACACCAGGGAGCTACCCGGTGCAGTTTTGATCAGCTGCAGCGGCGGACGGATGGTGTTCGCGGTGGTGTGTACTGCACCAGAAACCAGACCGTCAACATCGTCCTGTTCCAGCATCAGGGTACCGAGAACCACGTTGTCTTCCAGCTGTTCGCGGGCAACGGTTTCGGTCATACCTTTGTTTTTACGCAGTTCGACCAGGCGAGCAACGTAGCTTTCGCGAACCACATCTGGATCAACGATTTCTACGCCAGCGCCCAGTTCAACGCCCTGAGAGGCTGCAACGCGGGTGATCTCATCCGGGTTACCCAGCAGTACGCAGGTTGCGATACCACGTTCAGCACAGATGGCTGCTGCTTTAACGGTACGCGGTTCGTCGCCTTCAGGCAGAACAACGCGTTTGCCCGCTTTGCGCGCCAGCTCGGTCAACTGGTAACGGAACGCTGGCGGAGACAGACGACGGCTGCGCTCAGAGGTCGCAGTCAGGGATTCAATCCAGTCAGCGTTGATGTAGTTAGCAACGTATTCCTGGACTTTCTCAATGCGCTCGTGATCGTCAACCGGAACTTCCAGGTTGAAGCTCTGCAGGCTCAGAGAGGTCTGCCAAGTGTTGGTGTTTACCATGAATACCGGCAGGCCGGTTTCAAATGCACGTTCGCACAGTTTAGTGATGCGCGCGTCCATTTCGTAGCCGCCAGTCAGCAGCAGGGCACCGATTTCCACGCCGTTCATGGCCGCCAGGCATGCTGCAACCAGCACGTCAGGACGATCTGCGGAAGTTACCAGCAGGGAGCCTGCGCGGAAGTGTTCCAGCATGTGCGGAATGCTGCGTGCGCAGAACGTCACAGACTTCACGCGACGGGTGTTGATATCGCCTTCGTTAACGATGGTGGCGTTCAGGTGACGCGCCATATCGATTGCACGAGTAGCGATCAGATCGAAGCTCCATGGCACCGCGCCCAGAACCGGCAGCGGGCTGGATTCTTGCAGTTTAGCCGGATCAACTTTGATCACTTTCGCTTTGGAAGAGTCGTCGAAAATCTCGGACAGATCCGGGCGAGTACGGCCCTGCTCATCAACCGGTGCGTTCAGTTTGTTAACGATTACGCCGGTGATGTTGGTGTTTTTCGCGCCGCCGAAGCTGCTGCGAGTCAGTTCAATACGCTCGTTCAGCTGTTCTGGGGTGTCGGTACCCTGAGACATAACGAAGACGATTTCCGCGTTCAGCGTTTTCGCGATTTCGTAGTTCAGGGACTGCGCGAACTGATGTTTACGGGTTGGGACCAGGCCTTCAACCAGTACAACTTCAGCGTCTTTGGTGTTCGCGTGGTAGTTCGCGATGATCTCTTCCATCAGCACATCTTTCTGATTGCTGGACAGCAGAGATTCAACGTGGCTCATCTTCAGCGGCTCAGCGGCTGGCAGAGAAGAGTTAGCGCGGACGATGCTGGTAGTCTGGTCTGGCGCATCGCCACCGGCACGCGGTTGAGCAATCGGCTTAAAGACGCTCAGACGAACGCCTTTGCGTTCCATTGCGCGGATCACGCCAAGGCTGACGCTGGTCAGGCCGACGCTGGTTCCGGTAGGGATCAGCATAATAATACGGGACACGGTTTATCCTCTTTCGTTACCGCCAATTTAGACGGGTTACAAAACAGCACCGCCAGCTAGGCTGGCGGTGTGAAATCAGGCAGTCAGGCGGCTCGCGTCTTGCGCGATAACCAGTTCTTCGTTGGTTGGGATAACCAGCGCAGGACGGGTACCTTCTTTGTTGATGAAACCAGATTTGCCGAAACGTGCGGCCAGGTTACGTTCGTGGTCAACTTCAAAGCCCAGAACGCCCAGTTTGCCCAGAGACAGTTCACGAACCATCGCTGCGTTTTCACCGATACCACCGGTGAAGACAACTGCATCCAGACGACCATCCATCAGCGCAGTGTAAGAACCGATGTATTTCGCCAGACGGTGGCAGTAAACGTCCATTGCACGTTTAGCGTCTTCTTTAGTAGCGTAGTTATCTTCAACATAACGGCAGTCGCTGGTGACTTCGGTCAGACCCAGCAGGCCGGACTCTTTGGTCAGCATTTTGTTGATTTGGTCAACGCTCATGCCCAGGGTATCGTGCAGGTGGAAGATGATCGCCGGGTCGATGTCACCGGAACGTGTACCCATCACCAGACCTTCCAGTGGGGTCAGACCCATGGAGGTATCAACACATTTACCGTTACGGATAGCAGATACAGAACCGCCGTTGCCCAAGTGGCAAGTGATGATGTTCAGCTCTTCAACCGGTTTGTTCAGTACTTTTGCCGCTTCCTGAGTGACGAAGAAGTGGCTGGTACCGTGTGCGCCGTAACGACGAACGCCGTGTTCTTTGTAGAGGCTGTACGGCAGAGCATAGAGGTAAGACTCTTCCGGCATAGTCTGATGGAACGCGGTGTCGAATACAGCCACGTTTTTGTCTTTCAGATTAGGGAAGGATTTCAGCGCTTCTGCGATACCGATCAGGTGAGCCGGGTTATGCAGCGGTGCGAAAGAGGCAGAATCTTTGATGCCCTGAATAACGGAATCATCGATAACCACAGAGCTGGTGTACTTCTCACCGCCGTGTACGATACGGTGACCAATAGCGGTCAATTGCGCAGACAATTCTGGTTTTTGTGCCAGAATAGTGTTAACGATAAAGTTCAGCGCTTCACTGTGAGCGGCGCCTGCACCTAAAGCCGCTTCTTGTTTACCGCCGTCCATTTTCCACTTGATTCGTGCTTCTGGGAGATGGAAACATTCGGCTAAACCAGAGAGGTATTCTTCACCGTTTACTGCATCGATGATGGCAAATTTCAGTGAGGAGCTACCGCAGTTCAGAACCAGTACTAACTTACTCGACATGGAAGTACCTATTTATGATACGTGGCTAAAAAAACGTCAGGGAGTCATAGAGCGTAGCGCATGATGACACCGACGTTTATGATTAACATCATGCGCCATAGTCTTTTTGGGCACGATGGAATAAATACCTTTGAGTCTATGTCATTTTGCGTATTTTTCAGGCAATGGCATAATGTATGCCAATTTGACGACTCAATGATTTTGGACTACAGGCCTTACAGGCCGGCACAGGATACCTGAATGTGGGTATCAAAGACAAAATGTTTTGAACGATGTCCCTTGTAGTTGTTGTTTTGCACAAATTTTTTAATTTTTATATGTGAAGTTGAGGTAACCGCCATGTCGACACCGGATAATCGCTCCGTCAATTTTTTTAGCTTGTTTCGCCGGGGGCAGCACTATGCAAAGACGTGGCCAATGGAAAAGCGCCTTGCGCCCGTGTTTGTTGAGAACCGCGTGATCCGCATGACGCGTTACGCGATCCGTTTTATGCCGCCTATCGCCGTCTTCACCTTATGTTGGCAAATTGCGTTAGGGGGGCAGTTGGGCCCGGCCGTGGCGACTGCGCTGTTTGCGCTTAGCCTGCCGATGCAGGGGATGTGGTGGCTGGGAAAACGTTCTGTAACGCCGCTGCCGCCTTCAATTCTCAATTGGTTCTACGAAGTTCGGGGTAAATTGCAAGAAGCCGGTCAGGCGCTCTCTCCGGTAGAAGGAAAGCCGGATTATCAGGCGCTGGCTGACACGCTTAAGCGCGCCTTCAAACAACTGGATAAAACTTTCCTTGATGATTTGTAATTGACCCCTGATTACGCATATAAAAGAAGGCACAAGATGCCTTCTTTTTTTTCATCGCAGTAGTAGTGATACAGGAGTCCCAAATGGAAATGACCAACGCTCAACGTCTGATTTTGTCGAATCAGTACAAAATGATGACTATGCTCGACCCAACTAACGCCGAGCGTTATCGTCGTTTGCAGACGATTATTGAACGCGGTTACGGCTTGCAGATGCGTGAGCTGGATCGTGAGTTTGGTGAGCTGACGGAAGAAACCTGTCGTACGATTATCGATATTATGGAGATGTATCACGCATTACATGTGTCCTGGACTAATCTTAAGGATGCACAGGCTATTGATGAGCGTCGCGTGACCTTCCTCGGTTTTGACGCTGCAACGGAAGCCCGTTTCCTCGGGTATGTTCGTTTTATGGTCAATGTGGAAGGTCGTTACACCCACTTTGATGCGGGTACGCATGGCTTCAACGCCCAGACCCCAATGTGGGAAAAATATCAGCGTATGCTGAATGTTTGGCACTCTTGCCCGCGTCAGTATCACCTGAGCGCGAATGAAATTAACCAAATCATTAATGCCTGAGGGGGCGAGCGTGCAGTGCAAAGGTTTTCTGTTTGATCTGGATGGAACGCTGGTCGATTCCTTACCCGCAGTAGAGCGTGCGTGGTGCAACTGGGCCGATCGCTTCGGCCTCGATCACGCCGAGGTACTCGGCTTTATTCATGGTAAGCAGGCCATTACCTCCCTGCGACACTTTATGGTGGGCAAGTCTGAGGCAGAGATCGCCGCGGAATTTACCCGTCTGGAGCAGATCGAAGCGACGGAAACTGCCGGGATCACCGCGCTGCCGGGGGCTGTTGATTTACTCAACCATCTCAATAAAGCGGGTATTCCATGGGCGATTGTGACCTCCGGCTCCATGCCGGTCGCACGGGCGCGCCATCGTGTTGCTGGGCTTCCTGCTCCTGAAGTGTTTGTCACCGCCGAGCGGGTAAAGAGAGGGAAACCAGAACCAGACGCGTATCTGTTAGGCGCTCAGCTTCTGGGCCTGGCACCGCAGGAATGTGCAGTGGTGGAAGATGCCCCCGCAGGGGTGCTCTCAGGACTGGCGGCTGGGTGCCATGTCATCGCGGTTAACGCGCCAGCGGATACGCCGCGTCTGGACGAAGTTGATTTTTCGCTGACCAGTCTGGAACATATTTCTGTGACCAAACAACCCAACGGAAATGTGGTCGTTATAAGAAATACCTGATCATGATTTAGCCCCAGATTGTTGGGGCTTTTTTATGGCAGAATCAGTCCATCCCTCTCATTTAACAAGGATATGTTGTGAACGGTGAATTGATATGGGTTCTCTCATTGCTGGCGATTGCCGTCGTCTTGTTTGCAACTGGCAGAGTGCGTATGGACGCGGTCGCTTTGCTGGTCATTATTGCCTTTGTTCTGAGCGGAACATTGAGCATCACAGAGGCTTTTTCCGGGTTCAGCGATCCTAACGTTATTTTGATAGCGGCTTTATTCATTATCGGCGACGGCCTGGTGCGTACCGGGGTGGCGACGGTAATGGGCGCCTGGCTGGTGAAGGTGGCTGGCAGCAGTGAAGTGAAAATGCTGGTGTTGCTGATGATAACCGTAGCCGGACTTGGTGCCTTCATGAGTTCGACCGGTGTGGTCGCCATCTTTATTCCGGTTGTCTTAAGCGTTTCCATGCGCATGCAAATCTCCCCCTCACGCCTGATGATGCCATTGAGCTTTGCCGGATTGATAAGCGGCATGATGACGCTGGTGGCAACGCCGCCGAACCTGGTCGTCAACAGTGAATTGTTACGTGAAGGACTTAACGGTTTTAGCTTTTTTAGCGTAACCCCACTGGGGCTGGTGGTGTTGGTACTCGGCATAATTTATATGCTGGTGATGCGTTTTATGCTGAAAGGCGAAGACTCCGGGCAGCCGGGAGACGGCTGGAAGCGCCGGACCTTTCGCGACCTGATTAAAGAATATCGCCTGACAGGACGTGCTCGTCGCCTGGCGATTCGCCCGGGTTCTCCCATGATTGGCCAACGTCTGGATGACCTGAAATTGCGTGAGCGCTACGGGGCAAACGTGATTGGTGTTGAACGCTGGCGGCGTTTTCGCCGCGTGATTGTTGATGTTAACGGGGTTTCTGAGTTCCGTGCCCGTGACGTATTGCTGATCGATATGTCAGCGGCCGACGTTGACCTGCGTGAATTTTGCAGCGAGCAACTGTTGGAGCCAATGGTGCTGCGTGGCGAATACTTCTCTGAGCAGGCGCTTGATGTGGGTATGGCCGAGATTTCATTGATCCCTGAATCGGAATTGATCGGCAAAACGGTACGGGAAATCGCCTTTCGCACACGTTATGGTCTGAATGTCGTCGGACTGAAGCGTGATGGTGCGGCGCTGGACGGGGCGGTCGTCAATGAGCCGCTGCTGATGGGCGATATTATTCTGGTGGTGGGTAACTGGAAACTCATCACTTTGTTGGGGCAAAAAGGGCGCGATTTCGTGGTGCTGAATATGCCCGTGGAAGTTAGTGAAGCCTCCCCGGCGCACAGCCAGGCGCCGCATGCGATTTTCTGTCTGGTGCTGATGGTCGCGTTAATGCTCACCGATGAAATTCCTAATACGGTTGCCGCGATTATCGCCTGTTTGCTGATGGGAAAATTCCGTTGCATTGATGCCGAAAGCGCCTATAAAGCCATTCACTGGCCAAGTATTATTTTGATTGTCGGAATGATGCCCTTTGCGCTGGCATTACAGAAAACGGGCGGTGTTGATCTGGTGGTTAAAGGGTTAATGGACGTTGGTGGAGGGTACGGCCCGTATATGATGCTGGGCTGCCTGTTCGTGCTGTGCGCGACCATTGGGTTATTTATCTCTAACACTGCGACGGCGGTACTGATGGCGCCGATTGCGCTGGCGGCAGCAAAGTCTATGGGCGTTTCGCCGTATCCTTTTGCGATGGTGATTGCGATGGCGGCTTCCGCAGCCTTTATGACGCCAGTTTCTTCACCGGTAAACACACTGGTGCTCGGGCCGGGTAACTACAGCTTTAGCGATTTCGTAAAAATTGGCGTGCCGTTTACCATCATTGTGATGGTGGTGTGCGTGGTGATGATCCCGATGCTGTTTCCGTTTTGATTTTTATGTGCCGGATGGCGGCTAACGCCTTATCCGGCCTACAAAGGTAACGTTGTCGCAAACTTACAATGGAGAATCCTGACTGATTTCATCTAATGAGAGGTGAAAACTCGGGACGAACACGTCCATAAAGTAGTCCATCTCTTCGCTTCGTCGTGATTCCAGCGTTTTTTCCAGACGTGTTTTCGCCAGCAGAAATTCGTTGTTACCGGCGGAGAGTTCTTCCAGGCACTTCAGATACGCGCACAGGGCATCGGCCTGTTTAACAATCGACCTCTCTTCTTCGCTTAAGGCATGTTCATCAATGAGTGGCGCAAAAATATCGCGCAGCTCATCAGGAACCATATCGACCAGTTTTTGTTGGGCAATTTTCTCTATCGCTTTATATTCCTGAGCAATCTGCGAGTTAAAATATTTCACTGGGGTAGGGAGATCGCCGGTTAACACCTCTGACGCATCGTGATACATCGCCAGCAGGGCAATACGCTCAGCATTAACCTGACCACCAAATTTACGGTTTTTAATTGCGGCCAGCGCATGGGCAACCATGGCAACCTGCAGACTGTGTTCGGACACGTTTTCGGTGCGCACGTTGCGCATCAGCGGCCAGCGGTTAATGAGTTTCAGACGGGAGAGGTGGGCAAAAAAGTGGCTCTGCTTCATAACGACCCTTACTCAGTGACTTCAGTAACGGTATTTTGCGCAGAGAGTGCTACCGGATGCAAACCCGGCAGCACTTTGCGTGGTTACAGCTGGCGATACCCTGACAGGAAACGCTCAAATTTACTCAGCGACATTTCGATATCGTCAATACGCGGTAGCGTGACGATGCGGAAATGATCCGGCCACGGCCAGTTGAATGCCGTCCCCTGGACCAGCAGTACTTTTTCCTGCAACAGGAAGTCGAGTACCATCTTCTGGTCGTCATGAATATTGAAGCGTTTAGCATCAATTTTCGGGAACATATACAGCGCACCGCGCGGTTTTACGCAAGAGACGCCGGGGATGTCATTAAGCAGTTCCCAGGCGCGGTTACGTTGCTCATACAGACGTCCGCCAGGCATGATGAATTCGCTGATGCTCTGATATCCACCCAGTGCGGTTTGAATGGCATGTTGTGCCGGAACGTTGGCACACAGGCGCATAGAAGCCAGCATCTCAAGGCCTTCGATATACCCTTTGGCATGTTTCTTCGGTCCGTTCAGTACCATCCAGCCCTGGCGGAAACCGGCAACACGATAGGTTTTTGACAGGCCGTTAAAGGTAATAGTCAGCAGGTCAGGGGCCATTGCCGCAATCGAGTGGTGCTCGGCGTCATCGTAAAGAATTTTGTCGTAAATCTCGTCCGCAAAGATGATGAGGTTGTTTTGGCGGGCAATCTCAACAATCTCCATCAGCAGCTCTTTAGAATACACCGCGCCAGTAGGGTTGTTTGGGTTGATGATGACGATCCCACGGGTACGCGGCGTAATTTTGGCGCGGATATCATCCAGGTCCGGGAACCAGTCTGACGATTCGTCACACAGGTAGTGCACGGCATTACCACCAGAGAGCGAAACCGCCGCCGTCCACAGTGGATAATCAGGTGCAGGAACCAGCATTTCGTCCCCACTGTTTAGCAATGCCTGCATGGCCTGCACAATCAATTCAGATACGCCGTTACCGATATAGATATCTTCCACGGTTACGTCGCGCATCCCACGGGCCTGGTAATGCTGCATGATTGCTTTGCGGGCTGAATAAAGGCCTTTGGAATCGCAATATCCTTGCGCAGTTGGCAAATTGCGGATCACATCCACCAAAATTTCATCTGGCGCTTCAAACCCGAAAGGCGCAGGGTTGCCGATGTTCAGTTTCAGAACTTTGTTGCCTTCTTCTTCCAGGCGCTTTGCTTCCTTCAGAACCGGGCCGCGAATGTCATAACAGACGTTTTCTAATTTGCTGGATTTTTCAATGGGGGACATGAACGTTGACCTTTTTAGCTGTGAATGCCACTCCCTGCCGTGGAAGTCAGCCCAGCACAATGTACTCCCACGACGGTGAGTTTTGAAGGGTCTTTAGTAGAAGATTTTGGAAAGCAGGAGGGTTATAATTCACTGTTAATAACTAAATAATATGATTTTTGTAGAGTAATAATCTGGGTTGTTGTGTTTTTTGTGGTTTATATTTTGCTTTGTTAGTGTGGGTATGGTGATTTGTCTGGCCTAAAAAAGTTAGGCCTGTAAAGAAAAAGGTAGCCGAGATCTCAGCTGAATGGCGTATTTCGAAAATACTGAGGTTTTGCCTGCGAAATCTGTTATCGGTCTGATCCCTGCGTGATGCGGTGTGAATCCATTGTTAAGTATAATTAATGAATTGAGAGATTCTTAATTAATTATTATTTATTATTTAAACGACATCAAATTGAGTGGGCTAATAATACGAAAACCGTTGCACTGACATAACACCAATTTGCCCGGAATTATTCGCGATAACACTTATAAATATAGTGGTTTTAGGTTAAGATAACTCCTATGAAATGGTGTGTAGTACGAATTTTACGATAATTCAAATGTTTGTTGGTTGTTCCTAACATACTGAAAAGTTAGTTTTTAATGTGTAAATTATTGTTCGTTAACTATTTTTTAAATTTACAAAATTTACATGTTTTCCATTAGTCAGAATCATCCAGCAGCTAAAAATACGGCTCTTTCTCGTTGCTATATTCCGATGGATATCACGGGTATTAAAATAGCTCAGAAAGAGAATTGTTTCGTTTGTTAAACCAAATACATCCTTATTTTCACTTGGTTACACTAAGCGAAACTGAAGGGAGGCACATTACAAATGGAGTTGTTTGATTCTGAATGCACAGCATTAACCCGGTATGACCCGCGAGTAAGTGAAAAACTATGATAAATGCAAATCGTCCGATAATTAACCTCGACCTCGATCTGCTGAGAACCTTTGTTGCTGTTGCCGACCTGAATACCTTCGCGGCTGCGGCAGCTGCGGTATGTCGAACTCAGTCTGCGGTAAGTCAGCAAATGCAGCGCCTTGAACAACTTGTGGGGAAAGAGTTGTTCGCGCGCCATGGACGCAACAAACTGCTGACCGAACATGGTATCCAGCTGTTGGGTTACGCCAGGAAAATACTGCGATTTAATGATGAGGCATGCTCATCATTGATGTTTAACAATCTTCAGGGGGTGTTAACTATCGGTGCTTCTGATGAATCCGCGGACACCATACTCCCATTTCTGCTGAACCGCATTAGTTCGGTTTATCCGAAACTTGCGCTTGATGTAAGAGTGAAACGCAATGCCTATATGGTGGAGATGCTTAAATCGCAAGAAGTAGATTTAGTGGTCACCACGAATCGCCCTGGCGATTTTGAATGCCTGAATTTGCGGACTTCACCGACGCACTGGTATTGCGCAGCCGAATATATCCTGCAAAAAGGTGAGCCGGTGCCTTTAGTTCTGCTGGACGATCCCAGCCCGTTTCGCGATATCGTGCTGGCGACGTTAAATGCCGCACAGATCCCGTGGCGTCTGGCCTATGTCGCTTCAACATTGCCTGCGGTCCGCGCGGCGGTAAAAGCAGGGCTTGGCGTTACTGCGCGTCCTGTAGAAATGATGAGCCCGGATTTACGCGTACTGGGTGCGGCGGACGGATTGCCACCTCTGCCTGATACCGAGTATCTGTTGTGCAGCGATCCGGCCACGCAAAATGAATTAGCTCAGGTTATCTTTAAGTCGATGCAGACCTATCAAAATCCTTGGCAATACAATCAGTTTACCCCTGAAGGGGGAGATGATTCGCTGATTGTTGAAGGCGACTTTGAGTAAAGCGTCACAAAAAAACGTTTTAAAATGTAAGTGTAAAAAAGAGCCACTGATGATGAAAAAACATCCAGCGGCTCTTTTTTTATGCAAATATTACTGCTTTCTGTTCATTCATATACTAAAACTTAACAAAATCAGCAGGTAAAAAAACTGACTGACAATAGGATGAAAAATAATCAGCTGAGTTGTTAAATGTTTCCATGTTAAAAAACTAGAGAAATTGTTGCTGTTTTTTATGGTGAATTAACAAAAGCGTGTCACAGATCAAGAAAATACTCCCATTTAGGGGGAGGCATCTGGGTGAATTCCTGTCAAAATAGACGTGTATTATCTTTTTTACTTCACTACGGACACGATTCAACAACATTAAAAATGACCGATGATGCAATCGAAATAGGTCTAAAGAGCACTTTATGTTAATGAGGTTGGAACAGTGTAAAATAATGTGAGGAAACTTTTGTTAAAGTTGACAAAAGGTTATAGAAAGGAGTAAAAAACCCCATCAATTAGCTGTATAAAATGATTTTTCACAGTGATTGTAAGGTTTTTTTTATTCCTCCCCATGAATCGATGTGGCGCTCATCTGCCGAAAAGAGCAGAGAATTTGGCGCTACTTTTGATGAGTAAGCAATGAGTATGTCAACATCCACTGAAATCATCGCTCATCACTGGGCATTCGCTATCTTTCTTATCGTTGCCATTGGCCTGTGCTGCCTGATGCTCGTCGGCGGCTGGTTTTTAGGGGGTCGCGCACGCGCGAGATCTAAAAACGTGCCGTTTGAATCAGGTATCGACTCGGTCGGCACCGCCCGCCTGCGCCTGTCTGCCAAGTTTTATCTGGTAGCCATGTTCTTCGTTATCTTCGACGTTGAAGCGCTGTATCTGTTCGCATGGTCAACTTCTATCCGTGAAAGCGGCTGGATTGGCTTTGTGGAAGCTGCAATTTTTATTTTTGTGTTACTGGCAGGTCTGGTTTATCTGGTGCGTATTGGCGCGCTGGACTGGACGCCCGCGCGTTCACGCCGCGAGCGTATGAACCCGGAAACGAACAGTATCGCTAATCGTCAACGCTAACCGCGAGGCATTAAGATGGATTATACGCTCACCCGCATAGATCCTAACGGTGAGAACGACCGTTACCCCCTGCAAAAACAGGAGATCGTAACCGACCCCCTGGAACAAGAAGTTAACAAAAACGTGTTCATGGGCAAACTGCATGACATGGTTAACTGGGGCCGTAAAAACTCAATTTGGCCATATAACTTTGGCCTTTCCTGCTGCTACGTTGAGATGGTGACCTCGTTTACCGCCGTGCACGATGTGGCCCGTTTTGGTGCGGAAGTACTGCGTGCATCGCCGCGTCAGGCTGACCTGATGGTCGTAGCCGGAACCTGCTTTACCAAAATGGCGCCAGTTATTCAGCGCCTCTACGATCAGATGCTGGAACCGAAATGGGTTATTTCCATGGGCGCATGCGCCAACTCCGGCGGTATGTACGACATCTATTCTGTGGTGCAGGGCGTTGATAAATTTATTCCGGTCGATGTGTACATCCCGGGATGTCCGCCGCGCCCAGAAGCGTATATGCAGGCTCTGATGCTGCTGCAAGATTCCATTGGCAAAGAACGCCGTCCGCTCTCCTGGGTGGTTGGCGATCAGGGCGTTTATCGCGCCAATATGCAGTCAGAACGCGAGCGTAAACGCGGCGAACGTATTGCTGTAACGAATCTTCGTACACCAGACGAGATTTAATTTGCGCCTGTCGGCAGCAGCACTTCCTTCGCTTATCACTACATAAATAGCGCGAAGCACTGCCGACCACCACGGACCATTTGCAATGGTGAACAATATGACCGACTTAACCGCGCAAGACGCTGTATGGCAAACACGGGATCACCTTGATGACCCGGTCATTGGCGAACTGCGCAACCGTTTTGGGCCGGATGCCTTTACCGTTCAGGCGACTCGCACCGGGGTACCCGTTGTTTGGGTCAAGCGTGAACAATTACTGGAAGTTGGCGATTTCTTAAAGAGACTGCCGAAACCTTACGTCATGCTGTTTGACTTACACGGCATGGACGAACGTCTGCGTACGCACCGCGAAGGGTTACCTGCCGCGGATTTTTCCGTTTTCTATCACCTGATTTCCATTGAACGCAATCGCGATATCATGCTCAAGGTGGCTTTGTCTGAAAACGATCTGCGCGTACCGACTTTCACCAAACTGTTCCCGAACGCCAACTGGTATGAGCGTGAAACCTGGGAAATGTTTGGCATCGATATCGAAGGTCACCCGCACCTGACGCGTCTGCTGATGCCGCATACCTGGGAAGGTCATCCGCTGCGTAAAGACTACCCGGCGCGTGCGACCGAATTCGATCCGTTTGAGCTGACTAAAGCCAAACAGGATCTGGAAATGGAAGCGCTGACCTTCAAACCAGAAGATTGGGGTATGAAGCGTAGTACCGAAAACGAGGACTTCATGTTCCTCAACCTCGGTCCTAACCACCCGTCTTCTCACGGCGCTTTCCGTATTGTGCTGCAGCTTGATGGCGAAGAAATCGTCGACTGCGTACCTGACATCGGCTACCACCACCGTGGCGCTGAAAAGATGGGTGAACGTCAGTCCTGGCACAGCTACATTCCGTACACCGACCGTATTGAGTACCTCGGCGGCTGCGTAAACGAAATGCCTTACGTACTGGCCGTTGAGAAGCTGGCTGGTATCACCACGCCGGATCGCGTCAACGTGATTCGCGTGATGTTGTCCGAACTGTTCCGTATCAACAGCCACCTGCTGTACATCTCCACGTTCATTCAGGACGTCGGCGCGATGACCCCGGTATTCTTCGCCTTTACCGACCGTCAGAAAATCTATGACGTGGTGGAAGCGATTACCGGTTTCCGTATGCACCCGGCCTGGTTCCGTATCGGCGGTGTGGCACACGATCTGCCGCGCGGTTGGGACAAGCTGCTGCGTGACTTCCTCGACTGGATGCCAAAACGTCTGGATTCTTACGAGAAAGCCGCACTGCGTAACACCATTCTGAAAGGCCGTTCGCAGGGCGTTGCCGCTTACGGTAAGAAAGAAGCGCTGGACTGGGGTTGTACCGGTGCTGCGCTGCGCGCGACCGGTATTGATTTCGACGTGCGTAAAGCGCGTCCGTACTCTGGCTACGAAAACTTTGACTTTGAAGTCCCGGTTGGCGGCGGTGTGTCCGACTGCTATACCCGCGTGATGCTGAAAGTTGAAGAGCTACGCCAGAGTCTGCGCATCCTTGAGCAGTGCCTCAATAACATGCCGGAAGGCCCGTTCAAAGCGGATCACCCGCTGACGACGCCGCCGCCGAAAGAGCGCACGCTGCAACATATCGAAACCCTTATCACCCACTTCCTGCAGGTTTCGTGGGGTCCGGTTATGCCGGCAAACGAGTCCTTCCAGATGGTGGAAGCGACTAAGGGTATCAACAGTTACTACCTGACCAGCGATGGCAGCACCATGAGTTACCGTACCCGTATCCGCACCCCGAGCTATGCGCACCTGCAGCAGATCCCGGTAGCGGTACGTGGCAGCCTGGTGTCCGACTTAATCGTCCATCTGGGTAGTATCGATTTTGTTATGTCAGATGTGGACCGCTAATTATGCACGAGAATCAACAACCACAAACCGAGGCTTTTGAGCTGAGTGCGGCTGAGCGTGAAGCGATTGAGCACGAAAAGCACCACTACGAAGACCCGCGTGCGGCGTCCATTGAAGCGCTGAAAATCGTTCAGAAACAGCGTGGCTGGGTGCCGGATGGGGCGATCTACGCGATCGCTGATGTGCTGGGTATTCCGGCAAGCGATGTAGAAGGTGTTGCCACGTTCTACAGCCAGATCTTCCGCCAGCCGGTAGGTCGCCACGTGATCCGCTATTGCGACAGCGTGGTGTGCCATATCAACGGCTACCAGGGGATTCAGGCCGCGCTTGAGAAAAAACTCAACATCAAGCCGGGGCAGACGACCTTTGATGGTCGCTTTACGCTGCTGCCGACCTGTTGCCTGGGGAACTGCGATAAAGGGCCAAACATGATGATCGATGAGGATACTCATGCTCACCTGACCCCGGAAGGCATTCCCGAACTACTGGAGCGGTATAAATGAAAGACATTATCCGTACTCCCGAAACCCATCCGCTGACCTGGCGTCTGCGTGATGACAAACAGCCGGTCTGGCTGGACGAATACCGTAGCAAAAACGGCTACGAAGGTGCGCGTAAGGCCCTGACCGGGCTGTCACCGGACGAAATCGTTAATCAGGTAAAAGACGCTGGCCTGAAAGGGCGCGGCGGCGCGGGCTTTTCCACCGGTCTGAAGTGGAGCCTGATGCCGAAAGACGAATCCATGAACATCCGTTACCTGCTGTGTAACGCCGATGAAATGGAGCCGGGCACCTATAAAGACCGTCTGCTGATGGAACAGCTGCCGCACCTGCTGGTGGAAGGCATGCTGATTTCCGCGTTTGCGCTGAAAGCGTACCGTGGTTACATCTTCCTGCGCGGTGAATATATCGAAGCAGCCGTGCATCTGCGTCGCGCGATCGCCGAAGCGACCGAAGCCGGTCTGCTTGGCAAAAACATCATGGGCACCGGTTTCGACTTCGAACTGTTTGTCCACACCGGGGCAGGGCGTTACATCTGCGGTGAAGAAACCGCGCTGATCAACTCCCTCGAAGGTCGCCGTGCTAACCCACGTTCCAAGCCGCCGTTCCCGGCAAGCTCTGGCGCATGGGGCAAACCGACCTGCGTAAACAACGTCGAAACCCTGTGTAACGTACCGGCTATCCTCGCGAACGGCGTGGAGTGGTACCAGAACATTTCGAAGAGCAAAGACGCGGGCACCAAGCTGATGGGCTTCTCTGGTCGCGTGAAGAATCCTGGCCTGTGGGAACTGCCTTTCGGTACTACCGCGCGTGAGATCCTCGAAGATTACGCGGGTGGCATGCGCGATGGACTGAAGTTCAAAGCCTGGCAGCCTGGCGGCGCAGGGACTGACTTCCTGACCGAAGCACACCTCGATCTGCCGATGGAATTCGAAAGCATTGGTAAAGCAGGTAGCCGTCTGGGCACCGCGCTGGCCATGGCTGTCGATCACGAGATTGGCATGGTTCCTTTGGTGCGTAACCTCGAAGAGTTCTTTGCCCGCGAGTCTTGCGGCTGGTGTACGCCGTGCCGTGACGGTCTGCCGTGGAGTGTAAAAATTCTGCGCGCGCTGGAGCGTGGCGAAGGCCAGCCTGGGGATATCGAGACACTTGAGCAACTGTGTCGTTTCCTCGGCCCGGGTAAAACCTTCTGTGCACACGCACCGGGTGCAGTGGAACCGCTGCAGAGCGCCATTAAATATTTCCGCGAAGAATTCGAAGCTGGCATCAAGCAGACCTTCAGCAATACCCATGCGATTGGTGGTATTCAGCCGAACCTGCTGAAAGAGCGCTGGTGATCACAGGGTTAGCCCTGCGTCGCGATAAGAAATTCGATTAACGCTTGGTCACTGACCGAGCCAACTGGAAGCATGCTGACTATGGCTACGATTCATGTAGACGGCAAAGAATATGAGGTCAACGGAGCGGACAACCTGCTGGAAGCTTGTCTGTCTCTCGGCCTTGATATTCCGTACTTTTGCTGGCACCCGGCGCTGGGAAGCGTCGGTGCTTGCCGCCAGTGTGCGGTGAAGCAATATCAAAACGCGGAAGACACGCGTGGTCGCCTGGTGATGTCTTGTATGACACCGGCCACCGAAGGCACCTTTATTTCTATTGATGACGAAGAAGCGAAACAGTTCCGCGAAAGCGTCGTGGAGTGGTTGATGACTAACCACCCGCACGACTGTCCGGTCTGTGAAGAGGGCGGTAACTGCCACCTGCAGGATATGACCGTCATGACCGGTCACAGCTTCCGTCGCTACCGCTTCACGAAGCGTACTCACCGTAACCAGGACCTGGGGCCGTTCATCTCTCACGAAATGAACCGCTGCATCGCCTGCTATCGCTGCGTACGTTACTACAAAGATTACGCCGATGGCGCGGATCTGGGCGTCTATGGCGCACATGACAACGTCTACTTCGGTCGCCCGGAAGACGGTACGCTCGAAAGCGAGTTCTCTGGTAACCTGGTAGAAATTTGCCCGACCGGCGTCTTCACTGATAAAACGCACTCCGAGCGTTATAACCGTAAATGGGACATGCAGTTTGCGCCGAGCATCTGCCAGCAGTGTTCCATCGGCTGTAACACCAGCCCGGGTGAACGCTACGGTGAACTGCGTCGTATCGAAAACCGTTATAACGGTACCGTTAACCACTACTTCCTCTGCGACCGTGGTCGTTTTGGCTATGGTTACGTGAACCTGAAAGACCGTCCACGTCAGCCGGTACAACGTCGTGGCGATGACCTGATCACGCTGAACGCCGAGCAGGCGATGCAGGGCGCGGCAGATATTCTGCGTCAGTCGAAGAAAGTAATTGGTATCGGCTCCCCGCGCGCCAGCGTTGAAAGTAACTTCGCGCTGCGTGAACTGGTGGGTGCGGATAACTTCTATACCGGTATCGCCCAGGGCGAGCAGGAACGTCTGCAACTGGCACTGAGCGTGCTGCGTGACGGCGGGATTCATACTCCGGCACTGCGCGAAATCGAATCTTATGATGCGGTTCTGGTGCTGGGCGAAGATGTCACCCAGACCGGCGCACGCGTTGCGCTGGCAGTGCGTCAGGCGGTGAAAGGTAAAGCGCGTGAAATGGCGGCGGCACAGAAAGTGGCTGACTGGCAGATCGCAGCAATCCTTAACATCGGCCAGCGTGCTAAGCACCCGCTGTTCGTTACCAACGTCGATAACACCCGTCTGGATGACATCGCCGCCTGGACCTATCGTGCACCGGTTGAAGATCAGGCGCGTTTAGGTTTCGCTATCGCTCATGCGCTGGATAACAACGCTCCGGCGGTTGACGGTATCGACCGTGACCTGCAGAACAAAATTGACGTTATCGTTCAGGCACTGGCCGGGGCGAAGAAACCACTGATTATTTCCGGCACCAACGCTGGTAGCGCCGAAGTGATTCAGGCGGCTGCCAACGTGGCGAAGGCGCTGAAAGGCCGTGGCGCAGACGTTGGCATCACCATGATTGCTCGCTCTGTTAACAGCATGGGCCTGGGTATGATTGGCGGTGGTTCCCTTGACGATGCGCTGACCGAGCTGGAAACAGGTCGTGCTGACGCCGTTGTGGTGCTGGAGAATGACCTGCATCGCCATGCTTCAGCAACGCGTGTGAACGCTGCGCTGGCGAAAGCACCGCTGGTACTGGTCATTGACCATCAGCGTACGGCAATTATGGAAAACGCTCATCTGGTGCTTTCCGCCGCAAGCTTCGCCGAAAGCGATGGTACGGTGATTAACAACGAAGGCCGCGCCCAGCGTTTCTTCCAGGTTTATGATCCGTCCTACTACGACAGCAACACTATCATGCTGGAAAGCTGGCGCTGGCTGCATTCGCTGCACAGCACCGTGCAGAGCCGTGAAGTGGACTGGACGCAGCTCGACCACGTTATCAATGCGGTCGTTGAGAAGCTGCCGCAACTGGCGGGTATCAAAGATGCCGCGCCGGACGCAACCTTCCGTATCCGTGGACAGAAACTGGCACGTGAACCGCACCGCTACAGTGGTCGTACCGCAATGCGCGCCAACATCAGCGTACACGAACCGCGCCAGCCGCAGGACAAAGACACCATGTTCGCCTTCTCTATGGAAGGGAACAACCAACCGTCTGCGCCGCGTTCACAAATTCCGTTTGCCTGGGCTCCAGGCTGGAACTCCCCACAGGCGTGGAACAAGTTCCAGGATGAAGTGGGCGGAAAACTGCGTCATGGCGATCCGGGCGTGCGCCTGATCGAAGCTTCTGCGAATGGTATGGATTACTTCACTACCGTTCCGGCGAGCTTCCAGGCTCAGGATGGTCAGTGGCGTATCGCGCCGTACTACCATCTGTTTGGCAGCGACGAAATGTCCCAGCGTGCGCCGGTCTTCCAGACCCGTATGCCGCAGCCGTACATCAAACTCAACCCGGCTGATGCCGCGAAGTTGGGGGTTAATGCCGGTACGCGCGTTTCTTTCAGCTACGATGGCAACACGGTTACGCTACCGGTTGAAATCGCTGAAGGATTAACGGCAGGGCAGGTTGGTTTGCCGATGGGTATGCCTGGCATCGCGCCGGTTCTGGCAGGTGCGCGTCTTGAGGATCTGCAGGAGGCACAACAATGAGTTGGATTACACCCGATCTGATTGAGATCCTGCTGAGCATTCTCAAAGCGGTCGTGATCCTGCTGGTGGTGGTCACCTGCGGGGCATTCATGAGCTTTGGCGAACGTCGTCTGCTGGGTCTGTTCCAGAACCGTTACGGACCGAACCGTGTTGGCTGGGGCGGTTCGCTCCAGCTGGTTGCGGACATGATCAAGATGTTCTTTAAAGAAGACTGGATCCCGAAATTCTCGGATCGCGTCATCTTTACTTTGGCACCGATGATCGCCTTCACCTCGCTGCTGCTGGCTTTCGCCATCGTGCCGGTGAGCCCGAACTGGGTGGTTGCCGACCTGAATATCGGGATCCTGTTCTTCCTGATGATGGCGGGCCTCGCGGTATACGCGGTGCTGTTCGCCGGCTGGTCCAGTAACAACAAATACTCCCTGCTCGGTGCGATGCGTGCGTCTGCGCAGACGCTGAGCTACGAAGTGTTCCTCGGACTTTCCCTGATGGGCGTGGTGGCGCAGGCCGGTTCATTTAACATGACCGACATCGTTAACAACCAGGCTGATATCTGGAACGTTATTCCGCAGTTCTTTGGTTTTGTCACCTTTGCCATCGCGGGCGTGGCGGTGTGTCACCGTCACCCGTTTGACCAGCCAGAAGCCGAGCAGGAACTGGCCGACGGTTACCACATTGAATATTCCGGTATGAAATTCGGTCTGTTCTTCGTGGGTGAGTACATCGGTATTGTCACCATTTCTGCACTAATGGTTACCCTGTTCTTCGGTGGCTGGCATGGCCCGTTCTTACCGCCATTCGTCTGGTTCGCGCTGAAAACCGCGTTCTTCATGATGATGTTCATTTTGATTCGTGCGTCGTTACCGCGTCCTCGTTATGACCAGGTAATGTCCTTCGGCTGGAAAGTCTGTCTGCCGCTGACGCTCGTCAACTTGCTGGTAACGGCGGCTGTCATTCTCTGGCAGGCGCAATAAGGGACACAAAGACCATGACCTTAAAAGAATTGTTCGTAGGTTTCGGCACCCAGGTACGCAGTATCTGGATGATCGGCCTGCATGCGTTCGCGAAACGCGAAACGCAGATGTATCCGGAAGAGCCGGTCTATCTACCGCCCCGTTTTCGTGGTCGTATCGTTCTGACTCGTGATCCAGACGGTGAAGAGCGCTGCGTTGCCTGTAACCTGTGTGCGGTAGCGTGTCCGGTAGGCTGTATCTCTCTGCAAAAAGCAGAGACCAAAGACGGTCGCTGGTATCCGGAGTTTTTCCGCATTAACTTCTCACGCTGCATTTTCTGCGGTCTGTGCGAAGAAGCCTGTCCGACAACGGCTATTCAGCTGACTCCAGATTTCGAGCTGGGTGAGTACAAGCGCCAGGACCTGGTTTACGAGAAAGAGGATCTGCTGATCTCCGGTCCGGGCAAATACCCGGAATATAACTTCTACCGGATGGCAGGTATGGCAATCGACGGCAAAGATAAGGGCGAAGCAGAGAACGAAGCTAAGCCTATCGACGTCAAGAGCCTGTTACCGTAAGGAGAGGGGCAATGGAGTTCGCTTTTTATATCTGTGGCCTGATAGCCATTCTCGCAACCTTGCGGGTGATCACCCACACCAATCCGGTACACGCGTTGCTGTACCTGATTATTTCGCTGCTGGCGATTTCTGGGGTGTTCTTCTCGTTAGGCGCTTACTTTGCCGGTGCGCTGGAAATTATCGTCTACGCGGGTGCCATCATGGTGCTGTTCGTATTCGTGGTGATGATGCTCAACCTTGGTGGTTCTGAAATTGAACAGGAACGTCAGTGGCTGAAGCCGCAGGTGTGGATTGGTCCGGCGATTCTGTCGGCCATCATGCTGGTGGTTATTGTTTACGCCATTCTGGGCGTTAACGATCAGGGCATCGACGGTACGCCAATTAGCGCGAAAGCGGTCGGTATTTCCCTGTTCGGACCGTATGTACTGGCGGTTGAACTGGCTTCGATGCTGCTGCTGGCGGGTCTGGTTGTTGCCTTCCACGTGGGGCGCGAAGAGCGTTCTGGTGAAGTGCTGAGCAATCGCACCGATGACCGCGCGAAAAGAAAAACGGAGGAGCACGCATGATCCCCTTACAACATGGACTGATCCTCGCTGCGATCTTATTCGTGCTGGGCTTAACCGGTCTGGTTATCCGCCGCAATCTGCTGTTTATGCTGATCGGGCTGGAAATCATGATTAACGCCTCCGCGCTGGCCTTTGTGGTCGCCGGAAGCTACTGGGGCCAGACCGATGGTCAGGTGATGTATATTCTCGCCATCAGCCTTGCGGCTGCCGAAGCGAGCATTGGGCTTGCGCTGTTGCTGCAACTTCATCGCCGTCGCCAGAACCTGAACATCGATTCAGTAAGTGAGATGCGTGGATGAACATGCTTGCCTTAACCATTATTCTGCCATTTATTGGCTTTGTATTACTGGCGTTTTCTCGTGGTCGTTGGTCAGAAAATCTGTCCGCTACCGTGGGTGTCGGTTCGATCGGCCTGGCCGCGCTGGTGACTGCGTTTGTTGGCGTTGATTTCTTTGCCAATGGTCAGCAGGCTTACAGCCAGCCGCTGTGGACGTGGATGTCAGTCGGTGACTTCAACATCGGTTTTAACCTGGTGCTGGACGGCCTGTCGCTGACCATGCTCTCCGTGGTGACCGGCGTTGGTTTCCTGATCCACATGTTCGCTTCCTGGTATATGCGCGGAGAAGAGGGCTATTCTCGTTTCTTCGCCTACACCAACCTGTTTATCGCCAGCATGGTGGTTCTGGTACTGGCGGATAACCTGCTGCTGATGTACCTCGGCTGGGAAGGCGTGGGCCTGTGCTCCTATCTGCTGATTGGTTTCTACTACACCGATCCGAAGAATGGCGCTGCGGCAATGAAAGCCTTCGTGGTAACCCGCGTTGGTGACGTATTCCTGGCGTTCGCGCTGTTCATCCTCTACAACGAGCTGGGCACGCTGAACTTCCGCGAAATGGTGGAACTGGCGCCTGCGCACTTTGCAGACGGTAACAACATGCTGATGTGGGCAACCCTGATGCTGCTGGGCGGTGCGGTCGGTAAATCTGCACAGCTGCCGTTGCAGACCTGGCTTGCTGATGCGATGGCCGGCCCGACGCCTGTCTCCGCGTTGATCCACGCCGCGACGATGGTTACCGCTGGTGTCTACCTGATAGCTCGTACGCACGGCCTGTTCCTGATGACGCCTGAAATCCTGCACCTGGTGGGGATTATCGGTGCTATCACTCTGGTGCTGGCGGGTTTTGCTGCGCTGGTACAGACCGACATCAAACGCGTTCTTGCGTACTCCACCATGAGCCAGATTGGTTATATGTTCCTGGCTCTCGGCGTACAGGCGTGGGATGCGGCGATTTTCCACCTGATGACGCACGCCTTCTTTAAAGCGCTGCTGTTCCTGGCATCCGGCTCGGTTATCCTGGCTTGCCACCACGAACAGAACATCTTCAAGATGGGCGGTCTGCGTAAGTCAATTCCGCTGGTGTATCTCTGCTTCCTGATCGGTGGCGCGGCGCTGTCAGCTCTGCCGCTGATTACCGCTGGCTTCTTCAGTAAGGATGAGATTCTGGCCGGTGCAATGGCGAATGGTCATATTAATCTGATGGTTGCAGGTCTGGTTGGTGCGTTCATGACCTCTCTGTATACCTTCCGTATGATTTTCATCGTGTTCCACGGTAAAGAACAAATTCACGCTCACGCAGGGAAGGGGATTACCCATCATCTGCCGCTGATTGTGCTGATGATCCTGTCCACCTTCGTTGGCGCGCTGATTGTGCCGCCGCTGCAGGGTGTACTGCCTGCGACGACCGAGCTTGAGCATGGTCGCGTCATGACGCTGGAAATTACTTCCGGTATCGTAGCGATTGCGGGCATCCTGATCGCAGCATGGCTGTGGCTGGGTAAACGCACGCTGGTGACATCGATTGCGAACAGTGCGCCGGGCCGCCTGCTGGGTACCTGGTGGTATAACGCCTGGGGCTTCGACTGGCTGTACGACAAAGTGTTCGTCAAGCCATTCCTGGGTGTTGCCTGGTTGCTGAAACGCGATCCGCTCAACTCAATGATGAACATTCCGGCGATCCTTTCCCGCTTTGCAGGTAAAGGCCTGCTGTTGAGCGAGAACGGTTATCTGCGCTGGTATGTCGCATCAATGAGCATCGGCGCCGTCGTTGTGCTGGCACTGTTGATGGTACTGCGTTGAGTTTGAGGATTGTGGCGTTGATGTCGGATGGCGCTGGCGCTTATCCGACCTACGGGAATCTGTAGGCCCGGTAAGCGTTCGCGCCACCGGGCAAAAAAAGCCGCAATCCGAAGTGAATTTTCTGTTTTGAGAATTCGTTGAAAATCAGGTCCTGATGGGACTTTAACAAGGAATAAAGATCGCCATGTTACTACCCTGGCTAATATTAATTCCCTTTATCGGTGGCTTCCTGTGCTGGCAGACCGAACGCTTTGGCGTGAAGGTGCCGCGCTGGATCGCGCTGATTACCATGGGATTGACGCTGGCGCTTGGCCTGCAACTGTGGTTGCAGGGCGGCTATTCACTGACGCAATCCGCTGGCATTCCGCAGTGGCAGTCTGAATTTGTTCTGCCGTGGATCCCACGTTTTGGCATCTCTATTCATCTGGCTATCGACGGTCTGTCGCTGCTGATGGTAGTGCTGACCGGTCTGCTCGGTGTTCTGGCGGTACTTTGCTCCTGGAATGAAATCGAAAAATACCAGGGCTTTTTCCATCTGAACCTGATGTGGATCTTAGGCGGCGTGATCGGCGTGTTCCTTGCCATCGACATGTTCCTGTTCTTCTTCTTCTGGGAAATGATGCTGGTGCCGATGTACTTCCTGATCGCGTTGTGGGGGCATAAAGCCTCTGACGGTAAAACGCGTATCACGGCGGCGACCAAGTTCTTCATTTATACCCAGGCGAGTGGTCTGGTGATGTTGATTGCCATCCTGGCGCTGGTGTTTGTGCACTATAAAGCGACCGGTGTGTGGACCTTCAACTATGAAGAGCTGCTGAATACCCCGATGTCCCACGGTGTGGAATATCTGCTGATGCTGGGCTTCTTCATCGCCTTCGCGGTGAAAATGCCGGTGGTTCCGCTGCACGGCTGGTTGCCGGATGCGCACTCCCAGGCGCCGACGGCAGGTTCCGTTGACCTGGCGGGGATCTTGCTGAAAACCGCGGCTTACGGTCTGCTGCGCTTCTCTCTGCCGCTGTTCCCGAACGCGTCGGCGGAGTTTGCACCTATCGCAATGTGGCTGGGCGTTATCGGTATCTTCTATGGCGCGTGGATGGCCTTTAATCAGTACGATATCAAACGTCTGATCGCTTACACCTCCGTATCGCACATGGGCTTCGTACTGATTGCTATCTACACCGGCAGCCAGCTGGCGTACCAGGGTGCTGTTATCCAGATGATTGCGCACGGTCTGTCCGCAGCCGGTCTGTTCATTCTGTGTGGTCAGCTGTACGAACGTCTGCACACGCGTGATATGCGTATGATGGGCGGCCTGTGGGGCAAAATGAAATGGTTGCCTGCGCTGTCGATGTTCTTCGCAGTGTGTACGCTGGGTATGCCGGGTACAGGTAACTTCGTTGGCGAATTTATGATTCTGTTCGGCAGCTACCAGGTGGTTCCGGTCATTACCGTGATCTCGACTTTTGGTCTGGTGTTTGCCTCTGTTTACTCGCTGGCGATGCTGCATCGCGCTTACTTCGGTAAAGCGAAGAGCCAGATTGCCAGTGTTGAACTGCCAGGGATGTCGCTGCGTGAGCTGTTTATCATCCTGTTGCTGGTCGTGCTTCTGGTACTGCTTGGCTTCTATCCGCAGCCGATTCTGGATACCTCGCATTCTGCGATGAGCAACATCCAGCAGTGGTTTGTTAATTCCGTTACTACTACAAGGCCGTAAATCGCCATGACAATAACTCCACAACACCTGATTGCGCTGCTACCGCTGCTGATCGTCGGCTTGACGGTGGTGGTTGTGATGCTCTCCATTGCGTGGCGACGCAATCACTTCCTCAATGCCACGCTGTCGGTCATTGGGCTTAACGCCGCGCTGGTTTCGCTCTGGTTTGTTGGCCAGGCGGGCGCCATGGACGTCACCCCGCTGATGCGGGTTGACGGTTTCGCCATGCTCTACACCGGGCTGGTGCTACTGGCGAGTCTTGCCACCTGTACCTTCGCTTACCCGTGGCTGGAAGGCTACGATGACAACCGGGAAGAGTTCTACCTGTTGGTGCTGATTGCCGCACTTGGCGGTATTCTGCTGGCTAACGCTAACCATCTGGCGGCGCTGTTCCTTGGTATTGAGCTGATCTCTCTGCCGCTGTTTGGTCTGGTTGGCTATGCGTTCCGTCAGAAACGTTCGCTGGAAGCCAGTATCAAATACACCATTCTGTCTGCCGCAGCGTCTTCCTTCCTGCTGTTCGGTATGGCGCTGGTGTACGCGCAGTCTGGAAATCTGTCGTTTGTTGCACTCGGTAAGAGCCTCGGCGACGGCATGCTGCACGAACCGCTGCTGCTGGCTGGCTTCGGTCTGATGATTGTTGGCCTCGGCTTTAAGCTCTCGCTGGTTCCGTTCCACCTGTGGACCCCAGACGTATACCAGGGTGCTCCTGCTCCGGTTTCCACCTTCCTGGCGACGGCGAGTAAAATCGCTATCTTCGGCGTGGTGATGCGTCTGTTCCTGTACGCCCCGGTAGGGGATAGCGAAGCGGTACGTATCGTACTGGGCGTAATTGCCTTTGCTTCCATCATCTTCGGTAACCTGATGGCGCTGAGCCAGACCAATATTAAACGTCTGCTCGGTTACTCTTCTATCTCTCACCTCGGTTACCTGCTGGTGGCGCTGATTGCTCTGCAGAGCGGCGAGATGTCGATGGAAGCGGTTGGCGTTTACCTGGCCGGTTACCTGTTCAGCAGCCTCGGCGCGTTCGGTGTGGTCAGCCTGATGTCCAGCCCGTACCGCGGCCCGGATGCGGACTCTCTGTTCTCCTACCGTGGTCTGTTCTGGCATCGTCCGATCCTCGCGGCAGTGATGACGGTGATGATGCTGTCTCTGGCAGGTATCCCGATGACGCTGGGCTTTATCGGTAAGTTCTACGTACTGGCCGTCGGTGTGCAGGCTAACCTGTGGTGGCTGGTTGCCGCTGTGGTGGTCGGTTCCGCGATTGGTTTGTACTACTACCTGCGCGTTGCCGTGAGCCTGTACCTGAGCGCACCGCAACAGCTGAACCGTGATGCGCCGTCTAACTGGCAGTACAGCGCGGGCGGTATCGTAGTGCTGATTTCTGCCCTGCTGGTTCTGGTGCTGGGTATTTACCCACAACCGCTGATCAGCATTGTGCAGTTAGCGACTCCGCTGATGTAAACGAAATGCAGAAACGAAAAAACCCGCCTTGGCGGGTTTTTTTATGCGTGAAATACGGTCAGTTTAATAGCTGACGGCTCACCAGCGGACCGCTGATGCCTTTCGCTGTGCGATCCATCACTTCCTGGATCACTGAAGAAAGCTCATTGACTTCGAATTTGGCCACGTAGCCATCCGCTTTTACTCGGCGAACGTGATCTTCGTTCGCGCTACCGGAAAGCGAAGAGTGGATAACGACCGGGATTTTCTTCAGACGTTCGTCGGTTTTTATCTTACGGGTAAGCGTAAAACCGTCCATCTCCGGCATTTCGAGATCGGTGAGCACCAGGGCGATCTTCTCACTGATTGGCTTGCCCTCCGCCTGCGCTTCTGCGGAAAGCTGCTGTATTTTTTCCCACGCATCCTGACCTGTTACATGCATCAGATGCGGGATCTCCATGGCGTTAAGCCCTTTTTCCAGCATGGCGCGGGCCACTTTGGAATCATCAGCCACAATCGCCACCGCACCCGGCGTGATGTTGAATTTATTGGTTTTAAGATCGGTTGCGCGCAGGTCGTGGTTCGCCGGTACGATGTCGTACAGGATCTGCTCAACGTCGAGCACCAGCGCCAGATTGTTGGTCTCTTTGTTGTCGTCCAGGCAAGCGATACTGGTGATATAGCGACCATTGACGGCTTTCTCAGCGGTATGCACCTGTTGCCAGTCCAGGCGCATAATGTTTTCCACTGACTCCACAGCAAACGCCTGGACGCTGCGGGCATATTCTGTGATCAACAGGATGTTGAGTCCGGTCTCTGGCTTACAGCCCGCAACGGCGGGCAGGTCAATCACCGGGATCACCTGATCGCGAATATTAACCATACCCAGTAACGGGGCCTTCATACCCGCCGGACGCGTAAAGGTCGGCATCGGCACGATTTCACGTAGCTTGAATACGTTGATGCCAAACAGCTCTGATTTCTGCTCCTCGACGGATTTGCCGAGGCGAAACAGCAGCAGTTCAAAACGGTTAGACAGGGTTAGGTTTGTCCTGTCATCAATATCTTTCTGGAAATTGTTCATCCTGTCCTCAGTGTGAAAGCCAGCCTTTCTACTGTTATCGGCACTGAGGCGGAAAAATAGAGCATTAAACGGTGAAAATGGTGAAATCGTGAGCCAGTTCCGTGTCTGGAAATATTGCTTTGCACTCTTCGAGTAACCGCAGACAGCCTTTTTCATCGTAGCGTGAGCTCACGTGGGTCATTATCAGGCGTCCCACTCCGGCCTCAAGCGCCAGCTTTGCGGCTTGTCGGGTCGAGCTGTGCCCGCGACTGTTTGCTTTTTCCTCCATTGACGCGTCCAGCGTGGTTTCGTGTACCATGACATCTACACCTCGAGCCAGTTCAATGGCGGACGCGCAGGGTCCTGTGTCACCGAAAATAGCGACTGATTTTCCCCTGGTGGGCGGGGAAAGAAAATCGGCACCGTTAATCGCTCGACCATCCTCCAGCACGATGGTTTTTCCGGCTTTCAAATCCTGAAACCACGGGCCCGCTTTAACGTCTGCCGCCTTCAGGGCATTGGCGTCAAGCGCACCCGGTTTATCGTGCTCTTGAATGCGAAAACCGTAGCATTCCAGCGGATGCGCCAGCGGGTACGCCGTTACTTTTCGCAGGCCGTCATCCACAATCTCACCCGCGGTAATTTCCACAATATCCAGCGGATAATCGGTCCAGGAGCCGCTCAGACGCAATGCGGTTTCGGTAAACTCTCGCAACCCTTTTGGCCCGTAGAGCGTCAGAGGCTGGACATTGCCGGCCATTGAGCGACTGCACAGTAGCCCCGGTAAACCAAACAGGTGATCGCCGTGCAGATGGCTGATAAAAATACGATCGAGTTTTCCTGGATTGAAAGGCGTGGTGAGCATCTGATGCTGCGTCCCTTCGCCGCAATCAAAAAGCCACAGCCCCGCCTGAGTCGGGTGTTGCAGATTCAGTAAAATTGCCGTTACATTGCGTGAGCGCGTGGGGACTCCCGCAGACGTGCCTAAAAATAGTAATTCCATCTTTGCGTTACACTTTTCGCCATCAATAAGGCAGGGTGTTCAGGTTATCACAACATAGGGGCAGACAATGATTCACTGGCAAGATCTCCACCATGCAAAGCTGAGTACCCAACAACTGTACGCACTACTTCAGCTACGATGCGCGGTGTTTGTAGTTGAGCAACAGTGTCCGTACCAGGATGTGGATGGCGATGACCTGGCCGGAGAGAATCGGCATATTCTGGGCTGGCATAACGATGAGCTGGTGGCGTATGCGAGGATTCTGAAAAGCGATGACGAGCTGGAGCCGGTAGTGATTGGTCGGGTGATTGTAAGCGAAGCGCTGCGTGGTGAAAAACTGGGGCAACAGCTAATGGCCCAGACGCTGGCATCCTGCGTGCAACACTGGCCACACAAGGCGTTGTATCTGGGCGCGCAGGCGCATCTGCAATCGTTCTATGCGCGCTTTGGCTTTGTTCCGGTGACGGATATCTATGACGAAGATGGTATTCCACACGTCGGAATGGCGCGGGAAGCACATCAGGCGTAAACAGGCGCAATCAGTCCAGGTTGTCTATAGTTAGCGGGTACGTCAATAGAAAGGGAGAATATAATGTCTTTTCATTCTTATGAATCACGTATCGATGATGATCTGGAATTATTAAGCGAAACGCTGGAAGAGGTGCTGCGTTCTTCTGGCGACCCAGCAGATCAAAAATACCTTGAGTTAAAAGCGCGGGCAGAGCGGGCGTTAGAAGAGGTGAGAAATCGCGTCAGCCATGCTTCTGATAGCTACTATTACCGTGCGAAAAAAGCCGTTTGTCGGGCGGATGACTATGTGCACGAAAAACCCTGGCGCGGAATCGGCGTTGGCGCCACAGTCGGTTTAGTGATGGGATTATTGTTAGCGCGGCGATAAATTCCGTTCTGTCATCGCATTTGTACGTACTCCCTAACTGGGGGTACTGCTTTTTCTGCTCAGTACCCCGTATAATGAGAGGTTTTTAACAGGGAGAGGTCCGCGTGCATTCAATCACTACTGCGCTGGAAAGTCTGATGCGTCATTTATCGCAAGAGATGCCAGCAGCACCTGGAATTCGTATTTACGATATACCTTTCCCACTGAATGATGCGTTTGACGCTTTAGGATGGCTGGCCAGTCAACCCGTCTGGCCCCAGTTTTACTGGCAGCAGCGTAACGGCGATGAAGAAGCCGCCGTATTAGGGGCCGTCGCCGCATTTTCCTCGCTGGAATCAGCCCAGCAATTTTTACATCAGCATGATAATCATCCCGACCTGCGTATCTGGGGCCTGAATGCCTTTGAGCCTCAGCGTGGCAATTTACTGCTGCCGCGGCTGGAGTGGCGACGTTGTGCCGGAGTGGCGAGCTTACGCTTACATCTCTATAGCGACGTGTCGCTACGTGAAGACGCTGCACAAGCGATCGCCTTCATCTCATCGCTTGCTCCCGTAAAACCGCTCCCTGCATTGCGTTTGAATTTGACGGGAGAACAGCACTGGCCGGAGAAAGCTGGCTGGATAGACCTGATAAAACTCGCTACTCAAACGATCGCAGGAGAAGACCTCGATAAGGTCGTGCTGGCGCGGGCGACCGATTTACAGTTTTCTCAGTCGGTTAATGCCGCTGCCGTGATGGCTTCCAGCCGTCGCTTAAATCTGAACTGCTACCATTTCTTTATGGCATTCTCCGCCGACACCGCTTTTCTTGGCTCTTCTCCTGAACGTCTGTATCGACGACGTGATACGGCGCTGCGCACCGAGGCGCTGGCCGGAACTGTGGCCAATCACCCTGAGGATCATCGGGCCTGGCAATTGGGCGACTGGCTAATGAAAGATGACAAAAACCAGCGCGAGAATATGCTGGTGGTCGAAGATATTTGCCAGCGGCTACAAGGCTGTACGCAAACTCTCGATGTGCTGCCACCGCAGGTGCTCAGGCTGCGTAAAGTGCAGCACCTGCGCCGTTGCATCTGGACGGAACTGAATCAGGCCGACGATACGCTTTGCCTGATGCAGCTCCAGCCCACGGCGGCCGTTGCCGGTATTCCGCGTGAGCTGGCGCGTGAGTTCATCCAACAAAATGAACCCTTTGAACGCGAGTGGTATGCCGGTTCAGCGGGTTATCTTTCTTTGCGCCAAAGCGAGTTTTGTGTGTCATTGCGTTCGGCGAAAATTAGCGCAAACGTGGTACGCCTGTATGCCGGGGCAGGGATTGTACGTGGCTCAGATCCTGAGCAGGAATGGCAAGAAATAGACAATAAAGCTGCAGGGTTACGTACTTTATTACAGATGGAAGGATAGTGATTTCGTGTATATTTCCGATTCATATCAAAAATCCATTTATTCGATTCTCTATACTGTGTCGCAATATTGATACCGGACAATCTCATGTCAGTAAGCGCATTTAACCGACGCTGGGCGGCGGTCATTCTGGAAGCTCTCACTCGCCACGGCGTCAGGCATGTCTGCATTGCCCCTGGCTCTCGTTCTACACCGTTGACGCTGGCGGCAGCGGAAAACCCCGCATTCATCCACCACACCCATTTTGACGAGCGCGGTCTTGGGCATCTGGCTTTAGGTCTGGCAAAAGTCAGCCGGCAGCCTGTCGCCGTGATTGTGACGTCCGGTACCGCGGTGGCGAATTTATATCCCGCGTTGATTGAAGCGGGCCTGACCGGTGAAAAACTGATTTTACTTACGGCAGACCGACCGCCAGAGCTTATCGACTGTGGCGCGAACCAGGCGATTCGTCAGGCCGGAATGTTTGCCTCGCATCCATCGCAAACGCTCTCTTTACCGCGTCCGACTCAGGACATTCCGGCAAGCTGGCTGGTATCCACTATTGATAATGCATTAGCTGCCCTGCATAGCGGGGCGGTTCATATCAATTGCCCGTTTGCGGAACCGCTGTATGGCGATATGGACGAAACGGGGATTGCCTGGCAGCAGCGCCTCGGCGACTGGTGGCAGGACGATAAACCCTGGCTGCGAGAAGCGCGTCGGCTGGAAAGCGACAAACAGCGCGACTGGTTTTTCTGGCGACAAAAACGCGGCGTAGTCATTGCCGGTCGCATGAGCGCGGAAGAAGGTAAGAAGGTTGCGCAGTGGGCGCAGACATTAGGCTGGCCGCTGATTGGCGATGTTCTGTCGCAAACCGGACAACCGCTGCCGTGCGCCGACCTGTGGCTGGGAAATGCGAAAGCTGTAGCTGAATTGCAGCAGGCGCAGATTGTGGTGCAGCTTGGTAGCAGCCTGACCGGAAAACGTCTGCTGCAATGGCAGGCCAGCTGCGATCCGCAGGAATACTGGATTGTCGATAATATCGAAGGCCGCCTCGATCCGGCCCATCATCGCGGCCGCAGGTTGGTAGCGAAAGTTGGCGACTGGCTGGAGCTACATCCGGCGGAGAAACGTCAGCCCTGGTGTATTGAGATCCCTCGTCTGGCGCAACAGGCCTGGCAGGCGGTAGAAGCCCGTCGTGAGGCGTTTGGTGAAGCGCAACTAGCCCACCGTATCCGCGACTACTTGCCGGAGCAGGGCCAGCTGTTCGTGGGTAACAGTCTGGTGGTGCGCCTGATTGATGCGCTGTCGCAGCTTCCGGCTGGTTACCCGGTCTATAGCAACCGTGGCGCGAGCGGTATTGACGGCCTGCTGTCAACAGCAGCTGGTGTACAGCGTGCCAGCGCGAAATCGACGCTGGCGATTGTTGGCGATTTATCTGCATTGTATGACCTGAATGCGCTGGCGTTATTGCGCCAGGTTTCTGCACCGTTTGTCCTGATAGTGGTCAATAATAACGGCGGGCAGATTTTTTCCCTGCTGCCGACGCCAGCCAGCGAACGCGAACGGTTCTATCTGATGCCGCAGAACGTACATTTCGAGCATGCTGCCGCCATGTTTAACCTTAAATACCAGCGCCCGGAAAACTGGGAGCAGCTGGAGAGCGCGTTGACTAACGCGTGGCGTACACCTGCGGCCACGGTGATTGAGCTGGTGGTGAACGAAACTGACGGGGCGCAAACCTTGCAGCAACTGCTGGCGAAGGTAAGTCACCTATGATCCTGCATGCGCAGGCGAAAGAGGGGCAGACGGGGTTTCCCTGGCTGGTTTTCCTGCACGGTTTCTCTGGTGATTGTCAGGAATGGCAGACGGTCGGCGAAGCGTTTCAGGATTATTCGCGGCTATACATCGACCTGCCGGGACACGGTGGCTCCGCTGACATCAGCGTGAGCGGGTTTGATGATGTCAGCGTTTTGCTGCGTAATACTCTACTTAGTTACAACATACTTAACTGCTGGCTGGTGGGATACTCTCTTGGCGGCAGAGTCGCGATGATGGCGGCCTGTCAGGAGATGCCCGGGCTTTGTGGTCTGGTGGTTGAGGGTGGACATCCCGGCTTGCAAAGCGAAGAAGCGCGCATTCAGCGTCGTCTCTCGGATGGCCGCTGGGCTGCGCGTTTTCGCGCAGAGCCGCTACGTGAGGTGTTTAATGACTGGTATCAACAGCCCGTTTTTTCCTCGCTGAACGCGGCACAAAGAGAGGCGCTGGTCGCTCTGCGTAGCCAGAATAATGGGCAAACGCTGGCGGCAATGCTGGAGGCCACCTCGCTTGCCGTACAACCTGATTTACGTGCGCAACTCACGATGCGCACATTTCCGTTTTATTATTTATGTGGTGAACGTGACGATAAATTCCGCGCTCTGGCGGCGGAAATATCAGTACCAAACCATGTGATTCGTAATGCCGGACACAACGCGCATCGGGACAACCCCGCGGGCGTAGTGGACTGTCTGGCTCAGATTCTGCGTCGCTGACTATAGGACATTTTATGATCTATCCTGATGAAACAATGCTTTACGCACCGGTAGAATGGCACGATTGCTCTGAAGGCTATACCGACATTCTTTACGAGAAATCCACCGACGGTATCGCAAAAATCACCATTAATCGTCCGCAGGTACGCAATGCCTTCCGTCCGGTCACCGTGAAAGAGATGATCCAGGCGCTGGCGGATGCTCGCTATGATGACAACATCGGCGTAATTATTCTGACCGGTGCTGGCGACAAAGCGTTCTGCGCAGGCGGCGATCAGAAAGTACGTGGTGACTACGGCGGATATCAGGATGACTCCGGTGTGCATCACCTGAACGTACTGGACTTCCAGCGCCAGATTCGTACCTGTCCGAAACCGGTAGTAGCGATGGTTGCAGGTTTCTCCATTGGCGGCGGCCATGTGCTGCACATGATGTGTGACCTGACCATTGCGGCTGAAAACGCCATCTTCGGTCAGACCGGTCCGAAAGTCGGTTCCTTCGACGGCGGTTGGGGCGCTTCCTACATGGCGCGCATCGTCGGTCAGAAAAAAGCGCGTGAAATCTGGTTCCTGTGCCGTCAGTACGATGCGAAACAGGCGCTGGATATGGGCCTGGTCAACACCGTGGTTCCGCTGGCGGATCTGGAAAAAGAGACCGTACGCTGGTGTCGCGAAATGCTGCAAAACAGCCCAATGGCGCTGCGCTGCCTGAAAGCCGCACTGAACGCCGACTGTGATGGTCAGGCAGGTCTGCAGGAGCTGGCTGGTAACGCCACTATGCTGTTCTACATGACGGAAGAAGGTCAGGAAGGCCGTAACGCCTTTAACCAGAAACGTCAGCCTGATTTCAGCAAATTCAAACGGAATCCGTAATGCGTAGCGCGCAGGTATACCGCTGGCAGATCCCCATGGACGCGGGGGTGATTCTGCGCGACAGGCGGTTAAAAACGCGTGACGGGTTGTACGTTTGTCTTCGTGACGGTGAGCGCGAAGGGTGGGGAGAGATCTCCCCGCTGCCGGGCTTCAGTCAGGAAAGCTGGGAAGAGGCGCAAACCGAGCTGCTGGCCTGGGTGAAAGGCTGGCTGCAAGGGGATGACTCCTTACCGCAACTGCCTTCGGTCGCCTTTGGCGTAAGCTGTGCGCTGGCCGAACTGACTGGCGTATTGCCACAGGACGCGGACTATCGTGCTGCGCCGCTGTGCACGGGCGATCCTGACGATCTGGTGCTACAACTGGCGGACATGCCGGGCGAAAAAGTGGCGAAGATCAAGGTCGGTCTGTATGAAGCGGTCCGCGACGGCATGGTAGCCAATCTGCTGCTTGAGGCGATCCCGGAGCTGCATTTGCGACTTGACGCCAACCGGGCCTGGACGCCGTTGAAAGCTCAGCAGTTCGCGAAATACGTTAATCCGGAGTATCGCGGACGCATTGCCTTCCTCGAAGAACCGTGCAAAACCCGCGACGACTCCCGTGCCTTCGCGCGTGAAACCGGCATTGCCATCGCCTGGGATGAAAGCCTGCGTGAAGCGGATTTCACCTTCGAAGCCGAAGAAGGCGTCAAGGCCGTTGTTATCAAACCTACGCTGACCGGCAGTCTCGATAAAGTCCGTGAACAGGTGGCTGCGGCACATGCGCTTGGTCTTACTGCCGTTATCAGTTCGTCAATCGAGTCGAGTCTGGGCTTAACCCAGCTGGCGCGAATTGCCGCATGGTTAACGCCGCAGACCATTCCGGGTCTGGATACCCTGAGCCTGATGCAGTGCCAGCAGGTTCGCACCTGGCCGGGTAGCACGTTGCCGTGTATCGACGTTGATGCGCTGGAACGTCTGCTATGACCCAGCAGGAAAGGTCCGATAGCGTGAGCTTATCGGGCTTGGTACAACCGGGTGACTGGCCGTGGCGTCACTGGCGACAGGTTCGTGCGAAGGTGCCAGCCTTACGCCTCAACGATGAGGTATTAAGCTGGAGCGCTCTCTGCACACGTGTAGATCACCTGGCCTGCGGTTTTGCCGCTCAGGGCGTGGAAGAGGGCGATGGTGTTCTGCTTCGCGCGTGGAATCATCCGCGCGCTTTGCTGGCCTGGCTCGCGCTGCTGCAATGTGGGGCGCGGGTTTTACCTGTGAACCCACAGTTGCCTCAGCCGCTGCTTGATGCGCTGATCCCGGACTTAACGCTACGTTTTGCGCTGGATCTGGAGGCCGCTATCGCACTTCCGGAACTCAGCCCGTTGCAGATGCAGCCATTGCCAGGCGATCACGCCGCAGCGTGGTTGCCTGAACGTTTGAGCACGATGACGTTAACTTCAGGTTCTACCGGATTGCCAAAAGCGGCTGTTCATACCTGTCAGGCGCATCTGGCAAGCGCGCAGGGCGTCCTGTCATTAATGCCGTTTGGTGCTGAGGATGACTGGCTGCTCTCGCTGCCGCTGTTTCATGTTTCCGGCCAGGGTATTTTGTGGCGCTGGTTGTTCGCCGGAGCGCGAATGACCGTGCGCGACAAGCAGCCGCTGGAGCAAATGCTGGCTGGATGTACCCACGCTTCACTGGTGCCCACGCAGCTGTGGCGCTTGCTGGTCAACAACACGCCAGTCACGCTCAAAGCGGTACTGCTGGGCGGCGCTGCAATTCCTGTTGAATTGACGGAGCAAGCGCGCGAGCAAGGGATTCGTTGCTGGTGCGGTTACGGATTAACGGAGTTTGCTTCTACGGTCTGTGCGAAAGAGGCGGATGGTCTGGCAGATGTGGGTTCCCCTCTGGCAGGCAGAGAAGTCAGAATCGTTGATGATGAAGTCTGGCTACGGGCTGCCAGCATGGCGCAAGGTTACTGGCGTAACGGACAGCTTATTCCTTTAGTGAACGCGGAAGGCTGGTTTGCAACCCGCGATCGCGGCATGCTAAAGGACGGCAAGTTAACGATTGTCGGTCGTATGGATAATCTGTTTTTTAGCGGCGGGGAAGGTATACAGCCGGAAGAAGTGGAACGCGTGATTGCAGCGCATCCGCATGTTCTACAAGCCTTTATTGTGCCGATAGAAGACAAAGAGTTTGGCCATCGCCCGGTGGCGGTCATTGAGTATGACGCTAATGTTGGAGAAACTAATCTCGCAGTGTGGGTAAAAGATAAGCTGGCCCGCTTTCAGCAGCCGGTATGTTGGCTAACATTGCCGCCCGAGCTCAAAGCTGGAGGAATTAAAATTTCGCGCCGTGCGTTATTGGATTGGGTAAGCGCTTCATCATTAACATTAAGAAAACATTAACAGTATTTCTCGTTTTTGTCATTCCGCAGCTATTGTCTTTTTGTTTACCTGCTAAAGTGTAACCTATTGTGAAATTTATTAACAAAAGGTGCGCTATGGAATGGCATGTGAAGAAGTCTTGCTGTCACAAAAAAGCAGGGAAGCTCTATATCGTACTTTGCGATAGCGGTGGTTCGCTAAAGATGCTTGCTGAGGCGCAATCTTCCGAGCGGGTTAAGCCCGGCGATCTCCTTTCACCGCTGAAGGATGCACAGTATTGTATTAACCGCGATAAATCCCGGGTCATTAAGGTAATTGATGCCAGACAGTACATCTGTGATGAATGGGAACGTCTGTTACGACAGTCTGAAGATAAGTAATCTCAGGGTTGGTGTTTGCGTGAAGGCAGAAAAATCGTCATTAGCCCTGCCATGATGCACAGTACCCCTGCCAGCGCTTTCACTGAAAATGTTCCCTGCCAGCCGGGCAGGATCATTGAGGCAACCCACACCAGCACATAGCTCAGGCTGAGTAGGGCATAGGCTTTGCTCAGCGCGAGTTGGTGTAGGGCTTTATGCCAGCAAATCACTGACAGTAAATACCCTGTCAATCCGGCATATAAAGCAAACGCTCCGATACTGACAGAGAATACGGCAGAGATGAACGCCAGCGGCTGCAGCATTGGCGGCAGATTATCCATCGCAAAGCCGAGGCTCAACTGGGCGATGGAGGTGATCATCACGCTACATAATCCCCAAAACACGCCCATTACACTGCACTCCCAAGAATAAATATGCCGGTAATGATCAGCCCAACGCCCAGCCAGTGGCGGGTTGTTACGGGTTCGCGCCAGATTTTCCATGCGGCGAGAGTAACCCAGACAAAGTTAAGGCTCAGCATGGGATAGGCAATACCGACAGGAATGTTTTGTAAAACCGCCAGCCATAGCAGCATGGCCAGGCCGAGGCTTGCCAGAGCAAGCCCAATCCATTGCGTAATGTAGCGTTTTCGCGCACGAACAGACACCGGTCGGGTCGCCTGCTTCTGGCATAGCTGGCCGCAGACGCTGAGTAGGCTGGCGAGGACTAAGGCTATCCAGATCATTTGGGCCGATACTGAATCAGGACCAGACGCCCCTGATTATCAATGTAGTCAGCGGGAGGGATGGCAAGTTGATTAATATCTTCATTCTTATCAATCGAGAGCACGAGCGTAATGTTTCCTTGCTGTCGATGTTGCGCTAACCAGTCGGCAAAGCCTTCCCGGCTGACAAAGCGACCCTGGGCATCCGGGTAGTTGAGGCCATATTTTAACTCGCCCGTTTGTCCGTACATCATGATGTCGTCGCGCTTCAGGCTCCAGGCCAGTCCCGCAGCGACGCCAACGCTGTCGGTGAGAATATAACGGCTCGGCTCCAGCGATTCTTTGGTCATCTCGACAAAAAACTGCGGCTGTTTAGATTCCATCACCCGGTCAGGAATGGAGAAGCCAAATAACAGCGCCAGCCCTAATGGGCATAGTGCTGCGAATTTCCAGTTCTTCTTGCGGTTATTTAGCGTATACCAGCCAAAAAGCGTCCAGATGATAAAGATGCCCCAGGCACAAAAAACCTTATACGTTTCGATATGCGACCAGACTGGCGTCTTCAATGGACCCAGCGTGGAAACAATAAACGTGGCGACGATGCCGACGATGCCGAACAGCACGTTGATCCAACCATTCACGCGCAGCGCGGTCGAGCCTTTTTCCGCAGCCTGCAGGCCGAAGCGCGCCGTTAATATCGCCAGCGGCGCGAAGCAGGAAAGAATATAGGTCGGCAGTTTTCCTTTCGCGATGCTGAAAAACAGGATTGGCATAATAATCCAGCTTAACAGGTACAGAGCACTGCGCGGAACATCCCGCTCACGCCAGCCCGTACGCAGCGCGCCGGGGAGTAGCCCGAGCCACGGTAATGTGCCTGCCACAAATATCGGGATGTAGTACCAGATAGGAGCCTTATGCTGGGCATCATCCTGCGCAAAGCGCTGAATATGTTCAACCCAGAAGAAGTAATGCCAGAAATCCGGCTCGCGTTGCGCAATCGCTATACCCCACGGTAGTACGATCGCGATGCAGCCGATCACCGCCAGCAGACCGTAGAGAATGAGGTCTTTCCAACGCTTTTGTGCAAAAACCCATGGTAATACGCTAAGCACAGGGACGGCGAGTGCCAGAAAACCTTTGGTCATTACACCCATACCGCAGGTCAGACCAAGCAGCAAAAAAGCGATGATTTTGCGTGTTCTGGTGGTGGCCTGCATGCCTTCCCAAAAACAGCACATGCCCGCCATCAGCCAAAGCGCAATGATGGGATCAAGTACCGCGTAGGTGCCGATGCTGTAAACCGAAAAAAACGTTAAAAAGATAGCGGAGGAGAGTACGGCGGTACGCTTATCCTGCCACAGTCGCATGGCAAGCCAGGCTACCAGTAGCGCCGTCAACAAAGTGGCAAAAATAGCCCCCGCTCTGACGCCAAAATTATTGGCGCCAAACAACCATTGTCCGATGCTGTTCAACCAGTATCCGGCAATTGGTTTTTCAAAATAACGCAGCCCTAAAAAGTGTGGAACGATCCAGTCACCAGAGTTGAGCATTTCCCGGCTGATTTCAGCATAGCGCGTTTCATCAGGCTGCCAGAGCATACGGCTGTTGATAGGTAAAATAAAATACAGTGCGATTAAAGCGATAAATGCCAGAGTGTAGCGGGCAGCAGATTTCATTGTGTCACACTCAACGGTTGTTGGCAGCCGAGCCATCCCTCTCTGCCGGGTATTTTTCCACGTACGATCTGTCCTAACGGCAGTGTACTGATGTCGTCAGGTAACAGCTCGCCAAGCGGGCAGAATGTCATCCCCATGTCCGCGGCGCGAGTAAGCAGCTCGTCAAAATTCTGATGAAAGGCGATGCCTTCAACTTCCGCATGAATGGTGTACACCGGTGTTCCTCTGCTCATCTGGATGTGGGAGAGGATATAAGAGTTGAAGTCCACCGCCTGGACCTCCTGACCAACCACCTCATCCCATGTTGGTAGGGTGACGGGAATTTGTGGCGTCCCCGTTTTCCCGGATTCCAGCACCGGACGAAATAACGACGTTCCCCGACAGTCACTGTTATAGCGCAGATGGAATGCTTCTTTGGCATGGACGACACGGTTGTCGGCACGCCATCCGGCAACGGCAGAGCAGGAGACTGGCTGACTGATGATGGCTTCAAGTGCGGTGATGCCTTGCGAAATATCATCAATCAGCTGTTTGTCATTCCAGTTTCCGCTTCGCGCCTGCCAGGCGTGATGATCCCAGGCATGCAAACCGGTTTCATGAATCTGGGCGGTTTGTGCAATGATTGCCGCGTTGGCCTGGCCAATCTCTTTTCCCGGCCATGCGGTTCCCGCCAATAAAATATCCCATCCGTAGAGCGATGCTGCGTTTGAACGCAGCATTTTCCACAGAAATTGCGGCTTCACAAGACGCCAGAGATGGCGCCCCATGTTGTCAGGCCCAACGCTAAAGAAAAAACTTGCCCGAACGTTATGTCGGTTTAATGTCTCCAGCAGGCGGGGCACGCCTTCGCGCGTCCCCCTGAATGTATCGACATCAATACGCAAGCCTACTTTGGTCATGATGTGTGTTCCGTGATATCCACACTGCGTAAGAAGAAGTCCAGCGTCTCTTCTACCGTTTCCTGCATCTCAATGGTCGGTTCCCAGTTCAGGCAGCGTTTTGCATTGCGAATGTTAGGCTTACGATGCTCAACGTCTTGATAACCTTTACCGTAGTAGCTGCTGCTTTCGACGTCACGGAAACCGGCAAACGGCGGGAAGTGGTTACGCAACGGATGTTTTTCAAAGCAGGAAAGCAGCATTTCTGCCAGTTCCTGAATACTTGCTTCGTTCTGCGGATTACCGATGTTGATAATCTCACCGTCACAGCGGCCGCCTTCGTTTTCAATGATGCGGTACAGAGCTTCGATACCATCGCGAATGTCGGTAAAGCAGCGTTTTTGCTTACCGCCTTCAATCAGCTTAATCGGTGAACCTTCCACGAGGTTGAGGATCAGCTGTGTAATGGCGCGTGAGCTGCCGATACGCGCGGCGTTAAGGCTGTCCAGACGCGGTCCCATCCAGTTAAACGGGCGGAACAGGGTGAAGCGCAATCCCTCTTTTTCGCCGTACGCCCAGATAACACGGTCCAGTAACTGCTTGGATACGGAGTAGATCCAGCGTGGTTTATTGACCGGACCGACGATCAGATTCGAACTGTCTTCATCAAAGACTTTGTCGGTACACATGCCGTAGACTTCAGAGGTTGACGGGAAAATGATGCGCTTGCGGTATTTCACGCAGTAACGAATGATTTTCAGGTTTTCTTCAAAATCGAGCTCAAATACGCGCAGCGGGTTGCGGGTATATTCGATAGGCGTTGCGATCGCCACCAGCGGCAGCACAACGTCGCATTTTTTCACATGATATTCAATCCATTCGGAGTGAATGCTGATATCACCTTCGACGAAATGGAATCGCGGATGTTGCAGGAAACGCCCAATGGCGTCGCTGCCAATATCGAGTCCATACACTTCGTAATTATCTTCTTGTAGCAGGCGCTCGGTCAGATGGTTACCAATGAAGCCGTTAACGCCGAGGATCAGTACGCGAGTCCGGCGTTTGCTGGTGGTCACTGACTGGCTGTTCAGGCGAGAACCTGGCACCAGACCCAGAACTTGCGCCAGTTGTGAACCCTGCATTGCAATACCATCGCCAGCTTGTCCGGTAATAATCTCCAGTGCACCATCGACACAGGCGATCAGTAAAGGAGACACGGAGATGACGGTGCCCGGCTGGGCCGCAATGTCGTTTGTGCAAACGCGCGATGACCAGACGGTGAACTTTTGTGTGCCAACATAGCTAAATGCGCCCGGCCACGGATCGCTGACGGCGCGGACCTGGTTATGTAACTCCGCGGCAGCTTTGTACCAGTCGAGGAAGCTATCTTCCGGCGTACGGCGACCAAAACAGGTAGCATCTGCTTCCTGTTGGGGGAGTTCTGCATAATCTCCTGTTTTAATCGCGGGCAGCGCCTCTTCCAGCAGGTGACGCGCTGCCTGGCACAGCTTATGGTGCAGCGTTAACGCCACATCATCTGGTGAAATAGCAACGCGCTGCTGGGCAACAATGGCACCGGCATCCGCGCGTTTGACCATGCGGTGAAGCGTGACGCCGGTTTCGGTTTCGCCATTGACCAATACCCAGTTCAGCGGGGCGCGACCACGGTATTTCGGCAGCAGCGAGCCGTGCAGATTAAATGCGCCCTTAGGGGCAAGACTGAGGATCTCATCACTCAGTAAATGGCGATAGTAGAATGAGAAGATAACATCCGGCGCCAGCTGGCTAATGCGCTCAACCCACAGGGGATGATTAACCTCGTCGGGGGCGTAAACCGGAATACCGGCGCTGGCCGCGAGGCGGGAAACAGATCCAAAAAACGCTTTTTCACCCGGATTGTCTGTGTGCGTAAAAATGGTAGCGATTTCATAACCTGCATCCAACAAGGCCTGGACACCCTGACATCCCATATCGTGATAGGCAAATACGACGGCTTTCATGCGCGGTTTTCCTCGGTTGACTGCGTGGTTTGTGGGCGAATAACGTGTTGAACAAAATAGCGGGGGCGGGCGCGGACATCGTTATAGATGCGACCGATATATTCGCCGAGTAAACCCATGCCAATAAACTGTGCGCCGATAAAGGTAAACAGGACGGCAAACAGCATGAATACCCCTTCCGCTGCCCACTGTGGGCCGAGCGTCAGGCGCAGAACAACAAGCAGGACTGATAAGGTAAAGCCCGTGGCGGCGATCACGCTGCCCAACAGGCTTAGCATGCGAAGCGGTGTTGTGGTAAGGCAAGTTACCAGGTCATACATCAGGTTGATCAGACGCATGAAGCTGTATTTGGAGTCACCAAATTCACGCTCTGCATGATGTACCGGGATCTCCGTGGCGCGACGGGCAAAAATGTTGGCCAGAATAGGGATAAAGGTGCTGCGCTCCTGGCAATGCAGCATGGCATCGACGATGTGACGGCGATAGGCGCGTAGCATGCAGCCGTAATCACCCATTGCTTTACCGGTGGTGCGCTGTATCAGATGGTTGATCATTCGTGAGGCGGTCTTACGAAATATGCTGTCCTGACGGTTCTGGCGTACCGTGCCTACCACATCGAAGCCTTCATCTGCGGTGGCGACCAACCGTGGGATCTCCTCCGGCGGGTTTTGCAAATCGGCATCCAGCGTGATGATCAAGTCTCCGGTGACATGGCTGAAACCGGCCATAATCGCCGAGTGCTGTCCGTAATTACGATTCAGTAAAATAGAGACAATATGGCTGTTCGGTGCCTGAGAGGCGTCCATCATCAACTGAGCGGAACGGTCGCTGCTGCCGTCGTCGATGAGCAGAATTTCATAGTCTTTGCCCAATTTCTCACAGGCGGCGCTGGTGCGTCTGATTAACTCTGGCAGGCTTTCCTGTTCATTAAAAACGGGAATGACTACCGAGACTTTTTTGATCGGGGCTGCTTCAAACATGGTTATTGTCCTGCAATCTCGCGAAGTGCCGTGATGACCCGCTGGGTGTCAGCGTCGGTCATGTCAGGGAATAGCGGCAGCGAGCAGATGCGCGCGCTGTTCCATTCAGTATTTGGGAGCGAAAGGGTAGTGAAGCGTTCGCGATAATATTTTTGCGTATGGGCCGCACGAAAATGCAGACCGGTGCCGATATCTTTGGTCTTCAGCGCTTCCATCAGGGCATCTCTGCTCAGCCCGCAGCGCGTTTCGTCAACTCGAATGATGAATAAGTGCCAGGCATGAACGTGCGACCATTGGGGCAGGCCCAGCGGTTGAAATGGCGTATCAGCCAGCGCTTGTTGATAGTGCTGGGCAATTTGCGCCCGGCGTGAGTTCAGTTGCTCCAGCTTATTCAGCTGTACCAGCGCAATAGCGGCATTGATATCCGTCAGGTTGTATTTGTATCCAGGTGCAAGCACTTCGGCTTGTGGTGCCCGGCCGTAGGTTTGTCGATCAAAAGCATCAACGCCCAGACCGTGAAACTTCAGGCTGCGAAGCCGCTGAGCGAGCTGGCTGTCGTCGGTAACGATCAGTCCACCTTCCGCACAGGTGATATTTTTAATAGCGTGAAACGAGAAGATTGCCGTACCGCGAGCACCGACATGACGGCCCTTATACAATGTCCCTACGGCATGGGCTGCATCTTCTATTACCGGGATGCCATAACGTTCGCCAATGGCATAAATCGCGTCGAGGTCGGCGGGAGCGCCAGCGTAATGTACCGGAACAATGGCTTTGGTTCGTGGGGTGATAGCGGCTTCAATTTGCTCAGGTGTGACCATAAGCGTATCGCGGTCGACGTCGATCATGACGGGCGTTGCCCCCAGCAGGACAATCATGTTGAGGGTAGAAACCCACGTCATCGACGGCGTTATGACCTCGTCGCCTGCGCTTACGCCCAATGCCATCAGCGTGATGTGCATACCCGCCGTGGCGGAGCAGATGGCGACGGCGTGTTGATTTCCTGTGAGCTGACAGAAGGCTTCTTCCAGCTGTTGATTTTTCGGGCCGGTGGTTATCCACCCAGAGTCCAGAACTGCCTTCACTGCGGCAAGTTCTTCAGCACCCATTGCCGGGCGAGAGAAAGGCAAAAAGTCAGACATCATTATTCCTTCAAGCCATTTAACGCCACCAAAGCTTTATTTTTAGTGATAAACAGGGGCGTCGTTAATTATTTGATCAGGCTACAAAGGTTAATGACTGAAGGTTAATTTATCCTTAAGAGTTTAAGGTTTGAGAGAGGCAAGAAAATAGCGACATTCTCTCTATATACATTTGATAGTAAATAACTTTTATGGGGATTATGTTGTCTTGGCGACACTGCTGCTTACTGTAGACAGGTGGCTGCAATGCCGCTATTAAGAGGGGAATATTTATGTCGCTATTATAATGATAACTTAAAGTAACCCCTTCAAGGTCAACGTCTTACGTGTGGCGATATTTAAATCGTAGGCACTGAGATCTTCTGGTTTAACCCAGGCGAATGCCTGGAACTCTTCGTTAATCTTCACTTCACGATTTGCCGCGACACAATCGAAGATAAGATAAATCATGTAAATCTCTTCCTGACTGCCATCAGCATAGGTTTTAGTGCGAATATCATCACTGAAGGTCCAGGGGGTAATTTCTGATAACACCAGTTGTTCGCCCAGCTCTTCCCTCACTTCACGGCGCAGAGCTTCTTCAATACGTTCACCTGGTTCAACACCGCCGCCAGAAAGCGCCCACTGGCCGGGAAACACACCGCGGTCATCAGCCATTTTGCAGAGTAAATAACAGCCATCGTTTTGAATTAATGGGCATACAATCGTTCTTTGGCGCATCATTCGAGTCCTTGTTGGGGAAGTAGAGAAAATTCCGTCATGCACGCATCTTACCTTTTGCTGGTGGCAGAAAAAATGTTTCATCGGTGATTAAGAGCGCTTTGGCAAGGAAAACAGGATGTTTGTTGAAAATGACGTTCTGGGACGTCCAACTGTGTAATTGGCACAAGAATTTAACCTTAAATAAATCTTGTGAGTAGTATTTAGTTACAATATGTCATTGCATCGCTTTTTTAGCTCATTGATTCCTCGCCATCTGACAGTACAATTCATCGGTTTTGGGGCTATGTTTTGATTCTTGCTGGAAAGGATAGAAAATGAAAAAAAGTTTACTGTTGGGTTTTGCCGGAATGCTGTTTGTTTCCGCGTCGGCGAACGCGATTAGCATTAATGGTCAGGCTGGCGAAGATTACACCAACCTTGGATTTGGTATAGGTACTGAGACCACCGGTCTGGCTGTCAGTGGTAACTGGATGCATAACGATGATGACGGTGATGTTGCCGGGCTGGGCCTTGGTCTGAATATCCCACTGGGGCCGCTGATGGCGACCGTTGGTGGTAAAGGTGTTTATACCAATCCAAACGATGGCGATGAAGGTTATGCTGCTGCTGTCGGTGGTGGTTTACAATGGCCAATTGGCGATAGCTTCCGTCTGTTTGGTGAGTATTATTACTCTCCTGATTCACTTTCCAGCGGTATCGACAGCTATGAAGAAGCGAATGCCGGCGCGCGTCTGACCATTATGCGTCCGCTGAGCATCGAAGCCGGTTATCGTTACCTAAACCTTGCAGGCAAAGACGGCAACCGTGATAACGCGATTGCTGATGGCCCGTACGTTGGGGTTAACGCCAGCTTCTAACATTTCTGGCGCGGCGTTCAGTCGCGCCTTCCCCCCTCCATGCGTTATAGTGTTTTCATCATAAAAGCAGGAGAACACGATGTTAAACGTGGAGATGCTATCCACCGGGGATGAAGTGTTGCACGGACAAATCGTCGACACTAATGCCGCCTGGCTGGCCGATTTTTTCTTTAATCAGGGTTTACCGCTAACACGCCGCAACACGGTAGGTGACAATCTTAACGATTTGGTCGCCGTTTTGCGTGAGCGTAGCGAACACGCCGATGTACTGATCGTTAATGGCGGTCTGGGACCTACCAGCGATGATTTGAGCGCGCTGGCAGCGGCAACAGCAAAAGGCGAAGGGCTGGTGTTGCATGAAGCATGGCTGGCCGAGATGGAGCGATATTTCCGCGATCGTGGCCGCGTGATGGCGCCAAGCAACCGCAAACAGGCTGAACTCCCAGCCAGCGCTGAGTTTATCAATAATCCGGTGGGTACCGCGTGTGGGTTCGCCCTGAAGCTTAACCGCTGCCTGATGTTCTTTACACCGGGTGTACCGTCAGAATTCAAAGTCATGGTGGAGCATGAGATCCTGCCTCGTTTGCGTGAGCGTTTCTCTTTGGCTCAACCCCCGTTATGCCTGCGATTAACCACATTTGGCCGTTCTGAAAGCGACCTGGCGCAGAGCCTGGATCCGCTCCCGTTGCCTCCGGGAGTAACAATGGGCTATCGCTCCTCAATGCCGATTATTGAGCTGAAGCTGACCGGTCCGGATTCCCAACGGGAAGCGATGCTGGCGCTGTGGCCAGAAGTTAAGCGGGTTGCCGGGCAGAATATGATTTTTGAAGGTACGGAAGGCTTACCCGCGCAAATCGCCCGCACGTTGCAAGAACGGCAATACAGCCTGACGCTGAGCGAACAATTCACCGGTGGTCTGGTGGCATTGCAGCTTTCTCGTGCGAATGCTCCGTTATTGGCGAGTGAAGTGGTTCCGCCCCAGGAAGAAACGCTGGCACAAACGGCGCATTGGATAACCGAGCGACGCAGCAAGCATTATGCTGGATTGGCACTCGCGATATCGGCTTTCGAAAACGAACATATTAACTTTGCGCTGGCCACGCCTGATGGGACACACGCCTTGCGCGTACGGCTGAATGCAAATCGCTACAGTCTGGCGATTCGTCAGGAAGTGTGCGCGATGATGGCGCTAAATATGCTGCGCCGCTGGCTTAACAATCAGGATATCGCTAGCGAACACGGCTGGATCGAAGTGGTTGAGTCGTTGACGATTTAATCATTGATTGGGAAGGCTAAATGCCTTCCCAATCTGGCTCATGCGGTGGTATCGCCAGGCAATAGCCCGGTAATTAACTGAACTAAATCACGATCAATACCTTGTTCCAGCATTATGTGAGCGATACGTAAGGCTTCTTCTTGTGTACCTTTTTGCACCCCTTGTTCTAACCCTTGCAGTATCCCTTCTTGCAGTCCATTTTGGTGGCCTTCCTGCCTGAGCCTCTCTGCAATTGTCATCAGCTTCTCCTTGTGATGGGGGGATCGTTCGGCAACTTCGCGGATAAACTCGCTGGCGCGAGAAACGTCGCCGTACCGTAGCAGGTAATTAAATAGCGTTTGTAGCTGGCTGTCATTAGCGGTGCTTGTAACTAATAGCGAGACCAGGCGGTCCACCAACCCCATCAAATCACGATCGCGGATATGTTTTTGCATCAACTCAAGCAGCGCAACCCCACGATGCTGCGCGATTTCATCGTCAGGTATTACGGTAAGGTCGACCAGCGGAAAGGCTTCTGAATAAAGCTGTCGTGCCAGCTGTGGATTGTCAAATTCATCCAGCCAGTTTAGTGACCAGGGATAAGGACTTTGTTGGCCGTGATAAAACAACATGGGGATCACCAGCGGCAGCGTTTTATTGCCGGCATCAAGATGATGCTGCATCGCCGAGGTGGCATATCGCAACAGGCGAAATGCCATGTGCGGTACCGCGGTACTCTGATGTTCAATAACACAATAAATATAGCCCAGGCCTTCGCGGGTTTTTAGTGACCACACTACGTCGGAGTAGTATGCGCGGAGATCCTGTTCGATAAAACTGGTGGACTCCAGCTTCAGCGTTTGTAAATCACATATCTCACGTAATGCGATGGGAAGGTGTATATCCAGAAAATCCCGAGCCATCTCAGGGTAAGACATTATCTTTTTAAAAACGGCATCATGTGGTGTAGATGTAGTGGATTTAGCCATGGTAGTCCGTCACCAGAAAGAGAAGATGGCGTGACGGTATCTACTTTTAATATGCACTGCATGTGGGAAATGGGTTCTTTGCGTGGATGAATCAGAGATAAATACGCCCGACTGCAACGTATTCAATTAAGCGGAACGGGCTACGCAAAAATGCCCGGTAGCAAATGCTACCGGGCAACAGAGTTAACCCAACGCTTTGGCAAGCAGGGTGATAGGATGTTCGCAGCGCTTGCTTGTTGACATCTCAATCTGCCATTTACAGGTTTCGCAGTCGGTGACGACGATATCAGCGCCGCTTTCTTCAATCTGGCGGAATAACGGTGCGCCGATAGACTGTGAAGTCGGATAGTTTTCCTTTTTAAAGCCGTAAGTCCCGGCAATCCCGCAACACTGAGAATCCAGCACCGTCAGCTCCAGCCCTGGAATTTGTCGCAGTAGCTCCAGCGTATAGAGCGTCCAGCCCATTTTCTCCATGTGACATGGCGTGTGATAGACCACCTTCAGCGGCAGCGTTTTCAGCGGCAGCGTTTTACCTTCATCCAGCTTGCGCCATAGCCAGCGGGTTGCCAGTTCAATGTGTTCACGCAGGCCTGAGTTGTCGACATCCAGCACTTCCGGATATTCATCACGTAGCGCAAAGGTACAGGTTGATGAGGTGGCAATCACCGGAATGCCTTTGCCATCAATTGCCTCTCTGAGTGAGGCCACGTTGCTTACTGCCTGCTTACGCGCTTTATCGGTAAAACCGTTGGCAATCAGCGGCACGCCGCAGCATTTCTCTTTACTCAGCAGTTGCACGCCGGTTCCCATCGCATTCAACACCTTGATCAGGTCTTTGCCGAGCTGGGGATGGTTGTAATTCACAAAACAGCCGTGGAAAAAGGCGACCTGATCCTGATACTGCGCCTGCTGTGCGGCAACGCTACGATACCAGCGGCGGAAGGTGCCAAAGGAGTACTTCGGCAGCGTACGGCGATGATCGATTTTTAACGCGTAATCCAGCAATTGACGCACCGGTTTTAATGAGGTGGCGGTATTCACTATTGGGGCGAAGGGGGTGGATACGCTACCCATTAAATCGGTATGGCTTAAGACAAAGTTACGCAACGATGGGCGCGTCGTGTCGTATTTGGCACGCGCGCGCTGGATGATATCGCCGATTTTCACGTCTGACGGACAGGCCACTTCGCAGCGTTTACAGTTGATGCAGTATTTCAGCGCGTCGTCATATAGCGCGCCATCTTTCAGGCGCAGACGTTCACCGTCCGGGCCGGCCTGCTTAGGGCCCGGGTAGCTCGGATTGACGCGGCTTACCGGGCAGGCGGTGGTGCACACCGTACATTTGATACAACTTTCAAAACGTGTGTCGCTCATTGCTGTCCTCCTGCACGTTTCGCAATATGATGCGCGGCATGTAAGGCGCTAACTGCGCACACGCCGCCTCCGCAACCCTGGGCGATAGGGTCGAATCCGCCGAGGACGGAACCGATGGCATACATGTTCTCTATCGTTTTTCCCGCCAGTGATGGACGCAATGCGGTATCGGTTGTTACGCCAAACTGTTGCCACGGTTGTGGATCGAAAACATCACGCTGATACCACTCGGCGCGGGTAGCTGTTTGCTGTACATCCAGTCCCAGGATTGGTTCGTGGATTGCCTCACGCGTGGCGACCAGCCCGCTGCTGAAGAAGCTGCCGCTGGCGAGCACGGCGAAACGTGGCCGCAAGGGGATATCGGCATGATTTCGGGTCCAGATTTCGCTGACCACGCCATCCTGACAGGTGATTTTTTTCACTTCATCACCCGGCATCCACACACCGCCCTGGCGCACAAACTGGCGCTGTAATTTGTTGTGCAAACGCATGCCCAGCACCGAAGGTGGTAGGGTCGGTAACAGTGTCAGCGAGCAGGGGAGGCGCTCGTTAAGCCACTGCCAGAGCCGCTCATCGGCCAGACCAAAGCATGCCGGCATGATTATCATGTCGCAGGTTTTTGCCATTGGCAGCAATGCGTCATAGAGCAGCGACCATTTATCTTCGTTATCCAGCAGGCGCGCAATATTAACGGTGCGAAACTCGGTTGGGTTATCACGCAGGACATCCAGCTCCGGCAGCTCGATTTCTGCCGCCTCGACGCTGAGATTGCGTTGGCGTAATGACGCTGCGGCGAGATGCGCCTGAAAATCCAGTAACCCGCTAATCCCTACAACGCAGATACGCTGCGCGGACAGCGGCCAGACCGGCACTTCCGGGGAACTTAACCAGGTTGAGCGCAGGGTGCCCAGCGGGGTAACACGTTGATGCGCCTGATGCACTTTGCCCTGCAAATGCGTTCCGCATTCATCCAGTAAATTTTGCGCCTGCTGGGCCAGTTCCAGAACGTTCTGCGTTCCGATGGTGCTATACGGATGTGTGGGTGCCTGAGTGCGCAGCGCATTCAAACCCGCTTCTATATCCGTCACCGGTTGACCATCGGGTAAGCTGCTGAGCAAATCCAGTGAGCCGGAGGAAAAATGCAGGGCGCTTTGGCCGCGGGTAACAATCGTGCAGCGCAGTCCGCTTTTTTGCAGTTGCAGGCCACATAGCAGTCCGGCGAGGCCGCCGCCGATAATGACGGTATCAAATTTCATCCTGGTGCTCCTTTTCCAGACCACACAACCCTTGATAAACCCAGCGCGTGAATTCGCTTTCGCGCAGCGCATCTCCCCAGGCGATAGGCTGCACGCCTTTCCAGCGTTCATTGAGGAAGTCGGAAAGCTGGGTAATGGACTGCGCTGCGGTAGTGACATTAAAACGTTGCAGTAAACCTGCGGCACGGCAGGCACACAATTCCCCCTGGCAGGTCCCCATTCCAACACGGGTACGGCGACGCAAATCGAGCAGGCTGTTGACGGTTAAATTCTCGACGGCGTATTGCACTTCGCCTGCGGTGACTGCTTCGCATTCGCAGACCAGACTGCGGTGCTGACGGCCTTCGCTAAGCCACGCAGGGGTGCGATCGCCGTGACGGTAGACCGCCGAGCCGCGCAGTGGCGCGGGCAATGAGATCACGCGTTTAAGCGTATGCTCGGTAGATTCCTGTGAGCCAGGCAGCGCGGTGTCTGCCGTTGTGCAAGGCTGGGTATTGCCCAGCTTACGACAAACGGCATCGGTGGCCCATTCCGCCATCAGGCGGTAGGTCATCAGTTTGCCGCCGGTAATGGTGATAAATCCGTCCAGTCCGTCACGTTCAGCGTGATCGAACAGTACAATCCCACGGCTGACGTTACGACCGCTTGGGTCGTCGTCGCTAGCCACCAGCGGGCGTACGCCAGAGTAGGCGCGTAAAATGCGCGTTTTCGCCATAATCGGCGCCAGCTTCTCGCCTTCACGCAGCAGAATATCGACCTCTTCTGCGGTGACGCGGTTGCTGTCGATATCGTCGTAATCAATGTGCTGTGAGGTGGTACCGATCAGTGAAATGGTATCGCCAGGCACCAGAATATCGGCGTCAGAGGGCTTACGGCAGCGGTTAATGACATGCTGGTTAATGCGATGATCCATAATCAGCAACGAACCTTTGGCCGGGAACATACGGATGCTCAGATCGGCATATTCCGCAATGCGTTGACCCCAGATCCCAGCGGCGTTGACGACAACCGGTGCATGCAGGGACTGCATTTCGCCTGTCAGATGATTGCGCACGTTAACGCCGCAAACCGTTGCGCCTTCGCGGATCAGTCCCGTCACTTCATGCGCCGTTAAGATAACCGCGCCATGCTCACGCGCATCCAGCATGTTAGCTGCTGTTAAGCGGAAAGGATCGACCGTGCCGTCTGGTACTTTTACTGCACCAATCAGCTGTGGATTCACAGAAGGTTCGATAATACGTGCCTGCTGAGGATCAATCGCTTCTGCGCGAATCCCTGCCTCTTCACAGGCGCGAATAAAGGTGGACTGGAAGGACAGCTCATCCTCCGGCAGGGTGATAAACAGACCGTCCGTTGGCTCAACGCAATGGCGGGCGATACGTTTCAGAATTTGGTTTTCGCTGATGCACTCACGGGCAGATTCAGCGTCGGTGACGGCGTAGCGTGCACCGCTGTGCAGCAGGCCGTGGTTGCGCCCGGTCGCACCTGTGGCGATATCGTGGCGTTCCACTAAGATGACGCGCAACCCGCGCAGCGCACAGTCACGTGCGATCCCTGCACCTGTTGCTCCTCCACCAATGATAATCACGTCACTTGTTTGCGAGTCGCGAGTTTTCATTGTTTTTCCTCACAGTTCGTTTTTTATCATTTAGCCACATAAAAAACATGGATTGTTTGATTTCGCGCATAATCGCTCATTATTCGAAAATGAAACGTGATTTCGTGCGCCTTTATGAACATTTGTCATAAATCTGTAACAATATGTGCTGCGTTTCACATTTTTGTTATGTATCTTTCCTTAACATCGCGGCCACACTGGGAGCGGTAGGGTAGTAATGACGAACTGCAGTGTTTACTTCGAATGAAAGACGGCCACGGAGGCTACACTATGTTGAGCATTTTTAAACCAGCGTCACACACGGCGCGTTTACCTGCAGCGGAGATCGACCCGACATATCGTCGATTACGTTGGCAGATTTTTCTGGGGATTTTCTTTGGTTATGCCGCGTACTATCTGGTACGTAAGAACTTTGCCCTTGCGATGCCGTATCTGGTTGAGCAAGGTTTCTCGCGTGGCGATCTGGGTTTTGCGTTGTCCGGTATCTCCATTGCTTACGGATTTTCGAAATTCATCATGGGGTCCATTTCGGATCGCTCGAATCCGCGCGTTTTCCTGCCAGCCGGTCTGATTCTGGCCGCCGCAGTGATGCTGTTCATGGGCTTTGTGCCGTGGGCGACATCGAGTATTGCTATTATGTTTGTGCTGCTGTTCCTCTGCGGATGGTTCCAGGGGATGGGCTGGCCTCCATGTGGCCGTACTATGGTGCACTGGTGGTCGCAGAAAGAGCGTGGGGGCATTGTTTCCGTCTGGAACTGTGCGCACAACGTGGGTGGCGGTCTGCCTCCGCTGTTGTTCCTGCTGGGTATGGCCTGGTTCAATGACTGGAAAGCGGCGCTGTATATGCCTGCTTTCGGTGCGATCGTCGTCGCGCTGATTGCTTTTGCCCTGATGCGTGATACGCCGCAGTCCTGTGGTCTGCCGCCTATCGAAGAGTATAAGAACGACTATCCGGACGATTACACCGAGAAAGCGGAAGAAGAGCTGACTGCGAAGCAGATCTTCATGCAGTATGTACTGCCGAACAAACTGTTGTGGTACATCGCTATCGCTAACGTGTTTGTTTATCTGCTGCGTTACGGCATCCTGGACTGGTCACCGACCTACCTGAAAGAAGTGAAGCATTTCGCACTGGACAAATCATCCTGGGCCTACTTCCTGTATGAGTATGCGGGTATTCCGGGCACGCTGCTGTGCGGCTGGATGTCGGATAAAGTCTTCCGTGGTAACCGTGGCGCGACCGGCGTGTTCTTTATGACGCTGGTAACTATTGCAACCATCGTTTACTGGATGAACCCGGCAGGCAACCCGAACGTGGATATGGCTTGTATGATCATCATCGGCTTCCTGATCTACGGCCCGGTAATGTTGATTGGTCTGCACGCGCTGGAACTGGCACCGAAAAAAGCGGCGGGAACGGCGGCTGGCTTTACCGGTCTGTTCGGTTATCTCGGTGGTTCTGTGGCCGCGAGCGCCATTGTTGGCTACACCGTTGACTTCTTCGGTTGGGACGGCGGCTTTATGGTGATGATTGGCGGTAGCGTGCTGGCGGTTATTCTGCTGGTAGTCGTCATGATTGGCGAAAAACGCCATCACGAAGAGATGGAACTGAAGCGTAACGGGGGCTAATAGATGAAAACCACATTGAAAAGTCTCAGCGTGGCGCTGATGCTCGCAGGTATGGTGGTCAGCAGTGCAGCGGTTGCCGCAGATAAAATCGTGATTGCGCATCGTGGCGCCAGCGGTTATCTGCCGGAGCATACGCTGCCAGCAAAAGCGATGGCCTATGCCCAGGGGGCGGATTATCTGGAGCAGGATTTGGTTATGACCAAGGATGACCATCTGGTCGTCCTGCATGACCACTATCTTGACCGCGTCACCGATGTTGCCGAGCGTTTTCCGGATCGTGCGCGTAAAGATGGGCGTTACTACGCCATCGACTTTACGCTGGATGAAATTAAATCGCTGAAATTTACCGAAGGCTTCGATATCGAAAATGGCAAAAAGGTCCAGACCTACCCAGGGCGCTTCCCGATGGGTAAATCTGATTTCCGCGTGCACACGTTCGAAGAAGAGATTGAGTTTGTTCAGGGATTAAATCATTCCACCGGTAAAAACATCGGTATTTACCCGGAAATGAAAGCACCGTGGTTCCATCACCAGGAAGGGAAGGACATTGCGGCTAAAACACTGGAAGTACTGAAAAAGTACGGGTATACCGACAAGAACGACAAGGTCTATCTACAGTGTTTTGATGTTGCAGAGTTGAAGCGCATTAAAAATGAACTGGAACCGAAGATGGGGATGGATCTCAATCTGGTACAGTTGATTGCGTACACTGACTGGAATGAAACCCAGGAGAAAAAGCCGGACGGCAGTTGGGTGAATTACAACTACGACTGGATGTTTAAACCGGGTGCCATGAAGCAGGTTGCGCAGTATGCTGACGGTATTGGGCCGGACTACCACATGCTGATTGATGAGAAGTCGAAGAAGGGCAATATCTCGTTAACTGGCATGGTGCAGGACGCACATCAGAGTAAGATGGTGGTGCATCCTTATACCGTTCGCGCCGATCAACTGCCGGATTACACCACTGACGTAAACCAGCTGTATGACATTCTTTATAACAAGGCGGGCGTTGACGGGCTGTTCACCGACTTTCCCGACAAAGCAGTGAAATTCTTGAATAAAGAGTGATGGCGTAAGGCCTGTGATGCACCTCCGGTCACAGGCCTTAATGGATGAACGTTTTAACTGCTAGATAAGGCCGTCTGCTGTCAACGTTTCCATACATGCCTGCAGGAGAAATAAAGGGCTGCCGTCCACCGGCGGCTCTTTTGCCAGTAAGGATATCTGTCGATAGAACGTTGGTTCCAGCGCGACTGAGCGTACTTTCCCACCAACCGCCTTCAGCGTTAATTCCGGTAATAATGCTATACCCAGCCCCTGACGAATAAAGCTCATCGCGGTATCCGGATGGTTAAACTCGTATTTAATGACCGGTTCAATCCCCTTCTCTTTAAATAGCGCCATGATGCTTAATTCATAGCGACCTTTGCTGATAATGAGCGGTTCTCCAACCAGTTGTTCCACTGAAATCGTGCTATTGGCCGCCAGCGGATGGCTTTCAGGAACTACAACGGTAAATTTGTCGCGATACACCGGTACGCAGTACATGCCATTTACCGGGAAATGCACAAATCCCGCATCGATATCCCCACTGCGCAGGGAATCAACTATTGCCGTGCTGTTTTCTTCATAAGGGATAATTTTGATATGCGGGTGGTGCTGTTCGAAGTGGTGGATGATGCCGGGCAAAATGCAGGCACAGGCGCTGGGAAAGCAGCCGATACGCAGGGTTCTGGCCGGGTTTTGTCGCTCCTGCTCGGCAATCTCTTTCACCGCGTTGGTTTCAGACACGATCGTCCGCAGGTGTGAAACGATCCGACTCCCGGCCGGACTAAGTTGAATGTCTTTGCGGCGTTCGCGGATAAGAATATCAACCCCTAGCTCTTCCTCTAGCGTAGCGCTGAAATTGCCTGGCTAACGGCGGATTGGGTCATGTACAGCCGCTTGCTGGCTTCGGTAAATCCACCGTACTCAAGTACGGCAAGCAGGGCGTGGATCTGGGTTAGTGTCATTAGTTCCCTCTAATCAACAATATTAAAACGATTAATTTCTCTAATATAATGGACCTGTTTATACTTGCGGTCTACCGTAAAATCACTCTTCGACGCACCTGTCCGTAGTTCAGTTGAGCTGAGCGTTGCCTGCGTGCGCCGTCTGGACAGGTTGTCGAATATGAAAGAAAAACTGTGGACGAAAGATTTTTGGGCAATAACGATAATCAGCTTTATTATATTTTTTGTTTTTTATGTCCTGCTCACGCTGTTACCGATCTATATTTCGGATCGTCTGCATGCCACTCCAGATAAGGCCGGATTATTAGTCACCTTCTTTTTGGGGGCCGCAATTGTTGTGCGCCCGTTTGCGGGACAATGGGTAGGAAAATATTCGAATAAAACAATTCTGGTGCTCTCTTCTCTGGCCTTTTTGGTGGTCACTGCGCTGTATCCTGTTTGCCACTCAATTGAATCACTGCTGTTGATTCGGGTGCTTCATGGTGTAACGTTTGGCGTTATTACTACGGTAAAAGGAACGATTTCCGCGCGGTTGATACCGGCCTCCCGACGTGGGGAGGGCATCAGTTTTTTCTCGTTAGCCATGGGACTGGCAATGGTTGTGGGGCCGTGGGTAGGGCTGAACATGGCACGCTGGGGAGCTTTTACCACAGCATTCTGGCTGTGTAGCGCGGTTGCCGTACTGGGTATTATCCTGTCATTGATTGTCGCCGTACCGCCGGTTATCCGTCATGCTGACGGCTCAAAACCGAAGCTGGGATTTGCGGCAATGTTTGATCGCGCCGCACTGCCTTTCGCGATGGTGACGTTTTTCATGACCTTTTCCTACGCGGGCGTTTCCGCTTTTCTCGCACTGTATGCGCGCGAGCTCGATCTGATGGCCGCCGCCAGTAATTTCCTGTTGTGTTACGCCATTTGCCTGATGATCTGTCGAACCTTTACCGGCAATGTTTGTGATAAAAAAGGGCCGAAATACGTGGTCTATCCGTGTTTGCTGGCTTTCACAGTCGGGCTGGTGGCTCTTGGCTATACTAACGGTAGCATTATGATGATTATTTCCGGTGGATTAATTGGCATCGGTTATGGTTCGGTCACACCCGTATTTCAGACACAAATTATTAGTTCGGTGGAACCCCATAAAATTGGTATCGCCAATTCGCTGTTTTTCAATGCGATGGATGCAGGAATGGCAATCGGCGCGTTTATCATGGGGATGATGGTCGAGGGTGTGGGATATCGGGCGATTTATCTGGTGGGGGCGCTGCTGGTGGTACTGGCCGGGGCGTTGTATATCATGCAGATGAAAAAACGCGGAGACGTGGTACTGGTCTCCGCGCATGAAGTTCACTAAACACTACAGCTCTATTTCAATATCGCCTTTTGCCCGGCAACAGCACGGCAATATTTCACCGGGCTGAATGAAGGCCAGCGGTTCTGCAATCCAGTCAACCTGTCCCGCCACCAGGCGGGTACGGCAGGAGCCGCAGTAGCCTTCACGACACTGATATTCGACTTCAACATCGTGCGACTCGAGCGCGGCAAGCAGGGAAGGGTGTTCATCCTGGCACAGCAACTGCGTGCCAGAGATGCGCAGAGTAACGCGGCCCATCAGAGCTGGAAGTTACTCAGATCGTCAGTATCGACTTCTGCATCGATCTGACCGACCAGATAAGAGCTGACTTCCACTTCCTGCGGCGCAACCTGGACGTTGTCAGACACCAGCCAGGTATTGATCCAAGGGATCGGGTTAGAGCGTGTCTGGAACGGCAGATCGAGCCCAACAGCCTGCATACGGATGTTGGTGATGTACTCAACGTACTGGCACAGAATGTCTTTGTTCAGGCCAATCATTGAGCCATCACGGAACAGATAGTCCGCCCACTCTTTTTCCTGCAGCGCGGCCTGTACGAACAGGTCGTAGCACTCTTGCTTGCACTCTTCGGCAATTTCCGCCATTTCCGGATCGTCCACGCCGCTGCGCAGAAGGTTCAGCATATGCTGAGTACCGGTCAGGTGCAGGGCTTCGTCGCGGGCGATCAGACGGATAATTTTTGCGTTACCTTCCATCAGTTCACGTTCGGCGAAGGCGAAGGAGCAGGCGAAGCTGACATAAAAGCGGATCGCTTCCAGCGCGTTCACGCTCATCAGGCACAGATACAGCTTCTTCTTCAGCTCACGCAGGTTTACGACAACCGTTTTACCATTAACGGTATGCGTACCTTCACCGAGCAAATGCCAGTAGCTGGTCATCTCGATCAATTCGTCGTAGTAGCTGGAGATGCCTTCTGCGCGTTTCTGGATTTGCTCGTTGGTGACGATATCGTCAAACACCACCGCCGGATCGTTAACAATATTACGGATGATGTGGGTGTAAGAGCGGGAGTGGATCGTTTCAGAAAACGCCCACGTTTCCACCCAGGTTTCCAGTTCAGGGATCGAGATTAACGGCAGCAGCGCGACGTTAGGACTACGTCCCTGAATGGAGTCCAGCAGCGTCTGATACTTCAGGTTGCTGATGAAGATATGTTTTTCATGTTCCGGCAATGCCTGGAAGTCGATACGATCGCGAGAAACATCGACTTCTTCCGGACGCCAGAAGAAAGAGAGCTGCTTTTCGATCAGTTTTTCAAAGATGTCATATTTTTGCTGGTCGTAGCGGGCGACGTTCACCGGCTGGCCGAAGAACATCGGTTCCAGAAGCTGATCATTTTTCGTCTGTGAAAAAGTGGTGTATGCCATTAATGTGAATCCTGTCTGGAATGTACTGCCGGATGCGCTTTGCTTATCCGGCCTACAATACCGCGAATTAATTTGTAGGCCGGGTAAGCGTTACGCCACCCGGCAAAAGATTAAATCTTACATGCGCCGCTTTCGCAGCCATCGTCCTGAATGGACGGTACCAGATCGTCCTGAGAGTCTTCCGCACCGTCACGGGTGTTCTGATAATACAGCGTTTTGACACCAAATTTGTAGGCGGTGAGCAGGTCTTTCAGCAACTGCTGCATCGGTACTTTTCCGGACGGGAAGCGCGACGGATCGTAGTTGGTGTTGGCGGAAATCGACTGATCGATAAATTTCTGCATGATGCCTACCAGCTGCAGATAGCCGTCGTTGTTTGGCATTTCCCACAGCAGTTCGTATGCGTCGTGCAGGTGTTCGTAGTCCGGCACGACCTGACGCAGAATCCCATCTTTCGATGCTTTGATGCTCACGTAACCGCGTGGCGGTTCAATACCGTTGGTGGCGTTGGAGATCTGCGAAGAGGTCTCGGACGGCATCAGGGCTGACAGCGTGGAGTTACGCAGGCCGTGAGTCTTGATAGATTCACGCAGCTGTTCCCAGTCCATATGCAGCGGTTCGTTAGCGATAGCATCAAGATCTTTTTTATAGGTATCAATCGGCAGAATACCTTTCGCATAGGTGGTTTCGTTAAACCATGGGCATGCGCCTTGCTCTTTTGCCAGCTCGTTAGAAGCCTTCAGCAGGTAATATTGAATCGCTTCAAAGGTTTTGTGAGTCAGGTTATTGGCGCTGCCGTCAGAGTAGCGTTTACCGTTTTTCGCCAGCCAGTAAGCGTAGTTGATCACGCCAATACCCAGCGTACGACGACCCATCGCACCGCGTTTGGCGGCCGGAATCGGATAATCCTGGTAATCGAGCAGCGCATCCAGCGCACGTACCGCCAGTACAGCCAGCTCTTCCAGTTCGTCCAGACTTTCGATAGCGCCCAGGTTAAATGCGGACAGCGTACACAGCGCAATTTCGCCGTTTTCATCGTTAACGTCGGTCAGCGGTTTGGTCGGCAGGGCGATTTCCAGGCACAGGTTGGACTGGCGTACCGGCGCGACAACCGGATCAAACGGGCTATGGGTGTTGCAGTGGTCAACGTTCTGAATGTAGATACGACCGGTCGAGGCACGTTCCTGCATCATCAGTGAGAACAGCTCAACTGCTTTTACGCGCTGTTTGCGGATGCTGTCGTCGTTTTCATATTGGGTGTACAGACGCTCGAACTCATCCTGATCGGCGAAGAACGCGTCATACAGACCCGGGACGTCGGACGGGCTAAACAGGGTGATGTCGCCGCCTTTCAGAAGACGGGTATACATCAGCTTGTTGATCTGTACGCCATAGTCCATGTGACGAACGCGGTTGCCTTCGACGCCACGGTTGTTTTTCAGGACCAGCAGGCTTTCAACTTCCAGGTGCCACATTGGGTAGAACAGCGTGGCTGCACCACCGCGTACGCCCCCCTGAGAGCAGGATTTCACCGCAGTCTGGAAATGCTTGTAGAACGGAATACAGCCGGTGTGGAACGCTTCACCGCCGCGAATCGGGCTACCCAGCGCACGGATGCGACCAGCGTTAATGCCGATACCGGCACGCTGAGAAACGTATTTCACAATTGCGCTGGAGGTTGCGTTGATGGAGTCCAGGCTGTCGCCGCACTCGATCAGTACGCAGGAGCTGAACTGACGCGTTGGGGTACGCACGCCGGACATAATTGGCGTCGGCAGCGAGATTTTGAACGTAGAAACGGCGTCGTAGAAACGTTTTACATATTGCAGACGTGTTTCACGCGGATAGTTAGAGAACAGGCAAGCCGCTACCAGAATGTAGAGGAACTGTGCGCTTTCATAGATCTCACCGGTAACACGGTTTTGCACCAGATATTTACCTTCCAACTGCTTCACCGCCGCGTAGGAGAAGGTCATATCACGGTCGTGTACGATGAACGAGTCCATCTGCTTGAACTCTTCTTCCGTGTAGTCTTCCAGCAGATGATTGTCGTATTTGCCCATTTCAACCATTTTCACGACATGGTCGAACAGCTTTGGCGGTTCAAACTCACCGTACGCTTTTTTACGCAGATGGAAAATCGCCAGACGGGCAGCCAGATATTGATAATCCGGCGCTTCGCGGGAGATCAGGTCGGCGGCTGCTTTGATGATTGTTTCATGGATGTCGGAGGTCTTGATTCCGTCATAAAACTGAATGTGGGAGCGCAGCTCGACCTGAGAAATCGATACGTTATTCAGTCCTTCTGCCGCCCAATCCAGAACTCGGTGGATTTTGTCGAGATTGATGCGCTCTGTACTACCATCACGCTTTGTCACCAGCAGACTCTGATTCATGTGGTTTTTTACCTGTCCGTGAAAGAAAAAATATCCCCCATATTATCCACAGAGTCATGTTGTGACTAAGTCTGTGGATAAATACTATATGTAGGGGTTGTTTGATAAAATAGACGCTATATGGTGAGTATTCTAGTAGGGATTCTTTTCAGCACAAGAGTTGATTTTGAGGTTAAATTGAGGTTGCAAAAGGGTGATAATCGCTAAGTGCGCGTCTTATAAGGCCTGGCGGGGATGTCAATAATTGAGAAAAAAAATAGAAAATTTGATCGAGTGCTGATTTCTTCATCTAAGGCAAGGAAAGTTCTTATGATCTGGCACAGGATTTGTAGGCCTGATAAGCGAAACGTCATCAGGCATGGTTCCAGTAAGCATGCCGGATGGCGGCGTTGCACGCTTTATCCGGCCTACAGGAGCGGTTAATCAACCTTGGCGGTGGTATGTACCATATAGTTCACATCAACGCCCGGGCCAAGTTTGAAGGTGTTGGTGATGGGGTTGTAATGCAGGCCGGTCATATGACGCTCTTTCAGTACGGTCTGGTCAACCCACTCTAATAATTCAGCAGGCTTAATAAACTTTTTCACATCGTGCGTGCCTTTCGGCACCATGCGCAGAATATATTCCGCTCCGACCACCGCCATCAGCCAGGATTTACCGTTGCGGTTAAGCGTGGAGAAAAATACTTCGCCACCCGGTTTGACCAGCCTGGCGCAAGCTCTGACCACTGACTGTGGGTCTGGCACGTGCTCCAGCATTTCCATACAGGTGACAACGTCATACTGATGTGCATGCTTTTCCGCATGCTCTTCGACGGTTTCTTGTACGTACTCTACCTGGATACCGCTTTCCAGCGCATGCAGTTTCGCTACCTGCAGCGGTTCAAAACCCATGTCCAGTCCGGTGACGGTGGCGCCTTCGCGCGCCATACTCTCCGCCAGAATACCGCCGCCGCATCCGACGTCGAGTACCTTTTTACCAAACAGGCCGCCTGAGCGCTCAGTAATATAGCCCAGACGCAGTGGGTTAATGCGGTGCAGCGGCTTAAATTCACCCTCAAGATCCCACCAGCGTGACGCGACTGCTTCAAACTTGGCAATTTCTTCATGGTCAACGTTGTGAGCTACCGGAGGTTTTTCGGCATTCATTGGGGCTTCTACTCCTAAATTTGCGATGCAAATGAGTATATCAGCCTGACGGGATGAATAAAGCCTCTGTCAGGGGGAATCCATTTACCTGAATCTGCACGGATGTGTTATAATTTGCGACCTTTGAATCCGGGATACAGTAGAGGGATAGCGGTTAGATGAGCGACCTTGCGAGAGAAATTACACCGGTCAACATTGAGGAAGAGCTGAAGAGCTCCTATCTGGATTATGCGATGTCGGTCATTGTTGGCCGTGCGCTGCCGGACGTCCGAGATGGCCTGAAACCGGTTCACCGTCGCGTACTTTACGCCATGAACGTATTGGGCAACGACTGGAATAAAGCCTATAAAAAATCTGCCCGTGTCGTTGGTGACGTAATCGGTAAATACCACCCTCATGGTGATACCGCCGTTTACGACACCATTGTTCGTATGGCGCAGCCATTCTCCTTGCGCTACATGCTGGTAGATGGTCAGGGTAACTTTGGTTCTGTCGATGGCGACTCCGCAGCGGCGATGCGTTATACGGAAATCCGTATGTCGAAAATCGCCCATGAGCTGATGGCTGACCTGGAAAAAGAAACGGTTGATTTCGTCGACAACTATGACGGCACCGAACAAATTCCTGACGTCATGCCGACCAAAATTCCTAACCTGCTGGTGAACGGTTCGTCCGGTATCGCGGTAGGTATGGCGACCAACATTCCGCCGCACAACCTGACCGAAGTGATCAACGGCTGTCTGGCATATATTGACGATGAAGACATCAGCATTGAAGGGCTGATGGAACATATTCCGGGTCCGGACTTCCCGACTGCCGCGATCATCAACGGTCGTCGTGGTATCGAAGAAGCCTACCGTACCGGTCGTGGTAAAGTGTACATTCGCGCACGCGCGGAAGTCGAAGCGGATGCCAAAACGGGTCGTGAAACCATCATCGTTCACGAAATTCCGTATCAGGTAAACAAAGCGCGCCTGATTGAGAAAATCGCCGAGCTGGTAAAAGACAAACGCGTTGAAGGCATCAGCGCGCTGCGTGACGAGTCTGACAAAGACGGTATGCGCATCGTGATTGAAGTGAAACGTGATGCGGTCGGGGAAGTGGTTCTGAACAACCTCTATTCCCAGACCCAACTGCAGGTTTCCTTCGGTATCAACATGGTTGCATTGCACCATGGCCAGCCGAAGATCATGAACCTGAAAGATATTATTGCCGCGTTCGTACGTCACCGCCGTGAAGTCGTTACCCGTCGTACTATCTTTGAACTGCGTAAAGCCCGCGACCGTGCGCACATCCTTGAAGCGCTGGCGATTGCGCTGGCGAACATCGATCCGATCATCGAACTGATCCGCCGCGCGCCGACCCCGGCTGAAGCGAAAGCTGCGCTGGTTGCGCGTTCGTGGGAACTGGGCAACGTTTCCGCCATGCTGGAGCGTGCCGGTGATGACGCCGCGCGTCCTGAATGGCTGGAGCCGGAATTTGGCGTGCGTGACGGTCAGTACTACCTGACTGAACAGCAGGCCCAGGCGATTCTGGATCTGCGTTTGCAGAAACTGACCGGCCTTGAGCACGAAAAACTGCTCGACGAATATAAAGAGCTGCTGGAACAGATCGCTGAACTGCTGCACATTCTGGGCAGCGCCGATCGTCTGATGGAAGTTATCCGTGAAGAGATGGAGCTGATTCGTGAACAATTCGGTGACGCTCGTCGTACTGAAATCACCGCGAACAGCGCTGACATCAACATCGAAGATCTGATTAGCCAGGAAGATGTTGTCGTAACCTTGTCTCATCAGGGCTACGTGAAATATCAGCCGTTAACCGATTACGAAGCGCAGCGTCGTGGCGGTAAAGGTAAATCAGCAGCACGCATTAAAGAAGAAGACTTTATTGACCGCCTGCTGGTGGCCAACACCCATGACACGATCCTCTGCTTCTCCAGCCGTGGTCGTTTGTACTGGATGAAGGTCTATCAGTTGCCGGAAGCAAGCCGTGGCGCGCGTGGACGTCCAATCGTCAACCTGCTGCCGCTGGAAGCTAACGAACGTATTACCGCAATTCTGCCAGTACGTGAGTACGAAGAGGGCGTGAACGTCTTCATGGCAACCGCCAGCGGCACCGTGAAGAAAACGGCGCTGACCGAATTCAGCCGTCCGCGTTCTGCCGGTATTATTGCGGTTAACCTGAACGAAGGCGACGAACTGATTGGTGTAGATCTGACATCTGGCAGTGACGAAGTCATGTTGTTCTCTGCGGCAGGTAAAGTAGTGCGCTTTAAAGAAGATGCTGTCCGTGCAATGGGTCGTACCGCGACCGGTGTACGCGGTATCAAGCTGGCGGAAAAAGATAGCGTGGTATCGCTGATCGTTCCGCGCGGTGAAGGTGCGATCCTGACCGTTACTCAGAACGGTTACGGTAAACGTACGGCGGCGGAAGAGTATCCGACCAAGTCTCGTGCGACCCAGGGCGTTATCTCCATCAAGGTTACCGAGCGCAACGGTTCCGTTGTTGGCGCAGTGCAGGTTGAAGATACCGACCAGATCATGATGATCACCGACGCAGGTACGCTGGTACGTACTCGCGTGTCGGAAATCAGCGTGGTAGGGCGTAATACCCAGGGTGTGATCCTTATCCGTACTGCGGAAGACGAAAACGTCGTGGGTCTGCAACGCGTTGCTGAACCGGTTGATGATGAAGAGCTCGACTCCATCGACGGAAGCGCAGCTGAAGGTGACGAGGATATCGCACCTGAAGCGGAAAGCGATGACGATGCAGCAGCGGATGACGCTGACGAGTAATTAAGACGCTATAAAAAGGGCCGGAGAAATCCGGCCCTTTTTTTAATGGCATTGCGACAAAAGACATTTACCGCTACCTTAACCACACTCTATTAATGCCCTGAGGCGGAGCTTCGCCCCTTTGAAATACCTTGCTTCCGTTCATTCAACCCTAAAAGTCTCACGCTACCTGTTTAGAGCGTTGGCGCTCGTTATCTGGTGTCTGATTGCGTTTGCTTCCGTGTTCTACATTGTGAATGCGCTGCACCAGCGAGAGTCTGAGATCCATCAGGAGCTTAATCTCAGCTCCGATCAGGCCCAGCGCTACATTCAGCGCACATCTGATGTCATTAAAGAGCTGAAATATATTGCCGAGAATCGCTTAACGGCGGAAAACGGTGTGATGTCGCTGCGGGCGCGAGATGATAAAACCGTCGTGCCTAATTTTGAGCCGTTGTTTGCCGACTCCGACTGTTCTGTCATGGGCAACGCCTGGCGAGGTTCTCTGGAATCACTGGCATGGTTTATGCGCTACTGGCGCGACAACTTTTCCGCCGCCTATGATTTAAATCGAGTGTTCCTGATCGGCAGCGACAACCTCTGTATGGCCAATTTCGGTTTGCGTGATATGCCCGTTGAACGTGACGAGGCCCTGAAGGCGCTGCATGAGCGCATTATTAAGTATCGTAATGCTACCCAAGACGAAAATGGCAACAACTTGTTCTGGATCAGCCAGGGGCCACGTCCGGGAGTAGGGTATTTCTATGCGCTGACGCCGGTTTACCTCGCCAATCGCCTCCAGGCACTGTTGGGCGTAGAGCAGCCAATTCGCATGGAGAATTTCTTCACGCCGGGCAGTTTACCGATGGGCGTGACCATCCTCGACGAAAATGGGCATGCGCTAATTTCTCTCACTGGCCCTGAAGGGAATATTAAGGCTGAGCCCCACTGGATGCAGGAACGCTCCTGGTTTGGTTACACACCGGGTTTCCGCGAGCTGGTATTGAAGAAGAATCTGCCTCCGTCCTCCCTGAGCATCGTGTACTCCGTACCGGTCGATCTGGTGCTGGAGCGGATCCGCATGATGATCCTGAACGCTATCTTGTTGAACGTGCTGGTCGGGGCGGCATTGTTTATGCTCACGCGCATGTATGAACGGCGCATTTTTATTCCAGCGGAAAGCGATGCTCAGCGTCTGGAAGAACATGAGCAGTTTAACCGTAAAATCGTAGCTTCTGCGCCGGTGGGTATTTGTATTCTGCGCACGATGGATGGCATTAACATCCTGAGTAACGAACTGGCGCACACCTATCTGAACATGCTGACGCATGAAGACCGTCAGCGGTTAACGCAAATTATTTGCGGCCAACAGGTCAATTTTGTTGATGTGCTGACCAGCAACAATACCAATCTGCAAATCAGCTTTGTGCACTCGCGCTATCGCAATGAAAACGTGGCAATTTGTGTCCTGGTTGATGTCAGTGCGCGCGTTAAAATGGAAGAGTCGTTGCAGGAGATGGCGCAGGCGGCGGAACAGGCCAGCCAGTCCAAATCGATGTTCCTTGCGACGGTGAGCCATGAGCTACGTACACCTCTATATGGCATTATCGGTAACCTTGATTTGTTGCAAACCAAAGAGTTACCGAGTGGGGTGGATCGTCTGGTAACGGCGATGAATAACTCTTCCAGTCTGCTGCTGAAAATTATCAGCGATATTCTCGACTTCTCAAAAATTGAATCTGAACAGCTGAAGATTGAGCCGCGAGAGTTTTCACCGCGTGAAGTCATGAACCATATTACGGCTAACTATTTGCCGCTGGTGGTCCGCAAGCAGTTGGGGTTGTACTGCTTTATCGACCCGGATGTGCCTGTGGCGCTGAATGGCGATCCGATGCGTTTACAACAGGTGATTTCTAATCTGCTGAGTAACGCAATCAAGTTTACCGATACCGGTTGTATTGTGCTGCACGTGCAGTGCAGCGGCGACTACCTGAGCATTCGAGTGCGTGATACCGGTGTAGGGATCCCTGCCAAAGAGGTGGTTCGGTTGTTCGATCCTTTCTTCCAGGTGGGGACTGGCGTACAGCGTAATTTCCAGGGAACGGGACTCGGTTTGGCGATTTGTGAAAAACTGATCAGCATGATGGATGGGGATATTTCCGTCGATTCCGAGCCGGGAATGGGGAGTCAGTTTACGCTACGTATTCCGCTGTATGGCGCACAGTATCCGCTGAAAAAGGGTGTTGAAGGATTGGCCGGTACGCGTTGCTGGCTGGCAGTACGCAATGCGTCACTGTACCAATTTCTCGAATCCAGCCTGACGCGTAACGGGATGACGGTGCTGCGATATGAGGGACAACAGCCCGATGCGGATGACCTGCTGGTGGCTGACGATGTGCTGGAACAGGCGTGGCAGGGACGGGCTGCGGTGATTTTCTGCCGCCGCCATATTGGCATTCCGCTGGAAAGAGAGCCTGGAGAATGGGTACACAGCGTGGCGTCACCGCACGAACTGCCTGCGCTGTTGGCGCATATATACAGTGTAGAGTTGGGGAGTGAAGATCTCTCCACGGCGCTGCCAGCCCCGGATAAAGCCGGTGCGACGAACGATGACATGATGATCCTGGTTGTTGACGATCACCCTATCAACCGGCGCTTACTGGCCGATCAGCTGGGATCGTTGGGATATCAGTGTAAAACGGCGAATGACGGTGTGGATGCGCTCAATGTACTCAGCAAAAACCATATCGACATTGTGCTGAGTGACGTCAACATGCCAAATATGGATGGTTATCGCCTGACGCAGCGTATCCGCCAGCTAGGGTTAACGCTGCCTGTTGTGGGGGTAACGGCAAACGCGCTTGCCGAAGAGAAGCAGCGTTGTCTGGAATCAGGTATGGATAGCTGTCTGTCCAAGCCGGTGACCTTAGACGTATTGAAGCAAACGCTGGCGGTCTATGCGGAAAGAGTGAGAAAAACGCGGGGATAGGGAATAAAAGAGCCGGATGGCGGCGTTAGTCTTATCCGGCCTACGAAACGTGCACGATGCTGTGTGTTCGTAGGCCTGATAAACGCAGCGCCATCAGGCATTTTGACGTGATAAAGAATTATTCTTTGTCTGACGGACTCAGCGTCACGGAGGAGAGGTAATTCAGCAGTGCGATATCGTTTTCCACACCGAGCTTCATCATTGCCGATTTTTTCTGGCTACTGATGGTTTTAATGCTGCGGTTGAGCTTTTTGGCGATCTCAGTAACCAGGAAACCTTCGGCAAACAAGCGCAGAACTTCACTCTCTTTCGGTGACAGACGTTTGTCGCCATAGCCGCTGGCGCTGATTTTCTCCAGCAGACGAGACACGCTTTCCGGGGTAAATTTCTTACCTTTCTGCAGCGCGGCCAGCGCTTTTGGCAGGTCGGTTGGCGCACCTTGCTTCAGTACGATCCCTTCAATATCGAGATCCAGTACCGCGCTCAGGATAGCCGGATTGTTGTTCATGGTCAGAACGATAATCGACAGGCTCGGGAAATGACGCTTGATATATTTAATTAACGTGATCCCATCACCGTATTTATCTCCCGGCATGGAGAGGTCGGTAATCAACACATGCGCATCCAACTTAGGCAAATTGTTGATCAGTGCAGTGGAGTCTTCAAATTCGCCGACAACATTTACCCACTCGATTTGCTCAAGTGATTTACGAATACCGAACAGTACAATCGGGTGGTCATCGGCAATAATTACGTTCATAGTGTTCATGTATTGGGCTACCTTGCTACAGCAAGCTCTTGACGTAAACGTCAATGTCGCTGATGTATTTTTCTATACCTGGAGCATCTTTCTCTTGAATAAGATGTTCCAGCGCTTCACATAACTGCTTGCCGGGTACCAGATTAAGCATGGCAAACACGCCTTTCAGGCGATGGGCCGTTTGGGCTAATGCAGCGAAATCGCTGATAGCCGCCTCAGTATACAACCTCTTAACATCATCCGGTACTGTGTCTACAAAGAGTGCGTAGTAACCACTGGCATGAAGTTCGGCGTTTTCATCTCCGCCGAGGGGGAGTTCCTGGAACTCTTCTTGTGCCAGCTGCTCTTCAATCAGCTCAAGGACAGCTTCCTGCATAGCATTGCTCATATTAAAGTTGACGCGCAGCTGACCGGGGCCAATTTTCCGTACGCCAGACTCATCATCGCTTAAAAGCAAGCCCGAGGCAGTAAGATTAGACGGATTATCTGTTAAAAAGAGATCATATTCTTGACTATTCAACCGTTCATCGGGCGTGATGCAGGTTGCTCCCCAGTTTTCCAGTTGACGTAATACAATGCTCCGTACGTCATTTGAGGTGACATCAACCATTACGCAGACGTCATCCAACAGGCGCTCTTCACTATCAGCATGTTGATCGTGCAGCGGCATTTTAACATGGACGATGTAACGTGTTCCAAGTTCTTCCCGTGCTTTAATATTCAGGTGTCCGCCAAGCTTGCGGGCTAACTGATCGCACAGCCAGAACGTCAGCGGGTTGGCTTTGCCATACCGATCGCCCTGCGTGTCATTAATGAATGGGAAATGGAGATTATCAACTTCATTTAATGTGACGCCTTCCCCGGTATCCAGAATGCGGAAGGTCAGGCGTTCGGCCTCCGACTCATCCTGGTCGACTTCCAGCGTGATTTTACCTATCTGCGTGGTGGTTACCGCATATTGGATCAACAGCAGCAAAATACGGCGCAAGGCATCGCGATCGCCACGGCGTTCGTCATGGGCGCTTAGGTGATTTTTAATCAGTAGCTGCAGCCCTTTACGCTTAATGGCCGGCAGAACTTCCGGAACCACGTCGTCAATTAATGCCTGCACGGAAAACAGTGTGGATTCACCTTTCCAGGCATCGTTCTCCAGCAGGTTGGCTAGCTGGATTTCGTCCACCATCCGCACCAGAACGTCGGCCTGATTGGCCAGTTTCTGGCTGTCTGGTGTATTGAGCGCGGCGGCATTAGCAGCCAGCGTTTTCGCGGGGTCTTTCAGCGCGCTGCCAATATTCTGCATAAAGGCCGCTCGGGCCTGCTGGTTTTTCTCATACAGCCGCTGCGCTTGTTTCAGCTTCTTATTGACCAGCACCTCGCGGTCCTGGTCACGAATGATAAAGATCTGCGTTCTCGGGGAGATCTGGCTGCGAAACAGTCTGATTTCATACAGTTCATTATTGATGGTGGCCTGAATCACTCCCTGATGCTGCTCTGCCATATTGGTAATATTTTGCAGATTTAAATGCGGCAGCAGGTGGTCGGCAATTTTATTGCTGATAACCGTGCGGTTTGCTTCCTGATCGTGTACCAGTAATCCCAGCGGCAAAAGGGAAACAATCTCTTCATTGATTGCGCGCAGAACACGCAACTCATTATTTGCCGCAAGATTTGGCGCCACCTGGGTGGAACGGGCAGGGAGGTGGCGAAAGGTGGTATAGCCAAACAGCGCCAGAGCCAGTAACGCAATGTTCAGCAAAAGCGGTAGCAGAATGCTTTGCAATGTGTCGAGTAGCAATGAGCCAAACGGAACCTGCCACACCAGCCGCATATCCGTTGAGTTTAGCGCCGAAGAGATCTCAATTTTACTGTTGTTGAAATTAATGCTGACGCTGTCAGGCGACTCTTTTTCATTCAGGTGCTCGGTCGTTGAGGTGGCATCAGGTTCCAGATGGAAACTGTCCAGCGGCATACCGGGCGGGATCAAGTCATTAATCGGCAGGTCAAAGGCGACAACCGTTGCCAGATGTCCTGGCTGATTAAAGGTCGTGCGTAGCGTGAAGTAATGGCCGTTCTGCCAGGCCAGACGGCGCAGTGAAGAGAAGCTTTCACGTTCATCTAGCGCATTAGCCTGTTGCAGCATCTCAGCGCGCCGGGAATCGACAATATTCCCAATCGTCGATTCTTTAAAACCAGAGGTCAGATCTTTCAGCGGTAACGTTGAGATTAGGATCAGGCTGTTGTCCTGGCCATTCAGGTAATACATTGACCATGGGACATTCTCCGCGCCCCACAACGTGTCCAGATACGTTGAAATGCGCTGGGTCATTTCCAATGTAGAACTGTCATGCGAGCCGAAAATCAGCGCCTCAGTCTTTCTGCGCGGCTTCTCAAGATAATAGACGTCTTGTTTCAGACGTGTTTCCTGCAGCCCTTCTGCACCCGGCGAACTGGTTGAGGCGGCAATATTGTCATAGATTTGCCAGGTCACGTATCGCCAGGTATCGACCCTTTTATGAATGGCATGGGTAATATCAACAATCTGATAGCTCTTATCTTTTAACCAGGTGTTGACGGCGCTCTGGACCATAACACCCATCATCACCAACAGCACAACGATCAGTAATAAGAAGAAACGGGTAATACTTCCTGGTAACAGGGAGAATCGGGTGGAAACCGTTGTGTCAGACTGACTCATTCGTGTTTATGACCTGTTAAACGACGCGAAAGATGAAAGGGCAGTATAAAGGGTAATGTATGAATTACCACACTTACACCACGCCGCCTGGCCTGCATTCTTTGCGCCTGATTTTGTTGCAGCCATTACGATGCAAAGGTGTACAGAAGATAAAGGCGGGTACAAATATTCGTACGGAATGTATACATTTAGCATTAAATAACAAGAAATTATTTATCAAACTTATATCTGATCGTGACGCCCGAGATAGTTAATAGTCGTTATAGTTTTGCATCGGTAGCACGGAAAGGTAAGTTTTGTGTAAAGAAGGGTAAAAAAAACCGAACGCAGAGCATTCGGCTGAAATAGGGGTAAACAGACATTCATAAATGAATGACGGTAATAAATAAAGTTAATGATGATAGCGGGTCTATTTTAGTTGCGAGTGAAGATTTTGTTTTGTCATTCAGTGCTATAAGATTTTTTTGTGTAATGCATTGATTTTAAAGATCATTAAAATGATTCTTGATTATTTGTGCTTATTTTGTCTGTTTTTTGATTTTAAAAAAGTTCCCTCATATTAATATTTTGAAACATCTATACCGATAAATGAAACACCTTAAAAGTTTTAGTATCATATTCGTGTTGGATTATTCTGTGTTTTTGCGGAGAATGAAGTTGCCGACTGGTTAATGACCTTAATCAGTATGCAGTGGCATAAAAAAGCAATAAAGGCATATAACAGAGGGTTAATAACATGAAAGTTAAAGTACTGTCCCTCCTGGTACCAGCACTGCTGGTAGCAGGCGCAGCGAATGCGGCTGAAATTTATAACAAAGACGGCAACAAATTAGATCTGTACGGTAAAGTCGACGGTCTGCACTATTTCTCCGACAACAAAGGTGATGATGGTGACAAGACTTACATGCGTATCGGCTTCAAAGGTGAAACTCAGGTTAACGACCAACTGACCGGTTACGGCCAGTGGGAATACCAGATTCAGGGTAACCAGAGTGAAGCGAGCAACGACGCCTGGACGCGTGTGGCATTCGCGGGTCTTAAATTCGCTGATGCAGGTTCTTTCGACTACGGTCGTAACTATGGCGTGACATATGATGTAACGTCCTGGACCGACGTTCTGCCGGAGTTCGGCGGCGACACCTACGGTGCTGATAACTTCATGCAGCAGCGTGGTAACGGTTATGCGACCTACCGTAACACTGACTTCTTCGGATTGGTTGATGGCCTGAACTTTGCCCTGCAGTACCAGGGTAAAAACGGCAGCGTAAGCGGTGAAAACGTAGGTGGTCGTAGCCTGCTGACCCAGAATGGCGACGGTTATGGCGGATCTGTGACCTATGATATCGGCGCTGGCTTTGGTGTCGGTGGTGCTATCACGACGTCTAAACGTACTGCTGATCAGAATGCTGTTGGCGTGTACGGTAGCGGTGACCGTGCAACGGTTTATACCGGTGGTCTGAAATACGATGCTAACAACGTTTACCTGGCAGCACAGTACTCCCAGTCCTATAACGCAACCCGTTTCGGTACCTCTAATGGTAGCAACCCGATTGCTGCATATGGCTTCGCGGATAAAGCACAGAATTTTGAAGTTGTGGCACAGTACCAGTTCGATTTCGGTCTGCGTCCATCCGTCGCTTACCTGCAGTCAAAAGGTAAAGACATCAGCAATGGTTTCACCAACTACGGTGACCAGGATATCGTGAAATATGTTGATGTTGGCGCAACCTACTACTTCAACAAAAATATGTCTACCTATGTTGATTACAAAATCAACCTGCTGGATGACAACAACTTCACCCGTGATGCTGGCATTGCTACCGATGACATCGTAGCGCTGGGTCTGGTTTACCAGTTCTAATCTGCGCTCATGTCGTTAAAAGGCCCTGCGGGGCCTTTTTTAATGCCGTTTTTTCGCCGTACAAACAATGATTTTTGGTGTACTCTTGCGCCCGTTCGCATGAGGATAATTACGTATGGAAATGAATTTTTATCGCGCAGCACTGCTGGCTGTGACGATCTTTTTTGTCGGGTGCGATGAGGCCCCGAAACCTGCTCAGACCACAATTCCTGCCACGGTTCTGGAAGGTAAAACGATGGGCACTTTCTGGCGGGTCAGTGTGGTAGGCGTAGATGCCAAACGCGCCAGGGAACTGCAGGCCAAGATCCAGACTCAGCTTGATGCCGATGATCAACTGCTCTCCACCTATAAAAACGATTCTGCGTTAATGCGCTTTAACCTGTCGAAAAGTCTGTCGCCGTGGCCGGTTAATGACGCTATGGCGGATATCGTGACTTCGGCGCTACGCATTGGTGCAAAAACCGATGGGGCCATGGATATCACCGTGGGGCCGTTAGTCAACCTGTGGGGCTTTGGCCCGGATCAGCAGCCGTTGCATATTCCCACCCAGGGGCAAATTGACGCTGCAAAAGCGCAAACCGGGCTTTCTCATCTGAAAGTCGTGAATGAAGCGCATCAGAACTACCTGCAAAAAGACTTGCCGGATCTGTATGTTGATCTCTCAACCGTTGGCGAAGGGTACGCCGCCGATCATCTGGCTCGATTGATGGAGCAAGAGGGGATCGCCCGTTATCTGGTTTCCGTTGGTGGTGCGCTGAACAGCAGGGGAATGAATGCTGAAGGGCATCCGTGGCGAGTGGCAATCCAGAAACCCACCGATCGTGAAAACGCGGTGCAGGCGATTGTCGACATTAATGGGCATGGCATTAGCACCTCCGGCAGCTACCGGAACTATTATGAGCTGGACGGTAAGCGCCTTTCCCATGTTATCGACCCGCAAACCGGTCGCCCGATCGAACATAATCTGGTATCCGTAACGGTGATTGCGCCAACGGCGCTGGAAGCCGATGGCTGGGATACAGGATTGATGGTGCTCGGCCCGGAAAAGGCCAAAGAAGTCGTGCGTCGTGAAGGGCTGGCGGTCTATATGATTGTGAAAGAGGGTGAGGGGTTTAAAACCTGGATGTCGCCGCAGTTTAATAGCTTTCTGGTCAGCGAAAATAATTAAAAAGCAAGATTGCGGGTTTTTATGCCCGACGATGGGGACACACTGAGGCTAAGCGCTATGCTTAACAAAGGAGTCCGAAATGAAAAATCGTTTACGCATCACTGACGATGACCGTTGGCAGTCCGTTGTGGATCGCGACGTTGACGCCGATGGTCAGTTTGTTTTTGCCGTCCAGACTACCGGTATTTTCTGCCGTCCGTCCTGTCGGGCAAAACATGCGCTGCGCAAAAATGTCCGTTTTTTCGCCGATGCCCAGCAGGCACAGGATGCCGGGTTTCGCCCCTGTAAGCGCTGCCAGCCGGATAAAGACAGCGCGCAACAGCATCGGCTGGATAAAATTGCCCGCGCCTGTCAGTTGTTGGAGCAAGAGTCACCTCTTACGTTGGACGAGCTGGCACAGCAGGTGGCAATGAGCCCGTATCACTTGCATCGTCTGTTCAAAGCCACGACGGGCATGACCCCGAAAGTGTGGCAACAATCATGGCGTGCTCGCCGTCTGCGTGATGCCCTGGCGAAAGGTGTTCCGGTTACACAGGCGATTCTCAATGCCGGATTCCCCGACAGCAGCAGCTACTACCGCAAAGCCGATCAAGCATTAGGCATGACGGCAAAGCAATTTCGTAAAGGTGGCGACAACGTTTCTGTACGCTATACCCTCGCAGATTGCGCTCTGGGCCGTTGTCTGGTGGCGGAAAGCGAGCGGGGTATCTGCGCGATCTTGCTTGGCGATGATGACGCTACGTTGGTTGCGGATCTTCATGCGCTGTTTCCCGCCGCGCAGGATGTTCCTGCAGAGGCCAATTTTCAGCAGCGCGTGCGCGAAGTGATCGTCGCGATCAATTCGCGTGACGCGTCGCTATCGCTACCCCTGGATATCCGGGGCACCGCATTTCAGCAGCAGGTGTGGCAGGCGCTGCGCACAATTCCGTGCGGCGAAACAGTGAGCTACCAACAGCTGGCCAGTGCCATCGGCAAACCGAAGGCGGTGCGCGCGGTGGCCAGTGCCTGTGGGGCCAACAAACTGGCGATTGTTATTCCGTGTCACCGGGTGATCCGTGGCGATGGCGCACTTTCGGGCTACCGATGGGGTATTGCGCGCAAGGCGCAGTTACTGCAACGGGAAACTACTGGCGAGGAAACATAATGCTCGATCTCTTTGCGGATGCTAAACCCTGGCAGGAGCCGCTGGCTTCAGGTGCGGTTATTCTGCGACGTTTCGCTTTTGACTCTGCGCCCTCTTTACTGCAGGCGATAGCGGCTGTCGCCAGACAGTCGCCGTTTCGCCAGATGGTGACGCCCGGCGGCTATACAATGTCGGTGGCGATGACCAACTGCGGCCATCTGGGCTGGACGACGGATCAGCATGGCTATCTTTATTCTCCGTTTGATCCACTCACCGGCACGCACTGGCCGCCGCTGCCGGATGCGTTCGCTGATCTGTGCCAACAGGCGGCGACGGCGGCGGGCTATGCTGATTTTCAACCCGATGCCTGCCTGATTAACCGCTACACGCCAGGGGCAAAGCTGTCCTTACATCAGGATAAAGACGAGCCCGACCTGCGGGCGCCGATTGTCTCTGTATCGCTGGGGCTACCAGCCATCTTTCAATTTGGCGGCTTGCGCCGTAATGACCCTTTAAAGCGTTTACTGCTGGAACACGGCGATGTCGTGGTGTGGGGCGGTAATTCGCGGCTGTTTTATCATGGGATCCAGCCGCTTAAAACAGGGTATCACCCATTAACCGGAGACTGTCGTTACAACCTGACGTTTCGTCTGGCGGGTAAAAAAGAATAAAAATAAGAATTATTATTGCTGTCAGCGAAGAGATGTTTAAACTGCGGGCAGTTATTACTTGTCCGGGTTGTGTGCATGGAACTTTTACTTCTTGTCTGGCGGCAGTATCGCTGGCCATTTATCAGCGTGATGGCGCTCAGCCTCGCCAGCGCCGCGTTGGGGATTGGGCTGATTGCGTTTATCAACCAGCGCTTGATCGAAACGGTCGACACCACGCTGATGGTGCTACCGGAGTTTCTTGGCCTGCTGCTGTTGTTGATGGTTGTCACCCTCGGTTCTCAGCTGGCGTTGACCACGCTGGGTCACCACTTTGTCTACCGCCTGCGTAGCGAATTTATCAAACGAATTCTGGATACTCACGTCGAGCGTATTGAACAGCTTGGCAGCGCCTCGTTGCTGGCCGGTTTAACCAGTGATATCCGCAACATCACCATCGCCTTTGTTCGTCTGCCTGAACTGGTACAGGGGATTATCCTGACCATCGGATCGGCGGCGTATCTGGCGATGCTGTCGACCAAAATGCTGCTGGTAACGGCAATCTGGATGGCAATCACCATCTGGGGCGGATTTGTGCTGGTGGCGCGGGTGTATAAACACATGGCCACCTTGCGCGAAACTGAAGACAAGTTGTACAACGATTATCAGACGGTGCTGGAAGGGCGCAAAGAGCTGACGCTTAACCGCGAGCGCGCCGAGCATATCTTTAATCAGATGTACGTCCCGGATGCCAAAGAGTATCGCCACCATATTATCCGTGCCGATACCTTCCACCTGAGCGCGGTTAACTGGTCGAACATTATGATGCTGGGTGCCATTGGCCTGGTGTTCTGGATGGCTAACAGTCTGGGATGGGCTGATACCGCCGTGGCAGCGACCTATTCTCTGACGCTGTTATTCCTGCGAACGCCGCTGCTCTCTGCCGTTGGCGCGCTGCCGACGCTGCTTACCGCGCAGGTGGCGTTCAACAAACTGAATAAATTCGCACTGGCACCTTTTAAGGCCGAATTCCCACGCCCAACCGCGTTTCCCAACTGGCAAACGCTGGAGCTGCGCAACGTGGTTTTCCACTATCAGGATAATGCGTTTTCCGTAGGGCCGGTGAATCTGACGATTCATCGCGGTGAACTGATCTTCTTGATTGGCGGCAACGGTAGCGGGAAATCTACGCTGGCGATGTTACTGACCGGTCTATACCAGCCGCAGTCAGGCGAAATATTGCTTGATGGTAAGGCCGTTGCCGTTGAAAAACCGGAAGACTACCGCAAGCTATTCTCTGCCGTGTTTACCGACGTCTGGCTGTTCGACAAACTGCTGGGGCCGGAAGGTAAAGAGGCTAATCCGCAGCTGGTCGCGAAGTGGCTGGAACATCTGAAGATGGGTCATAAGCTGGAGCTGAGTGATGGTCGTATCCTCAATCTGAAGCTGTCGAAAGGGCAGAAGAAACGCGTGGCGCTGCTGCTGGCCCTGGCGGAGGAGCGCGACATCATTCTGCTGGATGAATGGGCTGCCGATCAGGATCCCCATTTCCGCCGGGAGTTCTATCAGGTGCTATTGCCTTTGATGCAGGAAATGGGGAAAACCATTTTCGCCATCAGCCACGACGATCACTATTTTATTCACGCCGATCGTCTGCTGGAAATGCGTAACGGACAGTTGAGTGAACTGTTGGGCGATGAACGTGACGCCGCCTCGCGCGACGCGGTGGCTCGCACAGCCTGAACCTTCGTGCCGCCGGTTTTTTAGCCACCCGGCGGCACTGTTTATTGTTATTTACATAAATCGGCATCATGATTAATGATATTTCATATCATGGATTTATGATTAATGTCCGTAATAAACAAAAACAGCGCCAGACTGCGTGATGAAGAGCGTGCGCGCCTCATCTGGCTGCTGACCACTGATAAAGCCATTATTTCAACGCTGTTGGGCAAGCTTACCCTGGCTGAGCAATATGACGTCGGTACGTTAGCCGACGATATTGCTGAGGTAGGGGCGCTGGTGGCTCACCTGCCACCGCCTGACCTGGCCGATACCCTCGAAGCTTTGCCCTCAGAAGAGCGCCACGCCCTGTGGCGACTGGTCGAAAATGAAAAGCGCGGTAACGTCTTGCTTGAGGCGTCTGAAAACGTCTGGGACGACCTGATCGATGAGATGAGCGACCGCGAGCTGCTGGATGCGCTGCAATACCTCGATATTGATGAACAGATTTACCTTGTTCAACATTTGCCTCGTAACCTTACCGGTCGTCTGCTGGCGACGTTACCGGCAGAGGAGAGGACGCGCGTCCGCCAGGTGCTGCACTATGAGAAGAATAGCGTCGGCGCGATCATGGAGTTCGAAGTCATCACCGTGCGTCCGGACGTGACGCTGGAAGTGGTGCAACGCTACCTGCGGCGGCTGGGGAAAATGCCGGAGAACACCGATAAACTTTTCGTGACCGATCGCAATAAAGTGCTGGTTGGCGAACTGACGCTAACCTGCATTTTGCTCAATGATGTGCAGCGAAAAGTCAACGAGGTGATGGAAAATGACCCGCTCACCTTTTCTCCTGAAGATATCGCCGAAAACGCTGCGCGTACCTTCGAACGCGACAACCTTGTCAGTGCCGCGGTGGTTGACCCTTCCGGTAAACTGATGGGCCGCTTAACCATTGATGAGATCGTTGATGTGGTTTATGAAGAAACCGACACCGATCTGCGTCGAATGGGGGGCTTAAGTGCTGAAGAGGACGTGTTTGCGCCTGTTACCAAAGCGGTAAAAACCCGCTGGGCGTGGTTGGCCGTTAACCTCTGTACCGCCTTTATCGCCTCGCGGGTGATCGACGGCTTTGAACATACGATTTCGCAACTGGTGGCGCTGGCCTCGTTGATGCCGATTGTGGCGGGTATCGGCGGCAATACCGGGAATCAAACTATCACTATGATCGTCCGCGCGCTGGCGCTGCAAAATATTCAGCCGGGGAACCTGACGTTTCTCATCCTGCGCGAGATGGGCGTGGCGTTAATCAACGGCCTCGTGTGGGGCGGGATTATGGGGGGCATTACCTGGTGGCTGTATGATGATATGGCGCTCGGCGGTGTGATGACCCTGGCGATGATGCTCAATCTGCTGATGGCGGCGTTGATGGGGGTTATCATTCCGATGACGATGGTGAAGCTCGGGCGCGACCCGGCGGTCGGCTCGAGCGTCATGATAACCGCTATCACTGATACTGGTGGTTTCTTTATTTTTCTCGGTCTGGCAACGCTGTTTCTGATGTAGTCGCCCGTTTGCGTCTGACGATACGCGGCAGAATGAGCATCGTCATCACCCCGGCAACCACGCCAATCGCCAGGTTGCCGGTTGAGACCGTGGCAGCGACGGTCACCAGCATCACCAGCGTTTCAGTGACGGGGAGATTCCTCAGCGTAGCGGGCTGGATGCTGTGCCAACTGAAGGTTTTTACCGCCACAATCACCATAATACCTGCCAGCACCGACATGGGGATTTCTGCCATCACTTCGCTTAACCCAGTGACTAACAGGAGCAATACCAGTCCGGCGGCAACCGTCGAGACGCGGCTGCGTCCTTTGCCCATCTCGACGTTAACGATGGTTTGACCAATCATCGCGCACCCGGCGATGCCGCCATAAAATCCGGCCAGAATATTGGCTATCCCCAGCCCGGCACTCTCGCGATTCTTATTCGACGGCGTCATCGTCAGGTCATCCACCAGACGGGCGGTTAACAGCGACTCCATCAAACCAACAAAAGCGATACTCAGCGCGCAGGGCCAGATAATCGCCAGCGTTTGCAGGTTGAGCGGAACCAACAACTCGGTGAAACCCGGCAGGCCGCCGCTCATTGAACCTTCATCACCGACGGTCGGTAACAGTTGCCCGCTGGTGACAGTGAACACGGTTAGCAGCACGATGGCGATAAGCGGTGCGGGAATTGCTTTAATAAACCGCGGAACCCACAGCACAATCAGCAGCGTCAGGACAAACAGCCCCCAGATGAGCGGGCTTTTGCCCCAGAAATGCGGGACCTGGGCAAAGAAAATCAATATACCCAGCGCGTTAACAAAGCCGGTCATCACGGCCGTAGGGATGAATCGCATCAGACGTGCCATTCCCAATACACCAAACAGGATCTGAATCATCCCGGCCAGCACCACTGCAGGCAGGATGTATTGCACGCCGTGTTGATGCACCATCGGACCAATCACCAGCGCGACCGATCCTGCAGCGGCGGTAACCATTGCTGGACGACCGCCTAAAAAAGACATCGCCAGGCACAGTACGACGGAGGCTACCAGACTGACTTTAGGATCAACGCCTGCGATCACGGAAAACGAGATCACTTCCGGGATCAGCGCCAGGGCGGTTACCACACCGGCCAGCGTTTCGCGAACCAGCAGACGGGGTTGGCGGAGCACGGCACGGGTCGCGTGTTCAGCGACTGCGGCAGAAGAATGTTGAGTTGCAGACATAGTTACACTCAGGTCAAAAATGGCCTGATACAGCAGACCGACAGGCATCCGTGCGGTGAATAGCAAAGCGCAGCATAGTACCCGTCTGATGGACTGGTTTCCAGAAATGATTGTCAATAACCGTATAAACTATCAACGTATTAATAACATTTTTAAAAATTAAATATAATTTATAAACAATATTTAATTATTTTTACTTAAGTGTTACCGTTGATGCCGCTCGATTTTCACCTGCATTAAAAGCAAAAAAGCGATACTAAAAGTAAGGCATTAACATTATGAAAAAAGTGACTGCCATGCTCTTCACCATGGCTGTAGGGCTGAACGTTGTCTCAATGGCGGCAAAAGCGAAAGCGGCGGAAGAGCAGGAAACGGATGTACTGTTGATTGGCGGCGGCATCATGAGCGCCACGCTGGGAACCTATTTACAGGAGCTGGAGCCGCAATGGTCAATGACCATGGTTGAGCGACTGGATGGTGTAGCGCAGGAAAGCTCAAACGGCTGGAATAACGCCGGAACGGGACACTCCGCACTGATGGAGCTGAACTACACGCCTAAAAAGGCCGACGGTAGCATCAGCATTGAAAAGGCAGTCGAAATTAACGAAGCCTTCCAGATTTCCCGCCAGTTTTGGGCCTATCAGGTCAATAATGGCGTAATGCATGAACCACGCTCGTTTATCACCACCGTTCCGCACATGAGTTTTGTCTGGGGTGACGAGAACGTGAACTTCCTGCGTGCCCGTTACACCGCACTGCAGCAGAGCACGCTATTCCGTGGTATGCGCTATTCCGAAGACCATGCGCAGATTAAAGAGTGGGCGCCGCTGGTCATGGAAGGTCGCGATCCGCAGCAGAAAGTCGCAGCAACGCGTACCGAGATTGGTACTGACGTGAACTACGGCGAAATCACCCGCCAACTGATTACCTCATTGCAGATAAAGCCCAACTTTGCACTGCAGTTGAGCACCGAAGTACGTGGCTTTAAGCGTAATGCCGACAATAGCTGGACTGTCACGGTCGCCGATCTGAAAAATAACGAAGCGGAACATGATATCAAGGCGAAGTTTGTCTTTATCGGTGCCGGTGGCGCTGCGCTGAAGCTGTTGCAGGAAACCGATATTCCGGAAGCGAAAGGCTATGCTGGATTCCCGGTTGGCGGGCAATTCCTGGTTGCAGAAAACCCGGATGTGGTCAATCGCCACCTGGCAAAAGTGTACGGCCAGGCCTCCGTTGGCGCGCCGCCGATGTCTGTACCGCATATCGATACCCGTATCCTTGATGGCAAGCGCGTTGTGCTGTTTGGGCCATTCGCGACATTCTCCACCAAGTTCCTGAAAAACGGTTCATTGTGGGATCTGCTCAGCTCGACCACCACCTCAAACTTTATGCCGATGGTCAACGTGGGTCTGGATAACTTCGATCTGGTGAAATATCTGGTGAGCCAGGTGATGCTCAGCGACGACGACCGTTTTGCTGCGCTGCAAGAGTACTATCCGCAGGCGAAAAAAGAAGACTGGCGTTTATGGCAGGCGGGCCAGCGTGTGCAGATCATCAAAAGCGATGCGGAGAAGGGCGGTGTGCTGCGTCTGGGCACTGAAGTCGTTAGCGATAAAGAAGGCACGATTGCTGCGCTGCTGGGAGCTTCTCCGGGCGCATCAACCGCGGCACCGATCATGCTGCATCTGATGGAAAAAGTGTTTAAAGATAAAGTAGCCAGCCCAGAGTGGCAGGCGAAGCTGAAAACCATTATTCCGTCTTATGGTACTAAGCTGAACGGTAACGTTGAGGCTACGGAACAAGAGCTGCAGTACACCAGTGAGGTTCTGGGTCTGAAATATGACAAGCCGCAGGTTGCTGATGAAGCGCCGAAACCACAGCTGAAACCTCAGGCACAACCGCAGCCTGAACAGAAAGCCGTCGCGGATATCGCGCTGTAAAATAAAATGCCGGATGGCGCTGCTGCGCTTATCCGGCATGGTTCATGCGTCTGTAGGCCGGATAAGGCGGTATGCCGCCATCCGGCACATTCTCACTTAGCGCGCGACTGCGTCCTGAATTTTGTCTTCCGCTTTCCAGATACGGTATTTAACGTCCACGTTTTCCGGGGTATAGACCACAATCGGCAACTTGCTGTTATAACGCAGCATACCGTCATCACCCAGATGCGCAGTAATGAATTTCTTCTCTTTCTTACCGTCCGGGCAGGCCATCATGGTTGAAACCGGAGACGTAACTTTGTCAAAGACATAGTAGTCATATCCCCAACCTTCCAGCGTTTTGCTGTCCAGTTCTCCGCCCAGGCGGTGTTGGTTACAGTCAACTTCCAGCGTTTGTCCGATCAGCAGTTCTACTTTCAGAGTAGATTCATCTTTCTCAGGGGTAAGCTGGATAACCTGGCGCTTCATACCCTTTTCCGCCTTAGGATAAGGGGCGACTTTTTCCAGCGGCTGAGCGGCGGTTTCGTTACTGGCAGCCCATGCAGAGGTGCTGGCAAAGGCGGCGAAAAGTACGGCAGGGACAATTGTCTTCATCTTATTGTTCACAGTGTTTCCTTTCTTCTGTCTTATGAACGAGTCTGTAGCAGGTTAACATATTTGGATAATCTATTAATCTGGATTTACTTATATTTAAAGTGTATTAGATAGAGGTTTACTATCAAGGTAGCGATATATTCCAGGAATTATCCTAATATTGAGATCTTTGTCTTTTTAAATAAATCGTTATATACATTGTTATATAACTCATTGAAATGTGAGCAAAAGCGCATTTTTTCCCGCCAACTCAACACTCTTTTGATCCGGCAACAGCATTTACCCCAATTGGGGTATGCACCTCTAACACATCCTGAAATATCTTACGGCTAAAAATAACTACTCATAAATAGTGCAGTTTTTTATGTCGTTCAACCCGCCGAGGGAGGGCGTCATTATGGAAGGACAATGTCATGGTTGATTTATCCCGTCGAGGCATGTTGACAGGCAGTTGGCGAAACGCCAGCGCAGGGATCCGTCCGCCGTGGAGCAAGGAAGACTCTCACTTTCTGGCTCATTGCCTCCGTTGTGACGTCTGCATCCAGGCGTGCGAAACCGACATCCTGCAGCGAGGCCAGGGTGGTTACCCGAGCGTAAATTTCAAACACGGCGAGTGCAGCTTTTGCTATGCCTGCGCAGAAGCCTGTCCCGAATCACTTTTTCTTCCGCGCCACACCAGGGCATGGGATCTGAATTTTACGATTGGGGAAAACTGTCTCGCACATCAGTCCGTTGAATGTCACCGCTGTCAGGATAGCTGTGAGCCCATGGCAATAACCTTTCGCCCCACGCTTTCCGGCATTTATCAGCCGCAGCTCGACAATCAAGACTGTAACGGATGTGGCGCCTGTGTCGCTATCTGCCCGGTATCAGCCATTAACGCGGAGTACAACCATGGACAATAACTGGCAGGTCTGCAGCCTGGTCGTTCAGGCCAAAAGCCAGCATATCAACGATATCGCCACGCAGTTGCGTTCCTTTCCCGGTTGCGAAGTTGCACTCAGCGATGTGGAAAGCGGTCAGCTGATTGTGGTGGTTGAAGCTGAGCAAAGTGAAACGCTAATGAAAACAATTGAGTCAGTGCGCAACGTTGCGGGCGTGCTGGCGGTGTCGCTGGTTTATCACCAGCAGGATGAGCAAGGTGAGGAAACACCATGAAACTCAGTCGTCGTAGCTTTATGAAAGCTAACGCCGTTGCGGCCGCTGCGGCGGCTGCCGGGTTAAGCGTGCCGGGCGTTGCCCGCGCGGTAGTCGGTCAGCAAGAAGCCATCAAATGGGACAAAGCCCCGTGCCGTTTTTGCGGGACGGGCTGTGGCGTATTGGTCGGAACGCAGCAAGGGCGTGTTGTGGCATGCCAGGGCGATCCGGATGCGCCGGTTAACCGTGGGCTTAACTGCATCAAAGGTTACTTCCTGCCGAAAATCATGTACGGAAAAGACCGTTTAACGCAGCCGATGCTGCGCATGAAAGACGGCAAGTATCACAAAGAAGGCGAGTTCACCCCGATTAGCTGGGACCAGGCCTTTGACGTGATGGAAGAGAAATTCAAAACATCGATGAAAGAGAAAGGCCCAGAGTCTATCGGTATGTTCGGCTCTGGCCAGTGGACGATTTGGGAAGGTTATGCCGCTGCCAAATTGTTTAAAGCGGGTTTCCGTTCCAATAACATCGACCCGAACGCACGTCACTGCATGGCCTCAGCGGTAGTCGGCTTTATGCGTACCTTTGGTATGGATGAGCCGATGGGCTGCTATGACGATATCGAGCACGCTGACGCCTTCGTCCTGTGGGGCGCGAATATGGCGGAGATGCACCCGATCCTGTGGTCGCGCATCACCAACCGTCGTCTGTCCGATCCTAATGTTAACGTCGCGGTTCTCTCCACCTTCCAGCACCGCAGCTTTGAGCTGGCGGATAACGGTATGGTCTTCACACCGCAAACCGATCTGGTGATCCTCAACTACATCGCGAACTACATCATTCAAAACAATGCGATTAACCAGGATTTCTTTAGCAAGCACGTTAACCTGCGTAAAGGCGTGACGGACATCGGCTACGGTCTGCGTCCAACCCATCCGCTGGAAAAAGCGGCGAAAAACCCGGGATCCGATGCCTCTGAACCGATGAGTTTTGAGGATTACAAAGCCTTCGTTGCTGAGTACACGCTGGATAAAACGGCCGAAATGACCGGCGTACCGAAAGATCAGCTGGAACAGCTGGCGCAGCTGTATGCCGATCCGAAGAAAAAAGTTATCTCCTACTGGACGATGGGCTTTAACCAGCACACCCGCGGCGTGTGGGCCAACAACCTGGTCTATAACCTGCACCTGCTGACTGGCAAAATCTCCCAGCCAGGCTGCGGCCCGTTCTCTCTGACCGGCCAGCCTTCCGCGTGCGGCACTGCGCGTGAAGTCGGTACATTCTCCCACCGTCTGCCTGCGGACATGGTGGTGACGAACGAAAAACACCGCGATATTTGCGAGAAGCACTGGAACATTCCGTCAGGGACCATTCCGGCAAAAGTTGGTCTGCACGCCGTGGCGCAAGACCGCGCGCTGAAAGATGGCAAGCTCAATGTCTACTGGGCGATGTGTACCAACAACATGCAAGCTGGTCCGAACATCAACGAAGAACGTATGCCGGGCTGGCGCGATCCGCGCAACTTCATCATCGTCTCCGATCCGTACCCGACGATCAGCGCCCTGTCGGCTGACCTGATCCTGCCGACCGCGATGTGGGTAGAGAAAGAAGGCGCCTACGGGAACGCGGAACGCCGTACGCAGTTCTGGCGTCAGCAAATTAAAGCGCCGGGCGAATCGAAATCGGATTTGTGGCAACTGGTGCAATTTTCTCGTCGCTTCAAAACAGAAGAAGTGTGGCCGGAAGAGCTGCTGGCACAAAAACCGGAACTGCGTGGCAAAACGCTGTATGACGTGCTGTTTGCCACGCCAGCAGTAACGAAATTCCCAGTGACTGAACTGGCTGAAGATCAACTGAACGATGAATCCCGCGAGCTGGGCTTCTATCTGCAAAAAGGCTTGTTCGAAGAGTACGCCTGGTTTGGTCGCGGTCACGGGCATGACCTTGCGCCATTTGACGATTACCACAAAGCGCGCGGTTTACGCTGGCCGGTCGTTGAGGGCAAAGAAACCCAGTGGCGCTACAGCGAAGGCAATGATCCTTACGTGAAAGCAGGTGAAAGCTACAAGTTCTACGGTAAACCGGACGGCAAAGCGGTTATCTTCGCGCTGCCATTTGAACCTGCTGCTGAAGCGCCGGATAAAGAATATGACCTGTGGCTGTCTACCGGACGTGTGCTGGAACACTGGCATACCGGCAGTATGACGCGTCGTGTGCCTGAACTGCACCGTGCTTTCCCGGAAGCCGTGCTGTTTATCCACCCGCTGGATGCAAAAGCTCGCGATCTGCGCCGTGGCGATAAGGTCAAAGTGATTTCCCGTCGTGGCGAAGTGATTTCGATTGTTGAAACACGCGGTCGTAACCGTCCGCCGCAGGGGCTGGTGTACATGCCGTTCTTCGACGCCGCACAGCTGGTGAACAACCTGACGCTGGATGCGACGGATCCGCTCTCCAAAGAGACGGATTTCAAGAAGTGCGCCGTGAAACTGGCGAAGGTGTAACGCGTTATGTCCCGGTCAGCAAAACCCCAAAATGGCCGCCGCCGCTTTCTGCGCGATATGGTTCGCGCAGCGGGCGGGCTGGCCGTCGTTGGCGTGGCGCTGGGGTTGCAACAACAAACCGCACGCGCAACCGGCGTGCGGTTGCGCCCGCCAGGTGCACTGAGCGAGGAGGCATTCGCCAGCGCCTGCGTACGTTGCGGTCAGTGCGTTCAGGCGTGTCCGTATGACACGCTGAAACTGGCAACGTTGGCCTCCGGGCTGGCGGCCGGTACGCCATATTTTGTCGCCCGTGATATTCCCTGCGAAATGTGTGAGGACATTCCGTGTGCCAAAGTCTGCCCGAGCGGCGCGTTGGACAGGGAAATTGAATCCATTGACGATTCGCGTATGGGGCTGGCGGTACTGCTGGATCACGAAAACTGCCTCAACTATCAGGGATTACGCTGCGACGTTTGCTATCGCGAGTGCCCGAAAATCGATGAGGCGATCACCCTGGAGCTGGACCGCAATATGCGTACCGGCAAGCATGCGCGGTTTATTCCGACCGTGCACAGCGATGCCTGTACCGGCTGTGGGAAATGCGAAAAAGTCTGCGTACTGGAACAGCCAGCAATAAAAGTGCTGCCGCTGTCGTTGGCGAAAGGGGAGTTAGGACACCATTACCGCTTCGGTTGGCTGGAGGGGAACAATGGCAAATCGTAAACGTGATGCCGGGCGTGAAGCGCAGGCAAAAAAAGGATGGTGGAAGAGTCATCGCTGGCTGCTGCTGCGTCGTTTGAGTCAATTTCTGATACTGGCGATGTTCCTCAGCGGCCCATGGCTTGGCGTGTGGATCCTGCATGGCAACTACAGTAGCAGCCTGTTGCTGGACGCTATCCCGTTCACCGATCCGCTGATTACTCTGCAAAGCCTGGCCAGCGGGCATCTGCCGGCGACGGTGGCGTTAACGGGGGCGGCTATCATCACGGTGCTGTATGCCCTGGCCGGTAAGCGACTGTTTTGCAGTTGGGTTTGTCCCATGAACCCGGTTACCGATATAGCCAGTTGGTTGCGCAGAAGGTTTGACCTGAATCAGTCCGCAACCCTGCCGCGCCATATACGGTACGTCCTGCTGGTGGTTATCCTGGTCGGTTCCGCCCTGACCGGTACGCTGCTGTGGGAGTGGATAAATCCAGTCTCTCTGCTTGGACGGAGCCTGGTAATGGGATTCGGTAGCGGAGCGCTGCTGATCCTCGCGCTGTTTTTATTTGATTTACTGGTCGTTGAGCATGGCTGGTGCGGGCATCTTTGCCCACTGGGTGCGCTGTATAGCGTGGTGGGAAGCAAAGGGGCATTAACCGTTTCGGCAAAAGAACGTAACAGATGTAACCGCTGTATGGATTGTTTTCATGTTTGCCCGGAACCGCATGTGCTACGTGCGCCGGTGCTGGATGAGCAAAGTCCGGTGCAGGTAACCAGCCGCGATTGCATGGCCTGTGGTCGCTGTGTGGATGTCTGTTCTGAGGATGTTTTTACAATAACAACACGATGGAGTTCGGGAGCGAAATCATGAAAAGCCATGACCTGATTAAGACGCTGTGTCAATGGACGGCCCTGCTTGCCCTGGTCGTCAGTGGGGCCGTTTGGGCTGCAAATGGAGTGGATCTGAGCCAGTCACCGGAAGTCTCAGGAACACAGGAAGGGGCGATTCGCATGCCGAAAGAGCAAGAGCGCATGCCGCTGAACTATGTGAATCAGCCGCCGATGGTTCCGCATAGCGTTGAAGGGTATCAGGTGACGACTAACACTAACCGCTGCCTGCAATGCCACGGTGTGGAAAGCTATCGCACTACCGGTGCGCCGCGCATCAGTCCGACGCACTTTATGGACAGCGACGGTAAGGTATTGGCTGAAGTTGCGCCGCGTCGTTATTTCTGCCTGCAATGTCACGTTCCGCAGGCTGACGCCGCGCCGATTGTTGAAAATACCTTCACCCCCTCGAAAGGTTACGGGAAATAAGAGGTCATTATGGAAAATTCTAACCGTAAACCAGGCTGGATTAAGCGCGTCTGGCAATGGTGGCGTCGCCCCAGCCGTCTGGCGCTCGGCACGCTGTTGTTAATCGGCTTTGTGGGCGGCATTATTTTCTGGGGCGGCTTTAATACCGGTATGGAAAAGGCCAATACAGAAGAGTTCTGCATTAGCTGTCACGAAATGCGCAATACGGTATACCAGGAATACATGGAAACCGTACACTACAACAACCGCAGTGGTGTGCGAGCGACTTGCCCTGATTGCCACGTCCCGCATGAGTGGGGCCCGAAAATGATTCGTAAGATCAAGGCCAGTAAAGAGCTGTACGCGAAAGCACTGGGGCTGATAGATACACCGCAGAAATTTGAAGATCATCGTCTGACGATGGCGCAAAATGAGTGGCGGCGTATGAAAGATAATAATTCGCAAGAGTGCCGAAACTGTCACAACTTCGAGTTTATGGATTTAACCGCCCAGAAAGGCGTTGCGGCCAAAATGCACGACCAGGCCGTGAAAGACGGGCAAACCTGTATTGACTGTCATAAAGGGATAGCGCACAAACTGCCTGATATGCGCGAAGTCAAACCGGGCTTTTAACAGGATGTAGATAACCAGGTATGCTTGAAGCCAGAGAATTACTTTGCGAGCGGGATGACAGAATACTGTTCAGCAATCTGTCATTTCGCGTCAACGCAGGGGAATGGGTACAAATTACCGGCAGCAACGGCGCAGGGAAAACTACTCTGCTGCGGTTGCTTACCGGGCTGGCGCGTCCCGATGCAGGGGAGGTTTGCTGGCAAGAGCAGCCGCTGCATCACGTGCGGGACAACTACCATCAGCAACTGCTGTGGATCGGACATCAGCCGGGGATAAAAACCCGGCTTTCGGCGTTGGAGAACCTGCGTTTCTTCCATCATGACGGCGACATTGCACAGTGTCTGGCTGCGCTGGCGCAGGCGGGACTTGCCGGATATGAAGATATCCCGGTGAACCAGCTCTCCGCCGGACAACAGCGGCGTGTGGCGCTGGCCCGTTTGTGGCTGACCCGCGCCCGGCTGTGGATCCTCGATGAACCCTTTACCGCCATTGATGTGAACGGCGTTGAACGACTGACTCAGCGTATGGCGCAGCATACAGAGCAGGGTGGTATTGTTATTCTCACCACCCACCAACCGCTCAATGTCGAAACCGATAAAGTGCGACGTATTGCGCTGACCAGCGAGAGGGTAACGCAATGATGTGGCGAATCTTCCGTTTAGAACTGCGAGTTGCGTTTCGTCATAGTGCGGAAATCGCCAATCCTTTATGGTTCTTCCTGATTGTTATTACGCTGTTCCCCCTGAGCATTGGGCCGGAGCCGCAGCTACTGGCGCGCATTGCGCCGGGCATCATTTGGGTTGCGGCGCTGCTGGCATCATTGCTGGCGCTGGAACGCCTGTTTCGTGATGACCTGCAGGACGGCAGCCTTGAGCAACTGATGCTGCTGCCGTTACCGCTACCGGCCGTGGTGCTGGCGAAAGTGATGGCGCACTGGGTCGTGACCGGCCTGCCGCTGTTGATCCTCTCGCCGTTGGTGGCGCTGCTGCTGGGCATGGATATGTACGGCTGGAAAATTATGGCGCTGACGTTGTTACTCGGCACGCCGACGCTGGGCTTCCTCGGTGCGCCGGGTGTGGGGTTGACGGTGGGCTTAAAGCGCGGCGGCGTGTTGTTAAGCGTGCTGGTGCTCCCGCTCACCATACCCTTACTGATTTTTGCAACCGCCGCGATGGATGCGGCTTCTATGCACTTACCGGTTGAAGGGTACATGGCAATCCTGGGTGCGTTGCTGGTCGGCAGCGCCACGTTAAGCCCGTTTGCCACAGCCGCTGCGTTACGGATAAGCGTGCAGTAACGAGAATTAGATGTGTAGGCCGGGCAAGGCGCTCTGGCACAACGGATTTTAATTTATGGAGTCTGGTGACTGAACTATGTGGAAAACACTTCATCAATTGGCGATGCCCCCTCGGCTCTATCAGATCTGTGGCTGGTTTATCCCGTGGCTGGCGATTGCCAGTGCGGTGGTACTGATAACGGGATGGATCTGGGGCTTTGGTTTCGCGCCTGCGGATTACCAGCAGGGGCAAAGCTATCGCATTATTTATCTGCACGTTCCGGCGGCAATCTGGTCGATGGGCATTTATGCCTCGATGGCTGTTGCCGCGTTTATCGGCCTGGTCTGGCAGATGAAAATGGCCAATCTGGCGCTGGCTGCGATGGCGCCGATTGGTGCAGTGTTTACCTTTATTGCGCTGGTGACCGGCTCCGCATGGGGCAAACCGATGTGGGGAACCTGGTGGGTCTGGGATGCCCGACTCACCTCTGAACTGGTGCTGCTGTTTCTCTACGTTGGCGCCATTGCGCTGTGGCATGCCTTTGACGACCGCCGTCTGGCAGGTCGTGCCGCCGGTATTCTGGTGCTGATTGGCGTAGTCAACTTACCGATTATCCACTACTCGGTTGAGTGGTGGAATACGCTGCATCAGGGGTCTACCCGCATGCAGCAAAGCATCGATCCGGCGATGCGTACGCCGCTGCGTCTGGCGATCGTCGGCTACCTGTTACTGTTTGTCACGCTGGCGCTGATGCGCATGCGTAACCTGATTTTGATGATGGAAAAACGCCGCCCGTGGGTGAGCGAACTGATCTTAAAAAGAGGCCGCCAATGACCCCTGCATTTGCATCATGGAGTGATTTTTTCGCGATGGGCGGCTACGCCTTGTATGTCTGGCTTGCTGTAGCGATGAGCGTAATCCCGCTGGTGGTGCTGGTACTGCATTCCACGTTACAACATCGCGCAATTTTACGCGGTGTGGCGCAGCAGCGGGCGAGAGAAGCGCGTATGCGTGCGGCGCAAGTGCAACGGGAGGCGGCGTGAATATTCGACGTAAAAATCGGTTATGGATAGCCTGTGCGGTACTGGCGGGTCTGGCTTTGACCATTACGCTGGTGCTTTATGCGCTGCGTTCTAATATTGACCTGTTCTATACGCCGGGAGAGATACTCTACGGTAAGCGCGAAACGCAGCAGATGCCCGAAGTCGGTCAGCGCCTGCGCGTGGGCGGAATGGTGATGCCCGGTAGCGTAAAGCGCGATCCGCAGTCGTTGAAGGTGAATTTCAGTATCTATGACGCCGAAGGTGTGGTGGATGTCACCTATGAAGGCATTCTGCCGGATCTGTTCCGCGAAGGGCAGGGTGTTGTTGTTCAGGGCGAACTGGACGAGGGAAATCATGTGCAGGCCAAAGAGGTTCTTGCCAAACATGATGAGAATTACACCCCGCCGGAAGTCGAAAAAGCGATGCAGGAAAACCATCGTCGCCCGGAAAGTGTTTATAAGGATAAAACGTCATGATGCCTGAAATTGGCAATGCGCTGTTGTGCCTTGCGCTAGGCGTCGCGTTATTGCTGTCGGTCTATCCGCTGTGGGGCGTAGCGCGCGGCGACGTGCGAATGATGGCCTCCGCGCGGCCTTTTGCCTGGGTTCTGTTTATCTGCGTGATGGGGGCGTTCCTGATTCTGGTTAACGCCTTCGTGGTTAATGACTTTACCGTCACCTACGTTGCCAGCAACTCCAATACCCAGCTTCCGGTCTGGTATCGGGTGGCAGCAACCTGGGGGGCCCATGAAGGCTCTCTGCTTCTATGGGTATTGCTGATGAGCGGCTGGACGTTCGCCGTTGCGGCGTTCAGTCAGCGTATGCCGCTGGATATCGTTGCCCGCGTGCTGGCAGTGATGGGGATGGTCAGCGTTGGCTTCCTGCTGTTTATTCTGTTTACCTCCAACCCGTTTGCCCGTACGTTGCCCAACTTCCCTATTGAAGGGCGCGATCTGAACCCGTTGTTGCAGGATCCGGGGCTGATTTTCCATCCGCCGTTGCTGTACATGGGGTATGTCGGTTTCTCCGTGGCCTTCGCGTTTGCGATTGCCGCGCTGATGAGTGGACGACTGGACAGTACCTTCGCTCGTTTTTCGCGTCCGTGGACGCTGGCGGCGTGGGTGTTCCTGACGCTGGGCATTGTGCTCGGTTCGGCCTGGGCCTATTACGAGCTGGGCTGGGGCGGCTGGTGGTTCTGGGATCCAGTTGAGAACGCCTCGTTTATGCCATGGCTGGTGGGAACGGCGCTGATGCACTCGCTGTCAGTAACCGAACAACGTGCCAGCTTTAAAGCCTGGACGCTGCTGCTGTCAATCTGCGCATTCTCGCTTTGCCTGTTAGGTACTTTCCTGGTGCGCTCCGGCGTACTGGTATCGGTGCATGCTTTCGCCTCCGATCCGTCGCGCGGGATGTTTATTCTGGCCTTTATGGTATTGGTGATTGGCGGCTCTCTGCTGCTGTTTGCCGTGCGTGGTCACAAGGTCCGCTCACGGGTAAACAACGCGCTGTGGTCGCGTGAATCTCTGCTGTTGGGCAACAACGTCCTGCTGATTGCCGCCATGCTGGTGGTGCTCTTGGGCACGCTGCTGCCGCTGGTGCACAAACAGCTGGGGCTGGGCAGCATTTCGATTGGCGAACCATTCTTCAACACCATGTTTACCTGGCTGATGGCGCCGTTCGCATTGCTGCTGGGAATTGGGCCATTAGTGCGCTGGGGCCGTGACCGACCGCGTAAACTGAAAACGTTACTGATTATCGCGTTTGTCACCACGCTTGTTCTGTCGCTGCTGCTGCCGTGGTTGTTTGAGGATCGCATTGCCGCTATGACGGTGGTAGGGCTGGCGATGGCATGCTGGATATTCGTGCTGGCGATGTCCGAAGCATTCCTGCGTGTTTCCCGCGGAACGAAGTTAACACCAAGCTATTGGGGTATGGTGTCGGGCCACGTTGGGCTGGCGATTACTATTGTCGGTATTGCCTTCAGCCAGAACTACAGCGTTGAACGCGATGTCCGCATGAAAGCGGGTGATAGCGTCAGTATCCATAACTATCAGTTCACGTTCCGCGAAGTGAAAGATATTACCGGACCTAACTACCGGGGCGGTGTCGCCATTATTGGCGTTACCAGAGATGGTAAACCGGAAGCCACGCTGCATGCGGAAAAACGCTTCTATAACAGCACCAGTTCGATGATGACCGAAGCGGCAATTGACGGCGGGTTCACGCGCGATCTGTACGCCGCGCTGGGTGAAGAACTGGATAACGGCGCATGGGCTGTGCGTCTGTACTACAAACCGTTTATTCGCTGGATTTGGGCCGGAGGATTGCTGATGGCGCTGGGCGGATTGTTCTGCCTGTTTGATCCACGCTATCGTCAGCGCGCGCGTCCTCGCGCCGCGGTGCAAAAAAATGCGTCGGAGGCTGTATGAAGCGCAACGCACTGTTAATTCCGTTTATTATTTTTCTGATCATTGCGGCGGCGCTGCTGTGGCAGCTGGCGCGTAACGCTCAGGGGGACGATCCCACGAATCTGGAATCGGCGTTGATCGGCAAGCCCGTTCCGACATTCCGCCTGGAGTCGCTGGAGAATCCAGGTCAGCATTATCAGGCCGATGTGCTGACCCAGGGCAAACCGGTATTGCTGAACGTCTGGGCGACCTGGTGTCCGACCTGTCGCGCCGAACATCAGTATCTGAACCAGCTGTCTGCACAAGGCGTGCGGGTGGTGGGTCTGAACTATAAAGACGATCGTCAGAAAGCCATTGTCTGGCTGAAAGAGCTGGGCAATCCTTACTCATTAAGCCTGTTTGACGGTGACGGTATGCTCGGTCTGGATCTTGGTGTGTACGGCGCGCCGGAGACGTTCCTGATCGACGGTAAAGGTATTATTCGCTATCGCCATGCCGGTGATTTGAATGCCAGGGTGTGGGAGAGCGAGATCAAACCGTTGTGGGATAAGTACAGTAAGGAGGCTGCGCAATGAGATTTTTACTGGGCCTGCTGATGCTGATTATCTCGGGATCTGCGCTGGCGACCATCGATGTGATGCAGTTTAAGGATGAAGCGCAGGAGCAGCAATTCCGTCAGCTTACCGAACAGCTGCGCTGTCCTAAATGTCAGAACAACAGTATCGCCGATTCTAACTCGATGATTGCCACCGACCTGCGCCAGAAAGTGTACGAACTGATGCAGGAAGGAAAAAGTCAGAAAGAGATTGTCGACTACATGGTGGCGCGCTACGGCAACTTCGTCACCTACGATCCGCCGTTGACGCCGCTTACAGTGCTTTTGTGGGTGATGCCGGTAGTAGCGATTGGTTTGGGCGGCTGGATTATTTTTGCCCGTACTCGCCGACGCGTTCGGGTGAAGCTGGAAGAGTTTCCTGATGACGTTATCCCGGATGGCAAGCGCGGTGGATTTGGGTTGTTTGTGCCCGGCATAGTGGTGGCGCTGATCGTTGGCGCGGTGAGCTATTATGAAACCGGCAGCTATAAGCAGGTTCAGGTCTGGCATCAGGCCACTGCTCAGGCTCCGGCGCTGCTGGAACGCGCATTGGATCCGAAAGCTGACCCGCTCAATGAAGAGGATATGACACGTCTGGCGCTGGGGCTGCGCACGCGTTTACAAGCCGATCCTACAAACGTTGAAGGTTGGATCATGCTTGGCCGTATTGGCATGGTACTCGGTAATGCCAGTACGGCCACTGAAGCCTATGCCAATGCATATCGACTGGATCCTAAAAACAGCGATGCGGCGCTGGGTTATGCGGAAGCACTGACCCGTTCATCCGATCCTGACGATAATCGCAGGGGCGGGGAGCTGTTACGCCAGCTGGTGCGCGGCGAGCATGCCAACGTGCGGGTTCTCAGCATGTACGCATTTAACGCTTTTGAACAGCAGCGCTTTGGTGAGGCGGTTGCGGCGTGGGAGATGATGCTGAAATTATTACCGGCCAATGATACCCGTCGGGCGGTGATAGAACGCAGCATTAAGCAGGCGATGGAGCAGCTAACGCCGCAGGAGAAGTAAGAGTCCAGATTACCCGAAGGCGTGCTGCTTTCGGGCCTGTGCGAGCTTTGTAGGCCGGATATGACGCTGCTGCGTCGTCATCCGGCATCTCATTGATTACTGCATGCCGCGCGTTTGCAAAAACAGGATGGTGGCAGCAACGCGAGAACGCACATTGAGTTTGCGCAGCAGGTTGCGAATATGCACCTTCACCGTCTGTTCAGAAATATTCAGCACTGATGCAATCTGTTTGTTCGACAGCCCCTGAGCAAGTTCATGCAATACATCCAGCTCGCGTTCGGTGAGAATGCTGAACGGATCTTCTTGTGCGCCAAACAGGTCACGTTCGCGCAGATATTCGCTAACGCGAGCGCTAAACGCTTTACCCCCCTTGGCGCCGTTACGAATGGCTTCCAGCAAGACTTCAGGATCGCTATCTTTCAGTAAATAACCATCCGCGCCGGCATCAATTAAGGCGTACACATCGCTGGCGGCATCCGATACGGTAAGAATAATAATTTGCGCGGTGACGCCGTCCCGACGCAGCGCATTCAGGGTGTCCAGCCCGCTCATACCTTTCATATTGAGATCCAGCAGGATCACATCAAGGTCCAGACGGTTTGCCAGATCGATAGCACTTGCGCCGTCGCCAGCTTCAGCGACTACGTCAAATGCGGGATCCAGTTGCAATAATTGACTAATTCCCCGCCGCATGAGCGGGTGGTCGTCGACAATCAGCACCCGAAAAGGCGTTACTTCAGGCATACTATTCTCCTGAGCTTTTATTAGTATCATTATTGTTTTCAGCGCATCAATCGTCCAGATTCATCGCGCTGATGAGAAGATAAATTTTACCCCAATTTATGCATGGGTAAGTAGTAAAACCTGTGCTGAAGGTGGTGGTAATACTCAGGAATACAGAATCGCAGGCATAAAAAAACCAACCGCAAGGGTTGGTTTTTTTTGGGATTTTTGGTCGGCACGAGAGGATTTGAACCTCCGACCCCCGACACCCCATGACGGTGCGCTACCAGGCTGCGCTACGTGCCGACGCGCTGCTAATACTACTGCTTTCCGCTACGAATGCAAGAGGATGCCTCACTAACTGATTTATAATTAATCAGTTAGCAATAAATCGTTTCTCATCCGTCAGAACCTGTAGCAGCAGGCTGAGCTGCGGTTTCTGATCTTTAATTTTCTCGCCACGTAAATCATAGGTCTGGTAATTACCGTTGTTGTTCAGTACCAGCGTCATCTCTGGTGTGGTCACTGCCATCGTGCTGCCGTCAGCGGCGGTCACCCAGTAATGGCGGCGTGTAGCATTGAACAAATCCTGCCCCTGCGAGTATTCGTTAGCCGGCGTGCTGACATGCAGCAGGCGCTGCATCAGCGTCGTCATCAGGTCTGTATGATCGGTCAGGCTATTGATGCGCTGGGCAGGTGTTCCCGGCCAGTGAATAACCAGAGGAACCTGCAGATGACCGCGCGACCAGGCAAAGTTGTTCTCTTCCTGCGTCAGCGGCACGCCTCTACCAGCGGTAATAATCACCACCGTGTTGTCCAGTTTACCCGAGTCGCGCAGGGCGCTAAGAACACGGTTAATATTGGCATCCACATCCTGAGCGGCGCTGGCGTAGCGTTTGGCAAAGTTCTTCTGGTTACTGTCATCAAGGTTTGTCCCGTTAAAGGAGACCCAGGAGAACCAGCGATTATCTTCCTGCGCGTAGCGTCCCAGCCAGTTAATCCATTGGCTTGCGGTTTGTTCGTCTGATTGCGTTTGCACGCTCGGCATGGAGAAATCTGACAGCAGCGCCTGACGATAAAGCGGGCTGGTAAAGCCATCCGAGGAGAATAGCCCTAACTGATAACCCTGCTGGTTCAGTGCAGAGATCAGCGCCGCAGGCGTTCGGGTCGATAAAATGCCGTCCATGTAGCTTGGCGAAACGCCGTAGAACAGGCCAAAGATTCCGTTATCCGTGGTGTTGCCTGAGCTCATGTGACGCGTAAAGGAGATATTCTGCCCGGCGAACTCAGCCAGCGCAGGCATCTGCTTTTCAAAGCGTGAGTAGTTCAGGCCGTCTACGGTGATCAGCAGAACGTTCTGGCCGGTGCCCATATCGCGATAGTGCAGTTCGCTGAGCGGGTACTGCACGGAAACCGCTTCCGGATTGCCCTGTTCGATCAGGCGACGCTGATACTCTTGCGCATCCAGCAGGCCATGTTTTTCCAGAAACTTACGCGCCGTCATCGGGTAAGAGAGTGGCAGGTTTGCGCGCTGCATGGTAATCGGGCGATAGAAATTGGCATCAGCCCAGATATACACCACATGCGAGGCGATAAAAGAAACGAAAAAGAATGCCGCTAACGGTTTGGCGAAATGGCGACGACGCGTCAGGCTGCGCAGCTTTTGCCAGCTCCAGGTCGCAAACAACATTTCTATTAACAGGATAACCGGCACGCTGATAAACAACAGTTGCCAGTCACGCGCCGCTTCGTTCTGGTCAGGGTTAATGACCAGTTCCCAGACGATCGGGTTGAGGTGCAGGTGGAAGCGGGTGAAAACCTCGCTGTCGATTAACAACAGCGTCATGCCAGCCGTCGCCAGAATAGCCGATAAGAATCGCATCAGCCTCTGGGACATGACGATAAACGTCAGGGGAAACAGGATTAGCAGATAGGTGGCAAACACCAGAAAGCTAAAATGCCCGACAACGCTCAGGTAGGAATATACACGACCTGCAAGGGTTGTCGGCCAGTCGGCGACAAACAGGTAACGGCTACCGAGAACCATGGCCAACAGAATGTTGAACAAGGCAAACCAGTGCCCCCAGCTAACCATCTGGGAGACTTTCTCACGGTAGCGCTGACGATGAGTTACCATAAACTGTTGTTCGTTTCCCCGGAGCAGGCTCTTAATGCGCTTGGTCGTCGTTTACCGAAGACTGCAATGCGCGGGCAAAAGAGTTGGCAATCGCCTGGCGCTGGGCCGGTGCGATGCTTGTATTGATAAGGTTAGTCACCATATTTCCCAGTACCATCAGGGAAAGGTCGGTCGGCGCCTTATGTTTTTCCAGTACGTTGAGCATCTCATTCAGCAGTTGTTCAACGTGTTCGTCACTATAGCGGGAAATTTGTGGCATAAATCGAAATCAGTCTGTTCATGAAAGGGCAACATATTACCGTACAGACAGTTTTTTTTCTGCTTTTTTATCTTCTATTGCGTCACTGCCCGGCAGGTGGTTGAATACCGCCCGGTCTAAAAGGAGAGTTTATCATGAGTCTGGATATCAACCAGATTGCCCTGCACCAGCTTATCAAACGTGACGAGCAGAACCTTGAGCTGGTCTTGCGCGATTCATTACTGGAACCGACAGCGACGGTTGTCGATATGATGGCTGAGTTGCATCGGGTGTATAGCGCCAAGAATAAAGCCTATGGCCTGTTTAGCGAAGAGAGTGAACTGGCGCAAACGCTGCGTTTACAGCGTCAGGGTGAAGAGGATTTTCTGGCATTTAGTCGTGCCGCGACCGGACGCTTGCGGGACGAACTGGCGAAATATCCTTTTGCCGACGGTGGTATTGTCCTGTTCTGTCATTACCGCTATCTGGCGGTAGAGTATTTGTTGGTCGCCGTGCTGAACAATTTAAGCAGCATGCGCGTCAATGAAAATCTGGATATCAATCCGACGCACTATCTGGATATCAATCATGCGGACATCGTGGCGCGCATTGATTTAACCGAGTGGGAAACCAACCCGGAGTCCACGCGCTATCTGACGTTCCTGAAAGGGCGGGTAGGGCGCAAAGTCGCCGATTTCTTTATGGACTTCCTCGGTGCCAGCGAAGGTCTGAATGCCAAAGCGCAAAACCGTGGCCTGCTGCAGGCGGTCGATGACTTTACTGCCGAGGCGCAACTCGATAAAGCCGAACGCCAGAACGTGCGTCAGCAGGTGTATAGCTACTGTAACGAGCAGCTGCAGGCTGGTGAAGAGATCGAACTGGAGTCGCTGTCTAAAGAGCTTTCCGGCGTCAGTGAAGTTAGCTTCAGCGAATTTACCGCTGATAAAGGTTACGAGCTGGAAGAGAGCTTCCCTGCGGATCGCAGTACGCTGCGTCAGTTAACCAAATTTGCCGGCAGCGGCGGTGGGTTAACCATTAACTTCGACGCTATGTTATTGGGTGAGCGTATTTTCTGGGATCCGGCTACAGATACGTTGACCATCAAAGGTACGCCGCCGAACCTGCGCGACCAGCTGCAGCGCCGCACGTCGGGCGGGAAATAAAACCGTTTGCTGGATGGAGCGGAAACGCCTTATCCGGCAAGCGTGCTTCATCTTTACCGCCAAAAAAATCCCATAAAAAAACCCCGCCAAGGCGGGGTTTTTCTTCAACTTGTTGGCGATTACGCGCGAACGAAGTCGATGTGAGACAGCTTCGGCTTGAACGGGTGACGCTGTACAGCCTGAGCTTTAACTTTAACTTCTTTACCGTCAACAACGATGGTCAGAACTTCGCTGTAGAATTCAGCTTTAGCTTGCATGTTCATAACTGCATCGTGATCCAGTTCGATAGCAATCGGGGCTTCTGCGCCACCGTAGATGATTGCCGGGAACTTGTTAGCGGCACGCAGGCGGCGGCTCGCACCCTTACCCTGCTCTTTACGTACTTCAGCGTTGATAGTAAACATTTAAATCTCTCTTTAATAATTCCTGCTACAGGCGACCCAGCAACAGGTAAGTGATCTGCTTTGCGTATGCAAAAGCGGGCGAGATTCTATACTCAAACGGCTGGTACATCAATCAAAAGTACGATTAACCGCGTAATTCATGTGCCCGACGAAAGCGTCCTTCATAATCGAAGACCTTTTCACGGACCTGCCAGTACTGACCTTTCATACGCGCCACCACGAAATCAGGATGCCGTAACAACGCCTGCTGATTGAGGATATCGGCGGCGGTTATCCAGCGTAAGGGTATACCGGGTGTTCGGGTGTGCGGGCGAATAAACAGTTGTTCGAAGGCCGTACGCTGCGCGGGAGTGTGCAGGCGAAAGCGTTCGCTGACGTCAGCGCCATCTTCATCGTAATAGGTGATTTTCAGCCATTCGCCTTTATCATCCTGCCCGTTTTGTAACACCATACCGCTACAGCGCAGGACCAGCGCATCTTTGAGCCTGAGCGCGGCTTTCAGCATGTCATCCGGGTCAACCAGCACCGCGTCGCACTCCCGACAACGGCGGGCGGCGATGTCATTTTCCGCGTTGCACTGTGGGCAGTTTTTAAAACGGAAACGAAAATCGCACTGTTCGCGATGGCCGTCATCATCTTCAAACCATCCCTGGCAGCGGCGGCCAAAATGTTCAATCAGCGTGCCGTCTGCCGTGGTTTTGCCCCAGAAGGTGTTTGCAAATCCGCAGGCAGGACAGAACACCTGTACCGGAACGTTGTCGCTGTTTCCTTTCGGAGCACCCACTTCCGGTGCGTACAAATCGTGCGGGTTGCCGGCATAATCGAGGATCAGACAGTCGGTTTTACCCGGTGCAAGGCGCAACCCACGACCGACAATTTGTTGGTAAAGGCTAACTGACTCTGTTGGGCGCAGAATAGCGATAAGGTCGACGTGCGGGGCATCGAAGCCGGTGGTCAGGACCGACACATTCACCAGATAGCGAAAGCGCTGGGCTTTGAACTCTTCAATCAGCACGTCTCGCTCAGCGCCTGGCGTATCTCCAGTGATTAGCGCGGCGTCGTCAGCGGGCAGCAGGCCCAGAATTTCTTTGGCGTGCTCAACGGTGGCGGCGAAAATCATCACCCCTTTGCGGGTTTGGGCAAACTCGATAATCTGGCTGATGATATGCGGCGTTATTCGCTGCTGCTTTTTCAGCTCCTGATTCAGATCCGCTTCGCTAAACAGGCCGTTACTCTGTGCCTGCAGGCGGCTAAAGTCATACTGCACGACCGGCATGTCGAGGCGTTCTGGCGGCGTCAGGTAGCCGTGTTTAATCATGTAGCGCAGCGGTAATTCATAAATGCAGTCGCGAAACAGCGCTTTTTCATCGCCGCGCACCATTCCATGATAATGAAAATGATATATCCAGCCCTTACCCAAACGAAAAGGTGTGGCGGTAAGCCCGAGCAGACGTAAGTGGGGATTTACTTTAGTCAGGTGAGTGAGGATTTGCTGATACTGACTCTCTTCATCATCGCCAATACGATGACATTCATCGACGATCAGCAGGGAGAATTCACCCTGAAAGGCGTCCAGATTACGCGCTACCGACTGTACGCTGCCAAAGACTACTTTCCCGTGGCTCTCTTTACGCTTCAGGCCTGCGGCAAAAATATCGGCTTCCAGCCCCAGTGCACAATATTTGGCATGGTTTTGTGCGACCAGTTCTTTGACGTGCGCCAGTACCAGTACGCGACCACGTGCTACGCGGGCCAGTTCTGCAATCACCAGACTTTTGCCCGCGCCGGTTGGCAGGACGATAACCGCTGGCGTGCGGTGGTGGCGAAAATGGTTGAGCGTGGCGTCCACGGCTTCTTTTTGGTACGGGCGAAGAGTAAAAATCATGAGCTCATTAAGGTAAACAGCAACAATGTATAGTATGCCATGAATCATTTCCCTTGAGGGATGGTGTAACACCGCTATACTGGGCGGATAACAGTCCCACTTTTCGGGCGTAAACCCGCTTCTCGTTTTTTTACAGGCAAAAATCACACTCATGCGACTTGATAAATTTATCGCTCAGCAACTCGGCGTCAGCCGCGCTATTGCCGGGCGTGAGATCCGTGCTAACCGCGTTACCGTCGACGGTGAAATCGTTAAAAACAGTGCCTTTAAGCTGCTACCAGAACACGACGTCGAATATGACGGTAATTCCCTGGTTCAACAAAATGGCCCGCGCTATTTTATGCTGAATAAGCCTCAGGGTTATGTTTGCTCAACGGATGACCCGGATCATCCGACGGTGCTCTATTTCCTTGATGAACCGGTTGCCTACAAACTGCATGCGGCAGGGCGTCTGGATATCGACACCACCGGACTGGTACTGATGACCGATGACGGACAGTGGTCGCATCGTATCACCTCTCCTCGTCACCATTGTGAGAAAACCTATCTGGTGACGCTGGAGTCGCCAGTGGCAGACGATACCGCCGAGCAGTTTGCCCGTGGCGTACAGTTGCATAATGAAAAAGACCTGACCAAACCGGCTGTTCTGGAGGTCATTACGCCAACTCAGGTGCGATTGACCATCAGCGAAGGGCGCTATCATCAGGTAAAACGTATGTTTGCCGCGGTGGGTAACCACGTTGTGGAACTGCACCGTGAACGAATTGGTGACATCAGGCTTGATGACGATCTGGAGCCGGGTGAATACCGTCCATTGACCGAAGAAGAAATCGCCAGCGTTAACTTAACCCCGCGTTAATTTCAGGAGCTAAATGTGACCACCCGGCAGAACTCGTCAATTGCCATAGTCTTTATCCTTGGCTTGTTAGCCATGCTGATGCCGTTGTCGATTGATATGTATCTTCCGGCGCTACCTGTTATCTCAGAACAGTTTGGTGTGCCTGCGGGTAGCGCGCAGATGACCCTCAGTACCTATATTCTGGGGTTTGCAGTGGGGCAGTTGCTCTATGGCCCAATGGCTGACAGCATTGGGCGCAAGCCGGTGATTCTGGGCGGAACGCTGGTGTTTGCGGCGGCGGCAGTGGCCTGCGCCCTGGCGCAAACTATCGATCAACTGATCGTGATGCGTTTCTTCCACGGTCTGGCTGCCGCGGCGGCGAGCGTGGTTATCAACGCCCTGATGCGCGATATCTATCCGAAGGAAGAGTTCTCGCGCATGATGTCATTCGTCATGCTGGTGACCACAATTGCGCCTTTGTTGGCACCTATCGTGGGTGGTTGGGTGCTGGTATGGCTGAGCTGGCACTATATCTTTTGGATCCTCGCCATGGCGGCTGTTCTGGCGTCGGTGATGATCTTTACGCTAATCAAAGAGACCCTGCCTGTAGAGCGTCGCCAGCCGTTTCGCCTGCGTACCACTATTGGCAACTTTGCCTCGCTGTTTCGTCATAAACGAGTGCTGAGCTATATGCTGGCCAGCGGGTTCAGCTTTGCCGGGATGTTCTCGTTTCTGAGCGCCGGACCCTTTGTTTACATTGAGATTAACCACGTTTCACCGCAGCATTTCGGTTATTACTTCGCACTTAACATCGTATTCCTGTTCGTGATGACTATCATCAACAGCCGCTTTGTGCGTCGGGTTGGGGCATTGAATATGTTCCGTACTGGTCTGTGGATCCAGTTCGTGATGGCGGGATGGATGGTCTTTAGTGCACTGTTTGGGCTGGGGTTCTGGGCTCTGGTCGTTGGCGTTGCGGCGTTTGTTGGCTGTGTATCGATGGTGTCATCAAACGCCATGGCGGTTATCCTGGATGAATTTCCGCATATGGCAGGAACGGCGTCATCGCTGGCTGGGACATTCCGCTTCGGCATTGGCGCCATTGTCGGGGCCCTGTTGTCTCTGGCGACCTTTAACTCGGCCTGGCCAATGATATGGTCGATCGCATTTTGCGCTACCTGCTCAATTCTCTTCTATCTTTACGCCAGTCGCGCTCAAAAACGGTGATCTATTACACAACCTGGGGGCCATAAGGTCTCCAGAGTTGATGTACATCAACCGCAAATCTATCATTTCCCCTGCTTATGTTTATTTTATGTAAAATCAATTTATGTAAAAAGTCACATCATTGTAGTTAAAAAGGTTGAGTTAGATCGCAGAAACGAGTACATATAGCCCGGAAATATGCCAGAACCGTTGAATAAATTTAATTACTGGGTTCTGTAAGCAGCATAAGTACTGGATGTAAACGTTTACCAACTGTCTAAAGACGTATTGTCAATGATGTGTTAATATTGATGTAAAATAATTGTGAAGTGATTGTGCTTCCAGGGAAAGAAAGTGATGACATTACAACTCTCAATCGTTCATCGTCTGCCGCAGAGCTATCGTTGGTCGGTGGGTTTCGCAGGTTCGAAAGTTGAACCGATTCCGCAAAACGGTCAGAGTAATGAGAACAGCCTGGTGGCACTCAAATTGCTCAGCCCTGATGGTGACAGCGCGTGGTCAGTCATGCATAAGCTCAGCCAGGCCCTCAGTGATATCGAGGTTCCTTGTTCCGTACTGGAATGTGAAGGGGAGCCGTGCCTGTTTGTGAATCGCCAGGACGAATTTGCCGCGACCTGCAGACTGAAAAACTTCGGCGTGGCTATCGCAGAACCGTTTTCAAACAACAATCCTTTTTGAGCGTCAGCTTAGCGCGAGCAGCTGACGCGTATAGGCTTGCTGTGGCGCGTTAAATACGTGCTCGCATTGCCCTTGCTCCACGACCTCTCCCTGACGTAGCACAATAACCTGATGGCATAACGCGCGTACTACGTGCAAATCATGGCTGATAAAAATATAAGCTAGCCGATGCTTTTCCTGTAAGGACTTTAACAACGTCAGGATTTGCGCCTGTACGGTCCTGTCGAGCGACGATGTTGGTTCATCCAGAATGATCAGGGAAGGTTTAAGAATCAATGCCCTGGCAATAGCAATGCGTTGGCGTTGCCCGCCAGAAAACTCCGCAGGATAACGATGCCGTGTTTCGCTATCCAGTCCCACTTCCGCCATCACCGCTTTCACCTGTGCCTCGCGCTGTTCAGCTGACAGGGTAGGCTGATGAACGCGCAACCCCTCCTCGATAATCTGTAGCACGCTCAGGCGTGGGTTCAGCGAGGAGTTGGGATCCTGAAACACTACCTGAATGCGGTGCCGGACCGGTAACAGCTGGCGACGATTTAAGGTATGCAGCGCCAGACCATCGAACACAATGCTTCCCTGTGAGGTGATTAACCTCAGTAACGCCAGCCCGGTGGTGCTTTTTCCGGAGCCTGACTCTCCAACCAGCCCCAGCGTTTCACCGGGCCGAAGGGAAAAACTGACATCGTTAACGACGACGTTGTGGTCCACCACGCGTTTCAGGATACCTTTGCGGATAGGAAAGGCGACGCGAAGCTTTTCTACTTCCAACAGCGGGGCTTGTCCGACAGGCAAAGGTACCGGGTCGCCGGAAGGTTCACTGTTTAGCAACTTCTGCGTGTAGGGATGCGTTGGCGCAGCGAGCAGTTGTACCGCTTTATTTTGCTCTACACACTGACCGTTTTGCATGACCGCCACGGTATCGGCTAGCTTTTTCACAATGCTCAGGTTGTGGGTGATGAACAGTAATCCCATGTTCAGCTCACGCTGTAACTCCCGCAACAGCTGCAGGATCTGCGCCTGTACGGAAACGTCCAGCGCGGTAGTCGGTTCATCAGCAATAAGCAGCTCTGGTCGTGTCAGCAACGCCATGGCGATCATCACACGCTGGCGTTCACCGCCGGAAAGCTGGTGCGGGTAGTCTGCGAGACGTTTGGCTGCCTGACGGATGCCAACGCGATCCAGGCAGGTCAGGATTTCTGCCCGCGCCGCCTCCCGACGCATTCCCCTATGCAGCGACAGCACTTCATAAAGCTGTTTTTCCAGATTGTGGAGCGGGTTCAGTGACACCATCGGCTCCTGGAAAATCATGGCGATTTTATTCCCCCGTACGCCGCGAAGCGTCTGCTCGTTGGCGTGAAGTAATGATTCACCATGAAAACGGATGTCCCCGGAAGGGTAAACTACCGGAGGGGACGGTAACAACCGTAGGATAGAAAGCGCGGTCACGCTTTTACCCGAGCCAGATTCACCCACCAGCGCCAGCGTTTGTCCGGCATCAACCCGTAGTGAGAGGGCATTGACTACGGTGCGCACGGTCTCTTGTTGACGAAAACCTACCGATAAATTCTCAATGGCTAACAGAGGTTGTGTCATTTTAAATCGCCTTGTTGGGATCAAACGCATCGCGTACCGCTTCACCAATAAAGATCAGTAGCGATAGTAGCAGGGCAACGGAGATGAACGCGGTGATGCCAAGCCACGGTGCCTGCAGGTTGTTTTTACCCTGCAACAGGAGTTCTCCCAGTGATGGCGAGCCAAGCGGTAAACCGAACCCAAGAAAATCCAGTGAGGTCAGAGTAGTTATCGAGGCGCATAAAATAAACGGTAAAAAAGTCAGGGCCGCGACCATCGCGTTGGGCAGCATATGACGCAGAATAATACTGCGATCGCTTACGCCGAGCGCCTGAGCGGCTCGAATGTAATCAAAGTTTCGGGTACGTAAAAATTCCGCGCGCACCACGCCAACCAGACTCATCCAGCCAAACAGTACGGTAATGCCCAGCAGCCACCAGAAGTTAGGCTGGACCACGCTCGATAGCAGAATGATGAGAAACAGCGTTGGCATTCCTGACCAAACTTCAATGAATCGTTGCCCCCACAGATCCACCTTGCCGCCATAATAGCCCTGAATTGCGCCAGCCATAATGCCCATCACGCTCGAACAGAGGGTGAGCATTAGACCAAACAAGACAGATATACGTGTGCCGTAGAGGATGCGTGCCAGTACATCACCGCCGTTAGCGTCTGTTCCCAACCAGTTTTGTGCGGAAGGCGGGGAAGGGAAGGGCTTATCGGTGGCAAAGTTAATGCTGGTGGCCCCAAAGCGTATTGGTGCCCACAGGATCCAGCCCTGGTTTTCCAGGCGCTGTTGTAGCCACGGGTCCTGATAATCAGCCTGAGTCGCCAGCGGTCCGCCGAAGTCGCTTTCACTGTAGTTTTTGAACAGGGGGAAATACCAGCTATTGTCGTAGCGCACCAGTAGCGGCTTATCATTGGCAATCAGTTCTGAACACAGGCTAAGGCCGAACAGCACCAGAAAAATCCACAGCGACCAGTAGCCGCGACGGTTGTGGCGAAAGCGCGCCCAGCGGGCCTGATTGACGGGGCTTAATCGCGACATTAGCGTCCCTCAAAATCAATACGAGGATCGACCAGCGTATAGCTGATGTCGCTGAGGATATTCAGCAGCAGACCGATCAGGGTGAAGATATAAAGCGTGCCAAACATTACCGGGTAGTCGCGTGATACGGTAGATTCATAACCCAGCAATCCCAGGCCGTTAAGTGAGAACATCACTTCAATCAGCAGTGAGCCGGTAAAAAACATGCTGATAAACGTTGCCGGGAAGCCGGCGATCACCAGCAACATGGCATTGCGAAACACATGTTTCCACAGAATATTTTTCTCGCTGACCCCTTTAGCGCGTGCGGTGACGACATATTGTTTGCGCACCTCATCCAGAAATGAGTTCTTGGTCAACATAGTCAGCGCGGCAAACCCACCAACCACCGTCGCCAGCACCGGCAGGGTAATATGCCAAAGGTAGTCGGTTACTTTCTGATACCAGGGCAGGGAGTCAAAATTGGCGGATACCAGCCCGCGAAGCGGGAACAGGTCGTAGTAGCTTCCCCCGGCAAAAAAGACGATCAGCAAAATGGCAAACAGAAAGGCCGGTATGGCATAGCCGATAATAATAAATGCGCTGCTCCAGACATCAAACCGGCTGCCGTTATGCACCGCTTTGCGGATCCCAAGCGGTATCGACACCAGGTAGATGATGAGCGTACTCCACAGCCCCAGCGTGACGGAAACAGGCAGGCTGTCTTTGATAAGCGTCAGCACCGAGGCGCTACGAAACAGGCTGTCACCGAAATCGAAACGAATGTAATCCCAGAGCATTTTGAAGTAACGCTCATGAATGGGCTTATCGAACCCATAGCGGCGAGTGATTTCGGCGATCACTTCCGGGTCCAGACCCCGGCCGCCTCGATAATTACTGTCGCTGATGTTACCCACGCCGGTTTGCGCGTGGCTGGCACGAACGCCTTCGCTACCTGCGCCGGGTAATGCTCCGCTTTGCCCGAACTCAATGGCGGCGACGGCCTGTTCAACTGGACCGCCGGGGGCTATCTGCACGATAAAAAAGTTGATGGTGATGATGGCCCAAAGCGTTGGGATCACCAGCAGCAGACGTCGAATCAGATAAGCGCCCATTTATTCTCCCTGCCGCCTGGCTGCGGGCAGCTTCGCCGCTTTGTTGACGTCATACCACCAGTTGTCGAGGCCAATAGTATAAATTGGGCGAATAGCAGGATGTGAAAATTTATCCCACCATGCAATGCGATCCTCTGCCATAAACCACATAGGCAACATGTAGTAGTTCCAGGTTAATACCCTGTCCAGCACCCGGCCCAGTGGGATCAATTTGGCTTTATCGCCTTGCGCCGCGATGATTTGGTCGATCAGTTTATCAATCACCGGGCTTTGTACGCCGGGGGCGTTGTAGCTGGAATCAATATATTGAGAGGCCCACAGAATTTGCAGGTCCGAACTCGGCCACGGCATCGCACGATACAACCTCGGCATCATGTCATAGTCGCGACTGCGCAGGCGGTTCGTGATTTGTGAGTTATCCACCTGGCGGATATTCATGGTAATGCCTAAGCGCTGTAGGTTGTGCTGGAACGGCAGCACCCACTGACTGTTGCTGCCCGCAGGGAGCAACAGTTCAAAGCTCAGAGGTTTACCGCTGGCGCTGTTTACGCGCTGCTGACCCTTTAGTATCCACCCGGCCTGTTCCAGTAAGGTATCGGCTTTCAACAGATTGTCGCGATCGTAGCCATCGCCTTTTGATTTTGGCGGCTGATAGATTTGGCTAAAGACCTCAGGGGGAAGATCCTTTTTCAAGGGCGCGAGTATCACCAACTCATCCGCGTCGGGGTATTTTGTCGCGGCATATTCGGTATTCTGAAAATAGCTGTTGGTCCGGCTCCAGGCGTTATAGAACAGCGCTTTATTCATCCATTCAAAATCAAAGGCCAGCGTGATGGCTTCCCGCACCCGTCGGTCGCTGAATACCGGACGCTGAATATTAAATGCCAGCCAGCGGGTATCCTGCGCGGACTCGTTTTTTTGCTCATCTTTGATGATGTAATGATTCGCGAAATTTTTCCCGGTATAACGCGTCGCCCAGTTTTTAGCATCATTTTCAAGACGCAGATCAAACGCACCGGCCTTAAACGCTTCAAAGGCGACGTTATCATCCAGATAGTAGTCGTAGCGGATGGTATCAAAGTTCCAGCGTCCACGATTGACGGGCAGATTAGCGGCCCAATAATCTTTGACGCGCGAATAGACAATATACTGGCCCATCTTCCATTTGGTAATGCGATAAGGGCCGCTGGCGAGCGGTGGCGATGATAAGGGATCGCTGAGCTTATGATCCTTCCAGTACTTCTCTGGCATCACGGGTAATGAAAACAGGCTGAGCATGTCCTCTTTACCCGGTTTGGCTAATTCAATGCGTACGGTTAATGGCGCGATGGCTTTTACCGTTGTTCCTTTGTAGACCAGACGAAACTGCGGCACGCCTTCAGTCATAAATTTGTGGAAGGTGAATGCGACGTCGCGGGCGGTAATGGGTGAGCCATCGTGAAAACGCGCGCGTGGATTAATGGCAATTTCTACCCAGGAATAGTCGTCAGCATAGCGTGCGCTGTCGGCAATGAGCGGGTAATAGCTACCAGGTTCATCGTCAGAGGTGGTAAATAGCGTATCGTAAAGCGTTTCGGTACGTGCGCCGGGATTGCCACGCATCGCATAGCGGTTGAAGTTATCGAACGTACCAATCGCGGAGAGGGTGATTTGCCCGCCTTTGGGGGCGGCTGGGTTGACGTAATCAAAGTGGTTAAAGTTAAACGCGTACTTCGGTTCACCCAGTACGGCAAACGCATAGCTTTCTTTGATGGATTGCGCCTGGACGCTAAACCCGATGAGGGCGATAAACAGCAGCAGTAGGCGAGGGATCATATAAAAGCGATTTCCTTTTCCTGCCACAACCCGACGGGCATCATGCCTGAAAGATAAGGGATGTAGCGGCGAGTGAGAGTATATGAATCGCATACTGCGATCACCACGTCGGCTTATTGGGCTGTGCCATCCAACGCACAAAATCAGCAAGCTGTAATGGTCGGCTAATCCAGTACCCCTGGAAAAAATGCACCCCACGATCGCGCAGCCAACGGGCTTGCTCAGGAGTTTCTACCCCTTCCGCAACCGTCAGCATATTAAGACGTTTAGAAAGTGTCAACACGGCGTCCAGTACCGGAGAAGTCAGTGTTTCCGTCCCAATGGCGTTAATAAACCCGCGATCGATTTTCAGGTAGTCAACGGTAAACCGTTCCAGGTAAATAAGCGCACTATGACCGGTGCCAAAATCATCAATCGCAATTTCAAAACCTGCGGAATGCAGCCATTCAAATAGCTTTGTGGCCTCGTGCTGATTGAGCATATCTCGTTCAGTGATTTCCAGTACTATCTGAAAATAGTCTGCGGGAAGCGAAGCGTGCAGGTGCCGAATGTCGTCTTTAAACGTCTCGCCATGCAGATGTGATGGCGCGATATTGATCCCCAATTTTGCGCCAGCGGGAAATACCTTTTGCAGCGTCGGGGCATCCTGGGCGATCAACTTAAAGAGATGCTGAGTCAGCGGGACAATCATTTTCTGTGATTCAGCGTAATGAATAAAGGCATCCGGTGGGATCTCGCCCGTTGTTGGGTGATTCCAACGTAACAGGACCTCGACGCCTTTCACTTCCAGCGTTTGCATCTCTACGACGGGCTGGTACACCACATAAAACTGGTTATGTTTGATGGCGTTGAGGATATCTTTGCCTGGGCGTAAACGGATGCTGTAGATGTAGTACCAGAGGAGAAGGGAGGCAATAATCCCGGCCATACATCCCAACAAAATAGAATACCAGACGTCGGTATAGTTCCACTCTTGTGCGTATAAGCGAATTTTAAGCGGGATCCCTTCAAGAGTGGCCTGCCGCCAGGAGGTATGAGGAAGAGCGGAGACATCGATGATTCGCGATGAGAATGTCGAAATTGCGGTATTACCGACGATAATAGCAATACCGTCAAAATCATCCTGCCGGGCGGTATAGAGTAGGTAAGGCGCCAGATTGATATTCAGTGAGGTAAATACGCCGCTATCATTGAACGACGCGTTTCGGTGCCAAATCATGATCGCTGGTTTGTCCGGCATCATGGGCGTACCGGGAAGTAATTCCACATCAATATTTCTGCTGATATCGAGGTTCGGGATCAAATCTAAAATCGGAGTGAACATGGAACCTGTTGCGGAAGAGCAGAAAGCGATGCCGTCTTTTACCAGTAAAAAAGCGCGAACGTTCAGGCTAAAGGCTGCACTGGAGGTCAGTTTAGCGCTGACTTGTTGGCAACTGTTGGCAACCAGCGGCTGAAGGGCATCGGTGGTGGTTTTGAGGTCGGTGAAGTAGCTGCTGACGTAATTCTGGATATCGGCAAGGAGCGTGTCGTACTTAACTTCTCGTTTATGCCAGGTGACGAAAAACTGCAGGGTACTCACGAGTATTGCGACGATAAGCCCCGTTAACATACAGGAAAGCAGGATTTTCCGACCGGATGAAGAAGAGCGTCTGAACATAGATCCTTATTTTACCTGATTTAACCGCTTACTCTGTATGAATATAACCTGAAATGACTCATGTTGTGAGATTTTTCTTAGTCGCAGGGTGAAACAAAAAAGCACCGCCGAAGCAGTGCTTTTGGAATGTCTCATCAGGATAGCCAAGGGATAGCTGCCAAACGAAACTAACTGCGGCTCAGAACCCGGCGAGCTTCGTTGTAGCGTTTTTTCCAGTAAGGCTCGTTCATGCTGGAAATGATAACGCCACTGCTGGTCGAGGCATGTACAAACTGGTTGTTACCGATATAAATACCGACGTGACGGCCGGTAGAGCCAGCACGGAACAGAACCAGATCGCCTGTGCGCAGATTAGTGCGCGAAACGGATTTTCCCGTTTCCTGTTGTTCATAGGTTGAGCGCGGAAGCTCTAAACCAAATTGCTCGCGGAATGTACGCTGCACGAAGCTTGAGCAATCAATACCTTTTTTGGTGCTGCCGCCAAGGCGGTAACGCACGCCTTTCCAGTCAGCATACTGGTCCATAATACGTGATTTAACATCGATATTACGTACCATATTTTCAAATTCATCCTGAGAGGCTTGCAGTGAAGAGTTATCTCCATTGCCCACAGCATGCGTCTCAGAATGCATATTCTTGGCGGTGTTCGTTGTGCTACATGCAGAAAGCAGAACCGCAACTGCTATCGCGGGGATGCCCCGCAAGATATATCTCAAAATCGGTTGAGATTTGACCATTTTGTTTGTTTTCCCTTGAAGTCCTTAACGATAAATATCGTTATAAAAAATGCCAAACGTGACGAGACTAATTACCATCGCACGATGAGACAATTCCTTAAGGTCAAATCTGTGGCAGAACGCACAAATTTATTCTGAAAGGGAATAATTATCCCGCGAGGCAAAACGAGTTCGAGATTACCCGATCGTTCCGGTCAATGCGAGTGATTTTACGTGATTTCTTATAAGAAAAATTGATACAGAAAGTGAATAAACGGCATTGTCTAAATTAAGAACAATCAGGGTAAAAAATACGCAACCTACTCATTTTAAACATGAATAAGATGACAGGGGAATGACAATCAGAATGATGAAATATTGCCCGGCATCATCAGGGAATCAGAAGCATCCCTGATGATGTTAATTACTCTGCGTTATTTGTTTAAAAATTGTTTGTTTTTGCCGGGGAGATAATTCACGAACAGAGTGACTAATCGGTCACTTAATGGCGTCATTAGCCACCAGGGAAGGCCAATCAAGACCACCGTCATGGAACCAACCACGATATCAGTGAGCCAGTGAGCGCCAATCATTACGCGTGGAAAGGCAAAAACCACAGCAATAATAAGGCCGATTATTCCTGCGACTTTTCCGAAATAACGCAGCATAAATGCGGAAAAAATAAGCAGCATCATGCCGTGATCGCCAGGAAAACTGTCTCTCGACGCATCTTTGGTCGGAATATGCAGCAGTTCGCTGACGCGATAAATATTATCCAGCATCAGGGTCGGGCTGGCGCGTTTAACGGGAATAAGCGCCTGGCCCAGCTGATTTAATACCACTGCGGTGAGCAGCATAACCAAACCGATAGCTACAATACGTCGGCGACCTTCCGACGTCTCTTTGAGCCAAAAGTGCAGCATCAATGCGCCCATAGCCAGCAATGAGCAGCCATCAAATGCCCGATTATTGGTAATAGCAACAACCCATAAGAACAGTGGGCTTTCCACCAGTTTATGATTAAAGAAGCGGAAAACGCCCGTATCCAGTGAAGACCAGAACCCATGCCCGACTGGAATATACCAGGACATAAACAGTGCCAGGCCCGCAATATTTAGCAGGAGGATTGAAGGGTATCGGGTTTTCATCGTCGTTTACCATTGCTAAAAACGAAGGCAACCTTACGCGCTAGCGTCTAAACGAAGTCTCAACAACGCGCTCTGTAACGCATTCCAGTCGGTCTCGGTATCGGCGATGAGTTCAATACGGCTATCGGGTGGTGCGACGTTTTGCGTCTCTATATGCCAGTCGTCTCCCTGGCGGTTAATGCGTACCAGTCCTTCTTTAATACGCATTACCCCCTTCACGCGTCCAACAGGAGCAAGACGCGACCATTCCAGCAGACCGATGGTATCGAACACTGTATCGGCGTCAAAAATCCAACCGCAGGCCTGATGGCCCTGACCGCTGTTCAGGCTACGACGCCAGCGCTGCTGTGCGGGTAAGCTCAACGCTGCCAGCCCCTTTTTGTTGGCATGGCTATGGGCGTGCTCCGCGCTTGCAGGAAGCTCCGCCAGGTTTAGTCGGGGCAAATTCAGTAGCTGTCCGTCAATTTGCCCATGGTCGGCATGAACTAACTGGCGATTACCGCCGTAGTGTTGCCACCAGCTTTGCAGGGCGTTTTCGCTTTCCGTCGTGGCACGGTCGGTTTTGTTGGCAACAATGATATCAGCGGCGGCCAGCTGATCGCGGAAATTGTCATTGGCGACGCTTTTCTCATCCAGTAACAGGCGAGGATCAAGGATACAGAGGGTTGCGCGCAGATCGATCCACGGCTCATAAACCGGTGCAGTGAGTAAATCCAGAATCTGTTTGGGATGCCCGAGGCCGGTGGGCTCAATCAGCAGACGGTCGGGTTTTCCCTGACGCAGCAGCGTATTGAGGCCAACCTGCATTGGCAGGCCGTTAACACAGCACATACAGCCGCCGGGGATCTCTTTTAGCAGCGCACCGCTGTCGGCCAGCAACGCGCCATCAATGCCAACTTCGCCAAACTCATTAACCAGCACGGCCCACTTTTCAGCAGGATCTTTGTTTGCCAATAAATGAAGAATAGAGGTGGTTTTGCCACTGCCGAGAAAACCGGTGATGAGATTGGTTTTAGTCACATTTACTCCAGAATCATAAATTACCGTAATGGCATTTAACAATCCTGGCGAAAAACGGGGAAAAAGAGAAGGGGGGAGAGGACGAAGAGGCGCTTCGTCCTGCTTAATGGCAGAAATCGTTAACTTTTTAACGTCTCAATGACAGCCTGATGCGCACCGTATTGGGCAATGCGTTGCCAGGCCTGCTGAATGGCCGCGACAAACTGCGGATTCTGTACGAGATCGGTGGCGAAAATCTCGCGCAGCGAAAGCAGGGCGTTGACGCGTTCTGACTCTGTGCTCTGTTTAACCAGAGCGGCAATTTTCTCACTCAACGGGTCACGAACATCAATAGCGGTGCCTGAATCATCCACGCCGCTCACATAACGCATCCAGCCTGCGACGCCGAGCGCCAGCAGTGGCCACTCACTTTGGCGGGCTAAATGTACGCGGATCCCTTCCAACATGCGCTGGGGTAATTTCTGGCTACCGTCCATCGCGATTTGCCAGGTTTTATGTTTCAACGCTGGGTTGGCAAAACGCTCCAACAGGCTTAGGGCATACTGGTCTAAATCCACATCGGTAATTTGCAGCGTGGGTGCCTGTTCGTTGAGCATCAGGCGGTAAGCGGCTTCACGAAAAGCGCTGTCCTGCATACAGTCGCTGATGTGCTGGAACCCGGCCAGATAGCCGAGATAAGCAAGAAACGAATGACTGCCGTTCAGCATCCGCAGTTTCATTTGTTCCCACGGCAACACATTTTCGACCATCTGGACGCCGGCCGTTTCCCATTGTGGGCGGCCACACACAAAATTATCTTCAATCACCCACTGGATAAACGGTTCGCAGCTGATTGCGCAAGGATCGGCAACCCCCAGCTCGCGGGCAATTTCGGCCAGTGACTCTTCAGTGGCGGCAGGGACAATGCGGTCGACCATGGTGCCTGGGAAACTGACATGTTCCTGAATCCAGGTTGCCAGTTCTGGTGAACGTTTCTCCGCCATTCCAAGGACGGCGTTTTTTACCACATGACCATTGTCCGGGATGTTATCGCAAGAGAGGACGGTAAACGGCTGTAGCCCGCGTTCACGTCGGCGGTGTAGGGCTTCAACAATAATTCCGGGGGCGGAGTGCGGTTCAGTCGGTGTTTGCAGATCGTGAGCAATACGTGGATTACTGAGGTCTAACGAGCCTGTCGCCGGATCGATGCAGTAGCCTTTTTCAGTGATGGTTAGCGAGACAATAGCCACCTGAGGTTCGCAGAATTTTTCGATAATGGCCGCCAGCGAATCCAGCCTGGCGTTGAGACATTCGTTGACGGCGCCGATAACAATTGGCTGGTTGCGGTTGGCCCCTTTTTCCAGCACGGTAAATAAATGATCCTGTTCGCGCAGTTGGCTCATCAGTCGATCGCCGCTGAACAGACTGATCTCACAAATACCCCAGTCTCCACCCTGCGCATTCAGCACCCTGTCGGTTAGTAACGCCTGATGGGCGCGGTGAAAAGCACCGAAACCAAAATGCACAATCCGCGTTTTTAATTGCTGGCGGTCGTATTGCGGCATCATGACATTTTCCGCCAGTGGCGCTGAGGCAATAGTTTTCATTTAATACACCTGATTAACCATAAATTAACAATGGCAGTATAAAGTTATATGACAACAAATTGAATTGGTGTGCCTCATTTATCCGGGGAATGTGAGCTTGATCAACCAATCATCGGCAATGTGTTGATCGGTTGACGGATGCCTGTATGGTAGTCGTCATTAAGATGATTTAATTTGGTATAACAACTTGTGAGGTGAAACAATGGAACAAACCTGGCGTTGGTACGGACCTAAGGAAGGTGCGAACAAGTTCCTGATATGAGATCATCATATTCATCCGGAGCGCATCCCAGAGGGACATCATGAGCCATCAACTCACCTTCGCCGATAGTGAATTCAGCACTAAGCGCCGTCAGACCCGAAAAGAGATTTTCCTCTCCCGCATGGAGCAGATTTTGCCATGGCAGAATATGACCGCTGTCATCGAGCCGTTTTATCCCAAGGCGGGCAATGGCCGACGGCCCTATCCGCTGGAGACCATGCTGCGTATTCACTGCATGCAGCATTGGTACAACCTGAGCGACGGTGCCATGGAAGATGCCCTGTACGAAATCGCCTCCATGCGCCTGTTTGCCCGATTATCCCTGGATAGCGCCCTGCCGGATCGCACCACCATCATGAATTTCCGCCACCTGCTCGAGCAGCATCAACTGGCCCGTCAATTGTTCAAGACCATCAATCGCTGGCTGGCCGAAGCAGGCGTCATGATGACCCAAGGCACTTTGGTGGATGCCACCATCATTGAGGCACCCAGCTCTACCAAGAACAAAGAGCAGCAACGCGATCCGGAGATGCATCAGACCAAGAAAGGCAATCAGTGGCACTTTGGCATGAAGGCCCACATTGGTGTCGATGCCAAGAGTGGCCTGACCCACAGCCTGGTCACCACCGCGGCCAACGAGCATGACCTCAATCAGCTGGGTAATCTGCTTCATGGAGAGGAGCAATTTGTCTCAGCCGATGCCGGCTACCAAGGAGCGCCACAGCGCGAGGAGCTGGCCGAGGTGGATGTGGACTGGCTGATCGCCGAGCGTCCCGGCAAGGTAAAAACCTTGAAGCAGAATCCGCGCAAGAACAAAACGGCCATCAACATCGAATACATGAAAGCCAGCATCCGTGCCAGGGTGGAGCACCCGTTTCGCATCATCAAGCGGCAGTTCGGCTTCGTGAAAGCCAGATACAAGGGGCTGCTGAAAAACGATAACCAACTGGCGATGTTATTCACCCTGGCCAACCTGTTTCGGGTGGACCAAATGATACGTCAGTGGGAGAGATCTCAGTAAAAACCGGAAATAACGCCAGAAATGGTGGAAAAAATAGCCTAAATAGGCTGATTCGATGTGTTTGCGGGAAAAAAATCGGCCCAGATCCGCGAAATTTTAATCAGCGAGTCAGCTTGGGAAGAAATGACCTGCTTATTCGCACCTTCCCTAACGATCCGGTATCGCTTGATGATGTGCGTCAGGCTGGCGCAACGGGTGTTGTGACCGCCTTGCACCATATTCCTAACGGTGAAGTGTGGCCGGTAGAAGAAATTCAACAGCGTCAGGCCATTCTGGCTGAAAAAGGGCTGACCTGGTCGGTGGTGGAAAGTATCCCTGTCCACGAAGATATCAAAACGCGTTCAGGTCAATTTCAAACGTGGATTGCCAACTATCAGCAGAGTATCCGTAATCTGGCGACCTGTGGTATCGATACGGTGTGCTATAACTTCATGCCGATCCTCGACTGGACGCGTACCGACCTCGAATATCAGCTGCCGGATGGTTCCAAAGCGCTGCGTTTTGACCAGATTGCTTTTGCGGCCTTCGAACTTCACATTCTGCAACGCCCGGGAGCTGAAGCGGATTATACCGCCGAAGAACAACGCCAGGCGCTGGACTACTTCAATGCCATGAGTGATGCAGAAATTGAAAAGCTGACCCGCAATATCATTGCTGGGCTGCCAGGTGCAGAAGAGGGCTATACGCTGGATCAGTTCCGTGCGCGTCTCGCTGAATATGACGGCATCAGCAAGGACGATCTGCGTGATAATATGGCGGTATTCCTGCGGGCGATTGTGCCAGTGGCAGAAGAAGTCGGCGTGCGTCTGGCCGTGCATCCTGACGATCCGCCGCGCCCGATCCTCGGCCTGCCGCGTATCGTTTCGACTATCGAAGATATGCAGTGGCTGAAAGAAACGGTCGATAGCATTAATAACGGTTTTACCATGTGCACCGGTTCTTACGGCGTGCGCGCTGATAACGATCTGGTGAAAATGATCGAAACCTTTGGCGATCGAATCCACTTCACACACCTGCGCTCAACCTGTCGTGAAGATAACCCGAAAACCTTCCATGAAGGTGCGCACCTGCAGGGCGATGTGGATATGGTATCGGTGGTGGCTGCCATTTTGAGCGAAGAGCAGCGGCGTAAAAAGGCGGGCGACCTGCGTCCTATCCCGATGCGCCCGGATCATGGACACCAGATGCTTGACGATCTGCACAAGAAAACTAATCCGGGCTACTCTGCGATTGGTCGCCTGAAAGGCCTGGCAGAAGTCCGCGGCGTTGAGCTGGCGCTGAAACAAACGCTGTTCCGCGACCTGCTGTAAGTCTAACCACAGGGATTGCGCGACAGGCGCGATCCCTGTTATTCATCAAGGCTGCGCAAGCGCCTGCTCCAGCACTGTCAGCACTTTATTGATCTGCTGTATCTGCAATCCACCAAATCCAAAAAACATAACAGCATCGCTGTTCTCTTTGCGCCAGGCGGCTTCTGATCCATTTTCTATATCCGGCAGAGTGTCGAAACGGATCCCGGCCAACAGGCAGCTTTGTTGCAGCCTGGCTATGAATTCGGTATGTCTGGCAATGCGTAACGAGAGGTGCAGACCTGCCGTTGCGCCAGCGATTTTCCCTTCGGGAAACAGAGTGGAAAGGCCATCGCGTAACAGGGCGAGGCGCGTCGCATAGCTGCAGGCCAGCTTGCTGATATGCGTATAAAACACCTGATTTTGCATCAGCTCGGCTAAAAATTGCTGCAACAACCACTGACTGCCGTTGTTATTGAGCGCTTTCATATTCTGTACCGCCGGAAGCAGTTCATCAGGGCAAATAAGATAGCCAAGCCGTGCGCCTGGCCCCAGCGTTTTAGAAAATGTCCCCATGTAGATAACCCGGTTGTGATAATCCATGGCTTTCAGCGCGGGAAGGGGATTTTCCCCATAGGTAAAAACGGCATCGTAATCATCTTCAATGATGTAAGCGCCGACGCGTTGCGCCCACGTTAATAATGACTGACGGCGCTCCAGCGAAAGTACATTTCCCATCGGATACTGATGCGCTGGAGTAACATAACAAAGCTGGGTTTCATACTCGGGTAAATTATCTGTTTGCAGCCCGAGGTTATCTACGGCGATTGACGTAATGTCTGCACCGTAATAATTGAAAAGATGCCATGCGCCAGAATAACAAGGGGATTCGGTCACAATATGGCACTTTTTTTGCTGACTGACAGCATGGTGAATAATAAATATTTGGCTGAGCAGTGATAATCCTTCCTGAATCCCGTTGGTAATGATGATGTTCTCTGCTCGGGTATTAATTCCGCGGGATAAATTAAGGTATCTGACCAATTGCTCACGCAATGAAAATAATCCATTTGGTGAATGATATCGGGTAAATAATTGTTCTTTAAGTATGCTTGGAGCATTATTCCATTTCCGCCAGCTTGACCAGGGAAAAGCGTTGGGATCGGGGACGCCCATCCGGCAGTAGCACTCTCGTCCAGGCTCGGCGTAAACATCGGTAGAGACCCCGGCAGCTTTAGGTTTTGTGGGCGGAGAACCCTGGGTAACGGGCACAAGTGTTGGTGTTATACGTACAGGCGTTGTGAATATCACTTCATAGCCAATACCGTGTCGGCTCTTGATTAACCCTGCAGCCATAAGCTTATCATAGGCCATCACTACCGTTATTTTGGCTACGTTCAATACCTGAGCCTGCTCGCGAATAGAGGGAAGCTTATCGCCACAAAGCAAATCTCCCCGCTGAATAGCCTGGAAATAAAATTGAAAAATTTGCAATTGCAGCGGAGTGCGGAGTTCTCTATTGAGCGTTAATGTAAGCATGAGGAATTCCTTATTAATATATGGCCACTATATTACGAATTTCTCGTTTTTACTATTTGATACACCTCATGGAGTAGTGGCTGTTCCTATAACTTGCTATCGCTGTCTCTATTTTTGGTTTTTATTATCCCTTAGCGTGTCGCTATTAAAAAAATGGAGGCAAGCATGTCGTGGATAAGAAAGAACGCATTGTGGTGCGTATTGGCTGGGGCGGTGGCAATGGCCCTGGCTATTTGGGGAACGTGGCAAGGCGTTCATTACACCAGTACCACCGAATTTTGTTTATCGTGTCACTCGATGCGCACGGCTGGAGAGGAATATAAAACCAGCGTGCATTTTCGCAACGCATCTGGCGTGCGGGTTGAGTGTAAGGATTGTCATATTCCACCGGGCGTTATTCCAACGCTTATTCGTAAAACTGAAGCCTTAAACGACCTCTATCACACCTTTATTTCTCCTTCTATCGATACTCCTGAAAAGTTTGCTGCCAAACGCCCGGAGCTGGCCCAGCGGGAGTGGGCGCGCATGAGCGCGAATAATTCAGCGGCGTGTAAATCCTGCCATAGCTATGAGGCAATGGATCATGGCAAGCAATCGGCAAATGCGGCGGCGCAAATGACCGCAGCGGCAGCAAAAGACAGTAACTGTATCGATTGTCACAAAGGAATTGCCCATCACAAACCCGATATGAGCAGCGGTTTTCGCGATCGCTATAAGCAACTACAGCGTCAAGGAGATACGCCAACGGATGCGACCACGCTGTTCTCATTAAGCGAAAAATCACTGGCGGCAACGGCAGAGAGTCCGGCCGGGAAGGCGCTGTTATTTCCCGCCACCGAGGTCAAGGTGCTGAAAAAAGAAGGCCGTAACGTGCAGCTCGAAATCACGGGCTGGCGTGAAAGCAAAGGACGCGGACGGGTGATCACCCAGTATATGGGGAAACGCGTTTTCTCCGCCGTTCTCGATGAGCCCCTGATGGCGAACGTAAAAGTGCTACAAACCCAGGTCGATCCTGACTCACATCAGGAATGGCAGCAGGTGAGCGTCACCGCCTGGACCACCGATCAGGACTTTATCAACACGCTCGCGCCAATCTGGGAGTACTCAGATCAAATGCTGCAATCCACCTGTAGCGCCTGTCATAGCACTCCTCCTACAACCCGATATACCGCTAACGGCTGGATCGCCGGACTGAAAGCCATGTCGACCTATTACCGGCTTAATCCGGTGGAGGAACGTACGTTGTTGAAATACCTCCAGACCCACGCCAGTGATGTGTCTGAAACCAACAAAAAGTAAGGATAATGTATGGATATTCATGACTTTAATCCGTCCCGCCGCCGTTTTCTTAGCGGTATGTTGGCGGTGGGTGCTGCCAGCGCACTGGCGCCTAATCCGCTGATATCAAAAGTGTGGGCGGCGGGGGAAAATCCCGAACAGTGGATTCAATCTGGTTCGCACTATGGCGCTTTTGAAGCCAAAGTGGTCAACGGTGAGTGGACCGAAACCCGTCCGTTCAAACATGACAAATACCCCTGCGATATGCTGAACGCGGTGCGTGAAGTGGTTTACAACCCGTCGCGGGTGCGCTACCCAATGGTGCGTCTGGACTGGTTGCGTAAGCGTGAGAAGTCGGATCGCAGCCAGCGCGGAGATAACCGTTTTGTACGGGTTAGTTGGGATCAGGCGCTGGATCTGTTTTACGAAGAGCTGGAGCGGGTGCAAAAAACCTATGGCTCATCAGGCGTATTTACCGGGCTTGCCGACTGGCAGATGGTGGGCAAATACCATAAAGCGGGCGGGGCGATGGACCGGGGACTTGGCCTGCATGGTAGCTATGTGACAACCGTCGGCGACTATTCTGCGGCAGCGGCACAAGTCATTTTACCGCATGTGATTGGTTCGCTGGAAGTTTATGAGCAGCAGACGTCGCTTCCGCTGGTGATTCAAAACAGCAATACCATCGTGCTGTGGGGCTGCGATCCGATCAAGAACCTGCAGATCGAGTTTTTGGTTCCCGATCACGATGCGTTTGGCTACTGGCAGCAGATTAAAGAGGCGGTAGCGCAGGGTAAGATGCGCGTTATCAGTGTCGATCCGGTGCGTAGCAAGTCGCAAAACTTTCTTGGCTGCGAGCAGTTGGCGTTGCGGCCACAAACCGATGTGGCGTTAATGCTGGCGCTGGCGCATACCTTGTACGAAGAAAAATTGTACGACACGGCGTTTATTACCGATTACACCGTCGGCTTTGAGCAGTTTTTGCCGTATCTGCTGGGCGAAGCCGATAAACAGCCGAAAAATGCCGAATGGGCGGCAGAAATCTGCGGCCTGACGGCAGAGCAGATCCGAGACTTCGCCCGCCTGTTGGTGAAAGGCAGGACACAGTTTATGGGCGGTTGGTGCGTACAACGCATGCACCATGGTGAGCAGTATCCGTGGATGCTGGTGGTGCTGGCCAGCATGGTCGGTCAAATTGGTTTGCCCGGCGGCGGGGTAGGATTTGGCTGGCACTACAACGGTGGAGGTACGGTAACATCCGCCGGGCCTGTGCTCTCTGGACTGGGAGGGATCACGAATCCCCCGCAGGCAAAGTACAACGCGGATTTTCGCGGCGCATCGGAGCATATCCCCACTTCACGTATCGTTGACTGCCTGCTTGAGCCGGGCAAAAAGGTTGCCTTTAACGGCGAGACGTTAACATGGCCTGACATCAAAATGGCGATCTACAGTGCGGCAAATCCATTTCATGCGCAGCAGGACAGGAATCGCATGATCGACGCGTGGAAGAAGCTGGAAACCGTGGTGGTGTTGGATCATCAATGGACCGCGTCGTGCCGATTCGCCGATATCGTCCTGCCCGTTACCACCCGCTTTGAACGTAACGATATTGAGCAGTTCGGTACGCATTCGAATAAAGGGTTGATGGCGTTGCATCAGATCGTCAAACCGCAATATGAAGCGCGACATGATTTTGATGTGTTTGCCGGGCTGTGTAAGCGCTTTGACAAGGAAGCGGTGTACCGAGAAAACCGTGATGAAATGCAGTGGATACAGGTGCTTTATGATGAAGGCGTGAAGATGGGAGCGTCGCTCGGTGTCTCATTACCGGATTTCACAACGTTCTGGCAGGGTGACGGATATATTGAATATCCGCCGGGTCAGCCGTGGGTACGGCACGGTGAGTTTCGCGACCAGCCAGACCTGAATCCGCTGGGAACGCCGTCAGGTCTGATTGAAATCTACAGCAAAACCATCGCGGGCTTTGCCTATGAGGATTGTCCGGGGCATCCGGTGTGGATGGAACCCTTTGAGCGTACCCATAGTGGCAAAAAAGATAAATACCCGCTGCATCTGCAATCCTGCCATCCGGATAAACGTCTGCATTCCCAACTGTGCTCTAGCGAGGCGTTTCGCAACACCTATGCGGTTGCCGGAAGAGAGCCGCTTTATATCAGTGAACAGGATGCCACCGCTCGTGGCTTAAAAGCCGGTGATATCGCCCGCGTTTATAACGCTCGTGGTCAGGTACTGGCTGGCGTGGTTGTCAGTCCGGATTTTTCCCCTGGCGTGATTCGTATTCATGAAGGCGCATGGTATTCCCCGCAGGAAGGAGGGAAAGCCGGGACATTATGCACCTATGGCGACCCGAACGTGCTGAGCGCGGATATCGGTACTTCACAGTTGGCCCAGGGGCCTTCAGCACATACTGTGCTGGTGGAGGTCGAGCGTTATCAGCAGAAAGCCCCGCAGGTGACGGCTTTCGGTGGTCCGCAGATTGTGAAAGAGGAGGGGACCAGTGCAGCATAAGCAAATTCATCAGCAGCGGGCGGCTGTGTACCAGTGGTTTTCGCAACTGTTATTTCGTGAGCTGGATGAAAAACAGCTCGCCAGTCTGGAAAACGGCGATAGCCAGGCTTGGATTGCCTCACTGGCGGCGGTTCCTGGAGTGTCTGCCGAGGTTAAACGTTTTGAGCGTAGCCTGGGCCGGGTTTTGCGGCGCGACTCCCGTCAGCTGGAGCTGGCAGCAGATTTTGCCTCGCTGTTTCTGCTGGCCCCGCCGGCTAGTGTTTCTCCCTATGCAGGGCACTATCCACACACGACAGCGGCAGAAGAACGTCGGCAAATGAATGTGTTGCTGATTGAGCAAGGTCTGGCAGCGAGAGAGAATGAGCCCTCCGATCATATTGCCGTGCAGTTGGCATTAATGGCGAGGATGGTTGCTAAAGAGGAGAGGCTATCGGCGCAATATTACTTTTTGCATCATCATATTCTGTGCTGGGCACCGTTATTTCGCGACGCTTGTCTGGTGCGGGATAACGAGGGGTTTTATCCTCAGGCGGTTAATCTGATAGTGCGTTTTATGCAAGAGGATGAACAGTATCTGGAGTCATTGTTGATGGATGATTTTTATCTCAGCAGCCAGCGCTGAAAATGAAAAAAGGGACAGCCTGCGCTGTCCCTTGCCGTCACTGCGCAGCAGAAAATTAATCTGCACGGCCCATATAGCGACGTTCTTCGATATGAATACGGATTTTTTCACCCGCACTTAGATACTCAGGAACCTGGATCACCAGACCGGTGCTCAGGGTTGCTGGCTTGTTGCGCGCGCTCGCTGAAGCGCCTTTAATACCCGGTGAGGTTTCAACGATTTCCAGGTCTACAGTCTGCGGCAGTTCAAGCGCCAGCAGTTGGCCGTCCCAGGTCAATACCTGCATGTCCGGCATACCGCCTTCCGGCATGAACAGCAGCTCTTCTTCAATCTGGTCTTTGGTGAAGGTATACGGGGTATAGTCTTCTTTATCCATAAAGATGTATTCGTTGCCATCGACGTAGGAGAAATCAACGCCACGACGGCTCAGAGTGACGGTATCCACGATATCGTCGCCTTTGAAGCGCTCTTCAACTTTCAGACCGGTACGCACATCAGAAAAACGCATTTTGTACAGCGTGGCAGCACCACGTGCAGACGGTGATTGAATATCGATATCTTTTACAATCAGCAGTTTGCCGTTGTAGTTCAGTACCATACCTTTTTTAATTTCGTTCGCTCTTGGCATCGAAAAAATCCTGTAGTGAGGAGTGTCTAAAATATCGCGTAAAACTACTCGCGCCGGGGCATTCAGGCAAGCGGAATTCATGCTTTTGCTGGTGCAAAAAAGGTGGTACTGTGCCCTTCCCGCACAATCCGATGGTTTACGATAAAGAGAGTACTGTATGGAATGCCGTCCGGATTGTGGTGCATGCTGCACCGCGCCTTCAATCTCCAGTCCCATCCCCGGTATGCCTGATGGCAAGCCCGCTAATACGCCCTGCGTTCAGTTGGATGAATCCCTGCGCTGTAAAATTTTTGCTTCACCGCTGCGACCAAAAGTGTGCGCCGGTTTACAGCCCAGTGCGGAAATGTGCGGGCGGACGACGCACCAGGCCATGGTTTATCTCATCGAGCTTGAAGCGCTGACCGCGCCTTAAACGTCCTTGATGCGCGCCAGGCATACGACGGTGGCGACGATCATCACCAGCGCAAACCAGAACACCGCGTGATAGTTCCAAATTTCAGCGGCAATTCCCGCCAGCGATCCGGCAATAATCCAGCCCACGCGAATGGTATTCGTATAGAGGGTGGTGGCTGAACCCGCCTGTCCCGGCATCAGGTCCTGGAAATAGAGCATACCAATCCCGCCGAGAATACCGATGTAAATCGCGTTCAGCAGCTGTAAGCCAAGCAATATCGCCGGAGAGTGAGCCAGCAGCATACCGGCATAAAAGAAGAATCCGGCAACGACGGCAATTCTCATCAACAGACGTTTACCCAGACGCTTTGCAAAATAGCCAGCAATCAACATGGTCGGGATTTCCAGACCGGCTGCGGTGCCCATCATGATGCCAGCCAGTTTTTCCGGCAGATGCAGTTCGTTGATGATAAACAGCGGCATATTAATGATATAGAGACTATTGGTTCCCCACATTAATGTGCAGATAACAAACAGCAGCAACGTGTCGCGTCGATTGCGGCGCGGGGCCTCAACTGCGCCTGTCGCGAGAGGCACGTTTTTACTCATTGAGGGTAAAAACAGCCAGACCATTACGCCGCAGACAACAAACGCCACCGCCGCGCTGAGATACATCACTGTAAAGCTGAATCCCATGGCCAGCGCGTAGGCCAGCGGCGGGCCAATTACCCAGGCTAGCGAAACCTGCGCACGTAATATTGAGCTGAACATGACGGCTTCCCGACCTGTGCGGTCGGCGTGTTCACGGGCGAGAGCAAACATTTGCGGGTTGGCGGTCGATCCAAAGCTGCTGAGGAATACCCCGACAAACAGCAAGATAAAATAATTACGATTCCAGGCAAACAGCACGCAGGCCAGCATCCCCAGCACGCAGCAAAACACAATCAGGTTCTTGCGATCGCCTTTTCTATCTGAACGTCCGGCCAGAAACTGACTTACCAGAATGCCGATCACAGCGCTACCGGTAAAAAAGAACCCGACCATGCCGGGACGGGCGTGGACTTCATCCGTCAGAAAAAGGCTGAGCGTTGGCGTCTGCAACGCACCGGCGATACCCGTCAGAAATGCGACAAGCAGGAACGCCGAAGACGTTAAATCAAACGCCTTGGGTGTGGCGGCTACGGGGGTGTTATGCATGTTTTGATATCAATGATGTGAAGAGACGCGGAGTTTACGCCGCTTGTCAGAAAATAAACAGGGAGCCAAATCAAAATCGGCATCAAAAATCAAAATAGCATTTCAGTCAAAGAATGCTGCTTGCTGACGTTGCTGAATCTGACAAGCTGACGGCGTTTTTGCGTCAGCAATTTTTTCTCCTCCGCAGAGAAAATGTGCGTTATCTCTAAATTCAGCAAGTAATTTGTCAACTTTACTTGTGTGCTGAAGAAAAAAGAGCAAGACTTCTTGAAACGTTTCAGCGTCATCTTGCCTTAACTGATGGAGTCGGGTGACGCCTTTTTTCTCATGTTGGCTGAATCGTTTCAATTCAGCGGGAGAGGAGAATCATGTTCCAGTTATCTGTTCAGGATATTCACCCGGGCGAACAGGCCGGGAATAAAGAAGAGGCTATTCGCCAGGTTGCCGCTGCCTTAGTGCAGGCGGGTAACGTCGCGGAAGGCTACGTCGATGGCATGCTGGCGCGCGAACAACAGACGTCCACGTTCCTCGGCAACGGTATTGCGATTCCTCACGGTACGACGGACACGCGCGATCAGGTACTGAAAACCGGTGTGCAGGTATTTCAGTTTCCGCAGGGCGTGACCTGGGGCGAAGGGCAGGTTGCTTATGTGGCAATCGGCATCGCCGCAAGTTCTGATGAACACCTCGGTTTACTGCGTCAGCTGACACACGTGCTGAGCGATGACTCCGTCGCTGAACAGCTGAAATCTGCGACCACGGCGGAAGAACTGCGTGCGCTGCTGATGGGTGAAAAGCAAAGTGAACAGCTGAAGCTTGATAACGAAACGCTGTCGCTGGATGTCGTGGCCAACTCGCTGGTGACGCTGCAGGCACTCAACGCGGCACGGCTGAAAGAAGTCGGTGCGGTTGACGCCACCTTTGTGGCCAGAGCAATCAATGAGCAACCGATGAATCTCGGTCAGGGGATCTGGCTGAATGACTGTGCTGAAGGTAACGTGCGTAGCGCCGTTGCGGTTAGTCGTGCAGCAACAGCGTTCGATGTACAAGGTGAAGCGGCAGCCTTGCTGGTGACCGTCGCCATGAATGACGATCAACCGGTTGCGGTGCTGAAGCGCCTTGGCGATCTGCTACTGAATAATAAAGCTGACCGTTTGTTGAAAGCTGATGCGGCAACGGTGCTGGCGTTGCTGACCAGCGATGACGCCTTAACTGATGATGTACTGAGCGCCGAATTTATTGTGCGCAATGAGCATGGTTTACATGCCCGCCCGGGCACCATGCTGGTGAATACGATTAAACAATTTAACAGTGAAATTACCGTGACAAATCTTGATGGAACCGGCAAACCGGCGAATGGACGCAGTCTGATGAAAGTTGTGGCATTAGGTGTGAAGAAAGGACATCACCTGCGTTTTACTGCACAGGGCGAAGATGCTGAACAGGCGCTGAAGGCGATTGGCGAAGCCATCGCAGCAGGTCTTGGGGAGGGCGCGTAATGAGCAGACGTGTTGCTACTATCACCCTTAACCCGGCCTACGACCTGGTGGGTTTCTGCCCGGAAATTGAACGCGGTGAAGTGAACCTGGTTAAAACCACCGGTCTGCATGCGGCAGGGAAAGGGATCAACGTCGCTAAGGTTTTGAAGGATTTAGGTATCGATGTCACTGTGGGTGGCTTCCTGGGTAAAGACAACCAGGATGGTTTTCAGCAGTTGTTCAGCGAGCTGGGCATTGCCAACCGTTTTCAGGTCGTGCAGGGCCGTACCCGTATTAACGTCAAGCTGACCGAAAAAGACGGTGAAGTATCTGACTTCAACTTCTCCGGCTTTGAAGTCACCCCGGCTGACTGGGAACGCTTTGTAAATGATTCGCTGAGCTGGCTAGGCCAGTTCGACATGGTGTGCGTCAGCGGCAGTTTGCCAACCGGCGTGAGCCCGGAAGCCTTCACCGACTGGATGACGCGCCTGCGTAGTCAGTGTCCTTGCATTATCTTTGATAGTAGTCGTGAAGCGTTGGTAGCAGGTCTGAAAGCGGCGCCATGGCTGGTGAAGCCAAACCGTCGCGAACTGGAAATCTGGGCCGGTCGTAAGCTGCCGGAAATGAAAGATGTGATTGAAGCGGCGCATGCGCTTCGCGAGCAGGGGATCGCTCATGTGGTGATTTCACTCGGCGCGGAAGGTGCGCTGTGGGTTAACGCCTCAGGCGAGTGGATTGCTAAACCGCCGTCAGTTGAGGTGGTCAGCACCGTCGGTGCGGGTGATTCAATGGTTGGCGGTCTGATTTACGGCCTGCTGATGCGTGAGTCCAGCGAACATACCCTGCGTCTGGCGACGGCTGTTGCCGCCCTGGCGGTAAGCCAAAGTAATGTAGGCATTACCGATCGTCCTCAGTTGGCCGCAATGATGGCGCGTGTCGACTTAAAACCGTTTAACTGACAGCAGGAGAGGCATAATGAAAACGCTGCTGATTATTGACGCTAATCTCGGCCAGGCTCGCGCTTACATGGCGAAAACCCTGCTTGGAGCGGCGGCACAGAAAGCACATCTGGAAATTATTGATAATCCGAATGATGCCGAACTGGCAATTGTTCTGGGCGATACGCTTCCTGCCGACAGTTCGCTGAATGGCAAAAAAGTCTGGCTGGGCGACATTGGTCGTGCGGTTGCGCATCCTGAACTCTTCCTTAGCGAAGCTAAAGGCCATGCAAAACCCTACAGCGCCCCGGTTACAACAGCACCTGTGGCCAGCAGTGGTCCAAAACGCGTGGTGGCGGTGACGGCGTGTCCGACCGGTGTTGCTCATACGTTTATGGCCGCTGAAGCGATTGAAACTGAAGCGAAAAAACGTGGCTGGTGGGTGAAGGTTGAAACCCGAGGTTCTGTTGGCGCAGGTAACGCTATTACGCCGGAAGAGGTGGCTCAGGCTGATCTGGTGATTGTGGCAGCTGACATTGAAGTTGATCTGGCGAAGTTTGCCGGCAAACCGATGTATCGCACCTCTACCGGTCTTGCGTTGAAGAAAACAAAGCAGGAGCTGGACAAAGCGCTGGAAGAAGCAACACCGTACCAGCCAACCGGTAAAGCGCAGACTTCAGCAACCGAAAGTAAGAAAGAGAGCGCGGGGGTGTATCGTCACCTGCTGACGGGCGTCTCTTATATGCTGCCGATGGTAGTTGCTGGCGGCCTGTGTATTGCACTCTCGTTCGCTTTTGGTATCGAAGCGTTTAAAGAGCAGGGTACGCTGGCGGCGGCGCTGATGCAGATTGGCGGTGGTTCAGCCTTCGCGCTGATGGTGCCGGTACTGGCAGGTTATATCGCGTTTTCCATCGCTGACCGTCCGGGTCTGACGCCGGGTCTTATCGGCGGTATGCTGGCGGTAAGCACCGGTTCCGGCTTTATTGGCGGGATTATTGCTGGTTTCCTTGCCGGTTATGTGGCGAAGCTTATCAGCACGAAGCTGAAACTCCCGCAGAGTATGGAAGCGCTGAAACCGATCCTGATCATTCCGCTGTTCTCAAGCCTGGTGGTTGGCCTGGCCATGATTTACCTGATCGGCAAACCGGTGGCGGGTATTCTGGAAGGTTTGACTCACTGGCTGCAAACCATGGGTACGGCCAATGCGGTGCTGCTTGGCGCGATTCTCGGCGGCATGATGTGTACCGACATGGGTGGTCCGGTTAACAAGGCGGCGTATGCTTTCGGTGTGGGTCTGCTGAGTACACAAACTTATGCGCCGATGGCGGCCATCATGGCTGCGGGTATGGTACCTCCGCTGGCTCTGGGTCTGGCAACGCTGGTTGCGCGTCGTAAGTTCGACAAAGCGCAGCAGGAAGGCGGAAAAGCTGCGCTGGTACTGGGCCTGTGCTTTATCACCGAAGGGGCAATCCCGTTCGCTGCCCGTGACCCAATGCGCGTTCTGCCTTGCTGTATCGTTGGTGGTGCGATTACCGGGGCTATCTCGATGGCGGTGGGTGCGAAGCTGATGGCGCCACACGGCGGGCTGTTTGTCCTGTTAATCCCAGGTGCAATCACGCCGGTGTTGGGATACCTGCTGGCAATTATTGCCGGTACGCTGGTAGCCGGTCTCTCCTACGCGGTGCTGAAGCGCCCGGAAGCTGAGGTTGTGGCAAAGGCGGCCTGATTTAACGTCAATACCAGGGGCAGAGAATTCTCTGCCCCTTTTTTATGCTTTTACCTATACCGTTGCAGCATCGCCACAATAATCCATCCAGCCTTAATAAAACGGGTCAGGTAATCATTGGCGCGATGATAAAACCAAAGGCAACGCCAGCAATGATCCCACCCAGTCCTGGCAGCATAAACGGATGGTTTAAGACATACTTGCCCACGCGCGTTGTCCCTGTGGTGTCGAACTCCATTGCCGCCAGCGAAGTTGGGTATGTTGGTAGAACAAACACCCCGGTTACCGCCACATAGGAGGCCAGAATTGCCCATGTAGGCACGCCGAGCGCAACGGCCAGAGGGATGATCAGCGGCGTGGTGGCGCCTTGCGAGTAGAGAAGCGCACAGGTACCAAACAGCACCAGTGCCAACAGCATGGGATAAGCCCGTAGAATATCGCCTGCGATATCCTTAATCTCCGCTAAGTGGGCATCAATGAAGGTCGTTCCCAGTGTAACAATCCCGAGAATGACCGCCAGTGAACTCATCCCTGATCTAAACGTGGATGTCAGGACAATAGCATCGGTTGATGTTTTGCATAACACCACCATCAGGCAAGCGGCAGCCAACATACAGATAATGATGATATCCCGGGTATTCATTGGGTTGCCTGCATCGAATCCAGGGCGTAGCTGCGGGCAGGCGGCAAGAATAACGATGACGACCGTTGCCAGCATAAACAGGGCGACCGAGAGTTTGGCACCCGGCGTGGTGCTGTTTTGCCCTTCATATTTACGCACTAATCCTTTTTGCAGGCGTTCCAGATAGACTTCATCATCCTGAAGCTCGCATCCCTGACGTGAGGCGATAAAAGCGGCAACCATCGCGGCGACAAACGAAGCTGGTAGACATACCGCCATGACCTGAATAAAGGTGATACCGTTGCCCTCCATAATGGTCAGCATCGCCGCCATTGCGGCACTGATCGGCGAACCGGATATCGCCACCTGGGAGGCGACTACGGATCCGGCGAGCGTACGAGAAGGGCGGATACCGGACTCTTTGGCGACTTCGGCAATCACTGGCAGGGTAGAAAATACAATGAACCCTGTTCCGGCCATTATGGTCATCGACCAGGTGATAATCGGTGCAATAATATTGATATATTTAGGGTTACGCCGCATGAAATTACCGGCAACACGAACCAGATAGTCCATACCTCCTGCGGCCTGTAGCGCCGATGCTGCCACGACAACTGTCATAATAATAAGGATAACGTCAACGGGTGGCGAGCCAATTTGCAGATCAAATCCCAACGTTAAAATAGCCAGCCCCAGACCACCGCATAAACCGATACCTATTCCGCCGAGGCGGATACCAAAAAATATTGCACCCAACACGACGATAATTTCTAACCAAACCATAATGGCCTCCGCCAGAGAATAATTTGTTATTAAAATAAGTGGTTGTTTAATGCTTTATTAATCTGGTAATGGCTGTTATTGCGCCAGAAGATGATGTTTGCCAACTCGTTTTTCGTACCATTTAATACCGGCGCGAACTAATGATCCGGTTGAGTCAATATATTTATCTGGAGACTTTCTGACTGCGTCGGCAAGAATGACGGGGACTTCAGTACATCCCAGTACAATGATTTGTGCGCCGCGTGAGAAGAGCACTTCAGCCTGTTCACTCATCAGCGTTTGTGCCCGCTTAAGGTCGCCGGCTTTTAAGCAATAAATACTTTCCATGACCTTTTCCTGATCGGATGAATCAGGACTGATGCAGGTTAAACCAAGAGATTCTATGCCTTTTTGGTAGAGTCCCATGTAAAGGGTGGCGTTAGTAGCAAGTAAACCGATACGTGATTTTCCGCAGTTTTTGACCTCATTCATGGTTGTTTCAACGATACTGAGTAACTCTGTATGACAGCACTCTTTTAATTCATTAAACCAAAAATGGGCGGTATTACAGGGGATCACAATACACTCCGCACCAGCATCTTCCAGTTTGTGCATATAATCACGCATTGCCGGAAGTGGGGAATGACCATGATGCATTAACGCATCAGTTCGGTCTGGAATATCAGGGATGGATGAAATAATTAATGGGATATGTTCCTGATCGCGTTGCGCTGCGGTAAAGATGACGAATTTATTAAAAAGATCGACGGTTGCAGCAGGCCCCATACCACCAAGTACGCCAATTAAACCTTTCACGATATATACCTCTAATTTACCGATATTTAATATTCAGAGCTGGTGTCTATCTGGTGCTTATGTTTAACAGCAGAGTGTCGTGAGGAGAAATGCAATAATGTTTGGTTTAATGCAAAAAACGCATGAGTGTGATGTCTTTTACCACCTCAGCAGGCCGGTAATCAGCCAGAGGCCCGACGTTACGCGGTGGGTGAGCGGTCGTGGTCGATGAGTAAAGAAACATGTTAATGTCAAAAATGAAGGCATTATGCAAAAAACGAATCACCAGATACTGATGTTGAATATCATCTCCGGGAATATTCAGGCATGATGCTTAAGACTAATCGACATATTTAAACATCCGCGTGACAGGCATGAAAAATATCGAGACAAAATGGTTATATGATTTTCTGACGCTGGAAGCGTGTCGTCATTTTTCCCAGGCCGCGGAGGAGCGCAACCTATCCCAACCGGCATTTAGCCGGCGGATCAAGGCGCTCGAATCCGCTGTTGGGGTGCTGCTGTTTGACCGTACGACGAGTCCACTGCAGCTGACGGAGGAGGGTAAGTTATTCCATTCGCAGACCCGTAGCCTGCTGCAACAACTGGAATGCAATTTAGATGAGCTAAGTGGTCACAACCTGCTTGGCGTTCCCAATATCAAAATAGCGGCGGCACATTCTTTGTCGCTGACGATGTTGCCCAGATTAGTACATTCAATGTCGGCATGGGGCGAGGAGTTTGTTTACCACGTCGAAGCGATTGACGTAGTCCAGGCGGTGAATACGCTGCGCGAGGGGAAAAGTGATTTTATTATCTCCTTTCGCGATGAAGACTTAATGCAGTCACCTTTCTGCGGCTTGAAGGTTTTTGAGTCTGAGCTGTATCCCGTCTGTGCTGCGGATGCACAGGGTAAGGCGTTGTTTGATATCTATCAGCCGCAGGTGCCGATTCTGAACTATACCAGCACTTCCTACATGGGAAGATTGGTTAACCGTCACCTGGCGGAGGTGGGCAGTATTTCTGCGCGTACGCTGTTTATGTCTTCGATGAGTGAGCTATTGAAGAATATGGCATTAGATGGTCATGGTATCGCCTGGCTGCCAGCGTGGACGATCGTGAACGAATTGCGCGATAAGCGCCTGGTTTGTCTGGACACGCCGGAGTTGATGGTGCCTATTCAGGCCTATATTTACCGAATGGATACCCGCTTGAATAAAACGGCTGAGCATTTCTGGCGGATTTTGTACAACCATATGCCAGAGAATCTGGTTACGCTCACTTGATACGCGCCAGCTTGTCTGGCGCGCGGAGATCGTTACGCCACTGCTTTTTCTGTTTGCTGGGCTTTCAGCCAGGCAATCTCTTCGGCCCAGATATCCGGATTAATGGTTTCCAACACCATTGGAATACCGTCAAAACGATTATCCTGCATAATCCAACGGAAGGCATCATGGCCAATATTGCCCTCACCCAGGCTGTGATGACGGTCAACGCGACTGCCAAACGCGATCTTGGCGTCGTTCAGGTGCATACCGCGTAGATACTTGAAACCGACAATACGTTCAAATTCCGCAAACGTTTTTTCGCACTCTTCTGCGGAACGCAAATCGTAACCCGCCGCGAAAGCGTGGCAGGTATCAATACAAACGCCAACACGGGACTTATCTTCGACGCCGTCGATAATGGCGGCCAGGTGCTCAAACTTGAATCCCAGATTACTACCTTGTCCGGCGGTATTTTCGATAACTGCCGTAACGCCCTGGGTCTGAGCGAGGACGATGTTGATGGATTCGGCAATGCGCGCCAGACACTCATCTTCCGGGATCTGCATCAAATGGCTGCCAGGGTGAAAGTTCAGCAGGGATAAGCCAAGCAGTTCACAGCGTTGCATTTCATCAAGAAACGCATCACGCGATTTTTCCAGCGCATCGCTGACCGGGTGACCGAGGTTAATCAGGTAACTGTCGTGAGGCAGGATTTGTGCAGAGGTGTAGTGGTACTTCTCACAGGCAGATTTGAAATCATCAATGATTTCGGTGGTCAGCGGCGCGGCACGCCACTGGCGCTGATTCTTGGTGAACAGGGCGAATGCGGTCGCTTCGATTTCTGCGGCTCGAATAGCGGCGTTAGCCAGACCGCCAGCGGCGCTTACGTGCGCTCCGATGTATTTCATAAATTTAACCCGCCATACTCAAATACAAAAAGGGAGAGTATAGCGGGTTAATGGAGGTGAGTCGTGATCGTTTATGCCATCAGGGCGTGGACAGCGACGTTAATCGCAGCACCACCGACAATCAACCAGACAAACAGCAGCAGGGCCATCAGTAACGGTTTGGCACCGGCTTTTTTCAGTGCGCTAACGTGAGTGGTTAACCCCAGTGCAGCCATTGCCATTGCCAGCAAAATGGTGTCCAGCGTTACCAGCATGTTCACAACCGACTGCGGCAGCAGGTGGAACGAGTTAAAAATCGCGACCACAATGAACAGGATGGCAAACCATGGAATAGTGATTTTGCTTTTCTCACCACCCGTAGCCGGAGACAGTTGTTTAACGCGAGCTGCCAGCAGGATGAGGAACGGTGCCAGCATCATGACGCGCAGCATTTTGGCAATAACCGCGGCGTTTTCTGCATCCGGGTTAATGGCGTGCCCGGCAGCCACTACCTGCGCCACTTCATGCATGGTGGAACCAATGTAAATGCCGTAGGTTTCTGGGCTAAACCAGTGTGCCAGCAGCGGATACATTGCCGGATACAGGAAGATAGCGATGGTACCGAAGATCACCACGGTGGCGACAGCGACGGTTACCTTACTGGCTTCCGCTTTCACTACCGGCTCGGTTGCCAGCACGGCGGCGGCACCGCAAATGCTGCTCCCCGCGCCAATCAGCCAGCTGGTGTGGCGGTCCAGACCAAACACTTTTTGCCCCAGGAAGCAGGCAATCATAAAGGTACTGCTCAGCGTTAACACATCAATCACGATACCGCTGACGCCGACGTCAGCAATTTGCGCGAAGGTGAGGCGGAAGCCGTAGAGGATGATCCCCAGACGTAATAAATGTTGTTTAGCAAACAGCACGCCGCCGTCACAGCTTTTCCAGATGTGCGGATAGACGGTGTTGCCGAGGACCATCCCCAACAAGATTGCTAAGGTGAGGGCGCTGAACCCGGCACCTGCGACGGCGGGAATAGATCCACCCCATAAGGCGACCCCAGTGATAACTGCACTCAGGGCAAGCCCCGGAATAAAATGCCACGCTGTACGACGATGAGTCTGCAAGGTGAGTTCTGTCATATCCTTCTCCTTTATCTGGGTAAAAGAGTACGGCGAAGTGGTTTAAAAATAAAATTGATTATATATTTATAATTAATCTATATAAGTGGTATACCCGTCATACTTCAAGTTGCATGTGCGTTGGCTGCGCTCGTTCACCCCAGTCACGTACTTAAGTACGCTCCCGGGGATGCTCTCTCTTACCGCCTTCCTGCAACTCGAATTATTTAGGGTATAAGTAACGGATATCCGGTGGAAAACGACTATGCATATCACCCTGCGACAACTTGAAGTGTTTGCTGAGGTACTAAAAAGCGGTTCAACGACCCAGGCGTCTGTCATGCTGGCATTGTCGCAGTCGGCGGTGAGTGCGGCACTTACCGATCTGGAAGGGCAACTCGGCGTGCAACTGTTTGACCGTGTCGGTAAACGACTGGTGGTCAACGAGCACGGGCGTTTGCTCTACCCACGAGCGTTGGCGTTACTTGAGCAAACAACCGAAATCGAACAGCTTTTTCGTGAAGATAATGGTGCTATCCGGGTTTATGCCAGTAGCACCATTGGCAACTATATTTTGCCGGCGATGATCGCCCGCTATCGTCAGGACTTTCCTGATTTGCCGCTCGAGCTAAGCGTGGGAAACAGTCAGGACGTGATCAATGCGGTGCTGGATTTTCGGGTAGACATTGGGCTTATCGAAGGGCCGTGTCACAGTACTGAAATTATCTCTGAACCGTGGCTAGAAGACGAGCTGGTGGTGTTTGCCGCACCATCGTCACCGCTCACAAAGGGGCCTGTTACGCTGGAACAGCTGGCTGCTTCGCCGTGGATCCTGCGTGAACGAGGATCGGGTACGCGCGAACTGGTGGATTACCTGCTGCTGTCTCATCTGCCGAGATTTCAGATGGCAATGGAGTTGGGTAACTCCGAGGCCATTAAGCATGCGGTGCGTCATGGTCTCGGGATCAGCTGCTTGTCGCGTCGGGTTATTGCGGAGCAGTTGCAGGCGGGAACGCTGAGCGAAGTTCCCGTGCCGCTGCCGCGTTTAGTCCGTACTCTCTGGCGCGTGCATCACAGGCAAAAACACATCTCCAATGCCATTACGCGTTTTTTACATTACAGCGATCAGGTCGAGCTGGGCGAATAGGGCGCTTACTGTCGTAATGTCACCTCTGTAGAACGGCGGTTATAACTTAACCGCCTTACACCGCATATTTTCTGCTTTACTTATAATCCGCGGCCAGTCATGAAGGTCTCTTATAACAGCGTATTTGTGCCGGAAGAATGCCATTTCGTCTGCTACAATCGCGCCTCATTTTTTGGATGGATAGCATTTTCACATGGTTTCCGAAACTAAAACCACAGAAGCGCCCACGCTACGTCGTGAACTGAAGGCGCGTCACCTGACGATGATTGCCATTGGAGGCTCCATCGGTACAGGTCTTTTCGTTGCATCTGGTGCAACTATTTCTGCAGCGGGTCCAGGTGGCGCGTTGTTCTCTTATATTCTGATCGGTCTGATGGTGTACTTCCTGATGACCAGCCTCGGTGAACTGGCTGCCTATATGCCGGTTTCCGGCTCGTTTTCCACCTACGGTCAGAACTACGTAGAAGAAGGCTTTGGCTTCGCGCTGGGCTGGAACTACTGGTACAACTGGGCGGTAACGATTGCCGTTGACCTGGTGGCCGCACAGCTGGTGATGAGCTGGTGGTTCCCGGACACGCCGGGCTGGATCTGGAGTGCGCTGTTCCTCGGCGTTATCTTCCTGCTGAACTACATTTCCGTTCGTGGATTTGGTGAAGCGGAATATTGGTTCTCACTGATCAAAGTTACCACCGTCATTATCTTCATCGTGGTTGGTGTGATGATGATTTTCGGTATCTTCAAAGGCGCTCAGCCGGTGGGCTGGAGCAACTGGACGACCGGTGATGCACCGTTTGCCGGTGGTTTTGCTGCGATGATTGGCGTGGCGATGATAGTCGGCTTCTCCTTCCAGGGGACAGAGCTTATCGGTATCGCGGCTGGCGAATCTGAAGATCCTGAAAAGAACATTCCACGTGCGGTACGTCAGGTATTCTGGCGAATCCTGCTGTTCTATGTGTTCGCAATTTTGATTATCAGCCTGATCATTCCGTATACCGATCCAAGCCTGCTGCGCAACGATGTAAAAGACATCAGTGTTAGCCCGTTCACGCTGGTATTCCAACATGCGGGTCTGCTGTCTGCGGCGGCGGTGATGAACGCGGTTATCCTGACGGCGGTGCTGTCTGCAGGTAACTCCGGGATGTACGCCTCCACGCGTATGCTTTACACCCTGGCATGTGACGGTAAAGCGCCGCGTATTTTCGGTAAACTGTCTCGTGGCGGCGTACCGCGTAACGCGCTGTATGCGACCACCGTGGTGGCGGGGCTGTGCTTCCTGACCTCGATGTTTGGCAACCAGACCGTGTACCTGTGGCTGCTGAATACTTCCGGGATGACGGGCTTTATCGCCTGGCTGGGGATTGCTATTAGCCACTATCGCTTCCGTCGCGGTTATGTGCTGCAGGGTCACGATGTGAAGGACCTGCCGTACCGTTCTGGCTTCTTCCCGCTGGGTCCGATCTTCGCCTTTGTGCTGTGCCTGATTATCACCCTGGGTCAGAACTACGAAGCGTTCCTGAAAGACAGCATTGACTGGGGCGGCGTGATGGCTACCTATATCGGTATCCCGCTGTTCCTGATTATCTGGTTTGGCTACAAGCTGACCAAAGGAACCCGTTTTGTTCGCTACAGCGAAATGAAATTCCCGGGCCGCGTAAAGAAGTAACAGTATAAAAAAGCATAACAAAAACCCCGGCATGATGAGTGCCGGGGTTTTTTATTGCGCCTAACTTAGAAGCTGTAAGTCATGCCAACCGTGTAACGACGTCCATCAAGGACGGTGTCGTAGGTATCGTAATCGATTTGTTTATCCAGCACGTTATACACGCCAGCGGTCATCAACAGATCCTTGGTAGCATAGTAACGTAAACCAACGTCGACCTGAGTATAGGACGGGGTGCCCTGTGCCATGGAGGTACGGCTCAGGTATTCAGACGTTTTCCCGCGCAGATTCAGACGGCTCCAGAAACCGAGATCCTGCGTAGCCTGCCAGTCCAGTGTCGTGTTAAACATATGCTTCGGCATTTTGTTCAACGGTTGGCCTGAGAACTGACCGCTTTTCTGCTCAGATTCTGTGTAGGTGTAGTTCGCGGTCCAGTTGACGTCAGAGGTTATTTTCCAGCCGAAGGTGGATTCTACGCCGCGCATATTGGCTTTATCGACGTTAACGCGATCGCTGACGAAGTCATAATGGGTGCCGCCGATGGTGCAGGCCGGATCGGAACTGCTGTTACAACGGCGAACTTCGGTGATTTTGTTTTTAAAGTCGGTATTGAACAACGTAACGCCTGCGTTGAGGTCGTTGCCGTTATCCCACAGTAAACCGATCTCTTCGCTGAGGCTTTTCTCCGGTTTCAGGTCCGGGTTGCCGACAATGATTCCGTTCAGACGACCGCCGCCGGTGACCTGTCCCCAACTGGCAGAAGACTGGCGCAGATCCGGTGCGCGATAGCCCGCGGAAACGCCGCCTTTTAAGGTCCACTTCACGCCCTGAGACATTCGACAAGCTTTTTATGGCTTCAGTAAGGGCGAGTGTCTCGCTTCGAGAGCCAGCAAATATTTCGCTTCGTCATAACAGGTTCTGGCCTTCCAGCAGCGGTAAATGATCCTTATCCATTTGAACGCCAGTGCCCGGATCGCAGACTGATGAGATTTGCCCTTTTCTCTGAGGCCCTGATAATACAGTTTGGCCCAGTATGATGAATTAACCGTCTTGGCAGCCCATTCAACAAAGGTCTGCCTGACGAACTTGGCACATTGCCATCGCCAGTGAACCCAGGATTTTTGGCCGCTTCGTTCGGTCACCGGTGCTATACCTGCGTAGTTTTGAATTTCTTCAGCGCTGTTAAACCGGTCACGGTTATCACCAAGTGCAGCAAGCATCCGTGGGCCCATGCACGGTCCCATGCCCGGAAGTGATTTGAACAGCCCCGCATCTGGCAATGTGTCAAACAGCGTTTCGATTCGTTCGTCATAGGTTTTGATGATTTCACTCACGACTTTAATTTGTGTCGCCAGTGCTGCTGCCATCAAAGCATTAGCCTCTATAACACTCGGGTCTGTAGTCAATGGGATCGCATTATCAATACTCGCAACACGTTGCTCGGTAAGGGCCATAGCGCGACCACCTTTGGCATTCAGAAAGTTGCGGATCGTGTCGCGTCTGGCTCGTTTCAGTTGTTGCAGACTGGGCCACCGGATAATCAGCTCACACAACAGTAAGCTACCCCGATGTGAGAACCACTCCAGTGGCTGAGGATAATACTGTTTAAGCGTGTTGATTATCCGGTTCACAAAGCGTCGTTTATCTTCAACCAACTGACGACGTTGCTCAACCAGTTGCTGAAGTAAGCGAATATCCGCATTGTCGGGTTCAATAGCTTTTATCTTCTGGGGGTAACGCAGCATTAACTCTAATGCCAGCTCGGCATCCTGCGGATCATCTTTAGCGCCGCTGGGCGAGAAGGCTTGCCGATAACGAGCCAGGGACAATGCGTGGACGGGGAAAACGGTGATAAAGGGGTATTTTTGAAGAGCATATACCACGGGGCCCTTCTTCAGTTCGAGAGCTATTGCGATTCTACCTTTTACTTTCTGGTGTAACTCAGTAAGCCAGGCATCAAGCGCTTCTGCTGTATGTTCAATCACATCGAATACGCGTTCACCGTTTTTAAACTGAACACAGACATCGTGTTTTTTATCAGCCCAGTCCAGACCAACGTGCGCAGCAAATTGATTAGTCACAGTCATCACCAACTCCTTTTTATCGGGGATTGGTATGCATTCCACGCTCTTCGAAAGAAATATAGCCAGCAGTTTATCTGCATGCCCTGAGTATTCGTTAGCGAACGTGGAGCACCTACTGGCTCGAAAGAAAAGCGGCGATCATCACATGATTCTCGCTCAATATTCGTAACCAGTAAGCGCATACCCTGAATCACTTCAAAGTGTAATTCTCAGGGTACGAATGACTATAGATCGCTCAGATGCCATACGCCATAGCCGCGCGGCGTCCAGTTGTCACCGTAGTTTTCATCCTTATCCATACGCAGACCGCCGGTCAGCGTGAAGGTATCGGTAACGGCCCATTCATCTTCAGCAAACAGCGCCCAGCTCCAGCGAGTCAGTTTGTTCAGTCCATCAGCAGCTTGCAGCTGGTTGCCATTATCGCGCAGTTTTTCATAACGGTATTGCCCGCCCAACGTCAGGGTGTGCGCCCCAAGGAATATCTGGTTCTGGTTATTGAAAATCGTGTTGTAGGACTTCATCTGGCGACCGGGGTTGTCGGTCTCTTCCTGCTGGACATAGCTGGTGGAGTTGAAGTCGTCGTAATAACCGCTGTGGGTTATTGAGTACGTGGTGTGCACATACTTGTTTTCGCTTTTACTGTTGGGCTTACAGCTTCCGTTGCGGCAGTTTTCCTCGGCCATGGATTTGCCCGGCGTACTGTCGCGATCCTGCAATTCACGTGCATAATCGAAATCGATGTCGTTTTTATCATCTGGCGTAAAGTTCAGGGTTAATCCCCCGCTACGCATACGCTGTTCATTGTAGCCATTAACGATTTCATCTTCCGCGCGGTGGGAGAATAATCCGGTCACCTTCGCACCAAGTAATCCGTCAATCAGTGGCCCAGACGCATAGGCGTTGGTCTGGTAAATATCGCCGGAGTCTCTGTCTTCCTGGAAAGTGGCATCGCCGTGCAGAGAACCAGTCCAGGCTTTAGTATTCGACACTTTCTTGGTGATGACGTTAATGACGCCGCCCATCGCGTCGGAGCCGTACAGGGATGACATCGGGCCACGGATTACCTCGATACGCTCGATGGATTCCAGCGGCGGCAGCCAACCTTGCTCAATACCTGAGTTGTCGCTGTTAGGACGTGTACCGCGGGTGCTGATGCGTTTACCGTTGACCAGGAAGAGTGTGTATTGCGAAGCCATACCGCGAATACTGATATCGCTACTGCTCCCCCCGCCAGTGACGACGACGCCAGGGACATCTTTTAGCGCATCGGTGACATCTCGATAGGCTTTGTCCTCAATCTGCTGCTTGGTAATAACAGATATTGAAGCCGGGGCATCCTGAATTTTCTGCTCGAAACCGGTAGCGGTAACGACCACGGTGTCTTGTTCAGCGGCATGGCCGAGTGATGGGAGGCAGGCGACGCATACTGCGGCAGCTACAGCCTTAACGTGAGGTATAGTCATTTGTATCATTCCATTTAAATGAATCAAACTGCGCGTCATGTGAAAGGCCATGACAATTGTATGTATTTGTCTTTTAAGGACTCTTTTCAGTAAAGAAGCGAGTGGATTGTACAAAAGTATGAATATTTGTAAACACAAATGATAATAGAAATCATTTGTGTTTGATGTGATTTGGAGTGAAATTCTTTTTTAATCAATAAGATAGTTGGGGAAGAAAAAAGGAGAAAAAGTGAAGGAATGATGGAGAAATGAAGAGGGCTTCCGCCCTCAACTAAGAAATTACTTCAGCAAATTCTGGGCGTGGAAGCGCAGGTGATCCTCAATAAACGACGCAATAAAGTAATAGCTGTGGTCGTAACCAGGCTGGATGCGTAGCGTCATTGGCCAAGCGGTCTGACGGGCAGTTTCGGCCAGTACCGCGGGCTGCAACTGATCGGCAAGAAACTGATCGCTGTCTCCCTGATCGATTAGCGTCGGGATCGCGTCTGCGGGTTTGCTGGCCAGCATCAACGCGCAGCTATCCCACTCTGCCCACTGTGTTTTATCTTCGCCCAGATAAGCACTAAAAGCCTTCTCACCCCACGGAACACGACAAGGGTTTACGATCGGCGCAAAGGCGGAAACGCTGGTGTATCTCCCGGGATTTTTCAGCGCCATAATTAATGCGCCGTGGCCGCCCATGGAGTGTCCGCTGATGGCGCAGCGATCGCTGACGTTAAACTGCGACTGAATCAGTGCCGGAAGCTCATCACGCAGATAGTCATACATACGAAAATGCGTTGCCCACGGCTGCTGGGTGGCATTGAGGTAAAATCCGGCCCCTTGACCTAAATCGTAGCCATCATCGTTGGCAACCTGTTCGCCACGCGGGCTGGTGTCCGGCATCACGAGAACAATACCCAGCTCAGCTGCAATGCGCTGCGCGCCTGCTTTGGTGGTGAAGTTTTCATCATTACAGGTCAGGCCCGACAGCCAGTACAGCACCGGAGGCGCGGCGTTATCACGGGGTGGTGGAAGAAAAATACTGAAGGTCATGGCGCAATTTAACGTGGCGGAGTCGTGACGCCAGCGTTGCTGCCAGCCTTCAAAACAGCGGTGCTCTTCAAGCATTTCCATGCGTGGCTCCTTGTTGTGTTGAACCTGAATGTGTTTGCGAACTCATCATAATACAGATTATTCATAGCACTGTGAGTAACTTTCACTTCCGCATTGAGCAAACATACTTCATCATCTATATAACTTTACATTAACACTCGACGTCACCGGGCTGAACGACAAGTGAAATCAGCGACGCTGAAAGGCTGTGCCAATTTCAATAATTATCACGGTGAATACTGGATTATGTGCGCCGCCTCACGCACAATGTTCTGGCTGTGACACAGCCTAAAAACTTTGCCCCATGCAGGGCAGAGGCGCCCCACCTGCAGGAGAAGAAGAAATGTCATCACTCAGTAAAGAAGCGGCACTGGTTCATGAAGCGCTGGTTGCGCGTGGTCTCGAAACCCCGCTGCGCCCGCCTGTGCAAGAGATGGATAACGAAACACGCAAACGTCTTATCTCTGGCCATATGACCGAGATTATGCAATTGCTCAATCTCGATTTGAGCGATGACAGTCTGATGGAAACTCCGCATCGCATTGCGAAAATGTATGTCGATGAGATTTTCTCTGGTCTCGATTACGCCAACTTCCCGAAAATCACCGTCATTGAAAACAAAATGAAGGTGGACGAGATGGTCACGGTCCGCGATATCACGCTGACCAGCACCTGCGAACACCACTTTGTCACTATCGATGGCAAAGCGACGGTGGCGTATATTCCGAAAGATTCGGTCATTGGTCTGTCGAAGATTAACCGCATTGTGCAGTTCTTTGCACAGCGTCCGCAGGTACAGGAACGCCTGACCCAGCAAATTCTCACCGCGCTGCAAACGCTGCTCGGGACGAATAATGTGGCGGTATCGATTGATGCGGTGCATTACTGTGTGAAAGCGCGCGGCATTCGCGATGCGACCAGTGCGACCACCACCACTTCTCTTGGCGGATTGTTTAAGTCCAGCCAGAACACGCGTCAGGAATTTCTGCGCGCAGTACGTCATCACAACTGATTAGGGCAGGAACCATGGAGCGTAATGTCACGCTGGATTTTATTCGTGGCGTTGCCATTCTTGGTATCCTGCTTCTCAATATTAGCGCCTTTGGCCTGCCGAAGGCGGCATACCTCAATCCCGCCTGGTATGGCGACATTACCTTATCTGACGCCTGGACCTGGGCGCTGCTCGATCTCTTCGCGCAGGTAAAATTCCTTACCCTGTTTGCTCTGCTGTTTGGTGCTGGTCTGCAAATGCTGCTCCCGCGTGGTAAACGCTGGATCCAGTCGCGGCTTACGTTGCTGGTGCTATTGGGATTCATTCACGGTTTACTCTTCTGGGATGGCGATATCCTGCTGGCATATGGCTTGATCGGCCTGATTTGCTGGCGGCTGATCCGGGATGCGCCGTCGGTGAAAAGCTTGTTTAACACCGGCGTGGTGCTTTATTTGGCGGGCGTTGGTGTATTGCTGCTGTTGGGTGTGATCTCCGGGAGCGAAACCAGCCGGGCCTGGACGCCGGATGCTTCAGCGTTGCTGTATGAAAAATACTGGAAAGTGAACGGCGGAATGGAAGCAATCAGCAATCGCGTGGATATGATGTCCAATAGCTTGCTGGCGTTAGGTGCGCAATATGGCTGGCAACTGGCGGGGATGATGCTGCTCGGCGCGGCATTAATGCGTAGCGGCTGGCTAAAAGGGCAGTACAGTTTGCAGCATTATCGTCGCACTGGCGTTCTGCTGGTTATTATCGGCATGGCGATTAACCTGCCTGCTGTCATCGCCCAGTGGCAACTGGACTGGGCCTACCGCTGGTGTGCCTTCCTGTTGCAAGCTCCGCGAGAACTGGGGGCGCCGTTGCAGACCATTGGTTATGCCGCGCTGATGTTTGGTTTCTGGCCACAGCTTAGTCGCTTAAAATGGGTCATTGCCGTCGCCTGTGTGGGTCGCATGGCATTAACCAACTATCTGTTACAGACCTTAATCTGCACCACGTTGTTTTATCAGGCCGGTTTATTTATGAAATTTGACCGGCTGGAGCTGCTGCTTTTCGTCATCCCGGTCTGGGCGATTAACTTACTTTTCTCTGTCATATGGCTGCGTTTCTACCGGCAGGGCCCGGTGGAATGGCTGTGGCGTCAATTAACCCTGCGTGCTTCGGGGACATCATTACCACGAACATCCAGATAACGATCTGGATCACATTCATTAACAAAATGGATGTAAGCGCTTTCATTCCTGTGACATCACTCACGCAGTCCGTTTCATTGTGCTGACAAAATACCCAGCCTGGGGTGTCTGCGGGCAGCCGCAATCTAAAACAGGGCAGTGAATATGGTAACCATTCGTGATGTGGCACGGCAGTCTGGCGTTTCTGTAGCGACCGTTTCCCGCGTACTGAACAACAGTGCGCTGGTGAGTCCCGATACGCGTGAAGCGGTAATGAAGGCAGTCACTCAGCTTGGCTATCGACCTAATGCCAACGCACAAGCGCTGGCGACGCAGGTAAGCGACACGATTGGTGTTGTCGTCATGGATGTATCAGATGCGTTTTTTGGCGCGCTGGTAAAAGCCGTGGATATGGTTGCTCAGCAGCATCAGAAGTATGTCCTGATTGGCAACAGCTACCATGAGGCGGAAAAAGAACGTCATGCCATTGAGGTGTTGATTCGCCAACGCTGTAACGCGCTGATTGTACACTCTAAAGCGCTGAGCGATCGGGAACTGGCCGAGTTTATGGATCAAATCCCCGGCATGGTACTGATCAACCGCCTTGTTCCTGGCTACGCCCACCGTTGCGTCTGCCTGGATAACATCAGCGGTGCCAAAATGGCTACCCGAATGCTGCTAAATAATGGTCATCAACGCATCGGTTATCTGGCATCAAGCCACCGCATTGAAGATGACGCCATGCGCAAAGAAGGGTGGTTAACTGCTCTGAAAGAGCAGGGGATTGTTGCGGCAGAAAGCTGGGTCGGCACCGGTTCGCCCGATATGCAGGGCGGAGAGTCCGCGATGGTGGAACTGCTGGGGCGTAACTTACAACTGACGGCGGTCTTCGCTTATAACGACAATATGGCAGCCGGCGCGCTGACCGCGCTAAAAGATAACGGCATCGCTATTCCATTACACCTTTCTATCATTGGCTTCGATGATATTCCCATCGCGCGTTACACCGATCCGCAGCTAACCACTGTGCGCTATCCCATTGCTTCAATGGCAAAAATGGCGACGGAGCTTGCGCTACAGGGGGCGGCTGGCACGTTGGATCCGCAGGCGTCGCATTGTTTTATGCCAACGCTGGTGCGTCGCCATTCAGTAGCGCTGCGGCAGAATGCGGCACCGATCACTAACTCATAACGTTGCGCGATGTAACCGCTTTCAATATGTGAGTAAATTCACAGTATATTAACAATGCGATAGCTATGATGACACTGTTTGTTGCGCTGTAACTACTATGTAACGGTGAATAATCACTTTCATCGAGGTATAGGTGCCTTAAACAAAAATTAAAGCCTGTTTTTGGAGCGTTGCCAGACACGGAAGAAATATTTTTTAAAAGTGAGCTTCGGCGTTCAGTAACACTTCAGTAACGTTCTGCCTGCCGAGCATTTATCTCAAGTACTACCCTGCATAAGAAAACCGGAGATACCATGAATAAGAAGGTGTTGACCCTGTCTGCTGTAATCGCAAGCATGTTATTCGGCGCGGCTGCGCACGCTGCTGATACCCGCATTGGTGTGACTATCTATAAGTATGACGATAACTTTATGTCTGTAGTACGTAAGGCTATTGAAAAAGATGCCAAAGCGGCACCAGATGTACAGCTGCTGATGAACGACTCGCAGAACGACCAGTCCAAACAAAACGATCAGATCGACGTGCTACTGGCAAAAGGCGTTAAAGCACTGGCGATTAACCTGGTTGACCCGGCAGCTGCTGGCACGGTCATTGAAAAAGCACGCGGACAGAACGTACCGATCGTGTTCTTCAACAAAGAACCTTCTCGTAAAGCGCTGGACAGCTATGACAAAGCGTATTACGTCGGTACCGACTCTAAAGAGTCCGGCATTATTCAGGGTGATTTGATTGCCAAACACTGGGCAGCTAACCCGAACTGGGACCTGAACAAAGACGGCAAAATTCAGTTTGTTCTGCTGAAAGGCGAACCGGGACACCCGGATGCTGAAGCACGTACCACTTACGTGATTAAAGAGCTGAACGACAAGGGCATTAAAACTGAGCAGCTGCAGTTAGATACTGCAATGTGGGATACCGCTCAGGCGAAAGATAAGATGGATGCGTGGATGTCTGGTCCAAACGCGAACAAAATTGAAGTGGTTATCGCTAACAACGATGCGATGGCAATGGGTGCAGTTGAAGCGCTGAAAGCGCACAACAAAACCAGCGTACCGGTATTTGGTGTGGATGCGCTGCCTGAAGCGCTGGCTCTGGTGAAATCTGGCGCCATGGCCGGTACCGTCCTGAACGATGCCAACAACCAGGCGAAAGCCACCTTCGATCTGGCGAAAAACCTGGCTGACGGCAAAGGTGCGGCAGATGGCACTAACTGGAAAATTGAGAACAAGATTGTTCGCGTTCCGTACGTAGGTGTCGATAAAGATAATCTGGCAGAGTTCACCAACAAATAAATACTCCGTATGTGGGCGCAATTTCATTGCGCCCTTAATAATGCACTCTGCAAGGCCAACAAGGTATAATTATGGTCAGCACACATACTCAGTCGTCAGGCGAATACTTGTTGGAAATGACCGGCATCAACAAGTCCTTCCCCGGCGTTAAGGCGCTTGATAATGTCAATTTAAAAGTTCGCCCGCATTCTATTCACGCCCTAATGGGAGAGAATGGAGCGGGGAAATCAACATTATTGAAATGTCTTTTCGGCATCTATCAAAAAGATTCCGGCAGTATTTTATTTCAGGGTAAAGAAATCGATTTTCATTCTGCTAAAGAAGCGCTTGAAAATGGTATTTCGATGGTACACCAGGAATTAAACCTGGTATTACAACGTTCTGTGATGGACAACATGTGGCTGGGACGCTATCCCACCAAAGGCATGTTTGTCGATCAGGAAAAAATGTACCGCGATACCAAAGCGATATTTGATGAACTGGATATTGATATCGATCCGCGTGCGCGCGTCGGTACATTATCCGTTTCACAAATGCAGATGATTGAAATTGCGAAAGCATTCTCCTATGACGCCAAAATCGTCATCATGGATGAACCAACTTCATCGTTAACTGAAAAAGAAGTTAACCATCTGTTCACCATCATCCGTAAGCTGAAAGAGCGTGGATGCGGTATTGTTTATATCTCTCACAAAATGGAAGAAATCTTCCAGCTGTGCGATGAAATTACCGTACTACGCGACGGTCAGTGGATTGCGACCCAGCCGCTGGAAGGGCTGGATATGGATAAGATCATCGCCATGATGGTCGGACGTTCACTGAACCAACGTTTTCCGGATAAAGAAAACAAACCTGGTGAAGTCATTCTGCAAGTGCGTAACCTGACCTCGCTGCGCCAGCCGTCGATTCGTGATATCTCGTTTGATTTGCACAAAGGGGAGATTCTTGGGATTGCAGGTCTGGTAGGCGCAAAACGCACGGATATCGTTGAAACGCTTTTTGGTATTCGTGAGAAATCATCAGGTACGATTACGCTACACGGCAAAAAAATTAATAACCACAGTGCAAATGAAGCCATCAACCATGGTTTTGCACTGGTCACGGAAGAGCGCCGCTCAACCGGTATTTATGCATATCTGGACATTGGTTTTAACTCGTTAATCTCCAATATCCAAAACTATAAAAACAAAGTTGGTCTGTTGGATAATTCCCGCATGAAGAGTGATACCCAGTGGGTAATTGACTCCATGAGGGTAAAAACACCGGGTCATCGTACGCAAATCGGTTCACTTTCTGGCGGTAATCAGCAAAAGGTGGTTATTGGTCGTTGGTTATTAACCCAGCCAGAAATTCTGATGCTGGATGAACCGACGCGTGGAATCGATGTTGGCGCGAAATTTGAAATTTATCAGTTGATTGCCGAACTCGCGAAAAAGGATAAGGGGATTATTATTATTTCCTCTGAAATGCCGGAGCTGCTGGGTATTACCGATCGTATTCTGGTGATGAGCAATGGTCTCGTTGCTGGAATTGTTGACACTAAAACAACAACGCAAAACGAAATCCTCCGTCTTGCGTCTTTGCACCTTTAAGATTAGGGGCTCCTCATGAGTGCGTTAAATAAGAAAAGTTTTCTTACTTACCTGAAAGAAGGCGGAATTTACGTTGTTCTTTTGGTTTTGCTGGCGATTATTATTTTCCAGGATCCCACTTTCTTAAGCTTACTGAACCTGAGTAATATTCTCACGCAATCCTCGGTGCGTATTATTATCGCATTGGGTGTGGCTGGACTGATTGTTACCCAAGGGACCGACCTGTCGGCGGGGCGTCAGGTTGGCCTGGCGGCAGTGGTGGCGGCAACTCTGTTGCAGTCGATGGAGAATGCCAACAAGGTATTCCCGGAAATGGCGACGATGCCAATCATTGTAGTGGTGCTGATTGTTTGCGTGATTGGCGCCATTATCGGTCTGGTGAACGGTATTATCATTGCTTATCTGAACGTAACACCGTTTATTACCACACTGGGTACGATGATTATCGTTTACGGGATCAACTCCCTGTACTACGACTTCGTCGGCGCATCGCCAATTTCTGGCTTTGACAGCGGATTCTCAACCTTTGCGCAGGGCTTTATTGCACTGGGCAGTTTCCGACTCTCCTACATCACTTTCTATGCGCTGATTGCGGTGGCTTTTGTGTGGGTGCTGTGGAACAAGACCCGCTTCGGTAAAAACATTTTCGCCATCGGCGGAAACCCGGAAGCTGCGAAAGTGTCCGGGGTAAACGTTGCGCTGAACCTGCTGATTATCTATGCGTTGTCTGGCGTGTTCTATGCCTTCGGCGGTTTGCTCGAAGCCGGGCGTATCGGCTCGGCGACCAACAACCTCGGCTTTATGTATGAGCTGGATGCGATTGCGGCGTGCGTGGTTGGCGGCGTGTCGTTCAGCGGCGGGGTAGGTACCGTGTTTGGCGTAGTAACCGGTGTGATCATCTTCACCGTCATCAACTACGGTTTGACCTACATCGGCGTGAACCCTTACTGGCAGTATATTATCAAGGGCGGCATTATTATCTTCGCGGTCGCGCTGGACTCACTGAAGTACGCGCGTAAGAAGTAATCTGGGAAGAGAAAAATAAAACCGGTGCAGAGGCGTTCTGCATCGGTTTTTTTATTTGATAAAGAGTAACCAGATACCAGTGAACAGTGCACCAATGGCCATACCGAAATAAACGATGATATAGCTCCAGTAAGTGCTGGGTTCTTTAGCGCGAGAAATGATCATTGGCGTCTGCGAACCTTTCACTGTTTTCTCGACGATACCGGAACGCAGTCCCTTCAGGCCTTCTCTGCACGTCCAGAGAACAATCATCAGTACGCCAATAACGATAAAGATCGTTTTTCCTTCCATGCTTATTTTCCTTGTTTCTTTTGTAATTCGAGTAATTGTTCAGGCGTGACCGCCGGATACCCCTGCGCATCGTCCGGTACCTGATGCATAGTAGGGATGGGCACCAGTGGGCCTAAAAAACGGGGCTCACGTTTGAAAATGTAGAGATCGGCGAGTGCGCCAAAACGGGCACCAAATTCACGTACCCGCACGGTGAGCATATCTTTTGGCGAAGGTACGGCGTAGCACTGGGCCTGAATACCCATATGCAGCGCAATAAACAAGGCGCGCTCACAGTGGAATCGTTGAGTAATAATGATGAAATCGTTGGTATCAAAGACCTTGCGGGTACGCACGATGGAGTCGAGTGTCCGGAACCCTGCGTAATCAAGCACGATGTCAGCGGGATCGACGCCTGCGGCAATCAGATCCTTACGCATCGTCATGGGTTCGTTGTAGCTTTGCTGGGCATTATCGCCGCTTAACAGCAGATAGTTTACCTTCCCGCTGTTATAGGCGTTCAATGCGCCCTGAATGCGGTAACGGTAATATTGGTTGATGACGCCGGTGCGGTAATACTTCGCCGTGCCCAGAACCACACCTACCTGGCGGTAGGGTAAATCCTGCAGTTCGTCGTAAATGTAGGGAGCCGTCTTCCAGCTCATCCAGCGATCGAGTCCAAGCACAGTCAAAAGCAGCAAGCCTAGCAGGACTAACAGGCTGTAAAACACGCGCTTTAACATGCAGAAAACTCGTTATTTGGATGGAATTTCAATCAGGCTACTGTACCGGAAGACGTAGCGCAAGAAACAGCAGTCTGATTGAGGGGATTTTAGGCATTGCGCATAGTGCCGGATAGCGGTGTAAACACCTTATCCGGCCTACGAACTGGCGTTATTGAGTCGATTAACCCAGAAGTACGCGCTCTATATTGTCGCAGCCTAGTGCTTTCAGCGTGGCGGAGGTTGCATCCCACTGAATCAATGGCGCGTCGGCTTTTTCAGCAAGTACAGCACGTTGGATATCTGGATAATCATAACCGTTGAGATTCAACAGGTTTAACGCGCCCTGCAGCGGTGGCAGGGTCGGGTTAAAGGCGGCATTTTCAGCATAGCTGCCGCTAAAAATACGACCATCTTTACACTCCAGCGCCACGCCGCTTGGGGATTTGCTGTACGGCATATGGCATCTGTTGGCAGCGGTGATTGCCGCCTGAGTCAACGTATCGCCCTGCAGCGCGAAGCCGTGATCCTGATCGTCCATCAGCAGCGTTTTAATCTCCAGATCCTTCGGGCCGAAGGCATCTGGCAGGTAATCGCGCAGCGCGTGTGGCGCACGTCCCGGCAGATGAATCCGTAAATCCAGTCCGCTGTTTAGTTCGTTCATAAACTGGCGACAGTGGCCGCACGGCGTGTAGTTGACGGTGATGGCAGCGAGTCCTTTTTCACCGCGCAGCCAGGCGTGGCTGATAGCGCTTTGCTCGGCATGAACGGTTTGCTGCATGGTCGCGCCCAGGAACTCCATGTTCCCACCGAAGTACCAGTTGCCGCTGATGCCGCGAGAAATTGCCCCAACGTTGAAGTTGGACAGCGGAGTACGCGCGCAGGCCGCAGCCAGCGGCAGCAGAGCGAATGCCAGCGCGTCTTCGTCCAGTCCCGATTCGCGTTTCAGCAAAGAGACCTGCTCAGCAGTCAGCATGGCGGGGAAATGTGCATCCGCCAGAACAGGGGCCAGGGCTGATTGCAAGTTATCCGCGAGTTGGGCAAAAGCAGTTTGAAAACGTGGATGCATGGCGATGCCTCATAACAATGTAATGGAATCGTAGTTTACGGGCCTGTTATGGCTTTATATGTGATCCAAATCTCATTGTGTATGCAACTTATGAAACTTAAATGAAAAATGTGCAACGCATCGCAAATAAATAGCTAAAAAATGAAGGTTAACCCACTACTGCCAGAATAATCGGGAACAGGAACGGGGCTACCAGCGAGGTAATAATGCCGCAAATGACCAGTGCCAGTGAGCTAAACGCACCTTCCTGATAGTCCAGTTCCGCACAGCGCGCGGTGCCCAGGGCGTGTGACGCGGTGCCCATTGCCAGCCCACGAGCGGCCTTGGTGCGAATACGCATGGCATTGAGTAACGTATGACCAAATACCGCCCCGAGAATGCCGACAAAGATGACGCATACGGCGCTGATAGCCGGAATGCCACCAATACTGCCTCCCACCGCCATAGCGATAGGCGTGGTGACCGATTTTGGCATGATAGACGCGGCAATTTGCGGCGATGCGCCCATCAACAAGGCGATTGTTGTACCTGTTACCATCGCCACAACGCTCCCGGCAAAACAGATAGCAATGATTGATTTCCAGCGGGCGCGAATCTGGTGCAGCTGTTCGTATAACGGATAGGCCAGCGCGACCACGGCAGGTTGCAGTAAATCGTTCAGTACTTCGCTACCTTTGAAATAGTGATCGTAGGGAATACCGGTCAGCAGCAGAATGGGAATTATCACCACCATGGCAACCAGCAGCGGGTTCAATAGCGGCATTTTAAATCGTGCAGCCAGCTTACGTGCGCCAAAAAATACCGCCAGCGTAAGAGGTAACGACCACCAGATATACGACATCATTCTTTAGACCCTTTTTGCCCAACGATTTTGCGTTCACCGTGCACAATGTGCGAGCTCCAGCTCACCACCAGGAAAACGACCAGCGTACTGATGGTACAAGACACCACCACCGGACCAAATTGTGCGCGGAGCAGGTCAAAGTACTGCATGATCCCCACGCCAATCGGGACAAACAGCAGGGCCATATAACGAATCAGCACGTAGCAGCCAGGGTTAACCCATTTTGCCGGTAACACCTGCAAAGCCAGTAAAACAAACAGAATCAGCATGCCGATAATGCTGCCCGGAATGGTGATAGGAAGTAGCGACGCAAGAAAAATACCTGCATAGAGGCAGGCATAAATCAGGACGAACGCGCGCAAATATTGCCAGATAATGTTCAGTGCTTTGCTCATAGTTGAAACCCTTGACGAGACTGATTCATCATACAATTAAACTTAAAAACGTGCTACCGATCACATCATGAATTCTAAGCATAGAAGAAATAGATATCTGGAACATCGGGCGGTGGCCCTAACTCTCCGCGCTAAACTTGTGCCAGATAATACAAAAAACGATTCAGGGCAGTAGTCGGCGTTTCGTTGTTGCGCCAGAATACGCCGACGCTGCCTTTTTGTTCAATCTTCGGCAGATTCAGGATAGCCAGCTGTCCCTGGGCAGCATACCGTTGTGCCAGGCGTAGAGAGAGAATAGAGATCATGTCGCTACTTTGCAGCAGATTGGTGCTGACGTTGATCGATGCTGATTCAATGATGTTTTCCGGCAACATGACACCGTTATCAACCAGCGCGTTATCAATGCTTATCCGGATAGGGGTTCCTGTCGGCCAGACAATCCAGCGCCAGTTCGCCAGATCGTGCCAGGTGAGCAGGGGATATTTTGCCAGGGGATGGTCGGGACGGGCGACGAAACACACCGGTTCGGTATACAGCACCTGATAATTGAGCGGCAACTGAAGCGCCCGGCCACCGACGCGACCGACGACGACATCCACAGAACCCGCTAGCAGATCGTGCAGCAGCGGGGTCATCACTTTCTCTTCAATATTAAGATGCAGGGTTGGTAACTCTTTAAGCAACCCCAGTATTGCCTGAGAAACACAGTCGGTCGCTACCGGCGAGCAGCCAATCTTCAGACTCCCTACAAGGCCGCCTTGCTTAAAACGGGCGATCTCATACTGCGAACGTTCCATATCATTGATCAGGCGTTGGGCATGTTGCAGTAGCAGTTTGCCGCCTTCGGAAGGACGCAAGCCTTTGCTATGACGTTCAAAGAGCGTGATGCCAATATCATCTTCGAGTTGTGATAACCATTTCGACAACGCGGGCTGGGTGATATTCATCATCCGGGCAACGTGAGTCAGATTTCCCTGTTCGCCCAGCGCGATAAGTGTTTGCAGGTGGTGCAACTTAAGTTTCTGCGCCCAGTTTGCCATTTGCTATAACCTCCAGGTTATGCCTCTGCATGAAAAGCCATTGTACATTTCATCTCCAAACATACAAAGTCGCAACATACCTAAAACAAAACAGACATCTACTCTACCTGCACTGAGGCATTCACTATGACTCAACAACGTGATCTACAAGCGCTGATCGATTCCGCCCCCGTCGGTAAGACCCAGTGGCGCGTTATCATCTGCTGTTTTCTGGTTGTCATGCTCGACGGATTTGATACCGCGGCGATTGGTTTTATCGCACCCGACATTCGCACTCACTGGCAGCTGACTGCCGGCGATCTGGCCCCGCTGTTTGGCGCAGGCCTGCTGGGACTGACCGCTGGCGCGCTGCTCTGTGGCCCGCTGTCCGACCGTTTTGGCCGCAAAAGAGTGATAGAACTCTGCGTGGCATTGTTCGGTGCGCTAAGTCTGATCTCGGCTTTTTCACCCGATCTACAAACGCTGGTTATTTTGCGCTTCCTGACCGGTTTAGGTCTGGGCGGCGCAATGCCAAATACCATCACCATGACGTCTGAATACCTGCCAGCGCGTCGGCGTGGGGCACTGGTCACCATGATGTTCTGCGGATTCACCCTGGGATCGGCAATGGGCGGCATCGTCAGCGCGCAGCTGGTGCCGGTGATTGGCTGGCACGGCATCCTGGTGCTGGGAGGCGTTCTACCGCTGATGCTGTTTGTGGCCCTGCTGTTTGCGCTACCGGAATCCCCACGCTGGCAGGTTCGTCGTCAGCTGCCGCAAAACGTGATTGCCAGAACCGTTAGCGCCATCACCCGGGAACGTTATGACAATACCCATTTTTATCTCAACGGGGGCGCCGCAATTGCTAAAGGCAGCATTCGCCAGCTGTTCGTCGGGCGACAGCTGCCCATTACCCTGATGCTATGGGTAGTGTTCTTTATGAGCTTGCTGATTATTTATCTGCTCTCCAGCTGGATGCCAACGCTGTTAAACCACCGTGGAATTGATCTGCAGCATGCCTCCTGGGTGACCGCTGCCTTCCAGATTGGCGGTACGCTTGGCGCGCTGGCGCTGGGCGTGCTGATGGATAAATACAATCCTTTCCGCGTGCTGGCCGTGAGCTATGCGCTGGGCGCGGTATGCATCGTCATGATTGGTCTGAGTGAGAACGGCCTGTGGCTGATGGCGCTGGCCATTTTTGGCACCGGCATTGGTATCAGCGGTTCTCAGGTTGGTCTTAATGCGTTAACCGCCACGCTTTATCCGACACAAAGCCGGGCGACGGGCGTCAGCTGGTCTAATGCGGTGGGACGCTGCGGCGCGATTGTCGGCTCGCTTTCCGGCGGCGTGATGATGGCGATGAATTTCTCATTCGATAACCTGTTTTTCATTATTGCCGTCCCGGCGGCCATCAGCGCGGTGATGCTTACGCTGCTGACGGTTGTTATCCGCCAGTCGGCCTCTGCCTCGAATACTCTGCCTCGCGCAGGTGTTGTGAATGAATAAGGAGAATCCCTATGTCTGAACTGAATCAGGATGTTAAGAACAGCCGTCAGCAGTTTTACCAGCATATTTCCGGGCAGAATCTGACCCCGCTGTGGGAGTCGCTGCATCGTCTGGTGCCGCCAACTCCGAACGCACATTGCGCGCCAGCGTACTGGAACTATCAGGAGATCCGTCCACTACTGTTAGAAAGTGGCAATCTGATTGGCGCGAAAGAGGCGATTCGTCGCGTGCTGGTGCTGGAAAACCCAATGCTGCGCGGACAGTCTTCAATCACCCCAACGTTGTACGCGGGATTGCAGTTAATTATGCCGGGCGAGGTTGCGCCGAGTCACCGCCACAACCAGTCTGCGCTGCGCTTTATTGTCGAAGGGAAAGGGGCATTTACCGCCGTGGATGGCGAGCGCACCCAGATGCAAGAAGGCGATTTTATTCTGACGCCGCAGTGGCGCTGGCACGATCACGGCAACCCGGGCAGTGAACCGGTGGTGTGGCTGGACGGTCTGGACCTGCCGTTGGTGAACCTGCTGGGCTGTGGCTTTGCGGAAGACTACCCGGAAGATCAGCAGCCGGTCACGCGCAAGGAAGGGGATTATTTACCGCGCTACGCGGCCAATATGCTGCCGCTGCGTCATCAGAAAGGTAACTCATCGCCGATTTTTAACTATCGCTACGATCGCAGCCGTGAGGCACTGCATGACCTGACCCGCATGGGAGACGCCGATGAGTGGGACGGTTACAAGATGCGTTACGTCAACCCGGTAACCGGCGGTTATCCCATGCCTTCGATGGGAACCTTCCTGCAACTGTTGCCGCAGGGCTTTTCCTCACGAATGGCGCGTACCACTGACAGCACTATCTACCACGTGGTGGAAGGAAGTGGGCAGGTCACCATCGGCAACGAGACCTTCAACTTTTCGCCAAAAGATATCTTTGTGGTGCCGACCTGGCACGGCGTGTCGTTCAAGACCCGCGAAGATACCGTCTTATTCAGTTTTTCGGACCGACCGGTTCAGGAAGCGCTGGGGCTGTTCCGCGAAGCACGTTATTAATTTGGGAGAGAGAAAATGACGCAATACGTATTTGAACCACAAGCGCCTGTTACCGTTCCGGTTGTTGGCTGTGATGAACAATTTCCTGTGCGCCGAGTTTACTGTGTGGGCCGTAACTATGCCGCTCATGCCCGTGAAATGGGCTTTGATCCGGATCGCGAACCGCCGTTCTTTTTCTGTAAACCTGCCGATGCGGTAGTCCCGGTGGCGGCTGGTCAGACCCTCGAACTGCCGTACCCATCGCAAACCGATAACTATCACTATGAGATAGAGCTGGTGGTGGCGATTGGCAAAAAGGGCAGTGATATTCCGCTGGAAAAAGCGCACGAATATATCTGGGGCTATGCCACCGGTCTGGATATGACTCGCCGTGATCGGCAGATGGAGATGCGCCAGATGGGGCGTCCGTGGGAAATTGGCAAAGCGTTTGATCTCTCCGCGCCCATCGCGCCGCTGCATAAAGCCAGCGAAAGTGTGGATGTTAACCATGCGCCAATCTGGTTGCAGGTCAACGGCGACGATCATCAGCGTAGCGATATTCGCCACCTCATTTGGTCTGTGAATGAAACCATCAGCTATCTGTCTGGCTTCTTCGAACTGCAGCCGGGCGATCTGATCTACACCGGTACCCCTGAAGGCGTGGGGGCGGTAGTGAAAGGGGATGTGATCACCGGAAACGTAGACGGTTTAACCCCCATCGCCGTGAAGATTGTCTGAGGTGGATGATGAAGCTGTACAGTTTCTTTAATAGCTCGGCGTCATATCGGGTGCGCATTGCGCTGGCGCTGAAGGGGCTGGATTACCAGACGGTGGGCGTCAACATTCGCATTGGTCAGCAGAACGAACTGGCCTACCGACGGATGAACCCGGTGGGACTGGTGCCGACGCTGGTGACCGATGACGGAGAATCACTTGGGCAGTCGCTGGCAATAATTGACTGGCTGGATGGCCACTTTCCGCAAACGCCGCTGCTGCCTGCCGACTTCCCGGTGCGCAGTAAGGTGCTGGAAATTGTCTATGCCATCGCCTGTGATATCCACCCGGTGAATAACATGCGGGTACTGCGCTACCTGAGCGAAGAGTTAAAGGTCAGTGAAGAAGATAAAAAACGCTGGTATGCACACTGGATCCAGCAAGGGTTAAGCGCGGTGGAACAGATGCTGCGCCAGAGTCATTCGGGTAAGTTCTGCGTGGGTGATGCGCCGACGCTGGCGGATTGCTGTCTGATCCCACAGTGGGCGAACGCGTTACGTATGGGCTGCGATCTGAGCGGATATCCGCGCTGTAAGGCGGTATATGATGCCTGTACTCAGCTTCCGGCGTTTATCGCCGCCGCGCCCGAGAATCAACAAGATAAAATTCCAGCCTGATAAGGAGAACGACAATGGCTAAAGTGACACGCGCAATTATCGTGGGTGGCGGGATTGGCGGCGCGGCAACCGCGCTATCGCTGGCCCGTCAGGGCATTAAAGTGATGTTGCTGGAGAAAGCGCACGAGATTGGTGAAATTGGCGCGGGTATTCAGCTCGGGCCGAATGCATTCTCTGCTCTGGACAGCCTTGGCGTGGGGGAAGTCGCCCGTCAGCGTGCTGTTTTTACCGATCATATCACGATGATGGATGCGGTAAACGCAAAAGAGGTTGTGCGCATTGAAACCGGGCAGGCGTTCCGCGATCACTTTGGCGGTCCTTATGCGGTTATCCATCGGGTTGATATTCACGCCAGCGTTTGGGAAGCGGCGCTGGTGCATCCTAACGTTGAGTATCGCACTTCAACTAACGTGGTTGATATTCGCCAGACAGAGAATGACGTGACGGTATTTGATGAGCACGGCAACAGCTGGACGGCGGATATTTTGGTGGGCTGTGACGGTGTAAAATCGGTCGTTCGTCAGTCTCTGATTGGCGATGCGCCACGGGTTACCGGACACGTGGTCTATCGCGCCGTGATTGATTGTGATGATATGCCGGAAGATTTACGCATTAACGCACCGGTGCTGTGGGCCGGACCACACTGTCACCTGGTGCACTATCCGCTGCGCGGAGGTAAGCAGTATAACCTGGTGGTGACCTTCCACAGTCGTCAGCAGGAAGAGTGGGGCGTGAAGGATGGCAGCAAAGAGGAAGTGCTCTCCTATTTTGCGGGTATCCATCCGCGCCCGCGCCAGATGCTGGATAAACCGACATCATGGCGGCGCTGGTCCACCGCCGACCGCGAGCCGGTAGAAAAATGGGGATCCGACCGCATCACGCTGGTGGGAGACGCCGCGCACCCGGTGGCGCAATATATGGCGCAGGGTGCCTGTATGGCGTTGGAAGACGCGGTAACGCTCGGTAAAGCGCTACAGCAGTGTGATGGCGATGCGGCTGATGCCTTTGCGCTGTATGAGTCGGTGCGTATTCCGCGTACCGCACGCATCGTCTGGTCAACGCGTGAAATGGGCCGTGTCTACCATGCTGCAGGCGTCGAGCGGCAGGTGCGTAATCTGCTGTGGAAAGACAAATCGCAGGCGGAGTTTTATCGCGGTATGGAATGGCTGTACGGTTGGAAAGAAGATAACTGCCTGTTGCCGCGCTGAGCCTCTTTAATCTCCCGAACGGAGGCGCTACCATAGCGCCTCTTTTTTTGCGGGTGACGATATGCGTGTTTTACTGGCGCCGATGGAAGGCGTGCTCGACTCACTGGTGCGCGAGCTGCTGACTGAAGTGAATGATTACGATCTGTGCATCACCGAGTTTGTGCGCGTGGTGGATCAGCTCCTGCCGGCAAAAGTATTTCATCGACTCTGCCCGGAACTGCATAATAACAGCCGGACGCCATCCGGCACGTTGGTTCGCATTCAGCTGTTAGGACAGTATCCGCAGTGGCTGGCGGAGAATGCCGCACGCGCGGTAGAACTGGGCTCGTACGGTGTCGATCTGAACTGCGGCTGTCCGTCGAAGCTGGTGAACGGTAGCGGCGGTGGCGCAACGTTATTGAAAGATCCTGAGCTTATCTACCGGGGCGCAAAAGCTATGCGTGAGGCGGTCCCGGCTCATCTTCCGGTGACGGTGAAAGTTCGTCTGGGCTGGGACAACAGCGACCGGCAGTTTGAAATTGCCGATGCCGTCCAGCAGGCCGGTGCCAGCGAACTGGCGGTGCATGGCCGAACCAAAGAGCAGGGCTACAAGGCCGAACATATTAACTGGCAGGCGATTGGCGAGATCCGCCAGCGGCTGACCATTCCGGTTATTGCGAATGGCGAAATCTGGGGCTGGCAGAGCGCCCAGGATTGTATGGCCATCAGCGGATGCGATGCGGTGATGATCGGACGTGGCGCATTAAATATTCCGAACCTGAGCCGCGTGGTGAAATACAACGAGCCGCGTATGCCGTGGCCTGAAGTCGTGACGCTGTTGCAAAAATATACCCGCCTTGAAAAGCAGGGGGACACCGGGCTGTATCATGTAGCGCGGATTAAGCAGTGGTTAGGGTATTTGCGCAAAGAATATTCAGAGGCAACAGAACTGTTTCAGGAAATTCGTGCGTTAAATAATTCGCCGGATATCGCACGAGCGATTCAGGCTATCGAGATTACTGCCTGATCTCAGCTCCAGTAGGCCGGATAAGGCGTTTACGCCGCCATCCGGCATCAGAGAGAATAATAGCCTGAGATTTCTGCTATCAGGCCTGGGCGAAATGACGACATCAGAAAATCATCTTAAACACGCCTGTTACCACCAATAGCCCAATCAGAAAAATAATCAGAATTACCCACAGCAGAATTTTCATTAACTTTCCTTTTTTTGGTAAGTTCAGATTGAGTATAGGAAAGTATCAATCATTCTGCCTGGGGGCGTTGTTATGCTGGTTTACGTGCGCTGAGCAGAAACACCATCGGCCGCTCTTTTTCTTCATCTAAAGCCGGGTTTTCAGCAATCTGTTGCCCGGAAGGTCCCCATTCATCGAGACAAACGATCTCGAATCCGGCGGCAATCAGCGCATTAATCCAGGTCGCCAGCTTACGGTGCTGTTTTTTGACGCCTTCAGCAAACCAGTTACTGATGCGCTCACCTTCCTGCTGATAATGATTAACCGGCCAGGACAGCTGCCCGGTTTTATCTTTTATCCAGCCCTGATTAAGCGGTGCGGTATAAATTGGATGCTCGGCAGAGAAAACTAACATACCGCCTGGTGTTAATGAGTGGTAAATGGTTACGAATAATCGTTCTATATCGTGCAAATAGTGCAGGGCAAGCGAGCTATAAATCAGGTCAAAAGAATTTGGGGACAGGGTTAGCGTTTCGAGATCTTCACGCTGATAAACGATGCCATTACCCTGCGTCATACTGTGTGCCTGGGTTAACATTTTTTGTGAAATATCCAGTCCCATTACGCTGGCTGCCTGATTATCGCGCGCGTAGCGGCAAAACCAACCATATCCACAGCCCAAATCAAGAATGTTTTTGCCTTGAAGAGAGGGGAGCATCGCTTGTATTGTCGGCCATTCTGGCGCACCGTCGAGTCCCTTTACTGAACGATCCAGCGTGGCATATCCGGCAAAGAACTCAGGATCGTCATAGATATTCTGTGACATAACATCTCCATCCATTAATTATTAAAATTATTTAATCTATATTATTCACGAGGTGTATATTTTTCTGATTATATATTTTTATTGCCAAAGATGTATTGCCACGCGTAACTAAAAAAGCAACAGCGACAAGTCGTAATCTCTGCACATCTTTTCTTACCTGTATATCTCCATGAATCGTAATTCTGTGTTTGTCACGACGGCATTGTTGCCACTTTTTGTTCTGATGTCTGGCTGCGCGCCGATGCATGATGACCGCCAGTCTCTGTCACAGCAGACGCCTGCCGCAAATGTCGATACCACATTGCCTGCCGCGTTAAAAAATGGCTGGCCGGACAGCCAGTGGTGGAAGGCATATCACGACCCCCAGCTTAATGCGTTGATTGACAGCACGTTGCGAAATTCTCCTGATATGCAGGTCGCGGAACAGCGCATTCAACTGGCGGAGGCGCAGGCTAAGGCCGTGGAAGCGCAGGATGGCCCGGAGATCGACTTCTCCGCAGACGTTGAGCGTCAGAAAATGTCAGCCGAAGGGCTGATGGGACCTTTCGCCATAACCGATCCCGCAGCAGGAACCACGGGGCCGTGGTACACCAACGGTACCTTTGGTTTAACTGCAGGCTGGAATCTGGATCTGTGGGGTAAGAATCGGGCCGAAGTGACTGCGCGCATTGGAGCCGTTAAGGCGCGTGAGGCTGAGCGCGAGCAAACCCGACAGCTGCTGGCGAGCGGTGTCTCCCGTCTTTACTGGGAATGGCAGACGCAGGCCGCGCTGAAAACCGTGTTGACGCAAATCGAAAGCGAGCAGCAAAATGTGATAACCGTCGATCGTCAGCTATATCAAAACGGCCTCACTTCTTCGGTGGAAGGTGTTGAAACCGATATCGATTCCAGCAAAACAGAGCAGCAGCTGAACGATGTCAGCGGTAAAATGAAGGTGATTGAGGCGCGCCTAAGCGCGTTGAGCAACTCGCAGTCCGTTGCCCTGAAGCTCCATTCGACCAAACTGCCCGTGGTTGAAAGTCAGCTCCCATCCCAATTGGGCTACTCGCTTCTGGCCCGTCGACCAGATTTGCAGGCGGCACACTGGTACATTGAGTCATCGCTGAGCAGCATTGATGCGGCGAAAGCGGCGTTTTATCCCGATGTGAATCTGATGGCATTTTTACAACAGGATGCGTTACATCTGAGTGACCTGTTCCGCCATTCCGCGCAGCAAATGGGCGTAACCGCCGGGTTGACGCTGCCAATCTTTGACAGTGGCAGGCTGAATGCGAATCTCGATATAACGAAAGCGCAAAGTAATCTGACGGTGGCGAATTACAACAAAGCTGTGGTGGATGCGGTGAATGACGTGGCACGTGCGGCATCGCAGGTAGAAACACTGGCGCAGAAAAATCAGCATCAGCAGCAGATTGAACATGACGCTCAGCGCGTAGTGGGGCTGGCACAGGCGCGCTTTAATGCGGGTATTATTGCGGGCTCCAGGGTCAGCGAGGCAAAGATCCCGGCATTACGTGAGCAGTGCAACGGTCTGCTTTTACAAGGACAGTGGCTGGATGCCTCAATCCAGTTGACCAGCGCGCTGGGTGGCGGTTATCACGCATCCTGATTGTTCGGCCCGCCGGTGTTCCGCTGTCGGGCCATCTTCATTGCGCTTTACGCGTGCTTCGACGTTTCATCCACCAGCGGACGCCCGCGACTATCCCGATAACCAGCACCAGCCAGATGCCATGCTTGATATGCTGGTCGAGGCTGTGCAGCCACGGCGCGATCACTTCGCCACCGACGTAGCCGAGGGTGGTAAATAGCAATGCCCAGACAAACGCGCCAAGAATATTCAGCGGTAAAAAGATCTTCGGCGGCAGGTGACTGGCGCCAATCAGTAAGGGACCAATAACGCGAAAGCCGTACATAAAGCGCGTACCGACCACAAACAGGTAAGGACGTCGCTGGATCATCTTCTGTGCGTAATCAATTTTTGCCTGGTGGCGCGAGAAACGACGCAAAATTTTGCCGCCAAAACGGCGTCCGAGTAAATAAAGCAACTGATCGCCAATCATCCCGCCCAGCGCGACCGAGAGTACCACCAGAGGAAATTTCAGAACGCCCTGATGCACCGCAACGCCGCCTAACAGGGTAATGGTTTCGCCTTCCGCCAGACTGCCGATGATTAACGCAGCATAGCCGTATTGCGCAACATAATGATTTATATCCATACGATTGTATGACCTCCACTGCTAATAGCATACACCCTAAGATTATTTGATGCCGGAAAAGCCGCGTAGTCGCGCTTAACGTCGTTCAGCTCTCCAATGCCTGATGGCGCTTCGCTTATCAGGCCTACGGCTTACACACTTTTTACCCGGCGTTTCGGTATTTTTCCTGTGTACATAAAATAATCAAAAGCTGAATTATACTTGAAGTGTTGAGGTCCGGAGCTGACAAGAAGGGGGCGGTATGAACCATGTCTGGGGGCTGTTTTCCCATCCCGATCGTGAAATGCACGTGATCAACAGCGAAAACGAAAGCGTTTCGCATCACTATACCCACCATGTACTGCTGATGGCGGCAATCCCGGTTGTTTGCGCGTTTATCGGCACAACGCAAATCGGCTGGAATTTTGGCGATGGCAATATCCTGAAGTTATCTCTGTTGACCGGATTTGCGATGGCGATTCTGTTTTACGGGGTGATGCTGGCAGGCGTCGCCGTCATGGGCCGGGTTATCTGGTGGATGGCGCGAAATTATCCGCAGCGTCCGTCGCTGGCGCATTGTATGGTGTTTGCCGGATATGTCGCGACGCCGCTATTTTTAAGCGGACTGGTCGCACTTTATCCGCTGGTCTGGCTGTGCGCATTGGTGGGAACCATCGCGCTGTTCTACACCGGCTATTTGCTTTATCTCGGCATACCGACATTCCTGAATATCACTCGTGAGGAAGGGTTAAGTTTTTCCAGTTCAACGCTGGCGATCGGGGTGCTGGTCCTGGAAGTTTTGCTGGCTATTACGGTAATCCTGTGGGGTTACGGCTATCGGTTATTCTGACGGATAAACCTGTCAGCGCTGCGTTGTTGACGTAAAAGTCAGCAACGCAGCATTTCGAGACGATTCTCCTGTGGCGGCAAACCTGCCGGATCGCTATGATGCCTGAGCTAGCTTGAGATAATACTTAGTCTCAGGCGGTGTGCGTTGTGACGTGCGTGAATCATTATCAGAAATCTCATCATGCTGAAATTCCGAGTTTCATTATTAAGCCTTGCCCTGGTGCTGGCCGTTCCTTTTGCACCCCAAGCCGTGGCTAAAACGGCAACTACCGCAGCGGCTTCTCAACCTGAGATAGCGTCCGGTAGCGCGATGATTGTTGATCTGAATACCAACAAAGTTATCTATTCGAACCACCCGGACCTTGTGCGTCCGATTGCGTCGATTACCAAATTAATGACGGCGATGGTGGTGCTTGATGCGCGGCTGCCGCTGAATGAAAAGCTGAAAGTTGATATCAGTCAGACGCCGGAAATGAAAGGCATCTACTCCCGTGTGCGACTGAACAGTGAAATTAGCCGTAAAGACATGCTGCTGCTGGCGCTGATGTCATCAGAAAACCGCGCGGCGGCGAGCCTGGCGCATCATTATCCGGGCGGGTATAACGCGTTTATTAAAGCCATGAATGCCAAAGCGAAAGCGCTCGGCATGACTCAGACACGCTTTGTGGAACCGACTGGCTTATCGATTCATAACGTCTCGACCGCCCGTGATTTAACCAAGCTGCTGATCGCCAGCAAGCAGTATCCGCTGATTGGCCAGTTAAGCACCACGCGTGAAGATATGGCGACCTTTGCCAACCCGGCTTATACGCTGCCATTCCGTAACACCAACCATCTGGTGTATCGCGATAACTGGAATATTCAGTTGACCAAAACCGGATTTACCAATGCGGCAGGCCACTGCCTGGTGATGCGCACCGTGATCAATAACAAACCGGTGGCGCTGGTAGTGATGGATGCGTTCGGTAAATATACCCACTTTGCCGATGCCAGCCGTTTACGCACCTGGATCGAAACGGGCAAGGTGATGCCGGTTCCGGCGGCGGCGTTGAGCTATAAAAAGCAAAAAGCGGCGCAGATGGCTGCGGCGGGTTCAGCGACGAGCGAGCAAACTGCACAAAACGATTAAATAAGACACCTTATCCGGCATGCACATAGCTAATGTAGCGGTAGGCCGGGCAAGCGAAGCGCCCCCGGCAACATGCCCGGTGGCGCTTATCTTTTTCTGGTTTACGACTCTTTCCAGAACTTTTGCTTACTCGTTTTACCAATCCCCGGATTCATACTGTTGGTGGGGTCATTCTCGCGGTAAAAACGGGTTAATGTTTCCGGTGCTTTATACAGATGTCCGACGTTATGCTCTGCCGGATACTGTGCTCCGCGCTCGTGCAGAAGCTCCAGCATCTGCTCTTTCAGCGCATGCGCATCCACGCCTTTTTTCACGATGTAATCCTGATGGAAGACGTAGCACATAAAGTGGCCGTAATAGAGTTTGTGCACCAGTTGGCTGTCGATCTCTGCAGGCAGATGCTCGTACCATTCGGTATCGTTCCGACGCAGTGCGATATCCAGCGCCAGAATATCTTCCACTTCATCGGCATGCACGGCCTGATAACGAATCGCCGCGCCAGCCGCCGCAAAGCGATGCAAAAACGCCTTGCTGCCTTCTTCTGGCGTACAGGCAAAGAAGTCGCCTTCAGCAGTTTTGAAATATTCGCTGAGCCAGTTTTGCGCTTCAGCCACGCCGCCACCGGCCATTTTTAGCAGCAGGTGATGTTCGTACTTATCGCGCCAGCTTTTCATGCGTGCCGGTAAGTGGCTGGGGAACAAATGGCCAAATTTCTGCATTGCCCGGTCGGTAAAGTGAGGACGGAAAATTTTCACTTTTTCCAGCATCGCATCGGTGCGACCTTTCAGGGTGAAGAAGAACGGCATTTTGTCGGTGCCGAGCTTGTCGATCATCAGAAATGTATCTTTGCCGTATTGCTCAGCGATGTCATAAATATCGCGGTGCATATATTCACCGGCGACCGGCAGGTGCTCAAATTTTGCCAGAATATGACGGCGGATCTCCGTCAGCACCTCTGGTTGGTTGGTACCGATGTAAAAGACCTGCTGGTTTTTTTCGGCTTCGAAGGTGTCCAGACGCACCGCAAAAACCGCGAGCTTGCCTGCACAACCGGATGATTCAAACAACCGATCCGGGTCGGCGTTATAGCGAGCTGGCGTGTCCGCCTCAATATCTCTGACGCGGGTAACGTAGTCGTGATCGTGTGCATGACGGCCATCGTGGCGCACATCGTCATCTTTAATCCGCTCGTCATCAAGTTTGCTCAGGATCTGTTCCGGGGTCTGGCCCAGTTCGATACCCAGATGGTTAACCAGCTGCAATTTGCCCTGTTCGTCAATACGCGCAAACAGCGACATCTCTGTGTATGCCGGACCGCGCTGAACCAGCGAGCCGCCGGAGTTGTTACAAATACCGCCAATCACCGAAGCGCCGATACAGGAAGATCCGATCACCGAATGCGGCTCACGGCCAAACGGTTTGAGCGCTTTTTCCAGCGAATAAAGCGTGGTGCCTGGATAGGCCAGCACCTGTTCGCCTTTGCCGATGACGTGCAGCTTATCAAGACGCAGGGTGCTGATAATGACAATCTCGCGGTCGTAATCATTACCGCTCGGCGTAGATCCTTCGGTCAGGCCAGTATTGGCGGCCTGCATCAGGATAATTTTATCTGCGGCGACGCAAGCGTTCAGGACGCGCCACAGTTCTAAAAGCGAGCCTGGGAATACCACGGCGAGCGCATCGCCCTGACCGGAGCGGAATCCCTTGCGATAGCGGGCGGTTTTAGCAGGGTCTGTGAGCAGGTGTGAATGACCTACCAGACGGGTCAGTTCATTCAGAAAAGCTTTATTATCTGTTGTAATGGAAGACATTCTCCACTCCTTGTGGTGGGACTCAATATCAGGAACAAGCATAGCGCTTTGTATGACAATACGCTTTCTCATTCACATTGTCTCTGGTTCGTCTTCTACTGATTCGCGCTGGTTTTGAAAATTAGGAGAATAACCTTAGCTTTCTTTATCGCTCCCGTTTAGTCTTACGGCAAACTGCGGTTTTTGTTATATTTTCGCTGCCTCGTCGGGAAAAAATAAAGAGAGAATCAACATGAAATGGCTATGTTCTGTAGGTGTCGCGGTGAGTCTGGCGTTGCAACCAGCGCTGGCGGACACGCTGTTTGGTAACCATCCGCTGACGCCAGAAGCGCGGGATGCATTCGTTACCGATTTACTTAAACAGATGACCGTGGATGAGAAAATTGGGCAACTCCGTTTGATAAGCGTCGGGCCAGATAACCCGAAAGAAGCCATCCGCGAGATGATCAAAGACGGGCAGGTTGGGGCAATTTTTAACACCGTCACGCGCCAGGATATCCGCAAAATGCAGGATCAGGTGATGGAACTCAGCCGCCTGAAAATTCCTCTCTTTTTTGCCTACGACGTATTGCACGGCCAACGTACCGTGTTCCCGATAAGCCTCGGTCTGGCATCCTCTTTTAATCTCGATGCGGTCAGAACCGTTGGTCGTATTTCCGCGTATGAAGCTGCTGATGATGGTCTGAATATGACCTGGGCGCCAATGGTCGATGTCTCTCGCGATCCACGCTGGGGCCGTGCCTCGGAAGGCTTTGGTGAAGACACGTATTTAACGGCTACGATGGGTAAAACCATGGTGGAAGCGATGCAGGGGAAAAGCCCGGCGGATCGCTATTCGGTGATGACTAGCGTCAAGCACTTCGCCGCCTATGGCGCGGTTGAAGGTGGCAAGGAATATAACACCGTCGATATGAGCCCACAGCGTCTGTTCAACGACTATATGCCGCCGTATAAAGCCGGGCTGGACGCCGGTAGCGGTGCGGTGATGGTGGGTCTTAATTCGCTGAACGGTACACCAGCAACCTCAGATGCATGGCTGCTAAAAGACGTGCTGCGAGATGAATGGGGCTTTAAGGGGATTACCGTTTCCGATCACGGCGCGATTAAGGAACTGATTAAGCACGGTACCGCCTCTGATCCTGAAGATGCGGTGCGTGTGGCGATCAAGTCCGGCATCAACATGAGTATGAGTGATGAGTATTACAGCAAATATCTGCCGGGCTTGATTAAATCCGGCAAAGTGACGATGGCGGAGCTGGACGACGCCGCGCGTCATGTGCTGAACGTGAAATATGATATGGGGTTGTTTAACGATCCGTACAGCCATCTGGGGGCCAAAGAATCTGACCCACAGGACACCAACGCAGAAAGCCGTTTGCATCGCAAAGAGGCGCGTGAAGTGGCGCGCGAAAGCCTGGTGTTGCTGAAAAACCGTCTGGAAACGTTGCCGCTGAAAAAATCCGCCACCGTGGCGGTTGTCGGACCGCTGGCCGACAGCAAGCGTGATGTAATGGGCAGTTGGTCCGCCGCCGGTGTTGCCGATCAGTCGGTAACGGTGCTGACGGGGATTAAAAATGCCGTCGGCGAACAGGGCAAAGTGCTGTACGCCAAAGGGGCGAATATCACCAACGACAAAGGCATTGTCGATTTCCTCAACCTGTATGAAGAAGCGGTAAAGGTTGACCCGCGTTCGCCGCAGGCGATGATCGATGAAGCCGTTAACGCCGCGAAGCAATCTGATGTGGTTGTCGCGGTAGTCGGTGAAGCGCAGGGCATGGCGCATGAAGCCTCCAGCCGCACCGATATCACCATTCCGCAAAGTCAGCGTGACCTGATTGCTGCGCTGAAAGCCACGGGTAAACCTCTGGTTCTGGTGTTGATGAACGGTCGTCCGCTGGCGCTGGTGAAGGAAGATCAACAAGCCGATGCGATCCTCGAAACCTGGTTTGCCGGGACGGAAGGCGGTAACGCCATCGCCGATGTGCTGTTTGGTGATTACAATCCGTCAGGCAAGCTGCCGATGTCTTTCCCGCGCTCTGTTGGACAGATCCCGGTCTATTACAGCCATCTCAATACCGGCCGTCCGTATAACGCCGATAAGCCGAACAAGTACACGTCGCGCTACTTTGATGAAGCCAATGGTCCGTTGTATCCCTTTGGTTATGGCCTGAGCTACACCACGTTTACGGTTTCTGATGTGAAGCTCTCTTCTCCGACGATGAAGCGTGACGGAACCGTGACGGCCAGCGTGCAGGTGACCAACACCGGCAAACGCGAAGGTGCAACGGTGATTCAGATGTATTTACAGGATGTGACCGCCTCCATGAGTCGTCCGGTAAAACAGCTGAAAGGTTTTGAAAAAGTGAATCTTAAGCCTGGTGAAACCCAGACCGTCAGCTTCCCGATTGATATTGAAGCGCTCAAATTCTGGAACCAGCAGATGAAATACGATGCAGAACCTGGCAAATTTAACGTTTTCATCGGCGTGGATTCCGCCAGAGTGAAGCAGGGCGAATTTGAACTGCTGTAATAGATGAATAAAGTCATGCAGCATGCCTGATGGCTCTACGCTTATCAGGCTGACAAAGTCGTATAATCCGGCAAATTCACATTGGGTTTGCCGGATTTTTTTTATTTTATTATCGCCTTACCGCTAATAACTCTCAGCGTTACCACCCAATTGCCAGGTTAAGGCTTGATTTTTCGACTATGCTTTTTCCTCAAGTCTCTGAAAAGGGCCGTAAAAGGATGAGGAGTACAGCATGATAATCTCAAAAGTATCGGTGGGTTCGCTGGTGCTGTTAGCCGCGATAAGCCTACCCTTACAGGCCGCGTCACCCGTCACGGTTGGTTCAAAAATAGATACCGAAGGGGCGCTGCTCGGCAACATTATTTTGCAGGTGCTCGAAAGCCATGGCGTGAAAACTGTCAATAAAGTACAGCTGGGCACCACCCCAGTAGTACGTGGGGCAATCACCTCCGGTGAGCTGGATATTTATCCGGAATATACCGGTAATGGCGCATTCTTTTTTAAAGATGAAAATGATCCGGCGTGGAAAAATGCGCAGGCCGGTTTCGAGAAAGTGAAAAAGCTGGATGCAGAGCAAAATAAGCTGGTCTGGCTAACGCCTGCTCCTGCCAACAATACCTGGACCATTGCGGTACGCCAGGATGTCGCGCAAAAGAACAAGCTTGAGTCCCTTGCTGATTTAGGCCGCTACCTGAAAGACGGGGGAACGTTCAAACTTGCTGCCTCTGCTGAATTTATCGAACGGGCTGACGCGTTGCCTGCGTTTGAAAAAGCCTATGATTTCAAACTGAATCAAAATCAGCTGTTGTCGCTAGCTGGGGGAGATACCGCGGTGACGATTAAAGCAGCGGCGCAGCAGACTTCTGGCGTCAATGCGGCGATGGCTTATGGCACAGATGGCCCGGTTGCGGCGCTCGGTCTGCAAACTTTAAGCGATCCAAAAGGTGTCCAGCCCATTTATGCGCCAGCACCCGTCGTACGTGAATCGGTGCTGAAAGACTACCCGCAAATGGGAGAATGGCTACAACCGGTTTTTGCCAGCCTGGATGAAAAAACGTTGCAGCAGCTGAATGCCAGTATTGCCGTGGAGGGGCTGGATGCGAAAAAAGTTGCAGCAGACTACCTGAAGCAAAAAGGATGGGTGAAGTAACGGAGTTTGCAGCAGGTGGGTGTTTTGTCAAAGATTTCAGTTAATCGGGTGCTGTTGTTACTGGTACTTCTTACCTTCGCGGCGGCAGCGCTGCCTTTCATTAGCTATGCGCCTAATCGCCTGGTCTCCGGTGAGGGGCGCCAACTCTGGGATATCCGGCCCGACATGGCGTGGGGATTGGCAGTAGCCTGTTCGCTGCTGTTTCTTCTGTGCTTTGTACCGGGAAAGCCCGGCAATATATTGACGCTTGTTATTAGCCAATTGCTGGTGATTGCGGCGCTGGTAACCGCAGGAACAACGGCAACGTATCTGGCCCAGACGGGAAGTCCACTGGCCAGAACCAGCCTGGGCAGCGGGTTCTGGTTGGGGCTAGGACTAATGTTGCTGGCCGCCAGTGACGCTATTCGTCGCATAACCGAGCTGGCATCATGGCGTTGGCTGTTGCACGCGCAAATGTTTATTTTTCCGCTGGTGCTTTTGTTCTCCGGCACGTTTAACGATCTTTCCCTGCTTAAAGAATATGCCAACCGTCAGGATGTCTTCAACGACGCCCTGGCGCAGCATCTGACAATTCTGTTCGCTACCGTGGTGCCCGCGCTGCTTATTGGTGTGCCGTTGGGCATCTGGTGTGCTTTCTCTGTCTCCCGTCAGGGGCCGGTTTTTGCGGTACTGAATATCATCCAAACCATTCCCTCAGTCGCGCTGTTTGGCCTGTTAATTGCGCCCCTTGCCGGGTTGGTGAAGCACTTTCCTTTGTTGGGTTCGCTCGGCATCGCCGGAACCGGCCTGACGCCTGCGCTTATTGCGTTAGTGCTATATGCGCTGTTACCGCTGGTACGTGGCGTTGTGGCTGGGTTGAATCAGGTGCCGCAGGAGGTACTGGAAAGCGCCCGGGCGATGGGAATGAACACTTTCCAGCGATTTGTCTCGGTGCAGTTCCCGCTGGCATTGCCGATCTTCTTGCGCAGTTTACGGGTAGTGATGGTGCAAACGGTGGGAATGGCGGTGATTGCTGCGCTGATTGGCGCAGGGGGATTTGGCGCGCTGGTCTTTCAGGGATTGCTCAGTAGCGCCGTCGATTTAGTGTTGCTGGGCGTGATCCCGGTTGTGGTACTGGCAGTATTGATTGATGCGCTGTTTGATTTAGGGCTCGCGCTGCTAGAGGTATCGAATAATGATTGAATTTCGCCATGTCAGTAAAACCTATGGCCAGCAAAAAGCCGTTGACGACCTTAATCTGCGGTTGGGGGAGGGCAGCTTTTCGGTGTTAATTGGCACGTCAGGTTCCGGGAAATCCACCACGCTGAAAATGATCAATCGGCTGGTTGAACATGACAGCGGACAGATTCGCTTTGCCGGGGAAGAGATCCGCAGCCTGCCTGTGCTGGAGTTAAGGCGGCGCATGGGATACGCGATTCAGTCTATTGGCTTGTTTCCCCACTGGACCGTCGCGCAGAACATCGCCACGGTGCCGCAGCTACAAAAGTGGTCGCGTTCTCGTATTGATGACCGAACAGACGAACTGATGGCGCTGCTGGGTCTTGAGGACAGTTTGCGCCATCGTTATCCGCATCAGCTGTCTGGCGGGCAACAGCAGCGGGTCGGAGTGGCGCGTGCCCTGGCGGCAGATCCGCAGGTTCTGCTGATGGATGAGCCTTTTGGCGCGCTGGATCCGGTCACCCGCGGTGCGCTGCAGCAGGAGATGACGCGTATTCATCGTCTGCTCGGGCGTACCATTGTGCTGGTGACGCATGATATCGACGAGGCGCTAAGGCTGGCGGAGCATCTGGTTCTGATGGATGCAGGAAAGGTAGTACAGCAAGGCACGCCGCTGTCGATGCTGACAGCACCGGCGAACGAATTCGTGCAAACATTCTTTGGCCGTAGTGAACTGGGCGTACGTCTGTTGTCGCTTCGTACGGTAGGGGATTTTATCCGTCGCGGTGAACACGCAGCCGGTGAACCGTTGGTAGATGAAATGACGCTGCGTGATGCGTTGTCGGTGTTCGTAGCGCGCGGTTGCGACGTCTTGCCGGTCGTGACCCCGCAGGGGTTGTCCTGCGGGACGCTTCATTTTCGTGATTTGCTTTCGGAGATGCCGACCCGTGAAACGTCTTGCTGATCCGTTGTTATGGCTTATTGTTCTGTTTCTGGTCCTGTTAGTTGGGTTGCCTCATAGTCAGGCCTTGTTCAGTGCGCTATTTCCGGCGCTACCGCGTCCCGTGTATCAGCAGGAAAGTTTTGCGGTGCTGGCACTGAGCCATTTTGGTCTGGTGGGGATTTCAAGCCTGATTGCCGTACTCATTGGCACCGGGGCCGGTATAGCGGTAACCCGGTCCTGGGGCGCGGAATTCCGGCCGATGGTGGAAACCATTGCCGCCGTGGGGCAGACCTTTCCGCCAGTTGCGGTGTTGGCGATAGCTGTACCGGTGATGGGATTTGGTCCTGAACCGGCAATTATCGCGTTGATCCTGTATGGCGTATTACCGATCTTGCAGGCAACGCTGGCCGGACTCGGAGGAATTTCACCCAGCGTGATGGATATTGCCAGCGGAATGGGAATGAGTCAGGGGCAGCGGCTGCGTAAAGTCGAGTTGCCGCTGGCGGCCCCGGTGATTCTGGCCGGGATTCGCACGTCGGTGATTATTAATATCGGCACTGCAACCATCGCCTCAACCGTTGGGGCGAACACGCTGGGTACGCCGATTATTATCGGGCTAAGTGGGTTCAATACCGCCTATGTGATTCAGGGGGCGCTGCTGGTCGCGCTGGCGGCGGTAATTGTTGACCGCGGGTTTGAGAAATTAGCGAGACATCTTACCCGGCACGTAAAATAAAGGTATAGCCTGCCAGCATGACACCGCCGATACCGCCGATAGCCATTAGCAGAAAGAGGGTGATAACACCGATTTTAGCTGCGCTCATTATGCACTCCTTATGTGAATTCAAGGATTGTACACGTTTGTTAATAGAATATTAAATACCGAGTGGATAAATATCGTGACCTAACGCGCGCCATTCATTCAGCTGTTGCTGCTGAGCGGGCGTTTGGTTCTCGCCGCACCAGACAAGCAAGGTGCGACCTTCAAACAGCTCCGGTCGCAGTTGGTTCAGCGAATGGGCAAGGACGTCAATGCGCCATCCCTGCTGGCTGGCGACCCAACCTTCCAGCCATAAACGGGTCGTATCATGAATGTTCCAGCCAACCACCAGAGCATCTTTCCCCTGTTTCTTACGTGCTGAGGCAAGACAAATCGCGATGTAGTTGATCAGTACGCCGTCGAGGATCCCCAGTAACGCCTGCAGGATCGGCTGTTGGCATTGCAGACGTCGGCGCAGCGGAATGAACAAATGGGTGTTGAGCGTTTGCGCGGGATAATCCTGGCCGCGCTCTTTGATCCACAGTCTGAGGCTATGCAGATTATTACTTTGCAAATAGCTCAACAGCGTCTCTTGTTGTTCACGCCAACCGTTATGCACATCAATGCTCTCATTGCTGAGCAACATTTTAACCTTGCTGACCTGAACACCGTTGTTTATCCAGCGTTTTATCTCGCGGATCCGGTCGATATCCGCATCGTTAAACAGGCGATGCCCGCCGTCTGTCCGCTGCGGTTTAAGTAATCCGTAACGCCTCTGCCACGCGCGTAAAGTGACAGGGTTGATATCACAAAGCAAAGCCACTTCACCTATTGTGTAAAGCGCCATCGTCGTCTCACTCTTGCTCGCGAGGTCCCAGTTTTACTTTAGACGCTCTTTTGCGAACCAGGTAGTTTTGTCTGTTTTTTGATCTATGAATGGGTGAATTTGTAACCATGCTCGCGCTTTCGAGTGATCGTTCTCACAAATTCGTCTTTTTTTGCAACACTTCAAAGAAAGTTACACGCAGCCCATGTATGTTACGCGCTTTTAAGTGATGTGTGGTTGGCGGGTATGTACGAGTTTAATCTGGTGTTGCTGCTGCTTCAGCAGATGTGTGTGTTCCTCGTTATCGCGTGGCTCATGAGCAAAACGCGTTTGTTTATCCCGCTGATGCAGGTGACTATCCGACTCCCGCACAAACTGCTTTGCTATGTTACTTTTTCCATTTTCTGCATTTTAGGCACCTATTTCGGGCTGCATATCGATGACTCTATTGCTAACACTCGCGCTATTGGCGCGGTGATGGGCGGGCTGCTTGGCGGCCCGGTGGTTGGCGGTTTAGTTGGTCTTACCGGCGGTTTGCATCGTTATTCGATGGGGGGGATGACTGCGCTTAGCTGCATGATCTCGACCATTGTGGAAGGGTTGCTCGGCGGGCTGGTGCACAGCGTGCTTACCCGTCGTGGTCGTACCGATAAAGTCTTTAGTCCGCTGACCGCGGGAGCGATTACCTTTGTTGCCGAACTGGTGCAGATGCTGATCATCTTATTAATTGCGCGTCCGTTCGATGATGCGTTTCGGTTGGTCAGCAATATTGCCGCGCCGATGATGGTGACCAATACCGTGGGCGCCGCCTTATTTATGCGTATTTTGCTCGATAAACGGGCGATGTTTGAAAAATATACCTCCGCTTTTTCCGCCACAGCACTCAAAGTTGCCGCCTCAACGGAAGGTATTTTGCGCCAGGGATTCAACGAGGTTAACAGCATGAAGGTTGCTCAGGTGCTGTATGAAGAGCTGGATATCGGTGCGGTGGCGATTACCGATCGTGAGAAACTGCTGGCATTTACCGGTATTGGTGACGATCACCATCTACCCGGAAAACCTATTTCATCGTCATATACCCAACGCGCGATTGAAACCGGAGAGGTGGTGTATGCCGATGGGAATGAAGTTCCTTACCGTTGCTCTTTGCACCCGCAATGCAAATTAGGCTCGACGCTGGTGATCCCCCTGCGAGGTGAAAACCAGCGGGTAATGGGGACCATCAAACTTTATGAAGCCAAAAACCGCCTCTTTAGTTCGATCAACCGTACGCTGGGGGAAGGGATCGCCCAACTGCTTTCGGCGCAAATTCTGGCCGGGCAGTATGAGCGGCAAAAAGCGATGCTCACGCAGTCGGAAATAAAACTCCTGCACGCCCAGGTCAATCCCCATTTTCTGTTTAATGCACTCAACACCATCAAAGCTGTGATCCGACGCGATAGCGAGCAGGCCAGCCAACTGGTGCAGTATCTGTCGACGTTCTTTCGTAAAAATTTAAAACGCCCGTCGGAAATTGTGACGCTGGCCGATGAAATTGAACACGTTAATGCTTATCTGCAAATTGAAAAGGCACGATTCCAGTCACGTCTTCAGGTGACCTTGACGGTGCCAGAAGAACTTTCGCATCAGCAATTACCCGCCTTTACTCTGCAACCCATCGTGGAGAATGCCATCAAACACGGTACTTCTCAGTTACTGGATACCGGTGAAGTATCGATTACCGCCCGTCGCGAAGGGCAATATCTGATGCTGGATATCGAAGACAATGCCGGGCTGTATCAGCCAACCTCAGAAGCCAGTGGACTGGGTATGAATCTGGTCGATAAACGACTGCGCGAGCGGTTTGGTGATGATTTTGGCATCAGCGTAGCGTGTGAACCTGACCGCTTTACCCGAATCACTTTACGACTTCCTCTGGAGGAACTGGCATGATCAAAGTGCTGATTGTCGATGACGAACCGTTAGCCCGGGAGAATCTGCGGATCCTGTTGCAAGAGCAAAGCGACATCGAGATTGTCGGTGAATGTTCGAATGCGGTGGAAGCCATTGGCGCGGTGCATAAATTGCGTCCGGATGTTCTGTTCCTTGATATTCAGATGCCGCGAATCAGCGGCCTGGAAATGGTTGGTATGCTTGATCCTGAGCATCGTCCATACATTGTTTTTCTGACCGCCTTTGATGAGTATGCGGTGAAAGCCTTCGAAGAACATGCGTTTGATTATCTGCTCAAGCCGATTGAAGAAACACGGCTGGAAAAAACGCTGATCCGTTTGCGTCAGGAGCGCACCAAGCAGGATGTATCACTGCTACCAGAAAATCAGCAGGCACTGAAGTTTATTCCGTGCAGCGGCCATAGTCGGATTTATTTGCTGCAAATGGATGATGTGGCGTTTATCAGCAGTCGCATGAGTGGTGTGTATGTGACGAGCAGCGATGGTAAAGAAGGCTTCACTGAGTTGACGCTCAGGACGCTGGAGAGCCGTACTCCTCTGCTGCGTTGTCATCGGCAATATCTGGTGAATATGGCGCAATTGCAGGAGATCCGTCTGGAAGACAACGGTCAGGCGGAACTGATTTTGCGTAACGGACTGACCGTTCCGGTGAGTCGTCGTTATCTTAAAAGTCTAAAAGAGGCGATTGGACTGTAAAACTGATACACTGCGCGCCATTGCATCACCGACAGTTGAAGGCTCTATGCTAAGTAACGATATTCTTCGTAGCCTGCGCTACACCCTAAAAGCGAACAATAACGACATGGTGCGTATTCTTGCGCTTGCTGACATGGAATCCACCTCCGCAGGTTTCGATACCTGGATGACAAAAGAAGATGAAGCAGGGTTTGTTCGTTGCCCGGATATCATTCTCTCCGGTTTTTTAAACGGCCTGATTTATCATCTGCGTGGTAAAGATGATTCTGCACCGGAACTGGCGCTGGAGCGTCGTGTTAATAACAATACGGTGCTGAAAAAGCTGCGTATCGCTTTTTCGCTGAAAACCGACGATATTCTGGCTATTATGACCGAGCAGAAATTCCGTGTGTCGATGCCGGAAATTACCGCCATGATGCGTGCACCTGATCATAAGAACTATCGCGAATGCGGCGATCAGTTCCTGCGTTATTTTCTGCGTGGTTTGACATCACGGGTACATAACGCGAAGCCATAAAGAAAAAATGGGCGACGCCGATTAACATCGGGTCGCCGATGGTTTACTTCACTTCTTTAAAACCCGCCGATTCCATTACCGTTTGCATTTGCTTCATGCTGATGTTTTTATCGGCGTTTTCAGATAGCTTCATCCCTGAAATAGCCTGCAACGCTTTTATATCAACTTTTTCCATATCGATAGTGACATTTTCTTGCGCGTAGGTATCTGAATAGGTGAGTTTTTCTTCTATGCCAGTAATGTTTTGATATTTGGCGCTTAATGCGTCGAATACTTTTGCTGCCTCCTCTTTATTGCTGGCACCGACTGACGCATAGCTAATTTTACTTTCGGAGATTTGCTTCAGGACTTTATCACCTTTATAGGTGTAAGAGACGGTGATATCAGAACCATTAAGGTTGGCATTGAATGTTTTTGTCTCTTCTTCATCACCACATCCCGCCAGGGAAAAAACCACAATCGATGCCACGGCGAGAAAAAATAATTTTTGTAACGCTTTCATGTAAAACTCCATTTCATGAATATCGGATGTTAAATAATAACGTCCACGAATCTGGTGAGCTCAGACTACCTTGATACCAGAGCAGTATAGAATAAATCTAATATTAACAACGAAGCAGTCCGAAAATGGAGCAGGGGTTGAGATTAGAGGAAGCACTTGCGTAGCAAAAAAAAAGCGCTGCAGTTGCAGCGCTTGAGATGTTTGATTTACTTCACCTGTTGGCCAGGTTTTGCACCTTCATCCGGGCTTAACAGGAAGATATCTTTCCCGCCAGGACCTGCGGCCATCACCATCCCTTCGGAAATGCCGAAGCGCATCTTACGAGGAGCCAGGTTGGCAACCATAATGGTCTGGCGGCCAATCAGGACCTGCGGATCTGGATACGCAGAACGAATACCAGAGAAGACGTTACGTTTCTCACCACCGAGATCCAGCGTCAGACGCAGCAGTTTGTCGGAACCTTCCACGAACTCGGCGTTTTCAATCAGCGCTACGCGCAGGTCAACTTTGGCGAAATCGTCAAAGGTGATGGTTTCCTGAATCGGGTCATCAGCCAGCGGGCCGGTAACCGGTGCAGCTGCTGCTTTCACTTCTTCTTTCGATGCTTCAACCAGCGCTTCAACTTGTTTCATGTCGATACGATTGTAGAGCGCTTTAAAGGTGTTGACCTTGTGGCCGAGCAGTGGCTGCTCAATGGCATCCCAGCTCAGTTCGCTGTTCAGGAAAGCTTCAACACGTTCAGCAAGCGTTGGCAGAACCGGTTTCAGGTAGGTCATCAGCACGCGGAACAGGTTGATACCCATAGAGCAGATCGCCTGCAGGTCGGCATCGCGGCCTTCCTGTTTAGCCACGACCCACGGTGCCTGTTCGTCAACGTAGCGGTTTGCCACGTCGGCTAGCGCCATGATTTCACGGATCGCTTTACCAAATTCGCGGCTTTCCCATGCTTCGCCAATCACCGCTGCGGCGTCGGTGAAGGTTTTATACAGCGCCGGGTCGGCCAGTTCATTCGCCAGAACGCCGTCAAAACGCTTAGCAATAAAGCCGGCGTTACGGGATGCCAGGTTGACTACTTTGTTGACGATATCGGCGTTAACGCGCTGGACAAAGTCTTCCAGGTTCAGGTCGATGTCATCAATACGTGAAGAAAGCTTCGCGGTGTAGTAGTAGCGCAAGCTGTCGGCATCGAAGTGCTTCAGCCAGGTGCTGGCCTTAATGAAGGTGCCGCGAGATTTGGACATCTTCGCGCCGTTCACCGTCACATAACCGTGTACAAACAGGTTGGTCGGCTTACGGAAGTTGCTGCCTTCCAGCATGGCAGGCCAGAACAGGCTGTGGAAGTAAACGATATCTTTACCGATGAAGTGATACAGCTCGGCGTCGGAATCTTTCTTCCAGTATTCGTCAAAACTGGTGGTGTCACCGCGCTTATCGCACAGGTTTTTGAATGAACCCATATAGCCAATTGGCGCGTCCAGCCAGACATAGAAGTACTTGCCAGGCGCATTCGGGATTTCAAAACCGAAGTACGGGGAATCGCGAGAGATATCCCACTGTTGCAGGCCGGATTCGAACCATTCCTGCATTTTGTTGGCGACCTGCTCCTGCAACGCGCCACTGCGCGTCCATGCCTGCAGCATTTCGCTGAATGACGGCAGATCGAAGAAGAAGTGTTCGGAGTCACGCATCACCGGCGTTGCACCAGACACGACGGATTTCGGCTCGATAAGTTCGGTCGGGCTGTAGGTTGCGCCGCAGACTTCACAGTTATCGCCGTATTGATCCGGAGACTTACATTTCGGGCAAGTGCCTTTAACGAAACGGTCCGGCAGGAACATGCCTTTTTCCGGATCGTAAAGCTGGGAGATTGTACGGTTCTTAATAAAACCGTTCTCCTTCAGGCGCGTATAAATCAGCTCAGACAGCTCACGGTTCTCTTCGCTGTGCGTCGAGTGGTAGTTGTCGTAGCTGATGTCAAAACCTGCAAAATCAGTCTGATGCTCCTGACTCATTTCACCGATCATCTGCTCTGGCGTGATCCCAAGCTGCTGTGCTTTCAGCATGATTGGCGTACCGTGTGCGTCGTCCGCGCAGATGAAGTTAACCTGGTGGCCGCGCATTCGCTGGTAACGGACCCAGACATCAGCCTGGATGTGCTCCAGCATATGGCCGAGGTGGATTGAGCCGTTGGCGTACGGCAGCGCGCACGTTACCAGAATTTTCTTCGCGACTTGAGTCATAGTGGGCAATTACTTCTTTTGTAGTGAAAAGGGCTTTGATAGTACCAAAATGGTAATTACTGCGCCAAGCGATAAGGGCATTTATCCGTAAATGAATAATTGTTGCGGTTGGAGTAAACTACCTGGTGACTATTGTATATTCAGAACAACAAAAAGGAGTCGGGATGAACGCACAATCCCAGGCCAAATCACCAGAGACCCTGCGCGCCATGGTTGCCGGGACGCTGGCGAATTTTCAGCATTCAACCCTGAAGCATAATCTGACGACGCTTAAAGCGTTGCACCACGTCGCCTGGATGGATGACACGTTGCACGTTGAGCTGGTCATGCCGTTTGTCTGGCATAGCGCGTTTGAGGACTTAAAAGAGCAATGTAGCGCCGATCTGCTGCGTATTACCGGTGCGAAAGCGATCGACTGGAAACTGTCGCATAACATCGCGACGCTGAAACGCGTGAAAAACCAGCCGGGTATTAATGGTGTGAAAAACATCATCGCCGTCAGTTCAGGTAAGGGTGGTGTGGGTAAATCCTCTACCGCCGTGAACCTGGCGCTGGCGCTGGCTGCAGAAGGGGCGAAGGTGGGGATTCTGGACGCCGATATTTATGGTCCGTCTATCCCGACAATGCTTGGCGCGGAAAACCAGCGTCCAACCTCGCCAGATGGTACCCACATGGCACCGATCATGTCTCATGGTCTGGCAACGAATTCCATTGGTTATCTGGTCACTGACGATAACGCAATGGTATGGCGCGGCCCGATGGCCAGTAAAGCGCTGCTGCAGATGTTGCAGGAAACCTTATGGCCGGATCTTGATTATCTGGTACTGGATATGCCGCCGGGCACCGGTGACATCCAACTGACACTGGCGCAGAACATTCCGGTAACGGGCGCGGTTGTTGTCACTACGCCGCAGGACATCGCGCTGATCGATGCGAAAAAGGGCATCGTGATGTTCGAAAAAGTCGAAGTGCCGGTACTGGGTATTGTTGAGAATATGAGTATGCATATTTGCAGCAACTGCGGTCACCATGAACCGATCTTCGGTACCGGTGGGGCACAGAAGTTGGCGGAACAGTATCACACCCAACTGCTGGGACAGATGCCGCTGCATATTTCTCTGCGTGAGGACCTCGATCGTGGTACGCCGACGGTGATCAGCCGTCCTGATAGCGAATTTACTGCTATTTACCGCGACCTGGCAGGACGAGTGGCTGCACAGCTCTACTGGCAAGGAGAAGTTATTCCGGGCGAGATTGCCTTCCGCGCGGTGTAATTTATAGCATTACAGATATTCACCGTATCAATGTATTATTGATGCGGTGAATATATTAAATTTAAAAATCTTACGATATTGTTCATTCTGCGTTTATAATTCATGCCTTTTTCCGAATAAATCACCTCGATGCATCATTATAATTGATCAAATCTATCTCATTAATCTACAATTTCAATTGGTTCAAATAGGGTGTTATGCCCATAATCTGCTGAACAGGTCCTCTGTATGCTATTTGATGCTAACCACAGGAATAACGATTAAAATGAAAAAAAGTTTACTGATGGGAATTATAGCTCTGACTTATGGAATGAGCGCCCCTACCTTCGCTTCCGATACTGCGACCTTAACAATCAGTGGGCGAGTCGTTGAACCAACCTGTAGTGCTGACGTCGTGAATAACAACGTTCAACAGAAATGTGGTCAATCTCTTCATCTTTCAAATGTCAGTCATGTGGATCCTGTTCCGGCGAAGGGTGTCGTGACCGAGGTCGTTTCTGTGCCTGGAGATTCTTTGCGGCAAATAGTGTTAAATCGTTACGACTAGACTAAGAATCTCAGCGTTAATATTAAGCACTCATCATTTATATGAATGATGAGTGCTTTTTTATTATCATCACAAATAAAAATCAACAATTAATAACGCTAATTTATTAAATGTATAAATAGTGTTTATCTTCACTTATTTGTTGCAATTATATTGCAATTCGTAACTTGTTTTAAATCAACAAAACAACGCGTTCACATTGCGATAACGTTTTTGTTGTGCGAATTTAAATCCAAGAGTTAACCCTCTTAACAAATAGAAATTATTTTATTAAGGAAGATATTATGAAACGTTCAATTATTTCTGCTGCTGTGCTGTCTGCTGTATTTATGAGTGCTGGGGCTTTTGCTGCCAATGAAATTGGCACGTTAACCATCAATGGTACGGTGGAAAATAGTTCCTGTTATTTTAAAAATAGCGATGCGAAAAGCACTATTACACTGCCAAATATTGATGCTTCACGTTTTTCTGGTTTGTCTACTGGTGCTACCGTAGGTGACGAAAAGAGGGATGATGATTCAACACCAATGGTTATTGTGTGTCCAGTAGGTACAGAATTAAATACTGTAAGAATTACTGGTGCACAATTTACATCCGGAGTTCTGAATAAAACGTCTGGTGATGCAAACGGTGTTGGTTTTAATTTAGCATTGGGTGATAAGCAAATTACAGATGCTGAAGAGAGTAATCTAAAAAATGAGCTTACAGCAAAAGAAACCAATGATGGAATTGAGTATACTCTGGATTTCAAAGCAAAATATGCTCGTCTTAATTCTGATATCCCGGTAACCGCAGGGACATTGTCTTCGGTTTTAACCATTTCCGTTTCTGCAGACTAAATTTCTATGCCGGTGTCTTCACCGGCAATTTATTAAAAAGGACGAACGCGAAATGAAATGGATTCTAACGGCTTTATTAATTGCATCTACGCACCCCGTCCATGCTGGTATAGTGATTTATGGCACTCGCGTTATCTACCCGGCAGAAAAAAAAGAAGTATTGGTTCAATTGATGAATCAGGGGGTGCGGTCTTCACTGGTACAGTCATGGATTGATGATGGATATACATCGTTACCACCGGAAAAAATTCACGTACCATTTATGCTTACTCCTCCAGTGGCTAAGATAGCAGCGGACTCTGGCCAGCAGTTGAAAATTAAAAAAATGCCGAATATGTTGCCAAATAATAAAGAAAGTTTGTTTTATCTTAATGTACTGGATATTCCACCAAACAATCCAGACAGTACTGGTAAAAATGTATTGAAATTTGCAATGCAGAATCGCATTAAATTATTCTATCGGCCTAAAGGAATTGCCCCAGTTAATAGAGGTACATTTCAGAAACTTTCCATGAAACGTAGCGGTAGTATTTATTCCATTAAGAATGATGCCGCTAACTGGGTCACGGTGACGGAAGTAAAAGCTAATAATGTTAAAATTAATAACGAAAGTATTATGCTTGCACCGCTCTCCAGCACAGACGTGGCATTAAAAAGTGCTAATGCCAATCAGTATAAAATGACTATTATTGACGAACACGGTAATTATATTAGCCATAACGTCAGCCTAAAATAACAGGAGCTGGTTATGTTAAGGATGACTCCGATTGCTTCGGCGGTATTACTGTTGCTACTTGGCATTGATGCCCATGCCGCAGAAGAAACGTTTGATACAAATTTTATGATGGGTGGAATGAAGGGTGAGAAAGTTTCTGATTTTCGCCTCGATGATAATCAACCTCTGCCAGGCCAATATGATATTGACATCTACGTCAATAAACAGTGGCGTGGTAAGTATGATATTACTGTTAAGGATAATCCGGATGACACCTGTCTATCCCGCGATGCATTAACGCGTCTGGGGATAAATATACAAGCATTGGACAAGCAGAATGAATGCCCAACCCTAAAGCAGGTGGTGCAAGGGGGCAGTTATGCCTGGAATATCGGCACGTTTCGTCTGGATCTCAGCGTTCCGCAGGCGTTTGTCGATGAACTTGAGCAAGGGTATGTTCCTCCTGAGAATTGGGATCGTGGCATCAATGCTTTCTATACTTCCTATTATGCCAGTCAGTATTACAGCGACTATAAGGATTCTGGTAACAGCAAAAGTACCTATGCGCGTTTTACCAGTGGGTTAAACCTGCTGGGCTGGCAGCTGCATTCTGATGCCAGCTATAACAAAACCGATGACAGCAGCGGGGAGTGGAAAAGCAACACCCTGTATCTGGAACGCGGCATCCCGCAAATTTTGGGCACTCTGCGTGCCGGGGATATGTATACCTCATCAGATATTTTTGATGCTGTGCGCTTTCGTGGCGTACGGTTGTATCGCGATATGCAGATGCTGCCAAACTCAAAGCAGAATTTTACGCCGCTGGTTCAGGGGATTGCGCAAAGCAATGCGTTGGTCACCATCGAGCAGAACGGCTTTGTGGTTTACCAGAAAGAGGTTCCGCCTGGCCCGTTCTCAATTGCTGATTTGCAGTTGGCTGGTGGCGGTGCGGATCTTGACGTCAGTATCAAAGAGGCGGACGGATCGGTAACAACCTATCTGGTGCCCTATGCTGCGGTGCCCAATATGTTGCAGCCGGGTGTCTCAAAATATGATTTTGCCGCCGGGCGTAGCCATATCGAAGGCGCCAGTAACCAGACCGACTTTGCACAGATGAGCTATCAGTACGGGCTGAATAATCTGTTAACGCTGTACGGCGGTACCATGCTGGCGGATAACTACAATGCGTTTACGTTGGGTACCGGCTGGAATACGCGTATTGGCGCGATTTCCGTTGATGCAACACAGTCCCACAGTAAGCAGGATAGCGGTGATGTGTTTGACGGGCAGAGCTACCAGATTGCCTACAACAAGTATTTGACGCAAACCGCCACCCGTTTTGGCTTAGCGGCGTATCGCTACTCTTCAAAAGACTATCGCACGTTTAACGATCATGTCTGGGCCAATAACAAAAATAGCTACCGTCGTGATGAAAACGATGTGTATGACATTGCAGATTATTATCAGAATGATTTTGGTCGTAAGAACAGTTTTTCGGGGCTTTGTTGAATAAATCGAACTTTTGCTGAGTTGAAGGATCAGATCACGTATCTTCCCGACAACGCAGACCGTTCCGTGGCAAAGCAAAAGTTCAAAATCACCAACTGGCCCACCTACAATAAAGCCCTCATCAACCGTGGCTCCATAACTTTCTGGCTGGATGATGAAGCTATTCAGGCCTGGTATGAGTCAGCAACACCTTCTTCACGAGGCAGACCTCAGCGCTATTCTGACCTTGCCATCACGACTGTGCTGGTCATTAAACGCGTATTCAGGCTGACCCTGCGCGCTGCGCAGGGCTTTATTGATTCCATTTTTTCTCTGATGAACGTTCCGCTACGCTGCCCGGATTACAGCTGTGTCAGCAGGCGGGCAAAGTCGGTTAATGTCAGTTTCAAAACGCCCACCCGGGGTGAAATCGCACACCTGGTAATTGATTCCACCGGGCTGAAGGTCTTCGGTGAAGGCGAGTGGAAAGTCAAAAAGCATGGCCAGGAACGCCGCCGTATCTGGCGTAAGCTGCATCTCGCCGTTGACAGTAAAACACATGAAATCATCTGCGCTGACCTGTCGCTGAACAACGTTACGGACTCAGAGGCCTTCCCCGGGTTAATCCGGCAAACCCACCGGAAAATCAGGTCAGCCGCCGCCGATGGCGCTTACGATACCCGGCTATGTCACGATGAACTGCGGCGTAAGAAAATCAGCGCGCTTATCCCTCCCCGAAAAGGTGCGGGTTACTGGCCCGGTGAATATGCAGACCGTAACCGTGCAGTGGCTAATCAGCGAATGACCGGGAGTAATGCGCGGTGGAAATGGACAACAGATTACAACCGTCGCTCGATAGCGGAAACGGCGATGTACCGGGTAAAACAGCTGTTCGGGGGTTCACTGACGCTGCGTGACTACGATGGTCAGGTTGCAGAGGCTATGGCCCTGGTACGAGCGCTGAACAAAATGACGAAAGCAGGTATGCCTGAAAGCGTGCGTATTGCCTGAAAACACAACCCGCTACGGGGGAGACTTACCCGAAATCTGATTTATTCAACAAAGCCGTTTTTCGGCCAACGTCAGCCAGTCTCTGCCGCAAGGCTGGGGTTCATTCTCGCTCAGTACGCTGTGGCGAGATTACTGGGGGCGTAGCGGTAGCAGCAAAGATTATCAACTGAGTTATTCCAATAGCTGGCAACGGATTAGCTATACCTTTTCAGCTAGTCAGACTTACGATGAAGATCATCACGAAGATAAACGTTTTAACATCTTTATCTCCATTCCGTTTGACTGGGGAGATGATATTAGCGCTCCGCGCAGACATTTGTATGTGTCTAACTCAACGACTTTTGATGATGATGGTTTTGCGTCTAACAATACCGGGCTTTCCGGTACTGCAGGCAGTCGCGATCAGTTTAACTATGGGGTGAATCTCAGTCATCAACGGCAGGACAGCGAGACAACAGCGGGCGGCAATCTGACGTGGAATGCGCCAGTTGCTACGCTTAACGGCAGCTACAGCCAGTCGTCTAAATATACGCAAGCTGGCGGCAGCATTTCGGGTGGCCTTGTGGCCTGGTCTGGTGGTGTGAATTTAGCCAATCGATTATCAGAAACGTTTGCTGTAATGCATGCACCGGGTCTGGAAGGGGCTTATGTAAATGGGCAAAAATACCGTACGACCAACCGTAATGGTGTGGTGGTCTACGACGGTTTAACGCCGTTTCGTGAAAACCACCTGACGCTGGATGTGTCTAACACCAATAGTGAAACCGACCTGCAAGGCAACCGCCGCAGCGCCGCCCCGTACCGCGGAGCGGTAGTGCTGACAAGGTTTGATACCGACCAACGCAAACCCTGGTATATCCGGGCGCAGCGCCCTGATGGTTCACCGCTGACGTTTGGTTACGAAGTAGAGGATATTCATGGACACAATATTGGGGTGGTAGGCCAGGGAAGCCAGCTTTTTATTCGCACCAATGAAGTACCGCCGGAAATAAAAGTAGCGGTCGATAAACAACAGGGACTTTCATGCTCAATCACCTTCGGCAAAACGATTGATGAAAGTAAAGTTTATATTTGTCGGTGAGGAGGAGATATGAGATTTATCCTGGGATTAATTTTGGTTATGATGTCAAGTTCAGTATTCTGCAATTGTTTTCCGGTTTCATTTAAATTTTTGGATTTTAATCCAAGTACTACTGGTGCAACAGCTGAAAGTGACGTGATTGAGTTGGATTTGAATGATGCCTCTCTTAATTCATTTCAATCAACAGAAGACATTCCTCTTAATTTTACGGGAGGAAATAGTACCTATCATTGTGATTTTGGAATGTCTAACCCAGGCTCACTTTATAAGTTAACAGCCAGAAGTCAAGAATCTGGCACCTCTGAATACTATCAGATATTAACAACTGGAAATAATGATGGTGTATATGTTAAAGTTCAGCTGTCTGTTAATAGTTTACTCGGTTCTTATAGCGTTGAGAATAGTCTTTATGGTTTTGCTCGTTATTATTTTAATTTCCCAAGAGATGATCTTAATTCTAAGGTAACCTATGCAATTAAATACAGATTAACGAAAAATAAACCTGTTTCATCTGAAACAAAAAACATAGGGGATACAGTGACTCTTAAAGATCATGTGCGTTTTAATGAAAGTCCTGGATCGAATTCTTATAATTTAAAACAAAATATAAGAGTTAAGTTTAATTACACTCCAACCACGTGTTCTTTTAATGATACTACCGTTAAAGTTAGCAACATAAGTTACGGAGATGTAAGTAAAGGGCTTGCGCATGATGCTGATGCCGAAGTAAAAATTGATTGTGACCAAACTGTGGCCTATGCCACAAGATCTGTTCATTACAGATTCGTTTCTGATAATGCTGTAGGTAATGTTTTGCCTAATGAATATACGAATAGTGATAGCGCGGGAAATATTGGCTTTGAGTTAATAAAAGATGGTTCTGTAGTGAATTTAAGCAATAACCGTTATGATCTGATAGCATGGGGAGATTTAAAAGAAAACGTGGCCAGAAATACGATTATACCGCTGAAATATAAATATACTCCTTATGGAAATAAGATATTTAAAGCCGGGCAGGTACTAAGCCGTGTAAAAATTGTTATCGATTATGATTGATCATGCTATGGTATTTTACGCACTCCCTCATCAGAGCGAGTGCGTATTTTTTCACCGATGATAAAAAATCTCGCCATCGTAGGCTTTAATGATCTTTGCATCGGCATCATTGACCAGCACATACGCGCCGCCCATGTAGGTCCAGTGGGTGCCTGCCGTCGGCGCGGGCAGGTTGCGCAGATTCCACTGTTTAATGGTGTATTCTTCGGTGAGATACAGTGGTGGAACCTTGTCACCGGGTTTGAAATGGGTGAAGTCAGCAATAAAGCTGCTCAGTTCATACTTATCGATACCGGTGGGGGCAGCTGTTGCAGCAGGTGCGGCCCAGACGACGCTGCTTGCAAGCAGAAGTGCACCCAGCAACATTTTATTCTTCATACCCATCCTCTCTACCTCTTCGGGTCATCAAAATCAGTCATGTATCATTCCTGGCATACCGGATGTCTGACAAGCACTATTTTGTGATCACTCCAGTCATTTCGTAAAAAGTGTAAATGAAAGTACAGAATTGCAGCAACCTTGACCAGTAGTTTCACTGCGGGAGTGGGGAGTGCGCCAATTTACATCGTTAAGCACAGGCAGTATCCTGTTACTGAAACCAGCATATTACGTTTGTGTTTCAACGACTCGGGGTGCCCTTCTGGTGAAGGCTGAGAAATACCCGTACCACCTGATCTGGATAATGCCAGCGTAGGGAAGTCTGACACTGCTCGTGTCCCTTCTTCGCGCGGGCAGGAGCTGAACCATGCAGCCTGACCTGCACAGCCGCGCACTCGCGGCTCACACTTTGCACCAATTTAGAACCTTATCCCCGCTCACACACTGTATGACCAATGAGGTCGTGCAAAGCTTTACTGCCAATACATTACTGGCGCTGGGCGCATCGCCTGCGATGGTGATCGAGCCTGAGGAAGCCAGCCAATTCGCCGCTATTGCCAGTGCATTGCTGGTTAATGTCGGCACCTTAACTCGGGAACGGGCCGCGGCGATGCGTGCCGCAGTTAAGCAGGCTCATCATGCTAAAACCCCGTGGACGCTCGATCCCGTTGCCATAGGTGCGCTTGAGTTTCGCCGTCACTTCTGCCTGGAATTATTGTCACTACAGCCTGCTGCTATTCGTGGCAACGCTTCGGAAATACTTGCTCTGGCCGGCATGAACGGTGGTGGACGCGGCGTGGATACAACCGATACGGCTGTTGCTGCGCTTCCGGCAGCGCAGGCGCTGGCTCGTCAGATTGGGACCATTGTCGTGGTTACCGGCGAAGTGGATTACGTCACCGATGGTCAGCGTACCGTCCGCGTTGACGGCGGTGACCCATTGATGACTCGCGTGGTGGGCACTGGATGCGCTCTTTCAGCGGTTGTTGCGGCCAGTTGCGCTTTACGTGGTGACAGACTTGATAACGTCGCCTCCGCCTGTAGCTGGATGAAACAGGCCGGGCAAATCGCCACCGAGCAATCAAACGGACCGGGCAGCTTTGTCCCGGCATTTCTCGACGCCCTCTATAACCTGAACGCCCAGGAGCAAGCATGAAACGGATTAACGCATTAACGATCGCCGGAACCGATCCTAGCGGTGGCGCGGGTATTCAGGCTGATTTAAAAACCTTCTCGGCGCTGGGCGCTTACGGCTGTTCGGTTATCACGGCGTTGGTGGCGCAAAATACGCGCGGGGTGCAGTCGGTGTATCGTATTGAACCTGATTTTGTCGCCGCGCAGCTGGATTCGGTGTTGAGTGATGTGCGTATTGATACGACTAAGATCGGTATGTTGGCGGAGACGGACATTGTCGAAGCTGTCGCCGAACGTTTACGTCGCCATCGGGTACAAAATGTGGTGCTGGACACGGTGATGTTGGCGAAAAGCGGCGATCCGTTGCTGTCTCCCTCGGCGGTAGAGACGCTGCGTACCCGTTTGCTGCCGCAGGTTTCGATTATCACCCCTAATTTACCCGAAGCTGCTGCACTGCTTGGGGCATCGCATGCGCAGACTGAGCAGGAGATGTTAGAGCAGGGAAGGGCGCTACGGGCGTTGGGCTGCGAGGCGGTGTTGATGAAGGGCGGTCATCTGGATGATGCACAAAGCCCCGACTGGCTCTTTACTCGCGATGGTGAGCAGCGTTTTACCGCACCAAGGGTGATGACCAAAAATACCCATGGCACCGGTTGTACGCTATCGGCGGCGTTGGCAGCCCTGCGTCCGCGCCATAACAACTGGGCCGATACCGTACAGGAAGCCAAACTGTGGCTTTCAGCGGCGCTGGCACAGGCCGACACGCTGGAAGTTGGCGAAGGAATCGGTCCGGTCCATCATTTCCACGCGTGGTGGTAATGGGTATACTGGCTGCAGAAACGGCGGCCAGGAAAAAGATAAATGGAACAAGCGCATACCCAGCTTATCGCACAACTGAATGAACGTATTTCAGCGGCGGATAACACGCCGCTGTATATGAAATTTGCGCAGACGGTGAAGAATGCTGTGCGCAGTGGGATCCTGGAGCACGGCAATATCCTGCCCGGCGAGCGCGACCTCAGCCAGTTGACCGGCGTTTCTCGGATTACGGTACGTAAGGCGATGCAGGCCCTGGAAGAAGAAGGTGTAGTAACACGTGCCCGCGGTTACGGAACGCAAATTAACAATATCTTCGAGTATTCGCTTAAAGAAGCGCGCGGTTTTTCTCAGCAGGTGGTGTTGCGCGGTAAAAAACCGGATACGTTGTGGGTTAACAAAAGAATTGTGCCTTGCCCGGAAGAGGTGGCACAGCAGTTGGCTGTTGTCGCAGGGAGTGATGTTTTCCTGCTCAAACGCATTCGTTACGTTGACGAAGACGCAGTCTCTATTGAAGAGTCCTGGGTACCCGCACATCTAATTCATGACGTGGATGCCATCGGTGTTTCGCTGTATGACTATTTTCGTAGCCAGCATATTTTCCCGCAGCGTACGCGCTCACGTGTTAGCGCCAGAATGCCTGACGCAGAGTTCCAGGCGCACATTCAAATGGATAGCAAAGTGCCGGTACTGGTGATCAAGCAGGTAGCGCTTGACCAGCAGCAACGGCCTATTGAATACAGCATCAGTTACTGTCGTAGCGATCTATACGTTTTTGTATGCGAGGAGTAGCTCCTCGCGTGACGGGGCGCAATCGCCGCCGCGATGCCCAACTACCCAGGACGCTACCGCGTTACCTAACAGCACTGAGTCGGCCAGCGTCCAGCCAGATGCCAGCCCAGCCAGCATGCCGCCAGCGTGGCTGTCACCTGCGCCGATAGTATCAACGACCGCCGTTGCAAATGCCGGTACGCAGCCGGATGTCTGTGCGCTGAAATACCATGCGCCGTCTTTATCGTGCCGCACGACCAGCGGTGCGGTGAAACGCTGCACCCATTCTGCGCCAAAACCTTCCACATCCTGACTTAATGCAAACCGCTCGGCAGCAATTTCCGCCTCCTGGCGATTGAGGGAAACCAGCGGACGACAGGCCATAATTCTTGCCAGTAAGGGCTCGGGAATGTCGCCGATGCGCGGGCCAAAATCGATAAACGGTGTCACCTCTTCCAGACCTTCCAGCCACTGCACCAGCAATTCACCGCACGGGGACGCTAGCTGATAACCCGAAAGATACACCAGGCTATGACGCGGGATATCCAGCTGTGCCAGCCAGGCGGCATTCCACTGATTCTCAACGCCGCTAAAAGACATAAAGGTACGCTCGCCATCCGGCTCCACCAGCGCCAGACACCAGCCGTTATCGCCTTCGGCATCGTCGATCCGGCTGTGCAGTCCCTCTTTTGCCATCCGGTTGCGGATAATGTCGGCCCACACTCCCTGACCCAGCGGTAGAGCATTGCAGGCATCGATACCTAAACGCTTAAGCGTGACGGCGATATTGAGCGCGCAGCCGCCAACGTTAACACCTTGCTGCTTGAGCTCGATGTCACAGCCGCGCCAGGGGAGGGCATACGCATCGGCAATGACATCAATCACCGCCGCACCCACCACCGTTACTGGCCGCTGTGTACGTAACTGCGAGAGAAGTTGTTGCAGATGCGTGTTGCTCATAGCGCCTCCCGCTGCTCACGCAGTCGCATTAACCCACTGGCGTAGCGGGTAAAGTCCAACTGATTAACCGCATCCAACTCCTGCTTCAATGCTGGGTTGATCGCGCTCACGCCGTGTAATGCACCACAAATGGCGGTTGCCATCGCCCCGATGGTGTCGGTATCACCGCCGAGGTTCGCGCACAGAATGGCGCAGCGGTTAGGATCGGTCTGCGCCAGTTCAACCATGGCGATGGCGCAAGGCACGGACTCAATGGTGCTGGTTCCGGCACCTACAACCTGATACAGCTGCTCGCTGGCGGACTCGACGCCATCGGCGTTACGGACGATTTTTAGCGCCAGTTCAAGGCGTGCACAAAGCGATGCGCTAAAAGTGGTGATTCGTTTTTGCTGCGCATGCAGGGCAATGGCAGGTAGCGCGTCGACAATCTCTGACCATTTTCCTCCGTCGATAGCGCGCGATACCGCCCACGCGACGACAACGGCTCCCGCGATAGCCAGATCCGATTTATGCGTCGGGCTGGAGGCCAATGCCACATCATCGATAAAGGCATCAAGATTGCGAGCGGGCAGCAGGCATCCCAGCGGGGAAACGCGCATTGCCGCGCCATTGGTCACGCCGTTGTTTTCCAGTTCGGCGACCGGTTTACCGTCACGAATAGCTTTCAACGCAATTTTCGAGGTCGGGCCGAGCACGTTTTTATTAAAGGCATCAAACTGCTCGGCCCAGGCCAGAATATTGCGACCAATAACGTCAGGCACAATTTCGCCGTCGCACTCAAGCAGGGCATCTGCCAGACACAGTGCCATGGACGTGTCATCAGTGAACTCCGCCTGGTTAAAATAGCAGGCGGCATTATTTTCCGCAGAGCCGGGCAAAAAACGGTCGATCCAACCGAAGTGTGCTTTTACCCGGGTTCTTGGCCACAGTTCCGACGGCATGCCCATCGCATCCCCTAACGCCTGCCCATAAAGAGCACCGAGAATACGTTCTGCTTTCATTTTACTTCCCCTTGTTTCAACGCTATATCGCGATCGTCCACCTTAATGGCGGTGATTTCTTTGTCTGATTCGCGAAAGAAAATCATGAACAACACGGCAATGATGGCAATCATGACCGCGCCAAATCCCCACATGCCAGCCCAGTTAAAGGTGAGACCATTAACCGGTTCCTGATAAGCAAACATTTTTTCCATCATCATGCCGCCCAGACGGTAACCGAGCAGGCTGCCGAATCCCTGACAGCAGAGGGTGATAAGCCCTTGCGCTGCGGTGCGCATGTGGACCGGCGCTTTTTTATCGACATAGATGTAAGCCGTGACGTAATAGAAGTCGTAACTGACGCCGTGCAGCAGAATGCCGAGAAACAGCAGGGCGTAAGTGAAATATTCTTCCGCACCGCCGTAAACGAAAAATCCGTAGCGGATCGCCGCAGTAATAAGACCAAGCAACAACACCTTTTTAATACCAAAGCGTTTGGTGAAAAACGGTAGCGCCAGCATGAAGAAGATTTCAGAGAACTGGCCCAGCGTCATCCAGCCGGTGGCGTTTTTCATTCCGACTTCTGTCAGATAGCCGTTGGCGAAGATGTAATAGAACGCCAGTGGCATCGCAAACAGGAAAGAGCAAAAGAAGAAGACGAGGAAGTTCTTATCGCGCAGCAGGATCAGCGCATCCAGACCCAGCATAACTTTGAAATCCATTTTGCCGGTACTTTTTGGCGGCGTATCCGGTAAAAAGAAGGCAAAAACGCCTAATAATGCGGAGCTTCCGGCAGTGATAAGCAGGGGAATATTGGTGGGTGAGATGTCGTTATAGCCAAGCATTTGCGGTAAGAAACCGCAGGCCAAACCGGAGGCAATCCAGCCAATGGTCCCCATCACGCGGATGCGCGGGAAATCACGTTCAACATCCGGTACGTTGGCAAAAGCAATACTGTTGGTCAGCGCAATCGTCGGCATATAGGTCAACGAATAGGCCAGTAACAGAGGGAAGAATCCGCTAAAGGTGGTTTGCTGGGCGGCGAAGTACATCAGAATAGCGCCGACGAACATCAACACCGCCAGCACTTTTTGCGCGGAGAAAAAGCGGTCAGTGATTGAACCGACCAGAATGGGCGACAGGATCGCCGCAATGGCTGTGCAGGCGTAGGACCAGCCGATCTCTCCGGCACTAAAGCCACTTTTACTCAGCCACAGCCACAGTGGTACAAACCAGGCGCCCCAGATAAACCACTCTACAAACATCATGAACGACAGCTTAACTGTAGTTTTCATCTTTAAATCCTTCATGACAGGTAAGGTACGCGCTGATAGTACCATTCAGTAATACCTTTAAAATACCTTTGGGGTTAAACTTTGACCGTCTTAACATTATTTTTTCCTGAATCGAGCCAGCAGAAGTTGCTGAAAAGTGCGCTAAAGATGGAAAAAAAGTGCAGTCGGTACCAGGCTTAATGCTGCCCGCAAAAAGGCGGGTCAGGACAATCCATATTCCGGTTTTAAACTGGAACTTACGGGAGCATAGCTATGACTGATATTGCGCAGTTGCTTGGCAAAGATGCCGACAGCCTTTTACAGCATCGTTGTATGACCATTCCTTCTGACCAACTTTACCTGCCTGGACATGATTACGTCGATCGCGTAATGGTGGATAACAACCGGCCGCCTGCCGTGCTGCGTAATATGCAGACGCTGTATAACACGGGGCGACTTGCCGGGACAGGGTATCTGTCGATCCTACCGGTGGATCAGGGGGTAGAGCATTCTGCTGGGGCTTCGTTTGCCGCTAACCCGCTGTACTTTGATCCGAAGAATATTGTGGAGTTGGCTATCGAAGCAGGGTGCAACTGCGTGGCATCAACTTACGGTGTGCTGGCTTCTGTCTCCCGCCGCTACGCGCACCGTATCCCGTTCCTCGTTAAAATTAACCACAACGAAACGCTCAGCTATCCGAATACTTTTGACCAGACGCTGTATGCCAGCGTAGAGCAGGCGTTCAATATGGGTGCGGTTGCGGTAGGGGCAACTATCTATTTCGGTTCTGAGGAATCTCGCCGCCAGATTGAAGAGATTTCAGCAGCGTTTGAGCGCGCCCATGAGTTGGGTATGGTTACCGTGCTGTGGGCGTATCTGCGTAACTCCGCGTTTAAAAAAGATGGCGTGGATTACCATGTTTCCGCCGATCTTACCGGGCAGGCTAACCATCTGGCTGCCACTATCGGAGCGGATATCGTTAAGCAGAAAATGGCGGAAAATAACGGCGGGTATAAAGCGGTTAATTTTGGCTATACCGATGATCGCGTCTATACCAAGTTGACCAGCGAGAATCCAATTGACCTGGTGCGTTACCAACTGGCGAACTGTTATATGGGGCGTGCCGGGTTAATTAACTCTGGCGGGGCGGCCGGCGGCGACACCGACCTGAGCGATGCAGTACGTACGGCGGTTATTAACAAACGTGCGGGTGGTATGGGGCTGATTCTGGGGCGTAAAGCGTTCAAGAAAACCATGGCCGACGGCGTTAAGTTGATTAACGCCGTACAGGACGTTTATCTGGACAGCAAAGTTACTATTGCCTGATCCTCGGATTGTCGTTGGGTTAGCGCAATAGCGGACAACCTGGCGGCAGTCTGCAACGTAGCGCAGCGGGCAGGATTTCAATATGAAACTCTTGTCCGCTGAGTGGTTCACCATCGAGATTAAAGGTAATTTCGTGTGGGGCGCGGATATCAAACCACGACGATGCGCCGTCAATAATGTTAGGGTTGTCTTCGGATTGCGTTAACGCCGAAAGCAGTCCTGGCAGTAGTTCTTCGCCGGTAAAAATGCGCAGTTGCAGCAGGCCGTCGTTGATCAGCGCCGTCGGGCAAAGCTGTTGCCCACCACCGGCCTGGCGACCGTTACCGATACCAATCACCAGCGCTTTACCCTGCCAGTGAAAATCCTCCCCACGAATGTCACAGATGTCGGGCTTGAGCGTATCCATGCGCATTAATCCGTGAATAAAATACGATACACCGCCCAGTGCGGCCTTGAGTTTTTCCGGCGTTTCGGTGGTGATGCGCGTGCCAAATCCCCCGGTCGCCATGTTGATAAAACAGGTTTTATCGTTGACCTGCACCATATCGATCGCAGTCGCATTTGCAGCGATAGCCAGCTTTAACGCCTTATCAAGGTCGTCGGGTATACCAACGCTGGTGGCAAAGTCATTCGCCGTTCCCAACGGTAAAATACCCAGCGCTGGAATATTGCCACCCTGCGACTGAATCAGCGCTGTCGAAACTTCGTTGATGGTGCCGTCACCGCCGCCGGCTATCACCGTAGCAACGCCTAGCTGACGAGCTTCATCAACGTAGCGTTGGGCATCGCCTTTTTCCCAGGTCACGCGAACATGGATTTCCACGCCTTCATCGCGAAGCTTCGCAATGGCATCACGCAGGGGGAGATTATCAGCACTTTTTCCATTGAGGATCAGTAAACTGGCAGGGAACGCTATCATCCGTTTGCCTCACTTTTTTTCGTTTTAACAAGTGTATGCCAGGAAAGCGTTTATGGCGTAAGAACTGACTGAAAGCGCAGGCGAAGAGATAAAAAAGCCGCAGAGCGCGGCTTTTCAGATTGGGCAGACGTTACTGCGGGAACCACTGATCGCTGATTTTCTGGTATGTGCCGTCAGCTTTGATTGCCGCCAGCGCGCTGTTCAGTTTTTCCAGCAGGGCTTTGTTATCCGGGCGAACCGCGATGCCAAGGCCAGTACCGAAGTATTGCGGATCGGTTACTTTGTCAGTGGCAACGCCTAACTGCGGGTTGGTTTTCAGCCATTCGTTAACCACAGCGGTATCGCCAAATACGCCATCAATACGGCCATTTTTCAGGTCGATAATCGCATTCTGATAGCTATCGTAGGCCACGGTTTTCACTTCAGGATGTTTGTCCTGCAGGTATTTCTGGTGCGTGGTGCCGTTTTCCATACCGATGCGTTTTCCTTTCAGATCGGCAAAGGTTTTATAGGTATCTTTTTTGGCAATAACCAGTGCGGAGTTAGCATAGTAAGGCTGAGTAAATGCAACCTGCTTGCTACGTTCAGGTGTGATATCCATTCCGGAAATTACCGCATCATATTTCTTGAATTTCAGCGCGGGGATCAGGCTGTCGAAAGCGTGATTGGTGAAAGTACATTCTGCCTGCATTTGTTTGCACAGCGCCGTTGCCAGGTCGATGTCAAAACCGACAATTTTATTGCTTGCGTCCAGTGATTCAAATGGCGGATATGTGGCTGATACACCGAAACTAATTTTATCAGCAGCTGAGGCGCCAGCGGCGAAAGTAGCAAGTAATGCGGCCAGTACTAACTTTTTCATGGTGGAACTCCCGTCTGTCAATCTTATGATTATTACCGTGTCTGCGGCGTGGAGTAACAATGCCATCTAATGAATTTATATGCAATAAAAATGATTAAGTATTTTTGCTGGTTTAAAAAAAGACGGCCAATTTAGGTTGTTGTCCGTCTTCATTATTTTGCTTTATGCATATTTGCCGGATGGCGGTGCTAGCACCTTATCCGGCCTACAAAAGGTGCATGAACCGTAGGCCTGATAAGCGTAGCGCCATCAGGCATATGCTTAATTCCGGTGTTCAAACGCCAGCGCTTTACGTTCGATTAAGCGCATCATCAGCGTCAGCAAGCCGTTGACGATCAGGTAAATCACACCCGCGGCACCGAAGACCATAACGTCATAAGTACGACCGTACAGCAGCTGGCTATAGCCCATGACTTCCATCAGCGTGATAGTGTAAGCCAGTGAGGTACTTTTAAATACCAGCACCACTTCGTTGGAATACGAGGAGAGGGCGCGTTTAAAGGCATACGGCAACAGAATCGCCAGCGTATCCTTTTTGCTCATCCCTAACGCTCCGCAGGACTGCCACTGGCCTTCCGGGATTGCACGAATAGCGCCATAGAACAGTTGCGTAGTGTAGGCCGCACTGTTTAACGACAGCGCAATTAAGGCGCATAACCAGGGTTCAGAGAGCAGATGCCACAGTACCGGATATTCTTGCAATGCCGGAAACTGCCCTGGTCCGTAGTAGATCAGGAAGATTTGCACCAGCAGCGGTGTACCGGTAAACAGCGTGATATACGCGCGTACCAGCCACACCAGCACCGGCGTTTTCAGCGTCAGGATGACGGTGAAGATTAGCGCCAGCACCAGAGCAACCACGATGGAGGCGACCGTCAGCGTCAGGCTGGTATGCAGCCCTTTCAACAATTCAGGTAAATACTCAAGCATCAGCCTGGTCTCCGCTCAAAACGTGTCGCGCGCAGGTCAATGCGTTTGAGAATGTACTGACTCACCAGCGTAATCACCAGGTAAATAGCGGCCGCCACAATGTACCAGGTAAACGGCTCCTGGGTGCGGGTGGCAATACTCTTGGTTTGCAACATCAGATCGTTCACGCTGATAAGGCTGACCAGCGCGGTATCTTTCAGCAATACCAGCCACTGGTTACCCAGTCCCGGTAAGGCATGACGCCACATCTGCGGCATCACCAGACGAAAGAAGATCGCGGCTTTAGACAAACCCAACGCCTGACCTGATTCCCATTGTCCGAGTGGCACGGCCTTCAGCGCGCCACGCAGCGTTTGCGACGCGTAAGCGGCGTACAATAATGACAGTGCAATGACACCGCACAGGAACGGGCTGACGTCGAAGTTTTCGATCTGCATCTGAACCGGGATTTGTACAAACCCGAGATTGATCGTAAAGCCATCGGCCAGCGTCAGCAGCAATTGTGAGGAACCGAAATAGATAAACAGAACCACCAGGATTTCTGGCAGACCGCGCAGGATGGTGACCAGGGCCGAGCCCGCCCATGCCACCGGGCGCCATTTTACTGACTCCCAGACGGCAAAAAACATGGCGAGTGCAAGGCCAATGATCAGCGCACAAACGGCAAGGCCGACGGTCATCCCGGCGGCGCTTGCTAAAGGAAAAAATTCATTCATCAAATATTACTTCTGGAACCATTTGTTGTAGATGGTCTCGTAAGTCCCATCTTTCTTCACTTTTTCCAGCGCAGCGTTAAATTTCTGCTGCAGCTCGGTATTGCCCTGGCGTACCGCGATGCCCAGACCTGTACCGAAGTAATCTTTATCCGTGACTTTGTCACCAACCGCGGCAAGCTTAGGATTGTCTTTCAGCCACTCGGTTACTACTGCGGTATCACCAAAGACGCCGTCAATACGACCGTTTTGCAGATCGAGTTTGGCATTCTGGTAGCTGTCATACGGCACAGTGGTCACTTCCGGATGTTTATCCATGATGAATTTCTGGTGCGTGGTACCGTTTTGAACGCCGACTTTTTTACCTTTCAGCTGGTCGATGCTGGTGTATTTACCCTGCTGGCCCACAAACAGCGCAGAGTTGTCGTAGTAAGGGGTGGTGAACAGCACCTGTTTTTCACGCTCAGGCGTGATGTCCATACCGGCCATCACCGCGTCAAAACGACGGAATTTCAGGCTCGGAATCAGGCTGTCGAAGGCCTGATTGGTGAAGGTACAAGTAGCGTCAATCTCTTTACACAGCGCGTTTGCCAGATCAACGTCAAAACCTACGATCTTGTTATTCGCATCGATAGATTCAAACGGAGGATAAGACGCTTCGGTGGCGAAACGAATGGTTTGGGCTGCGGTAGCGGAAAGACTAAAACCTGCGATTAGCGCGGCAATCAGAACTTTTTTCATTGTATTGTCCCGAATCTTAGTGAGAAAGATAGTTTTTAAACGCTTCGGTTTGCGGGTTGGCAAAGCAGCTCGCATCCCCAAACTCGACGATGTGACCGTTTTCCATATACACCACACGACTGGCCGTTTTACGTGCAACTTCCACTTCGTGGGTGACGATCACCTGAGTAATATTGGTTTCCGCCAGTTCGCGAATGATGCTGACGATTTGGGCGGTAATTTCCGGGTCAAGCGCGGCGGTCGGTTCATCAAACAGCAGCACCTGCGGCTCCATCATCAACGCGCGGGCAATGGCTACACGCTGTTGCTGGCCACCGGAAAGATGTAATGGGTAACGATCGCTGTAAGGCTTGAGGCGCAGACGTTCCAGCAGTTTCTCGGCGCGCGCCATCGCTTGCTCTTTTGTCAGACCCAGTACGCGGCAGGGCGCTTCAATCAGGTTCTGCACCACCGTGAGATGCGGCCAGAGATTATATTGCTGAAAGACCATGCCCACGTTCTGACGCAGATCCCGAATGGCTTTATCTGACGGGGTCTTCGTGAAGTCGAAACGGTTGCCCGCAATAGAGAGCGTGCCCGAGCGCGGCATCTCAAGCAGGTTGAGTACGCGCAGCAGCGAGCTTTTCCCGGCTCCACTTGGGCCAAGTAACACCAGTGTTTCACCCTGAGGGCAATCCAGCGTGATATCGAACAGCGCCTGATGTGCGCCGTAGAAGCAGTTAATGCCGTTTAATTGAATACTCATTGACACTCGATACTGGCAGTCTGATAGCTATTGAAGCCGCAGATACTACCTTTGACAGAATAGTTATGCAATATTTATGCGTTAAAAGTTAAATGCAAACCGCATTCTTCTCTAAACATAGCACAAAATAGCGAGGTCACCAGTGGGTAAGAATAATTGTCGGCATTCTATGCAGAATGCCAGACAATTTATGGGGGTTATGATTTAAGCGGGTGAATGGGGCGGTTAGCGGTTTTCGACAGACTGGCGCAACGTCCCGGCTGGCGCGTGTACGCTGCCGCCCAGATAGCGTACATCATCAACGACCCAGCACTGACCTTCACGGATCATCAGCACTTCATCACGCCAGCTTTGGTCACCCTGTTTCAGCTCTACGCGCAGTGGAATGTTGCGTGCATCACTATTCGGAATAGTCGATGCGCTAGCGACACTGGCGCTGTCTGGTAACGTAGCGCGACTGGAGAACGGATCGCTGTTAAACAGGTCGCGGTGTGCATTATCGCGGCTGGCGTCGGTCAGCAGTTTAGCCAGATTGTCGCTCAGGTACGGACGAAGGGCGGTAATGTCATTGTTTCGATGCTGAATACGGTAATCATAGAATTGTTGAGCCACGCTGTCTGGCCCACCTTCTATGCATGAACCACTACGTGTGCCGTTATCTTTATAGACCGGCGTCACGGTAGTACAGGCGCTGAGAAGAAGTGCACAGGGAACCAGCAGAGAGAGTTTCGAGTAGCGCATAATGATTTCCTTATTAGCTTTCTATGATTAGTGTTCTACGTTGATAGAATATATCCTTTCAATGATAGTGGATCGGTTCGATAATGCTTTTGAGATCGTGCTCTTAGCGCAAAAAGGAGATTAACCATGCAGTTTTCGACAACCCCTACGCTGGAAGGACAGAGCATCGTGGAATACTGCGGTGTTGTTACCGGTGAAGCCATTTTAGGCGCGAATATCTTCCGCGATTTCTTCGCCGGCATTCGCGATATTGTCGGTGGTCGCTCCGGCGCGTATGAAAAAGAGCTGCGTAAAGCGCGTGAAATTGCTTTTCAGGAGCTGGGCGAACAGGCGAAAGCGCTGGGTGCTGATGCGGTGGTCGGTATCGATATCGATTACGAAACCGTAGGCAAAGACGGTAGCATGCTGATGGTGAGCGTCAGCGGTACCGCGGTGAAAACTCGCCGATGAAACGTCTGTTGTGTCTGCTGGCATTTACGCTGTTGCTGGTGGGATGTGCTGGCGAAAAAGGGATTGTCGACAAAGACGGGTATCAGTTAGATACCCGCCGACAGGCACAGGCTGCTTATCCGCGCATTAAAGTGCTGGTTATCCATTACACGGCCGATGATTTTGACTCTTCTCTGGCTACGCTGACCGATAAAAACGTCAGTTCGCACTATTTGATCCCAGCAGTGCCGCCGCTTTACCATGGTAAGCCGCGTATCTGGCAACTGGTGCCGGAAAAAGATCTGGCCTGGCATGCGGGGATTAGCTTCTGGCGCGGCGCTACGCGTATTAACGATACCTCAATTGGCATTGAGCTGGAAAACCGCGGCTGGCAAAAATCAGCGGGCAGCAAGTATTTTGCGCCGTTTGAGCCCGCGCAGATTCAGGCGTTAGTCCCATTGGCGAAAGATATCATCGCCCGCTACGACATAAAACCGCAAAACGTGGTGGCTCATGCAGACATTGCGCCGCAGCGTAAGGACGATCCCGGTCCGCTGTTTCCGTGGCAAGCACTGGCCGTTCAGGGCATTGGCGCATGGCCGGATGCTCAGCGTGTGGCATTTTATCTCGCTGGACAAGCGCCCCATTCGCCGGTAGAAACCGCGTCATTGCTCGATCTACTGTCACGCTATGGCTATGAGGTAAAACCCGAGATGACGCCGCGTGAACAGCAGCGGGTGATTATGGCGTTCCAGATGCACTTCCGCCCGACGTTGTGGAATGGCGTGGCGGACGCGGAAACGCAGGCGATTGCCGAAGCGTTACTGGAGAAATACGGGCAGGGTTAACGCAGACACCAATGCCTGATGGCGCTTCGCTTATCAGGCCTACGGTTAATTTGGCAGGTATTTGTGGCGCTTGTGCCGCCACCCTGCAATGGATATCAGCCTAACGCGGCAGCTTACCGTGGTCGCGCAGCCAGGCCGCGGTACGCTCAATCCCTTCATCCAGCGTCACAACGGGCTGATAACCTAACTCTTCCTGAGCGCGGCTGGTATCCAGCGTAAAGTCAAAATTTAGCTTCGAAACGCCGTAATGCGTAAGCTTTGGCTCTTTCGCCGATTTATTGCCTAAGCGCTCCATGCTGCGGGCAATCATGTCCAGCATCGGGTAGGGCACGGAGCGGATACGGCAGTCAATATTCAGCTCGTCGATAAGTTTCTGCACAATACTGCGCAGGGTGCGATGTTCACCGTTGGTTATATTGTACGCACGACCCGACGGCAGCTTATCGCAGGCTTCCTGACTCGCCAGCCACATCGCGTGAACTGCGTTCTCGTAATAGGTCATATCCACCAGCGCACTCCCGCCGTGCGGCAACAGGATACTGCCGTAGTGGTACATCATATGGGCGAGGCGGGGAATAAAGACTTTATCGTGAGGTCCGAACAAGCTTTGCGGGCGCAAGACAGTAAAGCGAGTCTGCGGATTGGCCTGGGCGAGCAGCGCAATCACCTCTTCTCCAGCCGCTTTGCTGCGGGCGAATTCATTGGCGAAGCGATGGGGACGGAAGTCTTCTTTGATATCGCGATGATGGTGATAATCAAAATACAGCGACGGAGAGGAGATATGAATAAAGTTACGTACGCCCCAGGCTACGGCCCACTCGCCCAGACGGCGGGTAGCACGAACGTTGGCCAGATCAAAAGCTTCCTGAGTTCCCCATGGAGAGGTGAAGCTGGAGCAGTGCCACAGCGTGTCAATGCTGGCAAGCATCACTTTTGCCTGCGAAGAAACCAGCTCGGTCAAATCCGCATGCACAAATTCTGCGCCCATTTTCTCCAGCAGCTTGCCCATCGCTTCGTTGCGACCGGTGGCTCTGACGCTGACGCCTTTGCTGCATAAAAACTCAACCGCGTTTCGGCCCAAGCCGCTGGTGGCTCCGGTAACCAGTACCTTCATATCAATCCACTGTGTTTAAAAAACGTCGTGCGCATTCTTCCGTGAATTACGCCTGTATGCAATGGGAAACATGAAAGAATACAGGCTCTTTTTATCATTAGTCTGTGATTTGTTCTGCAAGTTTGGCTATACGCTTCGCCATCCCCCTGAAAATGAACAGGTGGGCGGGGATCATCAACAGCCAGTAGAAGAGGCCAGGCATACCGTGCGGATGCCACCACGCGCGTACATCAATGCGTCGGTGGTCACCTTTATCTTCCAGTGTGAAGCTCAGACGACCCAGTCCCGGCGCTTTCATCCCAAACAGCAGTGTCAGCTGTTTCTCCGGCTCAACGATGATGACTTTCCAGCTATCAACGGTATCGCCAACTTGCAATAGTGGGTGTTTGGGACGACCTTTTGCCAGCTTATGGCCGACCAGCAGGTCCAACGCCGCGCGCGTCTTCCATAGAATATTGCCAAAGAAATAGCCTTCTTTGCCGCCGAGTCGATTCACAACCTGCCACAGAGCCTTTTTGCTGGCGGAGGTTTCAACGCTAAAGCCAGCTTGTTTAGCAAAATAGCCATATTCTGGACGCCAGCGGGCAAACGCCTGTGCGTCGTAACCCCAGTCGCTGGAGTTGACCAGCTTCTCTTCTTCCTTCAAGGTGCTGCGCACCGCGTCATCAAAGGCAATCAGCTTTTGCGGGATCAGCGCACGTAATTCGGTGTCATCAGCCAGCAGGTCGTGTTTTAAGCCCTGGATCAGCGCTTTGGCCGTGGTCGGCGGCACTGACGTAATGACGTTCAAAAACCAGACCGAAATCAAGCGGGTAGGGAAGGGGATGGGGATGAGCAGGCGATGTTTACCGCTGACCGCCATAAAATGCTCGAACTGTTCCTGATAGCTCAACACCTGCGGCCCGGCGGCTTCGAGGACGCGGTGATGCTGTGTGGGATGATCCAGCAACGCCACCAGGTAGTACATTAAATTCTCCAGCGCGATAGGTGTGGTACGCGAGCGTACCCAGCGTGGAGGGGTGAGAACCGGCAGGTTGTAAACCATATCGCGCATGACTTCAAAGGCAGCGGAACCCGCTCCCACGATAATGCCCGCGCGCAATTCCGTCATTGGCACGCCTGACTCGCGCAGGGTGTCTGCGGTTATCTGTCGCGCACGCAGATGATCGGATTGTTCATGCCGGGGAGCCTGCAATGAGCTCAGGAAAATAAGCTGTTTAACTGGCGTATTACGCAGCGCATCGCGCACGTTCATCGCCACCTGACGTTCGTGGGCGATAAAATCACCGCCTTCGCCCATACCATGAACCAGATAATAAACCGTATCAACACCCGTCAGCAGCGGGGTGAGGTTTTCTGGCCAATTCAAATCGACCTTGTGGCAACTGACATTGGGCAGTTGCTGCTTTTCCAGCCGTTCAATGCGACGTGCCGCAGCCAACACCTGATGCCCTTGCTGACTGAGCGCCTGTACCAAATGCTGACCAATGTAGCCACTGGCGCCAAGAACCAAAATCCGTTGCGGCACGCCCATCTCCTTATTGGGTTAAAAAAGCGCGCCAGTGGGCGACGACTTCAGCAAGTTGTTCACGTGATACGTCCAGATGCATCACCAGGCGCACAATCGGGGAGGCGTTAATCAGCACACCTTGCGTTTTCATATACTCACCCAGCGCGGCAGCGTGCTCTTCGCCAACGCGAACAAACAGCATGTTGGTGTCGTGGCGCATGACGTCCGCCCCTGCTTCGCGCAGTTGCTCCGCCATCCAGGCGGCGTTGTCGTGATCTTCCTGTAACCGCGCCACGTTATTTTTCAGCGCATACAGTCCCGCCGCTGCCAGAATACCGGCCTGACGCATTCCGCCGCCGGTCATTTTACGCCAGCGAATAGCGCGTTTGATGTACTCGTGGCTGCCGACCAGCAGTGAACCAACCGGCGTTCCCAGACCTTTGGAGAGGCAAATGGTGAACGAATCACAATATTGCGTGACATCTTTAAGTTCACAGCCGTAGGCGACGATGGCGTTAAAAATACGTGCGCCGTCGACGTGCAATGCAAGATTACGCTCACGGGTGAATTCCCAGGCGTCTTTCAGATACTCACGCGGCAGCACTTTGCCGTTATGGGTATTTTCCAGACTGAGCAAGCGGGTGCGGGCAAAATGGATATCGTCCGCTTTGATTTTCGCTGCTACCTTGTCCAGAGGCAGGGAGCCATCCGGTGCGGCGTCGATAGGTTGTGGTTGAATGCTACCGAGCACCGCTGCGCCACCCGCTTCGTAGAGATAGTTATGCGCACCCTGACCGGCAATGTACTCTTCGCCACGCTGACAATGGCTGAGCAGCGCCACCAGGTTAGCCTGAGTACCGGTAGGTAAGAAAATAGCGGCTTCTTTACCAGAAAGCTCTGCGGCGTATTGCTGGAGGGCGTTAACGGTAGGGTCGTCTCCATACACGTCATCCCCGACCGGGGCTGCCATCATCTCTTCCAGCATGGCGCGACTCGGCCGAGTGACGGTATCACTGCGTAAATCAATCATGGTGTCTCCTTATTACACTTCATCCTTCAAGCTGCTTCGGCGTTGGCCGCACCCTTAAACCCCAGTCACATAGTATACCTATGCTCCTGGGGATTTTCGGGCTAGCCGCCTAGATGCATCATGAATGATTTTGTGTGTGATTTAATAAGGATGTTTTACCTGAGCCAGTTCGTTTTCGCCAGTTCGATCACTTCATCACCGCGTCCGCTGATGATTGCGCGCAGCATATACAGGCTAAAACCTTTGGCCTGTTCGAGTTTGATCTGCGGCGGGATCGCCAGCTCTTCTTTCGCCACGACTACATCGACCAGCACCGGGCCGTCAATCGACATCGCCCTTTGTAGCGCTTCATCAACCTCTGAGGATTTTTCCACGCGAATGCCTGTAATGCCGCAGGCTTCGGCAATCCGCGCGAAGTTGGTGTCGTGCAGTTCGGTGCCGTCGGTCAGATAACCGCCCGCTTTCATCTCCATTGCGACAAATCCCAGCACGCTGTTGTTGAAGACAATAATCTTCACCGGCAGCTTCATCTGGACAACCGACAGAAAGTCTCCCATCAGCATGCTAAAGCCGCCGTCACCGCACATTGCCACAACCTGGCGTCCTGGTTCTGTGGCTTGTGCGCCGAGTGCCTGCGGCATGGCATTCGCCATCGACCCGTGGTTAAACGATCCGAGCAGGCGACGTTTGCCGTTCATTTTCAGATAGCGTGCTGCCCACACCGTTGGCGTGCCAACGTCGCAGGTAAAGATGGCATCGTCAGCGGCAAAGTGGCTGATCTGCTGCGCCAGATATTGCGGGTGAATGGCTTTATCGCTGGGTTTGGCTAAATCATCCAGCCCTTTGCGCGCCTCGCGATAGTGCTCCAGCGCTTTGTCCAGGAACTGCCGCTCGGTTTTCTCTTCCACCAGAGGCAGTAGGGCCCGTAACGTGGATTTAATATCGCCTACCAGCGCCATATCAACTTTACTGTGCGCGCCAATACTCGCCGGATTGATATCAATCTGAATAATTTTGGCGTCGGTGGGGTAGAACGGGCGATAAGGGAACTGGGTACCGAGCAGGATCAGCGTGTCGGCATTCATCATGGTATGGAAGCCGGATGAAAAGCCAATCAGCCCGGTCATACCCACGTCATAGGGGTTATCGTACTCAACATGCTCTTTACCACGCAGGGCGTGAACAATCGGCGCTTTAATTTTAGCCGCAAACTCAACCAGTTCTTTATGCGCACCAGCGCAGCCGCTGCCGCACATCAGGGCGATATTGCTGGAGTAGCGCAGCAGTTGCGCCAGTTTTTTCAGCTCTTCTTCTTGTGGAGTCACCACCGGGAGCGGCGCATGATACCAGTGCGTGGTGGCGCTTTCAGGCGCAGGCTTTAGCGCCACATCACCAGGTAAAACCACCACGGAAACGCCACGGTTGAGCACCGCCTTACGCATGGCAATTGCCAGCACCTGTGGGATCTGTTCTGGGCTGGAAACCAGCTCGCAATAGTGGCTACATTCACGGAACAACTCTTGCGGGTGGGTCTCCTGAAAATAACCGCTGCCTATTTCACTGGAGGGAATATGTGCGGCGATTGCCAGTACCGGAACGTGGTTACGGTGACAATCAAACAGCCCATTAATCAGGTGCAGGTTGCCTGGCCCACACGAGCCTGCACAGACAGCCAGCTCGCCCGTTAACTGCGCTTCAGCGCCCGCGGCGAAGGCTGCAACCTCTTCATGACGGGTTGGCATCCAGTCAATTGTTCCCATACGATTCAGACTGTCACTCAGACCATTTAGCGAGTCACCCGTTACACCCCAAATACGTTTTACGCCAGCCTGTTCGAGTGTTTTAGCAATAAAAGCGGCAACCGTTTGTTTCATGGTTTTCCTTCTCCTCTAATGTGATACCGGTTACAAGTTTAGATCAAGATAATAGTTATGCTTCTCATTTCCCCCTTATTTCCGGCAGGTTTCATTTAACCTGTATTAAGCGTAGTTTGTTATTGGACATGGTGAAACAAGGAATAAATTCAAATGGTTATAAAACTATTAAATTCAGTTAACCGAGTATTGACTCACGAAGATTTTGGCAAGTTATTGTTACGCTTTGCCGTCGGTGGGCTGATGCTGTTTCATGGGCTGCATAAACTCTTTGCGGGTATTGATGGCATCAGCGGTATGTTGATCGCGAAAGGTTTCCCTGGCTTTATTGCTTATGGCGTTCTGTTGGGAGAGGTCGTGGCACCGTGCCTGATTATTCTTGGCATCCTGACGCGTCCGGCGGCGTTGGGGCTGGCGTTTACGATGGTTGTGGCATGGCTGATGGTCGGGATGGGTGAAACCTGGACACTGGATAAAACCGGTGCATGGGCGATTGAAAGTCTGGTTTATTTCTTCATCGGCGCGCTGGCCGTGGCGTTTTTGGGGGCGGGGCGTTACTCCGTTGCCGGAAATTCAGCCTGGCGATAGTTACCATCTGAGAGTCAATACCGAGGCGGGAAAGCGTAGCATTGCTCCGCCTCGTCGTTCAATCTGTCGCTAATCTATGTCGTCACTGTTCCATAGTTTGTGCCGACGTCTCAGCGCTCGCTGCGTCAATGCCCTTGCCATCGCGGCGCCTATTTCAGCGCTGACCACTAATCCCTGAATAAACGGACGATCGTGCATCAACCACGGCAGCCCGCCAAAAGCGATGCGATTGCGGGCGTTTTCCGGCGCTTGCAGCGTGTAATCTTCGCCGACATCCGGGATCTCATCGCCACAGGCCAGCAGTTGATCGCGTAGCGTTGGGAATGGGATATCTTTGCTCTGCAATGCCCGTTGTCCTCGGGCGTCAATAAACACATCAAATTCGCTGCGCTGACCGTGGTGGGAAATTACCGTCATTTCCTGTTCATTCATACGCTCATAATCTGTGCCAAGCGCGAGGATCTCAATCAGCCCGGCTTCGTGCAGCGCCAGCATTCGGCGAACTGACTCTGACGGGATTGCCGCATAGTTATCAATAAATACCCGCGCCAGTCCGCACCTGAAACGTTTTTCGTCGCGGGTATCAAGATGAGGGACTATCTCCTCGATAACCTCGTGCAGGCGCAGCAAGGTATAGCGCCAGGCGACGGTATGTTGTTTTTGCTTGTTGCGCTCAACTTCTACCAGGTTACGTCTCGCCCAGTCAAAAGGGTCATGTCTGAGCCTGTCGGCGAAATAGACTTCGGGGAACGTGTCGGCGTTAAGCGTCGCAAGCGCCACCTGTTGGCACCAGCCTGGCGCTGCGTCTTGCAGTTGTTGCGCCATAAGCTGAAAGATGCGGTCCAGTAATCCGTTTTGGCCATGGGCAATGGCATCTTCAATCGCTTCTGGCGTCGCGATATTCAGCGATTCATACGGAAGGGGGCAGTAAAAATCCGCTTCAGGCAGTACCCCGCTGCGCGACATCAGGGTCAGTTTCAGGTTTTGACTGTCGGATGTAGGTGTGAATTGCAGTGAATGGTCGGTATTGGTAGTGAAGGTGCCATGCTGACTGGCCACAGCCATCGCGGCGTCGATAGCACTTAACGAGGTGCCCAGAATCCCTACCCGGCAAGCACCAATCTGCGCGTCCATCAGACCGGTCCACGGACTGGGGAAAAATTTGCGTGCCTGAGCATCCGTTTCAGGCCACAGATGACCAGTGGCGATAGCGGCGAAATCCACCTCAACGGGCTGTGACGCGTGGTTGATCCACAAAGAAACCCCATTCGGGTCTGCTCGCAGGTCGGTGACTTCGCTTGATTCATGTACGCGAATCGTGAAACCGGCTTGTTGCACTTTCTCGACAATGGCTAAGAAACGATCGCGATAATAGTCGCCGAGGATCACGCGGGGCAAAAATTGCCGCTCATGCAAAGACGCGCGTTCAATCTGAAACTGAGCCAGATATTCATCACTTTGATTCTGAAGCCACGTCAGATAACTGATATAGATCGGCGGGATCTCAATGCTGGCTATATTTGCCAGCATGTGGTCTGCGTTGTTATCGCTATTGTAAGGCATGCCAACGCCCGCCTCTTCAGCTTGTTCATAAAGCACTATTTCCAGCGGTTCACCGCGCTCAACCAGGGCATGAAACGTATAAATCCCGGTGGGACCGACGCCGACAATGGCCACTTTTTTCATGAGGATCCTTGTAGAAAGTTCGACGTGCTAGTCGGGGATTATGTTTAATCTGCGCAGGGTAAGTGTGGTCGATAATTTGCGGGGAGAGTGAAAACATCAGAATTTTTCAACGCCTGACAGCATAAAAAAAGGCCACCCGGTACAGCCAGGCAGCCTTTTGTACATCAGATACCGGCCAATTACGCCAGCACTAAATCACCCTGCGGATGACAGGAACAAGCCAGCACATAACCTTCAGCGATTTCTGCGTCGGTCAGCGTCATGGTGCTGCTGACCGTGTAGTTACCGTCAACCACTTTGGTTTTGCAGCAGCCGCAAACGCCTGCACGGCATGCGGCGACAACCGGAACTTTGTTGCTTTCCAGCGCATCCAGCAGCGTACTGCCCACCGGCGCGTAGAACTCTTTCGCCGGCTGTAGCTTGGTAAACTTCAGACCGCTGGTGGCGGCTTCGGCAACAGGTGTGAAGAACTGCTCCTTAAAGAAGCGCGTCACGCCCAGCGCTTTGACTTCTTTCTCGACCAGATCCATATACGGTGCCGGGCCACAGGTCATCACGGTACGCGAGGTCAGATCCGGTACGCTTTTCAGCAGTTCAGTCGTCAGTCGGCCGGAAACAAAACCTTCTGTGGCATTGTTTTCAGCAACTAATGTCACCGGATATTCGCGCCACTCGTCGGCAAAAATGACATCTTGCGGCGAGCGAACGTTAAAGATTACCTGTACATCCGCTTGTGGGCGGTACTTTGCCAACCAGCGACGCATTGACATGATTGGCGTGACACCACAGCCGGCGGCCAGCATCAGGAACTTGTCTTCCGCTTTATCTTCACAGGTGAACTCACCCATTGCATCCGACAGCCAGATATAGTCGCCGCGCTTCACGTCGCGGGTTAGCCACTGTGAACCTGCGCCATCGTCAATCCGGCGGATGGTCAACGTGATGTACTCGCTAACGCCCGGCGTTGAAGAAATGGTGTAAGCACGCAGCGTATCCGCTGAATTACGTACGCTGACCAGTGCATACTGCCCGGCGCGGTAAGGATAATAATCGTGGCACAGCAACGAAATTGTCCATACATCCGGCGTTTCCTGATGGATGTGGTGAACCTGCATCCGCCATGGGCACTGATGAGTTGGCATTGTCATTCTTTACTCCTTACGCGCTCAGCAGTTGCTTCATGTCTTCTTCAACGGTGGTCACGGAACGCAGACCAAATTTCTCGTTGAGAACTGCCAGCAGATCCGGTGTGAAGAAACCAGGTGCAGTCGGGCCAGTGACGATGTTTTTCACGCCCAGAGACAGCAGGGTCAGCAGAATAACAATCGCTTTCTGTTCGAACCAGGAGAGCACCAGAGACAGCGGCAGATCGTTCACGCCACAGCCCAGTTTCTCAGCCAGGGTTACCGCCAGGATGATGGCAGAGTAAGCATCGTTACACTGACCGGCATCCACCAGACGCGGCAGACCTTCGATATCGCCGAACTCCAGTTTGTTGAAACGGTATTTACCGCAAGCAAGGGTCAGGATCAGGCAGTCATCCGGCACGCTGGTGGCGAAGTCGGTGAAGTAGTTACGTTCACCACGTGCACCGTCACAACCGCCAACCAGGAATATGTGACGCAGTTTTTCGCGGCTCACCAGGTCGATCAGGGTATCAGCAGCGCCCAGCAGGGTCTGACGACCGAAACCTACGGTGATCAGGTGCGGGATTTCGCTGTACGGGAAGCCAGCCATCTGCTGTGCCTGAGCGATAACCGGACCGAAGTTGTCGCCTTCGAGGTGGCTGACACCCGGCCAACCGACGATGCTACGGGTCCAGATACGGTCGTCGTACGCGCCAACGGTCGGGTCGATGATGCAGTTAGAGGTCATGACGATCGGACCTGGGAAGCGGGCAAACTCTACCTGCTGGTTCTGCCAACCGCTGCCGTAGTTACCGATCAGGTGTTTGAACTTACGCAGTTCCGGGTAGCCGTGTGCCGGCAGCATTTCACCGTGGGTATAGACGTTAACACCGGTACCTTCGGTCTGCTCCAGCAGGTTGTACAGATCTTTCAGGTCGTGACCGGAGATCAGGATGCACTTACCTTCGGTTGCTTTTACGTTGACCTGGGTCGGGGTCGGGTGACCGTATTTGGTGGTTTCACCGGCATCCAGAATGCTCATTACTTTGAAGTTCATCTGGCCGATTTCCATTGAACACTCCAACAGAGCGTTCATATCGGAAGGCCAGGTACCCAGCCACGCCATGATTTTGTGGTACTGAGCATAGATATCGTTGTCGTACTGACCAAGAACGTGCGCGTGCTCCATGTAAGCTGCCGCACCTTTCAGGCCGTACAGACACAGCAGGCGCAGGCCGAGAATGTTCTCGCCGATGGTTGCTTTGTCTTTGTTCGGGGTAAATTCAGCGGCCTGACGTTGCAGGTCGCCCAGATCGTCGCTGACCAGTTGCAGATCGGCCATTGGGTTGGCGACCGCCGCATTCGCATCGATGTTCAGGCATTGCGCTTTCAGGGCGTCGCGCATGGCGATAGCTTCACGGGCATAGCCAACAATACGCGGGGAATCGAAGTTAACGTTAGTCAGCGTGGAGAAGAACGCACGCGGCGCAAAGTTATCAACCTCATGGTCGATGATGCCGTATTCACGTGCTTTAACAGCCCATGCAGACAGACCTTGTAGGGAAGCAATCAGCAGATCCTGCAAATCGGAGGTTTCAGCCGTTTTACCGCACATACCCTGCGCGTAAGAGCAGCCGTTTCCTGCCGGAGTACGGATGGTTTGTTCACATTGCACACAAAACATGGTCACACCTTTTAAAGTTATATTTAATATACATGTTTAAGGTTATGCCTGTGCGCGTAGGGATAAAAGGGATTTCTGCTACTACTTGCAGGGAGATTGATTTAGCGCAATTTTGGCGGTAGCTGACTACCGCCAGAGAGGTATTTGCCCGGGCGTCAGGCGGAGAAAAACGCCATCAGCAGAGGCACTAAAAGACTCAGAATAAAGCCGTGGACGATGGCTGCCGGGACCATTTCCAGACCGCCGCTGCGTTGTAAAACGGGCAGGGTGAAATCCATTGATGTCGCGCCGCATAATCCCAGCGCGGTAGAGCGGCTGCGGCCCACCATTCCTGGAATCAACATAATGGCGATCAGCTCACGGGCCAGGTCGTTAAAGAAGGCGGCACTACCAATTACGGGCCCGAATGATTCGGTTAACAGAATACCGGATAGGGAATACCAGCCAAAACCTGATGCCATCGCCAGCGCGGTTTTCAGCGGTAGACCGAGGATCAAGGCATTGATAACCCCCGCCAGCATCGAACTGGCGACGACGACGACGGCCACGATCATCCCCCGACGGTTCAGCACAATTTGTTTTAAGGTCATGCCGCTGTTGCGCAGTTGAATCCCCACCAGGAACAGTAAAAAGATTAACGTATATTCGCTGGCTTCGGTGGCATGTTGCAGAATGGGAAGCCCAGTGAGGCCGAGCAGGAAACCGATGACGACGACGCCGCAAAGCTGAAGCGACTCAAGCGCCATTGCAATTCGCGAAGGGAGCTTTTCTTGCTTGTGGTTGTGTCTCCAGGGCAGCGAACGTTCCAGCCAGAACAGCGCCGCAATATTACACAGTATAATGACTGTCACGCTGACCGCAGAATAATGAAGAATGGCTAACAGGTTGCTGGCGAGATTATCCAGAAACGCCAGGCTAATACCCATAAAAAAGAGAATAAGGTAGACGATCCAGCTTAACAGGCGATTGATAAGTTGTAATGCAGTCCTGTGCCGGAGCGGAATAAGGTAGCCCACAATAAGGGGAACCAGAATGATTAACAGCCCTGAAAACATGAAAATCAGATCCTTGCTGAGAAGTAAGACGAAATGCGCTAGCACACACTACTCAATGCAAAGAGGGGAGTAAAGTTGCAAATAAAAGGAAATATAGCGTGGAGAAAAAAGACCTGACAATAGTCAGGTCTTTTTGTTAGCGATTAATCGCGTTTTTCCAGCAGAGTGCGGTAAATAAGACCGCCGAGTACCCCACCGATGATCGGCATAACCCAGAAGAACCACAATTGTTGCAGTGCCCAGCCGCCCTGGAAGATGGCGACTGCGGTACTACGTGCCGGGTTTACGGAAGTGTTGGTGACCGGAATACTGATCAAGTGAATCAGTGTTAACGCCAGACCAATTGCGATAGGTGCAAAACCTGCCGGAGCATGTTTATCGGTCGCGCCGTGGATCACTAATAAGAAACCTGCGGTCAGAATAATTTCAATGACGACGGCAGAAAGCATGGAATAACCGCCTGGAGAATGTTCACCAAAGCCGTTCGAAGCAAAACCACTGGCCGTTGCATCAAAACCAGCTTTACCGCTGGCAATAAGATACAGGGCCGCAGCTGCAACAATACCGCCCACAACCTGAGCAATAACGTAACCAATAACGTCTTTTGCCGGGAAGCGACCGCCAGCCCATAAACCGAAGGTTACCGCTGGGTTAAAGTGTCCACCGGAAATATGACCCACAGCGAATGCCATGGTTAATACTGTCAGGCCGAATGCCAGCGCGACACCGGCAAATCCAATACCCAACTCCGGGAATGCTGCGGCCAGTATTGCGCTACCGCACCCGCCAAAGACGAGCCAAAACGTACCGAAGAATTCAGCTGCTAATTTCCTGAACATAACCACCTCAATTAAAAGTTCCGGGTTCGAGTTCCTTGCCCGGTAATTCATCGCTAAAAAGGGACGATGATGAAAGAGCGGGTATTTTAGAAAAAAACATCATCCCTTCGCCAGTTAAATTGATGAAAAAATTTGATTTAAGGCAATATGTTGTTATTCCTTTATGAATATTGGATGAATGAAGCATAGTTCAATTAGGAAAAGGTGATGATTGAGTTCTGAAATAATATTCCGAGGAAAACATAAGAAGAATATTCTTATATTTTTCAATTTCTGCTACTAACCTCCTGATCATACCGGGTGTCCTGAGCGCCCGCTTGCCGTTATACTCCTGATAACTTGAAGGAAAAAGTTAGCATTTCCGGAGGCTATATGATTCTCGAACGCGTTGAGATTGTTGGATTTCGTGGTATTAACCGTCTGTCGTTGATGCTGGAGCAGAGCAACGTGCTGATTGGGGAGAACGCGTGGGGTAAATCCAGTCTGCTGGATGCCTTGACCCTGCTGCTGTCGCCGGAGTCAGACCTGTATCATTTTGTCCGCGAGGATTTCTGGTTCCCGCCGGGTGATATACAGGGCCGGGAACACCACCTGCACATTATCCTGACGTTTCGTGAATCCCAACCAGGTCGTCACCGGGTGCGTCGCTATCGTCCTCTGGAAGCCAGCTGGACGCCGTGCCAGGATGGCTATCACCGCATTTTTTATCGCCTGGAAGGCGAGTGTGCGGATGACGGTAGCGTTCTGACCTTGCGCAGTTTTCTTGACGGCGACGGCCATCCATTACCTCTCGATGACATTAACGATCAGGCGCGACACCTCGTGCGCCTGATGCCGGTACTGCGTCTGCGTGACGCGCGATTTATGCGACGGATCCGCAACGGTACGGTGCCAGATTCGGCGGATGTCGAAGTCACCGCCCGCCAACTGGATTTTCTGGCGCGTGAGCTGGCTACCCGGCCGCAAAACCTGACAGACGGGCAGATCCGTCAGGGTTTATCGGCCATGGTACAGCTGTTGGAGCACTATTTTTCCGAGCAGGGGGCTGGCCAGTCCCGCTACCGTCTGATGCGCCGTCGCTCCAATAACGAACAACGGAGCTGGCGCTATCTGGACATTATTAACCGCATGATTGATAAACCCGGCGGACGTACGCACCGGGTTATTCTGTTGGGCCTGTTTTCGACCTTGTTGCAGGCCAAAGGCACGCTAAGGCTGGATAAAGACGCCCGACCTTTATTGCTGGTGGAAGATCCAGAAACGCGTTTACATCCCATCATGCTGTCGGTGGCCTGGCACTTGTTGAATTTACTGCCTCTGCAGCGAGTGGCGACCACCAACTCCGGTGAGCTGCTGTCCCTTACGCCTGTTGAACATGTTGTTCGTCTGGTACGTGAATCATCCCGCGTCGCTGCCTGGCGGCTGGGGCCGGGTGGGATCAGTGCAGAAGATGGTCGGCGAATCGCATTTCATATTCGTTTTAATCGTGCGTCATCGTTGTTTGCCCGCTGCTGGTTGCTGGTAGAAGGTGAAACGGAAACCTGGGTGATTAACGAACTGGCCCGCCAGTGCGGACACCACTTTGATGCGGAAGGGATTAAAGTCATTGAATTTGCCCAGTCCGGTCTTAAGCCGCTGGTTAAATTCGCCCGCCGGATGGGAATAGAGTGGCATGTGCTGGTCGATGGAGATGAAGCCGGGAAAAAGTACGCGGCCACGGTACGTAGCTTATTGAATGACGACAGAGAGGAAGAGCGCGAGCATTTGACCATGCTCCCCGCGCTGGATATGGAACACTTTATGTATCGCCAGGGGTTTGCTGACGTCTTTCACCGGGTGGCGCAAATTCCGGAGAACGTGCCTATGAATATGCGCAAAATAATCTCCAAGGCGATTCATCGGTCGTCAAAACCGGATCTGGCGATCGAGGTGGCGATGGAAGCCGGGCGGCGGGGCGTTGATGCGGTGCCAACGCTGCTGCGAAAAATGTTTTCCCGCGTGCTGTGGCTGGCACGCGGCAGAGCGGATTAGTGGCGAAACATCGACGACAGCTGCGAATGGATGCTGTCCAGTAGCTGATAGCGGCGGCGGTATTCTGCGCGTTTTTTGCTCGCAATATCCGCCTCGCTTTTTCGCGCCAGCGTGCGCGGAATATGATAGTACCCGTTGCTGTCGCACTCACCGCCAACCGACTCCCAAAAAGTGTTGTAGTCGGAAAGGATTACCTTGTTTTTATCGTCGTAGCGCGGGCTGCGAAAAATATGCTGTTCATTGCTTACAGCCAGAATTTGTTCGATATTTAATTGTTCCGCAAAACAGCAAATGGCTTCCATCACAATACGTTTTGGGAAAATCCCATGGCATGATTTGGTCGCTTTTTGAATTTCTTCATGTGGCAGTAATCGGCTGCCTCCCTGTAACCCGCCAATAAACAGTGTACTGCTCCCTTCATAATTGCAAAGCGTAAACGTCATTTCCGCTAAAGTCTCGCCAGTGCAATTGCGTACCAGAATGGTGCTTTCACCTTCTTTATCCAGTATGATGAATGAAGTCATTATTACGCTAAATACTTCGCTATTTTTTCCCTCAATTTGTGCTAGTTGTAATCCATCTTCACTTAAATAATTCTTAAATTCAGTGGCTGAAAAAAAGCTACGGATAGCATTGTAATGATAACGCACGGCATCCAGTTTCGTTTTGTGGTCAAGATTTTTCGCGAGATAGGCGCGATGCAAACGAACCGGCAATCGTGGCTGGCGTGCAAGTATGCTATCAAGGTCAGGCCATTGCGCCAACTCGGTCATCCATTCACGCGTTAATCGCGGCATAAGCGCTGAGCGCAACAAAAACTTACGACGAAAGCTACGCTGATGCCAAAATTGTCCGGGGCGCCAATGTCCGGTCATCAGGCTACAAAAGAGGCTAAAACTTGTGACTGGTTTTGAAGAATGAAAAGTGCTTTCAGTTAGCTGGCTCATAATATAAATCCGATTGATACCCTTGTACTAATTTCAGCACAGCGGATCTTAACCATTCATCAATAACTCTGTTATTCTTGCGCTTTTCAACGGCGATTTATTTAACGTTGATGTTTAGCACTCCACTCTGGTGGACGTATTGGGGGAATTGGGACATTTATGAAGCTCAAGGGAAAAATCAAAAAACGCTATTTTCTGTTCGCCATCATCCTTATTGTGGCGGTAATTGCACTTTGGCGAACGCTTAATGCGCCTTTACCTCAGTATCAAACATTAATTGTTCGTCCTGGCGATCTGCAGCAAAGCGTGTTGGCTACCGGTAAGCTGGATGCGCTGCGTAAAGTTGACGTCGGGGCGCAGGTCAGCGGGCAGTTAAAAACGCTGTCGGTTGCGATTGGCGATAAAGTAAAAAAGGATCAGTTGCTCGGCGTTATCGATCCTGAACAGGCGCAAAACCAAATTAAAGAGGTTGAAGCAACGCTGATGGAATTGCGCGCCCAGCGTTTACAAGCCGAAGCTGAGTGGAAGCTGGCGCGGGTTACTCTTTCCCGCCAACAACAGCTGGCGAAAACCCAGGCTGTTTCACAGCAGGATCTCGACACGGCGGCCACCGAAATGGCGGTCAAACAGGCGCAAATTGGCACAATTGACGCGCAAATTAAACGTAATCAGGCCTCACTCGATACGGCAAAAACCAACCTTGATTACACCCGCATCGTTGCGCCAATGGCTGGCGAAGTAACGCAAATTACTACGCTGCAAGGGCAAACCGTTATTGCCGCCCAGCAGGCCCCTAATATTCTGACGCTGGCGGATATGAGCACCATGCTGGTAAAAGCGCAGGTTTCTGAGGCTGATGTAATTCACCTGCATCCAGGGCAAAAGGCCTGGTTTACCGTGCTGGGCGATCCGCAAACACGCTATGAAGGTAAACTCAAAGATGTTCTTCCGACGCCAGAGAAAGTGAATGATGCGATTTTCTACTATGCCCGCTTCGAAGTTCCAAACCCGAAAGGGATCCTGCGTTTGGATATGACCGCGCAGGTCCATATCCAGCTCACGGATGTCAAAAATGTCCTGACCATCCCGCTGTCGGCTCTGGGCGATCCTATTGGCAATAATCGTTATAACGTCAGGCTGCTGCGTAACGGCGAAACCCGCGAACGTGAAGTGGTTATCGGCGCGCGTAATGACACCGATGTGGAGATCGTGAAAGGGCTGGAAGAGGGGGATGAAGTCATTACCGGTGAGGGCAACGCTGGAGCTGCAAAATGACAGCATTGCTTGAGCTGAGCCATATCCGCCGCAGCTATCCGTCAGGTGAAGGCCAGGTTGAGGTGTTGAAGGACGTATCCTTGAGCATTCAGGCCGGGGAAATGGTGGCGATTGTCGGGGCGTCGGGTTCGGGTAAATCGACGCTGATGAACATTCTCGGCTGTCTGGATAAGCCAACCAGCGGTACGTATCGCGTTGCCGGACGCGATGTCTCTACGCTGGATAGCGATGCGCTAGCGCAACTCCGTCGTGAGCATTTTGGTTTTATCTTCCAGCGCTATCACCTGCTGTCGCATTTAACCGCCGCACAAAACGTTGAGGTACCCGCGGTCTACGCTGGCACTGAACGTAAGCAGCGCCTGGCGCGTGCGCAGGAATTACTCCAGCGGCTGGGGTTGGGTGACCGGGTTGACTATCAACCTTCCCAGCTCTCCGGTGGTCAGCAGCAGCGGGTCAGTATCGCGCGTGCGCTGATGAACGGGGGGCAGGTTATTCTTGCCGACGAACCCACCGGTGCACTGGATAGCCATTCCGGCGAAGAGGTGATGGCGATTTTGCATCAGCTGCGCGATCGCGGGCATACGGTAATTATCGTTACTCACGACAGCCAGGTCGCCGCGCAGGCCGAACGGGTCATTGAAATTCGTGACGGCGAGATTGTGCGCAATCCACCGCCACAGAAACCCTCTGGCGGACGCGATATCGCGGAGCCAACGGTGAAAACGGCATCCGGCTGGAGCCAATTTGTCAGCGGTTTTCGTGAAGCGCTTACCATGGCCTGGCTGGCAATGGCCGCGAATAAAATGCGAACGCTACTGACCATGCTTGGGATCATCATCGGTATTGCTTCGGTGGTGTCGATCGTGGTGGTAGGCGATGCGGCTAAACAACTGGTACTGGCAGATATTCGCGCTATTGGTACTAACACCATTGATATCTATCCTGGCAAAGACTTCGGCGACGACGATCCGCAATATCAACAGGCGTTGAAGTATGACGATTTGACGGCGCTACAGAAGCAGCCCTGGGTCAGTTCAGTAACGCCTGCAGTGTCGAAGAACCTGCGGTTACGCTATGGCAACATCGATGTTGCTGCCAGTGCTAATGGCGTTAGCGGCGACTATTTCAACGTCTATGGCATGACATTTAGCGAAGGGACCACCTTTAACGCCGAGCAACTGGCGGGGCGTGCTCAGGTGGTGGTGCTCGACAGCAATACCCGTCGTCAGTTGTTCCCCAACAAAGCGAAAGTTGTTGGCGAGGTCGTGCTGGTGGGGAATATGCCTGCCACGGTGATTGGTGTTGCAGAAGAGAAACAGTCGATGTTTGGCAGTAGCAAGATCCTGCGTGTCTGGCTGCCTTACAGCACTATGTCCGGGCGCATAATGGGACAGTCGTGGCTGAACTCGATCACCGTGCGGGTGAAGGATGGTTTTGACAGTGCCCAGGCCGAACAGCAACTGACCCGACTGTTGACGTTGCGCCACGGTAAGAAGGATTTCTTCACTTGGAATATGGACGGTATCTTGAAAACCGCCGAAAAGACCACACGTACATTACAACTCTTCCTGACGCTGGTGGCGGTGATTTCGCTGGTGGTCGGTGGGATTGGCGTGATGAATATTATGCTGGTTTCGGTAACCGAACGAACGCGTGAGATTGGCATTCGTATGGCGGTTGGCGCTCGCGCCAGTGACGTGCTGCAACAGTTCTTAATTGAAGCAGTGTTGGTGTGTCTGGTTGGCGGCGCGTTGGGCATTAGCCTGTCGATGCTGATCGCCTTTACGCTACAGCTATTTCTGCCGGGCTGGGAAATTGGATTTTCACCCGTCGCGCTGTTGACGGCTTTCCTGTGTTCGACTGCAACCGGGGTGTTGTTTGGCTGGCTACCGGCGCGGAATGCGGCACGTCTGGATCCGGTAGATGCTCTGGCGCGGGAATAATGCCACAGAGATAAAAATGCCAGCCGCAAGGGCTGGCATTTTGACTGCGGGATGTACACAATGAGACAGAAGAGCTATGCGACAGCTTCTGCTTCAATGACAGGCACGATGACACTGGCATGATTGCCTTTTGGCCCCTGGTGGACATCAAACTGGACAGACTGTCCGGCTTTTAGCGTTCTGTAACCATCCATCTGAATGGTGGAGTAATGGGCGAAAATATCTTCGCCGCCGCCTTCGGGGCAAATGAAACCAAACCCTTTGGCGTTGTTGAACCACTTAACAGTACCCGTTTCCATACTTCGACATCCTTCGTAAATCTTATATAAGTAAGATGGAATGAACCGGTGGCGGAGTGGGGGCTGTTCAAAACCTCGCCAACTCTCGAAACTACAATTTAGAGAAATCAGGCGGGGCGTCAAGCGCCATACAGACGGAATAGGGTAAAAATGCATCAAAATTTGAAGCAGTTAACGCTATTGTCGGTTATGTGACAGATGTCGCGGATGGCACTAATAGATGATAGTTATCTAATACTTGAGGTAGATTGATTGTGCGCATAGGCTGCTTGTCAGCGGCAAGATTTTCTGCCGGAAACCGTAACTGAAGATGACGACTGACAATGGGTAAGACGAACGACTGGCTGGATTTCGATCTGCTGGCGGAAGACAAATTGCGCGACGCGCTAAAACCGCCATCTATGTATAAAGTGATATTAGTCAATGATGATTACACTCCGATGGAGTTTGTTATTGACGTGTTACAAAAATTCTTTTCTTATGATGTAGAACGTGCAACGCAACTGATGCTTGCAGTTCACTATCAAGGTAAAGCTATCTGCGGTGTGTTCACTGCCGAAGTGGCTGAAACCAAAGTAGCGATGGTGAACAAATATGCGAGGGAGAACGAGCATCCGTTGCTGTGTACGCTGGAAAAAGCCTGAATGCAGGCATAAACATTGGGGGAGGTGCCTATGCTCAATCAAGAACTGGAACTCAGTTTAAACATGGCTTTCGCCAGAGCGCGCGAGCACCGACATGAGTTTATGACCGTCGAGCACTTGTTACTGGCGTTGCTCAGTAACCCATCGGCCCGCGAAGCGCTGGAAGCGTGTTCTGTGGATCTGGTGGCGCTCCGTCAGGAACTCGAAGCCTTCATTGAACAGACCACACCTGTATTGCCTGCCAGTGAGGAAGAGCGCGACACGCAGCCAACGTTGAGTTTTCAGCGTGTACTGCAACGCGCGGTCTTTCATGTTCAGTCCTCCGGGCGCAATGAAGTTACCGGCGCAAATGTGCTGGTCGCTATCTTCAGCGAGCAGGAATCTCAGGCGGCTTATCTGCTGCGTAAGCATGAAGTAAGTCGTCTTGATGTGGTGAATTTTATTTCTCATGGCACGCGCAAAGACGAACCCAGCCAGTCTTCTGACTCTGGGAATCAGCCAAATAACGAAGAGCAAGCTGGCGGGGAGGACCGTATGGAAAACTTCACGACTAACCTTAACCAGCTTGCCCGAGTGGGCGGAATTGATCCGCTCATTGGCCGGGACAAAGAGCTGGAGCGCGCCATTCAGGTACTGTGCCGTCGCAGAAAAAACAACCCGCTGCTGGTGGGAGAGTCTGGTGTCGGTAAAACCGCCATTGCCGAAGGTCTCGCCTGGCGTATCGTCCAGGGTGATGTGCCTGAAATTATGGCTGATTGTACTCTTTACTCCCTGGATATCGGCTCGCTGCTGGCAGGCACCAAATATCGCGGTGATTTTGAAAAACGCTTTAAGGCGCTGTTGAAACAGCTGGAACAGGATACTAACAGCATTCTGTTTATCGATGAGATCCACACCATTATTGGTGCGGGTGCGGCATCGGGCGGCCAGGTGGATGCGGCTAACCTGATCAAGCCGCTGCTCTCCAGCGGGAAGATTCGTGTGATAGGGTCCACAACCTATCAGGAATTCAGCAATATCTTTGAAAAGGATCGTGCCTTAGCGCGCCGTTTCCAGAAAATCGATGTCACTGAGCCATCGGTAGAAGAGACCGTGCAGATCATCAACGGTCTGAAGCCGAAATACGAAGCGCACCATGACGTCCGCTATACCGCCAAAGCGGTGCGTGCAGCAGTCGAACTGGCGGTGAAATACATTAACGATCGTCATCTGCCGGATAAAGCGATTGACGTGATTGATGAGGCGGGCGCGCGTGCGCGTCTGATGCCGGTCAGCAAGCGCAAGAAAACCGTCAACGTGGCGGATATCGAGTCCGTTGTGGCCCGCATTGCGCGGATCCCGGAGAAGAGCGTTTCGCAGAGCGATCGCGACACGCTGAAAAACCTGGGCAACCGTCTGAAAATGCTGGTATTCGGACAGGATAAAGCCATTGAGGCGCTGACTGAAGCGATCAAAATGAGCCGTGCCGGTCTGGGACACGAGCATAAACCGGTCGGTTCGTTCCTGTTTGCCGGGCCAACTGGCGTCGGTAAGACCGAAGTTACGGTGCAGTTGTCCAAAGCACTCGGTATTGAACTGCTGCGTTTTGATATGTCCGAATATATGGAACGCCACACCGTCAGCCGCCTGATTGGTGCGCCTCCGGGGTATGTCGGTTTCGACCAGGGCGGTTTGCTGACCGATGCTGTTATTAAGCATCCGCATGCGGTACTGCTGCTGGATGAAATCGAAAAAGCACACCCGGATGTCTTTAACCTGCTGTTGCAGGTGATGGATAACGGCACGCTGACCGACAATAACGGGCGTAAAGCGGATTTCCGCAATGTGGTGCTGGTCATGACCACCAACGCCGGTGTGCGTGAAACTGAGCGTAAATCGATTGGGTTGATTCATCAGGACAATAGTACTGATGCAATGGGCGAAATCAAAAAAGTGTTTACGCCGGAATTCCGTAACCGCCTCGACAACATTATCTGGTTTGATCATCTCTCTACCGAGGTGATTCATCAGGTTGTTGATAAGTTTATCGTCGAGCTTCAGGTTCAGCTGGATCAGAAAGGTGTCTCTCTGGAAGTGAGCCAGGAAGCACGTGACTGGCTGGCAGAGAAAGGCTACGACCGCGCAATGGGCGCACGTCCAATGACGCGTGTTGTCCAGGATAACCTGAAAAAACCATTGGCTAACGAACTGCTGTTCGGTTCGCTGGTGGATGGTGGCCAGGTGACCGTTGCGCTGGATAAAGAGAAAAATGAGCTGACTTATGGTTTCCAGAGTGCGCAAAAGCACAAGCCAGAAGCTGCACATTAATCTTTAATCACCTAATCAGCCGGGCGTAATGCCCGGTTTTTTTTCGCCTGATAAAAGTGATTTGAATTGGGATATTCAGGGAGTTTAAACGGCAGGCAAAAAATAAGCCTGCGTAAGGGAGATTACGCAGGCTAAGGAGGTGGTTCCTGGTACAGCTAGCATTTATGGGTTATGTTTTTCAGCGGAGGGGATAATACCCTTAATGAACGAAACGGTATGTGATCGATTTCTAAGAATCTTCCGAACGCTGAAAAATAACCGTAATTAACTACTTAGCATGCGGGTCGCGCGTGGACTCACCGGTAAAATTACGCATCAACAATGCATAATTCAGATCTATATCCTCCGGTACAGGCATCCACACGGTGTAACCATCGCCCGGCGCAACCGGCATCGCTTCGCCTTTCGCGTTTTCCATCTGTTCGAGGGTAAAGTTGATGTTGCCCTGTGGGGTCATCAGCTCCAGGCTGTCGCCGACGGTGAATTTGTTTTTCACCAGTACGGCTGCCAGTTCACCTTTACGTTCGCCGGTAAACTCGCCGACAAACTGCTGACGCTCGGAAACTGAGAAGCCGTATTCGTAGTTCTGATAGTCGTCATGCGTATGGCGGCGCAGGAATCCTTCGGTGTAACCACGATGCGCCAGACCTTCCAGCGTTTCCAGCAGTTGCGGGTCGAACGGTTTACCGGCTGCGGCATCATCAATGGCTTTACGATAGACCTGCGCGGTACGTGCACAGTAATAGTATGACTTGGTGCGGCCTTCGATCTTCAGGGAATGCACACCCATCTGCGTCAGACGTTCAACGTGGGCAATGGCACGCAAATCCTTCGAATTCATGATGTAAGTGCCGTGTTCGTCTTCGAACGCGGTCATGTACTCGCCCGGGCGCTGGGCTTCTTCGATCATAAAGACTTTGTCTGTCGGTGCGCCAATACCCAGCGTAGGCTCAACGTTTTGTACCGGGATAGGCTCGTACTTATGCACGATATTGCCCACCACGTCTTCTTTGCCTTCCTGCACGTTGTATTCCCAGCGGCAGGCATTGGTGCAGGTACCCTGGTTAGGGTCACGTTTGTTGATATAGCCAGAAAGCAGGCAACGGCCGGAGTAGGCCATACACAGCGCACCGTGAACGAAGATCTCAAGCTCCATATCCGGCACCTGGGTGCGGATCTCTTCGATTTCTTCCAGCGACAGCTCGCGGGAGAGGATCACGCGGGTCAGCCCCATCTGCTTCCAGAATTTCACCGTCGCCCAGTTTACGGCGTTAGCCTGTACTGAAAGGTGAATGTCCATGTCAGGGAAGTTTTCGCGCACCAGCATAATCAGACCAGGGTCTGACATGATCAGTGCATCCGGCCCCATTTCCACCACCGGTTTCAGATCACGAATGAAGGTCTTCAGCTTGGCATTGTGTGGGGCAATGTTAACCACCACATAGAATTTTTTACCCAGTTCATGAGCTTCATTAATGCCGAGCTGCAGGTTTTCGTGGTTGAATTCGTTGTTGCGTACGCGCAGTGAGTAACGCGGTTGGCCCGCATACACAGCGTCTGCGCCATAGGCGAAAGCGTAACGCATGTTTTTCAGCGTTCCCGCCGGGGAAAGGAGTTCCGGTTTAAACATAATTTTCTCGTTCTGATGACAGGTCAGACTCGCCTCACTCAATGAGGCGGTTAGGGGAGTGCCCCCATATTAAGGGCGGGCATTGTAGCGCTGCGAGGAAGTCAGGTAAAGAAAAACGCCGGGCGACAGCGTTGCGTTACCCGGCTGAGCGAGTAATTATCAGGTCTTATCTTTTATCGTCTGACTGGCACCATTGGTCTTAACTGAAGCAATACCGGTCTCGCGTGACTGTTCATTCGCATACAGTTGACTGCTACCAATAATCTGGTGGTTTGCAGCTTTCAGGTTGAAATGTAATTTGCCATTAGCCGCTGTTTTTTTCTCATAACGCTCATCCAGAGGGCTGTTAGCCTGGACAGATGCGATCCCTTTTTCTGCAGCGCCTTTTGTAGTGTAAAGCTCACTGGTAAGGATTATTTCCCCGTTCCCAGCTTTAAGAACAAAGCGGTACTGATCATCGCTACTCTTACTTAATTCAAACCAACCAGCCATATGAACTCCTTGATTAAAAGTTTTATATCAAACAGTTATTGACGACAGTATTGTCAGAAACAGTATGAGCGATATTTGGAGAGTTGCTAGTTACCAGGGCTCACGGAGCCCTGAAGGGCAGGAGAGTTTAAGCAATTCGGCAGGCGTCGGCTTCCCAGCGATACCCCACGCCATAGACCGCGCGGATAAACGACTGCTCGGCATCCAGCGACTCCAGCTTGCGTCGCAGGTTCTTAATATGGCTGTCGATGGTGCGGTCGGTAACGACGCGGTAATCGTCATAGAGATGATTGAGCAACTGTTCACGGGAGAACACTTTTCCCGGCTCATGTGACAACGTTTTAAGTAAGCGGAATTCGGCGGGCGTTAAATCGAGCATCTTCCCACGCCAGGAGGCCTGAAAACGGCCTTCATCGACGATAAGCGGGCTTTCTGCATCCATTTGTTGCAGTTCGCGCTGCGGTTTGCATCGGCGCAGGATCGTTTTTACGCGCGCGACAACTTCACGCGGGCTGTAAGGTTTACAAATATAATCATCAGCACCGATCTCCAGCCCCAGCAGGCGATCAATCTCTTCGATTTTAGCGGTTACCATCATGATGGGGACTTCTGAGAAGCGGCGGATTTCCCGACACAGGGTCAGACCGTCGGTACCGGGCAGCATCAGATCCAACAAGATCAGATCGGGCGGCGTTTGGCGCACGTAAGGCAGAACCATGTCGCCGTGGTTGATCAGCGTAGGGGCATAGCTCGCTGCCCGCAGGTAGTCGATCAGTAGTTGCCCCAGCTTAGGCTCATCTTCCACGATCAGAATACGCGGTGTGTTTTCATCAATGGGTAACTCAGTCATACATCTCTCTGTAAATCGCGTTCCAGCGGTAACTCTACTGTAATGCTAACCCCACCAAAAGGCGAATGGGCGGCACGAATCAGACCATTATGCGCCTGTACGATATTGACGCAAATCGCCAGCCCCAATCCGGAACCTCCGCTGGCGCGGTTGCGCGAGCCTTCGGTGCGATAAAATCGTTCAAACAGCTTCTGTAACTGCTCGTCACTTACGCCAGGAGCGGAATCTGCGAAGGTTAATAACACCATGCGTTCGCGTTGTTCGGCGCTGATATGCAACCCGCCACCGCTATCGGTGTAGCGCAGACTGTTTTCCAGCAGGTTGTTGAACAGCTGCATCAGACGATCCCTGTCACCAAATACCGTCATGCTGTCGGGGAGCGAAAGTTGTATGGTCAATCCACGGCTGGCGAAGCGTTCACGAAATGCGCCGCTTGCCACTTCCAATAGGGGGATGAGGTCCAGCGATGTTTTCTGATAGGCCAGCGCGCCTTCATCTGACATGGAGAGCTGATGAAGGTCGTCAACCAGTTTGGTGAGCGTACCGACTTCAGCCTGCAACGAGGCAACGGAGTCAGGGGTAAACTGGCGTACGCCATCCTGAATGGCCTCCAGTTCACCGCGCAACACCGCCAACGGCGTACGCAGTTCGTGAGAAATATCGGCCATAAAGTCACGACGCATCTGCTGGTTTTTTTCCAACGTACTGGCGAGCTGGTTGAAGTCCTGCGCCAGCTTGCCCAGCTCATCCGTACTGGTTGGCGTAACGCGAGTGGTGAAATCGCCCGCTGCCAGTTTGTGCGTGCCTTCCACCAACCGCTTAACCGGGGCCAGCAGGCTGCGCGCCAGCGTAAACGTCGCCAACGCGGCCAGGATCGTGGAGAGCGCAACGATAAGCCAACTGGATCGTCTTTGCTGCATGTCGAAATTGATATCCGTATTCCGCGTTAAGCGTTCTACAGGAGAGGCGATCACGGCGCCCACTTCGCTACCGTTAACGCGTATGGGATGGCGCATGCCGTCGCGAGGAACTGGGCCGCGCGGGCCGACCAGCACGCGGGCATTTTGGTCGACAACCCAAAACTGTGTACGCCAGCCGTGTGGCGGCATGCCTGGGCCCGGTTTATCATCGTCGTTATCGTGTTCAAAAGAGCGCAGGATCTGGAAAACAAAACGATCGTTATTGCGTAAGAATCGCCAGTTGCCGTGCTGCTCGTACTGCTCGCTTAATGCGTCGCTGAGCATTTGCAGCCGCTGCTCGTTGCCGTGCTTGATATAGTCAATAAAACCACGTTCGAAGCTAATGCGTACGGCCCAGTGCATGCTGATCAGCAACACAATGCAGGTGGCGAAAATTGCCAGAAACAGTTTGCCGGTGATACCGGGCCGCCAGAACTTCATCAGGTGCTCCTTTTGCGCCGTGAAATCACCGCGTTGGTTTGCGTGTCGTTCGGCACGCGGGCAAAAATAATGGCGGGCAGCGCAATAATGAAGGCGATGCACAGCCAGGTATACATAAAGACGGTATGCGTACTTCCGCTGTCGATGGCGATATGCTGTTGGCCGAACATGCCCAGCAGCAGGCCTGCGATGGTCACACCAATACTCATCGATAGCTGCATGATCATAGACAGCAGGCTGTTACCGCTGCTGGCCAGATCGTCAGGCAGATCTTTTAACGTAAGCGTGTTCATGGATGAAAAACGCGTTGAGTTGACCATTCCTTGTAAAAACAGCACGAAGGGCAGGGCGTAATACCAGCCCAGCAGTGCCGTGGTCATTAGCAACAGACTGACCAGCGAAAGGCCAAGCGTAGTGGTAATCAGCACACGACGGTAACCAAAGCGGTTCACGACCTGCACCACAATGCGCTTCATGCCCATACTGCCCAGCACCATCGGGATCATCATCTGCCCGGCATGAAAAGGTGAAAAACCGAGGCCAATCTGTAAAAACACCGGTGTCATAAACGGCAACATGCCGCTGCCGATGCGTCCGGCAAAACTGCCGAACAGACCTAGCGAGAAGGTTGGTGTGCGAAACAGATTCAGGCTGAATAGTGCACGCGGATTACGATGGGCGTGTTTCAGATACAGCGCAATAGCCAATACCCCGCAGATAACCAGCGCCGCCAGCGTGATACTGGAGAGGCCGGTTCCTTTGCTGCCATCGAGCGCCAGCGTCAGTACCGCCATGCCGACCGCCAGCATCGCGAACCCTGAGAGGTCGAAACGTCGGGTTTGCATGGTGTAGTTGGGCATCAGCATTAACGTCGCTATTGCGCCGACAATGCCTACCGGAATGTTAATCAAAAATATCCAGTGCCAGGAGGCGTATTCAACCAGAATCCCGCCTAACGCTGGGCCCAGCAGCGGGCCGATTTGACCGGGTAAAGTGACAAACGTCATTGCCGCCATATATTGCTCACGCGGGACGATTTTCATCACCGTTAGCCTGCCGACCGGCACCATCATCGCGCCGCCAACGCCTTGTAAGACGCGCGCCATCACCAGCTCGTTGAGCGTGCTGGACCCGGCGCAAAACAGCGAGCCAAGCGTAAACAGGATGATGGCGGTGAAGAAGATATTACGCACGCCAACTTTGTCCGCCAGCCATCCGCTGGCGGGCAGCATCACGGCAACGGTTAAAACATATGACACAATGACCATATGCATGTGTAACGGGCTTTCCCCGAGGCTTGCCGCCATCGAGGGAAGCGCGGTGTTAACGATAGTGGTATCCAGCGACTGCATAAAAAAGCCAAATGCCACAATCCAAAGTTGCCAGCGGGTGCTGTCGGGAAGTTCTGTCATAACTCTGCTACCGGTTTGCTGTTTTTACGCGAAAAACGCAGACGCAGACGGTCGAAAAAGAGATAGACCACGGGCGTGGTGTACAGCGTCAGGAGTTGGCTCACGACCAGCCCACCGACAATGGTTATCCCCAAAGGCTGGCGCAGTTCAGAGCCATCCCCTGCGGATAACACCAACGGCAACGCGCCAAACAACGCCGCCAGCGTGGTCATCATTATTGGGCGAAAGCGCAACAGGCAGGCCTGGAAAATAGCTTCTTCCGGCTGCAGCTTACCGTTTCTCTGCGCTTCCAGCGCAAAATCGACCATCATGATGGCGTTTTTCTTCACAATGCCAATTAATAGCATGATCCCTATCAGGGCGATTAGGCTGAACGGGGCATTGAACAGTTCCAGCGCCAGCAACGCCCCGACGCCAGCCGAAGGTAGCGTGGAGAGGATGGTCAGCGGATGGACATAGCTTTCATACAGCATACCCAGCACGATATAGACCGTGGCGATGGCGGCGATAATCAGGATCACCTGCGAATTCATGGTGTCCTGAAATACCTGTGCGGTACCGGCAAAGCTACCGCGAACCGTGGAAGGGACGCCGAGCTGGGTCATGGTTCTGTTGATGGCCTCTGTCGCTTCTGACAGTGAAGAACCTGTCGGCAGGTTAAACGACACGGTTGAGGCGGCAGACAAGCCCTGATGGTTCACAGACAGTGGCGCATTCGCCGGCTGCCATTTGGCAAAGTACGATAACGGGATCGCTTTACCGTTATTGTTGATGACGAACATTTTGTCCAGTGCGCTGATGTCCTGGGTGTAACGTCGATCGACCTCCATCACCACTTTGTACTGGTTCATCGGCTGATAGATGGTTGAGATCTGTCGTTGTCCGAAAGCATTATTCAACAGGCTGTTGGCGGCTGCCACGTCGATCCCCAGACGAGACATGGTGTCGCGATCGTAAATCAGATTCATCTCCGCGCCATTGTCCTGCTGATCGGAGTTAACGTCTGCCAGTTGGGGCAGGGCGGCAAGCGCCTTACGGATCTTCGGTTCCCACTCACGCAGCGCCGCGAGATCGTCGGACAGCAATGTGTATTGATAGCTGGCGTTGGCCTGGCGTCCACCAACGCGAATATCTTGCACCGCCATTAAAAACAGATTCGCACCTGGCTCTTTTGAAAGCGCGACGCGCAGGCGGTCGATCACCTGCTGAGCGGTTTCACGGCGCTCATCGCGTGGCTTGAGGGTAATAAACATCATCCCGCTGTTAACCCGCGAACCACCGGTAAAACCGGTGACGTTATTCACCGCCGGGTCGTCGCGGATGATCTTCATAAAGTCCTGCAGTTTGCCGCGCATGGCCTGAAATGAGATGCTCTGGTCGGCCTGGATCCCACCCATCAATACACCCGTATCCTGCTCCGGGAAGAAGGTTTTGGGGATGGAAATATAAAGCCAGATATTCAGCGCAATGGTACCGAGTAACACCACGCCTACCAGTCGCGTATGACGTAGCACCCATTTAAGCGAGGTGCCGTAACTCTGTTGCAGCGCCACCAGCACACGACCAAAACCCCGTTTGCGAGACTGTTCGCGTGGGGTGCTGGATTTAAGCATCCAGCCGCACATCATTGGCGTTAATGTCAGCGACACCAGCAGTGAGATGCCGATAGCAACTGACAGCGTGACGGCAAATTCGCGCAGCAAGCGCCCAGGCAATCCGCCCATTAATAGCAGTGGCAGGAACACCGCCACCAGCGACAGACTCATGGAGAGCACGGTGAATCCCACTTCGCGCGTACCCTGTAACGCTGCCTGGAGAGGCTTCATTCCTGCTTCCAGGTGGCGGGCAATATTTTCCAGCACCACGATGGCGTCATCGACGACAAATCCCGTGGCAATGGTTAACGCCATCAACGACAGGTTGTTCAGGCTGAATCCGCACAGATACATGGCGGCAAAGGTACCGATCAGCGAGACCGGGACTGCTACCGCGGGGATCAGCGTCGCACGCCCGGAGCGCAGGAAAACAAAGACCACCAGGATAACAAGCGCCACGGAGATAATCAGAGTCTGTTCGACTTCCTCCAGTGAAGCGCGAATGGTCGGCGAGCGGTCCTGGGCGATTTGCAGATCGATGGCGGCCGGTACCAGCGTTTGTAGCTCCGGTAATTTGGCGCGAATGCTGTCTACCGTCTGAATGATATTGGCTTCCGGTAGCTTGCGGATCATCAACAGAATGGCCGGTTTGGCATTGGTCATCCCCGCGTTGCGTACGTCCTGCACCGAGTCGGTTACAGACGCAACGTCGCCCAGCCGCACTGCCGCGCCGTTGTTGTAGTGGATGATAATCGGCTGGTATTCGGCGGCGGTTTTCAGCTCGTCGTTGGTCTGGACCTGCCAGCGGTGGGTATCATTCTCGATAGCGCCCTGCGGCTTACGCACGTTGGCGTTGTCAATTGCGCTACGCACGTCGTCCAGCGACACGCCCTGGTTAAACAGCGCTTGTGGATTAAGCCCTACACGCACGGCAGGCAGAGAGCTGCCTCCAACGTCCACGTCGCCCACGCCATCAATTTGCGCGATGGTTTGCGCCAGTTGAGTTGATGCGAAATCGTACAGTTCACCTTGCGAGTACGTATCTGATGTGAGCGTCAGGATCATGATTGGTGCATCGGAAGGGTTGGCTTTGCGATACGTTGGTCGGCTCGGCATCCCGCTGGGTAGCAGACTTTGCGCGGCGTTAATCGCGGCCTGAACGTCCCGCGCCGCGCCATTGATGTCACGGTCGAATTTGAATTCGAGAATAATACGCGTACTGCCAAGCGAACTACTCGAAGTCATTTCGTTCACGCCCGCGATGCGGCCCAGCGAGCGCTCCAGCGGAGTTGCGACCGAAGACGCCATCGTTTCAGGAGAAGCGCCGGGTAATGATGCGCTGACCATGATCACCGGAAAATCCACCTGCGGCAGCGGAGCGACCGGCAGCAGACGAAATCCGAGTATGCCGCACAGGGTGATGGCCACCGAAATGAGAATGGTCGCCACCGGACGATGAATGAAAAGCGCGAAAAATTTCATTTACGCTTCCTCTTCCTGACGCGGGAAGCGGCTTTTCACGTACAACGACAGACGGTCAAACAGCAGATAAATCACCGGGGTGGTAAACAGGGTTAATACCTGACTCACCAGCAGCCCACCGACCATGCCAATACCTAATGGGCGACGTAACTCTGCGCCCACGCCGGTACTCAACATCAGCGGCAACGCGCCGAGCAGTGCCGCCAGTGTAGTCATCAGGATCGGGCGAAAACGCAGCAGACAGGCCTGGAAAATGGCATCGCGTGGTGACATTCCCTGTTCGCGCTCCGCGGCAAGGGCAAAATCGATCATCATGATGGCGTTTTTCTTGACGATACCGATGAGCAAAATAATGCCGATAATCGCGATGACGTCCAGTTCGCTGCCGGCAATCATTAACGCCAGAAGCGCCCCGACACCCGCCGTCGGCAACGTGGAGAGAATAGTAATTGGGTGAATAAAGCTCTCATACAGCACGCCGAGGACGATATACATCGCGACAACCGCAGCCACAATCAACCAGATGGTATTTCCCAGCGCGGCCTGGAAAGCGAGCGTACTGCCCTGGAACTGGGTGGTAATATTTGCGGGCAAGTTAAGCGTTTTTTCGGTATCCAGAATGGCCTGTACCGCATCGCCCAGCGAATGTTCGTCTGGCACGTTGAACGAGATGGTGGTGACCGGGAACTGATCGAGGTGGTTAATCGACAGCGGGGCAAAACGCTGTTCAACACTGGCGATCGCGCTGAGCGGTACTATGCCACCGTCGCTACTGGTCAGACGTATTGTATCCAGTGCCGCAAGCCCCGGTGTATTGTTGGTGTCATGTTCTAACACCACGCGATACTGATTTGCCTGGGTGTAGATGGTTGAAATCAGTCGCTGGCCGAAAGCGTTGTACAGGGCGTTGTCGACATCTGACATGCTGATGCCCAAACGGCTGGCGCTGTCGCGATTGACGTTCACATACGCCACCAGCCCTTTGTCCTGCCAGTCGCTACTGACATCGGACAGTTGCGGTAGCTGATTTAGTTTTGCTATCAGTTGTGGAACCCAGGTGCTGAGGGCATCAAGGGATGTCGCTTGCAGCGTGAACTGATATTGCGTCCGGCTGACCTGAGTATCAATCGTCAGGTCCTGAGTGGGCTGAAGATAAAGGTCAACGCCGGGAACTCTGTCAACCGCGTCCTGTAGGCGCGCAATCACTTTCTGCACCCGATCGTCGCGTTCATCCAGCGGCTTAAGGTTGATTTGTAAGCGCGCGCTGTTCAATGCCGTATTAGTGCCGTCCACACCGACAAAAGCGGTCAGGCTTTCTACTGCCGGATCTTTCAGAATGACATCTGAAACCTGACGCTGGCGCTGGGCCATGCTGGCAAATGAGCTGGACTGTGGCGCCTGCAGCGTTCCCTGGATAATGCCGTTATCCTGGATCGGAAAGAAGCCTTTGGGGATAAAGACCCATAGCATAACGCTCAGCGCCAGCGTGCCGAGCGCTACGCTGAGCGTGAGCCACGGATGGTTGAGCACTTTCGCCAGCCAGTGTCCGTACCCGGCAATAACGCGTTCAAACATTCGCTCTGAGGCACGGGAGAAGCGGTTTTGCTTACGTAATGAGGCCTGATTCAGCATACGCGCGCACATCATCGGCGTAAGAGTGAGCGAGACAACGGCGGAAATCAGAATCGCTACGGCCAGCGTCACAGCGAACTCACGGAACAATCGACCTACGATATCTCCCATAAACAGCAGTGGGATCAGTACGGCGATCAGTGAAAATGTCAGAGAGATGATGGTAAAACCAATCTCGCCCGCGCCCTTCAGGGCAGCAGTCAGCGGTTTTTCGCCTTTTTCGATATAGCGTGAAATATTCTCGATAACCACGATAGCGTCATCCACCACAAAACCTGTCGCAATGGTTAGCGCCATGAGGGTCAGGTTGTTGATGGAGAAATCAAGGAATACCATCACCGCGAAAGTACCGATTAACGATAACGGTACGGCGACCGCAGGAATAATGGTTGCCGGAATATTGCGCAAAAACAGGTAGATAATCATGACTACCAGCGCAATCGCCAGCATCAACTCAAATTGGGTATCCGCTACGGACGCACGGATATTGGTCGTACGATCGGAAAGTACGCTGACCTTAACCGATTTGGGCAGGCTTTCGGTAAGCTGCGGCAGCATCTGGCGGATACTGTCTGCCGTGGAGATGATGTTCGCGCCAGGTTGGCGCTGAACATTCATCACTATAGCTTGTTGCTTATTGGCCCATGCGCCTAGCCAGCTGTTTTCTGCTCCTTGTTCGACGGTGGCGACATCACCCAAACGAACCGGCGCACCGTTTTTATAGGCAATAATGAGCTGACGATATTCGTCTGCGGACTGCATCTGGTCGTTGGCTGAAAGGGTAACGGCACGCGTTGGGCCATCAAGACTCCCTTTTGCTGAATTGACGTTGGCACCGGTAATGGCCGTACGGATGGTTTCGCTGGTCAGACCGAGTGCGGCAATGGCCTGAGCGTTAAGTTTCACGCGGACCGCCGGACGTTGCCCTCCGGAAAGTGTTACCAGACCCACGCCGGATACCTGAGAGATTTTCTGCGCGACGCGGGTTTCGACCATATCTTCCACCTGCGTCATCGGCATGGCGCTGGAAGTGACCGCCAGTGTCATGATCGGCGGATCTGCCGGGTTTACCTTGCTGTAGACCGGAGGGTTAGGGAGATCGCTGGGTAATAAATTGGTGGCGGCGTTAATCGCGGCCTGAACTTCCTGCTCGGCAACATCCAACGGGAGCGTCAGTTGAAACTGTAACGTAACGACCGATGCGCCACCGGAACTTTGTGATGACATCTGTTTTAAGCCAGACATCTGCCCGAACTGACGTTCAAGCGGTGCGGTGACCGCCGAGGTCATGACGTCCGGGCTGGCGCCGGGGTAGAGCGTAACGACCTGAATCGTGGGGTAATCCACTTCAGGTAAGGCGGCGATTGGCAGGAAGCGATAGCCGATAATACCGGCAAGCAAAATCGCGACCATCAGCAGAGTGGTGGCGACGGGGCGCAGAATAAACAGGCGCGATGGTCCGCCTGTGCTGTCCGGAGGTAACACCTGCATCAGGAGTTGGCTCCTTTTTTGCCGTATCCGCGTGGCGCTGTTTTCTCATCGGAAACAGAGGCGTCGTGCGCCTCAACGACTTCGACTTTTGCGCCTTCCGTCAGACGATCGATACCGTCGGTCACGACTCGATCGCCCGCAGACAGCCCGGCGGCGATCACCACTTTTTGGCTATCCTGAATACCCGGTTTCACCAGATGTTTGCTCACTTTGTTATCGCTATTCAGTACCCAGACAAAGTGGCCTTCGTTGCCCATCTGCAGGGCGGCAGTTGGGATCACAACGGCATTTTGTTGTGTGTCGACCAGCATGCGGGCGTTAACGAACTGGTTAGGGAATAAGGCATCATCCTGATTGGAAAAACGAGCCTTAACTTTGATTGTTCCGGTGGTGGCATCAATCTGATTGTCGAGACTGAGCAGGACGCCTTCGCTGAGCTTTTGCGAATTGGTTCGGTCCCAGGCTTCGACCTTCAGCTGGCTCCCCGATTTTTGTGCCTGCAACACGGTAGCAATGTCGTTTTCAGGCAAAGTAAATATCAGGTCGATGGGATGCGTTTGCGTAATGACGACGATTCCGGTGGTATCGCCGCTGGAAATTTGGTTACCGACATCGACCTGTTTCAGGCCGACACGACCATCGACAGGCGCGGTTATCCGACTCCAGTCGAGCTGCAACTGAGCGCTGGCGACGCTGGCTTCATCCGCTTTGATTGTGCCTAACGTCTCGTTGACCAGCGCCTGCTGGGCATCCAGTTCCTGGCGGGAGACCAGATTGGTTTTAACCAACTGTTGATAGCGGGCAAGATCGCGACGGGCATTCGCCAGCGTGGCTTTATCTTTTGCCAGTTGTCCCTGCGCCTGAGCCAGAGCAACTTTGAACTGGCTGGGATCTATCTCTGCCAGCAGGTCGCCGGCTTTCACCTGTTGTCCTTCCTCAAAGTGTAAGGCGATGAGTTGACCATCCACCCGACTACGCACCGTGGCGGTATTTGCGGCAGTAACGGTCCCCAGCCCTGTCAGATAGCGTGGCACGGCTTCCTCGGTGGCGGTGGCAGCCTGCACGGGAGCCAACGGTCCGGAGCGCATTCCACGCCGTCCTGACCCCGCCGTGTGCTGCGCGGGTTTGGTCGCGCCTGGTGCGGTTTCCTGGGATGCACTGCGGCTTTGCCAGAACCAGATGGCGGCGACGGCGGCCACGACGATCACGACGATCACGATTGCTATCACCCAGCGGGATTTATTACTGCCTTTCATTGTTATGAGTTTCTCATCCTGAAACGATTCGCGGAATGATACTAGTTTAGCCAGTGAACAAGGGAGAAAAATGGAGGAATTATGAAACACTGTCGGGATTCGTCTGAATGCTGACGCGGCTTTGCGAGGCGTTACGCAACAATCGGTGGTGAAGATAGCGAATGCGCAATTGTGCGATAGAGTGCTGACAGGGCAAAAAGGAGGAAAGCCAGAGATTTCAGCGGGACGCTGGAACGGGAAAGCCCTCCAGAGGAAGGGGCCAAAATAAGGAAAGGGTTATGATGAAGTACGTCATCATACTGGTGATACTCTTAGTCATTAGCTTACCGGCTTACTAAGACACCAGGGGGAGGGGAAACCCTCCCTAACCCTCACTCCTGAAAATAAGCCACAGCAAGGATGATGTCAATATGCACACTTTTCAGCATGCGAGCGGCTTAGCGGAAAACAACGTCAGCCCAGCGGGCCAGTCCGGCGGTAACTGAACCGAAATCATCGCCACCCGCGATAGGGATTCCGGGAAGCTGCTGGGCGAGGGCTTTTTTAATCAGCGGTGAACGCGCGCTGCCGCCGGTCAAATAAATCACGTCCGGTTTTTCCTGCGCGTTGTCCAGCGCCAGCTGGACCTGCTCCAGAATGCGCGCCAGGGGCTGATTGAGCGCGGCTTCCAGTCCGTGTTGATTGATATCGGTTGCCAGCGTGTCGCTGATAAACGGTATCGCCGCCGTTACAATGGTTTGGTCAGAAAGCGCGATTTTGCTCTCTTCTGCGCTGCGCACCAGGCGGTAGCTCAGACGCTCGCGCCAGACTTTAAGCAGAAAAGCGACTTTATCGGCTTCTTTCGCGTCGCGGACAAGATCGTTCAGTAAACGACCATTGGCGCTGCTGTAGAAATCACTTTGCGCGGGAACGTCGTTGATTGCGACCGCGTTCCACCAGGGGAGAATCGGTAAGGCGATACCTTTTTCAGTCTCACCGCCCATACCCAGCAGCGGCATCAGGTGTTTAAACGCCAGCGCGATATCCAGATCGTTCCCGCCTACGCGGCAGCCACTGTGTCCCAGCAGGCTGTTTTCGCGATCGGCACGCTGATGCCATTGCTGCCCCATCAGCAGCAGTGAACAGTCGGTCGTCCCCCCGCCAATATCTACCACCAGCACGCGTTTTTCTTCCTGCAGCGTCGCTTCGTAATCCAGTCCCGCCGCTACCGGCTCGTACTGGAAGACGACATCCTGAAAACCGGCGCGTTTGGCCGCACGTTCAAGAATACCCTGCGCCTGGGTGTTGGCGTCATCGCCACCTAATCCCTGGAAGTTGATGGGCCGACCAATCACGGCCTGAGTGATAGCTTCCGGCAGCTGGCTTTGCGCCTGGTTGCGAATGTGCAGCATCATTGCACAGACCAGATCTTCAAACAGCGCAACCTGCTGCGGCTTCAGACCGCTGGCGCCCAAAAATGATTTTGGCGATTTAACGAAATACACCTCTTCCGGGTCTTCAATATACTGACCCAGCGATGCCAGACCGAACTGCACGCTGTTGGCGTTAACGTCGATGTCTTCTTCGCGGTTGTAGCGCATCGCGCGGCGAAGCAGCGCCTGCGTTTCATCGTCCGTAGTTGGGATGTCGTGATGGCGATACAGCCACTCGCTAACCGCTTCGCGCGTTGGTGCGCACAACATTGAGGGTAGCAGCGTGCTGTTATTTTCCATTTTGAGCAGGTGAGGCTGCCCGTCACGCATAACGGCCACTGAACAGTTTGCCGTACCGTAGTCAAAACCAATAAACACCGTAAAAATCCCCATGCCAGTGAAGAAGGGGCGTGACTTTAACGAATAGTTGACGCCCCGACAACTGGAATATGAAAGCAAGGCGTACTGATTGAATACCGTTTATGCTGTAGGTTTGCGTAAAAAGGAAAACTGAATGTTCACGCTGAGCTGGCAACCGCCTTATGACTGGCCCTGGATGCTGGGGTTTCTTGCCGCCCGTGCGGTTGAAGGTGTCGAAACCGTAGGAAAGCTGGATTATGTCAGAAGCCTGTCCGTAGGGGGACATCGTGGTCTGGTGCGCGTTGTCCCGGATCTGCACGCCAACGTGCTACACGTGACATTGAGCACAGGGTTACAGCCGGTAGCTTCCGAGTGCCTGGCAAAAATAACGCGCTTGTTCGATCTTGGCTGTTGCCCGCAGCAAATTATCGCCGCGCTGGGTAGCCTCGGTGCGGCGCGTCCTGGACTGCGCCTACCGGGATGTGTCGATGCGTTTGAGCAAGGGGTGCGGGCGATTTTAGGGCAGTTAGTCAGCGTATTGATGGCCGCGAAACTGACGGCGAAAGTGGCGCATGCTTACGGGGAAGCGCTGGAGGATGCACCCGAGTATGTGTGTTTTCCTACGCCGGAAGCGCTTGCCAATGCCGATCCGCTGCACCTGAAAGCGTTAGGAATGCCGCTCAAACGCGCTGAAGCGTTGATTCATCTGGCTCGCGCAATGCTTGAGGGAGCGCTCGCGACAACAGCCCCTACCGATATCGAACAAGGCGTTAAGCAGCTACAAACGTTTCCCGGGATAGGACGCTGGACCGCCAACTACTTTGCACTGCGCGGCTGGCAGGCGAAGGACGTTTTTCTGCCGGATGATTATCTGATTAAGCAGCGTTTTCCCGGCATGACACCGGCCCAGATCCGACGGTATGCAGAGCGCTGGAAACCCTGGCGCTCCTATGCGCTGTTGCATATCTGGTATACGGATGGCTGGCAGCCGTCAGTTGATGGCGAAATTACTGGTATTCAGTAGCAGATCCAGCGGTTGGGCGTCGGCAATAATATCGCCATAAATCATATCAATACCGATGCCAGAAAGCGTATCCATGATGAGTGGCAACTGCACCGGGCCGGCGATAGTTTTTATGTCCAGGCGCTGGGCATGACCCTGGATAATGGACACCCACATTTCGTCGATCAGGTTGCCGGGAGCGCTGGCACTTAGCTCGCTGTCGAGCAACAGGTAATCGACAATGTGATATTTCAGGTTGTCAAAAAGCTCTAAATCGCGACCAACCTGACTTAACACAATTCGACAACCGTACTGACGCAGTCGATGCAGGGCGGATATCGCCTGCGTTGGGTTGGTTTTGATGACGCTTGCCGGAACGGTCAGATGCAGCAATCGCGGCGGTAGTGGACTGTGTTGCAAGTGCTCCAGCAGCTCATCGATAAGTTCTGTGTTGAGCAGGCCGGCGGCGGAAAGGGGCAGGGCAATACTGAGACCCTTGTTGGCGACGGCTGGGGCAGCATTCTGGAAGAACTCGCTAAATACCCGACGGTCAAGCGCCTTGCTTAACGCGGGATCGACCAGCCCGGCGCGGAAGGCTTGCTCCTCAATGGCTTCACCTTCAGCGGTGCCTAAGCGAAGCGAGAGAAGCCAGAAGCTAAACGTCTCCGGTATACGCGGGGAAGCCACACCTCTGGCGATCATCAGCATTGGGTTGTGCATAATGGTGTGTCTTTGCTCATCCAATGTCAGTTGACTACGCGCGGCATGACCCTGGCTTTGCTGCGGTTCATAAACGCAGACGCGTCCACGCCCACTGTTTTTCGCCGCATAACAGGCAATATCGGCCTGAGACATCACATCGGTCGCGACATGGTTTTTCTCATCAATGAGCGTAATCCCTGCGCTGGCGCCAATACGGTGTAAGCGGCCTTCCCACATGAAGTGGTAATCATTAATGGCGCTGATGACGCGACCTGAAATAAAGCGGGCGCTTTCGATATTACAATCCGGTAGCAACAGACCAAACTCGTCGCCGCCCAGGCGCGCCAGCATATCGCTGGATCGCAACATGCTGAGCATAAGCGCTGAGAGTTCACGCAGCAGGGCATCGCCAGCGGCATGACCCGCGCTGTCGTTCACCGCTTTAAAACGATCCAAATCGATAAAAACCAGCACATGACGCTGGTGCGTATCGTGTACCGAATGCAGCAATTGTTTTAGATGGTTTTCGAAACTGACCCGGTTTGCCAACTGCGTCAGGTCATCATGCGAGGCGCTGTAGCTAAGCTGGCGGAGCATCTTCCGTGACTCTGTGACGTCCTGAATAACCAACACTGAGCCAATGCTGCCGCCGTCGAGGGTGCTGAGAGACGTGATGCTGTACTGAATGTCATAACTGTTGCCGTTACGGCAATGCAGGACCACTTCCTGTTCGATTGCCGTACGCGACATGTCAGCACTGTAGATATTTTCCATCAGCGGACCGTTCTCGCCAAAAGTAATATGTAGTACCGTCAATAGCGGAATGCCGATGGCACTGTCCTGCTGCCAGCCGCTCATTTTCTCAGCGACCGGATTCATAAAGGTCACGTTCATATCGACATCAATACAAATCACCGCTTCGCCGATTGAATCCAGCGTAATGTGCAGGCGCTCTTTTTCCTGATACAGCGCTTCGTTAAGCTGCTTCACTTCGGTCATATCCATATTGATACCAAGTAAGCGTTCAACCTCACCGTCTTTATTCAGCACTCGGTTGGCCAACGAACGGATATGGCGAATGCCATCTTTCACCGCGATACGAAACTCAAGCTTAAACGGAGCCCGTGCTGCCAGAGAATCACGAATCACATTTTCGGCGTACTCGCGATCTTCGGGTACAACGCACTCATACCAGACCTGCCAACTGGGCTTGATATGTGCAGGAACTTCGTAGAGATCGAACATCCGTTTATCCCAGCTGATCACGTCAGGCTGGAGTTCCCATTCCCAAATCCCAATCCCCCCGGCTTCATTGGCGAGGGTGATGCGCTCCATCAACCGTTTGTTGATCCATTCGGTATGCTTCAGGTCGTTAATGTCCTCAACCTGCGCAATAAAGTAGAGTGGGGTATTGTCGCTATGACGCACTAACGAAACCGCCAGCAACGCCCAGACGACGTCGCCTGCGCGGGTGTAATAGCGTTTTTCCATGGAATAGCTATTAATCTCTCCGCGTGCCAGCATGTTCAGCTGTTCAATGTCGTTGTTCAAATCTTCCGGCCAGGTCAATTGCTGGAAGGTCAGTGAACGTAACTCCTCCTGGCTATAGCCCAGAAACTGGCACAAGGCTTTATTGGCCTGTAACCATTGCCCCTCGGTACCGACTAAAGCCATGCCAATCGCGGAATATTCCATGGCGTTACGAAAGCGTGACTCGCTTTCTGAAATGTGCTTGCGTTCGGCTCGAAACGCGTACATCACCATGGTCATCATATTAGCGGGCAACAGGATCATCAAAAACGGCAACCAGGGGATGTCCGTCATCATGTTCGGTTTCGGGGTGTAAAGCAGCGAAGGGTCGGCAGCCAGCATCAGCGAAACCATCATCACGGTGCTGAGGAATATTAAAAACGCCTCCATACGCGGCAGACGGACAGCGCTCCACATCAGCAGGACAATAACGCAGGTAAATGGCCATGGAATGTACATCATGGACAGCCAACTGAGCGTTAAGGTCACCAGCAGGGTAATCAGGGTCTCAAGCAATAATCGCGGGTCGCGATGGCGCAACAGGTAATGTGGTTTAAACAGTAAACCTAACGGCACCAACGCCAGTGCGCCAATGGATTCTGACAGTACCCAAATGAGAAAGGTATTTAATGACGTGTCCTTCGGCAGCAACAACCACATCAATATGCCGCCCAACAGTGGCGGAACAACCGCGCTACCAAATGCCAGGCGCGCCCAGTCATTCAAATTTTGTAAGGGATTGTACCAGGGCAGCAGTTTACGCAATAACATTGCGCCAACAACAGCCTCAATAATGTTAATGACCGTATAGGAGAAATTAAGCGACTGTCCGGGGAAAAAAAGTAAAGAGGCACCGATGCTACCGAATGAGCAAGCCAGCGCGATCCCTGGCCACATCTTTCCCGCGTGACGGTAAAAAGCCACCATCATGATAGAGGTTGGAAACCACAGCGGTGCAAGCTGTGCGCCGTAACGTGACAGTTCCAGCGAAAACAACGTAAAGATGAAAGCCACCAGACCTAAACTGGCCAGGCGCAGTAGAGGATGGGGTAAGGTAACTAAAACATGTTGGGATTGTTTACTCATTACCACTCTACCCAAATAGCCGTTGTCGCCCAGCAGAGATGCCGAACGCATCACATTTAATCTGGGATTATGCTAGTACAAACAATTTACAATTTATACGCCAGCTGCTCATAAATTAACACTCCCAAGCTATTAATTCCTAAGGCAGGTGAATAAATATAGCGGCTGTTCTAAATCTGACCATTTTAATTTGCGACAGGGACAGCATTGGTGCAGCCTGGGGTGGCATCGCGCCGCTGAAATCCCTATAATTGCCGCGTTTGGCGTTTCGGCGCCGCCCTTCCTTACATCCAGGTTAATCAGGTCGCTAAATTTATGACTGATCAGTCCCATCAGTGCGTCATTATCGGCATTGCCGGCGCATCGGCTTCCGGCAAGAGCCTTATTGCCAGTACTCTTTATCGCGAATTGCGTGAACAAGTCGGTGACGAACATATTGGCGTTATTCCCGAAGACAGCTATTACAAAGATCAAAGCCATCTGTCGATGGAAGAACGCGTAAAAACCAACTACGACCATCCGAACGCGATGGACCACAGCCTGCTGTTTCAACATCTGCAAACGCTGAAACGCGGCTCTGCCATTGAGCTGCCGGTTTATAGCTATGTTGAGCACACGCGTACGCAAGACACTATTCATATCGAACCGAAGAAAGTCATCATCCTGGAAGGCATTTTGCTGCTGACGGATGCGCGTTTGCGCGATGAGATGAACTTTTCTATTTTTGTTGATACGCCGCTGGATATTTGTCTGATGCGCCGTATCAAGCGCGATGTGAATGAACGTGGTCGTTCAATGGATTCGGTGATGGCGCAATACCAGAAAACCGTCCGCCCAATGTTCCTGCAATTTATTGAGCCTTCAAAACAATACGCCGACATCATTGTGCCGCGCGGGGGTAAAAACCGCATCGCCATCGATATTCTGAAGGCTAAAATCAGTCAGTTCTTTGAATAAGTTCAGCGAATTGTGTACCGTTCAGTGATAACCTGGTTCACCCTTAACGCACCTGGCATTAAGGGTTTGAAGCACGAAAGGAGAAAGTGCCATGCGTTTATGTGACCGAGATATTGAAGCCTGGTTGGATGAAGGTCGCCTGTCGATCACTCCACGCCCTCCTGTCGAGCGAATCAATGGCGCCACGGTAGATGTGCGTCTTGGCAACAAATTCCGTACGTTCCGCGGTCATACAGCGGCGTATATCGATTTGAGCGGACCGAAAGATGAAGTCAGCGCCGCGCTGGATCGCGTGATGAGTGATGAAATCGTCCTCAAGGACGGCGAGGCATTCTTCTTGCATCCGGGTGAGCTTGCGCTGGCAGTAACATTTGAATCTGTGACGCTGCCTTCCGATCTCGTCGGTTGGTTAGATGGCCGTTCTTCGCTGGCTCGTCTGGGACTGATGGTACACGTCACCGCACACCGTATCGATCCGGGCTGGTCTGGCTGTATCGTACTGGAGTTTTACAACTCCGGAAAATTACCCCTGGCTTTGCGTCCGGGCATGCCGATTGGCGCGTTAAGTTTCGAACCGCTTTCTGGTCCGGCAGCGCGACCATACAACCGTCGTCAGGATGCGAAGTATCGCGACCAGCAGGGCGCCGTTGCCAGCCGGATCGATAAAGACTGAGTGTTTATCAGTCCATTGGGGATAGCATGAGACGATTTCTGACGACGCTGATGATTCTTCTGGTCGTGCTGGTGGCCGGCTTTTCTGCGTTAGTACTGTTGGTGAATCCGAATGATTTCCGCGCGTATATGGTCAAGCAGGTTGCCGCACGTAGCGGGTATCAGCTGCAGTTGGATGGCCCCCTGCGTTGGCACGTATGGCCGCAACTGAGTATCCTCTCAGGGCGAGTGATGTTAACGGCTGAAGGCGCCAGCGAACCCCTGGTTCGTGCCGATAATATGCGTCTCGATGTTGCATTGTGGCCGCTGTTGAGCCACCAGCTCAGCGTGAAGCAGGTGATGCTCAAAGGCGCAGTGATTCAACTGACCCCGAAAACTGAGGCGGTGCGCGCTAAAGATGCGCCCGTTGCCCCAAAAGACAATATGTTGCCCGATCTGGCGGAAGACAAAGGGTGGTCGTTTGATATCGCCCGTTTGCGGGTTGCCGACAGTGTTCTGGTATTCCAGCATGAAGACGACGAACAAGTTACCGTTCGTGATATTCGTCTGGAGATGGAACAAGATAGCCAGCACCGCGGCACGTTTGATTTTTCCGGGCGTGTGAACCGCGATCAGCGCGATCTCGCGTTATCCTTTAACGGTACGGTCGATGCCTCCGATTATCCGCACAACTTATCTGCGAATATTGCGCAGTTAAGCTGGCAACTGCAGGGGGCCGATCTGCCGCCGCAGGGAATCAACGGTCAGGGACATCTTCAGGCGCAATGGCTGGAAGAGAAAAAACAGCTTTCGTTTAGCCAGATAAATTTGACCGCTAATGACTCTTCTTTCTCTGGGCAAGCGCATGTGGCCTTGTTGGAAAAACCGGAATGGGCCGTCGACCTAAAATTTGGCCAGCTCAATCTGGATAACCTGCTCGTACAACATGACGCAGCGGCGACAGCAAACGGTGACGTTCAGCAAGGTCAGAGTCAGCCAACGCTGGTGCGCCCCGTCATTGCTTCCCAGGTTGATGCCGTTTCGTATCAGGGACTCAAAGGCTTTTCGGCCGACATCGCTTTGCAGGCTGACAAAGTGCAGTGGCGGAAAATGGCGTTTGAGAATGTCTCGGCAAAAATAGACAACCGGTTCGGCTTACTGAACATTGCGCAGTTGCAGGGAAAAAGTGATGGCGGGCTGATCTCACTGCCCGGCACGCTGGATGCCAGAAAGGGAGAACCGCGAGCGGTCTTTCATCCGCGCCTGGAAGGTGTGGAAATTGGCACTATTTTGAAGGCCTTTGATTACCCCATCGCACTCACCGGCAAGCTGTCGCTGGCAGGGGATTTTTCCGGCTCAGATATTGATGCCCAGGCGTTTCGCCATAGCTGGCAAGGGCAGGCTCATGTCGAAATGAACGATACGCGAATGGAAGGGATGAACTTCCAGCAGATGATTCAACAGGCTGTAGAACGCAGCGGTGGGGATGTTAAATCTCAGCAAAACCTCGATAACGTGACCCGGTTGGATCATTTTGTAACCGATATGACGCTGGATAACGGAGAGGTGACGCTGGATAACATGGCAGGGGAGTCCGCGATGTTGGCGCTAACCGGCAAAGGAACGTTAGATCTGGTGAAGCAGAATTGCGACACGCTGTTTAACATTCGCGTGCTGGGCGGTTGGGATGGCGAAAGTCAGTTGATCAATTTCCTGAAGGCCACCCCGGTTCCTCTCAGGGTCTATGGCCAGTGGCAATCACTGAACTACAGTCTGCAAGTTGATCAGCTTTTGCGTAAGCATCTGCAGGATGAAGCAAAACGTCGTCTGAATGACTGGGCAGATCGCAATAAAGATTCCCGCAACGGCAAAGATGTTAAAAAGTTGCTGGATAAGCTCTGATTCATATTGCCGGATGGTGGCTAATGCCCCATCCGGCTCGTGACTTACACCTCGTAATCCATCTCTTCTTCACCGTGTAGCGGTATCAGCTGGACCTTTTGCACGCGATGATTTTCCACCTGCAGGGTTTTTAGCCGATAGTCGCCAACCTGAACTTCCTCCCCGGTTTTCGGGATGCGCTGCAAATACTCCATTAACAGCCCGGCAATGGTGTGATACTCACGCTTTTCGTCTAACGGGATAGGGACGTACTGCACCAGGTCTTCCAGCGGCATATGTCCGTTAGCGGTCCACGAACCATCGGCGTTTTTCTGAATATCATGGCGGGCGTCGATTTCCTCTACCTCGTTTGGCAGATTGCCGGCGATGGTTTCCATCACATCACTCAGCGTCACAATCCCTTCGACGGAACCAAATTCATCGGCTACAAACGCGAAATGCGTGCGGGCATTACGGAACTGCTCAAGCGCAGGAAGCAGCGGCAGAGTTTCTGGGAACACCAGCGGCTGGCGAATCAATACGCGCAGGTCGAGCGGCTCGCCGCGCAGAGACTGTTGCAGCAAATCGATGACATGCACCACGCCCAGCAGTTCCTCCTGCTCGTCTTCGCCAGTGACCACCAGACGCGTATGCTGGTTTTTTTCCAGTAAGGCGCGGATTTCTGCTTCGGGCGCATTGAGGTCGATATGTTCAATATCGTGGCGCGAGGTCATGATACTGCTGACGGTACGCTGATTGAAGTTCAGCACACGTTCAATCATCCGCCGCTCCTGAGGCGCAAAAATTTGACCTTCATGATGATCCGCCAGCATCGCCACGGTTTCGGCATCCAGTTCAGCATCTTCTTTTTGCCCGCTCAGCAGTCGCATTACCGCCTCGGCGGTGCGCTGGCGCAGAGTATGGTTGGCTGAGAGGAAGCGACGACGGTTAAAGATAGCCAACTGGTTCAATGCTTCGATCATGACCGAGAAGCCGATGGCCGCGTACAGGTAACCTTTCGGGATATGGAAACCAAACCCTTCGGCCACCAGACTGAAACCAATCATCAGCAGGAAGCTCAGACACAGAATAACAATAGTTGGATGGCTGTTAACAAAGCGCGTCAGCGACTTGCTGGCCAGCAACATCAGGCTGATGGCAATAATGACTGCCGCCATCATCACCGCCAGGTGATCGACCATGCCAACAGCGGTAATGACGGAATCCAGAGAGAAGATGGCGTCCAGCACCACGATCTGTGCGACCACCCCCCAGAACTTAGCGCCTTTACGCTGGGTGGGGTTATCGCTGTCTTTCCCTTCCAGCCGTTCGTTGAGCTCCATAGTGGCTTTAAACAGCAGGAAGAAACCACCGAACAGCATGATCAGATCGCGGGCGCTGAAGCTGAGATCGCGAATGCTGAACAGCGGCGTGGTCAGCGTTACCAGCCAGGATATTGATGCCAGCAGCAGCAGGCGCATAACCATCGCCAGCAGTAGCCCGGTAATACGCGCCTTATCCCGCTGGGCAGGAGGCAATTTCTCCGCGAGGATGGCAATAAAAACAAGATTATCAATGCCAAGAACAAGTTCGATCACGATTAACGTGACCAGTCCGGCCCAGATTGACGGATCGGCAATCCATTCCATAGTAAATGCTATACCCATAGTTGTATGACAATTGTCACAATTCGATCATGGGTAAAACTGGCGAAAAATGCAATGGCGAGAAGGGATTTCTCTGTCGGTTATATCAGAACAAACGCAGGATAATAGCCTTAATGTAACTACAGGAAATGATTTTATTAATCTAAACATATTTAGGAAATATCGCAGGTAGAATATTTCTATATCAATATTGTCAATATCAATAAAATCCTAAAAATATATAAACCCGACGCTTAATATTAATCTTAAAAGCCGGGTATCGGCGGTTTGTTATCTTGCCTGATATTCGCATAGCTGCAACAATTCTTGCGGTAATAATCAAAAGATAAATATTTCCTCATCAATCAGTGACGCCATTCCCGATGCGTTAACGCTGTAAAAGTGATGAAAATAAAGGAGAAGATAAAAATCTAAATTAATCAGTGCATTGGTAGCTAGTGAAGCCAGGGGCGGTAGCGTGTCTGGAAGCCTGAAACAAGCCTAAATTATTCTGTCAAGAGACCGCAGATGAATACATTTTTTTAGGACTGATGCCAGTTAAATTCCATTTCAATTAACGGCAAGGTAAATACGTACAGGCGAAGTCGCTATTTAGATTGCATGTGATAAATACTCTGCCAAAGTGATAAATAATCAATGATGAAATCCAAACTTAAATTGATGCCAGTATTGGTATCGGTGATCTTGATAAACGGTTGTACCGTGCTTCCGGGCAGCAATATGTCTACGATGGGCAAAGATGTGATTAAACAGCAGGACGCTGATTTTGATATCGATCGCATGGTGAATGTTTATCCACTCACGCCACGGCTGGTCGAACAATTACGTCCTCGACCAAATGTTGCACAGCCTAATATGTCGCTGGACCAGGAGATTTCCGGATATCAGTACCGGGTCGGCCCGGGGGATGTCCTGAATGTGACCGTCTGGGACCATCCTGAACTCACCACGCCAGCCGGGCAGTACCGTAGCTCAAGCGATACCGGCAACTGGGTGCAGCCTGATGGCACCATGTTTTACCCCTACATCGGCAAAGTCAGCGTGGTAGGGAAAACGTTGGCAGAGATTCGTAGTGATATTACCGGGCGCTTAGCGAAGTACATTGCTGACCCGCAGGTGGACGTTAATATCGCCGCTTTCCGCTCGCAGAAGGCCTATGTCTCCGGGCAGGTGAACAAATCCGGCCAGCAGGCCATCACCAACGTGCCGCTTACCGTTCTCGATGCCATTAACGCCGCTGGTGGTCTCACCGAGGCAGCAGACTGGCGCAACGTTGTGCTGACTCATAAAGGGCAGGAGCAACGTATTTCACTGCAAGCGCTGATGCAAAATGGCGACCTGAGCCAGAACCGTCTGCTCTATCCTGGCGACATTCTGTTTGTTCCGCGTAATGACGATCTGAAAGTCTTCGTCATGGGGGAAGTGAAAAAACAGAGCACCCTCAAAATGGACTTCAGCGGCATGACGCTTACCGAAGCGCTGGGCAATGCCGAAGGTATTGACCTGACCACCTCCAACGCCAGCGGCATTTTCGTTATTCGACCATTGAAAGGCGAGGGCGGGAACAACGGCAAGATCGCCAATATCTATCAGCTTGATATGTCCGATGCGACGTCGCTGGTGATGGCAACATCATTCCGACTTCAGCCATACGATGTGGTGTACGTCACTACCGCGCCGGTTGCTCGCTGGAACCGTTTGATCAATCAGTTGCTGCCGACTATTAGCGGTGTTCGCTATATGACGGACACGGCCAGCGACCTTCACAACTGGTAATCATCATGTTTAACAAAATCTTAGTTGTCTGTGTGGGGAACATTTGCCGTTCCCCGACGGCAGAGCGCTTGTTAAGGCAATTTCACCCGGCATTGACGGTCTCTTCTGCCGGTCTTGGGGCGTTGGTGGGGAAAGGCGCGGATCCGTGCGCTATTAGCGTGGCGCAGGCGCACAACCTGTCCCTGGATAATCATTGTGCCCGGCAGATCACGGGACGAATGTGCCGGGAGTATGACCTGATCCTGACCATGGAAAAGCGCCATATCTCTGCCCTGTGTGAAATGGTGCCGGAGATGCGCGGCAAAGTGATGCTTTTTGGTCACTGGGATAGCGAGCGCGAAATTCCCGATCCGTATCGTAAAAGCCGTGATGCGTTTGACGCGGTGTACGCATTACTTGAACGGTCTGCCCGCCAATGGGCTCAGGCACTGAACGCAGAGCAGGGAAAACAATGACAGAAAAAGTAAAACAGTCTGCTGCGCCGGTAACGGGCAATGATGAAATCGATATTGGCCGTCTGGTCGCAACGGTGGTGGAAGCCCGCTGGTGGGTACTTGGCATTACCGCGGCTTTTGCATTGTGCGCCGCGGTCTACACGCTGTTCGCCACACCCATCTACAGTGCGGACGCGCTGGTGCAAATTGAGCAAAATACCGGAAATTCACTGGTGCAGGATATTGGCTCGGCGTTGTCGAACAAACCTCCGGCCTCGGAAGCGGAAATTCAGCTCATTCAGTCACGACTGGTATTAGGGAAAACGGTAGACGATCTCAACCTCGATATCGCCGTAACCAAAGATACGTTCCCCATTTTTGGCGCGGGCTGGGACCGGCTGATGGGCCGTCAGAACGAAACGGTTAACGTGACCACCTTCACGCTGCCAAAGGCAATGAATGAACAGACCTTCACGCTCAATGTGCTGAATGACACAAGCTATCAACTGGTGAGTGACGGGGGTTTTAGCGCCCGGGGGCAAGTCGGCAAGGTGCTGGAACACGATGGCGTGACGATGCTGGTTGAGGCGATTCATGCCAGCCCGGAGAGCCAATTTACCGTCAGTAAATTCTCCACGCTGGGCATGATAAACACCCTGCAAAATAATCTGATGGTGGCGGAAACAGGCAAAGATACCGGCGTATTAAGCCTGACCTTTACCGGCGAAGACCGCGAGCAAATCCGCCAGATCCTCGACAGTATTACCCGCAACTATCTGCAACAAAACGTGGAACGTAAATCCGAAGAGGCCGCCAAAAGTCTGGCGTTTCTGGCAAAGCAGTTACCCGAAGTGCGTAATCGACTGGACGTTGCTGAAAACAAGCTGAACGCCTTCCGTCAGGATAAAGATTCCGTGGATTTGCCGCTGGAAGCCAAAGCGGTGCTGGATTCGATGGTGAACATTGACGCTCAGCTGAATGAACTGACCTTTAAAGAAGCGGAGATTTCCAAGCTGTTCACCAAAGCGCATTCGGCGTACCGCACGCTGCTGGAAAAACGCCAGGCGCTGGAAGATGAGAAAAGTAAGCTGAACGGGCGCGTAACGGCAATGCCGAAAACGCAGCAGGAAATTGTTCGCCTGACGCGTGATGTGGAGTCCGGTCAGCAGGTCTATATGCAGTTGCTGAACAAACAACAGGAACTGAAGATTACCGAGGCCAGTACAGTCGGCGATGTGCGCATTGTCGATCCCGCGATTGCCCAGCCAGGCGTACTGAAGCCGAAAACGGCGCTGATTATTCTCGGCAGTATCATTCTTGGATTGATGCTTTCCGTGGTGGGCGTACTGCTGCGTTCTCTGTTTAATCGCGGTATTGAAAGCCCACAGGCGCTGGAAGAGCATGGTATCAGCGTGTATGCCAGTATTCCGCTGTCTGAATGGCAAAAAGCACGTGATAACGTTCAGACCATTAAAGGTGTGAAACGCTACAAGCAAAGCCAACTGCTGGCCGTGGGGAATCCAACCGATCTCGCGATAGAAGCGGTCCGTAGTCTGCGTACTAGCCTGCATTTTGCCATGATGCAGGCGCGTAACAACGTATTAATGCTGACCGGCGTCAGCCCGTCGATTGGCAAAACATTTGTCTGCGCCAACCTCGCGGCAGTCATTAGTCAGACCAACAAACGCGTGCTGTTGATCGACTGCGACATGCGCAAAGGCTATACCCACGAACTGCTGGGGACCAATAACGTCAACGGCCTGTCTGAGATCCTCATCGGCAAGGGGGATATTTCATCCAGCGCCAAACCGACATCGATTCCGCATTTTGATCTGATCCCTCGTGGTCAAATTCCGCCCAATCCTTCCGAGCTGTTGATGAGCGAGCGCTTTGGCGAACTGATTGCCTGGGCCAGCGCGAACTATGACCTGGTACTGATCGACACCCCACCAATTCTGGCGGTGACCGATGCGGCTATCGTGGGGCGCCACGTCGGAACCACGCTGATGGTAGCGCGTTATGCGGTCAATACGCTGAAAGAGGTGGAAACCAGCCTGAGTCGCTTCGAACAAAACGGCATTCAGGTGAAAGGGGTGATCCTCAACTCTATCTTCCGCCGCGCCAGCGGGTATCAGGATTACGGCTACTACGAATACGAATACACGTCGGATTCGAAATAACTCACAGCAACGCATATCGAATGTAGGCCTGATAAGCGTAGCGCCATCAGGCAACTTTTTTTGGAAACGAAAATGACCACAGAAAACCCGCTAATTTCAATTTATATGCCAACCTGGAACCGCCAGCAGCTGGCCATTAGGGCGATTAAATCGGTGCTGCGCCAGGACTACCCTCACTGGGAGATGATCATTGTGGATGATTGCTCCTCCTCATATGAGCAGTTGCAGCAGTTTGTTGAGGAACTCAACGATCCGCGTGTGTCGTATACGCATAATTCCACCAACTCCGGGGCCTGCGCGGTGCGTAATCAGGCCATTATGCAGGCCAACGGGCAATACATTACGGGGATTGATGATGATGATGAATGGACGCCGAACCGCCTGAGCGTATTTCTCAACTATCGCCATCATCTGGTCACGCGGGCGTTTCTGTATGCCAATGACTATGTCTGTGAGGGCGAAGTGTATTCGCAGCCGACCAGTCTGCCGCTCTATCCGAAGTCCGTTTATTCACGTCGCAGGTTTTATAAGCGCAACATCATTGGTAATCAGGTATTTACCTGGGCATGGCGGTTTAAAGCATGCCTGTTCGATACCACGCTGAAAGCGGCGCAGGATTACGACATCTTTCTGCGCATGGTGGTGGCGTATGGCAAACCGTGGAAGGTCAAAGAGGCGACGCAGATCCTGCATGTCAATCACGGCGAGATGCGTATTACCTCATCGCCGAATAAATTCTCCGGCTACTTTCAGTTTTACCGCAAGCACAAAGGCAAATTTGACCGGGCCAGCAAGAAATATCAGCTGTTTACCCTATATCAGATCCGCAACAAACGGATGAACTGGCGCACGCTGCTGACGCTGCTTTCTGTTCGCAACAGTAAGCGTCTGGCCGACGGACTGCGAGGACGCTAATTATGCTGGAAGATTTACGCGCGAACGGCTGGAGTCTGCGCCCCTGCTGTATGGTGGCGGCCTATCGGATTGCCCATTTTTGCTCCGTCTGGCGTAAAAAAAACATCTTAAACAACCTGTGGGCCGCCCCGGTGCTGGTGATGTACCGCCTTATTACCGAATGCCTGTTTGGCTATGAAATTCAGGCTGCTGCATCAATCGGTCGTCGTTTCACCATCCATCATGGTTATGGGGTGGTTATCAATAAACACGTGGTGGCGGGGGATGATTTTACCCTACGCCACGGCGTTACCATCGGCAATCTTGGCACCAACGATTTGTCCTGCCCGGTCATCGGTAACAGCGTTGAGCTGGGGGCCAATGTCACTCTGCTTGGCGACGTTGCTATTGGCGATAACGTGACGATTGGCGCCGGGAGCGTCGTGGTGGATAGCGTTCCGGCCAATACGCTGGTCGTGGGCGAGAAGGCACGGGTGAAGGTAATAAAATGAAGATATTACAGTTTAATGTGCGACTCGCAGAAGGTGGGGCGGCAGGCGTGGCGTTAGATTTGCATCTGAGGTCGCTGGAAAAAGGGCTGTCGTCACGGTTTGTCTATGGCTATGGCAAAGGCGGTAAAAAAAGTGTCAGTCATGCGAAATACCCGCAGGTTATCAAATATACGCCGCGCCTGACGTCGGCGGCGAACATTGCGTTGTTTCGTTTCGCGAACCGCGACATGTTCGGCAATCTCGACAAGCTATATCGCACGGTTACCCGCACTAACGGCCCGCTGGTACTGCATTTTCATGTGTTGCACAGCTACTGGTTGAACCTGGAAGAGGTGGTCTCCTTTTGCCAAAAAGTGAAGGCGCATAAACCGGATATCACCTTCGTCTGGACGCTGCACGATCACTGGAGCGTGACCGGGCGCTGTGCCTTTACCGATGGCTGCGAAGGCTGGAAAACGGGCTGCCAGAAATGCCCAACGCTCAGCAACTATCCGCCGGTAAAAATCGATAAAGCCCATCAGCAGCTGCCCGGTAAGCGGCAGATGTTTCGCGCCATGCTGGCGCTGGGTTGCCAGTTTATCTCGCCCAGTCAACATGTGGCCGACGCATTCAACAGCCTGTATGGCGTGGGACGCTGCCGTATTATCAATAATGGCATTGATGTGGCAACTGAAGCCATTCTTGGCGAACTGCCCGCGATGCCTGCGGAGAGCGGTCGGCCGAAAATTGCCGTGGTGGCTCATGACCTGCGCTATGACGGCAAAACCAGTCAACAACTGGTGCGAGCGATTGCCGCGCTTGGGGACAAAATTGAGCTGCATACCTTCGGCAAATTTTCTCCATTTGCGGGAGATAACGTCATCAACCACGGTTTTGAGAGCGATAAGCGCACGTTGATGAGTGCGCTTAACCAGATGGATGGACTGGTGTTCAGCTCCCGTGTCGATAACTACCCGCTGATTCTGTGCGAAGCACTTTCCATCGGCGTACCGGTAATTGCTACACACAGCGATGCCGCGCAGGAAGTGCTGGCTAAATCAGGCGGCAAAACGTTCAGCGAAGCGGATGTATTGCAGCTGGTGCAGCTGAAAAAATCAGACATTGCGCAGGCGGTATTTGACACGTCCCTTACCGCGTTCAGCCAGCGCAGTCGGGTGGCATACAGTGGGCAACAGATGCTGGAGGAATATGTCTCGTTCTATCAGAATCTGTAGCTATCTGGTGCTACCGCTGCTTTATCTGCTGGTTAACGTCAAACTTGCCCAGCTTGGCGAGAGCTTCCCGATAACCATCGTCACGTTCTTGCCCGTTCTGCTATTGCTGTTTGTCGAGCGCATCAATATCAAAAAATTAATGATCGCACTGGGCGTGGGGGGCGGGCTGACGGCGTTTAACTACCTGTTCGGTCAATCACTGGATGCCAGCAAGTACGTAACGTCAGCGATGCTGTTTGTTTATACCGTGGTGATTATTGGCATGGTGTGGAGTATTCGCTTCAAAACCATTTCACCGCATAACTATATTAAGATTTTGCGTTTTTTCTGGCTGGTGGTGGGGCTGGTGGTGGGGTTAGCTGCGGTTGAAATGGCACAGATAATTCTCAGCGGCGGCAGCAGTTTAATGGAAGTTATTTCGAAATATCTTATTTACAGTAACAGCTATGTTCTGAACTTTATTAAGTTTGGTGGGAAACGTACCACCGCACTCTATTTCGAACCGGCATTCTTCGCTCTGGCGTTAATCTCAATTTGGCTCAGTATCAAACAGTTTGGTATCAAAACACCTAAGTCCGATGCTATGATTCTGGCAGGGGTAATATTATCAGGATCTTTTTCAGGGGTAATGACGTTTATTTTGTTTTATCTCCTGGAGTGGGCATTCCAGTACCTGAATAAGGATGCGATAAAAAAGAAGCTACCGCTGGCGATAATCTCATTAAGCGTGTTTTTAGTTGGGGTGATATTTGCTTTTCCGTACATCGCAACGCGGCTTGGTGATTTAGGAACTGAAGGTTCGTCATCGTATTATCGTATCGTAGGACCATTGGTGATGGTCGGTTATTCATTACTGAATGTTGATGGCGTAGTGAGATTTGGCTCACTTTATGAATACGTCGCGTCATTCGGAATTTTTAACGGTGCAGATGTCGGTAAAACAATAGACAATGGTTTGTATCTGCTGATTATTTATTTTTCATGGTTCGCGGTGATATTAGCCCTATGGTACATGGGGAAGGTCATGAAAATGATGGTTAATGCGTTTGGCGATAATCAGAATTATCGGGTGCAGCTTTATCTTTTTACGCCGTTGTCCCTGTTTTTTACAGGTTCAGTATTTAGTCCGGAATACGCGTTTTTAATTGTGTGTCCGTTTATATTGCGCAAGGCGCTGAATATCGCGAGGTAACTCACATGCTGCTCAGTATCATTACCGTCGCCTTTCGCAATCTGGAAGGGATCGTCAAAACTCACGCATCGCTGGCACATCTGGCGCAAGCGGGTGATATCAGTTTTGAGTGGATTGTTGTTGATGGCGGCTCCTCGGATGGTACGTCGGCGTTTCTTGAAGGACTCAGTGGGGAACACCGGTTAAGGTTTGTCAGCGAGCCGGATAACGGCATCTATGATGCGATGAACAAAGGCATCGCGATGGCGCGCGGGCGGTTCGCGCTGTTCCTCAACTCCGGGGATATTCTGCATGCAGATGCGGCACACTTTATCCGCCAGCTAAAAATGCAGAGCGACCAAACCATGGTCATTGGCGATGCGTTGCTGGATTTCGGCAATGGCAACAAAATTAAGCGTCGGGCAAAACCGGGTTGGTATATTTATCACAGCCTGCCCGCCAGCCATCAGGCGATATTCTTTCCGCTCTCAGGACTGAATGTCTGGCATTATGATTTGCAATATAAAATATCGTCAGATTACGCGTTGGCAGCCCAATTATACAAGTCCGGTTACGCTTTTAAAAAGCTGAGCGGGTTGGTATCGGAGTTTTCTATGGGCGGAGTGTCAACGACGAATAATCTGGAATTGTGCCGGGATGCCAAAAAAGTACAGCGCCAGATATTACACATGCCAGGTTTTTGGACCGGTTTGTCAGAATATTTACGTCTGCGCACAACCGGTAAAACAAAAACCTTATATGGGAAAACGTAAGGGCACATTATGCAAGATTTAAGCGGATTTAAAGTGCCTGGAGGTTTTCGCGGCGGCGGCGCTATTAAAGTGCAATTATGGTGGGCGGTGCAAGCAACATTATTTCGCTGGTCTCCACAGGTCATGTATCGCTGGCGTGCATTTTTATTACGAATGTTTGGCGCAAAAATAGGAAAAAACGTAGTCATTCGGCCTTCAGTAAAAATTACTTATCCGTGGAAACTAACCCTGGGCGATTATGCCTGGGTGGGTGACGACGCGGTTTTATATACGTTAGGTGATATTACGATTGGTGCCCACGCGGTTATTTCGCAAAAAAGTTATTTATGCACCGGGAGTCATGATTATGCCAGTCAACATTTTGATATTAACGCCACGCCGATTGTGGTTGGCGATAAATGCTGGCTGGCGACAGATGTCTTTGTCGCGCCTGGCGTGACGATTGGCGATGGCACCGTCGTTGGAGCACGAAGCAGCGTATTTAAATCGCTGCCAGCAAATGTCATTTGTCGGGGAAATCCCGCAGTAGTCACGCGCGAACGCGTCGAGAAAGTTACTCCCTGAGGGGATCACTGAAGAGGTTATAACATGTCAAAAGTCGCTCTCATTACTGGCGTAACCGGGCAGGATGGTTCTTACCTGGCAGAACTCCTGCTGGAAAAAGGGTACGAAGTACACGGTATTAAGCGTCGCGCTTCATCATTCAACACCGAACGTGTGGACCACATCTACCAGGATCCGCATTCAGGCAATCCCAAATTTCATCTGCACTATGGCGATTTGACCGACTCCTCCAACCTGACCCGTATTTTACAGGAAGTCCAACCGGATGAGGTCTATAACCTGGGCGCCATGAGCCATGTCGCGGTGTCGTTTGATTCACCGGAATACACCGCAGACGTTGATGCGATCGGCACCTTGCGTTTGCTGGAGGCGATCCGCTTCCTTGGTCTGGAGAAAAAGACCCGTTTTTATCAGGCGTCCACCTCTGAGCTGTACGGTCTGGTACAGGAAATCCCGCAGAAAGAGAGCACGCCGTTCTATCCGCGCTCGCCGTATGCCGTTGCCAAGCTGTACGCCTACTGGATAACCGTCAACTACCGCGAGTCTTACGGGATGTATGCCTGTAACGGCATTCTGTTCAACCACGAGTCTCCGCGCCGTGGCGAAACCTTTGTTACTCGCAAAATTACCCGGGCGATCGCCAACATCGCTCAGGGGCTGGAGTCTTGCTTGTACCTGGGCAACATGGATTCACTGCGCGATTGGGGGCATGCCAAAGATTACGTCAGGATGCAGTGGATGATGCTGCAGCAGGATAAGCCGGAAGATTTCGTGATTGCCACCGGCGTGCAGTATTCCGTGCGCCAGTTTGTAGAAATGGCGGCCGCTCAGCTGGGGATTAAATTGCGCTTTGAAGGTGAGGGCGTGAATGAGAAAGGCATCGTGGTTTCTGTGACCGGACACGATGCGCCGGGGGTGAAACCCGGGGATGTCATGATTGCCGTTGATCCGCGCTACTTCCGTCCGGCTGAGGTGGAAACGCTGCTGGGCGATCCGGCCAAAGCCCATGAAAAACTGGGCTGGAAACCGGAAATCACACTGCGCCAGATGATCTCGGAAATGGTTGCCAACGATCTTGATGCGGCGAAGAAACATTCCCTGCTCAAGTCGCACGGTTACGAGGTCGCTATCGCGCTGGAGTACTAAGGATGAAGACACAACGTATTTTTGTGGCGGGCCATCGCGGGATGGTGGGGGCCGCCATCGTCAGACAATTGTCGCAGCGAAATAACGTAGAGCTGGTGCTGCGTACCCGCGACCAGCTTAATCTGCTGGACGCCGGTGCGGTGCAGGCGTTCTTCGCCACTGAACACATTGATCAGGTTTATCTGGCGGCGGCAAAAGTAGGGGGGATTGTGGCAAACAATACTTATCCTGCTGATTTTATTTATGAAAATATGATGATTGAGAGCAACATTATTCATGCAGCGCATCTGCATAACGTGAATAAACTGTTGTTCCTCGGGTCATCCTGTATTTATCCCAAGCAAGCTACCCAGCCAATCGCCGAAAGTGAACTGTTGCAGGGGACACTTGAACCGACCAATGAGCCGTATGCGATTGCCAAAATTGCCGGTATCAAGCTGTGCGAATCGTATAACCGACAGTATGGCCGTGATTATCGCTCGGTGATGCCGACCAATCTGTACGGACCGCATGACAACTTTCATCCGAGTAATTCGCATGTGATCCCGGCGCTGCTGCGCCGCTTTCATGAGGCTCTCGAGCAAAATACGCCGGATGTGGTGGTGTGGGGAAGCGGGACGCCAATGCGTGAATTTCTGCATGTCGACGATATGGCGGCGGCCAGTATCCACGTGATGGAGCTGGCTCAGGAAGTGTTGCAGGAATATACCCAACCAATGCTGTCGCATATCAACGTGGGCACCGGTGTGGACTGCACCATCCGTGAACTGGCCCAGACCATCGCGCAGGTTGTGGGTTACAAGGGGCGCGTGGTGTTTGACGCCAGCAAACCGGACGGCACGCCGCGCAAATTGCTCGACGTTACGCGTCTGCATCAGTTGGGCTGGTATCACGAGATATCTCTGGAAGCGGGGCTTGCCAGTACATATCAGTGGTTCCTTGAAAACCAGCAGCGTTACCGGGGGTAAGCATGTTTTTACGTCATGAGGATTTTGCCACCGTTGTACGTTCAACCCCGCTGATTTCCATCGATTTGATCGTGGAAAACGCCCACGGCGAATTTCTGCTTGGCAAGCGCCTCAATCGTCCGGCGCAGGGGTATTGGTTCGTGCCCGGTGGTCGGGTGCAAAAAGATGAACCGCTGCGCGCAGCCTTTGAGCGGCTGACTGAAGCTGAGCTGGGGTTACGTTTACCGCTGTCCGCTGCAGAGTTTTACGGGGTCTGGCAGCACTTCTATGACGACAACTTTTCCGGGGAAGATTTCTCAACGCATTACATCGTGCTGGGATTTCGTCTGCGGGTGTCGGAAAACGACCTACAACTGCCTGACATTCAACATGACGCGTACCGCTGGCTGGCAATTGAAGAGATTCTGACCAGTGACCATGTGCACGACAACAGCCGGGCTTACTTCCGTGAGAAGAGTCAGGCCGGAGTACCCGGGCTATGAAGATCCTTGTGTATGGCATCAACTATTCGCCGGAGTTGACCGGTATCGGTAAATACACCGGTGAAATGGTGGAGTGGATGGCGCAACAGGGGCATGACGTACGGGTGATCACTGCGCCGCCTTATTATCCGCAGTGGAAGGTCAACGGTCGCTACTCATCCTGGCGCTACCGTCGTGAAGAAGGCGATGCCATCGTCTGGCGTTGCCCGCTGTATGTACCTGAGCAGCCTTCTACGCTCAAGCGCGTGCTGCATTTAGGTAGTTTCGCCCTGAGTAGTTTCTTCCCGTTGCTGGCGCAGCGCCGCTGGAAACCGGATCGCATCATTGGGGTAGTGCCGACGCTGTTTTGTACGCCGGGCATGCGCCTGCTGGCGAAGCTGTCCGGGGCGCGCACGCTGCTGCATATTCAGGATTACGAAGTCGATGCCATGCTGGGGCTTGGTATGGCGGGCAAAGGCAAGCGTGGCGCGGTGGCAAAACTGGCCAGCGCCTTTGAGCGCAGTGGGCTGTTGAATATGGATCATATTTCGACCATTTCTCGCTCAATGATGAATAAAGCGCAGGAGAAGGGCGTTGATGCACAGAAGGTCATTTTCTTTCCGAACTGGTCAGAAGTAGCGCGTTTTCGTGACGTGAACGATGCCGATGCTCTGGCGTTGCGCCAGCAACTGGGCTTGCCTGATGATAAAAAAATCATTCTCTACTCAGGCAATATCGGTGAAAAGCAAGGGCTGGAGAGTGTGATCGACGCAGCGGCCCTGTTGAGCGAACAGCCCTGGCTGTTTGTGATTGTCGGGCAGGGCGGGGGGAAAGCGCGGCTGGAGAGTATGTCTAGTGAACGCGGCCTGAACAATGTGATGTTCTTTCCGCTGCAATCTTATGACGCGCTGCCTGCGCTGCTCAAGATGGCGGACTGCCATCTGGTGGTACAAAAGCGCGGTGCGGCGGATGCCGTATTACCCTCCAAACTGACCAATATCCTCGCCGTTGGCGGTAACGCGGTGATTACCGCCGAACCGGAGACCGAGTTGGGTCAGCTGTGTGACGCTCACCCAGGCATCGCGGTGTGTGTCGAACCTGAATCAATGAATGCGCTGGTTGGCGGGATTCAACAGGCGTTAACCATGCCAAAAGTGAACACGGTGGCACGTGAGTATGCCGAACGCACGTTGGATAAAGAAAACGTGCTGAGCCAATTTATTGCAGATATTCGGGGTACATGATGAGTCAAACCAAACTCTTTCCGGTGGTGATGGCCGGTGGCTCGGGTAGCCGTTTATGGCCTCTGTCCCGCGTGTTGTATCCAAAGCAGTTCCTGTGCCTGAAAGGCGACCTCACCATGCTGCAGACAACGATTTGTCGTCTGAACGGCGTGGAGTGCGAAAGCCCGGTGGTTATCTGTAATGAACAACACCGTTTCATTGTGGCGGAACAGCTACGACAACTGTACAAGCTGACTGAGAATATTATTCTCGAACCCGCCGGGCGCAATACGGCACCGGCGATAGCACTGGCCGCGCTGGCGGCAAAACGTCAAAGTCCGGGGGAAGATCCACTGCTGTTGGTATTGGCGGCCGATCACATGATTGCCGACGAGGAGGCATTTCGCGAGGCGGTTCGCAATGCAATGCCCTACGCCAGCGCGGGTAAGCTGGTGACGTTTGGTATCGTGCCGGACCAGCCGGAGACCGGCTATGGTTATATACGTCGCGGCGAGGTTTCGCCATCCAATACTGACGCCGTGGCTTTTCAGGTGGCGCAGTTTGTTGAAAAGCCCAATCTGGAAACCGCGCAGGCTTACGTGGCGAGCGGCGACTACTACTGGAACAGCGGTATGTTTCTGTTCCGGGCCGGGCGCTATCTGGAAGAACTGAAAAAATATCGCCCCGACATTCTTGAGGCCTGCGAAAACGCCATGAGTACGGTTGACCCCGATCTTGATTTTATCCGCGTTGATGAACAGGCGTTTCTCGCCTGCCCGGAAGAGTCTGTGGACTATGCGGTAATGGAACGTACGGCCGATGCGGTGGTTATGCCCATGAACGCAGGCTGGAGCGATGTTGGCTCCTGGTCATCATTGTGGGAAATCAGCGCCCATACCGCTGAAGGCAATGTGCATCATGGTGACGTCATTAGCCATAAAACGGAAAACAGCTACGTGTATGCCGAGTCTGGCCTGGTGACGACCGTCGGGGTGAAGGATCTGGTGGTGGTGCAGACCAAAGATGCGGTGCTGATAGCCGATCGCAACGCGGTGCAGGACGTCAAAAAAGTGGTGGAGCAAATTAAAGCTGACGGACGCCATGAACACCATATTCACCGTGAAGTTTACCGTCCATGGGGCAAGTACGACTCTATTGATGCCGGAGACCGTTACCAGGTGAAGCGGATTACCGTTAAACCCGGTGAGGGATTGTCCGTGCAGATGCATCATCACCGGGCTGAACACTGGGTTGTGGTGGCTGGTACCGCGAAGGTGACAATCAATGACGACATTAAACTGCTCGCTGAAAACGAGTCTGTCTATATTCCGCTGGGGGCGACCCATTGTCTGGAGAACCCGGGGAAAATCCCGCTCGATCTGATTGAAGTGCGCTCCGGATCTTATCTCGATGAGGATGATGTGGTGCGGTTTGCGGACAGATACGGGCGTACCTGATGCCGGATGCGCTGCGCTTATCCAGCCTACAACACCGTAGGCCCGATAAGCGAAGCGCGCCGGAAAATGCATTTAACACTCATTAAAAGGCTCATTAAGAGTCAGGGCCTCCTGTTGCCTGAAGAAGGGTAAATTATGACGAAATTAACCTGTTTCAAAGCCTACGATATTCGCGGCAGGCTGGGCGAAGAGCTGAATGAAGATATCGCGTGGCGTATTGGCCGCGCTTACGGCGAGTTCCTGAAGCCAAAAACCATCGTCCTCGGCGGCGATGTGCGCCTGACCAGCGAGACGCTGAAGTTGGCGCTGGCGAAAGGACTGCAGGATGCAGGCGTGGATGTGCTGGATATTGGTATGTCGGGCACCGAAGAGATTTATTTTGCCACTTTCCACCTGGGCATTGACGGCGGTATTGAAGTCACTGCCAGCCATAATCCGATGGATTACAACGGCATGAAGCTGGTGCGGGAAGGGTCGCGGCCCATCAGCGGTGATACCGGTCTGCGCGACGTGCAGCGCCTGGCGGAAGCCAATGACTTCCCGGCGGTTGATGAGACAAAACGTGGCCGCTACCAGCGCATTACTACCCGTGATGCCTACATTGACCACCTGCTGGGTTACATCAATCCAGCCAACCTGAAACCAATGAAGCTGGTGCTCAATTCCGGCAACGGCGCGGCAGGTCCGGTGGTTGACGCCATTGAAGCCCGTTTTAAGGCGCTGGGCGTGCCGGTCGAGTTCATCAAAATTCACAACATGCCGGATGGCAACTTCCCCAACGGTATTCCCAATCCTCTGCTGCCGGAATGCCGGGCCGACACGCGCAATGCAGTGATTGAACACGGCGCGGATATGGGGATTGCCTTCGACGGTGATTTTGACCGCTGCTTCCTGTTCGATGAAAAAGGTCAGTTCATTGAAGGCTACTACATTGTCGGCCTGCTGGCGGAAGCGTTTCTGGAGAAGAATCCGGGGGCGAAAATTATCCACGACCCACGCCTGTCCTGGAACACCGTGGATGTGGTGACGGCGGCAGGCGGTAAACCGGTGATGTCTAAAACCGGGCACGCGTTTATCAAAGAGCGGATGCGCCGTGAAGATGCCATTTATGGCGGTGAAATGAGCGCGCACCACTATTTCCGAGATTTTGCCTATTGCGACAGCGGAATGATCCCGTGGCTGCTGGTGGCGGAGCTGCTGTCTCTGAAAGGGCAGTCGCTGGGCGAACTGGTTCGTGACCGGATGGTGGCCTACCCGGCGAGCGGAGAAATAAACAGTACGCTGGCAGAGCCGACGGCGGCGATTGCGCGCGTGGAGCAGCATTTTTCCCGTGAGGCGTTGTCGGTGGACAGAACGGACGGTATCAGCATGTCGTTTGTCGACTGGCGCTTTAATTTACGCTCATCCAATACCGAACCGGTGGTGCGCCTGAACGTGGAATCGCGCGGAGATATTCCGTTGATGGAAGCGCGAACGCGCACTCTTCTGGCGTTACTGAATCAGTAATGCTGGTGCTTCCTTTGCCCGATGCTGGGCAAAGGGTGACTAACAGGAACCACGATGACACATCTAAAAAAGCGCGAACGCGCCAAAACCAATGCGTCGTTAATTTCGATGGTGCAACGCTTTTCAGATATCACCATCATGTTTGGCGGGTTGTGGGTAATCTGCGAATTAAGCGGTTTGCCTTTCCTGTACATGCACCTGCTGGTGGCGCTGATCACGCTGGTCGTTTTTCAGATGCTCGGTGGCATAACGGATTTTTATCGCTCCTGGCGTGGTGTCAAAATTTCCACTGAGCTGGTGCTGTTACTGCAAAACTGGTCGCTGAGTCTGATTTTTTGCGCAGGTCTGATCGCCTTTAATAACGATTTTGACAACCGTCTCGCCGTCTGGCTGGCGTGGTATCTGCTATCCAGCGTTGGCCTGGTGTTGTGCCGTTCGTTTATTCGCTACGGCGCGGGATGGATGCGCAATCGCGGGTACAACACTCGTCGGGTGGCGGTGGCAGGTGAGCTGCCAGCCGGACAAATGCTACTGGACAGTTTTCGCCATGAACCGTGGCTGGGGTTTGAAGTAGCAGGTGTCTATCACGATCCTATCCCTGGAAAAAACTCCCGCGACTGGGCCGGTAATCTGCAACAACTGGTGGATGACGCCAAAGCCTCACGCATTCATAACGTTTATATCGCCATGTCGATGAGCGATGGCGCCAGCGTCAAAAAACTGGTGCGTGAGCTGGCCGATACCACCTGTTCTGTGATCCTTATTCCTGATGTCTTTACCTTCAACATTCTGCATTCACGGATTGAAGAGATGAACGGCATTCCGGTGGTGCCGCTGTATGACACGCCGCTCTCGGGGATTAATCGTCTGTTAAAGCGCGCGGAAGATATCGTGCTGGCTTCGCTGATCCTGCTGCTTATTTCTCCGGTGCTGTGTGGCATAGCGCTACTGGTAAAACTGACCTCCAAAGGACCGGTGATTTTCCGCCAGACCCGCTATGGCATGGACGGCAAACCGATCAAAGTCTGGAAGTTTCGTTCGATGAAAGTGATGGAAAACGACGCGGTGGTGACGCAGGCGACGCAAAACGATCCGCGCGTTACCCCTGTGGGGAATTTCCTGCGCCGAACATCGCTCGATGAACTGCCGCAGTTTATTAACGTGCTGACCGGAGGCATGTCTATCGTCGGGCCACGCCCGCATGCGGTAGCGCATAACGAACAGTATCGCCAACTGATCGAGGGGTACATGTTACGCCATAAGGTGAAACCGGGGATTACCGGCTGGGCGCAAATCAACGGCTGGCGGGGTGAAACCGATACGCTGGAAAAAATGGAAAAACGTGTGGAATTTGACCTCGAATACATTCGCGAGTGGAGCGTGTGGTTCGATATCAAAATTGTTTTTCTGACGGTATTCAAAGGCTTTGTCAACAAAGCGGCGTATTAACATGAGCTTACGAGAAAAAACGCTGAACGGCGCAAAGTGGTCGGCGATTGCCACGGTGATCATCATTGGTCTGGGGCTTATCCAGATGACCGTACTGGCAAGGATTATTGATAACCACCAGTTCGGGTTGTTAACCGTGGCGCTGGTAATCATCGCGCTGGCCGATACGCTGTCTGACTTTGGTATCGCTAACTCAATTATTCAGCGCAAAGAGATTGGCTATCTAGAACTGACCACGCTGTACTGGCTCAACGTTGGGCTGGGTATCGTGGTATGCGTGGCGATGTTTCTGCTGAGCGAGACGATTGCCCATGTGCTCAACAACCCAGAACTGGCACCGCTCATCAAAACTTTATCACTGGCGTTTGTGGTGATACCACACGGGCAGCAGTTTCGCGCGCTGATGCAAAAAGAGCTGGCCTTCAACAAAATTGGCATGATTGAAACCAGTTCGGTGCTGGCCGGTTTTACCTTCACCGTAGTCAGCGCCCATTTCTGGCCGCTCGCGCTGACGGCCATTCTCGGGTATCTGGTGAACAGTTCGCTACGCACGCTGCTGTTCGGCTATTTTGGTCGCCGGATTTACCGTCCGGGGCTGCATTTTTCGCTGGCATCGGTTTCGTCGAATCTGCGTTTTGGTGCGTGGCTGACGGCAGACAGCATTATCAATTACATCAATACCAACCTTTCCACGCTGGTTTTAGCCCGCACGTTGGGAGCTGGCGTGGCTGGTGGATTCAATCTCGCCTGGAATGTGGCGGTTGTCCCCCCGATCAAACTGAACCCGATTATCACCCGCGTGCTGTTTCCGGCGTTTGCCAAAATCCAGGATGACAGCGAAAAGCTACGGGTGAATTTTTACAAGCTGCTGTCGGTGGTTGGGATTATCAACTTCCCGGCGCTGCTGGGACTGATGGTGGTGTCGAATAACGTGGTGCCGCTGGTATTCGGCGAGAAGTGGAACGGCATTATCCCCATCCTGCAACTGCTGTGCATTGTTGGGCTGCTGCGCTCGGTGGGGAATCCAATAGGATCGCTTTTGATGGCGAAAGCGCGGGTTGATATCAGCTTTAAATTCAATGTGTTCAAAACCTTTCTGTTTATTCCGGCCATTTTCATCGGTGGGCATCTGGCGGGGGCGATTGGCGTGACGCTGGGCTTTTTGTTGGTCCAGGTGATTAACACCGTCCTCAGCTACTTCGTGATGATCAAGCCTGTTCTTGGCCCCAGCTACCGCCAGTACATGCTCAGTCTTTGGCTGCCGTTGTATCTCTCCTTGCCAACCCTTGTGGTGAGTTATGCGCTGGGTGTGTTGCTGCATGGGCAACTGTCGTTGGGCGTGTTGTTGGGGAGCCAGATAGCGGCAGGGGCGCTGGCGTTTGCGCTAATGATGGTGCTGTCGCGTCATCCGCTGGTGGTGGAAATAAAACGCCAGCTCTGTCGCAGTGAAAAAATGAAAACCTTGCTCCGTGCAGGATAAGAACAACGCTTTAAGAGGTCATAATGAAACTATTAATTTTGGGCAACCATACCTGCGGGAACCGAGGGGATAGCGCGATCCTGCGCGGTTTGCTGGATACCATTAACGCGTTGCGTCCTGAGACTGAAGTGGATGTTATGAGCCGTTACCCGGTGAGCTCCTCATGGTTGCTGAACCGCCCGGTGATGGGCGATCCGCTGTATTCGCAGATGAAGCAACACAACAACGCAGCGGGTGTTATGGGGCGCGTGAAGAAAGTGCTGCGTCGCCGCTATCAGCATCAGGTACTGCTCTCGCGTGTTACCGACTCCGGTAATCTGCGCAATATCGCTATCGCCCAGGGTTTTACCGATTTTGTTCGTCTGCTGTCGCGCTATGACGCCATCATCCAGGTCGGCGGATCGTTCTTTGTCGATCTGTATGGCGTACCGCAGTTTGAACATGCCCTGTGTTCGTTTATGGCGAAAAAACCGTTGTACATGATTGGTCACAGCGTGGGGCCATTCCAGGATGAGCAGTTTAATCAACTGGCGAACTACGTGTTTGGTCACTGTAATGCGTTGATTTTACGTGAATCCGTCAGTCTTGATCTGATGAAGCGCAGCGCAATTACCACGGATAAAGTTGAAACAGGCGTGGATACGGCCTGGCTGGTCGACAATCATCATGAGGATTTTGAGCCAGGTTATGCGGTACAGCACTGGTTACACATGGCGGCTAAACAGAAGACTGTTGCCATTACATTGCGTGAACTGGCTCCTTTTGATAAGCGTCTGGGGACAACGCAGCAGGCCTATGAGCAAGCCTTTGCCGGAGTGGTGAACCGCATCCTCGATGAAGGTTACCAGGTGATAGCGCTGTCAACCTGCACCGGTATTGATAGTTACAACAAAGATGACCGCATGGTGGCGTTAAACCTGCGCCAGTATGTTAACGACCCGGCCCGATATCACGTGGTGATGGATGAACTTAACGATCTGGAGATGGGGAAGATTCTGGGGGCATGCGATCTGACGGTGGGTACTCGCTTGCACTCGGCCATCATCTCGATGAATTTTATGACGCCAGCCATCGCCATTAACTACGAGCATAAATCGGCAGGGATTATGCAACAGTTGGGGTTGCCGGAGATGGCTGTCGATATTTGCCATCTGCTCGATGGCAGTCTGGAAGGAAAGGTCGCCGATACCCTCGGACAGTTACCTGATCTGAACATACGGCTTGGGGATGCTGTGACACGCGAACGCGAACGCGGGGTACACATGGTGCAGTCGGTTTTAACGCGTATTGAGGGGGAAAAATGAAGATTGGCTTTTTCCTGCTTAAATTTCCGCTCTCTTCTGAGACCTTTGTACTCAATCAGATAACCGCATTTATCGATATGGGCTACGACGTGGAGATTGTCGCTTTGCAGAAGGGCGATCTTGAAAATACGCATGCCTCATTTAATACCTACCGGCTGGGTGAAAAAACGCGCTGGTTGCTCAATGAACCGGAAAGCAAACTGGCGAAGCTGAAATATAGGGCCGCGGCGGCTCTGCACGGTCTCACCCGCGCAGCGACCTGGAAGGCGCTTAATGTTGCACGCTATGGCGAGGAGGCGCGCAATCTGATTTTGGCGGCTATTTGCGGCGGGAATCCGCAGGCGTTTCAGGCAGATGTCTTTATTGCTCATTTTGGGCCAGCAGGCGTAACGGCCGCCAAGCTGCGTGAGCTTGGGATGATCCGCGGAAAAATCGCCACGGTATTTCACGGCGTCGATGTTTCGCATCGGGATGTGCTTACCCGCTATACCCCTGAGTATCAGCAACTGTTTCAACGTGGAGATTTGATGTTACCCATCAGCAATCTCTGGGCCGGACGTTTAAAAAACATGGGATGCCCGCCGCAAAAAATCACGGTTTCGCGGATGGGTATTGATATGACGCGTTTTACCCCTCGCCAACTAAAAGCCCCAGCCGCACCGCTGGAAATTATCTCTGTCGCCCGGTTAACCGAGAAAAAAGGACTGCACGTCGCCATCGAAGCCTGTCGTCAGTTAAAAGAGCAGGGCGTCTCATTTCGTTATCGCATCCTGGGTATCGGCCCGTGGGAGCGTCGTTTACGTACGCTGATCGAACAATATCAACTTGATGACGTGATTGAGATGCCCGGCTTTAAGCCCAGTCATCAGGTAAAGGAGATGCTTGAGCAGGCGGATGTTTTTTTGCTGCCGTCGATTACCGGAAGAGACGGCGATATGGAGGGGATCCCGGTGGCGCTGATGGAGGCGATGGCGGTAGGTATTCCGGTGATTTCTACCGTTCACAGTGGGATCCCTGAGCTGGTCGAGTCGGGCAAGTCTGGCTGGCTGGCACCGGAAAATGACGCGCAGGCACTGGCAGAGCGTTTAGCGGCATTTAGCCTGCTCGATAGTGAGCAGGTACAGCCGATTGTGCTGTGTGCGCGCGAAAAAATTGAAACTGAATTTAATCAGTTAGCAATCAATAAACAGTTAGCCAGCCTGCTGCAAACGATGTAAATCGAGGTCGTATGTCAGAGAATAAACTCTCACGCCGTACTTTTCTGACGGCAGGTTCTGCGCTTGTTGTGCTGAATTCTCCCGTGGTCCGGGCGCTTGAATCATCGGATAGCGTCAACATTCAGGATTACAACCCAAAGGATTGGGTCGCTTCTTTCCGGCAGGCGTTCAAAGAAGGACAAACGGTAGTCGTACCAAATGGACTGGAATGTAAGGATCTCAATACCGCTATCGTTATTCCTCCTGGCAAAACGCTACACCTGCAAGGCAGAATCAGCGGCAATGGCCGTGGTCGCTTTGTTCTGCAGGATGGATGCAGGGTAGTGGGTGAGAAGGGCGGGAGCCTGAGGAATGTTACCCTCGATGTGCGCGGTTCGGATTGCGTGATAAAAGGGATTGCCATGAGTGGTTTCGGGCCAGTGACGCAAGTCTATATCGGCGGTAAGACACCGAGGCTGATGCGCAATCTGGTTATCAATGATATTACCGTCACGCGCGCTAACTATGGGATCCTGCGTCAGGGCTTTCATAACCGAATGGATGGCGTAAAGATTACAAACTGCCGTTTTAGCGATCTTCAGGGGGATGCCATTGAGTGGAATGTGGCGATAAACGACAGCAACATCCTCATTTCTGACCATGTCATTGAACGTATTAACTGTACCAATGGCAACGTGAACTGGGGCATCGGCATCGGGCTGGCGGGCAGTACCTATGACAATTCCTATCCCGATGAACTGGCGGTAAAAAACTTTGTCGTGGCGAATATCACCGGTACCGACTGTCGACAGCTAGTCCATGTAGAGAATGGCAAACATTTTATCATTCGTAATATCACTGCACGAAATATTACCCCAGATTTTAGTAAGAAAGCGGGCATTGATAATGCGACGGTCGCTATTTATGGATGCGATAATTTCGTGATTGATAATATCAATATGGAAAATAGCGCAGGTATGCTCATTGGCTACGGTGTTATTAAAGGACGATATTTATCCATTCCGCAGAACTTTAAGTTAAATAATATCCATCTGGATAACACAAAACTTGAATATAAATTACGCGGCATTCAGATCTCATCAGGTAATGCAACGTCGTTCGTGGCCATCACCAACGTTGAGATGAAGCGAGCCACGCTTGAGTTGCACAACCAACCGCAGCACCTTTTTTTACGTAACATCAGAGTGATGCAGCAATCCGCAACAGGACCCGCGCTCAAGATGCACTTCGATCTACGCCAGGATGTGCGCGGCAAGTTTATGGCTAAGCAGGACACCTTGCTATCACTGGCGAATATCCATGCGGTAAACGAAAGCGGGCAAAGTTCAGTTGACATCGATCGGGTAAACCATCAGGTGGTGAATGTCGAAGCGGTGAATTTTCGACTGCCGGGGCAGAGGAGGTAACTTTGCGACCATTCCTGGCAAAAGTTGTACCCGCCTGGGATTAAGATTACTGCATTTCGCAGTTAAGCGGCGTAACATACGCGGCATCGGAGTAATGTAATTCATACTGGCTAAAACAAGCTAAAAAGCTATAATTCAACAACAATTGAATAGGTGAATGACTTAATGATTAATTTGAAAGCAGTTATTCCGGTAGCGGGTCTGGGGATGCACATGTTGCCTGCCACGAAGGCAATCCCTAAAGAGATGCTGCCGATCGTAGACAAGCCGATGATTCAATACATTGTCGACGAAATTGTAGCTGCCGGTATCAAAGAAATCGTTCTGGTGACTCATGCGTCTAAGAATGCAGTTGAGAACCACTTCGACACCTCTTACGAACTCGAATCACTCCTTGAGCAGCGTGTTAAGCGCCAGTTATTAGCCGAGGTTCAGTCTATCTGTCCTCCGGGCGTGACTATCATGAACGTTCGTCAGGCTCAGTTGCTGGGTCTGGGGCATTCCATTCTTTGTGCTCGCCCTATCATTGGCGATAACCCGTTTGTAGTGGTATTACCTGACGTCGTTCTGGATACCGCAAGTGCGGATCCGTTGCGCTACAACCTCGCTGCTATGGTTGCTCGTTTTAATGAAACCGGGCGCAGTCAGGTGCTGGCTAAGCGTATGGAAGGTGATCTCTCTGAGTACTCTGTTATTCAGACCAAAGAGCCTTTAGACAATGAAGGTAAAGTCAGCCGCATCGTTGAGTTCATCGAAAAACCGGATCAGCCGCAAACGCTTGATTCCGATCTGATGGCTGTAGGGCGCTATGTGCTTTCTGCTGATATCTGGGCAGAGTTGGAAAAAACCGAACCAGGTGCCTGGGGGCGTATTCAGTTAACGGATGCCATCGCGGAGCTGGCAAAAAAACAGTCCGTTGATGCCATGTTGATGACGGGCGACAGCTACGACTGCGGTAAGAAAATGGGCTATATGCAGGCTTTCGTTAAGTATGGGCTGCGTAACCTGAAGGAAGGTCCGAAGTTCCGTAAGAGCATTGAGAAGTTGCTGAGCGAGTAGAGATTTACAGGTCTTTGTGACGGTAAGCCAGAAAAAATAACGGCAGTTAACATTCCACCGCCTATGATTTATGCAGCGGAGTGTTACTGTCGTTTTTCATATAAAAACAAAGAATTACAATAAGTTAACCTACCAGATTTAATCTGTTTTTTGTTGGATTTTTTCTTGTTTCTGGTCGCATTTGGTAAGACAATTAGCGTTTGAATTTTAGATAGCTTCGCGCTAACTGGCGGGGGCTAGTTACATCATTATCATTCAAGTAGTGCTCTGGTTGCTGCAAAGCCAGGGGCGGTAGCGTGCGTAATGCCCAGAAACGTGCATTATGTGCCAGCATATTAATAGTATTCGTATAAACGATATTCGGAATTAAACGTGAAAATACTAGTTACTGGTGGAGCGGGTTTCATTGGATCTGCAGTAGTTCGTCATATTATTAAAAATACTCAGGATACCGTTGTTAATGTTGATAAACTAACCTACGCCGGTAACCTGGAATCTCTTGCCGAAGTCAGCGAAAATAATCGCTATTATTTTGAACACGCGGATATCTGTGATAAAGCGGCAATGGAGCGTATTTTTGCCACTCATCAACCGGATGCGGTGATGCATCTGGCAGCTGAAAGTCATGTTGACCGCTCTATTACAGGGCCAGCAGCGTTTATCGAAACGAATATCGTCGGTACTTATGTACTGCTGGAAGCTGCTCGTGGCTACTGGAACGAGCTGGATGCAGATAAAAAACAGGCATTTCGTTTCCATCATATCTCCACAGATGAAGTATACGGCGACCTGCCACATCCAGATGAAGTGGCTGCCGGTAATGTGTTGCCTCTGTTCACTGAAAAGACAGCTTATGCGCCGAGTAGCCCATATTCTGCTTCAAAGGCCTCAAGCGATCATCTGGTTCGTGCATGGTTGCGCACCTATGGCTTCCCAACAATTGTCACCAACTGTTCCAATAACTACGGGCCATATCACTTCCCTGAAAAACTAATCCCGCTGGTGATTCTGAATGCGCTGGAAGGTAAAGCATTGCCAATTTATGGCAAAGGCGACCAGATTCGCGACTGGCTTTATGTCGAAGATCACGCCCGAGCGTTGTACACCGTAGTGACCCAGGGGATTGTAGGTGAAACATACAATATCGGTGGCCATAACGAGAAGAAAAATCTGGACGTGGTCCATACTATCTGCGACTTGTTGGACGAAATAGTGCCAAAAGAAGGTTCTTACCGCGATCAACTTACCTACGTAGCCGACCGCCCAGGACACGATCGCCGCTATGCGATTGATGCAGCGAAAATCAGCAATGAACTGGGGTGGAAGCCGCAGGAAACCTTTGAGAGCGGGATCCGTAAGACCGTTGAATGGTATCTCTCGAATACGCAGTGGGTTGAGAATGTGAAAAGCGGCGCCTACAAGACGTGGATCGAACAGAATTACGGAGAACGCCAGTAATGAATATTCTGCTGTTTGGTAAAACGGGCCAGGTTGGTTGGGAATTGCAACGTGCGCTAGCCCCGCTGGGGAACCTGATTGCGTTAGATGTACATTCGACTGACTATTGTGGTGACTTTAGTAATCCACAAGGTGTGGCAGACACCGTACGCCGTATCCGGCCTGACGTTATCGTCAACGCGGCAGCCCATACGGCTGTAGATAAGGCTGAGTCCGAAGTTGAATTTGCCCGGTTGCTTAATGCGACCAGTGTGGAGGCAATTGCCAGAGCTGCCGCAGAAATCGGGGCGTGGGTGGTGCATTACTCCACGGACTATGTTTTTCCCGGCACTGGCGAAACACCATGGCGCGAAACGGACGCTACAGCGCCGCTTAATGTCTACGGTGAAACCAAACTGGCGGGAGAAAAGGCGCTTCAGACGCACTGCGCCAACCATTTGATTTTCAGAACCAGCTGGGTGTATGCAGGTAAAGGTAATAATTTTGCGAAAACGATGCTGAAACTGGCAAAAGAGCGCGCAGAGCTTTCGGTGATTAACGACCAGTTCGGTGCGCCAACCGGGGCTGAACTTCTTGCGGACTGTACGGCGCATGCTATCCGTGTTGCGATGAACAAACCCGACGTGGCTGGACTCTACCACCTGGTTGCGGGTGGAACCACGACCTGGCATGACTATGCTGCACTGGTGTTCGACGAAGCCCGTAAAGCAGGAATTAAACTGGCATTGACCCAGTTAAATGCAGTGCCGACTAGTGCGTATTCTACACCTGCACGCCGCCCAACAAATTCTCGCCTGAATACTGATAAATTCCAGAAAAACTTTGAACTGGTATTACCGCAGTGGGACGTTGGTGTAAAACGTATGCTGAATGAGTTGTTCACGACAACGGTGATTTGAACCTTGTTAATGCCCGTGAGCGGGCATTTTGTACACAAAGAGATGATGAAATGAAAACGCGTAAAGGGATTATTTTAGCTGGTGGCTCAGGTACTCGTCTTTATCCTGTCACTATGGCGGTCAGTAAACAGCTTCTGCCTATCTATGATAAGCCGATGATATATTATCCGCTGTCGACACTGATGCTGGCAGAAATTCGTGATATCTTGATCATCAGTACGCCTCAGGATACCCCGCGGTTTGAGCAATTGCTTGGCGATGGTAGCCAGTGGGGATTGAACCTGCAATATAAAGTGCAGCCGAGTCCGGACGGGCTGGCGCAGGCTTTTATTATTGGGGAAGATTTTATCGGCAATGATGATTGCGCACTGGTTCTGGGCGACAACATTTTCTATGGTCACGATTTACCTAAGCTGATGGAAAAAGCGGTGAATCAAAAAAGCGGCGCCACTGTTTTTGCCTACCATGTTAATGACCCTGAGCGTTATGGCGTGGTGGAATTTGATAAGAACGGAACGGCCATTAGCCTTGAAGAAAAACCGCTTGAGCCAAAAAGTAACTACGCAGTGACAGGGCTTTATTTTTATGACAACAGTGTTGTCGAAATAGCGAAAAACCTTAAACCATCAGCCCGCGGCGAGCTGGAAATTACTGATATCAACCGTATTTATATGAAAAATGGACATCTGTCTGTTGCCATGATGGGCCGCGGATACGCCTGGCTGGATACAGGTACACATCAAAGCCTGATTGAAGCGAGCAATTTTATTGCTACCATCGAAGAACGTCAGGGATTGAAAATATCTTGCCCGGAAGAGATAGCCTATCGTAAAGGATTTATCAATGCAGAGCAGGTCAAAATAATGGCAGCGCCACTATCGAAAAATGCTTATGGGCAATACCTGCTGAAAATGATTAAAGGTAACTAAGCAATGAACGTGATTAAAACAGCTATTCCTGACGTGCTGATTTTTGAACCGAAGGTATTTGGCGATAATCGTGGATTTTTTTTCGAAAGTTTTAACCAACGTATTTTTGAGGACGTCACTGGCCTAAAGGTTGGGTTTGTCCAGGATAACCACTCTAAATCCAGCAGGGGTGTGCTGCGCGGCTTACACTATCAGTTACCTCCTCATGCACAGGGTAAACTTGTTCGCTGCGTCGCAGGCGAAGTTTATGATATTGCAGTCGATATTCGTAAATCATCTATTACGTTTGGGCAGTGGGTTGGGTTTAATCTTTCTGCTGATAACAAACGGCAACTGTGGATCCCCGAAGGGTTTGCCCACGGCTTTCTGGTGCTGAGTGAGACAGCAGAGTTTGTGTATAAAACCACTAACTACTATGAGCCGCAATCGGAAAGAGCCATCAGGTACGACGATCAGCTCCTCAATATCCAGTGGCCGTATAATGTCCATCTGAAGCTCTCGCCCAAGGATGAAGCCGCTCCACTGCTGAATACTATTCCGGTGAATGAGCTATTTGAATGAGCATAATAAAAAATAGCATCTGGAACCTGATGGGATACGTTATCCCGTCGCTTGTTGCGATACCAGCACTGGGCTACCTGGCACGCGAGTTGGGGCCAGAACTTTTTGGCATCTACACCATCGCAATTGCGGTGGTGGGTTATGCGGGTATTTTCGATATGGGGTTAACCCGAGCAATTACCCGGGAAATTGCTATTTATCGACACAATATTGCCGAGCGGAAAAAAATCATAGCCAGCGCAACCATATTCCTGTTGGCGTTAAGTACCCTAGGGGGATGCGCAGTATTGATTTTTTCTGCCTCTATTGTTCATTTCCTCAATATTTCACCGGCAGACTTTGTTGATATCAACAACTCTTTTAAACTGTTGGCGTTGTCTATCCCACTTTTTCTACTCAATCAGCTGTGGATAGCCATTCTTGAAGGTGATGAGAAGTTCAAAGTCGTCAATATCCAGAAGTCATTTAGCAGCACTTTCATTGCGGGAATGCCTGCGCTGTTTGTTATGTTCAACGGGACGCTCTTCTCAGCAATAGCAGGGCTGGTTGTTTCCCGTGTCATTTCGCTAGTTATAGCTTTCATATTGGTTCGAAAAGAGATCGTTCAGTCAGGGATGCGACTCGATCTGGTTACCTTTAAGCGGCTTATTTTCTTTGGCGGCTGGATCACAGTCAGTAATATTATTAGTCCCGCGATGGTCTATTTTGACCGATTTATCATTTCGAATATGCTGGGTGCAAAGCATGTCGCTTACTACTCCGGTCCTTCGGAAGCTATTGCGCGGTTGGCTATTCTGCCAGCTGCGGTAGGTAGGGCCATCTTCCCCAAATTAAGCTGTGTAGTGCATAAAGACGAACTGAAAAAAAATATTACTATCTCGTGGCTACTGATGTTTGCCGTTTGTGCTCCAATAGTTATTCTCGGGATAGTTTTTGCTGAAAAAATATTGAATCTGTGGTTAGGTGCTAGCTATTCAACACATTCGAAAAATATATTGATTATTTTACTGGTAGGATTTCTGTTCAATGCACTCGCTCAGGTTCCCTTTACAGCTATTCAGTCGGCGGGTAAAGCTAAAATCACAGCCTTGCTTCACTGTTTTGAGATCGTGCCCTACTTTATTTTGCTCTATTTTTTAGTACAGCATTATGGGCTGATTGGGGTCGCTTTCGCTTGGAGCATAAGGGTTATTGTGGACTGCGCTATGCTGACGCTTATCAACCAAGTGATACTTAAACGGCAATTGCGTACCGACTTTGCCTAAACATTAAAACTGGTAAAATTGCCACTGATTATATTTTTTATAGATAAAAGAAAACTATGAAAGTTAATATTATTGTTGCTCTTTATTATCCACACTATTATGAAAAAGTTAGAAAAGAGATATTTTCCATCTTTAATAACGCTAATTTTCATCTTTTATTTGTAGATAACAGCGGTAAGATTATCCCTGAAAACGAACCTGATGCGAACGTACAGTGGCTCAAAGGAAGCAACACCGCTGGCGAATTCTCTGCTTGGGATGAAGGTTATACACTCCTTGCGACCAACGATACTCTGGGCAACGATGATATCGTTATTTTTATGAATGATACCTTCTGTCATCATCGCTTCTTTACTTTCTACGACAGAATACTCTACCGCAAGATTGTTGCGCGCTGTACTTTCAAAGGTATCTATGGTGAGTTAAACAGCACAGGAACAAGATTTACTATTAATCAATTGCCGCTTACCACATGGATCTCCTCTTATGTTTTCCTGAGTCGTAAGGAAAACATCGATAGGCTACTGCCCTTGAATACCGCGTCGGTCATGGGTGATGAAGTTCTTGCTCAAATCGAGAGTGGTCTGGCGAATCGTAAAGTGGATGTCTCTCTCTTTTCGGACAACCTGAACCAGCATCTTAGCAACTGGCTTTTCCCGGTGAACGGTAACGGCTGGTACAATGCAGGTAAAACTTCTCCGGCTGTTATACTCTTTAAACTTAAAGCAATTATAAATGAAAAAATGCTGACTCATAAGGCGTTGGAAAACGATCTCGATGTAAACGATATCTATCAGGGAAAAGCAAACAGAATTTATAACTCGGTGCGTAACAGACTCTATACTTTTTACAAACGCCATTAATGAGTATAAGTGACATTAATTTATGAATGCCAATAATCTTGAAATTAGCGCTTCGGGTAGAAAGTATTACAGATTCGCATCGCTATGCTTACTGATTATCCTTCTGGCTATGACCCTGAATGACTTACCCATACAGAAAGTATTAGGCACGTTAGGTGCAAGTCCAATTTGGGCAGTGTCAGCGGTTATATTTCTTTTTTTTCTTGTTCATAATCGGTTCTGTCTGTACTTAGACAAGTATAGTAGACTTTTTATAATCTACTTTTTTTGGACGTTCAGTGTCTCATTGGCCCAGTGTGTCTGGTACTACTTTGCTGAAGGGACAATATTAAATCATTACGGTGCATCCGTATTCAATAAACATTTTTTTGCTTCTTCTTATTACCTTTTCTACTTTTTAGTTATCTATTGTGCAAGTTATGCATTACGCCTAGTGCCGGGAGTTTTTTTCAAGAAGGCGATTATTTTAATTGCGTTTTTTCTGACCTTGGTTATTGCTGTCGAATACGTTTTGCCTGATATTCTCGCTCCTTTTCACTTGAGTATGGAGGGGTATGGCATTGGATCGCGCCTGCGCCTGCTGTCGCCCGAACCTTCGATAGCTGCTTTTACATTTAATATCTTTTTGCTTCTTGCGATTACCCTCAGCAATGTTAGCCTTGTCAGACTCATTCTTTGGGGGACACTGGTGGTAGGGAATTTGCTAATCGGATCTAAGTCCTCACTGGTGTTGATTATGTCTGGCGGACTACTGGTATTCTATTTCAATATGTCGCTTATACAGAAACTGAAGTCTTTGGTTATGCTTATTCCGGTTGTCGGGGTCGTAGTGTATATTTTCCTTCATACGGTTCTGCCTGCATTGGCTATCGACATTGAAAATTTCTCTAGCGTTAGCACACGTATGATTACCTCGTTATGGGCCGTCTGTAGTTTATTCTATTATCCTCTTGGTGAGGGGTATGGAACATATACCGTCTGGTTTTTTCATCCCTTGGATACAGCAACAAGCTTGGCTGATAGTCTGGTGCCATTTCAGCTTAATCTACTTGAAATTAATGATATGGCAGATACTGGAGATTATCTATCGGCGAAGTCAGGTATTTTATTCTCAATTATTCATAGTGGTTTTATGGCAGTCATTTTCTACTTTATCCTTTTTAGAAGTTCTTTTAAGGATGTACAAAAGATTAATATTGGATATTATCAAAAAACATTATTAAGGGTGACCCTGTGGTACTCACTGCTGTCAATCTTGTTTGCTGTAAATATGGAAGTATTATATGCGTTTTTATTGCCTTTTATTGTTGTAAATTATCTAAAAATAAATCATAAACGGTAAGTGATGATAATGGAAAAACTTCTTTATATCTCAATGTCTCTGGAAAAATCTAACTATGGTGGAAGCATTGTATCCCGAGCAAACTTAAAGGCATTGCAGGCTAATGAACGTTTACAGGTTAAAGAGATTGCGATCGTCAGGGAACAAGAAGGTAGTTATGCTTGGGAGCTACTGGCTAAGAGTTCAAAAGTTCAGACGGCGGTTAACAATCTACGCGGTTATGCCGGCAAGCTGAATGCGAATATTATAAGCAGAATAAAAGGGATTGTTAAGGAATATCAGCCAACTACGCTCTATCTTGATTCAAGTCTGCTCGGCTGTGTGGCAGAATGGTGTAAAAACGCGTTCCCGGCTATCCGGATAGTGACCTTTTTCCACAATGCTGAAATCGATTTTGAAAAAGATCGCCTGAAGAGCGGGAAAGTATATTTTCTACCATCTCTGTTTTCCACGATTATTGCTGAAAAAAAAGCGGTCAAATATAGTGATGTGATGATCGCCCTGCATCAGGCCGATTCGGAGCGGCTTTTCCAACTTTATCAGAGAAAAGCAGACTATTGCGTACCTGTTTGCATTGTAGATGAGCCAATTGCTGATGAGGTTCTCTATAACTCGACTACGGTTAAGGAGAGTCCTTTTACTGTTGGTTTTATAGGAACGGCCTTTTATGCTAATACCGAGGCGGCGAAATATATCTCCCGGAAAATAGCACCAGCATTTATCAATGATAATCAGGTGCAGTTTGTTATCGCCGGAAATGGGTTTGAGGGCTACACGGCAAAACTTAACAAACCTAACTTGAAAACTGGTGGCTTTGTGGAGTCTCTGGATGATTTTTATCAAGGGGTTGATGTGATTTTATCGCCGATTTCAATTGGTGGCGGTATGAAAGTAAAGGTTGCCGAAGCACTAAAGTATAATAAAAAAATTATCGCATCTCCCTTTTCACTGATTGGTTACGAGCATGCGCTGAGCAGCCCTGATATTATTAGTTGCAATAGCTTGAAAGAATATATAACAGCGATTAAAAAATTAAAGGATTTGCGCACTACAGCATCTTCAACGAGAGTGCTTTTCCAGCAACATTACTCTGATCAAGCATGTGCAGAATATTTTAGAATAATATTTAAATAATATATATGATAAAAGTCGGATTTCATTTTTATAACGAGGTTATAAGTGCGTATTCTCGAAGTAAGTAAACTGTATCCCCCGTTTTGGGGCGGAATCGAGACGGTAGTGTATGATATATCAACAGTATTAAAACAAGAAGGTTACGACGTTGATGTATTGTGTGTATCAGAAAATAATAACTCTACTGAAGAGTTTATCGATAACGTTAAAGTATATCGATGTGCGAGTTTTGCTCATTTGGCAAGTACCTATCTATCCTTCGAATTCATAAAAATATGGCGCAAAATTAGAAATGATTATGATGTTATTCATGTTCACTTGCCAAACCCACTCGCGCTGCTTGCCTTTTACTTATTCAAACCGCGAAAGGACTGTAAAATCATTGTTCACTGGCACAGCGATATCGTAAAACAAAAGTATCTGAAAATACCTTTTATCCCTTTACAGAAAAAATTACTTGCCTGCTGCTCCAAGATTATTGCGACCAGCCATGTCTACGCTGATGCTTCGCAGGATCTTAAAAAATTCCTCAACAAGATTGAAGTCATACCAATTGGCATTGATGAAGAGAGAATGGTCGCTGCGCCGGAGGCGTTTGAGCAGATTAAAGGACGTTATGCCGGTAAGTTTGTCATTTTCTCTTTGGGTCGTCATGTGTACTACAAAGGTTTTGAGTATCTCATCGAAGCAGCTAGGTATCTTGATGAAAGTTATATCATTTTGCTGGGTGGGCAGGGGGAGCTAACCCCGGAGCTAAAAGAAAAAATAACAGAATATAATCTTGATAGCAGAGTTAAAATGCTGGGACGGATCTCCGCCCAGGAATTGCCAGCCTACTTCAGCGCAGCGGATGTATTCTGCTTACCCTCTATTGAACGCTCTGAAGCCTTTGGCGTGGTGCAGCTTGAGGCAATGGCTTGCGGTACGCCTGTTATCTCCACCGATATTCAGGGTTCCGGTGTCTCGTGGGTCAATAAGCATGGCGTTACAGGGCTAATAGTACCGGTTAAAAATGCTCAGGCACTAGCAATTAGTTTTAATAATTTACGTGAACATCCAATCAATAGAAGTCAAGTGCAAGAGTATTTTACTCAGCATTATACTAGGTCCAAAATGGTTAATTGTCTCATCAAGGTGGTAGAGGGAGCATAATATGAAAATATTACCTGTTGTTATGGCTGGTGGCTCAGGAACACGACTTTGGCCTCTTTCCCGCTCTCTGTACCCAAAACAATTTTTGTCATTAGTTGACGACTCTTCGTTATTGCAGGCTACTCTCCTCCGGCTCGAAAGTCTTGAGTGCACTATCCCGCTGATTATCAGCAACAATGAGCATCGTTTTATCGTCGCTGAACAGCTCCGACAGGTGGGGATTGTCGATTTTGACATCATCCTTGAGCCTGTTGGTCGCAACACCGCCCCGGCTATCGCCCTCGCGGCGCTCCACGCATTAAGGGATGGAGACGATCCTATTATGCTGGTGCTGGCTGCCGATCATGTCATCCAGAACGTAGAGGCGTTTTGCAGTAGCGTAACCCAAGCGCAGACCCAGGCGGTAAACGGCAAAATGGTGACCTTTGGCATCGTACCATCGCGTGCGGAAACGGGTTATGGCTACATTCGTCAGGGCGATGCTGTGGCCGAGGCGGTCTACAAAGTTGATGCGTTTGTTGAAAAACCTGATCAGACGACGGCAGAAACCTATTTTCGTGACGGCCACTATCTGTGGAATAGTGGCATGTTTATGTTCAAAGCCAGCGTCTACCTGGCCGAACTGGAAAAATTCCGTCCGGACATCCTCGACGCCTGTAAGTTGGCGATGGCAGGTGCCTCAATTGACCTTGACTTTATCCGCCTTGAAAAAGATGTTTTTGCCGCTTGCCCGGACGACTCTGTTGATTATGCCGTGATGGAAAAGACCGGTCATAGCGTCGTCGTGCCTATGGATGCCCAATGGTGTGACGTCGGCTCATGGAACTCACTGTGGGATATCTCCATTAAAGATTATAATGGTAACGTAACTCATGGTGATGTGATCTATCACAACAGCAAGAACAACTATGTTTATGCTGAAAACTCTCTTGTAACAACCATTGGTGCGGACGATCTTGTCATTGTCCAGACTAAAGATGCTCTATTAATTGCGAAACAAGATCAGGTTCAGGATATCAAAAAAGTTGTTGATGTTCTCAAAAGTGAAAATCGCAGTGAGCATATTTTCCACCGTGAAGAGTACCGCCCTTGGGGACGCTATGATTCTGTTGACCAAGGTAGTCGTTACCTGGTTAAACGAATTACTGTTAAGCCAGGAGAGCGCATCTCAACGCAAATGCACTACCACCGTGCAGAACATTGGGTTGTCGTCGCCGGAACAGCAAAAGTAACGCGAGGCGAAGATAGTTTCCTGGTATCCGAAAATGAATCGACTTTTATCCCGGTAGGAGTAGTACATACCCTAGAAAACCCGGGTAAAGTTCCGCTGGAAGTCATTGAAATTCAGTCAGGGGCCTATCTTGGTAGTGACGATATTGTGCGAATTGATGATAAGTATGGACGAGTTAAGGACAATAAATAATGTTAAATTCCAGACATGTAATTGAAAACAGCAATATTGCGTTTGGAACCAGCGGAGCGAGAGGACTAGTAGTCGATTTTAAACCTGAGGTGTGCGCCGCTTTTGCACATTCATTTATTGATGTAATAGCAAAGGATTTCACCTTTGATACCGTTGCCTTAGCCATTGATAACCGTCCAAGTAGCTATGCTATGGCGCAGGCCTGTGCTCGTGCCATTATAGATAAGGGAATGACAGCAGCCTATTACGGCGTGGTCCCAACGCCTGCGCTGGCTAATAAATCACTGCAAGATAAGATCCCGGCCATTATGGTCACTGGGAGTCATATTCCATTCGATCGTAACGGTCTGAAATTTTACCGTCCGGATGGTGAGATCACGAAAGCCGATGAACTCAGCATCTTGCAGTGCGAGTCTTCTTTTAACCTGACACTGCCGCTACCCGACTTGATTACGTCGCCGCTGGCGGCTAGCAGTTATATTGAGCGCTATACCTCATTGTTCTCGGCTACTACGCTCGCCGGCAAGCGAGTAGGAATTTATGAGCACTCCAGTGCCGGACGCGATCTCTATGCTAAAATCTTTACCCAACTTGGTGCAGAGGTGATCAGTATTGGTCGTAGCGATGAGTTTGTGCCTATTGATACCGAAGCTGTGGCGGAGGAGGATAAGGTTAAAGCGCGCAAATGGGCGGTAGAATTTAATCTCGATGCAATCTTTTCGACTGATGGCGATGGTGATCGCCCCTTGGTGGCTGATGAAAAGGGCGAATGGTTGCGTGGAGATATCTTGGGTCTGCTCTGTGCTAGGGCACTAGGCATTGAAGCACTGGCTATACCGGTAAGCTGCAATACAGCAATCGAAAAATCTGGTCTGTTCAAACATATCGAACTCACAAGAATTGGCTCGCCGTATGTGATTGCTGCTTTTAGCGGACTGAATGCTAATTTTGACCGTGTTGCCGGTTTTGAAGCTAACGGCGGGTTCTTGTTGGGCAGCAGTGTCTCCTTCGGTGAAAATACGATTAACGCATTGCCGACACGTGATGCCGTGTTGCCTTTCCTTATGGTATTTACCCGCGCAGTGACGGCAAATAACACGGTTTCGCATCTCCTACTTGATCTGCCACAGCGGTTCACCCATTCAGATCGTATCCAAAACTTTGCAACGGCACTGAGCAAAAAGATTATTGCTGATGCACAGGATGATCCACTCGCGTTTGTGAAATCCCTCGGCTTTAACGAAAGTGTTAAAAGCGTGGACTGCACCGATGGCATACGTATTACCCTTAGCGATGACGACGTGATTCATCTGCGCCCGTCGGGCAATGCGCCAGAACTGCGCTGCTATGCAGAGAGCAACAGTGCGGTAGCCGCTGTCACACTTGTAGAAACTACGCTCACCCAACTAAAAGAACTATCGTCGTAGTACTTATTCAGCGATGTATTTAATCTAAATAGGGCAACAGTATTTGTTGCCCTATTTGTTATTAGTCCAGATAGATAAAATTTATATGAACGCAAAAAGAATGCAAGGTATTGAGGTACTTAGAGTCTTTGCTATATTCATGGTGGTTTTAATTCATTCGACTCCTGAGTATACACGCGGCGCAGATACGAATGTTGCTGCATTGATATTACAGTCGGTATCACGTGCGGGATTTATCTCATTTTTCATAATTAGTGGGTATTTTGCGCTTAATGAACAGATCGTTAGTCTGAAAAAGTATTACTACAACAGATTTGTGGCTATTATCATACCTTTTTTGATCTATGCCTATATTCATTACTTTATGGTGCACTTTAACTTTGGACGAGCCGATTATGCTTTGTCGGGTTTCTTTTCGTTGACTACTGTTACTAATTTCCTGCATGCGGTCATTATCGGTCCGGCATTTAATGGTTCAATGTTCGTTTCTCTCCACTACTGGTTTGTATACTGGATCATTGGCGCTTATGCTGTTGCACCCTTTGTTGGCTATGTTATACAGCGTATTGAGTTAGGCGTTCGCCTCAAAGCGATTGCTTTCTTGCTGGGTATTAGTTGGTATCAGCTTTATATCAACCGCTACTTTCCCTCGGCTAATATTATTTCTATACCTTATATCGCGGATGGTTGGTTTATCTATTTTCTAATTGGTGGATTACTCAACGGCCTGAAACTCTCTAAATATAGAAAGTACGCTTACGCGCTCTGTATCGCAGGGTATACACTCACGCTCGTGATAACGTGGGTTAATTTTAACGTACTGAGTAATAATCAACCACCCTATGGTATTGATATAAATATGGTGCTCTGTGCAAGCGGGTTTTTTATTTTATTTCAAACTATGCGCGAATCGACGTTAACGCGTTGGATTACAAAGTCTTCTAAACATACCTATGGCATCTATTTAACTCATGTTTTTATGATGTACTATGTCAGTGGCTTCACAAAAACCGCTACAAGCAGCGATGTTATTAATTCAGTATTAACCGCAGTAGCTGCTTTTGTACTGGCATTGATATTCTCCATTATACTAGATAATCTACTCATTCTAAGATTGTTAAAAAAACTAAAGTTAAGTAAGAATTGATGATTGTATTTAATATCATCATATATAACGATACTTCACGCGTAGTAAATGTAGAATGATGCTATTCAAATGAGCCTAAGATGGGTTAACATTACAAGAGTATTTACCTGCGTAATGATTCGCAGAACCACACCTGACAGGAGTATGTAATGTCCAAGCAACAGATCGGCGTCGTCGGTATGGCTGTGATGGGGCGCAACCTGGCGCTCAACATCGAAAGCCGTGGTTATACCGTCTCCATCTTCAACCGCTCTCGCGAGAAAACTGAAGAAGTTGTTGCCGAGAACCCGGGTAAGAAACTGGTTCCTTATTACACGGTGAAAGAGTTCGTCGAGTCTCTTGAAACCCCACGTCGTATTCTGTTAATGGTTAAAGCAGGGGCGGGAACTGATGCTGCTATCGATTCCCTGAAGCCGTACCTTGATAAAGGCGACATCATCATTGATGGTGGTAACACCTTCTTCCAGGACACTATCCGTCGTAACCGTGAACTGTCTGCTGAAGGTTTTAACTTCATCGGTACCGGCGTGTCCGGCGGTGAAGAGGGAGCCCTGAAAGGTCCATCTATCATGCCTGGTGGCCAGAAAGAAGCGTATGAGTTGGTTGCGCCTATCCTGACCAAGATTGCTGCGGTTGCTGAAGATGGCGAACCATGTGTAACTTACATCGGCGCTGACGGTGCGGGTCATTACGTGAAGATGGTGCACAACGGTATCGAATATGGTGATATGCAGCTGATTGCTGAAGCCTATTCCCTGCTGAAAGGCGGCCTGAACCTGTCTAACGAAGAGCTGGCTACCACCTTCACCGAGTGGAATGAAGGCGAGCTGAGCAGTTACCTGATCGACATCACCAAAGACATCTTCACCAAAAAAGATGAAGAGGGTAAATACCTGGTTGATGTTATCCTGGACGAAGCGGCGAACAAAGGTACCGGTAAATGGACCAGCCAGAGTTCTCTGGATCTGGGCGAACCGCTGTCGCTGATCACCGAGTCTGTATTCGCGCGCTACATCTCTTCTTTGAAAGACCAGCGCGTTGCGGCATCTAAAGTGCTGTCTGGCCCGCAGGCTAAACTGGCTGGTGGTAAAGCAGAGTTTGTTGAAAAAGTTCGTCGCGCGCTGTACCTGGGCAAGATCGTCTCCTACGCACAGGGCTTCTCTCAGCTGCGTGCCGCGTCTGACGAGTACAACTGGGATCTGAACTACGGCGAAATCGCGAAGATTTTCCGCGCGGGCTGCATTATTCGTGCGCAGTTCCTGCAGAAAATTACTGACGCGTATGCTGAAAACAAAGGCATCGCGAACCTGCTGCTGGCTCCGTACTTTAAAAATATCGCTGATGAATATCAGCAAGCGCTGCGTGATGTAGTGGCTTATGCTGTGCAGAACGGTATTCCGGTACCGACCTTCTCAGCAGCGGTAGCCTACTACGACAGCTACCGTTCTGCGGTACTGCCGGCTAACCTGATCCAGGCCCAGCGTGACTACTTTGGTGCACATACGTATAAACGCACAGATAAAGAAGGTGTATTCCACACCGAATGGATGGAGTAAGTCTTCTGACGTACACTAGCCCGGTTTTTTGACCGGGCTTTTTTTTATCTCAAATTCTATTGATTTAAGTTGATTGCTTAATCTTTTCTTAATATTCCTGGCGTAATCTGATAAAGAAAATCTTAATTGTTTTAACCTTCGTTGACATGATATTTAAAAAAAAGTTAAAACATTATCCTCTTATCAAGATGTACGGCATCATGATTAAATATTAAGATAATACTGAGAGCATGAAATGAAAATCACCATTTCTGGTACTGGGTATGTTGGTCTGTCAAATAGTCTTCTTATCGCCCAACATCATAAGGTCATTGCTCTGGACATTGTTCCCTCACGTGTCGAGATGCTAAATAATAGGATATCTCCGATAGTTGATCAAGAAATTGAACAGTTTCTGCAATCAAAAGATATAAAATTCGAAGCTACACTAGATAAATACTACGCTTATCAGAGTGCTGAGTTTATCATTATTGCAACCCCAACAGACTACGATCCTAAAACTAATTACTTTGATACTAGCAGTGTCGAGTCAGTCATAAGGGATGTTATTGAAATAAATCCAGATGCCATAATGATAATAAAATCGACAGTTCCTGTCGGTTTTACTCAATCAATGCGTCAAAAATATAGAACAAATAATATCATCTTCTCCCCTGAATTCCTGCGTGAGGGTAAAGCTCTATACGACAACCTGCATCCGTCTCGTATTGTTATTGGTGAACGTTCTGAACGTGCCGAGCGCTTTGCCGGGTTGCTGCTGGAAGGGGCGGTGAAGAAAGATATCCCGACCTTATTTACTGACTCGACTGAAGCCGAAGCCATCAAGTTGTTTGCTAACACCTATCTGGCGTTACGTGTGGCCTACTTTAACGAGCTGGATAGCTATGCCGAAAGCCTTGGTCTGAACTCACGACAGATTATTGAAGGCGTGTGCCTGGATCCCCGTATCGGTAATCACTACAACAATCCGTCATTCGGCTATGGCGGCTACTGTCTACCGAAAGATACTAAGCAGCTATTGGCGAATTATGCATCTGTGCCGAATAACATTATTGGCGCAATCGTTGATGCTAACCGTACGCGTAAGGACTTCATTGCAGACTCTATTCTTGCCCGTCAACCTAAAGTAGTTGGCGTATACCGTTTAATTATGAAAAGCGGTTCCGATAATTTCCGTGCATCATCCATTCAGGGCATCATGAAGCGCATTAAGGCAAAGGGCGTGCCCGTGATTATTTACGAACCCGTCGTAGAAGAGGACGAATTTTTCCACTCTCGGGTAGTGCGTGATCTTAATACGTTCAAAAATGAAGCAGACATTATTATTTCTAACCGCATGGTGTCAGAATTAGCTGATGTTGCAGAAAAAGTATATACCCGCGATTTGTTTGGTAGTGATTAATCTCGTCTCCATAAAAAAGGCCTTAATATAAGGCCTTTTTTATTTTAATCAGGCCAGTAATAAAACTTTGTAGAAATCACGGTACCAGCCAACAAAGTTCTTCACCCTATCTTTTATCGTGGTTTCAGGTTTAAAACCAATTACCTCATACAGTGCTTTAGTGTCCGCGCTGGTTTCCAGAACATCACCTGGCTGTAGCGGTAGCATATTTTTCTTCGCTTCAATACTCAGTGCATCTTCCAGAGCCTGGATATAGTCCATTAGATCAACCAGTTAACTATTGCCGATATTGTCAACGGGATAGGGCGCATGCTGGCCGCGGGCTTGCGCGTCTCTACGGTCCATTGCGTGTCTGCATCAGTCCACTTTATAAACGTATCGTATTCCAGTAGTGTTTGAAAAACCAATCAAAATCCCTGAAACAATTTGATTTTTTTATCATTAATCCTATGGCATTGCCTCAATTTATAGCTAAACTAATCCCAGTTTAAGTCTTTCCTTATCTAGGGTTTCTATGTCTGTAAGTGATAACAACATGTCCGGGCGCAGTCACGATCCGGAACAGATTGATCTGATTGATTTACTGGTACAGTTATGGCGTGGGAAAGTAACAATCGTTATCGCGATTGTTATTGCCATAGTGCTTGCTGTGGGCTATCTGGCAGTTGCTAAGGAGAAATGGACCTCAACAGCCATTATTACTCAACCGGATGTTGGTCAGATCGCCACATATAACAACGCCCTCAATGTGTTGTATGGTGTCAGCGCCCCCAAGGCTACTGAACTGCAGACAAACGTGGTTGGTCGGTTCAGTACTTCTCTCTCTGCATTGGCTGAAACGCTTGATAATCAGGAAGAACCACAGAAACTGTCAATTGAACAATCTGTTAAAGGTCAACCGCTGCCGTTGGCGGTTTCTTATGTGGGTAGCTCACCAGAAGACGCTCAGCGTCAGCTCGCCGAATACATTCAACAAACAGATGAAAAGGTTGCTAAAGAGCTGGAGCTTGACCTGGTTGATAATATCAAGTTGCAAACAACCACGTTGCAAGACTCTCTGAAAACTCAGGAAGTGGTCGCTCAGGAGCAAAAAGATCTGCGAATTAAGCAAATTCAGGAAGCGCTGCGTTATGCAGAGCAGGCCGGGGTGATTAAGCCGCAAATTCAGCAGACGCAGGATGTGACGCAGGACAGTATGTTCCTGTTGGGTAGTGATGCCCTGAAGTCCATGATTGAGCACGAATCTACACGCCCTTTGATATTGTCTGATAACTACTTCCAGACCAAACAAAAGCTGTTGGATTTCGAAAGTCTTAAGCTTGAAGGGGCTGAGTTACACGCCTACCGCTATGTGATGAAACCAACGTTACCGATTCGTCGTGACAGCCCGAAAAAAGCGATTACCCTCGTGCTGGCGGTTCTGCTCGGTGGGATGATTGGTGCAGGCGTAGTGCTGGGGCGAAATGCTCTGTGCGGTTACAAAGCCAAAGCTGAGTAAGTTTGAACCTGACAACAAAAAACCGGGCAGCGCCCGGTTTTTTCATATCTGCACCTTACTGATGACGCTTACGTAAATTCTCAATCACCGTCGTCAGGTCGAGGTCCTGGTCCTGCAGCAGCACCAGCAGGTGATACATCAGATCAGAAGCTTCATTTGTCAGCTCAAAACGGTCGTTCACCGTCGCGGCCAGCGCGGTTTCTACGCCTTCTTCACCCACTTTCTGTGCGATGCGTTTGGTGCCGCTGGCATACAGTTTCGCGGTGTAGGAGCTGGCTGGGTCAGCATTTTTACGTTCGGCCAGCAGTTGCTCCAGCTGATACAGGAACAGCCACTGGTGGCTAATGTCGCCAAAGCAGCTTGAAGTGCCTTTATGGCAGGTCGGGCCAATCGGGTTAACCAGCACCAGCAGGGTGTCGTTGTCGCAGTCAGGCGCAATGCTCACCACATTCAGGAAGTGACCGGAGGTCTCTCCTTTGGTCCACAGGCGCTGCTTGGTCCGCGAGAAAAAGGTTACTTTGCCGCTTTCGAGCGTTTTATCCAGCGCCTCCGGGTTCATATAACCCAGCATCAATACTTCACCGGAAACCGCATGCTGCACGATGACTGGCATCAGTCCGTCGGTTTTTTCCCAGTCCAGCTCGCGGCATTGTTGCTTCGTTAACATATCCTGATCTCCACGCCCTGTGTTGCCAGGTACGCTTTTAATTCGCCAATATTGATAATTTGTTTGTGGAAGACGGAGGCGGCAAGCGCGCCGTCAACGTCGGCATCCCGGAAGGCTTCGAGAAAGTGTTCCATGGTGCCCGCACCGCCGGAGGCAATCAGCGGGACGTGGCAAACGTCACGCACTTTTTTCAGTTGTTCCAGGTCATAACCGTTACGTACGCCGTCCTGGTTCATCATGTTCAGGACGATTTCGCCCGCGCCGCGTTTTTGGACCTCCTGCACCCAGTCCAGTGTTTCCCACTGCGTGACGCGGGTACGGCTTTCATCTCCGGTATACTGATTTACATGATATTTGCCGGTTTCGGCGTCATACCAGGTATCAATGCCCACCACGATGCACTGCACGCCGAAGCGGTCCGCCAGACGGGTGATAAGTTCCGGTTCGGCCAGGGCCGGGGAGTTGATGGAGATTTTGTCCGCCCCGAAGGAGAGAATGCGCGCCGCATCGTCGATGGATTTAATGCCACCGGCAACACAGAATGGAATATCGATCACTTCCGCCACGCGTGATACCCAGCTTTTATCCACTACGCGGCCATCGCTGGAAGCGGTGATATCGTAGAACACCAGTTCATCTGCGCCTTCATCGGCATAGCGTTTTGCCAGCGGGACAATGTCGCCAATAATCTCGTGATTGCGGAACTGGACGCCTTTTACCACCTGCCCATCACGGACGTCCAGACAAGGAATTATGCGTTTTGCCAGCATTGAATAGCCTCCTCAACGGTGAACTTTCCTTCCAGCAGGGCTCGTCCGACGATAACACCACGAACACCGGTCCCGCGCAGGGCCGCTACGTCCTCGATTCCACCAATACCACCAGATGACTGAAACGCCACCTGCGGATATTTGGCGCACACTTCTTCATACAGCGCGACATTTGAGCCTGCCAGAGTACCGTCGCGGGAGATATCGGTGCACAGCACGTGCTTCAGACCGACGGGCAAATAGGTCTCAACCAGTTCTTCCAGTGAAACCCCGGAATCTTCCTGCCAGCCGCTGACCGCTACCTGTTTATTACCGCGCTCGTCAATGCGAACGTCCAGCGCCAGCACCAGCGCGTCGGCGCCAAAACGGGCAAACCAGCTCTTGACTATCTCGGGGGATTTTACCGCCGTCGAACCCACCACCACGCGCGCCACACCTGCGTCAAGAAGCGCCGCCACGTCTGCTTCTGTACGCACGCCGCCGCCAACCTGAACCGGAACGTTGACGCCAGCGACCAGCGTTTTGATCAGCGGGATCTGGCGCTGTGCCGGGTCTTTCGCGCCGGTTAAATCAACCAGGTGCAGCACTTCAGCACCCTGGGCTGCATAATCCTGCAAACGGGGGAGAGGATCGTTGCCGTAATCACGTTGCTTAGCGTAATCGCCCTGATGAAGACGCACCACCGTGCCGTCGATTAAATCTAATGCCGGAATAATCATTACATCTCCAGAAAGTTTTTCAGCAACTGTGCCCCAGCCGCGCCCGAACGTTCCGGGTGAAACTGTACGCCAAAGAAATTGTCCTTTTGTACTGCCGCGGTAAACGGTTCGCCGTAATTGCACCGGGCGATGGTCCACGGGTTTACCGGCATAGCGTAGCTGTGTACAAAGTAGAAATACGCACCATCTTCAATGCCCTGGAACAGACGGTTCCCCGCCTGCGGATAGACGCGATTCCAGCCCATATGCGGCAGCGGCAGACCGAAATCGGTCATCTTCGGGACGTCCTGTTCAATAATGCCCAGTAGTGAGACACCGTTACTCTCTTCGCTGCGACGGCCCAGCAGTTGCATACCTAAACAGATCCCCAGTACCGGTTGCGTACAGGCTTTAATCAGTTCAATCAGTTCGCGCTCGTGCAACTGGTCCATAGCCGCCTGCGCGGTGCCGACGCCCGGCAGAAACAGTTTATCGGCGCGCAGCACCACGTCCGGGTCACGGCTGACAACGGGATCATATCCGTGGCGTGCGACGGCGGATTTTACCGAGTGCAGATTGGCGCAGCCGGTGTCCAGAATCACCACGTTCATTACAGCACTCCTTTTGAAGAGGGCAGCGTGTCGCCTTCTACACGAATCGCCTGACGCAGCGTACGGCCAAAGGCTTTAAACAGGCTCTCCACACGGTGATGGTCATTTTTGCCTTTGGTTTTCAGGTGCAGGGTGACGCCCATGGTGTAGGAGAGTGAACGGAAGAAGTGTTCGATCATCTCCGTGCTCAGATCGCCAACGCGCTGGTAGGTAAACTCCGCGCGGTACTCCAGGTGTGGACGGCCGGAGATATCCAGCGCGCAACGTGCCAGGCATTCGTCCATCGGCAGTACAAAACCAAAACGGTTGATGCCGCGTTTATCGCCTAACGCCAGCTTTAAGGCTTCGCCCAGCGCCAGACCGGTATCTTCAACGGTGTGGTGATCGTCTATATACAGATCGCCCTTGACGGCAATCTCCATGCGAAAACCGCCGTGGGTGGCGATTTGATCCAACATGTGGTCAAAGAAGCCAACGCCAGTATTGATTTTGCTGCGGCCTTCGCGGTCCAGCCAGACTTTGACGTCAATCTGCGTTTCTTTTGTATTACGCTCAACGTGTGCGTAGCGGTCACGTTTGGTCAACTGCTCGCCGATCATCGCCCAGTTTAGGGTGTCGCGATGGTAACGCAATCCGCTAATGCCCATGTTTTCAGCGAGCTGGATATCGGTCACCCGATCGCCAATGACGTAGCTGTTCGCCATATCCATGGCCTGTTCAACCAGATACTGTTCAACCAGATACTGTTCAACCAGCTTCACTTTTGGCTTACGGCAATCACACTCGTCCGCTGGCAGGTGCGGGCAGATCAATACTTCATCAAACGTCACGCCCTGAGAGGTGAAAATTTGCATCATCAGGTTATGCGGACCGTCAAAATCAGTCTGTGGGAAACTCTGGGTTCCGAGTCCATCCTGGTTAGTAATCATAACCAGCTTAAAACCTGCTTTTTGCAGTTTCAGCAAAACGGGAACAACTTCCGGCTCGAAGGCGAGTTTGTCAAAGCGATCGACCTGAAAGTCACTTGGCGGTTCGGAAATCAGGGTTCCATCACGGTCAATAAAAAGATACTTCTGGCTCATACTTGCTCCGCACGTAAGGCGTCAATGACGCGCTGGCTCTCTTCACGGGTTCCGACAGTAATTCGCAGGCAGCCGCTTAACGAAGGTTGTTTATTCTGATCTCGTAAGATAATGCCCTGATCCCACAAAGATTTAAATACGCTACTTGATGCGGTGAAGCGCGCCAGAACATAGTTGGTTTCAGAATCGAATACCTGCTCTACACAGCGAATTGTTTTCAGGTTATCTACCAGATACTGACGCTCTTCCAGGATCTGCTCTACGCGTTTACGCATGGCGGAAATCCCTTGCGGCGTCAGCGCCTGGGCGGCGATATCTGCCACCGGCGTAGAGAGTGGGTAAGGGGCAATCACTTTTAACAGCAGATTGATAACCTCTTCATTCGCCAGCGTAAACCCGCAGCGTAAACCGGCGAGCGCAAACGCTTTGGACAACGTGCGTAATATCACCAGATGCGGATACTCAGACAGCCAGCCTGCCAGCGTGGCCTGCGGGCAAAACTCGATATACGCTTCATCGGCAACCACGATAGCTTTACCCTGCGTCATGTCGAGCAGCGAACGCAGATCCTGTGGCTTGATCAGTTGGCCGGTTGGGTTGTTCGGGCTGCATACGTAAACAACTTTCACGCCATCAAGCTTGTCCGCGATGCCTTGCAAATCAAGTTGCCAGCTATCAAGGGTTGGAACGGTGCGGCACTCAACGCCAATCGTTTCGGCGCTGACGCTGTACATGCCATAAGTCGGCGGGCAGTACAGAATCGCATCTTTACCGGGTTCGCAAAACGCGCGCACCAGCAGTTCGATCCCTTCATCTGCGCCGCGGCTGACCAGCACCTGCTCCGGTTTGACGCCAGCATACTGCGCGTAATTTTCAATCACCGCTTTCGGCTGACATTCCGGGTAGCGGTTCAGCGTTTGCTGAGTGAGCTGGAACTCAACGGCGGTGGGGTATTCATTCGCGTTGAGCCAGACATCTCCGTTACCGCCGAGACGACGGGCAGACTGATAGGGCGTTAATTCGCGAACATTCTTACGGGCTAAATCAGTGACGCTGAGAAAGTTGTCAGTGCTCATGCTTGCTCCTTCAGGGCGTTAACGCGCAGGGTGACGGCATTTTTGTGGGCAGTCAGTCGTTCAGCAGCGGCCAGTGTTTCAATGGTTGAGGCCAGGGCAGAGAAACCTTGTGGGGTTAATTCCTGTACGGTCATCCGTTTCTGGAAATCAGCCAGTCCAAGGCTTGAGCAGGTCGCGGTATAGCCGTAGGTCGGAAGAACGTGGTTGGTGCCAGAAGCATAGTCGCCTGCGGATTCCGGCGACCAGTCGCCGAGGAACACCGAACCGGCGCTGGTGATCTCATCAACCAGTTCACGCGCGTTGCGGGTCTGAATAATCAGGTGTTCCGGACCGTAGGCGTTAGATATTTCAACGCACTGCGCCAGATCTTTCGCCACGATTAAGCGGCTGGAGGAGAGTGCCTGACGTGCGGTCTCAGCGCGGGAAAGCTCAGCAAGCTGGCGTTCAACGGCTTTGGCAACGCCTTCGGCAAGCGTAGCGTCTGGCGTCAGGAGAATAACCTGCGAGTCGGGACCGTGTTCTGCCTGAGAAAGCAGGTCAGAGGCAACAAAGTCCGGCGTCGCGCCGCTATCGGCGATAACCAGCACTTCGGACGGGCCAGCAGGCATGTCGATGGCCGCGCCGTCAAGACGCTGGCTGACCTGGCGTTTGGCTTCGGTCACATATGCATTGCCTGGCCCGAAGATTTTATCGACCTTAGGAATAGATTCGGTGCCCAGCGCCAGCGCGGCAATGGCCTGCGCGCCGCCCACATTAAACACCTCTTTTACGCCACATAGCTGCGCGGCGTAGAGGATTTCATCGGCAATCGGCGGCGGTGAGCACAGCACCACTTTTTTGCAGCCAGCGATGCGCGCCGGGGTCGCCAGCATTAATACGGTAGAAAACAGCGGCGCCGAACCTCCAGGAATATACAGGCCCACGGAAGCGATAGGGCGGGTAACCTGCTGGCAACGCACGCCTGGCTGGGTTTCGATATCCACCGGCGGCAGGATCTGCGCGGTGTGGAAAGTATCAATATTTCTCACCGCCGCCTGCATCGCTTGTTTTAGCTCGTTGCTCAGGCGACTGCTGGCTTGCTGGATTTCTTCCTCGGTCACGCGCAGCGCGCCAACCTCGGTTTTATCGAACTTTGCGCTGTATTCACGCAGCGCCCGGTCGCCGTTATTTTTGACGTTCTCAAGGATCTCGGCCACCGTACGGCTGATGCTTTCAGAGGCGGAAATTGCCGGGCGCATCAGCAGTTCGCGCTGCTGCTCAGGGCTACAGCTATTCCAGTCAATCGGGGTATTGAAGCTCATGGTCGTTACTCCATCATCGGGTGTTGCCGGATGGCGTCGCTGCCTTATCCGGCCTACAAGACCCGTAATATCAATAATTGTGACAATTCTTGTAGGCCTGATAAGCGAAGCGCTATCAGGCAACAGATCACTCCATCATCTTCTCAATCGGCAACACCAGAATTGAGCTGGCACCGAGCGCTTTCAGTTTTTCCATTGTTTCCCAGAACAGGGTTTCGCTGCTGACCATGTGCATGGCAACGCGCTGCTGGTCTCCTGCCAGCGGCAGAATAGTAGGGCGCTCAGCGCCGGGCAGCAGGGCGATGACCTCGTCCAGACGCTCGCTCGGCGCGTGCATCATGATGTATTTGGATTCGCGGGCCTGAATAACCCCCTGGATACGGGTCAGCAGTTTGTCGATCAGTTGTTGCTTGGCTTCGGCCATTTCGCCGTCGCGCTGAATCAGACAGGCTTTAGAGCGGTAGATCACTTCTACTTCGCGCAGACCGTTGGCTTCAAGCGTTGCGCCGGTGGACACCAGATCGCAAATCGCATCAGCCAGACCCGCACGGGGAGCGACTTCTACTGAGCCGTTTAACAGACAAGATTTAAACGAAACTCCTTTCTGATCGAGATAACGTTTGAGCAGGTGTGGGTAAGAGGTCGCGATACGTTTACCGTTCAGCGCTGCCGGGCCATCCCAGGCTTCATCAACCGGGGTTGCCAGCGAAAGACGGCAGCCGCCGAAGTCCAGACGGCGCAGGGTAAAATAGCGAGGGTCTTCACCCTGGGCCCGGCGGTTGAGCAGTTCCTCTTCCAGAACGTTTTCCCCGATGATGCCGAGGTCAACGACGCCGTCCATCACCAGACCTGGGATATCGTCATCACGCACGCGCAGAATATCGATCGGCATGTTCTCCGCCATCGCAATCAGGCGCTGGGTGTGAAGATTAATTTTAATGCCGCAACGGGCCAGTAATTCGCGTGAATCATCGCTTAAGCGGCCTGATTTCTGCATAGCTATGCGTAAACGGGTGTTGTCTAACATTCTTTATTCCTCGTTATCCTGTCTGAATCAGTTTGGGTCACGCACAAAAAAAAGCCCCCGGAAGAAATCTTCCGGGGGCTTTCTCATACGCTCATGCACCGCTGGAAGATTTAAATGTCTCCCAGCACACATCGCCTGAAAGACTAGTCAGGATGATGGTGATGATGGTGTTTGAATTGAGCGCGTGTCATAAATTTTCTCGATGAATGTTTATTCATTTGATGTCTTTTAACCTAAACCACTTTAGCTACGGAAAGCAAGGGCTTTTTTTGATCATTAATTCATTTCATATTGATACTATGAATTGTCAGCCACCGTGGGCTGGCGTAGCCTTGCGTTATAGGCCAAAAGTCAGGAGAGAAGGCATGAAAAAGGTCGCAATTGTCGGGTTAGGTTGGTTAGGCATGCCGTTAGCCATGTCGCTGGCGGCGAGAGGCTGGCAGGTTACCGGCAGCAAAACCACATTGGATGGGGTGGAAGCGGCCCGCATGAGCGGTATCGAGAGCTACTCGCTGCGCCTGGAACCTGAACTGGTCTGTGAGGCTGACGATCTCGATGCACTGATGGACGCCGATGCGCTGGTTATTACGCTGCCTGCACGCCGCAGCGGTCCTGGGGAAGCATTTTACCTGCAGGCAATGCAGGAACTGGTCGACAGCGCGCTGGCGTATCGCATCCCACGAATTATTTTTACCAGTTCGACGTCAGTCTATGGTGACGTTCAAGGAACAGTGAAAGAGGGAACGGCGCGTAATCCGGTCACGGCGAGCGGTCGTGTCCTGAAAGAACTTGAAGACTGGTTGCACAATTTGCCAGGTACGTCGGTGGATATTTTGCGTCTGGCCGGGTTGGTCGGTCCGGGAAGACATCCTGGTCGCTTCTTCGCTGGCAAGACAGCACCTGACGGACATCATGGCGTCAATCTGGTGCATCTGGACGATGTAGTTTCTGCCATCACGTTACTGCTGCAAGCGCCTAAAGGGGGACACATCTATAATATATGTGCGCCTATGCATCCGGCGCGTAACGTGTTCTATCCGCAGATGGCCCGCCAGTTGGGGATGGAGCCGCCGGAATTTCGCGGCGGTACGGATAACGGTAAAGGTAAAGTCATTGATGGCAACCGTATTTGTAATGAGCTTGGGTTTGAGTACCAGTATCCTGACCCGCTGGTGATGCCGATGGAGTGACAATCCAGCAGAGTGCCGCTGTATACCGCCAGGGGGCGAGTATGAAACCACTGCTGGACGTTCTTATCATCCTCGATGCATTAGAAAAAGAGGGCAGTTTCGCGGCGGCGTCGGCAAAATTGTTTAAGACGCCGTCTGCGCTTAGCTACACCGTCCATAAGCTGGAAAGCGATCTTAATATTCAGCTACTCGATCGCAGCGGACACCGGGCTAAGTTCACCCGCACCGGACAGATGCTGCTGGAAAAGGGGCGGGAGGTGCTGCACACCGTCCGTGAACTCGAAAAACAGGCGATTAAACTTCACGAAGGCTGGGAGAATGAACTGGTTATTGGCGTAGATGATACGTTTCCCTTTTCACTGCTGGCCCCACTCATCGAATCTTTCTATCAACACCACAGCGTGACGCGCCTGAAATTTATCAATGGCGTGCTGGGCGGCTCCTGGGATGCCCTCATTCAGGGCCGGGCGGATATTATCGTTGGCGCCATGCATGAACCCCCAGCAGCGAGCGAATTTGGTTTTGCACGGCTGGGAGTTTTGGAACAGGTGTTTGTGGTTGCGCCGCATCACCCGCTGGCGCAGGAACAGGAACCGTTAAATCGTCGTACCATTCGCCGTTTTCGCGCCATTGTGGTGGGCGACAATGCGCAGCATGCCAACGTCTCAGGTTCCCAGGTGCTTGACGATCAGGAAGCTATTACCGTTTTTGACTTCAAAACCAAGCTGGAATTGCAAATCAGCGGTCTGGGATGTGGTTATATTCCGCGCTACCTGGCGCAGCGATTTCTGGAAAGCGGCGCACTGATTGAGAAAAAAGTGGTCGCACAAATTGTCTTTGAACCCGTGTGGATAGGCTGGAATGAACAGACCGCCGGGTTGGCCAGTGCCTGGTGGCGGGATGAAATTTTAGCAAATAGTGCTATTGCAGGGGTGTATGTGAAAACGGCTGCTGATAAATCAATCAGTTAAGAAAAAATATTCTTTTGTGGCTACTTCAATCTCTTGTTATTTCTCCCCAATTTAGTGCAAAATACGCCGCTTGCAAAAAATGACATTAACCGACGTTTTAATACGCGTCGGTTATTTTTTTGCATCAAACCAATCATTCATAAAAGAGGCCGGGCTTCGTACCGGATAGATACTTACTTAAAAATCGACAGTTGTTGTCGCTGAGGATTAACAAAAAATGGGGCAATTTTTTGCTTACGCGACGGTTTTCGCCGTAATGGGGGATAACCATGTCGCATAACGCTACTCCAAACACCTCTCGCGTGGAATTACGTAAAACGCTTACGCTGGTTCCGGTTGTCATGATGGGCCTTGCCTATATGCAGCCGATGACGCTGTTCGATACATTCGGTATCGTATCAGGAATGACCGATGGTCACGTCCCGACAGCTTACGCCTTTGCACTGATCGCCATCCTCTTTACCGCACTGAGCTACGGTAAACTGGTGCGTCGCTATCCGTCTGCAGGCTCTGCCTACACTTACGCCCAGAAATCCATTAGCCCGACCGTTGGCTTTATGGTGGGTTGGTCATCACTGCTGGACTACCTGTTCGCTCCGATGATCAACATTCTGTTGGCAAAAATTTATTTTGAAGCCCTGGTGCCGTCGATACCGTCATGGATATTCGTGGTGGCGCTGGTGGCCTTTATGACCGCCTTTAACCTGCGCAGCCTTAAATCCGTTGCGAATTTCAACACCGTAATCGTGTTGTTGCAGGTGGTGCTGATTGCAGTGATCCTCGGCATGGTCGTTTATGGCGTGTTCGAAGGGGAAGGTGCCGGTACGCTGGCGAGCAGCCGTCCGTTCTGGTCAGGTGATGCACACGTGATCCCGATGATCACGGGCGCGACCATCCTGTGCTTCTCGTTCACCGGTTTTGACGGTATCAGCAACCTGTCAGAAGAAACCAAAGACGCTGAGCGTGTGATCCCGCGTGCGATTTTCCTGACTGCGCTGATTGGTGGCCTGATCTTTATCGTCTCCACCTATCTGTTGCAGCTGTACTTCCCGGATATCTCGCGCTTCAAAGATCCAGACGCTTCACAGCCGGAAATCATGCTGTACGTCGCCGGTAAGTTCTTCCAGGTTGGCGCGCTGATTTTCTCTACCATTACCGTACTGGCGTCCGGTATGGCGGCGCATGCTGGCGTAGCGCGTTTAATGTACGTGATGGGGCGTGACGGCGTGTTCCCGAAAAGTTTCTTCGGTTATGTACACCCGAAATGGCGTACTCCGTCTATGAACATCATTCTGGTTGGTGCGATTGCTCTGCTGGCAATCAACTTCGACCTGGTGATGGCGACGGCGCTGATTAACTTTGGTGCGCTGGTGGCGTTTACCTTCGTTAACCTGTCAGTGATCTCCCAGTTCTGGATCCGTGAGAAGCGTAACAAGACGCTGAAAGACCACTTCCAGTATCTGTTCCTGCCGATGTGCGGTGCGCTGACAGTTGGTGCGCTGTGGGTTAACCTGGAAGAGAGCTCAATGGTTCTGGGTCTGATCTGGGCCGGTATTGGTCTGATTTACCTGGCTTGTGTGACCAAAAGCTTCCGCAACCCGGTACCGCAGTACGACGAAGATGTCGCGTAATAACAGCATTTTACTAAAAAAAAACGGAGACATGTTCTCCGTTTTTTTATACGTGGGATTTATACAATCTCTTCGGCATACTGCCAGAGTGATTTCAGCAGCATCAACTTTTCTTTGTTATCCGCATATTGCTGGCTCAATAACTGCAGTTCATTGGCGTAATTTTGCAAAAACTCCGGTGTGAATACCTGGCGGCGATGGTCCAGCCAGCGTTGCTGTTCTGCTTCGTCCAGCGTTCCCGGGAAGTTACGTGCACGGTAATTAAACAACAGTTTTTCAATGCGCTTATCGACAAAGGAGATATCCAGCGCCGGTAAATTGCGTGGTTCGGTTTCCAGAACGATTTTCATCGCCGCACGGTCGGCATCGCTGAAAAAGCCGTTGTACAGCTGGGCATCCACGTTTTCTGATGGCGTAAAGGGTTCTGCATCGGCAAAGATCGCGACCACTTTGTCGCGTATTTGCGGATTTTCGCGCAGAATTTTGAGATTATCCAGACAGTGCTGGCGGTTAATGCCAAGACGGTCGGCATCTTCCGGACGCAGGGTATTCGCCTGTGCCAGGACCGGGCATTTGTTGATGTGCACCAGTTTAACCGGTACGGCCGGGTTATCACCCAGATCCGCTTTAGACGTGTAAAGCCTCTCGCGCAGGGCGTCACTGTCGAGTTCGAGCAGCGGCGAAATATCACCGGCTAAGTCGACCATAATAACCGCGTTGCGATTCTCCGGATGCCACGCCAATGGCGCTACCCAGCTGGTGTTGCCGCGCCATGCGCCGAACATACCAGAGACATGGACCAGCGGCTTCATTTGCGGGACATCAATCAACGCGGCCAGCTTGTGCTTATTACGATGGCTGTAGAGATAATCAAACAGTCGCGGCTGGCGCGACTTCACTAATTGCGCCATTGCAATTGTGGCGTATACGTCCGCCATCGCATCGTGAGCATTGGCATGCTCAATACCGTTGGCTTTGGTCAAATGCTCCAGGCGAAAGCTGGGTAAGCCGTCGTCGTTTTCCGGCCAGTTAATGCCTTCAGGGCGCAGGGCATAGCAGGCGCGCATCACATCCAGCAGATCCCAGCGCGAATTATCGTTCTGCCAGCTCCAGGCATAGGGATCGTAGAAATTGCGATACAGGATGTTGCGCGTCACCTCATCATCGAAGCGCACGTTGTTATAGCCCAGGATACAGGTTTTCGGCACGGTGAACAGGGCGTGGATGCGGGCAGCAAAAGCGGCTTCATTCTCTCCCTTTTCACGTGCTTCCTGCGGTGTGATACCCGTAATCAACACCGCCTCAGGCTGCGGTAGATAGTCGTCTGCGGGTTTGCAATAAAAGACCTCTGGCTCGCCTATGATGTTGAAATCATTATCTGTGCGAATAGCCGCAAATTGCGCGGGTCTGTCCAGCGCCGGATGGGTACCAAAGGTCTCGTAATCGTGGAAGAGAAAACCAGGTTGCTGCTTGCCGTCATTCATTGTTCAGTTATGTCCGGGATCAATTTAGCGCTCGTCCAAGAATACCAAAAAATAGCGAGATAATCAGCTATGGCATTATCGAAGCTGGATTGTGTACGCAATAAAATTGAGATAAACAGGACTTTAATAGAATTAATAAATAAATTCCGCACTGTTAAAATAAATTACGGAAATAAAATATCTTGAAGTTGCGGATTTGTAAATAATCTAACTGATAACCATTATTGTTATTTTATTCTTCTTTGTTGTGTTCTGGAAACTTTAAAAGTCTTTTATAAACAATGGTTTTTTATTTATGCCAATTCGCTGTCATGCATTGTAATGAAATGTGATTGATGTAAAAAATAAATATTCTAAACGCCATATAATTATTGGATATATCTAATAACAGGAGGTTATATGAGCATTAGTCGGCGTAATTTTTTGCGAGGCGTGGGTATAGGCTGTTCAGCCTGCGCGATAGGCAGTTTCCCGCCCGGGGCACTGGCACGAAATTCTCCGGAGAGTATCAAAGGGAAAACATCCCTGACGCCAAGTTTGTGCGAGATGTGTTCTTTTCGCTGCCCAATTCAGGCTCAGGTGATTAATAATAAGACGGTTTTTATTCAGGGAAACCCTAATGCGCCACAGCAGGGGACACGTGTCTGCGCTCGCGGCGGCAGCGGCGTTAGCCTGGTCAACGACCCTCATCGCATTGTTAAACCCATGAAACGCACAGGACCTCGCGGGAGCGGTGACTGGCAGGTTATTAGCTGGGAACAGGCGTATAAAGAAATCGCCGAAAAAATGACGGCAATAAAAACGCAATATGGTCCCCAGGGAGTCGTCTTCTCGTCTAAATCCGGCTCGCTGTCTGGCCATTTATTTCACCTCGCAACAGCTTTCGGGTCACCGAATACCTTTACTCATGCCTCAACGTGTCCTGCCGGTAAAGCCATTGCCGCTAAAGTTATGATGGGTGGCGATTTAGCCATGGATATCGCCAATACCCGTTATATGGTCTCTTTTGGCCATAACCTCTATGAAGGGATCGAGGTTGCTGATACGCATGAGCTGATGACCGCGCAGGAGAAGGGTGCGAAGATGGTCAGCTTCGATCCCCGTTTGTCCGTATTCTCCAGCAAGGCGGATGAATGGCATGCGCTCAAACCGGGCGGCGACTTACCGGTGCTGATGGCCATGTGTCACGTCATGATCAATGAAAATCTGTATGACGCGGAATTTGTGGCGCGCTACACCACGGGGTTTGAGCAACTGGCAGAAGCGGTACAAGAGACCACGCCGGAATGGGCGCAGCAGCTCGCGGATGTGCCTGCTGATGTCATTGTTCGGGTCACCCGCGAAATGGCCGCCTGCGCGCCTCATGCCATCGTCAGTCCGGGCCATCGAGCGACGTTTTCGCAAGAAGAAATTGATATGCGGCGCATGATTTTTACCCTCAATGTGCTGCTTGGCAATATTGAGCGTGAAGGCGGTTTGTATCAGAAAAAAGCGGCGGCAACTTACAATAAGCTGGCTGGAGAGAAGGTCGCTCCGGTGCTGGCAAAACCCGATGTCAAATTACCCAAGCCTACGGCGCAGCGTATCGATCTGGTAGCCCCGCAGTTTAAGTACATCGCGGCGGGCGGTGGTGTGGTGCAAAGCATCATTGATGCTGTGTTAAACCAGACGCCTTATCCGGTGAAGGGATGGATTATGTCCCGACACAACCCTTTCCAAACCGTAACCTGTCGACCAGATCTGGTCAAAACCGTTGAACAGCTCGACCTTGTGGTCAGTTGTGATGTCTATTTAAGCGAAAGCGCGGCGTATGCCGACTACCTTTTGCCTGAATGTACTTACCTTGAGCGCGATGAAGAAGTTTCAGACATGTCGGGCCTGAATCCCGCCTATGCCCTGCGTCAGCAGGTAGTAGAACCTATTGGGGATGCGCGTCCGAGCTGGCAAATCTGGAAAGAGCTGGCCATGCAGTTAGGCCTTGGCCAATTCTACCCATGGCAGGATATGCAAACGCGTCAGTTATACCAGCTTAATGGCGATCATGCGCTATCGGCTGAGTTGCGTCAGAAAGGGTATCGGGCGTGGGGTGTTCCGTTACTGCTGCGTGAACCTGAAGCGGTGCGTCAGTTTGTGGAACGCTATCCGGGCGCGGTGGCGGTTGACAGCGACGGTACCTATGGCGAGCAACTGCGCTTTAAATCTCCGTCAGGAAAAATCGAACTCTATTCCGAAGAGCTGGAAACGCTCCTGCCTGGCTACGGTATTCCACGCGCGCGCAATTTTGCTCTCAAAGGCGACAGTGAACTCTATTTTATCCAGGGAAAAGTGGCGGTTCATACCAACGGTGCGACGCAATATGTGCCACTGCTTAGCGAGTTGATGTGGGATAACGCGGTGTGGATCCACCCGCAAACGGCCCGTGAAAAAGGCATCAAAAGCGGCGATGACATCTGGCTAGAAAATGCAACGGGCAAGGAAAAAGGCAAAGCGCTGGTCACCGCCGGAATTCGGCCCGATACGCTGTTTGTTTATATGGGATTTGGCGCCAAGGCGGGAGCCAAAACCGCAGCGACAACGCACGGTATCCATTGCGGTAATTTGCTTCCGCATGTCACCAGTCCGGTTTCCGGTACGGTGGTCCACACCGCTGGCGTTACGCTTCGTCGGGCATGAGAAAGGAGAACATCATGAATCAATCTACAAACCCTTATGTCATGCTGCATGACGAGAAACGCTGTATCGGCTGTCAGGCATGTACGGTTGCCTGCAAAGTTTTGAATGATGTGCCAGAGGGATTTAGCCGCTTACAGGTGCAGATCCGTTCACCCAAACATGAACCCGAGGTGCTGTCCCACTTCCAGTTTGTTCGCGTTTCCTGTCAGCATTGTGAGGATGCGCCGTGTGTCAGCGTTTGTCCGACCGGGGCGTCATTTCGCGACGAAAATGGCATTGTACAAGTGGATAAGTCTCGCTGTATTGGCTGCGACTACTGCGTTGCCGCTTGTCCGTTCCATGTCCGTTATCTCAATCCGCAAACGGGAATTGCCGACAAATGTAACTTCTGTGCAGATACCCGACTCGAGAGCGGTCAATCGCCCGCCTGCGTTTCCGTTTGTCCGACGGATGCGCTGAAATTTGGTCGTCGCGACGACCCGGAAATTCAGCACTGGATAAATCAAAAAGAGGTTTATCGCCAACAGGATACGCGTAGCGGCCCGGTGAGTGTTTATCGGCGTAAAGAGATCCATCAGGAGGGTAAAGCATGAATTCTATCTGGGGAGCAGAGCTTAACTATGCGCCGGACTACTGGCCGCTGTGGCTCATTTATGCAGGCGTTGTTATTGTGCTGATGATTGCGGGCCTGGTTATGCACGCGCTGTTACGTCGGATGCTGGCACCCAAAACAGCAACCGGAGAAGAGCACCGGGATTACCTTTATTCTCTGGCAGTCCGCCGCTGGCACTGGGGTAATGCGCTGCTTTTTATCCTGCTTCTGCTGAGCGGCCTGTTTGGTCACTTCTCTCTCGGACCGGTGGCATTGATGGTGCAGATACATACCTGGTGCGGTTTCGCCTTGTTGGCCTTCTGGGTTGGTTTTGTGCTAATCAACGCAACCAGCGGCAACGGTTGTCATTACCAGGTGAAGTTTAACGGGTTGATATCACGCTGCTTGTTGCAAACGCGCTTTTATCTGTATGGCATCATGAAAGGTGAGCCGCACCCGTTTGCCGCAACGGCAGAGAGTAAATTTAACCCGCTACAACAGCTGGCTTATCTGGCCATCATGTATGCGCTGGTTCCGCTGCTAATCATCACCGGGTTGTTATGCCTCTACCCGCAGGTGGTAGGGGCTGGGCCTTTGATGCTGGTGCTGCATATGGTGTTGGCGATTGTCGGCTTACTGTTCATCTGTGCACATATTTACCTGTGCACGCTGGGTGACACACCGGGGCAAATTTTCCGCAGCATGATAGATGGCTATCATCGTCATCGCAGCCATCACGCAGAGACAGCACCGCGCAAAGGGTAACGCCAGACGCGGTCGATATCTGAAATCCTTTCCTTACAGCAAGAAAATGTGCCTTATGTCACATTTTCTTGCAATTTATCCATGTTTGTTCGCCAGAACTTCCGTAAAAAGAACGGCTATTTCTCCATTTCCTGAGGACATGCTGTTGAAACGCCGTTTGTTTATTGCCGCTTCACTATTTGCGATGAGTTTTTCGCCCGCGTACGCGACCGACGTCGCCAGTTTCGCTCCACAGCCTCCGGCAATTAATGCCGGGGCGTGGGTATTAATGGATTACACCACGGGCCAAATCCTGACAGCCGGAAATGAACACCAGCAGCGCAACCCTGCCAGCCTGACCAAGCTGATGACCGGCTATGTTGTCGATCGCGCAATCGACAGTAAGCGTATTAGTCCGACAGATATTGTCACTGTAGGACGAGATGCCTGGGCGAAAGATAATCCGGTATTCGTCGGTTCATCCTTAATGTTCCTGAAAGAAGGGGATCGCGTTTCTGTGCGCGATCTGAGTCGCGGGTTAATTGTTGATTCCGGTAATGATGCCTGTGTGGCGCTGGCGGATTACATCGCCGGAGGGCAGCCGCAGTTTGTCGCGATGATGAACAACTATGTGCAAAAGCTGAACCTGCGGGACACGCATTTTGAAACGGTACATGGTCTGGATGCGCCAGGTCAGCATAGCTCAGCTTACGATCTGGCTGTGCTGTCGAGAGCTATCATCCATGGAGAGCCGGATTTCTACCATATGTACAGTGAAAAAAGCCTTACCTGGAACGGAATTACGCAGCAAAACCGTAACGGTTTGTTGTGGGATAAAACCATGAACGTCGATGGTCTGAAGACAGGACATACCTCCGGCGCTGGATTCAACCTGATTGCTTCTGCCGTTGACGGGCAGCGCCGCCTGATTGCGGTCGTGATGGGGGCGGAGAGTGCGAAAGGGCGTGAAGACCAGGCGCGAAAACTGCTGCAATGGGGACAACAGAACTTCGATACCGTGCAGGTTTTACGTAGCGGTAAGCAAGTTGGTATTGAACGGATCTGGTATGGCGATAAAGAAAAAATTAGCCTTGGCACAGAGCAGGATTTCTGGATGGCCCTGCCAAAAGCCGAAGTCGCTAATATCAAGGCAAAATATGTTCTTGATAAGAAAGAACTGGTTGCCCCCATTGCTGCCCATCAACGTGTGGGGGAAATTGAACTCTACGATCGGGATAAACTGGTGGCGCACTGGCCTCTGGTTACGCTGGAGTCTGTCGACGAAGGCGGCGTCTTCTCGCGTTTGAGCGATTACTTCCACCACAAGGCGTAGTTTTTCCTGATGTGCCTGACTGGCAAGAGTGCGAATCTGCTCACATAATAATCACTGATTCCTTGTGGCCGTCATACCTAAAAATTACACTGTATATAAATACAGTGTAATAGCGGAGGTTATATGGAGTACGAGATAAAGCAGATCGAGAGACGCATAATTGCCGGTTTCCATATGGTTGGACCGTGGGAACAAACGGTAAAGCAGGGTTTCGAGCAGTTAATGATGTGGGTCGACGGTAAGCAGATCGTACCGCTGGAATGGATAGCCGTTTATTACGACAATCCTGACGTTGTTCCGGCGGAAAAACTGCGTTGTGATACCGTGGTGTCTGTGCCTGAAGGTTTTGAGATCCCAGAAAACAGCGAAGGGGTGATCCAGACCGAACTGGCGGGGGGCGACTATGCTATCGCCGTTGCGCGCGTTGAAAATCATGACTTCGCGACGCCGTGGTATCAGTTCTTTGAGCGCCTGCTGCAGGATTCGACGTATGCGATAGCCGCTAAACCCTGCTTTGAAGTTTATATGAACAATGGCATGGAGGACGGCTACTGGGACATTGAAATGTACGTGCCGGTACAGTCGAAGTAACTGTTTTTGGTGTAAATCAGGATGAATGTCCTGGTCATCAGGGTGATGTTTTCACTCAAAAAACAGGTACAATTCTGTTCTTTGCAATTCCCTGACGGAGTGCATGAGTGCGTGCAGATAAGTCACTGAGTCCTTTTGAAATTCGTTTGTATCGTCATTATCGTGTGGTGCATGGTGTTCGCATTGCGCTGGCGTTTCTTTTTACTTTTCTGTTGGTTCGCCTGTTGAACATTCCTGAAGGTACATGGCCTCTGATTACGCTGGTGGTAATCATGGGGCCTATTTCCTTTTGGGGGAACGTTGTCCCCAGAGCATTTGAGCGTATTGGCGGAACAATTCTGGGATCGGTACTTGGGCTGGTGGCCCTTCGTCTGGAGCTCTTTTCACTTCCGCTAATGCTGATATGGTGTGCGGTGGCGATGTTTCTCTGCGGCTGGCTGGCGTTGGGTAAAAGGCCGTATCAGGCGTTGCTGATTGGTATAACGCTTGCGGTCGTTGTGGGTGCCCCCGCTGGAGATATGAACACAGCGTTATGGCGCGGTGGCGATGTTATTTTGGGTTCATTACTGGCAATGCTGTTTACCGGTATCTGGCCGCAGCGGGCATTTATACACTGGCGAATTCAACTGGCGCATTGTGTAACGGGGTACAATCGGGTGTATCAGGCTGCGCTATCTCCCAACCTGCTGGAGCAACCGCGACTGGAGAAGCATTTACAACAGCTTTTAAGCGATGTTGTCAAAATGCGTGGGCTCATCGTCCCCGCCAGCAAGGAAACCCACATTCAAAAATCAATCTTTGAAGCTATTCAAACGGTTAATCGTAACCTGGTCTGCATGCTTGAGCTGCAAATCAATGCGCTTTGGGCCAGCCGTACCAGCCACTTTGTTATGTTGAATGCCCATACTTTGCGTGAAACGCAGCTCAGGACACAACAGGCGCTACTGACGATAACCCACGCATTGTATGAAGGTAATCCACAACCGGTGCTTGCCAATACGGAAAAACTCAATGACACCGTGGTGGAGTTACGTCAGCTTATTGCTGAGCATAAGGGCGATAATGTCGCTGAAACGCCCATTCACGGCTACGTTTGGCTAAATATGGAAATGGCGCGACAGCTGGAGTTGCTCTCTCATTTGATCTGTCGCGCGCTGCGCAAATAAAGAGCAGATGAGGGGATTGGTTCTACTGCTGCTTCGATTCAGCAACGATTAGAGGTATGATACTGAAAAAGGCTAAAACCATTGGTAACTGCAATGGCTTTACCCTCGATAATTCAGGTTTCAACCATGCATGGTCGATGCAGATGCAACTTGAAGTATGGCGGGCATGAAAGTAATGTTGACCCACTTTAGCCGTTGTTTTAACGAATCCGAATCTCACATTATCAGGGGTGTAAAAATGGAAACTACCAAGCCTTCTTTCCAGAACGTGCTGGAATTTGTTCGTCTGTTCCGTCGTAAAAACAAACTGCAACGTGAAATCCAGGACGTTGAGAAAAAGATCCGTGACAACCAGAAACGTGTTCTGCTGCTGGACAACCTGAGCGACTACATCAAGCCTGGAATGAGCGTGGAAGCGATTCAGGGCATTATCGCCAGCATGAAAAGCGATTATGAAGATCGTGTTGATGATTACATCATCAAAAATGCTGAGATCTCTAAAGAGCGCCGCGATATCTCTAAAAAGCTGAAAGCGATGGGCGAAGTGAAAAACGGCGAAGCGAAAGCCGAGTAACGATTTTATGCTTGTTCGGGTCGCTGCTTAGCGGCGGCCCTTATTGCAGTTCGACCCCGCCAGTTACCATCCGCAACAAATGCTGTTCCGGCCAGTGCTCCGTCAATTTTTTCTGCGTCAGCATCCATTTAATGTAGTCCACATCATGACGCTTTCTGTCGAGCATCAGACCGACTACGCTGCCACTGTGCGCAACGTTGACACCGTATAAATCACATTCTTCTACCAGCGCTAAAAGTGAATCAAAATTTGGTTTAGGTAACAGCAACTGGCTGGCGATCGCGCTCAGCGTGGCGGCTTCACCCATCCGATAGGGATTTTGACTGATACAGGCTTCCTGTACCTTTTCCCATGCGCGTTTCAGCGCTGGAGCGCCTGCCAGTAATCCTGACTGGCGTGGAGTACGGTGATAATCAGCAGTAAGCAAGGTTTCCGGACTTTCGAGAACCAGCAGATCGAGTTGAGGCTGGGCTTCACAGGCAATTTGCGTGGAGGCGTCGTTATGATCGAACAGCGTAAGCTGGCGGAAAACGGTGCTGTCGGTAGGTTCCAGCGAAACGCAAAGCTGCGCCAGAGTGGATTCGTCTAGCTGATGCCCCAGATACTGCGCCGTGGCGATTGCCGTGGCGGCGATATCCGCTGTGCTGCTGGCCATCCCTTTAGCGACAGGAATGGTTGACTGGACATCAATTCGAATATCCTGACTCATTTGTGCCGGGTATTGCCAGTGCAGCAATAACCTCTCAACCATCGCCCGCGAAAGTGGACGTTCATCTGTCAGCGGTGAACCTGAAGTGACCTCAACGGTGCTATACCATTCAACCGGGCAGGAGACCAATTTCTCACTGCCCAGTATCCAGCCCTGGATAAGTTCTCCGCACGATGCGGGACATTGCGCAACAGCCACGTCTTCACCTATGTGATCAGCAATCCTCGGCGCATAGTGTCATGGCGATCGCGCTATTACCATGATTTGCCGCAATTTGCGGTGCGGCAGTATTATGCAGGAATGCCCAATGTCACAGTTTCAGATATCGCTAAACGCATAACGTCTTGCGCAATCATTAGCTCTTCATTGGTATTAATCACTGCTACTTTGACCATCGCATTTTCTGTCTGAATGAAGGTGGCATTACGCTGATTTTTTTCCTCATCAACGGCCAGACCCAGGAAATTCAGATTACGACAGATCGCAGCGCGCGCCCGTGCGGAGTTTTCGCCAATACCACCGGTAAACACCAGGGCATCCAGACCGCCCATCTGCATAATATAGCTACCAATGGTGGCACGAATGCGCTCAGCAAAAAGCGTCAACGCCAGCGCAGCCTGGTGATTGCCCGTATCTGCGGCATGTTCAACGTCGCGGTAGTCAGGTGAGATACCAGAAACACCGAGCAATCCGGACTCATTGTTGAGCAATTGGTTGAGCTGCTGCGGTGTTTTGCCTTCTCGCAGGGCAATCCACGGTAAAATGGACGGATCGATATCGCCACTTCGCGTGCCCATCATCACGCCAGACTGCGGCGTAAAGCCCATTGACGTATTTACCGATTGTCCGCCTTTGATGGCGCAGATGCTGCTGCCGTTGCCCAGATGACAACAAACAACGCGCAGGGCGCTGAGTGGTACCCCCAGTTTTTCAGCAAGCTGCGAGCTAACGTATTTGTGGCTGGTACCATGAAAACCATAACGACGAATACCCAACTCTGCATAGTAACGCCAGGGCAGGGGATAGATAAAAGAAGTCTCATCAAGCGTTTGATGAAACGCCGTGTCGAACACCGCAACGGCTGGCGTTTTGGGCAATAGCTGGCGGAATACCGCGATCCCCAACGCATTTACCGGGTTATGCAGAGGTGCCAGTTCCGCGAGGCGCTCGATTTCTGCCAGCGTTTCATCAGTTACCAGCGCGGAGTCTTTAAAGGATTCTCCGCCGTGCGCGACGCGATGTCCCACGCCGTCAATCTCTTCCAGGCTGCTGATAATGTGGTGGTTGAGCAGTTTTTCCAGGAGCAACGTTACTGCTTCACGGTGATCGGCTACGGGCAAAGTTTCCTGCCATTTATGTGCTGGCGTTTTTAGGGTGACCTGTGCATCAGACAAACCGATACGTTCAATCAACCCCTGGCAGATCATTTCACCCTGCGGCATCGCCAGTAATTGAAACTTAAGCGAGGAACTACCTGCATTAATGGCCATTATTTTGTGAGACATGAAGGTTCCTTTGCATTCAGAAAAATGAACATCTCATCGACCCCGGTATTCTCCAGCGCGCTGGTGACAAATACTTTTTGCGCACCAGCCTGAACTAACCAACTCTCCACAAGAGAAATACGCTGCGGGTTGGCTAAATCGGCTTTGGTAACGAGGCCAATAACGGGTCGGTTCATTGGTCCGGTAAAACCGGGAGAAAATGGTGACCACGGCGCGTCAGCATTGAGTACCAGCGCAATAATGTCTGCTTCACAGGCGCTGGCCAGCAGCGCACTGTACAGGCAGCGGTTCTCAAGATATTCACCCGGCGTGTCTATTGTCGTAGGAGACCAGACTATGGCCTGGGTCTTCTGATAGTGAAGTGCCTCTCCCCGCATGCACTGCGTGAGCGACGTTTTACCGCACTGGCTGGGGCCAATTAGCATGATACGTTTCATGAGATTACGTCCGGGTGATGGGACACGCGGTAAAACGCATCATTTCGCCCAGCGTTCGGGTTACCTGTTTCAGTGCGTACTCAACGGCAGAAACATCACCCGTCAGTACCACCGCGCCGGTAAACCGGTCGAGAAAACCAATCTCTACCGCCCCGGATTTCGTGGCGATATCACAGGCGATGATTGAGGCTTCGCTGGGGGTAATGGTCAGAATACCGATTGCGGAAAGCGAATCGGGTAATCCCAGTTTCTTGAACAAATCTTTACCTGGATTAGCAATAAGATGCGCCAGCGTGACCTGTTTGCCAGGTACATATTCCTGAATCATCCGATCCGTGGTGGGTTGTCTTTCCATTATCCCTCCACCATTTGTCGCCACATGCTTTCATGCGGGCGGGGTATGACCGAGCGGTAAACCAGCAGGCCTTTTTCACCCGCACTTTCACTGGCAACCGTCACCGCGTTATTCACATCGGATACATCGCCAGCAACGACCATGTAGCACTTGCCGCCAATACCAAATGCCATATGGACGCGTACCAGCGTGACGTTGGAGGCTTTAACCGCCCGGTCGGCGGCGCAGATGCAGGCAGCAACGCTCCATGTTTCGACAATACCAATAGCCTGACGCTTATCCACGCTGTTTAGTCCGCTGATTGCGGGGAGTACGCTGGCATGAATGTTGGGGAGTACCAGACTGTCAACGAGCATATCGCCAGCAAGAGATGTTCCAGTGGCAATCGCCTGTTGTACGGCACCTACGTCACCACCGAGCATGAGTAGAAATTTTCCCGGGCAGATGGTCTTGCTGACCAGTAAATTCACATTCGCGCTTTTTAACATGGCATCGCCAGCTTCCATTCCTTTGGCAATGCTGGTGAGTTCTAAAATCCCTATAGCCTGAGACATGATTAACCTCTAATTACCGTGATGGATTGCTCAGTGATTTCGCTGACAATACCGTCAATACTGGCGTGAACAGGCGCGCCTAATGCACCGGAGGGCACATCGGCAACACATTGACCGCGAACAACGCGTTCGCCTTGTTCTACACATGGGATGGCGCTGGTACCTATATGCTGGCGTAACAACAGCGTCGTTTTATCTGTGGAATAATCAGTTTCAGCCAGTGGCGCATCGTGATACCAGTCGCTAAGACCCAGTTTTGTAATAAGGCGTTTAACTGGGATCAGTCGGTACTTCGCCATTTCATCCTCAGGATTTAGCGGCCCTTCATAACGGTGGTTGAGCGCCCGCAATTCACGTTTAAGCATACGGTTGATGCGCATCGGTGAAATCCCAACCGGACAGGCTACGCTTTCACACACATTGCATTCTGAACAGGTCAGGGCCGTGAGCAGCAGTTGCGGTGTGGCCGCCTGCTGATAATTAACCGCACGAACCAGCAGATGCGGGGATAATTCATGACCGATCAAATGCCTCGGGCACAAATCCGTACACAAACGGCACTGCTCGCAAACGGTCTTTGCTACAGAAAGCACGGTGCGTTCATCCTGCATCCGCCGCTGAATCAACGCATGAGACTTAGGCAAAACCAGCAGGCCCCCGGTGGTCTTGCTGACAGGGGTACCCAGTGAAGTAATCAGGCCGCCCATCATCGGACCACCGTTAATAAAGCCGGGATCGTCAACGGTTGCACCCCCGGCCAGCGCCAGAACGTCACGTAAAGACATTCCGATAGGGACAGTGAGTGTGATGGGACTGGCGACTGCGCCGTTAACGGTCAGGGTACGACGCGTAACAGGGTACTGCTGCTCAACTGCTCTGGCGATGTTGAGCACGGTCTGGACGTTATTGACCACCACGCCGACGCTGACCGGCAGCGCGGCAGGCGGAACTCTCCGACCTGTTGCCATCCAGATGGTCAGAACCTCGTCACCAGCCGGGTAGACATCAGGCAAAATATGTAAGCGGATCCCGGTAGGCAGAAGGGGCGTTAATGCATTGATAGCCTTCTGGTATTTCTCTTTGAGTGCAATAATTCCGGCACTGGCTCCGGTAGCCGTCATGGCATATTGAACGCCGCGGATAAGTCGCTCAGCCTGGACGGCCATCAACTGCTGGTCAACTTTCAGCATTGGCTCACATTCAGCCGCATTGACCAGAAAGGTATCGACCTGCGCCTGTAATTTTACGTGAGCAGGAAAGCCTGCGCCTCCGGCTCCGACAACACCCGCTGCGCGAACGCGTTCACGAATGGTCTGCGCATCATAGAGCGTGGACTCTGCCGTCATGGCTGTCTTCATAATAATTCCTCAAGCAGTTCCTGCATGGCACTAGCGTCGGCAACACGAGGATTGGTTTGCAGCGTGACGTCAGCCAGCGCGGCCTGAACCATCGACGGGATACGTTGTGACCAGACTCGCTTTCCGTCTTTAAGCGCGTCAACAAAAGAAGGCAACGCACACTGTTTTTTGAGTAACTCGATGTGATGGATGAGCGCATTCAATGCCGCTGTATCGTTCGCGTTATCCGGGCATAAATGGCAGGCTTTAGCAAAACGGGCATAGCGCTTCGCAGCCCGCGGATCGCGGGCATTAAAATGAATGACATGGGTCAGCAGCAGCGCATTGGCAAGTCCATGCGGCAGATGAAACTGACCACCCAACTGATGGGCAATCGCATGATTGATCCCCAGTCCAGCCTGACTAAATGCCATTCCCGCGAGCGTTGACGCATTGTGCATTTTCCCTCTGGTTGCCAGACAGTCGCCTTTGCTGACGGCGACAGGCAGGTACTGGAAGACGATTTGAGCCGCTTTTTCAGCCAGTGCGTCTGTGAAGTCGCTGGCCTTCGTGGATACGTAAGCCTCCAGCGCATGCGTTAACACGTCCATGCCGGTATTCGCGGTGATGGCAGGTGGTACGCTGACGACCAACGTTGGATCAAGGATGGCCATGTCCGGGTAAAGCGCATTATTGAACAATGGGTATTTAATGCCTTTATCCGGATCGCTAATCACGCAGGCGCTGGTTACTTCAGAGCCTGTGCCGCTGGTGGTGGGAATTGCGACACAGGTTTCAATTTCAATACCGAACTGTCGGCTGAACCAGACGATGGCTTTTGCGGCGTCCAGTGCTGAGCCGCCACCAAAACCCATCACGACGTCCGGTCGCAGGGACTGCATTTGTGCAATCCCTTGAACTACCGTACCGATGGTGGGATCGGGGGTGATATCGCTGAAAATGCTGATGCGGTTATCCGCTGGCAGAGCGTTGCGCAGCTTTTCAATCAGGAGAGAACGCGCGAGAAAAGCATCGCAAATAATCCAGATATGCTTATTCGTGAAACGCTTGAGCACATCCAGACTTCCCTGGCCGCTGTACAATCGAGTTTGCAGTGAAAAGCTATTCATAACGGCCCCATTAGCGAATAGAAAAACCGTTTGTCAGCACGCAACGACGAGAGCGTGCGAAAGTGCGCGCAGATGTTGTTCCTTCACCGGTTGGCGTCGCAATAGTGAAGGTGGTAAAGCCTTCACCACCAACGCCAATCCCGGCGTAAGAGGGGCCATTTTTCACAAAGATGGAGGTCTGAAGCGTGCGCGCGGCAAGGTTCAAACGTGACACATTTTGCGAATGCATAATGGCGGTGTGATGCAATCCCTCTTCAACCTCCAGGGCCAACGTTAATGCACTGTCAAAATCGCTCACTGTTACGACGGGGAGCATTGGCATTAATTGCTCGCTGGTAACCCACGGGTCATCAGCCTTGACGATGCCTATCAGTAATCGAGGTGCTTTTACCGGAACCGGTATTCCTGCTGCTTCCAGTAAGGTTGCCGGGCTTTTACCCACCAGTTTTTTATTGGCTATGCCTTCTGGTAGACAGACAGCGCGCAGTTTGTCTACCTCTTCGCTATTGAGAAGCATCGCACCAAAAGACTGCATCTGTTGAACCAGTCGTTCGGCAACGGCATCAACAACAATCAGGCTCTTCTCAGCAATGCAGGGGAGGTTGTAATCAAAGGATGCGCCATTGATGATATCTTCCGCCGCCTTAACCAGGTCGGCCGTTTCATCAACAATGCAGGGTGGATTTCCTGCGCCTGCGCCGATGACTTTTTTCCCGCTTTTCATGCCCATAGCAACAATGCCTGGGCCACCGGTAATCGCCAGAACTGCGATTTTAGGGTGCGCCATCATCTGCTGGGTAGCCTCAAAAGTGGGTTCTGTGACCGTGACGACAAGATTACGAATTCCGCAGCAACGGAAAGCAATATCTTCAATCATGGCAATCAGCTTGAGTGAAACCTTTTTAGCACCCGGATGCGGACTGAAATAAACGCTATTCCCTGCCGCCAGCATGCTGATGCTGTTGTTAATAATGGTCTCTGTCGGGTTAGTACTGGGGGCGACAGAGCCAATCACGCCAAACGGTGAATACTCGAATAACACCATGCCGCCGTCGCCGGTTAACGCCGTGGTGGTGAGATCTTCGATACCTGGAGTGTTGTCCAGCGCGGCTTTATTTTTAAGGAACTTATCCTCTTTGTTGCCCATCCCCGTTTCGGCAGCGCTCTCAGCGGCCAGTGAAGCAAGATGAGGCGTCAGTTCTTCGCGTAGGGCGTTTATGATGGCGCTGCGGGTTTTCAATGGACATTGCTGGTAACGCAGAAAAGCCTGATGCGCTGCATCGATAGCTTCGTCAACGGACGGAAAAATACCGTTACCCTGAACTTCTGCTTTTGCCGGGGCGAGTTGTTCACTCAAAATATTACGAATAAGGGTTTCAAGTTCTGAAGTATTCATTGATGTGTTCTCACGTTAATCGCCGCAATGGCCGTTTCTGCAATGTCCATATCCTGTTCAACGCTTCCTCCGCTGATGCCAAGACCCCCGAGGAGTAAACCCTCACGCCATAATGCGTACCCGCCACCGAAGGTGACGACTTTTCCCTGCATATGGCTTTCCAGACCGTAAAGCGCAGCACCGGGTTGAACTGCTGATGTCAGCTTATGTGTGGCGGTTTTCATCGCCACGGCAGTCCAGGCTTTTTTGGGTGCCAGTTCGCTACTCACGAGTAATGCGTCAGGCATGCGCCAGGTCACCATTTGGGTCCCGTTCGCATCAACAATGCTAATGACGATCGGAACCTGAAGTTCTTCTGCTCTCGTCACCGCAGCGCGAGTGAGTTGGTGGAGCTCCTGAAAAGACAGAGACATAGTCGGCTCCTTTATGGCTGGTGCTTGAACGGCAGCGAGATAGCGCTCAGCCACTTTCTGAATGATGTCGTTTTGATGGGCGTCATGATCTTCTGCTCGTGCAAGCGCATATAAGCAGTCGGACAGGCGATTGATATAACGCATCAGCACGTGTCTGACGGATATCTCGGTGGAGAGCTCGACCAGTCGTCTCTCTGCACGGCGTGCCAGCGTACGGGCAAAGTGCAGTCGGCTGGCGGCTTCGCTGCGGCCAGGTAGAATAAAGCTGCGCAGGGGCGGAACTCTTCCCATTGCGGTATCGATGGCCGCTTCCAGTGCCGCAATTTCTTCCGAGCTGATATAGCGCTGCTCTGGCGTTGGTTCTTCGCTTTCGCTTGCCAGTTCGGCGCTGAACCAAAAAAGCTGCAGCTGGATATTTTCAAGTAACTGCCGGTGCTGCGGGTTTTTCGCTGCACAAATGCACAGACTTAGCGCCGCATTCAGTTCGTCCAGCGTACCGTAGGCTTCCACGCGTGGATGCGTTTTGCTCACGCGCTGTCCGGTAAAGAGGGCTGTTGTTCCGGCATCACCAGTGCGGGTATAAATCGCCATAGTTCCTCCTAACGAGAAAGCGTGTCGACAATGCCGACGATAGCCAGATCGATGGCCTCATTAGGGCCAGAAAAAACGTGCCTGGCGCTGGAGCCGCTGCTGAGTAATACCAGTTCGCCAGTTCCCGCGCCGACAGAATCAACAGCGACTTCATCTCCACTCGCAGGGGACGCAGGAAGCTCTCCGTCAGCACTTACCCGACGTACCAGCAACAGTTTTTTTCCCACCAGTGATGGGGATTTTTGCGTGGAAACCACAACGCCTGTAACCCGTGCCAGATGCATAGCTCACTCCTGCTTAATTAGTTGGACATTTCGCAGACTGACTGCTTCCTGAGCCAGAGCCGTCACGACACACCGACGGCGCAACACCAGTACGCCATCCCTTAATTGGGCGACGTCGGCATAGCTGAGAAGCTTCTCAGGATGCAAAAAGATGATTCGTCCCCGTTCGTCATTGAACTCCAGCGGCAGACGTGCGAGTTTTTTCACGGGGATTGCGGGTAATAATCGGTGTTGTAGTGAAATTTTCACGCGGACTCCGCATGCCAACGCGTCGTGAATCTTTCCCACCGACATGTTGGCTGGGCAGCCTTCGGCAATTCGTTCCAGTAATGGCAGATCCACTTGCTGGAGATGGAGCGACGAGTACTGGCAGCATACTGTCCGTGAATCGATTTCCCGTAACTGCGCGACGCTAAGAGTGAGCGTGCTTTCCGCGCGTTTTTTTAATCGGGAAACAACCTCCTCGATAATGCGTTGCAGCAGTTCGTTGTTCATCGTGAGGTCACCAGTGTGGCGAATGCCTGGGGATTATCAGCGCCTGCAGCATTGGCTTCGTCTGTATCGATATGCATTTCGAGGCGCATATCCGGCGAAACGCGTACGGCGACGTTATCGAAAATCAGTCGACGTTCATCGCCATTAATGGCGACCGAGACTCTATCACCATGGGAAACCCGCAGAATCAGAGCATCGAGCGGCGACATATGGATATGCCGTTGGGCGACGATCACCCCGGATGCTAAGTCCAGTTCAGCAAATGGGCTGACGAGACGAACACCGGGTGTGCCCTGAATATTGCCCGACATCCGCAGCGGAGCAGCAATTCCCAACGTGCGGGCGTCGGTACGAGAAATTTCGACCTGGCTGGTACTGCGCAGCGGGCCGAGTAAACGCACATTTTTTAACTGACCTTTTGGCCCCACCAGCGTGACAGTCTGCTCTGCTGCATATTGTCCTGGCTGCAATAGCCCTTTTTTCTCACTAATGGGGTGATTGGGAAACAAGCGACCGTAATCTTCAGCGCACAGATGAATATGACGATTAGAGATCCCCAGCGGAATCGGGCGCTCGCGCATTTCATCCAGAACCTTAGCGACAGTGGTCTCCAGTTGCTGTTTATCCATTACGCTTCACCTCGTTTGCCAGAGTGAAGACAAAGCGTGCGCGGCTCGCCTTTTTGGCGAGGGCAGGCAGGATCAAGACACAAATTGCAGCTAATCAACTCTGCATCTTGCGGGGCTTCGGGTACATCATGGACTACAAATATCTCTTCATGCGGTACGGCTGGTATGGGTTCTGGCGTTGGCTCAGGCTCCAGGGCAACGCTATGCGACAGGATCCCGTCCCCGGGTCTGGAAATGACTTTGTGAGCCACCAGTCCATCTCGCTGGTCAGCGAAACTGACACCGGTGGAAATGGCCGCCTGGACGGAGGCCACATCCCCGATTATCTTGATCACCGTCCAGCCTGAGCCGTTGGTTTTTTCGAGGCCCACCAGCGTGATGGAGGCGGCTTTCGCCATGACGTCCGCGCAACTGATGGCTAATGCCAGACCACTAACTTCAAGTAATCCCAGTGATTGCTTCACGCTGTGCTCCTTGGTTGCAACGACTTATGCGGATTTAGGTAAAATGGCTTCAACGTCGCTGTGCGGACGCGGGATAACGTGGCAGGATTTCACCTCACCAACGGCGCTTGCGGCTGCGCTTCCAGCATCTACGGCTGCTTTCACCGCGCCGACATCACCGCGAACCATAACGGTGATAAGGCCAGAGCCGATTTTTTCGTAACCAACCAACTGCACGTTTGCGGATTTCACCATGGCATCAGCGGCTTCAATAGCGCCGACAAGCCCTTTTGTTTCAACCAGTCCCAGTGCGTTATTCATACTGCTTTTCTCCTATGGGTTATGAGTGGCATTCCCGGAACGGAATGCCTTTAACCAGCCGCGCAGCGTTGTTACCAATGCTGCGGCGATCGTGGCTATTTTGTTGATACGTCAGCGTAAAAAGTGGTGCTGACGTGGGTAAGTTTTTGTAGTGCACGACCAGTTTTTCGCGGCTACAGCCAATACCGACCAGCAATGGAGACTGGCAGGCGGCCAACCATGCGTTGTGGATAACGTCAGCTGAGCCACTCTCCTGAATCACAAAGGGGATCCCTTCTTCTTCAATACCCAGCAGTACGTCATTCCAGACGTCAGCACAGTCAGCACTGGTGAAGATAACGATGGCTGGTGTGGTGAGATTACTTTCCATGAGCGAATGCCTTATGCCAGGAGAGAATCAGTCCTGTCGCAACCGCATTGCGCGGACCTTCGGTACCACGAATGTTGCCGCGCCCGGCAACCAGTCGATAATGCGCCAGAGCATCGGTGACCAGCTGTGGAACTTCAAAATCCAGAGATGAGCCGCCAACCAGCACCACAAAGGGAATATCCCGAATGTTCCCGGTCGGACTGACCTGACGTAGCGCTCTGAGTGCGTTAGTAACGAAAACGCGCTCCTTGGCGCTTCGACGAATGGCCCGTACTTTCTCCAGCGCCAGTTCACCAGGCAGTGGCACCAGTTCATCGGGTTTCACTACGCACACGCGCGCAAAAACCGTTGGTGGGAGAGGCGTAGGGAAGAACTGAACGCTGCCGTCTTCGTGGCGAAGGTGGAACAAGCTCTCAACTTTCGCCAACGGATACTTTTTAATCTCTTCAGCGAGATAACGGTCATCCAGACCCAGTTCACGGGCAATGATCATCGTGACCATATCGCCTGCGCCTGCCAGGTGCGTGGCAATAATTTCGCCCTTAGGATTGATGATAGAAGCGTCGGTTGAACCCGCGCCGAGGTCCAGAATTGCCAGTGGTCGCGTTGTGCCCGGAGTAGTTAAGGCCCCCAGAATGGCAGCTTCGGCTTCGGCGCCGCCAACCTGGACGTCAATGTTGAGCTTTTGCGTGATCTCCTGGGCAATCATCGCCATTTGCAGGCGGTCTGATTTCACCATGGAGGCTATGCCGACAGCCTGTTCCAGCGAGAATTCACCGGCAAGCCCACCCGTCACGCTGACGGGAACCGAGGTATCGACCGCCAGCAGATCCTGAATAAAAATTTCATGACTGGGTTTGTTGGTTAATTCAGCCATTGTCTGGCGCACATGCTCCAGCATGCCGCCAATATTGGTGCCAGCTTCTCCGGTAACGTTATCCAGTTTCGGGCATTCACCAACCGCTTTCATAATCGCTTCGGCGCCCGCGGCAACGTCGACCCGTACGGTACGCCCCTGAGACTGTAGCTCCAGATTTCCGGCAGGAATCGCTCGCGCTTTCACATCACCTGACGGCGTTTTCACCACCACGGCTGAACGGTTGCCGATCAGCGCCCGTGCCATCGGAACAATGTTTTTAGTCTCATCGGCATTGAGGCCAAAGACAGTTGCAATGCCGTAGGGGTTAGAAAGGGTTTCAATGACCTTTCCTGGTACAGCGACCTCAATGGCAGCCAACATCCCCAACGGGATACGGTCGATATGAAGGACTTCATCGACGATGGGCAGGGGGTGAGTCAGACGATTGCTGACCAACACGCCATCGTCCTGTTGTAAAATAACACCAGTCAACTGGTATCCAGCACGGACGGAGGCATTAATCATCGTAGCGACATCGGCGAAATCAAATGCCGATGACACCACCAGAATATAGGGCGTATCCGCCGGGCGACTGAGAAGGTCTTCCGGCGTAATAGTGACGCCCACGCCTAACCCGACACCGCCCGGTGTTTTAGGGTTATGGCCGATCATGGTGGATTCAGTGATGATGGTTTCGGTTATTGTTTCCATCGCCACATCGCCAATGACCGGAGTGGCTTCGTTAATGCGGATGAGCGAAATATCACTGACATTGATACCGGCGTTTTTTGCCGCCAGCGTCAGGGCCTCCTGAATGCCAAACACATTACGTAATGTGCCCTTAATTCCGGTGGTTTCTGCCAGCGCGCTGCCGGTGATGCTCAGCACGCCAGACTCATCGAGAGTAGCCAGAGCGACTTCCGTTGATGAGTTGCCTATGTCAATGCCAGCTATATATCGCATGATCCTTTCCCTGAGTTAGTCGTCGCCTTTGAGTTTTTTACGCTCAACGTACAGCGCTGCCGCTTCACGAACGAAAGCTGCACAGATTTTTGCCTGATAACGATTTTCGAGATCGTCGGCGATAGCCATCAGCTCATCTTTTGTTGAGCGGTACGGGCGCAGCGCGTTGTAGATCTCAAGAATGCGATCGTCAGGAACAGCGGTTAGCTCGGCTGCGCGCTCGAAGTTCATCGCCAGCCTGTCACGTCCGGCATCTTTGGCGATTTCCGCCTGCAGGCGCAGTGTTTCAGGGGTGATGCGCATGTCCTGCGCGGTCACTTTGTTGCTCAGAACATTTTCAAGCGTGAAGTCGTCCAGCGTTTTGTTGGTCGCAGTTTTTACCCACTCAGGATGTTTATTCGCGAGAGGGTAATCCGTGACTTTCGCGGTATGTGCTGATGAACTCACCGCGGGCGGAGTCGCGGACTCGCCTTGCAGGCTGTTCATCCGGCTCAACACATCCCGAACCATCGATTCAATTGCGTCGGTATTCATGGAGGTATCCTTTATCAAAGCGCCACGCGCAGTTCCTGCGGGTTTTTGCCTGTCACAACGTATTTGGTCTCTTTAATGTGCAGAATGGCTGATTTCGCCTGGTACTTAGGACGGGCCATCTGGTCATTCAAAGTAGGGACCGGTTGCGGAGATTCACGCTTGGCATAACGCGCGGCGTTTTTACCGATCTGACGATAGGTTTCCAGCGTCAGAAGAGGTGCCTGAGGGAACAGCTCCAGGTTTGAAAGCGGCGGTAACCCCTGCTGGTGGATAACCGTGGTACCTTTTGACTGGATGCCGATAGAGATCCCGGAACCGCTCAGACGGTTCCCCTCAACGGCGACAAACGCCACATCGGAGGATTTAAAGCAGCGGATAACGCGCGCTTTAATGCCTTCTTCTTCAATACCGGCAATCACTTCGCGCAAGATATTCTTATGCGGGATCCCTACGATATTGACGGTTTGCGAGAGCCCGAACGCCGGCCCTACGGCAATAATCACTTCGTCCTGTTGCTGGCCTTGTTTGGCTTCACCAATCTCGGTCAGAAAGCTGTCTCCCTGTGTCGCCGCAGCCTGAGGTGCGCTTGCCGCTGTAGATGCGCGGAAAGAGACGGGTTTGTCGCTGGTCTGCATTTCAGACAACACATCTTCAATTATCTGGCGCAGCAGTTTTTCATTAATTTCCATTTTTCACCCCTTAGCCAAGCTCGTTGGGATCAAGTGCGCCAGGGATGTTTTTGATCTCTTCCCAGCGTTCGCCCTGCAGGCGATAACCTGTTGCCGGACCGGCATAGTCGTTAACATCATTGACAGCGGATAGCACCTGTCCGTCGCCAACGATAATGGCGGAGGTATGCAGGTAATCCCCGGTTAACTTGGCTTTCTGGATGTTGAGCATGTCCTGAGCGACATCGGTAAATCCGCCCTGAGCAAGGGCTTTCACCACTTCCAGACCGTTACGGTTCTTATTGATGATCTCTTGTGCAAACTTGATGTCTTCAACGATGTTACGTTCCGGCATATCTTTCGAACCGTGGGCGTAGGTCGCAGCTTCCACTTCTGCATCAGTGATTGGTGGTAATCCCATCCCGGCAAAGACGGCCTGCAGCGCACGTGCCGCTTTGTTACGAATGGCGATAACGTCTTCTTCCCGAACAGGGCGCAGACCACCGTCTACTTTCAGGTCACGCTGGAGAACGTTGTAGTCGTCAAAATCTTCAGCATCTTCGTTCGAACCCGCAAACATGTTGTCGTAGTTCGGCACCGCGGAATAACCAGAAGAAATGAAGTCAGTACCCGGCAGGAACTGCATCAGCAGACGAGCAGTACGACGCATATCCGAATGGGTAAAGGTTTGGTCGTTGCTGGAGGCGCATTCCAGATCCAGAGAGGAACAAATCAGGTTTTCAGCCAACACTGCACGAATGCCTGACGGCACGGCGGAAGGGACACCGATGCAGCTTACTGAACCGTTTTGCAGGCCCTGTACGCCCGCAGCTTTGGTGATGTAAATGCAGCGGGCTTCCAGATAAAGCATTGATTTGCCTTCGGCGTAACCCATCTGAACTTCTGAGCCAGAGCCGGAGGTAAAGCGCATTTTCAGACCACGGGAAGCATAGGACGAGGCGAGGAAGCCTTTAGACCATGGCGTGTCATCGCCGTCGGTAAAGACGGGTTCAGTACCATAGACGGAGATGGTTTCCGCGTAGCAGGTGTGGCCTAGCATGCCGAGTTTAAGTTCGGTAGCTTCTTCCAGCGAGCACTGGGTTAATACGCCAGGGCGTCCAACCTGCGAGCCGACTAACAGCGCAATGGCGTTAAATGGCGCATAACGTGCAACGGCAACGGTTGTTTCCTGTTCGTCAAACCCGCGCCATGCGCCTTCAGCGGCATCAGCGGCAATCTGCACCGGGTTATCTTTGACGTTAGTGACGTGCGCTTGTTGAGAGGGTGTACGACGAGCACGCATTTTCTGCATCGCCATCATCATCTCAACGACGTTCATATGGGACACCACTTCGACAATTTTTGCCGGCGTCATTGCGGTGGTCAGCGGCACTATGTCTTTGCGCTTCACGTTAGGGTCGCAAAGCATATTGGCCAGTTTGACCGAATCCATCGCCATGACTTCTTCAGCGCGCGCCAGGTTAATGCCGTAGCGGGCAATGAAATGGTCGATTAAGTCAAATTCACTGGCGGATTTACCGTCCAGTTCAGTGACTGTACCGTTGACGATTTTAATCGACGGTTTGGGGTCGTTCGGGCTTTCCATCGCAATGAAGCCTTCTTCGATCCACTCCTTAACGAAACCATCCTGATTCACAGGGCGCTTCGCCAGTGCTTCAAATCTTTTCGATCTCATGAATCAGCCTCACTGATATCAGATGTAGGACGGACGATCGTTTTTCGGCTCTGAGCCGAGGGTCCCGAGTACGGTTTTACCGATTTCACGGGCGGAGATAACGGCCTGACGAACAGCGCCAGAGTCACCCGAAATAACCAGAATGGCTTCGTTACTGAAGCTGGTGCCATGGGCAGGGGAGCTGTAGGCCACAACTTCCACGTTGGCGGATTTCAGGGCCGTATCGGCCATCAGGACACCAACGGATGCTGGTGCACCGACGATAACGCCACAGGCACGGCCAATCGGTGCGCCAAAGGCTTTTTCAAGTGCGTAGCTGGCGCGTGCGGTGTACTGCATTTCGATGTGACCCGCTTCATTGGCATAAACATCGCCAAAGGTGCGATCCAGTTCTTTCAGTGCGACTTCAATGCCGCGTTTCACGTCGGAAACATCGTTGCCGCCAAGAATAATCAGCGAACCATGACCTGCGCCGCCTTTGGTATCACGTGGTAACTCAATACTGACGACTTCAGTATTGGTGGCTTTTACCGCTTCATCGGCGGCCATGATGTGCGGGCCTGCGCCAGTACGGGCGCCAAGGATGCCAATGGAGCGATACCGTTTTTCAAGTTTCATTGCGTCCAGTAGGGCGCTGTCTACGTTGGCGATTACCAGACCGACGGTGTCGCCAATCGCGGTACCGACAAACTCCGTTAAACTGCAGCTTTTCTCTGCCATAGCCGTTTCTCGTGTTGGAGGATTATTTTCAGGGATAGCCTGCTGTTCCGGCGTTGCCACGCGAGCAATCACCTGCGCCATGATCTGTTCAACCAGCTCATTGCTGCTCATTAGCTAATTCCCTTCGGTAAGATTTTTTCTACATCGGTATGCGGGCGTGGGATGACGTGTACGGCTTTCACTTCTCCCACATTACGGGCTGCGGCGGCACCTGCATCTGTTGCTGCTTTGACTGCGCCGACATCTCCACGAACAATGACTGTTACCAGCCCCGAACCAATTTTTTCGTAGCCGACCAGCATTACATTGGCTGACTTCACCATTGCATCTGCGGCCTCTATGGCTGCAGTTAAGCCTTTGGTTTCTACCATTCCTAACGCTTCTTGTTGCATAAAGACCTCGCCTGGGTTGTCCCGATTTTCATGACTATAAAAAGAAGCGAGGAAAAAGAATGGCTGAGTTGAAAGTAAGAGTGAAAAAATAGTGGGGTTATGGTGAGATAAAATTGCTATGCACAATTATAACAATTTGTTTTTATTGGTTGTTTCTAGTCTTAACAATGTGACTATTTGGTTATGTTAATTCCATATTTACACTTTTCCGAGTGACAGTTTAAATATCATTTGCTATGCGAGAAAAATGAAATTGTGATGATCGTTTGAAAATGGAATTCTGCTGTTCGCAATATTTTATTATTTTGAAAATGTACTTTTAATAGGGTAAATCCTCGTTTTACCGCCTGCTTTATTAAAGGTGATGGCAAGAATTTGCTATCACAACACGATTTTTAAGGGCATGTGGCTTGCAGATTGCCAACAATTTGCCGATACAGATTTTTATAGTAAGCCTTGAAGTAATCTTCCTGCCAGCAAGGAGTCCGCTGGTAAAGACACGAACTCTGCTTAGAAGGTGTCACAATGAACGATTCACTAAGAGCGCAATGTATTGCTGAGTTTTTGGGTACCGGACTATTTTTGTTTTTTGGTATTGGGTGCCTGAGCGCCCTGAAGGTCGCGGGTGCCAGTTTGGGATTGTGGGAGATCTGCATCATATGGGGCTTGGGGATCTCGCTTGCAGTTTACCTGACAGCCGGGATTTCTGGGGCCCATCTCAACCCCGCGATTACCATCGCACTTTGGTTGTTTGCCTGTTTTCCGGGGCGTAAAGTACTGCCTTATTCTGTCGCTCAAATAGCGGGTGCCTTTGGTGGCGCTATGCTGGCCTATTTGTTGTACGGCAGCTTATTTATTGAGTATGAATCAGCCCACCAAATGGTACGCGGCAGTCTGGAAAGCCTGCAACTTGCCAGCATTTTTAGTACGTATCCTGCCGCCGCACTGAGTGTCTGGCAGGCCGCACTGGTCGAAGTGGTGATTACCTCCATTCTGATGGGGATGATTATGGCGCTAACGGACGACGGTAACGGTGTTCCCAAAGGCCCGTTAGCACCACTGCTGATTGGTATTCTGGTTGCTGTTATCGGCGCATCAACCGGTCCACTTACCGGCTTTGCGATGAACCCGGCACGTGATTTTGGTCCTAAATTGTTTGCCTGGATGGCCGGGTGGGGTGATGTTGCGATGACAGGTGGGCGTGATATCCCTTATTTCATCGTGCCGATTGTGGCACCCATCATCGGCGCCTGTGCGGGCGCAGCAATTTATCGTTATTTTATTGGCAAAAATTTACCGTGTAATTCGTGTAAGTTGGAGGAAAACGAGAGCTAGCTTCACGAAAGATGTTTATTATTGAAAGGTAAAAACTGTTTTCGTGATCCGGTTTCCTGAACGGCTTAAAAAGTCTCCCAACAATGGGAGACTTTTGTTATGTTCAATGCTGACTTTCATCAGCGCGCCGGATCGCGAGATGAAAATGAATGTGTGAATAATATGTTTTATTTATAACAATAAATTAACTGAGAGGTTTTATCATGATTTCTGCGAGTGCCCTGAACTCAGAACTCATTAATAAAATCGCACAGGATTTTGCACAGGCCACCAGTCTGGCTGTTGTGGTTGTCAATATTCACGGTGATGAAATTTCTGAGCTTTTTAATTTCACTCCTTTTTGCCAGTTGATGCGCCAGCATCCTCAGCATAGTACGCGTTGTCGTATGAGCGACCGCTGTGGAGGGTTGGAAGCCTCTAAATCCGATCAACCCTGCATTTATCGCTGCCATGCCGGGCTTACCGATTTCTCAATTCCGCTGGTCATCGCGGGACACCTGGTAGGGTTCGTGCTTTGTGGACAAGTACGCTTAAGTAACGATGTAGGCCTCGTTGATATTCTGAACGTCGATGACCGCTGGCAAGCCGATCCCGAACTGGTAAACGAGTTCCGTAATGTACCTGAAATGGACTATTCTCGAGTCATTGCTTCAGCGGATTTACTCAAGCTCATCGTCGAAAATTGCCTTAAGAAACAACTTAATTTTGTTGTTATCAAAGATAACCCGCAGCAGTCAGAGCCGGTACGCGCTAACCGTAGTACCAACCCTCATGACAGTAAAATGAAAAAAGCCCTGCGCTATATTGATGCACATTTATCAGACGATCTGCGTCTGGAAGATGTTGCCTCTCATGTTTTCCTTAGCCCGTACTATTTCAGCAAATTGTTCAAAAAATATCAGGGTATTGGTTTTAACGCATGGGTAAACCAGCAAAGAATGGCCAGTGCCAAAGAGCTGCTTTGTCACAGTGACTGGAGCATAGCCAGCATTGCGCGTAATTTAGGCTTTTCGCAAACAAGTTATTTTTGCAAAGTTTTCCGCCAGACCTATCAGGTTACGCCGCAGGCATTTCGCCAGCAAATAAATGTCATTTCACGCGGTGAATCCGCTTAAATAGCAATATTTTGCTATTGCCGATTTTTGATATCGGGTGCTATGTCAGTCATTATAAAATGAAATGTGACAACAGCAGTCAATAAATTGTCATAGCGCAACAAAATAATGGTATTAGAGGGATAAACTGCACCAGTTTTTATTTTTGTGATGAGATACAGTGTCTGTGTGAATGACTTTCTTTATTCTTAGCTGATACTTTCATTCAAAAAGTGAACGTATGAATAAGTGGGTTAAGGCCAGAAAATTGGCTGAATGAACTCGGAAAGATATTAAATTGAATTATTGTCATGAGGTTGTGAAATTACCTCATAACAGAGAGCTTAATTAACCAGGCTCTTGAACTGACAGGTTTGCCACATTTGTGGTAGGGAAGGGGGTGAGAATCCCCCGCAGCCCCCGCTGCTGTGATGCTGACGACCCCGTATGGACCACTGATCGCAAGATTGGGAAGGACGGGTGAGGATGACGCTAAGCCAGAAGACCTGCCTGTCAGTGACTACCAACAACTTCGGTGGGAAGTGGGTGGTTCAGATGCATACAGTCGAGAGACTGGGTATCTCTACATCCCTACCACCCTGAACAGGATCAGGGTATGGCGGCCAATTTTCACGCATTTGTTCTTGCAGGTACCGGAAGCGGCTGTGGTAAAACCACGGTGACGCTGGGCTTGTTGAGCTTGTTGAAAAAACGCGGTTTGCGCGTCCAGCCTTGCAAAGTAGGTCCTGATTACCTTGATACCGGCTGGCATACAGCGGTATGCGGTACCGCTTCCCGCAATCTTGATAGCTTCATGCTTCCCGTCCCCACGCTGAACGCTCTATTCAACGAGCAGATGCAACATGCGGATATCGCCGTTATTGAAGGTGTGATGGGGCTGTATGACGGCTATGGTACCGACCCAAACTACTGCAGCACCGCCGCGATGGCTAAACAGTTAGGCTGTCCGATCATCTTACTGGTTGATGGTAAAGCCGTTTCCACTTCAATCGCCGCAACGGTAATGGGGTTTCAGCATTTTGATCCCACCCTGAACATCGCCGGGGTTATTGTTAATCGGGTTAACAGCGAAACGCATTACCAGTTACTGAAAGTCGCAATCGAACGTTACTGCGATGTACCCGTCTTGGGCTACGTACCCCGTATGGAGGGCGTTGCCCTTCCCGAACGTCATCTGGGTTTAGTAACCGCACGTGAGTCGGTTATCAATCAGCTACCGTGGCAGGCTTTTGCCGCGACACTGGAGCAAACCCTTGATATTGACGCGCTGCTGACATTAAGCCAGTCAACCAATCTTCCTGCTGGCGAATGGCCAACGCTGCCCGCCGCAGACGCCGGAGCAGGGCTAACGGTTGCAATTGCCGATGACGAAGCCTTCAACTTCTACTACCCGGATAACATTACGCTGCTGGAACGTACGGGGCTAAATATTGTTCGTTTTAGCCCGTTGCACGACACCTGTTTGCCGGACTGTCAGATGATCTGGTTAGGTGGCGGATATCCTGAGCTACACGCTGCGGCGCTGGCTCGCAATGTCTCGATACTGAATCAACTGCGAGAGGCACATCAACGTGGCGTCGCGATTTATGCAGAGTGCGGGGGGCTGATGTATCTCGGCAGTTCGCTTGAGGACAGCAACGGCGATACCTGGCTGATGGCGGATATCATTCCCGGCCACAGCAAAATGGGGAAACGTCTGACCCGATTTGGCTACTGCGAAGCGCAGGCCGCGCAGCAAACATTGTTAGCTGCAGAAGGTGAAGTGCTGCGCGGACATGAATTCCACTACTCCGATTTTACTCCTGAAACGCCAGCGGTGATGAACTGTCGCAAAGTTCGCGATGGTAAAACGCTGCAAGCCTGGTCCGGCGGCTGGCAGGTCGGAAACACCTTCGCCAGCTATCTACACGTTCATTTTGCTCAACGTCCGCAGATGCTTAACCATTGGCTGGCAGCCGCGAGGAGTGCGCTATGACGATCTTTGCGTGGTGTGTTGCCTGGCTGCTTGATTTTATCATCGGCGATCCGCAGAACTGGCCGCATCCGGTGCGCTGGATTGGCAATCTGATTTCTGCCGTGCAGCGAATTGTTCGGCGTTACTGTCATAGCGACCGTGCGCTGCGCATTGGCGGTGCGGTGATGTGGATTGTGGTGGTTGGTCTGACCTGGGCTGTGTCCTGGGGCGTGCTGGCACTGGCAGAATCTGTTCATCCCTGGTTGGGTTGGGTGGTAGAGGTATGGATGATCTTTACCGTGCTGGCCGGGCGCTGCCTGGCAAAGGCCGCGCAGGATGTCGAACGTCCGCTGCGGGCCGGTGACCTTGCTCAGAGTCGGGAAAAATTGTCATGGATTGTGGGGCGTGATACCTCACAACTGCAACCGCAGCAGATCAATCGCGCGGTGGTGGAAACCGTGGCTGAAAACACCGTAGACGGCATTATCGCGCCGTTGTTCTTTCTCCTCCTCGGCGGTGCGCCCCTGGCGATGGCCTACAAAGCGGTAAACACCCTTGACTCCATGGTGGGCTACAAACATGAAAAATACCGCGCTATTGGTATGGTCAGCGCGCGTCTGGACGATGTTGCGAACTTTATTCCTGCAAGACTGAGCTGGCTGTTGCTGGGCGTGGCGGCATTTTTATGCCGTAAAGACGGCTCGCGAGCTTTACAGATTGGCTGGCGCGATCGCTACAACCACAGCAGCCCAAACTGTGCGTGGTCAGAGGCATCCGTAGCCGGGGCATTAGGCATTCGTCTGGGTGGTCCTAATGACTACTTTGGCGAGCGCGTTGAGAAACCGTGGATCGGTGATGCACAACGCGACATTTCGGTAGACGACATTTCCCATACGATTCGACTGATGTGGGTGGCATCGACGCTGGCACTGGCGCTGTTTATTGCGCTGCGGTGGCTGTGGGTCGGTGTAGCCTGAGGACAACATAATGCAATATATCCAGCAACCCCAGGCGATTGAAGCCAAAAGTTTCGACATTATTGGCGAGATCATCCGTGAAACCCGTCCGGACTATCAGTTTGCCAGTCCGTTACATGAAGCCATTATCAAGCGGGTCATTCACACGACGGCGGATTTCGACTGGCTGGACATTCTGTGGTTTTCCAGTGATGTGCTGGAGCAGTTTTGTGCCGCGCTTAGCCGTTCGAGCGTGATTTATACCGACACCACGATGGCGCTTTCCGGGATCAATAAAACGCTGCTGGCACAATTCGGCGGTGAATGCCGCTGCTACATCAGTGACCCGCGGGTCGTGCGTACGGCAAAAGAGCAGGGTATTACCCGGTCCATGGCGGCGGTTGACATTGCGGTGAAGGAAGAGGGGGAAAAGCTGTTTGTCTTTGGCAACGCGCCGACTGCGCTGTTCCGCCTGCTTGAGCATGATGTTGCCGTCAGCGGTGTGGTGGGTGTACCGGTCGGGTTTGTTGGTGCTGAAGAGTCGAAAGATGCCCTGACCCAAAGCAATTTGCCCGCCATTGCAGCGTTAGGCCGCAAAGGGGGAAGCAATGTCGCCGCCGCTATCGTCAACGCCATGCTTTATCACATGCAGGGGGCGCGATGAGCGAGGCCTTCGATACGCCGGTGTGGCACAACGGTAAAGCGCTGCGTAAAGGATATACCACGGGATCGTGCGCCACGGCTGCGGCAAAAGTTGCCGCGTTGATGGTATTGCGCCAACACCTCATCCATCAGGTTTCCATCGTGACGCCTTCCGGGGTGACGCTGTGCCTGAGCGTGGAGTCACCGCATATCGAAGGGCAGCAGGCAATAGCGGCCATCCGCAAAGACGGTGGAGATGATGTGGACGCCACCCACGGCATGCTGATTTTTGCCCGCGTGACGTTAGACGATAGTGGCGTGATTGCCTTACAGGGCGGTGAAGGGGTCGGTACGGTAACCCGCAAAGGGATTGGCCTGCCGGTGGGCAGTTCGGCGATTAACCGTACACCTCGCCAGACCATTGAATCTGCCGTCCGCGAAGCGATTGGTCCAAATCGTGGGGCGCAGATTGAAATCTTCGCGCCAGAAGGCAAAGAACGGGCGCAAAAAACCTACAACTCGCGCCTTGGCATTTTGGGCGGCATTTCGATTATTGGCACCACGGGTATTGTCACGCCGATGTCGGAAGAGAGCTGGAAGCGTTCACTGTCGCTGGAGCTGGAAATTAAGCGGGCGGCGGGGCTGGAGCGTGTCGTACTGGTGCCTGGAAACCACGGCGAGCGTTTTGTTCGCGAGCAGATGGGTATCGACACCCAGGTTGTGGTCACCATGAGCAACTTTGTCGGTTACATGATTGAAGAAGCCGTACGTCTGGGGTTCCGGCAAATCGTGCTGGTGGGGCACCCCGGTAAGCTCGTCAAAATCGCGGCGGGGATCTTCCACACTCATAGCCATATTGCCGATGCCCGCATGGAAACGCTGGTGGCCCACCTCGCGCTACTTGGCGCACCGCTGGAACTGCTGACGCTGGTCAGCGACTGCGATACCACCGAGGCGGCGATGGAACACATCGACGCATACGGTTTTCAGCACATTTATAACCACCTGGCTAAGCGCATCTGTATGCGTGTCCTGCAAACGCTGCGCTTTACCAAAAATCCCCCGACCTGCGACGTCATCATGTTTTCTTTTGATAATCAGGTGCTTGGCAGTAATCGCCCGGTCGCAGAGATTGCTGAGGAGATGCAATGTTAACCGTTGTAGGGATGGGGCCAGCCGGTTTGCATTTGATGACGCCTGCGGCGCGTGAAGCGGTCGCGACGGCGGATGTTCTGGTCGGTGGAAAGCGGCATTTGCAGCAATTCCCGGATTTTGCCGGTGAACAGTTTGCTCTTGGCGCCAATATCCCGGAACTCCTGAGCTGGATTAGTGCGCACCAGGAGAAGCATGTTGTGGTACTGGCGTCTGGCGACCCGCTGTTTTACGGCATCGGGACGCGCATGGTGGCGCATTTTGGCATTGAGAATGTGCGGATAATTCCCGGTATTAGCGCGGTGCAGTACCTGTGCGCGCAGTCCGGTATTGATATGAACGATATGTGGCTGACCAGTAGCCATGGCCGCAGCGTCTGTTTCGACGAGCTGGCGCGGCATAACAAGGTGGCGATGGTGACTGATGCGCTGTGTGGCCCGCGTGAAATCGCACAGCAGCTCATTGCCCGAGGCAAGGGGCATCGCTGGATGGTGATTGGCGAAAACCTGGCGATGGAAAACGAACAGATCCATTTCCTGCCTGTGCGTGAAGTTAACGCTGACTATGACATGAATGCAGTGGTGATCCTTGATGAAAGATGAGCTGTTTCTGCGTGGAGAGAAAGTGCCGATGACCAAAGAAGCGGTACGCGCACTTGCCCTCTCAAAACTTGAATTACACCGCGCCAGTCACCTGATTGATATTGGCGCCGGAACCGGCAGCGTGTCGATAGAAGCCGCGTTGCAATATCCCGGATTACGTGTAACGGCCATCGAACGTAACCCGGCGGCTCTCAGGTTGCTGGATGAAAACCGCCAGCATTTTGCCTGCGCAAATATCGATATTTTTCCCGGTGTCGCACCAATGACCATCACGGAAAAGGCTGATGCCATCTTCATGGGCGGCAGCGGCGGCCATCTGACCGAACTGATTGACTGGTCGATGCGCCAATTGCATCCCGCAGGGCGTTTGGTGATGACGTTTATCCTCCAGGAAAACCTCAACACCGCGCTGGCACATCTGGACCATCTTGGCGTACAGGGAGTGGATTGCCTGCAGTTACAGGTTTCCTCGCTTGCCACGCTTGGCAGTGGTCACTATTTCAAACCGAATAACCCCGTATTTGTTATCGCCTGTCAGAAGGAAGGAAACCATGTCTGAGATTTTTGATCCCCGTAGCGTGTGGTTTGTTGGCGCAGGTCCTGGCGATCGCGAGCTGATTACCCTCAAAGGTTACCGGTTGCTGCAGCAGGCGCAGGTTGTTATCTACGCCGGATCGCTGATTAACACTGAACTGCTGGAGTATTGCCCTGCCGGTGCTGAATGTCACGACAGCGCTGAACTGCATCTGGAGCAGATCCTTGATCTGATGGAAGCTGGAGTGAAAGCGGGCAAGACCGTTGTGCGCCTGCAAACCGGCGATGTCTCGTTGTACGGTTCCGTACGCGAGCAGGGTGAGGAGCTGACCAAACGCGGGATTGACTGGCAGGTGGTGCCTGGCGTCAGCGCGTTCCTCGGCGCGGCGGCGGAGCTGGGTGTGGAGTACACCGTACCTGAAGTTTCACAGAGTCTGATCATTACGCGCCTGGAAGGCCGCACCCCGGTACCGGAACGTGAACAGTTGGAGTCTTTTGCCAGTCACCAGACATCTATGGCGATTTATCTTTCCGTCCAGCGCATTCATCGGGTGGCTGAGCGTCTGATTGAAGGCGGCTATCCGGCGACCACGCCCGTGGCGGTGATCTATAAAGCGACCTGGCCGGAAAGCCAGACTGTGCGCGGGACCCTGGCGGATATTGGCGACAAGGTTCGCGATGCGGGCATCCGTAAAACGGCCCTTATTCTGGTCGGTAATTTCCTGGGCTCGGAGTATCACTACTCCAAACTCTATGCGGCGGACTTTAGCCATGAATACCGTAAAGCCTGAGTCAATTGCGCTTTTTTGCCTGACTCCTGGTGGCGTTGTGCTGGCGAAACGTCTGGCAGCCATGCTGCCGGTTACCTGTTTTACCAGTGAAAAGCTGCTGGAGGAGGGGTTTATTCCCTTTGAAAACGGTTTTGCGAATACCGCCCGCGAAGCGTTTACGAATTACTCGGCGCTGATTTTTATCGGTGCGACCGGCATTGCGGTGCGCGTACTGGCCCCGCTGGTCAATGACAAATTCTGCGATCCGGCAGTGGTGGTCATTGATGAACGTGCCCAGCATGTCATCAGCCTGCTCTCCGGCCACGCGGGCGGTGCCAATGCGTTGGCGCGTTATCTGGCGGGCATGTTGGGCGCTGACCCGGTTATCACTACCGCGACGGATGTGAACGATATGGCGGCACTGGATACGCTGGCATTTCAACTGAATGCCCGGATGAGTGATTTCCGTTCGGCGGTGAAGATCGTGAATCAGATGCTGGTCAGCAATAAACGGGTTGGTCTGTGGTGGGATGACGAACTGACGCAGGATGTCAGCCATTGCGACCGGCGCGGATTTATTACGGTTACCGATCTTAACCAGCTCCCCGAACTGGATGCGTTGGTGTGCATCACCTTACGCACCAATTTACCTGACCTGCCTGTTCCGCACTGGAAGTTGGTGCCACAGCGGGTTGTGGCCGGAATTGGCTGTCGCCGTGATACGCCGTTCCCTCTGCTGGCTGCGCTGCTTGCCCGGCAACTTGAAGCTCAACAGCTCGATCCGTTGGCGCTAAAAGCGATTGGCAGCATCACGCTGAAAAAAGATGAACAGGGACTTATCCAACTGGCTTCGTGCTGTCGCGTTCCTTTCGAAACCTTTACCGCTGACGCGCTGCGTGAGCATGAGCACCGTTTTCCGGCCTCATCGTTTGTTCGCAAAACGGTAGGTACAGGAAGCGTTTCCGGTCCTGCAGCCTGGCTGTTGAGCCACGGAAAACTGTTAGGCGAGACCCTGCGAGAACAGGGCGTCACCATCACTTTGGGAGTTTCACACTGATGTTAAGCGTAATTGGAATTGGCCCTGGCTCGCAGGCAATGATGACCATGGAAGCCGTTGAAGCACTGCAGGCAGCGGAAATCATCGTTGGCTATAAAACCTACACCCATCTGGTAAAAGCGTTCACGGGCGACAAGCAGGTGATCAAAACCGGAATGTGCAAAGAGATTGAACGCTGCCAGGCGGCGATCGAACTGGCACAGGCGGGTCATAACGTGGCGCTGATCAGTAGCGGTGACGCGGGGATTTACGGTATGGCCGGGCTGGTGCTCGAACTGGTCAGCAAGCAAAAGCTGGATGTTGAGGTCAGGCTAATACCTGGCATGACCGCTAGTATTGCCGCGGCCTCTTTGCTGGGCGCGCCGCTGATGCACGACTTCTGCCACATCAGCTTAAGCGATCTGTTAACGCCATGGCCGGTTATTGAAAAACGCATCGTTGCCGCCGGTGAGGCAGACTTTGTTATCTGTTTCTACAACCCGCGCAGTCGGGGTCGCGAAGGTCATCTGGCGCGCGCATTTGAGCTGCTTTCCGCCAGCAAAAGCGCGCAAACGCCGGTTGGTATTGTGAAGTCTGCCGGACGTAAAAAGCAGGAAAAATGGTTAACCACGCTCGGTGAAATGGATTTCGAACCGGTTGATATGACCAGCCTTGTGATCGTGGGTAACAAAACAACCTATGTTCAGGACGGCCTGATGATCACGCCACGAGGTTATGTGCTGTGAATTACGGTGATGTGCTGGTCATGGGCGGTACGAGCGATGCGCGCATGCTGTGCCAGCAACTGGATGCGGCAAACGTGGCCTACACCCTGTCAGTTGCCACCCCAACGGGGAAACAACTGGCGGGAGACATCAAAGGCCAGGTGCGCTGCGGGCGTCTGGAGCGCGAACAAATGATTGCCTGGCTACAGGAAAATCGGACGCGCTGGGTGATCGATGCCTCGCATCCGTACGCCGAGGTAGTGAGCCGCAACATCATGAGCGCCTGCGAAGCGGCGGGCGTACTGCTGAGCCGCTACCAGCGCCCTGAGCAGTTGAGCGGATTAACTCACCCGCACCTGTATACCGTACAAAGTATTCCGCAAGCCTGTGAGGTGGCGCGACGCTTTGGCGATCGCGTGCTGCTGACGACCGGCAGTAAAGATCTGGCCATCTGGCGCGAAGGGTTGCCTGAAAAAACGCTGCTGGCGCGCGTTCTGCCTGTTCCTGAGGTCATTCAGCAATGCGCGGATCTGGGATTTGGTGTCGGTGAAATCTTCGCACTGTGCGGACCGTTCAGCGCCGAGTTCAACGCCGCGTTTTATCGCCAGTGTCAGGCTGATGTGGTGATCACTAAGGCTTCAGGCGCTGAAGGTGGTTATCAGGAAAAGGTTCAACCCTGTCTGGATGCCGGTATCCCCTGCATCGTGATTACACGTCCGGCACCGTTGGTGACGGGAGAAGAGTTACTGGAAAGTCAGGCCGCCTTTGGGGCGCGTTTAACGCGCTGGCTGGCCGCTGCTTAAGGAGTTAGAGATGAAAAAGGCGCTTCTGGTGGTCAGCTTTGGCACCAGCTATCACGACACCTGCGAGAAAAATATTGTGGCCTGTGAGCGCGATCTCGCAGCCAGTTGCCCCGACCGCGACCTGTTCCGGGCGTTTACCTCCGGGATGATTATCCGCAAGCTCAAGCAGCGCGACGGCATTGAAATCGACACGCCGCTGCAGGCTCTGCAAAAGCTGGCGGAGCAGGGGTATCAGGATGTGGCTATTCAGTCGCTGCACATTATCAATGGCGACGAATACGAAAAAATTGTCCGCGAAGTGCAAAGTATGCGTCCGCTGTTTTCACGCCTGACGCTGGGTGTACCGCTGCTGAGCAGCCATGAAGATTACACCCAGTTGATGCTGGCGCTGCAACAGCAGATGCCGGCGCTTGGCGAAAGTGAAAAAGTGGTGTTTATGGGACACGGCGCCAGCCACCATGCTTTTGCCGCCTATGCCTGTCTCGACCACATGATGACGGCGCAGCGCTTTCCCGCGCGGGTTGGGGCGGTGGAAAGCTATCCGGAAGTGGATGTGTTGATTGAAAGTTTATCTCAGGAAGGGGTGACGGCGGTGCATCTGATGCCGCTGATGTTAGTCGCTGGCGACCATGCCATCAACGATATGGCCTCCGACGAAGATGATTCCTGGAAAACGTTGTTCAATGCAGCAGGGATACCGGCTACGCCGTGGCTTAGTGGTCTGGGTGAGAACCCGGCGGTTCGCGCCATGTTCGTGGCACATTTACAGCAGGCGCTTAATGTGGCGCTGGAGGAAGCAGCATGAGCGGAAAACTGTATGCACTGAGCACCGGGCCAGGTGCTTCCGACTTGATTACCGTGCGTGCCGCACGCACGCTGGGCGCGCTGGATATTCTCTATGCGCCTGCCGGGCGTAAAGGCGGTGACAGTCTGGCATTGTCGATTGTACGTGAGTATATCGGTGAACAGACCGAAGTCCGCTGCTGTCATTTTCCTATGAGTGCCGATAGCGTTGAAAAAGAGGCCGTCTGGGATGAAGTTGCTGCCGCGCTGGTTCAGGAAGTCGAGGCCGGTAAGCAGGTGGGGTTTATCACTCTCGGCGATGCGATGCTGTTCAGCACCTGGGTCTTTTTACTTCAGCGTATTGGTTGTCCTGACTGGCTGGAAATCGTTCCTGGCGTCACGTCTTTCGCCGCGATTGCCGCGCGTTCCAAAACGCCGCTCGCTATGGAGCAGCAGTCACTGGCGGTGGTCTCCTGTACCGCACCGGAAGCGGAAATCCAGCAAGCGTTAAAACAGCATGACAGTCTGGTGTTGATGAAAGTGTACGGTCGTTTTGCGCGTATTAAAGCGCTGCTACAACAAGAGGGTTTGTTGGACTGTGCATTAATGATGTCTGAAGCCACGCTGCCAGGTGAACAGTGCTGGCGTCATCTCGATGAGGTGAGCGACGATCAGCCGCTGCCTTATTTCTCGACCATTCTGGTCAATAAACAGTGGGAGTATGCACAATGAAGCTTGAACAACAGCTAAAACAGCTGTCTTTCAGCGGGTTGGCTGCGGCGCTATTACTGATGATTGTTCCTGAACAAGCGTTCGCCATGCACATTATGGAAGGTTTCTTGCCGCCGATGTGGGCGCTGGCCTGGTGGCTGCTGTTTTTACCTTGCCTGTGGTACGGGCTGGTACGTCTGCGCCAAATTGTGCAGGAGGATAACCACCAGAAGGTTTTGCTGGCCCTGTGTGGCGCTTTTATTTTTGTGCTGTCGGCGCTGAAAATTCCTTCCGTTACAGGAAGCTGCTCACATCCTACCGGTGTAGGCCTGGCGGTTATCCTGTTTGGACCGGGCGTGGTTGCCATCCTTGGGGCGATTGTCCTGCTGTTCCAGGCTCTGCTGCTGGCACACGGTGGTTTAACGACGCTCGGCGCGAACGGCATGTCGATGGCGGTAATTGGCCCGGTAGTGGGTTACATGGTGTGGAAAATGGCCTGCCGCGCAGGGCTGCGTCGTGATGTCTGCGTCTTCCTGTGTGCGATGCTGGCGGATCTCGTCACCTATTTTGTGACCTCGGTACAGCTGGGTGTTGCGTTCCCGGATCCCTCTGCTGGTGCTACCGGCTCAATCATTAAGTTCATGGGGATTTTCTGCCTGACGCAGATCCCAATTGCGATTGCGGAAGGGTTACTCACCGTGCTGATTTACGATCAGCTAACCAAACGCCAGTTGATAACCGCGCAAGGGCATTAACGATGAAAAAGACGCTGATTATATTGGGCATGGTAGTGGCGCTGGTGATCCTGCCGTTCTTTATCAACCACGGTGGGGAGTACGGCGGTTCAGACGGTGAGGCGGAAAGTCAGATTCAGGCTATTGCCCCGCATTATGAACCCTGGTTCCAGCCGTTGTATGAACCTGCAAGCGGTGAAATTGAAAGTCTGCTGTTTACGCTCCAGGGATCGCTGGGCGCAGCCGTGATTTTCTACATCCTGGGTTATACCAAGGGCAGGCAACGCCGTGATGACAGGGCTTGACAGGCTTAGCTATCAAAGCCGTTGGGTTCATGTCTCGCCGGTGCGGAAATTTCTGCTCTGGCTGGTGATGATGATTCTGGCGTTTACTCTGCCCCCATTGGGGCAGGGTATTGAGCTTTTACTTATTGCCGCGCTGAGCTGCTGGCTGCTGCGTATTTCCTTCTGGCGCTGGTGCCGTTGGATGGCATTACCGTTTGGTTTTCTCACGGTTGGCGTGGTGACCATTTTGTTTAGCATCAGCCGCGATCCACAGACGCTGTTGGCCAGCATACCTGTGGGAAGTTACTGGTTGGGGATCAGCGCACCAGGTCTGGTAACCGCCAATGAAACCTTCTGGCGCAGCCTTGCCGCGCTGGCGGCAACTTTCTGGCTGGTGCTGAATCTGCCGTTTCCGCAATTAATTATCTTACTCAAACGCGCGCATGTTCCTCGCCTGCTAACTGAGCAGATCCTGCTGACCTGGCGGTTTATTTTTATCCTGTTAGACGAGGCGCTGGCTATTCATCGCGCACAAACGCTGCGTTTTGGTTATCGTAGCTTGCCGTTGGGCTACCGCTCTCTGGCAATGCTGGTGGGATTGCTGTTTACCCGCGTGTTGATCCGCTACCAGCAAATGACCACCACACTGGATATCAAACTGTATCAGGGTGATTTTCACCTGTAAGGAAAAGTATGCTTGCCACCTCAGCGCTTTGGTTTCGCTATCAGGATGACCCGATCCTCAAAGGGCTAACGCTGGATTTTTCTACGCATGCCGTCACCGGGCTGGTAGGCGCTAATGGTTGCGGGAAATCCACGCTGTTTATGAACCTGAGTGGCTTATTGCGCCCACAGCAAGGGGCGGTGATGTGGCAGGGCAAACCGCTGGATTACAGCAAGCGCGGCCTGCTGGCGCTGCGTCAACAGGTGGCAACGGTATTTCAGGACCCCGATCAGCAAATCTTTTATACCGATATCGACAGCGATATCGCCTTTAGCCTGCGCAATCTTGGGGTGGATGAAGCTGAAATCGCTCGCCGCGTGGAAGATGCGCTTACGCTGGTCGACGCCCAGCATTTTCGCCATCAGCCCATTCAGTGTTTAAGCCATGGGCAAAAAAAACGCGTAGCGATTGCCGGGGCGTTGGTGTTGCAGGCGCAGTATTTGCTGCTGGATGAACCTACTGCTGGTCTTGACCCATCAGGCCGCACGCAGATGATTGAGATTATCAAACGCATCGTAGCGCAAGGAAATCACGTCGTAATTTCCAGCCATGATATCGATCTTATCTATGAAGTCAGCGATGCGGTGTACGTTTTACGCCGGGGCGAAGTGCTCACGCACGGCGCGCCAGGCGACGTTTTCGCCCGTACGGATCTTATTGAACAAGCGGGATTAACTCAGCCCTGGCTGGTGAAGCTGCATACCGAGCTGGGCTTCCCGCTGTGTAAAACAGAGGCTGAATTTTTTAGCTGTATGCGAGAGAACGCACTGAAGGAGGCGTCATGACGCAGGCAATAATGTTGCAGGGAACGGCATCTGATGTGGGTAAAAGCGTATTGGTCGCCGGGCTGTGTCGTATTTTTTATCAGGATGGACTGCATACCGCGCCGTTCAAATCGCAGAACATGGCGCTGAACTCTGGCATTACGCCAGAGGGAAAAGAAATGGGCCGCGCGCAAATTTTTCAGGCTGAAGCCGCAGGTATTACGCCAGATGTGCGTATGAACCCGGTGCTGCTTAAACCGACCAGCGATCGAAAAGCGCAGGTGGTGCTGATGGGCAAAGTGGCGACCAATATGGACGCGGTGAGTTACCACGAGTACAAGCCACGTCTGCGGGAACAGATCCTGTCAGTTTATAACAGCCTGGCGCAGGAGTTTGATGTGCTGGTGCTGGAAGGTGCGGGGAGCCCGGCAGAGATTAACCTGCGCGATCGCGATATCGTCAATATGGGTATGGCAGAGATGGCTCAGTGCCCTGTCGTTTTGGTGGCGGATATCGATCGTGGCGGAGTGTTTGCTTCCATCTACGGCACGCTGGCGCTGTTGCACGATCACGAACGCGCGCGGGTAAAAGGGGTGATCATCAATAAGTTTCGCGGTGATGTGACGCTGCTGCACTCTGGTATCGAGCAAATTGAAGCGCTGACCGGTGTTCCGGTACTGGGCGTGATGCCATGGCTGGATGTTGATCTGGAAGATGAAGATGGCGTTGCGCTGCAAAAGGGCAAGTATTTGCGCACTGACAAACGCGACATCGACATCGCCGTTGTTCAAATTCCACACATATCTAACTTTACTGATTTTAATGCGCTTGCTGCGCAGCCGGATGTGCGCGTGCGCTATGTTCGTCAGCCTGAAGAGTTGGCGGGGGCCGATCTGGTGATTTTGCCGGGTAGTAAAAATACCCTTGGCGATCTGGTGTGGCTGCGTGAAAGCGGGATGGCACATGGCGTCGTGCAATTACATCGTAATAACGTACCGGTGGTGGGGATTTGCGGCGGCTATCAAATGCTCGGTGACACCATCATTGATGAAGTAGAGTCGGGACTCGGTACGCTGCCGGGGCTGGGCTTGCTCAATACAGTCACCCATTTTGCCCAGCACAAAACCACGACCCTGGTTGAGGGAAAAATGTCCTCATCGCTTCCTGACTGGTTGGCGGGCACGGCGGGGTTATCCGTTCGCGGTTATGAAATTCATATGGGCGAAACAGCATTAACCGATGAATGCCGGTCGGTGATGACGTTGCACAAAGACGGCGGCAACGTTGCTGACGGCGCGGTCACTCCGGATGGCCTGGCGTTCGGCACCTATCTTCACGGTCTTTTCGACAGCGATGATTTCACCCGAGCGTTGATCAATGGCCTGCGAGAACGTAAAGGGTTAGCTCCGCTGGATTCCACCTTCCATTACGCGCAATATAAATCGCAGCAGTTTGATCTGCTGGCGGATGCGATGCGGCAACACATCGATATTGAGAAAATTTATACCATCATGCAGCAACACCGGGAGCCAGTATGATGATTCTGGTTACTGGCGGCGCGCGAAGCGGTAAGAGTCGGCATGCGGAAGCGCTGATCGCTGATTCCCCAAACGTTTTGTATATTGCGACTTCGCAGATTTTTGATGAGGAGATGGCTGCGCGAATTCAGCATCATCGCGATGGACGTCCTGCGCACTGGCGGACAGCCGAACGTTGGCAACATCTTGATGAACTGATCACGGACATGAACGATCCTCAGGAAGCTATTCTGCTGGAATGCATCACCACGATGGTGACCAACTTGCTGTTTGCGCTGGGCGGTGAAAGCGATCCGGACAGCTGGGATTACGCGGCGATGGAGCAGTCTATCGAAGGTGAAATCCGTTCGCTGATCGCAGCCTGTCAGCGCTGCCCGGCAAAGATCGTGTTGGTCACAAACGAAGTGGGAATGGGGATTGTGCCGGAGAACCGTCTGGCGCGGCATTTTCGTGATATTGCAGGACGCGTGAACCAGCGACTGGCGGCGGCAGCGGATGAGGTCTGGCTGGTGGTATCAGGAATTGGAGTCAAAATTAAATGAGTAAGTTGTTCTGGGCAATGCTCTCTTTTATCAGTCGCTTGCCCGTTCCTGCTCGCTGGTCGCAAGGACTGGATTTCGAGCATTATTCCCGCGGTATTGTGATGTTTCCCCTGATTGGCGTCGTGTTGGGAGGGCTGACGGGGCTGGTCTTTATGGCGCTCCAGCCCTGGTGCGGTATTCCGTTGGCGGCCCTTTTTGCGGTGCTGACGCTGGCGTTGCTGACCGGGGGATTTCATCTGGATGGTCTGGCGGATACCTGTGACGGCATTTTTTCGGCGCGCCGACGCGAGCGGATGCTGGAAATCATGCGCGACAGTCGTCTGGGCACCCACGGTGGACTGGCGTTAATTTTCGTTTTACTGGCGAAGGTGCTGGTGGTGAGTGAACTGGCTTTGCGTGGCACGCCGATGCTGGCCGCGCTGGCAGCTGCATGTGTCGCCGGGCGAGGAACGGCGGTGTTGCTGATGTATCGGCATCGCTATGCCCGCGAAGAAGGGCTGGGCAACGTTTTTATTGGCAAAGTCACCGGGCGTCAAACCTGCGTTACGTTGGGATTAGCGGCGATCCTTGCCGCCGTGCTACTTCCCGGCATGCGCGGCGTGGCAGTGCTAGTTGTCACAATAGTGGCGATTTTTATTCTTGGGCAGTTATTAAAACGCACGTTGGGTGGGCAAACCGGCGATACGCTGGGCGCTGCCATTGAACTTGGCGAGTTGATTTTCTTGCTGGCTCTGCTCTGAGTCAGCCCACATACTGGAACCCTTATGCAGACTTTAACCTCTTTACTCCGCACGATCCCATCACCCGACAGTGCCGCGATGCTGCGTGCACAGCAGCATATCGACGGCTTGCTTAAGCCGCCGGGAAGTTTGGGGCGACTCGAATCTCTCGCCGTACAATTGGCCGGGATGCCTGGCCTGAAGGGTGTGCCGCATGTGAATGGCAAAGCGATGCTGGTGATGTGCGCCGATCACGGTGTGTGGGATGAAGGGGTTGCCGTTTCGCCTAAAGTTGTCACGGCTATTCAGGCTGCCAATATGACGCGTGGAACGACCGGCGTCTGCGTCCTGGCCGCTCAGGCGGGGGCGAAGGTCCATGTGATAGATGTTGGGATTGATGCTGAACCTATTCCCGGTGTGGTGAATATGCGTGTGGCACGCGGCTGCGGCAATATAGCCGAAGGTCCGGCAATGAGCCGTTCGCAGGCAGAAGAGCTGTTGCTGGAAGTCATCCGCTATACCCATGAACTGGCAAAAGACGGCGTAACGCTGTTTGGTGTCGGTGAGCTTGGTATGGCAAATACCACACCTGCGGCGGCCATTGTCAGTGTGCTGACCGGCAGTGATGCTGAGGAAGTCGTGGGTATTGGCGCTAACCTCCCTCTTTCTCGGGTGGGGAATAAGGTAGACGTTGTGCGCCGGGCAATTGCCGTCAATCAACCGGATCGCCTTGACGGTGTCGATGTGCTGGCTAAGGTTGGCGGGTTTGATCTTGTCGGTATGGCGGGGGTGATGCTTGGTGCGGCCTCCTGTGGCCTGCCGGTCGTGCTGGATGGTTTTCTTTCGTATTCTGCTGCTCTGGCGGCCAGCCAGATTGCACCGCAGATTAAACCCTACCTAATCCCGTCACACTTCTCCGCTGAGAAGGGTGCCCGCACCGCGCTGGCGCATCTTGAATTAGATCCTTATCTGAATATGGGGATGCGTTTAGGTGAAGGTAGCGGGGCCGCGCTGGCGATGCCGATTATTGAAGCTGCCTGCGCTATGTACAAAAATATGGGGCAGTTAGCCGCCAGCAATATTGTGCTTCCAGATGGTAAGGAAGCGTAGTTACCGCTCAACCTGAACCTCGCCTGATGGCGAGGTTTTTTTATGCGCAGATATGTCGTAACCCACTAAAACAGATAATAAAAGCTATACTTAACGGATATCTGTTGCGACGAAGGAAAGGAAAAAGATGCGTCGTGTAAAACTGCTTTGTTCACTCATTATGCTGCTTGCGAGTCAGGGCGCACAGGCGGTGAGTTATCCGCTGCCGCCAGAGGGGAGTCGCCTGGTGGGTAGTCCTTTGACTATTACGGTTCCACCAGGAAACACCAAGCCGCTGGAGGCATTTGCCGCTCAGTACGGGCAGGGGTTGAGCAATATGCTTGAAGCCAATCCGGGCGTCGATGTTTTTCTGCCTAAATCGGGTTCAACGCTGGTTGTGCCGCAGCAACTGATACTTCCGGATACCGTGCGCGAGGGGATTGTCATCAACGTCGCCGAGATGCGGCTTTACTATTATCCTGCTGGCAGCAATACGGTTGAGGTTTTACCCATTGGCATTGGTCAGGCGGGTAGAGAAACGCCGCGTAACTGGGTGACGGCGGTCGAACGTAAGCAGGAAGCACCAAGCTGGACGCCGACGCCAAATACCCGACGGGAATACGCTGCACGCGGGGAAAGCTTGCCAGCATTTGTGCCTGCCGGGCCAGAAAATCCGATGGGCCTGTATGCAATTTATATTGGCAGGCTTTATGCCATTCACGGGACAAATGCCAATTTCGGTATTGGTTTGCGGGTAAGTCAGGGGTGCATCCGTTTGCGGAATGATGACATCAAGTACCTGTTTGATACGGTGCCTGTAGGGACGCGTGTACAATTAATTGACCGACCGGTGAAATACAGCGAAGAGCCGGACGGTAGTCGCTGGGTGGAAGTACATGAGCCGCTGTCACGAAACCGTTCGGAATGCGAGTCTGACAGAAAGGTGCCTTTACCAGTCACTCCCGCTTTGCGCACCTTTATCAGCGGGAATGACGTGGATGTGAGCCGCGGGAGCCAGGCGTTGGAAAGACGTTCCGGTATGCCGGTGAACATCAACCTGGTACAGAAGCATTTTTAATTTTCAGGGCGACTTTGTTGACCTTCAGGTCGGATGGGTCGCTTTTTTAATTTGATACTGCCCCATTTTTACCACGCCAATATGGTCAGCCATTAGTTGGGCTTCGTGTTCACTGTGGGTAACCAACAGCGCCGTTTGCCCGGCGGCGCGCAAAATATCCCGTACCTCGTTGCCAAGACGCTCACGTGTGCGCTTATCCAGGCTGGAGAAGGGTTCATCCAGCAACAGGATTTCCGGATGTGGCGCCAACGCGCGCGCAAGGGCGATACGCTGTTGTTGCCCGCCGGAAAGCTCATGCGGATAGCGGTTGGCATGGCTGTGTAACTCCACCATTTTCAACAGCTCAGTCACTCTGGCCTGTTGTTCCTCACGCGGCATGCGACGCAATCCAAAGGCCACATTTTGCTGTGCAGTCAGATGGGGGAATAACGCATATTCCTGGAAGACCATGCCGACATGACGTTTTTCCGGTGGCAGATGAACGCCGGGACCGGCAACACGGCGCTGTGACACATAGATCTCTCCGTTTTTCAGGCGTTCAAATCCGGCAACTGCGCGTAGTACCGTGGTTTTCCCGCAGCCTGAAGCACCCAGCAGACAGGCAATTTCACCTTTACGTACCGACATTGAAAATCCGCTCAGTACCGATTGCTGGCTGTTGCCATAAGCAACGTGTACATCCTCGAGTCGTAATGCAATTTCTGACATTGTTGCTCTCTTAACCACGGCGAGTCATTTGGTGACGCACCAACAAAATAACCGGTAGCGTGCCAGCTAAAACAATCATTAGCGCGGCGATAGCACCTTCTTCATAGGTTCCACGTGCGGCTTCCGCATACAGTAACGTTGCCAGCGTTTCAAAATTGACCGGGCGCAAAAGCAACGTTGTTGGCAGCTCTTTCATGGCATCAGCAAAAACCAGCAGGGCACTGCTGACTAATGCCGGGCGCAGCAGGGGAAAATGGACTCGTGCAAACGTCCCCGCACCATTCTCGCCCAACAGACGAGACGCCTGTTCCAGCGAAGGTGGAATGCGGCCCAGACCAGAATCCAGCGCGCCAATGGCAATCGCCTGGAATCGCATGGCACAACAAATTACCAGCAGGATCCCTGCGGACATCAGCGGCAGACCGCGAACATCCAGTAAATCGGCCAGCCAGCGGTCGACAGCCATGGCGGGGAGTAAAAAACCAATCGCCAGAATTGTGCCGGGAACCGCATAGCCTAAAGAGGCCAGACGCATCACGCCGCGACGAAATCCCGGCATGGCGTTGTCTGCGGCGCTATGGCGCGCGCTCCAGGCCACCAGCATACTGACACAAACCACCACCAGCGTGGTTCCCGCTGCCAGCGATAGCGTATTTTGCAATGCTGACAGTAACGAAGAGGAAAGGGGGTTCTCATCGCCTATGCGTTTGGCGCTTTCCCACATTAAAAACAGTACCGGTGCCAGAAAACCCAGTACAACCGGCAGTGAAATAACGCCACCGAGCAGCCAACCGCGCCAGCCCTGCACGCGCGAAGGTTGAATTTCCCGCAGGCTGCGGCTGCTGAATCCTTGTTTTCTGCGACCATAAAATTCCAGTGTCAGAATCAGGAATATAAACATCAGCATCATGCAGGCAATTTGCGCCGCAGCAGATAAATCAGAACGCGAGATCCATGTGGTGTACACGGTAACGGTTAACGTCTGTACCCCGAGAAACTCCGATGCGCCAATATCGTTGAGCGTTTCCAGCAGTGCCAGGCTGATCCCAACGGCCAGTGCCGGACGGGCCATGGGCAAAGCAACACGAAAAAAAGTTCCGGTTGCGCTGCATCCCAGCGTGCGTGCGGCTTCCAGTAAATGGGCGGGCTGGCTGATAAACATAGCGCGGGTTGTCAGATACACGTATGGGTAAAGCACTAATCCGAGCAGGATGATTGCGCCGGAAAGTGAGCGTAAATCTGGCAGCCGGAACTGTCTTGGGCTGTCAAAGCCCAGTAAAAAACGGATAAAGGTTTGCAGGGGGCCAATCGGATGCAGCAGATCGAGCCACGCAAAGGCCACAATGTAGGTTGGCATTGCCAGCGGCAACAGTAACGCCCAGCTAAGAATTTTACGTCCAGGAAAATCCCATGCCGTTACCGCCCATGCGCTGCCTACGCCAATCACACCGACCATCACCGCGACACCGGCTAATAACAGCACGGTATTTTTTAGTGCGGCAGGCAGTACATACGTCAGGAGATTATCCCAGTGAGATAAATCGGCCTGGGTAGCCTGCCAAATCAGCGCAATGATCGGTGTCAGAACGCCAAGCGCTACGCACAGCGCGCCAAGATGTAGCGGCGTTAATAATGACTGCGGCCCGGAAACCAGGCCGCGTAACGTCGGAAACTGCAGAGGTTTATTGATCGAATCCAACTTTATCTACCAGCAGACTAGCTTGTTTACGATATTTAACGATTTCGGTTAACGGCGTTTTATCGACGTTGATTTCACCAATAGTTGCGCTGATAACCGGATCAAGCGTCACGCCTTTCAGTACCGGGTATTCGAAGTTCGCTTTCGCATACTGCTGCTGGGCAGGTGCGGAAACCAGATATTCCATCAGCTTAACGGCATCGGCTTTATTTGGCGCATAGCGGGCTACAGCTGCGCCACTGATGTTGACGTGTGTACCGCCATTTTCAAAGGTGGGTTTAACGACTTTAATCGCATCGCCCCACTGACGTGCATCACTGCCTTCTTTGGCGTTTTTCATATGGCCGACGTAATAGGAGTTGGCGAGACCAATATCGCAAATTCCGCCGAGAATATCGCGAGCAACATCGCGGTCGCCACCGGTAGCTTTACGCGCCAGGTTAGCTTTCACACCGCGCAGCCATTCTTCGGTCTTTGCTTCACCGTGATGAGCAATCATTGCGGCGATCAGCGCCGTGTTATACGGGTGCTGTCCGGAACGAATACAGACTTTACCTTTGTACTCAGGGCTGGCGAGTTGTTCGTAATGCCAGTTATCGATTGGCAGTGACTTCTCGGCATACAGCACGCGGGCACGCATCGACAGCGCAAACCACTGATTATCTGCGCCGCGCAGATTAGCCGGAATAGCGGTTTTCAGTGCTTCAGACTCTACTGGCTGAGTTACACCCGCTTCCACTAAATCAATGAGGTTACCGGCATCGACGGTCATCAGCAGGTCGGCAGGTGAATTTTTACCTTCAGCTTTAACGCGCTCAAGCATACCGTCCTTGATATAGACCGTACTGACTTTGATGCCGCTGGTTTTGGTCCAGCTATCAAGCAAAGGCTGGATCAGACCCGGTTCACGGGTGGTATAGAGCGTTAACGTTTCCTGAGCGAAAGCCGGTAGGCTAACAGAGAAGACCAGGGCAGAGGCAAGTGTGATACGGCGCAGTCCGGCGCGAGGCAGAGAATTCATCGTTTATATCCCAGAGTAATTGGAACGTACAGTGAACCGAGCGGGGGCTCGTTCCTTTGGCTCGCGTACAATAAATGATAATCACTAGCACTTACAATAATTGCAAAGTTTAAACGATTTACATTTACATAACTTTAATCAACGTTGTGATGTGGCATGTAACAGCGGTGCAGAGCAGGCAGGGGGCTTATTAGAGTGTTTTTATAGCGAACGGAAAAGCAAAAAGCCTGCTTAGTTTCCTAAGCAGGCTTCTTAAAAATGGCTCCTCTGACTGGACTCGAACCAGTGACATACGGATTAACAGTCCGCCGTTCTACCGACTGAACTACAGAGGAATCGTGTGAACGAGGCGCATATTACTGACCTCACCATGAGGTGTCAACAGTAAAATTAGCACGTCATTTCAATTGGTTAATTAATCTTCAAATTCAGCGTTAATGCACATTTGGTGAGCGACAATGGCCACCTTAGCGGGTATCGCGTAACCGCTCCATGGGGTTCTGGCGGTAAAATTGAATGAAACGTTGCCATAAGGCCGGAAAACGTGGTGCAAATAATTCAGGGGCACTGAAGAAATACTCCGATAGAACGGCAAAGCATTCGGCAGGATCGGTCGCTGCGTAGGCATCTATACTGCACGCGGTTTCACCGACCAGATCAATTTCATCCTGAATGTTATTCATTGCGGCATGCAGGTCGTGCTCCCAACTGGCGATATCGCGCAGGGGGATTGCCGGAACACCGCTGGCACGGTCGCCATTACGCATATCAAGCTTATGTGCCACTTCATGGATGATCAGATTAAAGCCGGAGGCATCAAAAGAATCCTGAATGTCGAGCCAGTTAAGGATTATCGGACCTTGTTGCCAGCTCTGCCCGGACTGTACAACGCGTTGATTATGCACCAGCCCAATATCGTCCTCCCATTCATCGTCTACGACAAACGGGGCAGGGTAGATGAGAACTTCATGAAACCCGTCGAGCCACTCGATCCCTAATTCCAGAACAGGTAAACAGAAAAGCAGCGCAATGCGCGCACTTTTCAGTGGGTCAAGTTCAAACCCCTGAAGCGCTACCAGTCTTTTTTGCTGTAAAAAGCGCTCGGCCAGGGCGATAAGCCTGGCTTGTTCTTGCTCGGTGAGATTCACCAGAAGAGGAATAGCCAGGGCGTCGTCCCACGGCCAGTCGTCACTCCGGGTTGTTTCTTGCTCTTTCCAGGGCCACTTAATCATCGTTTTGCTCGCAAACTCGTCACTTGAACGAAATTGACGGAACGGGGTCTGTTAAAATGCCAAATTACCTGGCATCATGGCAACCGCCAAAACGGAGAGATGCCAGAGCGGCTGAATGGACCGGTCTCGAAAACCGGAGTAGGGGCAACTCTACCGGGGGTTCAAATCCCCCTCTCTCCGCCACTATTCAAGCACTTGCACGCCTCGCTTTCAACGACAGTTCTCATGGATGTTTTTTTCTTTGAGTATCCTCACAAGTTTATCGTTGTAATGCCCGTGTGATAAAAAAATACGTTTCGTATAAATAAAAAGCCCGCTTCATATGAAGCGGGCTTGCTTGTTTTTGCGTCAATTAGAACTGGTAGACTAAACCAACGGCAACGATGTCGTCAGTTGCGATACCATTGCTTTCATAGAAGCTGTCGTCTTCGTCCAGCAGGTTGATTTTATAATCGACATAGGTGGACATGTTTTTGTTGAAATAGTACGTCATGCCCACATCAACATATTTTACCAGGTCTTTGTCGACATAACGCCAGTTACCACGACTGACTTCCTGACCACCTAAATCGCTACCTTTAGATTGCAGGTAAGCGATGGAAGGGCGCAGACCGAAGTCGAACTGATACTGTGCAACAACTTCAAAATTCTGCGTTTTGTTGGCAATACCGCCTTTCGCGGAGCCATCATCATTTTTTCCGCTACCGTATGCTGTCATGTTACGGGTTTCTGCGTACATAGCAGCCAGGTACACGTTGTTCGCGTCATACTTCGCACCAACAGTCCATGCATCTGCTGTTTCACCGCCTGCATAGCTGTTGCGATGATTAATTCCATCTTGATAACCTTTAGCAACCTGGTTATTTGAACGGTCAGAGCTGGAGTATGCTGCCCCGAGGCTTAAACCGAAGTCGAAATCATAGGAGGTTGACAGGCCGAAACCGTCGCCGTTCTCTCTAGATAATTTACGGTTCTCACCGTTACCAGTACCTTCGCCTGCTCCTGCACTTTCATTATTACCCTGGTATTGCAGGGCGAAGTTCAGGCCATCAGCCTGGCCAAAGAAACCATTATTGCGGTAGGTGGCCACGCCGTTGGTACGACCAGTCATATAGACGTCGGTCTGGGTGTAGCTATCGCCACCGAATTCCGGCAGCATATCGGTCCAGGCTTCAATGTCGTAGACCACGCCATAGTTACGACCGTAGTCGAAAGTACCGTTTTGGCCAAAACCTAAACCGGCAAAGGCCAGACGGGTCGCAGAATTTGCGCCTTCACCTTCAGCTGTGTTGGCCTTAATGTTATATTCCCACTGGCCATAGCCAGTCAGCATCTCATTAATCTGTGTTTCGCCCTTAAAACCCAGACGGGCATAGGTCTGATCGCCATCGTCGCCAGGGTTATCAGAGAAATAACGCAGACCATCGACTTTACCGTACAGATCCAGTTTATTGCCGTTCTTATTATAGATTTCAGCCGCATTTGCTGCGCCTGCAGCTAATAAAGCAGGGAGAAGCAGTGCCAATACTTTTCTTTTCATTATGTATTCCCTTTGCATGATAATTAAAATGAATATGTAGTACTATCCGAGTGACTACATTTGGATACTATCTATGAAGTTCATTTAATTTAAAATATAACATGTAACAAATATATTTAAAATATTCCAAATGTTTCTTTTGCATCTTTATATAATTATGCGTGTGTGTTAGTTACATTGGTATTCGCCATGTCAATTGTTTTTAATCAGTTAGTTATATGTGTTTATCTATTTATTTGTTATGTGTATTTTATTTGTTTTAGATGTTTGTTTTTAATATTCATATAAATTATTTTTCGATATTGGCGTGGTGGGCTTTATAAATTCATGTGGATTTTATTTTTAGTGCAATAATAAAAGATGATTATGTAATGGGGCGGGCAGTGGTCTGCAATGAAAATTATTGCTAAGGTGATTTTCTTTCTACAAAGGGAGATAGCATGGAACTGCACGACTGGCAGTCGCGATTTGAAGCCTGGTTAGCTGATAACCATTCCGGACAAGATGCTGCGCATGACATCTTTCACTTTCGACGTGTGTGGATGACGGCGCAAAAGCTGGGTACAGATGCCCCCGTGGACTGGCTGGTGGTGCTGACCGCATGCTACTTCCACGATCTCGTCAGCCTGCCGAAGAACCATCCTGAGCGTTATCGTTCGTCGGTACTGGCAGCTCTGGAAACACGTCGCGTTTTGATGCGCGATTTTCCGGATTTTCCACGACAGCGGTTATCGGCAGTGTGTCATGCCATTGAGGCGCACAGTTTTAGCGCCAAAATCGCGCCAGAAACCCTTGAAGCGAAAATCGTGCAGGATGCAGACCGGCTTGAGGCGCTGGGTGCAATTGGTTTAGCGCGCGTATTTGCCGTTTCAGGGGCGTTAGGGGTTGCGCTGTTTGATGCGGAAGATCCGTTTGCCCGCAAGCGTAGCCTTGACGATAAACAGTACGCGCTCGATCACTTCCAGACCAAGTTATTGACGTTGCCGTTGACGATGCAAACCGAACGAGGGCGGCATTTGGCACAACATAATGCGGATTTTTTACTGACGTATATGGCGAAGCTGAGTGCGGAGTTAAAAGGAGAATACGAAATGCTGGATCTTGACGCGATTCAACCCTTTAAAGCGCGCTAGTCGTCAATACGGCTGAAACGTCAACCGTGCTAATTTATGTTAATCTGTCGGTTATCCATTTCTGCCGGTTAAATGTATGCAGGATAATTTTTCAGTAGCAGGCTCCATGAACCCGATGACAGATGAAAACGAGACCGACGTGCAGGTGATGTTGGCCAAGTTGCTTGAAATATATGACGTGAAAACGCTGGTTGCTCATCTGAATGGCGTTGGCGAGAACCGCTGGAGCCCGGCCATCTTTAAGCGAGTGGTTGCTAATGAAACATGGCATCGCCTCAGCGACCGCGAGCTCATTCATCTGAATACTTTGTTGCCGAAACCACCTGCGCATCATCCGCACTATGCCTTTCGCTTTATCGATCTTTTTGCTGGCATTGGCGGTATTCGTCGCGGCTTTGAAGCGATTGGCGGGCAGTGCGTGTTTACCAGTGAGTGGAACAAGCATGCGGTGCGCACCTATAAAGCGAACAACTACTGCGATCCGCTCCAACACCGCTTTAATGAAGATATTCGTGATATCACACTCAGCCATCATGACGGGGTGAGTGACCAGCAGGCGGCAGAACATATTCGCCAGCATGTTCCTGAACACGACGTGCTGTTGGCCGGATTCCCTTGCCAGCCATTTTCTCTGGCTGGTGTATCAAAGAAAAACGCGTTAGGGCGGGCCCATGGTTTCGCCTGTGATACGCAAGGCACGCTATTTTTTGACGTGGTGCGCATTATCGATGCGCGTCGGCCAGCCATATTTGTGCTCGAAAACGTCAAAAACCTGAAGAGTCACGATCAGGGCAAAACGTTTCGCATCATTATGCAAACGCTGGACGAGCTGGGTTATGACGTGGCGGATGCGGCGGATAACGGTCCGGACGATCCGAAAATTATCGATGGGCAACATTTTTTGCCTCAGCATCGCGAACGTATCGTGCTTGTCGGCTTCCGACGCGATCTAAATCTGAAATCAGACTTCACGCTGCGGGATATCGTCACGCGTTATCCGCCGCGGCGTACCACGCTGGCGGAGCTGCTTGAGCCGACCGTCGATGCGAAATATGTGCTGACGCCGGTGCTGTGGAAATACCTCTATCGCTATGCGAAAAAGCATCAGGCGCGGGGCAATGGATTTGGCTATGGCATGGTGTATCCCGGTAACCCTGATAGCGTAACGCGCACATTATCTGCGCGTTATTATAAGGATGGGGCGGAGATCCTGATTGACCGTGGCTGGGATATGGCGCTGGGTGAAAAAGATTTTGACGATCCGCAGAATCAGCGCCACCGCCCACGCAGACTTACGCCCAGAGAGTGCGCGCGTCTGATGGGGTTTGAATCTCCGCAGGGCTATCAGTTCAGGATCCCCGTGTCGGATACCCAGGCTTATCGCCAGTTTGGTAATTCGGTGGTCGTTCCGGCATTTGCGGCGGTGGCCAGGCTGCTGGAGCCGAAAATCAGGCAGGCAGTTGCTATTCGCGAGAAAGAGAATCAGCGTGGCAGACGTTCACGATAAAGCAACACGCAGTAAAAATATGCGGGCGATAGCTACCCGCGATACCGCAATTGAAAAACGCCTTGCCAGCGTGCTGACAGAGCAGGGGGTAACTTTTCGCGTGCAGGATGGGACGTTACCCGGTCGCCCCGATTTTGTGGTGGATGATTATCATTGTGTGATTTTTACTCACGGCTGTTTCTGGCACCACCACGATTGCTATTTGTTTAAAGTCCCCGCGACACGAACGGAATTCTGGCTGGAAAAAATAGGCAAAAATGTCCAGCGCGATGCGCGGGATTGTGAAAAGTTGCAGGTTCTGGGCTGGCGCGTACTGATTGTCTGGGAGTGTGCCCTGCGTGGTCGCGAAAAGCTGGACGATGAAGCGTTATCTGAACGTGTCATCGAGTGGATCTGCGGCGGTGGTGACACCGCGCAGATCGACACTCTCGGTATTCATTTACTGTAACGTTTTTTCCGACGGGGTAGCAACGGCATCCGCTTTAACAGGGAACAGGTATTTCCCCAACGTCACCAGCACCACAGCAAACACGATCACGCCGAGTGCCAGCCATTCGATAGGAGCCAGTCTTTCTCCCCCCAGACCGGTACCTAACAGCACGGCAACAACCGGATTGACGTAGGCATAGCTGGTGGCTAGCGCCGGGCTGACATTGCGGATCAGGAACATATACGCATTAATGGCAATAATGGAACCAAACAGGGCCAGGTAAGCCACCGCCATAAAGCCTGAAAATGTTGGCATGGTGGTCAGTTTTTCCCCGGAGAGTAGCGATGCACACATCAGCACTATACCGGCGGCTAACATTTCAATGGCTCCGGCCATCATGCCAACGGGTAGGGTAATGCGTGAACCGTACACCGAGCCAAACGCCCAGCTTATCGAACCGATCAGGATTAAAATAGCGCCCCACGGATTGCCACTTAAATTGCCTCCGCTGTTTAGCATGATGATCCCTGCTAGCCCAATCGCTATCCCCAACCATTCCAGCTTGCGCGTTTTGATGCCAAAAAAGTGGCTAAAACACAGCGTAAATAGCGGGACGGTGGCGACCACCACGGCGGCAATACCAGAAGGGACATTTTGATGTTCTGCGACGGTGACCAGCCCATTACCCACAGCCAGCAGCAGGATACCAATTAGCGCGGCGTTCAGGATTAGGCGTAAGGGGGGCAGCTTATGCCCACGAATAAGTAAGAAACTTGTTAATAAAACTCCCGCGGAGAGAAAACGTACGGCTGCCATCATTAACGGCGGCCAGCTTTCAACGCCAATGCGAATAACGAAGTACGTGGAACCCCAAATGATGTACAGCGCGAATAGCGCACTGAAAAGCGGTAACAATTGCCTGAAACGCATAATCCCTCACGGTGGAAATAAAAAGGTGCAACATAGTAAACGTCAAAACTATCTTACTGGCGAGATTTATAATTACGTGTTGATGTTAAAAACTTGTTGACCAGAAAGGTCAGTTTCAGCATGGCGTGTTTTACTTCATACTTATGACTGCAAAAAAATAATATTGAGGGTGAAAATTTTGGCAGGAAGTAGCTTACTGACCTTACTCGATGATATCGCCACGCTGCTGGATGATATTTCAGTGATGGGAAAACTGGCCGCGAAAAAAACCGCGGGCGTGCTGGGGGATGATCTGTCGCTTAATGCGCAGCAGGTGTCGGGCGTGCGGGCTAACCGCGAACTCCCGGTAGTCTGGAGCGTGGCGAAAGGATCGTTTGTTAACAAAGTTATTCTGGTGCCGTTGGCGCTATTGATAAGCGCATTTATCCCCTGGGCGATCACCCCCTTATTAATGGTAGGCGGGGCGTTTCTCTGTTTTGAAGGGGTGGAAAAGGTTCTGCATACCCTGGAGGCGCGTAAGCACAAAGAAAGCCCGGAAGAGCGTCAGCAGCGTCTGACTGCTCTGGCCGCACAGGATCCACTCACCTTTGAGAAAGATAAAATCAAAGGGGCAATACGTACCGACTTCATTTTGTCTGCCGAGATTGTCGCGATTACGCTGGGTATTGTCGCGGACGCACCCTTGCTGAATCAGGTGTTGGTACTATCTGGTATCGCGTTAGTGGTGACCGTGGGCGTGTATGGCCTGGTTGGGATTATCGTTAAGCTTGATGACATCGGGTACTGGTTGGCAGAAAAGCGTAGCCTGCTTGCCCAGTCGCTGGGCAAAGGGTTGCTGGTGGTTGCCCCCTGGCTTATGAAAACACTTTCTGTGGTCGGCACACTGGCGATGTTTTTAGTGGGAGGCGGCATTGTGGTACACGGAATATCGCCGCTGCATCATGCGATTGAACATTTTGCTCAGCAGCAAAGTACATTGATTTCGCTAATGCTTCCGACCCTGCTTAACCTGGTGCTCGGCTTTATCATCGGTGGGATTGTCGTTCTGCTGGTAAAAGCTGTCGCCAGAGTGCGCGGAGTTTCGCACTAATTGTTACAGGACTGATTACGCAAAACGCCTCTTTGTCATCTAAGGTGTAAAGGTTTCTCTTGATACAGGAGGCAGGTATGGTCTTTTCTGTCAGTGAGGAAGTCACCTCCAAAGAGGGTGGCCCACGTATGATCGTTACCGGGTATGCCAGCGGAATGGTGGAGTGTCGCTGGTACGACGGCTTTGCCGTTAAACGGGAAGCATTCCGTGAAGATGAACTGGTGGTGCCTGGCGAGCGAAGACAGCTCTCCCAGGATGCCTGAACATTTGGCTCGACCGTAACCTGGTGATCTCTCACCCATTAGTTATATTTATCATTCCGGTGAGAATTATTTACTTGTCAGGCAAAAAAATTGCAGATAAGGTTTGGTTCACATCAGATTTTCTGGTGTAACGAATTTACAAGTGCTTCTTGCATAAGCAAGCTTGATCCCGACCCGATAAGGGCCGGGATTTTTTTCGCCCTCAGTCAGCGATTGATCTCCGACACGCTAAAGTCATGGATATCAAGCTCGAACGCATCGGCCAGTTCATGCCATGTATGGTAATCACGCCCGTCAACGCTGACGCGCTCCGGGTCATCCTGGCTACGATGAATTTCACTCTCGCAGATTTCGTTGATTGCCTTTAGCAGCGCGTCGACATCGACGCTGACTTCACGTTTGGCCGTATCGCTGTACTCTTTCGCGGTTTTCATCCTCATACCTCTCAACCGTTAAGGATACCGGGGGAGCGTACCCAAACATCAGATACGCACAACTTAAGTATAGACCGTCGATAAAACCCGCAATCGCGCGTGCACAGCGCTGCCAGAAAAAGGAATTTGTTCTACACTGGCACAAAGCCACAGGAGGAAAACTATGAAGGTGAATGATCGGGTCACAGTCAAAACGGACGGCGGTCCTCGTCGACCGGGCGTGGTACTGGCAATCGAAGAGTTTAGTGAAGGCACCATGTACCTGGTTTCGCTGGAAGACTACCCGCTCGGTATCTGGTTCTTTAATGAATCAGGTCATCAGGATGGTATCTTTGTGGAAAAAGTGGAGTGACATGAGTTCTGCTGTTTGATTCTGACTGGTGGAGTCGCCACCAGTCAGAACGTCTTAGCGCATATTCACAAAGATACCATTGGTGACGTTATCCGTAAGCCTCACAACGTGATAGATAACTTGCTTATTATGCGTTTTAATCTTTCGTTTTATATTCCCCTTATGGGATGACACCGTCTTGGCTTTGATATTCATTTGATCTGATATCTGTATTGTTCCCTGACCCTCCATCCACATACGCAGCATGCTGGATTCGGTTCGACTTAATGATAATGTCGGCAGATTCACATCAATAGCAATATCTACTTCCTTTTTCAGAATATCGCCAAGTAGTTTATCCAGTGAGTCAGGTTTAATCGATTTAGAACTAATCAATAAATTTTTTCTGACGAGTAGATATTCATCAAAATGCACGTTGGCAATTGCCATAAACACAATAAATAATGTGCTGGGATGCTGATTAATGATTTGCTTTATTTGCTGGCTATTAGCAGGATCGTGGATAAAGCAGTCCTCATTAATAAACACCACAGCAGGTTGTTGAGAGACACAGGCGAGACTGAGTTCATCAACGTTGGAAATGTTGTTGATTTCCCTTTTTTTCACTCCCCGACTTACCAGATATCCGGTTAACCCTAGTCGGGTGTAACTGCATAAATCCATAATAATCGTTGACATGGCATACCCTCACTCAATGCGTAACGATAATTCCCCTTACCTGATTATTTCATCACAACTAAACGGAATAATAACGACCCAAGATGACGCTTTCGCTGTTTTTCAGGCGAATTTACTATCCCGTAAAGTTGCGTATAATTTGCCAGGAAACATCTTAAAGTAAAGTGAATGTTGCGTTATGTGAGTGAGGCAAAAACAAATAAGCCGCGACAGAGATATCCTGGTGGATGTTGTCACTTTTTAAATTTAGGACAATCCTTAGTAAAACAGGATAAAAAATAAGGTTTATTATTTTCCAGGCATTTCGCTGACGATATCGGCCAGTAAATTAAAAATTTCACTGAATAATCGTTCGCAGAATGGCGCAATTAATGGCATTAGTGCCGCCATTAGTGAAATACCTACGGTCAGAGTGAGAGGAAAGCCGATGACGAAAACCGACAGCTGTGGCGCCATGCGATTTAACAAACCAAGTGCGAGGTTCAGCGTGAGCAGCAGCGTCATTACCGGCAGGGCCAGCATTAGCCCATTGAGGAAAATCAGGCTGCCCGCCCGTGCCAGCGCGAGAAACGCATTGCTGTTCACCGGATTGCCGCCGATGGGCAGAGTATGAAAAGTATCTACCAGCAGCGATATCAGCCATAAATGGCCGTTAAAGGTCAGGAACAGCAGCATGGCGAGCATGTCGATCAGTCGAGCCAGTACCGGCATATTCAGACGGCTACCGGGATCGAAGAACGTCGCGAAGGAAAGGCCCATTTGCAGGCCAATTAATTCCCCGGCGGTACGTACTGCGGCAAACGCAAACTGCATGGTGAAGCCTAAAGCGATACCGATCAGGATTTGTTGCATTGCCTGCCAAAGCGCGCCAACAGAAAAGATGGGGACGTCAACGGCGGGAATCGACGGGGCAATAACGACGGTAATCATCAATCCCAGCCCCAGCTTTACCCGTTTAGGGATGGCTCGTTCACTGAGGATGGGGGCCGTTGAGATGAGCGCCAGTATGCGCAGCAAAGGCCAAAAGTATAAATTCAGCCAGTGGAGCCACTCAACGCTGGACACCTGCAACATAACGTTGTCTACCCGATGATATAGGGGATATTGCTGAACAGCGTACGCACGTAGTCGAGCAGCAGGTTAAGCATCCACGGGCCAGCAACAATGATGGCAATAAACACCGCGACAATTTTGGGGATGAAAGACAGCGTCATTTCGTTAATCTGGGTCGCCGCCTGCAGAATACTGATGATAAGACCTGTGACCAGAGCGACCAACAGCAAAGGTGCAGCAAGGGCCAGGGCGACTTTCATCGCCTCTGTGCCCATCATCATGACCGATTCAGGAGTCATTTCGCGCCTCTAACTGTAAAAGCTTTGTGCCAGCGAGCCGACAAGCAGCTGCCAACCGTCTACCAACACAAACAGCATCAGCTTGAACGGCAACGCGATTGTGGCGGGCGGTACCATCATCATCCCGAGCGCCATCAGCACGCTGGCAATCACCAGGTCGATAATCAGAAACGGGATAAAAATGGTAAAGCCTATCTGGAATGCTGTTTTCAACTCACTGGTGACATAAGCAGGCAGCAAAATTCGCATCGGCACGGCTTCTGGTCCCTGTAACGGACCGCTGTTTGCTAAGCGCGCGAAGAGTGCCAGATCGGCTTCACGGGTCTGGCGCAACATAAACTCACGCAGCGGCTGGGCGCCTTTCTCCATTGCTTCCTGCATGGAGATCTTCTCTTCGCTGAACGGTTGGTATGCGTCAACGTAGATTTTATCGATCACCGGCGACATGATGAAAAAGGTCAAAAAGAGCGCCAGGCCCAGGAGCACCTGGTTAGGCGGTGCAGAGGGGGTACCCAGCGCATTTCGCAGTAGACCGAAAACGATGATGATGCGGGTGAAGCTGGTCATCATCAGTAAAATTGCAGGCAGGAACGTCAGCGAGGTGATGAACACCAGCGTCTGCACGGGCAACGTCCAGTTTTGTCCGCCGCCCGGCAATGGCTGACTAACCAGACCCGGGAGTTGGGCGAGGGCAACGGGGCTGAAAAGCCACAAGCCTGCCAGCGTGAGGGATAACAAACGGCGCATCAGGATCTCCCAGGACGCTTAAGCAAACTCTTCATCATGGCCTGGAAATCCGCAGGGGAGGCCGTTTTTTCTTCTGCATCGGCAGGTGCCGGGGGCAGGGTGTGCAGGACGTTAATCTGTGAGGCTGTGACACCCAGTACCAGGCGGGCATCTTCGACCTCGACAATCACCACTCGCTCACGTGGGCCCAATGAGGTGCTGGCCGTGACTTTCAGCCCGCGCGTACCGGCACTTTTGGGGGCAAACCCCAGACGTTTAATGACCCAGGCCGCCGCCAGGATCAAGACGATGATCCCGAGCAGCGCGCCGCTTACCTGCACCAGCGGTGAGCCGGGAACGGCGGCGGGTTGAGAAACGGTAGCCTGGGTATTCATGATTAACGGCTCAGACGGCGCATACGTTCAGACGGGGTGATAATGTCAGTGATACGCACACCGTATTTATCCGCTACCACGACGACTTCGCCCTGGGCAATCAGATAACCGTTGATCAGGATATCCAGCGGTTCGCCTGCCAGACCATCCAGTGCGACAACCGACCCTTGCGTCAAACGCAGCAGTTCTTTGATGGTCATGCGGGTACGGCCCAGTTCGACGGTCAGTTTGACCGGAATGTCCATGATCAGGTCGATGTCCTGCAAAGCACCGCTGACGTCGCCGCCACCTAACTGCTGGAATACCGCATCGGCCGCACTTTTGGTGGGCGTGGTTTTTTGCTCGTTTAACGCGTCAGCCCACAGATCGTCCAATGCGCCAGTGTTCTCATCGGACGGATTATTCATATCACTCATTTGGGCTGTTCCTCATTCAGCGAATTCAAAATCGGGTTTATCAGATGTTCTACGCGTAACGCATACTGACCGTTTACGGTGCCATACTGGCTGGTCAGCACAGGCACGCCGTCCACATGAGCAATAATGCGGTCGGGTTTTTCAATCGGCAGTACATCGCTGGGTTTCAGTTTTAAAATCTGGGATAGCCGCAGCGGAATGTCGGCAAAGTTTGCCACCAGCTCCAGCTCAGAATGCTGAACCTGACGCACCAGATTATTGCGCCAGTTCTGATCTTCATTACGTGAGTTTTCCAGCGGCGGATTCACCAGCAGCTCACGCAGTGGTTCAATCATGCTGAATGGCAGACAGATGTTAAATTCACCGGTCAGGTTGCCAATTTCAACGTGGAACGGGGTATTCACCACGATGTCGTTCGGAGAGGTGGTGATATTGGTAAATTTCACCTGCATCTCGGAACGAACGTATTCCACTTCCAGCGGGTTGATGGCCTTCCACGCGTCGCTATAGCTTTCCAGCGCCAGCTTCAGCATGCGGTTGATAACGCGCTGTTCCGTGTGTGTAAATTCGCGACCTTCGACTTTCGTCGGAAAACGACCGTCACCGCCAAACAGGTTGTCTACGGCGATAAATACCAGACTCGGTGAGAACACAACCAGACCCGTACCGCGCAGCGGCTTCAGGTGGATTAAGTTCAGGTTGGTCGGAACCGGTAAGTTGCGCGCAAATTCATGGTATGGCTGGATACGGATCGCACCCACGGTAATATCTGGGCTACGGCGCAACAGGTTAAATAACCCCATACGGAACTGGCGCGCAAAGCGTTCGTTAATGATCTCCAACGCCTGTAAACGCTCACGTACCACGCGACGCTGAGTGTTGGGATCATAAGGACGAATATCGCTTTCTTTTGCGATACCTGAAATGGGTTCGTCTTTGGTTTCGCTATCGCCGTTGAGCAATGCGTCGATTTCAGCCTGAGAAAGAATACTGTCGCCCATGTCTTTACCGCAGAATAAAAGCTGTATAAAGAACGTCGGTGACAACCTGTTTCGGCTGTCCAACAACGAGCGGAGTCGCCAGCGTCTCTTTGATGGCGGTAATCAGCTGTTGCTTACCTTCCTCGGTGGCGAGTGTGGCTGCATTCTGACGAGAGAACAGCAGCAGCAAGCGGCTGCGCACTTCCGGCAGATATTCATTAAGACGTGAACGTGTCGCCTCATCTTTCATGCGCAACGTGATACCGATATACAGCACACGGTCTGCATCACCCAGATTGACGGTAAAGGTATCCAGCGCAAAGAACACCGGGGCTGGCGGTGGAGGCGGTTCCGCTTTGACGCTGGCGGACGGCTGCTGCTGCATGCGCCAGTAGCTATAACCCGCAGTTGCGCAGGCGGCGAGGGTAATTAATACCAGCAGAGGGATCCAAATAGCGCGTTTACTTTTTTTGTTAATCGCGGAGTCAGTCATCAGATACGGGCTTCCTGTTTCGGTACAGCTTATGGGCTGATTATCCCGTGTCCTGTCCACGACAAAGCGTGGAAAAGACGCGGATAATCATGCTACCTCTGGCGTTAGGCGAAGATGTCTACTGCGCCATCGCCGCGGGCAGCGGCTTGCAGTGAGGCTGGGGTTGCCAGTATTGCGTCATCTTCAGCAGCAAAAATGTCTTGTCCCTGAGCGCGACCCGCCTGCTGTTGCTGCCCGGAAGACTGCTGTTGTCCGGCGAAGCTTTCACTGCTGATGTTGCTTTGCCCCAGTTGGATCCCGCTTTCAGCCAACTGCGTACGCAGCATCGGTAATGCGGCTTCCAGTGCGGCGCGCACGTGACTGTGCGGTGAAACCATTTGCAACTGTGCGAGGTTGTCGTCCATCTTGAGGGAAATATGTACCTGACCCAGGTCCTGCGGATGCAGACGCAGCTCTGCGCTTTGCTGGCCCTGGCGCGTGAACAATGTGACGTGCTGGCTCAGCGATTGCTGCCATTCATGGCTACCTAACGGAGCGCTTAACACCGGCGCGGCCGTCGGTAACGGTTGTGCGTGTGTTTGCGGACCACTTAGCGGGGCCGCAGTCATGCCAATGCTGGTTGGTGATGGGGTGCTGTCGATTTCAGCTCTGGCGTTCGCCGCCGCCGTCAGCGGGGTTAATGTTGGATTGTTTGCCTGATTTGCACCACCGCCAGCAATCGTGACATCCGCTTTGCCTTTTTTGGCATCACCCGCCAGCAATTCGCCAGCGTTATCGGCGATAGCACCGTGTGCAGCGCCACGTGACAACGCCGAAAGCGTGGCATCAACTGGGGCTGGTGCGCTGTCGACGGCAGGCGTAGCCAGCGGTTGTCCTGGTAGCATGGCGAACAACGCACTCAGGTTGGCGAGATCGTCATCACTCAGCGTGGTGTTTTTTTCGTCCTGCTGAGCAACTTTACCCAGTGTCGTCAGGGCATTAGCTTTTAGTGAAGGTGTGAGAGCAGACAACAGTTGCTGAGCGTCCGTCATGTCGGCAAGAGAAGCCTCGGTTTGTAGCTCCTGTTGCGCCAACAGATCGGTTAATTTGACCGACTGCGCGGCATCGCCATTTTTTTGCAGTAACCCTTTTTGCAGCTTACTGCTGGCCGCCTGTAAGTCGGCAAGCGACAGAGGTGCGTCTTTACCTTGCGCGTCGCCCGCGCCTAATGCGCCAGCCAGCAGCGCTAAAAAATCCTCGGGTGAATCTACCGCTTTGCCTGACTGAAGACCTGCGGCTACGTCGGTGTCGGTGGTAATCAGTTGGGGTAAAGTAATCATTCGGGTTTCCTCATAGCTGCGCGCTGAGCAAATTCATCCATTTTTTTCTGATCCAGACGGTTTTCGGCCAGTAACGCCGCCGAGGTTTGTCTGTCCTGCAACGTCTGCCACGCCTGTAATCGTTGTTTTTTGTCGCGCCAACTGTTCAAAGCCATGTCCACTTTTTGCGTCCACTGATTGAGCTGTTGGCGGTGTTGCTCAATCGCTTTTTCCAGCGTCTGTATAAATTGCTGGTAGTTAATCCAGCGATTGCTGGTAATACCCTGGCCCATATCGGTATTCAGATTGTTGCGATACTCATGCTGATAATCGATCAGCATTTTTAACTGTTCTTCCGCCTGCTGACAGCCACGACGCATCTCTCCTAATAAGACAGCGGCGTCATCTACCTCTTTTTCAGCCAGGTCTTTCAGTGTTGCTAACGCACCATGTTGTGCCATGACCTATGCTCTCCTGCTTAATCACACACCAGGGAAAATCAGTTCCAAAGCTTGTAGAGAATCTTCCCAGTCAGCCCGTTCAAAGATGCCTTGCTGTAAGAACGCTTCCAGCTGTGGCCATAAGGCGATGGCTTTATCCAGCATCGGATCGCTGCCTTTGGCATACGCCCCCACGCTGACCAGATCGCGGTTACGCTGGAAGCTGGACAGCAGCTGTTTAAAGTTACGTACCCGTGCATAGTGTTTTTCACTAATGAGCGCGGTCATGGCGCGGCTGATCGAGGCTTCAATATCGATGGCCGGATAGTGACCCGCTTCGGCTAAATGACGAGACAGCACGATGTGCCCGTCCAGTATCGCGCGCGCGGAATCGGCAATCGGGTCCTGCTGGTCGTCACCCTCGGTCAGTACTGTATAAAACGCGGTAACTGAACCGCCGCCGTGGATACCGTTCCCGGCCCGTTCAACCAGCGCCGGTAATTTGGCGAATACTGACGGCGGATAACCTTTGGTTGCCGGCGGCTCGCCGATTGCCAGGGCTATCTCACGTTGCGCCATCGCATAGCGGGTGAGGGAATCCATAATCAGCAATACGTGCTGTCCACGATCGCGGAAATCTTCGGCGATGCGCGTGGCGTAGGCCGCGCCTTGCATACGTAACAGCGGCGAGACATCCGCCGGAGCGGCAATCACTACCGAGCGTGCGCGACCGTCAGCGCCGAGAATATTTTCAATAAAATCTTTAACTTCGCGGCCACGCTCGCCAATCAGGCCCACGACGATGACGTCGGCCTGGGTATAGCGCGCCATCATGCCGAGCAGGACGCTTTTACCGACGCCGGAGCCTGCGAAAAGTCCCATACGCTGGCCGCGACCTACGGTTAACAACGCGTTGATGGGGCGTACGCCGGTATCCAGGACGTGTTCTATTGCGGTACGTTGCAGCGGGTTAAACGGCGGTGTAATCAGCGCGCCGGTTTCGGTGGTGTCCGGGGCGGGCAGTCCGTCGAGCGGTTTGCCGCTGCCGTCCAGCACACGCCCCAGCAGAGCAGGGCCAAGCGGTAATTGCTTCCCGCTTTGCAGACCTTCTCCGGCAATGTTCTTCGCGTAGACGCGCGCGCCGGGCAGAACGCCTTCGACCTCTTCGAGCGGCATCAGAAACAGACGTTGACCGTTAAAGCCTACGACTTCGCTTTCAACTTCCTGGGTTTCGTTGCCATCCTGGCGTTCAATGACGCAGGTGGCACCCAACGGCAGCTGTAACCCCGTGGCTTCCAGCACCAGCCCGGTTGCGCGGGTCAGGCGACCGTAACGACGCACTGCAGGCAGCAGCGACATTTTCTCTTCAAAGTTGTCCAGCGTATTGAGCCAGCGAGTCAGTCGAGTGGTCATTACACGACTCCCGGCGCTGCCAGACGGCAGAGTTCTTGCCAGCGAGTGGCGACGCTGGCATCCAGATCGCCTTCGTCTGCTGAGACTTTACAACCGCCGTGATGCAGCGTGGGATCGCCGCGCAGCCGCCAGCCGTGCAGGCTGAGAGTGGCACCGAGCATCTCCTCAACACGCTGGAGATCGTCCGGATGGACGCGCAGCTGCGGTTTACCGCTAAACAGCGGTTCCTGTTGCAATAACTGTTGAATCTGCTTAATCAGCGCAGCGTTATCCACGATAGGCGTCTGACCAATCACCTGACGCGCAGCTTCCAGCGCCATTTGCATCAGGCGCGAGGCAATGACGCTGTCCAGTGCGTCCAGCGTATTCTGAAACTCGCTCACCAACTGCTGCATGCGGGCATGGATCGGCGCATGCTGCGCGCGCGCCTGGTTCTGGCCTTGCTCCAGCCCCTGACTCAGACCTTCCTGATAACCTTGCTCGTGACCTTTTTGTCGACCTTCTGCCAGCCCCGCGTTATACCCTTGCTCATGGGCCTGCATTTGCAGCTGTGCGAGCTGTTGTTCAAGCTGTTGCTCTGCTGAAAGCTCGGGTTCTTCCGTCTCTTCGGACAGCGGCGTTTCGCTGTGGTCAGCCAGCACGAACTCTGCCATTGGTGGGGCGAGATCGTCCGGAGTCCAGACTTTCCACGGCAGTTCGTTAGACATAGGTATCCTCGCCGCTGCCGATCACCATCTCGCCGGTTTCCGCCAGACGGCGCACAATAAGCAGAATCGCTTTCTGTTCGTTTTCCACCTGCGACAAGCGCACCGGACCGCGGTTGGCAAGGTCGTCGCGCAGAATATCGGCAGCACGTTGCGACATGTTGCGCAGGAACTTCTCGCGTAGTGGCTGTTCGGCACCTTTCAGCGCAATCAGCAGCGATTCGGAATCCACTTCCTGCAGCAGACGCTGGATACTGCGATCGTCGACTTCCACCAGGTTTTCGAACAGGAACATCTCGTCGATAATTTTCTGCGCCAGTTCGCCGTCAAATTCGCGTACGGCGGTAATAACCGCTTCTTCCTGCTGGGTTTTCATCAGGTTGATAATTTCTGCCGCCGTTCTCACGCCGCCCATTTTGCTGCGCTTGAGGTTCTGGCCATCGAGCAGACCGTTCAGTACCTCGGTCAGTTCTGCCAGCGCGGCAGGCTGCACGCCGCCGAAGGTGGCGATACGCAGCATCACGTCGTGACGTAAACGCTCGTCGAACAGCGCCAGAATATCGGCGGCCTGGCCCCGTTTGAGGTGTACCAGAATGGTGGCGATAATCTGCGGATGCTCGTCGCGGATAAGGTCGGCGGCGCTTTGCGGTTCCATAAAGTTGAGCGTTTCAATGCCGCTGGTGGTATCGCGGGTTTCCAGAATATCTTCCAGCAGGCTGGAGGCGCGTTCCTCGCCCAGCGCTTTCACCAGCACGGAGCGCAGATATTCGTTGGCGTTGATATTCAGCGCGGCAAACTGTTCTGCTTCTTGCTCAAACTCGGCCAGCACTTCCGTCAACTGTTTGTTGGAGATCTGGCGTACGTTCGCCATCGCTGTACTCAGCGCCTGAACCTCGCGCGTGGAAAGGTGTTTAAACACCTCTGCCGCGCGATCTTCGCCAATGGTCATCAGCAGGATGACGCTTTTATCGGTACCGGTAAGGGCATTACTCATGGTCGTTACTCATCCACTGGCGAATGACCAGCGCCACGACGCGCGGATCGTTATCTGACATTTCACGAATACGCTGGCTCATCACTTCTGCACCCAGACGCTGATTCGTACGACGCTGCTGGGTCTGTTCGTCTTTGCTGAGGCGAACTTCTACCGCTTCTTCGGTTTCCTGACGGATCCGCGTTTGTTCTTGTACCGCTTTTGCTTCTTCGCTGCGGCGAACCAACTGCGGGCGAACAGCTTTGCGCCACAGGATCCAGGCAACTAGCAGAACCAGTAACCAACGGCCTGCGGTCATCAACTGATCAATAAAGAACGGCTGTTTCCAGAACGGCAGCTCGCCAATGGAATCGTCGGTCGCCGTGAACGGAGAGTTCACCACGTTCAGGGTATCGCCACGTTTGTCGGAGAAGCCCATCGCTTCGCGGGTCAGGTCCTCAATCTGTTTCATCTGATCGGCGGTTAACGGCAGCGGTTTGCCGTCCGGCAACGTTTTATAGTTGACCACCACAGCCACCGAGAGACGCTGCACATCGCCGACGTTCATTTTGGTGTGGCGAATGGTACGGTCGACTTCATAGTTGCTGGTTTCATTGCGCTGCGTACTGCGTGGACCGGCATTATTGCTGTTATTTGCCGTCTGCGTGGTTTGCGCATTTTGCTGATTAGCCGGAGGGTTGGCGATTGGCGCGGTATTCGCCGGTGCTGGCTGATTAGACAATGCGCCCGGTACGCCGCCTGGCGCTCCGCTCCCGATCTGCTCGCTGACGTTTAACTGGCGTGAACGCAGCACGGCCTGGGAATCATCACCGTTTGGGCGGTACTGTTCTTCGGTTTGCTCTTTATTAGCAAAATCCAGCTGCGCGGTGACCTGCGCATGTACGTTACCGTTGCCGACAATCGGCGACAGGATCGATTCGATACGACGTTGAACGCGGCCTTCGACATCGCTGGCGTATTTCAACTGCGCATCGTTAAGATCGCGGCTGCTGGTGTTCGACTGAGTTAACAGATGACCAGCCTGGTCGACCAGCGTAACGTTGCCCGGTGGCAAGCCTGCAACAGCGCTGGAAACCAGATGCGTGACCGCGCTGATTTGACCTTCATCCAGTGCGCGGCCCGGCTCAAGGTTAACGGTCACGGAGGCTGAAGGCGCTTTTTGCTCACGCACAAACAGCGACGGTTTCGGCATTGCCAGATGCACGCGGGCGCGTTTTACCGGTCCCAGCGTTTCAATGGTACGGGCTAATTCACCTTCCAGCGCACGCTGGTAGTTGACCTGCTCGCTAAACTGGCTGATACCAAACTTTTCCTGATCCAGCAGTTCAAAACCAACGGCGCCGCCTTTCGGCAGACCTTGCTGCGCCAGACGTAAACGCAGTTCGTGGACTTTATCGGCAGGAACTTCTATAGCACCGCTTCCCTCAGTAAAACGATAGGGAACGTTCATCTGCGTCAGTTGGGTGACAATCGCGCCACCATCCTGATCGGAAAGATTGCTGAACAGCGTGCGATAGTCAGGCGCTTTGGCCCACAGGACCATCGCCACGATGATAGCGACGGCAGCGGCTCCCGCCACAATCAAAGGAATTCTGGGATTCGCGCGCAGGCGGTTTAACCACTCGAGAGGTTTAAGCTGGGTTGCAGTCGATGCTGTCGCACTCATCTCGCACCTCGTGGCTTATCGTGGACGGCGTTTTTTGCAAAGTGGAACAAGACTCACTCCCGGGTCAGCAAACTCGAAAAATTGACGGTCTCATTATTTGCGGTTTCGAATTTTTCTATGCGTTAAAAACCGTGGTTTTTTATCGTTATTTAACGCCTTTATCTTATTGACTAACTGGTAATCTCAGCTACGTAAAAAATCATCCAGGGGATCAGAATGTCGGCAATACAGGGGATTGAAGGGGTCATCAGCCAGTTACAGGCCACGGCGATGTCAGCAAAAATGCAGGATATGCAGCCACAACCGACCGTGAGTTTTGCCGGACAACTGCATGCTGCGTTAGACAGGATCAGCGATGTGCAAACCGCGTCCCGTACGCAGGCTGAGAAATTTACCCTGGGTGAGCCGGGTATTGCGTTAAATGATGTGATGACCGATATGCAAAAAGCGTCGGTATCGATGCAGATGGGTATTCAGGTGCGTAATAAACTGGTGTCGGCCTATCAGGAAGTAATGTCGATGCAGGTGTAGGGACAACGTGCAGAAAATGTTTGCCGGATAAGCGCAGTGCCATCCGGCAACCAGTTACTTCTGAATCAAATAGCGGATCGTTGGGCCATCCTGCTGAATATCCAGCACCGTATAGCCGTGATTACGCGCATCCAGTGGAATATTGTTGATTGACTGCGGGCAATCGCTCACCACTTCCAGAATTTCACCTTTCTTCAATTGCGGCATCGCTTCCAGCGTGGCTACAGCCGGATATGGACACGGTTCGCCGACCATATCGAGGCGATAATCAGGCACGATATTTTTCATACAGACTCCTTGGCAGGCGTCAGCCCTGCGCGACGGAAGAAACGTTTTTCCCAGCCAATAATGAGCATCAGCGCGGCAAACAACAGCAGATAGGTCACCAGCAGACCGCCGAGAGGACCGAAGGTGTTGAGCAGATTCACTTTGTCCCAGTTGGTGGCAAGCGCGGGAGCAAAATCATCCCAGTAGTAGGCCAGAATGGTCGAGCCAATAACGTTGCCCAGACCAACCCACCAGTAATGCACCTGGCCTTCAACGGCGCGGTACATCCAGCCGGTTTCACATCCGCCCGCTAAAACGATGCCAAAGCCGAACAGCAAACCGCCGATCACCGCATTTGGACCCGCCCACATGATTTTAGGCTCGACGCCCAGTTGCACGTAGCTAAAGATACCGATGGCGCTGACCGCCATCCCGAAGATGATCGCTTTTGCCATATGGGTGCGACCGGAAATCCACAGGTCGCGGAAGGCGGAGGTGAAGCATATTTGCGCCCGTTCAATCAGCAGACCAAACCCGACGCCGAACAGCATCGCCAGACCGAGCTTGGGTTTATCCATCGCGGTGAGTAGCGCCCAGCCGATCATGCCGATAAACACCAGCATGCCCAGGCGGAAACGGCGACGGGCCTGATCCGGCTTTTGCGTTAACGGCGAAGCGGCGGAGACTTTCTGCATTTTGACCGGAATACGAAATATTGGCAGCAGGGTAAAGCGTGCACCAAACCAGGAGCCAATGGCCGTGGCCAGCGCAAAAAACCAGGCGTGTAGTGAGAACTGCGGAATGCCGGTGAAGAATGCGGCCAGGTTACAGCCCATTGCCAGCCGTGCGCCGAATCCGGCGATTGCCCCGCCGACTATCGCCTGCATAATGCGCACCCGACTGCGCGGCATGCGTAACTTGACGTTGTTGGCCCACAGTGCGGCAGCAAAACAGCCGCCGAACATACCGAGGATCATCATGCCGTCGATGCGGGTCAGGGGCGAGCCTTCGAGATGGATCAGCTTGTAGTATCCCCACTCTTCGGCGTGCACACCAAACAGTTGCAGGATTTGACCACCCCAGCGGGTGAATTCACCGGTAACGGCCCAGAAGGTTCCCGTAATGCCGAAATAGTAAGTGGAGAGAATACCCGCTGCGATGACCGCAGGGGCGGGGGCCCAAAATTTAATTAACCAGGCCTGTTTGAAGTGTTGCCATGACATGCGTTGTGCCTCTGAACTCAGAAGGTATGTAACAAGAAGTGTGGATACTACACCGTTCAGAATTTTTGACTATGAGTAATAAGAGGTAACACCGTCTGGATCAATCTTTCTCAACGCTGCCGAAAGGCTGGCGACATCAGGCCTTTAATGCCACAATCCCATTTTCTTCGCATGCAGGATGAATGATGAAAAAATTAGCAATCGTTGGTGTATTTCTGGCGCTTACCGGATGCGCCGAAGTAGAAAATTATAACGACGTGGTGAAAACGCCAGCGCCAGCCGGTCTGGAAGGATACTGGCAGTCAAAAGGTCCACAACGCAGTCTGGTCAGCCCGGAAGCCATTGCCAGCCTGGTGATAACGAAAGAGGGCGATACGCTGGATTGTCGCCAGTGGCAGCGGGTGATCGCGCTGCCGGGGAAACTGACGATGCTCTCTGGCGATCTCACCAACGTGACGGTGAAACGCGAGCTGTACGAGATCGAGCGTGAAGGCAATACGCTGGAATATGACGGTATGACGCTGCAGCGGGTGGATCGCCCGACGCAGGAATGTGCTGACGCGTTAAAGAAAACGCCGCTGGCCACGCCACTGCCATAAGCCGTACGCCCCGGTAACCATCGGTCACCGGGGTTGAGCTTTACAACACGTCTTCAATCACCCATACGCTGACGCTCCCGCCGTTACAGAAAAACGTCGCTTCACCGTTTTCATCGGTGACCACGCTTTCTTCACGATTCCCCAGATAGTCCCGCCAGGTTTTATTACCATAATTGGCGCCGAGATTGATGGTCTTTTCTCCGTCATCGCCGTTAGACAGTACCACCACACAGCCGGGATCCTCATCCGTACCGCTGCGGCTAAAAGCGATACAGTTAGGATGATCGAAAAAGAGCGTTTGTACCCCATGCGCGAAGCGCTGGCGTGCGAGGATCAGTTCATCAAGTTGTTCAATGATCGGCATGTCAATAGGATAGGTTTCGCCATCGCCACCGGTGTCTTCGTAATGCGCTCCGTAGAGGTCAGGGTAAAACACCGACGGTACGCCGTTTTCGCGTAACAGGATCAGCGCATAGGCCAGCGGCTTAAACCATGCCTCGACCGGGGCTTCCAGCGCCTGTAACGGCTGGGTGTCATGGTTCGCAACCAGCGTCACCGCATGAAAGGGATCGGCCTCCACCAGCGTATCGGTGAAAATCTGGCTCATGTCATAATCGCGCCCCTGGCGGGACGCTTCGTGAAACTTCATTTGCAAAGGGGCATCAAACAGCATGGTTTTCCCCTCGACCTGGTTAATATAGGTTTGCAGTTTATCGACCTCATGGGACCAGTATTCCGCCACGATAAACAGCGGCTTCGGGGCGACTTCCTGGACGTGCTCGATCCACTCTTTATAGAACCATGCCGGGATATGTTTGACGGCATCCAGGCGAAAACCATCGCAATGGGTTTGATCCATCACCCAACGCGCCCAGTATTTGAGCTCCTCAGTCACCGCGTGATTGCGAAAATCAATGTTTTCGCCCATCAGATAATCAAAATTACCCAACTCATCATCAACCTGATCGTTCCAGCCTTCGCCAGTGTAGTCGTTAACGATTTTAAAAATCCCGTCTTCGGTTGGATTCTCGATATGGTCAATGCCGCTGAAGCATTTAAAATCCCAAATGAATTGCGAGTACTGGCCAGCGCGGGCAGGGAAGGTATAGCGCGTCCAGCCCTCACATTCGATAATCTCATCATCTATTTGCGTGCGATCTTCGGCGTTAACGCGCTGGACGCGGATCTTTTCTTTCTCATCAGCGCCCATTTTGTGGTTAACCACCACGTCCAGCAGTACGGCAATATCATTGTGTTTTAGCGCGTCTATCGCCGCCAGCAGCTGGTTTTTATCGCCGTATTTGGTGGCGACGGTTCCCTTTTGGTCGAATTCGCCCAAGTCAAACAGATCGTAGGAATCATAGCCAACGGAATAGCCGCCAGACGCGCCTTTATAGGTGGGGGGCAGCCATACCATATTGATGCCGATATCATTGAGTCCGCCTGCGCGTTCGGCAAGTTCGGGCCAGAGTTGACCGCCATCAGGGTAATACCAGTGGAAGTACTGCAATAACGTGGGATTTTTCATCTTCCGTGCTCCAGAAGTCGTTTGGCCGACCTCTGGAGTATGGAAGATAATTCAGACGAGACGGGAAATTATTGTGGCGAGGTGGGGGCGTCGGGTACCAGCAGCATACCGGAAAGACGACCATAGGCGTTATTCAGCGTCTTTTGGCGTGTCGACTGGCCGATGAGGTTGCTGAGCTCATCCAGGCGCTGCTGCAACAACGTTTTAAGTAATTGTTCGTTATCCAGCGTCTGTTTAATATACCCGGCAACCAAGTCCTGAATACTTCGCGTAATGCCCGGTGGAGTTTGCTCTTCCATGACCACTTCAATACTTTGCAGATAAGTAACTTCCTGTTCCAGTAAAAGGTCCCATTCACCGCGCTGCGCCAGTTCCAGCAGCGAGTGACTGAGTAGCGCAATGCGCTGCCAACGGTTGATAAACTCCACGGCTGAGGTCATTAACGAGACTCCTGGGACGACGCTTTCGGTGAGATCTGTTTCCAGGCATCTGCAATGTTGCCGAGTAACTCTTCGACTTCTTCAATGGCCTGACAATCATTACGCAAGTTAGCTTGCAGTAAACGGCGGATCATATAGTCATACAGCGAAGACAGGTTGGTGGCGATTTCACCGCCAGTTTCCTGATCCAGGCCTGCTTTCAGACCATTGTCGATAATGTTAATGGCTTTGCTTATAGCCTCGCCTTTGGCGACGATATCACCCTGCTGCATAAACAGGCGAGCGCGCACCAGGGCGCTGTTCGCGCCATCAAACAACATTTCAATCAGCTGATGCGGATTGGCGCTCATTACGCCACTCTCTATGCTGACCTGTGCATAGGCTTTGGTACCGCTCGCGGTATACATACTTACCTCGTGTTATCAGGATTTATTCATCGCTGTAAATTGTTGGCCCAGATAAGTACTGGTGTTATTCAGTTTGCTCATCATGCTATCCAGCTGGGTAAACTGCGCCGTATAGCGCGCAACCATGTCATCAATGCTGGCGCTCACAGACAGGTACTGTTTGGTCAGCTTTTTCAGCGTGGCATTAATGCTGTCCTGTGCGCTGTCGATAATGCCGTCATCAGCCAGGTAGCTTTTAACTTCAGCTGCAATCTTGGTAGTAATACCGGTTTCTTTACCATCGCCGGCCAGCAGTTCGCGAACAGAGGCGGTGTTTTCGTCCAGCGCTTTTTTCAGTTTGGTATCATCAATGGACATCTTGCCGGTTTTGCCATCTTGTTTGATGCCAATTTCATTCAGCGTTTTAAAGGTACCTTCAGTACCAGCGTTGGCAAATTGTGCGCGAATACCGGTCTGGATCATACGCACTACGCTATCACCCACCAGCGCGCCGTTGTCTTTGTCTTGTCCTTCAGCACCTTGATCAACGGCTTTATACTTGGTTAGCGTATTAAAAGTATCGATCAGCGAGTTATAGGCATCCACCCAACCTTTAATGGCTTCCGTGGCTTTGTCATTGCTTTTGGTCACTGTCACACGGGCGTCGGTGACTTTTTTGGTCAGCTCCAGCGTAACACCTTGCGGGGCATCGGTGACTTTGTTGCTTTGACGTTCAATATCGATACCGTTCATCGTGAGCTTAGAGTTTTGGGCTTTAACCAGCTCGGTCATTTTTCCAGTACCGGTATTACTGTCGTAGGCCAGTATATCGTTCAGCTTGCTGTCGCCGTCTACGGAGATGGTCATTTTACTGTCCAGACCTTCTGCTGCGGTAAGTACCAGTTTGAACTCGCCGTCTTTCACCTTCACGATACTGGCGGAGATACCGCTGTCGGTATCGTTAATTGCCTTGCTGATATCATCCAGCGTGGTCTTATCTTGCGACAGTTTAATCTCCAGCGGCTCTTTCCGACCCGTCTGTTCAATTTTAATAGTACGAGTACCAGAACCATCACCCAGAGCCTCTTTGCTGGAAGCAACCGATGAGGTGCTCAGAGACTGTGCCTGGGCCAGCTGCGTGACGCTGATGGTATAAATACCCGGTGCCGCGCCGGCTTCGGTGGTAACTTTCAGGTCTTCGCTACTGCTGGTCACATTACTGCTTCTGAACAGTTCTGGTTTATTTAACGCAGTATTGGCCGTCTGGAATTTTTCCAGCGCACTCTTCAGCGTACCGTAGGCCGTCAGGCGGGCGGTATTGTCGGTTTGTTGCTGAGTGATTGGGTTTAAACGTTTTTTTTCCGCGATAGTCAGGTTGTTTAGCAACGTGTCCAGTGGTAAGCCTGAGCCTACGCCCAATGATGTAAATGAAGCCATGCCCGATTCCTTGTGATTGCAAACAATTGTTAAATGGGGTATCGGCAATTTGCGCACAAAGTTTAATGATAGTTTGGTGAAAATAATGCGCGGAATAGTGGGGCATATAGCGGGTATTTCGCGGGCTAAGAAAAAAACGGGCGGAAAGTAAAAATTTTCTAAAGTTCGAATTTAAGGTGCCGATACATGGGTTACGGTGAGAAACCGTGGGCAACAGCCCAATAACATCAAGTTGTAATTGATAAGGAAAAGATCATGGCACAAGTCATCAATACAAACAGCCTGTCGCTGTTGACCCAGAACAACCTGAACAAATCTCAGTCTTCCCTGAGCTCCGCTATCGAGCGTCTGTCTTCCGGTCTGCGTATCAACAGCGCGAAAGATGATGCGGCTGGTCAGGCGATCGCTAACCGCTTCACTTCTAACATCAAAGGCCTGACTCAGGCTTCCCGTAACGCCAACGATGGTATCTCCATCGCGCAGACCACTGAAGGTGCGCTGAACGAAATCAACAATAATCTGCAGCGTGTACGTGAACTGGCTGTTCAATCTCAGAATGGGACAAACTCTGATTCAGATGTTCAATCCATTCAAGAGGAAATTCAACAACGTTTAGCTGAAATTGACCGGGTTTCTGGTCAAACTCAATTTAACGGCGTTAAGGTATTAACAACAGACTCAAAACTTAGCATCCAAGTTGGCGCTAACGATGGAGAGAAGATTGATATCGATTTGAAGAAAATTGACACAGGTACTCTCGGCTTAGCAAACTTCTCAGTTGATTCAAAATTTGATTCAACAAGCACTAAAACTGTTGCTAATGGCGGTGATATCGTTCTGTCCTCTAAAACTATTAAAGCAGAAATCCAGATTGATAGTCATAGCGCAGATCCAAAAGCGGCAAACGGTTTGTATGCATTGAAGGATGGTAGCGGATATGCAGTAAAAGATGAAGATGGTGTATATCACGCTGCTACTAAAAATGCTGATGGTAAGGTCACTTGGGATTCAAATAGTGCTGCTGTGACAGCAGGTGATGTTGACGAAACCACAAAGGTTACAGAATTCAAGGAAGTAGATAAAAAGGTTACTGCAAATACATCTGGACTTGCTGCTAACCAAACATTTAAATCTTACAAAAAAGATAATGGCGAACTTGGATATGTAGTTGAAAACGCTGATGGCACTTTTAACCGTGCTAACGTCGATTCAAAAACGGGTGTTGTTTCTGTAGGAACTAAAATTTCCACAAGTCCTGATGTGTTAGCAACTATCGATAATGCTTTGAAGATTGTTGACTCTCAACGTAGCTCTTTAGGTGCCATCCAGAACCGTTTCGATTCAGCTATTACCAACCTGGGCAATACCGTTAACAACCTGTCCTCTGCCCGTAGCCGTATCGAAGACTCCGACTACGCAACCGAAGTGTCTAACATGTCTCGTGCTCAGATCCTGCAACAGGCGGGTACTTCTGTTCTGGCACAGGCTAACCAGACCACGCAGAACGTTCTGTCTCTGCTGCGTTAATTAACGCTTATCGCGCAAACCCCGCTCCGGCGGGGTTTTTTACATTTAGCTTTACCCGTAACCCCCAAATAACCCCCCATTTCACCCACTATTCACCCGATTAAAACCCCTGCAGAAACGGATAATCATGCCGATAACTCATTTAACGCAGGGCTGTTTATCGTGAATTCACTGTATACCGCTGAAGGTGTAATGGATAAACACTCGCTGTGGCAGCGTTATGTACCGTTGGTGCGTCACGAAGCATTGCGCCTTCAGGTGCGTTTGCCGGCGAGCGTAGAACTGGATGACCTGCTACAAGCGGGCGGCATCGGGTTATTGAATGCCGTTGACCGATATGACGCTTTGCAAGGAACGGCATTTACCACTTACGCAGTGCAGCGTATTCGTGGAGCAATGCTGGACGAACTACGTAGCCGGGATTGGGTGCCGCGTAGCGTTCGGCGCAATGCTCGCGAAGTGGCACAGGCGATGGGACAACTGGAGCAGGAATTAGGGCGCAACGCGACGGAAACCGAAGTGGCGGAGCGTCTGGCTATTCCTGTGCAAGAGTATCGTCAGATGTTGCTCGATACCAATAACAGCCAACTCTTCTCTTATGACGAGTGGCGGGAAGAGCATGGCGATAGTATCGAGCTGGTGACGGAAGAACATCAGCAGGAAAACCCGTTACAACAGCTTCTTGAGGGTAACCTCCGTCAGCGCGTGATGGACGCGATTGAGGCGTTGCCGGAGCGCGAAAAGCTAGTGTTAACGCTGTACTACCAGGAAGAGCTGAATCTGAAAGAGATTGGCGCGGTACTGGAAGTCGGGGAATCACGGGTCAGCCAGTTGCACAGTCAGGCCATCAAACGTCTACGCACCAAGCTGGGTAAGCTATAGGGGTACATTATTACCCCTGAACAATGCCGCATTACGAATTGACTACCAGGAGTTCTCATGACGGTGCAGCAATCAAAAAGACGGCCTCTAAGCCGCTACCTCAAAGATTTCAAACACAGCCAGACGCATTGCGCCCATTGCTTTAAGTTGCTCGACCGGATCACGCTGGTTCGTCACGGGCAAATTGTGAATAAAATCGCCATCGCTCGACTGGACACTTTGTTGGATGAAGCCGAGTGGGAGCAGGAGAAAAAAGAGTGGGTGGCACTGTGTCGTTTTTGCGGTGATTTGCATTGCAAAGAGCAGAGCGACTTTTTCGACATTATCGGTTTTAAACAGTTTTTATTTGAGCAGACCGAAATGAGTCACGGCACGGTACGTGAATACGTTGTCCGCCTGCGTCGCCTCGGGAATCACCTGACCGAACAAAATATCTCTCATGACCTGCTGCAGGATGGGTTCCTCGACGAAAACCTTGCCCCGTGGCTGCCGGAAACCAGCACCAACAATTACCGCATCGCCTTGCGTAAGTATGAGCAGTTCAAAGCCCATACCCATATGGGACATATGCAGAAATCCTCCTGGACAGCCAGTTCTGATATATATTAAAAACGAATAAGGTGTAACAGAGTCGTGTTTGTGGAACACAGCAAACGCTTTACACTATGCTCATAAATAGCAGTCACTAATGACAATATTCGGGGTAACTATGAAATTAGCACTTCTGGGACGTCAGGCTCTGATGGGTGTAATGGCTGTTGCACTTGTCGCTGGAATGAGCGTAAAGACTTATGCAGATGAAGGTCTGTTAAATAAAGTTAAAGAGCGCGGCACGCTGCTGGTGGGCCTGGAAGGGACCTATCCCCCGTTTAGTTTTCAGGGTGACGACGGCAAGCTGACCGGTTTCGAAGTGGAGTTCGCTGAGGAACTGGCCAAGCACCTTGGGGTGAAAGCTAACCTGAAGCCGACCAAGTGGGACGGTATGCTGGCCTCTCTTGATTCTAAGCGCATTGACGTGGTCATCAACCAGGTGACTATCTCTGACGAACGTAAGAAAAAATACGATTTCTCTACCCCGTATACGGTTTCTGGTATTCAGGCGCTGGTGAAAAAAGGCAATGAAGGCGTTATTAAGACCGCTGCCGATCTGAAAGGTAAAAAAGTCGGCGTTGGTCTGGGCACCAACTATGAAGAGTGGCTACGCCAGAACGTGCAGGGCGTGGATATTCGTACCTATGATGATGACCCGACCAAATACCAGGATCTGCGTGTAGGCCGTATCGACGCCATTCTGGTTGACCGTCTGGCGGCGCTGGATCTGGTCAAGAAAACCAAGGATACGCTGGCTGTAACCGGTGAAGCATTCTCCCGCCAGGAGTCCGGCGTGGCGCTGCGCAAAGGCAATGAAGATCTGCTGAAAGCGGTTGATGCGGCCATTGCTGAAATGCAGAAAGACGGTACGCTGAAAGCCCTGTCTGAAAAATGGTTTGGAGCGGATGTGACGAAATAATCGGCATCCGATGAAAAAAGGCGCCTTTAACAGCGCCTTTTTTTATTCCATTGCGCCTGAACGTGCATAATAAAAAGAACATCACAACAACGAATACCGGAGGCTGTATGCCGCTGCATAACTTAACGCGCTTTCCACGTCTGGAATTTATTGGCGCGCCAACGCCGCTCGAATATCTTCCACGCTTCTCCGACCACCTCGGGCGCGATATTTTCATCAAACGCGATGACGTCACGCCGATGGCCATGGGTGGCAATAAGCTGCGTAAGCTGGAATTCCTGGCCGCAGACGCACTTCGTGAAGGCGCTGATACGCTGATAACCGCGGGTGCCATCCAGTCTAACCATGTTCGACAGACGGCGGCGGTAGCGGCTAAGCTTGGCCTGCACTGCGTGGCGCTGTTGGAAAATCCGATTGGTACCACGGCGGAAAACTATCTCACCAATGGCAACCGTCTGCTGCTGGACCTGTTTAATACGCAGATCGAAATGTGCGATGCGCTGACCGACCCGAATGCGCAGCTTCAGGAACTGGCGACGCGCATTGAAGCACAGGGCTTCCGCCCGTATGTGATCCCGGTTGGCGGTTCTAACGCGCTGGGCGCACTGGGTTATGTGGAAAGCGCGCTGGAAATTGCCCAGCAGTGTGAAGGGGCCGTCGCGCTCTCTTCCGTAGTGGTTGCCTCGGGCAGTGCGGGAACGCATGCCGGACTGGCCGTGGGTCTGGAACAATTGATGCCAGACGTCGAACTTATCGGCGTGACTGTCTCGCGCAGCGTGGCGGATCAAAAACCCAAAGTTGTTACGCTGCAGCAGGATATTGCCCGAGAACTGGAACTGACGGCCTCCGCGGATATCCTGCTATGGGACGATTATTTTGCGCCAGGCTACGGTACGCCAAACGAAGAGGGCATGGAGGCGGTAAAACTGCTGGCGCGCCTGGAAGGCATTTTGTTGGATCCGGTGTATACCGGTAAGGCGATGGCGGGTTTGATTGACGGTATCAGCCAGAAACGCTTTAAAGACGAAGGGCCAATCCTCTTTATTCATACCGGTGGGGCACCAGCACTGTTTGCCTACCATCCTCATGTGTAACAACCAGGTCGAAAACGCTAATGCATGAAAGTATCCAACTGGTAATTGATTCTCTGCCGTATCTGCTCAAAGGCGCGGTTTTTACGCTGCAACTGAGTATCGGCGGGATGTTTTTTGGCCTCGTGCTGGGGTTTATCCTGGCGCTGATGCGTTTGTCACCGCTGTTGCCTGTGCGCTGGCTGGCGCGTTTTTATATCTCTATTTTTCGCGGAACACCGCTGATTGCCCAGCTGTTCATGATCTATTACGGTCTGCCGCAGTTTGGTATTGAGCTTGATCCCATCCCGGCGGCGATGATTGGCTTGTCGCTGAATACGGCTGCCTACGCTGCGGAAACCCTGCGTGCGGCAATCTCTTCCATCGACAAAGGACAGTGGGAGGCGGGTGCCAGTATTGGTATGACGCGCTGGCAGACCATGCGCCGGGCAATCCTGCCGCAGGCTGCGCGCGTTGCGTTGCCGCCGCTGAGCAACAGCTTTATCAGTCTGGTGAAAGATACTTCTTTGGCCGCCACTATTCAGGTACCGGAACTGTTCCGTCAGGCGCAGCTGATTACCTCGCGTACGCTGGAAGTCTTTACGATGTATCTGGCGGCCTCGTTGATTTACTGGGTGATGGCGACGGTGCTTTCTGCGCTGCAAAACTATTTTGAAGAACAACTGAATCGCCAGGAGAGAGAGCCGAAATGAGTGCTATCGAAGTCAGAAACCTGGTCAAAAAATTTCATGGGCAAACGGTGCTGCATGGGATCGATCTTGACGTCAAACCTGGTGAAGTAGTCGCGATTATCGGGCCGAGCGGATCGGGCAAAACCACGCTGCTGCGTAGCATTAATTTGCTGGAGCAACCGGAGGCGGGCACCATTAAAGTGGGTGAGATTACCATTGATACCGCGCGTTCGTTGACCCAGCAGAAAGGGCTGATTCGTCAGTTACGTCAGCACGTCGGTTTTGTTTTCCAGAACTTTAATTTGTTCCCGCACCGGACGGTGCTGGAAAACATTATTGAAGGGCCGGTGATAGTCAAAGGTGAACCAAAAGCTGAAGCGACAGCTCGTGCGCGTGAATTGCTGGCGAAAGTTGGGCTGGCAGGTAAAGAAACCAGCTATCCGCGGCGTTTATCGGGCGGACAGCAGCAGCGAGTAGCGATTGCCCGAGCGCTGGCGATGCGACCTGAGGTTATTCTTTTTGATGAGCCGACCTCTGCGCTTGATCCTGAACTGGTTGGCGAGGTACTTAATACCATCCGCCAACTGGCGCAGGAAAAACGCACCATGGTGATTGTGACGCATGAAATGAGCTTTGCTCGCGATGTTGCCGATAGAGCGATATTTATGGATCAAGGACGGATTGTAGAGCAGGGACCCGCAAAATCCTTATTCACGCATCCGCAGCAGCCGCGTACCCGTCAGTTTCTTGAAAAGTTTTTGATGCAATAAATAGTACATATAGCGCTCGCTGGGATTGTTTCTGGCGAGTGCTCTTCGCATAACTATTTATAATTATTGCTTTATTATTAGCATTTGATTCTGTTACTTCCTTCCGCTGTTGAGTAATACTCAAGTAATTGTTCATTTGTCCGATAATTTGCATATATAAAATACATTTATGTGTTAGCTTGTTTCATATGTTTGGATGATTATCAATCTCAGGGGCATTACCACTTAGTATGCAGGATCATGATTTCTTCACCTGGCGACGGAGCATGCTGTTACGCTTTCAGGAAATGGCGGCGGCAGAGGATGTCTATAATGAATTACAGCAACAGACGCAGCACTTAGAGTTTGATTTTTACGCGCTCTGTGTTCGTCATCCGGTACCTTTTACCCGACCTAAAACGTCACTTCATACGACCTATCCCAAAGCATGGGTGGCGCATTATCAGTCCGAAAATTATTTCGCCATTGATCCGGTGCTGAAACCTGAAAACTTCAGTCAGGGGCATTTACCCTGGAACGATACTCTGTTTCGCGATGCGCAACCTTTGTGGGACGCCGCACGCAATCACGGTTTACGCAAAGGGATGACGCAATGCTTAATGTTGCCTAATCGGGCGTTGGGTTTTTTATCGGTATCGCGGGCGAGTATCCGTAATAGTCGCTTTGCAAACGATGAAGTGGAGCTCAGGATGCAGCTTCTGGTACGGGAAAGCCTGTCTGTACTGACGCGGCTGGAAGATGACATGGTTATGGCGCCAGAAATGCGCTTTAGCAAGCGGGAAAAGGAAATATTGAAATGGACGGCCGAGGGCAAGACCTCTTCAGAGATAGCCATCATTCTGTCGATTTCCGAAAATACAGTGAACTTCCACCAGAAGAATATGCAAAAGAAATTCAATGCGCCAAACAAAACGCAGATAGCCTGTTATGCCGCGGCAACCGGGCTTATCTGAGTAAATTATCGTTCTGAGTGTCAGACGCAAAACCGGCTGAGAGCATTGCTATCAGCCGGTTTCTTTTTTACTGGCGGTAAGCTTGTTTAATTTGCTTAACCGTGTTGGAAAATACCGCCGCCTGTGATTGATCTTCAATCAGCGCGAGCTGTTTTTCCATTTTAAGAATCACGCGGCCTGCATCGGCTTGACCCATTGCCTGCAGCATCAGCGTTAACATGGCTTTCAGGCAGGTGACTTCATTGGCCAGTTCCTGGTTATTCTCAGCAGTGGAAAAGTCAGGCGTACTCATTTATTTTCCTCGTTATGTTTCAATGAAAAAGTGCGATGTCAAATCTTAAGGCGGCGGAGTATACCATAAGCGAGGCTAAAAATATCTGTGGTTGTTTTTTGCGCGGATTAATGTTGTGGACATTAAAATAAACAATATGTTGCAGTGCATATATTTTCTCCACATGTTGTTTATTTCGAGTATTTTCCTCGTTAATTATTGTTACAACTTTGACTGCCTATTTTGCATTCAGCGGGGGAATATGAATTTTTTGTCACTATTCTGAAACAGCTATGCAGATATAACCGTGGCAGAAGGCTGTCAGGACTGAAAGTTTCCACTCGTCGTACAATCTAATTTCCAAAAACGAGAGCAAAATCGAAAGTCGGGCGTTTTTTACATTTCAAAGTTGAGATAAAACCCGTTAACATAGGACCGATTAACTATCGGTAGCGTTATCCCTATTCTGGAGATATTCCTTTGATCAACGTTTTTCTTGTTGATGACCACGAACTGGTGCGCGCAGGGATACGACGCATTCTGGAAGATATAAAAGGCATAAAAGTTGTCGGCGAAGCGTGCTGCGGTGAAGATGCGGTAAAATGGTGCCGCTCAAATTCCGTTGACGTTGTGCTGATGGATATGAATATGCCCGGTATTGGCGGTCTGGAAGCAACCCGCAAAATTGCGCGTTCCACTGCAGACATTAAAGTGATCATGCTGACGGTACACACCGAAAACCCATTACCTGCAAAAGTTATGCAGGCAGGGGCGGCAGGGTATCTCAGCAAAGGCGCCGCCCCCCAGGAAGTAGTGAGTGCGATTCGTTCGGTTTATTCCGGGCAGCGTTATATTGCCTCCGATATCGCTCAGCAAATGGCGCTCAGCCAGATTGAGCCTGAGAAAACGGAAACCCCGTTTGCCAGTTTGTCTGAACGCGAGTTGCAGATTATGCTGATGATCACCAAAGGTCAGAAGGTCAATGAGATCTCAGAGCAACTGAATCTTAGTCCTAAAACGGTGAACAGCTATCGCTATCGAATGTTCAGTAAATTAAACATTCACGGCGATGTAGAGCTGACTCACCTGGCAATTCGCCATGGCCTGTGTAATGCGGAGACATTAACAAGCCAGTGACCGATCAGTTTGATGCCAAAGCGTTCCTGAAAACCGTGACCAGTCAGCCCGGCGTCTATCGTATGTATGATACCGCCGGGACGGTTATCTATGTCGGGAAAGCGAAAGACCTGAAAAAAAGGCTTTCCAGCTACTTCCGTAGTAATCTTGCGTCACGCAAGACCGAAGCGCTGGTCGCGCAAATCCAGCAGATTGATGTCACGGTAACGCACACTGAAACCGAAGCGTTATTGCTTGAGCACAACTACATCAAGCTGTATCAGCCGCGCTATAACGTATTGCTGCGCGATGATAAATCCTACCCTTTTATATTCCTTAGCGGCGATACCCACCCGCGTCTGGCGATGCATCGCGGGGCAAAGCATGCCAAAGGCGAGTACTTTGGACCGTTCCCTAACGGTTATGCGGTGCGTGAAACGCTGGCGCTGTTGCAGAAAATATTCCCTATCCGCCAGTGCGAAAACAGCGTTTATCGCAACCGTTCTCGGCCTTGTCTGCAATATCAGATTGGCCGCTGTCTTGGTCCGTGTGTTGCGGGTCTGGTGAGTGAGGAAGAGTATGCTCAGCAGGTCGAGTATGTTCGTCTGTTTCTGTCCGGAAAGGACGATCAGGTATTAACGCAGCTGATCGCCCGCATGGAAAAGGCCAGCCAAAATCTCGAATTTGAAGAGGCTGCGCGCATTCGTGACCAAATCCAGGCCGTACGCCGCGTGACAGAAAAACAGTTTGTCTCTAATAACGGAGACGATCTGGACGTCATTGGCGTGGCGTTTGACGCCGGTATGGCCTGTGTGCACGTTCTGTTTATTCGCCAGGGTAAAGTGCTGGGCAGCCGCAGCTATTTCCCGAAAGTACCCGGTGGCACGGAACTCGGCGAGGTCGTCGAAACCTTTGTCGGGCAGTTTTATCTGCAGGGGAGCCAGATGCGTACCTTACCCGGGGAAATCCTGCTCGATTTTAATCTTAGCGATAAAACCCTGCTGGCAGACTCTCTGTCTGAACTGGCCGGCAGAAAGATTAACGTGCAGACGAAACCGCGAGGAGATCGCGCACGTTATCTCAAGCTGGCGCGGACCAACGCGGCAGTGGCGCTCACCACAAAACTTTCTCAGCAGTCGACGATTACGCAACGTCTGACGGCGCTGGCATCGGTATTGAAGTTACCTGCGGTGAAGCGTATGGAATGCTTCGACATCAGCCATACGATGGGTGAGCAGACGGTAGCCTCCTGCGTGGTCTTTGATGCCAATGGCCCGCTTCGCGCAGAATATCGCCGCTACAACATTACCGGTATTACGCCGGGTGATGATTATGCGGCGATGAATCAGGTCTTACGTCGGCGTTACGGGAAGGCGATTGAAGAAAGTAAGATTCCGGACGTCATATTGATCGATGGTGGTAAAGGCCAACTGGGGCAGGCGAAAGCCGTTTTTGCTGAGCTGGACGTTCCCTGGGACAAACAGCACCCACTCTTGCTGGGGGTGGCAAAAGGGGCCGATCGTAAAGCCGGTCTGGAAACGCTGTTCTTTGAGCCGGAAGGTGAGGGCTTTAGTTTGCCGCCGGATTCGCCTGCATTGCACGTTATCCAGCATATCCGCGATGAATCTCACGATCATGCGATTAGCGGGCATCGTAAAAAGCGGGCGAAAGTGAAAAGCACCAGTACGCTTGAGACCATCGAAGGTGTCGGGCCAAAGCGTCGCCAGATGTTGTTGAAATATATGGGAGGTTTGCAAGGCCTTCGTAACGCAAGTATCGAAGAAATTGCAAAAGTGCCGGGTATTTCGCAAGCTCTGGCAGAAAAGATCTTCTACTCGTTGAAACATTAGGCCCTCTGTAGCAACATAGGGGTAATTTCACTGACAACAGATAGTTATCCGTCATATGCAATTTAATATCCCTACGTTGCTCACGCTGTTTCGCGTCATCCTGATCCCATTCTTTGTATTGGCTTTTTACCTGCCATTCACCTGGGCTCCCTTTGTTTGTGCGCTGATCTTCTGTATCGCAGCGGTCACTGACTGGTTTGACGGTTTTCTGGCGCGCCGCTGGAACCAAAGCACGCGTTTTGGCGCCTTCCTCGATCCGGTCGCTGATAAAGTGCTGGTGGCAATCGCGATGGTCCTGGTGACAGAGCATTACCACAGCTGGTGGGTGACGCTTCCTGCCGCAACAATGATTGCGCGTGAAATTATCATCTCTGCACTGCGTGAATGGATGGCCGAACTGGGTAAACGCAGCAGCGTAGCCGTATCCTGGATCGGTAAAGTGAAAACCACTTCGCAAATGGCTGCTCTGGCCTGGCTGCTGTGGCGTCCAAATATCTGGGTAGAGTATGCTGGGATCGCACTTTTCTTCGTCGCCGCGATACTGACTTTGTGGTCAATGTTCCAGTATTTGAGCGCTGCGCGTGGAGATTTGCTTGATCAGTGATCGTTTCGACGCAAATTTCAGCAAACGATCGTCAGTGGTGAAAAATATCGTTGACTCATTGCGTCAGGTAAGTAGAATGCAACGCATCGAACGGCAGCACTGATTGCCAGACGATAACAAAATCAAGTGATTAACAAAGTTACTTGGTGATGCGGGAATAGCTCAGTTGGTAGAGCACGACCTTGCCAAGGTCGGGGTCGCGAGTTCGAGTCTCGTTTCCCGCTCCAAATTTAAGACATCGGCAATAGCGGATGTTGGCTGTAAAGCCAGAAGATTTCGGCGCGTTAGCAAAGCGGTTATGTAGCGGATTGCAAATCCGTCTAGTCCGGTTCGACTCCGGAACGCGCCTCCAATTTCTTCCCGAGCCCGGATGGTGGAATCGGTAGACACAAGGGATTTAAAATCCCTCGGCGTTCGCGCTGTGTGGGTTCAAGTCCCACTCCGGGTACCATGGGAAACATCAGAATAATCAAAGCAATAAGCAGTGTCGTGAAACCACCTCCGGGTGGTTTTTTTTGTGCCTGAAATTCATGTCCTGTGCATATCCTGTGCTCACGGGGTGCGATGAGCTGCAATCTTCAGCCCGGCAATGCCGAATCGAACGTGTCGCCTCCAGCATAGAGAACCAGGCCGCTTTGCCTGTTTTCCGGTACGCTTCCGGGAAGGGGGGCCTGCTGAGCAAGCTGTAATGCTCTAGCCACCCTGAGTACAAAGTTGCTTAATTCGTGCAATCACCTCATCTCTGTACTTCTGGTGTCCGCGCATAGCCCGTGGATGGGCAATTCTGAAACAGATTGCATTACCTGTTTTGAACTCCCATAGCTTCCCCGGAATGACTGAAGAAGTCTCATAGCCGCCCAGCTCAGTAAGCACCTGTTTTATGATGTAGTCTGTTCTCCGGGCTCCGGATGCAAAGATGATGAAATCAGGCTCAAGGTGTTTAATTTGTACCGCCAGCAGCTTCAGCGAGGCTAATATGACTTCCTGCAATTCATTTTGAGGGCGATTGAGAGGGGTCAGTCCGTCGTAATCCCACGCCAGTAGATTGGCATACACGATTGCCTGGGGAAGAATATTAAGCTCCCGGGCCAGCCTGAAATGATATTGCGTGAAGCGGCTACGTGATTTGAGGTTGGTGGTGCCATCATTTTGTACCGGAAGATGTTTCCTGTAACGATCTACAGCTTCTTCAACCACCTGCCCGATGGTGACGTCAGGCATAAGTCCCAACACCCGTGATATCGTATTCTTACCATTCAGCGTATTCCAGCCAGCGGTTTCACGTCCAACCAGCATGATTTTTACCGGTGAATGCCAGTATTCTTCAAACGGCACGGGTAAAAAGACGCCTGAGTATTTATCTTCATTCAGGTTAAATGACTGGGCGTCAACTTCCTGTAATATCCGTTTGTACGCGTCTAATAGCCTTTCCATTCTTCAATCCTGCCCCGTAATAAAAACACCTTCAGATATATATTATCTCCATGATATCAATCAGATACATGAGGATAAATATGCAAAAATCCTTCCGATTCACCAATTCATCCATCAAAGCCCTTCCGGCAAACACAGATACCCGATCTACAGAGCTTGAGGTATCTGATACCGAGGTCATTGGCCTCAAATGCCTCTCAGGTCGAACGGGTAACAAACGTTTCCTCCTGCGCTACACATTCCACGGTACCAAAAAAAGTATCAGTATTGGCAGATTCCCTGAAATTGATGTGGGGACAGCCCGTCAGATAGCCCGTCGTCACAAGGAGGCGATTGCACTGGGAAATGACCCCAAGGCAGAGCGCGATAATTATCGTGCGATGCCAACGCTTAGTGAGTTTTTTCACCTGACCTATGTTCCGTTCATCAAGCGCCATAAAAAGTCCTGGGATAAGGATGTTCAGCGTTTCACGCAATACATTGAACCTCGTCTGGGGAAGATACGTTACTGCGACCTTCGGGCCCGGGAAGTCCAGCAGTTGCTTTTCGACATGCTTGAGGGTCGTATTCACGGCCAGCAGTATGCACCGTCTACCTGTAACAGGGCACTGGCTATTCTGAAAACTATGGGGCGTTATGCGCTACGACAGGATGTCCTGGAGAAGAATGAAGCCGATAAGATCCCTTTGCTGAAGGAGAATAATCAGCGGACGCGCTTTTTTGACGCCGATGAGATCAGAAGGATCCTCGACGCTGCGGCACGATACCCCAATAAGGCAGCCGGGGGACTGATAGCCATGCTGCTGTTAACCGGTACACGCAAATCAGAAATGCTGAATGTCATGCACAAACATATTGATCGGGATAACAGGTCGTTATTCATTCCTTATACTAAGAATGGTCGCAGCAGAACTGTGTATCTCAGTGATGTTGCATTATCCATTATTGATTCGATCCCACGGGCTGGCAGCAACCCCTATCTGTTTGCCGTAAAAGATAATGGAAAACCAATATCAGAACCCCGGTGGGCCTATGAAAAAATACTGGCAGAGTGCGGGATAGATAAAAGTGAAGTCTGTTTCCACACTACGCGCCATTCCGTCGCATCATTACTTGTCTCCAGCGGACAGTACAGTCTGTATGACGTTAAAGCCCAGCTTGCGCATGCCAGTATTCAGAGTACGGAGCGCTACGCAAAACTGACACCAGAGCGAATGCGTCAGACCGGGCAGGGTGTTACCGACCTTCTTTTACCCCCCGTAGCTACCAGTAAAGAACAGTGATTTTTGCGTCTCTTAAACGTGGAGAATGATTATGCCGTTAAAGTGCCCTAAGTGCGGTAGTCGGAATACAGTCACAGAAACTGCCGGAAATATAGCAAAGGTGACTCGCGATGACCGGTTTCTGACATCGACATCCGGTTATATTAGCCCGGAGCAATTACCAGAATTGCTTAAAGAAATCATCAGGGCGATACAGCGTCTATTTGGATTCCTTAAACAGCGTGAAAGAAATAATGCGCCAGTGCTTATCTGCAAGGATTGTGGATATTATGAAAGAATATAGATGACGCCTGAAGGCAATTCCAGATTCTTTACCCTGTCTGTGTAACCCCGATACTTAAAACGTATCGGGTTTTTTGTTTATGAGGATTATTCAATGAAATTTATCTCGAACTGGCAAGACCTGCCGTCGCTCCTTCTTCCCGATTCAGTTATGACTGTCCTGAGAAAAGAGCTGATACTCCCATTTGATGATGAATCTTCTGCAATGAATTTCTGGGGAGAGGTCGGAGTAACATTAATGTACATTGAACCCGGTGATGTTCCCGAAGATATTAAACGACAAGTACTGGATGTAATTTATCATTTAATTGCAAACCCTGAGTTCGTGGTCCATCTGACAGATGAATATTACTTGATGCTATCAATTACAGAAGATAATGGAAATGGTATTTATCTGTTGTTTCATCCCAATTGTCCTCTGGGCGGGATTGATAAATTAATGTCTATGGCGGAATCCCGTCTGTAAATCAGATTAAAACCAGGAGATGAAAATGAGAAAATCAAAGTTAGAGAAAAATAATAATGAACACGAGAAGCTGGAGTTAAATAATGATTTAAGTGATATTGAAAAAGGTATCACTGAAGATGGCCAAATATTACCTGAAGAGAGTTATAAGCTGCTAATTGAATCAGGTCAGGCGGAAAAAATCAGCCCTAAAGCCAGCGGTATTCTGACATGGCAACTGGCTATGTCTGAAACGGATAATGAACTTTACCTGCGTCTCATGGCAAATGGCAGCGGTGGATTGTTCTCTAAAGACTGGGTCCCACTTTCTAAGATTGAAAGTGTACTCGAAGTTCAACCGACAACGGGCTTCACATCAGGCGTATTCAGATCATTATTTAAAGGAGCAAGTGCCAATAATGCCGGTTTTCTGGCTGCTGTTTTACGCTCCCCGGATATATGTCTGCTTGAGGCGCACCCTGAGAAGTTGTTTACGCATGTTTTATATGCTGACTGGCGGGCGCGTCTTAAAACACTCGGTAAGGTTGGCGATTGAGAAAGGATTGCGAAGAATTAATTCTTTACCAGAACTGTTATACAACCAGAAACTACTACACACCTCTACTCACCTTTTACAGGAAAATCTATTATGCAAACCCAGTATGCCTTAAAACAGGCAGGATTAACGCTGCCTGTCACTAAATTATTTCAGCAGCACATCGTTACGCTTCTGGCAGAACAATCTCAGCAAACATCGGTCAGGGCAGTAGTCATTAATTTTCGTGACCCGGACTACAGTGCAGAATCCGGCGGATTTCATCCGGTTGAAATGCGGTTCATCCGCCAGGATAACGAATGGTATTTCGATTATGTCACAGACTTTAGTTACATGGGACGAGTCTATCCGGAGCTGGAAAAGGAAATGGACTTTTGTTGGTCAGGTCAATACGTCTTCCATTATCTGGCTGGGGATATTTCACTGGCGGCAGAGAGGAATGAACTCTGGTCCTTATGGGAGGGTAATTTTATGGATTACCTGTCTATGGGGATTTACCGGGTAACGGTAACTGTGGAAAGTTGTTGACCTGTTATGAACAGGAAGAAAACGGGCATCTTTGTAATCCTCTTCATGCGCAGTACATCGCAGCATGATGATGATACTGGTTGTACCGGACCGTTCGCATAAACATGTGCAGACGCGGGGGATCTCAGATCCCTCGTGGTTTAGCCCTAAATGGCGCATTCATCAGTGACATGGTGATAACGATTACTCTATTACCCCAACGGCAGTTTTACACCGCATAAAGAATATCGAAATTACAGCATGTTAGGTGATGAATTGTCCGATGGATTGTTAAAACGAAACCATAAAGGTACCCATGATGCGTCAGTCACGAGGCGAGAAGATCGCTGAAAGACTGGGGTGGATATTGCTCCAGCTCTATACCGGTAATTCTCTGTCGGTTAATGATATTTGCCAGCAGTTTTCGGTTTCCCGTCGGACAGGGCGACGGGACTTATTGAGGGTTGAAACAGTAACTGAAACAGTTTCTCCCGGGAAAGTGAAGTTGGCTCCCCTGATAAGAGATCGAGTCAGGCAAGGAATATGCAAATAATTTTCTCTACATGGACATAACCTGTCCTCGCATTGCATTAGGCTCTGAAATGAACCAAATAAATCCCATTAATTAAGGATGTAGGATGAAAAGAAAAATAATTGTGGCTATGTTGTTCACAGGTTTTCTGTCACAGGCGCATGCCGGGCTTGTTCAGGTAAATAATCGTGTGGCCTGTTATCTTGTGATGGACAATACAAACAGGCAACTCATGCAGTCAGATAAAAAACTTACAGCTGAAATTTATGAATATTTGGGAGGAGAGCTACAGCGTTATGGCGTTGACGAAGAGTCGATTAATGAAAATACCATAGCGCTGGAGAATGATCTGCCTCGGGCATACCAGCAGGCAGCGTTTGCAGATAAGTGTGTAGCATTCTACCAAACCCCATCAAACAGAAAGTAGCCAGAACAGATAACTTCGCGCACCTAAGTGGATAATCATGATATGAAAAATATAATTACGGGAAGTCTTGTGGCCATTATACCTGTCACCTCAATAGCCGCTTCTGTTTCGCTTGATACAGCAGGACGTTGTTATGAAGCAACCCGCCAGTCAACCCAAATGGCGATGTTACTGGATCCAAATGCAGCGGAATACAAAAATCTCAACAGCAATGCCAAAGAGCTATTTGGAACGCTCTCCGGTGGCGTAGGTGAAAAAGACTCAAAGAAAGTTCGGGATGCCTGGAAGGCCATTCTTGATAATGCCGGAATGGAAGGCAGTATGGCTAAATCTGATGGGTATAGGGAAGTGAACAGATATCCGCAGGACGTCATTATGCAGGAGGCTAATAAATGTGTCCGTCTTGCAATTAAAGCAGGGATTGTAAAATTCTGATGAATAACGAGGTGTAAACAATTCGGGAGCAGCTGCTCCCGTTACTTTTTTTAGCGATGTTAGTCAAAGATCCAGTTCCAGGCTTTTTTCAATCCACTGACTACAGCTTTTTTGGCAGCTTTCACCACCACGCGCAAAGGCGCTGGCAGGGTATTATCAATAATATCATCAAGAACGCGATCAACGGTATCACCAAATCCTTCCGTTGCCTCTTCTGTAACTGTACGGGTTTTGTGCTCGTCTCTCACCTGAGAAGCGACGCCGCTTTGAGCGTGCTTTGGGAGCGCACGAACCATTGCCTCCACCAAATGGGTCACATTGTATCCCTCACTGGCGGCGACAGCGATCACCGGATGGTCAGTAAACCCAAATCGCTGTGTGATATATGCTTCTTTATCGAGGATATTTTGCATCTGGGATGGAGAAGGCCGGGCGTTGTCAACATCCCACTCACGGAATGGCTCAATTTTGTCGACCTGATTAAGCACAAACAGTGTTTTAGCCTCACCGCCAGCAGGGGCCAGCACATTTTTGTAGAAATGTTCATCCGCAGAAAAGGCGCGATCATCGCCTTTAATCACCCAGAGAACCAGATCCAGCTGTGGTAACAGATCACGATAAAGTTGTTCATATTCAGCGTCACGCTCAGCATTTTCGCCCACACCCGGAATATCAATCAACCGCACTGAGCGTTTGCCAAACTGGATGCGCATTTCCTGCGTTTCACGGGTACAGGCGGCGACATCGCTGACTGCACAAATATCACCCTTAAAAATCGCATTACATAAGCTGGACTTCCCGGCTCCGGTCTTTCCCATAATGCCAATGACCGGCTCATAACTGATAACGTCATTGATGCGTCGGGCAATACTGTCCCTGATATTTTCAGGTAATATTTCAAGAGCATCCTTCACAGGATTTCGATTTTTAGTTTCTGTATTATTCATCTTGAGCACCATTCTCCATTCTCGCTTTAATTAACGCACACTCGTAATAAGAAATAATTACTTTTAGCAAGGCATTCACTTTTTCCAGATCACGGGGTGCCGCGTAACCGACGATCCCTTTTTTCATAGGGCTGAAGCGTTCCTTGCGGGAAAGGTTCATTGCGGCCAGTTGATCATCAATACCGTGCATTAACAAATGACCGTTTTCACCAGCACTGAAGTGATTGCAAATCATCTCGGCATGCCTGAGTAGGTTTTCGGGAACTACATTGAATGGCGCGTCAAGCCAGGCTTTAAGATGCGCATTCTGTTCATTATCATTGGCGTCAAGAAGACCGCTGAGTAAGTCCGTTGCTATGTTTTCGAAAAAATTCTCGAGCGCTTTTTCATCTTTATTCATTAGAGGTATCTCCGGTTGATTCCGTACTTTCATTCTGCTCGTATCGTTTCAGGGCAAGGCGTATGTCTTGCGTAACCTGATTACGAATCGATGCTGGTTTTAGAACTTCAACCTCGGGCATCCAGTATTTGATGAGAGGGATAATTTGGCCGAAGTGAGCCACCCGTGAAATCACGAGCAAATCACCGCTTGCGGAAGTGTGAATAATTTCCTGACCCGGCAACAGCGCGCGGCGCAAGAACCACGGGGCTACACGTGCAGAAACTGACATCAGTACTTCAGTAAGCTCTGCGCCATACCAGATACTTTCCGCATTCTCGATTTGCAGATGAATTTCCGGCGACATGGCAAATGACATGTTACTGGGGAGAACCTGTTTCATCGCTGAAATGACGAAACTTTTCAGCACTCCTCCCTCAATGGCAGCGAGATACCAGATCCCTCTGTCACTGACGAGACGATAGGGTTCAATGGCGCTGTAACTTTTCGCTTTATACATAAAGCTTATTTTTTTGCTGCCGCGAATCGCGTCTGACAATGTATTCAACGTAGACATAAAAACCCCACAATTTTCGTAGGGACGCTGTTTGATCAGAAACGGATTATTTTCGGCATTGCCCAGCAATATGCCTAACAGGCGGTCATCCCAGCGTGGAAATAACCCTTCAATACCCAGAATACACGTAAAGCGGCGCAAGTCAGTATTGCTGCGCTGTCCCAGAACACCAACGGGAAGATGATATTTCTTACCACTGCGAAGAAGGTTGAGATAAGCCAGTCGCTGCGTAAGGTCACGCCGGATGGTCTTATCACAGACATTAAACTCTTCAGCGAGCCCACTCACCGTGACTGATTCACCGTTGTTAAGGCGAGTCAGTATCAATCCAAGGCGATACCCAAGTTTGTCATGCTTATCCATTCAGGCATCCAATCAATTGAAGCTGGAAGGATATTTTCAGCAGGGTGCTGGACAAGATGAGTCCAGGCTGAAGCAGGATTTCTAAAAAATAAAAACCATAAAATTCAGTGATATATTTTCTGTATGGTTTTTGTGGACTCAACCTGTCCATGTTGTGGTGGTTGCGGGAAGCAGCTTTATTACCAGTGCCTCATTACCCCCAAACAGTAAAGCCCACGACAGGGAGAGTGGGCTTAGCAAACAGGTATTCAGCGTGAAGGATTTACAACACGGCCGAGGGCAATGCGAAGCCGGGATATACCAGCTTTATAAGGTCCATCAGGAGATTCATTCGGGCAGTCAGGGAATCAAAGATAATGGGTGGGAGCTTAGCCCGACCTGCATTTTTTACATCGCTGGGTGTCACAGAGTAGCCTGCCTCGACCAGCCATGCAGCTATCTCCACACTGGTTTGTCGCTTTCTGTCGTCCGGCGTAAGCCCCCATTGATATTGAGCCAGGGCCCGCAGGAAAAGGCGAACAAGGACGTCATCGCTTCGATTTTGTCCTACTTTCAGTTTCAGAGGGGTAAAAATGTTTCTGCAATAGAGAAAATCACACCAGTCCTCCCAGTCGGATTCGTCTTTCAGGGTATGTGTCTGCCGCCAGTCATCAAAAAGCTGGCGTTGCTTAAGTGCCTGCGCTATATCATTCCACGGACGGGAATACATCAACAAATGGCCATCATTCATCGTTGGGGCGATCAGTTGGCGCTTAAAGTCGAACTCAAGATTTAACCGGATATCCGATTCAACGGCGACAAGGTCGCTTTCATTCAACCACATGTCACGGGTTGAAATGAGAGAGCCCCTGCGAAGCTTCTGACCCGGAGCCCTGTTAAGATAGAGGTCCACCATATAGCGGTTATAGTCGTCGCGTGGAATATCAGCAGGGGGTTTAACTCCTGCACGGGCGTGTACGATTGGGTAGCCTGCAAGTTCTTTATAGGTCAACTGTCCCCGGGTTTTCATGGCGACAAGTTGTCGGACCTGATGTTTACAGGTCAGCATAGACGAGCCCGGATCCGCAATGTCACATAACGCCTGAAAACGTGACGATAACGGACCAGACATATCGATATTCTCGGTAGAGGCATCTGTCAGAAAACCATCTGTAGTCACACTGACCACGGTTGTATTCGGGGGAAGTGTATTCATCAACTCGCCCACCACCGCGCGGACAAATCCCGTGACATGTGCAGCAAAGAATGGCTGGGTGACTGACGAAGGCGGCAGAGGGCTGTTCAGCCCACGGGCGGTATCAAATGCAGTCTTTGCGTGAAGACCCTGAGCAAGTTTTCCATACAAAGAATTTCCGATCTCTTTCCAGAATTTCTCCTCCAGAGACCCTTTATCATGGCGATTACGATTTTCGCGAACCTGTTGCACAAAGGGTAAAAACACGGAGCTTGCTGGTTTTGTCGGGGACGAGGCATTATCAGATTTATATTGACGCCATGGGATTATAATACCGTGCTGAATAGCTATTTCCGCACCCAGAGACAGTGCGAGGGCTATTTCCGGGGCGGTCGCCCAAGACTCGCCTGTCAAAGGGAAAAACAATCCGTACTGGTCGGTTCTGACAGGCAGACAGGGGTAGCGTACCATGTCGGGGAACCGAAAACTGACCAGCGCAAATCCCATGGTATGTCCGCAAAATTCCTCAGGATTTTGGCTCGTATAAAGATTGTCATAATCGGGTTGCAAAACATCTAACAGGCCAGTGGTGTATGCGCCTGCCAAATCGTAGTCATACCATTGGCTTTCAGGGGTGATGCCCATCATAAAGCACTCATTTCGACCGCCGTGATAGCAGTTGATGGCGAACGTCTCATAGAGTTCCCTTGCGGGTATACTCTGCGTCGATTTTAACGTTCTGAATCCATGAGTATCCGGATTCCAGCACTGTTGCGATATTGTCCGGGTACCCATACAGACTTCAGGAGACTGGCCGCTTTCCTTAATGGTCTTGAGAAACCGGGAAACAGCCATCGCACCAATCGTGGTGGGGACGCGCTCAATCATCAGACTTTCAGTGCAGAACGATTTCACCTGTAAGGCATAGCGCACGGCAATTTCGGCATCACGAACTGCATAAGCTTCGAAACCGCGTCGATCGCCTTTTAAATACTGGCGCATATCGCTGATTGAATAAGGTGCTGGGATGGTGAGTTTCGGCAGGCCAAGTAATTGGCCACATTCCGCCAGCCCCATCCCACCCGGCGTGATCAACAACGTATCGGTGAACGTCACATTGCTGCAACGGGGCGGGCTGGTCCGTTTATCAAACATGATTAGGCTGTTTTTTTCACGACGAGTTTCGACTTCATCAAAATCAATACCGTAGCGATTTTTAAAACTGCTGACAGTGCTGCGAATTCCTTTCAGCAGTATTTTGTGATCGCTCCAGAAATCGGAAAACGAGGCAACATCAGCCCGCAGGAAATGAGCATACAGCGTAATCGAACCCGGCCATTCGTTAATCTGCTCATTCTTCAATAGCGGCGTCAGGGTTTTCGCGAGAAAGTTTTTCAGCGACAGGCGATCTTTTTTGTGGGCGCTGGCGGGGTACAGGATTCCGGGAACACCCGTTCCATCAGGCAGCACGACATAACTCTGATAAGACAGAATGTCGTTTTGTTTTGTTGCAGGGTTATAGACGTATTCAGTGTCAAAGCCGATATCAAGATGTAACTGGCTGCTGACGTCCAGCCGTTTTTTTGATTTTTGCGGTATTAACGGGAAACTATCAAGTGTTTTAGCAGGTCTGGAGCCAGATTGCGTCACGCCAGCCGCATTCGCGAGCAGTGCATTCATGTCAAACATAAGTGTTTTTCTTATTCAGGTGAGCGGTGTCACTATCGACACCGCTAATTAAGGGGAAATCAGGCAAGGGCTGTGCGAATATCCGCAAAAAGTTGCTCTTTATGTCCATCATCAATGGTCGCGACGAATGAAACGAAGTTATCGTTTACCTTGATAACCACGCCATTCGGGGTCTTTTCTACCATCGGCAGGAGTCGCGAGGAGAGAAGGCAATTTGCATGTAACCAACGGAAGCGCATTGATTCATATTCGCGACCGCCAAGAGCGGTAGCCAGTTCCTGAAATGCATCATCAAGAGTGTCAGATTTGGCTGATTCACTGACGAGGGTGCCGCCATAGCGGTTAATCAGCATCAGGATAGCCTGCTCGTCTTTCTGAAACAGGCTGATGCCGTATACGAATCTCAGTCGGGCAATGCAGTGATTACCTTCGTAAATAGCCTCGTCAGACAGACCGCTTTTGAAAATGCTGGCATAGACGGTAAATGTGGCTTTCGCAGCCTCGTCCGAATCAAAATGCTCAATGTGCAGTGCGCGGCTTGCCCGGCCAATAAAGTACAGACGGTTTTCAACGATACCGATGCCACTGACATCAGAGACAGGGATGAGCTTATCGCTTGAGTTCACCAGGTAATCAGTGCTGAGTGTTGTTGAGGTTGTCATAATTTTTTCGCCTTATCAGGAAGTAATGTTATTAACGTGAAATTTGGATGTTCGTGAGTTGCTGCCGTTCCCAGGCCTCCACCTCAGCTATGGGAAAGCGGATGGCTCGACCCAGTCGGATAAACGGAGGGAGCTTGGTCGGGTTACGGGTGATGTCGCTGGCAATCGTGCTGGGTGAAATACCCCAGCGGGCGGCAAGTTGCCTGGAGTTGATATACATGAGTTGTGCTTCCTGTTCTCGGGTTTATTGAACCGGTTATTCGGTCCTGCAACTTGCTGCCGGGCCTGGCAGCAGTGCGCACATCAACGATATGCGCACAGCTAACCAATTTCATTCACAGCTCATATCGTCAATATTTTTTCTTATTGAACTAAAGTTTTTACTCATATTTATCAATAACCTGACTGGCAATGCTCTGCATTGCCGTGGTGTTGTGGAAAGCATAACGCCGGGTGACCGAGAGCGAATGATGATTCAGCAGGCGGGAGGTCATGTCGATGTCACCGGTTTCGTGCAGCACACGAGTCGCAAAGGTCCGGCGGAGATCATGTATACGTAAACCACTTATTCCAGCATCCCGGCATATACGGGAAAAGGTTCCACGCGGATAACCCAGTGGTCTGGTGGTATCTGTAATTTGCGGAAAGATATACGTTGTACTGAGTGCCAGTTGTTGTTGTTTTCGAATCAGATTAAAGGCAGGAGTTGCAAGTGGGCAGGTAAACGGGTGCCCCGATTTGGTATCGGGCAGGATCAGCTGATTCTGGTCAGGGTACCAATAATCCCAATTCAACGTACAGACTTCACCAATACGCATGCCGGTATAGAGCGCAAGTAGGATCGCATCGGCGGCCGGGGTTTGCAGGTTTTTTGCAGCGTCTATAAATAACCGGATCTCGGTGTCAGAAAGGGTGCGATAGCGAATATTATTTTCTTTAAGATAGCGAACGTGCCCCATTGGGGAGTGGGTGATCCAACCGGCTCTGACAGCAAGAGTGTATATTTTTGACAGAATGGCCAGAATGCGGTTGATGGTTGCCGGGCGCAATTGTTCTCGAAGGGATGCAGCATACAACTCTATTTCGCCAGCAGTAATATCGTGCAGCTGGCGGCTACCCCAACTGGGCAGGATATAGCGATGGAGTTTGGAAAGTTCAGACTGGGGGCTTTTTTTATACAAGCGCATATCAGGAAGCCACAGGCTATTAACAGCATGCTCAATAGTATGCGAATGTGATTGCATTTGAAGCCGGTGCTTATCAGTCAGCAGTTGTTGAACGTATTGACGGGCAGCATCCACACTGAGAAGAGGGAAAGTACCGAGGGTTTCGTAGATGCGTTTGTTTTTAATTGTACAGCGAAGGGCGAGTGTGATCCGTTTTGGATATACGAGTGCCCTGAGATGGGGACACAAAGTATCGCGGTATTCCTGACACCCGGCAGGTGGATGAGGTAGCTGAGACAGTGATTTATGGCTGAAGCGGATATCGATAATGGGCATTGTATCTCTCCTGTAAATTTTCAAGGAAAAATACACAATAATCATCTGTATGGCTTTCACAGCTCATCGTGTGAATTTTTACGGGAGAGAGGTCTGGTAAGTAAAAATGACAAAGCAGGCAATGACGTGCACCGTTCTATACAGTCATTGCTTCTGTGCTTATTTGTTTTTCGCCCTTTTGAGCAGTTTTTTTGTATATTCGGTCCTGCCCAGTGAGCTTATATTATTGGTTTTCGAGTTGAGATTTCTGGATGTGGATTTAAAATTAAGTGATCCTGTTATTTTCTCGTTGCTACCTTTAAGAAAAGAGATTAATTCATTAGCGGTAGGAGCCCATTTCGGGTTGATGAGCAAAGCTATATAAATATAGAGCTTACGAAAGAGTTGTTCAGTATCTTTTTTATAGCCTGTCAAATTGGCTTTGCCGAACGGGATCACATTTTTTACAATGAATTCATCAGGACAGGTAATCGTAATGTTGTATTGGTTTTTTGATATGACAGGGACCATTACGATATAAGGTAGTATCGCTAATGTAATTAACGGAATCATCTTATGATGATGAAGTTTAGTGGTACATATAATATCTTTGCGCTGCATGGAATCAAGAGTTGAAATGATTAAATGAAAATAATTTTTTGCACAAAAAATAGAGAATACCAGCCAGGAAACTCGCATGCGTTCCTCACGCTCCTTGCATTTATTGCACATTCCAACGTTCTCACGTTCGTTGCGGCTCTTAGCCTTAAGGAGCAGGTCTTTGGGAATGCTATTCAACCAGATTTCAGAAGTTAAATACTCAGTGACTGCTTTAGGATGTTCTTCTACGAATTTATTGAATGTATTAATGCCAGTTTTATTGTCAGGATAATCATGGAAGGTATGGGGATCCTGCATATCATCCAGTACATTCAGAAAAGAACGTAAAAGAGGGTGGGGAATATGATCATTAGCCCATCCCCTGTCTATGAATTTTTTTATCCGTCTTATTACTCTTCCAGGTATTCTATTCTGATACTCTGATTCATCAGCATAAATCTTTAGTGCTAATTGATAAAATTCCCGGCTTTGTTGCGTGCACCATTCTTTCAGAATAGCCACATCCTGAAAAAAACTAATCTGATTAGAGTTTTCGGCCAATGAGCTGATGACATCAACTATCCCACTGGCGGGTTTCATCTGCCTGTCGTTATTTTGATCAGTTACGGTCATCAAATTTAGCAAGCCTTCTTTAGAGAAGCGTTCACACAGGGCGTCAATATCCGGCTGATACTTTTCGAGAAGACTGGCATTTTTGGCGTCGCGGTTGGTAAGGCCCAGATAAGTTTCGAACATAGTTAAGCCCCTTGTGATGCAATGCCGAGTAGGGCGGCTGGTGAGAGTTAAGGGAGTATAACATTACCCCAACGGCAGTTTTACACCATAGTTTACATTGAGTCTATCCTGCTAATATCATTAGAATTTACAAGCTTGTAAGCATAAGGGCATCCGTAAGTCATCTGTCGGTATCAGGTGGACAATTCCCGTAAAGATACTGTGATTCAGGTGTGTCCAGGGGCGTTTCTTGAGGTATCATTTACCACAATTTTTTAGGATGCAAAGCCCTGCATCGCTAGCTTTTCTTCATACCAGGATGATTCATGAACGACAAAATCAGTCAGGACACGATCAACAAAGCCCTGTGGGCCGCGTGCGATACGTTCCGTGGCACCATCAGTGCTGACACCTATAAAGACTTTATCCTTACCATGCTGTTCCTCAAGTACATTTCAGATGTCTGGCAGGATCACTATGATGATTATAAAGAACAGTATGGTGATGCGCCGGAGCTGATTGAAGCCATGATGGCGAATGAGCGCTTTGTGTTGCCGAAAAGCGCCAGTTTTTACGCACTTTATGAGCGCCGTCATGAGCCGGGTAACGGTGAGCGTATCGATCAGGCATTGCATGCCATCGAAGAAGCCAACGGCACCAAACTGAAAGATGCCGGGAAAAGCGTGTTCCAGGATATTTCGTTTAACACCGATCGTCTTGGCGAAGAAAAACAGAAAAACACCATCCTGCGTCAGCTACTGGAAGACTTCGCCGGTGAAGATCTCAACCTGAAGCCGAGTCGTGTCGGTACGCTGGACGTTATCGGCAATGCTTACGAATACCTGATCAAAAACTTTGCCGCCAGCGGTGGGCAGAAAGCCGGGGAGTTCTATACCCCGCCGGAAGTTTCGGACCTGATTGCAGAACTGCTCGATCCGCAACCGGGTGATACCATCTGCGATCCAGCCTGTGGTTCCGGTTCATTATTGATGAAGTGTGGGCGTAAAATTGTCTCCGGGCATGATAGTCGTAACTATGCATTGTTCGGTCAGGAAGCGATCGGTTCTACGTGGTCGCTGGCGAAAATGAATATGTTCCTGCACGGGGAAGACAACCATAAAATCGAGTGGGGCGATACCATTCGTAACCCGAAGCTGCTCGATAAAAATGGCGACCTGATGCTGTTTGATATCGTGACCGCTAACCCACCGTTCAGCCTCGATAAGTGGGGCCATGACGAGGCCGAGAACGATAAGTTTGGCCGTTTTCGTCGCGGTGTACCGCCGAAGACTAAAGGAGATTACGCTTTTATCTCGCATATGATCGAAACCCTGAAACCGGGAACTGGCCGTATGGGCGTGGTGGTGCCACACGGTGTGCTGTTCCGTGGCTCCAGCGAAGGCAAAATTAGGCAGAAACTGATTGATGAAAATCTGCTGGATGCGGTGATTGGTCTACCAGAGAAATTGTTCTACGGTACGGGGATTCCTGCTGCGATTCTGATTTTCAAAAAGCAGAAAGTTGATGACAAGGTGCTGTTTATCGATGCCAGCCGTGAATTCAAGGCAGGTAAAAACCAGAACCAGCTTAGCGAAGAAAACATTAAGAAAATCGTCAAGACCTACCGTGATGGCGATAACGTCGAGAAATACGCCTATCTTGCCAGCCTGAAGGAGATTCAGGACAACGACTATAACCTCAATATCCCTCGTTATGTTGATACCTTTGAGGAAGAGGAAGAGATCGATTTGCTGGACGTTCGCGCTGAGCGGGAGGAATTGAAAACGGAACTGGCGAAACTGGAAACAGAGATGGCAGGTTATCTGAAGGAGTTGGGTTATGGCGTTTAATTACGAGATAAATCAACTAGAATTGATGCAGGCAAGAATTAAAAGCGTGCCTCACGGGTGGCAATTCACTTATGTAGGTAAGGCGTTTTGCATCCGTAATAACTTACGGAAGCCGATTAGCGAAGAAGAACGTAGTATGAGTCCGGGCAACTATCCTTATTACGGACCGACTAAGATCCAAGGTTATATTGGCACTTTTGAACAAGATGGAAGTTATGCTTTGATTGGAGAAGATGGTGATCACTTCCTGAAGTTTGAAAAACATTCAATGACGCAGTTGGTGGATGGGAAATGTACAGTTAATAACCATGCTCATATTATTGAAGGAACGAAAGAGGCCTCAAGAGAATGGTTTTACTACTATTTTATGCATAGGGACATTTTCAGTTTCTTGAGTCGGCAAGGGGCGGGTAGGTACAAGCTAAACAAAGCATCCCTTGAAAAAATGCCTTTGTTGCTCCCTCCTATCGTTGAGCAAAAGAAAATCGCCCAAATCCTGTCAACCTGGGATAACGCGATTTCAGTGACGGAAAAGCTGCTCGCCAATAGTCAGCGGCAGAAAAAAGCCCTGATGCAACAATTGCTTACCGGGAATAAACGGTTGCTGGATGAGAATGGGGTGAGGTTTAGTAGGGAGTGGAAACAAGTTGAACTTGGAGATGTTTTCGAAAAAGTGAGTAATGGACTTACTTATGATGCCAACAGTTTGGACGGATTACCTGTTACTCGTATTGAAACCATCTCTACTGGTAGAGTTAACTTTGAAAAAGTGGGCTGGGCACCTGATTGTGATAACACCAGACGCTTCAAACTCAATTTAGGCGATATCCTATATAGTCATATTAATAGCTTGGAACATATAGGTCGAGTGGCATATTTTAATGATGATAAACCCCTTTATCATGGTATGAATCTTCTCCTTCTCAGAACCAAAATGCAAAATAACAGTTTGTTTTTATTCCATCTTCTAAATTCACAAGTTGGAAAAAAATATGCTAAAACTTATGCCAAAAGTGCTGTAAACCAAGCAAGTATATCGACTACAGATATCAAAACTTTCAAAGTCTTTATACCTGAAAGATTAGAACAACAAAAAATCGCCTCCGTCCTGTCCGCTGCCGATGCTGAAATCTCCATCCTGGAGAAAAAACTCGCCTGCCTCAAAGACGAGAAAAAAGCGCTGATGCAGCAGTTACTGACCGGGAAACGTCGGGTGAAAGTGGATGAGGCGGTTGCCGTATGAAACTGACGAAAAGCGGGCCGCTGATTGACCGGGAAATCGACTGGCTGGAAGAGGTGTTGCTGAAATACGGCAATGATGACTCTGTACTCTGTTTCTCTGAGCTGGATGGCTTCCTGACGGCGGTTGTCTCTGGCCCGAATACGATTTCCCCTAATACCTGGCTCAGTGCTATCTGGGGGCGAGGTGATTACCACCCTCGCTGGACCACCGAAAAAGAGATGACGCGTTTTGTGGGGCTGTGTTTTCAGCATATGAACGATATCGCTGGTTGCCTTTATGACGCCCCTGAACTGTTTGAGCCGATTTTCAATGAGCGTGAGGTAAAGGGGGAAAAATATACCATTGTGGAAGAGTGGTGTTTTGGTTATATGAAAGGAAAGTCACTGGATGACTGGTCTGGTCTTCCCGGTGAGTTACGGCCTTCTCTGGAAGTGATCGCTCTTCATGGCGTGGAGAAGAATTTTCCTGTACTTGAGAAAATGACCGGAGAGCAGTTTGAGAAAAGTATTTCCCTTATTCAGCCTGCTGCACTGGCACTTTATCAGTACTGGTTGTCAGTGAGAATGTCAGAGGCATCATCCCGGCCTGTTCCAGTGAAGGGGGCAGAAAATATGCCCGGGCGAAATGACCCGTGTCCGTGTGGCAGCGGTAAAAAATTTAAGAAGTGCTGTCTGCATTGATGAATCTTCATGTGACCAGTAGCGAGTAGCGCCAGAAAGAAAAGGATTAATGATGAACCAGACGTACACGCCAAAATTCCAGGAAGAATACAGCGCCAAAATTCCGGCACTGACGTTACTGACCAGCCTCGGCTGGACGTTTTTATCTCCGAAACAGATTATGGATTACCGGGGCTATAAACAGGATGAGGTGGTGCTGCGTCCGGTTCTGCGTGAAGAGCTGTCGAAGCGTTCCTTTATGGCGGGTGGCAAAACCTGCCAGTTATCGGAAAAAGCACTGGATAACCTGATATCACAGGTCTGTTCTCCGGCGCTGAATGAAGGGCTGCTCAAAGCCAATGAACGGATGTATAACCATCTGCTCTACGGTATCGCCGTCACGGAGTTTGTCGATGGCAAGAAGGTCAACCCCACCATTGCGCTGATCGACTGGGAACATCCGAAAAATAACCAGTTCCATTTTACTGAAGAATTTACGGTATTGCGGTCAGGTGGTGTTGAAACCCGGAGGCCAGATATTGTCTGCTTTGTTAATGGTATCCCGCTGGCTGTTATTGAAGCGAAAAGCCCGGCTGGTCATGGCAAGAAAGGGCCAACCATTGACGAGGGGATATCCCAGAGTATCCGCAACCAATTCAACGATGAAATCCCGCAGCTGTTTGTCTACAGCCAGTTATTACTTTCGATTAACGGTCATGACGGGCGCTACGGTACCTGTCATACACCAATGAAATTCTGGGCGGCATGGCGCGAAGAAGATATTACTTACGCGCAGATGTATGCGCTGCGCAACCATAAGTTATCGACTGAACAAATTCATGCGTTGTTTGATCATCGTCCTTCAGTCGATCTCAAATGGTATCAACAGTTAATCGATGGGGGGGAACTGGCAGTCAGCGGGCAGGATAAGCTGCTCATCAGTCTGCTTTCACCGGAACGTCTGCTGGAGATGACCCGCTTCTTCACCCTGTTTGATAAAAAAACCGGAAAAATTGTTGCCCGCTATCAGCAGGTGTTCGGGATAAAAAGACTGCTGGAACGCATCAGTACCCGCAGACCAGACGGGGGCAGGGAAGGTGGGGTGATCTGGCATACCACGGGGTCAGGTAAATCTTACACCATGGTGTTCCTCAGCAAGGCGCTGATTCTTCATGACAGCCTGAAGCGGTGTCGTATCGTGGTGGTGACGGACCGTATCGATCTTGAAGAACAGCTCAGCAATACCTTTGCATCCGGCGGCGAGTTGGCCGGGAAAAAAGACAAAGCCAATGCAATGGCGACATCCGGGCAGATGCTGGCGAAACAGATTGGCTCCGGTAAAGAACGCATCATTTTCACCCTAATCCAGAAATTTAATTCAGCGACAAAACTTCCTGAATGCGTCAATACCAGCCCCGATATCATCGTTCTGATTGATGAAGGACACCGTAGCCAGGGTGGTGAGAACCATGTGCGAATGAAACTGGCACTGCCGAACGCCGCCTTTGTGGCATTTACTGGTACGCCATTGCTAAAAGAAGATAAGACCACCAATAAATTCGGACCGATTGTCCACGCTTATACCATGCAGCGAGCGGTAGAAGATAAAGCCGTTACACCTTTGCTGTATGAAGAACGTATTCCCGACCTTGAGGTTAACGATCGGGCAATAGATGCCTGGTTTGATCGTATTACCGATGGGTTAAGCGAAGCGCAAAAAGCCGACCTTAAGCGTAAATATGCCCGTAAAGGTGAGGTTTATAGTGCAGATGATCGCATCCGTCTGATCGCACTCGATATCGCCACGCACTTCTCGAAGAATATTGATGAGGGACTGAAAGGCCAGCTTGCCTGCGACAGCAAGATTTCCGCCATCAAATATAAAAAGTATCTTGATGAAGCCGGGTTGTTTGAGTCAGCTGTAGTTATCAGCCCGCCGGATACCCGGGAAGGGAATACTGAGGTGGATGAAAGCAAACTGCCGGAAGTGACGAAATGGTGGAAAGATAACGTCGGCACGCAGGATGAGTCTGTGTATACCCGCAATATCATCAGTCGTTTCGATACCGATGAGAAGCTCAAATTGCTGATAGTCGTTGATAAACTGCTCACCGGGTTTGATGAGCCGAAGAATACCGTGCTGTATATCGACAAGCCGCTTAAGTCCCACAACCTTATCCAGGCGATTGCGCGGGTGAACCGACTGCATCCACTAAAAAAGTTCGGTCTGCTGATTGATTATCGCGGTATTCTGGCTGAGCTGGACACGACTATCGGCAAATATCAGGACCTCGCCTCCCGAACTCAGGGCGGATACGACATCAAAGATATTGACGGGCTGTACAGCGCCATGAGCTCTGAATACAAGCGCCTGCCGCATCTGTATAACCAGCTGTGGGCCATATTTGCTGGTGTCAAAAACAAAAATGATACTGAGCAGTTACGTGCGGTACTGGTGCCTAAAATGGAAGAACGTGACGGAGAGATGGTCGATATCCATCAGAAAACCCGTGATGATTTCTTCGAGGCGTTAACGGCCTTTGCCGGATGCCTGAAAGTGGCACTGCAGTCCGCTACCTTCTTCACCGACAAGAGCTTTACGGAACAAGACCGAAATCTCTATAAAGAAACCGTAAAACAGATGTCCAGCCTGCGCCAGTGGGCGATGCAGGTCAGTGGAGAGCAGGTCAATTATGACGACTACGCGGAGCAGGTGAAAAAACTGCTGGATAAGCATGTCACCGGCGTTGAGGTTCGTGAACCGGATGGCGTGTATGAAGTCGGTAAAATGGGCAAGAGCGAAAAGCCCTCAGAGTGGGACAACAATAAAACCCGCAATGAAACCGACATCATTAAAACCCGCGTGACGAAGATGATTGAGCAGGAATTGCGTGATGACCCGTATGCTCAGGAGGCATTTTCAAAACTCCTGCGTATGGCTATCGAAGAGGCTGAAAAACTGTTTGACCATCCGCTGAAACAGTACCTTTTGTTCCGTGAATTTGAAGAACAGGTTGAAGCCCGTAAGCTCAGCGATATCCCGGATGCACTGGCGGTAAACAAGCATGCTCAGGCGTATTACGGTGTATTTAAAAAAGAGCTACCTGAGGTTTTTGCGGTAAACGACGTTCAGGTGCAGGATAAGTGGACGAAGCTGGCTTTTGAAGTGGACAACATTATCGTCAAAGCGGTGGCAGAAAACTCCCTGAACCCACAGGATATTGAAAAAGCCGTTAAGACAAGTCTTTTGCCGCTGCTGTTTACGGCCTGCCGGGAGATGGGTGCCGGAATGAATCAGGTAAACCGTATCGTGGAAAACATCATCCAGATCCTGCGTGTTGGTTTGATGAAATCATGAGTGAAAAAGAGTCGCCAGCAATGAAAACGTTACGCATTGTTTATGGTGATGAGGTCATCGTCGTACAGTGTGTTCCGCGTCAGGTCGTAAAGGGCAGGGTGCTCATCAAGGTGCATCCCGACTGCCGGGTAGTGGCCTCTGTACCGCCAGAAACACCGGAGCACGAGGTGTTGTCTGCGCTGAAAAAACGAGGGCGCTGGATATACCAGCAACTGCGTGATTTCAGGGAGCAACAGACACACATTGTTCCGCGTCAGTATGTCAGCGGAGAAAGCCATTATTATCTCGGTAAGCAATATCAGTTGAAAGTGACAGAAGACGCTACTGTGCCGCAACGAGTGAAAATGTTGCGTGGGCGTCTGGAAGTGACTGTCAGACACAAATCGGCAGAAAAGATTAAAGCCTTGCTGGCTGAATGGTATCGGGAACGTGCCAGAGATGTTTTTCAGCGCAGGCTTGATTTACTGATTCCGCAGACCCTTTGGGTTAGTGAGCGTCCGCCGATACGTTTGCGAGCGATGCAAACGCAATGGGGAAACTGTTCTGCGAAAGGTTGTCTGACCCTGAATCCATGGCTGGTTAAGACATCCTCAGAATGTATCGATTATGTCTTGCTACATGAGTTATGTCATGTTGCTGAGCACAACCATAGTGAGGAGTTTTACCGCTTGATGGGGCAGGTTATGCCGGGGTGGGAAAAGGTCAAGAAGCGACTGGATGGTATGGCTGGGATGTTGTTGGCGGATATGTGATTTTGGGGCTAATTTTCATTTAGGGAAGGTGCGAATAAGCAGGTCATTTCTTCCCAAGCTGACTCGCTGATTAAAATTTCGCGGATCTGGGCCGATTTTTTTCCCGCAAACACATCGAATCAGCCTATTTAGGCTATTTTTTCCACCATTTCTGGCGTTATTTCCGGTTTTTACTGAGATCTCTCCCACTGACGTATCATTTGGTCCACCCGAAACAGGTTGGCCAGGGTGAATAACATCGCCAGTTGGTTATCGTTTTTCAGCAGCCCCTTGTATCTGGCTTTCACGAAGCCGAACTGCCGCTTGATGATGCGAAACGGGTGCTCCACCCTGGCACGGATGCTGGCTTTCATGTATTCGATGTTGATGGCCGTTTTGTTCTTGCGCGGATTCTGCTTCAAGGTTTTTACCTTGCCGGGACGCTCGGCGATCAGCCAGTCCACATCCACCTCGGCCAGCTCCTCGCGCTGTGGCGCTCCTTGGTAGCCGGCATCGGCTGAGACAAATTGCTCCTCTCCATGAAGCAGATTACCCAGCTGATTGAGGTCATGCTCGTTGGCCGCGGTGGTGACCAGGCTGTGGGTCAGGCCACTCTTGGCATCGACACCAATGTGGGCCTTCATGCCAAAGTGCCACTGATTGCCTTTCTTGGTCTGATGCATCTCCGGATCGCGTTGCTGCTCTTTGTTCTTGGTAGAGCTGGGTGCCTCAATGATGGTGGCATCCACCAAAGTGCCTTGGGTCATCATGACGCCTGCTTCGGCCAGCCAGCGATTGATGGTCTTGAACAATTGACGGGCCAGTTGATGCTGCTCGAGCAGGTGGCGGAAATTCATGATGGTGGTGCGATCCGGCAGGGCGCTATCCAGGGATAATCGGGCAAACAGGCGCATGGAGGCGATTTCGTACAGGGCATCTTCCATGGCACCGTCGCTCAGGTTGTACCAATGCTGCATGCAGTGAATACGCAGCATGGTCTCCAGCGGATAGGGCCGTCGGCCATTGCCCGCCTTGGGATAAAACGGCTCGATGACAGCGGTCATATTCTGCCATGGCAAAATCTGCTCCATGCGGGAGAGGAAAATCTCTTTTCGGGTCTGACGGCGCTTAGTGCTGAATTCACTATCGGCGAAGGTGAGTTGATGGCTCATGATGTCCCTCTGGGATGCGCTCCGGATGAATATGATGATCTCATATCAGGAACTTGTTCGCACCTTCCTTAGTGCTTCGGCGAAAATTCCGATTAACCTTCGCCATCTTTCCCTATAAAACAATGCTGTAGCATGTCATTCGCTATTAACCGGCAATATTAATGATTTGCTTCAGAATGATTTCATTTAAACTGTGACTGAATTATCGATTATTCATCCGAACAGGCAATATTTGTGACTGATATTGGATTTATGGATCATTTTCTTGAAGCATGGAATCGATTCCATATATCGTAGTTCTAACGGGCGCAGAGGCAGTGATTGGAGAGCCCCGTAACCCAAATCCCCTACATTTATTCATGTCGTACGGATGGAAAACTATACATATGAAGAATACCAGAGCGTTTTTTAAAACAACCCTTATTGCTGCCAGCTTATCTTTGATTTCTTTCACCTCTCAGGCTGCCGATATCAGTTCCCGAAACCTGAAAATGCCTATTGTTAACGCGATTGACCACCCCCAAGGAATCGGTGCCAAAGTTTTTGTTGATGAAGTGGCTAAACACTCAGACAACAAAATTAAGATTAAAATTTTCCCTAACGGCACGCTGGGTGGCGAGCAACAAGTCGCTTCCGCCATGCAAGGGGGCACAATTGAAATCTCCATGATGTCACCGGCGCAAATTGTCGGCACTATCCCGGAGTTTGTGGCTTTGGATTTCCCGTTCTCGTTTAAAAATACCGCACAAGCGGACGCTGTTTTAGACGGTCCGTTTGGACAGAAACTGCTGGATTACATGCCAGCAAAAGGGTGGGTGGGATTGGCCTATATGGAACAGGGCTACCGTAGTATCAGTAATAACAAACACCCGATCACAAAACTGGAAGATGTGAAAGGATTGAAGATCCGTACCATTCTTAACCCGCTGTATGTCGACATGTTTAATGCGCTGGGTGCAAACGCAGTGCCGCTGCCGATGCCGGAACTTTACACCGCCATGGAAACCCGCACGGTCGATGGCCAGGAAAACCCGGAAACGTCTGTTGATGCCAACAAATACTATGAAGTTCAGAAGTATTTCAGCGGCACTCGTCATATCTATAACCCACAGTTGCTGATGGTCAGTAAAAAGCTGTGGGACAAGCTGTCTGACGATGAGAAGAAAATCTTCAAAGATGCGTCAATTGTGGCCCGTGATGCTCAGCGTAAGGCCGCTCGTGATATGACCGAAGTTTCCCGTAAGAACCTGATTGAAAAAGGTATGCAGCTCAATGAATTGTCACCGGAAGAAATCGAACGCATGCGTGTTGCTGTCGAGCCAGTGACACAAAAATATGCGGCGAAGCTGGATCCGGCACTGCTCAAGCAATTCAAGGATGAGCTCGAAAGAACAAAAGACTTGTAATTTATCTCTTCAGCGGCGCGTTTGCTTTCGCGCCGCTTGCAGGTTTTCGTTCAAGGAAAATACTCCATGGCAACCCTAGAAAAATATATTCTCCGCATTATCAACTTTATCATCGTTTTTTGCCTGGCCTCTATGATGTTAATGGTCTTTGTTAACGTCGTTCTGCGATACGGATTTAATTCAGGCATTACTTTTTCCGAAGATGTCTCACGACTGTTTTTCGTCTGGTTGACATTTTTAGGGGCTATCGCCGCGATGAAAGATGGTACTCACATTCGGGTCGATTCTCTGGTTGAAAAAATGCCTCGCTGGGGAAAGCAGGCCTGTGAATTAGTCGGCAACGCGTTGATATTGTTCGTATGCTGGCTCCTGTTTCAAGGGGGTTGGCAGCAAACTGTCATTAATATCGACACCGTTTCGCCGGTCACTGGCTGGCCGATGGCTGTATTGTATGTAACCAGCGTTGTCGCCAGCATTGGTATTGCACTTTACGCATTTAAAAACATTATTTGTCTTTTCCTCAACAGCAAACATTAATCTGAGGATACGTTAAACATGACAGTCCTTATTTTCCTTGGGATCCTGCTGAGCGCTATTGCTATCGGCATTCCTATTTCTTTTGCGCTGTTTCTGAGTGGTGTCGGTTTGATGTGGCATCTCGATCTGTTTGATGCGCAGTTAATTGCGCAAAACTCAGTAGATGGCACAAACAATTTCGTTCTGCTTGCTGCGCCGTTCTTTATGCTGGCGGGGGAGTTTATGAACGCCGGTGGCCTGTCACGGCGCATTGTTCGTATGGCGCTGGCACTGGTTGGTCACATTCCTGGCGGACTGGGTTACGTTGCTGTATTCGCCGCGATCCTGATGGCCAGTCTTTCTGGTTCGGCGCTGGCTGATACCACCGCACTGGCCGCCATGCTGTTACCGATGATGCGCGAAGCCGGGTACAACCTGAACCGCTCTGCGGGGCTAATTGCCTGTGGTGGCGTCATCGCGCCGGTTATTCCTCCCAGTATTGGTTTGATTCTGTTCGGTGTTGCGGCTCAGGTTTCCATCACCAAACTGTTTATGGGAGGTATCGTACCGGGGATCCTGATGGGGTGCAGCATTCTGATTACCTGGTGGTTTGTCTCCCGTCGTGACAAGGTTGTCACGTTCGAAAAACCTACCCGTGCAGAAGTGTGTCAGGCCTTTAAAGAAGGCATCTGGGCGATGATCCTGCCATTCATCATTCTGTTTGGTCTTAAATTTGGCATTTTCACACCGACGGAAGCCGGGGTTGTTGCTGCCGTATACGCACTGTTTGTCGGCAAATTTATATACAAAGAGCTGAAATTTAGCGATCTGTATGGCTTGTTCCTGAATGCCGGGAAAATGACCGCTGTCGTCATGTTCCTCGTTGGCGGAGCGATGGTCACCTCATGGTTGATCACGGTAGCTGATTTACCGGGTGAGCTAATCACCTTGCTTGAGCCATTTATGGACCATCCAACCCTGTTCCTGCTGATTCTGGTCACGCTGTTGTTTGTTATCGGCACCGCAATGGATCAGACGCCAATTATCCTGATTCTGGCGCCGGTACTGATGCCGGTGGTGAAAGCTGTGGGTATCGATCCCATCTACTTCGGGGTGATCTTTGTGATGATTACCGCGCTGGGACTGATTACCCCGCCTGTGGGCACATCCCTGAATGCCGTCTGTAGTGTAGGGAAACTCAAGATAGGTGACGTGACCTGGGGGATGATGCCATTCCTGCTGGCTGAATTTCTGGTCGTCGTTCTGCTGATTATCTTCCCCGCACTGGTGACGGTTCCACTCGAATGGTTTAGTTAATTAACGGCTGTGTTATTCCGTGTTTCTACATGCTAACCGGCAATAACACATGGATAAAAACCCTGAGATAACAGCCCATTATGTCTGTCGTCTCAGGGCGTTGAGTCTTTATGGAGTACGATTACTGTGACAGTGAACCTTATATCCCCACGTAATACCCATAATAATCTGGATCTGGTCACTATTGGTGAAGCCATGGCGATGTTTGTTGCCGATGAGTATGGCGATTTGGCAGATGCGGAACACTTCACGAAACGCATCGCTGGCGCGGAGATGAATGTGGCTACCGGCATCGCCAGAACAGGACTTCGGGCAGGTTGGGTAAGCAGAGTCGGTAATGATGCGTTTGGTCGCTATGTTCTGAACTGCCTGGCAAAAGAAGGCATCAATTTTCAGCAGGTCACGACCGATACGGGGTACTCCACTGGGTTTCAAATCAAGTCACGGGAAAAAGAAGGAATGGATCCTGTTGTGCAGTATTTTCGCAAAAATTCTGCCGCCAGCCATCTTTCGCTGGCCGATTTTTCCGCCGACTATTTTCTCTCTGCGCGCCACCTTCATCTGACGGGGGTTGCTGCCGCACTCTCGGAAAGTGTTCTGGCGCTGTGCCACCATGCCGCTGATACGATGATTGCCGCCGGGAAAAGCGTCTCTTTTGACCCCAATCTGCGGCCCGTATTGTGGCGTGATACAGCCACGATGGTGAATACCTTAAATGCCCTGGCTTTTAAGGCAACGCTGGTGATGCCCGGCCTGGGAGAAGGGAAGATACTCACCGGCCTCGAGCATCCGGAAGCGATTGCCGATTTTTACCTTAAGCAGGGTGTGAAGGCCGTGGTCATTAAACTTGGGCCCCAGGGCGCATGGTTTAAATCTGCCGATGGCGAGCAGGCAACCATTCCGGGTTTTCCGGTCACGAACGTTGTGGATACGGTCGGTGCCGGAGACAGCTTTGCGGTTGGTGTACTGAGCGGATTAATTGAAGGAAAAAACCTATCTGAAGCCGTGCGACGAGGCAATCTTCTGGGGTCTCTGGCCGTTCAGGTATCGGGTGATAGCGAGGGACTACCTAATCGCGAAAAGTTAAATTTACTTGAACAGGAGAGTGCTCATTGAAACCTGCCATCGTATTGTACAAACGTATACCGGATGCGTTGTACCACAAACTGGAAAGCTATTTTGAGGTGCGCTTTTTCGATGGGATCAACGACACGAATCGGGACGCAGTAAAAGCAGCTCTACAGGATGCCCAGGGGATGATCGGTGCCAGTGTGCCGGTTCGTGACGCATTACTGGATTGTGCACCCCATCTGAAAGCCATTTCAACAATCTCCGTCGGCGTCGATCAATTTGATATTCATGACCTGACACGGCGCGGTATTTTGCTGATGCATACCCCGTCTGTATTAACCGAAACGACCGCAGATACAATTTTTATGCTGTTGATGATGGCTGCTCGCCGAGCCAGCGAACTGGCAGAATGGGTGAAAGCCGGAAACTGGACGAGAAGCATTGATGCGTCAATGTACGGTGTGGACGTCAATCATAAGACGATAGGTATTGTCGGCATGGGCCGTATTGGTGCCGCCCTGGCGCGTCGGGCGAATGCCGGATTTGGTATGCAGGTGTTATACGTCAACGAAACGACACATAGCGAAGTGGAACAACATTACGGAGCACGTCGTTGCCCGTTGGATCAGTTGCTGGCAGAAGCAGACTTTGTCTGTCTGACGTTACCGCTGACACCGCAGACAGAAAAAATGATCGACGCTCGCAGCCTGGCACAAATGAAATCCGGCGCAATCCTGGTCAACGGTGCCAGAGGCAAAATTGTGGATCAGCAGGCGCTAATTCATGCGTTAAAACAGGGTGTTATCCGCGCCGCGGGACTTGATGTCTTTGAAACCGAACCGTTGCCTGCCGACTCGGAACTGTTGCAATTACCCAATGTTGTCGCGTTACCGCACATTGGTTCTGCGACTCATGAAACCCGTTACAACATGGCAGCCTGCGCCGTCGATAATCTGATTACCGCCTTAACCGGTACGGTCACGCAAAATGGGTACAATCTGCACCAACTGGTTCAGCGATAACCGACTGTCCGAATAAAGAAAGCATTAACCATTTTGCCAGGATGAGTGTCCTGGGATGGCATTAGCAAAACGACGTTAAGAATCAGTGTCGCTAAGCCCTCAGAGGCACCTTTGAACAATACGGATATGACTTCAGGGCGTTTGTAGATAATGACGAGAAAAGTACCTATGGAACCCGCACCGCGCCCTACCATTAAAGATGTTGCCAAAACGGCGCAGACAGGAAAAACCAGCATTTCACGTTATTTAAATGGTGAAAAACATCTTCTCTCTGCGGCGCTGCTGGCACGGATTGAAAAAGCCATTGCCGACCTTGGTTACCGCCCAAGCCTGATGGCGCGCGGTTTAAAGCATGGGCGAAGTCGTCTTATTGGTCTGCTTATCGCCGATATTACCAATCCCTATTCGATCGATGTTCTCAGCGGCATAGAAGCAGCATGCCGTAAAAATGGATTTACCCCACTGATTTGTAATGCCAATAATGAGGGCGTTCAGGAGCAACACTATCTCGATTTACTGCTCAGTTATCAGGTTGAAGGGATGGTAGTCAACGCGATACACATGCCTGAGGATATGCTGAACCGTCTTAAGCAGTCGGCGCTACCGATGGCGCTGATTGACCGTAAGATCCCCCATTTCATCTGTGACAGGGCCGCTCTGGACAATGATCAGGCAACAACGCTGGCAACCGAACACCTTGTCACACAAGGATTTGAAGCCATTCTTTTTCTGAGTGAGCCGATCGGGACCGTCAATACCCGTCGCGAACGCCTGGATTACTTCAATGCCACTCTCGCCCGTTATCCTGAGATTGTGGCGGACAGTGCCGAAATACCCCTGACACAAGGCGACCTTCTTGATGACACATTGCGTCAGTTTCATACCCGTTACCGTGGCATGCGCAAAGCGGTTATTTCCGCTAACGGCGCCTTAACGTTACAGGTTGCCCGCTCCCTGAAACGTATTGGTCTGCAATGGGGGAGCGATATCGGCTTGCTGGGATTTGACGAACTGGAATGGGCTGAACTGGCAGGCGTTGGTATCACCACACTTAAACAGCCCACGTGGCAAATTGGTTATGCTGCCGCCGAACAGGTTCTCCGGCGTATTGACGGTGCCAGAGGCCCCGTCAATGAACAGTTATTTCCTGGTGAATTACTGGTGCGCGGTTCAACGGTCTGTTAGCTTTCGTTTATAACAGTCAACACGGGTGAAATATAACCTTTCTGGGATCGATTCCATTTAGTGCAAAAATCAGGTTTTGGAAGCAACGGAACGGTGGTAATCGCTGAATCGCCACAGGCTTAAGGAAGGTGCGAATAAGCAGGTCATTTCTTCCCAAGCTGACTCGCTGATTAAAATTTCGCGGATCTGGGCCGATTTTTTTCCCGCAAACACATCGAATCAGCCTATTTAGGCTATTTTTTCCACCATTTCTGGCGTTATTTCCGGTTTTTACTGAGATCTCTCCCACTGACGTATCATTTGGTCCACCCGAAACAGGTTGGCCAGGGTGAATAACATCGCCAGTTGGTTATCGTTTTTCAGCAGCCCCTTGTATCTGGCTTTCACGAAGCCGAACTGCCGCTTGATGATGCGAAACGGGTGCTCCACCCTGGCACGGATGCTGGCTTTCATGTATTCGATGTTGATGGCCGTTTTGTTCTTGCGCGGATGCTGCTTCAAGGTTTTTACCCTGCCGGGACGCTCGGCGATCAGCCAGTCCACATCCACCTCGGCCAGCTCCTCGCGCTGTGGCGCTCCTTGGTAGCCGGCATCGGCTGAGACAAATGTAAGCGTGCAGCAAGAACCGTATTGACGGGGATGTGTTATTCAGTCGGCAGTGCTACGCGCCAGGGGAGCAGTTCGCCGACCCGGTTTATCGGCCAGTCGGCTATGACGTCAAGGACATAGCGGAGGTAGCTTTCTGGCTCCACTCCGTTCAGTTTGCACGTCCCGATCAGGCTGTACAGCAGCGCTCCCCGCTCTCCTCCATGATCCGAACCGAAGAACAGGTAGTTTTTGCGGCCCAGACTGACCATCCGCAGCGCATTTTCAGCGATGTTATTGTCCGCCTCAGCCCAGCCATCATCTGCATAGTACGTCAGCGCCGGCCACTGGTTCAAGGCGTATGCGAACGCTTTCGCCAGTTCTGAGTGTCGCGACAGGGTTTTCATCTTTTCACGCAGCCAGCTTTCCAGGGATTTCAGCAGCGGTTTCGTTTTCAACTGACGTTCGGCAAGGCGCTGCTCCGCCGTCATTCCCCTTATCTCTGCCTCGATGGCGTACAGTTCGCCGATCCGTTTCAGCGCTTCCTCCGTCAGGGCTGACGGGGTGCGAACGTGCACATCGTGGATTTTACGGCGGGCGTGAGCCCAACAGGCGGCTTCCGTTATCCGACCATCCCGGTACAGCTCGTTGAACCCAGCGTATGCATCCGCCTGCAGTACACCACTGAACCCCGCAAGATGGGTCTGCGGATGGATGCCTTTTCTGTCCGGGCTGTAAGCGAACCACACCGCCGGCGCCAGCGTTGACCCGGCGTTACGGTCGTCACGAACGTAGGTCCATAACCGCCCGGTCTTCGTTTTCTTATTGCCTGGCAACAGCACCGGGACAGGCGTGTCATCAGCATGGAGCTTACCGTCAGTCAGCACATAGTCCTGAAGCGCTTCTTCCAGCGGTGACAGTAGCCGGCAGCATGCATCCACCCAGCCCGACAGCAGTGAACGACTCAGCTCCACGCCCTGGCGGCCGTATATTTCAGACTGGCGGTACAGCGGGGTGTGCTCTGCATACTTTGAGATCAGCACGCGGGCCAGCAGCCCCGGTCCTGCGATACCCCGCTCGATGGGCCGTGAAGGCGCGGGGGCCTGCACGATGGCATCGCACTGAGTACAGGCATGCTTTTCACGTACAGTCCGGATAACCCGGAAGGCGTTGCGCATCAGCTCCAGCTGTTCGGCGGCATCCTCACCCAGATAGCTCAGCGAGCCTCCACATTCCGGGCAGCATGACGCTGCCGGCAGTAGTCGTTTTTCATCGCGGGGGAGTGATTCGGGGAACGGTTTGCGGGTGCGGGTTTGACGCAGCGGGCGCTGCACGGCCGGGTCGTCAACCCGACCGGTAAGGGTATCACTTTCTTTCTGAAGTGCCTTCAGGTCAGCTTCCATCTGTGCGATACGACGGGAGACTTTTTCGGAGCGGCTGCCGAAGTTCATCCGGCGCAGCTTATCCAGCTGTGCCTGCAGATGGTCTATTTCGCGTTCACGCTCGTTCAGCTTTTCCAGCAGGGCACGGTTCAGCGCCTCCTGTTCGGCAAGGGGACGTTTCAGTGCATTGATATCGTCAGGAAGTGAGCTGCTCATACCGGGTATATTACCAGGCTCATTCAGCGTCGACCAGGATAAAGAGGCTTACAACATAGTCAGGGACGTAAGCAGTCTTTTAGGCTGCCGCCAGTCGATACCTTCAAGGAGCATCGCCAGCTGTGCCGGTGTGAGGAACACTTTGCCATCCCGGGCTGACGGCCAGGCGAAGCGGCCGCGCTCCAGCCGTTTGGTCAGCAGACACAGTCCATCGCCGGTAGACCAGAGGAGCTTTATCTGACTGCCATTACGCCCACGGAAGATAAAAACGTGACCTGACATCGGATCGTCTTTCAGCGTCGTCTGCACCTTTGCCGCCAGGCCGTTGAAGCCGTTTCTCATATCGGTGATGCCAGCGACCAGCCAGATCTTTGTCCCTGATGGTAATGGGATCAACGTTTGAGCTCCCGTATCAGCAGGTTCAGGATATTTTCGCTGATGGCACCATTCAGACGGAGTGATCCGTGCCGGAACGTTACTTCACAGCTGATATTGAGTGATTCAGGTGCCGCAGCAGCTACAGGTTGTGACCGGGGGGAGGTTGTAGGGACAACATCTTCGGCATCAAGTGTTATCGGGAGCAGCTCAGGCACGTTGTTTTCTGTTGTTGAAGGAGGACGTAGTTTTCCTTCGCGCCAGTACTGGCGCCACTTGAACAGCAAATTATCGTTGATCCCATGCTCACGAGCGAGTTGCGCTACGGAGATCTCTGGTAGATGCGAGAGTTCAACCATTTTGATTTTGAACTCAACGGGATAATTAGGGCTTTTTTTACGCACTGCGGTTAATGATTTCATGGATAGCGTCCACCATATTTGGTGTCCACTATCCTCTCAGGAATATCAGGATCTGCCAGACGGTGCTGAGACGACGCTTACAGACAAATTGCTCCTCTCCATGAAGCAGATTACCCAGCTGATTGAGGTCATGCTCGTTGGCCGCGGTGGTGACCAGGCTGTGGGTCAGGCCACTCTTGGCATCGACACCAATGTGGGCCTTCATGCCAAAGTGCCACTGATTGCCTTTCTTGGTCTGATGCATCTCCGGATCGCGTTGCTGCTCTTTGTTCTTGGTAGAGCTGGGTGCCTCAATGATGGTGGCATCCACCAAAGTGCCTTGGGTCATCATGACGCCTGCTTCGGCCAGCCAGCGATTGATGGTCTTGAACAATTGACGGGCCAGTTGATGCTGCTCGAGCAGGTGGCGGAAATTCATGATGGTGGTGCGATCCGGCAGGGCGCTATCCAGGGATAATCGGGCAAACAGGCGCATGGAGGCGATTTCGTACAGGGCATCTTCCATGGCACCGTCGCTCAGGTTGTACCAATGCTGCATGCAGTGAATACGCAGCATGGTCTCCAGCGGATAGGGCCGTCGGCCATTGCCCGCCTTGGGATAAAACGGCTCGATGACAGCGGTCATATTCTGCCATGGCAGAATCTGCTCCATGCGGGAGAGGAAAATCTCTTTTCGGGTCTGACGGCGCTTAGTGCTGAATTCACTATCGGCGAAGGTGAGTTGATGGCTCATGATGTCCCTCTGGGATGCGCTCCGGATGAATATGATGATCTCATATCAGGAACTTGTTCGCACCTTCCCTAGGCGATTGGCACACGCGTCCTAACAACCGTAATGTTGAGCCTGATTTGCTCAGTCATTGGTTGATTGACCGTGGTGTGCCCATATGCTCCCCCTATACTCAAACTATAGGGCAGGATCGTCTACCGGGGTGGGGTCAGTCCAACTATAGGGCAGGATCGTCTACCGGGGTGGGGTCAGTCCATTACTAACTGACAGTTGTACCGAATACTGGGGGCAGGTCAAGCGCTTTAGCTTGTGTGGCAACAACCTCCTTTACAGGACCAGGTAGACGATTACCCTGTGCTGTTTCTGTGCTCAACGCAATCTACGGCTATCCATTTTCTGCCAGTGGTTGCAAAGACGACCATTCAACGTCAGCAAAGTTTCGCAATGCACTGCTATGTAACTCATTGATCCTACGTAGAATTTAAAATCCCTCGGCGTTCGCGCTGTGTGGGTTCAAGTCCCACTCCGGGTACCATGGGAAAGAACAGAATAATCAAAGCAATAAGCAGTGTCGTGAAACCACCTACGGGTGGTTTTTTTGTGCCTGTTTTTTACAAGTCATAGAACTCACTATTGCTAACGCCGAATCGGCGCGTTAAACATAAAGCCCCCTCGGGCAGGGTTGTTGATAAACCCATCGCGGGCGGGATTATAGTTGTGGTCCTGGAAACCATTCATCAGGATGGGATCGCCAAAGCCATCCTGTATCGCCAGCTGTCTGTGGATTCGGTTTCGTGCTCTGAACGTGAAAGCGAAATCATCCGTCCCGCCAATGATGAACACACCATTACCAGCTCGAAGTGCCGCGCTCAACTCTTGCTCTCTGACGGCCTGGTTTTGTAACGCGCTGGCTGTGGCAGACGATGACGCCAGCAGCAGTAATATGAGAACGGCGCATGAAAATACCGATGGCAGTTTCATGATTAATACCTATAAAAAGCATGGCTATTAAAGTATAGCTTTATGTTGTCATCTTAACTGAAAAGAAAACCAATATTTTAAACCTGCTGTCCATACTGTATTTAAAAGACCGGAAGAGTAGTGCTGCGCAGTTAAGAACTATAATAAAAACAGTCAACAGGTGATTACATCTGTTTGCAGACAGTGCTGGTTCAGGGGGCTGCTATGAACATTTCATCTTTTCCGATAGTCATGTTCGCAGCATTGCTCACCCTTAGTGGCGCAGCATATTCGGTGGAAAAAGAAGATATCTTTTCGCAGAATGCCAGGGCTACGGATCCCATCGAATTTTCTCAACAGTCATTTAATAACCTGAGGTCTTATCAGGTTATGATGCGCTCCTCGTCGCCATCCGATGAAAGCAAAATTATTCGCTATAGCTTTCAAAAGCCTGGGTATGTGCGGATGGATTTTACCCAACCGCATTCAGGTGCGGTGCTTATCTTTAATCCTGTCAGCGGTAAAGTGACGTTATGGCCATTTGGTGTGGGTACATTGCCCATTTTGCACCTGTCGCCTACTAATTCATTGATCCAGGATGAGCGTGGTCATCGGGTGGATCGCTCTGATATCGGCGTGTTGTTGGGCAATATTCGTCATCTGCAACGCGAAGGGACAACAACCACAGTTGGTACGGAAAACCTTGCAGGACGGGCGACAATGCACGTATCTGTGGTTGGGCCAGGAACAATGGTGATTGATGGAGTACATCGTTATGACGTCTGGCTGGATAATTATCACGGACTCCCTGCCAAAGTGATCAGCTATGCGCCAGATGAGCAGCGATTAGAAACCGTGCTTCTGGATGCTATGGTCATTAACATCCGTTTTCCCGCCAATTTCTTCTCGCCTTGAGGGAGTCTGTATTATGGCTAACTATCGGTTTTCCACTGTCTGGCGGGTTGAGGCTTCTATTCAGGAGGTATGGGATGTTTTTTCTCATCCCGATCAGTGGCCTGAATGGTGGGAAAGTCTGGAACGCATTGTTGAGATTAAAAAAGGTGATATACAGGGCATTGGGGCGCTGCATCGTTATACCTGGAAAGGAGCGCTTCCTTATCACTTAACCTTTGACATCAACGTGTTGAATATTTTGCCCTGCTCGCTGCTTGAGGGGCAAGCCAGCGGGGCGGTTGAAGGGCGAGGCGTGTGGTCTTTTTCTGCCAGTGGCGAAGAAACCATCGTCAGATATGACTGGAATGTTCGCACCACGATTCGCTGGATGAATTACCTGGCTCCGCTGGCGGCACCCGTTTTTCGCTGGAATCACGATATGGTTATGCGCGAAGGGGCCAGAGGGCTAGCCCGTAAGCTTGCAACGAATGTCTATATTTTCTGAACTCGCCCTCACGGCTGTACTTTTTGCCTGTCTATGGCTTACTATCTGTCGCGCAGTTTCTTATTTCATTCACAGTTAACAGGTCTGTTATTGATGAATAACCTCCATCGGCTCACCTTTTTATGTCAGCGTCTGTCTGCTGTGATGATCGCATACGGTTTTTACCTTCTTAGCCGTAGCTCAACTCTTATAACATGGACAGACAGCAATGCAACGTCGACAATTTCTCAAAAATAGCGTTCTCCTTTCCGCCGCCGGTTTAGTCGGTCCTGCGGTTATTAGCCAGACGGTTCACGCCGCTGAGCCATCCGTTGCACCAGCCGTGCGTCGGCGCTTTGTATTATCCCAGACATATAAACTTAACCCTCCTAAGGGGTCGAGCGGCGTGGTAAAACTGTGGATCCCGCTTCCGGTAGATACCGCGTTTCAACAAATGACGGCGCTTGCCTTTAGCGGAAACTACAAGCAGGCGTACGTTACCACTAATAATACTTATGGCGCGAAAACGCTGTTTGCCACCTGGCCTGACTCGCAGGGCGAACTGTTGATTAACGTTGATATCGACATTGAAACCGCCGACTGGGAGCCGCTGAAGCAGGACGCGCTGAAAACCTGGCAAGCGCCGGAGCAGATTATTTATCCGCTGGATGTAAAACCGTACCTGCTGCCGACGACACATACCCCAGTTGATGGGCAGGTTCTGGAAACCGCACGTAAAATTACCGGTAATGAGCAGGATCCGCTGAAAAAAGCGCGCCTGATTTACGAGTGGGTGAGTAGCCATATGGAGCGCGATAACGACGTCATCGGCTGCGGCACGGGGGATGTGGCGGAGATCTTAAAAAGCGGTAAGCTCAAAGGAAAATGCACTGACATGAGCTCCGTTTTTGTGGCTCTGGCGCGGGCCAGCGGCATTCCAGCGCGCGAACTGTTTGGCATCCGTCTGGGTAAAGCCAATAAGCTCGAACGCTACTCGAAAAGCGCTTTTGGCAAAGCTGACAGTGCAGGTGTCGCTGATGTGAGTGGCGGACAACATTGTCGCGCCGAATTCTATCTGGCCGGTTACGGCTGGTTACCGTGCGATCCTGCTGATGTGACCAAAATGCGTCTGGCAGAGAAAAAGTCGCATCAGGACGCCGATGTCCAGGCGGTAAACACTTACCTGTTTGGTAACTGGGAAATGAACTGGGTTGGATTCAACTACGGGCGTGATTTCGAGCTGTATCCGGCAACGGAGCAGGGCGCGATGAACAACTTTGGCTATCCTTACGCTGAAGTCGATGGCGACCCGATCAATTTCTATGATCCTAAAGCGTTCTCCTACAGCTATGTCGCCACAGAACAACGCTAAAGGGGCGGGACTCACCCTGTTGACGGCCGCTGCGGCTGCCGTCACCGCCGGCTTATGCTGCGTTGGACCGCTGCTCTATCTGTTGTTTGGTATTTCGGCGGCGAGCTTTGCTGTCTTCACCCGGTTCGAGTTCTTGCGAATTCCCCTGATGCTGGTGTCATTGGGCTTATTACTGCGCGTTTTCTGGCGGCTCTATTTTTCCAAACGACTGTGGTGCTCCGGGTGGTTAACGCTGAAGCAAGCGCGCATTCTCTACTGGTGCGCGTTGGCGTTGATTTTGCCGGTGCTATTTTATCCAACGCTCGTTGCCTGGTTTTATGAGGTATTTGAATGAAAATCTTCACATTAGTTGCATGCTTGTTGCTGCCGCTGTGGGCCCAGGCGGCCAATCAAAAAGTGGTGCTGGATATACAAAATATGACCTGCTCGCTGTGCGTTATTTCGGTCAATCAGGCGCTACGTGAAACCGACGGTGTGATTAAAGCAAAATCCTCCCTAAAAACCCGACAAGCAGAAGCGATTGTACCGGAAGGTTTCCCAACCGATACTTTACTTAACGCGGTAGCGAAAACGGGCTATACCGCAACGCTCAACCGTATTGAACGACAGTAAACCACCTGCGGGTGGTTTTATTGTTTTTTCCCGGTATGATGCCCGGCGGCTTAGTGTTCTCTTTTGTGCGTTAACTTCCGGAATTCCCCTCGTTTCCTGTTAACCTGAACAGGCGGCAGCTGTATGCCGCATATGCCCATTTGTATCTGTTATCCCTCCAGCCATGTAGGATGATCACAGGCAAGATTTTTTGACTAAGGAAAAGCGTTATGAAAACGGGACCATTAAACGAGAGCGAACTGGAATGGCTGGATGATGTACTGACTAAGTACAATACGGACAAGGCTATTCTGGATGTGTCAGAACTGGATGGTTTGCTGACGGCGGTGCTGAGTTCACCGTATGAAATTGAACCAGAGCAGTGGCTGGTCGCGATTTGGGGCGGTGCGCAGTATGTCCCTCGCTGGTCTTCCGAAAAAGAAATGACGCGTTTCATGAACCTGGCGTTTCAACATATGGCGGATACGGCCGATCGTCTGGATGAGTATCCTGAGCAGTTTGAGCCGCTGTTTGGTTTGCGTGAAATTGACGAGCATGAACTGACCATCGTTGAAGAGTGGTGCTTTGGTTATATGCGCGGCGTCGCACTGTCAGACTGGTCCGCGTTACCGGACACGTTAAAACCAGCACTTGAAGCTATTGCGCTGCACGGTACGGAAGAGAACTTTGCGGTGGTTGAGAAACTAACGCCGGAAGCGTTTGAAGAGAGCGTGGACGCCATCCGCCTGGCTGCGCTGGACCTGCATGCTTACTGGATAGCGCATCCTCAGGAAACGCCGGTCAAAGTACCGGTGAAAGTGGATGCCAAAGTAGGGCGAAATGACCATTGTCCGTGTGGCAGCGGCAAGAAATATAAGCAGTGCTGTTTGCACTAACAGAAAGGGGCGAAAGCCCCTTTGTTTTAACCCACTTCTGGTAGTAATCCTGCTGCAATAGAAAACTGTACTGCTATCACCACAATGCCGCACAAAAATACCAGCGCCAGCGCCGGAGCACCGCCTGCTACGCGGTAGTTGGCCTGCGGATTATGTTTTCTGCTCTGCCAGGCCAGCATCGAGGGAATGAGCAGCGCCAGCACCGCCAGGGCAACGCCCGCATACCCTAATGCCATGACAAAACCACGCGGATAGAACAGCGCAAATGCCAGCGGCGGCAGGAAGGTCACCGCGCCGGTTTGCATTCTTCCCGCTACGGTATTGCGGCGCTGGAAGAGGTCGGCCAGGTAGTCAAATAATCCCAATGCAACGCCGAGGAAAGAGGTCGCCAGCGCGAGGTCAGCAAACAGATGCACCGCCAGTTCGACGTGCGGCGAAGCCACGACTTCACGCAATGCCTGCAATAAGCCATTTAAGCCTGCGTGGTTGGCTAATAGCCCCATGAACGTTGTCGAGTTAATGCTGCCAAGCGTCGCCAATTGCCAGAAGATATAGGCGACCAGAGGAATAGCGCTACCCGTAATAAACACCCAACGCAGTTTACGAATGTTACCGTTCATATAGCTGACGATACTGGGAACACTGCCGTGAAAACCGAATGAGGTGAAGATGACCGGGATTGCGGAGAGCGCCAGCCCCTGTTGCAGCGGCAGCGTAAGCAGGTTCACTTTATGAATATGCGGCATTAACAGAGCCAGCATCGTCACCAGGAAGATTATCTTGGCACTGAATAGCAGACGGTTGAACAGATCGACCAGCGAGGTCCCAACGCAAACCACGCCACCGGCAACAAAGGTGAACAGCAGTACGCCTGTTGTCGGGGATACATTTGTTCCGGTCCAGTCACTGATGCTGGAAGCCAGCAGTTCACCTGCACCACTGATGTACGCCGCCGTCAGGGCATACATTAAAAACATCATGCTAAAGCCCGTTACCCATTGTCCGTAACGACCAAGATAACGTTTTGCCAGCGTGCCCAGCCCGGTGTCTGCCGGAACATGTTGATACACTTCAAGCAGCAACAGCGCGGTGTAGCACATCAACGCCCAAAGACTGACTAACAATACCAGCGTGACGCTAAACCCCACGCCTGCCGCAGCCAGCGGCATTGCCAACATACCGGCACCAATCGTGGTTCCCGCCACGATAAAAATACTACCCAGGGTTCTGTTTTTCACGCTTTCCTCTGTCCCAGAGATAATCAATGGTTATATCTGCGGCGCAGATTAAGGCAAAACGCTATTTTCGTCAAATCACCGTTACAATGACTGTACATTAATGTTTACGATGCTTTGACCGTTAAGGTGTATAACAAATGACATTTATCTGCTGATAAACCTGCGTTAGCGCAAAGCGACGATGTGCGGTTCACATTAGGCTACGGACTTTATTAAGGAGGTAGTATGGAATCTATTCACGGTCACGAAGTGCTCAACATGATGATTGAATCTGGCGAGCAGTATTCAAATGCCAGCCTTGAAGCGGCGATTACGGCACGTTTCGGCGAGCAGGCGCGTTTTCACACTTGTTCTGCGGCGGATATGACAGCAGGCGAGTTGGTGGCGTTTTTAGCGGCGAAGGGAAAGTTTATTGCAAAAGAAGACGGCTTCTCTACGCACGAAAGCAAGATCTGCCGTCACTGATTTCAAGGGGTAATGATGGCGGGCTGCCATCATTGCCCTAAAATATTAATTCTGTGTATCAAGCGTAGCCAGTTCTTTGTCGATGAAATAAAGACCTTCGCCGCTTTTTCCTGCCAGCGACAGCTTATCAATAACAGATTTAAATAATTTCTCTTCTTCATGCTGCTCGGCAACATACCATTGCAGGAAATTAAAGGTTGGATAATCCTGGTGGGTCATTGCCGCGTGTGCCAGCTCATTAATTTTCTGGGTGATTAGCTGCTCGTGTTCGTAAGTAACACGGAACAGTTCATCCAGAGACGCATATTCAGCAAAGGGTGAAGAAACGGTATTAATACGCGGCAAACTGCCGGTATCGGTCAGGTAGTCGAACAGACGCTGCATGTGCGTCATCTCTTCCTGAGCGTGACGGCGCAAAAATGCGGCGGCACCTTCGAAGCTGTGATAGCTGCACCACGCGCTCATCTGTTGGTAGAGCAGAGATGAATATAATTCAAGGTTCATTTGCTCATTCAGTTGCTCGATCATTTCTGTTTTCAGCATGGTTCTGCTCCACAAACGTTATTATATATTGACGTGGCGTCACTATAATTTGTTATTTAATTATTTGCAAAAGGTAAAATAATAAATTTATTTATTAAAAATGCGAATGGGAATAAAACGCATTAACTCTATTAAACAGAGGAAATAAATAATAAAAAGGCAGAAGACCAGCAATAATGTGCTGGTCGGAAATATTAATAACTCAAGGAAGGCGACTGGGGTACCGCGACGCCGTGGCACTGCCACGCGAGCGTAATTTTGGTATTCAAACATAAAGAACCGGCATATACGCTACAGGTTGACACCGGCTGACCAAACGCTTCTGCGCTGGCATAGCCCAGGCGCTGACACTCTTTGGTGGCTGTCCCTTGGGTAACGTAGTCATCGGTACGTGCTGTTTGTAACATGGCCTGATTATAAGTCAGGCGAACCACACCAGTGATGGCGCTGGCTTCGCTGACCTGTGCCTGTTTTGTGATTGTGCATCCTGTCAGCATGAGCGGCAAAAGCGCCAGGATAAAAGTCTTCATGAGATCGCTCTGAAAGTTCGAAGATACACTATCATGGCATACAGAGACCCTCATCAATGGCTTGAATAGCCCGAAGATCACCTGCGATTAATCACAACGAGGTCATTTGTTTGCGGCAATTCTGAACTGTTCAGACAGGAATGTGAGCGCAACTTTGTTTTTTAAAACTAAATTTCATTAAATTTGAAAGTGTGATTGCAAAATAGTAATGTGGCTGAATGTTATGACTTTCAGCGGGCTACCGCAGCGCATTCAGGAGAGTACAGAATGAAAATTGCATTGATGATGGAAAACAGCCAGGCAAGCAAAAACGCCATCATCCATAACGAGCTTAAGGCCGTTGCGGATGAGAAAGGTTTTCCGGTCTATAACGTTGGGATGAGCGACGAAAATGATCATCATCTGACTTACATCCATTTAGGAATTATGGCCAGCATCCTGCTTAATTCCAAAGCTGTAGACTTTGTTGTTACAGGTTGCGGTACGGGCCAGGGGGCAATGATGTCACTGAATATCCATCCGGGTGTGGTGTGTGGTTATTGCCTCGATCCTGCAGATGCGTTCTTGTTCTCTCAGATTAACAACGGCAACGCGCTTTCTCTGGCATTCGCCAAAGGTTTTGGCTGGGGTGCTGAGCTGAATGTGCGCTATATGTTTGAAAAAGCGTTCACCGGGCGTAACGGTGAAGGCTACCCACCGGAGCGTAAAGAGCCGCAGGTGCGTAACGCCGGTATTCTGAATCAGGTGAAAGCGGCTGTGGTAAAAGAAAATTATCTGGACACGCTGCGCGCGATCGATCCTGAACTGGTGAAAACCGCTGTATCAGGCCCGCGCTTCCAGCAGTGCTTCTTTGAAAACTGCCAGGACAAAGCAATCGAAGCGTTTGTACGCGAGGTGATTGGCTAAATCCTGTTGGCCCGGCGGCGTTCACCCTCCGGGCTACCTGTTCTTGTTCGATACTGCGCTTCCTGCATCACGGGTGAGCCGCAGCGTATCCACCATACCTACCAGACAAATAATGGCAATAGCGACAAAGGCCAGCCGGAAACTGATCCCCGGAACATTGCCCAATGCCAGCTTTTCACTGACCACATCGCCAATGCGGATGCCAATAGCGGCTAAAGAAATGCCCAACCCCACCGCTAATTGTGTCGCCGTACTGAACAGCGTATTAGCGTAGCTCATTTGTGCCGCGGGGACGTCAGCGAAGGCAAGTGTGCTGACGCCGGTAAACTGAATTGAGCGGAACACGCCGCCCAGATACAACACCAGCAAAATAACCCACACGGGGGTCTGTGGCGTAATTAATGCACAGGCCAGCAGCGCCAGAACGTTAAGTGCACCGTTAATCAACAGCAGTTTCTTAAAGCCCAGCCAGCGTATCAACGGTGTGGTGGCAGGTTTAATCGTCAGATTGCCGACAAATACCGCCAGTACCAGCGAACCCGCGTGAAAAGCGTTCATGCCAAAACCTACCTGAAACATTAACGGCAGCAGAAACGGCACGGCGCTGATAGAGGCACGAAACAGCGATCCGCCATACATGGTGACGCGAAAAGTAGGGACGTTCATGGCATCAAGGCGAATCATTGGCCAGGCGGTGTGATGAAAATGATGCAGGGCAAACAGAAAGGTCACTGTTCCTAGCGCCAAAAGTCCGGCGGTCAGCCAGCCCTGAGGCTGTTGGGTCCCCAGTAACTCCATGGCATACACCAGGCTCACCATCGCAACAGAGGTTGCGATAAATCCCGTTATATCAAATCGGCGGCGCTCGTCGTCATGTATATCGGGGATAAAACGTAGCGCTAGCGCAATCGCCAGTATTCCGAGCGGTACATTAATGAAGAAGATCCAACGCCAGTTGGCATAGCTGGTAATGAATCCGCCAAGGGGAGGGCCAATGATGGGCGCGACTAATGCGGGCCAGGTCAGGGTCGCAATAGCGGTGATCAACTGATGTTTAGGCGTGGTACGCAATACCGCGAGTCGGCCAACCGGAACCATTAACGCACCACCTACACCCTGTAAGATTCGCATGGCGACAAAGCTCTCAAGGCTTTCGGACAAACCGCATAAAACCGAGGCGAGAGTAAATATCGCCAGCGCCAGGGTAAACACCTTTCGGGCGCCGAAGCGATCCGCAATCCAGCCGCTGGCGGGGATCAGTACCGCGAGGGTGATCAGATAGGCGCTGATACCTATGTTTAGGTCAACTGCCTGCACGCCAAAACTTTTCGCCATGTCGGGCAGTGCGGTGGCAATCACCGTGCCGTCAATAAACTCCATAAAGAAAGCCCCGGCAACCAGTAATGCTGCCGGGGATAGACCGCGTTTGTTCTCAACCGCAAAATGTTCACTCATGTTGTGCTTGCCATCTCAAAAGAAACTGACTGGAACTATTTTTATTTTCAGCGCATTCGGAAGGCATGCGCGGCTATCGTTTCGTTCGTTGAATGGGTACTATGACGACCTTTCTATAAGGAGCTCACTATGTCCCAAACACTGAATGCCGATCAGGAACTGCTCTCGGACGTTGTTGCCTGTCAGCTGGTTATCAAGCAGATTCTGGATGTTCTTGATGTTATTGCCCCAGTAGAAGTTCGGGAGAAAATGTCCAGCCAGCTGAAAAGCATCGACTTTTCCAGCCATCCTGCAGGTGCCGATCCGGTCACTATGCGCGCAATACAAAAAGCGGTTGCCTTGATCGAGTTGAAATTCACGCCGCAGAATGAATCTCACTAAAATAAACCGTTGTTTCAGGTTTTAGAAAGGTTTTTTTGCGCCTCGCAGAATGAGAGGCGTGAGCGTAGAGAAAATTAAGCACCAGCCGGATAAGGTGCGTCGCATCGTTATCCGGCATTAACACGATGAAAATTGAAGATTAGTGATGTTGATAGTTCACGACGTTCAGAAGGTGCTTATCGGTTTGCGCCATGCACAGTCCCGCACGTTTAGCGCTGCGGACTTCATCAAGAATCGTCTGTAACAGCACGCCATCCTGCTGCTGCTCTTTTTCCAGATCGTGAAGAAAATCAATGGTTGTTGCATCATTCAAAGCTTCTGCTTCATTAGTTAAGCGTGATAGCTTGCTGTAGCGCTGTTGGTATTCATCCAGCGTTTTCTGAAACAGTTCTTCAAGGGAAGTTAGTTCATCACCCGGAACATCAATAGCCTTGACGATAGGGTTAGCCCCGGCACTTTTCATAAAATTAAACATACGCATCATTTGAGTCACGTTACCTTGCGCCTGGGTGCGTAGAAAGGTTGCGGTGCCAGTCAGGCTGTGTTCGTAGCACCATTCACTGAGATGCAGGTAAAGATTCGATGCGTAGAACTCGAGGTTCATTTGTGTGTTGAGTTTATGAACAATTCCAACTGCAGCCATATCAATATCCTTATTTCCAGAAAGGGGGATGTACGTTACTAACGTCAGTGCAACGGGCTGCCGCTACACGTCACCACTACGTACAATTAAAACTGTTAGCAGAATAAATCCGTTCCGCCGGTCCTTTAGTGATCACGAATTATATTCGCTCCCGATCGAGATTCAGCATAACTCCAGTCCCGACATAAGAAAATCCTTAAATCTGCGTATTTATGATTTTTTACATATTGTCATAGCAATATTAGTGATTTTTCCGCTTGTGCATATAAATGCTGTGAATATAACAGATTGATATTTATGGGATTAAATTAAAATATTGATAATGAAATGATGTTTCATATCACGAAATGGAATTTCACAATCAGGTATTGTCTGTCGCCAGATGATTATCTTGTCTTCGGATGAAGAAATTTCACCATTGACCCGCGTCGGTGAACGTTATCTGCTGGCTAATTTTTTGCGCCAGATCAGTTTTGTGGAAATTAATAAAGTTAAGCGCCTGAATGATTCGGCATTTATTGTTTGGTGTATTTGGAAAAATCGAGGAGTGTGTATGAAAAAGGTTGCCGTGCTACTGGCACCTGGTTTTGAAGAGGCGGAAGCCATTGTTACCATTGATATTCTGCGTCGCCTGCAGATCGAAGTTGAAACACTGGCCTGCGCCGAATCCTGTGCGGTGGTGAGCTACCATGACGTGCCGATGATGACGGACAGCACGCTGGCTGCGCGTCAGACGGATCTTTATGATGCCGTTGTGTTACCCGGCGGGCCGCAGGGCAGCGTTAACCTTGCCGCCAGTGAGGCTGTCATCCAGTTTATCGCTCGCCATGACGATGCAGGAAAACTCATTTGCCCGGTGTGTTCTGCGGCGGCGCGTGTGCTGGGCGGCAACGGCCTGCTGAAGGGGCGCCGCTATGTATGTTCGGGAGATCTGTGGCAAAACGTCGCGGATGGAGAATATATTGATGCGCCGGTTGTTGAAGATGGCAACCTTATTAGCGGCAAAGGGTTAGGGCATATTTTCGATTTTGCTTTCACACTTTCAGCGCGTCTGCTGGAAGATGACATTCCGGTTCGCGATCATGCTGACCACATTTATTACAGATGGTAATCATTGTGCTCCCGAATGCTTCGGTATTCGGGAACAAGGATTCGTTGGCTGATGTTATGGACTAATCTGCTATCCCTCTTTTTTCCCGTCGACAAAACCGCGTTTTTTTATGTCATTTCCCGCTGAATTTATGTACGCAATTACTGTAATTCTGTGGTGTGATGCCGCTCTCTTATGGAGAATCAATTTCCCGCTAAAAATACTCTCAGCACTGGCATTGATCTTATCAATAAAAGGTAATGCCTTGTTTTACGTCCGAATTACAAAAAATCGTCTGATTTTACCCTACATAAAAGAACGTTAAAGCTGGAGTTAACCATGCACAAATTCACTAAAGCGCTGGCTGCCATCGGTCTGGCTGCCATTATGTCACAATCCGCTATCGCTGAATCCATGAAGCTCGGTTTCCTGGTCAAACAGCCGGAAGAACCGTGGTTCCAGACTGAATGGAAATTTGCCGATAAAGCCGGTAAAGACCTTGGTTTTGAGGTGATTAAAATTGCCGTTCCGGATGGTGAGAAAACCCTGAACGCCATCGACAGCCTGGCTGCAAGTGGAGCAAAAGGGTTTGTGATTTGCACGCCAGATCCAAAACTGGGGCCAGCCATTATGGCTAAGGCGCGTGGCTACGATATGAAAGTCATTGCCGTCGACGACCAGTTTGCCAACGCTAAGGGTAAGCCGATGGATACCGTGCCGCTGGTGATGATGGCGGCAACCAAAATTGGTGAACGCCAGGGCCAGGAGCTGTACAAGGAGATGCAAAAACGCGGTTGGGATGTGAAATCCACCGCCGTAATGGCCATTACCGCCAACGAACTGGATACCGCACGTCGTCGTACTTCTGGTTCAATGGAAGCGCTTAAAGCCGCAGGCTTCCCGGAAAAACAGATTTACCAGGTCCCAACAAAATCGAATGACATCCCCGGCGCATTTGACGCCGCCAACTCCATGCTGGTTCAGCATCCTGAAGTCAAAAACTGGCTGATTGTCGGCATGAACGACAACACCGTGCTGGGTGGCGTACGTGCTACCGAAGGGCAGGGCTTCAAAGCACCAAACGTGATTGGTATCGGGATCAACGGCGTTGACGCGGTTAGCGAGCTGTCTAAAGGCGAAGCGACCGGATTCTACGGTTCACTGCTGCCAAGCCCGGATGTGCACGGCTATAAATCCAGTGAAATGCTCTACAACTGGGTAACGAAAGGTGCAGAGCCACCGGCATTCACTGAAGTGACGGATGTGGTGCTGATTACCCGCGATAACTTCAAAGAAGAGCTGGCGAAGAAAGGCTTAGGCGGTAAGTAACAGAAATGCTGCGATGTTGTAGGCCGGATAAGGCGAAGCCGCCATCCGGCGCAATGCCCGGCGGCGCTGTGCTTACCGGGCCTACGTCCGGCGGTTTTCCAGGCCGGTAAAATCCTGACTCACGGAGACGTTATGCAACAGTCTACCCCGTATCTCTCATTTCGCGGCATTGGCAAAACGTTCCCGGGCGTTAAGGCGCTGACGGATATCAGTTTCGACTGCTATGCCGGACAGGTGCATGCGCTGATGGGCGAAAATGGCGCCGGGAAATCAACACTCTTAAAAATTCTCAGCGGTAACTATGCGCCAACAACGGGATCTCTGACGATCCGCGGACAGGAAGTTTCGTTCGCGGATACCACTGCCGCACTCAACGCCGGTGTCGCCATTATTTATCAGGAACTGCATCTCGTCCCGGAAATGACCGTTGCCGAGAATATTTACTTAGGGCAGTTACCGCACAAAGGCGGGATTGTGAACCGCTCGCTGCTGAACTATGAAGCAGGAATCCAGCTGAAGCATCTGGGGATGGATATTGATCCCGATACCCCACTGAAATACCTCTCCATTGGCCAGTGGCAGATGGTGGAGATTGCAAAAGCGCTGGCGCGAAACGCCAAAATTATCGCCTTTGATGAACCAACCAGCTCCCTGTCGGCTCGCGAGATTGAGAATCTGTTTCGCGTTATCCGTGAGCTGCGCAACGAAGGACGTATCATTCTGTACGTTTCGCACCGTATGGAGGAGATTTTTGCTCTCAGCGATGCCATCACTGTGTTTAAAGATGGTCATTACGTCAAAACGTTCTCGGACATGCAGCAGGTCGATCACGATGCGCTGGTGCAGGCGATGGTCGGGCGTGACCTCGGGGATATCTATGGCTGGAAATCCAGACCGTATGGCACAGAGCGTCTGCGGCTGCATGAAGTCAAAGCTCCTGGCGTGCGTACGCCAATCAGCTTATCTGTGCGAAGCGGTGAAATTGTCGGGCTGTTTGGCCTGGTGGGGGCCGGACGTAGCGAATTAATGAAAGGGCTGTTCGGCGGTACGCGTATCACGGCGGGCCAGGTATTTATTGATGAACAGCCTATCGATATCCGTAAACCAAGCCATGCCATTGAAGCGGGTATGATGCTGTGCCCGGAGGATCGCAAAGCCGAAGGGATCATTCCGGTCCATTCAGTGCGCAACAACATCAACATTAGTGCACGGCGTAAGCATGTTCTGGGGGGATGCGTGATCAACAACGGCTGGGAAGAGACCAATGCCGATCACCATATTCGTTCACTCAACATCAAAACGCCGGGTGCAGAGCAACTGATCATGAACCTCTCCGGCGGTAATCAACAGAAGGCTATTCTCGGTCGTTGGTTATCGGAAGAGATGAAAGTGATTTTGTTGGATGAGCCTACACGCGGCATTGATGTGGGCGCCAAGCATGAAATTTACAACGTGATTTATGCCCTCGCAGCGCGCGGTGTGGCCGTATTGTTTGCTTCCAGTGACCTGCCAGAAGTGCTCGGTGTCGCCGATCGTATCGTGGTGATGAGAGAGGGCGAAGTTGCCGGTGAGTTGCTTCATGAACAGGCGGATGAGCGCCAGGCGTTGAGCCTTGCTATGCCTAAAGTCAGCCAGGCTGTAGCCTGAATAAGGAGAGTATGATGTCTTCCGTTTCTACATCGGGTTCTGGCGCAGCGAAGTCGGCGCTAAATCTGGGCCGCATTTGGGATCAATACGGCATGCTGGTGGTGTTCGCCGTGCTGTTCCTGGTTTGTTCCCTCTTTGTGCCAAACTTTGCGACTTTCATCAACATGAAGGGGTTAGGGCTGGCGGTATCGATGTCGGGCATGGTTGCCTGCGGGATGCTGTTTTGCCTGGCATCCGGTGATTTCGACCTGTCTGTCGCATCTGTGATTGCCTGTGCTGGTGTTACCACTGCCGTAGTTATTAACATGACCGAAAGTCTGTGGATTGGTGTGGCTGCCGGACTGCTGCTCGGTATTCTGTGTGGCCTGGTGAATGGGTTCGTGATTGCGCGGTTAAAAATTAACGCCCTGATCACTACTCTTGCGACAATGCAGATTGTACGTGGTCTGGCCTATATTATCTCCGACGGTAAGGCAGTCGGGATTGAAGACGAGCGTTTCTTCACACTCGGCTATGCTAACTGGTTTGGTCTGCCGGCGCCTATTTGGATCACGGTCGTTTGTTTCATTGTCTTTGGCTTACTGCTGAACAAAACCACGTTTGGGCGTAATACGCTGGCCATTGGGGGCAATGAAGAGGCGGCGCGCCTGGCTGGGGTTCCGGTTGTTCGCACCAAGATTATTATCTTTATTCTTTCCGGTCTGGTATCCGCCATTGCCGGGATTATCCTCGCATCGCGTATGACCAGCGGCCAGCCAATGACCTCAATCGGTTATGAGTTGATCGTTATTTCGGCCTGCGTGTTAGGGGGCGTTTCGCTTAAAGGCGGCATCGGAAAAATCTCATATGTGGTGGCCGGGGTGCTGATCCTGGGTACAGTTGAGAATGCGATGAACCTGCTGAATATCTCTCCGTTCGCGCAGTATGTGGTACGTGGCCTCATCCTGCTGGCGGCGGTGATCTTCGACCGTTATAAGCAAAAAGCGAAGCGTACCGTTTGATGATTTAAACCCCAACTTTTTAGTCTAGCTTCTGCCCGTCGCCAGCCGCTACCCGGCTGGCGATTGTTTTTTCAAATGGCGAGCATGGTCACACTGTCTATACTTATATCCGTCATACATCATCTATATGCCGCGATCCGCGTGGCGTTCTGACCATGATGAGGAGGATAACCGGGTGACAGCATCACTGACTTTACCCCCTGAACAATCTGCAAACTGTGCTTACTTTTTTGATCTCGATGGGACACTTGCTGAGATTAAACCCTTTCCCGACCAGGTCGTTGTCCCGAAGACAATCCTGCAATGTCTACATCAGTTAGCGACGCAGAATGCGGATGCGCTGGCATTGATTTCAGGGCGCTCAATGGTTGAGCTTGACGCACTCACTACTCCGTTTCGTTTTCCGCTTGCCGGAGTACATGGGGCAGAACGCCGTGACATCAATGGTCAGACGCACATAGTAAACCTGCCTGAAGGTATCGAACGTGAAGCCGGGGCGTTATTACACGCAGCGTTGGTGACGTTACCGGGGGCAACACTTGAAACCAAAGGCATGGCCTTCGCGTTGCATTATCGCCAGGCACCCGAACACGAAGCGGCGCTGGTTACCCTGGCTGAAGGCATCACGCGCAGATGGCCGCAGCTTGCTCTGCAGCACGGAAAATGTGTCGTGGAAATAAAGCCTAAGGGCAGCAATAAAGGCGACGCGATAGCTGCATTTATGCAGGAAGCGCCTTTTGCTGGCCGGATCCCTGTGTTTTTCGGTGATGACCTGACAGATGAAACAGGATTTGCTGTGGTTAACCGCGCTGGCGGTATTTCCGTGAAGGTGGGGATCGGGCCGACGCAGGCGACATGGCGTCTGGATGGCGTCAGGGATGTCTGGCACTGGCTGGAGAAAAATAACTCTTCGCAGCAAGAACCGAAAGCAACGAATAACAGAAGAGGTGGCTATGAGTCGTTTAGTCGTAGTATCTAATCGTATCGCCTCACCAGATGACAAAGGGAGCGCGGGTGGGCTCGCGGTCGGTGTACTGGGCGCGTTAAAAGCTGCTGGTGGTTTATGGTTTGGCTGGAGTGGTGATACAGGTAATGAGGATAAACCGTTAAAAAAGGTCACGCGTGGCAATATCACCTGGGCCTCGTTTAATTTGAGTGAGCAAGATTACGAAGAGTATTACTGCCAGTTTTCAAATGCGGTTTTATGGCCCGCGTTTCACTATCGACTGGATTTAGTTCAGTTTCAGCGCTCTGCCTGGGAAGGCTACCAACGGGTTAATGCCTTATTGGTGGATAAACTTCTGCCGTTGCTTGGCGATGACGACATTATTTGGGTTCATGATTACCATCTGTTGCCGTTTGCCTGCGAGTTACGTAAGCGCGGCGTGCGCAATCGCATCGGTTTTTTCCTGCATATTCCTTTTCCGACGCCGGAAATTTTTAATGCGCTCCCGCCACATCTGGCGCTGCTTGAGCAAATGTGTGATTTTGATTTGCTTGGTTTCCAGACCGAAAACGATCGCCAGGCTTTTCTGGACTGTCTCGCAGCCCAGACTCGGGTGACCACGCATAAAGATAAGCAGCACCTGGCATGGGGAAAAGCGTTTCGCACTCAGGTCTATCCCATCGGTATTGAACCGGATGAGATTGCTCGACAGGCGTCCGGTCCGCTGCCGCCAAAACTGGCACAGCTAAAAGCGGAGCTTAAAAATGTGCAGAATATTTTCTCCGTGGAGCGTCTGGATTACTCCAAAGGCTTGCCGGAGCGCTTTCAGGCCTATGAGGCCTTACTGGAACATTATCCGCAGCACCACGGTAAAATTCGCTATACGCAGATAGCACCGACCTCGCGTGAAGAGGTGCAGGCCTATCAGGATATTCGCCACCAACTGGAAACAGAGGCAGGGCGAATCAACGGCAAATATGGGCAACTGGGCTGGACGCCGCTTTACTATCTGAACCAGTATTTTGATCGTAAATTGCTGATGAAGATCTTCCGCTACTCGGATGTAGGGTTGGTGACCCCGTTGCGCGATGGTATGAACCTGGTGGCGAAAGAGTTTGTGGCCGCACAGGATCCTACTAACCCTGGCGTGCTGGTTTTATCGCAATTTGCCGGGGCGGCGAACGAGCTAACCTCCGCGCTGATTGTTAATCCTTATGACCGGGATGAAGTGGCAGGCGCATTAAACCAGGCGCTGACGATGCCACTTACCGAACGTATCTCGCGCCACGCTGAAATGCTTGAGACTATCGTTAAAAACGATATCGACAACTGGCAGGCGACGTTCATTTGCGATCTTAAAACGGTCACGCCGCGTCGGAGTCAATGCCAACTGCCAGACAATATCTCTTCCTGTTCTAAACTCGCATGAAGTCGTGGCACCGTGGATTAATCTCCAGCTAGCGGAACCAGAAGAACGTCCACCTGGCTGGTATGAATCACGCTTTTCGCTGAACAGGCAGCGCGCGAAAAAAAACTGTGGTTATGGTTGCCGTAAATGACCAGATCAACGGCGTGTTTGCGGCATACATCCAGGATATGTTCATTCAGAGCCCCATAGGTAATAAAGGTATGTTCAATGGGGTATTCTGCTTCTTTGCTAAGTTTGTCGATAAAATCCTGAGTCTCTTCCTGCATGACTTCACGCAGGTCTTCCAGCATGGGGGCAGCAAACTGGTTATACAGTTCGGGGTCTGAGACCAGTGTAATCAGGCTAATTCGGGCGTTGACAGGGCGAGCGATAGAAACCGCCTTGTCTAACAACTGCTGACTTTCAGGGGTGGCGGCAACAGCAACAAGAATGTGCGAATAGCTCATAACTCGCTCCTTTTTTTCAAGAATTATGAGAGGGCTTTTCAGCTTTACTCAGCTTACTCCATACTGCAACGTTTCCTTCCTTCATAGTGTGAATGTCATCATGATTATTCATTAATTATTCTTATAAATAGAATAATCGATTCATATTAGTTGCAGATATGTTCAAGTTACTTAAGTGAAACCCACTGCTAATGAAAACAATGTGTTAATAGAAATTAAACATATATTAACATTTGCAAGGTCGTCACATCGCGGTATTAATTAATCACTCTAAATATTTAACTTATTGTTTATAAAGAATTTAATTAAAAAAGTTTTTTGAGTTAAATATGTGATCCAGCTCGCTATTTCACGGCGTGATATTAACGGATGTGAACAAAATACTATTCGCTTTTATTGCAAGAATATTCGTACATCAGGAATTGAAATGGATGATGGCAGAGTAAAAAATAAGCAAAGTAAAAGCTACGCTGATGGATTTATGTTAAGTGTTTGGCTGGTTTATGTGATCTTGATCACATATTCTTTAAATTCGCAGCATAGCTCCGTTGTATGTGTAACTGACGGCGGGTAGAGTTGCGTCGAATTAGGAAAAATCTTAGACATTTGTAAGAATTGATGTGAGCTTGTAAGGGACGCTGCCTTCTTAAAAGGGAATGTTTAGACAACGCGTAAGTGTCGTCACGCTGCTATGTATTTGACCTTTTGCTTTTTTTTACCGGGCCTTCCCGGCGACATCACGGGGTGCGGTTTTACCGCATGAAAACAATGTTGGTTATTATGGATGCAAATAATGCATACATCCGAGTTGCTGAAACACATCTATGACATCAATTTGTCATATTTATTGCTTGCACAGCGTTTGATCGTTCAGGACAAAGCATCTGCGATGTTTCGCCTTGGTATCAGCGAGGAAATGGCGGACACGTTGGCAACATTAACACTTCCTCAAATGGTCAAACTGGCCGAAACAAACCAACTGGTATGTCATTTCCGTTTCGACGATCACCAGACTGTTACTCGCCTGACGCAAGACTCCCGCGTTGACGATCTTCAGCAAATTCATACTGGTATCATGCTTTCAACACGCCTGTTAAGCGACATCGATGATGCAGCACGTAAGAAAAGGGCTTGATGATGAGCGAAAAAAGCATTGTTCAGGAAGCGCGTGATATCCAGTTAGCAATGGAATTAATCACATTGGGCGCCCGTTTGCAAATGCTGGAAAGCGAAACGCAATTAAGCCGTGGTCGATTAATCAAGCTGTACAAAGAATTACGCGGTAGTCCTCCGCCAAAAGGGATGCTCCCGTTTTCCACCGACTGGTTTATGACGTGGGAACAAAATATTCATGCGTCGATGTTTTGCAATGCATGGCAATTCTTGCTCAAAACGGGTCTCTGTAGCGGCGTGGATGCCGTGATCAAGGCGTATCGGTTATATCTTGAGCAGTGCCCGCAGCCTGAAGAAGGGCCACTGCTGGCGTTAACCCGCGCGTGGACGCTGGTGCGATTTGTCGACAGCGGATTGCTGGAGTTGTCTCAATGCAATTGCTGCGGTGGGAATTTTATCACCCACGCGCACCAACCCGCAGGCAGCTTTGCCTGTAGTTTATGCCAACCGCCATCACGGGCCGTAAAAAGACGTAAACTTTCCCAGAATGCTGCCGATATTATTCCACAACTGCTGGATGAACAGATCGAACAGGCTGTTTAACTGATACGGTGTGGATGAACACTCCAGCAGCGGTAAGCAATTACCGCTGCTTTTTTTTGTCCTGGCCTTACGTTAATTGCCCGACTGCGCATCCTGTCATAGTCAATTGCGAAAGGATGATGTCGTGCTTATCTTATTAGGTTACCTGGTTGTTATTGGTACAGTTTTCGGCGGTTACATGATGACCGGCGGACACCTTGGGGCACTCTATCAACCGGCTGAGCTGGTGATTATCGGTGGTGCGGGTATTGGGGCATTCATCGTCGGCAATAACGGGAAAGCCATCAAAGGGACGATGAAAGCGATCCCGTTGCTTTTCCGTCGTTCGAAATACACCAAAGCGATGTATATGGATCTGCTGGCGCTCTTGTATCGCCTGATGGCCAAGTCACGTCAACAGGGCATGTTCTCGCTTGAGCGCGACATCGAAAACCCAAAAGAAAGTGAAATCTTCGCCAGCTATCCGCGCATTCTTGCGGATGCTGTAATGCTTGATTTTATTGTCGATTATCTGCGCCTGATCATCAGCGGCAACATGAATACGTTTGAAATTGAAGCGCTGATGGACGAAGAAATTGAGACTCATGAGAGTGAGGCTGAAGTCCCGGCGAATAGTCTGGCGATGGTCGGCGACTCACTACCGGCATTCGGGATCGTCGCGGCCGTTATGGGGGTTGTGCATGCGCTGGCTTCTGCCGATCGCCCAGCAGCAGAGCTGGGTGCGTTGATAGCGCATGCGATGGTGGGAACATTCCTCGGTATTTTGCTGGCCTATGGATTTATTTCTCCGCTTGCCAGCGTTCTGCGACAGAAAAGCGCTGAAACAACCAAAATGATGCAGTGCGTGAAGATAACGCTGCTCTCCAATCTGAATGGTTACGCGCCGCCGATTGCCGTTGAATTTGGTCGTAAAACACTGTATTCCAGCGAACGTCCTTCGTTTATCGAACTGGAAGAACATGTTCGTGCGGTGAGAAATCCAACTGCGCAACAGACGACCGAGGACGCATGAAAAATCAGGCCCATCCCATTATCGTTGTAAAGCGACGCAAGCATAAGAATCACGGTGGTGGGGCGCATGGCTCGTGGAAAATCGCCTACGCCGATTTTATGACCGCGATGATGGCCTTCTTTCTGGTGATGTGGCTCATTTCTATTTCCAGCCCTAAAGAATTGATCCAGATTGCCGAATATTTCCGTACACCGCTGGCCACCGCAGTGACTGGGGGAAATCGTATTTCGAATAGCCAAAGCCCGATTCCAGGCGGCGGGGATGATTACACCCAGCAGCAGGGCGAGGTGAACAAGCAGCCGAATATTGATGACCTGAGAAAACGTATGGAACAGAGCCGCTTGAGCAAACTTCGCGGCGATCTCGATCAACTGATTGAATCCGATCCCAAACTGCGAGCGCTGCGTCCGCATTTAAAGATTGATTTAGTTCAGGAAGGTCTGCGGATACAGATTATCGACAGCCAGAATCGCCCGATGTTTAAGACCGGTAGCGCTGAAGTTGAGCCGTACATGCGCGATATCCTGCGCGCGATTGCACCAGTGCTCAACGGGATCCCTAACCGGATCAGCCTTTCCGGTCACACGGATGATTACCCTTACGCGAATGGTGAGAAAGGGTACAGCAACTGGGAATTGTCTGCCGATCGCGCAAATGCATCGCGTCGCGAGCTGGTTAGCGGCGGTCTGGATGATGGAAAAGTATTACGTGTGGTAGGTATGGCCGCCACGATGCGTCTGAGCGATCGCGGTCCTGAAGACGCTATCAACCGCCGTATTAGCCTGCTGGTTCTCAATAAGCAGGCAGAAGAGGCCATTTTGCATGAAAACGCTGAAAGCCAGAATGAGCCGGTAAGTGTCTTACAACGGCCAGCGGAACTCCCGCCGGTAAGCGTTCCCACATCGCCACCAGCCAATCCGAGGTGATAGCGTGAGCATGGATATTAGCGATTTTTATCAGACATTTTTTGATGAAGCTGACGAACTGTTGGCTGATATGGAGCAACACCTGCTTGATTTGGTTCCTGAAGCCCCAGATTCCGAACAGCTGAATGCCATTTTTCGTGCAGCGCACTCGATTAAAGGCGGGGCGGGCACCTTCGGCTTTACCATTTTGCAGGAAACGACCCATCTGATGGAAAACCTGCTGGATGAAGCGCGGCGTGGCGAGATGCAGCTCAATGCCGACATTATCAACCTGTTTTTGGAAACGAAAGATATTATGCAGGAACAGCTCGACGCCTATAAAAGCTCAGTGGAGCCTGATGCCGACAGTTTTGAGTATATCTGCCAGGCGTTACGGCAGTTAGCGCTCGAAGCGAAAGGTGAAACCGCACCGGCAGTTGTCAACCCAGCAAAACTTAGCGTTATTGACAGCGCCGCGATGCAGGAAGAGGCGGTTGCAAAGCCTGAACCCGCCAGTGAAGAGAGCAAAAAACGCATTACTCTCTCGCGCCTGAAAGCCAGCGAAGTGGATTTACTGGAAGAGGAACTGGGGAATCTGGCGACCTTAACCGATGTGGTAAAAGGAAGCGACACGTTATCAGCAACGCTTGATGGCAACCTCGCAGAAGATGACATCATCGCGGTGCTTTGCTTTGTCATTGAAGCTGACCAAATTGAATTCGAAACCGTCAGCGCAGCGCCTGTGGCAGCTGAAGCTGAAGAGGTAGCTGTTGTCACTGGGCCGCAGCCGGTTGCTGTGGCACCTGCGGTGAAAGCTACCACCAGTGAAGCACCACATAGCCGCGCGGAACGTGAAAAACCCGCCCGCGCCAGCGAGTCGACCAGTATCCGCGTAGCGGTTGAAAAGGTTGATCAGCTTATTAACCTGGTTGGCGAGTTGGTGATAACCCAGTCGATGCTGGCCCAGCGCTCTAACGAACTGGATCCTGTCAATCATGGCGATCTCATCACCAGTATGGGTCAGTTACAACGTAACGCCCGAGATTTGCAAGAGTCGGTGATGTCTATTCGTATGATGCCAATGGAGTATGTTTTCAGCCGTTTCCCTCGTCTGGTGCGCGATCTGGCCGGTAAGCTGGGTAAACAGGTCGAGCTGACGCAGGTAGGTAGCTCAACCGAACTCGATAAGAGCCTGATTGAACGCATCATTGATCCGTTGACGCACCTGGTGCGTAACAGCCTCGACCATGGTATCGAATTGCCGGAAAAACGCCTTGAATCCGGCAAAAGCCCAATCGGCAATCTGACGCTTTCCGCGGAGCATCAGGGCGGGAATATTTGTATTGAAGTGACCGATGATGGCGCTGGCCTGAACCGCGAACGTATCCTGGCTAAAGCTGTCTCTCAGGGCATGCCGATCCACGAAAACATGAGCGATGACGAAGTGGGTATGCTGATCTTCGCTCCAGGCTTTTCGACCGCCGAACAGGTGACGGATGTTTCCGGACGCGGCGTGGGTATGGATGTGGTGAAGCGAAATATCCAGGAGATGGGCGGCCATGTTGAGATCCAGTCTAAACAGGGACAGGGGACCACTATTCGCATTCTGCTGCCGCTGACGCTGGCGATCCTCGACGGGATGTCCGTGCGTGTGGCCGATGAGGTCTTCATTCTGCCACTGAATGCCGTTATGGAATCGCTGCAACCGCGCGAAGAAGATCTCCATCCGCTGGCCGGAGGAGAGCGCGTTCTGGAAGTGCGTGGCGAATATTTACCGCTGGTTGAGTTGTGGAAAGTCTTTGAGGTTGAAGGCGCTAAAACTGAAGCGACTCAGGGCATAGTGGTCATTTTACAAAGTGCAGGGCGTCGCTATGCGCTGCTGGTGGATCAGTTAATTGGCCAACACCAGGTGGTGGTCAAAAACCTGGAAAGCAACTACCGCAAAGTGCCAGGTATTTCTGCTGCAACGATCCTCGGCGACGGCAGCGTCGCGCTGATTGTCGATGTCTCTGCATTGCAGGGGTTAAACCGCGAACAACGTGTGGCGATCACAGCCGCCTGATTGAGTGAGAAGGGAATAATATGACCGGTATGAGTAATGTAACTAAACTGGCCGGCGAACCGTCAGGTCAGGAATTCCTCGTGTTTACGCTGGGGGATGAAGAGTACGGTATCGATATCCTGAAAGTGCAGGAAATCCGTGGTTATGATCAGGTGACGCGCATCGCTAACACGCCAGCGTTTATCAAAGGCGTCACAAACCTGCGTGGTGTGATTGTGCCTATCGTCGACCTGCGCGTGAAATTTAGCCAGAGCGATGTGGATTACAACGAAAACACCGTGGTGATCGTGCTGAATCTGGGTCAGCGGGTGGTTGGCATTGTGGTAGATGGCGTCTCGGATGTGCTGTCGCTGACAACGGATCAAATCCGTCCGGCACCGGAGTTTGCGGTCACGCTGTCAACGGAATATTTGACGGGATTGGGTGCGCTGGGTGACCGGATGCTGATTCTGGTCAACATTGAGAAGCTGCTGAACAGCGAAGAAATGGCGCTGCTGGATATTGCCGCTTCCCACGTCGCATAATCGCCATAACTCATCCGGCCTACAATGATTGCTGTTGCAGGCCGGATGAGCGTAGCGCATCCGGCAGATTTCTCTCTTACGCTTCCCGCTCAACCAGCTCGGGTTCTTCTTCCAGTAAACCTTCATCCTGCGCCAGCATCGCCGTTGCAATCCCGTTACCTAATACGTTGATTGCTGAACGTCCCATATCCAGGAAGTGGTCAATTCCCATCAGCAACAGGATCCCGGCGACCGGAATGTTAAAGCTCGGGATGGTTGCAGCCAACACTACCAGTGCTGAACGTGGCACACCGGCAATCCCTTTGGACGCCAGCATCAGCGTCAGCATCAGGACGGTGATTTCTGCGAAGGATAGGTGGATGTTATAGGCCTGCGCGATAAACATAGAGGCAAATGAACAATAGACCATGGAACCGACCAGGTTAAACGAATAACCGATAGGTAGCACGAATGACACGATGTTGGGTGAGCAGCCAAATTTGGTTAATTGCTCCAGCGTTTTCGGATAAGCGGCCTCAGAGCTGCTGGTAGTGAATGCGACCAGAACCGGGTCTTTCAGCATGCTCACCAGACGGAATACCTCTTTTTTCAGCATGACATAACCCACAGCCAGCAGAACCAGGCAGGTCAGCAAAATCGCCACATAGTAGCCGCCGATAAACGACGCATAGTTAAGCAGGATCCCCAGCCCTTGGGTGGAGATGACGGAAGAGATGGCGGCAAAAATAGCCAGCGGCGCAACGTACATCACGTAGCCGGTCACTTTCAGCATAATGTGGGAAACCACATCCAGCGCGGCAACCAGTGGAGCGTTAAATTTCTCTCCGAGCGATGCGCCACCAATACCGAAGAACATTGAGAACACCACAATTTGCAGGATCTCATTGTTAGCCATCGCTTCGGCGATGCTGGTTGGAATGGTATGCGTCAGAAAACCTTTCAGGCTCATGCCGCCCACGGCCAGGCCGGTGTCGGTGGCTTCCAGCGGGATCGCCAGGTTCAGCCCGCTGCCGGGTTGCTCAAGGGAAACCACAAACAGACCGACCAGGATAGACAATATAGAAGAACTGATAAACCAGATCATCGCTTTGCCGCCCACGCGTCCGATGGTGGACGTTTCTCCCAGGCGCATAATACCAACTGTCAGGGTGCTGAATACTAAAGGCGCGATCACCATTTTAATCAGGCGTAAAAAGATGTCGGTAAGAAGCGTAATGTTATCGGCCCAGGCGGTCACAACGCCGGGGGAGGCATAAGAGTGGATCACCGCACCCGACAGGATCCCCGCCAGCATGAAGATCACGATAAACAACGTGAGTTTGTTTGCATTTGCCACTAAAAAGCCCTCAGTAAGGATTTAACATTTATTGATCGGTTACTCATTTTTTATACTTATTAAGTGGTAACGAAGTATTCATCATATAAATTGGATTAAAGCGTAAACGGATACAACTTTTTTTAATTTTTTATCCATTTTGTTGTGGTATTTACGATGCGTATGTGTGATCTCAATCACATAAAAATGCGTACTTCGGCCATTCTGGCCGTGCTCATCGATGAAAATAAATGTTATTTACATGATAATTATGGTGTTTTTATGTGAATGATTTGTGGTTGCTGCGCACCCGTTTTATTTTCCCCTCGCCAGGCTTCACATCCCTTCAGGATTTCCTTTTCGCAAACGTAAAGTTATCTCAGCGAGTGCCGATAACGTTGATAACTCGTTTTCAGGAAGGTGCCTTATGTTTAACCGTATCCGCGTTGTCACAATGCTGATGATGGTGCTGGGGGTTTTCGCACTGCTACAGCTTGTTTCCGGTGGTCTGTTGTTTTCTTCATTGCAGCAGAATCAGCAAAGTTTTGTTATTTCTAACGATCTTCGACAGCAGCAAAGTGAACTCACCTCAACATGGGATCTGATGCTGCAGACACGAATCAATTTAAGCCGTTCTTCTGCGCGCATGATGATGGATGCGTCTAACCAGCAAAGCAGCGCTAAAAACGATCTGCTGAAGAATGCGAAAGCATCGCTGGCGCAGGCCGAAACGCATTACGCAAAATTTAAAAACATCACACCGTTGCCGGAAATGGCAGAAGCCAGCGGCAACGTTGAGGAAAAATACCAGCAGTACCATGCGGCCCTGGCAGAACTGGTTCAGTTTCTGGAAAGCGGCAATATGGACGCCTACTTCGCGCAGCCTACGCAGGGAATGCAAAACGCGCTCGGCGAGGCGCTGGGCAAGTACGCCAGCGTTAGCGAAAAGCTTTACGTCCAGGCATTTGATCAAAGCGCGCGGGATTACCATTTTGCCCAATGGCAGCTTGGCGTGTTGGCCGTCGTGCTGGTGCTGATTCTGGTGGTGGTCTGGTACGGCATCCGTCATACCCTGCTTAATCCTCTGTCCCGTGTCATTGCCCATATCCGGGAAATCGCCAGCGGTAACCTGACCGCAACTCTCGCTGTTAGCGGTCGTAACGAAATCGGCGAGCTGGCCAGTACGGTTGATCATATGCAGCGCTCCTTGACGGAAACTGTCACCCTGGTGCGTGAAGGCTCTGATGCGATTTATTCCGGTACCAGCGAAATTGCCAGCGGAAACACTGACCTTTCATCTCGTACGGAACAGCAGGCGTCTGCACTGGAAGAGACCGCAGCCAGCATGGAACAGCTGACCGCAACCGTGAAGCAAAACGCGGACAACGCGCGTCAGGCCTCGCAACTGGCGAAAAGCGCGTCCGATACCGCGCAGCATGGCGGCAAAGTGGTTGATAGCGTGGTGAACACCATGCACGAAATCGCCGATAGCTCGAAGAAAATCGCCGACATCATCAGCGTCATCGATGGCATTGCCTTTCAGACCAACATTCTCGCACTGAACGCGGCGGTTGAAGCAGCGCGTGCCGGTGAGCAAGGCCGCGGCTTTGCTGTGGTGGCGGGTGAAGTGCGTAATCTGGCAAGCCGCAGTGCGCAGGCGGCGAAAGAGATTAAGGCATTGATTGAAGATTCCGTTTCCCGGGTTGATACCGGTTCCGTACTGGTAGAAAGCGCTGGCGAAACGATGAACGATATCGTCAATGCCGTGACGCGGGTGACAGACATTATGGGCGAGATTGCCTCGGCATCTGACGAGCAAAGCCGGGGGATTGATCAGGTTGCGCTCGCGGTCTCTGAAATGGATCGTGTTACGCAGCAGAACGCCTCTTTAGTACAGGAGTCAGCTGCCGCAGCGGCCGCTCTTGAAGAACAGGCCAGTCGCTTAACGCAGTCGGTATCGACTTTCCGTCTTGCGTCACGTCCGGCCTCGACAAAACCGCGCGATACACGATTACCTGCAGCCCCGAGCGCATCCTATCCGCGCCAGAGCATTGAACAAGATACGAATTGGGAAACATTTTGACTGATAGTTAAACCGCGGCCAGTGCCGCCCGATGGGAGCGTTGATGTTTAATCGTATTCGAATTTCGACCACGCTGTTTTTGATTTTGATCCTCTGCGGAGTTTTGCAGATTGGCAGTAATGGCTTGTCCTTCTGGTCATTTCGGGACGGTTTTCAGAACCTGAATCAGGTCGAACGGAGTAATCAGCAACGCGCTGCGCTGGCCCAAACCCGCGCTGTGTTATTACAGGCCAGTACGGCCCTTAATAAGGCAGGGACGCTGACTGCCCTGAGCTATCCGCCAGAGGACATCAAAACGCTGATGACCCTCGCGCGCGATAGCCTGACGCAGTCTGAATTGATGTTTAAACGCTTTATGGCGACGTCGGATTCGACGGAGCAAGGCAAGGCGCTGTTTGGCGCAACGGAGAATAGCTTCAGCCAGTGGCACAGCGCTCTCGCGCATCAGGCAACCTGGCTTGAAAACAATCAGTTGTCAGATTTTCTGACCGCGCCGGTGCAGGCGGCTCAGGATGCTTTTGATGCGAATGTGAATGCGTGGCAGAGCAACATTGACAGCGTGTTGCAAACGGCGGGGGAGCAGAGTCAGCGTAATTACCATATGTCGGGGGTGATTTTCGCCACCATGGTGGTACTGGCGGCACTGCTCACCAGCGGTGCGCTGTTCTGGTCACGCAAGATGATCGTTCAGCCGCTGGCGATTATTGGCAGCCATTTCGACAGTATTGCCGCGGGGAACCTAGCACGACCGGTAGCGGTTTATGGGCGCAATGAGATCTCGGCTATTTTTGCCAGCCTGCAGAAGATGCAAAAGGCGTTACGCGAAACGGTAAGTGACGTTCGTCAGGGCAGCTCAGCCATGCATAGCGGTATTTCAGAAATCGCGATGGGCAATAACGATTTGTCTTCACGGACTGAACAGCAGGCGGCTGCGCTGGCGCAAACGGCGGCCAGCATGGAACAACTGACCGCCACCGTCGGCCAGAACGCTGATAACGCACGCCAGGCGTCAGGAATCGCCAAAAGTGCGGCAGACACAGCGCATAAAGGTGGCGAGCAGACGTCCCGGGTCGCCAGCACCATGCATGAGATTTCTGCCAGCTCGCAGAAAATCGGCGACATTATCGGGGTGATTGACAGCATTGCCTTCCAGACCAATATCCTGGCGTTGAATGCCGCGGTAGAGGCCGCCAGAGCGGGGGAGCAAGGGCGTGGTTTTGCCGTCGTCGCCGGAGAAGTGCGCAATCTGGCAAGCCGTAGCGCACAGGCGGCGAAAGAAATTAAGGGACTGATTGAGGAATCCGTCATCCGGGTGCATCAGGGATCGCAACTGGTGGATATGGCGTCGCGCACGATGACGGAAATTGTCAGTTCGGTGACCCGGGTTAACGACATCATGGGCGAGATTGCCTCGGCATCCGATGAACAGCGCAGAGGCATTGAGCAGGTGGCGCAGGCCGTCAGCCAGATGGACTCCGTGACGCAGCAAAACGCCGGTCTGGTGGAAGAAGCCGCATCCGCCGCCGGACAACTTGCGACGCAGGCCGATCATCTTTCTGCTTGTGTCGCATTTTTTAAACTTGAAGAGCAAACCGTAGCAAAACAAGAGTTGGCGCAGCCTCAGGTTGCGCCCGTTGTATCCTGAATGTGATTGAGAAGGCGCTATGACATCATCTCTGCCCTCCGGGCAAACGTCATTATTGTTACAGATGACACAGCGCCTCGCGCTGTCTGACGCGCATTTTCGTCGGATATGTCAATTAATCTACCAGCGTGCGGGGATCGTACTGGCCGACCATAAGCGGGACATGGTTTATAACCGCCTGGTTCGTCGTCTGCGTACCCTGGGGCTGGATGACTTTGGTCGCTATCTCAGCATGCTGGAAGCTAACCAGAACAGCGCTGAGTGGCAGGCTTTTATTAACTCCCTGACTACCAACCTGACCGCGTTTTTTCGCGAAGGGCATCATTTTCCGGTGCTGTCAGATCACGCTCGTCGGCGCAGCGGTGAATACCGCGTCTGGAGCGCGGCGGCGTCAACCGGAGAAGAACCCTACAGCATTGCGATTACGCTTGCCGATACCTTAGGTATGGCACCGGGCCGCTGGCGTGTTTTTGCCAGCGACATTGATACCGAAGTGCTGGAAAAGGCCAGAAACGGCATTTACCGCCTCGATGAGCTAAAGACGCTGTCACCCCAGCAGTTGCAGCGTTATTTCATGCGCGGCACCGGGCCGCATGAAGGGCTGGTACGCGTTCGGCAGGAACTGGCAGGGCATGTTGAATTTTCCAGCGTGAATTTACTGGATAAGCAGTACAACGTGCCCGGACCGTTCGACGCCATATTTTGTCGTAACGTTATGATCTATTTCGATAAAACGACGCAGCAGGACATTTTGCACCGTTTTGTTCCTCTTCTTAAACCCGATGGGCTGCTGTTTGCAGGTCATTCAGAAAACTTTAGCAACCTCGTGCGCGAGTTTAGCCTGCGTGGACAGACCGTGTATGCGCATGCGCCAGGTAAGGATAAAGCATGAGTAAAATCAGGGTGTTGTCGGTAGATGATTCTGCATTGATGCGTCAAATCATGACCGAAATTATTAATAGCCACAATGATATGGAAATGGTGGCGACGGCGCCGGATCCGTTGGTCGCCCGGGATTTAATCAAAAAATACAATCCCGACGTCCTGACGCTGGACGTGGAAATGCCGCGCATGGACGGCCTCGACTTTCTTGAGAAGTTGATGCGTCTGCGTCCGATGCCGGTAGTCATGGTTTCTTCGCTGACCGGTAAAGGTTCAGAGGTCACGCTGCGGGCGCTGGAGCTGGGGGCGATTGATTTTGTCACCAAACCGCAACTGGGGATCCGCGAAGGAATGCTGGCGTATAGCGAGATGATTGCGGAGAAAATCCGCACCGCATCGCGCGCAAAACTGGCGGCCCATAAGCCCATGGCGGCACCCACAACCTTGAAAGCGGGGCCATTACTCAGTTCAGAAAAACTGCTGGTCATCGGCGCCTCAACCGGAGGAACAGAGGCAATTCGCCATGTACTCCAGCCATTGCCGCTTTCAAGTCCCGGTATTCTTATTACTCAGCATATGCCGCCAGGATTTACCCGTTCGTTCGCCGAACGTCTGAACAAGCTGTGTCAGATAACCGTGAAAGAGGCAGAAGACGGAGAACGTGTGCTTCCAGGGCATGCGTATATCGCGCCGGGTGACAAGCATATGGAACTGGCGCGCAGCGGCGCGAACTATCAAATCAAAATTCATGACGGTCCGCCAGTTAATCGGCATCGGCCCTCAGTGGATGTGCTGTTCCATTCGGTGGCGAAACATGCGGGGCGCAATGCCGTCGGGGTGATCCTGACCGGTATGGGCAACGATGGCGCAGCCGGAATGTTAGCGATGAACCAGGCGGGTGCCTGGACCATTGCGCAAAACGAAGCAAGTTGTGTGGTGTTCGGCATGCCGCGCGAGGCCATCAATATGGGTGGCGTAAGCGAAGTGGTCGATCTTAGCCAGGTGAGCCAGCAAATGTTGGTGAAAATTAGTGCCGGACAGGCAATACGTATTTGAATCAGGAGTTTATTTTTATGGCGGATAAAGAGCTTAAGTTTTTGGTTGTGGATGACTTTTCCACCATGCGTCGCATCGTGCGTAACCTGCTCAAAGAGCTGGGATTCAACAATGTTGAAGAGGCTGAAGACGGCGTAGATGCGCTGAACAAGCTGCAGGCTGGGGGATTCGGTTTTGTTATTTCTGACTGGAACATGCCGAACATGGATGGGCTGGAACTGCTGAAAACCATCCGGGCCGATGGCGGGATGGCTTCTCTGCCGGTGCTGATGGTCACGGCAGAAGCGAAAAAAGAGAACATCATTGCGGCAGCACAAGCAGGCGCCAGTGGCTATGTCGTGAAACCGTTCACGGCGGCGACGCTGGAAGAAAAACTGAATAAAATCTTTGAGAAACTGGGCATGTGAGGGTGTGATGATGATGCAACCACAAATTAAACCTGCTGACGAACACTCTGCAGGGGACATCATCGCGCGCATCGGCAGTTTGACCCGAATGCTGCGCGACAGCTTGCGTGAACTGGGGCTGGATCAGGCCATTGCCGAAGCGGCAGAAGCGATTCCCGATGCCCGCGATCGTCTCGATTACGTTGTACAGATGACCGCTCAGGCGGCAGAGCGCGCGCTGAACAGCGTAGAAGCTTCGCAGCCGCATCAGGACGCGATGGAAAAAGGGGCCAAAGATCTGACCAAACGCTGGGATGAATGGTTCGAAAATCCGATCGAACTGTCTGATGCCCGTGAACTGGTCACCGATACCCGTCAGTTCCTTGGTGATGTGCCCGGACATACCAGCTTTACCAATGCCCAGTTGCTGGACATCATGATGGCGCAGGATTTCCAGGATCTCACCGGACAGGTCATCAAGCGCATGATGGATGTTATCCAGGAAATTGAACGTCAGCTGCTGATGGTTCTGTTGGAAAACATTCCGGAACAGGGCGCTCGTCCAAAACGTGAAAACGAAAGCTTGCTTAACGGCCCGCAGGTTGACGCCTCGAAAGCTGGCGTAGTGGCAAGCCAGGATCAGGTTGACGACCTGCTGGACAGCCTCGGGTTCTGATGCGTATTTGCCGGATGTGAGGCGTGGACCTCTCATCCGGCTTACGCGCAATTCTGCTTAAAGCCATAAATCCCGTCTTTTTTACCGCTTACTCTTCCCATTGCTGGATAGCTGTTCTGGCATCATTCTCGCCTATATCTCTATCCAGGGTCTGATGCGTGGCAGAAGAAAGCGACGACGACAAAACAGAAGCCCCCACACCCCACCGACTTGAAAAAGCACGGGAAGAAGGGCAGATCCCCCGATCCAAAGAGCTGACCTCACTGCTTATTTTGCTGGTGGGTGTGTGCATTATCTGGATTGGTGGGGAGTCGCTTGCCCGCAGACTGGCTGGCATGCTGTCGACCGGATTACGTTTTGACCACAGTATGGTCAACGACCCGAATCTGATCCTCAGCCAAATCATCCTGCTGATTAAAGACGCGATGATTGCGCTGTTGCCGTTGATTACCGGCGTCGTTCTGGTGGCACTAATCTCCCCGGTGATGCTTGGTGGCTTGATTTTCAGCGGTAAATCCCTGCAACCCAAATTCTCTAAGCTGAATCCGTTACCGGGCATTAAGCGCATGTTTTCCGCGCAAACCGGCGCAGAACTGCTCAAAGCGATACTGAAGTCCACGTTAGTGGGAAGCGTGGCCGGATTTTATCTCTGGCATAACTGGCCGGCGATGATGCGTCTGATGGCGGAGTCACCGATTACGGCGATGGGCAACGCCCTGGATTTAGTCGGTATGTGTGCACTACTGGTGGTACTTGGCGTTATTCCGATGGTGGGGTTCGACGTCTTTTTCCAGATCTATAGCCATGTGAAAAAGCTACGTATGTCGCGTCAGGATATCCGCGATGAATTTAAGCAAAGCGAAGGTGACCCGCACGTTAAGGGCAAAATTCGTCAAATGCAGCGCGCGGCCGCTCAGCGTCGCATGATGGCGGATGTGCCGAAAGCAGACGTTATTGTCACTAACCCTACGCACTACTCAGTGGCGTTGAAGTATGACGAGAACAAAATGAGTGCCCCGAAAGTTGTTGCGAAAGGGGCCGGGCTGGTTGCGCTGCGCATCCGTGAAATTGGCGCAGAGCACCGTGTCCCGACATTAGAAGCGCCGCCACTGGCGCGTGCGCTCTATCGCCATGCTGAAATTGGTCAGCAAATACCTGGTCAATTGTATGCCGCCGTTGCTGAAGTACTGGCATGGGTATGGCAGCTAAAACGCTGGCGTCTGGCTGGCGGCAAGCGTCCACCACAACCTGAAAACCTTCCGGTGCCTGAAGCACTGGATTTCATGAACGAGAAGAATACTGATGGCTAATCTGGTCGCGATGCTGCGTCTGCCCAGCAACCTGAAATCCACGCAATGGCAAATCCTTGCCGGACCGATCCTCATCCTGCTGATCCTGTCGATGATGGTGCTGCCGCTGCCGGCTTTCGTCCTCGATTTGCTGTTCACATTTAATATTGCGCTGTCGATCATGGTGCTGCTGGTGGCGATGTTCACCCAGCGTACGCTGGAGTTTGCCGCATTCCCGACGATTTTGCTGTTTACCACATTATTACGTCTGGCCCTGAACGTCGCGTCTACCCGTATCATTTTAATGGAAGGACACACCGGCGCGGCGGCGGCGGGGAAGGTGGTTGAAGCCTTCGGCCACTTCCTGGTGGGCGGTAACTTCGCGATCGGCATCGTGGTCTTCGTGATTCTCGTCATCATTAACTTTATGGTAATCACCAAAGGTGCCGGACGTATCGCCGAGGTTGGCGCGCGCTTCGTTCTGGATGGTATGCCCGGCAAGCAGATGGCGATTGATGCAGATTTAAATGCCGGTCTGATTGGCGAAGATGAAGCTAAAAAACGACGCTCGGAAGTGACCCAGGAAGCGGATTTTTACGGCTCAATGGACGGTGCGAGTAAATTCGTCCGTGGAGATGCCATCGCTGGTATTTTGATCATGGTAATCAACGTGGTCGGCGGTCTGTTAGTTGGGGTGTTGCAACATGGTATGAGCATGGGCAGCGCTGCGGAAAGTTATACCCTGCTGACCATCGGTGACGGGCTGGTGGCACAAATTCCTGCGCTGGTTATCTCTACCGCGGCGGGTGTTATCGTGACCCGCGTGAGTACCGACCAGGACGTAGGCGAACAGATGGTGACCCAACTGTTCAGCAACCCCAGCGTCATGTTGCTCAGTGCGGCGGTACTTGGACTTTTGGGTCTGGTTCCGGGCATGCCGAACCTGGTGTTTCTGATGTTTACTGCCGCATTGTTGGCCCTGGCATGGTGGATGCGCGGTCGTGAGCAAAAAGCGCCAGATGAACCGCAGCCGGTGAAAATGCCGGAAAACAACTCCGTGGTGGAAGCCACATGGAACGACGTGCAGCTGGAAGATTCGCTGGGCATGGAGGTTGGTTACCGCCTGATCCCAATGGTAGATTTTCAGCAGGATGGCGAGTTACTGGGGCGAATTCGCAGTATTCGTAAGAAATTTGCCCAGGATATGGGCTTCCTGCCGCCGGTGGTACACATTCGAGACAATATGGATCTGCAGCCGGCCCGCTATCGAATTTTGATGAAAGGGGTAGAGATTGGCAGCGGTGACGCCTATCCGGGACGCTGGCTGGCCATTAACCCGGGTACTGCCGCCGGGTCGCTGCCGGGCGAGAAAACGGTCGATCCGGCTTTCGGACTGGACGCTATCTGGATTGAAAGCGCATTGAAGGAACAGGCGCAGATTCAGGGCTTTACGGTGGTTGAAGCCAGTACTGTTGTCGCTACGCATCTTAACCACCTGATTGGCCAGTTCGCCGCCGAGCTGTTTGGCCGTCAGGAGGCGCAGCAGCTACTGGACCGTGTGTCGCAGGAGATGCCAAAGCTGACGGAAGATCTGGTGCCGGGCGTTGTGACGCTCACCACGCTGCATAAAGTGCTGCAGAACTTACTGGATGAGAAAGTACCGATTCGCGATATGCGCACCATCCTTGAGACGCTGGCGGAACATGCGCCGCTGCAAAACGATCCGCATGAGCTTACCGCGGTGGTCCGTGTTGCGTTAGGACGCGCTATCACTCAGCAGTGGTTCCCGGGGAATGAAGAGGTTCAGGTTATCGGCCTTGATACTCCGCTCGAGCGTTTGCTGCTGCAAGCGCTGCAGGGAGGCGGCGGCCTGGAGCCTGGGCTGGCAGACCGCCTGCTGGCGCAGACTCAGGAAGCGCTGTCCCGGCAGGAAATGTTGGGCGCGCCGCCGGTCTTGCTGGTTAATCACGCGTTACGTCCGTTACTGGCGCGGTTTTTACGTCGCAGCATCCCGCAGCTGGTGGTGTTATCGAACATGGAGCTTTCCGATAACCGCCATATCCGTATGACGGCGACCATTGGAGGTAAATAATGCGTAAGCTACTGTGGTTGTTGTTTTTTCCTCTGGTGGCGCAGGCCGCTGGAGAAGGGGCCTGGCAGGCAAGTGGCATGGGGATCACCTTAAATCACCGTGGCCAATCAGCCTCGTCTGATCCTTTGGTTCCCAGCCAGCCGGTCTCAGGCTTGATGACGCTGGTGGCCTGGCGCTATGAGCTGAATGGCCCCACGCCCGCAGGTTTGCGGGTGCGTTTATGTTCTCAGTCCCGTTGTGTCGAGCTGGACGGGCAAAGTGGGACCACCAACGGGTTCAATAACGTTCCGGCCATTGAACCGATGCATTTTGTCTGGGAGGTCCCCGGCGGTGGTCGCCTGATCCCCGCGTTACGCATTCAGAGCAATCAGGTGATTGTGAACTACCGTTAACACCCTCTGTCATTCAGAGCAGCAGTTGAAACTGCTGGTTGTTTCAACATTTCAGTCTCTCACTCAATTAAATAGAAACGCCGTTTTATAAAATAAGTGATGTACGTTGCCGGACTCTTTGTATTCTTGCCATTTCACGAATCCTTCTGGCAGAAATAGAAAGGTTTCACTTCCTGTTAGCTTTTACTGTGACCCTATAAGGATGCCCATTGTCAAAGCGAGGATTGCGGGGCCTCCAAAAAAGCTGCTGCGCCGTAACAGGGGCAAGTCTCAGCATTGAATCCGACATTGACAGAGGTTAAGTAAATGATTGTTTACCCGGTTAAACATAGCCCGTTATTGCGCCAGCCAGAACATTTTATTGCCAGGGATGAATTAAAAACGCTGATCAAAAAGGTGACGCATAACCTGGTCAATATTCATGACGAAACCGGCGAGTTCTTGCTGCGTCTGGACGATGGACGCGTAATTGATACTAAAGGCTGGGCGGGATGGGAGTGGACACACGGCGTCGGCCTGTACGGGATGTATCAGTACTATCTGCAAACCGGCGATGAAACGATGCGCGATATCATCGATAGCTGGTTTGCCGAGCGTTTTGCTGAAGGTGCGACCACCAAAAACGTGAACACCATGGCGCCATTTTTAACGTTGGCGTATCGCTATGAAGAGACGCGTAACCCAGCGTATCTGCCGTGGCTCGACAGCTGGGCTGAGTGGGCAATGCATGAGATGCCGCGTACCGAATTTGGTGGTATGCAACACATCACGCTGGCGGAAGAAAACCATCAACAGATGTGGGATGACACGCTGATGATGACGGTTTTACCGCTGGCGAAGATTGGCAAGCTACTCAATCGCCCGGACTACATCGAAGAGGCAACGTATCAGTTCCTGCTGCACGTGCAAAACCTGATGGATAAAGAAACGGGGCTGTGGTTCCACGGCTGGAGCTATGAAGGAAATCATAACTTTGCTAATGCCCGCTGGGCGCGTGGCAACAGTTGGTTAACTATCGTGATCCCGGACTTCCTCGAATTACTTGATTTACCGGAAAACAATTCTGTTCACCGCTATCTGGTTCAGGTCCTGAACGCGCAAATCGCGGCGCTGGCGAAATGCCAGGATGAAAGTGGGTTGTGGCATACCTTGCTGGACGACCCTCAGTCGTATCTGGAGGCATCGGCAACTGCCGGATTTGCCTATGGGATCCTCAAAGCAGTACGTAAACGCTATGTTGGGCAAGAGTATGCGCTGGTGGCCGAAAAAGCCATTCGCGGCATTGTGCAGCATATTTCACCGGAAGGTGAACTGCTGCACACCTCGTTTGGTACCGGGATGGGACATAATCTTGATTTCTACCGCAACATCCCTCGGACCTCCATGCCTTACGGACAGGCGATGGCGATGCTGTGCCTTACCGAATACTTGCGAAAGTATTTTTGATATCGGTATTCAATGGCGATACCGCTATCGGACCTGATTGTTCAGTCGTCACTGTTTGTACCGTGTTGTCCTGCGGGGCAAACAGATGATCCATGATTTGACGCATAACCGGCGCGGCGGTGACACCATCGCTGCCGCCGTTTTCCAGAATTAAGGCCACCGCGACCTTCGGGTTCTTATAGGGTGCAAATGCGGTATAGAACACGTGGTCGCGCAAGCGGACAGGGATCATCTTCGCATTGTAGGTCTGATTTTCTTTCAGGCTAAAGACCTGCGAGGTGCCGCTTTTTGCCGCAATGCCGTAAGGCGCGGTGTGAAAGAACTTATAACCTGTACCATTTGGTTCATTCGCCATGCCGAACATCGCCTGACGCACCAGTCCCCAGTAGGGCGATGAGGCCGAGGCGATTTGTGAAGGTGCTTCTGGAGCCTGATACGGCGTGATGGTTTTGCCGCTCTCTTCATCGAGCAGCAGGTGAGGGACGATAACCTTGCCGTTGTTAATCAGTGCGACCATGGCTTTTACCATCTGGATAGGCGTGGCAATCCAGTAGCCCTGACCGATGCCAACTGAAATAGTGTCCCCCTGATACCAGGCTTTTTTGTGTACTTTTTGCTTCCATTCGCGGCTCGGGAGCAGGCCGTTATACTCCTCATCAAGATCGATGCCGGTCGGTTTACCGTAACCAAACTGGCTGAGCATGCTGTTAATCCGGTCGATCCCCATCATATACGCCACCTGATAGAAGAACGTATCGGCAGACTCTTCTATCGCTTTGGTGACATCCAGCATACCGTGGCCCGTTTTTTTCCAGTCACGGTAATGTCGCTCGGTGCCGGGTAGCGTCCAGGTAGGGGCACCGAAGAAACTGGTCTGCGGCGTGATCACACCGTTCAGTAATGCCGACATCGCCATATACGGTTTGACCGTTGAAGCGGGAGGGTACAATCCCTGCGTGACGCGGTTGATTAATGGCAGGTCTTTATCCTGGAGTAGCTTGTTATAGTCCTGATAGCTGATGCCTTTGACAAATGGATTAGGGTCGTAGCTGGGGTTTGAGACCATCGCCAGTACGGAACCGTCGTGTGGATCTTCAACCAAAACGGCGGCACGCTGGCCAGCCAACAAGCTCTCAATGTATTGCTGTAAATGTAAATCCAGCGTCAGATGGATATCTTTTCCGGCAACGGGCGGCACATCTTTGATCAGGCGTACGATGCGTCCGTGGTTATCTACTTCCACCTCCTGATAACCGGTCTTTCCATGCAGTTCGTTTTCGTAATAGCGCTCAATACCTTGCTTACCGATGTTGTGATCGGCGGCGTAGTTCTCCGCCAGACCTTTTTGATCCAGTGCTTTCAGGTCGTTGTCATTGATTTTTGAAACATAACCCAGGACATGCGCCAGCGCCGCGCCATAGGGATACTGGCGGTCTTCGTAACTATTGATGTTGACGCCGCTAAAATGAAACTGGTTTACCGAGAAACGGGCGATTTCGACATCGGTTAGCGCATTTTTTAGCACCACAGGACGATAGCGGCTGCTGGTTTTCAGCTCATGGCGAAACTGGTCTATGTCATCAGGAGTGAGGTCAACGATCGGCGTGAGCTGCTGGAGTAACGCATTCATATCGCTGATTTTATACGGCGTAACAGAAATATCGTACCAGGTAACGTTGCGCACCAGCGGGATGCCGTTGCGATCGTAAATCATGCCGCGCGTTGGGGCGACGGGCAGCATTTTGATGTCGTTTGCATTCGACCGGGTGGTGTAATACTGGTGCTGACAGATTTGTAAGTTATACAGATTGTAAATCAGGATGCCAAAACAGATGACTACCAGGCCAAAGGCCACCAATACACGCCGCTGGAAGAGCTTTTCTTCCGCCTCAAAATCTCTGAATGTCATTGACCCGTACCCGATTAATTCGCCGCCTAATGATACGGAGGCTTAGACGGGATGACAGGCAAAAGATGTTCCATATCTCTAGGGAAATGTGTCATTCCTTGTGGGTTGTTACAATTGTAGATAAGTAATCATCTGTAAAGTCCATCAGGAAGGATTGTAGTTGGAGATAATTTTTACGTCTAAACCATATTCTCCTTCATTCTTAATAGGATTTAGCGAGTATGAACATAGGTTCGATCCACCCTCCAGTCCAATCGGATTCTGGGTGATATACCGTCCCTGTCCCGGATTGTAGTAGCGGTGGTGGTTGTAGTGCAGCCCGGATTCGTCGTCATACTGCTGTCCCGGCAAGCGAATAGGCTGTTGAAGATTGTGTCGATTATCCTCCCGCAGCATGTTGCCCCATTCGTCATACTCCGCACGCCAGTTGATGGCGCTGTCCTGGCTAATCAGTGCCAGCGGCAGGCTGTGGTGGGAGTAGACTCCTTGCCCTGTTGCATAGAACGCTTTTAATTGGAGCATAAAATATCGTTTAAATTATTTATGTTCTCATCTGAGAGGCCACCACAGACAATTTCACACCATTCAATCTCATTTTTTGACAAGCATGGAATCGGGTTCTCATCCAAGGTTTTTATTTCTTTATTAGAACTACCATTGAGCAAAAGCCAGACATTATTTTTCTTTAAAAAACAATGCCCATCAATATCAATTGCATTTGGGGTATTTTCCCCATTGGTGAGTTTATCATGCAGACTCACATATTGAAGGACGCTGTAATCCTTATAATCCGTAGCTGCATAATAATAATCGCATGCAACTAAAAAAATCGTAAACAGCAATGTCAATCGCTTAAAAAATCTCATTTTCCACCGCTGCTAAAACCATTTAACTCGGGAGGTAAGCTAAGGAAATTACCTTTAGGTATCATTATATGCTGAGAGCCGTAGAGCCCACCTAACACTTGCAAGCTAACGGGTGAATTAGTGTTCATATGTGGATTGATAAAACCACAAGCTTCAAAAATAGCATTTGTTCGACTATAGCAGTTATCAACAAAGAGACCTTGGTGTCTATCCATTTCTTTTGCTTTGTTGAACATACACCCTTCTTCTTCGGAAGTTGTATCAACGACCCAAATCCAGCTGTCTCTTCGCGGCTGCATTTTATTAAAGTAAGAATTCAAGGAGGTAGTGCCTATACTATCCCCAGTGCCAAAACTCATAACACCATCTCTCGTTGTTGCTAGAGCCGCATGACCAAAAGGATTATCAGGCACTGGTCCATTACCAATAATTATAGAAGTTAATCCCAACGGATCTATCTCTATGAGCGGATTTAATGGATACGTATACAGGTTTAATCCTCCTCTCAGCCCAATAGGATCCTGGGTGATATACCGTCCCTGTCCCGAATTGTAGTGCAGCCCGGATTCGTCGTCATACTGCTGTCCCGGCAGGCGAATAAGCAGTTGAAGATTGTGTCGATTATCCTTCCGCAGCACGTTGCCCCATTCGTCATACTCCGCACGCCAGCTGATGGCGCTGTCCTGGCTAATCAGCGTCAAGCCCCGGTGGTACAGGTGGAGTTTACGCAGCGGGATATATAACGGCGTCAGCTGGTTCAGCATCCGCTCCAGCGTTAACCCGCACTGCGCTAGCCAGTGCTGGTTTGTCTCGCTGATTTCACCGAGCCGCAGTTCCTGCTCTATCCCATCTTGTGATAATTAACTATATCGTGTTGGGAACACACAACCTTGTGTTTCCGCCCAAAGACTGACGCCAAAAGTTATAAGTCCAAGCAACGCACCGCCATATATACAAACCAACATTAAAATAGAGAAATATTTATTTTCAAACATGAAAATACGCCGATACATTTCAAGCATGCCTGAAAAAGTATTCATGTCTATATTGTTTTTTTTACAAAATCTTACCCCGTAAAAAACAACAAATAAAGCCATTGAGAATACACAAAAAAATACAACAATTCTGGCAATTCTGATTTCTTCACACATATCATCCTCTACTAAAATACTGGAACAGATACACTTGGTGTATATGGTATTTTTACTTCGGGACCGATACCTGCACCAACACCAATATATACTTCAGGCCATGTTGATGTTTGAGCTATCTCAATACTAAAGATCCCCAATCCAAAAGAAGCCCCTGCGTTAACTTTTAAATCTTTGGCATCAGGGTCTCTAAACTTCAATCCACAGGTAGCAGAAGCTCGGGCACCAACAGCAGCTACTGGAAAGCTCATTAGTCCCCCCGGACCTGTCTTTTCATTAGCCGAAATTGTTCCAGATATACCACTACCTGCCGCTGCAAATGCTGAAGCCCGGCACTCTCCCGTAGCAATAGGTTTTGCAGATGGTGGAGACATAGCTTTAGCAATATCTTCGGGAGATTCGCCATTTTCACACATATGCAAACCGAGTGAAGATCGCTCACTGACTCCATAACCCATATTGCTAATAAATGATGATAATCCTAGCGCATCCACTTCCATAACTGGATTTAACGGATACGTATAAAAATTCAACCCGCCTTTCAACCCAATCGGATCCTGGGTGATATACCGTCCCTGCCCCGGATTGTAGTAGCGGTGACGGTTGTAGTGCAGTCCGGATTCGTCGTCATACTGCTGTCCCGGCAGGCGTATCAGCTGTTGCAGATTGTACGGATTATCTTCCCGCAGCACGTTGCTCCATTCGTCATACTCCGCACGCCAGCTGATGGTGCCGTCCTGGCTTATCAGCGCCAGCGGCAGGCCCCGGTGGTCGCAGTGGTACAGATGAAGCGTCCTTTCCGGGACCGGCTCCATCTGCGTCGCCATCTGTTCGCACCCGGCCAGCCACTGCCGGTTTTATCGCTGAAGCACTATTAGCATGTATCTCTATTAGTTATTGCCCCGCCATTATGTGGAGAACCAGATAATGGCAGGGCTTCAATATCTGCCATTGCTGTCTCCACTAAAGAAGAAGTGTGAGCTTGGAAAAAACCTAATTGTCACTATCATTATATACAGCGCCATTTAATGTAGGATCAAAACCATCTGGCCATAGTGTATATTTATCAAATAACGCATTTGTGACATTCATGCCATCATATCTCTTGAACAATAAGTTCGCTCCACACAAATTAGCACCAGAAAAATTGGCATGCCAAACATCTGCATTATTAAAATTTGCTTTAACCAATATAGATAGTTCAAAGTTTGCACCTATTGGCTTTGACTCTCTAAAATCCCCTCCACTTATGTCTGAATTATTAAGGAGAGCGTTCATTAATGCCGCTTGATAAAATATTGCATTCCTGGCAGATGTATATTGAATGAGAACATTTCTTAAATGAGCATTTTTAAATACAGTGCCATCCAGACAAAATTCATTGAGAATAGCTCGATGCAAATTCATTCCACTGAAATCATATCCGGTCAATGTTGTCGCATCGATATCAAGAAAATTATCTGTTACAAAATTTACTCTTATCATCTGTTCCCCCAGTCATCAATATCAGGATTAATCTGGCTAAATGGATGTATAGGTACTGTTAAGGGACGAGTTCCTGGCGTTACTGGAGGAAAAGTATCACATAATAAGCCAGCAACCATCCGGTGATTACCTTCAACAATAACGTCTTTATCCATTTCCACTGGAGGCGGCACACTTCCATTTTCCAGCATTTCTGTATATGCGGCTATGGCAGGAACTGAAACGTTTTGTTGCAAAGTCATTAAAGGGCTATCAGCTACAACCATTCTAATGTTTGCCGGGGTTGCAGGTAAACATTTTGCGTCCCCTTTGTTGAAAGTATTACTCCACCATTTTGTTAACGCTTGTGCAGCCCTGTTATTAAGCTCGCTTGTTGAGTTTGACATACCTGGCGCAAGGACTGGTGGAAATGGAAGTACATTCAGCCCCAGCGGATCCATATATATCACCGGATTTAACGGATACGTATAAAGATTCCATCCCCCCTCCAGCCCTATCGGATCCTGGGTGATATACCGTCCCTGTCCCGGATTGTAGTAGCGGTGGCGGTTGTAGTGCAGTCCGGATTCGTCGTCATACTGCTGGCCCGGCAGGCGTATCAGCTGTTGCAGATTGTACGGATTATCTTCCCGCAGCACGTTGCCCCATTCGTCATACTCCGCACGCCAGCTGATGGCGCCATCCTGGCTTATCAGCGCCAGCGGCAGGCCCCGGTGGTCGCAGTGGTACAGATGAAGCGTCCTTTCCGGGACCGGCAGCGGCTCCATCTGCGCCGCCATCTGTTCCGGCGTCAGGCCGCACCCGGCCAGCCACTGCCGGTTCTCATCGCTGATAACCCCGGCGCGCAGCTCACCTTCCAGGCGGTCCAGCATCTGTACCAGCGCCGGCGGGAACACCACGCCAGCGCCATCCTCGCTGCCTTCCTGCCGGAGTTTCTCCGCCAGCGTCCGGTGACGGCGCAGGGTATCCAGCTCCTCCGTGGCGGTCGCCACCCGGATGAGCGGCGTGAAGCTGCCGGGTTCGTAAATCGTCTGGACACGGTGTTGCGCCGTCTGCGTGGTGGTCAGCCGGTCGCCGTCCCAGCCGTACCAGGTGGTGTACGGCCTGTGCGACAGCGCCATCTGGTCATGGTCCGGATGTTCACGCTCCCGTTTCCACACCTGCTTTCCGATACGCCTGCCCAGCGGGTCGTGGAGATACCCTCCTTCCGCCTGCTTTTTGCCGTACTGTGTGCGGAGGTAGTGCACCAGCCGGTGCTGGTTGTCGTAGCTGTAGCGGTGTGTGCGTTCATCGTACATGCGGATGGCCCCGTCCGGGATACGGTCCGTCTTCTCCGTCAGCCTGCCGTAACGGTCATAGCGGTACAGGTACTGTGCATCCTGCACGATACGGTTATCCGGCCATACTGTGAGGAGGCTGTCCGGGTACAGTTCCGGGTCCGGCAGACGGTTGCCCGCCGGGTCGGTGGCGTAAGGGAGGCGGATATCCAGGCCGTCCGCAGTCATGCGCACGCCGGTGAGCCTGCCGGTCTGGCTGTAGTCGTATTCCCGGGTCTGGCGCGGGGTGCTGATGCGGGTCAGATGCCCGGCCCCGTCATACCCGTAGTCGCGGTTCAGAAGCGGACTGTTCAGGTGCCGGCTCAGCAGCTGTCCGGCCGCGCTGTAGCCGGTGGTGAGCGTGTATTCGCCGAAAAGGCGTTGTGTCTCCCGGTGCAGGCGGTCGCGGGTGAAGTCGATGAGTGGGGTGCTGCCGAGTTTCATTCCAGCCAGATAACCGGAGCCGTAAGTCAGCCACTCCACGGCAGGCAGTTTGTCTGATGTCATGCGGTGCGCCAGGCCAGCGTCGCTGTAGTCGTGCCGGGTCTCATGCTGCCAGAGCGGTTCGTCCGTTTCCGGGTGATGCACCACCTGTTGTTCGTGGATGAGACGGCCTTTCTCATCGTAGCCGTAGTGCACGGCGACCCGGTGGCCTTCACTGAGGTGGCTGATTTCCGCCAGCCAGCCGCGTTCGTTGTACTGCCACTGTTCCGCCGGTTCGCCGTTCACCGTGCGGTGCGTCAGGCGGTCAGCGTCATCGTAATACCACACCGTGACGAGGTCTTCGTCCTTACTGCACACCCTTTTCCCTGTCAGGTCATAGTCATACTGCTGCGTTCTCCCGTCAAAGCCGGTCTGCTGCGTCAGCCTGTCCAGTGCATCGTAAGTGAATTCAGTGTGGCTGCCGTTCTCATTGGTCAGCTGCGTCACCCGTCCGGCGGCATCGTACTGCATCCGGCGGGTCAGGCCGCCTGCGGTGATACTGACCGGTCTGCCGCCCGCATCGTACTGCGTTTCAGTGCGGTTGCCGTCCGGGGTAATCACTGCCGTCAGGTCGCCGGCCTCACTGTATTCATAGCGGGTCTCGCGGCCTGCCGCATCTCTCTGGCTGACAGGCCGGCCCCGGGTATCGTAAGCGCGATACTGGCTGAGACCTTCTTCCTGATGAACGGCTGTGACCTGCCCGAAACGGTCATAGTCATAGCGGGTTTCATACCCCGAACAGTCGGTGAAGCTCAGCAGTTGCCCGTGGCGGCTCCACACCATCTGCTTTTTGCTGCCGGTGGCGTCTTCGCTGGTGCAGGGGTATTCACTGTGCGGGTCATCATACACATAGCGGGTGATGCTCCCCTGACGGGAAGTCTGCGCAGTCAGGCGGCCATATTCATCGTATTCGTGCTTCTCCCGTAAACCGTCCGGGTGGGTGATACCGGTCAGCTGACGCCCGTCATTGTAATAAAACGCCGTCTTCCGGCCGTCAGGGGAGATAATTTCGGTGATGTTACCGGAAGCGATACTGTACCGGTATTCGGTTTTCCGGCCTGCCGCATCCGTCTGCGCGGTGAGCCAGCCCGGGGGGCTGTATTCACTGCGGGTCACGCTGCCGTCGGCGTATTCCTTTTTCACCACCCGCTTCAGGCCACCTTCGCCTTCGGTGTGCAGCACTTCCCGGCGGTGCAGGCTGTCGGTAATGGTGACGGCGTTTTTCCCGTATTCATAGCGGTAGCTCAAGCCTGCCGGATTATGCTGCTCCACCACACGGCCCGCTGCATCGTGGCGGTAGGTGGTCTGCGGGCGTCCGGCGTACTGGTGTGCCACCATCCTGCCCGGGGTATCCGCGGCATAGTCAAAGCGGCGAACCTGCACCCCGCCCCGGTCATACACCGCTGCCAGCTCCCCGCGCGGGGAATAGTCATAGCGCGCCAGCGGGGATGCCGGCAGGTTGTCCGGGTATTCCGGGTCGTGCGTCAGCCAGACGGCACCGAGGCGGACCCCGTCATCCTGGCCGTAGCGGGTGGCGGGCAGTGTGTTCATCTGCTTCAGCACCAGCCGGAAACGGCGGCCTGCGCCATCGGTCACCCCGGTGATATGGCCGCTGAACGGCCCGGCGGCATCACGGTGATATGAGAGTCTGCGCCCGAAACTGTCCACCAGCCCGGTCAGCACCCGGTACGGCGGCAGCGGGGCAGGAAGTACCTCATCCGGCTCCGGTACCCGTTCAGGCCACCCCAGTATCCACCATGGTCCCTGTGGGCTGTTTGCCGCCAGGTACTGATGCGGGCTCAGGCGGGTGTCTTCCGGCAGCGCCTGCCAGAGACGGTGCAGGGGATGACTCTCGTGCCGCTTCGCCACGCCGCCACGGGCGAGCCAGAAGCGTTCGCTGCGGCTGAAGGCCACTTCCCCCGGGAGCAGGTGTTCAAAGTGAATACTGCGCCCGCCGTTATCATTGAGGATAAGTTCCTCATCACGTATCTGTAAGCGAATATCGAATGGTGCTTTCCAGCCGGGGCCGAAGATGCCGGCCGGTGCCGGGGTACGGGTCCGGTAACTGCTGTAGGCGCGGGTGAGGACAAAGGGCAGCGGGCCGGGCAGGGCGAAATCGGTCTCACCGGGCAGGACCTTGGCGCCGAGCAGCGGGTTAACCGGGGAGCCGTAGGTGACACCGCCGGGACACACCGAGCAGGCGACGCCGGTGGGGGCGCCAATCATCACGCCCATGGAGCCCTGGGCTATCGGGCCGCCGAACTTCGTCATGTCGCCCAACCGGGCTGCCGGTTTACCGCCGCTCATGATTCAAATCCTTTTGTAAAACATCAGGATTTGCAGATTACGCCTGTTTGAGAATGTATTGCAGTGGTATCTGGGGGATAGGGAGAATATTCAGAAATCGTTTAGATCAGAAACAAAAAAGGCCTGAGTCCGGATTACAGACTCAGGCCTTATTGTTAGCTAACTTACATACGTTCTACGGTTTCGATACCCAGTGTATCCAGACCCAGCTTCAGCGTTTTCGCCGTCAGCTGTGCCAGTTTCAGTCGGCTGTTACGAATCTCTTCGTTTTCAGCGCTGAGAATAGGGCAGTGCTCGTAGAAGCCGGAGAACAGACCAGCAACGTCGTACAGGTAAGCACACATCACGTGTGGCGTACCTTCACGTGCAACGACGGTCAGCGTTTCTTCAAACTGCAGCAGACGTGCCGCCAGTTGAGCCTCGCGATCTTCGCTGATGACGACCTGCGCATTTGCCAGCGCGCTTTCGTCGATATCTGCTTTACGGAACACGGACAGTACGCGGGTATAAGCGTACTGCATATATGGCGCGGTGTTACCTTCGAACGCCAGCATGTTGTCCCAGTCGAAGATGTAGTCGGTAGTACGGTTTTTGGACAGATCCGCGTATTTCACTGCGCCGATACCGACCGCATTTGCCAGTTTTTCCAGTTCGTCGGCAGGCATGTCTGGGTTCTTCTCCGCGACCAGACGACGTGCGCGCTCCAGCGCTTCATCCAGCAGATCGGCCAGTTTTACCGTGCCGCCCGCGCGGGTTTTGAACGGTTTACCGTCTTTGCCCAGCATCATACCGAACATGTGGTGTTCCAGTGGCACTGAATCCGGCACATAACCAGCTTTACGTACGATGGTCCAGGCCTGCATTAAGTGCTGATGCTGACGGGAGTCGATGTAATACAGTACGCGGTCGGCATGCAGGGTTTCGTAACGATATTTGGCGCAGGCGATGTCGGTTGTGGTGTAGAGATAGCCGCCATCTTTCTTCTGAATGATAACGCCCATCGGTTCGCCTTCCTTGTTCTTATACTCATCAAGGAATACGACGGTAGCGCCTTCGCTTTCAACAGCCAGGCCTTTAGCTTTGAGATCGGCCACGATACCAGGCAGCATCGGGTTGTACAGGCTTTCGCCCATGACGTCGTCACGGGTCAGAGTAACGTTGAGGCGATCGTAGGTTAACTGGTTTTGCGACATGGTAATGTCGACCAGTTTGCGCCACATCTCGCGGAAGTATTCGTCGCCGCCTTGCAGTTTCACGACATAACTACGGGCGCGTTCCGCGAAGGCTTCATCTTCGTCGTAATGTTTTTTCGCATCACGGTAGAAACCTTCCAGGTCAGCCAGCGCCATCTCTCCGGCATTTTCCTGCTGCTGTTTTTCCAGCCACGCGATGAGCATACCGAACTGAGTACCCCAGTCGCCGACGTGGTTGGCGCGGATAACTTTGTGACCGAGGAATTCCAGCGTACGCACCGCCGCGTCACCAATGATGGTGGAACGCAGGTGACCAACGTGCATCTCTTTCGCTACGTTAGGCGCGGAGTAGTCAACCACGACGGTTTGTTTAGCCGGTTGAGTGACGCCCAGACGATCGGAAGCCAGCGCCTGCTGAACGTGCTGCGCCAGAAATGCCGGATCGAGAAAAATATTGATAAAGCCCGGGCCTGCAATTTTAACTTTGCTGGCAATCCCGTTGAGATCCAGATGAGTCAGCACCTGCTCAGCCAGTTGTCGCGGCGCCATACCCAGTTTTTTAGCGACAGCCATCATGCCGTTAGCTTGATAGTCGCCGAACTGTACTTTTGCTGACTGACGAACCTGCGGTTCGCAATCTGCAGGCGCACCTGCAGCAATCATGGCCTGACTGACTTTTTCTGAGAGAAGAGCCTGAATATTCACCGGAATACCTTACATTTATGAAGCGGCCTAAAATTCACCGCACCAGTTTAAGAATTAAGGGCGGGAGTATACTGCAAATGCCCGTTGCCGTCAGCATTGTGTGTACCGCCAGTAGCCTGAAATATAAACAATGCAATGGCGTAAATTTATTCATGATGTGTTCGGAGAAAACAGCGGTTGGATGGCGCAGCGCAACAGAGTAAATTAGCGACTTTGAACATGGATATGAGCTTTTAATATGGCGAACTGGCAAACCGTTGCAGAACTACAGGATATTTCTGCAGATTTACCGCATTTCACGCAGGCATTAACGGAACTTTCTACCCGTCTTGGGCTGGATATCACAGGCCTGGAAGCCGATCACATTTCCTTGCGTTGCCATCAAAATACCACCGCAGAGCGCTGGCGTCGTGGGTTTGAACAGTGCGGTGAATTGTTGTCAGAAAACATCATTAACGGCAGACCTATTTGTCTTTTTAAACTGCATGAGCCGGTTTGTGTGCAACATTGGCAATTTTCCATCGTCGAACTGCCGTGGCCGGGCGAAAAACGCTACCCACATGAAGGCTGGGAACATATTGAAATTGTTCTGCCGGGAGAGGCGGAAACGCTGAATGCGCGCGCGCTGGCGCTGCTTTCCGATCACGGTCTGAGTCAACCGGGCATTTTTGTGAAAACCAGCTCGCCAAAAGGAGAGCGTGAGCGTTTACCGAATCCGACGCTGGCGGTTAGCGATGGCAGCGTGACGATAAAATTCCATCCGTGGTCGATTGAAACCATTGTGGCAAGCGAACGTCAGGAGTGAGCATGGCTATACTGGAAATCTGCTGTTACAGCATGGAGTGCGCGCGCACGGCGCAGCAAAAAGGCGCGGATCGCATTGAACTATGCTCGGCACCCAAAGAAGGGGGCTTAACGCCGTCACTGGGCGTCTTGCGTTCCGTTCGCCAGCACATTTCGATTCCCGTCAATCCCATTATTCGCCCACGTGGAGGCGACTTTTACTACACCGAAGGTGAATTTGCTGCAATGCTGGATGATATTGCGATGGTCAGGGAACTGGGATTCTCAGGGCTGGTGACCGGCATTTTAGATGTGGATGGCAATGTCGATATGCCGCGCATGGAGAAAATAATGATTGCCGCCGGTTCGCTGCAAGTCACTTTTCATCGGGCCTTTGATATGTGTGCTAACCCACTCAATGCGCTTAAAAAATTAGCTGATTTGGGTGTTGCCAGAGTACTCACTTCAGGGCAAAAATCAGATGCGGCGCAAGGTTTAACAAAAATAATGGAACTTATTGCGCAGCCCGGTGCTCCAATCATTATGGCCGGAGCGGGGGTTCGCGCCTCGAATTTGTCCCTGCTCCTTGATGCTGGAGTGCAGGAAGTCCACAGTTCTGCCGGAGTATGGCTGGCTTCACCAATGCGTTATCGCAATTCGGGGTTGTCGATGTCTTCGGATGCGCAGGCGGATGAGTATTCGCGCTATGCGGTAGACGGGACGGCGGTTGCTGAAATGAAAGCAATCATTGCACACCATCAGGCCAACTGATTTTACCGTTGCATCATGTCGCCCAATATGATGCTTGCTCGTACCAGGCCCCTGCAATTTCAACAGGGGCCTTTTTTTATCCTTCTCCTGCATATTTCGGTCTGCTACTGCGTTGGCTTTCCTCGCGCACCCCGGTCACGTAGTTATCTACGCTCCCGAGGATTTGCTGCGTCGCCGCCTTGTCGCAAACCGAACTATTTTGGAGAAAATGTGCCACCAGTCAAAAATGACTAGGGCTTACGCGCAATTAAGACTGCACGCAGCGGGGCGGGGTAACCTTCTACCGTTTTGCTGTGGTCGTTCGGGTCGAGGAAGTCGGCCAGTGACTCGGTTACCATCCACTCGGTGCGGCGCTGCTCTTCGGTGGTGGTGACGCAGACATCGGCGATGCGCACATCAACAAAACCGCATTTTTCCAGCCAGTTTTTTAAAGCCAACGCAGATGGAATAAAGTAGACATTACGCATTTGCGCGTAGCGATCGCCCGGCACCAGTACGGTATTTTCATCACCTTCGACGACCAGCGTTTCCAGCACCAGTTCGCCATCTTTTACCAACTGATCCTTTAACTGCCACAGGTGTTCCAGCGGCGAGCGGCGGTGATAAAGCACGCCCATGGAGAACACAGTGTCAAAGGCGTTGAGCGCTGGAAGTTGCTCAATGCCCAGCGGCAGCAGGTGAGCGCGCTGGTCATTGCCCAGCAGTTTACGCACTGCCTCAAACTGGCACAGGAACAGTTGCGTAGGATCGATGCCAACCGCCAGATGCGCCCCCGCGCCAATCATGCGCCACATGTGATAGCCACTGCCGCAGCCGACGTCAAGAATGGTCCGCCCGGTGAGATCAGACAAGTGCGGCAGGACACGATCCCATTTCCAGTCGGAACGCCATTCGGTATCGATGTTGACGCCGTACAGCGAGTACGGTCCTTTACGCCATGGCATCAGGTTCCGCATCAGGGTGTCGATGCGTTTAAGCTGGCCTTCGCTGAGCGGTTCTTTACTTTCTGCGGTAACGCTGTGTAGTAAGTCCAGACGATGCGGCATCAGCTCGGGCAGAAACTCGACGGCGTTTGACCATTGCTTAAAAAGACCGTGCTGATCGCGCTGCCAGGCAGCGATTTGCGCCGGAAGCGTTTCCAGCCAATGGGACAGATGATTTTTGGCAATCAACTGATAAAAGTTACCAAAATCGATCATGCGCTAACCTCAGCTTTCAACGCCACCAGAGAGCCAAAGTTGAAGCACTGGAACCACAATTCGCTGTGCTCAAAGCCGGCCTGATGCAGTCGCGCTTTGTGCGTTTCTACCGAGTCGGTCAGCATCACGTTTTCCAGCATGCTGCGTTTCTGGCTAATTTCCAGTTCGCTGTAGCCATTGGCCCGTTTGAAGTCGTGGTGCATGTTGAACAGCAGCTCGCCAACGTTAGCGTCTTCGAAACTGAATTTTTCAGACAGCACCAGCGCGCCGCCGGGATTCAACCCTTGATAAATCTTATCCAACAATGCCTGGCGCTCAGGTGGCTCAAGGAATTGCAGGGTAAAATTCAGCACCACCATCGAGGCGTTTTCGATAGTAATGTTGCGAATATCGCCTTCGACAACCTCAACCGGGGTCGGTGCCTTATAGGCATCAATATGACGACGGCAGCGCTCAACCATCGCCGGGGAGTTATCGACGGCAATAATTTTGCAATTCTCGTGATAAATATTGCGACGCACCGAGAGCGTCGCCGCGCCCAGAGAACAGCCCAGATCGTAGACCTGCGTGTTGGGTTGTACGAAACGTTCGGCCAGCATGCCAATCATAGATATGATATTGGAATAGCCAGGAACGGAACGCTGGATCATATCCGGGAAGACTTCAGCTACCCGTTCATCAAAGGTCCAGTCACCCAGACTGGCGATAGGCGCAGAAAAAAGCGTGTCGCGGTGAGACATAACGTAAAAATCCGGGAAAAATAAAGTGGCGTATTGTGCGCTAATGCAGGGAGAAAACCAACTCCCAGGGCATATACCAAAGATTCGCCAGCACCATTAGCAACAGCGAACACCAGGTTGCGCTCATGCCCGAACGGCGCCAGCGGAATAGTCGGTGGTGGAATCCGTAATAATGCATCAGACGTCCGGCAATCAACATCAGCCCGCAAATATGCACCATCCACGTCTCTGCGCCGTTCATTTCCATAAATAACAGCAGCACTAATGCGACGGGAATATATTCCACTGCATTACCGTGAATGCGGATAGCGCTTTGCAGCTCGCTAAAACCTCCATCGCCATAGGCAACGCGGTATTGCATGCGCAGGCGAACGACGTCAAAGGAGAACTTTATTAACAATAACGCACCCAATACGGCATAAAGCGCGCTTACCATACAAACTCCCTTTTAAAATGGCTGCTGGCATTGACTATGATAGGTGGCATTTTCAGAAAAGAGAAGATTGCTGTGGAATAGAGGGAGCTGATCCGATCTCTGGCAGAGCACTGTGTAAATCTGCCCATAGCGTATCAACAAGCTCTGGGGCTTGCGCGATGTCCGGCGTATGCAAAAACAGATACGGCGTCGTGGTGCGTTGCCATAGCGGCAGCTTGGTCAGCCAGACGGCAAAAAGGGCGCTGTTTTGTGCCATATCATCGCTACCGATAAAGCGTACCATCGGATGGTTTGCCGTCACCACAGCATGCACCGGAACCTTCGGTTTTTTGCGCTGAGCGTCACGTATTGCTTCAGTATGTGGGATTGCGGCATGCACCGGGCGGCTGTCCAGAATCACCCGGTTTACTCCACGCTCGTGTAAACCGCGATTAAATAGCTGTTCGGCTTCGCCTTTGGCAAAGAAGTCTGGATGGCGAACTTCCACACCGTAGGTAAAGGGTTTCGGGAGCGCATCGAGAAACTGCCACAGGGCAGGCAGGTCGCGTGGGCTAAAGGTCGCGGGTAATTGCAACCAGTATTGTCCAATGCGCGATTCCAGCGGCGACATACGCGTAAAAAATTCCTGTACCAGGTCATCACAATTACGCAGCGCGGCCTGGTGCGAGATGGTCGCCGGAAACTTAAAACAAAATCGAAACGCATCGGTGGTCTGTGCCTGCCAGCGGGCAACAATATCGGCTTTAGGCAGCGCATACAGCGTAGTGTTGCCCTCCACGCAGTTAACATGACGGGCGTTAGGGGTTAACTTACTGATTTTAATAATCCTCCCGTACTGCTCTCGTGGCTATGGGGCATCAATGGGGCAAAATCTGCCAGCTTCTGATTCAGCATTGCGATCTGCTCTGCGCTGCTGTCAGCCATCCATGCACCGTAAACATTGAACACCATCTGCGCGCTCGCATGCCCCATCTGACTGGCAATAAAACTAGGGTTTGCACCAGCTGATAATGACCAGCACGCATAGGTGTGTCGTGACTGGTACGCCTTTCTGTGTCTGATCCCCGCACGCTTAAGTGCCGCTTCCCATGAGTCGCCTACTGAATCGACCCGGTAGATAAATCCGACCTGCTTACTGCGTCTGACCACATGCGGATTAAAGACGAATGTACACTCATGGTTCACCGAACGGCCGTACTCACGTAACTGCACTTCAATGTGATATTGCCTGCCCAGCCTTGTCATTTCAGCCTGATTTTTCAGGATACTGATTGCGGGCTGGATAAGATGCACCACTCGATCTGTGCTTGCCTCGGTTTTCGGTAGAGTGAACTCACCAAGTTTCGTATAATTACGTCTGACGGTAATTGTTCCAGCCTTCAGGTCGATATCTTCCCAGGCCAGGGAGACCAGTTCCCCGTGACGCATTCCTGTGTACACTGCTAATGACCACAGGTTTTTCGTCTGCTGATGCCGGCATGCATCTATCAGGCGAATAAATTCATCACGAGACAGAGGATCTGGTTCTGCCCTGGCTTTTTTCAGAGGCTTAATTCCCTCGAATGGGTTCACCTCTAAGTAACCGTGATCCGCAGCAAACTGAAACATTCCGGCCATTGTCGTCATGTAATAGTTCACAGTAACAACGCTTCGCCCTTTTGCCGGGGCTTTGTTTTTCGTCGGATTCTGATAACCAGTTAGCAAATATTTCCTGAGATACAGCAATTCCTCTTTGGTTACTGCTGACACCAGGCGATTACCTCCGATCCTCGGCACCATATTCCTTGCGACAGATTCATAGCGATTAAATGCGTTCGCGCAGATTTCCATCCGTTTCAGATCCAGCCATTTTTCTTCAAGTTCTTTCACTGTAATGTCTTTTTTACTTACACCAAAAGCCTTGAGGTTAGGGGAGTCAGGAAACTGGGTTGCATAATCAAAGGTTCCTGTGCGGATGGCAAAACATACTGATGTCCGCAGTTCCCCGGCTATCTTCCTGTTCTTAGCGGTGTCAGGGACACCGAGACTTTCCCTGACACGCTTACCTTTAAAATTAAACCAGATGCGTAATGTGCCACCGTGGTTTTCGACGCCTGTTGGATATGTGACTTTATCCATTGGTGTTACCTCCAGACGCCCAAGAGCGATACGAGCTTACCTTTTTCATGGCATCAAATCACCCTGGTTGCTTGCTTTTCATTGAAGCGACCCAGGCATCTACAGCCTTTCTGTTATACATGCACTCACTGGAAGGTTTAGGATTTCCGTCAGGCGATACGTGGATATACTCCCTCCCAATCATCCAGCATTCTTTTCTGGCACGGAGGATGGTTCCGGGTTTGAGCCCAGTAACCGCGATCAAAACGCTTTCACAAACCCAATCGTTGGGAGCTAACTGGAAAATATTGCTCATAGTTATTTCTCCATTATCCCGGCTGCACCCGGGGAAAACTTTAGCTGTTGCTGGTGGTTGGGATTAGTTTCTGCCAAATCGCTGAAACATATTTCGCCTGGTGGCGGGCATCAGCCAGTGCGTTATGTGCAACCCCATCAAATGGCATATCACGCTTAGGATCGAAACCTACAGCTCTGCCTAATGTGACGATGGTTCTGACGTCGTGATCATTCCAAAATTGCCACGGGCAAACCTGGCCGGCACGCTCATATGCGCCGCGCAATATAACGTTGTCGAAAGTAGCTCCATTGCCCCAAACTTTTAAATATTTAGGGTTATCAGAATGCCGATTAATGAAATGGCTCAGTTCAGATAGGGCAGATGATATCGGCATCGCATCATCAACACAGATTGCTGATCGTGCTTCTGAGCTTTGTCTTAACCACCACAGAATAGTGTCACCATCCGGCACCGCTCCCTGCTCCATAGCGCTTTCAAGATTAACAGCGGTGTAAAACTCCTGACCCAGTTCACCGCTTTGCGGATCGAAGAATACGGCACCAATGGAGACAATAGGGGCATTCGGTTTTTTGCCCATGGACTCAAGGTCGATCATTAAGTTGTTCACGTTAAATATTCTCCTGTTTGGCTATTCAGTAATCTTGCCGCGACGCATCGCACGTAGGTTTTTCAGGTTTGTTTCCTGCTCTATTTCGGCACATATTTTGCGATACTCATCATGCTCCACTCGTTCAAAATCTTCGTTAAAGCGTTTGATGCTAATCGTTCTCAGCTCGCCATCATTGCGTTTAATTCGGACCGAGTGATCACTACAGCTATGGATAATTACGGGCCAGTTGCTACTGTCCGTGTAGATTTGACCGCGCCGAATCAGGCTAAACATTCTTATTTTTTCTCCTGCTCTGACTGTTCTTTGATATGCAATCGAGGTTCCCCGTCTTTCGGCTCAGGCCATTGGCGAACCTTATTTATAGCCAGCTTTTTTATCATTGCCTGGGTAATCTGCTCATCACTGATACCGGCACGACGTTGCGCATCCCATAACAGGAATTGCATGTCAGCCCATTCGCTAAGGTCGCCTGGTTCAGCAGCAGCCTCGAGCGCTTCTTTGGAAAGGTGCTTCAGCGGACCAACTGGACCGACATCGCCGAAAGTAGCCTGTGACCACGCTGCATGCTCACGGCGTACCAGCTCGCGGGCAATAGCCCCATCAATCACCTTCAATACATCAGCGAGAATGTAGGCTCTGTTCCCGCCGTTTGAGTATTGGGTATCATGCAGCAGGTGTTCGCGTATCTGGTGCGGGCGATCGAGTGATACAGGACCGTGCGCCGGGTGGTTAGTTGTCATGCCGTAGCCCCTTCTTGATATTTTTCAAACCAGAACACCACTGGGTCAGATTTCATTTCAACCAATCCCATACGAACCAGCGCTTTTCCTTTCCCGGACACAAGGAATTCACGACGACCATCACCGATAATTCGCCGGTAATCTTCCAGGCTACTGCAATGCTTGTGCAGATTGCATGGGTGGCATGCTGGAACCATGTTTGATATATCGTCACGTTCCTGGTGAAGCATATTCCCATCAAAACGAATGACAGGCTTAACGTGGTCGGCATGCCACTTATCACCAAGCTCGCACCCGCAATAAGCACAGCGACCGCCAAACTTCATGCGTAGCTCTGCGCGTTGTTTTTTCGTCAGCGCCATCTCACTCCCCCTTCACGCCAATGCCAGCGGCTACAAGTTCTGCGGTGTTGGCATCCTGCTGTCGGCAGTCGCATTCAATCTCAATCGGCTCGCCCCATGGCTGCGTGCCGCCACTATCAGTCATTCCTGTGTCGTTGCATTTCGGGCATGGTTTTTCCTCAAGCGCATTCAGCAACATACGGATCTCATGTTGTTGTGCTGCTATCGTTGAGTCTTTGGCTTCCAACTCATCCAGCAGCGCCTCCGCCTCGATGTAAATCACCTGCCGATCGTGGTCTGCCGGGTCGCTATAGTTGTCCTGCATGAACTGGAATTCTTCACGCAGCGCCTGTTTGTTGAGTGCTGTCATTGGGCTGCTCCTTGTCTGGCTCTGCTCAAGAGCTGGTTAAACATCATGGTTAGGCTGTTACTGCAACCAAACGGCATATCGTTAATGCGGTATGTTGGAATACCCTTGCGAACACCAGACTTCACGATCCGACCGGTGCCATAGAGCTGAGATAATGCTCCGGCGACCGCTGGGGTCTTTTTGTTCATACCTTTGGCGATTTCACCGCTGGTGGTATTCGGATTAGCCTGTAGATATTCAAATACAGTCATGGCGTTTTATCTTTACGTTCCTGTTCCAGTTGCACCAGAGACTCTTTTAATGCTGCGAACGTAGCGTCCAGTCTGGTGGCGACTTCGCGCATAAGCGGCGCATGCTTTGGTGGCAATTCAGCAACGGAGGCAAACGCCTCCGCTACGAGTTCTTTTACCTTCATGCGGCGCATTGGCGCTGCTCCATCAACTCGTTAAAGCGATTGATGAACATGCCGTATGACTGGCCAGGACGAACTGGGTTGATAATGAATAAATCCGTTGGGACAACTCCCTCGAGGCATGGCCAAATGGAACCTTCGTCAATCTCAAAATCGCGGCGTTCGCTGGCGAGCATCACCAGGTCGGCATATTTCACGGTTGGGTGTTGCTCAGTTGGTAGACCGAACTTCTGCCGAATGGCTGCGTCCACACGAGCTTCGATTGCCTGGTAATCCGGAAGCAGGCGCTTAAGTGGGGAGGGGATGTCCTGCAGGTAGGCTTCAGCAGCATCATGAAGCAGTGCTTCTAATGCAAACTCCTGCGGAACGAGGTGGCTGGTTAAAACGCTATGCTGGCCGACACTGTAAAACTCAGGAAGATGCCCTGCAAAGCGGCAGATATGAGACAACGCGGTAGCAATATCCTCGATCACGATATCGTCCTGTTGGATATCGAGGTAATTAAAATGTTTGCCGGATAATGTCTGAATGTAGCTCATGGTTTTCTCCATATTGGCGCGCTGCACCGCGCCATTAAATTAATGAATTGCTGAATTTAGCGTGCAGCAACCCAACCCATGCTTATGGGGGTAATTGTTGCCTGGTGTTTATCGCTTGGCTTCGCCGCCGAGAGAGGTTGTTAATCCGTTAATGAGAGAGATAAGCTCGCCGGTCATCAGAACAAAGTCAGCGTCGAACCGCTGAGCCGCATCCTCACGGTCGATATCGTCGTTTTGTTCTGTAATCTCATTAGAGAACTTAAGGCGTTTGATGCTGCCGTCATCGCAAAGAACGAACTGAATGCGCTATTGCCAGTCGATAGACAGCTTTGTAACTACTTTGCCAGCTTCCAGATGCACATGAATTTCGTCACTGACCAGAGTCTGTTTTTTAAAGCGTCCAATACCGCCATCTTCAAGAATAGCTTTCAGTTCGGCTTCATCACCCAGGCCAAAGCCAGCAGGCGCACTACCGGAACGAACCCAGTCGGTCATAGTTAGTTCGATCGGCGTTTCCATAGTCAGCGGTACCACCGGGAGAGAACCGAGAGTTTTACGAAGCAGGGCCAGTGAGTCTTCGGCACGTTTAGCGCTGGCTGCATCAACCATGATCAGACCGTCGGTGACGTTGATCCACAAACTAACAGTCGAGTTTTTGGAGAACGCCCGAGGAAGCAGGGAGTGCAACACTTCATCACGCAGCGAATCTTTCTCAGTTTTTTTGAGGCGACGCCCCTGATCGGATTCCAGATGCGACACACGCTTGCGCAGTTCTTCAGCAATGACAGGAGATGGCAGTATTTTTTCTTCCCGGCGAATAACCAACAACACTTGATTATTGACAGTGTGATGCAAGCGATCTGACAGCTGACCAAGTGGTGATACCCAACCGGTTTTTGCCATATCCTGGCTACCGCATGGAGTGAAGCGAAATAGTTCAAGCTGCTGTTCCAGCTCTTCCTGGTTGATGGTGAAATCGCGACTAATGCGATACACCAACATATTTTTGAAAAACGGATTATTCATTCTCGGTTCCTCAGCGCATCTGCACAGACGCTAAAAAGTTAGTTTCTCCATACACAACAGAGAAGGGCACCTGCATTGGTCGGCGGCTTGAGAGACCGCTTTCTTTTTGCCCGGGTGGATTGGGTTATGAGCCCGTCGCCCGGTGATGCCCTTTTCTGTTGTGCCCTGAAAAAGGCTGGCGGTTACCGGAAATACACGGGAAAACACCGTGCCGCCAGAACAGGGAGTTACTTGTTATTGCTTTAGCCTGCTTTTAACCACATCAGGCGCGGTGGTATCTTGGTGTTCTCACACAACCAAGAGGGATGTTTATGGGCGCTTTTGATAACCAGGAAATTACGTTACCCGCATGCCCTAAGTGCGGCACTAAGACGAAGAAGAAAATCGCTTGGCTCAAGTCGAACAAAAGTTTCACTTGTCGATGTGGAGCTACTATCAATGTCAACAGCAGCCAGCTTACTTCCGAAATCAGGAAGGTTGAGGACAAGCTGAAGAAGCTCTTTAAATAGTTTTTTATCGACTGATATTATTTCGTTATCAGAGGTTGGTTTTTCAGCCTCTGATTTTTTAGTCAGGATCATTTTTTCTACACATGTGACTACGCATTCCGAACAGATGGCAGGTTCGTCCTTACCACCTTTTGCGACGATCTTTATCGCTCCCAGTTCGGTTGCTCCGCAAAATGAGCATGTGAATAAATGATTCATGTAAACCTCTACCCCCAACCTAAGTTTTCTGTCAGCGAATCATCCGGTTATTCATATGCCACCGGCGGCTACTTCGTGGGCGTCCTGCCTGTTCGCTGTTGATGAATAAAATCTAACTTAACTTAGCTTTTAGATCAAGAAAAAACATCAAACTATTCTTAGCTTGATGTTAAGAGGAAGGTTAGAGGTGGGTTAAAGTTCGTACTGAACGCCTTTGACAACTCCGATAATCAGGCAATTACCGTTTATTGAAATGTTTGGATAGCGTGGATTCAAGGGAACTAAGAACTTTTGAGGCCCATCGATGACGAGTTTTTTTACAGTAGCCTCGTTTGTCCCATCAAGCCTAGCTACGACTATCTTTCCATTAAGTGGCTCTGCATCAGGATCTACTATGACCGTTGCCCCTTCAGGGATTGTGGGGAGCCCATTAGGGTTTGTCATCGAATCACCTTTGACCTCCAATGCAAAGGAGCTATCACCTATCCTGAGTGATGTTTCTACCCACTTATCTACTTCACTGAAAACTTCTGCTGCTTTACATTCTGTAAACTGTCCAGCCTGAACCCAAGATATCACCGGAATCCTTCGCATCTTGGTTATCAGGTTCCCTTCGAATTCAGTGCCATAAAGTATGTAATCAATTGATGTGTTGAAATACTTTGCAAGTTTCGCAAGTGACTCACCGCCTGGCACATTAATGTCTTTTTCCCAATACCCAACCGCCACATCGCTAACACCACAGAACTTACCCAGTTCTTTCTGCGAGGTTTTAGTTATGCGCCTGAGAGCTTTGATGCGCTGACCGACAGTTTCCATTTGAACACCATAAAAAATTAAAAGGCTAAGCAATCTTAGTTTTTATTGACCAAAGTTAGATTGGTTATTAATATCTAATCAAACTTAGCTAAGGAGGCATTATGACAACCGATGATATTGAAAACTACTTCGGCAGTACTGAGAAAGTTGCCGAGTTTTTTGGAATAACAAGCGAGGCCGTTTACCAGTGGCGTAATAGAACTGGTCGCCTAATCCCGAAAGGACGTGCAGCAGAAGCAGCCTATCGGACTGGTGGAAAATTGGTTTTCCATCCCGACCTTTACGAAAAGCGTAGCGAAGCTTCAGTAAAACTCAAACCACAGGAATAAGGGGGGAACTGTGGGTAACGAACCTATTTGGAAAGTCGAACGTCAGCCTTCTTGGCTGGTGGTAGCGATTAAAAAGACGATTACCGACCTGCCTGGAGGCTATGCCGAGGCGGCGGAATGGTTGGGGGTAACAGAGAATGCGCTGTTTAACCGCCTTCGTGTGGATGGGGATCAGATCTTCCCTATGGGGTGGGCGATGGTGCTACAGAAAGCTGCTGGTGTTAGCTACATAGCTGATGCGTTTTCTCGTCAAACCGATAACGGGATCCATATCCCGGGCGCGGCACCAGAAACAGAGAACGAAGAGATTGGTTTAAAGCTGGCTGAGCTGGTGGGCAGGCTTGGTGACCTGGTTAACGCATATCGTCGATACATCGATGATGGTGTGGTTGATAAAGGGGAGTGGGACAGTCTGAACGAAATCGCCTACCAGTTCCGGGTAACGCTTATGACGTTTCTGAACCTGATTTCACGAGTCTATTGCCTTCCAGAAAAGAGTGACGCCCGCGAGTGTGCAGCTCCGGGCGCCTTGGCGAACAACTCTTCGAGTATGGAGAAATAATCCGCATGAGCAATTTAATCGTAAATCCTCACTTACCGCAACTACGAATGATCCCGGTGCCGGGTCTTCCGCTGTTTCGGTATGAATGCAAAGTATCAAATCGCTGGGTGTCATGTAACCACAGCCAGGCTGCCGTAATTGTGGGGGTCTACTATCGGAGGGCAAAACGCCTGTGCGCGAACTTAACCGAAGGTTCAAAGATCACCGCGGAGTGCCAGTCCGTGTTATCCGCTGGGAGCCAGAAACACAGCGCGTTATCTACCTGCGAGATGGCTATCCACACGAATGTTTCAGGCCGCTTGAGCAGTTCAGGCAAAAGTTCAGGGAGATAGAGGATGAGAGCTAACCCAATGAAAAAAAACTTAACTAAGAATTTATCCTGCCAGGGCATTAATCCTCAATTTGATAGCCTTTTCTTCAACTTTGAACCTCTTTTTCAGGTCTTCGAGTTCTTTGGCGAGAGCAATGTATTGATCCGCAACTCCATATTGAGCAATCAGTCCGGTTGCCAGTTTAGCATCGGCGTTTTCTGGATCATCAACATCGATGATTTTTCCATATTTTCCGGTAATAACGGCAATACGGTGCTTGCACATCGTGCCCATTTCACCAGCAATGCAAGTGCATTCTATTTCGAGGTTACCGCTCTGATCGCTGATGGTTACATCGTAAAAACCATCACCGCTGCTGCTGTTAGCCAAAAGTTGGTAGATCACGTTGTATCTCCTTATTTTTTTGTAGCGGTTAACGCTCATCCCAACCTCATTATTGATCATGCTTTATTCCAGGTATACACTGTCTCGGCAGCGGCAAAATCCGTTGCCGGGATTGGCGTCCTGGAATTGATTAAAGAGCACAACCGCGCTCTGGCGGTTTTTTTGTGCGAAATGCATTGCTACACCCTGATTATGGTGGGGCGTGCAGGGGCATCGAAAGATGCGCCGGCTTCTTTAGTCACCGGTTACGCCAACCCTGCACGTCTCACCACCAATGAGATTGGCGTCTCTTGTGGTGAGTTGTTAAAACTGACTAAAGAGGCAGCCATCATGGCTACGATCCCAACCCTCGTTCAACCTGAAATTTCCGTAATTAACGGTCAGGCCGTTACCTCCTCTCTGGCTATTGCCGACTTCTTCACTAAGCGTCACGATGACGTACTGAAAAAAATCCGCGCTCTGGAGTGTTCGCTAGAATTCACTGCCCGCAATTTTGCGGTGAGTGAATACACCGACGCTACAGGCCGCAAACTTCCCTGCTATCAAATCACCCGCGATGGCTTCGCGTTCCTCGCTATGGGCTTCACTGGTAAGCGAGCAGCACAGTTCAAAGAGGCATACATCACAGCCTTCAACAGGATGGAAAATGCGCTTCACGGGGCAAGTGATAATTTCTGCGCAGCGCACAATGCCCACGTTGTTTACCTCTACATGTCTGAAATTCACCGCGTCTGGTTAGAACAACTTTATCCGATGTTGGTTTCTGTTCAGTCTCCGCTAGCTTCATCACTCTACGACTACATCAACGATGGTGTATTCGTGGCTGGGTTGGTGGACTCGGAACTGAACAAAAAGCACAAGGAGGTGCGAAAGTGAGCACTAAATTAACCGGCTACGTATGGGATGGTTGCGCATCGTCGGGCATGAAGTTGTCTAGTGTTGCGATCATGGCTCGTCTTGCTGACTTCAGCAGCGATGAAGGTGTGTGCTGGCCGTCAATTGAAACTATCGCTCGCCAGCTTGGCGCAGGGCCGAGCACTATCAGAACGGCAATCGCAAAGCTTGAAAAAGATGGCTGGCTCACGCGCACACAGCGCCGTAATGGTAACCGTAATGCTTCGAACGTGTACCGCCTGAATGTGGCGAAACTTCAGGCTGCCGCATTTTCTCAACTGTCAGATTCTGACACATCAAAATCTGACGCATCAAAATTTGACGCCTCAAAAACTGACCCGTCGAAATCCGTCAAAAACGGTGGTTTTGACCCGTCAGAATCTGGCGGGGATCCGTCAGTAAAATCAAAACAAGATCCACAAGTAACTTCAAAACCCTCTTGTCCGGTTGCGGCGCAACCAGACCCTGAAGTCGTGATTACTGATCAGGCCAGACAGGTCTTGTCTTACCTGAACCAGACAACTGGCTCACGCTACCAGGTATGCAGTACGTCGCTGGAGAATATTCGCGCCCGTCTTCGGGAACAATTCACGGTTGATGACCTGTGCCTGGTAGTGGATTACAAAAATGCCGATTGGCGTGATAGCGAGCAGGCGCAATACCTCCGCCCGGCAACTCTGTTCATTCCAAAAAACTTCCCTGGTTACCTGCAAAGCGCGACCAAATGGTCCAGTGCTGGCCGGCCTGAACGCGTTAACGGCAAATGGGAGACTAACTCAGCCAGCCGCGCAAACTTCCAGAGTGTTGATTACTCACTGCCAGAAAATTCGGGGTTCCGTTCATGATGACCAATAAATATTGCCAGGCGCTGGCGGCACTGCGTAGCAAACCAGCTCACGAATTGAAAGAAGTTGGCGATCAGTGGCGGACACCGGATCTGCTTTTTTGGGGGATCAACGCGCTATTTGGTCCATTAGTTCTGGACTTGTTTGCTGACGACGACAACGCGAAGTGCCCGGCATGGTACACCGCCGAAGATAACGCGCTGACGCAGGACTGGTCTGAACGTCTGGCAGAACTGGGCGGCGCTGGTTATGGCAACCCTCCGTATAGCCGTTCGCAGTACCACGAGAAGCAGGCGATCACTGGTATGACGCACATCATGAAGTACGCAGCAGCCCAGCGCGAGAAGGGCGGTCGCTATGTATTCCTGATAAAAGCCGCGCCGAGTGAAACGTGGTGGCCGGAAGATGCCGATCACATTGTATTCATTCGCGGGCGCATTGGGTTCGATCTGCCTGTGTGGTTTGTACCTGCTGACGAAAAACAGAAGCCCACCAGCGCGTTTTTTGCCGGTGCTATAGCTGTATTCGATAAGTCATGGCGTGGTGAGCGGTTCAGCTATATCAACCGTACCGAACTGGAGGCAAAAGGGCGGGCGTTTATGACTTTGGCGCAATTTGCTGCCAGCAAGTCTCAACCTGCAACTGCCACACCATCTGTAGCTGACAAGCCAGAAGCAGAGTTGCCACTTACCCAGAAAGATATTTTTGATGTCAGCGGTGTAGAGGCGTGGGCATGCGTAAGAGCTGCGTTTGGCGATAAAGAAGAATACACATTCAGTGAATCGAAGTTTGGGCATACCTGGGCCGCGGATTCTGTCGAAGCACCGGAATTCACTCAGGTATCACCATTAACGATCGACAAAGCGAAGCTGCTTATTCGTGAGAGTATTTTGTTCGGTGTGGATGAGTGGCTGTTGTCGATTGAATTCGATGACGCTGCTGTGCGCCTGGATATGTCGGAACGTATTCGCACTGTTGCCCTTGAAGCATCTGGTGAATATGGAATGAACAGTACTGATTTCATAGCAGCTATGGGAAGCCTGGATGTTTCCAGTTGGTCCAATATTCGCCAGATCCGCATGCACATCCGTGAGAAAGCTAAACCAGTCGCGGATCCGCTTCCCGAGTCCCGTATCTGGCCGCTGGAGGTTGGAATTGTATTCGATCAGGTAGACGGCGCTGACATGCTGGATGAGTCACAGCAACACAAGCTGAAAGCCAATATCAATCAACTCTGGCTGGAGCGGACTGCCACCAGCGAAATCATTACTGCTGCTTCTGAACTTGTTCGCAATATGCGGGGAGAGGCCGCGTGAAACTGGTCCTGCCTTTTCCTCCGAGCGTGAACACTTACTGGCGCGCCCCTAACAAGGGGCCGCTGGCCGGTCGTCACCTCATTAGCGCTGATGGCCGTAAATACCAGAGCGCTGCCTGCGTGGCGATCATTGAGCAATTACGACGTCTCCCGAAGCCATCGACTGAACTGGCAGCGGTAGAAATCACTCTGTACCCGCCGGATGCGCGCCGCCGGGATATCGATAATTACAACAAAGCCCTGTTTGACGCGCTGACGCATGCGGGTGTCTGGGAAGACGACAGCCAGATTAAGCGCATGCTGGTGGAATGGGGGCCAATAGTACCGAAGGGAAAAGTTGAGATAACCATAACGGCATATAAAAAAGAGGTGGTTATATGTCCAGCTGTGGGTTGAATATTGGTCGATATGGCAGTAATGTCGGAAAGTGCAAGCGAAACGGGCGTGCAGGCCCTTCGCAACAATCAGAGTATGGAGATAATATGAGCAATCATCATGTTATGGGCACCGCTACGCCCAAAAATAGCACTTCATCAGTAATTTCCGTTAATCACTCATCGGTGCCGGTGATCACTTATCGCAATCAGCGCGTAGTGACTACGGAATCTTTAGCAAGCGGCTACGGTACAACAGCGCAAAACATCACGAATAACTTTAACCGCAATAAAATGCGTTTTGTTGAGGGTAAGCATTACTTTCGAATTGAGGGTGATGAAGTCGAAAATTTGCGCAACTCTTTCAGCAGTGTGCAAATATTATCAAAGGCTCGCAGCCTTTATCTTTGGACTGAGCGCGGCGCCTCCCGCCACGCAAAAATGCTTGAAACCGAATTAGCCTGGGACTTCTTTGAACAGCTTGAAGATCATTACTTCAATCTTCGTGAGGTCCACGGTGTCATGCTGCCGAATATGTCTGATCCAATAACCCTGGCGCGTGCGTGGGCGGATGCCATGGAGGCAAAGCAGCAAGCTGAGGCGCTTACCCACCAGCAAGCCGAATATATCGAGCATCTCGAGAGCCTCTTCACTGATGGGCTTTCCCCGGTACAGTTCTGTAAACGTCTGAATGGCGTTAATACCTCAAAAATTAGCGCCTGGCTTGTTTTGATGAACTGGTTATATGACGACAATCCGGAAGGGCGCAGCGCACAATGGCGTGTCCGGTCATACGCGCGCGATAAATACCTCACTGAGAAAAGCAGCAAAGTCTCTCCAAATTCAGCAGTCAGCTTTACCACCTATCAGCCGGTTCTGCTTCGGGAAGGGGCCACCTGGAGCTACAAAAACTATCTGAAAGGGAAGCTTCCGATGAAGGTGACCTGGAACGGGAGTTTCACCCACGATAAAGAACTGGCTGGTGGCGACAATTGAGGGCATTACTCACACCTGAAATAGCCCCCCGTATGGGGATTGTGTTGTTCCGTCCCGGTGCGGAACTGATGCACCTCTTCATGCGTGGTCGCGTTCTGCTTGAGCCTGAACCAGAAGAAATGGCGTCATTCAGTACCGGGGCTGTTCCGGCAGTCATTCAGCCGCTGGCTGATGATCCGGTAATGCGGCAGGTCTTCGGGAATGAGCGGGTTATACAGCGTGCCGGTGGGCTTTCTTCCCTTGAGCAGTGGCTGAGTTCACGGTTTGAATGCCAGTGGCCCCATTCATCGTGGCACGACAAGAACTTCACAACAATGCGGCACGAGCCTGGAAGCATTCGACTGTGCTGGCATTGCGATCACACTTTGTCCGGGCAGCATACCGAGCAGCTTGCAGGTATAGCGGCCGGAAACCTGGTATCCTGGATTCTGGAAGTCATTCGGCGTGATTCTGGTTTTCCCGAGTCGCATATCCTGACGCTACCGGAACTGTGCTGGTGGATGGTCAGGAACGACCTGGCTGATGTTATACCGGAAAGCGTCGCGCATAAGGGGTTACGGCTTCCGGATGAGAAGATCCGCTCAGTCATGAGGGAAAGCGACATTGTGCCTTCAGTGTCTGCAACCAGCATCGTGCAGGATAAGGCGAAGAAGATCCTCACGCTCTCTGTTGATCCGGAGTCGCCAGAGTCTTTTATGCTCAGGCCAAAACGTCGCCGCTGGGTAAATGAGACGTACACCCGCTGGGTTAAAACACAAGCGTGTGAGTGTTGCCGACGGCCAGCAGACGACCCCCACCACCTGATTGGCCACGGGCAGGGGGGAATGGGTACAAAAGCACACGACTTATTTGTGATACCGCTGTGCAGAGCACATCACAACGAGTTGCATGCTGATCCCGTGGCATTTGAAGCGAAATACGATGACCAATTGGTGATGGTTTTTCGGGTTATAGATCGAGCGCTGGCAATCGGCGTACTGGCGTAAGTGGAGAAAGCTTAATGATTAATCCTTCTGAAGTTGGCAAGGCTGGTGAAATGGTGCGCCTTCGTACTCTGGAAAGCATCTGGGTGCAGGGTAAGTTGCGCATGTGGGGGCGCTGGTCTTATATCGGCGGTGGTAGTGGAGGGAACATGTTTAACCAGCTACTGGCATCCGGGAAAATCACCAAGACGGCAATCAACGAAGCGCTACGCCGCATGAAGAAGGCGGGCATCAGCAAACCCGAACTGGAAGCATTCTTCAATGAGATCCTCGAAGGCAAAAACAAAAGCGGCCTGGCGTTCTGTACCGATGAAGAAGCGCTGACCATCAACGCTGTACTCAGCGGTGTCCTTGTGCAGTCAGGACAGAAGAAGTTATACGCTCTTATTGAAGATCGTTATATCAAGCGGCTGAGCAAAAAGGCGATGGCAAGAGACCTAAATGAAAATCATCCTGAATGGTGCCTGAGAACGTGTGAGAGTCGCATTGACGTTTGGCTAAATGTAGCAGAATCGATGCTATACAAGCCAATGTGTGACGCATTCGGCACAAATAGCGACAGATTCTACTTGAATAGTTGCGCGGAAAGTGCTTAAATTATGTTAAGCTCGGGACGTTAAAGCGAACTGAGCAACAGAACAAAAAGAAACCCGCCACTGTGCGGGGTTTGTTATGCACTATCGTTGACTAGTGTCTTTGTCACATGTAAATTTGATTAATATCCAGTTTTGGGAATGAAGAGGCGGCTCCCAAATATTAACCGCCGAGTTGGTCACTTCGGCTAAGGCCTGGGACTCCAACCATGTCGGCTGAGAGGTCGGCACTCACCTACTGCCATTTCGTTCAGGTAACGGATTTTTCAATTTAACTGGTTTAGTTTCGATATCGCGAAAACCACGGGTTTTGTCATAAAATAACCAGATATTAAACTTCCGCTCAGTGGGCCAAGTATCATACGTAAGAGCGTCCCATCCGAGATTTTCTGCAATTTTTCCAGCCAAAGTAACTTTTGCTTCGGATGATATCTTTCCTTGGTATGCGCTCATTATTGCCCCCAAGAAAAAATCAGAGATCTGAATATTCTCAGATGATTTAGAGTCTTTGCTGACAACGGATGTTATGAGATTTTTCGCCCCGTGCTGAAGAAATAGCATGTTATTGGCAATCACATGGAATGCCTCATCAGCTTTCTTGTACCGAGACGCTATTGGATCAACTTCTACTCGGAAGCAGCAATCTCGTTCCGGATGAGCTCGCAAGATACTTGAAATCTTAGTTGTCATAAGTTTGGTGAAATGCTTTCGCATGGCCAGATCATAGTCACCATTATGAAAACTTTTATTGACCATAGATTTTTCAACGACAATGCAGTGAAACGCGAGCCACTGATGTTTGAAGAAAAGATCAATCAAGTCTGTATGAAACGGCAAATACTTTTTTGAGTTTGCTTTTTGCCATTTTATTTCCTGGAAGAAACCGTGCTTTTCGCGGACATCACGTATTAGTTTTGCAAAATCGCCACGGCGTTGATATTTCATCCATAGGCTACCGAAGCCATAAAATCGCTGCCCATCAATTCCTGATTCATCACAGGCAACATGCCAAATTACTCGGCCAGGATTATCTTGCTCAGCCATACGCTTTAGTCACTTGTTTAGTGTGGAATGTGTGATATTTAATCACAAGTGTAAGTCATTGATAAGGATCGTTTTGCTAAAAAACACAAGCTTATTGGTGTCTATCGGGGACCTGAATGTGGTTTTCTGCCTTATGGCACATTCTGCTTCGGCTTATACTTCCTGCTTGGTTTTGCGGGGGTGCGAATGAAAGAAGGATATTACTGGATTCGGCATTGCGGTTGTGTACAGGTGGCGTACTACACGAATGACACTGTTGATGATCTGGAAACGGGAAAAACAATCACAGGTGTCTGGCATCTGACCAGAGGCGATGACATTTGCCATAACGGTGAAGCGGAAGTTTTAGAAGGACCTCTCGCTCCACCTATATAAACAAGTTAACTCACTTCGAGGCTGCCAACTGGTGGCCTTTTTCATTTCAGGCTCACGGGAATCAATTACTACGTGCTTTGTTGATAAATCCAGCCCGTGAAGCCTGATCCTCCTTTCATCACACAGCGCCATCCGAACTATCGGAGGTGAGAGACCATGAAAATGCACAACGACCCTCACTCCTGGACGGAGTTAATTGAGTTACTTCATAGCTGGTGGCGCGGTGATACGCCAATGGGCGCAGTTCTTTTATCGGTAGCGATGGCTGTACTGCGGATTGCGTATGACGGCGGCAAAATTTCGTGTTTACCACGACCTCGACAAAAAAGAGAACATCCGTGACTACCTGACGCCGGAGCAGATCCACTGCGTAACTGAGTTGCAGCGGGCCAATACAGTTTTCATTGGCATGGGCTGGGACTTTGAGCAGCGCAAAGAGGCGCTAAAGGGTGTATTTGATCGCAATCATCGCCAGCCGCTGATTGAAGAACAGCACAGTTTAGCAGCGTAATGAGCGTCACTTCGACACACAGACTAATCATCGGAACCCTGCCAGTCGGCGGGGTTTTTGCTTTTCGCACTCAGTGTAAGTGAAATATAACCATGTGCTTTCAGGGAGAGTTACTATGCAGATTCCTTTCAAAAGTTGTCTGGAGAGTGGCATGGAATTAACATTTAAGGATCTGAAAGAAAAACGCACTAAACTGGTCGAGGCGCAATGGAAGTTACAGGATAAACTTCAGGAGAAGGCGAGCGAACTACTACGAGAGTATTCAGGTTCTCTTGATCTTACATCTCGTGAGTGGACTGGTTCTGACGGAACAAGATGGCCTTATGTGGACATTGGTATTTGGGAGGAGGAGGGGAAGTTCTTTCCTGTCTTAATCCCCCAACTCAATATGGACAGCCGTTACCACTTGAATTTCGTGATTGCAACCACTCTTGATGATTCTCCGCTAACAGGTGGCTACAGGCAGGGCGTAAGCATCTCACTCTGGTATGAGAACTCATCATTTTATGCTGAAGTAGGCTCAGGAGACGACGTCTCCCGTTTTTCTGTCTCATCTCAGCTGGGTGGATTTTATCAGGTATGCAACGCTATTAAGGCGTTAATTAGCTCTTCTATGGATCGCGCCATGCCAGATATTCCAGCGAATTAATAAAGCATAAACATCTTTCAGGGCTATGCAAATGCATGGCCTTTTCTATATCCCGTTGTGAAATGTTCGTGAGGCATGGGTTGTCAGCCAAAGGATCACCGGGAGACACCCAGCACCACGCATCCATTATTGCATAGCAAAAAGGCTCACAACGGTGGAACTTTTAGCAGGGCGAAAAAAAGCCCGCATTGGGTTGCGGGCATAACAGAGAACAAATAGCTAATATTCAAGTTGTCTTTCATCAACTTGTCAGAAGAATTTAACCTTAAGAAAAATTGATGTAAAGACAATATTGATTTCTGGCTACGGGCTGCGCATTTGCGTGGCCTTTTTCGTATTCAGGCTCACGGGAATCATCCGCTACGTGCTTTGTTGATAAATCCAGCCCGTGAAGCCTGACCTTTTCATCACACACAGCGCCATCCGAAAAATCGGAGGTGAGGCTATGACCAGAATGAGCACCATTTACAGCAGACTTTCATATGGAACAGGAACCACGCTGACCGGCTGCGGTGTATCAGCGAAGGCATATGCCGAAACAGCTAAAACAGCAAAAGAGGTGTCCTGGATGTTGGCCGACAGAATTGCAGGGTTAAGCCTGAGCGACTGGGCAATTATTGTCGGTATCGCATGCACCGTTATCACCTGTGCAGTGAACTGGTATTTCCGCTGGAAAGAACGGGAGGATCGGCGCAATGGCTATGCCACCAAAGCTGAAGAATAAACTGAGTGCAGCGGTCGTTGGTTTAATTCTTGCGGGGGCTTCCGCGCCCGTGATTCTCGATCAGTTTCTGGATGAGAAAGAGGGTAACAGCCTGACGGCGTATCGTGACGGCGGCGGAATCTGGACCATTTGTCGTGGCGCCACGATGGTTGATGGCAAGCCAGTAGTTCAGGGCATGAAGCTGTCTGCTGAGAAATGCGATCAGGTAAACGCCATTGAGCGTGATAAGGCACTGGCGTGGGTTGACCGAAATATCAAAGTACCACTGACCGAACCACAGAAAGCCGGGATCGCGTCTTTCTGCCCATATAACATCGGCCCCGGAAAATGCTACCCGTCCACGTTCTATAAGCGCATCAATGCTGGCGACCGTAAAGGAGCCTGTGAAGCGATTCGCCGGTGGATAAAAGACGGTGGCCGCGACTGTCGCCTGACCAAAGGCCAGAAAAACGGCTGCTATGGTCAGGTAGAACGGCGGGACCAGGAAAGCGCACTGACGTGCTGGGGGATAGACCAGTGAGCCTGCGCTATCAGTTTATTGCCATTTCGCTGCTGGTGGCCGTCGCATTTATCGCCGGGAACGAGTGGAGTAACTGCGGTTGGGAAAAAAGGTGGGCGGAACGTGATAGCGCGGAATCATCGCAAACAGCGAACGCACAAACAGCAGCCCGCATGATTGAACAAGGGCGCATAATTGCCCGTGATGAGGCCGTAAAAGATGCACAAGCGAAAGCCGCAAAATCTGCTGCCACTGCTGCTGGTTTGTCTGCCACTGTTAGCCAGCTGCGCGCCGAAGCAACAAAACTTGCCACCCGCCTGGACGCCGCAAAGCACACCGCAGATCTTGCCGCTGCCGTCAGAAGCAAAACAGCCGGAGCCGACGCCGCAGTGCTCGCCGACATGCTCGGACGCCTTGCAGAAGAAGCTCGATATTATGCTGGACGAGCTGACGAAAGCTACCGCGCTGGAATGACGTGTGAGCGGATTCATGACTCGGTGAGAGAGTCAAATAGCCAACAATGAGCTTCGCAATCAGCAGTCGCCAGATGAAAGAGAATAAGCATGTACTGGCTGTTGAGCATGAGTACATTATGCATCCACGTTTGCTAGTTGGATGACAGAAATTGGTTAATAATTGAACGGAATGCGGTATGATAAACCACATTCATTAAAAGGTCAGCCATCATGTCATTCTTCGATTACGCAATGCAGCGTGTTGGGCTTGTAGCCAATATGACTGTCACGTGTCCGATATGTGGACATAAATCTACTCAGTCGACCACGAAAGTACGTCAGCAACAGGTATTACTTTGCCCAAAGTGTAAATCGCTTTTTATCATTCACAGGTAGTCGGTCGCGATACAAATAACCCTAGGCCTCGCAATAGCGGGGCTTTTTAACAACTGAGGTATGCGCATGACAGTAGTTCTTACAGCTACGCAGATTGAAGACCTGGCAGCATTCGCGAAAGAAGATGGCCAGCCACAATACACTATCACTACCGGGACAATCCCTGAGTTCGAAGCTGATGATGGTGAGGTTATCCCCGAATATAAAGGACTACTCGCTTACTCAGATTCACTGGATCACGGTGTATTGCAGCTTGACGACTAACGGCATTACAGCAGGCATTCCATGAGTGTCTGCGATAATGCTTTATTATCATTGTTAACGACGGGGTAAAAATCATGAAAATTTTAGTTGAACACAACTCCAAAGTTATCTGGATGCGTGATAATGAAACATCTGAAGGTGTGGCCTGCAGGAGTTATATTAAGGACGGCGTACAGCAAAAGATTATTGCCGCCCTTGAGGATGCCTTAGCTCAGGCAAAGGGTGAGTTATTATGCTGGAATGACTCTGATGCTGTGAGTGACATTTCCTGAGCCACCACCTAAATCAATCGTAACGTTCCAGTATCCCATATGAGGCGCAACCAACCGGGCCGGAAGTCTCTCGAAGAAACCACCACCACCATGATGATGAAAACCCCGGTTATTTTTATAACTATTGAAGTTACTGTCGGTAGTGAGAAGGATGTTGCACTGGTGCGAGCAGTCAACAACAACGACATCACCTGCATTCAGGTGCATTCGTTTGTGAAGAAATTGCATAAGTCTCCTTATCAAGAGGCAATCAGCCACTCCTCTCAAGGCTGGTACGCCAACGTCCCACCGCTGACGGGCTGAGCCATTACCTTACCCAGACTCAACGATAAGTAACATCCTGATATTCAGACAGTAACTGTAATCGATAATGCTGAAGAATAGGCAGTAAATACAGGTGACTGATATGGCAACACTGAAGGATTTATCAAACCAGTTAAAGCAACTGCAAAAGCAAATCCCGTTTGCCACAGCTCAGGCGATGACAAAAGTTGTACGCCAGATTGAGTTGGCTCAGAAGACGGCATTCGAACGACATCTGGAGAGCCCCACGCCGTTTACCGTTAAATCAGTTGGTTCGGTGGCGGCAAGAAAGAACAATCTGACCGCAAAGGTTTTTGTCCGTGATACCGCTGCTGGTTATCTGGAACCATTCGAGTTTGGCGGAGAGCACAAGCTCAATAGCCAGGCTCTATTAAATCCCAAGAACGTTAAGCTAAACAAATACGGCAACATGCCGCGTAATAAGCTCTCACAGCTTAAAGCAAAGGAAAATGTATTCGTAGGTGAGGTTGATGGCGTTAACGCTGTCTGGCAGCGTAAGAAGCCGATGAAAGCTAAGAAGCGACGGGCCAAACGTTCCGCTAACGGGACGCGAAGACCGAAACGCAAACAGCGTTCTCCAAAGCTTTTGATCCGGTTTGGTGATGCGCTACCTGTGACTCCAGTGCTGGGGTATATGGATAGGGCCCGTACCATGGCGAACGCACTGCTACCGTCTGCTTTAAATCAGGCGATAGCAGAAGCCATCAGGACGGCAAAATAAAAGCAGTAACTTATAAGTTAATTTCGCAAGCTTTTATGAAGCTGTTTACTGCAGTTGTCGATCCAGAAACATTGGCTGACATGGAATGCTGGTTTCCGCCATCCTTTGTTTGCACACCAACTAACACTTTGGATTTCGCCCCCTGAAGCTGCTTAAGCACTGTTTTTAGTTGGTCCGCGTCATCCGATTGAATCTGGAGGCTCTGAACATTACGTCTTGAAAGGGTAGCATCGAGCTTCACTGCGGTATTCCCGTCGACCTTCATTATCAGGTCCATTGGTACCTCTGATAGTGATTCGGTGCTTTTATCCATTTCAACGTATGCCGCCGATAGCTTTTCTTTAGTGCAGTCAAACACAATGGCGCCATTGTCGGATGAAACCTCGCCAAGCATCATTGCTTTCTTACCACCAGAGAAAAGGTCATCTTCAGTATTAGTTACCCACTGGGCATGAGCAATTGGTGATGCCAGCACTGCGGCTACGAAAGTTATTTTGATTATATTGTTACCCATTACATTCTCCTTGTATTGAATAGGAATAATCATAGTCGGAGCGAATGGTCGAAGCCATTAAAAAAATGGGTCCTTCCTGAGACTTTTGTAAGGCACGGGCATTGCGCGCCGCGGTGTTTTCCTAGCTACAACTTTCAGATTTGTGTCCCATGTCCCACCTCTGGCGATCATTACGGACACCTCGCCAGCTCTGGCTATTCCAGTTTATTCCAGTGGGACATTCTGGTGGGACATGGCAAAAATGTCCCAGGCGAATGTCCCACCCCAGAAAATGTCCCAGGTGATGTCCCATGACCACGATGAACCAGAGTCAGTACGCACAACATTCAGGTGTGGATCGCAAAACAATTGGTCGGTGGATTAAAGCCGGGCGCTTCATTGTGATGGACGGAGACCTGATTGACGTAGAGGCCAGCGATGCGGCATTGAAGAAAAACCGCGATGGCAAAGACCCGCGCGCCTCGAACGCGAAGAAAAAGAAAACTCCCGTCGTTAGCGATAACGATGATGACGGTGATGAAATCAATAAAACTGTCCGCCAGATAATGCTCACTGAAGGGGCAGATCTTTCGAGAGAGGAAGCGGGACGTATCCGCGAGAATTACATGGCCCTGCAGGCAAAGCTGCAGTATGAAAAAGACAGCGGCCAGCTTATTGAGCTGACAGCAGCCGAGGAGGTTTTATTCAACGCCTTTCGCCAACAGCGTGATGCCTGGCTTAACTGGCCGTCCAGGGTGGCGCCGCTAATGGCTGCTGATCTGGATGTACCGGCGGACAGGATGACAGAGGTGCTGATTGAACATGTCCACAAACACATCTCAGTCCTCGGAGAGCCAGAGTTTAACCCGGCAGAAGATTGAGCGTCTTGAATTAAGCGTCCGCAAAGGCTGGACACCCCCGCCGCGTATCAGTGTGCCGCAGTGGGCAGATGACTATCGTAAGCTGGCAAAAGAGGCTGGGAGCACTTCGGGAAACTGGGAAACATCGACGGTAGAAATTGCCCGCGGACCGATGCTTGCCGCGACGGAGTCCGGGGTTCATATCATCACTGTAATGTGCTGTACCCAGTTGATGAAGACAGCACTGCTGGAAAACCTTTTTGGCTATTTTGCCCACCTCGATCCTTGTCCGATACTGCTGCTGCAGCCGAAAGAAGAAGCCGCTGAACAGTTTTCGAAAGAGCGTATTAGCCCGCTGGTAAGGGTGACGCCGGTACTGCGTAAAATCATCGGTGATTCGAAACAGAAAAGCTCGAAAGAAACCATTCTTTACAAGGCGTTCACTGGCGGATTTCTGGCGCTGGCGGGTGCTGGTAGCCCTGATAACCTTGCGCGTCGTCCGATTCGTGTCCTGCTGGCGGATGAAGTGGACAAGTACCCGATAACCCGCGAAGGCGATCCAATTGCGCTGGCCGAAGAGCGTACAGCGACATTTGGCCTGACCTGGCTGTCTGTACGCGCCTGTTCGCCGACGGTGGAGGATGAGAGCCGCATTGCTGACAGCTACGCCGACTCCGATCAGCGCCGGGCATCTGTGGTTTGCCCGCACTGTGGCCACCGCCAGTTCCCCGACTTTTTCAAACACGTTCAGTGGCCGAAAGAGGGAGATAAACACCTGACTAAATCGGCGATGCTCTATTGCGAATGCTGTGGTAGTGGCTGGTCCGAAGGACAGCGCCTCAGAGCTCTGCAAACTATTCGATGGCATCAGACGCGCCCATTTGAGTGCTGCGGGGAGCGGCACTCACCGCTGATGGATTATGACCTTGCCTGGCGGGCGGCAGACGAGGGCAGCGTTGAAAAGGTCTGGCAATGGTCAGAGTCGGAACGGCATGCGGTCTATCGCGCAATCTGCCCCTCCTGTGGAAAGGAGGCAGTCGATAACCACCACGTGGGGTACCAGGCATCCAAGCTTTTCAGCCCCTGGCAAAAAGATAAGCCGTCGGATATTGCGAAAAAATATATCGATGCGAAGGGCGATCCGGATAAGGAACAGGCGTGGTGGAATACCCAGATGGGGCTTCCGCACCGACCTAATCATGGGAAACAGCTCCCTGTTGATGTTCTGCTGGCGCGCCGGGAAATATTTCCGGCCCTCGTTCCGGACGGGGTGGCATTGTTAACAGCTGGAGTTGATACCCAGGACGATCGCTTCGAAATTACGATCACCGGCTGGGGGAGAGATGAAGAATCGTGGTCGGTCGCGCATGACGTTATTTATGGTGACCTTGAGACGGAAGAACCCTGGAAGCGACTGGATGCATACCTGAAACAGATCTGGCGACGTGGTGACGGGCGCGGCCTGAATATCATGGCAACGTGCATGGACTCCGGCGGCCACCATACGCAGAAGGTATACGAATTCGCCAAAGAGCGTCTTGGCCGTCGTGTCTGGGCAATTAAGGGGGAGTCTGCACAGGGAGGCAAACGCAATCCTGTCTGGCCGACCAAACGACCATCATCGAAAAGCAAAGCCAGTTTCCGCCCTGTCATTCTGGGGGTTAACTCAGCGAAAGACGTGATACGCGGTCGCCTGCATCTTGAGCCACCCAAACCTGGCGCCGCCGCTGCGGGTTATATGCATTTTCCTGACGATCGCGATCTCGGGTACTTCAATCAGCTGCTGGCGGAGCGACTGGTTTACAAAGTCATTTCCGGGCAGCGGTACAGTATCTGGGAAGCAATACCAGGACGAGCTAACGAAGCGCTTGACTGCCTCGTTTACAGCTATGCCGCGCTGTGCGGTCTCAAACATATGGGGTTAAAACTCAACGTCCGGGCCGCCAACCTCGAAGCCGATCCGGATAAGTTCCTGCCAGCGCCAGTTGGACAGGAAGAAAAAATCAATTACGAGCTGCCCGGTGCGGTTATTGAAGAACCAGCGCCGGTCAAACGTAAGCGAATATCGCAACTCCTGCCGAAATAAGGAAAATCATGTTCAACCGGAACACCAGCCTGCTTGCCGGCGCAATGACTGACGATCAGCTCAGGGATGCGCTTGCGAAAGCTCAGCAGGCGTACATTGATTTAGCAACCGGGAGCCACGGTGTTTCATTTTCCTATACGCAGGGAGACGGGACGCGATCAGTGTCCTATCAGCAAAGCACCCTGGCTGATCTGCTGGCCCTGATTCAACTTCTGCAGGCGCAACTGGGGATTATCTCTCGTCCCCGGAAACCAGCGAGGTTTAGATTCTGATGAATAAAGTACAGATACTGGGCTCTGATGGGCAGCCGTTGCGACAGCAGCGTCCCTCTATGCTGGTGGGGGGGAGCCGCGTACCTTATGACGCAGCTGACTCTTTCAGCGATCAACTGGCGAACTGGCAACCCGCGCTGTGGTCCCCGGACAATGAAATTAACATTTACCGGGATCGCATCGTGTCCCGCGCACGCGATCTGGTCCGTAATGACGGCTGGGCAAACGGTGCGGTCACACGTCTGCTGGATAATGCGGTTGGTGCCAACTTCCGCCCCATCATGAAACCCGATTACCGTGTTCTCAGAATGATCACCGGAAACAAGGCGTTTGATGCGTCCTGGGCGAAAGAGTACGGAAAAGCACTGGACGGGCACTGGCGGACCTGGAGTAACGATCCTGGCCGGTATTGTGATGTTGAACGAAAACTCACCGTGTCGCAGATGTTACGCCTGGGATTTCGTCACAAGCTTATTGACGGGGATGCTCTGGCCATTCTCCAGTACAGAACTGACAGGCTTGGTCCCGGAAGAGGGCGTTACGCCACCACGGTACAGATTGTCGATCCTGACCGCCTCAGTAATCCTCAGCAGAATTTCGATATGCCAAATGTCCGTGGTGGCGTTGAAATTGATGCGGACGGTGCGCCGGTTGCTTACCACATCAGGGAGGCCCATATCGGTGACTGGTGGAGCGGGGCTAAAACCATGACGTGGCAGCGTATCCCGCGTGAAACTGACTGGGGCCGCCCGCATGTGGTTCACGATTTTGATCATGAGCGTGGCGCGCAGCACCGCGGTAACGGCATCCTGACTCCGGTTATTCAGCGTCTGAAAATGCTGGTGAAGTATGACCAGAGTGAGCTTGAGGCAGCAATTCTTAATGCCATATTTGCCGCTTACATTGAGTCACCCTATGACCCTGCGATGGTTCAGTCTGCCCTGGGCGAGACCTATGACGAGTCGGAGTTAGGCACTTATCAGGACGGGCGTGTTGAGTTCCATAACGATCGGCGTCTGACACTTCAGAATGGTGCCCGAATGCCCATTCTTTATCCTGGTGAGAAAATCACGACGGTTAACGCGGCGCGGCCCTACAGCAATTTTGAAGTCTTCGAATCTGCTGTTCTCCGTAATTTTTCTTCAGGAACAGGGTTGTCCCCACAGCAGGTCACCCAGGACTGGTCTGACGTTAACTACAGCTCTGCACGCTCCTCGTTGCTGGAGGCATGGAAAACACTGACTCGCCGCCGGGACGATTTTTCTACCGGCTTCGCTCAGCCCATTCTCACCGCCTTTGTTGAAGAAGTTCACGACAATGAGGATTTACCCCTGCCCGCAGGCGCACCTGATTTTGTTGACGCCAGAGCCGCGTATTCTCGCGCGCGCTGGATGGGGCCAGGGCGCGGCTGGGTGGATCCGGTTGCAGAGAAAAAAGGCGCCATTCTTGGTCTGGATGCCGGACTTTCCACCCTCGAGATTGAGGTGGGTGAAAACGTCGGTGAAGACTGGGAAGAAGTGCTTGATCAGCGCCAGAGAGAAATTGAGTCATGTCTTAAACGCGGATTACCGCTTCCGAGCTGGGCACAGGCTGACCAGTTTGCGAGCCAGACCATTACCGATCCGGAGGAAAAGTGAATCTACCCCATCTGGCCCAGCGATTATTTAACACCCCGCTGGCGCTGCACCCGAGTAAAGCCGAAGTCATCATGGCATCCGTAATGGACCGATTTGGTATCAGTAAAATCGAATCTTCTCTTGCCATGGAGGATGACTGGTACGGATATGACGATAACCGGGGACGTGAATCCCGTAGTGATCCGGGTTATGACAATGTGCTGGGTGTCGCCGTCATCCCGATATGCGGAACGCTGGTGCAAAAACTGGGCAGTCTGCGTCCGTACAGTGGAATGACAGGGTATGACGGCATTCGTCAGGCGTTTCTTACTGCGATGGAAGATCCCGACATTTCGGGCATTTGCCTGGATATCGACTCACCCGGCGGCGAGGTCGCTGGATGCTTCGATCTGGTTGATGTCATTTACGGCTCCCGGGGGAAAAAGCCTATCCATGCCATTCTGACGGAAAGCGCTTATTCCGCTGCGTATGCCATTGCCAGTGCAGCGGACCGGATTTCTGTTCCGCGCACCGGCGGAGTGGGTTCTGTGGGTGTGATCACCATGCACCTTGACTGGACGCAGCGGATTAAAGATGACGGTCTTAAAGTTACGATCATCACCTATGGATCCCGCAAGGCTGAAGGTTCGCCGCTGAGAGAGTTGTCAGATGAAGCGCTGGCCGCCATCCAGCAGGACATTAACACCATGGGCGAATTGTTTGTGAACACTGTTGCCAGAAACCGGGGGATTAGCGCAAAGGTTATAAAAAGTACCCAGGCCGCCTGTTTTATGGCTGCTGATGGCGTTGAAATTGGACTGGCTGATGAGGTGTGTCCTCCTGACGCTGCGTTCAAAAACTTACTTGAAAAAACAGGAGCCTGAAATGGCAAAGAAAAAGACGTTTAGTTTTGCTCACCTCATTGGTCTTGGCCCTTCCGCTTCTGAGGAAGAAGAGGATAAAAAAGCCAAAAAAGCGAAAGCCCGTCGCGCGGAAGAGGACGAGCGCGAAGATGATGCCGATGATGATGAGCGCGACGACGACGCGGAAGAAGACGAACGCGACGATGATGCTGAAGATGACGGCGATGATCCGGATGCGTCAGAAGATGATGATTCTGAAGACGACGGCGACGACGATCGCAAAGAGAGTAAGGCGGTAAAAAATGCACGCGCTGCTGAGCGTAAACGCTGCGCCCGTATTTTCGGCAGTAAGCATGCAGCTGCGAATCCTTCACTGGCCGCGTCACTGGCTTTCAATACCGGGATGAGTTCTGCGGCAGCAATTAATGTCCTAGCCTCTTCGGCTCCGGCCGCAGCCGCATCTCAGCCATCCCGTAAACGCTCTCTCGATCAGCGTATGCAGGAAAGCCACCAGGTCCGGCTTAATCCGGATAGCGGACAGAAAGAGACCGGAAAGTCTGCGCTGGTAAGTAAAATGACCAGCCTCTACAACTCCACAAGAGGAGAGAAATAATGGATCAGTTTGGTCAGAATGCGTTTGCGCCTGGCATGAAGAGCGCGCTGTTTGTTCCGGATCAGCTTGTCGCTGGCACGCTCCAGCTGGTGACTGACACCGGGATCATTACGGGCGGTGCCTTTAAGCGTGGTACTGTCCTGGGCCTGGTGGCTGCCAGCGGGAAATACACGCAATGTGTGAAAACGGCTGTAGATGGCAGTCAGTTACCCGTTGCTATTCTGGTTGATGATGTTGATGCATCGTCTTCCGATCAGAACGGCGGCCTGTATCTGATGGGGGAATTCAACCAGCACCGAATTATTTTTGATAACTCCTGGACGACCGCTGACCTGAAAAAAGCGCTCCGACCGCTGGCTATCTTCCTGAAAGACAGTGACCAGGCACCTGTAACCACCTCCTGATTTCCCCCACGGCTCTCCTGACGAATGCTTTAACCGGCAGGGGCTGGCTCGTTTAAATTTTTTGCCAGCTGCGGCTGGCACTATCAAGAGACTGAATATGGAAAATATTTTTGATACCAGCGTGCTGGTGCAGGTTGTTCCTAACCTGAAAACCAGTCAGAACTGGCTGCTCGATCGCTTCTTCCCGAATGTCGTGACTTACGAGACTGAAGAAGTGGCGATTGATGTTGATGTCGGCCTGCGTCGTATGGCGCCGTTCGTCTCCCCGCTGGTGGAAGGTAAGCTGGTCGAATCCCGTAAATACCAGACCAATACCTTCAAACCGGCATACATCAAAGATAAGCGCGCGCCGGACCTGCGCAAACCTATCCGCCGCCAGATTGGTGAGCGTATTGGCGGGGAATATACCGCTGCCGAGCGCGAAATGCTGAACCTTCAGTTTGAAATGACTGACCAGATTGACATGATCAACCGTCGTCTGGAATGGATGGCGGCGAGTGCGCTGGTGTCTGGGACCGTAACCGTCGCCGGGGAGGGCTATGAAACTAAGGTGGTGGATTTCGGGCGTGCTTCGGATCTGACCATCACTCTTAGCGGCTCGGATAAATGGCCACTGACCGTTGCAGCTGGCGCTACCAATACCCAGCCATCAGATGACATTGAAATCTGGCAGACTACTTTCCTGAAAGAGTCCGGCTCTGTCGCCACGGATCTGGTCTTTACGAATAAGTCATGGCGTGCATTCCGACTGGATACCACCATCAAGGATAACGCCATTACATTCCCGGCGCTGAGCCCGTTTGGTAACCAGATTAACGCCGGCCCACAGGTAATGAAGGGCGCAATTTATAAAGGGCGCTGGGGTAACTTTGACCTCTGGTTATATAACGACTGGTTTATTGATCCGCTGGACAACGTCGAGAAGCCTATGATCCCCGATGGCGCTGTCATTATGAGTGGTGCCGATCTGATGGGTACCCGCGCCTTTGGCGTTATCCTGGACCCGGCTTTCAACTACGGTCCGCTGGCTTATGCGCCAAAATCCTGGGTGAAAGAAGATCCAGCCCAGCGTCTTATCCTGATGCAATCCTCCCCGCTGGTTATTCCGAGCCGGGTAAATGCATCCCTCTGCGCAACGGTGGTCTGATATGGCAAAACAACCTAATACCGGGCTGGCTGATGATCTGAATGCAGAAGGATCTGCCAAAGACGGCCTGAGCGTTGACGACCTGAATGCTGGCGATAACACCCAGGAAAAACAGCCTTTGAGCAAAACAGATGATGCCGAATTGTCTGTTGATGACGATGGTGGTGACGAAAAATCCGGAGACACTGAATCGCAGGAGTATGTGGTGTTGAAAGGGAATTGCATTCGTCATGACGGGGAGATGTACCGCGAAAATATGCGCATCCCTGTAACCGGCAAAGATGCTGAGCGTCTTCTGCAGTCCGGCGTTATTGCTGATGTTGATGTGCTTCGTAAGCGAGTTCTTGCTTCTCAGCCATCAGTTTCAGTTACGACAGGGTAATGACATGGGCGTGGACTGGGATTCTCATCTTCTGAGTCCGCTGCATGATGTCTTTGGCGATGAGCACGAGTACCGCCCACGTAACGGTACTCCTTTTACAATTAACGGGATTTTTGACCGTGGTTATGCGCAGGTTGCTGAAAACCTTGATGGCGATTCAGAAATTAACACCTCCAGCCCGATGTTGGGTGTGCGCGATGCTGAATTTCGCAAGCTGGGTAAATCGCAACCTGCTGTATCTGACCGGGTATTTATAAAGACGGTCGGTGGTCACATCATCAATCAGTTATTTGTTGTGTCAAACGTCGAACCCGACAGTCATGGCGGATCTCGTCTTGTCCTCAATGTGGTAAAACCGCGATGAATTCAGCAGCGATACGGCAAATGGTTGTCACTGCACTAACCGGGACAACCAGCGCGGGCGACCGCGTATTCTCTCCACGCGACTGGTCAACTTCACCAGATATGTATCCTGTGTTGTTGGTTCAGACGCCTTTTGAACAGAAAAAATCACAGGGGCGTAATACCCCTGCTTTTACCACCCTCACCACTGTCAGGATCACTGGGCGCGTTCAGGAGTATGACGGCGATACAGTGGATGATGGAGCCATGCGGGCAGAGCTGGCGCTTGAAAGCCTTCGCGAGCAGGTGGAGCGCGCGGTGATCAACAGCTACGAACTGACGCGGAATATTCAGAAATACGCGGAAGTTCGTTCAACCATCAATGTTGATTCAGAAGGAGAGGCCCATATGGGGCAGCTTCTTTTCGAGATCGACATAGAGCATTACCAGGGGCCGGAAGATTTTTATCCTGTCCAGTCGGTTCCCCTTGAGGGCATGGATATTGCGGTCGACATGCCAGACGGCACAGTTAAACCGGGTATCAGCCTCAATCTTCAGGAGTAATCCATGTTTGTTAAGCCGAACAACGGGCTCAGCGTTCGCTGCCCCGTCAAGGGCATCCCATTGCCTAAAGAGGGTGCTGAAGTACCTGACAATATTTTCTGGCGTCGCCGTCTGAGCGATGGGGACGTGATCCTCTCTAAAAAGGATGAGGGCGCGCCAGAGAAACAATCATTACCTAAAAAAGCGGGAGAAAATGAATGACCGTACCTTTCGCTCGTGTTCCCGATAACCTGCGGGTAGGGCTTTTCTTCGTTGAGTTTGATAACTCAATGGCGAATAACGCCACTGCCACGCAGCGCACCCTGCTTATCGGTGGGATGCTCAGTACCGGCTCAACCCCCCCTGGTATTCCGCAGCGAGTTTCCTCTTCGGATACCGTCGGTGAGCTGACAGGAAAAGGGGGAATTCTGCAGGCCATGATGGCGGCGTATCAGAAAAATGATACCGCAGCCGAAGTCTGGATCCTGCCGCTGGAGGAAGACTCCGATTCCATGGTGGCTGCAACCGGCACCATTAAAGTGAGCAGCGCACCGACGGCAACCGGAGTGATCTCCCTTTATATTGCTGGTGAGCGCATTCAGTTGACCGTTGTAGCAACAGATACGGTGGCAGCGATCGCCACCTCTCTGGCCGCGGCGATTAACGCAAAAACCACGCTACCTGTAACCGCCAGTGCGACTACGGATACCGTAACCCTGACCGCGAAGAATCTTGGTGCTACGGGTAATGGGATCGACATTCGCCTGAACTTCCTCGGCTTACCTGGAGGCGAGTCCACACCTGCAGGCCTGGAACTGACGATTACTGCTATGTCTAACGGAGTCGGGGCTCCGGATATTACCGGCGCGCTGGCAAACCTGCAGGATCGAACATTCGATTTCATCATCAACCCTTACGACGATACAACCTCGTTGAATGTGATGAAGGAGTTCCTGTCAGACACTGGCGGTCGCTGGGCATGGGACAAGCAGCTTTATGGCCATTCCTTTGGTACCACCACCGGGACTTACGCCCAGCTCGGTACCAAAGGTGAGCTGCGCAATAACCAGCATGAGACCCTGCTGGGCGTAAATAAATCGCCGTCCCCTTCCTGGGCATGGTCTGCAGCTTACACCGGCGCAGCTGCGGTGAGTCTGCGTAATGACCCCGGCCGCCCGCTACAGTCGCTCGCTGTTCAGGGGGTGCTTGCGCCAGAACTGCAGGATCGCTTTGAGCTGACCGAGCGTAACAATCTGCTGTACAGCGGCATTTCGACATTTACGGTCGATGACGATGGCACGGTGCGCATTGAAAACCTGATCACCACCTACCAGAAAAACAGCTATGGCGATGCAGATGACAGTTATCTGGAAATGGAGACGCTGTTCAGCCTGATGTTTGTGACCCGCTACCTGCGCACAGCGGTGACCAGCAAGTTTGGCCGTATGAAGCTTGCTGCGGATGGAACCCGATTTGCACCTGGCGCGGCGATCGTCACGCCAAACATTATCAAGGCCGATCAGATTGCCGAGTACCAGACTCTGGTATGGAACGGTTATGCGCAGGATGCGGAGGCATTCGCAAAAAATATCATCGTCGAGCAGAACGCCAAAAATCAGAACCGCGTCGATGTGCTGTGGCCGGGAACCCTCATGAACCAGTTGCGCATTTTCGCGCTGCTCAATCAGTTCCGCACTCGGGCTGAATCAACAGGAGCTTAAACGATGGCAGGTGATACTACTAACCGCCTGGCGGGAACCGCCTATGTCACTGTTAACGGTGTGACGGTAATGGTGGAGGGCTCGTTTAAATACCAGGCTGCCACCGTAAACCGTACCACCCTGACAGGGATGGATGGTGTGCACGGATATAAGGAAAAACCTGTGGCGCCATACATTTCTGCCCGACTGCGTGACAGTAGCGGAACGAATGTGCAGGGCTTTAACCAGCAGACGAACGTCAACGTGATCGCCGAGCTGGCTAACGGGAAAACTATCATTGGCCGTTCACTCTGGACGGTCAACGTCCAGGAAGTGGAAAGCGAAGATGCAGTATTTGATGTTCGCTGGGAAGGCCGCGACGTAACGGAGAACTAAGATGGCTGAGATTGAACGCGTTAAAACCATTCCATTAACCGTAGCGCTGGATGATGCTGCGGAGAAGACCACTTATACGCAGCTGGAGCTGAAAGCACCCACGCTAAGCCAGGCTGAGCAGTTTTACGAGAAACAGGCTGCATCAACGTCGCTCGCGGCGATGCGCCTGCTTATTGCGCTGGTTTCCGGTACGCGTGAAAGCGTACTGCAGCCGATGGATTTTCTCGACTTCCGTAAGTGTGAGGAGTATCTGCTCAGTTTTTTGACCTGGAAGCCCTGACAACCTGGCAGGAAATGGCCGCTGACGTCACCTTCTATTTCCGCTGGTCTGAGGACAGGGCGTGGGGAATGACCCGCGCCCGGCTGAAATGGTGGGTGGCGCAGGCATCCCGGATAAACAAGCTTAGGAAACCTGAAGACGATGAGTAATTCTTTTGATTTTGAGCTGGTGGCCAGCGACCAGGTTAGCGAGGCTATAGACCGCATTAATGAGGCTGCCCGTGACCTGGAGCCGAAGCTAGATAAAACTAAAGAAGGGCTCAAGTTAGGCGGTCAGGAAACAGCCGACGGACTGAGCGGTTTTATTTCTCGCCTCGAGAATATGTCGAAGAGCGCGCGGGATAACGTGCAGTTTATTGGCGACATGGTTCCCCCACTGAAAATGGTGGGGGAGCTCACGGGGAAGATGGGGGCGCTGGGGTTAGCCGGTGCTGCCGGCTACGGACTGAAACAGGTCGCTTATGGATTTCGGGAGGCATCCCGTCAGGCCTATAATCTTGATGTCTCGGCAAAAAATGCGGGAATGCGCGTTGACGATTTTACCCGACTTTCCGGGGCAATGCGTATTCTTGGGGCAGACAGCGAGAGCGCTAATGCATCAATAGAAGGTATTTTCAAAGCATTCAATGAGGCTGCCAGTGGTAAAAACGAGGGGGTTATGGCAGCGATGGCGCAAATTGGTGCTCAAATCCAAAAAAACAGCGATGGTTCAGTAAATACCCTTAAAACACTGGAGTCTATCGCAAAAATTTTTCCAACCTTGCGACCTGAACAGCAGAAGTCCGCCGCTGATGCACTTGGGCTGACGCCCGAATTGCTGGCGCTAATGCGTGACGGTGAGCGCATGAAAAAGCTGCTGGCGAAATCGGATGAATTTGGTCTGACTGTGGATCCGGCACTAAATCAGCAATTGAGTGAAGTGAACGGCACTATGAATGAGCTCAGCGCATCCTGGGATGGTCTGTGGCAACGTTCAAAAAACAAGGCACTTAAGACCATTCTTTCGGATGGTTCAGTCAAAGACGGCCTTGAAGGTGTTACCGATCTGTTCACTAATGGTGATTTTACTGGGCTGTCTCATGCTCTCGGTTTTATCAACAGCAATGATGCTGAGAAACTACGGCGCATTCAGAACGATAAGGAACTTTATAACAGCTTACCCCGCAGTGAACGTGGGCAGGTTGACGCGGGTTTCATGACTGATGCTGTAAGAAAGCGGTACGATGCGAATTACCGCGCGACCGATTCTGCGATTCAATTGCAGAATGACTTATCCGCTATCAGCCAGCCACAATCCAACGTTGCACGCGGCAATGTTCCTTACGGGGAAACAAGGAATAACGCAATTGGCTTCAGAAATAATAATCCCGGTAATTTGAGGGTTGCAGCAAACGCAACGGGTAAAAATGGCGGATTTTCTACCTTTGCGAATGATGCCGACGGAAGAACTGCAATGGCGAGACAGCTGATGTTGTATGGTGACAGGGGGAATAATACTCTGGATGGGATTATTCATACCTATGCTCCGCAATCAGAGAATAATACTCGTGCATATATTGACTCCGTCTCAAAAGCCACTGGATATGGAGCCAAAGAGCAAGTAAATCTGCACGATCCGGAAACATTAAAAACGATAATGGCAGCTATGATTAAACATGAGAATGGCGCACAACCTTATACTGAGGAACAACTGCTAAACGCCATCCAGACCGCCATTACTGATGATCGGTGGTCAGGGAAGAGAAATCCGGATGTGCTGGCCCAGCAGCGGTATGACATTATCTCTGGATCACGCGGCGTGGATCAAGAACCCACGATACTCAGAACACAACAAGGGAAAAGTGATGAAGTTGCCCTTAGTGAAAATCTGGCGCGGTCGTTTAAGGAGGCCATGTCCGATCAGTCTCTCAAGCTTGAAATCACGATGGTCAATGATAAGGGGGAGCGTAAAACCTATAATGCGGAAAATAATGGCAGAATAACAACGGCCATGAATTACTGATCACTGTCGTCATTTCGTTAAGGAAGAAGTTATGAATGAAAAAGTTTTTGGAGCAAAAGCCATTTAGACTCCAAAGGTTTTTGCGCTTGTTTACCTGGTAATTGGCATTTACCTCGTTTTTTCTGTTGTCTCAATGAATTTCACGGCGATTACGATATCGGTGGTAAGTGCATTGCTTTTACGTGTGCTTTATGAGTTCCTAATGAACTCATTCAAGGCGACTGAGCATCTTTACAGGATCGCCGAATCTCTTGACCGTAATGGATCCAGCGATAAATAGATAAGTCATTTCAGTGCATATGTAAACCGCCGACATGGCGGTTTTTTTATTTCCGGAGGCGTGATGCCGTCAATTATCCAGGACGCAATAACTTCTCTTTTGGGGGGAGATACCAGCGATGACTGGCAGGGGCAGTTACGGCCCAGCTCATTCAGAGGTGTGCCATTTGCAATTGTTGCTGAGGAAGGGAGCCACGGCCGACGCCAGGCGGTACATGAATATCCCTACCGTGATACAGCCTGGATAGAGGATATCGGGCGGGCAACACGGCGATTTGTTATTCGCGGTTTCTTGATCCAGAACAGCCAGGTTTACGGCGGCGGCGATGCTATCACGCAGCGCCAGTCACTGATTGAAGCCTGTGAACAAAAAGGTAGCGGTACGCTTGTCCATCCGACACTGGGCGAATTAACGGTTTCCATCCCTGAGAATGGTTTGCGTATTTCCGGTTCGATGGAGAACGGGCGAGTATTTGAATTTACCCTGATGGCAATTGAATCAGGGCTTAAAGTGTTTGCTGTCACGGGCAGTACCGTTGCAGGCGCCACGGTGAAAACCAACTATCTGAAACTGGTCAGCACTGCTGTGCTGAGCACGATTGCCAGGGTTAAGAGTGAAATCCGCGGTGTCACACAGGCTATAAACACCATCAGAGGCACGGTCACGTTCTGGACTAACATGGTTGACAGCACCATCAGTCAGGTCACGAATCTCAGCAATGTCCTGAACTCCACGTTCGGGAATACCCGGTACGGACGTTACAGTAAAGGCTCTGTGGGCGGTAGTTCCTCTGCTGTTGCTGGCAAATCGTCAGTTGCTGATGTGGATGATGAGAGAGCACTGGCTGACAAGGTAACAGCCCAGTCGGTAATGGACCGGAAAAATGTTACCGACAGGTCGAGCCAGCTTAGCAGCTCCAACACACCTGATGAGTTTGTCCAGGGCGTCGCCGACGTGGTAAACGCAATTCTTAACAGCGCCGGCAGCGTTAATGACCGAATCACAGCGCTGGAAAAACTGGCTAATTCAATCAGCACGGAGTACCAGCAGTCCGACAGCAGCAAAGCGATTTCGGCGACCATGAACACGCTGATTGTTGTGCTATGTACTGGTGCCATGACCAGTGCCGCTGCGGACTCCAGACCAGCCAGTACAGACGAGGCAGAAGAGTTAACTCAACGAGTTTCTGTGCAACTTGATACGGCGCTGGTTCTGGCTGGAGACCGCGCGGACGATGATATGTATAACGCGCTTCTCGCCGTCAGATCGGCATTCCTTTCTACGATGAGTGAGCGTGCTTCTGGTCTGAGCGAGCTTCTGCAGGTTACTACCGCTCAGCCGCTTCCGGCGCTGACGCTGGCAAACCGATTATACCAGGATGCCACCCGTGCAGATGAACTGGTACAGGAAGCGCGCGTACCGCATCCGGCGTTTATGCCGACAACCATGAAGGTACTGAGGCAATGAATGCAGACAGCGATCTGGATGTTGTTTCTTTGACGGTCGACGGCAAAATCATCGAGGGGTGGGATTCTGTCCGGGTAACGCGGGGTATTGAGCGTTTTCCCTCTGATTTCGATCTTGGGCTAATGGATTACTTCCCTGGCAACGAAGATCGTCAACTCGTTGAAGAGGGAATGTCTTGTGAAGTTCGTATCGGAGATGATCTGACACTGACGGGATATGTTGATGACTGGGAACCCGCACTATCGCGCTCCCGCCATGAGGTCCGCGCCACGGGCAGGAGCAAATGTCAGGACCTGGTGGATTGCTCAGCTGAGTGGCCTAACAACGTCATTAATGCCAGTAATGCACTTGAAATTGCTTCTCGCCTGGCATCCTACTACGGCATCACCGTAACCACGGATGTTGATGAGCTTGTGAAGGTACCCCAGTTCACTCTGAACTGGGGTGAGTCTCCGCAAGAAGTCATCGATCGGGTGGCCAGATGGTCTGCTCTGCTTTACTACGATCAGCCCGATGGAAACCTGTTACTGACCCGGGTGGGAACACGTCGTGCGGCGAGTGGGATAGCCGAAGGGGTAAATGTCGAGCAGGCATACTACCGCAAATCGATGGCTGACAGGTTTTCAGATTATGTCGGTGTATCAATGAGCGTTTCTCCAATTGCAGGGTATTCGCCTGATACGGCCTATGACGCTGTGACTCTGGCAACGGCGAGAGATCCGGAGGCCGCCCGTATGCGGTACCGAAAACATATATCGATTGTGGAAAGTACCCTGATGGCTACTCAACAGGCACAAAGTGCGATCGACTGGGAAATGAACCGGCGGTACGGACGTTCAAAACAGCTCTCGGTAACCATCGATTCCTGGCGGGATAAAGACGGGAAACTGTGGGAACCAAACACATTGATCCCCGTTGATCTTCCCAACTTACGGTTGCCGGAGACTGAATTGCTACTGGCAGAAGTCACCTATATGCGCGATGACTACGGCACCCATGCACGCATGACGCTGATGCCGCCTGAAGCATTCGCCGTTCAGCCATATGCCTTCTACCAGAACCTGGCGGGATTCAATACATGAAGCAACTATTTAAACATGCAGCGACCAGGATCGCCGGCATGCTGGGGATTGGCCGGATCACGGCTATGAAAGATGGTGGGGTGGTGCAGTCAATCCAGTACCAGACTCCGCTGGAGGTGGCCAGCGCACCGCGGATGGCTGAATTTGGTTTTTCATCCGGCCTGCCGTCAGGGACTGACGTGGTTCTGGCTTTTATTGGCGGTGATCGTTCCAGCGCGGTGGTAATTGCGTCCAACCATCAGGGGTTCCGTCATACAGGCCTGAAAGCGGGCGAAACGGTCATGTATAACCAGTGGGGTCTTAATATTCTCCTGACGGAGAAGGGGATCTTCCTGGATGCAAAAGGCCAGAATGTTGAGGTCAATAACGCCACTAACGTGACCATCAATGCCAGCCAGGGGATTCTTGCAAATACCCCGATCCTGAGGTGCACGGGTGACATTGTTGATAACTGTGAAACCAATACCCGAACACTGAAAGAGCTGCGGGATGCACATAATGACCATGATCATGTGGTTAAAAATGCCCAGAGTGGCAATGACAATATCCGCAGCCAAAAAACAGAGGATCAGGTGACATGAGTGACATCGCTTCATTCTGGAATGTGGATGAGATGTTTGCTGACTGGCAGAAAGGGCTGGGTGAACTCACCACGGGGAACGATTTACAGACTGCAATACTGGACAGCCTGTTTACCGACAGGCTGGCGCGCGCTGACGATGATTATGAGGATAGCGATCGCCGCGGCTGGTGGGGGGATTCCGGGGAGGAATCCCAACTGGGATCCCGGCTGTGGCTGCTACGGCGGAAAAAACTGACCCCGGATGTAGCAAAAAAAGCGGAGGAATACTCGAGTGAAGCGCTCAACTGGTTAAAGGTTGATGGCGTTGTCAGCGAGGTTATTCCTGTTGCAAGGATCGTCCTGCCTGACCGGCTCAATCTCATTATCCGCTATCAGGCACCGGGGAAGGACTGGCAGGAATTCAGGTTTTACTGGATATGGGAGCAACGTTAATATGCCGTTTAAACGACCGACGCTGAGCGAACTCCGCGACGGAAACCGGAAATTTATGCAGGCGGAGCTTGAGGATGTTGGTGCGCTCCTGCGCTTCGCGAACCTGAAGGTACTGGCTGACATGGATGCGGGGATGGGGCATCTGCATTACGCCTACCTTGACTATATTGCCCTGCAGACAAACCCGTTTACCTCTACCGATGAGTATCTCGCCGGGTGGATGGCCCTTAAGCAGGTATTCAGAAAACCAGCTGCAGCGGCGAAGTCGCCTGCGGTACAGGCTAGTGGCAGTGTTGACTGTATTATCCCTGTTGGCTCGATCATTAACCGCGGGGACGGATACCAGTACCGGACGGATGCAGATCTTAAAATTCAGGCAGATGGATTTGGTATCGTCGCGGTGACGGCCATACTGCCGGATATTACCAGTGATGTAACGGGTGGAGGCGCGCGCGGTAACGCTGATGCCGGGACCATAATGACCCTGGACGCGAATATTGCTGGCGTGGATCCACAGGTAACGTTACTGTCCGCTGCGACCGGCGGAGCCGATATTGAAACGGAAGAGGATTTTCGCAGTCGTGGCTTGCTGGCATGGCAGAATCCGCCTCAGGGTGGAAGCGACGCCGATTATAAAAAATGGGCGCTTGAGGTTTCGGGCGTCACCCGCGCGTGGGTAAAGCGGCGTCTGAACGGGGCCGGGACCGTTGGCGTGTATATCATGTGTGATCGGAATGACAATGGTGGGTTTCCGGTCGGTACCGACGGAATATCCCAACTTGAGGACTGGGGGGCTGTTAAAGCCACCGGAGACCAGCTCGCTGTCGCCGACCACATCTATCCGCAGCAGACAGACACTGCCATTGTTTTCGTATGTTCCCCGATCAAGAAAGTCATCAATATTGAAATCTCTGGGATCAAAAATGCCGACAGCACCACAGTTCAGGGGATAAAAGACGCGCTGACGGCGCTGTTTTTTGATGAAGCTAACCCTGATGGTTCCGGGAAAGTTTACCTCTCTGATATTAACGGGAGTATCGGCGGTGTTAGCGGCACGACGGGCTATATTCTTAACTCTCCGACGGCCAATATCACCTTTGCTGTTGGCGAAATTCCGGTGCTTGGCGGGGTGAATTTTGTATGAGCCTCTTTTCAAAAAATGATTATGCCGGTGCGCTTGGTGCGCTGCTACCGACGGGCAGGGCGTGGCCCCGGTCGCAAAGAACGGTACAGGCTGCGGTATTACGGGCACTGGGCAGCGCGTTTCAGCGTTCTGACAACGATGCGCAAAGCCTGATTACTGGTGCTTTTCCCCCTACAGCGACGGTAATGTTGTCAGAATGGGAAAGCTCTCTGGGGTTACCAGATGATTGTGCGATTGGTGAATCCGGTGGCGTCAGCGATCGCCAGCGCGCCGTGGTGGCAAAGTTAATCAGCACCGGCGGCCTGAACCGCGATTATTACATCCGGGTGGCTGCAGCTCTTGGTTATACCATCACTATCACACAGTTCCGGCCCGCTATGAGTGGCATGTCAGTATGCGGTGATACGCTTAACGGTGACGAGTGGCCATTTACCTGGCGGATAAATGCGCCACAAACAACGATCAAGTATTCGCTTGCTGGCGCGTCCTACTGCGGAGATCCGCTCGCATCGTGGGGCAATAAACAACTGGAGTGTTCAATCAACAAAATTGCCCCATCCCATCTGAACATCATTTTCAATTATTCATAACTGATATTTCCCCCTCTGATTTTATCGCTTAACACTAAGTGAGGATTAACTATGCTCCGAATCGGGCAAGTCGAAGCCACTGCAACGCAGGATGGCAAATATACTGATGGAAGTGTTGCTGGTGGTATTGCCGCAACGAGGCTGCGGGCAGCAGCGTTTAATGCCATGCAGGAAGAGTTAGCGCATATCGTAGAGTCAGCAGGATTGGCGCTCGACATTAACGATATGACTCAGGTTTTAAAAGCCATTCAAAAACTCACACTGAGCCGTGCAAACCCATTTGCCGATATCAAATCAGATGGTGCAGCGGCGATTTCTACGGCTCTCACAAACCTTGGTTTCTCATCATATATAAAAGGCTTGATTGGCCAGGCTGATCAGTGGTCTACCTGGCAATATTTGGGACTGGTTGACGCACTTAACAGCAAGCAACAGGCGGATGCAACATTGACGGCACTTTCCGGGTTAGTTAATGGCGCAGATAAACTCCCGTATTTCTCGGGAGTTGACCAGATGGCGGCAACTGACCTGACAGCTTTCGCACGAGGGCTTTTGGGGAAAGCAGATGCTGCGACAGCCAAGGGGCACCTTGGTGTGGGGAGTGCAGGTGGCAGAAATGTTGGGGCTGGTTTTAGCTCCGGTGGAAGTGAAATTCCTGATATGACGTTTTTTGCGGGGTTGAAAGGCGCTGCGGGATATCAGTATTTTCCAAACGGCACGCTTCTGCAGTGGGGAAACGTTGGATTGATGTCCGCTCCGGCAGGAACCTCGATAGGGACATTTCCTATCGCATTTCCCGAGGCCGGGCAGCAGATAGTTGTTACTCATGATAATCCCATCGACAGTGTGATGGCATATGGTGTTGCCAGCATTATCAATGAGTCGCACTTTAGAGTTAATGCCCTGGCTATTAACGCTGGCACATTCACGATGGTACCGGGATATGACCTCAACCTGCGCTGGTTCGCTATTGGGAGTTAATAATGACAATTAAATTTAGTGTTAATAAACAGGCATTTTATGATGAAAATACAGATGTTATACCCGAGGATGCAGTGGTTATTACCAATGAGCAGCATCTATCGCTGATTAGTGGTATGAACGATGGTGAGAGACGTGTTTACATCGGTAAGAATGGTGAACTAACGCTATCAGACAGCAAGCCATCTCAATGGCATACCTGGGATAGTGGCAGCGGCAGCTGGACTATTTCAGATGATGCGCGGGTCCAGCTTGCAGAAGGTGAGAGATATCGTCGAATCCAGGAGGCAAACGACTTTATCAACAGACAGCAATGGCCGGGAAAAGCTGCTATGGGAAGGCTGAAGGATACCGAAAAAGCCCAGTACAATTTGTGGCTGGATTATCTTGACGCGCTGGAAGCGGTGGACACCTCCAGCGCTCCAAAAATTAACTGGCCTGTTCCCCCGGAGGTGTAGGCCATACGGGTTTTGCTGTATCAACTCGGACAGCAAGACCCGGTATTTTCCCATCTAAGCAACATTGCCATTCATAGCCCAGGGCTATCCTTCCGGTTCGAAACGAACCTTTTTAAAACCCTCAAGTATCTGGCGATCTCTCGCCGTTTCTCCTGTTTTCACAACAGGAGAAATACCCATGATTTACGGCTATGCCCGAGTATCAACAAACCACCAGGACACCGAACTTCAGCGAATCGCGCTCGAATCAGCAGGGTGCGAACACATAATGGAAGAGCATGCCAGCGGTAGAAAATCAAACCGCCCCGTACTGAAGCGCCTAATTACGGCGATGCATACGGGAGATGAGTTGGTGGTCTGGAAGCTGGACAGGATTGGGCGTAACGTTTTACATGCGCTGCTGATGTTTCAGCAACTACAGGAGAAGGGCATTAACTTCCGAAGTATTACCGATGGTGTTGATCTCAAAACAGCCAGTGGTCGCTATAACTTTCGCAACATCCTCTCTGCGGCACAATACGAATCCGACCTTAATAGTGAGCGCACTTTGGCGGGTTTAGCTGTTGCCAGGGCAAAAGGTCGTGTTGGTGGCAGAAGACCAAAGTTTACTGACGATCAGTGGAAGGAAATTGGTGAACTGATAGCTGCCGGAGAATCCAGACAGATTATTGCCAGCAGGTATAATGTTGGCATGTCCACGCTGTATAAGAAGTTTCCCGCTGGATGCTAGATAGTTGCTGTGGGCCGTGATTTTACGCCACGACCCACAGCTGTAGGCCAGGTGTTCATGCCGTGGCGCTGGCGCAAGTATAGGGAGAATCACTCATTCAGCAACAAGCCAGAACTCTGCTTCTTCAAACATTTCCTGAACCACACGGCTAATCTGCTCCTTCTCATGCTTGCTGGCGTCAGTATTGATCGCCGGCAACGTCATCATAGGTTTCACCCTCACATCAGCATCAGGGAAGATGCGCTGCACCCTTTTGCTCAACTCCCCCAGAATGATGTCTTTCGCACCGGGCAAACCATCAAAATTCCTTTTGTCATAAACGAGTTCCACAAACATTGCTTATTGCCTCTTTACTGGTTGGATATACAGTATTTATACTGTGTTTTTATCCAGTACTCAAGAGAGGGAGTAATGATGCCACGACGCAGCGATATTGAAATAGCCTGGCATGCTTCGATACAGCGAGAACCGAATGGCCGGAAGACTGTCACCACACAGCGGTTTGTCCAGGAACTGGGTAAGGTTAACTGGCACTGGACGATGAAGCAGGCCAACGATTGGATAGAATGTTATGTGACAACATTCCGCGATGTATCAACGCAGGAAGGCGAGAACCGAACCTTTCAACTGTTCAATCCAAACGGAGGACTTTAGCCATGGGCTTCCCTTCACCGGCCAGCGATTACGTTGAAACGAGGATCTCCCTCGATCAGCAGCTTATCAGCCAGCCAGCAGCGACTTACTTTATGCGGGCATCGCGTTCACATTTCAGGGAAGGGATACTCCTGGGTGCGCTGCTTGTGGTAGATGCGTCACTTACTGCCTGCGATGGTTCACTGCTGATATGTGCAATCGACGGGGAATTCAGGATCAAGCGATATCGGACTCATCCTCAGCCGCACCTGGTTAATCTGGATAACGGGAGAAGGGAAGCGCTGCCAGCAGATGATGATGGTTACAGTTCTGCACCCGCTATATTTGGAGTGATCACGTACATCATTAATGATGCCAGGAATGCGGAGTTTGATGACTGCCCGGTGATGTGAGCACTTCACTGTTAAGTGAAGTATGAAGTATGAAGTATGAAGTGTGGTTACGTGGTTGAGGTTAATTATCATTTCTGTCTGGATTGTTAGACAAACCAATCCCTACTTTTACCGCAGCGAACACCATGATACATAGAGTGACTATTACAGAAGATATCAATGAGAGGCTAGTGATCATAACGCTTCTTAATGTTAGATGGATTCGACTATTAGACTACTACATTGTGGAAAGGTTCCTGGTAATTCTCGCACACTCAATAAAGTAGGTATTGTCGACACCCCGGATGCAAGAATGTAACTCGGTATGCTATGGATATAGACGACTTGAAGACGTGACTTGTGGGGCATACTTGGGGCAAAAATGTCTGCTTTGGGGCATTTTGGGGCATGAATGGGACATTATTGCACACATGAAGTTTACCGAATTTCATGCGAAACTATTTTTTAATGCATTGAATAAACTAAAGAAAACACATGCTCTTGGGCGTTCTTTAGTGATTTTTAAAATGCCCGCGTCACGCAGTTAAAGTGGCGGGCATACTCTTCAAGGCTGGTGATCCCCAGACGCACCCATTTTGGATGCGACCACTGGGGTAAACCGATATAGATCATAGCGCTTGCAGAATCTCCTCCACGCTGCGAACGCGCGCAATGCGCGGGAAAATGTGAGTCATGCTGCCCTGGTGTTGTTCAGCACTGGCGGCGCTACAGGCATCCTCTGCAATGATCAGACTGAAACCCAGCTCCCACGCATTTCGCGCCGTTGACTCCACGCCAATGTTCGTAGAGATGCCGCACAGGACGATGGTATCGATGCCCCGGCGACGCAACTGCAATTCCAGATCAGTGCCATAGAAGGCTCCCCACTGGCGTTTAGTCACTTCGATATCGCTGGCGCATTTCCCCAGAGCCGCCGGGTAATCCCACCAGTTTTCGGGCAACGCTTTTGCCGGAGTCTGAGCATCTACGGGTTGTTTCAGCGCTTCGGCGTAATCGTCAGACCAGCCGACGCGCACCATTACCACCGGGGAACCGTGGGCACGGAATTTTTCCGCCAACTGCGCGGCGCGGGTAACCACATCATGTGCCGTATGAGGCCCGCCAGCGAAAGGCAGGATCCCTTCCTGTAAATCAATCACGACAAGGGCGGTTGTTTTAGCGTTCAATTCCAGCATGGTCACTCCAGTAATAAAAGAATTCCGTTACACCTTAATCGCGAATCAGTGTGAAAGGGGCGACAATTTTTGTTATTTTTTGTGAGATTACGCAATGCCCGTCCAGGAAACAGGCGTACAGTCAGTACCGGACTGAGAGTCTATCCCAGTAGGCTCTTATCGTGCGGCAGAATTTCCAGTATAATAGCCGCCTTTTTTCATTCAGTTGTGACATTCAGCTAAAGCTGCGACTTCGTCATCTGCGAGACAGGTGACAATCCGCCTGCGGCAAAGTTAAGGGATATCTCATGCGTACAGAATATTGCGGACAGCTACGTCTGTCCCACGAGGGGCAGCAGGTGACTCTGTGTGGTTGGGTCAACCGTCGTCGTGATCTTGGTAGCCTGATCTTTATCGATATGCGCGACCGCGAAGGTATCGTGCAGGTATTTTTCGATCCGGACCGTGCGGACGCGTTAAAGCTGGCCTCCGAACTGCGTAATGAGTTCTGCATCCAGGTTACGGGCACTGTGCGTGCGCGTGACGCGAAAAACGTCAACGCCGATATGGCGACGGGCGAAATTGAAGTACTGGCCTCCGATCTGACCATCATCAACCGTTCAGACTCGCTGCCGTTGGACTCTAACCACGTCAACACCGAAGAAGCGCGACTGAAGTATCGCTATTTAGATCTGCGTCGCCCTGAAATGGCGCAGCGCCTGAAAACGCGTGCTAAAATCACCAGTCTGGTGCGTCGTTTTATGGACGACCACGGCTTCCTCGACATTGAAACACCGATGCTGACCAAAGCGACGCCGGAAGGTGCGCGCGATTACCTGGTACCTTCTCGCGTACATAAAGGTAAATTCTACGCACTGCCGCAATCACCTCAGTTGTTTAAACAGCTGCTGATGATGTCTGGCTTTGATCGCTACTATCAGATCGTAAAATGCTTCCGTGATGAAGACTTACGTGCTGACCGTCAGCCAGAATTTACCCAGATCGACGTTGAGACTTCCTTCATGACCGCACCGCAGGTGCGTGAAGTGATGGAAGCGCTGGTGCGTAACCTGTGGCTGGAAGTGAAAGGTGTCGATCTGGGTGATTTCCCGATCATGACCTTTGCCGAAGCTGAGCGTCGTTACGGTTCCGATAAGCCAGACCTGCGTAACCCGATGGAGCTGGTTGACGTCGCCGATCTGGTGAAAGACGTTGAGTTCGCAGTGTTCTCTGGTCCGGCAAACGATGCGAAAGGCCGCGTAGCTGCTCTGCGTGTACCGGGCGGTGCTGCACTTAGCCGTAAGCAGATCGACGATTACGGTAACTTTATTAAGATTTACGGCGCGAAAGGCCTGGCTTACATCAAAGTCACCGAACGTGAGAAAGGTCTGGAAGGTATCACCAGCCCGGTTGCTAAGTTCCTGAACGCAGAAATCGTGGAAGCGATTCTGGCGCGTACCGGTGCGCAAGACGGCGACATGATTTTCTTCGGTGCCGACAACAAGAAAGTAGTTGCCGACGCGATGGGCGCGCTGCGTCTGAAACTGGGTAAAGACCTGAACATCACCGACGAAGCCAAATGGGCGCCGCTGTGGGTTATCGACTTCCCAATGTTTGAAGACGATGGTGAAGGCGGACTGACCGCAATGCATCACCCGTTCACCGCGCCGAAAGATATGACGGCCGCTGAGCTGAAAGCAGCGCCGGAAGACGCGGTTGCCAACGCGTACGATATGGTCATCAACGGTTACGAAGTAGGCGGCGGTTCCGTGCGTATTCACAACGGCGACATGCAGCAAACCGTATTCGGTATTCTGGGCATTAACGAGCAAGAGCAGCGTGAGAAATTCGGCTTCCTGCTGGATGCGCTAAAATATGGTACACCGCCGCATGCGGGCCTGGCGTTTGGTCTGGACCGTCTGACTATGCTGTTGACCGGTACTGACAACATTCGTGACGTTATTGCTTTCCCGAAAACCACGGCTGCAGCGTGTCTGATGACTGAAGCGCCAAGCTTTGCCAACGCAGCTGCGCTGGCGGAACTGAGCATTCAGGTTGTTAAGAAGGCCGAGAATAACTGATATGACATATAAACAGCCTGTCTCGGTGTTAGTCGTGATTTATGCAAAGGACACCGGGAGAGTGCTGATGTTACAGCGACGCGACGATCCTGATTTCTGGCAGTCGGTCACCGGCAGCCTTGAAGAAGGTGAAACCGCGTCGCAAGCCGCTATGCGCGAAGTAAAGGAAGAGGTCGCCATTGATGTTGCATCTGAGCAACTGACCTTAATTGACTGTCAGCGCACGGTGGAGTTTGAGATTTTTAGCCATTTACGTCATCGCTATGCACCGGGAATTGAACGTAATACTGAATCCTGGTTTTGCCTGGCACTTCCCTCAGAACGAAAGATCGTGTTCACCGAACATCTGACCTATCGTTGGGTTAATGCGGTTGAAGCCGCCCAATTAACCAAGTCGTGGAGTAACCGGCAGGCGATTGAAGAGTTTGTAATTAACGTCGCCTGAAAAGGCGCGCTTTTTGGAGATATTATTTATGGCAGGTCATAGTAAATGGGCCAACACCAGACACCGTAAAGCAGCGCAGGATGCTAAACGCGGTAAAATTTTCACCAAAATAATTCGTGAGCTGGTGACGGCGGCTAAACTGGGCGGCGGCGATCCGGATGCTAACCCGCGTCTGCGTGCAGCGGTTGATAAAGCGCTGGCTAACAACATGACCCGTGACACCCTGAACCGTGCAATCGCGCGCGGTGTGGGTGGTGATGAAGATTCCAACATGGAAACCATCATCTATGAAGGTTACGGTCCTGGCGGTACAGCCGTTATGATTGAATGTCTGTCTGACAACCGTAACCGTACCGTTGCGGAAGTGCGTCACGCGTTCACGAAAACGGGTGGTAACCTCGGTACCGACGGTTCCGTGGCTTATCTGTTCAGCAAAAAAGGCGTAATCTCCTTTGAACAGGGCGACGAAGACGCCATCATGGAAGCGGCGCTGGAAGCAGGTGCTGAAGACGTTGTGACCTTCGACGACGGCGCAATTGACGTTTACACCGCGTGGGAAGAGATGGGCAAAGTACGTGACGCGCTGGAAGCGGCTGGTCTGAAAGCGGACGCAGCTGAAGTGTCTATGATCCCATCCACCAAAGCGGATATGGATGCAGAAACAGCGCCGAAGCTGATGCGTCTGATCGATATGCTAGAAGACTGCGACGACGTGCAGGAAGTTTACCACAACGGTGAAATCTCCGATGAGGTTGCTGCCACCTTAGAATGATGTGGTTAAGCCATAAAATAACAGGAGATGCGTGATGTCTATTATTCTCGGCATTGACCCGGGGTCGCGCATCACCGGTTATGGTGTTATTCGTCAGGTCGGCAGGCAGCTGACCTACCTCGGCAGCGGTTGTATCCGCACCAAAGTCGACGATCTTCCGTCGCGTCTGAAGCTGATTTACGCAGGCGTGACGGAAATCATCACCCAGTTCCAGCCGGACTATTTTGCCATTGAGCAGGTTTTTATGGCGAAGAACGCCGACTCGGCGCTAAAGCTGGGGCAGGCTCGCGGCGTGGCAATCGTTGCGGCGACCAATCAGGATCTACCGGTCTTTGAATACGCGGCCCGCCAGGTAAAACAGACCGTGGTGGGGATCGGTAGCGCGGAAAAAAGCCAGGTCCAGCATATGGTACGCACGCTGCTAAAACTCCCGGCGAATCCGCAAGCGGATGCCGCGGATGCACTGGCGATAGCCATTACCCACTGCCATGTCAGTCAGAACGCCATGCAAATGAGCGAGTCGAGGCTGAATTTGGCGCGAGGTCGATTACGTTAGTGACAAATGAGGCTGGATATCTATCCAGCCTTTTTTTATGATAGCGCATTACCTTTTAGCCCTTAACGCAGGAGCGTCACGTGATAGGCAGACTCAGAGGCATCATTATTGAAAAACAACCCCCGCTGGTCCTTCTGGAAACGGGCGGGGTAGGCTATGAAGTGCATATGCCGATGACCTGTTTCTACGAGTTGCCGGAAGCCGGGCAAGAAGCGATTATTTTCACCCATTTTGTGGTGCGAGAAGATGCTCAGCTATTGTATGGCTTTAACAACAAGCAAGAGCGCACGTTGTTTAAAGAGTTAATCAAAACCAATGGCGTGGGGCCGAAGCTGGCGCTGGCGATCCTCTCCGGTATGTCTGCTCAGCAGTTCGTTAATGCCGTGGAGCGCGAAGAGCTGGGCGCGCTGGTGAAATTACCGGGTATTGGTAAAAAAACCGCAGAACGCCTGATTGTAGAAATGAAAGACCGCTTTAAAGGTTTGCATGGTGATCTCTTTACACCAGCAGCGGATCTGGTCCTGACGTCTCCGGCAAGTCCGACAACGGACGACGCCGAGCAGGAAGCGGTTGCTGCGCTGGTGGCGTTGGGCTATAAACCACAGGAAGCCAGCCGCATGGTGAGCAAAATTGCCCGCCCTGATGCCAGTAGTGAAACCCTGATTCGTGAAGCGCTTCGCGCGGCATTGTGAGGTAACGGATGATTGAAGCAGATCGCCTGATTTCGGCTGTCAGCACTACCCCTGAAGATCTGGTGGATCGTGCGATTCGCCCAAAATTGCTGGAAGAGTACATTGGCCAGCCTCAGGTCCGTTCGCAAATGGAGATTTTTATCCAGGCGGCGAAGCTGCGCGGTGACGCTCTCGATCACCTGCTGATTTTCGGTCCTCCTGGTCTGGGTAAAACTACGCTTGCCAATATTGTCGCCAATGAAATGGGTGTTAACCTGCGCACCACGTCCGGTCCGGTACTGGAAAAAGCGGGTGACCTGGCGGCAATGCTTACCAACCTTGAACCCCACGATGTGCTGTTTATCGATGAAATTCATCGTCTGTCACCGGTGGTGGAAGAGGTGCTGTATCCGGCGATGGAAGATTATCAGCTGGATATCATGATTGGTGAAGGGCCGGCTGCCCGTTCGATTAAGATCGATCTGCCGCCGTTCACGCTAATCGGGGCGACGACGCGCGCCGGGTCGTTAACCTCTCCGCTGCGTGACCGTTTTGGTATTGTGCAGCGCCTGGAGTTCTATCAGGTGGCAGACCTGCAGCACATTGTTGGGCGTAGCGCACGCTTTATGGGCCTGGAAATGAGCGATGAAGGCGCGCTGGAAGTGGCACGCCGCGCCCGCGGTACGCCGCGTATCGCCAACCGTTTATTACGCCGGGTACGCGATTTCGCTGAAGTGAAGCATGACGGCACGATTTCGGCTGATATTGCCGCCCAGGCGCTGGATATGCTCAATGTGGATGCGGAAGGATTCGATTATATGGACCGTAAGCTGCTGCTGGCGGTTATCGATAAATTCTTTGGCGGACCGGTAGGGCTGGATAACCTGGCGGCGGCGATTGGGGAAGAGCGTGAAACCATTGAGGACGTGCTGGAGCCGTATCTGATTCAGCAAGGTTTTCTGCAGCGTACGCCGCGTGGACGTATGGCAACCGTGCGCGCCTGGAACCATTTTGGCATTACACCGCCACAGATGCCTTAGTGCCTGATGTCGTGACGCTCATCAGGCCTGGGCGATTTTGTAGGCCCGGTAAGCGCAGCGCCACCGGGCAACGCATGCTTAGTTCGCCTGCTTTTTCATCATGCTGAAAATAAACAGCAGCGCGGCGCACAGCACCACGGAAGGACCTGCCGGGGTGTCATAGAAGGCCGAGAAGGTCAGCCCGCCTGTAACCGCTATCATTCCCACTCCAACGGCAACCCCTGCCATCTGCTCCGGCGTACGGGCAAAGCGACGGGCGGTCGCCGCAGGGATGATAAGCAGTGAGGTGATAATCAGCGCCCCGACAAACTTCATCGCCACACCAATCGTTAACGCCGTAACCAGCATCAACAGCAGCTTCACGCGTTGCAGCTTCACACCATCGACAAATGCCAGATCAGGACTGATGGTCATCGACAGCAGGTTACGCCACTGCCAGAACAGAATCGCCAGAACAATAACCACGCCGATGGCGATGGAGATAAGATCTTCTGGCGTCACGGCGAGCAAATCACCAAACAGGTAAGCCATCAGATCCACACGGATGTTGGACATCAGGCTGACAACAACCAGCCCCAATGACAACGCGCTGTGCGCCATAATACCCAGCAAGGTATCGATCGCAAGGTGAGGGCGCTTCTCCAGCCATACCAGACCGCCAGCCAGCAACAGGGTGACGGCGATAACCGCATAGAAAGGGTTTACATCCAGCAGCAGGCCAAAGGCGACCCCCAGCAGCGAAGCGTGGGCCAGCGTATCACCGAAATAAGACATTCGACGCCAGACTACAAACGAGCCGAGTGGGCCAGCGGCACAGGCCAGCATGATCCCGGCTAACCAACCGGGTAATAACAATTCAATCATGAGTGACCATTTCCCCGGCGTAAGACGATACGACCCTGTAAATCGTGGCGGTGATTGTGATTATGACGGTAAATTCCGAGTTGTTCGGCGCCGCGTTGCCCGAACATGGAGATGAATTCCGGGTGCATAGAAACCACTTCCGGCGCACCGGAACAGCAAATATGATGGTTCAGGCACAGTACCTCATCGGTTTTGGCCATCACCAGATGCAGGTCATGGGAAACCATCAGCACGGCGCAATCCAGTTCACGTCGCAACTGGTCGATAAGGTCGTACAGTGCGACCTGCCCATTGACATCCACGCCCTGGGTTGGTTCATCGAGCACCAGTAGCTGAGGTTTATTCAATAAAGCACGGGCCAACAGGACGCGTTGTGTTTCCCCGCCAGAGAGCTTTTGCATCGGCGCATCCATCAGATGCCCGGCCTGAACGCGCTTCAGTGCCGGAAGGATATCCTCTTTTTTGGTACCGGGACGTAAGCGCATAAACCGACTTACCGTCAGTGGCAGCGTAGTATCGAGGTACAGTTTTTGCGGTACATAGCCAATCCGCAATTGACCATTACGCTTGATTACTCCCTCATCAGCCGCTACCAGCCCTAATACAACGCGCACCAGCGTAGACTTCCCGGCGCCATTTGGGCCGAGAAGCGTTAAAATTTTACCGGGTCGAAGTTCAAGCGATACGTCAGACAGGACGCGGCGTTGACCATAAGAGACCGAGACATTTTCCAGTGAAACCAAAGTCGTCATATCAATTTTAGTCTTGCAGAAGTTATAGAATGTTATAATATCACATTTCTTACATTCATTACGATGATTGGTCGCATTATGTTACATAAAAATACGCTTCTTTTCGCAGCATTATCCGCTGCTCTTTGGGGTAGTGCAACACAGGCAGCAAATGCCGCTGTGGTGGCCTCGCTCAAGCCGCTGGGGTTTATTGCTTCAGCTATTGCAGACGGGGTAACAGACACTGAGGTTCTGTTGCCTGATGGGGCTTCCGAACATGACTATTCACTGCGTCCATCAGACGTAAAACGCTTACAGGGCGCGGACTTAGTTGTTTGGATTGGACCTGAGATGGAAGCGTTTATGGAGAAGTCAGTCAAGAATATTCCTAACGCGAAACAGGTAACGATTGCGCAGCTCAATGACGTGAAACCGTTACTCATGAAAGGTGCCGATGACGACGATGACGATCATGGACACGATGATGCTGGCAGTGAAAAAAGTGACGAGCATCACCATCATGGCGATTACAACATGCATCTTTGGCTTTCCCCAGAGATAGCGCGGGCCTCAGCGGTTGCAATCCATGAAAAATTAGTGGAACTTATGCCGCAAAGTCGAGCCAAACTTGACGCCAACCTGAAGGATTTTGAGGCACAATTAGCCGCAACCGATAAGCAGGTAGGTAACGAGCTCGCACCGCTCAAGGGAAAAGGTTATTTCGTTTTTCATGACGCCTATGGCTACTACGAAAAACACTACGGACTAACACCGCTTGGTCACTTTACCGTGAACCCTGAGATTCAACCTGGTGCGCAGCGTTTACATGAAATAAGAACACAGTTGGTTGAGCAAAAAGCAACCTGCGTTTTTGCTGAGCCACAGTTCAGGCCAGCGGTCGTTGAAGCCGTCGCGAGAGGGACATCCGTTCGAATGGGAACGCTGGATCCGCTCGGAACGAATATCAAACTGGGTAAAACAAGCTATTCAGCGTTTTTGAACCAATTAGCCAACCAGTATGCGAGCTGCCTGAAAGGAGATTAATGAGGAAGTGAATACGTGCAACAGATAGCCCGCTCTGTCGCTCTGGCATTTAATAATCTGCCGCGACCCCATCGCGTTATGCTGGGGTCGCTTACCGTACTGACATTGGCCGTCGCCGTCTGGCGGCCTTATGTTTACCATCCCGATTCTGCACCCATCGTTAAAACTATCGAGCTGGAAAAAAGCGAGATTCGTTCGCTGTTGCCTGAGGCCAGTGAACCTATCGATCAGGCCGCGCAGGAAGACGAAGCCATTCCGCAGGATGAACTGGATGACAAAACGTCTGGTGAAGCCGGCGTGCATGAGTATGTCGTCTCCACAGGCGATACGCTGAGCAGTATTCTTAATCAGTACGGCATCGATATGGGCGACATCAGTCAGCTCGCTGCTTCCGATAAAGAACTGCGCAATCTGAAAATTGGTCAACAGTTATCCTGGACGTTAAGCGCGGAAGGTGACCTGCAGCGCCTGACATGGGAAGTGTCCCGCCGTGAAACCCGCACTTACGATCGCACTGCGACAGGTTTCAAAATGAGCAGCGAAATGCAGCAGGGCGATTGGGTTAACAGCCGTATCAAAGGCACGGTGGGCGGAAGCTTTGTCGCCAGCGCCAAAGAGGCCGGACTGACCAGCTCTGAAATCAGCGCGGTGATTAAGGCCATGCAGTGGCAGATGGATTTCCGCAAACTGAAAAAAGGCGATGAGTTCTCAGTGCTGATGTCTCGCGAAATGCTGGACGGTAAGCGCGAGCAAAGCCAGCTGCTGGGCGTGCGTTTACGTTCTGAAGGCAAAGACTATTATGCCATCCGTGCTGCAGACGGTAAGTTCTATGACCGTAACGGTACCGGGCTGGCGAAAGGCTTCATGCGTTTCCCGACGGCGAAACAGTTCCGTATTTCCTCGAACTTTAACCCGCGTCGCCTGAATCCGGTGACTGGACGCGTAGCACCGCACAAAGGTGTCGATTTTGCGATGCCGCAGGGGACGCCGGTACTGTCGGTGGGCGATGGTGAAGTGGTTGTGGCGAAGCGTAGCGGCGCCGCCGGATACTATGTTGCGGTTCGTCATGGTCGCACCTACACCACGCGTTATATGCACCTGCGTAAGCTGTTGGTGAAACCAGGTCAAAAAGTGAAACGTGGCGATCGTATCGCGCTGTCAGGTAACACCGGGCGTTCAACCGGTCCGCACCTGCACTACGAAGTGTGGATCAACCAGCAGGCCGTGAACCCTCTGACGGCGAAACTGCCGCGTACAGAAGGTCTGACCGGCTCGGATCGCACCGATTATCTGGCGCAGGTGAAAGAAGTTATGCCTCAGCTACGTTTTGATTAATTAGCACACTGATAAAGCCGGTACGCGATGCGTACCGGCTTTTTTTATTTTGTACGGCGCATCGTGCGCCGCTACACTATCAGCAGATCTACTTTTCGCCGCACCAGACACTGGAAGAGCATGGAAACGAAAAAAAAGAATATTGAGTATATCCCTGAGTTTGATAAATCATTTCGCTATCCGCGCTACTGGGGCGCCTGGCTGGGTGTAGCGGCGATAGCTGGGATTGCGTTAACGCCGGCGTCACTTCGCGATCCTATTCTGGCAAAGCTCGGACGGATGGTTGGACGTTTGGGAAAAAGCTCACGTCGCAGAGCACTGATCAATTTATCCCTTTGTTTTCCTGAACGCAGCGAAGCTGAGCGCGAAGCCATTGTCGATGAGATGTTCGCGACAGCCCCTCAGGCGATGGTCATGATGGCGGAACTGGCCCTGCGCGGTCCGGAGAAAATTCAGAATCGGGTTGACTGGCAGGGCCTTGAAATCATCGAAGAGATGCGCCGCAACGATGAAAAAGTGATTTTTCTCGTTCCTCATGGCTGGGGCGTAGATATCCCGGCGATGCTGATGGCTTCCCAGGGACAGAAAATGGCAGCAATGTTCCACAATCAGGGGAACCCGGTATTTGATTACGTCTGGAACACGGTGCGCCGTCGTTTCGGAGGCCGATTACATGCACGTAATGATGGCATCAAACCGTTTATTCAGTCTGTACGTCAGGGATATTGGGGATACTACTTGCCGGATCAGGACCATGGGCCTGAGCACAGCGAGTTTGTCGATTTTTTTGCTACCTATAAAGCAACGTTACCGGCAATTGGTCGCTTGATGAAGGTTTGCCACGCGCGTGTAGTGCCGCTGTTTCCGGTGTATGACGGTAAAACGCACCGCCTGACGATTAAGGTCCGTCCTCCGATGGATGACATCCTGACAGCGGATGACCACACCATTGCCAGACGAATGAACGAAGAGGTGGAAATTTTTGTCACGCCTCATGTCGAACAATACACCTGGATACTGAAACTGCTTAAGACGCGTAAACCCGGCGAGATTGAGCCCTATAAGCGCAAAGATCTCTATCCGAAGAAATAAAAAAAAGCCTCTCAAACGAGAGGCTTTTTTACATCAAACGCTGGCGTTACTCGACGGTCAGAATACGCGTGGTGTTAGTTGAGCCAATAGTGCTCATCACATCGCCCTGTGTCACAATCACCAGATCGCCGGAAACCAGATAGCCTTTATCGCGCAGCAGGTTCACTGCTTCATTGGCGGCAACGACGCCATCTGTTTCGCTGTCAAAGTGAACCGGGGTGACACCGCGATACAGAGAGGTCAGATTCAGCGTACGTTCATGACGAGACATCGCGAAAATTGGCAGACCGGAACTGATACGAGAAGTCATCAGCGCAGTACGACCAGACTCCGTCATAGCGATAATAGCGGTGACCCCTTTCAGGTGGTTAGCAGCGTACATCGCTGACATCGCAATCGCTTCTTCAACGTTATCAAACTGCACGTCAAGGCGGTGTTTAGAGACGTTGATGCTTGGGATCTTCTCTGCACCCAGGCAAACGCGCGCCATTGCCGTGACGGTTTCCGCCGGGTACTGACCTGCTGCTGTTTCGGCAGAGAGCATCACGGCATCGGTACCGTCGAGGACGGCGTTAGCCACGTCCATCACTTCCGCACGAGTCGGCATTGGGTTGGTGATCATCGACTCCATCATCTGTGTGGCGGTGATGACCGCACGGTTCAGCTGACGCGCACGGCGAATCAACGCTTTCTGAATACCTACCAGCTCAGGGTCACCGATTTCAACACCCAGGTCGCCACGGGCTACCATCACTACGTCAGAAGCCAGGATGATGTCATCCATCGCATTCTGGTCGCAGACGGCTTCTGCACGTTCTACCTTGGCGACAATTTTCGCATCGCAACCGGCGTCGCGTGCCAGACGGCGGGCATAGTTTAGATCTTCGCCGCAGCGCGGGAAGGAGACAGCCAAATAGTCAACGCTGATTTGCGCTGCGGTAATGATGTCGGCTTTGTCTTTTTCGGTGAGGGCTTCAGCAGAGAGACCGCCGCCCAGTTTGTTGATGCCCTTGTTATTGGACAGCGGGCCACCGACAGTGACTTCGGTGAAGACTTTCATGCCCTGAACTTCCAGCACTTTAAGCTGTACGCGACCGTCGTCGAGCAGCAGGATATCGCCAGGCACGACGTCTGCAGGCAGTCCCTTATAATCAATGCCGACTTTTTCTTTGTCGCCTTCGCCTTTACCGAGGTTGGCGTCTAACAGGAACTTGTCGCCAACATTAAGAAAAACTTTACCTTCTTTAAAGGTAGATACGCGGATTTTAGGTCCCTGCAGGTCACCCAAAATAGCTACATGACGTCCCAGTTTTGCGGCAATTTCACGGACCTTATCCGCCCGCAGTTTGTGATCTTCTGGAGAGCCGTGGGAAAAGTTCATACGTACGACGTTCGCACCCGCGGCAATAATCTTCTCAAGGTTGTTATCGCGGTCAGTTGCCGGGCCTAACGTGGTAACGATTTTGGTTCTGCGAAGCCTTCTGGACATGTAATACTCCGTTGACTGAAACAACTAGGTGTTGCGTGAACATTAATCCGGCCGTTCTCAAACATTAACGGTAAAATGAACGACCCGGATGATAAAAGGGTAGAACATTGTTATTGCTTTTAGCGGTCATCACTCTTGATGAGTAATTCTTTATCAAAACGCGATTCCTTGAGCGCTTCCTTGACACGCTTCAAGTTATCTCTAAATTTTGCCCCTCGGCGCAAAGTAAATCCTGTAGCCAGCACATCTATCACGGTCAGTTGAGCAAGTCGAGAGACCATGGGCATATAAATGTCAGTATCTTCCGGTACATCGAGGGTAATAGCCAGCGTGGCTTCACGCGCCAGTGGCGTGCCGGGAGAAGTGAGGGCGATAACCATAGCGTCGTTTTCCCTTGCTAACTGCGCCAGTTCAACCAGACTTTTGGTTCTTCCGGTATGAGAAATAAGCACAATGACGTCGTCGTCGCTACAATTCATACAACTCATCCGTTGCAGGACAATGTCGTCGGAATAGATTACCGGTACGTTAAAGCGGAAAAATTTGTTCATCGCGTCGTGCGCGACCGCGGCGGAAGAACCTAAACCAAAGAAGGCGATTTTCTTCGCCTGGGTTAACAAATCTACCGCCCGGTTTACCGCCGTGTTATCCAGCGACTGACGAACGTGGTCAAGGCTTGCCATCGCCGATTCGAAGATTTTCCCCGTATAAGATTCTACGCTGTCATCCTCATCCACATTGCGATTAACATAAGGGGTACCATTTGCCAGACTTTGTGCCAGATGCAGTTTAAAATCAGGGAAGCCGCGCGTATCCATGCTACGACAGAAACGGTTCACCGTCGGTTCGCTGACGTTGGCTTCTACAGCAAGCGCAGCGATGCTTGAGTGAATTGCCCGCTCGGGAGAGGCAAGAATAATGTCGGCGACTTTACGCTCTGACTTGCTCAAATGTTCCAGTTTTAACTGGATTTTTTCCAGCATATTCATGATGTAGGTAGACTCATGGGTCATGGGCAAAAACGATTTCAACGATAAGGGGAAATCGAGTGGTAACTCTGGTAGATAGTACCCCTGCTAGTGCATCAACGGGGCAAAATGGACAAAATAGTTGTTGTTTTTTTTCATTACATGATCGGAGTCGGATTTTCATACTTCTTCATGGGTACGAAAAAGACGACTTTTTTATCCATTTTGATGGGTTATACGCCAATAAAGCGGCTGTTCGCGGTAACAGCACGGCTGGATAAGCGTTTACGGTTTCCGGATTCACGTAAAAGCAGTACAGTGCACTGTAATAAAATTACAACCAGTGTCTGGCAAAAGCACCAGGCACTTAATTGAGGAGAATGACATGGCGGTAACGCAAACAGCCCAGGCATGTGATCTGGTCATTTTCGGCGCGAAGGGCGACCTGGCGCGACGGAAATTGCTGCCTTCCCTGTATCAACTGGAAAAGGCCGGCCAGATTAACCCGGATACCCGCATCATTGGGGTTGGGCGTGCCGACTGGGACAAAGCAGCCTATACCAAGGTTGTGCGCGAAGCGCTCGAAACCTTCATGAAAGAAAAAATTGATGAAAGTTTGTGGGAAACCCTCAGCGGTCGTCTTGAGTTTTGTAACCTGGACGTCAACGACACCGCCGCGTTTAAGCGTCTGGGCAAAATGCTGGATCAAAAATCGCGTACCACCATCAACTATTTTGCAATGCCGCCTAGCACCTTTGGCGCGATCTGCAAAGGTCTGGGTGAAGCAAAGCTGAATGCTAAGCCTGCCCGCGTGGTGATGGAAAAACCGCTGGGTACATCACTGGCAACATCCCGTGAAATCAACGATCAGGTTGGCGAGTATTTCGAAGAGTGCCAGGTTTACCGCATCGACCACTATCTCGGCAAAGAGACGGTACTGAACCTGTTGGCACTGCGTTTTGCCAACTCCCTGTTTGTGAATAACTGGGATAACCGCACTATCGACCACGTAGAAATTACCGTGGCGGAAGAAGTGGGCATTGAAGGGCGCTGGGGCTACTTTGACCAGGCCGGTCAAATGCGCGACATGATCCAGAACCACCTGCTGCAGATCCTGTGCATGATCGCGATGTCTCCGCCGTCCGATCTGAGCGCCGACAGCATCCGTGATGAAAAAGTGAAAGTACTGAAATCACTGCGTCGCATCGATCGTTCGAACGTACGTGAAAAGACAGTTCGTGGTCAGTACACTGCCGGTTTTGCCCAGGGCAAAAAAGTTCCGGGATACCTGGAAGAAGAAGGCGCGAACAAGAGCAGCAACACGGAAACGTTTGTGGCGATCCGTGTGGATATCGATAACTGGCGCTGGGCGGGCGTACCGTTCTACCTGCGTACCGGTAAGCGTTTACCGACCAAGTGCTCTGAAGTGGTGGTTTACTTCAAAACGCCTGAGCTGAACCTGTTCAGAGAATCCTGGCAGGATCTGCCGCAGAACAAGCTGACTATCCGTTTGCAGCCTGATGAAGGTGTCGATATCCAGGTACTAAACAAAGTGCCGGGGCTGGATCACAAGCATAACCTGCAAATTACCAAACTTGATCTGAGCTACTCCGAAACCTTCAACCAAACGCATCTGGCCGACGCTTATGAGCGCCTGCTGCTTGAAACGATGCGCGGCATTCAGGCGCTGTTTGTGCGTCGAGATGAAGTTGAAGAAGCATGGAAGTGGGTCGATTCTATTACTGAAGCCTGGGCAATGGACAACGACGCACCTAAACCGTATCAGGCCGGGACCTGGGGACCGGTTGCCTCTGTGGCCATGATTACCCGTGATGGTCGTTCCTGGAACGAATTCGAGTAAAATATCATCTAGCCCATAGGTGTTATTTTACCGGTAACATGATCTAACACAGATTGTAGAATAATTTTTGCACTTTTAAGCTCCGCGTGGATTCACCCGCGGGGCTTTTTTTATTACACTGCCTGAAACGATTTTGCCCCTGAGCTACGGCTAACAAGCGATTCAGCTGCTTTTAACCCAACTGAAACACATTGTTGATCCAACGCTCTGACAGATAAATTTTAGGAGCCTCTATGAATCCGAATTTGTTACGCGTAACAAAACGTATTGTCGAACGTTCTCGCGACACGCGTTCCGCCTACCTTGCCCGTATTGAACAAGCGAAATCGACTACCGTTCATCGTTCACAACTGGCGTGCGGTAACCTGGCGCATGGTTTTGCTGCCTGCCAGCCAGATGACAAGGCCTCGCTGAAAAGCATGCTGCGTAACAATATCGCGATCATTACCTCCTATAACGACATGCTTTCCGCGCATCAGCCGTACGAACATTATCCGGACATCATTCGTAAAGCGCTGCATGAAGCCAATGCGGTAGGCCAGGTCGCTGGCGGTGTTCCTGCGATGTGCGACGGTGTGACCCAGGGACAGGATGGGATGGAGCTTTCGTTACTGAGTCGCGAAGTGATTGCGATGTCGGCTGCTGTCGGCCTCTCACACAATATGTTCGACGGCGCGTTATTCCTTGGCGTGTGCGACAAAATTGTCCCGGGTCTGGTGATGGCGGCACTGTCATTTGGTCATCTGCCTTCGATCTTTATTCCCTCCGGCCCGATGGCGAGTGGTCTGGCGAACAAAGAAAAAGTGCGTATCCGTCAGTTGTATGCTGAAGGCAAAGTCGATCGCATGGCGCTGCTTGAATCCGAAGCGGCGTCTTATCACGCACCGGGGACCTGTACGTTCTATGGTACGGCAAACACCAACCAGATGGTGGTGGAGTTTATGGGGATGCAACTGCCTGGCTCCTCATTCGTACACCCGGATGCCCCGCTGCGCGAGGCGTTGACCGCTGCGGCTGCTCGTCAGGTAACGCGTCTGACCGGTAACGGCAATGAATGGATGCCGATCGGTAAAATGATCGATGAAAAAGTAGTGGTGAACGGTATTGTCGCGCTGCTGGCGACCGGGGGGTCAACCAACCATACAATGCACCTGGTTGCGATGGCGCGCGCAGCCGGGATTCTGATTAACTGGGACGACTTCTCCGATCTGTCCGATATCGTGCCGTTGATGGCGCGTCTGTATCCGAATGGTCCGGCAGACATTAACCACTTCCAGGCAGCGGGTGGCGTGCCGGTGTTAATGCGCGAACTGCTGAATGCGGGTCTGCTGCATGAAGATGTGAACACCGTTGCTGGGTTTGGTTTGTCGCGTTACACCATGGAACCTTGGCTCAACGATGGTGAACTGGACTGGCGCGAAGGGGCAGCGAAGTCGCTGGACAGCAATGTGATTGCTACCATCGATCAGCCATTCTCCCACCACGGCGGTACCAAAGTGCTGAGCGGTAACCTCGGACGTGCGGTGATGAAAACGTCGGCGGTTCCGGTAGAAAATCAGGTAATTGAAGCGCCCGCGGTTGTTTTTGAAAGTCAGCATGATGTATTGCCGGCCTTCGATGCGGGACTGCTCGACCGTGATTGCGTAGTCGTTGTGCGCCATCAGGGACCAAAAGCAAACGGAATGCCAGAATTACATAAACTCATGCCGCCACTTGGTGTATTATTGGACCGTTGTTTCAAAATTGCGTTAGTTACCGATGGACGACTTTCAGGTGCTTCAGGTAAAGTGCCTTCAGCAATCCATGTAACCCCAGAAGCCTACGATGGCGGGCTGCTGGCAAAAGTACGCGATGGCGACATCATTCGTGTGAATGGACAGACAGGTGAATTGACGCTGCTGGTTGATGAAGAGGAACTTGCTTCTCGTCAGCCTCACATTCCTGACCTCAGCGCATCGCGCGTGGGCACAGGCCGTGAAATGTTCAGCGCGTTGCGTGAAAAGCTGTCCGGTGCGGAACAGGGCGCAACCTGTATCACTTTTTAAGACTTATTTTGTAATCAGGCGAGAGAAAACTCTGATGAAAAACTGGAAGACAAGTGCAGAAGCAATCCTGACCACTGGCCCGGTTGTACCGGTTATCGTGGTTAATAAACTGGAACACGCAGTGCCGATGGCAAAAGCGCTGGTTGCAGGCGGCGTGCGCGTTCTGGAAGTGACCTTACGTACAGCATGTGCGATGGATGCCATTCGCGCGATCGCAAAAGAAGTTCCGGACGCTATCGTTGGTGCAGGTACTGTACTGAATCCACAACAGCTGGCTGAAGTTACCGAAGCCGGTGCACAGTTTGCTATCAGTCCGGGTCTGACCGAGCCGCTGCTGAAAGCCGCAACGGAAGGTACTATTCCGCTGATCCCTGGTATCAGCACCGTGTCTGAACTGATGCTGGGTATGGACTACGGTTTGAAAGAGTTCAAATTCTTCCCTGCTGAAGCAAATGGCGGTACCAAAGCGCTGCAGGCAATTGCGGGTCCGTTCTCTCAGGTGCGTTTCTGCCCAACCGGAGGGATATCTCCGGCGAACTACCGCGACTACCTGGCTCTGAAAAGCGTGCTGTGCATCGGTGGTTCCTGGCTGGTTCCGGCGGATGCGCTGGAAGCGGGCGATTACGATCGTATTACCAAACTGGCTCGTGAAGCAGTAGAAGGCGCGAAGCAGTAAGCCGTTATGTATAAACCGTAGGCCCGATAAGACGCGCCAGCGCCGACATCGGGCTTTGCCGGATGCGGCAAAAATGCCTTATCCGGCCTACGGGTCTGGTTTTTATCCTGCGACTTTCACCTGTGCGGCTGCGTCTTTCGCGCGTATCACCGCATCTTCAATGCTCTGTGCTGTGGCCAGCACAACGCCCAGACGACGGCTCCCGTCGATTTCCGGCTTGCCAAAGAAACGCACTTGCATACCCGCACCTACAGCGGCTTGTACGTTATCAAATGTGATATTCTGGCTGGTAAGTTGCGGCAGAATAACGGCGGAAGCAGAAGGTCCATACTGGCGGATTTCGCCAACGGGCAGACCGAGAAATGCACGTACGTGCAGGGCAAACTCAGACAGATCCTGCGAAATTAAGGTCACCATACCCGTGTCGTGAGGGCGAGGGGAGACTTCGCTGAAAATCACCTCATCACCGCAGACAAACAGCTCCACGCCAAACAGTCCGTGACCGCCCAGCGCCAGTACCACCTTGCGGGCTATTTCCTGCGCGCGCGCCAGCGCCAGATCACTCATCTGCTGCGGCTGCCAGGACTCGCGATAATCGCCATCTTCCTGACGATGACCTACCGGCGCGCAGAAATGCACGCCATCAACGGCGCTGACGGTTAGCAGGGTGATTTCAAAATCAAACTTCACTACGCCTTCGACGATAACGCGCCCGGCACCTGCACGGCCTCCCTGCTGAGCATAGTTCCACGCCTCGGTGAGCTGATCGGCTGAACGGATAAAGCTCTGCCCCTTGCCGGAAGAACTCATGACCGGCTTCACAATGCAGGGATAGCCGATTTCGGCAACGGCCTCACGAAAGCGTGTTTCGGTGTCTGCAAAACGGAAAGATGATGTGGGTAAAGACAATTCTTCGGCGGCGAGACGACGGATTCCTTCCCGGTTCATGGTCAGTTGGGTCGCTCGTGCGCAAGGCACAACGTGTTGACCTTCCTGTTCGAGTTTGACCAGCATATCCGTGGCAATCGCCTCTATTTCCGGCACGATGTAATGTGGTTTTTCACGCTCGACAAGCTGGCGTAATGCCTCGCCATCCAGCATGTTAATTACGTAGGAGCGATGGGCAACGTGCATGGCTGGCGCGTCGGGGTAACGATCCACGGCAATGACTTCCACACCCAGGCGTTGGCATTCAATCGCCACTTCTTTACCCAGTTCACCTGAACCTAATAACATCACTCGCGTTGCTGCGGGACGCAGCGCTGTGCCTAATAACGTCATAAATTAATCCCCTGTTTTATCTGGGCGCAGTATATACGAAAACGTTTGCGCCTGTCTTTATCACCAGGTTGATTTCAGGGCTTAAAAAGAATATACTGTACATAAATACAGGTAATTTAAGAGGCTGCAAAAATGGCGGTTGAAGTTAAATACGTAGTCATTCGGGAAGGTGAGGAAAAAATGTCGTTTACCAGCAAAAAGGAAGCCGATGCGTATGACAAAATGCTGGATACAGCAGATCTGCTCGACACATGGCTGGAGCAATCGCCGGTAGCGCTCGAAGACGAGCAGCGTGAAGCTCTCTCCCTGTGGCTGGCTGAGCAAAAAGATGTGCTGAGCGCCATTCTGAAAAACGGCAAGCTGCCTTCGCCACAGGCTGTCGAAAACGATGCACACACTGAGGATGATACTCAGGCTGCCTGAAACGACTTGCGCTCCTGACGTTTTGTACCATGCTTTTCCCTGAATCATTGTGCAATCCCTGACGTTATTTTACGTTGCTGCAGGCAACCTGAAGGACGAAGGGGAGATTAAGGAGAAAAGAATGTATAAAAAAAGAGCGTTATTGAGCCTGCTGTTATTGTCTGCCAGCGTATCGGTATTTGCGGCAAATACGGAAAGCAAGAATGTTCAGTTCCCCAAGTGCGAAGGACTGGATGCTGACGGTATTGCGGCAAGCGTGAAACGTGACTATCAGCAAAATCGCATCGCGCGCTGGGCTGACGATCAAAAACTCGTCGGGCAAGCCGACCCTGTCGCCTGGGTCAACACGCCCGATATTACGGGCAAAGACGGGAAATGGTCAGTTCCTCTGACGGTTCGCGGTAAAAGCGCGGATATTCACTATCAGGTAAAAGTCGACTGCAAAGCCGGAACGGCGGAGTATCAGCCGCAGTAACGTAGGTATTTGCACATCTTTTGATGACCTGAACACTTCCTGACATCCCCTCGGGTACGCTTTGATGATTATTCGTCTGTACTTGAGGGGCAAAATGGCTAATTGGCTGAATCAACTACAATCTCTTCTTGGGCAAAAAGGATCCTCCGCGTCATCTTCTGGCGAGCAAGGGCTGAGTAAACTTCTGGTTCCAGGCGCGTTAGGCGGTCTGGCAGGATTACTGGTTGCCAACAAATCTTCACGAAAATTGCTGAGCAAATACGGCACCAGCGCGCTTCTGGTGGGCGGCGGTGCGGTTGCCGGTACCGTGTTATGGAACAAATACAAGGATAAGGTTCGCGCTGCGCATCAGGATGAGCCGCAGTTTGGCGCACAAAGTTCACCGCTGGATGAGCGCACCGAGCGTCTGATCCTGGCGCTGGTTTTTGCGGCGAAAAGCGATGGACATATTGATGCCAAAGAACGAGCGGCCATTGAACAGCAGCTCCGTGAAGCGGGCGTGGAAGAGCAGGGCCGCGTTCTTATTGAACGTGCTATTGAACAACCGTTAGATCCTCAGCGCCTGGCGCAGGGCATCCGCAACGAAGAAGAAGCGCTGGAAATTTACTTCCTGAGCTGTGCGGCGATTGATATCGACCACTTTATGGAGCGTAGCTATCTCAATGCGCTGGGCGATGCGTTGAAGATCCCGCTGGATGTTCGTGAAGGCATTGAACAGGATCTCAAAGAACAAAAACAGGCTTTACCGGGTTAATTACTTACCGCTAAGGCGCATGTTTCGCTTGCATCATTGCTGTCTTTTGCCACCCTTATAGGATGTTTAAGCAAAAGAACAATGACATGCTACCAAAAGCTTCTCGTATTCCTCACGCCATGACGCAGCATGGCGATACTCGTGTTGATAATTATTACTGGCTGCGAGATGACACCCGCTCGCAGCCAGAAGTGCTGGATTATCTGCAACAAGAAAACGCGTATGGCCGCCAGGTTATGGCCTCGCAGCAGGCTTTGCAGGATCGTGTCCTGAAAGAGATTATCGACCGTATCCCGCCTCAGGATGCATCAGCCCCCTATGTGAAGAATGGTTATCGCTACCGGCATATTTATGAACCGGGGTGCGAATATGCTATTTATCAGCGTCAGTCCGCTTTCAGTGAAGAGTGGGATGATTGGGATACTCTATTGGATGGGAACCAGCGCGCGGCACACAGCGAGTTTTATACGCTGGGAGGGCTGGCGATATCACCGGATAACACCATCATGGCGCTGGCCGAAGATTATCTCTCTCGCCGGCAATATGGCGTGCGTTTTCGCAACCTGCAAAGTGGCAACTGGTATCCGGAAGTTCTGGAAAACGTCGAAGCGGATCTGGTCTGGGCGAATGATTCTCAGACTTTCTATTACGTGCGCAAGCACGAAACGACGTTATTGCCGTATCAGGTGTGGCGACATACAGTCGGCTCGCCATCGTCACAGGATGAGCTGGTATATGAAGAAGCTGATGACATGTTTTATGTCAGTCTGCATAAAACCACCTCGCTACACTATGTTGTTATTCATATTGCCAGTGCGACTACCAGTGAAGTTTTGTTGCTTGATGCAGAACTGGCAGATGCCGAACCGTTGGTCTTTTTAGCGCGACGCAAAGACCATGAATACAGTCTCGATCACTATCAACACAATTTTTATCTGCGCTCCAACCGTCAGGGGAAAAATTTCGGCCTGTATCGTACCCGCGTTCGTGATGAGCAAGCCTGGGAGACGCTGATCCCAGCGCGCGACAACGTGATGCTGGAGGGCTTTACGCTATTCACTGACTGGCTGGTGGTAGAAGAGCGTCAGCGGGGCTTAACCAGCCTACGACAGATTAATCGTAAAACGCGCGAAGTGGTCGGGATCGCCTTTGACGATCCGGCTTATGTGACCTGGCTTGCCTATAATCCAGAGCCTGAGACATCGCGCCTGCGCTATGGCTATTCCTCCATGACCACCCCGGACACGTTGTTTGAACTGGATATGGACACCGGGGAACGTCGTGTGCTTAAGCAGACGGAGGTCCCCGGATTTGATGCGGCGAATTACCGTAGCGAACACCTATGGATAACTGCGCGTGATGGCACCGAGGTTCCGGTTTCGCTGGTTTATCATCAAAAGTATTTCCTGAAAGGAAAAAATCCGTTACTCGTTTATGGCTATGGCTCATATGGCGCCAGCATGGATGCCGATTTCAGCAGCAGCCGTTTGAGCTTACTGGATCGCGGCTTTGTTTATGCTATTGCCCATGTGCGTGGTGGTGGTGAATTAGGACAACAGTGGTACGAGGACGGTAAGTTTCTGCACAAGAAAAATACTTTTAATGATTACCTCGACGTCTGTGATGCGCTGCTAAAAATGGGCTATGGCGCGCCTGAGTTATGTTATGGCATGGGCGGAAGCGCCGGAGGCATGTTAATGGGCGTCGCCATTAATGAACGCCCGGAACGCTTCCATGGTGTTATTGCTCAGGTGCCGTTTGTCGATGTGGTAACCACTATGCTCGATGAATCAATTCCCCTGACGACCGGTGAGTTTGAAGAGTGGGGTAATCCGCAGGACGAAGAGTATTACACCTATATGAAAAGCTACAGCCCGTATGACAATGTAACCGCGCAGGCATACCCACATCTGCTGGTCACGACGGGATTACACGATTCCCAGGTGCAATACTGGGAACCAGCAAAATGGGTAGCAAAACTGCGTGAGCTGAAAACGGACGATCGTTTGCTGCTACTTTGCACGGATATGGATTCCGGACACGGTGGTAAATCCGGGCGTTTTAAATCTTACGAAGGCGTGGCCCTTGAGTACGCTTTTTTGATTGGACTGGCGCAGGGAACACTGCCTGCTCAGGCGTGATCCAAATAGTGTTTTAGCGTTAATCGCAGTTCCGGGCTCATATTGTCAAGGTTATTAAATAACCAGCGCAGATAGCCCGGATCGCGTTCAGCCACTTCTGATACCGGTTTTCCGCGGTACTTCCCAAAAGTGAAAGTAGTGAGTAAGGCCGGACGGCCGGTAATATCGACCATTTGATCGGCTGTCCAGCCTGACGTCTGCATGATGTCGATCAGCAGTGCCGCAGTGATGTAGCAATCGTACAGGGCGCGGTGATGGTGGAGACCCGCTGGCGTCTGGACGCTCAGCTTACGCGATTTATACAGCGCCATGTTGCTGTATTTGATCCCCGGCCACAACCGACGGGAGAGCTTCATGGTGCAAATCCATTCCCCGGGCATGTCGGGCAATACGCGGCGGTCAAAGCTGGCATTGTGCGCCACGTACCACTCGCTGCCGTAATACTGCGGGATGACGTCTTCAATCCACGGCTTATCGGCCACCATTGCTTCTGTAATGCGATGGATAGCCATCGCCTGTGGGCTGATGGGGCGGTCAGGGCGTACCAGGTGGCTCATGGGGTTGACTATTTTTCCGTCAACCACGTCGACAGAAGCAATTTCAACAATGCCTCCCTGTAGACCACAGGTTTCTGTATCTATTATGCGCAACATGCCATGCTCCTGACCCAAAACGACTAGCGTAATGGAATGATATCACCTTGCCAACCCCGTGGCGTGCGTTGGCCGGTTAACAGCAACGAACCGCTGTCTGCGCGAACAATCAATCGACCTCGTTCATCCCATAACGCACTGCTACCCCGCGCATTGGCCATTAATACCGCGATGGCGAATTTATGTGAGAAACTTTGTAGGCGAGATGTAGAGGAGAGCAGTTCCGGTTCACTGACTGACTGGCAGCTGGTGAACAGCGTAAAAGCCGGGTCGATATCAATGCCTTCCGGTTGGCTATCTACAACGCTGATGGCATTTCGCTGTCTGGCAATACAGGCCCCGTGGCTCTGATGGAAGGTTAATGGCGAAGTCATCCAGGGAGAGAAAAGCGCAATGCCTTTCACGAACCGGTTGTTATGTTCTACCGGTAGTCCCGCAATTATCGTCATGCGATAAGTCGCGGCGGCATGTGCGAGAGGTTCTAACAGCGCTTCATCGGGTGGGGCAGGAAGCGCGTCATTCTCATCAACACAACCCAGCAATGAGAGGGAAGGGAAGACCAGCAATTCACATTGGCATTGAGCTGCCGCATGAATGAATTGCAGGTGATGCGCGACATGTTCGGTAACTGAGGTGTGAAGAGGTTCGTATTGTGCTGCTGCGATTTTCCAGTATGACATAATGATTTCCTTTTCATAGTGTCTACAACCATCCTTAATGTGTGGATTAAGAATATGCTTATACTGTAGCAGGCGTCATGTAAGGAATCGTAACGTAATATAAGTTTTATTTAACTTTAGGCTCGTATGGTAAACGTGAAAGCGTAACGGATGCCAGACGGTGCGCGATGAGTCTTTCGCGGAACCAGTCGCGTAAATGCTCTGGCTGTTCGCGTTCAACAACTTCTGCAACAACGGGCATATTGTATCGCTCCTTAAATGCCACTCCAGCCGCAGCCAGATCGACATTGACCTTATCCATTTCCGCTTGCTCAAGTTTGGCCAGATTGATGTTCATGGGCTTTTCCTTTTCTCTGTCTTTCGGCGCGCAAAGTTACTAAGAGTGTGCGTTAATGGCAAGACAGAAATGATGATTCTCGACTCGACCATTGTAGAAGGTTATTCTCTACAGGTTAGACATAACAAAAAGGAATAGTTGAAATGGCTTCATCTGCATCTATGCTTCGCAACGCGCTCATCGTACTCGCCAGCGTTCTGGCAACACCTGCGGCATTGGCGCATGCCCACCTCACAAAACAAAGTCCGGCGGCTAACGCTGAAGTTGCGGCATCTCCTCAGGCGTTGACGCTGAATTTTTCTGAAGGCGTAGAGCCGGGATTCAGCGGTGCAACGCTGACCGGTCCTAACAAAGAACAGATCAAAACGGGCAAGGCATCGCGCAGTGAGCAGGACAAAACGCAGCTGATTGTTCCGCTTGATCAAACACTTGAAGCAGGAAAATATACGGTCGACTGGCACGTTGTCTCCGTGGATGGTCACAAGACGAAGGGGCAATATACCTTTAGCGTGAAATAACCAATGCTGGCATTTACCTGGGTTGCACTACGGTTTATCCATTTTACCGCTTTGATGCTGGTGTTTGGCTGTGCGCTTTACGGCGCATGGCTGGCTCCCGTTTCGGTTCGTCGTTTAATGATGCGTCGTTTTTTACGTCTGCAACGGCATGCTGCGACGTGGAGCTTTATCAGCGCGACGCTGATGCTGGCGATTCAGGGTGGGTTAATGGGCTCAGGCTGGCGGGATGTTGTCTCTACTGACGTTTGGCTCGCCGTGTTGCAAACGCAATTTGGTGGCGTCTGGTTATGGCAGATTATCCTCGCCTTGGTCACGCTGGTGGTGACCATCATGGTGCCGCGCAGTATGCCGCGACTACTGTTAATGCTGACTATTGCGCAGTTTATTTTGCTGGCTGGCGTCGGACATGCGACGCTGCACAGCGGTATCCCTGGCGCAATCCAGCAGGTTAACCACGCTTTACATTTGGTATGCGCTGCCGCCTGGTTCGGTGGTTTGCTGCCCGTACTTTACTGTATGCGAATGGCGCAAGGTCGCTGGCGGGAACAGGCCATCAGTACCATGATGCGCTTCTCACGCTATGGACATCTTTTCGTTATCGGTGTTTTACTAACCGGTATTATGAATGCGCTGTTTATTGTCGGTTTTTCTGTTCCCTGGCACATGGCTTACGGGCGACTGCTTTTGTTAAAAGGTGCCCTGGTCATGCTAATGGTGGCGATTGCGCTGGTGAATCGGTATGTTCTGGTACCACGCATGCGGCAGGATAACCGCGGCATGACTCTCTATTTTATTTGGATGACCAAGCTGGAATGGGGTATAGGAGCCGTTGTTCTGGCGATTGTCAGCCTGTTTGCAACCCTCGAACCTTTCTGATTGATGGACTGGCGAAACGCATGAAAAAAATCATTATCTCTTTATTACTCCTGGCAAGCTCCGGAGCCGCGCTGGCTGCGCCGCAGGTCATTACCGTCAGCCGTTTTGAGGTTGGCAAAGATAAGTGGGCGTTTAATCGGGAAGAGGTGATGCTGACCTGCCGTCCAGGTAACGCGCTGTATGTCATCAATCCCAGTACGCTGGTGCAATACCCGTTGAACGATGTCGCCAGACAGCAGGTGGAGAGCGGAAAAACCACGGCAAAGCCGATAGAGATTATCCAGATTGATGATCCGGCGAAACCGGGCGAAAAAATGAGCCTGGCACCGTTTGTAGAGCGTGCAGAAAAGCTCTGTTAATTGTCAGATGTAGCGCTCTGATTTCCAATAAAAAACCGCAAGGATCTCGCAGGAGAACTTGCGGTTTTTGCGTTTGGATGCGTAACAAACGTCCTTTTTTTCCGGCCACTTTAGCCGCGGACTGGAAAACCTGGCGCTGTCATCTATTCTTAAATGGCAGGGTAACTTAGCCTGCATTAATGCCAACTTTTAGCGCACGGCTCTCTCCCAAGAGCCATTTCCCTGGACCGAATACAGGAATCGTATTCGGTCTCTTTTTATGTGGCGAATGCGATGCCATCCAGGGCAAAACACGGCGTATTGCATGCTGCATTCTCCATAAACCATACCATACTCCTGCCCACGATCGTCCAGGCTTTTTTACCATCATTGCTAAAATTATAATCAGGTACCCTTGTAATCTGGAGGCAACATGGGACGACCTGGCAATATCTATCAACGAATCGACGGTACGCAGTGGCGTCACGTCTGGGTGGTTGGGGATATCCACGGATGCTTCTCGATGCTGATGGCTAAACTGCGCCAGTACCGTTTTGATCCCTGGCAGGATCTGCTGGTTTCAGTGGGGGATGTTATCGACCGTGGACCAGACAGTTTGCGTTGTCTGAAACTACTGCGTAAACGCTGGATTGTCGCGGTCAGGGGGAACCATGAACAGATGGCGCTGGACGCGCTGGCGACGGGGGATCAATTCATGTGGTTTATGAATGGTGGCTCGTGGTTCGAGCAGGCGGAGCAACCGGCAGCGAAATTCGCTCTTGAAGCGTGTTGGCAGTTACCCTGGATTCTGGAGCTGCATTGTCAGAACGGTATACACGTTATTGCTCATGCCGATTACCCGGATGATGATTATCAGTGGCTAAAAGAGATCGATTTACAGCGCGTGCTGTGGGACCGATCGAGACTGATGAACAGTGGTTGTGCGATTCGCGGCGCGGATCACTTCTGGTTTGGCCACACGCCGTTGCGCCATCGGCTGGATCGCGAGAATCTACACTATATTGATACCGGCGCTGTATTCGGCGGCGAGTTAACGCTGGTACAACTGCAATAATCAAAAATCGTTGTATTCCTGGGCCGGATACCAGAAACTGTCGATGTAGTCGTCCGCAGGTAAACATCCGCCGTTACGAATACGTTGATCGTCCATCGATATCAGGCACTGCCGCTCAGTTTTGTAGACATCAACCACGATATCTTCACAACCGCCATCCAGATAGCACACAAAAAGAACCAGCGTGAACATTCCATCCTCAAATGGTAAAGCCATACCTGTAGTGTAGAAGGTGTTGATAGATGAGGGAAATTAACCAAGAAATAACCCGTCTGGCGACGGGTTCTTTTTGAATCAGGCAAGGCGCATGATCCAGGCATCTGACTTACGATCGTAGTGTTCGCGAAATAGTACTGAATGTTCTCCGTTCAACAGGGCCGGGACGCTGGTGTCGGCATCCCAGGCATCCAGTTGCATACATAAATCTGGATCGGATTTACACGGAATGGTTAACGTTCGGTCCCCCGGCGATTCGCCATGTAACTCGGCGTCGTCGATTTCAAAAGCGCCAATGCGCACACTGGTTTTCATCATCGTGCTCTCCGTTAATTTGCTGGTTGTGGTACGACCAGTTAGGCCGTCCATTTTTCAGCGTAGTCAACGTTAGCAAAAGCGCCAGTAAAAACGTGCGTTATCCCATAAAGAGTTTGCCATCCCGGACAAGATCGCGCGGATAGCTATTCTTCAGTCGCGATCCAATGCGTTTTGCCAGACCGATCGGCTGATGCTGGAACGTAACCAGTACGTCGTCACTCGTCGGTGCGGTTTGCGGGTAAACATCTCTACCGCGATACCACTCTTCCGCTTCGGCAAGGGTCAGCTCGAATGCATGGCTGTGGTTCGGATCGGCGAGGGCGATAACGGCCTCATGCTGCCAGCGATACCCTTTATTGTGGGTTTCAGCCAGTTTGATCCCGAGTCGAGAAAAGCGAACCTTGCCAATCAGAGGTTCAATGTCAGTCGGGAACAGCCAGATCTCTTTATCGCGCTGCCACAGGCGTAAATTATCTTCCCACTGCAGTCCACAAGCGCTCGCGGCTTGCGCGACAAGCGCAGACTCGCGTCCCTTCAGCGGGCTAAACGGGAAGTTGCCGACTTTATATGTCGGCGCTGGTAGTGCAGGGATTGCAGCTGTTTTGCGCAAACGCGCCACGAAGAATCCTTCGCAATCGTAGATCTGCGGGAACACATGCAGGAACCCTTCCGGCGTCTGGGCGCGTTCGGCCTGCGGAAATAAATCGCCCAGAGGTAAAAACTCGACGGCATCCGGGTAAGTTTCAATCAACCACTGCATGATATTTTCATTTTCGTCACGATTAAGCGTACAGGTCGAGTAAACCAATGTGCCACCGGGACGCAGGGCGTGGAAGGCGCTGTCGAGTAGTTCGCGTTGGGTCGCGGCAATTTCCAGATTACTTTCTACAGACCAGTTTTTTAGCGCATCGGGGTCTTTACGCACCACGCCTTCACCGGAACACGGTGCATCGAGCAATATGGCATCAAATGATTCCGGCAACGCGGCACCAAATACGCGTCCGTCAAAATGGGTCAGGGCGACGTTGGCTATCCCGCAACGGCTGATATTGGCATGCAGGACTTTGACGCGACTGGCAGAAAACTCATTCGCCAGAATGGCACCTCGATTATTCATTTTTGCGGCAATTTGCGTGGTTTTGGAGCCGGGGGCGGCCGCAACATCCATTACGCGTTCCGGGGTATTGCCTGCGGCAAACAGCGCAGCGACTGGCAGCATTGAGCTGGCTTCCTGAATATAAAACAGGCCGCTTAAATGTTCTGCTGTGCTGCCGAGCGGCACTGACTCTTCATCATCGCGTTCGATCCAGAAACCTTCCGTACACCAGGGAATCGGAGTGAGAGACCAGTTGTAAGGTGCTGTCAGCGCGAGGAAATCGGCAACGGAGATTTTCAGCGTATTGACGCGAATGCTGCGGCGCAACGGGCGCTGACAGGCAGCGAGAAATTCATCGAATGAGAGCGTGGAAGGCATTGCTTCACGCATTTGAGTCAGAAAGGCGTCGGGAAAATAAGCCACTTGGTACCACCGGCAAAAAAACAGGTGCGCAGTGTAGCATAACTGCTCCGGCGTACGTACTCGCGCCGGAGCAGTGGATACATTAACGTGGCAGGGCGGTGCCCCATTCACGCCACTCTTTCGGTTCGCTTTCCAGCAACAGGAAGTGTTTACCTGCCTGTGCTTTAGGTGCCAGCGGTGTACCCGGTGGTGTCGCGAAGGCGATGCCGCCGCGGATGAACTGATTGAAGGTACCAGTCTTCACGACACCGCCGGTCAAACCGAAGTCGAGATTGTAGCCGGATGCCAGCCAGAACACCGAGTTGTTGCGTACCAGATGCTGATAGCGTTGGCTAATGCGCATGGCAACCATCACACGATCGGAAAGCGAGCCCAGCGTCAGCCCGGTGACGGTCCCCACTTCAATACCTCTGAACAACACCGGGGTTCCGATATTCAGCGAACCTGCTTCTGGTGCTTCAACCACAATACTCAGACCATCGAGGTAACGAGAGTCGGTAATGGTGGCTTCCTGCAGCTCAAAATCACGGCGCGGATTACCGCGTCCGGGTTCAACGTTGATATACGGCTGCAGGATTGTATCCAGATGCTCCACGCCCGCTGCCGAAATTTGTGGGGTGATCACAGAGAAACGGGTACCGCTTCGCGCAAAAGTCTGCACGTATTCCGGGTACAGAACCGCTTTTGCCTGAACTTCGTTACGGGCGGTGATCAGCTCAAGCGTTTGGATCTGGCCGATATCGATTCCCAGATAGCGAATCGGCATGCCGGCAGCGAGTTTACCGGCATCGAACGCATGCAGAGTTATCTGGCCGCCTACCGCACGCGCGGCGGTTTCTGAAGCATACAGAATACGCTTGTCACCTTTGCGTTGGCTGGCGCTGGCACCGCTTAAATTATCGAAGCTGATCGCCCCTTTGAGCGCGCGTGAAAGGGGAGATGCCTGTACGGTTAATCCGCTGCCGTTAAGCTGAACTTTTGCTCCGCCTTCGGCCCAGAATACGCTGTTGCTGGTCAACAGGTTGCGATATTCCGGTTTGATATGCAGATCGATATCAAACGCATCGGCGCGAGGACGAACGCTAATCACTTCACCGACCTCGAATTTGCGGTAAAGCACCACCGAACCGGCCTGCACATCAGGCAGCGTTTCGGCGCTCAGGCTGACCGTGGTGGTTGGCAGATCGCTCAGGCTGTTTTCAATCGCTTTCTCCAGGTTAGCGTACAGCGGGTAGCTTTTTTTCATTTCACCCTTAGTACCGGGCAAAATACGAATGCCGCCGCTGAGCCACTCACTGGCGCTGGCGCCAAGGAACTCCACGCCATCAAGTCCGACTTTGACATCCACGCGGCTGTTAACCACGAACTTACTGTCACCTTGCACCAGGTCACGATGCTGTGGTTCAACAGCAACGGTAAATGAGACGCCTTTGCTGGAAAGCGTACGCTCAATCACCTGACCGACCTGTACGCCGTGGAGAATCAGCGGCTGGCCAGCATCAATACCGTAACTCTCCGGTGCGGTCAGTGTAAACGTCATGACGCCTGGGTCGTGTAACAACGACTTCTCAGCGGGAATAACGACAAACTGGTTACGCGGCTCGCCTTCGCCAGGTACCAGCTCGAAAGTTTTACCTGTCAGCAGCGAACTGAGATTCGCATCGCTTAACGATAATTTAGGGCTGTGTAATTCAATTCGTGTGTTGTCACGCAGCAGCGTTACGACGCTGGGATCGACCGTCATTTCGCCGGTGACTTTACCGCCTGGGTTTAAATCCAGTTTTGTGAGCTGACCGACTTCTAATCCTTGATACATCAGCGATGTTGAGCCTGCTTTGAGTCCATCTCCGCTGGGTAAATCAAGCTTGACGATCACTCCACGTTGGCTGTGTGCGAGATCCTGATATAGACCAAACGTGTCGTCTGCCGCAGCGGGTTTTGAGTCTTCGGGTGAATCAAAAGCAATGGCGCCGTTGACCAGCGCCGCCAGACTCTCCAGTTTTACCTTCGCACCGCTAAGGCTGACATCCGCATCCACACCGGAGACGTTCCAGAAGCGGCTGCCTTTTTTCACCAGATTGGTAAAACGGCGTTCGATCAGCACGTCGATGGTTACACCTTGGTTATTTGGGTTAATGGTGTAGTCATAGACCCGGCCCACCGGAATCTTACGGAAATAAACCAGCGAACCGCTATTAAGCGATCCGAGATCAGGGGCGCGCAGATGCAGCATTAAATCGCCATTATCCAGGCGATACTTGGGCTGAGTGTCGAGGGCGACGAAATGATCCTCGGCCTCGCCAGTACCGGGCATCATGCCGATATAGTTGCCACCAACCAACGCATCCAGACCAGAAACTCCAGCCAGCGACGCCTTTGGCGTCACCAGCCAGAACTGGGTATCTTTGCGCAGAGCATCTTTCATGCTCGATTTGATGCTGACGCGAACTTCAATTTTGCGTAGATCTTTGCTGAGGTTGATATCCTGTACCGTGCCCACTTCAACGCCCTGATAGCGAACGGGAGTACGGCCTGGCACAATGCCGTCCGCAGACATAAAGTCAATGGTCACGGTATTGCCGCGATCTTCATAGCTTCCCCAGATAAGCCATCCTGCGATCATCAGCGCGATGAACGGCAGCAGCCAGAACGGGGAGATACGGCGTTTTGTTTTAATCTGCGCTTCAGTCTGCGAAGCGGGCGTTTCCTGACTCATGTGCATCCCAAAGTAAGCGGCTGTCCAGCCATTCCACAGCAAGAATAGTCAATATTACCGCTGCGCCGAAATAAAACGCAGCCGGTCCCATAGTAAAAGCAAGTATCTGATCGCGATTTATCAGCGACATGGTTAACGCGATAACAAAGAGATCCAGCATCGACCAGCGGCCAATCCAGGTCACCATACGCAGTAGTTTTATACGGGTGCGCAACCCTTGTTCACAATTAAAGTGGATGCTGAATAGCAACGTAAACATCACAATCACTTTGGTAAATGGCACTAATATACTGGCGATAAACACGATCGCCGCTACGCCGACATTACTGTTTGCCAAAGACATTATGCCTGACAGGATTGTGTCTTCCTGCCGGCCGCCGTTGACATAAATTACCGAGATGGGCAGCAGGTTAGCGGGTAAAAGCAGGACAATCGAGGCCAGCAGAGCCGCCCAACACTTTTGGATACTTTGATTTCTGCGCCAGCGCAACGGAATATGGCAGCGGGGGCAGCGACCGCGGGCGTCCGGATAACCTGTAAAATGGCAGCCAAGGCAGACGCGGAGCTTATCATCGGGCCGACGAGCCGGTCTTTGCGGGTAGAAACGGTCCCAAAGCTGCTCAACGTTAAGATGCGACAGCGTCAAAATACTGAGGATCACCAGCGCAATAAAAGCAAACAGCCCCACGCCAGGCTGCAAAAAAGCATAGTCCTGAACCTTGATTGATGCGACACCGATACCCACCAGGTAAATATCGAGCATCACCCACTCTTTGAGTCTTTCCAGCATTAGCAGCACCGGGCGCAGGTTCATCCCGAGAATATTACCAAACCACAGATAAGCGATTGAAGTCACGAGAATTAGCGGCGCGCCAGCGACGCAAAAAAGCACGAAGGAGGCGGTAAGGGGGTCACCTTGTCGGGTCATTTGCCAGATGCCTTGCATCACATTGGCATCAATGCGCACGCCTAATAAATAGATGTGCAGGAGTGGCTCTCCCCAGGCAAAGGGCATCAGCAGCAACATGGTGAAAGCCATTGCCGCCAGTCGCGTTAACGACCAGTCGCGTCCGTCACGAATTTTTGCCTGGCAGCGTGGGCAAAAGGCACTTTGGTGCGAACGCATTTTAGGCAAGCTAAATATCAGGTCACATTCAGGGCAGCGATGATAATGTGCACGAGGTAGTGCCTCACCGATGGACCTGATGGCTATTTTTTTAGTTGGCGTGATGCGTGGTGTCGTTAAGGCCATGTATCGCGAATCAAATTGTTGAAGTAATGTTATCTTAACTCATGACGGGAATGATCTTGAGCATTAACGCATTTAATGTTTATTTTAGTAGGCTGCAGTTTTAAGTAAGACAACTAAGTGATTATATAATGAACAAAATAGAGCTATACACGGATCTGAACCGTGATTTTCAGGCATTGATGGCAGGTGAAACCAGTTTTCTGGCAACGCTGGCGAATACCAGCGCATTGTTGTACGAGCGTCTTGCAGAAGTGAATTGGGCCGGTTTTTACCTGCTTGAGGACGATACGCTGGTGCTTGGTCCCTTCCAGGGCAAAATTGCCTGCGTGCGGATCCCGGTAGGGCGCGGTGTGTGCGGTACCGCAGTGGCGCAGAACCAGGTTCAGCGTATTGAGGACGTACATGCTTTTGATGGGCACATCGCCTGTGATGCCGCCAGCAATGCTGAAATCGTCCTGCCGATCGCTGTCGACAATCAGATAATAGGCGTGCTGGATATTGATAGCACGGCATTTGGCCGCTTTACTGAAGAAGATGAACAAGGTCTGCGTACGCTTGTGGCACAGCTTGAAACCGTGCTTGCAACGACGGATTACAAAAAATTCTTTGCGCGCGTCGCAGGATAATCAACGGATAACGTAGCAATTACTGATGACGTCATTATAATGTCGCCTGTTCATGCCTGCGCTTGTTGGCTACGTCCGTTGTAATCAGGAAATTTCATGGAAAATCAACCTAAGTTGAATAGCAGTAAAGAAGTCATCGCGTTTCTGGCCGAACGCTTCCCGCAGTGTTTTAGTGCGGAAGGCGAAGCGCGCCCACTGAAAATTGGCATTTTTCAGGATCTGGTAGAGCGTGTTGAGGGTGAAATGAACCTCAGCAAGACTCAGCTCCGTTCTGCCTTACGTCTCTATACTTCAAGCTGGCGCTATCTGTATGGCGTTAAATTGGGCGCAACGCGTGTTGATCTCGACGGCAACCCTTGTGGTGAGCTGGATGAACAACATGTTGAACATGCTCGCAAACAGCTGGAAGAAGCTAAAGCCCGTGTTCAGGCGCAACGCGCAGAGCAACAGGCGAAAAAACGCGAAGCGGCCGCTGCCGCCGGTGAAAAAGAAGACGCACCGCGTCGCGAGCGTAAGCCGCGTCCTGCACCGCGTCGTAAAGAAGGTGCTGAGCGTAAACCTCGCGCTGAAAAACCAGCAGCAAAAGCACCGCGTGCTCCTCGCGAAGAACAGCATACCCCGGTATCTGATATTTCAGTACTGACGGTAGGGCAGTCTCTGAAGGTGAAAGCAGGAAATAATGCGATGGATGCCACCGTATTAGAAATCACCAAAGATGGCGTCCGTGTACAGCTGAATTCGGGTATGTCTTTGATTGTACGCGCAGAACACCTGGTGTTCTGAAACGGAGGCCAGGCCTGGCATGAACACTTTTTTTAGGCTTACTGCGTTAGCTGGTCTGCTTGCATTAGCAGGCCAGGCACTTGCTGTGGAAGACATCACGCGTGCCGATCAAATCCCCGTTTTAAAGGAAGAAACCCAGCATGCGACGGTAAGCGAACGTGTGACGTCGCGTTTTACGCGATCACACTATCGCCAGTTCGATCTGGATCAGGCGTTTTCGGCAAAAATTTTTGACCGCTATTTGAATTTGCTCGACTACAGCCACAACGTGCTGTTGGCGAGCGATATCGAACAGTATGCAAAAAAGAAAACGGTCCTCGGCGATGAACTGCGCACCGGCAAGCTGGATGTCTTTTACGATCTCTATAATCTGGCGCAAAAACGCCGATTTGAACGTTATCAGTACGCATTAAGCGTACTGGCACGTCCAATGGATTTCACCGGTAACGACACCTTTAACCTCGACCGAAGCAAAGCGCCGTGGCCGAAGAGCGAAGCAGAGCTTAATGCGCTGTGGGACGGCAAGGTTAAATTTGACGAACTCAGCCTGAAGCTGACCGGTAAAACCGATGCGGAAATCCGCGAAACGCTGACGCGCCGCTACAAATTTGCGATTCGCCGTCTGGCACAGACCAACAGCGAAGATGTGTTCTCACTGGCGATGACAGCTTTCGCCCGTGAAATCGACCCGCATACTAACTATCTCTCTCCGCGCAATACCGAGCAGTTCAATACTGAAATGAGCTTGTCTTTGGAAGGTATTGGCGCGGTTCTGCAGATGGATGATGACTACACCGTCATTAACTCCATGGTGGCAGGTGGTCCGGCAGCCAAGAGCAAAGCGATCAGCGTTGGCGATCGTATTGTCGGCGTCGGACAGACGGGCAAGGGCATGGTCGATGTGATTGGCTGGCGTCTGGATGATGTCGTGGCACTGATCAAAGGGCCTAAAGGCAGCAAGGTACGCCTTGAAATTCTGCCTGCCGGTAAAGGTACCAAGACGCGCACCGTGACGCTAACGCGTGAACGTATCCGTCTCGAAGACCGCGCCGTTAAAATGTCCGTGAAAACCGTCGGCAAAGAAAAAGTTGGCGTACTGGATATTCCTGGCTTCTATGTAGGCCTGACTGATGATGTCAAAGTCCAGTTGCAGAAACTGGAAAAACAGAACGTCAGCAGTATCATCATAGATCTGCGTACCAACGGCGGTGGAGCGCTGACCGAAGCGGTTTCGCTTTCCGGTCTGTTCATTCCTTCCGGCCCGGTGGTTCAGGTTCGTGACAATAACGGTAAAGTGCGTGAAGACAGTGATACCGACGGCGTTGTGTACTACAAAGGCCCGCTGGTGGTATTGGTCGATCGCTTCAGCGCCTCAGCTTCAGAGATTTTCGCTGCGGCAATGCAGGATTATGGCCGAGCGCTGATCGTTGGTGAACCCACCTTCGGTAAAGGCACCGTTCAGCAGTATCGCTCCCTGAACCGTATTTACGATCAGATGCTGCGTCCGGAATGGCCTGCGCTGGGTTCTGTTCAGTACACGATCCAGAAATTCTACCGCGTAAACGGTGGCAGCACGCAGCGTAAGGGTGTTACGCCGGATATCATCATGCCGACAGGTAATGAAGAAACTGAAACTGGCGAGAAGTTTGAAGATAACGCGCTGCCGTGGGACAGCATTGATGCGGCGACCTACACCAAGTCAGATAATCTGACGCCGTTCGGACCTGAATTGCTGAAAGAGCACAATGCACGTATTGCGAACGATCCTGAGTTCCAGTACATCATGAAGGACATTGCGCGTTTCAATGCGATGAAGGATAAGCGCAACATCGCTTCTCTGAATTACGCTCAGCGTGAAAAAGAGAATAACGAAGATGACGCAATGCGTCTGGCGCGTATTAACGATCGGTTCAAGCGTGAAGGCAAACCGCTGCTGAAGAAACTGGACGATCTACCGAAGGATTACCAGGAGCCGGATCCATACCTGGATGAAACGGTAAAAATCGCGCTCGACCTGGCGCATCTTGAAAAAGAAAAGCCAGCGGAACAGCCCGCAACCAGTCAATAACCTCGAACAGGCACAAGAAATTGTGCCTGTTTTTTTAACAAGTGCATGAAGACGTCAGTCTGATACGATAAAATGTAAAGTTGTGTCTTTCTGGTGACTTAGCACCTATGGATGCTTGAAAATAGTCATAAGACCCATACGATATGGGTAATCGCATAGTGCGTTTTGTTAAATTGAGGTTAAAAGAAAATTATGATGCGAATCGCGCTTTTCCTGCTGACGAACCTGGCTGTGATGGTCGTTTTCGGGCTGGTATTGAGCCTGACAGGGATTCAGTCAAGCAGCGTTCAAGGCTTGTTGATCATGGCACTGCTGTTTGGTTTTGGTGGTTCCTTCATTTCGTTGCTGATGTCCAAATGGATGGCGTTAAAGTCCGTTGGCGGGGAAGTGATCGAACAGCCTCGCAATGAAAGAGAACGCTGGCTGATGAATACAGTTGCGAACCAGGCCCGCCAGGCCGGGATCGCTATGCCGCAGGTTGCAATCTACCATGCGCCAGATATTAACGCGTTTGCTACCGGTGCGCGCCGGGATGCCTCGCTGGTGGCTGTAAGTACTGGCCTGTTGCAAAACATGAGTCCGGATGAAGCCGAAGCGGTTATCGCGCATGAGATCAGCCACATTGCTAATGGCGATATGGTTACCATGACGCTAATTCAGGGTGTGGTGAACACCTTCGTTATCTTTATCTCACGTATTCTGGCGCAGATTGCCGCTGGGTTTATGGGCGGTAACCGCGATGAGGGAGAGGGTAGTAACGGTAACCCGTTAATCTACTTTGCGGTAGCGACGGTACTGGAGCTGGTATTTGGTATTCTGGCGAGCATTATTACGATGTGGTTCTCACGTCATCGTGAATTCCATGCGGATGCAGGCTCAGCGAAACTGGTGGGTCGTGAAAAAATGATCGCCGCGCTACAGCGCCTGAAAACCAGCTATGAGCCGCAGGAAGCGACCAGCATGATGGCGTTCTGCATCAACGGTAAATCCAAATCGTTGAGTGAGCTGTTTATGACTCACCCGCCGTTGGACAAACGTATTGAAGCGCTGCGCAGCGGTGAATACCTGAAATAATTGGCAGCAGACTAAAAATAAAAAGCGCGTCGACAGACGCGCTTTTTTTATGCCTGAACTCGCGGTTGTGTGATACGTAAGCCACTCACGATTGCGGCCAGCGAAGCCAGAATACCCGCTGTTATCAGCGAGACGTGTGTTCCGCTGTCACCAAACTGATTTAGCATCAGCGCAACCAGTGCGGCCCCGGTACTCTGGCCCAGTAAACGCGCCGTTCCGAGCATACCGCTCGCGCCTCCGCTACGATCACGCGGCGCGGAGGTGATGATGGTGTGATTATTCGGTGACTGGAACAAGCCAAAACCCGCACCGCACAAAATCATTGGCCAGATGATATTAAAATCAGAAGGTGATGCGGGCAGCAACACCAGCGAAAACAGCCCACACGCCATTACTGCCATGCCCAGCGCGCCCAGCAGACCCGCATGAACACGTTCAATCAGATATCCCGCCAGTGGGGCCATCACCATGGTTGCCAGCGGCCACGGCGTCAGTAGCAGGCCCGTTTCAACCTCGCTGCGCCCGAGAACCGTTTGCATGAAAAAGGGGAGAGAAACCATTGCCAGCATTTGTGCGCTGAATGAACAGATTGAGGTGCAAATAGAGAGTGAAAACAGCGGAATGCGTAGCAGATCAACCGGCAATAACGGTACTGGCAATGCGAGTTGGCGGCGGATAAAGAAAAACCCTACCACGAGAAGCCCCACCAGTTCAGCACCAATCAATTTTAGCGACTGTCCCTGTGCAAACCCGCTGAGTGCCGTGATTAACAAACCGAATGTTAAGGCGTTCATTACTGCGCTGGGCAGATCAAAGCGCGGTTTATTGCCACGTGAAGAATTGGGGGGCAAAAAACGCATAGCCAGTAGCAGGGCGATGATCCCCAGCGGGACGTTAATCAGAAATAGCCATTTCCACGAGGCAATAGAGAGAATTGCCGCCGCAATAGTCGGACCCGCTGCCGAGGAGGCTGCCACAATAAAGGAGTTAATACCCATTCCGCGGCCAAGCTGGCGCTGAGGATAAATGAGTCGGATCAATGCCGTATTAACGCTCATCAGCGCCGCGCCGCCAAACCCCTGAGCCACGCGCGCTAACGTCAGCATATGTAGCGAGTCTGACAAGGCACAAAACAGCGATGCCAACAGAAACACGACCAGACCACACTTATAAATGCGTCGGTAGCCAAACATATCACCTAAAAAAGAGAGCGATAACAGCGAAACAACGATCGCAATTTGGTAGGCGTTCACAATCCAGATTGAGCTGGCGGGTGAGGCCTGAAGATCGGTGGCGATAGTGGGGAGGGCAACGTTCGCTATTGCGCCATCGAGTACTGCCATAGAGATGCCAATAACAATGGTTAAAATTGCGCCATATCGCTGGGGCAATGGCAGACCATCGGTCTGAGTTTTTTCCATAGGAAGTCAATATTGTCGGAATTTATGATGAGAATAATAATTTTAGCATTGATATTCAGGCGTTAGGTCGCAGATTTGTAACTAAGTAAGCAAAGAGCGATTGCGAGGGCTGATACGTGAAATTATAATAAAAACCGGTTCTGATTTTTATAAAACACTCGAAAGGGGTGATAAATGGCAATCGCAGATCTGGATAAACAACCCGATTCTGTATCTTCCGTGCTGAAGGTTTTTGGCATCCTGCAGGCGCTGGGTGAAGAGCGCGAAATTGGTATTACCGAGTTGTCGCAACGCGTCATGATGTCAAAAAGCACCGTTTATCGCTTTTTGCAGACCATGAAAACGCTGGGTTATGTGGCACAAGAAGGGGAATCTGAGAAATACTCACTGACCCTGAAACTATTCGAGCTGGGTGCTCGCGCGTTGCAAAACGTCGATCTTATCCGTAGCGCTGATATTCAGATGCGCGAACTTTCGCGCCTGACCAAAGAGACAGTACACCTTGGCGCACTGGATGAAGACAGCATCGTCTACATTCATAAAATCGACTCCATGTACAATCTGCGCATGTATTCTCGCGTAGGTCGCCGTAATCCACTGTACAGCACGGCTATCGGTAAAGTTCTGCTGGCATGGCGTGACCGCGATGAAGTGAAGCAAATTCTGGACGGTATTGAGTACAAACGCAGCACCGACCGTACTATTACCAATACTGATGAACTGCTGGTACTGCTGGATAAAGTCCGTGAGCAGGGCTACGGTGAAGACAACGAAGAACAGGAAGAAGGTCTGCGCTGCATCGGTGTGCCGGTGTTTGACCGTTTCGGTGTAGTAATTGCGGGCTTGAGTATTTCATTCCCGACGCTGCGTTTCTCAGAAGAACGTTTGCACGAGTATGTGGCGATGCTGCATACGGCTGCGCGTAAAATTTCAGAACAAATGGGTTATAACGACTATCCGTTCTAATCTGACGTAATAGCGTCAACGTAAAAACCCCAGGTATTTTTGTATCTGGGGTTTTTTATGAACAGTCATAAAGTTAGTTGGTGCAAATAACGTAGCGTATGTATTGTTGCTATATTAACCGTTATCAATAATGACCGTACTTTTTCTTAACAAAGGACAATCCGACAGGCCAATGATACCGCTGTTTGTGTGGACGTATTGCGCGGTGCTGGTTCCGCGGGCGGTCAGATATTGGCATTGCAAGCCCAGACCCGCTGCATTCTCCTTACTTCCAATCAAAATTCCGTAGCCGCTCAGTAATAAACCGATCCAAACCAGAGCTAACAACACAATAGCGCGGATTATCAGACGCATTACAACCTCTTATCTTTTCTCGTTATTATTAGATTAGCCTGTACATGGGATGAAACAAGTGAATCATTCCTAAAAAGATTGAATGCCGATACAGTTAACGCTGGGTTTAGGTAACGCATGATAATTTATAGACATAAGATGTAGATTCGAAGAGTGGAGCTGGAGTGAAAAAAATTCGCTGGGTGGTGCTGATAGTTGTCGTGCTGGTATGCATACTGATGTGGGCGCAAGTGTTCAACATCATGTGCGATCAGGATGTACAATTTTTCAGCGGTATTTGTGCCATTAATAAATTTATTCCCTGGTAAGCGCATTTTTGCCACAGTTGATTACCTTCTTGTGCGGCAGTGGTAAACTACGCTGTCTACATTGAGGTGGTAAAATGAACGAAGTTTTGAATTCTGGCGCGTTGAGTTTGGCGTCTTTGGCTGTATCGGTGGTGATTCTGGTTGTCGGGCTTGTACTGTGGTTTTTCGTCAATCGGGCAAGTTCGCGTACTAATGAGCAGATTGAGCTGCTCGAAGCATTGTTAGATCAACAAAAAAGACAGAACGCATTGCTCCGTCGCCTTTGCGAAGCTAACGAACCTGAAAAAGCGGCAGGGCCTGCTGCGGTCACAGCGAAGGATGAAGATGATGACATCATCCGCCTGGTAGCTGAGCGTTAAAAGCGGTATGACAGGGTGAAGATCTGTTGCTTTTGTTCTCAGATGCTTCATCCTGTCGCCAACGTGCCAGATTATTTTCTTCTGCACATGTCGTGTAATTAGCACTCTGATACGCGTGTAAACTCAGTATTTTCAGATGCTCCAACCAATTAATATCTTATCCCCGGTCTGATATAAATATAATTTCCCATACGATAAAAATATGATTATGTCATTTTTGTGATAGCGATCGTTTTATTAACAGCGAAACGTTTCTCTTACTTTTTTTGTGCATTGTCATCATTCTTTCATTATTTTGGTGCAAAAGCAGAAGGCGGATCTCATTTTTACGCTTGTGACATTTTATGCATTACTAAGCATAAAAAATGATATCCGGCACACCCTGTAACAGCTAATCTGGAATAACCGAAGCTATTGAGCTATGGTAGAAATGTCCCGGCAATGGTGCAAGCCAGGCGGGGGATGGGGCGAGCGGCGGGAATATAACACTACTCGGTGTGGCGCATAACTGTGCAGTTGCTGTTTGATGAACGACGGGATTTGTGCGACCGATCGAGACACGTTTAAAAATGGCTTGCCATTATTAACGTTGTATGTGATAACACGTTTTGGGTTAAACGAGGTACAGTTCTGTTTATGTGTGGCATTTTCAGTAAAGAAGTCCTGAGTAAACACGTTGACGTTGAATACCGCTTCTCTGCCGAACCTTATATTAGTGCCTCAAGCAGTAATGTCTCAGTTTTATCTATGTTATGCCTGCGGGCGAAGAAAATACTCTAAGGAATTTTGCAAATGGCAAAGATTAAAGGTCAAGTTAAGTGGTTCAACGAGTCTAAAGGTTTTGGTTTCATTACTCCGGCTGATGGCAGCAAAGACGTGTTCGTACACTTCTCCGCTATCCAGGGTAACGGCTTCAAAACTCTGGCTGAAGGCCAGAACGTTGAGTTCGAAATTCAGGACGGCCAGAAAGGTCCGGCTGCTGTTAACGTAACAGCTATCTGATCGACACCACTGATTTGAAGCGCATATGCGCAACCATCTCAGATATAAAGCCTCGCCTATGCGGGGCTTTTTAATTCAAAATACGTCTAAATATTTCTAAATGCCCTTCCATTAGCGCTTTGTTGCAAAGGCGTGATGTTCGTAGCATAGTTTTACCCGCTTTCTTACGACATTTCTCGTTAAATCAGACACCTGAAAAACTATCTTGCTGGAGACCAGGTGAAAAAGAAAAACGACGGCGACGCGCGCAATTTTACTCCCGTACGTTTTGCCCTGCTTTGTGTGGCAATATTATTGAGTCTGGGATTGCTGCTGGGTCGGGTTGCGTGGCTGCAAATTGTCACGCCGACGAGTCTGGTGAAACAGGAAGACATGCGTTCGTTACGTGAGGTAACTATTGCCTCGCCGCGCGGGATGATTACCGATAGAGAAGGGCGACCGCTGGCGGTAAGTGTTCCGGTTAACGCCGTATGGGCCGATCCTAAGACCATCATCAGCAAGGGAGGCGTGGGTTACAACGAACGTTGGCAGGCTCTGGCAAGGACTCTGCATTTGTCACTTAGTACGCTGGCGGAACGCGTTAACAGTAATCCTGGCGGACGTTTTATTTATCTGGCACGACAAATTTCCCCTCAGCAGGCTGAGTGGGTCGATGATCTTAATCTCCCGGGCATCAACCTGCGCGAGGAATCCCGCCGGTTCTATCCCGCAGGCCACGTAGCGGCGAATCTCATTGGTTTTACCAACATTGATGGACAAGGCATTGAAGGGCTGGAAAAGAGCTTTAATAACCAGCTGATGGGTAAACCTGGCTCCCGTCTGGTACGTAAAGACAAATTTGGCCATGTCATCGAAAATATCACCGAAGTTACGCCTGTACCTGCACACGAATTACAGCTCAGCATCGACGAGCGTCTGCAGACGGTCACCGAAGATGCGTTGGACAATGCCGTTACGTGGAATAAAGCGGAATCAGGAGCCGCAGTGCTGGTCAACATTGCTACCGGTGAAATACTGTCCATGGCGAGCTTTCCTGACTTCAACCCCAATAATCGTGATGGCGCGGTACTGGATGATTTTCGTAACCGTGCAATTAGCGATACGTTTGAACCCGGTTCAACCGTTAAACCGCTGGTGATCATGACTGCACTCCAGCAGGGGATAGTACAACCCGACAGCGTGATTGATACCCATCCTTTTTACCTTGATGGACATCGCATTCGCGACGTCGGATTTTACCCGGAACTGTCGCTGACCGGGATTTTACAGAAATCGAGCGATACCGGCGTGTCGCACCTTTCATTGGCTATGCCTGTCCAAAAATTGCTGGATACCTATAAAAGCTTTGGTTTTGGCGACCCAACCGGACTGGGATTAACCGGTGAAAGTAGCGGTTTAATGCCTCAACGCCGCTACTGGAGCGATTTGGATCGCGCGACCTTTGCATTTGGTTATGGATTAATGGTAACGCCGCTGCAGTTGGCGCACGTATATGCAACCATTGGTAGTTTTGGTATCTATCGGCCCCTTTCGATTACCCGTATTGACCCGCCGGTAATCGGTACCCGAGTGATGCCGGAGGCGCTGGTTCACCAGGTTGAACATATGATGGAAAGCGTTGCGTTACCCGGTGGTGGGGGAACTAAAGCCGCGGTCAGAGATTATCGCGTGGCGGTTAAAACAGGAACGGCAAAGAAAATTGGTGATGACGGTAAGTATGTCGATAAATACGTGGCCTACACGGCAGGTGTTGCGCCAGCGAGCGACCCGAAATTCGCATTGGTTGTCGTCATCAATAATCCGCAAAACGGTGCTTATTATGGTGGGGCTGTCTCTGCGCCTGTCTTCAGCCAGATAATGGGTGATGTCCTGCGTCTGGAGAACGTTAAACCGGATGGCATGCCTGCTGACTCCGATCATCTGCTGGTGATGCACGGCAGCAACGTATCCTCGCCGTCGCTGTAAGTTATTTTCCCAGGGCGCAATTCGCGTTACACTTGCGCCCTTAAGTCACCTGCCGGAGTTGTCATGTCGTTTTCCTGTCCTCTTTGCCACCAGCCTCTTACTCAAGCGAATAACAGTTTTGTCTGCCCCGGGCGGCACCAGTTTGACGTGGCGAAAGAAGGGTATGTCAACTTACTGCCGGTTCAGCATAAACGATCGCGCGATCCGGGTGACAGCGCTGAGATGATGCAGGCGCGACGGGCATTTCTTGATGCCGGGCACTATCAACCGTTGCGTGATGCGATTGTGAATGTGCTGAAAGAGAAGTCGACTTCAGAAGATGCAGCGATCCTGGATATTGGCTGTGGGGAAGGGTATTACACCCATGCATTTGCCGACGCGCTGGCGGGCTGTACAACCTTTGGTCTTGACGTCTCCAAAGTGGCAATTAAAGCCGCAGCCAGACGCTATCCGCAGGTGACCTTTTGCGTTGCCTCCAGCCATCGTCTGCCGTTCGCAGACGAGTCAATGGATGCCATCATCAGGATCTATGCGCCCTGTAAAGCGCAAGAGCTGGCTCGCGTGGTTAAACCGGGGGGATGGGTTATCACCGCCACGCCGGGACCGCGTCATTTAATGGAACTGAAAGGGCTGATTTATGATGAGGTGCGTTTGCATGCGCCCCATACTGAGCAACTGGACGGTTTTGTTCTGCAACAGAGTATTGCGCTGGGGTATCAGATGCAGCTTCAGGGCAGCGAGGCCGTTGCCTTACTGCAAATGACGCCGTTCGCCTGGCGGGCAAAGCCGGAAGTGTGGGAAACGTTAGCGGGGAAAACGACGTTTGACTGCCAGACCGACTTTAGTATTCATGTCTGGCAGCGCCTGAATTAACCGTGGAAGTGTGCCCAGAGGATCTGGGCACCGATACCAATCAGTACCACTCCACCCAAAATTTCTGCTCGTTTGCCCAGCATCGGGCCAATGAAACGACCGATCATCATGCCGAGCGTGGACATTATCAATGTGGCGCAGCCGATGGCCAGAGCGGTGGCAATAATGTTGACCTGCAGGAAAGCCAGACCCACCCCGACGGCCATTGCGTCAAGACTGGTGGCAATGGCGGTGGTAACCAGCAGCCAGAAACCATGACGGCGCTGCGGCTCTTCATCTTCATCACCGTTGTCGCGAAAACCTTCGATTATCATTCGCCCGCCTAAAAAGATCAGCAGAATGAAGGCGATCCAGTGGTTCCACTCCAGCACGAATTTGCTGGCCAGCATCCCCATGCCCCAGCCAATCAGTGGCGTAAGTGTTTCAACTGCGCCGAATATCAGACCGGTGCGCAATGCTTCAGAAAATTTGGGTTTATGCAGGGTGGCGCCTTTGCCAATTGATGCGGCGAAAGCATCCATCGACATGCCGAAAGCGAGAAAAACGGTAGCGGTGAGATTCATAACAGCGTCCTGACCGGGGTATCCATAAAACACATCACTGCCCCCAGTAACCATGCACATAAGCTGGAATCACTGTAAATACAGCGCCATTCAAATATGCATTGCAGTTGATGTGCCTATGGTCTCGCCTGACTGAACCTGTAAGTTCAGTCCGTACGCGCCACGTTTTTCAACGAGTATGTTGACACGTACATTTCCGGAGTCTGGAAATCGGCTACTCCCCAACGACGGGCGCAACCTTAACATATTTTGAGAATATAAAACAAGAAACGCAGAAATAATATTTGACTTCTAATTGAAAACGATTTTCATTTAGATTTATTTTTAAATAAAACGTTAAAATAAATAACATTGCGGACAGTGAAATATAGCCTTGGCTATGTTTATTTTTATGCTGATATATAAAAAACATAGTTCAGGCTATATTTATAACTTATTGATTTGAAATTAAAAGTTTATATATTCTCTCAAGATCGTCTATATTTCGTACGCGAATCAACAATCTTCGATGTTCTAATTGCATCACTAATACACCGTCTTCAGATAAATTCATCTCTTTAATGCGGTTATATTCAATCCAGACGTTGGCGAAGAAAAAACCTTTCTGCTTGAAGATGATTTTTGGCGTACGGATCCAGAACAGATACAACCCCATCAATACCAGTGCACATAATAACCATGTGGTAAATTGCGCGCCGTGGCTGGTGATGTTGTTGTAGATAAGAATAGCTACCAAGCCAAGGAAGATAACGCTGTCGACTCTGCTGCGGGGAAGCAGGGCGACAGTAAGCAGAGTAGGGCCATTACGGCGGGGCATGATGAACTGATCGTAAATGGCATACGCCAGCAGCGAAAAGATAAATAGAACCAGCACCAGGTCCGTGATAGTCATGAATCCTCAACCCTCTAAATAGAAAAACCGGGGGCAAGCCCCCGGTGATGTACAACAGTCTTACAGGCCGAGCAGTCCGACAGCGTAGCCCGCGATACCGATGACGAAGAAGCCAACGATGATCCACAGCGGGTTCACTTTCTTACGCAGCAGCCACATACAGGCGAATGTCAGCAGCAGAGGAACCAGACCCGGCATCAGCTGGTCAAGGATAGTCTGCACGGTGGTAACACGAGTCTGACCATCCTGACCGGTGATAGTAGAAACCACCAGTGGGATGTTTACGTGCGTCCACTTGTTAACCAATGCTCCCATGACAAACAGGCCGAGGATTGACGCCCCCTCAGTCAGTTTCTGCAGGAAGCCGCCGCCCATATCTTTAACGATATCGACACCTTTACGGTAGCCATATGCCACACCGTAATAACGGGTTGCCAGACGAACCAGGTTAAACAGGATGAAGAACAGCAGTGGCCCCAGCAGGCTACCGCTCATCGCGATACCTGCGCCGAGTGCGGCGAATACCGGACGAACGGTACCCCAGAAGATCGGGTCACCGACGCCTGCCAGCGGACCCATCAGACCAACTTTGATACCGTTGATGGCACCATCGTCAATCTCTGCGCCGTTTGCACGCTGTTCTTCCATTGCCAGCGTAACGCCCAGTACTGGAGCCGCTACGTACGGATGGGTGTTAAAGAATTCCAGGTGACGCTTAATCGCTTGCTTACGTGCATCGTTGTTTTCCGGGTACAAGCGGCGGATCGCCGGTACCATGGAGAAACAGAAACCCAGCGCCTGCATACGTTCGAAGTTCCATGAACCCTGAAACAGGTTAGAACGAATGAACACGCCACGAATGTCACTCGGAGTGAGTTTTTTCTCGGTGGTAGTTTTAGTCATATCAACCATTTCGCTCACCTGCTAGTCCAGTTCGTTATCGAGATCGTTATTGCCAGCCGCCGCAGCAGGTGCACCGGCTACGCGGTTATATTTCGGGCTCAGCTGAATGTAGAGGATGGCCATGACTGCGCCAATCACACCCAGAGCAACCAGGTTGAAGTTAGTAAATGCCGCGGTGACGAAGCCGAGGTAGAAGAATGGCATCAGATAGCCTGCGCGCATCATGTTGATGACCATCGCATAACCAACCACTACGATCATACCGCCTGCGATGTTCAGACCACCGGTTACGACTTCCGGAATGGCGTTAAGCATGCTCTGAACTTCACTGGTACCAACAGAAATCGCTACGATTACCGCCGGGATAGCGATACGCATAGCCTGCAGGAACAGAGAGGATACGTGCAGCCAGGAGAGCGCCGTCAGGTTACCGTTTTCGGCCGCCTTATCCGCTGCGTGCTGGAATGCTACGGTGATAGTACGAACGATAATGGTCAGTACCTGGCCTGCTGCTGCCAGTGGGATAGCCAGCGCGATACCGGCACCAATGCTTTGGTGACCCGCGATAACCAGAACGGTAGAGATAATTGAGGCCAGCGCGGCATCTGGTGCAACCGCAGCACCGATGTTCATCCAGCCCAGGGCGATCATTTCCAGGGTACCACCGATGATGATACCGGTTTTCATATCCCCGAGAACGGCGCCAATCAGCGTACAGGCCACCAACGGACGGTGGAACTGAAATTCATCGAGTACCGACTCCATACCCGCGATACATGCGACGATGAACACCAGCACAATCTGAAGAGTGGTAATCTCCATTGTACTTCTCCTATTGCTATACAGACTTAAGTGTGAAAACTAAGTAAATGCCAGGGAATTATTTCACCTTGGCAATCAAATCCATCATTTTCAGTTTCTGATCGGTAGAAACCTTACGGGCCTCAAGCTCAATACCGCGTTCGTTGAGTTTCTTGAAGGCTTCGATGTCTTTGTCATCGACAGAAATTGCGTTGTTTACCTGCGTTTTACCCTGACGGAAAGCCATACCGCCAATGTTTACGGAGGTAATTTTCACACCACCTTCAACGATACGTTCTACGTCGGTTGGGTTGGTGAACAACAGCATCACACGCTCACCTGCATATTTCGGGTTGTTGTAGACGCGGATCATTTTCGCGACATCAACCACATGCGCCGTCACACCCGGAGGTGCTACCTGAGTCAGCAGCGTTTTACGCACGGTATCGGCGGCAACTTCATCACTGACGACGATAATGCGCGTTACGTTGGTTTCTTTGGTCCAGCGAGTTGCCACCTGACCATGGATTAAGCGGTCATCAATACGCGCCAGGCCGATCTGCATATAATCGTTCGGCCCCATCGGTTTCGCGGGGGTTGCTGCTTTCGGTGCCGCGACGGGGGCAGGAGCGGCTTTTTCCACCGGTTTCGCTTTCAGCGCTTTCACGCCTTCACTACCGGTTTCAACGGCCAGTGCCACTAATTCATCGAAGCTCGGGTTGTCATCACGCGCCATGAAGGTTTCAACCAGCATGGGAATGTTCACACCGGCGATTACTTCGTAATGCTCTTTATCGACGACAATGCGGCTCGCAGCGTTAAACGGGCTGCCTCCCCATGTGTCAACGAGAAACAGCACGCCTTTACTGGTATCGAGTTTTGCCAACTGAGCGTTGTACTTTTCGATCAGCGTTTCAGCATTTTCGCCTGGAACGAAATCGATCCAGCCGACGTTTTCCTGCTCGCCTAACAGCATCTCTGCCGTCTTAAGTAACTGCTCTGCAGCCCAACCATGTGTGCCTATTACAATAGCAATGGTCACTTGCTACCTCCTTTATTATCGTTAACACATCAACGTGAAGATGTATTTGAATCGTCGTCCGCAATCGAATCGATTCAGATAAGGGTTACAAAGAAAAACCTATGATTTTCGTGAATTATTTTAGATATCGAAAAAAATATTTTATGTGATGAAGATCCGTAATTTAACTTCCGATAAAAAGAAATTTCGAAGGGTAAAATATCTCCGAAACAACTTATTGCAAAGGAAGGTAAATCTTTGCTAAAAACCGGTTGTCTCTGTTATGTTTAGCATCTGTTTAATTACTCAGGAGTATAGGGCAGTAGCCCACCATATGGATCGTCACCGACGTCATTTCACCTTCAGGCCGTATCAAGCCTGTCAGATTGGCACTTTTTGCCACAAATTTTCTCTGCATATCGCTTTAACGCCTGAGATCCTCAGCGCGCAGTTTGGTCATTCCTTAAGCAGGAGCTTGTCATGGAATTATTAATGGACCCGCAGATTTGGGTGGGTTTGCTCACGCTTGTCGTTCTCGAAATTGTTCTGGGTATTGATAACCTGGTCTTCATTGCGATCCTGGCTGATAAGCTGCCGCCGAAACAGCGTGATAAAGCGCGTTTAATCGGTTTGTCACTGGCACTGATTATGCGTCTGGGCTTGTTGTCCGTGATTTCGTGGATGGTGACGCTGACAAAGCCGCTGTTCACGGTAATGGACTATGCGTTCTCGGGGCGCGATCTGATTATGCTGCTGGGGGGTATCTTCCTCTTGTTCAAGGCTACGACAGAGCTGCATGAGCGGCTGGAAAACCGTGAACATGATACCGGGCAGACGAAAGGGTATGCGAGCTTTTGGGTTGTCGTAACGCAGATTGTCATCCTCGATGCGGTGTTCTCGCTGGATGCCGTGATTACGGCGGTCGGCATGGTCAACCATCTGCCAGTGATGATGGCGGCAGTAGTGATTGCCATGGCCGTGATGCTGCTGGCCTCTAAGCCGCTGACACGATTTGTGAACCAACACCCGACGGTGGTGGTGCTGTGTCTGAGCTTCCTGTTGATGATTGGTCTGAGCCTGGTTGCCGAAGGGTTTGGCTTCCATATTCCGAAAGGTTATCTGTATGCGGCGATTGGTTTCTCGATCATCATCGAGCTGTTTAACCAGATTGCCCGTCGTAATTTTATTCGCCACCAGTCGACGCTGCCGCTGCGTGCACGTACTGCCGATGCAATCCTGCGTCTGATGGGCGGTAAACGTCAGGCCAGCGTGCAGATGGAATCCGATAACCCGGTGCCGGTTCCTGTCCCGGAAGGCGCGTTTGTGGAAGAAGAACGCTATATGATCAACGGCGTCCTCTCCCTGGCGTCGCGTTCGTTACGCGGCATTATGACGCCACGTGGTGAAATCAGCTGGGTTGATGCCGACCTGAGCGTGGCGGAAATTCGCGAGCAGTTGCTCTCTTCACCTCACAGCCTGTTCCCGGTGTGTCGTGGCGAACTGGATGAGATCATCGGTATCGTGCGTGCTAAAGAGCTGCTGGTGGCGCTGGAAGACGGTGTGGATGTGGCGGCGATTGCCTCTGCTTCTCCGGCTATTGTTGTTCCGGAGACGCTGGACCCGATCAATCTGTTAGGCGTACTGCGTCGTGCCCGCGGTAGCTTCGTTATCGTCACTAACGAGTTTGGCGTAGTACAGGGTCTGGTCACGCCGCTGGACGTATTAGAAGCCATTGCCGGTGAATTCCCGGATGCCGATGAAACACCTGAAATTATTGCTGATGCAGGTGGTTGGTTGGTCAAAGGCGGTACCGATCTGCATGCGTTGCAACAGGCGCTGGACGTGGATACGTTAGTGAATGAAGACGAAGACATCGCCACGGTGGCAGGTTTAGTCATTGCGGCTAACGGCCATATTCCACGTGTAGGTGATGTTATCGAAGTCGCACCGCTGAGCATTACGATTGTCGAAGCGAATGACTATCGTGTGGATTTAGTTCGCATTGTTAAAGAACAACCCGCTCACGACGAAGACGAGTAACCGGGTTTAGCGAAACGGCATGACGGGCATACTGTGTCGCCCGTTATGTCGGGTGGGCGGCGGCGTGCTGCCCGCCAGCCATTTTGGGAAATCACGCAGCGGCATTGGCTTTGCGTACAAAAAACCTTGCAACAAATGTACGCCGTGTCGGCGCAAATGCTGAGCCTGCGCCTGGGTTTCAACGCCTTCCGCCACCAGTTCTATATTCAATTTTTTCCCCAAAGCGATAATGATGTCTGTGACGGTTGAGTTCACGGCGTCTGTTCCTATGGCCGAAGTAAATGATTTATCGATCTTCAGCACATCCGGGCGTAGTTTTTCCAGCCAGGAGAGCGAGCTGTTACCGGTACCGAAATCATCAATCGCCAGTTTTACGCCAAGCCGATTTAATTCGCGTACGACCCGATAATCCACATCCAGTAACGCATCGCGTTCGGTCAGTTCGATAACCAACTGCTGGATTGGGTGCTGGCTGAACCAGTACTGATTAAGATCTTTTAGCAGCGTGCCGTTACGAAAATGGCTGGCGGCGACATTAATCCCAATATGAAACTGACTGCTCATCGGGAAAACGTGTCTTTGCTGAATGGTTTCTGCGATGACATGACGGGTTAGCGGCACAATCAGGTTGTGCTCCTCAGCGATGGGAATAAACACTTCCGGAGAGATCCAACCCTGGCGTGGGTTATTCCAGCGTAGAAGAATCTCCACGCCCATGCATTGCTGGGTTTGCGCATTAAGCAGCGGCTGGCAAAATAGCTCGAATTCCCGAGCAGCAAGGGCCAGATTAATCTCCCAGGAAAAACTCATTCTGCTGGCGGTCGCCAGCCATGCCAGGTAACCCACTAATAAACTTAGGATCACCGCCAGCGGCAGCTGTGTTGGCAGATGTTTAATCGCCAGTTCACTGGGACCGGGGCCGGTGACGCTAATGGTAAACGGGAAATGTTGAGATGACAGCTGGTAGCGTTTTTCATCATTTAGCTTAGGCAGAGTATCGACCACACCTTGATCATACAGTAGATGCCGATTACCAACGGTTAAGCTGGCATCGGTGATCTGCGGCGGCTGGGGTTCAAGCAACATAGACGACAATAAATCAATATTGACGATTTCCAGCACGCCATCTTCACCATCAGCAGAGGACGGGTACCACTGCGTCAAAATCGGACTCCCTTTAATCAGCGAATGGTCAGTAGACAGCAGCAGTTGCGGTTCCCGGCTGGGTAATTCGGGCTGTAGTTGACGAATGGGGACATTGCGATACCCAAAAATGCTGGAGCAATAGAGGATCCCGCTTTGAATCAGATTAATAGAACGCACCGTTTGCAGTCTTGCGGCATGTTTGCTTAAGGGTAAACGCGCCACTGAGCAGGGGAGGCCAATTAACGGCAGCAATACATCACGTCCGGTCTGCAAGGGTAAAAGCACGTCATCCAGTTCTTCTACAGCATGGTTGGCAAAGGTGACGATATTTCGGTGATTTAAATTACGCTCCGAAATAAATCGGACAGTTAATGTGAGGATGAGCGTCAGTAGTGCACATACTGTGCAGACGATTAAGCGATTCCGGCGATAATTTTTAATGATCCGTTGTGCTGTTTGCATGCGGGCCGCCCGATAAGCCGTTGGTCACAGAAGCCAACAGCAACAGAGCAAGTGTAGTGGGGAAAATTACAGTAGACGAGGGAGAGGGGGCAAATTCGCCCATCCGTCGCAGATGGGCGAAAATTAAGTATTAGTCACATTGAACTTTGATTGCCAGGCCACCGCGTGACGTTTCGCGGTATTTGGCGTTCATGTCTTTACCTGTTTCGTACATGGTCTCAATGACTTTATCCAGCGAGACGCGCGGCGCGCTGGTACGGCGCATTGCCATACGCGCAGCGTTGATCGCCTTCACTGAAGCAATGGCGTTACGCTCAATGCACGGAACCTGTACCTGACCGGCAACCGGATCGCAGGTTAAGCCGAGGTTATGTTCCATGCCGATTTCGGCAGCAACACACACCTGCTCAGGGCTCGCGCCCAACAGTTCAGCCAGACCAGCGGCAGCCATGGAGCAGGCTACGCCCACTTCACCCTGACAACCTACTTCTGCACCAGAGATTGAGGCGTTCATTTTGTACAACGCGCCAATTGCACCGGCCGCCAGGAAATAGCGGGTATAGATATCCGGGCTGACGGACTCGATGAAATGATCGTAATAGGCCAGTACCGCAGGCACGATACCGCAGGCACCGTTGGTTGGCGCTGTCACTACGCGACCGCCTGCGGCGTTTTCTTCGTTAACGGCCAGCGCGAACATGTTAACCCAGTCGATCACGTTCATCGGATCGTTGGACAGCTTATCGCTGGAAACCAGCATACGACGCAGAGCTGAAGCACGACGAGGAACGCGCAGCGGACCCGGCAACACACCTTCGGTGTTCATGCCACGATCGATACAGGCCTGCATGGTTTGCCAGACGTGGCCAAAGTACTCTTCAATCTCTTTTTTGCTGTGCAGAGCAAGTTCGTTCTGCATCGCCATGCCAGAGAGAGACAGGCCGGTGCTGTTGCAGTACTCCAGCATTTCAGTCGCGGATTTGAACGGATAAGGCACGCTGACCTCGCCCGCGGCATCCTGACCAAAATGTTCTTCATCAACGATGAATCCACCGCCGATTGAGTAGTAGGTTTTGCTATAAATGACGGTTTCGCCATTGTACGCATGGATCTGCATTCCGTTTTCATGCAGCGGCAGGTTGCCGTTGTGAAAACGCATCCCGTCATTCTGCGGGAAATCCACTTCGTGCTGACCCTGCGCAAGCAGCAGGCGTCCACGCGTTTCTACGTCGCGGATAAATCCGGGGATGCTATCAATATCCACGGTAGCAGGCTCATTGCCTGCCAGACCCATAATAATGGCGATATCGGTGTGGTGACCTTTACCCGTGAGCGACAGTGAACCATACACGTCGACGGCGACACGAGTAACGCTGTCCAGTAATCCTTTTTCGACCAGGTCATCGACGAACTGTTTACCCGCCTTCATAGGCCCTACGGTATGGGAAGATGAGGGACCAATCCCCACCTTAAACATGTCGAATAGACTAATCACGATAATACTCCTACAGGGCGACTGGGCTTTCCAGTAACGATGTTATAACTGCGCATAGTGTAAGAGGGAACGCGGCGATCGGCTTAACTATTCACATGAATTAAACTAATAGATAACCGCGGTTTTACTAATGTTGTGACCTGAGTTTCAAGTTGTCTATGGCGCGCGTAAAGATAAGTATAGTCAGGGCTTGACGCCAATTTGCAGCGCCAGCTCACGAATTATTCCGGCAGTCATTCCCCAGACGAAATATTGCTCATACCAGGAAAGCCATACGCGATGTGAATCGCCACGACGGTAAATATCCAACGGGTGGTAACGACCTAAATGCAGGGCCTGGGCCAGCGGCATTTCGAACACTGCTGAAACTTCATCTTCACTGGCGCGATACGGCAGATTAGGTGGGATAATGCCTACCACTGGGGTGACCTGGAAACCGGTCACGCTGTCGACCGGTGGCAGAACGCCGATCACTTCTACGCATGAAGGTGGGATCGCCACCTCCTCCTGTGCCTCGCGAAGGGCGGCGGCAATTAACGAGGCATCACTGCTATCCACCGCCCCACCGGGGAAGGCGACCTGTCCGGCGTGCTTGCGTAGGTGAACGGAACGCTGGGTTAACAACAACCCCGGCTGTGGACGACGCACGACGGGGATCAGTACGGCGGCCTGGCGCAGGTTTAACGCGGCATGATTGACCTGCGGGCGCAGGAGTTGAAAGCGCGATAAGAAATCATCAAGCGTCAGGCTGCTGTATTCCACGTCTCAGTTCTCCAGTTGGTGCAAAATACGATTCACTTTATCAAATGTTTCCTGATATTCAGCGTCTTCCTGACTGTCCGCCACTATGCCGCCGCCAGCGGAACAATAAATTTGCCCGTTTGTGGCTGTCAGCGTGCGAATGGTGATGCTGGTATCCATATTGCCGCAAAAACTCAGATAACCGATGCTGCCACACCAGGCATTACGTCTTTGTGGCTCCAGTTCGTCAATAATTTCCATCGCCCGCACTTTCGGCGCACCGGTAATAGAGCCGCCGGGGAAGGCTGCGCGTAGCAGATCGGTGGCGTGTAATGACTCTGGCAGACGTGCGGTAATGGTGCTGACCAAATGATGAACGGCAGGGAACGGTTCTACGACAAACAGCTCCGGAACCTGTACCGAACCCGGTACGGCAACGCGGCCAATATCATTACGCATCAAATCGACGATCATCAGGTTCTCCGCACGATCCTTCGGCGAATTCGCCAGCCGCCGGGCCTGCTCACGATCGGCATCGGCATCTTCAAGCCTGGGCAACGTACCTTTAATAGGACGCGTCTGGATATGCTGATTCTCCAGCAGAATAAAACGTTCCGGCGAAAGACTGAGGATAACGCCTTCCTCAAGACGAATAAACGCGCTGAACGGGGCGCGGTTAGCGTGATTGAGTTTGACGAATGCCTGCCACTCATCCCCCTCGTAATGCGCTTGAAAACGCTGCGCGAGGTTGACCTGGTAACAATCGCCGCTGTGCAGATAGCCCTGCACCTGGCGGAATTTTTCGCCGTACCGGGCGCGGCTCATATTGGACTGCCACGCCGAGGTCAATGTAAACGGCTCACGCGTTGGCGGTTGTTGCGCATCGAGCCACTTCAGGCGAGCCTCGACATCGGTATGGCTGAGCAGGGATACAGTCTGCAACTGGTGATCGACAATCAGCGCCCAGTCGTAAATGCCAACGGCCATATCCGGTAGCGTAATATCGCGCTCAGCAATAGTCGGCAGAGATTCAAAGCGTCGGCCAAGGTCGTAGCCAAACAGACCTAACGCGCCGCCCTGAAACGGCAGATCCGGGTGATACTCGGGGTGAATCTTGTGTGCAGCTAGCGCGGAATGTAATACCGTCATTGGATCATCAAGCGAGCGCGTGATTGCGTGCCCGTTCTGCACTACGGTCTCTTCAGCGCGTGTAACCAACGTGGTGACGGGGTCCGCCACCAGAATATCAAAGCGGTTATGCGGATGGTCGGCTTGACCTGAATGCAACAGCATCGCCCAGGGCAGATGGCTTAATGTCGAAAAATAGCGTTCAGCGGCGTCCTGACGCCAGGGTAATGTGATTACTGCGGGAGATAACGTCTTCATCAGTCCTGACTCGTTGCTACTCTACTGGCTAACTGCCCGGTAGCATGAAATAATTAGCGCAGACAATTTAGCAGGAGTTAACAATGTTTGCAGGTTTACCTTCACTCAGTCATGAGCAGCAGCAAAAAGCGGTAGAGCGTATTCAGGAGCTGATGTCACAGGGGATGAGCAGCGGACAAGCCATTGCTCTGGTTGCTGAAGAGTTACGCGCCAGTCATACCGGTGAGCGGATCGTGGCGCGTTTTGAAGATGAAGACGAATAACGCCGCTTAAACTGCAGCGATTATCTTAATCTCAACTTTGTATTTCGGGTTCATCAATCCGGCCTGAACGGTACAACGTACCGGCGCGTGGCCAGCAACGACCCACGCGTCCCAGGCTTTGTTCATGGCGGCAAAATCGTTTTTGTCTGCCAAAAACAGGGTGGCATCAAGAATACGTGACTTGTTGCTGCCTTGTTTTTCCAGCACCGCATCAATTTGTGCCAGCGTATTTGCCGTCTGCTCAAAGGCGTCTGCATCCAGATTTTCCGGCACGCCGGTGTAATACAGCGTGTTGTTGTGGATTACCACGTCGGACCAACGCGCTTCGGCATCAATGCGCACAATCGTCATAAATCATTCCTCGTTTACGTTTTTTCATAATAGCTTTGGGTTGCGCCAAGACTGCCATAATGTTGTGCCCACGTCACCTCTTCAACTGGCGAAAGACCCGCTGGCCTGACATAATCCCTGTTCAAATGAACAGGGGGCAGTGTGACGGACGATTTTGCAGCAGACGGTCAGTTGGCTAAAGCGATACCGGGTTTTAAACCGCGAGAACCACAGCGGCAGATGGCCATCGCCGTCAGTCATGCCATCGAAAAATCACAACCGCTGGTGGTAGAAGCCGGAACCGGAACGGGTAAAACCTACGCTTATCTTGCCCCAGCGCTGCGTGCCGGAAAGAAGGTCATTGTCTCCACGGGCTCGAAGGCGTTGCAGGATCAGCTATACAGCCGCGACCTCCCGACTGTCGCTAAAGCACTGAAGTTCACCGGTAAACTGGCGCTGCTGAAAGGGCGTTCAAACTATCTGTGCCTCGAACGTCTCGAACAGCAGGCGCTGGCGGGTGGCGACTTGCCGGTACAAACGTTAAGCGACGTCATTCTGCTGCGCTCCTGGTCAAATCAAACCCTTGATGGGGACATCAGCACCTGCGTCAGCGTGGCGGAAGACTCGCAGGCCTGGCCGCTGGTGACCAGCACTAATGACAACTGTCTGGGCAGCGACTGCCCGCTGTATAAAGAGTGTTTTGTCGTTAAAGCGCGTAAAAAAGCGATGGATGCGGATGTCGTCGTGGTTAACCATCATCTGTTTCTCGCCGATATGGTGGTAAAAGAGAGCGGGTTTGGCGAACTGATCCCGGAAGCTGATGTGATGATCTTCGATGAAGCGCATCAGTTACCGGATATCGCCAGCCAGTACTTTGGTCAATCGCTCTCCAGTCGCCAGCTGTTAGACCTGGCGAAAGACATCACCATTGCCTATCGCACCGAGCTGAAAGACACTCAGCAGCTGCAAAAGTGCGCCGATCGCCTTGCACAAAGCGCTCAGGACTTCCGCTTGCAGCTTGGTGAGCCGGGTTATCGCGGAAACCTGCGGGAACTGCTGGCCGACCAGCGCGTACAGCGCGCGTTTTTGCTGCTCGATGACACGTTGGAGCTGTGTTATGACGTGGCGAAGCTGTCTCTCGGGCGTTCGGCGTTGCTGGATGCCGCGTTTGAGCGCGCCACGCTTTATCGTGCGCGTCTGAAGCGCCTGAAAGAGATCAACCAGCCAGGCTTCAGCTACTGGTATGAATGCACCTCCCGCCATTTCACCCTCGCGCTGACGCCGCTTACGGTGGCGGATAAATTCAAAGAAGTGATGGAACAAAAGCCGGGCTGCTGGATTTTTACTTCCGCGACGCTGTCGGTAAACGATGACCTTCATCATTTCACTGCACGACTGGGTATTGAAGATGCCGAGTCGATGCTGCTGCCGAGCCCTTTTGATTACACGCGCCAGGCGCTGCTGTGCGTACCGCGTAATCTCCCGCAAACCAACCAGCCGGGGGCTGCGCGTCAGCTGGCATCCATGCTGCGACCTATTATCGAAGCGAACAACGGTCGCTGTTTTATGCTGTGCACTTCGCACGCGATGATGCGCGATCTGGCGGAACAATTCCGCGCTACTATGACGCTTCCCGTACTGCTGCAGGGCGAAACCAGCAAAGGACAACTGCTACAGCAGTTTGTCAGCGCAGGTAATGCGCTACTGGTTGCCACCAGCAGCTTCTGGGAAGGCGTGGACGTGCGCGGCGATACCCTGTCGCTGGTGATAATCGATAAACTGCCGTTTACCTCGCCGGACGACCCGCTGTTAAAAGCCCGAATGGAGGATTGTCGACTGCGCGGCGGCGATCCGTTTGAAGACGTCCAGTTGCCGGATGCGGTAATCACCCTGAAGCAGGGGGTAGGGCGTCTGATACGTGATGCTGACGATCGCGGCGTGCTGGTGATTTGCGACAATCGTCTGGTTATGCGGCCATACGGCGCCACCTTCCTGGCGAGTCTGCCACCTGCTCCACGGACGCGTGACATTGCTCGCGCGGTTCGCTTTCTTGCCATACCAACGGCTGAGTAATTTGTTACGGAGTGTGGTAAGATGCGCGCCAAATTTATTGATCTGATCACAAACACCCATGCGAATTCTGGCTATCGATACCGCCACAGAGGCGTGCTCTGTTGCCCTGTGGAATGACGGTACTATCAAGGCTCACTTTGAGCTTTGCCCACGAGAACACACCCAACGAATTTTACCGATGGTTCAGGAAATCCTGGCCGCTGGCGATCTCACGTTAACCGATATCGACGCCCTGGCGTTTGGTCGCGGTCCCGGCAGTTTCACCGGCGTGCGTATCGGTATTGGCATTGCTCAGGGGCTGGCGTTAGGCGCAAACTTACCGATGATCGGCGTCTCCACCCTGGCGACCATGGCGCAGGGCGCCTGGCGTAAGTCGGGCGCGACTCGCGTACTGGCGGCGATTGACGCGCGAATGGGCGAAGTCTACTGGGCCGAATATCAGCGTGATGACAACGGTAACTGGCACGGTGAAGAAACCGAAGCGGTGTTAACCCCCGAGCAGGTACATGAGCGTTTACTGCAGCTGTCTGGAGAGTGGGTAACTGTCGGGACGGGGTGGCCGGCCTGGCCTGAGCTTGGTAAAGACAGCGGTCTGACGCTCAGCGATGGTGACGTGCTGCTTCCTGCGGCTGAAGATATGCTGCCTGTCGCCACGCAAATGCTGGCTGCGGGTAAGACCGTAGCGGTCGAACACGCTGAACCGGTTTATTTACGTAACACCGTGGCGTGGAAGAAACTTCCCGGTAAAGAATGAATCTTAGTAGTAGAACCCCGGCTAAGACCTACAGTCGTCAGTGAACAGCATTGTGAACAGGCCGGGCAGAAGCTAAGAAAAGGGAGTCACAATATGGCGGTGCAAAAGCAGTTAATAAAGGGTGTGTTGGCGGGGGCCTTAGCGTTAATGCTTAGCGGCTGCGTCACCATTCCGGATGCGATTAAAGGTTCGAGCCCGACGCCGCAGCAGGATCTGGTGCGGGTGATGAATGCGCCGCAGCTGTATGTCGGACAGGAGGCGCGTTTCGGCGGCAAAGTGGTGGATATTCAGAACCAGCAGGGAAAATCCCGTCTGGAAATTGCCACCGTTCCGCTCGATAGTGGTGCGCGTCCAGTGCTGGGTGAAGCCTCTCGCGGGCGGATATATGCTGATGTAAATGGCTTCCTCGACCCGGTGGATTTTCGCGGGCAACTGGTCACCGTCGTCGGTCCGATTAGCGGTACGGTGGACGGAAAAATCGGTAATACGCCGTATAAATTCATGCTGATGCAGGTAACCGGTTATAAACGCTGGCATATTACTCAGCAGATTATCATGCCGCCTCAGCCTATCGACCCCTGGTTCTACGGTGCGCGTGGCTGGCCTTACGGTGGCTACGGCGGATGGGGCTGGTACAATCCCGGCCCGGCACAGGTTCAGACCATAGTAACAGAGTAACTCTTTGTTTTATTGGTAAAAGAAACAGCGGCTCGTCCGCTGTTTCTGCATTAACGTGGATATAAGAAAAATAAATAGTGACGTGCTTCGCAACCTTGTCGTTGTGTAATAAACAAACTGGTACGCTGAGTTAATATTATGTTAACAGTTTGTTTATTGCCTGGGGTTGTGATGACGACGAATACGCATTTTAGAGGTGATGTATTGAAAAAGGTTTGGCTTAACCGTTATCCCGCTGGTGTTCCTGCGGAGATCAATCCTGACCGTTATCAATCCCTGGTGGAACTCTTTGAACACTCAGTAAGACGGTATGCCGATCAGCCCGCGTTTGTAAACATGGGGGAGGTGATGACCTTCCGCAAGCTTGAAGAGCGGAGCCGGGCATTTGCGGCCTATTTACAACAAGGCCTGGGGCTGAAAAAGGGCGATCGCGTCGCGCTGATGATGCCGAACCTGCTGCAATATCCGGTCGCACTGTTTGGGATTTTACGTGCCGGCATGATCGTCGTGAACGTTAACCCGCTTTACACGCCTCGCGAGCTGGAACATCAGCTCAACGATAGCGGCGCGTCGGCGATTGTCATCGTATCTAACTTTGCTCATACGCTGGAAAAGGTGGTCGACAAAACGTCTGTGCAACACGTGATCCTGACGCGTATGGGCGATCAGCTGTCGACCGCCAAAGGAACGCTGGTTAACTTTGTCGTCAAGTATATCAAACGGCTGGTGCCGAAATATAACCTGCCGGATGCCATCTCGTTTCGCAGTGCGCTGCAAAACGGTTACCGCATGCAGTATGTGAAACCCGAAGTGGTGTCGGAAGATCTGGCGTTCCTGCAATATACCGGCGGGACAACCGGCGTGGCGAAAGGCGCGATGCTCACGCACCGCAACATGCTGGCTAACCTTGAGCAGGTTCATGCTACCTACGGTCCGTTGCTGCATCCGGGTAAAGAATTGGTGGTGACGGCGTTACCGCTGTATCACATTTTTGCGCTAACGATGAACTGTCTGCTGTTTATTGAGCTAGGCGGTCAAAACCTGCTGATTACTAACCCGCGTGATATTCCGGGGTTGGTAAAAGAGCTGGCGAAGTATCCGTTTACCGCGATGACCGGCGTCAATACGCTGTTTAACGCGCTGCTGAATAACAAAGAGTTCCAGCAACTGGACTTCTCGTCACTGCATCTCTCGGCAGGTGGCGGAATGCCGGTTCAACAAGCGGTAGCTGAACGCTGGGTGAAGCTGACGGGGCAGTATCTTCTGGAAGGTTATGGCCTGACGGAGTGCGCCCCGCTGGTGAGTGTTAACCCTCACGATATTGACTACCACAGCGGAAGTATCGGTTTACCGGTTCCCTCCACTGAGGTCAAGCTGGTGGACGACGACGACAACGAAGTGCCACCGGGAGAACCGGGTGAGCTGTGTGTGAAAGGTCCACAGGTGATGCTGGGCTACTGGCAGCGACCAGACGCCACTGACGAAATCATCAAAGACGGCTGGTTGCACACTGGCGATATTGCGGTGATGGATGACGAAGGCTTTCTGCGTATTGTCGATCGTAAGAAAGATATGATCCTGGTGTCCGGCTTTAACGTCTACCCTAATGAAATTGAAGACGTGGTTATGCAACACCCTGGCGTGCAGGAAGTGGCTGCGGTTGGCGTTCCGTCTGGCAGCAGCGGTGAGGCAGTGAAAATTTTCGTGGTGAAGAAAGACGCCTCGTTAACCGATGAAGCGCTGGTCACTTTCTGTCGTCGTCACCTGACGGGCTATAAAGTACCGAAGCTGGTGGAGTTTCGCGATGAGTTGCCGAAATCTAACGTCGGTAAAATTTTGCGACGAGAATTACGTGACGAAGCGCGCGCCAAAGTGGACAATAAAGGCTGAGCGTTAAGTCAGCCAGTAGAAAACGCCGGGTAATCCGGCGTTTTTTTTGGCGCAAACCTAAGAGAGCACGATTTGAATTATCAAATGATCACCACGGACGACGCGTTGGCCACGCTGTGCGAAGCCGTCCGTGAATTTCCGGCGATAGCCCTGGATACAGAATTTGTTCGCACGCGTACCTATTATCCGCAGTTGGGGCTGATCCAGCTGTTTGATGGCAAACACGTTGCTCTGATTGATCCGCAGGGGATCACCGACTGGTCGCCGCTGCGCGATATTCTGCGTGATACTGCCATCACCAAATTCCTGCATGCGGGTAGCGAAGATCTGGAAGTGTTTCTCAACGCTTTTGGCGAACTGCCGCAGCCGTTGATTGATACACAAATTCTGGCTGCTTTTTGCGGTCGTCCGCTGTCGTGGGGGTTTGCCGCGATGGTGGAAGAGTTTACGGGGGTGGCGCTGGACAAAAGCGAATCCCGCACCGACTGGCTGGCCAGACCGCTGACCGAGCGTCAGTGTGAGTACGCGGCGGCTGATGTCTGGTATCTATTACCGATCACTACAAAACTGATGGTTGAAACTGAAGCCAGCGGCTGGCTGCCAGCCGCACTGGACGAATGCCGCTTAATGCAGCAGCGTCGCCAGGAGGTTCTGGCGCCTGAAGACGCATGGCGCGATATCACTAACGCCTGGCAGCTGCGTACCCGGCAGTTGGCCTGCTTGCAACTGCTTGCCGACTGGCGACTGCGTAAAGCACGTGAGCGCGATCTGGCAGTGAACTTTGTGGTGCGTGAAGAACACCTGTGGTCGGTCGCTCGTTATATGCCGGGGAGTCTGGGTGAACTGGACAGCCTCGGCCTTTCCGGCAGTGAAATTCGCTTCCATGGCAAAACGCTGATTTCTCTGGTAGAAAAAGCGCAGGCTTTACCGGAAGAATCACTGCCACAGCCGCTGCTGAATTTGATGGATATGCCAGGATACCGCAAAGCGTTCAAAGCCATCAAGGCGCTGGTTGCCGAGGTGAGTACTGAGCATAATCTTAGCGTCGAACTGCTGGCTTCACGCCGTCAAATCAACCAGCTACTCAACTGGCACTGGAAATTAAAGCCGCAGCAGACCCTGCCGGAGTTGGTTTCCGGTTGGCGTGGCGAACTGATGTCCGATCGTCTCAACGCGCTGCTGCAGGAATATCCGCAGTAAGTCACCAGGCTCGCCGGGTTGCGCCATTGCTAACCCGGCCTGCGCAACGCTACAAATCAAGCACCAGGCGCTTACCTTTGGCGCGAGAGCAGCAAATGAGCATGCTCTGCTGGCTGGCTTTTTCGTCGTCGCTGAAATACTGATCGCGGTGATCCGCTTCCCCTTCAAGAATCGTTGTTTCGCAGGTGCCGCACACGCCTTCCCGGCACAGGCACTCAACGCGCGCGGCTTTGTTATTTTCGATAACCTGCAAAATGGTCATCTCTTCCGGGACCACAAACTCGCGTCCTGAACGCGCCAGCACCAGGGTAAAGGCATCACCGCTTTTATCTTCCAGCGCAAATTGTTCGAAATGTAGCGTATTGCTGTCCAGTCTATGGAGGGAAGCCGCTTCTCTGACGGCATCGTTGAGCACTGCTGGCCCGCAGGTGTAAATATGTGTGCCGGGTTCGACATCGGCCAGCAGGCGAGATAAATCAAGGCGGGTTCCTGCGCTTGACAGATGCAGATGAATACGATCGACGCTGGGGTGCTGCAGGAGTTCGTCATAAAACGCGCAGTTGTCCTGACTGGGAGAGCAATAATGTAGCTGCCATTCTGCCTGAGAGTGTTCCAGCTCCGGGATCTGCGATAAAAACGGTGTGATGCCGATACCTCCGGCAATCAACAGATGTTGTTGTGCCTGAGGGGCGAGGGCGAACAGATTGTTAGGCGTAGAAATCGTGAGCGTGTCGCCGGGTTTCACCTTTTGATGCAGATAACGTGAGCCGCCTTTGGACGCCTCTTCCAGTCGTACGGCGATTTGCCAGGCGCTGGTATCGAAGGGTGAACTCATCAGCGAGTACGCATTGCTGTATAGATTCTCGCCATCGCGAATCTGCACGATGATATGGCTGCCACCCTGAAACGCAGGCAACGGCTGGCCTGAGGTCGCCATTAGGGTGAAGCGTTTTACCTGCGCGGTAATGGTCTCAATCCGACTGACCCGGACTTCTTGCATTTGATAATCAGACATTGCGGCACTCCCTAAAAAATCTGTCCGGCGCGGCTTAACGATGCGCCGGAACCTGTCGTTACAGCCTCTGGTTATTCCTGAAACACCTGCGCGACCAGATTATGGAAATGGGCAATGCCATGTTCGGAGATACCGCTGCCGCTGGTGTCGGCCATAATGCGGCCCTGACCGCGATACCCGCGCGATTTCAGCCCCTTTTGCACGCTTTCTACCAGACGTAAATCTTCAGGACGAAAGACGTTGCGATACCATTCGATCAGTTGTTTCTGCTCTTCGGTCAGCTCTTCGTTGGTGAAGTAAATGTCATAGTTTTGCAGCGTAGTTTCTGCATCCACTGGAAATTCATAGATAACGGTCATCATGCCTTTGATTGGCGTAACGTTGAGCATGGTGCACGGCCACAGCCAGAAACCGTGGAAGGCGGCATCAACACCTTCTTCGAACTTAAATGACTGCTCTGACGGTTTGGCGAAACCGTATTGTAGCGTCCAGTTGCCGTGCATAGTATGCCAGTAACGATCAACCTGAACCGAGTCGGAAAAACCAGGGTGAGCCGGGCCGCAGTGGTAGCACTCCAGATAGTTATCGACAATATTCTTCCAGTTGGCTGGAGTTCGGGTCGTAAAGCGCGCCGCCAGCTTCAGGTCATGCACATCAGGGCAGGCTTCGATAACTTTGTCTGCAAGACCTGGGAGTTGTTCTTCCACGCTGCCCGCGTTCGGATCCATGTTGATAAACACGAATCCGGCATACTCTTCCAGACGTACAGGAGTAAGGTGCGCTTTTTCGCTGTCGAAGTTGGCGACATTTTCGCAGTTACGCGCATGCGCCAGATTGCCGTCAAGTTTGAACGCCCATGCGTGGTAAGGGCAGGTAATTACATTTTTCGCTTTCCCTTCGCCGCTCAACAGCTGATGACCACGATGCGGGCAAACGTTGTAGAACGCGCGCAGCACGTTATCGCGACCCCGTACCAGCACGATGTTCTCGCCAATCACTTCCCGGGTAACATAATCATTGGGCTTTGCCAGCTCGCTACTGTGGGCGACGCAATTCCAGCTTTTAGCAAACACTTTCTCTTGTTCGTGCTCGAAGGCCTGATGGTCAGTATAGAACCGGGCAGGGATAGTCCAGGCGTCCTGCGGGTTGGCACAGAAATTTTGCGGCAGAATAAACTCAGGGCTCAGATTGCTCATTGGAATACCTTTAATTTGTGAGTAAGAGGATTTTTTACTGGCGCTTAATTGTCGCCTTTGAGTAATGTCCCGGCCGGTGGCGCAACGGGGGCGTTAACTGGCGTTTCGGGAAGATGACTTTCAATTTGATGCGCAGGAACGTGGGCATAGTCCTGCCGTACCCAACGAAGAAAACCGCCAACCTTCACCAACAGAATGGCGAGGAAGGGAAGTGCGGTCAGAACCACCGTGGTCTTCATGGTTTCCAGGGACGCGCCGGTGAATAAAATCGATAAGGGGATCAGGGTGATGACCACGCACCAGAACAGACGTAAGCTACGCTGCGGATCTTCCCCTTCCTGCAGGTTACGCGTGCTGGTGGCCGCCATGGTGTAGGCGACGGCATCCATATGCGAGGCGAGAAAAATAATCATGATCGCCAGATACGCCACCAGGAACAGTTTCCCGGCAGGCAACGACATCAACACTTGCTGTACGGCTGTTTCGCCGCCTAGCGTGGCCATAACCTGCGGTACGTCGATCACACCGTTCACAAACTGGTGAATGGAGTAGCTTTCCATCACGCCAAAGAAGAACCAGCAGCCAACGGTACTACCTAAGATTAATGCCCAGATAACCTCTTTGATTTTGCGACCACGGGATACGCGAGTGACAAACATTGCCACGCCAGGGGTGTAGGAGATCCACCACAGCCAGTAGAACACCGTCCAGTTGCGGGTGAACTCACCGTTGCCAAGTGGATCGGTGAACAGGCTCATCTGCAAAAAGTTTTGTGTCGTCAGACCAATGGCGTTGATGATGTTATTGGTGATGAATTCGGTCGGGCCGACAATCAGCACCAGCAGCGGCAGTAAAAACGCCCCCCAGCCGACCATTTTGCTCAGACGTTGCAAGCCGTTGTTGATGCCAATCCAGGAGCTCAGACAGAAAATGCCGCCAGAGAACAGGATAACAAACGCCTGTACGGTGAAGTTATCCGGTAAACCCGTGAGAGCAGATAAACCACGGGTAAAGGTGGCGGCGGTGACAACCAGAGAGATGGTTAACGCGCCAACTGTGGCGATCAGGAACATCAAATCAACCAGCCGGCCCCACACGCCCTGCGGATGCACGCCGGTGATAGCGGCGATTATTCCGGACAGGCTCAGCCCTTTGTTTTTCCGCACATGAAAGTGGTAGGCCATGGTTAATGAAGCCAGCGTATAGGTCGCCCAGGCGCTGATTCCCCAATGGAAAAAAGAGTAGGGTAAGCTGTATTCCAGCGCTTTTTGCGAGTGCGGAGCGATATTCAGACCCGGGGTCTGGTAATAATAGGCCCACTCAGCAACGCCCCAGTAGAGCGTGGAGGAACCTAGTCCGGCACAAATAAACATAAACAGCCAGGACAGCGTGCTGTATTCCGCTTTTCCTTCTCCCAGACGAATGTTGCCGTATTTGCTGGTGGCCAGCCAGACGACCAGACCCATCGCCATCAGAACGAGGATCTGCACGGCGGAACCCAGCATCCGGGTAACGCCGTTAAAAAGGGTATTTGCGACTTGTGCAGACTGCTGAGGGAAGAGACTAAGTGTGGCGGCGATGAAAAGAATAGCCACCAGGCTGATGGCTATCAGCGGCATGTCTTTTTTCTTTACGTTGCTCAACATGGGATCTCCTGGGCACAGTTGCCCGCGTATGGCATTAGCCTGTCGTTGTTATCATGCTGTAGGGAATTAGTGATTTTGTATTTAACAATTTTATTATTTGTTCTTTACATGAATTAAACAATTGCCCGATACGTGAAGCAATAAAACACGGAACGGAAATAATAAAAGGTGAATTGGCGCAGGTTTTTGGCGACATAAAACGCATAAAAAAGCCGCGTCAGTGACGCGGCTCATATTTCGTGGTTTGACCTCTAACGCAGTGCCTGAGCGATGGCTTCACCTACCTGTTGGGTGGTGGCGTTGCCTTTCATATCTGGCGTTTTCGGGCCGCTGGCAATAACCTGCTCAATTGCTGCCAGAATACCGTCGTGGGCGGCTTTATAGTTGGCATCACCGTTGCCAAGGAAGTCGAGCATCATGGCGCCAGCCCAGATAGTCGCTATAGGGTTGGCGATGTTCTTGCCGTAGATATCGGGGGCCGAACCGTGTACTGGCTCGAACAGGGACGGGAAGGTGCGTTCCGGGTTTAAGTTGGCTGAAGGCGCAATGCCAATCGTTCCGGTACAGGCTGGACCCAGATCGGAAAGGATGTCGCCAAACAGGTTGGAGGCAACCACCACGTCAAAACGCTCCGGCTGCATCACAAAGCGGGCGCAGAGTATATCAATATGCTGTTTATCCCAACGGATCTCGGGATAGTTAGCCGCCATTGCTTCCACGCGCTCGTCCCAGTACGGCATGCTGATGGCCAGTCCATTGGATTTAGTCGCCGAGGTCAGGGTTTTGCGCGGGCGGTTTTGCGCCAGCTCGAAAGCGTAACGCAATATACGATCCACGCCGCGACGGGTGAAGACCGACTCCTGGATAACCACTTCGTGTTCTGTACCTTCGCTTACGCGTCCGCCGAGTGAAGAGTATTCTCCCTCGGTGTTCTCGCGCACCACATAGAAATCAATGTCGCCAGGCTGCTTGCCTGCCAGCGGGCAAGGTACGCCTGGAAACAGGCGTACCGGGCGCAGGTTGACATACTGGTCGAATTCGCGGCGAAACTTAAGCAGTGAACCCCATAATGAGATGTGGTCCGGTACGGTTTCCGGCCAGCCAACGGCACCAAAATAGATAGCATCGAAGGATTGTAACTGCTCATGCCAGTCATCCGGCATCATCTTCCCGTGATGGGCGTAGTACTCGCAGCTGGCCCATTCCATTTGCTCAAAGCTGAGTGACAACCCCCAACGCTCGGCGGCTGCCTGCAACACCTGAATGCCTTCAGGCAGGACTTCTTTACCAATGCCATCTCCGGGGATAGCGGCAATACGACAGGTTTTCTTCATAGCAGCTCTCACTTGTACGCCATCAAAATTGACTTTCCCCGTATCCTATAATTGACTGATTAATAGTTAATCCCCCTAACTGGTGAAACATAAAACACAGATCATGAATAATCTGCCGCTGTTAAATGATTTACGCGTCTTTATGCTGGTTGCCCGTCGTGCGGGATTTGCCGCCGTTGCCGAAGAGCTGGGCGTATCTCCGGCTTTTATCAGTAAGCGCGTTGCCATGTTGGAACAAACGCTGAACGTGGTGCTGTTGCACCGAACAACGCGGCGCGTAACCATCACGGAAGAGGGGGAGCGGATCTACGAATGGGCACAGCGGATCCTGCAGGATGTCGATCAGATGATGGACGAGCTGTCCGATGCCAGGCAGATCCCGCAGGGGATGCTACGAATTATCAGTAGCTTTGGTTTTGGCCGCCGGGTGGTCGCTCCGGCGCTGTCTGCGCTGGCAAAAGAGTACCCGCAGTTAGAACTGAGGTTCGATGTTGAAGATCGTCTGGTAGATATGGTCAATGAGGGCGTCGATCTTGATATTCGTATCGGGGATGATATCGCGCCGAACCTGATTGCCCGCAAGCTGGCGACTAACTACCGTATTCTGTGCGCCTCGCCGGAATTTGTGGCGCAGCATGGAGTGCCGAAACAACTGAACGATCTTTCTACTTTTCCCTGCCTGGTTATTAAAGAACGCGACCATCCGTTTGGTATCTGGCAAATGCGTAATAAAGAGGGCGCACACTCAATAAAGGTTACGGGGCCGCTGTCGTCTAACCATGGCGAAGTGGTACATCAATGGTGTCTGGATGGGCAGGGAATTGCTTTGCGTTCGTGGTGGGACGTTTGCGACAACATTGCCAGCGGACATCTGGTGCATATATTGCCTGAGTATTATCAACCCGCCAATATATGGGCGGTTTATGTCTCCCGGCTGGCGACGTCGGCAAAAATCCGTATTACGGTTGAGTATTTGCGCCGCTATTTTGCCGAAAACTACCCAAAGTTTACTTTGGAATAAATGCTCGATAGGTTAGTCAGAGATAGAAAATAAAAAAGGCAGAATAATCTGCCTTTTTCGTAACCATGATTTAGCGACAAAAGAGCTTATTTAGACTCTTCCGCTTCAGGTAATGTCACGTTAAGTTCGAGGATCGAAATATCGCCGTCTTTTTGTTCAAGTTGTACCGTGACCATTTCGGGATCAATTTGTACATACTTGCAGATAACGTCGAGAATATCCTTGCGCAGCTGCGGTAAATAATGTGGCTCGGCGTCACTACGACGACGTTCCGCAACAATAATCTGCAGTCGCTCTTTAGCGATGTTCGCTGTGCTCTTTTTCCGCGAGAGAAAAAAATCCAGTAATGCCATAACTTATCCTCCGAACAGGCGTTTGAGGAAACCTTTCTTCTCTTCTTCAATGAAGCGGAAAGGACGTTCTTCTCCCAACAGACGGTCTACGGTATCAGCATAGGCTTTACCGGCATCAGCATTGATGTCGAGAATAACCGGCTCACCCTGGTTAGACGCGCGCAGGACTGACTGATCTTCAGGAATCACGCCAACCAGCTTGATTCGCAGAATTTCCAGTACGTCTTCCATGCTCAGCATGTCACCTTTATTTACGCGGCCAGGGTTGTAGCGCGTAAGCAGCAGATGCTCTTTAATTGGATCTTCACCGTTTTCCGCGCGACGAGATTTCGACGCCAGAATACCCAGAATACGGTCAGAGTCACGTACAGAGGAGACTTCCGGGTTGGTGGTAATAATCGCTTCATCGGCAAAATAGAGGGCCATCAGCGCACCGGTTTCAATACCCGCCGGAGAGTCGCAGACGATGAAGTCGAATTCCATCGTTTTCAGATCGTCCAGAACTTTCGCGACGCCTTCACGCGTCAACGCGTCTTTATCGCGAGTTTGTGAGGCCGGAAGAATAAAGAGATTTTCGGTACGCTTATCTTTGATTAGCGCCTGATTTAACGACGCATCGCCCTGAATAACGTTGACGAAGTCGTAAACGACGCGGCGTTCACAACCCATAATCAGATCAAGATTACGCAGGCCGATATCAAAATCAATAACGACAGTTTTCTTTCCCTTCTGGGCCAAACCTGTAGCGATGGCCGCGCTGGAGGTGGTTTTGCCAACGCCCCCTTTACCCGAAGTAACAACAATAATGCGTGCCATAGAAATTCCTTGTTAAAAAGGGATCAATTCAACGGTTGAACTGTCAAAGCGTTTTCTGCTAATTGCAGACGTGCCGCTTTGCCATAAAATTCTGCTGGGATTTTATCACTCAGCCAATAAACACCTGCGATAGACACCAGTTCTGCCGTCAGATGGGTACAAAAAATTTGCGCTTCCCGGTCACCGCTTGCGCCTGCCAACGCACGGCCTCTCATCATTCCATAAACATGAATATTGCCATCAGCGATAAGCTCTGCGCCTGCACTGACGTGGCTTGTAACAATCAGATCACATTGTGGTGCATAAATGCGCTGACCGGAACGAACCGGCACATTTATTAATCGTGTTTTTGTGATGGGAGTAACGTTTTGTGGCGGAGCGACGGGAGCCGGGGCCTCAACGGGCGCAGGACGAATAGCTTTTTCTTTACCTTCAGTCAGTAAAGGAAGACCCATTTCGTCGATTTCAGCCTTGAGTCTGGCGTCTTTGCATCCGCTAACGCCGATAATGCGCAATCCGGTAGACGCGACAACCTTCTGCAGCGCTGACCAGTTTACCGGGCTTTCAAGACCACTCACGTTAACCACTACGGGAGCATGTTTTAAAAAAGCAGGTGCCTGCGCGATTTTGTCTTCCAACGCCTGACGAATAACCTCGGGTTCTGCTTCATGTAAATGAACCACTGATAAGGTGAAGCTACTGCCTTTAAGCTCGATTGGCGTGTTTGACATCCTGGCCTTACTCAATTTGCTATTTATCATCCCCAGCGCGGGGTGATATTCCGAAGACTATAAGGCATGTTATAGTCAGTATTATATTGAGGCAAGCCACCATTCCGTGAATTCAGAGTAAAAGATATGTTTTGTGTGATCTACCGAAGCAGTAAACGTGACCAGACCTATTTATATGTCGAAAAAAAAGACGATTTCTCGCGAGTTCCTGAAGAACTGATGAAAGGATTTGGTCAGCCGACGCTGGCAATGATGTTGCCGCTTGATGGCCGTAAAAAGCTGGTTAATGCCGATCTGGAAAAAGTAAAACAGGCACTCACCGAGCAGGGCTATTATTTACAAATACCACCGCCGCCAGAAGATTTACTTAAACAGCATCTGGCCGCGACGAAACAAAATACACCAGACGATAAACGTTAAACTGCATCCGGCAGCAGCACGCCCCATCGATGCAGTACCTGAAATTGATAACTACGTTAGGGGAAAGTAATGTATCAACATCATAACTGGCATGGTGCTCTGCTGGATTATCCGGTGAGTAAGGTGGTTTGCGTAGGGAGTAACTATGCCAACCATATTAAAGAGATGGGTGGAACGCCTCCGGAAGAGCCGGTGCTGTTTATTAAACCGGAAACCGCGCTGTGCGATTTGCGTCAGCCGCTGGTTATCCCATCTGATATGGGTTCGGTTCACCATGAAGTTGAGCTGGCTGTTTTGATTGGCGCGACCTTACGTCAGGCGACGGAAGAACATGTGCGCAAAGCCATCGCGGGCTATGGCGTCGCGTTGGATCTGACCCTGCGTGATATTCAGGGCAAAATGAAGAAGGCGGGGCAGCCATGGGAAAAAGCGAAGGGTTTTGATAACTCTTGCCCGCTGTCAGGGTTTATTCCGGTGGCGGAGTTTAACGGCGATCCACAGGATACGATGCTCGGATTAACGGTCAACGGTGAACAGCGTCAGCACGGCACCACGGCGGATATGATCCATCAAATCGTTCCTTTGATTGCCTACATGAGTCGTTTCTTTACCCTCAAAGCGGGCGATGTTGTGTTGACGGGGACGCCAGCGGGCGTTGGGCCGTTAAACAGCGGTGATGAACTGGCTATCAGTTTTCATGGTCAAACGCTGACGACACGCGTGCTGTAATCTCTTCTTGCCGCCTTTTCGGGCGGCAAAACTTGCATCAGTGTGCCAGACTGGTTATAAGGTGCAGCTTTATTGCAATAGCGGATACCCTGATGAGCGACATACCTTTCTGGCAAAGTAAAACCCTGGATGAAATGACCGATGCCGAGTGGGAGTCATTATGTGACGGGTGTGGTCAATGCTGCCTGCATAAGCTGATGGATGAAGACACCGACGAAATCTATTTTACTAACGTCGCGTGTAAGCAGCTCAATATCAAAACCTGTCAGTGCCGTAATTACGAACGTCGATTCGAGTACGAGCCTGACTGTATCAAACTGACGCGCGATAATCTGCCTACCTTTGAATGGCTGCCGATGACCTGTGCGTATCGTCTACTAGCGGAAGGTAAAGGGCTGCCGGAGTGGCATCCACTGCTGACGGGATCAAAAGCGGCGATGCACGGTGAACGTATTTCAGTACGTCATATTGCGGTGAAAGAATCGGAAGTGCGTGACTGGCAGGATCATATTCTGAACAAACCTTCATGGGCGGACTAAGCCGCCCATCGATTAGCAGGCGTTAAGGCTTAAGACTTTTTCGCCTGATACATCTCATCTCCATGGTTGTCATCTTCAACCCAGAAATTGATGTTGAATTGGGCGTCGTCGCTTAATTCAACGCGATGCCAATACTGCGGTGGACTGGTCGCAAACTGACCGGCATTAATCACCACTTTTACTTCAGGCTCTTTTGCGTCTTCATTGGCAAAGCCGTAATACGTTACCGTACCTTCCATCACACAAAGCTGGCCAAAAACGCCTGCTGCAGTGTTATGGTGAGAAAGCAGTGCTGCAGGGACGTTGTCTTTGGTAAAGAAGGGAGTAGAGCGTTTAACTTTCCAGTTTGCCGGGATGCGTAAATGGGACATAAGACATCTCCTTGGTGTGGCATCTATAAGATGTATTTAATATACATCTTATAGATGCCAGCAGGCAATGAATTTAAGGCAAAAAAAACGCTCCCGAAGGAGCGTCTCTATTAGCGACCGAAGAGGTCACGTTTTTTCGGCTTGAACGGCTGTGCTATCACCACCAGCACGGCGACCACCAGGTAGGCGGCGAAGATCCCCAACAGCCACTGCGGCATTTCCAGGGTTAAAAAAGACCACTGGCGCTCAGCACAGTCACCGGACGCTAAAAACACCTGCGGCAGCCATTTGTCCAGTGGCAGCCAGCTTGGGAAGCGTGCGGCAAAATCACAGGTCATAAACGGTGATGGGTGCAGCTGAATCATGGTGTGCTCATACGCTAACTGAAGTCCGCGCCAGGCACTGTAAATCCAGATTATCATCGCCACATAGCGCAGCGGTGTTTTTGGCGCGATAGCACCAACCAGCCCTGCACCCATCACGCCGAATAATGCGCTACGTTCGTAAATACACAACACGCAAGGTTTTAGCAGCATGACGTGCTGGAACCACAGCGCGACGAGCTCCAGCGCAAAGGCGGTTAACGCCAACAATAACCATGCTCCACGACCTCGGGAGCACTGGTTTAAAAATCGCAACATAATCATTTCCCTGCAACATGCGTAGAGACCGCAGTTTAAACCAATTCACTTTATGCGCCACTAGCGGGAATTGAAAATTTGCGTAATCGGATATTTATCATGCAAAAAGTCAAACCGGGCAGTGATTTGCCCGGTTAATTGTTATGAAAGTGTAGCTAACCAGCCCGATTGGGTCATCCACTCGGTCACCGGGACAAGCGAGAACTCGACGCAAAGCAGACCGACAAGCGTCAGGACTAGAGTATAAGGCAGAGCCATCCACACCATGCGACCATAAGAGAGGCGAATTAATGGCGCCAGTGCAGAGGTCAGCAGGAACAGGAATGCGGCCTGGCCGTTTGGTGTGGCCACGGAAGGCAGGTTGGTCCCGGTATTGATTGCCACCGCCAACAGCTCATACTGGTTGAGACTGATAGTCCCTTGTTCCAGTGCGGCTTTGGCTTCGTTAATGTAAATAGTGCCGACAAAAACGTTATCAGAGATCGAAGACAGCAGGCCGTTGAAGAGATAAAACAGCGTCAGTTGAGCATGCTCAGAAGACTGCAAAACAAACTGAATTATCGGCGAAAAGAGCTGTTGATCGATAATCACCGCGACAATTGAGAAGAACACGGTGAGCAGCGCGGTGAAGGGTAGCGACTCGGTAAAGGCTTTACCTATCGCATGTTCGTCGGTGACGCCGGTCAACGAGGTTGCCAGAATGATGACCGACAAACCGATCAATCCGACTTCTGCCAGGTGCAGGGCCAAAGCAACGACCAGCCAGACGCCAATAATCGCCTGGACAATCAGTTTGATTTTGTCCTGACGGGTACGTTGTTGGCGGCTCTGATCGTCAAACTGTTGCAGGACATCACGGACGGTCTCCGGCAGCGTTTCGCCATAGCCAAACCAGCGTAATTTCTCGACCAGCACACAGGTTAACAGGCCGCAAATCAGTACCGGGACGGTGACAGGCGACATGCGCAGGAAGAAGTCGCCAAAATGCCAGCCAGCCGCTTTGGCGATAATCAGGTTTTGTGGCTCGCCCACCATGGTCATTACGCCGCCTAACGCCGTACCGACTCCCGCGTGCATCATCAGGCTACGCAGAAAACCCCGGAACTGCTCAAGAACGACCTTATTGTGCTGATCGATATGGCTGTCATCGAGCATGTTGTTGTCTTCCGCGCGGGAAGAGGCAACGCGATGATAGATGCCATAAAAACCGACCGCAACGCTGATTACCACGGCCACGACGGTAAGCGCATCAAGGAACGCCGAGAGGAAAGCGGCCGCAACACAAAATGCCAGCGACAGCAGCGTCTTGGAGCGAATAGTGAGCAGCAAACGCGTGAAAATAAACAGTAGCAACTGCTTCATAAAATAGATGCCTGCCACCATAAACATCAGCAGCAATAACACCTCAAGGTTTGCGGCAACCTCTTCACGAACATGCGTGGCACTGGTCATGCCAATAATGACAGCTTCGATAGCCAACAGCCCGCCCGGCAGCAATGGGTAGCATTTTAACGCCATCGCCAGCGTGAAAATGAACTCGGCCACCAGCAACCAGCCGGCGATAAAAGGATTGATGAAAAAAATAATCGGGTTAATGACTAAGAAGACAAGCAGTGCAAGTTTGTACCAGTCTGGTGATTGACCTAAAAAATTGCGCCACATCGCGCGGCCCCATGATAGCTCCATGGTGATTTCCCTACCTTTAAAAATGAAATCATGTTTTTATGTTTGACCGCAAAGCTTAGCGGGAGGAGGGAGTACAGGCAAGCTATTCACGAGACTGGCAAGGTTGGCTGTACTGTAGCGTTATTTGGAAAATGAAGCCTTGATCCACTTTTTCTTCATTGCGTCAGCTATCAGCTAAGATACCCATCTGGTATGATGTGTGTAACTATGTTTTGCTGTGTAATGGAATTTTTACTATGGTCATTAAGGCGCAAAGCCCGGCTGGGTTCGCGGAAGAGTACATCATTGAAAGTATCTGGAATAACCGCTTCCCACCTGGCACTATTTTGCCCGCTGAACGTGAACTCTCCGAACTTATTGGGGTGACACGTACCACGCTACGCGAAGTATTGCAGCGGTTGGCGCGAGATGGCTGGTTGACCATTCAACACGGCAAACCGACGAAGGTGAATAACTTCTGGGAAACCTCCGGGCTGAATATTCTTGAAACGCTGGCGCGTCTCGATCACGAGAGTGTCCCGCAGTTGATTGATAATCTGCTGTCTGTGCGTACCAATATTTCGACGATCTTTGTTCGTACTGCGTTTCGCCAGCATCCTGATAAAGCACAGGAGGTTCTGGCGACGGCAAATCAGGTGGCCGACCACGCTGACGCATTTGCCGATCTGGATTATAACATTTTTCGCGGTCTGGCATTTGCCTCCGGCAATCCGATTTACGGTTTGATCCTCAACGGTATGAAAGGATTATATACCCGCATTGGTCGTCATTATTTTGCCAATCCGGAAGCGCGCGCGCTGGCGCTGAGCTTCTACCGTAAACTGTCAGAACTCTGCGAGCAGGGCGCTCATGAGCAGGTGTATGAAACGGTGCGCCGCTATGGTCACGACAGTGGCGAAATTTGGCATCGCATGCAAAAGAGCCTGCCGGGCGACTTAGCTATTCAGGGCCGTTAATCGCTCCATGCCGGATGGCGACGCCAAAGCGTCTTATCCGGCCTACAATACGTGCACTTCGTAGGCCGGATATGGTGTTTACACTGCCTCCGGTAATAAGATTTACAGACCGTTCATCCTTGGCGGGCAACGCTCCAACAGCTCCACGCTGCCATCTTCATTCTGTTGCTCCAGCATCACGTCAAAACCCCAAAGCCGGTGTACGTGCTTGAGCACTTCTTTGCGTCCTTTATCCAGCGGCGCGCGGTTATGCGGAATGTAGCGTAAGGTGAGCGAACGGTCGCCACGCAGATCTACATTCCAGATTTGAATATTCGGCTCCAGGTTGCTGAGGTTGTATTGCGACGACAACCTGTTGCGGATCTCACGATATCCTTCCTCGTTATGAATCGCTGAAATTTCCAGATAGTTGTGACGATCGTCATCCAGCACGGTGAACAGACGGAAATCACGCATTACCTTCGGTGACAGGAACTGGCTGATAAAGCTCTCATCTTTGAAGTCGCGCATCGCGAAATGCAGGGTTTCCAGCCAGTCGGAACCCGCTATATCCGGGAACCAGTATTTGTCCTCCTCGGTCGGCGACTGACAAATACGTTTGATATCCTGGAACATGGCAAACCCCAGGGCATAAGGGTTTATCCCGCTATACCACGGGCTGTTGTAGGGCGGCTGAAATACCACATTGGTATGGCTATGCAGAAACTCCAGCATAAACCGTTCGGTGACTTTACCTTCATCATAAAGGTGGTTCAGGATGGTGTAATGCCAGAAAGTGGCCCAGCCCTCGTTCATCACCTGCGTCTGTTTCTGCGGATAAAAATATTGGCTGACCTTGCGTACAATGCGCAACACTTCGCGTTGCCAGGACTCCAGCAGCGGGGCATTCTTCTCCATGAAGTACAGCAGGTTCTCCTGTGGCTCAGAGGGATAACGGCGGGCTTCCGCCACGGTTTTCTCTTCCTCTTTCTTCGGCAGTGTGCGCCACAACATATTCACCTGGCTTTGCAGATACTCTTCACGGCTTTTCTGACGGGCTTTCTCTTCCTGTAGGGAGATTTTTTGCGGACGTTTGTAACGGTCAACGCCATAGTTCATCAGCGCATGGCAGGAGTCGAGCAGCTTTTCGACTTCATCCACGCCGTAACGCTCTTCACACTGGGTTATATAGTTTCGCGCGAAGATCAGGTAATCGACAATGGAACTGGCATCCGTCCAGCTTCGGAACAGGTAGTTGTTTTTGAAGAAGGAGTTGTGTCCGTAGCAGGCATGCGCCATCACCAGCGCCTGCATGGTGATGGTGTTCTCCTCCATCAGATACGCGATACACGGATTGGAGTTGATAACGATCTCATAGGCCAGCCCCTGCTGACCATGTTTATACAAGCGCTCGGTTTCAATAAACTTTTTACCAAACGACCAGTGAGGATAGTTGATCGGCATCCCGACGCTGGAGTAAGCGTCCATCATCTGTTCGGAGGTGATCACCTCGATTTGGTGCGGGTAGGTGTCTAGTCTGTAGAGTTTCGCCACGCGGTCTATCTCTGCCAGATAGACATCCAGCAGATCAAACGTCCAGTCGGGTCCATCGCTTAACCGTGTGCTGTCCTTGTTCATGGAATCAATCGTAGCCATTCGCGCACCCTCATTGTTGGCGGCACTCTCTGTCTGGAGTACCTCATGTCAAGCATAGATCATGGTGTTAAAAAACGTGCTGCGGCAGAAATTTTTTCTTTGCGATTTCACGTTAGCGAGGCGTCGAAAAATGGCATGGCCGCAAAATTTTATGCTGGATAAAAATAACGCACAGCAGGAGATGCCAAAGCGGAGAGTCCCCAGCCATCACCGCTATATGTGAGGTAAGTCACCATAAAAAAGCCATATGTTGAATAATATTTTCAACTGAGTTATCAAGATGTAATTAGATGATTGTTCTTTTACTGTTAACGGAGTGGCTATGCGAGTTGTCATACTGGGAAGTGGTGTCGTTGGCGTGACCAGCGCCTGGTACTTAAGTCAGGCTGGACACGATGTCACCGTCATTGATCGTGAGCCCGGTCCGGCACTGGAAACCAGTGCGGCGAACGCGGGGCAAATCTCTCCAGGTTATGCAGCACCATGGGCGGCACCAGGCGTACCGCTAAAAGCAATTAAGTGGATGTTTCAGCGCCACGCTCCGCTGGCCGTCCGTCTTGACGGAACCCAGTTCCAGTTGAAATGGATGTGGCAGATGCTGCGCAACTGCGACACCAGCCACTATATGGAAAATAAAGGACGCATGGTGCGGCTGGCGGAATACAGCCGTGATTGCCTGAAAGCGCTGCGCGCCTCTACCGGTATCGAGTACGAAGGACGTCAGGGCGGAACCCTGCAACTTTTCCGTACTGCCCAACAGTATGAGAACGCCACTCGCGACATCGCCGTGCTCGAAGACGCTGGCGTGCCATATCAACTGCTGGAAGCAAACCGTCTGGCGGAAGTCGAACCCGCACTGGCAGAAGTGGCGCACAAACTGACCGGTGGTCTGCGCTTACCGAATGATGAAACCGGCGACTGCCAGCTGTTTACCCAGCGTCTGGCGCAGATGGCGGAGCAGGCAGGCGTTAAGTTTCGCTTTAATACCCCGGTCGATAAGCTGCTGAGCGATGGTGAGCAGATTTATGGCGTCCAGTGCGGCGAAGAGATAGTTAAAGCCGATGCCTATGTGATGGCGTTTGGTTCGTACTCCACGGCAATGCTGAAAGGGATCGTTGATATCCCGGTCTATCCGCTCAAAGGCTATTCGTTGACCATTCCGGTGGCGCAAGACGACGGTGCGCCGGTTTCTACTATCCTTGATGAAACCTACAAAATCGCTATTACCCGCTTTGACAATCGTATTCGCGTAGGCGGTATGGCGGAGATTGTCGGCTTTAATACAGAACTGCTACAACCTCGTCGTGAAACGCTGGAAATGGTCGTACGCGATCTCTTCCCGCGCGGCGGTCATGTGGAGCAGGCAACCTTCTGGACCGGACTGCGTCCGATGACGCCGGACGGAACGCCGGTGGTGGGGCGCACCCGCTTTAAGAATCTGCTGCTCAATACCGGCCACGGCACGCTGGGTTGGACCATGGCCTGCGGCTCCGGTCAGCTGCTGAGCGATATCCTTTCTGGCCGCACGCCAGCCATACCTTATGACGATCTGAGCGTGGCGCGTTACAGTCCGGGGTTTACCCCCTCTCGTCCACGGCATTTACATGGCGCACATAACTGATAAGGACGTGAGATGACCCGCCCGATACTGGCCAGCATTGACCTGCAGGCGTTGAAACAAAATCTGACCATTACCCGCCAGGCCGCGCCGGACGCCCGCGTCTGGTCGGTGGTAAAAGCCAATGCGTATGGACACGGTATTGAACGCGTCTGGAATGCGTTGGGCACAACCGATGGTTTTGCCATGCTCAATCTTGAAGAGGCGATAACCCTACGCGAGCGTGGATGGAAAGGCCCGATACTCATGCTGGAGGGGTTTTTCCACGCTGAAGACCTGACTGTATATGACAATTATCGACTAACCACCTGTGTACACAGTAACTGGCAGCTAAAAGCATTGCAGAATGCGCGCCTGAAGGCACCGCTCGATGTTTACCTGAAGGTGAACAGTGGTATGAACCGGCTTGGGTTTTTACCGGAAAGAGTTCCCACGGTCTGGCAACAGCTGCGGGCGATGCCCAACGTCGGTGAAATGACGCTGATGTCGCATTTTGCCGATGCAGAGCACCCGGAAGGTATTCAGGAAGCTATGGCGCGTATTGCGCAGGCAACTGAAGAGCTGGAGTGCAGACGATCGCTGTCGAATTCGGCCGCCACGCTGTGGCACCCTGAAGCGCATTATGACTGGGTTCGTCCGGGCATTATTTTGTATGGCGCATCGCCTTCGGGACAATGGCGAGACATCGCTAACACCGGCCTGAAGCCAGTGATGACTTTGAGCAGCGAGATAATCGGCATACAAACACTGAAAGCTGGCGATCGGGTGGGCTACGGTGGACGTTACACTGCCAGCGGCGAACAGCGTATTGGCATTGTAGCGACCGGTTATGCAGATGGTTATCCGCGCCATGCGCCAAGCGGAACCCCGGTGCTGGTGGACGGTGTACGTACCGGGACGGTGGGGACAGTCTCAATGGATATGCTGGCGGTAGATCTGACGCCGTGCCCGCAGGCAGGGATCGGGACGCCGGTAGAGCTGTGGGGCAAAGAGATTAAAATTGACGATGTGGCCACCGCCGCAGGTACGGTAGGCTACGAGTTAATGTGTTCTCTGGCGCTGCGCGTGCCAGTTGTGACGGTGTAACTTTATTTAGTGCATTTTGTAGGCCGGGTAAGGCGCAGCCGCCACCCGGCAAAAACATCCGCTTTACTCATCCTCATCTTCAGCAACGCGAACACCAACCTTCAGCACTGCATTATCTTCTTTCTCGGCCACCGTCCAGATCATACCAGCGAATTCCACCTGGTCACCGACGACCGGCGCGGCACCAAGCAGATGCTGGACAATTTCACCCAGCGTTTGCTGCTTATCACGATACTCGGTGCCATCATCCAGGCCATAAATCAGTGCCACATCGGCATATTTTGCGCTGGCTTCAAGAATAAAATCACCGAAGAAGCGCTGGTCTAACGACACAGGTGGCGACTGGCTGAACAGCTTGCCAAGAGCCGGGAGATCGCGCTCGCGGCCAATAACACACAATACATCGCCTTCGCGAAGACGCGTACTGCCGGAGGGGTGAAACAGCACGTTGTCACGAAACAGGGCGGCTATTCGCGTTTCTTCCGGCATATGCAGGTCGCGCAGTGCGGCGCCCACACACCACTTATCCGCGCTGAGCTGATAAACAAACTGCTCCCACGGGTTATCCGGATGAATATCCAGACCAATGCGCGACACGGGCCAGCCGACGGGAGGGACCACCACTTTGGCTTTTTTAGCAGCCCATGAAAGCGACGTTCCCTGAAACAGCAACGAGATAAGTACCACGAAGAAGGCGACGTTAAAGAACAGGCGCGCGTTCTCCAGACCCGCCATCATTGGGAAGACGGCGAGGATGATGGGTACCGCACCGCGCAGACCCACCCAACTGATGAAAATGCGCTCGCGCAGATTAAAGCCACGAAACGGCAGCAGTCCCGCGAAGACCGAAAGCGGGCGGGCAATGAATATCATCCACGCAGACAAAATCAGTGCCGGGATTGCGATAGGCAGCAGGTCGGATGGCGTAACCAGCAGTCCGAGCACCAGGAACATGGCGATTTGCGCCAGCCATGCCAGACCGTCGAAGTTTTGCAGAATGCCAAACCGGTTGCGAATAGGGCGATTACCCAGCAGGAAACCACACAGATAAACCGCCAGAATACCGCTGCCTTCCAGCGCAGTGGTCAGGGCAAAAATCAGGATCCCACCGCTTAACGCCAATAGCGGATACAGTCCGGCAGGCAGAGAAATGCGGTTAATCATCTGCTGGAGCATATATCCACCGCCCAGACCGATAACGATGCCTAAGCCAAACTGCTGGATAATGTGCACCGCGAAAATCCAGCTTAAACCGGTCTCGTGGTTTTGGATCATGGCGATGAGCGTGATGGTCAAAAACACGGCCATCGGGTCATTACTGCCGGATTCAATTTCCAGCGTAGAGCCAACGCGTTCGTTAAGCCCCTTACCGCCAAGCAGGGAAAAGACCGCCGCGGCGTCGGTTGAACCAACAATCGCGCCAATCAGGAGTCCTTCGATAAGATCCAGATGAAACAGCCACGCGGCCATCATGCCGGTGAGTCCGGAAGTAATCAGCACACCGACCGTCGCCAACGATAGCGCCGGGCCTAACGCAACGCGAAAAGAGCTGGCCTGGGTGCGCATCCCGCCGTCGAGCAGGATAACCGCCAGTGCCAGGTTACTCACCATGTAGGCGAATGGATAGTTATCGAAAGGTATGCCGCCTATACCATCCACGCCCGCTAACATACCGATAGCGAGAAATATCACCAGAATTGGGATACCGAGACGTGATGAGAATGAACTGAGTAAGATACTGCAGGTGACGAGAACGGAACCCAAAATAAAAAGGCTAATAATTGCTGCGGCATCCAACGTTCGGTTACTCCTGAATTACGCTGTTTCGTATTAATAAACCCTACCATAATAACGACAGAAACAGCGTTTTACTTAGCCCTATTAGCCGCTTTTTTTACGATTTTAGTACCGGATGCTCACTTAAGGTGAGCTGAGTGCCGTTTTTATCATTTTTCAGCACCGCATTGGCTCCCAAAGGCAAGGTGACAGTGCGTTGTTCATGGCCAAAATCGAGGCCGCAGATCAACGGTACTGACAATCTGGCGCGCAGAAAATCACAAACTGAATCAAGATTGTAACCGGCATCGTAATCATTGGGTGCGCTACCGCTAAAACTGCCAAGAATAATGGCGTTTTGCTGGGCCAGTATTCCGGCGTGGTACAGCTGCAGCAGCATACGCTCGACACGGAATGGATGCTCGTTAATGTCTTCCAGCACCAAAATGCCGTTTTTGATAGCCGGCATCCACGGTGTACCCATCAGCGAAATGATCATCGCCAGATTTCCGCCCCACAGTGTACCTTCAGTTGCGCACTGCGGACCCTCACCCTGCCATTCGAGGGTAAATTGGGCATTACGCAAAGCCTGCCAGAAATGGTACTCGGTGAATGCGTTCATTTCTTCGGCGCCGAAGTTCGCCGCCAGCATCGGGCCGCTGAAGCTAATCACATTCCCCTGTGCCAGCAGACCACACTGGATCGCCGTAAAATCGCTGTGTCCGCACAGCAGCAACGGATCTTGTTGCTGGCGGGCTGCCAGCCCCTGCCAGTCAATTTCTGCCAGTAAACGGCTCGCGCCATAGCCGCCGCGTACCGCCATCACAATAGTATCGGGGGTTTTCAGATTAACGAGCGAGTTAACATCAGCAAGCCTTTCTGCCTCTGTACCTGCAAAACGCTGGCAGCGGCGCGCAATGACTGCTGAATTGTCGACCTGATGACCGGCCTCAGTAAGACGCGCAAGCCCACGTAAGGCAGCCTGCTGATTGATACAGTAGCCCGACGGGGCAATTAAGTGAAACCGGGACATGGCATTTCCTTGCTACAACTAAAACCAAATGTATATCATGCCGCGTAGGTATGTCGTTGTCACCTCAGCGACAGGTTCCGGCTATAAGGATAGATGACGTGAAATTGAGATGGTTTGCTTTTTTGGTTGTATTACTTGCGGGCTGTAGTTCAAAACATGATTACAAAAACCCGCCGTGGAATGCTGAAGTTCCGGTTAAACGCGCAATGCAATGGATGCCGATCAGTGAAAAAGCCGGTGCGGCCTGGGGTGTCAGTCCACAATTGATTACCGCTATTATTGCCATTGAATCAGGCGGAAATCCGAATGCGGTCAGTAAGTCCAATGCGATTGGTCTGATGCAGTTGAAAGCCTCAACTTCAGGACGCGATGTTTATCGCCGCATGGGTTGGAGCGGAGAGCCGTCGACCAGCGAGTTGAAAAACCCCGAACGCAATATCTCCATGGGGGCCGCATACCTGAGTATTCTCGAAACCGGGCCGCTGGCCGGGATTGAAGATCCGCAGGTGATGCAGTATGCGCTGGTAGTATCGTACGCCAACGGCGCGGGCGCATTGCTGCGAACGTTCTCTTCCGACAGGAAGAAAGCCATCAATAAGATCAACGATCTCAGCCCGGATGAATTTATTGAACATGTTGCGGACAATCATCCGGCGCCGCAGGCCCCGCGCTATATCTGGAAGCTTCAACAAGCGCTGGATGTGATGTAGTTCGTGTGAGTTTACTCGCGCACCTTATTCGATTTTTCCCGGGCCTCGCGTTCAAGGGAAAAAATAATCCGCTGTAAGTTCCGCTCCACCGCCGGGCCGACGTTGAGAAAACGAAAGCTCAGGCGGGGAGTGGTAATGGTTTCGTTTTTGCTGTCGATAACTTTGCGCTCGCTAATGGAAATGAGCTGGGCGTCAACGTGATACACCCCCCATTGCTCCATATTCAGTTCAACCTGCGCGAAGCGTATACCTTCTACCAGTCCTTCTGGTTTTGCCGTTTCTAACAGCCCGCCCATACCGCCAAGCGATAAATCGAATAAGCGAAAGCACAGCGTGCTGTTGTCCGGCATTTTTGCCGTGCAGCGATAGGGAGGGTGCAGCGGAGCGCCGATGCGGAAATATTCGCGACGCTGCACAAACCACAGAGAAGGCGGCAAGGATGAAATAAACGCCGGCAGTTGCTGATACTCGCCTTTTTTCAACTGTGGCAGGGTGAATTCTACTTTGGCTCCCTGCGTTTCGGCGATAATCGAGATCTGGCTGGCCCGCTGTACGGCCTGGTTTTCATATTCCTGGCTGCCAAAATCCATGACCAGCTCGTCCGGGCTGACGGCCAGAACTTTGCTGATGAACTGGCCGCCCGACCAGGAGATACGCAGTGGAACCTGCTGCGACTTTAAGTCCCGAAGTACACCTAACACCGCTAACGGATTTTGCTTCAGGAACTGCTCATTGTAGTTACTCACACCTAATGACTCCTGGATGCCTGGTTTGTCGTTGGGTTATCGGCATCAATCGACGGAACTTAATACAAATGGATGAAATTTTTTACCAAACCCAATGAATTAAGTCTGCGTGATAAAAGCATGTCGCGACGGCTTGCCTATACTTTAAGTGCTGGCGCAGGAATGTCTTGCGCGTGCGTTCACTGGAAAGAGGGCCTGAAAATGGGAATTATTGCCTGGATTATTTTTGGTCTGATTGCGGGGGTTATCGCCAAACTGATTATGCCGGGGCGCGATGGCGGGGGATTTATCCTGACCTGTATTCTGGGTGTCGTCGGTGCTGTGGTCGGTGGATGGCTGGCAACGATGTTTGGTATTGGCGGCGATGTCAGCGGGTTTAATCTCCACAGCTTCCTGGTGGCCGTGGTCGGCGCGATTGTTGTGCTGGGAGTTTTTCGGCTTGTACGACGAGATTAATCGAACGGCGCCCGAGCAGTAATGCTGTTCAGTTAAGCATGTCTGGTGAACATGTGATTCTTGCTTAGCGTTCCGTTCACCTTAGTTGTGCCATTTCTCTGAAGCGCAGATACCCGTGAACGTGCAAGGGTGGCTCACCGCCGCCTCCCTTGCATCCCAGGCTCCCGGCGGGAAAATCGTCGCTACGCGAGCTATTCGTCTTATTCCGTCTGCCTGTCGGGTCGGGGCCGAGCCTGCATCCGTGCAGGCCGTCCCCTCTGCCCGCATCCCTGCGGGCAGACCCGGTCAGTCGTCAACGCCTCATCGATTTTCAGCCGGACCGGGGTCATCGCTTCAACGCACTGACTTCCAGTTAAATCTTTTTTGCTGTTTAAACAAAAAAACGCAGATGGTCAGGTGTGGGCTGGTCCGGCTGAAAATTGCCGACGTGATTCCGTAAGGCCGGGAGAGCCAGCATGGATGCTGGCTCAGGGCGCGCTTTGCATGGATGCTACCTCGCGCCCGGCCCGGTAGCCTGAAGGAATAAGCGGAGGGTATTGCGCAGCAACAATTTTCCCGCCGGGAGCCGGGATTGTAAAGGGCGTGGCGGAGAACGCCCTTTACACGTTCACAGGAGCCGGCGTTTCAGAGAAGCGATGAACATGAGGTGAACGGAACCCTTTCTCTGAGAGTGCATATTCATAACTTCTACCCTCACAGGTGATACTTTCTGAAACTGAGGCGTTAACTGAACAGCATTACCCCGAGCGGGGCCGTTTCTCTGTATCGCTAAGTCAGAACTGGTACTCAATCCCAGCCCAGTAATTACGGCCTTCTTCGATAAATCCTTCGCTGTACACGTATTGTGTATCGAACAGGTTATTGACCGAAGCGTTGACGCTAAACCCGTGACCGATGGCGTAGTCGGCGCGTAAATGGGTAATGGCGAAACCTGCGGCTTTCTGCGAGCCGTCGCTATTGCTATAGCTCGATGAGCGGGCCTCTTCAGACAGCGTAATGCTCAACGGATCCCACGGTTTCAGCGTCATCCATGCGGTGAGGGTTTGCGTCGGCAAATCGGTTATTTTGCCGATGTCGCTGCGTTTGACATCCGCATGAATCAGGCCATAGCTCAGCCCAACATCCAGCATATCAAAGACTTTACCTTTAACGCCTGCATCCAGACCGGTGTAATCCACCCGGCCGCTGTTCTGATTCTGGATGGTATCGGCATCAATATTGTGCGAAAGAATGGCATCGCTGATGCGATTGTAATAGACGCTGGCTTCGAATCCCCAGTCTTTGCCAAGTGAACCATTCCAGGTCAGATCCACGCTGCGAGCGCGTTCCGGTTTAAGCTGCGGATTGACCAGCGCCACCTGGTTATAGGCCGGTTTCGAGGTGGTGTAGCGCTCTTTCAACGTCGGGAAACGCGTTCTGTCAGAGTAGGACAGCGCTAATGTGTCAGCATTATCGAAGTGATATTTGGTCATCATCTGCCAGTTGAAAGCTGACTGATTGTTGTCATCATAGTGGGTGACGCTGCCATTTTTCTCGTGCTTCATGCCTTCCAGACTGTCGCGCCAGTCATAGCTTATTCCCGCCACTACATCGACATTATCCGCCGCTGCCCACTGATATTCACTGGCAACGGACCAGGTGCGGTCTTCGTAACGGTCGTAAGCCGCATTAGGTGCGCCTTTCTCGCGGTGAACATCATCCTTCCAGTTCACCGCGAAAGAGAGCTGGTCGTTTTCACGCATATCCGCAGCGAGCTGCAGACCAGCTCCATCGCTATAGTCTGAATAATGACTGTAGCTGCCTTTTTTGTTTTTCAGATCGGCAAGCGAGTTGTACATCATCAACGTATTTTCAAAGGTATCGCGATACAGACGGCTTTTCAGGGTAAAACGGTCGCCCAGATGGGTAGTGCCCTGATAGTAATAGCTCTCTTTATCGTACTGTGGCCATTGCCAGTAGCGTGATTTCTGACTGCTGGTTCCAGCGTACGGCGGGTTATCTTTTTCACCGTCCTGATTAATATAGGTCAGCACATATTCGTCATCACCACGTGGGGTAAAGCCCAGCTTCACGATGCCGCGTTTGTCATCGGCAGAGGAGTTGATCATTTTGCCGTTGCTGCCCGCAACAGGGTTGTCCACGCCGTGCGGTAACCCAAGGAAATCCTGCTTCAACTGACTGCCACTGAGCTGGATGTAGCCGAGATCGTTGCTGGCGCCAAATGAAGCGTGCATATCGTGGGCATTGTCTTTGCTACGACTCCAGCCCTGGCGATAGCCAATGCTGCCTTCAATCGGTTTGGTAGGTCTTTTGGTGGTGATATTGATGGCGCCGCCCATCTGGTTCGGCCCTTGTAGCAGAGACGAGTAGCCTTTGGATACTTCAACCGAAGCGATATCGGAGGTCAGAAAACGGCCTAAATCGAGGTTGCCGTCATAGGGGATGTATACCGGCACGCCGTCAAAATAGACGGGAACCTGACGGCTGTCAAAACCGCGGACTTTCACCTGCTGCTCATTGCGGTTGCCTGACTTTTGCAGCACGACGCCGGGGACAACGCTCAGCGCCTGCGCCACGTTTTGCTTATCCAGTTGCTGCATCGTTTCCTGGCCGAGAACCGTAGTGGTTGCCGCGGAGGCCGGGCTTGACCAGACGGTCATGGTTTCGCTTTCCTGCCCAGCAAAAGCACTGTGCGCGAAAGCAAACGACAGGGCTGTGTAAAGACAACTTTTGTTGAAATTCATTATTTTTAGTCCATTTATTAATGTTATATGCCACGTGTGTCCGGGCTCAGGCTAACTTTGATATCCGCAGGCGGAGCGTAGTAAGGCGCGGAAGTGATGAAAAGTCTGATGCCACAGTCGAGATAACTCGCCAGCGAGGCGAGGGTAATGCCGCCAGTCAGCGCCAGCGTACAATGGGGGGCCAGAGAAGGGGCCTGGCGGACAATTTCTGTTGCTTGCTCAGGGGTAAATTTGTCGAGTTGCAGGACATCGGGCGCGGCGCGTAGCGCGGCTAATGCCTCATCTGGCGTATCTGCTTCAACCACGATCTTTTTTTCTGGCGCATGGCTGCGTAAGCGCGCAATCGCACCTGACCAGTCGTTTGGATTGGTAAGAAAATGGCGGTGATTAGCAAACAGCAGTACCGTTTCGGCGCATCCTCCGCGATGGATAATGCCTCCCGCGGCGAGTATTGCCTGAGTCGCCAACAAACGCGTGCCGGGAATGGCTTTGCGGGTGCAGGCAATCTGCCCATCAGGATAGCGTTGGCGCAGTTGGCTCAACATGCTCTCAAGATAGCCCGAAACCCCGCAGCTCCATTCCAGGACATTTTGTACCGCTTTCCAGCCCTGGTGCAGCGCCGCCGCATTCCCATGTGCGCAAATCAATCGCTGTCCTGCACTTACCTGTTCACCATCGGCCACCATGTCGCTGACGGTCAGCCCTAATGAGGTGAGCATTTGTCTGGCAACGGCGGTGCCGCTAGCGCACCCGCCCTGGCGATGGTAAAACGCCATAACGCCCGGCTTTGCGCCAATACCCAACGCGCGGGTAGTCAGGTCGCCGCCCTGAATATCTTCCAGCAGCAGCGCATCAGTTTGTGCCTGCGAAAAGTAGATCATCGCAGCGCCTCCCGCGGAACGCTGTCCCACCAGATAAGTGCCCAGTCACGGCTGGCGGGGGCAATTGCGCGCGGATCCTGCTGCTGATACCAGCTTTCCAGACGTTCGACCTCGTCGGCGCTTAGTTCGCCCATACTCCAGCGCACGTTTTCCAGAAAACGCGTCCAGGTGCTGTTGTCCTGCTGACAGTTGGGGCCACGGATAAAATCAACGTGCGCGTGGATCCCCATCTGATACAGGACATTAAGCGCATAGATATAGTTGGGAAGCTCAATCACCTCGCGGCCCAGTGCGCGCTGAATGGTGGGGGAGACGAAAGACGAACTGACGAGATGAGTGGTATAAACCCGCAGCCGGGCCTGATTATTCAGTTTGGTCATCGCCTGGCGCATATCGGCAACCAGCGTAGAGCGCGAAGCGACGGCGATATCGCACTGGGGTAAATCATCCCAGTGTTCCTCCCAGGCCCGCTGCACCCACTGTACGTGACGGGCGTTCATTTGCGCAGCGCGGCGGGCAGCTACGCTAAGCATGCCCTGGCTGTAATCTACGCCGTAAACTATTGGCATCTTTTTAGCCAACGCCAGCGAAACCGTACCGGGACCGCAGCCCATATCAAACAGCGACTCCGCCCCTTTCAGGTCGATTTTTCCCAACAGCTGTAGCAGATAGCTGTCGGTTAATGAGGCGCAATTCTCTGCCATTTTTTCCGCACGCTTATCCCAGTGCTCCGGTTTTTTCTCGGTTCTGTTCGCCAGCTGTAACTGTTTACGGTAAAGATCGGCAAAATCAATGTCGTCAATGAGCATTCTTATTCCTTAGTTGTGTGAGCCAAAGAGGTGATGGGCGATTTGTGACGGTGTAACGCGATACAGCGCTGCCAGACGATCGGTGGCTAGCTGCTGTTCAGGAAGCCCCTGCGACACTGCACCGTTCGGTTCAACGCGTACCACGCTGTCGGCGATTGCCCGGGCGTGCAACGGATGATGGGTCGACATCAGCAGGGCCATACCCGAGTTTTTCAGTGTCACTAGCGTGTCGAGCAGACGGATTTGATGCCCAAAATCCAGGCTGGAAGCGGGTTCATCCAGCAACAAAAGACGCGGACGCTGCGCCAGCGCGCGGGCAATTAACACCAGTTGCCGCTCTCCGCCGCTCAGCGTGTTCCAGCGTCGGGGTGCCAGGTGAGAGATTCCCAGCATCGTCATCTGCTGGTGCGCATTTTCACGCTCTTTAGCGCCGGGAACCGCAAATGCCGCCAATTGCGGGGCCAGCCCCATCATCACCATGTCCAGCGCAGTGAAGGCAAACGCGCCGTCATGTGCCTGAGGAACCCAGGCAATAGCGGCGGCGCGTTGCCGATCGCTGAGATGATTTATGGCGACGCCATCAAGCAGAATGTCACCGTGAAGCGGCGAAAGAACGCCGAGAATGGTGCGCATCAGGGTGGTTTTTCCACTGCCGTTGGCCCCAATCAGACAACAGACGGAGCCGGGCGAAACCTGAAATGAGACATCGCGTAACACGGGCTGGTGACTGTGGTATCCCAACGACGCATGGCGGAGGGTCAGAAGCGTCATGGGCGATTTCCCCGTAGCAAAAGCAGCAAAAAGAACGGTGCGCCAATAAATGCCGTCAGGATCCCCAGCGGGATTTCTGTGCTGCTCAGCGTGCGGGCAAGAGTATCGGTGAGCAGTAGCAAAATGGCGCCGATCCCCATGGAAACTGGCAGCAACTGCTGGTGGTTATTGCCACTGAGGAGTCTGCCGATGTGCGGTACAACCAGCCCAATCCAGCCGATAATGCCCGCGATGGCAACGGTACAGGCGGTGATTAACGTAGCGCAGACGATCAGTCCCAGCCGCAATCGCGAGACGTTGATCCCAAGCGATCGTGCTTCATCATCCGACAGGGTGAGCAGGTTCATGCGCCAGCGCAGCAGCAATAGCGGGACGAGTCCTGCGAAGATCAGCGGTGCCGAGAACCACAGGTCGTGCAGCGTGATCGTCGATAAACCGCCAAGCAGCCAGAAAGTGATAGAGGGGAGTTGGGTATACGGGTCGGCCAGCGTTTTGATGAGTGAAATTCCCGCACCGCATACCGTACCCAGCGCAATCCCGACCAGCACCAGTGTTAACACCGGGTCGTGTCGCTTGACTCGTCGGGTAATTAACCAGACACCGGCGACCACGAATAAACCGCCCATGAACGCATACAGCTGAATGAATAGGATCGGTAAACCTAACAGGATTGCTAAACAGGCACCTAAACCCGCACCCGCTGCCACGCCGAGAATATCCGGCGAGACCAGCGGGTTGCGGAACATGCCCTGATAGGTGGTTCCTGCGCCCGCCAGCGCCGCGCCGAGCAGCAATGCAGCCAGTATGCGTGGCAGGCGGATTTGCCAGAAGACGATTTTGTCCTGCATTGGAACGCCATCTGTACCGGCCACGAGATTCAGAACCTGCTGTGCATCCAGGTGATACGCGCCTGATACCGCGGCGACGCTCGCGCAAAGCACCACCGCAGCAATCATCAGAAAACCGAGGGTTGATGTTTTCATCAGACTGCCACCAACCTTTGATACTGTGCGTCGCTTAGCGTGGTGTGCCAGAACAATTGACTATAGCGTTGCATATCGGTTTTAAAGCTCGCTTCAACCTGCGGATCAAGCCAGGCGTGCAGGCGGCGTAACCCCAGTAAACGGTTGATGCCAGGAGGTGCATCCAGCCAGCCAAACGGCAGACCGCTGAGAAACAGAATGCGCCGGTCAGCAACCGCTTTGACCCCTTGCCAGACCGGATCTTCTCGTAGGAACTGCGCTGTCACCGCATCCTGCACCAGAATAATATCCGGCTGCCAGCTGAGCAGATTTTCCATTGAAACCTGTGTGAGTCCCTGTCGCCCGGGGATGTGCGCCACATTGTGCAACCCCAGTAGTTCTGCCGCTTCGGTATGCAGAGAACCTTGTAAACCAGTCTCCAGTCCTCTGGCACCGCGCGCGGCATAAAAACGCAGATTCGCCGCGGGTGAATGCGAGAAAGCTATTGCATCATCGATAAATCGACGGGCCAGCGCGGCTTGCATTGCGGTTCGCGAGACGACGCCCAATACTTCACCGACTGCGCGCAGCTGTTCTGGGGTATGGCGCAATTCGCCGTTAATCAGCAGCCAGGGAATGTGTGTTTGTGCGCTCACTTGTCTGGCCTGAGAAAGCCAGGTTTCATCGGCATTACCGCAGTCAATAACCAGGTCAGGTTTGAGCGCCAGGAGTGCTTCAAGCGAGAGTGTGCTGGCGCGCCCCGCCAGCCTGCCGAGTTTCAGCAAAGTCCGAATGTTATCGTTAAACGGGATGGCGGTCTGGTGAGAGAAATCAAAGGAGGAAAGCCCCACCAGTTTTTCCGGTGCGACGGCCAGCAGCAGCATGTCAGCAGGTGCGCCCGCGCTGACCACGCGTTGGGTCATTTCTGGCTTCGGAGAGTCTCCAATAGCCACAGTCAGCGAGGTTTGAGCAAACGCGGGAAGATGGCGGAGCAGCAGTGCAGATGCCACGAGTTGGGCAAACATCCGTCTTGTCAGTGGCATTATTGTTATCCTGAAGGTTACAAAATCGCTATATATTTACATATACAGCGAATAAAAACATGTTCAGAATCAATTTCTCACGGATGAAAACCCCGGATACCCCATAAGGGCTAGAGGCCATAGAGACAGCTGGAAGGGGGAAATATAAGAAAGAAAAATCCGCGACGAAGCGCGGATTCAGGAAGTAAAACGGCTCAGGCTATGATGTTATGGCGTCGGTTGAGTCTGTTTTTTAGACTCGACTGGCGCTGTACTTGCCGGGGTAGGTCGCGACGCGGGTACGTTGTCACAGGGCTTTTCTTTGGCGCAAATCAGGTCGAGCATTTTCAGCGTTACGCCGTTGGTCCAGCCGAAACCATCCTGCAACGGATACTCACCGCCGCCACCGCCGGTTCCAGTAGTGCTCACGTCATACTTCTCAACCAGCTTTTTCTCGCGATCGTAGGTGTGTTGAACATTGGTGAGGAATCGCCAGGTCACGTCCATGGCGACAGTATCCTGACCGTAATTCTGTAACCCGGATGCTGCGACCCACTGGAGCGGGGCCCAGCCATTGGGGGCATCCCACTGCTGGCCGCTTTTCACCGACGTGGTAGCAAGGCCGCCCGGTTGCAGCAGATGTGCCTGGGTGGCCGTGGCGACTTTACTGGCGCGATCTTTTGCCGCTGCTTTGACATATAGCGGGAACAGGGCGGCAGCCGTGAGCTGGTTGCGTACTTTGTGGCTTTTCAGATCGTAGTCGGCATACCAGCCTTCTTTGTCGTTCCACAGGTACTTCTCGATCCCTTTTTGTCGGGCATTAGCGAAGCCATCGTACTGCGCCGCTTTGGCATCATCACCGGCAGCCTTGCTGGCGAGGGCGATCATTTTTTCCATTTTGTACATCAACGCATTGAGATCGACCGGAACGATGCTGGTGGTGCGCAGAGTGCCCAGCTGATTAGGATTGTCCATCCAGCGGGAACTAAAATCCCAACCGGACGCGGCAGCTGAACGCAGGTCGCGGTAGATTTCTGTGGCCGGGCGGTTTGGGTTGCTTTTAGCGGTGGCAATATCCTCTACCCACGACTCTGGCCGAGGCGAATCGCGCTCATCCCAGTAGCGGTTCAAAATGGTGCCGTCATCCAGTTTAACCACGCGCTTATTTTGCTGACCGGGCTGGAGTGTTTCGATGCCCTCCATCCAGTAGCTGTACTCTTTGAGCATCTGCGGGAGGTATTTTTTCAGCGCATCATTCCCGTCGTGCTGCGCCAGCAGTTCAACCATAAAGGCAAAGAACGGCGGTTGCGAACGGCTCAGGTAGTAGGTGCGGTTACCGTTAGGAATGTGTCCCCAGGAATCAATCTCGTAAGCGAAGTTTGCCACCATGTCCGAGACTTTATCCCAGTGATTGCTCTCGGCAAGCCCCAGCATGGTGAAATAGCTGTCCCAATAATATATTTCGCGAAAACGCCCGCCAGGTACCACATACGGCTCCGGGAGCGGCAGCAGCGAATCCCATTTTTCAGCGGTGGTGGTCGAACGAGTGAGTACTGGCCACAGTCCGTCAATATGTTCGCGTAGTGATTGCCCGGCTGGGGGCACGTATTTCTCGCCGTCTTTCGGCAAGGTGAAATTCACTTGCACAAAATGGCGTAAGTCGAATCCGGACTGGTTTTTCTGCATCCGGTAATCGGCAAGGATCATTAATGGATCGCTGTTTGGCACCGCGTCGGCAAAGGTTTTCTGGTCAGGAAACAGTTTGGCTGTTTGTACATCGTTAAACAGGGGGCCAAGCAGAATATCAGGCGGCGCAGGCGTAGCGGCTGGTGCGTCCTCGCCGTTGACGGTAAAAGAGGAAAGGGCAAAAAAGGTGCTTGCGAGCGTCAGTTTTATTGCAACAGAGAGCAGGCCAGGATGGCGAGTTGCTGGCGTTATCATCGGTTAATCTCCTTAGCGGCGTGCCGAAGTAGCGGCATTTACCATGAGAAAACCTTAGTTCAGGAATGACCGTTGCGCGTGATCGGCTCCCCATTTTGCGAATAAACAGACATTTCCCGACGTGAATAGAGAAGAAGCACACCCTTTGTTGGAAAGGGTGTGCTTCGGAATCAGTTTGCGCGGGTTATCCGCTGTGTGACACAGTCAATGGTCAGTGTATCGCCCATCTTGATGCTATCGAGAGCCGCGCCTTGCTGACACATCCAGCACAGATCCATTTCACGAGCGATAATCGCCGGATGCGAGGCTTCGCTGCCGTCCCGCAGGCAGATACCTTTGATGGTCTTCGGATCGAGTTGCAGTACCGTAGACGGATAAATGACATCAGCGACCAGGATAGTGGGGCGCAAAAATGCGGGAATTTGTGCGCTCTCTCCCGTCAAATGCTGCAGTGAACGAGACAGCAAATCTTCAATATCAATGTATCGCGCCTGCAGATAAGGATCATCGAGCTGTAAATACTGCTGGCTGAGATCGCTCAGCACCTGATGCCAGGCCCAGGCGGCGCTGCACTGCTTTTCGCGCATTACATCGCAGGCCATTTCAAAAAGTTCAGGATCGTCCAACAGCGTGTGGTGACCGGAGAAGATGGCAGCGATATCTGCGGAATATCGTTCTTCAGCAAGTGCGGTGAGTTCGCTCAGATCGTTCAGCGTACTTTGGATGGCGGTCTGTAATCGCTGCTGCTCAGCCTGGAGTGATGCGGCTAACTGCGGGTTTACCTCGGGTGAGAACGGCGTGTAACAGAATGCCGTCCCCGTGACTTTTGAGGGAGCCTGAGCTGCCTTGTTATCAGCATTAGCGGACTCGAGCGATTCACCAAAATTCTCTGCTGCCAGCTGTTTAAATGCGGCTAGCGCATCCTCTGCCTGTTCGCCTTTGGCAATCAGGCGCAGCGTGTCATTACAGCGAACCTGCAGCAGAGCTATCTGATTCAGGCTATCAGGAACCACACACTTGCCGTTTTTCTCCAGCCACATGTCGGCGTTAAAACCAGACAACGCGGAAACCAGCCGCGAAGCCGGGCGAACGTGGATGCCGTTAGGGTTTTTCACCACAATGGCAACAGAACGGGCATCTGCATCGGGAGACTGTACAGCAGATGCGGGTTTCGCTGCGGATGGCGAAGGTAAACCCAGTTGCTCACATTTGGCGTCGAGGGCGTTCATGGCATCACTGATGACCCGATCGATATCAGCACCCGCGGCGGCGCTAACCGTCGCGGCCAGTGTGCCTTCAACCAGTGGTGCTGCGCACAAACGCACTTTGGCGGCAATGCCAGGGTCGAGCAGTTCCAGCGCGGTTTCCGCACTCAGTAATGCACTACCGATATCCATCATCACCAGCACGTGGTCCGTATCGGCCACGGACTCGATGGCTTCCATCACCTTGATCGGATCGGTGCCAATCGGATTCTCAGGATCATCAATGCCTGCGGCAATGGCGATTTTGCAATCACCGCCCATTAACATCTGCCGGGCCAGCGCACCGACGCCTTCGCCCAGTTGGGCGCTGTGAGAAACAATAACCAGGTTTACCATCGCTTTATCCTTACTCTCTGGACGCCTGAGCCAGCATTTGCATCATAAACATCACCGATGTTGCGCCGGGATCCTGATGCCCAATACTGCGCTCACCAAGATAGCTGGCACGGCCTTTGCGAGCCTGCATGGTGATGGTGCTTTGTGCTGCGGCTTCCGCTTGCTGGCTTGCCGCTTCCAGCGCTGCTTGTACACTCAGTTTCTGCTCGCAGGACTGGCGTAAGGACTCGACTACTGGCAGCCAGACGTCGCACATGGTTTTGTCGCCAGGTTCAGCCTTACCGCGGCTAATCACACCTTCTGCGCCATCACGCATCATTTGATACAGCTCTTCAAGCGTCAGGCTTTGATGAGCCTGAGTCACCTGAGCGGCGCGAATAAAAAAGGTGCCAAACAGCGGTCCACTGGCCCCGCCGACGCTTGAGAGCAGCACCATACCGGTGTTTTTCAAAATAAAGCCGATGTCTTTGTCTGCGATGGACGGCAGCTTTTCAACGACTTTGCTGAAACCACGATGCATGTTCAGACCGTGGTCGGCATCGCCGATCTCCCGGTCAAGTCCGGTGAGAAAATCACTTTCTGTGGTGAAGATCTCGCCGCAACGATAGAGCCAGTTAACAATTTGCGTTCTGTTGAGGGACATCATAAATCTCCTTATTTACCCCAGTTGAGAGCAGGGGTGTGAACCGGTGCATCCCATAAGCTCAGCGTTTCGTCATCTACCTGTAACAGGGTGATCGAGAAACCGGTCATATCCAGAGAGGTACAGTAAGAGCCGATCAGGTTGCGCTCAATGACAATGCCTGCATCCTGACAACGGCTTTCGAGGCGGTTATATACGCCGAAGAGTTCAGACAACGGCGTCGCGCCGAGATTATTGACCAGCGCAATAACGCGATCGCCACTCTGTAACGCCCGCTTGCTTTCTTTACCTTCCTGCCACGCGCCCTGGACGTTGTCCCAGTGGCGGAGTGTACGGCTGTAGTTACCGTTTTCCAGCAGGGTATCGAACATTTCATCAACGGTCTGATCGAGAGAGGTGAAGGGGCGACGGTCTATGCCCGGTTCCCCGTGGATACCTACGCCAAATTCCATTTCGTTATCCTGCAGCGTGAAAGACGGTTGTCCGGCGGCTGGAACGGTACAGGCACCAATGGCTATGCCAATGGAGTGGCCCTGGTTATTCAGCTTACGGCCCAACGCCGCACAGGCTTCCAGCGAATCACCACGTTCGGCGGCCGCGCCGACCAGTTTTTCGATCAATACGGTATTCGCCACGCCACGTCGACCGGCGGTATACAAACTGTCTTTCACCGCCACGTCGTCATCCACCACCATGGTGGTGACTTTGACACCGCTTTCGTGCAGCAGCTCGGTAGCGGTTTCGAAATTAAGAATGTCGCCGGTGTAATTTTTGATTATCAGCAGCACGCCTTCGCCACCGTCAATTTGCATGGCGCATTCGAACATTTTATCCGGCGTGGGTGAGGTAAAAATCTCACCCGGGCAGGCGCCAGAGAGCATGCCCTGACCAATGTAGCCGCAGTGCATAGGTTCGTGTCCGCTGCCGCCACCGGAAAGCAGTGCCACTTTGCCCATCACCGGCGCATCTGCGCGGGTGACATATACCGGATCCTGATGCAATGCCAGGGAAGGATACGCTTTCGCCAGTCCGGCGAGTTGTTCATTCAGTACGTCTTCAACACGGTTGATCAATTTTTTCATTATTTATGCTCCGCAGACAGTCCTGGATGGCTGCCAAATTCGGGCAGGCATCTGATGTAGGGTATCGGTTGGTTCAACGTCACGGCGACCGCTCGCTGCCGATAAGGTAATTTTGCACACGGGTACGCAAAAGAAAATTGCTGTGAAGGGCGTTTCAATACGGAACATTAGCATCTTTTAATGTTCCATATTGAAACGTAGTGGTGCATAAAACAGCGGAAGTGAGAGATGCGGCAAAGTTTATGCTGACGGCATCATGAGTAAAACGTTATTCCTTACTCTTCTTTGCCATTAAAATCGAAAAACCAGAACAAGATAAAACCAATAAAACCAAAAATTAGCAGAATAGCCAGGGTATAGACTTCATATCGCGCGGCATCTGCAGCAATCGCCTGTAACTTGTCCATTGCTGGGGCTGGCTGCTCTTTGAATAGCATGAGTTGCCATTCATAAAGGTTTGTTGTTTTTATCTCTTTAATCGGTTCCCAAATATGGTTAGCCGCCGCGCCGAGTGCTAAAGCAGAAAACAGTGCGCCGTAAATACGTTGGCGTTTTTCCTGACGCTGACTAATAGCCTGGCGCATGAGCTGATCCAATTGCTCTATCTGCGTCATGAGCTCCTGACGTTGCTCAGACAATCCCCACTGCCGAGAGAGATCTTCACTCAGCTGGTTATGTAGGGCATCGTTGCCGACTAAAGCACCTTTATTCATGGCTTTTAGCGCCTGGGCTTTGGTTTCCAGCATCATTTCGGACCAGTCAGATAGACGACGAATTTTTCCCTTTCGGTTGTGTTTTTGCTGCGACTCGAGCAGATCCTTGAGCCACTGTCCAATCTGTTGGGCAGAGTTCGCCAGAAAATTTTCATACTCATGGCTTACATCCGCTACAGAAATGGCCGCTTTAATCAGTATCGCCAGATGTTTATCCTCTTCTTCGCGACAGAAGATTGTGACGCCATGACGGTGAGCGACAACCAGAATATTGCTGTACCATTGGCAGTGGTACTCGCTGGTGGGGGGGAGATCCGCAGGACTCCTAACGACGCGCGTGCTATCGCTCTGTGCTGCCAGCCAGGCATGAAAGGTGGGGGTATCGATCATTCGCATCAGCGGGACGATCGTAATATCACCACCCTCCGGGATGCGATGCTGATAGACACGAATGCATTTACCTTTTGTGCGGCAATCAAGTTCGGGTAAAGCTATTGGCACAATGGCGTTATCAAGATAACGGGTAAAATAATTTTCCCAGATTGCGGGCAAAACGTCTTTTTGCCAGGTCAGTTTCGAGCCGGGCTCTCCGGGCGCAAGCTGCTTCGGTGCCGCAATTAGCGTCATTCTGCCTTGATCGTCGTACCAGGGTTGGTTCGGTGCGCCTGGGATCAATTTATCGCTTCCGGCCAGGCGATAGCTTTCGAGAAAACGCGGAGTATCGTGCGGGCGTAGTCCTTGCCAGGCCACATCTTCACGTTGTTCCAGAGCGGACCACAGGGCATCAAGGCGTGTCCCCTGAATCGGGTTGAGCGAAATAACGATATCATTTCCCGTACCCACTTCTCGCGGTCGATAAATGGCCAGCAACCCAAATCCATTGTGCGTCCAACTGCGTTCTTTATCGCAGCGCGCGAGAATTTTCAACATCCCAGAAGGGAGCGTTTCGGTAATAAACAATGCATCAACCACCGTTTGCCGCCGGCCTGTGCCGAGATCCAGCAGGAGTTGGCAGGTAACCGAACGCTTGATCACGTGTTGGTAAATCTGTTGCTCATACGCCAGACTTGCGACCGCACTTGCATAACATTGCGTGTGCATGGGCATAATGCCTGCGGTGGGGTCTGGGTTGGCTATCATCATATCGCTCAACAGGCGAAGGCAGGCCAGCATGTTGTGGCGAACAACGACAGTATCATCCATGGATTGCTCGCACAGTCTGCTATGCGCGAGTGCGGATAACAAGCAAGCGGCAGAACGAGTTGTATCATCACCGTCCAGATAAATACCGCTTTCCCATGCGGTGACGTATTCCAGCCACGGATGTGTTGATAGCGACAGCGAACCAGCGGCATCGAGATGGTTCAAAAACAGCAACAGCGTAAAACAGGTATCCAGAGAGAAATCTTCGATAACGATTCGTTGTATTCCCTGGACACTTGAGAGTTTACTGCGCCATATAGACCATTGACGATCGTCGGCATTTGCCACCAGTTCACTCACCGAATTGTAGTGACCTGCACGGTATCCTTTGTTATTGAGCGCGACACCCTTATGGCTTTCCGTATCATTGCCGTCGCCCAATCCGATCAGTAGGCTGCCTGCCGGTGCATCACGCTGCGACGGATTGAACTCGAAAGTAAACAGCGGCCATGCATTATTGAATGCGAACATAAAATTCTCTTTCGATGAATGTGTTGTTGGATCGCTCATTATTTGACTACGTTATAAATGACCCGTTGTGAGCGACTCCAGTTATCGCCAATCGCAATATTGGGTTCATGGTTTTCTTGTTTTACGCAGTAGTTCTTAACCAGGCTTTTTAACTCTGCCTCGTTGAGTGTGCCGAACATCAGACGCGTATTCAGTTCTTTCAATAACACATCATGGAGTGAATAAGTGGTTGGTCTTTGCAGTGAAAATTGCGCCGCGTCAGCCAGTAACTCACGCGCATTATCGGCCATCAGACGGCGCTCACAGCGACCTGCAGGTTCATTTTTGGCCATTTCTTCATCGTAAGCTTTCTTCTGGGCTTTCTCAAAATTAAGCGCTCTGTCGAGTTCCGCTTTAATACCCTGAACATCCTTGGCAGAAGAACAGAATGTTTTTAAATAACGAATCTGTATGGGGGTCAGCGTGCCATTGTGGTCCGCTTGCTGACGTAATTTACCGGCCATTCTGAGGCAGCCGTTTTTTTCATCCATCAACGATGCTGATTGTAATAGGGCATTCAACGTTTCCTGGCGATCTTCCAGTAATGCGGCTTCGGCATAATACAGTTTCCAGCGCATGCCTCCGGCAAGAAACAGATTGACAACCTGGGTATCACCGCGATCGATAGCGGCGCGAAGATTTTTTTCATCCCAGGCAATGCCGATATTCGCCAGTTCTTTACGCGGATCGTTACTGGTTTCTTTTTTCGCCCCAGCAACCGTTTTACCCACTTCCCCGAGATCGCTACGGATGGACTCCGTATTCACCAGCGTCTTGGTTGAGGTTCCGAAAGTCAGTACTGAGCCAACAATAATGACGACGATACCGCCCAGCACCCAGGCTACTCGATTGCGAATGATGCGCGTATCAATTTTGATTTTTCCAATATCCTGAGCCTGAGCCACCAGATCATCCTTTATTTCCTGAACGTCACCGCCGAGATCTTCAATTTTTTGGGCTGTCTGTTCGAAATAGTGAGCAACCTCAGCATTGCTGTCATCAAAAAAGCGATCAGGGTTAACTTTTACCCGGCCTTCGTCGAAGGCCTCCTGTACCGGCTCAGTAATTTCTTGGTAATAGTAATTCACCAATGTTGTTTGGACGGAGGTTACCCGCTTATGATGCGCCAGACGGTTGCGAATTACGCGAATATCGTCAAGAAAGGTATTCAGTGTTCTACGTTTATCGTTAACAAAGCTGAGCAAAGGGGTATATTGATAAAGTGGAGAGTAGTGGATGGGATATTCGTCTTTATCAATAAATAGTGAGGCGAGTTCACTGAAAAGGGTACCGCTCAATACGTCATCACGATCGGCAACGTTGAGCCATTTTTTTACACGTTCCTGACCAAATAGTTTGTTTAAGTGCTCAAGTAGGGCTTGTTGGTTATTGTACGCTTCATTAATTAAACTACGAATGGTCAGCTCTAATGCTCGTACCTGCTGCAAACTACGTAACTGCTTTTCTTCGCCTTCGTTATGCAGCGTCGTTGAATAAGTTAATTGAGGCTGTTTTTCTCGCAAATATTCGAGCTGCCACAAAAAACGCAACGCGGCAATGGTCAGATTTCTGTCGGCAGGCTGGCCATCTGTATTTCTGCCGAGCCATTTGTTCAAGGTGCGTAATGCCGCAAGAAAGCTCGCCATTTCCTGCTCATTATAGTTAAACCGGGCCGCTACACTGCTCCAGTTGCCCAATCTCTCTCGGGCTTTATCAAGTGAATAATAAAACGTATCAGGCGAAAGTTGCGTGGGGGCTGGCATACCCAGCAGGGATAAGATTTGTGGAAATGCGCTGTCGAAAAGAGACAGGCAACGAGTAAAATCGTTGTGCTCAGAAGCAGATGAATGATCGACCATTATATTCTCACGTGGTTATTCGCTGAGTTTTCCCGGCCCGATCTAATCGCACTGTGTCAGGCAACTTTCCCTGCAGCCAGAATGCCATAATTCGACAATTATTCGGGATTTTTAATCAGTTCGTCAATATATATGGGGGGCGTAATATTGGTAGTAGACATTGCAACCAATAATGCGTTGCTATGGGTTCTTAACGCAAATTATGGTTGCAGCGATGGAATTTAATGTTTATTGGCTAACAAAATGCGCAGATATTGGGTAAGTAAAATGCAGAAAGCGGGGCAGATGAATCAGGCTACTACACGCCAATAATGCCACAAATAATGCAGCATTATTGGCGTAACTCACGACTGGCGTTTATCGTCGGTCAAAAACGTTGGCGTATCTGACGTCGTATTAGCCCGGATAAATTCCGCGATCTTTACGTGCCAGCAGAATGCGTTCGCAGGCAACAATGTAGGCTGCGGTACGCAGGGAGCAGGATTTCTCAGCTGCTTTTTCCCATACGTGCACCATCGCATCAGTCATGATTTTGTCCATGCGATTGTTGATCTCTTCTTCACTCCAGAAGAAGCTTGCCATGTCCTGGACCCATTCGAAGTAGCTGACGGTTACGCCGCCTGCATTACATACGACGTCAGGTACCACGATGATACCGCGGCTTGCCAGCATATCATCGGCATCCGGGTAAGTCGGGCCGTTAGCGCCCTCAAGTACCAGTTTGCAGGTCAGCATTTCTGCACGCTGACGGGTAATCTGTCCTTCCAGCGCGGCAGGGATTAGGATATCCATCTCCACGCTCCAGAAGGCTTCGCTGGCGATGGTTTCAGCGCCCGGGAAACCGGCAATCTGTTTGTGCTCTAACTGCCAGGCAGACAGCGCGGTCATGTCGATACCCGTGGAGTTAAACAGCGTTGCGGTGTGATCCTGAATAGCGACGACACGCGCACCCGCTGCGGCGAACAGGCGGGCGGCTTCGCTGCCGACGTTACCAAAACCTTGTACCGCCACGCGAGCGCCTTCAACTTCAATGTTCGCACGACGCGCAACTTCCAGACCGCTGACGAAAACGCCGCGACCGGTGGCTTTATCACGGCCTAACGAGCCGCCGAGGTGAATAGGTTTACCGGTGACCACACTGGTCACGGTGGTGCCGTGGTTCATGGAGTAGGTATCCATCATCCAGGCCATGACTTTTCCGTTAGTACCTACATCCGGGGCAGGAATGTCTTTCTGCGGCCCAATGATAATGCCGATTTCGCTGGTATAACGGCGGGTTAAACGCTCCAGTTCACCTTCAGAAAGTGAGAACGGATCGACGCGCACACCGCCTTTGGCTCCGCCGTACGGCAGATTCAACGCTGCGCATTTGATGGTCATCCATGCAGACAGGGCCATCACTTCATTAAGATCAACATCAGGATGATAACGCACACCGCCTTTGCCCGGACCGCGGGAAAGGTTATGTTGCACGCGATACCCTTCAAAATGACGGATAGTGCCGTCATCCATCTGCACTGGGATATCGACAATCAGCGCGCGTTTTGGGTGGCGCAGGGTGTCCACCCAATGGGAAAGTTCGCCCAGGTAAGGGGCCACACGCTCGATTTGTTGCAGGTAGGTATTCCAGGCAGATGTGCTGCTATCTGAAGCGTAAGATAACTTATCCATGATAAACCTTAGTTATAAAAGTAATATGTTCTTAATTTGGCCGTGGTATACAGTGAATCTCACCATATAAACCTAAATTTAACATTTTTTTCATAGAACAGCCTGCCTGGCTAACACGGATTATCAGTGTGAGTAGTGTGGGCTTTGGCTTGGAGGTGAATAGTTATTCTTTATTTTGGCTGTCATAGCGGTTTTTTTGCGGTTTATGTAGTTTAATATGCATAACTTGTAAAAATCGCAATTTGTCAGATTTATGACGCACCTCTAAAAGTAAATAATATGATAATAAAATGTGTTTGCTTTATTGCTGTTAAGCTGGGCGTCAGTAGGTCACGGCGATGGTGACAGTATCGGCATAGTTGTCTGGCGTGTAGTTCGCGCTGGGAACGGTGGCGTAAACCGGGTAGGTAGTCGTTGTCCCCGTGCCGCTGCCCGCAACGGTATTAAGCGCAGTATTGCCCCAGATCGTACCGGAAGGACCTGGCGTCGAACTAAGCTGGTAGGGGACTTTATCCGTATTTGACCCCGTGCCTGCCATCACGCCGCTGCCTGCAGTATTGCCGTTGGAGGGTTGAAGTCCGATGGTGTAAGGCGTGTTATTAGAGCAGGCTACGCCTACGTTATTTGACGCCGTGAGATTACGACCCGTTCCGCTGGTGGGAGCAAAGCTGATGTTAGTCGCGGAGGTGATATTACACTGTTTGCTGACAGCAGCTGTGACGGTGAAAGGAAACCTGGCGGCAACGGTATCACCACAGGTGGTCGGCGGGAAAAGCAATCCAGGATTAAGGGTGACAAGGGCTGTCGCCGCCGTATAGCTATCCTGATAGTTTCCGGGGACGGCGGCGATTTGTGGCGTGACGATCTGCGCCGATACCGTGAGTGAACCTGTCACTGGCGTCAGATTCAGCAGGTTAAGCTGTACCATGGGAAAAGTGGTTCCCGACTGATACTGGCTGCCCCAGACTTTGGTGCGCCCGCTATCCTGGTAAAGCTGGTATGCCAGCGTTCTGGCGGGGTTTCCGCTTAACGACATATTTCGCGGTGTCACCTGGCCACTGACGGCCGAGGCGCCAATATTAAAACAGAGATTGATCCCTGCCAGCACGTCACCAAGCTCTTTGGTGCAAGTGTAACTGAACGTCATTGATGACGTTGCGCCTGTCGCAGACAGTGGATTGACCGAACCTAAATTTATGGGTTGCACATTGCTCACCGAACAGGTTACCGCATGGCTAATTGCCGGACAAAAAAGTACGGCAGCGATGAGTAGCAAATCTCTTAACCTCATGAGCGCACTCCTGTTAGTGTGGGCGACAAACCAGTGGGCCTATTTGCGTAATCCCCTTTGCTGACGCGGGATAGTCAAATTGCACGCGACAACTACCGGTGTCCGTCTCAACGCGCAGCGTGTTGTGCTGCTCCAGGGTGTCGAACCATGTCATTCCATCAAAGCCAACGACAGACGATTGTCCTTTTCCGTTGATGGCGTAAGCCATGCTGCCTTCAGGAATTGGCTTACCCTGATTATCGACGAGGATAATCTGCGCAGCGCGGACGGGGGTGATGCCAAAGCTAACCAAAGTACCGGAACGATCGGCTGGCGTGGCATTCGTCTCAACGCGTGTGATCCGCACATTGGTGGGGAGATCCATCGGGTCAATACTGATCAGGTTTTTTTGATAACTGTTGAGCGGCGTGACCAACAGTAGTCCCTGGTCATCGCTTCGACCAATCAGGTTATTTTGCAATTTGACCGGAACATCAGGCACGCCGTCAGTTGAAACCACGGCAAAACCATTATTGATTTCTCTTGCTGCAAACAGGCCGCCTCCCATGGTCACCAGCGATCCGGTTGCGCCTGCATAACCGTAATGGTTATCCGGTAAACGGCTGAATCCCGCGTACGCTTTACCATAACGTCCCAGATATCCCACTTCTCCCTGGCCACTTTGCCGGGAAGCCTGCTGACTGGCGGCCAGATTCCAGCCCCAGCCGCCGTCGGCAGGGGGCGTCAGGCTGGCATTGAGCTGGTAGCCGGTTTCGTCGTTGGTACGTTGTAGGGTGCTGCTGGCGCTCAGATTGTTGTCGGTCGTGATCGTCACCATCAAATAGAAACTGCGATCTCGGTTATCGTCAATGTTCTGATTGAATCCGGCATTCAGTGAAATGTTGTCTGTAACAGACTTAAACCAGCTGGCGTTGGCGTAGCGCACCGCATTTTCGTGTGGATAACGAAACTGCAAATAGCTCAGGCTGACATTACCGGCTGCTTCCAGCGAATAGCCAATAACAGTGTTGCTGTTAAGCGTGGGGGGCGGCTCGCCGTAATGGGTGGCGACATCGCGATAATCTCCGGAAGTTGCCGTGGTACTGGTACTGAAATTAAACCGTTCGCCGGACCAACGGTAACCAAAACTGTACAAATAACCGTTCTTTCCTGAGTCGGTACTTGCGGCAAGTGAGGTCGAAAACGTGCCGCTGCGGGGTCCCGGGATCCAGTCGTTACTGAAGCCCGCGTTAATCAGTCCATCGCTGGTTTCCGCGTGAGTCCCGGCGGTGAACGTATTGCGAAACCCGCGACGCCACGTAGCGCTCAATACCGGTGCGCTGGCATAATCAAAAGAGGAGTAACCATAATTTTCGCGTACCGTGCCTAATTCTGCCGACCAGGCGGTTAATCCTTCCCGCAGGAGTTGCTGATCGTTGTAGAACGAGAAATTTTGTACGCTCGTTCTGCCCAACGCATCTGTCATCATCACCTGACCCGTTCCCGCGCCGCTGATGTTAGGCATTGTGTTGATCTGAAAGCTACCTGCGGGGACTTCTCCGTTGTAGTACCTGACGCCGTCGACGTACAGCTCAACGTTTGACGGTAACGTCGCGGATCCCAGATATGCTGGAAGCGGGGTGGTTGGCATATAGGGCTGCAACCCAAAATCGGTGCCTATCTGAATGCCGCCGATTCGCGTCGGTCGGGACCAGATGAGTGAACTTGTCAGGGTATCGCCAACGGTTAACGCCAACATCGAATCAGGAAATGACGTACGCCAGCTGGTATCAAGGCGCTCTACGCTGTTATCGGCATATTCCTCGGTAGAGTACTGCGTCAACTGGGTGGTGCTGAGCACGCCGGCCGCATTGAAGGCGCGAATTTCGCTGAAGGTATTGATTGCGCTTTCATCCCCCTGTTGCGTATAGATATCATAATTGAGCAGCGCCCCGCGTGATGTTGTTGCCGTTGGCACGGTTTCGGTGGGCGAGTTAAGCTGCGTGGTCGCAAGATCGAGTGAACTGAGTGGCGCAGTAAGCGAGAGCGTTTGCAACTGAACGTTGTAGTCAATGGTTAGCTGGGGGATATCGTTCAGGCCGACGGCGTTAGTGGCGTCTGGAGCAAAGCGAAAGCCCATTTTACGCAGAGTATCTGCTCCTGCATAAAGCTTTCCATTATCGTAGCCAAAATGTACCAGCCCAACGGGATTTCCATTTAAGGTGACGTCGAGATACAAATCGACACCCGTAATCTGCGAGGCGCTATTAATAACACCACTTTCATTCTGGTTATTATTCAGCGTTTGTGCGCAAACCATTCCCGATATTAATACTCCATTGAGAAAGCAATATTTCACCAGAAGCCAGGATCTGTTACAGATCTTGTACTGTTTTTTGGCCATTGATTGTGACTTCAACTTTCCCGCCATAATGATTATTCCTGGCTGACGGGGAGACTATCCAGCGCATTGTTGAGCCGGGTAAAACGTAGCCTAATAGTCCGGGTGTAATGACTTTTTTAGTACCATCAGGGCTTATAAATGTTGCAGCAGATAACTGTGCATGCCCATTTCCCTGATTACTGACTTCAATAAATTTTTTGCCATCCAGTTGTTGTAATTTCCATTGTAGTTTTGCCTGCGTTTGTGCCGCTGATGTTGGTTGAATGAAAACAGGAACAGAATAATGCAGCACAAACTGAAGCTTGTTTTTTTCTACTTTTACAGGCGGTAACTCATCTATCGACAAACGATAAGCGTCTTCGGCATGTGACGAGGGAGGGCTTGTGCGAATAACTCGAATCAACTGACGTTCTCCTGGGGCTAATGCCAACATCGGCGGGCTAATCACCAGCCCCTGAGAGGGGGAAAGTTTGTCGTCATAAGCGCTTTGACTCCAGCGAAAAACCCGAACCTGGGCATTGAGCACATTTTCACCCGCGTTACTCAGCCAGATACCATCGGCATTTTGCGTCGCTTGCAACGTTAACGTGACCGGGGCTATTTGCAGTCCGCTGGCGGTGGCTAGATTGACGCTCGCAACCATCCCTAGCAGGCATGCGCAGGCACACTGCTTTACAGGCAGTTTTACTCTCATATGGCTTCCAGAAGTTAGTAGTTAACGTTAACCGTTATCGTATCGGCATAGTCGTCAGGAGTGAAGTTGGCGCTCGGTGCGGTGGCATAAACAGTATACGTTTGCGCCAGACCTGTACCCGTCGCCGCTACCCCATTTCCTGGTGCGGTGTCGGTGGCGGTATTCCCCCACACCGGACCTGTTGCTGACGTACGATTTAGCTGATAGGGCACTTTATCGGTATTGGTGGCAGCGTTAGCTACGGAGGACATGGCGCCCGAACCCGTTGTCGTCCCTCCATTGGCAGCCGACGGTGCCAGACCGATAAAATAGGGCGTGGTTTTTGAGCAATTAATTGAAATAGTGTTGCTTGCACTGGTATTTGTCGCCGTGGTATTCACCGGACCAAGTGTAATATTTGAAGCCGAACCAGCAGTCACGGTACAGGCTTTCTGAATCGTCATCAGTACCTGAAATGTTCCGTTAACGGTTGCTGCATTTGCCACTGATATAATGGAAAAGGCGCAGCAACAAAGAATTAAGCGTTTGTCTAAGACTTGAATCGCCACGGGTTTAACAGACACCTCAGAGTCATTTAAGATGGCTTAAAGAGAGGTGCCCATGAGCGGTAAGCGTTATCCCGAAGAGTTTAAAACTGAAGCAGTCAAACAGGTTGTTGATCGCGGTTATTCTGTTGCCAGCGTGGCAACACGTCTCGATATCACCACCCACAGCCTTTACGCCTGGATAAAGAAGTACGGTCCGGATTCTTCCACTAATAAAGAACAGTCAGATGCTCAGGCCGAGATCCGTCGTCTCCAGAAAGAGCTGAAGCGGGTTACCGACGAACGGGACATATTAAAAAAAGCCGCGGCGTACTTCGCAAAGCTGTCCGACTGAGGTACGCCTTTATCCGTGACAACACCTGTTGCTGGCCTGTTCGCCTGCTCTGTCGGGTGCTGGATGTTCATCCCAGTGGTTTTTACGCCTGGCTTCAGCAGCCGCATTCTCAACGCCATCAGGCAGACCTGAGACTGACAGGACAGATTAAACAGTTCTGGCTGGAATCGGGATGCGTCTATGGTTATCGCAAAATCCATCTGGATCTGCGGGACAGCGGGCAACAGTGCGGAGTGAACAGAGTCTGGCGACTGATGAAACGTGTCGGGATAAAGGCTCAGGTCGGATACCGGAGCCCGCGGGCACGTAAAGGCGAGGCCAGTATCGTGTCGCCCAACAGGCTCCAGCGACAGTTCAATCCGGATGCTCCTGATGAGCGTTGGGTAACAGACATAACCTACATCAGGACCCACGAAGGCTGGCTGTATCTTGCTGTGGTTGTTGATCTGTTCTCACGCAAAATTATCGGCTGGTCCATGCAATCCCGGATGACAAAGGACATTGTCCTGAACGCACTGCTGATGGCTGTATGGCGGCGTAATCCCCAAAAACAGGTGCTGGTTCATTCGGATCAGGGCAGTCAGTACACAAGCCATGAGTGGCAGTCTTTCCTGAAATCACACGGCCTGGAGGGCAGCATGAGCCGTCGCGGTAACTGCCATGATAATGCGGTTGCAGAAAGCTTTTTCCAGTTGTTGAAACGCGAACGGATAAAGAAAAAGATCTACGGAACGCGGGAAGAAGCCCGCAGTGATATTTTTGATTACATCGAAATGTTTTATAACAGTAAGCGTCGGCATGGTTCTAGCGATCAGATGTCACCGACAGAATATGAAAACCAGTATTATCAACGGCTCGGAAGTGTCTAGATTATCTGTGGCGATTCATTGTTTACGCGCTTGCTCACATTTTTCGCGAGCTTCGGCAAGTTTGACCGTTGGGTACTCACCCAACGCGAACATGCTGGATTTGCCGTTGAGTTTAAACCGATAGCGCCATGCCTTTTTGCCGTTGGGTTTCACTTCGAGGTAGAGACCATTGAAGTCGTTGAGTCGATAGAGTTTTTCTTTCGGCTTAGCAGTGCGGCATTGCGTATCAGTGAGCATAGCGAGTCCTTGTCTATTTCTTATACCGCTATTGTACTCACTTAAAATGAAGATGGAAGAATGTTGTACTCATCAATGTACTCATTTTTGACAGCGTTTTTACGAGATGAGTTGAGACGCTATGAAATGAAAAATCCACGCAATTGCGTGGATTTTATAGGGTTTTATAGTTGTTATGAGATTCAGTGAAACCTCACGAGACAACAAATTTTATTTTAGACGTTGAACAGGAAGTTCATGATATCGCCATCTTTGACGATATAGTCCTTACCTTCGGCACGCATTTTCCCAGCTTCTTTCGCACCTTGCTCACCTTTATAGGTGATGAAATCTTCAAACGCGATGGTTTGTGCGCGGATAAAGCCTTTCTCGAAGTCGGTATGGATTTTACCGGCTGCCTGCGGAGCCGTGGCACCGACAGGAATGGTCCAGGCACGGACTTCTTTCACGCCAGCAGTGAAGTAGGTCTGCAGGTTCAGCAATTCGTAGCCAGCACGGATAACGCGGTTCAGGCCCGGCTCTTCCAGACCCATTTCAGCCATGAATTCTTCACGGTCAGCATCATCGAGTTCAGCGATGTCAGCTTCAACGGCAGCGCAAACGGCAACCACAACAGAACCTTCGGCAGCCGCGATTTCGCGCACTTTATCTAGGTATGGGTTGTTTTCAAAACCGTCTTCGTTGACGTTGGCGATGTACATTGTTGGCTTCAGCGTCAGGAAGCTCAGGTATTTGATGGCCGCTTTGTCTTCGTCAGTCAGCGTTTTCAGCGCGCGCAGCATGCCAGCGTTTTCCAGCTGTGGCAGGCATTTTTCCAGCGCAGCCAGCTCTGCTTTAGCGTCTTTGTCGCCGCCTTTGGCCTTCTTCTGCACGCGATGGATAGCGCGCTCACAGGTATCGAGATCGGACAACGCCAGCTCGGTATTGATAACTTCAATGTCGTCAGCCGGATCCACTTTGTTATTAACGTGGATGATGTTGTCGTTTTCAAAGCAACGCACCACGTGGCCGATAGCTTCGGTTTCACGGATGTTGGTCAGGAATTGGTTACCCAGACCTTCACCTTTGGACGCACCTTTTACCAGGCCGGCGATGTCGACGAATTCCATCGTTGTTGGCAGGATACGCTGCGGTTTGACGATTTCGGCCAGCTGATCCAGACGCGGATCGGGCATCGGGACAACACCGGTGTTCGGCTCGATAGTACAGAACGGGAAGTTTGCCGCTTCAATACCCGCTTTTGTGAGCGCGTTGAACAGGGTGGATTTGCCTACGTTTGGCAAACCGACGATACCGCATTTGAATCCCATGTTTAAATCACCTTAATCTTTTGATATTCAACCTGTTATGGAAAACAGATTGTAGAAATGTAAATAACTTTGCCTATTATACACAGCACGCGAGAAAAATGCCGCACATCGCTGCTTATTGCGCTTTAAAGGTGTGTAACCGGCTCGTCGCTTTGGTCAGGCCGTCTTTGAACAAAATCTCGGTACAACGTGCCGCTTCGTCAATTGCTTCATCAATTAACTTCTGTTCTGAAACAGGCGGTTTGCCTAAAACAAATCCGACAACTTTGTTTTTATCGCCCGGATGGCCAATTCCAACGCGTAAACGATGAAAGTTGGGGTTATTACCTAACTTGCTGATGATGTCTTTCAGGCCATTATGTCCGCCATGACCGCCGCCAAGCTTAAATTTGGCCACGCCAGGGGGCAGGTCTAACTCATCGTGTGCGACCAAAATTTCATCGGGGTTAATACGATAAAAACTGGCCATCGCACCGACAGCCTTGCCGCTCAGATTCATAAATGTGGTTGGCACCAGCAGACGGACGTCTTCACCTTCAAGCGTAACTCTGGAGGTGTAGCCGAAGAATTTCGGCTCATCGCGCAGGGGAGCGCGTAATCTTTCTGCCAGCAGATCGACATACCATGCGCCTGCATTGTGTCGCGTTGCCGCATACTCTGCGCCGGGGTTCGCCAGGCCAACAATCAATTTAATCGCCACGTGTTTTGTCCTGAGTGTTTCGATAAACGACGTGTAGTTTACTGTCTGACGCTGCTGTTGACAAAAAACTGCGTGCTTATCGCAAAAAGCTGAATAATTGCAGAAATGGACTATTAGAAAATGAGTGTGTTCAGTGGCTTATTTGTAAAGTTTTGTTGCGTGAGTGTTTGTAATTGTGATCGCTCCCGCACTTGCGAACGGCAGTGTTGTCTATACTTTACACATAAGGATTAGGGGTATTCCCTGTAACAACCCAAAGTTCCGGAGGTGACACATGAAACGCAAAAACGCTTCGTTACTCGGTAACGTGCTCATGGCTTTAGGGTTGGTGGTGATGGTGGGTGGTGTTGGTTACTCTATTTTAAACCAACTGCCGCAATTTAATCTGCCACAGTTTTTCGCACATGGTGCCGTGCTCAGTATTTTTGTTGGTGGTGTCCTTTGGTTGGCGGGTGCCAGAGTGGGGGGGCACGAACAAATCAGCGATCGTTACTGGTGGGTGCGCCATTATGACAAACGCTGCCGTCGCGGTGATACCAATCATCGGCATAACTAAATAGCTCTCCCAACTCGGAGTGCGGTTGTTTGAACACAAAGTCCTGGTTTAAAAACCAGGGCTCTGCTTGTTCGTCAGTACTGGATTAAACGACTTCTACCTTTGGTGGCATACTACAAAGAAACGTTATTCGAATAACCAATAATGTAACGCTTTGATCGCGCTGTCTGCATTGTCAGCCGGTAACAGGATGCTCAGGTTGTCGTTTGACGCCCCATGGCAAATCATTCGTACCGTATGCTCTTCAAGCCAGGCAAAAACGTCTTTGCAAACTCCCGCAGCCTGTGTGAGTTGATTCCCCACCAAAGTGACCAACGCCAGTCCGGTTTCCACTTCCACACGACAGTGGGAGGACAAGGCGGTAAACAATGCGGTGGTCAGCACATGGTCTTCACCTGAGGTTGCATGAGTGGCGTCCAGCGCCAGCGCAATACTATTCTCTGAGGTTGTAACCAAATCCACCGCGACCGCATGGCGAGCTAAAATGGCGAAGGACTGCGCCAGGAAAGAACAGGAAGGTTGCTTCTCCAGACTGTGTAACCGCAACAGCGTCTGTTTACGACGAACTGCGAGCGCACGATAGCGAGGTGGATTATCGGTGGTGTTGTGCACCAGCGTACCTCCGGCGGCAGTATCCTTACTTGAGCCAACAAAGACCGGAATGCTTTTACGCATTGCCGGGAGCAGTGTCGCCGGGTGGAGGACCTTCGCACCGTAGGCGGCCATATCGCTGGCCTCGGAAAATGAGATATGGTCGATTCGTTTGGCCCGCGGCGCAATGCGTGGGTCGGTGGTGTAGATCCCTGCGACGTCGGTCCAGATGTCAACGCGTGCGGCGTGAAGTGCCTCACCGAGAAGTGTTGCCGTGTAATCACTACCGCCGCGTCCAAGCGTTGTGGTGTGTCCTGCGGCATCACGCCCGATAAATCCCTGAGTCACCATAATCGCTTGCTCAAGACGAGGACGCAGGTGAGTCTCCACCTGGTGGTGCAGTGTGCCAAGCTCGGGTTCGGCACAGCCGAAGTTCGAGTTAGTACGCATCACACTACGGGCGTCAAACCACCCAGCCTCGGCATGCCGTTCACGTAAGACTTCAGTAAAAAGTAGCGAGGACATCAGCTCGCCATGGCTGACTAATTCATCGCTTAACGCATCAGACGGCGAAACCATCGCCGTTTGTGCAAGACGACGTATGTTGTTGAGAAGATTATCGATTTCCGTACTGATAACGGACGGCTGCTTCAGGCGGGAAATAATGTTGTATTGAATGGCGCGTAAAGTCTCAATCTTATCTAATTGTTGATGTGTTTCCAGACCTTCAGAAAGCTCAACCAGTAAGTTTGTCACGCCTGCTGAAGCAGACAAAACGACTAAACGGACATCTTGATCAGCAAGGACAATGCTGGCGCTTCGATTCATCGCATCAAAATCAGCGACGCTGGTGCCGCCAAATTTGGCAACGACGGATGGTGGATAAATGCGAGTCATAACAATCTCATATCAGGGCGCCATAAAAGTATGGCTAGAAAATTTTCATTCTCGGCATAAGGGAACGAAGTTCGCCTTACGAAATGTCCGCCCGCGAACATTTCTGCTGACAACCCAGGGAATACCTGTTGTCGATAACGCGTGTCGCCTGTACGCGTTATCGGGTGCTGCGCATTAATTTTATCTACATAGCCTGTAAATAAGCGCGCCATACTAAGTGATTTATATTTAGGGATCGACTTTTTTATTCGATTTATCGACAAATAAGTGAAAAATCATGTCATCACAAGATATCGCGAGCATCATTAATGGTAAAAACGTGTAAAAAAATAATAAAAACACGAAAATCTCATGGTTTTTATTAGATTGTCTGCGTTGCAATTAGCTACAACATTGTTAATTAAATAGATATGTTTCTTTAGGATTTAGTAATGGCAAATGGTTGTTACGCTTTGAATTTTAAGGGGAAAGTTGTTATTTTTAATGCCGAAAAATAAATGATTGAGTCCTAAGCTAAAACAACATATATTAGCCGCGCTTTTTTACAGGTAATCCTTATAACCATTTATTCAATCAGGTGTTAATCTACACCTGGTTGTAGGAGTGATATGATGACGGATAAAGTCCGTATTGATACTTTAAGTGCTAATTCATTACCACAGAGCAATGATACCTTTTTAGCAAGACAGGCTGAGTTTGAATCTAATGTCCGCAGCTATCCACGTAAACTGCCATTAGCGATCGCTAAAGCGCAGGGCGTCTGGATTACTGATGTAGAAAATAATCAATATCTTGATTGCCTGGCAGGTGCCGGAACCCTGGCGCTTGGTCATAACCATCCTGAAGTGCTGCAGAGCATTCAAAGTGTCATCACAAGCGGCTTACCGTTACATACGCTTGACCTTACCACGCCGTTAAAAGATGAATTCTCATCATATTTACTTTCTTTATTACCGGGTCAGGGCAAAGAATATTGCCTGCAGTTTACCGGGCCGTCCGGTGCCGATGCCGTTGAAGCGGCGCTGAAGCTGGCGAAGAAAGTCACCGGCCGTTCCAGCATCATCAGTTTCTCCGGCGGCTACCACGGGATGACCCACGGCGCGCTGTCCGTGACCGGCAACCTGTCGCCGAAAGAAGCGGTCAGCAACATGATGGCGGAAGTGCAGTTTATGCCGTATCCGCATCAGTACCGTTGCCCGCTGGGTATCGGCGGCGACGCTGGCGTCAAAGCATTAACCTACTACTTCGAAAACCTGATCAACGACGTTGAAAGCGGCGTGCGTAAACCGGCTGCCGTGATCCTCGAAGCGGTGCAGGGTGAAGGTGGCGTGAACCCGGCTCCGGTCGAGTGGCTGCAACGCATTCGTAAAGTGACGCAGGAGCACGGCATTCTGCTGATCATCGATGAAGTTCAGGCTGGCTTTGCACGTACCGGTAAACTGTTCGCCTTCGAACATGCCGGTATTGAGCCAGATATCATCGTGATGTCCAAAGCGGTTGGCGGCGGTCTGCCGTTGGCGGTGCTGGGTATTAAGAAGAAGTTCGATGCGTGGGCTCCGGGCCACCACACTGGCACCTTCCGCGGCAACCAGCTGGCGATGGCGACCGGTCTGACAACGCTGAAGATCCTCAAAGACGACAAGATTGCCGATAAAGTTGCTGCCCAGGGCGAGTGGCTGAAAGGCAAACTGGCTGACCTGCAGAAACGCTACCCGGTTATCGGCCAGGTGCGCGGTCTGGGTCTGATGATCGGTCTGGAAATCGTGAAGCCGAACGAAGCGCAGGATCACATGGGCTGCTACCCGGCCGATGGCGAACTGTCCGCGTTGCTGCAGAAAAAATGCTTCGAAAATGGGCTGATTCTGGAGCGTGGTGGCCGCAACGGTTGCGTGCTGCGCCTGCTGCCGTCACTGCTGATCACCAACGCTGAGCTGGAAATCTTCCTCGATAAATTCGAAAACGCCCTGCTGGGCGCTGGCGTGAAGCCGGTTTAAACGGAGTTGGATTGAATGTCAGACGTAAACCCGATTCTGTCCGGCTCGGCGCAAAGCATTGCAGCTTATCAGGACGCTATCGAGCAGAGTACGCAAGCGGTCGTTGAATGGTTGAAGCAGCCTGAGATGTATAAGGGTAAAACCGTTGAGCAACTGCGTGAACGTATCAACCTGAATTTTACGTCTCAGGGCCTGGGCAACCAGGCCGCTATTGAGCGTGCGGTTGAATACTTTCTCAAAGACAGCTTGTTGGTTCACCATGCGCAGTGCGTGGCGCATCTGCACTGCCCGAGCCTGGTAATAAGCCAGGCGGCGGAAGTGCTGATCAACGCCACCAACCAGAGTATGGACTCCTGGGACCAGAGCCCGTCGGCCACCATCATTGAGATCAAGCTGATCGAGTGGTTGCGTGAGCAGGTTGGATACCCGACAGGCGATGCGGGCGTATTCACCAGCGGCGGTACACAGAGTAACCTGATGGGCCTGATGCTGGCGCGTGATGCTTTCTTCGCTCGCCAGGGGCACTCCATTCAGCAGGAGGGTCTGACCGGTGATCTGAGTAAAATCAAAGTGTTCTGCTCTGAAAGCGCGCACTTCTCAGTGCAGAAGAACATGGCGCTGATGGGGCTGGGCTACCGTTCCGTCACCCAGGTGAAGACCGATGCGTTTTCACGCATGGATCTGGCTGACCTGAAAGACAAGCTGGCCCAGGCGAAAGCCAACGGCGAGCAGGTGATGGCAATTGTCGCCACTGCCGGTACTACCGATGCGGGCGCAATCGATCCGTTAGCGGATATAGCAGCGCTGGCGGCAGAACATCAGATCTGGATGCACGTGGATGCAGCATGGGGCGGGGCGTTACTGCTTTCTGAGAAGTACCGTGACTTCCTGAACGGCCTTGAGCTGGCCGATTCCGTGACGCTGGATTTCCACAAGCAGTTCTTCCAGACCATCAGCTGCGGTGCGTTCCTGTTAAAAGATGCGCGCCACTACGAGCTGATGCGTTACCAGGCGGCGTACCTGAACTCTGATTTCGATGAAGAGGCTGGCGTACCAAACCTGGTATCGAAGTCGCTGCAGACCACGCGTCGTTTCGATGCGCTGAAGCTGTGGATGGGCCTCGAAGCGCTGGGCAAAAAGCAGTATGCCGAGATCATTGATAACGGTGTGACGCTGGCGCGTGATGTTGCTGAGTTTGTCAAAACCCAGCCGCATCTTGAACTGGTGATGGAACCACAGCTGGCAAGCGTGCTGTTCCGCTTCCGCCCGCAAAGTGACGACGTGGCATTTGTCGCGCTGCTGAACCAGCGTATTGGCGACGTTCTGCTGGCTTCTGGTAGCGCCAACGTCGGCGTGACCGAAGCCGATGGTGTCACCTGCCTGAAGCTGACGCTGCTGAACCCTACCGTGTGCCTGGAGGACGTTAAAGTCCTGCTGGCAAGCGTGAAGGCAACGGCTGAGCAACTGCTGAACGCGTAAGCAATAAGCTTATTATAAAAAATGGCTCCCACGTACGGGAGCCATTTTTTTGTCTGTCATTTGTAATCCGGTGGCGTTTCGCCTGGCCGGGCTACACGTTAGCGGATATCTGCTAGCGCAGCATCTTTATTCGGGAAGAACGTCAGACGCCCGGCAATCGGCTGAATACCCGCGCGCGCCATGGTACGTAGCGGCTGGAATTCCAGATTACTGATGCGTAATTCACAACCTTCCGGCAGACGTTTTACAAAGCGCTGGAAAGCGTCCAGACCACCGGCATCCAGTACCGGGACCGCGTCCCACTTCAAGACTACGATGCGTTTACCTTCAATACGCGACTCGAGATCGGTAAATAATCCTTCCGCCGCGGCAAAGAACAGCGGACCAATAACGCGCAGCACCAGCACATCGTCCGGTACGTCTACGTTGACCGGCGCCAGACGCGTCATGCGCGCAATACGACGCATAAACAGCAGAGAAGCGAGAACGATACCGACGCTGATGGCAATAACCATGTCGAACAGCACCGTCAGCGACATACACATCAGCATGACAATGATGTCGTCTTTCGGCGCATGACGCAGCAAATCCACCACTTTATGCGCTTCACTCATGTTCCATGCCACCATCAGCAGTAGGGCGGCCATGGCGGAAAGCGGTAACCAGGAAAGCAGCGGTGCAAGTACCAGCAGGGCGAGGATCACCAGAATCGCGTGGATAACCGCAGAGATTGGCGAGGTCGCCCCAGCGCGGACGTTTGCCGCAGAGCGGGCAATTGCTGCTGTGGCGGTGATGCCGCCAAAGAACGGTGCCACGATGTTACCCAGCCCCTGGCCAATCAACTCGCTGTTAGCTTTATGCTTGGTGCCGGTCATCCCATCGAGTACGACGGCGCACAGCAGAGATTCAATTGCCCCCAGCATCGCCATCGAGAAGGCTGCCGGTAACAGCGCCTGTAACGAGCTCCAGCTCAGGGTAAAGTTTGATTCCGGCATATTCCACGGCAGGACCAACTGCGGCAGCAGTTGTGGGATACCGTTACCCTGTGAGCCGTCAGCCAGAATATAGTGGAACTGCGAACCAATGGTGGCGACATGGCCGCCGGTCAGGTTCACGATACCCATTACCGCACAGCCAGCCAGCAGCGCGGGAAGGTGGCCCGGCAGTCGGATCCCCAGGCGCGGCCAGAAAATCAAGATCCCTAGCGTCACTACGCCAATGGCGGCATCACCGAAGTTAATGGTTGGCAAGGCCATAAACAGCGCGCCAACCTTCTGCAGATAGTGCTCCGGGACATGGGCCATCTGCAGGCCAAGAAAATCTTTAATCTGCATGGTACCGATGGTAATACCAATACCCGATGTAAAACCTAACGTTACCGACACGGGGATATATTCGATCAGGCGGCCAAAACGAGCGAGGCCGAAAAGGATCAGGAATATCCCGGACATCAGCGTGGCAACCAGCAGGCCTGCCAGCCCAAACTGTTGCGACACCGGATACAGAATGACCACGAAGGCGGCGGTCGGGCCAGATACGCTAAAGCGTGAACCGCCGGTAAGGGCGATAACAATCCCAGCGACGGCTGAGGTATACAGGCCGTACTGTGGCGCAACGCCACTGCCTATTGCCAGGGCCATCGCCAGCGGAATGGCAATGATCCCAACGGTTATCCCGGCGATCAGGTCACGGGTAAAGCGAGAGGCAGTATATTTTTCTTTCCAACAAGCGTCGATGAGGGCGCGGAAAGGCATCACATGTGAGGAAAATAATCTGTTCACAATAATGTTTCATCCATGAGCGCATCATCTGTCAACTAAATGGCAGGTGAAGGAGGCATAAGTCATACAAATAAGTATTGCAGATAAAAAAACCCGCCGCAGCGGGTTTTTGAGCCGGGCTCGATTAATGCTCGAACATAGCAGAGATGGATTCTTCGTTGCTGATACGACGAATCGCTTCGGCCAGCATACCCGACAGGGTCAATGTACGCACGTTTGGCAGTGCTTTGATTTCGTCAGTCAGTGGAATAGTGTCACAGACAACGACTTCATCAATCACTGAGTTGCGCAGGTTGTTTGCCGCATTACCTGAGAAGATCGGGTGAGTAGCGTAAGCAAATACGCGTTTAGCACCACGTTCTTTCAGTGCTTCTGCTGCTTTGCACAGCGTACCGCCGGTATCGATCATGTCATCAACCAGAACACAGTCACGACCTGCAACGTCACCAATAATGTGCATCACCTGAGAAACGTTCGCACGCGGGCGACGTTTGTCGATGATAGCCATGTCGGTATCGTTCAGCAGTTTAGCGATAGCGCGGGCACGCACGACGCCACCGATATCCGGAGAAACCACAATCGGGTTGTCCAGGTTCAGCTGCAGCATGTCTTCTAACAGGATCGGGCTACCGAATACGTTATCAACCGGTACGTCAAAGAAGCCCTGGATCTGTTCAGCATGCAGGTCAACGGTGAGGACGCGGTCAACGCCAACGCTGGACAGGAAATCAGCGACGACTTTAGCGGTAATCGGTACACGAGCGGAACGTACGCGACGATCCTGACGTGCATAGCCGAAGTAAGGAATAACGGCGGTGATACGGCCTGCGGAAGCACGGCGCAGCGCATCAACCATAACGACCAATTCCATCAGGTTGTCGTTAGTAGGGGCACAAGTGGACTGGATGATGAAAATATCACCACCGCGTACATTTTCATTAATTTGTACGCTGACTTCGCCGTCGCTAAAGCGACCTACAGCGGCGTCGCCGAGTGAAGTGTACAGGCGGTTGGCAATACGTTGTGCTAGTTCCGGGGTGGCGTTACCAGCAAAAAGCTTCATATCAGGCACGAGAAGAACCTCAGGCATGCGTCCATTGGTGGAAAGAATCTGCCGAAAACTGTGCGGGCCAGGCAGTATCCTCTCCATGCGGTGTATTAAAGAGCGCGATGCAACGTCTGGAACAGGGTGACGTTGTCACCGCAACTCAGCTTGCCCGGCTTACTCTTTATCTTCCGCGTTTCATTTGCGCTGGCATCAATTCCTCACACCAGTTACATACTGAAGTTGTATGCACCTGGCGATTCGTCGTTTCGCCATTTTCCTGAAACCCGAAGGATTTAGAGTAACGCTCTGTGCAATGGGGAGAGGTTGACGCCTTTCGCCACAAAGCCTTTGAGCCATTCCGGGGCTTGCTCAAGCACCTGGCGAGCACGAGACTCAGTGTCAAATTCAGCAAAGACACAAGCCCCTGTACCAGTCAGGCGCGACGGCGCGTATTCTAACAGCCAGGAAAGCGCCGCATCAACCTCGCGAAAACGTTTTCTTGCGATAACCTCGCAATCATTGCCGAATTCACATTTTAGTAACGTTTTTATTGACCTTTTTGGCGTGTTGCGCGGGAGGTCGGGATCGTTAAAAATCACCGGTGTCGGAATACTGACTCCCGGATGTGCAACCAGATACCACTTTTCCTCAGGCTCGACCGGCGTCAGAATTTCGCCAACACCTTCGGCAAAGGCCGCATGGCCGCGCACGAATACGGGAACATCCGCCCCCAGCGTTAAGCCGAGTGCCGCCAGTTCATCAACCGAAAGTCCGCACTGCCAGAGATGATTCAGCGCCACCAGAACGGTTGCCGCATTAGACGAACCTCCGCCAAGACCGCCGCCCATCGGCAGGCGTTTGTCGATACTGATGTCCGCACCACTCCCTTTGGGAAGGCGATTGCTTTCAGATGCCGCTTTCATCAGCGAACGTGCCGCACGGACGATCAGATTGTCTTCATGCGCAACGCCTTCCACTGGGGTTAACAGGTGAATTTCGCCGTCGCTACGCGGTGTAATATCTATCGTGTCGCCATAATCAAGAAACTGAAATAAGGTCTGCAGCGTGTGGTAACCGTCCGCACGCTGTCCGGTGATGTATAAAAACAAATTCAGTTTCGCCGGAGAGGGCCAGTGGGTCATCATTTCACAATCCAGTTATCCATTTTCAGCTTAATACGCTGGGAACCGTCGGACAGCTCCATGTTTGCTGGCATCGCAGGCTGGGTTTTGCTGTCGTAGGCGCTATAGACCACTTTCCAGTTTTTACCGTCTTTGCTGTAGTTCACTTCACTCAGACGATATTGGTCGTCGAGCTTATAATCGGTGGCGTCACCTGGCAGACCAAGGATCCATTGGCGCAAGCTGTTTAATGGGATAGGCATGCCGGTCAGTTTGCCAATCATCTCTTCAGCGTCGTCGGCGGTGTAATGCTTGCCTTTGTTATCGACCAGTTCGACGTTGCCAGGCTGCGCATTAAGTTCCAGTTCCGTGCTGCCCAGTGGGTTGGTCAGCAGGAGACGATAGCGATCCTGACCGGTTTGCTGCCAGAAAAAGCGGGCATACACTTTCTGTTGATCGGAAATATAGGCAAACGCACCACGCGTCTGATACTGGTTCAGGGCGCGAACTTCCTGTTGGTGCTGGCGCCACTGCGGAGAATCGGGGCTTTTACCGGGACCTTTAGGCGCGTTGAGCGTACAGGCAGTAAGAACCAGGGCCGCCAGCGGCAGCAGGCGAATCAGGCGAAAATCAGGCAGGGTCATAATGATGACAAATCCTTGAGATACGTTGCAGTTATAACTCTTAATGCTAGCGCCGCCATCAGACATCGTCTACGTTCAAGTTATCTTAAATCGCTTAAATTTGTGCACTAAGCTATTACTCCAAAAGGGGTCAGTCTCTTTTATTGACCGCACGCATCCTGTATGATGCACCCAGTCTAACCTTATCAACGCTGGTACTATTCCCGCACACATGACCCTTTTAGCGCTTGGTATTAACCATAAAACGGCACCTGTATCGCTGCGAGAACGCGTAACGTTTTCGCCGGATACGCTCGATCAGGCGCTGGACAGCCTGCTCGCGCAGCCAATGGTGCAGGGCGGGGTAGTGCTGTCGACGTGTAACCGCACGGAGCTGTATCTCAGCGTTGAAGAGCAGGATAACCTGCAAGAAGCGCTGGTTCGCTGGCTGTGTGAATACCATAACCTCAATGAAGAAGATCTGCGCAACAGCTTGTACTGGCACCAGGACAACGACGCAGTCAGTCATTTGATGCGTGTTGCCAGCGGTCTGGATTCACTGGTGCTCGGTGAACCGCAAATTCTGGGGCAGGTGAAAAAAGCGTTTGCGGATTCGCAAAAAGGTCACCTGAACGCCAGTGCGCTGGAACGCATGTTCCAGAAATCATTCTCTGTCGCAAAACGTGTACGTACAGAAACTGACATCGGCGCCAGCGCCGTGTCGGTGGCGTTTGCCGCCTGTACCCTGGCGCGGCAGATATTTGAATCGCTCTCCACGGTAACCGTGCTGTTAGTCGGTGCGGGCGAAACCATTGAGCTGGTAGCGCGACATCTGCGCGAGCACAAAGTCAAGAAGATGATCATCGCCAACCGCACTCGCGAGCGTGCGCAGGTGCTGGCGGATGAAGTCGGCGCCGAGGTGATTTCACTGAGTGATATAGACGCGCGTTTACAGGATGCCGATATCATTATCAGTTCTACCGCCAGTCCGCTGCCGATTATCGGCAAAGGAATGGTGGAACGTGCGCTTAAAAACCGCCGCAATCAGCCTATGTTGCTGGTGGATATCGCCGTACCGCGCGATGTCGAGCCGGAAGTGGGTAAATTGTCTAACGCCTATCTGTACAGCGTTGATGACCTGCAAAGCATTATTTCGCATAACCTGGCCCAGCGCAAAGCGGCGGCGGTGGAAGCCGAAACGATAGTGGAGCAGGAAGCCAGCGAGTTTATGGCCTGGCTACGCGCCCAGGGCGCAAGCGACACTATCCGCGAGTATCGCAGTCAGTCAGAACAGATCCGTGATGAACTGACCGCCAAAGCGTTGGCCGCTCTTCAACAGGGCGGTGATGCGCAAGCCATTATGCAGGATCTGGCCTGGAAACTGACCAATCGCCTGATTCATGCACCAACCAAATCACTTCAACAGGCCGCCCGTGACGGGGATAGTGAACGCCTGAATATTCTGCGCGACAGCCTCGGGCTGGAGTAGCAGCACACCAATCTTATTTTTTACAGGGTGCATTTACGCCTATGAAGCCTTCTATCGTTGCCAAACTGGAAGCCCTGCATGAACGCCATGAAGAAGTTCAGGCGCTGCTCGGTGATGCGGGGACTATCGCAGACCAGGATCGCTTTCGTGCGCTGTCGCGCGAATATGCGCAATTAAGCGATGTATCTCGCTGTTTTACGGACTGGCAACAGGTTCAGGAAGATATCGAGACGGCTCAGATGATGCTCGACGATCCTGAAATGCGTGAAATGGCGCAGGATGAACTGCGCGAAGCAAAAGAGAAATGTGAGCAGCTGGAACAGCATCTGCAGGTCCTGCTATTACCTAAAGATCCCGATGACGAACGTAACGCCTTCCTCGAAGTGCGCGCGGGAACCGGTGGTGATGAAGCGGCGCTGTTTGCCGGCGATCTGTTCCGCATGTACAGCCGCTACGCTGAATCGCGTCGCTGGCGGGTTGAGATCATGAGCGCCAGCGAAGGCGAGCATGGCGGGTTTAAAGAAGTCATTGCCAAGATTAGCGGCGAAGGCGTTTACGGGCGACTGAAGTTTGAGTCTGGCGGCCATCGCGTGCAGCGCGTACCTGCGACGGAATCGCAGGGGCGTATTCATACCTCTGCCTGTACGGTCGCGGTTATGCCGGAACTGCCGGATGCCGAACTGCCGGACATCAACCCGGCCGATCTGCGTATTGACACCTTCCGTTCATCAGGCGCGGGCGGTCAGCACGTTAACACCACCGACTCCGCAATCCGTATTACCCACTTACCGACCGGTATCGTGGTGGAATGCCAGGACGAACGTTCACAGCATAAAAACAAAGCCAAAGCGATGTCGGTGCTGGGGGCGCGTATTCGTGCCGCCGAAGTGGCAAGACGTCAACAGGCGGAAGCCTCTGAACGTCGTAACCTGTTGGGCAGTGGCGATCGCAGCGATCGTAACCGTACCTATAACTTCCCGCAGGGTCGTGTGACCGATCACCGCATTAACCTGACGCTCTACCGTCTGGATGAAGCGATGGAAGGCAAACTGGATATGCTCATTGAGCCGATTGTCCAGGAATACCAGGCCGACCAACTGGCGGCGTTGTCCGAGCAGGATTAATGGATTATCAGCACTGGCTGCGTGAAGCAATTAGCCAATTACAGGCAAGCGAAAGCCCGCGCCGTGACGCCGAGATTTTACTCGAGTTTGTTACTGGCAAAGGGCGCACCTTTATTCTGGCTTTCGGCGAAACGGAGTTAACCGAGGCGCAGCGTCAACAGCTTGATACGTTACTGGAGCGGCGTCAGCGGGGAGAGCCGGTGGCGCACTTAACCGGCGTGCGTGAGTTCTGGTCGCTGCCGCTATTTGTGTCTCCAGCCACGCTTATTCCGCGTCCGGATACCGAGTGTCTGGTGGAGCAGGCGCTGGCTCGCCTGCCGGCCTCAGCGTGTCGTATTCTTGATTTAGGAACCGGCACGGGTGCCATTGCGCTGGCGCTGGCAACCGAGCGTCCGGATTGTGCAGTGACTGCTGTAGACCGCATGCCTGATGCCGTGGCACTGGCCATTCGCAACAAGCAGCAACTGGGCATCGACAATGTTTGCGTGCTGCAAAGCAACTGGTTCAGCGCATTGCAGGGACAGCAGTTTGACATGATTGTCAGCAATCCGCCGTATATCGACGAGCAGGATCCGCACCTGGCACAAGGCGACGTTCGCTTTGAACCGCTGTCGGCACTGGTGGCGAGCGATCAGGGGCTGGCGGATATCGTGCATATCATTGACCAGTCTCAGCGCGTATTAACGCCCGGCGGCTATCTGTTGTTGGAACATGGTTGGCAACAGGGCGAGGCCGTCCGTGACGCTTTTACTCGTGCAGGTTACCTGGCGGTTGAAACCTGTCGTGACTATGGCGGCAACGAGCGAATTACGCTTGGACGCATCCCATCATGAGTACCTTCGGTGTGTTACTCAACGTCCATCTCATCAGCATTGCGCTTTCGGTTGGTTTGCTGACGCTGCGATTTTGGTGGCGTTACACCGACTCGCGCCTTGCCTGCGCGCGCTGGACGCGCATCGTGCCGCCGGTTGTCGATACCGTTTTATTACTCAGCGGCGTAGCGTTAATGGTTAAAGCGCACGTCCTGCCATTCACTGAGCACGGGACATGGCTGACTGAAAAGCTGTTTGGGGTTATCATTTACATCGTTTTGGGTTTTATTGCGCTCGATTATCGTCGGGCGCGCAGTCAGCAGGCGCGATTAATCGCTTTTCCGCTGGCGCTGGTGGTGCTGTACATCATCATTAAACTCGCCACCACAAAAATACCGTTACTGGGGTAAGCATGAGGTCGTTAGCTGATTTCGAATTTAATAAAGCGCCATTGTGTGATGGGATGATCCTGGCGTCGGAGTCTATCCGTCTGGATTTTCCAACACAAACTGTCTATGACGAACTGGAACGTCTGGTCAGTCTGGCGCAAGAAGAAATTAGCCAGCTCCTGTCTCAGGATGAGCAACTGGAAAAACTGCTGGCACTTTTTTACGGCGAATGGGGGTTTACGGATACCCACGGCGTCTATCGTCTTTCTGATGCACTATGGCTTGATCAGGTACTGAAAAATCGTCAGGGCAGCGCCGTATCTCTGGGCGCTATCTTATTGTGGATTGCCAACCGACTGGAACTGCCGCTGGTGCCGGTGATTTTCCCGACACAACTCATCCTGCGTATTGAATCGCTCGATGGCGAAATGTGGCTAATCAATCCGTTCAATGGCGAAACGTTAAATGAGCACACGCTAGAAGTGTGGCTGAAGGGGAATATCAGCCCGGTTGCGGAGCTGTTTAACGAAGACCTGGATGAGGCAGATAATGCAGAAGTAATCCGCAAGCTGCTCGACACGCTGAAATCATCGTTGATGGAAGAGCGGCAAATGGAGCTGGCGCTGCGTGCCAGCGAAGCACTATTACAGTTTAATCCTGAAGATCCGTATGAAATACGCGATCGTGGATTAATTTACGCGCAACTGGAGTGTGAACATGTTGCGCTGACCGATTTAAGTTATTTCGTTGAACAGTGTCCGGAAGACCCGATCAGCGAAATGATTCGTGCGCAGATTAATACTATTTCGCACAAGCAAATTGTATTGCATTGATTAATGACACTTTACCTACCGTTTAAGGCGATCCTATGAAACAAAAAGTGGTTAGCATTGGCGACATCAACGTGGCAAATGACCTGCCGTTCGTGCTGTTTGGCGGAATGAACGTGCTGGAATCCCGCGATCTGGCGATGCGCATTTGTGAGCACTACGTAACCGTTACTCAAAAGCTGGGTATCCCTTACGTGTTCAAAGCCTCCTTTGATAAAGCCAACCGTTCTTCCATCCACTCTTACCGTGGACCGGGCCTTGAAGAAGGGATGAAAATCTTCCAGGAACTGAAGCAGACTTTTGGCGTAAAAGTGATCACCGACGTTCATGAAGCCAGCCAGGCTCAGCCTGTTGCTGACGTGGTGGATGTGATTCAGTTGCCGGCCTTCCTCGCTCGTCAGACCGATCTGGTGGAAGCGATGGCGAAAACCGGTGCCGTTATCAACGTGAAAAAACCGCAGTTCGTAAGCCCGGGCCAGATGGGCAATATCGTGGATAAATTCCATGAAGGTGGCAACGACAAAGTAATTCTGTGCGACCGTGGCGCGAACTTTGGTTATGACAACCTGGTTGTGGATATGCTGGGCTTCAGCGTGATGAAGAAAGTCTCCGGCAACTCGCCGGTGATTTTTGACGTTACCCATGCGCTGCAATGCCGTGACCCGTTTGGCGCAGCAAGCGGCGGTCGTCGTGCGCAGGTTACCGAACTGGCGCGCGCAGGTATGGCGGTAGGTCTGGCCGGTCTGTTTATTGAAGCGCATCCGGATCCAGCCAATGCGAAATGCGATGGTCCATCCGCGCTGCCGCTGGCGAAACTGGAACAGTTCCTGACCCAGATTAAAGCGATTGATGACCTGGTAAAAAGCTTCGACGAGCTGGATACCGAGAACTAAGAAAGTATTGCAGTCCGGAGAGATATCTCTTCGGACTGCTGTTTGAGAAAAGTGTTAAGGGTGGCCGTCAGGCGCCAAACGCACCGTCAATTGTATGCATTGCCCCCGTCACAAACCCAGCCTCAGGGCCTGCAAGCCAGGCAACCATTCCCGCAACTTCCTCTGGACGGCCATGTCGTTTTAGCGCCATAAAACTGTGCATCACCTCTTTCAGTGGGCCATCTTCCGGGTTGGCATCGGTATCAATAGGACCCGGTTGAACCACGTTTACCGTAATACCGCGCGGGCCAAAATCACGTGCCAGCCCCCGGGCCAGCCCTTGCAGCGCTGATTTGCTCACTGCATAAGAGGCCAGGCCAGCAAGAGGCATACGGTCGCCATTCACAGAGCCAATAATGATAATGCGTCCGCCGTCAGGCATCTGTCGTGCCGCTTCCACGGCCGCATAGTATGGGGAGTGAATGTTAATTCGGAACAGGCGCTCAACGTCATCCGGATCCTGCTCCAGCGCATCACCAAACAGAATAATGCCTGCATTAACTACCAGCACGTCCAGCGGGCCGCTTTCGCGTACCCGGTTGATTACGGCGTTACGATCGGCGCTATCGGTTTGCGCTGTCTGGGTACCCGTCTCATCAGCAAGCGCTTTGGCAGCGTCAGGGGAGCCTGAATAGGTAAAGGTAACCGATGCGCCATCCGCGGCAAAACGGCGCACGATAGCCGCGCCAATCCCACGACTGCCGCCAAGAACCAGAACTGACTTGCCGTTAAAAGAAGACATGAGGTACTCCTTGAACAATTATGTAGTGATCGATATATAATGGGTGCACAGTTTTCTGTCAATGGATTTGTAATGAACACTACAAAATGCACTCGTGCACCTGGACGCCCACGTAATTTTGATCCAGAAATGGCCGTTGCCAAAGTACAACCCTTGTTTCACGCACATGGCTATGACGCAGTTAGCGTGGCGGATGTCACCGCGGCGTTGTCGATCAAGCCCCCCAGTTTCTATGCTGCTTTTGGGAACAAAATCGGTCTTTATAAACGTGTTCTTGACCGCTACGTACAAACTGAGGCAATCCCTTTTGATGACATTCTGCGTCCCGACAAACCGGTTTCTGAATGTCTTACCGATCTGCTTGAAGAGGCGGCGCGACGTTATGCCGCAGATCCGCATGCGCCGGGATGTTTGGTCCTGGAGGGCACGCACAGTAACGATCCGCAGGCGCGGACAGTCGCGCGGAATTTCTACTCGGCTGCCGAACATAAAATTTACGACTTTATCGCACAGCGCTACCCTCAAGAAGCTGACAGCCTGACTGATTACATCAGTACCACAATGCTTGGCCTGTCGGGAAAAGCGCGTTGCGGGCATTCGTTCGAGCGTCTGCTAGCCAGCGCACGAATCGCCAGCGTAGCGGTGCAACATCAGCTTTCCTGATGATCATCACATGAAAAAGTAGATAAATATGATGGGGAAAATGGGAACTTAATCAGGCGGTGCCTCATATCAACCCGCATCAGAGCAGGGGGTTATCGTTGTAGGTGGTACGAATGCGACGCGGATTGGCATTGCTGGAGTTTGCGGGCAGGTAAGCTCGCCGATATTGCGGTGCTTAATCAGGATATTATGGCTATTCCGGCAGACAAATTGCACCAAACGGAGTCGTTATTAACGTTTGTCGATGGTCAACAAGTTTATCCGGAGCCGTGAGCGGTAAAAGAAAACGGCCCTGCGAAGGGCCGTGGGTTCTACCAGAAAAACTAATCAGGCAAATATCGTCATCAGATAGGCGATAAACAGCGCCAGATGCGCCGCACCGTTAAGCACGTTGGTGCGTCCGGTGGAGAAAGAGATGTGGCACAGTACCAGTGATGAAACCATCACAATCATCTCTGGCGCGCCCAGCGCAAAGACCAAGTCATTCCCGGTTGCCCATGCGATCAGGGTCACTACCGGAACGGTCAGTGAAATGGTGGCTAATACTGAACCGAAGAACAAATTCATCGCCCGCTGTACCTGGTTGCTCAGAACCGCTTTCAGCGCACCCAGCCCTTCAGGGGAGAGGATCAGCAATGCGACCAGGAAACCGGTAAATGCCACTGGGGCATTCAGTTCAGTCAGCAATGTCTCCAGCGGGCTGGCGTTCATTTTGGTCACGGCAATAACAGCGATCAGATGAATGATAAGCCAGGCGGCATGCCACATATTGCTGTGGGCTGACGGTTTACCGTGATGCGGATCATCGTCGTCACCCTCGTCTTCATGCTCATAAATGAACAGACTCTGATGCGTTTTAGTTTGTATCAGCAAAAATACGCCGTACATCGCCGCAGAAATTAATGCCACTAATAGCGCCTGCGCGGTAGTGAAATTTGCACCCGGTAAAGCCATCGGGAACACCAGTACAATAATGGCCAGTGGAAACAGGGCGATTAAATACTGCTTAATACCAAACAGATTCATATACTGAGTGGCAAATTTACGGCCACCTAACAGTAATGAAAAACCGACCAGGCCGCCGGTTACGATCATAATGATTGAATATAGCGTATCGCGCATGAGCGTAGGCGCTGCATCGCCGGTCGCCATTAATGCGGAGATTAAGCTGACTTCAAGAATAACAACGGACAGGCTGAGGATCAGCGACCCGTAGGGTTCGCCAAGTCGATGTGCTAATACATCCGCATGACGGACAACGCTGAATGCGCTGCTTAATATACCAATAAGGGCCAGCGCATTAATACCGATGACCACTGGTAGTGACTGACTGCTCCCCCAGAAGAACAGTACTACCAGCGCCAAAATCGGGAAGACGAGAGAGGTCTCCTTGTGGCGGGTTTTTACCGCCTCATGTACATGTGTCATTGAACTAATTCTCCATCTCTGCAGGTATTTATAATTATAAAAGTATTAAAGAATGTAAAAAATAACAGAACTTTCGGTATTTCCGATCTGATTTTACGTAATTTTACGGCATGGACCATTTTTTGCATCCGAGCGAATGAAATTGCATATCTTGTTTAGAGAATATTTAAATAACAACACATTAGATTTTAGCATCCACAAAAATTGATGATCGTACTGATACAAATGATAGTGCAGGACGTACCACCACGAGAGGATATAAAGTGCCGTTGACACTTTGTTCCCTTGCAAGCGAGCGGTGAATTGCCTATTGTCCAGATATTGGTTTCAAAATGAGCAGTAAAAAAGCCCGGAAGGCGTCAAAAAAGTTGTCGCAGGGAAGCAGCAGTGGCGGAGGTGTAAGGTGTTAACGCGTGATTTTTTATTGAATGCCGACTGTAAGACGGCATTTGGTGCTATTGAAGAATCACTACTCTGGTCAGCGGAACAACGTGCAGCCTCACTGGCTGCCACGCTCGCTTGCCGACCAGATGATGGACCGGTGTGGATCTTCGGTTATGGATCATTGATGTGGAACCCGGCCTTAGAATTTGAAGAGTCTTGTACCGGGACGTTAGTCGGCTGGCACCGTGCCTTTTGCCTGCGTCTGACGGCGGGGCGAGGAACGGCGTGTCAGCCAGGACGTATGCTGGCCCTGAAAGAAGGCGGACGCACCACCGGTGTGGCCTACCGTTTGCCGGACGCGTCCCTGGAACAAGAGCTTTCACTGCTGTGGAAGCGAGAAATGATCACCGGCTGTTATCTGCCGACCTGGTGTCAGTTGGCGCTTGATGACGGCAGGACGGTGAACGCACTGGTCTTTATTATGGATCCGCGTCATCCGCTGTTTGAGTCAGACACGCGCGCGCAGGTGATTGCGCCGCTTATCGCCACGGCGAGCGGACCTTTAGGCACCAACGCCCAGTATCTGTTCTCGCTGGAACAAGAGCTGGTCAAGTTGGGGATGCAGGATGATTGTCTTAACGATCTGGTGATCACGGTCAAACGATTGTTGGGAGAGAATCTGCCGGAAGGTGTTATGCGTCCAGGGTTTGCCTGAATCCAGCCAGGAACTGAATGCCCGAAAGCCATGCGCTTTTCGGGCAATTAACGCTTAGGCTGCAATATAACTTATTGAATGCTCGAGCGACTGGCTATGGCTGTCGATCAGCACATTCCATACGCCGGTATACGGTACGGTTAACCATGCGTTATCACGATCCTGCACGCTTAAAATGTCGGACTGCGTGTCTTTGACGTGATTTTTCTCGCTCATCAGATGGATGTGACAGCGCTCGGAACAGCGCACAACCACCGTATCGCCACCAAATAACTTTAAACTCGCCTTCACTAATGCCATTTTTCACCCCGTTCTTGAAAACAACGTACTTTCTGTCGAAAGTGCTGCGTGATGTTGTTCACATTTCACTCATTGCATAACACCAAAGGGGGAGCAACAGGATGCTGATTTTGATCAAAAAATGGCATAACGATTAAACAAAAGTGACAAAATCCCTCAAAAGGGTTGAAAGGGCGTGCTAACGTTCAACGAAACCGCGCCCATCTACGATTAAATCCGGAAATTATCGACACTTTCAGTGAGCTTGCCTGAAGCGGTGTATCAGAAGGTCAGCACTTTATCTGCAGCCAGCGTCCATTGAGCCAGTTCTACCAGCGTGCCGACGGCTACTCCGTCAATTAATGGCAGCGTCGTGATCCCACGGCCATCGGTGCAGGTTTTGCACAGTTTGACCGGCACATTTTGCGCCGTCAGGATCTCCAGCATTTGCTGAATATTGTATCCTTCTGCAGGTTTCTGACCTCGTAATCCCGCGGTTACCGCGTCCGACATTAAAAACAGACGCAGGTCGAGATCCGCTTCCTGTTCGCGCAGGGCGATGGCCAGACGCAGGCTGTTAAATAACGATTCGCTTCCATAGGCCGCACCGTTCGCGACGATCACTATCTTTTGCATTTTTACTCCTGTTGTCAGGGGGGCATGGATATTGCTTGTCCTCAGGGATAACCCGTTATCGGTGAGGGCAGAGATGATGACAAATGCACAAAATTCCGGCGCGACGCAATGGTTTCGCCATGCCCGCCAGCTTGAGAACACCCAGCTTCGCCAACTGGCACAGTCCGGTAAGTTGGTGATGCGCATTAGCCATCTGGTGCATATGCTACAGTGCGAACGCGGTGCATCCAATATCTGGTTGTGTTCTCAAGGTACGCTTTATGATCGGGAGGTCCGTGCCAGTCGGGCGCTGGTGGATGAAGAGTGTCGGCAACTGCATATCCTTTTCCAGCACATTATGCCGGTGGCGGGCAGTGCATTGTGCCACCGTATTGCTGGCACCGTCTGGTGCCTCGATCAGCTAACGACGCTGCGTGAGTCTGTCAGCGGGCAGACTATCGATGCACAGCAGGCGATGGAGCAGTACAGCCGGACGTTACGCCATCTGCTGGGTATTGTGCCGCAGCTTAACGACAGCATTGATTATCCCCATGTCGCAGGTGGGCTGGTGGCGCTGTACAGTTTTATGCAGGGTAAAGAGCTGGTAGGACAAGAGCGGGCGTTAGGGGCCATTGGCTTTACCCAGGGCGAATTTAACCCTCAAATGCGCCAGGAGCTGGTGGACAGAATAGACGGGCAGCAGCCGTGCTTTGATACCTTTATCTCCCTGGCTTCGCCTGTACTGGTGCAGCATTTTCGTCAGCAATGCGAGGCATCGGGCGCCATCGAACAACTGCGACGCCAGGCCTGTACGCGACAACCCCAACTCGATAACGGTGAACGCGCGCTACGCTGGTTTACCCTGCAAACGCAGCGGCTTGAACAATTACGACATCTCGAAGAGATGTTGATTACCGAATTGCTGAATGTCGTGGCGCGTCGGCTGGCGGAAGAAACCTACGCTTTGCCGCTCGACAACTGGCTTGACGACCGTGCTGACGAACCCCTCTCGCTGCGCCGGGATAAACAATTATTGCGGGTTGTTCGCCAGCAGGCTCGCCAGCTGGAGCAAATGAGCGCCCAACTTGCCTCATTGCAGGACGCCTTAGAGGAGCGCAAGGTGATTGATAAAGCAAAAAGCATCCTGATGAATCACCAGCAGGTCAGCGAAGAACAGGCGTGGCAGCTATTGCGAAAAATGGCGATGGATAAAAACCAACGGATGGTCGATATCGCCCGGGCATTGCTTACCGTTAAATCCCTGATGCAGGGATAGCGACTGCACAACAGGCGGGCAGTGTCTGCCATATTTGGGTGCACCGCGGCGTCTGGTACGCGTCGAACCCGCTAAAACCGCCAGTGTAATTCTGGCATCTGAATTGCATTCACTCATACAGACAATTTAGCAGCAGGCCAACGGCGGTCTGACTGTTTTGAGGATAAAGGCGTCCCGCAATGCTTAGGCATTGTTGGACGCCTTTTTTTATGGGGAGCATGTATGGGTGACAGAACAGTTTCGTTAACGCGGCGGCGGTTTTTACAGGCAAGTGCCGTGATGGGGGCCAGCTCGCTGATTCCAGGACTGATGTCTTCGGTCTGGGCGGCAGGGTCTGATGCGCCGGAGATGACTACCGTTCGGGTCGGTTTTATTCCGCTAACCGACTGCGCGCCGCTGGTTATCGCCACGTTGAAAGGTTTTGATAAAAAATACGGCATTACGCTGGTGCCGACCAAAGAGGCCAGTTGGGCCGCAGTGCGTGACAAACTGGTCTCTGGAGAGCTGGATGCGGCTCATGTTCTGTACGGCCTGTTGTATGGCCTGGAACTGGGTATTGCCAGTAAAGCGCAGCCCATGGCCAATCTGATGACGCTCAATCAGAACGGTCAAGCGATCACGCTCTCCGCAACGCTGCTGGAGCAGGGCATTACCGATGCGTCTGCGCTGAAGAAACGGATCGTCTCGCAGGCGCCCGGAACCTATACCTTCGCGCACACCTTTCCCACAGGCACACATGCCATGTGGCTCTATTACTGGCTGGCCAGCGCTGACATCAATCCTTTCACCGATGTTCGCACCGTTGTGGTACCGCCTCCGCAAATGGTGATGAACATGCGCATTGGCAATATGAGTGGCTTCTGCGTCGGCGAGCCGTGGAATGCGCGGGCGATCAACGACCGCATTGGTTTTACCGCGGCGACGTCCCAGGATATCTGGCCCGACCATCCGGAAAAAGTACTCGGTACGCGCCGGGAGTGGGTAGAAAAATATCCACATACTGCCCGGGCACTGGTTAGCGCGCTGCTTGAGGCATCGCGCTGGATAGACGCCAGTGAAGCCAATAAACGCGAAACAGCACAAATTCTGGCGCGCCGGGCCTGGCTCAATACCAAAGAAAGCTATCTGACGGCGAGAATGCTGGGCGAGTACGACAACGGTGCCGGTCGTCGCTGGCAGGATCCGCATGCCATCCGCTTTTTTCGCGACGGCGAGGTGAGTTTCCCCTGGCATTCCGATGGCATGTGGTTTCTGACCCAGTTCTGCCGTTGGGGATTGTTGAAGCAGCAACCGGATTATGCAGCCATTGCCGCGCGCATCAACCGGACCGACATCTGGCGCGATGCGGCAGCGGCGGTTGGTGGGATAACACCTCCTGCGAAATTGCTACGAACCAGTACGCTGATGGACGGTTCCGTATGGGATGGCCGCAATCCAGAAGCCTATGCCAACAGTTTTACCCTCCACCGTACAGGAGCCTGAGATGAAACAAAATACGCAGCTTAAATCCCCTGAGCCGGTAGTCGGTGAGGTCATCACGCTATCAACGATGAAGGTCAGAAAGCGCAAAATGCCATGGTCAATGTGGCTTAGTACATGGCTAAGACGCGCCGTACCCGCTCTGCTGGGGATTGCCTTGCTGGTGGTGTGCTGGCAACTTGCCGCCATCAACAGCAAAGGATTTCCTACGCCGCTGAGCACTCTGGATTCAGCCCTGACGCTGTTTGCCGCTCCGTTCTATAACGGCGGGCCGAATGATATGGGGATCGGCTGGAACGTGCTGGCGTCGTTGCAACGGGTCGCGATCGGTTTCGGATTAGCGGCGCTGGTGGGGATTCCGCTGGGCTTTCTGATTGGGCGTTTCACCTTCTTTTCGCACATGTTTTCGCCGCTGATTGCGCTGTTGCGCCCGGTCAGTCCGCTGGCCTGGCTGCCGATTGGACTGCTGTTGTTTCAAAAAGCGGAACCCGCATCGAGCTGGACCATCTTTATCTGCTCTATATGGCCGATGGTGATCAACACCGCCGAAGGGGTGCGGAGAATCCCTGACGATTACCTCAACGTAGCTCGCGTATTGCAACTCTCTGAGTGGACGGTGATGCGGCGGATACTTTTCCCCGCCGTGCTTCCGGCGATCCTCACTGGCGTACGCCTGTCGATTGGTATCGCCTGGTTGGTGATAGTGGCAGCAGAAATGCTCACCGGCGGGTTAGGGATTGGTTTTTGGATCTGGAATGAGTGGAACAACCTTAACGTCGAAAACATTCTCATCGCTATCGTCATCATCGGCGTTGTAGGTCTGCTGCTTGAGCAGGGGCTAATGCTGGTGGCACGTCGTTATAGCTGGCAGGAAAAATAAGGAGACAACATGAAACCCATTATTCAGGTCCAGGCGGTCAGCCAACGTTTTTCGACCGCCAGCGGTGAGTTCCTCGCGCTACATAATGTCTCTTTTGATATCCATGAAGGGGAGACAGTGAGTTTGATTGGTCACTCCGGTTGCGGAAAGTCGACGCTTTTGAATCTGATTGCCGGCATTACGTTACCAACTGAAGGTGGCCTGATTTGCGATCACCGCGAAATCGCCGGGCCGGGGCCTGAGCGGGCGGTCGTTTTCCAAAATCATTCGCTGCTGCCGTGGCTGACCTGTTTCGACAACGTAGCCCTGGCCGTCGATCAGGTATTTCGCCACACCATGAGTAAAGCCGAGCGACGTGAGTGGATCGAATACAACCTGCACCGCGTCCAGATGGGGCACGCGATGCACAAACACCCCGGTGAAGTCTCTGGTGGGATGAAGCAACGCGTGGGTATTGCCCGGGCACTGGCGATGAAACCCAAAGTCCTGCTTATGGATGAACCGTTTGGCGCACTGGATGCGCTCACCAGGGCACATTTGCAGGATACGGTGATGCACATCCAGCAGTCACTGAATACCACCATTGTGCTGATCACTCACGACGTTGATGAAGCGGTGCTACTTTCCGACCGGGTTCTGATGATGACCAACGGGCCAGCGGCGACGGTGGGCGAGATCTTGACGGTTGATTTACCGCGCCCGCGCAATCGGGTCCAGCTTGCCGATGACAGCCGATACCACCACCTGCGACAACGCATTCTCCATTTTCTGTATGAGAAACAGCCGAAGGCGGCGTAAGGAGGGGAAGATGACGCGACTGGTCATTGTGGGTCATGGCATGGCGGCAACTCGTCTGATTGAGGCGCTTGTTATGTACAAAAACGGCGGCATTTCCGTCACCGTTATTGGTGAAGAGCCGCAGCTTGCCTACAACCGGATCCAACTTTCACCGGTGCTGGGGGGAGAAAAGCCCTTTGCGCAAACTTTGCTTCATCCGGCGCAGTGGTATCTCGATCACGGCGTGACGGTTCTGAGCGATGAAGCTGTGTTGGCCGTTGATGCCACCAGCCGCAGCCTGACCACCACAAAACGGCTTTTGTTCTGGGATGAACTGGTATTTTCCACCGGATCGTATCCGTTTATTCCGCCCATTCCAGGCGTCCAACAACCGCATGTTCATGCTTTTCGCACGATGCAGGATGTCGAGGCGATTCTCCAGCAGTCTGGGCCAAAGGTGGTGCTGGGTGGTGGCGTTCTCGGCGTGGAGGCCGCGGCAGCCTTACGTCTTCACGGTGACGATGTCACGTTGATTCATCGCGCGGGAAGGTTGATGGAACAACAGCTTGATCAACAGGCCAGCGATCTGCTGCAGGCGCAACTAACAGGACGTGGTATTCGCTGCGAGCTTAGTTCTGGGCTCGTCAGTATCGAAGCCGACTGCGTAACGTTGCTGGATGGCCAGCGTATTGCGGCGGATGGCGTGGTGATTGCCACGGGGGTTAAACCCAATATCTCCCTGGCGCAGGAGTGCGGTGCTGTTTGTCAGCAGGGGATTGTGGTGGATGAACAGCTTCGCACCTCAATGCCCGGCATTAGCGCCGTCGGGGAATGCTGCGAGATTAACGGCCAGACGTGGGGACTGGTTGCGCCGTGCCTGAAACAGGCTGAGGTGTTGGCTGCGCGACTAGCGGGTTTTATCGGTGCCGGATTTGGTTGGCAGGCGAGTGGAACGCGCCTCAAGGTGACGGGAATTGATCTGTTTAGTGCAGGCGTAACGGACACGACGGCGACGGATGCCACCCTGAGCACATACGATCCGCTCAGCGGGCACTATCGCCGCTTGCTGACGCGTGATGGAAAACTCCATGGTGTGCTGCTGATGGGCGATTGCCATAGCGCAGCGCCATTAACCGATTTGCTGGCCCAGGGGGCGACAGCACACTCCGACTGGCTCTTCGACCGCTTTGATACGCAGCCATCGGCTGCAGGACAGATGACGATGACAAAACCGACACTGGCTGTTGTGGGACACGGTATGGTTGGCCACCATTTTCTTGAGCAATGCGTTAGCCGTAATCTGCATTTGCATTATCACATTGTGGTGTTTGGCGAAGAACGTTATGCCGCCTATGACCGGGTGCATCTGTCAGAGTATTTCGCCGGGCGCAGCGCGCAATCACTTTCGCTTGTCGCTGATGATTTCTTTGCCCGTAATGGCATAGAGCTACGTTTGGGGCAATGCGTGACCGAGATCGATCGTGAGATGCACGTCATCCGCAACGCCGACGGACATGAAACCCACTGGGATTCGCTTGTACTTGCCACCGGATCGTATCCATTTGTCCCCCCTGTGAAAGGTGGGGACTCACCCGCCTGCTTTGTTTATCGTACGTTGGACGATTTAGATGCCATTGCAGCGAAAGCGAAAAGTGCGCGCCGCGGGGTGGTGATCGGCGGTGGCCTGCTTGGTCTGGAGGCTGCGAACGCGCTGCGTCAGCTTGGGCTGGAAACGCATGTTGTTGAGTTTGCCGCTAATCTGATGGCGGTGCAGCTGGATAACGCCGGTGCCGCGATGTTACGAGAAAAGATAGAGGCGCTTGGCGTTGGCGTCCACACCGCAAAATCAACCACGGAAATTGAAAGTACCACTGACGGACTGGTACTGCACTTTGCCGACGGCGAAAAGCTGGAAACCGAAATGGTGGTTTTTTCTGCGGGTATTCGTCCGCAGGATGCGCTGGCGCGTCACAGCGGTTTAGATATTGGCGAACGCGGTGGGATTTGTATCGATAGCCACTGTCGCACGTCAGATGACGCCATTTTTGCAATCGGCGAATGTGCGTTGTGGGAAGGGCGAGTCTTTGGCCTTGTCGCGCCGGGATATCAAATGGCGCGGGTAGTCGCCGCACAGCTGGCCGGAGAAGATGTCAGCTTTAGCGGGGCGGATATGAGCACCAAGCTCAAGCTGCTGGGCGTTGATGTTGCTTCTTTTGGCGATGCGCATGCCCGTACGCCGGGCGCGAAAAGCTATCAATGGACGCATGGTCCTGAGCAGATCTACAAAAAGATCGTCGTCAGCGCAGAGGGCAAAACGCTGTTGGGCGGAGTGCTGGTTGGCGATGCTGGCGATTACGCCACGCTATTGCAAATGATGTTGAATGGGATGCCGCTTCCTGGTCAGCCGGAATCGCTAATCCTGTCCGCGCTGGCGGGCGGGGCGCCAAAAGCGCTTGGGGTTGCGGCATTGCCCGATACTGCGCAAATCTGCTCTTGTCATAACGTCAGTAAGGCCGATATATGCCGGGCGGTAAGTGCTGGTGCGACGGACATTGGCGCCATCAAACAGTGCACTAAAGCAGCGACCGGTTGTGGCGGATGCAGCGCGCTGGTGCAACAAGTAATGGAGCACCAACTTGCGGCCCAGGGCGTTGAGGTCAAAAAGGATATCTGTGAACATTTTCCCTGGTCGCGCCAGGAGATTTATCACCTTGTACGGGTGAACCATATCCATACTTTCGAACAGTTGATTAGCCGTTACGGCCATGGTCACGGCTGCGAAATCTGTAAACCTCTGGTGGGGTCAGTGCTGGCGTCCTGCTGGAATGAGTATCTGCTTAAACCTGCGCACTTACCGCTGCAGGACACGAACGATCGCTATTTTGCCAATATTCAAAAAGACGGTTCCTATTCTGTGGTCCCGCGTATGCCTGCGGGAGAGGTCACACCGGACGGCCTGATCGCCATAGGACAGATTGCGAAACGTTATCAGCTGTACAGCAAAATCACCGGCGGGCAACGGGTGGATCTTTTCGGCGCGCGTCTGGAACAGTTACCTGATATCTGGCGCGAACTGGTGGCTGCGGGGTTTGAAACAGGGCATGCGTACGGGAAGTCGTTGCGAACGGTGAAGTCTTGCGTTGGCTCGACCTGGTGTCGCTACGGCGTACAGGATTCAACGGCAATGGCGGTGATGCTTGAAAATCGCTACAAAGGGTTGCGTGCACCACACAAAATTAAAATGGCGGTGTCCGGTTGTACCCGGGAGTGCGCCGAGGCACAGAGCAAGGATGTGGGCGTCATTGCGACGGATAAAGGCTGGAATCTCTATCTGTGCGGCAATGGAGGAATGAAACCACGCCATGCCGATTTGTTTGCCAGTGATTTAGATGATACCGCGCTGATGCGCACTATCGACCGTTTCCTGATGTTCTACATTCGCACCGCGGATCGTCTGCAACGTACCAGCACCTGGATGGATAATCTGGAAGGGGGCATTGCGTATTTGCGTGAAGTGATCCTCGACGACAGTTTAGGGATTGCCAGTGAACTGGAACAAGAGATGGCGCGGGTTGTGGAAAGCTACCAGTGCGAATGGCAAACCACGCTCAGTAGCCCGCAGCGTCTGGCGCTGTTTCGTTCATATATCAATAGTGATGAGGCGGATGAGACGGTTGCCCGCGCGCCTTTACGCGGGCAACCGCAGTTGGCTAAACCTGCATCCAGGGGCCGTGAGTCATTACCGACAAAACCCTGGCAGGAGATATGCACCCTTGATGCAATCCCTGAGCAGGCGGGTATTGGCGCACGTCTGGGAGATGTGCAAATTGCATTATTCCGCTTTGGGCAGACGATTTATGCCCTTGATAACCTTGAACCCGGTAGCGCTGCGCAGGTGTTATCGCGCGGTATTCTGGGGGATGTGCAGGGTGAGCCGATTGTTATCTCGCCGCTGTATAAACAACGTATTCGTCTGCGCGATGGCCGCCAGTATGACAGCGGAGAACAGGCGGTACGCGCCTGGCCGGTGAAAGTGGAGGCGGGCAAAGTGTGGGTGGGAACTCAGGCGCTGATCCTGCGGGCGGAGGCATCATGAGTGAGACTCGTACAACGTGCCCGTACTGTGGAGTTGGCTGCGGCGTGATTGCGCAGGTAGACAATAATGGCGTCACCGTCAGAGGTGACCCCGAACATCCGGCAAACTTTGGCCGCTTATGCGTCAAAGGCGCGGCGCTGGCTGAAACCACAGGACTTAGCGGCAGGTTGTTGCAACCGATGGTGGATGGCGAAACGGCGAGTTGGTCGCAGGCGCTGGACACCGCCGGTGAACGTCTGCGCGCTATCATCGCTCAGCATGGCCCGCATGCCGTAGCCTTTTATGCCTCCGGGCAACTGCTGACGGAGGATTACTATGCGGCGAATAAGCTGATGAAAGGCTTCATTGGCGCGGCCAATATTGATACCAATTCGCGGCTTTGTATGTCGTCTGCGGTGACCGGATACAAGCGGGCGCTAGGAGCGGATGTCGTGCCCTGCAGTTATGAGGACATTGAATGCAGTGATTTGGTGGTATTGGTGGGATCGAATGCAGCATGGACGCATCCGGTGCTGTATCAGCGTCTGGTGCAGGCGCGTAATGCTAATCCGTCGATGAAAGTCGTGGTTATCGATCCTCGCTGCACCGCAACCTGTGATATCGCCGATCTGCATCTTTCCCTGCTGCCCGGTAGCGATGCTGGGCTGTTTGTTGGTTTACTGAACAGGATTGTGGCTGAGGGTAATGCGCAAAGTGAATTTGATGACGCTGCAGAAACGTTTGCTATTGCGCGCGACTGGAGCCTCGCGCGTGTGGCGCAGTTTTGCGGGCTGGATGTTGCCGATATTGTCACCTTCTATGACTGGTTTATGCGCGCGCCAACAGCCATCACGCTATACACCATGGGCATTAACCAGTCTGCCAGCGGTAGCGATAAGTGTAATGCGATTATTAACGTGCATTTGGCCAGCGGTAAGTTTGGTCGACAGGGGTGCGGCCCATTTTCGCTGACCGGGCAACCCAATGCGATGGGCGGCCGGGAAGTTGGCGGGTTGGCGACGCAGCTGGCGGCGCATATGAATTTTGAACCCCAGGATCTTGCCCGCCTGTCCCGCTTCTGGGGCACTGAAAGGTTGGCGCAGACGCCTGGTTTGATGGCCGTGGATTTGTTTGAGGCGATCGGTAAAGGCGACGTTAAAGCGGTATGGATCATGGGGACAAACCCGGCGGTGTCATTACCGGACAGCCATGCCGTGTGTCAGGCGTTGGCAGCCTGTCCACTGGTGATTGTCTCTGAAGTCGTGGCAGACACGGACACCAGCCGCTACGCGCATATTCGGTTTCCGGCTCAGGCCTGGGGCGAAAAAAACGGTACGGTGACGAACTCAGAACGACGGATCTCGCGCCAGCGCGCATTTTTACCAGCGCCGGGTGAGACGAGGGCGGACTGGTGGATCGTCGCGCAAATAGCGAAACAGTTGGGTTTTGCCCATGCGTTTGGCTGGCAAAGCGCATGGGAGGTATTTTGTGAACATGCGGCGCTTTCCGGTTATGAAAACAGGGGGGAACGTGCATTTGATATTGGCGCGTTAGCGGAGCTGACGCATCAACAGTGGGATGAGATGACGCCGGTTCGCTGGCCAGTGAGTACCGGCTCATCAACGCTAAATTTTTGGCAGGGGTGGCGTGGTAACCAACGTTTACGCCTGGTATCTGTTACGCCACAGGGGATGAAAACTGCCTGTGATGCCCTCTATCCATTGGTGCTAAACAGTGGTCGCATTCGCGATCAGTGGCACACTATGACGCGGACGGGGACGATTTCACGCCTGATGCAGCACATCAATGAACCGCTGGTAGAAATTGCACCAGAGGATGCCTATCGCTTAAAGCTGAATGAAGGTGCGCTATGCCGGGTTAACTCCCCGCGCGGCGTAATGGTTGGTAGGGTGACCATTCACCGTGGGCAGCGGCCAGGGAACGTCTTCACTTCAATGCATTGGAATAATCATTTTGCCCGTCAAGGACGGGTAAATGCATTGGTGGCGCCGATTTGTGACCCTGACTCTGGACAGCCGGAAAGCAAACAGACAGCGGTGCGCATTATGGCATGGCAGCCCCGGTGGCAGGGAGAGCTGTTTTGTCGCTCCGTGCTGACGTTACCGGGGTTCGTTCACTGGTGGCGCAAAAGTGCTGACAATGCCGTGCGTTATACGCTGGCGGGCGACAGCGATATTTCTGCGTGGCTGCAACAATATTGTGTGACGCAAGGCTGGCAACTTCAGCAGGCGAAATGGGAGCAGGGACTGAATCTGTTGGCCTGGCATGAAGGAAAGCTGGTGCTTGGGCTCTGGTCAGCGGCAACGCTGCCGCAGATTGATGATGCGGCGATCCTCTGCGCATTCATGCAAACGCCGGAAAACGCTCAGACTCGTCATGCCCTGTTGGGCGGGAAACCCGGTGGTATTACGGCTGATAAGGACGCGACTATTTGTAGTTGTTACAGCGTAGGAGAAAAGGCCATTACCCAGGCTATCGCTAACGGTTGTGATACGGTTCAGGCATTGGGAAAAGCGTTACGTTGCGGGAGTAATTGCGGCTCGTGTATTCCGGAACTGAAGACATTACTGGCACAAAAAATCACACTCAATGATTAAGGATATTCCTGAAAATTTGAGAAAAAGCTGCAAAGGGGACGTCGGACAGGTAGGATTTACGCTGTGGTCCCCAAATTCAATGATATAAAAGCCAGTAACGATTTGAGCCGTTTTGTTTGCTGCAGATTTTCTCTTCTCCTACTCTTGCCGCTGGCAGGCGGTATTGCCAGCGCACGGACATCTTTTATTTACCAGGCCGAAAACCCTTTCGATAACAATAGTGATGGTTTACCCGATCTCGGTCTGGCGCCGGAGTCGCGGGCAGGCGAAAAGCACTTTGCTGAAATGGTCAAAGCGTTTGGTGAAGCCAGCATGACCGATAACGGGCTTGATACGGGTGAACAGGCGAAGCAGTTCGCATTTGGTCAGGTGCGTGACACGGTCAGCGAACAGGTTAATCAGCAACTGGAATCCTGGCTCTCTCCCTGGGGAAACGCCAGCGTTGGATTGCAGGTGGATAACGAAGGCAGCTTTACCGGAAGTCGGGGAAGCTGGTTTATCCCATGGCAGGACAATCCACGTTATCTTACCTGGAGCCAGTTGGGGCTGACGCAACAGGACGAAGGTTTAGTCAGCAATGCGGGGATTGGGCAGCGCTGGGTACGCGACGGCTGGTTTCTGGGTTACAACACCTTTTATGACAACCTGTTGGATGAAAATCTGCCCCGGGGAGGCCTTGGCGCCGAGGCGTGGGGCGAATACTTGCGCTTATCCGCTAACTATTACCAACCGTTGTCCTCTTGGCAGGAGCGTTCCGCAACCCAGGAACAACGGATGGCCCGCGGCTACGACCTGACTGCGCAAATGCGCATGCCGTTCTATCAACACCTCAATACCAGCGTCAGCGTGGAACAGTATTTTGGCGACCGGGTGGATCTGTTTCATTCCGGAACCGGGTACCACAATCCTGTGGCGGTGAATCTGGGATTGAGCTATACGCCGGTGCCGTTGATTACCGTGACGGCACAACATAAGCAGGGCGAAAGCGGAATCAGCCAGAATAACCTCGGCTTAACGCTGAATTACCGATTTGGCGTACCGCTAAAAAAACAACTGATGGTCAGCGAGGTGGCAAACAGCCGATCGCTGCGCGGCAGTCGTTATGACGATCCGCAGCGTAACAATCTGCCGACGCTGGAATATCGTCAGCGTAAAACATTGTCGGTATTTTTGGCCACGCCGCCCTGGGATCTCAAGTCTGGTGAGTCGGTGGCGCTGAAGCTGCAGGTGCGTAGTTTGCATGGGATCCGCCATTTAACCTGGCAGGGTGATACCCAGGCGTTGAGTTTAACGGCGGGTAGCGATAACCGAAGCGTGCAAGGTTGGACGATTATTATGCCGAAGTGGGACAGCAGCGAAGGCGCGACAAACCGCTGGCGGTTGTCTGTGGTGGTAGAAGATGAGCAGGGTCAGCGTGTCTCTTCCAATGAGATCACGCTATCACTGACCGAACCGTTTATTACCGTTTCGGAAAATGATCCTCGTTAGCAATGAAGCATCAACGCGTTATCAGAAAATGCGTTCCTGATGTACCCATACCGCGGCTTCGACGCGTGATTTGAGCTTCATTTTCTTCAACATATGCTTCACATGGACTTTTACCGTACTTTCAGTGATGTCCAGACGACGGGCGATCATCTTGTTCGGCAGCCCCTGGGCAATGAGCTTGAGAATGTCGCGCTCACGCGGTGTCAGTTGGGTGACATCACGGTCCGACGTTGCACGATTAGCACGCAGGCTGGCGGCCAGAACCGGTGTTAAGGCTTCACTCAGCACCATTTCACCGGCCGCTGACTGCTGTAAGGCTTTGAGTAAATCTTCAGGCTCCATATCTTTCAGCAGATAACCGTCAGCGCCGCGTTTCAGTGCGGTAACTACGTCTTCTTCATGATTGGATACGCTAAACACAACGATACGGCCCGACAGTGACTTTTCACGCAGCTTATCGAGAGTTTCCAGGCCGTTCATGCCGGGCATGTTGAGATCAAGCAGGATCAGATCGGGATCAAGGGATTCAGCCAGCTCGATACCCTGCTCACCATTGCTGGCTTCGCCGACAACGGTAATATCGGGCGCCATGCTGACAAGCTGTTTTACACCGGTTCGCAGCATCGGATGATCGTCGATCAACAGGATGGTTGCCGGTTCCAGATTACTCATGGGTATCTCCTTGGACTTCTGTGAAGTTTGTTTCGGGAATAAAAGTGACAGCAACTTCAGTACCGCCCGTCTCGCGACGGCGTACGCGGCAATCGCCGCGCAAGCTCTGCGCACGGTCGCGCATTATAATCATGCCGTAGTGGTTACTGCGTTCGGCGTTTTCCGGTACGCCGCAGCCGTTATCTTGCACTGTTAGTTTGACCTGCTTGCCATTTTGCACCACCGTCACGACCACTTCATTGGCCTGAGAGTGTTTAAGTGCATTACTCAGGGCTTCGCGCGCAATTTGTAGCAGGTGAATCGCCTGATGCGAAGGGACCAGGCGTGGCGGTAGCTGATAATCCAGCTTAACCGTAAATCCAAAACGGGCGCTGTACTCCTGACAGCTGGCTTCCAGCGCCGGCCGTAATCCAGGTTCTGTGAGCTGTAAACGGAAGGTGGTTAACAGCTCACGCAGTTGTGCCCACGAAGCATTCAGCTCGTTACGAATCTGGCTGAGCAACTCGCGACAGTTATCTGAAAGCGCATCGCCCTGCATCTGCAAACAGCTAACCTGCATCTTCATACAAGAGAGCGATTGTGCAATAGAATCATGAAGTTCGCGTGCAATGGTGGCACGCTCTTCCATCACGATCAACTGCTGCTGACGCTCCTGATGTCTGTCGAGCGCGAGCGTTGCGGTCAGTTGCTCAACCAGGGTATCAACCAGTTGCTGCTGATCGTGGCTGAGATGGCGTCCGTTCGGCAAGGTGGCGAGCAGAATACCATACTGGGTATGCGCGTCGGTCAGCCGCCATTTCAATGTGATTCCGCCGTCAATCGCGGGCAGCGTTCCGCGAGGACAAAGATGGCAACCTTTCTCATCACAGCTGGCATTGGACTGACAGGTAAATTCCTGATGATTGTCTTCATCTTCCAGGTCGTAAACCCGGAGTTCAATATCATGCAGCAAGGTCAAATTTTGCAGACCATTCAGTACCGGAGAGAGGCGTTCGCACAACGGCACCTGAGAGTGCAGGCGGCGGTTGGCTTGCCACAGAAAAGAAAGGATCTGATTTTTGTGCTCCAGACCCGCCGTTTTCTCCTGTACCCGCTGTTCCAGCACGGCGTAACTTTCGGCCAGTTCTTCCGACATATTATTCAGTGCCGAGCCCAGAGCGGCCATCTCATTACGCCCGCTGATACGCGCGCGTTGGGTAAAATCACGTTGGCTGACGGCTCGCGCCATCGCCAGCAGCTGTTTCCACGGCTCTAACAGGCGCACGCGCAGCCAGATAATGGTGAAAACCAACAGCAATGCCATAAATATGGCCATCAGGCGATGCAGCAGGACGACGCGTTCAATGCGTAATTCAGTGGTATGGTCAAAGGCGGTAACCAGCTTATCCAGACCGCCTACAAAGCGTGTCACATCCTGCGCTACCGCATCAGGCGTTTGCGCATGCGCAAGCCCCGGCGCCAGTTCAGTGTGCCAGTAATCCTGTAGTGCTTTTAACTGCGCCTGTTGTCCGTCTCGCTTTGCGGCACGCGTCAACTCCGGGCTAAACGCCGTTTTCTCCATTTCATCCAGAAGCGGTTGATCGCTAGCGTCCAGCGGTACGGCTGCCAGCAGGCGATAACTCTGCATGCGCAGCGATCCCGCTTTGTTGATTGCATGGGCGCTACCCTGAACGCCCTGAACCAGCCAGCCGGAGACAGCCATACCCGCCACGCCGATGGCTGTGGACAATAAAACAATCAGCGCCACCTGGTTGACCAGCGTAAGCGGGGAGAGACAACGTTTAAACATGGTGACTTGTTCCTTCGGGTTTTCGCCGAACAGAAAACCTTATTGAATGACGATTCTGCTGCAGGCAGTGGCGTTATTCTCGGCGATACACTGGAGTATACCCATACCTCAAACGGGCTACCTCTTAATTGCCAGTGGAGGGAGAGATCCTGGGCGAGGGGGAGTAGGGGGCGACAGAAGCGTGAAAAACCACATCTTTTTTACCGAAGTTATGTACTCATTTAGGGTAATGATAAATTTTAGGCATGAATAATGACACCTTTTCCTTTGATTTATATCAACTTACCTCCAGCTGTAAACCCTAATGTTGCAGGCATCGAAACAAGTATCAGAGGTGTCTATGAGTCACTCATCTGCCCCGGAAAGGGCATCTGGAGCTGTAATTACCGAATGGCGGCCGGAAGATCCCGCCTTCTGGCAGCAGCGTGGTCAACGAATCGCCAGCCGTAACCTGTGGATTTCCGTCCCTTGCTTGCTGCTGGCGTTTTGCGTGTGGATGTTATTTAGCGCCGTGGCGGTGAACTTACCGAAAGTCGGATTTGATTTCACCACTGAACAGCTGTTCATGCTGACGGCATTACCTTCTGTGTCCGGCGCGCTGCTGCGTGTTCCGTACTCCTTTATGGTTCCCCTGTTTGGTGGACGTCGCTGGACAGCGTTTAGCACCGGTATCCTGATCATTCCTTGCGTATGGTTAGGTTTTGCGGTGCAGGATACTTCCACGCCGTTTAGTACCTTTATTATTATCTCTCTGTTGTGCGGTTTCGCCGGTGCGAACTTTGCGTCCAGCATGGCAAACATCAGTTTCTTCTTTCCAAAACAGAAACAGGGTGGTGCGCTGGGTCTGAACGGTGGCCTGGGCAACATGGGCGTCAGCGTGATGCAGTTGGTTGCGCCGCTGGTGGTTTCACTGTCAATCTTTGCCGCATTTGGTAGCCACGGGGTTGAACAACCGGATGGTACACAGCTGTATCTGGCAAACGCCGCATGGATTTGGGTACCGTTCCTTGCGGTGTTAACGCTGGCTGCATGGTTTGGTATGAATGAACTGGCAACCTCAAAAGCGTCGCTGAAAGAGCAATTGCCGGTGCTGAAACGTGGGCATCTGTGGATTATGAGCCTGCTGTATCTGGCAACCTTCGGTTCATTCATCGGTTTCTCTGCCGGTTTTGCCATGTTGTCAAAAACGCAGTTTCCTGAGGTACAGATCTTGCATTACGCCTTCTTTGGACCGTTGATTGGCGCGCTGGCTCGTTCAGCGGGCGGCGCAATCTCTGACCGTCTGGGCGGAACCCGTGTAACGCTGGTGAACTTCGTGCTGATGGCAATTTTCAGTGCCTTACTGTTCCTGACGCTGCCATCAAACGGCGTTGGCGGCAACTTTATCGCCTTCTTCGCGGTGTTCCTGGCATTGTTCCTGACGGCTGGTCTGGGGAGTGGTTCAACCTTCCAGATGATCTCCGTTATCTTCCGCAAGCTGACGATGGACAGAGTGAAAGCTGAAGGCGGTTCAGAAGAGAAAGCAATGCGCGAAGCAGCAACAGACACTGCGGCAGCGTTGGGCTTTATCTCAGCCATTGGTGCGATTGGCGGCTTCTTTATCCCGAAAGCATTTGGTACCTCCCTGGCGTTAACCGGTTCGCCGGTCGATGCGATGAAAGTCTTTCTGATCTTCTATGTCGCTTGTGTGGTCATCACCTGGGCGGTATACGGACGTCATTCTAAAAAGTAAAAAAGTATTAGCAGTTGATTATCCATTGCGCGGTGTTAGACCGCGCTTTTTTTTGTTCTAAATTAGTTACAACATACTTATATGTGAGCTCATGACGAAAGTCTGCGAAAACGGTGCTGGTAATATGCCTGGCAGGGGGGATACCCCTTAATACCCACTTATAAAGAATTTAACATTTGTATGATAAGTGATTTTAATAAAATCATTTAAATTCAATATGTTGAATGTTTTATTAATATCCTACTAAGGGGGTATGTGAAAATCGACCCTCTGTTTTCATCCCTGCATGCCTTGATCGTTATCAATTCTCACGCCCTTTCAGAGCGTTACCTTCGCTCTCAATCAAGCAATGTCGATTTATCAGAGAGCCGTCAGGCTCCTACAGGAGAAAACCGATGAGTAAATTCCTGGACCGGTTTCGCTACTTCAAGCAGAAGGGCGAAACCTTTGCCGATGGGCATGGCCAGCTTCTCAATACCAACAGGGACTGGGAGGACGGATACCGCCAGCGTTGGCAGCATGACAAAATCGTGCGTTCAACCCACGGGGTAAACTGCACGGGCTCATGCAGCTGGAAAATCTATGTGAAAAATGGTCTGGTGACCTGGGAGACCCAGCAAACTGACTACCCACGCACGCGTCCAGATATGCCTAACCACGAGCCTCGCGGCTGCCCACGTGGTGCAAGCTATTCCTGGTATCTCTACAGCGCTAACCGTCTGAAATACCCGCTGATGCGCAAACGTCTGATGAAGATGTGGCGTGAAGCAAAAAGACTGCACAGCGATCCGGTAGACGCATGGGCATCCATCATCGAAGACGCCGACAAAGCAAAAAGCTTCAAACAAGCGCGCGGTCGTGGTGGGTTTGTTCGTTCTTCCTGGCAGGAAGTGAATGAACTGATTGCTGCATCTAACGTTTACACCATCAAAACCTATGGCCCTGACCGAGTTGCAGGCTTCTCTCCGATCCCAGCGATGTCGATGGTTTCTTATGCTTCCGGCGCACGCTATATGTCGCTGATTGGCGGTACCTGCCTGAGCTTCTACGACTGGTACTGTGACCTGCCGCCGGCTTCCCCGCAAACCTGGGGCGAGCAAACCGACGTACCGGAATCTGCCGACTGGTATAACTCCAGCTACATTCTTGCATGGGGCTCTAACGTACCGCAGACCCGTACTCCGGATGCACACTTCTTTACTGAAGTTCGCTATAAAGGCACCAAAACGGTAGCGATTACTCCGGACTACGCAGAAATTGCCAAACTTTGCGACCTGTGGCTAGCACCGAAGCAGGGAACCGATGCGGCGATGGCAATGGCGATGGGCCATGTCATGCTGCGCGAGTTCCACCTCGATAACCCGAGCCAGTACTTCACCGACTATGTTCGTCGTTATACCGACATGCCAATGCTGGTGATGCTCGAAGAGCGTGACGGCTACTATGCTGCTGGTCGTATGCTGCGTGCGGCGGATCTGGTCGACTCTCTGGGCCAGGAAAATAACCCAGAATGGAAAACCGTCGCTATCAACAGCAACGGCGAAATGGTTGCGCCAAACGGTTCAATTGGTTTCCGTTGGGGCGAAAAGGGCAAATGGAACCTTGAGCAACGCGACGGTACGTCCGGTGATGAAACTGAACTGCAGCTCAGCCTGCTGGGTAGCCAGGACGATATCGCTGAAGTGGGCTTCCCGTACTTTGGCGGCGAAGGCACCGAGCACTTCAGTAAAGTAGAGCTGGAAAATATTCTGTTGCACAAACTGCCGGTTAAACGCCTGCAGTTGGCCGATGGCTCTACCGCGCTGGTGACCACCGTTTACGACCTGACCATGGCTAACTATGGCCTGGAACGTGGTCTGAACGACGAAAACTGCGCGACCAGCTACGATGACGTGAAAGCGTACACGCCGGCATGGGCAGAAAAAATCACTGGCGTATCTCGCTCTCAGATCGTGCGCATTGCCCGTGAATTTGCGGATAACGCCGATAAAACACACGGTCGTTCGATGATCATCGTCGGAGCGGGCCTGAACCACTGGTACCACCTCGATATGAACTATCGTGGCCTGATCAATATGCTGGTGTTCTGCGGTTGTATCGGTCAGAGCGGCGGCGGTTGGGCCCACTATGTCGGCCAGGAAAAACTGCGTCCGCAAACCGGCTGGCAGCCGCTGGCGTTTGCTCTTGACTGGCAGCGTCCGCCTCGTCATATGAACAGCACTTCCTACTTCTATAACCACTCCAGCCAATGGCGCTATGAGACGGTTACTGCGCAGGAACTGCTTTCCCCGATGGCAGACAAATCCCGCTACAGCGGTCATTTGATTGATTTTAACGTTCGCGCTGAACGTATGGGCTGGTTGCCATCTGCGCCGCAGTTAGGGACTAACCCACTGCGTATCGCCGAAGAAGCGCAGAAAGCAGGCATGACGCCGGTGGATTACACCGTTAAATCCCTGAAAGAAGGTTCAATTCGCTTTGCGGCAGAGCAGCCGGAAAACGGTAAAAACCATCCGCGCAACCTGTTTATCTGGCGTTCTAACCTGCTCGGTTCTTCCGGTAAAGGCCACGAGTACATGCTCAAGTATCTGCTGGGTACTGAACATGGTATTCAGGGCAAAGATCTCGGCCAGCAGAGCGGCGTGAAGCCTGAAGAAGTGGAATGGCAGGATAACGGCCTGGACGGCAAACTGGATCTGGTTGTCACGCTGGACTTCCGTCTGTCGAGCACCTGTCTGTATTCCGACATCGTGCTGCCGACCGCAACCTGGTATGAAAAAGACGATATGAATACCTCGGACATGCATCCGTTTATTCATCCTCTGTCTGCGGCCGTTGACCCGGCCTGGGAATCAAAGAGCGACTGGGAAATCTACAAAGCCATCGCCAAGAAATTCTCTGAAGTTTGCGTGGGTCATCTCGGTAAAGAAACCGACGTCGTTACGCTGCCAATTCAGCATGACTCTGCCGCAGAACTGGCACAACCGCTGGACGTGAAGGACTGGAAAAAAGGTGAATGTGACCTGATTCCTGGTGTTACCGCACCGCACATCATGACCGTTGAGCGTGATTATCCAGCAACCTACGAGCGTTTCACCTCCATCGGCCCGCTGATGGAAAAAATCGGTAACGGCGGTAAAGGGATTGCCTGGAATACCCAGAGCGAAATGGATCTGCTGCGTAAGCTCAATTACACCAAGGCTGAAGGTCCGGCAAAAGGCCAGCCGATGCTGGATACCGCAATTGATGCAGCCGAGATGATCCTGACGCTGGCGCCGGAAACTAACGGTCAGGTAGCCGTTAAAGCCTGGGCTGCGCTGAGTGAATTTACCGGTCGTGACCATACGCATCTGGCGCTGAATAAAGAAGACGAAAAAATTCGCTTCCGCGATATTCAGGCGCAGCCGCGCAAAATTATCTCCAGCCCGACCTGGTCAGGACTGGAAGATGAACACGTGTCTTATAACGCCGGCTATACCAACGTTCACGAGCTGATCCCATGGCGTACGCTGTCTGGTCGCCAGCAGTTGTATCAGGATCATCAGTGGATGCGTGACTTTGGTGAAAGCCTGCTGGTTTACCGTCCGCCAATCGACACCCGTTCGGTGAAAGCGGTGATCGGCGAGAAATCAAACGGTAACCCGGAAAAAGCGCTCAACTTCCTGACGCCGCACCAGAAATGGGGTATCCACTCCACTTACAGCGACAACTTGCTGATGCTGACGCTGTCACGCGGTGGCCCGATTGTGTGGATGAGCGAAGTCGATGCGAAGGATCTGGGAATCGAAGATAACGACTGGATCGAAGTCTTCAACAGCAACGGTGCGCTGACGGCACGTGCAGTTGTCAGCCAGCGTGTACCGGCCGGGATGACCATGATGTACCACGCGCAGGAACGTATCGTTAACCTGCCGGGTTCAGAAATCACCCAGCAGCGTGGTGGGATCCACAACTCGGTGACCCGTATTACGCCGAAACCGACCCATATGATCGGCGGCTATGCGCAGCTGGCCTACGGCTTTAACTACTACGGTACCGTCGGTTCAAACCGTGATGAGTTCGTAGTTGTACGTAAGATGAAGAACATTAACTGGTTGGATGGCGAAGGCAATGACCAGGTACAGGAGAGCGTAAAATGAAAATTCGTTCACAAGTCGGCATGGTGCTGAATCTCGATAAGTGCATCGGCTGCCACACCTGTTCAGTGACCTGTAAAAACGTCTGGACCAGCCGTGAAGGTATGGAGTACGCCTGGTTCAACAACGTCGAAAGTAAGCCTGGCGTTGGCTTCCCGAACGACTGGGAAAACCAGGAAAAATGGAAGGGCGGTTGGATCCGTAAAATCAACGGCAAACTGCAGCCGCGCATGGGTAACAAAGCGCTGCTGTTGGGTAAAATCTTTGCTAACCCGCATCTGCCGGGCATGGATGATTACTACGAGCCGTTTGATTTTGACTACCAGACGTTGCATAACGCCCCGGCAGACAGCAAAGCACAGCCAATTGCTCGTCCACGCTCGCTGATCACCGGTCAGCGAATGGATAAAATCACCAGCGGTCCGAACTGGGAAGAAATTCTGGGCGGTGAGTTTGAAAAACGCGCCAAAGACCAGAACTTCGAAAACATGCAGAAGGCGATGTACGGTCAGTTCGAAAACACCTTCATGATGTACCTGCCGCGTCTGTGTGAGCACTGCCTTAATCCGGCGTGTGTGGCGACCTGTCCGAGCGGCGCTATCTACAAGCGTGAAGAAGATGGCATCGTGCTGATCGACCAGGACAAGTGCCGCGGCTGGCGTATGTGTATCACCGGCTGCCCGTACAAGAAGATCTACTTCAACTGGAAGAGCGGGAAATCTGAGAAGTGCATCTTCTGCTACCCGCGTATCGAAGCCGGTCAGCCGACCGTTTGCTCCGAAACCTGTGTAGGTCGTATCCGTTACCTCGGCGTACTGCTGTATGACGCAGATGCGATCGAAAGTGCAGCAAGCACCGAGCACGAGAAAGATCTGTACCAGCGTCAACTGGACGTGTTCCTCGATCCGAACGATCCGGCTGTTATTGAACAGGCGCTGAAAGATGGTATTCCGCTGAGCGTCATTGATGCCGCACAGCAGTCTCCGGTTTACAAAATGGCGATGGACTGGAAGCTGGCGCTGCCGCTGCATCCGGAATACCGCACACTGCCGATGGTCTGGTACGTGCCGCCATTGTCACCGATTCAGTCAGCTGCTGATGCGGGCGAGCTGGGCAGCAACGGTATTCTGCCGGATGTTGACAGCCTGCGTATTCCGGTTCAGTACCTGGCGAACCTGCTGACCGCAGGTGACACCCAACCTGTACTGTTGGCGCTGAAACGTATGCTGGCAATGCGTCACTACAAACGTGCGGAAACTGTTGACGGCAAAGTTGATACCCGTGCACTGGAAGAGGTGGGCTTAAGCGAAGCACAGGCACAGGAAATGTATCGTTACCTGGCAATCGCGAACTACGAAGATCGTTTCGTGGTACCGAGCAGCCATCGTGAACTGGCGCGTGACGCGTTCCCGGAGAAAAGCGGTTGTGGCTTTACCTTCGGCGACGGTTGCCACGGTTCTGATACTAAATTCAATCTGTTCAACAGCCGCCGCATCGACGCTGTCGATGTGACCAGCAAAACGGAGCCGCACCAATGATTGAACTCGTCATTGTTTCGCGTCTGCTCGAGTACCCGGATGCTGCCTTGTGGCAGCATCAGCAGGAACTTTTCGATGCACTCGCGTCATCTGAGAACCTGGATAAAGAGGATGCCCAGGCTCTGGGCGTTTTCCTGCGCGATCTAACCGCGCAGGACATGCTGGATGTGCAGGCCGCCTACAGCGAACTGTTTGACCGTGGCCGCGCGACATCGCTGCTGCTGTTTGAACATGTTCACGGTGAATCCCGCGATCGCGGTCAGGCTATGGTTGACCTGATGGCACAGTATGAGCAGCACGGTTTGCAGCTCGACAGCCGCGAACTTCCCGATCATCTGCCGCTGTATCTGGAATACCTTGCGCAACTGCCGAAAAGCGAAGCGCTAGGTGGCTTACAGGATATTGCGCCGATTCTGGCGCTGCTCAGCGCTCGTTTGCAACAGCGTGAAAGCCGTTATGCGGTGCTGTTCGATCTGCTGTTAAAACTGGCGAATACCGTTATCGACAGCGATAAAGTGGCTGAAAAAATTGCGGATGAAGCCCGTGACGATACTCCACAAGCGCTGGATGCGGTCTGGGAAGAAGAGCAGGTGAAATTCTTCGCCGATCAGGGGTGTGGCGAGTCGGAAATCTCCGCTCACCAGCGTCGTTTTGCCGGGGCCGTTGCGCCGCAGTATCTGAATATCACCACCGGAGGACAGCAATAATGCACTTCCTGAATACGTTCTTCTTTGACATCTATCCGTACATCGCGGGTTCTGTCTTTCTGATCGGCAGCTGGCTGCGTTATGACTATGGGCAATATACATGGCGTGCGGCTTCCAGTCAGATGCTGGATCGCAAAGGGATGAATCTGGCGTCAAACCTGTTTCACATCGGGATCCTGGGTATCTTTGCAGGGCACTTCCTTGGCATGTTGACGCCGCACTGGATGTATGAAGCCTGGCTACCGCTTGAAGTGAAACAAAAGATGGCAATGTTTGCGGGCGGTGCCAGTGGCCTGATGTGTCTGATTGGTGGCGTACTGCTGCTGAAACGTCGTCTGTTCAGCCCACGCGTGCGGGCCACCACCACCGGAGCGGATATTCTGATCCTCTCACTGCTGGTGATCCAGTGTGCGCTGGGCCTGCTGACCATTCCGTTCTCCGCCCAGCATATGGACGGTAGTGAGATGATGAAGCTGGTGAACTGGGCGCAGACAGTGGTGACCTTCCAGGGCGGAGCGTCTCAATATCTGGATGGTGTTGCGTTCATTTTCCGTATGCACCTGGTGCTGGGTATGACGCTGTTCCTGTTGTTCCCATTCTCGCGTCTGGTACACATCTGGAGCGTCCCGGTCGAATATCTGACACGCAAATACCAGATTGTTCGCGCGCGTCACTAATCGTATATTTGAGAATGACAAAACCCTGCTTCGGCGGGGTTTTTTTATGCCTGTTTGCCGGATGGCGGCGCAAGCGCCTTATCCGACCTACGAAGGTATCAGCGAGTGCTGTAGGCCTGATAAGCGCAGCGCAGCAGACAAATAGCGGGCACGTGTCGAGTTCGTAGGCCTGATAAGCATAGCGCATCAGGCAAATAAAGGGCATTGCAGAGGAATTGAGTGTGGTGCTTTATGACGTGATGGTGGTGGGGGAAGGATTACTCAGCGCAGTGCGCTTCGCCCTTCGGGTCGTTGCCTGCGGCAACGCTTTCTCGCTTCGCTCGAATCGAACCTTAGTCGATTCCCGCATGGGCAGAATATGGGGCATTAGAGATTGATTTGCTGTTGGTGCTTTATGAAGTGATGGTGGTGGGGGAAGGATTCGAACCTTCGAAGTCGATGACGGCAGATTTACAGTCTGCTCCCTTTGGCCGCTCGGGAACCCCACCAGGGGTAATTCAAATTGTAGGCAGTGCTAGAAGATGGTGGTGGGGGAAGGATTCGAACCTTCGAAGTCGATGACGGCAGATTTACAGTCTGCTCCCTTTGGCCGCTCGGGAACCCCACCACGGGGTAATGCTAATTACTGGCCTGCTTCCGTTGGAAGCGGGGCGCATCATATCAAATGATGCGCCCCTGTAAAGCATTCCGTTGATAAAAAAGAACTGGTTGCCTGATTTTTACACGTAAAGATGTAAAGGTAACCAATTAACTTATCAATCGATTACAGAATAATCGTTCGGTTACCGTAAACAAAGACGCGTTGAGCCAGAACCTGATACAGCGCACGGCTTAATACATTTTTTTCAACGTCGCGACCCGCGCGCATCATGTCTTCGGCAGTGTAGGTGTGATCAACATGGATCACGTCCTGCATAATGATTGGGCCTTCATCGAGGTTATCATTCACGTAGTGGGCCGTCGCGCCGATGATCTTCACGCCACGCTCATAAGCTTGATGGTACGGACGAGCACCAATGAATGCTGGCAGGAATGAATGGTGAATATTGATAATTTTATTCGGAAAGCGTGAAACAAATGTCGGGGTCAGAACGCGCATGTATTTGGCCAGCACGACATAGTCCGGCTGGTGGGCGTCGATAGCATCAGCCATTTTCTGATCATGTTCGTCACGTGTTAAACCTTCATGGCTCACCAGCTCAAACGGAATATCAAACCGTTCAACCAGAGGACGCAAGGTCTCGTGATTGCCGATCACCGCGGCGATTTCAACATCCAGCCCGCCATAATTGGCCTTCATTAATAAATCGCCCAGGCAATGCGCTTCCTTGGTGACCAAAATGACGATGCGGCGTCGGCCTGCTGGGGTTAATTCACGAATCGAGCCTTCAGGTAAGGCGCTGTCCAGATCGGCAAGCAGCGTGACGTCGTTAAAAATGCCCTCCAGTTCGGTGCGCATAAAAAAGCGTCCGGTACGGTGGTCCACAAACTCATTGTTCTGCACGATGTTCAGTTCATGCTTGTAACAGATATTCGTAATGCGCGCGATCAGACCTTTTTGGTCCGGGCAAATAGTACGCAGCACTTTTCGTTGTAATGAATGCATTTGCAGCGGTGATCCTGTTGAGAATGTTTGCAAAATTGATACTGTCGGGCGTTGATTAGCCGCAGCACTTTTTAAATTTTTTACCTGAGCCACAAGGGCAGGTATCGTTTCGTCCAATTTGAGGGCGTGTACCATCTATATAGTACCACTGACCGTTTTCTTTTAAAAAACGAGAGCGCTCGATAATTGCACCTGTTTTACCTTGTTCAGAAAACCGTGCGACAAAACTGACATAGCCGATATTTTCTGTGTCTGCCGTCTCTTGTTCAAAAACGGTCAGTCCAAGCCATTCGGTATGAGTAAATCCTGCGATAATGTCGTCGCGAAACTCGGCCGCATGACAATTCGGATGCCAGGTCCTGATAAGGTAATCTGCGTCTTTCATCACAAAAGCACAGTAACGAGAACGCATGAGGTGTGACGGCGTAGGTGCTACTTGCGCGCCGGACACATAACGGTAGCAACATAGGCTATACTCGACAGCGCTACCACAGGGACAAAGCTGAGACACAAAGTACTCCCTGGAATATAAAAACGGCGTAAAAACGCCAGAGTGGCACTATGTTAACTGAGCGGTAGCGATGTTGCTACGTCTGCAAGCCAGGGGAAGTTTGTACGTATAATGAGAAAAATAAAAATTGGGCTGGCGCTAGGTTCCGGCGCGGCGCGAGGTTGGTCGCATATTGGCGTTATTAAAGCCCTTAAGCATATGGGTATTGATGTTGATATCGTGGCAGGGTGCTCCATCGGTTCGTTGGTTGGCGCTGCCTACGCCTGCAATAAGCTGCCTGCTCTCGAAAAGTGGGTCTGTTCTTTCAGCTATTGGGATGTTTTGCGGTTGATGGATCTCTCGTGGCGCAGGGGAGGTTTACTGCGCGGTGAACGGGTATTCAATCAGTACCGTAATGTGATGCCGGTAGAAGCAATTGAGCAATGTACTCGCCGTTTCGCAACAGTGGCCACCAATCTGAGTACGGGTCGGGAACTTTGGTTCACCGAAGGTGATTTACATCTGGCTGTCCGGGCCTCCTGCAGTATTCCTGGCCTGATGTCACCTGTGGCGCACAATGGTTACTGGCTGGTCGATGGTGCGGTGGTGAATCCTGTCCCTGTCTCCCTGACTCGCGCGTTGGGGGCCGATATTGTTATTGCGGTCGACCTGCAACACGATGCGCATCTCATGCAACAAGATTTACTCTCCTTCAACGTCAATAGCGATGCCGAATCGGGTGATGATGGTGACGAACTCTCATGGCATGCCCGTCTGAAAGAACGCTTGAGCAACATTACGGCCAGGCGTGCAGTAACTGCGCCCACGGCGATGGAGATTATGACGACGTCTATTCAGGTTCTGGAAAACCGACTGAAACGTAACCGCATGGCCGGTGACCCTCCAGACATTCTGATTCAGCCGTTTTGTCCACAAATATCCACGCTGGATTTTCACCGCGCCAGTGCGGCAATTGCTGCCGGGCAGTTAGCGGTCGAGAAGAAAATGGATGAGCTTCTACCCCTGGTGAAAACCAACGTCTAACGCATTTTTTATCAACACTTAAGCTAATTCTGACAGGCGTGAGTGGCAATAGCATGCCACTATTTATTAAAGCCAGTCAGGGGGGAGAATATGACGCAGCCATTGGTCGGAAAACAGATTCTTATCGTTGAGGATGAGCCGGTATTTCGCTCACTCATGGACTCATGGTTTTCCTCTTTGGGAGCGACAACGGCGGTAGCTGGTGACGGACTTGAAGCACTGGACTTGCTTGGGCATTTTAAACCCGACCTGATGATCTGCGACCTGGCTATGCCAAGAATGAACGGTCTCAAACTGGTTGAGTATTTACGCAATCGTGGCGATCAGACCCCGATACTGGTGATTTCTGCGACGGAAAACATGTCCGACATAGCCAAAGCGCTACGACTCGGTGTGGATGATGTCCTGTTGAAGCCGGTGAAAGACCTTAATCGCTTGCGAGAAACCGTCTTTGCCTGTCTTTATCCCAACATGTTTAATTCACGCGTGGAAGAAGAAGAACGGCTGTTTCGCGACTGGGATGCGATGGTGGACGATCCAGCTGCTGCTGCGAAGTTGCTAAAAGAATTACAGCCTCCAGTGTCGCAAGTGCTCTCGCACTGTCGCATTAACTATCGACAATTGGTGGCAGCCGACCAACCGGGGCTGGTGTTGGATATTGCGCCGCTGTCGGATCATGACCTTGCATTCTATTGCCTTGATGTGACGCGGGCAGGGGATAATGGCGTGCTGGCTGCATTATTACTGCGAGCGCTATTTAATGGTTTACTGCAGGAGCAACTGACACAACAAAATCAACGGTTGCCAGAGCTAGGTACGTTATTGAAACAGGTAAATCATTTGTTGCGGCAAGCCAATTTACCAGGGCAGTTTCCCTTGCTGGTAGGGTATTACCACAGCGGATTAAAAAATCTAATTCTGGTATCAGCAGGGCTGAATGCGACATTAAATACCGGTTCCCACCAAGTGCAAATCAGCAATGGCGTTCCGCTGGGTACCTTAGGTAATACGTATCTTAATCAGCTGAGCCAACATTGTGAGTCATGGCAATGCCAGATTTGGGGGGCGGGAGGTCGCCTGCGCTTGATGTTGTCTTCGGAATGAACAATTGAGAGGCGTGGAAATGAAATTGGTTCACCCTCCCCATGTTGTGAGTGCTACTATCAGCGCCAGATTTATTCGTATTTATCTTAATTATACCGACGCGCGTCCTTTTCAGACCAGAAGCTTGTCGCTGTACTGATATACTCGGATGCGATACAGAATGATGAACACGTTCAATACATGAACAGTCCAGGAGAGTTTTAAATGGCTGCCCTTAATTCAAAAGTCAAAAAAGCCGTTATCCCAGTTGCGGGATTAGGAACCAGGATGTTACCGGCTACGAAAGCAATCCCGAAAGAGATGCTACCGTTGGTTGATAAGCCATTAATTCAGTACGTCGTAAACGAATGTATTGCTGCGGGCATCACTGAAATTGTACTTGTAACTCACTCGTCTAAAAATTCCATTGAAAACCACTTCGACACCAGTTTTGAACTTGAAGCGATGCTGGAAAAACGTGTAAAACGTCAGCTGCTGGAAGAAGTGCAATCTATTTGTCCGCCACATGTGACTATTATGCAGGTGCGTCAGGGGCTGGCTAAAGGTCTGGGCCACGCGGTATTGTGCGCGCACCCTGTGGTTGGCGATGAACCGGTAGCTGTAATCCTGCCGGACGTAATTCTTGACGAATACGAATCTGATTTATCCCGCGACAACCTTGCCGAAATGATTCATCGTTTTGATGAAACAGGTAGCAGCCAGATTATGGTTGAACCGGTAGAAGATGTTACGGCTTATGGCGTTGTGGATTGTAAAGGCGTTGAATTATCCCCGGGCGAAAGCGTCCCGATGGTTGGCGTGGTTGAAAAACCAAAAGCTGATGTTGCGCCTTCTAATCTGGCCGTTGTGGGTCGTTACGTTCTTAGTGCCGATATCTGGCCTCTGCTGGCTAAAACCCCTCCGGGAGCGGGTGATGAAATTCAGCTGACAGATGCTATCGATATGCTGATTGAAAAAGAGACGGTTGAAGCTTATCACATGAAGGGCAAAAGCCACGACTGTGGTAATAAACTGGGCTATATGCAGGCGTTCGTTGAATATGGTATTCGCCATAATACTCTCGGCGCCGAATTTAAAGCCTGGCTGGAAGACGAGATGGGTATTAAGAAGTAACCTTCTGGTATTATCTGGTCAGAACGGCGCTGTATTAACAGCGCCGTTTTTTTATACCTAATCCGGGTAGGTTTGAGCGAAGTACCGGTAAAAAAAATCCCGCCAGTGGCGGGATTTTAAACAAACTATTTCTGAATTATTCCTTGATCAGGAAATCGTCCAGTTGTTTACCTTGTTCTTCCATCGCTTTTTTGATCACTGCCGGTGTACGACCCTGGCCAGTCCAGGTTTTAGTTTCACCGTTTTCGTCAACATAGCTATATTTAGCCGGACGTGCAGCGCGCTTAGCTTTGGTGCCAGATTTAACAGCAGCCATGCTATTCAGCAATTCGTTCGGATCAATGCCGTCAGCGATCAGCATTTCACGATATTGTTGCAGTTTACGAGTACGTTCTTCAACTTCAGCAGCAGCAGCGCTTTCTTCTTCGCGACGCTCGCTAACTACAACTTCTAATTTTTCCAGCATTTCTTCAAGCGTTTCCAGAGTGCATTCTCTTGCCTGCGCACGAAGAGTACGGATGTTGTTCAGAATTTTAAGTGCTTCGCTCATTGTAGTAATCTCAAACTTATATTGGGGTGGTTTGTTGAGCTAATAATAGAGCGATAAATTCAGTTGTGCAATAGCCAGGAATGTAAGGAATTCAAAATTGCGCTTTATTTAGTATCAGAATTAATTCTCCTGTCTTAAATTCCCCATGATGTTGGGCATAAAAAAGGCTTATTGGCGAGGGGGCTTCTCAGCGGCTGAGAGTAAAAATTCAAGATTCAGGTCACATTTTATGGTGTACAAATAGTATCTCTTTGCAGTGATTTCAACCTTTTGTATTAGTTTTGCTTACGTGAATTCGCTAATACATGGCGACAGTAGGTAGATTCAATAACAATATGGGAAGGGGTTCTTTATTGCCGTATGATGATAAGTGACATTGATAAATTTCATGAGCACTATTTGTGAAAGAGTGTGTATATACGCGTCCGAGCTCAGGCTGTTTGGTCGATGGTTGTATGCTCTCTCACTACCCGTTACTTAAATTCAGGTGGCACTGTGCGAGCTTGCCCGCTCATTTATACGCCTTTGCGGCCAACGCTACACCGACATGTTCGTGAAATATGATACAATCCAGCCCATATTTATTTCCCCGGGTGAGGGCCTTCGGTCAATGGCACAACTATATTTTTACTATTCTGCAATGAACGCAGGTAAGTCGACTGCATTGTTGCAATCTTCGTACAATTATCAGGAACGTGGGATGCGTGCCGTTGTATATACAGCGGAAATTGATGACCGTTTTGGTGCTGGAAAAGTAAGTTCACGTATAGGTCTGTCGTCACCTGCAAAATTGTTTAACCAAAATTCATCATTGTTCGAAGAGATTCGCGCCGAGAATGCGCAGCAAAGAATTCACTGTGTACTGGTCGATGAGTCTCAGTTTCTGACCCGACAACAGGTTTATGAATTATCTGAAGTTGTCGATCAACTGGATATTCCTGTTTTGTGTTACGGCTTACGCACTGATTTTCGTGGTGAGTTATTTGGTGGCAGCGAATACCTGCTTGCGTGGTCAGATAAACTGGTTGAATTAAAGACCATTTGTTTCTGTGGCCGTAAGGCCAGCATGGTATTACGCCTTGATCAGGCTGGAAGACCTTATAACGAGGGCGAGCAGGTGGTTATCGGCGGGAATGAACGCTATGTGTCGGTATGTCGTAAACACTACAAACAAGCGCAGTCTGAGGGCTCTCTGACGGCGATACAAGAACGACACAGCCACGATTAACCCTGTACGCTTCTGAGCGCTTATAAACACAGGGTAGGCCGGAACCTTCGTCAATGTTCTCTACCCTGTCAGACTCTCTTCTGACGGCTAGTCTCACATCTTCCTGAATACATCTCTTACACTGCCATTCTATTCACATGGTTAAATTGTGTATTCCCCGATTTTCATAACACAAGACGAAAAAAAACGGCCCCAATTCAATTGGGACCGTTTATGATGAAACTAAAACTTATCTGAGCAAATTAAGCGGATTTCTTCGCTTTCTTTTCTGCTTTCGGTGCAGCTACTGCTTCAGTCTTAGCGGCGGTCTGACCTTCGCTATACTCACGACCGTAGTAGGTATCCAGCAGGATCTGTTTCAGTTCAGAAATCAGCGGGTAACGTGGGTTAGCACCAGTACACTGGTCGTCAAACGCATCTTCAGACAGTTTGTCCACGTGTGCCAGGAAGTCAGCTTCCTGAACGCCAGCTTCACGGATAGACTTAGGAATACCCAATTCAGCTTTGATTTCTTCCAGCCAGCCCAGCAGTTTCTGGATTTTCGCGGCAGTACGGTCGCCCGGTGCGCTCAGACCCAGATGGTCTGCGATTTCAGCGTAGCGACGGCGTGCCTGCGGACGGTCGTACTGGCTGAATGCAGTCTGTTTAGTCGGGTTGTCGTTCGCGTTATAACGAATAACGTTGCTGATCAGCAGGGCGTTCGCCAGACCGTGAGGAATGTGGAACTGAGAACCCAGTTTGTGCGCCATTGAGTGACATACACCCAGGAAGGCGTTAGCAAACGCGATACCGGCGATAGTTGCTGCACTGTGTACACGCTCACGTGCTACCGGGTTCTTAGAACCTTCATGGTAAGACGCTGGCAGGTTTTCTTTCAGCAATTTCAGCGCTTGCAGAGCCTGACCGTCAGAGAACTCAGAAGCCAGTACTGAAACGTAAGCTTCCAGAGCGTGAGTGACGGCATCCAGACCACCGAACGCACACAGTGACTTCGGCATATCCATAACCAGGTTGGCGTCAACAATCGCCATATCCGGAGTCAGCGCGTAGTCTGCCAGCGGGTATTTCTGCCCAGTTGCATCGTCGGTAACGACCGCAAACGGAGTCACTTCAGAACCGGTACCGGAAGTGGTGGTAACTGCAATCATCTTCGCTTTTACGCCCATTTTCGGGAACTTGTAGATACGTTTACGGATGTCCATAAAGCGCAGTGCCAGTTCTTCGAAGTGAGTTTCCGGGTGCTCGTACATAACCCACATGATTTTCGCGGCGTCCATCGGGGAACCACCACCCAGTGCGATGATTACGTCTGGTTTGAAGGAGTTAGCCAGCTCAGCACCTTTGCGAACAACGGTCAGAGTCGGGTCAGCTTCAACTTCAAAGAACACTTCGGTTTCAACGCCAGCAGCTTTCAGAACGGAGGTGATCTGGTCTGCATAACCGTTGTTGAACAGGAAGCGGTCGGTCACGATCAGCGCACGTTTGTGACCATCGGTAATCACTTCATCCAGTGCGATTGGCAGAGAGCCACGACGGAAGTAGATAGATTTCGGAAGTTTGTGCCACAACATGTTTTCAGCTCGCTTAGCAACGGTTTTCTTGTTGATCAGGTGCTTAGGACCAACGTTTTCAGAGATGGAGTTACCACCCCAGGAACCACAACCCAGAGTCAGGGAAGGTGCGAGTTTGAAGTTGTACAGGTCACCGATACCACCCTGAGAAGCCGGGGTGTTGATCAGAATACGTGCGGTTTTCATCATCTGACCGAAGTAAGCAACACGCTCTGGCTGGTTGTCCTGGTCAGTGTACAGGCAAGAGGTATGACCGATACCGCCCATCGCAACCAGTTTTTCAGCTTTGATGACTGCGTCTTCGAAGTCCTTCGCACGGTACATTGCCAGCGTCGGAGACAGTTTCTCGTGAGCAAACGGTTCGCTTTCGTCAACAACCTTCACTTCACCGATCAGAATCTTAGTGGTTTCTGGTACGGAGAAGCCTGCCAGTTCAGCAATCTTGTATGCCGGCTGACCAACGATAGCTGCGTTCAGCGCGCCATTTTTCAGGATAACGTCCTGGACTGCTTTCAGCTCTTTGCCCTGCAGCATGTAGCCGCCGTGAGTCGCAAAACGCTCACGTACTGCATCATATACGGAGTCAACCACGACGACAGACTGCTCAGAAGCACAGATTACGCCGTTATCGAAGGTTTTAGACATCAGAACAGATGCAACAGCACGTTTGATATCAGCGGTTTCGTCGATAACAACAGGGGTGTTACCTGCGCCTACGCCGATAGCCGGTTTACCGGAGCTGTATGCCGCTTTAACCATGCCTGGACCACCGGTCGCAAGGATCAGGTTGATGTCCGGGTGGTGCATCAGCGCGTTAGACAGTTCAACGGAAGGTTGATCGATCCAGCCGATCAGATCTTTCGGTGCGCCAGCAGCGATAGCGGCTTGCAGAACGATGTCAGCTGCTTTGTTAGTTGCATCTTTTGCGCGCGGATGCGGAGAGAAGATGATGGCGTTACGGGTCTTCAGGCTGATCAGTGATTTGAAGATCGCAGTAGAGGTAGGGTTAGTGGTTGGAACGATACCGCAGATGATACCAATCGGTTCAGCAATGGTAATGGTACCAAAAGTGTCGTCTTCAGACAGCACACCACAGGTTTTTTCATCTTTGTAAGCGTTGTAAATGTATTCAGAAGCGAAGTGGTTTTTAATCACTTTATCTTCGACAATACCCATGCCGGATTCGGCAACGGCCATTTTCGCGAGAGGAATTCGAGCGTCTGCGGCAGCCAGAGCGGCGGCACGGAAGATTTTGTCAACCTGTTCTTGAGTGAAACTGGCATATTCACGCTGGGCTTTTTTTACGCGCTCTACAAGTGCGTTAAGTTCAGCGACATTAGTAACAGCCATGATGCTCTCCTGATAATGTTAAACTTTTTTAGTAAATCATCTGCTCGATACGAGAGTATAGACAGACCGACGAAAATTTGTGTAATGGTTTGAAAATCAAACGGTTAATTAACGTCCACTTTACTTTGATTTACTAAAAGAGCTTATACGCTAGCGCCTGTTAACTCTAACGCGTTACCTCCAGGTGGCGTAAGCAAGATTACTCACTTCTGAGTAGTAATTGCGTGATCTGGATCAAAAATTCGCAAAGCTGACACCTTTCAGCAGGCCCTTTTAGCGTTTCTCGTTAAGTGTTAATAAATTGGCGTGATGAATGCTAATAACATTAGCATATTTAATACATATTAATAACACTGAGTATTGGTAGCGTATTTACATTGATATACGCAGATAGAAGGTGAAGTATGCTGACAAAAGGCGTATCTTCAGCGCGGAATTTATCAATTTTTATGACTCATTTTATCCGGCTAACGCTTCGGAGCTAACCGTGATCCAAACGCTATTTGATTTTCCTGTCTATTTTAAATTTTTCATTGGGTTATTTGCGTTGGTCAACCCGGTAGGGATCATCCCCGTCTTTATCAGTATGACCAGCTATCAAACTGCCGCAGCACGAAACAAAACCAACCTCACGGCAAACCTTTCTGTCGCAATCATCCTGTGGACTTCGCTGTTTCTTGGTGATGGTATTCTGCAACTCTTCGGCATCTCAATTGACTCGTTCAGGATCGCTGGCGGCATTCTGGTTGTGACTATCGCGATGTCAATGATTAGCGGAAAACTAGGGGAAGATAAACAAAACAAACAGGAAAAATCAGAAACCGCAATTCGTGAAAGTATCGGCGTTGTGCCGTTGGCATTGCCGTTGATGGCGGGGCCGGGGGCGATAAGCTCAACTATTGTTTGGGGTACGCGATATCATAGCGCGATTAACCTGTTTGGCTTTTTTGTAGCGATTGCGTTGTTTGCCCTGTGCTGCTGGGGGCTGTTCCGCATGGCACCATGGTTAGTGCGCCTGTTGGGCCAAACCGGTATCAACGTCATTACGCGTATTATGGGGCTGCTGTTAATGGCTTTGGGTATCGAATTTATCGTTACAGGCATCAAATCCATTTTCCCTGGTTTGCTGGCCTGAAACCTCTCTTCTGTGCAAACGGAGTCGTGTCCGGCTCCGTTTCATTTCATTATCAGTAAAACTTCTCACTAAAGTTGAAAATCAGCAGAGCAATAATAAAAAATGCTGATGATTAACTCTCCTGTTAGTCATTGATTCTAAAGATATAACACGTCTCAGTACGCCCGGTGAAGACCGATACTGCTGTTATTTTATTAACATCATACTCTGGGGCTTGCTGAAGGATTATCGAAATGTTATTAGTTATTTCAGCCTTTATTTCAGATGAATGTGCTAATTAATAACCAATTGTTAAATTTATGTGCATTTTGACATGGCGTTGACTTCGGACAGGATGGTTAACACCATAGTCGACATAATGTATTGATTTTTGTGAATTTCCCATAACGAATCTTCATTCGTAAGACTTTTTAAGTGAGATTTATTTCCAATAAAAGAGAATTGGTTAACAAATTTGTAAAATGTATTGGCGGTTAAGAAACGCATTTGATACTTTCCGGCCAGATATTATGCAGAAGAATTCACATTGATGAGAATCATTTGCAGTTAGTTTCTCTCAACAGGGTAATAGCGTGTTTCCGGCAGGGGAGGCACGTAGAGAATCGACGCAAGGCGGTCATACGAATCGCCAGAATAAATAAAGTCGGTGATAGCAAGCAGTAAAACAATAAACCACCTGACGGCAGAAAATCTCCGGTGCCGTACAGGGATCCTGACAGGATTAACAGTCTGGTTAAAAAACCAGCCATAATAATGAGGGAGTACAACACAATGACTAACATCACTAAAAAAAGTTTAGTAGCTGCGGGGATCTTAACTGCGCTAGTCGCTGGAAATGTTGCCACGGCGGCAGTCGTGCCAGCGGGTGTGCAGCTTGCTGAAAAGCAGACTCTGGTGCGCAATAACGGTTCGGAAGTGCAGTCACTCGATCCCCACAAAATCGAAGGTGTACCTGAATCCAACATTAACCGTGACCTGTTTGAAGGTTTATTAATCAGTGATGTCGATGGCAAACCATCGCCTGGCGTGGCTGAAAAATGGGAGAATAAAGATTTTAAAGTCTGGACATTCCATCTGCGTAAAGATGCAAAGTGGTCTGACGGCACGCCTGTTACCGCGCAAGATTTCGTGTATAGCTGGCAACGACTGGCTAACCCAAATACCGCTTCACCGTATGCCAGTTATTTGCAGTACGGTCATATTGTCAATATTGATGATATTATCGCCGGTAAAAAACCAGTCACCGATCTGGGTGTAAAAGCTCTCGACGATCATACTTTTGAAGTTACCCTCAGCGAACCAGTTCCTTATTTCTACAAACTGCTTGTGCACTCCTCCGTTTCACCGGTTCCCAGAGCGGCTGTTGAAAAATTCGGCGAGAAGTGGACCCAGCCCGCTAACATCGTTACTAACGGTGCGTATAAACTGAAAGACTGGGTTGTCAACGAGCGCATTGTGCTTGAGCGTAATACCAACTATTGGGACAACGCCAAAACGGTTATTAACCAGGTAACCTACCTGCCTATTTCTTCTGAAGTGACTGACGTTAACCGCTATCGCAGCGGTGAAATCGACATGACCTATAACAACATGCCGATTGAGTTATTCCAGAAACTGAAAAAAGAGATCCCGAACGAAGTCCACGTTGACCCCTATCTGTGCACCTATTATTACGAAATCAACAACCAGAAAGCACCGTTCAACGATGTTCGTGTTCGTACCGCCCTGAAGCTGGCGTTGGATCGTGACATTATCGTCAATAAAGTGAAAAACCAGGGTGACCTGCCGGCATATAGCTTTACTCCTCCATACACTGATGGTGCGAAACTGGTTGAGCCAGAGTGGTTCAAGTGGTCTCAGGAAAAACGTAATGAAGAAGCGAAGAAACTGCTGGCTGAGGCCGGATATACCGCTGAGAAACCGCTGACCTTTGATCTGTTGTATAACACCTCAGACCTGCATAAGAAGCTGGCTATTGCCGCGGCATCTATCTGGAAGAAAAATCTGGGTGCTAATGTGAAGCTGGAAAACCAGGAATGGAAAACGTTCCTCGATACGCGCCATCAGGGCAACTATGATGTTTCGCGTGCGGGCTGGTGTGCAGACTATAACGAACCGACGTCCTTCCTGAATATGGTGCTGTCCGACAGCTCCAATAATACCGTCCACTATAAGAGCCCGGCATTTGATAAGCTGATTGCGGATACGCTGAAAGTGACGGATGAAGCGCAGCGCAGCGAACTGTATTCGAAAGCGGAACAGCAGCTGGATAAAGATTCTGCGATTGTACCGGTTTATTACTATGTTAATGCCCGCCTGGTGAAACCATGGGTTGGCGGATACTCCGGTAAAGACCCGATGGATAATATCCACGTTAAAGACTTGTATATTATCAAGCATTAATGGCAAGACGTGGGGCGATCATGTTGCCCCACAGTGTCTTTTTCTTCGAACTATAAATACCTCTTTAGACAAAGAGAGGTATACCCTAAACACTTCACGTTGCAGGAAGGCGGCAACGCAGCGAATCGCCAGGAGCTTACTTAAGTAAGTGACTGGCGTGAGCGAGTAAAGCCAACGCACTTGCAGCTTGAAGTATGACGGGTATAAAGGCACACGCCAGAAGGTACGGGCAATGTTAAAATTTATATTACGTCGCTGTCTGGAAGCGATTCCGACGCTGTTTATTCTTATTACGATTTCATTCTTTATGATGCGCCTTGCGCCCGGAAGCCCATTCACCGGGGAACGCGCGTTACCGCCAGAGGTGCTGGCGAATATTGAAGCGAAATATCATCTTAACGATCCCATCTCGACGCAGTACTTCAGCTATCTGAAACAGCTGGCGCACGGCGATTTTGGACCATCCTTTAAATATAAAGACTACACGGTTAACGACCTCGTTGCCTCGAGCTTTCCGGTTTCTGCGAAGCTGGGTGCGGCAGCCTTTATTCTGGCGGTACTCGTCGGTGTTAGCGCCGGAGTGATAGCCGCGCTGAAGCAAAATACACGTTGGGACTATACGGTGATGGGGGTGGCTATGACCGGGGTGGTTATCCCCAGTTTCGTGGTCGCTCCCTTATTGGTCATGATATTTGCCATAACCTTGAAATGGCTACCCGGCGGGGGCTGGAACGGCGGGGCGCTGAAATTTATGATCCTGCCGATGGTGGCCTTGTCACTGGCCTACATCGCCAGTATCGCACGTATTACTCGCGGTTCGATGATTGAAGTACTGCACTCTAACTTTATTCGTACCGCGCGCGCTAAAGGGCTGCCGATGCGGCGGATTATTTTCCGTCATGCGTTAAAACCAGCGCTGTTGCCAGTGCTGTCCTATATGGGACCGGCATTTGTCGGCATTATCACCGGTTCGATGGTTATTGAAACCATTTATGGTTTGCCGGGTATTGGCCAGTTGTTCGTCAATGGGGCGTTAAACCGCGACTATTCGCTGGTTCTTAGTCTGACCATACTGGTGGGTACGCTGACCATCGTGTTTAACGCGATTGTCGATGTGCTGTATGCCGTTATCGACCCGAAAATTCGTTACTGATACTGGAGCTCGCTATGATGTTAAGTAAGAAAAACAGCGAGGCGCTGGAGAATTTCAGTGAAAAGCTGGAGGTTGAAGGCCGTAGCCTGTGGCAGGACGCGCGTCGACGCTTTATGCATAACCGCGCGGCGGTAGCAAGCCTGGTGGTGCTGGTAATTATTGCGCTGTTCGTAACGCTGGCACCGATGTTGTCGCAGTTTACCTACTTCGATACCGACTGGGGCATGATGTCCAGTGCGCCGGATACGGAATCAGGCCACTATTTCGGTACTGACTCGTCGGGACGCGACCTGTTGGTGCGTGTGGCAATTGGCGGGCGCATTTCGCTGATGGTCGGCATTGCGGCGGCGTTAGTCGCGGTGGTTGTTGGTACGCTGTACGGTTCTCTGTCGGGCTACCTCGGCGGAAAAATCGACTCGGTGATGATGCGTCTGCTGGAAATCCTCAACTCCTTCCCGTTCATGTTCTTCGTGATCCTGCTGGTCACCTTCTTTGGGCAAAATATTCTGCTGATTTTTGTCGCTATCGGGATGGTCTCCTGGCTGGATATGGCGCGTATCGTGCGTGGGCAAACGCTAAGTCTCAAGCGCAAAGAGTTTATTGAAGCGGCGCAAGTGGGTGGGGTGTCTACCGTGCGTATCGTTATCCGCCATATTGTGCCGAACGTGCTGGGTGTGGTGGTGGTTTACGCTTCATTGCTGGTGCCGAGCATGATCCTGTTTGAATCCTTCCTGAGCTTTTTGGGATTAGGTACGCAGGAGCCGTTAAGTAGCTGGGGCGCGTTGCTCAGTGATGGTGCCAACTCTATGGAAGTCTCACCATGGCTGCTGCTGTTCCCGGCTGGTTTCCTGGTGGTCACTTTGTTCTGTTTTAACTTTATTGGCGATGGCCTGCGTGATGCCCTCGACCCGAAAGACCGTTAAGGAGTGCAGCCATGAGCGTAATTGAAACCTCAACCGCGCCGCTCGCGCAACAACAGGCTAACGCACTGCTGAACGTAAAAGATCTGCGCGTGACGTTTGCTACCCCCGACGGCGATGTTACTGCGGTCAACGATTTAAACTTTTCTCTGCGAGCCGGAGAAACGTTGGGTATTGTCGGGGAGTCCGGTTCGGGTAAATCGCAAACGGCCTTTGCCCTGATGGGCCTGTTGGCGACAAATGGTCGTATCGGGGGCTCCGCAACGTTCAACGGGCGTGAAATTCTGAATTTACCGGAACGTGAACTGAACAAACTGCGCGCCGAGCAAATCTCGATGATTTTCCAGGACCCGATGACGTCCCTCAATCCATACATGCGGGTCGGGGAGCAGTTGATGGAAGTTCTGATGCTGCATAAAGGCATGAGCAAAGCGGAAGCTTTTGAAGAGTCAGTCAGAATGCTGGATGCGGTGAAGATGCCGGAAGCGCGTAAGCGTATGAAAATGTATCCGCATGAATTCTCCGGTGGTATGCGTCAGCGCGTAATGATCGCCATGGCACTGTTGTGCAGGCCCAAATTACTGATAGCCGATGAACCGACCACTGCGCTTGATGTAACGGTACAGGCGCAAATTATGACGCTGCTGAATGAACTGAAAAGCGAATTCAACACCGCGATTATCATGATCACCCACGATCTGGGGGTTGTTGCCGGTATTTGCGATAAAGTCCTGGTGATGTACGCCGGACGTACTATGGAATACGGCAGTGCGCGGGATGTCTTTTATAAGCCCGTTCATCCGTATTCGATTGGTTTGCTAAATGCCGTACCTCGTCTGGATGCAGAAGGGGAAGAGATGCTCACTATACCAGGTAACCCACCGAACCTGCTGCGTCTACCAAAAGGCTGTCCATTCCAGCCGCGTTGCCCGCATGCGATGGAAATCTGTAGCAGTGCTCCGCCACTGGAGGAGTTTAGTCCAGGCCGCCTGCGTGCCTGCTTTAAGCCGGTGGAGGAACTGGTATGAATGCGGTGACCGAACAACGTAAAGTGCTCCTTGAGATTGCCGACCTTAAAGTCCATTTTGATATTAAAGATGGCAAACAGTGGTTCTGGCAACCGACTAAAACCCTGAAGGCGGTTGATGGCGTAACCCTGCGACTGTATGAGGGCGAAACCCTGGGCGTGGTCGGTGAATCAGGCTGCGGGAAATCGACCTTTGCCCGTGCGATTATCGGCCTGGTGAAGGCCACCGATGGAAAGGTTGCCTGGCTGGGTAAAGATTTACTGGGCATGAAACCCGATGAGTGGCGGGAAGTTCGCAGCGATATCCAGATGATTTTCCAGGATCCGCTGGCATCGTTAAACCCGCGCATGACCATTGGTGAAATCATTGCCGAACCGCTGCGAACTTATCATCCGAATCTTCCTGGTCAGGAAGTCCGCGACCGTGTGAAGGCGATGATGATGAAGGTAGGATTACTGCCCAACCTGATTAACCGCTACCCACATGAGTTTTCCGGTGGCCAGTGTCAGCGTATTGGTATTGCCCGCGCGCTGATCCTCGAACCGAAGTTGATTATCTGCGATGAACCCGTTTCGGCGTTGGACGTGTCAATCCAGGCCCAGGTGGTTAACCTGCTGCAACAGCTTCAGCGAGAAATGGGATTATCGTTAATCTTCATTGCCCACGACCTCGCGGTGGTTAAACATATCTCTGACCGTGTGTTGGTTATGTATCTCGGACATGCGGTGGAATTAGGGACCTATGATGAGGTGTACCATAACCCGCTGCATCCTTATACCAAAGCGCTGATGTCTGCGGTGCCGATCCCCGATCCGGATCAGGAAAGGAATAAGGTTATTCAGTTGCTGGAAGGCGAGTTACCGTCCCCGATTAATCCTCCTTCCGGTTGTGTGTTCCGTACGCGCTGCCCGATTGCTGGACCGGAATGCGCAAAAACGCGCCCGGTTCTGGAAGGAAGTTTCCGACATGCAGTTTCCTGCCTGAAAGTAGACCCGCTATAATCCTGAGGGCTGACAAAGGTCAGCCCTTTTTTTGGTGAGGTATCTGTGCCAGGTTTAGTCTCTTCTGTCCGCCGTGCGCTCTATCGCAAATTATTTGATTTAAATACCCGTTCAGGGCGTCGCTTTGAAGGTATGTGCGCACTATTTGCCTTGCTCAGCGTTATCGTTATCTTCATTGAGTCCGGAGTAGGGACGCAATACCATTTAACCTTTGAGGAATGGCGCGTTTTTGTCTGGCTGGAGATCTTTATTACTCTGGTCTTCACCCTCGAATATCTTCTGCGCTTATGTTGCTGGGCCAACCCCGCTAAATATGTGTTCAGCTTCTGGGGGATAATTGACCTTGCTACCATTCTGCCGCTGTATGTGATGTGGCTATGGCCGGAAATCAGTCTGAGTTATGTTTTCGCCTGGCGGGCGATGCGTGTCCTTCGCGTCCTGCGTATTCTCAAGCTGCTGCGCTTTATGCCTTCTTTACGGGTGTTCTGGAATGCGTTAAAAAGCGCCCGACATCAGCTGATGTTGTTCTATTCCTTTATCGCCATTCTGATGGTGGTTTTTGGCGCGATGATGTATCTGATTGAAGGGCCAAAATATGGGTTTACTACGCTGAATGCGTCGGTGTATTGGGCGATTGTTACTGTAACCACCGTCGGCTATGGCGATATCACGCCACACACACCGTTGGGGCGCATGGTGGCGTCTGTGCTTATCCTGATTGGTTACTCGGTGATTGCAATACCGACGGGATTGATTACCACGCACATGAGCAGTGCGTTCCAGCAGCGCGGGCACCAACGAAAATGTCCGCAGTGCCAGCAGGCGCAGCACGAACATAGTGCGCAATTTTGTAACCGCTGCGGAAGTAAACTACCGGGCTAAAAATGAAAAAAGCTGCGAGAGCAGCTTTTTTGTTTGATTATTCGCGCCAGAGAATATGGCAGAGCTTATGATCTTTTTCGCGACATAATAAAACGCGCGCAAAAATATCGTTAATCTCGCCGTCTTCTGTATCTGCCAGACCAATCACCACCTCGGCAAAGAAGTCAGGGTTCAGGTCAAAATCTACATGCTCCTGCCAATCTTCTGCCGGATCGAACAACTCGGCACCGCCACGCTCTTCAAACTGCAAATTGAACAGAATGATGTCGGCTGGATCCAGATTGTCCGCAGCCAGTTCGAGAAAAATGTCGTAAGCCTGCTCAAGCGTTTCGTCTTCGGTCAGGCGATTGTTCAAATCCATATCCATAATGACTACCTGTTTACTGTCTGATGGGCACGTTTTACAGCAACGGACTAAAGAAGTAAAACAGTCGCTCTGCTATCCTCTGCCAGAGTGGTCGTTTTACCCACAAACGGGCATCAAGCAGGCGTGAACGCGAAATATAATCATCCTGCACTGCCGCGAGATCGCCACCGAATCCGGCATCATCAATGACCAGCGTGATTTCAAAATTGAGCCACAGGCTGCGCATATCCAAGTTAACCGTCCCGACCAGGCTCAGCTCGCCATCGACCAGTACGCTCTTGGTGTGCAGCAAGCCACCTTCGAACTGATAAATTTTAACGCCAGCTGCCAGCAGCTCGGTGAAAAAGGCCCGGCTTGCCCAGCCAACCAGCAGGGAGTCATTTTTACGTGGAAGAATGATACTGACGTCAACCCCACGCTGCGCTGCCGTGCAGATCGCGTGCAACAGATCGTCGCTGGGGACGAAGTAGGGGGTGGTCATAATTAAATATTCACGCGCTGAATAAGCAGCGGTTAGCAGCGCCTGATGAATCAAATCTTCAGGGAAACCAGGTCCCGAGGCGATAGTGTGAATGGTGTGGCCGCTGGCCTGCTCAAACGGCATGATATTGACGTCTGGTGGCGGAGGCAAAATGCGCTTTCCGGTCTCAATTTCCCAGTCGCAGGAATAGACAATGCCCATAGCAGTGGCGACAGGACCTTCCATTCTCGCCATTAAATCAACCCATTGCCCGACACCCGCATCCTGTTTGAAGAAACGCGGGTCGACCATGTTCATGCTGCCGGTATAAGCAATGTAGTTATCTATCATGATCATTTTGCGGTGCTGACGCAGGTCCATACGGCGTAAAAATACACGCATCAGGTTCACCTTCAGCGCTTCTACAACCTCGATACCTGCGTTACGCATCATCGCCGCCCAAGGGCTGCGAAAGAACGCCACGCTGCCAGCGGAGTCCAGCATCAGGCGACAGTGAATGCCACGTCTCGCGGCAGCCATTAACGACTCGGCTACCTGATCGGCCATACCGCCAGGCTGCCATATGTAGAACACCATTTCGATGTTGTGGCGCGCCAGTTGAATATCACGGATCAGCGCCTGCATCACGTCATCTGAACTGGTGAGCAACTGCAGTTGGTTTCCCTTAACCCCGGCTATTCCCTGACGGCGCTCGCACAGTTTAAATAACGAAGAGGCTACGCTGCTGTTTTCCTGGGCAAAAATATGCTTGCAGGCTTTGAGGTCGTTCAGCCATTTGGCCGTTGACGGCCACATGGCCCGGGCGCGTTCGGCACGTCGCTTACCCAGGTGGAGTTCACCAAAGGACAGATAAGCAATGATCCCTACCAATGGCAGAATATAGATGATCAACAGCCAGGCCATTGCGGAGGGCACTGCGCGTCGTTTCATTAGAATGCGTAATGTTACGCCAGCAATGAGTACCCAGTAACCCAGAATGACCAGCCAACTCACCACGGTGTAGAAGGTTGTCATAAATTTAAAAATCCTTTTGAAAGCGTATTGTTAAGAGTTTACGCATCAGGATTAATCTGGCAAATAAAAACAAGGGAAAACCACTGGTCTGCATTCGGTCTGGCGTTATAATGGCCGCTCAGTGACTGAAAGAGTAGTAAACATGAAGCGTAGTAGAACGGAAGTGGGACGCTGGCGGATGCTGCGTCAGGCTAGCCGCCGTAAAGCACGTTGGCTTGAAGGACAATCGCGTCGTAATATGCGTATCCACACTATCAGAAAGTGCATTCTCAACCACCAGCGTAACTCGTTGTTGTTTGCGATCCACAGCATCTGATCCCAAAAGGGCACCGCTGGCGGTGCCCAATGTCTGCTTTGCGTTCTGTTTTTAAAATACTTTTTTGTACGGTTTTACTGAAACCTGCGCATACACGCCCGCCGCGACATACGGATCGGCTTCCGCCCACGCCTGTGCCGCCTCCAAAGATTCAAATTCGGCAATCACCGTCGAGCCGGTAAAACCCGCCGCACCGGGATCGTTACTATCGACCGCTGGCATGGGGCCCGCCGTGAGCAACCGACCTTCGTCATGAAGGAGTTGCAGGCGAGCCAGATGAGCAGGGCGCACGGAGAGACGTTTTTCGAGAGAGTCTGCGATATCTTGAGCGTAAATAACATACAGCACGGGTAGAGCTCCTTGAACGGTAAAAGTCGTTAATAACGTTATTGGAAAGGCCTAACAACTGCAACGGAAAGATAACTGATATGTTAAGGCCATACTCTGAAAGCGGTTTTTTATCATAAAATCGCGTTTTAAATGTCAGTTACCGCCACGGGCTTATTGAATATGATTGCTATTTGCATTTAAAATCAGGGCCTGGTTTTTTTACTGAAACGATTATGACTTCAATGACCCTTGATTTACCTCGTCGCTTTCCCTGGCCAACGTTACTGTCTGTCGGCATTCATGGTGCCGTAGTGGCTGGTTTGCTGTATACCTCGGTACATCAGGTTATTGAACTGCCTGCGCCAGCGCAGCCGATCTCTGTCACGATGGTCGCGCCTGCCGACCTTGAACCGCCTCAGGCCGTTCAGCCGCCGCCGGAACCCGTTGTCGAGCCTGAACCGGAACCAGAACCGATTCCAGAGCCACCAAAAGAGGCACCGGTGGTGATTGAAAAACCGAAGCCCAAGCCTAAACCGAAGCCAAAACCGGTGAAAAAGGTGGAAGAGCAACCGAAACGCGATGTTAAACCAGCAGAACCGCGCCCGGCCTCCCCACTGGAAAATACGGCACCTACTCGCACAATGACCAATACCGCGCCGGCAACTACCAGCAAACCGGTGGTCAGTGCGCCATCAGGTCCACGCGCTTTAAGCCGTAATCAGCCTCAGTATCCGGCGCGAGCTCAGGCGCTGCGCATTGAAGGACGGGTAAAGGTCAAATTTAACGTAACGCCGGATGGTCGGGTTGAAAATGTGGAGATCCTGTCTGCACAGCCTGCCAATATGTTTGAGCGTGAAGTGAAAAATGCGATGCGTAGATGGCGTTATGAGGCAGGTAAACCCGGTTCCGGACTCGTGGTGAATATTGTTTTCAAATTAAACGGCACAACGCAAATCGAGTAAGCATCAGGCCGTCCGGCAATGATCAAGAGTGATGATTGCCGGATAGCATTACTGGCGTGTGCTATCAGGCCAACGTGGGAATTGGACGCGGTTTCCCGTCTTTATCAACGGCAACGTAGATAAACAGAGCTTCGGTGGCTTTATAGCGCTGCCCAATAGGTTCAGAAGCGACTTTCTTCACCCAAACTTCAATATTGATGCTGATTGAGGTTGTCCCGCGTTTCACACAGCGCGCGTAACAACACACTACATCACCTACGGCGACCGGCCGCAAAAAGCTCATTCCTTCAACCCGCACCGTTACCACACGACCATGTGCGATCTCTTTGGCCTGAATCGCGCCACCTATATCCATTTGTGACATCAGCCAACCGCCAAAAATATCACCATTCGCGTTGGTATCTGCAGGCATGGCCAGAGTACGTAAAACCAGTTCACCCTGGGGAGTGTTATTCGTTGTTGTCATTGTAGAACCGACTATAGAGAAAGATTACAGGCGCGATGCTACTAGAATTTGTGCGTTGAGAATAGAGGGGATGCGGCGTGCAGAGCAGATGTAAGCCAGGTTGTCAGCACAATGGAACGCGAGGGGATAAAAATTCGCCAGATCCGCAGATCTGGCGAGCATGTATTACGATTTATCTTCTTGCGGCAGATGACGGTAAATATAGACTCCACTCAGCAGCGTAAAGAATAAAGTCAGGGCGGTCAGGCCGAACACTTTGAAGTTGACCCAAATGTTCTGCGGTAGCCAAAATGCAATATAGATATTCGCCAGACCACACAGGATGAAAAAGACGGCCCAGGCTAAATTAAGTTTCGACCACACCGGCTGCGGCAGGGTCAGCTCTTTACCTAACATGCGCTGAATTAGCGGCTTTTTCATTACCCACTGGCTAACCAGCAGAGCACCAGCAAACAGCCCGTAAATCACCGTTACTTTCCACTTAATGAATTCATCGTTGTGGAAAAAAATAGTCAGGCCACCAAATACGGCCACCAGGACAAAGGTGATTAACGCCATCTTCTCGACCTTGCGATAGCGAACCCAGCTGTAAATCAACACTACAGCCGTCGCGACAATCAGCGCCGAGGTCGCCGCATAGATGTCATAAAGCTTATAAAAAGCAAAAAAGACAACCAGCGGTAAAAAATCAAGAAACTGCTTCATTCTTCGATTCCGTCATCAAAAGCACCGGGTACAAGCCCGGAATGCGTTCAGGGTTTATTGGCGAATCAGCATGTACAGGCGGAACAAATAGATCAGCAACACGGCGGAGATCATATTGCTCAGCGTATTCGCCAATACCGCGCCTACATTCGGCGTAAGTACTGCAAAACTTGGCGCAAAAAGCAACAGCAGCGTTTTTGCCAGCAACCAACCGATCACTGCCGGCGCAACCAGTCGCATATTCGACCACGCCAGACGCATACTGTTGCGCATCGCGGCAAAGACACCCATTTTGTCCTGTACCAACATCACCGGTGCGAGTGCCAGCAGGATCGCCAGCAGAATACCGGGAACAACAACCAGCATAATACCGATTTGCACCAGCAGAGTAGTCAAAAAAATCAGAATAAACAGCTTTGGCAACACTGGCGCACTGGCACCGATGGCGCGTAATGCGCTGACCCGATGACCTGCTGAAATCAGCTGAATCATCAGGATGACTCCCCCGGCGAGAATGGCATTACCAATCAGACCGGAAAACGTCGACGCCGCGGAAGCGCGTAGCAAAATTTGCTGCTGCTCCGGGGTCATGTTTTGCACCAGATCGAACAGCCCCACGCTACTGGTTAACTGATCGCCTTCACTGAGTTGCGCAATTTGTGCGTCAGTGGGGGAAAAGGCATGCCCTAACACCACTGTGATAAACGCGCACAACAACGATACCAGCAAGATGGTAATGAATTGATTACGGAAAAAGTTTCCCGTGTCACGGTAAACGGACTTCGCCGTGATAGACATGCACTCTCCTTGAGTTTTGCAGGTGTTCATTTGCGGGCAATTGTACCCTGGATAACTCTACAGTGGCAGCATCGCGCGATGTATGGAAAAGCATATCTTTGTAAAGCTGCAGTAATTTTTAGCTATGACTTCAGCGTCGTGCATGAACGCTGTTTGTTATCTGCGCATCACGAGCAGATATCCATCACCCATCAGCAATGAGCTGGAGGTACTTGCACATTGAAAATATATCAAAATTGATCTGAATTAATTTAACCAGGATTTTGAATGCAAGTTCTAACTTAATCTGGATCAATAAATGTTAAATTATCAAAGTCAATGTGATCCATGTTAGATCACTTATTACTCCAATGTGGGTATATTCGTTCCGCTTTTATAACCATAACGATGGAGCGGACATGAAAAAATTAACAGTTGCAGCATTGGCTTTAACAACTCTTCTCTCTGGTAACGCATTTGCGCATGAAGCTGGAGAGTTCTTTATTCGTGCAGGTTCTGCCACCGTCAGGCCGACGGAAGGTGCAGGTGGTACGCTGGGCAGCTTAGGTGGCTTTGATGTCAGCAATAACACGCAGTTGGGTCTGACATTTACCTACATGGCAACCGACAATATCGGTGTTGAATTACTGGCAGCTACGCCGTTCCGCCATAAAATCGGCACTGCTGCAACGGGTGATATTGCCACCGTACATCATTTACCGCCGACGTTAATGGCGCAGTGGTACTTCGGTGACTCCAGCAGTAAACTGCGTCCGTACGTAGGTGTTGGGGTGAACTACACGACCTTCTTCGATGAAGGCTTTAACGATAACGGTAAAGAAACAGGGTTATCGGACCTGAGTCTGAAAGATTCCTGGGGCGCAGCAGGGCAAGTTGGTATGGACTATCTGATTAACCGTGACTGGCTGATTAACATGTCGGTGTGGTACATGGATATCGACACCACCGCAAGCTATAAAATGGGCGGTGTACAGCAGCGAGACAGCGTACGCCTTGATCCGTGGGTGTTTATGTTCTCTGCGGGTTATCGTTTTTAAGTTTTTCTGCAAACCCCCTGCAAAACTGGTCATCAAATGGCCAGTTTTTCCATTCTTTTCCACACGTGTCGTTGTCTTGAACGGCCATTATTTTGCGCCTCTGGCCTGACAAAATTTGTGTGTCGATACCTCGCTATAAGCAGTACTGCGCTAACTTTAATAGCAAGTGTGTTTATCTGGAATATCACTTTTGTTTCTCTTCTCTTATGCATTATTGTTGCGGTTCATTTATTACGCACAAAAAACCTGAAGATAGTCAGGGGATAATTTATCCAAAATGTTAACTATTGATAAAATTAAAGTAACATATCGTAAAATTTGGATATTTTATTTTTCATGGACGAGGATTTATACGCCATGATATAATGTAATGCTAGGTTATTTACCTGTCGGCTATGTAAATGAATTTTTGAGGAGATCATTCCAGTGGGACGTAAGTGGGCAAATATTGTTGCTAAAAAAACAGCTAAAGACGGAGCAACGTCTAATGTATATGCAAAATTCGGTGTAGAAATTTATGCTGCTGCTAAACAAGGCGAACCAGACCCAGAATTAAATACATCTTTAAAATTCGTTATTGAACGTGCTAAACAAGCGCAGGTTCCAAAACACGTTATTGATAAAGCTATTGATAAAGCCAAAGGCGGCAGCGATGAAACGTTCGTGCAAGGGCGTTATGAAGGCTTTGGTCCCAGTGGCTCACTGATTATCGCTGAAACATTGACTTCAAATGTTAACCGTACGATTGCTAATGTCCGCTCAATTTTTAATAAAAAAGGCGGGAATATCGGAGCGGCTGGTTCTGTCAGCTATATGTTTGACAATACCGGAGTGATTGTATTTGAAGGGACAGATCCTGACCACATTTTTGAAATTTTGCTTAATGCTGAAGTAGATGTTCGTGATGTAACCGAAGAAGAAGGAAACATCGTTATTTATACGGAATCTACAGATCTTCACAAAGGCATTGCTGCTTTAAAAGCCGCAGGGATTACTGAATTCACTACCACAGAATTAGAGATGATTGCTCAATCAGAAATTGAACTTTCACCAGAAGATTTAGAAGTCTTTGCAGGGCTTGTTGATGCCCTTGAAGATGACGATGATGTTCAAAAAGTATATCATAACGTTGCAAATCTCTAATGATAGATTAAAAGAATCTGTCATTATGGCAGATTTTTTTAACTCATAGGGTTGTTATGAAGAAGAATGTCTGGCCTTAACTTCTTAGGTACGCGATAAACGTTATACGTCCAATACGCCCCGCGATATCCTGCATCCACTCAGCGCCGCTATGAACAATTGAGATGTTAACTCCATCATTCCAGGTCATCCTGATGCAAGCACAACGTGAGTTCCTCGCTTATCGCTGTCCCGACAGTATGAGTGAAGCTTTTCATCAGACTTTTCATCAGATAGTCTGGTCCGCTTCACGCTCAGAGTCGTCCAGCGATTGACAGTCTCAGGCAGTATGGAAACAATGAGTACAAGTACACTGTTATTACAAACTCGGATATTTTCCATCGTCATCAACTAAAAAGATCTGAGATAGATACCAGGTATCATTTTCTTTGGACAATTGATATTCATAAATAGGTGAATAATACTGCCTTGATAATTTGGTCGTTACGACCGCTATTTTTTCAGTAATCTGAACCGATATGATCTTCTCTTGCTCAGGGTCATGACTAGACTCAGAACCAAAAGCTATAGGCTCGCCCTGAAAACCAGGTTTTGTATATTTTTTCAAAAGCTCATTCCAACCCTTCTGGGCCTGGAGCATAACTTCTTGCTTTCCATCGTTCTGATTTCTCTGGAATGACTGGTCATTCCAATATTTATAATCCCTCTGGAAAGCGGTGACTACCTGTTCCGGAGTATTTGCCAGTATGTCCCCAGCGCTTAAAAATCCAACGCTTAACACAACTAATTTAATCAACAGATGTCTCAACAAGTTCACCCATATTTGGTATGCTTTAAAGCAGTGTCTCGCAAGGGACTTTTTGAAGTCAACTTAATTAATAGCTGCACAACCAGGATGATTGAACTGTATAGATTCCGAGCATGCCTGACAGTAGTTAGCAACCAGGAAACATTCCCCTCGTTCTTCATTTAAAAATTCTGGGGAAAACATCGAGCCTTTCTCCCCTTTGATGTAGTGCTACTCTTTAAGCAAACCAACTTTGAGGGTAGTGCTGATGATGTTGACCCGCCATCTGCTACAGCAAAAAATCACACTTCTGGAACCGTTCTCCGAAGATCAAACGGCAGCGTTTGCCGTGAGTGCTGCACGTGAGTTATTGCTTTACATGGATAAAATTGAGGCGCTGGAGAAAATTATTGCGACTCCGGTTACACTACCTTATTGCAGCGCAAGTCCGGTTTGTGAGATTGAGGCGGGCTATGCCGCAGGCGTAAACGACTGCCGCGAGGCCATCCGGCGGGCAGGATATCCTATCGAAGGTGATGATTAGTTTGCGCTTATGTTAACAAATATGTGTTTTTAATGTATAAATCTGTAACCTAAGCGCGCGACTGCGGGCTACATCAACTTACCTGCTTCGGGGTGGCAAACATTCTCTATCAACGTACAACGCTGTTATGCAACAACATAAACGGGTAACCGATTTGGCAATACTGTTAACTATCAGGGTGGACTCGTGAAGATTGTGCAGGATAAGCTCAGAAACAGGCAGGCACTGCTGGTATCAGGGCTCATTACGTTGATATTTACTTCGTTGTTTCTGTTTATTATTTATGAACAGCGAATGGCTGCAGCCAGTGAAGGTGTTAACCGCCTGCAAGCGCGTATGATGGACATTTTTAACGATAACGAGCTGATCGCCGATGCGATTGGTGAGCGTTATCACCATATCAAAACGGGGGAACAATGCGGCGATATTTCAAAATTTGTTCTCCGGGATGAGGATGAATGGGGAATTAACGCCGATCCAAAGCGACTGCATTCGGCGACGGGGACAATGGTTGCCCAGCAAACCAGTCACAACGCGCTGTGTATGTATACGGCGGCTGAATTTATTCGCGGTATGGTCAATGAGCTAAACCCGGGCAGCTTCGATGCACATCGTTATATCATCGCCAAAAATTCAGATTATTTTTACTGGTTTATGGCTTCCGATTCACGCAATTTCAGTTTCTCAAATTCTGAAATGGCGCGGGATATCACTCAATTTTTCTACCCGCCCGTCGATTTCTATACCCGATTACTGCAAAAAAACGTCAAAAACAAAGCGCTTAGTTCGACGAATTTTTATACCGATAAAATTACCGGTGAAAAAGCTTACAGCGTGGTGAGTTATATCTACGATCTGTCTGGCAAAGAGATATCAGACCAAATCGTAGCCTATCTGGTCTATGACCATTCAAAGCCCGAATTGCAGGAAGCGTTAGCCCAGGCATTTGACAACCAAATTCCACCGGAGCTGAACGTGGAGTTGGTGAATTTAACAAACCATGAGAGTCTCTGTTTATCCGGCAAATGTACAAGTCAATCCCGCTTTATGGTGCGCAATTTTTCGGAGAAATATGCACTGCACTATTCGCTATCATTAGGTCGTTTTATGGTACGCGACACACATGCTGGGATCGTGATTCTGCTGGCGCCGTTCTTTTTCATCATGATCAGTTTCTCACTCAAATCATGGCTGAATGAAAGCGACCTCAAGGTTTATATCGATACTCTGACCGGCTGTTTTAACCGCCGAATACTCGACATTATCAAGCGTCGGGATTTATCACACTGTTCGGTGGTGCTACTGGACTGCAATAAATTCAAGGCCGTCAATGATACCTGGGGCCACGCGGCAGGCGATCGCGCGCTGCAAATTATCGCCAACAGGATGCTGTCAAACACCCGCACCAGCCACGATATTGTGATTCGTACCGGCGGGGATGAATTTATGATCCTGCTGTTTCGATCATAGGCAACTGACGCTATAGCAATCGCGCAACGTATTAGCGGGCAGGTGACCAGTCATGTGTTCGTTGTGGACGGCCATACCGTGCCATTGTCAGTATCGTGGGGAATTGCAGAGGTGAACGATGAACTGGATGTGGCCATTCAGAATGCGGATAGCGCTATGTATAGAATGAAGCACACGAAAGAAGGGTGAAACCGCCAGCTGTCACTGGCGGTTGATTTAACTTACTGCTGGGTGGCGGTTTTCATCGCGCTGACAAACGCTTTCAGCTCAGCCAGCATCTGATCCGGTGCCGCAACATTTTTCTCAATGATCTTCACAATTGCCGAGCCGGAAATTGCGCCGGCAGCACCGGCTTCAATAGCACCAGCGACCTGTTCAGGCGCAGAAATACCAAAGCCCTGTAAAGAAGGCGGAGCATCATATTGTTTCAGCTTTTCAACCAGATGATGCAGCGGTAATGCCGCACGATTTTCTGCACCGGTCACACCTGCACGTGAAAGCAGATAAGTGTAGCCACGGCCATAAGAGGCAATCTGGCGTAGCAGTTCTTCATCAGCGTTCGGAGGGCAGATGAAAATTGGTGCAATATTGTGGCGGAGCGCTGCAGTTCTGAACGGAGCTGACTCCTCAACAGGCACATCGGCCACTAACACAGAATCCACACCCACTTTTTCGCACTGGGCATAAAACTCGTCAATGCCCTTGCTGAAGACCAGGTTGGCATACATCAGCAACCCAATGGGAATCGTCGGATGCTTCTGGCGAATCAGCGCCAGCATTTCAAAGCATTGCGACGGTGTAACGCCGGCGGCAAACGCTCGCAGGGTGGCTTCCTGTATGGTCGGACCGTCTGCCAGCGGATCGGAGAAAGGAATGCCGAGCTCAAGCGCGTCGGCACCGGCCTCAATCAGCGTATCAATGATTTTCAGTGACTGCTCAACAGACGGATCGCCCAGGGTTACGAAGGGGACAAAAGCACCTTCTTTGCGGTCCTTCAGCTGTGCAAACAGGTTTTTGTAACGTTCCATCAGATTTCCCCTCGCGCTTTCAGAATATCGTGTACGGTGAAAATGTCTTTGTCGCCGCGACCGGAGAGATTAACCACCAGTAACTGCTCTTTTTCCGGATTTTCACGCATCATTTTCAACGCGTGCGCCAGGGCATGGGAGGACTCCAGTGCCGGAATAATTCCCTCGTGCAGACACAGCGTTTTGAAGGCTTCCAGTGCTTCATCATCGGTGATTGAAACATAATCTGCGCGGCCAATGCTGTTCAGGTACGCGTGCTGTGGCCCAACCGATGGGAAGTCCAGCCCTGCAGAAATAGAGTAAGACTCTTCGATCTGTCCTTCTTCGGTCTGCATCATCGGGGACTTCATGCCGAAGTAAATCCCGACACGACCATGCTTCAACGGTGCGCCGTGCTCTCCAGACTCAATTCCGTGACCGCCCGGCTCTACGCCAATCAGACCTACGCTGGTTTCATTAATAAAATCGGCGAACATACCGATGGCGTTAGAACCGCCGCCCACGCAGGCGATAACGGCGTCCGGCAGACGACCTTCTTTTTCCAGAATCTGCGCCTTGGTTTCTTCACCGATCATGCGCTGGAACTCACGCACAATGGTCGGGAAGGGGTGCGGGCCAGCCGCCGTACCGAGCATGTAGTGCGCGGTATCGTAGCTGCCAGACCAGTCGCGCAGCGCTTCGTTACAGGCATCTTTCAGGGTGGCGGAACCGCTGTGAACCGGGATGACTTCAGCACCCATCAGACGCATACGGAAAACGTTAGGCGACTGGCGTTCAACGTCTTTCGCACCCATATAAATACGGCATTTCAGACCCAGCAATGCGCTGGCGAGAGCAGATGCAACCCCGTGCTGACCCGCGCCGGTTTCGGCGATAATTTCCGTTTTACCCATGCGCTTCGCCAGCAACGCCTGACCCAGCACCTGGTTGGTTTTGTGCGCGCCGCCGTGCAGTAAATCTTCACGCTTGAGATACAGCGTTGTGTTGGTGCCTTGAGTAATGTTCTGGCACTTGGTCAGTGCGGTTGGGCGACCCGCATAGTTTTTCAGCAGGTCTGTAAACTGCGCCTGAAATTCAGGATCTTTTTGCGCGCTGACAAAAGCTTCTTCCAGCTGGCGCAGGGCAGGCATCAGAATCTGTGGCACATACATACCGCCAAATTCGCCAAAGTACGGATTGAGTAATGTTGTCATGTCCTTTTCCTTAATATGCGCGCAGCGTCTGAAAGACCGAAGCCAGAAGACGTGCATCTTTGATGCCCGGCTGTGACTCTACGCCAGAATTGAAATCGAGACCGGCACAGCCGGTTTTTGCTGCGTCAACGCAGTTATCTGCACCAAGTCCGCCTGCCAGTAAAACGTTATCCAGCGATTGTCCGCCTAAAAGTGACCAGTCGAAGCGTTGACCGCTGCCGCCCTGGCCGTTGTCGAAGACGTATTTATCGACATGCTGATAATCACGGGCTGGCAACGTCTCGCTGACGCTGAGCGCCTTCCAGATTTGTACCTGTGCGGGCAGTACCTCGCGCAGGGCGTCAACATAGGCCTGGTCTTCGTTACCGTGCAGTTGCACGGCAGCTAGTCCCAGCTCTGCCGCTGTTGCGCCCACGTCGGTAATATCTGAGTTGCGAAATACCCCGACGTATTGCAGTGGCGCGCCGGTCATGACCTCTCGCGCCTGTGCAACGTTGACCGCGCGCGGCGATGTGGGTACAAAAATCAAGCCGCCGTAAATGGCGCCCGCTTCGTATGCTGCGTTTGCATCCTGAGCCCGGGTTAAACCGCAGACTTTATTCTCGCCGAGCAGTACGCGACGCACGGCGGCGTGCAGATCATCATGCGACATCAGCGCGGAGCCAATCAGAAAACCGTTGGCGAAGTGGCTGAGCTCGCGCACCTGACCATAGGTGTTGATCCCGGACTCGCTGATGACGGTAACACCGTGACCCAGTCGCGGCGCCAGTTGACGGGTACGATTCAGATCAATCGACAGGTCGCGTAAATCACGGTTGTTGATACCAACGACTTTGGCGCCCAGTGCGATAGCACGCTCCAGCTCTTCTTCGTTGCTGACTTCGGTCAGTACGCCCATTTTCAGACTGTGGGCGACGGCGGCGAGTTGACGATATTGCTCATCATCGAGCACCGACAGCATCAATAAACAGGCGTCCGCCTGGTAGAAACGTGCCAGGTAAATCTGGTAAGGATCGATAATAAAGTCCTTGCACAGAATCGGCTGCGGTGCGATGCGGCTGACGATGGGCAGGAAATCAAAGCTCCCCTGGAAATACTTCTCATCGGTCAGTACAGAGATCGCGGAAGCATAATGTTTATAGACGCCAGCAATTTGTGCCGGGTCGAAGTCATCACGGATCACGCCTTTTGATGGAGACGCCTTTTTGCACTCCAGAATAAAGGCGGTGCGTGTACCTTGCAGCGCATCGTAGAAATCACGAGAGCCAGGCTGAACATCATTTTGAAAGCTGGCCAGCGGTTGTTGCTGTTTGCGGGCTTCTACCCAAATCGCCTTGTCTGCGACAATTTTCGCTAAAACGGTTTGCATCATTTACCCTCTTGCTGCCAGTGCAGTGACGCGGTCATAAGCCGCACCGCTACGCAGTACATTAATCACGGTTTGCGCATTGGCTTTTAAATCTTCTTCACCGTGCAGGCGCATTAACATGGCGACATTCGCGGCAACAGCAGCTTCATGAGCGGCTTCACCTTTACCTTGTAACAAGCGACTAAGAATGTCACGGTTTTCTTCCGGCGTGCCGCCAGCCAGCTGTTCCTGGTGGTAAGGCGTCAGACCAAAGTCTTCTGCCGTCAGTTGATAACTCTTGATTTCCCCATCGTGCAGCTCTGCCACAATGGTCGGTGCATGCAGCGAAACTTCGTCCATGCCACCACTGTGAACCACGGCTGCCCGTTGATATCCCAGCACGCGCAGCGTTTCAGCAATCGGTAGCACCAGTTCCGGACTGTAAACGCCGATCAGCGCCAGCGGCGGATGCGCCGGGTTAATCAACGGGCCGAGCACGTTAAACAGCGTGCGGGTTTTCAACTGCTGGCGTACCGGCATGGCATGGCGAAAACCGGTGTGATATTTCGGCGCAAACAGAAAGCACACGCCGAGGTCGTCAAGCGCCTGACGGGATTTATCGGCGTTCATATCCAGATTGATGCCAAATGCCGCTAACAGATCCGAAGAGCCAGACTTGCTGGAGACGCTACGATTTCCGTGTTTGGCCACTTTCAGTCCGCAAGCCGCCGCAACAAAGGCGCTGGCGGTAGAAATATTGATACTGTTGCTGCCGTCGCCGCCGGTACCGACAATATCGGCAAACAGATAATCAGGGCGTGGGAACGGGGCTGCGTTTTCCAGCAGCGCGGTTGCCGCACCGGCAATTTCATTCGGGTGTTCGCCACGAATTTTCATGCTCACCAGCGCCGCAGCCAGTTGTTCCGGCTTCAGTTCACCACGAACCACGGCAGAGAACAGCTGGTGGCTTTCCTGCTGGGACAGCGTCTGGGCCTGATACAGTTTCTCCAGAATGGGTTGCAGCGTATTGGTTTGTTCAAGCTTCTGTTGCGCCCAGGCCAGCGTTTGTTCCAGCAAACGCGCGCCCTGGGTGGTCAGAATTGACTCCGGATGGAACTGGAAGCCGCAGACGCGATCGGTATCGTGACGCACCGCCATCACCATGCCGTTAAAGTGGGCGTTAATGGTCAATCCAGCAGGAACGTTGCTGCCAACCAATGAATGATAGCGAGCCACCGGCAGCGGATTCGCCAGACCAGCAAACATCGCCTGACCGTCGTGTTCAATGCTGGACGCTTTGCCGTGCAGGATTTCTCCAGCCTGGCCCACATAACCGCCATAGGCCTCAACAATGGCCTGGTGTCCCAGACAAATACCGATGATCGGCAGCTTGCCGCGCAGGCGGGTTAACAGCTCCGGCATGCAACCTGCTTCGCTTGGCGCACCAGGCCCTGGAGAGAGCATCAGTACCGGATTTTTCATCGTTGCTAAGCGGTCAATCAACGTCTGGGCCGGAATATGGTTGCGGTAAATCACCACGTTGTGACCATTAGTACGCAGCTGATCTGCCAGGTTATAGGTAAATGAGTCGATATTATCGAGCAGCAGAATGTCAGCCATTAGAAGGTCTCCTGTGCGTGGTGCGCGGTGGCGATAGCACGCAGAACCGCGCGCGCTTTATTACGGGTTTCATCGGCTTCAGACTGCGGTACAGAATCCAGAACAATCCCGGCACCGGCTTGTACGGTGGCAATACCGTCTTCCACGAGGGCGGAGCGAATGACAATACAGGTATCCAGATCGCCATGCGCCGTGAAGTAACCTACCGCGCCGCCGTAACTGCCACGGCGACGACCCTCTGCCTCGGCGATAAGCTGCATGGCGCGAACTTTTGGCGCTCCGCTTAACGTGCCCATATTCATACAGGCGCGGTAAGCGTGCAGCACATCCAGATCGCTACGCAGTTCACCAACCACGCGCGAAACCAGGTGCATAACGAAGGAGTAACGATCGACTTTGGTGAGATCAGCAACGTAGCGACTGCCCGGCGTACAGATACGCGCCAGGTCGTTACGCGCAAGGTCAACCAGCATCAGGTGCTCAGAAAGCTCTTTATGGTCGGTACGCATCTCCAGCTCGATACGGCTGTCGAGGTCGCGGTCAAGCGAACCGTCCGCACGACGACCGCGCGGGCGAGTGCCAGCAATCGGGTAGATCTCAATCTGGCGGCTGGTGGCATCGTATTTCAGCGAGCTTTCCGGGGAGGCGCCAAACAGCGTGAAATCGTTGTCCTGCATGAAAAACATGTATGGGCTGGGGTTACTTTTCTTCAGCACATAGTAGGCCGCCAGCGGTGATGGGCAGGGGAGCGAGAAACGGCGGGATGGAACAACCTGGAAAATTTCGCCCGCGCGAATCGCTTTTTGCATGCCACGAACTACGGCGCCAAACTCTTCATCACTCTGATTGCACTCACAGCGCATCTGTGGGACTTCAGTGACCGGCAACGGCGGCGCAGGCTCGGTAAGCTGCTGGCTCAACTGCGCCAGACGAGCGTTAAGACGCTGTTTTTCCGCATCATTGGGGGTAAAAACACTGGCCTGAATACGAGTGCTTTTTTTCTGGTGGTCGATAACCATCAGCGTTTCTGCCAGATAGAAGCAGTAGTCAGGGCAACGGTTGCCCGCTTCAAGCTGAGGTAAATCTTCAAAACCGGCAACCAGGTCGTAGGAAAACAGACCGCCGAAGAACATCGCTTCACGATCTTGTACAGGAACATTCACCAGCTCCTGCAGTAAGCGGAAAGCGTCAAATACGGAAAGAGAACATAAGCGGGCGTCTTCATCCAGCAGCGGGCTGACAGCGGGGAATCGCAGATGACGACCATTCGGCTGTTTTTCATTCTCAACGCCAGCGGGCAGGGCTGCATCCAGTAGGGGCAGCAGCGATGCGCCGTTTGCGGATAATGCCTGAATGGTGACAGTGTCACCGAGAGCGGTAATGCGTAATGCGCTATCGACCAGCAGCAGGCTCTTCAGATCGTCTTTGCTGTCGATATCTGCAGATTCCAGCAGCAGCGTTGCCGGACGTGCGCCACACACCTGATGAAACAGCGCTGTCGGATTCTCACGGTAGGCGGCATCGCAGGCAAGCAGTTCGAGTGTCGGTTTTTGAGTTTGCATCGTTATTCTCATAAATTTTGTTCAAAAAAAAGCCCGCTCATTTGGCGGGCCGGGTATCTGGTTGCATATTGCAGACGTAAGACACTGCCCGAAATCAGGAAGTGCGCCACCAACCGTGCAGAACAAATGTTGCTTTCATCTCAGATACCTTCTTCATGTGAACTTGCGTACTAGTTAACTAGTTCGATGGAATAAAGTCAACACCTGATTTCAGTATATTTGTCGAAACCGCTATGATGAGCGTGTTACGACATTTATTGAAACGGGAGCCGCCTTGAGCGACACGAATTACGCAGTGATTTATGACCTGCACAGTCATACTACAGCCTCCGATGGGCGATTAACCCCAGAAGCCTTAGTACACCGTGCGGTAGAGATGCGAGTCGGTACACTGGCGATCACCGATCATGACACCACGGCGGGCATTGCGGCGGCAAGAGAAGAAATTTCACGTTCGGGTTTAGCGTTAAATTTGATCCCTGGCGTCGAGATATCAACGGTTTGGGAAAACCATGAGATCCATATAGTGGGTCTGAACATTGATATCGACCATCCAATGATGTGCGAATTTCTGGCGCAACAAACGGAACGTCGTCAGCAGCGTGCGCGCCTGATTGCCGAACGACTCGACAAAGCGCATATCCCCGGCGCGTGGGAAGGGGCGTTACGTCTGGCTGATGGCGGGGCGGTTACGCGGGGCCATTTTGCGCGTTTCCTGGTGGAATGCGGAAAAGCCACAACCATGGCGGATGTCTTTAAAAAATATCTTGCTCGTGGGAAAACCGGTTACGTTCCGCCACAGTGGTGTACAATAGAACAAGCTATTGATGTCATTCATCATTCTGGCGGTAAGGCTGTTCTGGCTCATCCTGGGCGGTACGATCTTAGCGCTAAGTGGCTGAAAAGACTGGTTGCACATTTTGCTGAACATCGCGGCGACGCGATGGAAGTGGCACAGTGCCAGCAGTCTCCCAATGAACGCACCCATCTGGCGACGCTTGCGCGTTCGCATCAACTGTGGGCATCGCAAGGGTCCGATTTTCATCTACCCTGCCCATGGATTGAGTTGGGGCGTAAACTTTGGTTGCCCGCAGGCGTAGAAGGCGTCTGGCAACTTTGGGAGCAGCCCGAGATCACAGAGAGGAAAGTATGAGCCAGTTTTTTTATATTCATCCCGAAAACCCGCAGCAGCGACTGATCAATCAGGCCGTTGAAATCGTGCGTAAAGGTGGGGTGATCGTCTATCCAACCGATTCCGGCTATGCGTTGGGCTGCAAAATTGAAGATAAAGGCGCCATGGAGCGCATTTGCCGCATCCGTCACCTGCCGGACGGGCACAACTTTACGCTGATGTGCCGTGACTTGTCTGAACTGTCGACCTATTCGTTTGTCGACAACGTGGCCTTTCGTTTAATTAAAAACAACACGCCGGGCAACTACACCTTCATCCTGAAAGGGACGAAAGAAGTTCCGCGCCGTTTGTTGCAGGAAAAACGAAAGACCATTGGCCTGCGTGTGCCTTCGAATCCGATAGCGCTGGCGCTGCTGGAAGCGCTGGGCGAACCGATGCTCTCTACATCGCTGATGTTGCCTGGCAGTGAATTTACCGAGTCAGATCCGGAAGAAATTAAAGACCGCCTGGAAAAACTGGTGGATTTGATTATCCACGGCGGCTATCTCGGCCAGCAGCCGACCACGGTCATCGATTTAACCGACGATTCTCCGGTGGTGTTGCGTGAAGGCGTCGGTGACGTTAAACCTTTCTTATAAGGGCGCGAACCGCTATACTACGCGGCCTTAAAATGGCGCTGACTGGCGCCGTTGATTCTCCTGTTCGACGCCTGTGAAGGCGACATCTAAAGGAAGCTCTATGAGCGAAAAGTTACAAAAAGTGCTGGCGCGCGCTGGCCACGGTTCTCGCCGTGAAATCGAATCTATTATTGCCGCGGGTCGCGTGAGCGTTGATGGCAAAATTGCCACGCTCGGCGATCGCGTTGAAGTCACTCCGGGCCTGAAAATCCGTATCGACGGTCATCTGATTTCGGTTAAAGAGTCTGCGGAGCAAATCTGCCGCGTTCTGGCCTATTACAAGCCAGAAGGTGAACTGTGTACCCGTAACGACCCGGAAGGTCGTCCGACCGTGTTCGATCGTTTACCAAAACTGCGTGATGCGCGCTGGATTGCCGTAGGGCGTCTGGACGTGAATACCTGCGGTTTACTGCTGTTTACCACCGATGGTGAACTGGCTAACCGTCTGATGCACCCAAGCCGTGAAGTTGAACGTGAATATGCGGTACGTGTTTTTGGTCAGGTTGATGATGCAAAACTGCGCGATCTGAGTCGTGGCGTACAGCTGGAAGATGGTCCGGCGGCATTTAAAACGATCAAGTTCAGCGGTGGTGAAGGGATCAACCAGTGGTATAACGTCACGCTGACCGAAGGGCGTAACCGTGAAGTCCGTCGCCTGTGGGAAGCTGTAGGTGTGCAGGTAAGCCGTCTTATTCGTGTTCGTTACGGTGATATCCCGCTGCCGAAAGGCCTGCCGCGTGGTGGCTGGACCGAGCTTGACCTCGCGCAGACCAACTATCTGCGTGAACTGGTGGAGCTGAAGCCGGAAACGACATCTAAAGTTGCCGTCGAGAAAGATCGTCGTCGCATGAAGGCAAATCAGATCCGTCGTGCGGTTAAGCGCCACTCACAGGTCGGTAGCAGCCGTCGTCCGGGTGGTCGTAGCAACAACGGTTAATCATGACCAGGCCTGATAAGCAAAGCGCTATCAGACGTTAGCGTGGAGCCGGATGCGGCGCAAGCGCCTTATCCGGCCTGGTGTCAGTAATCGATCCCTATCTGGGCCTTCACGCCCGCTTCAAACGCATGCTTGACCGGGCGCAGCTCGCTGACCGTATCCGCTAACTCCAGAATATCGCGATGACATCCACGGCCGGTGATAATCACCGTTTGATGGGCAGGGCGCGCATTTAGGGCAGTGATGACCTCTTCAAGCGGCAGATAGTCGTATGCCACCATATAGGTCAGCTCGTCCAGCACCACCATATCCAGTTCATCGTCGGCCAGCATCCGCTTGCCGTGTTCCCACACTGCCATACAGGCCGCGGTGTCGGACTCACGGTTTTGCGTTTCCCAGGTAAATCCTGTCGCCATAACCTGAAACTCTACGCCGTGGGGTTCAAGTAAATTACGTTCTCCGTTTGGCCACGTACCTTTAATAAATTGTATGACGCCGACTTTTTTACCATGGCCCACCGCGCGCGTGGCGGTACCGAATGCGGCGGTGGTTTTACCCTTACCATTTCCGGTGAACACGATGATGATCCCGCGCTCGTCCTTCGCTGCGGCAACGCGTGCGTCAACCCGATCTTTTACGCGCTGTTGACGTTGCTGATAGCGTTCTTCACTCATTGGGCTATTCCTGGTTTACGGCCCGGCTGGGCGTCAAAAGTCATACCGGTTTTACGGCGGCTGTCATCGCCCATCAGCCACAGGTAGAGCGGCATAATATCGGCGGGAGTTTTCAATTTTTGTGGATCTTCCGTTGGGAATGCGCTGGCTCGCATGCCAGTTCGCGTCCCACCAGGATTGATACAGTTTACGCGCAGATGACGGTTTTGATACTCATCCGCCAGAACCTGCATCATCCCTTCGGTAGCAAATTTTGAGGTGGCATATGCTCCCCAGTTGGCGCGTCCCTGGCGACCGACACTGGAAGAGGTAAAGACCAGCGATCCGGCATCGGATTTGAGTAACAACGGCAGCAATGCCTGAGTCAGCATAAAAGTGGCATTCACATTTACCTGCATCACATCCTGCCAGACCTGCGGGTTTTGTTCACTCATTGGACAAATATCGCCGAGTAATCCGGCGTTATGCAGTACGCCATCCAGACGCGGGAAATGTGCGGCAATGCGCTGCGCAAGCTGGTGACATTCTTCAGAAGTACAGGTGAGTAGATCCAGTGTAAACCACTGTGGTTGTGTTCCGTTTTCATCGGCGATAGTGCGGGCAACCTGACGCAGTTTTTCTTCGTTACGCCCAAGCAGGATAACGGTCGCGCCATAGCGTGCATAGGTCTGCGCTGCTTCGCGTCCGATACCATCGCTGGCACCGGTGACAAGAATAATGCGGCCCTGTAAAAGGTCTTGTTTAGGTTGGTAATGCACAGCTACTCCTCGGCGACGTCATGGTCATCTCGTTCGCGATAACTTTTGGGCTTTATGCCTTAAACCCTGTACTTTTTCAATCAGCCAAAGGCAATAACACCGCAAAATGAACGCTTTGTCATGCTTTTTACTGATTCAGCACTGGATGTATGAAGCAAGACGAGGTGACACGCCTGTTGTACACTGAGCGGAAGTCGCGTTGTTTAACCAAGGTGGGTCTTGTGGAATTGTTGTCTGAATATGGGCTGTTTTTGGCAAAAATTGTCACTGTCGTGGTGGCTATTGCAGTGGTGGTGATGCTGATCGTAAACGCGACACAACGCAAACGTCAGCGTGGGGAGTTGCGGGTTATTAACCTCAGCGATCAATATAAAGAGATGAAGGAAGACTTGTCGCTAGCTTTATTGGATGGGCATCAGCAAAAATTCTGGCGTAAGGCGCAGAAAAAGAAACAGAAGCTGGAAGCGAAGGCCGCCAAGGCAAAAGCGAAACTGGGTGACAGCACGTCATCTGATAAACCTCGTGTATGGGTGCTTGATTTTAAAGGCAGTATGGATGCCCATGAGGTCAGCGCATTACGCGAAGAGGTGACGGCGGTGCTGGCGGTTGTTAAACCTCAGGATCAGGTGGTGGTTCGTCTGGAAAGCCCGGGTGGTGTGGTACATGGCTATGGCCTGGCTGCATCGCAATTGCAACGTCTGCGCGATAAGCAGATACCGTTGACCGTCACGGTGGATAAAGTCGCTGCGAGCGGCGGATATATGATGGCCTGCGTGGCAGATAAAATTGTCTCGGCGCCGTTTGCTATCGTCGGCTCAATTGGCGTGGTGGCGCAGATCCCGAACTTTAATCGCTTCCTGAAAGGGAAAGATATTGATATCGAACTGCACACCGCCGGACAGTACAAACGTACGCTGACGCTGCTTGGCGAGAATACGGAAGAAGGGCGGCAGAAATTCCGCGAAGATCTGAACGAAACGCATCATCTGTTTAAAGACTTTGTGCATCGCATGCGTCCGACTCTGGACATTGAACAGGTTGCCACGGGTGAACACTGGTTTGGTCAACAGGCGCTGGCAAATGGGCTGGTGGATGAGATCAATACCAGCGATGAGGTGATCCTCGGGCTGATGGAAGGTCGTGAAGTGTTGAACGTTCGCTATCTGCAGCGTAAAAAGCTGATGGATCGTTTTACCGGTAGTGCGGCGGAGAGCGCCGATCGTTTGCTGATGCGCTGGTGGCAGCGGGGGCAGAAGCCACTGATGTAAAATTGTCATTGCCGGATAGCGCTGCTCACATATCCTATCCGGCCTACAAATATGCATCAATGTAGGCTGGATAAGGCGTTGCTGCCATCCGGCAAATTATTTCTCGTATTAATCGATCAAGTGATACTTTTCAGAAAGTACGTGCGCCAGGTGTTTAAACATATTAAACACAGCCGTACTTTTGGGCGTTGGTAGCCCTTGCTCGTCTAAAAAGTAATCTCCGCTGAAAACCAGCACGCCGTTTCGCTGCGTAACGCCGGTGGCGACAATCCCCGCCAGCGTGTCCTCATGCTCACGAATGATTTTGTTGGCTTCAATCAGCAGTGTTTCGCGATCGATGGGTTGAGTGTCTTTATGCATGATTTACTCCTTAAACAAGGACATTAGTCTACGCTGAGCCCGCCTTATGGGCAAATATTCCCTGACATAAATGAAGGTTTTACGACAGTGTTACAACTGGCGAGATTTGTTTTTGCATGCTAATAAAGTTGCGTAACGCATTTTATCAGGTACAGTGTGACGCTTTCGTCAATCTGGCAACAGATTTGCTTGACATTCGACCAATACTTCGTCGTGCTAGAGCGTTTGTGAGAAAAAAAGCCTGTTAACTCAGTTACATGAGAGTTACATTACAAGCGCGAATCAGTTTAAGGGGTTGATATCCGCCGACGCAGAGACCATATCGATGTCTCGTCGCCAGTGGAAGGTGAATCAACGTGCGACGCATTCTGGAAGAATCAAATTAGGTAAAGGTGAATATGGGTAAAGCTCTTGTCATCGTTGAGTCCCCGGCAAAAGCCAAAACGATCAACAAGTATCTGGGTAATGACTACGTGGTGAAATCCAGCGTCGGTCATATCCGTGATTTGCCGACCAGTGGCTCAGCAACTAAAAAGAGCGCCGACTCAACCTCCACCAAAACGGCTAAAAAGCCCAAAAAGGATGAACGTGGCGCTCTCGTCAACCGTATGGGTGTTGACCCGTGGCACAACTGGGATGCGCGTTATGAAGTGCTGCCTGGTAAAGAGAAAGTTGTTTCAGAACTGAAGCAACTGGCTGAAAAAGCCGACCACATCTATCTCGCAACCGACCTTGACCGCGAAGGGGAAGCCATTGCATGGCACCTGCGGGAAGTTATCGGCGGCGACGACACCCGCTACAGCCGCGTGGTGTTTAACGAAATTACCAAAAATGCTATTCGCCAGGCGTTTGAAAAACCGGGCGAGTTGAACATCGACCGTGTAAATGCGCAACAGGCGCGCCGCTTTATGGACCGTGTTGTGGGCTATATGGTGTCGCCCCTGCTGTGGAAAAAAATTGCACGTGGTCTGTCTGCCGGTCGCGTTCAGTCTGTGGCTGTGCGTCTGGTGGTTGAGCGTGAACGCGAAATCAAAGCATTTGTTCCAGAAGAGTTCTGGGAAATTGATGCCAACACGACCACGCCGGGCGGCGACGCGTTGCCGCTTGAGGTGACGCATCAAAATGATAAACCGTTCCGTCCCGTAAATCGGGAACAAACGCTTGCCGCCGTTAGCCTGTTGGAAAAAGCGCGCTATAGCGTCCTGGAACGTGAAGATAAGCCGACCAGCAGCAAGCCGAGCGCACCGTTCATTACCTCCACGCTACAGCAGGCTGCGAGCACGCGTCTGGGCTTTGGTGTGAAGAAAACCATGATGATGGCGCAGCGCTTGTATGAAGCGGGTTACATCACTTACATGCGTACTGACTCAACCAACCTGAGCCAGGATGCTGTCACCATGGTTCGCGATTACATCAGCGATAATTTTGGCAAAAAATATCTGCCGGAAAACGCGAACCAGTACGCCAGCAAAGAGAATTCGCAGGAAGCGCACGAAGCTATCCGTCCTTCCGATGTCGCCGTACTGGCGGAATCGCTGAAAGATATGGAAGCCGATGCACAAAAACTGTATCAGCTGATCTGGCGCCAGTTTGTTGCCTGTCAGATGACGCCTGCTAAATATGATTCCACCACGCTGACCGTTGGCGCGGGTGATTTCCGTCTGAAGGCGCGTGGTCGTATTCTGCGCTTTGATGGCTGGACGAAAGTGATGCCAGCGCTGCGTAAGGGCGATGAAGATCGCATCCTACCGGCGGTGGACAAAGGCGATACCTTGACGCTTATCGAGCTGACACCTGCGCAGCACTTCACCAAGCCGCCAGCACGCTTCAGTGAAGCTTCGCTGGTTAAAGAGCTTGAAAAGCGTGGCATTGGTCGTCCATCCACCTATGCGTCGATCATCTCTACGATTCAGGATCGCGGTTATGTTCGCGTTGAAAACCGTCGCTTCTACGCTGAAAAAATGGGTGAAATCGTCACCGATCGTCTGGAAGAAAATTTCCGTGAACTGATGAACTACGATTTTACCGCGCAGATGGAAGACAGCCTCGACCAGGTGGCGAATCACGAAGCCGAATGGAAGGGCGTACTCGACAACTTCTTCACTGATTTTACTCAGCAGTTAGATAAAGCCGAGAAAGATCCTGAAGAGGGCGGTATGCGTCCGAACCAGATGGTACTGACCAGCATTGATTGCCCGACCTGCGGACGCAAGATGGGTATTCGTACCGCCAGTACCGGCGTTTTCCTTGGTTGCTCTGGCTACGCACTTTCCCCGAAAGAGCGTTGTAAAACCACCATTAACCTGGTGCCGGAAAACGAAGTATTGAACGTGCTGGAAGGCGACGACGCGGAAACGAACGCATTGCGCGCCAAACGCCGCTGCCAGAAGTGCGGTACGGCAATGGACAGCTATCTCATCGATCCTAAGCGTAAATTGCATGTGTGTGGTAATAACCCAACTTGCGATGGCTACGAGATCGAAGAGGGTGAATTCCGTATCAAGGGTTATGACGGTCCGATCGTAGAGTGCGAAAAATGTGGTTCTGAAATGCACCTGAAAATGGGACGTTTCGGCAAGTACATGGCGTGTACCAACGACGAGTGTAAAAACACCCGTAAGATCCTGCGTAACGGTGAAGTTGCTCCGCCGAAAGAAGATCCGGTTCCGCTGCCGGAACTGCCGTGTGAAAAATCTGACGCGTATTTCGTGTTACGTGATGGTGCTGCAGGTATCTTCCTGGCGGCCAATACGTTCCCGAAATCACGTGAGACTCGTGCGCCGTTGGTGGAAGAGTTGTATCGCTTCCGCGATCGCCTGCCGGAAAAACTGCGTTATCTGGCAGACGCACCGCAAACTGACCCGGATGGTAACAAGTCCATGGTTCGTTTCAGCCGTAAAACCAAGCAGCAATACGTTGCCGCTGAGAAAGACGGTAAGGCGACTGGCTGGTCCGCGTTCTTCGTTGACGGCAAATGGGTAGAAGGGAAGAAATAACAGCATTCTGGCTGAGTTCCTCCTCAAAGGGTCGCGTAAGCGGCCCTTTTTGTTTATGGCATATTATTTTTTGTCATACCTATACAGCGTACATATAAATGATATAGTGGTTATAGTTAACAAGCTTTTTATTATTAAATCGTATTAGCAGCGCCCACGAGCCTGCACTGGAACGATGATTTGATGGCGCGAATCGGGATGGCATAACATGAAATTACAGCAGCTTCGCTACATTGTTGAGGTGGTGAATCACAACCTTAATGTCTCCTCAACGGCGGAAGGGCTTTATACCTCTCAGCCCGGTATCAGTAAGCAAGTTCGTATGCTGGAAGATGAACTTGGCATCCAGATTTTCGCCCGTAGCGGTAAGCATCTGACCCAGGTTACGCCAGCGGGGCAGGAAGTCATCCGTATTGCGCGCGAAGTTCTGTCTAAGGTGGACGCCATTAAGTCTGTTGCTGGTGAACATACCTGGCCGGACAAAGGTTCGCTGTATATCGCCACCACGCATACTCAGGCACGTTACGCATTACCGAACGTGATTAAAGGTTTTATTGAGCGTTATCCTCGTGTTTCATTGCATATGCACCAGGGATCGCCAACGCAAATTGCCGAAGCCGTCTCGAAAGGGAATGCGGATTTTGCTATCGCGACGGAAGCCTTGCACCTGTATGACGACCTGGTGATGCTACCTTGCTATCACTGGAACCGTTCGATTGTCGTCACGCCGGATCATCCGTTGGCGGGCAAATCCTCGGTTTCTATTGAGGAACTGGCACAGTATCCACTGGTGACCTACACCTTTGGATTTACCGGGCGTTCGGAGCTGGACACCGCGTTTAACCGTGCGGGTCTGGAGCCGCGTATTGTCTTTACCGCGACCGATGCTGATGTCATTAAAACCTATGTTCGTCTGGGGCTCGGCGTGGGTGTGATTGCCAGTATGGCGGTTGATCCTGTTTCCGATCCTGACCTGGTACGTGTGGATGCGCATGATATTTTCAGCCATAGCACCACCAAAATTGGTTTTCGTCGCAGCACCTTCTTACGTAGTTACATGTATGATTTCATTCAACGTTTCGCGCCGCATCTGACGCGTGATGTGGTGGACACGGCGGTGGCACTGCGTTCCAACGATGATATTGAAGCCATGTTTAAAGATATTAAATTGCCTGAGAAATAATAACGGCCATAACCTCGTCGGTATCCATAAGCATAAAGCGATACCGACGGGAGAGTTTGAATTTATTCATTATTTCTCACCACATATATTAACCATATATTATTTATGGAAAAAGTTCTCTAAAGTAGTTTCAAATTAGTCAGCTTGCCAAAAATCACTCTCAAATATTCATAACTGATCAAACAATTGATTTATTTATCAGATCGAGTCCGAAAATTAACTGGCTTTTTTCCGCCTTTTTTATTAGGATTCCTCCTATCTGATGATTAATTGTACCAATTGTTTGGTGCCTAAATGATAAGTGATTTCGATAGTATGAGGTTAGCGATGCCTTCAGGAAACCAGCCTGCACGCCGGGATCCCGCGATGAAACGTAAAGCCTGGTTCGCCGTATTTCTTGGTTCTGCGATATTCTGGATTATTGTCGCACTCGTGGCCTGGAATGTGTGGGGGTAAGTATGTCCGCACCGGAGCAGCAGTCTACCGTGGCACCATCGCCTCATGAACAAGAGAGCAAAACCGTCGCAGAGAAGGGGCCAAAGATACCCGAATCCTGGAACCTTTCTCCTGAACAACGGGCGTTTATTGATCTGTTAACTGATGATGATGAACAGAAACAATAATTCGTACGTATTTTATAATAATAACGATTACCTCGTGGTCTTAAATATCGAATCGTTTATCCCATGTATTCACCATCAGCCACCTAATCAACGTATTATCGATTGCGCTATTGCCTGCTGAATATCCATCCTATTAATCTACACGGCTAGACCTTCCTCCCTACCATTGACCTCACTTCGCGCTTTTGTATCGCGCGCTACTTTTATCAATTTGAGTTGTTATCAAAGCGTTACATTTTGTTTGTGTTATCTTTAATACTAACCCTGAGGAAATCAGGGGATCCAACCCTGTCATTTAAGGAGGAGCTATGTCGTCGACCCTACGAGAAGCCAGTAAGGACACATTGCAGGTTAAAGATAAAACCTACCGCTATTACAGTTTACCTCTGGCCGCTAAATCACTGGGTGATATCACCCGACTACCCAAATCGCTGAAAGTGTTGCTGGAAAACCTGCTTCGTTGGCAGGATGGTAATTCCGTTACCGAAGATGATATTCATGCGCTCGCGCATTGGCTGAAGACCGCCCATGCCGATCGTGAAATTGCCTATCGACCCGCTCGTGTTCTGATGCAGGATTTTACCGGCGTGCCGGCGGTGGTCGATCTTGCCGCTATGCGTGAAGCGGTGAAACGTCTGGGAGGAGATACGGCAAAAGTGAATCCGCTTTCGCCAGTGGACCTTGTCATTGACCACTCGGTAACGGTGGACCGTTTTGGTGATGATGATGCTTTCGAAGAAAACGTTCGCCTGGAAATGGAACGTAACCATGAGCGTTATGTGTTCCTGAAATGGGGACAGCAGGCATTTAGTCGCTTCAGTGTTGTACCGCCGGGAACGGGGATTTGCCACCAGGTTAACCTTGAATACCTTGGCAAAGCCGTCTGGAGCGAGTTGCAAGACGGTGAGTGGGTGGCTTACCCTGACACGTTGGTCGGAACCGATTCCCATACGACAATGATTAATGGTCTCGGTGTGCTGGGATGGGGCGTTGGAGGCATTGAGGCTGAAGCAGCAATGCTTGGTCAACCGGTCTCTATGCTTATCCCGGATGTTGTGGGCTTCAAACTGGTGGGCAAACTGCGGGAAGGCATCACCGCTACCGACCTGGTTTTAACCGTCACCCAGATGCTGCGTAAGCACGGCGTGGTCGGTAAATTCGTTGAATTCTACGGTGATGGCCTGGACACCTTACCGCTGGCCGATCGGGCAACCATTGCTAACATGTCACCGGAATACGGCGCAACCTGCGGTTTCTTCCCGATCGATGACATCACTCTTGAATATATGCGTCTGAGTGGACGCAGTGAGGAGCAGGTTGAGTTGGTCAGCGCCTATGCCAAAGCGCAGGGAATGTGGCGTAATCCAGGGGATGAACCCGTATTTACCAGTTCACTGGAGCTGGATATGGGCAGTGTGGAAGCTAGCCTTGCCGGACCGAAGCGTCCGCAGGATCGGGTAGCACTGGCTGATGTCCCGAAAGCGTTTTCGGCGAGTAATGAACTCGAAGTAAATAGCTCGCTGAAAGATCGTCAGCCAGTGGACTATACAATGAACGGTCATCAGTACAAGCTGCCGGATGGTGCGGTGGTTATTGCTGCGATCACTTCCTGTACCAACACCTCTAACCCAAGCGTATTGATGGCAGCGGGTCTGCTGGCGAAAAAAGCAGTGACGCTTGGTCTGAAACGTCAGCCGTGGGTGAAAGCCTCGCTGGCGCCAGGATCGAAGGTGGTGTCTGACTATCTGGCGCAGGCTGGGTTCACGCCGTATCTTGATGAGCTGGGATTTAACCTAGTGGGCTACGGCTGTACCACCTGTATTGGTAACTCGGGTCCGTTACCCGATCCTATCGAGACAGCTATCAAAAAAGGCGATCTTACCGTTGGCGCCGTGCTTTCCGGCAACCGAAACTTTGAGGGGCGTATCCATCCGCTCGTGAAGACCAACTGGTTGGCGTCTCCGCCGCTGGTGGTGGCCTATGCGCTGGCGGGGAATATGAATATCAATCTGACGAAAGATCCGTTAGGGCATGACAGAAAGGGCGATCCCGTATATCTGAAAGATATCTGGCCGACGGCTCAGGAAATTGCACGTGCCGTGGAGCAGGTTTCTACCGCCATGTTCCATAAGGAGTACGCTGAAGTCTTTGAAGGCACGCCGGAATGGAAAGCTATCCAGGTAGATCGTGCTGATACCTATGGCTGGCAGTCTGACTCAACCTATATCCGCTTGTCGCCGTTCTTCGATGGTATGCAGGCGACGCCGGATCCGGTCCAGGACATTCATGGTGCGCGTATCCTTGCAATGCTTGGAGATTCCGTCACCACCGACCATATTTCTCCTGCCGGCAGTATCAAGCCGGATAGCCCGGCAGGTCGTTATCTGCAAAGCCACGGCGTGGAGCGTAAAGATTTTAACTCCTACGGTTCACGGCGCGGGAATCATGAAGTAATGATGCGCGGTACTTTTGCCAATATTCGTATTCGCAATGAGATGGTGCCCGGCGTTGAAGGTGGGATGACGCGTCATTTGCCGGGAACTGAGGTAGTGGCTATCTATGATGCGGCTATGCAATATCAACAGGAGAATATCCCCCTGGCGGTTATTGCCGGGAAAGAGTATGGCTCTGGCTCCAGTCGCGACTGGGCGGCAAAAGGCCCGCGCTTACTGGGGGTTCGCGTGGTTATCGCAGAGTCCTTTGAGCGAATTCACCGTTCTAACCTGATTGGTATGGGGATTTTGCCGCTGGAATTCCCACAGGGCGTCACGCGTAAAACGCTGGGACTAACCGGTGAGGAAGCGATCGATATTACGGATCTGCAAAACATCAAACCGGGTGCAACAGTGCCGGTGAGTATGGTTCGCTCGGATGGACGTAAAGAGGTGGTTTTATGCCGCTGCCGTATCGATACCGCGACGGAGCTAACGTACTACCAAAACGATGGCATTCTGCACTACGTGATTCGTAATATGTTGAGCTAGAATGTAAAAAGCCTGCGAGAGCAGGCTTTTTTATCGGCGGTAACAACTATTACTTGCCCAGCAAATGTCCCATCTTGGCGGCTTTGGTGTCCAGGTAATGTTCATTGTTCGGGTTACGACCCACAATCAGCGGCACGCGTTCAACAATATTGATTCCCGCTTCGGTCAGAATTTCCACTTTTTTCGGGTTATTGGTCAGCAAACGAACTTCGTCCACGCCCAGCAGCTTGAACATATCCGCACACAGCGTGAAATCACGCTCATCTGCCGCAAAGCCCAACTGATGGTTAGCTTCAACGGTATCATAACCCTGGTCCTGCAACGCGTAGGCGCGGATTTTATTGAGCAGGCCGATATTGCGTCCTTCCTGACGATGATAAAGCAGGATACCGCGCCCTTCTTCAGCAATATGGGTGAGAGCCGCTTCGAGCTGGAAGCCGCAATCGCAACGCAGGCTAAACAATGCATCGCCAGTCAGACATTCGGAGTGGACACGCGCCAGGACAGGCGTTTGGCCTGTGATATCGCCAAAAACCAGTGCGACGTGATCGTGTCCGGTTGCCAGTTCTTCAAATCCCACCATCAGGAAATCACCCCAGGGGGTTGGCAGTTTGGCTTCTGCCACACGTTTAAGCTGCATGTAATTCTCCAGATTATGCTGGCACTGTCGTGCCGTCGCCTGTTGGCTTCTGTTCTATATTGCACTATTTTGCCATAAGGCAACGATGTTCACCTAATCGCGACAACGGATTCGCTTTTGGAATGGCACAAAATTGTCAATTTCCCCGGCATGCGCTTTTTTCAGTTATGATTGTGAGACTTATCGACGAAAGGAGAGGCAATGCTGTCAATTGCAAAGCGCACTGCGGTCGGGGCCGGGCTGCTACTTATTATGCCGGTTGCTGTATGGGTATCAGGCTGGAGCTGGCAGCCGGGACATAACGTTTGGTGGCTAAAATCTCTGTACTGGATAACGGAAACGGTGACGCAGCCGTGGGGTATTATCACTCACGTTGTTCTCTGCGCATGGTTTCTGTGGTGTCTGCGTTTTCGTCTGAAAGCTGCGGTAATGCTGTTTGCGATCCTGGCTGCGGCAATTTTAGTCGGTCAGGGCGTAAAGTCCTGGGTTAAAGACAGGGTGCAGGAACCTCGGCCCTTTGTCGTGTGGCTGGAAAAAACGCACCATATCCCTGTTGATGAGTTCTACACTTTAAAACGTAAAGATCGTGGTCACTTAGTTAAAGAGCAATTGGCCGAACAACAGGATATTCCGACGTTTCTGCGTAAGCACTGGCAAAAAGAAACAGGGTTTGCCTTTCCGTCAGGGCATACGATGTTTGCCGCCAGTTGGGCTTTACTGGCCGTAGGGCTGTTATGGCCACGCCGACGTACGCTGACGATTGTGTTTTTACTTATCTGGGCTACGGGTGTTATGGGCAGTCGCTTGCTATTAGGCATGCACTGGCCCCGTGATTTGGTCGTTGCAACGCTGATTTCATGGTTGCTGGTAACACTGGCGACATGGCTTGCGCAGCGGGTATGCGGACCATTAACGCCGCCTGTGCAGGAGGAAAAAGAAATCGCTCAGCGTGAACAAGAAAGTTAGCCATGATTGATTTTTCGAATTTTGCCCTTAAATCAGAAAGGGGAAAGCGCTTTTCCGTTTCGCACTCGTTGTGAAAATGGTAATTTAAAGGGCTCAACGCGGTAAGTTGTACACGATTTATTCGCTCAAACCACATAACGGGAAGTAATGTGAAATATTTACTCATTTTCTTACTGGTGTTGGCGATTTTTGTTATTTCGGTGACATTAGGTGCGCAAAACGATCAACAGGTTACGTTTAATTACCTGCTGGCTCAGGGTGAGTATCGTATCTCTACGCTGCTTGCTGTATTGTTTGCCGCAGGTTTTGCGATTGGTTGGTTAATTTGCGGCCTTTTCTGGCTGAAGGTTCGTGTGTCTCTTGCGCGCGCCGAACGTAAAATCAAACGACTGGAAAACCAGCTTACGCCTGCGACCGACGTTGCGGTTTCTGCCGATTCGTCGGTTGTGAAGGAATAATTATTTATGTTGGAGTTGTTGTTTCTGCTTTTGCCTGTAGCCGCTGCCTATGGGTGGTATATGGGTCGCAGAAGTGCGCAACAAACCAAGCAGGATGAAGCTAACCGTCTTTCCCGTGACTATGTCGCCGGGGTTAACTTCCTCCTGAGCAACCAACAAGACAAAGCGGTGGATCTGTTCCTCGATATGCTAAAAGAGGATACGGGCACCGTTGAGGCTCATCTCACCCTCGGAAACCTGTTTCGTTCGCGCGGTGAAGTCGACCGCGCAATCCGCATCCATCAAACGTTAATGGAAAGTGCTTCGCTGACCTACGAGCAGCGTTTGTTGGCCGTACAACAGCTGGGGCGCGACTACATGGCCGCAGGTCTGTACGACCGCGCGGAAGACATGTTTAATCAGCTTACCGATGAAACAGATTTTCGCGTCGGTGCATTACAGCAACTGCTGCAAATTTATCAGGCGACCAGCGAATGGCAGAAAGCGATTGATGTCGCAGAACGCCTGGTGAAGCTCGGTAAAGATAAACAGCGTATTGAGATAGCTCACTTCTACTGCGAACTGGCCTTACAGCAGATGGGTAGCGACGATATGGATCGCGCCATGACGCTGTTGAAAAAAGGGGCTGCGGCAGACAAAAACAGTGCCCGTGTTTCCATCATGATGGGCCGTGTGTACATGGTGAAAGGCGATTACGCGAAGGCCGTCGAATGTCTACAACGCGTGATTTCTCAGGATAAAGAACTGGTCAGCGAAACGCTGGAAATGCTGCAAAGCTGCTACCAGCATCTGGGGAAAAACGATGAGTGGGCCGAGTTTTTACGTCGGGCTGTTGAGGAGAATACTGGCGCCGCCGCCGAGCTGATGCTGGCCGATATTCTTGAAGCGCGTGAGGGGACTGATACCGCTCAGGTTTATATTACCCGCCAGCTACAACGCCATCCTACGATGCGCGTGTTCCACAAGTTGATGGATTACCATCTTAACGAAGCAGAAGAAGGGCGCGCGAAAGAGAGCCTGATGGTTCTGCGCGATATGGTCGGGGAGCAGGTGCGCAGCAAGCCTCGGTATCGTTGCCAGAAGTGCGGATTTACCGCATATACACTGTACTGGCACTGCCCATCCTGTCGCTCATGGTCAACCATTAAACCTATTCGCGGACTTGATGGGCTGTAATTTTTAAAAAACCTCACTTTAGTTACAACATACTAATGATCTATAACAGATCCTTCCTCAACCTCCGTTGCCAAATTTGCCTGGCAGAAATGTAATCGCGCCTGTTAATTTTCTATTGCCGCAGGTAGAATGCACGCCGTTTACCCATTTTGCGCCGCCGATGGCGCCCATCCTCAGGAAGGTCTGGTCATGACGTTTACTGCTTCATCTTCTTCTCGTGCTGTTACTGATTCTCCTGTCGTTGTCGCTCTCGATTATTCCAATCGTGATAAAGCATTAGCTTTTGTCGACAGAATTGATCCTTGTGATTGCCGTTTGAAAGTGGGCAAAGAGATGTTCACGCTTTTTGGACCTCAGTTGGTTCGCGATTTACAACAGCGTGGCTTTGACGTTTTTCTTGATTTGAAATTTCATGATATTCCCAATACTACCGCGCATGCCGTTGCGGCGGCGGCTGAGCTTGGCGTATGGATGGTTAACGTTCATGCTTCTGGTGGGGCGCGTATGATGACCGCCGCACGTGAAGCCCTGGTGCCTTTTGGCAAGGATGCGCCGTTGCTGATTGCAGTAACAGTTCTGACCAGTATGGAAGCCAGCGATCTTGCCGACCTTGGCGTGACGTTGTCACCTGCGGAGCATGCGGAAAGGCTGGCGCGCTTAACCCAACATTGTGGTTTGGATGGCGTCGTATGCTCCGCGCAGGAAGCAGTGCGATTCAAGCAGGCATTTGGCCAGGCATTTAAACTGGTAACGCCCGGTATTCGTCCTGAAGGCAGCGAGGCAGGCGACCAGCGTCGTATTATGACGCCGGAACAGGCACAGTCAGCTGGCGTCGATTATATGGTTATTGGTCGTCCGGTCACACAGTCGGCAGATCCGGCTCAGACGCTGAAGATGATCAATGCCTCCCTGAAACGAGGTGCGTAAATGAACGACTCAAATTCTCGTCTGGTCTACTCAACTGACACCGGGCGTATTGATGAACCAAAAGCCGTCCCAGAGCGTCCCAAAGGCGATGGCATTGTCCGTATCCAGCGACAGACCAGTGGCCGCAAAGGTAAGGGCGTGTGTCTGATTACTGGAATAGATCAGGACGATGCTGAACTGACCAAATTAGCTGCGGAACTGAAGAAAAAATGTGGTTGCGGCGGGGCAGTGAAGGATGGCGTGATTGAGATACAGGGTGATAAACGCGACCTGATTAAATCGCTGCTGGAAGCCAAAGGAATGAAAGTTAAATTGGCTGGCGGTTAATAAAAAAAGCCACGGAATTTTTCCGTGGCTTTTTAATAATACAGACCTGAAAAAGTAAACGTATTATTATATCGAGCCGTTTAACCGTAAATTATTTACCCACCTGGTGGCCAATAATACCACCTACTGCAGCACCACCCAGCGTGCCCAGCGTGCTGCCGTCAGTCAGGACTGCACCACCGATTGCACCAGCACCAGCACCAATTGCGGTGTTACGGTCACGTTTGGACCAGTTAGAGCAGGCACTCAGCGACATTGCCAGAGTAATCGCCAAAATGGCAGCGGTCATTTTTTTGCTCGTTACTAACATAATACTTTCTCCTGAATTATTGATTCACGGAATCCAGTGTTCTTTAAGAATAGCGCTAAATTTAGGCTAACGAAGATATTTCCGTGAAACCGTTTAGCGAAGGCATGACAAACACTATCCTGAGATTGGAGGTTCGTTCCTGTTATATCGCTAACATTAATTTTACGACTTAATCCTGTTAACGACAGGTAAAAAGTCTTAATTGGACTGTCAGATAACTCTCAGAGAGGAGATGATTTGCCGACTGACAAATCATCTGCTGAAGATTTTATGCGTGCGCATCAATGATATTGACGGTTAAACCCGAGTGCTCGAGCTGCATTTGTACGCTGGCGCTGAGTCTGGAATCCGTGACTACGCGGCTGAATCGCTCTAATGGACCCAGCGTGTAAGGGTGAATGGCTTCGAATTTTGAGCTGTCAGTAAGCACAATAACTTCTGCACCTTTTTCCAGCACCGCGTTAACCACATCAGAACGCATCATGTCGCGTCCGGTGAAGCCGGTGTCAGCCTGCCAGCCATCAATGCCGATAAAGGCCTTGCTGAAGTGTACCTGCTGGATAAACTGGCGAGTTAAGGGCCCCACCATGCTTTCGCTTTTTTTCTGATAGATGCCGCCAAGGAGAATCACTTCGCAGGGGGTTTCTTTCAGCAGATGGGCTATATAGCTGCTGACGGTAATGATGGTGACATCTTTTTGCTCCGCCAGCGTTCTGGCCAAGAGCGCATTGCTGCTGCCGTTTTCAATGAATATGGACTCGCCTGGGCTTACCAGCGATGCGGCGAATTCGGCCAGCTCACGCTTCAGCGTAAAATTAGTCATCATGCGCGTTTCCACATCATCGCTGTTCAATGAAACAGCAAAACCGTGCGCACGGCGTAAATAACTCTGTTTTTCCAGTGTGTTCAGATCCTGTCGAATCGTCACTTCTGAGACTCCGGTGATTTTTGCCAGTTCGGCAACGCTCATCTGACCTTTATCAGTCACCATCTGTAAAATAGATTGTTGTCGAGAATTCATAATATTAATTTTATTGCGATATCGTATCGGAAATTAAACGGAAACTGCCTCATATGCAGTTTGCTGATAGCCGCGACATTAAAGGGTTAATGTCATCAGATCTCCCAGGGAGCCTTGTGCTTTTTGGGCAAAGACTCGGCATCTTCTTTGGCCGTGTCTAGCAGCTCAGCCTTCAGAATTTCGAGATTGTGGATGGCTGAGTGGTAATCACCTGCAACGAGGATATCCAGCACGGTATCAATGCGTTCGGCCAGACGCTGAGCGTCGATATCAGACATGGTTATCATCCTAATGGCAATAGAGTTTGAATTTCATGATGCAGAATTTCATGGCAAAAGAGAAGGGAAAAATAGTATTAACTTCAATGATAGAAGAATATTATATATTCTGTGATTACATGCAGATAGGATCGTTAGGTAATGTCCATTTATGGCTATTTTCAACGTTTGATCCCACTGCATTAGCGTGTTTTTTTATTCAGGTGCCGTCGATACCAACGTTCAAATGCAACAGCTGGCATTGGTTTGGCAAACAAAAAACCCTGACGCTCGTTGACACCATTTTTGGTTAAAAACGCATCCTCTTTCGCGCTTTCAACACCTTCGGCGATGACCTGCAGATTGAGTGCCTGTGCGACCGCAACAATGGCACGTACCAGCGACTGCGAAATAGGTTGTTTGTGTACATCCCTGACAAAGGTTTGATCCAGTTTAATTGCATCAAGCGGGAAGCGGGCCAGTTGAGACAGTGACGAATATCCGGTACCAAAATCATCCAAATGGATTTGTGCCCCCAACTGGCTAAACTGCTGAATGACGGACAGTGCCAACTGCTCATTTTCAATCAAACTGCTTTCCGTTAACTCGACATCAATGGGGCAATATTCAAAGTCGAGTTCATGAAGCACCTGTTTGAGATCGGTAAATAGCGTCTGATCGGCGAGTTGGCGGGCAGAAACGTTTACCGCCACGCGCAGATTGATTCCCTTGGCGCGCCATTTTGCAACCTGACGCACAACGTCCAGAATAACCCAGCGCCCCAGCGGAACAATAAGCCCTGATTCTTCGGCGTAGGAGATAAATTCCAGTGGTGGAATGAGGCCGCGTTCCGGAGACTGCCAGCGTACCAGCGCCTCCAGGCTGCGCACTTCGCCTCGCCAGGTTATTTTTGGCTGATAATGGATAACCAGTTGATCGTTTTCCAGCGCCTTGCGCAGGTTAGTATCCAGCCACAGGTATTCAAAAACCCGCTGATTCATTTCCGGAGAGAAAACACAAAACTGTCCGCGGCCGCCTTCTTTCGCGGTGTACATGGCGGTATCGGCGTTACGAATGACGCTTTCGCAGTCCTGACCATGCTGTGGAGCGAGGGAAATACCAATAGAGCAGCCTGTATAGACTTCAATCAGGCCAATGCGAAAGGGTTGACGCAGGCGTGTCAGAATGCGCGATGCGGTAGCCTCCAGTGTGCTCTGGGACGTTTCGGTGGCAAGGACGATAAATTCATCACCGCCAAACCGAGCCAATAGCTGGTTGTCGTCAAGACAACTGAGGATTGCAAGCGACACACTCTGTAGTAGCTGATCGCCAAACATATGCCCGTAGGCATCGTTCACCTTTTTGAAGTTATCAAGATCGAGATATACAATCCCAACCTGAGTATCACCTGCGTTCTCAATCGCGTCGCTTATCAGCTCATGAATGGCGTTACGGTTCGGTAATCCGGTGATGGAGTCGGTATTAGCCAACATCCGCAGGCGTTCCTGCGCGCGGCGTTCTTCAGTGATATCGGTGCCGGAACAGATCAGAAATATTTCGTTCTTGCCGCTACCGTTATGTACAAACTTATTGCGAAAAAGAAACAGGCGCTGACCTTTGCAGGTCTTCACCCAACGTTCGACCTCATATGAGTTGCCTTCGCGAAAAAAGACCTCGATGTTACGTCTGGAGGCTGCGGCTTCACGTCGACTCATAAACAGTGTGAATACGCTTTGGCCAATGACTTCACGTTCTCTGAGTCCGGTGTACTCTTCGCACAAACGGTTAAAACGCTGAATGTTGCCCATTCGGTCAAGAATGACAATAACGGAATTGGCTTCTGAAACCACCTGTTCGGCAAAAGAGAGACCTTGAGCCAGGTCGCGAGCGACGGAAGGGGTGTCATCCCAGGCTGATGCGCTGCCGGCCCATTCGCGCTTATTGATTTTCCGTCCAACCAAATGTACCGGAATATCGTCATCTTCAATGGGTAACGTCATCAACAGGCTTGACGTAATCACCGTCATCTCGCGAATGCGGTCGGCTTGCTCGGGTGATAATTCGATGGTCTGCTCAGCTTCTGCTGTTTCATCAATAGAGAAATGCAGGATGTTGCAATCCTCTGACAAACGCCAGTAGGGGTTATGAGTGCCCACATAGCTATACAACGTAACCAGCTCCCGGACGTCTTTCATGATGTGTACTATCCCGTTTAAAGCGCATAAAGCCTCAAAAGTAAGGGTAGCCATGATTCATTCAGGGTGATTATGGCTGAACGTATTGTTTTATTTATATATTTATATGTAATCCAGAATCCATAAAAAGCAAAGCCAGCGGAACTGAAAAATAGTAAAAAAAAATTTTGACTGGATGAGAGAAGTGTAGTGTGTGGTTGAAATTTGGTCGGTAAAAAAAGAAAACGACCTTTCAAAAAAGAGAAAGGTCGTTGAATTTGTCAGTTTACGCTGCTGGACGCGCGATAACGCTACGGGTTTCCATGCGAACTTCGGCGATAGTTACGTCAATCACATCAGTGACTTTGTAAACCACTTCACCTTTGATTTGTACGGTACCACTTTCCTGGCTGCAGACCAGTTCGTCACGCACGGCGTGCAGGAAGGGGGCAGGAATAAAGGCAACAGCGCCATTATCAACCAAACGTACGCGCATGCCGCCGCGGCTGACGTCGATGATCTCGGCCGCAAAGCGGGTGTCGGTTCCGGCTTTATCACTCAGGAAACGGGCGTATAGCCAGTCACCCACATCACGCTCAGCCATCCGGTTCAGGCGACGACGTTCTGCCATCTGCACGGTGGTATCATCCTGAGGTCGGGCGACGGTTTCGCCTTTGATGACGGCCTTAAGCAGACGGTGGTTGATCATATCGCCATACTTACGGATTGGGGAAGTCCAGGTGGCATATGCCTCCAGACCCAACCCAAAGTGTGGACCTGGCTCAATACTAATTTCAGCGTAAGACTGGAAGCGGCGAATTCGGCTGTCGAGGAAACCGGATGGCTGTGCATCCAGTTCGCGGCGCAGTTTGCAGAAACCTTCCAGTGTCAGTACTTCTTCGGCATCGACGTGCATACCGTGGGTTTTCAGCAGCGCGGCCAGAGCGTCGGCGTTGGCCGGGTCGAATCCCATATGGACGTTATAAATACCGAAGCCCAGCTTGTCGCGAAGCACACGGGCGGCGCAAATATTTGCCGCAATCATGGATTCTTCCACGATACGGTTTGCGATGCGGCGTGGCTCAGCGACGATGTCCAGTACTTCACCTTTTTCACCGAGAACGAAACGGTAATCCGGGCGATCTTTAAAGACCAGCGCGTGGTTATGACGCCACTCTCCTCGGCTCAGGCAAATACGATGCAGCAGACGGATTTGTTCCGCAATCGCGTCGTTTTCTGGTTGCCACTCGCCTGTACCTTCCAGCCAGTCGGAAACATTGTCATAGGCCAGCTTCGCTTTAGATTCGATGGTTGCGGCGAAGAAGGTGATGTTGTCTTCAATCGTGCCATCGGCAGTAATGCTCATACGACAAGCTAAAACCGGGCGCACTTCGTTCGCGCGCAGAGAGCAGAGATCGTCAGACAATTCACGTGGTAACATCGGGATATTGAACCCCGGTAAATAATTGGTGAACGCGCGAATTTTTGCCGTTTTATCCAGCTTGCTGCCTTCTGCAATCCAGGCTGTTGGGTCGGCAATGGCGACGGTTAATTGTAGTGTGCCGTCAGCTTGTTCTTCAGCATACAGCGCATCGTCCATATCTTCGGTGCTGGCGCTGTCGATGGTGACGAAATTGAGGGCGGTTAAATCTTCACGAACCAGGCCTTCGTCCAGCATTTCGGTTGCTACACCGTCTGGGGCTTCTTTTTCCAGATTATGGCGTGCCAGTGTGACCCACCACGGGACAAAGTGGTCATCAGCAAAAGTGATAAATTGGGTTAACTCGGCGTAGAAGGTGCGATCGCCTTTCAGCGGATGGCGGCGCATTTCTGCAACAGCCCAGTCGCCTTCTTTAAATTCATGTTCAACGCCGCGGGCTGCACGACAAGGAATAGCATCTTTCAGTAACGGATGATCCGGCACAATGGACAGACGGTCATTTTTGCCCTGAACTTTACCCACGAAGCGCGTCAGGAAGGGTTCGATCAGTTCTTCCGGCTCAGCAGACTCACGATCTTTTTCTGTATGGATAACCGCAACAATACGGTCGCCATGCATCACTTTTTTCATCTGCGGCGGTGGAATGAAATAGCTTTTTTGTGCATCGACTTCCAGGAAGCCAAAGCCTTTTTCCGTGGCTTTTACCACCCCTTCAGCACGTGGCGTCTGGGAATGTAGTTGCTGTTTAAGCTGCGCTAGCAGCGGGTTGTCCTGAAGCATAATTGTCTATTTTCGTGGCTAAAAGAGCGGCTGACAGTTTTACGCGATTCTGCCAGTGGCAGCAAGCGCTCTTTCAGTAAGTGGATCGGTTAATCAGTGTCGCCCAGCGCGATTTTCAAGCGATTCAACCATCCGCACAATCCACTCCAGGCTAGCAGGTTAATGGCCTGCTCTGAAGAGATTCCCTGATCGAACAAAGGCGTTAACAGTGCGGTGCTAAAGCGGTCGGGCGCCCGGGTCAGCCATTGTACCGCCTGTAGGGTAACGCGCTCAACCGGATGTCGTTGTTCCCAACGTTGTAATTCACGTTCATCCTGACGAAGAACGGTAATGGCCTCGGTTAATTCATGAGCTGAATACGCATGTTCATTAAAACAGGAAACGCTGCCATTAATCCGTGAAGTCGTCAGCGTCGCCAATGAAAATGCCTGTACCGGTATCCCGCTACGTTGCGTGCTGGAAATGAGCGACCCGAGTAAATCCAAAATGACGGGGGAATGTATCAGTAATGGCAGTAACGCTTGCAGTTCCTCGGGATAACGTCTGTCTATCGACTCATCATGATTAAGATGTTTTTCTATCGGGAATGGCGCAGCGTGCCAGGTTGTGTTTGTTGCATTAAATGGCGCAGCGTGAGCGAATTGTTGTATATCGAGACCCGGAATTCGGCGCACCGGATGTCCACACCAGGCCTGAAACAGGGCCACGGCCCGCGCCTGAAAACCGACGAATCCGATAATTTGATTCATCAGAATGCTATCGCTGGTGGTTAGCCCGACAGCATCCAGATGCTGGCGATCGCGCGCGCCTATCACGGCAGGAGAGCTGGCAAGTTGACGAGCATATTGGGTGATTTGCGCCAGTCGATGGTTACTTTCCCGCGAGGAGTCCGGCCCAGGAAGCGGTGTTAGACGCGCGGCATAGTGATTACATAATCGCTGGACGCCATATACCTGAGCGACGGTTAACGCCGTACTCATCCGTTCATAGGCGCTGAATGTGTGCATCTGACTCTGGTTTACGTGGGTCGGGAAGAGAATCTGTGCAAGTTTACGGGCAGGGATTAACCAGGATTGAAAAGGTAAAAGGGCGTCATCAGATATCGCCAGATCCAGTAAAAAGCAGTCGTCGACATGAGCGGCTTCCGGCACCAGCGGCAGAACATCTTGTGGATACATGCTGGATTGCGTCTCATGATACCAGTGGCTTTTGCCTTCAATTCGGCGTTGTTCCATGGGCGGTCCTTGGTCTAAAAAGTGGCGACCCGGACACGTCGTCATACCACTCGCCGGATCGTTTGCGCTGCAATATCCTGACGTAAGCAGAAGAGGGGATGAAAGATTGTTACGTGATAATAAATATCAGAAAAGCATATATGGGACAGGGTAGAGGGGAATTAAAAACGAGCATCATGGGCGACAGCGGGCCGCCCAGAGAACAGTGGAAGATTATTTCAGTTCTAGTTCATTCATTGCAGCGATGCTGAAACCACCGTCAACGTGTACGACCTCACCAGAGATACCGGCAGAAAGATCGGAACACAGGAATGCCGCAGAGTTGCCCACATCTTCAATGGTAACAGTGCGGCGAATCGGCGTAACAGCTTCGCAATGGGCCAGCATTTTACGGAAATCTTTGATACCGGAAGCGGCGAGGGTGCGGATTGGACCTGCGGAAATTGCGTTTACGCGTACGCCTTCAGGCCCCATTGCGTTAGCCATATAACGGACGTTTGCTTCCAATGAGGCTTTCGCCAGGCCCATCACGTTATAGTTAGGGATTGCACGCTCTGCGCCCAGATAGGACAACGTCAGTAGCGCAGAGCCAGGGTTTAGCATGGAACGACATGCTTTTGCCATCGCAACAAAGCTATAAGCGCTAATGTCATGCGCAATTTTAAATCCTTCGCGGGTAACTGCGTTCACATAATCGCCATCCAGTTGGTCAGCAGGTGCGAAGCCGATGGAATGTACGAAACCGTCGAATTTCGGCCAGGCTTTGCTCAGTTCAGCAAACATGGCGTCAATGCTGGCATCTTCAGCCACATCACACTGCAAAACAATGTTGGAGCCTAATTGCGCTGCAAATTCTTCCACACGACCTTTCAGCTTGTCGTTCTGGTAGGTGAACGCCAGTTCGGCACCTTCGCGATGCATCGCCTGAGCGATTCCCCATGCGATAGACAATTTACTGGCAAGGCCTGTCACCAGAATGCGCTTACCTGATAAAAAACCCATGGCTTTAATCCTTTTGGCTAACACTTATCTTATATCAATCAATTAGTTATGATTGACGCATTAAACACACTCGAAATTGGCCTGAAATTATATCCCACGCTTTTTCCCTGGAGAATGGTTATCCGCCTCACGTGACCTGTCACGTCATTACATGTGAGGAGTATATCATCCCCCTCCGCTTGTGCTTCGTTCAGGCATCTAACGTCGGTGAATCAGAGAAAATACGAGGTTTCAAAGGCATTGAAATGGTATTATTTCATTGCTAGCTGATGTTAATAAACATAGCAAGGTAGGAACTTTCTTAAAACAATAAATGTGACAATATTCAGCTTGTTATGATATATTGTTTTTATCGATCAATATCGAATCATTGATCGATATTATTGATTGATTGTGATTAGAAGTGCATTATCAGGATGTTATGATCAATTGGAGTGGTCTTATGCACTATCATTTCATCGCGGAACCGATGAGAGACACAACAGATAAATTACTGGGTGTGGAGATTAACGCCCGGTTTACTTCAGATACGGTTCACCCGTTGCATCCAGATTTCATCATTTCAGCGTGGGATAGCGAACAAAAGCGTAATTTCATGCTCGAGCAAATTCGATTAATTGCCGAAAAGCGTGACTGGTTTGAGCACAACAGCCTTATTTGCACCCTGAACCTCATTGACGAAATGGCACTGCTGGCGATTGGTGATCCAGCCATCAAGTCGGCCTTACATGCTCTACCATTTATTGCACTGGAACTTTCAGAACGTTTTCTGTCGAATACCATGTGCCTGAATAATCTGCTGATTAATTCACTTCGCGACGGCCCAAACGCATTGTGGTTGGGCGATCTTGGCTCCGGCAGCGTAGGGGCCAGTCCGCTGGTTTGCGGTCATTTTGACGTTGTGAAACTGGATCGCGGTTTCTTCCTGGAACAGGTAGAAAAACCGATGTTCCCGGTGCTGATCAAAAATATCAGGGAATATTGCGACCGTGTTGTGGTGAAGGGAGTAGAAACAGTACGACTTATCGACGAGGCCAGTACCGCAGGTGTCTGGGCAATGCAAGGTGGTGCCCTTTACCCGTCAGTCGCGTTTACCGAAGTTGATACGCTGCTCTTACCCACATTGTGTCACTGATGGCAGAATGCCCCCCGGTTGAGGAGGGCAGCCGTTTGTTAACGATCTTTTCGCCAGGCATCAGCGGTAAGCGCTTCGCCGAAATGACCTGCAATCAGGCGGCGGGTAAGCTCATGAAGAGGGGACGCCAGAACATCCGCTGTACTGCCGCGCTCAACTACTTCGCCCTGGTGCATGACTAATACCTGATCGCTGATGTGCTTCATCATGCCAATATGTTGGGTCACATAGATATACGAAATCCCCTGTTTTTCCTGCAATTCCAGCATCAGATTGATGAGCTGCGAACGCATCGACATGTCCAGAGAAGCCAGGGCTTCGTCGGCGATAATGACTTTGGGTCGTAAAATGAGCGCACGGGCAAGGCCCAGACGCTGTTTTTGACCCGGCGCTAACATATGCGGGTAATAGCTCACATGGTCAGGCAGCAGACCGACCATGCGCATAGTTTCTATAATCTGTTTACGACGCTGCTCAGGCTCGAGGTCGGTATTCAGACGTAGCGGGAAATCGAGGATCTGCGAGATACGTTGCCGCGGATTAAGCGATGTTGACGGATCCTGGAAAATCATACGGATCCGCTGACTACGAAATGAATAATCGCCATATTTTAACGGATGATCGTCAATCAGCAGCTCACCGCTGGTGGGTTCAATCATACCCGCCAACATTTTTGCCAGCGTAGATTTCCCCGAGCCGTTTTCACCAATGACGGCGAGCGTCTGACGTTCGCGCAGGGTGAAACTTAGGGGCTTAACGGCCTCAACGGTCTGGCGGCGAAATAAACCTGTCCGGTAGCGAAAGGTTTTGCTCAGATTACGAACTTCGAGCAGGGTTTCTACCATCTCACTCTCTCTCCATGTTCAGCGGGAAATGACAGGCGTAGAGATGATTCTTTGCTCCGGTCAGTCTTGGGGTTTCAATACATTCGCGTTGTGCATAAGGGCAGCGTGGCCCCAGACGACAGCCGATGGGTAATTGTTCCAGCAATGGAATAGCTCCTGGCATGGTATTCAGGCGGCTTTTGTGCGGCATTGCGCTACCAAAATCAGGAATAGCGCGAATCAACGCTTGAGTATAAGGATGATGTGGAATGGTGACCAAATCTTTACTTGGCGCAGTTTCGACCGTTTGTCCGCAGTACATCACGTTGATTTTGTCAGCCCACTGGCTGAGCATTTGCAGGTCATGGCTTATCAACAAAATGGTGGTATTGCTGTTTTGATTCAGACGGGTTAGCAGACGGAAAATTTGCGCCTGGGTGGTTGGCTCCATCGCGTTCGTTGGTTCATCGGCAATCAGCAAACGCGGCTGATTCGCTAATGCAATAGCGATCATGACCTTCTGGCATTCGCCATCGGTCAGCTCATATGGGAAGCTGCGCATGGCATCTTTATGGTCTTTTATCCCGACGCGGTGCAAGAGTTCAATCGCACGGCGTTTGCGCCAACCGATGCGCTGCCACCAGCGACCTTTGTAGGTCCATGCCGGAATATTTTGCATCAGTTGACGTCCGATACGCTCGGACGGATCGAGACATGACTGCGGCTCCTGAAAGATCATGGAGACGTTATGACCGACCAGTTTGCGTCGTTCACGCGCGGAAAGGCGTAGCAGATCGATATCATCAAAACGCATACGGTCTGCGGTTACGCGCCAGTTATCTTTAGCGACACCGCAAATGGCCTTAGCGATCAGACTCTTGCCGGATCCAGATTCGCCGACGAGCCCGCGGATTTCACCCTCATTCAATGTCATGCTGACACGATCAACAGCCTTTACCCAGTCGTCACCGGTCCTGAATTCAATGGTTAGGTTGCGGATATCCAGTAATGGCATTACTCCACCCCCGCAATAATTGCGCGGCGTACGCCGTCACCCAGTAGGTTAACCAGCAACACGCTTATCATAATTGCCGCGCCTGGCAGCATCACCGTCCAAGGTGCGACATAAATCAGCTCCAGCGCGTCGCCGAGCATGGCTCCCCATTCCGGGGACGGCAGCTGTGCGCCAAGGTCGAGAAAACCCAGCGCGGCGATATCCAGAATCGCCATCGACAGTGCGCGGGTGATTTCAGTAATAAGGCCAGCGGTGATATTGGGCAGAACGGCGAACCACAGAATATTCAGTGTGGTTGCACCGTCCAGGCGAGCGGCAATGACGTACTCTTTCTCCAGCTCGTCATGCACCATGCTGTAAACGGAGCGCACCATGCGCGGCAGCAGCGCCAGCCAGACGGCAAACATGGCGTGTGTCAGATGCGGCCCGGCAAAGGCCACCACAATAATCGCCAGCAGCAGAGAAGGGATCGACAGTAGGGTGTCCAGAATGTGGTTCAGCACCGCAGAGCGCAATCCGTGCGTCGCACCGGCAACTACGCCCAATACCAGGCCACACAGCGTGGCGGCAAGAGTAACGACAAACGCGCCGCCAACGGTCGGGGCCGCGCCGCTGAGCAGACGACTTAAAACGTCACGTCCCAGATCGTCAGTCCCGAGGAAGAATGAGACTTCGCCATAGCGCGACCATGACGGCGGTAAAAGCTGATAGCCGAGAAATTGCTGATCGATGCCGTAAGGGGCAAACCAACCACCAAAAATACACAGAATAGCCAGTCCCGCACAGCCGTACAGGCCGATCATCGCAGTCGCATCACCATAGAAATTGCGCCATGCGGTGCGCAACGTACCCGGCGGGCGTTTTTCGCTATAGACGCTATCGTAAGGCATACCATTCCTTATGTTTCAGAGGGTTAGCCATAGCACCCAAAATATCAGAGATGACGTTAACGATGATAACCAGGGAACCAATCACCATCACGCCCGCTGAAATCGCCGCGTAATCCTGCTGGCGAATCGCGTTAATCAGCCAACGGCCAAGACCTGGCCAGCTAAAGACCATCTCGGTGATCATCGCCAGCGTCAACATGGTGGAAAACTGTAAGCCCAGACGCGGGATCACCGGCGGAAGGGCGTTGTGCAGGACGTGACGACGCAGAATCGTTAATCGTGACAAACCGCGTGTGGCCGCCGCTTTGACGTAGTTCTGGTCAAAGACCTCAATGGTGCTGATACGCATCAGGCGGATGACTTCGGTGGTGGGCGCAACGGAGAGCGTCAGCACCGGGAGCACCATATGACGGATAGCGCTGACCAGCATTTCATCGCGCCAGGGCGAGTCGGAGATCCACGCATCAATAATGGCAAAACCGGTAACAGGTTTCACCTCGTAGAGAAGATCAAAACGCCCGGAAACGGGTAACCAGCCGAGGGTCAGTGAGAAGAGCAATGTTAGCAGCAGCGCCAGCCAAAAAACGGGGATAGAAAACCCCATCAGAGCCAATGCGCTGATGCAACGGTCCTGCCATTTGTTCCGCGTGATACCGGCCAGCATACCAACGGGGATCCCAACCATTAGTGCAAAACCAAAGGCAAGAATGCACAGTTCCATTGTGGCCGGAAACACCTCTTTCAGCTGCTCTGAGATCAACTGACCGTTAATACTGGATACGCCGAAATCCCAGTGGATGAGACCATTGAACCAGAATACCCAGGCGTTCCACAGCGATGCACCCTGCAACGGCGCATGAGGCGTGAAGTAGCTCAGGCTGAAGCCAATAAAGGTCAGGAAGAACAGGGTTACCAGTAGCAATAAAAATCGACGCAAGGTGAAGATAATCATGGTTTTTTCACCTCATCTTTCTTTTCCCTGGACACGCCGGCAAAAGAGGCATTACCGAATGGACTGAGCACCAATCCTTTGATGTCGTAGCGATAAGCCTGTAGACGCAGTGAAGAGGCCAACGGCAGAATAGGTAACTCTTGTGCAAGAATATTTTGCGCTTCGTCATAGGCATCTATTCGCGATGAAAGCTGCTGCGAAGAGAGGGCCTTGCGCAGAATGCTGTCAAACTGCGGATTACACCAGTGGGCAAAGTTGGTCTGCGAATTGATGGCGGCACAGCTGAGCAACGGCCGGAAAAAACTGTCAGGATCGTTACTGTCCGTCGCCCAGCCGGATAACGTCAGATCATGGTTCATATCCATTAATCTCGCCTCCTGAAAACGACCTTCTACCGGAATGATCTTCACTTTCACACCCACCTGAGCCATATCTGCCTGAATCAACTCGGCGGTTTTCAGCGGACTGGGGTTCCAGGCCTGAGAGCTGGTAGGGACCCAAAGTTGTAATGTCAGATTCTCCAGCCCCAGCGCTTTTAGCTGCTCGCGCGATTTTGCCGGGTTGTATTCTGTAATTTTAGCTTCGTTATCATAAGCCCACGAGGCGCGAGGCAAAATAGATGCCGCGGTTTCTGCCGTCCCGTAGTAGATAGACTGCATTAAGCGCTGGTTGTTAATGGCCAGCGCCAGCGCATGCCGCACGGCAGGGTTATTCAACGGCGGTTTATTGGTGTTGAACGCCAGATAGGCAATGTTCATCCCCGGGCGCAGCGTCAGACGCAGGCGAGGGTCATCACGCAATATGCTGAGCTGGCTGGCGGCAGGCCAGGCCAGGACGTCGCACTCGCCAGTGAGTAATTTCGATAAGCGTCCGGTTCCACCAGAGCCGAGATCCACTACGACCTGCGGCATCAGGGGGGTACCACGCCAGAATTTTTCATGTCGCTGCAACCGAATATATTGGCCGGCACGATTCTCCGAAAGCTGGTACGGGCCTGTGCCGACGGGTTGTCTGTCGAGCAACTCCTGGCGATCCTGTTTTGCCAGATTAGCGGCATATTCGGCCGACATTACGGAGGCATAGTGTGTGGCAAGGTGCCACATAAAGGAGGCATCCGGTTGCGTTAAGCGGAATTCAACGGTGTTGTTGTCCAGTTTGCGCACGCTTTGGACGTTATCGGCAAACTGCAGGCTGTCGAAGTAGGGGAAACTGCTACCGTTCACATTGTGCCACGGATGGTGGCGATCAAAGATGCGCTCGAAGGTAAACACCACATCGTCCGCATTTAGTTTGCGGGTGGGGGTGAACCAGGCAGTCTTCTGAAACTGAACGTCACGACGCAGATGGAAGCGGTAGGTTGCGCCGTTATCCAGCACTTCCCAGCTTTCAGCCAGCTCAGGCACCAGCCGATAGGTGTAGGGATCTACATCAAGCAGTCGGTCATACAATTGGGCCGCTAACGTGTCGACGATGAGACCGCTGCTCGTTTTTTGTGGGTTGAACGTATTGACCTGCCCGCTGACGCAATAGACAAACCCACTGTCACGGATATCAGCGTGCGGAGCTTGCTCAGGCGCAGCAGCAGCCTGACCACTCAGAAATCCAGCCATCACGATCAGAGATGATAAAACCAGGCGCATAATTTTAATGGATTATATAAAGAGGCTATCTTACTAATACTTAATGACATTTGCCATTACCGTTTGTTTTTGGGAGTAACAGGCTCGATAAGCGCGAGTTCAACACCGCGACATGGTCAAAATTCATACCTGCTATCTACTTTGAATCTTCTCTGTTAACTATCTTAGCATTTTCATGGCCCATCTGACTTGCTATAAACGTGGGGGCGTTCCTGTCGTTGTTTACTGATTGATATCAGTGTGTACTCGGAAGATGGAGTATGGCATCGATAACGAAGTGTGGAGCGAGCATTTAGAGTGTCACTATCAATGCTGAACTATAATCATTCAGGAAGTAGTACACGTTATGTGAGTTGTAATAGCTAAAGTATCTATAATTATTTCAATATGTTAATTCCATTTTTTCTTCATGGCATCTTAATCTTCTCACCCATTTATGGTGATGATTTCCATTGGTTATTAAATGCATTTTGGCTTTGATCCTGGTTATGAACAGTTTTCTGTTGCCATATAACCTCTAATGGAATGAATTGTATGAATAAATTACTGAGCCTTGTTGTTTCACTTGCCCTATTGCCTGGAGCCGTTTTTGCTGCGTCGACTCCAGACTGTGTGAAGGTGAATAAAGCGCAAATCGAAGCGCTATTTGATAAGTGGAACGAGTCATTGAAAACAGGTAACGCGCAGACGGTATCTGAAAATTATCTTAGCGATGCGGTATTGCTGCCTACTGTATCCAATAAAGCGCGTTTAACGGACGCTGAGCGTGTTGATTATTTCGAGCATTTTCTTGCGAAAAAGCCGACCGGGAAAATTGACATGCGTACCATTCGCCTGGGGTGTAATAAGGCGATAGACACCGGTACCTACACATTTACCTTCGCGGACAAATCAACGGTTTCAGCCCGCTACACATTCACTTATGCATGGGACGGTAAAGAGTGGAAAATTTCCACACACCACTCTTCAGCGATGCCTGAGGGGTAAAAAGCAGTGCAGGGGGCGGAATATTCACCGCTCCCTGAAGACTAGCCAATAATCGCGATGCCAAGACGTTCCATGAGCAACGATGCCTGGTAGTTGTCCAACTTAACGCCTTGTAAATCAACGCCCCGAATATCTAAGTCACCCAACTCCGAATTGGTCAGATCGCAATGTGTGAAGTTTGCTGCTCGCCAGTCGAAAGTCGAAAACTCGCCGCCGGAGAGATCTGAACCACTGAACGTCGCGCCCAGTACCTGGGCACCCATCCAACGGTTTTCCCACAGCTCACACTGAATCGCCACGGGTTTAACAGACACCTCAGAGTCATTTAAGATGGCTTAAAGAGAGGTGCCCATGAGCGGTAAGCGTTATCCCGAAGAGTTTAAAACTGAAGCAGTCAAACAGGTTGTTGATCGCGGTTATTCTGTTGCCAGCGTGGCAACACGTCTCGATATCACCACCCACAGCCTTTACGCCTGGATAAAGAAGTACGGTCCGGATTCTTCCACTAATAAAGAACAGTCAGATGCTCAGGCCGAGATCCGTCGTCTCCAGAAAGAGCTGAAGCGGGTTACCGACGAACGGGACATATTAAAAAAAGCCGCGGCGTACTTCGCAAAGCTGTCCGACTGAGGTACGCCTTTATCCGTGACAACACCTGTTGCTGGCCTGTTCGCCTGCTCTGTCGGGTGCTGGATGTTCATCCCAGTGGTTTTTACGCCTGGCTTCAGCAGCCGCATTCTCAACGCCATCAGGCAGACCTGAGACTGACAGGACAGATTAAACAGTTCTGGCTGGAATCGGGATGCGTCTATGGTTATCGCAAAATCCATCTGGATCTGCGGGACAGCGGGCAACAGTGCGGAGTGAACAGAGTCTGGCGACTGATGAAACGTGTCGGGATAAAGGCTCAGGTCGGATACCGGAGCCCGCGGGCACGTAAAGGCGAGGCCAGTATCGTGTCGCCCAACAGGCTCCAGCGACAGTTCAATCCGGATGCTCCTGATGAGCGTTGGGTAACAGACATAACCTACATCAGGACCCACGAAGGCTGGCTGTATCTTGCTGTGGTTGTTGATCTGTTCTCACGCAAAATTATCGGCTGGTCCATGCAATCCCGGATGACAAAGGACATTGTCCTGAACGCACTGCTGATGGCTGTATGGCGGCGTAATCCCCAAAAACAGGTGCTGGTTCATTCGGATCAGGGCAGTCAGTACACAAGCCATGAGTGGCAGTCTTTCCTGAAATCACACGGCCTGGAGGGCAGCATGAGCCGTCGCGGTAACTGCCATGATAATGCGGTTGCAGAAAGCTTTTTCCAGTTGTTGAAACGCGAACGGATAAAGAAAAAGATCTACGGAACGCGGGAAGAAGCCCGCAGTGATATTTTTGATTACATCGAAATGTTTTATAACAGTAAGCGTCGGCATGGTTCTAGCGATCAGATGTCACCGACAGAATATGAAAACCAGTATTATCAACGGCTCGGAAGTGTCTAGATTATCTGTGGCGATTCACACTTTTCCAGCACGACTTTCGAAAAATTGGCGTAGCTTAGATTTGTGTTAGTGATATATGCGCTGCAAAACCAGGTGCGTGTAGTGATCATATTCATAAAGCTTGCGCCGCGGAAATCTGCGCCTTGTGCGCGGCAGTGGCGAATTTCAATGCCCAGCGCACTGGCATTGCGAAAATCCGCCATGGATAAATCACAGCTTTTAAAAATGGCATCTTTCAGCATTGCACGACTAAAATTGCACCCTTTCTGGCTTTCACGATCATAGAACTGACAGCCGATAAATTCAGTACCACTTAGGTCGGCACCTGAAAAATCACAGTTAAAAAATGTACTATTTTCAATTTTCTCACCGGTGAAACGGTTTCTGTCAATTTTTTCGCCAACGAGTGCCAGAGCCATATTTGTACCTGTTTTTTTGTACAGTAATGGCGTCATGGTAAACCCTGATGAGGTTATGCGTCAAATCCGCCAATATGACATCTGCAAATGTGCTTTAAATCTGGTGTTTTTTCAGCAAAGCGCGAAGCTGATGGTAAGTCAGACCCAGTAATTCAGCGGCTTTTTTCTGGTTAAATTTTGCCTGCTGTAAGCTGGTTTGTAGAAAGTCTTTCTCTTGCTGCTGCTGGAATTCACGCAGATCCAGCGGTAACCCTACAGACATCGGTTTAGTTTCCGGCGCCTGCGGCTGCGTAGTGTGGCGGCGGAAGGGGTCAATGATTATCTCATCCAGTGGGTAATCACTGGTTCCATGCCGGTAAACGGATCGCTCCACGACGTTTTTCAGTTCACGAATATTGCCCGGCCAACGGTAGTGGAGAAGCGTTTCTCTGGCCTCGGCACTAAAACCCGGAAACAGAGGTAACCCGATCTCGCGGCACATCTGAATGGCAAAATGTTCGGCCATTAACATAATGTCACTTTGACGCTCGCGTAACGGTGGGAGTTGCACCACGTCAAAGGCCAGGCGATCCAGCAGGTCCGCGCGGAAAGTGCCTTCGCTGACCATGCGAGGTAAGTCGGCATTGGTCGCACAAACAAGTCGTACGTTAACTTGCAACGGCTGGCTGCCACCAACGCGCTCCAGCTCGCCATATTCAATAACCCGCAGTAATTTTTCCTGTACCAACATCGGGGCGGTTGCCAGTTCATCGAGAAACAGCGTACCGCCGTCGGCGCGTTCGAAACGTCCCGGATGGCGTTTTTGCGCGCCGGTAAAGGCACCCGCTTCGTGACCAAACAGTTCGGAATCAAGCAAATTTTCGTTTAGCGCCGCGCAGTTAAGCGAAATAAACGGGCCTTGCCAGCGGGTGGAGAGGTAGTGCAGGCGGTTGGCAATAAGTTCTTTCCCGGTCCCGCGCTCACCTATAACCAGTACAGGTTTATCCAGCGGTGCCAGATGAGAAACCTGCTCCAGCACTTCAATAAAGCTGTTCGCTTCACCCAGAAGATTATCTTTGTATCCAGCCATGATGAAATTCACCATTTGTTAGTGTTATTCACCAATTTACGCTAATTAGCCTGGCAGGTAAAATTATATAATTACAATAAAATCAATTGCATAAAAAGTTGGCACGTCAAGTGCATAATGAAAGCAGCAGGGCATAGCCCGATATCAGAACAGTAAGTGAGGATTACATTATGGGTATTTTTTCTCGTTTTGCCGACATCGTGAACGCCAACATTAATGCGTTGCTGGAAAAGGCTGAAGATCCGCAGAAACTGGTGCGGTTGATGATCCAGGAAATGGAAGACACGCTGGTTGAGGTACGTTCTAACTCAGCGCGTGCGCTGGCAGAAAAGAAACAATTATCTCGCCGTATCGAACAGGCCAGTGCCCAACAGGCAGAGTGGCAAGAAAAAGCAGAACTTGCGCTGCGTAAAGAGAAAGAAGATTTGGCGCGTTCTGCGTTAATTGAAAAGCAGAAACTGACCGATTTAATTGCCTCTCTGGAGCATGAGGTGACGCTGGTTGACGATACGCTGGCGCGTATGAAAAAAGAGATCGGTGAGCTGGAAAATAAACTCAGTGAAACCCGTGCTCGTCAGCAGGCGTTGATGCTGCGTCATCAGGCAGCGAGTTCTTCGCGTGATGTTCGTCGTCAACTGGACAGCGGTAAACTCGATGAAGCGATGGCGCGCTTTGAATCTTTCGAGCGTCGTATCGATCAGATGGAAGCCGAGGCTGAAAGCCATAACTTCGGTAAACAGAAGTCTCTGGATCAGCAATTTGCTGACCTGAAAGCAGATGATGAAATCAGCGAGCAGCTGGCGCAACTTAAAGCCAAAATGCAGCAAGACAAGCAATAATAACATCTGGCGGCGCCCGAACGCGCCGCCGCTCATCACCTGTAAGGAGTACTCATGAGTGCGCTATTTCTGGCTATCCCGTTAACCATCTTTGTGTTGTTCGTTTTACCGATTTGGCTCTGGCTGCATTACAGCAACCGTTCCAGTCGCGGCGAACTGTCGCAAAGTGAACAGCAACGTCTGGTCGAACTCAACAATGACGCACAGCGGATGCGTGAGCGCATTCAGGCGCTGGAAGACATTATTGATGCTGAACATCCAAACTGGAGGGACCGCTAATGGGAGGCGTTAACCTGAACAAAAAACTGTGGCGTATTCCGCAGCAGGGCATGGTGAAGGGGGTTTGCGCAGGTATTGCGCATTATCTCGATGTGCCTGTGAAGCTGGTACGGATCCTGGTGGTGTTGTCAGTCTTTTTTGGCCTGGCCTTTTTTACCTTCGTCGCTTACATCGTGCTGACGTTTGTGTTGGATCCGATGCCGGATAATGTGGTTTCCGGCGAGCAGCAGCCATCAAGCGGTGAGCTGTTGGATGCCGTCGATCGCGAGCTGGCGGCAAGTGAAAAGCGTTTGCGTGAAATGGAGCGTTATGTGACGTCCGATACTTTTTCCTTACGTAGTCGCTTCCGTCAATTGTGAGGACAGAAATGAATAATCGCTGGCAACGTGCCGGGCAAAGGGTTAAGCCGGGCTTTAAAATAGTAGGTAAGCTGGTGCTTCTGACCGCGCTGCGCTACGGCCCGGCGGGTGTAGCAGGGTGGGCGGTGAAGTCCGTCGCCCGACGCCCGCTAAAAATGCTGCTGGCGTTGGTTCTGGAACCGGTGTTGAGTCGGGCTGCGGCAAAATTGTCGAAACGTTATTCAGGTAATCAACCCTGATATTTGAATCAGCAAAAGCAAGCAACAATTAATCAACATTCCCTCAGTTAATTTGCGGCAGCTCACAAATATAATTTTGGGGCTGTCAAAATTCTTTTGGGTCGTTACCACGGGTATTGAAGGTGAACTAAAAAATCTATTTCGCAGGGCATTAATACCCAGGTTTTATATCAGGAAGTCGGTCAGCAATATTTGTGTTCCTATAGTGATATTCTGTAATCCTTTCTCACCTGCAATCAGATTAAATAATAAATTACAGCTTTGCTCACCTAATTGTTGGGAAGGAACATCAAATGCGGGTAGAAAAATCAACAGGCTAACTGCAGCATGGGTAACCTGAGGAACAATCGTCCGCGCCTGCAGACGGTGATAATGCGGTCGCAATATTTTCTTAAGAACTGGCGTATAGTGTAGAGGTAAATCCAACTATCAGTCAGGAAGATATTATGTTGAAAAAAGGTGTATTAGCGTTGGCTCTGGTCATCGGCATGCCGGTTTATGCTGCGGAACATTGGATCGATGTTCGCATTCCTGAACAGTATCAACAGCAGCATATTCAGGGGGCCGTCAATATTCCGTTAAAAGAGATGAAGGCACGTATTGCAGCTGAAGTTCCTGATAAGAACGACACTGTGAAGCTGTACTGCAACTCCGGGCGTCAATCGGGACAAGCGAAGGATATGTTGACTGAAATGGGCTATACGCAGGTGACGAATGAAGGTGGCATCAACCAGATCTCGCTTCCTAAAGTAGAGAATAAATAAGCCGTACGCAGTTCTTCTGCTCCTGGCGGTAAGAATAATGCCGCCAGGAACTGCCCAGGTAGTTGATAAGTAAGAATTGACCCCTATCTTTACTTCCTGTTTGTTATAATTTCTTCGGTTCCTTCAGCAAAACGGGATGGCGATGAAGCGACTTAAAAATGAACTCAATTCGCTGGTTAATCGCGGCGTAGACCGGCATTTACGCCTGGCTGTCACCGGACTTAGCCGCAGCGGTAAGACGGCGTTTATCACCGCGATGGTAAATCAGTTACTCAATATTCATGCCGGTGCGCGTCTGCCGTTGCTCAGCTGCGTGCGCGAAGAGCGTTTGCTCGGCGTGAAACGGGTTCCTCAACGCGATTTTGGCATTCCGCGCTTTACCTATGATGAGGGACTGGCTCAGCTGTACGGTTCTCCGCCGACCTGGCCGACCCCTACGCGCGGCGTGAGTGAAATACGTCTGGCGCTACGCTATAAATCCAATGACTCTTTACTGCGCCACTTTAAAGACACCTCCACGCTGTACCTGGAGATCGTCGATTATCCGGGGGAGTGGCTGCTCGATTTACCGATGCTTGCCCAGGATTATCTGAGCTGGTCGCGGCAAATGACCGGATTATTGCAGGGGCAGCGGGGCGAATGGTCGGCAAAATGGCGGCAGTTATGCCAGGGGCTGGATCCGTTGGCGCCTGCTGATGAAAACCGTCTGGCGGAAATTGCTGCCGCCTGGACGGAGTATCTGCATCAGTGTAAACAGCAGGGCCTACATTTTATTCAACCGGGCCGTTTTGTCCTGCCCGGGGATATGGCGGGCGCGCCTGCGCTGCAATTCTTCCCGTGGTCGGATGTCGATGCCTGGGGGGAATCAAAGCTGGCGCAGGCTGACAAACACACCAACGCGGGCATGTTGCGCGAAAGATTCAATTATTACTGCGAAAAGGTCGTCAAAGGGTTTTATAAGAATCACTTCCTGCGCTTTGATCGCCAGATTGTGCTGGTCGATTGCCTGCAGCCGCTCAACAGCGGGCCACAGGCGTTCAACGACATGCGCCTGGCGCTTACTCAGTTGATGCAAAGCTTCCATTACGGGCAGCGTACGCTGTTTCGTCGGCTATTTTCTCCAGTGATCGACAAGCTGCTGTTTGCCGCCACCAAAGCCGACCACGTCACGGTGGATCAGCACGCCAATATGGTGTCGTTATTGCAGCAGCTGATCCAGGACGCATGGCAAAACGCTGCGTTCGAAGGTATCAGCATGGATTGTCTGGGGCTGGCATCGGTGCAGGCAACCACCAGCGGCTTGATCGATGTGAAAGGTGAAAAGATCCCGGCGTTGCGTGGTAATCGTCTGAGCGATGGCGAACCGCTGACAGTCTATCCGGGGGAAGTGCCCGCGCGTTTACCTGGGCAGGCATTTTGGGACAGCCAGGGCTTTCAGTTTGAGGCGTTTCGCCCGCAGGTTATGGATGTCGATAAACCCTTACCACATATCCGCCTCGATGCCGCGCTGGAGTTTTTAATAGGAGATAAATTGCGATGAGCGAGCCGTTAAAACCGCGTATCGATTTCTCAGGTCTGCTGGACGTGGAACAAAACACGGCGTTTAAAGCGCAGCAAATGTTCAACGAAATGGAGGCGCAGACTTTTTCTCCGGCGAAAGTGGATGAACCCCTGGAAGACGAAGGTCAGGCGGAGGCCGTCATTGATGCGGCCTTACGCCCCAAACGCAGTCTGTGGCGCAAGATGGTGATGGGCGGGCTGGCGCTGTTTGGCGTAAGCGTTGTTGCTCAGGGTGTGCAGTGGACCATGAACGCCTGGCAGACTCAGGACTGGGTCGCGCTGGGAGGATGTGCCGCAGGCGCATTGATTATCGGTGCAGGTGTCGGATCGGTGGCGACCGAGTGGCGCAGATTGTGGCGATTGCGTCAGCGCGCGCACGAACGTGATGAAGCGCGAGACTTGCTCCACAGCCATGGAACCGGAAAAGGTCGTGCATTTTGTGAAAAACTGGCGCAGCAGGCGGGTATCGATCAGTCGCATCCAGCATTGCAGCGTTGGTATGCCTCAATTCATGAAACGCAGAACGATCGCGAGGTGGTCAGTCTGTATGCCCATCTTGTGCAGCCGGTACTGGATGCGCAAGCCCGGCGTGAGATTAGCCGTTCTGCGGCAGAGTCCACGCTGATGATTGCCGTCAGCCCATTGGCGCTGGTGGATATGGCGTTTATCGCCTGGCGAAATCTACGGCTGATTAATCGCATTGCATCGCTGTATGGCATTGAACTTGGTTATTACAGCCGTCTGCGTCTGTTCCGCCTGGTGCTGCTGAATATCGCTTTTGCCGGGGCCAGTGAGCTGGTGCGGGAAGTAGGGATGGACTGGATGTCGCAGGATTTAGCCGCCCGCTTATCAACGCGTGCCGCACAGGGCATTGGCGCGGGGTTGTTAACGGCGCGTCTGGGCATTAAAGCTATGGAACTTTGCCGACCGCTGCCGTGGATCGATGCTGATAAGCCACGACTGGGCGATTTTCGCCGTCAACTGATTGGTCAGGTGAAAGAGACCTTACAAAAAAACAAATCTCCGCGCGAAAGTTAGCTAAAAAACAGGCGCCGATCGTATAACTTTACGCCCCGGCGCCCAATTTTCCAGCGCGCTGTCAATATTTGTTGACAGAGTTCTTCCTGCGAACCAAATACTGTCTTATCATTTACTACATAATCCCTTGTCCTGATGAAGGTTCCTATGCGTTTGGAAGTCTTTTGTGAAGACCGTCTTGGTCTGACCCGCGAATTGCTCGATTTACTGGTGCTGAGAAGCATTGATTTACGCGGCATCGAAATTGACCCCATCGGGCGGATTTACCTTAATTTTGCGGAGCTGGAGTTCACCAACTTCAGCAGCCTGATGGCTGAAATTCGCCGTATTTCAGGGGTTACGGATGTGCGTACCGTGCCATGGATGCCTTCCGAACGTGAACATCTGGCACTAAGTGCGCTGCTTGAAGCGTTGCCAGAGCCGGTCCTTTCTCTTGATATGAAAAGCAAAGTTGAGATGGCGAACCCTGCGAGCTGTCAACTTTTTGCGCACACCCAGGAGCGGATGCGCAACCATACCGCAGCCCAGTTAATCAATGGGTTTAACTTCCAGCGCTGGCTGGAAAGCAATCCGCAGGATTCCCATAGCGAACATGTCGTGATTAACGGGCAGAATTTCCTGATGGAAATTACGCCCGTCCATTTGCAGGGCGAAAATCAGGAGCAGATGTTGACCGGCGCGGTGGTGATGTTGCGCTCCACCATCCGAATGGGACGTCAGCTGCAAAATATGACAACGCAGGATCTCAGTGCGTTTAGCCAGATTATTGCCGTCAGCACCAAAATGAAACACGTCGTAGAACAAGCGCGCAAGCTGGCGACGCTGAGCGCGCCGCTACTGATTACTGGTAATACCGGCACCGGCAAAGATCTCTTTGCTCATGCCTGCCATCTGGCAAGCCCGCGTGCGTCGAAACCGTATCTGGCGCTGAACTGTGCGTCAATCCCTGAAGATGCGGTTGAAAGCGAGCTGTTTGGCCATGCGCCGGAAGGTAAAAAAGGGTTCTTTGAGCAGGCGAATGGCGGTTCGGTTCTGTTAGATGAAATTGGCGAAATGTCGCCGCGTATGCAGACCAAATTGCTGCGTTTTCTCAATGACGGTACGTTCCGTCGCGTGGGAGAAGATCACGAAGTTCATGTTGATGTCCGTGTGATTTGCGCCACGCAAAAGAACCTTGTGGAGCTGGTGCAGAAAGGACTTTTCCGTGAAGACCTCTATTATCGTCTGAATGTACTGACGTTAAACCTGCCGCCGCTGCGCGATTGCCCACAAGATATTATGCCGCTCACCGAACTGTTCGTGGCGCGTTTTGCCGATGAGCAGGGCGTGCCGCGTCCGAAGCTGTCCGCCGATCTCAGCACGGTGTTAACCCGTTACGGTTGGCCGGGCAACGTGCGTCAGCTTAAAAATGCTATCTACCGGGCGCTGACCCAGCTTGAAGGCTATGAACTGCGGCCACAGGATATTTTGCTGCCGGATTATGATGCGGCAACGGTTGCGGTCGGAGAAGAGGTAATGGAAGGGTCGCTGGATGAAATTACCAGCCGCTTTGAACGCTCCGTGCTGACGCAGCTGTATATGAATTATCCCAGCACGCGCAAGCTGGCCAAGCGCCTCGGCGTTTCGCATACCGCGATTGCCAATAAATTGCGCGAGTACGGCCTGAGCCAACAGAAAAAAAGCGAAGAGTAATGCCGTAAATGAAAATGCCTCCATGTGGAGGCATTTTTGTATGCAAACGCAGCTTACGCTTTCAGTACGTCCAGCGCCGCTGTGTAGTCTGGTTCGTTGGTGATTTCATTGACCAGTTGGCTGAAGACGACGTTGTCATTTTCATCGATAACAACTACGGCACGTGCGGCCAGACCTTTCAGCGGGCCTTCAGCGATTTCAACACCGTAGTTTTTCAGGAATTCTGCGTTGCGCAGGGTGGACAGCGTGATAACGTTGCTCAGACCTTCCGCGCCGCAAAAACGAGAGTGGGCGAATGGCAGGTCGGCCGAAATACACAGTACGACGGTATTGTCGATTTCTGTCGCCAGTTGGTTAAACTTACGTACCGATGCCGCGCAAACGCCAGTATCGATGCTTGGGAAAATATTCAGCACTTTGCGCTTGCCTGCAAACTGGCCCAGCGTAACGTCAGACAGGTCTTTAGCCACAAGGGTAAAAGCCTGAGCTTTGCTTCCAGCCTGAGGAATGGAGCCGGCAACTGCAACCGGGTTGCCCTGGAAATGAACGGTTTGTGACATGGTTATCTTCCTGTTTACATATAGTTAACGTCGAGGCTAGTTTATGCCATCAACAGTTAACACGGCAAACGCTATTTGCGGATATCCGCTTCAGGGACTGCATTAAGGAAAACAAATGAGAACAGTTAAGGTATATGAGGAAGCCTGGCCGCTGCACACTCCCTTTGTCATCGCCCGTGGGAGCAGGACCGAAGCGCATGTGGTTGTCGTCGAATTGACAGAAAATGGCGTCACAGGTATTGGCGAGTGCACACCGTACCCGCGCTACGGTGAAAGCGATGCCTCTGTCCTGGCGCAAATTATGAGCATTGCGCCACAACTGGAAAACGGACTGACGCGTGAAGAGCTGCAAAAGCTGCTGCCAGCAGGGGCTGCGCGAAATGCCGTAGATTGTGCGTTGTGGGATCTGAGTGCGCGTCAACAGCAGACGTCGCTGGCGGAATTGGTGGGAAGTGAACTGGCGGAAGTGGTGACGACGGCGCAAACCGTGGTGATTGGCTCGCCGGAACAAATGGCCGCGAGCGCGGCTGCGCTGTGGGGAAATGGTGCGAGACTGCTGAAAGTTAAACTGGATGCTCGCTTGATTAGTGAGCGGATGGTTGCCATTCGTGCGGCTGTTCCTGACGCCACGATTATTGTCGACGCCAACGAATCCTGGCGGGCAGAAGGCCTTGCGGCACGCTGTCAGCTGTTGGCTGATTTAGGGGTGGCGATGCTGGAGCAGCCGCTGCCGGCTCAGGATGATGCCGCGCTGGAGAATTTTGTGCATCCGCTGCCCATCTGCGCAGATGAAAGTTGCCACACTCGCAGTAGCCTGAAAGCGCTGCACGGACGCTATGAAATGGTCAATATCAAACTGGACAAAACAGGCGGTCTGACGGAAGCACTGGCGCTGGCAACGGAAGCCCGCGAGCAGGGATTTGCGCTGATGCTGGGCTGCATGCTGTGTACCTCCCGGGCGATCGGTGCGGCGTTACCGCTTACGCCGCAGGTTAACTTTGCCGATCTTGATGGCCCGACCTGGCTGGCCAGCGATGCGGAGCCAGCCCTGCATTTTACGACCGGGCAGCTCCATCTCTAGGGTGCCAGCGCAGCAGATTGGACATGGCCAGCAGGTATTTTTCGCTCGCTTCATCCGATGAAATGGGCGGAAATTCGGCGGTTATGCAGTGTAAATTCAGGTCTGCGCACCAGCTCCCAAAAGAGCCGGGCGTTTCATAACCTACGCTGGTGACCAGAGGCAATTCAAACGACTGTGCCAGCCACGAACCCAGCTCGCTGCTTCTGGGATCTTCAATACAGGCCAGTGGATCGTGGAAAGAGACTACCCAGGCGGGATGAATTCGGTGAATAAGCTGACACAACGCCTGGGTTTCTGGTTCCGAACCCGGACTTTCGCCGGTCAACAACACCACATCACGCTCTTCTGCACTACTGTTCCAGCGATACACCGTTTCGCCCGCTCTCCAGTTTGCGGCGGGAAAATTACGGTTCAGATCGACGCCGTTCGCATTTGCGCGCAGCCCAAGCTGGCAACCGTCAGGGTTTACGGCCAGCACCACATGGTGGCGACGCAGGGAAGGGCTAAGCGTACGCAATGCGCAGGAAAGGGTAACGACCGAGGAGTTTTCGTCGCCGTGCGTTCCCGCCAGTATCAGGCCGCTTTCACGATCGGCTGCCAGTGCAGGAAACCAGATTAGCGGTGCGCCTAACAAGGAACGTCCGTAATGTTCGGTTCCAGGTGGGAATGCGCCGCGCTCGGCACGGGGACGGGTAACGGTCATAGTCATCTCTGAATGCTTGGATTGTTACTCGCAGTGTTGTGCAAAATGTACGGATAATCAAATCGTTTTCACACACTTATCTTTTCAGGTGTAATATCACTTTCTTGTCGGAAGTTAATTGCATTTCCTGCTGGCGATACAAATAATTACACATTCACTTAGTAGCCGGAATTGAGGGTACCTTATGCAGCATTCTGTTTCAGTAACCTGTTGTGCGTTGTTGGTTAGCAGCATTTCTTTATCCTGGGCTGCTGATGTTCCCAGCGGAACGGTACTGGCAGAGAAACAAGAACTGGTGCGTCATATAAAAGACGAACCGGCGTCGCTTGATCCGGCAAAAGCCGTTGGGCTGCCTGAAATACAGGTGATTCGTGATCTATTTGAAGGGCTGGTCAACCAGAATGAGAAGGGTGAGATCGTGCCTGGCGTCGCTACCCAGTGGAAGAGTAACGATAACCGCATCTGGACGTTTACGCTGCGTGACAATGCGCAATGGGCGGATGGTACGCCGGTAACGGCGCAGGATTTTGTCTATAGCTGGCAGCGTCTGGTTGATCCAAAAACGCTGTCGCCGTTTGCCTGGTTTGCTGCGCTGGCGGGTATTAATAATGCTCAGGCTATTATCGATGGCAAAGCCACGCCTGATAAACTTGGCGTTAGTGCTGTCGATGCACGGACATTGAAAGTTCAACTGGATAAGCCGCTGCCCTGGTTTGCCAATCTGACGGCGAGTTTTGCATTCTATCCGGTACAAAAAGCCAACGTTGAGAGCGGCAAAGAGTGGACCAAACCAGGCAATCTGATTGGTAACGGCGCCTATGTGCTCAAAGATCGCGTCGTAAACGAAAAACTGGAAGTGGTGCCGAACACGCATTATTGGGACAACGCCAAAACAGTGCTGCAAAAAGTCACCTTCCTGCCGATCAACCAGGAATCAGCTGCGACCAAGCGCTATCTTGCTGGTGATATTGATATTACCGAGTCCTTCCCGAAAAATATGTACCAGAAACTGTTGAAGGATATCCCGGGTCAGGTTTACACCCCGCCGCAGCTTGGTACTTATTATTATGCCTTCAATACCCAGAAGGGACCGACTGCCGACTCACGCGTGCGCCTGGCGCTCAGCATGACTATCGATCGTCGTCTGATGGCGGAGAAAGTTTTGGGTACCGGTGAGAAACCAGCATGGCATTTTACGCCGGATGTAACGGCAGGATTTGTGCCGGAACCTTCACCGTTTGAGCAAATGAGTCAGGAAGAGCTGAACGCGCAGGCGAAAACGCTGCTGCGCGCGGCGGGCTATGGCCCGCAGAAACCGCTTAAACTGACGCTGCTGTACAACACCTCAGAAAATCATCAGAAGATTGCTATCGCAGTGGCTTCTATGTGGAAGAAGAACCTCGGTGTTGACGTAAAACTGCAGAACCAGGAATGGAAAACGTATATCGACAGCCGTAATACCGGTAATTTTGATGTGATCCGCGCCTCATGGGTGGGTGACTACAATGAGCCTTCTACGTTCTTGTCGCTATTAACATCGACCCATACGGGCAATATCTCCCGCTTTAATGATCCGGCGTACGACAAAGTGTTGACCCAGGCAACTCTGGAGAATACAGAGAAAGCGCGCAATGCCGATTATAACGCCGCGGAGAAAATTCTGATGGAACAGGCACCTATTGCACCGATTTATCAGTATACCAACGGGCGTTTAATTAAACCGTGGCTGAAAGGGTATCCGATTACTAACCCTGAAGATGTCGCATACAGCCGCACAATGTATATCGTTAAGCACTAAACCTAGTGAAATAGCGGGAATTGCTTATCGGGGAGAAGGTTTTCTGTATTGAGGGCGGTCAGGCGGTGACCCGCAGGTCGTTACGGCATGAGCATAGCGTGCGAGAGCTGCCTTTGCAGGAGCGTTTGTACACCGAAGGATCGTCATGAAGGTTATTGCCCGGTTAGGTTTCAGAAGGACCGGCAGGCAGCCGGTCCTCAAGGACGGCTATTTCAGCTCCAGTGTGGTTATCACACGGGCAATATCCGCGATATCACCTGCTGACAAAGGCTGCAGGGGGCGAGGGAGGCAGTCCGTATCGGTAAGTCCAAGCACGCCTGCGGCAGCAGCAATAACGCGGATGCTTCCGCCATGTTTACGGAACAGCGCCCAAAATGGCTCAAGGCGCGTTGTCAGGGCAGTAACGCGTTCATGATCGTTCGCCGCCGCTGCGTCAGTAATTTGTTTCGCCATCACCGGAAACAAACCACCGCTAACGGAGTACCACACTTCACAGCCGGCGTTTAATCCCAGCCCGGCATAAGTATCCCCACTGATACCGATGGTTACGCCAGGACGCAGGTGTTGACGTAATGCCTCGACCCGCTCTCTCGCTGCAGTCGGGCTATCCGGGACACCAGGAAGCTTGACCGAGCGAACCCCCTCCAGTGAGGATAGACGCCCGTGCAGTTCATCCGTAAAGGTAAAATGTGTGGTGCCCGGGTTATCATAGATGCACACCGGCACTGACGCGTGTCGGGTAACGGTCTCAAATAGTGCGAAGACTTCTTCGTCACGGAGCGGCTGGTAGCTGACAGCCGGGAGCAGCAGGGCATTTGCGCCCGCGGCTTGCGCATCGTCTGACAGATGCAGGATGGCTTCCGTGCTGACAGCTCCCACACACACCATGACAGGGATCTCTCCGGCGTGCTGTGTTGCCAGAGTCGCGATGCGCTTGCGTTGCTCCCGGGTCAGATAAGCGTAGCTTCCGGTTGACCCCAGGATACCCATAGAATCAACCCGGGCTTCTGTTAGGCGAGAAAGAATATGACTGAAGCCCTTTTCATCCACGCCGCTGGTGGTGACTGGAGTTAAGGGAAACGCAGACAAGCCAGTAAACATAGGTGTTTGTCCTGAATAAGATTACTGGTGCTGATCTTCGATGAGAGTAATTTCACACCATAGACCTGGCATCATTTCTTCCAGACCGTCAGTCAGCATTCTTCCTGCTTCATGAAGCTTTTCCAGCGGCATCTGTGGCAGACTTTCCAGAATAAACCACATTTGCTGCGCTTCAACACTTAAACGTGTCCTTATCCCTTGCCTCCAGTTCCAGCGACGGCAGGTGACGCCAGCATTGTCACGCCAGATAACCTCTCCGGGGGAGGGATACTCGATAACAGGTGCGCCTTCTTTCATCGTGTCAAAGGGCTCGGTACCTTCCGCAATGGTCAGACGCGGAGCGCCCTGGTAAGCGGAAATATTCTCGCCACCAACCGGAACGGCATAGCGGAGGCTGACGGCGTTATAAAGATCAACAACAGGATCCAGTGCTGGCATCATCCCATCACGAAGCACGCGCTTACGTAGCGCATCAGCTGAACAAGGCGTGCGCTTTGGTTTGGCGCCAAATGATTGAAAAATGCCAGCCCATGCGGCCAGATGAGACTCCGCCCATTCCGGTCTGCCTGCCATAACCGCCTCACAAGCTTCCAGCAAGGCTGCCCTGCCAACGTCAGGATTCAGTACCGGCGAGGCTTTTACGTAGATACTAAGCGCTCGAAAACCGGGAGCAGTACGATAAACTTCCGGGGCAATTGACGGAGAATGTGTTAACACGGGATAATCCTGTAATGACCAATTTATTTTATGATATCGACCAATGACCAAAAAAGTCAACTTAATGACCGATGCGGGTGCAGATGTCAGCACCGTCAATGAAGCTGTTTCGCAGCGAATTAAGCAGTACCGTAAACAAAAAAAAATGTCGCTTGATGAGCTGTCCAGGCAGGCAAATGTCAGTAAGGGAGCGCTGGTCGAGATTGAAGGATGTAAGGCCAATCCCAGTATTGCGCTGTTATGCCGTCTGGCAGCCGCAATGGGGGTATCGGTGGCTGATTTTGTCGATGTAGGGACAAAACCAACCGTCCATCTTATTGCTGAAGGTGAGATCCCTGAACTCTGGAAAGGCGACAAAGGAGGAAGAGCAAGGCTTCTTGCTGGTTCCGGGGGGCCGGATATGACAGAGCTCTGGATGTGGGAAATGCAGCCAGGAGAAAAGTTTGCTTCGCCCGGTCACTCTACGGGAACACTTGAATTGTTTTATGTACAAACGGGGACGCTCACGCTTGGCGTACAAGAGCATATGTATCTGGTTAATTCCGGTTGTTCTGCAACGGCCAGAACGGATGTCCCTCATTTCTATGAAAACCGGGGTGAGAGCCCACTGATATTTATCATGACAGTGAATGAGAAAGCATCATGAGTAACTCGTAAGAGTGAGATGTGTAGGGATAAAAATCGTCCGGACATACGCTCAAGATCTATTTCTCAGAGATAACTACGGGCTGGCTTTGTTCCCGGTATACCTGTCTGTCAGATCCCGTGCTTTATCATCTCCGGAAACTGAAGGCTGGTGAAGGATACCGGCCTCCCAGGCATTTTCATCGCATAGCGATGCTGTTCAATCACTGACCTGCTTTGTTTTGACTATCCCCAGACAACAGTACCTCCCTTATAGCTGTGATGATTAATATAACCATCTGATTTTATAGATTTTCATCGTTATACCTATTCTGTCATTAGCGTCTCTGACTTGCTGAGTCATACATACATAATCTGCGTTTATTGGGTTCACCTTTCAAAAGATTTATAGATCTTAGTCAATATAGCGACCTTTTTATACCAATAATATGACCGACAGATCCTGATGATCACACTGGCTGAACCCCAGGATCAAGGTACTTTATACAAAGATATTTGGACTAATAAGGCAATTTGAAGAAGAAAACGCAGCCACTGGTCTTACTGCTCTGTCAGTTTGACTCACTGGCACGTATTCAAAAATCTCAGCAAAAGCCATAACAGAGATAACATAGATGATAAAACCAATGGACTATGAACCTGAACCAGGTCTGGGGAAACATAGCTGGCCACAGGTAATCAAATGGCTACTCATCATTCTGGTCATTTATGCAGTATGCAGTGTTTTTATTTCAAATCCTTTTTCTATTTTTGTGGACAGAGTAACTCCCGTAGATTACTCAAGAATAATGTATTTTCATGGCTTGTCTGTAGGTCTTGCTGGTCTGACTGCTCTACTGGTTAGTCAGATTTATGGTCTTGACGGAAAATTCAAAAAAATTATTTTCTATTGCACAATCGCCACAATTTTAATTGGTGTAAGTGGTGGTGCGATCAATCGTTCTATGGAATACAGCAAGCTTGCATTGTGGTACCAAATTCTTTCTTTTTTATCGCTTGATGTGATACTGATAACAATGTTATCAGGACTTATTCTGTCAAAAAATAAAGAATTAAAGTCATCACGAACATATTATCTGGTTATAGCCGCATCCTGCACAGCTGTCATTGCCGCACTGATTGGCGATTTAGCCGGGTTCATTCTTGATTTTGGCGATTGGCTGGGAATATTAGGTTGGTATGCTGGTAAGATTGGTTATACCCTACCGGAATGGCAGGACAATTTACTACGCTCTCACTCAGACATGATGGTAGTGGCTGTCATTGGTCTTATACTGTCGGTAGTGACCTGGAGATACGGGAGATATTTATCCGGAAATACTGCAAAGATAAAAGCAACTAGTGAATGGCTGGTTATTTTTGGGCTGGTTGCTGTTGTTATTATTTTAGTAGTATCAGGTTTCGGTGGTTCTCATTTACAGATCCCTCATATATTTACAGAAAAAGGATTCTTTGAACCCAGAGGCCATAGTGTGGCTGGTATTGATTTAGGTGATTTCACAATCGGTATCTTTATTTTATGTGGCGGTTTACTTCTGATTGGCGCAATACTTTTCGGAAAAGGGAAAAATGGCGTCAAACTAAACAAATCCAGCAAGTACACTCTTATGGGGATCTTTCTTACATGGTGTAGCATAGTGATTACCGTAGCAGGTATGGGGTTCCTAGAAGAGTATCGAGCCGATCTTTATAACTCAGCTAACCCTGTGCCACTAGGGGAGTATGGTTTTGCATTCCGCATGCTGCATCTTGATGTCAGTTTGATATTATTTCCGGCTATTATGGTTGTTATGTTGTTTGCCCAGCATTTACTGAAGGATGAACAGACAAAATTTATCCAATGGGTTTTACGCACAGGCGTCTTGCTTTGCTCTATTGGATCCCTGATATACATGATACTGAACCCCCAGACCTTTGGTCCCGGTTACTGGGTCGTCGGCTCCGGTTTCATATTTGTTGTAATGGGGATGTGCTACTTTTTTGTTAAAAGCGATAATCACATTAAAGAAAGATTTAATCAGTAAAACCATCATCTGGATCCTTTAAACGGATACAGACGATGGCTGATGGTTACGTATTACAGATCAGGTGCCACCATTAAAGGTGGCATCATTAGTTTGATCTCACCTGAATGTTGTAGTCTGTTATGCAGACTACAACATTACTCAGAATTTATAGTGTCGACCTGAAGGAGCCATGTCCGGAACCATGAATTAGGTTCATATGCTATGTTGGTTCCGTAGAGCCAGTCCTGTCCTGATGCGTTCATAAAGGCTGATATCGCAGCCTTTATCCTTTCTTACCCTCATCTTTAACAGAACAACCTCATCTGTATTAATGAATGCCATGCATAGGTCAAATCAGAGATGACTGGGTAATCACGGTGGGGTTTCTGGCCTAATATGGTGTTTTAACATGACAGGGGGCTTGGCCGTGGAATACTCCATACTAAGTAACAATCGCAAAATGCCGATGGTTGGTTTTGGCGTTTTTAAGGTCACCGATAAAGAAGAGTGTAAGCAGTCTGTATTAAGCGCTATTCGTACCGGTTACCGCCTCATCGATACCGCAGCCGTGTACAGCAATGAAGATGCCGTGGGTGAGGCGGTTCGTGCAGCCATTGCCGAAGGTCTGTGTACCCGTGAGGAGTTATTTATCACTTCTAAGCTGTGGGTCCAGGATATGGCCAACTACGATATGGCTCAAGCCGGTATTGAGGCGTCGCTGAAAAAATCGGACCTGGAATATATTGATCTTTATTTATTGCATCAGGCCATGGGCGATTATTTCAGCGCCTGGCGTGCGCTGGAAGAGGCTTATGAAGCCGGTAAACTGAAGGCCATTGGCGTCTCCAACTTCTATGCGCATGTATTAGCTAACTTCTGTGAAACCGTCAGAATTAAGCCGATGGTGAACCAGGTCGAATTACATCCTTACTTTGCGCAACCTGTAGCCATTGAAACTATGAAGCGCTATAACGTTCAGCCTGAAGCCTGGGCGCCGTTATGCGGTGGCAGGCATAAACCGTATGAAGATGAAATCCTCCAGGGGATTGCGGATGCCCATCAAAAAACGGTTGCTCAGGTCGTTCTGCGCTGGAACGTGCAGCGCGGCGTCACGGTGATTCCTAAATCCACCCGGCAGGAGCGTATTGCAGAGAACTTTGCCATCTGGGATTTCTCACTCACGGATAGCGAAATGGCGCATATCAGCTCGCTGGATTTAGGCTATGTGGGTGAGGCGGTGAAGCATTTTAATCCTGAATTCGTCCGCGGCTGCCTTGGCGTTAAAATCCATGACTAAGCGTGGAGAAAACGTCGCGAGCTCGTAAAACGGACAACTTTTTTGCCTGCGTTAAAATGGCTGGTGTGATTTTGCACCAGCCATTTTATGTTTCCGGCGGCTGATGCTCCCGGCAAATCAGCAATGAATCTTCTTCACTCAATCTCTCTTTCGTCAGATTACAAAATCCCTGACCATCAATTTTTTGGTGGAACCGACAGCTATGGCAAAGACCAAAGCCAGGCACATTGTTGGTTCTCTGGATCCCGCGTAACAGTTCTAACAGCAGCTCTCTGAGCACGATCGCCCGTTCACCCATTGCCGATTCACCCTCCACTAAAAACGTTGGCGGGAGCAGGGCGTCCAGTAAGGTATTGGCCGACTCACTTAAGTGTAGATGGACGCTACGTTTATCACGGTCATCCGGCTTGCGAACAATCAACCCTTTGTTTTCCAAAAGCTTCAGCGATTGTGACACGGTACCTTTGGTGAGCCCAAGGTAGTCTGTCACGCCAAGCGGCGTATTGGAATATCGGTTGCAACGGGCCAGATACATTAACGCGCTAAGTTGCACTGGCTGGAGATCCGCCAGTAAAGGATGCTGGCGAAACCACATCCTTGTCAGGCTGGAAAGCCGGTCAAGTACGTCGAAAAGTGACATGTCGGGCATAACAAATCCTCCTCGGCATATAGTATCGATTAAAAACTATATTGACAAAGAATAAAAGCAGCGTAGCATAATTTATAGTATCGATTCGATACTATAAATTAAAGGAGATGTATCATGACTAAAGCTCGTTTCTATCATGCAGGTTGCCCGGTTTGTGTTTCCGCAGAACAGACACTTCTGCAACACTTGTCCCCCGATGTTGAAATAGATGTGGTTCATCTGGGAGAGCAACCTGATCGAGTTGCTGAGGCTGAAGTGGCTGGCGTGAAATCTGTGCCAGCGCTGGTGATTGAAGGCAATGTGCTGCATATTAATTTCGGTGCTCCCATTGAAGCGCTGAAATAGCTGGATCGTTCGGGAAGTTGCATTGGCGATTTCCCGGATATACAAGTTGTTGGGGGACGGTAGCGTGATGAAAACGACCGAAGAGTATCACCCGATAGATTGCGATCTTCATGATTATCTGGAAATCGCCTGCATGTACCACTATTGGTTGCACATTGAACTAACAGATGGCACATGTTTTGATGCTAAAGCGCTGACGACGTGTACCACAGTGGAAAAAGAAGAATTTCTGGTAGTGGAGCAATCTGAAAATCAGCAAAAAATCCGTCTGGATTATCTGTCAGCGATCACCGCGCTGACGCCAGGAGCGACGTTTAGCACAGTAAATTTTCAGTGAGCCTACCGCGGTTAGACGGTATAAATTCGAATGTCATGTGCCTGGAACGCTGTGGCGTACTCTTTGCTGATGTTGTCCTCTACAACAATCACATCGATATTGCTGCTTTCGGTCACGACATATCGGGCGACGGCTGGGATTTTTTCAGCCGTTAGCGCGACGATAGCTTCATTACATTGTTTTATCACCGCTTTTTTGAACTCACAATCCGCATAATCAAATCCCGTTAAGCCGGATTCAGGCGACATCGCGCAGCCGCCAATAAATCCCTGATCGAATAAAATGTCCTGCACTTGTGCGATGGCGGAAGCTCCCACGCACCCACCTGAAGATCTCTGCACCACGCCACCCAGCATAATGACTTCAAACAGCGGTTTCTTTAGCAAAACGGCGGCAATCTCCGGTGAATTTGTCACCACGGTTAACGCCAGCTCGGCGGGCAGAGCTTCTGCCATCGCCAGATTGGTACTACCTGTGTCGATAAAAATACAGCTTCCGGATTTGACCAGTCTGGCACATCGCTGCGCGATGTTGCTCTTTTTGGCCACATTAATACCCTTGCGCACGGTGATGTCTTCGGATTCAGGGAGTGCAATAACCGCGCCGCCATAGACCTTTTTGCACACGCCATCTTTGCTCAATTCATGCAAGTCACGGCGAATTGTATGTTCAGAAACGCCTAATCGGTTTGCGAGTTCAGAACAAATGACCCTGCCGTTTTCTTGCAGGATCTGATAGATAAGCGCCTGGCGCTGTTCCGGGAATGCGGCGTAATCGAGCATGGATACTCCAGGTAAAATAAACATCGAGCAATAAAGTGCATGATCGTGCATTATGATTAACGATGTCAACATCCCATATAGGGGTCGTACTATTCTGGATACAACGGGAAGAGGTTTGCTATGAAGATTGCGCATATGGCGTTATGGACACAGGATCTCGAGCAGCAAGCTCACTTCTGGGTCTCGTTTTTTGACGGTAAGATCAACGAAAAATACTGCAGTAGAACCAACCCTGGGTTTGAATCTTATTTTGTCAAAATTGGCGAGGATATTGCGATTGAATTAATGACCAAACCGGGTCTTGTCGGGCAGCAACCTGACAATAATCGTTGCGGATGGGTGCATCTCGCCATTTCAGTTGGCAGTAGTGAAAATGTTGATGCCATGGCGAAGCGTGCAAAAGAACAAGGGATATTAGTCTCTGGCCCGCGCACCACAGGTGATGGCTATTACGAAGCGGTAATACATGATCCTGACGGTAACTTGATTGAAATCGTAGCGTAAGGCTTCACGCGATCTCCAGCCGATAAATTGTACCCTCATTATTAATGAGCACGATTCATAAGTTTGTCCTTTTTTCTCCCTCTAATCACCGGCACGTAGAGTCTCTATAATTTTACTGTTTTCAGCATCCGGTGGCACATGTCGCCACAGTTTTGGAGAGTCGAAATGCAAAATCAACTGAATACCGCGCCCAGCGCCAGCGCGGAGATTATGAATCAACAATTTGATGGTAACAGCGTTTTTCCGCGTGGAGAGAAAAATGAAGCTTATGCGAAGTATTTCACTGGCGACAGCTATCTGACCATGCTCTCCATGGAAGGCGTGGTAATTGGCAATGTCGCATTTGAACCGGGTTGTCGTAACTTCTGGCATGTTCATCATGAGGGTGGACAAATATTGCTGGTGACCGGTGGCAGAGGCTGGTATCAGGAATGGAATCAACCGGCGCGCGAGCTGAAAACCGGTGATATCGTGCACATTCCGGCGGGAATGAAACATTGGCACGGCGCTGCGCGTGATAGTTGGTTTGCCCATATCGCCGTGGAAATCCCGGCCCCTGGCGCGTCGAACGAATGGCTGGAACCGGTTAGCGATGCTGAGTACAACCAGCTGCCCTGAACTATGCTGGTTCTGGTAATACCTAATCCCTGATGAGATCTCAATGGTCATGAATGTGAAGGGTTATGCTGCTCTGGCGGTGAAAGAGGATTTAGTCCCTCATAATTTTGTTCGTCGCGATCCGCGTGAAGATGATGTGGTTATCGATATTTTATACAGCGGTGTATGCCACTCGGATATCCATAACGCCTACAACGATTGGGGCGGTGCTAAATATCCGATGGTACCTGGGCATGAAATCATTGGCCGCGTGGTGCATGTTGGTAAGTCGGTAACAAAATTCAAAGTGGGCGATCTCGCAGGGGTCGGCTGCATGGTTGATTCGTGCCAACACTGTAGCGCCTGCGAGCAGGGGCTAGAGCAGTATTGCGAAGAAGGTAACACGCTAACGTATAACGATATCGACCGTCATGACGGTCTGCCTACTTTCGGCGGCTATTCTGACAAAATTGTCGTTACCGAAAAGTTTGTGGTGAAGGTCCCTGAAGGGATCGATTTACGCGGTGCGGCGCCGCTACTTTGCGCCGGGATCACAACATGGTCGCCTTTGAGCCACTGGCAGGTAGGTGAGGGCAGTAAAGTCGCGGTTGTCGGACTGGGCGGCCTCGGGCATATGGCAATCAAACTTGCAAATGCGCTGGGCGCGGAAGTTACGCTGTTTACGCGTTCACCTGGCAAAGAAGCTGATGCCAGACGATTGGGTGCCAGTCATGTTGTGCTTTCCACTGACAGTGAGCAGATGAAAGCGACAGCGAATCAGTTTAATCTGATTATCGATACTGTGCCCTACGTTCATGATCTGAATCCCTATATCCCAACCCTGGCGCTAAGCGGTACGCTGGTGCTGGTTGGTTATCTCGGTGCGTTGGATCCGTTTCTGAATACGGTTCCCCTGATCCTTGGACGTAGGTCGGTGGCGGGTTCAGTTATCGGTGGCATTGCCGAAACGCAGGAGATGATGGATTTTTGCGGTCAGCATGGTATTACCGCTGATGTCGAAGTTATCAATATTCAGGATATTAATCGTGCCTGGCAGCGGATGTTGAAAAGCGATGTGAAATACCGCTTTGTAATTGATATTGCCTCATTGAAATAAGTACAAAAAAGACGCGGATTTCCGCGTCTTTTCTTTTGTTAGTGTGTCGATGGCGATGTTTCAGGATTATCCATATACAGCGTCTGGCTGGGGAACGCAAAGTCGGCGCCGTTTGCCTGGACTATCGTGATAATCTTTAAATAAACGTCTTGCTGTACCGCGAGCCATTCCTTCCAGACGGTGGTTTTCGTGAAGCAATACACCATGATATTCAACGATGAATCGGCAAATTCATTAAAATAGACCAACAGAGTTTGTTTCTGGTCTATTCCTGGATGGCTTTGCAGCATTTCTCTAACCGACTCGACAACGGCACCGACTTTATCGGCATCCTCATATCGTAACCCGATCACCGTTTTAATTCGCCGGTTGGTCATGCGCCCTGGGTTTTCTACGCTGATGGAGGAGAAAATCGAATTTGGCACATACAACGGACGATGGTCGAAGGTGTTTATTTTAGTCATTCGCCAGCCAATTTCTGCTACCGTGCCTTCAATATTGCGGTCCGGGGAGCGGATCCAATCGCCTATGCTAAACGGTCTGTCGAAATAGAGCATAATGCCTGAGAAAAAGTTGCTCAGAATATCTTTCCCCGCCATACCCACTGCGATACCGCCAATACCGCCAAAGGTTAACAGGCCGGATAAGCTCATACCGAAGTGTTCGCCATACAGTAAAATGATGGCAACCACGATGGTAATCTTGATGATACGCGACAGGATCCTCGCGCTGGTGATATCTCTGCCTTTATTAATCTGCGTCTTTTCAAACTGATTAATCACCAGAAAAAGTTTGATGGTCAGGATCAACGCTATCAACGAGGTGCAGATAAAGTCGACCACGCTGGGGGAGATAAATTTCAGGCTGTAACTTTCGATAACGTTATTAGCAATGCTGCCAAACGTCCCAATGATAATGGCATAGACAAAAAATTGTGCGGCATGAAATATGAATCCTTTGCAACGACGCTCTCCACGATGATACCAGACGCTCATCAGGACCAGCGCGGCACAGCAGCTAAGAATTACCGTCAAATTAAACGCATTATTCATAAACAGTTCAGCGATCATGATTCTTCCTGGCAACTCCGTGTTAGCTAAATATCATCTGACATCCTAATCCCCAGATATTTTACCCAGTTAAGGAGGTCAGATCATTAATCAAAAGGAGAGATAAATAATGCAATCAGCGCTATTTTCAGCGAAATAACGCTGACGTCAACCCTGTATGCGGTTTATGTAGCAGACAGTCAGTTGATGTCATGGTATTGTTAGCGCAAAGTGACAAGGTTTTCATCTGCAAAAGGACAGTACTATGATCATGGCTAAGCTGAAAACAGCGAAGGGACGGAAGTTTCTGTTGTGCCTGCTTGGAGTGTTTATTATCGCAGCGTCGGTCGTGACGCGAGCGACGATCGGTGGCGTTATTGAACAGTATGACATTCCGCTATCCGACTGGACCGCTTCAATGTACGCCATTCAATCGGCAATGATTTGTGTCTACAGCATGGTGTTTACGATTCTGTTGGCTATCCCGCTTGGTATCTATTTCCTCGGCGGTGAGGAGCAACACTAGGCGTTTAAAATGCCGGATGATATCGCCATCCGGCATTTCATTGTGTGGTTAATCGTCTTCTTCGTCGTCCAGTTCAACTGGTGTCTGATATTCATCCGGCTTGATGACCAGCAGGTCACAGCGTAGATGATCGATAACCTGTTCCGCGGTATTACCAAGAAACGCAGCAGAAATACCGGTACGTCCGACGGTCCCCAATACCACAATACCCGCCTGCAAGTGCTCGGCTAAATCAGGAATGACCTCTTCAGGTAAGCCTTTTTCAACGTGCGTCACTTTCTCATCAATACTGAATTTCTGGCGTAGCGCCTTCATGGCCAGCAGGTGCTGTCCACGAATTGCGTCGTTATAAACGCTGGGATCAAATTCAGGCAGTTCAATCGCGATGTTGATTGGTGTGACAGGGTAGGCGCCAACCAGATGCACTTCGGTATGGTTAACCTGTTCTGCAAGCTGTAGCGTCTCCTTGACCAGTTTTTCATTGAGCGCGTTGTGATAAGCCTCTTCACTGGCGAGGTTTACGGCAACCAGTGCTTTACCCCCTTCAGGCCATGGCTGGTCTTTCACCATCCATACCGGACTTGGACATTTACGCAATAAATGCCAGTCGGTTGGCGTAAATATTACGGCTTCGAGGCGGTCGTGTTGGTGCGCCATCTTGAGGACCAGATCATGCCTGGCACTGATGACTTCCTGGATGATGGCTTCAAAGGGTCGGTTATGCCAGACCACTTTAATCTCCAGAGGGATCCCTGCTTCGATGTAGTATTTCGCTTGTTCACGTATCCATGCAGTTCGCTGGCTGATGACCCCCTGACGCATTGCCGTACGCTCATCAGGCGACAGCAGGGTAGTCATCTCATAGGAAAAGTCATAGATCGGCAAAAAGGCTTTAATTTTGCCACCAATCCGTTGATGCAAATAAACAGCTCGCCGTAATGCTGGTTGATCGTCCTGGTTAGGGTCGATGACGACCAGCATATTTTTATACATAGCCATACAGGGTCTCCTTACAACTGTCATCGCAGTTTGTAACTAAAAGAGTAACCCAATAATGAAGATTGAAACAGGGAATAACCTCCTGCCAGATCAATAAATCGGGAAAATTTAGCGATTTGACAGAAGGATAACTGAGAGGCTTGCGGAAAGATTACGCAACGTTACGCGTGTGGCCGGCAAGAACTGCCAGCGCGTCGCTGTTCTCAATAGTGATATATTTGCCTTTCACCGCCAGCATGCCGCTTTTCTGGAAACGACCCAGCAGGCGGCTGATGGTTTCAACCGTCAGACCGAGGTAGTTACCGATGTCGCCACGAGTCATGGTCAGGCGGAATTCACGAGGCGAGAACCCACGCTGGGCGAAGCGACGAGACAGATTGTAGATAAAGGCCGCCAGGCGCTCTTCAGCGTTTTTCTTCGACAGCAACAGGATCATATCCTGATCGCCTTTGATTTCGCCACTCATCAGACGCATCATCTGCTGACGCAGGTTCGGCATCTTACCGGACAGGTCATCAAGGGTTTCGAAAGGAATTTCGCATACCATTGAGGTTTCCAACGCCTGAGCAAAGCTCGGGTGATGACCGCTGCCAATGGCGTCAAAACCTACCAGGTCTCCCGCCAGATGGAAACCGGTAATTTGCTCATCGCCTTGTTCGGTAATGGTATAGCTTTTTATCGTTCCGGAGCGGATAGCATAGAGTGATTTAAGCTCATCACCTGCTTTAAAGAGCGTCTGCCCTTTTTGGATAGGCTTTTTGCGCTCGATGATGTTATCGAGCTGGTCAAGCTCATGCTCGTTAAGTGTGAACGGGATGCAAAGCTGGCTGATGCTGCAATCCTGGCAATGGATAGCACAACCGCCAGACTGAATGCGCCGTATAATTCGCTTTTCCGGGATCATAGGTCTGCTCAAGCCGTAATTGATATTTGTCAATTTTAACATCTTTTTGGTGAGCACGTAAGCCTGAGCTACTCCCAATAGAGAATAATTCAGGCATAACTGGAGCGAATGTTTGTATCTGCTTGATTAACCACACTTAATTTGGGGGCGCATTATGCGGAAGTGTGATGAATAAGGCATTAATTGCCTGGAATCTAGAGTAGCAAATAACCTTCGTGGCGCAATAACCACTCTTTTCGTTGTACGCCGCCGGCATATCCGGTCATGGTGCCGTTACGTCCAATGACGCGATGACAGGGAACCACAATGCTTACTGGATTGGAGCCATTAGCTGCGCCGACGGCTCTTGCAGCGCCGGGGCGTCCCAACTGTTCGGCCAACTGACCATAATGCATGACCTGCCCGCAGGGGATAGTGCGTAATGCTTGCCAGACTTCACGCTGGAAAGGTGTCCCAGCGGTTGCCGTTTCCAGCGAGTCAATGATGCTGAGGTTTCCGGCAAAATACTCAGAGAGTTTGTCGCTTAATCCACCTGGATTGTTGGCGGTAATGCGCTGATAACCTTCTGTACGGTAATGAATATCAAGCAATTGTTCCATGCGATCGCTGTGCTGATCCCATTCCACTGCGCGCAGGCGAAATTGCTCATCACAAATAACCCACAGCGGGCCCAGCGGCGTGTCTATGGTGTCTTCCAGTAAGTTAAGCATCCGTTTCTCTCATTACAGCATTCAAGCGAGGCTACACATTATCACGCCAGTGACCGTCGCAGCTATACCCCTAAAAACGGATATCAACTTGTCGTGAGTAGATCGATTCAGCGCGGTGGATCCGGCTAATTATTGGAAATAACCGTAAACCGTTACCGGTATAGTTGTCGGTATAATAGTGCGCGGTTATGATAATGCTCGTCGCAATATGCTGGAGGATGAAACATGAACCTTGATGATGCATCGCTGTTTCTTGACGCTATGGGGGATGTTCAACCGCTGAAAAACCATGCCGATGTACACTGGCAGCCTATGCGCAATCTTCGCACTCCGGCGCGTGTCGATACGCTTCAACTGGATAATTTTCTCTCGACGGGATTTCTCGATATTGTCCCGTTGAATGTGCCGCTCGAGTTTCGTCGCGAAGGTTTACAGAACGGCGTGACCGACAAGCTGCGAAACGGAAAATACCCGCAGCAGGCGAGTCTCAATCTTATTCGCCAACCTGTTGAAACATGTCGCCAGATGCTCTTTAGCTTTATTCTGCAGGCGCAGCAGGAAGGGTTGCGTAACGTGTTGGTGATACACGGCAAGGGACGTGACGATAACTCCCATGCCAATATTGTTCGCAGCTACGTGGCGCGCTGGTTGACGGAATTTGACGATGTGCAAGCATACTGCGCCGCACTGCCGCATCACGGCGGCAGCGGGGCATGTTATGTGGCATTGCGTAAAACCGCACAAGCAAAACAAGACAACTGGGAGCGTCACGCTAAACGTAGTCGCTGAACGACGTAAACATCAGGCGGCCAGCACTCTGTTCCTGCCTTCGTTCTTGGCTTTGTACAACGCGTCGTCAACGCGTTTGAATAACTCATCGATGCTTTCATTTGTTTCGTGCCGAGCTACGCCAATGCTGACGGTAAAGCGGGGAAGGCCAGGGAGAGTCACTTTGGCCACCGTCGCCCGTATCACTTCTGCGAGATTGAGGGCAGTGTCCAACGAGGTTCGCGGCAGTAGCAGCACAAATTCTTCACCTCCCCAGCGAAAAATCAGATCGTCCTTTCTCGCACAAGATTCCAGTGTGCGTGCCAGAGCGCAAAGTACCTCATCACCTTTTAAATGACCAAAAAGATCGTTAATGCTTTTAAAGCGATCGGTGTCGATCAACAGCAGGCTGTAATCCTGTGTCAATGACAACGCGTGGGTCTGTTCCGGCTCGGTTACCTGATAAAAATGTCGGCGGTTAAGCAATCCCGTTAAGGCGTCACGCAGGGCCGCACGCTCAAGCTCCTGTTCCAGCCGCTTTTGCTCGGTAATATCATGAATAATGCACAACATGAGCTTATTACCGTAGATTTCGATTGGACCGGCGTAGGTTTGTACGTGACGGGAGGTGCCGTCTGCCAGTTTATGCACAAAATGCAAAGGTTTATGGCCACCGGGAAGATGGGCGATTTCATGCATCACCGGGAGTATATGACGGCCTAGTGTATTGATTTCCCATGTATGTTTCTGGCACATCGTATCATGGCTATAGCCATAAAAATTTAGCGCGCTGAGATTTGCATCGACGATCAGCCCATCACGGGACGGATCGATAAGCAACATTGGTGCCGAGTTGGTCTGGAAAAAACGCGCGTAAAATCCCTGTTTTTTTCGCTGATAATTCGCTGAACGGCTCGCTTTCAGACCTTGCGAAGTCGGTGTTTCAATGCCTTCGAAAAGAATGACGTCACCTGATTCCGGCAGAGAGCGGATGGACAGGCGACATGCCATTGCGACGGCTTCACCTTCGCGGCAAACCGTAAGGATTTCCACAATATCGTGATGATTTCTCAAATCGCTGAGATACATGGTTAAATCATTCTGGGCATGAGTTGAAAATATACCCTTGCGGAGTAGAGAAAAGCAGGGGGCCTGCATCAGTTCCCGTGCAACGGTATTTGCGAACACCAGTTCTTCGGTATGCGGCGAAACAATCCACACCGGCAGGGTTAATAAATCCAGTGAATGCAGCTCGGTTGTGCTCATCGATAATCCCGTTATCTTTATCTGCTGTGTTGCCCGTTTAATGGCATCTGTTTTTTATATTACAGTCTCATAATGTTATCGATTGTTGAGGAGATAAAGACTGTACGATTCGCTGCTGCTTAATGTTGCTTTCCGTTGGAATCAATTCATGGATCTGATGCGCAGGCAACGGTTTTGCAAACAAGAAACCTTGCAGCACGCCACATCCCATCTGGGTCAGGAGTATTTCCTGCTCCTGGGTCTCTATTCCTTCAGCCACCACTTGCATATTCATGGAGTGGGCTATGTCAATAATAGTAGACACAATCTTTGTATTTTTGCTGTTCTCGTTGATATCTTTAACAAATACTCTGTCAATTTTTAATTCCCGTGCCGGAAGAGACTTTAACATCAATATATTTGAATAACCGGTACCGAAATCATCAATAGAAACGGTGATCCCTAAAGCTGAAAATGCATTCAAGACTTCAGCGCTACGTTTTAAATTTTTAAGCGCTGTACTTTCAGTCAGTTCCAGCGTGAGATATGCAGGTGATAGTTGATATTGTGCAAGGGCGCTGCAAACCACATCAACGATATCATGTTGTTCAAACTGGGAAGGGGAAAGATTAACGGCGAGGGTCCATTCCGCATAGCCCTGTAACTTCCATTGATGTAACTGCTGGCATGCCTGCTGGATAACCCATTTCCCGACCGGAATGATAAGACCTGTGTCTTCCAGCGCAGGCAGAAACTCTGCGGGTAACAGCATGCCGCGTTCCGGGTGATGCCAGCGTAATAACGCTTCAAAACCGGTCAGAGAATGATCTCCGGCGGTGTATTTGGGTTGATACCAAAGCTCAAACTGATCGTGTTCCAGTGCTTGTGACAGTTCCTGTAAAAATGTCGGCGGTGTATCGGCGATAGCTTCCATTTCCGGGCTATAAATAGCCCAACCGTTTCTGCCAGCCTGTTTGACATGATACATCGCCATATCAGCCTTTACTTTTAACTCATGCAATGTGGAACCATGTTCAGGATAAATACTGCTTCCCGCACTTAACGAAACCCGAATGGTGTACCCAAACAGCGTGAAAGGATCGCCAATCGCAGCCGCAATCCGGGTCAGCAGAGCGGTGATAGCCTCTTTATTACAGTCAGGAACCAGAAGAATAAACTCATCTCCCCCCAGCCTCGCCAGCGTCATGGTGTCATCAAGGCAGCTGTAGATTCGCTGCGTACTGGCGATCAGCAACTGATCGCCGATGTGATGTCCCCAGGTATCGTTAACGACTTTGAAGCGATCGAGGTCGATGAATACCAGAGCAAATTGATGCTGATGCAGTTTGGAATGTTGCAGACAGGCCTGTAAGCAGGCATCTATTTGTGTGCGATTGGCAAGTCCGGTCAGTGCATCGAAGTGGACCTGATGCTCAAGCTGGCAGTTAAGTTGATGTAGGTTGTCAGCCAGTCGGGAGGTGCGCAGTTGCGAATCCACCATCGAGACCACCAACATGATACCCAAAATAACCAGCGTGACGGCGCAGACCCAGACAGAGAGTTCCAGCGAGCTGAGTCCATCGTGTGCAGTGTGTCCAAAATGGGTGAACGTTGCCGCTCCCATCCCAGTGTAATGCATAGAAGCAATCGCCAGCGCCATAATAAGGGCGGCGACAAGCCGGTTGATCAGGGCGCTACGGGTATTTTGGCGCAAATGAAAAGCCAGCCACAAACCCACACCAGATGCAACGATGGCAATCATTACTGAGAGCAGTATCAGCGAATGACTCCATAGGATGGCAACATGCTCAATGATGGCATACATGCCAACGTAGTGCATGGTGACGACACCGGCGCTTAATATTCCCGTGGCAACGACTAATCGTTTTGTTGAAAGCGTATTACCTGAAATAGCGATATTAATGGCGAGAGTTGCAGAAATGAGCGCAATAAAGAAAGAAAATGCCGTGAGCGAAAAATGGTAATTGATCGGCATACTCATTTTCATGGCCAGCATACCGATAAAATGCATTGACCAAATACCCATCCCTAGCGTAGCCCCGCCAGACAGGCGCCAGAAGGTTGATTCACGTCGATTGGAGATTGCCACTTTGCCCGCACTATCGAGAGCAATAAAAGAGGCAATAAACGCGACAACAAAGGAAATCCCAATCAATACAGGGTCCCACGACACGTTCAACATCATACTACCTATCGAAAAAAAGCCGTGGTAATAAATCTAGCAGGTTTTGTCCAGTTAACATGATAAAACCGGGAATGTTCTTATGTTTTTACACTGGTATTAGAGGAAACAGGAAGATAGTGAAAATAACGAGCCATTACTTATATAAACATTCACCAAATTTATAGTTCTGTGTGTTTTATGCTCTCCATGTGCTTGTCATCACAATAATCTGATGCCTGACGTCATCACAGTAACTTGATGAGATAAAATACTGAACTAATAGAAATAAAAGGTGTAATTTATCGCCTTAAGTAAAAGGGCTGCAGACTCTCATTGAAAGTACAGCTTTCGTCGCAGGGCAATGGCATTCTGCATTGCAGGTGCTATAAAAAATAATATCTACGTAATTTCTTTGTGAACAGGCCTAAAATGTTAAATGATATTAGCGTCAGAACCTTTATTATTTTATTTCTGCTGATTACGGCAGTTGCTCTCAATATTGTTGAATTGATTTTTTCGGCCACTCCGGAAATTATAATTGGTACAAATGCGGTAAGCGTTATTTCTATATTATGCTTGTGGTGGTACATGACGAAATATCTGGTCATGCCGATCAATACGGTTAAAAGAAGCATTGAAGAAGTGACATCTGGGAATCTGGCGATCAGTATTCCAGAGTTTGGTAATAATTGTGCGGGTAGACTAATACCGGGCATCAATAGTTTATCGAGTAATATTTCAACACTCGTTAATGAGATCAGAACATCCTCGCAAACGGCGATGGCGCTCTCTGAACAGCTTGCGGAACGCAGCGCTGCGCTTTCAGTGAAAACGGAACAACAATCCGGAGCATTGATGCAGACGGCTGCTAATATGGATGAAATAGCCGTTAATACGCGAAATAATGCTGACAACACGCAAATCGCCAGCGTCCAGGCAACAGTTGCCACGCAATGCGCCATTCAGGGTGGAGAATTAATGGTGCAGGTTGCAACAAATATGCGATCAATCACCGAATGTGCCCAGCAGATGACGGAAATTATTACGCTGATCGATGGTATCGCATTCCAGACAAATATTCTGGCATTGAATGCTGCCGTGGAAGCGGCGAGGGCCGGTGAACATGGCAAAGGTTTTTCCGTGGTGGCCGGTGAGGTAAGAATGCTCGCACACCGTAGTGCAGATGCTGCTAAGAATATTAAGCAACTGATTGCCCAAACCCATCACAATGTTCAGCAAGGTGCAGCTATTGTCCGTGAAGCAGAAAAAAATATGCATGACATTGTCGGTGGTGCCGGTCAATTAAACCAATTGATGGGCGAGATATTAACCACTACACAGGAGCAGGAGAAAGGAATTATCAGAATTACTCATGCACTGGCCGAACTGGAGAATGTAACCCAAAGTAATGCCATTATGGTTGATGAGCTTTCTGATTCCTCAGGTATCCTGAAAAACCAGGTGATTGATCTCCAGTCGCGAACGCATAAATTTCGCTTAAGTAACACTCTTGAGTCAGAGAGATGGCAGCGGGCTTAACAGGCCATCTAGATGCAAGCGTCGCATTCGTCGGCGCTTTTTGTATTACCTGATACTTTTATGAATCATTTCAGCACAATGGGACAATGAGATATTGCTTAACATATTCTGACGGCTAGACTAACGAAAAAAGCTGAATGATTGTGGAGGCGCTGTGGAAGCCATTAAGGGAACGGATGTTAATGTGCCGGATGCCGTGTTTGCCTGGCTGTTGGATGGCCGGGGTGGGGTGAAACCCTTGGAAGATAACGATGTTATCGACAGTCAGCATCCCTGTTGGCTACATCTTAATTATACCCATCCTGAAAGCGCGCAATGGCTGGCGACAACGCCTTTACTTCCCAATAATGTGCGTGATGCGCTGGCAGGCGAAAGTACGCGCCCACGCGTCAGCAGAGTCGGGGAAGGTACGTTGATTACACTGCGCTGTATCAACGGCAGCACCGATGAGCGACCTGACCAACTGGTGGCGATGCGTTTATATATGGATGAACGTCTGATTGTCTCAACCCGCCAGCGCAAAGTGCTGGCGCTGGATGATGTGGTCAGCGATCTCCAGGAAGGGACAGGACCGGCTGATTGTGGCAGTTGGCTGGTGGATGTTTGTGATGCGCTCACCGACCATGCCAGCGAATTTATCGAACAACTGCACGACAAAATTATCGATCTGGAAGATAACTTGCTCGATCAACAAATTCCCCCACGCGGCTTCCTGGCATTGCTGCGCAAACAGTTGATTGTAATGCGACGTTATATGGCTCCTCAGAGAGATGTTTATGCGCGTCTGGCGAGTGAACGTTTACCCTGGATGACCGACGACCATCGGAGACGGATGCAGGATATCGCTGACAGGCTGGGGAGAGGGCTGGATGAAATAGACGCCTGTATTGCCCGGACCGGTATTATGGCGGATGAAATTGCGCAGGTGATGCAGGAGTCTCTGGCTCGCCGAACGTATACAATGTCATTGATGGCAATGGTTTTTCTTCCCAGCACATTTTTAACTGGGCTTTTCGGCGTCAACCTCGGCGGTATCCCCGGCGGTGGTTGGCAGTTTGGTTTCTCACTCTTTTGTATTCTGTTAGTGGTCCTGATTGGTGGTGTTACTTTATGGTTGCATCGTAGTAAATGGTTGTAACAACAACGTTTTTTAGTGGCTTTTGCGCATGAAAACGTCCTGATTTTTGAGCGAAGTCAATAAACCATCTACCTATTCGGGGCAATATCTCTCTCGCAGGTGAATGCAACGTCAAGCGATGGGCGTTGCGCTCCATATTGTCTTACTTCCTTTTTTGAATTACTGCATAGCACAATTGATTCGTACGACGCCGACTTAGATTAGTCGGCTTTTTTTTGCCTGCAGGAAATCAGCGTATACCCTAAAAGAGTCAACCTGAATGACTGGAGGGGTATATGACCTGTCTGATTGCAACGTCGCACACTGATTCGCTACCGACCGATCCGGTTCCCATTCCCGATCCCATACCTCGTCCGCAGCCGATGCCGGATCCGCCGCCGGATGAAGAACCGATTAAATTGTCGCATCACGGGCACAGATCTGCGAGGATACGCGCCTGCTGAATGTGAGTTTTTACCGCGAGATTAAATTGTGACCGCTTTTTCAACCCTGAATGTTTTACCTGCTGCTCAACTCGAGAACCTTAACGAGCTGGGTTATCTTGAAATGACGCCTGTTCAGGCTGCTGCATTACCGGCAATTCTGGCGGGTAAAGATGTTCGCGTGCAGGCTAAAACCGGCAGTGGCAAAACGGCCGCTTTTGGTCTTGGGCTATTACAGCATATTGATGCTGCGCTGTTTCAGACGCAGTCTCTGGTGCTGTGCCCAACGCGAGAGCTTGCCGACCAGGTAGCGGGTGAACTGCGTCGTTTAGCGCGCTTCCTGCCAAACACCAAGATCTTAACGCTGTGCGGTGGGCAACCTTTTGGTGCACAGCGTGACTCCCTGCAACATGCACCACATATTATTGTTGCCACACCGGGTCGTTTACTTGACCACCTGCAAAAAGGCACCGTTTCTCTGGATGCCCTGAATACGCTGGTTATGGATGAAGCCGACCGCATGCTGGATATGGGCTTTAGCGATGCGATTGATGATGTGATCCGCTTTGCGCCAGCGTCACGTCAGACCCTACTATTTTCCGCAACCTGGCCGGAAGCCATTGCTGCAATCAGTGGCCGGGTACAACAAAATCCATTAACGATTGAAATTGATACAGTCGATGCGTTACCGGCGATTGAACAGCAGTTTTTCGAAACCTCCAGCCACGGAAAAATTCCGCTGCTGCAAAAGCTACTCAGCCAGCATCAGCCTGCCTCGTGCGTGGTTTTTTGTAATACCAAAAAAGATTGTCAGGCCGTTTGTGATGCACTGAATGCGGCAGGGCAAAGCGCACTGTCATTACATGGCGACCTGGAGCAGCGCGATCGCGATCAGACGTTGGTTCGTTTTGCCAACGGTAGCGCGCGCGTCCTGGTTGCCACCGATGTAGCCGCACGTGGCCTGGATATCAAATCGCTTGAGCTGGTAGTTAACTTCGAACTGGCGTGGGATCCGGAAGTCCACGTCCATCGTATCGGACGTACCGCGCGTGCCGGTAACAGCGGTCTGGCGATTAGTTTCTGTGCGCCGGAAGAAGCACAGCGTGCCAATATTCTTTCTGAAATGTTGCAATTGAAGCTGAACTGGCTGCCTGCGCCAGCTAACGTGTCAATTCTGCCGCTGGAAGCAGAGATGGCGACGTTATGCATTGATGGTGGTAAAAAGGCTAAAATGCGTCCTGGCGATGTTCTGGGGGCTTTGACCGGTGATATTGGCCTGGATGGCGCCGATATCGGCAAAATTGCCGTTCATCCGGCACACGTCTATGTCGCCGTTCGCCAGAACATAGCGCACAAGGCGTGGAAGCAATTACAAAACGGTAAGATTAAAGGCAAGACTTGCCGGGTTCGGTTACTGAAATAACTGCCCGTTGGGGCGCCTGATGGCGCTCCGCTTATCAGGCCTACAGGCGCTTATGCACGTTGTAGGCCTGACAGACGCTTACTTCACTTCCACCACGTTCAGGCGTAATTCATCCAGTTGAGCATCATCTTCTTCTGGCTGCCAGCCCGCAGGTTGCAGCGGGATCTCTTCACGATCGAACGCTAAATCACCGCCGTCCACAACCTCTGAACCGTGCTTAATGCCTTTAAAATCGAACAGATTGATATCGCTCAGATGTGAAGGTACAACGTTCTGCATCGCACTGAACATAGTTTCAATACGACCTGGATAGCGTTTATCCCAGTCACGCAGCATGTCAGCAATGACCTGACGCTGTAGGTTAGGCTGTGAGCCGCATAGGTTGCACGGAATAATTGGGAAACCTTTCGCTTCGGAGAAACGCCCGATATCTTTCTCACGACAGTAAGCCAGCGGGCGGATCACGATGTGCTTACCGTCATCACTCATCAGCTTCGGCGGCATGCCTTTCATTTTCCCGCCGTAGAACATATTTAAAAACAGCGTTTGCAGGATGTCGTCGCGATGGTGGCCGAGCGCAATCTTGGTGGCACCTAATTCGGTTGCCGTACGGTACAGAATGCCGCGACGCAGGCGAGAGCAGAGCGAGCAGGTCGTTTTGCCTTCAGGGATTTTATCTTTGACGATCCCGTAAGTGTTTTCTTCTACAATCTTGTACTCAACGCCCAGCTGTTCCAGATACTCCGGCAGAATGTGCTCCGGGAAGCCGGGTTGTTTCTGATCGAGGTTAACCGCAACTAAGGAAAAACTGATCGGGGCGCTTTGCTGCAAATTACGCAGGATCTCCAGCATGGTATAGCTGTCTTTCCCGCCGGAAAGACACACCATAATGCGATCGCCGTCTTCGATCATATTGAAGTCGGCAATGGCTTCGCCGACGTTACGACGCAGACGTTTTTGCAATTTGTTCAGGTTGTATTGTTCTTTCTTACTAATATCTTGATTTTGCGACATTTAATAGAGGCTCAATTCATAGTGTGGCATCAGAAGAGTATGCATCACGCCGGATCGTCCGGCAAAAGAAGTCTGATATAAAAACTGTGGCGTGTATGGTACGGATAAGCGGGAAAAATGTCAGCACATTTAGGGCAGGAATTGTGGGAGATAAGAGGTAGAAACAAAAAGCCCGCAACAATGTGCGGGCCAGACAGTTTAGCGGACTACCAGTACCGAACACTCCGCATGACGCACCACGGCTGCGGCGTTAGAGCCCAGCAGGTAGGTGGTGATGTCAGGTCGGTGTGAGGCAATAATGACCATATCGGCCGGTAATTTTTTGGCGATCTCAAGAATCTTGTCTTTCGGCGCACCTTCTGCGACATGAACGTGCACTCGGTCCGTTGGGATATTGAACTTCTTGATAATCTCTTCCAGTTGAGATTTCGCTTCGGCTTTCAGATCGTCCATGGCCGGTAACTCTGCCGAGTAGGCCAGTCCCAGGGAAGCGTAATAGGGCAATGACGGAATGACGGTCAAAAAATGAACCTGCGCATCGTCAATCTTTGCTTCTGCTTCAACATGGGCAATAACGCGTTGAGTTAATTCTGAGTCTGAAATATCGATGGGTACAAGAATCGTTCTGTTCATAAAACCTCCTGTTTAAGTATCCACCTAAAGCTTACCGCGTAATGGCACTTTATGTACAATGACAACGATCACATTTTGGCATCACTTTATTTTGATTTCAGGAAATTTGCCTTTTATTACCCCATCGTAAAATCGGCCTTTAGAGACCACGATCAGGAAATCACGAAAAATACGGGCAGGGACCTGTTGATATTGCAGCGTAGCCAACTGGTGAAAGCGAATTTCTAGCGTGCAAGAGGATTCGTCATAGCCGACGGATGCAATACGGGATGATTTTACAGGATGATGATTCATTGCAGGTATCCTCTACTGCAGACCTTAATGCAAGATATCATCTATCAGAGATGTGTTTTAGCGCAACAGATATAATGTTTTGATCTGGATAAAACAGAATTGTTAGAACATAAAGAGAGCCCGCTGTTGCCAGCGGGCTGACGGATTAGAACTGGTAACCCATACCCAGTGCTACAGTGTCATCAGTAGAGATGTCATTGCCAGCATAGAAGCTGTCGTCTTCGTCCAGCAGGTTGATTTTGTAATCAACGTAGGTGGAGAAGTTTTTGTTGAAGTAGTAAGTAGCGCCTACAGAAGCATATTTAACCAGATCTTTATCGCCGCTAGTTCCTGCAGGATTTGCCGCATTTCCGGACAAGGACAGATCCTTACCTTTAGACATCAGGAAAGAAACCTCCGGACGCAGAACGAAGTCGAACTGGTATTGCGCAGTCACTTCAAAGTTCTGAGTTTTGTTGGCAATAGTATTATCACTACCGTCAGAACCACCATACGGAGTCATATTGCGGGTTTCAGAGTACATAGTTGCCAGGTAGATATTGTTCGCGTCGTATTTCAGACCAGCAGTCCATGCGTCAGCTTTATCACCCCCTGCAGTCGAATGGTTTACCTGCTCGTTAGTACGGTCAGAAGAAGTGTATGCGGCACCGAAGCTCACGCCCATACCCAGATCGTAGGTAGAGGAGATACCGAAGCCGTCACCGTTAGAGTTCTTCATGTTACGATCGTCGCCACCGTTATTGGTGCCTTCTTGCTCTGGTGACTGATTTTCGTTCGCACCCTGGTACTGCAGCGCAACGTTCAGACCGTCAACCAGACCAAAGAAGTCGGTGTTACGGTAGGTTGCAACACCGTTTGCACGACCGGTCATGAAGTTGTCTGCTTTGGTGTAAGAGTCGCCACCGAATTCTGGCAGCATATCGGTCCAGCCTTCAACGTCGTACATGACGCCGTAGTTACGGCCGTAGTCGAATGAACCGTAGTCGCCGACTTTAATACCTGCGAATGCCAGACGAGTCCAGGAGTCGCCTTTATCGCCTTCGGTGCCGTTGGCCTGAATCTGATATTCCCACTGGCCATAACCGGTGATCATATCGTTAACCTGAGTTTCGCCTTTGAAGCCCATACGCATATAAGTCTGATCGCCATCGCTGTTAGCGTCGTCAGAGAAATAATGCAGGCCGTCTACTTTGCCATATAGATCTAATTTGTTGCCGTCTTTATTGTAAACTTCAGCAGCGTGAGCCGCGCCTGCAGCCAGCAGGGCAGGAATTACGAGAGCCAGTACTTTTCTGTTCATTGAAATAATCCTTTAGTTTTTTTATTAACCTGTGACTACCCATGTAGGGAGTAAAAGCATGCTAAAGGAGAAGTTCCGTAAAGAGATAAATATGAATTGTTACGTCTTAAGTAAAACCTTAAATAAATAATTCTACGGAAATAATGATAATTTTCGTGAATGTGTATATCGGATATATATAAAATAAAAATTATACAAGTGAATTGTGTTGGGCTATTCTGCGCGTGTTATATGCCTTTATTGTCACGTTTTATTTTTCGTTGGTATATTGATGGGAATTATTAATTAGCCAGCGAATAAATTGACAAGCCCGAACAACTGTTCGGGCTTTTTTTTGATTCCAGCTTAATGCTGAACGAAAGGTGTTACTCGGTACCGCTCTTTTCTGCTTTACCCGCCAGTTGGGCCAGGAAGTCATAGCGTTTTTGCAAATCAGCTGCGGCGTCTTTCCAAAGTTGTTCTGCAACTTCTGGCTGTTGGGCATTCAGGCGGCGGAAGCGCTGCTCGTTAAGCAATGTTTCAGCCAGCGCGTCTGACGGTGGGCGAGAGTCCAGCGCCAGCGGCAATTTACCGTCGTCTGCACGACGCGGGTCAAAGCGGTATAGCGGCCAGAATCCGGTTGCCGTCAGCTGACGCATCTGATCGTGGCTTAGCGCGAGATCATAGCCATGCTCTTCACATGGGCTATAGGCGATAATCAGCGACGGACCCGGATAGGCTTCCGCTTCCTGGATAGCTTTTACCGTCTGATTCAACTGGGCACCCAGAGAAATCTGCGCGACATAAACATGTCCGTACATCATCATACTGACGCCCAGATCTTTGCGTGCCTTGCTCTTGCCATGTTCACCAAATTTGGTAACCGCCCCGAGCGGCGTGGCTTTCGACGCTTGTCCGCCTGTGTTGGAGTAACACTGAGTATCAAGTACCAGAATATTGACGTTCTCGGTCAGACTCAGGACGTGATCCAGCCCGCCAAAACCAATATCGTAAGCCCAGCCATCGCCGCCAATCAGCCAGATGGACTTCTCAACTAACGCGTCGGCATCGGTTAACAGTTGCTGCGCACCTTCAACATCTTTCAGATGCTGGCGCAGCGCTGCAACTTGTTCACGACGTACTTCTGGCGTCGCTTCAGCATGCAGGGCATCGTTCAGTTCAGCCGGAATATTATCGGCAAACTGTTCCAGTAACCGCATGACGCGCACACGGTGTTGATCCACCGTCAGACGGAAGCCCAGACCAAACTCGGCGTTATCTTCGAACAGAGAGTTTGCCCACGCAGGTCCACGGCCGTTGGCATCGGTGGTATACGGCGTTGAGGGGAGGTTACCGCCATAAATTGATGAACAGCCGGTCGCGTTAGCGATCAGCATGCGGTCGCCATATAGCTGCGTAAGCAGTTTGATATACGGCGTTTCACCACAGCCAGAACAGGCGCCGGAATATTCAAACAGCGGAGTGATTAACTGCGAGGTACGGATATCAATGCGTTCAAGCTTGCTGCGGTCGATCTCCGGCAGATTGAGGAAGAAGTCATAGTTAACTTTTTCTTCTTCAACATGCTCAAGGCGCGACATCATATTGATAGCCTTGATTTCCGGGTTCTGGCGATCTTTCGCCGGGCAAACTTCGACACACAGATTACAGCCGGTGCAATCCTCTGGTGCAACCTGCAGGACATACTTCTGACCGCGCATATCGCGAGATTTCACATCCAGAGAATGCAGGCTGGCAGGAGCGTTTTCCATCGCTTCAGGTGAAACCACTTTGGCGCGGATTGCCGAGTGCGGGCAAGCGGCAACGCAGTGGTTACACTGGGTACACAGCTCTTCCTTCCAGATGGGGATCTCTTCGGCGATATTGCGTTTTTCCCAACGCGTGGTGCCCATTGGCCAGGTGCCGTCTGGCGGCAGCGCGGATACGGGAAGGGCATCACCCAGACCGGCGAGCATTGCCGCGGTGACGGTTTTCACGAAATCAGGTGCGGCATCAGAAACCACCGGTGGGCGGTTTGCGCTGTGCGGATCAACCGGCTGGAGTGCCACTTCGGCGACGGATTCACGCGCCAGGGCCAGAGCCTGCCAGTTACGTTCAACCAGGTCCTGTCCTTTACTGCTGTAACTTTTTGCAATCGCACCCTGCAATTCAGCCAACGCGCTGTCGCCGGGTAAGATTTGTGTCAAATGGAAGAATGCCATTTGCATAACGGTGTTAATACGCGCTGCCAGACCGCATTCGCGAGCGATTTTGGCCGCATTAATCACATAGAAACGGGCCTTCTTCTGATTCAGTACTGCCTGAACTTCCTGCGGCAAACGCGCCCAGACTTCATCCACGTTGTAAGGGGTATTAAGCAGGAAGATACCGCCTGGTTTCAGGCGCTCGACCATCTGATACTTATCGATAAATTGCAGCTGGTGACAGCCAACAAAATCGGCTTGCGACACCAGATACGCCGATCGAATAGGCTGCTCGCTGACGCGCAGGTGGGAAACCGTCAGACCGCCTGCTTTTTTCGAGTCATAGACGAAATAACCCTGTGCATACCATGGCGTAGAGTTACCAATAATCTTGATATTGTTTTTGGTGGCTGACACGCTACCGTCGCTGCCCAGCCCGTAAAACAGCGCTTCGAGCTTAGCTGTACCGGGCAGGGTGTTTTCTGGTAACGGTAGCGACAAGTTGGTGACATCATCATAGATACCGACAGTAAAGCGAGGTTTCGGCTTCGCGCTGCTCAGCTCATTAAAGACCGCCATCACGCACTCTGGACCAAACTCTTTGGAAGAAAGGCCATAACGTCCGCCAATCACTCGCGGTAGCGTTTCTCGCTCGCCACAGTTGAAGGCTTCCGCCAATGCGGTCATCACATCCAGATATAACGGTTCTGCCTGTGCGCCGGGCTCTTTCGTGCGATCCAGGACGGCGATGCTGCGTACGGTTTCCGGCAGCGCGCGCAGTAAATGTCTGGCAGAGAATGGACGGAACAGACGCACTTTCAGAACGCCAACTTTCTCGCCACGCGCCAGCAGATCTTCAACGACTTCTTCACAGGTTCCAATCGCCGAGCCCATTAAGATAATGACGCGCTCAGCCTGAGGATGGCCGTAATATTCAAATGGCTGGTACTGGCGACCTGTCGCTGCGGCGAAATCATTCATCGCCTGTTCTACATGATCGTAAACCGCGTTGTACCACGGGTTTGTTGCCTCGCGTGACTGGAAATAGGTGTCCGGGTTCGCAGACGTACCGCGAATAACTGGATGCTCAGGATTAAGCGCCCGAGCGCGATGAGCATCGATTTCCGCCTGCGGCATCAGTCCGAGGATCGTGTCGTCGGCCAGTGGCACAATTTTATTGATTTCATGGGATGTCCGGAAACCATCAAAGAAATGAATAAACGGAACCCGGCTTTTCAGGGTAGCTATTTGCGAAATCAGCGCAAAGTCCTGTGCCTCCTGAACGCTGCTGGCACACAGCATCGCACATCCTGTCTGGCGCACCGCCATCACGTCGGAATGATCGCCAAAGATTGATAATGCGTGAGTAGCAATTGTACGAGCCGCAACGTGCAGTACAAACGGGGTCAACTGACCGGCCAGTTTGTACAGCGTTGGGATCATCAGCAACAGGCCCTGCGATGAGGTAAACGACGTAGAGAGCGCACCTGTCTGCAACGCGCCATGAACGGTTGCGATCGCGCCGCCTTCTGACTGCATTTCTACGACGCGAGGGGTATCCCCCCACACGTTCTTAAGCCCGTTCCCGGCCCAGGCATCCGCCTGCTCAGCCATCGTCGAACTGGGCGTAATCGGGTAGATGGCGATAACCTCGCTGGTACGAAATGCGACTGAAGCAACCGCACCATTACCGTCAATTGTGATCATACTGACACCCTTACATTGCGCAAAAAGAGGGACTCGCATAACGGCGGCGAATCCTGGTTGTTATCTTTCTATTTTAGCAAAAGCGCTAAAGAGAGATTTTCGCTTTTGTGTCCTTGGAATAAACAGAATGAATGGTTTGATCAAAGGAGCAGGCAAAAAATTGCCAGAAAATGTAAACAGTGCGCATAAATGCGTATTTTGCCTCTCGACGGCGGTGTTTCCGCTGCCTATTATTTATGGCTGTGTCGTTTGGTTAATATTCAGAGGGGAGTAAGATGCGCGCAGCGTTTTGGGTAGGATGTGCCGCGTTATTATTATCGGCTTGTAGCAGCGAACCTGTTCAGCAGGCAACCGCCGCGCATGTCGCACCGGGCATGAAGGCAGCAATGTCCAGTTCTGGAGAAGCTAATTGCGCCATGATTGGCGGTTCGCTCTCTGTTGCTCGTCAACTGGATGGTTCAGCCATCGGGATATGCGCGCTACCCAACGGCAAACGCTGTAGTGAGCAGTCGCTTGCCGCCGGAAGTTGTGGGAGCTACTGAGTCTCCGCGTTTCCTACATTAAATCCGCGAGTTTATACGTCAGCGTTTGTTCTGCTGTCGCCAGCGTTAACTGGTCAGCAGTTAGATCGACCTGTGCGCCTTGCTTAAACATTTCGCTGACGATCCCGTCGAGCGCGTTAAGCTGCGGATCGGCGCACATCATACGCGTCATAGCCATATCTTTTACCTTCAACTCACCGTCGGACAGCTTGCCCTGGCCGTGGAATTGATTACACATCTTGCCTGATACCGTCATGTTTTCGCCAAAACTTAACTCAGGTGGGTTGTTGGTGGCGGTGACGGCTTTACCATTCACGCTTTGCAAAACGAAGCGGTGATGCTGCAACTGTTCGCGATTGACGGAAACTTTTCCATTGCTCACACAGCCAGCCATCAGCATGCTGAGCGCAATCAACGTGACAACTTTCTTCATTAAATTTCTCTACGTTTGTGACGGGAATATATTCAATATAATAATGATACTGAATGTTTTATCATCGGTGATTGTCTGAAAATGCCCCCCTGACGTCAGGGGAGCACAGAGATTAGAAGAGGGCGTTTGGACAGGTCTCGCCTTTGGATATTTGTGCCAGATTCTGTAGCGTAGTCTCAGAAATACTGGTCAACGCTTCAGCTGTCAGGAATGCCTGATGTCCGGTGAACAACACGTTATGACAGGCTGAGAGACGACGGAATACATCATCCTGAATGACGTCATTAGATTTATCTTCAAAGAACAGATCGCGTTCGTTCTCGTACACGTCCATACCCAGAGAACCAATTTTCTGGTTTTTCAGCGCATCGATAGCGGCTTGTGAGTCGATCAATGCACCACGACTGGTGTTAATGACCATCACGCCGTTTTTCATTTGCTCAAAGGCTTCGTGATTGAGCAGATGATAATTCTCCGGTGTTAACGGGCAGTGCAGAGAGATGACATCGGACTCGGCAAACAGCGTTTTAAGATCGACATATTCAACGCCTAGCTCCAGCGCAGCAGCGCTCGGGTAAGGATCGAACGCCAGCAGACGCATACCAAAACCTTTCAGGATCCGCAGCGCAGCAATACCGATTTTGCCGGTACCGATCACCCCAGCGGTTTTGCCATACATAGTAAAACCGGTCAGTCCCTCAAGAGAGAAGTTAGCATCACGGGTACGCTGATAGGCGCGGTGAATACGGCGATTCAGCGTCATCATCATGCCAATCGCATGCTCAGCGACGGCTTCTGGTGAATAAGCTGGAACACGCACCACCTGCAGACCCAGCTCTTTTGCTGCGTCGAGATCGACGTTATTGAACCCGGCGCAGCGCAGCGCGATATATTTCACGCCATGCTTTTTCAGTTCTTCCAGAACGGGGCGGCTGCCATCGTCGTTGACGAAAATGCACACGGCTTCGCAGCCATTGGCGGTTTTGGCTGTTTTTTCCGTCAACAGAAAGTCAAAGAATTCAAGTTCAAAACCAAAAGCCTCGTTAACCTGCTGCAGATACTTCTTGTCGTACTGTTTTGTACTATAGATGGCGAGTTTCATAAGACTTTCTCCAGTGATTTTGACGTCACATTAATTCAATTCAAATTATTTTACAAAATCTAAAAAGTTATTGATAGTCATAGGCGTAATGAATAATTTCAGCGTATCTGTTGTTAGTGTGGGCAGGTTACACAATTTCAACAACCGGATATTTTTCTATCCAACTCAACACCCGAATATCGCGGCAGGTAAAAAGCCAGCCGAATCACATCCGGACAGCTACGCTTATACAGGTAGCAATTATCGGGAGGGGTTATGCTGACTCACTCTGAAGCAAAACGATGGGCCACCCTAATGCTCAAGGCGGCATTATGCGATGGTATGAAACCTGATGAGATTTCCCGGCAGGTACATCTGGTCTGCGATCATCATGGTAGGGAGTGCCTCGAAGAACTCATTGAGGAAATTCTGATAGAAGCAGGTCGTATCGGACCTAAACATAGCGATGGACAACTGAGGCCTCATTGAGTCTGAATCTTAATATCCCCGACGGCACGTGTAACAGCGTGCCTGTAAATCGGTTATCTATCCTTAATGTGGGCATATCCAGTTAAACATGCCACAATACAGGCCTAAACCGGCTTAAATTTTCGCTAAATCAGGATATTAACTACCCATGAAGGGTAAATATAAAGCCGTTCTGGCACTCCTCTTATTATTGATTCTCGTGCCGCTGACGCTAGTGATGACGCTTGGCCTGTGGGTGCCTACGTTGGTGGGTATCTGGTTACCCGTTGGAACACGCATCGCGCTGGATGAGAGCCCGCGGCTGACACGGCATGGGTTGCATATACCTGAACTCCGCTATCTGGTTGAAGATTGCCCGCTAGCACGCATCACTCAGGCGGATCTGTCTCACCCCAGCCGCTGGGCGCTGAATGTCGGTACCATTGAGTTGGATTCAGCTTGCCTGGCCAAATTGCCGCAGGCAGAGCCATCGCCGGTAGCGCCTAAAACGCTGGCTGAATGGCAGTCAATGCTGCCCAATACCTGGATTAACATCGACAAACTTATCCTTTCTCCATGGCAGGAATGGCAGGGAAAACTGTCACTCTCGCTCACTCCCTCTACTCAACAGCTGCGTTACCAGGGTGAAAAAGTTAAATTTCAGGGGCGTTTGCACGGGCAAAACCTCACGGTAACGGAGCTGGATGTTGCGGCATTTGAAGGCCAGCCGCCAGTAAAACTGGTCGGTGAATTTACGATGCCACTGGTGCCCGATGGACTACCGGTAAGCGGTCATGCGGTTGCGACGTTAAGTTTGCCGCAAGAGCCTACGCTTGTGGACGCCGAACTGGAGTGGCAACAAAACAGCGGACAACTGATCGTGATGGCGCGGGATAATGCCGATCCGCTGCTTGACCTTCCGTGGGAAATAACACGCCAGCAACTGACCATCAGCGACGGACGCTGGAACTGGCCTTATCAGGGATTCCCGTTAAGTGGCCGGCTGGGCATGAAGGTTGAAAACTGGCAGGCCGGACTGGAAAACGCGGTGGTGAGCGGGCGTCTGAACATTCTGACGCATGGCGATGCCGGTAAAGGAAACGCCGTATTAACGCTGGGGCCAGGTAAGCTTGGTATGGATAGTAGCGATATGCCGCTACAGTTGACCGGTGAAGCGAAACAGGGCGATCTGATCTTCTACGCGAAATTACCCGCCAGACTCACCGGAAGTCTGTACGATCCGCAATTGGCTTTCGAGCCAGGGGCGCTGCTGCGCTCACGTGGGAGGGTGATTGATTCGCTGGATATTGACGAGATTCGCTGGCCGTTGGCAGGTGTAAAAGTCACACAACGCGGCGTGGATGGCCGTCTGCAGGCTATTTTACGTGCGCATGAAAACCAGATGGGGGGCTTTGAACTGCATCTGGATGGCCTGGCAAATGATTTTCTTCCTGATGCCGGGCGTTGGCAATGGCGATATTGGGGTGAAGGCAGCTTTACGCCGATGCATGCGCGCTGGGACGTGGCGGGTAAAGGGGAATGGCATGACAACACCCTGAAGCTATTTGATCTTTCCACCGGATTTGATCATCTGCAATACGGCACGATGAAGGTGGAAAACCCACGTCTGGTGATGGACGAACCGATAGTCTGGGTGCGTGATGCAACCAAACCAACATTTAGCGGCGCACTGTCGCTGGACGCAGGGAGCACCACCTTCACCGGGGGAAGCGTGTTACCACCATCGACGCTGAAGTTCAGCGTGGAAGGTAGCGATCCGACAATTTTCCAGTTCAAAGGCCAGCTTCACGCGGGGGCGATTGGGCCCGTACAGCTGAATGGTCGTTGGGACGGTATCCGCCTGCGCGGACAGGCCTGGTGGCCAAAACAATCGCTCACCGTATTCCAGCCTCTGGTCCCACCTGACTGGAAAATGAAGCTACGAGAAGGTGAGCTGTATGCGCAGGTCGCGTTTTCGGCAGCCCCGGAGCAGGGCTTTGAAGCGGGCGGTCATGGAGTGTTAAAAGGCGGTAGCGCCTGGATGCCCGACAACCAAATCAACGGTGTCGATTTTGTATTGCCTTTCCGGTTTAGTGAAGGTGCATGGCAGCTGGGTACGCGTGGACCTATTTCACTGCGTATTGCGGAAGTGGTCAATCAGGTGACGGTGAAGAATATCGCCGCCGATCTGCAGGGGGCGTACCCCTGGAGTGAAAACAACCCGTTACTGTTGAGCGATGTCAGCGCCGACCTGCTGGGGGGCAAAATCATCATGCAGCAACTGCGAATGCCGCAGCACGACCCGGCCTTATTGCGAGTGCAGAATATCTCTTCCAGCGAGCTTATCAGCGCGGTTAACCCCAAACAGTTCGCCATGTCTGGCCCGGTCAGTGGCGCGTTGCCATTATGGCTGGATAACGAAAAATGGATCATTAAAGACGGCTGGTTGACTAATCCAGGGCCGATGACGTTGCGTATTGATAAGGACACTGCGGATGCGGTTGTCAAAGATAACATGGCTGCGGGGGCGGCCATTAACTGGCTGCGTTATATGGAAATAAGCCATTCGTGGACGAAAATAAATCTGGATAACCTCGGTGTCTTAACCATGCAGTCAACCGTGACTGGCAATAGTCGGGTGGATGGCAAAGTAGGTACGGTTAATTTGAATTATACCCACGAAGAAAACGTCTTTACGCTATGGCGCAGTTTGCGTTTTGGCGACAATTTACAGGCATGGCTTGAACAAAATGCAGCGCTGCCGGAAACCCATTGCCCGGAAGGCAAGGAATGTGAGGAACAACAATGAAAACGATAGCTGCCATGCTGGGTCTGCTGGCTTCATCTCTGCTGGTAGGGTGCACTCCCAGAATCGAAGTGGCTGCGCCAAAAGAGCCCATCACCATTAATATGAACGTCAAAATCGAGCATGAGATCCATATCAAAGTTGATAAAGACGTCGAAAGCTTATTGAAATCGCGCAGCGATTTGTTCTGAGGTCATGATGAGAAAACAGTTTGCAGTGGCGCTGGTCGTCCTGAGTTTACTCAGTAGCAATGCGTGGGCATTGACCCTGAATGAAGCCAGAACGCAGGGTCGAGTAGGGGAAACGCTCAATGGCTATCTGGTTGCATTGCAAACCGATGCCGAAACGCAGGCGCTGGTGAGTGAGATTAATAAAGCGCGCCACGCCAGCTATCAGCAACTGGCTGAGAGCAATAATATTCCTCCAGATGAAGTGGCAAAAATGGCCGGGCAAAAGCTGGTTGCTCGCGCTAAACCGGGTGAATACGTCCAGGGTATAAATGGTAAGTGGCTGAGAAAAGAGTAAACCTTCTCTTCACACAGCCAGAGGGACACGACGCTGAATTATTCATCGACATCGCAATAGTTGCCACACGGCATAAAATGGATGCTGGTATAGTCCAACACCGGTCGCGTCGTGGGGTGAAATCATGTGGCTTCTCAAGTGGTACGTCTGGAATCGTTGGGTATTCAAGCTGTTAAGCCGGGATGTCGCGGAGCCTGAACAATTTTTGCTTCATTGCTGGGAAGAGAATCTGGCGAAATGCAGGGATTATGCAACCATCTGGCGTGATATTAATCGCATTCACGGCAAACAGATACAGATGCAGGGAAAGAAGTAAGTGTCGGAGAAACCCTCCCACCGGATGGTGAGAGGGGGAATTATCAGGCAGCTACCACGCTGTCGATAGCGGCTTTCGCGTCGGACTGTGCTTTAGACGCCACTTCCGGGCCGTAAGCAATACCTTCAGCAAAGACGACATTCACGTCGGTGATGCCGATAAAGCCCAGGAATACGTTCAGGTACGGCGTGATCAGGTCGGTTGGTGTGTCTTTATGAATACCACCACGGCTGGTCAGCACCACCGCGCGTTTACCTGTCACCAGACCTTCCGGGCCTTTCTCGGTATAACGGAAAGTCACACCGGCGCGGGCAATCAGGTCAAAGTAGTTTTTCAGCTGCGTTGGGATGTTGAAGTTGTACATCGGCGCGGCGATAACAATCACATCATGCGCTTTCAGCTCAGCAATCAGCTCATCGGACAGCGCCAGCGCTTCTTGCTGACGCGGTGTCAGCGGTGTATCGCTCGGGCGCATCGCACCCACCAGTTCGCCATCCAGTACCGGTACAGGATTTGCAGCCAGGTCACGGACAGTGATTTCATCAGCAGAGTGCTTTTCACGCCACTGTTCAACAAAATAATCAGACAACTGACCAGACTGAGAGTACCCTGCCAGAATACTGGATTTAAGAACTAATACCTTGCTCATGGGTGTTTCCTTTTATGTGTTTGAAGGGGGAGTGCCCCGTTGCTTGTTGACACTTTATTCACAATCCTGTCGCAGTGATAGCGCAATATATCGAATCCTATGTTCGAAATTATTGAACAACACATGAAAAGCGCCGATGTGGTACTCTATACCCATCATCTAAAAGAGATTTAACCCGGCAGAGCACTGCCTTTTAACGCTATGACAGAACAACAAAAATTAACCTTCAACATGTTGCAGCAACAGCTGGACTCACTGATGCTGCGTGACAGACAGCGTTTTGCCCGCCGTCTGCATGGTGTGAAGAAGGTTAAAAATCCTGATGCACAACAGGCCATTTACCAGGAGATGGCGAAAGAGATTGAACAGGCAGCCGGTAAAGTTGTGCTGCGTGAAGCGGCGCGTCCGGAAATCAGCTATCCGGAAAACCTGCCCGTAAGCCAGAAAAAACAGGATATTCTGGAGGCAATTCGCGATCATCAGGTGGTGATTGTCGCCGGTGAGACCGGATCGGGGAAAACCACCCAGTTACCCAAAATCTGTATGGAACTGGGGCGCGGGGTAAAAGGGCTGATAGGCCATACCCAGCCGCGTCGTCTGGCGGCGCGCACCGTGGCGAACCGTATTGCGGAAGAGCTGCAGACCGAGCCTGGCGGCTGTATTGGTTATAAAGTTCGTTTCAGCGATCATGTCAGTGATAACACTATGGTCAAGCTGATGACGGACGGTATCCTGCTGGCGGAAATCCAACAGGATCGGCTGCTAATGCAGTACGACACCATCATCATCGATGAAGCGCATGAACGCAGTCTGAATATCGATTTTCTGCTCGGCTATCTGAAAGAACTTCTACCGCGTCGCCCGGATCTAAAAATTATCATCACGTCGGCGACCATCGATCCTGAACGTTTTTCAAAGCATTTCAATAACGCGCCGATTATCGAAGTCTCCGGCCGAACGTATCCAGTGGAAGTGCGCTATCGCCCGATTGTTGAAGATGCAGATGACACTGAGCGTGACCAACTGCAGGCAATTTTTGATGCCGTAGATGAACTGGGACGTGAAGGGCCTGGCGATATTCTGATCTTCATGAGCGGCGAACGTGAAATCCGTGATACCGCCGATGCCCTGAATAAGCTGGATTTACGCCACACCGAAGTGCTGCCGCTGTATGCGCGTCTTTCAAACAGCGAACAGAACCGCGTGTTCCAGTCGCACAGCGGTCGCCGTATCGTGCTGGCGACCAACGTGGCGGAAACGTCGCTGACCGTTCCGGGAATCAAATACGTAATTGATCCGGGCACCGCGCGTATCAGTCGCTACAGTTACCGCACTAAAGTTCAGCGCTTGCCGATTGAACCAGTGTCGCAGGCCTCTGCCAACCAGCGTAAAGGCCGTTGCGGTCGTGTTTCGGAAGGGATCTGTATTCGTCTGTATTCCGAAGACGATTTCCTGTCGCGTCCGGAGTTTACCGACCCGGAGATCCTGCGTACCAACCTGGCATCCGTTATTTTGCAGATGACCGCGTTGGGGCTTGGCGATATCGCGGCGTTCCCGTTTGTTGAAGCGCCGGATAAGCGCAATATTCAGGACGGTGTACGTCTGCTCGAAGAGCTGGGGGCGATAACCACCGACGAACAGGCAACCGCTTACAAGTTAACGCCGTTGGGCCGTCAGCTGTCGCAACTGCCGGTGGACCCGCGCCTGGCACGCATGGTGCTGGAAGCGCAAAAACATGGCTGTGTGCGTGAGGCGATGATCATTACCTCGGCGCTGTCCATTCAGGATCCGCGCGAGCGTCCGATGGACAAGCAGCAGGCTTCCGACGAGAAACATCGCCGCTTCCACGACAAAGAGTCTGATTTTCTTGCATTTGTGAATCTGTGGAACTATCTCGGCGAGCAGCAAAAAGCACTGTCGTCAAACCAGTTCCGTCGCCAGTGCAAAGTCGATTTCCTGAACTACCTGCGCGTGCGCGAGTGGCAGGATATCTACACGCAACTTCGCCAGGTGGTGAAAGAGTTGGGTATTCCGGTTAACAGCGAACCTGCTGAATATCGGGAGATCCACGTCGCGTTGCTGACCGGTTTACTGTCGCATATCGGGATGAAAGATACCGATAAACAGGAGTTTACCGGGGCGCGTAACGCTCGCTTCTCGATCTTTCCGGGGTCGGGTTTATTCAAAAAACCGCCGAAGTGGACGATGGTGGCAGAGCTGGTAGAAACCAGCCGCCTGTGGGGACGTATTGCCGCGCGTATCGATCCTGAATGGGTGGAACCGGTAGCCCAGCATCTGATCAAACGTTCATACAGTGAACCTCACTGGGAGCGCGCGCAGGGTGCTGTGATGGCGACAGAAAAAGTCACCGTCTACGGCTTACCGATTGTTGCGGCCCGTAAGGTGAATTACAGCCAGATTGATCCGGCGCTGTGCCGTGAGCTGTTTATCCGCCACGCGCTGGTGGAGGGCGACTGGCAGACTCGTCACGCCTTCTTCCGCGACAACCTGAAACTGCGCAATGAAATCGAAGAGCTGGAGCATAAATCGCGCCGCCGCGACATTCTCGTCGATGACGAAACGATGTTTGAGTTCTACGACCAGCGCATCAGCCATGACGTAGTTTCTGCTCGTCACTTTGATAGCTGGTGGAAAAAGGTCAGCCGTGAAACACCGGATCTGCTCAACTTTGAAAAGAGCATGCTCATCAAAGAGGGCGCAGAGAAAATCAGTAAGCTGGATTATCCGAACTTCTGGTATCAGGGTAACCTTAAGCTGCGCCTGAGCTACCAGTTCGAACCCGGAGCCGATGCGGACGGTGTGACCGTACATATTCCACTCCCGCTGCTCAATCAGATCGACGAGAGCGGTTTTGAATGGCAAATCCCGGGACTGCGCCGCGAACTGGTGATAGCCCTGATTAAGTCGTTACCAAAACCGGTACGCCGTAACTTTGTGCCCGCGCCGAACTATGCGGAAGCGTTTTTAGGCCGCGTCACACCGCTGGAACTGCCGCTGCTGGACTCGCTGGAGCGTGAACTGCGCCGCATGACCGGCGTTACCGTTGACCGTGAAGACTGGCACTGGGAACAGGTGCCCGATCACCTAAAAATCACCTTCCGGGTGGTGGATGATAAGAACAAGAAGCTGCAGGAAGGGCGTTCGCTACAGGATTTGAAAGATGCGCTGAAGGGCAAAGTTCAGGAAACATTGTCTGCGGTGGCCGATGACGGTATCGAACAGAGTGGATTGCACATCTGGAGCTTCGGCCAGCTTCCGGAAAGTTACGAACAAAAACGCGGTAACTATAAGGTGAAAGCGTGGCCGGCGCTGGTCGATGAGCGTGACAGCGTTGCCATCAAACTGTTTGATAATCCGCTGGAACAACAGCAGGCGATGTGGTGCGGTTTACGCCGCTTATTGCTACTGAATATTCCTTCACCAATCAAATACTTGCATGAGAAGCTGCCCAATAAAGCCAAGCTGGGGCTGTACTTTAACCCGTACGGTAAAGTTCTGGATTTGATTGACGACTGTATCTCCTGCGGTGTGGATCAGTTAATTGACGCCAACGGTGGTCCGGTGTGGACCGAAGAAGGCTTCGCGGCGTTGCATGAGAAAGTGCGGGCTGAACTGAACGATACGGTGGTGGAGATTGCGAAGCAGGTCGAACAGATCCTGACCGCAGTGTTTAATATCAACAAACGTCTGAAAGGGCGCGTGGATATGACCATGGCGCTGGGTCTTGCGGATATCAAATCGCAAATGGGCGGACTGGTGTATCGCGGGTTTGTTACCGGCAACGGTTTCAAACGCCTGGGCGATACGTTGCGTTATTTGCAGGCTATTGAAAAACGTCTGGAAAAACTGGCTATCGATCCGCACCGTGACCGTGCACAGATGCTGAAAGTGGACAGTGTGCAGCAGGCCTGGCAGCAATGGTTCAATAAACTGTCTCCCGCGCGCCGTCAAGATGCCGATGTCAAAGAGATCCGCTGGATGATAGAAGAGCTGCGCGTCAGCTATTTTGCCCAGCAGCTTGGTACACCGTATCCGATCTCCGATAAACGTATTCTGCAGGCGATGGAGCAGATTTCGGGATAAATCGGTGCAGGGCCGTAGGCCGGATGAAGCGTAGTCGCCATCCGGCATCTGTACCCGGTAAAGATAAACACCAGGAGTCATCAATATGAGTCAGTTTCCGACACTTTCCGCAACCACTCTTGCGGCTATCAATACCGTAGGGCGATGGCTGGCGCAGAATGATTTTACGGGGAATATCTCCGTTCAGTCAGATTGCGTGATTCTGGCAGGGAACGCGGTTATTCCGACCATCGACGCTGCTTGTCGGATCGCGAAAGAGCAACAGGTTCCCTTGCTGATTAGCGGTGGTATCGGTCATTCCACGCGCTTTCTGTATGATGCGATTGCCCAGCATCCGCGTTATAACATCATTCGTACTACCGGGCGCGCGGAAGCGGCAATCCTTGCCGATATTGCTCACCAGTTCTGGCAAATTCCAGGTGAGAAAATTTGGGTGGAAGATCAGTCGACAAACTGCGGTGAAAATGCCCGATTTAGCTGTGCGTTACTGAATCAGGCGGCAGAAAGCATTCATACCGTCATTGTGGTGCAGGATCCCACTATGCAACGCCGCACAATGGCCACGTTTCAGCGCGTAACCCGCGATGAGCAACATGCGCCGCGCTGGTTGAGTTTCCCTGGTTTCATTCCTGAACTGGCCCAACAGCACAACGGCGTGGATTTTGTGCCCGCGGCAGAAGGTCTGTGGTCGGTAGACCGCTATCTTTCTCTCATTACCGGTGAACTTCCGCGCCTGCGGGATGATGCTGCCGGGTATGGGCCCTGTGGACACGATTTTATCGTACATGTTGATATTCCCCAGGACGTTGAGCAAGCCTGGCAGCAGCTAAAAAATGATACCGCGCTGACCGACTTACTGGAGAGCCGTTCTCTGTAATTTTTGCTGCCCGTTTGTCGGCGTTTTATGGCAAACGGGCAGAAAGCCCACCCGTTTTTTCTCTTCATCATCACTTTTCCAGATGCTTTTATGAAGCAGTTCACAGAACCGCCACTCCAGCGATAATGCGTCATGCATGATTGATATTAATTAACAATAGTTTTACTTGTTAAAAACAAATCAATCACAGGAGAGCCGCATGTCAGTACCCGTACAACATCCTATGTATATCGATGGGCAGTTTGTGACCTGGCACGATGACGCCTGGATTGATGTCGTCAATCCGGCCACGGAAGAGATTATCTCGCGTATTCCCGATGGGCGTGCCGAAGATGCGCGTAAAGCGATCGATGCTGCGGATCGCGCTCAGCCGCAATGGGAAGCGTTGCCTGCCATTGAACGGGCAAACTGGTTACGCAAAATTTCTGCAGGTATCCGCCAGCGAGCCGATGAAATCAGTGCGTTGATTGTGGCGGAAGGTGGAAAAATTCAACAACTGGCTGACGTTGAAGTCGCGTTTACCGCCGACTATATCGATTACATGGCGGAGTGGGCGCGTCGCTATGAAGGCGAGATCCTGCAAAGCGATCGCCCGGGTGAGAATATCCTGCTGTTTAAGCGTGCACTGGGCGTGACGACGGGCATTCTACCGTGGAACTTCCCGTTTTTCCTGATTGCCCGCAAACTGGCTCCCGCCTTGCTGACGGGGAATACCATCGTCATTAAGCCGAGTGAATTCACACCGAATAACGCCATCGCCTTTGCCAAAATTGTTGATGACATTGGTTTACCGCGCGGAGTCTTTAACCTGGTGCTGGGACGCGGTGAAACGGTCGGTCAGGAGCTGGCCGGAAACCCGAAGGTCGCCATGGTGAGCATGACCGGTAGCGTCGGCGCAGGTGAGAAAATTATGGCTGCAGCGGCCAAAAACATCACTAAAGTTTGTCTGGAGTTGGGTGGTAAAGCTCCGGCTATCGTGATGGACGATGCTGACCTTGAGCTGGCGGTGAAGGCCATTGTTGACTCGCGGGTAATCAATACCGGACAGGTATGCAACTGTGCCGAGCGTGTGTACGTTCAGAAAGGTATCTATGACCAGTTCGTTAATCGTCTGGGCGAGGCGATGAAAGCAGTGCAGTTTGGCAATCCGGCCGAACGCAATGACATTGCGATGGGGCCGCTGATTAATGCCGCTGCGCTGGAGCGTGTAGAGCAAAAAGTCGAGCGAGCGGTGCAGGAAGGCGCCCGTGTGGTGCTGGGTGGTAAAGCAGTTGCCGGTAAAGGTTATTACTATCCGCCGACGTTACTGTTAGACGTGCGCCAGGATATGGCGATTATGCACGAGGAGACGTTTGGTCCGGTGCTGCCGGTGGTGGCATTTGATACGCTGGAACAGGCGCTGACGATGGCCAATGACAGCGACTACGGACTGACCTCATCGATCTATACGCAGAATCTGAATACGGCAATGAAGGCGATTAAGGGGCTGAAGTTTGGCGAAACCTATATTAATCGCGAAAACTTCGAGGCGATGCAGGGCTTCCACGCTGGCTGGCGCAAGTCCGGGATTGGCGGGGCAGATGGTAAACACGGTCTGAATGAATACCTGCAAACACAGGTAGTGTATTTGCAGTCTTAAGTTTTTCGCCGGGTGAGCCTGTACGCCACCCGGCGCAATTCTCACACTTTGGTGGCGATCCAGTTCATCATCATTTCTGGCCAGATGGCCAGCGGTAACCCTTGCGCATCGCGAATACCAAATCCGTGCTTACCGCGTTCAAACAGATGCATTTCGACCGGAACGCCCTGCTCACGTAGCGCATTAAAGAAAACCAGGCTGTTTTCCACCTTCACCGCCGGATCGTCGATGGCGTGTAGCAGGAACGTCGGCGGCGTTGTGCTATCCACGCGTTCTTCCAGAGAATAGTGGCGCAGATCTTCCTTTTCGGGCGTAGCGCCAACCAGCTCAAGACGAGAGCCCGGGTGACCGATGTCTTCGCGCAGAGTAATCACCGGGTAGACCAACGCCATGAACGCAGGACGCGTTGGTTGCTCGTCTATGCTATCAATCGGTGTATAAACCGGTTCGGCAAACCGGGTTCCCAGACTGGCGGCCACGTGACCACCGGAAGAGAAGCCCAACACACCGATACGATCAGGGTTAATTTTCCATTCATGGGCGTTGGCACGAATGTAGCGCATGGCGCGCTGGGCATCGGCCAGCGGCGCGTTTGCACCTTCCTCATGGCCATCACCCGGCATGCGGTAGGTCATCACAAACAGGGTATAACCGCGGGCGTTAAAGAATGGTGCCAGTACGCTGCCTTCTTTATCCATCACCACGCGACGGTAAGAACCTCCCGGTGTAACAAGGATCCCTACGCCGTTAGGTTTTTCGGGGGCATAAACGGTAATTTCCGGGGCGCGAATACCGGTGACAGCACGATCATACTGAGATGTTCCTGTATGTCGGGGTTCTGGCGTAAAGATCGCATCGCTGTTTTTTGCTCCGGGGGCTTCACTCTGCGGCCAGAATGAGACGGTGGTTGCGTGGGCAACGGCTTGTTCCATCATGTTTTCTAACGTTTCACGACTCAGTGTTTCCATTACTATGCTCCCTCAGTGGCAAAGGTTAGCTATAGCACAGTCAGTGAATCGAAAACGGGGAGAGACTCACAACGTATTGAATTCGCGGGAAATGAAAGAGGGCGGAGGCGGACCTCCGCCAGAATATTAGAGCTTGATAAATTTATCCAGCGTACGAATAAGCTGGGTGACAAAACCGTATTCGTTATCGTACCAGGCGACGGTTTTTACCAGTTGCAGATCGCCCACTTCGGTAATCTCGGTTTGTGTTGCATCAAATACCGAACCGAAATGCGAGCCAATGACATCTGACGAGACGATTTCCTCGTCGGTATAACCAAACGACTCATTATTTTGCGTGGCTTTTTTCAGCGCGTTGTTGACCTCTTCAGCAGTGACTTTTTTCCCCAATATCGATACCAGTTCCGTGACAGATCCTGTTTTCACCGGAACACGCTGGGCATGGCCTTTTAATTTTCCGCTCAACGCCGGAATAACCAGACCAATGGCCTTGGCGGCACCTGTGGTATGGGGAATGATGTTCTCTGCTGCTGCCCGCGAGGCGCGCAGATCTTTCCCGCGTGGACCATCAACCAGCGACTGCGTTCCTGTGTAGGCGTGGATGGTGGTCATAGTGCCAAGCTGAATACCGAAGCTGTCGTGCAGCGCTTTCGCCATCGGTGCCAGGCAGTTGGTGGTGCACGATGCGACCGAGATAATCCGATCGTTCGCATCCATTGTGTCGTCGTTGACGTTAAAGACAATGGTCTTCATGTCGCCAGCCGGGGCGGATATCAGCACTTTTTTGGCCCCTGCATCCAGGTGCGCGTTGGCTTTTTCTGTCGAGGTATAAAAACCGGTGCATTCGATGATTATCTCAGCGCCAGTGGTTTTCCATGGGATATTTTTGGCCTCTTTTTCCGCGTAAACCGCGATTTTTTTACCGTCGACAATCAGCGCGTCTTCGGTAAAGTCGATGCTCCAGGGAAACGGGCCGTAGTTTGAATCGTGCTTTAACAGATAGGCGAGAATTTTAGGTGAGGTGAGGTCATTAATGGCCACAACCTCCACGTTGCTTTTGACTTCCAGTAGTCGACGCAATACCAGACGACCGATACGACCAAAACCGTTAATGCCAATTTTACTCATGGTTTTCTCCTGTCAGGATGAGGCGGTACGACATATTTTCCCTACCAGGCTTAGTCCAGACAGGCATCCTCGGCAATAGCGGTTCTTGCGGTTAAGCGTAAGCGACTGAAAATGGGTGAACAAAAGTTAATGAATTTTTAACAAAAGCCCGTTATGTTGACGCATTATTGTTTTTATTCAGGAAGTGTTATGGGGAATAAGTATTCTGGCCTGCAAATCGGTATTCACTGGCTGGTCTTTTTGTTGGTTATTGTGGCCTACAGTGCCATGGAGTTTCGCGGATTTTTCCCGCGCAGCTATCGCCCCTTGTTCAACATGGTGCACGTCTCCTGCGGTATCACTATTTTAACGCTGATGGTGGCGCGTTTGCTGGTCAGGCTGAAATACCCGGCTCCGCCGATTGTGCCGAAACCGAAGCCAATGATGACCGGCATGGCGCATCTGGGGCATCTGGTTATCTATCTGTTGTTTATTGTCCTGCCGATTATTGGGCTGGTGATGATGTACAACCGGGGTAACCCGTGGATTGCATTCGGCATCGTTATGCCGCATGCAGCAGAGGCCAACTTTGATTTAGTGGATATGCTGAAGTCCTGGCACGTGACGCTGGCAAACCTGGGTTATTTTGTTATTGGTCTGCATGCCGTTGCCGCCCTGATGCATCACTATTTCTGGAAGGATAATACGCTGTTGCGCATGATGCCGCGTAAACGCTCCTGATATAACGCCCCGCAATGTGGGGCATTTTTTTAGCCGATTAATTTTCGCAGGGTGGTGCTTTTCGTACGCTTTGAACCTGGGAGACGCGTTTTTTCAGGCTGACGATAGCTAGCGCAACAACAATCAGCACAATACCGCAGCCTTCAACAACACCAGGCTCTTCACCCAGCAACCACCAGGAAAACAGAACGCCACAGACAGGTACCGCCAGCGTACTTAAGCTGGCAATACTGGCTGGTAAGTTACGCAACACAAACAGCCATAAACTCCATGCCAGCGCCGTCGCCAGCACGGCGCTATAAGCTAATGCCCAGAAAACGACAGGTTGCCAGTCTGGATCTCGCTGTGGAACCAGCCAGGCCACCAGGCTCATCACCAGCGCGGCATACAGCATCTGCCATGCGGTCAGCGCTAACAGATCGATATTCGGATGGCGGGTATACATTCGCTTGGCGACAATCGCGCTGGCCCCCCAACTGATCCCAGAAAGGATCGCCAGTAGCGCGCTCTGCATTGAGGCAAAGTTCAGTTGCCATGGCTGTAAAACCAGCAATAATCCCGCAGCTGCCACGGCAATGGCGAAATACTGTAAACGCCGCATGCGTTCACCGAGGAAAATGGCGGCCATAATCACCACCCAGAATGGCATGGTATAACTCAGTATGGCTACTTTACCTGCGCCGCCGCTGACTAGCGCCCATTGTGATAATCCAACCATGCCGCATGTTTGTAGTAAGGCGATCGCTAACGTATAGCCGAAAGGTGTCGGGCGCATTCCTCGGCCACGCAGTAACAGAACGATGAATAACAATAATGCGCCAAAAGAACAGCGTAGTGCGGTGAAGTCGAACGCGCCGATGTAGTGCGTGACCTGTTTCATCGCGATCCAGCTGTAGCTCCAGATGAGCGTTAAGGTGATGAGGCCGCCAATGGCCAGCGGATGACTTTTCCCTGCGGTGGTCATAATGTGTCCGTTTTAATGATTTTAGTACGCCACTATACGCGCTTTCAGGGCGCCGTAGTCGTTATCATTCCGGCTGAGTACATGTCGCGAAAATTTGTACTTTCTTCTGTGGAATAAAACCGAAAATTATTTTTCCAGATAGCATAAACGCTTACCGGCAAGATGATTAAACAACGCTCAGTTCGCCACGTCTGTCACTTGATCACTGTCCTCATTAAAACTACTGTATATAAATACAGTTGCATGAGAGGCAGATTATTATGTTGTTTTTCCAGCCAGTAGAACATCGCGAAATCAAACAATTCCCGCTATTTAGCGATCTCGTGCCCTGCGGTTTTCCTTCTCCGGCGCAGGATTACGTTGAGAAACGTATCGATCTTAACGACCTGTTGGTGCAGCATCCCAGCGCAACCTATTTTGTTAAATCGTCTGGCGACTCCATGATGGGGGCAGGGATCGGTGCTGGCGACTTGCTGGTAGTCGACAGTGCCAGAAAAGCGGCCCACGGAGATATTGTGATTGCTGCTATTGAAGGCGAATTCACCGTTAAGCGCCTGCAATTGCATCCGGTGGTGATGCTGAAGCCAGAGAACAGCGCCTACGCGCCGATCATGATCGGCAGTGAGGACACGCTGGATATATTTGGCGTTGTGACATTTATCATCAAAGCCGCGGGCTGATTATGTTTGCGCTGGTGGATGTTAATTCGTTTTATGCCAGTTGTGAATCGGCATTCCGACCGGACCTGAAAGGTAAACCCGTTGTTGTTCTTTCAAATAACGATGGCTGTGTCATTGCCAGCAGCGCGGAAGCGAAGGCGCTTGGCGTCAATATGGGCGCGCCATACTTCAAACAGAAAGATCTGTTCAGGCGCTGCGGCGTGTTCTGCTTTAGTTCGAACTACGAGCTGTATGCGGATATGAGCAGCAGGGTGATGTCGATTCTGGAGGAGCTGTCTCCACGCGTGGAAATATACAGTATCGATGAAGCCTTTTGTGATTTAACCGGCGTGCGAAACTGCAGGGATCTTACGGATTTTGGTCGGGAAATCAGAGAAACCATTTTACAGAAAACACATCTTAAGGTTGGGGTCGGTATCGCCCAGACCAAAACCCTGGCCAAGCTGGCGAACCATGCGGCCAAAAAGTGGCAGGAACAGACTGGCGGGGTGGTTGATCTCTCGAATATTGAGCGCCAGCGTAAGCTGATGGCTGCGCTTCCGGTTGATGAAGTCTGGGGTGTCGGGCGCCGTATCAGTAAAAAACTGGATGCTATGGGCATTAAAACGGTCTGCGACCTGGCGGATACCGATATTCGCTTTATCCGCAAACATTTCAATGTGGTGCTTGAGCGCACTGTGCGGGAGTTGCGCGGTGAACCTTGCCTGGCGCTGGAGGAGTTTGCGCCAGTTAAGCAGGAGATCATTTGTTCAAGATCGTTTGGTGAAAAACTTACGGATTACAATGCGATGAGAGAGTCTATTTGTACCTATGCTGCACGTGCTGCGGAAAAGCTACGCAGAGAGCACCAGTTCTGCCGGTTTATCTCTACGTTTATCAAAACCAGCCCATTTTCCCTGAATGAGCCGTATTACGGTAACAGCGCATCGATAAAACTGCTGACACCAACCCAGGATAGTCGGGAAATTATAAGGGCGGCCACACGTAGCCTGGACGCAATATGGCGAGAGGGACAACGTTATCAAAAAGCAGGGGTCATGCTGGGCGATTTTTTTAGCTCAGGCGTTGCACAGTTGAATCTTTTTGATGACAACGTTCCACGGCATAACAGCGATAAGCTGATGGCCGTTCTGGATACACTCAATGCTGAAAAGGGTAAAGGAACACTCTATTTTGCCGGACAAGGTATACAACAACCGTGGGCAATGAAGCGAGATATGCTTTCACCGCGTTATACAACGAGATATAGCGATTTACTGCGGGTGGGATAGCCATTGTTATCGTAAATAAGCGTCCAGAGCGATTCTAAAACTGTCCAGAAATAAATAAAAAAACGATTATCAGCCTTCATTAAAAATCTTATTGTAGCGCCGACTAACAGATAACTAACTGACAAACGGCAAGTCTATAATAGGAAATTTATGAAAAAGACGCTTATTACACTCATTATTGCAAATGCGCTGACCGCGACTACGGCATTTGCCGCCGCGGATGCGGGAACCTGGTATGCTGGTGGGAAATTTGGTTGGTCGCATTACTTTGATACCAGCGCAAGCCAGCAAACGGGGGCTAATGGTAATAAATATGGTGATGTTGGTTTTGATAGCGATAACGTCGGTGGTGGTGTATTTACAGGCTATCAGATTACTCCATGGCTGGCAGTTGAAGGCGGTTATGACTATTTAGGCAATATGCAATTCAACGGTAAAAATGGCGCATCTGGTTCTCAAATGAAAAGTCAGGGCCTGCAATTATCTTTGAAGGCAAGTTATGGTCTGACAGATAATTGGGATCTCTACGGCCGTGCAGGGGCAATGGGATATCGCGCGGAGTCAGATATTAAAGGCAATAACCGCTTTGATACCGGTGTGCGTCCGGTTGTGGCTGTCGGTACGGAATATGCCTTTAACAAGAACTGGGCTGGTCGCGTGGAATACCAATGGGTGAGTAACGTGGGTAATGAAAACCAGATTGGCGTATCGAGTGATGTTAGTTCCGTTACCGCTGGGTTGTCATATCGCTTTGGCCAGCATGACGACGCGGAGGTTACGCCTGCACCGGCAGTTGCCGCAACTCCTGCGCCTGAACCTCAGCGTTTTAACTTAAAATCTGATGTGATGTTTGGTTATGATTCAGCAGCATTAACCCCAGAAGGGAAAGCGGCGATTGCGCAGTTATACCGAAATCCCGGTCTGCAACCGGCCAAAGACAAAGCGACCGTTGTTATTGGCTATAGCGATCGCACCGGAGCCGCAGATTATAACCAGCAACTGTCAGCCCAGCGCGCTCAGGCTGTTGCCGATGAATTAGTCGCGTTAGGCATGCCGGCTGCAAATATTACTGCACAAGGACATGGTTCGAGTGATTCTGTCACAGGATCCAGTTGTGATGGGCAGACCGGACAGCAGCTGATTAATTGCCTTGCTCCAGATCGCCATGTCGTTGTTGAGATCACTGATAGGCACTAAATCGGTGTACAAAAGCCCTCCACATTATCGAATGGGGGAGGGCTTTTTTATTCGCACAGTGAACTATCATTAACTGTGACAAATTAAAGATGTTAGAGCGCAATTATGTTCATAGAATCCTTAGTTTCGAGAGCTAAAGGTAGATTATGGCGTTATTTTCTGCCACGGTTTACTCTGAAAAATCATGTGGATGATCAAGTATATAATTACTATGGTGTTTATTTTTCGGATGTAAAACAAGAAAAATATCAGCTTGTGAGTCTAAGAGGCAAAAATGTTGTGCTTGAAAAATGGCATGCTGAGCAGCACGCCTATATGGAGAAAATAAACCTTCCACTCAATGATATTGAAAAAATGAATGTTGAGATTATTCATTGGAGAAAGCAAGGTCCGTTAAGGTTTGATTCGATTTTTCTTTTTGCAATAAATTATTTTACACGTATTGCTTATGTAAAAAATGCTCTGACGAGAGCAAAAAGCAATCTCTTTTCTTCATTCGCCAGTAACAAGGCGTTGAGTGGACTTGATCGTATAATGTTGCTACAGATGCTGGTGAACGAATATGTACATCAATCGCCAGAGAAAACTCACACTGGAGTAACATGTGATGAGGTTGTTGATCTATTGTACGGGACGCTTTGGTATAAACATATCAAGAATGAAGATTTCAGGAGGAAGGTCTTTCTGCTGCTCCAGTCACTTGTAATTACAGAGGATGTCAGATTTAGTGATGAAAAATATTATATACAAGGCAAGGCTATTTCAACAATTGTTTCATGGGAATCTGAAGATAAACGGGAAAAGCAGCAGATCAGGATCCAGAAAAATATTAGTCGTTTGATGCTTGTGATTACCGCGTCCACATTGATGATCACCCTGGCAATACTGGCTCAGGCAGGCCTTATTAATCTACATAATCTTTGGGAGCATCTGACACAGTTAAAGCCAATCAGAGTGTTGTTCAAACTAATATAATAAAAATCAATGCGTTAACATAATCAGTAGTCATATATTTTACAGCCAAATAACAAATCTGATAGTATACCCCCCTATAGTATTTGGAGGGCGTATGCCGCATTCACCTGAAGACAAGAAACGCATTCTCACCCGTGTACGCCGTATTCGCGGTCAGGTTGATGCGCTTGAGCGCGCACTGGAGTCCGGCGAACCGTGTCTGGCTATCCTGCAGCAAATTGCCGCCGTGCGCGGTGCATCCAATGGCCTGATGGGCGAAATGGTTGAGATCCATCTGAAAGACGAGCTGGTCAGCGGGGAAACTACGCCAGATCAGCGTGCTGTGCGCATGGCTGAAATCGGCCATCTTCTGCGTGCTTATCTAAAATAACACCATCACCTCGCAATAATGGGAAGAGACAAATGAAATCACGTGCAGCAGTTGCATTCGGCCCCGGCCAACCGTTAAAAATTGTCGAAATCGACGTCGCACCGCCAAAGAAAGGTGAAGTGCTGGTTAAAATTACCCATACCGGCGTGTGCCACACCGACGCCTTTACGCTCTCTGGCGACGATCCGGAAGGCGTATTCCCGGCGGTACTTGGCCATGAAGGTGGTGGCATTGTGGTTGAAGTAGGCGAAGGCGTTACCAGTCTGAAACCGGGCGATCATGTGATCCCGCTGTACACCGCAGAGTGCGGCGAGTGTAAGTTCTGTAAATCGGGTAAAACCAACTTGTGCCAGGCCGTACGTGCGACCCAGGGCAAAGGTCTGATGCCGGATGGCACAACGCGCTTCTCGTATAACGGTGAGCCGATTTATCACTATATGGGCACCAGCACCTTCAGCGAATACACCGTTTGCGCGGAGATCTCTCTGGCGAAGGTTAACCCGCTGGCTCCGCTGGACAAAGTGTGTCTGCTGGGTTGTGGCGTGACCACCGGTATTGGAGCAGTCCATAACACCGCAAAAGTGAAAGAAGGCGACACCGTAGCCGTATTCGGTCTGGGCGGTATTGGCCTGGCGGTAATTCAGGGCGCGGTGCAAGCGAAAGCCGGGCGTATTCTGGCCGTTGATACCAATCCGGAAAAATTTAAGCTGGCAGGTGAAATGGGCGCGACCGATTTCATCAACCCGAAGGATTACGACAAACCGATTCAGGATGTGATCGTCGAGCTTACCGACGGCGGCGTGGATTTTAGCTTTGAATGTATCGGCAACGTTAACGTGATGCGCGCAGCGCTGGAATGTTGCCATAAAGGATGGGGCGAAAGCATCATCATTGGCGTGGCGGGAGCAGGGCAAGAGATCAAAACGCGTCCGTTCCAGTTGGTTACCGGGCGTGTCTGGCGCGGTTCCGCGTTTGGCGGCGTGAAAGGGCGCACTCAGCTTCCTGGCATGGTTGAAGAAGCAATGAGCGGGAAAATTCAGTTGGATCCGTTTATCACCCACCGTTTACCGCTAGAGCAGATTAACGAAGCGTTCGATTTAATGCATCAGGGTAAGTCCATCCGTACCGTTATCCACTTTGGCGATAACTGATTCATTGGCCAGCGGATTTAACCGCTGGCACTTTCCTGAATTTTTTAGAATTATGTTGTGAAAGTGTGACGAATCCGGCGCTTTTCACGGTAAGTAAACTTCCCGGATTGCCGATGACTATCTAACGGGCGTGTTTTCACGCATAAACCCTACAAGAGAGTCGACGGTCATGGACAACACTACATCGATGCAAGCCCAGCATAAACTGGGCTTTCTGCATCAAATCCGGCTGGTTCCGCTGTTTTCCTCCATTCTCGGTGGCATCCTTCTGCTGTTCGCCTTAAGTTCCGGGCTGGCAAGCTATTTTCTTATGCAGGCCGATCGCGATCAGCGCGATGTGACCGATGAGATTCAGGTCAGGATGGGGTTATCTAACAGCTCTAACCACTTACGCACCGCGCGTATCAATATGATCCACGCCGGCGCGGCGAGCCGTATTGCCGAAATGGATGACATGAAGGCCAATATTGCCGAGGCAGAAAAACGGATCAAGCAGTCGCAGGACGGTTTTAACGCTTATATGTCACGCGCGGTAAAAACGTCTGCTGATGAAGCGCTAGATGCTGAACTGAGCGCCAGCTTCAAAGCCTATACCGACGGCTTACAGCCCATGCTGAAGTACGCTAAAAACGGCATGTTTGAAGCGATCATCAACCATGAAAATGAACAGGCCCGACCGCTGGACTCTGCTTACAATAAGGTATTGTTAAAAGCGATCGACATTCGTACCGCAAGGGCGAACCAGTTAAGCGAACAGGCGCATCAGCGTACACAACTCGGCATGGCTTTTATGCTGGGTGCATTCGTTCTTGCGCTGGCGCTGACCGTAATGACGTTCATTGTTCTGCGCCGCACGGTCATTCATCCTCTGTTACGCGCGGCCAAGCGTATTGAGCAAATTTCCGAGGGCGATCTGACGATGCAAGATGAACCGACCGGGCGTAGCGAAATTGGTCGCCTGAGCCGTCACCTACAGGCAATGCAACGATCGTTGGGGAAAACGGTGGGCACGGTACGTCAGGGCGCGGAAGAAATCTACCGCGGTACCAGTGAGATTTCGGCGGGTAATACCGATCTGTCTTCACGTACTGAACAACAGGCTGCGGCGATTGAACAAACGGCAGCCAGCATGGAAGAGCTGACCGCCACGGTGAAGCAAAACGCCGACAACGCGCATCACGCAAGCAAGCTGGCGGAAGATGCGTCCGGCAAGGCCAGTCGGGGCGGTCAGATGGTTTCTGGCGTGGTGAAAACCATGGGCAATATCTCAACGAGCTCGAAGAAAATCTCCGAAATCACAGCCGTGATTAATAGCATTGCTTTCCAGACCAATATCCTGGCGCTGAACGCGGCGGTTGAGGCGGCGCGGGCAGGAGAGCAGGGGCGTGGATTTGCAGTGGTGGCCAGTGAGGTCCGTACGCTGGCAAGCCGCAGCGCTCAGGCGGCAAAAGAGATTGAAGGATTGATCAGCGAATCGGTCCGACTGATTGATCAGGGCTCCGGAGAAGTCGTCGCGGCGGGCAATACGATGACGGATATTGTCGATGCGGTAAAACGCGTCACCGACATTATGTTAGAAATTGCGGCGGCTTCTGATGAGCAGAGCCGGGGCATCGTACAGGTGAGCCAGGCGATATCAGAAATGGATAAGGTTACGCAGCAAAATGCCTCGCTGGTTGAAGAAGCATCGGCTGCGGCGGCATCTCTCGAAGAGCAGGCGGCGCGCTTAACGGAAGCCGTAGGTACATTTCGCTTAACGGGAACGAGTGCAATTAAACGCCCTCCCGTAACCACTACGCCTGACCAATCGCGTCCGCAGACGGCAACGGCCAGTGGCGATAACTGGGAAACGTTTTAACAATAAATTAAGGGACCTGATGGTCCCTTAATATTTGGCATCAAAACGGTACGGTTTTGCGTATTGCGGCGATAAGGATCTGCGCGGCCTGAGAGAGTTGCACATCGACACGGGTAAGAATACCGATGGGTTCACCCGCACCGTGGGTAGGTATCGGCAACGACACCAGCGTCGCCTGGCGTAAATCTTCTCTAACCGCGCCTGAAGGGACAAACCACACATAGTCGTAATCAACCGTCAGCTGGCGGGAAAGCGATGCTGACAGTGTTTCAATGCAGCCTGGCGGCATTTTACAACCCTGACTTTGCAACAATGCTTCTGCGTGCTGGCGAGGTGCAGTTCCTTTTGGCGAAACCACCACCGACCACTCCATTACCCGACTTAACGTGATGGTTTCCTGCAACAGCGGATGGTTAGGGCGCACGACCAGTTTAAGTGATTCCAGAAACAACAATTCATAATTCAGACCGACCATCAATTCTGGATCGGCCATGCGACCAATGCCAAGGTCGATTTCCCCGGATTTTAAACCTGCCAGAATCATCGGATTGCTCATGGTGGCGACCTGTAGCGTGGTCTCCATTTGCTGCTTGTGGAAAGGACCAATTACCGCAGGCAGAATGCCCAGTGCCGCGGTGGGTAAGGCCCCGATCCGTACTACATCAGTCTGCGACTCTTCGCGCTGATTTAACGCTTGTCCGGCGGTGTTGAGCGCATCCAGCACTCTTACCGCGTGGGTAAGAAACTGTTCTCCGGGCAGCGTTAACTGCGCGCCAAGGCGGCCACGCTCAAAGAGCCGGGTCCCGGTCAGTTGCTCCAGTTCATTTAGCGTTTTGGAGAGAGCCGGTTGGCTCAGGTTAAGGGTCTCAGCCGCGCGCCCCAACGTTCCCTGCTGTGCAACGGCGACAAAAGTATGAAGGTGGCGCAAGCGAATGCGCTGATTGAACAGAACATTTTTTTCCATAAGCGATGTTAAAAACAGAGCCGTATCGGTGACAAGTAAAGTTGTTTGTTTTTGATAACCTGATAGCAAAATATTATTAACATTTATCATGTTTTACTTACAACTGATTTATTTTGCTTATGTTTTGTACAGCATTGCTGGGGAGTGGGATCATGGAAGGGAGTGTGCCCAGTCGTTATACTTTGGTGATTGTTTACTTTTGAACGATTTCTCTTCACAAGGCACTGATGAATGATACATGTAATAGGGCACCTTAATCCCGATAGTGATGCCATCTGCACCGCCGCAATGACGGCACGTTGGCTTAGTTTACGTGGCCAGCAGGCGACGGCATGGCGTTTGGGCGAGCCTAACCGCGAAACGCAGTTTATCTTTGAACATGCGGGGCTGACGATGCCTGAACGGTTGACGTTTGAACTGACCGATCGTGATGTCTGGCTGGTCGATTTCACCGAGCCTACCCAGGGGCCGGAATCGTTGACCGAAAGTAACGTGGTGGGAATTATCGATCATCACCGACTCGGTGGGTTAGTCACCCGTCTGCCACCGGAAGTGTGGGTGAAGCCCGTCGGCAGTAGCGCAACCCTGCTGTGGCAACTGATGACGGAGGATGAACGCAACCAGTTATCTTCCTCTGAGGCTGTTATACTGCTCGGTGCTGTATTGAGTGACACTGTCACGCTACGTTCACCAACGACCACCTCTGACGATCGTCAGGCGGTTGATGCGCTGGCCCAAAAAACCGGAGTGGATCTTGACGCTTTCAGCCGCGACCTGCTGTCAGCCAAAACAAGCGTGGAAGGGATGAGCGCCCGCGAACTTCTGCAGAAAGACATTAAAACCTTCACCATCCATGGACATTCAGTCTGTGTAGCGCAGCTTGAACTGTATGCGCTGCAACAGGTGGATGCGGTGCTGGACGATCTCCGTCAGGAAATGGCGAGCTATGCAGAAGAAAAGAATGCTGCGTTAGTCGTGCTGATGCTCACCGACATCAATCTGGGTGACACCAGCCTGTGGTTTGCTGGATCAGAACTTTCAGACATCCCGCAGCCTTGCAAGGTAGAAGGTATGCTTAGCCGTAAAAAACAGATGCTGCCCTGGCTGGAAAGTCATTTGAAACCACGCCAGTAGGTACTGTTCATCTTTTGTATGGGTGGGAAGTTTACGCGGGGTCACACTTTGTAAATTCTTCCCACCGGAGTCAGCGGCGTTTTCTACACTCCAGGTAATATTCACTGGAGGCATGACATTATGGCGAACACCATCACGGCAGATGAGATTCGGGAACAATTTTCGCAGGCAATGTCAGCAATGTACCAGCAGGAAGTCCCGCAGTACGGCACGTTGCTGGAACTTGTCGCTGATGTGAATCTGGCGGTACTGGAAAATAATCCGACGCTGCATGAAAAACTGGCGAATGCGGATGAACTGGCCCGGCTAAACGTTGAGCGTCATGGCGCCATTCGAGTGGGTACCGCGCAGGAGCTTTCTACGCTGCGCCGGATGTTTGCCGTTATGGGCATGTATCCGGTGAGTTATTACGATCTCTCCCAGGCGGGCGTCCCCGTACATTCCACAGCCTTCCGTCCCATCGACGATGCCTCGCTATCGCGCAACCCGTTTCGGGTATTCACCTCGTTATTACGGCTCGAACTAATCGAAAACGCCGCGCTGCGGCAAAAAGCCGCTGAGATCCTCGCGAAACGCGATATTTTCACCCGCCGTTGCCACGAGCTGCTGGATGAATTTGATGCGCAGGGCAGTTTTACAACTGAACAGGCGCAAGAGTTTGTGCATGAAGCGCTGGAAACATTCCGCTGGCATCAGCACGCCACGGTCGATGAAGAGACCTATCACGCATTACATAACGAACATCGGCTGATTGCTGATGTGGTGTGCTTCCCCGGTTGTCATATCAACCATCTGACACCGCGAACGCTGGATATTGACCGGGTGCAGTCGATGATGCCGGAATGCGGCATTGAACCGAAAATACTGATTGAAGGGCCGCCGCGCCGCGAGGTGCCCATTTTATTGCGTCAGACCAGTTTCAAAGCGCTGGAAGAACCGGTGTTGTTTGCCGGTGAAATGCGCGGCACTCACACGGCACGTTTTGGTGAGATCGAACAGCGCGGCGTGGCCCTGACGCCGAAAGGTAGGGCGTTGTACGACGAATTGCTGAATAAAGCGGGAACGGGGAAAGACAATCTGACGCACCAGCTACATCTTCAGGAGGTGTTCAAAGCCTTCCCGGACAGCGAATTCCTGCTGCGCCAGCAGGGGCTAGCCTGGTTCCGCTATCGTCTGACGCCATCGGGTGAAGCGCATCGGCAGGCGATTCGCCCTGATGACGATCCGCAGCCGCTTATTGAACGGGGCTGGCTGGTTGCGCAACCCATCACCTACGAAGATTTTTTACCGGTGAGCGCCGCAGGAATTTTCCAGTCCAATTTGGGCAATGAAACACAGGCTCGCAGCCACGGAAATTCCAGCCGCGACGCGTTTGAACAGGCGCTGGGTTGCGCGGTTTATGATGAGTTTGCGCTATATCAGGAGGCTCAAGAGCGAAGTAAACGTCGGTGTGGTTTACTTTAATGGAATTTACATGGGATTCAGCCTGTTCCCATCGACATAAAATATTTTCGATTTTGTACAGATAATCGGCGACCAACAATTGGATTATTAATGAATTTTGTCTAGAGTGAGCGGTCAGAAATGTGCACTCTCTTGCCGCTGATTTTGACCGGCGCGGGACCATTTACACGACCAGAAGGACTCACTTTCAGGCATGAATCGCAGACGATTTATTAAAGGTTCAATGGCAATGGCCGCCGTGTGCGGAACCAGTGGTATTGCATCACTCTTTTCCCGCGCCGCCTTTGCGGCAGAGTCTGACATTGCAGACGGAAAAACCGTACGTTTTGATTTTTCCGTTCTGCAATCGATGGCCCATGACTTAGCACAGAAGCCCTGGGGCGGCGCACCGCGCGCGTTACCGGAAACGCTGGCGAAACTGACGCCGCAGGCCTACAACAGCATTCAATATGACGCAGAGCAGTCTCTGTGGAACAATGTTGAAAATCGTCAGCTTGATGCGCAGTTCTTCCACGTGGGAATGGGCTTCCGTCGTCGTGTACGCATGTTCTCGGTTGATGGTAGTACGCATATGGCGCGTGAAATTCACTTCCGTCCGGAACTGTTTAAATACAACGACGCGGGTGTGGATACCAAACAATTGGAAGGGCAGACTGACCTCGGATTCGCTGGATTCCGCGTGTTTAAAGCGCCAGAACTGGCCCGCCGCGATGTCGTTTCTTTCCTGGGCGCCAGCTATTTCCGCGCCGTGGATGACACCTATCAGTACGGTTTATCGGCCCGTGGTCTGGCGGTAGATACCTACACCGACAGTAAAGAAGAGTTTCCTGATTTCACCTCTTTCTGGTTCGAAACGGTTAAACCGGGCGCAACCTCTTTTACCGTGTATGCGCTTCTCGACAGCCCAAGCGTAACCGGCGCATTCAAGTTCGTGATCCACTGCGAGAAAACGCAGGTGATTATGGATGTACAAAACCACATCTATGCGCGCAAAGACATCAAGCAGCTCGGCATTGCGCCGATGACCAGCATGTTCAGCTGCGGCAACAATGAGCGTCGGATGTGCGACACTATTCACCCGCAAATCCATGACTCAGATCGTCTGGCGATGTGGCGGGGCAATGGCGAGTGGATCTGCCGTCCGCTGAATAACCCGCAAAAGCTGCAGTTCAACGCCTATACCGATAACAACCCGAAAGGGTTTGGCTTGCTGCAACTCGATCGCGACTTCTCCCATTATCAGGACATCATGGGCTGGTATAACAAGCGCCCAAGTCTGTGGGTCGAACCGCGCAACCAGTGGGGCAAGGGGACCATCGGTTTGATGGAGATCCCGACGACCGGCGAAACGCTGGATAACGTTGTCTGCTTCTGGCAGCCGGACAAGAAGATCAAAGCCGGCGATGAGCTGGAATTCAAATATCGCCTGTACTGGAGCGCTCAACCGCCGGTGCGTTCACCGCTGGCTCGCGTGATGGCGACCCGGACAGGCATGGGCGGCTTCCCGGAAGGATGGGCACCGGGCGAGCATTACCCGGAAAAATGGGCGCGTCGTTTTGCCGTTGACTTCGTTGGTGGCGATCTAAAAGCGGCTGCGCCGAAAGGCATTGAACCGGTGATTACGCTCTCCAGTGGTGAAGCGAAACAGATTGAGATCCTCTACGTGGAGCCTATCGACGGTTATCGCATTCAGTTTGACTGGTATCCGACTTCTGACTCAACCGATCCGGTAGATATGCGTATGTTCCTGCGTTGTCAGGGTGACGCCATCAGCGAAACCTGGCTGTATCAGTACTTCCCGCCAGCGCCGGATAAACGTCAGTACGTTGACGACCGCGAGATGCGTTAATCACGCCCTTTACGGCTCTCCTGATGGGGAGCCGTATCTGCATTCATCCTCGTAACGACTCTGTACACTATTTACTCGATCCTGTTCGCATTTTTCTGTATAGCAAATGGGTACTCTGTGGGTGTGTATTTCTTATACACGTTCTTGTCCACTAACAGGGAGAAAGTATGTTTCCAGAATACAGAGACCTTATTTCCCGACTGAAATCCGAGAACCCTCGCTTTCTGTCCTTATTCGAAAAACACAACAGCCTTGATCATGAGATCTCCAGACTGGAAGGTTCGGATGGTCGGGGGTATAGTTTGGACATTGTTCGTCTTAAGAAACAGAAACTCCACCTGAAGGAAGATCTGCTCAAAATATTGCGAAAAGAGAGTGTCAGTGAGAGCTAAGTAGAACGGCGCTTGCTGTGTAAAAGGGCTTCCTGCGAGAAACGGAAGCCCTTCCTGTTTTAGGTGTTAATCGACCATCACGCGTTTGTTCGTCGCCCCCCAGAGGATCGACATTTCAGTGAACAACGCGCCGCTAATTTCTTCGACTTCTTCTGCACTAACCTGCGCATTTCCCTGTTTACCGAACAGCACCACTTCATCACCGGATGCAACCTGCGGCAAATCGGTTACATCGACGATCACGGTATTCATGGATGTTTTACCCAGTACCGGAACCCGCTGGCCGCGGATCAGCACGTGCCCCGCATTACTGAACACACGGCGATAACCATCGGCATAACCTGTCGGGATATTGGCCAGAACGGAATCACGTTTAAGGGTATAGGTTCTGTCATACCCGACGGTGTTTCCTTTGGGGTAATGGTTTACCGACGCGATGGCAGATTTAAACGTCATGACGCGTTTGTATTCGGTGCTGGCGATGGTATCGCCATAGAAAATACCGCCAACACGCACCATGTCGAGCCAGGATTCTGGAACGGTCAGGGTAGCGAACGTATTCGCGACATGCAGGGTGACATCTTCGCGCTTAAGCCCGGAAATTTTCAATACCTGGGCTGATTGCGTATTGAAACGGGCCAGATCGCGTTTTACCACTGCCGCATCTTCTTCCGGGAAATGCGACATGATGCCGACAATTTTCAGGCCGGGTAATGCGGAAATAGCGCGTGCTTCTTCCAGACCTGCGGCGGTACTGACTTCCAGACCGTTACGCGACATACCGCCAGAGTTCAGCGCCAGATGGATACGAATAGTTTTACCTTTCTCCTGAGCGATTGCACTTAGACGCTTAGCCATATCCAGATTACCGATAAGCTCTTCGGTATCGAAATCCGCCGCCTGGCGCATCTCTTTTTCCGTCGCGTTACGCACGCGCATGAGCTGCGATGTATAGCCTGACTGGCGAACGGTACTGATTTCCTCGTTACTGGCGATGCCAATACATTGCACGCCGTTTTGCATCATCACCGGCGTTACCAGTGAGAGATCGTGGCCGTACGCGTCGCCTTTAAGAATGGCGCACATCCGGGTTTTATCTCCCAGCAGTTGCTGAACTTTATGGATGTTATATTCCAGCGCGCTGCGGGAAATTTCCAGCGTGGTATTATCCACAACCTGTTGCTTATTGACCGCAAAGGGAACGGGGCCAGCTTGCGTGGTGGAAACAGGTTGGTGACAGGCGGTAATCAGTAAAAGCGGAATAAGTGCTAAACGACCCAAAGGTGCTGCCATGCTTGCTCCTTAGCAATAGAATGAAAGTGTTATTGTCATCATTACGGTCTATCCATGAGGGGATACCCGGATCACCAGAGTAACGGGTTCCACGCCAGAGATTCTTTCTAAGTGATTGCTGTTACAGCATAAAAATAAGACATCCTCGGTGCTAAACAGAGTAATATCGGCTACTGCCAGTCAGAAATGCCCCGTTTACGATCGCAAAGGAGATAAACATGTCAGAAATAATTATCGTTAGTGACGCGCTGGAACTGCGGGCGGTAGAAGAACAACACGTCACCCCTCTGCATCAGTTGGTGCTTAAAAATAAAACCTGGCTCCAACAGTCACTGAACTGGCCGCAGTTTGTCGAATCTGAGGACGACACGCGCAAAAACGTGCAGGGGAATATGATGTTGCACCAGCGCGGCTACGCCAAAATGTTCCTTATTTTCGAACAAGGGGAGGTGGCTGGCGTTATCTCGTTTAACCAGATAGAGCCGCTGAACAAAGCCGCTTATATTGGTTACTGGCTGGACGAAGAGCACGAGGGCAAAGGCATTCTGTCTCAGGCGCTACAGGCAATGATTCGTCATTATGCGCAGCGCCAGGAGATTCGCCGTTTCGTGATTAAATGTCGTGTAGATAACGTCAGGAGCAACCAGGTTGCACTGCGCAATGGCTTCCGACTGGAAGGATGTATGCAACAGGCGGAATTCCTTAATGGCGATTACCATGACGTGAATCTCTACGCCCGCATCATTGATGGTTCTTCAGAATAAACCGGCGATAGGGGTGCGCGTGATACGTTGTTCGCCGTTGATCACTTTTGGCCCGCGCAGATGGATCGCATCGCCATCAAAGGCTTCAACTTGGGCCTGATCGGTTATCTCAATATGATGCTCGATCAACACTTCACCCAGAATACAGGCATAGCCTTCAATAAGGATGTGACCGTCAAGCTGGAGCGGTCCGCCACGTAATTGCGCATGCCCCCCAACCAGCACGTGGTGTTTCAGCACGCAGTTACCTTCAACCACCGCGTGTTCCGCCACCTGCGAGCTGTAGCGCAGGGTAGGAATGGCGTCTTCATCCGTTCCGGCGATGACGCGTGCATGCCCATAGACTTTGGCGCAATCGCAGATCCAGACATTATTCTCTTCGTTGCCTTCTATCCGTGCAAAATCAAAAACTTCAGCCCGATGTTCTATAAAAGCATAATTGATCATCGCATCGCCATAGATTTGCGCCTGATGCACCACGCGTGAATTGCTGACTGCCGCCCGCTCGTAAATTTGCAGGAGCTGGTCGCTTTCACGGGTTAACCCTCTGGCCGCAATGATTTCAGAGTCACACACAATGCGTGCATCACCGCAGATGAGGCACTCACCGCGAACAACAGAATCCTGAATGGTGACGTTGTCACGCACTTGCGCGTTATGGCTGATTTCTGCTCGGTCAATCCAGACGGCATCACCAATCTGCGCGCCATCTCTGACCACGCTTGCCTGTGTAATACGGGCGTCTCCGGTTATCGTCGCGCCGGAAAACGCGAGCGCATTCTCATCGTATATCCAGCAATTACCGCTTTGCGACAGAACGCTTTCATCATCAATCCAGCCACCGAGCGTACCGGATCTAACATCATTAAAATCAATGAGTGCGATGATTTGGCGTAGTAATACACTTTTTTTATTGCCATTATCCAGGTAACTAAAGGAGCGAGATTCATCGCTTAGACGGTATTTGGTCATAGCTCATTTCCATGTTGCGCACCTTAGTTAAACGTAGCAAAGTTTTCTGCACTGGCTAAACCGGCAGATATTCCATAAAATGCATTTCAAATATACTTTAAAAAATAAACAAAATGAGTAAGAACAAACAGAGTGAACGGGTCCTCAATCTTCCGGCCGGTTATTTTGGCATGGTACTGGGTACCATCGGGATGGGATTTGCGTGGCGCTACGCCAGCCAGGTATGGCCGGTGAGCCACTGGATTGGTGATGGCTTAGTGATCCTCGCAATGGTCATTTGGGGATTACTGACGCTGGCATTTGTGAATCGCTTACTACGTTTTCCGCACAGCGTACTGGCGGAAATTCGTCATCCGGTGATGAGCAGTTTTGTCAGTCTGTTTCCAGCAACAACGATGCTGGTCGCGATTGGTTTTGTACCTTGGTATCGACCGCTGGCGCTAGGATTGTTCAGCATTGGCGTGGTGATACAGCTGGCGTACGCCGCCTGGCAAACGGCAGGGCTGTGGCGCGGCGAGCATCCGGAGGAGGCCACCACGCCGGGTCTGTATCTGCCGACCGTTGCCAATAACTTTATCAGCGCCATGGCCTGTGGTGCACTTGGGTTCAACGATGCCGGGTTGGTGTTTTTGGGCGCCGGGGTATTTTCCTGGCTTAGCCTGGAGCCGGTGATTCTGCAGCGTTTACGTAGCTGCGGTGAACTACCGACGGTTTTACGTACTTCACTTGGTATACAGTTGGCACCCGCGCTGGTCGCCTGTAGCGCCTGGCTTAGCGTCAACGGCGGCGAGGGGGATACGTTAGCTAAAATGCTATTTGGTTATGGTCTGCTGCAACTTCTGTTCATGCTACGCCTTATGCCGTGGTATTTGTCACAGCCATTTAATGCGTCTTTCTGGAGCTTCTCGTTTGGCGTGTCTGCGTTGGCGACAACGGGATTGCATCTTGGACACGGCAGTGAATCAGGATTTTTTCATACTCTGTCTATCCCACTGTTTATTTTTACCAATTTTATCATTGCATTATTACTGGTACGTACGTTTGCATTGCTGATGCAGGGGAAACTGCTCATCCGCACGGAGCGTGCTGCATTACTGAAATCTGAGGATAAATAATGACCCTTTGCGACGAAAACTACTTTACTGAAAAATATGATTTAACCCGTACGCATTCCGATGTCGTTGAAGCGGCAAAAGTGGTTGCACCAGGTAAAACGTTAGATCTGGGCTGCGGTAACGGCCGAAACAGCCTGTACCTGGCGGCAAACGGCTATGACGTTACCGCATGGGATAAAAACCCAATGAGCATCGCTAACCTTGAGCGCATCAAAGCGGCTGAGGGGCTGACCAACCTCAACGCGAAGGTCGCTGACCTTAATGCGTTACGTTTTGAGGGTGAATACGATTTTATTCTTTCTACCGTTGTACTGATGTTCCTTGAAGCTAAAACGATCCCTGGCCTTATTGAGAATATGCAACGTTGTACTAAACCGGGTGGATATAACTTAATCGTCGCAGCGATGGATACTGATGATTTTCCGTGCACAGTAGGTTTTCCGTTCGCGTTTAAAACCGGAGAATTACGCAACTATTACAGTGGGTGGGATCTGCTGAAATATAACGAAGACGTAGGTGAACTTCATCGTACAGATGAAAACGGTAATCGAATTAAACTGCGCTTTGCCACCATGCTGGCACGCAAAACTTCCTGAACCTCCCGTTTGGGTTAACTCTTTCTGCGTTCAGCATTTTTTGTGCTGAGCGCAGAGATAAAATTGTGCGGTGCTTACCATTTTTAGTACATCCAAAATGAAACTGTTTTGCTATCCTTTTTAGGCATCATTGCGAAAACTAAAGGGATCGTTTCATGCGTACTCAAACTTTATTTAAAGTTGCAGTGCTTACTGGCTTGTTGGCATTATCCGGCTGTGCGTCAAAAGTGACCGAGCCGGATAAATATTCTGGGTTTTTAAAAAATTACTCTGATCTGAAGGAAACAAAATCAGCATCGGGACAAACGGTACTCCGTTGGGTTGACCCGAGCTACAACGAATCCAAATATGACAACATTGTTTATAACCCGGTAACGTATTATCCGGTTCCTAAACCTACTACGCAGGTAGGGCAGCAGGTTCTTGATCAATTACTGACCTATACCAATACGAAGTTGAAAACGGCGATCGGTCAGCGTAAACCTCTGGTTACAACCCCAGGGCCACGTAGTCTGATTTTCCGCGGGGCGATTACCGGTGTAGCAACCAGCAAAGAAGGACTGCAGTTCTATGAAGTGGTCCCGGTTGCACTGCTCGTTGCAGGAACGCAAATGGCGACGGGTCACCGTACCATGGATACCAACCTCTATTTCGAGGGTGAGTTGATTGATGCAGCGACCAATAAACCGGTGATTAAAGTTGTACGTAAGGGTGAAGGTAAAGACCTGAACAACGAAAGCACGCCGATGGCGTTCGAAACGTTGAAGAAAGTTGTTGATGACATGGCGACCGATGCCTCCATGTTTGATGTGAACAAAAAACCACAATAAAAATGATGAACGCACCATCTCAGGATGGTGCGTTTTTTTATGCCACACGACGACGATAGAGTATTTTACCCATCAATGCTTCCGGTCGGGCAAACATCACCAGATTTCCCAGTAAGATCAACACCAATCCGGCAATCGCATTAACTTGCCAGATGTATCCTTCATACAATGTTGACAACGTCAGCGCCACCAGCGGGAACAGCAGCGTGCTGTATGCCGCCTTACTGGGACCAATGCGACCTACCAGCGTGAAATAAGCGCCAAAGGCAATCACTGAGCCGAAAATAGCCAGATATAACAGCGCGCTAAGATAGCTGAATGTCCACTGTGGCGTGAAGTTGTCGCCGCGCACCAGCGCAATGGCCGCGATCAGCAATGTGCCGTACAGCATGGCCCAGCTGTTGGTCGTTAACACTTCTAACCCTTTTTTCTGGTGACGCAGACTGATCATATTGCCCAGTGAGAAGCCGAAGGTTCCCAGAGCGCTCAAACCGATGCCCAGTAACAGTGAATGATTAAACCCGCTGTTGAGCAAATCCTGCCAAAACAGAGTCACGATGCCCGTCAGTCCCAGACCCGCTGCAATATAGAAGCGCAGCGGTGGTTTTTGCCCAAAAAAGATGAAGCTATTAACTGCATTGAACAGGACGGCCATCGAGAAAATCACCGACTCCAGGCCGGTATTAATCCACGCCGCAGCCGTATAAAAACACCAGAAGTTAAAGCAAAAAACGCATCCGCCCTGTAACAGACAAAACAGATGATCGCGGCCAGACAGTTTGCGTAATTTACCGCTTAGCAACAGGATCACTATCATCACCGAGCTGGCAACTGCGAAGCGCCAAAAGATAGAAACCGGTGCAGAAACCGGACCTTGCTGCAAATAAATCGCAATCCATGTCGTTCCCCAAATAACCACCACCAGGCAGTACAACAGTGCGTTCATACAACTCTCTCTTTTTGTCGTCAGACTTACACTGTGTCACGACGGAATGCAGGAGACTTTCATCGGCTTGCGGTGTACTTGCAAAATCTTGCGCTTTTTTTAGCGTAATAGTGAAAAGGCAGCTGTTAACGATATGTAGCTGATATAGACTGAAAGCCTGCTAACTTATTTTGAATGTGATGGTATGTCTCAGCCCTACGGTGCCTTTGAAAACTTGCGCAAACATAATGCCGTGCTGCATGAATCGGTTGCGTTACATTCAGGGATCCAACTGGCGGCCTGGTCGAACAAGCGCGATACCATCACCCAATATTGCGATCACCATACGCTCAGTTTATACATCGCAGATGGTTACGAGAGTTACCACAAGACGGCGGGAGGATGGAAGAATGGCGGGGGACCAGACCGTTTTTGCCTGATGCCGAAAGAGAGTGAGTCCAGTTGGGATATTCGTGACGATCTTTCCTTTGTTCATCTCTATTGTACGGACGCGCATTTGCGAGAAGTGGGTGAAAAAGTTTGGGACAAAAGCCCCTATAGTTTCACGCTGGACGAGCATACGTTTGGCAGTGACCCGGGGATCACGGCGGTTTACCGTCAGTTTTTGCTTGGTAACGACTGGCAGCAACCGGCCAATCACCTCACGCTTAGCGCGGCATCTTCACTACTGTTAACGCATCTGATCCAGCATTACAGCAATGTGCAATGGCGACTTCCCGTTGTCACCGGAGGGCTTGCGCCTGCCACATTGCGCAACGTGCTGGCCTATATTGAAGCACATCTGGCGTATCCCATAACGTTGAGCGATCTGGCAAGCGAGGCAGCGCTAAGTGAATTCCATTTTGCCAGAATGTTTCGCCAGTCGATGAATATGGCGCCTCATCAGTACGTCATGCAACGCCGTATGGCGCTGGCGCAGCAACTGGTCTGTTATTCATCACGCAGCCTGTCGGATATTGCAATGGCCTGTGGGTTCAGTTCGGCGAGCCATTTCAGTAACCGGTTTAAACAAGTGACGGGTAAAACGCCAACGCAGCTACGCGCGGCGAAATAATGTCAACACTGAGTAGCAGATACCGCCGACGACCAGCCCCCAGAATGCAGACCCAACACCAAATACCGTCAGACCACTGGCCGTAACCAGAAAAGTCACGATGGCCGCATCGCGTTCTGCTTCATTATGTAAGGCTTGGAATAAACTACCGCTAATCGTGCCGAGTAATGCCAGACCAGCAAGCATCTGGATCCAGCTTACGGGGAGGGCTGCCATCAGTCCTGTGACCGAACCGCCAAACACTCCAGCCAGAATGTAAAAGACACCCGCTGCCGCTGCGGCAAGCCAGCGTCGATTTGCATCTGGATGGGCTTCGGGGCTTTGGCAAATTGCGGCGGTTATGGCGGCGATGCAGATGGAATAGACGCCAAACGGCGAAAATAGCAGTGCCAGCAGACCCGTAAAAACAATCAGGGGTGAAACGGGTAACGAATATCCAGATGCTTTCATGGTCGCAATACCGGGGGCATTTTGCGAAGCCATAGTAACCAGAAACAGCGGTAGCGCAATGCTGATACTGTGGGCTAATGAAAAGTGTGGGGCAATAAACGCTGGCAACACCGGTGACAGATTAACACCATCGGTGACAATGTCACCTTTAACCAGGGCGATGGCTATGCCTACCAACATTGCGGCGATTACGGCATACCGTGGGGCAATCACTTTTAGTACTAACCACGCCAGCAGCATGCTGCCGCACAAGATAAGCTCACTGTTCAGGCTATTGAACGCCTGCAAACCAAAACGCAGCAAGATCCCGGCCAGCATGGCTGATGCCAGCGAGTGGGGAATAATTTTCATCAGACGGGCAAACAGCCCGGTTATACCGCACAGCACAATCAACGCATTAGCTACGATAAAAACACCGATAGCATCCTGAATCGATACCCCTTGCAGGCCCGTCACCAGCAGCGCGGCACCAGGCGTTGACCATGCGGTGAGTACAGGGGCGCGATACCACAATGTCAGCGCCAGCGTACTGACCCCCATTGCTAGCCCAAGTGCGGTCATCCAGCCTGCGATTTGTCCGGTCGTCGCACCTGCGGCGAGCGCCGCTTGCCAGATAATGGCCGCTGAACTGGCGTAGCCGACCAGGACCGCCACAAAACCCGACAAAACTGTAGGCAGGGGGATGGAAAATGTGCGCATAGCAACTCCGCGTGCGTTATAACGGTCAGTTACTGTAGCACTGTGCGTTATAGCGTACAAGTGCTAAGCTGTAGCCCCGAGAAAGGAGAGCGACGAAGGAGAAAAATGGACAACTTAACCCACTATCTGGCCACAACGCTCAAGACGCTACGTCACCAGCGTGAATGGAGCCTTTCGCGTCTGGCGGAGGAAACTGGCGTCTCAAAAGCGATGCTGGGGCAGATTGAGCGCAACGAATCCAGTCCAACGGTGGCAACATTGTGGAAAATTGCCACCGGACTGAACGTCCCGTTTTCAACGTTTATTTCACCACCAGAGTCAGACGGCACGCCAACATTCGATCCCCAGCAGCAGGCGATGGTCGTCACGCCGTTGTTCCCGTGGGATCCGCAACTGTGCTTCGATCATTTTTCGATACTGCTGGCACCCGGCGCGCTCAGTGAATCTACTCCGCATGAAACCGGCGTAATTGAGCACGTGGTGGTGATTAGTGGTCTGCTGGATATGTGTATTGAGGGGCAGTGGCGCACCTTTAAATCCGGTGAGGGTGTCCGTTTCGCCGGAGATACGGCACATAGCTACCGTAACAGTAGCGAGCAAACGGTTCATTTTCACTCGCTGATCCATTACCCACGCGGTTAATCGGGAAAACTATTCCGAAACGCCGCGCTTGTGACTACAATAACCGCCATTTTTACCGCTTGTGGATGGTAACAACTGTATGCGCCAGCAGCCTCATCACCTTGAATTGTTAAGCCCGGCTCGGGATACCGCCATTGCGCGCGAAGCCATTTTGCACGGCGCAGACGCCGTTTACATTGGTGGACCAGGTTTTGGCGCGCGTCATAACGCCAGTAATAGCCTGAAAGATATTGCCGAATTAGTGCCTTTTGCCCATCGTTACGGGGCAAAAATCTTTGTGACGCTAAACACGATCTTGCATGATGATGAGCTGGAGCCCGCACAACGGTTAATTACCGATCTGTATCAGACCGGCGTTGATGCCCTGATCGTGCAGGATATGGGGATTCTTGAACTGGATATTCCCCCGATTGAACTGCACGCCAGCACCCAGTGCGATATTCGCAGCGTTGAGAAGGCGAAATTTCTATCTGATGTGGGATTCACCCAGATTGTGCTGGCGCGCGAACTGAGCCTTGAGCAGATTAACGCTATCCATCAGGCTACCGATGCGACCATTGAGTTTTTCATTCACGGTGCGCTGTGCGTTGCCTATTCAGGGCAGTGTTATATTTCACATGCACAAACCGGACGCAGCGCTAACCGCGGCGACTGTTCCCAGGCTTGCCGTCTGCCGTATACCCTGAAAGACGATCAGGGGCGCGTGGTGTCCTATGAAAAACATCTGCTGTCGATGAAAGATAACGATCAGACCGCCAACCTGGGTGCGTTGATTGACGCAGGTGTGCGTTCCTTCAAAATTGAAGGGCGCTATAAGGACATGAGTTATGTGAAGAATATTACCGCGCATTATCGCCAGATGCTCGACGCCATCATTGAAGAACGCGGCGATCTGGCCCGTTCATCAGCGGGACGTACCGAACATTTCTTTATCCCATCCACAGAGAAAACCTTCCATCGCGGCAGCACCGATTATTTTGTGAATGCCCGTAAAGGGGATATCGGCGCATTCGACTCGCCAAAGTTTATCGGTTTGCCGGTCGGCGAAGTCCTGAAGGTGGCGAAAGATCATCTCGATGTTGAGGTGACTGAACCGCTGGCAAACGGGGATGGCCTGAACGTGTTAATCAAACGCGAGGTTGTTGGATTCCGCGCCAACACCGTGGAAAAAACGGGGAACAATCGTTATCGGGTATGGCCGAATGAAATGCCCGCCGACCTGCACAAAGTGCGTCCGCATCATCCGCTGAATCGCAACCTCGATCATAACTGGCAGCAAGCGTTAACAAAAACTTCCAGCGAACGCCGTGTTGCGATCGATATTGAGCTCGGCGGCTGGCAGGGGCAGTTGATTCTGACGCTCACCAGTGAAGAGGGCGTGAGTATCACCCATACGTTGGACGGCCAGTTTGAGGAAGCGAACAATGCGGAAAAAGCGTTGAGTAACCTACAGGACGGACTGGCAAAACTTGGTCAGACGATGTACTACGTCCGTAATATTCAGGTGAATCTGCCGGGCGCGCTGTTTGTGCCAAACGGTCAACTAAATCAGTTCCGGCGTGAAGCCGTTGATATGCTGGATGCAGCGCGCCTGCAAAGCTATCAGCGCGGTAGCCGCAAACCGGTATCTCAGCCAGCGCCGGTTTATCCACAAACGCACTTGAGTTTCCTGGCTAACGTCTACAACCAAAAAGCGCGTGAGTTTTATCACCGTTATGGCGTTCAGTTGATTGATGCAGCCTATGAAGCTCATGAAGAAAAGGGCGAAGTGCCGGTGATGATCACCAAACATTGCCTGCGTTTCGCCTTTAACCTGTGTCCGAAACAGGCGAAAGGGAATATTAAAAGCTGGAAAGCCACGCCGATGCAACTGGTTAACGGCGATGAAGTCCTGACACTGAAATTTGATTGCCGACCGTGCGAAATGCACGTGATCGGCAAGATGAAACATCACATTCTGAAGATGCCGTTGCCGGGCAGCGTCGTGGCTTCCGTCAGCCCCGAAGAACTGATGAAGACACTGCCGAAGCGTAAAGGTTAATCGTTAGCTCAGATGCGTATCGGGTTTGCGTGATTTTTGCCAGTGATGGTGTTCTCGAAGATCGGCGGCGGATTCTTCCGCCGTCACTCGCAGCTCATCGCTGTCGGCCGTGTGTCGTAGTAAGTGATCGGCATCCTGTACCTGAAGATATTCATGTCCCTGATTAGTAGCGAAAAGTTGACCGGAAAAAAGCGCGCTGGTCAGCAATAACACCGTTAACCCTTTCTTAAACATCATGCACCCTCTGGTACGTTAGCTGCGGAATTGGCGATAATTTCGCCTGGTGACTATTCAATATTTTAATCGGGATAATGACAATCTCTGTTTTGTCATTTCGATGTTTTTTACATTTTTGTTTAGTCAATGTTGGGATTTGTAACACCCGGGCAGTGCAGCGCGCTGACCGGGTGTTATCAGGGCGAGATTCAGGACTTAAATCCGGCGGCCGTCATCAGGAGACGAAAGAACATACCAACGGCGGCCAGGGCCAGCACGCTGCCGCCCCAGAGGATCACCAGCCACATCAGGCGTTTCCAGATTGTTTGTTGCATCAATGATACCCCTCACCATGTTGAACTTTGCCGCGGAAAACGTAGTAGCTCCAGAAGGTGTACACCAGGATTATCGGGATAATCAGCAGTGCGCCAACCAACATAAAGCCCTGACTTTGTGCCGGAGCCGCCGCCTGCCAGAGCGTAATAGACGGTGGAATGATATGTGGCCAGATACTGATCCCCAGCCCGCTAAACCCGAGAAAAATCAGCCCCAGCGTTAATACAAAAGGCAGCGTATGGCAGTTATGTTGCCCCAGCGATCGCCACAGCCAGAGACTGATAAGCGCAACCAGCAGCGGAACCGGCATCAGGAACCAAAGGTTGGGCAGGCTAAACCAACGCTCGGCAATCGCGCTATGTGCCAGTGGTGTCCACAGGCTGATAATGGCAATCACAACCAACATTGCCAGCAGCAGTTTTTTGGCCACACTGCGCATTTTATCCTGCAACGGATTTTCGCTTTTCATCACCAGCCATGTCGCCCCCAGCAGGGCGTAAGCCACGACCAGACCAACGCCGCAGAACAACGTGAACGGGGTCAACCAGTCGAAAGAACCGCCGCTGTAGCTGCGTCCGGTAACGGAAAATCCGTTGAGTACGGCACCCACCACGACACCTTGCGTGAATGTCGCGAGGATTGAACCGCCGATAAAGGCTTTATCCCAGAATGGTCGGTGAGCCGGTGTGGCTTTGAAGCGAAACTCGAACGCGACGCCGCGAAAAATCAGGCCGATTAGCATCAGGGTCAACGGGATGGTCAGCGCATCGACGATCACCGCATAGGCTAGGGGGAAAGCGCCGAATAATCCTGCGCCGCCCAACACCAACCAGGTTTCATTGCCGTCCCATACCGGGGCGACGCTGTTGACCATCACATCGCGGTCGTCAGCGTCCTGAATCGCTGGGAATAAAATGCCAATCCCGAGATCAAAACCGTCCATCACGATATACATCAGCGTGGCGAAGACGATAATTACAAACCAGATAACTGATAAATCGATACCCATTAGCGATGTGCCTCCGGTTGAGAATCGAGGACGGCGGCTGAAAGCGGCCGGGCAGGCGTGCCTGTTGGCGGAATAGTCGGGTCATCTTCCTGTGGCCCTTTACGGATCAGGCGGATCATGTAGCTGTAACCCACGCCAAACACTGAGCTGTACACCACAAAGAAGGACAGCAGGCTGATGCTCATATGTAAATCGCCATGTGCAGAAACCGCATCCGCCGTACGTTGCAGACCGTAAACCACCCACGGCTGACGGCCAACTTCAGTGGTCACCCAACCGGCAAGGATGGCAATCAGACCGGAGGGGCCCATCCATAAGGCAAAGCGCAGAAAAGGGCGTGAGGTGTATAAACGCTGCTTATAGCGCAGCCACAGGGCAAAAGTACCCAGCAGGATCATCAGCATGCCTAGCCCGGCCATTATGCGAAACGACCAGAACACCATGGTGGAGTTGGGCCTGTCTTCTTTAGGAAACTCTTTTAGGGCCGGGACCTGTTTGTCCAGACTATGGGTCAGGATCAGACTGCCCAGCGCCGGGATTTCCAGCCCATAGCGGGTGCGTTCCTGCTCCATATCCGGCCAGCCGAACAGCAGCAGCGGAGTCGGTTCACCGGGGCGATTTTCCCAGTGTCCTTCAATCGCAGCAATTTTTGCCGGCTGATGCTTCAGCGTATTCAAACCGTGCATATCGCCAATCAAGGCCTGCAGTGGAGCGACGATTAATGTCATCCACAGCGCCATCGAAAACATCGCTCGAATTGCTGGTGTGTTATTCCCGCGCAGCAAATGCCACGCCCCAGAGGCGGCAACAAACAACGCGCTGCTCAGGAAGGCGGCAACCGACATATGCAGCAGACGATAGGGGAATGAAGGATTGAAAATAACGGCGAACCAGTCGACGGGAACGACCTGTCCGTTAACTATTTCATAGCCTTGCGGTGTCTGCATCCAGCTGTTGGAGGCGAGGATCCAGAAGGTTGAAATAATGGTACCCAGTGCGACCATGCAGGTGGCAAAGAAATGAAGTCCTGGACCAACCCGATTCCAGCCAAACAACATCACCCCAAGGAAACCAGCTTCGAGGAAGAAGGCGGTTAATACTTCATAGGTCAGTAACGGCCCAGTGATACTCCCGGCGAACTCGGAAAAACCACTCCAGTTGGTGCCGAACTGATAAGCCATCACCAGCCCGGAAACCACGCCCATCCCAAAGTTAACGGCGAATATTTTCGACCAGAAATGGTATAGCGATCGCCAGGTGGGATTTTTCGTTTTTAGCCATAGCCCTTCAAGCACAGCCAGATAACTGGCGAGCCCGATAGTAATAGCCGGAAAGATGATGTGAAAGGATACCGTAAACGCGAACTGGATCCTTGCCAGGTGAAACGCGTCAAGACCGAACATGCTTAACTCCGCAGGCAAAATTGATTTAGCGCAATTCTAAGTCTGAGGAGCTGTAGAAGGCAGAAACAGAACAGTTCTTTTTAACCATAACAGTTGCAGCGCTGTTATAGGTTGTACTCGCTGATATGAAATCTGGAAGCTGGATTCCTGTTATTGAATAGCGTTCTCTTCTTGAAATACGCGCCGTAGGCAAAGAACTGTCATTACCGATGTTGTAAAACTGTTAACTATAACAGTTAAATAAAATACCCTGATTATGTAAACTGATATATACAGTGGTTGTCACCGACACCGGTAATCAGGACGAAAAATGAAAAAATACCAGCGACTGGCAGAGCAAATTCGCGATCAAATTGCGTCTGGCGTATGGCAGCCGGGCGATCGCTTGCCATCTTTGCGTGAGCAGGTGGTCAGCAGCGGCATGAGTTTTATGACCGTCGGACACGCATACCAGTTGCTGGAAAGCCAGGGGCGGATTATTGCCCGACCGCAGTCTGGTTATTATGTCGCCGCGCGCCCCGAACGTGAACTTGCTGCGCCGCAGGTGCAGGTCATGCGCGATGAAGCAGTGGATATCAATACCTACATTTTTGATATGTTGCAGGCCAGCCGGGATGCGTCAGTGATGCCCTTTGCCTCCGCATTCCCCGACCCGCGGCTGTTTCCACTTCAGCAGTTGAATCGCTCGTTGGCGCAGGTGAGTAAAACTGCCACCGCCATGAGCGTGATTGAAAACCTGCCGCCGGGGAATGCTGAGCTGCGTCATGCCATTGCCCGTCGCTATGCTCAACAGGGGATGACCATTTCACCTGACGAAATCGTCATCACCACCGGCGCGCTGGAAGCCCTTAATCTGAGCCTGCAAGCGGTCACTGAACCGGGTGACTGGGTGATTGTCGAAAACCCCTGTTTTTACGGGGCGTTGCAGGCCCTGGAACGATTACGTCTGAAGGCGTTGTCGGTGGCCACCGACGTTAACGAGGGGATCGATCTTGCTGCGTTGGAGCAGGCGTTGCAGGAGTACCCGGTAAAAGCCTGCTGGCTAATGACCAACAGCCAAAACCCACTGGGTTTTACGCTCAGCGCAGAGAAAAAGGCGCGTCTGGTCGCCTTGCTGGAAAAATACCACGTAATGTTGATTGAAGATGATGTTTACAGCGAGTTGTACTTTGGCCGCGAAAAACCGTTGCCTGCCAAAGCCTGGGATCGCGCCGACAGCGTTCTGCATTGTTCGTCTTTCTCGAAGTGCCTGGTGCCAGGATTTCGTATTGGCTGGGTAGCAGCAGGGAAACATGCCCGGCGTATTCAGCGACTCCAGCTAATGAGCACCTTATCTACCAGTTCACCCATGCAGCTTGCCCTTGTTGATTATCTTTCAACCCGGCGCTATGACGCGCATTTACGGCGCTTGCGTCGGCAACTGGCGGAACGTAAACAACAGGCCTGGCAAACGCTGCTGCGTCATCTTCCGGCGGAAGTCAAAATTCACCACAACGACAGCGGTTATTTTCTGTGGCTGGAGCTGCCGGAACCGCTTGATGCCGGTGTGCTCAGTACCCATGCGCTGGCACACCACATCAGTATTGCGCCGGGGAAAATGTTCTCGACCTCGGGAAGCTGGACACGTTTTTTTCGTTTTAATACTGCATGGCACTGGGGAGATCGCGAAGAGCAGGCCGTAAAACAGCTTGGTAAATTAATTCGTGAAATGATGAAATAAACCATAACGCGCTATTCAATATAAATGAATAGCGTGTTCTTATTTTCGAAATAGTGAATGCTGAACCACGGTATTATTTATATCGGGTGCGTCCATACAAAATATCAATAGTTAATACTATTGCCACCTCTGCGTCTAACTCCTTGTCTATACTCCAGAAGATTACCCCCTGGTCAGAGTCTGTAGCGTAATGAGCGTTAGCTCACAACCTGATTAAATTTCCTTGCGCCAGCAGGAACGCTTACAACACCCCGACTATTTTTAGAAAAGGACATATATTTACGGCAAGGCTGCCGCTCAATATTTTTTAGACAGGAGTAAGACGTTATGAGCAAGCAGTTTGCCCTCAGTAGCCTGTGCGCACTCAGTATGACGCTGATGACTGCGCAGGCAGCCGAACCCCCCACATCATTAGATAAACCGGAAGGCCGCCTGGATATTATTGCCTGGCCGGGTTATATCGAACGTGGGCAAACCGATAAACAATATGACTGGGTCTCACAGTTTGAGAAAGATACCGGCTGCGCGGTTAATGTAAAAACGGCAGCCACATCTGATGAAATGGTCAGCCTGATGGCAAAAGGCGGCTACGACCTGGTTACCGCTTCTGGTGATGCCTCACTGCGCCTGATTATGGGAAAACGCGTTCAGCCAATTAATACCGCGCTGATCCCTAACTGGAAAACCATCGATCCACGCGTGGTAAAAGGCGAATGGTTTAACGTTGGCGGAAAAGTTTATGGCACACCGTACCAGTGGGGACCAAACCTGCTGATGTATAACACCAAAATTTTCCCAACGCCGCCGGATAGCTGGAGCGTGGTGTTTGTTGAGCAAAAACTTGAGGATGGGAAAAGCAATAAAGGGCGCGTTCAGGCCTACGATGGCCCGATCTATATTGCCGATGCCGCGTTATTCGTTAAAGCCACTCAGCCGCAGTTGGGTATTACCGATCCCTATCAGCTCACTGAAAAACAGTATCAGGCGGTGATCAAAGTCCTGAGCGATCAGCACGCGCTGATCCATCGCTATTGGCACGATACCACCGTGCAAATGAGCGATTTCAAAAACGAAGGCGTGGTAGCGTCAAGCGCCTGGCCTTATCAGGCTAACGCCTTGAAAGGCGAAGGTCAGCCAATTGCCACGGTCTTCCCAAAAGAAGGGGTTACCGGATGGGCTGATACCACCATGCTGCACAGTGAAGCGAAACACCCGGTTTGTGCTTACAAATGGATGAACTGGTCATTAACCCCGAAAGTACAGGGCGACGTAGCGGCCTGGTTTGGTTCTCTGCCAGTAGTGCCTGAAGGTTGTAAAGCCAGCCCGTTACTGGGTGAAAAAGGCTGTGAAACCAACGGCTATAGTTATTTCGACAAAATTGCCTTCTGGAAAACGCCGATTGCCGAAGGTGGAAAATTCATTCCTTACAGTCGCTGGACGCAGGATTACATCGCCATTATGGGCGGTCGTTAATTCCGCTGGGGGTTTTATGACGTACGCAGTGGAGTTTCATAACGTCTCGCGTTTGTATGGGGATGTTCGAGCAGTTGATGGGGTAAGTATTGCGATTAACGACGGTGAGTTTTTCTCTATGCTGGGGCCATCCGGCTCCGGCAAGACCACCTGTCTGCGCCTGATTGCTGGGTTTGAACAACTGTCAGGCGGCGCAATCACTATTTTTGGTAAACAGGCCAGCGAATTGCCGCCCTGGGAGCGGGATGTAAATACGGTATTTCAGGATTACGCGTTATTCCCGCATATGTCGATTCTCGACAACGTCGCTTACGGGCTGATGGTCAAAGGCATCGATAAAAAACAGCGCCACGCCAAAGCGCGAGAGGCGCTGGATAAAGTTGCGCTCGGTTTTGTTTATGAACGCAAACCGTCGCAACTTTCCGGTGGTCAGCGGCAGCGCGTGGCGATTGCCCGGGCGCTGGTCAATGAGCCGCGCGTCCTGCTGTTGGATGAACCGCTCGGGGCATTGGATCTCAAACTGCGTGAGCAGATGCAGCTGGAGCTGAAGAAATTACAGCAATCCCTTGGTATCACCTTCATTTTCGTCACTCACGATCAGGGGGAAGCTCTGTCGATGTCCGATCGTGTGGCGGTGTTTAATAACGGTCGCATCGAACAGGTGGATTCTCCGCGCGAACTGTACATGCGTCCGCGGACACCGTTTGTGGCAAGTTTCGTCGGGACGTCCAATGTCTTTGATGCCACGATGTCAGCGAACGTTTGCGGGCTACAGGGGATGTTCTCCCTGCGTCCGGAACACATTCGCTTGAATGATACCGGAGGAGAAGTTCAGGCCAGGGGTGTTATCCAGGCGGTGCAGTATCAGGGGGCGGCGACGCGGTTTGAACTAAAACTCGCCGGAGGGGAAAAATTGCTGGTTAGCCAGGCGAATCTGACGGGCGAAATGCTACCGTCAACGTTGTCGCCAGGTCAGCAGGTGATGGCATCCTGGTCACGCGACGTGATGGTACCGCTGGTTGAGGAGAGGTGAATGGCTATGAACGTCTTACATTCGCCTCCACAGTCGACCAACCTGAATCGGATCTCAGGTTACTTCTGGCGTAATCCGGGGCTGGGGCTGTTTTTGCTGCTCCTCGGACCGCTGATGTGGTTTGGCATCGTCTACTTTGGCTCATTACTGACGTTGTTGTGGCAAGGTTTTTATACCTTCGACGATTTCACCATGTCGGTCACACCAGACCTGACGCTGGCGAATTTGCAGGCGCTGTTTAATCCCGCTAACTACGACATCATTTTGCGCACTCTGACGATGGCGGTAGCGGTCACCATCGCCAGCGCGATTCTGGCGTTTCCGATGGCGTGGTATATGGCTCGCTATACCAGCGGCAAAATGAAGGCTTTTTTTTACATTGCCGTAATGTTGCCAATGTGGGCCAGCTACATCGTTAAAGCCTATGCGTGGACGCTGCTGTTGGCTAAAGACGGCGTGGCGCAGTGGTTTTTAACCCACCTTGGGCTGGAGCCGTTGCTGCTTTCGTTCCTGACATTACCTGCGGTAGGCGGCAATACGCTGTCGACTTCAGGGTTAGGGCGTTTCCTGGTGTTCGTCTATATCTGGCTGCCGTTTATGATCCTGCCGGTACAGGCCGCGCTGGAGAGACTTCCGCCGTCGCTGTTACAGGCTTCTGCTGATTTGGGCGCGCGTCCGCGTCAAACCTTCCGCTATGTGGTGCTTCCATTGGCGATACCGGGCATTGCAGCGGGTTCGATCTTTACCTTCTCTCTGACGTTGGGCGACTTTATTGTGCCGCAACTGGTGGGACCGCCGGGCTATTTCATCGGCAACATGGTGTATTCACAACAAGGGGCGATCGGCAATATGCCGATGGCGGCGGCATTTACTCTGGTGCCGATTGTGTTAATCGCACTGTATCTGGCGTTCGTGAAGCGTCTGGGAGCTTTCGATGCACTCTGAACGCGCACCCTGGCTACTCAAACTGGCGGCATGGGGCGGGGTTATTTTCCTGCACTTTCCCATCCTCATCATCGCCACCTATGCTTTTAATACTGAGGAGGCTGCTTTTAGTTTTCCACCCCAGGGATTAACGCTGAAGTGGTTTAGCGTTGCTGCGCAGCGTAGCGATATCCTGGAGTCTGTGACGTTGTCACTTAAGATCGCTGCGTTGTCCACAGCTATTGCCCTTGTTCTGGGGACGCTCGCCGCGGCCGCGCTGTGGCGTAGGGACTTTTTTGGCAAAAGTGCAATATCGCTGTTGCTACTGTTGCCGATCGCGCTGCCGGGCATTATTACCGGCCTTGCGCTGTTGACGGCGTTTAAAACCATCAACCTGGAACCGGGTTTTCTCACGATCGTGGTGGGCCATGCGACGTTTTGCGTGGTGGTGGTGTTTAACAACGTTGTGGCGCGTTTTCGCCGTACCTCATGGAGTCTGGTCGAAGCGTCTATGGATCTTGGCGCCAATGGCTGGCAAACCTTTCGTTATGTCGTGCTGCCAAATCTGGCATCGGCACTTCTGGCGGGGGGGATGCTGGCGTTTGCCTTGTCGTTTGATGAAATCATCGTGACAACGTTCACCGCCGGACATGAAAGAACACTTCCTCTGTGGCTGCTCAATCAATTGGGTCGTCCACGGGATGTGCCGGTCACCAACGTTGTGGCATTGCTGGTAATGCTGGTGACAACACTGCCAATTTTAGGGGCCTGGTGGCTAACGCGTGAAGGCGACACTCTCGCCGGAAACGGTAAATAAACGACGATATGGGAAATTGCTATGCAACATCAATTACTGATTAATGGCGAGCTGGTCAACGGTGAAGGTGAAAAGCAGCCAGTCTATAACCCTGCCACTGGTGAACTCATTCTGGAGATTGCTGAGGCGTCAGCCATGCAGGTTGATGCCGCTGTACGTGCAGCAGACGCCGCGTTTGCCACCTGGGGGCAAACCACGCCGAAAGTCCGCTCTGAACTGCTGCTGAAACTGGCGGATGCTATTGCTGATAACGCGCAAACCTTCGCTGAGCTGGAATCACTTAACTGCGGTAAACCGCTGCACTGTGTTCTCAACGATGAAATTCCCGCTATTGTCGATGTTTTCCGCTTCTTCGCCGGTGCGGCGCGTACCCTGCAAGGACAGGCGGCCGGTGAATATCTGGAAGGGCATACCTCGATGATTCGCCGTGATCCACTGGGCGTGGTGGCCTCTATTGCGCCGTGGAACTATCCGCTGATGATGGCGGCGTGGAAGCTGGCTCCAGCGTTGGCTGCGGGAAACTGCGTGGTGATTAAACCGTCAGAAATTACCCCGCTGACGGCGCTTAAATTAGCCGAATTAGCCAAAGACATTTATCCGGCTGGCGTGATTAACGTGCTGTTTGGTCGCGGTAAAACGGTGGGCGATCCGCTGACCGGCCATGAAAAAGTGCGTATGGTTTCGCTGACCGGCTCCATTGCAACCGGCGAACACATTATTCAGCACACCGCGCCGTCAATTAAGCGTACGCATATGGAACTGGGCGGAAAAGCTCCGGTGATCATTTTTGATGATGCCGATCTGGATGCAGTGGTGAGCGGCGTGCGGACCTTTGGTTATTACAACGCCGGGCAAGACTGTACCGCCGCTTGTCGAATTTATGCCCAGAAAGGCATTTATGATGCACTGGTCGAAAAACTTGGCGCCGCCGTTGCCAGCCTGAAAATCGGTCCGCCGAATGATGAATCGACCGAGCTGGGACCGGTGAGCTCGCAGGCACATCTCGATCGCGTGACTAAAGCGGTCGATGAGGCTAAAGCGTTGGGCCATATTAAGGTCATCACCGGCGGTAAAAAAGTGGATGGTTCAGGCTACTATTTTGCCCCGACGCTGCTTGCTGGGGCGAAGCAGGACGATGCCATCGTACAGCGGGAAGTTTTCGGTCCGGTGGTCAGCGTGACCGTATTTGATGATGAAGATCAGGTGCTGGCATGGGCCAACGATTCGAAATACGGACTGGCATCCTCTGTCTGGACCCGGGATGTTGGGCGAGCGCATCGCTTTAGCGCTCGCCTGCAATATGGTTGCACTTGGGTCAATACCCATTTCACGCTGGTTAGCGAGATGCCGCACGGTGGGCAAAAACAGTCCGGCTATGGAAAGGATATGTCGGTTTATGGGCTGGAGGATTACACGGTTATTCGCCATGTTATGATCAAGCATGAGTAATATCTTAAGCGCGATCGGCGAATGGGGCACGGATAGCTAAATATTGGCATACGTGTGTCTATACTATTCGCGCCACTGGCCTCGTCGCCATCGGACGGCGGTAAGTTGGAAATATCCGCGAGGTCAGGCTAATTGATACAACAAAGCCCCAGCATATAGCCGGGGCTTTGTGCTTTCAGGATCGCCATCGGGTTTATCTACGGCCCAGACTGCAAAGCCAGGCGAGTAGGGCACAGACGCTCAGAACCAGCCCCAGTTGCTGCACCATGCCTGCTAAACCCAGCATCATCCCAAGTAACAGGTAATAGCTTAATCCGAACAAAGCACCGGCGGCACCGGCCTGTTCACGGTAGTGACGCAGCGCCTGACTCAGCACATTGGGAATGGCGATACCATAGGCAATCACCACGCCGAACACCGGAATCAGGATCCACGCGGAGTGCTGTAAACACCACGCGACGAGACCTGACAACGCTGCCAGCACACAGGCATAACGTACCAGTCGCTCCGGCGTCAGACCAGTCGTTAACAGTCTTCGGTTCAGCAGGCTACCTGACAGAGAAGCAAACGCAAGTAGTAACCCCGTCCAGCCAAAGGCTCTGGAGCTCCATCCTAATTGCCCGAAAAGAAACGGCGCCAGACTGTAATAGCTAAACAGCATGGTGTTCAGTAGGGCAACCAGCATGGCGTTTTTCCGCAAATCATTGTCCCGCATCATGCGGGAGAACAATCCGGCAAGCTTCGGGCTGAGCGTATGTTCGGGCCGGGTTTCTGGCAGCATGGTCGCTGTCAGTATTAGCAGTAGCAACGCCAACAGCACAAGGGCAACAAAGACACCGGTATGGCCATACAGGCTTACCAGCCAACCGCCGCTTAGCAGGCCAAAAACTGGACTCAATGCCAGCGCAGCACCCATTACAGAAAATATGCGGGATAGCGCAGTTGATTCATAACAGTCCCTTAGCATGGTCTGTACCACGACCGACCCGGCAGCCGCACCGATGGCGGAGATCATCCGCGCCAGCAGCAAAACGCTGAAGTCGGTGGCAACAACAGCCGCTGCGCAGCCTGTTCCATAGCAGATAAGTCCTGCCAGCATCGCCCAACGTCGTCCGATGCAGTCGCTCAGCCAGCCCCACATCGCTACGCCGACGGCGAAAGCAACAAAATAAACGGAGAGCGTTTGAGCCGCGCGCTCACTGCTTACGTGAAAAGAGATAGCGATACCCGGCAATGCCGGGCTGTAAATGGTTTCCACCAGTTGTGGAAACATAATCAGAAGCGTAAGAAGCAACAGCGGTGGGCGACGAAGTGTGTTCATAGCAATATCCAGACAGATAGAAAACAGGCGGGCATTATTGCTGAAAGGAATATGTCGTATTACCATTATCATGACTTTAAATATCAAATATCAGACAGATAATGAAAATTGCCCCCGATGATGCTTTTGATGCGGATAGCTTTGATAAACCGGTAATCGGTATTGCTGCCGATATGGGCGTACATGATTCCGGGCGGCACAGTCATCTTCGTCATCAGCTACTTTTTTCGGCAGCGGGAAGTATTACGATTGAACTGGAGCAGGCCCTGTGTCTGCTACCGCCACGTCGTGCGGTTTGGATCCCGGCAGGCACGGTACATCGCGCCATAATGCGTGGTGTGATGGCTTATCGCTCTTTGTATTTTTCAACCACATTGCCGTTATCTGAGTTACCACTGCAGATAGTCGAAGTAAATCCGCTTTTTTTTGAAGTGATAGAACGTATGGCATTCTGGCCATGGGAAATGCCAGCCGCACAGCAGTCCAGCCTCATTACTGTTTTTTGTGAGGAAATGCGTGCCGCCCGCAGTGAAAACTGGACATTGCAGTATCCCTCAGATCCGCGGCTTAACGTGTGGCTCAAGGGATTACGCATGGGCGAACTGCCACCACGCCTGAATCAATTGTCCCGACAGGTTGGGGCCTGCGAGAGGACGATCAGTCGAATATTTATCAGGGATACCGGGATGAATTATCAGGACTGGCGGCAGCAATTTAGGCTGTTAAAAGCCATGGAGATGTTGGCTGACGGAGGCCATATCAGCCAGGTTGCGCAATATCTGGAGTTTGTCAGCGACAGTGCTTTTATTGCGTTCTTTCATCAGCATACCGGCACAACACCAGGCCGATATTCGGGCAATATAATGCCGCAGAAGGATTAGGGGTATTACATATTAAGGATAATTTACCCAGTGATAGCAGAGTGGGAAGATCGTTTACTGATGGCAGAGAGAAGATCCTCTCTGCCAGCGGACGCTGCAATTAATCAAGAAGAGTTACATCAAGCAAACCAGCCGAACCTTGCGGATATCAGACTGAAAAGTCCTACAGCAGCAAATATATTTATCAGCACCACAGTTTTACTGGAAACATTCATTTTTGCCACCTTTCGTTTTAACCCTTATGGGTATAGTACGGCTTATAACTATCCGCAATAGTACGAATTCTGAACATAATGAAAATGGGTTGTTTTACAGCCGTTTTTCTTAAATTAATTAATAAAACTTGATGTGAGTCATGAAAAAGAGCATATTGCGCGCGATTTTCCCTTCTGGCCAGGATGCCTTAAATGTCCCTATACCAAAAAATGTTGGTTTTTTATGCGGTGATGGCCGTCATCACGGCAATCATCACCTGGTTTCTTTCCCGCGATAAAAAGCGGATTCGCTTTCTTAGCGCGGTATTAGTCGGGGCGACCTGGCCGATGAGTTTTCCCGTTGCGCTGATGTTTTCTCTTTTCTGATGACGGCGTATTCGCCGTTTCAGGAGAAAAGCAGGGCATCTAATCGTTTTTTGTCGGTTTCAGTGACATCCTGTGGGTGCTGATATCCCGCATTCTCATTCGCACGGGTGTACAAGGCAACCAGCCAGTCGTAAACGTAACGGCTTGCACCATGCGAGGGTTGTTCATCCAGCTTCGTCAGGCGTAGCATCGGCGATTGCTTCGGCGCGCTAAAAATAGCCGATCCTTTTTGGATCCTGCTGGCAGGGCGCTGTTCCTCAGCAACGTCGGCAAATCCAAGCCAGGTAATAAAATCACCAATATCGGCGTGTAGCTGCGCGGCACAGACGTTTTCTCGCTGCATAATGCGCTGTAAGCGTTGTGGCATCTCCAGGCGATAACTGGTGGTGACGAGAATGTCGGCAACCTGCCTTAACGTACGGGGATCGAGTCGTAAACGACGGGCATTATTTTCATCGCGACACCACTGGCGCATGTGGTTAATCCACATTTTGTGTGCCTGATATCCGGTTTCCTGGCTTTCTGGCGAGTGCAGTGTGTCACGCACCTCGGCAAAAAGATCAATCTCTTCATTAAATAAACCGCTTACCTGCTCCTCGCGCGGTTGCTGAATACGCAGCAGCGACTCAAAAATGCGCATCGGCGGGAGCAAACCATCCAGCAGTTCGCCATGTTTTGCCGCTTGCGCCTGTAACTGGCGGATCACCGACTCGTGGCTACCCGATTCGGCTTGCGCGGGATTAATCCAGATTATCAGGGTTTCGCGGATGCGCTGTTGATGCTGCTCGCGTAGAGAGGTCAACCTGGCCTGGCGCTGCTGTGGTGAAGTTGCCTGAGTCAGCCATTCGACAAGGCGTTGTAAGCTATGTTTATCCAGCGCCTGCAACGTACCCCAATGCAGCCCGGGCTTGCCCATTAATTGCTGCACGGATTCATCAAGGTTTTGCTGGGTACTAAAACGCGCATCCTGCGGGGTAATGGCCCAAACCACGCCCGGTAATGCGGCATCATGAACGGGTTGGGTATCGTTGACCCAGCCCAACAGCTTGCGGGTGATGGCGGGCGTCTGGGCGCGGGTAGAGACCGCGTTGCAGATTAAGAGCACATCCGGTTGCAGATGCTGGCGATAATGTTCCAGCATCCAACCTAATTTTGCCTGCCACAGTGGATGCGGATGAGCATCCGGGGCGAGGGGAATATCGAGCAGATCGACATTCTCCAGCACCGCGTCTTCAACCGTCAGGACCAGCTCGCGCGTGAGCAGCGCCAGTGACGGCAAAGAAAGGCTGACCGCATTGAGCAACTGATGATTTTCAATCGGATGAACCACCACATCGCTTTGCGCCTCATTATTGCCGGTCAATGCCACCTGGGTCAGGAAACTTTCGGCAGGTAAACCAAAATGATCAACCAGCAGGCTCAGCGGGGCCGCTAATTCTTGCGCGTGTCCGGTTTGTTGCAACGTGTGCGCCAGCGCCAGCCACTGCTGCGTCAGCTCCGGTTGTTCTCCCCACAGTAACGCCCAGGCGTTTGCCCGGGTAGTCAGATCCAGTGCGGGTAGCAACGTGGCAAACTGGTGCCATAGCGCATCGTCAATTTGCTGCTGGTTTGCCGGTACGCAGGAACGCCAGAAACGACCGATTGCCGCGACATCATGTGCGGTAATGCCCGGGACCGGGTGACGCTGACGCAGCGTTTGCCATTTTTCCAGGCGCGCCTCAATAATCGATTTCTCGACCTGTCGGTTGTCCGGGAGCGCACTGAACTGGGCGATAAATAGCTGTACCAGTTCGGCTTCACTGAGCAACCGCAGACGCAACGGCCATTCGCTATCATGCGGATTTTCATCGCGCGTAAAGCGGATCGCCATATTGGTTGGTGCATGGCCCGGATTAATATGCGAGAAATAATCAAAGCTGCGATCCGGGGTAACAATATTCACTTTGCCAGCGGCATTGCTGCACAATGCCGCAAGCAGATGTGCTTTTGCCGATTGTGAATGTCCGTATAACCCTATACATCCTTGCGATGAAAAGGTCGTCTTCAGCGCAGATTCACTCACTACGGCTAGCGTAAGCTGTGCCAGCAGGGCATCCGCTTCATCATCAAGACGCGCTGCACGTTGACGGGTATCTACCACCCACTCGATGGCGGCCTGCGCGGTATTTAACATCTTACTCATTTCAGGTACACGCTCCCGCTATCAATCCAGTAATGGCTTCCGCTATGGCGACGGTCTGCCAGCGTATTCAGTTTTAACGTTAAGGCATTGGCGGCAACGGGGGTGCCATCCTGTAACCAGGCATCACTCAGGATGAAGAATTCCGGGCCACTTTCTTTGCTGCCGCCGCGTAGCTGCAGCCGAACATTCAACACGCCATCTCCGGCGATAGTTTTTGCCAGTTCGGCAGAGTTTATGCTGAGCGTATACAGCGGCGTGGCAGGCCAGCGGCTGTTTGCCAGTTGCCGGAATCCTAACGTCACGTTGCCACGTAACGGGAAATGCAACCGGGCATCCAGCTTCGCCCCAGGTTTATCCAGATCAATATCGTGATACCAGATGTTCTCATCACGCAGGGTATTGACCGTATTATCCAGCACACCGAGAAAGCGTACGGTCGAGTAAGCTCCGATATCGGCAGCTTTAAAGTTAAAGCGTGGCAAACGCAAATCCAGCGCCAGGCTGCACAGCATAGCGCCTACAGCAGCGGTGGATTTAGGGTTACCAATTCGCCCCTGTTGGCTGAACGGATACCACTCATGCACGCGGTAGTTATCCATCCAGATCATACGGTTAACCGGGACAGGTTGCAGATGGCGGATCAACGCCTGTACACCCGGTAAACAGGCGGGCCTGCCGGTCACTAATAAGATATCGCAGCGATAATGTGAAATGGCCTCACAAACCGCGTGCAGCGGGGAAGTCAGGGTAAATTGCCCCGCCAATAGTGCTTCTTGTAACTGCCTGAACTGTACCTGTAACGGCACGCTCAGAACATCAAACGCAGGCGACCCTGCTGGCAACGCATGGTCGATAGCTTGTTGGATGTAGTTCATCACGTTGCGCGTGGGTTGTTGACTCAGGAGTTCCCCAAAGGTGGCATGTAGCCCGGCGACCGGGTCGTTAATATCGCTTTGTTCCCAGGCAGAGAGGACCGCATGACCGAGCGGCATAAAGAGCTGCAACGCCGTTTGTTGACGCAGAATTGCCTGAGTATCGATGCGCCCGGAATCGCCAAACAGCGTGGCCAGCAATGCGGCGGCGTCGGTCACGCCAGCCTGTTGTAAGCGGGTTTGCAGCGCAGGCAACACGCAGCGCTGAATCACGTCCAGCAGCATGTCATCGCCCGCAACTTTAAAACCTTCACGGAACAGCAGATGCGGGGTAATTTTGACATTCGCGCCAACGCCGTCATCAAGCTGGTAATGAACGACGGCCATATCCGTTGTCCCGCCGCCAATGTCGATCGATGCTACGCGCAGCGCACGGCCTTTAGTCTCACCAGGCTCCGGCAAACGGTCCGGGCGGGCAAGGGCGTTAAAGAACGATTCGGTGTGGCCATCGTAGTGTGAGATAGCCTCGTTATACAGCCACACCAGCTGCCCGCAACTGGCTTCATCCCATTCCATCTGAATTTCAGGTACGGGAACCACACTTTTTTCCTGCTGCTTACGGGTGGTGAAGTCTTCATCCTGCGGGTGCCAGCCCATCGCTTTCCAGACCAGGGCAATAGCTTCAAACATGCGCAGGCGGAAAATCTCGCGCTCCTGTTTGGGCATCGCCGACGGTAGGGTCAGGATCAGCGTCCGCAACTGACGCGGAGACGCCGGGAATCCGAGGCGCAAACGCGTCGCTACGCTGTTAATTTGCCCCAGCGCCTGGGCCAGTATTTCGCACAACATATGAGTCATCAGCGTGCTGCGGCTGTATTGTGGTGAGAACACTGGTAGACGATCGTCCTGCGGCAGGCTGAACAGCGGTTGCCCGTCATCGTTCATCAGGTTCATCAGCGGGAAGGCGGTAGCCAGCGGTTCGCGCTGGGTTTTGCCATTCATCTGGCTAAAGCGCCAGTCATGCAGTACCGGCGTTTCGTCCCACAGATAACGGCGCGGGCTGGAGATCCCACTGTTGCCCTCGGTGCCCATACGCTGCATCGCCAGCTTACGGGCTTCATCACCCACACGCACAATCGACGGCCAGATAAAGGCGTCATCACGTCCGCTTTCAACGGAAAAATGTTGCTTACCAAAGCGCGCTTCGGAAAACTCCAGCCGACTGGTGAATAGCGGATCGTTGAGGAACTGCGGCTCGCTTAACGAACGGACCTGCAATTCAGCGGTCTGACGCAGCCCGTCATTGGCATCCCCGTGATCTTCAATCAGGACACCACAGGTATGGGTATTACCGATATCCAAAATAAGATCGACGGGAATGGCGGGTGTGCTAAGGGTGTGCGTAACCAGTTTCACTTCCGGGACAGAAAGCTGCTCACCTAACAGGGTCAGCACATTCAGCCAGTGCGCCTGGTATTCAAAGTTACGCAGCGCCTGCTGGATCTCTTGTTCTGAGCGGTTCTCATGTTGGGTGACATGGTGCATAAAAGATTCGCGCAACCAGCCGTCAATCCAGGTCTGGTCAAGGAAATCAGCAATTTCGTTGTCATGCCAGGCCAGCGCAAACCGTGTACCGTTAAGCAGATCATTTTCGTTGGGAGTTAACGCCGCAGGGGCATTTTCAGTAAGTTGGCTGTCCAGCGCTACGGTAACACGGTGGGTGTTACCCGCGCTGTCCGGCTGCGCAAGCTTTCGCACCTGCACGCGTGCCCAGTTATCCGGGCCTTCAACAAACGTACGCGGCGGGTTAAAGCGCAGAAACGGCAGCGGCAGCCAGACGCCGTCGAGCACGTCCAGCGAATAATGTAACGTCTGGGTACTTTCCGGCTTCACCACTTCGGGTTGTGCGCCGGTGCTGCCCGGTAGGGTATAGCGTCCTGACGTCAGATCGAAGTCCAGTCGCAGTAGCGGACCGTTTGCCGTTTTGCGCACAAAGCGTCCATGGTGCGCAGATTCCTGCGGCGTGAGGCCGAAATCCAGAAATTGTACACCGCTATTGGCGATGAGCGTCACGCTCTGTTTGTAATCACACAGATTCACCAACATAAAATCAGGCACCTATCTTTTTGATCGTCAGAGGGATTTCCGCGTGATCGTCATAACGCGCGGTACAGGCGGCGACGTCGTTGGTTCCCGCTTTACAGGTAATTTCAGGCATCGGATAACGTGACCCGTCGGTACAACGGGCATTGCCGCGACTCTTAATCATTAATTCACCCGACTGGTGCAAACCGGAGAAAATCTCGGCACGACAAACAATATTGTCACCATGAACCACGCGTGCAGTGCCTTTATTGGCCTGGATCTGATAGCGCAGGGACGGCGCTTTGCCGCTCACCGGATCTTTAACATCGACCATGACGCGCCAGTTACCGTTGAGAAAACGTGTCGTTCCTGCCTTCATCTGGTTGGCATCCATCACCAGTGCATCTTTTGGAATTGCGGCAATCACCACCGGTCCTTCGACAGGTTTCTCTTTCTTCACAGCGGGAGTCACTTCAGCACGATGCAGGGGCAGTGCAGATGTCAATGCTGGCAGCGGTGCCATATCAACCTTAGCGACTTCAACAGCGGCGACTGCGGGTCCGGGCTGGGCGGTCTGTTGCTTCCACAGCAGCGGCCCAACGATGGCTGCAATAATCACTGCGGCAACGGGCAGGCTCCACAGCGGCAGGCGGCGTATGGGCTTCTCCTGTACCGGCGGCGCAGTAACTTCAGGTTCGTTAACAATGACCGGGGGTTCAGGTTCAGTCGGTTTTGGCAGATCAACGACCGGCGTCAGTAAGGGGACATCGGCCTCGGCAAAGGTAATTTCCGGTGCGATTTCTGCTTCCTGTTCTGGCTCTGCTACGGTAACCACAGGAGGAACATCGGCAATGCGCAGGCAGTCGAGGACATCGTCGCGGGGATTTTCATTCAAATTGACGAAGCCCCAGAACGTAATAACGGGTTTGCCATCAACCAGAAATACGTGGTTTTCACCGGGAAACTGGATGGCTTTTTCGAGCAGCGAGCCAAATAGCTGTAGCGAGGTTTTCCCCGATTGCAGACTTTTACGGCTCAGGGTCGCCGCATTTTCCAGCGTGCTTCCCAGATAGCGCAGCGCACGAAAACGTGCCTCTTCATCAGCGGCTTTCCACGCCACGGCTTTCCCTTCTATCGGGGAATACCAGTCAACCCGATCGCCGCTGTCGTTAATTTGTGGGATTGCCAGACAATCCACCATCGCCTGCTGTTTACGCAGACGAAGCGTTTCACGAATTTGCAATGCTGAATCAAACACGGCCTGACCACCGCCGCCCACGGCCTGATAGTCATCCAAATTGCCGCTGCGCAAGAGAGTTTTTGCCACGTTGTTACCCCTTAGACTTCTTCACGTATCTACTTTACGTTTTATAAAAACGAGCAAACGGCGAAAGAGAGGCAAAAAGGGGCTAATTTTCATGGCATAGAGTGCCGGGAAAAATCTTGACGTTTTGAAAAAGACTTAAGGGAAATTAATTCGCTTAGGGTGATGAATTATTCAGCGAAATACACCGGATTAGAATAACCTGATAGTGATTTGTTATTGGTCAGTTTTTGTCAGCTATGCTCTGATATCCCTGTTAATAATAAAATAAGAAGGCTTATAACCATGATTGCAAGGAAAACGATACTCGCGCTGGCTCTCAGCGCCGTCTTACCGTCAGGCGCTGCGTTCGCGGCCAATACTGACACCATCATCTATTGCTCTGAAGCATCGCCGGAGTCATTTAACCCGCAAATTGCCAGTTCAGGTCCTTCATTTGTGGCCAGTTCACAGGTGCTCTACAACCGACTCATCAACTTTGATCCGGTAAAGAATACCCCGATACCGTCTCTGGCAACGGACTGGACGATTTCCCCGGACGGTAAGACTTACACGTTTACCCTGCGTCAGGGCGTGAAATTCAACAGTAATAAATTCTTTAAACCGACCCGCGACTTCAACGCTGATGACGTGATTTTCTCGGTATTACGGCAGAAAGATGCCGATCATCCGTATCACAAGGTTTCTCAGGGAAGCTACGAATACTTTAACGATATCGGTCTGGATAAACTGATTAAAGAAGTGAAGAAGGTTGATGATTTTCACGTTCAGTTTGTCCTCAATGAACCTAATGCCGCGTTTCTTGCCGACTGGGGTATGGATTTTGCCTCCATCCTTTCTGCGGAATATGCCGACGCGATGCTGAAAAAAGGCACCCCGGAAAACGTCGATAACTGGCCGATTGGCACCGGGCCTTACGTGTTGCAACAGTACAAGCAGGACTCGCAAATCCGCTATCTTGCCAACCCTAACTACTGGGATGGCGCCGTTCCAACGAAGCACCTGATCTTCTCAATCACGCCAAACGTCCAGACGCGGCTGGCAAAACTGCAAACCAATGAGTGCCAGATAATCCCGGCGCCAGCCCCCGTACAGTTTGACGAGATTAAAAAGAATAAAGATTTGACGCTGCATTCGGTTGAAGCGCTGAACGTCGGATATCTGGCGTTTAATACCGAGAAAAAACCGTTTGATAACGTATTGGTGCGTCAGGCGCTAAACTACGCGACCGATAAAAAGGCCATTATTAACGCCGTCTTTTTAGGTTCCGGTACGGTGGCAAAATCGCCGATTCCGCCGAATATGATGGGCTTCAATAAAGATCTGCAGGATTACACTTACGACCCGCAAAAGGCGAAAGATCTGCTGAAGCAGGCGGGGCTGGAAAACGGCTTTGAAGCGACGCTGTGGTCAATGCCGGTTCAGCGCCCTTACAACCCGAACTCCCGACGGATTGCTGAGATGATCCAGAGCGACTGGGCAAAGGTGGGCGTGAAGGCGAAAATTGTGTCGTACGAGTGGGGGGAATATCTCTCCGGAATGCGTAAAGGTGAGCATGACACCGCGTTGTTTGGCTGGATGTCAGACAACGGCGATCCGGATAACTTCGCCGATGTGCTGCTGGGCTGCGACAGCATAAAAACCGGATCTAACGCCGCGCGCTGGTGCGATAAAGAGTATAATTCGCTGGTTCAAAAGGCGAAGCTGGTGAGTAAACCGGAAGAGCGCGCCGCGCTTTACCAGCAATCGCAAGAGATTTTCTACCAGCAGGCTCCGTGGATAGCCCTGGCAAACGGTAAAACGTTCTACGCTACGCGCAGCAATGTCAGCGGATACAGCGTCAGCCTGATGGGCAGTGATTTTTCAAAAGCAAAATTAAATTAATGAGTTAAGGAGAGGTTATGTCGCATCTGGATGAGGTCAGCGCACGTGTTGATGCCGCCATTGAAGAGAGCGTCATTACGCATATGAATGAATTGCTGATTGAGCTCAGCGATGATGTCGCGTTGAGCCGGGAAGATCGCTATACCCAGCAACAGCGTTTGCGTACGGCGATCGCACATCATGGCCGTCAGCATAAAGAAGATATGGAAGCCCGTCGAGAACAGTTGACCAAAGGCGGCACAATCCTCTGATATTTCCCTTATCCGACCTACAGGCACGTTCTGTAGGTCTGATAAGCGAAGCGCCATCAGGCAATTAAAACGAACGTCTCGCCACCAGCCACGCCCCGATGACCAACAGCACCGCGCCACAGACCGGACCTACCAGCGCCCGCAGCGGCACGCCGTGACTACGTAGAATATCCAGCACCAGCCCGCCGATTAACTGGCTAGCCACCAGCACCGCGATAGTGGTAGCGGCCCCCACATTTTGGTACCCATTGATGCTGGCAAAAACAAAGAACGATCCCAACAAGCCGGGGATGAGCGTCCACCAGCGCACGCTGGATACCAGTTCTCCAAATCCCGCAGCTCCTTGCTTAAACCACAGTATGCTGACAAACAGCACGATCCCGACCAGCGAGTTAAGTAACATGGCGATAAGGATCGTCGAAGACGTCTGCGTGATGCGTACCATCAAGGTATTTTGCACCACCAGACCAATACCCGCGGCAATCAGAAAGGAGAGGGTCAGCGTCTGGTTCATCTAAGGGCATCCGGTTCGCGGCGATTGTCTAACTGTAACTGCATGAAGGTTAGATCCAGCCACCGCCCAAATTTAGTGCCAACCTGCGGCATTTGCGCGGTGGTTTTAAAGCCCAGCAAGCCGTGCAGATGCAGTGATGCCTGATTTTGAGACTCAATACCTGCCACCATTACATGCTTGCCGCATGCGCGGGCTTCGTCTATCAGTCTGCTGAGCAGTGCCCGTCCTAGCCCTTTTCCCTGATGTTCAGGATGAACATACACCGAATGTTCAACGGTATGACGGAAGCCATCAAAGTTACGCCAGTCGCCAAAGGAGGCGTATCCCGTAACCACGCCATTCTCTTCACTCACCAGCACCGGATACCCCATCAATTGTCGGGCTTCATACCAGGAAATACGGTTTTCGGCATCGACCGTTTGATCGTTCCAGATAGCCGCCGTATGCAGTACCGCATGGTTGTAGATTTCTGCAATGGCGGCGCAGTCTTCTTTGCTGGCAAATCGAATTGACATGTTGAACCTCAGGGCTTGTTCACTATAGTATTACAATATGAATACTATTGAAGACAGCATAAATCAACGGATCAGTGCAAGAATTCGCATTGAGCGGGAATCCCGAGGTTGGTCACTCACGGAACTTGCCGAGCGCGCGGGTGTGTCGCGGGCGATGATCCATAAAATAGAGCGCGGCGAGAGTAGTCCAACGGCTACGCTGCTGGGCAGGCTTTCCGGTGCGTTTGGCATCAGCATGTCTACCCTGATTGCGCGGGCTGAAATGCAGGAGGGCAAGCTGCTGCGCTTCGTCGATCAGCCCGTCTGGCACGACCCGCAAAGTCACTATCTGCGCCGCCATGTTTCACCGCGCAGCGATCTGCCTATCGATCTGGTACAGATCGAATTACCCGCCGGAAGCGACATCCCGATGCCAGCCTCTTCCTATGTGCAGGCCAGACAACTTATCTGGTTACAGCAGGGTGAATTAGTCTTTGTCGAAGGGGACGTACGCCATGAAATGCAGGCAGGTGATTGCCTGGAACTAGGCCCGCCGAATGACTGTCGGTTTATCAATGAAACCGCGCAACCCTGCGTTTACCTGGTTGTGCGGTTAAACCACGTCGTCAGCTAAATAGCAGGCACAGACTGCTACTATTGATGGATTCATGCCAAAAGCAGAGGAGCACATCATGGGTCAACAGACTAATCGTAACCGTCGCTGGGTACTGGCTTCACGCCCGCATGGCGCGCCAGTCCCGGAGAACTTCCGTCTTGAAGAAGATGAGGTGGCAACGCCAGGTGAAGGCCAGATTTTGCTGCGCACCGTTTATCTTTCCCTCGATCCCTACATGCGTGGCCGTATGAGCGATGAGCCATCTTACTCACCACCAGTAGAGATTGGTGGTGTTATGGTGGGGGGGACCGTAAGTCGCGTGGTGTCATCCCACCATCCGGACTACCAGCCAGGCGAATGGGTATTGAGCTACAGCGGTTGGCAGGACTATGACATCTCCGACGGTAACGGGCTGGTGAAGCTTGGCGATCATCCCGAACATCCCTCCTGGGCGCTGGGTGTTATGGGTATGCCGGGGTTTACCGCTTATATGGGCCTGCTGGATATCGGTCAGCCGAAAGCGGGAGAAACGCTGGTGGTAGCCGCCGCAACCGGGCCGGTTGGCGCAACGGTCGGGCAGATCGGTAAGCTTAAAGGTTGTCGGGTGATCGGTGTGGCGGGTGGGGCAGAGAAATGCCGACATGCCACCGAGGTATTGGGCTTTGATGTTTGCCTCGATCACCACGCACAAGATTTTGCGCAACAACTGGCAAAAGCCTGCCCGCAGGGGATCGATATTTATTACGAAAACGTCGGCGGAAAAGTATTTGATGCCGTTCTGCCACTGCTCAATACCTCAGCGCGGATTCCACTTTGTGGCCTTGTCAGTGGTTATAACGCCACGTCGCTTCCGGCCGGACCTGACAGATTACCGCTGTTAATGGCAACGCTGCTGAAAAAGCGTATTCGCATGCAGGGTTTTATCATTGGTCAGGATTATGGGCACCGCATTCATGAATTTCAGCGGGAGATGGGGCGCTGGGTTAAAGAGGGCAAAATCCACTACCGCGAGCAGGTGACCGACGGTCTGGAAAATGCGCCACAAACCTTTATCGGTCTGCTGACCGGCAAAAACTTCGGCAAGGTAGTGATTCGTCTTGCTGAGGATTGATACGTAAAGGTGGAAGACGGTGAATGCCTGTAACCAGGCCTGCTTCGTACAAAATGTAGGCCTGGTAAAATGCCAATGACGTTATCTGGATGAAAAGCGATTATTCATGGAGAAATAAGAAGGTTACTACACGAAAGCGAATAAACACTCCACATTGAGATAAATAATGATTACTATTCTCATTCTTAAAAAGGCAAAACCATGATTTTGCTCATTGAAGCTATGTGAAGCAGTAACAAACGAATTTATCAAAGGGAGTCGTCATGTCTTTACGTCATCTGTTTTCACCGCGTCTGCGTGGTTCTTTACTGTTAGGTTCACTGCTCGTTGCATCATCTTTTACTACGCAGGCCGCAGAAGAACTGCTGCGCAAAGCCGTCGGCAAAGGCGCCTATGAAATGGCGTACAGCCAGCAAGAGAACGCGCTGTGGCTGGCGACCTCACAGAGCCGCAAACTGGATACCGGCGGGGTGGTTTATCGTCTTGACCCGGTCACCCTCGAAGTGACCCAGGTGATTCATAACGATCTCAAACCGTTTGGTGCCACCATCAACAACGCCACGCAAACGCTGTGGTTCGGCAACACGGTAAACAGCGCGGTTACGGCGATGGATGCCAAAACGGGTGCGGTGAAAGGACGTCTGGTGCTGGATACGCGTAAGCGCTCTGAAGACGTTCGCCCGCTGCAGCCGCGTGAGCTGGTCGCCGATGATGCTACCAACACGGTATACATTAGCGGTATTGGTAAAGAGAGTGTGATTTGGGTGGTGGACGGTGAGACGATCAAGCTGAAGGACACCATCCAAAATACCGGCAAAATGAGCACCGCTCTGGCTGTCGACAGCAAGGCTAAACGCCTGTACACCGCCAATGCCGACGGTGAATTCATCACCATCGATACCGCCACTAACAAAATTATCAGCCGCAAAAAACTGCTGGATGATGGGAAAGAGCATTTCTTTATCAACCTGAGCCTGGACACCGCTGGCAACCGTGCATTTGTCACCGACTCTAAAGCGGCGGAAGTGCTGGTCATCGACATCCGTAATGGCAACGTACTGGCAAAAGTCGCCGCGCCGGAATCCCTGGCCGTGTTGTTCAACCCAACGCGTAATGAAGCCTACGTGACTCATCGCCAGGCCGGTAAAGTGAGTGTGATCGACGCGAAAAGCTATAAAGTCGTCAAAACATTCGAGACCCCAACGTTCCCGAATAGCCTGGCGCTCTCCGCCGATGGCAAAACCCTGTACGTCAGCGTGAAACAGAAATCTACCCGCGAGCAGGAAGCCACCCAACCGGACGATGTTATTCGTATTGCGCTATAAAATATCAGGAGGGGGAAACCCCTCCTGTCATTTCTCTAAACCCCACGATACGCCTCGTTACACCCCGGCGGTAGCCCGACCCACTTCAGGGACTTACACTACGCCCTCAACGGCTAACTGAATAACACGGGAATACCATGAAAAAGCCATTTATCTGTCTTTGTGCAGGCGTAATGCTGTTTACCCTGGCAGGATGCACCACCGATTACGTCATGACGACCAAAAGCGGACAAACCATTACCACCCAGGGCAAGCCAAAACTGGATAAAGATACGGGAATGACCAGCTATACCGATCAGGATGGAAATGCGCGGGAAATTAACAGCAGCGATGTAGCGCAGTTGATTGAAGCGAACTAAAAAAGAAGGCCTGAAGGGTTAACCTGTCAGGCCTTCAGCCATTACGGCGCGGTGCGGTGGATTTCCGCGACGCGTTTACGCACACCGAACCAGCCTGCAACCAGCAGGATGGCAATCAACGGTAACGACGCGATGGTGTAGGTGCCGTTTGGATAGTCAAACGCCATCAGCACCAGCACGCTCAGCAGGAACAGTAGGGTTAGCCACGAGGTAAACGGAGCGCCCGGCAGTTTAAAGCTGACGTCTGCCGTTTTACCTTCTTTTATGGCCCGGCGCAGACGCATCTGACAGACCATGATAAAGCCCCACGACGCAATAATGCCCAACGACGCGAAGTTCAACACGATCTCAAACACCTGCGACGGCACCAGATAGTTCAGGAATACCCCGACGACATAGACGACCAACGTGGCGAGGATCCCAGCCCAGGGTACTTGTTGACGGCTCATTTTAGCCATGAATTTAGGCGCCGATCCGCCCATCGACATGGAACGTAAAATACGCCCGGTGCAGTACAGCCCAGAGTTAAGGCTGGAAAGCGCCGCGGTGAGCACCACAATATTCATGATACTGCCGATATACGGCACGCCCAGTTTGGAGAAGAAGGTAACAAACGGGCTTTGCCCCGCCTGATAGGCATTCCACGGCAGTAACAGAACCAGCAGCACGACAGAACCGACATAGAACAGACCAATACGCCAGATAACGCTATTGATCGCTTTTGGCACCATGGTTTGCGGATCTTTGCACTCACCAGCGGCAGTGCCCACCAGTTCAATAGAGGCAAATGCGAAAACCACCCCCTGAACCAGTACCAGCGCCGGCAGCAGGCCATGTGGGAAGAATCCACCGTTGTCGGTGATCAGGTGAAAACCGGTGGCGTTACCATCCAGCGGCTTTCCAGTGCCTAAAAAGACGGTACCCACCACCAGGAAAATCACAATCGCCAGCACTTTGACCAGTGCAAACCAAAACTCCATCTCCGCGAACCACTTCACGCCGATCATGTTCATGGTGCCGATAATAGCCAGCGCGCCGAGGGCGAACACCCACTGCGGTACATCCCCAAATGAGCCCCAGTAATGCATATACAACGCCACCGCGGTGATATCGACAATGCCGGTCATCGCCCAGTTGATGAAGTACATCCAGCCAGCCACATAGGCGGCTTTCTCACCTAAAAATTCACGAGCGTAGGAGACAAAGCTGCCGCTGGAAGGGCGATTTAAAACCAGTTCGCCAAGCGCGCGCAGTATAAAGAACGAAAAAATACCGCACACCAGATAAACCAGCGCCAGAGCAGGGCCAGCCATCTGCAAGCGTGCGCCAGCCCCTAAAAACAACCCGGTACCAATTGCGCCGCCAATGGCGATCATCTGTACCTGTCGGTTTCCCATTGCTTTGTGATACCCCTCTTCGTGGGCATTCAACCAGCGTCGTTTCGCCGCATGTTGTTCCGCGGCTTGCGTGTTGTTTGTGTTCATTACTTTTCCTGTTGACCTGACAAAAATACAAAATCCTTTTTGCCGCACCTGCTGCGGCGAAAACAGCCTTACCCTTCATTGTGTTATGGGGGAAAACTGCCGGCCGAGCATCCTACATTCAATTGTTCGGTTCCGCAAAGCCCCGATAACAAGAATTCAGCATTTTGTACAGCCAGCACTGGCGCGGTGTGGCCTCGATTCAGCCAATAAAAGAGAAGGGTGTAAATACGTGGAGAGGTGTGCGCTTATCGAGACATTCATCCGATAAGCGCCATAAGGTTATGCTGATACGCCAAAGACCTGAACGGCCTGCTGTAAGCGCGATGAACGTTGAGTCAGATCGGCGGTAGCATCGGTGACACGCTCCACCATCTCGGCGTTATTGTGTGTCATGGTACCAACGCGTGAAATCGAATCGTTAATCAGATCCAGCGCCTGGGTTTGCTCACGCGTCGCCAGACTAATATCTTTGATCATCATCGACATCTGCAGGACATCGCCAATCATCCCGGTAAGATGCGTTTCCGTTTGCTCCACCATTTTGACGCCGCTATTGACGTTGGCGACATTCTTCTCAATCAGCTGTTTGATCTCTTTTGCTGCAGACGCCGAGTGCTGCGCCAGATTACGGACCTCTGCCGCTACAACGGCAAAACCACGCCCGGACTCCCCGGCTCGCGCGGCCTCAACCGCGGCATTGAGCGCCAGAATATTAGTCTGGAAAGCAATACTGTCGATAACGCCGATGATGTCGACTATCTGCCCGTTGTCACGCGATATCGCCTGCATCATGGCGATAGTTTGTTTCATGATATCGCCGCCTTCTGCCGCATTGGCGCTGGTTTTATCGGCCATGGTCATAGTATGTGCCGCAGTTTCAGCTGTTTGCTGTACCGCACTGCCAATTTCTTCAATGGCGGCTGCGGTTTGTTGCAGGTCGGCGGAGGTTTCTTCTGAACGCTTGTGCAGCGCCGTACCTTCTTTTGATACCCGCTGACTGATGGCGCGAATACCGGATATTTGCGTACTGACATCATCGACCAGGGAATTCAGATTAAGCCCGGACTGATTAACCAGACGCATCAGCATTCCGATCTCATCCACCCGATTTAAATGACAGTTATCAGGTTTTCTCCCGGAGACCACTTTCTTCATTTGCGTCAGTAGCGTATTAACTGGCTGACAAATTTGATACTTAAGGTAAATAGCAAGCATCAGAAATAAGAACAGCAACCCTCCCGCCTGAATAAATGGATTAACAGGAGCAAAGAGAAATAGAACAGCGAGCAGGGCGATTACCCCTAAAGAATAATTAACGCGCTGGCTAATGCTCAGCCATTTAAACATTGATGCCCATGACAATATTCCGCGACGAATGACAATGCCTTTAAAAAGTCGAAATCCTTTAAGCTGCTGATTATTAATTTTATGATATAAGCTTTCGCTTTGAGTTATTTCATCGCGCGAAGGAACGGTACGCACCGAGATGTAGCCGGTGAGTTTTTCATTGTGCCAGACCGGCGTAACGTTGGCGCGAACCCAGTAATGGTCGCCATTCTGCCGGCGATTTTTCACCATCCCCGTCCAGCTGTCTCCCTGCTGTAGCGTGTACCACATATCGGCGAACGCCGCGGGAGGCATATCGGGATGGCGAATAATATTATGCGGTTCGCCCATTAATTGCTGTTCGTTAAATCCGCTGGCATCAATAAACGCGGAGTTAGCGTAGGTAATATGACTTTCTTTATCCGTCGTAGAAAGCAGCGTCGCTTTATCGTTAAGTGCGTGCTCAATTTGTGTAACGGGCATGTTACTTTTCATAGAGGTCCCATGGTGCTATGTATAATCCATACAAAAATCCCCGCAATAAAATCGGGGGATATAAAAATCTGTTGTAGACCGTTTTAATAAGAAACGTTGCATTCTCTACTAATCATCAATTCTGTGGAAGTAGTTAAAATAAAAATTTCTATGTAAATCATTCATCCTGTGTCATAAAAATGAAACAATTAATACAAGCGTATAACGTGACAAGTCGTTTAAACTGACTTAACGTAAATCGCGTTAAAAAACCTTTTTGTAAAAAGAAAACTGGCATGAAATGATTTTAATGTTATTACCGTGATAGCAACGACCCTATTATATTTTGTAGGCTATTAATTGCGGGTGTTTTTCAGTTTGGCGTTACAACCTGTACTGGGCGATCCAAATTTTAACCCTGGCAGCGACAGGGGTTGTTATCTACTTTTTAGCTGAGCAAATGTGAATTAAATGTTTCAGTATGGCTATTTGATAAATTAATAATAAAGACATGTTAACAAACATAGGCTCGTAACATGTCATATCGCCTGAGTATTCTGGATAAAAGCCCCATCGGGGAAGGTGAAACTGCCGCAACCGCGCTTTCCCGGACGTTGCGCCTGGCGCAACTGGCAGAAGAGTGGGGGTATCATCGTTTCTGGATCGCGGAACACCATAATACGCCACAGCTGGCCAGCCCATCGCCAGAGCTGGTGATCGCCTGGATCCTCGGGCAAACCCAGCATATCCGCGTAGGTTCCGGCGGCGTGATGCTGCAACATTACAGCCCGTACAAAGTGGCGGAAAACTTCAATCTTCTGGCATCGCTGGCTCCTGGACGTGTCGATCTCGGCGTAGGGAAAGCCCCTGGCGGCTTACCGCTGTCGACCCAGGCGTTACAGCATGGGCTGCATCAGGAAGAAAAAGGCAGTTTTGCCGACCAGCTTTCTTTGCTTAACGATTGGCTGGCGCTGAGCGGAACGGAAAGCGGGGAGACGGTATTCCCGACGCCAATTCCACCGATACCACCGGAAAAGTTTGTTCTGGGAGCCAGTGTGCAAAGCGCGCAGTTAGCAGCGCAATCCGACTGGAATTTCATCTTCGCAGCGCACCTCAATGGTGACAAAGCGTTATTGCATGACGTTTTGTCCTTCTGGCAGACCCACAGTGCACGCCCGACGATCGTCGCCGTGCAGGTGATTGTGGCTGACAGTTACGACACCGCTGCGCAACTGGCGGAAAACGTACAACTCTGGGGCGTGGAGCTGGAAGATGGTCAACGTGTTACGGTAGCCAGCGAAGAACAGGCGCTGGCGTTTGCCGCTCAGTCTGGCAGCCCACCACGCAAAATCGCGCGTCGTGAACAGGCGTTGTTACACGGCACCGCTCAGGAGGTGATGGCAAAGCTGAATGCTCTGCATACGCAATTTGGTATTGACGAGTTCATTATCGACACCCCAGTGGCGCAAGGGCATGCGCGTCTGACATCGCTGCGTTTGTTGGCGCAAGCCCATAACACCGTGGAGGTGCTCTGATGACCCTGGGCTCAACGCTTATCGACTGGCGTCGTGAACTACATCAGCATCCGGAGCTTTCTCTGCAGGAGGTAGCAACCACGGCGCGCATTCACGCCTGGTTGCACGCTGCGGACGTCGACATTCTTCCGTTCGAGCTGAAAACCGGTCTGGTCGCGGAAATCGGCCAGGGGGAAGACGTCATCGCGCTGCGGGCGGATATCGACGCGCTACCGATAGAAGAAAGCGCCGACGTTCCGTTTCGCTCCCTCACGCCGGGCGTGATGCATGCCTGCGGGCATGACGTCCATACCAGCGTCATGCTTGGTGCAGCACTGCTGCTAAAACAACAGGAAACAACCTTACCGGGGCGAGTACGTATTTTGTTTCAGCCAGCTGAAGAGAGTTTCGGCGGCGCAAAAACGTTGATCCGCGCCGGTGCGCTGCAAAACGTAGCGGCTATTTTCGGTATGCACAATGAGCCCGGTTTGCCGGTGGGCGAATTTGCCACACGCGGCGGCGCATTTTATGCCAATGTCGACCGCTTCGTACTGCGCATTAATGGCAAGGGCGCACATGCGGCGCGTCCGCATGAAGGTAAGGATGCCATCCTGCTCGCCAGCCAACTGGTAACGGTGCTGCAAAGCGTTGCCAGCCGCGACGTTAACACGCTGGATTCGGTGGTGCTCAGCGTGACCCGTATTCAGGGGGGAAACACATGGAACGTACTGCCGGAGTCCGTTGAGCTGGAAGGGACACTCAGAACGCACCGAACCCAGGTACAGCAGCAGGTTAAGGCTCGGGTTAATGACATCGCCGCCGGATTTGCCCACGCCTTTGGCGCACAAATCGACGTAATCTGGCATGCGGGACCAACCGCATTGGTAAATGACGATCGTTGGGCCAATATTGCCACCGCGGTGGCGAAACAGTCAGGCTATACCACCCACCATGCCGACCTGCATATGGGCGGGGAGGATTTTGCCGTCTACCTGCAAAATACGCCTGGCGCATTTGTCAGTATTGGCAGCGCCAGTGAATACGGATTACATAACCCGGGATTCAATCCGGACGAGCGTTTAATTGAACCTGCCGCGCATTACTTTACGCAGTTAGCAAAAACGGCATTCGCACACCTTTAAGTTTACCTGTTGGGTAGGGGTTATTATGGCTGAAAATCGACAACTACGGCTCGGCACTATTCTGCATGGCGCATCGGGAAATATGTCCGCATGGCGCCATCCGGCGGCTCAGGCTGATGCCAGTATTAATTTTGATTTTGTCAAAGAGACGGCGCTTATTGCGGAAAAAGGGAAGCTGGATTTTATTTTTGTCGCCGATGGTCTGTATATTAATGAAAAATCAATCCCGCATTTTTTAAATCGTTTTGAGCCGCTGACAGTATTATCCGCTTTGGCCAGCATCACTCAGAATCTGGGGCTGGTTGGCACTGTGTCCACATCATACAGCGAGCCGTTTACGACCGCTCGGCAGTTCGCTAGCCTGGACCATCTCAGCCAGGGGCGCGCCGGGTGGAACGTGGTTACGTCACCTCTGGAAGGATCGGCAAAAAACTATTCTCGCGCTCAGCATCCAGAGCATGCCCAGCGTTATCGTATTGCTGATGAATATTTACAGGTAGTGAAAGGGCTGTGGGATTCCTGGGAAGACGATGCTTTTACCCGTAATAAAACAAGCGGGGAATTTTTTAATCCGCAAAAACTGCATACGCTTAACCATCATGGAGATTATTTCCAGGTTGCCGGGCCGTTAAATATTGGGCGTACGCCACAAGGCCGTCCGATTATATTTCAGGCGGGAGCTTCAGCAGATGGCAAAAAATTAGCGGCGCAGCATGCTGATGCCATTTTTACCCATCAGGAGTCGCTGGCAGAGGCTAAAGCGTTCTATCAGGATGTAAAAAGCCAGCTGGAAATCGCCGGACGACATCCCGATCAACTGCATATATTCCAGGGCGTCAGCGTTATTGTTGGCGACAGCGCAGAGGACGTGGAGCAGCAGTATCAGACTACCGCTGCGCTGGTCTCCGTTACTGACGCGCTGAACTATCTTGGCCGCTACTTTGAACATCATGATTTTGCCCAATATCCGCTGGACGCACCGTTCCCGGATCTGGGTTCCCTCGGACAAAACAGCTTTCGCAGTACGACTGATGAGATCAAGCGCAACGCGCGCGAGCGAGGCTTAACACTTCGTCAGGTTGCTCTGGAAGCGGCAAGTCCTCGTCCGCGTTTCAGCGGCACGCCACAACAGGTTGCCGACGGCCTGCAGCAGTGGTTCGACGAAAAAGCCGCAGACGGTTTTATCATCCAGGGAGGTACGCCGGATACCTTCCCGCGTTTTGTCGAACAGGTTGTCCCTGTGCTTCAGACGCGAGGCCTGTTCCGCCATGAATATCCCGGTACGACCCTGCGCGCAAGCCTGGGATTAGCGACACCTGCAAATCAATTCACACAATAAGAGAAAAACGCTATGCAGAAAAAATCAGTATTTCTCGCGCTGTCACTGGCTTTCAGCGCGACCGTTTGGGCAAATGAGGTGACGATTAACGGCACCGGCGTAAGCCTGGAAGCCAATAAAGCGCCGATCAATACGGCAAAGAATCCGCAGGCGATTGCGCAGTTGCCCGCAAACCTGCACCTGGCCGTACCGGGTAAATTCACCGTGGCGATTGCCGGGCTCAGCCAGCCGCCGCTGACCGTCTTTGCCGATGACAATAAGACGTTGATCGGCAGCGAGGCGGACATCGCGCGTCTGGTGGCGGACAGCCTGGGACTGGAACTCAACGTTGTACCTACGTCATGGGAAGACTGGCCGCTGGGCGTCACTTCCGGCAAATACGATGCCGCGATCAGCAATATTACCGTCACCAAAGCACGCAAAGAAAAATTCGATTTCGCGACGTATCGGAAGGACTCTCTTGGCTTTTATGTCAAAACCGGCAGCAAGCTGAAGAAAATCGAGCAGGCGGAAGATATCGCCGGACTGCGCATTATCGTCGGTTCGGGGACTAACCAGGAAGCCATCCTGCTGGCCTGGAATGATGAGAACGTGAAGAAAGGGTTACAGCCGTTTACGCCGGTGTATACCAAAGATGATGCCGCGCAAACCCTGGCCCTACAGTCAGGCCGCGCCGATGCCTACTTCGGGCCTAATGTAATCGGCGCGTGGAAAGCAGCACTCAACGGTAAAACGCAATTAGTGGGTAGCGTTGATGGCGGTTGGCCAAAAGCGGCACACATTGCTGTGACGCTGAAAAAAGACAGCGGTCTGGTTCTGCCGGTACAAACCGCCCTCAACGGTGTGATTGGCAACGGCGACTATGACAAGGTGCTGAATCGCTGGGGGGAAGGGGTGGAACGCATTCCACAATCTGAAATCAACCCGGCCGGTTTAGGCGACTAAGGAGGTCATCGTGAGCGATCAATTTCGTGTGGTCTCACCTGAAGCCAGCGAGCTACAGCCCATTTTGAACGGTTTGTTCGGTGAGTATGCTGCCCGCTATGGCGATTATTTTTCTCGCGACGCTGAAGTGGAACTGACCGAATGGTATCTGGCGCCGCAGGGACTTTTTGTGGTGCTGGAGCGCCATGGCGAGATTATCGCCACCGGAGCTTACAAACCTTACGATAAAGACACCGCTGAGATTAAGCGTATCTGGACAAAAAGCAGTCTGCGTCAGCAGGGGTTGGCGGCGCGCGTGGTGCAGGAACTGGAACGTAGAGCACTGCTCACGGGCTATAGCCGGATTTATCTGACCACGGGATTTCGCCAGCCGGAGGCCGTCAGACTCTATTTAAGCCAGGGCTACGATCCGCAATTTGATACGACGCGCAATCCCGAAGAGTACAGCCTGCCACCGTTTGATGGACGGCTGCGCTTTACCAAACTGCTGACTATTGCCGGTCAGGCCAGAATCGCCTGAGGAGAGAAAATGAAAACGACAGATAGCATTAGAGTCGTACCGGCACGTTATCCCATGCGTACCGTAGGCGCGGTCATTGCCTTATTTGCCCTTGCGGTAATTCTCCAGTCCGTGGCGTTTAATCCGCGCTGGGAATGGAGCGTGTTTGCCCGCTGGTTCTTTGATCCGGTTATCTTGTCCGGCCTCGGGCAAACGCTGTTACTGACGCTGATCGGGACGCTGTTGAGTATTGTCATCGGCGGTCTGCTGGCGTTGGCACGGCTTTCATCTTCCTGGCTGTTGAACGGTCTGGCATGGGGATACATCTGGCTGTTTCGTTCGTTACCGCTGATTGTGGTGCTGATCGTTTTATACAACTTTTCCTATCTGTACGACACATTGACGATTGGTATTCCGTTCACTCCCATTCAGTGGGGCAGTTTTGAGACCATCAATGTGCTCGGCCAGTTTTCTACTGCGGTGGTTGGCCTGACGTTGGTACAAAGCGCCTATACCGCTGAAATTATTCGCGGTGGATTTTTAGGGGTCGATCACGGTCAGTACGAGGCAGCGGCAGCGCTGGGCTTACCGGCATGGCGACGTACGCTGCGGATTATTCTGCCGCAGGCGCTGCGCACCATTTTGCCTGCTGGCTTCAATGAAATCATCAGCCTGGCGAAAGGGACGGCGATGGTATACGTGCTGGCAATGCCGGAGCTGTTCTACACCATCCAGATGATCTACAACCGCACGCAGGAAGTGATCCCGCTGTTGATGGTGGGTGCGGTGTGGTATCTGGTGATCACCAGCGTCCTGTCGTTAATTCAGCACCTGGTCGAACGTGTGCTGGCACGCAGCGAACGACGTTCAGCCATCAATACCGCCCGGGTAAGTCGTGCAGAAAAACGCAGTCGTCAACGCCCACAGCAGGAGGCCGTCCATGTCCCACTCGCCTGAAGGCCATATTTCTATTACCGGCGTCAGCAAACACTTTGGTCGCCACAAAGCGCTGGATAATGTGTCGCTGGAGATCCCTCCCGGTACGGTAACGGTTATTCTTGGCCCGTCCGGTTCAGGGAAATCCACACTCTTACGAACCATCAACCATCTGGAACGCGTCGATGAGGGGTTTATTCAAATCGATGGCGATTACATTGGCTATCGTCGGCAGGGAGACAAACTGTATGAGCTGAAAGAGGCGGAAATTTTGCGCCAGCGCGTTAACGTCGGCTATGTGTTCCAGAACTTTAATCTGTTCCCGCACTTAACGGTTCTGGAGAATCTGATTGAAGCGCCCATTGCGCACGGACTGGCAACGCGTAAAGCCGCCACCGAGCGGGCATTAACACTGCTTGATGCGGTAGGGTTACGGAATAAAGCCGATGCCTGGTCGCGTCACTTATCCGGCGGTCAGCAGCAGCGTATCGCTATTGCCCGTGCGCTGGCGCTAAATCCGCGCGTCATGCTGTTTGATGAGCCTACATCTGCACTGGATCCTGAACTGGTCGGTGAAGTACTGGATGTCATTAAAGCGCTGGCGAAGTCGGGAACCGCGCTGGTTGTGGTAACGCATGAGATTGGCTTCGCCCGAGAAGTCGCAGATCAGGTGGTGTTTATGGTCGATGGCAAAATCGTCGAGCAGGGCAGCAGCGAGCAGGTGCTGAATCATCCATGCCACACGCGCACTCAGCAGTTTTTGTCGAAAGTGCTTTGAGATACATTGCGGCACAATGCTGTGCCGCACAGAGGTTATACAGTGACGACGATTTTGCCTACCTGGCCGTTGGCTTCCATGTATTGATGTGCTTCGACGATATCATCAAAGGCAAAGGTTTTATCAATCAGCGGCTTGAGCTGGCCAGACTGCAATCCTTCAAAGATAAACCGTTTCGCCCGCGCAAGTTTTTCTGCATCCGTGGTGATTTCGAAAATCTCATAGCCGCGGAAGGTCAGATGACGGCCGAGTATCTCAATGACCGGGATAGAAAGGTCACGTGAATCAAGCGAACCATACTGGAAAAAGAGCCCACCGGCTGGCATCACTTGGGCAATTTTTGCCACCGCTGGGCCACCGACCGGATCGAACACCACGCGGGTTCCTTTACCCTCAGTAATCCGCTGAATCTCGGCCACCAGATCCTGCTCCTGGCTTGCAATAACCTCTGCCGCGCCCAGTTGCAGCAGCTGATCACGTTTCTCACTGGTCCGTGTCATCGCAATCGGTTTTGCTCCCCGCATGTTAGCAATCTGAATTGCCGCCAGTCCGACGCTGCTGGAAGCAGCATTGATCAGCACGTTATCACCGGGCTTAATATCCGCATATTCAACCAGCGCACCGAAAGCGGTCACATACATCATCCAACTGGCAGCAGCCTCAGTAAAGCTCAGGTTTTGTGGATGCTTTACGACCGCGTGAGCGGGGGCATTAACGACTTCACCATACATTCCATATTGATGAAAGCTGAATGCCGGGATGACGCTAACGTAATCGCCAGGTGCAAACTCACGTACGTTGTCTCCCACTGATTCAATGACTCCAGCGGCTTCATAACCCAGTCGCGCCGGGAAATTAGGTTGGTAAATATACTGTCCGGTGCGGTACATAACTTCAGCACGGTTGATACCAATAGCCCGCACGCGGATCTGAACCTCATTTGCATCAGGCGCGGGAACCTGCATCTCCTGAATCTTCAGGGTTTCAGCGCCACCAATTTGATTAAAAACTACGACCTTAGACATAGCAGACCTCAGTAAATTGTTCTGTATTGGGTCTGCACAATTTAACGACTCAGATGAGAGTGAAAAACCGCTGTTGCGGAACTTCACTATTACTTATTTTGTAATAATCCCTGAAGCCGCGGTTTTTGTTGGCTAAAAAGTTCGCATAACCAGTCAATGAATACCCGAACCCGAGGGGCGAGATGACGTCTGTCCGGGTAAAGCACCGAAACTGGTTTTGATTCTCCGGTATAATCGGCCAGCACCTCAACAAGCTGGCCTGACTGAAGATAGGGCGCAAGGACAGCATGAACGCCACGAATAATGCCGAGTCCAGATAAGCAGCCGGTTAACAGAATATCGGAGTTATCAACGCTTATCCGCCCTGCGGGGGTGAACGATTCGGTTTTACCTCTATTGATGAAGGTCCATTCCAGCGCTTCGCGATGACGCTCGCTAAAAAAGTTAAGCGCCTGGTGTCGGGATAAATCCTCTGGCACCTGCGGCACCCCCTGCCTTTGCAGATAATCAGGTGAAGCACAGGTCACCATTTTGACCTCACCAAGCCGCCTGGAGATCAAGGTCGAATCTTGTAGCTCGCCAATACGGATCATGCAGTCGATGCCTTCGGCAAGCATATCGATTCTACGGTCGGTGGAGGTGAGTACCATCTCGATGTCAGGATATCGCGACTGGAAATCTTTCAGCGCAGGAACTAACACGGAGTGCGCAAGCGACAGAGGAGCATTAACCCTGAGTTTTCCGCGTGGCGGGCGAGTAGGTGAAAAAGAAGCCATGATGTCATCAACATCGCTGAGCAGTATTTTTGTGCGTTGGTAAAAGGCATCACCTTCTTCTGTCAGACTCACTTTACGAGTCGTGCGGTTAAGCAACTTTGCCCCCAGATCGTCTTCAAGATGTTGGATAGCTTTGGTGACCGCAGGGCGGTGCAGGTGTAACACATCTGCGGCTCTGGCAAATCCACCTTGCTCAACAACCTGTACAAAAATGTTCATGTATTCAAACATACTGGAACGCATTGCTTATTCTCCCCCGGTATTCGACCATTGTTATTATGAAAGTAATAATCATGCCTGCATAGGTTGTCGAATGCTGCTCTACACTTAGGGTTTTAACTTTGGGGATTGCAGCATGATTAAGGTCTATGGGGTACCGGGCTGGGGATCGGCCATCAGTGAAGTGATGCTCACACTGGCGGAGATCCCTTACAGCTTTATTGATGTGGACGGTTTTGACAGCGATGGTCCTTCGCGGGAGTTGCTTAAAACAATGAATCCACTATGCCAGGTGCCTACGCTGGTACTGGAAAATGGCAGCGTGTTGACGGAAACGGCAGCGATCGCGCTGATGATCCTCGATCGTCGCCCCGAACTTTCACCACCCGTTGGACACGCCGAACGCCAGCAGTTTCAGCGTCTGCTGATATGGTTGGTCGCAAATGTCTATCCCACGTTTACCTATGCCGATTATCCTGATCGATGGGTACCGGACGCCCCGGCTCAGTTGAAAAAGAACTGTATCGAGTACCGTAAATCCCTCTATATGTGGCTGAACAACCAGCTAAGCGCCGAGCCGTACGCATTTGGGGATCAGCTAACACTGCTGGACATTTACATTGCCGTTATGCGCACCTGGGGACCAGGGCATGACTGGTTTCAGGACAACACGCCGAATATTAGCGCCATCGCCGATGCGGTTTGTCAGCATCCGAGACTGCGTACTGTACTGAAAAGCAATAAGATTATTTGAATAAAAAAACGCTGTTCCGCAGGAGTGCAAATCCCGGAACAGCGGGCGAACTATCGCCATAAGTTTAAATTACGCGACAGAAGGGGTCAGCGTAATACGATCCAATGGACCCACGATAAACAGATAAGAAATCAGGCCAATCAGCCCCATCGAACCGACGTACAGAATGGCGTAATCAAAAGACTGGGTATTCGCCAGAATGACGCCAATTACCAGTGGCGTGATGATACTGGCCATATTGCCGCACATATTGAATACGCCGCCTGCAATACCGAGCACTTCTTTTGGCGAGGTATCGCTAAGTACGCACCATCCCAGATTGCCAAAGCCTTTGGCGAAAAACGCCAGACTCATCGCCGCGATCACCACAAATTCTGACGAAGTGTAGTTGGCGATAACGATGACGCAGGAAAGTAACATCCCGCAGATAACCGGGAGCTTACGGGCAATCGTCAGGCTGTAGCCGCGTTTTAAAAGCCAGTCGGAGAAAACGCCGCCTAATAATCCACCGATAAAACCGGCAATGGCCGGGATACTGGCGACAAATCCCACTTTGAGGATCGACATGCCTTTCGCCTGATACAGATAGGTAGGGAACCAGGTCAGGAAGAACCAGGTAATTGACGTTACGCAGAACTGTCCGATGTAAACGCCAATCATCATGCGGTTGACGCAGACGCTTTTAATTTGCGCAAAGGTAATCTTCTGTGGCTCTTTTTTATTACCCAGCGACGGTTCACCACCGCCTTCCCGGATATAGTCAATTTCCTGCTGGTTCACCTTTGGATGATGCATGGGATCTCTGACTTTGACCAACCAGAAGATGCCAAGAAGAACGCCTATTGCCCCAATGTAATAAAACACAAAGTGCCAACTGAGATTATGCAAAATAATCGTCATTAACGGCGTAATAATCCCTAACGAGATATATTGCGCGGCCTGATAGACTGAGGTAACAAAGCCCCGTTCGTTATTAGGAAACCACTGCACGCTTAATCGGCTATTGGCCGGAAAGGCCGGAGCTTCAATCGCCCCCATCAGTAATCGTAAGATAATCAATACGACAAGCGGGCTGGCGTACAGATAAATGGTGCCCTGAAACATAGTCACCAGCGACCAGCCAATCAGTGCGCAGCCGTATACCAGACGCGAGCCATAGCGATCCAGCAGCCAGCCGCCGGGTAGTTGCATAATGACATAAGAAATACCGAAGGCAGAAAAGGCCAGCCCCATAGCTTCAGGATCAAAACCTAATTCTTTGCTCATAATCGGCGCCACGACGGATAACGTCGCGCGATCGGCATAATTAAATACGGTCGCAAGAAACAGAAATATCAGAATGCCGTAACGCACTTTTGTGCGCTTTATTATTGTGTTCATCACCCACTCCTTTCATAAGGTTGAGAGCGTTTTTGTAGGGGAGGAGGGCGGGTATTGCTTACCCGCCAAATACATTAAGGTCGTTTGCCAAACTCGCAGGTTAATTGCGTCCAGCGGCGCGCCTGCTCGCTGATGCTGAAGCCCAGACCGTGACGATCGGAAACCCACATCCGGCCATCACGCAGCTCAAGTTGTTCATTAAATAACGGGTTCAGCCATTCGAAATGCTCCAGCCATGGTTCAAGTGGATAAGCGGCGGACAGATGCAGGTGAACTTCCATAGCGAAGTGCGGAGCCAGTTTGCGACCATGTTTAGCCGCCAGGTCCATAATTTTCAGGAACGGTGAAATCCCTCCCACACGCGGTGCATCGGGCTGCACAAAATCGCTGGCATTGCCGAGGATCAGCTGTTCATGTTCGCGGAAGCTGGTCAGCATTTCACCGGTGGCAATCGGGGTATCAAGCGCGGCGGCCAGTTGGGCGTGGCCTTCAACATCGTAGGCGTCCAGCGGCTCTTCAATCCAGATTAGATTGAACTGCTCCATTTTGCGTCCCATACGGATGGCGGTTTCCCGATCCCACTGCTGATTGGCATCGACCATTAGCGGGAAGTCATCCCCCAGCGCTTCACGAACCGCGGTCAAGCGGCGAATATCCTCAGCGCAGTTTGGCTGACCAACCTTGAGTTTGATACCACCAATGCCATTTTCACGGGAAATAACCACGTTTTTTAGCACCTGATCCAGCGGCGTATGCAGGAATCCGCCGGAGGTGTTGTAGCACTGCACAGAGTCCCGATGCGCGCCAAGCAGTTTTGCCAGCGGCAATCCTGCACGCTTGGCTTTCATATCCCATAATGCGATATCAATAGGGGAGATGGCTTGTACCGCCATGCCGCTGCGCCCCACGGAAGCGCCAGCCCAGAGCAACTTGGTGTAGATCTTGTCGATATCGTTTGGATCTTCGCCTAACAGGTTATCGGCAATTTCTTTGGCATGCGCATAGATTCCCTGGCCGCCAGCCCGCTTGGAGTAACTAAATCCCACGCCTTCAAACCCGTCACGACTGCGGATCTCGGCGATGATTATGGCGACTTCGGTTAGCGGTTTCTGGCGACCGGTCAGCACTTTGGCATCGCTCACGGGTGTTGCCAGCGGAAGGAAAGCCAGAGACAGTTTTACCCATTCAATACGGTCACCGGTTTCTGCTGCGGTTTTGGCGTTGGCCGATTTGGCATAGGTCACGGCATCGGAATTGGCACTTAAAGACATATTGTTCTCTCCTGGTGATAACAAATGATTGCGCTATCATTTTTAATGTTAGCGCAATCACTGTGCCAGCGAATTGACTGCGATTTGAACAATTGCTCACAAATACAGAGAGAAAAGGGTGGTAAATTATAAACGACGTCACATTCCAGTACTTTATGGAGAAATGCACAAACTGTTGTGATTGCGCTATCATTTTAATTAACGATAATTAACTAAGCTGCTGTTTTCTCAGCGTTATCGCCGAGAGTCGCTGGCAATAGCCCAAATCATGATGAATAATGCCAGCATAAATCAGCGATTTTTGACAAGGGCATCGACAGTGAAAAATCCCAAACCTCCGCGCGCCCCCACGCTGGAAGATGTTGCCCGTACCGCGGGATTGTCACCCATGACGGTGAGCAGGGCGTTGAATACCCCGCAGATGGTGCGCCCGAAAACGGTTGAAAAAGTGATGCAGGCGGTGCGCGCCACCGGCTATATTCCCAACGCACTGGCTGGGGGACTGGCGTCACGTCGCAGCAAGCTTATCGCCGTGGTTATTCCGCAAATTAACAACAATATGTTTGTCGATACCATCCAGTCATTAAGTGATGAACTGGCAGAACGCGGATACCACATTTTGCTCTGCGTGTCGGGTTATACGCCGCAAACAGAGGCGGAGCTGGTGGCGACGCTGCTTTCTCGTCGCCCGGATGGCGTAGTACTTACCGGTATTCATCATACCGCCGAGCTGAAAAAGGTGATTCTTAATGCGGCCATCCCGGTCGTGGAAATCTGGGATTTAACCCCAACACCCATCGATATGCTGGTCGGCTTTTCGCATGAAAAGGTCGGGCAGGCGGTGGCAGACTATCTGTTGGAAAAAGGTTATCGACGTCCGGGGTTGTTATGGACAGCCGATCGTCGGGCAGGCCAGCGTAAACAAGGACTGTGCGATGCGCTGAGTCGTCATGGTATTGCGGCTGACGCACAGGTGGATGTCCCGCTTCCGGCCTCTCTGGCATTGGGGCGCAGCGGATTAACTCAGCTATTGGCTGATCGCGAGTTTGATGTCATTGTCTGTAGCTCAGATACGTTAGCTCAGGGGGCGATCATGGAAGCCGAGAGCCGCGGTATACGCGTGCCGCAAGAGTTAGCGGTAATCGGTTTTGGCGATCTGGATTTTGCTGCCAGCAACCGGCCCGCCATCACCACCGTCAGCGTCGACAGACGGGCCATCGGGCAACGCGCCGCCTCACTGCTTGCCGATCGTATCGAACAAATTCCGCGTGAAGACGATATTATTGATGTCGGTTTTCATCTGGTAGAACGAGAGTCCGCATAAGTTACCTGCAATCCAAAACTATAAGGAATCTGCTATGCCGCACGTTGATATTAAATGTTTTCCTCGCGCTCTTACCGACGAACAAAAAACCGCCCTGGCGGCGGATATTTCCGAGGTTATTATTCGCCATTTGCAAAGCAAAGACAGTTCAGTCAGCGTGGCGCTCAATGAAGTTGAGCCAGAGGCGTGGCAGGGCGTGTGGGATGCGGAAATTGCGCCGCAGATGGCGAGATTAATTAAAAAACCTGGCTACAGCATGTAAGAAAAAACGGGCGGATTTCCGCCCGTTTTCGTTGTGCTTATGGTGTAACGATGTTGAACCAGAATTCGAATTTATCCATATAGCCGAGCATGGCATCAAGCTTGGCGCCGTCACCGGTAATCTTCACATCACCACTGTCTTGTGCCTGTTTCAGCGTCACTTCTTTGAGGATGATTTTGTTCAGCGTATCGCGATTAAGCGTGACAGTTGCGTCGGCGTCTTTCGCTTCGGCATTGGCGGTATGGTTCAGGACGCCATTCTCCAGTTCAAGCTTATATTTACCGCCATCACTGCCAAGATCGATGTTAAATACAGACTTCGCATCACCCGCTTTTTGTCCGTTAATATGCACTGCCAGATAATCGAAGAACATTTCCGGCGTCATAGCACGAACGGTATCCGGGCTGGCGGTATTCGGGGTTGGGCCTTTGACTACGCCGTTTCGCAGCTCTTGCGCGCCGGTCAGATAGAAGTTACGCCACGGGCCGGATTCAGCCTGATAACCCAGTTGCTCCAGCGCATCCGCTTCCAGATTACGCGCGGCCTGGTTATTTGGATCGGCAAATACCACTTTGCTCACCACCTGAGCCACCCAGCGATAGTTACCCTGGTCATAGTCGGTTTTGGCTTTCTGCAAAATGGCGTCAGCGCCGCCCATGTAGTCGACAAATTTCTTCGCAGACTCTTCCGGCGGCAGCTCATCCAGCGTTGCCGGGTTGCCGTCAAACCAGCCGAGGTAGAGCACATAGGTCGCTTTTACGTCATGGCTCACGGAACCATAGTAACCGCGGTTAGCCCAGGTATGGGCCAGTGAGTCCGGCAGCTTAAAGTTGGCGGCGATTTCATCGCGGGTCAGACCTTCGTTAGCCATGCGTAACGTCTGGTCGTTGATGTAACGATACAGATCGCGCTGGCTTTTCAGCAGGCTGACCACCTTGTCATTACCCCAGGTTGGCCAGTGGTGCTGCGCCATCAGCACTTCGGCTTTATCACCCCAGCGCACAATCGCTTCGTTGATGTATTTGGACCACGGCAGCGGCTCACGAATTTTGGCCCCGCGCAGGGAGTAGGTATTGTGCAGGGTGTGGGTGACATCTTCAGCGGATTCAATCAGTTTCTTCTCTTCGATGTACCACAGCATTTCCGACGGTGCTTCTGAACCCGGGGCCAGCATGAAGTCATAGGTCAGGCCGTCGATGACCTCTTTTTGTCCATCTTTCTCAATGATATTTGTTGGCGCAATCAGGGTAACGGTTCCCGCGGAGGTCGTGGTTCCCAGTCCCGCGCCGACCTGGCCTTTGGCATCAGGTTTTAACAGGTTGCCGTACATGTAGCTCGCGCGTCGGCTCATGACGTTACCGGCCATGATATTCTCAGCGACCGCGGCTTCCATAAAGCCGGCTGGCGCATAAACTTTCACTTTGCCCGCTTTAACGTCGGCTTCATCGACAACGCCGCGTACGCCGCCGTAATGGTCAACGTGGCTGTGGGTATAAATCACCGCAACAACTGGTTTTTGACCGCGGTTTTTAAAGTAAAGATCCATCCCGACTTTGGCCGTTTCTGCCGAGACCAGCGGGTCAACAACGGTGATGCCTTCTTTACCTTCAATAATGGTCATGTTTGACAGATCGAGGTTACGAATCTGGTAAACGCCATCCGTTACTTCAAACAGCCCGCTGATGTTGATCAACTGAGATTGACGCCACAGGCTCGGGTTTACCGTATCCGGGGCTTTATCGCCTTCTTTGATGAACGCGTACTGCTGCGGATTCCAGATAACATTTCCCTGCTCGCCCTTGATCACGTCCTGCGGGAGTGGGGCGATAAAGCCTTTGTGGGCGTCGGTAAAGTCGGTGTTATCGGAGAAGGGCAGTTGATTGTAAAGCGCGTTGTTGGCTTGTTGCGTGGCGGCTGTAGCGTCTTTGGGGGCTTCAGCGGCCATAAGGGGAACAGAAAACGATGTGAGTAACCCAGCAAGTATAAAACTTTGTGCGATTCTATTAAGTTGCATCGTAAAACCTCTCTGACACTTCAAAAGTACAGTTGGGGATGCTGCTTTGACGGATAGCGTTTTGATTAGGTATTTGAGTTAGTGCAAGATTAACTATAATTCACATGAATGATTAGGCAAGGAAGGCAGAGTAATTTATCTAACTGGTTTTTCAGAGGTTTTAAGAAAACAGTTGCGGATGACAGAGCAGAACTGCCATCCGTTAGCATACTATCATTCACCTGCGATAATACGTTTCCCGCTGGAGATAAACGTTCCGGCCCCAAGGTGATGCAGAGTATTGAGCTTGCCATCATCAAACTGCCAGCGTCCTTCCACGAAGGCTCGCTCATCAGCGGCAGCGGAGACCACTTCCCCAAACAGAGTGTCATATTTTTCCTGTGCCGCCGTGGCTGGCAACAGGCGACACTCCATCCAGGCCAGACATTTCGCTTCTATCAGCGGTAAACCTAGCACGGGTCCTTGCACCACGGGAATGCCGTAACAGTTGAATTTATCTTCCACGCGACCGGAAACGCTGCCTACGGCCCAGGTCCAGTTGACGGCGGCGATACCCGGAATAACGATGCCGAATTTACCGCTACGTTCAATGAGATCCCGCGACCAGGCGGTCTTATCAACAACAATTGCTACCCGCGGCGGCTCAAATTCCACGGGCATTGACCATGCCGCAGCCATCACATTTCGCCGCTCGGTATGCTCATCCCGGCTGGTTATCAATATCGTTGGGCCATGATTGAGTAGCCGGCTGGCATGTTTTAATTCGATCGGACGAAAATGGCTCATGGATGCTCCTTGGCTGAGAGATAACACACCACAATAAACATAGATATTAACGGTATTAGCGATTTTGTCGCCTCACAGGAATTAACAACGCACAAAATCGACAGCGTAAAACGAAAAATACGTTATAAGTACTGCATTAATCGAACAGGAACTCCGTATGACGCCTTTTTTAACCGCTTACTTTGCCCGTATTGGCTGGTCAGATTCGGCCAACGTCAACATTGAAACCTTGCAAGCGCTGCATTTACTGCATAACGCCGCGATCCCATTTGAAAACCTGGACGTATTGTTGCCAAGAGAGATGCAGCTAGACGATTTGTCGCTGGAAGAGAAGCTGGTAACGGCGCGTCGTGGCGGTTATTGCTTTGAACAGAACGGCGTGTTTGAACGCGCGCTACGCGAAATCGGTTTTAACGTACGTAGCCTTCTCGGTCGCGTGGTACTGGCAAATCCGTCAAGCCTGCCGCCGCGCACGCATCGTCTGTTGCTGGTTGAATTGCAGGGAGAGCAGTGGATTGCCGACGTTGGTTTCGGCGGACAAACGCTGACGGCGCCGATTCGTCTGCAGGCTAACACTGAGCAGAAGACGCCACACGGCGAATATCGGCTGATTCAGGAAGGTGAAGATTGGATCCTCCAGTTCCGTCATCACGAACACTGGCAGTCAATGTATCGTTTCGATCTGGTCGTGCAGCATCAGAGCGATTATCTGATGGGCAACTTCTGGTCCGCACACTGGCCGCAATCACATTTTCGCCATCATCTGCTGATGTGCCGTCATCTGCCCGACGGCGGGAAATTAACGTTAACCAATTTTCACTTTACCCATTATCAGGATGGACATGCGGTAGAGCAGATTAATTTGCCTGACGTCGCCAGTTTGTATGCGTTGTTGCAAGAACGATTTGGACTGGGTGTGGATGACGTGAAGCATGGGTTTACCGAAGATGAGTTAGCGACGGTAATGGCGGCGTTTGATACGCATCCGGAGGCGGGGAAATAGGGGCATCGGAAGTCATGCCGGATGCGGCGTCATCGCCTTATCCGGCTTTCGGGAACAATTAAAAATCTATCGCCCATTCTGCGTGAAACAGGATCACCGCCGAACCGGTAATGGTGACTTTTTTCGGCTGGTTTTCACAGATAGTCACCGTCACATCAACAATCCCGTCGCGCCCGAGCGCACGGCCCTGATGCCCCTGAACACGTAACGTTTTCCCATCATGCGCCATCAGCCCATGGTGGACCAACCATGCGCCCATTGGACCGTTGGCATTGCCGGTAACCGGGTCTTCCACAATACCAATAGCAGGTGAAAACATGCGGCCATCAGTGGCGTTTTCGCCCTCGCGGATTTGAAAAGGGAAGAAACCGTTACAGCCAATTTGTTGGCTGATGGCGGTCAAAGCCGGTAAATCAGGGGAAAGGGCGTCGAGATCCACCTCGGGTTTCAGTGGAATCATCACTTTCGAATGCCCGGTCGTGGCAACCTGAATGGGTAAGCCTGCCAGCATATCGTCTTCGCTCAGGTGCAACGCATCGAGAATCGCAGTACGAACAGCGCCCTCCAGCGGAGGTTCAAAACCCGGTTCACCTTGCTCAAGGCTAATGCGATAGTCGTTCCCGGTAGCGTCAATATCCACCCGATGACGTCCGGCCAGCGAGGTTTGCCAGACCGTGCAGTTACCCAGACTCAGCACCCTGGCCCGCACGTAATGCGCGGCGACGGTAGCATGCCCACAGATAGGAACTTCGACCGTCGGGGTGAAATAGCGGATGCGAACATCGCTGTCGTCACTGGTCAGCAGAAATGCGGTTTCTGAATGACGCAGCTCGCGAGCGATGAGCTGCATCTGCGCGTCGCTCAGTCCATCAGCATGTAAAACCACACCTGCTGAGTTGCCGCGAAAAGGGACCGGGGTAAAGGCATCGACGTGGTAAACCTGTGGTTTCATTAGCGTTCTCCCTGAAATGGAGAAGCATCATAACGCACAAAAAGCAGGATAGCGATGCAGGCCCGGTAAGCGCAAGCGCTACCGGGCATCAGAGTTCAATTATCGGCGGGAACGCACTATCTGATAGCGGCGAGTGAAGTACTCAAACGGCGCACTCCATACGTGGACCAGACGGGTGAACGGGAATAGCAGGAAGATAGTCATCCCCAGAACCAGGTGCACACGGAAAATCAACGCCACACCATCCAGATGCGCAGATGCGCCGCCCTGGAAAGTCACCACCGACTGCGCCCAACCGACCAGTTTCAGCATTTCACTGCCGTCTGGATGCTGTGCGGAGAACGGGATGGTGGTTAAGCCGAGGATACACTGAATCAGCAGAACGCAAAGGATCAGAATGTCAGCGGTGGAAGACGTTGCACGAATACGCGGGTTGGTCAGACGGCGCACCAGCAAACCTGCGCCACCAACCAGCGTCAGTACGCCACAAAGCCCACCGGCAATCATCGCCATCTGTTGTTTCACCGCAATCGGCAGGAACCAGGCATACATCCAGTGCGGCGTTAGCATGCCGAACAGGTGACCGAAAAAGATCCCCAGAATGCCGATGTGGAACAGGTTTGACCACAGCACCATGCCGCGTTTGTCCAGCATCTGGCTGGAAGAGGCGCGCCAGGTATATTGCCCGTAGTCATAGCGTAGCCAACTGCCGAGGATAAACACCGTACCGCACAGGTACGGGTAGATATCGTAAAAAAAGACGTTCAGGTACTGTATCATTTCGGGCCTCCCGCGCTGACGTCGACATACTGCGGCGCCACGTCCTGGCTAAAGCGTCGTTGATAGTTTTGTAACGGTGAACTGTCGCAGGCGGTGGCGTTATCCTCGATAAACTTCACCTGTTCCTCTTCCCACACCGCATCCAGCGCCTGACGGGTATCATCGCGGGTTTCAGCACCAACCTGCTTAGTGACGCTGTCACTCGAAAGAGGGCTTCCGGCAAGCAGCAGCAGGGCGTCAAACAGTTGATACCACGGCGTATCGCGCTGTTTTAAGCGCCCGCCCAGCAGAGCCAGAATCGGTGCAACGTTCAGCAGTCCTTCTTTGGCCTGGTCCTCCGGCAACACGCTCAAATACTCCAGATACAACGGCAGATGATCCGGTAGTTCGCGGCAGTCGAGCTGTAGCCCGACCTTTTCATACTGCGCCAACAGATCCACCATCGCCTGACCCCGGTCACGGGACTCGGCGTGGACGTGCTCAAACAACAGCAGAGAGGTGGCCCGGCCCCGGTCAAAGATTTCGCACCATTCCGCTTGTTTATCCAGCAGTGGTGCATTGAGCAATCCCTGGCTAAATTCGGTAAGCATGGGGGCATCGCTGGCCACAAGCGCCAGCGCGTCGTCTTTACATTCCCACAGCAGTTCGTCGGGATATTCCATCAGCAGGCCGATAACCTTCAGGATTTGCATTATTCACCCTCCGCTTTATCGCGTACTTCGGTGATGTCGATGGCATCAATACGACTACTGTTAAACAGATTGAATTTGGTATCTGAGCCATGGCAGCCGTCACCGAAGGTAAATCCGCAGCCGTTTTTCTCCGGGAAGGCATCACGCGCCATTTCTCGATGGCTGGTCGGGATCACAAAGCGGTCTTCATAGTTGGCGATGGCCAGATAGCGATACATCTCCTCAACCTGCTCAACGGTCAAACCCACTTCCTCAATCGCGCTGGTGTCCGTCACGCCTTCCACTGTTTGTGCACGCATATAGTGACGCATAGCCATCATACGTTTCAGCGCGCGCAGCACTGGACCGGTATCACCCGCACTGAGCATGTTAGCGAGGTACTGTACCGGAATTCGCAGCGACTCAACCGCTGGCAAAACGTTGCCATTGTGCGGCAGTCCGCCCGCATCGGCGACCGACTGAATCGGTGACAACGGCGGTACATACCAGACCATCGGCAGGGTGCGATATTCCGGGTGCAGCGGCAGCGCCAGTTTCCAGTCCATCGCCATTTTGTAGACTGGAGAACGTTGGGCCGCTTCGATGACGTTGTGCGGAATACCTTGTTTTAACGCCTCTTCAATGACCGCCGGATCGTGCGGATTGAGGAACACATCGCACTGACGCTCATAGAGATCGGTCTCATGCTCGGTGCTGGCCGCTTCTTCGATGCGGTCGGCGTCGTACAGCAATACGCCGAGATAACGGATACGTCCAACGCAGGTTTCCGAGCATACCGTCGGCTGGCCGGACTCAATACGCGGGTAGCAGAAAATGCACTTCTCAGACTTACCGCTCTTCCAGTTAAAGTAGATTTTTTTGTACGGACAGCCGCTGATGCACAAGCGCCAACCGCGACATTTGTCCTGGTCGATCAGCACAATGCCGTCTTCTTCACGCTTGTAGATGGCACCGCTCGGGCAGGTGGCGACACAGCTTGGGTTCAGGCAGTGCTCGCACAGGCGCGGTAAATACATCATGAAGGTGTTTTCGAACTGGCCGTACATCTCCTTTTGCATCTTCTCGAAGTTACGGTCGCGGGCACGTTTTGAAAATTCGCCGCCAAGCAGTTCTTCCCAGTTTGGACCCCAGATAATCTTGTCCATCCGCTTTCCATCAATCAGCGAACGCGGACGCGCGGTGGGCTGATTCTTGCTTTCCGGCGCGCTATGCAGATGCTGATAATCATAGGTAAACGGCTCATAGTAATCATCGATTTGCGGGATCACCGGGTTGGCGAAAATTTTGGTGATGACGCCCATCTTACCGCCCAGACGCGGTCTTATCTTGCCGTTAACATCGCGAACCCAGCCGCCTTGCCACTCTTCCTGATCTTCCCAGTTTTTTGGATACCCAATCCCCGGTTTAGTCTCGACGTTGTTAAACCACGCATATTCCATCCCTTCACGTCCGGTCCAGACGTTTTTACAGGTGACGGAGCAGGTGTGGCAGCCGATGCACTTATCCAGATTAAGAACCATGCCTACCTGTGAGCGTATTTTCATTTTTTCGCCTCCTGTACCTGATCGCGACCTTCATCATCCAGCCAGTTAATATTTTTCATTTTTCTAATCATGATGAACTCATCGCGGTTAGAGCCGACCGTACCGTAATAGTTGAAGCTGTATGCCAGCTGCGCATAGCCACCTATCATGTGCGTGGGTTTCGGGCAGACGCGGGTCACCGAGTTATGGATCCCGCCGCGCATCCCGGTCACTTCTGAGCCAGGGATATTCATGATTCGCTCCTGAGCGTGATACATCATGGTCATTCCCGGCGGCACACGTTGACTCACCACTGCACGTGCGGTGAGCGCACCGTTGGCGTTGAAAGCTTCAATCCAGTCGTTATCCTCAATGCCCAGCTCTTTGGCATCGGTCTCGCTGATCCAGACAATCGGTCCGCCGCGCGACAGCGTCAGCATCAGCAGGTTTTCGCTATAGGTAGAGTGGATCCCCCATTTCTGGTGCGGCGTCAGGAAGTTGAGCGCTTTTTCCGGGAAGCCGTTAGGCGGAACCTCGCGCATTTCACTGACGCTGCGGGTATCGATAGGCGGACGATACGCCACCAGACTTTCACCGAACGCTCGCATCCACGCGTGATCCTGGTACAGCTGCTGGCGACCGGACAGGGTACGCCATGGGATCAGCTCGTGGACGTTGGTATAGCCTGCGTTATAGGAAACATGTTCACTTTCCAGCCCGGACCAGGTAGGACTGGAGATGATTTTGCGTGGTTGCGCCTGGATATCGCGAAAGCGGATCTTCTCGTCTTCCTTGTTCAACGCCAGATGCGTATGGTCGCGTCCGGTCATCGCCCCCAGCGCTTCCCAGGCTTTCACCGCCACCTGACCGTTTGTTTCCGGTGCCAGGGCGAGGATCACCTCAGAGGCATCCAGCGCGGTGTCAATCAGCGGGCGTCCTTTTGCCGGGCCTTCGCGTTTGGTGTAGTTCAGCTTGCCGAGGAAATCGACTTCCGCCTGGGTATTCCACGCAATGCCTTTCCCACCGTTACCAAGCTTGTCCATGAGCGGACCGAGTGAAGTAAAGCGTTCGTAGGTGGCGGGGTAGTCACGCTCCACAACGGCGATATTCGGTGCCGTTTTCCCCGGCAGGAGATCGCATTCGCCTTTGCGCCAGTCCAGAATGTCAAACGGCTGTGCCAGCTCTGCCGGAGAGTCGTGTTGCAGCGGTTGCAACACCACATCCGTTTCTTGTCCAAGGTGTCCGACGCAAACCTCAGAGAATACTTTGGCGATGCCTTTGTATATTTCCCAGTCGCTCTTCGATTCCCATGCCGGATCGACCGCCGCGGACAAAGGGTGAATAAACGGATGCATATCCGAGGTGTTCATATCGTCTTTTTCATACCAGGTCGCGGTTGGCAAAACGATATCGGAGAACAAACAGGTGCTGGACATACGGAAATCGAGGGTAACCAGCAGATCGAGCTTGCCCTCTATCGCCGCGGACTGCCATTCAACTTCTTCAGGTTTAATCCCCTCACTTGAACCGAGCGCTTCCCCCTGGATCCCGCTTTCGGTACCCAGTAAATACTTGAGCATGTATTCATGCCCTTTACCGGAGGAACCGAGCAGGTTAGAGCGCCAGACGAAGAGGTTGCGAGGATGGTTTTTGCCGTTATCCGGCTGCTCGCAGGCAAAACGAATATCACCCGACTTCAGCGCCTGTGCGGTGTATTGCGCAGGAGATAGCCCCGCTTGTTCGGCTTTTGCTTTGACTGTCAGCGGGTTGAGGTTAAGCTGCGGCGCAGACGGCAGCCAGCCCATTCGTTCAGCACGTACGTTAAAGTCAATCAAATGTCCGCTAAATTTCGACGCATCGGCCAGCGGAGAGAGGAGTTCCTGCGCGGTGAGTTTTTCATAACGCCACTGACTGGAGTGGTTGTAGAAAAACGAGGTGCTGTTCATCTGACGCGGCGGACGGTTCCAGTCCAGCGCAAAGGCCAGCGGCAACCAACCGGTTTGCGGACGCAGTTTCTCCTGACCCACATAGTGCGCCCAGCCGCCGCCGCTTTGTCCCACGCAACCACAGAACACCAGGATGTTAATCATCCCACGGTAGTTCATATCCATGTGATACCAGTGGTTAACGCCAGCACCGAGAATGATCATCGAACGGCCATGCGTTTTGTGTGCCGTATCGGCAAACTCACGGGCGATCTGTTCGATATGACGGCGTGGCACGCCGGTGATTTGCTCGCCCCAGGCCGGGGTGTAGGCTTTCACTTCGCTGTAATCTTGTGCGCTATGGACGTCATCCAGACCACGATCGAGGCCATAATTCGCCAGCACCAGATCATAGACGCTTACCACCGGGCAACGGCTACCATCAGCGAGGGTAAGATGTTTTACCGGTAGTTGGCGGATCAGCACCGGTTCTTGTTTTACACTGCGAAAATGTGGGTTTTCGTTGCCGCCAAAATAGGGGAATGCGACGCCGGTCACTTCATCATGCAGACCGAGCAACGAAAGAGAAAGTTCAGTTTCAGCGCCAGCCGCCAGTGGTTCCAGGTTCCATTTGCCTTTCTCCCCCCAGCGAAAACCGATAGATCCGTTCGGGACAACCAGTTCACCTGCGCTGTTAAAGGCTACCGTTTTCCACTCTGGATTGTTGCTTTCGCCCAGACCATCGACAAGGTCTGAAGCACGCATCATGCGTCCAGGCACGTAGCTGCCATCTTCCCGGGCATCCAGTAAAACCAGCATCGGCATGTCGGTATAGCGACGGCAGTAATTGAGGAAATAATCGCTGGGATTGTCGAGGTGGAACTCTTTCAGGATGACGTGGCCCATCGCCATTGCCAGCGCGCTGTCGGTCCCTTGTTTAGGTGCCAGCCACTGGTCGCATAGTTTAGCGACTTCCGAGTAGTCCGGCGTAATGGCAATCGTCTTGGTGCCTTTGTAGCGTACTTCTGTGAAAAAGTGCGCATCCGGGGTACGGGTCTGCGGCACGTTAGAGCCCCAGGCGATGATATAGCTGGAGTTATACCAGTCGGCGGATTCAGGAACGTCGGTCTGCTCGCCCCAGGTCATCGGTGACGCGGGCGGTAAGTCGCAGTACCAGTCATAGAAGCTCAGACAGGTTCCGCCGATTAGCGAGAGATAGCGTGTGCCGGCGGCATAGGAAACCATCGACATCGCAGGGATCGGGGAGAAGCCGACCACGCGATCCGGGCCGTAGGTTTTCACCGTCCAGACGTTGGCGGCAGCAATCAGCTGATTAAGCTCTTTCCAGTTGGAACGGATAAACCCACCGCGCCCGCGTACCTGCTTGTAGCTCTGGCATTTTTGCGGGTCGTTCATAATGGATTCCCAGGCCAGCACCGGATCGGGCTGGCGGGAGAGGGCGTCGCGCCACAATTCGATTAAGCGTTTACGCACCAGCGGATATTTCAGGCGGTTCGCGCTATAGAGATACCACGAGTAACTGGCGCCGCGTGGACAGCCACGGGGCTCATGATTTGGCAGGTCAGGACGGGTACGCGGGTAGTCGGTTTGCTGCGTTTCCCAGGTCACCAGCCCGTTTTTAACGTAGATTTTCCAGCTGCATGAGCCGGTACAGTTAACGCCGTGGGTAGAACGCACAATTTTGTCGAACTGCCAGCGCTGACGATAGCTGTCTTCCCAGTCCCGGTTGGTGTGCATTACTTGCCCATGCCCCTCGGCAAACGTATCGCCCTTTTGTTTAAAGTAGCGAAAGCGGTCTAACAGTTTACTCATGACATAACTCCTGCTTCGATAATATTGCCGACGGTGAATCGAACGCCAGGCCTGATCCGGCCTACCTAAATGTCCGATCCTGCGGTATCCATTTTGTTATTTTTTTTGTGATTTACGGCCATAGACCAACCAGGTCACCAGCACGCAGACGATGTAAAACACGAGGAATATTTTCATGGCACCCACAGGAGAGCAGGTCAATGCCAGCGATGAGCCAAACGCTTTAGGAATGAAGAAGCCCCCCACAGCGCCAATGGCGGAGATAAATCCCAGGGCGGCTGCGGTATCGGTTACCGCTTCCCGCTGAGCTTGCTCTTCAGTACCGCCATGCAGCTTCACCCGATAAATTGTGATTTTGCGAAAGATCACCGCAATCATCTGGAAGGTTGAACCGCTGCCCAGACCCGCGGTCAGGAACAAGCCCATAAACACCAGGTAAAACGCGATAAAGCTTCCTTCGCCCGAACCGGGCAAAGTGAGAAACAGCAGGGCGCTGAACAGAGCCATAAAGATGAAGTTAATTAAGGTGACACGCACACCACCAAACTTGTCAGAGATAACACCACCTGCGGATCGCGCAAGCGCACCGATGAAGGGACCGAAGAACGCCAGTTGCAGGATATTCACGTCGGGGAACTGGGTTTTCGCCAGCATGGCAAAGCCTGCCGAAAAACCGATAAATGAACCGAAGGTGGCGAGATACAACAGACTTAATAACCACAGATGAAAACGTTTGAGGACCGGTAACTGAGAGGCAATTGAGGCCTTCGAACTGGCAATGTCGTTCATTCCCATGCCCGCTGCCACGGTGGCTATCAACAGTAACGGCACCCAAATCCATGCGGCATTGGCCAGCGACAATAACGAGCCGTCAGCTTGCGGTACGCCCTGAACGCCCAAAAAGGTAAAGATGGGCAGAAAGATCACCAGTGGCGCGATCAACTGCATCACGCTGACGCCGAGGTTGCCGAGACCACCGTTAACGCCTAATGCGCTACCTTGCTTCGCTTTGGGGAAGAAAAAGCTGATATTGCCCATGCTGGAGGCAAAGTTAGCGCCAGCAAAACCACACATCAGCGCAATGATAATAAATACACCGAACGGAGTAGTGGTATTTTGCACGGCAAATCCGAGCCAGACGCAGGGAATAACCAGAATAATCGTACTAAAAATGGTCCAACGACGCCCACCAAATATAGGTACCATAAAGGAGTAGGGAACGCGCAATATTGCACCAGAAAGAGAAGGGAGTGCCGTTAATAAAAACAGTTGGTCAGTGGTGAAATTAAAGCCAATTTTATTCAGATTTACGGCAACAGCGCTGAACAACATCCAGACGCAGAACGCAAGCAGCAGGCAACTTACTGATATCCAGAGATTTCTGCGCGCAATGTGCTTGCCTTTATTTTCCCAAAAGCCGGGGTTCTCTGGTTTCCAGTCCGTTAAAAGATAACGATTATTTTTCTCATTTGATGATGACATATTATTCTCCATGCACATGCCGTTCATGAAAAAGAAATAAACGCATGCAGCGCCGCGCGGCTTCTTTTTAGAAACTATTGAAAAGTTTTAGGAATATTGACTGAAAGAATAGATAAAAAAGTGCAATAACGCGGCGTGATAGGAGAATTACACGCTGCTTAAGTGTTACTAATTGTAAACATAAAAGATGTATTGTTAATTCATCTATTACATCAAATAAATAACTCCTGCGTAATCATACGATCAAGATGACGATCGAATGCAGGATCGGCCATTTCCTCAATACCTAATATGTACATACCATCCAGGCCGCAGACTAATGCGATTAAACGCCATGCGACGTCGGCGGCATCAGGCGTGGATGAGAATTCACCGGCTTTCTGTCCTTGGGTAATAATGTTGGCGGTTTCTTCGTGCCACATTCGCATGGTCAACAGATAGGCGCTTTTAATTTCTGGATCTTTACCCGCAACAACCTGCGCTTCACGCCATAGCTTAATATAGGGTTCCAGACCACCATCTTCACTGCCTAGCATCGCATGCAGTCGCTCACGGAAACTGGCGTCTTCGCTGACCAGTTCGGCATCAAGTAGGGTGCGGATAAGGCGCACAAATGCCTGGGATTTGAGCTCACCGGCAGAGGCGAAATGGTGATGTAGCTGGCCCGTCGCGACGTGAGCTTCGGCAGCAATGCGTCGAACCGTCATGGCGGAAAATCCTTCTTCAAGTGCGACACGCATTGCCGCTTGCAGAATCACTTCCCGACGTTCATCCCGATTTAGATAGCTCATCATTCCTCCTGTATCCGTATAGATCGCAGTCTAACAAAAAGTTGGACATATGTTCAATTTTCCGTAGGATCGCTAAAGCTGGACATGTGTCCAGTTTTGGTTTCGTTAGGGAGTTTTATGTTTCGTCAGTGGTTAACGTTAGTCATTATTGTGCTGGTCTACATCCCTGTTGCGATTGATGCAACGGTGCTGCACGTTGCCGCGCCCACGCTGAGTATGACGCTGGGTGCCAGTGGTAACGAGCTGCTGTGGATCATTGATATTTATTCCCTGGTAATGGCCGGTATGGTATTGCCAATGGGCGCGCTAGGGGATCGCATCGGCTTTAAACGTCTGCTGCTGTTAGGCGGTGGATTATTTGGTCTCGCATCGCTGGCGGCCGCTTTTGCTCATAGCGCAAGCTGGCTGATTGCCACCCGGGCGGTATTGGCGATTGGCGCGGCGATGATTGTTCCGGCAACGCTGGCGGGTATTCGCGCCACATTCTCTGAGCAACGGCATCGAAATATGGCGCTCGGCGTCTGGGCAGCGGTCGGTTCCGGCGGTGCGGCGTTTGGCCCACTGGTTGGCGGGATGCTGCTGGAGCACTTCTACTGGGGGTCCGTATTCTTAATTAATGTACCAATTGTCCTGGTGGTAATGGCCTTAACCGCACGCTTAGTGCCACGCCAGGCCGGACGTCGCGATCAATCGTTAAATTTTGGTCATGCGATCATGCTGATTGTTGCCATTCTGCTGTTGGTTTACAGCGCCAAAACCGCGCTAAAAGGGCATACGGCGACCGTTGCCATCGCCCTGACGCTGTTAACCGGCGCTTTACTGTTGTGGCAGTTTGTCCGTATCCAGCTTGCGGCAGCCCGCCCGATGATTGATATGCGTCTGTTCACGCATCGCATTATCTTAAGTGGCGTAGTGATGGCGATGACCGCGATGATAACGCTGGTGGGTTTCGAGTTGCTGATGGCACAGGAACTACAGTTTGTTCACGGTTTAACACCGTATCAGGCAGGGTTGTTCATGCTGCCGGTGATGCTGGCCAGTGGTTTCAGCGGACCGATTGCCGGTATGCTGGTTTCACGCCTGGGATTACGTTGTGTGGCAACGGCGGGCATGGCGCTGAGCGCCGTTAGTTTTTACGGCCTGGCGATGACGGATTTCAGTAGCCAACAGGTACAAGCCTGGATTTTGATGGCTTTGCTTGGTTTTAGCGCCGCCAGTGCGCTCCTGGCTTCAACAGCGGCTATCATGGCAGCAGCGCCGGCGGAAAAAGCCGCGGCCGCGGGCGCCATTGAGACAATGGCTTATGAACTGGGGGCAGGACTTGGGATCGCTATCTTTGGTTTGCTGTTGAGCCGTAGCTTTTCTGCATCGATTCTGCCGCCAGCCGGGCTTAATCCGCAGGAAATGGAACGTGCCTCATCGTCAATGGGGGAGGCGGTACAACTGGCGCACTCGCTCCCGCCGTCACTGAGTGAAGCATTGCTGACGGCTGCCAGAGAAGCGTTCACCTGGTCACATAGCGTGGCATTAAGCAGCGCCGGCAGCATGCTTATCGTATTAGCGATAGGAATGTGGTTCAGTCTGGCAAAGGTACAACGTTAATAACTAGTGAGCTAAATGACAGGGGTAATCCATCTCTTCGACTTCTTTCCCACTCAGTCGAGCGTATTGCCCCGTCAGTCTCCAGAACGCAGGCTGTGTTTCCGTATAGATTTCTGCCGCTAATATCAGGCGGCGGCGATCTACCTCATTAAGTTCCAGAAGTGTCCACGGAATAAAGTAGCGATCGCTGTCCGTCAACGTAAACCACAGTGGGCATCCGCAGCCGGAACAGAAGAACCGTTCACCACGATTTGAAGAAGGGAAGTGCGAAGGTTCTGCCGATTCTGGCGACATCAGCGGGTGAGCGCTGGCTTCCAGATACATGGCGATGCCGCCTGACCATTTCTGACACAGCGTACAGTGGCAGGCATAGACATCCAGCATTTCGACGTCAACGGTAAAATGACTCTGTCCGCAAAGACAACGACCAGTGAATGTCTGCACGGCATACTCCTTATGACCGAGTCTACATTAAGAGAAAAAGCCAGCCCTGGAAGGACTGGCTTTGTATTCAGACTACAACAAAATTAGAACTGGTAGTTCAGACCAACAGCCACGATGTTGTCAGTGCTGATCTGCGCAACATTTTTAGTGAAGTTAGTGTCATCCAGCAGGTTGATTTTGTAATCAACGAAGGTGGACATGTTTTTGTTGAAGTAGTAGGTAGCACCCAGGTCTACGTATTCAACCAGATCCTGGTCGCCGTATGCACCCAGATCTTTACCTTTGGATTTCAGGTAAGCGATGGACGGACGCAGGCCGAAGTCGAACTGGTACTGTGCAACAGCTTCAAAGTTCTGAGTTTTGTTAGCAATACCGTCGATTTTACCGAATGTGGTCATATTGCGGGTTTCGGAGTAGGTGGTCGCCAGGTAGATGTTGTTCGCATCATACTTCAGACCAGCAGCCCACACTTCCGCATTCTGACCTGAAGCGTAAAGACCGTTGGTGCCGTTGCGCACCTGACGATCGGTACGGTCAGATTTCGCATAGGTAGCACCAACGCCGAAACCTTCGTATTCATAGGTAGTAGACAGACCGAAGCCATCACCGTTCGCTTCAACTTCATCGGTACGATCGTTTTTGCCCTGGTACTGAGCGGCAAAGTTCAGACCTTCAACCAGACCGAAGAAGTCGGTGTTACGATAGGTTGCAACGCCGGTAGCACGCTGGGTCATGAATACGTCGGTCTGGGTCCAGGTATCACCACCGAACTCAGGCAGGACGTCGGTCCATGCGCCGATGTCGTAAGCTACGCCGTAGTTACGACCGTAGTCGAAAGAACCGTATTCAGCGAATTTCAGGCCAGCGAATGCCAGACGGGTTTTGTCTGCTTCGGAACCCTGGCTTTCGGAACGGTTGCCTTTGAATTCATATTCCCACTGACCAAAACCAACCAGTTGGTCGTTGATCTGAGTTTCGCCTTTGAAGCCCAGACGTGCGTAGGTTTTGTCGCCATCGCTGCTGGTGTCGTCAGAGAAGTAATGCTGAGCGTGAACTTTACCTTAGATATCCAGTTTGTTTGCGTCTTTGTTATATACCTCAGCTGCGTTTACCGCACCTGCCGCCAACAGGCTAGTCACTGCCACTGCAACTAATTTAAGTTTCATTCTAAATAATCCTTATAATTTTTTCTTGGTGTGTTTCCTAAACCATTGCTAAACGAAGGGGTTCGTCAATGGCAAACTATTTTTAAATGACGCAGTGGTATAAGTTCAATAATAAGTTTCATAATATTGCGAAATATTTGAGTTTGTGTGATCCAGATCTACATAATATAGCTGATTGTATTAATCTTTATATGTGACAAATCTGAATGGGTATATTTACGTAGGGGACTATTGTGCCGCCTATGGTTTAAATGACGTTAGTCACGCAGGTGTAATATATACATATCGAGGATTATAGATAAGCATGAAATATTTTCTAGAGTTAATTAATTACCAATTATTAACATTTAATTAAACAAAAATAAACATAAGCCACAAGTGGAATGAACATTTATTATTCATTAATTTGATTACAGTGTAGCCGGGTTTTAGATTTGCGCGATAAAACCCGGATTTTTTTCAGGCGCGGCGTGTTGCCAACCAGCAAAGTAGCGAACCCGCACAAACCATCAATGCCCCCTGCCAGAAAGATAGCGACAACGGGGCGCTGAGTAACACAGCAGCCAGGGCGGAGGAGAGCACTGGGGTAAAATAGGAACCTACGGCCATGATGGTCACGTTGCCATGCAAAATGCCAATATTCCACGCCGCATAGGCAAATCCTAACGTTAATGCCGCTGAGAACATTTTAATAGTCACCGAAGTGCTGAAAATCATTTCTGGTTGCGGAGTCATAAAATAGTAAACCCACAAACTTGCGGCCGTCAGTAAAACGAATATCGTAATGCCGTTAAAGCCTTTTGCATATTTATTGGTCACCGTGCAATACGTTGCCCAGATAAATGCGCCCAAAAAGGCGAGGAAATAGCTCAGCGGACTGCTGGCAACGTTGTTTATAATTTCACCAAGATTAAGGCCGTTTTCACCACCCAATACCCAACAAACCCCGGTCAATGCGATAATTAATCCAGGGATCACCAGCCAGGTTGTTTTTTGACCATTAAATAAAATAGCAAACAATATCGTTAAACTCGGCCATAGATAATTGACCATACCGACTTCAATAGCCTGGTGACGAGTAGCCGCATAACCGAGAGCCAGCGCTAAACATATTTCATAGGTAACAAAAAGCACGCTACCCGCGATTAAATAACGCACAGGAATCTTTCTTATATTCGGAAAGCCGACGGTAAAAATCAGCAACAGGCCACTTAACGAAAAAATCATTGCTGCGCCGCCCGCAGGACCCAGTCCTTCACTTACCCCACGCATGAGTCCGACCATCGTACTCCAGAGCACAATGGCAATGAGCCCAATTAACGTTGCTTTTTGTTTTGTCATTCTGATTGTCTGTCCATGGTACTGGCAAAAATTTAAGCTGAAATTTATAGCACCTTTACACCGTAGCGCGCTAATTAATTGCTTTTCACATACTCCCTTATGGGTACAAAGGTTAAACAAAGTGCACTATTTAGTAGCGGAACCGTTTCGTTATTGATTTGACGCAAAAAAAATATGGATATAGCTGATAGTTTCGTCGCGAAGTTGTACATGTCATCTTTCAATTATGCCGCGCTGGCGCGATTTGAGAGATGTCCTGTACGAATCCCTGCAAAAAAGAGGAAAGCAATGGACGTCAGCCGCAGACAATTTTTTAAAATCTGCGCGGGCGGTATGGCGGGAACAACAGTAGCCGCTTTGGGTTTTGCACCCAAAATGGCACTGGCTCAGGCGCGAAACTATAAGCTGTTACGCGCCAAAGAGATCCGAAACACCTGCACATACTGTTCCGTAGGTTGCGGGCTATTAATGTATAGCCTGGGAGATGGAGCAAAAAACGCCAAAGAGTCGATTTACCATATTGAAGGGGATCCGGATCATCCGGTGAGCCGCGGGGCATTATGTCCTAAGGGCGCAGGATTACTGGATTACGTGCACAGTGAAAACCGTCTGCGTTACCCGGAATATCGCGCTCCTGGTTCCGACAAATGGCAGCGTATCAGCTGGGATGAAGCATTCACCCGTATCGCGAAGCTGATGAAAACTGACCGTGACGCCAACTTTATTGAGAAGAATGAGCAGGGCGTAACGGTAAACCGCTGGCTTTCAACCGGGATGTTGTGTGCATCTGCGGCAAGTAATGAAACCGGCATGCTGACGCAAAAATTTGTGCGCTCACTCGGCATGCTGGCAGTAGACAACCAGGCGCGCGTCTGACACGGACCAACGGTAGCAAGTCTTGCTCCAACATTTGGTCGCGGTGCGATGACCAACCACTGGGTTGATATCAAAAATGCTAACGTCGTGATGGTGATGGGCGGTAATGCCGCTGAAGCACATCCGGTGGGATTCCGCTGGGCGATGGAAGCCAAAAACAACAATGATGCCACGCTGATTGTTGTTGACCCTCGTTTTACACGTACAGCTTCGGTGGCGGATATCTATGCGCCAATTCGTTCCGGCACGGACATTACGTTCCTGTCCGGCGTCTTGCTGTACCTGATTGAAAATAACAAAATTAACGCTGAATACGTTAAGCATTACACCAACGCCAGCCTGCTGGTGCGGGATGACTATGCTTTTGAAGACGGTCTGTTCAGCGGGTATGACGCGAAAAAACGCCAATACGATAAATCGTCCTGGAACTACCAGTTCGATGAAAACGGCTACGCGAAACGTGATGAAACGTTAAGCCATCCTCGCTGTGTCTGGAACCTGCTAAAACAGCACGTTTCCCGCTACACGCCGGATGTGGTGGAAAACATTTGCGGTACGCCGAAAGAAGACTTCCTGAAAGTCTGCGAAGTGCTGGCCTCCACCAGCGCCGCCGATCGCACCACCACATTCCTGTATGCGCTGGGCTGGACACAGCATACCGTAGGGGCACAGAACATCCGCACCATGGCGATGATCCAGTTGCTGCTCGGCAACATGGGGATGGCAGGTGGCGGTGTCAACGCCTTGCGTGGTCACTCCAACATTCAAGGGTTAACCGACTTAGGTCTGCTCTCTACCAGCCTGCCGGGCTACCTGACGCTGCCGTCAGAGAAACAGACAGATCTGCAAACCTATCTGGCCGCGAACACGCCAAAAGCGACATTGGCAGATCAGGTTAACTACTGGGGCAACTATCCGAAGTTCTTCGTCAGTCTGATGAAGTCTTTCTACGGCAATGCTGCGCAGAAAGAAAATGACTGGGGCTTTGAGTGGCTGCCGAAGTGGGATCAGTCCTACGACGTCATCAAATACTTCAACATGATGGATAGCGGGAAAGTCACCGGCTACATCTGTCAGGGTTTTAACCCGGTTGCGTCCTTCCCGGACAAAAACAAAGTGGTGCAGAGTCTCAGCAAACTGAAGTATCTGGTGATTATCGATCCGCTGGTGACCGAAACCTCAACGTTCTGGCAAAACCACGGCGAGTCAAACGACGTTGATCCGGCATCGATTCAGACTGAAGTTTTCCGTTTGCCTTCTACCTGCTTTGCGGAAGAGGACGGTTCCATCGCCAACTCCGGCCGCTGGCTGCAGTGGCACTGGAAAGGTCAGGATGCCCCGGGCGAAGCCCGCAACGACGGCGAAATTCTGGCCGGTATTTACCATCGTCTGCGCGATATGTATCGCACTGAAGGCGGTAAAGCTGTAGAGCCCGTTCTGAAAATGAGCTGGAACTATAAGCAGCCGGACGAACCGCATTCCGAGGAAGTGGCAAAAGAGAACAACGGCTATGCGCTGGAAGATCTCTATGATGCCAACGGCGTGCTGGTTGCGAAAAAAGGTCAGTTGCTCAACAGCTTTGCGTTACTGCGTGATGATGGTTCTACCTCATCATCCTGCTGGATTTATACCGGTAGCTGGACCGAGCAGGGCAACCAGATGGCCAATCGCGATAACGCCGACCCGTCAGGTCTCGGTAATACGCTGGGCTGGGCCTGGGCATGGCCGCTGAACCGTCGCGTACTGTATAACCGCGCTTCGGCGGATCCGCAGGGTAAACCGTGGGATCCAAAACGCATGCTTATCCAGTGGAACGGTACGAAGTGGACGGGGAACGATATCCCGGACTTCAACACCGCGGCACCGGGCAGTGGCACCAATCCGTTTATCATGCAGCCGGAAGGGCTGGGGCGTCTGTTTGCTATCGATAAGATGGCGGAAGGTCCGTTCCCGGAACACTACGAGCCGATGGAAACGCCGCTGGGTACTAACCCGCTGCACCCGAATGTGATCTCCAACCCGGCAGCTCGTCTGTACGAAGCGGATAAACTCCGTATGGGCACGAAACAGGACTTCCCGTACGTCGGGACGACCTATCGTCTGACCGAACATTTCCATACCTGGACCAAGCACGCATTACTGAATGCGATTGCCCAGCCAGAGCAGTTTGTGGAAATCAGCGAAACGCTGGCGGCAGCGAAAGGGATCAACAACGGCGATCACGTGAAAGTTAGCAGCAAGCGTGGATTTATTCGCGCAGTTGCCGTGGTCACTCGTCGTCTGCGTACCCTGAACGTCAACGGTCAGCAGGTTGAAACGGTTGGGATCCCAATCCACTGGGGCTTTGAAGGAGTCGCGCGTAAAGGCTTTATCGCCAACACCCTGACGCCGAATGTCGGTGATGCAAACTCGCAAACGCCGGAATACAAAGCGTTTTTAGTTAACATCGAGAAGGCGTAAGGGAGGCGAACATATGTCTATGGAAACGCAGGACATCATCAAACGGTCCGCAACAAACTCCATCACGCCGCCGCCTCAGGCCCGTGATTACAAAGCAGAAGTCGCGAAGCTGATCGACGTTTCCACCTGTATAGGTTGTAAGGCCTGTCAGGTGGCATGCTCAGAGTGGAACGATATCCGCGATGAAGTTGGCCACTGCGTCGGGGTGTATGACAACCCCGCCGATCTCAGCGCCAAGTCCTGGACGGTGATGCGGTTTACCGAAACCGAACAGAACGGCAAGCTGGAGTGGTTGATTCGTAAAGACGGCTGTATGCACTGTGAAGATCCGGGCTGCCTGAAGGCGTGCCCGTCTGCCGGGGCCATCATCCAGTACGCCAACGGGATTGTCGATTTCCAGTCAGAGCACTGCATCGGCTGCGGCTACTGTATTGCCGGGTGTCCATTTAATATTCCGCGCCTCAATAAAGAGGATAACCGCGTGTATAAATGTACGCTGTGTGTGGACCGAGTCAGCGTCGGGCAGGAACCTGCCTGCGTGAAAACGTGTCCGACCGGGGCAATACATTTCGGCACCAAGAAGGAAATGCTGGAAATGGGCGAACAGCGTGTGGCAAAACTGAAAGCACGCGGTTTTGAACATGCCGGTCTTTACAACCCGGAAGGTGTGGGCGGCACGCACGTCATGTACGTTCTGCATCATGCCAACCAGCCTGAACTGTATCACGGTCTGCCAAAAGACCCGCAGATAGATACCTCTATCAATCTGTGGAAAGGGGCGCTGAAGCCGCTGGCCGCTGCCGGATTTATCGCCACCTTCGCCGGACTGATTTACCACTACATTGGTATTGGTCCGAATAAGGAAGTGGACGACGACGAGGAGGATCATCATGAGTAAGTCGAAAATGATTGTGCGCACGAAATTTATCGACCGCGCCTGTCACTGGACGGTGGTGATCTGCTTCTTCCTGGTAGCGCTGTCGGGGATTTCATTTTTCTTCCCGACTCTGCAATGGCTGACGCAAACCTTCGGTACGCCGCAGATGGGACGCATTTTGCACCCGTTCTTCGGCATACTGATCTTCGTGGCGCTGATGTTCATGTTTGTACGCTTTGTGCACCACAACATCCCGGATAAGAAAGATATTCCGTGGCTGAAAAACATTGTGGAAGTACTGAAAGGCAATGAACACAAAGTGGCGGATGTGGGCAAATACAACGCCGGGCAGAAAATGATGTTCTGGTCGATTATGAGCATGATTTTCGTGCTGCTGATTACCGGTATCATTATCTGGCGTCCGTACTTTGCGCAGTTCTTCCCGATGCAGGTCGTGCGCTATAGCCTGCTGATCCATGCGGCTGCGGGGATTATCCTGATGCACGCCATCCTCATCCATATGTATATGGCATTCTGGGTGAAAGGATCGATTAAAGGCATGGTTGAAGGGAAAGTGAGCCGTCGCTGGGCGAAGAAACATCACCCGCGTTGGTATCGCGAAGTTGAAAGACAAGAAGCGAAAAAAGAGAGCGAGGAGGGGGTTAACTAATCCCTGATGTTCCCTCTACGCAATGGCGCTACATTGGTAGCGCCATTTTTTTGCCAAAAAAACGTCATGTTTCTGTCATCTGCTGAACGTAAGGTGTTGTCTTTCCGATAATAGAAGAGTTACAAGACAATGCATCTGGTGAAAAAATTACTCGCAGTCAGCGTGTTTCTTTGTGCTTCAGCTCAGGCGCAGAACATCCTCGAATTTCCTCAGCCGGAGAACAACCCGGAAGAGTTTTATGCCGTAACCGAAATCCCGGCAGGCGGAATGATTAAATATGAAACCGACGCCAAAACCGGTTTTATCGTTGCCGATCGCTTCCAGTCAATGCCGGTTGCCTATCCCGCCAACTACGGTTCACTCACCCAGTCTTTAGCCGGTGACGGCGACCCGCTGGATGTCATTTTTTATACCCGTGCGCCGCTTGCTCCGGGAACGTTGATTAAGCTGCGCGCTATTGGCGTACTGAAGATGATCGACGGCGGTGAAAAGGACGACAAAATTGTCGCTGTTCCGGCCAGTAAAATTGACCCCACTTATGACGACATCAAAGAGTTAAGCGATCTGCCCAAGATTGAAGTTCAACGTCTGGAATCTTTCTTCCGCGTATACAAAGATCTGCCGGGAGGGCGCAAGAAGGTCGAATTAAACGGTTTCAATGATGCCGCTACGGCAAAGCAAGAGATCAAACAGGCCTGGGATGCCTGGAAAGAGAAAAAACCGCAGCAATAACGCATTGCCGGATGGCGCTTGCGCTTATCCGGCCTACGTTTTTGTAGGCCCGGTAAGCGTCGCGCCACCGGGCGTTGCTATCAGAGTTTCGCCGTTATCTCCTCTATCTCCTTGCGCCATTGCGCCTGTAACAACGGTTTTTGATGTTTCGGCTTGCGGGCGAGATCGTCGGCCAGACGCTGCTCAAGATCGAGAAGTTGTTCCAGTAATCTATCGCTGTCACCGCTTATTTCAGTTTTCTCTACGACCGCCGTTTTGGGAACGGTTATCTCCGCAGACGTTTCCCGAATACGCGCATTGACCGCCTCCAGATCGTGCCATTCACTGAGTTCGCCATTGTCGATTAACCAGAACCGATTACAGCTTTGGCTGATAAGCTGCCGGTCGTGACTGACCAGCAACACGCCGCCGTTATAGCTTTGTAGCGTTTCTGCCAGCGCCTCTTTGCCTTCCATATCCAGATGGTTGGTCGGTTCATCGAGCATCAGCAGACTGTAGCGTGCAAGCGTCAGCCCCACAAACAGTAGCCGGGAGCGCTCACCGCCGCTTAATGTACTGACCCGCTGCGCATGACGAACCCACGGAAATCCCGCGCTAATCAGCGCCATCTTGCGAATCTCTGGCTGCGGGGCAAACGCTTCCAGCGCGTCAAACAATGAATCGTTATCGGCAAGCTGATGCAGCGTCTGGTCGTAATAACCCAGCGTAACGCGCGGGTGTAACACCAGTGAAGTTGATGCTATCTGTGCCTGGAACTGTTGCCAGATAAGCCTTAACAGCGATGATTTCCCGCAACCGTTACGCCCGACAATCGCCACGCGATCGCCGCTTTTTAACCGGATACCGGCAATGGAAAACAGTGTATCTGCACCAGGAGCAGGGGCTACAGACAGATTGGTCATCTCCAGCAAACGATCTGCACGCAGGGCATCACCCTGCAATGTTAGTGTCCACTGACTTCCTGACGTCACTTCTGTTTGTACCTCTTTCAGGCGCTGTGCCTGTTTTTCCATCTGCTTGGCCTTGCGGGAGAGATCTTCGTTGTCGTAGACCCGCCCCCAGGTTGCCAGCCGTTTGGCGCTGGCAGTCACCCGGTCTATTTCTTTTTGCTCAGCCTTGTGGCGCAGAGCATCGCTGACATCTCTTTCTGCCAGAGCCTTACGCGCTGCACTACAGGGTAGATCAAACGCATGGAGGGTGCGATCGCGCAAGATCCAGGTTCCGTGAGTCACCGCATCCAGCAGTTGCGGGTCGTGGGAGACCACCACAAAACTGCCAGACCAGTTCTGTAAGAACTGCTCAAGCCACAGTAATGTAGGCAAATCCAGGTGGTTACCCGGCTCATCCAGCAGCAGCAGGTCAGGATTACGCATCAGTGCCCGCGCTAATAGCAAGCGCGTGTGCTGGCCACCGCTCAACGTTTGCGCTGTAAGAGATAAATTCTCTGGCGTAAAACCCATTTCGGCAAGCAGTGCTTCAACTCGCCACTGCTGAGCTGCGCGTTCATGCTCGGGAAATTGAGCGAGAACGGCTTCCTGCAGCGTAAGAGGCAGTATATCGTCAGGTAGATGTTGTTCTACACGCGCGAGATGGCAGTGATTCGCCTGCGCGATTGCCCCACTGGTGGGCGAGATCGTACCATCGAGCAGTTTTAACAGCGTGCTTTTGCCGCAGCCGTTGTAACCGATAAGCCCGATGCGGTCGCCTTTTTTCAGGGTAAAGGAAAGATCGTCGAATAGCGTGCCGAATGCCGTATCAACGTGTAAGGATTGTGCGGTTAGTAATGTGCTCATTGTTGCTTACTCAAGAGTTACAGGCGTAAAAACGCCTCGTCAAACATCGCTGACGATAACCCGGTAAGCCCGAGAGAAGGGGATTTAGAAGTTAGCTTCGCTCAAGCAGAAGTTATCGCAGCACGATACCGATAACGCTTGAGCACTGGCGATCGCCAAAAGCATGTGAAACGATAAAACGTTCACAGTACAGCATAAGTATCCTCCTTTTGTTTTTCAGAATGTTAATCGGTGGTGAAAGTGTAATCGTAAGTTGCGCAAAAGCGCAAGTGTTGAACGCCCGGCAGCAGTTTGCCGCCGGGCAAAGCGTCAGATAGAGGTACGACGGTAGTCGCGATATTCTGCTTGCCAGAAATTATCGTCAATCGCCTGTTGCAGCGCTTCGGCGGAGGTTTTCACCGCCACACCTTGCTGCTGCGCCATTTTACCGACGGCAAAGGCAATGGCGCGAGAAACGGTCTGAATATCTTTCAGTTCCGGTAGCACCAGGCCTTCGCCGTTGAGCACCAACGGTGAATACTGTGCCAGCGTTTCACTCGCCGACATCAGCATTTCATCAGTGATGCGCGACGCGCCAGACGCAATCACACCCAGACCAATACCCGGGAAGATATAGGCGTTGTTACACTGGGCGATTGGGTAAATTTTATCTTTCCACAGTACCGGTGCGAACGGACTACCGGTCGCAACCAGCGCGTTACCTTCGGTCCAGGCGATAATATCCTGTGGCGTAGCTTCAACACGGGAAGTGGGGTTAGACAACGGCATGACGATCGGACGCGGACAATGCTTGTGCATTTCGCGGATGATCTCTTCGGTAAACAGGCCGGTTTGTCCGGAAACGCCGATCAGGATGTCAGGTTTAACGTTGCGGACCACGTCGAGCAACGACAGCACATCTTCTTGTGTATCCCAGTGCTGGAGATTTTCGCGTTTTTGCACCAGTTTGGTCTGGAAGGAGAGCAGGTTCGGCATTTTGTCTGTTAACAGGCCGAAGCGATCGACCATGAATACGCGTTGACGCGCCGCTTCTTCGCTTAAACCTTCACGCTGGATCTGCGCAATGATCTGCTCGGCAATCCCGCAACCGGCGGAACCCGCACCGAGGAAGACGATGTTCTGTTCGCTCAACTGGCTACCGGCCGCGCGGCTAGCCGCAATCAGCGTACCGACGGTAACCGCCGCGGTGCCCTGAATATCGTCGTTAAACGAGCAAATTTCATCACGATAACGGGTCAGCAGCGGCATGGCGTTTTTCTGGGCGAAATCTTCAAACTGCAACAGCACGTCCGGCCAGCGATGCTTCACGGCCTGGATGAATTCATCAACGAATTCGTAGTATTCATCATCAGTGATACGCGGATTGCGCCAGCCCATATACAGCGGATCGTTCAGCAGTTGCTGGTTGTTGGTCCCCACGTCCAGTACCACCGGAAGAGTATAGGCCGGGCTAATTCCGCCACATGCGGTATACAGCGACAGTTTACCGATTGGAATGCCCATCCCGCCGATCCCCTGATCGCCAAGACCTAAAATACGTTCGCCATCGGTGACAACGATGACCTTGATATTGTGGTTAGGGACGTTTTGCAGGATATCGTCCATATTGTGGCGGTTCTGATAAGAGATAAACACGCCGCGCGCACGACGATAAATCTCAGAGAAACGCTCACAGGCCGCGCCGACCGTTGGGGTATAGATAACTGGCATCATCTCATCCAGGTGATTATGCACCAGTCGGTAAAACAGGGTTTCGTTGGTGTCCTGGATGTTGCGCAGGTAAATATGTTTGTCGATTTCGGTTTTGAATCCCTGATATTGGATCCAGGCGCGTTCAGCCTGTTCCTCAATCGTCTCGACCACTTCCGGCAGTAACCCCAGCAGGTTGAAGTTACGGCGTTCTTCCACACTGAAGGCGCTCCCTTTATTCAGTAAAGGGAATTCCAGCAGTACCGGGCCAGCGTAGGGGATGTAAAGGGAACGCAGTTTTTTGGTTTCGTTTTCCATGTCACTCACTCTTTTTTGAATAACCGTCCCTGGCGCTCTTTATGATCGTATGTGGCCTGTCCGCCAGGGAAACGGGCGAAGTATAAAGCATTGTGAATGGGTTAAGGGGTTTTATAAGCAAAAACACCACTGCGGTTGCAATGGTGTTTATCTCGTTACTCAGTCAGACGTGCGAAAGGCTACTTGCCGTCAGTGCGGCGCTTTCTTCCAGTAGGATTATTGACCACGTTGGTTTTGTCACCTTCGGTCACGATTTTACGTTGATTTGAGATTTTGTGGTCCAGTCCGAGAATATGACGGGCCTGACGGTTCGATTTCATTCTAACTCCTTAATCCTGTTACTGGTTTCAAGGGCGAGCCCGTATGAGAACGGACGAAATACAACCTGATATAAAGCCGATGTTCAACATAACGGCTTTCTGGATGGTCGGTCATTTTATCTGAAAGGTCAATGCTTAAGCGGCAAATGAGAACTATCCCGTATGTAACATGCTTTTTCCCGGGCGTCCTATACTAGTAACTCCGACGACAACACAGGAGAGCGGTAATGACTATCCATAAGAAAGGTCAGGCACACTGGGAAGGCGACATTAAGCGCGGCAAAGGCACTGTGTCGACCGAAAGTGGCGTGTTGAATCAGCAACCGTATGGGTTTAATACACGGTTTGAAGGTGAGAAAGGCACCAATCCTGAAGAATTGATTGGCGCGGCCCATGCAGCCTGTTTCTCGATGGCGCTTTCGCTGATGCTGGGCGAAGCGGGGTTTACCCCAGATGCCATTGATACCACTGCCGATGTTTCTCTGGATAAAGTAGATGCCGGGTTTGCGATCACTAAAGTCGCGTTGCATAGCCAGGTGAGCGTGCCGGGGATTGATGCCGCCACGTTTGATGGCATCATCCAGAAAGCAAAAGCCGGATGCCCGGTATCTCAGGTTCTGAAAGCGGAAATAACGCTGGATTATCAGCTGAAGTCTTAATCGTGGCGTGCCGGATGCGACTGTGTCTTATCCGGCCTACGACTGTGCCGGATGTAAGTCAGTCTTATCCGGCACCTGATGATGTTATTGCGCTACCCAACCGCCATCCATATTCCACGCCACGCCACGCACCTGCGCCGCACCGTCTGAACACAGAAATAGTGCCAGCTCACCTAACTGTTCCGGCGTGACGAATTCGCGCGACGGCTGCTTTTCCGACAGCAGGGCGTCACGCGCAGCCTCAGGCTCTGCGCCTTCGGCAATACGCTTATCAATCTGTTGCTGAACCAGCGGCGTGAGCACCCAGCCGGGACACAGCGCATTGCAGGTGACACCCGTCTGCGCGGTTTCCAGCGCGATGGTCTTGGTGAATCCCACCACACCGTGCTTCGCCGCTACGTAGGCAGATTTCTCTTTTGAAGCCACCAGGCCGTGAACAGAAGCGATATTAATGATTCGACCCCAGTTACGCTCGCGCATACCAGGAAGCGCCAGACGCGTGGTGTGAAAAACGGAAGAGAGGTTAATAGCGATAATCGCGTTCCATTTATCAACCGGGAAGGTTTCCACCGGGGATACATGCTGGATCCCCGCATTGTTGACCAGAATATCCACACCGCCAAATTCGCTCTCGGCATAGCGCATCATATCGGCAATTTGCGCTTCATCGCTCAGATCCGCGCCATGATAACCTGGCGTTTTGCCATATTGCGCAACAGCGTCTTTGGCGGCATCCACATCACCAAACCCGTTAAGGATCAGGGTAGCGCCCGCTTGCGCCAGCACCTGTGCGATACCTAATCCGATACCGCTGGTCGAGCCGGTAACCAGAGCGGTTTTTCCCGTTAAGTTCATGATGATTCTCCTTAAACAATTCCGGTGGTGTAGAAGACGCCGATGACAAACAGTACGGCCAGACTTTTAATGACGGTAATAGCGAAAATTCCCCCATACGCCTGACGATGGCTGAGACCGGTGATAGCCAATAAGGTAATGACCGCGCCGTTATGCGGCAGGGTGTCCATACCGCCGCTGGCCATAGACGCCACGCGGTGGAAGACTTCAAGTGGGATATTGGCAGCGTGAGCGGCCGCGATAAAGGTGTCAGACATGGCGGCAAGGGCAATACTCATCCCGCCAGACGCCGAACCGGTGATCCCGGCGAGCGTAGTGATACTGATAGCTTCATTGAGCAGCGGGTCAGGAATAGCCGCCAGTGCTTTTGACAGTACAAGGAAACCTGGCAGGGCGGCGATCACTGCGCCAAAACCGTACTCTGACGCGGTGTTCATCGCCGCGAGGATCGCGCCGCCAACCGCCGTTCTGCTGCCTTCCGCCAGGCGACCTTTTATGTTGCGGTAGCCGAAGAGCACCACCAGCAGGATCCCAGAAATCAGCGCCGCTTCCACTGCCCAGATAGCGGTGATTTTACCGACTTCGGTGGTAATCGGCTTGGCAAGGCCCGGAAGTTCAAGCTGATGCGTGGCGCCATACCATTGTGGGATCCAGCGAGTAAACAGCAGGTTAAATACCCCAACCAGGATCAGCGGAGAGATCGCGATGATCGGGTTCGGCAGATTAATGTTATCCGGCGTTTCCGGCTCGTTTAACAGTTCAGTGCCATAACCCTCATTCTTAGCCTGTGCTTTACGACGCTGACGTTCGAGATAAACCAGACCAACAACGATGATAAATACGGAACCTATCAAACCCAGCCACGGCGCGGCCCAGGCGTTGGTACCGAAGAAACTGGTCGGAATAATGTTCTGGATCTGCGGTGTGCCTGGCAGGGCATCCATGGTGAAGGAGAAGGCACCCAGCGCAACGGTTGCCGGGATCAGGCGTTTAGGAATATTGCTCTGACGAAACAGTTCAGCCGCGAACGGATACACCGCAAAGGCCACCACAAACAGCGATACGCCGCCGTAGGTCAACAGCGCACATACCAGCACAATCACCGGGATGGCATGACGACGACCGAGGATGTTGATAGCGGCGGCAACAATGGAACGTGAAAATCCAGATAACTCGATTAACTTGCCAAACACTGCCCCCAGCAGGAACACCGGGAAGTACAGCTTCACAAAACCGACCATTTTTTCCATAAACAGGCCGGTGAAGGCAGGGCCGACGGCGCTGGGTTCGGTAAGCAATACAGCACCTAATGCCGCGATGGGGGCAAACAGAATGACGCTGTATCCGCGATAGGCTGCCAGCATCAGCAGGCCCAGCGCTGCCAGGGCGATTAATACACTCATCATGACTCCTTATTATTATATTGGGGTACAGAAAGAGACGTTATGGTTTCAGGGCAAAACGCAGCTGATGCTCTCTGCGTTGCTGGATGTACTCCTTGCGCGAATCATCCCAGCGATAAAATCCCTGACCGCTGCGTAAACCGGTATCACCGTTGGCAACCTTGTCAGCGACCAGCGACATCATGTCGCTGCCGGTTGCCAGTTCCGGAAGCAGATGCCGACAAATGTCCTGCACCGTAGAAAGTCCGGTCATATCAGCAGCCTCCAGCGGACCGACCATTGCATAGCGACGTCCGAGCGAGGCGCGCATCACCTGATCAACCACTTCTGCGCTGGCGATGCCGCTTTTAACGATATGTAGCGCTTCGCGTAGCAGGGCAAACTGTAGTCGGTTGCCGACAAACCCTGGGGCAGCGCGGTCGAGCACCACGGCCTCAAGTTGCATCGCGATCAGTTGTTGCTGTAATTCATAGAGATATTCCGGCTTCGTTGCGGTACCAGGCACAATTTCGACCAGCGGAATAAAATGTGGCGGATGCCAGAAATGGGCGATCAGTAACCGCTCGGGATGGGCGAGTTTTTCTGCCAGTGCATCCGGCGGCAGGCCGCTGGTGTTACTGGCAATAACGGCTTCAGGTGCGATCAGCTCTTCCAGTTGCGCATACAGTGCGTGCTTGAGTTCAAGACGCTCGGGGATCGCTTCAATCAGTAACCGGCATGCGGCAATATCCTGTAGCGAGGTGGTGCCATGCAGACGGCTCACAACCTGTGTTTTATGGTCTGCAACAAACTGTTCGGTGGCTATCAGCTCATCCAGAATTCCGCTGGCAACTACGCTAATTTCTGCAATTCGGCTGCTATCGGTATCGTATAACCAGACATCGTGACCAAAACGGGCGAAGTGGGTAGCAATGCCGACGCCCATTAACCCCGCGCCCAGAACGCAGATAGGTTTACTTTGCATGAGATACCTCCTGTGAACGCTCTACTGCCAGCGCCACACCTTGACCGCCGCCCACGCACAACGTAGCCAGCCCTTTTGCGGCGTTGCTGCGAGCCATTTCGTGCAGCAGTGTTACCAGAATTCGGCAACCTGATGCGCCAATCGGGTGCCCCAGCGCAATCGCACCGCCGTTCACGTTCACCCGGTTGCTGTCCCAGTTCAGGGATTCGCCAACCGCCAGCGCTTGTGCGGCAAATGCTTCGTTGGCTTCGATAAGATCCACGTCATTCAGCGTCCAGCCAGCACGTTTCAGGCACTGGAGTGATGCTTCTACCGGCCCAATCCCCATAATGGCGGGATCGACGCCAGAAACCGCGTAGCCTGCCACCCGGGCAAGCACCTGCAAATTGAGTTCTGCGGCTTTGGCTGCGCTCATCAACATCACCGCGGCGGCACCATCATTGATGGATGAGGCATTTCCGGCGGTCACCGTACCGTTACCTGGACGAAATGCTGGTTTAAGTTGCGCCAGCTTGTCGGCCTGAGTATCCGGGCGAGGCTGTTCGTCACGATCCACCACACGTGGCGGTTTTTTGCCCTGCGGGACGCTAACCGGCGTGATTTCCGCGCTAAAACGACCCGCTTCAATGGCGGCGGCGGCTTTTTGCTGGGAGCACAGGGCAAAAGCATCCTGCTGCTCACGGCTGATAACAAACTTATCCGCCAGATTTTCGGCAGTAATTCCCATGTGATAGTCGTTGAACGCATCCCACAGGCCGTCATGCACCACGCTGTCTTTCATGCTGGCATGACCTAACCGCAGACCGGCCCGCGCGCCGTCGAGATAATAGGGCGCATTGCTCATGCTCTCCTGGCCTCCGGCAATCACGATTTGCGCATCGCCACAGCGAATCGCCTGTACCGCCTGATGCACCGCCTTCAGACCCGAACCACACACCAGATTAATGGTTAACGCGGGCGTGGTGACCGGCAGTCCTGCCCGTAACGCTGTTTGCCTGGCCGGATTCTGACCGCAGCCCGCAGTCAGAACCTGACCTAAAATCACTTCATCAATTTGCTCAGGCGCCACAGCCGTTTTTTCCAGCAGCGAACGGACTACCGCTGTACCTAACTCCACAGCGGAAAGTGGTGCCAGCGCACCATGAAAACTGCCAATCGGGGTGCGCGTTGCCGCGACAATGACAACATCCAGCATGGTCAGCTCCTCAGTTAAATTGCATTTCGGGGACAGTTTCGGGAACGATCAGCTTGCCTGCGGTTCTGGCGACAATCTCATCCACGCTAATGCCCGGTGCGCGTTCACGCAGAATGAACGCACCGTCGGCAATTTCCAGCAGAGCCAGGTCGGTAAGCACGCGTTTGATGCAGGCCACGCCGGTCAGCGGCAGGGTGCAGGCGGGAAGCAATTTGGACTCACCGCTTTTGGAAGCATGGGTCATTACCACGATGATGTTGTCGGCTCCGGCAACCAGATCCATCGCGCCGCCCATGCCTTTCACCATTTTTCCGGGGATCATCCATGAGGCGATATTGCCGTTAACATCGACTTCAAACGCACCGAGCACCGTCAGATCAACGTGGCCGCCGCGGATCATGGCGAAGGATTGCGCAGAGTCGAAAATCGCCGCGCCTTTGCGCGCTGTCACGGTCTGTTTCCCGGCGTTGATCATGTCGGCATCAATTTCGTCTTCTGTGGGAAACGGGCCCATCCCCAGCAAACCGTTCTCTGATTGCAGCATCACGTCCATGCCATCAGGGATGTAGTTCGCCACCAGCGTGGGAATGCCGATCCCAAGGTTGACGTAATACCCGTCGCGCAGCTCGCGGGCGACGCGCATCGCCATTTGTTCACGCGTTAACATGGTCAGGCTCCTTTCTGGCGCAGGGTGCGTTGTTCAATACGTTTTTCAAACTGCCCCTGAATAATGCGGTTAACGAAAATTCCAGGAGTGTGAATCGCAGCAGGATCCAGTTCTCCGGGAGGGACAATCTCTTCGACTTCCACGACGGTAATGCGCCCGGCGGCGGCCATCAGCGGATTAAAGTTCTGTGCGGTGTGGCGATAAATGACGTTGCCGTACCAGTCGGCTTTCCAGCCTTTAACCAATGCAAAATCGCCGGTTATCGCCTGCTCAAGAATGTAAGGGCGTCCGGCAAACTCGCGAACCTCTTTACCTTCCGCCACGGGAGTTCCATATCCGGTCGCGGTAAAAAATGCAGGGATCCCCGCGCCGCCCGCGCGCAACTGCTCTGCCAGCGTACCCTGCGGCGTCAGGATGGCTTCCAGTTCGCCGCTAAGCACCTGTTTCTCAAACAGGGCGTTTTCCCCTACATAGGACGCGACCACTTTGCGCACCTGACGCGTTTCCAGCAGCACGCCAAGACCAAAGCCATCCACACCACAGTTGTTAGACACAACGGTAAGTCCCTGAACCTCCCGACGGCGGACTTCGGTAATCAGGTTTTCAGGGATCCCACATAAACCAAAACCGCCCGCCAGCAGCGTCATGTTGTCGGTCAGTCCTTCCAGCGCCTCTTGATAAGTGGCAACACGTTTATCCAGTCCAGCCATACACTTGCCTCCCAAGTTGTCCTTGCCGACATCATTGGGGGTGAAAAATGATTTGTTAATTTTAAATTTGTGACTCACTCATTGGGTTTTTTTATCAATTTAATGTTAATTAAAGGTATTCAACAAGTTAAGGGAATGCGAAATGGGAATGAGCATCAAACAGTTACGCGCGTTTTTAGCGGTAGCTCACACTCTGAATTTTGCTCATGCCAGTGAACGACTGAATATGTCGCAACCCGCACTAAGTCTGGCGATTAAAGGACTGGAGGATTCGCTGGGCGGGGCGTTACTGTTGAGAACCACACGCAAAGTGACCCTGACGCAAGAGGGCGAAACGCTGCTGAACATGGGGCGACAACTGCTGGCGGACTGGGAAAATACGGAAGAGGCAATGCGCCAGCGCTTTACGCTACAGCGCGGGAAAATCTCTATTGCCGCTATGCCCTCATTCGCTGCTAACGTCCTGCCATCGGTACTAAAAACGTTTCGTGACTCCTACTCCGGTATCAACGTAACGGTTCACGATGTGATTAACGAACACGTAATTGAAATGGTCAGTGAAGGGCGGGTAGAGATGGGGATTGCCTTTGAGCCGGACTATTCAGGTCATCTGCATTTCACGCCGCTCGGTGTGGATCGTTTTATCGCCATTGTGCCGCCAACGTGCCGGCTGGCGGGCAGGGATCGTATTGCGTGGCGCGAACTGTTAACGCTGGATTTCATCACCCTGCAACGTCCTTCTGCCGTGCGCCTGATGCTGGAAGAACAACTGGTGCAAAGTGGACATACGCTGGAGGTGGCGCTGGAGAGCCATCAACTGGTGACCATTGGCCGGCTGGTAGCCAACGGACTGGGCGGCAGTGCCGTACCCGCCCTGTGCCGCACGCAAATGACAGAGTTAGGCGCAACCTGTATCGATCTGGATACGCCGGTGATCCAGCGTCGGATCGGGGTTTTGCGTTCGGCGCATCATAAATTATCTACCGCTTCCGAGGTGCTGGTGGATTCACTGAAAAAGGCGTATCGCACCTGACTTTTCTCAACGGCTCTGGTCATGTAACCGCCCGCCAGCAGCGAACCTCACATCCGGTGTCACTTTTCAGCAATGGCTGTTTCTGCTCACAACCGCGGGTTGCCAATGGACATCTGTCACGGAAAAAGCAGCCCTGGGGCAACGTTCGGTTTCCCGGTAGCTCAGTCTTACGTAACACCAAATCTTCCGCCAGCGGTGCGCCCGTTTTAGGGACCGAGTCCAGCAATAATCGTGTGTACGGATGGGCGGGGTGAGTGAGAACCTGTTGGGCATCGCCCAGCTCAACAATTTGCCCGAGATACATCACCGCCACACGGTCACTCATATGGCGGACCACCGACACGTTATGCGATATCAATACGTAGGTCAGGTTTCTACGCGCCTGTAGCGACACCAGCAGGTTGAGAATTTGCGCCTGCACGGAGATATCCAGTGCTGAAGTTGGCTCATCAAGGACGATAACATCCGGCTCTGACGATAGCGCCCGGGCAATAGCAATACGTTGGCGCTGTCCACCGGAAAACGCGTGCGGCAAGCGGTCGAGATATTCAGGACGAATCCCCACCTGCCGTGCCAAATCCTCGGCAAGCATGCGTCGTTCACGCTCCGGACTCCGTTTTTGGATCCACACCGGTTCGGTAATTATCCGCCACACCGGTAAGCGCGGATCCAGCGATGAAAGAGGGTCCTGAAAGACCATTTGCATACCGTTATGCTGTTTTTCACCACGGCGAGAATAGCTTCCCTGGCTGGGTTTCAACATGCCCATCAGCAGTTGCGCCAGCGTACTTTTTCCACAGCCGGATTCGCCAACAATCCCCAGCGTTTCACCCTGGTGAATCTGTAAATCCAGACCGTTGAGCGCATGCACCCGTTCCGTAACCTTGCCAAGCCAGTTTTTACGCGCAGGAAAGTTGACATGAACATCCTGCAGCGCCAGTAAATAATCAGACATGTGTTGTCTCCAGTTGCGGATACCAGCAGGCAGATTGTTGATCCGCGCCTCCCTGACTACTTAACGCAGGCATCTCTTCACAACGAGGACCAGCGGCAAAGCAGCGTTCGCGAAACGCGCATCCGGCAGGTAAGCAGGTTAGGTTCGGCACGGTGCCGGGAATGGCGGGCAGCAATGCGCGCGGTTCGCCGTGTTCCGGTGCACATTTCAGCAAGCCAATGGAATAGGGGTGCGTCGGGCGTTGAATAACGGTTTGCGTCGGGCCACTCTCAATCACGCTCCCGGCATACATGACATACAACCGGTCGCATAACTGTGAAACCACCGCCATATCATGGCTGATAAATAACACCGCTGTTCCGCTGGCGCGCGCTTTTAACTTCAGCAAACGCAGCACCTGCAGTTGCACCGTGACGTCCAGAGCAGTGGTCGGTTCATCGGCAATGATAAGCTCCGGCTCGCACGAAAAGGCCAGCGCAATCATCACGCGTTGGCGCATCCCACCTGAAAGCTCAAACGGAAATCGTTTCATGACCTCCGGCGCGTCCGGAATTTGCATCTCTTCGAGTAGAGCGACAGCTTTCTGGCGGGCATCCGTGCGGCTTAATGCCTGATGATGGCGGATCACCTCCACCATTTGCTGGCCGATGCGCCGGGTTGGATTCAGTGCCGTCATGGGCTCCTGAAAGATCATCGCGACGCGTGCGCCGCACCATTGCCGCATTTGTTTCTCACTGGCGTTGAGCACATCTTCACCCAGCAGCGAAACGCGTCCCTGGTGAATACGATAGCTTCCCTCTGGTAGCAGACGCATGGTGAGCATGGCGGTCACGGACTTACCGGAACCGGATTCACCCACCACACCAACGATTTCTCCGCGGTTAATATGCAGCGATACATGGTTCAGCGCATGCACGTCAGCTTTATAGCCGGGGAAACTCAGATGCAAATCTTCGATTTCCAGTACGGGTTGTGTCATGACTGTTTTCCTCCGGCTTTCGGATCCAGCAGATCGCGAATACCATCGCCAAAGAGATTAAAGCCCACGGCGGTAATCAGAATGGCGGCACCGGGAAAAGCGCAATACCACCACTGATCAAGCACGTAATTGCGGCCAATTGCGACCATCGCGCCCCATTCAGCGCTGGGCTGCTGCGCGCCCAGACCGATAAACCCGAGCGTGGCGGCCATCAGGATCGCACTGCCGATATCCAGCGATGCCTGCACAATGAGCGGCGGCAGAGAATTGCGTAAAATGTGCCAGCTAATCAGATGCCAGCGTGAAGCTCCGTAGGTCCGGGCAGCCTGTACATAAGTAAACTGGCGCACCACTAACGTCTGACCGCGGGCGAGGCGGACATAGAAAGGGATACGGACGATGGCAATCGCCAGCATGGCGTTAAACAGGCTGGGGCCCAGCGCGGCGGCTAACGCCATTGTCAGCACCAGCGAGGGAATGGACAGCATAATGTCCATCATCCGCATAATTATCGCGTCGGCGCGCCCGCCCATGACACCCGACAAGCAGCCCAACAGCGATCCTAATCCCCCGGCGATACCCACCACCACCAGACCCGCAACGACAGATTGCTGACTTCCTACCAGAACGCGGCTGAACAGATCGCGGCCGACTTCATCGGTACCAAACCAGTGAGCGGTTGACGGAGGCAGCAGGCGCGCACTCAAATTGATGGCATTCGGATCGTGTGGTGTTATCCACGGCGACAGCACCATCAACAGCAGTATCAGTATGATGATGACCCCGCCAACCAGCGTCAGCGGGCTACTTTTCATCATCCAGAACAGTTTGGCCCAGTCCGTGCGGCGGCGTGCTGTCTGAGGGGCGGTCGGTGTTTCTTGAGTGAGCATCATTCAGCACCTCCACGTCCAATTCGAGGGTCTACCCACAGATAGAGTAAATCCACCACCAGGTTGACCAGCACATAGGCAAACGAGACCACCACCGCAAATCCCATTACCGCCGGGAAGTCGAGTGCCTGAATTGAGGTCACCACCCAGGCGCCCATGCCAGGCCAGGCAAAGACCGTTTCGGTCAATACCGCACCGTAGAGCAGATCGCCTAGCGCCAGGCCGAGGACGGTGATTGATGGGATAAGTGCGTTAGGCAATGCATAGCACAGCACGATGTACCAGCCCGGGAGCCCGCTGGCGCGGGCGGTACGTATGTAATCTTCACTCAGTTGCTCCAGCATGGCGGAACGAATCTGACGGGCAACGATCCCAAGATGTACAAAAGCCAATGTCAGTGATGGCAAAATCAGGTGCTGAAGCGCATTGAAAAAGACTTCGCCGTTGCCTTCCAGCAGAGCATCAATCAGGTAGAAACCGGTGACGTGAGCAGGTGGATCCAGCCAGTCGTCTAAACGCCCACCGCCTGGTAAAATTTGCAGATGACCGTAAAACAGCACGATAACCCCCAGCCCCAGCCAGAATGCAGGCGTGGAGATACCGGTAATTGCCATTAGCCGAACAAGGTGATCAAGCCAGCGGTTACGCCAGACCGCAGATAAAATACCCAGCGGGATACCTATCACCAGCGCCAGCAACAAAGAACAGAAAGCCAATTCAAGGGTCGCGGGGAAGAAAATGCGCAGCTCATCCAGTACCGGACGCCCGGTGCGAATGGAGGTGCCTAAATCGCCGTGAAAAATATCGCTGACATAGCGAAAAAACTGGACATACAGCGGTTGATTCAGCCCCAGCTGTTGGCGAATATTTTCGACAATTTCATCGCTGGCACGGTCACCCGCCAGCAGCCGCGCGGGGTCGCCAGGTATCAGGTGTGAAATAATAAAGGTGATTACGCAAACACCGATAACCACCAGAATAAGTCCCCAGCATCGCTGGCGTAAAATACTCCAGAACGTCATTAGCTTCCCCTTGCGGAGCCAGAACGGCTCCGCATAAACGTGGCTTATTTACTCATGGTGGAGATATTGAAGACCTGTTCCAGCATGGGGTTGAATACAAATCCTTTGACGTCTTTGTTCATCGCCAGCTGATAGTTTTTCTGGAATAAATAGACGTAGGCTGCTTCATCAATCACGATGGTTTGCGCCTGCTGGTAGTCATTGGTTCTGGCCACCTGATCGGTCGTGGCCAGCGCGCTGCGCAGCAGTTTATCGACCTCACCGTTTTCATAGAACGAACGGTTACCCGGCAAGCCTTTCTTATCTGACTCAAACCAGTAGTTCATAAACATGTACGGGTCGGCAAAATCCGGACTCCAGTTGCCAATGGCAATGTCGTAATCGCCTTTGCCCACGCGGTCGCGCATGGTGGCGTTTGCCAGTTTTTCCAGTTTCACCTTAATACCCAGTTTGCCAAGGCTTGCCTGGGTGGCGAGCGCGATAGGTTCCCAGTTAGGGTCATTATCGGAGTACAGGAAGCTCAGGCTTTCAGGTTTGGTGGCAACTTTGTCCCACGCGGCTTTGGCTTTGGCTTCATCGAAACTGTACTGCATGGCTTTATCGTCAAAACCCCACATGCCTTCAGGGATCGGGCCACGCATTTGCTTTCCGTTGCCGCTCAGGATCCCGTTGACCATGCCCTTATAATCGGTGGCCCACGAGATGGCGCGGCGTAAATCCACCTGATTAAGCGGGGCCTTACTGTTGTTGAGATACAGATAGGTCACGCGCAATGAGGGATAATCCGCCACGTTCACTTTGCCTTCCTGTTTTAAAGCGGCAAGCTGGTCAACAGGCAGCGCATCGGCAATGTCGATATCGCCACGCGACAGTTGCAGGCGACGGGAGGCGCTTTCACCAATGATTTTGACTGAGACACGCTTAAATGTCGGTTTTGTACCGGGATAATGCGGGTTAGGCACCAGCACCAGCTGTTGTCCCTTTTGCCAGCTCTTCAGCATGAATGGCCCGGAACCTGCCGTGTTCTGCGCCAGGAATCCGCGGGCATCGTCTGCGGCATGCTCTTTTAAGATGACCGGGTTAATGATTGAGGCACCGTCATTTGCCAGCGTATACAGAAACGGGGCAAACGGCTGGCTGAGGGTAAACTTCACCGTGTTGTTATCAATGACGTCGACCTTCAGATCCTTCGGGAAAGCCTCCGCAGGTCCCTGACCAATTTTGAGCAAACGTTCAAAGGATTGCTTTACCGCATCTGCCGTTACCGGCGTTCCGTCGGCGAATTTGGCATCGTTTTTCAGGGTAAACGTCCACTCTTTCTGATCGTCAGAGGCCTTCCAGCCGCTGGCTAAATCACCTTCAACTTCCGTGGAGCCTTTACCTCCGTCGGTTTTGTATTGGACCAACCGCTGGTAAGAGGGATAGGTGACCGTCCAGTCGTTGTTATCGATGGTTACGGCGGGGTCGAGCGTCTGCGGATCGGCGGCTTTACCAATCACTAACATATCTTTGGGAACGGCAGCCTGAGCGGCGGGCAGGGCAAATGCTAACGCAGCGGCTATCAGAGCGGGGCGAAAAAACGCGTTTAACGCAGGTGTAGTCTTCATAACCAGGCTCCAGAATTAAAGGGGATGTTGTGTTGTTATATACGTGACAGTGTAACAATCTATTTGATCGTCAAGCAGCGGATAGCGAGCGGCATCAGGTAATTCAAAATGCCACCATTCACTGTTAATACCGACAAAACCACCGCCAAACATAATGGCATTGAGCAGCAGGCGGTTACGCTGCGCTGCCGGAGGTACAGACGGGTGCCAGGCATGGGAACGGTCGTGCATTTCATCAAAACCGGCCCCCATATCAAGGAGATGGCCGCGATCGTCCATCAACGTAACGTCAATGGCCGTTCCGCGACTGTGATTGGAACCAATTGCGACATCGACAACATACTGCGGGTCGGGACAGGCATTCCACAGTATCGCCTGCGCCTGCTGGGGGCGATACGCGTCGTACACCACAAGCTGCAGGCCGGCCAGTTGCGCAATGCTGATGCTTTTAGCCAGCGCGGTTACCGCCTCGGTGTGCAACAGACAACGCGCTTCCCGGTAGATAGGTGCGCCGGTAATGTTGTCGGCAGTGGCGTATTTAAGATCGATATGCAGCGACGGAAATATCACCGACAGATCGACCAGTTCTGGGAGTTCTGACATAGCACGTTTCCTGTTTATTGTTCGAATTGACCAAATTGTTGTTGTAACTGGCGATTGGTTTGCAGGCGTCCTGCGAGGGCGTCACCCAGTTGCGCCACCACCGCAGAAAGTAATAAGTTGAACAGACAGCTCACAGGCGCCAGTGAGTCCCAGAAATGTCCGGTGTCGGTTTTTACCTGTAGTAAATCAATGGAATAATCCCTGGCCCATGGGCACCACACATCGGTAATGAGCGCCAGCGGAATGCAGCGCTCTGTGGCAACACGGCAATATTGTCGCGAAATAGCGGAGTAGGCACGCATATCGGTAATAACCACGTAAGGCTGGCTGAATCCCGAGTTCAGCGACTCTACCCAACTGCCGGAAAGGCCTTCGGAGTAGCTGACTTTAGGTCGCAGGTATTCCAGGTGACTAAAAAAGGCGTTGGCGATCCCGCGGGTGGACTGGATCCCGAGGATGTACACGGCTTCCGCATGCGCCAGCTGCTGTGCAATGCGTAAAAACGTTTCGCCTTGTGCGAGCTGGTAGACGTGGGTAATAGCGTCGATCTCCAGCAACAGCGACTGATGCGCCCGATCCGGCAGGCTTTGTTGCTGGTGCCAGGAGTCCAGTCGTTCGTTCATTCCCCAGGGCTGATAGGGAACAACGGGAAGCTCACGCAGACTGGCTTTTGCATCCTCCAGGTTACGAAAGCCCAGTTTACGCAGATAACGTCCGACGGTAATGCCGCTGGTGCCGGTTGCTTTGGCGATGCCATCTGCGGTTTCAAATGGGATCTGCACAGCATGGGCTAACAGCCACCCGGCCACGCGCTTTTCGCTGGGCGTCAGCTGGCTAAAGGTTTGCTCTATGCGGGTAAATAACTCTGGTTTGGCTGTCATTACCTTCTCGCTGTTAGTTGCCTGTCAGATACCGTATTTCTGTTAGCGAATTAACAATGCAGGACGCGTGCCATGTGCGTAACAGCGGCACGCCGGCTGTTTTTGTTAAAAACCAACCGATATTCATTAACCAATGATCAACATTTGTGCAGCGTAGTTCAGTTTTGGTGCAACGGTAGAGGAAGAGGGGTATGAATCTGCTGATTTCGTCGGAACGATCACATTGTGGGCAACATTTATCCCTCAGACATAAGAATCAGTAATGGGAAATATAAATTTCAGCCATATCAATAACAGCAATCTTTATTCTTATGACGGTAGGGGTATTATTTTTCGCGAGCTACATTAACGGTGTTAAGCGCAAGTGTAGATATTATTTATATTATAAATGGAGTACTACAATAAATAAATTCTCCCTTTCTACAGCAGGTATTCTGGTCGCAGCGCTGTTAACCAGTGTCAGCGTCAATGCAGCAACAGATAACGCTAAAACTGAAGTGACTCCGAAAGGCATGAACTGCCAGGAGTTTATTGATTTAAACCCACAAACTATGGCTCCGGTGGCCTTCTGGGTGCTCAATGAAGACGAAGACTTCAAAGGTGGTGACTACGTCGACTATAACGAAACCGTTACGACTGCAGTTCCTCTGACCGTTGAACTTTGCAAGAAACATCCGCAGAGTGAATTAAGTAAAATAAAAGACGAAATCAAAAAAGAATTATCTAAATAAGATTTAACTGTTATTAAAACCCAGCCAAAGTGCTGGGTTTTGTTATTTGTGACACTGTCACTAATTTGTTTTGCAATACTTAAGAAAACTTTATAAAGATATAAACACCTGTGCCGATACTGGATAAAAGTTAGCCTTTTGCAGAAGGAGTTTGTATGGCCTGGTATCCTACTCGTATTTCAACGCGTTTAACCATCGGCGGCATTCTGCTGCTTGCAGTAACGAGCCTTGTTATCGTGGTGATTATGCTCTGGCGCGGTCAGCCGCGCGTCGTTGAAATCAACACCGCTCTGATCGAAGAAACAGGGCAAGGTTTAACCCGTCAGTTGAGTACCGTATTGTCCCGAATTGAAGGTGAGACCGTCAGCCTGTCGCGACTGGCTGAAGTGTTGCCTAACGATGAATCACTGTACCAAAGCGTTGTTCCGCATCTTATTGGTGAAGGTAAAGACTCGATTATTACCGGCGGCGGCATCTGGCCAGAACCAGACGCCTTCACCGCAGGTGTGGAGAAAAGAAGCTTTTTCTGGGCGCGTAATGCTGAAGGAAAGCTGGTGTATTCCAATGATTATAACGTCGAAGGATCGAGTGGATACCACAATGAAAGCTGGTATCAACTGGCCAAAGGCCATTCACAAAACAGCTGTTTATGGTCTGACGTTTACCAGGATGCCAGTTCAGGCGTCAACATGGTGACATGCAGCGTGCCTTATCAACAGGCGGGCAAGTTTGCCGGTGTCGCTACCACCGATATCCGTCTGGATAACGTCGCCACTTTTATGCAGCAGCAGGGAAACAGCACCGGTGGTTACGCGTTTGTGGTAGACAAGCAGGGACAAATTCTCTATTTCCCGCAGGCCGACCTGGCAAAATATAAAACCATTAACGATTTGGCGCAAAGCGCACAGTGGCTTATCCCGGTGCAAAACGGTCTGAAATCCTTGCGCCCGGCGGATGGAGTGAAGACGATTACGCTTGCGAACGACAACGTGTTGAATACGCCATCCCGGGTAATGCTGTTCCCGATGGCGGATACCGGCTGGGTCGTGGGGCTGGTGACACCTGAATCACGCATCGTCGGTCTCGCCAAAGTGATGATGCAGGATGTTCTGGAAGTATTGATCCCTATCATGACGCTGTTGCTGGTGGGATCATGGCTGGTGGTTCGTCGACTGATTTCACGTCTTGATGATACCCGGCAGGCACTTGATGACATCGCGCAGGGCGAAGGCGATCTTACCCGTCGTCTGGATGTTCGTGGCAAAGACGAGATTTCAGCTATCGCCGAGGCGTTTAACCTGTTCGTCGATAAAATCTCGGCCATCCTGATCACCGTCAGAAGCAGTAGCACAGTGGTAGCGAATAACGCCGTTAGCCTGGCTGACAGTAATATGGAGCTTTCATCTCGCGTCACGCAGCAGGCCGCTGCGCTGGAAGAGAGTTCGGCGGCGATGGAACAGTTAAATGCGACCGTTCATCAAAACGCCAGTAATACACAACTGGCGGATGAGCTATCCGATAGCACCGCGCAAACGGCCAACCGCTGCGGCGATGTGATGCAGGGCGTGATCTCAACAATGGATAACGTCAGCGCCTCATCCGGCAGAATGGTGGAAATTGTCGCAGTCATCGACAGCATTGCATTTCAGACCAATATTCTCGCCCTGAATGCCGCGGTTGAAGCCGCCAGAGCGGGGGATGCTGGCAGAGGGTTTGCCGTCGTGGCCTCCGAAGTGCGCACGCTGGCTCAGCGCAGTGCTACCGCCGCCCAGGAAATTAAAACGTTGATTGATGAATCCGTTTCTCATGTAGGTAGCGGAAGTCAGCAAATCCACACTGCCGGCGAACGTCTGGGAGAACTGGTCAGCAATGTGCGTCAGGTGCGCCAGTTGATGGGGGAAATACGCGTTGCGGGTGAAGAACAACGTAAGGGCGTTTCCGAAGTCACGCTGGCCGTTACCGAAATGGACAGCACCGTTCAGCAGAATGCCTCGTTAATTGATGATGCCGCAGCACGGACGCAGGCGCTGAAAGAGGAGGCGGAACAGCTGGCACTGCTGGTCTCATCCTTCAGGTTACCTGAGCCTTCCGTTGCCTGATAACCACACCATATCCGGGTACAGACCTTGTGCCCGGATAACTCCAGTATAATGGCTTTTAAGTAAATTTTTCCGGTTTAACTCCCTTTTATTGTGTTTTATAAGATTTTGAATTCCCCATAATTTAACTCTATAATATTGGGTGTAAAGTAGCTTTTATTCTTATAAGGGCCAATATTATGGATTTAACGCTCAATACAGCTGCTGATATCGTCAAACTACTTTGTGACAGATTGCGTAAAGAACGACTCGCGCGGCAAATGACGCAGGCTGATGTTGCCGCGCGTTCAGGTGTCGGTGTGAATACCGTTTCAAATCTGGAAACAGGTAAGAATGTAGGATTTGAGAATCTGGTCAAAGTCGCAATGGTGTTAGGCTATGGCGATGCGCTTGAGGAGTTATTCAAACCCAGGATTGATAGTCTGGATGATATTTTGCGTTACGAAAAGAGCGCAACGCGCCAGCGGATCAAAAGGAAAAATTCTGATGCCTGAACAAGTTGATGTCTTCTATGAAGGTTGGGGTGAAAAATGGCTGTGGGGAAAACTGGTGTCTTCCACAGCCCTGACCGGACGTCCGTTGATCGCCTTTGAATACAGTGAAGACGCCTTACGTAGGGGCCTGGAGCTGTCCCGTCTGATGTTACCGCTGAACGGTCCTCGTTTGCGCAGGGATTTCCCGGCTCATCAGTTAGGATTACCCGGACCGGTCTATGATTCGCTGCCTGACGGCTGGGGCATGCTGTTGATGGACCGATTATTTAAACGCCGCGGACTCAACGCAGCACGCATAGGTCCATTAGAGCGTTTAACCTGGGTCGGCAACAACGCGATGGGCGCCATGACATTCCAGCCCGTTCAGTCAGATGTCGAGATGCTTTCAAAAGAGGATGTTCCTCTCGAACAACTGGCCGCTGAGGTTCAGGAAGTCCTGAGCGGTGAAGGCGGGGAATTTTTGCACAAACTGCTCCAGATGGGCGGTTCGCCACAAGGAGCAAGGCCTAAGGCGCTACTTTATCGTGACACTGTCACGTCTAACTTCACCACGGTGCCGCTACCCGGGAGCGAAAGCTGGTTGATTAAATTTCCCGCCAGGCATGAGCATGCTGAGGTATGCGCCATCGAAGCGGTTTATGCTGAATGCTTGCGCCAATGTGGGATCACCACGCCCGATACGGCGTATTTCAATCTGCCCGGCGGACAGGCGGCATTTGCCACTCGCCGTTTCGACCGTGACCAGTCGACACGAATTCCTATGCAGAGCCTGGCGGCACTTACCGGGGCAAATTACCAGATACCCGGCGCTTTAGACTACCGGGATTTTCTGCGCGCCACGCAGATTTGTACCAATGATGTCAGAGAAAAGGCAAAAGCGTTCGAACGCGTGGTTTTCAACGTGGCTTTTAACAACCGCGACGATCATCCGAAGAATTTTGCCTATTTAATGTCAGCCGATGGAAACTGGACTCTGGCTCCGGCTTACGACGTCACCTGGTGCGAAGGGCCAGGTGGGTATCACCAAATGGACGTGCTGGGAGAGGCGCTGGATATCGAAAGAAAGCACCTTCAGTCGCTTGGCGTTCAGGAAGCTGAGTTATCTGCTGACCATGTGAACGGCATAATCGAAAAAGTCTGTCACTTTGCCACTGCATTGAGCGCTATCGCCAGGGACAAATACCCCGATCAGATAACGCTATCTACGCTGAAGACGATTCAGAAACAAATTAATGATAATGTCCGCCGGCTAATGTCCCGGTGACGCAGATACGGCCGCAACACTTCCCGGAAAATTAAAGCTGAGCGGGGCAAGGTTTCCCCGCTACATTTCCCCGCTAAACTGACCAGAGGACAACCATTAACGTCCCCAACGATTGCGAATATAGGTCACAGCTTCCTGCGTTTGCGGTTGATTAAGATAATCTTCGCGAAACAGGATCGTGCCGTTGATGTACGGTTCGGATTCGTTTAAATCGAGCTGCTTTTTCAGTTCCGGCACACCGCCTTTTACCGTCCAGTCCGGCTCTTTTCTCGATGGTTCACCGACTTTATACAGAGCTACACCAATGTAGAGGCGAGTGTTGGTTGATTTCACGACATCTGCCCACCATTTTGCCAGTACATCGTAACGCGCTGCGTCACGGGCAAAAGGCCAGTAGAGTTGCGGTGCAATGTAATCCAGCAAACCTAATTGCACCCAACGGCGGGTGTCTGCATACGACTCATCATACGCTGCGGCGCCGCGCGTGTCGGAGCCCGCTGGATCGTGCGAACGGTTGCGCCACACGCCCGCAGGACTAACGCCAAACTCGACTTCAGGCTTGAGTTTCTTGATGGTCCGCGATACCTGGGCAATCAACCTTTGCGTGTTATCGCGCCGCCAGTCAGCTTTGGAAGCGAACCCCTGACCGTATCTTCTGAAGGTCTGGCTGTCGTTGAGCGCAGAGCCGGGAGATTCGGTATAGAAGTAATCATCAAACTGCACACCGTCAACCGGGTAATTCTCAACCACTTCCGCCACGATGCTGGTGATCCAGTCGCGCACGTCGGGAATACCGGGGTCTAACACAAAACGCTCGCCCGCAGTGCGGATCCAGTCCCAATGCAGGACGTATACGCTGGACGGCGTCTGTGACAGCGTGCTGTTTAATTCAGTGACCGTCGAAGGTTTGGTGTTTACGGACACGCGATAGGGGTTAAGCCAGGCATGAACTTTCATTCCGCGCTTATGCGCTTCATCGAGCATAAACTGCAGCGGATCGTAACCCGGATCCTGGCCAATCGTGCCGGTCAGGGTATCTGACCACGGTAGAATTTTTGACTTCCACAATGCGGTCCCATCGGGCTTAACCTGGAAAAAAACGGTGTTAATACCAAGCCGTTTCAGGTTGTCCAGCTTATCCGTCAGCGCTTTTTGCTGCAGGCTGATGCGTAGGGCAGGCGAACTGATGTTCACGGATGAAATCGGCGGCCAGTCAAGACGTGAAACCGTCGCCAGCCAGATCCCGCGCACTGGCTCCTTGCTCTGCTGGGGTTTGCTCACCGGAGGTAGCGGAGTGGTCTTGTAACCGGGTGGCTGTGAAGAACAGCTGCCAAGTAACAACATACTGCCCACAAGTACAGCAAACCATTTCATGTTGGTCAGCGGTAGTCTGGCACGAGAACGGGCGAGAATCTTCGCCAGTTTTTTCTGATAATTTCCTGAAAAGAAACCGGATGCTGCCATCTGATTTTGCTCTTATTTCTTTTTATTGCGGCTGTTAGCCCAGGGATCGAAGGCCGGTTCGGGGGTGTTGTTTGAGGCCAGGTCATGCAGCGAATCAAGGTACAGCGCTTCAACTTCTGTCCGCGCCCACGGCGTACGGCGCAGAAACTTCAGACTGGATTTAACGCTCGGTTCATTTTTAAAGCAGTTGATATTAATGCGTTGCGCCAGTTCAGCCCAACCATAACGTTCAACCAGGGCATTGACCTGCATTTCAAGCGTTACGCCATGTAAAGGGTCTTTAGAAATATGAGCATTCATATGAAGTCCAGTTCAGTGGTTCCAGATTTTGTCAGTAGTGAGACGGGAAGAAGGTTACAAGAAAGCGCAGCTGCCAGCAACGGCAGAAAGCGGTATGGCGCGACAAGCCGTACGCCATACTGGCAATGGATGGATCAATACTCTTTAAAAGCCAGTTCCAGACGGGCAATCAACGGTTTAAACAGATAACTCATCAGGGTTCGTTCACCGGTCTTGATCGTCACGCTGGCGGGCATTCCCGCTTTTATTTTGTAATCGCCCAGCAAACGCGCGCCCTCTGCTGAAACCTGTACTTCCGCAAGGTAGTAAGGCTGCTGAGTGGCTTCATCAATTAAGCGGTCCGCAGAGATAGTCAGAACCCGGGCCGGAACCGACGGTAACAGCGCGTGGTTAAGGGCAGGGAATAGCACATCAACGGTTAAACCGGGGACCAGTTTATCAATGGCATGCACGGGTATTTTGGCATCGATTTGCATCGGTTGTCCGGCGGCAACGATATCCATAAGATGTTCGCCGGGTTGAATGACGCCGCCCACGGTACTGACTTTAACATCCAGCACGATACCGTTAATCGGCGAGCGGATCTCGGTGTTATCCAGCTCGTGACGGGTGGACGCCAGTTCATCCTCCAGCATTGCCACTTCTTTTTGGTTTTCCGTCAGTTCAGACTCAACTTCACGTAAATATTGATGACGCACCTGGTAGGCTTTAATTTTTAATTCGTTTTGCTGCGATTTCAGTTTGGCAATGTTAAGAATATCTTCTGAAACGCTGCCAGATATTTCTGCCGCCTCGCGCTCGAGCACCAGTAATTGCGCTTTGGGATAATAGTTTTTTTCGCTCAGCGCGCGAATAGCCCCTAACTCCCGGTTAATCAGAGAAAACTGGTGGTCGCGATAGCCTTTTATTTTATTGAGATTATCCGTTTGTCCTACCAGACCATCGAGCGTTTCCTGAATCATCGACAGTTCATCCTGAATCGTTTTGCGACGGGTATCGAAAAGTTTAGCCTGCAGATTTCTGACTTCTGCCAGCCGTTTATTGCCAGATAATTGCTGCGTCAGCGTCGTATTAAAGACGATCGCATCCAGGCCATCGCGTTCTGCCAACAGGCGATCTTCGATACTTTTTGCAGAAATATACTGGGCATTTAACGCACTGAAACGCATTTCAAGCTGCATTTTATCCAACCGGACGAGGACCTGATTTTTCTTCACGAAGTCGCCTTCTTTGATAAAGATATCCGTTACCCGACCGCCGCTCAGATGCTGAATGGTTTTGCGGTTACTCGATACGGTTACCGTACCATCGGCAACCACGCCCGCATCTAACGGCGCTTGCACTGCCCAGAGGATAAAACTACCGACACCAAGCACAATGACGATCACGCCCCGGATAATCGGCGACCAGATATTAGTATCAACGCCAGCAGAGGCCGCGTTCTCAGATTTCTTTTTCATCATCAGGCCTCACGTTGCTGTTCAGTCGTGGATGGAGAAGGCGTAGCCACTGGTTTCAGTACGTTGGCCTGACGCAAATGGGCAAAAACCTGATCGCGGGTACCAAACTCCTGTATAGCGCCATCGTTAAGCAGCAAAACCTTATTGACCACGCCGAGCAGCGTCGGGCGGTGTGAGATAATGACAGTGGTTTGTCCCTGGGTACGCAGGATATTGATGGCTTTAACGAGTGCGAATTCGCCCGCGTCGTCAAGATTGGCATTCGGTTCATCAAGCACGATGAATGCAGGATTGTTATACACGGCGCGTGCCAGCCCGATGCGCTGCCGCTGCCCGCCGGAGAGCTGGTATCCGCCTGCGCCCAACAGCGTGTCATAACCTTGCGGCAAGCGCAGGATCATCTCATGAACGCCTGCCAGTAATGCGGCGGCGACGATAAGCTCACTGTCATTCTGCGAGAAGCGGGCAATGTTTTGCGCGATGGTACCGTCAAACAGTTCCACATCCTGCGGCAGATAGCCAATAGACGGGCCCAGCAGCGCTTTATCCCACTGGCAAATATCTGCGCCGTCTAATCTGACTTTCCCTGATAACGGTTTCCAGACGCCAACCAGAACCTTTGCCAGCGAGGTTTTCCCTGAGGCTGAGGGGCCGATAATCCCCAGAACTTCACCTTGCTCCAGCTGGAATGAGATATTACGCAGTAGCGGGGAAGGCTGGCCGGGGGCTGCGGCGAAGACGCTTTCGACGCTGATGTTGCCGTTAGGACGCGGCAGGGTCAGTACCTCTTTCGGAGCCGGATACTCCTTCAGCAAGGTTGAGAGCTGATGCCACGCGCTACGAAACTGCACGAACTGCTTCCAACTGCCAATGACTTGTTCTACCGGGTTGAGGACGCGGCCAAGAATGATCGAGGCGGCGATCATCAGGCCCGGAGTAATATGGCCGCCGATCACCAGTAAAGCCCCGGCGCCCAGCGCAATAGATTGCAGCAACACCCGCACAAAGCGGCTGAGACTGCTTAACCCGGCCGTTTTGTCGGCAATCTGCGTTTGTAGCGCCAGCACTTTGTTATGTTGCTCCTGCCAGTTGGACTTCAGGGTCGAAAGCATCCCCATCGCTTCAATGGCATCGGCGTTTTGCAGCTGTTTATTCAGTTTGCTGGCATTGTTAATGGTTAAGGCGTGCGCTTGCTGAATCGGGCGCTTGGTAGAGATTTCAGATACCAACGTCAGAATAAATAATAATGTTATTCCGCCGAGAGAAAGATATCCCAGCAGGGGATGGACCAAAAAGGCGATGAACAGATATATTGGCGTCCAGGGAATATCCAGTAAGGCGAACAGGCTATTCCCGGAAAGAAACTGACGAACCTGATCTAATTCGGCTAAAGATTGCGCCGGATTGTTATCACCGGTAACCATCTTTCTTTTAAAGGCTGCGTTAAAAACCAACTGGCTTAGCTTTATATCAAGCCGGTTGCCAAGCCTGACCATAACCTGCGCGCGGGCAGATTCAATCATGGCAATAACGATGTACAAGCCGACAATCAATAAGGTCAACATTAACAGCGTGGTGGTATTTTTACTGACCAGCACACGGTCGTAAACCTGTAGCATATAAATTGCCGGCGCCAGCATAAGCATATTAATCACACAACTAAAAAACAACAGCATCAGAAAAGTGGGTTTCGTTCCCTTTAATGCATCATTCAGTTCTGTTGGCGTATGCTGGCGCGACATAGTCATCTCCTTATACGATCAATGAACTATTGCCATTGTTACTGGCAAGGGTAGTGGGCATTTCCAGATAAAAGTCACCAATATTCACGGTGTTCGAATTGACGCCCACCAATGTGATGGTATCTGTACCGATAGTCACAATTGTGTTGCCATTGTTTCCGGTGATAGACACGCTGCTGGCAAAATTACCCGCGTTGATACCTAACAAGACGAGATCAAGGAAGTCCTGCCCGCCGTTGGGGTTACTGTCAAAACCGGTAATTCGGTCCTGCCCAAAGTTGGCACCAAAGGCGAAGATATCGCTCCCGGCACCACCGTCCAGAATGTCGTTACCTTCCTGACCATTAAGAATATCGTCCCCGCTACCGCCGGAGAGGGTATCCGCTCCCGCACCGCCAATCATGACGTCGTTACCAACTCCGCCTTGCAGGTTATCAGCGCCATCTCCGCCATCGAGGAAGTCATTCCCGATACCACCAAACAACTGGTCGTTACCGCCCATACCGAACAGATAGTCGTTACCGGTCCCTCCCGTAATGGTGTTCGCAATGGCATTACCGGTACCGATAAAACTGCCGCTGCCGGTAAATACCAGTTCTTCCACGTTATCGGTGAGGTCGTAGCTGCTAAGGTTGGTTCGGACAACGTCCGTGCCGCCATTCACACCTTCGATAACTACATCACCGAAATCATCAACAATGTAGGTATCATCGCCCGTGCCGCCGGTCATACTGTCGGCACCAAGCCCGCCATCAAGCGTGTCATTACCGGCATCACCTTGCAGAATATCTTGCCCCGCCTGACCAGAGAGGTTGTCGTTTCCCGTACCGCCGATGAGCAGATCGTCACCTGCACCGCCGAGTAAGGTGTCATTACCGCCTTCACCGCGTAGGATATCGCTCCAGGCAGTGCCGACGAGGGTGTTAGCCCCGTTGGTACCCACAATCAGATCGCCCACGGGCTGGGTGGTGGTCGACGTCAGGACAACAGGGGGGTTGCCTTCATCGTCGACGACGGTAACGACCACCTGCAACGTTCTGCCAACCATAGCCTGACCCGGCGTATAGGTGGCGGAAGTCGCACCGTTAATGTTGACGAATCCGGTTGGCGAACTCATTCTCCATTGATAAGTGAAATTACCGCCGCTCAGACCATCGGCGTCAGCAATGCCTGAAACCACCGCGGTCAGCGTCAGGCTTTCAGTTGGGGTGAGGTCGTTAATTACCGGCACACCGGTCGTGGCCTGATTTCGCGGTAGGATCGCCTGAGTTTGTGCCGACACCAGGGTTTCAGCGTCACCCATGCGGTCGTTAAAGCTGGCTACCACACGCAGCGGAGCACCCTGAATAGCGCCAGGCACTCTGAACTCAACACCGGTTGCCTGGTCTCGCCATTGGCCGTTGACGAATGCCTGCCAGGTCATGGTGATGGCCACATCCGCCGCCAGGCCGTTACCATCCAGCAAGTTCGCCACGTTGACGCGCAGCAGGTCGCCCACCGAAGGGTTAGGATTGCTGATGGTCAGATCGCCCGTCGCTTGCTGCGCCGTCACCCACAGCTGCTTCCCATCGCCAAACTCCAGTTTTTCGATGTTCAACAGACGATCGATGCCATCATTCAGGTTCAGCGCGGCATCCGGCGTGGCGTGATCGACGCGCAGGCTACCGTCCGCCATACGGGTAAAGACATAGTTGCTGCTGACATCACGGTACACCGCGACGTCAGTTTCCGTGCCGTTACCTTCATGCAGGATTTCTCGCACAATCGACAGCTGATTCGGTTTCAGCGTGCCGGCCAGCATGTACGATTTCAGTTCGGCCATACCTTCGGCGCTGGTGAGTCCCGCCATACCTGTAACGGCAATACGCACGTTGAGCCATGCATCACCATCAATGATATCGTTACCGGCTTTACCCATAATGCGGTCGCTACCGCCACCGCCGAGTAAAATATCGCTACCATCATCAGGGTTCAGTAGCACCGCGTCCGGATTTGTAGAACGCTCTACGCCGAGAATAGCCTGTAAACCGGTGATCCTGTCCGCACCTTCCTGGGTCAGGTTGTTAGAGAGGGGAACGCCCTGAACAGGCGCAGTACCTATCGGCTGTTCTGTCCCGGTCAGGATATCGTCGTATTTCCAGCCCGACAGCCCTTCAACAAGATCAAAACGGTCGCGTAGAATAAACTCCTGCTGGTTGACGAAAATAGGGATCCCAAGGTCAGAGTTAGCGCCATTTGGGTCGCCTTTATGGATAGCCCAGTCGAAACCGGCCATGCCATTATTGCGCTGGATCCCCGCGCCCTGAACCATGATGTCATCACCGGCTTCGCCATCGTAGTCGGTGTCGTTACCCTGACCGTTGAGGACATCGTGACCGATAATGGTACTGTTGAAGAACAACTCAGAGTTGTCGCCCGCCAGTGTGTCAAACCCATCGCCGCCTTCCAGCCAGTCATCGCCTTCGTTGCCCATCAGGAAATCACCACCCGAGCCGCCAAGCGCAAAGTCGTTATCCTGACCCGAGAAGACTTCCTGCGCATCTTCGCCGACCACCACGAAGTCGCTACCGCTGCCACCAAAGACCAGATCGTTTCCGTTACCGGAGAAGATAACGTCATGTCCGGCATCACCGTGCAGGAAGTCCGCATCACCAACAGGCGTACCGGTATCGGTAATAATGTCATCACCGTCACCACCATGGACCACGTCTGCTTCGTCGCCGCCGTCCAGTCGGTCATCTCCGCCATCACCCCACAGACTGTCGATCCCTTTACCGCCGATTAACGTATCATTGCCTGCCGTCCCTCCAAGCACCACATGCCCATCGCCGGTATATTTCAGATACCCGCCATCGGCAAAACTATCGCCGTCAACATCCACTCCTGGGTCGCGACGCACCAACAACGGCGAGAGCAGATCCTTCAGCGGATTACCCCATTTCGGGTCGATTTCCGTTTGCAGCACGCGGTTCACTTCAAAAATATGGTCCGGTGTCTGGAACAGATTAGCGGGCAGGTGGGAGGATCCCTCATCACCAAGATCGCTGTTACGCATTACCAGCGCGGAAAACGAGTTGGCCTCCAGTTCATTGAGTAAGTTCAGTCCCTGAACGCGGCTCAGATAGTAGAAACGATCGCCGTCCTGAAGCATTTCCATTTGTGTTTCAAAGACGAAGTTGAAGGTTGAGCCGAGCATGCCGCCAAATTCATTTTTGCGCTCTGCCAGCCCGCCAATCCAGAAATCGACCATATTCAGGCCGGTCTCTTTGGTTGCCCACGCTCCGGTACTGTTAAAGAAATCCATCGCATCCGCAGGCGGGGCATTGTTAGCATCACCAAACAACAGGAAGTTTACCGCTGCACGCTTACCTTCAAGGCTGGTGGCATTGAGGATCAGCTCATGCTGACCATAGGCGGCCATAAAGTTAATGATTGAAGCGGGATTTTTCAGGTAGGTAGTAAAGTCAGCCCAACTGGTATAAGGCTTCAGTTGACTATCACCGCTTAATGCAAAAAACTGCTCGCGGGCCTGGTTCAGCGTCGGCATTGCGGTGTCACGGCCACGGGCTATATTAAGCGCGCCTAAATCGAGGGGCAGGCCGATGAGATTATTACGCAGCGCATCGGTAATAAATTCATCAATTTCGTTACCCACCTGACGCGTCATACCACGCACAATTGCGCCAATAGCCTGATCGTCCGTGACGGTGGCCCCGTTGATTTGATTAAATGCTACCGGATTCAGGAATGCTGAAATCAGGTCAATATCACCGCTTTGCATATCAATGTCGGTGCGCGCCACGGTTTCTGTCAGCATTGAATGCCCGAAACGGTAAACCACATGCGCAAACTCGGCAAAGATCATCGGGTTTATATCCGCCGTGTTGGAGAAAACAAACGGATCGACGGCGGGTTGTACGGTACGGGCAAACTCCTCGAATACGAGGTGCTGATATTGCATTTCCGTGGAGAAGCGGCCTGCCTGGAATAAGTACTCACCGTTCCATACCAGCGTACTGGTATCGGCAGGTAATTCCGTGATTTGATGATTGGGCATCAACCACTGATTAATGAGGTCGATATCACCGGTTTCCAGCAGTGTTGTTTTATATTGCTCAACCAGACGGTTATGCTCGCTGTGAAAAACGGCGTGCACCGCGGTTAAACCTATATTTTCGTTCCCACGCCCGTCACCGGTAATAAAGTGACGATCGAGCAGTTCGTTATCATAGGTTCCTGCCGGTTGCGCTCCTTCGCCCCCAATCGCAGTGTCATCATCTGCCAGCAGACCCGCTTTTGGCGCGGCAGTATGCGCAATATCATCAAGAAACGCATGGCCGGTGCGGAATGTTCCCTCAGGCAACAGACCGCCGTTGGCTTCAACCAGTCCCCCGGTGGTAACAATCTGTACCTTTCCATTTTCACTTAAAATCAAATTACCGTAGCGATCCGTTGCCAGCAGGGGAACATTAAACACATCCTGATCGGTGAGTTTAATGTCTAGCAGAGTTTCAGCCTGGTTTTTAACGTCGGCCCAGGTCGCCAGTCCACCGTTCGCACCGCCTAATAAATTCCCGGTAGGCTCTGGTTTCCCATCAATAATGACGTATTCGCGGATGAAAATCTGATGTGAAGGATGGGAGGTGTAGGTTTGGTTTTGGTCGATGAAGGGGGTCGTCAGGTTTACTGTCTCTCGGTTTTCATCCACCGTTGCCCGGGTTAATAGCATAAAGTTTGTCGACGACCCTTCCACATATAAAGGGTCATCCGGCTGTAGCGGAATGAAAACGATACCGTTGCCGCCTTTGGGAATCAAATCCAGACCGTGGTCAAAAAACTGGCCAAAGAAGGTCATCCAGCCGTTAAAAGCAGGGGAGAGACCGATATCGGGAGACTGGTTAGGAATGGATAACGTTTCTCCGTCTCCTGTAATAGTCCCCCCGCCGGGAGCATCTTTTAACGCGTTAAATACCTCCAGTGCGGCTGGGTTAGATGCCGTTTGATCGGAAATTAAGTTACTAATAATACGTGGGTCGGCATCAATAACGGTGCCACCAATTTGGATATAACTGGTCATTTGGTCCGCATCTTGCCAGTTTAACGCGGTTAATCTCGGCATTGTCTGGTCGGCAGAGCCATATAACTCCTGGCCTGGTAGAAGATTATTCCATGAACCATCTACCGTGCGAAGTCCATAAGGCAATAGCGGACTGGAAACTAATTCTCTAAGCAATTCAGCATTAACGCTATCATCCGGGTTAGTTGCCGCTTCGGATATTTTGATCTGCTTAAGAATAAAAGCAAGATCGTGCAGAGTGACAGTAAAGTCATATTGTGAGGCCATAAGTCATTACCCCTATCTTTACCTGTATTAGCTATCATCACTCTTTTCTTCCACTTACAAAAACTGACAGAAGAATGAGTCGTATAAGATACCTGATTGTTATTACATGATTAAAACTCCATATTTAAAAAAATGAAGTATCTACGACTTGATTAGCATTATTCTCCTGAAATTTAGTTAGCACAGTAAGATATGCACCTCACTTATATATTAGGTTTGAGCGGTTGATGACCATCGTGCCCGTTGAAATTAAAGGTATATTCGAGACACGCAGTTTTGAGAAGACAAGGTCTCCTCAAGGCTGTAAAGGTTTTACTTTTTAAAACGCATATTACAGTTATGTGATGATCATAACTATGGTTTTTCCGTTGGCGACTTCACTCATACTTTATTATGAAAAGATTAAATTTTCATTTCTTTACATTAGAATTTATGTCAAATCTCTTCTTAAGAAGAATTCTCATTAAGTCGACTTTTAAGATGTCATTGTGTTGAATTATAAAATTTAATATTGGATGAAATTTAACACGACATCATTCCTGATGCCTGATTATGCTATTAGCATAAATCAATACAGTGTGATAGCTGACCCTACGTTTAGTAAAGAACGCCCCCTCCAAACAGGTAATGCAATGAAAAAAAATATAATTTTTCTCTCCGGGATGATTTTTTCGTCAGTCGGTCACGCCAGTGCGCTCTACTTCTATGAAGTCGGAACGGAGGATACCGCACTGGCTGGTGCAGGGCAGGCCGCTCGTGCTCAGGATGCCTCTACGCTGTTAACGAACCCTGCGGGGATGACCCGTTTACCTGACCATATGGTCAGCGGAGGGTTACAGGCGATGGGCGGAGATATTCCCTATACGCTGAACAATACGACAGATGGAAGGCAAAGCCCCGGTAATGTAATGACGCTTTTCCCCAATGCCAGCATGTTTTATACGCAACGGCTGAGTGATACCGTTTCTGCCGGTTTGGGTTTGTACGGCAACTATGGGTTAGGTATCGACTTCGGCAACTGGGCAGGGGATCGGTTAATTAAACAAAGTACCATGGTTGCGATGACGCTGAGTCCCGCCGTTGCATGGAAACTAAGTGATAAGGTGTCGGTTGGCGCAGCTGCAGGGCTAAACTATGGTTTTCTGTCGCTAAGCAGAGATGTCGATGGCCACGATGAGAAACAAAGCGATCATGATTGGGCGATGAATTACCACCTTGGCTTATTAATGGATTTAACCGACAAAACGCGGGCGGGAGTAACCTGGACCAGCAAGACTGATTATCATTTCAATATTGACGGGACGGCACGTTTCCCCAATATACCTAATATTGGATATGATCTGCCAATCTCCACACAGGTCCGTGCTCCGCAGCAGGTGATGTTTAGTCTGGTTCACGATATCAACAGTCAATGGTCAGTGATGGGCGATCTTGGCTGGCAGGACTGGAGCCAGTTTGGCAGCCCGCAGATTACAATAAATGGTCAGCAAAGCGATCGTGATAATCGTCTGAAAGATACATGGCATACAGCGCTGGGCGTGCAATATCATCCCGATGAGCAGTGGCGCATTAATGCCGGTATTGCCTATGACAGTTCACCGTACAAATCGCAAAGTGATGTAGCGCTTTCGATGCCAACCGGCGATGAATGGCGACTTGCCACCGGTGCACAGTACCAGATTACGCCAGCCAGCAATATTGGCGTTGCCGTTGAGTATTTGCACATGCAGTCGTCTAACGTCAAATCTGATATCTTTGCAGGCCAGTATAAAAAACCGTGGTTATGGTTTGCTAGCGTCAACTATAGCTATCAATTCTAGCGCCGTTATTCCCGATTAACTATCTCACGCATTGTTAATAGTCACCATGGCGGATTATCTATCCGACAGTGTCTGGTAACCGTCTGCTGGTGGTCTTATCACACACGCTCGTTTAAATAAAAATAAATTTCTACTTTTATTATTGAGCAATTTATGGTTTTAATATGAATCTGTACTACCTTCATGGAATATAGGTAAAAGCATATTGTTTTCAATCTAAATAATACAGGTTTGATTATGCAAATTTCACCTCCGGTACGCCCAGAACAAAGCATACAACGCTTAATGCAAGCACTTGAACCGATTGCAGAAAAGATGAAGGTTGTGCCGCGGCGGCGTATCATGTGGAAATACAAGAATAAGCCTCAACTCTACCTTTTTTTGCAAGGGGAGCTGTCTATTTTACGTTCTTCTGATGGTCTGTTAATCGTGACCGTCTATGAACCCCATCTGTTCGGTATTGCCGAAATGATCCAACCGGTACACGGCCATTTATTGCGCGCTGAAGCTGAGTCAACATTATTACGCGTCGATGCCGATAAAGCACGAGAACTCTTTCATCAACAAGGCTTGTGGGAAGATGCGGCGGCAGTGCTTTCATATCATACGGGCTATCTCTTTTATCGTGATGATTTAGTCGTACAGCAGCGTACTTATTCAGTGATACGTAACCACCTCGAAGAGATGATTTTGTTGCCGGAAGAGACGCGCACGCGAGTCTCTATTTTAGATTATATTCAGGATCGGACCCACTTATCGCGCAGCAGTGTTTTAAATGTTGTATCTGCGTTAAAAAAAGGAGGGTATATTGATTTTGAACGCGGAGGGTATCTTACTTCCATCAATAAATTGCCTGAGCGATTTTAAATAAACCCACAAACAAGTTACAAATCGATTATCTAAATTTAATATTCTATTGTTGTGGTATGCCATATATCAATCGTAAGAAATCCTCCTCATCATTTTCTGAGGAGGATTTCTTGTTATTCAATAAGAGAGTTCACGGACTGATTAATGCTTAACAGTCCTGTTTGATTATGCTCCTTATAATAAAAATTGTTCATTTGCTGCATTTGTTCGAGCTTGGTTAAAGAAGCATAAACCTGGTATGCCTGGCTATGAACGTCAAACATCTCTCTTGGCTTAACCTCATGAAGATATTCATTTTTTAATGAACTCGCGACGTTTTCAATTTGCTGTTTATTATCTTGATATAAGGACAGGGATGCCGAGTCACTACTTGATTTTGACTCGGGTTGTGCCTGAACAACAGGGATCACCATTTTATTGATTTTAACAACTTTTTCTGGGGGAGAAGTATTACAGCCAGAAAGTATCCCAACGATGAGAAGTAGATAGAGAGTGCGCATATATAGTGTTCTAAAGACAATGGATGCCAGCCATTATCTTTTTATACAGTCAGGTGTCTACAGCTATTTTGTTTAAATAAAAACAAAAGGAAATTTAAAATTAAATGCCATTGCATTACATTGTTTCATAAGACCATGTTAGCCTACGAGCATTAGATCATAGAAACCTGATAAGTACAGTATTACGGAAGCTTCTCAACAATCAGAACTGCAGGATTTCTTTCTTCTGGATAATATATTATTAGCGAGGATTTATGAAACTTAATAAACTAGTAAGTTATCTGACTTTAGCTAGCGTGTGTTCAACATCATTAATATCACTACCTGTATTGGCACAGGAAGGAGCAAAAGATGCGACTGCTCAGACCAAAAGTGCGAATGACGCCTTATATGGTCAATTGCCATTCACTGATAAAACCGATTTTATGAACGCACATAAAGGTTTTATTGCTCCGCTTCCCAGTGAATTGATTAAAGGGAAGCAGGGAAATGTTGTCTGGGACCCTCAGCAATATGCCTTTATCAAAGAGGGCGAAAAAGCCCCCGACACGGTTAATCCAAGCCTGTGGCGTCAGTCGCAGTTGATCAATATTGGCGGTTTGTTCCAGGTCACTGATGGCGTGTATCAAATCCGTAATCTTGATCTCTCGAATATGACAATTATGGAAGGGAAAGAGGGTATTACGGTCATTGATCCGCTGGTATCTGCAGAAACCGCGAAAGTGGGAATGGACCTTTATTATAAGAATCGCGGTAAAAGACCCGTTGTTGCCGTCATTTATACGCACAGCCATGTTGACCACTACGGTGGTGTCCGCGGCGTGATTGATGAAGCGGATGTGAAATCCGGTAAAGTGAAGGTATATGCACCGGCTGGTTTTATGAAGGAAGCTGTATCTGAAAATATTATGGCAGGTAACGCCATGAGTCGCCGAGCTAGTTACATGTATGGCAATCTGTTGAAACCGGATGCAAAAGGTCAGGTCGGTGCGGGTCTGGGGACGACAACCTCCGCCGGTACGGTCACGCTGATTGAACCCACTAACTATATTACCCACACCGGGCAGAAAGAAGTTATCGACGGTCTAACCTATGATTTCATGATGGCGCCGGGATCGGAAGCACCTTCTGAAATGCTGTGGTATGTAGAAGAGAAGGGAATGATCGAAGCTGCAGAGGATGTCACCCATACGCTGCATAACACTTATTCATTACGTGGCGCGAAGATCCGCGATCCGCTGGCATGGTCAAAATATATCAATGACGTTATTGGCCGCTGGGGGGGAAAGGCAAACATTATTATTGCTCAGCATCACTGGCCGACCTGGGGTAATGAAAATGTGGTGAAGTTAATGAAAAGTCAGCGTGATATGTACCGTTACATCAACGATCAGACGCTGCGCATGGCTAACCAGGGGCTGACCCGTGACGAAATCGCCGCTAACTTCAAACTGCCGCCTGGTCTGGAAAAATCATGGGCCAGCCGCGGATACTATGGTTCTGTCAGCCATGATGTGAAAGCAACGTATGTCTTTTACCTCGGCTGGTTCAACGGTAATCCGGCAACACTGAATGAATTACCGCCCGTTGATGCCGCGAAGAAATATGTCGATTATATGGGCGGCGCCGATGCAATCATGCAAAAAGCGAAAACTGATTACGCCCAAGGCAATTACCGTTGGGTGGCGCAAGTCACTAACAATATCGTCTTTGCTGATCCGAGCAATAGAGAAGCCCGTAATCTGGAAGCAGATGCCCTTGAGCAAATGGGTTATCAGGCTGAGTCCGGTCCATGGCGTAATTTTTATCTGACTGGTGCACAAGAATTACGCAACGGTGTGGTGAAAGGCGCGACACCAAATACCGACAGCCCGGATACCGTTAAAGCCATGTCACCTGGGATGTTCTTTGATTATCTCGCGGTACATATTAACGGAGAAAAAGCGGCAAATGCGCAGGCAGTCTTCAACGTCGATTTAGGTGCTGACGGCGGTAAATACAAACTGGAACTGGAAAACGGTGTTCTTAACCATAGCGCTGATACACAGGCCAGCAATGCTGACGCCTCCATTACGCTTAACCGTGCAACGTTGAACAAAATCATTCTCAAGGAAGAATCGCTGAAACAGGCAGAAGAGAAGGGTGATGTACAAATTTCCGGCAATCATGCCAAGCTTGATGAGTTCCTCGGGTATTTAGATAGCTTTGATTTCTGGTTTAACATGGTAACGCCTTAACTGTAGAGACAAACCATGCCATAACCCGCCAGCACTGGCGGGTTTTTTATTGTTGCTTATCAGAGTATTGAGTTGAACGATGCTGTATAGCAGTTGCTATACATAAGCCTTATGATATGCTTGTAAAGCAATTGCTATACAAGAGGCTTAATAATGAAATCAGATGTCCAGCTCAACCTTAGAGCTAAAGAATCCCAACGCGCGCTTATTGATGCGGCCGCAGAGATTCTACATAAATCGCGTACAGACTTTATTCTGGAAATGGCCTGCCAGGCGGCAGAGAACGTCATTCTCGATCGCCGAGTGTTTAATTTTAATGATGAACAATACGCTGAGTTTATCGAGATGCTTGATGCTCCGGTTGCCGAAGATCCCGCTATCAGGAAGCTACTGGCAAGGAAACCACAGTGGGATTTGTAACCGCACCGGAACCACTAACTCACATTCATCAATTAGCGGAATTTGTCAGCGGAGAAATTGTTCTCGATGATTGGTTAAAGCAAAAAGGGCTAAAAAATCAGGCTCTCGGCGCAGCCAGGACGTTTGTTGTCTGCAAAACAGACACGCGACAAGTCGCTGGCTTTTATTCACTGGCCACAGGTAGCGTCAACCACACAGAAGCAACAGGCAATCTTCGGCGTAACATGCCAGATCCAATCCCCGTAATTATCCTTGCCAGATTGGCCGTAGATCTTTCTGTTCGTGGAAAAGGGTTAGGGGCCGATCTGCTTCACGATGCGGTACTGCGGTGTTACAAAGTGGCAGAAAATATTGGCGTGCGTGCCGTTATGGTACATGCGCTCACAGACGAAGCTAAACGTTTTTATCTTCACCACGGATTCAAAGCATCTCAACTGCAGGAACGAACTCTGTCCCTCAGGCTTTCATGATTGTAATGAGCAGAGGAGGTCAATGGCCAAACGTGGGCCACATGGAGTCTCAACTGAGTACGCAGCAATTGCATTTAACATAATATACATTATGCGCACTAACATAGATAAAGGCGGAATCTGCTGTTTTATGGTCATCCTTGTGCTGCTCAATAATGACGCCTCAAAACTCTTTCAAGCGCAGTTGCCTCAACAGCGCTAACAGTTTTGGATGATGGCTCTCGACTACAGCTGGTTATGCAGTACCGTTTTACGTTCCGCCACCGCCAAACGCGCTCATGGCCGGGGGAATAAACTGCCCATCAACCTGTCGTCCCTTGCCATGCAGAAACAGACCGAACAGGCCGCCGCCATAACCAACGGCCGGTTCGGTAATAACCAGCGGAATCGGTAGAAAACCGTACGGGTTTTCTTGTAAATAACGGCTCATGTCCACCATGCCGTCTTCAGGTTCGATAAGCCCTGTCGCCATAGCGCGCCAGCACAGCAGAGGAATTAGCAGAAAAAGCCAACGCATTACAGCACCAGTCCCACCAGACCAGCCACCGTTTTCACCGCCGACAGCGCCAGCCAGCCGCTGTTATACTGATCGCTCAATGCAGACCGCAGCGCCTCCATGCGCGCCAGTACGCGCTGCGCCGCCTGGTCGAGCGTAAGATCGTCTCCTTCGTCGAGATCACCTTGTGTCAGCAACATCACCGGTTTACCGTTCATCACGATAAGCCTTCCCGGCTGGTTATAACGCGTGACCGACACAACCTGTAGCGGTTCGCGAACATCGGCTTCAGTGAAATTTCGTAGCGTATTGCGGATGCGCAGCACCCGCTCTTCTGGCGTGGTAAGGCCGAATTTCGCCTGGAGCATGACAATCGGTTGATGAAAAATATAAACCGTCCGCGCGCGTTCCTTTTCGGTGGGCTCCTGACGAGGTTCCGCCGCATATGTGTTAACAACCAAAGAGGAAAGAAAGCACATTAAAAAAGCGATCACAATCCTGTTCATATTCGCCACCGAAAACGCGAGAATTATCGTTATTATTCAAAAAGCCAACGCAAATTTGATTGCTTTTTTAGCATAGACCAGCCTTTCACTTACGCAATGTTAGTGAGAATGAGATCTTCATTTGATGTGAAAGATGACATTTCTCTGGGAAGGCTCTTATCTTCATCGTCGCTAATTTGAAATGCATATCTCTGACCAAAAGTACATAGTCTCAATTATTACGTCATGAGATTCTGTCTTTAGTAGCTTTCATTTAAAAATATAAAGCCGCACATCTGTGATTTTTAAGCAATGGTATGTAATCGTTCGTTATATACTGAACCAGGTGACTTCACTTACTTTCAGAAATACGATAATAAAATTGAGTACATATCGGACAATGCGAAACAAAAAAAGCAAAACCATCCTACGCTTCGCGCTCTTGCTACTAATTGCGCTAAACCTCGTATCGACTAAAGGACGCTATCTTGCTCATCAGAATCATCATCGTAATGATCGCATTTGCTGGAAATTCAGTGCTTTGCCGACTCGCATTGAAGGGGATGCATGCTGATGCTATTTCATTCAGCAGCATCAGATTGATAAGTGGCGCAATTGCCCTTTTTTTATTTATCGCGATAACATCTGACAGCAGAAAATTTGAGTTCAAGTGGTTAAATGCCCTGCTCCTTTGCATCTATGTTTTTTCATTCTCCATTGCCTATGTTTCTCTTAGCACCGGCGCGGGTGCCCTGCTGCTCTTTGGTACCGTTCAGCTCGTCATGACGGTATGGGGAATAGCCCAGGGAGAGAAACTCGTAATTTTAAAAATAACAGGAATACTCGGGGCATTGGCTGGAATAGCGATTTTGCTATTTCCTGGTGTGGAGCGTCCTTCCTTTTATGCCGCAATAATGATGGTTATTGCTGGGTTAGCCTGGGCTTTCTACAGTATCACAGGGAAGAAAATCACGGATGCTGCTGCCTCAACCGGGGGGAATTTCATCCTGGCAATCCCGGTCGCATTGATTATTCCTCTGTTCTTCCGCTCTCATCTTCATATTGATATATATGGATTAGTTCTGGGCGTGCTTTCTGGTGCAATTACATCGGGAGGTGCATATCTGCTCTGGTATTCATTGCTCCCCTTACTCCGGTCCACAACGGCCAGTACTATTCAACTCAGCGTACCTTGTCTGGCCACTCTCGGTGGGATCATATTTTTGGGCGAAACGCTCACCGTCAGAATCCTTCTCGCAAGCGTCATTATTTTGGCTGGAATTGGCTTAGTTATTTTCTCTGATATGAGAAAAGGAGCAAAATAGACTGATTAATTATCGGCAAAGACGATACAGAACATGTTGTGCCAATCGATGATCTGGCGGCAACGCGGGGTGCACAAACTCTTCTGTTTTATTCATACCAATTCGTATCATCAGATCCTCTGACGGTTTATTCAGCACAGAAGTAAATGAAACGACTTCATTTAGCGCCAGTACGTCAAAAGCAAATGTAAGACTCGCTTGCGCGGCTTCTAACGCCAGACCCTGGTGCCAGTATGCTTTAGCAAGGCGCCAGCCTATTTCGGTGCAGGGTGAAAAATGAAATTTATCAGGTTGTGGATGTAACCCCACACAGCCCACAAACTGGTGTGTTTCTTTTAGCTCTACGGCCCAAAATCCCCAGCCGCGCTCTGCAATACCTTCACTAAATCTATCGGCCAGGTTATCGCTTTCAGCTTTCTCTAGCGGCGCGGGGAAAAAGCGCATCACGTCAGAATCGGCATTGAGTGCAGCAAAAGGGGCCCGGTCTTTAGCCTCCCATTGTCGTAATATCAACCTTGATGTTTCCAGCATATTCCTGCCCTTATCATTCATTTTCATATAATCTTCTAAAATAAGTGGCTCATCGGCAAGGTCTTATACCGTCCTTTTCCGACTTTTCCTCTCATACTGGAGATTTATACATGGCCGACTGGAACCCTTCGCTTTATCTGCAATATGCAACTGAACGTTCAAGACCCGCAGCAGAATTACTCAGCCGTGTGGCGTTAGAAAATGTCCGCTCAGTTGTTGATCTTGGTTGTGGTCCGGGAAACAGTACGGCATTGCTGCATCAGCGCTGGCCTACGGCAAAGACAACAGGTGTCGATTCTTCACCTGCTATGCTGAATGAAGCGCGCAACGCATTACCTGACTGCCATTTTATCGAAGCGGATATTAGCCAGTTTAAGCCCGAGCATCCCGTGGATCTGCTTTATGCAAATGCGTCGTTACAGTGGGTGCCCGATCACTATGACTTATTCCCACATTTGGTCTCACAACTCGGTCACAACGGCGTTCTGGCCGTGCAAATGCCGGATAACTGGCTGGAGCCCACGCATGTACTGATGCGCGAAGTGGCTTATGAACAAGATTACCCCGACCGGGGGCGTGCTCCGCTTCCTGGCGTTCACGCCTACTATGATATTTTGACCGAAGCGGGTTGTGATGTGGATATCTGGCGTACAACGTATTATCACATTATGGATTCGCATCAGGCGATTATCGACTGGGTAAGCTCAACGGGACTCCGCCCCTGGCTGCAGGATTTGAGCGAAAGCGAGCAACGTCATTACCTGGCTCGCTACCATGAACTGCTCCAGGAACAATATCCGTTGCAGGAAAACGGCAATATTTTGCTGGCATTTCCGCGGTTGTTTATTGTTGCCAGACGCAATAGTTAAGCGTTTATCATCAGACAGATCACAGGACTGGGCTACCGAGTATGCGCGCCCTCGCCTTTTTATCATAAGGATCTAGTGGCTATGTCAGGCATCTGCTAGTGTCTTGCCACATGTTTCTGACGGGAGTTGTTATGTCTAAAGTCTACATTGGTGGGTGTCTGTGTGGCTCGATCCGTTTCACAGCCAGCAGTCCTAATAATTCCCATACCTGCTCCTGCGATATATGCCGGAAACATACTGGTGCCCCGACCGTCGTCTGGATTGAGTTTGATGCAGAAAATGTAGAATGGACGGGAAAAGCCGGAAAACCGACAACCTGGCGCTCATCTGAAACCACCAGTCGGGCTTTTTGCCCTCAGTGCGGGAGTTCCGTGGGCGCCATCGATGACGCTCCGGTCATTGCGCTTTTAGCCGGCGCTTTTGACGATCCTAATGATGAAGATCTGGCGCCGGAGTTTCATTCGTTTTCTGATATGCGGCCAGCATGGTGGGAAACAGAACGAAACTAAGTTAGTTGGTAATGTTTATCCGGCATATGTTTTGCTGGCACATTGGTTTCATCGTTCATTTGCAGTAAATCGATTTCGATTGCATTGCAAATCGCATCCAGCGGCAGGTCATTGTTCTCAGTACCAAACGGATCTTCAAGCTCTTCCGCAAGCGCATCGAGCGAGATAAAAGTATAGGAAATAAGCACTGAAATAAACGGCGTCATGTAGTGAAGATCCACCACTAACGCGAATGGCAGCATGATACAAAACAGATAAACAGTGCGATGAAGGATCAAAGTATAAGCAAACGGCACTGGCGTATTCGCAATTCGCTCACAACCTGCCAGTACTGCCGACATATCATTTAATCTGTTGTTTAAACTATGAAATAATATATCGGACAGCTGTCCATCACGTCTGCGCACGGCCAACCACTCCCCCATCAGCAACAAAATGCGGTTTGCTGGCGATTGTGCGGAAAATACCGTCTGCAGATCTTTCTCGCTGAGATATTTCGCCAACGGCTCTGCCTGTGGGTTTCGACGTAACGTCATGCGTAAACAGTGGGCAAATGCGATTTGCAGACGAACAAACTGCCCCAGTTCGGCGTCATCCGGTAAGGTGGTTTTCACCTCGCGAAGTAGTGATCGGGAAGCAATCATCAACTGCCCCCACAGGTGTCGGGCTTCGACATAACGTGAATAGCAGGCGTTATTGCGAAAACCTAAAAAGATAGCAATCGCCACGCCCAGAATACTGAACGGTGCCAGGGTAAATTTGATACCCAACATCGTATACCAGGGCAACATGATGATAACGGCGATGGAGAGCAGGAAGTTCAGCAGCAGTCGTGAAAATATTTTAGATAATACGGAACCATGCCAGACGAATATCAGGCTCAGCCAGTGTTGTTGGGGACGAACGATCATGGTTATCTTCGGGAAAATGTGAAATCCGTCACATTAGACGCGATAGCGATCAATGTTGCAAGTTAATCGCAACATTATCCCAACAACTTTTGTTCTGCTTAAAATGAAGCCGCACCTAAGTCACAGACCGGGTTTATGATATAAACCACACAGTATGTTGTAACTAATGTATATCAAGAAAAAACCCGGCCTGAGCCGGGTTGTCGGTAGTCGTCTTAGCACAGTGGCTTAACGGCTTCACGCATACCTTTTGCCAGAATGGTATCCAGATCGGTAGAGACCTGTTCCACCAGTCCAGAAACCTGCGTCAGATCTTGTTCCCAGTGTTTATACGGGTGCGGAACTTGGTCATGCCATTCAGGGCAATAGACAGCAGCTGATGTTTTATATACGGGTTGCAGAATCGACCGGTTACCGCGCTGGCAAAAGAAGCTAACTCATCACGTGGCAAATCCAGTACCGGAATGATCTCTTCATAGATCGCTTTCTCCACGAAAGCACAAATCTCAGCGTCATTCATCGAATCACCTACGGTGTCCAACCCTGCCTGCCAGGCAACAGGGACCAGCGCGGTGTGAGCACCGTTGAGAATCGCCACTTTGCGCTCTTTGTACGGTTTGATGTCATCCACGATCAGGACATTCAGCGGATACTTATCCAGACGTAGTTCTGCGGCTAATGACTTCGGCCCCTGAATGACAAACAGATAGAAATGTTCTGCGGTATCGAGGAAAGCATCATGATAGCCCAGTTCAGCTTCGAGCTTAGCTACCTCATCACGCGGATAGCCGGTAACAATACGGTCCACCAGCGTGGAGCAAAATGCATTGGCCTGATCCAGCCACTGAATAAACGCTTCCGGCAGCGCCCATTCCTGAGCGTAGCGCAGAACCAGTTCACGCAGCGCATCACCGTTATAGTCAATCAGTTCGCAAGGGATGATAATCCAGCCTTTATCCAATGCGCCGTTAAAATAGCTGAAGCGTTCGAACAGCAGACGCGTCAGTTTAGCCGGATAACTAACCGCTGGCGCGTCGTCAAACTTATCGCCCGCGTGGTAACTGATACCTGCTTCCGTGGTGTTAGAGAACACAAAACGCATATCAGGATTATGCGCCAGCTTCAGGAACTCATCGTATTCGCTATAGACGCTGATTTCACGGTTAACTGAACGAATTAGACGGGCATCACTGACGGCCTCGCCCTTCTCATTCAAACCACGAATGATAGTGGTATAGAGGCCATCCTGCGTACTCAGCGATGGCGGGAAGGAACTTTCGATAGGACGAACAATGACCACACCAGCGTTCAGATCGGTATGTTCGTTGAGCAGATCTACCTGCCAGTCTACAAAGGCGCGCAGGAAGTTTCCTTCACCAAACTGAATAATGCGTTCAGGATACTGAGCACCGGGGAAATCGCGACGATTTAGTGTTTGCACAATGGGTTCCCTTTATGATTAGTCATACAACCTGATTGAATTGGTCCAATAGGTTAGCAAACTTTGATACATTGAAACCCTGTTTTGATCAATCCCCGGCGACAAATTAGAGCGTTTTGTAGAAAAGTGTGGTTCCGGTCAGCGTCCCATCGGGCATTTGGGCATAGTCAGGTATCACCCCTACCTTTTTCCACCCACAATTGTGGTAGAACAACTCCGCACCACTGCCCGTCGCCGTATCAAGCACCAGCAGCGTTTTACCTTGTTGACGCGCGCAACTTTCCAGTTCGTTCATCAATTCACGGGCCAGGCCACCGCGTCGCGCTGAGGGGTGAACCAGCAGTTTGGCGACATCAGCACGATGAGGTTGATTTTCGGGTTGATCGATAATGAGTTGGACGGTACCGACAAGCACCCCCTGCGCATTCTGCATACCAAGAACGATCCGTTCTCCGCGAGAAACACTTTGCGCGACCTTCATCCAGAAAGGCTCTGATTTTTCGCGATTAAAGGGCAGCATAAAACTGATGGAGGCGCCGTCATTGACGCACTGTTCAAGAACATCGCTGAGCTCGTCGATTCGCGACAGAATCTGTGTTGCGCTCAGCACAAAGCAGGGTTTGCCGGAAGCCATGGTTTCTCCTTAGATTGACCCCTTCATACTGCTTTTAACAATTACACAACACAAGGGGGCATATCATAGGATAATGTTATCTATGGCTTATTCATTTGGAGCACTAACCAGTGGTAAATAATCGTGACAACGTAACGTTGCTGTTCATCGTTTAGCGCTACACCCTGAGGTATATCATGCCATTTCGCCAGACACCCTCGACAGCACGTCGCCGTAGCATGTTGAGCGATAAATACCGGGTGACCACGCATAGGAGTCTGTTTACCATCATTGGCGGGAAACGCAGGTGCCAGTCGTTTAGTTATAAAATCCGCAGCATGTTGTTCGATAACTGGCGCCCCTTTATCCAGACAATACTGCCTTTCTTTCTGACCAAGACGAAACCGCGAGCGAAACGTTGATTTCGCCAGCCGGGCAAAAAGAGGATCGAGCGTTTTCATCAGTAAACCGAGCGCCCCAGCTGTTGTGTTAATTGTTCCAGCACGGCGATACCGGCCAGTGAATTTCCCGCCGGATCCAGTTCCGGACTCCAGACAGCAATCGCCATCTCGTGTGGCACGATCGCCACGATGCCGCCGCCGACGCCAGATTTCGCCGGAAGCCCAACCCGCCAGGCAAATTCCCCTGCGTTCTGATACATGCCGCTGGTCGCCATCAGCGCATTGATCTGCCGGGCCTGCATTGGTGTGACCACTGGCTCCGCAAGATGAAAGGCATGCCCTTGATTTGCCAAAAAGACAAAAGTCCGCGCCAGTTCCACACAGCTCATTTTCAGCGCGCAGTAGTGAAAATAGTTCTGCAAAACGGTGGGCACGTCATGGTGAAAATTGCCGAAGGATTTCATCAGCCAGGCAATAGCGGCGTTACGCGCCGAGTGCTCAAACTCCGATCGCGCGACCGTCGCATCATAGGCGATATCCGAAACGCCGCTTAATGCCCGCACCACTTCCAGCATCCGTTGACGAGGTGCGCTTAGACGCCCTTGCAGCATATCGCAAACCACCAGCGCCCCGGCATTAATAAAGGGGTTGCGAGGGATACCCTGCTCCATTTCCAGCTGCACCAGGGAGTTAAATGGATGACCGGAAGGATCTTTGCCGACGCGCTGCCAGATCTCCTCTTCCTGATAGTGACGCATCGCCACGACCAGACTGAGCACCTTTGAAATTGACTGAATAGAAAAACGTTCTTGCGCATCTCCCGCCTGATAGTGCTGCCCATCAACGGTACAGATAGCAATACCCAGTTTTGAACCGTCGACGGAGGCTAATGCCGGAATGTAATCAGCGACTTTACCCTGACCAATCAGCGGACGAACCTGCTGCACAATGGTCTCTAAAATTGAATTGTCCATGGCCCTGGCCACAACATGCTCCTTGCTCGCAGGTATGAAAGGCCTGCGAGTATAACAGAGCTGAATACGCAACGTCAGGCCGGAAGGCGGAATCTGGCCACGGCCTGCATAAGCTGGTTAGATTCATGGTGAAGCTGTAAGGAAGAATCAGATGCAGCATTCACCAAATCACTGGTTTGTCGGGCTTCGCCGTTCAGGACATGGAGCTGACGGGTTAACTGGTGAATACTGTTCCCCTGATTTAACGTTGCAGTCGAAATATCGTTCAGTAACGCGCCGAGGTTTTCCACCAGTGCGATAACCTGCTGCAAATTCTTATCCAGTCCGTTAACCGCGTGAAAGCCCTCTTCAATGCCCTGTAACGAGTGTTTAATCAGTGTCTGAATGTTTTGCGTAGACTGACCGCTTTTTCGCGCCAGCAGCCCAACTTCTTTCGCAACCACGGCAAACCCGCGCCCTTGCTCCCCGGCATGTGCTGCCTCGATTGCGGCGTTGAGAGCCAGGATATTTGTCTGAAATGCAATGTTGTCGATAAGCGTTGTAATCCCTCGCATTTCAGACGAGCGAGTCACAATCGCCTGCATTGACGCATTTACCGTCGCCATCATTCGGTCTCCACCTGCCGCAATATCACGCGCCTGCACTGCGCGTTGATTCGCCAGTTCAGCAAAGCCACTGTTATCCTCAACATGCGTTTCCAGAACCGAAATATGCGATGTCACAGTGCTCAACTCTTCACTTTGTTTTGCCGACTGCTGGTATAGCTGTTTATTGTTCTGCGCAAGTTCGTTGATATTTCCTACCATTGCGGTGGTGGCATCATTCACCTGCCGTACCAGCGCGCAGAGCCCCTGCTGCATTGCAGCAATACGCGAACTTAATTGCGTCACTTCCCGATTAAACTGACTTACCTGCGGGGCTGGCCGGGAAAGATCACCCGCCGCTAAAATATCGATATGATCGATCAGCCGTCGCAGCGGCATAATCACCCAACGGAACATACTACGCCAGACCAGAAAGGCGATAACCACCAGTACCAGAGGAATAAACAAAAATAGATTCTGTAAACGCTCAAGACTGGTCAACAGCTGCTGACGCCCAGCTTCCGCATGTCGCCCACTGCCCTGCTGAAAGCGCGCGTAATTACCGTTAAAGTCTGTCTGAAAGGCCTGCACGGGTACGGCAAAAAATGCATCAATAGAACCTGACTGCATCAGCCCGTCCGCCTGCTCCTTAATACCGCTATAAAAACGCTGATAGCTCTCCGTTAGATCCGGATCCGACTGCGGCTTCATATCCCGCCAGGCCTCCCATGCACTTTTTGACTGCGCCAGCGTCCGATACGCCTCTTCCATTAACGGACGCCAACTCCCGTCCGATCCGGTGGCGGCATCCTGCATAAAATAAATCCCCGCACGGTTAAGTAAATCGCTGGCAGATAATAACGCCACCCGCGCTTCATCAACCTTTGCCTGCTGCAAAAGCGCGAGTTGATTACGCCCTTCATTCTGCTGTGCGTCACTGACTGAGGCCGAGAGCATCAAGGAGGACACGACCTGCAAAACAGAGAACAGCGCAATAATGCAAAAAATGCCGGTTAACAGACCGAACTGACGGGGTATTAGACGATGGGAAATTTGCGTTATGTTCATATTACTCTTCTGTATCAAAGCGTTAGTCGCGAGTGTACGGAGAGTAAATGACAGAAAAATTGCAGAAATAAGACAGGTGCCCCCAGCGGAGGCACCCACACCATCAAAGGCGGTTTTTCCAGACGGTCTGCACGTTACAAAACTCATGCAGGCCAAAGTGAGAAAGTTCGCGGCCAAAGCCACTTTTCTTCACACCACCAAACGCAACGCGAGCATCGCTGGCGCTGTAACCATTGATAAATACGCCACCACACTCCAGGCGTGACGCCATCTTCTGCGCCAGCGCTTCATCCGCAGTAAACACCGTGGCGGATAAGCCGAAATCACTGTCATTCGCCAGCGCTAAGGCATGTTCAGCATTCTTCGCCACGGTAATTGCCGCAACCGGACCAAACAGCTCCTGGCGGAACGCCGTCATTTCCGGAGTGACATCGCCCAGTACCGTCACGGCATAGTAATTGCCCTGACCCGCAATTTTTTCCCCGCCGAGCAGTAACCGTGCCCCTTCGGCAAGGGTGGCTTCTACCTGCTGGTGTAGCTCATCACGCAGATCAAATCGCGCCATCGGCCCCAGATCGTTTTCTTCGTTTAGCGGATCGCCCATTTTGAGCGCACTCGCAGCGGCCACAAAGCGTGAAGTAAATTCTGCCGCAATCCCTTCTTCGATAATAAAGCGCTTGGCTGCCGCACAAACCTGCCCTGTGTTCTGATAACGCCCAGCGACCGCCGCCTTAACGGCCAGATCGAGGTCAGCATCATTGAGGACAATAAACGGATCGGAGCCGCCCAGTTCAAGCACACATTTTTTCAGCGCGGCACCCGCCTGGGCGCCAATCGCCGCACCGGCACGTACGCTTCCCGTTACCGTTATCGCCGCGATACGCGGGTCATTGATCATCTGACTGACCCCGGCGTTATCGGCATTCACCCAACCGTAAACCCCCGCGGGTACACCAGCATCAGCGAAAACCTGCGCAATAATTGCAGCACAGCCGGTTACGTTAGGCGCATGCTTTAACAGATAGCCATTTCCGGCCAACAGAATCGGGACGGCACCTCGCATTACCTGCCAGAGCGGGAAGTTCCACGGCATGATCGCCAGAATGGTTCCTAGCGGACGATACTCAATCACCGCCTGGTTATTCTCCACCAGCGTGGGTTCCGGATTGAGCATCGCCGGTCCATGCTCGGCGTACCAGTCACACAATGCAGCTGACTTGACGACTTCAGCACGCGCCTGCTTAATGGGTTTACCCATTTCACGTGAGATACACTCCGCCATCTCTTCCGCACGATGGCGCAGAGCTTGCCCGATCTGGCGCAGCGTTTGCGCACGGTGCTCAACGGAAGTATGTTTCCATTCGTTATAGCCATTCGCGGCAAGGTTCAGCGCATGATCAATCTCTTCCGCGCTGGCCCACGGCGTTGCCGTCAGCCTTTCACCGCTGGCAGGGTCAATGGAAATCGCATGTGTTGCTGCTGTGATAGTCATAAGTGCCTCTCTTTATCGCAGGGTATGGTTATATCATGAGCATATTTACTCTTTCTGAAAAATGAATAATATTAACCATACCATTCACGAATAGAGAATATTATGGATCTGACGCAGTTGGAAATGTTCAATGCCGTCGCGGAGACTGGCAGTATTACGCAGGCCGCCGCGAAGGTGCATCGCGTGCCATCCAATCTCACCACCCGTATACGTCAGCTTGAAGCCGACCTGGGTGTTGATCTGTTTATTCGTGAAAACCAGCGCCTGCGGCTTTCCCCATCCGGGCACAACTTTTTGCGCTACAGCCAGCGGATCCTGGCACTGGTTGAGGAAGCCAGGATGGTCGTCGCCGGGGATGAGCCGCAAGGACTCTTCTCTCTCGGCTCGCTTGAAAGTACAGCAGCAGTTCGCATCCCCGCCACGCTGGCTGAATATAACCAGCGTTACCCCAAAATTCAGTTCGCGCTGGCGACAGGTCCTTCAGGCACAATGCTGGACGGCGTGCTCGACGGTACATTGAACGCTGCCTTTGTCGATGGTCCAATTACCCATCCGGGACTTGAAGGAATGCCGGTCTACCGTGAAGAGATGATGATTGTCACGCCTAACGGTCATCCCCCCATTAAGCGGGCCAGTGACGTCAACGGTTGCAGTATTTACGCCTTTCGCGCCAACTGTTCCTATCGCCGCCATTTTGAAAGCTGGTTTCATGCCGATCGCGCCATGCCCGGCACCATTCATGAAATGGAGTCATATCACGGCATGCTGGCCTGCGTCATTGCCGGCGCGGGTATCGCACTGATCCCGCGTTCGATGCTGGAGAGCATGCCAGGGCATCATCAGGTCAACGCCTGGCCGCTAAGCGAGAACTGGCGCTGGCTGAATACATGGCTGGTCTGGCGCAGAGGTGCAATGACACGTCAGCTGGAAGCGTTTATTGAGGTGTTGAACCCTCAGTTATCACAGAGCGCGGAGTAACTGGCGCTCCTCAAAGAACATGAATACCTGTAAATCCGGGTGAAGTCATACGCCCGGAATTTCATTATTATTGAAATAGTTAAAAATACGAGGAATGTTCGGCAGCAAATTGTGGCGCCCTGCCAATGAAATGAGATCCGCATCACAAAATGATTGTATTTTCGCCAGCAAACGTTTTAAGATCGTGGCCTTACCTTTTCGCAGCTAATCCTCTTATTTGATATGACAACAGACACTGTTTCCCGCAAGGTCGCGTGGCTACGGGTAGTTACGCTTGCCATTGCCGGTTTTATTTTCAATACCACAGAGTTTGTCCCTGTCGGCTTGCTGTCCGACATCGCACAAAGCTTCAATATGCAGACTGCTCAGGTCGGGATCATGCTGACGATCTACGCCTGGGTTGTCGCCCTGATGTCGCTCCCTTTTATGTTACTTACCAGTCAGGTGGAGCGCCGAAAACTGCTGATCTGTCTGTTTGTTGTGTTTATCGCCAGTCATATTCTCTCTTTCCTGGCATGGGATTTTACCGTGCTGGTAATTAGCCGTATTGGTATTGCCTTTGCGCACGCTATTTTCTGGTCGATCACCGCATCGCTGGCGATCCGCCTGGCTCCTGCCGGTAAACGTGCACAGGCTCTCAGCCTGATTGCCACCGGCACCGCGCTGGCTATGGTATTGGGTCTGCCCATCGGGCGCATTGTCGGTCAGTATTTTGGCTGGCGCACCACCTTCTTCGCCATCGGCATGGGGGCGTTAGTTACCCTGCTTTGCCTGATTAAGCTCCTGCCCAAACTACCCAGTGAGCACTCCGGCTCTTTAAAAAGCCTGCCGGTGTTATTCCATCGTCCGGCATTGATGAGTCTGTATCTACTGACGGTGATTGTGGTCACCGCACATTACACGGCCTACAGCTATATCGAGCCGTTTGTGCAGACCGTCGCGGGTCTGAGCGCAAACTTTGCTACCGTGCTGTTGCTGGTTCTGGGTGGCGCGGGAATTGTCGGTAGCGTCATTTTCGGTAAGCTGGGGAATCTGCATGCTTCCGTACTGATTAGCAGTGCCATTGCCCTGTTGACGGTATGCCTGGTGTTGTTACTTCCCGCTGCTGACAGCGAAATGCACCTTGCTATCCTGAGTATTTTCTGGGGTGTCGCCATCATGCTGATAGGTCTGGGTATGCAGGTGAAAGTGCTGGCGCTTGCTCCTGATGCGACTGACGTCGCAATGGCACTGTTCTCAGGCATCTTTAATATCGGTATTGGCGCTGGCGCGCTGGTAGGCAATCAGGTGAGTTTGCAGTGGTCAATGTCTACGATTGGTTACGTCGGCGCAGTGCCTGCCGTGGTGGCGTTGATATGGTCGGTGATTATCTTTCGTAAATGGCCGGTATCGCTGGAAGAACAGCCTCAGCATTCGTAAAAAATGAGCCCGGTAGACATTACCGATTACCGGGCACAGTGTTCTAAGCGTAGGTTTTAATAATTTCCAGCACGCCGTTAATAATAAACTGCACGCCCATACACACCAGCAAGAAGCCCATCAGACGAGAAATCGCTTCGATACCACCTTTGCCGACCAGGCGCATGATCCCCCCGGAACTGCGCAAACAGCCCCACAGGATAATCCCGACAACCGCAAAAATAATCGGCGGCGCGATCATGATCACCCAGTCCGGAAATTCGGAGCCATGGCGCACGGTTGACGCGGAACTGATGATCATCGCAATCGTCCCCGGACCGGCAGTGCTTGGCATAGCCAGCGGTACAAAGGCGATATTGGCAGTCGGCTCGTCTTCCAGCTCTTCTGACTTGCTTCTCGCTTCCGGAGAATCATGCGCCTTCTGCTGCGGAAACAGCATCCGAAAGCCGATAAACGCAACGATTAACCCACCCGCAATACGGAGTCCTGGAATCGAAATCCCGAAGGTATTCATCACCAGTTGCCCGGCATAGTACGCCACCATCATGATGGCAAACACGTAAACAGATGCCATGAGTGACTGACGGTTACGCTCTGCGCTGTTCATGTTGCCAGCAAGGCCAAGGAACAACGCCACGGTGGTTAACGGGTTTGCCAACGGTAACAGGACTACCAGCCCCAGCCCTATTGCTTTAAACAAGTCCATCATAATGTCATCTTTCCTGTGCGTTAATCGTCAACGGCAAGTATACGGTGAAATCCAGAAGATAAGCCATTTTCGCGATGTAAGGATTCATTTTTCATCTGCACGTATAAACCATAATTATCAGATCGTTAAATTTCCACATTCCAGGTATTGAGTCTGATGATTTAGCAAAACGTGGCATTTGCGGATTCATTCGTTTGACTTATATTTGCCTAAGCAATAATATCAGCCGTGACTAACTACTTGCCAGGGCAATCATTGTGAAAAACACCAGTGATCTGTTTAACGAAATCATCCCACTGGGTCGTTTGATCTATATGGTTAATCAGAAAAAAGATCGTTTGTTAAACGACTATTTGTCACCGCTGGATATCACGGCATCGCAGTTCAAGGTGCTCTGCTCCATCCGTTGCGCGGTGTGCATCACCCCTGTCGAATTGAAAAAAGTGCTGTCTGTCGACCTTGGCGCCCTGACGCGGATGCTGGACAGACTGGCCTGTAAAGGCTGGATAGAAAGGCTTCCGAATCCACATGATAAGCGTGGCGTGCTGGTGAAACTCACCGAGCATGGCGCAGCAATTTGCGAGCAGTGTCATCAATTAGTAGGGCAAGACCTGCACCAGGAACTAACAAAAAACTTAACGGCGGATGAAGTAGCCACACTTGAGCACTTGCTTAAGAGAATCCTGCCGTAACCAGAAAGAGGTATGACGATGTCCAGACGCAATACTGACACAATCACTATTCATAGCATTTTGGACTGGATCGAAAATAACCTTGAATCGCCGCTCTCACTGGAAAAAGTGTCAGAGCGTTCAGGTTACTCCAAATGGCACCTGCAACGGATGTTTAAAAAAGAAACCGGTCATTCACTGGGTCAATACATTCGCAGCCGTAAAATGACTGAAATAGCGCAAAAACTAAAAGAAAGTAACGAACCTATTCTTTATCTGGCAGAGCGTTACGGTTTTGAGTCTCAGCAGACGCTGACCCGGACATTCAAAAACTATTTTGATGTTCCGCCGCATAAATACCGTATGACGAATATGCACGGCGAATCACGCTATTTGCTCCCACTTAATCAATGTAATTGCTAAACGCCAGTTAACGACGTAACCGAGGAAATCATGAAACTTCTGTCTTATGCAATGCTGGCCCTGCTGTTTGTTGTTTCGGGCCAGAGCATGGCGGAACAGACCGCGCAACCTGCCACCCAGAACAGTCGCGACGCGATGATTATGCCCCCTGCGCACGATCAGTCCCCGTTCGATTTTAATCATATGGGTGCAGGCAGCGACAAGTCCGACGAATTAGGTGTGCCTTATTACAATATGCGCAACCTGTAATTATATTGCCCCGCCACTGCGGGGCTTTTTTTAGCCCCTCACCGACGCAACCTTACGCAACCGAAAGCCAAACACATTGATATACAACCCAGCCATGATCAGTAGCGCACCGAGCAGTTGCAATCCGGTCAGCGTTTCATCCAGCAGCACGACCGCACTCGCCAGCCCAACGACCGGCACCAACAGCGATAGCGGCGCTACCCGCCAGGTCTCATAGCGTCCGAGTAACGAACCCCAGATGCCATAACCCACAATGGTCGCCACAAACGCCAGATAAACCAGTGACAGAATGGTGGTCATATCTATCGCCACCAGACTTTGGGTAATTTGCGTTGGACCATCGAGAATTAATGAAGCAAGGAAGAACGGAGCAATAGGGATTAACGCGCTCCATACCACCAACGACATAACGGCTGGGCGCGAGGTATGCTGCATGATTTTTTTGTTAAAGATATTGCCGCAGGCCCAGCTTAGCGCCGCCGCCAGCGTCAGCATAAAACCGAGCATGCCAACATGCTGCCCGTTCAGACTGGCCTCAATCAGCACCAGCACGCCAAATACCGCCAGCGCAATGCCTACCAGCTGTTTACCCTGCAGACGTTCGCCAAAGGCGAATGCCCCCAGAATGATGGTGAAAAACGCCTGAGCCTGTAATACCAGAGAAGCTAACCCGGCAGGCATACCGAATTTGATAGCGCTAAAGAGAAACGCAAACTGCCCAAAACTGATGGTCAGCCCATAGCCGAGCAACAGCGAAAGTGGGATTTTCGGCCTGGCAACAAAGAGTATTGCCGGGAACGCCACCAGTAAAAAACGCAGCCCTGCCAGCATTAAGGGGGGCATATTATGCAGCCCAACTTTGATGACCACAAAGTTCAGTCCCCAAACCACAACGACCAGTAACGCTAATAACCCGTCTTTACGCGACATACCACCGCCCCTGCAAATATTAAATTTTTGTAAACAAGTTAAAGTAACGGAAATCGTTGTGCCGTAACAGATCATTATTTCAGGTAGGCCACGCAAGGCATTTTCGGACAACTTATTGAGTGTACATCACAGTTTTAGCATGCTATTTGTTTCTTATATCTAAAAAAAACATAACAACATGCATTGTCGGGCAGGAAAATGAATATCTCTCTGAGAAGGTCCACTCTCGCGTTACTCGCGTCATCTTTGTTATTAACAATTGGCCGTGGCGCCACTCTGCCATTCATGACGATTTACCTCAGTCGTCAGTATGGCCTGGGTGTCGATCTGATCGGTTATGCAATGACAGTAGCACTGACTATTGGCGTCGTTTTCAGTCTTGGATTCGGCATCCTGGCCGATAAATTTGAAAAAAAACGCTTTATGCTGCTGGCAATTTGTGGCTTTGCGTCCGGCTTTATTGCGATCCCACTGGTGCATAACGTGGTGGTCGTGGTTTTGCTCTTTGCTCTGATCAACTGTGCCTACTCCGTCTTCGCCACGGTGCTGAAGGCCTGGTTTGCCGATAATCTGTCTGCTACCAACAAGACTAAAATTTTCTCGCTTAACTATACCGTGCTGAATATTGGCTGGACCGTTGGTCCACCGCTGGGCACGCTGCTGGTGATGCAAAGCATTAACCTGCCATTCTGGCTGGCTGCCGCCTGTTCAGCATTGCCACTGGTGTTTATCCAGACCTGGGTAAAACGTTCAACAGCACCATCAGAAGGTTTAAACGCCGCGGTGTGGTCCCCTTCGGTACTCCTGCGCGACCGGGCATTATTCTGGTTTACGTTATCGGCCTTTCTGGCATCGTTTGTTGGCGGTGCTTTTGCGTCCTGTATTTCGCAATACGTTATGGTGGTCGCCGATGGCGATTTTGCCGAGAAAGTCGTGGCGGTGGTCCTGCCCGTGAACGCCGCCATCGTAGTATCACTGCAATACGCACTTGGTCGCAGGCTCACTGCCACGAATATCCGCCCGTTAATGACAATGGGTACAGTCTTCTTTGTCGTTGGCCTGATCGGTTTCGCCTTTTCCGGCAACAGTCTGTTGTTATGGGGGATTTCTGCTGCCTTTTTCACTATCGGCGAAGTCATTTACGCGCCGGGCGAATATATGCTTATCGACAACATCGCGCCAGCAGGCATGAAAGCCAGCTATTTTTCCGCCCAGTCGTTGGGCTGGCTTGGCGCAGCGGTTAACCCATTAGTCAGCGGCGTCATTTTAACCACATTGCCGCCATGGTCGCTGTTTGTCGCGCTGATAGTGGCGATCGTTCTTGCCTGGACGCTCATGATAAAAGGCATGCGCGCCAAGCCCTGGGGACAGACGGCAGTCTGCTGATGAGTATAGCGACAGAGCCGAAACCGCTCTGTCGCATACCTCAGATAGCAACCAGTCCCCGTACGCCCTCGGCCTCCATATTTTTACCGTCGCCGCGTTGAATAATGCTGCCCCGCGACATCAGCAGGTATTTGTCGGCTAGCTGCTGCGCAAAATCATAGAACTGCTCCACCAGCAAAATGGCCATATCACCCCGGTGCGCCAGTTGAGAAATAACCTGACTAATCTCTTTAATTACCGAAGGCTGAATCCCCTCGGTGGGCTCATCGAGAATCAACAGCTGTGGGCGACTTGCCAGCGCTCGCCCAATCGCCAGTTGCTGCTGTTGCCCGCCGGACAAATCTCCGCCTCGCCGATGCTTCATCTCCTGTAAAACCGGAAAGAGCGCGTAAATATCATCTGGCACATGCCGGGCCTCCGGTGCTGAAAAACGGGAAAGACCGAGCAGCAGATTCTCTTCTACCGTCAAACGCGGAAAAATATCACGCCCCTGTGGGACATACGCCACACCGGCCCTGACCCGCTGATGCGGCTTCCAGTGAGTGACATTTTTATCCTGCCAGAGCACGCTTCCGCTACGGGCCGGAATAATCCCCATCAGACACTTTAGTAGTGTTGTTTTCCCCACGCCGTTACGCCCCAGCAGGCATGTCACCTCGCCGATACGCGCTTCAAAGCTCACCCCGCGCAGAATATGGCTGCCACCATAATATTGATTCAGTTCTTTCACCTGCAGCATATGAACTCCTTAACGCCCGAGATAGACTTCAATAACCTGCTCGTTGGCCTGCACATCGCGAAGGCTCCCCTGAGCCAGGACACGTCCCTGATGTAATACTGTGACGCGATCGGCAATGGTTTCAACAAATCCCATATCGTGCTCAACAACCATCAGAGAGTGCTTACCGGCAAGCTGGCGAAACAGCTCCGCCGTGTATTCCGTTTCCGCATCCGTCATCCCCGCCGCGGGTTCATCCAGTAGCAGTAAATGCGGCTCCTGCACCAGCAGCATGCCAATTTCGAGAAACTGTTTTTGCCCATGCGAAAGCAGTCCGGCGCGGCGGGTCCGCTCATTACCCAGCCGCAACAGCGCCAGTACTTCATCAATATGATCCCGTTGTTCGCCTGAGAGTCGTGCCCGTAGAGAACCCCAGACAGATTTATCATTTTTCAGCGCCAGCTCCAGGTTCTCCTCCACCGTTAATGCTTCAAATACCGTGGGCTTCTGAAATTTCCGTCCAATCCCCTGACGCGCGATGGCGATGGGATCCAGCGTTGTTAAATCGGTCGACTGGTCGTATATCGCACGACCACTTTGCGGTCTGGTTTTACCGGTTATGACATCCATTAACGTCGTCTTCCCGGCGCCGTTGGGGCCAATAATACAGCGCAGTTCCCCGACGCCAATATTGAGCGAGAGATCCGTTAACGCCTGGAATCCGTCGAAATTAACGTTAATTTTTTCCAGTTGTAGTACCGGGTCCGTTTGTTCGCGAAACCGATCGCCCGGCATCTGGCGTGTAAAAAGTCCTTCATCCGGCTGCATTATTTGTCTCCTTTGCGAAACAGGCCAATCACACCACTAGGTAAAAAAAGCGTAACGCCAATAAAGATCAGGCCAAGAAACAGCTGCCAGTATTCCGGCATAATGACGGTAAACAGGCTTTTAGCACCGTTCACCAGTACTGCGCCAAATACCGGGCCGATCAGGGTTCCACGTCCGCCCAGAGCAACCCAAATCGCCGCTTCAATCGAGTTGGTCGGCGACATTTCGCTGGGGTTGATAATCCCTACCTGCGGGACATAAAGCGCCCCGGCCAGGCCGCACAGTACAGCTGAAAGCGTCCACACCAGTAACTTGAAACCTTTCGGATCGTAACCACAGAACATCAGACGGTTCTCGGCATCGCGCACGGCGGTCAGAATACGACCAAACTTACTGCGGGCCAGCGCAAGTCCCAGCCATATTGCCAGCACCAGCAGCATAACCGTCGCCAGAAACAGCGCGATCCTGGTGGACGTCGCGGTCACCGGAAATCCCAGAATGGTGGTAAAACCGGTAAAGCCGTTATTTCCACCAAAGCCGGTTTCATTGCGGAAAAACAGCAACATTCCGGCGAAAGTCAGGGCCTGGGTCATGATGGAGAAATAGACACCTTTGATTTTTGAACGGAAGGCAAACCAACCAAATACCAGCGCCAGCAGGCCCGGCACCAGAACAACCAGCAGCATCGCCCAGAGAAAATGTTGCGTCCCCCACCAAAACCAGGGCAGCTCGCTCCACGACAGGAATGACATAAAGGCCGGTAATCCTTCGCCGGAAGCCTGCCGCATCAGGTACATTCCCATCGCATAGCCCCCCAGCGCGAAGAAGATACCGTGTCCCAGCGAGAGCATTCCGGCATAGCCCCACACCAGATCCAGCGCAACGGCCACAATGGCATAGCAGAGAATTTTCCCGGCCAGCGTCAACGTCCACACCGATATGGCCAGCGGATGCTCCGCAGGTAACAGCGCAAGAAACGGCAGAATAATCAACGCCAGCAGTAAGCCCAGACCCAGCACGCGTGTTGCACGCGGCGCTTTACGCGCCAGCGTTATTGTCATTGGCATCGTCATCAGTCAATAACCCTCCCTTTCAGCGCGAACAGTCCCTGAGGTCGTTTCTGAATAAACAGAATGATCAGCACCAGGATCATGATTTTGCCGAGAACCGCCCCCACCTGAGGCTCCAGAATTTTATTGAAGATCCCCAGCCCAAATGCCGCAGCCACGCTCCCGGCAAGCTGTCCAACGCCGCCCAGTACCACCACCAAAAACGAATCGATAATGTAGCTTTGCCCCAGCTCCGGTCCTACGTTACCTAGTTGCGAGAGCGCCACGCCTCCCAGTCCGGCAATTCCTGAACCAAGGCCAAAGGCCAGCATATCGACTCGTCCGGTGGGTACGCCGCAGCAGGCCGCCATATTGCGATTTTGCGTCACGGCACGCACGCGCAGCCCGAGGCGCGTTTTATTCAACAGCAGCCAGGTGAAGAACAGCACCAGCATGGCAAAGCCAAGCACCACTATTCGGTTCCATGGCAATATCAGATTGGCATAAACCTGAATACCGCCGGAAAGCCATGCCGGATTGGCGACTTCCAGGTTTTGCGCGCCGAAAGTCATTCGCACCAGTTGGATGAGCATCAGGCTGATACCCCAGGTCGCCAGTAGCGTTTCAAGCGGACGGCCATATAAATGGCGTATCACCCCTCGCTCGAGCAGCATTCCTACTGCCGCAGTCAGCAAAAAGGCGACCGGAAGTGCAATAACCGGATACCAGGCTAACCCGTGCGGGAAAAACTGCCCCATCAACTGTTGCACCATCCAGGTACAGTACGCCCCGAGCATTAACATCTCGCCATGCGCCATATTGATGACGCCGAGCAATCCATAGGTTATCGCCAGACCCAATGCCGCCAGCAGCAAAATAGAACCCAGTGACAGTCCCATGAAAGCCTGCCCTAGAAGATCCCCAACCTTCATGCGATGCGAGATGGAATTCAGACTTTCGTCAGCGGCAGCACGCACTCGGGCATCGGGTTCATGTTCAGCCCGGGTGAATGGCTGCAGGCGCACCTGAGTTTCAGGATCATTTGACGCCCCTAATAGTTCGATTGCCTGAAGCCTGACCTCCGGCGAGGTACTACTCAGTTGCAGATTTGCCAGTGCAATAGCGAGTGCGGATTTCACATCACCATCTGACTCCTGAGCCAGTCGTTGTTGTAAAAACGGCAGCATGCCCGGCTGCGCCTCACGCTGTAATGTACGAGCTGCCTCCCCCCTTGCCGTGACACTGTCACTTAAAAGCTGATGGACAGCCAACGCTCCGGCTACCAAATTACGCAGGCGGTTAGTCAGGCGAGTTTTTTTTAGCTCGCCGTTTGGGGCTGTCGCTGTTCCTAACGGCTGTACGTGCGAGCCGTTCATGATGAAGGCATTTTTCGTGTTATCGGTCAGCAGGTTCTCATCTCGCAGCGCGCTGAGCAGCGGGATGCGCTGAACGTCGGGATTCGCCGCCCATTGTTCAAGCAAGGCGGCCTGCTGAGCACGGTTGGCGGCGGTAAAGGAATCAGCATCTGCGGCCTGGGCTATCCACGGCAAAAACCACATCAGCAACAACACACCACGAATCAAGCGCATAGCTTTCATGAGCGTTCTCCAAAGCATTACCCTCCCGCAGGAGGGCGTTAGATCAGTTGCTGGCGGTTTTCACAGGCTGTTCAGATTTTTTATCATTACCAGCGATGTACGGACTCCACGGCTGGGCGCGGACCGGCTCATCGGTTTGCCACACCACGTTAAACTGGCCGTTGCCTTCAATCTCGCCAATCATGACGGGTTTATGCAGGTGATGGTTGGTCGCATCCATGGTCAGGGTAAAACCTGATGGTGCAGCGAAGGATTGCCCCGCCATAGCAGCACGAACTTTATCCACATCGGTAGTTCCGGCTTTTTCTACCGCCTGCGCCCACATGTGCAGGCCAACATATGTGGCTTCCATTGGGTCGTTCGTCACTACCGAATCAGCATTCGGTAATTTGTGCGCTTTGGCATACGCCCGGTAATCCGCGACAAACTTCTTGTTGGCCGCATTATCGACAGACTCAAAGTAGTTCCAGGCGGCAAGGTTACCCACCAGCGGTTTGGTATCAATACCGCGTAGCTCCTCCTCGCCCACGGAAAAAGCCACCACCGGCACATCGGTGGCTTTCAGCCCCTGATTCGCTAACTCTTTATAGAACGGTACGTTAGAATCCCCATTGATGGTTGATACCACCGCCGTTTTTCCCCCTGCGGCGAATTTTTTAATACTGGAGACAATGGTCTGGTAATCGCTATGTCCGAATGGGGTGTACACCTCTTCGATGTCTTTATCGGCGACCCCTTTTGAGTGCAAAAAGGCGCGTAAAATTTTGTTGGTCGTGCGCGGATAAACATAATCCGTGCCCAGCAGGAAGAAGCGTTTCGCGCTACCGCCATCCTCACTCATCAGATACTCAACCGCAGGGATCGCCTGCTGGTTGGGGGCTGCGCCGGTATAGAAGACGTTAGGCGACATCTCCTCACCTTCATATTGCACCGGGTAAAACAGCAGACCATTCAACTCTTCAAATACCGGTAAAACTGATTTACGCGAAACCGATGTCCAGCAGCCGAAAACTGCCGCCACCTTGTCCTGACTCAGCAGTTGTCTTGCTTTTTCAGCAAATAACGGCCAGTTCGAGGCCGGGTCAACCACCACCGGTTCCAGCTTTTTACCCAACACACCGCCCTGAGCATTTATTTCATCGATGGTCATCAACGCCACATCTTTTAGCGGCGTTTCGGATATGGCCATCGTGCCGGATAACGAATGCATGATGCCAACCTTAATGGTGTCGGCTGCCTGAACGCTAAAACTCACGCCCATTGCAACAACAGAGGCAGAAAGTGCAAAAGCTTTTAAAAATGTACGACGCTGCATAGTTTCACTCCTGAAATTAGACTTGCTGAAAGCTCCGGTGCAGCCGGGCAGACAAAACGGTGCAAATTAAGGGTGTTCAGAAGTGATAAGGCAAAAACGATGCCAGATATTAAAACCTCATATAAAATCAATAAATTAGCATCCCGCACACAAAAATCAGTATTACATTTTCCCGCCAAAAGGATTAATCACACGAAAAAATGAACCACCATGAGACAACTCTGCATTATAAACGTGCAACAATCTGTGTCAGCATCACACCGTCATAACAGCGTCTCAGGGTTTAAAAACAAGGTTATTTGTGCGCAGATAAATGTGTCTCGTCACTATTATTTATTTTATTCGACGTGATCATGTCAAAAATTTACTTTTCAGTCGAAATAATCACACAGTTCAGCCTTTGTTTAAGATTGAATTGCTACTATAGTCATAAGCGAGGTGAACTTAAGGTAAGAGAGGAAACTCACAGATAAAGGAGCATTTACTATGCTGGATAATATGAATATTTTTATGGCTGTTCTGGGAATTATTTTATTTTCCGGTTTTCTGGCCGCGTATTTTAGCCACAGATGGGATGATTGATGAACGGAGATAGTCCTGCACCGACCCGGCCCCTTGTTGCGTAGCTGCACAAGGGGCCATTTTTTTACCTGAATCGCGCTCGCTGTGCCTTTATCCTGATTTACAGATAAAAAAAACCGCCGGATATACCAGCGGTAAATGCTTGCATGGATAGATTTGTGTTTTGCTTTTATACGCTATCTGGCAATTCCCTGCGAAGATAACGGATAGTCAGCTAACCTATCATCGACAACCCCAATGAAAGTTAAACGAAACGCAACTACCTCAAAACGTTTTTCGAAAACTCACGCACTGAGGGGATACGAGGTTCCGTCATTGGTGTCCACCAACGCGATCCGCTCATTTTCATCCATAAACATGCAGCGATTCCTGCCAGTCTGTTTCCCCTGATACATCGCCCTGTCGGCCCGACCAAGCGCGGTATCCAGCGTTTCACCCTGTTGAACCCGGGTTATGCCTGCCGTCACCGTGATACCGATCTCTCCATCAGCGTAGGGAATTTTTTTCTGACCAATCAGACGACAAAGTCGCAAACCCGCCAGGCATGCCTGCTCGTCCGTTTTTGTTCTGATGATGATAATGAACTCTTCTCCACCGTAGCGGTACGCCGCCTCATCATATCGCGTCCATGACAATAAATTTGATGCCAGAGCGCGCAATACCACGTCACCGACCAGATGACCGTATGTATCGTTAACGTATTTAAAACGATCGATATCCAACAACAATATATAGAGATTAAGCGGTTCGGCGTCGAGCAACTGCCGATCAAAAGACTCATCGAGCATTCTTCTGCCAGGTAAACCTGTTAATACATCGATATTACTGCGGATACTCAATAAATATATTTTGTAGTCCATTACAGATGAGGTAAATGCCAGAAGCGCGTCCTGGAAACTGTCGAAATGCCATGAATGGCTACGTTTCTCCACTATAGCCAATAGCAACTCCTTGCCTAATAAATGCATCTTTTCGTGAGTGGCACTTATCTTGCTCACGTAACTACAATCATCCTCATTGTACCGCGATTGATTATTAAGCCACAGTCCAAATCGACAAACAAAATGCGAGTTTTCACCCATAATATCAGGCTGTGTTACATCTGAAGACACCACGCAGCGGAACATCTTTACCAGCCATTTGTAGTGGGCATCAATGGACTTGTTCAACTCAATCAAAATTGTATCTATTTCCTTCGTATTTCTCATCATCACGTTCTCTCTCCCTGTTCGAGCGTTTCTGATGGAATTATCTTAACGATAAAAAAGAAAATTTATGTAAATTTTTTAATAGTAATTAATAAGCTGCGATTAACAATAGCATTGCGCTATGCCACTGGTCGCGGCATAGCGTACATCACTCAGTTCATACCAGACTCAAATTGAACACGGTCATTGAGCCTTTTATTTTCGCGGATAGATAAAAACCGCTAAGAAAGCTGATGTGTATGCTTTAAGCTTTTTATAGCTATCTTTTTCCGGTTAGAGACCTAAATTGCAAGGTTATTTCTTAGGTAATATAAAAACCGGGCGTTACACCCGGTTGGGGATGCACGAAACGATAGTGAGCAGTAGGCCGGATAAGGCGTTTACGCCGCCATCCGGCAATCTGTTACAAGCAGCGGATGGCGCTTCGCTTATCCGGCCTACAGCGTAATTCCCTTTTCAGCACAATGATGAATTTATCGGCGTCATTATGTTTAGCTAAGCTGAATTGAGGACTTTCCCCCTCTGAACAAACCTTACGCGCTCAAACCACGATGTTCCAGCATCGGCTCCCTTCGGGGATCGCGCCCGCTCCACTGGTGATAGAGTTCAGCTAAATCAGTACTGTTACCGCGGGACAAAATAGCTTCACGGAACTTTTGCCCGTTTTCACGAGTTAATCCGCCCTGCTCTACAAACCACTGATAGCCATCATCGGCCAGCATTTGCGTCCACAAATAGGCGTAATAACCTGCGGCATAACCGCCGCCGAAGATATGGGCAAAATAGCTGCTACGATAACGAGGCGGCACAGCCTTGAGTTCCAAACCTTCTGCTGCCAGCGCCTGCTGTTCAAATTGATCAACCGAAAGAGATAACGCGCTATTTTCCAGACTGTGCCAACGCATATCCAACAATGCGGCACTGAGCAGTTCGGTCATGTCGTAACCTTTGTTAAACAGGCTGGCCCGCTGCATCTTATCCCGCAACGCCTGCGGCATTTGCTCCCCGGTATCAACATGACGAGCAAAACGAGCAAAGACCTGCGGATGACTCGCCCAGTGTTCGTTGATCTGCGAAGGAAACTCAACAAAATCCCGCGGAGTATTGGTTCCTGAAAGTGTGGCATAACGCTGAGTGGCAAACAGGCCGTGCAACGTGTGCCCAAACTCATGAAATAACGTAATAACATCATCCCACAATAACAATGCAGGCTGACCCCTTGCCGGTTTTTGATAATTACACACGTTGTAAATAACCGGCCGGGTTTCATTGAGTTGCGATTGCTCAACAAAATTACCCATCCAGGCACCACCGCTTTTCGATTCCCGGGCAAAGAAATCGCCGTAAAATAACGCCAGCCCTACGCCATCGTGATCGAATATTTCCCATACCCGAACATCCGGGTGATAAACAGGAATGTCGAACCGTTCTATAAATTTTATGCCAAAGAGTTGATTAGCTGTCCAGAAAACGCCCTCGTTCAGCACCGTATCAAGGGCAAAGTAAGGTTTGAGCTGCGCCTCATCAAGAGCATATTTCTCACGACGAACCTGCTCGGCATAAAATGCCCAGTCCCAGGCCTCGACGTTAAATTGCCCCTGTTCGTGATTGATAACATTCTGGATTTCGGCCTGTTCATCCAATGCCCTGGCTCGCGCAGCGGGAACAATCGCCCGCATGAAATTCAGTGCCGCCTCCGGTGTTTTTGCCATCTGATCGGCAATTTTCCATGCAGCGTAATTGGCAAAACCGAGTAGTTTCGCCTGCTGCATCCGGATCTCGACCAGTCGCTGAATAATCGCCCGAGTATCGTTAGCGTCATTGTTTTCTGCTCTCGTCCATGCGCGGTTGAACAGATTCTCACGGGTCTGGCGATCGCGTAACCCCGCAAGCGCCGGTTGCTGAGTCGTATTCAATAGCGGGATAACCCAACGCGCTTCAAGCCCTTTCTCCTTTGCAGCTTCGGCGGCAACAGCAATTTCCTCTGCGCTAAGTCCGTCCAGGTAACGTGCATCATCCACCACCAGAGCACCGGACTTGTTCGCCGCCAGCAGCCGTTGATTAAACTGGCTGGTCAACGTGGCGGACTCTGTATTGAGCGCTTTAAGGTTTGCTTTATCGACCTCATTCAGACGCGCGCCGGCTAATACAAAACGCTGGTGGATGACCTCCAGCAAGCGTAATGATTCGTTATCCAGCCCCAGCGAACCTCGCTGTTGCCAGACCGCTTCAACGCGCGAAAAAAGCGCGCCATTGAGATAAATATCATTGGCAAGGCTCGCCAGTTCAGCGGAAAATTCTTCGTCAAGGCGCTGTAGTTCATCGTTGGTGTGTGCCGCCGTCATCGCGAAGAAAACGCTGGTTACACGTGTGAGCAGCGTGCCGCTTTGTTCAAGCGCCAGCAACGTATTGGCAAAATCAGGGGCCTGCGGGTTTTGCACAATCGCCTCGATCTCTGCACGTTTTTGCCGCACGCCTTCATCGAACGCTGGGCGATAGTGCTGCACCTCTATCTGATCAAACTGCGGGGCCTGATACGGCAATGTGCTGTGGTGTAAAAAGGGATTCGTTAACGACATCTTCCACTCCTGAAAACGATTTGTTTAGCAGAGTAGACTTCCCGGGAATCAACCGCAATCGCGTTACGCAGGAATAGCTCTGAACGGAAATGACGTGCTATGGTAGTACGACATAAAAAGCGTTGAGGAACAGTGAGATGATCGTTTTAGTAACCGGAGCAACCGCAGGTTTTGGTGAGTGCATTACGCGTCGTTTTATTGAGAATGGGCATAAAGTTATTGCCACCGGACGCCGCCAGGAGCGCCTGCAGGAACTGAAAGAGGAATTGGGTGACCGCCTCTATACCGCGCAACTGGACGTACGTAATCGTGCATCGATTGAAGAGATGATGGACGCCTTACCCGCAGAATGGCGCAATATTGATGTTCTGGTCAACAACGCAGGTCTGGCGCTGGGCCTTGAGCCTGCTCACAAGGCCAGCATTGAAGACTGGGAGAATATGATCGACACCAACAACAAGGGGCTGGTTTATATGACCCGTGCCGTTCTGCCTGGTATGGTTGAACGCAACCGCGGTCATATTATCAATATCGGTTCTACCGCGGGCAGTTGGCCATACGCTGGCGGTAACGTCTACGGTGCGACTAAAGCGTTTGTTCGCCAGTTTAGCCTGAATTTACGTACTGATTTACACGGCACTGCAATTCGCGTTACCGACATCGAGCCGGGTCTGGTTGGCGGTACGGAATTCTCTAATGTCCGTTTCAAAGGTGATGACGCCAAAGCTGAAAAAGCCTACGAAAATACCACGGCGCTGACTCCGCAAGATGTTACAGAAGCGGTATGGTGGGTGGCTTCTTTACCGGCTCATGTCAATATCAACACCCTTGAAATGATGCCTGTCACACAGTCTTTTGCCGGGCTGAGTATCCACCGAAGCTAATTTCTCTGCCCGGCCTTGCGCCGGGTATAGATAGCCTGAAAGAAGTGATAAAATATCCGGGTTAACTCTCTAAAAAGTAAGAATGAATGACCGTAGAAACGCAGCTCAACCCTACACAGCCAGTAAATCAACAGATTTACCGTATTCTTCGCCGTGATATCGTGCATTGTCTGATTGCACCCGGTACACCGCTGTCGGAGAAAGAGGTTTCCGTACGCTTTAATGTGTCACGCCAACCGGTACGAGAAGCATTCATCAAACTGGCAGAAAACGGCCTGATTCAGATCCGCCCGCAGCGTGGCAGCTACGTGAACAAGATTTCGCTGTCGCAGGTGCAAAATGGTTGTTTTGTCCGCCAGGCGATTGAATGTGCCGTGGTACGCCGCGCCGCATCGCTGATCAACGATCAGCAGTGCTATCAGCTTGAACAGAATTTGCATCAGCAGCGCATCGCAATTGACCGAAAACAAATCAATGATTTCTTCCAGCTTGATGATGAGTTTCATCAGAAACTGGCTTTAATCGCCGAGTGCCAACTCGCCTGGGATACCGTCGAGAATATTAAGGCAACAATTGACCGAGTTCGTTATATGAGCCTGGATCATATTTCCCCGCCTGAAATGCTGCTACGCCAGCATCACGATATTTTTGCCGCCCTTGAGAAGCATGATGGCGATGCGGTCGAGCGCGCAATGATGCTCCATCTCCAGGAAATCGGTGAGTCCGTTCAGCTTATTCGTCAGGAAAATAGCGACTGGTTCAGCGAAGATTAATACTACGCTCACCTCACTCCGGGGTGAGTTTCTCCTGCGTTTTCCCCTCTCCCGCATAACTGCATAAAAAAAGCTGTGATTTTGATCGAAAACAAAAAAAATCATTAACGAGAAGCGTATTTATATTGCGCCCGTTACGTGGGACTAAAAGCCCACGGGCTTTGACGGTAAGTTGGAAAGGAGAAAACACCATGAAAACATACGATCGTAACCGTAACGCAATCACCACTGGCAGCCGCGTCATGATCAGCGACACCGGACTCACAGGCCGCATTACAGCGATAGATACCGATGGCCTGACCGCTGAGCAGATCCGCCGCGGGAAAACAGTGGAAATCGAAGGATGTGAAGGCAAATACGCCCCCCTCGAGCTGATTCGTTTAGGCATGAACTAATTGGTGTGAATGCCAGAAAACACAGCGCCATCTGGCCGTTGCAAGCCAGATGGCGACATAAAGCATAATCTTCGTTACTTCAGTTTTGCTGCATACTTCGCAACCGTCGCCTTCGCCCCTTCAGCCAGTAAAGTAAGATACGCTTGTGTGACCTGCCGATTGAACAGTTCAACCTGTGGCAGTTCACGGCCAAAAATAGCATCGATTGCCAGCAGCGCCTGAACGCGCTCTTCGCCCTCGTTGCTGCTACGCACCGCATTCTGGATCACCGGCAACAGTGGATCGCTAATTTCAATCGCCTGGCCCTGTTCATCCACACCACCGACGTAACGCATCCAACCAGCGACACCCAGTGCCAGCAGCGCAAAGTCACTACCGTGCACAATGTGCCAACGAATGGAATCAAGCATACGCTGCGGCAGTTTTTGGCTACCGTCCATGGCGATCTGCCAGGTACGATGACGCAGCGCCGGATTGCTGTAGCGTTCAATTAACAGATCGGCGTAGCGCTGTAGGTCAACACCTTTTACTTTCAGCGTAGGTGCTTGTTCCTGCAACATCAGCGCACGTGCAGCAAGACGATAGTTTTCATCACCCATGCAATCGTTAATATGTTGATATCCCGCCAGATACCCAAGATACGCAAGGAAAGAGTGGCTGCCGTTGAGCATACGCAGTTTCATCTCTTCAAACGGAATGACATCAGCCACCAGTTCCGCCCCGGCCTTTTCCCATTCAGGACGGCCGGCAACAAAGTTATCTTCAATTACCCACTGGCGGAACGGTTCGCATGCCACGCCTGCCGGGTCGCGTACACCGGTGATATGTTCAATTTTGTCCAGCGTCTCCTGCGTAACCGCCGGGACAATGCGGTCAACCATGGTTGATGGGAATGTCACATGTTGTTCGATCCACGCGGCCAGTTCCATATCCACCGCTCGGGCATATGCAGTGACAACATTGCGCATCACATGACCGTTTTCTGGCATGTTATCGCAGGACATCACGGTAAAGGCGGCTAAACCCGCAGCTTTGCGACGAGCCAGGGCTTCAACCACCACACCCGGCGCAGTTTTAGGCTGTTTGGGGTTTTGCAGATCGGCTGCAATCATTGGATTGTCTAACATCAGTTGGCCGGTCGCCGGAGAATGGCAGTATCCTTTCTCGGTGATGGTCAGGGAAACGATCGCGACCTGAGGTTCACACATCGCTGCCAGTACGCTTTCCAGACCATCAACCTGCGCATGCAATGCGTTTTTCACCACGCCCACGACTCTCGCGGTCCAGGCATCAGCAGACATCTCTGCAACGGTATACAGATTATCTTGCTGTTTCAGATCGAAAATCTGCTGCTCGCCGCCAATCAGGTTCACTTCGCAGTAGCCCCAGTCACTGCCGTGATCGGCGGCCAGAATGTCTGCGTAAACACCCTGATGTGCGCGGTGAAACGCGCCAAACCCCAGATGAACAATACGCGGAACCAGTTTTGAACGATCGTAGTCAGGAAGTGCAGCCTTTGCCGCTAAGAGCTTATTTTGCATGGTATGGCCTACTTATAAATGAAATCAGGACTGTTCCAGAGTAACGCCTGTATGGTTGTATGTTTTGATTTGCATTAAGCTTTTTATGATTGGTATGACATCATTTATTGAGTTATGAACCAAAATCGGTGAGTTTGGCGGCATACTGCCGCCAATCGATATTAGTGTTTCTGCCACTGCTGATATTCACGTTTAAGTCTTTGCGGTGCAGTTTCCGGCATCATCAACAAACCAATAATTGAAATAACTCCAAGCACAATCACATAGGTTGCAAGTCCATAGTAATGTCCACCTGTTACTTGCAGAATTTTTACTGCTACTAAGCCAAGAATCCCGCTGCCTATTAGCGACCCCAGTTGCCAAATTAATGCTATTCCGCTACAGCGAATATGAGTTGGGAAAAGCTCTGGAAAATAAGAGGCCTGAGGTGCGTAGCACATACTATGCCCAATACTCAGAACCAGGATCATTACTATTTGTGTAAGCCAAAAACTATCCTGATTAATCGCAAGAAAGAAAGGAATAATCATAACGACCTGCAGCAACGCGCCGATAATATAAACTGGTTTACGTCCAATTTTATCGCATAGCGACCCCATCAACGGTATTGCAATGATTTCTATTATGACCGCAACGATCATTGTCTCCATCAAAATATTAGCATCAAGATTGTTTGCCTTACCGTAAGCCAAAACAATCACTGTGAACATTGCAAATGTGCAAGCTTCAATTAGTTTCGCACAGACCCCCTTGACAACAATGCCAGGAAAATCGCGGATAACTTCAACTAATGGACGTGATTCTTCTGCTTTTGTCTCCCTAATCTGAGCAAAGACCGGTGACTCATCAATTTTTAAGCGGATAAACAGCCCTACAATAACCAGTAACAGACTCAAAAGGAACGGTATACGCCACCCGTAATCCATCATTGCCTCTGGAGAAAGTGTGGCATTTAACAGCGCAAAGAGTGCTAACGGCAGAAGAAAACCAACCGGGGCACCAATTTGAACCCAACTGGAAAAAAATCCACGATTTTTGGGTTCAGAATATTCAGCAGTCATCAGTACTGCACCGGCTTGCTCTCCTCCAACACCAAATCCCTGTAATACACGAATAAAAATAAGTAAAGCTGGAGCCCAGACACCAATTTTCTCATATGTAGGTAATAACCCGATACAAAACGTCCCCAAACCTACAATTAATATGGTAATAACCAGTGCTTTTTTACGCCCAACCTTATCGCCAATATGACCAAAGACAATTCCTCCTAATGGTCTTGCGAGGAAACCAACAGCATAGGTTGCAAAAGCAGCGAGAGTACTTATTAACGGATCATCACTTGGGAAAAATAAATGACCAAAAAAGAGTACAGCAGCTGTCCCGTATGCAAAAAAATCATAATACTCAGCTGCTGTACCAATTGCGGATGCTGAAGCCACTCGGCGAATAATGGGCTTATTATCTACGTTATCTTTAATATCGACTGAACTAACCATAAGTTTAACCTTCTGTAGGGTATTGGGTTAATCAACATCTTTCGTACGTAAAATTTATATTTACCAGTTCCACAGCGTGCCATCTTCCAGGCGAGCAACGGGCAGATATGCAGGGTCATACGGATATTTCGCCGCCAGTTTTTCGTCAAACTCGATCCCAAGACCAGGTTTGTCTCCTGGGTGCATATAGCCGTTATCAAAGGTCCAGTTATGTGGGAACACTTCCAGCATTTGCTCGGAATAGCCCATATATTCCTGTACGCCGAAGTTCGGCACCCACAGATCAAAATGCAGCGCGGCGGCCATGCACACAGGCGACAGATCGGAAGGTCCATGTGAACCGGTACGAACCTGATACAGCGACGCGAAATCGGCAATCCGGCGCATACCGGTGATACCACCCGCATGGGTGATGGTGGTGCGGATATAGTCGATCAGTTGTTCTTCAATAAGCTGTTTACAGTCCCAGATACTGTTGAACACTTCCCCTACCGCAATCGGCGTGACCGTATGCTGGCGGATCAGGCGGAAGCACTCCTGGTTTTCAGCTGGCGTTGGGTCTTCCATCCAGAACAAACGGTACTGTTCAATGCTTTTGCCAAAACGGGCCGCTTCAATTGGCGTCAGGCGGTGGTGCATATCGTGCAGGAGATGTTCGTTGAAACCAAACTTGTCACGCACGGCAGCAAACAATTTTGGTGTGAAATCCAGGTATTTCTCCGTTGACCACAACTGCTCTTCCGGCCATTGCCCTTTGGTGGCGGGTTCGTAGGCCAGTCCTTTGCCTTTAGACATACCGTAAGTGGTTTTCATACCCGGCACGCCGCACTGCACGCGAATAGCTTTAAAGCCCATTTCTTTATGACGCGCATAATCTTCGAGTACGTCATCAACGGTATGGCCTGTGGTGTGACAGTAGACCATAACCCCTTCACGAGAAGCACCGCCGAGCAACTGGTACAACGGCATATTCGCCGCTTTCGCTTTGATGTCCCAGAGAGCCATATCCACCGCAGAAATCGCCGACATGGTGACCGGACCACGACGCCAGTACGCACCTTTGTAGAAAAACTGCCAGATGTCCTCAATACGATGCGCATCGCGACCAATAAGCTGCGGACACACGTGATCTTTCAGATACGACGCCACGGACAGCTCGCGTCCATTTAACGTGGCATCTCCCAGCCCGGTGATCCCATCTTCTGTCGTAATTTTCAACGTTACAAAATTACGCCCAGGACAGGTGACAAACACTTCAGCCCCAACAATCTTCATTTCTTATTCCCTACATCTGTTCTTGTGATGCAGGAAACTTACTCAACTGAGCTACTACCATACAAGTATAAAGATCAAAAAAACGCTGTTTGATCACAAAAAAGGCGCTATGCGCGCCCCCATCCAGCCACAATGATCAACATGCCGCACAATGCCACCAGCGCGCCAGACCAGTCATATAAACTGAGTTTTACACCATCGACAATGCGTAGCCATAGCAGCGCGGTCACCACGTAAACACCGCCATAGGCTGCGTATACACGCCCGCTGGCTGCCGGATGCAACGTCAGCAACCAGACGAATACAGCCAGTGATACCCCGGCGGGTATCAGCAACCAGGCTGTAGCCCCTCGCTTAAGCCAGAGCCAGGGTAAAAAGCAGCCAATGATTTCGCATAACGCGGTGACGAAAAAAAGAAATGTGGTCTTAAGCATTGATGTTATTCAGTTACCTTCGGTTTAACCATGATACGACAGAATCTCGTTAGCGTATCCATATCTACCGGGTGGGTATGCCCGCAAACTGGAATAGTGTAGAATTTAACCCTGTTTTATCGTTTTTACCCTTTCCCATAAAAGGAATTCACCATGAAAATTACACTGACCAAACGCCTGTGCCTGACGGCTATGCTGACGCTGGCTGCGGCTGTGTACACCTCTTCCGCATTTGCTGAAACCAGTAAACTGATCATTGAATCCGGAGACAGTGCGCAAAGTCGTCAACAAGCCGCAATGGAAAAGGAACAATGGAACGATACGCGCCAGCTTCGCCAGAAAGTCAACAAACGTGCAGAGAAGGAGTGGGACAAAACCGACGCTGCCTTCGATAGTCGTGATAAGTGCGAGCAGAGCGCTAATATTAATGCGTACTGGGAACCTAACACCCTGCGCTGCCTTGACCGCCGTACTGGCCGCACCGTTGCTCCATAATCATTGCACTTTGAAGGATATTGAAAGGATACGATATGACTAGCGCCCTCAGTGTTAAGTTGCGCCCGCTGGAGCGTGAAGATTTACGATTCGTCCATCAGCTTGATAATAATGCCAGCGTAATGCGTTACTGGTTTGAAGAACCTTACGAAGCGTTTGTTGAGCTGTCAGACCTGTATGACAAACATATCCACGACCAAAGCGAACGTCGCTTCGTGGTGGAGTGCGACGGTGAAAAAGCCGGGCTGGTGGAGCTGGTTGAAATTAACCATGTGCACCGCCGGGCCGAATTTCAGATCATTATTTCGCCGGAATATCAGGGGAAGGGTCTGGCCTCACGGGCGGCTAAGCTTGCGATGGATTACGGCTTTACCGTGCTCAACCTCTATAAGTTGTATCTGATCGTCGATAAAGAGAACGAAAAGGCTATCCACATTTACCGTAAACTCGGTTTTATGGTGGAAGGTGAGCTGATTCATGAATTCTTTATCAACGGCCAATACCGCAACACTATCCGCATGTGCATCTTCCAGCAGCAGTATCTGGCAGAACACAAAACGGCAGGCCCTAACCTGTTGCAACCTACCGCTCAGTAAAGGCGATTAGTAGTAATCGATAGTGTTTTCAATCGAGTAATGATGTTCAACTGCCGGCTTCACGCTCTCGTCAACGATAACGAGCTGGCAGTTGACCGGATTTGCGTATTCATCGTATTTGCACGTTTGTTTTACATTGCCTAACGGATGATTGTTGAGCAGACTCACCGCGGTGTAATCCAGCTTCTTCAACGGGTCGACCGACGGTTTGGCATCAACCTGTAAGGTATTGTCCTTATTGACGGTTGTTTTACCCAGCGGGTAGCCTTCCGCATCATATCGATACTGCACCTTCATCTCTTTCCCCGTGGCAGAAACGACAAAACCGTTATCGTCGGTATCCCACACCACTCCTGCCGCTGGCAGTTCCGCCAGTTGGCATTTGCCCTGTAAACGGATCCGTTTTTCCAGCGTTTCGGCATCCCGGTAGTAGTTTGCATCCAGGACCAGCGCCATACCGGTATTGTTTTCAATATCGTGCAGTTCAAGCGTATCGAAACACCCTTCCTGTGACAGCGTACCAACAACGCGCTTAGTGACCTCACCTTTATCATTAAGCAGCGTCTGACTGAAATCTTTCACCGGCCCGCGCAGCGGATCGAAATCAAATTCATTGGAAAAACTGGCCATTTCCGGCGTAAAGGAAACCAGCCCTTTGGCATTATCACACCCAACCAGCACGACACACAGGAAACCTAACAGGGTCTGTTTCTTCACATTTTTCACCGGGATAAGAAGATAATTCTCAATCATATTAGCAAATACAGTTATTTACACCAGAAATGCTAATCTTAGTCTATGTCGATCATAAAGGAGCTGATGATGAAATACGTAACAGGAATTGCCACGATCTTACTGGCAGTTGCATCCCCACAGGTTCTGGCGGCACCTGCGTCATGTGAACGCGTGAAAAGCGATATCGAGCAGCGCATCATCAATAATGGCGTCGCAGAGTCCAGCTTTACGCTGAACATTGTCCCCAACGATCAGGCCGATCAACCTGATTCACTGGTGGTAGGACATTGTGCAAACGATACGCACAAAATTCTCTACACCCGGACTAACAGTGGAAACGCCCCTGCCAATAGCTCGCCTGCACAGGACGGGCACGTCGCCGAACCGCAATAAATCATACCCTCCGTATGCGGAGGGTTACTCCAGTTTGATATGCATTAAAATGCCATACTCATAAATGGGTAAACTCACTCCATTATTAGCATGCTATTAATTTCGCTATAGAGATTAATATATAGCGATAACTATAATGGAGTGAGTTATGTCTGATACTGAGCAATATGGAGGTATTAGCCGCAGGATGTTAGTGAAATCCTCGGCTATAGGTTCGTTGGCGCTTGCCGCTGGCGGGTTATCGTTACCTTTTGGGATGCGCACCGCAGCTGCTGCTGCGGTACAACAGGTGATACAACCGGCTGAAGAGAAAGTGGTTTGGGGTGCTTGTTCCGTGAACTGCGGAAGTCGTTGTGCCCTGCAACTCCACGTCAAAGATGACGAAGTCGTATGGGTGGAGTCTGATACGACCGGAGACGATATTTATGGTCAGCACCAGGTGCGCGCCTGTTTGCGTGGACGCTCAATCCGTCGACGGATCAATCATCCGGATCGCCTCAATTATCCTATGAAGCGCGTGGGCAAACGCGGTGAGGGTAAATTCGAACGCATAACCTGGCAGGAAGCACTGGATACCATCAGCACCAGTTTAAAAAATACCGTACAGAAATACGGTAATGAGGCCGTGTATATCAACTACACCTCTGGCATTGTCGGCGGCAACATTACTCGCTCCTCCCCTTATGCCTCGCTGGTTGCTCGCCTGATGAACTGCTATGGCGGATTCCTGAGCCATTACGGCACCTACAGTACCGCACAAATCGCGGCGGCAATGCCTTACACCTACGGCTCAAATGACGGCAACAGTACCTCCGACATTGAAAACACGAAGCTGGTGGTGATGTTCGGCAATAACCCTGCCGAAACGCGCATGAGCGGCGGTGGCATAACATACTTCCTTGAGCAGGCCCGGGAGCGTTCTAACGCCCGCATGATCGTCATCGACCCGCGTTATACCGATACCGCTGCGGGTCGTGAAGATGAGTGGATCCCTATCCGTCCGGGAACCGATGCCGCACTGGTGGCGGGAATCGCCTGGGTCCTGATTAACGAAGATCTCGTCGACCAGGCGTTCCTCGACACATATTGCGTCGGTTATGACGAGAAAACCCTACCCTCTGACGCTCCCGCTAACGGACATTACAAGGCCTATATACTTGGCAATGGCGATGACGGTGTCGCTAAAACGCCCCAATGGGCCTCGCATGTCACAGGGATCCCGGCCGAGCGCATCATTAAACTGGCACGGGAAATCGGTAGTACAAAACCGGCGTATATTTGTCAGGGTTGGGGTCCACAACGTCAGGCTAACGGCGAACTGACTTCGCGCGCGATCGCAATGCTGCCAATCCTGACCGGCAACGTTGGCATCAACGGCGGCAATAGCGGTGCGCGAGAATCAACCTACACCATCACGATTGAACGCATGCCGCTGCCGGATAATCCCATCAAGACCCAGATATCCTGCTTTAGCTGGACCGACGCCATCGCCCGGGGTCCGGAAATGACCGCAACCCGCGATGGCGTGCGCGGTAAAGATAAGCTTGATGTACCGATTAAATTTATCTGGAACTTCAAGGACTTGAAGCGGACCCTTAGTAGGCCTGAGGTCCTGCATTGAGTCAAGACCTTGTGTCATTCTTTGTGCCAGACTTGTGTCATTAGACGGGATGTCTAGACGGCTGGTCAGGACCCCCGGTGGCCTCGGTCTGGACTTGAGGTGGGCCTATGGGGGGAAGTCTGCTGGCTTAATGTATTAGATGGTCATTCACATTTTTCTGTCAGAAACCATCGGTCCCACTGTGAGTCCAAACCTAAGCCCCCAGAAGCCCACCCACAGCCTTAGGCAGAGTGTCGAATACATTTACACCGAGTCGACCGGAGAGGACCATATAGAGGCCCACAGAGAGGAACACGAGTTTATAGACCAGAGTCAGGAGGGACCTTAGGTCTGCGGAAGTCATAGACATTGGCTCCTCCTTCGCCTGTATACTACCATACCAGTAATAAGGCCCAGACCATTAGTCCAGACCGTAGTTAGTTAATCACAGTGACAGGCCACCACCTGAAGTCCTGCTGATATTCAGTCCAGACTTACCTCTTACCCATTGGTCTTACCTCCCTCGGTCTCCTGACCTTGGGTATCGACTACAGCTTGCTGAGCGTCATCTGGAGGAGCTACAGGAGGAGCTACAGGAGGCGGGACCGAAGCCCCACCTTGAGTCCCACCACCACCTGTCAGGCCCTTGGCGATGGACCTGAAGCCTTTACTAATGCTCTTACCCATTGGTCTTACGCTTCGGTCTTGGTGAACTTCAGGCGTTTGACTACAGGCAGGACGGCAGTAGCTGAGCCAGTGCCCATCTTGATGGTCGTAGCAGCTTCAGCGACAACGAACACTTTACCGAGGATTTCCAAGTCGTGGGACTGAGAGTCGCCATCACGTGAAAGGACGACCGTAATATTCTCACCGTCGTGACGGAAGCAGCCGAAGCTCAGGGCCGTGAAGCGTTTAGCCAGCATGAACACACCTTTGTCCTCACCGTTGTAATACGCGATGTCGGTACCCAGCATATCCACGATAGCGTCTTCACCAGAGAAGCCCTGTTTAGCAGCCAGACGGGACAGCGCTTTCAGTTGGGACTCATGGGCGATGATGCCGTAATCAGACACTTCAGAGCCGAAAGAGGACTCGGTGTTCTCAAACAGAGCGTCCATGATAGCGTCTGCCTTAGTGGTCAGGCTTCCAGTCAGGACTGGCAGCTCTACGGTCTTCAGCAGCTTGGAGGACTCCAGAACGTCAACCATGCGAGCGTTGATGGTACGGACCACATTCTCACAGATGTTCATAGCGTCCTGCTGGAGTGTGCCCTGAGTGAATCCGGTGGATGACTTGGCGTCCCAGAGCTTGGTCTGCTCAGAGATGAGAATAGCCTGCTCGATTGGTTCGACCACGATTTCTTGTCCAGACGGAACGGTCACGACTTCAGGTCGCTTACCACCACGGACAGGAACGACCACAGAGCGGTCAGCCAGAGTGTGGGCGATGATTGGGGTAGGCAGGCTATTGCGGGTAGGCAGGACTTCTACAGGGAACGGAATGTTATCCTGAGCGTCTTTAAGTACACCGTTCAGCATAGCCTTAACCGTCTTAGCTAACTGGAGGGCATAGACCTGTGGGTCAGCGTTAGTTGGCAGACCTTCGTTAACCTGAATGTTGTCGGTGTCGGTGATACGTACTGGCTCAATGCCGAACTGATAGCTATCTTTAATCATGGTCATAATAATCAATCTCCTAAATTAGTTTTAGATACTGTGGGTCCCGACATCGGGTCAGGACCACTTGTGTGTCTGTGTCTTAGAGGCTGTCCATCCAGTTACCGCCTGACTCAATGTCAGCGACGATAGCGGCACGGGAGCGACCAGCGGAATGGGTAGCACTGCGCAGGTTCTCACCATAGGTCCGGCGTTCAGCTTTGACCTGTTCGCGGCGCTGTAGCTCTTTCTGCCACTCTGCATCGGTCATGTTCTCTTCACGCATACGCTCAGCCTGAATGCGCTGCTCTTTAGCGATACGCTCAGCCTCGGCTCGCTTGTTCTGCTGGCGACGTTGGTAGGCGATCATCAGGTCATTACTGAAGAAGTTACCAATAGCTACGCCAGCTTCAGCCAGAGCTTCCAGTAACTCCATAGACTCACGGCTGGTAGACGGCAGGCCTGACAGGTAGCCCGGAATGAGGGTCTTGATAGCGAGCGACAGCGGATAGGACTGACCGTCCAGACTCACAGTATTTTCATAGAGATTGATGTCGGTGACTGACAGTTTCCAGTCTTGGTTATTGAATAACGCACTAGCTTTGCTAGACATAGTAATTACTCCCCTTGAGGGTTGAGACTATCGGTCGACCACAGGCGTGTTTAGTCCTGCGGCGTCTCCCCGCATCGGTCATCTCAAAAGGTTTAAAATTAGGTATTGAGCAGGTGAGCTGCTAACGGTTAGGCGGCAGTTTCATAGCGACCAGTTGGGCTATTAGCTCGTCTCGTGATTGGTGCTGGCGGGTCTCATCTTCCGGGTCTAGACCAAGCTCCTTCAGGATGACTTCAGTCCGATAACCACGGTAACGGAGAGTCATGCGACCCTCAGGTGTGCGCGGGTCAATCATCTTAGAGTCCCTCCAGCTTGCCGGATTGGGCCTGCTTCAGGAGGTGCTCTTGCTTCTGCTGGTCGGTGCCAGTGAAGGCAATAAGGATGCCTCGCAGTTTATCGACTATCGCAGGCTTACCGAAGACCTCCAATCCCTTAGCGTTGAAGCGAAAGTTATAACCACCCGCTGAGAACTTCTGGTCTGACGGCTTAATGATACGAAAGCAGTCGGAATACTTCGGATTTACAGACCACTCGTTACTGATAGGGTTCTTACGAAAGAGGCCACGATGCTGAAGAAGTGCGGACATTAGCTTCTGAGCGGGTAGACCATAGGTTTTGCAGTAGTCGCCCCAAGTCACGCCTCGACGGTTAGCGGACTGAGTGGCTGCTCGCGTCTTCTGGTCTTCCAGTAATTGCTTGTCCTTCTCAATTCGTCGGATGTAGTCAAGGACTTTGCGACGCACAGCTTTAGACTCGCGCATACCGACCAGTAACAATTGGTCTCCGGTCAGCGTGATTGATTCCATCTGACGACCACCACCTGTAGGTGTAATCAGAGCGGTCGCAAAAGTTTTGCAATCGTCCAGCTCATCGCGGACACGGGCTAAGAATTGGTCATTACGGACCGGAGCCTCGCCAGCTTCTGAACGAGCAGGATTGATAACAGTCGTCAGGAACTCATAGGAAGACATAGAGAATTCATTGTTAAAGATGACTACTTGTTGAGACATTTACGTGTACTCCTTTTGTTTGCACCCTGAAGTCGCACCCTACTGACCTACTCAAGCCCCCACGTAAAGGGAGACCAGCAGGCAACAGGACGCAAACAGAATGACTTGAGGTAATTGGGGTTAGTGGTCTGCGATGACCATAGAGATGAAGGTTCGACAGCATGTCCGAGCGTGTGTGGTGATAGACTTAAGTCACGAGACCAAAGAACACACAGGCTGACCAGAGGTTGTCTTGCCTTAGGCTGGTGGCTAGCTTGCTAGCGTGGACCACGGTTTCTCGCTTGCCGTCTCTCAGGAGGTCAGAGGCGAGATATGGTCCCTATAGTGATAGTTTAGTCAAACAGGAATGAACTTCGGAGAACTTGACGCGAAAGTGTTCAGTACTTCCAGTGAGACCCGAAGCGTGGAGACCACATCATAGCGACCATAGTTTACTTCGGGCTGACAGGACTGGAGGCTGGACTTAAAGTTCTTCTTATTGGAATTGTGATAACACAATCCATAACAAGATAAACTCATGGTCTCCTCAAGCCTGCTGGTCAGACTCAAAGTTCCAACCTCAGACACCACCACTGGTCTAACCTCTTTGAGTTTCCGCCTGTCCACAAATGGATGGCAGACCTCAGCAATGGTGTCTTGGTTCTTCAGTTATCCGCGCAGCGATTATCACAGAGCCAACTTAAAGTCGGATGTGGTCTTCTGCTCCCCGCCTGTCAAAAGGGAAGATAACCTACGTTAAAGGGAATGGTCTCAGACAAAGGTGATTTAACACTAGGCGTATGCGGATGGTTTCCAATCGGTCCGCTACCGGAAGCCTGAGACTAAATGAATGTGTGTATGGGTCGAGGGCTAGGGGTCCCCTATAGTGATAGTTTAGTCCCCTTCCCTATAGTGAGGTATAATGCCCGCTAATTGTAACCCTTGTAAACTATATCAATTATAATATTTCGCAGAACCATATCTATCCTTAAAATGCTAGTTAAGCCCCTACGTTCAGACGCTAGGCCACATTGACACCCCACTGACCCCGAAAGCTAACATCAGGTTTCTACGCTCGGCTGCCGGAAGGTCCTCTTCAGAAGGCCTGTAACCGTTATCATAAATCTCATGGTCAATATGCTTTGCCATCTCAATGTATTTCTTAAGGAGGTCGGCAGTTAATCCCCGGAATTGTTCGGAGTTTACCGCCAAGACACCTCTTGCAATATCGTCTTGGTTATCCAAATGATCCGCTGAGAAATTATAGCTGGAAGTGTACGAATCGCCGTGAGCAATTGCATCTCTTACCTCAAGACACTCTTTGATAATTTGATAAGGTTTTGTCCCCATATAATTAGTAAAGCCGCACAATTTTAACGTTTTCTTGTGCATTGTCTTTCTGCACTCTGGTTTCGTCTTATCGTAACCGGGGTCAACCTGTTTTCTATAGAAGATGAACATAGCCTCAATAGTAAAGGCAGTGAATATGATACCTGTACGATAATGGTGCTCACGCTCCCACTCCTCGGTCGCCAGACCTGCTAACCCCAAACAGGTTTCAGCAGTAATCATACATTCATATGACGGCTTATTTTCTTTACGGACTTTAAACTCTTTAACCATTACGATTCTCCACTCACATCCCTACCAGTGCCAGATTTAGCGCATCAGCCAGACGTCCAACCGCGTGCCCCTTCCCGTACAGGTCGTAAGTGATTGACTGCGAGCTATGACCTAAGATGCCCTGAGCGTCCACCAGATTGACACCACGCTCTTTCATACGGGTCGCCAGCCAATGCCTCAGACTATGAAGCGAGACGTTATCGGCGTCTGGCAGGGCCTCAGTCAGGACCCGAGAGTTAAACCAGCTAGAGTAGGCGCTCGGTGTCATCCCGAAGAGAGGACCATCATCAGGCTGAGCGTCTACCCACGACAGAAAGGACGTCAGGTCAAACCCATAAGCGCCATCGGTCAGCGGTACAAGTCGGACTGAATGCTTGTTCTTTACGGACTTCCCGTCCCCATCTTCATTAATGTCGATACAGACCATCTTATCAATCGTTACAATGTCACGTTTAATCAGGTGGCAGACCTCAGCAGACCTAGCTCCAGTGACCACAGATACCAGAGTCGCCCATCTGCGAGCCTCAGAGGTCGTGTGAGCGGTGTGTCGCGTGAACTGATACTCAGCCTCTACCCGGACAAGAAGTCTCTCCAGCTCCTCGTCAGTGAATGCTCTACGCTTGGAGTCTACATCCTTAGTTAACTTCATGCGCTCAATCGGGTTGCGGCCCTCAAGTTGCCCATTCATCAGGCCATAGTCCAGACACATCTTCGCCTTAGTCAGCAGCTTGTTAATCGTCGACGGTCTCACCTCAGAAGCCAGCATAGCGTCCCTGACAGCCAGCCACTCAGAGCGAGACATCAGGTCCATGTCTTCAGGCAGGAACCGGGAGACGGTATTCAGTGAGGACGAGAGGTCCTTGTAGCTGGAGGACTTCAGGGTCTGGACCTTCTCAGCCAGCAGCGAGGACACTAGCTCAGAAAAACTACAGATAGTGACCTCAGGTTGGCGCTCCTGTGTGAAAACTACTGGTCTATCCCCCTGCTCATTCTTCAGAATTGACGTAGAGTCGCCTATAGTTGAGTAATCAGTATGGTTATTATCATCAATCAGCTTAATCAGACCAGAGGTATCACCAGTGTCTACCCTCTGCTGTGCTGCGGTCAGGACTTCAAGCGCTAACCTTATGCCCTTCTGCTGGTCCAGACTTAAGGCTTGCGTAGCGGCTAGCTCCTTCAGGTTGGACTTCTCGTCGACCAAAGTAGCGACCTCAAGTCCATTCCAGTAATCGTCACTAGCGTCTGTCAGGAACTGCTCAGCCATAGACCGGAGGTGCTCTGTAAGCTCCTGTAGCGAGACTTCAGGTCTATCCAACATGAAGGCCTTAGCTGTGGCTGCAAGCTCTCTCTGACGCATTGTGGCTACTCTCCTGTTTGTGCTGCGGGTCGATACTGAAAGAAACGGTGTGGTCTGTCCCTTGAGTCTGAAGCGGATAGTATATCGACCATTGGCTCTACGGACTAACTGAGGCTTAGCTACGCCGAGTAGATTGATTTGTGTCAGCCTTGTGTCAGGACTTGGGGTGTAGACTTGCTGATACAGATAGGGAGACCCAGAGAAAGAACTGGATGGATATACAGTATTGTCATGGTTAATGTCAGTCATATCAGGACCTTAAGTAGCGTTGAGTCAACTACTTCAAGTCCGTCCATCCGTCTGACAGTGGAGTCTATCTGGAACTACGCGGGCAACACCATTACTAATCAGCACTCAGATATCAATAAAACGCATGAGATCCTTCAGGATGATACGAAATGCGAAATGATAGTGGTCATCGAAAATTTCATGACATCTTCGGCGAAATATGCCGATATTCTGCTGCCGGACCTAATGACCGTCGAACAGGAAGACATCATTCCTAACGACTATGCAGGCAACATGGGATACCTCATTTTTATTCAACCCGCGACGTCACCGAAGTTCGAACGCAAACCGATCTACTGGATAATGAGCGAAGTCGCCAAACGCCTTGGCAATGATATCTATCAACGGTTTACGGAAGGCCGTACTCAGGAACAGTGGCTCCAGTATCTGTATGCAAAAATGCTGGCCAAGGACCCCGCGCTCCCTTCTTATGACGAGCTGAAAAAAATGGGGATCTATAAACGCAAAGATCCTAACGGGCATTTTGTCGCTTATAAAAAATTCCGCGACGATCCGCAGGCAAATCCACTAAAAACTCCGTCAGGAAAGATTGAAATTTACTCCAGCCGACTGGCAAAAATTGCCAGCACCTGGGAATTGCAGAAGGACGAAGTAATTAGCCCGCTTCCCGTCTACGCCTCCACTTTTGAAGGGTGGGACGATCCCAAACGCAGCGCATTTCCGCTGCAGTTGTTTGGCTTTCATTACAAATCCCGTACGCACTCCAGCTACGGCAATATCGATGTTCTGCAGGCGTCCTGTCGTCAGGAAGTGTGGATCAATCCCGTCGATGCCCAAAAGCGTGGTATTGCAAATGGCGATATGGTGCGGGTCTTTAACGATCGCGGGGAAGTACGTATTCCGGCCAAAGTGACGCCACGGATCCTGCCTGGCGTCAGCGCAATGGGCCAGGGTGCATGGCACGATGCAGATATGGCCGGCGACAAGATTGACCATGGCGCCTGCGTCAATACGCTGACAACACAGCGCCCTTCACCGCTGGCAAAAGGCAACCCACAGCATACTAATCTGGTCGAGATCGAGAAGGTTTAAGGACTAACCCATGACAACTCAGTATGGATTTTTTATTGATTCCAGTCGTTGCACCGGGTGCAAAACCTGCGAGCTGGCCTGCAAAGACTACAAAGACCTCACTCCTGACGTCAGTTTCCGGCGGATTTACGAATACGCAGGTGGTGACTGGCAGGAAGACAACGGCGTCTGGCACCAGAACGTTTTTGCCTACTATCTCTCTATCTCCTGTAACCACTGCGAGGATCCGGCCTGCACCAAGGTTTGTCCTAGTGGGGCTATGCATAAGCGTGAGGATGGTTTTGTGGTGGTCGATGAAGACGTTTGCATTGGCTGTCGCTACTGTCATATGGCCTGCCCATACGGTGCGCCACAGTACAATGCTGCGAAAGGACATATGACCAAGTGCGATGGCTGTCATGACCGCGTGGCAGACGGCAAAAAGCCCATCTGCGTCGAGTCCTGTCCGCTGCGTGCGCTGGATTTTGGCCCCATCGACGAACTGCGCAAAAAACATGGTGAACTGGCTGCCGTCGCCCCGCTGCCGGGTGCGCACTTCACCAAACCAAATATTGTGATCAAACCAAACGCCAATTGCCGCCCGACCGGGGATACCACGGGTTTTCTGGCTAATCCAAAAGAGGTGTAAAATGGGAAATGGATGGCATGAATGGCCGCTGGTACTGTTCACGGTGCTGGGCCAGTGCGTAGCAGGGGCGCTGATCGTAAGTGGTTACAGCTGGCTGACCGCTAAAGACGAGCTGGTAAAACAGCGTATCGTTCGCAGTATGTTTTTTCTCTGGCTGGTGATGGGTATCGCCTTTCTCGCCTCGGTCATGCATTTAGGTTCGCCGCTGCGCGCGTTAAACTCGCTGAACAGAATTGGCGCATCGGCGCTGAGTAACGAAATCGCCAGTGGTTCACTGTTTTTCGCCGTCGGTGGCTTGTGGTGGCTGGTGGCATTTCTCGGTAAAATGCCCGCAGCGTTAGGTAAAATCTGGCTGCTATTGAGCATGCTGCTGGGCCTGGTATTTGTCTTTGCGATGACCAACGTCTACCAGATAGACACCGTCCCAACCTGGTATAATGGCTATACCACACTGGCATTTTTCATGACGATGCTGCTCACTGGACCGCTTTTTGCCGCTCTGCTGCTGCGTGCTGCAGGTGTTTCTTTTAACGCCGCCAGATTCGCCGGTATCAGCGTGCTGGCCCTGCTGGTGACCGTGGTGGTTATTGTGCTGCAGGGACTGTCACTCGGCGAGATCCACAGTTCGGTACAATATGCCAGCGCACTGGTTCCCGACTACGGCAGTTTACAGGTCTGGCGTGTCCTGCTGCTGGCTGCGGGTCTGGGTTGCTGGATATGTCCGTTGATCCGTCGCAAAGGACCGTCCGTTGGCGGGTTGGCGCTCGGGTTAATTCTGGTGCTTGTCGGTGAAATCATTGGCCGCGGATTGTTTTACGGTTTACATATCACAGTCGGAATGGCTGTTGCAGGTTAACTTTCGGGTGCGGGGCAACCCGCACTATTCAGGATTGTTTGCATGACCCATTTTTCACAACGAGACAACTTTTCTACTGCAGCGCGTGTGCTCGGCGCGCTGTTTTATTATGCCCCAGACAGTGCCGAAGCTTCGGCACTGGTCAGTGCGTTAAGAACCGATGGCTGGCAGGCGCAGTGGCCGCTTGAAAAGACAACGCTTTCGCCGTTGGTCGCACAGTTTCAGGCTGAGGCCGATGAGTCTCTCCCACAGGCCTGGCAACGTCTGTTTGTTGGCCCCTATGCGCTCCCTTCTCCGCCCTGGGGATCCGTCTGGCTGGATCGTGAAAACGTGTTGTTTGGCGACTCCACGCTGGCTTTGCGTCAGTGGATGCGGGACAACGGCATCCAGTTTGCCATGCAGCAAAATGAGCCAGAAGATCACTTTGGTTCACTGCTGTTGCTGACGGCCTGGCTTGCTGAGAACGAAAGCCACACCGAGTGCGAACAACTGCTGGCCTGGCATCTGTTCCCATGGTCATCGCGCTTCCTTAATGTGTTAATCGAAAAAGCCGACCACCCGTTCTACCAGGCGCTGGGTGAGCTGGCGCGTCTGACGCTGGCACAGTGGCAATCACAGTTACTGATCCCGGTAGCCGATAAGCCTTTGTTTCGTTAATTTCGTCACAGGTAGGATGCGTCCTGCCTGTGGTGCATCCTGTTGCGCACGCTGAGCTTTTGCTTCTGTTGCCTAATAGCCGCAAAATAGAGCGTCTGAATTTTCCAGTCTGGCCACTCATGCATCATTTACATGCTTACCCTGACCTGCGTGCCATGTTCCGCCGCCTGCTGATCGCCGCGTTGATTGGCGTCCTTGCTGCGCTGGCCGTCGCAGGATTTCGTCATGCCATGCTGCTTCTCGAATGGTTGTTTCTGAGCAACAACACGGGGAGTCTGGTCAACGCAGCGACAAACCTTTCGCCTTTAAGGCGTATGCTGACACCTGCGCTCGGCGGTCTGGCAGCGGGATTACTACTGTGGGGCTGGCAAAAATTTAACCGTTTACGTCCACAGGCTCCCACTGATTATATGGAAGCCCTGCAAACCGACGGGCAATTTGACGTCAGTGCAAGTCTGGTGAAATCGCTGGCATCGTTACTGGTCGTCGCCAGCGGGAGCGCCATCGGACGTGAAGGTGCCATGATTTTACTGGCGGCCCTGGCGGCCTCCTGCTTTGCTCAACGCTTTACCCCGCGTACAGAATGGAAGTTATGGATTGCCTGCGGCGCCGCTGCAGGTATGGCTGGAGCCTATCATGCCCCGCTGGCGGGCAGTTTATTTATTGCCGAAGTATTGTTTGGCACGCTGATCCTCGCCTCACTGGGACCGGTAGTGGTATCCGCCGTAGTCGCATTACTCACCACCAATCTGCTTAGCGACAGCAATGCGCTGCTGTATACCGTGCACCTGTCGCGGGAATTACATGCTCTGGAATACGTTATGATTGTCAGCACCGGTCTGGCTGCTGGCATCTGCGGACCGCTCTTCATGTGGTTGATGACTGCCAGCCATAATGTATTTTTGCGCTTAAAACTCTCGCCGCCGTGGCAACTGGCGCTTGGCGGGCTGATCGTTGGCCTGCTTTCATTGCTCACGCCAGCGGTCTGGGGTAATGGCTACAGCGTGGTGCAGTCATATTTACTTTCGCCACCGCTGCTGGCCGTGGTTAGCGGGATTTTTATCTGCAAATTACTGGCGGTGCTTGCCAGCAGTGGATCCGGTGCGCCGGGTGGCGTGTTTACGCCAACGCTGTTTGTCGGCTTATCGGTGGGCATGCTGCTGGGTCAGGTATGGGGATTATGGCTTCCGGGCTCGGATGAAATTGCCATTTTGCTGGGATTAACGGGGATGGCCACGCTGCTGGCGGCTACCACGCATGCACCAATAATGTCGACGTTGATGGTTTGTGAAATGACCGGGGAGTATCGCCTGCTCCCCGGATTACTGATTGCCTGTGTCCTGGCGTCGGTGCTGTCGCGTACGTTACGCCACGACTCTATCTACCGACAGCACGCTGCCGAGCATTGACAGGCGGATGTACTGCGACAGTTCACGCTGCTCTGCACGAGGCAGATAAGGCAGTTCACCGATCAGCGGTGCAGGTAATTTTTTACCCAGCACATCAATGATTTCCGCATAATGCGCCAGCCCAGGATTAATGCGATTCGCAACCCAGCCAATCAACGGCAGTCCGTCGCTGGCTATCGCCTGCGCGGTGAGGATCGCATGATTAATACAGCCTTCCTGGATACCCACTACCATCAGCACCGGCAGTTGTTCCTGCACCACCCACTCCGATAACGGACGCAGATCGTTCATCAAGCTCCGCCAGCCTCCGGTGCCTTCCACGACAACGTGATCGACTTTTTCGCTGAGGCTTGCGAGACCGTTGGATAACAGGGTGTAATTGACCGGACCACTATGCGCCACGCTACTTTCATCTTCGCTCAACGCAATTGGGTTAATCGCCTCATAGGGCAGCTCGATAGATGACACACTTTGCAGTACCAGTGCATCTTTGTTGCGCAGACCTTCAGGCGTCTCTTTGCTGCCTTTGGCTACAGGTTTGTAACCTGCAACGCTTTTACCCCCTGACGCTAACGCTTGTAGTAATGCGCGGGAAACCACGGTCTTCCCAACAGAAGTGTCTGTACCTGTAATAAAGAAACGCTTCAGCATCACTAACTCCACCGTTATGCTTTGAAAATATAAGTCAGGAAAATAAAACAGTGGAGAAAGTCTAAGGTATGACGACCAGGATCAGCTTGAGATAGCGCAATTTTTCGTACAACAGTTAAAAAATGTTAACCCTGTAATAGACGAATCAACAAAGAACCGTTATACATCGCGTCCTTCACGAGTGCCGCCCCTGCCATCGTCCCCTGATTGGTAAACTGGGTACTTTCAACGACTATATGCTGACTGTAAGCCGGAAGCGCCTGCTGACGAATGCTGTCAGCGATGGTTGGGAACAAGATATCTGCCGCTTTACTGAGCGGAGAGCCAATCAATATCTTTTGCGGGTTGAACAAATTCACCATGATGGCAAGAATTCGACCGACGTGGGTCCCGACGCCGCTAATGATATCTTTCGCCAATAAATCACCCTGCATGGCCGCCAGACACAGCGCGTCTACCGTTAACGGTTGTCCATGTAGAGAAGAACTCATTGACTGCTTCAGCCGCACCTGCGCCAATTCGAGCACGCTGTCGACGCTGGCGATTGTTTCCAGACAACCATGGTTGCCGCAGTAGCAGCGTTTACCGTAGGGATCGACCTGCGTATGGCCAATCTCCACCAGGCTACTGCTGCCTGCATGCAGCAAATGGCCGTCAGTGATCACCCCGGCACCCACGTTATGATCGATCACCACCTGAATGACGTCACGCGCACCGCGCGATGCGCCAAAAAGCGCCTCGGCCATCGTCCAGGCGCTGATATCGTGCTGAATATACACCGGCACACCGGTATGGTTCTCAAGCGCTTCGCCCAACGGCATCTCTTTGACATCTTCGTAAAATGGCATGCGATGAACGATACCGTTTTCAGTATCAATAATGCCGGGTAAGGTGATGGCAATGGAGGTTAAGCGCTCCAGCTTTTGCTGGTGGCGGATGAAAAACTGATCGACCTGCGTTATCACGCGATCCAGCAACGGTATTTCGCTGACCAGCGCCATTTCAAGACAATCTTCAACCACCAGTTTGCTGCTCAGATCGCGTAGCGCCAGAAAAATCTCGCCGCGACTGATACGAATGGATAAGTAGTGCCAGGCCTCCGTTTCGACAACCAGCCCAACGGCTGGACGCCCACGGCTCCCCGCTTCCTTGATTTCCAGCTCTTGCACCAGATGCGCTTCGAGCATTTCGCGGACAATTTTGGTAATGCTGGCAGGCGCCAATTGTGCCAGGCGAGAGAGATCAATACGCGATACCGGACCCAGCTGATCAATCAGGCGATAAACCGCGCCCGCATTGGTCTGCTTAATTTGATCGATATGCCCAGGCTGACTATCAGCAACCACCACTTACTCCCTTTATTTTCGCGCTCCGAAATAATCTGCGGGCTATGGTGAAGCACTTCAATGGCTTCCGTCAACTTTTTACTTAGCCTTGTGATTTACTGCACATTTTCGCCCATTTTTAAACTAAATTAACCGCTCTGAACGGCCGCCAGAAGCTGCTCGCGAAAGCGTTGCGCGGCGTGACTTTGCTCATGATGCTTTGGCCACACTAACCACATTTCCGAGACAGCATCTTCTTCCGCTATCGGGATCCAACACATTTCATACAGCTGCACCCGTTTAAAAGAAGCAGGAAGTATAGAAACCCCTAATCCTGCGGCCACCAGCCCAATGATAGTCATCGCCTCACCAACCTCCTGCGCAATCGTCGGTTTCAGTCCATAGCGACGCATCAGGCCCAGAATATCGTCATACAACCCTGTCCCCACATGGGGGTCAAAAAAGACAAATGGCTCATTCGCCAGTTCGGCCAACGTAACCACGGGTTTTTGCGCCAACGGATGCGCACGTGGGATCATTGCCATCAGTGGTTCATGCAGAATGATTTCACGCTCCAGCGTATCCGGTAGCTGCGTATTGCGCAGAAGTCCCAAATCCAGCGTTCCTTCATTGAGCGGGGCAATTTGCTCACGTGTGTTCATTTCACGGGTTTGCATATGCACTGCCGGGTAGCTTTGGCGAAACAGAGATAACGTATCTGAAACCGCTTTGATAAACGGCGCGGACGACGTAAAGCCAATACGCAATTCCCCTGCTTCTCCCAGATGCAAACGCTCAGCCCTGGCGGCGGCTTCATTAACCAGCCCGAGGATCTGCCGACTGTCCGCCAGAAACTGCTTTCCGGCAGAGGTCAGCGCCACGCTACGGTTAGTTCGGGCAAGTAACCGGGCGCCAACCTGCTGTTCAAGGATCTGGATCTGCTGGCTTAGCGGCGGTTGCGAAATGTTTAACCGCGCCGCCGCCCGACCAAAATGCAGCTCTTCGGCAACGGCCACAAAGTAACGTAAATGACGCAGTTCGATATTCATATTTTTAAAATATTATTTGAGATTATTAATATATTAGACAGAATATTGTGATTTTCATACTCTTATGGCTGGTCCTGTAGACGTAATTGAATGAGCAAGGATTTCAAGTGAGCCGTACAACAACTGTCGATACCGCGCCAACAAGCGATGTTGATGAACAGATAGTTACCCCGCCGGATGGTTTTATCAAACGCGGAACATCCCCATTTATGCGCGTCACGCTGGCGCTGTTTTCCGCCGGGCTGGCGACTTTTGCCCTCCTCTATTGCGTACAACCCATACTGCCAGTGCTTTCGCACGAGTTTGGGGTCTCTCCCGCCAGCAGCAGTATTTCGCTTTCCATCTCAACGGCGATGCTGGCGATAGGGTTGCTGTTTACCGGCCCACTTTCAGATGCTATTGGCCGCAAGCCGGTGATGGTTACCGCGCTGCTGCTCGCCTCTTGTTGTACGCTGCTTTCAACGATGATGACCAGCTGGCACGGTATTTTAATCATGCGTGCTCTGATAGGACTTTCACTGAGCGGCGTCGCGGCGGTAGGGATGACCTATCTGAGTGAAGAAATTCATCCCAGTTTCGTCGCCTTCTCAATGGGCCTGTATATCAGCGGTAACTCGATTGGCGGAATGAGTGGTCGCTTAATTAGCGGCGTGTTTACCGACTTTTTTAACTGGCGTATCGCGCTGGCGGCGATCGGCTGTTTTGCCCTTGCCTCTGCACTGATGTTCTGGAAAATCTTACCGGAATCCCGTCATTTCAGACCTACGTCGCTGCGCCCGAAAACGTTGTTTATCAACTTCCGCTTGCACTGGCGCGACAAAGGTTTGCCGCTGCTGTTTGCGGAAGGTTTTTTGTTGATGGGGTCGTTTGTCACGCTGTTTAATTACATCGGCTACCGCCTGATGCTCTCCCCGTGGGAGCTCAGCCAGGCGGTTGTAGGTTTGTTATCTGTGGCGTATCTGACTGGGACCTGGAGTTCGCCAAAGGCGGGTTCTATGACCACTCGTTATGGCCGTGGCCCGGTAATGCTCTTTTCAACAGGCGTGATGCTGGTTGGACTGTTAATGACCCTGTTCACATCGCTATGGCTGATCTTCGCCGGGATGCTGCTCTTTTCAGCCGGGTTCTTTGCCGCGCACTCCGTAGCAAGCAGTTGGATTGGACCACGAGCAAAACGCGCTAAAGGCCAGGCTTCTTCCCTGTATCTGTTCAGCTATTATCTGGGATCCAGTATTGCCGGTACGCTGGGCGGTGTGTTCTGGCACAGCTATGGCTGGAACGGTGTGGGCGGATTTATCGCCCTGATGCTGGTGTTGGCGTTGCTGGTCGGTGCGCGTTTGCACCATCGTCTGCACGTATAATCCACGATGCCCGGGTTCCGGGCATCACCTTCATCACCCTGGCTGTAACGTCTGAGCCGCCATCTGCAGAGCAACAACCGTCCCGTTCATCACTATATGCAGCAAAATTGGCATCAACAGACCGTTGCTTTTCAGTCTGGCCAGGATCAACACCTGCGACACAAGAAACAACATCAGCAACGTGCGTAGATCCACATACTGCGTATGCATGATGGCAAAAATGACCGATACCACCACTGACGACAGCCAGGTTTTATTATTGAACCAGTACTGGAACGCGTTGAATAAACAGCCTCTGAAAACAATTTCTTCATAAACTGGCGCGATAAATATCAGGGTCAACGTAGATAACCACAACGCATAACTACTTAAGGATATTTGGCTGGTCACCCACGCTTCAGTTTGTCTGAGACCCAAAATCAATGGCAGGATAAGCTGAATAAACAGCAGCGCCGCGAACAAAATGGCAAACCACCTGGCGTTGAAAATGCCTTTGCCCAGTCCCTCTCTTTTTCTAAAGAAGAAATAATACAGCGGAACCAGCACAACAAATTCCAGCGCAAACAGCAGCGGAAAAAGTAACCCTTTGGCAAGCAGGTCCTGACTCGCGGGGAAAAACAACGGGGTAAACGTGAGGCCAAACATCAGTAAAAACATTGAAAAGCAGCCAGCAACTGCTTTGGTCCTGGCGATATACAGGTTGTCGGCATCCTGTGACATACGATCTCCTTGCGCTCATCGAAGATAAGTTGATGAATTACCTATGTATGATAAAAATTCTCATTATCACTGACAACCTACCAACTTTTACGCAATGCCCATGGGTACAATGCCAAAACCCTCTTTACTCCGGAATTTCACCGTCAGCTACTCAGAGGAGAATCCGCCAGCGGCAACGAGAAACGGAAGCAAGCCCCTGCCGTTGAGCTAACCAGATGGATATCCCCTCCATGCAGCTCGAGCATTCTACGCACGATCAGTAAGCCCAGACCGCCGCGCTCAGCCCGCTGCTCACGGGGAATTAACGCGGTCGGGCGCTGAAACAATACTTCTCGCACAGCTTCTTCTACCCCTGGCCCACTGTCCTGCACTTCGGCTAATAAACGGTCTTCATCACGCCAGACTTTTAGCCGTACTTCGCCTCCGTCAGGCGTATGACGGATAGCATTATCCAGCAAATTCGTCACGACTCTTTCTATCATCGATAAATCGGCATTCACCAGCGGTAACGGCCCCGTTACGTCAAGGTGCAACTGCAAATGACGCGTGGCAACAGGGAGATCAAATTTCTGTGCCACGTCCTGGATCAATTCACCAATAGCAAAACGTTCACGCTGCGGTTTTATACCGCCATGCTCCAGCCTTGCCAGCTCAAACAGCTGTTGTGACAGATGGCGAACTTTATGCCCCTGGCGCAGCGCGATGCTAAGATAATGCCGATTTTCCTCAGGCGTCATCGTATCGGCTTTCAGCGACAGCATTTCCAGATACCCCAACAGTGAAGTCAACGGCGTGCGTAAATCGTGCGAAATATTGGCAATAAACTCTCTGCGCTGACGATCGCTGTCTGCTAATAAATCCCACTGCTGGGCAATTTTCTGCGCTAACTCGATAAACGCATTGTTCAGCAGCGCTATTTCATTCTCCGGTACCGGTTCGGGATTTTTTTGCGCCAGCTGTTTGATGACGCTAATGCTGTCCTGTTCCAGTTTGACCACCTGCCCAGTCAGCCTTTTCACTGGATTCGTCACCCATCGCCACACTAGGAATCCAGCGATTGCACCAGCTAATAAAACCAGTATTAACGTCCAGGCCACGGTATTCCAGAGCGTTTTTTGCCAGGCGGTATTCGCCAGCATATTCAGGTCTTCACCCTGCAGAATAATGTACAAATAGCCATGTAGCTCACCGTTATATAAAACCGGCGCTGCGCTGAATACCTTTTGCTGGCTGCTACGCGGATCGTTGCCATAGACGGGCAACGCATCTGAGTTAAGGAAATCCTGGATCGGCTGCACGCTAATTTTCTGCCGCTGGATATGCCCGGGCGGTGCGGCATCAGCAAGTATTTCACCTGACGGTGAAATCAGATACAGCTCCACGCTGGGGTTGAGCGTCATCAGGTGATTAAACAATCCTTTTAAGGTCTGGCGATTAATCTGCCCGCTGGTATCAATAAGCGACTCACTTTTGACAATCTTGCTCGCCAGCTCCAGCGAGAGCCTTTGCACCATGGCGTCACCATACTGTTTACTGCTGCGGATCTGGACAACACTGACGGTAACCGCACAAATCAGCATAATGGAGGTAAAGACGAGGGTCAGACGCTGGCTCAGCGACAGGCGATAAATCATGGCTGATGCTCCGCGTTAACCGCAGCAAGCTTATAGCCTCGTCCCCAAACCGTGAGAATAATTTCCGGCTCCGCAGCATCCTTTTCAATTTTGGTCCGCAGGCGATTAATATGACTGTTCACCGTATGCTCATACCCTTCATGCTGGTAGCCCCACACCTGATCTAACAGCGCCTGACGCGAAAAGACCTCGCCTGGATGACGGGCGAAAAAATAAAGCAGATCGAATTCGCGCGGCGTTAAATCGAGCGATTTACCATGCAGCCGGACTTCCCGGGCTAATGGGTCAATCTCTACGCCATGAACGGTGATAATCCCCGCCTCCATACGTAAGTTCTGACTCATCGCTTCCTGACGGCGAAACAACGCCTTTACCCGGGCCATCAACTCCAGCACCGAGAAAGGTTTGGCCAGATAATCATCGGCACCCATTTCCAGCCCCAATACACGGTGCGTTTCGCTGGTGCGGGCGCTGATGATAATGACGGGCAAATAAAAACTCATTTGGCGAATGCGACGACAAATCTCCAGCCCGTCGACACCCGGCAGCATCAGATCGAGGATAACGGCATCCCAGACGTGTTTCTCCAGTTGTTCAAGCGCACGAGCTCCGTCTGCCTCATGAACAATTTCGTAACCCTCATCCTTCAGGCTAAGCTGCAAAAGTGAGGCAATATCGCTGTCATCTTCCACCAAAAATATCTTTTTCGCGCCTGCCATCAGTGTCATCCCCCTCTCGTCGTGCTGAAAGCTTACCTCAGGCAAGGGGCGGAAGTTATCACAAAATTTTTAACTTTTCGTGAGGATCCAGGGATACGCATGCGAGCAGTATGTCGTTACAGACACGTCAGACATCAACAGGGAAACGTCGCTTTGTTTTCCTTAACATGAAAATAAGAAGGAAAAGTCATGCTAAAAAAACGTCCACTTCGGGAAGCAGATGTTACAGCCGAGTCAGTATTTTTTATGCAACGACGACAGATCCTCAAAGCACTTGGGATAGGTGCTGCTGCGGCCACGCTGTCCTCCCCTACACAGGCTAATTTGCTGGATTGGTTTAAAGGCAACGATCGTCCACCGGCCCCCGCAGGCAAAGCGCTTGAGTTCACAAAGCCCGAGCGCTGGCAAAACAGCCTGTCACTGACGCCAGAAGACAAGGTGACGGGCTACAACAATTTCTACGAATTTGGTCTGGATAAAGCCGATCCTGCCGCCAATGCCGGTAGCCTGAAAACCGATCCCTGGACGTTAACCATCAGCGGTGAGGTCAACAAACCTTTAACCTTGGATCATGATGCGCTGACCACACGCTTTCCATTAGAAGAGCGTATTTATCGGATGCGTTGCGTTGAGGCCTGGTCGATGGTTGTGCCGTGGGTGGGTTTTCCGTTGCATAAATTACTGGCGCTGGTTGAGCCAACCAGTCACGCCAAATACGTCGCTTTTGAAACACGCTACGCCCCTGATGAAATGCCGGGTCAGAAAGACCGCTTTATTGGCGGTGGGTTGAAATATCCCTATGTCGAAGGTCTGCGGTTGGATGAGGCCATGCACCCACTCACACTTCTCACCGTAGGCGTATATGGCAAAGCATTGCCACCGCAAAACGGGGCGCCGATACGCCTGACCGTACCCTGGAAATACGGCTTCAAGGGCATTAAATCGATAGTCAGTATTAAGCTGACGCGTGAGCAGCCGCCGACGACCTGGAATATGTCAGCACCAAATGAATACGGATTTTACGCCAACGTAAATCCGCAGGTTGATCACCCTCGCTGGTCTCAGGCTACTGAGCGTTTTATCGGTTCCGGTGGCATTCTTGATGTACAGAGACAGCCCACGTTACCTTTTAATGGTTATGCCGATGAGGTGGCATCGTTATATCAGGGCATGGATCTTCGGGAGTATTTTTAAGTGAGGTTGACTGCAAAACAGATAACCGGCCTGAAAGTGCTGCTGCATCTCACCGGTTTTTTACCCCTGCTATGGCTCTTCTGGGCCGCGCAGCATGGCTGGTTGGGTGCCGACCCGGGAAAAGATATCCAGCACTTTACGGGAATTACCGCGCTGAAGTTTTTGCTTGCTACCCTGCTGGTATCGCCGCTCGCACGCTATGCAAAGCAGCCTTTGTTATTTCGTACCCGGCGGTTGTTAGGTTTATGGTGCTTTGCATGGGCCACACTGCATATTACCAGCTATGCTCTGCTGGAACTGGGTATACAAAACCTGGGATTGTTGGGTCGTGAACTGGTTTCACGCCCATGGCTAATGCTGGGTATGTCCGGTTGGATTATCTTATTCCTGTTGACGTTGACCTCGACACAAGCCGCTCAGCGTAAAATGGGCAAACGCTGGCAAACATTGCACAACTACGTCTACCTGGCCGCCATTTTGCTACCGCTGCATTATCTGTGGTCGGTAAAAGTGTTATCACCGCTCCCTATTATCTACGCCATCTGTTTTGTGGTTCTGCTGGCTTTTCGCTATAAAAAGCTGTTACGGAAAACCGGGTACAAAGGTGTGTTTATGAAAAGTGAGTGAATCACGGTAAACTTCTTAACCACACCTAAACAGAACGAGAACAAAAAATGAGTAACAATGATAATTACCATCAGCTCACCCGCACGTTCCAGCGGCTCTCTCGCTTCTCCCACCTCTCGGCAATCGCCAGTTGGGACATGTTTACCATGATGCCGCCAGGAGGCAGTAAAGCCCGAGGCGAAGCGCTGGCCGAGCTGAGCGTGCTTGAGCACCAACTGTTAACCGATCCGAAAGTGGCAATGTGGATTTCCGCAGCGCAACAGGAAGATCTCAACGATGTAGAACAGGCGAACCTGCGCGAAATGTCGCGATTGCATCACCAGGCATCCTTGTTACCCGAATCGTTGGTAGAAGCAAAATCACTTGCGGGAAGCCGCTGTGAGCATGCCTGGCGTAGCCAGCGACCAGCTAATGACTGGGAAGGATTTTCCGATAACCTGAAAGAGGTTGTGAAGTACAGCCGCGAAGAAGCCCGACTGCGCGCAGAAGCTAAAGGTTGTTCGCCGTATGACGCGCTACTGGACATCTTTGAACCAGGAATGACCAGCACTCAGTTGGATGTCCTTTTCGCGGACGTTAAAAGCTGGCTGCCCGATCTGCTGAACAAGGTGGTGGCAAAGCAGTCTCAGCAGTCGCTCATCGCCCCGGTAGGTCCCTTCCCAACAGCTGTACAGCGAGAGCTGGGTCTTGAAACAATGGCACAGCTAGGTTTCGACTTTACCGCTGGTCGGCTGGATATCAGTGCACATCCTTTCTGTGGCGGCGTACCAGAAGATGTTCGCATTACCACCCGCTATGATGAAAACGAATTACTCAGCGCGCTGTTTGGCGTGATCCATGAAACCGGTCACGCGCGCTACGAGCAAAACCTGCCACGCAGCTGGTCTGGGCAACCTATTGCTCTGGCACGCTCAACCGCCATTCATGAGTCCCAGAGTCTGTTCTTTGAGATGCAGCTGGGACGCAGTAAAGCCTTTCTGATGCGGTTGATTCCGGCTGTAACGCGCCACTTTGGCGATCAGGCAGCGTTTGAAGAAAGCAATTTCATCGCCTGGAACCAGCAGGTCAAGCCCGGGTTTATCCGTGTTGATGCCGACGAGGTAAGCTATCCCGCTCACGTGATCCTGCGTTATGAAATCGAACGTGCGCTTATTAATGGCGATATTGAAGTGGATGATATCCCGGCATTGTGGAACGAAAAAATGCAGTCCTGGTTGGGGCTGTCAACGATCGGAAACTATCGTAACGGCTGTATGCAGGATATTCACTGGACCGATGGCGGCTTTGGCTACTTCCCTTCCTATACCCTGGGCGCCATGTATGCGGCGCAGTTGTTCAGTGCCGCTAACCGCGCATTGCCTGATTTGAATCAGTCTATTGCACAAGGTGAGTTTGGTCCCCTGTTTGACTGGCTACGTCAGAACATCTGGCAGCATGGCAGCCGTTTTACCACTGAACAGCTTATTACCCAGGCCACCGGCGAACCGCTCAGCAGCCGTTATTTCCGCGCTCATCTGGAAACCCGCTATTTGTAATCTCATACCGTGAGTCATTGTACATATCGTTACACGCCGAAACCAATGACTCACGGAAGCCCTCTGATTACAGCGATATAGTTATTTCAACGGCCCCGCAGTGGGGTTGAATGAAAAACCAAATCGAGGGTATGAGAATGAAAAAAGTATTAGCTCTGGTTGTTGCCGCTGCTATGGGTCTGTCTTCTGCCGCGTTTGCTGCTGAGACAACTGCTACTACCGCTCCGACTGCTGCTGCAACCACCAAAGCAGCGCCGGCAAAAACCACGCATCATAAAAAACAGCACAAAGCAGCGCCGCAGAAAGCGCAGGCTGCCAAGAAACACGCTAAAAAATCCACCACTAAACCGGCTGTAGAACAAAAAGCGCCAGAGCAAAAAGCTCAGGCTGCTAAAAAACACACCAAAAAAGCGGCAACCAAGCCAGCAGCAGAACAAAAAGCACCAGAGCAGAAAGCTCAGGCCGCTAAAAAACACACCAAAAAAGCCGTAAAACACGACACCGCTAAACCAGCAGCTCAACCTGCAGCATAACGCATTTGTAGTCACTATGGCGTCCCCCACGCCATAGCATACGGCGCTAGATCGACCTGATGTAGCGCCGCCTTTCGGAGGGTAAAATGGTGTCACATTACCGCTTTGAGTTCATTCTTATTACTCTGATAATTTGCGCCCTCATCGCCATGCATTTTTATCTTTCCTGAGTGTAGTTATCTGATTTTACTCCCACTTTCTCGCCGTCCCGTCTATAGTATTAACTGAGGTTTTGCTGTTTATAATCATAATTCCCCACCAGAGTGTGATATGCATAAAACCATTGCTGTATTACTGGGCTCAATTTGTTTTTTTCCCGTTGTTGCGCATGCGGATCAGCCAGCAACGACCACCGCTGAAGCAGAAAACATAAAAACGCTGTTTTTTGGTCATGACGATCGCACAAAAGTGACTGATCCAACGCAATCACCATGGGACGCTATCGGACAACTGGAAACAGCCAGTGGTAATCTGTGTACCGCCACGCTCATTTCACCGCATCTGGCCCTGACTGCCGGACACTGCTTGCTCGCCCCACCGAAAGGCAAACCGGATAAAGCCGTCGCGTTACGCTTTGTGTCGAAAAAGGGTGTCTGGCGCTATGAAATCCATGGAATCGAAGGACGGGTTGATCCCTCACTCGGTAAGCGTTTAAAAGCCGATGGCGAAGGCTGGATTGTGCCGCCATCCGCTGCCCCGTGGGATTTTGGTCTGGTGGTGCTGCGTTACCCGCCTTCCGGGATCACCCCCCTACCGTTATTCGAAGGTGATAAAGCGGCGTTAACCGCGGCACTGAAAACCGCCGATCGTAAAGTCACACAGTCGGGCTATCCGGAAGATCATCTGGACGATTTGTACACCCATCAGGATTGTGTAGTGACCGGCTGGGCGCAGAATACCGTCTTGTCACACCAGTGCGACACGCTCCCGGGCGACAGCGGTTCACCGTTGATGCTGAAGACAGATTCAGGCTGGCAGTTGATTGGCGTACAAAGCTCCGCTCCAGCGGCGAAAGATCGCTGGCGAGCCGATAATCGCGCCATATCCGTGACCGGTTTTCGCGATAAGTTGGAAGCGTTGGCGAAGGAGTAACACATGCTGCCCGCATTAACGGGCAGCACGGATATCAGGCAAGTTTAATCATCACCATTCCGGCCAGCAGCAGCGCCACGCCAATCCAGCCTTTATTATTCAGGCGCTGACCAAACAACACCCAACCAGCCGCTAACGTCGCGGCAATCCCAAACCCGCCCCACAAGGCGTAGGCAACAGAAAGGTCAATACCTTTTACCGCCTGCGACAGCGCGCTAAAGGCCGCTAACACGGCAGCTAGCGACAGCACGCCATAAATCTTGCGGCGAAATCCATCTGAAAACTTCAAAAAGACGTTAGCGACTATTTCCAGCACGATGGCCATGCCAAGCCAGGCACCATGAACCCACTCAAACTGCTGCATGGGTCACCTCTTTGCTCGTTTTGGCAGGTTTTCGAGTACCAGACTTGATCAGCACAATGCCTAATACCAGCGAGACCAGTCCAGCCACTTTCATCGTGGACAAGGTTTCGTCAAATAACAACACACTAAACAGCGTAATAAATAAAATACCGATACCTTCCCACAAGGCATAGGCCACACCAAGGGCAATTTTTTTAACGGCGAAACTGAGAAAAATATACGATAAGGCGATCATTACCAGCATTAAAATAAAGCCCGAATTACCATGACCGACGCTTGCCCATTTCATTGACAGCGTGCCAGTAATTTCAGCCGCGATGGCCAGACCTAATAATATCCAGTAAAACATGATGCTTCTCCTGCTTGAGAATATAGTCCTTTAGGCCTACTGCATGCAGTAAACCAAAAAATAAAATTAGTTAGCTAAGCGCACAGCGCCAGCTCAGGCAGAAGAAGGGACTAAAGCGCGTTGCGCCAGTGTTGCTCACCCGCAAGCAAGAAAGTGGAGGAGGTACGAAGAAGTGTAGGTAAACGCAAAAACATCCTGAACATATTGTCCATAATATTACAATTATCCGCAGTGTTGCTTCTCATCATCGCGGATGATAATTGTCCTCGGTAGTTAAACACAGATGATTTGTATCATAGCTTCAAGACGAACTCAAAGTCTTTTCACTTCTTTACCTGCCCCGTTTGATTTTTGTTATAACGGCTCGACGCAAATCACATTATTATGCAGATTCAAAAATGAAAAATGCGGGAATACACATGGCGAAACCGATCATCACGCTTAACGGTCTAAAAATAGTCATTATGCTGGGCATGCTGGTTATCATCCTGAGCGGTATTCGCTTTGCCGCAGATATCATCGTCCCCTTTATTCTGGCGTTATTTATAGCCGTTGTGCTCAATCCCGTTGTGCAGCGGATGGTCAAGCTTCGCATACCGCGCGTAATTGCGGTGTCATTGCTTATCGTTATTATTGTAATGTTAATGGTGCTGCTGTTGGCGTATTTAGGTACATCCTTAAATGAACTTGCGCGAACGCTACCGCAATATCGCTCTTCACTGGTTATCCCACTGAAAAATCTTGAACCATGGTTACAACGCGCAGGGATCGGCGTTTCCGTGGACGAACTCGTCAAATATATCGATCCGAACGCGGCAATGACGCTGGTGACCAATTTACTGGCGCAGCTTTCAAATGCTATGTCATCGATATTTTTACTGCTACTGACGGTAGTTTTTATGCTGCTGGAAGTACCGCAACTGCCCAACAAACTCAAACAAATGATGAGTCGCCCCATTGAAGGTATGGCGGCGATTCAACGCGCCATCGACAGCGTCTCCCACTATCTGGTGCTTAAAACGGCAATCAGCATTGTGACCGGGTTGGTCGCCTGGGGCATGCTTGCTGCATTGGATGTGCGCTTTGCCTTTGTCTGGGGATTACTGGCCTTCGCCCTGAACTACATCCCTAATATCGGTTCTGTATTGGCGGCCATTCCCCCTATTGCTCAGGTGCTGGCATTCAGCGGTCTTTACGATGCGCTGGTGGTTCTGGCAGGCTATCTGGTCATCAACCTGGTATTCGGGAATATCCTCGAGCCGCGGATCATGGGCCGCGGGCTGGGGCTGTCCACGCTGGTAGTATTTCTGTCGTTAATCTTCTGGGGCTGGTTGCTCGGTCCCGTGGGGATGCTGCTTTCTGTGCCGCTGACCATCATCGTGAAAATCGCGCTTGAGCAAACCAACGGCGGTCAAAGCATTGCCGTGCTGCTTAGCGATCTGAACAAAGAATGAGTTTTCGCCCCGCCATCGCGGGGCATTTCCTTTATCGTTTCGCGCGAAAAGCCAAAACGGCGCTTAACAGCGTAAATAACGCTATTATCCACGCCATGGTCCAGGGCGTACCATCACTGAAGGCGGCCAGCAGCAACGATGAGATAATACCGCTGCCATATTGCAACGCGCCAATCAGCGCCGAAGCTGAACCCGCAATGTTCGGTACCGCATCCAACGCCGCAGCAGTCGACGTTGCAGCAATAATGCCATTCATCGAGAAAAACAGAAAAACAGTGATGATAATGGCAACGACGCCACCTGATTCCAGCTTAACCAGCAGCGCAAGCACAACCGCAGCCAGCGCCGCCAGCAGCGTCGCATATTTCAGCAGCTGTTCCAGAGCGTGCCGTTGCACCAGACGGCGGTTAACCACGCTCATCGCCATAACACCGATAATGTTTAGCGCAAACAACCAGCCGTAATGCTGTGGATCAACATGGTAATAGCTAATATAAACAAACGGTGACCCGGTAATAAACGCGTACGCACCGACGTAATAAAACGTCAGGCTCAGGGTATAGCGCATAAAACGCCCATTCGTTAACAACGAACGGTAATTACGAAATGCGCCAGCCAAAGAGGCTTTCACCCGTTTATCTTCCGGCAATGTTTCGGGCAGCCAGTTTAGGGAGATAAACATCAGCGCACCAATCACCACCAGCAGCCAAAAAATAGAGTGCCAGGTGCTCAGGCGAATAATTTGCCCGCCAATCAACGGTCCGGCGATTGGCGCAATCGCCATAACCAACACCAGGGTTGAGAGCATTTGCGCCGCACGAGTACGTGCAAAGAGATCGCGGATCATCGCTCGCGCCAGCATAGGCCCGGTACAGGCTCCAAGCGCCTGAAATACCCGCCAGAAAACAATTTGCGTGATGCTTGTAGACAGCGCACACCCTGCGGAACCAATGATAAATAGCACCATGCCGATAAACAGCGGCTTACGCCGCCCCATATGATCGCTAATCGGCCCCCAAATCAACTGTGCGATAGTAAAACCAATTAAGAAACCAGTAATCGTCAGCTCAACATTGCCATGTAAATCCTCGGCCATCGTCGGCATTGCTGGAAGATAAATATCGGTAGAAAGCGATGTAAAGGCCATCAGGCCACTGAGGATCAGAATAAAAGTAAGACCGGTCTGGCTTGCGGTAGTTACCGGTGAGGCATGTTCACGTGTACGCATAGTGCCCTGTCATGTTCTAAAAAGTCAGGTCGCAGTATATAGACAACGTATTGCCGTGATTAGACGGTTAAAACCGCATGAGTTTATGAACTGAAATCATGAATGGTGAAATCATAGGCGTCATATTTTGTGACTGACTTCCAACAATTACCTTTCAGAAATGAATTCTACTCATAGGTCCATGCGAATTTCACAGACTAATCGTATCAACACAGATTTGCTAATCTGCAGCCAATGCAACGATGATGCTCAGGAGAACCCAATGAATACAACAGTTCTGAATAACGGTGTTGAGATGCCCCTGCTCGGATTTGGCGTTTATCAAATGACCGATGCCAGCGAATGTGAGCAAGCCGTACGGGATGCCATTGATACAGGATATCGCCTGATTGATACCGCTGCCTCCTACCAGAATGAAACTCAGGTCGGCAACGCACTTAAGCAAAGCGGAGTCCCCCGCGAGGCGCTTTTTGTGACTACCAAACTGTGGTTACAGGATACCAACTATGCAGGCGCAAAGGCGCAATTCGCACGTTCTCTGCAACGGCTTCAACTGGATTATATTGACCTTTATTTGATTCATCAGCCCTATGGCGATGTACACGGTGCCTGGCGTGCGATGGAAGAATTATATGAAGAAGGGAAAATCCGCGCGATTGGCGTGAGTAACTTTCATCCGGATCGTCTGGCGGATTTAATCGCTTTCAATCGCATTATCCCAGCCGTTAACCAAATTGAGGTGAATCCTTTTCATCAGCAGCCGCATGCAGTAGCCTGGATGCAGAGCCGGAATATTCAACCGCAAGCCTGGGCACCGTTCGCTGAAGGACGCAATGACCTGTTTCAGAACCCAGTCTTATCGGCTATTGGTGAAAAATATGGCAAAAGCGTTGGTCAAGTCGTGCTGCGCTGGATTTATCAACGTGGGATTATTTCGCTGGCGAAAACCGTGCGTAAAGCGCGGATGGCCGAGAATATTCAGGTGCTGGACTTTGCCCTAACGGCGGAAGAGATGACGCAAATTGCCGCGATGGACAGCGGAACCAGCGCGTTCTTCTCGCATCGCGATCCGGCTCGTGTGGAATGGATCACCCAGCGTAAACTGGATGTTTAAAAAAACGGCCTCCGCAGAGGCCGTCTTACTTTTACTGGCAATTACAGCGCTTTCAGGATCGCATCCACGCTAGCTTTGGCATCACCAAACAGCATATGGGTGTTATCTTTAAAGAACAGCGGGTTCTGCACACCTGCATAGCCGGTGTTCATCGAACGTTTGAACACGATGACGTTCTGCGCTTTCCACACTTCCAGTACCGGCATGCCGGCGATTGGGCTGCGCGGGTCATCCTGCGCCGCCGGGTTTACCGTGTCGTTGGCACCAATAACCAGTACGGTATCGGTATCGGCGAAATCATCGTTGATCTCATCCATTTCCAGCACGATGTCATAAGGTACTTTGGCTTCCGCCAGCAGCACGTTCATATGACCTGGCAAGCGCCCTGCTACCGGGTGAATACCAAAACGCACTTTGATGCCGCGCGCGCGCAGTTTCTCAGTGATTTCCGCGACCGGATACTGTGCCTGAGCCACTGCCATGCCGTAGCCCGGGGTGATGATCACGGAGTGCGAGTTCTTCAGCATTTCTGCTGTGTCTTCCGCAGTAATCTCACGATGTTCACCCACTTCTTCATCAGACCCGGTAGAAGAACCGTCAGAACCAAAGCCACCCGCAATAACGCTGAAGAATGAACGGTTCATCGCCTTACACATAATGTAAGACAGGATCGCACCAGAAGAACCGACCAGAGCACCGGTAACGATCAGCAGATCGTTGCTCAGCATGAAGCCCGCTGCCGCCGCCGCCCATCCTGAATAGGAGTTAAGCATTGACACGACAACCGGCATATCCGCACCGCCGATGGAGGCCACCAGATGCCAGCCAAAGGCCAGTGCAATAATGGTCATCACCAACAGTGCCAGAACCTGCAGGCCCACGCTTTCGGTACGAACAAACACCACCAGCAGCAGGAAAGAAACAACCAGCGCCGCCAGGTTCATTTTGTGACGATTCGGCAGCATCAGCGGTTTAGAGGAGATCTTGCCGCGCAGTTTGCCAAAGGCCACCACAGAACCGGTAAAGGTTACCGCACCGATGAAGATACCCAGGAACACTTCCGTCAGGTGAATGTTCACCAGAATCGGCTCCAGGCCCGTATCGTGATACAGGTAGCTGTTGAAACCAACCAGTACCGCAGCCAGACCGACGAAGCTGTGCAGAATTGCCACCAGCTCCGGCATCTCGGTCATTTCGACTTTCTTCGCCAGACGAATACCAATCGCGCCGCCGATGATCATCGCTACCAGGATCCACGCAACGTTGCCGGTATCCGGACCAAAAATCGTAGCAATCAGCGCAATCGCCATCCCGGCGATACCGTAGTTGTTACCCTGCTGAGAGGTTTCGTGTTTCGAAAGCCCCGCCAGACTAAAAATAAACAGGATCGCGGCAACAATGTATGCAGCTGTAACTAATCCTCCAGACATATGTTACCCCTTAGTTTTTCCGGAACATTTTCAGCATGCGCTGAGTCACGGTGAAGCCACCGAAAATATTAATGCTGGCAATAAGTACCGCGATAAAGCTCAGGAAACTCACCCAGCCACCCTGGCCAATTTGCAATAACGCCCCAACCACGATAATCCCCGAGATGGCGTTAGTCACAGACATCAGCGGAGTATGCAACGCATGTGACACATTCCAGACCACGTAGTAACCCACCACGCAGGAAAGCGCGAACACCGTAAAGTGACCAAGGAACTCTTTCGGCGCGACGTCGGCGAGCCAGCCAAACAAAATCACTACCAGCGCCATCAGCGCATATTTGCGCCACGGAGAGACAGGTTTTTTCTCTTCTTTCGGCGCAGGTGCGGCTTTTGGCGCTGCCTGCGGCTGAGCAGAAACCTGGATCGGCGGCGCAGGCCAGGTGATTTCACCCTCGCGAACCACCGTGACACCACGCACAACCACGTCGTCAAAATCGACTGTGATATTGCCGTCTTTCTCTTTGCACAACAGTTTGAGCAGGTTGACGAGGTTTGTACCGTACAGCTGGGAAGATTGCGTTGGCAAACGGCCAGGCAGATCGGTATAGCCGATAACCTTCACCCCGTTCTCGGTGGTGGTCACCTGGTTAGGCACGGTATATTCGCAGTTACCGCCGTTTTGCGCGGCAAGATCGACAATTACGCTGCCCGCTTTCATCGAATCGACCATTTCACGGGTGATCAGTTTCGGAGCCGGTTTGCCCGGAATCAGCGCAGTGGTAACGATAATGTCGACGTCTTTCGCCTGCGCGGCGAAGAGTTCCATTTCGGCTTTGATGAACGCTTCGGACATCACTTTGGCATAGCCATCGCCGCTGCCCGCTTCTTCTTTAAAGTCCAGTTCAAGGAACTCTGCGCCCATACTCTGCACCTGTTCCTTCACTTCCGGACGGGTATCAAAAGCACGCACGATAGCGCCCAGGCTGTTTGCCGCACCGATCGCCGCAAGACCAGCCACCCCCGCACCAATCACCATGACCTTGGCAGGTGGAACCTTGCCTGCGGCGGTGATCTGGCCGGTGAAGAAGCGACCGAATTCATGTGCAGCTTCAACAATAGCGCGATACCCGGCGATGTTCGCCATCGAGCTTAAGGCATCCAGCGACTGTGCGCGCGAAATACGCGGCACGGAGTCCATCGCCATAACGGTCACGTTGCGCTCTGCAAGTTTTTGCAGCAGCTCAGGGTTTTGCGCGGGCCAAAGAAAACTCACCAGCGTCGTGCCCGGATTAAGTAACGGAATTTCCGCCTCCTCCGGCGCATTGACCTTCAGGATAATCTCTGACTGCCAGACTGCATTTTCATCAACAATTTCTGCGCCTGCTTGTACAAACGCCTTATCGTCAAAACTCGCCAGTTGACCTGCACCGCTTTCAACCACGACGCTGAAACCCAGTTTAAGCAGCTGCTCAACCGTCTTCGGCGTGGCTGCAACGCGGGTTTCATTGGTTAACCGTTCTCTTGGTATGCCAATTCGCATAATGTTCCCTTCCATCTGTAATTATGATGATGGTTTATCAATGTTCGCACGAGGCATGCGCGCACTCTCGAGAGAGGTCAGTGTTACCTCAATAAAATAAAACAGTAACAAACTCTGTATAACCTACTGAAAATGACGCCTGTGATCTAGCGCCAAAAAACAGTATTTATTATGAAATTCGCGAAATAGAGATGAATCGAACCTCAGACAGATAAAATGCCCTAAAAATAGCCCACAAAGGCTGATAATTCGCTCAAGCGAAGCGGCAAAACATGATTACCTACCTGTCAAAAACAATTGATTAACATTAAATTAACTTATGAAATTCAACTGCTTTATCAGTTTTGGTCACCAAACGCCGAAATTTTCGGCATATCACAAAATGTTATCGCTGTTGTTACCTAACGTGACACGATGAGTGAAAAATGACGCAGACACTGACACAATTTAAATGCAATAATCAGCGACGTTTCTAGTCAATAACAATACCAGTACCTGGTTTGCGCAAGGCGAAGGATTATTTTTATGAAGCTTAAGAACACTCTCCTGGCGTCCGCACTAATTTCTGCGACTGCTTTTTCTGTAAATGCAGCGACAGAATTGACGCCGGAGCAAGCGGCTGCCCTGAAACCCTATGACCGCATTGTGGTCACCGGTCGTTTTAATGCTATCGGTGATGCGGTTGCTGCCGTTTCGCGCCGTGCAGATAAAGACGGTGCAGCCTCCTTTTATGTTGTTGATACTTCAGATTTTGGCAGCGGCGGTAACTGGCGCGTTGTTGCTGACGTCTATAAAGCTGACGCTGAAAAAGCAGAAGCGTCAAAAAACCGTGTCATTAACGGCGTTATGGAATTGCCTAAAGATCAGGCCGTTCTGATTGAACCTTACGATACCGTTACGGTACAGGGTTTCTACCGTAGCCAGCCTGAAGTAAACGATGCCATCACCAAAGCTGCGAGAGAGAAAGGTGCATATTCCTTCTATATCGTGCGCCAGGTCGATGCCAACCAGGGCGGCAACCAGCGTATTACCGCATTCATCTATAAAGCTGATGCGAAAAAACGCGTTGTGCAAAGCCCTGATGCGATCCCAGCTGATTCTGATGCCGGACGCGCCGCATTAGCAGCAGGTGGCGAAGCCGCGAAGAAAGTTGAGATCCCAGGCGTTGCGACTACCGCTTCTCCGAGTGCTGAAGTCGGTCGCTTCTTCGAAACGCAATCCACCAAAGGCGGACGTTACACTGTCACGCTACCGGATGGAACCAAAGTTGAAGAACTGAACAAAGCGACCGCCGCCATGATGGTACCGTTCGACAGCATCAAGTTCACCGGTAACTACGGCAACATGACGGAAGTTTCTTATCAGGTAGCAAAACGCGCTGCGAAGAAAGGCGCGAAGTACTATCACATTACCCGCCAGTGGTCAGAACGTGGTAACAACGTGACGATCAGCGCCGATCTGTATAAGTAATCCCTAATGCATTATCAGGTCTACAGTCCTTGTAGACCTGATAATTTCGCGCAGTTCTGTTCCCAGACCAAACAAAAACAGCAGTATTAAGACAACTTTTCACACTATTAGTCACAAATCTCTCTATCCCCATTGCATGCGTTCTCTTCTCTCCGTAAAATCCCGCGCCTTAGTGGCTTTCACCATTTTTATGCGGTTTGCCAAAATAATTATTCTCTCACTCTCGTTTTTGTCACTGGATACAAATGGAAAAGAAATTGGGTCTGAGCGCACTGACCGCGCTGGTTTTAAGCTCAATGCTCGGCGCTGGCGTTTTCAGCCTGCCACAAAATATGGCGGCAGTAGCCAGCCCGGCTGCATTACTGATTGGTTGGGCGATTACCGGTGCGGGTATTCTTTTGCTCGCCTTTGCCATGCTGATCCTGACGCGTATCCGTCCTGAACTGGACGGCGGCATCTTCACCTATGCACGTGAAGGTTTCGGTGAGTTGATTGGCTTCTGCTCCGCGTGGGGATACTGGCTGTGCGCTGTTATCGCTAACGTTTCGTATCTGGTCATTGTCTTCTCTGCGCTCAGTTTCTTTACCGACACACCGGAATTACGTCTGTTCGGCGACGGTAATACCTGGCAGTCGATTGTCGGCGCATCGGTATTGTTATGGATAGTCCATTTTCTGGTGCTGCGGGGAGTACAAACCGCGGCCAGCATTAACCTGGTTGCTACTCTGGCAAAACTACTGCCGCTAGGCCTGTTTATCGTGCTGGCGTTCATGCTGTTCAAGCTCGACACCTTTACTCTCGATTTTACCGGCGTCGCGTTGGGCGTGCCTGTCTGGGAGCAGGTCAAAAATACCATGCTCATCACCCTGTGGGTTTTCATCGGTGTGGAAGGCGCGGTGGTGGTATCTGCCCGCGCCAGAAATAAACGCGATGTAGGTCGCGCCACGCTGTTGGCTGTACTCGCCGCACTGGGCGTTTACCTGTTAGTCACCCTGCTATCTCTCGGCGTTGTCGCGCGGCCAGAACTGGCGGAGATCCGCAATCCATCAATGGCCGGTCTGATGGTTAAAATGATGGGGCCATGGGGCGAAATTATTATTGCTGCGGGTCTGATTGTTTCCGTGTGCGGGGCCTATTTAAGCTGGACGATTATGGCGGCGGAAGTGCCGTTCCTCGCCTCCACGCACAAAGCGTTTCCGCGTATTTTTGCGCGACAGAATGCACAGGGTGCGCCATCGGCATCGCTGTGGCTAACCAACATCTGTGTACAAATCTGCCTTGTGCTAATCTGGCTCACAGGCTCAGACTACAATACGTTACTGACTATCGCCTCAGAGATGATTCTGGTGCCCTATTTGCTGGTCGGCGCATTTCTGTTAAAAATTGCCACCCGTCCAATTCATAAGGCTGTCGGTATCGGCGCGAGTATTTATGGCATATGGTTATTGTATGCGTCAGGTCCGATGCATCTGTTGCTGTCTGTGGTGTTGTATGCGCCAGGGCTGTTGGTCTTCCTTTATGCCCGTAAAACGCACACGCATGAAAACGTATTAAAACGCCAGGAAATGGCGCTGATCGGCCTGCTGCTTGTTGCTGCTGTGCCGGCTACCTGGATGCTGATGGGGTAACGTTATACCCATCGTTCGCGACATATGGAGATTACGATGGGTAAAAAAAACCCTTTGCCAATTCTTATCACCGGAGGTGGTCGTCGTATCGGCCTCGCCGTCGCATGGCACTTTCTGAATCAAAAACAGCCAGTTATTGTCAGCTACCGTACTCACTATCCTGCCATTGACGGCCTGCGAGAAGCAGGGGCGATTTGTATCCCGGCTGACTTTTCCACGGATGAAGGTGTGCTGGCCTTTGCTGATGAGGTCAAAGCACAGACGGATGGCTTGCGCGCCATTGTGCATAATGCCAGCGCCTGGGTAGCCGAAAAACCCGGCACACCGCTTAGCGAAGTACTGTCACGCATGATGCAGATCCACGTCAATACGCCCTACCTGCTCAACCACGCGCTGGAAGGATTGCTACGCGGTCATGGGCACGCTGCCAGCGACATCATCCATTTCACGGATTATGTTGTGGAGCGCGGCAGCGACAAGCACATTGCTTATGCTGCCAGCAAAGCGGCACTGGACAATATGACCCGCTCGTTCTCGCGCAAACTGGCACCGGAAGTGAAAGTGAACGCGATTGCCCCCTCACTTATCCTGTTTAACGAGGGTGACGATGCAGAGTATCGCCAGCAGGCACTGAACAAATCACTGATGAAAACTGCGCCTGGTGAAAAAGAGGTCATAGATTTAATTGACTACCTACTAACCAGTTGTTTTGTCACCGGACGTAGTTTTGCCCTTGATGGCGGGCGTCATCTGCGTTAGTGCAGTTTGATCCAACAAAAGATCAGCAACCACGCGCTCAGGCTCCAGCACACTACTGCACCGCCGAGCGCGACGGGTAAGCGCATAAACCCGGTGAAATACCACAGTGAAACAAGGTAGACAAAATAGGGAATAATCGACCACATACTGAATACAATGGTTGTACGTAACGCCTCGATCCCACGCTCACTGGCCACGATGTAGTGGGCAATCAACGCAAACGTCGGGAACAGTGGAATTAATCCAGCAATATAGTAATTCTTTGTTTTCGCCAGCAAGCCAATCAACACCACCACCAGCGCACCAAGCGCCGCTTTTATAACGAGTCCCATCACTCTGCCTTAACACATCAATAACATCAGCCTCTAGCATAACGGAAGCGTTCTTGTTTAGAAAAGATTAATGGAAGGAAAAACCGGGGCGGTGTATGTTGGCGTTTTATATTCAAAATGAATGATATGAACACCATCGTATTTGTTGAAGATGATCCCGAAGTTGGCTCACTGATTGCAGCCTATCTGGCCCGGCATGATATTGAGGTTATCCTTGAACCTCGTGGTGATTTGGCCGAGGAGAAAATCCTGCACGTTCAACCCGATCTGGTGTTATTAGATATCATGCTGCCGGGCAAAGACGGGATGACTATCTGCCGCGATTTACGCGGGCGCTGGCAAGGCCCGATTGTCCTGCTCACCTCGCTGGACAGCGACATGAACCATATCCTTGCGCTGGAAATGGGCGCCTGTGACTACATCCTGAAGACAACGCCGCCAGCTGTGCTGCTGGCTCGCCTGCGCCTGCACCTGCGCCAGAATGAACACTCAGCACAGTCTAAAGGCATTCAGGCGGCAACCATCACACCGCACACAACGCTGCGCTTTGGCACACTCGCAATCGATCCCACCAACCGCTCCGTGCTGCTCGGCGGCGAGCAAATCTCTCTTTCCACCGCTGATTTTGAATTACTGTGGGAGTTGGCAACCCATGCCGGGCAGATTATGGACCGTGATGCGTTGCTAAAGAACCTGCGTGGCGTAAGTTATGACGGTATGGATCGCAGCGTCGATGTCGCGATTTCCCGCTTACGCAAAAAACTTCTCGATAACGCGACTGAACCCTATCGAATCAAAACGGTACGCAACAAAGGTTATCTGTTCGCACCGCACGCCTGGGACGACTAGCCGCAGAAGTAATGCCACCGGGCCGATCTCATTGGTCGGCTGGATTATTCGCAATACGTTACACTGTCACGTGCAATCGTCTACAGAACAGGCATATAAACGCCATCCGAAGCCGTTCCACACTTTTTGTGTGGCTGTAGCCCTCCCCCCTCCCTATAATCCGTCGCGGTCCTGAACCCTTATGGTTCATAGGTTTTTTTCGCACTAACAAAACTCTTTCCGGCATTTCAGGTGCTGAATGAGGCAAGAGGCTACAATATGTTCGTAACGCTTGCGTATATCGCGTTCTTTTTGGTTTGTTCATGGGCAATTTTTAGAATCAACCAAAAAAGTCACTCTCTTTCAAAAAGCGTCTTCATCGCTATTTTTATGGGTGCCGTTATCGGCTTATCCCTGCATCTCATTGCTGCTGACGAAAGTAAAACAGTTATCGACTGGTATAATGTTATCGGCAACGGTTATGTTAATTTACTGAAACTGGTTGCGGTTCCGCTGATTTTCATCTCTATTCTCTCAGCCATTAATAAGCTCGAAAACAGCGCTGGCATTGGGAAAATGTCGTTAACCATTGTCGGATGCATGCTCTGTCTGGTAATGATTGCCGGTTTTATTGGGCTGTTGACTGCGCATGTATTAGGTCTGGACGCCAGTGCGTTTGTTCATATGCAGTCCACACTGACTGCAGACGATGTGAGTAAAACTGCCGCCATTTCACTACCTAAACTGGTTACATCTCTGATCCCCACGAATATCTTCCTCGACCTAACAGGAGCCAGAAGCGTTTCCGTCATTGGCATTGTTATCTTCACCCTGCTTGCCGGCGTGGCATTATTAAAGGTCAAACAAGACGCCCCGCAAGAAGGTGAAAAATTAAGTGCTGGTATTAACGCTATCCAGATTTGGGTGATGAAAATGGTGCGCATCGTTATTGCCCTCACCCCTTATGGTGTGATGGCATTAATGGCAGGCGTATTTTCCGCATATCGATTTGAACAATTTGCCAGTTTGTTAGGCTTTATTGCTGCCTGTTACCTTGCGATTCTGATGATGTTTATCGTCCACGCACTGATACTGGTTCTGAGCGGAAATAATCCCGTTCACTATTTTAAAACTGTCTGGCCAGTATTAACTTTTGCATTTGTTTCACGCAGCAGTGCAGCATCTATTCCACTGGCTATTTCCGCACAGGAAAAATTTGGCGTGCAAAACACCATTGCTAATATTGCGGCTTCATTCGGCTCCAGCATGGGGCAAAACGGCTGCGCCGGGATCTACCCGGCTATTATGGTGGCGATGATTGCTCCAACAATTGGGATTGATCCGCTATCAGTACATTTTTTGCTCGCCATGCTACCTGCGATTGCGCTGGGTTCTATTGGGGTGGCGGGTGTAGGCGGTGGCGGAACATTTGCTGCACTGATCGTCCTTTCAACGCTGAACTTCCCGGTCGCGCTGGTGGGGATTTTCATTGCTATCGAGCCTGTCGTCGATATGGCCAGAACGGCATTAAACGTGAACGGTTCGATGATGTCTGGCGTGCTGGCTAACCGGATCCTGAAAAAGAGTACTGAAAAACCACAACCCGTGAACGCGAATTAGTCAGTCTTAAAAAGATCAAAGCCTTCCTGTTCCTGGAAGGCTTTCTTTTGTGTCAACTAAACGTCAGTCCGTCGTATTTTTTCCAACGGTAGTTTACGGCGGAGATAATCCAGCAGCCGATAAAGACGCCAATAATCGCAAACCCGACATTCCCCATATGGTCACTCAAATTGCTGACGGTATCCCACAAACCACCCTGGAGCGAAAACGCGTCAGAGAGAAGTCCCAGCGCCTCCAGCCCGCCAATAAATAGAGCAACAATCACGGAAGTCCCGGTAATGGTCATATTGTAATAGAGCTTGCGTTGCGGCTTATTGAACGCCCAGCCGTAGGCCTCAACCATCAGAATACTGTCGAGACAATCAATTAACGCCATACCGCAGGTAAACAGCGCCGGGAACACGAGAATTGACCAAACCGACATGCCACTGGACGCGCTTGAAGCAGAAATTCCCAGCAAAGAAATTTCAGTGGCGGTATCAAAACCCAGACCAAACAGAAAACCGACAAAATACATATGCCAGTCTTTACCTACCAGCCGAAACGCTGAGCGGAAAAGCCAGTTTAGAGGGCCTGAAACCGTAATATCTTCCGTGGCGCCATCGTAAGCACCGGTGCGTTTAAGATGGCGGAATGCCTTCCAGACCTGGCAGAAAATAATGAGATTAATGGTAGCCAGAATCAGCAAAAATACGGCAGAGACCGTAGTTCCTATCAGACCGCCGACATTCTGAAACCATGCCATATGTTGCTTAAACACGCTGGTGGTCAGTGCAATGCCAATGCTTGCCAGTACCACAATGGTGGAGTGCCCCAAAGAAAACCAGGCTCCCGTCGTCAGGGCGCGTTTTTTCTGCTGCATAAGTTTACGCGTAGCGCTGTCTATCGCGGCGATATGATCGGCATCTACGGCATGGCGCAAACCATAGCACCACGCAATCAGACTCAGTGCCAGTAATGACGTGTTGTTGCCAAACGCGGTGAAAGCCCATAGCCACGCCACAATGTTTGCCCCGATGAGTAAGACCATCAACAAAACAATATTCGGGCGTTTTTTAAATAATGAAAACAATGCGTTCATTGTTTCCCGCCGATTACATTTGAGCTAAACAACACACCACACCACCGTTCACTGATTAATTAATATAACGTTTATCAGGCTAATGATAACTCTTAAGAATTACTAACCCAGTGTCGTAGATCAAAGTTGATTACCACCTGAAGCAAGTTCCGCCATCGCTAGCTCCGCAATACGCAGAGGTACCGTTGCGCTGTCGCCCTCTTGCAGAAACCAGACGGACGACAACCCGCACCAAGCAACAATCCACATCAGTAAACGCTGCCGTTCAATTCTGGCGATTTCAGACACAATGTTGACTCGTTGCGTGAATCTTTCCGGCTCAATGGCGACAGGTCTGGTGGGCTCGGCAAGATCGGGGTTAGTAAAAATATTGGCGTAATCAAAGCCACGCTCGCCCAGCAGTCCTTTGGGATCGATAGCCAGCCATCCTCTCGTTCCAAAATCAAGAATATTGCCGTGGTGTAGATCGCCATGTAATACGACTTCATCATGGGGTGAAGATAGCAGTACGTTTGCCACCGCAGCACAACGCGTCAGGATACCGCCATGCTTTTTCGCGGCAGGAGCCAGATCGCGAAACCAATGGTGCAGAGGTGTTAACGCAGGCGTAGACGCATTTCGGGTGTGATGGAGTCTACTGGCAGCATGGCAAATAATGCGACAGGCCTGCGCATCGTTGCCAGTCCAGGACATGTCCGCTAAAGACTCTGTCCCTGTCGCACGTTCCAGCAGAATCGCCCCTGCTGCATGAGCAAGTACTTTCGCTGCGCCATTTCCGTTCCACCAGACCATGAGTTCACAGCCGATCCGTTCACTGTCATCGCCGGTGATCTTTAGTATGGCTTTCTGCCCGTCCTTGACCACCACCACAGGCAAAAGCTGCGATGTGTGCGTTTCAAACGGTTCACCATCTGGAGTGAGCCCCCAACGGTTGAGCCAGGTGTTGAACAGACGATTTTCCAAACAATATCCTCATTTTTCTCTGGAAGATGGTAATCAACAAGATCCGTGTCGGCATTATTCCTGTTTTCTTTTGGTTGAGCCACAACCCCCACTTCCATCATCACTGACTTATCGGGTAGAGCACTAACAGGCACATCCTTGTGTATCTGTGTGCCATGCTGACTGTGTTCGGTATATGAGGAGGACACGATGATCACGTTATGCAAAACCTGTGGAACATCCTATGAGGTAGCTGGCGCCCATCCGGAACATTGCGATATCTGCCTGGATGAACGTCAATATGTCCCCACAAGCGGGCAGAAATGGATCGATTTTGGCACCCTGTGTGCATCACATACAAATAAGTGGAAGCAACACGACAGTACTCTCCTCAGCATCCGCACCGTTCCTGATTTTGCAATTGATCAGCGCGCGTTTCTTGTGCGCACCCCAGAAGGAAATATTCTGTGGGACTGCATTGCCACGCTCGACGATGCCACAAAAACGCTAATAACGTCCCTTGGCGGCCTTAAGGCTATCGCGATTTCGCATCCTCATTACTACACCACCATGCAGGACTGGGCTGCGGAATTTAACGCGCCGATTTACCTTCATGCCAGCGACAGAAGGTGGGTAATGCGCGACAGCCCGTGGATTAGATTCTGGGATGGCGACACCATTGAGTTAACCCGTGACGTCAAGGTGATACGTCTCGGCGGGCACTTTGCTGGCGGCTGCGTCCTGCACTGGGCGCGTGACGAAGGCGTCGTGCTTTCTGGCGACATCGTTCAAGTTACACCAGGTGCCCATGCAGTCTCATTTATGTGGAGCTACCCCAATATGCTACCGTTGCCAGCCGCCACCGTCAGCGACATCATCCAACGCCTGAGAACAGTGAAATTTAAGCAACTTTACGGCGCATTTGAAGGAAAAAATATTACGCAAAATGCCGATGAAATTGTGCGCCGTTCAGGTGAAAAATATATTTCCTGCCTCAAATAAACCGGCAGTTTATTCACCAACCATGCTCAGGAAGGTAAAAATGGATAGAACTTATAAATCACGCCCATCACAGAAATACTCACTATCACACTGATAATGAAGTAGGTTTTGAAAGGCTGCTTTTGTGTTTTATGGCGAAAGATTTGTTGACCCGCTATCGCGCCGCCCCACCCGCCCACAACGCCAAACACCAGCAATGTGGATTCCGGCACTCTGCGCCAGTCCTTACGTGCCGCCATTTTGTCCACGCCGTATAACAGCAGCGTCAAAACGTTGGCGAGTAGAAACCATATAACAAGAGGATAAGCGGTGAAAATGCAGCCGACCGCTGCGAAAATGAGTAGCGAATAACAACAGCGATTGAGATTCATATTTTCAGTCACAGCGCTTTTCAGGAAGTATCGACACGCATTATACGCAAGGTCAGTCATCCCTGCCACGGGTGAGAATATCCCTTTTATTATTATGCCTATATCCCCAAAGATAGCGCAAATTCTCTGGTCTGCGGCGTACCTAACAATTCAAACAAGAGAGCCGTTTTCATTATTCAAAACAAATGGTAATTTATTAAACCCAAATGGAGAAATTGTTCTGGAGTCACAAGGATGAGAAAATACTCATATCCATATTTGTTTATTGTTACCGTCTCATCTCTCGGCGCAATTTTTCTCTTTTATTGGTGGAGGGTAACGATATACAGAGCGACATTTCTCTACCCGCTCACATCCAAATACCTCATGCTTATTTCTCTGGCAGTGTCATTGTTAATTACCTTATTTCTGGTAGGTAATGGGATAATGAAAAAAAGTCCCTTCCAAACTTATCTAAAATTATTTGGTGGTATCAGCATTGCCATGGTGCTGTTTTCAGTGATCATGGTTATGGCGATAACCTGGTTCATTCCGGGTGTCCCCTCGTCCTATACCACCACATACGTCTATGCTACAGGAAGTTCGAAAAGCTGTTCGGGGGCTGATGTTGACGATCCAGACCTTGGGACTAATATCAGAATTTGCTATCCCGAAGGTAACTACGAATATAACAACACCATCTACGTTGAGAAACGAAGTAACCTTTTAGGTGCGGTCGTGACGTACGCCAGAACAACCCCATCCCGATTTTGATTAACTTACAGCATAGAAAGCAATGCGTGATCCAGCGAAAGGTCATTCTGCGCCCGTAGGGGCCATAAGAATGCAGAAAAGAGATATACAGTGTACTCTGCGTGGACAAGCACGCCGGATGGTGATCGGAGAACCTTTCTGAACCCACGCATCGGCGGATACTGCTGTGCCCACTTTTCCCCTGAGGGACACGTGCACTCGCTAACTTATTGAGCGTTCGGTGATTTTTTATGAAGAAACTGTTTGTGCAGTTTTACCTCCTGCTGTTTGTCTGCTTTTTGGTGATGACCCTGTTGGTCGGTCTGGTATACAAATTCACCGCAGAACGCGCAGGCAGACAGTCGCTCGACGATTTGATGAAAAGCTCGTTGTACCTGATGCGCAGTGAACTACGCGAAATCCCGCCACGCGACTGGGGTAAGACGCTGAAGGAGATGGATTTAAACCTCTCATTTGACCTTCGCGTTGAACCGCTAAATAAGTACACACTGGATGCCCCAACCATGCAGCGTTTGCGCGAAGGCGATATTGTGGCACTTGACGATCAATACACCTTTATTCAACGCATTCCTCGCAGCCATTACGTGCTAGCCGTCGGCCCGGTTCCTTATCTCTATTTTCTTCATCAAATGCGCTTGCTGGACATCGCGCTGATGGCGTTTATTGCTATCTCACTGGCCTTCCCGGTACTGATCTGGATGCGCCCGCACTGGCAGGAAATGCTCAGACTCGAATCCGCCGCACAACGTTTTGGTGAAGGACATCTGAGTGAACGCCTTCATTTTGACAGTGGTTCCAGCTTTGAGCGCCTGGGCGTAGCGTTTAATCAAATGGCCGACAATATCAATGCGCTGATCGCCAGTAAAAAACAGCTCATCGATGGTATTGCCCATGAGCTTCGTACCCCGCTGGTACGTTTACGTTACCGGCTGGAAATGAGTGATAACCTCACCGAGCAGGAATCTCAGGCTCTGAATCGTGATATCGGCCAACTGGAAGCGTTGATCGAAGAGTTACTGACCTACGCCCGCTTGGATCGCCCGCAAAATGAACTGAAACTCAGCGTACCGGACCTACCTGCTTGGTTAACCACCCATCTGGAGGATGTGCAAAGCGTGAATCCTGACCGTGTGGTGCAATTACGTCATCTCGAAACTGGCGACTACGGCGCGTTGGATATGCGCCTGATGGAGCGGGTCCTGGATAATTTGCTGAACAATGCCCTACGCTATTGCCAGTCTACAGTGCAAGCCAGTCTGCTGCTGAGCGGCAATCAAGCCACGCTGGTAGTGGAAGACGACGGTCCCGGTATTGCACCAGACGCACGCGAACAGGTTTTTGAACCGTTTGTACGCCTTGATCCCAGCCGTGATCGGGCGACCGGGGGTTGTGGGCTTGGGTTAGCCATCGTCCACTCAATAGCGTTGGCTATGGGAGGGACGGTCGTCTGTGGTGAAAGTGAACTTGGCGGTGCCCGTTTTACTTTCCGTTGGCCCGTCTGGCATAACATTCCTGAAATTTCAGCTGCCTGACCTATTCTGCTCGGTGGTCAGGCGATGGATGTTGTGTTATAAAAAAGTATGTTGTAACTAAAATGGTAAACCTATGGCCCGTTACGATCTCGTTGACCGCCTGAACGGCACCTTTCGCCAGATGGAACAAGAACTGGCGCTTCTGAACGAAAACCTGTTGCAGCAGACGCTGCTTATTGCCCGCGTATTCTCGTTACCGGAAGTGGTCAAAGAGGCAGAGCATGCCCCTCTGCAAAACATTGATGTTAAGCAGCACTTAGGCAAAGAGGCTGAAGCGCTGGCATTGCGTCATTACCGTCACCTGTTTATTCAGCAGCAGTCCGAAAACCGCAGCAGCAAAGCGGCCGTCCGCCTACCGGGTGTATTGTGCTACCAGGTTGATAATGCAGCGCAATGTGCTCTGGAAGAACAAATCCAGCGTATAAACCAGTTGAAAACCACCTTCGAGCGCATTGTTACAGTTGAATCAGGGCTGGCGCCGGCAGCACGTTTCGAATGGGTGCATCGCCACCTGCCGGGGCTGATTACACTGAATGCCTATCGCACTCTCACCGTTGTCAGAGATCCTGCCACCCTGCGATTCGGCTGGGCTAATAAGCACATCATAAAAAACCTGAAACGCGATGAAGTGCTGCAGCAACTGGAAAAAAGCCTGACGTCACCGCGCAGCGTACATCCCTGGACTCGTGAAGAATGGCAGCAGAAGCTTGAACGCGAATATCAGGATATCGCCGCCTTACCGCAGCAGGCCCGCCTGAAAATTAAAAGGCCGGTAAAAGTGCAGCCTATTGCCCGCGTCTGGTACAAAGGAGAGCAAAAACAGGTGCAATATGCCTGCCCGACGCCTCTGATTGCTCTGCTTAACAACGACAACGGAATGACCGTACCGGATATCGGCGAGTTACTGAATTACGATGCCGATAACGTTCAACATCGTTTTAAACCTCAGGCGCAGCCGTTGAGATTGATTATTCCCCGGCTGCACCTGTACGTTGCGGATTAACTGCCTGGCCGCATGCTGCCAACCATCAACTCCGGACGTACCCAACTGTCGAACTCCGCTTCGGTTAGATATCCCAGCGCCAGAGCGGAGGCTTTTAGCGTCAGCCCTTCTTTATGCGCTTTTTTGGCAATTTCAGCCGCTTTATCGTAACCGATATGGGTGTTGAGCGCGGTCACCAGCATCAGCGACTCATTGAGCAGTTGATCTATTCGTTCACGGTTGGGCTCGATTCCCGTCGCACAATGTTCATTGAAGCTTTCCATACCGTCCGCCAGCAGGCGTACCGACTGCAGGAAGTTGTGGATGACCATCGGTCGATAGACGTTGAGCTCAAAGTTACCTGACGCCCCGCCCATATTGATGGCGACATCGTTGCCCATCACCTGGCAGCAAAGCATAGTCAGCGCTTCACACTGGGTAGGATTGACTTTACCCGGCATGATCGAGCTGCCCGGTTCGTTTTCCGGAATTGAAATTTCGCCAATACCACAGCGCGGGCCAGATGCCAGCCAGCGTACATCGTTGGCGATTTTCATCAGTGATGCTGCCAGCCCTTTTAGCGCTCCGTGGGCATGAACCAGCGCATCGCAGGTGGCCAGCGCTTCAAATTTATTCGGAGCGGTAACGAACGGCGCGCAGGTAATGACTCGCAGTTCATCCGCGACCCGGCGGGCGTATTCGGGATGAGTGTTCAGTCCTGTACCTACCGCGGTTCCCCCCAACGCCAGTTCTGCCACATGCGGTAAACTGTTTTCAATGTGTCTGAGGTTATGTTCAAGCATTGCTACCCAGCCGGAAATCTCCTGGCCAAGCGTAAGTGGAGTTGCATCTTGCAGATGTGTACGACCAATTTTAACGATATCGGCGAAAGCGTGGGACTTATCACTGAGCGTTTTGGTCAACACATTTAATTGTGGGATCAAAGATTTACGCAGCGCCAGCAGTGCGGCAACGTGCATTGCCGTCGGGAAGACATCGTTCGAGCTTTGGCTTTTATTGACATCATCGTTGGGGTGTACTTTCCGCTCCATTCCCCGCTCACCGCCCAGCAACTCGCTGGCCCGGTTTGCCAGCACCTCGTTCATGTTCATATTGCTTTGCGTGCCGGACCCAGTTTGCCAGATGGCCAGCGGAAACTCATCGCGGTGTTTATCTGCCAACACTTCATCTGCAGCCTGCATAATAGCCCTGGCTTTATCCTCCGCCAGCAGCCCCAGATCCTGGTTAACCTTTGCCGCGGCGCGTTTCGTCAGCGCCAGCGCATGGATCAGCGAGACCGGCATTTTCTCCGTTGAGATACGAAAATGCTCCAGTGAACGTTGGGTTTGCGCGCCCCAAAGCTTATCGGCAGGAACATCAATCGCCCCCATTGAATCATTCTCGCGGCGTACCGTTACCATTACCTGCTCCTTACATTAACAGTTGATTAGGTTATGTTTCGACATTGCCCATTTGCATTGGTCTTATGAGTATTAACGAGGATAAAGCTGTCGTTTGGTGGTTCGTGCGGTAAAAAAAACCGCCCCGAAGGGCGGCTGACGTTACTTAACGCAGCGTGCGCACTGCGACGTCTGAATTTGCTTGAAGAAATCGTTGCCTTTGTCATCCACCAGGATAAACGCCGGGAAATCTTCCACTTCAATTTTCCAGATGGCTTCCATCCCGAGTTCCGGGTATTCCACGCACTCCAGACTCTTGATACTGCCCTGGGCCAGCACCGCGGCGGGGCCGCCAATACTGCCTAAATAGAAGCCGCCATGCTTATGGCAGGCATCGGTCACCTGCTGGCTGCGGTTGCCTTTCGCCAGCATGATCATGCTTCCACCAGCAGCCTGAAGCTGGTCAACATACGAGTCCATACGCCCGGCCGTGGTTGGCCCCAGCGAACCCGAAGCATAGCCTTCCGGCGTTTTTGCCGGACCTGCGTAATAGATCGGGTGATCTTTAACATACTGCGGCAAACTTTCGCCGTTATCCAGACGTTCTTTCAGTTTCGCATGCGCAATATCACGGCCAACGATAATTGTACCGTTGAGCGACAGTCGCGTGGAAACCGGATACTGGGAAAGCTGAGCCAGGATCTCTTTCATCGGACGATTGAGGTCAACGCGTACCGCTTCGCCCTCTCCCGCCTGGCGCAGCTCTTCCGGTATAAATTTGCCAGGATTATGTTCCAGTTTTTCGATCCAGATACCTTCACGGTTGATCTTGGCTTTGATATTTCGATCGGCTGAGCAAGAAACACCCATACCAACCGGACATGACGCGCCGTGACGCGGCAGGCGGATCACGCGGATATCATGCGCGAAATACTTCCCGCCAAACTGCGCGCCCAGTCCCAAATTCTGCGCCTCAATCAGCAGCTCCTTTTCCAGCTCTACATCGCGGAATGCCTGACCATGTTCGTTACCTTCTGTCGGCAGTTCGTCGTAGTATTTTGCAGAAGCCAGTTTGACCGTTTTCAGCGTGGCTTCTGCCGATGTTCCACCGATTACGAACGCGATGTGATACGGCGGACAAGCCGCAGTGCCCAACGTACGCATTTTCTCAACCAGGTAATTTTTTAATTTGCCCGGCGTTAGCAGCGCTTTGGTTTCCTGGTACAGATAGGTTTTGTTCGCCGAACCACCACCTTTGGCAATACACAGGAATTTGTATTCATCGCCGTCGACGGTATATAAATCGATTTGTGCTGGCAGGTTGGTACCGGTGTTCACCTCTTTATACATATCCAGCGCTGCGTTTTGTGAATAGCGCAGGTTGTCTTCGATGTAGGTGTTATAGACGCCTCGTGCCAGCGCCTCCTCATCGCCCCCACCGGTCCAGACGCGCTGACCTTTTTTACCCACGATAATCGCAGTTCCGGTGTCCTGACAGGTCGGCAAAATGCCTTTTGCCGCGATGTCAGAGTTACGCAGGAATTGCAGAGCCACATACTTGTCGTTTTCACTGGCCTCCGGGTCGCGAAGAATATCGGCTACCTGCTGTTGATGTGCGGGACGCAGCATAAACGACGCATCATGAAAGGCCTGACGAGCCAACAGGGTTAAGGCTTGCGGTGCAACTTTAACAATCTCCTGCCCTTCAAATTCGGCAACAGAGACATAGTCGCTGGTCAGCAGATAGTATTCGGTATCATCCTTTTTGAGGGGGAAAGGATGCTGATAATGAAAGGGTTTGTTTGACATTGTGCTCTCACTTACTGCTCGGTCTGGTTATTCTCTGGGCAGATGTTCCATTGCCCTGCTTCCCTGCCGCAGATCCGGTTGTAGAAGGAAGAGCTTTCTGCAACCGGAATTACTCAGGGTATTAAAAGCGAGTCACCATATCCTACACATTTTTTTAACAAAAACTGAGACAAGTACGACTTTTTACATGTGCAGGTTACTTCGCTCAGGGTTTCTTGGTTTAATAGCCGTAGAAAATTCAACATTGAAACAGGGCTTGATAATGCAAAAACTCATCAACTCAGTGCAGAACTACGCCTGGGGAAGTAAAACGGCGTTAACGGAACTCTATGGCATTGCCAACCCCACTCAGCAACCGATGGCTGAGCTGTGGATGGGGGCGCATCCGAAAAGCAGTTCGCAGGTTCTCGGCGCTGACGGTCAGACGGTTGCTCTGCGCGACGTTATCGAGCACGATAAATCCGCACTGCTGGGCGATGCCGTTGCCCAACGTTTTGGTGAACTGCCCTTCCTGTTTAAAGTGCTCTGCGCTGCTCAACCGCTTTCGATTCAGGTTCATCCTAACAAGCACAACTCTGAAATTGGATTTGCCAAAGAAAACGCCGCAGGGATCCCGATGGATGCGGCCGAGCGCAACTACAAAGATCCTAATCACAAACCAGAACTGGTATTTGCTTTGACGCCTTTTCTGGCGATGAACGCATTCCGCGAGTTCTCTGAAATTGTTGCATTGTTACAACCCGTTTCCGCCGCACATCCGGCTATTGCGCATTTCCTGGAAGAGCCGAGTGCGGAACGTCTGAGCTATCTTTTCGCCAGCTTGCTGAATATGCAGGATGAGGAGAAATCCCATGCGTTGGCGATCCTGAAATCAGCGCTGAACAGCCAGCAGGGAGAACCCTGGCAAACCATCCGTCTGATCGCCGACGTCTACCCGAACGACAGTGGGCTCTTCTCCCCGCTGCTGCTCAATGTGGTGAAACTCAATCCAGGCGAGGCTATGTTCTTATTTGCCGAAACCCCGCACGCTTACCTGCAAGGTGTGGCGCTTGAGGTGATGGCTAACTCGGACAACGTGCTGCGTGCCGGACTGACGCCAAAATATATTGATATCCCGGAACTGGTCGCCAACGTGAAGTTTGTCGCCAAGCCAGCAAACCAGTTACTGACCACGCCGGTTGAATCTGATGGTGAACTGGACTTCCCAATCCCGGTTGACGATTTTGCGTTCTCCCTGCATGACCTTACTACCAATGGCGCAGATATCAGCCAGCAAAGTGCAGCCATTTTGTTCTGCATAGAGGGTGAAGCTGTATTGAGCAAAGGTGAGCAACGCCTGGTGCTGCTACCGGGTGAATCGGCCTTTATTGGCGCGAATGAATCGCCGGTTTACATCAGTGGCGCAGGTCGTTTAGCACGGGTTTATAACAAGCTATAGCAAGATACTGATATTTTTAACAACTCTTGCTAAGCTGTAGTGAGTTAAAGACATGTCACTCCTCCAGGCGTCTTCAAACGCCTGGTTTTATTTTATGGATATCGAAATGAAAAAATCGCTGGTAGCTGCGGGTGTGGTGGTTGCGCTGGGTATCGTCTGGACGGGCGGTGCCTGGTACACAGGTAAGAAACTTGAAACGCATCTCGCCGAGATGGTGACGCAGGCAAACGATCAGTTAAAACGTTTCTCCCCTGAGGCGGGTATTGAACTGAGTTATCAAAACTACCAGCGCGGGGTGTTCAATAGCCAACTGCAAATGGTGGTGAAACCCATCGCCGGGCAGGCAGATTCCTGGCTAAAACCGGGGCAAAGTATCGTCCTGAATGAAACCGTCGATCACGGTCCATTCCCGCTGGCTCAACTGAAATCACTGAATCTGATCCCGGCTATGGCCTCCGTGAAAACGACGCTGGTCAATAACGACGTTACCAAACCGCTGTTTGATATTGCCAAAGGTGAGTCGCCATTTGTCATTAACTCCCGTATCGGCTACAGCGGCGATACCCGTTCCGATCTCTCCCTCAAACCACTGAACTATGAGAAAGGCGACGAAAAAGTAGCCTTCAGCGGCGGGGAATTCCAGTTTACAGCAGACAAAGAAGGTAACGCTGTCTCGCTGACAGGCAATGCGCAAAGCGGCGTGGTCAATGCGGTCAACGAGTATGACCAGAAAGTACAGATGACTTTCAATAACCTGAAAACTGAGGGTTCCAGCAGTATTGCCAGCTTTGGTGAGCGCATCGGCGACCAGAAATTGTCACTCGATAAACTGTCAATTTCCGTCGAAGGTAAAGAGTTGGCGGTTCTGGAAGGCATGGGTATTGATGGTAAATCCAATCTGATCAACGACGGTAAAACTGTCAACAGCCAGTTGGATTACACGCTGAACAGTCTGAAATTGCAGGGTCAGGATATGGGTAGCGGTAAACTGACGCTGAAAGTTGGCCAGATTGACGGTGAAGCGCTACACCAGTTCAGTCAGCAATATAGTGCCCAAACCAAGGCACTGATGGCGCAGATTGATGTGGTACAAAATCCTGAGCTTTATCAGCAAAAAGTCACTGAAGCCTTCTTCAATGCGCTGCCGATTCTGATGAAAGGCGAGCCGGCTATCACCATTGCCCCACTGAGCTGGAAAAATGCAAAAGGTGAAACCGCATTTAATCTGTCACTGCTGCTAAAAGATCCGACAGCGAATACTGAGGAACCACAAACGCTGGCTCAGGAAGTGGATCGTTCGGTCAAATCGCTGGATGCTAAACTGACGATTCCGGTCGATATGGCGACTGAGTTCATGACGCAGGTTGCCAAGATTGAAGGTTATCAGCAGGAACAAGCGGCCGATCTGGCGAAGCAACAGGTGAATGGCCTGGCGGCAATGGGTCAGATGTTCCGTATTACAACGATGCAGGACAACGTCATCGGTTCCAGCCTGCAATACGCAAACGGCCAGGTAACGTTAAACGGACAAAAAATGTCGCTGGATGAGTTTGTTGGCATGTTCGGTATGCCTTCTCTCGGCGAACCGGATGCCCCGGCTATCCCGCAACAGTAAATACGCGTGACAACAGGCCCGATAACCGTGTGCTTATCGGGCCTGTTTTATTTTGCCACCACCAGCCGGGCGGAAAGCGTCAGGTTACGCGAATGACCATCATCGTGCCCAATGCGCTGTAGCATGCGCTCAGCAAGGGTATATCCCATTTCACGCGCGGGCGTGCAGGCCCAAATAATGGGGATATCGTCCAGTGCATTTTCCGCTACATCGGCAAATCCGGCTAACGAGATCTGCTGTTCGAAGTAGCGATCTACGCCAATTTCACCACTCTGACGCCCTGCTCTCATCAGGCCAAACCAGGCACCAGCGGCTATGGTTTCGTTGTAGCATACCACTGCGCTGATCGTTGGGTTACGACGTAACAGCGCAGTCACCTCTTCTGCGGCCTGCTTTTGGCTGGATGAACACTCCAGCACCCAGTCGCTATGAAACGGTAAACCATACTTTAGCAACGTCGTACAATAGCCGCCGACACGCTCCGCGCGGGTCAATGAAGAACTCTGCCCCCCCAACCACGCGATTCGCTGATGCCCATGGCGTATCAGATGCTCAACCAGCAATTGCGCAGCCTGCATGTTGTCAGGTCTGACGGTGTCGACATCATCCAGGTAGCTGGCCCGAGACGCAAACACTACCGGAATCCCCTTATCGGCGGCAAGTTGTTGCAGGTCGTCGCTACTGCCGGCAGCCCCGGCGATCACCACACCATCAACCCCTTGATTAAGCAGCATAGCGAAACGCTGCGCCAGCTGTTCGCCATCTCTGCCACCATGTAATAAAAAAACCATGCGCCCCTGCGCTTCTAATGCTTCCGTCAGACCCGCCGTCAATTCGGCGTAAAACGAGGTGGAGAGGTCGCGCACGATCAAACCAATTACCCCGCTCTGCCCACCACGCAGCGCTGATGCCTGGCGATTACGCACAAACCCCAGTTGCTCAATAGCGGCATTCACCCGTTCGCCGGTCGCTGATGAAATACGGCCTTTTCCACTAAGCACCAATGAGACGGTACTAACCGAAACGCCCGCGGCCAGCGCAACATCATGGATAGTTATTTTTTTGGCTATAGCCATAAAAACGGAAAACTCCCTGATAACGTGACGGATAAAACGTTTTATCAATCACTTATATTTATACGCTCTATTATCGTTCGATAATGTGATTTGTACCGCACTAAAATTAGGTAAAACGTTTTATCTTCTCGCCATCATTAGTCAGCTAGCTTTTACGAGGAGTCGTTTGATGACGACGAGAACCACACCAAAAATTACGTTATGGGAATTTTTCCAGCAGTTGGGCAAAACCTTTATGCTGCCCGTGGCTCTGCTCTCATTCTGCGGGATCATGTTAGGGATCGGCAGCTCGTTAAGTAGTCATGATGTCTTAACGCTGATCCCGGCATTGGGTAATCCGGTACTGCAGGCTATTTTTACCTGGATGAGCAAAGTAGGCTCATTTGCGTTTAGCTTCTTACCTGTGATGTTCTGTATTGCCATACCTCTCGGCCTGGCTCGCGAGAACAAAGGCGTAGCGGCATTTGCCGGTTTTGTTGGTTATGCGGTGATGAACCTTGCCGTCAACTTCTGGTTAACTGCGAAAGGTATCTTACCTACCACAGATGCCGCGATCCTGAAGGCCAACAACGTGCAGAATATCCTGGGGATCCAGTCGATCGACACCGGGATCCTCGGCGCTGTAATTGCCGGGATCATCGTCTGGATGCTGCATGAACGTTTCCACAACATCCGCCTGCCGGATGCACTGGCCTTCTTCGGCGGTACCCGCTTTGTACCAATTATCTCTTCGGTGGTGATGGGACTCGTCGGCCTGGTCATTCCCCTGGTTTGGCCGGTTTTCGCCATGGGCATTAACGGGCTCGGCCACATCATCAACAGCGCGGGTGAATTTGGTCCAATGCTGTTTGGTACCGGTGAACGTCTGCTGCTGCCGTTTGGTCTGCATCATATTCTGGTGGCGCTCATTCGCTTCACCGAAGCTGGCGGCACGCAGGAAGTCTGCGGTCACAGCGTAAGCGGCGCACTGACTATTTTCCAGGCTCAACTGAGCTGTCCGACAACTCAAGGCTTCTCTGAAAGCGCAACCCGCTTCCTGTCGCAGGGTAAAATGCCGGCGTTCCTCGGTGGTTTGCCGGGGGCAGCGCTCGCTATGTACCACTGTGCTCGCCCTGAAAATCGTCATAAAATTAAAGGGTTGTTAATTTCTGGTCTCATTGCCTGCGTGATCGGCGGTACAACCGAACCACTCGAGTTCTTATTCCTGTTCGTTGCCCCTGTTTTGTATGTGATCCACGCCCTGCTGACCGGTCTTGGTTTCACCGTGATGGCGGTGCTTGGCGTCACCATCGGTAACACGGACGGTAACCTGATTGACTTTGTGGTGTTCGGCATCCTGCACGGGCTCTCAACCAAGTGGTATCTGGTCCCTGTTGTGGCGGCGATCTGGTTCGCGGTGTACTACGTGATCTTCCGTTTCGCCATCACACGTTTCAATCTGAAGACCCCGGGTCGTGACGTCGAAATTGCCAGCAATATCGAAAAAGTCATGGCGGGTGCACCGGGTAAATCCGGTTACAACGTCCCTGCCATTCTGGCGGCGCTGGGCGGTGCGGAAAACATTGTCAGCCTGGATAACTGCATTACCCGTCTGCGCTTGTCAGTGAAAGATATGTCGCTTGTTAACGTACAAGCGCTGAAGGACAATCGCGCCATTGGCGTAGTACAACTCAATCAGCATAACCTTCAGGTCGTTATTGGTCCGCAGGTCCAGTCAGTGAAAGACGAGATCGCCGTTCTGATGAACACCGTACAGGCATAAGGACAACAGTATGTTTGATTTTTCAAAGGTGGTGGACAGGCACGGTACCTGGTGTACCCAGTGGGATTACGTTGCCGACCGTTTTGGTTCAGCCGACCTGCTGCCGTTCACCATCTCCGATATGGATTTTGCCACCGCACCTTGCATTCTGGAGGCGCTGACTCAGCGCCTGTCACATGGCGTGCTGGGTTACAGCCGCTGGAAAAATGATGAATTTCTGGCGGCAATTAGTCATTGGTTTCTTACGCGTCATAATACCCAAATCGACCCTCAGTCGCTGGTTTATGGCCCCTCGGTCATCTATATGGTGTCGGAGCTGATCCGCCAGTGGTCTTCTGCGGGTGATGCGGTGGTAATTCATACACCGGCGTACGACGCGTTTTACAAAGCGATTGAAGGTAATCAGCGCCAGGTATGCGCTGTCGGACTTGAAAAGCGCGCTGACGGCTGGGTTTGCGACATGGTTGCGCTGGAAAAAGCGCTCTCCCGGCCTGAAAGTAAAATTCTTCTGCTTTGCAGTCCGCACAACCCAACCGGTAAGGTGTGGACGCGCGATGAACTGGAAACCATGGCGGAACTGTGTCAGCGCCACGGTGTAAAAGTCATCTCTGATGAGATCCATATGGATATGGTATGGGCAGACCAGCCGCACATCCCGTGGAGTAACGTCGCGCGCGACAGTTGGGCGCTGTTCACCTCCGGTTCAAAGAGCTTCAATATTCCGGCGTTAACCGGGGCTTACGGGATTATTGAGGATGAGCAGAGTCGCAACGATTACCTCAGTGCGTTAAAGGGTCGGGATGGTCTTTCCTCACCTGCAGTGCTCGCGCTTAGCGCACATATCGCAGCCTACCAACAGGGCGCTAGCTGGCTTGATGCGCTGCGGGATTACCTTGTCAGTAACCTGCATTACATCGCGCATGAGCTGAATAACGCATTCCCCGAACTGAACTGGCAGGTTCCGCAATCCACCTATCTGGCATGGATTGACTTGCGTCCACTCAACCTTGATGACCATGCACTGCAGGAAGCACTCATCCATCAGCAGAAAGTCGCCATCATGCCCGGATACACATACGGAGAAGAAGGACGAGGTTTTGTGCGCCTCAATGCCGGATGTCCACGTTCCAAACTTGAAAAAGGCGTTCAGGGGTTGATTAACGCCATCCGCACAATACGTTAAATAGTCTTGCGCAATGAAGAACTCATTGCGCAACTCCTTATATAAAAAAACAAATCTGTTTTCTATCGTTTTTTTAATACCAATTCCTCCCTGACTTTTCCTGCCAGTAAAAATCAACAGCAATAAAAATCAAAAAGACAAAATACAAAGCTGAGAAGATAGCCGAAATATAGCGCTGTTTTATATACATAAAAATCATGAATACAACACAAATAAACATTCACAAAAAGAATTTAACTTTTTTTTTACTCCTGTCCCTAACGACATCCATTTTTCTTTGGTATATCCCTTTTAGTAATCAGCGTTATAGCCTCTCTTTTTATCCGGTTATTGCAACCTTTGCTGGTGTATTGCACATTCAGACGGGGTGCTTTATGACGATGAATTACATGAGTTATCGGCGCAAAAAATATCTTTTACCCCTGGCCTGCGCGTTTTATTTCTCGGGGGTTTTCTTATTTCTTGCGCTCTATATTTATTTTTATAAAAACGGCCTTCCTGGTGTCATCTACAATGACATTGCTGTTTTATACTTTATGAGGAACATGTTAATTACGGGGCTGTTTTTTGCAACATACTATTTATATACGTTTAAGAATAAAAAAGAAAAGCATGGTAAAACAGTTATTTACGCCACTTATTTATGGTGCATGTTGCATCTGGTAATGGCTATCCTCTACTCCATCCGTATTACGCCAATATCGTTTCAGTTGGTTGATACAGAAACGTTTGAATGGCTTAGACCCTGGCGTGGTAGCTTTATTTAGACTTTGTTGAATAAATCGAACTTTTGCTGAGTTGAAGGATCAGATCACGCATCTTCCCGACAACGCAGACCGTTCCGTGGCAAAGCAAAAGTTCAAAATCACCAACTGGCCCACCTACAATAAAGCCCTCATCAACCGTGGCTCTATAACTTTCTGGCTGGATGATGAAGCTATTCAGGCCTGGTATGAGTCGGCAACGCCTTCATCACGGGGAAGACCTCAGCGCTATTCTGATCTCGCCATCACCACCGTTCTGGTCATTAAACGCGTGTTCAGGTTGACCCTGCGGGCTGCACAGGGTTTTATTGATTCCATTTTTACACTGATGAATGTTCCGTTGCGCTGCCCGGATTACACCAGTGTCAGCAAGCGCGCAAAGTCGGTTAATGTCAGTTTCAAAACGTTCACCCGGGGTGAAATCGCGCATCTGGTGATTGATTCCACCGGGCTGAAGGTCTTTGGTGAAGGCGAATGGAAAGTCAAAAAACACGGCAAAGAACGCCGTCGTATATGGCGAAAGTTGCATCTGGCAGTTGACAGCAAAACACATGAAATCATCTGTGCAGACCTGTCGCTGAACAATGTGACGGACTCAGAAGCCTTCCCGGGTCTTATCCGGCAGACTCACAGAAAAATCAGGGCAGCATCGGCAGACGGCGCTTACGACACCCGGCTCTGTCACGATGAACTGCGGCGTAAGAAAATCAGCGCGCTTATCCCTCCCCGAAAAGGTGCGGGTTACTGGCCCGGTGAATATGCAGACCGTAACCGTGCAGTGGCTAATCAGCGAATGACCGGGAGTAATGCGCGGTGGAAATGGACAACAGATTACAACCGTCGCTCGATAGCGGAAACGGCGATGTACCGGGTAAAACAGCTGTTCGGGGGGTCACTGACGCTGCGTGACTACGATGGTCAGGTTGCGGAGGCTATGGCCCTGGTACGAGCGCTGAACAAAATGACGAAAGCAGGTATGCCTGAAAGCGTGCGTATTGCCTGAAAACACAACCCGCTACGGGGGAGACTTACCCGAAATCTGATTTATTCAACAAAGCCCTTTATTTATGTCCTCATTATCTTGTGGACCTGTATCGTTTTATTAGGGGCAAAATTAACCCAGCTAAAAACACAGTTTTGGGTAAGTATGTTACTAGTTGCCCTGAGCAATCTGTTAAGTGTCATCATTATGCTGAAGTACACGCATATAGACTCCGCTGGATGGTATCTCGCCAGAGGCCTGGAGTGCCTTAGCGCAATGGCCGTGATGATCGTGCTCATGTCTGATATTTTCAAGCGCTACAAAGCCTCACGTCAGGCCTATGAATTATCCTATGAAAATTCAGTCCGCGACCCGATGACCCGACTTTTCAACCGTGGCTATTTTTATAACGCACTCAGCAATGAGATTAAAATGACAGCAACCCATAAACCCCTGAGCATTGTCTTTTGCGACATTGATTTCTTTAAGTCGGTCAATGACACCTGGGGACATTTGCAGGGTGACAGAGTGATAATTAAACTGTCAGAAATTATGCAGCGACTGAGTCGGCGTAACGACATCGTGGCGCGTATTGGCGGAGAAGAGTTTGCTATTTTGCTACCTGAAACTAACGCTGATGCAGCATTTAACATCGCAGAGCGAATCAGAAAACACGTAGAACAACAAACTCAGACCACGACTAAAGGTGATTTTCCACGCATCATCACCATCAGCCTGGGTATCGTAACCTCAGTTGATAACCGTTCAGCCCCTGAACAACTTGCTGATTGCGCAGACCGCGCCCTGTATATGGCAAAAAACCGAGGCCGTAATTGCGTTGTGGCCTATTCTGGTGAAGAAGTTTAATAGCAAAGGAAAAGATCACCACCAGGGCGATCTTTTCCTCATGATCAGTTGGTAATTTTCATGTGCAGCTGGAATGCGTTGGTTTTTCCCTCATCCTTCGCCGCGCCTTTTTGATATATTCTGATGGTATACTTACCGCTGGCAGGCAGTGTATTTTTATAAGTGTCACCACTCATCATGCCATCAAAAATGAATTGTTCGCCCGGCGCAATAATACTCATGAAAGGATGAGGCCAGGCGCTTTTCAAAACTGCTTGCATGGTCTGCCCTTTTTTGGCGACAAACGTATAATCTTTTGTTTTATCGCCCGTAATTGTCCCCTTGATATCTGCGCCACTGGTACCTTTCTTAAACTGGATTACATGCGTTTCATCCGCTTTATACGCCGCATGCGTAGGCACAGTTGCCAGCAGCAAACTTCCACAGAACATTGTACTGACAATTAGCTTTACACTTTTCACTTTATTAATACCCTCAGTCGTTTTTGTATTTTTATAACATACCTCGCTGCACATTCATAAACTGGAAAGTGTCCATTTTTCGCTATTAGCAATGTTACTCAATAAATATCTGAATAAAATAACACTGACAGGCAGTAATTATATAAAAACGAGGTAAATAATCTTAAAATAAAATCCCTTCATTACACACATGCTGCAGGAAATGCGTTATTGCTTACTTTACGCCCATCTTGCCACCGCAAGGCAAAAGCAGCGTGATACGGTCTCAAGGATCAGGCCGTCGGAACACCACTCTGTTGGAGCGCTAACAGCATGGTCAGCAATTTGGCGATACTTGCTTCCCCATAACCCCGAACTCTGCACTGCTTTTTTTAAAGTTTTTAGAGGAACATTTTTCTGTTGTATAATGGCCTGCACTTTACCTAAATACACGAGTGCGACCATGATTGATACTTCCCTCCCCCTGACCGACGTCCATCGCCACCTTGATGGTAACATCCGTGCACAAACGATCCTGGATCTGGGTCGTCAGTTCAACTTAACGCTTCCGGCACAAACGTTGGAAACGCTGATCCCTCATGTGCAAGTCACATCAACTGAGCCGGATTTAGTGAGCTTTTTATCCAAGCTCGACTGGGGCGTGAAGGTACTGGCCTCGCTGGATGCGTGTCGTCGCGTGGCATTTGAAAATATTGAGGATGCCGCACGTAACGGCTTGCACTATGTTGAACTGCGTTTTTCCCCAGGATACATGGCGATGACGCATCAGCTCCCGGTTGCAGGTGTGGTTGAAGCCGTCATCGCAGGTGTACGCGAGGGTTGCAAGACCTTTGGCGTCGAAGCACGCTTAATTGGCATTATGAGCCGTACTTTTGGCGAAGCCGCCTGCCTGCAGGAACTGGATGCGCTGTTAGCCCACCGAGACCATATTACGGCACTGGATCTTGCCGGTGACGAACTGGGGTTCCCGGGCAGCCTGTTCCTGTCCCATTTCAACCAGGCTCGCGACGCCGGCTGGCGTATTACCGTTCATGCGGGCGAAGCCGCGGGACCAGAAAGCATCTGGCAGGCCATTAAAGAGCTAGGCGCTGAGCGTATTGGTCACGGCGTTAAAGCCGTTGAAGATCGTGCGTTGATGGATTACCTCGCCGAGCACCGTATCGGCATCGAATCCTGCCTGACATCAAACATTCAGACCAGCACCGTTGCCTCACTAGCGAACCATCCGCTGAAAACGTTCCTTGAGCATGGCGTTATCGCCAGTTTGAATACGGACGACCCGGCTGTTCAAGGTGTGGATATTATTCACGAGTACACCATTGCCGCACCCGCGGCAGGGTTAACGCGTGAACAGATACGTCAGGCGCAAATCAACGGTCTGGAAATGGCATTCCTGAGTAACGAAGAAAAACGAGCCTTGCGCGAGAAAGTCGCCGCAGCGTAACAGGTAAAGTGCCGGATGGCGCTAACGCTTATCCGGCCTACGTTGGTTTTGATTGTAGGCCGGATACGATGCCAGGAAGGTATCGCCTTGCGCCATTTACCTAATCAGGCAAGACACAGCGTCGAACGATGTTTCGCGGATTCGAGACCCAGCTCAATCAGCTCCATAATTTGGATAGCCTGTCTCGCCGGTACCGGGTTTTCACCGTTACCATTTAGCGCATCACGAATGCCAGCATAGTACGCCGGATAGTTGCCCGGTACAGTAAGCCAGGTTTCTTCAACCTGCTCTTCGCCTTCTACTCGCGTCAATACGCCATCACGCATATCATAACCCCAGTCTTCCTGTGGCAGTCGCTCGCCATTTTTCAGACGCTCTTCCTGCGGGTCAAGACCATACTTCACATAGCTGCCACGCGATCCGTGCACAATATAACGGGCCGATTCTGCGGCAGCGAGCATGGTGCCATGCAGGATCACACGACGCTGCGGATACGTCAGGATGGCATGGAAGTAATCCGTCGCCTGCGCGCCCGGGCGCAGCTGGGCAAGGTCTACCGTCAGGCTGACGGGCAAACCAAACAGGTTAATCGCCTGATCCAAAAGATGCGGTGCTAAATCGTACCAGATACCGCTTCCCGGACCGCCCTGTTCACGCCAACGGTCACGAACCTGCGGGCGGAAACGATCGAAATGGGATTCGAAATACGCCACCTCTCCCAAAACACCATCCGCCAGCAGAGCTTTCAGCGTCAGAAAATCACTGTCCCAGCGACGGTTATGGAACACAGACAGCACGCGCCCGAGGCTGCGCGCCAGCGCATCCAGCTCACGAGCTTGTGACAGTGTCACGGTAAAAGGCTTATCAACAACCACGTGTTTGCCCGCTTCCAGCGCAGCTTTCGCTAACGGAAAGTGCGTGTCGTTAGGCGTGGGGATCACAATCAGGTCGATCTTTGGATCGTTAAAAAGATGCTTAGGCTCAGCAACAACCGCCACCGTAGGCCAGTCTGCCTTCACTTTTGCTTCATCACTACTGGAAACCGCAGCCAGTTCCAGGCCCGGCGTGCCCACAATCAGGGGGGCATGGAAGGTTTTGCTGGCATAACCATAGCCAATTAACCCAACGCGGATGTTGTCACTCATATTATTGCCTCTCAATTCAGGACTGACCTATTTCACACCATACCTTGCAACGTCTCAATAGTTTAATAACCTTTGCGCTACAAAGGTTGTTTTTTAACTTAAGTCAAACATATGCCACTTATGCTTAACTTGCAGCGAAAAAGAGGTAGAAATCGTTCCCAATCATCTTGCTGTATTAATGAGAGATTAGTAACATTTGCAGCCTGTGTTTATGGATAAATCAAAGCAAATGTCATCAGTAATGAATCGTCTTATTGAATTAACAGGTTGGATTGTTCTCGCCGTCTCCGTGATCCTGCTGGGTGTTGCCAATCATATTGACAATTACCAGCCGCCAGAGCCCGTTGCCGCAGTGCAGAAAAAATAAGCATCCGCAGCCTTTTATTGCCCGGCAATTAACATTGGTAGTTGCAGGGCTTGCCGGGAAAAGATCGCTTTCTGTCAAAAAAAGGGAATTATGCCGCATCCCGCTCCGCTGCATATTGCCAGCGATCGCTAAGCGCGTTACCCTTGCCAAAGACGCGCATAGCGCCTGCTTTTCACAGGTATGAACACTCTTCTTAAATTTGCACGTAAATCCGCTTTTACCTGTGCACGTTGTTTATTTTTATATTTTCTACTCCGTTGGTATTATTTTATTAATATGGATCTGCATTTATGACTGTTCAGGATTACTTATTAAAATTCCGCAAAATCAGTTCACTCGAAAGTCTGGAAAAGCTGTTCGACCATCTAAACTACACGCTCACCGACGATAGCGACATCATCAATATGTACCGTGCCGCAGACCATCGCCGTGCGGAGCTTATATCCGGAGGCCGTCTGTTTGATGTTGGTCAGGTACCTAAATCAGTCTGGCATTACGTGCAATAAAGAAGAAAGTAGCGCTCAACGTTAAAAGCTTTATAATAATTGCCCCAAAATGAATGGCATGATTGATTGCGCGCGTAAACCTGGAGAAGAGATGACTACCACACCGGCACAACGTATCGGAGGCTGGCTACTTGGGCCACTGGCCTGGCTGTTAGTCGCGTTGTTGAGCGCTTCGCTGGCGTTATTACTTTATGTCACTGCGCTGGCTACACCGCAAACCTTCAAAACGCTGGGTGAGCAAAGTACGGCAAACTTGCTGTTATGGGGCGTCTCTTTTGTTACCGCGATCGCCATGTGGTATTACACACTGTGGCTGACGATTGCGTTTTTCAAACGCCGAGCCTGTGTGCCTAAGCATTACATTCTGTGGCTGCTGATCTCCGTGTTGCTGGCGATTAAAGCGTTTGCATTTTCACCCGTTCCAGACGCTTTTGCCGTGCGCCAACTGCTGTTCCCATTACTGGCCGCAGCACTGTTGGTGCCCTACTTCAAACGATCGCAGCGCGTTAAATCGACGTTTGTGAACCCGTAATAACCCTACAGTTAACCTGTTGTCGCCTGTTGTAGATTGTCAGATAATAGGCGGCTTTTTTATTTCAGGCCGAAAAATGACTGATTACCTGCTGCTGTTTGTCGGAACTGTACTGGTCAATAACTTTGTACTGGTCAAGTTTCTGGGCCTCTGCCCGTTTATGGGTGTTTCCAAAAAACTGGAAACCGCAATGGGTATGGGCCTTGCCACGACGTTTGTCATGACGCTGGCCTCCATTTGCGCATGGCTGATTGATACCTGGATCCTAATCCCTCTCAATCTCATCTATCTGCGCACGCTGGCTTTTATTCTGGTTATCGCCGTCGTCGTGCAGTTTACCGAAATGGTTGTGCGTAAAACCAGCCCTGCGCTGTACCGCCTGCTGGGGATCTTCCTACCGCTGATCACCACTAACTGCGCAGTGTTAGGTGTGGCGCTACTGAACATCAACCTCGGCCATAACTTTTTACAGTCGGCACTATACGGTTTTTCCGCCGCCGTCGGCTTCTCGCTGGTGATGGTACTGTTCGCTGCGATCCGCGAACGCCTCGCCGTAGCGGACGTCCCAGCGCCGTTTCGCGGCAATGCGATTGCGCTGATTACTGCTGGTTTAATGTCATTGGCCTTTATGGGCTTTAGTGGTTTGGTGAAGTTGTAATGAATGCTATCTGGATTGCCGTTGCCGCAGTGAGTCTACTGGGTCTGGCGTTCGGCGCTATTTTGGGGTACGCCTCGCGACGTTTTGCCGTTGAAGATGATCCGGTCGTGGAGAAAATTGATGAAATTCTCCCGCAAAGCCAGTGTGGACAGTGCGGCTATCCGGGCTGTCATCCTTACGCTGAAGCGATAGGCTCTCAGGGTGAAAAAATTAACCGTTGCGCCCCCGGTGGCGAAGCGGTGATGTTAAAAATTGCCGCTCTGCTGAACGTCGACCCGCAACCTATTGATGGCGATGAACAAGACGTTACGCCGGTGCGAATGCTGGCGGTCATTGATGAAAATAACTGTATTGGGTGCACTAAGTGTATTCAGGCCTGCCCGGTCGATGCGATCGTGGGCGCGACCCGCTCCATGCACACGGTAATGAGCGATCTCTGCACCGGGTGCAACCTGTGCGTTGACCCGTGCCCGACGCAATGTATTGAATTACGCCCGGTAGCCGAGACACCCGATAGTTGGAAATGGGATTTAAACACCATCCCTGTGCGCATCATTCCCGTGGAACAACATGTTTAAGTTATTCTCTGCATTCAGAAAAAATAAAATCTGGGACTTTGATGGCGGCATTCATCCACCAGAAATGAAAACCCAGTCAAACGGAACGCCGTTGCGACAGGTTCCGCTGGCGCCGCGTTTCGTTATTCCGCTGAAACAACATATTGGTGCGGAGGGTGAACTGTGCGTAAACGTGGGTGACACCGTGCTGCGTGGTCAGGCCTTAACCCGCGGGCGTGGCAAAATGCTTCCAGTCCATGCGCCAACATCAGGCACCGTGGTTGCTATTGCGCCGCATTCCACCGCACATCCTTCGGCACTCGCTGAGCTGAGCGTCATCATAGACGCCGATGGCGAAGACCGCTGGATTGAGCGAGACGGCTGGACCGACTACCGCTCCCACAGCCGGGAAGAGCTGATTGCGCGTATTCATCAGTACGGCGTCGCCGGACTGGGTGGCGCGGGTTTTCCCACCGGCGTTAAACTGCAGGGCGGTGGAGATAAAATTGAAACCCTGATCATTAACGCCGCCGAATGCGAGCCGTACATTACGGCAGATGACCGCCTGATGCAGGACTGTGCCGCTCAGGTCGTCGAAGGTATCCGCATCCTGGCGCACATTCTTCAGCCACGCGAGATCCTCCTTGGTATCGAAGATAACAAACCGCAGGCAATATCTATGCTGCGCGCGGTGCTGGCTGATTCACACGACATTAGCCTACGCGTGATCCCCACCAAGTACCCGTCCGGCGGGGCCAAGCAGTTAACACAAATCCTGACCGGCAAGCAGGTTCCCCACGGCGGACGCTCCTCTGATATCGGCGTATTGATGCAAAACGTCGGAACCGCCTATGCAATTAAACGGGCAGTAATTGACGGAGAGCCGATCACCGAACGTGTCGTGACGCTTACCGGTGAAGCCGTCAGCCGTCCGGGCAACGTCTGGGCGCGTTTAGGCACGCCGGTTCGTAATCTGCTCAACGATGCGGGCTTCTGCCCTTCCGCCGACCAGATGGTGATTATGGGCGGGCCGCTGATGGGCTTTACGCTGCCGTGGCTGGATGTCCCGGTGGTGAAGATAACCAACTGTCTTCTGGCACCCTCTGCCAGTGAAATGGGTGAAACACCGGAAGAGAAAGGCTGCATTCGCTGTAGCGCATGCGCCGATGCCTGTCCGGCGGATCTCCTGCCACAACAACTTTATTGGTTCAGTAAAGGGCAGCAGCACGACAAGGCAACGGCCCATAATATCGCCGACTGCATTGAGTGCGGTGCCTGCGCCTGGGTATGCCCAAGCAATATTCCGCTGGTGCAATATTTCCGTCAGGAAAAAGCCGAGATTTACGCCATTAGCCAGGAAGAAAAACGCGCCGCTGAAGCGAAAGCTCGGTTTGAAGCCCGCCAGGCGCGCCTTGAACGTGAAAAAGCAGCGCGTCTTGAACGCCATAAGAGCGCTGCTGCTCAGCCGGCGGCCAAAGATCATGATGCCATTGCTGCCGCGCTGGCTCGTGTAAAAGAAAAGCAGGCTCAGGCGCTACAGCCAGTGGTCATTCAGGCAGGCGTAAAACCTGACAATAGTGCCGTGATTGCCGCACGCGAGGCGCGTAAGGCGCAAGCTCGTGCCTCCCGTAAGGAAAATCCGCCGCAAAGTGATGGCAGCAGCACGGGTACAGACCCGCGTAAAGCCGCCGTGGAAGCGGCAATTGCCCGTGCCAAAGCCCGCAAACTTGAACAAGAACAGGTAACGGAAACGGCCGAACCGGCTGATCCGCGTAAAGCCGCCGTGGAAGCGGCAATTGCCCGCGCCAAAGCCCGCAAACTTGAACAAGAACAGGTAACGGAAACGGCCGAACCGGCTGATCCGCGTAAAGCCGCCGTGGAAGCGGCAATCGCCCGCGCCAAAGCCCGCAAACTTGAGCAAGAAGCGGCAACGGAAACGGCCGAACCGGTTGATCCGCGTAAAGCCGCCGTGGAAGCAGCAATCGCCCGCGCCAAGGCCCGCAAGCTCGAGCAGCAGGCGGTAGCTGAAACAGCCGAGCCGGTTGATCCACGTAAAGCCGCCGTCGCGGCCGCTATCGCACGCGCTCAGGCTAAGAAAGCCGCACAGCAGCAGGTTGTAAACGAGGAATAAATGGTATTCAGAATAGCAAGCTCCCCTTATACCCATAACCAGCGCCAGACATCGCGTATCATGATGCTGGTATTACTTGCTGCATTGCCGGGGATCGCCGCTCAGCTGTGGTTCTTTGGCTGGGGCACGTTGTTCCAGATAGTTCTCGCATCCATCAGCGCTATTGCTGCCGAAGCGGGTGTGCTTAAACTGCGTAAACAACCCATTGTGCCGATTTTAAAAGACAACTCTGCGTTACTCACCGGGTTGCTTTTGGCCGTCAGTATTCCGCCCCTCGCGCCATGGTGGATGGTGGTATTAGGCACGGTATTTGCGGTTATCATTGCGAAACAGCTGTATGGCGGGCTCGGGCAGAACCCGTTTAACCCTGCCATGATTGGTTATGTCGTGCTGCTCATCTCATTTCCGGTACAGATGACCAGTTGGCTTCCGCCGCATGAAATTGCGGCCACGGTGCCTGGTTTTTTTGACGCCCTGAACGTTATCTTTAACGGACATACCGCCAGCGGTGGGGATATGAATTCGCTGCGTATGGGCATCGATGGTATCAGTCAGGCAACGCCTCTTGATACCTTTAAGACATCCCTGCATGCAGGACGTACCGTTGAGCAGGTGATGCAATACCCGATCTACAGCGGCATGCTGGCAGGCGCTGGCTGGCAGTGGGTGAACCTTGCCTGGCTGGTGGGCGGTATCGTGCTGTTATGGCAAAAAGCGATTCGCTGGCATATCCCGGTTAGCTTCCTGCTGTCACTCGCCGTTTGTGCCACTTTGGGCTGGATATTTTCGCCAGAATCGCTGGCCTCGCCTCAGTTGCACCTCCTTTCCGGCGCGACAATGTTAGGTGCGTTCTTTATTCTTACCGATCCCGTTACGGCATCAACAACCAACCGCGGTCGCCTGATTTTTGGCGCACTTGCTGGCCTGTTAGTATGGTTGATTCGCAGTTTTGGCGGTTATCCTGATGGCGTGGCTTTTGCCGTATTGCTGGCGAATATCACGGTTCCCCTGATTGATTATTACACTCGCCCTCGCGTGTACGGACATCGCTAAGGAGTCCCTATGCTGAAAACGATTCGTAAACACGGTATTACGCTGGCGCTGTTTGCCGCAGGCTCGACGGGGTTAACTGCAGCAATCAATCAATTAACCAAGTCAACCATTGATGAACAGGCCGCGATACAGCAAAAAACGCTGTTCGATCAGGTTCTGCCTGGCGATCGCTACAATAATAACTTGTCTGAAAGTTGCTATCTGGTCGATGCACCGGCGTTGGGCAAAGGTACGCATCGCGTATATATTGCCCGCCAGGACGATCGCCCCGTTGCAGCAATTCTTGAAGCTACGGCGCCAGATGGTTATTCCGGAGCGATTCAACTACTGGTGGGTGTCGATTTCACGGGTACCGTGTTGGGTACGCGGGTTACCGAACACCATGAAACGCCGGGGCTGGGCGACAAAATCGAACTGCGACTGTCCGACTGGATCACCCATTTTAGCGGTAAAACAATCGCGGCGGGTAATGACTCTCACTGGGCAGTGAAAAAAGATGGCGGCGACTTTGACCAGTTTACTGGCGCAACCATTACACCCCGTGCGGTAGTTAACGCGGTTAAACGTGCCGGCCTGTATGCGCAGACACTGCCTGCGCAACTCCCTCAACTTAGCGCCTGTGGAGAATAACCATGAGCGAAATTAAAGACGTTATTGTCCAGGGGTTATGGAAAAATAACTCCGCGCTTGTGCAGCTACTCGGGATGTGTCCGCTGTTGGCCGTCACTTCTACCGCCACTAACGCGCTGGGTCTGGGACTCGCGACTACGCTCGTCCTGACGCTGACCAACCTGACGATTTCAGCCCTTCGTCGCTGGACACCGCCTGAAATCCGTATCCCGATTTATGTCATGATTATCGCCTCCGTGGTGAGTGCGGTACAGATGTTGATCAATGCCTACGCCTTCGGCCTGTATCAGTCTCTGGGCATCTTCATCCCGCTGATTGTAACCAACTGCATTGTTGTTGGCCGTGCTGAAGCCTTCGCCGCCAAAAAGGGCCCTGCGTTATCCGCACTCGATGGTTTCTCCATCGGCATGGGCGCAACCGGTGCCATGTTTGTTCTGGGTTCGCTGCGTGAAATAATTGGTAACGGTACACTGTTTGATGGCGCAGACGGTTTGTTGGGTAGCTGGGCCAAAGTCTTGCGCGTTGAGATCTTCCATACTGATACGCCGTTTCTGCTGGCCATGCTGCCACCGGGCGCGTTTATTGGCCTGGGTCTGATGCTGGCAGTGAAGTATCTGATTGATGAGAAAATGAAGAAACGTCGTGCCGAGGCAGCTGTCGTGGACAGTCCCGCGGGTGAAACAGGGAATGCGTAATGAACAAAGCAAAACGTCTGGAAATACTGACGCGCCTGCGGGATAACAACCCGCATCCGACAACCGAGCTTAATTTTACATCGCCGTTTGAACTGTTGATTTCGGTCTTACTCTCCGCACAAGCGACCGATGTCAGCGTCAATAAAGCGACGGCTAAGCTATACCCCGTCGCCAATACGCCTGCTGCGATGCTGGGGCTCGGCGTTGAAGGTGTTAAGTCCTACATCAAGACAATCGGTTTGTTTAACAGCAAAGCGGAAAACGTAATTAAAACCTGCCGCATTCTGCTGGAACAACATAATGGTGAAGTGCCTGAAGACCGTGCGGCGTTAGAAGCTCTCCCCGGAGTTGGGCGAAAGACAGCTAATGTGGTGTTAAATACCGCCTTTGGCTGGCCCACTATCGCTGTAGATACCCACATTTTTCGCGTCTGTAATCGCACGCAATTCGCCCCGGGTAAAAACGTCGAGCAGGTTGAAGAGAAGCTGCTGAAAGTCGTACCCAGTGAATTTAAAGTCGATTGCCATCACTGGTTAATTCTTCATGGTCGCTACACCTGCATCGCCAGAAAGCCGCGCTGTGGTTCCTGTATTATTGAAGATCTCTGCGAATTCAAAGAGAAAGTCGATATCTAATGCTGCCGGGGCATCCTCCTAGCCCCTTACATACATAACGATTAGTTATGCACTCCCCAGCGTTTATTTTCCCGACAATGATGCCATTCAATTGCTCATATCTAATGCAATATTCTTGTTAATTAACACCTGAGCAGGTTAATCGTTTTTTTAGCAAAAGAAATTTCTATCTATACGTGATCCAGATCATCCAGCCAACACAATGTTAATAAATTTTTATTTTTTAGTTAAGGTGACAATTAGATGACCTAACTGCACAGTTTCTAAACAAAACATTACACTGCCTATTTTTCAGATAATGGCCTATATCACTGGATTCAACCTTAAATAGCAGAACATATCGCCACATTGCGGTTCTGGCGGTGATTAAACAGTGTAAAAATCTGCCATTTTAGAAATGAAGAAATTTAACGCTAGATAACATTTCACGGTCCCGACGATTTCACCAGTCATGATATATGTAACAGATTATTACAAACCACTTGTCTGAATGGTCAAGATAGTGAACATTACTTGCCGTTTCCCCTCCCACTATAACAATCGGACGGATGAACTTGACTCATCACGTACCTGAACACCCCCGTTGATATGGGATGTAAAAAAAGAGGTAAAAGTGTCTACTGCAAACAATAAACCAACAGAAAGCGTAAGTTTAAACGCCTTCAAACAACCAAAAGCGTTCTATCTCATTTTCTCTATTGAGCTGTGGGAACGTTTTGGTTATTACGGCCTGCAAGGGATTATGGCCGTCTACCTGGTTAAACAACTGGGTATGTCAGAAGCGGATTCCATCACCCTTTTCTCGTCCTTTAGCGCCCTGGTGTACGGTCTGGTTGCCATTGGCGGCTGGTTAGGTGATAAAGTTCTGGGAACAAAACGTGTCATTATGCTGGGCGCCGTTGTGCTGGCCATCGGTTATGCGTTGGTAGCATGGTCCGGTCACGATGCGGGTATCGTTTATATGGGCATGGCGGCCATCGCGGTCGGTAACGGCCTGTTTAAAGCAAACCCATCCTCCCTGCTCTCTACCTGCTATGCCAAAGATGACCCGCGTCTTGATGGTGCATTTACCATGTACTACATGTCCGTCAACATCGGTTCATTCTTCTCTATGCTGGCAACGCCATGGTTGGCTGCTCGTTACGGCTGGAGCACCGCGTTCGCTCTGAGCGTCGTGGGTATGCTGATTACCGTTGTTAACTTCGCATTCTGTCAGCGCTGGGTTAAACAGTACGGTTCTAAACCTGACTTTGAACCGATCAACTTCCGTAACCTGCTGCTGACCATTGCTGGCGTTGTGGTACTGATCGCGATTGCAACCTGGTTGCTGCACAACCAGCAGATCGCACGTATGGTTCTGGGCGTCATTGCGCTGGGTATCGTGTTCATCTTCGGTAAAGAAGCCTTCACCATGCACGGTGCTGCGCGTCGTAAAATGATCGTCGCCTTCATCCTGATGCTGGAAGCGATTATCTTCTTCGTGCTGTACAGCCAGATGCCGACCTCACTGAACTTCTTTGCGATTCGTAACGTTGAGCACTCTATTCTTGGCATTGCTTTCGAACCTGAACAGTACCAGGCACTGAACCCGTTCTGGATCATCATTGGTAGCCCAATCCTCGCTGCTATCTATAACAAGATGGGCGATACCCTGCCGATGCCGACCAAGTTTGCGATTGGTATGGTGCTGTGTTCCGGTGCATTCCTGATCCTGCCGCTGGGCGCGAAATTCGCTACCGATGCAGGCATCGTTTCCGTTAACTGGCTGATTATCTGCTACGGTCTGCAAAGTATCGGTGAGCTGATGATCTCCGGTCTGGGTCTGGCAATGGTGGCACAGTTGGTTCCGCAACGCCTGATGGGCTTCATCATGGGTAGCTGGTTCCTGACCACTGCCGGTGCAAACATCATCGGTGGCTACGTCGCTAACATGATGGCTGTACCAGAAAATGTGACTGACCCGCTGATGTCCCTTGAAGTCTACGGTCGTGTGTTCCTGCAGATTGGTGTCGCAACGGCTGTTATCGCTGTTCTGATGCTGCTGACGGCTCCGAAACTGAACCGTATGACTCAGGACGATGACGTCAATGAGAAAGCCTCTAAGGCCGCGACAGCGTAATTCTCAGGGAAACTCATTTTCGGCCGCTAACTGTTGTTAGCGGCTTTTTTTTTGCCTGAGGTAGCACTACCATACGATATACCTCAGCCAAAAGGAGTTACCGATGAAACTGTTCTACAAACCGGGCGCATGTTCTCTCGCTTCCCACATCACACTTCGTGAGAGCGGTAAAGATTTCACGCTGGATGGTGTTGATCTGATGAAGAAACGTCTGGAAAATGGCGATGATTTTTTCGCGGTAAACCCAAAAGGGCAAGTTCCCGCACTGTTGCTGGATGACGGTACGCTACTTACCGAAGGTGTCGCCATCATGCAATACCTGGCGGACAGCGTGCCAGACCGCCAGCTCCTTGCCCCTACCAGCAGCCTCTCCCGTTACAAAACTATCGAATGGCTTAACTACATTGCGACAGAACTGCATAAAGGCTTTACGCCACTGTTCCGTCCCGATACGCCGGAAGACTTCAAGCCAACCGTTCGCGCGCTACTGGAGAAAAAAATGCAGTATGTGAACGACTCGCTGAAAGATAACCAATGGATCTGCGGCCCGCGCTTCAGCATCGCCGATGCATATCTGTTTACCGTACTGCGTTGGGCCTATGCGGTTAAGCTGAATATGGCAGGATTAAGTAATATTGACGCCTATATGGCGCGAATGGCTGAACGCCCGGCGGTTGCTGCTGCGCTGAAAGCAGAAGGCTTAAATTAATTGTTGTTGCCGGGTGGCACTTGCACATACCCGGCCTACAGCTAAAAATATGCCCGATAAGCGTGAGCGCCATCGGGCATCGATTACAGCTGAGTTGCGCTAAAGTAGTGTTCAGGCTTGGCGATACGGTCCTGCGCGGCCACGACCTGTAGCTCATACTCGTGCATCTCTTTGGTAGTGATCATCACTTCGTACACCGCCGCAGTCACATGCTCAAGCGCCTGCTGTAAAGACGCGCCCTGCAGCAGTTTCACCAGTAACAAGCCACTCGTCACATCACCCACACCAACCGGTTGACGTGCGCCAAAATCGACTAACGGGCGACTGATATGCCACGCTTGTTCAGCGGTGACCAGCAGCATCTCGAAACGGTCGGTGCTGATACCTGCGCGTGCCAGATGCTTCACCAGTACAATTTCAGGTCCCTGAGCGATCAGTTCACGCGCTGCTGCAACGGCCTCACCGACATTATTCACCGCATGCTCGCACAGAATTTCGAGCTCAACCAGATTTGGGGCAATAATGTCACTGGCAGGAAGCGCATGGCGTACATGAAATTCCGCCACTCCGGGTGCGACGATACACCCCTTTTCAGGGTGTCCCATCACAGGGTCGCAAAAGTATTTTGCCTGCGGGTTTGCCGCTTTTACTTTGCGAACAATACCCAGAATATGCTCGCCCTGTTCTGCTGAGCCAAGATAGCCGCTCAGTACTGCGTCACAGGTCTGGAGTTTATCAATATCAGCAATGCCCTGAACAATTTCAGTCAGGTGGCTCGGCGGCATAACGCAACCGGTCCATTTGCCATACTGCGTGTGGTTTGAAAACTGAACGGTATTCAGCGGCCAGACGTTTGCGCCAAGACGACGCATCGGAAATTCTGCTGCACTATTGCCCGCATGACCAAAAACGACGTGGGACTGGATGGCGAGGATATTCTTCATTTTACTTACCACAACCCTGAAAAAATAAAGGGGCGTAGTTTCCCACGCCCCTGCTAACTCAATCTTACTTCCAGCAAATCAGACAATAGTTCTTCTTGCCACGGCGCAGTAAGGTATAGCGCCCGAACAGGATATCACTCTCCTGGAAGAAATATTCCGGATCGGACTGCTTCTCACCGTTGATGGTTACCGCGTTTGACGCAATGGTCTTACGTGCCTGACCGCGAGAAGGCTGCAGCTCAGAGTCCACCAGCGCCTGCATCAAATCGGCACCTTTGTCCATCTCGATCATCGGCACGCCATCCTGCGCCAGCTGTTCGAAATCTGCTTCACTCAAATCGCTGAGATTGCCGTTGAACAAGCTTTCGGTAATGCGTTTTGCCGCGACCAGACCTTCTTCACCGTGAACCAGACGCGTAACCTGTTCGGCCAGAACATACTGGGCACGCGGCGCTTTACCGCTGTTTTTATCTTCTTCTTCCAGCGCATTGATCTCTTCAATGTCCATGAAAGTGAAGAATTTCAGGAAGCGATAAACGTCCGCATCGGCGGTGTTGATCCAGAACTGGTAGAATTTATATGGACTGGTTTTCTTCGGATCCAGCCACACTGCGCCGCCTTCCGTCTTACCGAATTTGGTGCCGTCAGCTTTAGTAATCAGCGGAACGGTCAGACCAAACACCTGATTCTGGTGCAAACGACGGGTCAAATCGATACCCGAAGTAATGTTACCCCACTGATCAGAACCACCAATCTGCAGTGCCACGCCGTGCAGTTTGTTCAGGCAGGCAAAGTCATAACCCTGCAGCAGGTTGTAAGAAAACTCGGTAAAGGAGATCCCCTGATCGTCACGGTTCAGACGCTGCTTAACCGCTTCTTTGTTGATCATCTGGTTAACGGAGAAGTGTTTGCCGATATCGCGCAGGAAAGTCAGTACGTTCATACCGCCAAACCAGTCGTAGTTGTTCGCAGCAATCGCCGAGTTGTCGCCACAGTCGAAATCGAGGAACGGTGCAACCTGTTTGCGGATTTTATCCACCCACTCCTGCACGGTGTCTTCGGTATTCAGTTTACGCTCGGCGGCTTTAAAGCTCGGGTCACCAATCAGACCGGTTGCGCCACCTACCAGTGCAACAGGCTTATGGCCTGCCTGCTGGAAGCGTTTCAGGCATAACAATGGAACCAGATGCCCCAAATGCAAGCTGTCAGCGGTAGGATCGAAGCCGCAATAGAGCGCGATCGGGCCTTGCGCCAGTCGCTCTGCTAACGCTTCCTCGTCCGTCACCTGGGCCACCAGCCCCCGCTCTTGCAATTGTTTAATCAAGTTACTGCTTGCCATCAAAATCTCCATGTATAAAACGACTGCACCTTTGCCGGTACACGACTTTTCGCCTGATGCGAAAGAAACATAGAATAAAGCGCCGGATTGTTCAGCACCAGCGCTTAAAACAAGAAATTTGCATCTTTAGGGGGCCAGGCGATCAATTTTCCACGCGTTATCTTCACGTTGGTATAAAAAACGATCGTGCAGGCGGTTTTCACCGCCCTGCCAGAACTCCATTTGTTCAATACTCACGCGAAAGCCGCCCCAGAAACTGGGCAGAGGAACTTCCCCTTGCTGAAACTTCTGCTTCAGTTCGAGGAATTTGCTTTCGAGAATACCGCGCGCGGAGATCCGACTGGATTGTTTTGAGACCCAGGCGCCAATCTGACTGTCGCGTGGGCGACTGTGGAAGTATTTCACCACTTCGAGTGTGGAAAGACGCTCTGCCTTGCCGATCACCATCACCTGCCGTTCCAGCGTATGCCAGGGAAATAAAAGGCTGATGCGTGGATTTTTCTCGATCTGATGCGCCTTACGGCTGCCAAGGTTGGTATAGAACACCAGCCCTTTGTCATCATAATGTTTGAGTAACACGATACGCTGATAAGGCTGGCCATTTTCATCAACGGTCGCAACGACCATTGCGGTGGGATCGGCCAGTTTGGCATCACAGGCTTGCCCCAACCAGCGCTCAAACAGCGCAAGGGGTTCGGCGGGAAGATCGCGGCGGCGAAGACCGCCTTTCGTGTATTCACGGCGCAGATGCGCGATTTGCTGCAATTCGTCGTTATCAGACATGATGTTTGGCTACGGATTGTCAGTGGGTAACGCTATTGTGCGCCGCCCAGGTGAAAATCTCAACGCTTCGGGTTCTGTAACTGACAGTTATTTAGCACAATTCTGTCTCGTTTATAGACCGTTGCCTCGTCGCCTTTAGACCAAAATACGTAGATACCATCGGTATAACGTGCACCTGATGCCGACACGCCCTGTTTGAGGTTCAATAGTTGATTATCATAAACAAAGCTTGCCGTCTGGCGGGTATTGTTCAGCTTCACGGTCAGCGGTTTTTCGTCGCAGCGGTATTCAAGCGTATCCGTTTGCATACGCTCGACAAATTGGTTGTACACACTACAACCGCTAAGCAGTACGGGCAGACACACTAACAACAGTTTTTTCATAGCCATATCCTGAAGACTTTCCTGGTCCTGGAGGGTAATGGCACCCTCCCTAATATCCTTAGTTTACCGGCATACCGCGCTGAATAATTTCAGTTAACTCTGAGTTCGCGGATTGGCAGGATAAATTGCCCCTAAAACACTCGGCTCTGACGCCCCAGTCACAGACGGTAAATTTCCCGGCAATCCGGCCAGTGTTCGCCACGCCAACCATGCAAAGGCTAACGCTTCCATATCATCACCGCTGATCCCGGCTTCATCGGTAGAGGTAACCTCTGTTCCCGGTAATAGTGCCGCCAGACGCATCATCAGCAGTGGATTACGACTGCCACCACCGCATACCATGAGTCGATCACAGCCGCCGCTTAACAAGACCTGCTCTGAAATGGTGACTGCCGTCAGTTCGGCAAGCGTCGCCTGCACATCTCGTGGGCTAATTCCCGGGAACTGCGCCAGATGACGCTCTATCCAGCCGTAATTAAAATACTCACGGCCGGTGCTTTTCGGCGCAGGCGCGGAAAAATAAGGGTCGTTAAGCATATTTTGCAGTAATGGCAGGATCACCATTCCCGAAATGGCCCACTGCGCATCTTTGTCGTAGGGCTGGCCACATTGCCGCCAGATCCATGCATCCATCAACATATTGCCCGGCCCGGTGTCGTATCCGCGAACGGGTTGTTGCGGAATAAGCAGAGACAGATTGGCAATCCCGCCGATGTTTAACACCATTCGTCGTTCCGTTGGATGCGCCAGCAGTGCCTGATGAAACGCGGGAACGAGCGGTGCACCCTGCCCGCCAAGGGCGATATCACGTCGACGAAAATCGCCGACTACGGTTATCCCGGTACGCGCGACAATCTGGTTGTTATCACCAATTTGCAGCGTGTGTGGCGCAGCACCGTTCGGTTCATGCCACACGGTTTGCCCGTGGCAACCAATCGCGACGATATCCTGCGGTTTCAATTTTTCTTGCGCCAACAGCGCATTCACCGCCTCAGCAAATAGATAACCGAGCTGTGCGTCTAACTGACCAAACTGAGAAAGTGTAAGCTGCTGCCCCTGGCAGATATCCAGAATCGCTTGTTTAACATGAATGGGGATGGGCCAGGTCAGACTCGCCTGCTGCGCAACCATCGTTTCATCTATTGTCGCCAGCACAACATCGACGCCATCAAGGCTGGTTCCAGACATTACACCGATAAAACGGCCCGATTTCATAGGTCATCCTTTTAAGCAAATTAGCCTTGACACTCAACCATAAAGTGTCGACTAATGCCATGCTTCCTTAATGATTTTTGGTGGCTAATCATTACAATGATCGTTTAATTACATCAATTACATGAATGATTCGTTTATACTCGGTTGATCCAATTTCGGTTAAGATTTTCATATTGTTCCAGTAGAACATGTGACCTTAGGCTCACAAATGCCATATAATTTAACCATGAAGGGTGTTTTATTAGCGTTTCGTGGTGACAAAGGAGATTTGTAAATGATTAAACGTGTGCTGATTGTTTCATTAATGGGCGTATCTTTAGCGGGTTGCGTTAACAATGATAGCCTTTCAGGCGACGTATATACCGCATCCGAAGCGAAACAAGTTCAGAACGTTACCTACGGTACGATTGTTCATGTTCGTCCGGTGCAAATCCAGGGTGGCGATGACGCAAACGTGATTGGTGCTATTGGTGGTGCGGTACTCGGCGGGTTCCTCGGTAACACCGTCGGCGGCGGTACGGGGCGTTCATTAGCGACAGCTGCGGGCGCAGTTGCCGGTGGCGTAGCGGGTCAAGGCGTACAAGGTGCGATGAATAAAACCCAGGGTGTGGAACTGGAAATCCGTAAGGACGACGGTAATACCATCATGGTGGTTCAGAAACAGGGTGCGACCAAGTTCTCAGCCGGCCAGCGCGTTGTTATGGCTAACAACGGTAGCCAGGTTACCGTGTCTCCACGCTAATCAAATTCACGTGTGGTCAGACCCTGGCCACACGTCATCTTTTTGCTTCAGCCCTGTGACTGCAGCTCAATAATATTGTGTTCCAGCCTGGCGACCAGTTTAATCAGCAGATCAATTTCCTCAGCTGAAATCCCTTCCAAAATTTCTCCACGCGTCTTGTTGATAACCGCTTCCATATCAGCGATCAGCGGCTCAGCTTTCTCTGTCAGTTTAATTCTCTTAGCTCGACGATCGCTGGCGCAAGTCTGTCGTGAAATGAGTCCCTTTTCTTCCAACTGGTCAAGCGTACGTACCAGCGAAGGCTGCTCGATGCCAATCGCTTTAGCCAACTGAATCTGCGACTGATCCGGCGGCAACTGATGAATGTTGTGCAGCGTAACCCAATGCGTCTGCGTCAACTCCAGAGGTTTCAGGCGATGGTCAATCAGAGCACGCCAAATGCGCACCAACCGTGCCAGATCAGAACCTAATGGCGATTCCAATTTCATCTCCTTATAATTAGCTTGCTAAGTTATTGTGCTGATTTTAGAATAGTGTGCAGCATTTGTATTCCCAAAACAAATGTATTGCCAAATTTGCTTACCGGCTGACATTTTTTCAGACATTATGCGTTACGGAGACTCATTGTCTCTTTTTTGCTAAACCTATAGCAATGCTCTCTTCCGCCAAGGATTTTGCCCGTGAAGTTTATGTTTAATGCAACAGGATTGCCCCTACAAGATTTAATGATCGGCGCATCTGTCTACTTCCCTCCTGTTTTCAAGTCGATTGTAGCAGGATTTATTCTCTGGCTGGTTGTTCATCGCCTGCTGCGCGACTGGATTTACTCCGGCGAAATCTGGCATCCCCTGCTAATGGATCTGTCACTCTTTACGCTTTGCGTATGTCTGGCCTTTGTTATGCTGATAGCGTGGTGATTATGTCGCTTAAAACCGTTAAATACTTCTCCACTATTATAGTCGCTGCAATCGCAGTTTTCGCCGGATGGTGGATGTGGAATTACTATATGCAGTCGCCCTGGACACGTGATGGCAAAGTACGTGCTGAGCAGGTCAGCATCACGCCGCAAGTGTCAGGCAGCATTAGCGAACTCTATATAAAAGATAACCAGTTTGTGAATAAAGGCGATGTCCTTTTTATTATCGACAAGACGCCATTTCACATTGCTGAACTGAATGCGCAAGCGCAACTGGCAAAAGCGCAGTCTGACCTGGCGAAAGCCAATAACGAAGCCAACCGCCGCCGTCATTTATCGCAAAATTACATCTCAGCCGAGGATCTGGATACCGCAAATCTCAACGTAAAAGCCATGCAGGCAAGCGTTGAAGCGGCTGAGGCCAGTTTGCGCCAGGCCCAGTGGCAACTGACGCAAACGGTGGTCAAAGCCCCCGTAGCGGGTTGGGTCACAAACCTGTCTACCCGTACCGGTGATTACGCCTCAACCGGTAAGCCCCTGTTTGCCCTTGTCGACAGTCACTCATTTTATGTGATGGGATATTTTGAAGAAACTAAGTTACGCCACATTCGCGAGGGTGCGCCCGCCCTTATCACGCTCTACAGTGGTGATATAAAGTTACAGGGTCACGTTTCCAGTATTGGCCGTGCCATCTACGATCAAAGTGTGGAAAGTGATTCCGGCCTGATTCCCGACATCAAACCCAACGTGCCGTGGGTGCGTCTGGCGCAGCGTGTCCCGGTACGCATCGAATTCGACGCCCTGCCGCGGGAGGTCACGCTGGTGTCAGGTACAACCTGCAGCGTATCCATCGGCCAGCGTAAATGAAACTGCCCCGCCTGGCACCAGGCAATTTGCCGTGGTTTAAAGCCACGGCGGCACAGTGGCGTTATGCGCTGCGTAACACCATTGCGATGTGTCTGGCGTTAACTTTTGCTTATTATCTGAATCTGGATGAGCCCTACTGGGCAATGACCTCGGCGGCGGTGGTTAGTTTTCCCACCGTTGGCGGGGTTATCAGCAAAAGTCTGGGTCGCGTAGCGGGTAGCCTACTGGGAGCCACCGCCGCACTGATTATTGCCGGTCATACTCTCAATGAGCCGTGGCTGTTTTTGCTGAGCATGTCGGTGTGGATCGGATTTTGTACCTGGGCCTGTGCGCATTTCACCAATAACGTTGCCTACGCCTTTCAACTGGCGGGTTATACGGCGGCGATCATTGCGTTTCCCATGGTCAATACCGTGGAAATTACGCAGTTATGGGATATCGCGCAGGCACGCGTGTGTGAAGTCATCGTCGGTATCCTGTGTGGCGGCGTGATGATGATGATCCTGCCCAGCACCTCCGATGGCACCACGTTACTGACTGCATTGAAAAACATGCATTCACGTTTACTGGAACATGCCAGCCTACTCTGGCAACCAGAAACCACGGATGCCATTCGCACAGCCCATGAAGGTGTTATCGGGCAGATTCTGACCATGAACCTGCTGCGTATTCAGGCTTTCTGGAGTCATTATCGTTTTCGTCGCCAGAATGCTTTGCTCAATTCGCTGTTGCACCAGCAGTTACGCATGACCAGCGTGATTTCCAGTCTGCGCAGGATGCTGCTGAACTGGCCTAATCCCCCGTCCAATACCCGGGAAATCATCGAACAGTTGCTCAGCGAACTAATCAAATCCAATGCGAATAGCTACACTGTCGCACGTATTATTGCCCCACTGCGGCCCGTCGATGCCCGCGACTATCGACACGTCGCCTTCTGGCAACGACTGCGTTATTTTTGTCGGCTCTACCTGCGCAGCAGCCATTATCTGCATTTACTGGAAAATGGTGTTACCGCCGAGCGTATTAATATCGCCCGCACGCCGGGGCTTGCCCGTCATACCGATAATGCGGAAGCTATCTGGAGCGGGTTGCGTACGTTCTGCACTTTGATGCTTATCGGCGCATGGAGCATTGGCGCACAATGGGAATCAGGCTCTGGCGCACTCACGCTCGCTGCGATCAGCAGTGTGCTGTATTCCGCCGTTGCCACACCGTTCAAGTCGCTTTCTTTGCTGATGCGTACGCTGGTTCTACTGTCTCTATTTAGCTTTGTGGTTAAGTTTGGCCTGATGGTGCAAATTTCCGACCTCTGGCAGTTTATTCTCTTTCTTTTCCCGCTACTCGCCACCATGCAACTGTTGAAGCTACAAATGCCTGCCCTGGCAGGTCTTTGGGGGCAGTTGATTGTATTTATGGGTTCGTTTATCGCGGTGACCAATCCGCCGGTATATGATTTTGCTGATTTCCTGAATGACAATATGGCGAAAATCACCGGCGTGGCGCTATCATGGCTGGCCTTCGCCATTCTGCGCCCCGGATCGGATGCACGGAAAAGTCGCCGCCATATTCGCGCCCTGCGCCGGGATTTTGTCGATCAGCTCAGCCGACATCCATCACTCAGTGAAAACGAATTTGAATCGCTTACCTATCATCACGTCAGCCAGCTCAGCAACAGTCAGGATGCGCTGGCGCGACGCTGGTTATTACGTTGGGGGGTCGTTTTACTGAACTGCTCGCACGTGGTGTGGCAACTGCGTACCTGGGAGGCGCGTTCCGATCCGCTGGCTCGCGTCAGGGACGTGTGTATCTCGCTGTTGCGCGATGTAATGAGCGAGCGTGGCGTCCAGCAACGACCACTGAATGCCACACTGAATGAGCTACAGCGCATCTGCGATACGCTTGCCCACCATCATCAACCCGCTGCGCAGGAACTGTCGGCACTGGTCTGGCGGCTACACTGCTCGCTTTCACAACTCGAACAGGCGCCGCCGCCGGGCACTCTCAGTCGTTGATTATTTGATAACACCACAGGCATAGCGTGCTCCGCCACCGCCAAGCGGTTTCGGTTGATCGGACATATTATCGCCGCCCACATGGATCATCAGCGCTTTACCTTTAACCTCATCGAGCGTTTTAAGCCGCGGCGCAACGACCGGCGTTGTAGCGTTACCGTCGTTATTCACCACCAATAGCGGCAGGTCGCCCATATGACCTGCGCCTTCCGGGCCTTCATGTTTGCCGGTTTGGTGCGGATCATAATGGCCGCCAGCCGATTCTGCGGCTGAGGCTTTCCCATCTTTAATTGCCGGTTGGCAGCTGCCGTTCATATGCACATGGAAGCCATGTTCACCTGGCGGCAACGCCTTCAGATCGGGCGTAAACTCCAGCCCCTTTGCGGTTTCAGCAATAGTGACCGTACCAATCGCCTGGCCGACGCCTTGCGATGTGACCAGATTCATCGTCACTTTTTCTTCACTGGCAGCCTGCGCACCTGCACAGGCGAGTAGAGTGATAATGGCCAAACTCAAACGCTTCATAAGACCTCCGTCCAAAAGGTGTCTGATTGTTAAGTGTAAACCAGTGACACAAATTTGAACGGAGATGCGCCAAAAACGCGATTAGGGTACGTCGTAACCCAGCGCCGCTTTACGAATGCGGAACCATTGCTGGCGAGACATGTTCAGCGATTCAGACTCAATGGCAGCACGTACACGCTCTATTTTTCCTGAGCCAATAATCGGCAGCGGCTGAGACGGCAGACGTAAAATCCAGGCGTATACCACCTGTTCAATAGACTGCGCATTCAACTCTTCTGCGATCACGGCAAGCTCATCACGTAAAGGCTGGAAAGCATCATCATTAAACAGGCGACCACCGCCGAGACAGGACCAGGCCATCGGGTGAATACGTAACTGTTGCAGTTGATCTAAAGTACCATCCAACAGGAGCGGCTGATGTACTGGTGAAATTTCTACCTGGTTGGTCGCCAGAGTAAACGGCAGACGCGATTGCAGCAGCGAAAACTGTGAAGGGGTAAAGTTGGAGACGCCAAAGTGACGCACTTTGCCACTATGGTGCAATTTTTTAAAAGCGTCGGCGACATCGTCAGCATCCATAAGCGGATCGGGACGGTGGATCAGCAGCAGATCAATATGATCGGTCGCCAGCAGCTTCAGCGACTCTTCTGCACTGGCAATAATATGTGCACTGTCGGTGATGTAGTGGCCCAGCGCATTTTCCGCGCGCGCCGTCGTCGCGATCCCGCATTTGGTCACAATCTGCATTTTTTCACGCAAATGCGGAGCCAGCTTCATTGCCTCACCAAACGCCGCTTCACACTGGTATCCACCGTAAATATCGGCGTGATCGACGGTGGTCACGCCAAGATCCAGATGCTCTTCAATAAAGCTGACTAGCTGGCGCGCGGACATATTCCAGTCCATCAGGCGCCAGTACCCCATCACAAAGCGAGAAAATTCCGGGCCTTGCGGCGCAATAGTAATACGCTGAACCATAGCAGCTTCCTTTTAAGTGAATGTGCCTCGAGTATACGCAATTACGCTTTTAAAAGAGTGAAGGTTGTTGCGGTTCTTCCGAAGGGTTGGCTTTGTTTGCTCGTAATTTACGCATCAGGCGCTGACGACAAAGCCGCAGCACTTCCTGCTTTTGGGTATCGCTCATCTTTTGCCAGTTAAAACGCTCATCCCGACTGCGAAAACAGCCACGGCAAAAGCCGCGTTCGTCAGACTGACATATTCCACGGCATGGGCTCTGGACGGGGAAAAACTCCAGCTGTTCGGCCACATCCCCTCCTTTAATAAGATTGATATACCTATTGAAGACGTTAACTGAATTTCTCGCAAGCGCTATTGCATTAGACCGACTGGTCTATTACACTCGTTTTCATGAACAAAATCACTGAACACGATACACGCGAACATCTGCTGGCGACTGGCGAACTGCTGTGTATGCAGCGCGGCTTCACCGGCATGGGTTTAAGCGAACTACTGAAAACCGCTGAAGTACCCAAAGGTTCGTTTTATCATTACTTTCGCTCTAAAGAAGCGTTCGGTGTCGCGATGCTGGAACGCCACTATGCGGCCTATCATCGGCGACTGGCTACGCACTTTGATACGGGAGCGGGAAACTACCGCGACCGCATTCTGGCCTACTATCAGGAAACCCTGAACCAGTTTAGCCAGCACGGCATTATTAGCGGCTGTTTAACAGTAAAACTGTCTGCCGAAGTGTGCGATCTGTCAGAAGATATGCGCACTGCGATGGATAAAGGCGCGCGGCATATTATTGTGCTGTTAGCGCAGGCGCTGGAGAAAGGTCAGGCCAGCCATTGTCTGTCTTTTGTTGGCGAGCCTTTACAGCAGGCGCAGGTACTGTATGCGCTGTGGCTTGGCGCCAACCTGCAGGCCAAGATTTCTCGTAGCGCCACTCCGCTGGAAAATGCGCTGGCGCACGTTAAAAACATCATCACAACGCCTGCCGTTTAACAGGCGTTTTTATTTTCTTTATTACTAGACGACCGGTCTATTCAGGAGTGCCACATGTCATCTGAAAAACTGTTTTCCCCACTGAAAGTGGGTGCCATTACGGCAGCAAACCGCGTATTTATGGCGCCACTGACGCGTCTGCGCAGTATTGAGCCTGGCGACATCCCTACTCCGCTGATGGCCGAGTATTACCGTCAACGCGCCAGCGCGGGTCTTATCATCAGTGAAGCGACGCAGATTTCCGCACAGGCGAAAGGCTATGCCGGAGCACCCGGCTTACACAGCGAAGCGCAAATTGCCGCATGGAAGAAAATCACTGCTGCCGTACACGCTGAGCAAGGTCATATTGCTGTCCAGTTGTGGCACACCGGACGCATCTCTCACGCCAGTCTGCAACCAAACGGCCAGGCTCCAGTTGCACCTTCCGCGATTAGCGCTGGAACCCGCACATCGCTGCGTGATGAAAACGGCCTGGCAACGCGTGCCGATACCTCAATGCCACGTGCGCTGGAAACAGAAGAGATTCCGGGTATCGTTAATGACTTCCGTCAGGCGATAGCCAATGCGCGCGTGGCAGGTTTCGATATGGTTGAACTGCACTCTGCCCACGGCTACCTGCTGCACCAGTTCCTGTCGCCAACGTCTAACCAGCGTACCGATCAATACGGTGGCAGCGTCGAAAATCGTGCGCGTCTGGTGCTGGAAGTGGTTGACGCCGGTATTAAAGAATGGGGTGCCGATCGCATTGGTATTCGCGTTTCCCCGATTGGCACTTTCCAGAACGTTGACAACGGTCCGAACGAAGAAGCCGATGCGCTGTATCTGATTGAACAATTGGGTAAGCGCGGAATCGCTTACCTGCACATGTCTGAGCCGGACTGGGCCGGTGGCGAGCCGTATTCCGATGCGTTCCGCGAAAAAGTTCGCGCGCGCTTCCACGGTCCTATCATCGGTGCTGGTGCTTACACCCCAGAAAAAGCAGAAGCGCTGATCGAGAAAGGTCTGATCGACGCCGTTGCTTTTGGTCGCGCCTATATTGCTAACCCGGATCTGGTGGCGCGTCTGCAACGCAAAGCAGAACTGAATCCGCAACGTGCCGAGAGCTTCTACGGCGGCGGCGCGGAAGGTTACACCGACTATCCTACCCTCTAACGTCACAATCTCCGTTCTGCCATTGATAGCGGCGTAACAACGCCGCTATACTAAAACAACATTTTGAATGTATTAGCCATTTTTGAAGGGGAAAAAGATGCGTTTACTCCATACCATGCTGCGCGTGGGTGACCTGCAGCGTTCCATCGAGTTTTATACCAACGTGCTGGGCATGAAGCTGCTGCGTACCAGCGAAAACCCTGAATACAAGTACTCTCTGGCTTTTGTCGGCTACGGTCCTGAAACCAGTGAAGCAGTAATCGAACTGACCTATAACTGGGGTGTCGACAAGTATGATCTGGGTACTGCCTATGGCCATATCGCCCTGAGCGTAGACAACGCGGCTGAAGCCTGTGAACGTATTCGCCAGAATGGCGGTAACGTAACGCGTGAAGCAGGTCCAGTAAAAGGCGGCACCACAGTGATTGCGTTCGTTGAAGATCCGGACGGCTACAAAATTGAGCTGATCGAAGAGAAAGACGCCGGGCGCGGCCTGGGCGATTAATCTCCCCCTCGGGCGCAGATCGTCTGTGCCCATAGTTTTATACTCATCATTTTGCCATAATACGCGCTGCAATTTTCCCGTATTAAGAGACCCAGATGTCCGATAACGCTCAACTTTCCGGTCTGTGTGACCGTTTTCGTGGTTTTTATCCTGTCGTCATTGATGTCGAAACCGCAGGGTTCAATGCCAAAACCGATGCGCTGCTTGAGATTGCCGCCATCACACTGAAAATGGATGAACAAGGCTGGCTGATGCCGGACACGACGTTACATTTCCACGTAGAGCCGTTTGAAGGTGCCAATTTGCAACCGGAAGCGCTCGCCTTTAACGGTATTGACCCTAACAATCCGCTACGCGGTGCGGTCAGCGAATATGATGCTCTGCATGCCATCTTCAAAATGGTGCGTAAAGGCATTAAAGACAGCGGCTGCAATCGGGCGATCATGGTGGCGCATAACGCTACGTTCGACCACAGTTTCATGATGGCTGCAGCAGAACGCGCCTCACTCAAACGTAATCCATTCCACCCATTTGTAACCTTTGATACGGCGGCATTAAGCGGCCTGTCTCTGGGGCAGACTGTGTTATCAAAAGCGTGCCTGGCGGCGGGAATGGAGTTTGACGGGAATCAGGCGCACTCGGCGCTGTATGACACCGAACGTACGGCCGTGCTGTTTTGCGAAATCGTTAACCGCTGGAAACGTCTCGGCGGTTGGCCTCTTCCCGTGCCTGAAGAAGCGTAACGGCGATATAAAAAAAGCGACCATTTCAGGTCGCTTTTTTACTTCTGCTGGTATTACTCAGCGTCCGGCTCTTCGGTTTTGTATTTCGCTGCTGTTTCTTTAATCAGCTGCTGCAACTCACCGCGCTGGTACATTTCGATCAAAATGTCACAACCGCCAACCAGCTCACCATCAACCCACAGTTGCGGGAAGGTCGGCCAGTTTGCGTATTTCGGCAGTTCGGCGCGAATATCCGGGTTCTGCAGAATATCAACGTAAGCAAAGCGTTCACCACAGGCTGACAGCGCCTGCACAGCCTGTGCGGAGAAACCGCAGCTTGGCAGTTTAGGGGAACCTTTCATGTACAGGAGAATCGGGTTTTCAGCGATCTGGCGCTGGATTTTTTCGATAGTGGTGCTCATTATCTTGCTTCCTTAAACTTCTTTTACGGCAGTAGTCTGACATTGTAACGGGTCAGACAGGCAACGGAAAATAACATTTTCATTACGCGTTATTATTTTATCCCCTGACGCTAAAAGTTGCATTCACAATCTCACTTATCCCCTTCAAACATGTGGATTTGATTATCCGTTCACCAACTCAAACGTTAATTGCTGTTTTTTTTTGCGGTCGGTTACGAAACATAGTTTTAAACAAAAAAAGCTATTAACTTTCCCTCTTTCTATAGATTAGAATCATCAAGTTTTGAAAATCACACGCAGGCACGATAGACCTGCCTTACCAGAGGACTGCTCAGTGGCGCGGATAAACCGAATCTCGATCACGCTCTGTGCTTTGCTTTTTACTACACTGCCCTTTACGCCTATGGCTCATGCTTCCAAGCAGGCCAGGACGACACCTACCAATTCTCACACCATCAAAACGGTAGATAAAAAGAAAAGCGCAACAACCAGCCAAAAAACAACAAAGACCAGTAAGAAAACGGCGACAAAGACCACCAGCAAAACCAGCACCAAAACCGCTTCCTCTTCTAAAAAACGCACTGCCACTCCGGCAAAGTCGACTAAAACTGCAAATCGCCGTGGTAAAACTGCCGCAGCACAAACCGCAGCCGTTACCTGGACGGAAAAATGCACACCGCGCAAAGGTCATAAACCACGCTGCGTGAAGGTGAAAACCACTGCACCGACTACGCTTGCTGACGCACATAAAGTGAAAGTGCAGAAAGCGACTAAAACAGCTATGTCCACCTTGATGAACCAAATCGGTAAACCTTATCGTTGGGGCGGCTCCTCGCCAAGAACCGGGTTTGACTGCAGCGGTCTGGTTTATTACGCCTATAAAGATCTGGTGAAGTTCCGCATTCCGCGTACCGCGAATGAAATGTACCATCTGCGTGATGCCGCACCAATTGAACGTGGCGAACTGAAAAATGGCGATCTGGTCTTCTTCCGTACCCAGGGTCGCGGCACAGCCGATCACGTCGGCGTCTACGTCGGCAACGGTAAGTTTATTCAGTCACCGCGCAGCGGGCAGGAAATTCAAATCACCTCGCTGAGCGAAGATTACTGGCAGCGCCACTATGTGGGCGCTCGTCGGGTAATGACGCCAAAAACAATTCGCTAAAAACTTACCCTACAGAACATGCTGTAGGGTAAGTTCTTCTTTTGCATAACCTTTCAATTTGCTACCCTATCCTTACTCACAATGAGGCTATTGTGTGTACTCAATATAAATAATAAGGAGAGAAGCAATGTCGTTTGAATTACCTGCATTACCGTATGCCAAAGATGCTCTGGCACCGCACATTTCTGCCGAAACGCTGGAATATCACTATGGCAAACACCATCAAACCTACGTGACCAATCTGAACAATCTGATTAAAGGCACGGCGTTTGAAGGCAAATCACTGGAAGAGATCGTTCGTAGCTCTGAAGGCGGTGTATTCAATAACGCAGCACAAGTATGGAACCACACGTTCTACTGGAACTGCCTGGCACCAAACGCAGGTGGTGAACCGACCGGTAAACTGGCCGATGCAATCGCCGCTTCCTTTGGCAGCTTTGCAGATTTCAAAGCGCAATTCACCGATGCCGCTATCAAAAACTTCGGTTCTGGCTGGACCTGGCTGGTTAAAGGAACGGATGGCAAACTGGCTATCGTCTCCACCTCCAACGCAGGTACTCCGCTGACCACCGACGCGACGCCGCTGATGACCGTTGACGTATGGGAACACGCCTACTACATCGATTATCGCAATGCTCGTCCTGGCTACCTGGAACATTTCTGGGCACTGGTGAACTGGGAATTTGTTGCGAAGAACTTCGCAGCATAAAAAAGATAACGCAGAAGGACTTCCTTCTGCGTTTTTGCATTAATTCGCGGTAGTGAAAGCCTCTTCAGGCTGTCTTCTTGCGGAAATGAACACCAGCAGCAGCGCAAGACCCGCCACAATCGCCCCCATTACCGGCACAAAACTGTAGCCCAGGCCGCCAGAGATTACCGCCCCACCGGCCGCAGCCCCCAGTGCGTTCCCCAGATTAAACGCGCCAATATTGACTGACGATGATAATCCAGGTGCTTCGCTGGCAACGCGCATCACACGCATCTGCAACGGTGGAACGACCGCAAACGTCGCCGCGCCCCAGACCACCATACTGACCGCCGCTCCCAACTCATTACGCGCAAGGAAAGGAATGGCCAGCATAATAACCATCAGCAGCAGTAAAAAGCCTTTTAGCGTACCGTTGACTGAACGGTCAGCCAGTTTGCCGCCAAAATAGTTACCGATCGAGAAGCCAACACCTATCAACACCAGCATCCCGGTAACAAATGCCGGTGTAGCATGAGTGATAGTATGCAGAACCGGCGAGATGTAGGTATACAGCGTGAACATCGCCCCAGCACCCAGTACGGTAGTCAGTAACGCCGACAGCACCTGCGGGCGCATAAGTACCGCCAGTTCGCTACGGACATCCGGGCGCTCTCCTGCTCCCCCCTTGGGTAATGAGAAGAACAGGCTGACCATCGCAATGACGCCCAGCCCTGCAGTGGCCATAAACGACATGCGCCAGCCGATGGTTTCGCCAAGCCAGGTCGCCGCCGGAACGCCGCCAATATTGGCGATAGTTAACCCCATAAACATCGTTGCCACAGCGCTGGCCTGCTTATGTTTGGGTACCACACTGGCTGCAACCACAGAACCGAGACCAAAAAAGGCTCCATGGTTAAGACTGGTCAAAATGCGCGATAGCATCAGCGTGGTGTAATCCGGCGAGATAGCCGAAAGCACATTACCCAGCGTGAAAATCGCCATCAGGAATATCAAAGCATTACGTCGCGCACGATGAGACAGCAGCAATGTCATCAGCGGTGCACCTACCATCACACCTACTGCATAAGCGCTGATCAGCATGCCAGCCGCCGGAATCGAGACGTCCACACCTTTGGCAATGACGGGCAATAACCCCATTGGCGAAAACTCGGTGGTGCCAATACCAAACGCCCCGATTGCCAGCGACAGTAAAGGGTAATTGATTTTCATATTTCGACTCCGTATCGTCGAGCCGTGGCACGACATAAAATAAGAGTCAAAAGCATGACATTGATCTCAAAATTAATAAAGTTAACAAAACTGCAAAAGACTTTTGCTTATTCGCAAACAATAGAGGGGAAAAACGAGTCGAAGGGATGAGGGAGAGCTAACTCCCTCGGGGAAATCAATGCAGCGCTGCGGTCAGACCACCCGCGACGATCAATCCCAGAACAATAATGGTAGTCACTAACGAAAATTTCAGATCGGTGCTCATCAAGTTTTCTCCTTTTTATTCCCACACAAAAAGTGATATTGCGCATTTTTACACACTTGAAAGCAAAAATCTCTCACGATTTATATTGATAACTGCTTTTAACTCTTCCCCTTTTCGTTAAGATCAGACAAAATTCCACGCTTACTTGATTAGCGTACCGGCCATTGACCCCTTCCTGACGTTCCGTGTCGTTTTCCCGGCGTGCCGCAACCCTTACGTTGCGATAAGGGTGTGTAAAGGCAAACGTTTACCTGGAGTATTCTCAGGAGCTTAGGATATGGTCTGGAGTGAGATGTAATGGCAACAATTAAAGATGTAGCGAAGCGAGCAAACGTTTCCACTACAACCGTATCACACGTAATTAACAAGACGCGCTTTGTCGCGGAAGAAACACGTAATGCTGTCTGGGCAGCAATCAAAGAACTGCACTATTCTCCGAGCGCAGTTGCCCGCAGCCTGAAGGTAAATCACACCAAGTCTATCGGCTTGCTGGCGACCAGCAGCGAAGCGGCCTATTTCGCCGAAATTATCGAAGCCGTTGAGAAAAACTGTTTCCAGAAAGGCTATACCCTGATCCTGGGTAACGCATGGAACAGTCTCGAAAAGCAGCAGGCTTATCTGTCGATGATGGCGCAAAAGCGCGTTGATGGTCTGCTGGTGATGTGTTCTGAGTATCCGGAGTCTCTGCTTTCGATGCTCGAAGAGTATCGCCATATCCCGATGGTCGTCATGGACTGGGGCGAAGCAAAAGCCGACTTTACCGATACGGTCATTGATAACGCCTTCGAAGGCGGTTACATGGCGGGCCGGTATCTGGTAGAACGCGGTCATCGTGAGATTGGCGTGATCCCTGGCCCAATGGAACGTAACACCGGGGCCGGGCGTCTGGCTGGCTTTATGAAAGCGATGGAAGAAGCGCTGATTAAAGTGCCTGAAAACTGGATTGTCCAGGGCGATTTTGAGCCTGAATCCGGCTATCGCGCCATGCAGCAAATTCTGTCGCAGTCTCATCGTCCGACCGCGGTCTTCTGCGGTGGCGATATTATGGCAATGGGTGCGCTGTGCGCCGCTGACGAAATGGGACTGCGCGTACCGCAGGATGTCTCACTCATCGGCTACGACAACGTGCGCAACGCCCGTTTCTTCACGCCGGCCTTGACGACCATTCACCAGCCGAAGGATTCACTGGGTGAAACGGCCTTCAACATGCTGTTAGACCGTATCGTGAATAAACGTGAAGAGTCACAGTCTATCGAGGTGCATCCGCGCCTGGTTGAGCGTCGCTCCGTTGCCGACGGTCCGTTCCGCGATTACCGCCGTTAAGTCTGTTGTGCGGGAGTCTCATCTGGCTCCCGCAGCCATTCCTTGTTCAACGTTTCACTATCCCCTAAATAGTCCAGCAGCCAACTCAATGCCGGTGACGTATCGTTCTGCTGCCATGTCAGGCAGCATGCGGCATCAGGAAAAGGGTTCTCCAGTTGCAGCGCAACCCATTTGCCGCTATCGATCCACGGTTTGGCAAAATGCGTCGGTACCATGCCCACGCACAATCCCGCGGACAAACAGGTCGCTGAGGATTCCCAGTCCGGCACGACTACGCGCTTTTGGTTGTCCAGCAGCCAGGTAATACGCTTCGGCAATGTTCGAGAGGTATCTTCGCGCACCAGTGACGGCCAGTTGCGCAACGTGTCATCACTTAGCGGTCCAGGCATTGACGCCAGTGGATGATGGCTGGCTACCACGCAGCTCCAGCTCAGCATTCCCATATCGCGGAAGGTATAGCGCCCCCCGACCGGAATGGCCTGTGTGGCACCGATGGCCAGTTCCACGCGTCCATCGGACAACGCGTCCCACACGCCGTTAAACACTTCCTGAAAAACTAACAATTCCACATCATCAAAGTGACGGTAGAAATCCACGATCATCTGTCGGGTACGATCCGGGCGGACAATGTTATCGACGGCGATCGCCAGCTGTCCGCGCCAGCCGTTAGCAATTTGCTGACATTGCTGGCGCGTGATCTGCATTTTTTTGATAACAGAGCGGCCTTCTTTTAAAAACCATGCCCCGGCAGGCGTTAATTCAACATCCCGATGGCGTCGCTCAAAAAGTGGCACCGCCAGCCACTCTTCCAGTTGGCGCACGGTGTAGCTTACCGCCGAAGGTACACGGTGCAGCTCCTGCGCGGCCGAACTAAAGCTACCGTTACGCGCAACCGCATCAACCACTTCAAGTGAATATTCCGACCACATATTCTGCCTGCAAAAAATTTGAAATCAGTAAGCAAATATTAGCGTTTCACAGCGAGAATTACACTCACTACACTCAGCGGCATTGTTCTACTGCTAAAAAAGAGAAATGATGATGCAACCTGGGAAAGGGTTTTTAGTCTGGCTGGCAGGTCTTAGCGTGCTCGGTTTTCTGGCAACGGATATGTATCTACCCGCCTTTGCTGCTATTCAGTCCGATCTGCAAACACCTGCATCTGCCGTCAGCGCCAGCCTGAGCTTGTTCTTAGCCGGTTTTGCCGTCGCACAACTACTGTGGGGACCGCTTTCGGACCACTATGGTCGCAAGCCTATTTTGCTGCTGGGTTTATCTATCTTCGCACTGGGCAGCCTGGGCATGCTGTGGGTTGAAAACGCCACTGGTCTACTGGTACTGCGATTTGTTCAGGCCGTTGGCGTCTGTGCGGCATCGGTTATCTGGCAAGCGCTGGTTACCGATTATTATCCTTCACAAAAAGTAAACCGCATCTTTGCCACCATTATGCCGCTGGTCGGGTTATCTCCTGCACTCGCCCCGCTATTAGGCAGTTGGATCCTGGTACATTTTTCCTGGCAGGCCATTTTTGCCACTCTGTTTGCCATTACTCTGATTCTGATGCTTCCGGCTCTGCGTCTAAAGCCAACGGCTAAAGCGCGCGATGACAGCCAGGATAAACTGACTTTCGCCACCTTGCTGCGCTCGAAAACTTACCGTGGAAACGTGCTGATTTATGCCGCCTGTTCCGCGAGCTTTTTCGCATGGCTGACGGGTTCCCCGTTCATCCTCAGCGAAATGGGTTATAGCCCAGCGGTAATTGGTCTGAGCTATGTTCCGCAAACTATCGCCTTCTTAATTGGTGGTTACGGCTGTCGTGCAGCGCTGCAAAAATGGCAGGGTCGTCAGCTGCTGCCCTGGTTACTCATCCTGTATGCCTTCAGCGTTGTAGGCACCTGGGCGACCGGTTTTATTCATCATGTTGCATTGGCTGAAATCCTGATCCCATTCTGCGTTATGGCGATTGCGAACGGCGCAATCTACCCTATCGTTGTCGCGCAGGCATTACGCCCTTTCCCACAGGCCACGGGACGCGCAGCCGCATTGCAGAATACGCTGCAACTGGGTTTATGCTTCCTGGCAAGCCTTGTCGTTTCCTGGTTGATTGCCACCCCGCTGCTCACCACCACCAGCGTTATGCTGACAACAGTATTGCTGGCTGCTGTGGGTTACAAAATGCAATCGCAGAAAACTGACGCCCCGCAAACAGATGATCGTGCACAAGTTGCCCACGGAGAGTCGCACTAATAATGGTTGCGGGCATTTAGTTAGCCCGCTAACAATTATCGGTTGAATCGTCAAAAATTCAGGCATATACTGATTTTCAGTTGTTAAAAAAACGATAATTTTAATGCGTTAACGGGGACAAGAACGTTCCCGTTTTACCACGGATGGCCTTTTCGGCAAGGGTTTCTCCCTTCCTCTGTTCTACGTCGGATTATAGATTCGCGGATTAATTCCGTGAGATTTCTCACAAAGCCCAAAAAAGCGTCTACGCTGTTTTAAGGTTCTGATCACCGACCAGTGATGGAGAAGCTATGAGTTCATCATGTATAGAAGACGTCAGCGTACCGGATGATGACTGGTACCGCATTACCAATGAATTATTGAGCCGTGCAGGCATTGCCATTAATGGCCCTGCACCGGCTGATATTCGAGTAAAGAACCCCGATTTTTTCAAACGCGTATTGCAGGAAGGATCGTTAGGGTTGGGTGAAAGTTATATGGATGGCTGGTGGGAATGCGACCGGCTGGACATGTTTTTTAGTAAAGTCTTGCGTGCCGGTCTTGAAAACCAACTCCCCCGCCACTTTAAAGATACGCTACGTATCGCCACGGCTCGCCTGTTCAATTTACAGACCAAAAAACGTGCGTGGATGGTCGGCAAAGAACATTACGATTTGGGCAACGATCTCTTTACCCGCATGCTTGACCCCTATATGCAGTATTCCTGCGCCTACTGGAAAGATGCCAACACTCTGGAATCTGCCCAACAGGCGAAGCTCAAAATGATTGCTGAAAAATTGCAACTGAAGCCAGGAATGCGGGTGCTTGATATTGGCTGTGGCTGGGGTGGTTTATCCCAGTTTATGGCATCGCAATATGGTGTGAGCGTGGTGGGTGTGACCATTTCGGCAGAACAGCAGAAAATGGCACAGGAACGTTGCGCTGGGCTGGATGTCACCATTTTGCTGCAGGATTATCGCGACCTGAACGACAAATTCGACCGCATTGTCTCCGTCGGCATGTTTGAACATGTTGGACCGAAGAACTACGCCACCTATTTTGAGGTGGTCGATCGTAATTTAAAACCGGATGGTCTCTTTTTACTGCACAGCATCGGCTCCAAAAAAACCGACAATAACGTTGATCCGTGGATCAATAAGTATATCTTCCCAAACGGGTGTTTGCCGTCAGTTCGCCAGATTGCCAACGCCAGCGAACCGCATTTTGTGATGGAAGACTGGCATAATTTTGGCGCGGATTACGACACGACGCTGATGGCATGGCACGAGCGTTTCATGAACTCATGGCCTGAAATCGCCGATAACTATACCGAACGTTTCAAACGGATGTTCAGCTATTATCTGAACGCCTGCGCCGGGGCGTTTCGTGCTCGTGACATTCAGCTATGGCAGGTGGTATTTTCCCGCGGTGTTGAACACGGTCTGCGCGTTCCCCGCTAATCGTTTTCGCCCCCGTAGCAACGGGGGCTTTACTCTCAGGCTTAGGCTCCCGCTTCGCCCGTTATGTTGCTGATGGCGCTTTCACGCGCCGCCAGGACACGTTCAACGGTATCAACCACCGCCTGCGTTTGGGGATCGATTTCGATATTAACCCGTGCGCCCAGCTTTTTCTTGCCAAGCGTAGTGCGCTCCAGCGTTTCCGGAATCAAATGCACACAGAAACGCGTCGGCGTCACTTCACCGACCGTCAGACTGATTCCGTCAATACCAATAAATCCTTTGTACAGGATATATTTCATCAGCGACGGATCCTGGACTTTAAACCACACCTGACGGTTATTCTCCGAGGTCAGAATTTTCGACACTTCGGCAGTGGTCATAATATGGCCCGACATTAAATGTCCGCCAATCTCATCACTGAATTTTGCCGCACGTTCAACGTTAACCAAATCTCCGACCTTCAGATCGCCCAGGTTGGTGATACGCAGCGTTTCTTTCATCAGGTCGAAGCTTATCTGGTTACCGTTAATTTCGGTGACCGTCAGGCAGCACCCATTGTGGGCAACCGATGCGCCGGTCTCCAGCGCATCCAGCATATATTCAGGCAACTCCACAACATGCGTACGAAAATTTGGTTTTTCATCAATGGACACCAATTTTGCGGTGCCCTGCACAATACCCGTAAACATACTTCCTACTCCTGAACTCAATTAAGACATCTCTGCACAGCACAATAGCAGGTGGAAATTCAGGTTGCCAGCAATGCGCCACCAGCGCCTGTTTTTTCACTGGAGAATTACGTATTCCTCGCTACAATAGACTGAAATTTCCCCTGCTTTTTCTCCTTGCTGCCATATAAGGCGGCTTTTTTAGTCTCTCAAATAACAACAATATAGTGGTGTACACGTGCAAAAGTATGTAAGTGAAGCGCGTCAGTTATTAGCTCTGGCAATTCCGGTGATTCTTGCGCAAATCGCTCAAACCGCAATGGGATTCGTTGATACCGTCATGGCGGGCGGATACAGCGCGACAGATATGGCGGCAGTCGCCATTGGTACGTCCATCTGGCTACCGGCCATTCTGTTTGGTCACGGACTACTGCTGGCGTTGACGCCGGTAATTGCGCAACTCAATGGTTCCGGACGCCGCGACCGTATCGCCCATCAAATACGTCAGGGCTTCTGGCTGGCGGGCAGCGTCTCCGTGCTGATTATGGTTGTGCTATGGAATGCGGGGTACATTATTCGCTCCATGCATAACATCGACCCGGCGCTGGCGGATAAAGCCGTTGGCTACCTGCGTGCCCTGCTGTGGGGCGCACCGGGTTATCTGTTCTTCCAGGTAGCCCGTAACCAGTGCGAAGGATTAGCAAAGACTAAACCGGCGATGGTGATGGGATTTCTCGGCCTGCTGGTGAACATTCCAGTTAACTATGTTTTCATCTATGGGCATTTAGGCATGCCGGAACTGGGTGGCGTGGGTTGTGGTGTGGCAACAGCAGCGGTTTACTGGGTGATGTTTATCGCCATGCTCTCTTACATCAAACGTGCGCGTTCAATGCGCGATATCCGTAATGAGGGTGGTTTCCAGAAACCTGACACCGCAGTAATGAAGCGTCTGGTACAGCTGGGTTTACCTATCGCGCTGGCGTTATTTTTCGAAGTGACGTTGTTTGCGGTGGTCGCGCTACTAGTTTCTCCACTGGGGATTGTCGACGTAGCCGGACACCAAATCGCACTGAACTTCAGCTCGTTAATGTTCGTCCTGCCGATGTCTCTAGCTGCCGCCGTCACCATTCGTGTCGGCTATCGTCTGGGCCAGGGCTCCACGCTGGATGCGCAAACTGCAGCCAGAACGGGTCTGGGTGTTGGTGTCTGCATGGCTGTCGTAACGGCGATTTTCACCGTGACATTCCGCGAGCATATTGCCCTGCTCTATAACAATAACCCGGAAGTTGTCGCCCTGGCGGCTCAGCTCATGTTACTGGCCGCGGTGTATCAAATTTCGGACTCTATCCAGGTTATTGGCAGCGGGATCCTGCGTGGTTATAAAGATACGCGTTCCATTTTCTTTATTACCTTTACGGCATACTGGGTGCTGGGTCTGCCGAGCGGTTATATTCTGGCGCTTACCGATCTGGTAGTTGACCGGATGGGACCAGCGGGATTCTGGATGGGCTTTATTATCGGCCTGACCTCTGCGGCGATACTGATGATGCTGCGGATGCGGTTTCTACAACGCCAGCCGTCAGCGGTTATTTTGCAACGCGCTGCGCGATAACCTCATAAAAGCCGCCGCCAGGCGGCTTTTTTTCGCCTCAAAACGGGCTGTCATTTTTGGCGTTCATCCACGCTTCACTAATGGGATGCCTGAAATGCAGTTCACTGGCATGCAGCATCAATCGCGGCGTTTGTTCAGTGCCAGGCAGCAAACGCCCGCCATACAAATCACATCCTAAAATGGGATGTCCTAACTGCTGACAGTGGATCCGTAGTTGATGGGTACGCCCGGTTTCAGGCGTCAGTTGCACTCGCGTCAAGGGGAGCAACGCCCCCTCTTCCTGACGATGATAAAAACGCTCGACAACCTGATAGCGCGAGCGTGCGGGTTTGCCGTTGAGAGCACAAATCGACATCAATGGAAACAGCGCCGGGTCTTTAGCAATCGCTGCATCGATAACCCCTTCGTCGTTTTCCAGATGCCCGCATAACAGCGCGCTGTACACCTTAGTGACCGTACGCTGGCTGAACTGCTGGCAAAGCGCGGCGTTGATAGCCTTGTTACGAGCGACCACCATCAGCCCAGAAGTGCCGAAATCAAGCCGATGTACCAGCGTGCAGCCAGGGTAAATCTGTACCAGCCGGTGATGTACCGAATCGAGATTCTGCGGATTTTTGCCCGACAGGCTAAGCAACCCGCTGGGTTTATTAATGAGCAACAGATGCTCGTCCTGATAGAGGGTCTCTATCTCGTCATGGCAAGGCGGGGCAATAAAGGTATCGAGGATCGTAGACATCAGGCGGCCAGAATGAGGTGTGGGAACGGATGATAACGAATTTTCACCACAGTGGCGAATCTGAGCATTGACCCAATGGCTGGCATGGTAGAGTGTGATTTATCCTGAGTGCGATGAGAGGGTTACTCTGTGCAACAAATCAATTTTTACATGGTGGATGCCTTTACCACCACGACGTTTGGCGGTAATGCCGCAGCAGTCTGTCCGCTCACGGACTGGTTGCCCGATGAAACATTATTAAAGATGGCGCAGCAGCATAACCAGTCAGAAACCGCTTTTTTTGTCGCTAATGAGAATGGCTATGAGCTGCGTTGGTTTACCACTCAGGGTGAAATCAATCTTTGTGGGCATGCCACGCTTGCCGCCGCGCATGTCATCTTTGAACATCTGGATTACCCGGATACGAAAATCCAATTTGCTACCCGCTTTGTGGGACCGCTGACGGTCACGCGCTGCGGTGAATGGCTGACGCTTGATTTTCCAGCCTGGCCAAGCGAATCTGCCGTGCCGCCAGCTTTACTGCTGGAAACATTAGGCATCACCGAATACAAAGAGGTGCGTGTGGCAAGAGATTACATGGTGGTGCTGGAAAATCAACAGCAGGTTGAGGCTGTGCGCCCAAACATCCACGCCATGCTGCCGCTGGGGAAAATGGTATGCATCACCGCGCAGGGTGACGGGGAATACGATTTTGTCAGCCGTTTCTTTTGCCCGGGTGAAGCCGTCGCGGAAGACCCGGTCACAGGCTCGGCACATAGCATGCTGATCCCTTACTGGGCTGGAAAACTGAATAAAACACAGATGCTGGCACGCCAGGTCTCTGTACGCGGCGGGGATTTACGCTGTCAGTTAGCAGGAACGCGTGTTTATATCAGTGGGCAGGCGATAACTTATCTGACCGGTAAAGTGCTGTTGCGCTAGCGGCCTTACCCAAAATAACCAATCCATGGAGGATTTATGTCGAACAAACTCGTGCAGATACACTTTGATTTTCATGGTCCGTTTGGGGCTGAGATGTCGAATCAGCTCGTTGAACTGGCCGAATCAATCAACCAGGAGCCGGGGTTCATCTGGAAAATCTGGACCGAGAACGAAGCAAATCACGAAGCGGGTGGCATCTACCTGTTCCAGAACGAAGACACCGCTCAGGCCTATATCAAAAAGCATACCGCCCGCCTGAAGCACCTGGGTGTGGAAGAAGTAACGTTCAAAATCTTCGATATCAATGAACCGTTAAGTAAAATTAACCACGGTCATATCAGCTAAACTTTTGCCTTAGACGCCCCTCCCGGGGCGTTTCTTCATTTCCCCCGGCTTTCCCCTCATCAAAAGCGATCCCCCTCTTTCGTCACCTCGCGATTGCGCTATAGCGTGTGCCAAGTTTGCAATAGTTCACAAAATCATCACTCGCGAAAACTATCTCTAGCAGGAAGTGGCATAAAGGCGTATAAAATAATACAAACAGTATTATTTTATACAAAATGAATCACAAACTGCGACTGGAGATTCTCATATGACCGCGGACATTACACTGAACTCATCTGCTGGAAGCTTCCCGCCAGCAGGTCATTACTCGCACAGTACAACGGCTGGCGGATTCGTCTTCATTTCCGGGCAGTTGCCGGTCACTTTCGACGGCGAGAAAAAAGCGGATGCCTCTTTTGAAGATCAAACCCGGCTGGTACTCAAGAATATTGATGCTTGTCTGGCGGGTGCTGGGGCATCACGTCAGCATCTGGTGTCTGTTCGCGTCTATGTGACGGATATGAACCAGTGGCCGACGTTTAACAAAATCTATGGAGAGTGGATCGGCGATTTCCGTCCATCCCGTGCAGTAGCAGGTGTTGCGGAACTTCATTATGGTTTTGCGCTGGAAGTTGAAGCTATTGCGTTGGCCCCGCAAGCGTGACGTTTAACAACATACAGGTGAACAACAATGACTGAAATGACACTGCCTGATTATAACGATGTTGCCGCTGCGGCAGAGCGCATCGCAGATTATGCTAACAAAACGCCGGTGATGACCTCCCGAACGGTTAACGAAGAATTTGGCGCGGAAGTCTTCTTTAAGTGCGAAAACTTCCAGAGAATGGGCGCCTTCAAATTTCGCGGGGCTATGAATGCGCTACGCCAGTTTACACCACAACAACGCGCTGCGGGCGTCGTGACGTTTTCTTCCGGTAACCATGCGCAGGCCATTGCCCTGTCTGCAAAATTATTGGGGATTCCGGCGACGATTATCATGCCGCATGATGCCCCGGCGGCCAAAGTTGCAGCGACGAAAGGCTATGGCGGAAAAGTGGTAACTTACGATCGCTATACTGAAGATCGTGAAAAAATTGGTCGCGACCTGGCAGAGAAACAGGGATTAACGCTGATCCCCCCGTACGACCATCCGCACGTGATTGCAGGCCAGGGCACCGCCACAAAAGAGCTGATTGAAGAAGTGGGTCAGCTAGACGCCCTTTTCGTGTGTCTGGGCGGTGGCGGCCTGCTCTCAGGATCCGCTCTGGCGGCCAGACATCTGTCTCCTGACTGCATCATCTATGGTGTCGAACCTGAGGCGGGTAACGATGGTCAACAGTCGTTCCGCAGTGGAAAAATAGTTCATATCGATACGCCCAAAACCATCGCTGACGGTGCTCAGACTCAACATCTCGGAAATATTACATTTCCGATTATTCAGCAAAACGTGAACGATATTCTGACTGTCTCAGACGATGAATTAGTCGCGTCAATGAAATTTATCGCTGAACGCATGAAAATTGTCGTTGAGCCGACCGGGTGTCTGGGCTTTGCTGCCGCCAGAGCGCGCAAAGCTGAACTTCGCGGCAAGAAAATCGGCATTATCATCAGCGGCGGAAACGTGGATATCAGCCGCTACAGTGAATTTCTGGCTGGATAATAAACAGGGTATCTGCCATGCAGATACCCTGATGTTACTGTCTGTACACTGCCGTCTGGAAAAACGATCCCAGGTCACTGTAAACTGCTCGCAATCATGGCAACAGGCATCACCGCAGGAGACTGGCATGCCAAAAACCGACAATAACTCGCTTCTCAACCAAATTGATACTATCGCCAGGGGATTGAGTGAGACCTTCTCTCCGTTTTGCGAAGTGGTGGTTCATGACCTCAAAAATCCTGAACATGCCATTTTGTCCATCCATAATAATCTTTCCGGACGTCAACCCGGCCAGCCAGCAACCGAGCTTGGCCTGGCGAGAATTGCATCACCTGACTTTCCCAGCATCATTGCGAACTACAGTAATCAGTTTGCCGATGGCCGCCCGGTGAAAAGTACCTCCATTGGCATCAAGGACGAAGACGGCAAATACGTAGCGGCACTTTGCATGAATGTCGATATGACGCTGTTCCGTGGTATGCAGAGTGCTCTTGCGCGTTTTACTGAAACTGAAAATTCCCCCATTAAGGAACATATCGATCCCGGCAGTAATGAAGTCATCCGCCAGCGTATTGATGACTTTGCCGCTAAACGCGCGACGACGGCCCGAGCCCTTAAACCTCAAGACCGTAAGCTGCTGATTCAACAATTACGCCAGGACGGTTTGCTGAACGTACGCAAATCTATGGACACAGTAGCGCAGCATCTGGGCGTATCGAGGGCCACCGCCTATCTGTATGCCCGCCAGTCAGCTCAGGCGGGTGAATAAACGGGTTCAGATAGACCACACTTGCCGCGTATAGAATTTCTGTCCTTGATTACCGACACGAAGCGTTCCCGCTCCACTAAAGGCGGCTTCGTGCCCGATATAGTTACCTACCAGTAAACAACCAAATCCAGCCGCAGTGAAAAAATAAACCTTTATTTTCGTGCGTATTTATTGGCACTGAGTAAATAGATGATTTATTTTTGTACATACATAGTGAAATTTAGCTTTACTCAAATAACACACCAGCATTTTTAATGCACCACAGCAGAACAGACAACAAATAACCCACTGATTTAAAAGAGTTAAAAAGCCATTGAAGTTATTACACCAATAATACCCATGCAATATATATAAATAGCGTGATATCTAAATTATAATTCTTTAACATCCGGCTGATTGGTGAGGTAAGAATGCGGTTAATGGTCATGTTGGTAAGCTTTGTACTCTCCACCCAGCTATGGGCAGGTGAACTTTCCAGGCCCACCGGTAAAGTGCTTTTAACGCTGTCGGGTAATATTGAAAATACAAATGCAGACGGGAAAGCCGTTTTTGATACCGCCAGCCTTGAGAAGCTGGGCATGGTCAGTTTCCAGACCACCTCCCCCTGGTATAATGGGCGTACTACCTTTACGGGTATTCCGCTACAAAAGCTCATGGATTATGTCGGGGCTAACGGCTCTGTTGTTAAGGTCACTGCACTCAATGACTACACCACCGTAATCCCTCTTAGTGATTTCAAAAAATACAATGCTATCCTTGCGTTAAAAATCAACGGAAAATATATGCGCATCCGTGACAAAGGCCCGTTATTCATTGTGTACCCCTATGACAGCATGCCAGAACTGAATAATCAGATTTATTATTCAAGGTCTGCATGGCAGGTCAGTAGTATGGATATTGAGTAAGCGTTCAGGGGAACATCATGAACAGAATACTGGCTGGCATCATCTTTTTTCTTTTTATATCTACCGGGTATATCTCTTTCCTCGTGCATGAACGGCAACAAGAGTTACAGAAACTGACTCACTACACCGATTCCTGGTCTGCTGCTCAGCTGGTATCACAATATTACCGATTTGAATCGTTGCTTGGTCTTTACACTATCGATGATACGATGAATCTCGATGATGTACGCATGCGCCTCGACATTATGCTTAGCCAGAGTGATTTGATAAAAGAAGGAGACCTGGGGCGCTACATCGAAAGCAATATAGCGCACCGTGAACTGGCGGTAAAACTTGAAAATACCCTTAGTTTTCTGGATGTTAATCTAGAGAAAATGAACCGTTTAGCACTCCAGGCTTATCTGAAAAAAATGCATACTCTGGATGCGCCACTGGGTCGTCTTTCATCTGGTGCGTTAAGGAAGGTGCGAATAAGCAGGTCATTTCTTCCCAAGCTGACTCGCTGATTAAAATTTCGCGGATCTGGGCCGATTTTTTTCCCGCAAACACATCGAATCAGCCTATTTAGGCTATTTTTTCCACCATTTCTGGCGTTATTTCCGGTTTTTACTGAGATCTCTCCCACTGACGTATCATTTGGTCCACCCGAAACAGGTTGGCCAGGGTGAATAACATCGCCAGTTGGTTATCGTTTTTCAGCAGCCCCTTGTATCTGGCTTTCACGAAGCCGAACTGCCGCTTGATGATGCGAAACGGGTGCTCCACCCTGGCACGGATGCTGGCTTTCATGTATTCGATGTTGATGGCCGTTTTGTTCTTGCGCGGATTCTGCTTCAAGGTTTTTACCTTGCCGGGACGCTCGGCGATCAGCCAGTCCACATCCACCTCGGCCAGCTCCTCGCGCTGTGGCGCTCCTTGGTAGCCGGCATCGGCTGAGACAAATTGCTCCTCTCCATGAAGCAGATTACCCAGCTGATTGAGGTCATGCTCGTTGGCCGCGGTGGTGACCAGGCTGTGGGTCAGGCCACTCTTGGCATCGACACCAATGTGGGCCTTCATGCCAAAGTGCCACTGATTGCCTTTCTTGGTCTGATGCATCTCCGGATCGCGTTGCTGCTCTTTGTTCTTGGTAGAGCTGGGTGCCTCAATGATGGTGGCATCCACCAAAGTGCCTTGGGTCATCATGACGCCTGCTTCGGCCAGCCAGCGATTGATGGTCTTGAACAATTGACGGGCCAGTTGATGCTGCTCGAGCAGGTGGCGGAAATTCATGATGGTGGTGCGATCCGGCAGGGCGCTATCCAGGGATAATCGGGCAAACAGGCGCATGGAGGCGATTTCGTACAGGGCATCTTCCATGGCACCGTCGCTCAGGTTGTACCAATGCTGCATGCAGTGAATACGCAGCATGGTCTCCAGCGGATAGGGCCGTCGGCCATTGCCCGCCTTGGGATAAAACGGCTCGATGACAGCGGTCATATTCTGCCATGGCAAAATCTGCTCCATGCGGGAGAGGAAAATCTCTTTTCGGGTCTGACGGCGCTTAGTGCTGAATTCACTATCGGCGAAGGTGAGTTGATGGCTCATGATGTCCCTCTGGGATGCGCTCCGGATGAATATGATGATCTCATATCAGGAACTTGTTCGCACCTTCCTTAAACAAAGATGTTAACTCGATCAATAACGCCAATCAAAAAATTCAGACGCTGTACTATATTTATTCTGCTACCTCTGTGCTGCTGATAATACTGAGTGCGATTCTGGGCGTGCTCATTTTCTATCAAAACAGAAATATTCTGCGGGCGCACCTGCAGGTCAAGAGTCTTGCCGAAGAACTGCAGAAATCTAAAGAAAAACTGCAAATGCAGAATGCTAAACTGGAATATGACGTCTACCATGACTCTCTTACCGAGATGAATAACCGTCAGCTATTCTGGAGCGATTTAAATAAAACAATTGAGAGAGCAGAAAAAAATCACGATTCTGTGACTGTGATGTTGTTTGATTTAGATCGATTCAAAGAAGTAAATGATACGTATGGTCATGATGCCGGTGATATGTTGCTACGCCAGATATCTGACCGACTGGTTTCGATGAGCCTTACCTCGGATACGCTGTATCGCCTGGGTGGAGATGAATTTGCGTTTCTCTCAAGCGGCCTGACAGAAAGCCACGCCGTTTCGCGCGCCCAGAAAATATGTGAATTTATCAGCCAGCCCTACACTATTTATAACACGATTATCAACATAACCACCTGTGTTGGCATTGTTATCTCAGACACTGAACGTCGTTCCGACTATCTTTATAAATTTGCCGATCTGGCCCTTTATGAAGCCAAAGGTGAAGGCTCTGGTAAGATAAAAGTCTTCCGACAACGAATGTTAGAAAAGCTACAAGAAAGCAGAACGCTTGAGCATGATATGGCATTGGCAATAGTGAACAAAGAATTCGTGGTTTATTATCAGCCCATTGTTGACTCCTTCAGCCAGGAAATTTATAGCTATGAAGCCCTAATTCGTTGGCTCCATCCTCTAAAGGGCCTCCTGTCGCCGGATAACTTTATTCCTGTTGCTGAAAAAACCGGAATGATTAATGAGATGGGGAAAGCTGTGCTTGAAATTGCCTGCCGGGAAGCGGCTTGTTGGGCGATTCCGGCTAAAATTTCAGTGAATGTCTCTCCTGTCCAGCTAAGCAGCAAAGCCTTTGTCGGTATCGTACTGTCTATTCTGAAAGAAACTGGACTCCCAGCCGATCGTCTTGAACTGGAAGTAACAGAATCCTCTATCTTCACTGAGAGTACCACGCCGATGAACACACTTAACAAACTCAGAGCCATGGGTGTAAAAATCTCCATCGATGATTTTGGCACCGGATATTCTTCCCTTTCGCGCCTGAGCAGGCTTGCCTTCGATAAAATTAAAATAGACAAGTCGTTTGTCCATTCAATATCCACACAGGAAGATGCACTTAATATCATCAAACTGATCACCGGCATGGCGAAATCCCTCAATATGAAGGCTGTTGCTGAAGGTGTTGAAACGCAGGAACAACTAAAAAGCCTTCAGGCGCTGGGCTGCGATTTCGCCCAAGGATATCTGTTTGGTAAACCTCAGCCTTGTATCGATGAGAAAATCAGAAACGGTTGAATCGCTCTCAGACTATTTGATCATCAACCGTAGCGCTAAATCATTCGGATAAGGATCAAAATAGTTCTGGGTAAGCAGATAGCTGTCTGGGTATTCAGCCAGATAGTGCTTGAGTAGCGTCAGAGGCGCCAATATTGGCAGCAGCCCACCGCTATAGTTGAGGATAACGTCACGTAACTCTCCGCGCTGGCGGGTGTTCAACCGTTCGCGGAAGTAGCCCTGGATATGCATCAGTACGTTGGTGTGATTTTTCCGTGAGGCGGGCTTTTTGAGGATCGTCATGAGCTTTTCACGATAGACAACGAAAAAAGCGTCCAAATCATCCCACTGGTGAAGCGAGGCAACGAATGGGCCGATTTCCCGGTAACCGGCCTGGTGATGAGCCAGAAGCTGGAGCTTATAGCGACTGTGAAAGTTGAGTAAGCCATGGCGAGTAAGACCATTGGCCCGCAGCCTATTAAGCTCATGCAATGCGAACACGCGTTCGACAAAGTTCTCCCTCAGCACCGGATCGTGCAAGCGGCCATCTTCTTCGACTGGCAACCACGGGTAGGTTTCCATTAATGCGCCAGTAAACAGACCAGTCCCTTCTTTTCGCCCACGATTTCCCTTCTCGTCATACAGTCTCACTCTTTCCATACCGCAACTCGGTGATTTAGCACAGACGATAAAACCCGAGAGGCCACCAAGTCCCTGAAGATATGAGTTGGCGAAATCGGACATTTTATCGGTTACATCCTCACCAGGCGCATGGCTAAAACAGATGCGGACATTCCCTTGGGCGGTTTGAACCAGACGCAACGCGGGACGTGGTACAGGCAAACCGATAGACATCTCAGGGCAGACAGGTTTGAAAGTCACCCACTGAGCCAGCTCGTCCATCACAAACCCCATCCGTTTATGCCCACCGTCGAATCGCACGGCTGAACCAGTTAAACATCCACTAATCCCGATGACAGGCTGAGTGTTCATAACGACCCCCTCGTTAATTGATGACCCTTTTCGGGAAAAAATGACGGTTTCACTATTAAATCATAGCGTACGTTATCTGCTGTGAGATGGAAGAAAGACCGGAGACTTCAGTTTAGACTGGTACTGTTTTCAGGGAGGAGATCAAGGATAGCTATCCCGCCAGTGAAGCAAGGACAATAAGAATGTAGCCTTAGTGCAACATCTTTATTCTAAATATCTGCAGCTAAAGTTGGTAAATCCCCTGAACGGTTCTATAGTCGGGACTGCTTCTCATTACAGGGTTCACTAATGCGATTTAACGGACTGACTAAAGGCTTCTTCATTTTCATACTTGCCCTCGTGACCTGGGCGTTCTTCGATGTGCTGTCCCCCTACTTTTCCGCCATTTTGTGGGCCGCGATATTAACGACTATCTTTAACCCGGTAAAAAACAGACTGCGTAGCGCGCTTGGCGAACGCAACGGGCTGGCATCGTTGATTACCATCGCCATTATCTGTCTGATTGTCTTTATCCCGCTGATGGTAATCCTGTCATCGCTGGCCATTGAACTGAACGTGGTATACACCAAACTGCAACAGAATGACACGCAGTTCCCGGAAGTTGTCACTTCTGTTCTTTCGTACCTTCCTGATTGGGCCAGAGGATTTCTGGCAGAACACAATCTGGATGATGTCGCGCAGATCCAGAAAAAACTGTCCGATGTCGTGCTGCAAGGCGGGCAGTACCTTGCTGGCAGTGCATTCCTGATTGGGAAAGGGACATTCGGCTTTGCTATCAGCTTTGGCATCATGCTGTATCTGCTGTTCTTCTTACTGAAGGATGGACCGTATCTGGTGCGCCAGATTCTGGACTCATTACCCCTTTCTGATTTTGCCAAACAGCACCTGTTTGCCAAATTCGTCGGCGTGACGCGGGCAACCGTCAAGGGCACGGCGGTTGTCGCTTTGGTTCAGGGTATTCTTGGCGGCATCGCGTTTGCAATTGTGGATATCGACGGCAGCGTTCTGTGGGGTGCATTGATGGCGTTTCTCTCCCTCGTGCCTGCCGTTGGCTCAGCGATCGTCTGGGTACCTGCAGCAATATTCCTGTTCGCCACCCACCAGCTATGGCAAGGGCTGTTTATCGTTGGCTTCTTCGTGATTATCGTTGGGCTGGTGGACAATATCCTGCGCCCGCTGCTGGTAGGTAAAGACACCAAAATGCCGGACTATCTGATTTTGATTACCACTCTCGGCGGCATGGAGATCTACGGCATTAACGGCTTTGTGATTGGCCCCCTGATTGCTGCACTATTCATAACCTGCTGGAACCTGTTTTCCGGGCGTGACCATGAAGGTAACGTGGAAGGAATCGACGAAGCCTTTATGGAAGAAGGAAAAAATCCTCCAGATTTATGATTGCAGGACGATAACTGAAGGCGGTTTCGGGACCGCCTTTTTATTTTCACGCAAAATCATGTGTTTCCTATAATTGCAATCATGCGTATTCATTAATCGTCGCAGAAGGAACTATCAGTGCGAATTGCCACAATCACCAACTGGGCCTATAGCGCGACGGTATGCCTGACCATCGCTTCAGGCGTTGTCATGCTGATGGCATCCAGCGCCGATAACACAGAACGCCAGGTGGTAGAACAGCGTTATCAGTTCGATCAACTTACCGAAGAAGTCGAATTCGATGCCTGGTCGCTGTCCGACCTGGCACGCGACTATGTTATTGCAAAAGATCCTGAGGTGCTTGACGCCTACCGTCAGAAAGAAACGTCGCTGAAAGCTGTTGAGCATCGTCTGTCGAAGCTCAAGGACCTTGGAGCAACGGATGAAGAGCTGGCGCTATTGCACGAAGGGTTACAGATTATTGATGCCCTGCAGGACGAGCAAGCTGCGGCGCTTGCCAGCGTCGCGCGCGCAGAAGAGTCTCAGGCTATTGCCCTGCTCTATGGAAAAAGCTATGAACAGGAACTGGAACGCGCCCAGGACCGGATAGATCATTTCCGCCAACTGCTCGATAACCGCGTACGTAATACGATTGAAGATGCAACCCAGTCATCACGCATGCTGCGGACGGCCTCTGAAGTGATGGTCGGTCTGACGGCGCTGCTGTTTTTATTCGTTCTCGGTTTCATTCTAAAGCGTCGCGTCCTGCGCCCCGTCGTGCGTTTGAGCGATGTCGTAAACCGTCTCGCATCGCAGGATTATGCCGTTGAGACGCCCAGTTTTAACCAGATAGATGAAATAGGCGACATGGCGCAGGCGATCCGGATATTTCGCGAGAACGGTCTGGCGCGTCAGAGACTGGAGAAAGAGCGAGATGCCGACTGGGCAATCCGCGATCTTCTGGCGCGCATGACGCAACGTCTGCAGGGTTGCGAGAGTTTTGCCGATGTCATCAATGTTGCAGAGCTGTTTGCACCGAATATTGCTCCAGGTATTGCCGGGCGGCTTTACATACTGGACCAGGAACCCTGGCAAATGCGCTGCGTTGCACAGTGGCTTTCTCCGCAGGGTAAAGCGGATGCGTTCCACCCGGACGAATGCTGGGCTGTGCGCCGCGGCCAGAGCCATCCTCCGGTACAAGGTGAACCCGATATTGCCTGCTACCATCTGCCAGAGTCATGTCAACACCACACCCTGTGTATTCCGCTGATTGCCCAGGGCGAAGCCATCGGTCTGCTCTCATTCCAGAACCTTAGCGATGATTCCGCCCCCTCCCGTGCATATCTGGAGCTGATGGCAGAAGCACTCGGCCTCGCATTAGCCAACCAGCGTCTGCGTGATGCTCTGTTGGAAAAAGCGCTCTACGACCCGCTAACCGGACTGCGCAACCGTCATCATCTTGAAGATACACTGCGTACCCAGATGAGCCAGGCAGTGCGTAATAAAGAACCGATCAGTTGCCTGATGATCGATATCGATCATTTTAAAAGTATTAATGACCGCTTTGGCCATGAGGCAGGCGATAGCGTAATCAAAAGTATCGCTGCGACTATTCAGCGCGTTGTCCACGACAGCGGTATGGCCTTCCGCTACGGCGGTGAAGAGTTTCTGGTACTACTGCCCAATACGGATGAACAGGCCGCTAACCGCTTTGCAACAGAAATCTACAACGGCGTACGCGAACTGTCGCTGCGCTTTGGCGTTTCCGATATTGGACACGTGGATGTCTCTATTGGCGTTGCCAGCTATCCGCAGCACGCCCAGAGCGACAACCTGTTACGCGCCGCAGATGTGGCACTGTACCGCGCGAAAGAGTTGGGACGTTCGCGCATTGTGAGCTTTGGCATGCTGGAAGCAAGCTGATATGTCCCATCACTTCGGGCATTGCTTTACCTCTGCGCCAGCGGGTGATATGTTAACAGGATGAACACAAAACACGATATCAACGGTTTTAATCACAACCTGTGGTGGCTGCCTTCTTAAAGGCGGTCAGAATGTGTTTTCCTCATTTTAAATAACCGCCGAAAGGCGGTTATTTGCATTTAGAGACCCCTTTCGGTTTTATGACTAAGGAGTCTGACATGAACAATAAAACCATCATCCTCACAGGCGATCGTCCCACCGGCCCGCTGCATCTTGGCCATTATGTGGGATCATTGCGCCAGCGCGCCACGCTGCAACACGATTATCAGCAGTTTATATTGGTGGCTGACCTACAAGGGTTAACCGATAACGGCAGCACACCGCAAAAGATCCGCAACAATATTCCCGAAGTACTTGCCGACTATCTTGCCGCAGGAATAGACCCGTCACTCACCACCATCTGTCTGCAATCTGCACTGCCTGCTCTCGCAGAGTTAACCGCACTTTATATGAACATCGTCACCGTGGCTCGCGTGGAGCGTAATCCTACGGTCAAAAACGAAATTGCGCAGAAAGGGTTCGCCCGTTCGTTACCGGTTGGCTTTCTGGTTTATCCCATCAGTCAGGCGGCAGATATTACGGCCTTCAAAGCCGAAGTCGTTCCCGTCGGCGACGATCAGTTGCCAATGATTGAGCAGACTAACGAAATCGTGCATAAGATGAATAGCCTGTTACCGGCCCCCGTCCTATCGCACTGCAAAGCGCTGCTGAGTGAAACCAGCCGCCTTCCAGGGATCGACGGAAACGCTAAAATGTCAAAATCGCTTGGTAACACATTGCTCCTGTCAGCCAGCGAAGAAACCATTCACCGCGCGGTCAGCGCAATGTACACCGACCCTAATCATCTGAAAGTGTCCGACCCAGGGCAAATAGACGGCAATATGGTATTCACTTACCTCGATGCTTTTCATCCGGATAAAGCAAAAGTGGCGGAAATGAAAGCGCATTACCAACGGGGTGGACTGGGTGACCGGACATGCAAAAACGAGCTGGAAGTGTGCTTGCAAGAACTCATCGCGCCAATGCGCGAGCGGCGTGCAACCTACATTCAGGATAAAGGCATGCTGATGGCGATGCTCAAAAAAGGAAGCGAGCAGGCGCACGAGATTACGCAGCAGACATTAAGAGAAGTGAAGCAAGGGCTGGGTTTGCCGGTGTTCTAATCTGGATTGATGTCTCTCCCGGTGGGAAATAACCACCGGGAGGGGTGACTCTTTATGGCGCTAATTCAACTCATATCACGTGACACCCGAGGTTGTGATTCAACGATTCCCTACTGAATGTAAATACCCTTTCCAGCCATTTACATGATTTACACATAGCACAATTACATAATCAAAATTAACCAGTAATCTCTATCCTTCCTCGCCTTTCCCCACCCTTATAAAATCGATTATATAACCTTAGCGAGTTTTAAAATGATTAACCGTAAAGCCACTGCATGAATCGCCACGGGTTTAACAGACACCTCAGAGTCATTTAAGATGGCTTAAAGAGAGGTGCCCATGAGCGGTAAGCGTTATCCCGAAGAGTTTAAAACTGAAGCAGTCAAACAGGTTGTTGATCGCGGTTATTCTGTTGCCAGCGTGGCAACACGTCTCGATATCACCACCCACAGCCTTTACGCCTGGATAAAGAAGTACGGTCCGGATTCTTCCACTAATAAAGAACAGTCAGATGCTCAGGCCGAGATCCGTCGTCTCCAGAAAGAGCTGAAGCGGGTTACCGACGAACGGGACATATTAAAAAAAGCCGCGGCGTACTTCGCAAAGCTGTCCGACTGAGGTACGCCTTTATCCGTGACAACACCTGTTGCTGGCCTGTTCGCCTGCTCTGTCGGGTGCTGGATGTTCATCCCAGTGGTTTTTACGCCTGGCTTCAGCAGCCGCATTCTCAACGCCATCAGGCAGACCTGAGACTGACAGGACAGATTAAACAGTTCTGGCTGGAATCGGGATGCGTCTATGGTTATCGCAAAATCCATCTGGATCTGCGGGACAGCGGGCAACAGTGCGGAGTGAACAGAGTCTGGCGACTGATGAAACGTGTCGGGATAAAGGCTCAGGTCGGATACCGGAGCCCGCGGGCACGTAAAGGCGAGGCCAGTATCGTGTCGCCCAACAGGCTCCAGCGACAGTTCAATCCGGATGCTCCTGATGAGCGTTGGGTAACAGACATAACCTACATCAGGACCCACGAAGGCTGGCTGTATCTTGCTGTGGTTGTTGATCTGTTCTCACGCAAAATTATCGGCTGGTCCATGCAATCCCGGATGACAAAGGACATTGTCCTGAACGCACTGCTGATGGCTGTATGGCGGCGTAATCCCCAAAAACAGGTGCTGGTTCATTCGGATCAGGGCAGTCAGTACACAAGCCATGAGTGGCAGTCTTTCCTGAAATCACACGGCCTGGAGGGCAGCATGAGCCGTCGCGGTAACTGCCATGATAATGCGGTTGCAGAAAGCTTTTTCCAGTTGTTGAAACGCGAACGGATAAAGAAAAAGATCTACGGAACGCGGGAAGAAGCCCGCAGTGATATTTTTGATTACATCGAAATGTTTTATAACAGTAAGCGTCGGCATGGTTCTAGCGATCAGATGTCACCGACAGAATATGAAAACCAGTATTATCAACGGCTCGGAAGTGTCTAGATTATCTGTGGCGATTCAGCATTATCTCTGACTGCGATTAGCATTTTATTTTCATCCGCTGTCTTTGCAGATGATTCAGGCAGCGTTAGCGACCAAATGACGGTAAAACTGACCGTCGAAAAATCATGCAAGGTCAGCGTTGATGATATGGATTTTGGCTCACACGGTAGTAATGATGGGGCTGTTACAGCCTCTGCCAAAGCTTATGTAACCTGTACAAACGGCACAGGGTATATGCTCGGAACGGATAAAACTCACGATTTCGAAATGAGTTCTAACGACACCGCCGATGCAAAAAAAGTAGCCTATACCCTTTCTACCGACCATCCTGGCGGCACTTCTCTGGCTGATAATGGTATTTCAGCTATCGGTACCGGTGAACAGCAAGCATTGCCCATCTTCGGGAAAGTAACGGCAAATGCCCTGAAACAGGCCTCTGCTGGGGACTATACCGATACCGTTACATTAACAGTTACATATTGATTTAATATTAAAGGTGCAGCATATGAAGCGATTTATTTTATGGGTTGGTGTTAGCGTCTTGAGCCTGGCCTGCACAATAAACTCATACGCTGCCACCTTGCAGGTGTACCCGGTCACTCTGGGATTCTGTGGTAAAGAATCCGCCCAGGCTATCTATGTACGTAACACAGGTAGCGCCACTATCGGGGCACAGATCCGTGTCTATGCGTGGAAACAGCAAAATAATAAAGACAACTTGACCGAGACCCAGGACGTAATGGTTAGCCCTCCTATGACCACAATCCCGGTCTCCCGCCAGCAATTGATCCGGGTTATCTTAACAACGCCAGGTAGTGGTGATAACGAGCAGGCCTACCGTATTATCGTTGATGAACTCCCTGGTGAAAATAATATGGCTGATAAAGATGGGGTTCGTTTCTTGCTGCGTTATTCCATCCCGGTATTTGTTAATTGTAAAGATACCCAACCCATCAGTAGTCAACTAGATGTATCAATCGATCGTTCAGTTCATCCATTAATGTTAAAAATAAAAAACAATGGCACACAGCATGTTAAATTAAGCGATGTTTTTATTTTTTCTGGCAAGAGAAGTGTTGCCATGAGCAAAGGATTACTCGGGTATGTATTACCGCATAGTGAAAAGGAATGGCCGTTACCGAATGGAATAACTACTGCGTCATCTTTATCACTTAATTTGAATGACAATGCTAAAACGCAGATCATTAACATTACACCTTAAATCCATTGTTGTTTTTTTATTGGTATGTCCCTCTGTCCAGTCAGCAGAAAATGAGACACTGTATCTGACTGCAACGATAAATGATCAACCAGTTAAGGGGTTTATCAAAGCCCAAAATAGCAACAATAAGATTTATATTGCTGCTCAAGATATGGATAAGCTTAACCTGAAAGTGTCATCCCTGCCGAAACAAAAGGGGTATTTTGATATCAGTTCACAAGATGGCCTCAGTGTTACCTTCGACAACCTGAATCAAAGCTTGATTATTACTGCCAGTAAAAACTGGCTCGACAGAGAAAGCCATCTTTCCAATAGCAATAGCTCGCGCCTTATCCGTATGTCCGAGTTATCACCTGAAGTGCGGGGTTTGGCACTTAACTACGATTTATTTGCCAGCAATGAAGACGGCATACAAGAGACTTCAGCCTATAGCGAATTTCGCACCTTTGGCGTTGGCCCAGGCTTTTTCTCGACCTCTTTTAACACGCAGGAGTCGAGCAGCAACGAGGCACAAACTGGTACTCATCGCCTGATGAGCAGTAGGAACTACGAAAACGTGGATAAACTGCTCACACTCAGGATCGGCGATGGTTTTACATCCTCGCAATCATGGACGAATAGCGTTCGTTTTGGCGGCGTTAGCCTTGCGCATAACTACAGTACCCAACCCACCTTCAATACGTCATCGCAGGATATCCTGACCGATAGTGTTACGCTCCCATCCACGGTTGATCTGTACGTCAGAGGAATCAGAACCTCCTCGCAGAAAGTTCAGCCCGGACAATTTACGCTTAACACAGCGCCGATTTTTACCGGCAGCGAAGGTGCGCAGGTGGTCATCACCGATGTGAATGGTAAACAACGCGTGGTGGATTTGAATCTGTACGGCACCAACCAACTCCTTTCTGATGGTCTTACAACCTGGGGTATGAGCCTGGGCTGGGTGCGTGAAGACTATACCTATCGTTCTTTTGCCTATGATCCGCAACTGATAGGTGTGGGCGACTGGCGTCACGGACTGAACGACAGTACCACCATCGGCATGCATACCGAACAGAGTGGCAGTCTGCATAATCAGGGGATCGGTTGGGACTATTTGCTCTCTCCGTCACTGGGGACGCTACATGCCAACGCAGCCACCAGCCGTTATCAGGCCAATAGTGGCAACCAATGGGGTTCCGGCTGGCAGTGGAACAATCAGATTTTTAATTTCTCGCTCTCACACTCACGGGCCACCAGGGGGTTTCGCGATATTTCATCTATAGCAGATAATGATATTGCCACCCGTGAAGATTCTGCATTTGCCAGCGTGTCGTTTGATATGACGGGCACTTTCGGTGCGAGTTGGGTCAGCCAGACATTCCCTCAGTATGCAGAACGCTATCTGGGATTATCCTGGTCAAAAAGTTTTGATAACCAGATCAACATTTCATCCAGCGTCACACAAGCACTTGGCGACGATCACAACACTACCGTGTACGTCACGTTCAGTATTCCACTGTTCCGTCATCAGGATTACCTCTCAATCCAGGATAACCATGATAAAGACGGAAATTCCGTACAAGCTAACCTAACGCGCTCACTGGAATCTAATAAACCGGGCTGGGGTTGGAATCTCTCTGCACAACAAGGTAAAAATAGAAGCATCCATGCTAGCCTCCAGCGCCGCAACACCTGGAGCGATCTGGCGTTAGGCTATAATCGTGATGAACAACAAAATAACTACTACGGTTCAATGACCGGTGCCATAGGTTTGTTTATGGGGCACTTTTACGCCACCCGCGAATTAGGTAGCGCTTTCGCCCTCGTAGATACGGCTAAGGTACCGAATGTGCCGGTTTATCTCGAACATCGCCCGGTTGGCCATACGGATAGTAATGGCATGCTGTTTCTGAACAACCTTAATCCGTACCAGGCAAACCATATCGACATCGACCCTCTGAGTCTCGATGAAGATTATCGCGCCCCCTACACTAATGAAATCCTGATCCCGCAAACCGGGAGCGGTGCCGTCGCTAATTTTAACATTTATCGCACACATGCCGTTCTGCTAACCGTCACTACGCGTGATGGTAAAAATGTGCCCTTCTCCGCAAAAGTTAGCGTGCAGGATACTCATGGACAGACGCCCAGTCAGGGTACCCCACAAACCATTGTTGGTTATGAAGGTAAAATTTATCTGGAAGATCCCCCGACAGGCGGAACGCTGAACGTTCAGTGGGCATCTAACTCTTGTTCGCTAAAACTGCCATCACAATTTTACGCTTCTCATTCGGTGGAGAAAATTAACGCACTATGTCAGTAACTCGTTCCCTTTGGTTTATCGCCCTTTTTGTGGTGATGATGTTTAAATTCAGCCCAGTAGCCGAGGCCGCTAACTGCTGGAATGGTAGCCCTTCTGGACTGGATTTTGGTACCGTCACCCCCGGACAAACTGAGACAACCGCAACCCGACTTTCGTTTACCTGTAATAATTACGACGGTCAGGTCGAGTATGTCCGCGCCTGTCTAAAGGTTATGGCGAACAATCCGCTGGCGATGAGCCAGAACGAACCTTCAAGTACCCCGCTCTATTTTTCGGTCTACTCGATTTACAATCAACATTCACCGCTGAGTCAAAACAACAACGTGTATGCTCAAATCGATTTTGCTTTGTCTACAGGCGGAACCGCTGAACATGACATACCGCTTATCGGCAAGATAAACCCTGGTCAGACTAATGTCAGCGCCGGGATATACTATGATTACGCCACAGCAATCCAAATTACATACACCTCAGCCAGTTCATTACAAGCGCTCCCGGCCTGTGGCGCCCTGAATGGTACAACAATTACTGACCAGATTAGCGCCTCTGCTACGGTGAAAAACGGCTGTGAAGTTGTCAACGTGGATGATATGGCATTCGGCAGCAAGAGCCCCGCTCAGAGCGATTTGCTACAGGCGACATCCACGGCGAATATTACTGTCCAGTGCCCAACCGGGACGGATTATTCCATCAGCATCGGTCATGGTCTGCACCCCAAGGGGAACCAGCGTTCAATGTGTCATAACGGTGAGTGCGTAAACTATGCGCTGTATCAGGATGCAGCACACTCCATGGAATGGACGCAGGGCAATCCGGAAAAACAGTATTCCGCTGATGGGCAAGCGCAGAGTCTGGTGGTTTACGGTTCCGTCCCAGCACAGAAATGGCCATCACCAGGGGGTTATACTGACACTGTAGTGATTACGTTAACTTATTAACTCACAGATTTTTCGGTCAGTGAGCCAATGCGCTGGGTGTTTTTTGCAATGACGCCCTGTTACGCTATTTGCACGAAAAACACGCTACAATTACACAGGAAAAAATCAATCAGCCACAAAGTTAAATACATATAGATCAGTAAGATAATAAACTTAAGGGTCAGGGTATAGCAGCTATTAATGTGTCCCTGTTTATGCTCCAATCTACCTCCAAAATCACGCCTTCGAATATGGTAAAACTACTCCATAACCACACAGATCATTCATTCCTCTCATTAACATATTTCCATAGCTCATTTCGAGCCATCGCACATTGTTCAGTCTTTGAGTTGTTGTATGCCTGCCTTTTGCACATCTCATTCTCATCACCGATTTGATCATCCGTACTTATGACCTTCAACTAATCAAATCTTACGTGATAAACAGTGCCCTCTCTTACGACAGCTTAGTGCCAGGAGCGGACCTTTAGTATGCCTTTGACTTCCAGTCAGTCGCCCCAGATTACATGCATATCATTCCATGGTTTTAAGACAGAAAACTGAGCGGCAAAAATCATAACCTGTCGGAGCCTGAATACAGCATCTGGTAAAGCCTTTCAAAAACCGCTTTACATTCATTCACATCAGTATTGGCAAACCCTATCACGATAAAATCGGACGCAGCGTTAGTATCTGACGCGTAGTTTTCTGTATCAGCAATCTGAATATTATTTCTGGAAAGCCAGTCAGCAATCCTTTGGCTTTTCCCGGGTTGGCTGAATCTTATATAAAGCTGTAACCCTCCAGATGGAACACTGAACTGCGCGTCCGGCAGGAATTTCCGTACTAGGGCCACCATGTCGTCTCGTTTATGCCGGTATACCGTACGCATCCTTCGCAAATGTCGTGCGTAAGTTCCGCTTTTCAGCAATTCAGCAACCCATTGCTGCAGCAGGCCGCTTGTACCACGAGACAGACTCCAGTGCAGGGCTGCCATCTGTTGTACGAGGTGGGTATCTGCAACCAGATATCCGAGCCGGACGTTGTTAAACAGTACCTTGGAAAAGGTGCCCATATAAACCACCTGCGCCGCAGCTGCGGTTGAACGAAGTGCGGGACGCGGAACCTTGTCGAAGTAAAATTCACTGTCGTAATCATCTTCCAGTAGAAGCACCTTTTTCTGACAGGCCAGATGAATAATCTCGTTTCGTCTGGCATCTGACAGCGTGATGCACTGTGGAAAATGATGCTCCGGCATCAGATAAAGAATGTCCTTTGAAGATGGTCCAAAGCCAGAAACATCGATCCCCTCAGGATCCATCCTGTGTGACTGCAACTCGTAGCCGAAATGCGAAAAATTACGGGCAAATTCCAGATAGCCTGGTTCACCAAAATGAAAACATGTTCTCTCCTGCCGTACAGTCATGGCCAGAAGCAGGCTTCCGTACTGTGAACCGGGCACAATCAGCACTTCCTGGGGACTGGCTGAGATCCCTCGGGAAGGGAGGAGTTGGTCGCAGATAAGCTGACGTAATTCCAAGTTACCGGCGCTCTCGCCAAAATGATTAAGCCTGTCAGGATAACGCAGCACGCGGTTGAAAGCCTGCCGGAACTCACTGACCGGAAGATGGGCCGTGCTGGCATGGCTGGGAAGCAGGGATAATCCTCCTGGAAGGAATTTATCAATCGCGTGGGGGATCTGGGATGGGATAGACGTAACCGGAACTGGCGGTGACGCATCCGGCTTTTCCCGGTAAATCACCATCGTTCCTCTTCCCGTATGGCTGTGACAGTACTCTTTCACGCAAAGCGCTTCATAAGCCCGGACAACGCTTCCACGGGATATCCTCAGCTGACGGGCCAACTCCCGGGAAGGGGGAAGGTAATCGCCATAATTCAGCCGACCTTTGATGATCTGCCAGCTGATCTGCTGCTCAATCTGGAGGTAAAGCGGGAGAGCCGTCGCGCTATGGCTGAGATGAATGTCAATCACACAAACCCCTGTGGTCCAATTATTTACCTGAATTGGACCTTTAAACAGCAATGGAACAGGACCAATATAGCGGAAATTTAGCATTCTTCTGTCCGTGGCGCAGTAATTTAGCCCGGAAATTAAAAGTGAGATGTGCGGTGTCCGAAAAACTTCAAACTGTCAGCTTCGATCTCTATTCCTCGGTAATGGGGATAACCGGCCTGGGCCTTGTATGGAGGGCCGCAGCAAAAACCTACGACGTAACCACTTTGCCAGGTGAAGTCTTTCTTGCTTCAGGATTGGCGGTATTTTTAATACTGACTAGTATCCAGTTTCTGCGGCTCATTTTTTGCTGTCAGGCTATCCTTGCAGAATGGCAATCACGCGCCAGTAAGAACTTTTTTTGTGCTGCCACGATCTCAGGGTTTCTGCTTGCAATGGGATTGCTGCCTTACAGTATTCAACTGGCGAAGGTGCTCTGGATAGCGGCCGTCACCGCGCAGATATTTTTCCTGACGTGTACGTTCCGCCGTTGGCTTATCGACCTGCTTGATACGCATGAAATCAGTCCGGTTTGGCTTATCCCAATGGTGGGCAATGCCTCTCCAGCTTTCGCGGGCGTGGATCTGGGGTTTCCGGGCCTGAGTAAGATGCTGCTGTTTTCAGCCTTGCTCTGCTGGGCACTTTTTATGCCGCTTATCCTCTGGCGGATTGTTTTTGTTCGTCCTGTTACGCCGCAAAAGGCTATGCCTGGCCTGGCTATTATGGTTTCAGCGCCTGCGGTCATCGCTGTCGGACTTTACTGCGTTTATGGCGGTATGAATGATGTGATTGAATTTATGGCGTGGACCGCACTCTTCTTTGCCATTGTGCTTATCAGCCTCTGGCGAAGAATGATCCCTGATACCTTTGGGCGGATCTGGTGGGGGTTTACCTTTCCTTCAACCGCACTGGCCTCTGCACTTATAAGGGTTGACGCGGCGTCCATGACCACGCTGAACCACACGCTGGCCCTGGCAGCACTGACATTCGCCACCTTTGTAGTGTGTTCCATTATAATTATGACTGTCAGGCAAACACTGTTAACTCTCAGATGGAGCAGGTATGCAAAACACTCCAGATAGCGTATTTTACAGTCCTCTTTATGTGAGAGTATCTGAATACCTTTTTTATGCGGGTAAACGAAACGTCTTTACCACCATTGCGAAAGCGGTAATTGATAAAATCGAAGAATTTCCTTATGTGAATATTGAGGAACTGGCGTCGTACTGTAATACGACGCCTTCGAGCATCACCAAATTCGTCAGGGAACTGGGGTACGGTTCGTTCCAGGAATTAAAAAATGACACAGCGCCCTACCGACTGACGCATCAGGGCATAAAAGGAATGACAGAAAAAGAGGTTTTTGAGGAAATATACAAATACATACCTTACGAAGAATGCAGAAAAATGGCAGAGGTGATTAATGTCAGTCGTTCTGTCATTATTTTGTCGAATTCATTCCTTTTCAATATCGCAAACGTCATGAGGGAAAGCATCAGCAGCAGCAACCGGAAGGTTTATCTTGTCGAACGTTCAAACAATGAACTGATAAATACCATTCTGCGGCAGGTGGACTGCGTTTTTATACTTACCCTGACAGGGCAATGGATAAACTCCTGCCAGTATATAAATAACGTCTCTGAAAAATCGCAACTATGTCTTATATCAGGAAGCACACCGGCCATTCTGAATAAGAAACCGGCTCATATCATCGAGCTGAACAATTACCCGCAGATGCTATACGCCAATTATTTTTCACATAAATACCTTGAGAGCATTGTCTTTAATATCGTACAGGATGTGATTTAGCTCACAAAGTTATTTTCCAAAACTGGAAAACGATATTTTTTGATTTCCAGCCTGTTCGCGGATATTTTCTGGGTATACCCTACATCAAGAGAGTCCCGCATATGTCTGAACAACAGCAGATATTGTCTATTATTGACAATTTAGGTGGCCGTGAAAATATTAAGGATTATTACCACTGCGCCACGCGCTTGCGTTTTAATCTCTTCGATTATGACAGAATTAATAAGGATGCCCTTAAAGCGAACCCGCTGGTCCTTTCCGTCGTGCAAGCCAGTGGACAGTGCCAGCTCATTATCGGCAACAAAGTAGGGGCGGTCTACAGCGCCCTGCATGGCATGCTTGAAACTGGCGGTCAAAACAGTCCGCCGTCTTCTTCCGGGACGGCAACAAAGCGGGAGTCCTTCATCAGCCGCATCTTCGCCTTCATTTCAGGCAGTTTCCTGCCATTAATCGGTATCCTCGCCGCCGCAGGTCTGCTGCGAGCCTTCACCACGTTGTTACTAAGCCTGCCCTCGCTGGCGGGAAACAGCACACTGACCCTGCTGTCATTCATCGCTAATGTGCCGTTTTATTTCATGCCCGTGCTGCTTGGTTTCACCATCGCCAGAAAGCTCAAATCTAATGAACTGATAGGGGCGATTATCGGCGCATCGTTACTGTATCCTGAATTTACCAGCCTGGCAGGGCAAACGCTGAATGTTATTGGCCTGCCGCTTGTGGTCATGGAATATGGCTACAGCATATTCCCTGTCTTTTTTGCCGTACCGGTTGCTGCCGCGCTTGAGCGCTTCCTGAAGGCAAGACTGTGGGATTCAGTACAGCTGTTTATGGTGCCGTTGTTATGTGTCGTCATTGTGGTACCGCTAACCATGTTTTTACTTGGTCCGTTCGGGAAATACCTCGGCGATTATCTGGCATCAGCCATCGTTTACATCATTGGTGTGAACAGTCTTGTGGCCGGGATGATCATCGGGGCAGCCTATTCCTTTATCGTCCTGTTTGGGCTGCACTGGGCCATTATTCCGGTAGTCTTTTCAAACATTGCCCATGGCGGTGACCCTATCTATGCCATTGGCGGTATGTCAGCCATCGCTCAGATGGGAGTGGCGCTGGGGATCCTTATCAGAACCCGTGATGCAGGTACGCGACAGCTTGCCAGCAGTGCCTTCTTCCCTTCATTAATCAGTGGTGTGACTGAGCCCATCTTATACGGCCTCATCATTCCTAACCGCCGCACAATTTATTACATCATCATTGCCGGTGCGGTCGGAGGGGGAATTGTGGGTGGCTATAACATCACGATTAATAACCTTGTTTTTGCGAGTCTGCTTTCCATCCCGACCGCAAGTAACATGCTGATCTACAGCGTGGGTCTATTCGCCACTTTAATTACTGGCGCAGTCTTACCGGTTATTTTTGGTTACAAGAGCCGGTCTTAAAAATGGGAGAGAACATGAGTAACGAATCAATGAATTTTCCTGAAAACTTCCTCTGGGGCGGCGCTATCGCGGCAAACCAGGCTGAAGGAGCCTGGGATCTTGATGGTAAAGGTATCAGCGTTGCCGACATCAATGAGTATGTTTTCAATGAAGACATGCGCAAAATGTATAATATCGAACTCACCCGGGACTATGCTGTCCAGGCACAGGACGATAAAGACGGCGTGTTTCCTAAAAGAACGGGTGTCGATTTTTATCACACATTCCGTGAAGACCTGGCGCTGCTAAAAGCCGCCGGTCTGAAGACCTTTCGTACCTCAATCAGCTGGGCACGTATTTTTCCGGACGGGGATAATACGGCACCTAACGAAGCGGGCCTGAAATTTTACGATGAGCTTATAGACGAAATAATCAAAAATGGTATGGAGCCGATGATAACGCTCGCCCATTATGAGATGCCGCTGAACCTCGCACTGAAATATAATGGCTGGAAGAACCGTCAGTTAATCGACTTTTATTTTAACTTTGCCCGCACCTGCCTCGATCGCTATCACGATCGCGTTAAGTACTGGATCCCTTTTAACCAGATAAACCTCATTCGCTATGAGTCCTTTAATCATCTGGGTATTTTCGAAGATGAAGGCATCTATCTCGAGCAGGATAAATATCAGGGCGTTCACCATGAACTGGTGGCATCGGCGATGGTAAAAAAATATGCCGCATCCCTGGGCGGTGATATTAAGATCGGCATGATGCTGTATACCGATTTCGCTTATCCCGAAACGACAAGCCCGGAAGACAACTTCGCTACATGGCAGAAAAACCAGTATGAAGTCTACTTCGCGGATGTGCTTTTACGAGGTGAGTACCCTGGCTACATCAAACGGTTCTTCAGAGAGAAAAATATTGCTCTCAATATCACCGATGAGGATAGCGCTCTCCTGAAGAATACGGCAGATTTCATGACGTTTTCTTATTACACCACCTATGTGAGCAATGCTGAGATTGCGCACCAGTTCAGGGGGAATAACAAGCGTAATCCGCTTTTATCGCAGACCCCATGGGGCTGGGCAATTGACCCGGTGGGACTTCGCTATGTGCTTAACTTCTTCTGGGATCGCTGGCAAAAGCCCATCATGATCACTGAGAACGGCATTGGCTGCTTTGACGAGTTGATTAATGAGACTGTAGAGGATGATTACCGTATAGCCTTCTTCAGGGATCATATCCGCTCTGTCGGTGAAGCTATTGCCGATGGCGTGGAGGTGCTGGGCTACTATATGTGGTCGCCGATTGACATAATCAGCTGTTCCTCGAACCAGATGTCAAAACGTTACGGGCTAATTTACGTCAATCTTGACGATCTGGGTCATGGCGATAGCAAACGTTTCTGCAAGAAAAGTTACTACTGGTATCAGAAACTCATTGCCACCAACGGCAAATCACTCGAGGAATAATACTTAAGGGCTGCGCAGAGAATTTGACAGATCCTGATGCAGTCCTGTTTTACCTTTATCCTAGTGCATAACCTACGCGTATCGGTATGTTTGACTCGGGGGCTGTGTGGAGGGGGCTTGTTGCCAGTGCGCAGGATGTACTTGCCCTTTTTGTTGAGTTTGATTGATTTATTCGCAAAGGTCCGCTTCACGCCCTGAGACATTCGACAAGCTTTTTATGGCTTCAGTAAGGGCGAGTGTCTCGCTTCGAGAGCCAGCAAATATTTCGCTTCGTCATAACAGGTTCTGGCCTTCCAGCAGCGGTAAATGATCCTTATCCATTTGAACGCCAGTGCCCGGATCGCAGACTGATGAGATTTGCCCTTTTCTCTGAGGCCCTGATAATACAGTTTGGCCCAGTATGATGAATTAACCGTCTTGGCAGCCCATTCAACAAAGGTCTGCCTGACGAACTTGGCACATTGCCATCGCCAGTGAACCCAGGATTTTTGGCCGCTTCGTTCGGTCACCGGTGCTATACCTGCGTAGTTTTGAATTTCTTCAGCGCTGTTAAACCGGTCACGGTTATCACCAAGTGCAGCAAGCATCCGTGGGCCCATGCACGGTCCCATGCCCGGAAGTGATTTGAACAGCCCCGCATCTGGCAATGTGTCAAACAGCGTTTCGATTCGTTCGTCATAGGTTTTGATGATTTCACTCACGACTTTAATTTGTGTCGCCAGTGCTGCTGCCATCAAAGCATTAGCCTCTATAACACTCGGGTCTGTAGTCAATGGGATCGCATTATCAATACTCGCAACACGTTGCTCGGTAAGGGCCATAGCGCGACCACCTTTGGCATTCAGAAAGTTGCGGATCGTGTCGCGTCTGGCTCGTTTCAGTTGTTGCAGACTGGGCCACCGGATAATCAGCTCACACAACAGTAAGCTACCCCGATGTGAGAACCACTCCAGTGGCTGAGGATAATACTGTTTAAGCGTGTTGATTATCCGGTTCACAAAGCGTCGTTTATCTTCAACCAACTGACGACGTTGCTCAACCAGTTGCTGAAGTAAGCGAATATCCGCATTGTCGGGTTCAATAGCTTTTATCTTCTGGGGGTAACGCAGCATTAACTCTAATGCCAGCTCGGCATCCTGCGGATCATCTTTAGCGCCGCTGGGCGAGAAGGCTTGCCGATAACGAGCCAGGGACAATGCGTGGACGGGGAAAACGGTGATAAAGGGGTATTTTTGAAGAGCATATACCACGGGGCCCTTCTTCAGTTCGAGAGCTATTGCGATTCTACCTTTTACTTTCTGGTGTAACTCAGTAAGCCAGGCATCAAGCGCTTCTGCTGTATGTTCAATCACATCGAATACGCGTTCACCGTTTTTAAACTGAACACAGACATCGTGTTTTTTATCAGCCCAGTCCAGACCAACGTGCGCAGCAAATTGATTAGTCACAGTCATCACCAACTCCTTTTTATCGGGGATTGGTATGCATTCCACGCTCTTCGAAAGAAATATAGCCAGCAGTTTATCTGCATGCCCTGAGTATTCGTTAGCGAACGTGGAGCACCTACTGGCTCGAAAGAAAAGCGGCGATCATCACATGATTCTCGCTCAATATTCGTAACCAGTAAGCGCATACCCTGAATCACTTCAAAGTGTAATTCTCAGGGTACGAATGACTATACTTCGCTCACAGCGGACCTTCAGCTCAGTCAACAATGTCCGCTCCGTGCCAGAAGCGGACATTAATACATGGGAGTCAACAATGGATGTGAATTCTTCTGCTGAATCGATTCCTGTGCTAATATAACCCCATAGGGGATGGCATTCCCCCTTGAACCGCCATGTGGCTAATGATGCCTGCATTTATTCCCGGACCGGGAAGATGCAGGCTTATCGTTTTATCAGCCATGCAGCGTTGTGTGTCCGGGATGATTAACCATCTGAGGATGCTTCAATGCGCTCAAATCACTTCCTGCTCAATAATTCAATCAGTTCTCTTGCGCAATGGCTTGGCCTTGCTTTCCTGATCGCCGTGCTGACCGGCACAGCTTCTGCGTTCTTTCTGTTTTCCCTTGACTGGGCTACGGCGACCCGGCTCAGACACCATTGGCTTATCTGGCTGCTTCCCGTTGCAGGATTTGCCGTGGGATGGGTTTATCTGCGCTACGGAAGTTCAGTAGAAGGTGGGAATAACCTGGTGCTCGATGAAATTCATGATCCCCAAAAAATTATCCGTCTGCGCATGGCTCCGCTGGTATTTATCGGCACTGTTGTTTCGCATCTCTTTGGTGCTTCTGTTGGGCGCGAAGGGACCGCAGTACAGATGGGTGCCTCCATAGCCGATCAGTTTACTCGCATGTTTGGCCTGACGCCGGATACCCGACGCATTGTCCTGATGGCCGGTATCAGTGCCGGTTTCTCATCAGTATTCGGCACCCCTCTCGCGGGCGCCATTTTTGGGCTTGAGGTTCTGGCCGTAGGGCGGATGAATTACAACGCATTAATACCGTGTATTTTCGCTGCCATTGTGGCCGATCAAACCGGGTTATTATGGGGAGTACATCATACTCATTACTCCGTCTCGTTTATTCCTCATATGTCTGCCTGGGCACTGATTGCTGTCATAATCGCCGGTGGGCTCTTTGGTCTGACTGCCAGGGCTTTTGCCAGCGCAACACATGCCATCGGCAGTTTCATGAAGAAGACTATCTATTATGCGCCACTGAGACCGTTCATTGGCGGACTGGTAGTGGCTGTGTCGGTCTTTTGCCTGGGTGCTGATCGCTATATCGGTCTGGGTATTCCCGTTATCGTTGACGCCTTTCATCAGAATCTGGCTCCATGGGATTTCCTGGGAAAACTGGTATTTACGGTCACTTCTCTGGGCGCAGGTTTTAAAGGTGGGGAAGTCACACCGCTCTTTTATATTGGGGCCACACTGGGTAACGCGCTGGCTCCAGTGCTGCATTTACCGGTCAGTTTTCTGGCCGGGATTGGCTTTGTGGCCGTCTTTGCCGGAGCTGCGAATACCCCTGTGGCTTCAACACTGATGGCTATTGAGTTATTTGGCTCTGAGATGGGCGTTTATGCTGCACTGGCCTGTGCTGTTGCCTGGCTGATATCGGGTTATACCGGCATTTATCGTTCCCAGCGCGTAGCCTGCCTGAAACATGGCTTCGTGCCAGAGCATATTAAACTTGCTGATGTCCCTGACTGGTTGGCAAACAATGTAAAGCCCCGGAAACCGAAAAGCAGCGAAACCTGTTCGGCAGAGGTGAAAAAGTGAAGGTGGAAACGCTATCGACGCTACGAATCTATATCCCGTCAGGCACCAGGGTAAAAGCATCGGGATTTATGAAAAAACTTACCGCTCCTCCATTGAGCCATTATCTGCTGCGTCAGGCTAGGGCAGAGGGAGTACCTCAGGCTATCATCCACAACGTAAGTGCAGGGTATCTTGTCGGGATGAAAATAAGCTATTCCCACCATGAAATTAAAGCAGGTACTCACCCGGAATGCCTTGAACTGATTGGGCATGTAGCTGAATTAAAAAAATTCATCGCTGATTATGAAGAGCATCTCGAAGGATTGCGCTGCATCATCTCAATGTCTGAGGAACACACCATCATTTCTGAAGAAGTATTACCATGAATGAAATACATCCGTTGTAATAGCACGGATAGCTCTGAATCACCATGGGTTCAAAGGCAACTGCGTGCAAGTCATGGGCTGGGATTAGCCCATGACTTGCAGACACGGACAAATATCATGAATGTCCGTTTCACGCCCTGAGACATTCGACAAGCTTTTTATGGCTTCAGTAAGGGCGAGTGTCTCGCTTCGAGAGCCAGCAAATATTTCGCTTCGTCATAACAGGTTCTGGCCTTCCAGCAGCGGTAAATGATCCTTATCCATTTGAACGCCAGTGCCCGGATCGCAGACTGATGAGATTTGCCCTTTTCTCTGAGGCCCTGATAATACAGTTTGGCCCAGTATGATGAATTAACCGTCTTGGCAGCCCATTCAACAAAGGTCTGCCTGACGAACTTGGCACATTGCCATCGCCAGTGAACCCAGGATTTTTGGCCGCTTCGTTCGGTCACCGGTGCTATACCTGCGTAGTTTTGAATTTCTTCAGCGCTGTTAAACCGGTCACGGTTATCACCAAGTGCAGCAAGCATCCGTGGGCCCATGCACGGTCCCATGCCCGGAAGTGATTTGAACAGCCCCGCATCTGGCAATGTGTCAAACAGCGTTTCGATTCGTTCGTCATAGGTTTTGATGATTTCACTCACGACTTTAATTTGTGTCGCCAGTGCTGCTGCCATCAAAGCATTAGCCTCTATAACACTCGGGTCTGTAGTCAATGGGATCGCATTATCAATACTCGCAACACGTTGCTCGGTAAGGGCCATAGCGCGACCACCTTTGGCATTCAGAAAGTTGCGGATCGTGTCGCGTCTGGCTCGTTTCAGTTGTTGCAGACTGGGCCACCGGATAATCAGCTCACACAACAGTAAGCTACCCCGATGTGAGAACCACTCCAGTGGCTGAGGATAATACTGTTTAAGCGTGTTGATTATCCGGTTCACAAAGCGTCGTTTATCTTCAACCAACTGACGACGTTGCTCAACCAGTTGCTGAAGTAAGCGAATATCCGCATTGTCGGGTTCAATAGCTTTTATCTTCTGGGGGTAACGCAGCATTAACTCTAATGCCAGCTCGGCATCCTGCGGATCATCTTTAGCGCCGCTGGGCGAGAAGGCTTGCCGATAACGAGCCAGGGACAATGCGTGGACGGGGAAAACGGTGATAAAGGGGTATTTTTGAAGAGCATATACCACGGGGCCCTTCTTCAGTTCGAGAGCTATTGCGATTCTACCTTTTACTTTCTGGTGTAACTCAGTAAGCCAGGCATCAAGCGCTTCTGCTGTATGTTCAATCACATCGAATACGCGTTCACCGTTTTTAAACTGAACACAGACATCGTGTTTTTTATCAGCCCAGTCCAGACCAACGTGCGCAGCAAATTGATTAGTCACAGTCATCACCAACTCCTTTTTATCGGGGATTGGTATGCATTCCACGCTCTTCGAAAGAAATATAGCCAGCAGTTTATCTGCATGCCCTGAGTATTCGTTAGCGAACGTGGAGCACCTACTGGCTCGAAAGAAAAGCGGCGATCATCACATGATTCTCGCTCAATATTCGTAACCAGTAAGCGCATACCCTGAATCACTTCAAAGTGTAATTCTCAGGGTACGAATGACTATAATTCGCTCAAAGCGGACCTTGCGACGCTTCACTAGATGCCATGAAACGGGCATTTCAGCAGTAGTTTGGGCTGTGTTCAAACTCACCCAACCCTTTGTGATACGATATTCGCTTTAAATTGTCACATGGGGTCAGATTTTGAATTCATACATTTTCCTTGCCGGGGCCATCGTAGCTGAAGTCGTAGGTACAACCCTGATGAAGTTCTCTGACGGATTCACACGCCTATGGCCATCTGTAGCAACTATTGTGTGCTACTGTGCAGCCTTTTATCTTCTCTCCCAAACTCTGTCGACCATTCCAACGGGTATCGCATACGCAATTTGGTCAGGTGCTGGAATCGTATTAATCAGCCTTTTGGGCTGGTTAATAAGCGGGCAAAAGCTAGATTTTCCGGCGATCGCAGGTATGCTTCTTATTTGTGTTGGGGTTCTGGTTATTAATATTTTTTCAAAATCCTCCCCACATTGATCCTCTTATCTTGATCGAGCAGGAAAAGTGCATATGAAAATACCAATACTCCATACAGAACGCTTGCTGTTAAAACCATTAGAAGCCGAAGATGCCTCGCAGATTCAGGTGCTTTATCCCCGCTGGGAGATAGTTCGCTATATGGTCTCCTCAGTACCCTGGCCCTATCCTGATAACGGTGCGGAGAATTACGTCAACAACGTTGCCCTGCCTGATATGGAAAAAGGGATTGCGTGGATCTGGACTATCAGACTCCGTGAGGCCCCTGACGCTCTCATAGGTTTAATTTGCCTTTATGACGTTGAGGATAATAACCGTGGATTTTGGTTAGCTCCGGAATATCAGGGGCAGGGTTTTATGCGTGAAGCCAGTAATGTCGCTACGGATTACTGGTTTAATACGTTAAATAAGACAGTATTGCGTGCGCCGAAAGCCTCTCTCAATATCCGTTCCAGACGTATTTCAGACAGTAGCGGAATGCGGCTTATCAAAACGGAAAAGAAAGAGTATGTCAGCGGTTTGCTGGATTCTGAACTTTGGGAAATCACGCGCGACGAATGGAACGCTCGTCAGCGTTGGTTAAAATAAATTATGGAATGTCCATAACCTCACCGCAGAGAATTTCTGTTCTTCGCGAAAGTTCATCACCTCTTGAATCAGTTTTCTGCCCAATCCAATCCACTGCCGCGACAGCCATCATCGAGAATACACCAGCGCAAATGTGCTTCATTCATTTTGCCCTGCACCAATGGCAAGTTTATTAATCCTGCAGTTGCGATCATAATAAATAGATACGCAGCGAAGCCTGTCACTCCCGGGCAACATGAGTAATGCTATCTTATTTGAGGATTCTGGCATGGCCCCCTTTCATCAACTGACTGCCACCAGTTTGCATGGCCAGCCCATCTGTATGGCCGACTACGCAGGCAAACTGGTTCTGGTGGTTAATACCGCCAGCCATTGTGGTTTCACTCCACAATATGCAGGCCTCGAAGCGCTCTACAAGAAGTACGCCGCGCAGGGTCTGGTGGTGCTTGGTTTTCCCTGCAACCAGTTCGGTAACCAGGAGCCCGGTGGAGCCGACGAAATCGCGCAAACCTGTCACATCAACTACGGTGTGAGCTTCCCGATGTTTGAGAAAGTGGAAGTCAACGGTGCCGCTACGCACCCGGTGTTTCGTTACCTGAAAGACGAATTACCCGGCGTGCTGGGCGGGGGGATCAAGTGGAATTTTACTAAGTTCCTGATCGGGCGTGACGGCAAGCCGCTTAAGCGATTTGCACCCTTCACTACCCCAGAGAAAATAGAAACCACCATCCTTACAGTGCTTAAAGTCTGAGCGCCTCTGTAATTCAAACCGACCCTGGTATGATCCAGTTCGCTGTCTGAATAAAAAACACGCTGCAAAATCAACAAAATATAATCAACTTGCTTAATTACTCTGCAATCGCGTGAGATCGGGAAGAAAAATGCTATTTCCCTCTTGCCTCATTCGGTCTGTGCCGCTAATATTCGTCCCCGTTGTCACCTACAACGTTGCGTTCATAGCTCAGTTGGTTAGAGCACCACCTTGACATGGTGGGGGTCGTTGGTTCGAGTCCAATTGAACGCACCATCTTGCGTCCGTAGCTCAGTTGGTTAGAGCACCACCTTGACATGGTGGGGGTCGGTGGTTCGAGTCCACTCGGACGCACCAAATCATCTCTTTGATTTGGTGCTAATTCCCTTCGAAATTCTCTTTTTATCTCCAGTTTGTATCCTTGTTTATCATTTCCCTCGATGATTCAATAGCAATGCGTTAAATCATTCTAAATTCCATGCTCAACGCGTATCATTCATCTTCTTCGCATAATGTCTTTCGTCAGAGCCAGGATACCATGCCCTCTTCCATCCTTCTGTTCGCTGCGGGCAGTTTACGCCCTGCATTTACTCCACTGATAAGCCAGTTCACGCACCAGAGCGGAATAGACGTTAAGGTGGAATATGGTCCGGCCGGTCTATTGCGCGAGCGTATTGAAGCGGGAGAACCGTGTGCGCTCTTTGCCTCGGCCAACAGGGACCATCCGCAAAACCTGTTAGCACGTAATAAAGCCGTCTCTACGCACACTTTTTGCTGGAACAAACTGAGCCTTGTCAGCAACCGAATCGGAACCTGGCTAGATTTACTCCGCGACCCAACGCTGCGACCAGGTACATCAACGCCCGGCTGCGACCCTTCCGGAGACTATACCTGGGCATTTTTCGACAATATGGATGTACTGGAACCAGGACTCGGGCAACAACTTCGCGCTCGCGCCATCCCGCTGGTTGGTGGTCGTGATACGGTAAAAATCCCGCAAGGAGAACTGGCGAGCGCCTGGATCCTGCGCCAGGGGCTGGCCGATCTGTTTATCGGTTACGCGCATTACGCACACGCGCTGCGCGCGATGCCCGACGTACATTACGTGGCCATTCCTGATGAGCACAATATTCGCTGCGAATACCAACTGGCGGTGCTTGAAGCATCCAAAGAAGTGATGGCGCTGGTTGAATTCATACTTTCCCGCGGCGGTCAGGCGTTCCTTACCGCCGCAGGATTCTTACCGCTTAACGACGAATAGAAAACAACGGTGCAATAAACGGCGTCTGGTAGTTCTCCACGCTGAGTCTTCTCAGCGTTAAACCATAAGCCAGGAATAGATTCTCCTCCGTCACAATGCTGTCCGTTAGCCCAGCCCGCCATTTTCCTTCAGGGAGTAGCAGCAAAGTATGGGAAGCAACCTGTAACGCATGCAGCGGATCGTGGGTCGAAAAGACAATACTGCATCCCTGTTGATGGGCCAGATCGCTGATTAGCTGCAGCACCACCTGCTGATTGGCGAGATCCAGCGCGGAACACGGTTCATCAAGTAACAACGTTTGACACTCCGTCACCAGAGCCCGGGCAATCATCACCAACTGTTGCTGCCCGCCAGAAAGTGAGCCAAATGAGCTGGAGGCGAGATGCGCGATATTCAACTGCTCTAACGCCTGCATTGCTCTTTTTTGATCCTGCGGACTGGGTTGCGCAAACAGCTTCACGTGCTGTGCTCGCCCCATCAACACCACGTCGCTGACCGTGTACGGAAACGGCAGATGGCTATGCTGTGCCACAATCCCTATCCCACCGTTATTTTCAATACTCCCGCCTATAGCAGGCAGCGTGCCGGTTAACGTATCGAGCAGTGTACTTTTACCCAGGCCGTTGCGTCCCAGCACGGCCCAGATCTCACCTTTCTGGCAACAGAACGTTAGCGGCTCAAATAACGGCGCGCGATACCCATAAGTAAGCTGATGTACACGCAGTGCGGCAGGTATCATGATTTCTCCCGACGGCTGGTACGAATGAGTAAGAAAGCAAACAACGGCGCGCCGAACAATGCGGTAATGATCCCCAACGGTATCTCCGCGTGCATCAGGGTACGGGCAATATCATCCACCACAATCATAAAACCGCCCCCCAACCAGAAGGCGCACGGTAGTAAACGACGATGATCAACCCCCACCAGCAAACGCGCCAGATGAGGAATCACTAATCCAACCCAGGCAATACTGCCGCTGACCGCCACCTGAGCAGCGACCAAAAATGCGCAACATACCAAAACGCTGCGTCGCAGAGGAACCACCGCCACACCCAGTGCTCTGGCATCTTTGTCATTAAGCGACAACAGGTTTATCCGCCAGCGTAGCTGGTACAAAACCGTCGCGGCGATACCGACCGGAACCGCCAACAGCAGCACTTTATGCCAGTTGGCCGTCGCAAAGCTGCCAAGCAACCAGAACACAATATTAGGTAACGTCTCTTCGGTATCAGCCTGATACTGGATCAGGCTCACCAGCGCGGCAAAAAATCCGCTCAAAATGATACCCGACAGGATCAATACCAGCGTATTCTCCAGCCCCTGTAACGCAGCAATGGCATACACCAGGATCAACGCTGTCAGACCAAAGAAAAACGTTGATCCCATCATCAGCCAGGGCGAAAGACCGAGCAGGATGGCCAGTGTTCCACCAAAGGCCGCCCCCGACGTCACGCCGATAATATGCGGGTCGACCAGAGGGTTATGAAATACCCCTTGCAGCGTCGCGCCGCATAACCCAAGCGCGCCCCCCGCCAGCAGTGCCATCAGAATACGCGGTAGCCTGACTGTCCAGATAACCTGGCTGCCTATTCCCTCAGCGTCGCTATAGTGCGTCAGGTGATAAAACACTTCGCTTAACGACAGCGGATACTGTCCGAGGCATAGCGAACTGACGCCCAGCAACAGGACCACAACGATTAAGAGCGGTTGCTGGGGCAAAATACGGTTACTTAGCTGCATCAGGCTGCCAGTTCACACGATAAAAACGTTGATAGTAGTCCTGGGCCTGCGCATCAACGTCCACGTTTTTATAGGCATCCGGATACAGTTTTTTGGCCATCCAAAGTTCACCGATCGCCAACGCTTCCGGCATCGGATAGCCCCAGGCTTTGGCATATTCAGGCATCAACCAGACGCGATGATTTTTCACCGCATCAATCCCCTGCCAGTTTGGATCGTTTTGGATCTGAGTTACCACCTGCGGATAGCGATCCTGGACAAAAATCACCTGCGGGTTCCACGCTAATACCTGCTCCAGCGCAACCTGATGGGCACCTTTCACACTGGCAGCCGCCACGTTTAATCCCCCCGCGTGCTGCATCATCAGTCCCGTGTACTTCCCGGAGCCGTAGGTCATCAGGTCGGGGTTAGCCATATAAATACGGACTTTTTGCGCATCCGGGATTGTTGCAACCGGCGCATTGAATTTTGCCCGCGCGGCAAAAACGTAGTCGATTAACGTTTCGGCCTGCGGTTTGCGCCCAACCACGTCAGCGATCAGGCGAATACCCTGCTTCAACCCTTCGTTGTAGACCTGCTCTTCATCGGCCATGGTCGGGTTCATTTTATTCTGTTGCCCGGTGGCATCCTTACGTAACGAGATAGCCACGACCGGAATACCGGCGTTCTGAATCTGCTGGATCATCTCCGCGGGCGCATAGTTGGCGACAAAAACCACCTGCGGATGAATCGCCAACAGGCTTTCGATGTTCACGCTGGTGAGATCGCCTGGCGTCGGCAATGTAGTAATCGTCGGCATAAAGCGCGCAAATTCAGGCCCGAGCTGCTTTTTCCAGCTCGACATCACACCAACAATGTCCTGCTGGGCATTGAGCTGAACCAGAATATTCAACGTCTGGTGTTGCAGCACGACCACTTTGTCCACGTGGTCAGGAATCGTGACCTGTCGACCAAGCTGATCGGTGATCGTTCGGTCGGCCTGAGCAGAAAACGCAAACAACATGCTGGCGCAAACCAGCACAAAAGAGCGGAAAGTTAACATGGGATACCATCTGAATAGAGGAGTAAAAACGATATGCATTAAATTATATAACGAGAAGCCTGGCAAACCATTTTCATCATGAGCGCACCAAACCCCACATTTCAGAGGGGAAAAAATGGCGTGCAATCCTTATCACGCCTGTCTTTATACGTGAGCGCTACTCCTGTGGGGGTAACGCGTTTAAAACTCGCATCGCCTGCTCCTGAGTGAGCGAATAATCGAAGAACTGGCGATAAAAATCTCGCGTTACGCTGACCATATCCAGGCCGCTAAACAGCGCAGGATGCAGTTTTGATGCGGCCCACTGCAGCTGCAACGCGCTTTCAGTGCCGTAACGGTCCCAGGGGAACACGCCCGCCGGATTGCGCCAGACGTTACCCTGTTTCACTGCGTTAAGTTCTTTGAACAATGCCGCATATGGCGAACTGGCGATATCACCGCACCCCGCACCGAGAATAATGACCTGCGGTTGCCAGTAAAGCACCCTCTCGGGCGACACCTCTTTCATGTTGCCGTCAACTTCACCTGCCGCATTCCGTCCACCCGCCAACGTAATCCAGGTATCGATCAACGTGTTCCTGCCGTCGACTTTAAGCGGATTTAGCGATTGAATATGAAGTACCCGAGGGCGCTGATTTTCCGTCAGCTCCGCAGTTTTAGCCTGCACATCCGCGAGCACACGGTTGAGATACTGATTGTAAGCCGTTGCCCGGACGCGAGCCTGCTCGGTACCCAGAACCTCTGCGGTCGTAGTAACCGATTTTTCCATCGAAGCATAGTCAGTAAATGCCATTTCAAGGACCGGAATACCCGCCTGACTGTAGCTTTGAGCATCCCCTTTTCCTTTTGCCACAAACACCACGTCGACGTGCCGGGCCAGCAAATCCTCACTATTAAATGATGTTCCCCGTATCTGTAAGGCTTGCCTCAGAGAAGGATTGATTTTAAACATCCATGGCTGGTTTTCCTCATGGTTGACCGTCGCAACAATGTTACGACCTGCGCCCAGCGTCATCAGCACCGAATGATGTGCAAACCAGCCATCCGCAATACGTTCAACATGCGTGGGAACGGTAACTGTGTGACCAGCATCATCCACAACCTGGCGTGTTGCCAGGGCAGGAAACGCCAGCCACACACAAAGCAGCCATGTGTGGCACGTTTTCATAAGCAACCTCTAAAAATCAACCTGAACAGAAAACTGAGCCTGGCGCGGTGCGCCAAGTTGAGCGCTGGCAGCCCCTGCACCCGTGTAACCAGTCAATGCGCCCGGAACAATATTGGTCCAATAGTGACGGTCGGTGAGATTGGTGATATCAAACCGGAAAGTGGTTGGCGTGTTCCACAGTCTGGTGGCATAACGCGTACCGATGTCCACCGTGGTGTAACTCCCGACCCAGCTGTCGTTGGCATTATCGGTAGCCCGACGTCCGACGTAATGCACGTTCGTGTCGACATCCAGTCCCGGAACCCGTTCGATGGTGTAGATTGCGAGGATATTCGAGGCGAAGCGCGGCAAACCAACTACTTGCTTACCATCCGCATTGCTGGCCGCGGTATTATGAAGTGTTGGATCAAGCCAGGCTCCGCCGCCTAACACGCGTAAGTTTTGAGTAATATGCCCATCAGCCATCAGCTCCAGCCCACGGTTTTTCTGAGTTCCATCCTGAGCAAAATCGCCGTTGTCGTTGGTATAGGCAAAGGGGCGTTTGGCTTCAAACAGCGCAGCGGTAAGCAACAGGTCTTTTACTGGCGCATATTTTGCGCCCACTTCGATCTGACGACTGCGGTAGGGATCTAACACCTGCCCGGCATTTCGCGCCCCGGCGGGTGCGGTATCGCCCTGCTGCAAACTGTCCGCCCAGGTGGTATACAGCGTGACGTTCTCCACCGGTTTATACATCAGGCTGGTGGAACCGCTCATGCCATTGTCTTTCTGACGGCTGCTTTCATGCCCAGCTTTGTTGTAGTTACTGACGGTAAACAGGTTCTCGCTGCCGGAAAGCAGCAAGCTCCACTGCGGGGAAAAATGCAGCGTATCGCTTAGCAAAAATGCATGCTGAGTGGTAGTCGCCGAATGATAGCGATCGTTAAAGTCTGGATACGGTGGTCGCGGATAGTCGGGATGTTGATCGAGAGAAGAATGCCCGAGGGTGAAAGTGCCTCCGTTTCTGGGATTATAGTTTTTCCATACAAATCCACGCATTCCGGTAGCAATATCCTGCGTCAGCCAGCCGGTATCAACGCTACCGGTCAGGTTCGCTAAATAACTGTTGATGGTAAAGCGACTGGCCGCCGAATTAGAGGTTGTAGTGGTGTAATCGCCCCGGTTATCCGTCAGGGTGTTGGTCACGGCCGTCGACTCGCGGTCTGCAACCTGGTGCAACGCCCCCAGGTCCAGCATCCAGTTGCCGTCAAAATCATGCTTAATATGCATATCGACGGTAGTCGTTTCGTCATCATGACCCGCATAAGATTGACCATATTTACTGTCCGTAGGATCAAATGCCGCGGGAAAGTGAACGCCTTTCGCCAGGGCAAAGCTACCCGGCATGCCTTTTTCGTAATAATGGTAATAGCTGAAATTACTCTCCAGCACCGTTTGATCTGTCAGTTGAAAGTCCAGCCCCAAGCCAGCGTACTGTCGACGGACATGGCTATCGGTGGTGTAGCTATGGCCCTCATCGTTCAGCAAGTTGAGGCGATATTTCACCCGGTCTCCCGCATCGATTGGGCCGCTGAAATCCATCGATGCCAACGTTCCCGACCCTGTACCTTGCCCTACTGTGACGCGATGCAACTGTGTATCGACAGGTCGTTTAGACACCAAATTAAACATCCCTGCTGGATTAGCAGGGCCATACAGCGATCCAGCGATGCCGCTCAACACCTCAATGTTCTGGAACTGTTCGGTCGAATATTCCGTCGTGGAGACGGCGTTCAGGCCATCAATCATATGGTTTTGTACCACGCTCCCCTGCATGCCGCGGGTTTGTGGGCGGACGCCGTCACCCTGAACGGACGGTAGGTAGCGATAGGCGTCTTTCACATCTTTGATTTGTTGCTGATCCAGCACTTTTTTCGACAACGTCTGCACCGACCAGGGAACGTCTATCAACTCTCGCTCGCCGAGGCTACCTAACGTTGCTTTTTTTTCGCTCGCCGGAGGTTCATGTTCCGATAACGAGGATTGTGACGTGGCTGGCGCCGAAACGATGACGGTATCTTCAGCATGAGCCGTGACGGCGGTGGAAAAACAGGCAAAGGTTAACAACCCAGAGGCCACTGGGGTAAATTTGTTATTTAACATTCGTTAATTCAATTCGTTAGATAGAAAGACTGGAGGCCGCTAACGCAAGCGCCTTCTCTTGAAGAGTACAGTTATTATATTTGTATGATGAATAGGATAGACCCAATCGATATATATGTAAATATATAACGACGTATTGTTGATAAATCCACGACAACAAAAAAGCCGACGGTGATGACGACCGTCGGCTTTGGGTAAATGACAATTAACGAATTACTTGGTTGCTGCTTTAATAATATCAAGCGCTTTGGCGAACTGCTCCTGCGGAATTGTCAGCGGGTAAAGGAAACGAATAACGTTGCCATACTGACCGCAGGTCAGCAGCAGTAATCCTTGCTCAAGGGCTTTCTTCTGCACGCGTTGCGCGGCTGCGGCGTTGGGTTCTCCTGTCGCTGCATCACAGAATTCAGCGGCAATCATAGAGCCTAAACCTCGCACTTCGGCCAGTTCAGGACACCCTGCTTGTGCATCTGTCAGAGCGGCGCGCAGCTGTTCGCCGAGAGCCGCCGCACGCTGGCATAGCTGCTCATCACGAATGATATCCAGCACCGCATGGGCCGCTGCGATCGACAGCGGGTTTCCAGCGTAGGTTCCCCCCAGACCACCCGGCGCAGGCGCATCCATAATTTCGGCTTTGCCCACGACGCCTGACAGCGGCATGCCGCCCGCAAGGCTTTTCGCCATAGTCATCAGGTCCGCTTTATCGGCGTAATGATCCATCGCAAACAGCTGACCCGTACGGGCAAACCCGCTTTGTACTTCATCAGCAATCATCACGATGCCATGCTCGTCGCAAATACGGCGGATGGCAGCCACAAACTCTGGCGGTGCCACCACGAAGCCCCCTTCGCCCTGGACGGGTTCGAAGATAATCGCCGCAACCTGGGTTGGATCGATATCGGCTTTAAACAGGCGCTCAATCGCTTTTAGGGAATCCGCCGTGGAAATGCCCTGCAATTCAGAAGGATACGGCGCATGGTAAACAGAGCCTGGGAACGGGCCGAACCCTTTTTTATAGGGTGCCACCTTGCCGGTTAACGCCATCGTCATGTAAGTTCGCCCATGAAAACCACCGCCAAATGCGATAACGCCAGGACGGCCGGTATGCGCGCGCGCAATTTTCACCGCGTTTTCTACCGCTTCAGCCCCGGTAGTGAAGAATGTGGTTTTACGCTTGCCGTCGATTGGCGCAACGGCGTTGATTTTCTCAGCCAAAGACACATAGCTTTCGTACGGGACAATCTGATAAGCCGTATGGGTAAAAGCCTGAAGTTGCGCTTCGACTGCCTGCACCAGGCGAGGATGGCGGTGTCCGGTGTTCAGCACGGCGATCCCGGCGGCAAAATCGATGTACTGATTGCCTTCGATATCGGTAATTGTGCTGTTTTCTGCCGACTGGGCATAAAAATCACACATCACACCCACGCCACGCGGGGTGGCATCCAGACGACGTTGTTGCAGGTTTTTATTGTTCATTCTCTACACCTTGTCCATTAATACATTTCGGTTGAATTACCCTTTAAATTTAGACGCCGTCTGGTACTTTAATCGAGAGCCAAATCGTTTTATTTTAAGGATCCAAATGCGTTCACTTGCCGGAGATGTGATCAAGCATGCATTTAATCAGCAGACTGACGAAAAACTACATCGCCGCCTGTATGCCGCCATTTGTAGTTGCATCCTCGAAGGTAGCCTGAAACCGGCTACCCGAATGCCTCCGTCGCGTGACCTGGCAGGAGAGCTGACGCTATCGCGCAATACCGTCCTGCGGGTGTACGAACAGTTGCAAGCTGAAGGGTATATTTCCGCGCGCACCAGCAGCGGCACATTTGTGACCGACAGCGTGCTGGACAATCTCGACCTGCATCCTGACAAAGAGCCTGTTACTGCCGCTCAGGAAGATCACACCCGTTTATCCTCCCGCTGCCTTGAGCTGTTAGGTAATGCCAGCGCCAGTCCCCGTCAGTGGGGGGCATTTATTCCAGGCGTACCTGATGTAGAGCATTTCCCGCACCGGGTGCTCAAGAAAATTCAGGACAGGCTGGCAAGACGACTGCGCCCGGAGTTTCTCACTTACGATGCAGCAGGCGGCATGAATGAGTTGAAAGAAGCTCTGGCAGACTATCTGCGCACCGCTCGCGGCGTACGGTGCTCACCGGAGCAAATTCTGATTACTGAAGGTATTCACCAGGCCTTGGATCTGGTGACCCGGACTTTATGCAACCCCGGCGATCACGCCTGGATTGAGGAGCCGGGCTACTGGGGAATCAAAAATATTCTTCGTATCAATGCGGTAAATTTTTCGGCTATCCCGGTTGATGAACAAGGCATGGTCCCGCCGGATGCAGGTGAAACACCGCCAAAACTTATTTTTGTGACACCGTCACATCAATACCCACTCGGTTCGGTCATGAGTCTGAGCCGCCGCCGGCAACTTCTCTTTCGCGCACGTGAAACGCGAAGTTGGATAGTGGAAGATGATTACGACAGTGAGTTCCGCTTTTCCGGTCAGCCGATTCCCTCTTTGCAGGGGCTGGAAGAAGAGACACCGGTCATTTACATCGGGACATTCAGTAAGACCCTCTATCCCGCACTGCGACTCGGGTATGTCGTGCTACCTAAATCGCTAGCCGCTCCGCTGAAAAAGGTTCATAACGACCTTTATCGTGGTGGACATCTGTTGATTCAGGCCGCACTGGCGGAGTTTATTCGCGAGGGTTATTACGCGGCACACATTCGGAAAATGCGTCAGCTATACAGTCGTCGTCGCCAGATGCTGGTAGAGCTTATCAGCCGCCAACTTGGTGAACATTTTCTTGGTTCTTTCAGCAGCAACGCCGGGCTGCATATGATCTTACAGTTACCCGCCGGGAGTGATGATGCGGTCATTGCCCAACAGGCGAATGCGCAAGGGTTGCTGGTGCGCCCACTGTCACGCTACTACGTGAATGAAGAGAAACGCAGCGGCCTGTTGCTGGGGTTTGCCAGCATTGAAGAGCATGAAATGACGGCGGCGTTTACCCGACTCGCGGATATTATCAGAGTAAACACCGTGTAAGCACTGCCGGATGGCGGTGCAAGCACCTTACCCGGCATACGATTTAATGTGACGCTTTTTTAACGCCAGCCAGGTCTTCCTGGCTTACTTCGCTATTTCCTTCACCCCAGCTCTTACGCACGTAGTTGATCACGTCGCGCATTTCGTTGTCGCTTAACAAGCCACCGTAGGCAGGCATCTTAAAGGAGACGCTGCCACGCGTTGTCGGTGTTTCTGCGCCGTGGGCAATCACTCTGAACAGCGGTGTCGGGTCATCAACCATCACCAGTGGATTGTTCACTAAAGAAGGCGCGTTATCATCCGTACCTTTCCCTTCCAGACCGTGACAAGTTGAACAGTAGCGGTTATAGGTCACTTTGCCCGCCTCAGGTGAATTCGACCAGGATGCTGTAGTCGCCGCAGCACGTACCGTTTCAGGCTTCCCACTTTTCAGGCTCAACAGATATTGGGCGATCGCCGTGGCATCTTCGTCGGTCAGATACTGTGTACTCTGCGTGACGACTTCAGCCATCGAACCTGAAACCGCGGCATGCTTGCTTTTACCGGTCAGCAACAGCGATTTTAACTCCTGCTCAGACATACCGGTGCCGCGCAGCGACGGTGCATACCAGCCGTCAATCATCGCGCCGCTCAGGTATTCGGCATCAGCATTAGTATACGCTTTTTCGTTCATCGCCATGCCTCTCGGGGTATGGCATGAACCGCAGTGTCCGGGGCCTTCCACCAGATAAGCGCCTCGTTTTACCAGGGCAGCATTATCATCCGTTTTCGCGCCCTCTACAGCCGTCACTGGCGCATCGGTAAATAGCCAGTTCCAGATATGCAGCGGCCAGCGGGCGGAGAGTAGCCACGGAATGGCATTCTCTTTATTGGGCTGTGCTGACGGCGTGACGTCATGCATAAAATAGCTATACAGCGCCTTAACATCCTCGTCAGAAAGTTTTGCATACGAGGGATAAGGCATCGCCGGATAGAGCGGATGACCATCTTTGGCAATCCCCTGCCGTACGGCCTTCTCAAAATCCTCGTAAGAATAGTTACCAATACCCTGCGTCTTGTCCGGGGTAATGTTGGTCGAATAAATATCCCCCACCGGAGTAGGAAACTTTTTGCCCCCCGCCATCGCTGCACCACCTTCAGCGGTATGACAGGCGACACAGTCTGAAATTCGCGCGATGTATTCACCGTTAGATTCAGCAGCGCTTACCGAAGCGGTAAATAAACAGGCGGCGAGAATGGTTACGTTACGCATAGATCACCCCATATCCTTGAGTTCATTAACCGCACGCCATGCCTGATCGATTGCCGTATGGGCATAAGCACTCCAGTCAGAATCGGAGTTAGCGATGGCAATGCGACCGACTGGCTGACGCGCCCGCTCGATAATTTCTGGCATCTTATCCATATCATCGAACAGCGAGTTGGCGTAGTACGCATAGCCATGCGCCCAGCGGTTAACCGTAATGGCGGAAATATCGCGTTGATTATCAAAGCCTGTTGAGCCAAACATCTCCTGCAACTGGGAGCGAATCATCTCCTCATGCGCCGCAAAGGTGGTCCCCAGCAAATAGGCTCGTCCCAGACGGAACTGCTCTCTGGCCGACAGGTTACTGCCCGGATAGGTCGGCACATAGACCATATGAATGACCATCGGGTCGTCCGGGGAGGCCGGATGTTGATACCCACCAATACTGACCGGGTAGTCGAGCTTGACCCTGCTATAAGGTGCCGCCGGAGAATAAAACTCATGCACGCCAAGCTGTTTGAACGCCTGCCAGTTTTTGACCACCACGTTGGTGTACACCAGCGGTGCCTTCACGTTCAGTTTAAGATCCGCCTGCTGCTGTTCCGGCATCTCAGGCACCAGATACGGGATCATCATGTTATAGCCTGCCATGATGGTGTTCTTACCGCGCACACGGTGCATTTTACCGTCACGCAGATAGGTCACCGCCACGCCATCCTGCACGTTGGCCGCATTAATCACCGTGCTGTTCAGGCGCAGGCGCGTAGTGTTTTCCGGCAGATCCAGCTTTTCGTAATGTAGTCTGGCGAGGACAGAGTCTTCCATCGTGTTGCCCGGTAGCGCATCCGGCAGCATATATCTGACTAACAGGCGGGCTAACCCGGCGTTACCGTCCGGGAAGTGGTAAACATACGGCTCTTCGAGGTCGGCCAGCGACTCTCCGTCCAGCGGCGGTAACCCCATCCCTTCCATGCCGGGTAAGGCGCACGCCCTGGCATCACTACAAGAAATACCTTCAATACCAATAGCAAAGAAGTCGTTGGAACGCTGCTGGAAATAGAGCAGCGCCATTTTGCTCAAACCGACTTTTGTTGCCAAAAATTCACTGTAGCTGTGGGTATCCAGCCATTCCATTTTCTCATCGACCGTCATTCCCGGCAGGTAATCACCGGGCCGGACGTGCAGGTCGATCAGCGCTTTTCTGTCATTCTCACTTAGCGGAAAATCATTGATAAAGTCTTCAATTTTACGCCCATTGAGCCTGTCCGGCGGAATATCATCAGATACCGCGCGGCCCGGATCGCCGCTGACGATTTTTGTTTCGCCAAAATTCTTCTTATCGAAGAAAACGCCGCGACTGAGCTGCCAGTCGGGGTAGAAGTTTACGTCAAAACTCTCTTTCAACCGCGTGACGCTGACGCCCACGGTTTCCATCAACTTTTGTACTTCAGGGCTGAAATTATGCGCAGGGGACTGGAATGCTTCGCTGCCACCATAACCGAGTAATTTCTTACCCGAGCTGGTAAATTCATTGCGTTTGGCGTGTCCACCAAAGTCGTCATGGTTATCGAGGATCAGGATCCGGCTATTTTGCCCGGCAACTTGACGCCAAAAACAACCGGCAGCTAACCCGCTAATACCGCCACCCACAATCACCAGATCGTACTCTTCCTCAACGGGCAGAGCGTTTAAATCAAAATGTTTATGCTCGCGACCTAGCGCATGCGCCATTTCAAACGATCCAGGATGATTGCCCCGCAGCCCCGTCAGCGCAGGAGGATAATAATTTCCATCTATAAATGCGTTTCCCTTTCCTGCCGCCCTGACCCACTCCAGCGGGGTAAGTCCCGCCGCAATAGTCACCGCGACGCCGTTGAGAAAATCACGTCTGGTAATTGCCATTAACTTTTTTCCTTATTGCTACACACTGCCTTTAATACGACACAAATAAGAGAGATACCCCTTCTTATTTATAAAGGGGTACAACCGACTACTTCACTGGCTTTAACTCTTCATCCAGTTTTTTAGAATCATAATAATCACCCTGCCAGGTGATTTTTCCTGCTTTAACATGAATATAGCTGACGCCTTCAAATTTGATCGGATTATTTGTCGGCGGACTCCCTGCCCATTCACCACTATTTTTGCCTGAAAATTCCCAACGAAAGGCCACGGTGTCTTCGTCGTAGACGGGCTTGCCGACCATTTTCCAGCTAAGATCTGGAACCGCCTTAATAAAAGCTCCGATAACCTCTTTTTCTGCTTTTTCCCTGCCGTTTACCGGTTCTCCCGCGGCGGCATCATAATAGACCGCATCATCAGCAAGAAATTGAGCGGCTCGCGAAGCATCATGCGCATTCCATGCCGCCATATACTCTTTTACGGTATTCAGCGATGTACTTTCTGCCAGGCTATAGCCCGAGAACATCACTAATGAAAGCACCGCGAGTTTTAATGTTTTCATCGTAATCCTCTCTATTCAGAAATGTCGCACATGATATGTTTCACCCGAGTGTATTCCTCGAGCGAATAGGATGAGAGATCTTTGCCATAACCCGATTTTTTGAACCCGCCGTGCGGCATTTCGGCGCACAGAGGAATGTGATTGTTAATCCACACCGTGCCAAAATCGAGGTCAATGCTGAAGCGTTGGGCGCGACCATGATTACTGGTCCAGACGCTGGCGGCAAGACCATACTCCACATCATTCGCTTTGTGTAGTACCTCTTCGTCAGTAGTAAACGACTGAATAGTCATCACTGGTCCAAATACTTCATGCTGAATAGCTTCATCATTTTGATGCACTCCGGAGACGATCGTCGGCTCAAAATAGAAGCCTGGACCAGGCCCGACGCGCCCACCGGTTTCAATTTTCGCATGTGCCGGTAAACGCTCAATAAAGCCTTTCACCTGCTCCAGCTGATTCCGGCTATTCAATGCACCGTACAGTGCATTTTGATCTTCTGGCGGCCCAAATTTGATTCTTTTTGTTTTCTGGATCAGTTTTTCCAGAAACTCAGCGTAGATAGATTGTTCTACCAGGATCCGCGTAGCCGCTGTGCAATCCTGCCCGGCATTGAAAAAGCCTGCTGTGGTGATCGTCGAAATCGCCTTGTCCATATCCGCATCGGCGAACACGATTGCGGGCGCTTTCCCGCCCAATTCCAGGTGTGCTCGGGTCAGGTTTGCCGCCGCCGAAGCCGCAACCTGCAAACCCGCACGGACCGAACCGGTAATAGAAACCAATGAAGCCTTCGGGTTTGAAACCACCAGCGAACCAGTGCTGGCTTTGCCCAACACAACGTTAAATGCCCCTCTCGGGAACAACGGTGCGGCCAGTTCAGCCAACAGCAGCGTACTGACTGGCGTGGTGTCGCTTGGTTTTAACACCACAGTGTTGCCTGCCGCCAGCGCTGGTGCAATCTTCCACACCGCCATCATGAACGGGTAGTTCCACGGCGTCACTTGCCCAACAATACCCAACGGTTCACGACGAATGGTTGAAGTAAATCCTGCGGAATATTCTCCAGCCGCCTTTCCTTCAAGACAGCGCGCCGCACCAGCAAAAAAGCGGATGGCATCGCAAGATGCCGCGATCTCCTCTTTCTCAATAAAATGGCGAAGCTGACCGGTTTCCTGGCTCTGCGCGGTTACCAGTCGCTCAACGTTGCGTTCAATCTCATCGGCCAGCCGCAACAATGCTTTTTGCCGCTGTGCCGGCGTCGATTTTCTCCAGATGCTAAACGCCGCCTCCGCTGCTGAGTAAGCCTGCTCTACCTCCGCCTCGTTAGCGTTGGGAGATATTGCGTACGTTTCACCGTCAACCGGACTCACCAGTTCGAAGCTATCTTCGCTACTGCCTGCTACATAGTGCCCATTAATAAAATGCTTCAGGGTTTTCATGTTTGTCTCCTGCCAATTAATACATAAAGAATCTTATGTAATATATATATTGTAAAATTTTTTCAAATGCGCAACATTGACACTATGATAAGCCTCGCATTTTTAACTTAATTTTTACATTTTCAGGATGAGGCTTTTTATTGCCAGCTGACGCGTTACGCCCAGCTCATCATAAGGTTATCGGGACACACATCCGCTTGTGCAGTGACGTTGCGCCCAGGCATGTAAAATAACTCGGCCATTCTTACCTTCCTTGCCCGACGGGCATGTGTTAAAAATGGTCGTTGTTTCAGGGAATTGAGTACAGAAAAGATTATGATTACTCACGCGGTCATATTTGCGCCTATCGGGCAGGTCAGTCGTTCAGACCAGATAGTCCAACGCCTTTCAAATGCCATTATCACGGGGTTGCTGGAGCCAAAAGAACAGCTCCCCAACGAAACTGATTTGGCAAAGATGATGGGTGTCTCACATATCACTATCAGAGAAGCGCTAAACACGCTTCGGGCTAATAATCTTATCCATACGGTTCGTGGTCGTAATGGCGGGAGTTTCGTTTGCGAAAATATTGATGGCAAAAATAGCGCCCTGCATCCGTTCAAGGCGATCAGTACGGATTATCTGTCTGATCTGGGTGAAATGCATTGCGCCATTATTAGCCATAGCGCGCGGCTGGCTTCCCGACGGATGACCGGTGCGGATATCGCCAAATTTCGCGAGTTTGTCGAGGTGCTCAGAAAGGCAAACTCACCTGAGTTGATGACCCAGGCCGATATGCGTTGTCTGCTGGCGATTGCCGCAAGTTCGCATTCAGCGCGACTGGCCAATCAGGAGCTGCAGGTTCAGGCTGAATGGGCATCGCTGGTGGCGATACTTTATCGCACAGACAGTATTCATGCAGAAATTACCGCGCTTTATTCGGCGCTGGCCGATGCGCTGGCTGCTCACAACGAGGCAGAGTCAGTACAGTTTGCCACGCGGATCATCGACACGTTTACCTACTACCTTATTGAAAAAAAGCTGAAATATAACTCGAACTGACAATCAGTGAAGGCAGGACAGACAATGAGCTCTTCGACATCCCTAAGCGCATTAATTCGTAAAATTGATGACATTACTGTTTCTACCGTAGATTCTACCGTTGCGCTGGCGAGGAGCATCCATGAGGCGATTTCAGGGGTACAAAAGGCCTCAGCCGAGGTCGTTCTCGACCCCTCAGTCAGATCCACCGTTCAACAGCACATCAAGCGCACGCTCAATAACAACCATTACTGCTCAGGGGCGGGATTCGCCAGCCATATTGAGAGCACCGCAACCACAAAAGAGTATTGGTTGCTGGAGTGGTGGTATAAGAAAGATAATGGTTTGAGCCAGGCGCATCTGGATTTGGATCAGGCCACGCAACAACGACTGGACTTCAGAACCTTTGAGTGGTTTAAGCATTCTCCTCCGGCTGGCAAAGCCTATATCCACGGTCCCTACGTCGACTATATTTGCAATATCTCCTATACCCTGACGTCAGCCGTCCCGGTCTACTACAACGATCAGTTTCTCGGTGTTGCCGCGGTCGATCTGCTGGTCAGTCAGATAGAAGCCGAACTGCTTTCCTGCGCCCATCCTGACTATGTGATTCTGACTAATCTGGAAAACAGGATCATTTTCTCCAGTTGGCCACGTTTTCGCGTGGGTGAATTGCTGTCACCTGCAAACAGTACAGTGGTGTATCAGAGCGACTACTTTATCCTTTATCACTATCAAAACTAAGGGCCCGAAGGCCCTGAGTTTTTAGTTATCCTGCCCCATATTGAGCTTATTGGCGTAGGCAATGGCGTCGTTTTCCGGCGCCGCTGAACGACCAAACGGACGGGTCAGGAACATATAAATAAGCCCCGAGCCAACAACAATCGCCAGGCCGAACAGGACCGTCCAACGGTCGATGAAGTCGCTGCTGTCTGCCGGTTGCGCCAGTAACCAGATCCCGCACAATCCGTAAGCTAACGCCAGCACATTCACGATTACGCCCCAACCGCCAATGGTCCACTCCCCCGCCGGTTTCCAGCCTTTCAGACGCTGACGCAGCGCGGCCAGCACAACCATCTGGAACGAGATGTATATCCCGATTACAGCAAACGCGGTGATACGCGACAGGTTATCTGGCTGGAAATAAACCCAAACGCAGATAATCACTGGCAGCAGGCAACTGACGACCATGGCATTATCCGGAACACCATTTTTAGAGATTTTGGCCATCCATTCACTTCCCGGCAGCATTCTGTCGCGGGAGAAAGAAAAGATAAGACGGCTTAACGCAGCCTGCAGAGACAAAATGCACGACAACATGGCGATAATTGCGACGACGATAAAGACAGTTGCGCCAGTTTCGCCCAGAGCTTCATTAAGGATTGCAGGGATAGGATCGGACGTTTTGCCATTCACGATGCTGACCAGATTCGGTGAAGCCAGCAAATAACCCATAACAGAAATAATGGCGGAAATCGCGCCGAATACGATGCTTAAAATCATCGCCACCGGGATCTTTTTACTCGGATTCTGCACCTCTTCCGCAACGTTACCGCAGGCCTCAAAGCCAAAGAACATAAACAGCCCCATCAGCGCAGCGGACATAAATGCGGTGGAGTAGCTGCCGTCATGCGCCAGCACGCCCATCGAGTCAAAAATCACAGAGAACGGCTGCGAACGGTGGAAAATCAGCAGATAAATCCCCAGCGCGATCACGCTGACAATTTCACACCAGAAACCAATTTTTGCCACCCGGGCCAGATTTTTAGTCCCGGACATATTAACGGCCATCATCAACAGCAGCAGCAGGACAGAAGTCACCAACATCGTGGCCGGCGTCTGACCATAGTGGAAGAGTGATTCAACAAACGTTGATGTATATTCCGCGATCGACGTAATGGTGACCACCAGCGCCCACAGGTAGATCCAGGCGGCGATCCACGCATACTTCTTGCCCCACAACCTTCTGGCCCAGGGGTAAAGCCCGCCGGTTATCGGATACTGGGAAGCAACCTCACCAAACACCAATGCCACCAAAAGTTGCCCACATGCGACGATTAAAATCCACCATACTGCGGGCGGCCCCGCCAGCGTTACGGCCAGCGCAAACAGCGAATAGACGGCAGTAAGCGGCGACAGGTAGGTAAAACCCAACGCAAAGTTTGAAATAAGACCTATCGATCTATTGAACTGTTCTTTGCCATCTTTTTGAAAATTATCGTTTTTCTTATCAGGTGTCTGTTCCATATAGCTTTCTCTTTTGTGGAATAGTCGCAGGGTTGAACGACTAATGTATAAAAGATATTAAGTTATATGTATAGTGATTTTGTCGCAGATTTGTTAAAAATTATCGCACATCACGTTAATGAAAAAGTGGAGATAAAACGGTAGAGAGAGCGAGAGTTTTGCGGTATTTACAACCAACGATTCTTTAGCAATTGCGAACCATAGGCTATTTTGGCGGATAAATACGCACAGCGGATTGCGTTCGATGCTAAGTAGCAAGAATCGCTGCTGTTAAGCAACATTTTTGCAATATAATAACGTGATGTTAAACGCTGAACCTGAGCAGGTGAATGATGGAAATTGATCTCGATAATCTGGTCTTTGATGGACTGGAAGAAGCGCAAGAGCGTAACGCTGAACGTCTGGAAGATGCAGACAAGAAAGCGCAGGAAATTATTGCTGATAATGACTGCGGCGACGCCTGCAAAATCTGATTTCCAAACCGGCGCAATGCCGGTTTTTATTGCCTGTTTAAGCCACCCGCTTCAGCCCGTATACCGCAACGCCTCAATCAGTTGCGCAAAAGCGGCGGTATGCTGTTTTCGGCTGGGATAGTACATATAATAGCCAGGGAAAGGTTCACACCAGTCCTCCAACACTTTTTCCAACGCCCCCTCTGCTACAGCCTGTTCGACGGTGTCTTCCGGCACAAATGCCAACCCCATTCCGGCCATCGCTGCGCTAATTCGCGGGGGGAGGTTGTTAAAAATAAGCTGCCCTTCAACCCGCACGCGCAAATCCTGTCCGTCTTTAGCAAACTCCCAGGCGTATAATCCGCCCAACGTTGGCATACGCATGTTAATACAGCTGTGATTTTGCAGGTCGTGTGGGGTATGCGGTTTACCATGGCGAGCAAAATAAGCCGGTGAACCCACTACTACCATGCGCCAGTCCGGGCCAATTCTGACGGCGACCATGTCTTTTGCCACCTGCTCGCCAAGTCGAATACCTGCGTCATAGCGGCCAGTCACAATATCCGTCAGGCTATTGTCGATGGTCATTTCCACATTCACATCAGGGTAAGCCTGCAAAAACGGCTCCAGCGCGGGCCAGACGGTAGATTGCAATGCGTGTTCGCCCAGTGTCAGGCGGATGTTACCGGCCACGCGCTGACGGACATCGGTTAATGCCAGCAGCTCAGTTTCAATGTCATCAAAACGCGGGCTGATACTGTTGATAAGCCGTTCTCCGGCTTCGGTCGGCGCAACGCTGCGCGTGGTGCGGGTCAGAAGCCGTACATCCAGCCGCTCTTCAAGCCCGCGGATCGCATGGCTTAGCGCGGATTGCGAAACCCCAAGTTTTGCCGCTGCCCGGGTAAAACTACGCTCGCGGGCAACGATAATGAGATAATAGAGATCGTTAAAATTATCACGCAGCATGCTTATCCCCAATCCAAACCTGTTGTGACATATGGTACAGGTCTGGAGGGGATTCCTGTAGCCTTTCTGGACATTAGCCCAGCTCGGTCTTATTCAAGCGAGCCCTCACACAAAAACAAAATGCAAATTATTGCCAGGCTTATGCACTATTTTTACCTTTCACTTATGCATTATTTTCACCCGCTATTAACACATCCTTCACTAATAACATTTTGTATATAGATAAGAATTTTTTCTTATTTTGTCCCAACCGTAAGTTATGGGAGCGTAAAAAGCACAAACCAAAAACTACAGGGATTTCATACAATGATGGCAAAGAAAACGTACCGCGCTAAAAAAACACTGCTGGCATTCGGCGTGCTGCTGGCCTCAGGACTTACCGTCTCGCAGGCTCAGGCTGACCAACTGGCCGATATCAAAGCCGCAGGCGTTGTAAAAGTCGCGACATTTGACGCGAATCCTCCGTTTGGCTCCGTCGATGCCAAAACCCATAAGATTGTCGGCTACGACGTTGATTTTGCCGAAGCGCTGGCCAAATCCCTTGGTGTAAAACTGGAACTGGTCGCGACCAATCCGGCAAACCGCATTCCGTTATTACAATCCGGTAAAGCCGATTTAATCGTCGCGGATATCACGATTACACCTGAACGGGCGCAGGTAATAGATTTCTCCGTCCCCTATTTTGTTACCGGCCAGCAGTTCCTTGTGCCGGCAAAATCTCCGGACAAGCTTGATGAATACAGCAAGGCACGCATCGGCGCGGTAAAAGGCACTACTGGTGAACAGGCACTGCATCAGCGCTTCCCGCAGTCGCGCGTGGTGGCCTACGACGACATCCCGCTGGCGTTAACCGCGCTACGCAACGGCAATGTTCAGGCCATTACCCAGGACAGTACGATTCTGGCCGGTTTATTAGGTGCTGCGCCGGATAAAGCCGATTTCAAAATTCTGCCGGACCTGCTGAGCAAAGAAGAGATCGGCGTGGGGGTGAAAAAAGGTGAGCCAGCGTTGTTAAAAGCCGTCAACGATGAACTTTTGAAGCTGGAATATACCGGGCAGGCGGCCAAAATTTATGATGTCTGGTTTGGTCCTGAAACCAAAAATCCGCAACCCCGCGCCTTTAAAATAGAAGTCAAGTAATATGCTCTCAGCCCTTTTTCATCGCTCCGCAGCTTCGGCTGCGGATTTTACCCATTTGCGCCAGGCGAGCGTCGAACTGCGCAATGTGATTAAACAGTATGACGCTCATTCTGTCCTTAACGGCGTTAGTTTGGCGGTTGAACCCGGTGAAGTGGTGACCATTCTGGGGCCTTCCGGCTCAGGAAAGTCCACTCTTATACGTCTTATCAACCAGCTTGAGTCGCTCAGCGGTGGCGAAATCTTCATTGATGGTAAACCGATTAGCCAGTTGCGTGGGGCGGCGTTACGCCAGCTACGTAGCCGTATCGGTTTCGTATTTCAGCAATTCAATCTTTATTCGCACCTGACTGCGCTGCAGAACATCGCGCTGGCGCTGGAATATGTTCACGGCTGGAACAAGACGGAAGCGGAACGTCGGGCACTCGAGTTACTGGAAAAGGTAGGACTGGCGGAAAAAGCCAACGCCTATGCCGCGCAGTTGTCCGGAGGGCAGCAGCAGCGCGTGGCCATCGCCCGCGCACTGGCTTCATCACCGCAAATTATTCTGTTTGATGAGCCCACTTCCGCGCTGGATCCGGAAATGATCGGCGAGGTACTGCAGGTGATGAAAAATTTGGCCCACAGCGGTATCACCATGATCGTCGTGACCCACGAAATGCATTTTGCCCGCGAGATTGCCGATCGGGTGGTTTTCATCGATGGTGGCGATATTCTTGAAGTGGCCCCGCCGGAGGATTTTTTCGTCCGACCACAGCACCCAAGAACCCAGCGTTTCCTGAAAAAAGTGCTCGACCCGTTACACCAGGAGTCATCATCATAATGCATGCAATGGACTGGCAGGGAGTGCTGAGCGGGCAACCCCTGCAATGGATAATTTCTGGTTTTCTTACCACGCTCTGGGTAACGCTGGCAGGTATCGTGCTCGCCACGCTCATTGCCATCTCACTGCTCGGCCTGCGCCTGACAGGCAATCGTCTCGCTAAAGCGATAGTCGGGGTGTGGGTCTCGGTGTTTCGCAACACGCCTTTACTGGTGCAACTGATGTTCTGGTATTTTGCCGCCTGGAACTGGCTCCCCCGTAACGTCATTAGCTTTATCAATGCCGATCATCCATGGTCAATTCTGCCGGGTGATGTCTGGTGGTTAACGCCGGAGTTTATCTGTTCAGCATGGGGACTGGGCGTATTTACCTCAGCATTTTTGGTTGAAGAGATCGCCTCTGGTTTACAGGCTGTTTCTGCCGGACAACGCGAGGCTGCCGTGGCGCAGGGGTTTTCATCCTGGGCGATATTTCGTCACATTCTGCTGCCTCAGGGACTGGCAAACGCCTGGCAACCGATTGTTGGGCAATATCTCAACCTGTTGAAGCTTTCCTCGCTTGCCAGCGGTATTGGATTTGCTGAGCTCACCTACCAGGTACGGCAAATTGAGAGCTACAACGCGCACGCGCTGGAAGCCTTTGCCGTTGGCACCGCACTCTATCTGTTTACCGGCATCGTTCTGGGTATGCTGCTTACCCGTCTTGGCCCTCAGTCTGCGTCGGGTAAATCGTCAAAGATAAGAATGCGCATCTTCAGCGTCAGGAGCATACTGCATGATCGCTAATGTTTCGGTCATTACCGACAATCTTGACTATCTCCTGTGGGGACGTGTAGCTGAGGGGCAACCCGGCGGCGTCCTGCTCACTTTGCTGATGGCTATCGGTGCGGCTTTGCTGGCGCTGCCTGGCGGGATCGTTCTTGCCTGTTGTGCCTGGCGATTTCCGGGCGCGGTTCGCAACGGATTGTTTATCTGGGCGGAATTTATTCGCGGCATTCCGCTCATCTTTGTGATTTTCTGGATGTGGTATTTGCTACCCATGCTGACCGGAAGCGATCTGCCCGGTGCCGTTACCGTGACACTGGCGCTGGCATGGTTCACCGCCGCCTCGGTGATGCACTCGGTGTATGCTGGAATTAGCGCACTGCCTGGCGGGCAATATGAAGCGGCAGTTGTTCAGGGTTTTCGCCCGGATCAGGCCCTGTGGCTTATCTTGTTGCCGCAGGTGCTGCGTAACGTACTGCCGTCGCTGACAGGGATTTTTATTGGGCTACTGAAGGACACGTCACTGGCGTTTATTGTTAACGTGCCGGAACTCACGACGGTTGCCGGTCAGGTTAACAGCCGGGTGCAGATCTACCCCGCTGCCATTTTTATCTTTACCGGGCTGGTCTATTACCTGCTGTGCTTTAGCCTTGAAAAAATCACCCAGCGCCGATTCGCACTAAAATGACCTCTCGGCTCAACATTCCACGAACTGATGGTCTTCGTTGAGCCGATATTTCACGCCCACCCGAATGTTATTTTCCCCTTCAACGGCAAGCGCAAAACGCATTCTTTCGCCATCGTGATAAGCCAGCGCCGCACATCCGCCGGGACCAAGAATTATCGAGTCGACAGCACCGGTACTGGCAACAACGGCGTTCTCTCCGCTGGCAATAATGTGGATATTGTCCGCGCAGTTAGCGATTTTCGCCTCTGCGCCAAAACAGGCCAGCTGGGTTAAATCACCGCTACTGGCAATCCGGTTTCGGTCGCCGAGCGAACTGATACGTACGCGCATGCCGGTACTGGCGATACGCGTTCCGTCGCCCACGCTGCTGATACGCGCCGAGTTTCCCACAATCGCTATTCGCCCGCGATCGCCTGAACTGCCGATATGCGTGTTATAGCCTACACTGCCAATCCGTGCGCTGTAACCGGCACAGGCGATCTGCGCAGCATACCCGGCGCTGGCAATTTTAACGTTGTCACCCGCACTGCTAAACCGGGCATAATCTTCCGCACTCGCCAACGGACGGCTGGTTTCCCCCGCGGCTTGCTCACAGGAAATATTCCCCATTGCGTCAATATCCTGCTGAGCAAAACTCGCCTCTTCCCGCCATTTTGACCAGCCGTATTCCACCAGGCTATTTGCCCAATCGGTATACCCTTCCCGCTGGAGCGCGCGATGAACATCGGCATAGCTTCCTCCTGCAGGAAACGCGCGTAGAAACCAGCGGTACATGACGGGCCCAACACGCCAGGCCCGTAAGTCACTTCGCGTAATCATCATCGCTTAATGCCGGTGGTAGCCATCCACCATACACTTAAAGGTTTCGCCCGGCGTGCGACCCGTAGTGCAGAGATAAAGATGCCCAAAAATGAAAAACAGACTGACTATTGCCAGCGCAAAGTGCGCCTGAAGTAGCCAATAACGCACCCCGGGGAACAGATCGCCGACGGCCGTCGGGTAAAGCGATAACAATCCAGTGATCAGTAGCAGTGGCAACAAACCATACATCACGCCAACATAGGCCGCCTGCTGTAACGGATTAAACTTAGAGCGAGGTGAGGCCGGAAATGGGTGTGACTCGCCCTGCATAATGCCAAACAGGTAAAAACGAGTTTGTCTTTGCGCGCGTGCGATCCAGCCCTGACGTTGAATAATATAGTGATGTCCGTTGCCGCCAATCAGGTTGATCAGCACAAAACCAATCCAGCAGGCAAGTAGCAAAAAGCCACAAACCTCATGAACGGTAAGCAGGCTTTTCATTACCGGTGCGCTGACGGCAGAGAAGTGATTGACCAGGCCACTGACCAAAAGTAGCAGAAACAGCAGCGCATTCGACCAGTGCCACAAACGAACAGCCTTCGAATATAAATAGACCTTCTCACCGTGCCCTGCCGACGCTTTATGTGCCGCCCGAAAGCGCAGCATGGCGTGAAGCGCCAGCACCAGCCACATTCCCACCAGCATTAACCCGGCAACGACTAACCACACAGGCCAGTAGTCCGGTGAAAACAGGGGAACATACTGTGCAAGCTGGGCGTGAAACTGTTCGGCATTCTGCGACGCGTTCATACATTTTCCTTTTTAATCAAATGTTGACCGAACCGACGATACAGATGGGGTTTCCCGGCGCCTGCAAGTTGATATTCGTAATACTTGTTTTCTCGCAACCAGGTCTGAATTTCCGGGCTATCTTCACGACCGAAAATCAGCGCATGTTCCGGGCAAGCGTTAACACAGATCGGTGGAAAACCTTTCGCCAGCCGAGATTCTGCACAGAAGTCGCATTTATCAGCCACTTTGGTTTGCGGGTTTAGATAGCGAACCTGATAAGGACACGCACCAATACAGTAACTGCAGCCAATACAGGAAGACGTATCTACTCGCACAATACCGTTCTCATCTCGCCAAGAGGCACCGGTCGGACACACCTCAATACAAGGCGCATCATCACAATGCTGGCAGGACTGACGGAAGTAGTGATACAGCGTTTCGTTGTCGTTGTCCGAGACTGGAATATGCGCTATCGACAAACGGCTGCCCTGGGCAGGAACATGGTTGGTTTTCCTGCAAGCCCGGGCGCAGATATTACATCCGTTACACAGTGATTCATCGTGAATCATGACGTAACGAACGGCTTTAGGGCTCCTGGTACTCGCTAACAGATTTTGACCTGGACCGGTGAAAAAAATCACCGTCCCCATGCCAATGACAAATTTTCGTCGGGTGAAGGACATCGGGTTATCCTCTAATACTGTGACAGTGGTCGTCCACACGTTCCATGACATCAACCTGAATAATTCAGGGGTTCTGATACTGCTCAACCTCAAGCCATTCACACAGGCCGTACGCTTTGCCATAACTCATAAAACGTTCGCTGAACAAATAAGGCTCCGCATTTGACGATTCCACAGTACGTATATCCGCGTAATCGGGATGCGTTTCCATGGCCGTGAGCGCCGCTGTAATCTGTTGAGACTCAAAGCTGTACGGCGGTTGCGTCAACATGGCGACCTTATAGGGGCGAGGATACGTTCGACAGTCGAAGCGTACCGCCTCGGCAATCGCACGGCAGATGTCGTTTTCCACCACCTGCACGCACATGTCGGCGTAGTTTGCCGTCATGGTTTGCGTTGAGTAGAAATAAACATCTTCCGCCCCCTGCACACGGGTGATATCCGCGTTATTCGCGTCCTGGCACAGCACATCCAGCAGCGCGGAGAGATCGGCTTCAGGGACCGAATAAGGTGGCTGCAGAAACACGCTGCGCGCTACCAGGTGCCCCGATGCCGAATGCTGGCGGATAAAATCTGCCACAATCGACTCCGGGCTGGCGGCTTCCTGAACCTGCGGCGCAGTCACCTGCTCGACCGGCGGGTGAAACGCCTGTAGCCAGTGTCTCTTTTGGCTATCAACCTCGTCAGGAATCGCCTCAACGGGTGCCTGAACGTTGCTCACGTTAGTCATCTCGTGTTCCTTACGCTGGCAACAGATCCTGCGCAGCCAAATCGGCTGCCACATCTTCAAGTCCGAGTCGGTTCAGGGTTTCGCGCGTTGGGCAACCCAACTCGGGATCCCAGCCCATTTCCTGATAGAACATCGTCAGTGACTGACGCATATCCTCCCTGTCCATCTTGTCGGTGCCTTCGGTGAAGACCGGAATTTTCGGATCTTTATCAAACACCCAGGAGCAGATAAGATCGTGTTCATTACGCATATCTTTGGTTTGCATCAGTTTGACCGTATAGGCACGATGCAGGGTAAAGATGCGTTCAGCGGCCAGGTCCAGACTCGCCTGCGTGGTTTCATCACCAGTGACTGCCTGGAAGAATTTCGCTTCCAGATCCAAATCTCCGCGATAGTTGCGGCTCTTGAGTGGTGAAACCGTCATTGGCCAAACCCAATTACACAGCGTAACCGCGTTATGCAGGCAGACTTTCAGCAGCGTCCATTTGGCATATTTGATCTTGGCGGCATTGATCGGGGTGTAATTCTTGGTCTCGTCGTAGGCGTCCTGCGACCCAAATAACTCGCCCGCCACTTCGCGCTGTAATTTCAGCGGCAAACCGGAACCGATGAAGTTGATATGGGTGTGCGCCATACAGTCACGGTTAAACATACAGTTGGTGATCGCCCCCACCTGCGCCGAGGCTTCGTTTGCATGGTGGACCGGAAAACCAAACGGCGACCACAGTTTATTTTTGGCATAACCCCAGTACTCTTCGCCCAAATCCCAGCGTTCAGCAATGGCATACGAACCGTCTGCAAGATGACTGAGTTCCCCCACGCGATGCGCCAGTCGATAGTAAAAATCTTTGATAAAGTTAGGATCGCCCGCCTCCAGTTGATCCCAACGGATCTCCGCGTACTCTTCGGCTGGCAGCACGCGTTTAAAGACACCTTTCGAATAGCAGTAGGTAAAGTCACGGTGCAGCTGGCCGTAGTTACACCAGATACCGTAATCGTCAAACAGGTTCAGTCCGATCAGGTTCCCTACGACTCGCCCATCGTCTTTATCGTCAAAATCTTTCGGGCCATTGGGGAAAATGGTGGTGTGAACAAAGTTCGCCACGCAGGTGTTGCCGCCGGTACTCGGCACGCCAAAATCCTTCACCCGCGGGACATTGAGCTGCGACATACAACGAATAGGGCATGAATGGCAGCCGCTCATTTTGACCGTGTATTTTTCTGCGGCTGGACCCAGATCGAACACCGATTTATAGGTACGGAAACCCACCGTATTTTGGTTGCCCGGCGGGATTTCACCGGTTTCGATTGGCCCCCCTTCTGCCGCCCCCCAGAAAAGTCCCTTACGGGCTGTCCAGCGCGAGTTTGGCGAAGAGTATTCTGCCCAGGCCTGCGGGGTGCTTGGCACAACGTGGTTGTTGTTGGCGCCGATAAGCTCGGTCATCATGTAGTCATTGAGACGCTTCATCTCTTTACGATCGGCAATGTTGACGCCTTTAGTCCCTTCTACCGCAATGGCCTTCAGGTTTTTCGACCCCATCACCGCACCCGTACCGGCGCCGCCGCTGTGGTTGCGGCTGTTGATCATGCACGACAGTGGCACCAGATTCTCACCCGCCTGCCCAATAGCGGCAACGCAGGTTTCCGGGCTGGTAATCCGGCAAATCTCTTCGGTTGTAGCGCGAGTCCCCTTGCCCCACAAGAAATCGGCTTTTTCGATACTGACTTTATCGTCTTTGATGTTGATCCAGACCGGTGATGCGGACTTGCCTTCAATAATAATGGCGTCGTAACCGGCGAATTTCATTTGTGCAGCAAAGAAACCGCCCATATGGGCATCTACGACTAAGTTACCTTTGGTAAACGTCGATAAGGAGGTGATATTGACGCGGGAGCTACAGGGAGCGCCAGACCCCGTCAATGGTCCGGTGGCAAAAACCAGTTTATTCCCTTCATCAAAAGGCATGGTGCCTGGCGGGACTTCGTCGTACATAATTTTATAACCAAAGCCCATCCCACCGACAAATTTTTTAAATTTACTGGAATCTTCAAGGGTGATATTACCCGTAGTGAGATTGACCCGTAAAATATTACCTGTCCAACCATTAGCCATCATGTTTTCCTTTGCAAGAAGGTTTAATAGATATACCCGCCATTCTTCAGGCAGCTTTTTTATCCAAAACTGCAGTATTTTTGGTAATTAATGGCGCGAATCAGGTATGCCTGTTATCTATCAAACAGTAATATCTTTCCACTCGATAATTTTTAATGCTCCAGTCGGACAAGCATTGGCGCATTCCCCGCATAACACACATTTTGAGGACTTTTTCGTTTCGGTATTTACGGTCGCCATCATCCACGGGCAGGCTGTGGTACACGCGCTACAGCCAATACAGCGTTTGTGGTCCACCGCAATACAACCGTCTTCCTGTTTCCAGGTAATTGCACCAATTGGGCAGACCTTCATGCACTGCGGATCTTTGCATTGCCGGCAGGTATCAGCGGTATAGTTTAAATCGCCATACAGCCCACCACCGGACCCGACGCCATCATCGCCAAAGAAGAAATTGCGATGGATTTTTATCCGGGAAAAGAAGGTCCCTACGGCACCATCGTTATAATTGGTACAGGATATTTCACAGCGGTGACAGCCCGTACAGCGGGCTCGCTGGGTCACCAGAACCCCTTTCGGCGTATTGATAAGCCCCACGGTCCCACTATCGACATCTTCCTGCTTACAACCAAAAAGGGATAACAGCGCGGGAGCAATCGTTAATCCCGCCAGTCCTTTCCCTGATATCCGCAGAAATTCTAGTCGCGTTAAACCACAATCTAAAAATGGACGATCAACCTGGTTCATTTATTTCGCATCCTCTTCGCAAATGCTGTGGTAGCAACACCTCCAGGCTAATTTAAACCAGCGCAGCTCAAGCCATATCGGGCGGTTAATGTTGCCAACAACACGTAAATTTTTGCCCTAACCTGATCGCGTAAATGACGGTGGTTAAACTGAATGAATCTAATCCTTTAGGGTTAGGCGTAGAAATAATGTGGTTATTCAGCATGCATAGTCTTGATCGTCATCAATTAAAAAACGGAAGGGATATAATTAATGCGGAGTGAGATTTATTATCATTAAGATAAATTGAAATAGCACTTCATATACTTTGCAAATATTTGTGACTCCACTCTCATATATATTTTTATATACCATGCGATATATAACTAAATATACAACGAGTTTGAGAGCGCTAATTGCAGAACTAAATTATAATTATTGATAGATTAACGTAATGAGAATAAGAGGACGGCGAGAGAAACTACCGCCCTCTTTTTGCGGATTAACCGGCCAATGCTTTAATTACGGTCTCAATAGCCTGTTTTTCTAACTCACTGCGCTTCACACGCTGGTTAGCAAGGGTGGTTCTCAGTACTCCCGCAATGACGATATGCTTAGGCTCTTGTCCCAGATCGCGCATTTCCAGCACTACTTTACCGACTACTCTGCACATTTCACGGTACAACTCGTCGTCTTTCGTCTGATTTCCCATTTTTGCCCGCTCGTCATTAACTCAAACCAACAGCATATATCACTCTGAGGATTTAGACAAAATTCAATGAAAATCAAAGAAATGTCATCATTCTACTGAACTCGCTGAAGTCGATTAACAAGCTCAGCAAGACTTCCTGCCTGCATTTTTTCCATCACCCGCGCCCGGTGCACTTCAACCGTACGCACGGCAATATTCATGGCATCAGAAATTTCCCGATTCATTAATCCTTTTGCTACCAGATGCGCCAGTTCCCGTTCTTTTGGCGTTAGTTGTTGATAGCAGCAGATGATCTCTTGTCGCGAGAACGCCGCTGCCGAGACTTGCAAGGCATGTTCTAATGCTGCCTGCAGCGGCACGGCTGACACCGGTTTTTGCAAAAAATCGACCGCGCCACGTTTCATTTGTTCAACCGCCATCGGCACATCGCCATGCCCGGTGAGAAAGACCACCGCCAGCGTGCTTGCTTTCTGACGCATGATTTCATGCACAGCGTGCCCATCCAGGACCGGCATGCGCATATCCAGCAGTAGTACACCCACCTGGTGCAGATTTGCCTCGGCGAGGAATTTCTCGCCTTGCTCCCAGCAAAACACCTCATATCCCAGACTTTCCAATAAAAACGCACAGGCCTGGGTGACGGCAATGTCGTCATCCAGCAGATGAATTATCGCCACTACGGCCTCCTTCCCGATTTGGTTTAAAATACAATGTCACTCTCGCCCCCGCTTTTCCGTCCGGGGCCTGCTGATTGTTGATCTCAATATCTCCGTTGGCGTAGCGCACCAGCCGCTGACAAATGGCCAGTCCTAGTCCCATGCCTTCTTTACGAGTGGTCATAAACGGCTGAAACGCCTGATACAACTGACCCTCATCAATGCCTCCGGCATTATCCTGCACCTGTATACGCACACCACCATCCTTATGCAGGGCGCTAAACCATACTGTCGTTGCCCCTGCCTGAGCGGCATTGAGTACCAGATTGGCCAGCACCTGCTCAAGAAGAACGCTTGGCAGCGTCAGCGTTAACGCCTTGCTGACCTGCGTGTGCAGCGTTACCGCCGGGAATTGCTGGGGCATGCGCAGTAATTGCCAGACATGATGGATAGCATCGTGAATGTTGATGGCTTGCCAGTCATCGGTAAGTACCGGATTGCCCTGTGCCTGGCTGACCCACTGCCGGAGATTGCGCAGCGTATCGGCCCCCCTTTGTGCCTGGGCGTCGATGTGCTCAAGCGCGGGCAGCAACGGATGCTGCTCATCCTGACCGCGCAGGCGAATCAGACAGCCTTGGGCATAATGGCGGATAGCCGACAACGGCTGATTGAGTTCATGGGCAAAACCGGAGGTCATCTCCCCCAGCACACTCATTTGGCGGGCAGTCTCCAGCGCCTGTTCCTGTTTGTGCAACAACACGTTGTTCCGCTCCAGTTGCCTGCCACGTCGGCGAACCAACAGCATCACCCAGATGTAATTGAGCGTAAGCAACAGCAACACGATGGCCACGCCCCCCATCGCCAGTCGGTGTTGAATAAACCAGCTTTTGACATCCAGCCACAGCTGACGCTGCTGCGGATGCTGGCGGACGTCGCGCAGCAACGCTTCTACTTCACGGGTCGAGGCGGGCGCGCCCCAGCGAAACGCCGCGTTTTGCGGTGCATTGAACAGTACCCGCGTGACGCGATCGGCCAGCTCGTCACTCACTGCAGGTAATGCGGCAAATGACCAGTCCGGATAGAGCGGCGTACTGGTTAAACAGGGAATTGAGGTCGGATGGTTCAACACGGTCATAAAATCGGTTTTACGGATGAGGCCTTCTTCATCCATTTTTTCCAGCAGGCACACCGGCACAATCACCGCCTGCACAGCTTTTTCACGTAATAAATAGAGTAAGGCATCGGCGGGAAATCCGGTGAACGTCAGACGCAAATCGCGCTCCGGGCGCAGACCAGCATCGCTGAGCGCTTTATATCCCAACAAATAGCCGCCAAACGCCTGTGCATCAATGGCGCCAACCGTTTTGCCGATCAGATCGTGTGCGGAGGTTATCCCGCTGTCGCGCCTGACGAGGATCGCGCTGCCAATCACGTTACTGGTGGCTTTCCCACCACGAGTGGAGCGTAGCGACGCCAACCAACGTAGCGCCGAGCGGCTGTTTAGCTGGACAAACTGCGCCGGATTGGTGACCACAAAGTGTACCGTGCCACGATTCACCGCCTCCTGCATCTGGTGCAGGTCCAGCGGTTGAATATGAAACTGCTCACCGGGGATTTGCTGATTCAACAAGGTTTCCAGCGGCTGCCAGTGATTGCGTGTTGAAACCTCCCCGCGCATCGCCAAAACGCCAATGTTCCATGTCTGCGCCCTGACCGCGCCGCTTAGCACCCACAGCGACACCAACACCGTCAGACATCTTACTACGTTACGTCCCACTCAATTATCCCTGTCAATTATGTTGTTTTAGATCAACAACAAGCCGGGTATGTGGTTAACCACAATAGAGTATACCCCGTCACGATTTTTACACTGTAAATCATTGAGATTCTTTATTCATCACACGCAAATCAACGGCGTGACCAATGTTTCGTTGTTGCATCGTGACGGGAGAAAATATGGACAGCAGTAAACGGCAGTTTCTCCAGCAACTGGGCGTCCTGACCGCTGGCGCATCACTGGTTCCGCTGGCTCAGGCGCAATTTCCCTTTTCGCCTGAACGCCACGAAGGCTTACAACAGCATCGCTACGCCATGCTGGTTGACCTGCGACGCTGTATCGGCTGCCAGGCATGTACCGTCAGTTGCGCCATTGAAAACCAGACGCCACAGGGCGAATTTCGTACCCTCGTCAACCAGTATCAAGTGCAGACTGAAGGCCAGCAAAACGTCACCAACGTCCTGCTGCCGCGACTGTGCAACCATTGTGATAATCCCCCTTGCGTGCCCGTTTGCCCGGTACAGGCCACTTTCCAACGCGAAGACGGCATTGTGGTGGTCGACAACACACGCTGCGTGGGCTGCGCCTATTGCGTGCAGGCCTGCCCTTATGATGCGCGATTCATCAATCATGAAACGCAAACCGCGGATAAATGTACCTTTTGCGTTCACCGCCTAGAAGCGGGGCTGCTCCCGGCCTGTGTGGAATCCTGCGTCGGCGGCGCGCGCATCATTGGCGATATTAAAGATCCGCGCAGCCGCATTTCACAAATGCTGCATGAACACCATGACGCCATCAAAGTCCTGAAGCCGGAAAGCGGTACGTCTCCTCACGTGTTCTATCTGGGACTGGATGAGGCGTTTGTCACCCCATTGATGGGACGAGCTCAACCCGCTCTCTGGCAGGAGGTTTAAATGAACCATTCACTGATTATCAACGAGGTTCTGGCCCATCCCCAGGACGTAAGCTGGTTACCCTGGGCCGTACAATATTTCTTTTTCATCGGCATTGCCGCCTGCGCCGCGCTGTTCGCATGCGTTCTCCACTGGCGCAAAAAAGAAACGGCAAACCTGGAGAATCTGACGCTGTTAATCGCCCTGACCTGTGCGATTACCGCGCCGCTGGCGCTGACCGCTGATCTACACCAAACCGCCCGCGTCTGGCACTTCTATGCGTATCCGACGCCATGGTCCTGGATGCCGTGGGGCGCGCTGTTTTTACCGCTGTTTACCGGTTTTTTAGGTCTGTGGTTTCTGGCGCAGCATGTGAAACGACTAACGCTAAAAAGTTACAGCGTCACAAAATGGTTAGCACTTGGTAGCGCGCTGTCCGCCATCGGATTGCTGGTTTACACCGGCCGTGAAGTGTCGGTGGTACAGGCGCGTCCCATTTGGTTCAGTTACGCCTTTCCGGTTGCGATGTTCCTCAGCGCGCTGCAAACATTTCTTGCCCTGCTTATTGCCACGACAAATAGCAAGGACGCACTACCGCGTAAACTAGCGTGGGGGCAAATGGTCACGTTGATCGCGCTGGCTATCGTGGTGGCGATCTGGGCGAGTGGTAATACGCTTTCCGGTTCGGCTATCCGTCAGTGGCTGGATGTTGCCTCTTCAGCACAACACTACGCTATCGGTTGGGTTGCGCTATGGCTTGTTTCGCTTGCTCTTTGCGGGTTGGTTGTACGTTACCCCTTGTCGCTACCGCTGCGCATATTACTCGCTTTTAGCGCTATGGCGCTGTGCTGGCTAATGCGCTGGACGTTACTCATCCAGGTGCAGACCGTACCGAAATTTAACGCGCAGTTTAATCCCTATACCCTGCCCGGCGGCACCGATGGCTGGCTGGCTATTATGGGTACCTTCGGCCTGTGGATAGCACTGATTATTATTGTTCGTGAAGCCCTGAACGCGATCGCAAGGAGAATGCAACATGGCTAATTTAACCCGTCGTCAGTGGCTTAAAGTGGGCCTTGCCGTAGGTGGCATTGTGACTTTTGGCCTGAGTTATCGGGATGTGGCAAAGCGCGCAATAGACGGTTTGTTGGACGGAACCTCGGGCAAAATTACCCGTGACCGCATTTTTGCCAACGCGCTCATCCCCGAAGCCAACGCCCGGCCTCACTGGCAGCAAAACCCGCAGCAGGTGATCTCGATGACGCAGTGCTTTGGTTGCTGGACGCAGTGTGGTGTACGGGTTCGCGTTGACACTGAGCAAGGCAAAGTGCTGCGCATTGCGGGCAACCCTTATCATCCGTTGTCGCACGAGCACCATATAGACGCCTCTGTCCCCTTTGCCACGGCATTGGAACAGCTGGCCGGGGAGTCAGGTCTTGACGCACGTTCTACCGCCTGCGCCCGTGGCGCAACCTTACTCGAAGGTCTGTACAGCCCGCTACGTATACTGGAGCCCATGAAGCGCGTCGGTAAACGCGGTGAAGGAAAATGGCAGCGCATCAGCTTCGAACAGCTGATCAAAGAGGTGGTGGAAGGTGGCGATTTGTTTGGTGAAGGCCACGTTGATGGTCTGAGAGCCATCCACGATCCCACTACACCGCTTGATGCGAAACATCCCGGCTTTGGCCCAAAATCCAATCAACTGCTGGTCACCAATACCAGCGATGAAGGACGTGATACCTTTTTACGCCGCTTCGCGCTGAACAGTTTCGGCAGTAAAAACTTCGGTGCTCATGGCGCTTACTGCGGCCTGGCCTATCGGGCCGGTTCCGGCGCGTTAATGGGCGATCTGGATAAAAATACCCACGTGAAACCCGACTGGGATAACGTCGAATTCGCGCTGTTTATGGGTACCTCTCCGGCGCAATCCGGCAACCCGTTTAAGCGCCAGGCCCGCCAGCTGGCCAGCGCCCGTTTACGTGACGACTTCCGCTATGTTGTGGTGGCGCCAGCCCTGCCATTAACCACGGTGCTGGCTGACGATCGCGGCCACTGGCAACCCGTACGACCGGGAAGCGACTCCGCGCTGGCAATGGGGATGATAAGCTGGATTATCAATAAGCAACGCTATAACGCTGATTATCTCGCCATTCCCGGCGTGCAGGCCATGCAGCAGGCGGGAGAAAAAAGCTGGACTAACGCCACACATCTGGTGATTACCGATGAAATTCCAACGCTTGCCGGACAGCACCTGACCCTCGCCCATCTGAGTGCAAACGCCGCCCAGGAGCCGGTGGTCGTCAACGAGGCAGGTGAGATTGTCGCCGCCAGCAGTTGCCCGCGTGCGCAGCTGTTTGTTACCCGCAAGGTGACGCTGGCTGACGGGCAGACGGTAACGGTAAAAAGCAGCTTCCAGTGTCTGCGTGAGTCCGCAGAGAAACTGTCGCTAACGCAGTACAGCCAGCAGTGTGGGGTGTCAGAAGCAGACATTGGCGCTCTGGCCGACGCATTCACCCGCCACGGGCGTAAAGCGGCGGTGATCACGCACGGCGGTATGATGGCAGGTAATGGGTTTTATAACGCCTGGTCGGTGATGATGCTCAATGCGCTTATTGGTAACCTCAGCCTTGAAGGCGGCGTGTTTGTTGGTGGCGGCAAATTCAATGGTGCCACCGACGGTCCGCGCTACAACATGGACAGCTTCGCCGGGAAGGTAAAACCGAAAGGGTTAAGCATCGCGCGCAGTAAAACCGCTTATGAGTCTTCCGAAGAGTACCGCAATAAGGTCGCAGCCGGACAATCCCCCTTCCCGGCTAAAGCCCCCTGGTATCCGTTTGTCGCCGGTCAGCTTACCGAACTCCTCGTCTCGGCACTTGAAGGTTACCCTTATCCGCTGAAAGCCTGGATCTCCAACATGACCAACCCGTTTTACGGCATTGCGGGATTACGCGGCGTGGCGGAAGAAAAGCTCAAGGATCCTGCTCGCTTGCCGCTGTTTATTGCCATTGACGCCTTTATGAACGAAACCACGGCGCTGGCAGATTACATCGTGCCGGATACCCACAACTTCGAAAGCTGGGGATTCAGCGCTCCGTGGGCGGGCGTGGCCAGCAAAGCCACCACCGCGCGTTGGCCAGTTGTCAGATCGGCGACCAGCCTCACGGCTGACGGTCAACCGGCCTCAATGGAGTCTTTCTGTATCGCAGTGGCAAAACGCATCGGGCTACCCGGTTTCGGCGACAATGCGATTACCGACCCGCAAGGTAATCACTATCCGTTGAATCGTGCGGAAGATTACTACCTGCGCCTCGCCGCCAATATTGCGTTTATGGGCAAAGCCCCGGTTGCAGAGGCACAGCCGGAAGACATTGCGCTGACCGGAGTCCAGCGGATCATGCCTGTGATGACCCAAACGCTGAAAGCCGATGAAATCAGCCGAGTGGCGTTTATCTACTCCCGCGGCGGACGCTTTGCACCGGACAACAGTGGGCGAGTTGATAACCGCGTCGGCAATGCCTGGGAAAAACCGCTCCAAATCTGGAATGCGAACGTCGCCGCGCACCGCCATGCGATTACCGGCGAGCGCTACAGCGGCTGCCCGGCCTGGTATCCATCACGTCTGTCAGATGGACGTGCAATCGAGGAGTTGTTCCCGGAACAAGAGTGGCCGTTGAAACTGATTTCCTTCAAATCCAATACCATGTCCAGCGCCACGGCGGTGATCCCACGCCTTCATCATCTGAAGCCAGTTAATCTGGTGGCGCTCAATCCACAGGATGGTCAGCGGTATGGCTTAGCACACGGCGATATCGTGCGTATCACTACCCCAGGCGGTCAGGCGCAAGCGCAGATAAGCCTTCTGCATGGCGTCATGCCGGGTGTCATCGCCATTGAACATGGTTACGGACATAAAGAAATGGGCGCGGCACGGCATACCCTCGACGGTGAGCCGATGGCGTTTGATGAGCAGATTAAGTCGGGGATTAATCTCAACGAGTTGGGTTTTGCGGACCCAACCCGACAGGTAGCCAATACCTGGCTTGACTGGGTGTCGGGTGCGTCGGTGCGTCAGGGGTTGCCCGCGAGAATTGAGCGAGTGTAGCTCTGGTGCCGCATGGCATTGCGAACGCGTTTTACCCGGCCTACAGGACATCGTAGGCCGGGTAAAGCACTGCCGCCACCCGGCAAAAAACAGATTAGTTGTTTACCGGGATCACCGCACCTTTATATTTAGTACGGATCCAGTCCTGGATCTCTTTTGAATGCAGGACATCAACCAGCGCTACGATATCCTTTTTCTTCTCGTCGCCACGATGCACGGTAATGATGTTGGCATACGGGTTGTTTTCACCACTTTCAACGGCAATAGGATCTTTCACTGGATCCAGCCCGGCGTCGATGGCGTAGTTGGCGTTAATCACCACCGCATCACCTTCGTCGTTGTTATACATCTGCGGTAACAGCGCGGCTTCCACGTTTGGCAGGAACTTCAGCTTTTTCGGGTTTTCGACGATATCGCTAATGCGCGCGGTTACTTTATCCACGCCCGGCTTCAGCTTGATCACTCCCTCTTTTTCGAAAATCGACAGAATTCGGCCTTCCTCAGATACCGCATCACGCATGATGACTTTGCCGCCTTCCGGTAGATCTTTAAGCGATTTCACTTTTTTCGAATAGATACCAATCGGCTCAATGTGAATCGCTCCGGCACTGACGAAGTCATATGTTTTATCGCCTGCATGATCTTTAATCACGCTGTTCAGGTACGGAATATGCTGGAAGTAGTTGGCATCAATCTCACGGCCAGCCAGCGCAGTGTTCGGCAGAATGTAATCCTGGAACGGTTTAATCTCCAGATCGATCCCCTGCTTCGCCAGAATCGGTTTGGCCTGTTCAAGGATCTCCGCATGCGGCACATTAGACGCGCCAACGGTCAGAGTATCAGCCCAGGAGGCAAAGCTCAGGGCGCTTAAGGTTGCTGCAGCGAGTAACGTCAGTGATTTTTTCATGATAATGGTTTCCGTATTTTATTAGCGTTTATCTAACAGAGAGGTGATCACATCGCCGCAAAGCTGGATGATGAAGACAATGAGCAAAATCGTCACCGTCGCCACCAGCGTGACGTCGCTGTGGTTGCGCTGGAATCCTTCCAGATAGGCCAAATTCCCTAAACCACCGGCACCAATTACCCCTGCCATCGCGCTGTAGCTCACCAGCGCAATTAGCGTCACGGTGATCCCGGACACCAGAGCAGGAGAGGATTCCGGCAGTAAAACTCGAAAAATAAGCGTGCTCAGACGTGCGCCCATCGAACGCGTCGCTTCAATAACGCCTTTATCCACTTCACGCAGAGCGATTTCGACCAGACGCGCATAAAACGGCGTGGCCCCCACGATCAGCGCAGGCAACGCGGCATTGGCGCCGAGAATGGTGCCTACCATCGCTTTGGTAAACGGGATAAGCAGCACGATCAAAATGATGAATGGGATCGAACGAAAGATATTCACCACCAGTGAAATAGCGCTATATACCGCGCGATTAGGGAATAATCCGCCGCGCGCTGTCAGGAACAACGCCAGGCCAAGCGCGATGCCAAGGATAAAGGTCGCCGCCCCCGAAAGAGCTGTCATATACAGCGTTTCCTGGGTTGCCGCTAACAGTTGCTCCCACTTCAGATGGGGAAACAGTTCTTCAGCCATGTTGAATCACCTCGCCTTCAATGTCGCTCTGGCGCAGGTCGGCCAAAATATTGTTCAATTGTTCCTCAGAGGCCACCACGTGCACCCAGAGCTGACCAAACGCGCCGTGTGCGGTTTGCGTCATTTTGCCGTGCAAGATGTTGAACGGCAGGCCATAGCGCAGGGTCAATTCCCCAACCACAGGTCGGTGCGTGCGTTGCCCGGTAAAGGTTAATTTGATAACCACCCCACCCAACTCGCTTGCCAGTTGCGGATTAAACTCGTCTTCTTCGGTGTACTGGCTCACCTGACGAACAAACTGTCGGGTAATAGGCTGCTGAGGATGGGTAAAGACGCTGAGCACATCACCTTCCTCAACGACCTTGCCGTTTTCCATTACCGCGACGCGGTCGCAGATTTTGCGTACTACGTGCATTTCATGAGTGATCAGCACAATGGTCAATTTGAAGCGACGGTTAATATCGAGGAGTAAATCGAGGATCTGATCGGTAGTTTGCGGATCCAGCGCCGAGGTGGCTTCGTCACACAGCAGGACATCCGGATTGTTCGCCAGCGCGCGGGCAATTCCTACACGCTGCTTTTGCCCACCGCTGAGCTGGGAAGGATACGCATTTTCACGACCGCTCAGCCCAACCAGCGTAATCAGTTCAGCAACCCGCGCTTTGATGGACGCTTTGGACGCACCGGCGATTTGCATAGAGAAAGCAATATTTTCGCTAACGGTCCGCGACCACAGCAAATTGAAGTGTTGAAACACCATGCTGATTTTCAGTCGCGCCTGGCGTAACGATTCCCCACTGGCGGCAGAGATATCGTGGCCGTTAATCGTCACGCTGCCGGAGGTCGGTTTTTCGAGACCATTGAGCAAACGAATTAAGGTGCTCTTACCTGCCCCGCTGTAACCAATAATTCCGTAAATCTGCCCCTGTTCAACCGTCAGATTGACGTTATCGACAGCGGTGATGGCAAGCCTGCCTGGCGTAAACACTTTCGAAATATTTTTCAGGACAATCATGTCGTTTGGGTATCCGCTGCTACTTATTGTTCTTCTGCTATCGCTTTTAGCTGTTTAGCAGTATGGATGTCCAAACGAGTGTAATCAGTGGAATTGGCTTTTAGAATGAATTAAAACGAATTTGATATAACTTTTAGAAATATAGTACAAGATCAACGTCAACCGTATAAAACATAGTCATCAGGATGTTAAATGCAGTTTGTTGCGCAACAGAACGCAACGCCCGATAACCTCTTTATCCATACCGATGAACAAATTAATGAATATTTATTGTAAAACTGCACAGAAGTGTTTTGAAACGCTGTTTCCATTTTCCTTTTTGATAATTTTCAGCGTATAATGCGCGCCAATTGTCTCTTGAATGGTTTCAGCACATTGACCTGTAAAACTCAACGACTACAAAACTCACCATCCCGTTGGGCTGAAACACAAGCACACATTCCTCTGCACGCTCTTTCGATGTCACCTATCCTTAGAGCGAGGCATCACAACTTTCGTAACTCAGGTTTAGCTTCCCGTCCGTGCGCGGCGGGAGCCAGATTTCCATATCCTTCTCAACTTAAAGACTAAGACTGTCATGAAAAAGACGAAAATTGTTTGCACCATCGGTCCGAAAACCGAATCCGAAGAGATGTTAACCAAAATGCTGGACGCGGGCATGAACGTCATGCGTCTGAACTTCTCCCACGGTGATTACGCAGAACACGGTCAGCGCATCAAGAATTTGCGCAACGTCATGAGCAAAACCGGCAAGAAAGCCGCAATCCTGCTCGACACCAAAGGTCCGGAAATCCGTACCATCAAACTGGAAGGCGGTAACGACGTTTCCCTGAAAGCGGGCCAGACCTTCACCTTCACCACCGACAAATCTGTCGTAGGCAACAACGAAATCGTTGCTGTTACTTATGAAGGCTTCACTAAAGATCTGTCCGTCGGCAACACCGTTCTGGTTGACGATGGTCTGATCGGCATGGAAGTTACCGCCATCGAAGGTAACAAAGTTATCTGTAAAGTGCTGAACAACGGCGACCTGGGCGAAAACAAAGGCGTTAACCTGCCGGGCGTTTCCATCGCGCTGCCAGCACTGGCTGAAAAAGACAAACAAGACCTGATCTTCGGTTGCGAGCAAGGCGTTGACTTCGTTGCAGCGTCCTTTATCCGTAAACGTTCTGACGTCGTTGAAATCCGTGAGCACCTGAAAGCGCACGGCGGCGAAAACATCCAGATCATCTCCAAAATCGAAAACCAGGAAGGCCTGAACAACTTCGACGAAATTCTCGAAGCGTCTGACGGCATCATGGTTGCGCGTGGCGATATGGGCGTTGAGATCCCGGTTGAAGAAGTTATCTTCGCGCAGAAGATGATCATCGAAAAATGTATCCGTGCACGTAAAGTCGTTATCACTGCGACCCAGATGCTGGACTCCATGATCAAAAACCCGCGTCCGACCCGCGCTGAAGCCGGTGACGTAGCGAACGCCATCCTCGACGGTACCGACGCAGTAATGCTGTCTGGCGAGTCTGCAAAAGGTAAATACCCTCTGGAAGCCGTTACCATCATGGCGACCATCTGTGAGCGTACTGACCGTGTGATGACCAGCCGTCTGGACTTCAACAACGACAGCCGCAAACTGCGCATCACCGAAGCCGTTTGCCGTGGCGCGGTTGAAACTGCTGAAAAACTGGACGCGCCGCTGATCGTCGTCGCAACCCAGGGTGGTAAATCTGCTCGCGCAGTACGTAAATACTTCCCGGATGCCACCATCCTGGCGCTGACCACCAACGAAACTACCGCGCGTCAGCTGGTGCTGAGCAAAGGCGTTGTTGCACAGGTGGTTAAAGAAATCAGCTCTACCGATGATTTCTATCGTCTGGGTAAAGAAGTCGCTCTGGAAAGCGGTCTGGCTCAGAAAGGTGACGTTGTGGTTATGGTTTCTGGTGCACTGGTTCCGAGCGGCACCACCAACACCGCATCCGTTCACGTGCTGTAATAATTCCAACGCGAATTAATTTGCTTAAAAAAGCGCCCTGGTGGCGCTTTTTTTATTTAATCGATAGCCACAATTAATAAAAAATCAAATCGGATTTCACTATCTAATCCGTGATTATCTAAGATGAATCCGATGGAAGCTTTCTGTTTTCACTCGGGTTTTTAGCCGTTTTTGCACAATTCGATGCTTCTTTGAGCGAACGATCAAAAATAAGTGCATTCCCATCAAAAAAATATTCTCAACATAAAAAACTTTGTGTAATACTTGTAACGCTACATGGAGATTAACTCAATCTAGAGGGTATTAATAATGAATCGTACTAAACTGGTACTGGGCGCGGTAATCCTGGGTTCTACTCTGCTGGCAGGTTGCTCCAGCAACGCTAAAATCGATCAGCTGTCTTCTGACGTTCAGACTCTGAACGCTAAAGTTGACCAGCTGAGCAACGACGTGAACGCAATGCGTTCCGACGTTCAGGCTGCTAAAGATGACGCAGCTCGCGCTAACCAGCGTCTGGACAACGCAGCTACTAAATACCGCAAGTAATAGTATCTGTGTAATAAAAATGGCGCACTTTGTGCGCCATTTTTTTGCTCTGAATTCCCCTTCCCTGTTATTGCGTAGCGCGTACCTCAGCATCTCCTCCCGGCACGCCATTTTGCGCAGACTTCACTTCTGGCCCATTGCTCGCGACCGATGCTTGCCCGGCAGTGACGGTGACCGGATAACCTGCGCGACGATACAACGCCCTTTCCACCAGATTGTTATCCACCGCTTTATTGTCTTTAAACTGGGTAAATCCGGCTGGCAGCACATACGGCATGGTCTGGACGTTTTGTTCCTCTTCCGGCGACAGCGGTCGATGCACTTCGACATACCTCATGCCGTTCGGCTCAATCGAATATTTTATCGGCTCATTAATCACCCTGACCGGCGTGCCTGTGCGGACCTGAGCAAACAGTGCTTTAATGTCCGGCGCGTTCATGCGAATACAACCAGAACTCACACGCAGGCCCACGCTGTCCGGTGCGCTGGTGCCATGGATCAGATACTCACCGTTTCCATGCGCCAGACGCAGTGCAAAGCGTCCTAACGGGTTATTTGGCCCGGCAGGTACAACAGGCGGTAATGTGATGCCGCGCTCCAGAGAGCGTTTACGGATGCCTGGTGTAGGGGTCCAGGTAGGATTCGGGATTTTCTGCCCAACCCGGGTTTCCATTACCGGCGTTTCCAGCCCCTGCAAACCGATACCAATTGGGAATACCTGAACAATATTCTCTCCCGGCGGGAAGTAATACAGACGCAGTTCCGCCAGATTCACAATAATGCCTTCGCGTGGTGCATCCGGCAGCAGTAATTGTGAGGGAATAGTAATCAGGGTTCCGGGTTTAGGTACGGGGGCAATAGTATTGTTGGCTTCAAGGATCAGCATGGCAGCGGTATCAAACTTACGGGCTATCGCCTGTAGATTTTTATCGCCTTCCTGCACGGTGTAGGTTTGGTTTTGCCCAACAAGGCGGCTATTCGCCTGGGGCAAAGGATAATCGACCGCCCATGCGGCCTGAATAGCGCTGTAAGCGCCGATTAGCATTAACGTAATAACAGACGCGCGTTTCATACTCACTCACCCCCCTGGCGTTCTTGCCGGACCGCGGCGAGCGCCCAATCCGGCTTACGAGTCACTGCGTTGCCTTACACGAACGCTTTCAAGTCGGTCTGAAAGTTAACGTGTTTTATCAGTTTAGCTAAGAGTTGCGGCTTTGGCGCGAATAGCCCGAATCATCGCCTCCAGTCCTTGTGAACGAGACGGTGTGAGGTGCTGTGCGAGCGCCATTTTTTCAAACCACGGACGCACATCAAAATTCACAATATCCTGGGCCGTCATGCGATCATACAAAATGAATACCACGGCAATAAGTCCTTTAACAATTGCCGCATCACTGTCGCCCTGTAATTCAATAATCCCTTCGCCATTCTGGTTCATAACAATCCATACCTGACTTTGACATCCCTGGATGCTATTTTCCGGGCAGCGTAGGTCGTCGTTTAATTCCGGCAAACGCTGACCCAGCTCAATAATGTACAGGTATTTCTCTTCCCAATTAGCGCAACGCAGAAAATTACGCAACAACTTTTCTTTATCCGGTAGCGCAGCCATAACGCCTCCCTGTTAGCCCAGTAAATGATGAATACGCTTGAGGCCCGTTACCAGGCGATCCACTTCTTCATGGGTGTTGTACATTGCAATCGACGCCCGGCACATAGCAGGAACGTTATAGTAGGCCATCAGCGGCATAGCGCAGTGATGTCCCGTCCGCACGGCTATTCCATAGTTATCAAGAAAACTGCCGACGTCAAAGGCGTGATGTTTACCAAGGTTAAATGCAATCACACCCAGGCGGTTATCCGGCCCGTAGAGCGTCAAATCAGGTACATCTGCCAGCTGCTCCAATGCATAGCGCATCATGAACTGTTCATATTCGCTGATTTCAGTAAGCCCCAGTGCTGAAACATACTCAATAGCCGCGCCGAGTCCGATAATACCTCCGGTGTTTGGCGTTCCGGCTTCAAAACGCCAGGGGGCTTTGGCCCACGTTGTTCCCTGACTCAAACTCACCGTCGCAATCATTGAACCACCGCCTTCCCAGGGTGGCATTTCCTGCAACAGCGACTCTCTGGCATACAGAACGCCAATACCGGTTGGTCCATAAAGTTTATGCCCGGAGAAAACATAAAAATCGCAATCCAGTGCCTGGACATCCACCTGATGATGCATCACCGCCTGCGCGCCATCCACCAACACTTTTGCGCCGTATTGATGCGCTAGCTCAATCATTTCCGATAACGGGTTCTCGGTACCCAACACGTTAGAAACGTGGGTAATCGCCAGCAGTTGCGTACGATCGTCAAACAGCGTCGGCAGCGTCTCCAGCTGCAACGTACCATCGGCATTGAGCGGAATAACACGCAGTTCTGCCCCTACGCGGGCACACAGCATCTGCCAGGGCACAATATTGGCGTGGTGCTCCATTTCGCTGATGATAATGTTATCGCCCGCTCGCACATTGCTGCTGCCCCAGCTGTTCGCCACCAGATTGATGCCTTCCGTCGTACCACGAACAAACACCAGCTCTTCCGCTGAGCGGGCGTTAATAAACAACGAGGCAAGCTTGCGCACATTTTCCATTTTTTCCGTGGCCTGGGCGCTCAGCGTATGAATACCGCGGTGGACCGCCGCATAGCCGTGACGATAAAACTCGGCCTCAGCATCAATCACCTGATTGGGTTTTTGCGCGCTGGCAGCGCTGTCCAGATACGCCAACGGTAAACCGTTCACTTCACGCGTCAGGACCGGAAAGTCTGCCCGTACTTTTTCAATGGGAAATGTCATGCTGCGCCTCCCGGCAAGCGTTGGGCGATCCGCGCCAGTACCTGTTGTTTCAGCGTTTCATCGCCCAGGGCTTCCGTCAGCTCAGCGGCAAACGCATAGAGAATCATGTGTTGAGCATCCTGCTGACCGATTCCGCGTGAACGCAGATAGAACATCTGCTCGTCGTCGATCCGTCCTACCGTCGCCCCGTGGCTGCATTTCACATTGTCGGCGTAGATTTCGAGCTGTGGCTTGGTATCCACCTCCGCCAGCTTTCCGAGCAACAGATTATTGTTGGTCATCTGACCGTCGGTTTTGATGGCGTGCTGTGCGACGTTGATCAGACCATTGAATACCGCCCGCCCCTTATCGCTGACAATCGTTTTATGCAACTGGTGACTGTTGCAATAGCCTTTGTTGTGCTCAAGCCAGGTCCGTGTATCACAGACTTCATTTTTCACCGGCATCGCCAGACTGTTCAGACGAAGCGTGGTGTTTTCACCGTTAAGCTGCGTACTGGTGTTATGGCGCAATACCGCATCACCAAGCAAGAAACTGTGGCTGACGGCAGTCGCATCCGCACCCAATTGAATATCATTATGGGCGAAGTGGTGGCTGAGCGGATTTTCAAACGCCAGTTTGATATGGCGCAAATGGGCGTTTGCCGCGACGTTCATCGTTAAGCGTGCGCCGGTGAAATGGCGACGCTCGCTGAGGCTGGCATAGTGTTCAATGACGGTGGCTTCTGCGCCTTCCGCCAGCTCCAGATGGTGGCGATAGTGCGCCGTATTCACCTCATCGCCCGCCACCCCCTGGGTAATATGCAGCAGCAACAGCGGCTTCGCGGGGCGCTGGTTACGCTTCACCTGAATGTGCGTTACGCTACGGGACAGGCTTTCAGTAAGGTGCAAAAACACTTCCGGTTGGATAGCCGCTGGCAGCGCCTGGCGCGCATCGTCAATGGTAATGTCAAAACCGCTACCGTCCGCGCTGTCGCTGAGCGTCGGAGAGAATTGTCCGTCAACAAATACCAGTCGAATAGCGTCAATTGTCGGCGATAACGCTGCACATTGGGCTGACGTTATCTCAGCGACATGACTGACAAACTGGCTGTTGGTTAATCCCTCCAGCGGCGTGTATTTCCAGTCCTCATGTTTACGCGTTGGCAGCCCCAGACGCAGCATCTGTTGCAAGTGCTGCTGCGCATGGTGTGAGCGTGTCTCCCCTTGCGTCTCAAACAGATGGTGCCACTGTTGCAGCACGTTACTGCTGTTCGCTAAGCCAGCCATAACCTTGCTCCTCCAGTTGTTTGACCAGCGTAAAATCGCCGGACTTCACAATTCGCCCCTGGTAGAGAACGTGAACAAAATCGGGTTTGATATAGTCCAGGATGCGCTGATAGTGAGTGACGATAATGAATGAGCGTTTCCCGTCACGCAGCGAGTTCACGCCATCCGCAACGATTTTCAGCGCATCAATATCCAGCCCGGAATCTGACTCATCAAGAATGCACAACTGAGGCTCCAGTACGGCCATTTGCAGAATGTCATTACGTTTTTTCTCACCGCCGGAGAAACCGACGTTAACCGAACGCGTGAGCAAATCTTCCGGCATCTTCAGCAGCGCAATTTTCTCTTCCATCAGGTCCTGGAAGTCGAACCTGTCCAGCGACTCTTCGCCACGGTAACTGCGCACCGCATTCAGTGCCGTTTGCAGGAAAAACTGGTTACTAACGCCAGGGATTTCCACCGGATACTGGAATGCCATAAAGATCCCTTCACCGGCCCGGTCCTCCGGCGACAGTTCCAGTAAATCCTTGCCGTTGAACTCTACGCTCCCGCCAGTGACGTCGTAGTCTTCACGTCCGGCCAGGGTTGCAGAAAGCGTACTTTTCCCCGAACCGTTTGGTCCCATAATGGCGTGAACTTCTCCGGGTCGAACCTCAAGGCTCAACCCACGCAGGATCGCCTTATCTTCCACACTGACCTGTAAATCTTTGATGCTTAACATGTGCTTTCCTTAAAATTTAACCGACGCTGTGCTCAAGACTTATGGCGAGAAGTTTTTGCGCTTCCACGGCAAACTCCAGCGGCAGTTCAGAGAACACGTCTTTACAGAAACCATTCACGATCATCGAAATGGCATCCTCTTCGCTGATGCCGCGCTGCAAACAGTAAAACAACTGGTCTTCACCAATGCGCGACGTGGTGGCTTCATGTTCAAGCTGGGCGCTGTTGTTACGACACTCCACATACGGGAAGGTATGTGCCCCACAATCCGCACCAATCAACATCGAATCGCATTGGGTATAGTTGCGGGCGTTGGTGGCGGTCGGCATGATCTTCACTAAACCGCGATAGCTGTTCTGACTGTGTCCGGCGGAGATCCCTTTCGAGATAATGGTCGATTTGGTGTTCTTGCCGATGTGGATCATCTTGGTGCCGGTATCGGCCTGCTGATGTCCACTGGTCAGCGCGACGGAGTAGAATTCGCCGATCGAGTTGTCGCCACGCAAAATGCAGCTTGGGTATTTCCAGGTAATGGCCGAGCCGGTCTCCGACTGCGTCCACGACATTTTGCTGTTTTCGCCTTCGCAGAGTGCGCGCTTGGTGACGAAATTCAAAATACCGCCCGTATTGCCATCGCCGGGAAACCAGTTTTGCACCGTGGAGTATTTCACTTCGGCATCTTTGTGGATGATGACTTCCACCACCGCCGCGTGTAGTTGGTAACTGTCGCGCACCGGGGCTGAACAGCCTTCGATATAGCTGACGTAGCTGCCCTCATCCGCAACCAGAATGGTGCGTTCAAACTGCCCGGTTTTTTCCGCATTGATACGGAAATAGGTCGACAGCTCCATTGGGCAACGCACGCCTTTCGGTACATAAATAAACGTGCCGTCAGATGCCACCGCCGCATTCAGCGCGGCAAAGAAATTGTCATTGCCGGGGACAACCGTGCCCAGGTACTGTTTTACCAGCTCAGGATGATCGTGAATGGCCTCACCGAACGAACAGAAAATAATGCCCTGCTCCGCCAGTTTGTCGCGATAGGTGGTCGCTACCGATACCGAGTCGAAAATAGCATCAACCGCCACTTCTTTGCCTTCACGTACCGGCACGCCAAGCTGTTCGAATGCGTCCTCAACCTCTTTGCTTAAAAATGCATTCGCGCCCGTTTGCTGTACCGCTCCCGGTTCAGACGCACAGGTTTCATCGCAGTTACCGCAGGAAGGTGCGGAGTAATAGCTGTACTCCTGATAATTCAGTTTGTCGTAATGCGCTTTAAGCCAGTGTGGTTCTTCCATGGTCAGCCACGCTTTAAAGGCATTCAGGCGAAATTCCAGCATCCAGTCGGGTTCATTTCGTTTTGCCGAAATCGCGCGCACGACATCTTCATTGATTCCTTTTGCCAGCTCATCGGTTTGCAGTTGGGTGAAGAAGCCCTCTTTGTAATTAAGGTGCCCGCCAGCCCAGGTGTTGACATCGTCAGTTGCTTCAGTATTACGAGACATAGTACCGCCTATACCCCAAAACTTTCGCCACAGCCGCATTCGTTCTGGGCTTTCGGGTTATGAAATTTAAATAACTGGTTTAATCCTTCGCGAACGAAATCGACTTCTGTGCCGTCAATGAACGGCATCGCTTGTAACGGTACGTAAAGTCTGGCGCCCTCCGTTTCAAACAGCAGATCGTCTTTTTCGGGTTGGCGGACGGTATCCAGCACGTAGCCGAATCCCGCGCACCCTGTTTGCTTCACGCCTAACCGTACGCCCAACATGTCAGGTTGCTTTGCCACCAGCTCACGGATATGCGCCGCAGCCGCTGGCGTTAACGTCAGTCCACGCCAGGCAAAATCGTCCGGGTTAAATGTTCCTGAATGCAATTCCATAGGGTTACCTCGAGTCACTAGCTTTAAAGCTATAACATCATGTTAGTGATAATGATTATCACTTCAACCCCTCAACAGCAGGGGCATTCGGGTTAATCGCCCTTTTTGGCTACTTTTACTAAGCATAGACCCTGCAGCGAGGGTTTACAGGGATGGATTATTTTTTTCAATGCATTGATTAATAATGGATTATGAAAACCCAATCGTTCAGTCAGGTCAAATGACAAAAGATGTATAGAAAATGTCTATTTAAGGGATAGGTGGGGATGAAGGTAGGGAAAAACAATTCAAATAATAAACAAGCAACAAAAAACCCTTAAGTCTGCTTGTTGGCAGGCTTAAGGGTTCCGGCCCCATCCGGCGCTTATCTCCGGCACTCATATTGGCTTAGCTCTTGAAGGGGCGATAAGAAGAATCTCATACACTGATTAGTTTTTTTTAACACTAATTGCGGTTTGACTCTTTTATAAACGCGTTCAATCACATATTTAACACTGTGCCTCACTGAGCGTGTCCAGCAGCAGGCGTAGCCCTGCGGGTTGATGTTCACGTGAAAGGTATAAACCATAAATCGGCAGGCATTTAGGTTGAAGTTCTGGCAGTAATCGAATTAGCTTTCCCTGCGCCAGCCCTTCCTGCGCCTCCAGCTCTGGCACCAACGCGATCCCCATTCCTGACACCGCCGACTCGCAGAGCAGCGAAGAGATCCCTGCACTCAAATTCCCTTTGATTGCAACGGAGACAGACTGCCCCTGAGCATCCACAAAGTGCCAGGATTGTCCGGCAAAACCGCTGTAGTAAAGGCAATTGTGCCGTGTGAGATCGTCGATTGTCTCAGGCGTGCCATGTTGATGCAAATAATCTGCGGACGCGCAAAGTACCGATTTACAGTCGCCCAACCGACGGGCGATGGTTCCTGGCTCGGGATTTTCCGTTATGCGGATCGCCACATCGATGCGTTCCCCCACAAGGCTTACCGGTTGATTATTGATCTCCACCTCAATACGTAATTGCGGATATTGCTCCATAAACGACGGCAGAACCGGAGCAAGAATATGCATGGCAGTAAAATGGGCGCAGGCCACACGTAGCGTGCCGGAGGGAATTTGCGCGGCACTGGCGGCACCAATATCCAGCGAAAGTTGCGCCAGAGAACGTGTTTTCACTAATGCCTCTTCACCTGCGGGCGTGATCGTCAAGCGACGCGATGAGCGATGGATAAGCCTTGCGCCTGCCCATTTTTCCATCTCGTCGAGGTAACGACTGACCATCGGACGGGAAAGCCCCAGCGCACGCGCGGCGGCACTCAGACTGCCCAAATCACAGATATGGTTGAATACCGTTGCCGCCATCACTCTGTCCATTGCATCCCATCCGATCGTTTTATGAAACTCAGCATGTCCTAATGAGGGAATTCTAACAGATCCGAATTGCCTTAAAATACGGGAACTATCAAAAGACAATTTCCTGCACAAGGTTACCTGGTATGAAAATTAAAACTCTGGCTCTGCTGTTACCTCTGTTTGCGTCTTCAGCTTTCGCCGCGCCGCTACAGCTGGACGTCTATAATCCACAGGATAAGGCTATTTTCCCGGTTTCTTCGACGCTGGTGTCTGGCCCAAAAGAGGCGATTTTGTTTGACGCCCAGTTCAGCACCAAAGATGGCGAACAGTTGGTTCAGATGATTCGCGCCAGCGGTAAAACGCTGAAGGCTATCGTGATCACTTCCGGCGATCCGGATTTCTATTTTGGTCTGCAACCCATCGTCAAAGCCTTCCCACAGGTAAAAGTCCTGGCAACGCCGCAGGTGGTAGACCATATCCGCGCCACCAAAGAGGCCAAGCTGCAGTTCTGGGGCCCGCAAATGAAGGACGGCGCGCCAACATCGCTCACCGTTCCGCAGGCGACTACGCAAACGCAGTTCACGGTTGATGGCGAAACGCTGGAACTGCGTCACGCCAACGATTATGCAGCGTATATCTGGATCCCGGCGAATCGCGCCATTATTGGCGGCACAGGCGTGGCTTCCGGTATACACGTCTGGACTGCGGATACACAGTCTGAAGAACAGCGCAGTGCATGGCGTAACGTACTGCGTGAAATGCAGAGCTTACAGCCCACTCAGGTGGTCCCGGGTCATTACATTGGTGAACGCTCAACCGGCGATAAAGCGATCCGCTTCACTCAGGACTATTTGCAGTCGTTTGAGCAGGCGCTAGGGGCGAAGAAAGGATCGGACTATGTGATTAAAACCATGACGGCAGCATGGCCAGGCCTTGCAGACGTAAGCTCGCTGGAACTAAGTGCGAAGGTTAACAGTGGCGAGATGAAGTGGTAATGAAGATTTAAGGCAAAAAATAACCCCGAACGCGTGTCGGGGTTTCGTTACGATAAGCATACCGGAATCAATGAACGCCCATGCGCCAGGCAAAATAGATCTCTTCTTTCAGTTCAGTTGAAGAGAGTGCTAACAGATCTGCAAACTCCAGCTCAAGCTGTTTCAGCCTTTTCAGGTACTGAGCCGGTGAAAGATCGGTTTTATCACGACGTAAAAACTCTATTGCCAGTTGGGCCGGGTCTAATTGGGTAGACATATCATCCTCGCTTGTGTTCAAAACCTGCACAGTATAACACCATTCCCTGTGCAGATAATGACCAAAAGCAATATGCATCACAAAATTGCGGTCGTCAGACGCGACGTGCAGCACAATCGTCCCTGCTCATCGAAGATTTCTATTTGCCACACCTGGTGACGAGAACCAGTATGTAACGCGCGACATACGCCCCTGACGTGCCCTTCCCGCGCAGAACGGATATGGTTGGCGTTGATCTCCAGACCCACCACTTTCTGCTCACCCTGTGTACACAGGTATCCCGCTACCGAACCAATGCTTTCCGCCAGCACCACGGATGCGCCGCCGTGCAACAACCCAAAGGGTTGTTTGGTACGATGGTCCACCGGCATCGTCGCTTCCAGCGTATCGTCGCCAATGTGCACAAAACGAATATCGAGCAACCCAACCATATTTCCTTCACCCATGGCATTGAGCGCCTCGAGTGTGACTTCACGTTTCCAGATCATCCTATAATCTCCAGCAGTGCCTGTAATGGGTGGCGAACGCCCGTACCTTCAACGCGTTTAACCTGGCTGCGACAGGAGTACCCTGTAGCCAGACAACGGTTACGTGGCAATCGTTGCATTGCCTGGTGCCATGATAACTCATAGATCCCCAATGAGTTTTGGTGATTTTTCACTTCGTGCCCGTAGGTGCCAGCCATACCACAGCACCCCACGCTGACGTTCTCCAGCTTTGCGCCAAAGCGAGCAAAAATAGTCGCCCACTGTGCAGGCGCGCCCGGCAAAGCCGTCACTTCGGTACAGTGGCCAAAGAAGTACCACGGTTCACCGCCAACAGCGACTGACTGCTGTGTTTCCACAGCTTTCGATAACCATTCGTTGGCCAGCAGCACATGGAAATCACCCCGCAGTTCTCCCAGCACCAGCTTGTATTCATCGCGATAACAAAGCACCAGCGCCGGATCAACTCCCACCATCGGAATATTCAGCTTCGCTACACGGTTAAGAAACTCGGATGTCTTTTTCGCCGTTTTGGCAAAACGGTTTAAAAAGCCTTTAATGTGCTGCGCCTTGCCATTTGGCGAAAACGGCAGCAGTACCGGCTGCATACCCAGTTTTTCTACCAGACGTATAAAATCAGCGACCACCTGCGCATCGTAATAGCTGGTGAAAGGGTCCTGCACCACCAGCACCGTACGGGCTTTTTGCTCGAGGCTGAGTAATTCGAGCTGTTCCAGCGTCATATTGGCGGAACGATGTCCCACCAGTTGGCGTTGCAGCGACGGCGCAGACAACAGCGGTAAATCAACCATTCCAATGTGCTTTTTAGCCAGATTTCGCACCAGCGGCTGATTGATGAAGAAGTTAAACGTTTTAGGCGCCCGCGCCATTAACGGCGCATAGCTCTCAACGGTCGCCACCATATGATCGCGCAACGGGCGCAGATAACGCGTGTGGTACAGCTGCAGGAAGCGTGAGCGAAACTCCGGCACATCAATTTTAATCGGACACTGTGTGGAACAGGCTTTACACGCCAGGCACCCTGACATCGCCTCTTTTACTTCGTGCGAGAAATCGTATTCGCCCTTGCGTGCATGCCAGCTGTTGCGGGTACGGGTAATCAGCGTGCGTAAACTGGCGCGTTTCTCCGGTAGCTCTTTTTCCAGTTGCACAGGATCGATCCCGCGATCGGCCAACAGACGCAGCCATTCACGTACCAGCGTAGCTCGCCCTTTCGGAGAATGGATACGGTTAAGGCTGATTTTCATCGACGGACACATGGGGCTTTTCGCATCGAAGTTAAAGCATAACCCGTTGCCATTACACTCCATTGCCCCACGCCACTCCTGGCGTACGGCCAGCGGGATTTGACGGTCATACGTTCCGCGTTTCACCGCGTCCACTTTCATCATCGGCGCATCAACGTCTTCCGGTGGACAGATTTTGCCGGGATTGAGCCGGTTTTGCGGATCAAACACCGATTTCACTTTGCGCAGTTCACGATACAGTTCATCACCGAAAAATGCCGGACTGTATTCCGCACGGAAACCTTTCCCGTGCTCACCCCACAACAGACCGCCATATTTTGCCGTCAGCGCGACGACATCATCAGAAATGCGTTTCATCAGCACTTCCTGCTGCGGGTCGCACATATCCAACGCCGGTCTGACGTGCAGCACGCCAGCATCCACGTGGCCGAACATGCCGTAACTCAGACCATGGCTGTCGAGCAGCGCGCGAAACTCGGCAATATAGTCAGCCAGATGCTCCGGTGGAACGCAGGTATCCTCGGCAAATGGAATTGGCTTCGCTGAACCTTTTGCATTGCCCAGCAGACCGACGGCCTTTTTACGCATGGCGTAAATACGCTCGACACCCGCCAGCTCGGTACACAGCTGCCAGCCAATAACGCCCGCTTCCTGACGAGCGATTAACCCATCCAGGCGTTCGCAGAGTGCGCTGACCTGCGAATTAATCAAGGTTTCGTCGTCACCGGCAAACTCGACAATATTCAGGCCCAGCATCTCTTTATCCGCTACATCGGTAATCAGTTCGCTTACCGAGTGCCAGACGATGTCTTCACGCGCCAGATTGAGTACTTTGGAGTCGACGGTTTCTACCGACAGTGCGCGCGCTTCCACCATCACCGGCGCGTTACGCAACGCCGAATCAAACGAATCGTACTTAACGTTAACCAACTGTCTGACTTTGGGCAGTGGCGTGATATCAAGGCGGGCTTCGGTGATAAACGCCAGCGTACCTTCAGAGCCGGTAAGAATGCGGGTTAAATCAAATTCGGTCATCTCATCGTTAAAGACGTGCCGCAGATCGTAACCCGTCAGGAAGCGATTAAGTTTCGGGAATTTATCCATGATCAGCTGTCGGTTATCACGACAACGCTCATAAACGGTCTTATAGATACGGCCAATCGTGGTATTGCTTTTACCCAGCATTTCGGCAAGCTCGACCGGCATGGGCTGGGTATCCAGAATATCACCGCCCATCAGCACCGCACGGATGCCCAACACATGATCGGAAGTTTTACCGTAAACCAACGATCCTTGCCCGGACGCATCGGTGTTGATCATCCCGCCGAGCGTTGCCCGGTTACTGGTGGATAATTCGGGGGCAAAGAAATAGCCGTATGGCTTCAGAAACTGGTTGAGCTGGTCTTTTATCACCCCGGCTTCTACCCGCACCCAACCTTCTTGCGGGTTGATTTCAATAATGCGGCTCATATAGCGGGACATATCAACAATAATGCCCTGATTCAGCGCCTGACCGTTGGTCCCGGTGCCGCCGCCGCGTGGGGTAAAAATCAACGACGAGAAAAGCGGTTCTGCCGCCAGACGGGCGATTAGCGCCACATCTGCGGTTGAACGAGGGAAAACGACAGCATCAGGAAGCAGCTGATAAATACTGTTATCCGTCGACATTGTCAGACGATCGGCATAGCTCGTTGCCGTATCACCCGTGAATCCTTGCTGCTCCAGTGCCTGCAAAAAATTGAGCACCAGTTGAACGACACCTGGCGCCTGAGAAATTTGTGGAATCATTATAGTGACCCTTTCCTGCGGTCTGTGTTGTGAATTTAATCGTTTGCGTGTTGCTTTGTTTGTTGTATCACATTTTTTTCTAATACGCTCAGCAGATTTACAGGCAGAATCCGCCTGTTCAAAACCGCTGAAATTGCTCATCATTACAGGGTGTCATTTAAGTATTCACGTCGCGTCAACGTTCTGGCGCAAAGACAAAGGTGAAAAGTATTTATGGTAAATTTCCGTCAGCCCAGGGATATTGCACAAGTGCTGCTATCGGTGCTGTTTTTAGCCATCCTGATTGTGGCCTGTCTCTGGATTGTTCAGCCCTTTATCCTTGGTTTTGCCTGGGCAGGCACGATTGTCATTGCGACCTGGCCTATCCTGCTACGCTTACAAAAATTGCTCTGGGGACGCCGTTCACTTGCCGTACTGGTGATGACGCTGTTGTTAGTGCTGTTGTTCATCATCCCCATCGCGCTGCTGGTTAACAGTATCGTCGATGGCAGCGGGCCGCTAATCCATGCCGTAACCGCAGGTGATATGACGCTACCGGATCTGGCATGGTTGAACAGCATTCCACTGGTGGGTGCCAAAATGTATGGCGCATGGCACAGCTTACTGGATATGGGCGGCTCGGCCATTATGGCCAAGGTTCGTCCTTATATCGGTACCACCACCACCTGGTTCGTCGGTCAGGCCGCGCATATCGGCCGCTTTATGATGCACTGTGGTCTGATGCTGCTGTTCAGTGCCCTGTTGTACTGGCGCGGTGAACAGGTCGCATTAGGTATTCGTCACTTCGCTTGCCGTCTTGCCTCTAAACGTGGCGATGCTGCCATTTTGCTGGCCGCGCAAGCCATTCGCGCAGTCGCATTAGGCGTTGTGGTCACCGCTCTGGTGCAGGCAGTGCTCGGGGGAATTGGTCTGGCGGTAACCGGCGTGCCTTACGCCACGCTGCTGGCGGTATTGATGATCCTGTCTTGTCTGGTGCAGCTGGGGCCGTTGCCGGTGCTGATTCCGGCCATTATCTGGCTATACTGGACGGGGGATTCCACCTGGGGCACCGTGCTGTTGGTGTGGAGCGGCGTGGTCGGAACACTGGATAACGTGATTCGACCGATGCTGATTCGTATGGGTGCCGATTTGCCACTGATCCTGATTCTCTCCGGGGTCATCGGTGGACTGATTGCCTTCGGCATGATTGGTCTGTTTATCGGCCCAGTGGTACTGGCCGTTTCCTGGCGTCTGTTCTCCGCCTGGGTAAACGAAGCCCCTGCGCCAGGTACCAATCCGGATGAAATCCTCGAAGAAATTGCTGAAATCGAACGCAATAAGTAATCCAACATCAGGCGGCAGCGCCGCCTGATTGTTTAACAATACTAATCAATCCTCCCTCTTGCGGGATTAGACCCAACCTCGTCCTTCTTTAAATAATCATTTGTGTCGCAAATTCTTTACAGTTTTTAAACTATTGAGATGAATCTGATCGACGTAAAAAATCACTATGCCTACTATTAGCCCATGGCTTTAGATCAACACATTGATTTATAAGCATGGAAATCCCCTGAGTGAAACAACGAATTGCTGTGTGTAGTCTTTGCCCATCTCCCACGATGGGCTTTTTTTTATCCTTCACGCGCCACTCCACCAACCTTAACGCACCAACACATTATCTTCCCCGTCAAGGAACAAATAATATTGCACAAAATACTGTGACTCTCTTCAAGCCGAAATATCCACAGCAATGTTATTACTATTCCACCGTCTTTTATGAAGTGACCAAATAATGAACGCATTAGAACTACAGGCGATCCGCCATATTTTTGCTATGACGGTGGAAGAAAGCGCCAGGTATATCGCGCGCGATGACAATGTTGCCGCCTGGCAACAATGGGAAAAGGGTGAAAGAGAAATTCCAGAAGACATCATCCGCATTTGTTCAGAAATGAAAGCAAGGAGGAAGTTAAGAATTAATGCAATTATCGACAAAATAAATAACCGTATCGGTAATAACACCATGCGTTTTTTCCCCGATCTGAACGCTTTTCAGGCGGTTTATCACCAAGATGGTTTTCTCGACTGGAAAATCTATCAGTCGGCTGCTGTTGAACTCTATGCTCACGATCTCGAGCGTATGTGTTAAGAGATTGCAACGCCATACCTATTTAGCCTCTTCGCTGAGTAACACATTATGAAAAACACCTATTTCTCCACTGCGATAGGGCTGTACCTAAATTACCTGGTTCACGGCATGGGGGTCATTCTGATGAGCCTCAATATGTCTTCGCTGGAACAACAGTGGCAAACCAATGCCGCGGGCGTCTCGATTGTTATTTCCTCACTCGGTATCGGCCGCTTAAGCGTTTTATTAGTGGCAGGGATGCTTTCCGATCGCTACGGTCGCAGACCATTTATTATCCTTGGTATGAGCTGCTACCTGATTTTCTTTATTGGCATCATAAATACTCACAGTATTGTTCTTGCCTATGCTTTTGGTTTTTTAGCAGGAATGGCAAACAGTTTTCTCGATGCCGGAACCTATCCCAGCCTGATGGAGGCGTTCCCCCGCTCACCCAGCACGGCCAATATTTTGATAAAAGCCTTCGTCTCCAGCGGTCAATTCCTGCTGCCAATGATTATCAGTCTGCTGGTGTGGGCCGAACTTTGGTTTGGCTGGTCCTTCCTGCTGGCTGCAGCCGTTATGATACTCAACGGCGTGTTTTTGTTTCGCTGTCGGTTTCCGCCACACCCCGGGCCTCATACCGTCATCCGGGCTCAACCTGCAGAACGGGAAACCGCACAACCTGAACATCGTTGCTCCCTGCTCGACCTTGCCAGTTACACCCTGTACGGCTACATCGCAATGGCAACATTTTACCTGGTAAGCCAGTGGCTGGCGCAATACGGACAGTTTGTCGCCGGAATGTCCTATACGTTATCTATCAAACTGTTAAGCATTTATACCTGCGGCTCTCTACTGTGTGTGCTGATCACCGCCCCGCTGGCGCGAAAAGCAGAACGCGCGACATCGATGCTGATGCTGTATACGTTTATCTCATTTGTCGCACTGCTGATGGTTTGTCTGCATCCGACACCCTACGTGGTCATTATATTTGCGTTTGTCATCGGTTTTTCTTCCGCCGGGGGCGTTGTGCAAATCGGTTTAACGCTTATGGCCGCACGCTTTCCGCATGCGAAGGGTAAAGCGACCGGGATTTACTATAGCGCGGGCAGCATTGCGACCTTCACCATTCCATTGATAACAGCAAAACTCTCAGAAACCAGTATTGCTCACATCATGTGGTTTGATACTGGCATAGCTGCTGTCGGGTTCCTGTTGGCGTTGTTTATTGGTTATCGCAGCCACATCGCGTCAAAGCATCAGCTAAAAATGATACAAGCCGTAGAATAGCGTGGATGCAATATTGTTCCCCCCTTCTGCAAAATAATTGGCATATATTTTAAAACATCAGCAAAACACCGGCTGGCAGAGTTCAATTTCACAGTGTGTTATGCAATATACCTGGTAACTTAAACGCCATGCTATGTAGGTTCTGTGGCTGCCGCCCGGTATATTAATTACAAGGTCGCCGCAATTTAAACAATATCGACGAGCACAGAACAATTTTAAAATCCGCAAGGAGTTGTGAAAATGTCTCAAAGCAAGACCTTTAATACGCCATTTCTTTTGGCGATAACCTGTATTTATTTAAGTTATTTCCTACACGGTATTAGCGTCATAACACTGGCGCAAAATATGACCTCTCTTGCAGAAAAGTTTTCCACCGACAATGCAGGAATTGCCTATTTGATTTCAGGCATTGGTCTGGGGCGACTAGTGAGCATCTTATTCTTTGGCGTGCTCTCAGATAAATTTGGTCGTCGGGCTATCATTCTGTTAGGGGCGATTCTTTATATACTGTTCTTCTTCGGTATTCCCGCCAGCCCTAATCTGATGATTGCCTTTATTCTGGCCGTTTGCGTTGGCGTGGCAAACTCGGCACTGGATACCGGTGGGTACCCGGCGTTAATGGAATGCTTCTCTAAAGCCTCTGGCTCAGCCGTTATCCTGGTGAAAGCTATGGTCTCGTTTGGGCAGATGATCTACCCCATCGTCGTCAGCACCATGCTGCTCAACCATATCTGGTACGGTTATGCGGTCATTATCCCGGGGGCGTTGTTTGTAGTCATTACCTTGATGCTGCTAAAAAGTCGCTTCCCTGGCCAGATGGTGGATGCTGGCATCGCCAAAGATCTGCCACAGATGAACAGTAAGCCGTTGGTCTGGCTGGAAGGTGTGGCATCCGTCATGTTTGGTGTTGCTGCCTTTTCGACTTTTTACGTCATCGTGGTCTGGATGCCGAAATATGCGATGGCTTTTGCCGGCATGGCAGAATCCGACGCACTGAAGACAATCTCTTACTACAGTATGGGTTCATTGGTCTGCGTATTTATCTTTGCCGCGCTGTTGAAAAAATGGGTACGGCCTATTTGGGCGAATGTATTTAACGCCGGACTGGCAACCATCACCGCAGCCGTCATCTATTTATACCCATCTCCGCTGGTATGTAACGCTGGTTCATTTCTCATTGGATTCTCTGCCGCTGGCGGTATTTTACAGCTCGGTGTCTCGGTGATGTCTGAGTTCTTTCCCAAGAGCAAAGCCAAAGTCACCAGTATTTATATGATGATGGGTGGCGTAGCCAACTTTATTATCCCATTAATCACCGGGTACCTCTCTAACATTGGTCTGCAATACATTATTTTGCTGGACCTTGCATTTGCTCTGTTGGCTTTTGTCACCGCCATCATCGTCTTTATTCGTTACTACCGCGTATTTGATATCCCCAAAAATGATGTGCGGTTGGGCGAGCGTTATTTTCAATAAATTGTTTAGAAGGAGTATCAAATGGACGTAACTGCTAAATATGAACTGATTGGTTTGATGGCCTACCCTATCAGACACAGTCTGTCGCCTGAAATGCAAAATAAGGCATTAGAAAAAGCGGGATTGCCATTCACTTACATGGCATTTGAAGTCGATAACTCAACGTTTGCTAATGCAATTGCCGGGCTGAAGGCCTTAAAGATGCGTGGTACCGGGGTCTCAATGCCCAACAAGCAGCTGGCATGTGAATATGTTGATGAATTAACGCCTGCTGCCAAACTGGTCGGCGCAATTAATACTATCGTCAATGATGATGGTTATCTGCGCGGTTACAATACCGATGGCACGGGTCATATTCGTGCAATTAAGGAAAGTGGTTTCGATATCAAAGGTAAAACCATGGTACTGTTGGGCGCAGGCGGTGCGTCGACGGCCATTGGTGCACAGGCAGCGATTGAAGGCATCAAAGAAATTAAACTCTTTAACCGCCAGGATGAGTTTTTTGCCAAAGCGCAGGAGTTTGCCAAACGCGTCAATGAAAACACCGACTGCGTGGTCACCGTTATCGATCTCGCCGATCGCCAGGCTTTTGCTGACGCACTTGCCAGCGCAGATATTTTGACCAACGGCACTAAAGTCGGCATGAAGCCGCTGGAAAATGAATCTCTCGTGACCGACGTTTCCCTGCTGCGTCCGGAACTACTGGTAACCGAATGCGTCTACAACCCGCATATGACCAAATTATTGCAGCAGGCACAAAGTGCTGGTTGCAAAACAATTGATGGTTACGGCATGTTGTTGTGGCAAGGGGCTGAACAGTTCAAGCTCTGGACCGGGAAAGATTTCCCACTGGAGTATGTGAAACAGGTTATGGGTTTTGCCGCCTGACGGGCAAGCATTTGTACAATAGTTAAAGGGTAATCAATGAAAACCGTAACCGTAAGAAACCTCGTTATTGGCGAGGGTGCGCCGAAGATCATTGTCTCGCTGATGGGTAAAGACATCGCAACGGTAAAAAGCGAAGCGCTGGCCTATCGCGAAGCGGATTTCGACATTCTGGAATGGCGCGTAGACCATTTCACCGATGTCTCTTCCATTGAGGCGGTGTTGGAAGCTGCGCGCACCATCCGCGATGTGATGGCTGACAAACCACTGCTTTTCACCTTCCGTAGCGCCAAAGAAGGCGGTGAACAGGCTCTGTCTGTTGAGCACTATATTGCACTTAACCGCGCGGCAGTAGACAGCGGTCTGGTGGATATGATCGATCTGGAACTGTTTACCGGAGACGAACTGGTCAAAGCGACCGTCGAGCATGCGCACGCGAAAAATGTCTTTGTGATTATGTCCAATCACGATTTTCATAAGACACCAGCCGCGGAAGAGATTGTCCAGCGCCTGCGTAAAATGCAGGAGCTGGGCGCAGATATTCCGAAGATTGCCTTGATGCCGCAAAATAAAGCGGATGTTCTGACGCTGCTTAGTGCCACGCTGGAAATGCAAGAACGCTATGCCGATCGCCCGATAATCACCATGTCGATGGCTAAAACAGGGGTGATTTCACGTCTGTCTGGTGAGGTTTTCGGTTCAGCGGCAACCTTTGGGGCAGTAAAAAAAGCCTCCGCACCAGGACAAATTTCGGTCACCGACCTGCGTACTGTATTGACAATATTGCATCAGGCTTAATTACAGATATATCCATATAAATATCAGTATTGCCCTACCCCAGATATTCGTCTAACCACGGATATCTGGCCGGTAATTAAGCGTTATTATATAACTCACATTATTATTGTCGAATATAGCGACAGGTAGACGCACGCATATAATCTGGAGTTCACATGAAATTTTCAAGGCCAAATCGTATAGATGGTCGGGTACCCGTATTATCCGCTGCAGATGCAGTCAATTATATTCCTGATGAAGCAACTCTTTGTGTATTAGGTGCAGGCGGGGGTATTCTCGAAGCAACAACATTAATTAATGCACTGGCTGAAAAATATAAAAACTCTCAGTCACCACGAAATTTAGCGTTGATTAGTCCTACAGGTCTGGGTGACCGTGCCGACCGGGGAATTAGCCCGCTGGCACAGGAAGGCTTAGTCAAATGGGCATTATGCGGACACTGGGGACAATCACCACGAATCTCCGACCTGGCGGAACAAAATAAAATTGCTGCCTATAACTATCCTCAGGGTGTATTAACCCAAACCCTGCGTGCATCGGCGGCTCACCAGCCGGGGATCCTTAGTGATATCGGCATCGGTACATTTGTTGACCCTCGCCAACAGGGCGGTAAGCTGAATGAAGTGACCACCGAAGATCTGATCAAATTGGTGGAAATTGATAACAAAGAGTACCTGTATTACAAAGCCATTGCGCCAAACATCGCCTTTATTCGCGCCACCACCTGTGACAGTGAAGGTTACGCCACCTTTGAAGATGAAGTTATGTATCTCGATGCGCTGGTGATTGCCCAGGCCGTACACAATAACGGCGGCATTGTTATGATGCAGGTGCAAAAAATGGTGAAGAAAGCCACGTTGCATCCGAAGTCGGTACGTATTCCAGGCTATCTGGTCGATATTGTGGTCATCGACCCCGACCAAACGCAACTGTACGGTGGCGCGCCGGTTAACCGCTTTATCTCTGGCGATTTTGTTCTCGATGACAGCCAACAGACTGCCCTGCCGCTCAATCAGCGTAAACTGGTGGCCAGACGCGCCCTGTTTGAAATGCGCAAAGGTGCTGTCGGCAACGTTGGCGTAGGGATTGCCGATGGCATTGGCCTCGTCGCGCGCGAAGAAGGCTGTGCTGACGATTTTATTCTGACAGTCGAAACGGGTCCGATTGGCGGCATCACCTCTCAAGGTATTGCTTTCGGTGCCAACGTCAACACCCGTGCCATTCTGGATATGACCTCCCAGTTTGACTTCTATCACGGTGGTGGGCTGGATGTGTGCTATTTAAGTTTTGCCGAAGTGGATCGCCACGGCAACGTCGGCGTACACAAATTCAATGGCAAAATCATGGGTACCGGCGGTTTTATCGATATTAGCGCCACCTCCAAAAAAATTATTTTCTGCGGCACGTTAACAGCCGGAAGCCTGAAAACAGAAGTTGCCGATGGCAAGCTAAATATCGTGCAGGAAGGTCGGGTGAAAAAATTCGTTAACGAATTACCTGAAGTGACTTTCAGCGGAAAAATTGCTCTCGAACGTGGACTTGATGTGCGTTACATCACTGAACGCGCTGTATTTACGTTAAAAGCAGATGGTCTCCATTTAATCGAAATTGCACCGGGAGTCTCTTTACAGGAAGACATCCTGGACAAGATGGATTTCACGCCAATTATTTCGCCAAATCTGAAGTTGATGGACGAAAGATTATTTATCGATGCCTCGATGGGTTTTGTATTACCCGACGCCGCCAATTAAAAGGAGTACCCTGATGGACTTTTCTTTAACTGAAGAACAAGAACTGCTACTTGCCAGTATTCGAGAACTGATTACCAGCAATTTCCCGGAAGAATATTTCCGTACCTGTGATCAGACGGCGACCTACCCGAAAGAGTTTATGCGTGCCCTGGCGGACAACGGTATTTCGATGCTGGGCGTTCCGGAAGAGTTTGGTGGCATCCCGGCGGATTACGTCACACAGATGCTGGCGCTGATGGAAGTTTCAAAATGCGGCGCACCCGCTTTTTTGATCACTAACGGTCAGTGCATTCACAGTATGCGTCGTTTTGGATCCGCCGAACAGCTGCGTAAGACCGCAGAAAGCACCATGGAAACTGGCGATCCAGCGTATGCGCTGGCATTAACCGAACCGGGAGCGGGTTCCGACAACAACAGCGCGACCACCAGTTACACTCGCAAAAACGGTAAGGTCTATCTCAACGGGCAGAAAACCTTTATCACCGGCGCGAAAGAGTATCCATATATGCTGGTACTGGCCCGCGATCCAGAACCAAAAGATCCGAAAAAAGCCTTTACGCTGTGGTGGGTCGATTCGAAGAAACCCGGCATTAAGGTTAATCCGCTGCACAAAATCGGTTGGCATATGCTCAGCACATGCGAAGTCTATCTTGATGACGTTGAAGTGGATGAAAGTGATATGGTCGGAGAGGAAGGCATGGGTTTCCTCAACGTCATGTACAACTTCGAGATGGAACGTTTGATCAACGCTGCGCGCAGTACCGGTTTTGCTGAATGCGCCTTCGAAGATGCCGCCCGTTACGCCAACCAGCGCATCGCATTCGGTAAGCCAATTGGTCACAATCAGATGATCCAGGAAAAACTGGCGCTGATGGCGATTAAAATCGATAACATGCGCAATATGGTGTTAAAAGTCGCCTGGCAGGCCGATCAGGAACAGTCTCTGCGCACCAGTGCAGCGCTGGCAAAACTGTATTGTGCACGTACTGCAATGGAAGTGATTGATGACGCCATTCAGATTATGGGTGGGCTGGGTTACACCGACGAAGCACGCGTTTCCCGCTTCTGGCGTGATGTCCGCTGTGAACGCATTGGCGGTGGTACAGATGAAATCATGATTTACGTCGCGGGTCGCCAAATCCTGAAAGATTATCAGAATAAGTAAGCAGTAATGCTTGCCGGATAGCGCAAATGCGTTATCCGGCACGTGCCAGGTGAATCATATTTCTGGCATCAGACATTCCTGTTCTACAAGGTTATTTTTAAACTGCTTACGATAATCGCTGGGGGTACAACCCACATGCCGCTGAAAGAGTTTGGCAAAGTGATCGACGTTTTCATACCCTACCCGCCAGGAAATTTCTGCCAACGAGGACTCCGTATTCGTCAGGGCAAATTTTGCCTCTGTCATTCGCCGCTGAATCACATAATTAATCGGCGAAATACGATATTCCTTAGTAAACTCGTGACAGATATAACTCACGCTGGCACGAAATTTCTTAGACAACTGTTCCAGCGTAATTTTCTCTCGGAAATTGTTATTTAAATAAACCAACACATCTTTAATTAAGATATCTTTTTTAATATACCCTTGCTCAGAACGATAAGCATTTTTAAAGTTTTCGTAATATAAAACGGTTAATGCATAAGCGAAGGCGTCATAAGCGGAAGACGTCAGGTTATTCTTGCTCTGCGGGATCATAACACTCAGTTCATTAAAGATACTTTTAATAACTTCTTTGCCCTGGCTGACGCTAATAACCGGACACGAGTGCATCTGCAAGAGTTGGTTCTCCTGCCAGTCGTTGAAACGAAAGCCGTAGAGCGCACAGGTGTAAGTGGTTGCAGGTGCGCTGCTATCGGAAGCAACCGCATGTAACCGCCCTTGTTCTATCACCACGATGTCACCCGCATGCGCGACATACAGCGAAGAGTCGATAATTAATCTTGCGACACCCTTTTTTACATAGATAAGCTCTGTTTCATTGTCATGAACATGATGGCCCGACTCCCAGTTAGGATCATCACTGATGACGAATCGCGAAAATCTCGGGGTTTTCCCCTGTTCAAAAAGGGTCTCCATGGCATTATCAAAACAGCGTTGATACATGACAACCTCCACCGAAAGGCAGTTATTTTGCGGATAATTAATATCGAAAAGTAAAAACGATGATGACGTTATACAACGTTATTCTGTCCAGGCGAAACAAAATTATTTGCGTCGTCTGCAAGATGACACCTCCAACTCCAGCACGCTGCTCGTGCAAATTGTTTTTATTTTAAAATAATAGGAAAGTATAAATGTTATTAAGTCAGCAATAATAATTTACACACCAGAAACAAAGTGCGTGCAGAATCGCATAAAAATATGATCCATTTCTCAAAAAAGCGCCTCGATTTTATTTCCATGTTTATCACTTTAACACCCGACGTCTTCTTTACGTTCATAAACTCAGCATTCCTAAAGTCCTTTTTTTTGCAAGATTGTTGGGAATGAAAACAGATTGCCCCGTCGAAAACAGTCTCCCTCTGCCGCACACTATTTTCAGTCAATTTTCCCTACTGTTGATGATGGCACTCCCCGTCATCATCCACACGAGAATCACTGGAGATGCCATGAAACTAATAACCTGCTTTAAGTTGGTGCCTGAAGAACAGGACATTGTTGTTACCCCACAACGTTCGCTTAACTTTGACCGGGCCGATGCCAAAATCAGTCAGTTTGATTTGAATGCAATAGAGGCCGCGACGCAACTTAGCGCGGAAGGTGATGAAATTGTCGCCTTAACGGTTGGCGGCTCGCTACTGCAAAACTCCAAAGTGCGTAAAGACGTACTGTCCCGCGGGCCGGACAGTTTGTTTATGGTGCAGGATCCCCAACTGGAGCATTCATTACCGCGAGACACGGCTCAGGCGCTGGCCTGCGCGGCCAAAAACATTGAATTCGACCTGATGCTGTTCGGCGAAGGGTCTGGAGACATCTACGCCCAGCAGGTTGGCTTACTGGTTGGCGAACTCTTACAACTTCCGGTGATTAACGCCGTCAGCAACATCCAACGTAACGGCGATCGCATTGTGGTTGAACGTACGCTGGAAGACGAAGTTGAAGTGATTGAACTGTCGCTCCCCGCCGTGCTGTGCGTAACCTCGGATATCAACACGCCGCGTATTCCCTCGATGAAAGCCATTCTGGGCGCAGGTAAAAAACCGGTCACACCGTGGCAAGCCAGCGATATTGGCTGGACACCTGCCTCACCGTTAGCAGAACTGGTGAGCCTCACCGTTCCGCCACAAACAGAACGTAAGCACATCATTCTGGAAAATGACTCAGCAGAAGCCATCGTCGAGCTGGCTGAACATCTGAAAAAAGCCCTGAACTAAGCCCAACGGAGAGAAATTATCATGAGTAAATTAGCTAACGTATGGGTGTTCAGCGATAACGTAGAACGCTATGCAGAATTAATGTCCGGCGCACGCCTGTGGGGTGAACAGGTACACCTTATTGTACAAGGCAACGAACAGGCCAATCAGGTTAAACCTCTGGGTGCCGATGAGATTGTCGTGCTTGAAACAACGTCTGGTTTACAGCGTGTTGAAAATTTTGCCGAGACCATCGCCGCCCTGATACAAGAACATACCGGGCTATTGCTGATGCCAGCTACTAAACGCGCTAAATCCCTTGGTGCACGGTTAAGTATTCAACTCAATGCAGCGATGGTAAATGACGCCACGTCGGTAACGCTTGATGATGGCTCACTGTTCGCAGAACACCGTATGTACGGTGGCCTGGCATTCGGCAAAGAAAAAATCAAAACAACTCAGGCAATTATCACTCTTGCCCCAGGCGTACTTGAACCGGTAGAGGCTAATGCTTCACATACCTGCCCTGTTGTCTCTGCACCTTACATCGCACCACACCATGAAATTATGTGCCAGGAACGTCGCGCCAAATCCGTGAGCAGTGTGGATCTCAGCAAAGCCAAACGTGTGGTGGGTGTGGGCCGCGGCCTGGTTGCGCAAAACGATCTGGAGATGGTGCACCAGTTGGCATCTGTACTGGGTGCAGAAGTGGGTTGTTCACGACCGATTGCCGAAGGCGAAAACTGGATGGAACGCGAACGCTACATCGGCGTTTCTGGCGTTTTACTGAAATCGGACCTTTACCTCACCCTCGGCATTTCAGGACAAATTCAGCATATGGTCGGCGGTAACGGCGCGAAAGTCATTGTCGCCATCAACAAAGATAAGAAAGCCCCTATTTTCAATTACGCCGATTACGGACTGGTCGGCGACATCTACAAAGTCGTTCCGGCTCTTATCGAGCATCTCAGCCGCTAACCCCACTTTTAACGCACATATCCCGCTGCCCTCGCAGCGGGAAGGGAGCATAAAGCATGTCAGATGAAAAATTTGATGCCATTGTGGTCGGTGCTGGCGTGGCGGGTACGGTTGCAGGCTACGTGATGGCTCAGGCCGGACTGGACGTGCTGGTCATCGAGCGCGGAAACAGTGCAGGTAGTAAAAATATGACCGGCGGAAGACTCTATGCACATAGTCTTGAGCGCATCATGCCGGGGTTCGCGCAGGAAGCGCCGCTCGAGCGTAAAGTCACCCGCGAAAAAATCTCCTTTCTGACCGAAGAAAGCGCCGTCACTCTCGATTTCCATCGTGAAAAAGCTGACGCACCAACGCAGGATTCGTATACCGTTTTGCGCAACAGACTTGACCCGTGGCTAATGGAAAAAGCGGAACAAGCTGGCGTGCAGTTCATCCCCGGCGTGCGCGTCGATGCCCTGATCCGCGAAGGTAATAAGGTCACCGGAGTCCAGGCCGGTGACGATATCCTCGAAGCCAATATTGTCATCCTTGCCGATGGCGTCAACTCTATGCTGGGGCGCTCCCTGGGGATGGTTCCGCCCTCTTCTGCACATCACTATGCCGTCGGCGTAAAAGAGCTGATCGGCTTACCTCCAGCGGTCATTGCAGATCGCTTCAACCTTTCAGGTAATGAAGGCGCGGCCTGGCTGTTTGCAGGCTCACCGTCTGATGGGTTGATGGGAGGCGGATTTTTGTATACCAACCAGGACTCCATATCTCTGGGTCTGGTGTGTGGTCTGGGGGATATTGCTCATGCCACAAAAAGTATTCCACAAATGCTGGAAGACTTTAAGCAACATCCAACTATTCGGTCATTGATTGCCGGTGGAGAACTACTGGAATATTCCGCGCATATGGTTCCGGAAGGCGGTCTGGCAATGGTTCCAAAGCTGGTCGATGACGGTGTGATGATCGTGGGCGATGCCGCCGGTTTCTGTTTGAACCTGGGTTTCACGGTGCGAGGTATGGATTTGGCCATCGCTTCCGCAGAAGCCGCTGCCCAAACAGCCATTGCAGCAAAAGAACGCCAGGATTTCTCTGCCAACAGCCTGATGGACTACAAGCGCGCGCTCGAACAGGGCTGTGTAATGCGTGATTTACAGCATTTTCGCAAGATCCCGGCGCTAATGGAAAACCCACGGCTGTTCACCCAGTATCCGCGTATGGTGGCCGACATCATGAGCGATATGTTCACCGTTGACGGACGTCCAAATCAACCGGTTCGCAAGATGATTATGTCCCACGCAAAACAAATCGGGCTGATGAACTTACTGAAAGACGGTATCAAGGGGGCAACTGCACTATGAATCAGGACAATACCGTTAACGTTGACGTCAAACTGGGCGTCAATAAATTCAATGTCGATGAAGGCCACCCGCACATTATCCTGGCCGAACATCCAGACCTTAATGAATTTCGCAAGCTGCTGAAAGCCTGCCCCGCCGGGCTGTATAAGCAGGACGAGAGTGGAAACATTCATTTTGATTCTGCTGGTTGCCTGGAGTGCGGAACGTGTCGAGTACTGTGCGGCGACACGATCCTCGACCAATGGGAATATCCGGTCGGAACATTTGGCGTTGATTTTCGCTACGGCTAACGGATTTTGCCTGTAGTACACCGGATCGGCCACGCCGGCCATCCGGTCAGATGTATGCCGAAATCATCCAGGGAATAACTTCATGAGTATCACACTAACGTTTAACGCCGAACGTCGCGAGGCCTGGCGACAACAGGGTTTATGGGGAGATGCTTCGCTTGGCGATTACTGGCACCAAACTGCCAGAGCCATGCCAGATAAAATCGCCGTGGTTGATAACCATGGCGCTTCATACACCTATGCTGCACTCGACAGCGCGGCCAGCAGTCTGGCAACCTGGTTTTTAGCCTGCGGTATTCAACCCGGCGATCGCATTGCCTTCCAGTTACCGGGCTGGTGCGAGTTTACGATTATCTACCTGGCCTGCCTGAAAACCGGGGCCGTTTCCGTACCGCTGCTGCCAGCGTGGCGTGAAGCAGAGCTGGTATGGGTGCTGAATAAGTGTAAAGCGAAGATTTTTTTCGCACCGACACTGTTTAAACAGACCCGACCGGTCGATCTGATCCTGCCCTTACAAAACCAGTTGCCGCATCTGCAACAGATCGTTGCCGTGGATAAACTGGCTCCGGCAACTACCTCGCTGGCGCTCAGTCAACTGCTTTTAGCTCCGCCTTTAACCCAGACGATTAATGTTCACGCCGATGAATTGGCGGCGGTGTTGTTTACCTCCGGTACCGAGGGAATGCCAAAAGGCGTAATGCTGACCCACAACAACATCCTTGCCAGCGAGCGTGCCTACTGTGCCCGCCTCAATCTCACCTGGCAGGATGTGTTTTTGATGCCCGCACCACTGGGACATGCTACCGGTTTCCTGCATGGCGTTACCGCACCGTTTTTAATCGGCGCACGCAGCGTATTGTTAGATATTTTCACCCCAACCGCCTGTCTTGATCTGCTGGAGCAACAGCGCTGTACCTGTGTGCTCGGCGCAACACCCTTCGTCTACGACATGTTGTGTAGCATGGAAAAGCGGCCAAGCGATATCTCATCACTACGCTTTTTCTTATGTGGGGGCACAACCATTCCCCAGAAGATTGCCCATGACTGCCAGCAGCTCGGCATAAAATTATTAAGCATTTATGGCTCGACTGAGAGTTCACCACATGCGCTGGTCAATCTCGATGATTCTCTTTCTCGCATGATGAATACGGACGGATATGCCGCTGCAGGCGTTGAAATTAAAGTCGTCGATGAAGCGCGCAATACGTTGCCCGCGGGGGTAGAAGGTGAAGAAGCTTCGCGTGGTCCCAATGTGTTTATGGGCTACCTCGATGAACCCGAACTCACCGCCCGCGCGCTGGATCAAGACGGCTGGTATTACAGCGGCGACTTATGCCGAATGGACGATGCGGGGTACATCAAAATCACCGGGCGGAAAAAAGATATCATTGTCCGTGGTGGAGAAAACATCAGCAGCCGCGAAGTTGAGGATATTTTATTGCAGCATCCTCGCATTCACGATGCTTGTGTTGTCGCGATGCCGGACGAACGCTTAGGTGAAAGGTCGTGTGCTTACGTGGTGCTAAAACCGCCGCATCATTCGTTGTCGCTGGAATCAGTGGTGGCCTTTTTTAGCCGCAAGCGGGTGGCAAAGTACAAATACCCTGAGCACATTGTGATCGTGGAGAAATTACCGCGCACGGCGTCCGGTAAAGTACAAAAATACCAGCTTCGTCAGGATATTATTCAGCGTTTGAGCGTGGAGAGTATTACAGGATAAAGCGCCGGATGGCGATGCTAACGCATCTTATCCGGCCTACGTTGAATAGGCCGGATAAGGCATGATATTACTTGTTCAGTTCAGCCAGACTCAGCCAGGTTTGTACGACGGTGTCCGGGTTCAGCGACAGGCTGTCGATCCCCTCTTCCATCAGCCAGGCCGCGAAGTCTTCGTGGTCAGAAGGTCCCTGGCCGCAAATACCCACGTATTTACCCTGTTTCTTGGCTGCACGAATCGCCATCGACAGCAGTGCTTTCACCGCGTCGTTACGCTCATCAAACAGTTCAGAAACCACACCAGAGTCACGATCCAGACCCAGCGCTAACTGCGTCATGTCGTTTGAGCCGATGGAGAAGCCGTCGAAGTACTCGAGGAACTGCTCAGCCAGCAAGGCGTTAGACGGGATCTCACACATCATGATGATCTTCAGTCCGTTCTCGCCGCGTTTCAGCCCCTGGCGTGCCAGCTCTTCCACCACCGCTTTCGCCTGAGCAACGGTACGTACAAACGGTACCATCACTTCAACGTTAGTCAGGCCCATGTCGTTACGGACACGTTTTACTGCGTCGCATTCCAGCGCAAAGCAGTCGCGGAAGCTATCGGCAACATAACGGCCCGCCCCACGGAAGCCCAGCATCGGGTTCTCTTCATGCGGTTCATAACGCTCACCGCCGACCAGGTTGGCATATTCGTTGGACTTAAAGTCCGACATACGCACGATGACGCGTTTTGGATAAAACGCCGCACCCAGCGTCGCGATCCCTTCCGTCAGACGACCTACGTAGAATTCACGCGGAGAATCGAAACCTTTCATCATGGCGCGGATTTCATTTTGCAGCTCAGGCGTTTGGTCATCAAACTCCAGCAACGCACGCGGGTGCACGCCAATCATACGGTTGATGATAAATTCCAGACGCGCCAGGCCGACGCCTTCGTTTGGCAGACAGGCGAAGTCGAAAGCCCGGTCCGGGTTACCGACGTTCATCATCACCTTCAACGGCAGATCCGGCATGGTCTCCACGCTGGAACTCTTCACGCTAAAGTCGAGCATGTCAGCGTAAACATAACCGGTGTCACCTTCGGCACAGGAGACAGTTACCTTCTCACCATCTTTCATGCGCTCGGTCGCATCGCCACAGCCCACCACGGCCGGGATCCCCAGTTCACGGGCAATAATCGCCGCGTGACAGGTACGGCCGCCACGGTTAGTGACAATTGCTGCTGCTTTCTTCATGATCGGTTCCCAGTCCGGGTCGGTCATGTCGGTAACCAGTACGTCACCTGGTTCGATACGGTTCATTTCGCTGATGTCATGAATGACTTTGACCGGACCCGCGCCAATGCGGTGGCCGATGGCGCGACCTTCAGCAATAATTTTACCCTGAGCATGCAGCGTATAACGCTCCATCACCTGGCCGCGAGAACGCACGGTTTCCGGACGCGCCTGAACAATGAACAGCTTGCCGGTATGACCGTCTTTCGCCCATTCGATGTCCATTGGACGACCGTAGTGCTTCTCGATTTGTACCGCCTGCTTCGCCAGTTCCTGCACTTCTTCGTTAGTCAGGGAGAAAATGTCACGTTGTTCCTGCGGGACATCTTCAATGGTCACCTGCTTACCGTGTTCCTGGGTCGGCGCGTAAATCATGCGGATTTTTTTCGAACCCATTGTGCGACGGACGATCGCCGGACGGTTAGCCGCCAGGGTCGGTTTGTGCACGTAGAATTCATCCGGGTTAACGGCGCCCTGCACGACCATTTCGCCCAGACCCCAGGCAGACGTAATAAAGACGACCTGGTCGAAACCGGATTCGGTATCGATGGAGAACATTACGCCTGAGGATGCGAGGTCAGAACGCACCATCCGCTGAACGCCAGCAGAGAGCGCTACGCCACGGTGGTCATAGCCCTGGTGAACACGATAAGAGATCGCGCGGTCGTTAAACAGCGAGGCAAATACGTGTTTGATGGCAACCAGTACGGCATCAAATCCCTGGACGTTGAGGAAGGTTTCCTGCTGACCGGCAAATGACGCATCTGGCATATCTTCTGCGGTAGCGGAAGAACGCACGGCAAAAGAGGCATTGGCATCGTCCGCTGACAGCTGCGCGTAGGCATCGCGGACGGCATTTTCCAGCTCTGGCTGGAAAGGAGTGTCGATAATCCACTGGCGGATCTGTGCCCCGGCTTTAGCAAGCTCAGTGACATCGTCGATATCCGTTTTATCCAGCAGCTCATAAATGCGCTGGTTTACACCGCTCTGGTCCAGAAACTGGTTAAACGCATCGGCGGTCGTTGCAAAACCATTCGGTACGGAAACACCCATACCTGAAAGGTTAGTAATCATTTCACCCAGGGAGGCATTTTTGCCTCCAACTCTGTCTACATCATTCATGCCGAGTTGGTTATACCAAAGCACCAGCGGTGACGAGCCATTGTTGGACATCGAACAATCCTTATATATGAACGAGGTTAGGAAACTCAATTTTGCGTAATTATCTTGGCATATTTACTCCGGCGAAAAAAACGGTGAATCGTTCAAGCAACTTTATTTTTTATTTTTTCAGATTGTTTCCGCATTTGCGCAAACCCGCGAGCCACACGGGATCACCACAAAAACGATCGGTATAAACATTTGTTCCGAAAAATGAAATGTACTTTTCATTAAATATAAAAATAGCGTTTCATTTTATAAAATAGATGCGGCAATATTCGCTTCTGGCGAATTTTAATTTATGCTTTCAGAGAATTATATCTGCCCCAGGATGAGCAAAATGGATAATGCTGTTGATCGTCACGTATTTTATATTTCTGATGGTACGGCCATCACCGCCGAGGTATTGGGTCACGCGGTGATGTCGCAATTTCCTGTCACAATCAGCAGTATTACGCTGCCGTTTGTGGAAAATGAGAGTCGTGCGCGCGCGGTTAAAGACCAGATTGACGCTATCTACCAACAAACTGGTGTGCGTCCTTTGGTGTTTTACTCCATCGTCCTGCCGGAAATTCGCTCGATCATTCTGCAAAGCGAAGGATTTTGTCAGGATATCGTGCAGGCGTTGGTTGCCCCACTGCAACACGAGATGAAACTCGACCCTACGCCTATCGCCCATCGCACGCACGGTCTGAATCCCGGTAACCTCAACAAGTACGACGCGCGCATTGCTGCCATTGACTACACCCTCGCCCACGACGACGGTATTTCGTTGCGCAACCTCGATCAGGCGCAGGTGATCCTGCTCGGCGTTTCCCGTTGCGGCAAAACCCCGACCAGTTTGTATCTGGCCATGCAGTTTGGTATCCGCGCGGCCAACTACCCCTTTATTGCCGATGATATGGATAATCTGGTGCTGCCCACTTCCCTGAAGCCGTTGCAGCATAAGTTGTTCGGTCTGACTATCGACCCTGAGCGCCTGGCGGCCATCCGCGAAGAACGCCGTGAGAACAGCCGTTATGCCTCGCTGCGTCAGTGCCGTATGGAAGTTGCTGAGGTGGAAGCGCTTTATCGGAAAAACCAGATCCCCTGGCTGAACAGTACCAATTATTCGGTAGAAGAGATTGCTACCAAGATCCTCGATATCATGGGACTGAATCGCCGCATGTACTAGAATGCTAGTGCATTGGTTCGATTTTTTGTTATTATGCTCGCCACCAGGCAGGATGAGTGTGATATTGTGATGTACATCACTTCCCGGTAGTCCTGCCGTTGAAGCAACAAATTTCTGAGACAAGTAATGAACAGAACCGATGAACTCCGTACTGCGCGTATTGACAACCTGGTCACTCCAGCAGAGCTTGCGCAACGGCATCCTGTTTCGTCCTCCGTCGCCCGTCATGTTACGGACTCCCGACGTCGGATAGAAAAAATTTTAAATGGTGAAGACCCCCGTTTACTGGTGATCGTAGGTCCCTGCTCGATTCACGATCTTGATGCCGCGATGGAATACGCGACACGATTACAGGCGCTGCGCACTAAGCACCAGGCGCGTCTGGAAATCGTGATGCGTACCTATTTTGAAAAACCACGCACCGTCGTAGGCTGGAAAGGCCTGATTTCCGACCCGGATTTGAACGGCAGTTATCGTGTAAACCACGGTATTGAACTGGCGCGAAAACTGCTGTTGCAGGTCAACGAACTGGGCGTCCCCACGGCGACTGAATTCCTCGACATGGTGACCGGCCAGTTTATTGCCGATTTAATCAGTTGGGGAGCTATTGGCGCGCGCACCACCGAAAGTCAGATCCATCGTGAAATGGCCTCCGCGCTCTCCTGTCCGGTCGGCTTTAAGAACGGAACGGATGGCAACACGCGCATCGCCGTCGATGCGATTCGCGCCTCCCGCGCCAGTCACATGTTCCTCTCGCCGGATAAAACCGGTCAGATGACCATTTATCAGACCAGCGGTAACCCTTACGGGCATATCATCATGCGTGGCGGTAAAAAGCCGAATTATTATGCTGAAGATATTGCTGCCGCCTGCGATACCCTGCACGAATTTTCTCTGCCTGAGCATCTGGTGGTCGATTTTAGCCACGGTAATTGCCAGAAGCAGCATCGCCGTCAGTTGGAGGTTTGTGATGACGTGTGCCAGCAAATTCGTAACGGTTCAACGGCAATAGCCGGGATCATGGCGGAGAGTTTCCTGCGTGAAGGTACGCAAAAAATCGTTAGCGGCCAGCCGCTGGTTTACGGTCAGTCCATTACCGACCCATGCCTGAACTGGGAAGATACTGAACTGTTGGTTGAAAAACTCGCCTCTGCGGTTGATAGCCGTTTTTAATGCTGTTCGCCGGGCAATATCACTTTGCCCGGCGCTAATCCCTTGTTTTTCCCTTGATTGTTGTGCAAAAAACGTTCTCGTCACAATTATTTCACAAAAACGCTTGCCGCAAATTTGCAGTTTGATGATAATGATTATCATTGTTACATTGATTGTTATTTTTAAACACTATGTCACGTATGGATAACACAACGGCAACGCCTGCAAAAGACAAAACACCGCCTTCCGTCGCGCCAAACGACCGACGAATTGACAGTAAAACCCTGCTGGGTAACGAAGGACGCGTGATCATAGAACATGATGGTCAGCACTACCTGCTGCGCCAGACCCAAGCCGGAAAACTCATTCTGACTAAATAAACAACACATTTCGCCAGCCACCCAGGTCATACCCAGGCAGCCAGCGCTTTTCGATTTCCTAATGGAGAGTTGCTATGCCTTACCTGCACACCGCTTCCCTGCGCCCATCGCTGTTGGCGCTGGCGATTGTCAGTAACCTGCCCGCCGTCGCCTATGCGGCAGCCGAGGATATGACCGTTACCGCCACCGGCAATGCCCGTAGCGCCTTTGAAGCACCGATGATGGTCAGTGTCATTGACACCACCGCCCCAGAAAACCAAACCGCCAGCTCAGCTGCCGACCTGTTACGTAAGGTTCCAGGCCTGACCCTTGACGGTACTGGCCGTACCAACGGCCAGGACGTGAATCTGCGCGGGTACGATCGACGCGGCGTTCTGGTGCTGGTTGACGGCGTTCGCCAGGGAACCGACACCGGACACCTGAACAGTACCTTCCTCGACCCGGCGCTTATCAAACGCACCGAAGTCGTGCGTGGTCCTTCCGCACTACTGTACGGTAGCGGCGCGCTAGGCGGCGTGATCGCCTATGACACTGCAGATGCCAAAGATCTACTGGAAGTCGGGCAAAACAGCGGTTATCGCGTGTTCGGTACCGCGGCGACCGGCGATCACAGTCTCGGCATGGGCGCCAGCACGTATGGCCGTACCGATACGCTGGACGGACTGCTTGCCTGGTCCAGCCGCGATCGCGGTGATTTACGCCAGAGTGACGGTACTACTGCGCCGAATGACGAAGCAATTAACAATATGCTGGCGAAAGGTAGCTGGAAAATTAACAGCGCCCAGACGCTGGCCGGTTCGCTGCGTTACTACAACAATGACGCCCGGGAACCTAAAAACCCGCAGACCAGCGCGGCGGATGCCAGCAACCCGATGACCAACCGTTCAACGATCCAGCGTGATGCGCAACTGACCTACTCGCTCGCTCCGGCGGACAATGACTGGCTGAACGCTGACGCCCGTATCTACTGGTCCGAAGCGCGCATTAATGCTCAGAATGCAGATAACACTAGCGAATTTCGCAAGCAAACCACCAAAGGCGGGAAGATCGACAACCGCAGCCGCCTGTTTACCGACTCTTTTGCATCTCACCTGTTGACCTACGGCGGTGAATACTATCGTCAGGAACAACAGCCTGGAGGAGCAACAACTGGCTTCCCGGAGGCAAAGATCGATTTCAGCTCCGGCTGGCTACAGGATGAAATCACCCTGCGCGACCTACCGATTACGCTGCTGGGCGGTACCCGTTATGACTCTTATCGCGGCAGCAGCGACGGCTATGAAGATGTCGATGCCGATAAATGGTCATCCCGCGCCGGATTAACAGTTGCGCCAACTGACTGGCTGATGCTGTTCGGTTCATACGCTCAGGCTTTCCGTGCCCCGACTATGGGCGAGATGTATAACGATGCGAAACACTTCTCGATTGGTCGTTTTTACACCAACTACTGGGTACCTAACCCTAACCTGCGCCCGGAAACCAACGAAACACAGGAATACGGATTTGGCCTGCGCTTTGACGATCTTCTGATGGCGAGCGACGCGCTCGAATTTAAAGCCAGCTATTTCGACACCAAAGCGAAAGATTACATCTCCACCAGCGTCGATTTCGCCGCTGCGACAACCACGTCCTATAACGTACCCAACGCCAAAATCTGGGGCTGGGACGTAATGGCGAAATATTCCACCGACCTGTTCAGCCTCGACATGGCCTATAACCGCACACGCGGAAAAGATACTGACACAGGTGAATACATTTCCAGCATTAACCCGGATACCGTCACCAGCAAACTGAATGTGCCGGTTGCGCACAGCGGTTTCTCTGTCGGCTGGATAGGGACATTTGCTGACCGTTCCACGCATATCAGCAACAGCTACACTAAACAGCCTGGCTATGCGGTAAACGATTTCTACGTGAGCTATCAGGGCCAACAAGCGCTGAAAGGCATGACCACCACGCTGGTACTGGGCAACGCCTTCGACAAAGAGTACTGGTCGCCGCAAGGCATTCCGCAGGATGGTCGTAATGGCAAAATTTTCGTGAGTTATCAGTGGTAATCACTTTTCCCCGGTTCGCCGGGGCCGCAATCTGGAAGGAAGAGACAATGAATCATTACACACGCTGGCTGGAACTGAAGAAAGAAAATCCTGGCAAATACGCACGTGATATTGCGGGGTTGATGAATATTAGCGAAGCCGAACTGACCTTTGCACGTGTCGGTCACGACGCCTGGCGCTTACGTGGCGAAGTGCGTGAAATTCTCAGCGCACTGGAAACAGTGGGCGAAACCAAATGTATTTGCCGCAATGAATACGCAGTACATGAGCAGGTGGGTGCTTTTACCAATCAGCACCTCAACGGCCATGCTGGGCTGGTTCTCAATCCGCGCGCCCTCGATCTGCGTCTGTTCCTGAATCAGTGGGCCAGCACCTTTCATATCAGCGAAACAACCGCCCATGGTGAGCGTCAGAGCATTCAGTTCTTCGACCATCAGGGAGACGCACTGCTGAAGGTCTATACCACGCAAAATACCCTCGTTGAGGAATGGGCGGCGTTGCTGACCCGTTTCATCTTTGCAGAAAATCCGCCGCTGGTGCTGCAACCCGCCAACAATTCTGCGCCTGCCGCCGTCACGGTCGATGCACAGACCGTTGATCAAGAGTGGCGAGCGATGACCGATGTCCACCAGTTCTTCGGTCTGCTGAAACGCCATGAACTCACCCGCCAACAGGCATTTAATCTGGTGGGCGACGATCTGGCCTGTAAGGTTTCTAATAGTGCACTGGCGCAGTTACTCGACACCGCGCGTCAGGATGGCAACGAAATTATGGTTTTTGTGGGTAATCGCGGCTGCGTACAGATTTTTACCGGCGTGATTGAAAAACTGGTACCAATGAAAGGCTGGCTAAACATCTTCAACCCAACCTTTACCCTGCATCTGCTGGAAGAGAGCGTGGCCGAAACGTGGGTGACGCGCAAACCGACCGCCGATGGTCACGTCACCAGTCTGGAACTGTTTGCTGCCGACGGTACGCAAATCGCACAACTGTATGGTCAACGTACGGAAGGCGAGCCGGAACAGACGCAATGGCGCACACAGATTGACGCGCTAACGCCGAAAGGACTGGCCGCATGAAAAAACTGCTGGCCCTGATCGCGCTGCTGCCCTTCGCCGCACTTGCTGCGCCTGAGGAGCGAGTTGTTGCCCTCGGTGGCGATGTCACCGAGATAGTATACGCACTGGGAGCACAACCCTCCCTTGTGGCGAGAGACAGCACCAGCCAGTGGCCTGCTGCGGCAACCGCGTTACCTGATGTTGGTTATTTGCGCCAGCTCAACGCCGAAGGGATCCTTGCCACACGCCCTACGCTGGTCCTTGCCAGCGCGCAGGCGCAGCCTTCTCTGGTGTTAAAACAGATCGAGCAGAGCAATGTCAGGGTTGTCACGATCCCGGCAAGCAACGATCTTAACGTGATTGATGAAAAAGTTCGGGTTATCGCCGAGGCTACTCATCGGGAGGCCGACGGCGAAACGCTGCGCGCAACGTTACGTCAGGAACTGGCGACGCTCCCGTCATCTGAACTTAATAAACGTGTGCTGTTTATTCTCAATCATGGCGGGATGACAGCGATGGCGGCGGGCCAGCAAACCGGAGCCGATGCGGCGATTCGTGCCGCAGGTCTACGCAACGCGATGCAGGGCGTTAATCGCTATCAGCAGCTGTCACAAGAAGGCGTCATTGCCAGCCAGCCCGATCTGGTAGTGATTTCACAAGAAGGTGTTAAGGCGATGGGTGGCGAGGCAAACCTGTGGGCGCTACCGGGACTTGCGCAAACACCTGCCGGCAGGAATAAACAGGTATTGCAGGTTGACGATATGGCGCTGTTGGGCTTCAGCGTTCGCACGCCACAGGCTATTTTGCAGCTTCGTGCTAAAGCGGAGCAATTGCCCTGATGTCCCGGCGGATCACCTGTTCGTTGTGGATGTTGGCATTGATGCTGGTTGTAATGACGGTTCTGGCTACCGGTTTTGGCGCGTTGCGCCTGCCGGTAAGTCTGCTCTGGCGTGATGGCGATGAGGCACTGCGTCAAATCTGGCTCACGATTCGTCTGCCCCGCGTCCTGCTGGCGCTGGTGATTGGCGGCTCTCTGGCGCTCGCTGGCTGCGTGATGCAGGGGCTGTTTCGCAATCCACTTGCAGACCCTGGATTACTGGGAATAAGCAGTGGCGCCGCCTGCGCTGTGGCCCTGTGGGTGGTGCTGCCTGTCTCCTTGCCCGCGCTGCTGATGTTGTATGCTCCAATGCTGGCCGCTTTTTTCGGCGCGCTGGCGGCAACCGTAGTGATTTTTATCCTTAGCCAACAGCGCGACGGTTCACTCTCACGCCTGCTGCTGGTCGGCATTGCCATTAACGCGCTCTGTGGGGCGGCGGTTGGCGTTTTGTCGTGGGTCAGTAATGATGCGCAACTGCGCCAGCTGTCGCTATGGGGAATGGGAAGTCTGGGGGCCGCGCAGTGGTCCACACTGTTGGCTGTCACTTCACTGACAATCCCGACGGTGCTGATCATCTGGCGACTTGCTCCGGCGCTGAATCTTCTGCAGCTGGGTGAGGAAGAGGCGCATTATCTCGGCGTTGATGTGCGTACAATCCAGCGTATTTTGCTGCTTTGTAGCGCATTACTGGTTGCCTCAGCCGTGGCGGTAAGCGGCGTGATTGGCTTTATCGGGTTGGTCATCCCACATTTAATACGTATGTGGCTCGGCTCAGACCATCGGGCCGTTATTCCGGGTTCCGTGCTGGCGGGCGCGTTTTTATTGCTGATTGCAGACACACTGGCCCGTACGGCGGTTGCGCCTGCGGAGATGCCGGTCGGACTGTTGACCAGTCTTCTCGGCGCACCGTGGTTTTTATGGCTTATTTTTCGTCAGCGAGGACCGCATGGCTGAGCATTTCATCGCTGAAGAGCTTCATTATCACGTAGCTGGCAGAGCTGTAATTGACAATGTATCGCTCGCCCTTAAAAAAGGTGAACTGGTGGCGCTGATCGGCCCAAACGGTGCGGGGAAATCCACTCTGCTACGCTTGCTGACCGGTTTTCTGAAACCGGCTACCGGGCGCTGCGTGCTGTCGGGCAAACCGCTGGAGGAGTGGCCTACCCAGAAGCTGTCACGACACCGGGCGGTGATGCGTCAGCAAACACAGTTGGGGTTTGACTGGCCGGTAGAGGCCGTCATCACGATGGGGCGCGCGCCCTGGAGCCAACGACCGGAACCTGGGCTTATTGCACAGGTAATGGAGATGACCGGATGTACGCCTCTGGCAGGCCGGCAATACGCCGCGCTTTCCGGCGGCGAGCAACAGCGAGTGCAGTTAGCCCGTGCGCTGGCGCAACTCTGGTGCGACGGTGCACCTCGCGGTTGGTTATTCCTTGATGAACCGACCTCCGCGCTGGATCTTTACCACCAGCAGCATTTGTTGCGCATGCTAAAAACGCTAACCGCTTCGGGTGGGCTGCATGTGTGCATTGTGCTTCACGATCTGAACCTCGCTGCACTGTGGGCAGACAGAATAGTGCTGCTGCACAACGGCAGGCTGGTGTCTCAGGGAACACCGGAAACTGTGTTACAGACCGATGATCTGAAGCGCTGGTACGGTGCTCAGGTACACGTTGGCCAGCATCCGGCCAACGCCTCCCCGCAGGTATTTCTGGCCCCTTAGCTTGAACAACTCACTTCCAGCCGTTTGCCCCAGTCAGGTGGACGGCTGGCATAGTCATCATCACGATCGGCAAACGGGGTACGCAACGCCTGGTGCAACCGGTGCAGTTCCGCGTAATCCCCCTGCTCTGCCTGACTAATCGCCCGTTGCGCCAGCCAGTTACGTAATACCATCGCCGGATTTGCCGCCTTCATCTGTGTTTGTCTGACTGCATCGGCAATATTGTCTTGCTGAAGGCGCGAGCGATACCGCGTGAACCAGTCGTCAAATGCTGCGCGGTCGATAAACTCATCGCGCAACGGAGATTGCGCACTGTGCTGCTCCGTTTCGCTGAGCATGCGAAACGTTCGCGTATAGTCGCTTCTTTCTCGCGCCATCAGGCTAAACAGTTCGCTAAGCAGTTCGTTATCGTCTTTCTGCTCGCTAAAGAAGCCGAGCTTTTGCCGCATCCGCTGACCGTAGCGAGTTAACAGCGCCAGCTGGTAACTGTCCAGCGCATCATTGAGCGCCTCGACCGGGATAAATGGCGACAGGGTTTGCGCCAGACGTTGCAGGTTCCACAACGCGGCGGCCGGTTGATTATCGAAACTGTATCGCCCCTGGTTGTCAGAGTGGTTGCAGATATAATCGGGCACGTAATCATCAAGAAAACCGAATGGACCGTAATCCATCGTCAGACCCAGAATCGACATGTTGTCCGTGTTCATAACACCATGTGCAAATCCTACCGCCTGCCAGTCAGCGATTAACGTCGCAGTACGCGTGACAACATCGTTAAACCACAGCTGATACTTATCGGCTTCTTCCTGCCATTGCGGCCAGTAATGGCGAATCGCAAAGTCAGCCAACTGGCGCACTTTTTCCGGCTCTCGGCGATAGTAAAAATGCTCAAAATGGCCAAACCGCATATGGCTTTGCGCCACGCGAATGAGCATCGCCCCCGCTTCGACCGTTTCGCGATAAACCGGCGTGTCGCTGGTGACAATCGACAATGCCCGCGTGGTCGGTATTCCCAAGTAATGCATCGCTTCACTGGCCAGGCTTTCACGAATGGTCGAGCGCAGCACGGCACGCCCATCACCCATGCGGGAATACGGCGTGAGTCCGGCGCCTTTCAGGTGCCAGTCAAACGTTGAACCATCCGCGAGGTGTTGTTCGCCCAGCAGGATCCCACGTCCGTCGCCAAGCTGACCAGCCCAGACGCCGAACTGATGCCCACTATAAACCTGGGCTAATGGCGACATCCCGGGAAGCAACGATTCGCCTCCCCAAACGCCTGCACCAGTCGGAATATCAAATAGCGCCGCAGGAATTGCTAATTGCTCCGCCAGCGCATCGTTATGCCAGATAAGGCGCGCGTTTTTCAGAGGGGTGGGTGAAAGCGCGGTATAGGTTGCTGGTAGTTCATCACGCCAGCGAGTGGTAAAAGACAGGGTCATAGGGCCTCCTGCCTCTAGTGTAGACTGTTAATAGCCTGTTAAACACCAGCAAATAAAAGGGTTATATCTTAGCGAGCGAAATTATCTGCGCAGGAGGCACCGCAGGCCACAATCCTCCATGCATGGCACTGAATCCCACAGGCAAGACGCGCTCCAGCATCTCTTGTGTATCAATTCCGCTAATGATTATTGACTCACAGCTGGGCGATAGTTGCGCCAGAATAGCCCGCATAAACGGTTCAAACGAAATATGTGCAATCCTTTGTTGAACAAAGTTTTTATCCAGCACGACGCGTTTGAACAGGCCGTCAAAAATTGCCCGGGTTGATATACCACCAGAACCATAGTTTGTCAGGACTAATGGAAATCGCGCAGCAAGTGCGGCCAATATTGGATTATCTTTACCTTTGTTTAACTCCGGATAGCTTTCATTAATAGTCAGCTCCAGAAATGAAAATCGTTCAACCTGTGAAGCAAGTTCAGTATCTGATAATAAAGTATTAGCAACTGCTGGCGTTAAATTAATCCAGGCGGATACTTTTCGCTGAATAAAAAAATGTTGGCACGTTTCGATTAATTCTAGTTTTTCTACAAATAAACGACATTGTTCGTCGTCTGACATCCGAGGTAGGACCAGCTCGGTGGGTATACGCACATCTCCATGCGCACTGGCGAAACTGGTGATGATATCGACGAATTCAAGATCGCCTTTTTCGCTTCTCGCAGGAAGAAAAGAGAACTCAGAATGGTAAAGATTATCCAGTGAAACAATCATCGTGCCAGCCCCGCTGCATGGGTGTTATCCGGCATCCTGTAGCAAAGGATGGAGAAATACGTTACTGCTGATGCAAGTAGAGGCCCTTTCATTTTTCCCTTTTTAGCCGGTAAATCGAATCCTTTTTTTTAGCTTATCCTGATTATAAGCGAATATCCAGCTTTGCACTTTTTAATATCTCGGAATAAATCATATTTTTAGCAAGATACGCTCTTAATGTTCAGGGGTATTGTCTAACCAAAAGCAGAAATAAAAGTTAACTTTCAAATGGTGATGTTGAGGCTGCACACTCGATGGCAGCCTCGGAGTTACGGGGGATTAAATACGTCGTGCCTGCCAAAAGTTTTTACGCCAGTAAACGTTATCCAGAGACGAGCGCATCACGCCACGGCTGGTTGAAGCATGAATAAACTGATTATTGGTATCGTAAATACCAACATGCAGACCGCTTTCCCCAGACCCGGTTTTAAAGAAAACCAGATCGCCTGGCAGCAAATCATCTTTATCAATTTCGGTACCAATCTTTGATTGCGTACGCGTATCGCGCGGAAGTTGCAGGTCGAATTTATCGCGCATCGTCATCAAAACAAATCCAGAACAATCCACCCCACTACGACTCATACCGCCATAACGATAGGGTGTGCCATGCCAGGTTTGGAGCTGATCATTAAGACCGGCGATAACGGCAATAGAATCCGACAAGCGGGCATTTGGCGCAGGCGCACGATGGCTGCTGCAGCCCGCCAAAAACAATGCTGTGATGAAAAGGAGCCAAAAGCGCATTCAGTACGAATCCTCTGAATTTTATTTTTATGCCAATTTAGCGTGGAAATTATATGATTTTCAAGAACCCATTTCACTTAAGTGGTTGATATGAGCATTCTGTGCCCTTCAATATCCAAACGTCGGAAGTTGACGCCATAGGCCGCAGACAGATTGGCCGGCGTCAGTACCGTATCTCGTGCACCACTGGCAAGCAGTTTCCCGCGTTTGAGTAGCCAGGCTTTATGCGCATGGCGTAAGGTGTGATTAAGGTCATGGCTACTCATCACAATCGCTATGCCCTGCAAACACAGCTGACTCAACAGCCGGTCCAGTGCGTTTTGTTGCGCGACGTCCAGACTGTTCATTGGCTCATCCAGCAGTAAAAGCTGACCTAATGGATTCGCTTGTGGGCAAATCTGCAGGATAACCGCAGCCAGGCGCACACGCTGCCACTCACCGCCGGAGAGTTGGTTCACGCCGCGCCCCAGTTTATCTCCCAGACCGAGCGCATCGGCGATCTCCTGTAACAGATCGGTGCGTTCTTTGTCGGGTTGATGCAGCGTCAGAAAATGCCAGACCGGCATGGCAAACGGCGGATTTTGCTGTTGCGCAAGATAGGCGCGATATTGCGCCAGCCTGGCGGCCGGCCATTCCTCCAACGGCATATCACCAAAAGTGATACTGCCCTCTCCGTTTGTCAGACCCGCCATACGCGCCAACAGCGTACTTTTTCCGGCACCGTTTGGTCCCACTAAATGCAAGATCTCTCCTGCTTTTATCTCACCAGAAAGCGGGCCGAGACGGGTCGATTCCGCGACGTCCTGTAGCTGCATCAATCGAGACATTAGTTTGCCAGCGCCTGCTTGATGGTTTGCACCAGGATGGGATCCTCAGGCGTCATATCCGGTGAGAATCGTTGCAGCACTTTTCCATCGCGACCCACTAAAAACTTCTCGAAATTCCACAGGATATCGTCCGGGTAGAGCGGCGCACGACCTTTGCTCGCCATTCGCTCGTAGAACCCACTGTCCGCAGACGCAACGGCCGTTGGCGCGGCATCAATCAGCTTCTGATACAGCGGATGGCGTCCCTCGCCGTTGACGTCAATTTTGCTGAACATCGGGAAAGTTACGCCCCATGTGGTACTGCAGTACGTTTTTATTTCCTCTTCGCTGCCCGGCTCCTGGCCCAGAAACTGATTGCAAGGGAAACCAAGAACGCTGAAGCCCTGTTGGTGCCAGGCTTTCTGCAGATTCTCCAGTTGCTCGTACTGCGGCGTCAGCCCACATTTTGAAGCAACGTTGACGATTAACAGCACATTCCCGGAATACGGCTGCAGTGAGGTAACCTCGCCGTCGATGGTCGTCACTTCTGTATCGAGGATAGTGTTTTGCATAGCATCTCCAGAACAACAGGTGGATTTTCAGTTTTTAATCATAGACCGAACCAACGCGTTCTAGCGCGCGGCTTTTAACAATAGCCAGATAAATACCGGCGCACCCATAGTGGCCGTTACCACGCCGATAGGTAACTCAGCCGAGGCCAGCACCAAACGCGCGACAACATCAGCAAACAATAATGCGATTGCGCCAGCCAACGCACAACCTGGCAGTAAAACACGGTGATCGGTGAGGCCGCACAGTCGCAAAATATGCGGGATCACAAGCCCAATAAAACCAATCGCCCCTGCCAGAGCCACGCTCACGCCAACCATCCAGCCTGTGGCAACCACCAGCAGGTTGCGCCAGAACCATAATGGCAGTCCCAGCTGACGCGCAGAAGTTTCTCCTAACGCCAGCATATTCATCGGCTGCGACTGACAGCAGATCCACACCAGTACCGGAATCAACGCCACCATGAGCCAAGCCTGATGCCAGTCTACGCCACCGAAGCCCCCCATCATCCAGTACATCAGCTGTCGTAAGTCAAACGAGGTAGAGAAGTAGATAGCCCATGTCATCAGCGCGCTACAGATTATCCCCAGCGCCACCCCCGCCAGCAGCAGACGGCTGGTAGACAGATGTCGACGGGCGAAACGTAGCAAAATAAGCGTGATAATCAGCGCCCCGGCAATGGCGCAAAGGCCCAACGCCCAGCCGGGGAGTTGCCCCTGCCCCAGCAGCACCGCCGCGATAAGCCCGACTCCCGCGCCGTTAGATACGCCCAGTAATCCAGGCTCTGCGAGCGGGTTTTCAAACAGAGCTTGCATCACTGCGCCAGATAAGGCCAATGCAGCGCCTACCAGCAAAACGGCAAGGGTACGGGGAAGTCGAATTTGCCAGACGAACAGATTGCCGCGGGCGCTGAACCAGTCGCCGGGAGCGATCCATTGTTCTCCTGCGCACAAGCTTAGAATCGTTGCCAGTAGCATAAGTACTGACAGTGACAGTATCCAGCGTACGTTTCGACGCTGCTGTTGATGGGCGAAAGTCAGCATGTTTTCCATTCTGCTGAAAAGAGATGGAGGTGATTCTACGGTGCTGATTCGGTAGTGAAAAGGAAAAAGGCCGCATAGCGGCCTTTTTAGTTATACGCGTCATACTCTGCGTATCGTTAAATCACTCTTCTTTGGGCGTTGCGTTTTCAACCCGGCTTTTTAACTTCTGTCCGGGTCTGAAGGTCACCACGCGCCGTGCTGTAATGGGAATATCTTCGCCCGTTTTCGGGTTACGGCCCGGACGTTGATTCTTATCACGCAGATCGAAGTTACCAAAACCAGAGAGTTTTACCTGCTCACCATTTTCCAGAGCACGACGGATCTCTTCGAAAAACAGCTCGACCAGTTCTTTGGCATCCCGCTTGCTAAGCCCAAGCTTATCAAACAGATATTCTGACATTTCAGCTTTTGTAAGCGCCATAGGTTCAATCCCTCAATGATGCCTGGAATCGCTCTTTTAATGCCTCTACACATTTGGCGACGGTAGCGGCAATCTCCTCTTCTTCAAGTGTACGGCTGGTATCCTGAAGGATCAGGCTGATAGCGAGGCTCTTATAGCCCTCCGCAACACCCTTACCGCGGTACACGTCAAATAAGTTTACGCCAACTACCTGATTTACGCCAACTTTCTTACACTCGGATAAAATATCCGCAGCGGGAACGTTTTCTGCCACAACGACTGCGATATCGCGACGGTTCGCTGGGAAGCGAGAAACTTCACGCGCCTGAGGCACCACGCGGTCTGCGAGCTTATTCCACTCCAGTTCAAACACCAAAGTGCGACCGTTCAGATCCAGTTTACGTTCCAGTTCAGGATGAACAACCCCAATGAAACCAATACGTTCACCTTTCAGATAAATCGCCGCAGACTGACCCGGATGCAGTGCTGGATTCGCTTCAGCTTTGAACTGAATGTCCCCCAGTTTTCCGGTCAGGTCGAGAACTGCTTCCAGATCGCCTTTCAGATCATAGAAATCAACGGTCTCTTTTGCCAGATTCCAGTGTTCATCATGACGGTTACCGCAGATCACGCCAGCCAGCATCAGATCCTGACGGATCCCGAGGTTGGCCTGCGTATCTGGCACGAAACGTAAACCCGTTTCGAAAATACGTACGCGGTTCTGCTGACGATTCTGGTTATACACTACCGTAGACAGCAAGCCGGTCCACAGGGACAAACGCATTGCCGACATATCAATAGAGATTGGGCTTGGCAGCAGCAGCGCTTCTTCACCCGGGTGCAGCAGCGACTGGACTTTCGGGTCGACGAAGCTATAGGTAATGACTTCCTGATAGCCTTTGTCATTCAGCATGGTTTTTACACGTTTCAGCGACAAATCCGCTTCACGATGCGTACCCATGATAAGACCCGCCTGAATCGGCGTATTCGGGATATTGTCATAACCGTATACGCGGGCGACTTCTTCGACCAGGTCTTCTTCGATTTCCATATCGAAACGCCAGCTCGGCGCGACCGCTTTCCACTCATCCTGCCCTTCCGTCACGTCACAACCCAGACGACGCAGAATGTCGCTCACCTGCTCATCGGCAATATGGTGTCCGATCAGACGATCCAGTTTGCTACGGCGAAGCGTAATGGTTGCGCGTTTTGGTAGCGTGGCTTCGTTCGTCACGTCAATGACTGGACCCGCTTCGCCACCACAGATATCAATCAGCAGGCGCGTTGCACGTTCCATGGCCTTATGCTGCAGAGCCGGATCGACACCACGCTCATAGCGGTGAGAAGCATCGGTGTGCAGACCGTGACGACGCGCGCGACCGGTAATAGACAGCGGGCTGAAGAATGCACATTCCAGCAGGACGTTTTGCGTTTCATCATTCACGCCGGAATGTTCACCACCAAAGATGCCGCCCATCGCCAGCGCTTTGTTATGGTCCGCAATCACCAGCGTATCTGCATTCAGCTTCGCTTCGCTGCCGTCCAGCAATACCAGAGTCTCACCCTCTTTTGCCATACGGACAACAATTCCGCCTTCAATGCGGTCTTTGTCGAATGCGTGCATCGGCTGGCCCAGTTCGAGCAGCACATAGTTAGTCACGTCGACCACGGCATCGATAGAACGAATACCGCAACGGCGCAGTTTTTCTTTCATCCACAGCGGGGTCGGCGCTTTAACATTGATGCCTTTTACCACGCGGCCCAGATAGCGTGGGCAGGCTTCCACGGCTTCGACCTGAATCGGCAGGACGTCGCTAATGGTCGCGGCTACTGGCGCGATTTCCGGCTCAACCAGCGGGGCTTTGTTCAGTACAGCAACGTCACGCGCTACACCGATGATGCCTAAGCAGTCGGCGCGGTTCGGCGTGACGCTGATTTCGATGGTGTTGTCGTCAAGCTTCAGGTATTCACGGATATCGGTGCCAATTGGCGCATCGGCAGGCAGTTCGATAATCCCGTTATGATCGTCGGAAATACCCAGCTCGGAGAACGAGCACAGCATGCCTTCAGATGGTTCACCGCGCAGTTTCGCGGCTTTAATTTTGAAATCGCCCGGCAGAACGGCACCAACGGTTGCCACAGCCACTTTCAACCCCTGACGGCAGTTTGGCGCACCGCAGACGATATCCAGCAGGCGGTCGCCGCCTACATTCACTTTGGTGACACGCAGTTTGTCAGCGTTAGGGTGTTGGCCGCATTCAACCACTTCACCTACCACAACGCCGTTAAACGCGCCGGAAACAGGTTCCACACCGTCAACTTCCAGACCCGCCATCGTGATTTGGTTTGACAGCGCATCGCTATCAATCGCCGGATTTACCCATTCGCGTAACCACAGTTCACTGAATTTCATTGTTTTATCCTGCCTTTATTTAAACTGTTTGAGGAAACGCAGATCGTTTTCGAAGAAAGAACGCAGATCGGTAACGCCGTAACGCAGCATGGTCAGACGCTCCATACCCATACCGAATGCAAAGCCGGAATAGATTTCCGGATCGATGCCAACATTACGCAACACGTTCGGGTGAACCATCCCGCAGCCCAGCACTTCCAGCCACTTGCCGTTTTTGCCCATCACGTCAACTTCCGCAGATGGTTCAGTGAACGGGAAGTAGGAAGGACGGAAACGAACCTGCAGGTCTTCTTCAAAGAAGTTGCGCAGGAAATCGTGCAGCGTGCCTTTCAGGTTGGTGAAGTTGATGTTGGTATCAACAATCAGCCCTTCCATCTGGTGGAACATTGGGGTGTGAGTCTGATCGTAATCGTTACGATATACGCGGCCCGGGGCGATAATACGGATCGGCGGCTGTTTTTCTTTCATGGTGCGGATCTGCACGCCGGAAGTCTGCGTGCGCAGCAGACGCGTCGCGTCAAACCAGAAAGTGTCGTGGTCAGCACGCGCCGGGTGATGGCCAGGAATGTTGAGCGCATCGAAGTTATGATAGTCATCTTCGATTTCCGGACCGGTCGCCACGGTAAAGCCCAGCTCACCGAAGAAACTTTCAATCCTGTCGATTGTACGCGTTACAGGATGCAGACCGCCGTTTTCGATACGACGCCCAGGAAGGGAGATATCGATCGTTTCTTCAGCCAGACGAGCATTCAGCGCAGCGCTTTCTAATTCGGCCTTACGTGCGTTCAGCGCTTGCTGTACCTGCTCTTTAGCTTCGTTAATCACCGCACCTGCTGCCGGGCGCTCTTCTGGCGGCAGTTCGCGCAGGGTTGTCATCTGAAGGGTCAAGTGCCCTTTCTTGCCCAAATATTCGACGCGGACATTGTCTAACGCGGCAACATCTGAAGCCTGGTTAATGGCGGCCGTTGCACTGGCAACCAGCTCTGCGAGATGTGACATGGTTTTCCTCGTTATGTTGCGATATTCACTAGTCGCTCGTATATACGCAAAATCATTCAAGTTGTATCAACGCGGCCAAAGAGCGAATGCAGCCAATACAGAGACAACTTGAAAGATGACGCGTATAAAAAAAGCCTCCACCAGGGAGGCTTTTAGGCGCTGTTTTCCGTTTCTTCTTTCACGCGCAAGCCTCCTGAGTTCAGGTGCTAAAGTAAAAGAAGAAGCGGAAAATAGCAGCATTCATGCTTGCGTTACCTTGTGTGGTAAAAACCGGACAACCTTTATTGAAAAGGCTTACGGATAAATTGTCAACTAATTGATTACTCTACAAATAAAAGAGAGGGAGCCAGGCTCCCTCTTTTCACCGGCTTATGCCAGAGCTGCTTTCGCTTTTTCGACCAGAGCGGTGAACGCTACTTTGTCGAATACTGCGATGTCAGCCAGGATCTTACGGTCGATTTCAACAGAGGCTTTTTTCAGGCCGTTGATGAATTTGCTGTAAGAAATACCGTTCTGACGTGCTGCTGCGTTGATACGCGCAATCCACAGTTGACGGAACTGACGCTTTTTCTGACGACGGTCACGATAAGCGTACTGACCAGCTTTGATAACAGCCTGGAAGGCAACGCGGTATACGCGAGAACGCGCACCGTAGTAGCCTTTAGCTTGTTTCAAAATTTTCTTGTGACGTGCACGGGCAACTACACCACGTTTTACGCGAGCCATATGTGCTCTCCTGTATCTATATTCTTAGTAAAAAAATGAATTAAACGTTAACGGCTTATGCGTACGGCAGGCACGCGATAACCAGACCCAGATCGCCTTTAGACACGAGGCCTTTTGGACGCAGGTGACGTTTACGCTTAGTAGATTTTTTGGTCAGAATATGACGCAGGTTTGCGTGCTTACGCTTAAATCCACCACCACCGGTTTTTTTGAAACGCTTAGCAGCACCGCGTACGGTCTTAATTTTTGGCATTTTAATAACTTCCACTTCGCATTGTTAATAAACGAAACGTAGGCGAACAACGGCTGTGGAACCCGTAGGCTCCACAGACATTGCTACTTGAAGGCCTTACTGTTTCTTCTTAGGAGCGAGCACCATGATCATCTGGCGGCCTTCGATCTTCGTAGGGAAGGATTCGACTACTGCCAGTTCACTCAGATCGTCACGGACGCGGTTGAGCACTTCCATACCGATCTGTTGGTGGGCCATCTCACGACCGCGAAAACGCAGCGTGATCTTAGCCTTATCGCCATCTTCCAGAAAGCGTACCAGGCTGCGGAGTTTTACCTGGTAATCGCCATCGTCGGTGCCAGGACGGAATTTAATTTCCTTAACCTGGATAACTTTTTGCTTTTTCTTCTGTTCCTTAGAAGACTTACTCTTTTCATAAAGGAACTTGCCGTAGTCCATAATACGACAAACTGGCGGTTCGGCGTTAGGGCTGATTTCAACTAAATCTACTCCAGCTTCTTCAGCTTTTTCGATCGCTTCTCTCAGACTCACAATACCCAAAGCTTCGCCTTCCAGACCTGTTAAGCGAACTTCCAGGGCGCGAATCTCGCCATTGATACGATTCGGACGTGCCGTTTGAACTCGTTTTCCGCCTTTAATACCTTATTCCTCCAGTTGTTGAAGACTGCGGCTGCGAATCTCTTGTTGCAGCTTCTCAATCACTTCATTTACGTCCAGGCTGCCCAAGTCTTTGCCACGACGGGTGCGCACGGCAACTTTGCCTGCTTCTACCTCTTTGTCGCCACAGACCAACATGTAAGGGACACGACGTAAAGTGTGCTCGCGGATTTTAAAGCCAATCTTCTCATTTCTCAAGTCTGCTTTTACACGAATACCCGCATTTTGTAGTTTCTGCGTTAATTCGTTAACGTATTCAGACTGAGAATCGGTGATGTTCATGACCACAACCTGAACCGGCGCGAGCCAGGTCGGGAAGAAGCCAGCGAACTCTTCGGTCAGGATACCGATGAAACGTTCCATCGACCCAAGAATTGCACGGTGAATCATAACCGGAACCTGACGCTCGTTGTTTTCGCCAACGTAAGAGGCGCTTAAACGGGACGGCAGGGAGAAGTCCAGCTGTACAGTACCGCACTGCCATGCACGATCGAGGCAGTCATACAGGGTAAATTCAATTTTCGGACCGTAGAACGCGCCCTCACCCAGTTGGAACTCAAACGGGATGTTGTTTTCTTCCAGCGCAACGGCCAGGTCAGCTTCAGCACGGTCCCACATTTCATCGCTACCGATACGTTTTTCGGGGCGAGTGGACAGTTTGACGACGATTTTCTCGAAGCCAAAGGTGCTGTACATATCGTAGACCATACGAATGCACGCGTTAACTTCATCACGAATCTGCTCTTCAGTACAGAAGATATGTGCATCATCTTGAGTGAAGCCACGAACACGCATCAGGCCATGCAGCGCACCTGACGGTTCATTACGGTGGCAGCTACCAAACTCAGCCATACGCAGCGGCAGATCGCGATAGGATTTCAGACCCTGATTAAAGATCTGCACATGGCCTGGGCAGTTCATTGGCTTAATGCAGTATTCACGGTTCTCAGAAGAGGTGGTGAACATTGCATCTTTGTAGTTGTCCCAGTGACCTGTTTTTTCCCACAGCACACGGTCCATCATGAACGGACCTTTCACTTCCTGATACTGGTATTCTTTCAGTTTTGAGCGAACGAATACTTCCAGTTCACGGAAGATAGTCCAGCCATCGTTGTGCCAGAACACCATACCCGGTGCTTCTTCCTGCATATGATACAGGTCAAGCTGTTTACCGATTTTACGGTGATCGCGTTTGGCTGCTTCTTCCAGACGTTGCAGGTAGGCATTCAGGGCTTTTTTATCTGCCCATGCAGTACCATAAATACGCTGCAGCATCTTGTTATTGCTGTCGCCACGCCAGTATGCCCCTGCGGTCTTCATCAGTTTGAAGTGATGGCAGAAACGCATGTTCGGCACGTGCGGGCCACGGCACATATCGACATATTCTTCATGATGGTACAAGCCGGGCTTGTCATCATGGGCAATGTTTTCATCAAGAATGGAGACTTTATAGGTCTCGCCACGCTTCACGAAGGTTTCACGCGCTTCGTACCAGCTGACTTTCTTCTTAATGACATCGTAGTTTTTCTCAGCGAGCTCGTGCATCCGCTTCTCGAGCGCGTCGACGTCTTCCTGGGTTAACGTACGGTCAAGATCGATATCGTAGTAAAAACCGTTATCAACAACCGGTCCGATCGCCATTTTGGTGTGCGGCCAGAGTTGTTTGATCGCGTGCCCTAACAGGTGCGCACAGGAGTGACGAATGATCTCCAGACCTTCTTCATCCTTCGCGGTGATGATGGAGAGCTTCGCATCATGCTCAATCAGATCGGAAGCATCTACCAGCTCACCGTCAACACGGCCAGCAATAGTGGCTTTCGCCAGACCTGGACCGATGTCCAGCGCAACATCCATGGGGCTTACAGCGTGGTCGTAATGGCGTTGGCTGCCATCAGGAAGAGTAATAACAGGCATGTTATATCCTTATTTGCAGTGGTGACCCACACGTAAGATCACATACAAAGATTCAATATTTAAAATTATCAAAAAGGTGTGGGCTGATTCCCGCTTCACTCTGCGAAATATGTCACTGGTCGCCTTAAAGACCACACTGGACCTACACCCGCTTTTTGATAACACCGTTTAACAGTGTACACGGCATTACGGGTCGATCAAAGCAACAATCAACGTGCGCTCTATGATGTAAATCAATTCACTGACACCCAACCGTCTTTGTTACACTTGCACAAAGTCATCTAACCTGAGCAGGAAAAAAACAATGCCCACAAATCGCTTTGCGAAGAAACACTGGAAGATGGTTGTGATTCTGCTCGTTATTTGTGCGGCTATGTTGATGCTGCGCTGGGCTGCGATGATCTGGGGCTAAATGACGCTCACCCACTGTTCCGGTTTCGTTTATTTATCGATTAATCGAATTTGTCTGAAAATAGCGTGTTATGGCCAGGTAAAAAATAAAACGCAAATTAAATATTAAATAACCTTAACTTTAATAGATAAAAACCGGGCCAATTATTTGACCCGATTTGTCATTACATCCGGTAGCCGAGTGAAACAGTAGTACGACGATCGGTATGCTCCGGCGCTGTTGCCGGCGGTTCAGAGTTCCAGGTCACGTTGTAAGCCACCTTTAACCCAAAGTGTTCGTTGATGGCAACGTTGAGGGCGGTTTCAGAGTTGAGTGTGGTATCGTCAGCGCCGAATACCGACACACCCTGAGTAAACTTGGTGTTGTCCGTCATCTGCCATGCATAGGCCCCGGACGCATAGCCCAACGGCTGCGTTTCGGTGGTGCCATCCGTGTGCTCGTCATAGCGCACGCCAGGACCGAATTCGAAACGGAAGCTGTGCACAGGTCCGTTGAGGAACTGGCGACCATAACCCGCGGTCAGCACGTCACGCTCGCGGTAGCCGTTGTAGCGGTCGGTCAACCAGCTTGCCTGTCCAAAGAGATAGTCATAGTCGGTCATGTTGTAACGACTACGGCCACCTACGGCATATTTCTCCGATGAACGCTCATCATTTGAGGAGGTATTGCTGGCATTTCCCCACAGAGACCATGCGGTCGTTTGGCCGTACCAGGTCATGGTGGTATCTGCGGTTAAAGAAGAACTTTTCGTGTTGCCTGACTGCGCGAGATATCCCGCGTTCAGGTTACCTTCAAAGGGTTTTTTCGCGCTGGAAGGGTCATCCATGACAGTAAAAACGGAATCATCGGCTACAGCATGCATTGACGCAAGCAGGCCTCCCGTCAGCAGTAATGCTGCGGGCACTGTCTTCAAAAGCTTCATTTATTAAGAGTCCGTACAACAAAAAAAGAGACCATTACGGTCTCGGAAACTTTCATATGGATCAATGACAAAAGACCCCTGAAAGGTAACAAATTATAAAAAGACTCGAATAACATAGCAATAAATTCTTATTTCATTTTTTGAATAAGAGCGTTCCTAAACCTTTATTTTATTTATATATCTTTATGACGATAGTTTTAAATAAAGATATGAAAAATCATGTTGTTAATTACTTCACTTTCGGGAGGTTAAGTGCCAGACTGAGTTCAGCCTAACAGGAGGTAAAGATGGTACGTATCTATACGTTAACACTTGCGCCCTCTCTCGATAGCGCAACAATCACCCCGCAAATTTACCCGGAAGGTAAGCTTCGTTGTACCTCGCCGGTTTTTGAACCCGGCGGCGGCGGTATCAACGTCGCTCGCGCAATTGCCCATCTTGGCGGAACCGCAACGGCGATTTTCCCCGCGGGGGGAGCAACCGGAGAGCATCTTGTTGCATTGCTCACCGACGAAAATGTTCCCGTATCTACCGTCGAAGCCAAAGACTGGACCCGACAAAATCTTCATGTCCACGTGGAGTCCAGCGGTGAACAATATCGTTTTGTCATGCCAGGCGCTGCGCTGACCGATGACGAGTTCTACCAACTTCAGGATCAGGTGCTGGAAATTGAGTCTGGTGCGCTGCTGGTCATCAGCGGCAGTTTGCCGCCCGGCGTACAGCTTGAGAAGTTGACCCGGCTCATTACCACCGCACAAAAACAGGGGATCCGCTGTATTGTCGACAGCTCAGGCGAAGCACTGACGGCGGCGTTAGCCATCGGCAATATCGAACTGGTCAAACCCAACCTCAAAGAACTGAGTGCGCTGGTAAACCGCGAACTCACTCAACCCGATGATGTGCGCAAGGCCGCGCAGGAAATCGTACAGAGTGGGAAAGCGCACCGCGTTGTGGTCTCGCTTGGGCCGCAAGGGGCGCTGGGCGTAGATCGCGATACCTGCGTTCAGATGGTTCCGCCACCGGTGAAAAGTCAAAGTACCGTAGGTGCAGGCGACAGTATGGTCGGGGCCATGACGCTTAAACTGGCAGAGAACGCGCCTTTTGAGGATATTGTCCGTTACGGTGTCGCCGCGGGCAGTGCAGCAACGCTGAATCAGGGTACTCGCCTGTGCTCTTTGGACGACACGCAAAAAATATATTCGTATCTCGCTCAGTAATGACACCGTCCCTCTTTTGAAGAAAAAGGGGGATTCTCGCGTAAAACTGTCAGCATGGGTGTTATGCGACTATGATAAAAAATCACGTGATTACAAAGAAGTGAATCATGTGCAGTCAGGTGTCTCCACAACGGTGCGAGGTGAAGAAGAACGACAAACATTAAGTGCCTTTCCAGCGATGACGCGTCCGTGGTGTGCGTCAGTTCGTGTTTTTTAACCGCATTCTTGCGCTAACCTTATGATCTGGCAGACAACATGGGGAGAGACATCATGTGGCAGGCTATCAGTCGTCTTTTAAGCGAGCAATTAGGTGAAGGCGAAATCGAACTGCGTAATGAACTGCCCGGCGGAGAGATCCACGCCGCATGGCATTTACGCTATGCGGGGCGAGATTTTTTCGTCAAATGCGATGAAAGAGAGCTGTTAACCGGCTTTACGGCAGAAGCCGATCAGCTGGAGCTACTTTCCCGCAGTCAAACTGTATCGGTACCGAAAGTCTGGGCAGTAGGCGCAGACAGAGATTACAGCTTTCTGGTGATGGATTTCCTCCCTCCCCGTCCGCTTGATGCGCATAACGCATTTATCCTCGGTCAACAGCTTGCGCATTTGCACGAATGGAGCGACCAGCCTCAGTTTGGTCTCGACTTCGATAACGCGCTCTCTACCACGCCGCAGCCAAATACCTGGCAACGTCGCTGGTCAACCTTTTTCGCCGAGCAGCGTATAGGCTGGCAGCTGGAACTCGCCGCTGAAAAAGGCATAGCGTTTGGCAATATTGACGCTATCGTCGAACATGTCCAGCAACGTCTCTCTTCTCATCAGCCGCAGCCGTCTCTCCTGCACGGTGATTTGTGGTCCGGGAACTGCGCCCTCGGTCCTAACGGACCGTACATCTTTGACCCTGCCTGCTACTGGGGGGACAGAGAGTGTGATCTGGCAATGCTGCCGTTACATACCGATCAGCCGCCGCAAATTTATGACGGTTACCAGTCTGTCTCGCCACTGCCGCTGGACTTTCTCGACAGGCAGCCAATCTACCAGCTCTATACGCTGCTGAATCGGGCAATTCTGTTCGGGGGACAGCATTTGGTTGTGGCGCAGAAAGCGCTGGATAGATTACTGGCGGCTTAACGACGTACCGCGTTGCTTATCAGGCCTGCCGTTTCGCAACGTGGCAGGCCCGATAGAGCGGCACTTACAAAAAGCCCAGCAATGAGAAGAAGAAGTAGCCGATCACGATAACGATCACCGGCAGAATATAAAGCGGGAAAATTTGTAAGAAGATCGTATGGTGCGGTACCACAATTCGCGATTCAAGTTGCTCGCGGGATAACCCTTCACTCCCCTTTGCCTGTTCCAGAATTAGCTGATCCTCAACGCCTTCGCGCAAGAAACGCGCCTGGCGGCTCATTCTGGCGCCTGAGTCCTGCAACGCCAGGCCGATAAAAATCAGGATGAATATCAGCCAAAAAACGAGATTCAGTCCACTTTGAAAATCAGGCGTTGGTGAGTTATACCAGAACACGTTAAGAAAAGGTGTGTTCACCCGCATCATGTCGATCATCACATGGGCAAAATCGAGCATGACCGCGTTAATCCCTTCCTGCTTTTCGCTGTGCGCGTACATAAACTTCAGTACTGAAACCAGCGTTGAAATCAGCGCGGGAATGAAAACCACCCATCCCACCAGCCTTTTCAAGATGGCAATGCGTCCAGCTTGTTGATACGTCATGAGTTCCCCTTGATTAAGACGTGTCATTTTGGCCTAAGTTTACCCGTTGATTACCGTTTTCGCCTGATCTTTAAAGGCGGTATACTGCTGAATTAGCCATAATGAACGCTCAGAGTCCGTCCAGGCTGGCTCTAATCCCTTTTATCACCGTAAAGGAGAGGTTGTAATGTCAACCCCGCGTCAAATTCTTGCTGCAATTTTCGATATGGATGGGTTACTGGTCGATTCTGAACCGCTTTGGGATCAGGCTGAACTGGATGTGATAGCAAGTTTAGGCGTTGATATCTCCCGCCGCCATGAACTTCCCGATACCCTTGGCTTACGCATCGACATGGTGGTTGATTTGTGGTTTGCGCAGCAACCCTGGAACGGCCCCTCACGTCAGGAAGTCACCGAGCGCATCATTACCCGGGCCATTGCGTTGGTTGAAGAGACAAAACCGCTGCTGCCAGGCGTTCGTGAAGCTGTAGCACTGTGCAAATCTCAGGGAATCAAAGTAGGACTGGCATCCGCTTCTCCGCTGCATATGCTGGAAAAAGTGCTGACCATGTTTTATCTACGCGATGACTTCGACGCACTGGCTTCTGCAGAAAAACTGCCTTACAGCAAACCGCACCCACAGGTTTACCTCGATTGTGCGGCAAAACTGGGCATTGACCCGTTAAACTGCGTAGCACTGGAAGACTCAGTGAACGGCATGATCGCCTCGAAAGCTGCTCGTATGCGTTCCATCGTCGTACCAGCGCATGAGAATCAGGACGATCCTCGCTTCGTGCTTGCCGACGTCAAACTAACCTCGCTCACCGAACTTACTGCCGCACACCTGCGCGGCTAATCCTGTAACGGGCAATGATCGTATTGCCCGCTTTTTCATTTTTCATCCTTGCATTTTTTAAAACGCCGTTTCATTTTTAATTGTATTTCTGTTTAACCTCTCCTATCCTTGCCCTATAGCGCAAGCGTTAATGACATAAATAGTTGAGGTAAACATGATTCAGGAAGCTTTTCGTCTCGAAGGTAAAGTCGCCATCGTCACTGGATGTGACACCGGCCTCGGGCAGGGTATGGCAGTGGCGCTGGCTGAAGCGGGCTGCGATGTAGTCGGCGTGAATCGTAAAATACCGCATGAAACCTCAGAGAAAATTAACGCCCTCGGTCGACGCTTTATGGCCATTCAGGCCGACCTCAGTCAACAAGATGCTCTCACCAGCATCGTGACAAAAACGGTGTCGGCGTTTGGCCGGGTCGATATTCTGGTCAACAATGCAGGAACTATACGCCGTCAGGATGCGCTGGACTTCAGTGAAAAAGATTGGGATGACGTGATGAATCTGAATCTCAAATCCGTTTTCTTTCTGTCGCAGGCTGTGGCGCGTCAGTTTCTGGCTCAGGGCAATGGCGGAAAAATCATTAACATTGCATCGATGCTCTCTTTTCAGGGCGGTATCCGTGTACCTTCCTATACCGCATCAAAAAGCGGTGTTCTGGGCATCACCCGCCTGCTCGCCAATGAATGGGCGGCCAAGGGAATTAATGTCAACGCCATCGCGCCCGGCTATATGGCGACCAACAACACCCAGCAACTGCGCGCGGACAGCGAGCGCAATCAGGAGATTATCGATCGTATTCCCGCAGGACGCTGGGGCACGCCAAATGACCTGAAAGGCCCGGTCGTTTTCCTTGCAAGTCCCGCCTCTGACTATATTCATGGCTATACGCTGGCCGTGGATGGCGGTTGGTTGGCACGCTAAACCCGCACTTGTGACATAGGGTTACAACGTCACCTCTTCCGCCTACTGTATAAAACCCCTATACTGTATGAATTGACAGTTTATTGGGTTTTATCATGACGGCGGAAGGCCACCTTCTTTTTTCTATTGCCTGTGCGGTATTTGCCAAGAATGCCGAACTAACGCCCGTTCTTGCGCAGGGTGACTGGTGGCATATTGTTCCTTCAGCCATTTTAACGTGCCTGCTGCCGGATATCGATCATCCCAAATCTCTGCTGGGGCAGCGTCTGAAGTGGATATCAAAACCCATTGCCCGGGCATTTGGTCATCGCGGGTTTACACATAGCCTGCTGGCGGTTTTTGCCCTGCTGGCCACGTTCTACCTGAAAGTCCCGGATACCTGGATAATACCGGCCGATGCCTTACAAGGTATGGTACTCGGCTATCTTAGTCACATTCTGGCCGACATGCTGACCCCAGCAGGCGTTCCCCTGCTTTGGCCCTGCCGCTGGCGTTTTCGTCTGCCTATCCTCGTGCCGCAAAAAGGCAATCAACTGGAGCGGTTTCTGTGCATGGCACTGTTCGCATGGGCAATCTGGATGCCGCAAACCATACAAGAGAACAGCGCGGTACGCTGGTCTTCGCAGATGATTAATACGCTACAAATGCAGTTTAATCGTTTCATAACGCATCAGATTGACTAATAAATCAGCCAAAAAGTCATTTTAGGTATAAACAATTCCATTTGAATATAAGAGGCAAGTCACAGTTCTGCTAATCTTGCGCCAACAGAATCACCTTTAAACGGTGATACGTATAATAAGATCAGGAGAACGGGGATGAACTTTCCATTAATCGCGAACATTATCGTGTTCGTAGTGCTGCTGTTCGTGCTGGCGCAAGCCCGTCACAAACAGTGGAGTCTGGCCAAAAAAGTACTGGTCGGTCTGGTCATGGGTGTCGTGTTCGGCCTTGCCCTGCACACCATTTATGGCTCCGACAGCCAGGTTCTTAAAGATTCCGTACAGTGGTTCAACATTGTCGGCAACGGTTATGTCCAACTGCTGCAGATGATTGTTATGCCGCTGGTATTTGCGTCTATTCTCAGCGCCGTTGCACGTCTGCATAACGCCTCTCAGTTAGGTAAAATCAGCTTCCTGACCATCGGAACGCTGCTGTTTACCACGCTAATTGCCGCGCTGGTAGGGGTTCTGGTGACCAACCTGTTCGGCCTGACCGCCGAAGGTCTGGTGCAAGGTGGTGCCGAAACCGCACGTCTGAACGCGATTGAAACCAACTATGTTGGCAAAGTGGCTGACCTCAGCGTTCCGCAACTGGTGCTGTCGTTTATTCCGAAAAACCCGTTTGCCGATCTGACTGGCGCGAACCCGACGTCGATTATCAGCGTGGTTATCTTCGCCGCATTCCTCGGTGTAGCCGCACTGAAACTGCTGAAAGATGATGCACCAAAAGGCGAGCGCGTTCTGGTCGCTATCGATACCTTGCAAAGCTGGGTGATGAAACTGGTTCGTCTGGTGATGCAGTTGACGCCGTACGGTGTTCTGGCGCTGATGACCAAAGTGGTTGCAGGTTCCAACCTGCAGGACATCATCAAGCTGGGTAGCTTCGTCGTGGCCTCTTATCTCGGTCTGGGCATTATGTTCGTGGTTCACGGGATCCTGCTGGGTATTAACGGCGTTAGCCCGCTGAAATACTTCCGCAAGGTATGGCCAGTGCTGACTTTCGCCTTCACCAGCCGCTCCAGCGCAGCCTCAATTCCGCTGAACGTTGAAGCGCAGACCCGTCGTCTGGGCGTGCCTGAATCCATCGCCTCATTTGCCGCCTCGTTTGGTGCCACGATTGGTCAGAACGGTTGTGCGGGCCTGTACCCGGCAATGCTGGCAGTAATGGTTGCACCGACCGTCGGTATCAACCCACTGGACCCAATGTGGATTGCCACGCTGGTTGGTATCGTGACCGTGAGCTCCGCAGGGGTTGCCGGTGTGGGTGGCGGTGCAACATTTGCCGCGCTGATCGTCCTGCCCGCTATGGGTCTGCCGGTCACGCTGGTTGCGCTGCTGATCTCCGTTGAGCCGCTGATCGATATGGGTCGTACCGCGCTGAACGTAAGCGGTTCCATGACTGCCGGTACGCTGACCAGCCAATGGCTCAAGCAGACTGATAAAACGATTCTGGACAGCGACGATAACGCCGAACTGGCGCATCGCTAAGTCTGTCAGCTAAAAAAAAACAAAAAACCGCCGGAGTGTCATGCTCCGGCGGTTTTTTTATATCCATTAATCGCTTAGTTCATTTTCCTGGCGAACCTGATTAGCCCAGCGTTGCGCTGATTCCGGGACCGTAAATGCAGGCGAACGTTGAAACGCCTCCCCCATTAAGACAAAAGCGACATATTTTCCGCGCAGTATCCATACGTCACGAAACGCATCCATTTTAACCGCATGCTCTGGTGGCGCGGGCTCCACGCGGGGAACATAGCTGATAACCGGACGATTTTGTTGGCGAAGAGGTTTCATAATCAGTTGCTTCACTAAAGACAAATTCTAAAAATCAGAAAACCGCTATCTTAGCCGATTTTGCCGCCTTGCGTCCTGCCTTGCGTGCGCTGTTTGCCTGATTCATCGCGCTTTACGTCATCGGCCTGTACCTGCGCCGCTGAGTGAGTGGTCTATAGTTAAAGCTTTTGACAACAACAACGACCCTTTCAGCAATGAAACCAGGAGACGAGTTTAATGTCACAGAATGATAAGCATCCACTCCATCACTCAGCGCCGGTTCATGATGCCAGCGAATCCCAGCCAGGACTTGACTCACTGGCACCCACAGACGGTTCACATCGGTCAACACCTGAACCCACACCGCCAGGTATGCAGCCCACTACGTCCGGCAGTTTAAAAGCGCCAGATATCAAAAGTGACAAACTCAATGCACTGGACAGTTTTCGTAAAGGAAGCGAAGATTTTGCTCTGACAACTAATCAGGGTGTACGAATCGCAGACGATCAAAACTCTCTGCGCGCAGGTAATCGCGGGCCAACCCTGCTGGAAGACTTTATCCTGCGGGAAAAGATTACCCATTTTGATCATGAACGCATCCCGGAGCGGATTGTACATGCCCGAGGTTCTGCCGCTCATGGTTACTTTCAGTCCTATGCCAACCTGAGTGCGACGACGAAAGCGGACTTTCTAAGTGATGAAAATAAAATCACCCCGGTTTTTGTCCGATTCTCTACCGTTCAGGGCGGCGCAGGCTCTGCGGATACGGTCAGGGATATACGGGGATTTGCGACCAAGTTTTACACTGAAGAGGGCATTTTCGACCTGGTGGGAAACAATACTCCCATCTTCTTTATTCAGGATGCCCATAAATTCCCGGATTTCGTCCATGCGGTTAAACCGGAGCCGCATTGGGCTATCCCGCAGGGCCAAAGCGCCCATGACACCTTCTGGGATTATGTCTCATTACAGCCTGAAACGTTGCACAACGTCATATGGGCAATGTCCGATCGGGCTATTCCGCGCAGCTATCGCACGATGGAAGGCTTCGGTATTCACACATTTCGGTTGATTAATGCGCAAGGGAAAGCCACCTTTGTCCGTTTCCACTGGAAACCGCTGGCAGGCAAAGCCTCGCTGGTATGGGATGAAGCGCAAAAACTTACCGGTCGGGATCCTGACTTTCATCGCCGCGATCTGTGGGAAGCTATCGAAGCGGGCGATTATCCGGAATATGAACTGGGACTACAGCTGATTCCCGAAGAAGATGAATTTAAGTTCGATTTTGACCTGCTCGACCCGACCAAGCTGATCCCGGAAGAGCTGGTTCCGGTGCAACGCATCGGTAAAATGGTGCTGAACCGCAATCCTGATAATTTCTTCGCCGAAAATGAACAAGTCGCTTTTCATCCCGGACATATCGTCCCTGGCATTGATTTTACTAACGATCCCCTGCTGCAGGGTCGCTTGTTCTCCTATACCGATACCCAAATCAGTCGCCTGGGCGGGCCCAATTTCCATGAAATCCCGATTAATCGCCCGACCTGTCCGTACCATAATTTCCAGCGTGACGGCATGCATCGAATGGACATCGATACCAATCCAGCCAACTATGAACCGAATTCCATCAATGATAACTGGCCGCGTGAAACGCCGCCGGGGCCAAAACGCGGTGGATTTGAGTCGTATCAGGAACGGATTGAAGGAAACAAAATCCGCGAACGTAGCCCCTCTTTTGGCGAATACTATGCGCACCCTCGCCTGTTCTGGCTAAGTCAGACGCCAATTGAACAGCAGCATATTATCGGCGGATTCAGTTTCGAACTCAGTAAGGTTACGCGCCCCTATATTCGCGAAAGAGTGATCGAACAGTTAGCTCATATTGATACTGCCCTCGCCGAGGCGGTTGCCGATAAACTCGGTTTTAAGCTAACCAAGGAACAGGCCAGCATTGCGCCACCGCCCAACGTCAACGGTTTGAAAAATGCACCGTCACTCAGTTTATATGCAGGTGCGCAAGGTGAGATTAAGGGCCGCGTGGTCGCCATCCTACTTAATGACCAGGTGAAATCGAGCGACCTGCTCACCATCATGCAAGCCCTACAGGCCAAAGGCGTTCATGCCAAATTGCTCTATTCCCGAATGGGTAAGGTAGTTGCCGATGATGGATCTGCCCTGACGATCGCCGGTACTTTTGCGGGTTCGCCATCCCTGACGGTCGATGCGGTTATCGTTCCATGCGGTAATCTCGCGGACATCATTAAGAACGGTGATGCCCGATATTATTTACTCGAAGCGTATAAGCACTTAAAACCTATCGCCCTGGCCGGCGATGCTCGTCAGTTTAAAGCAACGTTGAATATCAAAAATGAAGGAGAAGAAGGTGTGGTGGAAGCGGACAGTGCAGACACACAGTTTATGGATACCCTGTTGACGCTGATGACCGCACACCGCGTCTGGTCACGTGCCGGAAAAATAGAAACGATTCCCGCCTAAAAAAATGCGGCGCATTAAGCGCCGCAAACTCAGGAATTACACGTTCAGAAAACTGCCAAGACGATAACCGCGCTCCGCAATTGCATATTTCAGTGACGAAGACGTCAGCACGTCGAGCTCAGTTAAGCGGGGGTAATAGTAGGCACTTTGACGAATAATGTCATCGATAAAGGCCGGATGACACATCACTTCCAGCGAAGACTCTCCCCGGTCGACTGACGCATCCAGCGTCTGTAAAAACAGAGCCTCGGAAATCGCTTCGCCGTAAAACTCGCTGCTGAATCCCTGGGAGGTACGTAACGTTTCCGGAAAATCAGACGCCTGAAACACGGTCTGACGATCGATACGCAATGCAATCCCCTTCTGGGCAGCAAACCCGGCTACGATAGGGAAAATTTGCGGGAACATATGCACATGGTGATGGCTATCCAGATGCGTCGGCTCCCGCCCGAACAGGTCAATAAAACGCTGATACTGCGCGGCCAGTTCCTGAGAAATTTCATCCAGCGGCAAAGTATCCTCCTCTGCCATCTGCCAGATCCATTTCCCCAGTAATCCGTCACGGGTAAGGCCCGGCATTGCCGTCAACGGCCTACCCAGCGTCAGAACAAAATGCATTCCGACGGCGAGTGCAGGTATGTCGCGACTCAGCTGTACCGCATGGTCAATCGCCGCACCGTTAACCAATGCCGTTGTCGAGGTGACAACGCCATTACGACAGGCTTCAACAATGCCGTAGTTTTGTCCTTTACTCAGGCCAAAATCATCCGCATTCACAATCAGTACGCGTTCCATAGCCGACCTCAGTTAGTGTTGTTCGCTTTTGAGTTTCTCAATGCACCCGGCGAAGTTTGGCAACCATTTTTCATGCGCCAGGATTAGCTCACGCGCCAGAATCTCGGCATCGCTGTCAGAATGAACCAGCGGACTCAGGTTTAACGCCAGCAGCACATCATTCAGCTCGCCGCTCAATGCCGCATTGCTCGCCGCAACCTCAAAGCCTTTAATGGTGTAGATAAGGCCAAGCACTTTCTCGTCAAAATGGGTAATACGTGGGTGCGGCGTAGCACCGTTACGTCCCAGCGTGCAGGTCATCTCAACCGCCCAGTCCGCAGGAATGTTATCAACGTGTCCATGATGTGGAATGTTGACGTAGTGCTCGGTCTGTTTGTCGTTGTAGATGGCGTTGATCACTTCACAGGCCGCATCGGAGTAATACGCGCCACCGCGCTGCTCCAGCTCTTTCGGCTTAACGTTTAACTCAGGATTTTTGTAGAGGTCAAACAATTGTTTTTCTACTTTTTGTACTACCTGGGCACGTGCGCCGCCCTTATAGTACTCGCCCATTTCGATCGCCAGCATCTCTTTTGGCTTGAAGTAGTACAGCAAATACGAGCACGGCAGCAGCTTCAGCGAACGAATCAACCCTTCGCTGAACGGCAGGTCGAAAATGTTCTTCACGGTGGAAGCTTTCAGTTGTCCAGAAGCCACGCCGTCCAGCAGTTCATCAAAGCGCGATGTACCGTTCACCAGCACGTCTTTAATAAAGACCATGTGGTTCAGACCGAACAGATCGATGGATAAGTCATCACTCTCTTTCAGCGCCAACACATCGCTAATAAACATTTTCATGCCGACAGGAATATTACACACACCGATGAATTTCTTGAAATTCGTGTGACGATAGACCGCTTCAGTCACCATCCCTGCCGGGTTAGTAAAGTTAATCACCCAGGCATTCGGGCACAGTTCTTCCACATCTTTAATAATATCAAAGATAACCGGAATGGTACGCAGACCTTTGAACAGCCCACCCGCACCGTTGGTTTCCTGTCCCAGATAACCGTGGCTCAGCGGAATGCGTTCATCCTTTTCACGGGCTTTCAGTTGCCCGACGCGCAGTTGGGTGGTAACGAAATCAGCATCTTTTAGTGCTTCACGGCGGTCCAGCGTTTTAAACAACTTCATCGGTACACCGGCTTTGTCGATCATGCGCTGGCAAAGGTCAAAAATAATGTCCAGCTTCTCTTTTCCACCGTCGACATCAACCAGCCACAACTCAGAAACTGGTAATTCATGATAACGCTTAATAAAGCCTTCAAGTAATTCAGGGGTGTAGCTGCTCCCGCCACCGATAGTGACGACTTTTAATTTCTGGCTCATACTTTCTCCCTTCAGTGTAAAAACACTGACGTGTATTATGCTCAACCCGTTTGTCAGGTATAGCGTGGCTGTCCCGACGCTATTTTGGGCAAGCTATAAAAAATGGGTTATTGGCAAATAATATCTACTGATTAAATTCAGTTAATTTCTTACGGTAGCTATTCGGTGTAAACGACGTCAGCTTTTTAAACGTTTTAATAAACAGGCTTGGACTACTGTAGCCAGACTCGTAAGCAATATCCGTTACAGAATAGTTCGTCATTTCCAGCTGTTTTTTAGCAAAGTTAATGCGGATTTCATTAATAATCTGCATCGGCGTTTTGCCGTAATAACGCTGGGTAGCGCGGGTCAGATACTCCTGGGATTTCGCGGACAGGTGTACCATATTTTCCAGCGCATTCTCGCTAAACTGCCGTTTGTCGTGCATGGTCTCGACGGTGGTTTTAAGCCACTGCGGAATATCATCCAGCACCTGCTCTTCGCGATGATGGCGTAACCGATTTATAATATAGAAGGTGACCACTTCTACAAATTCATCCAGCCCGCTCTCACGAAAGTTCAGTGATGCAATAACCGTTTCAATGTAGGTAAGAAACGAGTTATTTGCCCGGTAGACCTGCGATGCAACGAAACAAAATGGCAGCAGCGGGTGATAGTGCTGTTCAAAAAAACGTTTACTGATGCCGACGTTAAGGATCCTTGTCGCACCAAAATCATAAAAACTCTGGTGGTGCGATCCCAACGGGATAAAGACAAAGTCTCCACGTTCGAGCAGGACGCGTTTACCGTTGATTTCCTGATAATAGCGCCCGGTTAAAACCAGGGTAAATTCATAGTAGTCATGCTGATGCAGCCCGCTGATGCTCTCAGTTTTGTTATAGATGAACACATGGAAATTTTTGCCATTAAACAGCTGCTGTTCATAAACGGTTTTGATTTCCGGTGCGTTAATCTGTAGCTGCATTATGCACTCCTCGCTATTTCAGCTTTTCGTGAAGCTCAATCAGTTCAGTCACCAGCTCACGCGCCAGCATTGATGTCATCAGGTGGTCCTGTGCGTGGACCAGCACCAGGCTAACTTTCATTTTACCTTCGCCCTGATCGCCTTCAATCAATTTCGTTTGCACGAGGTGCGCTTCGTTCAGCGCCAGACGAGACTGGTCCATCATGGTCTTAGCTGACTCGAAATCACCCTGCTTGGCCATTTTGAGTGCGCCGTACGCCAGGCTACGCGCCTGACCGGAGTTGATGATGAGGCCCATCACCACTTCTTCAAGTTCTTCTGCTTCTGACTGCGTGTCGACGATGTTCTCGATATCCAACATACTTTTTTCCTCTGGTTCAGTCCGGCATGACCGTAAAGCCATGCCGGATTAAATTTAGAATTTTAATGCGTTAGCGATATCTTCTTCGCTTTCTTCTTGGTCAATAACGTTCTGCGCTTTGTTGGCTACCACCACGAACGGCAGGTAAACCAGCGTTGCGATACCGAGGTTGAACAGCGCGACCAGCAGAGCAGCGACGCTACCGTTGGTGTTAAAGAACGCGCCCAAACCGGTTGGCATAGTCCACGGTGCAATGTTGGTAATCGGTGGAATAATGCCTGAGTAGTAAGCTGCCAGCGTAATCGCCGCCAGAATCGGTTGCACCAGAATGAACGGGATAAACATCACCGGGTTCATGATGATCGGCAGACCGAACAGGATAGGTTCGTTAATCTGGAACAGACCTGATGGCAGTGCCAGCTTAGCAACCTGACGATAGTCAGGACGACGCGATGCCAGGAAGATAGCGATAATCAGACCCAGCGTTGCCCCACTACCCCCAAGGAAAATATAGGAGTCGAGCATCGGCTTCGCCCAGACGTGGAACGTCTTACCGGCTTCCAGCGCGGCATCTACGGAACCAAACTGTTGGTAGATAGAGATGTTTTCCAGCGCCCATGGCGTCATGATACCGCTGTCCAGCGCAGTCAGCGCCAGTGAACCGTGAATACCGAAGAACCACAGCAGCGGAACAAAAATCACGTAGGCCCAGCCCACCACGCTACCCAACGACGCCAGCGGAGTTGAAATGGAATCCATAATGATCTGGTGGAAGTTCGTACCCCAGGTGTTCAATGCCCAGGCGATGATCCCCATAATGGAGAGGATAAGGAAGCCAGGAATCAGCGCAGAGAAAGAGCGCGATACGGATGTCGGTACGCTATCAGGTAATTTAATGACCCAATTGCGACGAACCACAAAGGTGAACATTTCCGCGACCGCAAGGCCGATAATAATACCGGAAATAATATTGGCACCGCCGAGCCAGTTTGCGCCAACGGCATAGGCTTCACCCACGCTATAAGGCGTTACGGTCATAAACGCGGCGACGGATAACAACCCGGCTGCCAGTGAGTCGACTTTACGTTCTTCTGCCAGCGCCATGCCGATAAAGAACGGTGCCATCAATGACATGATACCCAACGTACCGTTATAGACGTTTCCACCAATGCCTTTCAAGCTATTCAAAGTTTCAATAGTTGAAGCATCAAGTCGAATGCCCATTGAATAAAAAAACGACCCCTCCCCAAAGCTCAGGAAAACGTTATTGATTAATACAAACATGGCCCCTGCGAGGGTTAACGGCATTAAACGAATAAAACCGTTCTTGATTGCATTAACGTGTGGCTGCTTTCCAATTTTTACAGCAAAAGGAAGGAGTACCTTTTCAAGTGAAGCAATAGCGTTACTCATAGAAAAATACCCTTAAATACCGCAATTAATAATTGCGGTGAATGTTAATGAAATAACTCTTTGACGGGAAAAATTAAAATAAAATAATTAATTTGCTGCGGCTTTTTTAATTGCTGCAACAGCAGCCTTAAGCACGCCTAAACCATCGACTTTGCCATACAGCAGCGAGTCAATCACTTCCACAGGCTTGTTGGGTAACAAACGCTGAATTTCGGGCAACATATAAGCAATTTGTGGACCTAATAACACGACATCGGCGACAGGACCTTTTTCTCCGGCCAGCGTTTCAGGAAATGCTTCAATAATAACCGGTACTTCGTATTTTTCGGCCTGAGCACGCATCTTCGAAACCAACAATGAAGTCGACATGCCCGCAGAACAAAACAGATAAATGTGTTTCTTTTCCATTAAAACGATCCTCATGTGCGATTATCTGTCAACCAGACACTCCGCAAGCCATAACCTGCATCCATGCTCTGGGTAACTTGCGTCAGCTAAATTACTTTTTTAGGTGGCTGAAATGAGTATACGGGATTGCACCGGTGGATGGTATTTCCTTGACCAACTAAATTGTCTCTCCTTGACCTGTCGTTATGACCCCCCTCACATTTCGGGCAAATAATTCGCGGCAATAAATAAGATCGTTCGGCACAAAAAAACCGGCACAATGGCCGGTTCTTCTGAATGCTCAGGCAATAAGCAGTTGTTACTTCTTCGCCGCCTGCGGGTCAGTGTCGTACTCTGCGCAGGTCTGGTAACCGGAGTTAATCACATGTCCGGTGTCGTCTAAAGCAACAAAATAGGTTTCAGCTTTACCATCTCGTTGACCCAGGATGTAGGTCTGGCATGTCCCTCGCGCATGAATCATGCTGACTTCAGAAGAAGGTTTACCGGCAATCTGCGCCACCTGCGCCCGGCTCATCCCTTTCTTCACATCTTTCACCACGGGCTGAACAAATTGGTCTTTAGTACGATCGTAGGCCGTACACCCTGCCAGCATAGTCAAAACAGCCGCTGCACTCAGAATTCCTGTTAGGTTCTTGTTCATATTCCGTCCTCTTGTATTTCAGCGTGTTATATAAGCCTGGAGCACAACAACACATTTTTCAAGCAATCAGATGATACTTAGGTCGTTTCGGAAAATTCTATTAAAACAAAATGATGTTAGATCAGGCCTGCATCCCTTGTCGTTTGGGTCCCAACGCGTTAGCTTTAACACATCATTTTTTTGATCATTTCATTTTTCGGAGGGGGTTAAATGACTCTGCAGCAAGAGATAATCCAGGCGCTTGGCGCAAAACCGCAAATTAATGCAGAAGAGGAAATTCGCCGCAGCGTGGATTTCTTGAAATCCTACCTGCAAACGTACCCTTTTCTGAAATCACTGGTATTAGGGATAAGCGGCGGACAGGACTCAACGCTCGCGGGAAAACTTTGCCAGATGGCTATTTCCGAGCTTCGCGAAGAAACGGGGAATGACGCGTTGCAGTTTATTGCCGTACGTCTGCCGTATGGCGTTCAGGCTGATGAACAGGACTGCCAGGATGCCATCGCCTTTATCCAACCTGACCGCGTGCTCACAGTAAATATTAAGGGTGCGGTACTGGCCAGTGAACAGGCCCTGCGTGAAGCGGGTATTGAACTGAGCGATTTTGTCCGTGGCAATGAAAAAGCCCGTGAACGTATGAAGGCCCAGTACAGTATCGCCGGAATGACCAGCGGTGTTGTCGTGGGTACCGATCATGCAGCAGAAGCCATCACCGGATTTTTCACCAAATACGGCGATGGCGGCACTGACATTAACCCTATTTTCCGTCTGAACAAGCGTCAGGGTAAGCAGCTGCTTGCCGCGCTGGGTTGCCCGGAGCATTTATATAAGAAAGCGCCAACCGCCGACCTCGAAGACGATCGCCCTTCTCTGCCGGATGAAGCCGCATTAGGCGTCACCTATGACAACATCGACGATTACCTGGAAGGAAAAACGCTGGCTGCCGACGTCGCGAAAAAAATTGAAGGCTGGTATCTGAAGACCGAGCACAAACGTCGCACACCGATTACGGTGTTTGATGACTTCTGGAAAAAAGCGTAATTCTTTTAGTCGCATATTGCCGGATAGCACTGGGATCACCGCTGTCCGGCCCCTCCTCCTGGCCTGATGCCGCTTTTTTAATCGGTTTCAAACTGCTACACTGGATGAATAACCAGCATCCGGAGTGAGAAGTGGTACGGCGTCAATCAGCCCCACGCCTGACATTTGAGGCAGCGGCAATCTATGAATATCCTGAACACCTGCGTCCATTTTTGAGTGCGCTTCCCACCGCACCAGGCGTCTATCTGTTTCACAGTGAAAGCGACACTATGCCGCTCTATATTGGTAAAAGCGTCAATATTCGCAGCCGCGTGCTGGCACACCTGCGTACCGCGGACGAAGCGGCAATGCTGCGTCAGGCCAAACGCATTAGCTGGATTTGTACGGCGGGAGAAATTGGTGCCCTGCTGCTGGAAGCGCGGTTGATCAAAGAACAACAGCCGTTGTTTAACAAACGACTGCGGCGCAATCGTCAGCTTTGCGCCTTGCAGCTTACCGACCGAACTGTTCAGGTTGTCTACGCACGAGATATTGACTTCTCCAATGCACCCAATCTGTTTGGCCTGTTTGCCAATCGTCGCGCAGCGCTACAAGCGTTGCAAAGCCTCGCCGATGAACAACAGCTGTGCTACGGCCTGTTGGGGCTGGAACCCCTGAGTCGCGGGCGCGCCTGTTTTCGCTCCGCGCTTAAACGCTGCGCCGGAGCGTGCTGCGGGAAAGAGAGTCATGAAGCGCATCATTTGCGTCTGTTAGCGGCGCTGGAAAGAGTGAGAGTGATTTGCTGGCCATGGAGCAATGCCATTGCACTGCAGGAAACCGGCGCTGAAATGACACAGTACCATATCATCAACAACTGGCTGTGGCTGGGAGCCGTTTCAACGCTGGATGAAGCGACTACCCTGGCGCGTATGCCAGCAGGCTTTGACCATGATGGCTACAAAATTCTCTGCCGGCCTGTTCTGTCTGGTCAATATGACATTATTGAACTGCATCCGGAGAATGCCCCGGCATCCAGTTAATCTCGCTGAACAGCAATTTTCCCTCGCGTTCCAGCAGTCGTAATGTGTGTTTGCCGTCATGCCAGCTCGCACCCTGGTCGGCCGTCAGCAGTTTATCGCCCAGTTGCCATGCACCACTGATAACAAACACCACGCCGCCGCGTGAACCAAAGGTCGTAAAGGTGCGATCGGCCACTCTGACTTTTGCCTGGCAAACATCTCGTCGGGTCATGATATTAAAATCCATCGACATCTGCCCTTCCGTCAGCTTTGCTTTTACCACCTTGTCGCCGGCAAAGGTAAAAGGTTGATGCTGTTTCAGGGTATGCGAAAAGATGTTCGTTTCTTCCAGGGTCACTTCTCCACCTTCCAGCAGAGTAATCACACGTTCTACGCCGGGAAAAAGAGAAAACTCACCGTTTGCTGCAATGGAGGCGATACTCGCCCGCCAGTGAAAATCTCGTGTTGCTGGCGGAAAACAGCAAATCTCACGCGTTTCTCCCGCACCATTTCGCCAGAGATTAACCGGCATTTTGCGGATATCAAAGTATTCCATCATCCCTCCAGAAAGGCGCAGCACGGCAGCCTGCCATAAACAGACAGCCATAAATCATCATTGTTATGTTCACCCTGCAGATTATTGTTATCGGCAGCAGAGGTGATTTGCCTTAGCGATGAACCTGGCATTTTGCAAAAAAGAATAACGCGCTGATCCAGGTAGAATTTTCGCGGGCTTCAGGAGAATAGCGTGTCGTGTGTCCGGTGCAATAGGCAGAAATGAAAAAACCGCCGATCCTGCCCACATCGTTATACGTGTTGTGGACAAGAGCGGCGGTCTTGAGTTTGGTTTCACACTGTGCGGCAATCAGCGCGACACCGTGTGAATGATTTAGTGTAGACGCTGATCGATTACTCGGCAGCTTCCGGCATTTTACCTTTCTGCGCTGCACGTTCTGTCAGACGCTTCTCAAAATTGGCATTAAACTGCTTTTTCTGTTCCGGGGTCAGAATGTTGTAAATCTTGTTCTGGGTTTCCATATGCGCCAGCATGTTGGCTTTGCGCTGTTCTTCCATCTTCGCAATCTGTGCTTCTGCTTTCGCTTTATCGAAGCTATCACTGGCGATGATGTCGTGCATTGCGCGGCGTTCTTCCAGTGGCGGACGTTTCATCTGATCGCGCTGGCCTTTCATGATTTCGCGGATCTGCTGTTTCTGCGCATCGGTCAGGTTCAGGTCTTTGAACATCATGTCGTGATGCGGGGCGAACTTGCCGTTGTGATGCATCATCGGTTTAGCATCCGCTGGTGCAGCGGTTGTAGTGTCAGCAGCATGAGCCAGGTTCGCAGCACCCAGCGCCAGAGTAGAGGCAACAAACAGAGCAGTCAGTTTACGCATAATTTCTATCCTTTCTTTCAGTTATTTTTACGACACTCATGCGACTCTTATGCAATGTGATGTCGTGTTGACGAGATTAACTTTACCGGCTTAAGCGTCAATTAATCAGAGCAACGGTAAAACAGTGAAAGTGTAAAAAACAAACTTTCATCAATTATGAAGAAAAAAAGAATAAATTGCGGAGAGTTGCAATAAAAAATTACAACAGGATGATTTTGAACGGATTATGAAGAACTATACCTGAACCCTGTTTATTAAGAAAGCAATTCACCAGGAATAATCCGTAATAAATAAAAACAGCACGCAAAAATAAGCCCTAAAGGATAATCCTGCAGGGCGAATATATTGATCACAACTTTTCGAGCATCAATCCGGCACGTAAACCACAGGCCACGTTAGGGTTGGGAAAGAGAACGTATTCAACATCATGGGTGACGATAAAACGTTCATCTCCGTCCTGCGCCAGCAAGGTGCCTTCTTTAAAGGGGGTAAAGTTTAGCGTCTGGTTATCCATGTGGAGAATGAAATCATCGCTACGACGCGTGATTTGCGACACCACGCGATAACGCAGCGGGGATATTTCTCTCGTCGACACCCGTTCACCCCGCAGCAGTTTCTCCAGTGCGTCTGCCGTTTGTGCAAACTGGGTGAGATCGTTTTGTCCAAACGGCAGCGCTTTACCCAGTTCCAACGTACAGGCCAACGCACCAAAATGTTCCCCGCTAAAATGGGTGAACGTGCCGCCAGGCGTCTGATGGAAAACCAGCGCTTCCAGTCCCGCGTCTCCCAGCCATTCAAGGAAATCCTCGTCCCAGGCAACATTGCGTTGTGGCAATACGCCAAAGCGCAGATGCTGTGAACCGCGAATCGCAGTGTGCAGATCCAGATGCCAGCGCACAGGCTCCTTTGCGCGCGAATAAAAATCTTCCAGACACAGCTCAAGCCCATGGGCTCGGTGCGTTTCTTCACTTGCGGTAAAAATCTGCCACCGACCGCCAAACATACGATTCAGGTCGCTATGACAATATCGTTTTCCCGCAGCCAGCGCCTGCGGGTTTCCCAGAATCACCAGCAGCCGCCATGTCAGTGTCAGCTCGCCGCTAAACAGCCTGGAAAGCAATGAATCGAGTATCTCTACCGGCGCGGTTTCATTGCCATGGATCCCCGCAGACAGCACCAGAGAATGTTCAACGGGTGCAAGCGGCGTCAGTTCCAGAATTCCGTGACCGATCCACTGCCAGTCAAAACCATGAGTGGTTCCTTGCGTTTTCTCTGGAGTGGCGCCTGCGAGCGTGATCGCCAGAAAGTTATCCATGGCGCATCCCCTCCTGCTGGAAAGGATACACTGAGCCGAGGTTGAGCAATTGCGTCAGCGTATCCAGCGCTTCACGCCCCTCGCGCAACAGTTGTGGGTCGGCAAGGTCGGCAGCGGTAAGACGATCGCGATAGTAACGGTCAACCCAGTTATTCAACGTGTTAAACAGCGTGTCGTTCATGATAACCGCCGGATTCACCGCCTGCTGTTCCTGCGGAGTGAGCACCACTCTCAGGCGCAAGCATGCCGGACCACCGCCGTTGGACATACTTTCACGCAGATCGAATACCCGCAGGTCATCGATCGGATTGTCTTCCTCGAGAAGCCGGTTCAAATACCGCCACACGCCAGCATGCTCCCGACACTCCTGCGGCAGGACCAGCATCATCGAACCGTCACTACGACTCAGCAACTGACTGTTAAACAGATAAGTGGTCACGGCATCCTGCACCGACACTTCCGCTGTCGGGACTTCCAGCGGGGTAAAACCTACCACCTGGCTGCGCAACTGCTCTAACAATGCCTGCTGTCTGACAAACGCCTGCTGATGACAAAACAGCACCTGGCGATTCGACACCGCAATCACATCGTTATGGAACACGCCAAGATCGATAACGTCCGGGTTTTGCTGAGCAAAAATGCGCTGATGTGGGTTGACCTGATTCAGTCGCGCGACCGCCTCGCTGGCCTCACGGGATTGCCTTGCCGGATAGCGCTTCGGTTGGGATGCATTGCCTTCTTCACGACCGTAAACAAACAGCTGTACGCCGGGGTCACCGTAATCTCCACCCAGGCGGTTATGGTTTGCCGCCCCTTCATCGCCAAATAGCGCAACCTGGGGTAACGCACCGTGGACCGCAAAGCTATTCTCATCACGGAAAATCGCCCGTAACAATGCTTCGGTAGTAGGCGCTTCCAGTGAACGGTGGAACTTATTATTCAGATTCGCCACCGTCAGATGCACTTTCCCGTCCAGCGAGTCTGCCGAAGGGCAAACCGTCGCCGCATTCGCTACCCACATAGGCGATGCGGAGCTGGCACTGGAGAGCCAGTGAGGCGCCTGACGCGCCACTTTATCCAGCACCTGTTCGTCACTGCCGCTAAAACCCAACTGACGCAGAACCGGAATATAAGGCCGCTCGTGGGGCGGGATCACCGCCTGAGGAAATCCTGCATCCGCCAGTGCTTTCATCTTTAGCAGACCTTGCTTTGCCGCCAGACGCGGGTTCGACACCTGAAAACGATGTTTGGTTGAGGCCTCATTACCAAATGACAATCCAGCATAGTGGTGAGTTAGCCCCACCAGACCATCAAAATTTACCTCACGGACTTTCATAGCTTATCCTCGCGAGAAAAATCCAGTCCGGGGCTAAGCGCCGTTGGCAGCGTTAAGGCCGGGGATTCCAGACTTGCCATCGGCCAGGCGCAATAATCTGCGGCATACCACGCGCTGGCGCGATGGTTCCCGGAAGCGCCTACACCGCCAAACGGTGCGGTACTCGCAGCGCCGGTTAACGGCTTATTCCAGTTGACGATCCCTGCCCGCGCCTCCAACAGTAGCTGTTCGAACTGGTCGCGATCGGGCGAAACTAACCCACACGACAATCCAAAGCGAGTGTTGTTCGCCATACGAATCGCATCATCAAAGCTGTCATAACGCCAGACGCCGAGCAGCGGACCGAAAACCTCTTCATCAGGTACGTTCCCCGCCCCGGTCAGTTCGATGATTCCAGGGGTCAGCAGTGACGTTCCGGCATTTACCAGACGTGGCGCTAACAGCGTACGGCCGCCCAACGACGCCAGACGCTGCCAGGCATCATAGACGTGTTGCGCTGCTTGTTCGGAAATTAGTCCACCCATAAATGGCTGCGGTTGTGCATCCCAGTTGCCGGGCATTAAACGCTGACTAACCTCCACCAGACGCGTCAGGAACGCATCACCCTGCGCGCCTTTTTTTACGAGCAGGCGGCGGGCACAGGTACAGCGCTGTCCGGCGGTGACAAATGCGGACTGAATGGTCAGATGCACTGCGGCATCAATATCTTCCGGATTCTCAATAATCAGCGGGTTGTTGCCCCCCATCTCCAGGGCAAGGATTTTTTCCGGCTGGCCGGATAACTGCTTATGCAGCTGATAACCGGTATTCGCACTGCCGGTAAACAGCAGGCCATCGAGGTCTTCCAGCGCACTCAGCGCCTGCCCCGTTTCACGTCCGCCCTGCACCAGATTCAGCACGCCCGGCGGCAACCCCGCCTGCTCCCACAGTTTTGTAACTGCTTCACCGGTCCACGGCGTCAACTCGCTGGGTTTGAAAATCAACGTATTGCCTGCCAGCAATGCCGGAACAATATGACCATTGGGTAAATGACCGGGGAAGTTATACGGACCAAAAACCGCCAGCACGCCATGTGGGCGATGGCGCAACGTTGCCGCGCCATCCGGTAGTTCGCTGTGCTGCTCACCGGTACGAGCGTGATAAGCTTTGACGGAGATGGCGATTTTATTGATCATCGCCGTCAGTTCAGTCGCGGCTTCCCAATGAGGTTTTCCGGTTTCCTTGGCGATAATCTGAGTTAGCTCGGCTTTATTGCTTTCCAGCAATAAAGCAAACTTTTCAACAATAGTCTGGCGTGCGCTGAAAGGCTGTTTAGCCCAACCGGCAAAGGCTGCGCGTGCGGCCTGGCACGCTTGCGTCACCTGCGTTGCATCTGCATCATTACCGTGCCACAGCACATCACCGCTTACCGGGTTGGTTTTCACCCGACGCTCGCCCAGCCCCGTCACCCAGTCACCGTTTATCCATAGTGTCATGCTGTTTTCTCCTCTGCACAAAGACGTACAAAACGTACATGGTCGCCAGCGTGGCATTTCAGGGCGTCCAGTTGCGCCGCCGTCAGCACCAGACGTTGGGTATCAAGGTCTGCGCGAACCAGCATGACGCGGAAGTTTTGATAGTTTTCATTGGCAACCAGACAGGCCGGATATTCGCCGGTTGCTGGCTGACCTTCCGCCACTTCCACCAGCCTGCTTTTACGAATAGCCCGAACCCGGTCAATATCGCATTCCAGCGTTGGCCCGCCGTCGAAAATATCGACATAGTTGCGGTAGCGAAATCCTTCTTTCTCCAGCACCGCCCGCGCCGGGGCAGTTTGCGGATGCACCTGACCAATCACGCCTTGCGCTTCATCAGACAGAAAATGGGTATAAATAGGATGCTTGGGCATCAGTTCAGCAATAAAGGCTTTCTGTCCTGTCCCGCAGAGAAAATCCGCCCGGCTGAACTCCATTGAGAAAAAGCGTTTACCGAGGCTTTGCCAGAACGGCGAGTAACCGTGCTCATCAATCACGCCGCGCATTTCGGCCACGACTTTCTCATTAAATCGGTCGCGAAAGGCCGCCATAAACATAAAGCGCGATTTTGACAGCAAATAGCCGTTGCCTTCTTTTCGCCAGTCCGGATCGAGAAACAGAGTACAAAGCTCGCTGCTACCTGTGTGATCGTTACTCAGAAACAACGTCGGCAGCGCGTTATAGACATTCAGCTCTTTCGAGGCGTGGACAAGGGTACCAACCCGGTAGTTGTACCAGGGATCGTTAAGCCCTACCGCCACCTCAATGGCGCAAATCCCGGCCACGGTTCCGCTGGTACTGTCTTCAAGCACAAACACATATCCCTGCTCACTTTTTGGCAACTCACCGCGCCAGGTTTGGAGTGAACGTTCGATACGCGCCATCAGCGTAGCTTCATTCGCCGGTAGCGAGGTCAACCCGCCGCCGGTCTTACTGGCAAGCTGCATCAACGCGGTGATATCCGCGCGTTCAATGGGACGAATCACCATCATGATGAACCCCCTGCTTTAATGCGTTCGCAGGCCAGCGCAAAGCGATCCAGTCCGGTGGCGACTTCTTCTTCGCTGACGTTGAGCGCTGGCGCAAAACGCACCACGTTAGCGCCAGCGATCAGTACCATCACCCCGGCAACAGTCGCTTCTTGCGAGATGAGTTTCGCTTTCCCGGCAAATTCCGCGTTCAGCACGCAGCCGATCAGCAGTCCGAGTCCACGAATTTCACTAAACAGTCCAAAACGTTCGTTAATGGCGTTTATACGCTCCACAAACCAGTCGTGGCGCTGTTTTACTCCGTTGAGCACTTCTGGTGTATTCACAATTTCCAGCAATTTACCTGCCACCGCCGTCGCCAGCGGGTTTCCGCCGTACGTTGTACCATGTGTACCAACCGTCATCACACTGGCGCAACGCTCTGTCGCCAGCAGTGCGCCGATGGGGAAACCACCGCCCAGCGCTTTTGCTGTCGTCAGCAGATCCGGCGTCACGCCGTAGTGCATATAGGCATACAGCTCCCCGGTACGGCCAACGCCGGTCTGAACTTCATCAAAAATCAGCAGCGCATTATGGCGATCGCATAACTCACGTAGCCCCTGCAAAAAGGCTTTTGTTGCCGGTACCACACCGCCTTCACCCTGCACAGGCTCCACGATAACCGCACAAGTAGTGTCATCAATCAGTTGGCTGGCAGAATCGAGATCGTTGTATACGGCATGACGGATATCCGGCGGCAGCGGCGCGAAATCCTGTGAGTAGGCAGGCTGTCCTCCGGCGCTGACGGTAAACAGCGTGCGGCCATGGAAAGCATTTTTAAACGCTACAATCCCGCTCTTCTGGCTGCCAAAACGATCGTGGGCATATTTACGCGCCAGTTTTAGTGCCGCTTCGTTGGCTTCTGCGCCGGAGTTACAGAAGAAAATGCGCTCGGCGAAGGTGGCGTCAATCAGCTTTTTCGCCAGACGCAGTACCGGCTCGTTGGTGTAGCCATTTCCCGTATGCCAGAATTTGCTCGCCTGGTCGTTTAATGCCTCGCGCAATGCCGGGTGGGCGTGACCCAGCGCGTTAACCGCAATGCCTCCCGCGAAATCGATATACTCTTTACCCTGTTGATCCCACAGACGTGAACCTTCACCCCGCACCGGAATAAAAGGGGCCGGAGCATATACGGGCATCATCCATTCATCAAAATTTTCACGCGTAATTGACAGAGACATAGTGACCTCAACGGTAAATAAAAGGTTATTTATATGTTAATAAATATAGTGTTTGCGGTGTAAATGTAGATTGCAGGGTTCGTGCCAGCCAGCGAAAAAAGTGCATAAACGGAGGTCGATGACGGAATATCAACAGGTTACAACGTGGCGATATTCACTGTATGTGCATATAAAGTGAATATGTTTGCGCATCAGGCGACTAAACAGAGGAAAAAACGCAGTTTTATTCAGTCGCCAAATATAATTCTGGAATTGTGATCGTATACGAAATTTTTCGGAAATTATTGCTCCATTCCGACGCGCTTCGCGCCAAAACGGTGCAGTTTTTGCTCCATCGTTAACACCATTAGCAATCATTGTTGGAATCAGGTGACAAGAAGCAGTCAGCCTGCAGAAATTCTGCTACCATCCTTGCACTATTCATCTTGCAAAGTGGCAGCGACTATGAAATTTGTCTCTTTTAATATCAACGGCCTGCGTGCCCGTCCCCATCAACTGGCAGCCATTGTCGAAAAACACCAACCGGATGTTATTGGCTTACAGGAGACAAAAGTCCACGACGATATGTTCCCTCTCGAAGAGGTAGCAAAGCTCGGTTACAACGTCTTTTATCACGGCCAGAAAGGTCATTACGGTGTGGCGTTGTTAACGAAAGAAACGCCAATTGCGGTACGTCGTGGCTTCCCGGGCGATGACGAAGAAGCGCAGCGTCGTATCATCATGGCAGAAATTCCGTCCCCTCTGGGAAGCATCACGGTGATCAACGGCTATTTCCCGCAGGGCGAAAGCCGTGACCATGAAACCAAATTCCCGGCCAAAGCTGCGTTTTATCAGAACCTGCAAAACTATCTGGAGACTGAACTGAAGCGCGACAATCCGGTATTGATCATGGGCGATATGAATATTAGCCCAACCGATCTCGATATCGGCATTGGCGAAGAAAACCGTAAACGCTGGCTGCGTACCGGTAAATGTTCCTTCCTGCCGGAGGAGCGTGAGTGGATGGAACGCCTGCTGGGCTGGGGTCTGGTGGATACTTACCGTCACGCAAATCCTGAAAAGAATGACCAGTTCTCGTGGTTCGACTATCGCTCAAAAGGCTTTGACGATAACCGTGGCCTGCGTATCGATCTGCTGCTGGCGAGCAACCCATTGGCGGAACGCTGCGAAGAAACCGGCATCGACTATGAAATTCGCAGCATGGAAAAACCGTCCGACCATGCGCCTGTATGGGCTAAATTCCGCGTCTGACCTTCTGCGTCTTTTTACTCTCCAGGCCCGGTCTGGAGAGTCTGTTTATTCTGTGCAAAATCAATAAAGTGACGGTAATACATTGTTACGGCCGGGAATTTATTATATCTTCGCGCGCGCTTTTCGCTGATGAAAATGCTCCATTGCACTCGGTTTTACAGGAGAACCCCCATGAAAAAGAAGTTCGCATAAAGCAGAATACCGGCTGCTGATTGTCGCGGTCCTGTTCTGCGTTCTGGCGGGAGTTTTCCATCATTATGGTCTGACCGACCTGATAACCAATTTCCATCATTTACAAGACGTCATCCGCCAAAGCGGTATGTTCGGCTATACGCTTTATATCCTGCTTTTTATTGTTGCTGCGCTGTGTCTGATTCCAGGCAGCATCCTGGTGATCGTCGGCGGTGTGCTGTTTGGCCCCGTGGCTGGGACGCTTATCTCGTTAGTGGCTGCAACCGTGGCCTCAGCGCTGTCGTTTTTGCTGGCTCGCTGGCTTGGACGGGATCTACTACTGAAATACGTTGGGCACACGGCGACGTTTCAGGCTATCGAAAAAGGCATTGCCCATAGCGGAGTAGACTTTCTGATCCTGACCCGGCTCGTGCCGCTGTTCCCCTATAATATTCAAAATTACGCCTATGGGCTGACGGCCATTCCGTTCTGGTCATTTACCGTAATATCGGCACTTACCACCTTACCCGGCATCTTTATCTATACGCTGATGTCGCATGAACTCGCCAGCGAAGGCATTACCCTGGTATTCATCGGTAAGCTCAGCGTGGCAGGGCTGGCGTTATTCGCCCTCGTTCAGGCAGCCAAAGCCTGGGCCCGATATAAGCATATCGATCCGTCAGCCAACCATGAGTGTACAGGTAAATGATAAAACGGAATAAAGCGCGGCTGGCTCGCTATTACCGGGTGGGTTTGATTGCTCTGCTACTGCTCGGGCTAATGGCATGGGCATGGATACCTGGCGTGAGTGATTTTCTCCACGGCAGCCTGGCAGCATTTACCACACTCGATCAGCATGCTCTGGAAAACTTTATTCGTTCTTATGGAACCCAGGCGGCGGTGGTGTCGTTCTTCCTGATGATCTTACAGGCCATCGTTGCACCGCTTCCTGCGTTTGTGATCACGTTTGCCAATGCCTCGCTGTTTGGCGCATTTTGGGGCGGCGTACTATCCTGGAGCAGCGCAATGGCAGGTGCGGCGCTGTGCTTTTTTATTGCCCGCATTTTAGGTCGCGGTGCGGTAGAAAAGCTGACCGGAAAAACGGTGCTGAACAATATGGACGCTTTTTTCGAGCGCTATGGTAAGCACACTATTCTGGTCTGCCGCCTGTTACCTTTTGTGCCGTTCGACCCGGTAAGCTACGCGGCAGGCCTGACCTCAATTCGTTTTCGCCATTTTTTCATCGCCACCGGTATCGGACAGTTACCCGCCACTATCGTCTACTCATGGGCGGGAAGCCTGTTAACCGGCGGCACATTTTGGTTTGTGACGGGTCTGTTTGTCCTGTTTGCCCTAAGCGTGGTGATATCGGTGGCGAGAAGCCTTTATCTTGAGCGCCAACGGAAAAAAAGCTGAGACCTTCCCCCATTTTTAACCATGGAGATATTATGCGTTACTGCTTATTGTGTCTGAGTTTGTTGCTCTGCCCGCTGGCGACGTTTGCCCAGGACGCCAGCTGGCAACAAATCAAAAATGACGCCCGTGGTCAAACGGTGTGGTTCAACGCCTGGGGTGGCGACAATGCAGTTAACCAGTATCTCGACTGGGTTAGCGGCGAGATGAAAACGCACTACGACATTAACCTGAAAATCGTGCGCCTGGCAGACGCTGCCGATGCCGTAAAACGCATCCAGACGGAAGCGGCATCCGGGCGAAAAACCGGCGGCTCTGTCGATTTACTGTGGGTTAACGGCGAAAACTTCCGTACGCTAAAAGAAGCCGGGCTACTGCAAACCCAGTGGGCGCAAACGCTGCCTAACTGGCGCTATGTTGATACACAAAAACCGGTGACCGAAGATTTCTCCGTTCAAACAGAGGGGGCTGAATCACCGTGGGGCGGTGCCCAACTCACTTTTATTGCCCGGCGCGATCTTACCGCGCAGCCGCCACAATCTCCGCAGGCACTGTTTAAATTCGCGCAGGCGCACCCTGGCACGGTGACCTATCCACGCCCGCCCGACTTTACTGGAACGGCTTTTCTTGAGCAGTTGCTAATTTCGCTCACCACCAAACCACAGGCATTGAAAGTTGCACCAGATACAGCGACATTCGCCGAAGTTACCGCGCCATTGTGGCAGTATCTTGATACTTTGCATCCTGTACTTTGGCGTGAAGGCAAAGATTTTCCGCCCACGCCAGCACGAATGGATGCACTGCTCAATAGCGGTACCCTGCGTTTATCATTGACCTTTAACCCGGCCCACGCGCAGCAAAAAGTGGCGAGCGGCGAATTGCCTAAAAGCAGCTACAGTTTTGGTTTCTCACAGGGCATGCTCGGCAACGTGCACTTTGTTGCCATTCCGGCGAATGCCCACGCCAGTGCCGGAGCAAAAGTCGTGGCAAACTTCCTGCTTTCTCCTGAAGCACAACTGCGCAAAGCTGACCCGGCTGTCTGGGGAGATCCTTCGGTGCTTGATCCACAAAAATTGCCTGACGAACAGCGTGATGCGCTGCTGGCGCGGATCCCACAGGGGCTCCCTGCCGTGTTGCCAGAACCGCATGCAGCCTGGGTAAACGCTCTGGAACAAGAATGGTTACGCCGCTACGGTACGCATTAATTCTGCTACTCTGGGCCATCATGGCGGCAGTTTATCTGCCGTTGGCGCCAGCGGCATGGTCTCTGATAACACCGGCGCTTAGTACCACACACTGGCTGGCGCTCTTTGCCGATCCTCAACTCCCGCAGGCGTTACTGGCAACACTGGTTTCCGTCGGCCTCGCGGCTGGGGGCGCGCTGATCATCGCGCTGCTGGCGATCCTCGCCTTGTGGCCCGGCGCAGGCTGGGTACGTCTGTATACGCGTCTTCCTTGGCTGCTGGCAATTCCGCACGTTGCCTTCGCCACCAGCGTGCTGTTGGTTTTTGCTGAAGGCGGCATACTTTGGCAATGGCTCCCGTTCCTCAGCCCACAGCCGGACCGCTACGGCATTGGACTTGGCGTAACGCTGGCGGTGAAAGAGAGCGCTTTTTTGTTATGGATTCTCTCGGCCCTACTGAGTGAGAAACAACTTTCTCAGCAGGTTATCGTATTGGATTCGCTGGGTTACAGCCGACTGCAATGCCTGAACTGGCTGGTTCTGCCCGCTATCGGCCCGGCATTAGGTAAAGCTATGCTGGCGATTGTTGCCTGGTCACTCTCCGTTGTTGATGTGGCAATCGTTCTTGGCCCCGGCAATCCGCCAACGCTTGCCGTATTGAGCTGGCAGTGGCTCAGTCAGGGCGACGTCGAACAGCAGGCGAAAGGCGCACTTGCCAGTCTGTTACTGGTGCTGTTGCTCCTTGTTATCGCGCTGGTGGGTTATCTGCTCTGGCGTGCCTGGCGACATACTATTCCGGCAGTAAACGGTGAACGCCAGCATTTTTCATCTATGACAATCGCACGCCCGCTGGTACAGATTTTGCCCGTCAGCGGTGTGGTATGCGCGCTGGTACTGGCGCTTATCGCCAGCTATTCCTCGCTAAACAACGAGGCGCTCAGCAATAGCCTGCAACTGGGGCTCCTTTCCAGCGTGCTGGCGCTACTGATACTTTTTGCCTGGCTGGAATGGGGTCCACAAACCGGACACCGCTGGGTCTGGCTACCGCTCATTTTGCCTGCGCTACCGCTGGTAACCGGACAATATCTGCTGGCGTTAGATGCCGAACAAGATGGATTGATGACGACCATTATCTGGGGCCACCTGCTGTGGGTGATGCCCTGGATGCTATTTGTGCTTAAACCGGCTTGGCAGCGCATTGACCCACGATTAATTTTGATTGCGCAAACCCTGGGCTGGACGCGGGGGCGGATATTCTGGCTGGTGAAATGCCCGCAGCTGGCGCGCCCGGCATTGATTGCCTTCGCGGTTGGCTTCTCGGTCAGTATCGCCCAGTATATGCCAACGCTGTGGCTAGGTGCCGGACGCTATCCCACGCTGACCACCGAAGCGGTGGCATTAAGCAGCGGCGGTAGCAGTGCGATTCTGGCAACACAAGCGTTGTGGCAGCTGCTTTTACCACTGCTCGTTTTCGCACTTGCAGCCTTTCTCGCCGCGTGGATCGGCCGCTTTCGACAAGGACTCCGCTAATGCTTACCGTACGAGGCGTTTCGTTGTACCAGGGCGTGAAAGCGCTGGTGAAAGACGTTAATTTTCAGGTTAACAAAAGTGACATCGTCACAATTATGGGACCTTCCGGCAGCGGGAAATCTTCGCTGTTTTCATGGATGATCGGGGCGTTGTCTCCCCAGTTTCAGGCCTCAGGTGAACTGTGGCTTAATGAACGACGCATCGATACGTTACCTACCGCGCAGCGCCAGATTGGTATTTTGTTCCAGGATGCGCTGCTGTTTGACCATTTCAGCGTTGGGCAGAATTTACTGCTGGCCTTACCCGCCAGCCTGCAAGGTCCCGCCAGACGCCATGAGATTGAATGCGCTCTCGCACGCGCTGACCTGGCAGGTTTTTATTCGCGCGATCCGGCGTCACTCTCCGGCGGACAACGCTCGCGTGTCGCCCTGCTCCGTGCACTACTGGCGCAGCCCCAGGCACTGTTACTCGATGAACCCTTTAGCAGGCTGGATGCGTCGCTACGCGATAACTTTCGCCAATGGGTCTTCACCGAGGTGCGTAAGCTGGGGATCCCGGTGGTACAGGTGACCCATGACGCGCAGGACGTGCCGCCTGCAGGCCGCGTATTTCAGATGGAAAACTGGGCGTGAATGTGTCGATATGCTGCGTTAACGCAAGGTTTTTACGTAACTGGCGGCACAGAATGTCGTCTTCTTTTTTTCAATGTCGGGCTATTCGATGAAACGTGTTTCTCAAATGACCGCGCTGGCACTGGCTTTAGGGCTCGCTTGCGCTTCTTCCTGGGCTGCTGAAACAGCACAGGCGCTCACCCTCAACCAGTTACAGCAAAAGCAAGGCGCGGCGATCGATACCCGTCAGAGCGCTTTTTACAACGGTTGGCCACAATCGCTCAATGGTCCTTCAGGACACGAACCTTCCGCACTGAATCTGTCTGCCGCCTGGCTCGACAAGATGAATGATGAACAACTCAGCGTCTGGGTTAAGTCACATCAACTTAAGACCGACGCTCCGGTGGCGCTGTATGGCCGTGATAACGACATGCAGGCCGTTAAATCCCGTCTGCAAAAAGTTGGCTTTAACCATATCTCAACCCTCAGCGATGCGCTGACAGATCCTGTGCGTCTGCAACGTCTGCCGCACTTCGAACAGTTGGTTTACCCACAGTGGCTGCACGATCTTCAGCAGGGTAAAGACGTGACTGCCAAACCAGCGGGTAACTGGAAAGTGATTGAAGCCGCCTGGGGCGCGCCGAAGTTGTATCTGCTCAGCCACATCCCCGGCGCGGGTTACATTGATACCAATGAAGTTGAAAGCGAACCGCTGTGGAATAAGGTTTCCGATGAGCAGCTTAAAGCGATGCTGGCGAAACACGGTATCCGCCACGACACCACGGTAATTTTATACGGCCGCGATGTCTATGCCGCCGCACGCGTGGCACAAATTATGTTGTACGCAGGCGTGAAAGACGTTCGTCTGCTCGACGGCGGTTGGCAAACCTGGTCCGACTCAGGTTTACCGGTCGAACGCGGCACTCCGCCAACGGTGAAACCAGAACCTGATTTCGGCGTGAAAATCCCTGCCCAGCCGCAGCTGATGCTCGATACGGAACAGGCTCGCGGTCTGCTGCATCGCCAGGATGCGTCTTTAGTAAGCATTCGTTCATGGCCAGAATTTGTCGGTACTACCAGCGGCTACAGCTACATTAAGCCAAAAGGTGAGATCGCAGGCGCACGTTGGGGCCACGCGGGCAGCGACTCCACCCACATGGAAGATTTCCATAACCCGGATGGCACCATGCGCAGCGCGGATGACATCGCCGCGATGTGGAAGCAATGGAATATCCTGCCGAATCAACAGGTCTCTTTCTATTGCGGTACCGGCTGGCGTGCTTCAGAAACGTTTATGTATGCCCGCGCGATGGGCTGGAAAAACGTCTCTGTTTACGATGGTGGCTGGTACGAGTGGAGCAGCAATCCGAAAAACCCGGTCGCCAGCGGTGAACGGGGTCCGGACGCCAGCAAGTAAGACTGGCATTATTGCCGGATGCGGCGAGAACGCTTTACCCAGCCTGGATATATCATCGTTGTAGGCCGGATAAGCGAAGCGCATCCGGCAACGCATTACCTTACGCCTGACGCTGAACGGTTTTCAGCGTCAGATATCCGCTCCAGATCCGGGTGAACGTTGTCATCCAGCACAGCGCGCCAAAGACCCACGCCAGCACGGCAAAATAGTCCGGGAACAGACACCCCAACACAAACAGCAAAATCGTCTCAGTTCCTTCGGTTAATCCACCCAGATAATAAAACGATTTATGCGCGTAACCGGGGTTATCAATCTGATGTTTTGCTGCCAGTGCGGCGAAAGCCAGAAAGCTGCTACCGGTGCCAATAAACGCGAACAACAACCAACTGCCTGCCAGCGCATTTTGCGCCGGAGCGGCAAGAATAAAACCAAACGGCACAAGGGCGTAAAACAAAAAATCGAGCGAGATATCGAGAAATCCGCCGGCGTCGGATAGTCCTCTGCGCCGCGCCAGCGCCCCATCCAGTCCGTCAAACAACCGATTGAGTACAATGGCCACCAGCGCCGCCAGATACCAGCCTAACGCCAGAAATGGCAACGCCAGCACGCCAATGGCAAATCCGACCAGCGTAAGTCCGTCCGGGGTAATCGCCGGTTTATCAATAATACCTACGCACCGATGCAACAGCGGTTTTAATCGTGGATGAAGATGGCGGTCAAGCATGCGGGCGTCCTTTAAAACTGTCACACAGTCCCTGCGAGGGAATATCGAGAGCGGCATTAAAACGCGCCGAGAGATTTTGAAACGCAATCAGCGCGGTCATTTCCGTAATGGCATCATCGGTAAAATGCTGCTTCATCTGCGCTTTCAGCGCATCGTCAACCTGTGGAGGCGTTGCGGTAACCGCATCGGCATAGGCCAGCGCTACGCGTTCTTCAGCGCTAAACAGCGTCGAATCTTGCCAGTTGACAACCTGCATGACTTTATCCAGCGCGCCACAGCGTTCTGCCAGCCGTAAACTATTCGCATCAACACAGAAAGCACAGTGGCAGACCTGAGAAACGCGGGTCATCAACAGCGCGCGCATCACCGGCGTTAAGCGCGCCTTTTTACGCTCCAGAAACCCGACAAACAGCGCCACCAGCCAGAACAGAAACGGCATCCGCCCCCACCAGCGCGTGGGATGCAGCACATCGCCATAATGTTTTTTCTGCGTGGCAACGAGCGGTTTTAAACTGGAAGGGATACGCGTTAACGGCTTTACCCACGACTGAGGTTCGTTCAACGGTGACTCCTGAATACTTTAGATAAAACAAAGATAACGATAGTATGTCATTTTCTGCTGTTAGATCTTGATGAATATGATGAAAACCCTCGACGTGGTCGCCGCTATCATTGAACGTGATGGCAAAATTTTACTGGCTCAGCGTCCGCTTCATGCGGATCAGTCAGGCATGTGGGAGTTTGCCGGCGGTAAGGTTGAGCCGGGCGAAAGTCAGCCCGAGGCGCTGATCCGTGAATTGCGTGAAGAGTTGGGCATTGAGGCGGTCGTGGGGCGCTACATTGCCAGTCATCAACGCGAGGTTTCAGGCCGATTGATTCACCTACACGCCTGGCATGTGCCGTCTTTTCAGGGGGAATTGAGAGCATTTGAACATCAGGATATCGTCTGGTGCTCACCTGAAGAGGCGCTGCGTTATCCACTGGCGCCCGCCGATATCCCGTTGTTAGAGGCGTTTATCCTTTTACGCGCCGCCAGACCAGCGGATTCGTGCTGATCGTTTTATCATCGCGCTGGCACTGCAACAGAACGCCATCGGCTTTAATCACCGCCCCTTCAGAGTAGTTTTGATCCTGATAAATACAGCACTGACTACAGGGCTGTGCCCGTTGACCGCTGGAACTGAACACTTCCGGCGGTACATTCACCTGCACATCCGGGCGATAAAGCTGATTTGCCAGCGTCGTGCTGGACACCAGAACCAACGCTCCTGCCATGATTAAACGGCGCATTGTGTTTCCTTTTTAACTGACATTTATGCTCAGTATAACGGTATAAATCGGCAGAAACTTTAGTCCCTTCCATCATCGTTTTTGGTTATGACCCACGGCGCAATATTAATTTACTTAGCGGGGTTAATTTTTTCTTGCGTCACGTCACACTGCTGATGGTATAGTCAAAAACTGCACAACACATAACATAAATATCAAAAATATAACCATATCAATACATAAGAGGTTCTTATATCTATGGATCAGACATGTTCTCTGGAGTCATTTCTCAACCATGTGCAAAAGCGCGACCCGAATCAGACCGAGTTCGCGCAAGCCGTTCGTGAGGTAATGACGACGCTGTGGCCCTTTCTTGAGCAGAACCCGCGTTATCGTCAGATGTCGTTGCTGGAACGTCTGGTTGAACCGGAGCGCGTGATCCAGTTCCGCGTAGTTTGGCTGGACGATCGCAATCAGGTGCAGGTCAACCGCGCGTGGCGCGTACAGTTTAGCTCTGCCATTGGCCCGTACAAAGGCGGTATGCGTTTCCACCCTTCCGTGAACCTGTCTATCCTGAAATTCCTGGGTTTCGAGCAGACCTTTAAGAACGCTCTCACCACGCTGCCAATGGGCGGTGGTAAAGGCGGGAGCGATTTCGATCCGAAAGGTAAAAGCGAAGGCGAAATCATGCGTTTCTGCCAGGCACTGATGACCGAACTGTTCCGCCATTTAGGTCCTGATACCGACGTCCCGGCGGGCGATATCGGCGTGGGTGGTCGTGAAGTCGGCTTTATGGCCGGTATGATGAAAAAACTGTCCAACAACAGCGCCTGCGTCTTTACCGGTAAAGGTCTCTCTTTTGGCGGCAGCCTGATCCGCCCGGAAGCCACCGGCTACGGTCTGGTGTACTTCACCGAAGCAATGCTCAAACGCCATGGTCTGGGCTTTGAAGGCATGCGCGTGGCGGTTTCTGGCTCCGGCAACGTGGCGCAATTCGCCATTGAGAAAGCCATGGAGTTTGGCGCGCGGGTAGTTACCGCCTCTGATTCCAGCGGTACCGTGGTTGACGAAAGCGGATTTACTAAAGAAAAACTGGCGCGTCTGTGTGCGATCAAAGACAGCCGTGACGGTCGCGTGGCGGATTACGCCCGTGAGTTTGGTCTGACCTATCTGGAAGGCAAACAACCGTGGTCGGTTCCGGTCGACATCGCCCTGCCGTGCGCCACTCAGAACGAACTGGATGTCGATGCAGCGCGCGTACTGATCGCCAACGGCGTGAAAGCTGTCGCCGAAGGGGCAAACATGCCGACCACTATCGAGGCCACCGATCTGTTCCTCGAGGCGGGCGTACTGTTCGCACCGGGTAAAGCCGCAAACGCCGGTGGCGTAGCGACATCCGGTCTGGAAATGGCGCAAAACGCCGCTCGTCTGGGCTGGAAAGCGGAGAAAGTGGATGCGCGCCTGCACCACATCATGCTGGATATTCACCATGCCTGCGTTGAATACGGCGGCGAAAGCAAGCAGACCAACTACGTACGTGGCGCCAACATCGCGGGCTTCGTGAAGGTTGCCGACGCGATGCTGGGTCAGGGCGTGATTTAATTCAGAACTGTTGTTTCCGTAGGCCTGATAAGCGTCGCGCCATCAGGCATTGCCGGATGCGGCACACGTGCCTTATCCGGCCTACAAATTACACGCCTGCCTCTTCCGATGGCGGGCTTTTTTTCGCCGGACGTTTACGCGGCGCGCTTTTTTTCTTATCGCTACCATTACCGCCAGGTGCAGCAATTCCACGAAAGCGTCGTACCGGTGTGCTGCGCGCCTGATCGATAAGCTGATACAGCGTCCCCACCAGCGGCTGCATGAAATCCTGATAGCGACACTGCTTTTCGCTGATTTGGGTCAGGATAGATTCCCAGTGCGCTGTCATGTCCGGGCGCGTCGCCATTTCTGGCAACGAGTGGAACAGCGCTTTTCCCGCATCGGTCGAATGGATATACCGCCCTTTTTTCACCAGGAACCCACGCTTAAACAGCAGCTCGATAATTCCGGCGCGCGTTGCTTCCGTACCTAAACCATCCGTTGCGCGCAGGATCTTCTTCAGATCTTTATCCTGCACGAATCGCGCAATCCCGGTCATCGCTGACAGCAGAGTTGCATCAGTAAAGTGCCGCGGGGGCTGGGTCTGACGTTCAACTACTTCGCCTTTTTCGCACAGCAGTTCGTCATCTTTTGCCACTACCGGCAGCGGCGTCCCGTCATTATCTTCGTCGCGCTCTTTGTTGCCGAGCAGCGTGCGCCATCCGGCTTCCGCCAGAAAACGCGCTTTAGCGACAAACTTACCTTTGGCGATATCCAGCTCAATAACGCACTTCCTGAATACCGCATCTGCGCAAAATTGCATCAGATACTGACGGGCAATCAGGTTGTAAATTTTCGCTTCGTTGTCATTCAGGTTGATGGACGAACTGCGCGCGGTAGGAATGATGGCGTGGTGCGCATCCACTTTTTTGTCGTCCCAACAGCGATTTCGCGTATCGGGATTGACCGCCGGCTGCGGGAGCAGATCCGGCGCATGGACGCTAATCGCGTTCAGTACCGCGTGACGCCCGGCAAAGTGTTCTTCCGGCAGATAACGGCTATCCGAACGCGGATAGGTAATCAACTTATGGGTTTCATACAGTTTCTGGCAGATATCCAGAACGTTTTGCGCACTTAAACCGAAGCGCTTCGCCGCTTCAATCTGCAACGCAGACAGCGAGAACGGCAACGGCGCGGATTCTGATTCCCGTTTATCGTTATAGCTGGTGACTATCGCCGGTTGACCGTTAATGCGGTTCACCACGTGTTCAGCCAGCGTGCGATTCAGCAAGCGCCCTTCTTCATCCTGATACGGCTCACACGCTTCGCTCGGCTGCCAGATAGCGGTAAACCGCTCATCGGCGGGCGTCACGATATGCGCTTTTACCTCGAAGAAATCTTTGGCGACGAAGTTTTCAATCTCTTCATCGCGACGCACAACCAGGCCCAGCACCGGCGTCTGTACGCGCCCGACCGAAAGTACGCCCTGATAGCCCGCGTTACGTCCAAGAATGGTGTAAGCGCGCGTCATATTGATACCGTACAGCCAGTCCGCACGCGCTCGCGCCAGTGCCGACACGCACAGCGGGATAAACTCACTGTTGGCGCGCAGCCGCTCAATAGCCCGCTCAACGGCCTGCGGGTTAAGGTCGTTAATCAGGCAACGCTGCACCTGCTGGCGCTTTTCAGGTGCCAGTTGCAGGTAATCCAGCACTTCATCCACCAGCAGTTGCCCTTCACGATCGGGGTCACCGGCGTGAATAACTTCGCTGGCTTCATGCAAAAAGCGCTTAATGACGTTGAGCTGTTTGGTCACCGAGGGGCGCGGTTGCAGTTGCCACTTTTCCGGGACAATCGGCAGATCGACCAGACTCCAGCGAGCATAACGACTGTCGTAGGCATCCGGCTGCGCCTGTTCAAGCAGGTGACCAATACACCAGGTCACCACTTGTCCATTTCCGCATTCGATAAAACCATCGCCTTTGCGATGCGGCTTCGGCAGCACATCGGCGATAGCACGCGCCAGACTTGGTTTTTCGGCAATAAACAACCGCATCGAGTTAACGAATCTCAACCATGGCGCGACCGCCACGAGCTTCCACTAACTCACCAATGGCGGTGAGATCGATACCGAACTGCTCCGCTGCCGCTTTCACTTCGGCTTCAGCTTCCGGCGTTACCGCCAGCAACAGGCCACCGGAAGTTTGCGGATCGCACAGCAGATCGCGTACCGATTGCGGCATTTCACCCATCAGGTGTCCGTAGCTGGCAAAGTTACGTTGGGTACCACCCGGCACCGCGCCCTGCGCGATGTATTCTTCAACGCCTGGCAGCTTAGGAATATCCTGGTAGACGATCTGCGCCTGAACGCCTGCACCCTGACACATCTCACTCAGATGCCCCAGCAGACCAAAACCGGTAACATCGGTCATGGCTTTCACGCCATCAATATCGGCGAATGCCGCACCGGCAATGTTCATCCGGCACATCACTTCTGTCGCCAGTCCTTTGTGTTCTTCTTTCAGCAGTGATTTTTTCTCAGCAGTTGTCAGAACGCCAATACCCAGAGGCTTGGTCAGGAACAACTTACACCCTGCTTCAGCGGTGCTGTTTTTCTTCACGCGTTCGGTCGGCACAACGCCGGTTACCGCAAGGCCGAAGATTGGCTCTGGGGCATCGATAGAGTGACCGCCCGCCAGCGCAATACCCGCCTGACGGCAGGCAAAGCGTCCGCCTTCGGTTACTTCGCGGGCGATTTCCGGTGCCAGCTTATCCAGCGGCCAGCCCAGAATAGCAATTGCCATAATCGGTTTGCCGCCCATAGCGAAAATATCGCTGATGGCGTTAGTCGCGGCGATGCGGCCAAAATCAAACGGATTATCGACAATCGGCATAAAGAAATCGGTGGTGCTGATAACGCTGGTGCCGTTTCCCAGATCGTATACGGCCGCGTCGTCGCGGGTTTCATTACCCACCAGTAAGTTCGGATCAACAAACTTCGCCTGCTCGCTGTGCAGGATGGTTTCCAGCACTTTTGGGGAAATTTTACAACCGCAACCGGCTCCGTGGCTGTATTGCGTTAAACGAATAGCTTGCTCGCTCATGGACATCTCCTGTCATTGCAATCCGGATATGGTAGCGCTCATTCCATGATGTGGTAAGAGTGACTGTCTGAATTCGGGTGTCTTTGCTCAGAATCCAGACAGTTTTGCCGTTGAGATCAGAAATAACGGACGAATGCGCCCGGATCGGCAAGGTTAATCGTCGTGGATGCTTTTAGCTGCGGTGTGCCCAGATAGAGGAAACCGACGATTTTATCTTGCGGGCGACAGTCGAATGCTTCGCGAACGACCGCACTTTCGGTTAATGCACCACTGCGCCAGATACCGCCAAAGCCCTGGGCAATTGCGGCCATCTGCATAGCCATCACCGCACAACCGGCAGACATTTCTTGTTCCCACAGAGGAACCTTGTCGTTTTCTTCACATTTCGCCACCACGGTAATAATTAGCGGCGCGCGAAACGGTGCGCTGCGGGCTTTGTCCTGGGCTTTCTCGTCACTGCCTGCGGCAATCGCCCCTTTTTCAAGCACCGCGCTAAAACGCTCACGCCCTTCGCCCTCAATGACAAAGAATTGCCACGGTTGCAGCGTTTTGTGGTCTGGCGCGCGCATACCCGCCCGCAGAATGTTTTGCAGTTGCTCTCCTGTCGGGGCCGGCTCGACGAGACGAGAGGCGCTACGACGGGTAATCAGTAATTCGAGTGCATCCATTTGCTTAACTCCAACAATGAGATTTGTTCACAAAATTAACACGTGAGCGGATTTTGTTACAGCACAGGCGGTGATTCCTGCTGACAAGTGCCTGTCGGGTCATTACGATAGCCTCATCTTATCGCCTTTCTCCGGAATTTCGGGGTGGCGTGTTGTTAATCGGTAGGGAGAATACATGCGAACCCTGTGGCGATTTATTGCCGGATTTTTTAAATGGACATGGCGATTACTGAATTTCGTCCGTGAATTTGTGCTTAACCTGTTCTTCATCTTGTTGGTGCTGGTGGGTGCGGGCATCTGGATGCAGGTCAGCAGCAGCAATACCAGTGAACACGCTGAGCGAGGCGCACTGCTGCTGGATATCTCGGGGGTGATTGTCGATAAGCCTTCGAGCACCAGTCGTTTAAGCGTTATTGGTCGTCAGCTGTTTGGCGCCAGTTCCGATCGTCTGCAGGAAAACTCCCTGTTCGATATCGTGAATACTATTCGCCAGGCAAAAGATGATCGCAACATCACCGGCATTGTGATGGATCTGAAAAATTTTGCCGGGGCCGACCAGCCTTCCATGCAGTATATCGGTAAAGCGCTGCGGGAATTCCGCGACAGCGGCAAACCGGTCTTTGCCGTGGGCGATAACTTCAGCCAGGGGCAGTACTACCTCGCCAGTTTCGCCAATAAAATTTATCTCTCTCCGCAGGGTTCCGTTGATCTGCACGGCTTTGCCACCAACGGTTTGTACTACAAGTCCCTGCTCGACAAGCTGAAAGTTTCCACACACGTATTCCGTGTCGGGACTTATAAGTCTGCCGTAGAACCGTTCATTCGTGATGATATGTCTCCTGCCGCGCGCGAGGCCGACAGCCGCTGGATCGGCGAGCTGTGGCAGAACTATCTCGACACAGTCGCTGCCAACCGCCAGATCCCTGCCCAGCAGGTGTTCCCGGGCGCACAGGCCATGCTGGACGGTTTGACAAAAGTCGATGGTGATACCGCGAAATATGCGCTCGACAACAAACTGGTGGATGCACTCGCTTCCAGCGCTGAAGTCGAAAAAATGCTGACCAAACAGTTTGGCTGGAGCAAAGCGGATAAAAATTATCGCGCCGTCAGCTATTACGATTACTCGCTAAAAACGCCAGCGGATACTGGGGACAGCATTGGCGTCGTCTTCGCGAATGGCGCAATTATGGACGGTGAAGAAACCCCTGGGAACGTGGGCGGAGACACGACTGCCGCGCAGATCCGCGAAGCGCGTCTTGATCCGAAAGTGAAAGCAATTGTCCTGCGCGTGAACAGCCCTGGTGGCAGCGTCAGCGCTTCCGAAGTCATTCGCGCTGAGCTGGCTGCGGCAAAAGCGGCAGGCAAGCCGGTTGTCGTGTCCATGGGCGGCATGGCGGCATCCGGCGGGTACTGGATCTCCACCCCAGCAAGCTACATTGTGGCGAACCCCAGCACGCTGACCGGTTCAATCGGGATCTTTGGCGTGATCAACACTGTGGAAAACAGTCTGGATTCCATTGGTGTACACACCGACGGCGTGGCGACATCCCCACTGGCGGATATCTCCATCACCAAAGCGTTACCACCTGAAGTGCAGCAAATGATGCAACTGAGCATCGAGAACGGCTATAAGCGCTTTATCACGCTGGTCGCAGATGCGCGTAAGACAACGCCTGAGCAGATTGACAAAATCGCGCAGGGCCACGTCTGGACCGGCCAGGATGCGAAAGCCAATGGTCTGGTAGACAGTCTGGGTGATTTTGATGACGCCGTGGCGAAAGCGGCTGAGCTGGCCAAACTGAAGCAATGGCACATTGAATATTATCAGGACGAACCGACATTCGTTGATATTGTGATGGACAGCATGTCCGGTTCCGTTCGTGCCATGCTGCCTGAAGCGATCCAGGCGATGCTCCCGGCGCCGCTCGCTTCTGCGGCGAGTACGGTTAAAGCAGAAAGCGAAAAGCTGGCCGCGTTTAACGATCCGCAAAACCGCTATGCGTTTTGCCTGACCTGCGCCAACGTTCGCTAACTATTGACCCCTCTTCGGGATGAAGAGGGGTTTTCTTTGAGACAGAAGAAAAGTCATGCAAAAGAAATCGATTTACGTTGCCTATACCGGCGGTACCATTGGTATGCAGCGCTCAGAACAGGGTTATATTCCTGTTTCCGGTCATCTCCAGCGTCAGCTGGCACTGATGCCTGAATTCCACCGCCCAGAGATGCCAGACTTCACCATCCATGAATACGTTCCGCTGATGGATTCCTCCGACATGACGCCAGAAGACTGGCAGCATATTGCGGAAGACATTAAAGCGCACTACGACGATTACGATGGTTTTGTCATTCTGCACGGCACTGACACCATGGCGTTTACGGCTTCGGCACTCTCATTTATGCTGGAGAATCTGGGCAAGCCAGTCATTGTGACAGGGTCACAAATCCCATTAGCAGAGCTACGTTCTGACGGACAAATCAATTTGCTGAATGCGTTGTACGTTGCAGCAAATTATCCGATCAATGAAGTTACCCTGTTTTTCAACAATCGATTGTTTCGCGGCAACCGGACCACTAAAGCGCATGCTGATGGTTTTGACGCGTTTGCCTCACCCAACCTTGCACCACTGCTGGAAGCCGGGATCCACATTCGCCGGCTGGGAACACCGCCCGCACCTCACGGCACAGGTGAGTTAATTGTGCATCCTATCACTCCGCAACCGATTGGCGTGGTCACTATTTATCCTGGGATCTCCGCTGATGTAGTACGCAACTTCCTGCGCCAGCCGGTAAAAGCATTAATTTTGCGCTCCTACGGCGTGGGCAATGCGCCGCAGAATAAAGAGTTCCTGAAAGAACTTGAAGATGCGAGCTCGCGTGGCATTGTGGTGGTGAACCTTACGCAGTGTATGTCCGGCAAGGTGAACATGGGGGGCTACGCGACAGGGAATGCGCTGGCACATGCTGGCGTGATTGGCGGCGCGGATATGACCGTCGAAGCCACTCTCACCAAACTGCACTATTTGCTGAGTCAGGGACTGGATACGCAGACAATTCGTGAAGCAATGACGCAAAATCTGCGTGGTGAGCTCACACCTGACGATTAAAGGAGTCTATGCCCATGGCCCGAGCCTTACTGTTGGTCGATTTACAAAATGACTTTTGTGCCGGTGGTGCCCTCGCGGTCCCACAAGGTGACAGCACAATCGATATCGCCAACCGCCTGATTGACTGGTGTGCCATACGCGGCGACACGGTCGTTGCCAGTCTGGACTGGCACCCGGCGAATCATGGTAGTTTTGCCAGCCAGCATCAGGTCGAGTCCTACAGCCAGGGACAACTCGATGGCCTGGCGCAGACGTTCTGGCCCGATCATTGCGTACAAAACAGCGAAGGTGCTGCCCTGCATCCGCTGCTGAACCAGCGTGCGATAACTCAAACGTTCACTAAAGGTGAGAACCCGCTGGTCGACAGCTACAGCGCGTTTTTTGATAATGGTCGTCGTCAGGCTACCGCGCTGAATGCATGGCTACTCGAACACCGCATTGCCGAGCTCATCATCATGGGTCTGGCTACCGACTATTGCGTTAAATTCACCGTTCTGGATGCGCTCGATCTTGGCTACACCGTCAGCGTTATAACCGACGGCTGCCGTGGCGTTAATATTCAACCCCAGGACAGTGCAAACGCCTTTATGGAAATGGCAACTGCGGGCGCAACGCTGTATACGTTGGACGACTGGCTGGAAACCCAGCCGTAAGCGATGCCGACAGGGTCTCTCCTGTCGGCGCGTTATCTCAGGCCAGCGCTGAAATCTCTTCCAGTGATACTTTGCGCGTTTCGATGCCGAAACAAAAAAGAATCAGCGCACATAGCACCAACATTACTCCTAGCACGATAAAGACCGTAACCGAGCCATAGCGGGTCAACAAAATAGCGACGCCATAAGACGTAAACACAGCGACAATCCTCCCCACAGCATTCACAAAACCCGATCCTCTCAATCTAAGATGCGTGGGCCATAGTTCCGGGACATAAACTGCAGAGGCAAAGCAGACATACATATACAGAAAAAAAATCATCACCAGCCCGTAGCTCAGAATTGCCCACTCTTCAGTTTGAAGCGAATAGAAATACCCAAGCAAGGCGATAATAATCAACAAGAATGAGCCAAACAATCGCCGAGGAAAGTGATCGATAATTAACGCGGCAATAAATATCCCAACCGGCGCGCCAATCATAATTATCGCGGTCATAAATATGGATTTCGTTACATCGATTCCCGAATTAACAAATATCGTCGGGATCCATACCGTAATGGTATAGAGCGAAATATTCATTGCGATAAGCACCGTGATCGCCACCAGTGTACAGCGTAACATTGGCCCCTTAAACAAGAGCCAAAATGAACCACTTATCGTGCTTAAATCCGCCGACGAGCATTCGCTCCGGCAGGATGGTAAAGTGATGTTTTTTTCTTTCTCAATTTGCGATTCCACCTGCATAAGATGTTTTTCAGCTTCGCTTCTCTGCCCTTTGCCAGCCAGCCAACGCGGGGATTCAATATAGTATTTTCCCGACAGATACCAGGCCAACAGCATTGCCATGCCGCCGAGCAGAAACATCACCCGCCAGCTTAAAAGTGCAATAATCACGACGCCAATTGCCGCAGATAGCATTGGTGCCCAGTTGCCGACAAATGACAGACGGGCAGACCATTTCCCACGAACCGCGGGTGGAATGAATTCTGTAAATGAGGCATAGCCCACCATAATTAGCGCCCCCATTCCAATCCCCATCAGACAGCGGAAGAAAATAAGCCAGTACATGTTGGGCACAAACGTTGCAGCGCAGGCTGAGGCCCCGACGATTAACAAATTGACGCGGAACGCTTTGCGTCGACCGAGATAATCACCAATAAACCCACCGGCTAGCGAACCGATAAAGTAACCAAACATCAGCGCTGAGGTAAACGCGGCATTTAGATAATTGTTTGACCAGCCTGTGCTGACTAGTTTTGCTAATACCACATTTCCGGAATAGCTGAGAAAACCAGTGATTAACAAACTAAAACTAATAATTCCAAAAATACGAAAATGAAATCGAGATAAAGGTAAGCGATCTAATCTTGCGCCGATAGGGTCACATTGTTCCATCTGGATGCCTCAAATTCAGCTAAATAGAAAGTATGGCGATCGCGGCAGAAAAATTTTGCCGCGCCATCCATCATCATTAGATTCTTATGGCATTTACCAGGTGCAAACTTAAAATAATATCGACACAACCCTCGTTATAGCTAATAAACGAGTTGAATATTATTCTCTTTGCAAAATGCAATCCACTCTGCACCCGGTGCCTTATTGGTTATTAGGTAATTAATATGGCTAAAGTCCACGAGCTGAACGAAAGCTTTACGGTCAAACTTTGAGTGATCAACTAACAGGGCCACCTCAGTCGCCTGGCGGATCATGGTTTTTTTGATTTCCGCTTCCGCTTCATTAGAATCAAGCGCCCCACTCTGCATATCCAAACCTTTGCAGCTCATCACCATGATATCAACATGATAACGGCTGATAATCTCCTTGGTGATTCTTCCCTGCAGCGACAGCGTATTCTTATTCAGCTCACCGCCGGTAGAAACCACGTTAATTTCTGACTGCGCCAACTCATGAAATGCTTCAGCCGAATTGGTAAGCAACGTCAGATCGTTTCTTTCCTTCAACAGCTTTAATAATTCCATCGCGGTACTGCTGGAGTCGGCAGCCATTGTGGTCTTATTTTTAATAAACGGTAATGCATTACGGGCAATGATCTGCTTTTCTTCGAAGAAAGATTTTGCACGCTTATAAAAATGAATATTGTCGGACAACGCGGTGGTATTGAGCACTGCACCGCCATATGTTCGGGTCAAAAAACCTTCATCTTCCAGTTTTTCAAGATCGCGGCGAATCGTTTCCTCAGTCACCTGAAAGATTGAACTTAAATTAGATACCGCCACTTTCTTATCGTTAGCCACCATTTGCTTAATGGCTTGAATCCTGTCTTTTGCCGCCACGATGACACCTCTGTTTCCTGCAAAGTAATAATAAGACCCTAGTATCTCACAGGCTATGTTTATTTTCAAAAGAACATGTCTGAATCACAGATTTCAATACTTTTTTACGCAGAAACAGAGGTCAATTCTATCCGACTTAATTTATATCCAACGCTTCCGCCATTCGCCTCATCAATAATGAATCATCATCTGTCAGGGGAATGGTTAACGCCTCGACGTTCTCGCGAACCTGTTCAGGTGCGGTTGCACCACTCAGTAAGGTGATCAAATCGCTTTGCTTTAAAATCCACGCCAGAGCTAATGCGGGGATTGTGCAGCGGTATTTTTCACACAGTGGCTGCCACTGCTCTAGCATATCAATCACCCGCAGCATATTTTCCCGCTGAAACCAAACCTTGTTAGCCCGTGCGCCGCCAGGAACATAATCTCGGGCGATAGTACCGGTCAACAACCCCTGCTCAAGCGGTGAATATACCTGCACGATGATGCCATTCTGCTGGCATAGCGGCAGCAGATCAGCTTCCAGCGCCCGGTCAAGAATGCTGTACTTGGCCTGGATGATATCCAGCTCACCGTGTTTGAGATACTCTTTGATATGCCCGGCATCGACGTTCGCCGCACCAATCGAACGGATTTTCCCCTCTTTTTTCAGTGCATTCAGCGTGTCTACGGTTTCCGCAATCGGCGTAAAACAGGGTTCGACCGACTGCCAGTGGGTCATATAGATATCAATACTGTCGATACCCAATCTTTGCAGGCTGGCATCAACCTCCTCACGAATAGACTCAGGCGTGAGGTTTTTATACAGCTGGCGATCGCCCACTTTGTTAAACAGGCTGCCTGTTCGCTCCCAGACGATGCCGCATTTGGTTTCAACAACTACCTCGCTGCGCTGCAGCTTTTTCAGCGCCTGACCGACAATCACTTCACTGTTGCCAAAGTTGTAGCCTGGCGCGGTATCAATCAGATTAATACCACAGCGATGCGCCTCAACAATGGTATCAATACAAATCTGCAAATCGAGATCGCCATTCCATGCCGGACCACCGCCAATGGCCCATGTACCTAATCCCATGCGGGAAAGCGTAATATCCGTACTGCCTAAAGGAATCATTTTCATCTGCCGCTATTACCCTTCGTATTCGTCAAGAAGTTGTTCAACCAGCTTTCTGTTCTTCACACCCGTCGTCGCGCCCACGCTCAGTACCGATATTGCCGCCGTTGCATTAGCAAACAGCGCGCAGTCGCGAAGCGGCTTACCTTCAAGCAGCGCGGAGATAAATCCTGAAGCAAAGTTATCCCCCGCGCCGATGGTGTCGATGGCGGTAATCCCCGACACGGCCGGGACTACCATTTTCATATCGACACGTTTGATAAAGCAGCCTCTTTTGCCGGTCTTAATCACGACGGTTTTCACACCACAGTTCAGGAAACTGTCGGCAATCTCATCCAGCGTATCTTTCCCGGTGAGCAGTTTTGCCTCTTCAAAATTGGGAAACAGATAATCCACGTAGCTCAGCGCTTCACGGATGTCGTCCAGCGTTTCATTCAGTCGCGGTTTAATCATATCCGCGCAGATAATGAGCTTATGCGCTTTCGCCTGTGTGAAAATTGCCGTCAGTGCATCACCATCCAACAACGGGCTATTAAAAATACTCGCTAGCGACAGCAGCTTTGCCTGAGAAAAACGGTCGAAATCAACATCGTTTATATTCAGTTTCCATAAACTGCCGTTACGGTTAGTCACAAAGGTGCGTTCGCCATCAGCGGTGACTAAACCTACGTTAATGGAAGTATCAATATCAGCATCCTGCTTCAGGCTTTTAATATCAATATTCTCCCGATGGCAGTGGTCGACAATAAAATAACCGGCTGCATCATTACCTATCCGACTCATTAACGCCGTGCGATGGCCAAGGCGAGAAATAATCGTCGCCTCATTAATAGCGTCACCTCCCGTGGTCATTGCTATTCGTTCTAATGGATAAGAGTCAACATCAAAGATATTTTTACTCACTGGTTGCAAGGGAATATCAACAATTGCCGCCCCTATACAAATAACCTCGATATTATCCATATTGTCATTCCGCTTTACCGTCAGAGCCAAACAGTTTGATTTTCTCCAGCGCGCGCTCTTTTACCGCTTTGCGAACTTCACGCTCAACGTGCAGGAACGGCTGATTCTGGTTCTCCTGCACCGCCGCCATTGCCGCCTGGCACAGTTCGGTATGAATATTGATTTTCGAAATACCTAATGAAATGGCTTTTTTGATATCCGCATCGCTAATGCCGGACGCGCCGTGCAGCACCAGCGGAACGGATACCGCCTCGCGCACGCGTTTGACCACATCGAAATTCAGTTTCGGCTCAGAGGTATAAACGCCGTGCTGGTTACCAATCGCCACCGCCAGAGAATCGCAGCCGGTACGCTCGACAAATTCCGCCGCCTGACTCGGGTCGGTATAGTGATAGCCCGCCAGCGCTTCTTCATAAACCGTTTCATTCCCCACGTGGCCCAGCTCCGCCTCAACCGGAATACCCAACGGATGGAAGAAGTCCACCGCCTCTTTAGTCAGGCGAATATTCTCTTCGAAATCAAAAGCGGAGGCATCGCGCATCAGTGAATTCATGCCGTGAGTCCAGGCGTTATGAATAATTTCCATGCTGCGCCCGTGATCCCAATGGGTAATAACCGGCACCGAGGCTTTTTTCGCCATCGAAACCATCATATGTGAAAAATCTTCAAACGAGGTATTACCCACAAAACCGGTGCCGAATGAGATAATCACCGGCGATTTAGACTCTTCCGCCGCATCCATCACCCCCATTAACATTTCCGCATTCCACACGTTAAAGTGGGCAATCGCATAATGTTTATTCTGGGCATCATTTTCCCAATATTTAATATCTGCCAGCATAGTTGTTTCTCCCTTTTCAATAAATTAATGGTTAACTTTAATAACGCCTTTGATAATTTCACGTTTGTTGTTAACTGACTCATCAAACGCGCGCTGAACATCTTCATAATCATAAATATGCGTCACCATCGACTTGACATCGAAACGCCCGGAGGAAATGGCTTCAATAGTGACCGGATAGCGGTTGGCGTAGCGGAAAACAGTCTGAATGGAGACTTCACGGTTAATTTTGAGGAAATTAATTGCCGAATCACCAGGAACCGTCCCAACGATCATGATTTTCCCACCGCGCATCACCAGGTACGGAGCCTGCTTAACGGTGATTGCCGAGCCGGCAGTTTCAAAAACAATGTCAGCCCCCATATCGCCGGAGAACTGCTGACAGCGGGCAACGGTGTCCTCTTTCGCCCCGTTGATCACAGTCGTCGCGCCAAGCTGCTCGGCCATGGCCAGACGCTTTTCCAGGACATCAACAACGGCGATGTCGGTAGCACCCAAACATTTACAGGCTTGCAGGGTCATTAAACCAATACAGCCCGCCCCCAAAATGACGATTTTCTTGCCCGGTTTAACGTCCGCCAGCATTGCGGCATGCATCCCTACCGCCGCAGGCTCTACCAGCGCGCCTTCCATGGTGTCCATGTTATCGGGCAGCTTGTAAGTGAAGCTCTCCGGATGGCACAGATAGTGGGTTAGCGCGCCGCGATAATTAGGCTGCGTGGCCATAAAGTCGACATCAGGACAGATGTTGTATTTGCCCTCCAGACAGTAGCGGCAGTGACCGCACGGCACGCCGGGTTCAATGTTCACCCGGTCGCCCGGTTTAAATTTACTGACGCGATTTCCTACCGCCACCACCGTACCGGCACATTCATGTCCGAGGCCAATTTCCTGGTTCGGGTCTTTTGGCGGAATAAAGGGACCTGATTCGAAACCGTGAACATCTGAACCGCAAATACCTACGTATTCAATTTTGATCAGTACTTCATGCTCTTTGGGTACCGGGATATCGGCGGCAATAATTTTCATCGTGCCCGGCGTTTTTAATATCGCTTTTGAATTTTTCATTTTATTTCCCATCAATATTATTTGCTGGTAACTGCATCAATACCGAGACTTTCGACAGAGACGCCTTTGGTTTCAATTCCGATGGTAGCAATGGCGACAGCGACAATAATGGAGACCGCACCCAGCAGTACAAATACACCCGTCACTCCATAACCGTTAAGCAATACCGCGACCGCATAAGGCGCGGCGATACCGCTGATACGCCCTACCGCATTCGCCAGACCAGAACCGCGAAGTTTCGCTTCGGTCGGCCATATTTCCGGAACATAGACTGCCGAGGCGTAACAAACGTACATATAGACAAAAGTAATCAGGAAGAAACCAATTAGCGTAATCAGTAGCATGCTGGTTTGCAGTGAATAGATATATCCCAGCACGGCAATTAACACTAATAATCCCACACCCATTGTCTTTCTGGGAATTTTATCCATTACCAGCATGGCGATAAAAATCCCAAACGGCGCGCCGAACATACTCATGGTATTTAAGACAATGGAGTCTTTCAGATTAATACCCTGAGTCATAAATATTGTCGGTAGCCAATTAATTAAGGTGTACTGGACGACGTTCATGGCAATCAGGACAAAGGAACCTAAAATAACGCGCTTGAGTAACACACCCGTTAATAAGGCCGAGTAAGGAACTGTGCGCGGGGCTTTGCCGTCATCTTCAAATACCACAGGCGGCAGTGGCTTGCCGGTCTGCTGAACAACCCCTTCTTCAATGGCCCGCATCACCTTTTCAGCTTCGGCGTAGCGTCCGCGGGATTCCAGCCAACGAGGCGACTCTGGGAAACTACGCCAGGCAATAACTGTCGCCACAAGCGACAGTACGGCCGGGATCAGCAACTGCACGCGCCAGTTCCATTCGGCGCTGATTAACGGCGTCAATCCCATCGCGATCAGCGAACAGAGCGGATAAGACCAGTTACCGATAAACGAGACCCGGCTTGACCAGGTGCCGCGATTTCTGCCTGGCATATATTCGGTGAACCCGGCAAACAGAGTCACCAACAGCGCGCCTAATCCAACTCCCATTACAAAACGGCAGGCGATCAGGAAAGTCATATTGGGTGAAAACGCGCCAACGATCATAGAAATAATATGAATCGCTTCATACAAAATAAATGCGTTTTTACGTCCGGTTTTATCGCCGATAATTCCCCCACCGAGCGCGCCGAGAAACATTCCCGCCGTCGTAATGGCAGAAAACGTGGCGGTGGTGGAATTATCGGTCCAACCAAGCTCTTTTAACTGCGCGAGAATTAATCCGCCAACGGCATTACTCCAACAAACCAGTAATCCAAAGGCAACCATCGCAAAAATCGACGTGTGCCAACGGCAGTCAGGTAGCCTGTCCAGCCTGGCGCCGCAGTGCGGTTTTGCTATTTGTTCCATGCGATAACATCCTTTTAATAAACATGTTATTCATCAAAGTCGTAAGTCATGATGACTTTAATCGCGGTTTTATCGACCATGGCGTCAAACCCTTCGCGCCATTGCGACAGGCCGATACGGTGAGTGATCATCGGTTTAACGTTGATTGCGCCGCTGGCCAGCAGGCGTATAGCATTGCGCCAGGATGTGGAATCGTAGGCCATATGGCCAATGATGCTTTTATTCCACGCGGTGATATCGTTGATGGAGAAATCGAGAGGTTTAAAGCCCATACCGACGCGAACAACTTCACCATTCGGGCGCAGCATTTCGATCGATTGTTTTAGGGCGATATTGGCACCAGAACATTCGATGACCAGCCCCAGATTGTCTTTACCACAGATTTCCTGGCAGCGTGCAACCACATCTTCGGTCGAACCGTTAACGACAGCTGTCGCACCCAGCTCTTTGGCGATCGGGAAGCGTACGGCAACATCCTCTTCCAGCCCGACCATCACAATATTAACGGCCCCCATAATGCGCGCCATTTGAACGGAAAAGAGTCCTAATGGACCGGTACCAAAGACCACCACATCCTGGCCTGGAAGAAATTTGGATTGCTGAGCGATAGATTTGTAGGCATTGCATATAGGATCCAGTACAGCCGCCTCTTCATAATCTACCCCTGCCGGGATTTCCCACAGAGCATGGCGGTGAATTTTGAGTATTTCCCCAGGGACCAGACAATATTTAGAAAACCCACCGCCCCAGGTATTGTTGTCCAGACCTAAATTCACCTTTTCTGTACAACAAAGAAAATCGCCCTGTTCACAGGCCGGACAAACGCCGCAAACGTGCCCGCTGTTGTCAGACACAACTCGCTGTCCCACCTTCCAGTCCTTAACCTTGTCGCCAACCTGCACAATTTGACCCGCAAATTCATGACCACGAATCGAATTAAACTGCTCGGATCCACTGTCGACATTGTAGTGTTTCATGTCAGCGCCGCAGATAGCAGCAGCCTTAATTTCAATCACAACGTCATCCGGACCACATACCGGTTCCGGAACATCAATCATCTTGTAGCCGCCAAAGGCCTTGCCAAATCTTGCCAGTGCTTTCATGGAATTTTCCTTTGTGTTTAGTTTTGCATCAGTGACCATCATACTTATCCATATAATTTTTGAGGTCAACACCAAATCTTTAAAACACAGATTTTAATCTGTATTTCACAACCAAGATCACAAATAAATGCAAAGTTGAACTGAAACCCAAGTGAACGAGGCTGCCGCTTCGCTAAAATGGCGTGAACCCCTTCGCATTTTTCCTGTTATGAAACTGTTAACCTGTGGGTGCTGTTTTTTTCGCCACGCCATTTCCGTGGCGTGTTTGCTTGTTTAAATGTCAAAGAGGAACACCGATGAAACTATTGCCTTTGTTGGCAGCACTACCCCTGCTCTGCGCCAGCGTTGTTTCCGCCAGTTCACTGATGTCAGTTGGCTACTTTAATGGTGGCGGCGACGTCACTGCCGGTCCCGGTGGCGACATCAATAAACTGGATGTTCGCCAGATAACCCATCTCAACTATTCGTTTGGCCTTGTCTATAACAACGAAAAAGACGAGACCAATGACGCCTTAAAAGACGCCAGCAAACTGCATCAGATTTGGCTTTCACAGAAAGTGCAGGATGATTTGCTGAAAATTCCACAGCTGCGTAAACAAAATCCAAACCTGAAAGTTTTGCTTTCCGTCGGCGGTTGGGGAGCGCGTGGATTCTCTGGCGCGGCAGCAACGAAGGAAACACGCGCAGTGTTTATTCAGTCTGCGCAGGAGATAATTGCGAAATATGGTCTGGATGGCATCGATCTCGACTGGGAATATCCGGTTAACGGCGCCTGGGGACTGGTCGAAAGCCAACCGGCTGACCGCGCTAACTTCACCGCGCTATTAACAGAGCTGCGCGCCGCATTGGGGCATAAAAAACTGCTGACCATCGCCGTGGGCGCAAATGCAGAAAGTCCGAAAAGCTGGGTGGATGTCAAAGCCATTGCACCATCGCTCGACTACATCAACCTGATGACCTACGACATGGCTTACGGCACCCAATATTTCAACTCGAACCTGTATGATTCGACGCAATGGCCGACGGTCGCCGCAGCGGATAAGTACAGCGCCGATTTTGTGGTCAATAACTATCTCGCCGCCGGTCTGAAACCGAGTCAAATGAATCTGGGCATTGGCTTTTATGGCCGCGTACCAAAACGCGCCGTTGAGCCAGGTATTGACTGGAGCAAACCTGACGCGCAGAAAAACCCGGCTACCCTGCCCTATTTCGAGTCAGCTCAAATTGAGTTGTTCAAATCACTGGGCATCGACCTGAGCAAAGATACCTACGTGAAGTACAACGATATTGTGGCGAAGTTGATTAACGATCCGCAAAAACGCTTTAGCCAACATTGGGATGATGAAGCGAAAGTGCCGTGGCTGTCGGTACAGTCTGCGGATGGAAAAAAACTCTTTGCCCTCTCCTATGAAAACCCGCGTTCAGTGGCGATCAAAGCCGACTACATCAAAAGCAAAGGGTTGGCAGGCGCCATGTTCTGGGAGTACGGCGCAGATGACAATAATCAGTTGGCGAAGCAGTTAGCCGATTCGTTAGGCATCAAACACTGATCCCAACACCTGACACAATAGGTTATGATTAACGCATTCCGCTGCGCCAGCTTTTGGCGCAGCTCTTCATTTCTACTGGAGGCATGAGCTTTATGGCTTTTATCCCTAAAAATTACGCCCGTCTGGAAGTCGGTTACCGGGAAAAGGCGCTTAAACTCTTTCCCTGGGTCTGCGGACGCTGTTCCCGTGAGTTCGTGTATTCAAATTTGCGCGAGTTGACGGTACACCATATCGATCACGATCACTCGAATAACCCGGAAGATGGTAGCAACTGGGAAATGTTGTGCCTGTACTGCCACGATCACGAGCATTCCAAATATACGGAAGCGGACCAGTATGGTTCAACGGTGGTTGCAGGAGAAGATGCGCAAAAGGCCGTAGGCGAAGCGAAATACAACCCATTCGCCGATCTGAAGGCGATGATGAACAAGAAATAATATCAACTGCAGGCCCGACACAGATGTTTGCCGGGCCTGGGTAATCAGGATTTAAACGTCGCAATCGGTTCTGGCGTAATACCAAACTCAACCTTCAACTGCTGCTTGCTCTTCATAACCATCTCACCGTTGGTATCAATCGTCATATGCTGTGCGTCAATATTGTTTCGCGCCTGCCATAACATCACCAGCTGTAAGCTATTCTCTTTTTGTTCTGCCGTTAGCGCTACGCCATCCGGCCATTTCCCTAGCTCAACGGCAGTCGATAAGCGCTGATAAACTTCCGGCGTCATGCTGTTGATCATCTCATCAAGATTCATGTTAAATCCACTCTCCGTAGAATAATTTGCTGAATCGTTTCTTCAACCCTTGGTTTGCTCACCGTTTTCACCATCGGTGAAGTTCAAAGACGCTGAGTTAACGCAGTACCGTTCACCGGTAGGTTTCGGACCATCCGGGAAGACGTGTCCCAGGTGCGCATCACAGTTTCCGCAGCGGATTTCAATGCGCTGCATGCCGTGTGACGTATCTTTTATGTAACGGATAGCCTCATCGCTGACAGGCTCGTAAAAGCTGGGCCAGCCGCAGCCAGAGTCATATTTTGTCTCGGAACGAAATAGCGGATTGTCGCAGATCAAACAGTGGTAGATGCCGTCACGTTTGTTATGTAGCAAACGTCCGGTAAATGGCGGTTCTGTCCCGTGATTCTGCGTTACGTAGAACTGCATTTCGGTTAAATTTTTTTTCAGTTCTTCTGGAGAAGGTTGATTAGCCATTTGCTCACATCTCGCTTTATCTAAACTCACATCGCGAGACAGATTCTAACAAAACATTAACACCGGAGTGCGAACTTTTGTTCTAAACTTGATCCTTGCGAAATGGCAGCCTGCAATTCGTGATCAGAATCACGTTTTTATCTTGATTGCCCTTTAAAATTCGGGCCGCCGACCCCATGTGGTTTCAAGCCCAAAGGAAGAGTGAGGCGAGTCAGTTGCGCAAAGCTTAGGCAGCAGATTGATTTGTCGCAATGATTGACACGATTCCGCTTGACGCTGCGTAAGGTTTTTGTAATTTTACAGGCAACCTTTTATTCACTAACAAATAGCTGGTGGAATATATGACTATCAAAGTAGGTATCAACGGTTTTGGCCGTATCGGTCGCATTGTTTTCCGTGCTGCTCAAGAACGCTCTGACATCGAGATCGTTGCAATCAACGACCTGTTAGACGCTGACTACATGGCTTACATGCTGAAATATGACTCCACTCACGGCCGTTTCAACGGTACCGTTGAAGTGAAAGACGGTCATCTGATCGTAAACGGTAAAAAAATCCGTGTTACCGCTGAACGTGATCCGGCTAACCTGAAATGGGACGAAGTTGGTGTTGACGTAGTAGCTGAAGCTACTGGCCTGTTCCTGACAGATGAAACCGCTCGTAAGCACATCACTGCTGGCGCGAAAAAAGTGGTTCTGACTGGTCCGTCCAAAGATAACACTCCGATGTTTGTTAAAGGCGCTAACTTTGACAAATACGAAGGTCAGGACATCGTTTCTAACGCTTCCTGCACCACTAACTGCCTGGCTCCGCTGGCTAAAGTTATCAACGACAACTTCGGCATCATCGAAGGTCTGATGACTACTGTTCACGCGACCACCGCTACTCAGAAAACCGTTGATGGCCCGTCTCACAAAGACTGGCGCGGCGGCCGCGGCGCATCCCAGAACATCATCCCGTCCTCTACCGGTGCAGCTAAAGCTGTAGGTAAAGTACTGCCAGAACTGAACGGCAAACTGACTGGTATGGCGTTCCGCGTTCCTACCCCGAACGTATCCGTTGTTGACCTGACTGTTCGTCTGGAAAAAGCTGCTTCTTACGAAGAAATTAAGAAAGCAATCAAAGCTGCTTCCGAAGGCCCGATGAAAGGCGTTCTGGGTTACACCGAAGACGACGTAGTATCTACCGATTTCAACGGTGAAGTTTGCACTTCCGTGTTCGATGCTAAAGCTGGTATCGCACTGAACGACAACTTCGTGAAACTGGTATCCTGGTACGACAACGAAACCGGCTACTCCAACAAAGTTCTGGACCTGATTGCACACATCTCCAAATAAGTTGAGATGAAACAGTAATCTGTAAGAGCGACTCAGGTCGCTCTTTTTTTTGCCTGAAGAAAGGATTGCGTAATGATTAATAAAATTTTTGCACTTCCGGTAATCGAACAAATTACCCCTGTCCTCTCCCGCCGTCAGCTTGATGAGCTTGAGGTTCTTGTTGTCGATCACCCACAGGTTAAAGCTTCTTTCGCACTGCAGGGCGCACATCTTCTTTCCTGGAAACCAAATGGTGAAGAGGAAGTCCTGTGGCTAAGTAATAATACCCCGTTTAAAACCGGCGTAGCGCTGCGTGGCGGCGTACCAATTTGCTGGCCGTGGTTTGGTCCGGCTGCTCAGCAGGGCCTGCCTTCGCATGGTTTTGCCCGCAATCTGCCATGGACGCTGAAAGCTCACAACGAAGACGACAATGGCGTGGTGCTGACGTTTGAACTGCAGAGCAACGCTGAAACGCGTCAGCTTTGGCCACACGAGTTTTGCCTACTGGCCCGCTTCAAAGTGGGAGCCACCTGTGAGATGGAGCTGGAAGCTCATGGTGAGTTTGAAACCACCTCGGCACTGCATACCTATTTCAACGTTGGTGACATTGCGGCAGTGAAAGTCAGTGGTCTTGGCGATCGCCTGATCGATAAAGTGAATGATGCTAAAGAAGATGTGCTGGCTGATGGTATCCAGACCTTCCCGGACCGCACCGATCGCGTTTATCTGAATCCGGAAGCGTGTAGCGTGATTCATGATGATGCGTTGAATCGCAATATCGACGTTGTCCATCACCACCACCTGAATGTCGTGGGCTGGAACCCTGGCCCGGCGCTGTCCGTCAGCATGGGCGACATGCCGGATGATGGCTACAAAACGTTTGTTTGTGTAGAAACGGCTTACGCGACCGCTCCGCAGAAAACCACCGAAGAAAAACCATCTCGCCTCGCGCAGACTATTCGTGTAGCTAAACGCTAACACAGCTCTGCGCACCGTGCCGGATGCGGCTAACGCCTTATCCGGCCTACAAACTACACGCAGCCATAGGCCTGATAAGCACAGCGCCATCAGGCAGTTCCGCGCACCGTGCCGGATGCTGCCAACGCCTTATCCGGCCTACAAACTACACGCAGCCGTAGGCCTGATAAGCACAGCGCCATCAGGCAGTTCCGCGCACCATGCCGGATGCGGCCAACGCCTTATCCGGCCTACAAACTACATGCAGCCGTAGGCCTGATAAGCACAGCGCATCAGGCAGTTCCGCGCACCGTGCCGGATGCTGCCAACGCCTTATCCGGCCTACAAACTACACGCAGCCGTAGGCCTGATAAGCGCTGCGCCATCAGGCAGTTCCGCGCACCGTGCCGGATGCTGCCAACGCCTTATCCGGTCTACAAACTACACGCAGCCGTAGGCCTGATAAGCTGTGGGAACATCGGCATTTGGCAAATCAGGCCATATCCAGCGCGGTTTTACCTTTTGGCGCCGGATACGCCTTATCTAACTGCTTCAACTCATCTACAGAGAGCGTTATCTCCAGCGCGGCGGCATTTTGTTCGACATGCGCTACGCTTGCGGCTTTCGGAATTGCTATTACACCCGACTGGCGAATCACCCATGCCAGCAAAATCTGCGCAGCGCTAACATTGTGCGCGTGCGCGATGTCATTCACCACAGAGTTAGAAAGCAAATCGCCACGCAGTCGTCCCGCCTGGGCCAGCGGACTGTATGCCATGACCGGCATCTGCTGCTGCTGGCACCACGGCAGTAAATCATATTCAATACCGCGCGAGGCTAAATGATAAAGCACCTGATTAGTTGCACACTCTCGTCCACCGGGTACCTGCCATAACGCCTGCATATCATCATAATCGAGATTCGAGACGCCCCAACGGCAGATTTTCCCCTGCGCAATCAGTGTTTCCATGGCATCGACGGTCTCTGCAAATGAAAAATCGCCCATCCAGTGCAGCAAATAGAGATCCAGATAATCAGTTTTCAGTCGACGCAGGCTCGCTTCGCAGGCGGCAATGGCTTTCTGTCCGCCGGCATTCCATGGGTAAACTTTCGAGACTAAAAAAGCGCTATCACGCCGCCCCGTTAATGCTTCACCCACTACCTCCTCCGCTGCACCATCAGCGTACATTTCTGCGGTATCAATCAATCGCAAGCCTAGATCCAGTCCGGCCTGCAGCGCAGACACTTCATCCCGGCGTCGGCTTGGATCCTCGCCCATGTACCATGTTCCCTGCCCAATAGCAGGAAGCGATACCTGGTTTGTAAACGTCACCTGTTTCGCTGTCATCGCACCCTCCTGTGTTAATGCACCACAGTAAAGCAAAACAACGCGCATGTGTCCTGTTAGGGTGCACAAATTGCACCATCATGGATTGGAAACCGATCGTTAAGGCGAGCGAAATAAAAAGCCCGGGAACAGCAGATGTTCCCGGGCCGAAATAATACAAAATCTTAACTACGAAGTGGTTATTTTAACCGACCTAGATATTTTCCCTCTTTCATGGCGTTGATTTTTCCGTTTTTATAGACGATGACGGAAATCAAACCTGCGCTATAAGACTGAGCTTCTGCACTATTCTCATCATTTGCCGCAGGTTTGCCATTAATATAAGCAATGCCATCAGCACCACGTTTAAAGTCCACTCCAAGTTTATTCACATGCACGGGCGTGATTTTACTGGCGTGTACCGGGGCATTCGCGTCACTGACCATGGTTTTCTGTTCATGCTGTAACTGCTGGCGGTAAGCCTCGCTAATGGCATACGCAGGTGCAGTAGAGGAAGCCACCAACGCAGCGATAATAATTAATTTTTTCATACGTTACACCTTAATACTTATCGTGTTTGTGGTGATGGCTGGAATTAGTATCATTTGTGCCATACACGTTTTGCGCGTTTTCCATAGCCTGTTTTTCAGCAGCAGCATTGATTGTCGCCTGACGGTTTTGCTCCGCAATATAGCAGGCATCACGGCTCACACCCTTACTTTCGCAAGCATTCATGCGTGAAGCCTCGGTGGAACAACCAGCCAGAATCCCGCCCATCACAGCTATCATGATTAACTTTTTCATTATATATACCAGGTTTATTCTCAAAAAATCCACATGGCGTATTATATTTAATGCCATGAAGAGTTGCTGTCGCTACTTTAAAGTTTACTTAATATCTGCAATGGAATATTTAATGTCAATTTTAATTTTTTCAGATAAACACCTAAAGATGTAAAATTAAAATCAATCGATTAATTTTTGTTTTTTTCACATGAAAGTTAACTTTCGCCATGAGATAAACATGCTAAAAGAGTTATCAATAATTTTCATTGCGCTTAACAATAAGAAAATTACGCTTACCTCGATCGTAAATTTTAGTATTATCAACGCATTGAATAGCTACAAACCATTACTTCATGACAATGATTTGCTAAACCATCACGACTTTATTTCGTTCAAAAATGAATAGATAACAGGCTAATAAAATAGCAAGTATATTTTTAGTAACAGCGACAGGAATAATACGTTAAAAATTCGTTGTAGCCTGACAGAATGCCAAAACAGCACAAAAAATCAAATCTCATGTTTTAGATCAATATTCATCTCCGTCAAGCACAAAAAAGCCCGCACTGATGCGGGCTAGTGTTTGACGCGCATTAGTATCAGAACTTGTAGGTTACACCCACCGAGAAGATGCCAGACCAGGACTTATCGACCATCGGGCTGTCTTTCACTTCATCACTCAAACGCACATAACGGCCAGTGCCGTATACGTTCCAGTTGCCAAGGAAGTTATAGCTCGCGGTCAACTCCAGGTACGGATCCCATCCATCGTCAGCGTTGTAGCTTTTCAGACCACTGCGGCGAGACTCGCGATTGGACACGCCATAATAATAGTCGTTGTAGTTTTCGCTGCTGTACTGCACACCGATACCCGGCGTCAGAGTCAGCCCACCATTAGTGTAACGGTAGAGCCAAGCCAGATCCCAGATAAAGCCGTTGCTGTTATCCAGAGTATCACCCGCCAGTGCAGTACGCAGGAAACCATACTGGGTGTTATGTACATACGAGAGGCCAGCCATCATGCTGCTTTTACGCTTGTCGAGTTGGCGCAAAGCATGGCTATCGCTATCACCTGGCTTGAAATGCGTCGGATCATAGTACGCCATGATGGAAAGCTTATCTGTCGTGTCATTCCACAAATAGTAACCGCCACCCAAGCCGTGGAACCACACATTATCGCCTTCATAGGTGACAACCGGAACAGGGTAAACATCGCGGTCATACTGTTTGTATGGGCTGTTAATCACGCCGACACCCGCGCCAACAGTCCACTGGCTTTCAGCCTGTGCGGTGCTAACTGCGGTTGCGGCAAGGACGCTAAGTGCCAGAAGTTTGAGTTTGGTCACAATCCATAATTCCTTATTCAAATGTGTAGCGGTCAAAGTGTAACCGCCAATACGCTTCAGCCCAACTATTTTACGTATTCGCCCCAGAATGTAACCCCCTAATTTCTCAGCGAGTGATGACATTTTGCTTGCAGGACGATGAACACCGCATGAATCCCGCTCCAATTCTTTACATAAGATGTGCTTTTTTTGCTGATGAGTTATTGATATGCCATTGAAATTCATTTGCGCACACAGGCAAGTTTTGCAAATGCCATCTACGCTTAATTTTAGAAGGTGTATCACCGAATACGTTGATCTCCTGACCACTAAAATGGCATGAGAGTTGCTTATTTCCTCAGCAGCGACGTCGTTCAGTTTACCTCTTCAGGGGCCTCTACTATTCATATGAACGGCTCTTAACATGTGCTAAAAAACGAAAGGACGGCATACCATGAATATATTCGATCACTATCGCCAGCGTTATGAAGCTGCCAAGGACGAAGAGTTCACGCTGCAGGAGTTTCTTACCACTTGTCGGCAAGATCGCAGTGCTTATGCCAACGCGGCAGAGCGGCTATTAATGGCTATTGGTGAGCCTGTCATGGTCGACACTGCCCACGAACCTCGACTTTCTCGACTCTTTTCGAATCGGGTAATTGCACGCTATCCCGCCTTTGAAGAGTTTTACGGCATGGAAGACGCCATTGAGCAAATTGTTTCTTATTTGAAACATGCGGCTCAGGGTCTGGAAGAGAAGAAGCAGATTCTGTATCTGCTGGGGCCTGTGGGAGGGGGAAAATCATCTCTTGCTGAGCGGCTGAAGTCGCTGATGCAGAGAGTACCAATTTATGTCCTGAGTGCCAATGGCGAACGTAGCCCGGTCAACGATCATCCGTTATGCCTGTTTAATCCGCAGGAGGACGCGCAGATCCTGGAAAAAGAGTATGGGATCCCGCGTCGCTATCTCGGTACGATCATGTCCCCGTGGGCTGCGAAACGTCTGCATGATTTTGGCGGGGATATTACAAAATTCCGCGTCGTCAAAGTCTGGCCGTCTATTCTGGAGCAGATCGCTATCGCTAAAACGGAGCCTGGTGATGAAAACAACCAGGATATTTCTGCGCTGGTCGGGAAAGTGGATATTCGTAAACTCGAACACCACGCCCAGAACGATCCTGATGCCTACGGTTATTCGGGGGCACTGTGCCGCTCAAACCAGGGGATTATGGAATTCGTTGAGATGTTTAAAGCACCGATTAAAGTGCTGCATCCTCTGCTGACCGCCACCCAGGAAGGAAACTACAACGGTACAGAAGGTATCTCTGCCCTGCCGTTTAACGGGATTATTCTTGCCCACTCGAACGAGTCCGAATGGGTAACGTTCCGTAATAACAAAAACAATGAGGCGTTCCTTGACCGTGTTTACATCGTCAAAGTGCCTTATTGCCTGCGGATCTCTGAAGAGATCAAAATTTACGAAAAACTGCTTAACCACAGTGAGCTGACCCATGCGCCTTGCGCACCGGGCACGCTGGAAACGCTCTCTCGCTTTACCATTCTTTCTCGCCTGAAAGAACCTGAGAACTCGAGCATTTATTCGAAGATGCGCGTTTACGATGGCGAAAGCCTGAAAGATACCGATCCGAAAGCGAAATCCTATCAGGAGTATCGGGATTACGCCGGGGTTGATGAGGGAATGAACGGTCTGTCCACGCGTTTCGCGTTTAAGATCCTCTCTCGCGTCTTTAACTTTGACCATGCCGAAGTGGCAGCTAACCCGGTACATCTGTTTTACGTACTGGAGCAGCAAATCGAACGTGAACAGTTCCCGCAGGAGCAAGCTGAGCGTTATCTTGAGTTCCTGAAAGGCTATTTGATCCCGAAATATGCTGAATTCATCGGCAAAGAGATCCAGACGGCTTATCTCGAATCCTATTCCGAATACGGACAGAACATTTTCGACCGTTATGTCACTTATGCGGATTTCTGGATTCAGGATCAGGAGTATCGCGACCCGGATACCGGTCAGCTGTTTGACCGCGAGTCGCTGAACTCAGAACTGGAGAAAATTGAGAAGCCGGCGGGTATCAGTAACCCGAAAGATTTCCGTAACGAGATCGTCAACTTTGTTCTGCGTGCCAGAGCGAATAACAGCGGTCGCAATCCAAACTGGACCAGTTACGAAAAACTACGCACGGTTATTGAGAAGAAAATGTTCTCCAATACCGAGGAGTTGCTGCCGGTCATTTCGTTCAATGCTAAAACCTCGACTGACGAGCAGAAAAAACACGACGATTTTGTCGACCGTATGATGGAAAAAGGCTACACGCGTAAACAGGTGCGTTTACTGTGCGAATGGTATTTGCGCGTACGTAAATCGTCTTAACATAAGTGCCCGGTGGCGCATGCCTTACCGGGCTTGCAAAACAATGTTCCGTAGGCCGGATAGCGCCAGCGCCATCCGGCACTTACAGACATGGCGAACAGTTGGCAGTACGGGGGGCTTATGACCTGGTTTATTGACCGGCGTCTTAACGGCAAAAACAAGAGCACGGTAAACCGCCAGCGCTTCTTACGCCGTTATAAATCGCAAATTAAACAGTCGATCTCCGAGGCCATTAACAAGCGTTCGGTGACTGATGTGGATAGCGGCGAATCTGTCTCTATTCCGACTGATGATATTAGCGAACCAATGTTTCATCAGGGACGTGGTGGTCTGCGCCATCGCGTGCATCCGGGTAACGACCATTTTGTGCAGAATGACCGCATTGAACGCCCACAGGGCGGCGGTGGCGGTTCAGGAAGCGGACAAGGCCAGGCCAGCCAGGATGGTGAGGGTCAGGATGAGTTCGTCTTTCAGATCTCTAAAGATGAATATCTCGATCTGTTGTTCGAAGATTTAGCACTTCCTAACCTGAAACAGAATCAGCAGCGTCAGTTAACGGAGTACAAAACGCACCGGGCAGGTTTTACCTCTAACGGTGTGCCTGCCAACATCAGCGTGGTGCGATCTCTGCAAAACTCACTGGCGCGCCGCACGGCGATGACAGCGGGTAAGCGTCGCGAACTGCATGCTCTCGAAGCGGATCTGGAAACCATCGCGAAAAGCGAACCAGCGCAGTTGCTGGAAGAGGAACGGTTACGCAAAGAGATTGCCGAACTACGGGCAAAAATCGAACGCGTGCCATTTATCGACACCTTTGATTTACGCTACAAGAATTATGAAAAACGCCCCGACCCTTCCAGCCAGGCGGTGATGTTCTGCCTGATGGACGTCTCTGGTTCAATGGATCAGTCGACCAAAGATATGGCTAAACGTTTTTATATCCTGCTGTATTTGTTCTTAAGTCGGACCTATAAGAACGTGGAGGTGGTTTATATTCGCCACCATACCCAGGCGAAAGAAGTGGATGAGCACGAGTTCTTCTACTCTCAGGAAACCGGGGGAACCATTGTCTCCAGTGCGCTGAAGTTAATGGATGAAGTGGTGAAAGATCGCTACAACCCTGCCCAATGGAACATCTATGCTGCACAGGCATCGGACGGTGATAACTGGGCTGATGATTCACCGCTGTGTCATGAGATTTTGGCGAAAAAACTGCTGCCAGTGGTACGCTATTACAGCTATATCGAAATCACTCGCCGCGCTCACCAGACCTTGTGGCGTGAATACGAACATCTACAGTCAACCTTTGATAACTTTGCGATGCAGCATATCCGCGACCAGGATGATATTTACCCGGTATTCCGCGAACTGTTTCATAAACAAAGTACGACCAGCAATAGTTAACCACCTAAACAAATCAGCCAGAGGTTATCTTCTCTGGCTGATTTATTCCGGGTGTGGTGCCTTCCGTTCAGCACGTAAAATGACCCTACATCCTTTCCACCAGCGGATAGAAATCTTTATTTTCTTTTTGCATACGCTCAAACACTTTGCGTAGAACAGTGTTGGCATCGCGCCTGAATGCTTCATCATTGCCTATTAATTTACTGGCAATATTCCAGCGCCGGGAAAATACGTCATAATCACTGACGATATCTGTCATTTCACGTTGAAATTTTGAGCTAACCTGTCTGAGCGTGCTATTTCCATCCTGCTCAATATGCGGATAAAGGAACTGATCTTCAGCAGACAAATGCGTTTTTATAATCGCACTCATGCTAACGATCGCAGTAGCAATTTCCTGCGCGTTGGATGATACACCTGCCTGGCTCAACTTACGTAAAAATGAAATTTTCTCAAGGATTTCAACATGCTGATTTTTCATCTTATCAATATTCATCCGTTTATCCTTTTTATTTTCCCTTTACAGAGCAGCAGGCAATGTAATTGAGTTGATGACGTTGCGAACGGAAGAAGCGAAACATTTTCAGGAAACGACGACGATTTTCGCTCGTGCGTAAGCCGTTAAACACAATTTTTACCGCCCCCGTAAGCCCTTCATCACGAACTAATCCGCGCGGCGACATCAGCGACATGTTGCCATTCTGTTGCAGGACCTGTTCGAACCCGCAGTTAAGAAATAAATCACGCCAGCCTTGTCTGGTCATTGGACTAACGTTTGATTTCACCACATCGACAAGCTGGCCCTGATCGCCCGCGCCCAGTTTCTGGGCGGTGAACATAATGTCGTGGGTGAGCAGACGCCCACCGGGCTTCAACACGCGATAATATTCGGCAATTAACTTCGCCTTCGCTTTATCGGCATACATTGTCAGCATGGCTTCGTTAATCACAACATCGAAACTGTTATCCGCAAAAGGAAGAGTGTTGGCGTTAGCAGCCATCACATGAATATGATTTTCCAGACCATTTGCCGCTACGTTATTCCTTGCATTTGACAGTGCGGTTTTATCCATATCAATGGCGTATACGGTACAGCCATAGCGTTGAACTAACTCTATCGCCGTCGTGGCCATGTTGCACGCCACTTCAAGTACCTGGCTGCCGGGCGTCAGCTGTGACTGGCTAAACAACCATTCGGTTGCTTCAACGCCGCCCGGACGCAGACGGGTTTTGCCCAGGCTGGCTAAAAATGTATGACCCGCTTTTTCAGTCGCGCTCATTGGCCTGTCTCCTTTCTATAAGTTGCATTATAAATACAACATTAAGAGTTAAAGGTGAAGCGCGCGAATGATTTTTATTACAAAATGTCCTTGCCCGTAGCGTTAGAGCGGATGTATGCCCTGTGATAGACTGAAGTATCAGACTTACAGGGCTGTAAATCATTATGAAATTGCATCATAAAGCGCTCAGGATCTTTATCTCCGTCAGCGTAATTGTTTTGACATCTTCTTTTTTGGTTTATGAGCTCATTGCCAGCGATAAAGCAATGAATGCGTACATGCGCTATATCAATGAGAAAGCCGACTCCTCGTTTCTCTATGATAAGTACACAAATCAGAGCATCGCAGCTCATCTGATGCGCACATTTTCGTCCCCTCAGGGGCCTGCTTCTCTCGAACAGCAAAAAGCACTTTGCAACGCTTTCGACAGCGTTAACGGCACTCATGGGCTCAATCTCACTAAGCGTAACTATCTGCCATTACACGGTACGTTGCAGACCACCTCAACAAAATGTAGCGAACAACTTGATGACATTTTTCTGCTGCCCTCTTTTGACCGGGCGGTCAATGTTAATCGCCAGCAGAAAGATTACGGTCAGGGATTAGGGACGCTGGAGTATAAATTTCGATATTACGTCGATCTTAAAAATAACTACGTCTATTTCTATGACCTGATCGACTCGCGGAAATTTGCGATACACAACTGGTCGTTTTTGCAAAAAGGCACGCTGGGAATCGACCAGAATGATATTGACGGTATTTTTACTGGCCGCACGGTGATCTCCAGTATTTATGAAGATAACCTGACCGAGAAAAAGGTGATGAGCTTTTTAACACCGGTTTACTACGCCAATAAGCTAAAAGGCGTGGTGATGGTGGATATTAACAAAGAGAATTTACAGAATATTTTCTATACCAGCGACCGCCCTCTCGTCTGGCGTTATCTTAACGTAACCGTCTCTGATACCAGTTCAGGTAAAGAGATCCTCGTTCATAAAAGTGAAACCGATCTGTTCCGCTATGTTCACTATGAGAAGGACATACCTGGCGGTATACGTATCACCCTCTCACTTGATGTTATGTACTTTATTGTCTCGTCCTGGAAGATATTCGCGTTCTATCTACTGGCAACGATATTGCTGCTGAATATGGTCAGAACGCATTTTCGGCTGTATCACAACGTCACGCGGGAAAATATCAGTGACGCGATGACCGGGCTCTACAACCGTAAAATTCTAACGCCGACGCTCGAACAGCGTTTACAACAGTTAGTAAACTCCGGCACCCTCGTGACCTTTATCGCTATTGATTGCGACAAACTAAAAGTTATTAATGATACGTTGGGGCATAAGGAAGGCGACCGCATTATCACCCTCCTGGCCAAAGCTATTCAAACGTCCATTCGCAAAAGTGACTATGCCATCCGCCTCGGTGGCGATGAGTTTTGCATTATCCTCATCGATCACCCCAGTGAATTAACGCCCCGCCTGCTGGAGAGGATTCGCTATAACTTACAAATTATTGCGCAAGATAGATCAATCAGCTTCTCTGTCGGAATTTATAATATGCAGCCAAACGACACCATTGATGATGCCTACAAAGCATCTGATGCACAGCTCTACCTGAACAAACAGAAAAAACGCACCGATGCGTAATCATTTTTCTGACAGGATTTTCATTGTTGTACCAGGAGTAAGTCATGACGGAAGTAAACAAAGGTAACGCAACGCACCAGCGTTTAATCTCCCTGTTGTCAGAACACGGTGCGACCTACCGCGTAGTCAGCCATGAAGCCGTAGGCAAATGTGAAGCTGTCTCTGAAATTCGCGGTACCGCACTGGGTCAGGGTGCAAAAGCGCTGGTCTGCAAAGTAAAAGGCAACGGCGTCAATCAGCATGTTCTGGCGATCCTCTCTGCCGATCAGCAGGCGGACCTGAGCCTGTTGGCTAGCCATATTGGCGGGTTGAGAGCGTCACTTGCCAGCCCGGCGGAGGTAGATGAACTAACAGGCTGCGTATTTGGTGCTATCCCACCGTTCAGTTTTCATCCGAATCTCAAGCTGGTCGCCGACCCGCTGTTGTTTGAGCGTTTTAATGAAATTGCGTTCAATGCCGGAATGCTGGAAAAATCCGTGATCATGGATACCGCAGATTACCTGCGCATCGCGAAACCGGAATTAATCCCGTTCCGCAGAGCACAATAACTGCCCAAGTTAGCAGTAAAAAACATCGCTTCGTGCGTTAGCCCAAAAAAAATCATAATCATTAAAAAAAGCCTGTTCCGTCACGCGTTTACGCGTACAGTAAGCAGGCTTATTTTTTCTTTTGGCAAGGAAACTACGATGTTTGATGTCACTCTGCTGATCCTGCTCGGACTGGCAGCTCTGGGCTTTGTCAGCCACAACACCACTGTCGCTGTTTCAATTCTGGTGCTGATTATTGTCCGTGTTACCCCTCTGAATACCTTCTTTCCCTGGATTGAAAAACAGGGCCTGACCGTCGGGATTATAATTCTGACCATTGGCGTCATGGCGCCGATCGCCAGCGGAACGCTACCGCCCTCCACGCTCATCCACTCCTTTGTGAACTGGAAATCACTGGTTGCTATTGCCGTTGGGGTATTTGTCTCCTGGCTTGGCGGACGCGGCGTTACGCTAATGGGCAGCCAGCCTCAGCTTGTTGCTGGTTTACTGGTGGGCACGGTACTGGGCGTGGCGCTGTTTCGCGGTGTGCCAGTGGGGCCGCTTATTGCGGCAGGTCTGGTCTCATTGATTGTTGGGAAGCAGTAGCCAGCCCGTTCAGATAACGGCCTGGTGTCTGTCCCAGGCCTTTTTTGAACATAGTGATAAATGCCGTGGGCGAATCGTACCCGAGCATTTGCGCGACCTGTTGTACATTGCGACCATCAATTAACGCCTGCAGCGCCAGAATCAGCTGGAGCTGGTGACGCCAGCGGCGAAAACTCAACCCCGTTTCTTTGACGACCAGGCGAGCAAGGTTACGTTCACTCATCGCAAATACGCTGGCCCATTGTCCCAATGTCTGCCATTGTGCAGGCTCTCTCGCCATCGTTGCGACCATTCTGCGAATTTTCGGGTGATCGGAAACCGGCAACTGCATTTGCTCCTGGGGTTGCTGCGGCAGTTCATCAAACAACACCTGCGTCAGCCGCTGGGTTGCCGGCTCCAGCCGTTGGGCATCCGTTTTGGATGCCAGCGCCAGAATAAGCTCCCGGCACAACGGAGCAATTTTCAGCGTGCAGCAACGATCGGGCATCACGACGGCCTGCGGCTCAATAAACAAAAAGCATAATTGTGCGCCAACGGTAACGTGGTTGCTGTGTGGAATTTCACCGGGGATCCACACCGCATATTGCGGGGGCACCATCCACATAGCATTTTCAACCTCACAAGTGATCGCGCCATGCAACGCCAGAATCAACTGGCCTTTACGGTGCTGATGCAGCGGACTAAAAAGTTCATCTTCCCGGGCCTGAATACAAAACGCCACGGCCGCATCGTGGTGAAGATCCGGTTCATATCCATCCAGCCTCAGTCCTAACATAAAAATGTCCGATTTAAGCGATAAACTGTCATTTTAGCTTGATTCATCCATTGTGTAAAAACGCTAAGGTATCGCCTCGCCTGACGATATGAGAAAAAAATGACAAATACTCCTTCCTCCCGTGGCAAGAACGCAGCGTTGCTGATCGCGGGGATCCTGATGATTGCCACCACATTGCGCGTCACCTTTACCGGAGCTGCCCCGTTGCTGGATGCAATTCGCGCCGACTACGGTCTGAGCACTGCCCAGACGGGGCTTCTGACCACCCTGCCACTGCTGGCTTTCGCACTGGTTTCACCTCTGGCTGCCGCCGTTGCGCGCCGTTGGGGTATCGAACGCAGCTTGTGTGTCGCTATGCTACTGATTTGCGCTGGTATTGCGATACGTTCGCTGCCCTCACCCGGGTTCCTGTTTAGCGGCACCGCGATCATTGGTTGCGGAATCGCCTTGGGCAATGTGCTTTTACCCGGACTGATTAAGCGTGATTTTGCTCAGCATGTGGCGAAGCTCACTGGCGCATACTCGCTGACCATGGGCGCGGCAGCGGCACTGGGTTCCGCCATTGTGGTACCGCTGGCGTTGAACGGGTTTGGCTGGCGCGGTGCGCTGATGGTACTGATGGCCTTTCCGCTACTGGCGCTGATTATCTGGTTACCCCAATGCCGCCAGACGGCCAATGCCAGCTTGAGCAACTCGCGCGCGCTGCATTCCCGCGCGATCTGGCGCTCCAGCCTCGCCTGGCAGGTGACGCTGTTTCTGGGGATCAATTCGCTTATCTACTACGTCATCATCGGCTGGCTGCCCGCTATTTTGATCAGTCACGGCTACAGCGAGTCGCAGGCCGGTTCACTGCATGGTTTACTGCAGCTGGCGACCGCCGCGCCGGGATTATTGATTCCTCTCGTCCTGAACAGATTTAAGGATCAGCGCGCCATCGCCGCTCTGGTTTCATTAATGTGCGCCGTCGGCGCGGCGGGATTCGCCATAATGCCCGACCAGGCATTGCTATGGACCATCCTGTTTGGCTTTGGCTCGGGCGCGACGATGATCCTCGGCTTGACCTTTATTGGCCTGCGCGCAAGCTCAGCGCATCAGGCTGCTGCCCTCTCCGGCATGGCACAGTCTGTCGGATATTTACTGGCGGCCTGCGGACCACCACTGATGGGGAAAATTCACGACCTCAACGATAGCTGGCTGATTCCTCTTGGCGGGGTCGCCGTGTTAGCGATGCTGATGGCGGTATTTGGTTTGTGCGCGGGGCGCAATCGGGAGATCGCGAGCGCATAATGCACAGGGCAGGTTCGTGAACAACCTGCCCGTTTTTTTATCCGCGCGCGGCGCGCAGCATCGCCTGAACTAACGGCACGGGTTTTCCCGCCAGCGCTCCGCGTTCATGTTGAAAGAGCGTGCCAACATAAAATGGATGCGTCACCAGCTCAATGGCACGAATATCACCAACCTCATCCCAACCGGTCACCCGAAGATCGCCGCTTTCAAGCTCGGCGGCAAAATCCTCCGATACGCCATAGTTGCAGTGATATCCCTCGGTGATAACATCCCGCCCGTAGGCTTTGGCAATCAGCGTATTGGCCCGCAGCTCAATATCATCCGTTTTTTCTACCAGCGAGCAGGTCAATGGTGCTATCACCATTCGACCCGTGGTGTCCGTCTCGGCGTGGCCGGCATCGCTCCAGCCCAGCACGTTGCGGGCGTACTCCAGAATCGCATGCTGAAAACCGCCGCAAGTACCCAGGAATGGGATGCTGTTTTCACGCGCGTAGCGTATCGCTATCAGCGCCCCTTCAAGATGGCGATATGGACTGCCTGGAACGACCCAGATGGCATCATAGCCAATCAAGTCCTCACTGCTGTTGATATCAGATGTAGTTAGCCAGTCGTAATCAGCCACTAATTCCAGAACGGCGGCAGCATCATCGATAGCAAGGGGAATAGCCTTGTGCGCCACAATATTGGGGCTGTAATCACCCACCAGCGCAATGCGAAGCGTATCTTTAATTGGGGAAATTTCCATTAAGCTTTCCTTGTGTCCTGACAATAAGGGACAGCATAAGGAGCCTCAGCCTACCGACTTTTTAGTGGTATCACAATCCCTTAAATTGGGAGTCAGGACAGGCAAAATGCTATAATGGTCACGTTTTACGATCTTATTTAACCGTAATAAAATTGATGAGCAATACCTGAGCGGTAGCTGAAAGGAGCGGATGAAGAGATGAAGATTCAGTGTAAACGCGTGTATGACCCGGCAGAAAAAAGCGATGGTTATCGCGTACTGGTCGACCGATTGTGGCCACGCGGGATAAAAAAGACTGACCTTGCTTTCAACGAATGGAATAAAACGCTGACGCCATCCTCTGAATTGCGCAAAGCATTCCACGCAGAACTGATCGATTTTTCACACTTTTCCGAACAATATCGCGCAGAGCTGGCTCAACAGCAGCAGGAAGGAAAGCGCCTCGCAGAGATTGCCCGACAGCAAACCTTAACGCTACTGTATGCGGCGAAAAATACCCAGCAAAACCACGCACTGGTGCTCGCTGAGTGGCTACGTCAATGCTGACCGCGTATCACTTGCCCGTTGCCGGATGATCTCTACGCCAGAGTGACCATTCATCAATCACTTCCCCGCCGGGTAGTTTGCAATCCGATCTAGCGCCTTGTGGCGTCTGTACTGGAATCAGCGAACCGCCCTTTTGTTCGCAATACACCGATGCTGGATTCGCCATGCCAACTTTTGGTGGCACAGGCGCTTCCGGTTCCGTGGTACACCCCGCCAGCACCAGCAAGCCGGGCAAAAAAATAGATGCCAGTTTCATATTTACTCCTGTTAAAAACCTTATCCTGGCAGGTTACCCCGACTTTCCATCTATCTCCATGTTTTCCTGTCAGCTATCCATTTTATGTTAACATTCTGAGCTGGATGGCGTGTTTCATCTTTCACCTCGATGTTCTATCATGCGGGCAACGTCAGCCCAATCATTACTCAGGAGCATTTCACCTCATGTCGGACATGATCCTTGCCAGAGTCTCACAATCCTTAGCTACGGAGCAGTCAGTTGAGAGTCTGGTTCGCCAACTTCTGGAGATGCTGGAGATGGTGACTGAGATGGAATCAACCTACCTGACCAAGGTCGATCTGGATGCCCGTCTGCAGCATATTCTGTATGCGCGTAATAGCCGCCAAATGCAGATCCCCGAAGGGCTATCCGTGCCGTGGGATGAAACGCTGTGCAAACGCGCGATTGAGGAAAACTGTCTGTACAGTGACAACGTGCCCGCACGCTGGCCGGAATGTACCGCTGCTCGCGCACTGGACATCACCACCTTTCTAAGTACTCCCGTTCATCTTCCGGACGGAACGTTTTACGGTACACTCTGCGCTACCAGCCGCCGTCAGCAGGCACTGAGCCAACGTGGAGAACAAGTATTACATCTGTTTGCCGGTCTGATCGCCCAGTCGATTCAAAAAGAGTCGCTGGTTGCTCAGTTACGTGAAGCGAACGCCGCGCTGATTGCTCACTCCTACACCGATGCCCTGACAGGGTTACCGAACCGGCGCGCAATTTTTGAAAATTTGGAGACCCTTTTTTCGCTTGCCCGCCACCTCAGGCAGAAGATAGTTGTTGCCTATATCGATTTGGATGATTTCAAACTGATTAATGACCGCTTTGGCCACGAGGTTGGCGACCAGTTCCTGATCCAGATTGGGCAGCGCCTGCTCCGTGAATGTAGTGATAATGACATTCTCGGTCGACTGGGCGGTGACGAATTTTTAGTCGTTCGCCTGTCAGCGGAAGATGAACTTGATCAGCTTATGCGTCTGCAGCAGGTGAAAAATCAGCTGCAACAGCAGATTTGCGGTGACTACCACCTGGGTGATATTCATCTGTATTATCCTGGTGCCAGTCTGGGTGTGGTGGAAATTGATCCGCTGGAGACTGATGTAAACTGTGCGCTTCATCTTGCAGACAGCGCAATGTATCAGGATAAAAAGCGTCAGGATAAAACCCCTTTTGTCGTACATTAAGCCCTGCTATGCTGGCTCGTCTTTAAATAACTCTGGTAGATAATCGTATGCGACTCGGTATTATTTTCCCTGTCATTATTTTCATTTCCGCTGTCGTTTTCTTATCCTGGTTTTTTATTGGCGGCTACGCTGCGCCGGGAGCATAACGATGAAAAAAACAACGATTATTATGATTGGCGTGGCGATCATCGTGGTTCTGGGCACGGAACTGGGGTGGTGGTAACCAAAATAGAGGCCACTTATCAGTGGCCTCTATTGTCTGTATGTTTACTTAGCTTTTGATTTTTCTGTAGATAAACAACACCACAATCGCACCGATAACCGCTACGACGAAACTGCCGAAGTTGAAACCATCAACTTTACCAAAACCAAAGAAGGTACTGATCCAGCCACCCACTACCGCACCGACAACCCCTAAGATAATGGTCATAAAGAATCCGCCGCCATCTTTACCCGGCATAATCCATTTTGCCAAAATCCCAGCGATAAGACCGAAAACCACCCATGAAATAATGCCCATAATTTTCCTCACTTATGTTTTTAAATTAACGATTCACTCGTTGTATAAAAGCATAGCATAGCGCTGAAAAATTAAAATTTGTGATCGTCATCACTTCATATTTTCATCTTTTTCCGATGTTTCATAAGGTTATGACTGCTGACCGGTAGGCTAAATTTTTGCCGCTCCTCGTCATTAATGTCGAATCGTCAGTCATTATCCTTAACGCTTTTGCCGTCAGCCCCGTTATTGCTGGGTTTTCACTTCTGGCACACTTTATGCTTTAACAACCCGTCGCTACGACAAATCGTAGTCCGCGGTGCTTATCGCGTGGCTGCGTCTACAATTCGCGCTATTTCAGCATTTAACAGGTCTGTTATTGATGAAAAAAATCACCAGTGTTTGCCCATACTGTGGGGCCGGGTGCAAGCTCAAGCTTGTTGTCGAAAATAACAAAATCATCCGTGCCGAAGCCGCAGAGGGTGTAACGAACCAAAATCAGTTATGCCTGAAAGGCTATTATGGTTGGGACTTTCTTAACGACACTCGCCTCCTGACTCCCCGTCTGACTCGCCCGATGATCCGTTATGAAAAAGGTGGCAAATTCACGCCCGTTAGCTGGGATGAAGCCATTCGCTACACCGCAAAACGATTATCTGAAATCAAAAATACCTATGGCCCTCGCGCCATCATGACTACCGGCTCCTCCCGAGGAACCGGAAATGAAACTAACTACGTGATGCAAAAATTCGCACGTGGCGTACTTCATACCAATAATGTCGATTGTTGTGCCCGCGTCTGTCATGGCCCTTCCGTTGCCGGGTTACAAGAAACGTTAGGCAATGGCGCCATGAGCAATTCCATCAGCGATATTGAAAACTCAAAATGCCTGCTGATCTTTGGTTATAACTGCGCCGACTCGCACCCGATCGTGGCCCGACGAGTGATTAAAGCTCGCCAGAATGGCGCAAAAATCATTGTCTGTGACCCGCGTCGTATTGAAACTGCCCGTATCGCTGACCAACATTTGCAGCTGAAAAACGGTTGCAACATGGCGCTGGTTAATGCCTTTGGTCATGTTCTTATCGAAGAGCAACTCTACGATCGCGAGTATGTGCAAAAGCATGCGGAAGGGCTGGAAACATACTGGGAAACCGTTAAGGACTATGCGCCTGAAGCCGTTGAACATTTGACCGGCGTTCCCGCACAGCAGGTTCGTCAGGCAATGCGTACATTTGCCGCAGCACCATCGGCAACCGTCATGTGGGGGATGGGCGTCACTCAGTTTGGTCAGGCTGTTGATGTGGTTCGCGGTTTATCGAGCCTGGCGTTGTTGACCGGGAATCTGGGTCGCCCTAACGTCGGCGTTGGTCCGGTGCGCGGGCAAAATAACGTGCAGGGTGCGTGTGATATGGGGGTACTACCTAACCAGTTCCCGGGATATCAGGACGTGACCGATTCCGTAGTCAGGGAAAAATTCGCCAACGCATGGGGCATTGACGTTAATCAGATGGATGACAAGGTTGGAACGCGCATCACTGAAGTTCCACACCTGGCTATCGAAGGCAAAATAAAAGCCTACTACATCATGGGAGAGGATCCGCTGCAAACCGAGGCCGACCTGGGCCTAGTCCGCGAAGGGTTTAACGCGCTCGATTTTATCGTCGTGCAAGACATCTTCATGACTAAGACAGCGGAAATGGCCGATGTTCTCCTGCCCGCCACCTCATGGGGCGAACATGGCGGCGTCTTTACCTGCGCCGATCGCGGCTTCCAGCGTTTTGAGAAAGCGATTGAACCCACCGCTGATGTAAAACGTGACTGGGAGATCATCAGCCTTTTGGCCAGCGAAATGGGCTATCCAATGCAGTATCAAAATAACCAGCAAATCTGGGATGAGATGCGCGAGCTGTGTCCGCTGTTCTACGGCGTGACCTATGAGAAAATGGGGGAAATGGGGCATGTTCAGTGGCCATGCCCGGATCTCGATAGTCCTGGTACGCCATACCTTTACGCACACAGCCAGTTTGATACCGCCAACGGCAAAGGCAAACTGTTTGCCGCACCGTGGCGAGCGCCCGCAGAAGTTCCGGATGACAATTATCCGCTGGTACTGTGTACCGTGCGTGAGGTTGGGCATTACTCCTGTCGCTCTATGACCGGTAACTGCGCAGCGTTACAAGCGTTGGCTGATGAACCAGGATATGTGCAAATCAATACCAATGATGCCGAAAAACTCGGTATCCGTCATCGTGATCTGGTGTGGGTCAGCTCGCGTCGGGGTAAGGTCATCAGCCGTGCGGATGTATCCGAGCGCATCAATTCCGGAACGGTTTATATGACCTATCAATGGTGGATTGGTGCATGCAACGAGTTGACCCAGGATAACCTCGATCCAATCTCGAAAACGCCGGAAACCAAATATTGTGCCGTAAATATCGAGCACATTAGCGATCAGAGATGGGCTGAAAAGTATGCCGCTCAATCGTATAGCGACATGAAATCACGCTTATGTGAGGCCATTGCGTAATTCCCCACCATCGCCACCTGAGTCTGGTTACCCAGACTCAGGTCTTATCTCATTACTTTACCAGGTGAGGTTCACTGAAACGGATGGAGGCAGATTCCTCCTGCATATCCCGCTGCATAAAACCGAGGTTCATCAGAAACAGGCCAGCCATAAACGGCAGTTCGTACAATTCTTCAATCATATCGCCATATTGGGCATTGTGCAGGAAGATGGGAGCCAGCAGACGATGATGCTCTACCGTATCGGAAATCAAAAATGCGCAGGCGGTGATCGCCAGCAGCCAGAGCGGTAGCGGTTCATTACGCACACGTCGGACAATATCCAGGCGTAAGCGCTTCGACAACAGCACCGGCAGAATAATCATGGAAATCATTACAACAGAGATAGCTCTGAACAGAAGTTTAGGCTGCTCCGGGAAATAGTCGCGGCCCCAACTGGTGCTTCTCCCCAGCAATACCAACCACCACGCGGCTGCCCAAAGCCAAAATTGCTTCTCGCCTTCAGGTCGTGATAAAGGCCGAATATAGCCAAGGGTAAATACCGCACCAAACAGTAGCCATAGCGCCTGCCCATTTTCGATCCATCTGACGACAGTGCCGTTAAGCAGCGGAAGATTCCAGTTCGCGGTGAACGGGATCGCCACAATGACCAGTCCTAGAATAAGTGTGGGGAATGTAATTTGGGTATTCAGTTTCATAAGCGCGATGTTCTGTATTGTTACTTTTTTGCGATCATAACTCCTGTGAATGATCGACAATTAGCATTCAATGCGGATTTCTTAAGGTATTCTTAAGGAATCTTTTTTCGGACATCACTACGTTCAACACAAATAAAATAACCGCACAGCGCCGTCAAAACGCTGTGCGGTTAGTACATTAAAATTCTTTGTATTCAATCAGTAAGAGTATTTAATACCTACCATCCGCAGACTTCATGCTCATTCTCGGTATCGTACGAACGAACGGTATTGACCAAGTCTTTGACCACTTCTGCTGCCACATCCGGCACCAGTAATGTCATCGGCGCTTCTGTTTCATAATCAACAGAAACACCGTTGCTGTTATTGGTCACGGTTACGGTATAGGTTGCTTTGCCCATGATTTACTCCTTGCCGGTGCGCACGACTTTTCGTTGATTTGCACTCTCCATCAGAACTTCCGGGGCAACGAAAAAATCGATATTAAAGTAAGTGTCGTCGGTCATCACTTCGATGTTATGCCATTTTTCCGGCGGAAAAACGCCAAACTGACCGGCTTCAATAACCATCACCTCTACTGGCTCCGGACTGTGTTCATCGGCGTATCCGAGATATTTGACCGCCCCCTGCATAACCGAAAGTCGTGGATAAACCCCAGCACGAGTTCCTTTATCAAGGTGGCGTTCGAAAATTCCGGCAGGCGCAGTTTCTTTGTTCCAGAATGGTGTAGAGCGTGTATGGATATGATTCTGTGGAATTTGAAGCATTTTTCTTCCCTTTTCCAGTCGACAACCAGCGAGTCTTATTGAATCGCTGCTGTACACAGGGTACGCCTCAAAATATACATTTAAAATACCATTTATTGGTTATAACCCTACAATTATAAATGACAAGCAAAGCGTCATATTGAAGGCCCGCCGCAACCAGCGGGCCAATGGCATCACGACTGAAGCGTGGCCAGACGAGCGGCAAAACCAACGAAAATCAGGCCGATTAGGGAATTACCCACTTTGGCCAGTTTTTTCTTCGTGCGAATATACTGCGTCACAAACGCGCCGGAGAAAATAAGGAAGCTCAGATAGAAAAAGCTCACTACTTCAAGCGTAATGGCCAAAATAAAGAATGACAGCCCTGAGTGCGGTGCATTGACATCAATAAACTGCACAAAGAACGAAACATAAAACAAAATAGCTTTGGGATTCGTCAGGCTCAGAATTAATGCTCGCTTAAAAATAGCGCCAAACGGGACTTCCTCAGGTGCGGCGTCGCTTGCTTTCGATTTCAGTGTCGCATACAGGATCTTCGCACCTAGGTACAGCAGATAAAACGCGCCAAGATAGCGAACGATATTGAACAAAACAGGCGTTGTTTTGATCAATGCGGCAACACCGGCATAGGCCAAAAACATCAGCACGGCATCACCGATAAACACACCGCTTGCGGCGAGATAACCACCCTTCACTCCCCGACCGACGCTGTTCTTCAACACAAATATCGTATTTGGCCCCGGTACCAACACGATAAAAATGGCTCCCACCAGATACGTCCAGTAATTCAGAACTCCATACTCTGCGAACACGTTAACCTCTTCCTGAAAAAACACATGCACTTGCTGCGATACAATATGCTAACGAATGCATCGGGTGATGGAAAGAAAAGGTTATGAATTAAAAAACCCGCCACTGGTGACGGGTGTGTACAGATAAGGTTAGCCCGGATTAATGGTGCAGCATCTCATCCACAACCTCTTCTCCCTTCAACTGATAAGGGTAATAGGTAGGCCAGTTTTCCATCTCTTCAAGCAAGGCTGCCTGCGAGGTATTTCCCATAAAGATATGGAAGTGGCTCGATTTACGCGGCGCGATAATATGATCGCTAAATTGCACATATTTTGGCGCTTTGCTGTCAGCAGCTTTACACTCAAACAGATACCGTACACCTTTCTTGCCTGATTTATAATTTAGGATCTTATATCCGGCATAGTCGTATTTACATGATGCAACCTGATTCCCGGTATGAAACTCCATCACGCCATTTTCAATACCGATAGTGTCTACGTTGGTTGCATAGCCTGTACGGTAATACGCTTTGATTTGTTCTGCCGTTTTGCTTTTATCTTTCTCCGCTTTCTTTTTGAACACCGGATCAAGCTCGCCGCTGACCAGATACGGATAGACAGATTGCCACATGCCATCCCAGTCGGTCAGCGCCCTGTTCTGCACCTGGTTGTCATCAAATACCCCTTCAGACGCCTTTTGTTCTGCTTCACTCATTGGCGCACCATGGGAATGATGACCATGCGCCAGAACCGAACTACTGACTAAAAGCATCCCCAGAGCGATTGTCAGTTTCTTAAAACGAATAGCCAAAATTTCACCCTCAAATCAATTGCGAGTGAAATGTTATAATATAACATCACATTTAAATCAACGGCGTTGTGAAACATTTAACCGCTCTGGTGCGCGATTTTCCAACGGCTGTCAAAATGGGCCTGATACTGCGCAACAACAGCAGGTTCGTCACGAATAACTAACACATTTTCAGAGTTAGCAAATTCTGCGGATTTGGCAAAGTTGAACGAACCGGTTTCCAGCGTGTCGCCATCAATAATCATTACCTTGTCATGCTGGATGTGGTAGTGACCATCCAGTTGAACATCAACCCCATTCGCGGCAGCAAAAGCGATGGCCTTCTGGCTCACCTTACCCTGGTTTCGTTTCTTATCGATAACAGCCCGAACCACAACGCCTCTCTTTTCAGCGTTGACCAATGCCTGAACAATATCTGCAGACTGAAATGAATAAGCCATCATATCGATGCTGTGCTGCGCATGGTTGATTGAATCCAGCACTAAAGCCCGAGCCGACCCTTCCGGTGAAAAACCCACCTGAATGGAAGCATGTGCTGCAAAAGCACCCGCCCCGTACATTAGCGCAGCCACAGCGATAGTTTTTACGATCACGTTAGTTATTTGCCTGAAATGCGAAAGAGACCTAAGAGAGTAGCGCTCGCGTGCAGATCTGATCAAGCAGTGCCTGCTGATGACTGATAATGAGCATACCCAATGGCCTACGCTGAGATTCTTCAAGCAGCAGCGCCCAGATATCCCGTTGAATAGAAGGATCAAGCTGGGCAGTAATTTCATCGGCAATAAGAAAACGTGTCCGCGGGTCCAGCGCGCGAAGTAAAGCAATTCGCGCCAGTTCACCACCAGAAAGTTGTCCAGGACGGCGGGTTAACCACTCTGGATTGATGTGAAGACGGGTAAGCATTGCAGCATCCGGTCGCCATGCATCATACACCGCATCACCGGTGCTGCGTCGGGGGTTAAAAGTTAATTCCGGATGCTGTGGCACCAGTTGCACCGGGCAATACTGGTGCATCGGCAAAGGTTGGTCATCAACCAGAATGTCACCGGAAGTTGGTTTCTGCCAGCCCGCCAGCACGCGTCCCAGCGTCGTTTTGCCAGTTCCACTGGGCGCACAAATCCCAATACGTTCTCCAGGGCGTAGAGAAAAGGTCAGATTTTGCCACAGAACCTTTTCCCCCTGACGGATTGTTACATCACGACAGCACAGCATCGCGCTCTCCAAAAAGTTGATTTCTTTCAGGCAGCGCCCGCCATTGTCGTTGCAGGTGTTCGCTAATCTCTCCGCGTAACAGCTGTTCCCGGCTGACGTTATCCGACACCCTTCCCTGATGCAGAGCGACAATACGATCCGCATGGCGGGCCGCCAGCGTGAGGTCATGCGTTACCCATAAAACGCCAGCCCCTTGCTCACATTGCTCACGCAACTGTTCAAGCAGTTGATTAGCGAGAGGTGCATCAAGCCAGGCGGTAATTTCATCCGCCAGAATATAGCGAGCCTGACTCAGAGACGCGTGACAGGCCAGAACACGTTTTGCCATGCCGCCTGAAAGCTGACGCGGAAAAGCATCTAATACGCGACTTTCCAGTCGGCTACGCTGGAGCAATCGTTCAATTTTTCCGGCATTCCATTGCTGGTCAGAAAGCTGGCATGCCCTGCGCAGATGCTTTTCAATCGAGAGCAGCGGGTTAAGTGCCTGAATACCTTGCGGGACGTAGTTGAAGGTATTGCCTCGACATTTGCGAATGTTATCACTGTCCAGCGTTTTACCTTCCAGGGTAATAACGCCGTTGAAACGCAAATTGTCTGGTAAGAGATCGAGCAGACATTGCAGCAATAGGCTTTTACCTTCTCCACTTCCTCCAACTAGCGCCACCATCTGACCAGGCGCTACGTCGAAAGAGATATCCTGCAACAGCGAAGACCAGTTTTTCGCGCCGTACCAGCGATAACGCGCCACGTCCAGTGAGACCTGCCTTAAACTCAACATGCGTCACCTCGTAACCATAAACGATGCACCGCCCTTGCGAGCTGATCGAATAACATCACCAGACTGAACAGCATCAGTCCAGGAAACAGCACTAACCACCAGTCGCCATGACTGATAAACCTCAGCGCATCCGCCAGCAGCAGGCCCAGCGACGGTTCATGCGGTGCCAGTCCAAAACCGAGGAAGCTTAACGCCGCGCTGTGCAACACTGCATGGGGAAACATCAGCAATGTTCCCGTTAGCCACTGGGGTAACAACGCCGGTAGATAGTGATGCCGCCAGCAGTAAAAATGGCCGTGCCCCAGACGCCAGGTCAACGTCAGATAGTCACTGTGGGCCACGCGCTGCGCTTCAGCACGCAGGATTAGCGCCAGACGCGGCCAGTGCGTTAGTGCAACCGCCATGATTACCCCGTTTTTCCCGCCGCCCAGCGTAAAACAGATCAAAATAAGCAACAGCAGATGCGGCATCGACAGCATGGCATCAGTTATAAGGCGCATAAGCACATCCAGACGCGGATGTATGCGCGAAACCGCCGCCATCATTAACGCAATCAAGCCACTGCACAACGCCGCACCAATACCAATTTGCAGACTGGTTAGTGCCCCCTGAAAACAACGGATCCACAGATCGCGACCAAGATTATCGGTGCCAAACCAATACATCGCATCAGGTGGAAGATGACGGGCAAGCAGATTAACGCTCAACGGGTTATCCAGCATTGCGGCACCATATACTGCAATGAATAACAGGCAGCTGAAAGAGAACAAAAGACGAATTAGCGTCGGCGTCGGGTTATAGAGCATCAGGTCGCTCCAGAGCACGGTTCAACATACGGACAAGCCAGGTAGACAGCGAATTGCCAATGAACACCAGTACGGTACTGAACAACACAATCCCCATCAGTAACGGCAGATCGCCGCGTAATCCGGCATCAATGGTGGCCTGCCCCAGTCCTGGATACGCGAAGACTTTTTCGGCCAATAGTGCACCTCCCAGCAGTTCTCCCAGTGAGGCAAACTGCAAACACAGCGCAGGCGTAATTGCATGACGCAGAACCTGATGGCGTAACAGTGACCAGCCTTTATCTCCCTGGGAACGTGCAAAACGGACAAATTCGCTTTTCATTACGCTGGCGATGCTTTCCCGCGTATGAAGCGTAATTTGTCCCAGTCCCAGCAAACTGAGCGCGCAAACGGGAAGCACCAGATGGCGCAGACGCTCGGGAAGCATGGCCATATCGCCGCTGTTACCTGGCTCCCATGCGCAGCAGACCGGAAATACCGGCCAGCGCACGGCAAATAACGCCAGCAGCAACATGCCAATCCAGAAGGTCGGCAACGAGGAGAGCAGATAGCTGAGGCGACAGATTGCTTTGTCCGGCCAGCGATTCAGGTAGCGACCCGCGACAAACCCCATTGCCGTTCCCAATATGCCGGAGAGTAGCCACGCGCCGCCAAGCAGCGCAAACGAGGTGGAAAAGCGTTCCTTGATCACGCTGGCAACCGGCGCATTAAACAACATGGAATAGCCGAGATCGCCCTGCAATACCCGTAAAAACCAGTGACCAAAACGCTCCCATAGCGGCTGGTCCAATCCCCAGCGAGCAGCAATGCGTGCATATTGCTCCGGCGGCACATGCAGGAGATCGTTGCCAATATAAGCGCGAATCGGATCGACTGGAGAAAAGCTGAGCAGCACAAAAGTGCCAGCCGCAACCAGCACTAATAACACTATCAGCCGTAGAAAATGGCCCACAACAGACTTCATCAACGGCAGGTCCAGGTCCATTCGTCCAGATTATTGAGCAGTGACCAGCTACCGTGAATCTCCGGTGCGCCTTTGCCTAAGTCAATACACGGATTTGCCAGGTAGGTATGCTGAATATTCAGCAGCCATGCCCAGGCAGCATCGCCCTGCACGCCAGCGCCTTGCTTGCCATCCCACTCCACCTGTTGCCAGAAAGGCAACGCTTTTTGCCAGTCCGGGGCATCGATAGCCTGTTTAAGATGCTGTTCAACAACAGGATTGCTGTAATAGCCTGGATTGTAATATTCCACGCCCGCGGCCTGATTACTGTAATGATGGAACAGCTCCATCGGATCCAGACTTCCCCAACCAAATAGCGTCGGGTTCGCATGCATGTGACGCTCAACGGTTTCCCAGCTTCCGGACTGTAGTGATACCTGAATTCCCACCGGTTCCAGCATCGCACGTACGGCCTCAGCTAAATCCCGGCGCGTACTGTCACCGCTGGCATACCATAAAGTCAGACGAGCCTCTTTACCGTCTTTCACACGTATGCCGTCTTTACCCACCTTCCAGCCGGCGTCTTCCAGAATAGTGCGGGCTTTTTCGCTGTCGCCATCTTTGAACGCAACAGATTGCCCCTGCCATGGCAGCCCCTGCACCGCGCTATACGCAGGAATCGCATGACCTTCCATGACCTGATCGGCAAGCTGCTTACGGTCGATGGCATAGTTGATGGCGCGCCTGATGGCAACATCGGCAGTGATATCGTTCCCGATCGGATAGCCATTGGCGTCTTTTTTACCTGCAGGAACCATGGGGAACACAATGCCCCGGTTTTCCACGCTATCGCGTACCCAAAGTTTCAAATTTTTCTGCTGAGGAGCGACCGCCATCGACGGCGCGATACGTACGAGTCCCAGTTGGCCACTGCGCGCTGCGGCATAAGCGTTATCTTCATCAAGGAAGACAAACACCAGCTTACTGAAATCATTTTTCTTACCGGCATACCAGGGGTTAGCCTCCACGATCAACTGCTGTCCCGGTTGAAAACTCACCAGCCGATAAGGACCCGCGCCAATCGGATTTTTGGCAAATGTTTTTTCGTCATACCGTTTCGCCGGAACAATACCCAAAGAACCCAGCACATTCACAAAGGTGCTCTGTGGGCTATTTAGCGTAATTTCTACCGTACGGTTATCTTTCAGGCTGGCATGGGTGAAGTTTCCCATGTCGATTTTGCCGCCGCTTTTTGCTGCTTTGTTATAGGTGAACACCACATCTTCAGCGGTTAGCGGGGAACCATCAGAGAATTTAAGGTCAGGTTTTAACGTCAATGTCCAGGTTTTGCCGTCTGCGCTGGTCTCTACTTTTTCCGTCAGCAGGTTTCCCCAGCTCATATCTGCATTTTGTTTTAATAATGGTGCATGCAAAAGCAAATAGCTGCCATGACTCCAGCCCAGCATCGGGTCAAACCCTTCCGTTGGTTCTGGTCCAATTGCCAGTTTTAACGTCTGCCCTTCGCTCGCATTTTGCGCGGCAAGAAGTGGTGAGGTTAATGCGAGAGTCAATGCGCACGTAAGCAGTGCCAGCTTGCCTTTGATCATTATGTTATCCAGATTTACGTTATTTTTATGCTGCATAACGATTTACCGACGTTAAGCAGTCTCCTGGGGAAGGGATTATGGCGGACAGAAATGACGAAAAAAATGATGCGGCGCAGAAAAGTATGACGATTTTCTAAAATTATCATACTTTTTTCTGATACTCCGTTATGAGTACGATGTGAATCTCAGAAAATTGATTAATCCCTCGCCATTTATTCACAGGGATATTAATCCCGAACTAATAATTGCCTGTGCGGACTATTGTTCCTTCCTGCTAATTCCTTATCTAAAACTCATGACAATTTATGTATATTTATTCAAGAAAAACACCAGAAGTGACAAGTTATGTAAATTTGTAATGATAATTATTTGTATTATCATTTCCATCAATTATCTTACTGCCTTTGAATTTTTAACAAAGGAAGTTTGACTATGCGTTTAAAACCTGTTGCCTCTGTCGTTCTGTCCTGTTTAGGATTTTCCAGCCCCCTGGTATTTGCTGAAGATGTCATGGTGGTAACCGCTTCCGGTTATGAAAAGAAAATCACCAATGCCGCCGCCAGCGTCTCTGTTATTTCTCAGCAAGAGTTACAAACCAATAAATATAATGACTTAGGTGAAGCCCTGCGTTCTGTTGAAGGGGTAGATGTTGAAAGCAGCACCGGTAAAACCGGCGGTCTGGAGATCAGCATCCGTGGCATGCCTGCCAGCTATACCTTGATCCTGATTGACGGTATTCGTCAAAACGGCAGCAGCGACGTAACGCCAAACGGTTTCTCTGCCATGAATACCAGCTTTATGCCCCCACTGGCGGCGATCGATCATATTGAGGTGATCCGCGGCCCGATGTCGACGCTTTATGGGTCCGACGCAATCGGTGGCGTGGTGAATATCATCACCAAAAAAAGCACCGATAAATGGAGCACTTCCATCAATACCGGCGTTAACCTGCAAGAGAGTAATAAATGGGGTAACAGTACGGTCGCCAACTTCTGGTCAAGCGGCCCGTTGATTGCGGGCGTATTGGATATGCAGGTTCGGGGGAGCACAACCCAGCGTCAGGGTTCCAGCGTCACCTCCCTCAGCGATACCTCCTCCACCCGCGTACCTTATCCCACCGAGTCGGAAAACTATAATATTGGCACGCGTCTCGACTGGAAAACCAACGAGAACAATACGTTATGGTTAGATCTCGACTCCGCCAGACAGCGCTATGACAACGATGACGGGCAGTTGGGCAACCTGACAGGGGGGTATGATAAAACGCTACGCTATGAGCGTAACAAAGTGACCCTCGGCCACGATACAGCCTTAACGTTCGGCACCTGGAAATCCTCCCTCGGCTGGAATGAAACCGAAAACAAAGGCCGGCAATTGGTATCTTCCGCACTCACGCCAGAGAACGCAGGCCGGGCCGGTGACGCGCGTGAACTGAAGAACACCAACGTCATTCTTGACTCAGTGCTGCTGACGCCATTAGGTGATTCACACCTCTTAACCCTTGGCGGAGAATACTGGGATGCACGGATGAAAGATGGTGTGGTGCTGGCCAATACCGGCGAGACGTTCCATCAAAAAACGTGGGCAGCCTATGCGGAAGATGAATGGCATATTCTCAACTCGCTGGCCTTAACCGCAGGAACACGCTATGAGCATAACGATGTCTTTGGCGGTCATCTCAGCCCGCGTGCCTATATGGTCTGGGACGTTTCCGACGCCTGGACGCTCAAAGGCGGCGTGACGACAGGATATAAAGCACCATCACTAAGCCAGTTGCATAACGGGATCAGCGGTGTAACCGCACAGGGAACGGTGAATACGGTCGGTAACCCGGACCTCAAACCTGAGGAAAGTATTAGCTACGAAACCGGGCTGTATTACGAGAACGACGCCGGGCTTAACGCCAACATTACCGGCTTCTATACCGAATACAAAAATAAAATTGTCTCATATTCTATCGATGATAATACCAACAGCTATACCAACAGCGGCAAGGCAAGGACCGATGGCGTTGAATTTGCCAGCACCTTCCCTCTATGGTCGGATGTGCTAACCTTATCTCTCAACTACACCTACACTCAGAGCAAGCAAAAAGATGGTGACAATAAAGGCGCGCCATTAAGTTACACACCAAAACATATGGCTAACGCCCGTCTGAACTGGCAGGCAACGGAAGATATGAACGCCTGGCTCAGCGCACGTTATCGCGGCAAAGCCCCACGCTTTACCGAAAATTACGACAACCTTAGTGCGGTACAAAAGGCCGTCTATGACGATAAAGGCGCTGATTTAAAAGCCTGGACCGTTGTCGACATGGGGATGTCTTATAAGCTGACCAAAGATCTGACGCTTAATACGGCGGTTAATAACGTGCTGGATAAAGACTTTAGTGAGGTCAAATTGTACCAGGTGGGCCGCAATAGCACCTACGCAGGTGATTATTATCAGACTGCACAATCCACTACCGGATACGTCAACCCTGGTCGTAACTACTGGGTATCTTTAAATTATCAGTTCTAATTTTATAAGATCCTGCTGGTCGGGGCACACTAATACCCCGACCAGCAGAATATTACTGACCAGCAGAATATTACTGAGAGAAGACACAAGATATAATCATCATCTTATTTTAACATATAAGAATATTTAAACAATTAATACAGAAATACCCCTTCCTGCACCATTAGATATAATGCCAAAACAATAATCCCGACGATACCGCCTAAAAACAGGACTGCGGCAATCGCAAGCTGATTGCGATTTGTGTTCTTCGCTTTGCTTCGCACATCCAACTTATTTTTCGCCGCTTTGTGACTTGAATCACGCTCCATCGCGAATGTTATATCTGCCATACCATTATCCAGTTGCTGTATATGAAAACACAAATAACCACCATATCGATAAGGGTATAGATTTTAAATAACAGAATCCGAGATTTGCCTCACGATAAAGATAATCGTCGGATTTTTGCTACCGAAGCAGATTTCATGCTCACTTTTCATCAATTAGGTTATCTTGTATTTATTCGACAAAAACCTTCACTTTAGGCTTTGACAGCAGAATCATGACGAACTCAGTGAAGGTTACTGGTTTATAGAAATAGTACCCTTGCAGGAAAACAATGTTGTTTTTGTTGAGATAATCAAGCTGAGCCTTCGTTTCAACCCCTTCAGCAACGATGCTTAAAGACAGCTTGCGCGCCAAATCGAGAACACAATCCAAAATTCGGGTTGAATCGGGAAGCTCATTTACCCTTCCCACAAAGCTCTGATCGATTTTAATGTAATCAATGTGCAGGTCATGCAAATAAGAAAGCCCAGAATAGCCCGTACCAAAATCATCCAGCGCAATCACAAAGCCATTCTCATGCAGGATATTGAGCCTCTGCACAAGATCTTCATCCACATCTAACGGCTCGCGCTCAGTAACTTCGATTACCAGATTGAGGTCATCGCGGTTAAAGCTATCCCTGTAATGCAGGCACTCCTGCACGAATGTAGGGGATGTGATATGGGATGCGCTGAAGTTAATGCCGACATGGAAGCCGGATGGCAGTTTGCTGGCAATGGCGTTCATATTCGCCGCGACCTGCCTCATCAGACTTTGAGTTAGTGGCACTATCAGGCCTGATTTTTCCGCTACAGGTATAAAGGAAGCAGGAGAAATATACCCGGCTTTTGGATGTTTCCATCGGGCCAGCACTTCAACACCGCGTAACGTCCCCTCGCGACCATTTACGATAGGTTGATAAAAAGGCACGATCTCTCCTTTTACTATCGCCCTGCGCAACGTTTCTTCAGGGGTATCGTTCTTGTTCAGATACTTATCAATGGCATAAGCGGCTGCAAAAGACATTAACAGGATAAAAACCAGAATCCCTGAACCCTGTGTAACCAGTCTTTTTGCACTAAACAGTGGCGGTTTATTATAAATAATACTGAACGGATACTTTGCGGAATTAACTTGACCAGACGCACGTGCGCTTGTTGTAACGGTTTTTACATCGCCCAATAAACCGAGTGCTGCGTCACCCACAAGCAATGAGTATGCTACTCCCTTTAACGGAACTTTCAGAGCCCCTCGAATATGCACCCCACTAATAGTGACAATAATACGACTGGTTTGAAAACGAGTTTGATACAGCAGAACAGGTATCTCGTTTTCCGTATTTCTTGCGGGAGTCAGCAACAGATTTGTATCAGCAATTACGGGGATTTGCTTAAGTAAAACCCTATTCCCCGGCAATGACGTACACCAAACCTTCCCCTGCCGGATAATGATCAGCGTTCGCAAATGAGGGCGAAGTGCAGCTTCGGTTCCAAGTTGGTATTGTCCCTCCAGATCACATTTTTTTTCAGCAATATGCCTTGCGGTACGGGTTGCCTGGAAAGCTTCATCAAGTATGTTATCCATATTTTTAACGGCATATCGGGCTCCTCCAAGGGTTTCTGTCGAAGATGAATACCAAAGCTGCATATTAAGAATAAAAACACCGATCAAAAAAAGACACACCGCAGCGGTTACCGGCAAAAGTGCTTTGCGCATTCTCATGTCCTGTAGCGAAAACTGATCAGTCGTTGCGATGAGCATTGACGTGTTCTAATTTATCTCTACAGAGCATGGTAGACAGAAACAAAAGTCGCCATGCGTCGAGTCACATTTCCAAAATCACAACGTAACAAATTGATTTTTAAATAAAATTATCCTTGAAGAGATCAAGGCAATAGTGACATCCCTCTTTCCAATTTTGTTATCATATACATGTACTAATAAGAGGTAAGAAAATGAAAATCTTTATCACAGACAATGACGGTAACCTCATTCCTGTTGACGGGAAAAGCGTCGTGATCGAATTGAATAGTGGCGGAACCATCGAGATCGCCGAGGAGTACAGCCGGGACGATGTTCCTGAAGGCATTAATCTGTGGGGCGGACGAGAACCCTCCCCTTTACTCTCTTTCGAGGAAATCAAAGCCAGAACAGAAGGCCTGGGCGTTTATCCCATAGCAGCAAACGCTCTGCATGTATTTCCGTACAAACTTTCAGCAAAAAAATAATTGCATGCACCAAGTGCGCACGCGTATATGGGCTGCGCGCAATTACTCTCATGGCTCCGCTGTCCGTACCAAAAGGTCAGACCAGATTGAAGTGATAAAACCGATCGTGCACACTACACGCTCTCATGACTAACAATAGGTTATAATCCTGATGGATCAGGTTGACGTTCTTGAAAAGATGTTTGAGCAAGTGAGAAAGGAACATAACTTTCCGTGGTTTTACTCTGAACTGAAACGCCAGAATATTGCTTATTATATTTACTACCTGGCTACTGATAACATTAGAGTTGTTACAGAAAATGATGAAGTAATATTAATAAGAGGGAAAAGAGACTTATTGAAAGTCAGCACAAACAAGAACCCGGAACAAGTAAAAAAAGCAGCCCAGATTCATTATTCCGGGAAATCCACATTTCGCGAATATACTGCAACACTTATCAATGCTGGCGTTTTCCGATGGGTTACGGATGTCAATGATAACAAACGGCATTACTACTCTGTTGACGATACACTTTTATACATGGAAGATGTTGAGAACAATAATCCATTAATATAATGATAGTTGAACTAGTAGTCCGGTTTCTTACACTCAGCCCCGTAGAAGCAGGCATAAGGGACAAACCCGCATGAAAGATCACCACATCGGGCTACAGTCATAGTTAATGCGGAACACTGCGGCGACATGACGCATGATAATGTCACTGTACTGTGCTTAATTGATTGGACACCCAGGTATAAGAAATCCGCAATTAAGCTGGCTCAGTTAATTCAGGCATTGCGTCCTGATGTACTCCTGCAGACAGTTATCTTCGCCGTGTTCTTACCTACCATGTCGACGTAGTAACCTCTGTACCAGAACTTCCTGTTCCTGTATTTAAACTTCATATCACCAAACTGCTCATACAACATCAGATTGCTTTTACCTTTCAGATACCCCATAAAGCCGGATACGCTCATTTTGGGCTGGATTTCCACAAGCATATGGATATGATCTGCACAGCTTCCAGGATCCGCACGCTTTTCCGTTCACACAGCTTTCTTAAGATGCTGCCTATCGCCCTACGTTTCTACCCGTAGAATGTTTGTCTTCGGTATTTGGGCGCAAAAACTATATGATATTTACAGTTCCATCGGGTGTTCGCTAAGCTCTTTTCGCCCCCCATTGGGACCCCCTTTTGATTTCTTGTTTAACCCTTGCAGTTGCCAGACCGCAAGGTGTTTTAACAAATCAAAAGGGATATTAATAACTGGCCCAAAGCTGAAAGCTTTCCGGAACCCCCAGCCTAACTGGGATTTTCTGTGCACAAAAAAACGGGAACCTCTCGGCTCCCGTTCTCATACAACCCAGAATCTGGATTACATATTTTCGATGATCGCGTCACCAAACTCTGAACATTTCAGCAGCTTAGCGCCGTCCATCAGACGTTCGAAATCATAGGTTACGGTCTTGGCGTTTATTGCGCCTTCCATACCTTTAACAATCAGGTCAGCCGCTTCAACCCAACCCATGTGGGGCGCAGCATTACATTGTCAAAATCACAGCAACCATCTGATAAAGCTGAAATTATCAGGCTTTCTACTTTCAAAAACAGTCAGTAACTGCCTTTTACAACTCATTGATTATCTAAACTTTGTTTTTAGTTTTGGGGAAGAGTTTTAAACAACAATCCAAGTTTTTCACGCCAGCGCTACCGCTATTAGCAAACTTGGATGGTAAAGCTTTTATTGCCGCTGAGGTCCGCTATGAGCTGTGAGTTCAACGGGTCGAACGCTAGCCTTAATCAACGGGGAGCATGTTATTTAGACTGATGGTTTCTTTTTATCCGTAAAAAAAGCCTCCGATGATGGTTGGAGGCTGTAGAAATTATCCTACTACTTCTTTCACATGCTTCTTTAAATTTCAGATTATGTTATTGTGCTGTGAAACTTATCCAAATTCTCTTAATAACTTCAGTCGATAAGCCAAATCTTATTTTGCATAGCCCTGAAACTGGTTTTTATCATCCATCACAGCAATCTTGCCATTTACATAAACGACATACGAAAACAGCCCTTGCTGATATACAGTCGCCTCCGTATTCGTTTCTGATACCGCTGCTGGTTTACCATCTACTGTAAGGCCATTCTTAGTTACTTCTAACTTCATTCCCTTCCACTGTTTCGCACCTGATTTTTTTGCTGAGTTAATATGCGGTTCGGAAACTTTAGTAGTTGCCTGAACATAGTTAGAAATCAGTGCAGAAGAAATAATAAAAACCGCAATTAGTTTTTTCATTATACCCACCGAAAATTAATCACCAAAAAACTTATCTAATTTAGACTTGTGCTTTTTCTTGTTGCTATCGCCGCTGCCTTCTTTGTAAGCATCTGCCATTGTATTCGCACTACTTAGGGTGGCACTAGTTTGCTGATACTGGCGCTGATTAGCCTGGTCCTGTTCATAGCAAATATTTCTGTCAACGCCATGAGCTTCACATTCACTTAAACGCTGATCCAGACTCTTACAGCCAGATAGCGAGACTACTGATAAAGCGCAAACTACCATCATCAAATATTTCATTTATTAATTCCTTAGAATTTCCATCCAGCGCCAACAACAAAGCTATTAACCTGTGAACCAAAGACCTTAGAGCCCTCATAGCCTGCATCAACAGTAAATCCAGAAATGGGGGTTAACTGGATTCCCGCACTGTATGCAAAGCCCGTAGAAGTATCGGTATCGCCATCAGTTTTAACAGCACCTCGGCCCACACCTATCATCACATAAGGTTTCAAAACATCATTCACACGGTAACTTGCACCAACCAGAGCTGAACCATAACCACGATCAATATCATCATTACTATTCGCTGTTATCGTAAGAGAAGAAACCACACCTAGGTCAAATTCATCAGGTGTATAGCCGTACTTGAAATTCACACCATTAAAGCTGTTTCCCGCCGTTTTAGTGTGTGCATACCCACCAGTTACTACATTCTCTGAATCGGCTAGAGCTTGTGCACAGAACAACGTTCCTAGTACCAGAATCATTGCCGAATTATTTATTTTCATTTAACTATCATCACCTTAATAATTGTTGCATATGCAATGCATGTTATCATGTAAAGCAATGTAAACTTAGTTTGCGGCAATAACTAATTAAAAGTTTCATTCTAAATGAACAATATTTTTAATTATCAGGATAATGAATACTTCATTTGAAGTTAAAATTTAATCATGTGAAACCAGTAATCATTCAGTGCGTGAATAACAATTTGAAATCAAAGAATTTATGAAGTTGATCCAGAACAATTCTTTGTTATCACGAAGTTACAGTAAGTGGCGGATACCTATGCAACCAATAAAGGAAAAAAGGTGGTAGGTTACTTTGTAAGTATCCCGCATAATCGTGCCATTCACATTTAGAGACCCTCCGGCATAATCACTCTGCCAACAAAGGAGATCGCTATGCGTAAAGCCCGTTTTACTGAGCATCAGATCATTGCTGTAATTAAATCGGTTGAAGCCGGACGAACCGTTAAAGATGTCTGCCGGGAGGCCGGTATCTCTGAAGCCACCTACTACAACTGGAAGTCCAGATACGGCGGCATGGAGGCTTCTGATATTAAAAAGATCAAGGATCTTGAGGACGAGAATCGACGTCTCAAACAGATGTTTGCCGACCTGAGCCTTGAGAACCGGGCGCTGAAAGACGTTATCGAAAAAAAGCTTTAAAACCAGCCTTTAAGCGTGAGCTGGTCACTCATCTGATTACGACATTTGGACTCAGTATCCGTCAGGCCTGCCGGAGTCTGAACCTGAGCAGAACGGTTTACCATTACCGTCCGGATACCACGCGTGACGAACCCGTTATTGTCGCGTTACAGGCAGTGGCAGAGCGATACCCACGGTACGGTTTTCCAAAACTTTTCCAGGTTCTGCGGCGGCAGGGATACCCGTGGAATCACAAAAGGATCCATCGTATTTATTGTCTGCTGAAGCTGAATTTTCGCCGTAAAGGCAAACAACGGTTGCCGGTGCGTAATCCCTCGCCACTGGCCACACCGGAAGCGCTGAACCAGAGCTGGTCTGTCGATTTTATGCATGATGCTCTGGTCTGTGGCCGTCGTTTTCGCACGTTCAATGTCGTTGATGACTTTAACCGTGAGGCATTGTCGATTGAAATCGATCTGAATCTGCCAGCTTTGCGCGTGGTCCGTGTACTCGACAGGATCGCGGCAAATCGCGGCTATCCGGTCATGCTACGCATGGATAATGGTCCGGAATTTATCTCACTTGCACTGGCTGAATGGGCAGAGCAACATGCAGTAAAACTGGAATTTATTCAGCCGGGTAAGCCGACGCAGAACGCTTTTATTGAGCGCTTTAACCGAACATACCGTACAGAAATACTCGATTTTTATCTGTTCAGAACGCTGAATGAAGTGCGGGAAATCACGGAAAGATGGGTGTCAGAATATAACTGTGAACGCCCGCATGAATCACTGAACAATATGACGCCGGAGGAATATCGGCAACACAATCATTTGGCCGGGATCTCAAAAAATGCCTGGAACTAAAACGGGTCTATTTACACTCTATTCTCCCTACCATTATCGGAATTAACGGACGCTTAGGTTGATAGCCTAGAGCGTTAATTAACGCAGAGCGATAACCGGGTGCAGCCGGTTTAAGTGGAGATAAACGCATGATTCAGATGTTAACTCTTGAAGAATGGGCAGCAGATAAATACCGAAGCAATCCACCAAGCGTATCGACCCTGAGACGGTACGCTAAACAGAATCTCTTCTCCCCACCCGCTATGAAACAGGGACGCCTCTGGAGAGTTAGGGAGGATGCTGAATTGGTTGGAGAATTGGCCGCGCCAGTAATCAAGAAATCTGATTCACCTAAATTATTAAGGATTCTCAGCGATGGCAGCTCGTCCACGTAAGAATAACGTTTCCGTGCCTAATCTATACCCATTGTTAAGCCGCAAAGTTAATAAAATATACTGGCGTTACAAGCATCCTATAACAGGAAAATTCCATAGTTTAGGGACAGATGAAGCGGAAGCAACAGCTATCGCTATTGAAGCAAACAAGCGCCTAGCTGAGCAACAATCACGCCAGATACTGGCTGTAACTGACATTATCGCCACCAGCAAAGGTAAAGCTATAACCACCGTTACCTGGCTTGATCGCTACTGGAAGATTCAGGAAGAAAGGTGCCAATCTGGTGATATTAAGCTCAATACATATAAGCAGAATGAATCGCCACGGGTTTAACAGACACCTCAGAGTCATTTAAGATGGCTTAAAGAGAGGTGCCCATGAGCGGTAAGCGTTATCCCGAAGAGTTTAAAACTGAAGCAGTCAAACAGGTTGTTGATCGCGGTTATTCTGTTGCCAGCGTGGCAACACGTCTCGATATCACCACCCACAGCCTTTACGCCTGGATAAAGAAGTACGGTCCGGATTCTTCCACTAATAAAGAACAGTCAGATGCTCAGGCCGAGATCCGTCGTCTCCAGAAAGAGCTGAAGCGGGTTACCGACGAACGGGACATATTAAAAAAAGCCGCGGCGTACTTCGCAAAGCTGTCCGACTGAGGTACGCCTTTATCCGTGACAACACCTGTTGCTGGCCTGTTCGCCTGCTCTGTCGGGTGCTGGATGTTCATCCCAGTGGTTTTTACGCCTGGCTTCAGCAGCCGCATTCTCAACGCCATCAGGCAGACCTGAGACTGACAGGACAGATTAAACAGTTCTGGCTGGAATCGGGATGCGTCTATGGTTATCGCAAAATCCATCTGGATCTGCGGGACAGCGGGCAACAGTGCGGAGTGAACAGAGTCTGGCGACTGATGAAACGTGTCGGGATAAAGGCTCAGGTCGGATACCGGAGCCCGCGGGCACGTAAAGGCGAGGCCAGTATCGTGTCGCCCAACAGGCTCCAGCGACAGTTCAATCCGGATGCTCCTGATGAGCGTTGGGTAACAGACATAACCTACATCAGGACCCACGAAGGCTGGCTGTATCTTGCTGTGGTTGTTGATCTGTTCTCACGCAAAATTATCGGCTGGTCCATGCAATCCCGGATGACAAAGGACATTGTCCTGAACGCACTGCTGATGGCTGTATGGCGGCGTAATCCCCAAAAACAGGTGCTGGTTCATTCGGATCAGGGCAGTCAGTACACAAGCCATGAGTGGCAGTCTTTCCTGAAATCACACGGCCTGGAGGGCAGCATGAGCCGTCGCGGTAACTGCCATGATAATGCGGTTGCAGAAAGCTTTTTCCAGTTGTTGAAACGCGAACGGATAAAGAAAAAGATCTACGGAACGCGGGAAGAAGCCCGCAGTGATATTTTTGATTACATCGAAATGTTTTATAACAGTAAGCGTCGGCATGGTTCTAGCGATCAGATGTCACCGACAGAATATGAAAACCAGTATTATCAACGGCTCGGAAGTGTCTAGATTATCTGTGGCGATTCAGAAAGCAAAACCAGTCGCCCTTTTAAAGGAACGGGCAGGAATGAAGCTTATATCTGCTGTTGATGTACGTGATATAGCCCAAATTCTTGATGAGTACATAGCTGATGGGCAGCCAAGAATGGCTCAGGTGATCCGCTCCGTCTTAATCGATGTGTTTAAAGAAGCGCAACACGCAGGCGAAGTACCACCAGGTTATAACCCCGCATTAGCGACCAAACAACCGAGGCGTCGCATAACACGACAACGGCTTAATCTGGAAGAATGGCAGAAGATTTTTGCCATTGCGGATTCTAACCATAAGTATATGGGCAACGCTATGCTGCTCGCCTTACTAACCGCACAGAGACTTGGCGATATTTCTGAAATGAAATTCACCGATATCTGGGATGATCATTTACATGTAATCCAGGAAAAAACGGGAAGCAAGTTAGCAATCCCCTTATCACTTCGGCTCGATTGTATTGGATGGAGTCTGAGGGATGTTGTTGCTCGCTGTAGGGACTATGCAGTGAGCCCTTACCTGGTCCATTTTTTCCGGGCAACCTCACAATCAGCTCGTTGTGCTCAGGTTAGGTCAAATACATTGACCACAAATTTCAGCAAAGCTCGCGATAAAGCACAGATCCCACTAGAGGAAGGTAAGACGCCATCTACTTTTCACGAACAGAGATCTTTGGCCGAAAGACTGTATGAAGCACAGGGGGTAAATACGAAAGAACTACTGGGTCATAAATCACAGAGACAAACTGATAGCTATCATGACGACCGCGGTAAAGAGTGGACTAAAATAATTAGTTAACTATAAATCAAACGAAACCTTAAGTCATTATACAAAACTCGCTGAGGCTATAATAATTAGATAGCCATCAGCGAGACCATTTATATACTCACTCACTTCTTCAAAGGATAAAACTGGTGTTCATTGTCAATAAAAACAATGTAAAATGTATTCTTATCATAGACCATACCAGTTGCATTGTGTTTAATTCCGTGGTACTCATCTGGTACAACAAAACCAATTAATCTTTTGTTTTGATCAAGTCTGAAGCGCCCCCACCGCGCTTGATGAGGAACGTTTTTTGGCTGAGCGAAAAGGCTATTATGAGGATATTTGTCATAAAGAGACAATAAGCTTTTTCGATTTGTCCCTATTCTCATCTGCTGCAACTCACCCAAAGAGCGCGTAGAGTAATCTATTAATTTGTTAAAAAAATCGCTAATGTTCTCCAAGCTCCAATCTGAAATTTTGCCGGAGACTTTTTGATTTGCATCAAAATAGGAAAAGTTAAACTTGCATCTTAAAGCAAGATTACAATTGTCAGCATCTAAACTTGCAAGTCCGTCAAATGATTGCAAGAAATTATTTTTTTAATGTTTCCGAACTCTTTTCTCATAATTTCGGAACCCCTCCAAGTTTTCCTTGGTTATAGGCTGGAGATATTAACCGATCATTCCTCAGTATATCACTTGGGATTTCATCAAGCCTATAGCAATAACTTTCCGAATTTTCTTTATTTACTAAATATGTTCTATGCTTTCCTAAAAAGTCCAATATTTCAGTATTATGAGTTGTAAATATCAATTGTGCGTTATCTGAATTAGTTTCTTCGTTCAAGAAAAACTCTAATAAATGAGGCAATATATGTGGGTGTAGGTTAATATCAAACTCATCTAACACCAATAATCCGCCTAAGACTAATACCGCCTTATAACTTCCAAGTTGTTTATAGAGTGATTTAGTACCACTTGACTGTTGATTAAGTCCGAGAATATGTCTTTGTTCATCAATTTCAAATACAAACCATGGCTTATATACATCCTTACCATCGTCATCAAGTTTCTTAGCAATGTAAATATCATGAATTGAAGGGTCGAATTTTTTTATTATTTCTTTAGCAAAAGTAAAAACATCTTCATTTTCGTAATAAAACTTATTAACCACATCAATTGAATGGGTTTGTTCTCGAAGTCCAGAGTAGCTTACGTTTGAAATGATGTTTGTGAAACACTGATAAATAGGCTCTACACTTTTAACCCCATATTGTCTTGCCATAATGAATAAAGAAACATTTTTTCTCATTCTTATTTTTTTTAGTTCTTCATATTCCTTTGTGGCGTAAGAAATGGTATCGCCAATCCTTTCGATTACTTTAACTTCTCTTTTAATTTTCTTAAATAGAGCTTCACGTCTAACTTCAACCTCAGTAAGGTCTGCCTCATATCTATAAACTATCCCATCCACAGAGAATGTAACATAAAACTCTGAGACTTCTTCGCTATTGAAGTAAGGATCAAATAAAAGATAATCATCTACTTTATTATCAAAGGACGATGTTATAAAATTCGATAAAAAATCAATAGCTTTAAGGATATTGGTCTTCCCAGAACCATTGGCACCTTTAACACATAAAATATTTGAAATAGTTTTCCCTTTTGATATGTTATCCGGACAAGTTTTTCCTAATTCAAATGAAATGTCGAATCCTTCTTTAAAACTGAAGAAATTTTTAGCACCAAAATTAATAATCATAGCATCACCTTTAACATCAATGCCCTTATCTTAGCACAACTTCACCATAAAAAAAGCAAAATGTCATAAATGACATAATCTTGCATTAAGGCATCAATCATTCGATATTGTACCTCCCACAAATCCAGTTGGAAGCTAACAACTACAAATGTGGATCGTAATCACCGTATTGATAAATTATTTTGATAAAATTTTGATAACCGTTAGAAAGCTAACAATAAAAAACGGGAACCATCAGGCTCCCGTTCGCATACAACCCAGAATCTGAATTACATGTTTTCGATGATCGCGTCACCAAACTCTGAACATTTCAGCAGCTTAGCGCCTTCCATCAGACGTTCGAAGTCATAGGTCACGGTCTTGTTGTTGATAGCGCCTTCCATACCTTTAACGATAAGGTCAGCCGCTTCGAACCATTCCATATGACGCAGCATCATTTCAGCAGACAGAATGATGGAACCTGGGTTCACTTTATCCTGACCTGCATACTTCGGTGCAGTACCGTGGGTTGCTTCGAACAGAGCGCATTCGTCACCGATGTTTGCACCCGGCGCGATACCAATACCACCAACCTGTGCGGCCAGCGCATCGGAGATGTAGTCACCGTTCAGGTTCATACAGGCAATCACGTCATACTCAGCCGGACGCAGCAGGATCTGTTGCAGGAACGCATCGGCGATAACGTCCTTAACCACGATCTCTTTACCGGTTTTCGGGTTCTTGATTTTCACCCATGGACCGCCGTCGATCAGTTCACCACCGAATTCTTCACGCGCTAACTGGTAACCCCAGTCTTTGAACGCGCCTTCGGTGAACTTCATGATGTTGCCTTTGTGTACCAGGGTAACTGAATCACGATCGTTGGCGATGGCGTATTCAATCGCTGCACGCACCAGACGTTTAGTCCCTTCTTCAGAACACGGTTTGATACCAATGCCGCAATGTTCCGGGAAGCGGATTTTCTTCACGCCCATCTCTTCGCGCAGGAATTTAATCACTTTCTCAGCATCGGCAGAGTCAGCTTTCCACTCGATACCCGCGTAGATATCTTCGGAGTTTTCGCGGAAGATGACCATGTCGGTCAGTTCAGGGTGTTTAACCGGGCTTGGTGTGCCCTGATAATAACGCACCGGACGCAGGCAGACATACAGGTCAAGTTCCTGACGCAGAGCTACGTTCAGAGAGCGAATACCGCCGCCAACAGGGGTGGTCAGAGGGCCTTTAATGGCAACACGATATTCACGAATCAGATCTAAGGTTTCAGCAGGCAGCCAGACGTCCTGGCCATAAACCTGAGTGGATTTCTCGCCGGTGTAGATTTCCATCCAGGAGATTTTACGCTCGCCTTTATAGGCTTTCTCGACAGCAGCATCGACAACTTTGATCATCGGTGGGGTTACATCAACGCCGATACCGTCGCCTTCAATGAACGGGATAATCGGATTTTCAGGAACGTTGAGTTTGCCGTTTTGCAGGGTGATCTTCTTACCTTCCGCCGGAACAACTACTTTGCTTTCCATTCACCTCTCCTTCGAGCGCTTCTGGTTCTGCTCGTCTGTCATCACGCTGCATGTGCGTTTGCGTCCTGCTACACGGATGCGTTAGAGCAACTTTTTGTTAATGATTTGTAATGAGCGTGTCAATACTACCCTATTGTTCGCCGCCATGAAAGACACTCGTTCTTAGGCTATAATGCGGCAATTGATATAATCTGAAAATACCATGCAAAAAACTTCTTTTAGAAATCACCGGGTTGAGCGATTCAGCTCACGACAAGTCACTAAGCAGCGTAAAGAAAACCAGCCAAAACGCGTGGTTTTGTTCAATAAACCCTACGATGTTTTGCCACAATTTACTGACGAGGCTGGCAGAAGCACGTTAAAAGATTTTATTCCCGTGCCGGGAATTTATGCGGCGGGCCGACTCGACCGGGACAGCGAAGGGCTTTTGGTGCTAACCAATGACGGCGCGCTGCAGGCGCGGTTAACGCAACCCGGTAAGCGTACCGGGAAAATTTATTACGTCCAGGTTGAAGGCGAGCCGACAGCAGAAGCGCTGGACGCCCTGCGTAACGGAGTAACGCTCAATGATGGCCCCACGCTACCCGCAGGCATTGAAGTAGTAGAGGAACCCGTATGGCTGTGGCCGAGAAATCCGCCGATTCGGGAACGGAAAAACATTCCCACCAGCTGGTTGAAAGTTACCTTATATGAAGGCCGCAACCGTCAGGTACGTCGTATGACAGCGCATGTTGGATTTCCTACGCTGCGCCTCATCCGCTATGCCATGGGGGATTACACGCTGGAAAATCTTGCTAACGGCGAGTGGCGGGAACTGAAATCGTAACCGTACGGTTTAACGTGAGTGTTAACAGGGAAGAATGAAAAAAATGGATAAGCAGCTTTTTGCAGCATTCATCCTGCTCGGCGCGTCACCGTTTTGTTCAGCAAAACTGGACTGTGAGACGATTGCCGGAACAGCAGCCGGAGAGGCAAACTACCTTTATGAGTCTGCCAAAGTAAAAACCGACTCACGCCTGCATTTCTATTCTGCACCAGCAACAGAGTGTCAACTCCCCGCGTTCATGGTCAATGGCGACACCGTCGAGGTGCTCAGGAGTTCACAGCGCTACAAAAGCACGGGCATGCTTTCCAAAGATGAACCTTATCGTTACGTACGTTATCGGGACGCTAAAGGAACCTTCGCCACCGGCTGGGTCTCGGTAGTTGGGTTAACGCCGTTATCCAGTCCGCTTGCAGTAAGCGCGTCTTGCCAGACATGGGCAAATAAAGCGATGTCGCAGCGCGGGTTCTTACCCTCCTCCTCCGCAAACCACTATCAGGTAACAGGAGACACCCGCGCATGGTTCTATGCGATGCCAACCGAACAGTGTCGCAGCCCGTCCGTATTTTTAGTGCCCGGCGACCTCGTCTCTGTACAAGAACAATCCAACGATGATTTTATGGAAGCGGTCTATTACACCACCGATCGCCAAATCATACGCGGCTGGTTAAAAAAGTCGCAGTTACAGGCTATAAACAGCGGTGACCACTATCGCGGCGACATCAACCCGTTGTCGACAGACAAAGCAACAAGAGTCGCCACCCTTGGGCTACGTCACGACCACCAATGTATCTTTTATGAAAGCTGGAATGCTAAAAAGGCCATTGAAATTATCGTGCGCGAGGATCATCAAACCGCATTGTGCCGTGGAGGGGCCGACCCACAAACGTCACCTCCCGTGGCTTATACCAGTATCGACAAGGCCAGCGGTGAAATTAGCTGGCCTGATGTTACCGAAGGATTTGCTGAGGAATAAGGGGAAAACATGTTCAAACCGCACGTCACGGTCGCCTGCATTGTGCATGCAGAAGATAAATTCTTAGTCGTTGAAGAAACGATCAATGGCAAAGCCTTGTGGAATCAGCCTGCAGGACACCTGGAAGCCGATGAAACGCTGGTGCAAGCCGCAGCACGCGAACTGTGGGAAGAAACGGGCATTAAAGGGCAGCCGCAGCATTTCATTCGTATGCATCAATGGATTGCGCCGGACAGAACGCCCTTTTTGCGTTTTCTTTTCTCTATCGAGCTTGCCAATATGTGCGCTACAGAACCCCATGACAGCGATATAGATTGCTGTCGCTGGGTCAGCGCAGAAGAGATTTTCTCTGCGCCAAACCTGCGTTCGCCGTTGGTTGCAGAGAGTATTCGCTGTTATCAGAGTGGCCAGCGCTACCCACTGGCCATGATCGGTGAATTTAACTGGCCGTTTACAGAGGGTGTCAAGTAAAGGGCTGCGTGCTAGAATATGCCGCCTTGAAGTTCAATGTCGTGAGTATTCCTATGTCTGAAAGCCCAAAAAAAGTGATCGTCGGCATGTCCGGCGGTGTCGATTCCTCCGTTTCTGCCTGGCTGTTACAACAACAGGGCTATCAGGTAGAAGGCCTGTTCATGAAGAACTGGGAAGAGGACGATGGCGAGGAATATTGCACAGCGGCCGCCGACCTTGCGGATGCGCAGGCGGTCTGTGACAAACTAGGCATTGAACTGCATACCGTCAACTTTGCCGCAGAATACTGGGACAACGTCTTTGAACTGTTCCTTGAAGAGTACAAAGCAGGTCGTACGCCGAACCCGGATATTCTGTGCAATAAAGAAATTAAGTTTAAAGCCTTCCTTGAGTTTGCCGCCGAAGATTTAGGTGCCGATTACATCGCCACCGGTCACTACGTGCGTCGCGCGGATGTCGACGGCAAAAGCCGCCTGCTGCGTGGGCTCGATGGCAATAAAGACCAGAGTTATTTCCTCTACACACTCGGCCATGAGCAAATCGCGCAAAGCCTGTTCCCGGTCGGTGAACTGGAAAAACCGCAGGTGCGTAAAATTGCCGAAGATCTTGGTCTGATTACGGCCAAGAAAAAAGACTCCACCGGCATCTGCTTCATTGGCGAACGTAAGTTCCGCGAGTTTCTTGGTCGTTACCTGCCGGCTCAGCCAGGCAAAATCATCACCGTTGATGGCGAAGAGATTGGCCAGCATCAGGGGCTGATGTATCACACTCTGGGTCAGCGTAAAGGTCTGGGTATTGGCGGAACGAAAGAAGGGACAGAAGATCCATGGTATGTGGTGGATAAAGACGTTGAGAACAACATTCTGGTTGTCGCTCAGGGCCATGAACATCCACGTCTGATGTCCGTTGGCCTGGTGGCGCAACAGCTGCATTGGGTCGATCGCGAACCGTTCACCGGCACCATGCGCTGTACGGTGAAAACCCGCTATCGTCAGACCGACATTCCGTGCACCGTTAAGGCACTGGATGCTGAGCGTATTGAAGTCATTTTCGACGAGCCAGTCGCGGCGGTCACGCCGGGTCAGTCGGCTGTCTTTTACAATGGCGAAGTGTGCCTCGGCGGCGGCATTATCGAACAACGATTGCCTCTGCCGGTATAATTACTTACACATTTGATACAAGGAAGCAGTGAACGTGGCAAAGAATTATTATGACATCACCCTCGCCCTGGCAGGCATTTGTCAGTCGGCACGCCTGGTGCAGGAACTGGCGCACCAGGGGCATTGTGATGCCGATGCATTACACGTTTCACTGAACAGTGTCATCGACATGAATCCCAGCTCTACGCTGGGCGTGTTTGGCGGCAGCGAAGCCAATCTGCGTCTTGGCCTTGAAACGCTGCTTGGCGTACTGAACGCCAGCAGTCGTCAGGGACTGAACGCGGAACTCACCCGCTATACGCTAAGCCTGATGGTGCTGGAGCGTAAGCTGTCAGCGGCCAAGGGCGCTATGGACACGCTGGGAGACCGTATTAGCGGCTTGCAGCGCCAACTAGACCATTTTGATTTGCAGTCAGAAACGTTGATGAGTGCGATGGCTGGTATTTATGTTGACGTCATCAGCCCACTCGGCCCGCGTATTCAGGTCACGGGTTCCCCGGCCATCCTTCAGAGCCCACAAGTACAGGCTAAAGTACGCGCTTCGCTGCTGGCTGGCATCCGTGCTGCCGTGCTCTGGCATCAGGTTGGTGGAGGCCGTCTGCAACTCATGTTTTCTCGTAATCGCCTGACGACTCAGGCAAAACAAATTCTTGCTCATTTAACCCCGGAGTTGTGATCTATGGAATTATCCTCACTGACCGCCGTTTCCCCTGTCGATGGACGCTACGGCGATAAAGTCAGCGCGCTGCGCGGGATTTTCAGCGAATACGGTTTGCTGAAATTCCGCGTACAGGTTGAAGTACGCTGGCTGCAAAAACTGGCCGCGCACGCAGCGATCAAGGAAGTTCCTGCTTTTGCTGCCGACGCAATCGGTTTCCTTGATGCGATCGTCGCTAACTTCAATGAAGAAGATGCTGCGCGCATCAAAACCATTGAGCGTACGACCAACCATGATGTGAAGGCAGTTGAGTATTTCCTGAAAGAGAAAGTGGCGGATATCCCGGAACTGCACGCTGTTTCCGAATTTATCCACTTTGCGTGTACTTCAGAAGACATCAACAACCTGTCTCACGCGCTGATGTTGAAAACCGCACGCGACGAAGTGGTTCTGCCGTACTGGCGTAAGCTTATCGACGCGGTGAAAGATCTGTCTGTACAGTATCGCGATATTCCTCTGCTCTCCCGTACCCACGGTCAGCCAGCCACCCCTTCTACGCTAGGCAAAGAAATGGCTAACGTGGCTTACCGTATGGAGCGTCAGTATCGTCAGCTCAACCAGGTTGAAATTCTTGGTAAGATCAATGGTGCAGTCGGTAACTATAACGCCCACATCGCCGCTTACCCGGAAGTTGACTGGCATCAGTTCAGCGAAGAGTTTGTCACCTCGCTGGGCATCCAGTGGAACCCGTACACCACGCAGATTGAGCCGCACGACTACATTGCCGAGCTGTTTGACTGCATCGCCCGTTTCAACACCATCCTGATCGACTTTGACCGCGATGTCTGGGGTTACGTGGCGCTGAACCATTTCAAACAGAAAACCATCGCGGGTGAAATCGGCTCTTCCACCATGCCGCACAAAGTTAACCCCATCGATTTCGAAAACTCCGAGGGTAACCTGGGTCTGTCTAACGCGGTTCTGCAGCACCTGGCGAGCAAACTGCCGGTCTCCCGCTGGCAGCGTGACCTGACTGACTCTACCGTTCTGCGTAACCTGGGCGTAGGTATTGGCTATGCGCTGATCGCGTATCAGTCCACGCTGAAAGGCGTGAGCAAACTGGAAGTGAACCGCGATCATCTGCTGGATGAACTGGATCATAACTGGGAAGTTCTGGCAGAGCCGATTCAGACCGTGATGCGTCGCTACGGTATTGAGAAGCCGTACGAGAAACTGAAAGAGCTGACCCGCGGTAAGCGCGTTGACGCCGAAGGTATGAAGCAGTTTATCGACGGTCTGGCGCTGCCGGAAGAAGAGAAAACTCGCCTGAAAGCAATGACGCCTGCCAATTATATTGGTCGCGCCATCACCATGGTTGATGAACTGAAGTAATCTGTTTGATGCCGGAGCGTGCTTGAGCCTGTTCCGGTCTTCCGTTCATATCGTAGTAAGCCGGAAAGCATCAGCGCTTCCGGCTTTTTTATTGTCCGCGAGATTATCCCTTCCCCCGGTTTATTAAATGTTTATCCCCACAGCCACATAATCAGCGTTAAACTATTCATACCATTATTTTAGGGAGAAACGATGATGCGCGTACTGGTTGTCGAGGATAATGCTTTATTACGCCACCACCTCAAGGTTCAGTTACAGGATTTAGGGCATCAGGTGGATGATGCAGAAGATGCGAAGGAAGCGGACTATTATCTGAATGAACATCTGCCGGATATCGCGATCGTTGATTTAGGACTCCCCGATGAAGATGGTTTGTCGCTGATCCGCCGCTGGCGCAGTAATGAGGTTTCGCTGCCGATTCTGGTATTAACCGCGCGCGAAGGCTGGCAGGACAAGGTGGAAGTCCTCAGCGCTGGCGCTGACGATTATGTCACCAAACCGTTTCACATCGAAGAAGTGGCTGCGCGCATGCAGGCACTGATGCGCCGCAACAGCGGTCTGGCATCGCAAATTATCTCCCTTCCGCCTTTTCAGGTGGACCTCTCTCGACGCGAGTTATCCGTCAATGATGAAGTTATCAAGCTCACTGCGTTTGAATACACCATTATGGAAACGCTCATCCGTAATAATGGCAAAGTGGTCAGTAAAGATTCGCTCATGCTGCAGCTTTATCCGGATGCCGAGCTGCGCGAAAGTCACACCATTGATGTTCTAATGGGACGTCTGCGTAAGAAAATACAGGCGCAGTATCCGGACGACGTCATCACCACCGTGCGTGGTCAGGGATATCTTTTTGAACTGCGCTAATGAATAAACTATTGCGTCATTTTTTCCCGCTATCGCTGCGGTTGCGCTTTTTACTGGCAACTGCGGGCGTGGTGTTGGTGCTCTCACTGGCCTACGGCATGGTTGCCCTGGTGGGCTACAGCGTCAGCTTTGATAAGACAACGTTCCGCCTGCTGCGGGGTGAAAGTAATCTGTTTTATACCCTGGCAAAGTGGGAAAACGGCAAGATAAACGTCGAGCTGCCTGAACATCTCGATATGCAAAGTCCAACAATGTCGCTGATCTATAACGAAAGCGGTGAATTGTTGTGGGCGCAGCGCAATGTTCCCTGGCTGACGAAAAGTATCCAACCGGACTGGCTAAAAACGAACGGTTTTCATGAAATTGAAGCCAATGTAAACGCCACCAGCACTTTACTGGGCGAAGATCACTCCGCTCAGCAGCAGTTAAAAGAAGTCAGAGAAGATGATGACGACGCCGAAATGACCCACTCCGTGGCGGTGAACGTCTACCCCGCCACAGCCAGAATGCCGCAACTGACCATTGTGGTTGTCGACACCATTCCTATAGAGCTAAAGCGCTCGTATATGGTCTGGAGCTGGTTTATTTATGTCCTGGTCGCCAATCTGTTGCTGGTCATTCCGCTGTTATGGGTGGCCGCCTGGTGGAGCCTGCGGCCAATTGAGTCGCTAGCGCGTGAAGTCCGTGAGCTTGAGGAACATCATCGTGAGATGCTAAACCCCGCCACCACACGCGAATTGACCAGCCTGGTTCGCAATCTCAATCGACTTTTAAAAAGCGAACGTGAGCGCTACGATAAATACCGCACCACGTTAACCGATCTCACCCATAGCCTGAAAACGCCACTGGCGGTACTGCAAAGTACGCTGCGCTCAATGCGTAACGAAAAGATGAACGTCAGCGACGCAGAGCCTATCATGCTGGAACAAATTAGTCGTATTTCCCAACAGATAGGCTATTACCTGCATCGCGCCAGTATGCGTGGCAGCAGTGCCCTACTCAGCCGCGAGCTGCACCCGGTCGCGCCGTTGCTGGATAAGCTCACCTCGGCGCTGAATAAAGTGTATCAGCGTAAAGGGGTCAACATTAATCTCGATATCTCACCTGAGATCAGCTTTGTGGGCGAACAGAATGACTTTGTCGAGGTGTTGGGCAACGTCCTGGATAACGCCTGTAAATATTGTCTGGAGTTTGTCGAGATTTCGGCGCAACTGTCTGAGGATCAGCTGCATATTCTGGTCGAAGACGATGGTCCTGGTATTCCGCAAAGCAAACGGGAAGTGGTGTTTGACCGTGGACAGCGCGTAGATACACTACGTCCCGGACAAGGCGTCGGTCTGGCGGTGGCGCGAGAAATCACCGAACAGTATGACGGGCAAATTATTGCTGGTGATAGCCTGCTGGGTGGCGCGCGCATGGAAGTTATTTTTGGCCGCCAGCAGCCGGGCCAGAAAGACGAGTAATCGTCGCATGTAATAAATATGTACTGACTTCACGCTTGAGGTTAAGTATCCGTTATAATCGGTTGCAGATACCAGCCTGCGGGATGCTCACTATGGAATACCAACTCACACTTAACTGGCCCGATTTTCTTGAACGCCACTGGCAGAAACGCCCGGTGGTCTTAAAACGCGGGTTTAATAACTTTATTGATCCTCTTTCTCCTGACGAACTGGCTGGACTGGCAATGGAAAGCGAGGTCGACAGCCGACTCGTCAGCCATCAGGATGGTAAATGGCAGGTTAGCCATGGTCCCTTCGAAAGCTACGACCATCTTGGCGAGAACAACTGGTCTTTGCTGGTGCAGGCGGTCAACCACTGGCACGAACCTACCGCCGCGCTGATGCGCCCGTTCCGTGAATTACCGGACTGGCGTATCGACGATCTGATGATTTCTTTCTCTGTACCCGGCGGCGGCGTTGGCCCGCACCTGGATCAGTACGATGTATTTATCATTCAGGGAACCGGTCGTCGTCGCTGGCGCGTAGGCGAAAAGCTGCAGTTGAAGCAGCACTGCCCTCACCCGGATCTTCTTCAGGTCGACCCGTTCGAAGCCATCATTGATGAAGAGCTGGAACCCGGCGATATCCTGTACATTCCACCGGGATTCCCGCACGAAGGCTATGCGTTAGAAAACGCGATGAACTATTCGGTTGGCTTCCGCGCGCCAAACACTCGCGAGCTGATCAGCGGGTTCGCCGATTACGTTTTGCAACGCGAACTGGGCAGCACCTATTACAGCGATCCTGACCTGCCACCGCGCGATCATCCGGCAGATGTTCTGCCGCAGGAAATGGACAAGCTGCGCGAAATGATGCTGGATCTGATTAATCAGCCAGAACATTTTCAGCAGTGGTTTGGCGAGTTTATCTCTCAGTCTCGTCATGAGCTGGATATTGCCCCGCCGGAGCCACCGTATCAGCCAGACGAAATTTATGATGCCCTGAAACAAGGTGATGTTTTAGTGCGTCTGGGCGGATTGCGCGTATTGCGCATTGGCGATGACGTCTACGCTAACGGTGAGAAAATTGACTCGCCACATCGTCCTGCGCTGGAAGCGCTGGCCAGTCATATTGTGCTGACGGCTGAGAACTTTGAGGATGCGCTGGAAGATCCTTCTTTCCTTGCCATGCTTGCCGCGCTGGTCAACAGCGGGTACTGGTTCTTCGAAGGGTAATAGACTGTGCCTGATGCGACGCCATGCGTCTTATCAGGCCTACTGGAGTGAAATATTGTAGGCCGGATAAGCAAAGCGCCATCCGGCAACTACACATGCTTTATTTTTGTTTCGCGGCCAATTCAGCAATACGCACAATCACCTGCACCGCTTTTTCCATTCCTTCCAGCGTCACAAACTCATGCTTGCCATGATAGTTGTAGCCGCCGGTGAACAGATTCGGACACGGTAATCCCATAAACGACAGCTGCGCGCCGTCAGTGCCGCCACGGATCGGTTTCAGCACCGGCTCAATATCACAATCGCGCATCGCCTGCTGGGCGATATCCAGCACGTGCGGATGCTCAATCACTTTTTCGCGCATATTGTAGTAACTGTCTTCAATCACCAGTTCGATATAGCAGTCTGGGTGTAACCCTTTGCCAACCTTCTTGGCGATATCCATGATCTTGCGTTTACGCGCTTCAAACTGCTTACGGTCAAAATCACGAATAATGTAGTGCATATCCGCCCGATCGACCGTCCCTTTCATGCTCGTCAGATGATAAAAGCCTTCATAGCCTTCCGTCTTTTCAGGGCTTTCATCTGCCGGAACCTCAGCGTGAATACGCGCCGCCAGGGACAGCGCATTCACCATCACCCCTTTTGCGGTGCCGGGATGCACATTGTTGCCAACAATTTTGATATTAACCGACGCGGCGTTGAAGTTTTCAAACTCCAGCTCACCTACGCCACCACCGTCAACGGTATAGGCCCACTGCGCATCGAATACCGCAACATCAAAATGCTTCGCCCCTTTACCCACCTCTTCGTCCGGCGTAAAGGCCACGCGGATATCACCGTGCGGAATATTTTTTTGGATAAGCACAGCCAGTGCGGTCATGATTTCCGCCACGCCTGCTTTATCATCCGCGCCCAACAACGTTTTACCGTCTGTGGTGATCAGCGTCTGACCCAGAAGTTGATGCAGCACCGGGAACATCACCGGCGATAAAACTTCATCACCAATGCCTAACGCAATATCGCCACCGCGATAGTTTTCAACGATTTGCGGATTGACATTTTTACCGCTGAAATCCGGTGAGGTATCCACATGGGAAATAAAGCCGATCGCAGGAATATTACCAGCAACGTTAGCAGGTAACGTTGCCATCAGCGTGCCTTTTTCGCTCAGTGAAATATTAACCAGCCCCATCTCATCGAGCTGTTGTTTGAGCAGTTGTAATAATTTCCACTGTCCTTCGGTGCTGGGTACCTGCCGCACGCCCGATTTTGATTGGGTGTCCAGCGACACGTAGTGTAAAAAACGCTCAAGTAGTTTATCCATGCAGTCACCCTCACTTTTTGTGACAACATTATCAATAAGCAACAAAAGACAAATATTGCGTCAGGTCACTTTTATCCCCGCAAGTGAGAATATTTCGCCCTGACATCCCCTCTGACTATAGGGCTAAGTCAGTAATTCGCAACAAGGATTGGCGATTACAATGGTTTGCCGTAGAATAACGGCCCTCATTAAGAGTCATCAAGGTGGTTAACCACAAACCCCGCATCGGTCAGCCATCCGTTGCGTTTACATGGGACAGAGTAAAAAATTGAATAAACAACCGCGTTCGCTTTCTCCACTGGTGCAATTAGCGGGAATTCGCAAAAGTTTCGATGGCAAAGAGGTGATTTCCAGCCTGGATTTGACCATCAATAATGGCGAGTTTCTTACGCTGCTTGGCCCCTCTGGCTGCGGTAAAACAACCGTTCTTCGCCTGATTGCCGGTCTGGAAACGGTTGATTCCGGTCATATTTTGTTGGACAACGAGGACATCACTCACGTTCCAGCGGAAAATCGCTACGTGAATACCGTCTTCCAAAGCTATGCGCTATTCCCCCACATGACTGTGTTTGAGAATGTGGCCTTTGGTTTGCGCATGCAAAAAACGCCCGCAGCCGACATTTCTCCCCGCGTTACCGAAGCCTTGCGCATGGTGCAACTGGAAGAGTTCGCCCAGCGAAAACCGCATCAACTTTCCGGCGGACAGCAGCAGCGCGTAGCGATTGCCCGAGCAGTGGTCAACAAACCCCGCTTACTCTTGTTAGATGAATCCCTCTCTGCGCTGGACTACAAGCTGCGTAAGCAGATGCAGAACGAACTGAAAGCGCTGCAGCGTAAGCTTGGTATCACTTTTGTCTTTGTCACACACGATCAGGAAGAAGCGCTGACTATGTCTGACCGCATCGTGGTGATGCGCGATGGTAAGATTGAGCAGGACGGTACGCCGCGCGAAATCTACGAAGAGCCAAAGAATCTGTTTGTCGCCGGGTTTATCGGCGAGATCAATATGTTTAACGCCACGGTGATTGAACGTCTGGATGAACAGCGTGTTCGTGCTAACGTTGAAGGCCGCGAGTGCAATATTTATGTCAACTTCGCGGTAGTTCCCGGACAAAAGCTGCACGTTCTGTTACGCCCTGAAGATTTACGCGTTGATGAAATCAACGATGATAATCATATCGAAGGCCTGATCGGCTACGTGCGCGAACGCAACTACAAAGGCATGACGCTGGAGTCGGTTGTAGAACTGGAAAATGGCAAGATGGTGATGGTCAGCGAATTCTTCAACGAAGATGATCCTGACTTTGACCACTCGCTCGACCAGAAAATGGCAATTAACTGGGTAGAAAGCTGGGAGGTCGTACTGGCTGATGAAGAGCACAAGTAAATTCCAGAGTGTGGTGATCTTCACCATTGTCGGTTGGCTTGTGTTATTTGTCTTTCTGCCCAACCTGATGATCATCGGCACCAGCTTTTTGACCCGTGACGACGCCAATTTCGTCAAAATGGTCTTTACGCTGGAGAACTATACGCGTCTGCTCGATCCGCTCTATTTTGAGGTGCTGGTTCACTCCCTCAATATGGCGCTGATTGCCACGCTCGCCTGTCTGGTACTCGGCTACCCGTTTGCCTGGTTTTTGGTGAAACTGCCGGAAAAAGTACGTCCGCTGCTGCTATTCCTGCTGATTGTTCCGTTCTGGACCAATTCCCTTATTCGCATCTACGGACTCAAAATTTTCCTCAGTACCAAAGGCTATCTCAACGAGTTTCTGTTATGGCTCGGCGTTATCGATACACCCATTCGCATTATGTTTACCCCCAGCGCCGTGATTATCGGGCTGGTATACATCCTGCTGCCGTTTATGGTGATGCCGCTCTATTCCAGCATTGAAAAGCTCGATAAACCGCTGCTGGAAGCCGCACGCGATTTAGGTGCCAATAAGCTTCAGACCTTCACTCGCATCATTATTCCGTTGACGATGCCGGGGATTATCGCCGGATGCCTGCTGGTCATGCTGCCCGCAATGGGGCTGTTTTACGTTTCCGACTTAATGGGCGGTGCGAAAAACCTGCTGATTGGTAACGTAATTAAAGTTCAGTTCCTGAACATCCGCGACTGGCCGTTTGGTGCAGCCACCAGCATTACGCTGACCATCGTGATGGGTCTGATGCTGCTGATCTACTGGCGCGCCTCCCGCTTACTGAACAAGAAGGTGGAACTCGAATGATCGGTCGACTGCTTCGCGGCGGTTTTATGACCGCTATCTACGCGTATCTGTATATTCCAATCATCATTCTGATTGTGAACTCCTTTAACAGTTCGCGCTTTGGCATCAACTGGCAGGGTTTTACTACCAAATGGTACGGCCTGCTGATGAATAACGACAGCCTGTTGCAGGCAGCACAGCACTCGCTGACGATGGCGGTGCTATCCGCCACGTTTGCCACCTTGATCGGCTCACTTACTGCGGTTGCGCTGTACCGTTACCGTTTTCGCGGTAAACCGTTCGTCAGTGGCATGCTGTTCGTGGTGATGATGTCGCCGGATATTGTGATGGCAATATCTCTGCTGGTGCTGTTTATGCTGATCGGCATTCAACTGGGTTTCTGGTCGCTGCTGTTCTCGCATATCACTTTTTGTCTGCCTTTTGTGGTGGTGACGGTTTACTCTCGCCTGAAAGGTTTTGATGTCCGCATGCTTGAGGCGGCTAAAGATTTGGGTGCCAGCGAAGTAACTATTCTGCGCAAGATAATACTACCACTGGCTATGCCTGCGGTGGCTGCGGGTTGGTTGCTGAGTTTTACGCTGTCGATGGATGATGTTGTTGTTTCATCTTTCGTCACCGGACCGGGTTATGAAATTTTGCCATTAAAAATCTACTCAATGGTTAAAGTCGGCGTATCACCAGAGGTGAACGCGCTGGCGACCATTTTGTTGGTTCTGTCGCTGGTTATGGTGATTGCCAGCCAGCTTATTGCACGTGATAAAACCAAGGGCCGCTAAGGCCCTTAATTCAGGGGACGTTAAATGATGAAAAAATGGTCACGCCACCTGCTCGCGGCGGGAGCTCTGGCACTGGGCATGAGCGCCGCTCACGCGAATGACAACAACACGCTCTATTTCTATAACTGGACTGAATACGTACCACCGGGTCTGCTGGAACAGTTCACCAAAGAAACCGGCATTAAGGTTATCTATTCGACCTACGAGTCGAATGAAACCATGTACGCCAAGCTCAAAACCTATAAAGACGGCGCATACGATTTGGTGGTTCCGTCCACCTATTACGTCGATAAAATGCGTAAAGAAGGCATGATCCAGAAGATCGACAAATCGACGTTGACCAACTTCCACAACCTCGATCCGGAAATGCTCAACAAGCCGTTTGACCCGAACAATGACTACTCCATCCCGTATATCTGGGGTGCGACGGCCATTGCCGTCAACAGCGATGCTATCGATCCTAAAACCGTCACCAGTTGGGCCGATCTGTGGAAGCCGGAGTACAAAGGCAGTCTGCTGTTAACCGATGATGCGCGAGAAGTGTTCCAGATGGCGCTGCGCAAGCTGGGATATTCCGGCAATACCACCGAGCCTAAAGAGATTGGAGCTGCCTATAACGAGTTGAAGAAGCTGATGCCTAACGTTGCTGCATTTAACTCTGACAACCCGGCCAACCCGTATATGGAAGGCGAAGTTAATCTGGGGATGGTGTGGAACGGCTCCGCGTATGTTGCGCGTCAGGCGGGCACACCGCTGGAAGTGGTATGGCCGAAAGAAGGTGGCATTTTCTGGATGGACAGCCTGTCTATTCCGGCTAACGCGAAAAACAAAGAAGGTGCACTGAAGCTGATTAACTTCCTGCTGCGCCCGGACGTGGCGAAAGAAGTCGCAGAAACTATCGGTTACCCGACGCCAAACCTGGCAGCACGCAAGCTGTTAAGTCCTGAGGTCGCGAACGACAAAACGCTCTACCCTGATGCAGAAACCATCAACAAAGGGGAATGGCAGAACGATGTCGGTTCCGCCAGCGCTATCTACGAAGAGTATTATCAGAAGCTAAAAGCAGGACGCTAATTCAGCGTTGTAAGGAATGCCCGATGGCGCGACGCTTATCGGGCCTACATCAATGCAAACCGTAGGCCGGATAAGGCATTTGCCGCCATCCGGCAAAAAAAATCACAGCCCTTTCAATAACTTCTCAACAAACTCAGGCACTACCTGGCTTGCCGGACCGTAATACTTCTCTTCAAACTCGCTGCCTACCTGGCTCGGTTCGAGATTGAGTTCTACCGTATGTGCCCCATGCAGCCGCGCCTCATGCACAAAACCCGCTGCCGGATAAACATGTCCCGATGTGCCAATCGCAATGAACACATCTGCCATTGCCAGCGCCATATAAATTTCATCCATACCCAGCGGCATTTCACCAAACCACACCACGTGTGGTCGCAGCGGTGCCGGAAACTGGCAACAATGACATTTATCTTCCGGGGTCACATCGCCCGTCCATTCCAGAATCTGTCCGCTTTGCGAACAGCGAACTTTGAGCAACTCGCCGTGCATATGGATAACGTTCTGGCTGCCCGCACGCTCATGCAGATTATCAATGTTCTGCGTCACCAGTAAAAAACGATCGCCCAACTCGGCTTCGAGTTTTGCCAGTGCGATATGCGCCGCGTTGGGCTGGATTTCTGGCTGTTGCAACTGATGGCGACGGGCGTTATAAAACGACTGAACCAGTTCCGGGTTTCGACTAAATCCTTCCGGAGTCGCAACGTCCTCTACCCGATGTTCTTCCCAGAGACCATCCGCCGCGCGGAATGTTCGAATTCCTGACTCAGCGGAGATTCCCGCTCCAGTCAGTACCAGCACTCTTGGTTTTTCCATCAATTCAGGCACCACTCTGTCTCTGAAAAAGATTCGTTGACGCAGGCGATCGCGCAAATGGCGTTTATTTTTACGAAAGCGGCTTAACCGATGACCCCGACGCGACAGCATAACAACCTCTTTGTATTAATCGGTAAGATGTAGGAAAGCAGCCCCGCGCATCCCGCCGGCATCACCGTGCCGTGCCTGCTCAATACGCGGTACCCGGGCAACCGGCAGCAGATGACGCGGCAGTCGGTTCGCCAGTTGCGTCGTAATAGCGGTAAAATTCGACAAGCCTCCGCCAATCACCACCAAATCAGGATCGACGATAGTCAGGATATTCCCAAGACACACCGCCAGCAAATCCAGATAGCGTTCAACGTGGGCCCGCGCGTGCTCATCACCCTGCTCCCACAGCGCGATAATTTCGCGGGCATCCAGCGGTTGATGGTAGTAATGCTGATACAACCACGCAAATCCACCGCCGGAAAGATAGCTTTCGATGCATCCCAGTTGACCGCATCCGCAGCGGCGCAGCGGGAAATCAAAGCCCATCAGCGTCAGCGCATCGACCGGCAAACGAATATGACCAAACTCACCGGTGATATAGCTGCGTCCGGTGATGGATTTCCCGTTAAGCACCAGGCCGCCGCCGACGCCCGTACCGAGGATCAACCCCATCACCAGCGGATACTGGGTGAACTCGTCATCCCAGGCTTCGGAGAGAGCAAAACAGTTCGCATCGTTATCCAGACGCACATCGCGGTCAAGGCGAGCGCTGAGATCGGCGCGGAGCGGTTTGCCACTGGCGGCAGGAACGTTGGCCGCGTACAGCGTGCCGTCTTCGGTTTCCGGCATGCCTGGAATGCCGATGCCTACCGAACCTTTGATGCCAAACCGCTGATCCGCTTCCGTCACCAGATTGCAGACCGCATCAAGGAAAGCGTCGTAGCTGTCGCGAGGCGTAGGAACGCGAGTTTCCCATTGCAGACGACGTTGCTTATCAAACACGCCCAGCGCAATTTTGGTCCCGCCGATGTCAAATCCGTAATACATCACCGCTCCTTGATACACGTCATCCTTCAAGATGCCTCTGCGTTGGCTACGCCTTGATGCAGCATGAATGCTGTCGTGTATTATTGTTGTTATTGGCCGCTAAGTACTCTCGCAGGATCAATATTGCTGGCGCGACGCGCCGGATACCAACTTGCCAAAAGACTCAGCACGAGTGCTGTCACCAGCACGTAAATCACATCCAGCCAGTGTAATTCCGATGGCAGGAAGTCAATGAAATAGATATCGCCGGACAGGAACTGATGGCCGATAAGCGCCTCAATCCCGTTTATGATCGGCGTCAGTTGCAACGAGACAACCACCCCGATGACGACGCCTATCAGGCTACCGAACAGACCCGCCAGCAGGCCGTACCAGACAAAAATGGCACGGATCAACCCATCTTTCGCCCCGAGTGTTCTTAATACCGCAATATCGCCACTTTTGTCTTTTACCGCCATCACTAACGTGGAAACGATATTAAAACAGGCCACGCCAATCACCAGCACCATGGCCAGATACATAATGGCGCGGATCATTTGAATATCGCGGTACATATAGCCGTAGGTGCCAATCCAGCTCTTGATGTAAACATAGTTATTGGTGACTTCACCCGCGTCTCGCACCAGCTTATTGGCGTTAAACACGTCGTTAACCTTCAGCGCGATCCCGGAAACGCTGGTTCCCATATCGAGATATTGCTGCGCATCTTCCATTGGGATCATGGCAAAGCTGTGATCGAGCTGACCGCTCAGTTGCAGGATCCCCGTCACGTGCAAACGCACGCGTTTAGGCTGCTGTAGCTTATGATCCGCACTGGCGTTAGGGATCATAATCGACACCCAGTCGCCCTGCTTCACCTTCAGCGCATCGGCAATACCCTTACCAATGATGATTTGTTGTTCACCGGCTTTAAAATTATCCCAGGCGTGGTTTTGCACAAAGGATGGCAGCGCGCTTAAACGCTGTTCCTGTTTCGGGTCAACGCCCTTCACCTGCACCGCGCGTAAGTTCGCCCCGCTCTCCACCAGTCCGGTAAAGTTGATATAAGGCGCCGCGGCGACAATACCCGGCACTTTTTGTACCTTGTCGAGCGCTTCCTGCCAGTTATTCCACGGTTGATTTACGGCTTCAATCTCTCCGTGTGGGACTACGGCCAGAATACGGTTGTTCAGCTCACGCTCAAATCCGTTCATGGCACTTAAACCGACGATCAGCACCGCCACACCCAACGCGATGCCAACGGTAGATATCACCGAAATCAAAGAAACCATACCGCCGCGACGCCGACCACGGCTAAAGCGCAGACCAATCAATAACGATAAAGGCGAAGCCATTACTCAGCTCCCATCAAGCTCAGTTCAGCCGTCAGGCGACCATCGCGCATTTCAAGCTGGCGACTCATCCGCTTCGCCAGTTGCAGATCGTGCGTCACCACCAGAAATGCCGTGCCCTGAGAGCGGTTCAGCTCGCCCAGAAGCTCAAAAATGCTGTCCGCGTTACGCGCATCCAGGTTACCTGTTGGCTCATCTGCCAGGACCAGGCGCGGGTTATTCACCAGCGCACGCGCGATGGCCACACGCTGGCGTTCGCCGCCAGACAGTTCAGACGGGCGATGACTGGCACGATGATCCAGCCCTACTGCTTTCAGCATATCCCGTGCGCGCTCGGTGATTTCAGCCGGTTTTTTCTTGCCGATCAGCAGCGGCATCGCTACGTTTTCCAGCGCGGTAAAATCCGGCAGCAAATGGTGGAACTGGTAAATAAAGCCCAGCTTCTGATTACGCAGTTCCGCTTTCGCCGCCGACGAGAGCTTGCTCATTGGCTGACCGCTAAAAATGACGTCGCCGGAAGTCGGGGTATCCAACCCACCTAACAGATGCAGCAGTGTACTCTTGCCGGAGCCGGAGCTGCCGACAATCGCCATCATCTCACCTTCACCGACGCAAAAACTGACATCGTGCAGTACATCGGTCTGCACAGTGCCTTCCTGATAGCGTTTGCACAGGTTGTCGCATTGCAACAGGATCTTATTCATAACGTAAAGCCTCAGCGGGTTGAGTGGCGGCAGCGCGCCAGGAAGGATAAAGCGTAGACAGCAGCGCGATGGCCATCGCCACCAGCGCAATGACGATAACCTGCAGCGGCTCGATAGCGACCGGCAGCGCAGCGCCATCCAGCAGCACACCAATAATTGGCATCAGATTGTTCAGTTGGCTGGCGAGCAATGCACCCAGTACAGCGCCCAGCAGCGCGCCAATCACCCCGGCACTGGCCCCCTGAACCATAAACACCATCATTATCTGCCGCGGCGTTAGCCCCTGCGTTTGTAAAATCGCCACTTCCCCTTGCTTCTCCATTACCATCAGACCCAGCGAGGTAATAATATTAAAAGCCGCCACCGCCACGATCAGGCTAAGCAGCAGCCCCATCATGTTCTTTTCCATACGCACGGCCTGGAACAGTTCCCCTTTGCGCTCGCGCCAGTCCTGCCATTTGGTGCCTTGCGGCAGCGTTTGCTGGCTCAGCGTGTCAACTTTTAACGGTTCGTTCAGCCACAGACGCCAGCCAGTGATATTACCCACCGGATAGCGCATCAGACGCGAGGCATCCTGAATGTTGGTCAGCATCTGGTAGCCATCGACTTCGCTGTTGGCGGCGAAAGTGCCAATCACCGTAAACAAACGCTGGCTCGGCAAACGCCCCATCGGCGTAAACTGGCTGGCCGAGGGCACCATCACACGGATTTGATCGCCACGGTTCACGCCCAACTGCCCGGCAAGCTGCTCGCCGAGGATGACATTATACTTACCCGGTTGCAGATCTGTTTGCTTCACATTGACCAGATACGGCGTTAACGGATCTTTTTGTGCCGGATCGATACCGAGCATCACGCCGACCGCCACGCTACGCGCGCTTTGCAGCACCACATCTCCCGTAGTTATGGGTGCAACGCGGTTGACGCCGTTCAACACCACCGCTTTTTCCGGCAGTTGTTGCGGGTTGAGGGAACCCTGTTCAGACGAGAGTACGGCCTGAGGCATCAGGCCAAGAATATTGTTTTGCAGCTCGCGCTCGAAACCGTTCATCACCGACAACACCGTGACCAGCGCCATTACCCCGAGAGTAATGCCTATGGTGGAGAGCCAGGAAACGAAGCGACCGAAGCGATCTGCTGCACGCCCACGCATATAACGCAGGCCGATGAATAGAGCGACAGGTTGGTACATGAAATCCGTCTGGTTGCTGTTAGCAAAGTCACGAGTATATAAGCGAAAGCGGAATGGGTAAATGACTGAACCGTAAGTGTTCGTCAGCACTATTCCTAAAAGTATAAATAAATCAATTCGCTAAAGTTGTCCCTCTTCCCTTCAGCCCGGGTCCCTGATCTTTATCTTAAAAAAACAAAATGCAGACAGTTACGCATTACAGCGCACAGCGGGTTGCGCAGGATGGCAGGCTATAGCCAACAATATGGATACGCCGTCTCGATGAAGAAAAAAGAACTATGGATTAATCAAATCAAAGGGTTATGTATTTGTCTGGTGGTGATTTACCACTCGGTAATCACATTTTACCCGCACCTTACTACTTTTCAGCATCCGCTTTCAGAGCTGCTGAGCAAATGCTGGATTTACCTCAATTTGTACCTGGCGCCATTTCGCATGCCGGTGTTTTTCTTTATTTCGGGATATCTGATCCGTCGCTACATTGATAGCGTCCCGTGGACAACCTGCGTGGAAAAACGGATCTGGAGCATTGCCTGGGTGCTGGTACTTTGGGGTGTGGTGCAATGGCTGGCGTTAGTCGCGCTCAATAACTGGTTGGCCCCACAGCGCGATCTGAGCCATGCCGCCAACGCCGCTTATGCCGATTCGATCACAGGTTTTACCCACGGAATGCTGACCGCCAGCACCAGCTTGTGGTATCTGTATGCGCTGATTGTCTATTTTGTTCTGTGTAAGATTTTCAGCCGCTGGGCGGCGCCGCTGTTGGCGTTATTTGTGGTGCTGAGCGTGGCGATCAATTTTGTCCCGACGCCGTGGTGGGGAATGAACAGCGTGATTCGCAATCTGCCCTGGTACAGCCTCGGTGCATGGTTTGGCGCAACGCTGATGGTATGGATCAAGGAGGTGCCTCTGCGCCGCCATGCGGTCATTGTTCTGGTTAGCGCAATCGCCGCCGTCGTCGCGTGGCTGGCAAATGTCTCACTATTACTTTCTCTGCTTTCCATTGTGCTGATCATGAAGCTGTTTTATCAATTTGAGCTGCGCTTTGGTATGCGTGAGTCCGGCCCGTTAAGCGTGATTGGTGCCAATACCATTGCCATCTACACCACCCACCGTATTCTGGTTGAGCTGTTCAGCTTAACGCTAATCCCTAAAATCAATTATACCGCCTGGCCTGCCTATGCGGAGCTGGCCCTGCTGCTGGTGTATCCGTTCGCCTGCCTGCTGCTGTGCACCTTGTTTGGCCTGTTGGTACGTAAAATTTCACAAAAAACAGTGGCCGACCTGCTCTTTTCCCCGCCTTCTTTATCGGCTGTCTCGCGCTAACCCCTACGCGCTTTTTGCCCCCATCAGGGGGCGAATCAATTTGCTTATGAGAAACGATCACGGATAATAAAGAACATTGCTTATCAGATGTATATCTAAACGAGATCCTGACAACCGAATGCCTGAACAACATCGTTATACGCTCCCGGCGAAAGCTGGCGATCAGCGCCAGTTAGGTGAGCTTACCGGTGCAGCCTGCGCAACGCTGGTCGCCGAAATCGCCGAACATCACGCGGGTCCAGTGGTCCTGATCGCGCCGGACATGCAAAATGCGCTGCGTCTGCATGATGAAATTCGTCAGTTTACCGACCAGATGGTGATGAACCTGGCCGACTGGGAAACGCTACCCTACGACAGCTTTTCTCCCCATCAGGAGATTATCTCCTCGCGGCTCTCCACGCTGTATCAACTGCCTGCCATGCAGCGCGGCGTGCTGATCGTTCCGGTAAATACACTGATGCAGCGCGTTTGTCCGCACAGCTATCTGCACGGCCATGCGCTGGTCATGAAAAAGGGCCAGCGACTTTCACGTGACGCTCTGCGTGAACAGCTGGACAGTGCGGGCTATCGCCATGTTGATCAGGTCATGGAACACGGCGAATACGCCACCCGCGGCGCGTTGTTGGATTTGTTCCCGATGGGCAGCGAGTTGCCTTATCGTCTGGATTTCTTTGATGACGAAATCGACAGCCTGCGTCTGTTTGATACCGACACCCAGCGCACGCTGGAAGAAGTCGATGCCATTAATTTGCTTCCCGCGCACGAATTCCCGACTGACAAAACGGCCATCGAGCTATTCCGTAGCCAGTGGCGCGATACCTTTGAGGTGAAACGCGACGCCGAACATATTTACCAGCAGGTCAGCAAAGGCACGTTACCTGCGGGTATTGAATACTGGCAACCGCTGTTTTTCAGCGAGCCGCTGCCGCCGCTGTTCAGCTACTTCCCCTCCAATACATTATTGGTGAATACCGGTGATATCGAGACCAGCGCAGAACGCTTCCAGGCCGATACCCTGTCACGCTTTGAAAATCGAGGTGTTGATCCGATGCGCCCGCTTCTGCCGCCGGAATCGCTGTGGCTGCGGGTTGATGAGCTGTTTTCTGAACTTAAACGCTGGCCGCGCGTTCAACTGAAAACCGAGAGTCTGGCGAACAAAGCAGCAAATACCAACCTCGGGTTCCAGAAGCTGCCGGATATTGCCGTTCAGGCGCAGCAAAAAGCGCCGTTAGATGCGTTACGTAAATTCCTTGAAGGCTTCACCGGTCCGGTGATTTTCTCGGTGGAAAGTGAAGGCCGCCGTGAAGCGCTTGGCGAACTGCTCGCCCGTATCAAAGTGGCGCCGAAGCGGATATTGCGACTCGATGAAGCCGTAGATAACGGTCGTTATCTGATGATTGGCGCAGCTGAGCACGGCTTCATCGATAGCAAACGCAATCTGGCGCTGATTTGTGAAAGCGATCTGCTTGGGGAACGCGTGGCGCGCCGCCGCCAGGATTCTCGTCGCACCATCAACCCGGATACGTTAATTCGTAACCTCGCAGAGCTGCATCCCGGTCAACCGGTGGTGCATCTGGAGCACGGCGTGGGACGTTATGCCGGTATGACCACGCTGGAAGCGGGCGGCATCACCGGTGAATACCTGATGCTCACTTATGCCAACGACGCCAAACTGTACGTGCCGGTGTCGTCACTGCATCTGATCAGCCGCTATGCCGGTGGCGCGGAAGAGAATGCGCCGCTGCATAAACTTGGCGGCGATGCCTGGTCACGCGCCCGACAGAAAGCCGCTGAGAAGGTGCGCGATGTTGCGGCAGAGCTGCTGGATATTTATGCCCAGCGCGCGGCGAAAGAAGGCTTTGCCTTTAAGCATGACCGTGAACAGTACCAGCTGTTTTGCGACAGCTTCCCGTTTGAAACCACGCCTGACCAGGCGCAGGCGATTAACGCGGTACTCAGCGATATGTGTCAACCGCTGGCCATGGACCGTCTGGTGTGCGGCGACGTCGGCTTTGGTAAAACCGAAGTCGCGATGCGCGCGGCCTTTCTCGCCGTAGAGAACCACAAGCAGGTTGCCGTGCTGGTGCCGACCACCCTGCTCGCACAGCAGCACTTCGACAACTTCCGCGATCGTTTTGCCAACTGGCCAGTACGCATCGAGATGTTGTCCCGTTTCCGTAGCGCCAAAGAGCAAGCGCAGATTCTGGAGCAAGTTGCCGAGGGAAAAATTGATATTCTCATCGGCACGCACAAACTGCTGCAAGCGGATGTGAAGTTAAAAGATCTGGGTCTGCTGATTGTCGATGAAGAGCACCGTTTCGGCGTTCGCCACAAAGAACGCATCAAGGCGATGCGCGCAGATGTCGATATTCTGACCCTGACGGCAACGCCAATTCCACGTACGCTCAATATGGCAATGAGCGGCATGCGCGATCTGTCGATTATCGCCACACCACCCGCTCGTCGTCTGGCGGTCAAAACCTTCGTGCGCGAATACGACAACCTGGTGGTACGCGAGGCGATCCTGCGTGAAGTTCTGCGTGGGGGACAAGTTTATTATCTGTTTAACGACGTCGAAAACATCCAGAAAACCGCTGACAGGCTGGCTGAACTGGTGCCGGAAGCGCGTATTGGTATCGGTCACGGACAAATGCGCGAGCGCGAACTGGAACGCGTGATGAACGATTTCCACCATCAGCGATTTAACGTGCTGGTGTGTACCACCATTATCGAAACCGGGATCGACATCCCCACCGCTAACACCATCATCATCGAACGAGCGGATCACTTCGGTTTAGCGCAATTACACCAGCTGCGCGGTCGTGTGGGACGTTCTCACCACCAGGCTTACGCCTGGCTGCTGACGCCGCATCCGAAAGCAATGACCACCGACGCGCAAAAACGTCTGGAAGCCATCGCCTCGCTGGAAGATTTGGGCGCAGGTTTTGCGCTGGCGACCCACGACCTCGAAATTCGCGGCGCCGGGGAATTACTGGGTGAAGATCAGAGTGGTTCCATGGAAAGCATCGGCTTCTCATTGTATATGGAACTGCTGGAAAACGCGGTCGATGCGCTCAAAGAAGGGCGTGAGCCGTCACTGGAAGATCTCACCAGCCAGCAAACCGAAGTTGAACTGCGCATGCCGTCTCTGCTGCCGGATGACTATATCCCAGATGTAAACACCCGACTGTCGTTCTACAAGCGCATTGCCAGTGCGAAAGGCGAAAACGAACTGGAAGAAATTAAGGTTGAGCTGATAGACCGTTTTGGCTTGCTGCCCGACCCGGCTCGTACGCTGCTGGATATCGCCCGTTTACGCCAGCAGGCGCAGAAACTGGGGATCAGAAAGCTCGAAGGCAATGAAAAAGGCGGTACCATTGAATTTGCCGAGAAAAACCACGTCAACCCGGTCTGGCTGATTGGTTTACTGCAAAAGCAGCCGCAGCACTTCCGTCTGGACGGTCCAACCCGGCTGAAATTCATGCAGGAGTTGAGCGAGCGTAAAACGCGGATCGACTGGGTCCGCCAGTTTATGCGTCAGCTTGAAGAAAACGCCGTAGCATAAGCATAGCGAACAGGCCGGATGAGCACACCACTCACCCGGCCTGATGAATTTACAAACTCTTTGCACTTCCCTGCACTTCCCGACACAGCAAACAGCCATAATTCTCGTTTACTTTTACATAATAAAAACCACGTAAAAACAATGGATTTATGGTGATGTTAAACAATAAACGACTCTCTCGCTGGCTCGCGTTTTTTACGCTTGCAGCGACATTCGCGTTAGCACTTCCGGTTCAGGCAAACACCTGGCCGCTGCCGCCACCGGGAAGCCGTCTGGTGGGTCAGAATGCCGTTCATGTTGTTGAAGACAATGGCGGTTCTCTGGAGGCGATTGCGAAAAAGTACAATGTCGGCTTTCTCGCGCTACTGCAGGCCAACCCTGGCGTTGACCCTTACGTACCACGTCCGGGCAGCGTTTTGACGATCCCGTTACAAACTTTGCTACCTGACGCTCCGCGCGAAGGTATTGTTATCAACCTCGCCGAACTGCGTCTTTATTATTACCAGCCGGGGACCAATTCGGTGACCGTGTATCCTATTGGTATTGGCCAGTTAGGTGGTGACACGCTGACGCCTACGATGGTAACCACCATCTCTGATAAACGCGCCAATCCCACCTGGACGCCAACGGCAAATATCCGCGCGCGATACAAAGCAAACGGGATTGACCTGCCTGCCGTTGTGCCTGCCGGTCCGGATAACCCGATGGGCCATCATGCGATTCGCTTAGCGGCATACGGCGGCGTGTACCTGTTGCACGGTACAAATGCTGATTTTGGCATCGGAATGCGTGTCAGTTCCGGCTGTATTCGTCTGCGCGACGGTGATATCGAAACCCTGTTCCGTCAGGTAACGCCCGGAACTAAGGTCAATATTATCAATACGCCGATTAAAGCATCCGTTGAGCCTAATGGCGTGCGCCTGGTGGAAGTACACCAACCGCTGTCCGAAAAAATCAATGACGATCCGCAACTGCTGCCGATCGTGCTGAACGCGTCCATGCAGACATTTAAAAATGCGGCGCAAACAGATACCGCCGTCATGGATCATGCGATGGAGATTCGCTCAGGCATGCCGGTCGATGTGACCCGTCATCATGACGTTGCTCAACAACCGCTGTAATCGTAGCGTATAAAAAAACCCCCGCTGGATTTTATTCCGCGGGGGTTTTTTATTTAACTCGCAGTGGCATTGCGATGGGTTAAATCTTATTTGTAGATAACAGCAGTTCCGTGAAGAGTGTTAGGACCGGTAACGGAAGTAATACGGAAAGACTTCGCACCCATCTCATCGGCTTTCTGCGCCAGTTGATCTTCCAGAGAACCTAAGTTAGTCCCCGCATTCGCAGAAATAGTACCGACTTTCTCTTGACCCGCAGGAGTGGACTGAACTTCAACAGCGGCAAAGCTTGCAAATGACAGTGAGCTAAGAACAGCAGCGACAAACAGTGTTTTTACGTTTTTCATGATAGTGACCTTTAGCAGATGAATGGGTGTCGAAAAGATTAACTTAACGATCGATAGGTAAATCATAGATGTGATCCAGGTCACACGTCAACATTTTTTTATAATGATCGTTATATAAAACATAAAGGTCTTATTTTTCATGCTAATAGCTATAAATTATTTTTATCGCGAATCCGCTGGAGTGTGCAGTCGAATATTTTTATAATGGTTATTCAATAAACCCAACAAAGGTACATAGGCGCCATGACAACTGAAACGACAGGTTGTGCAAAAAAAAGCCGTGGCCGACCAAAAGTGTTCGACAGGGAAGCCGCGCTTGATAAGGCCATGACACTCTTCTGGCAGCACGGATATGAAGCGACATCACTCGCCGATCTCGTGGAAGCCACCGGCGCAAAAGCGCCCACGCTGTATGCGGAGTTCACCAATAAAGAAGGGTTGTTCCGTGCCGTACTGGACCGCTACATCACCCGCTTTGCGGCGAAACACGAAGCCCAACTGTTTTGTGAAGAAAAAAGCCTTGAGTCCGCACTAGAAGACTATTTCACCGCCATAGCGACCTGCTTTACCAGCAAGGACACCCCGGCGGGATGTTTCATGATTAACACTTCTGCGACGCTGGCGGCCTCTTCCCGCGATATTGCGCACACGGTGAAATCCCGCCATGCAATGCAGGAACAGACGCTTACCCAGTTTCTTCGCCAGCGCCAGCAACGAGGCGAAATTCCAGCCCATTGCGACGTGCAAAAACTGGCCGAATACCTGAACTGTATTTTACAAGGTATGTCGATCAGCGCCCGGGAAGGTGCAACGTTTGAAAAACTGATGCAGATCGCACACACAACGCTGCGTCTGTGGCCCGAACTCGTCAAAGCTTAACCCTTTCCCGTAATTCCCCCGCAGTACTCACAACCCCGGGAGCTGATAAAGCCCCCGGTTAGAATTTCACGCATTACCCCTACATTCTTCATTGTTTTCATCATCTTACCCGATCATTTTTTGTAAAATGTATTGATAACGACAATTATTATCAGCAATATTCGCATTTGTTTTAACGCCTGTTTCACAATGTAACCATCGGTTTCTTTACCGTCATAACAAAAACAGATCGACTCTTTTTTAAAAGGAATACAAATGCATAAGCGTCTCTGGGTGCTCAATCCTCTCCTGTTGTCTTTAACCCTTCCGGCCATTGCGGCTGAGGAAGAGAATCTCATCGTCAGCGCCAACCGTAGCCAGCGCACCGTGGCAGAAATGGCGCAAACGACCTGGGTTATTGAAGGAAGCGAGATTGAACAACAGGTTCAGGGAGGAAAAGAGTTCAAGGATGTTCTTGCTCAGCTAATCCCAGGAATCGATGTTAGTAGCCAGGGACGCACAAACTACGGCATGAACATGCGTGGACGCGCCATTGTCGTGCTCATTGACGGCGTCCGTCTGAACTCCTCGCGAACCGACAGCCGTCAACTTGACTCCATTGACCCGTTTAATATTGCGCACATTGAAGTCATTTCAGGCGCAACCTCACTTTATGGCGGTGGCAGTACCGGCGGATTAATCAACATTGTCACCAAAAAAGGCCAGCCGGAGCGTAAAGTAGAACTCGAACTGGGGAGCAAAAGCGGTTTCAACAATAGCAACGATCATGATGAACGTGTTGCCGCGGCGGTGAGTGGCGGAACCGATCGCGCTTCCGGGCGTATGTCCGTCGCGTATCAACGATTTGGCGGCTGGTATGACGGTAATCACGATGCCCTGCTGCTGGATAACACCCAAACCGGGCTACAGCACTCCGATCGTCTGGACATCATGGGCACCGGGACAATTGAACTTGACGACAACCGTCAGTTGCAACTGGTTACTCAGTACTATAAGAGTCAGGGGGATGACGATTACGGGCTGGATCTCGGCGAGAACATGTCCGCCGTGACCGGAAACGGCAAAGCATACACCAGCAGCGGACTGAATTCCGACCGAATTCCCGGCACCGAACGTCATCTTATTAGCCTGCAATATTCAGATGCGGATTTTTATGGCCAGAACCTGGTCAGCCAAATCTATTACCGTGATGAATCACTGAAATTCTATCCCTTCCCTACGCTCAGCAAAGGTAAGGTCACCAGTTTCTCCGCATCACAGCAGGACACAGACCAGTTTGGTGCCAAAATTACTCTCAACAGCCAGTTGATGGATAACTGGGAGCTGACGTGGGGTGTCGATGCCGATCACGAAACCTTCGACTCCAATCAGAAATTCTTCGATCTGGCCTGGTCCCTGCCCTCCGGCGGTATGGATAACCGTACAGCTTATACCACCGGACGTTACCCCGGTTACAGCATCACCAACTTCGCGCCTTTCCTGCAAAACAGCTATGACATTAACGATATCTTTACCCTCAGCGGCGGCGTGCGCTATCAGTGGACCGAAAACAGGGTTGATGATTTCGTTGGCTATGCTCAACAGCAGGGAATCGCGACCGGGCTTGCGAACTCTGCCGATACCATTCCGGGCGGCAAAACCGATTACGATAATTTCCTGTTCAACGCCGGTATCCTTGCCCACCTGACCGACCGTCAGCAAACGTGGTTTAACTTTTCTCAGGGCGTGGAGCTTCCGGACCCAGGGAAATATTACGGTAACGGTACCTATTCGCTGGTTGGCGATCATTACCAGCTCCAGCGCAGCGTCAACGTGGCGGATTCACGTCTGGAAGGGATTAAAGTGAACTCGTACGAACTGGGGTGGCGCTACACCGGCGATAGTCTGCGCACGCAACTGGCCGCTTACTACTCGACTTCGGATAAATCGATCGTTATCAACCGCAGCGATATGACCATTAACGTTCAGCCCGACGATCGCCGCATTTATGGCCTTGAAGGTGCAGTGGATTATTTCATTGCGGATACGGACTGGAGCCTGGGCGGCAACTTCAATGTCATTAAATCGGAAGTGAAGCAGAACGGTAAATGGCAAAAATGGGATGTCACGCTGGCCTCACCGTCCAAAGCAACCGCGTGGGTCGGCTGGGCACCAGAACCGTGGACCTTGCGCGTACAGAGCCAGCAAACATTTGATCTGACCGACGCCAGCGGTAACAAGCTGGATGGCTATAACACCATGGACTTTATCGGCAGCTATCAGCTCCCGTTGGGTAAGCTGACCTTCAGCGTGGAAAACCTGCTGAATGAAGAGTACACCACACTGTGGGGACAACGTGCGCCACTGCTGTACAGCCCAACCTACGGCAGCCCGTCACTGTATGAATACAAGGGCCGGGGTCGTACTTTTGGTCTGAACTACGCCTTAACCTTCTGATAAAAAAAGCCCCCCAGCCTGAGCGAATGGGGGGCTAATGTTCAGGATAATGCTATTTTACGCTTTGTTATTCAGTACCAACTGTCCGTTGTTATCCAACGGAATTTGCGCACCGGGGTCCTTATCCATACGGATTTTCCCCTGCTGATCGCCAATTTTGTACGTCACGTCGTAGCCCAGCATCTTTTCAGATTTGTCATACACCGTTTTACAACGTTGCTGCGTGGTGGTGTAAGTATCGTTTTCCTGCATCGAACCCTGAATCTGGTTACCTGCATAGCCGCCGCCTAAAGCACCGGCCACGGTGGCAATATCTTTACCACGTCCACCACCAAACTGATGCCCAATAACACCACCCGCAACCGCGCCCAGCACGGAACCCGCGATACGGTTTTCATCTTGTACCGGCTTACGGTGCGTGACCGTTACGTTCCGGCACTCCTGACGTGGTGTTTTTACCGACTCTTTAATCGGTGTTGCAGAGACAACTTGCGCATACTGTGGGCCACGCTCGAAAACGTTCAGACTGGCCACCGCTGCAACACCCAGCGCAGCAGCTACGCCAATCCCTATACCCGCCAACATTGATTTATTCACGGGACTTCCTCCTTTTTTGCTATTAGCAACAACTTTGCAACAGAAGGTAAGGAATGCCAATCAGATTACGGATGAAAATAGCGGGAGGTGGAGCGAAAGCGGAATGATTCAGACAACTCTGAAGGAAGGCGCCGGATGCGTAAAATCATCCGACGCCACAAGTCGATATTAATGCAGTTTCAGACGTGGGCGAATCACCCGGTTGATACTGCCGACCAGCATCATCAGGCCGGTTTTGAAGTAGCCGTGCAAAGCAATCTGGTGCATGCGGTACAGTGAGATGTACACAAAGCGCGCAATACGCCCTTCCACCATCATCGAACCACGGGTCAGGTTGCCCATCAGGCTACCCACGGTAGAGAAGTTAGAGAGCGAGACCAGAGAACCGTGATCTTTGTACTGATACGCTTTCAGCGGCTTGCCGTTCATCTGTGCCAGAATATTGTTCATCGCACAGGTCGCCATCTGGTGTGCAGCCTGAGCGCGCGGAGGCACAAAACCGCCTTCCGGACGGGCGCAGGAAGCGCAGTCGCCAATCGCGTACACGTCAGGATCGCGCGTGCTCTGCAGAGTTGGCTCAACCACCAGTTGGTTAATACGGTTCGTTTCCAGACCGCCAATGTCTTTCATAAAGTCTGGCGCTTTGATACCCGCCGCCCACACCATCAGATCGGCTTTAATGTATTCGCCATCTTTGGTGTGCAGTCCGCCTTCATCAGCGCTGGTGACCATCGTCTGGGTCAGTACGCGTACGCCCAGTTTGGTTAACTCATTATGCGCAGCACCGGAAATACGCGGCGGCAACGCAGGCAGAATACGCTCACCGGCTTCGACCAGCGTAACGTTCAGCGCGTCGTTGGTCAGCCCTTTGTAACCATAGCTGTGCAGTTGTTTTACCGCATTGTGCAGCTCAGCGGAGAGTTCAACCCCCGTCGCACCGCCGCCCACAATGGCGATATTCACTTTTCCGTTAGCGCCCAGATTCGCGGAATACTTCAGGAACAGATTCAGCATCTCCTGGTGGAAACGACGCGCCTGATGCGGGTTATCGAGGAAAATGCAGTTTTCTTTCACGCCCGGGGTGTTGAAATCGTTGGAGGTACTGCCCAACGCCATCACCAGCGTGTCATACGGTACTTTGCGCTCAGGAACCAGCAGCTCACCCTTCTCATCGCGCAGCTCAGCGAGAGTAATGGTCTTCGCTTCACGATCGATATCCACTACCGAGCCTAACTGGAACTGGAAGCCATGGTTACGGGCATGCGCCAGATAACTCAGCGCATCCACACCTTCATCCAGTGACCCCGTCGCCACTTCATGCAGTAACGGTTTCCACAAGTGACTGTGGTTTCTGTCTACCAGTGTGATTTTGGCCTTTTTCTTACGCCCGAGTTTTTTACCCAGCTGCGTCGCCATTTCCAGTCCGCCAGCACCGCCGCCGACAATCACGATCCTTTTCAATGGTGTAGTCAACGTGACCCCCTCAAATTTATTAACCAATTGTTAATTAAAGGTTATGAACATAGCCTTTAATTAACAACAAGTTACGGTAATGAAAATGTTCTTCGAGAGTGAGAATAACACGAACGGTGCATTGGTCATACCAAAATTGATGTGTATCAAGTTTTGATGCTGAAAAGATAGACAACCGGAACTTTAAGAACAAAAAAACAGCCCGATGGCTGTAATGCCAGTCAGTTAGCACCTCAGTTTCAGAAAGCTTCAAGCTGTGCTGCCCGAGGTAAAGAACATGCTATCTCGGAGAAAGAGTTCCGTTCACCTCATGCTCATCATTTCTCTTAAGCACCGATTCCTGTGAACGTGTAAAGGGCGTTCTCCGCCACGCCCTTTACAATCCCGGCTCCCGGCAGGAAAATTGTTGCTGCGCAATACCCTCCGCTTATTCCTCCAGGCTACCGGGCCGGGCGCGAGGAAGCGTCCTTGCAAAGCGCGCCCTGAGCCAGCATCCATGCTGGCTCTCCCGGCCTTACGGAAACACGTCGGCAATTTTCAGCCGGACCAGCCCACACCTGACCATCTGCGTTTTTTGTTTAAACAGCAAAAAAGATTTAACTGGAAGTCAGTGCGTTGAAGCGATGACCCCGGTCCGGCTGAAAATCGATGAGGCATTGACGGCTGACCGGGTCTGTCCGCAGGGATGCGGACAGAGGGGACGGCCTGCATGGACGCAGGCTCGACCCCGACCCGACAGGCAGACGGCATAAGACGAATAACTCGCGCAGCGACAATTTTCCCGCCGGGAGCCTGGGTTGCAAGGGAGGCGGCGGTGAGCCTCCCTTGCACGTTCACAGGTATCTGCGCTTCAGAGAAATGACACCGCTGAGGTGAACGGAACCCTGAGCCGGGATCACATGTTCACCATACGTTCGTAACTGACGAGCATTAGCCTGGAGGCTGTTTTTTTAAACGCTCATCAGGCTTAACCTAACGTCTTGAACGCCTTAATGCTCTGCAAATGCGGGGAGATATTTTTAAACTTATGCGTCTGCTCTTCATCCCAGACGATCTCATAAAAGTGATGCAGCTCTTCTGACGAGCGCTGACTGTTCAGTGCTTCATCATGGCGAGAGAGGATCACCAGGCAGCGATCGCGGTTCTTTTCACGAAAGTTGGTCACGCATTTTGTCGCAATGTCAGCATACTCTTCAGGTCTGTCGATTTTGCCTTCCATATTCTCATACGGGAACAGGTTGGGATTAAACACGACCTGACGAATATCACACAGGAAACCAATCCGTTCAGCCCAATATCCCCCGAGCCCCACACCACAAATCAGCGGACGGTCATCCACATTCAGCTGCAGCATTTTGTCCACTTCTTTCAGTAGATGCTGCATATCATGTTTAGGATGCCGCGTACTGTAGCTAATCAGCCTGACATCCGGGTCGATGAATTGCAGCTGCAACACCTTCTCATGGTTGCCCGGGCTGTTAGAGTCAAAACCGTGTAAATAGATAATCATCGCATCCTCGCCAAACTTGCGTTAATGACCTGCTTTCTCTTCCTGCCAGCGCTCATGAAGTTGGTTAAGTTGAGCGCTTACCGTCTTCCAGCGTGCCGAGTCCATCAGTTCCTGACGTGAAAATGAACCTTTATGATACAAACGTGTAACACGTTCTGCATTGATCGGCGACAGATTATCTAACACACTGACCGCTCCCTTACGATTATTGCAGACCAGGATCATATCGCAACCTGCATCCAGCGATGCCTGTCCACGCTCCGCATAGCTTCCCATAATCGCCGCCCCTTCCATCGACAAATCGTCGGAGAAAATGACACCATCGAAGCCAAGCTCCTGGCGCAGCACCGTTTTCAGCCAGTGAGGTGAACCACTCGCCGGACGCGGATCGACATCACTGTAGATGACGTGCGCAGGCATAATGGCATCCAGTTTGTTTTCCGTAATCAACGTCTGGAACACGGACATATCTTTCGCACGAATCTCGGCTTCTGAACGAGGATCGGTTGGGGTTTCTTTGTGTGAATCCGCCGTCACCGCCCCATGTCCAGGAAAATGTTTACCGGTCGTTTTCATGCCAGCAGCATGCATCCCGTCAATGAAGCGGGTCGCCATCGCCAGCGCTTTTAGCGGATCGGTATGATAAGAACGCTCGCCGATTGCCGCGCTGATATGGCCCACATCCAGCACGGGTGCAAAGCTGATATCAATGTCCATCGCGATCATTTCGCTGGCCATCAACCACCCGGCGTCCTGAGCCAGTTTGCCGCCCTCTTCCAGGCCGTGCAGCGCAGCAAAGGATTGAGCCGCAGGCAGGCGGGTAAAGCCTTCACGAAAACGCTGTACGCGTCCGCCTTCCTGATCTACCGCCACCACCAGATGGTTACGTGACGCAGCCCGGATCTGGCGCACTAATTCACGCAGCTGTTCCGGGTCATGATAATTTCGGGTAAAGAGGATCAACCCACCTACCAGCGGATGTGCCAGAATCTCACGCTCTTCAGCGTCCAGCTCATACCCTTCGACATCCAACATTACTGGGCCCACACTGCTCTCCTTATCCTTTAATTGTTAGCTGCCGCCAGGTTTCATCGGCCAGCCTGATAAATTGTCGATCGCCGGTTTGCCGCCAGCGATACTCAAACCACCCCGCCTTCAGCATCATTATCCAGGGTTGCCATTGTCTGACCTGTCGCCACAAAACGTCTGGCTCAATGTGCGCTCGTTGGGCGTAGGTGCTAACCAACTGTTGGCGCTGGGATTCATCGCTAACCCATACTGCCGCCAGCTCCAGGGCAATATCACCGTCTCCGGCGTATTCCCAGTCAATCAGCCGCAGCCCTGATGCCGTACGTACGATGTTGTCACCGTGAACATCCATATGCAGCGGCCCCAGGCGCAAAGGTCGAGGCTCACCTCGTTTCCTTAGCCGCTTCAGCGCGCGCAGCCAGCATGGTGTACGACGCGCCGGATCGCCACACTGCCAGTACTGTTCAAGTAGCGGCAGCAGGCTGATTCGCCAGCCCAATCGGGGTTGCTGGTGCAGATGATACAGTAAGCCTGCGAGTTCGTCGGCGTCCGGTAATCTGGATTCTACCTTACCGTGAAAAAACTCGACTGCCATCCACCCACGCGTATAAAAGTGAGGACGTGGCGCAAGGCTTTCTGGCAGGTGTTTTAGCGCATGATATTGGCGTAAGAAATGAGATTCCGGCGCGTCAGGGTCGTGATGGCAGCGCAGCACCAGCCGGTGGGAACGGTGTTCAATGATGCAGCTCCCGCCGCTCAGACCGGTTTGGCTGGCTGCGACGGGATGATACTGCGGGAAATAGCGCGACAACACTTCGCCGCGCGTGAGTTTGTTATTGTTGCTGAACGGCACCTTTACCTGACCAGATTATCTCGCCAGTTTGTACCAGCATTAATTGCATTTGCAGCGCAGGCGAATTGACGTTGCCAGATGCGCTGGAATAGAGCACATACTGCGCGCCAACGTTACGGGCGATACCAATCGCTTTACTGCGCGTTCCCAGGCTATCGTTCGGTGACAGACCTAACTGCTGCTTGGCGACGGCCAGTTGCTGAGCGGAAACCAGAGTAAACTTACCGTTATTCGCCAGCGCGTTACGCAAGGTCTCGGTGGCTTCCCCCGCGTTCAACGAACCGTTAGTACGGTTATTCACGCTATCCACCAGCAGAACGCCGCCCGCTTTGACACCGTCGGCCTGCAGCATTTTGCCGACCATCGGCTGCATAGCCCCGTTCCAGTCATAGTGACGTTGACGTGGCGTCGGCTGCGCCGTTTGGTCCTCGTGCTCAATCGGACCCGGCTGCTGCGGTATGGTTGGCACCGTTGGCACAACCGGCACCGGCTGTTGCGGCTGCGCAGGCTGTTCCGGCACCGGTTTGACTTCCTCTACCGGCGCGGGCTCACGTTGCACCACACAGCCAGAGAGAAACATCGCCAGCGCGGCAATCAGTGCGTAGCGATTCATTTTGTTCATCAAGATTCACCCCTTACAGATAAAGATAAAGTCTAACCTTGTGCGCCCCCAGATAATTGGCGCTGCCGTACAGCGTCACCGACGAATGAGCCGGAACAGTCACACTGCGTGGCGCTTCCAGAGGGTGCATTTCCAGCCCTCTGGCGTCATACCAGTAAAACCGATAATGAACGGTAACGGGTTCTTGTCTTTCGTTATAGAGTCGAGAGGATGCCGAGGCCTGAATATCAGACGTGGTTAACGTCGGCTGTTCTGCTGTTATACCCGCCGCCAGAATCGTTGATTCCATCACCAGCGACTGTTCATCACTTACCGGAATTTCAGGATGTGTTCGACAACCCGCCAGCAACAGCAAGCCCATTGAAAGCGCAATGCATCCTCTGGTCATGTTTACAGACCTTTATGCGCGAGCATTGGGCCAAGCGCACGTCCACCCAGCAGGTGCATATGAATGTGATACACCTCCTGCCCCCCGTGGCGGTTGGTGTTCATAATTAAGCGGTACCCATCAGCAGCAATACCTTCCTGCTCTGCAATTTTCGCTGCAACGGTGATCATGCGGCCCAATGCCTGTTCATGTTCCGCCGTCACATCGTTGACAGTTGGGATCAGGATGTTAGGAATGATCAGGATATGCGTTGGTGCCTGAGGGGAAATGTCACGAAACGCAGTGACCAGTTCATCCTGGTATACGATATCCGACGGAATCTCACGACGAATAATTTTGCTGAATATAGTTTCTTCTGCCACGACGTTTTCCTTTTTCATTAACAGCCCAGGCGTTTTGCCATGCTACGCCGGGTAACTCTGCGAGTATAGAGTATGAGCGAGTTACTCACGCTCTTTCAACTTTAACCCTCGATTTTTTAAGCGAAAACCCCAGTCAGTGCTGCTCTTATAACCATTTCCCTGCGCTATCGCTCAAGCATAGTACTGAAACAATATTTCATTTATGCCGTAGCATCTGTTTACACATTGACTGCTAATGCGTATATTTCGCATTTGTATTTACATGCGCATTTAATAATTTACAACCAAAGGGTTCATCACAACTACCGGTGATTCGAACTTAATATTAATAATTATCAAGGACTTTTCGATGTCTTTCACAACACTCAACGGGAATGTTCAACGCCAACCGGGGCTTGCCCCTTCTTTGCTGGCAGCATGCATCACGCTAGCGCTTTTACCTTCCACCAGCCTCGCAGCCCCTGCAGAAGAGACAGTGATCGTGGAGGGTTCTGCTCCATCCGCATCCAGGGAGGAGCAGGATTACAGCGTTAAATCGACCACCGCTGGCACAAAAATGCAGATGACACAGCGCGATATTCCGCAATCGGTCAGCATTGTCAGCCAGCAACGCATGGAAGATCAGCAATTGCAAACGCTGGGCGATGTGATGGACAACACGTTGGGGATAAGCAAAAGCCAGGCGGATTCAGATCGCAGCAGCTATTACTCGCGCGGATTTCAGATTGATAACTATATGGTCGATGGGATCCCGACCTATTTTGAATCCCGCTGGAATCTCGGTGACGCCCTTTCTGACACCGCCCTTTTTGAGCGTGTCGAAGTGGTCCGTGGCGCAAACGGGCTAATGACCGGGACGGGTAACCCTTCAGCCTCCATTAACATGATCCGTAAGCATGCCACCAGCCGCGAGTTCACCGGTAATGTTTCAGCGGAATATGGCAGCTGGAATAAACAACGCTATGTGACCGATCTGCAAAGCCCGCTTACGGCAGACGGCAACGTGCGCAGCCGCATCGTGGCGGGTTACCAGAATAACGACTCCTGGCTTGATCGCTACAATAGCGAAAAAATGTTCTTCTCCGGGATTGTCGATGCCGATTTGGGTGACACCACCAGCCTGTCTGCGGGCTATGAATATCAGCGCATTGATATCAACAGCCCAACCTGGGGTGGATTGCCGCGCTGGAATACCGATGGCAGTAAAAACAGCTATGACCGTTCGCGCAGCACTGCGCCGGACTGGGCTTACAACGATAAAGACTTCAACAAAGTGTTTGTCACCATCAAACAACGTTTTGCCGATACCTGGCAGGCGACCATGAACGCCACCCACTCCGAGGTCAAGTTCGACAGTAAAATGATGTACGTCGATGCCTATGTTAATAAGGCCGACGGCACGCTGATTGGCCCATATGGCAACTATGGTCCGGGATATGACTACGTCGGAGGAACCGGCTGGAACAGCGGCAAACGTAAAGTGGATGCTGTCGATCTATTTGCCGACGGCGGTTACGATCTGTTTGGTCGTCAGCATAATCTGATGCTGGGCGGCAGCTACAGTAAACAGAATAACCGTTATGAAAGCTCGTGGGCGAACGTTTTCCCCAACGAAATCGGCAGCTTCTATACCTACGATGGTAACTTCCCGGAAACCAACTGGAACCCGCAGTCATTGGCTCAGGACGATACCACGCACATGAAATCGCTGTACGCCGCAACGCGTATTTCGCTGGCTGACCCACTGCATTTGATTGTCGGCGCACGTTACACCAACTGGCGTATCGACACCCTGACCTACAGCATGGAGCAAAACCACACCACGCCGTATGCGGGTCTGGTATATGACATTGACGATAACTGGTCTACCTACGCCAGCTATACCTCAATCTTCCAGCCGCAGAACAAGCGCGACAGCTCCGGTAAATATCTCTCTCCGATCACCGGCAACAACTATGAGCTTGGTCTGAAGTCCGACTGGATGAACAGCCGTTTAACCACCACGCTCGCGGTGTTCCGCATTGAACAGGACAACGTAGCGCAATCAACCGGCGTGCCAATCGCCGGTAGCAATGGCGACACGGCCTTTAAAGCGATGGATGGCACGGTCAGCAAAGGGGTTGAATTCGAGATTAACGGTGCGATCACTGATAACTGGCAGATGACATTTGGTACGACACGCTATGTTGCAGAAGACAACGAAGGCAATGCAGTAAACCCAAACCTGCCGCGGACCACGGTCAAACTGTTTACCCGTTATCGCCTGCCAGCCATGCCGGAACTGACCGTCGGCGGTGGAGTTAACTGGCAGAATCGTGTTTACAGCGATACAGTCACGCCTTATGGCACATTCCGCGCGGAACAGGGAAGCTACGCCCTGGTAGATTTGTTCACCCGCTACCAGGTAACAAAAAACTTCTCAGTGCAGGGTAACCTTAATAACCTGTTCGATAAAACCTACGACACGAATATCGACGGTTCTGTCGTTTATGGTGAGCCGCGCAACGTCAGCATCACCGCCAGCTATCAGTTCTGACATCGGGTATTGCGTAGAATCGCTAACTCGCTGACTTAGGTTGCAAATTCTCATCAAACTCCAGCCGCTTTCTGTCGGGTTCTACCGCAGTCAGCGGCTTCACTTCTGCAAGCGTCTGCTGACAGCGCCCCACCAGCACCTGATACTCGCGAGTGCCCTGTTTTTTCCACACCAGTTCCTGCTCAGTTAACATGCGAATCGCTTTCGCCGGGCTGCCGACAATCAGATGGTTGGCGGGCATCTCAGCGCGCGCTTTCACAAACGCCGAAGCACCAACGATACTGTTTTCACCGATGGTCGCGCCATCGATAATCACCGCACTCATGCCGACCAGCGCGTTCCGCCCAATCACACAGCCATGCAGAATCGCGCCATGGCCGATATGTCCGTCCTCTTCCACCACCGTATCCTGGCCGGGAAATCCGTGCATCACGCAGTTATCCTGGATATTCGCCCCATCTTTAACCACGATACGCCCAAAATCTCCGCGCAGGCTGGCGTTGGGACCAACATAAACACCTTTGCCGAGAATGACATCGCCAATCAGCACTGCGGTTGGGTGAACATAGCTTTCTGCAGGAACTACCGGGATCATCCCGTCAATCTGGTAAATCGGCATGGCTTCTCCTGTTACACCTCGGCTAATCCGCCGAAACGTTGATAATAGAGCGGCCCCGGCGCGGGCAGTTCCCCCACCGAGCTCTCGCCTTTTTCGCTGACGAAAACCTGGGCGCCGGGCGCAACACGTTGATAAATATTAATGCACAGCTGACGCGCCGTCTGACCCAGCCAGTGAGCAGGCAGCAATTCTTCCGGCAGCAGCGGATCTTTGAGCACAACCCGACGATAGAAGTGAATGAGCAACAGGCGGATCTGGAAGCAGCGTTCTGGCGTAAGTTCGTCCGGCCCGGCGTCACGCAGTAGCGGTAACAACGGACGGAACAGCGTGATAAACGCCTCGTACATGGCATTTTGTTCGGTTAAGTGCCAGCACCCTTCTACCCGCTCACGCAGCGCAGCGCGGGAGAGTGCCAACGGCGAATGCGCCTCAAAAACGATGACGTTTTCCGCTACCCCAGCTTCATGGAGTAGCGACTGTACGTCCGCCAGCTTTTGCGATGGCGACGCCAGCAGATTCGGCGCCAGTACGCCAAAACCTTGCCATAACAGCTGCTTTTTAACTTCGGCCAGGGTATTTTTCTCCAGCCCCTCCGACAGCAGCAGCAGCCAGGTACCGTCCCACTCAGGGGCGCTGGCACGATAGATTTTGCTCTCGGCGCGGCGCGTCAAGCGTAGCCCTTTATCACTCAGGCGGTAGAAACTGCGGCGGCCGATACGTACTACGTCCAGCCATTCTTCTTTATTAAGGCGAAACAGTGCGGTACGTACAAAACGTTCACCGAAGCCAAGCCCTTCCAGCAGCGCGGCAACGCTACCGAGCCAGACTTCTCCACCGCGTTGCGATAAACAGTCCCCGTAAAGCGAGGCGATAAGCGAGGTGCCGCTGACCGGCATTGCGGTTACCGCCTGCTGAATAAAACTATCGAGTTTTTCCATATGATTCATACTGTTGTCATTTTCTTCCTTTTGAATCATAGCACAGGAAATCCCGGAGGCGGTGCTACGCACCTGTCCGGGCTACGGGCTTGAGGCATCGGGTAGCCCGGACAGGCGCAACGCGCCGCCTCCGGGAGAAAGTATTAACCGTTGGCGGCAACTTTGCGCAGGTCGAACACCCGGCACGCCTTACCTTCAGAGCGCGGGATGCTGCCGCAGTTAACAATGCTTACGTCGGTGGAAATACCCACCATCGACTTAATACGATGACGCAAATGATGGCAAATCTGGCAGCGCTGCTCATGGCTCAGCACCAGGCTACTCTCTTTAAGCTCCACGCGTACCGAAAGCGAATCAAGATGCCCTCGGCGATCCACTTCCAACTGGTAATGTGGAGCCAGATGTTCAATCTTGAGGATCTCTTCTTCCACCTGAGACGGGAAAACGTTGACGCCACGAATAATGAGCATGTCGTCACTGCGCCCGCTTATGCGATCCATACGACGCATCGTGCGCGCGGTACCCGGCAGCAGGCGCGTCAGGTCGCGGGTACGATAACGAATGACCGGTAGCGCTTCTTTCGTCAGCGTGGTGAACAGCAGTTCGCCGTGCTCGCCGTCGGCCAGTGGCGTACCGTCATCCGGATTGACCACTTCCGGGAAGAAATGATCCTCCCATATTGTCGGACCATCACCCGTTTCGATGCACTCCATCGCCACGCCCGGCCCCATCACTTCCGAGAGGCCATAAATATCCAGCGCCGTAATACCGAGGCGACGTTCGATCTCCGCGCGCATCCCCGTGGTCCACGGCTCTGCGCCAAATACACCGGTACGCAGTGAACAACCCCGCGCGTCACCGCCCATCTGGCGCTCCAGCTCTTCAATCAGGTTCAGGCAGTAAGACGGCGTGACCATAATCATGTCAGGTTTGAAATCGCGAATCAGCTGCGCCTGCTTTTCAGTCTGCCCGCCGGACATTGGGATAACCGTTGCCCCTAAGCGCTCCGCGCCGTAGTGCGCGCCCAGGCCGCCGGTGAAAAGGCCATAGCCATAAGCGACGTGGATTTTATCTTTCGCGGTACCGCCTGCGGCACGCAGCGAGCGGGCGACAATGTTAGCCCAGGTATCGATATCATTTTGCGTATAGCCCACCACCGTCGGTTTACCCGTGGTGCCGGATGATGCATGGATACGCACCACCTGCTCCATCGGTACCGCGAAGGTGTCGAAGGGATAGTTGTCACGCAGGTCCTGCTTGGTGGTGCAGGGAAACTTGCTCAGATCGCTCAGCTCACGGAAATCATCCGGGTGAACCCCCGCCGCGTCGAACTTACGGCGGTACATCGGGACATTTTCATAGGCGTGTTTTAACGTCCATTTCAGGCGCTCGGTTTGCAAAGCCTGTAATTCGTCACGCGATGCGGTTTCAATCGGATCTAATTTTGTTGTTGTCGTTGTCATTTTGTAGGGCACTCGCAGGTCAATTAGCTCACACTCGCTCAAGGATCATGGCAATGCCCTGACCCACGCCAATACACATCGTACACAGCGCATAACGTCCATTGCGTCGTTCCAGCTCCAGCGTTGCAGCCAGCGCTAACCGCACACCGCTCATCCCCAGCGGGTGACCTAAAGCGATAGCCCCCCCATTGGGATTCACGTGTTCTGCGTCATCTGCCAGTCCAAGCTGTCTCATCACACCCAACGCCTGGGCGGCAAAGGCTTCATTCAGCTCAATCACATCCATATCGTTGATATTCAGCCCGGCGCGCTCCAGCACTTTTCGTACCGCAGGAACTGGCCCAAGCCCCATAAACTTCGGCTCCACGCCCGCCGTCGCCATCGCGACAATGCGTGCACGCGGCGTTAGTCCCTGGGCCTTTATGTGTTGCTCGCTGGCTACGATCATTGCTGCCGCGCCGTCGTTCACCCCAGAGGCATTGCCTGCGGTAACCACGCCGTTCTTACGAAACGGTGTTTTCAGTTGTGCGAGTTGCTCCAGCGTGGTTTCTGCACGCGGATGTTCATCTTCACGTACTGCGCTAACTGCCCCTTTCTTGCCAATGATTTGTACCGGCACAATTTCCTGCGCCAGAATGCCGTCACGCTGGGCTTTCGCCGTGCGCTGCTGGCTGCGATACGCAAAGGCGTCCTGGTCCTCTCGGCTTATATTTAACAATTCAGCTACATTCTCCGCCGTTTCCGGCATGCTGTCAGTTCCGAATTGTTGCTGCATGAGCGGGTTCACAAAACGCCAGCCAATGGTGGTATCAAACATCTCGGCCTGACGCTGAAACGGCGCGGTGGCTTTGCCCATTACAAACGGCGCGCGTGACATTGACTCAACACCACCAGCGATCAGCAGGTCGGCATCACCGGCTTTGATCGTGCGAGCAGCGAAGCCGATCGCATCAAGTCCGGAGCCGCACAGACGGTTGATGGTCGTGCCGGCAACGCTGTGCGGATAATCCGCCAGCAGGGTCGCCATATGCGCCACGTTGCGGTTATCCTCGCCCGCCTGGTTGGCGCAACCGAAGATCACATCGTCAATAGCGCTGGGATCCAGGCGTGGGTTGCGGTTGAGTAATTCACGCAACGGGATGGCCGCCAGATCGTCGGCACGCACGCCTGCCAGCGCCCCGCCGTAGCGACCAATCGGGGTACGAATACCGTCACAAATAAATGCGTCACGCATTAGACTTCTCCTGTAATCGTGCCACCGATGCGGTGAGATTTGCCGCGAAACAGAGCCACGGTTTTGTGTTGCTGATTGACAATTTCAATGTCGTAAACGCCAGTGAGTTTGCCTTGCTGCTTAACCCGCGCGGTGGCGGTCAGTTTGTCACCTGCAAAGGCCGGACGCAGAAAGTCGATACTGGCCGCTGAGGCTACTGCCGCCAGTCCCTGACTGTTGCAGGCGTAAGCAAAGGCAGTATCCGCCAGTGAAAACAGTTGCCCGCCGTGACAGGTCTGATGGCCATTCAGCTGCGACGGCGACACGGTCATGGTCATCTGCGAATAACCGTCGTCCATCTCAATAATGTCAATCCCCAGCGCCTGCGCGCAGGTGTCTTTCACATACATGGCGCGGGCGTTGCGCCAGGCTTCATTACTCATGACGCATCTCCATCAGCACTTTCTGGCGCAGCAGCGCACTCGGGCGATAGCGTTCTTCGCCATAGTGCTGTTGTAGGTTTTCCAGCAGACGCAGCACACGTCCCCAGCCGAGCGATTCGCCCCAGGCCAGCGGCCCGTGCGGGTAGTTAACCCCCAAGCGCATAGCGATATCGATATCCTCGGCGCTGGCGACTCCTTTTTGCAGCGCATCCAGCGCTTCGTTCGCCAGCATCGCTATCGTGCGCCATACCAGCAGCCCTGGGTAGTCGGCAATACGCAGCACTTTTTTGCCCTGCTGCTGGAAGTAGTACACCGCTTTGTCGGTGGCTAAAGCCGGGTTGGTTGGTGCGCTTGCCAGCACGACGGTGTCGCCCACAGCATGGTCATGCACCACCACCGGGCGCTGGTGCTGCACGCTTAAGGCCAGCGCGGTTTCACCGGTTGTTTCAAGGAGCAGCACATCATCCAGTTCAGTGACAACGTCACGCTTGATATTTTTTGCTGCATTTTCAGGCGCTACCGCTGCAACAGCCAGTTCAGGCGATACTTCAGCAGGCCAGCGATAGACGCCGTGGCCGCTCTTCTTGCCCAGACGCCCCGCCAGAGCGAGCTCCTGTTGCAGCAAAGACGGTAGAAAACGGCGGTCCTGCCAGAAGGCGTTAAACACCGAACAGGTCACGGCAAAATTGACGTCCTGACCAATCAAGTCGGTCAGCGCCAGCGGTCCCATCGGGAAGCCGCCGCCGTCACGCAGCGCCGCATCAATCACTTCCGCTGACGCAACCTGTTCTTCCAGCGCGCGCCAGGCTTCAGCGTAGTACGGACGCGCCACGCGATTGACGATAAAACCCGGCGTTGAGCGGCAGCGCACCGGCTGCTTGCCCCAGGCGATTACGCACTGGCAAAGCAGCTCGACTACCTCAGTTGAGGTGGCAAGGCCGCTCACCACTTCCACCAGTTTCATCACCGGTGCCGGGTTAAAGAAGTGCAGCCCCGCCACACGTTCCGGATGCTTCACTCCCGCCGCAATTGCGGTAATTGAGATCGACGAGGTATTACTGGTCAGCAGCGTTGACGGCAAACAGATCTCCGCCAACTGACTGAACAGCGCTTTTTTAATTTCCAGCCGTTCGGAAGCGGCTTCAATCACCAGTTGTGCATCGGCAAGCTGATTCAGTTCAGTCGCGGGTACGATTCGTGCCAGCAGCTCACTGGCCTGTTCCGCACTAATTTTTCCACGACTAACACGAACGTCGAGTCGCTGGCGAATACCCTCAATGGCGCGAGTAATCGCCTCAGCGGAAATGTCATACAGCAGGACCGAATGCCCGGCGCTGGCAGCCACCTCGGCAATGCCTGCACCCATTGTTCCGCCGCCGATCACGGCAACGCGGTGAAGAGTTTTCGTCATGGCTTATTTCCCGCTGAACTGTGGTGGGCGTTTGCCGAGAAAGGCGTTGACCCCTTCGCGATAGTCGTCGCTGCGACCGGCCATGCGCTGGTAGTCGCGCTCAAGCTCAAGCTGCTGATCCAGCGTGTTGGTTTCGGAAAGCTGCAAGGCTTTCTTAATCAGCCCCAGGCCATAGGTCGGCTGCGTCGCGAAACGGCGCGCCATGGTCAACGCGGAATCTTTCAACTCGGCATCGTCGACCACTTGCCAGATCATGCCCCACTGCGCGGCCTGTTCGGCGCTGAGGTTATCGCCAAGCATCAGTAAGCCGACGGCGCGAGCGCGACCGGCTACGCGCGGCAGCACCCAGCTTCCGCCGCAGTCCGGCACCAGGCCGAGCTTGCTGAAGGCCATGACAAACTTCGCCGAGCGCGCGGCGAGGACGATGTCGCAGCCCATGGCCAGCGTGGCACCGGCACCAGCGGCAACGCCGTTGACGGCACAGATAACCGGCTTCGGCAGCGCGGCTAAGCGGCGCACCAGCGGGTTGTAGAAGCGTTCCACCGACATGCCCAGATCCGGCGCGGGGCCGCTCGGGTCAACGTTACGGTCGTTCAGATCCTGTCCGGCGCAAAACCCGCGTCCGGCACCGGTGATCAGCAGGCAACGAATGGCGTCGTCGCGCTCGGCCTGTTTCAGGCAGTCGGCGAGCTGCTGGTGCATCACGTCGTTAAAGCTGTTGAGTCGGTCCGGGCGGTTCAGGGTGATAGTCATCACGCCCTGCTCCACTTCGCTGAGAATAAATGCGTCCACGATTAGCGTCCTTTAAATTCCGGTGTGCGTTTTTCTAAAAAGGCGCTGACGCCTTCACGACGATCTTCGGTGCCGCTCAGCAGCGTAAACAGCTGACGTTCCTGCACCAGACCGGCCTGGAGACCCACTTCTTGCGCAGCGCGTAGAGACTGTTTTGCCGCCCGCAGCGCCAGCGGTGAGTGACGGGCGATGGTCGCCGCCAGCTTGAGCGCGTATTCATCGGAGAGGTTCGCCGGGTGAATGTCACTCACCAGCCCGGCCCGTTGTGCTCGTTCGGCATCAATGCTTTCACCGCTCAGCACCATTCGGCTGGCCAGCGCTTTGCCAACACAACGGATAAGCCGCTGCGTACCGCCCGCCCCTGGCATGGTGCCGAGAGTAATCTCCGGCAGACCAAAGCGCGCGTTATCCCCGGCAATCACCAGGTCGCACAGCAGCGCCAGCTCGCAGCCCGCGCCCAGTGCGTAACCGTTAACCACCGCGATCAACGGCTTGTTGAAGGCATCAATACGTGCCCACAGGCGTGGGCGAATATCGTCGAAAGTGGCTGGCAGATCTTTTTCCGCCATTTCATTGAGATCGGCCCCGGCGGCGAAATAGCGCGTGTTGCCGCTAATCACGCAAACGCTGATGCTGGCGTCCGCCGCCGCGCTTTCCAGCGCGTCAGCAATCTGCGTTAGCAGCGCATTGTTCAGGGCGTTACGCGCCTGCGGACGGTTCAGAGTCAGTTGCAGTACACGGTCGTGACGGGAAATCAGCAGTTCGCTCATGCCATCCCCCGCGCATCGAAGTCGACCACTACGTCACCGCTGGTTGGCAGCGCCTGGCAGCTCAGCACATAGCCCGCCGCCAGTTCATCGGCTTCAAGGCTGTAGTTGGCGGCCATCGCCACCTCGCCACTGACCACCTTGCATTTGCAGGTGGCGCACACGCCGCCTTTACAGGCGAACGGCAGGTCAGCGCCCTGGCGCAGCGCGGCGTCGAGAATGCTGTCATCTTCCGCATTCAGTGAAATCAGGCGATCGCGCCCATCCTGACGAAGGGTGACCGTGCGGCCTTCCGCCTGGATGCCGGTGGCGCGTTTCACGCTGGTCCCCGGCGTATTAAAACGCTCAAGGTGAATGGATTTTTCCGCTATACCCAGTTCACGCAGTGCCACTTCGGCTTCATCCATCATCGCCGATGGGCCACAGATAAAGGCGTCATCAAAGCGGCTGAAATCGAGCAAGTTTTTGCCCAGCGCACGCAGTTTGTCGCCGTCAATACGACCCTGTAGCAAATCGCTGTCCATCGACTCCTGACTGAACAGGTGCACCACCTGTAAACGCTGCGGATAGCGGTCTTTCAGATCGGCCAGCGCCTGACGGAACATCATGCTGTGGCTGCTGCGGTTGCCGTAGATCAGCGTGAACTGGCTGGCCGGTTCGGTCGTCAGCGTCGCTTCAATAATCGCCATCATCGGCGTAATGCCGGACCCGGCGGCTATCGCCAGATATTCAGCTTCGCGCTCGGCCTGCGGCTGGTAGCCAAAATGGCCTTGCGGCACCATCACTTCCAGCGTCATACCCTGCTGGATATCCTGCTGGGCATAGCGGGAGAAACGCCCACCGTCGATAGCTTTAACCGCGACGCTAATTTCCGACGGCGAGCGGCTGCGACAAATGGAGTAACAACGGCGCAGCTCTTCTCCACCGAGGTGAGCTTTCAGCGTCAAATGCTGGCCCGGTCGAAAGGCGTAGTCATTACGCAGCGCGTCAGGAATGGTGAAAGTGATGGTCACCGCATCGCGCGTTTCCGCTTCGACGTTGGCCACGGTAAGCGAATGAAATGTTGTCATCGCAACCTCAAATACATTTAAAGTAATCAAAGGGTTCACGGCAGCTGTCGCAGCGATATAACGCTTTACAGGCCGTGGATCCGAATTCGCTAATCAGCGAGGTATGGGTGCTGGCGCAGCGCGGGCACTGTACGTCAGTTGGCATTTCGGCATGACAGGCGTGGGCCTGCGGCGGGCTGATACCATACTGGCGCAGGCGTTCACGGGCGTCCGGGCTCATCCAGTCAGTGGTCCACGGTGGGTCAAGCTGCAAGACGATATGTACTGGCGTATAGCCGTGCTCCGCCATCATCATGCGAATTTCACCCAGTAGATGCTCGGTGGCCGGGCAGCCGGAGTACGTCGGCGTAAAGCCGATTACCCAGCCGTCGCCGCAGCGCTCAACGCTGCGTACCATGCCGAGATCGGTGATGGTCAGCACCGGCACTTCCGGATCGGAAATCGCACTTAACAGCCCCCAAACGGTGTGCACCTCTGGCGGTGCGATCGCGGTAAGACGTTGCATAGCCCCCCCCCTGCTACCACTGCTGACCAGGATACGCACGCTGCAAGTACTGCATCTCCGCCAACATCGGCCCGAGATGTTCGCTGTGTAGCCCCTGCTTGCCGCCGTTGCGAAACGCCGCCTCTTGCGGAACGTGTAAACCAGAATCAATCAGCGCAGTGTGTACCGTCGTCTGCCATTCGGTTTGCAGTTCGCGCGGATTGACGGCAATGCCCTGCCTGGCCAGAGCGGTCTCCAGTTCGTCGGCAAGGAACAATTCGCCGGTGTAACGCCACAGATTGTCCACCGCCTTCTGCATCAGTTGCGCGGAGTAGTCAGTACCATTCCCCAGTCGCTCCAGCCAGCCGCGGCTGAAGCGCAGGTGATAACGCACTTCTTTCAGTCCTTTGGCAGCGATAGCCGCAATCTGCTTATCGCGGCTGTTAACCAAACGAGTGAACAGCGCCACATGCCAGACGTCGATAAAGAACTGGCGAGCGATCGTGTCGGCAAAGTTGCCGTTAGGCTGTTCCACAAGCAACAGATTGCGGAACTGACGCTCGTCACGACCAAAAGCCAGCGTGTCTTCGTCGCCGCTACCCGCCAGTTCGGCTGCGTAGCTGAGGAAGTTGCGCGCCTGCCCCAGCAGGTCGAGGCCGATATTAGCCAGCGCCAGATCAATCTCCAGCTCCGGCGCATGGCCGCACCAGGCACCCAGACGCTGAGCCAGCACCAGGCCGTTATCGCCCAGACGCAGGGCATAGGTTGCAACGGGATTCAGGTTATTCATCGTTGCCTCACATATGTTCCATGCCGTCCGGCACGGTGTAGAACGTGGGATGGCGATAGACTTTGCTCTCCGCCGGGTCGAAAAATTCACCGCGTTCTTCCGGCTGTGACGCAACAATTTCGCTGGCTTTCACCACCCAGAGGGAGCAGCCTTCGCTGCGGCGAGTGTAGGCGTCGCGGGCATTTTCCAGCGCCATCTGGTCATCGGCGGCATGCAGACTGCCAACGTGACGGTGCGATAACCCCTGTTTGCTGCGGACAAAAACTTCGTATAACGGCCAGTATGTTTTGCTCATGACTCTCTCCTTACGCCGCGTCGCGGGCCTGTTGCTTTTCGGCGTGCGCCAGTGCGGCCTCGCGCACCCATGCCCCTTCTTCCCAGGCCTTACGCTTTGCGCCCAGACGTTCGTGGTTGCAGACACCACGACCGTTGATGACCTCATTAAATTCCTGCCAGTCGATCTCGCCGAATCGATATTTCCCCGTCGCTTCATCAAGCTGTAGGTCGGCGTCCGGCACGGTCATACCGAGGATTTCTACCTGCGGGACCGTGTTATCAACAAAGCGCTGACGCAGTTCGTCGTTGGAGTGCAGTTTGATTTTCCACGCCATGCTGCGGGCGCTGTTCGGTGAGTTGTCGTCGTTCGGGCCAAACATCATCAGCGCAGGCCACCAGAAACGGTTGATGGCGTCCTGCAGCATCTGACGCTGTTCCTCGCTACCGGTAGCCAGCGCCATACACGCTTCGAAGCTCTGACGCTGATGGAAGCTCTCTTCTTTGCAGATTTTGACCATCGCCCTGGCATACGGGCCGTAGGAGGTACGACACAGCGCCACCTGGTTAACAATCGCCGCGCCATCGACCAGCCAGCCGATCACACCGATATCCGCCCAGCTGAGGGTTGGGTAGTTAAAGATGGAGGAGTATTTCATCTGGCCGTCGAGCATCTTCTGGTACAGATCTTCACGCGCGCAGCCCAGTGTTTCCGCCGCGCTGTAGAGGTACAGGCCGTGTCCGGCCTCGTCCTGTACTTTTGCGAGCAGAATGGCCTTACGCCGCAGCGTGGGTGCGCGGGTTATCCAGTTGCCTTCCGGTAACATGCCGACAATTTCCGAGTGCGCATGCTGGCCAATCTGGCGGATCAGCGTCTTACGGTATGCGTCCGGCATCCAGTCCTGCGGCTCGATGGCCGTTTCCTGCGCGATGCGCTGGTCAAAGCGTTGTTCTTCTGTCACGTCATCACCTTATGATTCCGATAATTTCAACAAATCAATATTTTTGAATCACTTTGTTTTATAAAAGTTACATCTTGGTTAAATAAAACCACAAATTTTGTTTGCTGGTTTTGCGATACTTGTCGCAAATGGTTTTTGTTTATCCATTAATAACAGATAGATAACCAATGAAGGTAAAGTGTTCGCGATCTCATTGTTAATAAATTATTAAAATCTCGCTTGCATTTTGTGATTCATAAAAGAACTATTTAAAGAGATATTACGGAACACATCTGGAGATTAACGATGCAGCAGTTAGCCAGTTATTTATCCGGTGCCTGGCAGACAGGCCGGGGCCGCACCCGCACCATCCACCACGCCCTTACCGGTGAAGCGCTTTGGGAAGTGACAAGCGTTGGACTGGATATGGCGCAGGCGCGCCGCTTTGCTATTGAGCACGGCGGCAAAGCGTTACAGGCAATGAGTTTTATTGAGCGCAGCGCGATGCTAAAAGCGGTGGCGAAGCATTTAATGGAACTGAAAGCCGATTTCTATGCCATATCTGCGCAAACCGGAGCAACGCGCGGTGACAGCTGGGTCGATATCGAAGGCGGCATTGGCACGCTTTTCACTTATGCCAGTCTCGGTGGCCGCGAGCTGCCGGACGATACACTGTGGCCGGAAGACGAACTGATCCCGCTGTCCAAACAGGGCGGTTTTGCCGCACGCCACGTGCTGACCTCCAAATCCGGTGTTGCGGTGCATATCAACGCCTTTAACTTCCCCTGCTGGGGTATGCTGGAGAAGCTGGCGCCAACCTGGCTTGCCGGGATGCCAGCCATTATCAAACCTGCAACCGCCACCGCGCAGCTCACTCAGGCAATGGTGAAAGCGATTATCGACAGTGGCCTGGTACCGAACGGCGCAATTAGCCTTATCTGTGGCGGCGCGGGTGACCTGCTCGATCACCTCGACAGCCAGGATGTGGTGACCTTTACCGGTTCTGCTCATACCGGGCAGCAGTTGCGCGTGCACCCCAACCTGGTGGCTAAATCGGTTCCATTCACCATGGAAGCGGATTCACTCAACTGCTGTGTGCTTGGTGATGACGTCACCCCAGAACAGCCTGAGTTTGCACTGTTTGTACGCGAAGTCGTGCGCGAGATGACGACCAAAGCCGGGCAGAAATGTACCGCTATCCGCCGCATTATCGTGCCACAGGCGCAGGTGAAAGCAGTCAGCGAGGCGCTGATTACCCGTCTGCAAAAAGTGGTAGTGGGCGATCCGGCGCAGGAAGGCGTGAAGATGGGGTCGCTGGTGAATAATGATCAGCGTCAGGACGTGCAGGATAATGTGAATCGTCTGGTTGAAGCCGGGTGTGAGGTGCTGCTGGGCGGAAAAGCAGATCTGAGCACGGCTGGGGCTTTCTTCCCGCCAACGCTGCTGTTTTGTCCGCAGCCGGATGAAATTGCCGCGGTACATGCAATTGAAGCCTTTGGTCCGGTCGCCACGCTGATGCCGTATCAAAATACCGGGCATGCCATGACGCTGGCGCGCGCCGGTGAAGGCAGTCTGGCAGGAACGCTGGTGACGGCGAGCGGCGAACTGGCGCGAGAGTTTATCCTCGGTGCGGCCCGCGCCCACGGGCGTATTCAGGTGCTGAACGAAGAGTCCTCGGCGGAATCGACCGGTCACGGCTCTCCGCTGCCACAGCTGGTCCACGGCGGGCCTGGACGTGCAGGCGGCGGTGAAGAGCTGGGCGGTCTGCGTGCGGTGAAACACTACATGCAACGCACCGCCATTCAGGGCAGCCCAACCATGCTCGCGGCGGTAAGCCAACAGTGGGTGCGTGGCGCTCGGGTAGAGGAAGATCGTATTCACCCGTTTCGTAAATACTTCGAAGAGATCCAGCCGGGCGACAGCCTGCTGACGCCACGTCGTACACTGACCGAAGCGGATATCGTTAACTTTGCCTGCCTCAGCGGTGACCACTTCTACGCCCATATGGACAAGATTGCAGCAGCCGATTCCATTTTCGGCGAGCGCGTGGTGCACGGTTACTTCCTGATTTCCGCCGCAGCCGGTCTGTTTGTTGACGCGGGCGTCGGTCCGGTGATTGCCAACTATGGCATGGAAAACCTGCGCTTTATCGAGCCGGTTAAGCCGGGCGACACTATCCAGGTGCGTTTAACCTGCAAACGCAAAACAGTGAAACGTCAGCGCAATGCCGAAGAAAAAGCGACCGGCGTGGTGGAGTGGTCGGTGGAGATCTTTAATCAGCACCAGCAGGCGGTGGCGCTGTATTCCATTCTGACGTTGGTTGCGCGTCAGCATGGGGATTTCCCGGCGTAAGATTCCGGTGTAGGTTCGCTCGATCAGGCTTGAAACAAAAAGCAAAAAGCCTGCTTAGTTTCCTGAGCAGGCTTCTTAAATATGGCTCCTCTGACTGGACTCGAACCAGTGACATACGGATTAACAGTCCGCCGTTCTACCGACTGAACTACAGAGGAATCGTTGTGGAGGCTTATCTTAGCGGCGAAAAAAATTTTGTCAAACCCCATTTCCTCGAATGCGAATCAATTGATGCTTCTCTCGACACTTTGTTGCATTTACAGACATTTTAAATAGAAAAAACTTTGCAGCTTTTTTGATTCTCCCTCATCATTTGAAATGAGGTTTCAACTTTCTTCGTTAAGGTACACTTTGAACGTCTCCGCTGCCTTACGCCAGGTCGCTTCCCGCACGCCCTGGTATGCCAAACGCAAGAGTTATAAGGTTCTCTTTTGGCGCGAAATCACTCCGCTGGCTGTCCCCATTTTTCTGGAAAACACCTGTGTGCTATTGATGGGTGTTCTCAGTACCTTCCTGGTCAGCTGGTTGGGAAAAGAAGCGATGGCCGGTGTCGGACTCGCCGACAGCTTTAATATGGTCATCATGGCATTTTTCGCCGCCATCGATCTGGGCACCACCGTGGTTGTAGCATTTAGCCTCGGGAAACGAGATCGTCGACGGGCCAGAGCCGCGGCCAGACAATCACTGGTGATCATGACAATTTTTGCTACCGTTCTGGCAGCTGTCATTCACTATTTTGGTCAACAGATTATTGACGTTGTCGCAGGTGAAGCAACGCCAGACGTTAAAGCTTTGGCACTCACCTATCTGGAGCTGACGGTGCTCAGCTACCCGGCGGCAGCCATTGCGCTGATCGGCAGTGGCGCACTACGTGGAGCCGGAAATACAAAAATACCGTTGTTGATTAACGGCGGCATGAACATTCTGAATATCATCATCAGTAGCATCCTCATTTACGGGATCTTTTCCTGGCAAGGTCTGGGATTTGTGGGTGCAGGCCTGGGACTGACCATTTCGCGCTACATCGGGGCGATTGCCATCATCTGGGTACTGATGATTGGTTTTAACCCCGCGCTGCGAATTCCCTTCAAAAGCTATTTTAAGCCGCTCAATCTCGCCATTATCTGGGAGGTGATGGGGATCGGCATTCCGGCAAGTATCGAGTCAGTGCTGTTCAATGGCGGTAAACTTTTGACGCAGATGTTTGTTTCAGGCATGGGAACCAGCGTTATCGCCGGGAATTTTATTGCATTTTCTATCGCCGCGCTTATCAACTTACCGGGGAATGCTTTAGGTTCCGCGTCGACAATCATTACCGGCAGGCGTCTGGGAAATGGTCAGATTGCCCAGGCTGAAATCCAGCTGCGGCATGTATTCTGGCTGTCGACGATCGGCCTGACGGCAATTGCCTGGCTAACCGCTCCTTTCGCCGGAGTGATGGCCTCATTTTATACCCACGATCAGGATGTAAAAGAGGTCATAGTCATCCTGATTTGGCTCAACGCAGCATTTATGCCGATATGGGCTGCATCCTGGGTGTTACCAGCAGGCTTTAAAGGTGCGCGAGATGCACGTTTTGCTATGTGGGTATCGATGCTGGGCATGTGGGGCTGCCGTGTAGTCGCGGGTTACACCCTGGGTATCGTATTAGGATGGGGCGTTGTCGGCGTTTGGTTAGGTATGTTCTTCGACTGGGCCGTACGCGCCGCGTTATTTTACTGGCGTATGGTTACCGGCCGCTGGTTGTGGAAATACCCGCGCCCCGAACGCGAAAAGTGCATAAAACAACCGGTTGTGTCTGATTAAGCGGCGAAATGGGGAATATTTCAGCAAACGATCGCATTTATCTATTCAGGCTTTGACAACGCTGAGCGGCATCGCTAATATTCGCCTCGTTCACACGATTCCTCTGTAGTTCAGTCGGTAGAACGGCGGACTGTTAATCCGTATGTCACTGGTTCGAGTCCAGTCAGAGGAGCCATATTTAAGAAGCCTGCTCAGGAAACTAAGCAGGCTTTTTGCTTTTCTGCGATCCCATTTGCCGGGTAAAGCGCTTCACTCCACATCCAGGCTTTTCCATACTGACGACGGGAGAATGTCCGTCTGCTTATGCAAAATGTCTCTATGATCCAATTCGTTAACGTCATGGTTAAGTATCTTATCGTGCAACGACATCAAAATGAGCCCCATACTTGCCCATGCCGATACTGCTGAAAGCAGCGCTAACCGCTTTATTAGTAATTCCACTAAGTACAATAGCCGGTGAGAAAGTCACGCTACGTTGCCCGGACAGAGGCTGGGCGGAGGTGACATTTCATCTGTTCCAACACGTTAGCGTGCTGTGGGAAAACAATAGTTTTTATGTTTCCGATGCCCGGCGTAGTCAGAGTAATAAATTCTATATGTTTACCAATCGAGATGTTCTTTCGGTGAAGAATGGATTTCAGTTTATTTATGCGGATTCGGGACGGGCGGTGTCTTGTTCGATATTGTCGCGGGTACCGACGCAGGATCTGAGGCTGGAGACTTTGAGGTAACGCAGCTTTCTACCCGCCATTCAGCGACGTCAGAGAAGCCCGTTTACTCACGGGCTTTTGTAGTTAAATCTGATAATCAATCACCGCCTCATCTGGCTCCATCGCCTGGCGCTTAATTTCATCGACGGATAACCCTGCATTGCATAGCTCGATGAATCGCCAGACGTAGTTGCGCTGCAGCTGTCCGCGTTTAAGCCCTAGCCAAACGGTATTTGCATCAAACAAATGCCGGGTATCAAGACGGGTTAAGGTCCCCTCTTCCTGCTCGCCGCTGGATTGCTCTGCCACCAGCCCAATCCCCAACCCCAGCGACACGTAAGTTTTAATCACATCCGAGTCCTGGGCGCTGAGAATAATATCCGGTATCAGCCCTTTGCGAGCAAATGCTTCATCAATGCGGGAACGCCCTGTAATCCCCTGACGATAGGTAATTAACGGCCAGTGAGCGATAGACTCCAGCGTGAGCGGAGAAGCTTTCACTAATGGATGGTCGTGAGGAACAAGCAGGCTGTGATGCCAACGAAACCAGGGAAAAGCCACCAACAATGGATCGCTGCTCAGCCGCTCACTGGCAATTCCGATATCTGCCCCGCCATTTTGTAGCAGGACATCAATCTCCTGTGGCGTACCCTGAATAAGTTCCAGACGCACCTCAGGGAACAGCTCACGAAAGGCTTTTATCACCGCAGGCAAGCTATAGCGTGCCTGGGTATGCGTGGTGGCAATCGTCAGAACGCCGGACGTGTCATTGGTAAACAGATCCGCCAGTCGACGAACATTACTGGCCTCATTCAGAATACGCTCGGCAATAATCAGCAAGGCTTTACCCGGTTCGGTCATGCCCAACAGGCGTTTACCGCGACGGATAAAAATCTCGATGCCAAGTTCATCTTCAAGTTCACGAATGTGTCGGCTGACGCCCGACTGCGAGGTGTACAGTATATTCGCGACCTCTGTCAGGTTGTAATCCTGACGGGCCGCCTCGCGGATTATTTTAAGTTGCTGGAAATTCACATTTCGCTCCGGGCACATCAGACATTACGCTATTGTTAAAGTCTGATGCCCGGCATAACAAATAATAAAAACCTGCATCTTATTCCTTGTGGGAATAAGGTTTAGCTGACCAGCTGCAGCTCGCGATTTTCCAGCGCCGGACGGCTGACCAGCGACAACAGGATCTCCTTCACGGCCTGCGCCTGGGGCGATAAGCTCCCTCTGGCTGATACGTTCAACGATAATGGCAGATTCATCGATGGTGTTGTGATGCGTGCCATCCAGCCGTTAGCCGCATTGCATAATGAACGGGCGGCCGACTCAGGCAACACTGTGACACCCATACCACTGGCAATGGCGGCCGTTAGGGTGGAGATAGACTCAATTTCGCCAATCACTTTAGCCGTTAAGCGACGTAGCGAAAATGCTTCATCCACGCGCAGGCGAACCGCGCTGTAATCCCGTGGCAGGAACAAATTCATCTGTGCCACCGCGGCTAAATCGACGCTTTGGCCAGGACACTCACGCGTGCCGACCAGGTAGAGATCCTCTTTAAGCAATGGTTGACTGCTGATGCCCGCCACAGGTGAACGCTCATAGAGCACTGCCATATCTAATTGCCCGCTGAGCAGCTTGTCATTCAGCACTGCCCCACTGTTTTCATGCAAATAGACCAGCACATCAGGCAGTTCGGCACGTAGCGTCTGTAATAACGGCATGGTAATGGATGACGCGACTGTCCCCGGCGCAAGGCCGATAGAGACCTGTCCACTCAAGGTCTGGCCCACGTTATTAACCGCAAGTTGCGCCTGTTCGCACTGACGTAAAATCGTCCGGGCGTGGGTATATAGCACTTTTCCTGCTTCCGTCGGCGTGACGCCACGCTTGGTACGAATCAGCAATTGCTGATCCAGCTCACCTTCCAGCGTAGCGACCTGCTGGCTCAGCGCGGGTTGCGCAATGTGCAACACTTCCGCTGCCTGGGTCAGGCTACCAATATCGACGATTTTCACGAAATATTTCAGTCGTCTGAAGTTCATTTTGCCTCCTGTCGGAATACCAGAACCCGTGCTGGCAGTCATTAAATTCAGGACTGCAAGATGCTTGCCACTTTCGTCTAAAACGGTGTTTTACGGTTAAAGCCGCGTAAAGTCAGGAGTAAAAGCGGAGAAAGATCATTCTGCACACCTAAGTATCTCATTCAGTCTGCCCTGGAAGAGGTAGACACGCACCAGAATGGGGCAAAAGCATAAAAAGACGGAAAGATCGCCGCTTTGCTGATTTTGTCAGCAAACGAACACACAAATGTATTTACCCCTTTGACAAGCCTCACCACCCTCGCTAATATGCGCCTCGTTCAAACGATTCCTCTGTAGTTCAGTCGGTAGAACGGCGGACTGTTAATCCGTATGTCACTGGTTCGAGTCCAGTCAGAGGAGCCATATTTAAGAAGCCTGCTCAGGAAACTAAGCAGGCTTTTTGCTTTTATGACATTGCTCATTGCGCATATCAAAACCTCAACTTAGCCTGGCCAACACTTCATTCATAATAGCCGCAGGTATTTGTTCCAGACGCTTGCCGTTCCGGGCTTTCATATCAATAGACAGGAACACCAATGAGTTGAGATGTCCGCTTCACGCCCTGAGACATTCGACAAGCTTTTTATGGCTTCAGTAAGGGCGAGTGTCTCGCTTCGAGAGCCAGCAAATATTTCGCTTCGTCATAACAGGTTCTGGCCTTCCAGCAGCGGTAAATGATCCTTATCCATTTGAACGCCAGTGCCCGGATCGCAGACTGATGAGATTTGCCCTTTTCTCTGAGGCCCTGATAATACAGTTTGGCCCAGTATGATGAATTAACCGTCTTGGCAGCCCATTCAACAAAGGTCTGCCTGACGAACTTGGCACATTGCCATCGCCAGTGAACCCAGGATTTTTGGCCGCTTCGTTCGGTCACCGGTGCTATACCTGCGTAGTTTTGAATTTCTTCAGCGCTGTTAAACCGGTCACGGTTATCACCAAGTGCAGCAAGCATCCGTGGGCCCATGCACGGTCCCATGCCCGGAAGTGATTTGAACAGCCCCGCATCTGGCAATGTGTCAAACAGCGTTTCGATTCGTTCGTCATAGGTTTTGATGATTTCACTCACGACTTTAATTTGTGTCGCCAGTGCTGCTGCCATCAAAGCATTAGCCTCTATAACACTCGGGTCTGTAGTCAATGGGATCGCATTATCAATACTCGCAACACGTTGCTCGGTAAGGGCCATAGCGCGACCACCTTTGGCATTCAGAAAGTTGCGGATCGTGTCGCGTCTGGCTCGTTTCAGTTGTTGCAGACTGGGCCACCGGATAATCAGCTCACACAACAGTAAGCTACCCCGATGTGAGAACCACTCCAGTGGCTGAGGATAATACTGTTTAAGCGTGTTGATTATCCGGTTCACAAAGCGTCGTTTATCTTCAACCAACTGACGACGTTGCTCAACCAGTTGCTGAAGTAAGCGAATATCCGCATTGTCGGGTTCAATAGCTTTTATCTTCTGGGGGTAACGCAGCATTAACTCTAATGCCAGCTCGGCATCCTGCGGATCATCTTTAGCGCCGCTGGGCGAGAAGGCTTGCCGATAACGAGCCAGGGACAATGCGTGGACGGGGAAAACGGTGATAAAGGGGTATTTTTGAAGAGCATATACCACGGGGCCCTTCTTCAGTTCGAGAGCTATTGCGATTCTACCTTTTACTTTCTGGTGTAACTCAGTAAGCCAGGCATCAAGCGCTTCTGCTGTATGTTCAATCACATCGAATACGCGTTCACCGTTTTTAAACTGAACACAGACATCGTGTTTTTTATCAGCCCAGTCCAGACCAACGTGCGCAGCAAATTGATTAGTCACAGTCATCACCAACTCCTTTTTATCGGGGATTGGTATGCATTCCACGCTCTTCGAAAGAAATATAGCCAGCAGTTTATCTGCATGCCCTGAGTATTCGTTAGCGAACGTGGAGCACCTACTGGCTCGAAAGAAAAGCGGCGATCATCACATGATTCTCGCTCAATATTCGTAACCAGTAAGCGCATACCCTGAATCACTTCAAAGTGTAATTCTCAGGGTACGAATGACTATACTTCGCTCACTGCAGACTTTAAACTCACCCAGTACCTCCGCTCTGTGCCAGCAGAGGGCTTTTCTATCGCCGCTGATATATTAATCCATGGAGAGCAGGCCATATTTATAATATAAATTGACGGATACGCTGAATTTCACAGGAATATCTCCGATGAATATTGCCGCCTCAATTGCCCTTTTGGGCGCTTGCCCATTTGTGAGTCTGGCGGCAGTACCGGTGACCTTTTCCGAAACTGTCCTGGATGCCGCAGGGCCAAAAGGCCCTTTGAAAGGCACGCTACTCACCCCGAATTCAAAACCAACAGCCGTTGTTCTTATCATTCCTGGCTCCGGGCCAACCGATCGGGATGGAAACAACCCGCTTGGTGTGAATGCATCGCCTTACCGACTTCTTGCTGAAGGCCTTGCTGCCAAAGGCTTTGCGACGCTTCGTATCGACAAACGTGGAATGTTCGCTAGCGCAATGGCCGTAGAGGATGCCAATGCGGTGACGATTGCTGACTATGTTGACGACGTTCGATCCTGGGTAGACGTGCTTAGACGTCACATGCACCCCCCCTGTATTTGGGTTTTAGGGCACAGTGAAGGGGGCGTAGTCGCACTTGCCTCGGCTCAAGAAGAGAATGTGTGCGGTGTGATTCTTATCGCAACGCCCGGGAGGCCGATGGGCGAGGTGTTGAGGGGGCAACTTAACGCTAATCCGGAAAATGAAATTCTATTAAAGCAGGCACTGCCGATAATTGATGCTCTGGAGCATCGGCGGCGAGTCGATATTACGAATATTCACCCAGCACTGCAAAGTATCTTTAATCCTGCTGTTCAGGGGTTTTTGATCAATGCATTTTCATATAATCCGGGTCATCTCATTTCGAGTATTTCCAAACCCGTGTTAGTGCTACAAGGGCAACGCGATCTCCAGGTGGAAGAAACGGATGCAAGACTGCTTAAGGCCGCGAATCCTCAAGCGTCCCTGGTTATACTGCCCAATATGAACCATGTTATGAAAGAGGTGACTTCGGACGATCGCAAAGCGAATATCGCGTCATACACTGAACCCGCGCTCCCCTTAGCTCCCGGTTTAATCGACTCGATTGAGCATTTCCTGATCCGCAACTCACCTTTTCCCGAAAAGTAACAGCTGCTCTGCTCTCGGTGTCCTCCCAAAAACGGTTTACTTTTAAAGAGTTCAGCATGCTTTAAAGCATTCGTCTGCTCCATGCTCACAGCAGACATGGTCAGATGTCATTCCAACCGTCACATGCCAAAAGCAGACTCCCCCTTCCCATCCGATATCCACCTCATAACATTTTTATAAATAACAAAGCATTAAGAAGTTCAACGTAATACAATTATATTTATAATTGTAATGATAACCATTCTCATATTACTATAAACGCGTGATAATTAACTTTTGATACATTCCACATGTCTGACCACGCCACTACCACTGCTTCCTTTACGCTCGAGTCGCTTTATGGCGCACATCACGGCTGGTTGAAAAGCTGGCTGACGCGCAAACTCCAGTCCGCCTTTGATGCAGATGACATTGCCCAGGACACTTTTCTACGGGTAATGGGCAGCGACTCGCTCTCGACGATCCGCGATCCGCGCTCCTTTCTGTGCACTCTCGCCAAACGGGTGATGGTCGACCTGTTTCGCCGAAACGCGCTGGAAAAAGCCTATCTGGAGATGTTGGCGCTTATGCCGGAGGCGCTCGCGCCTTCCCCCGAGGAACGCGAGAGCCAGCTCGAAACCCTGCAACTCATCGACAGCATGCTTGACGGGCTGAACGGAAAAACACGAGAAGCGTTTCTGCTTTCGCAACTGGATGGTCTGACATACAGCGAGATCGCGCTGAAGCTCGGTATCTCCGTCAGCTCGGTGAAAAAGTATATGGCAAAGGCTATCGAACATTGTCTGCTGTTTCGTCTGGAGCACGGCCTGTGAACGCTTCTATCACTGATTCTCGCCGCCAGGCATTGCGCTCGGCATCGCACTGGTATGCTGTATTGAGCGGCGAGCGTGTCAGCCCACAGCAAGAAGCGCGCTGGCAACAATGGTACGAAGAGGACAAAGATCATCAGTGGGCCTGGCAACAGGTTGAAAACCTGCGCAGCCAGCTCAGCCGCGTACCGGGCGATGTCGCCAGCCGGGCGCTGCACGATACGCGCCTTACCCGTCGTCATGTCATGAAAGGGCTACTGCTGCTACTTGGCGTAGGCGGCGGCTGGCAGCTCTGGCAATCTGAAGCCGGTGAAGGTCTGCGCGCGGATTACCGCACCGCCAAAGGCGCGGTCAGCCATCAGCGGCTGGAAGATGGCTCGCTGCTGACGCTCAACACACAAAGCGCCGCGGACGTTCGTTTTGATACGCGTCAACGCGCTGTCCATCTCTGGTACGGCGAAATTGCTATTACCACCGCAAAAGACGCGCAGCAGAGACCTTTCCGCGTTGTGACCCGCCAGGGCCAGCTCACCGCATTAGGCACAGAATTTACCGTCTACCAGCAGGACAACGTCACACGCGTTGTCGTTCAACAACACGCTGTTGAAGTCTTACTGGCAAATCGTCCGCAGGAAAAACGCATCGTCAGCGCTGGCGAGAGCCTGCAGTTTAGCGCGTCTGAATTTGGTGCAATAGCCTCAGCGGATGATGAAAGCGCCACCTGGACGCAGGGCATTCTGAGCTTCAGCGATAAACCTTTGGGTGAAGTGATTGCCACGCTGAGCCGTTATCGCAACGGCGTGCTGCGCTGCGATCCGGCTGTGGCCGGGTTACGCCTGAGTGGCACTTTCCCGCTGAAAAATACTGATGCAATCCTGGATGTTATTGCCAAGACTCTTCCAGTGAAAATTCAGTCAGTTACGCGATACTGGGTAAATATTTCCGCATTGTAAGCAAAATAATTCTCATTTCTATTGTCCTTTTTCCCCTTCTCATTCGACTCATAGATGAACACAACAAAAATGATGATGGAGAAGGTATGACGCCTTTACGCGTTTTTCGCAAAACAACACCTTTGGTTAACGCCGTTCGCCTGAGCCTGCTGCCGCTGGCCGGGCTGTCGTTATCCGCCTTCGCAGCGCAGGTTGATATTGCACCGGGTTCGCTCGACAAAGCCCTTAATCAGTATGCCGCGCTCAGCGGAATTACCCTGTCGGTTGACGCCAGCCTGACGCGCGGCAAACAGAGTAACGGTCTTCACGGTGACTACGACGTCGAAACCGGCCTGCAACACCTGCTGAACGGTAGTGGCCTGCAGGTGAAACCGCTGGGTAATAACAGCTGGACGCTGGAGCCCGCACCAACACCGCAAGAAGATGCCCTGACCGTAGTGGGCGACTGGCTGGGGGATGCGCGCGAAAACGACGTTTTCGAACATGCTGGCGCACGTGACGTTATCCGCCGTGAGGATTTCGCCAAAACCGGCGCAACATCCATGCGCGAGGTACTGAACCGCATTCCTGGCGTTACCGCCCCAGAAAACAACGGCACCGGTAGCCACGATCTGGCGATGAACTTTGGTATTCGCGGCCTGAACCCGCGCCTGGCCAGTCGTTCAACGGTACTGATGGACGGTATTCCCGTGCCGTTTGCCCCTTACGGCCAGCCGCAGCTTTCACTGGCGCCTGTCTCACTCGGAAATATGGACGCCATCGATGTGGTTCGCGGCGGTGGCGCGGTGCGTTACGGGCCACAGAGCGTGGGCGGTGTGGTGAACTTTGTTACCCGCGCTATTCCGCAAGACTTCGGCATGGAAGCCGGCGTGGAAGGCCAGCTCAGCCCAACATCTTCACAAAATAACCCAAAAGAAACGCACAACCTGATGGTGGGCGGCACGGCGGATAACGGTTTTGGTACCGCCCTGCTTTACTCCGGCACACGTGGAAGCGACTGGCGCGAACACAGCGCGACCCGCATCGACGACCTGATGCTGAAAAGCAAATATGCGCCAAACGAAGTGCATACCTTCAACAGTCTGTTGCAATACTACGACGGTGAAGCTGACATGCCCGGCGGCCTGTCTCGCGCGGATTACGACGCCGACCGCTGGCAATCCACGCGCCCTTACGATCGCTTCTGGGGGCGCCGCAAGCTGGCGAGCCTCGGCTACCAGTTCCAGCCGGACAGCCAGCATAAATTCAATATTCAGGGCTTCTACACTGAAACTCTGCGCAGCGGCTACCTGGAACAGGGCAAACGCCTCACCCTTTCACCGCGTAACTACTGGGTACGCGGCATTGAACCGCGCTACAGCCAGAGCTTTATGGTGGGTCCTTCCGCGCACGAAGTGGGCGTGGGATACCGCTATGTGAGCGAGTCAACGCACGAAATGCGTTACTACACCGCCACCAGCAGCGGGCAACTCCCGTCCAGCGCCAGCCCTTACGATCGCGACACTCGTTCCGGCACCGAAGCGCACGCCTGGTATCTGGATGACAAAATCGACATTGGCAACTGGACTATCACACCGGGTATGCGCTTTGAACATATCGAGTCATACCAGAACAACGCCATCAAAGGCACACATGAGGAAGTGAGCTACAACGCCCCACTTCCGGCGCTAAACGTGCTTTACCACCTGACTGATAGCTGGAATCTCTATGCAAACACTGAAGGCTCATTCGGCACCGTACAGTACAGCCAAATTGGCAAGGCTGTGCAAAGCGGCAATGTGGAACCGGAAAAAGCGCGAACCTGGGAGCTCGGAACCCGATACGACGATGGCGCGCTGACGGCGGAAATGGGGCTGTTCCTGATTAACTTTAATAATCAGTACGACTCCAACCAAACCAACGACACCGTTACGGCACGCGGTAAAACACGCCATACCGGGCTGGAAACCCAGGCTCGCTATGATCTCGGCACTTTGACGCCAACGCTCGACAACGTTTCGGTCTACGCAAGCTATGCGTATGTGAACGCTGAGATCCGCGAGAAAGGCGATACCTATGGCAATCAGGTGCCGTTCTCGCCAAAACACAAAGGCACGTTGGGCGTGGACTATAAGCCGGGTAGCTGGACCTTCAACCTGAATAGCGATTTCCAGTCCAGCCAGTTTGCGGATAACGCCAACACTGTTAAAGAGAGCGCTGACGGCAGTACCGGTCGCATCCCTGGCTTTATGCTCTGGGGCGCACGCGTAGCCTATGACTTTGGTCCACAGATGGCAGACCTGAACCTGGCGTTCGGCGTGAAAAATATCTTCGACCAAGAGTATTTCACCCGCTCTTACGACGACAACAACAAAGGCATCTACGCAGGCCAGCCGCGCACGCTGTATATGCAGGGTTCGTTGAAGTTCTAAACCCCGTTTACCCGGCCTGCATGCTGTTTTGTAGGTCGGGCAAACGAAACGCCACCCGACGCAGGCAATTTACATGTTCACACCATTACGCACACTATTCGCCGCTCTGCTGCTCACCGGCCATGCTTTTGCCGCCACGGTTCATGACGAACATGGCACCTTTACGCTTGATAAAACGCCACAACGGATAGTGGTGCTGGAACTGTCGTTCGCGGACGCACTGGCTGCTGTCGATGTCAGTCCGGTCGGCATTGCCGACGATAACGATGCCATGCGCATTCTTCCAGAGGTTCGTACCCATCTGAAACCCTGGCAGTCTGTCGGCACGCGTGCGCAGCCGAGTTTAGAAGCCATCAGCGCGCTGAAACCGGATCTGATCATTGCCGACAGCAGCCGCCATGCGGGTATTCACAGCGCCTTACAGCAAATCGCACCGGTGCTGCTGCTCAAGTCCCGCAATGAAACCTACGCTGAAAATCTTCAGTCTGCGGCCATCATCGGTGAAATCGTGGGTAAAAAGGCACAGATGCAGTCACGCCTGGCGCAACACCAACAACAGATGTCAGAGTGGGCCAGCCAACTGCCAAAAGACACGATGGTGGTGTTTGGTACGTCCCGAGAGCAGCAGTTCAACCTGCACACGCAGGAGACCTGGACCGGGGGCGTCCTGACCTCTCTGGGGCTGACGGTGCCTGCGGCTATGGCGGGTTCGTCTATGCCTTCCATCGGTCTGGAACAGCTGCTGGCGCTCAATCCGGCATGGCTGCTGGTCGCGCACTATCGTGAAGAGAGCATCGTGAAACGCTGGCAACAAGACCCGCTGTGGCAGATGTTAACTGCGGCGCAGAAGCAGCAGACGGCGTCGGTCGACAGTAACGCCTGGGCGCGAATGCGCGGCATTTTCGCAGCCGAACGTATTGCCAGCGACACGGTAAAAATCTTTCACCACCAGCCTTTATCCGATGTGAAATGACAGTTTTCAAACATCCAGCGCTACAGTGGGGGCTTCCCCTTGTCGCGCTTATCGCTATCTTCTGGCTGAGTCTGTTTTGCTACTCGGCCATTCCTGTTTCTGGCGTTGATGCCATTCACGCCCTGCTGCCAGGCCATACGCCGACGCTTCCACAAGCGCTGGTGCAAAACCTTCGTTTGCCGAGAAGCCTAGTCGCCATTTTGATCGGCGCAAGCCTGGCTCTGGCGGGAACGCTGCTGCAGACCCTGACGCATAATGCAATGGCCTCCCCTTCACTACTCGGTATTAACAGTGGCGCAGCGCTGGCGATGGCGCTTACCAGCGCTATCAGCCCTGCGCCCGTTACGGGTTACTCCATCGCCTTTATCGCCGCCTGCGGTGGCGGCGTAAGCTGGCTGATGGTGATGACCGCAGGTGGTGGATTTCGCCACACCCAGGACAGAAACAAACTGATCCTCGCGGGCATCGCGTTCTCGGCTTTCTGTATGGCCCTTACCCGCATCACCCTGCTGCTGACGGAAGATCACGCTTACGGCATTTTTTACTGGCTAGCGGGAGGCGTATCCCACGCACGTTGGCAGGAGTTCTGGCAGCTTTTCCCAATGGTGGCGGTTGCTGTACCGGTGGTATTGCTGCTGGCTAATCAACTGAACCTGCTTAACGTCAGTGACAGCACCGCCCGCACGCTGGGGGTGAATCTGCCGAAGCTCCGTTTGATCATCAATATTCTGGTGCTGCTTCTGGTCGGTACCTGCGTCAGCGTGGCAGGCCCGGTGGCGTTTATCGGTCTCCTGATGCCGCATTTGGCTCGCTTCTGGGTGGGATTCGATCAGCGCAAAGTCCTGCCGATGAGCATGCTGATGGGCGCCACGCTGCTGCTGCTGGCTGATGTTCTGGCCCGAGCGCTGGCCTTCCCCGGCGAATTGCCCGCGGGGGCAGTAGTGGCGCTGATTGGTGCGCCCTGTTTTGTCTGGCTGGTCAGGAGGCGTGGATGAAAATTGCGATAGTCATTCTCATCGCCCTCACGCTGGCAGGATTTTCGGTTCTGTCGTTACAAATGGGGGTGATCGCCGTTCCCTGGCGTGCCCTGCTGACCGACTGGCAGACCGGGCGCGAATATCATTACGTGTTAACGGCCTACCGCCTGCCGCGGCTACTGCTGGCGTTGCTTGTCGGTGCAGCCCTCGCGGTGGCAGGCGTGCTGGTACAAGGGATCGTGCGTAACCCTCTGGCATCGCCGGATATTCTCGGCGTAAACCATGCCGCCAGCCTTGCCTCTGTAGGCGCACTGCTTCTCTTACCGTCACTACCGGTGATTGCTCTGCCGCTGCTGGCCTTTGCCGGAGGCATAACGGGCCTGATCCTGCTGAGAATGCTGGCGAACACCAGTCAGCCGATGAAGCTGGCGCTCACGGGTGTTGCGCTCTCTGCCTGCTGGGCCAGTCTGACGGATTATCTGATGCTTTCGCGTCCACAGGATGTGAACAGCGCCCTGCTGTGGCTGACCGGCAGCTTATGGGGCCGTGACTGGAGCTTTGTGAAAATAGCCGCCCCGCTGCTGATTTTGTTTCTGCCGCTGAGTCTGCGTTTTTGCCGCGATCTCGACCTCCTGGCATTGGGCGATGCGCGCGCCACCACGCTCGGTGTGTCGGTGCCGCGTATCCGGCTCCAGGCTTTGCTACTGGCCGTCGCCATGACATCGACCGGCGTGGCAGTCTGCGGCCCAATTAGCTTTATTGGTCTCGTGGTGCCGCATATGGTGCGCAGCATTACAGGTGGACGTCACCGCTGGCTGCTGCCCATTTCGGCCATGACAGGTGCGTTGCTACTGGTGATTGCCGACCTGCTGGCACGAATTATTCATCCCCCGCTGGAGCTTCCGGCTGGCGTGCTGACCGCCATTATCGGTGCACCATGGTTTGTCTGGCTGCTTGTGAGAATGCGATAAATGACATTACGAACTGAAAATCTGACGGTCTGTTACGGTACAAACAAGGTGCTTGATGGTGTTTCACTCGCCCTACCAGCAGGGAAGACAACCGCCCTGCTCGGCCCCAACGGCTGCGGGAAATCAACGTTGTTAAACTGTTTTTCACGACTGTTAACACCGCAGTCCGGTGGCGTATTTCTCGGCGATAGTGCCATCAATACGCTCTCATCACGCCAGCTAGCCCGCAGGCTGGCGCTGCTGCCCCAGCACCATTTAACTCCCGAGGGGATCACCGTCCAGGAGCTTGTTTCGTACGGTCGCAACCCGTGGTTGTCACTCTGGGGGCGTCTCTCCGTTGAAGACAATACGCGGGTCCATGATGCTATGAGCCAGACGCGGATCCAACATCTTGCCGAACGACGGTTAACTGATCTTTCTGGCGGTCAGCGACAGCGCGCATTTCTGGCGATGGTCCTGGCGCAGGATACGCCCGTTGTACTACTCGATGAGCCAACCACCTATCTCGATATCAATCACCAGGTGGAACTGATGCGGCTGATGGGGGAACTCCGGGCTCAGGGGAAAACGGTAGTCGCCGTGCTGCACGACCTTAATCAGGCCAGCCGGTACTGCGACCATCTGGTGGTCATGGCGAACGGACATGTTATGGCGCAAGGCACACCAGAAGTGGTGATGAACCCTGGATTGCTGAGAACCGTATTCAGCGTGGATACGGAGATACACCCCGAACCGGTATCTGGCAGGCCGATGTGTGTAGTGAGGTAGATGATACAGTCTGTAATGGTACCATGGCTTCAACAGGTCGCCGGTTATATCACTCGTGCTACGATGACTTCAGTCCGCCCAGGTAACATTTCAACGGTTCTGGGCTGGATCATGTTGCAGCGTTCTGTCATCAACCATCATGCGTTTAGAACCAGTCAAAACCATATGAATCATCGGTTCATAAACCGCAGACAACGGTGTTCAGGGATTACTCTCTGCACCATAGCAACCCGTGAAATGCAGTTTACCGAGTGATAACACGTCGCTGTATGCACAGCAACAAAGGCAGGATTAAGTAAAACGCGAAGAGGATGACGAAACGGGGAGACACGCTAATTCATCTTTCCGCTTAATATTAACGGGCGCTGGGTTGCTTCATACCGACGTCCGCGGTGTGCCAATAGCCGACGTTGTTAAGCTTATGCAAAGAACAACGTTATATTTTGTCCTGATTGACACGGGATGAAAGCTCCTGATGGTTCTCTTTTCGTTCGCTGTAACGATCCGCAAGATAGCCGGTTTGCCCCTTAAGCAGCAGAGTGATTTTAAACAGCTCTTCGGCTACATCGACAATGCGGTCATACCATGACGAAGGTTTCATTCGTCCGTTTTCGTCGAACTCTTGCCATGCCTTGGCTACGGAGGACTGGTTAGGGATCGTAAACATCCGCATCCACCGGCCCAGAATACGCATCTGGTTCACTGCATTGAAGGACTGTAAACCTCCGCAAACCTGCATTACCGCAAGTGTTTTGCCCTGCGAAGGACGAACTGCGCCTTCACTTAATGGTATCCAGTCAATCTGCGCCTTCATAACTGCGCTCATAGCCCCGTGCCGTTCCGGAGAACTCCACACCATCCCGTCACACCATCTGACCAGACCGCGCAGCTCGGCGACTTTAGGATGTGTATCTGGCGCATCATCCGGCAGGGGTAAACCTGAGGGATTAAATAGTTTTACCTCCGCGCCCATCGCTGCCAGCAGGCGACCAGCTTCTTCCGCAGCAAAGCGGCTGTAGGAGCGCTCTCTAACTGAGCCATATAGGATCAGAATCCGCGGCGGCTCGTGCAGGTGCAGGCGCTCGGCGATGTGTTGATCAAAGCATTCACTATTCAGTGCTGGAAATTGTTCCATTTTTCTACTCCGGAGAGATCAGATGATTTCAAATTTAACACATATGATTTACCATATGTATATTCTAAAGGGAACGGAGTGAAAAATGCTACAACCTGTTCAGCTTTTCAAAATCCTGTCGGATGAAACCCGGCTCGCCATCGTCATGATTCTCCGGGAGTCAGGAGAACTGTGCGTCTGTGATATCTGCGCAACCATTTCCGAATCACAGCCCAAAGTCTCGCGACATATGGCTATTCTTCGCGAGGCTGGGTTGGTTCTGGATCGTCGTGAAGGCAAATGGATCCATTATCGTCTGTCACCCCACATACCGGCATGGGCAGCTGAGACAATCACAACGTCCTGGCAGTGTATGCGAGAGGATGTGCGTGAATGGCTGGATAAATCAGCCTGCACCTCCTGTTGAGAAATGAAAACACATTTACATAATCATATATAACGGAGTCTGAGATGCTTTTGGCAGGGAGTATATTTTTACTGACGCTGATACTGGTGATCTGGCAACCCAGAGGCTTGAGCATTGGCTGGAGTGCGAGTATCGGGGCTGTGCTGGCGCTGGTAACCGGTGTCATCCATATCAATGATATTCCCGTTGTCTGGAATATCGTCTGGAACGCGACAGCGGCATTTATTGCGGTCATTATCATCAGTCTGCTACTCGATGAGGCCGGTTTCTTTGAGTGGACCGCACTGCACGTCTCCCGCTGGGGTAACGGGCGTGGTCGCCTGCTGTTTTCCTGGATAGTGTTGCTCGGTGCCGCTGTCGCTGCTTTGTTCGCCAATGACGGCGCCGCGCTGATTCTGACACCAATTGTGATTGCGATGCTGCTTGCAATGGGATTCAGCAAGGGCACAACACTGGCCTTTGTGATGGCCGCAGGATTTATAGCAGATACGGCCAGCCTGCCGCTCATTGTTTCTAACCTGGTGAATATCGTCTCGGCGGACTTTTTCGGTCTGGGCTTTACGCAGTATGCCTCCGTTATGATCCCCGTAGATGTGGCAGCGATTGCGGCCACGCTAGTCATGCTGCATCTCTTCTTCCGCAGGGACATTCCGGCGACGTATGACGTTTCGCTGCTGAAGACTCCTGCCAGTGTGATAAAAGATCCGGCAACGTTCAGGGTGGGCTGGATTGTCCTGTTATTGCTGCTTGTCGGTTTCTTTGTTTTGGAGCCTATGGGGATCCCGGTCAGTGCGATAGCGGCTACTGGCGCAGCAGTACTGTTTATAGTGGCGAAAAGAGGTCATGCCATCAACACCGGAAAAGTCCTGCGCGGTGCGCCATGGCAGATCGTTATTTTTTCGCTGGGCATGTACCTGGTTGTCTATGGCCTCCGCAATGCAGGGTTAACGGAGTATCTGTCTGGCGTGCTAAACCTGCTGGCTGAAAAGGGATTATGGGCAGCAACGTTTGGCACCGGCTTTCTGACCGCGTTCCTGTCGTCGGTGATGAACAATATGCCGACAGTGCTGATTGGCGCGCTGTCGATTGATGGGAGTACGGCGACTGGCGTCGTCAAAGAGGCAATGATTTATGCCAACGTGATCGGCTGCGATTTAGGCCCGAAAATCACCCCGATTGGCAGTCTGGCAACCCTGCTTTGGCTGCATGTGCTTGCCCAGAAAAATATAACGATTACATGGGGATATTACTTCCGCACCGGCATTATCATGACTCTGCCCGTGCTGTTTATCACTCTGGCCGCGCTGGCGTTGCGGCTCTCCATCACTTTGTAATGAGATACAGATATGAGCAACATTACCATCTATCACAATCCAGCCTGTGGCACCTCACGTAACACGCTGGAGATGATCCGTAACAGCGGTAACGAACCAACCATTATTTATTATCTCGATACTCCCCCGACTCGTGATGAACTTAGCAAACTGATTTCAGATATGGGCATTTCAGTACGTACATTGCTGCGTAAGAACGTCGAACCTTATGAGCAGTTGGGTCTTGATGAAGACAAGTTTTCTGATGAGCAGTTGATTGATTTTATGCTTCAGCATCCGATCCTGATTAATCGGCCGATTGTAGTGACACCGATCGGCACACGTCTTTGTCGTCCCTCCGAAATGGTGCTGGATATTCTACCGGAAGGTCAGAAAGGAGTGTTTACCAAAGAGGATGGTGAGAAGGTCATTGACGAAACGGGTAAACGAGTTAAGTAATCTGCCCACTTCAAAATATCGGACGCCTGTTAACGCTATGCGGGCGTCCGCTTCACGCCCTGAGACATTCGACAAGCTTTTTATGGCTTCAGTAAGGGCGAGTGTCTCGCTTCGAGAGCCAGCAAATATTTCGCTTCGTCATAACAGGTTCTGGCCTTCCAGCAGCGGTAAATGATCCTTATCCATTTGAACGCCAGTGCCCGGATCGCAGACTGATGAGATTTGCCCTTTTCTCTGAGGCCCTGATAATACAGTTTGGCCCAGTATGATGAATTAACCGTCTTGGCAGCCCATTCAACAAAGGTCTGCCTGACGAACTTGGCACATTGCCATCGCCAGTGAACCCAGGATTTTTGGCCGCTTCGTTCGGTCACCGGTGCTATACCTGCGTAGTTTTGAATTTCTTCAGCGCTGTTAAACCGGTCACGGTTATCACCAAGTGCAGCAAGCATCCGTGGGCCCATGCACGGTCCCATGCCCGGAAGTGATTTGAACAGCCCCGCATCTGGCAATGTGTCAAACAGCGTTTCGATTCGTTCGTCATAGGTTTTGATGATTTCACTCACGACTTTAATTTGTGTCGCCAGTGCTGCTGCCATCAAAGCATTAGCCTCTATAACACTCGGGTCTGTAGTCAATGGGATCGCATTATCAATACTCGCAACACGTTGCTCGGTAAGGGCAGTAAGCGAATATCCGCATTGTCGGGTTCAATAGCTTTTATCTTCTGGGGGTAACGCAGCATTAACTCTAATGCCAGCTCGGCATCCTGCGGATCATCTTTAGCGCCGCTGGGCGAGAAGGCTTGCCGATAACGAGCCAGGGACAATGCGTGGACGGGGAAAACGGTGATAAAGGGGTATTTTTGAAGAGCATATACCACGGGGCCCTTCTTCAGTTCGAGAGCTATTGCGATTCTACCTTTTACTTTCTGGTGTAACTCAGTAAGCCAGGCATCAAGCGCTTCTGCTGTATGTTCAATCACATCGAATACGCGTTCACCGTTTTTAAACTGAACACAGACATCGTGTTTTTTATCAGCCCAGTCCAGACCAACGTGCGCAGCAAATTGATTAGTCACAGTCATCACCAACTCCTTTTTATCGGGGATTGGTATGCATTCCACGCTCTTCGAAAGAAATATAGCCAGCAGTTTATCTGCATGCCCTGAGTATTCGTTAGCGAACGTGGAGCACCTACTGGCTCGAAAGAAAAGCGGCGATCATCACATGATTCTCGCTCAATATTCGTAACCAGTAAGCGCATACCCTGAATCACTTCAAAGTGTAATTCTCAGGGTACGAATGACTATATTTCGCTCACAGCGGACCTTCAGCTCAGTCAGCAATGTCCGCTCCGTGCTGTGAGTTCAACGGGTCGATGCAACGCTAATGAGAGCCAGACTTACGAACTACTTTATTCGACCAGCTACCCCTGACGATATCAACAAAATCATCGAATTCACCACTCAGGAAGCACAAGAATCTGAAGGTTCAGTGATTGACCTTGTTGCTGTGGAGCGTGGCGTTTCCTCGGCGTTTTGTGAAAACCCACGTTCAAAATATTGGGCCATGGAAGATTCTTCAGGAACAGTGATCGCCAATACCTCTGTCGTAAAAGAATGGAGTGCTTTTCATGGAAATGACTACTGGTGGATCCAAAGCTTTTATATCGCCCCGGAGCATCGTGGGATGGGATTAGCTGATGAGCTCATCAAACATCTTACAAAAGAAGCTAAATCAGAAAAGGCACTGGAGCTTCGCTTATATGTCCACGGAGATAACGGGCGTGCGATTCGTGCTTATGAGCGATGTGGTTTCACCGAATCTCCGTATACCATTATGAAAGTGGGTTTATAACTTCCCCAAATACAGCGCTCCTAATGCTCCGCCTGAAATCAGAACACTCCTGACAGGCCACGATTCCACCAGGTTCAGATTTCTCATTCGTCTTATTTTTCATGTTGCCATCAGATGAGGGAGATAATCGTTTTCACTTCTCGTCTGTCGCGGTAATCTCATAACGGTCGTTAATATTGCGACTGCAATGTGTGTAACCCAACTCAAATACTAATAACAAAAAACAGTACAGACAGGATAACTATGGATTCCTCCCTCACCTCCACGGGTCCCCAACAGGACGCCTCTTCGCTTAACCGCGCCCGACGCGCTGCGCTTGGTAGCTTCGCGGGTGCCGTGGTCGACTGGTATGATTTTCTGCTTTACGGCATCACTGCCGCACTGGTCTTTAACCGCGAGTTCTTCCCGCAAGTCAGCCCGGCGATGGGGACACTTGCCGCATTTGCTACCTTTGGCGTCGGATTTTTGTTCCGCCCGTTAGGCGGGGTGATCTTCGGCCACTTCGGCGATCGTCTGGGGCGTAAACGTATGCTGATGCTCACCGTCTGGATGATGGGGATCGCCACTGCACTGATAGGGATCATTCCTTCCTTTGACGCCATTGGCTGGTGGGCTCCCGTTCTGCTGGTGACGCTGCGTGCTATTCAGGGATTCGCCGTTGGCGGTGAATGGGGTGGCGCGGCGTTGCTCTCCGTCGAAAGCGCGCCGAAAAATAAAAAAGCGTTCTACAGCAGCGGCGTTCAGGTCGGTTATGGCGTCGGGCTACTGCTTTCTACCGGTCTGGTCTCGCTGATTAGCTCGCAAACTACCGATGAGCAGTTCCTGAGTTGGGGCTGGCGTATTCCATTCCTGTTCAGCATCGTGCTGGTATTGGGCGCGTTGTGGATGCGTAACCGAATGGATGAATCGGCCGAATTCGAACAGCAGAAGCAGGCACCGCAACCAGAGAAAAAGAGACTACCGGTAGTAGAGGCGTTAATCCGTCATCCAGGTGCGTTTTTGAAAATTATCGCTCTGCGCCTGTGTGAACTGTTGACGATGTATATCGTCACCGCGTTTGCCCTTAATTACTCCACGCAGAATCTGGGCTTACCTCGCGAACTGTTTCTGAATATCGGCTTGTTGGTGGGTGGGCTGAGCTGTCTGACCATCCCCTGCTTTGCCTGGCTCGCCGACCGCTTTGGTCGCCGGCGCGTTTACATTACCGGCGCACTGGTCGGGACGCTCAGCGCATTCCCGTTCTTTATGGCGTTAGAAGCGCAATCCATTTTCTGGATCGTGTTCTTCGCGATTATGTTGGCCAACATTGCACACGATATGGTGGTCTGCGTGCAGCAGCCTATGTTTACCGGTTTGTTTGGCGCAAGCTATCGCTACAGCGGCGCGGGCGTTGGCTATCAGGTAGCAAGTGTGGTTGGCGGCGGTTTTACCCCCTTCATTGCTGCTGCACTGGTGACATTTTCCGGCGGAGACTGGCACAGTGTGGCCATTTATCTGATGGCGGGTTGTCTTATTTCCGCCACTACAGCATTGCTGATGCGGGATAAGCAGCACGGTTAAGCCTGAGTGCGGAGGCCGTCCGGTCTTCGCACAATCTTCCTCAACGTCTGACTTTTGTTTCACATTCCTGTGACATACTATCGGGAGAGCAGTACATCTGTGGAACAAGGAGACAGACATGAACAATAAGGGCTCCAGCCTGACCCCGGCTCAGGCACTGGATAAACTGGACGCGCTGTACGAGCAGTCGGTTAAAGCACTGCGTAGCGCCATTGGTAAGTATATTGAAACAGGGACGCTCCCTGATGTAATCGCCCGCCATAACGGTCTTTTTGTTTACCCATCACTGTGTGTCACCTGGGATGGCAGCGCCACCAATCCCCCGAAAACCCGCGCCTATGGTCGTTTTACCCATGCGGGCTGCTACACCACTACGATTACCCGTCCGTCGCTTTTTCGTCCGTATCTTGAAGAACAACTCACGCTGCTGTATCAGGATTATGATGCGCATATCTCCGTCGAGCCGTCGCAGCATGAAATTCCCTATCCGTATGTCATTGACGGTTCTGAACTGACGCTCGACCGCTCGATGAGCGCCGGCCTAACGCGCCATTTCCCCACAACCGAGCTGTCACAGATTGGCGATGAAACAGCAGACGGTACCTATCATCCGGCGGAATTCTCCCCGTTGTCACACTTCGACGCCCGACGAGTAGATTTTTCGCTGGCGCGACTACGCCACTACACGGGAACACCGGTTGAACATTTTCAGCCGTTTGTGCTGTTCACCAACTACACCCGCTATGTCGATGAGTTTGTGCGTTGGGGGTGCAGCCAGATCCTCGACCCTGATAGCCCATATATCGCGCTTTCTTGCGCGGGCGGGATCTGGATCACCGCTGAAACTGAAGCGCCTGAAGAAGCGATCTCCGATCTCGCCTGGAAGAAACATCAGATGCCCGCCTGGCATTTAATCACCGCCGACGGTCAGGGGATCACGCTGGTTAATATCGGCGTTGGCCCGTCTAACGCCAAAACCATTTGCGATCATCTGGCTGTACTGCGTCCTGACGTCTGGCTGATGATTGGTCACTGTGGCGGGCTGCGTGAAAGCCAGGCGATCGGCGACTATGTTCTGGCCCACGCTTATCTGCGTGACGACCACGTGTTGGATGCCGTACTGCCGCCGGACATTCCAATTCCGAGCATAGCGGAAGTTCAACGCGCACTGTATGACGCGACCAAAGAAGTCAGCGGTATGCCCGGTGAAGAGGTTAAACAGCGCCTGCGTACCGGTACCGTCGTCACCACCGACGATCGTAACTGGGAGCTACGCTATTCCGCTTCTGCGCTGCGTTTCAACCTCAGCCGCGCAGTGGCTATCGATATGGAAAGCGCCACCATCGCCGCTCAGGGGTATCGTTTCCGCGTTCCGTACGGCACGCTGCTGTGCGTTTCCGACAAGCCACTGCACGGTGAGATCAAACTGCCTGGTCAGGCCAACCGTTTTTATGAAGGTGCCATTTCTGAGCATCTGCAAATAGGTATCCGGGCTATCGATCGTCTGCGTGCTGAAGGCGACCGACTGCACTCCCGTAAATTACGTACGTTCAACGAACCGCCGTTCCGTTAAGACCTGAAGGTAACTATGCACAACTCAACTCCTCTTTCCGCCCTGCGCAACCTGCTGATAGCGCAGGGGCTGGATGGCATGATTGTTCCGCGCGCCGATGCTCATCAAAGTGAAGATTGTACGCCGCATGACAATAAACTGGCCTGGCTGACCGGTTTTAGCGGCTCTGCCGGCCTCGCGTTGGTCCTTCGGGATCGCGCGTTAATGTTTGTCGATGGACGCTATCAGGTCCAGGTACGCAATGAAGTCTCGCTGGATGAATTTGAAATTCATCATTTACACGATGAGCCGCTGGCCGACTATTTGCAGTCTCACGTTGCAGCGGTTACACGTATCGGCTTTGAACCGCTGCTGATGGTCAACAGCCAGTTTGAAGCCTTGTCGGCAACGCATTGCGAGCTGGTACCTCTTGAGCAAGATCCTTTTGACCAGGTATGGCTAGACCGACCGGCAGCCCCCTGCGGCATCATTCGTGAAATGCCCATTGAAATCAGCGGGGAAAGCAGCACGCAAAAGCGTGCCCGCGTCGTGGAACAACTCGCTCAACACCAGGCTGACGTGCTGGCAATTACCCTGCCGGATAACATTGCATGGCTGTTGAATGTACGCGGTTCGGATCTGGCCATGGTGCCAGTGCCGTTTTCGTTTGCCCTGCTCCATCGCAGCGGTGAGCTGGAATGGTTTGTGGATAGCAATAAAACGCAGCAACTCCCCGCATCACTACTGAACACGCTCACGCTGGCCCCGCAAGAGAGTTTTCTGACTCGCTGCCAGCAGTTGGCCAATGGGAAGCGCTTCCTGGTCGATAAAGACTACGCCCCGGTCGCGTTGCGTTTTGCCATTGAAGAACACGGTGGCAACGTTCTTTGGGCGCCCGATCCCATCACTCTGATGAAATCCCACAAAAATGACGTTGAACTGGCAGGCTATCGGGAATGCCATGAACAAGATGGCGCAGCCTGGGTAAACTTCCTTGCCTGGCTGGCCCATGAAGTTCCTTTGCGCGAAGCGGCAGGCAATCCGGTCACCGAGCTGGAAGCGCAGGCCAAGCAACTGGAATTTCGCCAGCAGCAGCCGGGATTTATCGAGCAAAGTTTCAGCACGATTTCGGCCTCTGCCAGCAATGCCGCAATGTGCCATTACCACTCCAGTGAAAAGACCAATACGCCAATTACCTCGCAGGCCATGTATCTGAATGATTCCGGTGGCCAGTACCACAATGGTACGACGGATACGACGCGTACCCTCGCATTTGGCCCACAGGATCCGCAACGTCGCCTACATTACACAGCCGTGTTGAAAGGCTTTTTGTCGCTTATTTCGCTGCAGTTTCCCAGTGGGACTCAGGGCCATCAACTGGATGCCTTTAGCCGCCGGGCGTTGTGGGAGCTGGGACTGGATTTTGATCATGGCACGGGACACGGCGTGGGTCACCAGTTGCTTATTCATGAGCAACCCCATCGCATCGCCAAAAAAGTAAACCCGTGGCCACTGGTCGCAGGCAATATCATCACCATCGAGCCGGGTTATTATCTGGCCGGACAGTATGGGATCCGTATTGAGAATCAGGTGGAGATTATCAACAGTCGTCCTGGTTTTTGTCGTTTCTCAACGCTGACGCTGGTGCCGATTGATTTGAATCTGGTTGAACTGCATCTGTTGAATGAAGCTGAAAAGCAGTGGATTGATGATTACCACCAGCAGGTCAGAGAGACGTTATCCCCTCACGTAAATGCAGAGGCTCGTCCGTGGTTGTTCGCTGCTACCGCGCCGATTCGCGTTCAGGCTAATTAATACAATAAAAAAGGCAGCCCGCAGGCTGCCTTAGTTCTCCCCAACTTCTTACTGCTTAGCTGTTACGGATGTACTCATCCATTTCAGTTTTCAGGTTATCGGACTTAGTACCGAAAATCGCCTGAACACCGGAACCAGCTACCACAACGCCCGCCGCACCCAGTTTCTTCAGGCCAGCCTGATCCACTTTGGCAACGTCAGCCACGCTGACACGCAGACGGGTGATGCACGCATCAAGGTTAGTGATGTTTTCTTTACCGCCGAATGCCGCAACCAGAGCCGGAGCCATTTCGCCGGACGCACCTGCTTTGCTGTCTTCGGTAGCATCTTCACGACCCGGAGTTTTCAGGTCCAGCGCTTTGATCAGCACACGGAAGATGGTGTAGTAAACAATCGCATAACCGATACCGACAATCGGGAACAGCCACAGTTTGCTGCTGTTACCGGACAGAACGATAAAGTCGATCAGACCGTGGGAGAACGACGTACCGTCACGCATACCCAGCAGGATACAGATCGGGAATGCCAGACCAGCCAGAATCGCGTGGATGATGTACAGGATCGGCGCCACGAACATGAAGGAGAACTCGATCGGCTCGGTAATACCGGTCAGGAACGAGGTCAGCGCCGCGGAGATCATGATACCGCCCACTTTCGCGCGGTTTTCTGGTTTAGCAGAGTGCCAGATAGCGATAGCGGCAGCCGGCAGACCGTACATTTTGAACAGGAAGCCACCGGACAGTTTGCCCGCAGTCGGGTCACCCGCCATATAGCGAGGGATATCACCGTGGAACACCTGACCTGCAGCGTTGGTGTATTCACCGATCTGCATCTGGAAAGGAACGTTCCAGATATGGTGCAGACCAAACGGCACCAGGCAGCGTTCAATGAAGCCATAGATACCGAACGCCACGACCGGGTTCTGGTATGCAGCCCACTGGGAGAACGTCTGAATAGCAGTACCGATCGGCGGCCAAATGAAGGACAGAACCACACCCGTGAAGATGGCAGCCAGACCAGAAATGATAGGAACGAAGCGCTTACCCGCAAAGAAGCCAAGATACTCAGGCAATTTAATACGGTAGAAGCGGTTGAACATATACGCTGCAATCGCACCGGAGATAATCCCCCCGAGAACACCCGTATCAGCAAGGTGTTTAGCGGCGATCTCTTCAGCAGGTAAATGCAGAACCAGCGGCGCAACAACAGCCATGGTTTTAACCATGATGCCATAAGCAACAACGGATGCCAGTGCAGATACGCCGTCGTTGTTGGTGAAGCCTAACGCAACACCGATAGCAAAAATCAGCGGCATGTTTGCAAAAACAGAACCGCCTGCTTCTGCCATTACGTGCGATACAACGGCTGGCAGCCAGCTGAAGTTAGCGGAACCGACGCCCAGCAGGATACCTGCAATCGGGAGTACGGAAACCGGCAGCATCAGCGATTTACCGACCTTTTGCAGGTTAGCAAATGCATTCTTAAACATAATTAGGAGTGCTCCTGAGTATTTGTGCTTATACACTTCATCCTTCAAACCGCCTCTGCGTTGGCTGCGCGCTTAAATCCCAGTCACTTACTCTGGTAAGCTCCTGCAATTCACTCACTTGCCGCCTTGATGCCGCTTGAATGATTTTGTGTATTCTACGTTCTCACGCATTGGCGAGGGGGGAGAACCTCGCCGTGTACAGGGCATCTAAGTACCCTTTATTTATTACACAGAGTAAAATAATTCAGTTTGTTTTTGTTTGACGGCTATCACAGTTCAGTCGTGAATGGCCGCAAAATCCGCACATTCCGATAAAATGAGTTTCTGAATGTGTCAAACTGATTATTCACCGCCCATTTTGTGGCGGTGAACTTTACTCGCATTAGTGATTAATTACGAGCTTTAAAAAAAGTCAGTTAACGAACAGATTGCAGGCGAGAAGCGTCGATGTGAAACAGGCGGGCAAAGTTATCAGTGGTTGCCTGCGCCAGTTCTTCAACGGCAACACCTTTCACTACGGCCATGTACTCTGCAACGTCACGAGTCATGGCGGGCTGGTTCTCTTTTCCACGATGCGGTACAGGCGCAAGGTAGGGAGAATCCGTCTCAACCAATAGCCGGTCCAGAGGAACATAGCGGGCGGCATCACGGAGCTGCTCTGCATTTCGGAACGTGACGATGCCGGAAAACGAGATATAGAATCCAAGGTCCAGTAATTTGCCCGCCGTTTCTCTGTCCTCTGTAAAACAGTGTAGTACGCCGCCACAATCCGTCACTTTTTCTTCGCGCAGAATAGACAGCGTATCGGCTCGCGCATCGCGGGTATGCACGATAACCGGCTTCTGTAACTCACGGCCGATCTGAATGTGGTGGATAAAAGATTCCTGCTGGCGCACCTTTGTTTCCGGCGTGTAAAAATAGTCCAGCCCGGTTTCTCCCATCGCCACAACCCCCTCTTCGGCGGCAAAACGACGCAGGTCCTCAACATCATAGGTTTCATCCTGATTTAACGGATGCACGCCGCAGGAGAAAACGACATTGTCACGCTCACCGACCAGTTCGCGCATACTGCGGTATCCTGGCAGAGTGGTCGCAACGGCAAGACAGAATTTCACATCGCGTGCGGCCGCTTTCGCCAGCACGTCGTCCACGTCCTTATGCAGAGATTGATAATCCAGGCCATCAAGATGGCAGTGTGAGTCGACTAAAAACATAATGTCTCTCTCAAAGATGGGGAACAGGCAGTACGGAGCCTGGTTGCAGGTAATGCTCAATACGAAGAATAAGATCGGTTAACACCAGCTCACGGTTTACGCCCGTCACGTTCAGCAGTTGCTGACGACAATGACAAACGTCACCGAGTATCGCCTGTATCTGGGCAACGGATAACCATTCTGCGATAGAAGATATCAGGTCCAGCGCATCAGGATTCGTTAAATGGGAAACGCCATACGGACGTTTCAACGCATCGGTCAACAACGTTGCCAGCCAGTGTAAACGGGCGGCAGCCTGATCGTGGTTTAACGCCGCGAGCAGTATATACCAGTCGCCTGTGTTTAATGTGTTCCCCAGTGCCGCACAAAAATCTGTGCGGTGCGCCCAGCTTTCAGCCTGTAACAACGTAAGTGCCGCGCCTGGCGAACCTGCACTCAGGCGTAACGCGCTCAGCAGCGCTTCTGACGACGCAGTCACTTCACGAGCAAGCCAGGAAATCGCATACGACTCCGGCGGTGGTGCAAGATGATGTAACCGACAACGGCTGCGTAATGTCGCCAGCAAGCGAGCTGGCTCTGTGCTGGCGAGGAAAAACCAGGTTTGTGCCGGGGGTTCTTCCAGCGTTTTCAGCAAGGCGTTGGCGGCGGCATCAGTTAACTGGGCAGCATCCGGGATCCACACGACCTTCGCGCCGCCGAGACGCGAATGCTCGTACAGCTTTTCACTGACTTCGCGTACCGCATCAACCCCCAGCGTGCTTTTGCCTTTTTCCGGCAGCAGCGAATAGTAGTCAGGGTGCGTCCCTGCCTGCATTAGCTGACAGCCGCGGCACTGTCCACAGCTTTTATGCCCTTCCGGCTGCTGGCACATTAAATAGCGGCTGAGGGCGTAAATCAGCGCGTCGTCGCCCATTCCGGGTAACGCCTGAATCAGTAACGCATGGTGACCACGACCCGTCTGGTAGCTGGCTACCAGTTTTTCAAAATCCGGTCGTAACCATGGGTACCATTTCATGCGCCCTGCTCCTTCACCCATTGGGTGATGGTATGACGGATATCAGCCATCACAGCCTCCAACGGCTGCGTAGCGTCTATAGTACGAATGCTGGCGTCTTTGGCAGCCAGCTCAAGATAACGCGCGCGAGTACGATTAAAGAAGTCGAAAGATTCCTGCTCAATACGATCCAGCTCGCCGCGGGCACGGGCACGCTTCAACCCGACTTCTGGCGTCACATCCAGATAGATCGTCAGGTCCGGACGAAAATCACCAAGCACCGCATCACGCAGGGTTGCCAGCATGTTTTGATCGATACCGCGTCCGCCGCCCTGATACGCCTGGGTCGACAGATCGTGACGATCGCCAATTACCCACGCGCCTTTCGCCAGTGCAGGTTTAATAACGGTTTCGACCAACTGCACACGCGCCGCGTAAAACATCAGAACTTCGGCTTTATCGGTAATGACCTCGTCACCGACCGATTTAATATCCAGCACCAGACTTCTTAGTTTCTCAGCCAGCTGCGTTCCACCAGGTTCGCGGGTGAAAACCATGTCACGAATACCGAGTTGCTCAAGTGTCTCCACCACCACGTTACGCGCGGTGGTTTTTCCGGCGCCTTCCAGGCCTTCAATGACGATATAGTTACTGCCCATTTTTTTCCTTAAGCACTTTCAGGTAATCCTGCACGGACCGGTTGTGGCTGGCAAGATTGGTGTTAAACGTGTGGCCACCTTTACCGTCAGCCACAAAATAAAGATACGGCGTTTTTGCCGGATGTGCCGCGGCCTGCAACGATGCCTCTCCCGGCATGGCAATCGGGCCTGGCGGCAGCCCCGTAATGGTATAGGTGTTATAGGCGGTCGGGGTGTCTAAATCCACACGCGACAATTTGCCATTATACCGTGTACCCATCCCGTAAATCACCGTCGGATCGGTTTGTAAACGCATACCGATGCGTAAACGGTTAATAAAGACCGAAGCCACCTGGTCGCGCTCGCTGGCAACTGCAGTCTCTTTTTCAATAATAGAAGCCATGGTTACCAGCTGATTTTTGTCCTGATAAGGCAGGCCATCAGCGCGCCCCTCCCAGACAGTATCCACCGCTTTAACCATTTTCTGATGCGCGCGTTTTAGCAACGCTACGTCAGTAGTATTGGCGGTATACATCCAGGTATCTGGCCAGAACCAGCCTTCTACCCATTGCGGGTTTTCCAGCTTAAGTGCCTCGGCCACGGTCTCATAGCTATCGTCGCTTAACGTATGTTTGATATACGGGGCATCACGCAGCTGTTTGAGATAATCGCTCAGGCGCATCCCTTCAACCAGACGTAACGGGAACTGCGCCTCTTTGCCGCTTTCCAGTAGTTGCAGCATGTCCCGCACCGTCATGTCAGGCGTGAAGCGATATGTTCCGGCCTTAAAATGCGACAGCTCGGGCTCCACACGCAGCAGCCACTGGAACACGCGCGGACGATTGATAACTTTGTCTGCATACAGCTGTTCGCCGAGAGCCAGACGGCCCGTCCCCGCTTTCAGCGTAAAAATCGTTTCTTCTTTAATCAATAATTTGCTGTCCGCCAGATGGCGAACTTTCCACATTCCCACTCCAGCGGCAATGCCCAGCACAACCAGCAATAACAGGACAACAAGTAACAGTTTTTTCATGACTAATTCGGGTGCTCACAAAGTGGGGCTAAATAATCGAATAACAAACGTGAAGACAACAACGTGTCGCCACAGGCACGCACGGGAATAATGGGCATTAACGCGTTACAGACGACGATTTCATCAGCCTGCATTACCTCCTCCAACCCGGCATACACTTCGACAATACTGAATGGCGATTGTGCCAGCATCCGGATACAGAATTGTCGCATAATACCGTTCACTCCGGCCTGGTCCAGCCGGGGCGTGTAAACCACATCGCCTTTACGCCAGAACAAATTAGCCGCACAGCATTCCGTAACCCATCCCTCGCTGTCAAGAACCAGCGCTTCATCGGCGTCCGTCTGTTCAAGATGAGAGCGAATCAACACCTGCTCCAGTCGATTCAGGTGTTTAAGCCCGGCAAGCAGTGGATTACGTCCCAGCCGTACTGGGCTTAGCGCCAGCGTAATACCTTCTTGCCGCCAACGATCGTAATGATCGGGCCAGGCTGAAACGGAGAGGATGCGTGTCGCACTATGACAATTTTTGCCACTGTAACCCCGGCCTCCACTGCCACGGCTGATAATCACTTTCAACACACCGCGTACGTGCCCTTTCGCCAGCATTTTCATTTCATTTTGCAGCTCGGACCAATCTTCAAAAGAGATCAGCAGTTTTTGGCAAGCGTCTTGTAAACGCTCAAGATGCGCTGCAAAGAGAGGGATTTCACCGTCGATAATACAGGCAGTGGTAAAACAGCCATCACCAAATTGGGCCGCTCGATCGCTTGCGGCCAGCATATCTTGCTCGCAGCCATTAATTAAGAACATGGTGGCTCCTTATTTCTGGTCCGCTAGTTTGGCAGGATGAGTAACACAGGACAAGGGCAGAAAACCGAATAAAAAAAGGCCCGACAAGCGGACCTTTTCAATTTGCAATCGATGCTAGCGCATCACCTGACGGACTTAAATCTTTTTAAAGATCAAAGATCCGTTGGTACCACCGAAGCCAAAGGAGTTACACAGCGCATACTCCAGACCACTAACCTGACGCGCTTCGTGAGGTACGAAGTCCAGGTCACAACCTTCATCCGGATTATCCAGGTTGATGGTTGGCGGAATAGCCTGATCGCGCAGCGCCAGGATAGAGAAGATAGACTCTACCGCGCCCGCCGCACCCAACAGGTGTCCGGTCATGGATTTGGTGGAGCTTACCATCACACGGCTTGCCGCATCGCCAAAGACAGATTTCACTGCCTGAGTTTCAGCTTTATCGCCTGCAGGCGTAGACGTACCATGTGCGTTGACATAGCCGATCTGACCCGCTTCAATAGCCGCATCGCGCAGTGCGTTGACCATTGCCAGCGCAGCGCCTGCACCGTTTTCCGGTGGCGACGTCATGTGGTAAGCATCGCTGCTCATACCGAAGCCAACGACTTCAGCATAGATTTTTGCACCGCGCGCTTTCGCATGCTCGTACTCTTCCAGTACCACCATGCCAGCGCCGTCGCCCAGCACAAAGCCGTCACGCTCTTTGTCCCACGGGCGGCTTGCCGCTTGCGGGTTATCATTACGCGTAGACAGTGCACGTGCCGCGCCAAAGCCACCCACACCCAACGGCGTACTGGCTTTTTCAGCACCACCCGCAACCATCGCGTCTGCATCGCCGTATGCAATGATACGTGCGGCATGACCGATGTTATGCACGCCTGAAGTACAGGCGGTCGCGATGGAGATGCTTGGCCCTTGCAGGCCGTACATGATGGTCAGGTGACCAGCCACCATGTTAACAATCGTCGACGGAACGAAGAACGGGCTGATCTTACGCGGTCCACCGTTTACCAGTGAGGTATGGTTTTCTTCGATAAGACCGAGACCGCCAATACCAGAGCCGATAGCGGCGCCAATACGATGAGCGTTCTCTTCCGTAATTTCGAGGCCAGAATCCTGCATGGCCTGAACGCCAGCGACAATTCCATATTGAATGAAGGCATCCATCTTGCGCTGTTCTTTGCGCGAGATAATGTCTTCACAGTTAAAATCCTTTACTAAGCCAGCAAATTTCGTTGCATAGGCGCTAGTATCGAAATGGTCGATCAGGCTGATGCCACTCTGACCGGCAAGGAGAGCTTTCCAGGTAGACTCTACGGTATTGCCGACAGGAGACAACATGCCCAGTCCGGTCACAACTACACGACGCTTAGACACGGTTGTCCTCCAGGGAGGGAAAATAATTCAAGTGGGATAAAAAGATAAAACTCAGGCGGTCGAATGACCGCCTGGAGATGTTCACTTACGCCTGGTGGCCGTTGATGTAATCAATGGCAGCCTGAACGGTAGTGATTTTCTCAGCTTCTTCGTCCGGAATCTCAGTATCAAACTCTTCTTCCAGAGCCATTACCAGCTCAACGGTGTCAAGAGAATCTGCGCCCAGGTCTTCAACGAAGGAAGCATTGTTGGTTACTTCTTCCTGCTTAACGCCCAGCTGTTCGCCGATAATTTTCTTAACGCGTTCTTCGATAGTGCTCATACTCTTAAATTTCCTATCAAAACTCGCTTTCGCGATGGTTTTCGTAGTGTATAAAATGTTGAAAAATTTGCAACTAAATCCCGGCAGGTCTTACCACGATTTTACGTTATTTTGAGGCCAAGACCTACAATAACGCAAATATTTTTCATCGTGGTTAAACCATGTACATCCCGCCGTTGACGTGCAAAGTCTCACCTGTGATGTAACTTGCTTCGTCAGAAGCTAAAAATGCAACCGCACTGGCGATTTCCTGAGCGCCGCCGAGGCGACCCGCAGGAACCTGCGCCAGAATACCCGCACGCTGATCATCAGACAGCGCACGCGTCATGTCCGTTTCAATAAAGCCCGGAGCAACAACGTTTACAGTAATGCCACGAGACGCAACTTCGCGCGCCAGTGATTTACTGAAGCCGATCAGACCCGCTTTCGCCGCAGCGTAGTTAGCCTGACCCGCATTTCCCATGGTACCAACCACAGAACCGATAGTGATAATACGCCCATGACGCTTTTTCATCATAGCTCGCATTACCGCTTTTGACAGACGGAAAACAGATGACAGGTTGGTTTCGATGATATCGTTCCACTCGTCATCTTTCATGCGCATTAACAGGTTATCACGAGTAATCCCGGCATTATTGACCAGGATATCGACTTCACCAAATTCTGCGCGAATATTTTCCAGAACAGATTCGATAGATGCCGGATCGGTCACATTCAACATCAGACCTTTACCATTTGCACCTAAGTAATCGCTAATGGCCTGCGCGCCGCTTTCGCTGGTAGCAGTACCGATAACTTTCGCGCCACGGGCAACGAGTGTCTCAGCAATTGCGCGGCCAATGCCACGGCTTGCACCGGTAACCAGCGCGATTTTTCCTTCAAAACTCATGGTCTTCCTCTTTTATTGCTCTAGCGCCGCAGACAGTGCCGCCGGCTCATTCAGTGCCGAAGCAGTCAGGGTATCAACAATACGTTTCGTCAGACCGGTCAGAACTTTACCCGGACCGACTTCATACAGGTGCTCTACGCCCTGGGATGCCATAAATTCAACGGTTTTAGTCCACTGAACCGGGCTATACAGCTGACGAACCAGCGCATCGCGAATTGCGTCTGCCGTAGTTTCACACTTCACATCAACGTTGTTCACAACCGGAACAGTCGGTGCGTTAAAGGTGATTTTCTGCAGCTCAACGGCCAGTTTCTCAGCAGCAGGCTTCATCAGCGCGCAGTGAGAAGGAACGCTGACCGGCAGCGGCAGCGCACGCTTAGCGCCCGCGGCTTTACAGGCAACACCAGCACGTTCTACGGCTTCTTTATGCCCGGCAATAACCACCTGACCCGGTGAGTTAAAGTTTACCGGTGAAACCACCTGGCCTTCGGCAGACTCTTCGCACGCTTTAGCGATAGCGGCATCGTCCAGACCGATAATAGCAGACATGCCGCCAGTGCCTTCCGGAACCGCTTCCTGCATGAATTTGCCACGCAGTTCAACCAGACGTACGGCATCGGCAAAACCGATAACACCCGCACATACCAGCGCAGAATATTCGCCCAGGCTGTGACCCGCCATCAGCGCAGGTGTTTTACCCCCCTGCTGCTGCCATACGCGATAAAGCGCAACGGATGCGGTCAACAGCGCGGGCTGCGTCTGCCAGGTTTTATTCAGTTCTTCAGCCGGACCTTGCTGAGTCAACGCCCACAGATCATAGCCCAGTGCAGCTGATGCTTCAGCAAATGTTTCTTCAACAATTGGGTAGGTTGCTGCCATTTCAGACAACATCCCAACGGTCTGGGAACCCTGCCCCGGAAACACAAATGCAAATTGCGTCATGTTTAAATCCTTATACTAGAAACGAACCAGCGCGGAGCCCCAGGTGAATCCACCCCCGAAGGCTTCAAGCAATATCAACTGCCCAGCTTTAATACGCCCGTCGCGGACGGCTTCGTCCAGCGCGCACGGTACGGAGGCAGCAGAGGTATTACCATGTCTGTCGAGCGTCACGACAACATTATCCATCGACATACCCAGCTTTTTAGCTGTCGCGCTGATAATGCGCAGGTTAGCCTGATGCGGCACCAGCCAGTCCAGCGCAGAACGGTCGAGATTATTGGCTTCCAGCGTTTCATCAACGATGTGCGCAAGCTCGGTCACCGCGACTTTAAATACTTCGTTACCCGCCATCGTCAGGTGGATCGGGTTTTCCGGGTTCACGCGATCGGCGTTAGGCAGCGTCAACAGTTCGCCGTAGCGACCGTCAGCGTGCAGATGCGTGGAGAGAATGCCTGGCTCTTCTGATGCGCTCAGTACAACCGCACCAGCCCCATCACCGAAAATGATGATCGTTCCGCGATCGGTTGGATCGCAGGTACGGGCAAGGACATCGGAGCCAACGACCAGAGCATGCTTAACTGCGCCAGATTTAACGTACTGGTCGGCAACGCTCAGGGCGTAAGTGAAGCCAGCACAAGCGGCTGCAACGTCAAACGCCGGACAGCCTTTGATCCCCAGCATACTTTGGATCTGGCACGCCGCGCTTGGAAATGCGTGAGTGGATGATGTGGTAGCAACCACAATCAGACCAATTTGTTCTTTGTCGATGCCCGCCATTTCAATCGCACGGTTTGCGGCGGCAAAGCCCATCGTCGCAACTGTTTCATTTGGCGCTGCAATATGGCGTTCACGGATACCTGTACGAGTGACGATCCACTCATCAGATGTCTCAACCATTTTTTCCAAATCGGCGTTAGTACGCACTTGTTCAGGCAGATAGCTGCCAGTACCAATAATCTTCGTATACATGTACGCTCAGTCACTTTTTGGTTATATACCGCTACGAGCAAATCGCTGATACGTTGGCCACATTCACAAACGCACCGTTATCTGTGTGCTCGTGATTTTGCGCTTTCGCCACCGTCCAGCAGTTCGAATCCAGCTGGGTATACAGATTCCAGGCGAGCGGCAATTCGCTGAGGAACTTGTCGCTGCACCGCCTGCACTGCCTGTTCAATCGCGACTTCAAATGCTCGCTGATTGGCCGCACCATGACTCTTAATCACCGTGCCGCGCAATCCTAACAGACAGGCGCCATTATACTGGTCGGGGTTGAGGTGACTAAATCGCCTTGTCAGGCTTTTTTGTAACCAACGTTTTAATAACAGAAGCCACCACGACCGTTTTTTGCCCTCACCCTGAGATTTCAGCAGTGAAAGGAACATTCTGACAACACCTTCCATCGTCTTTAATGTGACATTACCTGTAAAACCGTCACAGACCAACACATCGGTTTTGCCAGTCAGTAACTCATTGGCTTCAAGATAGCCGATATAATTAATGGAAGGGATTGTTTTTAGCACAGCTGAAGCATCTCGAATACTGTCGAGACCTTTCGTTTCTTCTTCGCCGATGTTGAGTAACGCTACGCGAGGATTGGCAATGCCAACAACCTCTTCTGCCAGCACGGAACCCATGACGGCAAATTGCACCAACATCGTGCTATCACAATCTACGTTGGCGCCCAAATCCAGAACCACCGTTTTGCCCTTTTGCTGATGGGGTAACACCGTCACCAACGCAGGACGCTCAATCCCCTCAAGAGGTTTGAGCAATAACTTCGCAAGTCCCATGAGTGCGCCCGTATTACCGGCGCTGACACAAGCTTGTGCCTGACCTTCTTTCACGAGCTCCAGGGCAACACGCATTGAGCTTCCACGACTGGCGCGAATAGCTTGCGAGGGCCGGGCATCACTGGCAATAACTGACTGAGCAGGGATAATCTGCAGACGCGAACGTTGTTCGAAGTCAGCTTTGGCAAGTAATGGCGTGATTGTATCGGGATCCCCGACTAAAAGAAGTGTGAGTTGCGAATTAGAATTCAGTGCCTGCAATGCTGCAGGCACTGTCACGGTAGGGCCAAAATCTCCCCCCATGACATCTAACGCCAGGGTTAGACGTGTCAAGGTATCGTCGCTGCCCGGTTAGGTGTTTCCCCAGTTACCCGGGGAAAGCCTCACTAAGCTTCATCACGCGTTCACTCTCTGTCTTTCTCACCAGAAGTGGGAAAGCCATTGAGTCATGCGTGATTACTTAGCGATTACCTTACGGCCACGGTAGAAACCGTCGGCAGTGATGTGGTGACGCAGGTGTTGTTCACCAGAAGTTTTGTCTACAGACAGGCTGGTGACTGCGGTCAGAGCGTCATGAGAACGACGCATGCCACGTTTGGAACGGGTTGGTTTATTCTGTTGTACGGCCATGGACCTTACTCCTCAATTACTTACGCTTTAAGCTGGCTAATACGGCAAATGGGTTTGGTTTTTGCGCTTCATCAGGCAATTCGCCAAAGACCATGTCCGCCTCGGACACTTCACAGTGTTCAGAATCATGCACCGGAACTACCGGCAAGGAGAGGATAATCTCATCTTCAACCATTGCAAGCAGATCGATTTCACCGAATTCGTTAACCTCAATCGGCTCATACGCTTCCGGGAGTGCTTCAGCCTGCTCGTCAGAACGGACAGGACTAAAACAATATGTTGTGTGAACATGAAGTGGGAACGGTTTCCCGCAACGCTGACATTCGAGCGTAACCGATACCTTCGCATCACCGGTTATAACGGCGAGACGCTGGTTATCGATAGCGAACGACATGGAGCATTCCACATCACTGTCCACACTGACTACAGAATCGGCGACGCGCTCAACCAGATCAGAAGTATAGATACCTTCATAATCGAGGCGTTTTTGAGCCGTACGAACCGGATCAAGAGTCAGGGGTAATTTTACCTTTTGCATAGGGCGCGCATATTAACTTTGTAACGTCATATAGTCAAAGAAAAAGGCAGCCTGAGGTTGCCTTTTGCCAATAATTCGCACACATTGCGGGTCATCGACTTAAAATCGCTCAAGACAAGCCACTACAGCCAGCTTGTAGGTCGAAGTCCATAGTTTAAAATGGCTCTCATCAATACGCTATATGCGAGGGAAAAAATATGCCTCAACTTATTCTTGCCTCTACCTCCCCCTGGCGTCGCGCTTTACTCGAAAAACTGGCAATCCCGTTTGAATGCGCTGCGCCAGAGGTTGATGAAACGCCGTTGCCCGGCGAAGCACCACGCCATTTAGTCTTGCGACTGGCGCAGAAAAAAGCGCAATCTCTCGCCCACCGTTACCCATCGCATCTGATTATTGGCTCCGATCAAATTTGTGTTCTTGATGGTGAAATAACCGGCAAACCATTAACTGAAGAAAATGCGCGCCAACAATTACTCAAAGCCCGTGGCAATATTGTGACGTTTTACACCGGACTGGCGCTGTATAATTCTGCGACCGGACATTTACAAACTGAAGTAGAACCTTTTGACGTCCATTTCCGTCATTTAAGCGAGGCGGAAATTGATGATTATCTGCGCAAAGAGCGTCCGCTCCATTGTGCAGGTAGTTTCAAAAGTGAAGGGTTAGGTATTGCACTCTTTGAACGCCTGGAGGGTCGTGACCCAAATACCTTGATCGGTTTGCCGCTTATCGCGTTGTGTCAAATGCTGCGGCGGGAAGAGATGAACCCGTTGAATGCCTGATTGATCTGCCTGATGGCGACACGATGCGTCTTATCAGGCCTACGGTGCATCACACGATTGTAGGCCTGATAAGCACCGCGCATCAGGCTTTACTGCGTAATACCTCGAGGCAGCGCTTCAACTGCTTATCCATCGGCGCTTCAATACGCATCACTTCCCCCGTACCCGGATGGGTAAATTTCAACGCTGCTGCGTGCAGGAAAAGCCGATTCAACCCCGTATCCGCCAGTTGCTTATCGAACTCACGGTCACCGTAGCGATCGTCAAAAGCAATTGGATGACCGGCATACTGGGTATGCACACGAATCTGGTGCGTACGTCCGGTCACCGGGCTACAGCGCACAAGCGTAGCAAACGCATAGCGCTCTTCCACTTTAAAACGTGTTTCTGACGGTTTGCCTTCCTGGTTCACCCGCACGATACGCTCGCCGCTTTGCAGAATGTTCTTTAACAGCGGCGCCTGCACGGTTTTGACATGCGACTGCCATTGGCCTCGAACCAGCGCGAGATAGTCTTTCTGCATGCCTTTTTCACGCAGTTGTTCATGCAATGAACGCAAGGCTGAGCGTTTTTTAGCCACCAGCAAAACGCCGGAGGTATCCCGGTCGAGGCGATGCACCAGTTCAAGGAAACGCGCTTCCGGTCGCAACGCACGTAATCCTTCAATGACGCCAAAGCTTAACCCGCTTCCGCCATGTACGGCCGTACCTGAAGGTTTGTTAAGCACCAGAATGTGGTCATCTTCATATAAAATGACGTCGGTCAGCGCCGCGACCTTCTGCAGGTTTGGCGAAATGGCCTCTTCTTCACGTTCAGCGACACGCACAGGTGGAATACGCACAATATCCCCGTCTTCGAGTTTGTACTCGGGTTTAATGCGTTTTTTGTTCACCCGCACTTCGCCTTTACGCAAAATGCGATAAATCATACTTTTTGGCACGCCCTTAAGCTGGGTGCGCAAAAAGTTGTCGATGCGTTGCCCTGCTTCGTCTGCAGTAATGGCAACTGTTTTTACGGCTGGAGTCTCTGTTTTCATGGGGGCCGATTTTAAATAGCCATCAAGATTCGCGCCACACATTTTTCTATGCTTATATTAACTGCTATACCTTATTACTTAAGTTTGACATAGCCGATTTGGTGGTTATTAAAGCAATCACTACGCGGAAGTGAAAAAACTGTGAGTAACCGGGTGATAAATGGCAAAAGTCATCTTGCTATAACAAGGTTAGCAGTGGAATAATGAGGTTGTTTCCGTGTTGAATCTTGTTAAAACAAGAACTTTTCCGGAATGACCCAATTTTGCCCGACCGATCATCAACGCAGCAATGGCGTAAGACGTATTGATCTTTCAGGCAGTTAGCGGGCTGCGGGTTGCAGTCCTTACCGGTAATATGGAAGCTTTTCTGGAGAGTAACACCCAGACTGTTCCCCTGATAATTGCGCTGTGTTTCCGTATGAAATGCAGGCAACCGACACTCTGCGCCTCTTTGAGCTGACGATAACCGTGAGGTTGGCGACGCGAATAGACACGAGGCCATCGGTTCACACCCGGAAAGGCATTACTCTGCCCGCAGCTTAGTCGTCAATGTAAGAATAATGAGTAAGTTACGATGAAAAGAATGTTAATTAACGCAACTCAGCAGGAAGAGTTGCGTGTCGCCCTTGTAGATGGGCAACGTCTGTACGATCTGGATATCGAAAGTCCTGGACACGAACAGAAAAAAGCCAACATCTATAAAGGCAAAATTACCCGTATTGAACCGAGTCTGGAAGCTGCTTTTGTTGATTACGGCGCTGAACGTCACGGTTTCCTCCCGTTAAAAGAAATTGCCCGCGAATACTTCCCCGCTAACTACAACTCCCATGGTCGTCCCAACATTAAAGACGTGTTGCGCGAAGGTCAGGAAGTCATCGTTCAGATCGATAAAGAAGAACGCGGCAATAAAGGCGCTGCGCTGACTACCTTTATCAGCCTGGCGGGTAGTTATCTGGTTCTGATGCCGAACAACCCACGCGCGGGCGGTATCTCCCGTCGCATTGAAGGCGACGACCGTACCGAATTAAAAGAAGCGCTGGCAAGCCTGGAACTGCCTGATGGCATGGGGCTTATCGTGCGTACCGCAGGGGTCGGCAAATCCGCCGAAGCACTGCAGTGGGACCTGAGCTTCCGCCTGAAGCACTGGGAAGCGATTCAAAAAGCCGCTGACAGCCGCCCTGCTCCATTCCTGATCCACCAGGAAAGCAACGTTATCGTTCGCGCTTTCCGTGACTACTTACGTCAGGACATCGGCGAAATCCTTATCGATAACCCGAAAGTGATGGAGATGGCGCGTCAGCACATCGCCGCACTGGGTCGTCCGGATTTCAGCAGCAAAATCAAACTGTACACCGGTGAAATCCCGCTGTTCAGCCACTATCAGATCGAGTCTCAGATTGAATCCGCGTTCCAGCGCGAAGTACGTCTGCCGTCCGGCGGCTCAATCGTTATTGACAGCACAGAGGCACTGACCGCTATCGATATCAACTCCGCACGCGCAACTCGCGGCGGCGACATCGAAGAAACAGCGTTCAACACTAACCTTGAAGCAGCCGATGAAATTGCCCGTCAGCTGCGTCTGCGCGACCTCGGCGGTCTGATTGTAATCGACTTCATTGATATGACGCCGGTTCGCCACCAGCGCGCGGTTGAAAACCGTCTGCGCGAGGCCGTACGCCAGGACAGAGCGCGTATTCAGATCAGTCATATTTCTCGCTTCGGTCTGCTGGAGATGTCTCGTCAGCGTCTGAGCCCGTCTCTGGGTGAATCCAGCCATCACGTGTGCCCGCGTTGTTCCGGCACCGGTACCGTACGTGATAACGAATCACTGTCGCTGTCTATTCTGCGTCTGATCGAAGAAGAAGCACTGAAAGAAAATACGCAAGAAGTTCACGCTATTGTTCCTGTGCCGATCGCCTCTTACCTGCTCAACGAAAAACGTACCGCGGTTAATGCTATCGAAACGCGTCAGAATGGCGTGCGCTGTGTGATCGTGCCAAACGATCAGATGGAAACCCCGCACTATTCTGTGCTGCGCGTACGTAAAGGGGAAGAAACACCGACCCTGAGCTATCTGCTGCCGAAACTGCATGAAGAGGCAATGGCATTGCCGACGGAAGAAGAGTACGTCGAGCGTAAACAGCCTGAGCAACCGGCACTGGCCACCTTCGCCATGCCAGACGTTCCGCCAGCCCCTGCTCTGCAGGAACCTGCCGCGAAAGCCGCCGCACCTAAAGCTGCAGCAGCAACCGCAGCCGTTGCCGCACAGCCCGGTTTGATTAGCCGTTTCTTTGGCGCCCTGAAGTCCATCTTCGGTGGTAGCGAAGAAGTGAAACCGGTTGAACAACCTGCGCCGAAAGCTGAAGAGAAAACCGAACGCCAGCAGGATCGTCGTAAACCGCGTCAGAACAATCGTCGCGACCGTAACGATCGTCGTGATAATCGCGGTGACCGTGACAACCGTAGCGAACGTTCAGAAAACGGCGAAAACCGTGAAGATAACCGCCGTAACCGTCGTCAGTCCCAGCAGCAAAATGCGGAAGCTCGCGATAACCGCCAGCAAACCACTGATGTTGCAGACAAAGCGAAATCCGGTGATGAACAGCAGGCGCCGCGTCGCGAACGCAACCGCCGTCGTAACGATGACAAGCGTCAGGCTCAGCAGGAAGTTAAAGAGCTGAACCAGGCTGAACAACCTGTGCAGGATACCGAGCAGGAAGAGCGCGTACGTCAGCCTCAAACCCGCCGCAAACAGCGTCAGTTGACTCAGAAAGTTCGTTTCACAGACAGCCCGGCGGTTGAAGCCGAAGTGGCTACTGTTGCTGCAATCGCTGAAACTGCTGTTGCTCAACCAACAGAACAGCCGGTACCAGCACAGCGCACCGAACTGGCGAAAGTTGATCTGCCAGCCGTCGTTGCGACTGAGCAGGAAGACAACAGCGAAGCTCGTGACGCCAACGGTATGCCGCGTCGTTCTCGCCGCTCTCCTCGCCATCTGCGCGTCAGTGGACAGCGTCGTCGTCGTTACCGTGACGAGCGTTATCCGGTTCAGTCGCCGATGCCGTTAACGGTCGCCTGCGCATCTCCAGAATTAGCGTCCGGTAAAGTTTGGATCTGCTACCCTGTTGCACGTCCTCAGGATCAGCTGGTTGAAGAACAGCGCGAACAGGAAATGGTCCAGCAGCAAGCTGCACCTGTCGCCGTAGAGCCTCAGGTTGCTGCCGCTGCCGTTGAACACATTGTGGATGCCCCTGCGCCGGTTGAAGCCGTGCGACCAGAGGTTGTCGTAGCTGAGCCTCAGGCCGCCGTTGTTGAAACCACACAGGTTGAAACCACGCATCCGGAAGTGATTGCGACCCCTGTCGAGGAACAACCGCAAATTATCGCTGCATCTGATGCGCCCGTAGCAGAAGAAATCGCCGCTGAAGCCGAACCTGTGGCTGACGTTGTGACTGCACCGGTTGCTGAAGAGCCTGCAGAGGTTGTTATTCCCCAGCCAGAAGTGGTTGAAGAGATTGCTGAAGTTGTGGAAACAGCGCCAGTTGTTGAAGAGGTTGCAGCGCCGAGAGACGTTGTTGCCGCGCCTGTCGTCGAAACTGAAGTCGTTAAGGCTGAAGTTGTCGCAGCAAGCGCTGATGCTGAACACCTGCACAGCCATGCAACCGCGCCAATGACCCGCGCTCCTGCACCGGAATATGTGCCAGAAGCGCCGCGTCATAGCGACTGGCAGCGTCCGGCATTCGCCTTTGAAGGCAAAGGTGCCGCAGGTGGACACAGCGCAACGCATCAAGCGACTGCGCCAGCAACACGTCCACAGCCTGTTGAGTAAGCCATAATCAATATCAAAGCCGGCCTTCGGGTCGGCTTTTTTTATATCTGATCTACGCCTTTCATCCCCGTCAGCTGCGGCATAACATCCTTCATTAGGGCCAGAAACTTGCGTAAGCGGGTCGGATAGTAACGCGCCCATGGATAAACCAAATGTACAGGCAACGGCGCCGCATGCCACTCAGCTAGCAACGCAACCAGACGTCCATTGGCAATATCCTCCGCCACCATCCAGCTTGAAATAATAGTCACTCCCAACCCCGCCAGCGCGGCATTTCTGGCGACATAAATACTGTCGGTACTTAACCTGGGTGAAATATTCAACGTGACTGGCTCATTACGCAATTGGTGCAACAACGAAACGCTATGCTGAAAAAACGTGTTCACGGCAATCCAGGGCAGCGCTGATAACTGCTCAGGATGAGAAAGCTCGCTATATTGCTCCAGCAGTCCTGGACTCGCTACCATACTACGGGGAACTTCAGCCAGTAAAACGGAAACCGTGGCCGGATCCACCTCAGCACCAACCCTGATCGCGCAGTCAATATTATCGCTCAGAAAATCAACGGTTTTATCGTTGAGCATCCACTCGACTGCCAACTGGGGATAGCGCGAAAGAAACTGCAAAAGCGGCTCAAGTAGTTGTTGTTGCCCGAACGCATGCGGTGCGCGGACTCGCAACGTCCCCACCGGTTCATCTTCTGTGACATTAAGTCCATCTTCCAGCGCCAGCCAGGCATCAATAATCTTCTTAGCATGCTGATAGCCTCTTTCACCATCGTCGGTCAATTTCATCGCATGCGTGGTACGCATAAGCAGTTTCACACCCAGCAGCGTTTCCAGCGATTGCAGCCGTCTGCTAACGGTCGCCTGCGTCGTCCCTATCTGTTTTGCCGCTGCCGAAAGCGATCCTGCTTCGACAATACGTACAAACGTACGCATCAGCTCCACCCTGTCTATACGCTCATTTTTTATCATTTTCAGTTTCATCATACGTCTGACGTATAACTGTTTTACCACTGCGCTCGCTACCGCGCCACTCGCTGAAGGTTAAAAATAACCGCACATCCTGTGATTGAGGAATCATTTGTGAACACACATACCGCACTTTCCCGTTGGGTCATTTTTGTTCTGGCAATGGGCGCCGGATTCAGCGTGGCCGCTATCTACTACGCCCAGCCTCTTCTGCCTTTAATGGGTCAGGATCTGGCCTTAAGTCTCACCGGTATGGGGCTGGTCCCGACGCTGACCCAGGCGGGATATGCGTTAGGTATATTGTTTTTATTGCCATTAGGCGATCGTTATGACCGCCGGACATTAATCCTGCTGAAAAGCATCTCTCTTGCCGCGCTGCTGCTGGCCTGTAGCTTTACCGGTCAGTTGCATTCGCTATTACTGGTGAGCCTGCTGATGGGAATGGCGGCAACCATGGCACAAGATATTGTGCCTGCGGCGGCAATACTGGCGCCCGAAGGCAAGCAGGGAAAAACGGTGGGCACCGTGATGACGGGCCTTCTGTTGGGGATTTTACTCTCACGTACCGTCAGTGGACTGGTGGGCGAAGCGTTTGGCTGGCGCGAGATGTACCAACTCGCTGCCGTCAGCATTGCCGTAATTACCGCGATTATGTGGAAAGTACTGCCTCGCTTTACGGTCCATTCCACGTTGAGCTATCCATCATTAATGCTCTCAATGGCGCAACTTTGGCAACGATATTCCACCTTGCGCCGCGCAGCACTGGCACAAGGCTTTCTGTCCATTGCTTTTAGCGCCTTCTGGTCTACGCTGGCGGTGATGTTATCTGAGCATTACCACATGGGTAGCGCTATAGCGGGTGCTTTTGGTATCGCGGGAGCAGCCGGAGCGCTTGCCGCACCGATGGCGGGCCATCTTGCCGATAAAGTGGGTGCGGCAAAAGTGACGCAATTGGGTGCTTTGCTGGTAACGGTATCTTTCGCACTGATGTTTTTGTTACCCGCCCTGCCCGTTCAGGGGCAGTGGCTGCTCATCGCCCTTTCGGCTGTAGGTTTTGATCTCGGATTGCAATCCAGCCTGGTTGCCCACCAGAATCTGGTCTATAGCCTGGAGCCTCTGGCACGAGGACGACTGAACGCTCTGCTGTTTACGATGGTGTTTATCGGTATGGCGCTGGGTTCAGTTCTCGGAAGTCAGGTCTACGCCCTGGCAAATTGGGAAGGTGTCGTTGTGTTGGCTACCTTCAGCAGTGCAATTGCGTTGGTCATAAGACTGACGGGGAACCCGTCGCTTAGTAAGACGTCGGTTGCCTAAAAAAATGCCCGCTCCGGGGTGTTAAAGGAGCGGGCAGACAAACATACCCAGTTTCAAGATATGTTTCAAAACGAGGCGTTAACGATTGAGCTGGAACAACGACATTCCCTGCATATCGGTGAACGCTTTATAGGATGCCTGTAGCGCAGCCTGCTGCATGACATAAGACGAGATCGCGGCGTTCCAGTCAACATCCACCAGATTACTCATCTGCTGAGTTTGGCCTAATGCACGATCGGCGCCCAGTGAATCCAGCGAGCTTAGTTCACTCAGCTGCGTACCTAATTCTGCACGGACGCTCAAAACATTATTGAGTGAATTCTTTAAACCACGGTTGGTTTTATCAATGGCAGCAGCGGCGGTAGCTTTTGCAACGTCATCACCCGCAATAGGGGTTTTGAGCGCATCAATAGCGGTATCCAGCATTTTAAACAGGTTCTTTTCCTGAGTGCCGCCACCAGGTTCCGGTACAGCGTTGCTGGTCAGGTTGGCGAATACTTTATCGCCAGTATGACCAATCACCATGGTTCGGGAGGCATCGACCTGTTGGGTAACGTTTGTTGTACCGCCGCTGTAAGCGCCATCTGCCTGGGCAAACGGTGCGGATTCTGTTTTATATCCACCGAAAATATAGCGACCATTACCGTCGGTACTGTTTGCCAGGTTCATCAGCTGATCGCGGATCCCCTGTAGGTCGGTGGCCAGCGATGCACGGTCGTCATCACTTAACGTTCCGTTCCCGGCATAAACGATTTTTTCCTGTGCAGCCTGAATTGCCGTCGTCACCTGGCTCAGAACATTCTCTTCCAGCGACACCTTTTGCGTCGCGAATGAGCGTGCCAGCGTATATTGGCTGTTCTGCGCCTGAGCCTGAGAAAGTACCACGGCCTGCGAGGCGGCAATCGGATCGTCTGATGGGTTGATCACGCGTTTGCCCGTTGACATCTGCTCACCAAACTTCATCCATTCAGCCTGAGAGTTAGTGATGCCACGCATATTCTGCTGGTACATCATCTGGGTGCTGATACGCATTGTGTCCCTCTCCCTTAGCGGATATTAATCAGTGCATCAAACAACGCATTCGCGGTCTGCAGCACTTGAGCGTTAGCCAGGTAATACTGCTGAAAACGCTGTAAATTACCGTACTCTTCGTCGAGGTTAACGCCGGAAATAGACTGTTGCTGCCGGTAAAGCTGTGTCACCACGTTGTTCTGGGTGGTGGCGCTGGTTTTCAGCGTAGCGGTTTTGTTCCCAACATCGCTTACCAGCGTGGCATATGCATCGTTGAAGGTCTTATTGCCGACAGTCGCTTTGGTTTGCAGATCTAACAGTTTCTGACCGTTACGGTTGTCGCTCTTGCCTTTATCGATGGTGGGGTCCGTATCATTTTTAGACACTTGAGCCATGGCGATTTTCGACTCATCGGTCACCATAACTTTCATATCAACGATAGCGTTACTCACGGGTTTTACAGTAAAACTGTCATTAGCTTTCGCGCCAGCATTAACGGTGATTTCCATCCCGTCAAAGGACATTTTTCCACCGGTAACGGTGGCTTTGAAACTGGTATTATCCGCCAGGCGAGTAACCTGCCAGTCCTTCCCATCAAAAACGATTTTATAATCTGTCGCCTGCACGGCGGAGCTGTCAGTGATCTTAGCGCTTAACGATCCTGTACCCGTATTTTTCGCGTTGTTGAAGACTTCCGGGCTGCCGATAGCAAAGAAATCCTTACCCTGATCGCCGTTGGCATCAAAACCTTCTTTATGCTGGGTGTTAAACGCATCGGCAAATGCAAGCGCCAGTTGACCGAGGGTATTACGCGTCTGATCCAGCTCCTGAGAACGGAAGGTGAGCAGTCCGCCCAGTGAACCGGTATTCAGCAGTTTCTCCGGAATTTCAACAGCTCCGGCAACGCCATCAACGTAGGCCACAGTTGTACGATTAGGATCATCGCTGGAAGGCACTGCCGCCAGTTGGCGTGCATTGCTACCCTGTACCAGCGAATAACCGTTCGCCATGGTCAGGTTGTAAGTGCCACCATCCTGAACGCTGACTTCAACACCGACAATCTGATTCAATTCACTGACCAGTTGATCGCGCTGGTCAAGCAGGTCGTTAGGAGACGCACCTGCGCCGACGCCTGTCATACGAGAAATCTGGTCGTTGAGGCTGGCAATTTGTTTCGAATAGTTGTTGATCTGATCAACGCTGGCTTTAATCGCGGTATTGACCTGCTTATCCTGATCGCGAAGATACTGGTCGGTCGTTTTAAACTGATTTACCAACCCATCAGCTTTACCGATTAGCGCCTGGCGTGCCGCCGGATCTTCGGCGTTGCTGACCAGCGTTTGCAGGCTGGTAAAAAAGTCCTGCATGGAGGTCGAAATAGAACTGGTTTTGCTGGAGAGCAGATTGTCGATTTTTGACATTTGCTCATATCGTGTCGTCAGACCGCTGCTCTGGTTCTGCGCTGCTCGCAACTGGTTAGTGATAAAGGAGTCATATTCACGTTGTACACCAGAAACATAGACACCATTGCCTACCCAGCCCCCCGCACCCAGCGTGCTGTTCGCTTGCGCCATAATTGTCGTCTGTCGGGTATATCCGGCAACGTTATAGCTGGAGATGTTGTTACTGGCAGTATTCAACGCGGCCTGCGCTGCGCTGAGTCCACTCATCGCGTTATTAATCAAGCTGGACATGGAGGTTCCTTGTAATCCTTCAATACTCGTTATTATCGGCAGCAGGTCGGTAGACTTGAGCTATTTAAAAGAGATTATCGATGTTCGTGCTGTAGGTTTTGCTCACTTTTTCACTCATCGATTTCAACTGCTGGATCATGCTGGTTAATTTTCGCGCATAGTTAGGGTCCGTGGCGTAACCCGCATTTTGCAATGCCTGCGCCCCTTGCTCGGCGGTCGCGGCAGCGGTCACTGCCGCATAGCGCGGGTTACGTGATATCAGACCGACATAATCCGACAACGCCTCAAGGTAAGAGCTATAGACGCGGAATCTGGCTTTCACCTTTTTCGCCTCACCGTTCTCATATTCAGTTGTGGTGATTTCAGTGGTTGGACCTTTCCAGCTTCCCGAAGCCTTCACGCCAAAAATGTTAAAGCTCGGCTCACCGTTCTCACGGCGAATTTGTCGCTGCCCCCATCCGGATTCCAGCGCCGCCTGTGCCAGAATAAGATGATGCGGGACCCCGCTTTGCTGGCTGGCCAGCTTAGCCGGCAGCGATAGCTGGGCGAGGAAATCTTTGCTGTCACCTGACAGTGGCTCATCATTGCTTTCTGTCGCCCGAGGGATGGCTTTGCGGACCAGTTGCGTCAGTGCCTGATTTTGATAGCTGGTCACCGTTTCCAGTGAAAACTTCATCGGCACCTGCGGCGCGTCATCCGCAGGTTGCGCTTGCCCTTCAGTCATCTGCTTGACCATCATTTCAGCCAGCCCCAGACCTTTGCCTGCGGTCATTTGCTGCGCAATTTGTTGGTCATACATACTGGTATACAAGCGCGTTGAATCGCTGCTAAAGACGCCATCTTTCGGCAGCGCTTCACGCATGCTTTTCAGCATCATCTGCACGAACATCCCTTCAACCTGACGGGCGACCGGACGGATATTCGCCGCCGGGTCCTGACCCGCTTTCGCTTTAAGTTCGTTCAGTGATTGCGCATCCCAGGCAGCGCTGGTCAGCAGTTTGCTGTCACCAATCATTAGATGATTTCCAGTTTGGCGCGTAAGCAACCCGCGCTCTGCATCGATTGCAGAATGGACATCAGATCCATCGGCGTTGCCCCCAGCGCATTCAGCGCACGCACCACATTGTTCAGGTTGGCGCTGGAACGCACGCTTTGCAGTGAACCACCGCTTTGGCGCAGGTCAATCTGGGTTTGTGGCGTCACCACGGTTTGTCCACCGCCAAACGGTGTGTCCGGTTGGCTGACGTTCGCCTGGCGGTTCACCGTGATCGACAAGTTGCCTTGTGCCACGGCACAGCTATCCAGCGTCACTTCGCGGTTCATGACGACAGATCCGGTGCGCGAGTTGATAATCACTTTCGCATCCTGCGGCGTGACGTTCACCTCAATATTCTGGATATCAGCGAGGAAACGCACCTGCGAGCTGTTGCCGCTTGGCACACGCACCTGAATGGTTCGGGCATCCAACGCTGTTGCGCTACCAAAGCCACGCGAGCGGTTGATGGTGTCGGTAATCTGCTGCGCCATCGTGAAATCTTCATTATTGAGCTGCAGATTAATGGTGTTACCACCGCCGAACTGGCTGGGTAATTCACGTTCGATAATCGCACCGTTGGTAATGCGTCCACCATTGAGCTGGTTAACCTGTACGCTACTACCACCTGCAGCCGCGCCCGCACCACCCACCAAAATATTCCCCTGAGCCAGCGCATATACCTGACTATCGACCCCTTTTAACGGGGTCATCAGCAGCGTACCGCCGCGCAGGCTTTTGGCATTCCCCATAGAGGAGACCACTACGTCGATGGTTTGTCCCTGACGACCGAATGCAGGAAATGACGCGGTAACCATCACCGCCGCCACGTTTTTCAGCTGCATATTGGTGCCAGTTGGCACGGTTATCCCCAACTGCGAAAGCATGTTATTGAGCGTTTGCGTCGTAAACGGCGTCTGTGTGGTCTGGTCACCCGTACCATCCAGACCGACTACCAGCCCATAACCTATCAACGAGTTTTCCCGCACGCCCTGAACGCTGGTCAGGTCACGAATACGGTCAGCATGCGCAAAGGTGGTTATCAGCACCAGTACCATTCCAACAAAAGATTTAAACACTGGGTACCTCGCTTACATCGGCGACAAGTTAAGGAAGAAACGCTGCAACCAGCCCATATTCTGCGCTTCATTGATGTAGCCGTTACCGACGTACTCAATACGCGCGTCCGCAACCTGGGTTGACGGTACGGAGTTGCTGCCACTGATGGTGCGCGGGTTTACAACCCCGGAGAAGCGGATGAATTCAGTGCCCTGATTTATAGCGATCTGTTTTTCACCCACGACATGTAAGTTGCCATTCACCAGTACCTGATCGACCGTTACGGTCAGCGTACCACTGAAGGTATTTCTGGCGTTCGCGCCGCCTTTACCGTTAAAGGAGTTACCGCCGGAGGCTTCTACGTCGGCACGTTCGTTACCGAACAATCCTTCCAGATAGCGCGGTACGGTATCAAAGCCAAAGTTTGTCTTGCCGTCGCGGCTGGCGTTCGCCGAAGAGCTTTTGCTCGCGCTGACGTTTTCCTGCAATACGATGGTCAGCGTATCGCCAATATTGCGTGGACGACGGTCTTCAAAGAGTGGCTGATAACCATAGTTAATCGGTTGTGCCGACTGGAAGATTGAGCCATTCGCCACCGGCGTTGGACCTGGAACGGGCTGGGCAGACGTTGCGCCCTGCACGAGCGGCGTGGCCGGGATCCAGGCACATCCTGTTAGTGAAACCACCAGCAGGGCTAAAATTGGGTATGGGTGAAGCGCGTATTTTCGCATTGCGGTCATCTTCAAAATCAGTGTGCCGGTGAGATTTTCACCCCACCGGGCTCCACTTTAGAGTTGCGTCAGTTTTTGCAGCATCTGATCGGTGGTCGATACCGCTTTACTGTTGATTTCGTAAGCGCGCTGAACCTGGATCATGTTTACCAGCTCTTCCGCCACGTTGACGTTAGAGGTTTCAACATAGCCCTGATACAGCAGACCCGCGCCGTTCAGCCCTGGCGTGCTCTCATTCGGCGCACCGGATGACTGCGTTTCGGTGTACAGATTCTCACCAATGCTTTCCAGACCGGTATCGTTCATGAAGGTTGTCAGGTTAAGCTGCCCGACCTGAACAGGCGCCGCCTGCCCCTGTTGGGTCACGCTGACAATACCGTCGCGTCCAATGGTGATACTGAGCGAGTTAGCCGGAATAGTGATGGCAGGCTGAACCTGAAAACCACCCGCCGTCACCAACTGACCGTTCTGATCCACCTGGAAAGAACCGTCGCGGGTATAAGCGGACGTACCATCGGGCAACATGACCTGGAAAAAGCCCTGGCCTTTAATCGCCACATCTTTACTGTTGTTGGTCTGCGACAGGTTACCCTGGCTGTGTAAACGCTCGGTCGCAACCGGACGTACGCCGGTACCAATCTGCAAACCAGACGGCAGTGTGGTCTGCTCAGAAGACTGTGCACCAGGCTGACGAATCGTCTGGTACAACAGATCTTCAAATACGGCACGTTGGCGCTTAAATCCGTTGGTGCTGACGTTTGCCAGGTTGTTGGCAATCACATCCATGTTGGTTTGCTGCGCATCCAGGCCGGTTTTGGCGATCCATAATGAACTGATCATAAAATGTCCTGTATTAACTCATCGACAGCAGTTGGTTGGCGCGGCCCGCGTTATCATCCACGCTACTGATAATTTTCATCTGCATTTCAAAGCGGCGGGCGTTGGCGATCATGTCACTCATCGCAGCAACCGGTTTAACGTTACTGCCTTCCAGCACGCCCGACATCACGCGAATGCTGGGGTCAGCCTGTAACGTCGCACCACGGGTAGCCTGTGCGGCCTGGGTCAGGCGGAACATACCGTCATCACCACGTTGCACTTCAAGCCCTGTTGCCTTCACCAGCTTCAGCCGCCCTACTGGCGCGACCGTATTAGCCGGATCGCCAGGGTTAAGTGCTGAAATTGTCCCGTCCGCCGCAATGGTGACTTCTGAACCTTCCGGTACGGCTATCGGTCCAGCTTCGCCAATTACCGGATGCCCCTGAATAGTCAGTTCACCCGTAGGGCTTACCTGAATAGCGCCGTTACGGGTATACCCTTCGCTACCGTCTGCGGTCTGCACAGCTAACCAGCCATCCTGTTGCAGCGCCACATCCAGCGGGCGGGAGGTATAGTCCATCTGACCGGGCGTCATGTCGGCCCCCGGCGTGGAGGCCACCACCAGCGTACGCGTCGGTAAAGACAATCCTTCTACAGGAACCGCGCGCAGCGCATTGAGCTGTGCACGAAACCCTGGCGTGGAAGCGTTTGCCAGGTTGCTGGCCGTCACCGCCTGTTGATTCAGCGTCTGACTGGCCGCGCCCATAGCGGTATAAATTGCGTGATCCATTAAGCTATCCCGTCAGGCGCTTAGCGCAGGTTGACCAGCGTGTTGAGGATCTGATCCTGGGTTTTGATGGTCTGCGCGTTCGACTGATAGTTACGCTGAGCAACGATCATATTCACCAGTTCTTTACTCAAATCCACGTTTGACGCTTCCAGCGCACCGTTGGTCAGTTTGCCGAAGTTACCTTCGCCTGCGGTACCCAGCAGCGCCACGCCGGAAGCCTGTGTGGCCGCCCAGACGTTGTCGCCCTGAGACGCCAGACCTTCGTTGTTGGCAAAGTTTGCCAGCACGATCTGCCCCAGAACCTGTTGCTGTTCGTTGGAGTAGTTACCGACCACCGTACCGTCATTGTTAATCTGGTAGCTCACCAGATCGCCCGGCTTGTAGCCGTTCTGATTTGTGGCGACGATGTTGTTGGCACCGGTGTTCTGCTGCATGGAGTTCAGGAAACTCAGAGAGAAGTTCGCAGGAACTGCGCCATTGATCGTACCGGTGGAGATCTGAATTTGCGGTTGGGCATTAGCTGGACCTTCAACGGGGATTTTTGGTCCATCCGGATCTGCTGGATCGACTGGCACCGTCCCTGCAACATAATTATTCACAGAAGTCAGCGTACCGTTAGCACTAAAGTTCATCACCGCATTCTTGCTGGCAACTGAACCCGTAACGCTGGCGTCCTGGGTGTAGACATCCCATTTGTTAGGGCCTGTTTTGACATAAAAAATATTCATGTCATGGGCGTTACCCTGGCTATCGAAAACGGTAACGCTGCCTTTTTTATTGTAGGAATCGGCATCGCTTGGGTTAAACGGGGTCTTGGTTGGCACTTTGTCAGTGGAGTTCAGGTTGACCTGCATTGACGCAGTGGTGGTGGATTTAGCCGCCATCAGCGTATTCGGGATAGTGATCGGTGCCGGATTCGCACCCTGCTGAACTGTTGGCGGTGTACCGGTAGCCGGATAGCCCGTCAGCTGCAGCCCCTGCATGTTAACGATATTGCGGTTTTCATCGAGTTTGAACTGACCGTTACGGCTGTAGAAAACAGAACCGTTACTGTCTACCATACGGAAAAAACCGTTCTGGCTGATAGCAACATCCAGACCACGTCCGGTGTTGGTGGTAGTACCGTCGGTAAAGTCCTGAGTAATACCCGCAACTTTAACGCCCAAACCGACTTTCGAACCGGCAAACATATCGGCAAAAGATGCCGTGCCAGATTTAAAACCGTAGGTAGCGGAGTTGGCGATGTTGTTACCAATGACATCGAGGTTGGTCGCTGCAGCGTTCAGACCGCTGACCGCTTGAGAAAAGGCCATGACTTACTCCTGATAAGTGTGAAGGCTTAAATTATCTGCCGTACTTCGTCGAGGGTGGTGGTTCCATAGGTGCCCAGATCCAGCGTATTACCGCCGTTACTGCGAATAACGCCCTGCACCAGCGCAAACTGAAGCGGCTGCGCCACCAGTTGCGTTCCGCCATTACTGGCAGCAATTGACACGTTGTAAGAACCGCTTGGTGCATCCGTGCCATCGGTCATGGTGCCGTCCCAGGTAAAGGTATGAACGCCCGCTTTCAATCCACCAATATCAATGGTGCGTACCACTTTGCCGTCTTTATCGGTAATGGTTGCGGTAACCTTATCTGCCGGTTGCTGCAGCTCAACGCCAAATGGTGTTGTCGTGGTTTTGGCACCTTCTTCTGTCCCTTTACCGGTCAGGATGGTGGTACCCGGGATCATGACACCGTGGCCAATCAGCGTACTGGCCTGCAGTGACTGACTGTTGTCGATCTGCCCGGAGATCGATCCCAGCGTAGTGTTCAGCTTCTCAATCCCGCTCACGGTACTGATTTGCGCCAACTGGGTAGTCAGTTCGTTGTTTTGCAGCGGGTTGGTTGGATCCTGGTTTTTCAGCTGTGCAACCAGCAGCGTAAGAAAGCTGCTTTGCAGGTCAGCAGCGTTGCTGCCCGTCAGTGAGCTATTCCCCGTGGCGGCATTAACCCCCGTCGTGCTCGGGTCATTCATTTTTACAGCAATAGACATGTGCGCCTCCTTTACTGGCCTAGCGTCAACGTTTTAAGCATCAAGCTTTTCACGGTGTTGAGCACTTCGACGTTTGCCTGATAGCTACGTGAGGCAGACATGGTGTTGACCATCTCGCCAACAACGTCCACATTCGGCATTTTTACGTAGCCATTCGCATCGGCCAGCGGATTACCGGGTTCATAAACCAGCTTATCCGGCGCCTGACTTTCAATGACGTCAGCAACTTTTACGCCACCGGTTGCCGCACCTGGCGCAGCATCTACCCGAAAAACAACCTGTTTCGCGCGATACGGCTGACCGTCGGGTCCGCTGACGCTATCCGCATTCGCCATGTTGCTGGCCGCGACGTTCAGGCGTTTAGACTGAGCCGTCAGCGCAGAACCTGCGATATCAAAAATATTTAACAGCGCCACGAATTAGTTCCCTCCTTGCAGCACGTTCATCATGCCTTTGATTTGTCCACCCAGCGCCGTCAGCCCCATTTGATATTTGAGGCTGTTGTCTGCAAATTGCGTGCGCTCCCGGTCCATATCTACCGTGTTGCCATCAAGAGATGGCTGGTCAGGAATACGGTAGAGCAGCTCCGTAGACGGCGCAGAAACGGTCTGGGCCGGAATGTGTTGTGCAGAGGTCAGCGTCAATGAAACGCCGCCGGTTTCTTCCCGTCCTCGCACCATGACTTTTTTTAATTCACTGGCGAAATCCAGATCGCGCGCCTGGTACCCCGGCGTGTCGGCATTGGCAATGTTGGCCGCCAATATTTCCTGGCGTTGGGCGCGCAAATTCAGCGCTTCCTGTTGAAAACGTAAGGCGGCGTCGAGCTTATCGAGCATATCTCCTCCGCAAATGACAAAATTCAGCCGACAGCTTAAATCCCATTACGCGCGCGTTATCGCCGGAATAAACGCAAAATGCGTCGCTATTTGTTGCGTTGATGACTGCGTCACACAGGTAAAATCCTGCCACTACCTGAAAAAGCGCGAGGTTTTGATGCAAACGTTTAAACGTGGAATAGTCGTGGCAGCACTGCTGTTCAGCCCTATGACGCTGGCGCAAGATCTGAATTCGCAGCTAACGGCATGGTTTTCCCAGCGCCTGGCCGGATTTAGCGATGAGGTGGTGGTCACTATCCGAACGTCACCAAACTTATTGCCCAACTGCGAACAACCGGCATTAAGCGTGTCAGGTAGCGCGAAACTGTGGGGTAATGTGAATGTGCTGGCCCGATGTGCCAACGAGAAACGTTATCTGCAGGTGAACGTGCAGGCGACGGGAAACTACGTTGTTGCCGCTGCGTCCGTAGCGCGAGGTAGCACCCTGACCCCGGCCAGCGTAACGCTGAAACGTGGTCGACTGGACCAACTACCGCCGCGCGCGGTGCTGGATATGAGTCAGGTGCAGGATGCAGTGAGCCTGCGCGATCTGGTGCCGGGCCAACCGATACAGCTTTCGATGTTGCGCCAGGCATGGCGGATCAAGGCCGGTCAGCGCGTACTGGTTATTGCCAACGGAGATGGCTTTCGGGTCAATGCCGAAGGTAAAGCGCTGAACAACGCCGCAGTCGCACAGAGCGCGCGAGTGCGGATGATTTCAGGCCAGGTGGTGAGCGGCGTCGTCGATTCTGATGGGAATATTCTTATTAACCTATAATAGGTTAAAGATTTTTTAGCGTGTGCCGATAGATAAACAACCAATGATTACAGCGGGCCGCTATAGCGTAACCCCTCGATGAGGAAAAATAAAATGAGCATTGATCGTACCTCACCATTGAAGCCAGTTAGCACCGTTCAGCCGCGTGAAACCAGCGATGCGCCGGTACAAAAAGCGCGGAAGGAAAAAACCACCGCGACCACCAGCACCAGCGTCATGCTGAGCGACGCCCAGGCCAAACTGATGCAGCCTGGCACCAATGACATCAATATGGAACGCGTGGAAGCACTGAAAACCGCAATCCGTAACGGTGAATTGAAAATGGATACCGGAAAAATTGCCGACTCGCTGATTCGCGAGGCGCAGAGCTACCTACAGAGTAAATAAAGTATGACTCGTTTGTCAGAAATACTTGACCAGATGACGACTGTCCTCAATGACCTGAAAACGGTAATGGATGCTGAACAGCAGCAGCTTTCCGCAGGGCATATCAACGGCAGCCAGCTACAGCGTATTACAGAAGAAAAAAGCTCCTTGCTGGCAACCCTTGATTATCTTGAGCAGCAGCGCCGTCTGGAGCATGACGCCACGCGTAGCGCCAATGATGAGATTGCCGAGCGCTGGCAGACAATCACCAAGAAGACACAGCACTTACGCGATCTCAACCAGCACAATGGTTGGCTGCTGGAAGGGCAGATCGAGCGTAATCAACAAGCAATACAAGTGCTGAAACCGCACCAGGAACCGGCGTTGTATGGCGCAAACGGTCAAACCTCTGCTGCGCACCGCGGCGGGAAAAAATTCTCTATTTGATGTCAGCCTGATAACGTTTTGCTTATCAGGCCTACGCCTTTAGTAGGCCGGATACGGCGTTATGCCGCCATCCGGCATTGATCCATTACGCCGTCCGGCGCACAAACTCTTTTACTTTAAAGCCCAGTACGGCGAGTGCTGCGAAGTAAGCGGCAATACCTGCCACCACGACCGCCATCAGACGCAGCAGACGCCACAACATCGCTCCCTGCGACCAATCCGGCATGATGTAGAGCATCCCAACCAGCACCGCAGACATCACCAGCACGGAAATCACCAGACGCGCCAGGAACCAGCTCCAGCCCGGTTGTGGGGTAAAGATTTTCTGTTTCCGCAGTTGCCAGTACAGCAGTGAAGCGTTCAGACATGCCGCCAGACCAATCGACAGCGACAATCCGGCATGCTTTAACGGCCCGATAAACGCCAGGTTCATCACCTGGGTCATAATCAGCGTCACAATGGCAATCTTCACTGGCGTTTTAATATCCTGGCGCGAGTAAAAGCCCGGAGCCAACACTTTCACCACGATCAAGCCAATCAAACCTACCGAGTACGCCACCAGCGCACGCTGGGTCATCGCGGCATCAAAGGCGGTAAATTTACCGTACTGGAACAGAGACACCGTCAGCGGTTTGGCCAGAATACCCAACGCTACGGCACTCGGTAATGCCAACAGGAAACACAAGCGCAGGCCCCAGTCCATCAGGCGACAATATTCATCATGATTACCGCTGGAAAAGCTTTTGGACAGCGATGGCAGCAGGATAGTCCCCAGCGCCACGCCCAGAACACCGGACGGAAACTCCATCAGACGGTCAGCATAATACATCCATGAAACTGAGCCAGAGGCCAGAAACGAGGCGAAAATCGTATTGATGATCAGTGAAATCTGACTGACCGATACCCCAAGGATCGCTGGCCCCATTTGCTTGACGACACGCATCGCCCCTGCATCACGGAAGTTCACGCGCGGCAGCACCAGCATGCCAATTTTCTTCAAGTGCGGAAGCTGATAAATCAGCTGTAGCACGCCGCCAACCGTAACGGCCCACGCCAGCGCCAGCACCGGCGGGTTAAAATAGGGTGCCGCAAATAGCGCGAAGCCGATCATGCTGATATTCAGAAAGGTCGGGGCAAATGCAGGAATGGAAAAGCGGTTCCAGGTATTAAGGATCGCACCAACCAGTGAGGCCAGTGAAATCAGTAGAATATAGGGAAAAGTGATCCGCAGCAGTTGAGTGGTCAGCGCAAATTTATCCGCTGTGTCGGCAAATCCCGGCGCGGTAACTAATATCACCCATGGCGCAGCCAACATCCCGGCTACCGTCACCACGGCCAGCGCCAGCGTCAACAGTCCGGAAACGTAGGCAACAAACACGCGGGTAGCATCTTCCCCCTGCTTGCTTTTGTACTCAGCAAGAATCGGCACAAATGCCTGCGAAAATGCGCCTTCGGCAAAAATTCGGCGCAACAGGTTAGGAAGTTTGAATGCCACAAAAAAGGCATCTGTCGCCATCCCTGCACCAAAGATTCTGGCGACAATCGCATCACGCGCAAAACCCAGCACACGTGAAAACATCGTCATCGAGCTGACGGCTGCCAGCGACTTTAATAAATTCATCTATGTTGTATTCCAGACTCTGAGGCAAAACCCCGACAAACCTGCCCGTAGGTCGGATAAGGCATTCTCGCCGCCATCCGACACTTTTGCTGTGCCTGATGGCGACACCCTGGCACCTTATCAGGCCGACAAACCAGCCTATGGTTGAAAAGAGGTGTTATTTTGAGTGGGCATATAGTACCTGGATTACAATGAATTACTACCGCCAGATGTTACAGGGGATTATTCAGCCATCGCCTCCCGCCACAGCTTTTCAACAACACGCTGGGCCAGTAGCGCCTGCTCGCCTGCCGTCTGGGGAACCGTCTGATTTTGCACGCACTCAATGAAATGACGCGCACATCCGGCAAAACCACGCTGTTCTAAGGTCGTTTGCCAGCCCGCTATCGGCTTATGAATAACACCTTGCCCACGCTCTTCCCGCCATTCCCGCATATCAGTTACGTCAATCAGGCCGCCGTCCGTCACCGCCTGCACGCTCTCGCGCTGACTACCGGCACGGCGATGCATACTGGTCGTTATCTGCATTTGCCCAACAGAAAAATGGTGCTCGGCGTAGAGCATCGCACCAGATTCATTGGTCAGCAGCGTGCCGTTATTTAACTGCGCCTGCCCTCCCGCCAGCCACAAAGCGGTATCGACCACGTGCAGATAGTCGTCCAGCAGAGTGAAGCGCAGATCGTGCGGCCCAACGCTATCCGTACGGTGCTTATCCATACGTACAGACGCTGCACTGCCCAACTGGGTTTTGAGATCCTGGTACAGCGGTGCAAATCGACGGTTAAACCCGACCATCAGCGTGAGTTTTTTCCGCGCGGCCAGCTCGACCAGTTGCTCAGCCTCGTGCAGATTTTCCGCCAGCGGTTTATCCACGCACACGTGGACTCCGGCATTCAGCAATTCACTAACTACCGCATAGTGCGTCGCGGTACTGGAATGGACGAAAACCGCGTCGCAGGTTTGCGCCAGATTCTTCAATGAATCCACGTAGGGTATTCGCCAGGTGTCACAGATACGCTGTGCTTTATCGCGCGAAGGTGAAAAGGCGCCTTGCAGCGTCCAGTCCGCGGAGGTGCCCAGCACGGGTAGCCAGGCCTTTTGTGCAATACCGCCCAGACCGGCTACGCCGATACGTAATTTATTCACGTTAGTCTCCCAGGTGCGCCAGCAAGGAATCGAGTCGCTGCTTAAGTTCTGCGACTTCCGTTTCCAGCGCTTCCACGCGCGCATGCAGATCGCCGGAGGCCGCAGGGAGTTCATCTGCCGCAGCAATGGCTTCATCAACCTCACCACAAAACAGGTGCATATAGCGACTTTCACGTTTGCCCGGCTCACGCGCCAGGCGGATCACATAAGGCCCATCTTCCCGGTTCGCCAGATTTTCCAGCGTCGACTCCACTTCGGCCATGTCGCTGAATTCGTACATACGGGATGCGCGGCTACGCAGTTCACCAGGCGTCTGAGCGCCCCGCAGCAGCAGTGTGGTGATTATGGCCACCTCTGCGGCACTAAGTTTCAGATTGCCAAATTCAGAGTTGCAGAAACGCTGCTCATATTTCGTGACGCGATTGCCAAAGCCGCTCACCGTGCGCAGAAAATGTCGCTTAACCAGGTTATCCAGTTGCTCCTGCACGTCCGATTCCGACAGGTTCATCACCGGTTCACGATTCGTTTTTTGATTGCAGGCTGTTACGACTCCATTTACGGAGAGTGGGTACTGTTCCGGCGTGGTCACTTGTTTTTCTAATAAACAGCCAATCACTCGTGCTTCGGTGGCGGTTAATTCGTATTTCATCGTCTTCTCCATTAATCATGGCTGCATCTGAAACTTAGCGGCCGGGGGTCCATTCTGATGTGGTCAACGCCGTCAGCACGTGATCGCGCCACTGCCCGTCAATCAGCAGGTAGTCTTTGGCATACCCTTCTTTTTCAAAACCCAGTCGCGCCAGCAGGTCACCGCTGCGCTTATTATGTGGCATGTAGTTAGCCATAATGCGATGAATATGTTGCGTGCGCTGCATATAACGGATGGCCGAGGTTAAGGCTTCATACATTAGCCCCTGCCCCTGCCACTTCTGCGCAATGGAGTAGCCGAGATAACAGGCATGGAAGGATCCCCGCACCACGTTTGAGAAGTTCGCAACGCCGATAATTTCTTTTTCGTCCGGATCGAGCAGCGCAAAATAATAGGCGGTGCCCTGTTTATGAAACTCAGAGATCATGCTCAGACGCGCCTGCCAGCCGGACGGATAGCAGTGACTTTCATCGCGAATAGGTTCCCAGGGTTTTAAGAAATGACGATTTTCTGCGTAATAATCTGCCAGACGCCAGGCATCACGCTCATGCACTAAACGCACGACCAGGCGGTCGGTGGTTAAGCGCACTTTTGGCACGTTACTGCGATAGCCAAACATTCTATACCTACTCCTTCCTGTAACGTCTTCAATACGCTATTCGCATTACTATACCTGTGCGAATACACCCTGTGAAAAGAGCAAAATGCCATTTTTTGAATTATTCACACATTTTGATGAAAACTCTCTATCAAGACGGACTTTTGATAAAAAAATATTGTCCCGCGAAGGGTGGGAAAAGCGATGACGACACCGCAGAATAGGAGGTGCTTATCTTTTAAACTCTATCCAGAGTGACGAGTTTTTCCCTGGAGGGGAAATGTCGCAAGTCTCGCAGGCAAGGAACCTGGGTAAATACTTCCTTCTCATCGATAATATGCTGGTCGTGCTGGGTTTCTTCGTCGTTTTCCCGCTGATCTCAATTCGTTTCGTCGACCAAATGGGCTGGGCCGCCGTGATGGTCGGTATTGCACTAGGATTACGTCAATTTATCCAGCAGGGGTTGGGTATTTTCGGCGGCGCTATTGCGGACCGTTTTGGTGCAAAACCGATGATAGTCACCGGCATGCTGATGCGCGCTGCCGGGTTCGCCACCATGGGCATTGCCCATGAGCCGTGGCTGCTGTGGTTTTCCTGCTTTCTCTCCGGACTGGGCGGTACACTATTCGACCCACCCCGCTCGGCGCTGGTGGTTAAACTGATCCGCCCGGAAAAGCGCGGGCGCTTTTTCTCTATTCTGATGATGCAGGATAGCGCCGGGGCCGTGGTTGGCGCGTTGCTTGGCAGTTGGTTATTGCAATACGATTTCCGTCTGGTCTGTGCCACCGGCGCAATTTTGTTCGTTCTGTGCGCGGCGTTTAACGCCTGGCTGCTCCCGGCATGGAAGCTGTCGACGGTGAAAATTCCAGTGCGCGAAGGGATGAGCCACGTGATGCATGACAAGCGCTTTGTCACCTATGTGCTGACGCTGGCAGGCTATTACATGCTGGCGGTACAGGTGATGCTGATGCTGCCAATCATGGTGAACGACATCGCAGGTTCACCGGCCGCCGTGAAATGGATGTATGCCATCGAGGCGTGCCTCTCATTGACGCTGCTCTATCCAATTGCCCGCTGGAGTGAAAAACGTTTTCGCCTTGAGCATCGCCTGATGGCCGGTCTGCTGGTGATGTCTCTGAGCATGATGCCGATCGGTCTGGTCGGGAATTTGCAGCAGTTATTCACCCTAATCTGCACGTTCTATATTGGCTCGATCATCGCCGAACCCGCGCGTGAAACCCTGAGCGCCTCACTGGCGAACGCTCGGGCCAGAGGAAGCTATATGGGCTTCAGCCGACTGGGGCTCGCCATCGGGGGCGCAATTGGATATATCGGCGGCGGCTGGCTGTTTGACATGGGCAAGGCCCTGGCACAGCCTGAGCTGCCCTGGATGATGCTCGGTATTATCGGCCTCATCACCTTCCTGGCGCTGGGCTGGCAATTCAGTCTCAAACGCCCAACGCGAGGCATGCTGGAGCCAGACGCCTGATAGCCGAACCTGCTTCCGGGCGCTTTTCAGTTTTTTCTGCTGGCGTCCGGGGCGCTGGTACTCGATGATGCTTTGTGTCACGATTACGCCACATGCATCATGTTGAGGAACCCCATGAAAAAGTTTTTTTTTGCCGCTGCACTGATTGTCAGCGGCCTGTTGGTTGGTTGTAATCAACTCACGCAATACACGGTTAGCGAGCAAGAAATTAATCAGGCCCTGGCAAAGCATAATAACTTTTCTAAAGATATCGGCTTGCCCGGCGTTGCTGAAGCACACATCGTACTAAATAATCTCGCCAGTCAGATTGGCCGTGAAGAACCCAATAAAGTGACGCTGACCGGTGACGCCAACCTGGACATGAATTCCCTGTTTGGCAGTCAAAAAGCGACCATGAAGCTGAAGTTAAAAGCCTTACCGGTATTCAACAAAGAGAAAGGCGCAATTTATCTGCAAGAGATGGAAGTCGTGGATGCGACCGTTACACCAGAAAAAATGCAGTCGGTACTGCAAACGCTGATGCCTTATTTAAACCAGTCGCTGCGTAACTATTTCAACCAGCAGCCAGCCTACATTCTGCAGGATGACAGTAGTCAGGGTGAAGCTCTGGCGAAAAAACTGGCGAAGGGAATTGAGGTGAAACCGGGGGAAATCATCATCCCGTTCACCGACTAATAAAACTGAGGGCGCCGATGCGCCCTTTTTTTTCGTGCAAACGAAAACGTTTCCGCTTATCCTTTGTTTCCGGCAAAAAAGACTATCCTCAGCCGGAGCATATTGATGACTGCACCATCCCAGGTTTTAAAGATCCGCCGCCCAGACGACTGGCATCTTCACTTTCGCGATGGCGACATGTTAAAAACTGTCGTGCCCTACACCAGTGAAATTTATGGTCGCGCCATTGTCATGCCGAACCTGGCACCGCCCGTCACCACGGTTGACGCGGCTATCGCTTATCGCCAGCGCATTCTTGACGCGGTACCTGCCGGACACGACTTCACACCATTAATGACCTGCTACTTAACGGATACGCTGGATCCCAACGAGCTGGAACGTGGATTTAACGAAGGCGTATTCACCGCAGCAAAACTCTATCCGGCCAATGCCACCACCAACTCGACGCATGGCGTAACCTCTATTGACGCCATCATGCCGGTGCTGGAGAGGATGGAAAAATTGGGTATGCCGCTGCTGGTGCACGGCGAAGTGACGCATGCAGATATCGATATTTTCGATCGCGAAGCGCGCTTTATTGAAACGGTGATGGAACCACTGCGCCAGCGTTTGACCTCGCTGAAAGTAGTGTTCGAGCATATCACTACCAAAGATGCTGCCGAATACGTGCGCGACGGTAACGAGCTTCTGGCAGCGACTATTACGCCACAGCACCTGATGTTTAACCGCAACCACATGCTGGTTGGCGGGATTCGTCCTCACCTGTACTGCCTGCCGATCCTCAAACGTAACGTCCACCAACAGGCGCTGCGTGAACTGGTTGCCAGCGGGTTTACGCGCGCCTTCCTCGGTACCGACTCAGCGCCGCACGCACGTCATCGCAAAGAGTCAAGCTGTGGCTGTGCGGGATGCTTTAATGCACCGACCGCACTAAGCAGCTATGCCACCGTGTTTGAAGAGATGAATGCGCTGGACCATTTCGAAGCCTTCTGCTCACTCAACGGCCCACAGTTCTATGGTTTGCCGGTAAATGAGAGCTTTATTGAGCTGGAACGCATGGAGCACCTTGTTCCTGAGAGCATAGCGTTGGAAGACGATACGCTGGTGCCTTTCCTGGGTGGCGAAACGATATGCTGGTCAGTAAAAAAGCTAAAAAAAGTGTAGCCAACCGATGCGAATAACTGTATAAATAAACAGTATATTCCACAGGGGGCTACTATGCGTATTGAAGTCACTATTGCCAAAACTTCACCTTTACCTGCCGGTGCAATTGACGCACTGGCAGGTGAACTCTCCCGCCGTATTCAGCACCATTTTCCGGATAACGAAGGTAACGTTACCGTCCGTTATGCCGGCGCAAACAATCTGTCGGTTATTGGCGCGACCAAAGAGGACAAAGAACGCATCAGCGAGATCCTACAGGAAACCTGGGAAAGCGCGGATGACTGGTTCATCAACGAATAAATAATGATATGCAGTGATGTTTGTTTGCCGGGTCGCCCCGGCTTTTTTATACACGCTATCTTGTAATCCATTGTGCATTTCTTCTGACGAGTATTTAATTTAATATTAACCCACCGATTATCTTTTAACCAAAACAACAAAATAATTGTGCAACATACTAAAAAAAAATGAATAACATGTCGGTTTCTTAGTCAGATAACACTGAAAACAAAAAATTTATGCCCTTCCCTCTTTAAATTTTCAATGAATACCCTTATTTATTGATATACTGAAGTTGCTTCAGAAAAAAACGCATTGAACCTCGAAAACCGTTGTCTAGTAACACGAATTAGGGGGCATGATGGAAAAGAATAATGAAGTCATTCAGACTCATCCGCTTGTAGGGTGGGACATCAGCACCGTTGATAGCTACGATGCGCTGATGCTGCGTTTGCACTACCAAACCCCGAATCGCCCTGACCCGGATGGGACTGAAGTTGGTCAAACGCTCTGGTTAACCACTGATGTTGCCAGGCAATTTATTTCGATATTAGAAGCAGGAATCGCCAAAATTGAATCTGGCGATTACCAGGTAAATGAGTATCAGCGACATTAAACCTGATACATCCAACCATCAAAAGGCACCTTAGCGGTGCCTTTCTTATTTCCAGGTTGAATATTCCAGGTCAGTTATTTACCCTTCTACTATCGCGATTGCAGAGAGAAGCGGATGAAATACGACTTAATCATTATTGGCAGCGGTTCGGTAGGCGCCGCAGCTGGATACTATGCCACTCGTGCCGGTCTGAAGGTTCTGATGATCGATGCGCATATGCCACCACATCAACAGGGCAGCCACCACGGTGATACTCGATTAATTCGTCATGCTTATGGCGAAGGCGAAAAATACGTTCCGCTGGTGCTACGTGCGCAAACATTGTGGGATGAACTGTCCACCCATAATGAAGAACCGATTTTTGTTCGCTCCGGAGTTATCAACCTCGGTCCGGCAGAGTCAACCTTCTTAGCAACTGCAGCGCAAAGCGCAAAACAGTGGCAACTTAACGTTGAACAATTAGATGCAGCGGCCATCATGGCTCGCTGGCCGGAAATTCGCGTACCTGACAACTATATCGGTCTGTTTGAAGCGGAGTCCGGTTTTTTACGCAGTGAGTTAGCAATTAAAACCTGGATCCGTCTGGCGGAAGAAGCAGGCTGTGCGCAACTGTTTAAATGCCCGGTCAGCGCAATTCATCACGGTGATGATGGCATCACGGTAGAAACGGCTGACGGTGACTACCACGCGAAGAAAGCAGTGATCAGCGCCGGTACCTGGGTGCAGGCTTTAGTCCCTGAACTACCGATACAACCTGTGCGCAAAGTGTTCGCCTGGTATCAGGCCGATGGGCGCTACAGCGTTAAGAATAACTTCCCGGCCTTCACCGGCGAACTGCCAAATGGCGATCAATACTACGGTTTCCCGGCTGAAAACGACGAGCTGAAAATTGGTAAGCACAATGGCGGACAGGTAATTCACTCTGCAGAAGAGCGTAAGCCATTTGCCGCTGTAGCCAGCGACGGTTCTGAAGCCTTCCCATTCCTGCGCACAATTCTGCCTGGCGTTGGCTGTTGCCTGCACGGCGCATCCTGCACTTACGATAATTCACCGGATGAGGACTTTATAATTGATACTCTGCCGGAACATGACAATACGCTGATCATTACCGGGCTGAGCGGACATGGCTTTAAGTTTGCTTCTGTACTGGGAGAGATTGCGGCAGACTTCGCTCAGGACAAACCGTCTGACTTTGACCTGACCCCATTCAGGCTAAGCCGTTTTAAGTGATAATAAATGAATGGCCTCGTTGGTGAGGCCATTTTTAATGACAGGAATAACGTCAATGCGTCGTATCTTTCACTATCTGGTTAATAATATTCGCGAGCACCTTATGCTCTACATTATTTTATGGTCGCTGCTGGCCATTATGGATGTAATATATATTATGTTTTTCTAATTCCTGTGCGTTGACAATAATTGACAAAAATTGAGATTAGCTTAATTTTCATTGCAATAAACTGAACAATAACAAAAACCATAACACCCCATAAACTAAACCCCGCCACATATTTTCGCACTAATCCCTTGATGGTTACCTCAACAATCAGTCAATTTTATTGAACAAAAAATAAATATCATCACCATTGTTATTTATTAGTTGCATTAATGTCTTTTACACGCCATTTTCATTCACTTCTGAAATATCAATCGGTGTGCTTATGCAATTCAATAATACTCCACAGCGCTATGGCGTAGTGTCAGCCACATTACATTGGCTGGTTGCGATTGCTGTATATGGCATGTTTGCGTTGGGATTATGGATGGTCACGCTTAGCTACTATGATGGCTGGTATCACCAGGCCCCCGAACTGCATAAAAGCATCGGCATCCTACTCATGATGGGACTGGTTATCCGCGTTGTCTGGCGGTTGTTCTCCCCTCCACCTGCTGCGTTGGCAAGCTACTCCCGTTTGACCCGTATCGCAGCGGCACTGGGTCACCTCGCACTTTATTTGCTGCTCTTTTCGATTTTCATCAGCGGATATCTGATTTCCACCGCAGATGGCAAAGCGATAAGCGTCTTTGGATGGTTTGACATTCCTGCCACCCTGGCCAATGCGGGTACCCAGGCCGACCTCGCCGGTAGCTTGCACCTGTGGCTTGCGTGGATCGTGGTGATTTTATCCCTACTACACGGACTGATGGCCCTGAAACATCACTTTATTGATAACGACGATACCCTCAATCGCATGTTGGGAAAATCGTCATCTGACTATGGAGCTTAAAATGAAAAAAAACCTGCTGGGACTTACACTCGCTTCTGTGTTATTCACCACCGGGTCGGCCGTGGCGGCAGATTACAAAATTGACAAGGAAGGACAGCATGCCTTTGTTAATTTCCGTATTCAGCATCTGGGTTACAGCTGGCTGTACGGCACTTTCAAAGATTTCGACGGTACGTTTACCTTTGATGAGAAAAATCCCGCAGCCGATAAGGTTAACGTAACCATCAACACCAACAGCGTTGACACTAATCACGCCGAACGCGACAAGCATCTGCGCAGTGCAGATTTCCTTAACGTGGCAAAATTCCCGCAGGCGACCTTCAGCTCCACCAGCGTGAAAAAAGAGGGGAATGACCTGGATATCACCGGTAATTTGACCCTGAACGGCGTTACCAAACCGGTTACGCTGGACGCGAAGCTCATCGGTCAGGGTGGCGATCCCTGGGGCGGTACGCGCGCTGGTTTTGAAGCGCAAGGTAAGATTAAGCTGAAGGATTTCAACATCACCACCGATCTCGGCCCTGCATCGCAGGAAGTCGATTTGATCATCTCAGTGGAAGGTGTTCAGCAGAAGTAACGCATGAATTACCGGATGAGGTTCTGCCCCTCATCCGGCATCATGTTATTGCGCAGGGTCTGGAATACCCAGTTTGGTATTCAGGTGACCGCGTGATTTATTGAAGATTTTATTGCCATTTTCACGCCCCGCACGACGACGCCGTTGTTCCTCTTCCGGCAACTCACTCTCTTCGCTACACAGCTCGCTACAGCAGCCTTTATATTTCTGCGCACAAGCCGGGCACTGAATAAACAACAGATGGCAGCCATCATTTTTGCAATTAGTATGGCTATCGCACGCCGTGCCGCACTGATGGCAATGTGCGATAACATCTTCAGAGATCCTTTCGCCCATACGCTCATCAAAGACAAAGTTTTTACCGACAAAACGTACCGGAAGCCCCTGTTCACGCGCCTTGCGGGCATACTCAATAATACCGCCCTCAATGTGCCAGACTTTGCTAAATCCATTGTGTTTCATCCAGGCGCTGGCTTTCTCACAGCGGATCCCACCCGTGCAGTACATCACGATTTTTTTATCTTTATGCGCCTGCATCATTTCAACAGCTTTCGGCAACTGGTCGCGGAACGTGTCTGCCGGTATCTCCAGCGCATTCTCGAAATGACCCACCTCATATTCATAGTGGTTGCGCATATCAATGAATACCGCTTCAGGATCGTCCAGCATGGCGTTTACTTCTGCAGCCTTGAGATAATCCCCCACGTTGCTGGCGTCAAAGTCTGGATCGTCAATACCATCCGCCACGATACGTTCGCGGACTTTCATACGCAGTACCCAGAACGATTTACCGTCATCATCCAGCGCAATATTCAGACGTAAATCCTTCAATGCAGCATCAAACGCATAGAGCTGCTGGCGAAATGCCTCGACGTTGCTTTGCGGTACGCTGATTTGCGCGTTAATTCCTTCATGGGCAAGATATACTCGCCCGAAGACGTTCAATGCGGTGAACATCTGGTACAGCGCATCACGCGTGTGCTGAGGATTGGCAATGGTGAAATATTTATAGAATGAGATCGTCGTGCGCGGCTCGGTCTCGGCCAGCATTTTGGCTTTGAGGGCGTCGTTCGAAATGCGGTTGTGTAACACTGGCATGGTGTACGTATCCTGCAAATAAGGAATAAATGAAAATCGGCGGCATAATAAAGCAAACATCGCCAATTTACATCCACACATTTTACGCTACATTTCATACTTCACGATAAAATCGCAACAACAATTGCGGAATTAATCACCGTTCTCCCGTCACAAATTTTTGATACGCGCGAAAAAATGCGACAATACAGGGAATTGGTCGTTTGAAGACAGGATAGACATGACGAATTTACCCAAGTTTTCGGCTGCGTTACTGCATCCACGTTATTGGTTAACCTGGCTGGGTATTGGCATCCTTTGGTTAATCGTGCAGTTACCCTACCCCATCCTCTTTAAGTTGGGCTGTGCGTTAGGTCGACTGGCGCTACGTTTGATGAAACGTCGGGCAAAAATTGTTTCCCGAAATCTGGAACTGTGCTTCCCGCAGATGAGTGAGCAGGAACGCCAGCAGATGGTCGTCAAGAACTTCGAATCCGTAGGCATGGGCGTAATGGAAACCGGGATGGCCTGGTTTTGGTCCGATAAGCGTATTTCGCGCTGGACGGAAGTGATCGGAATGGAACATATCCGTGACGTTCAGGCGCAAAAACGCGGGATTCTGTTAGTGGGTCTGCACTTTCTGACTCTGGAACTGGGTGCGCGCCAGTTTGGCTTGCAGGAGCCGGGTATTGGTGTGTATCGCCCTAACGACAATCCGCTGCTGGACTGGCTACAAACCTGGGGCCGCATGCGCTCGAATAAATCAATGCTCGATCGTAAAGACCTGAAAGGGATGATTAAAGCCTTGAAAAAGGGCGAAGTGGTCTGGTACGCGCCGGATCATGATTACGGCCCTCGCGCCAGCGTGTTTGTACCACTTTTTGCCGTTGAACAAGCCGCAACAACCTCAGGAACCTGGATGCTTTCGCGTATGTCCAATGCCTGCCTGGTACCGTTTGTTCCCCGCCGCAAACCTGACGGTAAAGGGTATCAATTGATTATGTTGCCTCCAGAATGCTCACCACCGTTGGACGACGCAGAAACCACTGCCGCGTGGATGAACAAAATTGTTGAGCAATGCATAATGATGGCACCAGAGCAGTATATGTGGCTGCATCGTCGCTTCAAGACGCGTCCTGAAGGCTCCCCTTCTCTGTACTGACGCAGTGTTGCAGTCCAGTGGGCTGCAACACCCTCCCACCCCGTTTTAGGTTTAACTGCTATCCGCATTGCAGCAACTATCAACCAGGCGCATAATTAGCCTGCTTACTTATATTCAATCGATAGCGCAAACAGCGCATCACACTGCGGATCGCTATGTCACCCTCAGATGCCCCCATAAACTGGAAACGCAACCTCACCGTTGCCTGGTTAGGTTGTTTTTTAACCGGAGCAGCATTTAGCCTGGTCATGCCCTTTTTGCCTCTTTACGTCGAGAGTCTCGGCGTCACGGGTCATAGCGCCCTGAATATGTGGTCAGGCCTGGTCTTCAGCATCACCTTTCTCTTTTCAGCCATTGCCTCTCCTTTCTGGGGTGGCCTTGCCGATCGCAAAGGACGAAAAATCATGCTACTGCGTTCCGCGTTGGGCATGGCAATTGTGATGCTGCTGATGGGACTGGCGCAAAATATCTGGCAGTTCTTAATCCTGCGCGCCTTGTTAGGGCTGCTTGGTGGATTCATCCCCAATGCGAATGCACTGATCGCCACCCAGGTTCCACGCAATAAAAGCGGCTGGGCACTGGGAACGCTTTCAACCGGTGGCGTTAGTGGCGCACTGCTCGGGCCGCTAGCTGGCGGGCTGCTCGCGGATCAGTACGGATTACGCCCTGTATTTTTCATCACCGCCAGCGTGCTGCTGGTCTGCTTCATCCTGACGCTATTTTTTATCCGCGAGCGTTTCCAGCCGGTGAGCAAGAAGGAAATGCTGCACATTCGTGAAGTCGTGGCCTCTTTAAAGAACCCCAAACTGGTGCTGAGCCTGTTTATCACCACTTTGATCATTCAGGTCGCCACCGGTTCTATCGCGCCAATACTGACCCTGTACGTTCGAGAGTTGGCTGGCAACGTCAGCAATATTGCATTTATCAGTGGGATGATAGCCTCTGTCCCCGGCGTTGCGGCATTAATCAGCGCCCCGAAACTTGGCAAATTAGGCGATCGAATTGGCCCGGAGAAGATCCTGATCGTCGCGCTGATCGTTTCTGTGTTACTGCTTATTCCAATGTCATTTGTCCATACGCCCTGGCAGCTTGGTGTTCTGCGCTTTTTATTGGGTGCGGCCGACGGCGCTCTGCTCCCGGCGGTACAAACGCTGCTGGTTTACAACTCGACCAATCAAATAGCTGGACGTATTTTCAGTTATAACCAATCATTTCGCGATATCGGTAACGTAACAGGACCTCTAATGGGGGCAGCGATATCCGCAAACTACGGTTTTCGAGCCGTTTTCTGTGTGACCGCGGGCGTCGTACTATTTAACGCCCTGTACTCGTGGAATAGCCTGCGCCGTCGTCGGAGTACAGAGGTCGTGGGATGATTTGTGTATTTGTATTCGCCGGTTCGGAATAATAAATTTATCTTACACGGCGTATATTTCAACCTTAATGATAATAGTAACACACCTTATTTCTGCCAGAATTTTTGGCTTCATACAAAGCGGCATCGGCGTATGAAACAACTTTATCCGCTGATTCATCATCAATTTTGCTGCAATATACACCGATACTTATCGTCATTTTTTCTTTTAACTCATATGAATTTGGTATTGTCGTACCGTTCTCTACATTTCGCCTAATTCGCTCTGCAACAACAATTGCCTCATCTTTATCGTTACACTTAAGAAGGATCGCAAATTCTTCGCCGCCTACTCTGGCAAAAATATCCGTATCTCTGATTGATTTATTGATAATATCGACAATGCTGATTATTACTCTGTCACCTTCCTGATGACCGTAGGTATCGTTAATCCGTTTGAATTTATCAATATCCAGAACCATTACACACACTGCGCCTTTTGCTAATGATGATTTTAATGACTTATAGAATAGTTTACGATTATATATTTTAGTCATTGCGTCTTTAATAGCTGAATCCGTTTCTTTTTTTAAGATGATGAAGGTGTTGTACATCAGTATTGAGATTATACACAGGGCACTTATCACCTCAATCCCCCGGCTAACATACCAAATATACATGCTATATTCATCCAGGCTCAGAAGTAGTACATTGGTCAATATTGCTGAGCAACACAGTAGCCCTATACTTTTCCACAAGATGTTATGCGTTCTGGTTTTAATGATTAAATACAACAGGACCAGTCCCCAGGATACAATTAGCGAATAAATGTACCCAATATGCCAGTGCACAGTGACATTATCAGGCTTTACGCTTGTGATCTCGAGTGTAAAATTAGGGTTATAACTGGCCAGAGCGTGCGCCACCACCGCGATAACAAGCATGATTAAAAAAGACAGAACGATATAGCAAGGTTCTCTTTCTTTGGTTTCAATAACTGTCGAGGATACTTTATAAGATTTTAATGAAACAAATAGTAGAGCTATGAAACTAATCTGCCGAAAGTAATAGAATATGGCTATATCGTTAGTTCTTTTTTCGATTGAGGCATAATCATTAATCAAGTCCTGAACGATGTAGATAGTCTCGATGAAAAATATGTTATTCCCAAGAAACGCCATACCTAATATCATAAGGCAGGTGAGATCTTTTCTACAAAGATACTGGAATAACATAAACAGGAAGATTATCCCATATAAAAAGAACAACCCTACAATTATAATCAGATATACTGTTTGCGGGACACTTTGTATCGTTAATTTAAATTGTGTAAGACACACTCCACCAAGAACATAGCTAGCCAAACAGATTATATAGAAAGCCATTAACCTTCTATTATTTGAATTGCCGTTATCCATAACAACCTTCAGGGCTTTCTTAATTTTGCATTTTATATAATAAAGCATAAGATTTTGCAAACTATTATATCTGCACAGATTCAATGACACTAATTCATTTCTTATTTAATGGTTTCTTATAGATTTATAACCTTTGTCATTAATAATATTTTATTATGTATACTATTTAAGTATCATTCACACCCCCCATACACAAAAGATACTTTGTCACTACCAGAGACACCACTAAGTTTAGCCACTTTCATTGATTGCCCCTGCGACACTTCCGTATTGGGCATTAATTTTCTTCTTTATTTTTATTAAGTTATGAAATATTGCGTCATAAGCGATCGGATCCCCCCGCTAAAACACATAAAAAAGAACGTTTAACCCTGAAGATTTCCTTATATAACGTCATTTTTTAATTTTTCGATTTTCATTACTACATTGCAAACCACATACATTACTCTTTTTTCTTGAATTTTTTTCCTGATATTACGTCGGCTTCAGTATCTGCCAATGTAAATTTTTTCATAAACAACCGGAGTTACTTTCACTTGGTCTCGTAGGCATTGCAGGCAGTAATCATCTGATTGAGAGAGCCATGCAGCTAACGGGTTTGACGCTCTGCGGATCGCCGTCTATAGATTGAATCATCCCCTTTATTGTTCGCTTTAGGAGAAGAAATATGGCAAAGAATGACATGAATTTTTATGCCACGTTGGAAGAGGCTATTGATGCAGCTCGTGAAGTGTTTCTGGCTGATAACCCTGACCTTGAGTCAGACGACGTCAGCGTTCAACAGCTAAGCGTCCAAAAATACGTGCTACAGGATGGCGACGTTATGTGGCAGGCGGAATTCTTTGCTGACGAGGATGATGTAGATGGTGAATGTCTTCCAATCCTGAGCGGAGAAGCGGCCCAGAGCGTTTTTGATGGCGACTATGATGAAATTGAAATCCGCCAGGAGTGGCAGGAAGAAAATACGCTTCACGAATGGGATGAAGGTGAATTCCAGCTGGAACCTCCCCTTGATACTGAAGAGGGGCAGACCGCAGCCGATGAATGGGATGAGCGATAATTACTCGTAAGGTCCATGATGTATGTCGAGCGGCAGCAGCAACGTATCAAACACCAGCGAAAATGGCAGATCGAGGATAGTGACGTAGCGCCATGCGGAGTCCCTAACATCCCATTGCACGCCAGGATAGTATTGGTTTCCGTGTCCTTGCCCTGGGATGGTACGACTAATAATGCTGCCGCATCCGCTCAGGAAGAAGATCATTATTCCTACAGCCAAAATTCGCACCGGCTACCTCACGACTCATTCTATTCAATATAAAAAAATACCGGCACCAGGCCGGTATTTTCATGTTACAGAACGCTTATTTTTTCCTGAGCGCCAGCGGGTTCAGTGTCAGTCCCTGATAGTAGTTCACCCACGAAGAATACTTATCAGGTGAATTCCAGACACGGTAATGTAAACGCGCCATGGTCACCGGATCGCTCAACAACACCAGGCGGCGATCGCGATTCAGTTTCTCCGGCGTTTCGTTCAGTGCCTGTTCCACATGACGATCGCGTGCAATCTCCAGCACGTTGCTGGCGCGGTGGCGTGCAGTCGCCATGGCCGTGGCCAGTGCGTTAAACGACGGATTAAACACCGCATGCATAAAGCCATCGTCCAGCGTGCGTTTACGGTTCATCACCAGATAGGTATCGGTATCCACCAGCACCTGCGGCGGAGAATACTCTTCCGGGATCAGGAACAGCTTCCAGCGCTTGGTACGTAACCCCACCGTGGAACGGCTGGAAATCACAGAAACAAACGGCGACAGGATCAGCGAGAAGACTATCGGTGCCAGCCAGAACAGGAAACGCAGATCGAGCCAGGCCATACCCACAGCCCACACCAGCCCCAACAGTAACTGGGAACCGTGACGCATAAACGCTTCACCCCACGGGGTCGAATCGTCATCACGCTGCGGCGAATTCCAGACAACTTCCCAACCGAGGAAGGCACTCACGACGAAGACGGTGTGGAACAGCATACGCACCGGCGCCAGCAGCACGGAGAACAGAACTTCCAACAGTAGCGACAGCGTGACGCGGATAAACCCGCCGTACTCTTTCGTCCCTTTACACCAGATGAGCAAAATACTCAGCAGCTTCGGCAGGAACAGCAGCACCATCGTTGAAGCAAACAGCGCGATCGCCAGTTCAGGACGCCACTGCGGCCAAACCGGGAACAGCTGACGCGGTTGCAGGAAGTACTGCGGCTCCGTCAACGCATGCACCACCTGCAATGCGGTAGAGAGCGCGAGGAACATAAACCAAAGCGGCGCAGACAGATAGGACATTACACCGGTCAGGAATACCGCACGGTGAACCGGGTGCATCCCTTTCACAAGGAACAAACGGAAGTTCATCAGGTTGCCGTGGCACCAGCGGCGGTCACGCTTGAGTTCATCCAGCAGGTTCGGCGGCAGTTCTTCATAAGAGCCCGGCAGATCGTAAGCAATCCACACACCCCAGCCAGCACGACGCATCAATGCCGCTTCCACGAAGTCATGGGAGAGGATTGATCCCGCAAACGAGCCTTCGCCCGGTAACGGCGCGAGCGCACAGTGCTCGATAAACGGCTTCACACGGATAATGGCGTTGTGACCCCAGTAGTGTGACTCCCCTAACTGCCAGAAGTGAAGCCCGGCGGTAAACAGCGGTCCATAAACACGGGTCGCAAACTGCTGGCAGCGCGCATACAGCGTATCCATACCGGAAGCCTTCGGTGAAGACTGGATAATCCCGGCATTCGGATTCGCTTCCATCAGACGCACCAGGCCGCTCAGACAGTCACCGCTCATCACTGAGTCAGCGTCCAGCACCACCATGTAGCTGTACTGATTTCCCCAGCGACGACAGAAGTCATCAATGTTGCCGCTTTTACGCTTCACGCGACGACGACGACGGCGGTAGAAAATCTGCCCTTCGCCCTGCACCTCAGCAATCAGCTCCATCCACGCTTTTTGTTCTGCTACGCAGATATCAGGGTTGTAGCTGTCACTCAGGATATAAACATCGAAATGTTCGGCGTTGCCCGTTGCTTTGACCGATTCCCACGTAGCGCGCAGTCCCGCAAATACGCGGTCAACGTCTTCGTTACAGATAGGCATAATCAGCGCGGTACGGTGTTCAGGATTCAGCGGTTCATCCCCAACCGTTGAGGCCGAGATACTGTACTTATCTCGCCCAATCAGCAGTTGCAGGAAGCCCATCAGCGCGGTCCAGAATCCCGCAGACACCCAACAGAAAAGCACAGCAAACAAAATAAGAATGCCGGTCTGGAGCATGTAGGGCAGCAATTGCATAAAGGAGACCCATAAATCCTGCCCCATCATGTCTATCGGATTAATGAATGCCCAACCCTGATACGGGAGGATCGTCTTCATATACCAGGTTGCTACGACCGTTTGCGCCAGCGTTAGAATCAACAGCGTATAGCGGCGGATGGTGCCTACGGTACGCCATTTTTGCTCGCTTTCTTGTTCTTCTTTCGTCAAACGCGAAAGATAACGAGGCGTCACATCGCGCCCACGCAAGCGATCCCAAAAACGGCCAACCGGGTTGGTACGCCAGGGATCGGGGAACATAGAGGTACGCGTTGCTTTTGGCATCGCCTGCAGCTGATCGCGGCCCTCATCGTCCTTAACCAACTGCTCTTTAGCCAAAGAATCCGGCCATGCTTGCTCAAGGCGAGCTTTCACAGACCCCTGCGGTGAATCATCTTCGCGCGAGTAAGTACGATGCTCGGCATCCAGCGCCTGATGAACGGCGCGGATGTCAGTTTTCGGCAGTGCCGCTTTCTCGATATCCGAAAGCGGCAATGCGTCAATATACTCAGTTGTCTTATTCATTGGCAGGTAACTGGTAGCTCCAGGTTTCACTCAGCGTCTGATCGGCATTGACCAAGGCAGCACGCATTTCAGTGGTTTTCTTCACGTCTTTCACTTTCACGCGCAGCATCAAACGCCAACCTTTAGATACCGGGTTATAGCGCACAGTGCTTTCAACGATTTCGCCGTTGTCGCCAATACTGGTTTGTGCGGTAACCGGGGTATCCTGCGGCAGCTTTTTCATATCTGTGCCGGTAAAGTCCACCACAAACGCGATGGTACCGTCAGGCTGACGAATCAGGTTGGACTGTTTTACATCACCGGTAGAACGACGAGTCTGCTGTACCCAGGCGCTTTCCGGCGCATGAAGCTTGTCTTCATCACGCGTGAACGTCAGAGTGTACTTGAAGTTCATCTCTTTGCCCGCTTCAGGCAGTTGATCCGGCGTCCAGTACGCAACGATGTTATCGTTCGTTTCATCGTTAGTTGGGATTTCAACTAACTCAATCTTACCTTTACCCCAGTCACCTTTTGGCGTGATCCAGGCGCTTGGGCGCAGATCGTAACGATCGTCGATATCTTCAAAACGCGAGAACTGACGGCCACGCTGCAACAGTCCGAATCCTTGCGGGTTTTCCATAGCGAAGCTGCTCACCGCGAGATGTTTCGGGTTATTCAGCGGACGCCAAATCCACTCCCCGTTGCCGGCATGGATAGACAAACCGTTAGAATCATGCAGTTCCGGACGATAGTTTGTCGCCGGAGACGGCTGGTTCGGTCCAAACAGGAACATACTGGTTAACGGTGCCACGCCCAGTTTGCCCACTTTGTCGCGTAGGTAAACTTTGGACTGAACATCAACGACAGTGTCACGGCCTGGAATAATGACAAAACGATACGCTCCGGTTGCACGCGGAGAATCCAACAAAGCATAAATGGTTAAACGTTTATCAGTCGGTTTCGGACGCTCGATCCAAAACTCACGGAAGCGGGGAAATTCTTCACCAGAAGGCAGAGCGGTATCAATCGCGAGGCCACGCGCTGACAGGCCGTAGACCTGACCTGCGCCCAGAACGCGAAAATAGCTGGCACCGAGCATGCTGACGATTTCATCGTTTTTATCTTTGCTGTTGATCGGATACAGCACTTTGAACCCGGCGAAGCCGAGATCTTTTACCGTGTCTTTATCATGCTGAACATCGCCAAAATTAAAATAATCCGGGCTGTATTTGATTCTTTTCACCGCCGTGGCGGTAACTTCGTTGATTTTGACCGGTGTGTCGAAGTACATACCCTGGTGGTAGAACTCGAGCTTAAATGGGGTCTTGAGATTGCTCCAGTACGCTTTATCGCGATTGAACTGGATCTGTTGATAATCCGCATATTTCATGTCGCGGAAAACGGAGGGCAAGTTACTTTTTGGCGCCTCATAGCCTTTCCCGGCTAAGGATTGAGCTTGTTTTGCAACATCATCAATACTGAACGCCCAGCTCGATGATGTGTACAGCGTTAACATGACTGCTGCACCCAACCAACGCATTTTCATCATTTGTAGTTTATGTTTCATAATTAGTAAGCACTTCCCCCTTTGTGTGCTTATATTGATCCGATCCATTTTAATGGATAATCGGGTACTCCGACAACTGAATCCCTGTATTGTTCGCGCGCTGGCTCATGGTTTAAGCAGGTTCATCTGCCTGTTTTCACTTTGCGTGCTTATCCTGGAGACAGGTTGTTGGACTTCGTGTAGGGTTGCCCTCGAATGTAACCATTATTCGTCTTAGGGATAAGACGAAAAGTCTGAGAATACGTAACTGTCTATGAGCTCTGTATCACCACCACGTGAATATTTTCTTGACTCCATCCGTGCCTGGCTAATGTTGTTAGGGATCCCATTCCATATTTCATTGATCTACTCCACCCACACCTGGCACGTGAACAGCGCAGAACCTTCGTGGTGGTTAACCCTTTTTAACGACTTTATCCATGCATTTCGCATGCAGGTCTTCTTTGTCATTTCAGGTTATTTTTCCTACATGCTTTTTTTGCGCTATCCGTTAAAGCGCTGGTGGAAGGTGCGTGTAGAACGCGTGGGGATCCCTATGCTGACCGCGATTCCGCTGCTTACGCTGCCGCAATTTATCATGCTGCAATACGTGAAAGGGAAAGCAGACAGCTGGCATACCCTCAGCGGCTACGACAAATACAATGCGCTGGCCTGGGAGCTGATTTCCCATCTGTGGTTTTTACTGGTTCTGGTGGTGTTAACGACCCTGAGTATGTGGGTGTTTACCCAAATGAAAAACAGACTATCGCGTGGAGACGGTACCCCTGCATCGGGGGTGTCGATGACCAAATTAACGTTGATTTTTATATTGTTGGGTGTCGGCTATGCCGTCGTCAGAAGAACGATTTTCATCCTCTACCCTTCGATTCTCAGCGACGGCATGTTTAATTTTATCGTTATGCAAACGCTGTTCTATGTGCCTTTCTTTATGCTCGGCGCGCTGGCGTTTATCAATCCTAATCTGAAAGCACTGTTTACCACGCCATCGCGCGGCTGCACGCTAGGCGCCGCATTCGCATTTGTCGCATACCTGCTCAATCAACGTTACGGCAACGGCGATGCCTGGATGTATGAAACCGAATATGTCATTACCATGGTCATGGGGCTATGGATGGTAAACGTCGTCTTTTCGCTTGGCCACCGTTTACTGAATTTCCAGTCGGCTCGCGTGACCTATTTTGTCAACGCGTCGCTGTTCATCTATTTGGTGCACCACCCGTTAACGCTGTTTTTTGGCGCGTATATCACACCGCACATCAAGTCGAATCTGCTGGGTTTTCTCTGCGGCCTTCTTTTTGTGGTTGGAATTGCGGTCATACTGTACGAAATCCATTTACGGATCCCGGTGCTGAAGTTTCTCTTTTCGGGTAAACCGCCGATTAAGCAGGATAAAAACAAGGCGGTTGCCGGTTAGTTTTCTTGCATTGAATGGTTCAGAGCAGCCATTCAATGGGCAACACGGATGCAAGCCTCACCAGAACCCGCTTCCAGAATCCTGTAGCGGGTTCTTTTTTCAGTACCTGTTCGCTGCCAGAAAGCCGATCAACCCAGTTAATTCTGCCCCAACGGTCAAGACGTAGTTGCCAGGCCATATCACGCTGACTTTGCATAAAACGTTTATGAATCAACTCAGCCAGTACTTCACTCTCAATCACAAACCCCATTTCCGTATTGAGTAGCGTTGAACGGGGATCAAAATTAAGCGAGCCGATAAACACTTTACGACCGTCAATACTGAAGGTTTTCGCATGCAGGCTGGAGCCTGAATTACCGGTTAATCCCCGGTCGTGTACTGCTGAAACGCGATCGCGGGTCGGTTTGAGCTCGTATAACTCCACGCCGTAGCGCAGGAGTTTTTTTCGCCAACGCGCATAGCCCGCGTGAACGACTGCAACATCATTCGCCGCCAGAGAATTAGTTAAAATTGCGATCTTAACGCCTTTTCTCACCAGTCTCAGGAGCTGCGCCACACCGGCGCGAGTGGGTACAAAGTAGGCGGAAATAATATCAATACGCTCGGTGGGAGATCCCATCACGTCAAACAAACGCTGCGGTAATAGTGAGTGGCGCGGCGCTTTCCCCTCTCCTTTTGCAGGATCATCACTCAGTAAGCGCGTTTTCGCCCAAATTAGCGGCAGCGACCTCTGATCGAGATGGGTCACAAACTGGCTGGTTTCCAGCTTATGTAGATAGCGACGCGTGATGTCATCATTATACCAGGATTCAGGAAGTTCGATTTTTTGCGTAGAAGCAGGTTCTGCCACCTCAAGTACGTTTTGCAATGTTGAAACCGAGCGGCAGTGCCAGTAACGCTCAAAGTCGTCTGCAACATCCTGGACAACCGGCCCAATAGCCATAACGTCCAGATCGGAAAACAGTGGTTGTTCGCCTGCGCCAAAATAGGCATCGCCTATATTTCGCCCCCCCACAAGAGTTACGACGCCGTCAGCGGTATAACTTTTGTTGTGCATACGCCGATTCAACCGGGCAAAATCGGTTAAATAGCCCAGGGCACGCAGGATGCGAAAGGAAAAGGGATTAAACAGGCGAACTTCAATATTAGGGTGATTGTCCAGCAAACGCAGCGTGTCATCCAGACCTGGCGTGTTGTTATCATCCAGCAACAAACGCACCCGGACGCCCCGCTTCGCTGCGGTCAGCAAAACGGAATCTATGGTCACTCCCGTTTTTGCAACACCGATTTTGACGACAAGTTGGCTTGCTTGAATCTATCCGGCGTCTGAATGGGATTTTATTCCCGCGCCTTGATGAGTTCCGCGCCTGATGAACCTCCAGAAAATATACGGCTTCAATGAGCCTTTCCGTTTTACAGGTTCCTCAACAGGCCGGTGGGCCGTTAGTATCATCAATATCAGTATTCGCAAAACCAGATCAGTAATTCTTTAAACCGGTGTATTTCTGCCGTTATGCTACATAAGTTTGCTGTCGTGCCGTTAGGGCCCAGGCTATTCTGGCCAGCTTGTTTGCCAGAGCACAAGTGACGACAAAGTTGCTTTTCCGGCACAGTAAATCCCTGACCCAATCGGCCAATTTGCCAGACTGGTGTTCCAGTTTTTGTATGAATACCCTGGCACATTGAACCAACAAAGTTCGGATCTTTTTATTACCTCGCTTACTAATTCCCAGCAATGTCGTCCTACCTCCCGTGCTGTACTGCCGAGGTACAAGCCCTGTTGCCGCCGCAAAGTCACGGCTGCTGGCGTACTGCTTCCCGTCGCCAATCTCAGTTGAAATAGTACTCGCTGTCAGTGTTCCGACGCAGGGAATGCTCAGCAAGCGCTGTCCAACCTCATCTTCGTCCAACTTTCGTTTCAACTGGGATTCCAAATCTTTAATCTGCTCAACAAGATAGTGATAATGCTGTTGTAATTTCAGCAATAACTGGCTGAGGTAAAGAGGCAAACTATTATCCTCAAGAATGGTACTCAGTCGGCTAATAACGGCAGCTCCTCGGGGAACGCTAATGCCAAATTCCAGCAGAAAAGCATGCATTTGATTGGTTGTTTTTACCTTATCCTGAACCAGGGATTCACGGACACGATGCAGAGCCCGCATTGCCTGCTGAGATTCCGTTCTGGGCTGCACAAAACGCATAGACGGACGCGATGCAGCTTCACAAATAGCTTCGGCGTCGACAAAGTCGTTTTTATTGCTTTTAACGAACGGGCGGACAAATTGTGGTGATATCAGCTTTGGGGAATGCCCCAACTCTTCCAACTTGCGTGCCATAAAGTGAGAACCGCCACAGGCTTCCATTGCGATGGTTGTAGCGGGGCATGTCGCCAAAAATTCGATCAACTTTGGCCGGGTAAATTTTTTACGGTAAACAGCCTTCCCGCGACGATCCTGGCAATGAATATGGAAAGAGTTTTTACCCAGATCGATACCAATGAGCGCAATGTTTTCCATGATAGTTCTCCGAATGAAAGCCTGTCCTCAGCATAGTACCGGGAAGGAGGGAGTGACCATCTCATTAAATAACAATAGCCCGGACATGTCGCTTTCCCAGATGTAATACTGAACATCCAGGGTTCGTTCCGCCATTTCCGTCAACCGATAGCGAGCAGCAAACGCATCCAGGCTGTCATCCAACGTCAGAATGCCGCATTCTCCCGGGTGGTTTACGCATAGCGGCGTGATGGCACGCTCAAGTCGTGTCATATCAGTCCGTGCGTTCATCGCCTTGTTGGGTAAGTAATCTCTTGTATAGTCGAGCGTTTTCTTCATCAAAGCACACGAAGTATATTTGATCGGGAAGCGTACGCCGGGTGATAAATTTCAACACCGTTTTCACCGCGATCTCTGCTGCTGCAGCGCGTGGGTAACCATAAGCACCGGTGCTTATCGCTGGAAAAGCAATGGATTGATAACCATTGGCTAAGGCCAGTTGCAATGTATTTAGATAGGCCTCTTCAAGTCGTTCAGCCTCGTGGTGATCACCGCCTTGCCAGACGGGCCCTACGGTGTGAATAACTGCTTTTGCCGGAAGCGCGCCAGCCAGCGTGATAACGGCATGCCCGGTAGGGCATTCTCCCTGCTGTTGTATAACCTGTTTGCAGGCCTCCAACAACGCAGGCCCGGCAGCACGATGAATCGCGCCATCGACTCCACCTCCTCCCAGTAACGAGGAGTTGGCCGCATTGACGATCACATCTACCGCGATCGTCGTAATGTCGCCCTGTAACACATGAACACGCGATTGCATAAGTTCCCCCTGACAAAACACTCTCCGTTAAGTGTACAGCAGGGTTTTCCTTGAAATCTCATTTTTTAGCCATAAGCGTGCATACCTACGCCAGAATGATTCATTTATATTCAATATTCAGAATAGCCATGCTTTTCTGTTCATTGAGGTAATGCATTTTCACCGTGGCAATTTGTTGCACACTCTGAGGCGCTGTCGTGACCTGTTGCAGGTCGTAGAGACTATTACTCATCGTGCCATCACGCATACATGACAATTCAATCTGTTGTTGTCGAGTGTTAACGTCGCAAGGTGCTTCAACTATTGCACCATGAAAATGAATAACCCCGCCGGGTAAGATTTGCGTCGCCATTGCGGGGAGGGTTAAAAGAGAAAAAGCCCACAAACCGGTATTTAAAATACGCTTTAAGAATGTACACATAAGGGTTCCTCAATGATTAATCATCCTTGAGGGATCACAATGATCCTTCACCGCTGCGAGTTACGATCAAATAAAACGTTTGTTCGTTTCTATATTCATAGAACAGCACCGCACTCCCAGCCACACCCTTAATGCAAATCCGGCAAAAAATTATGGGTGACTGTTTGAGTCAGGCCATTGTTGCGACAGATGCAGAGACTGCCCGTCAGAAACGGTAACGATAATTTTAACCGAATCCTCCGGTGAAATATTAAAGCTCATTTTTGTTAATTCAATTGGCCGATTAGCAGGGACCGAAAGGCTTGTTTTCTGCTGTGACTGACTTTGTCCGCCCTTTCCTTTACGTACGGCAAGAACTTGCACTTCACATACGCACGGTTGAGCTAATGTCACCTGAGGAATAATGGTGTACATGTCACCTTGCTGAGTTGTATTGAATGTTATTTGATTTGCCAACGCGGCAATGAGTAATAGCGTGTGCATAATATTCTCCCGAAAAAAAACAGGGCTTTCGCCCTGTTTATTATCAGTCAGAAAACTGAATTAGTGCTGGTTAGCTGTAGCATTGTTGCCATAACCAACCTGCTGAATCAGCACATTGGAGTCAGACGCTGTCTGATTAACCACAGCACCGTTACGACCACCGAACTGAGTTACGCTGATATCAGCATTTTTTGCATTCCACTGATTGATATCAGCACTGTTCTGGAAGCCGGTCTGTTTCAGGCTAATGGTACTGTCATCAGCACCTTGGCCGACGGTCGCACCGTTACCATGTCCGTGTTGTGTGATAGTCACGTCTGATTTACGTGCATCACTTTGCAGCGCATTCGCAACGTTACTAGAGCCAAATTGGTAAATACTCATTGAAGAGTCTGGGCCATAGTTGCTACCGCCACCATGATGATTACCGCCCCATTGCGGAACAACACCTGCCAGAGCACTGCCAGAAACTACGATTGCTGCGAATGCTGCCACTTTTAAAAGTTTCATGGTAAACCCCCATCGGATTGATTTAAACGTCGTTTATGGATTAGCGTTGAGTAACGCGAATTGCCATTTGCGACTGTCTCTGCACCACAACTGCTGTTTTTTGTGTACCGTACTGGGTAATATTGGCTTTATTACCAGAGCCTTTCTGGATAATCATCGCCGTATTACCGTAAGAGCTTTGTTTAATACTCGCATCATTAGAGCTACCCGTTTGATCAATATATGCAAAGTTATTTGATCCCGTCTGTTCTGTTTTCGCCCGGTTACCTGAACCTTCTTGCGAAATGACCGACAATAACTTAGTGCCCTCCTGGCGAGTATTTGCACTATTAGCAGTACCAACCTGACCAATAATGGCTGCCTGATTAAATGAAGACTTACTTAATTCATTTACCGCAAAGTTATATTCTGAATTAGCTAAATCATAACTGGTTGCGGATGCAATCCCAGGCACACCCAGTATTGTAAACATCATAAATAACAACTTGTTTTTCATGTTGTCACCCTGGACCTGGTCGTACTTGAAGTTAAATTAATTACCACTCAAATTGTTGTTAACATGACTTACATTTGTTAACGCCACGTTACGATGAAGAGTATGTCCGTGGAAACATTTTAAATAACTCACCCGCGAGTGGTATTTTTATATCCGGATTCACACCAAAGTACTAATTAACAGTGAATAACATCGCTTCAGGTCTGGATTTTATTTTTATTTTGCTATCAGTAATGAATTTCTATGCAGTCACTGAGAAAGTGCATTTTGCACGATATCAGGGCCTCTCAGTACAACGTCGAGATAGACATCGGTACAAGTCGTGACAAAGGTCATTTTTTTCCATCTAAAATTGACCAACGTAAATTGAGACAAGGATTTTAGAATTCATTAGAAATTTAAAACTCAACAATTATTAATTAAATGACTTAAAATCAATGCGTTACTATAATTTGTATGATTTTTTAAATCTATGCAGCAAAGGTAAAATGTACAACTTTCCTATCAAATCTAAACTCTAATAAAACCATAAAATCACATTTTAATATATAATTTTACAAGTTGTTACATGTTTAAAACTTGCTTTAAGATTTGTAATAGCTAGATTGAAATCAGTTGAAGTCCATTTGTTTTAATATTTTCACCCCTTTGGGTCGATATTTTATATCTACACAGCAGTGCAACATCTGTCAGTACTTCTGGTGCCTCTATTTTAGTAGAGACAGCTGTCAGGTGTGCGACTAAAAAGTGGAGTTTCATCATGTTTAATGAAGTCCATAGTATTCATGGTCATACATTATTGTTGATCACAAAACCTTCTTTGCAGGCAACTGCATTATTACAGCATTTAAAACAATCACTGGCACTCACCGGAAAACTACATAATATTCAACGTTCTCTGGATGATATATCCTCCAGCTGCATTGTTTTACTGGATATGATGGAGGCAGATAAAAAACTGATCCATTACTGGCAAGATAATTTGAGTAGAAAAAACAACAATATAAAGACGTTATTGTTGAATACTCCTGATGATTACCCTTATCGGGATATCGAAAACTGGCCGCATATCAATGGTGTTTTTTACGCAACTGAAGACGAGCAGCGTGTTGTAAGCGGCTTGCAGGGTATCTTGCGCGGTGAATGTTACTTCACGCAAAAACTTGCCAGTTATCTGATCACGCACTCTGGAAATTATCGTTATAACAGCACGGAGTCGGCACTGCTGACGCACCGTGAAAAAGAGATCCTTAATAAATTGCGTATCGGCGCCTCAAATATTGAAATCGCTCGCTCACTGTTTATCAGTGAAAATACGGTAAAAACACATCTTTATAATCTTTTCAAAAAGATAGCTGTCAAAAATCGTACGCAGGCGGTCTCATGGGCCAATGATAACCTCAGGCGATAAAGCCATGAAACGCTATTTGACCTGGATTGTGGCAGCAAATTTATTCTTTGCTGCCGGGAGTCTGCACGCAGCGACAACCGTAGAGGTGGAGGTTCCCGGACTGTTAACTGACCACACTGTCTCTTCAATCGGTCATGATTTTTATCGGGCCTTTAGTGATAAGTGGGAAAGCGAGTACACAGGAAACTTAACCATTAATGAAAGACCCAGTGCGCGTTGGGGAAGTTGGATCACCATAACGGTCAATCAAGACGTTATCTTCCAGACTTTTTTATTCCCAACGAAAAGAGACTTCGACAAAATAGTTGTCTTCGCATTGGCAGAAACTGAAGAAGCATTAAATCGCCGGCAAATAGATCAAACACTATTAAGCACTAGCGATTTAGCGCGTGATGAATTCTAAAACATGATTTTGTCCGGAGGCTTTCATGCGTGTTAAACATGCAGTGGTTTTGCTCATGCTAATTTCACCATTAAGTTGGGCCGGAAACATGACGTTCCAGTTTCGCAACCCAAACTTTGGTGGCAACCCGAATAATGGTGCTTTTCTGTTGAACAGCGCCCAGGCCCAGAACTCATATAAAGATCCAAGCTATGACGATTACGGTATTGAAACCCCGTCAGCTCTGGATAACTTTACTCAGGCGATTCAGTCACAAATTCTCGGTGGCCTACTCACCAACATTAATACCGGTAAACCAGGAAGAATGGTGACCAATGATTTTATCATTGATATCGCCAACCGGGACGGACAACTGCAATTGAATGTCACCGACAGGAAATCGGGGAAAACTTCGACTATTGAAGTGTCGGGTTTACAAACACAGTCGACCGACTTCTAAGTTATAGCCACGAAAGGAAATAATCATGCAGCGTTTACTTATCATGGTGGCAGTAATTTTACTCAGCGGATGTTTAACAGCCCCGCCTCAAGAAGCCGCTAAGCCGACATTAATGCCCCGAGCCCAAAGCTATAAAGACTTGACGCATCTGCCTATGCCTACAGGTAAGATCTTTGTGTCGGTATACAACATTCAGGATGAGACTGGCCAATTTAAACCTTACCCGGCAAGTAACTTCTCAACCGCCGTCCCGCAAAGCGCCACGGCTATGCTTGTCACCGCATTGAAAGATTCTCGTTGGTTCGTCCCACTGGAACGTCAGGGGTTACAGAACTTGCTTAACGAACGCAAAATCATTCGTGCAGCTCAGGAAAACGGTACGGTTGCGATTAATAACCGGATCCCGCTACAGTCCCTGACCGCGGCAAACGTCATGGTGGAAGGGTCAATTATCGGTTATGAAAGCAACGTTAAATCCGGTGGTGTCGGTGCACGTTATTTTGGTATTGGCGCCGATACGCAATACCAGCTCGACCAGATAGCGGTAAACCTGCGCGTAGTTAACGTCAGCACCGGTGAGATCCTGTCGTCAGTGAATACCAGTAAAACCATTCTGTCTTATGAAGTACAGGCTGGGGTGTTCCGCTTTATTGACTACCAGCGTCTGTTGGAAGGTGAAATTGGTTACACCTCTAACGAACCGGTTATGCTTTGTCTGATGTCAGCGATTGAAACGGGCGTTATCTTCCTGATTAATGACGGCATCGATCGCGGATTGTGGGATTTGCAGGATAAGAAACAAGTTGATAATGACATTCTGGTTAAATACCGTCATATGTCGGTACCGCCAGAATCCTGATGGGTCTATACAGCATAAAAAGCGTGAGGAAATCCCTCACGCTTTTTTATTTACTGGTCAGCGTCGACGATATTCTATTTTCACGGCGAGATGCCAGCCACAGACCACTGTTTTTCATCGCATAGCCGAATACCAGACCCAGTGCCAATGACGGAACAACCAGTCGCCAGTCCCCCTGCCCTGCAAATGTTGCACATGCGCCAATGAACGTGCCCGGTACAAATGAAAGCAACCATTGTTTTGCCTGGATACACATCAGAAACGCGACAATTCCTGTCATGACATAACCAATAATGTCCATATGCGGAGCAAGCGCGCTACCGTTAATAATCACCAACGCCCACACCACACCGCTTAGCAGCGTACACGCCGAGATCCACAGTCCTTTTAACCCACCTTGCGGGCAGGCGAAATAAGCCGTACAACCCAGAAAGCCAGCCCAACTGAGTAAACCAAGAGAAACGGCCACCCATCCCCAGATCCCGGAGAGAATGCCCGTTGTGATTGCAATTGAGAGAAGTATGTTCATGCCGCGCATCTTAGCAGAAAAACGGCATGGGAATGAGATCGCGCACACAATTTATGCAAGCTTATAAATTGAGTTGCACTATTAAGTGATACACATCACATTTATTCGTCTGTATCTTCCTGCAATTCGTCCCACATCGCACTAATGGCATCGCGTGTTAGCGGCGCCATGGTACGCCAGAACGGCGTGTTTGCGTGCGCTTCAACTTTACCAAGGAACGTACCGCACCAGGGCAGCAGGTATTCTACAAACAAAGTTTCAAGCGCTTCACTTTCATCTTCCGCAGACTGGTCTTCAAGCCAGGAAGCTGCTAGTAACAGCGTACCAATGTGATCTGCCGGCGTATCTGCCAGCGGCATGCCGCGGGCAGAAAGAAATGCACGAACATCGGATTCTTTCGCCCCTTCTACCCAGGCGCTACGATAAGGTGGCACTGCACACTCGTCACCGACAAACAGCGCGTTGTAATCTGCAGCCAGCTGGGGCATATCGCAGCTCTTCTGCAGACGAGTGAGCAGTTCGTCCTGTTCCAGCGGCCAGTTGGCGGACAGTTTACCTTCACTAATTAAGGTAAACAGGGGAACCAGTAAAGGGTCCTGCGGTTGGCGGTAAAATAGCGAGCCCAGTACACGACACAGGATAGAAAACTCGTTCATTGATATATTCCAGTTAGTAACAATTACAGTTCAGCAAATTCCGCGATCGGCTCCATGCCTCGCGATTCCAGAAACGCCAATAGACGTTTAGGTGTGACGTTTAAAATTCTGTCTTCAGGGAAATTAACATCATCCAGGATTTTACGGCATTCGCCAAATTCTCCCAGCGTGAAAGCGGTATGTGAATCCGACCCTAACGCCACCCAGCCGCCGGCATCACGCACAGCCGCAGCAACCGCACGGCAATTATCCTCACTGCCCTTACGCGAATGCAAAAACGAAGAGTTATTGATTTCCAGTGCAACCTGGTACTTCGCCGCCGCCTGCGCAATTGCAGTAATATCAACGGGATACTTGGGATTTCCCGGATGGCTGATGATGTGCACATTACCGCTGGCCATCGTGGCTATCATTGCCTGGGTGTTGGTGTCTTTATCGTGAGGTGCAAAAACCGGCTCATGGAAGCCCGCAATAATGAGGTCCAGGGAGGTAAACATCGGACCTGAACAGTCAATTTCACCTTCAATATTCTTAATATTGGCTTCTATTCCGCGCAGAATCCCCACGCCATCCACGACACGTGGCCAAATACGCATATTAATAAAGTGCCAGTGGTGAGGCGCGTCCGCCATATCCGGTCCATGATCGGTAATAGCAAACAGCTTGATGCCTTTGCGACGGGCTTCAGCGATGTAATCACTTAAGGTGCTGTAGGCGTGGGTGCTGGCGACGGTATGCATATGCAGGTCAACGGGATACATAACTCTCTCCTGTAGTCATTTTCCGTCAAGGATAGCAGGTATCGCCGCCATTAATACCCTAAATAATGCGAGTTACAGGCAGGCGGCAAGGGAGTGATGTCCGATGAGCTTTGTAGTAGGTGATTGGATGAACAACCGCAGCCAACGCACATGCAGCTTGAAGTATGACGGGTATTTTAGCTGAAACCCGGCACTTGCCGGGTTACCATCAATATCCCCGAACGCGATCGACCTGACCCGTTACGGATTTCCCATTTTCCAGCTCCAAAATCGTCCGGGAAATATAGTCCACTGCCTCTGCTGGTCGCGTTACCGCGGCAATATGCGGCGTCATTGCCACACGCGGATGCTTCCATAGCGGACTGGTTTCCGGCAGCGGTTCACGGCTATAGACATCCAGCATGGCACCTTTCACCTTGCCGCTGTCCAGCGATGCCAGAAGATCGTCTTCATTGAGATGAACACCACGCGCCAGGTTCAGTACGTACGCACCATCCTGCAACTGGCTGAGTAAACCCGCGTTAATAATGCCTACGGTTTCTGCCGTATTAGGCAGGAGGTTGATCAGCACACGAGTTTGACTCAAAAACGCGCCCAGTTCCTCAGTACCGGCGAAGCTTTCCACGCCAGACCAGGATTTACGCGTACGACTCCAGCAGCGCAGTGGGAATCCCCATGCTTGCAGGCTTTCGGCAACTTTTGCGCCCAATACCCCTGCCCCCATGATCCCGACGGTAAACTCCTCGCGAGTATATTCTGACAACGGTTGCCATTTCGCCTGATTTTTCAATGCCTGATAATCATCAAAGCGACGAAACCAGTGCAGCACCTGACTGACCGCATATTCCTGCATTTGCAGGCCCATACCCGTATCTTCCAGCCGGAAAAGCGGGATCGACGCATCCAACATTTCCGGATGAGCATTGAGTTTACTGAGAATAGAATCGACGCCCGCGCCCAGCGCAAATACGGCTTTTAATTTTCGTCCTGCGAGCATTTCAACCGGCGGATGCCAGACCAGCGCATAGTCAGCATGTGCATTATCACCCGCTTTCCACTCACGTACGTTCGCACCAGGTATTGCCTTTGCCAACGCATTAATCCACCAGGTCGTATCGAATGTTGGGTGATAGAAAATTATATCCATATTGTCTCCTGAACATTGTTGTGCGGAACTTTCTCGCACTTATTATCATCATTTTTCGAGGGAACATCAGAGTAGCAAATTTTAGGATGCTGGCAAAAAAAACAATTCCCGCTTATTTATGCTCCATGTTGCTTGAAGTTTGTGTAAATGCACATTTTTTTCAAAAAGTTGATTGACGGCGGGGCGGTGTTTCCCCTACATTAGCGCCCGTTCCGGTAGCACAGGGACAACAATATGGTGAGGTGTCCGAGTGGCTGAAGGAGCACGCCTGGAAAGTGTGTATACGGCAACGTATCGGGGGTTCGAATCCCCCCCTCACCGCCATATTTTAAGAAGAGCTCGTACGAAAGTACGGGCTTTTTTTTCGCATGTTGCACATCTGCGGGGGGATGAGAAGCCCCGACCGGGGTTCGACTACTGGCGCAGCCAGTTGGACAGACCGGGAGCGCAGCGAACGGGCTGCCCCGCAGGGGCGAGCAAAGCGAGTCAATCCCCCCCTCACCGCCATCTTTTAAGAAGAGCTCGTACGAAAGTACGGGCTTTTTTTTCGCATGTTGCACATCTGCGGGGGGATGAGAAGCCCCGATCGGGGTTCGACTACTGGCGCAGCCAGTTGGACAGACCGGGAGCGCAGCGAACGGGCTGCCCCGCAGGGGCGAGCAAAGCGAGTCAATCCCCCCCCCTCACCGCCATATTTTAAGAAGAGCTCGTACGAAAGTACGGGCTTTTTTTTTCGCATGTTGCACATCTGCGGGGGATGAGAAGCCCCGACCGGTCATGTACTGGCGTCAAACAACAAAGCCCGGTTTCCCGGGCCTTGAAGACGGAGTACATATCAGTTGTAAGCGTTGAGCGTCCGCTGACAAAGCGCAGAGCGGACGCAATCGTCTTTATTGAAACGAACAATCCCAACCATCTCATCTTCTTCGAAACGGGCCAGCGCATCGCTAAGCCCTGAGCGAACGTGGGCTGGTAGATCGCACTGGGTCACATCCCCATTCACAATTACCGTCACATTCTCCCCGAGGCGGGTCAAAAACATCTTCATTTGCGCAGCAGTGACGTTCTGAGCCTCGTCAAGAATGACCACTGCATTTTCAAATGTACGTCCACGCATATAGGCGAACGGCGCGATTTCCACCTTACCAATCTCAGGTCGCAGGCAATATTGCATGAAGGAGGCTCCCAGCCGTTTGACAAGCACGTCATACACGGGGCGAAAATAGGGAGCAAACTTCTCGGAAACATCTCCAGGTAAGAAGCCGAGGTCTTCATCAGCTTGCAGAACTGGACGGGTTACAATGATCCTGTCCACATCTTTATGGATCAGGGCCTCTGCTGCTTTTGCCGCGCTGATCCAGGTTTTACCACACCCGGCTTCACCGGTGGCGAAGATCAGCTGTTTACTCTCGATAGCATTCAGGTAGTGCGCCTGAGCTTCATTCCGCGCCGTGATTGGCGAGGCGTCGCGACTGTCACGCGCCATACCAATCGCTTCTACGCCGCCCATCTGCACAAGCGAGGTGACCGATTCATCTTCACGTTGCTTATGGCTACGCGAATCCCGCCTCAGCACACGTTTTGCTTCACGACGAGCTTTGATCACTGCTTTTTGTCTTCCCATGGATAGCACCTTGAGTTGTAGGTATACATCACACGCGCCGTTGGCGGCACGATTATGCGCACGAACATCTGAGGGTTGGCTTCCTTGTAAGCCATTGCTTGCTTTCGGATAAGACGCCACGCACAGCTACGCGCACCGTACAGGGCGTCAGTTGCGAAGATAAGAAGTGAATAAGAGAGAGATTTAGCGGTGACGAGGAGGCTACCGGAAGAGAAACGTCCGCGTAAGGTACTGTTGTTACTGTGAAAAACGTGTCCAATACAGGACTTTTCCATTCGCGATCTCCATAGTGAATGACAATCACCGCCGGGAACTACCGCTATTACTTATAAGTACATCATAACCTTTCGCCAATGCAACAATATTTTTACTTATTGTTAACCTAAATTCTATCTTATCACCAGAGACAGTCTCTTGCAGAGAGATGACAGAATTATTTCAGTCGCATACCGATCATAAAAAATAGTTTGTTCCTTCATCAAGATGTCAGGAAAAACCCCGCTGTACTGCGGGGCATAATCATCAGGCTTCGAGCAGAGACTGTCCCAGATAATTGTCTGCAGTTTTAACACCCGGCAAAGCAAAGAAATATCCCCCACCAATCGGTTTGACATACTCTTCGAGCGCTTCACCGTTCAGACGTTTCTGCACCGTCAAAAATCCTTTTTCCAGATCGTGTTGATAGCAAACAAACAACAGCCCCATATCCAGTTGACCGGAATTAGTCACACCGAGCGAATAACTGTAGCCACGACGCATCATCAGGCTCGAGTCGGTTTCTTTCGTGCGTGGGTTTGCCAGGCGGATATGGCTGTCGAGCGCAATCACTTCGCCTTCAGGATCGCTGACATAGTCAGGCACATCATGCTCATGCCGCATACCCAGCGGCGCGCCGGTGTGTTTATCGCGACCAAAAATCGTTTGCTGCTCTTTCAGCGGCGTACGATCCCAGAACTCAACGCGGAACTGAATGAGCCTGACGGCCTGATAGCTTCCGCCTTGCGCCCAGGCAGGTTCGCCCTGCCCATCCGTCACCCACACCACGTCTTGCATCAACTTCGCATCCGTAGCGTCCGGATTCGCTGTGCCGTCTTTAAAGCCAAGCAAATTGACCGGGGTCTCTTTACCTTTACTGCGCGCAGCGTGGTCAGAAATAAACCCTTCACGTTTCCAGCGCACGCTGAGGAGATCGGGCGTATGTTTAATGATGTCGCGCAGCGCATGGATGACAGTGTCCTGGGTGTTGGCACAAATCTGCAGCAGCACATCGCCATGGCACAGCGCCGCATCCAGCGAATCATTCGGGAAACGGGTCATTTTTTGCAGCTTTTTCGGCATCTGCGATTTCAGGCCATAGCGTTCATCAAACAGCGAGGAGCCGACTGACAACGTCATCGTCAGGTTGTCTGGCGCAATGTATGCGCCGAGGATACCTGAATCCATAGGGGGGAGACGCGGATTCGGCGTATCCGGCGCCGGTCCACCGGTGGTCAGAAACGCAAACCGGCTGGTCAGCAACCGGAATAACCGCTCAAGATCGGCCTTATCGCTGGCGAGAACATCGAATGCCACCAGCATCATTGATGCCTGCTGCGGCGTCAGGATCCCCGCCTGATGCTGACCATAAAACGGCTGCGCTTCACTACGTGCATCCGGAGACAACGTGCCCGGCGCGCTTTGTGATTTTTGCGCGTGGGCAACCGGACACCCACCCGCCAGCGCCAGCGCCCCACCCAGGGCGCCCATCCCTTTCAGTAAACGTCGGCGTGACGGTTCGCTCACGCCGTTTTCATTATCTTGCTGCATAGTGCTTAGTCCAGACCCAGAACACCGCGTAATTGCGACAAATCTTCCGCCAGCGTCGTGATTGGCCCTTTCAGTGCATTACGATCGGCATCAGTCAGTTTGTCATAGGTTTCAAAGCCGTCTTTGGTACGGTACTTGCTCAGAATGGTATCGACCTTTTTGAAGTTCGCATCCACCTTCGCAAGCAGTTCAGCATTGGATTTTTGCAACTGCGGACGCAGGAGATCGACAATTTTCTGCGCACCATCGACGTTGGCCTGGAAATCCCACAGATCGGTATGGCTATAGCGATCTTCTTCCCCGCTGATTTTGCTGGCAGCAACTTCTTCAATCAGTCCTGCTGCCCCGCCAACAACTTTAGACGGTGGGAAAGCCAGCTCGCTAATACGCGTTTGCAGGTCAAGAACATCGCTGTTTAATTGGTCGGCGTACTTATCCATACCTTTGGTGGTATTGTCGCCAAACAGCGCTTTCTCCAGGCGGTGGAAGCCGGTGAATTTAGGATCGGCGGCTTTTTGCTCATAATCATCTTCACGTGCATCGATGCTGCCATCGAGATCGGAGAACAGTTCAGCAATCGGTTCAATACGCTCATAATGCTGACGGGTTGGCGCATACAGCGATTTCGCTTTTTCCAGATCGCCAGCTTTAATCGCATCGGTAAAGGCTTTGGTGCCCGCAACCAACTGCGCGGTTTCGGCTGTCACATAGGCTTTGTATTCGGTAATCGCGCCGCTCAGACTCAGCAGAGCATCGCTTTGCGCGGCATCCGCCGTTGCGCTACCTTTTACGATCAGTTTGCCTTTCGGGTTAGTCAACAGGCCGCAGGTCATATCATATTCGCCCGGCTGGAGGTTAGCGGTCATTTTCTGGCTAAAGCCTGGCGCAATGTTTTCGCGTTCTTCAACCACCATAACGCCTTTGAGGATCTCCCACTCCAGCGCTTTCTGGCTATGGTTCTGGATGATGAACTGCGTTTTCCCTGCATTAACCGTGATAGTCATCGGTTCACATTGTTTGTCGTTAACCGTGACTTTCACCTGCGGAATATCGGCAGCTTGTGCATTAAAAGCGGAGGCAAACAGCGCGGCGATACCTAGCTGCAGCGCACTACGGCGAAAATTAAACGTCATAACCTATCCCTATAAATAAGTATGTTGTAACTAAAAAGTATTCTGCATCGCGTTTTTATCAAGGTGCGGTACGCGATGCCGTAGTGCCTGAACGCGGCGGTAACGCAAACATAATCAACGCCGGAATCAGGTAGATAAACCAGACAGCGACTTCACTAACGCTTGGCGCTTCCTGATAGCCGAAAATGCCTTCCATCAATGTGCCAAACAGCGAATGCGTCGACAGCACGCTGCTCAGGTCAAACGCCACATCCTGAAAATGATTCCACAACCCAGCTTCGTGGAAAGCACGGATTGCCCCAGCAGCAAGACCGGCAGCCACCAGCAAAATGAACAGGCTGGTCCATTTGAAAAATGCCCCGAGATTGAGGCGAATGCCGCCGAGGTAAATCAGGTAACCCAGTACCACCGCGGTAGCCAGTCCCAGCATCGCGCCTAACGGCGGCCAGATACCTACATCCTGCTGGAATGCTGCCAGCAGGAAGAACACCGACTCCAGCCCTTCACGGGCAACAGCAAAAAAGACCATCATCACCAGCGCCCAGCCGTGATGGTTGCCACGCTGCAACGCGTTATCGACAGCCTGTTCAAGCTGGACTTTGACGTTGCGCGAAACTTTACGCATCCAGAATACCATCCAGGTGAGGATCACCACGGCAATGACCGCCACGATGCCTTCAAACAGCTCCTGTTCTTTTTGCGGAAATTCACCGGTGGTTTCGTTGATGAAAATTCCTAACGCCAGACATAACGCCGCCGCCAGCAGAACACCAATCCACATCACACCAATCCATCGACCACGCTGAGTCCGTTTCAGGTAGCTGGCAATCAGGCTGACAATCAGCGCGGCCTCTAACCCTTCGCGCAACATAATTAGAAATGGAACAAACATGCGAAGAACCCTTAAACGTTATTCTCGGTCAATTGATGAAAAGAAAAGTAAATTACAGTGATAGTGATTATCATTACAGCAAAGAAAAACTCAAGCAGAATGTTTTGAGAATGATGACTTAATGTAAACAGTTAGGCGGGTAATGATTATGCAGGTTTGCGGGGGCACAATAAAAAGCCCGCGCGCAGCGGGCTTTCAGGGACAAGAGATAAATTATTCTGCCTGTAAACGCGATGGCGGAGCTGAGTGATAATGCGCATCAGCCTCGGCAAAACGTTGCTGCATAGCCGTTGATGGCGCTTTACCCAACAGGCTGAAGACCACAATACCGATGCTGCCGAAAACAAAGCCCGGGATGATTTCATACAGACCCAACCAGGCAAACTGCTTCCAGACGATTACCGTCACCGCACCGATGATCATCCCTGCCAGCGCGCCGTTGCGGGTCATACGCGACCACATTACCGAGAACAGAACCACCGGACCAAACGCCGCGCCGAAGCCCGCCCAGGCGTAGCTTACCAGACCCAGCACGCGGTTCTCCGGGTTCGCCGCCAGCGCGATAGACACCAGCGCCACGACCAGCACCATGATACGGCCAATCCACACCAGCTCTTTCTGGCTTGCATTTTTACGCAGGAACGCTTTGTACAAATCTTCGGTGATTGCGCTGGAGCACACCAGCAGCTGGCAGCTCAAGGTCGACATAACCGCAGCGAGGATCGCAGACAGCAGAATACCAGCAATCCACGGGTTGAACAGGATTTGCGCCAGTTCAATAAACACGCGCTCGGCGTTCTGGTTAACAGCACCGGCAAGCTGTGGGTTGTTGTTAAAGTAAGCAATACCAAAGAAGCCCACGGCCACGGCACCTGCCAGGCACAGGATCATCCAGGTCATACTGATACGGCGAGCATGAACGATGCTATGGTGGGAATCTGCTGCCATAAAGCGCGCCAGAATATGCGGCTGGCCAAAGTAGCCCAGACCCCAGCCCATCAAAGAAATGATGGCAACAAAATTCAGCCCTTTGAACATGTCCACGTTCTCAATGCTCTTTTGTTTAATCACTTCCAGCGAATCTTCAAATCCACCCACGCCAATAATGACCATTACCGGCGTCAGGATCAGAGCAAAGATCATCAGGCTGGCCTGGACGGTATCGGTCCAGCTAACCGCCAGGAAACCACCAATAAAGGTATAAATGATCGTCGCGGCCGCCCCTGCCCACAGCGCTGTTTCATAGCTCATGCCAAAGGTGCTTTCAAACAGACGCGCCCCTGCCACAATCCCTGAAGCACAATAGATGGTGAAAAACAGCAAAATAACCAACGCGGAGATAATACGCAAAATTCGGCTTTTATCTTCAAAGCGACCGGTAAAGTAATCCGGTAACGTCAGCGCATTGTTATTGTATTCGGTATGTACACGTAAACGTCCGGCCACCAGCTTCCAGTTGATCCATGCGCCCAAAATAAGGCCGATGGCGATCCAGCTTTCTGAAATCCCCGACAGGAAAATCGCGCCGGGCAACCCCATCAGCAACCAGCCGCTCATGTCAGATGCCCCGGCAGATAACGCGGTCACGAATGGACCCAGACTGCGTCCACCCAGAATGTAATCGTCAAAGTTTTTGGTTGAACGCCATGCAATAAACCCTATCAATATCATGCCGAAAATATAGACACAGAATGTCACTAACATCGGTGTGCTAATAGCCATCAAAACTCTCCAAAATTATGTATCAGCAATGCCGTGGCTTGCCGTTTTATTACCCTGCCGGAACGTGGCAAAGATATCTATGTTGACCAGGGCGACCGTATCCTGCCGGAAGCGATGGTTATTCACAATCGATTTAACACACCATTTACATCAAATTTGATCCAGAGTAGATAGCATTTTTCTGTAGGTTGCACTCTCTCACATTTTTTTCGGTTGCACCTTTTAAAAGTGTTAACTACCGCAGAGAAAAAGATTCTGTAATTTTTACAGCCCACATCATAAGACTCATATTTATTAACATTTCATTCATTTCCAAGCTTGCAAACCAAGTCACATTTAACACGGTTGCACAAAGTTGCAACATAGTGGATATTTCTCGGTAACTATCAGCCCCGTATTTCAGTACAACAGGAGTAAACGGCATGGGAACCACCACGATGGGGGTTAAGCTGGATGACGCCACTCGCGAGCGTATTAAAACAGCAGCATCACGAATCGATCGCACGCCACATTGGCTGATCAAACAAGCCATCTTTAATTATCTCGAAAGACTGGAAAATGACGACGCGCTTCCTGAACTACCGGCCCTGCTGGCAGGCGCCGCGAATGAGGGTGAGGAGTCAACCACGCCGCAGAATGAAGCGCATCAGCCTTTCCTGGAATTTGCCGAACAGATCCTGCCGCAGTCAGTTTCCCGCGCAGCAATCACCGCCGCGTACCGCCGTGCCGAAACCGATGCCGTGCCAATGCTGATGGAGCAGGCTCGTCTGCCGCAACCCATCGCGGAGCAAGCACACAAGCTGGCGTACGATCTGGCTGACAAACTGCGTAACCAAAAGACCGCCAGCGGCCGCGCCGGGATGGTACAGGGTTTATTGCAGGAATTCTCACTTTCTTCGCAGGAAGGCGTCGCGCTGATGTGCCTGGCCGAAGCCCTGCTGCGTATTCCTGATAAGGCGACCCGCGATGCGTTAATCCGCGACAAAATCAGCAACGGCAACTGGCAGTCGCACATTGGACGCAGCCCGTCCCTGTTCGTCAACGCGGCGACCTGGGGGCTGTTGTTTACCGGTCGTCTGGTTTCTACGCATAATGAAGCCAGCCTTTCACGCTCACTCAACCGTATTATCGGCAAGAGCGGTGAACCACTGGTACGTAAAGGTGTCGACATGGCAATGCGCCTGATGGGCGAGCAGTTCGTCACCGGAGAGACTATCGCTGAAGCGCTGGCTAACGCCCGTAAACTGGAAGAAAAAGGTTTCCGCTACTCTTACGACATGCTGGGCGAAGCGGCTCTGACTGCCGCCGATGCCCAGGCTTATATGGTTTCGTACCAACAGGCAATCCACGCCATTGGTAAAGCCTCAAATGGTCGCGGCATCTATGAAGGGCCGGGCATTTCTATCAAGCTGTCGGCGCTGCATCCGCGTTATAGCCGCGCGCAGTATGACCGCGTGATGGATGAACTCTATCCGCGTCTGAAGTCGCTTACTCTGCTGGCCCGCCAGTACGACATCGGTATCAATATCGATGCTGAAGAGGCCGACCGACTGGAGATCTCCCTCGATCTGCTGGAGAAACTGTGCTTTGAACCTGAACTCGCAGGCTGGAACGGTATCGGCTTTGTTATTCAGGCCTACCAGAAGCGCTGCCCGTATGTTATCGACTACCTGATTGACCTCGCCACGCGCAGCCGCCGTCGCCTGATGATCCGTCTGGTTAAGGGCGCCTACTGGGATAGCGAAATCAAACGTGCGCAAATGGACGGTCTGGAAGGTTATCCGGTCTATACCCGTAAGGTCTACACCGACGTTTCCTATCTGGCCTGTGCGAAAAAACTGCTTGCGGTGCCGAATCTGATCTACCCGCAGTTCGCTACCCACAACGCCCATACGCTGGCGGCGATTTATCAGTTGGCCGGTCAAAACTATTATCCAGGTCAGTACGAGTTCCAGTGCCTGCACGGTATGGGCGAACCGCTGTATGAGCAGGTCACCGGTAAAGTTGCCGATGGCAAACTGAATCGTCCATGCCGCATTTATGCACCGGTAGGCACGCATGAAACGCTGCTGGCATATCTGGTGCGTCGTCTGCTGGAAAACGGCGCCAACACTTCATTCGTCAACCGTATTGCAGACACTACCCTGCCGCTGGATGAACTGGTAGCCGATCCGGTCGAAGCCGTTGAAAAACTGGCACAGCAGGAAGGCCAGGCTGGTCTGCCACATCCGAAGATTGCCCTGCCGCGTGACCTGTACGGTAAAGGCCGCGAAAACTCAGGCGGGCTGGATTTAGCGAACGAACATCGTCTGGCCTCACTGTCCTCCGCCCTGCTCAACAGCGCGCTGCAAAAATGGCACGCTAAACCGATGCTCGAACATCCGGTTGCTGACGGTGAAATGACCCCAGTCGTCAACCCGGCCGAACCGAAAGACATTGTCGGTTACGTGCGTGAAGCAACCCACAGCGAAGTGGAACAGGCATTGCAGAACGCGGTAAATAACGCGCCGATCTGGTTCGCCACACCGCCACAAGAGCGCGCTGTTATTTTGCATCGCGCCGCCGTTCTGATGGAAGGCCAGATGCAGCAGTTAATTGGCATTCTGGTGCGCGAAGCAGGCAAAACCTTCAGCAACGCCATTGCGGAAGTACGCGAAGCGGTTGACTTTCTGCACTATTATGCCGGTCAGGTCCGCGATGACTTCGATAATGAAACCCATCGTCCGTTAGGGCCGGTGGTCTGTATCAGCCCGTGGAACTTCCCGCTGGCCATTTTCACCGGGCAGATTGCCGCTGCGCTGGCGGCGGGCAACAGCGTGTTGGCAAAACCCGCGGAACAAACTCCGCTGATTGCCGCCCAGGGTATTGCCATTTTACTCGAAGCAGGTGTGCCGCCAGGCGTGGTGCAACTGTTGCCTGGTCAAGGCGAAACGGTCGGGGCACAGCTCACTTCCGATGAGCGCGTACGCGGCGTCATGTTTACCGGCTCAACGGAAGTCGCCACGCTGTTGCAACGCAATATCGCGACCCGCCTCGATGCTCAGGGGCGCCCAATCCCGCTTATCGCCGAAACCGGCGGGATGAACGCCATGATCGTCGACTCTTCTGCGTTAACGGAACAGGTCGTGGTCGACGTTCTGGCTTCTGCCTTTGACAGCGCCGGACAGCGCTGCTCCGCGCTTCGCGTCCTGTGTCTGCAGGACGATGTCGCCGACCATACGCTGAAAATGCTGCGTGGCGCGATGGCGGAATGTCGCATGGGTAACCCGGGCCGTCTGACCACCGATATTGGACCGGTTATCGATGAAGAAGCCAAAGCCAATATTGAGCGCCATATTCAGGCCATGCGCGCTAAAGGGCGTCCGGTGTTCCAGGCCGTGCGCGAAAACAGCGACGATGCGCGTGAATGGCAAACCGGTACCTTTATCGCGCCGACGCTTATCGAGCTGGAAAGCTTCGACGAATTGCAAAAAGAGGTGTTCGGTCCGGTACTGCACGTGGTGCGTTACACCCGCAACAATCTGGGCAGCCTGATTGAGCAAATTAATGCCTCCGGCTACGGCCTGACGCTGGGCGTGCACACCCGTATCGATGAAACCATCGCCCAGGTCACGGGTTCGGCACATGTGGGGAACCTGTACGTTAACCGCAATATGGTCGGCGCCGTCGTCGGAGTGCAGCCATTCGGTGGCGAAGGCTTGTCAGGAACCGGGCCAAAAGCGGGTGGACCGCTGTATCTGTACCGCCTGCTGGCAAACCGTCCGGAAAATGCGTTAGGCATTACGCTTGCCCGTCAGGATGCCGAATACCCGGTCGATGCACAGCTTAAAGCCGCACTCGTTCAACCGCTGGAAGCACTCAGCGAATGGGCAACCGACCGTCCAGCACTGCGTGCGCTCTGCCAGCAGTTTGGCGAACTGGCGCAGGCCGGAACGCAACGCCTGCTGCCAGGACCCACCGGCGAGCGCAATACCTGGACGCTGTTGCCGCGCGAACGCGTGCTGTGTATCGCCGATGACGAACAGGACGCACTGGTACAAGTTGCCGCTGTAACTTCCGTTGGTAGCTTAATCCTTTGGCCAGATGATACGTTCCATCGCGACCTGGCAAAACGCCTGCCAGCCGCGGTTTCCGGGCGCATTCAGTTTGCCAAAGCGGACAACATCGCCACGCAGCCGTTTGATGCGGTTATTTTCCACGGCGATTCCGATCAGCTTCGCGCACTGTGTGAAGCAGTGGCGGCCCGCGAAGGGGCGATTGTGTCAGTCCAGGGCTTTGCCCGCGGCGAAAGCAATATCCTGCTGGAAAGGTTGTATATTGAGCGCTCCCTGAGCGTCAATACCGCCGCAGCTGGGGGGAACGCCAGCCTGATGACAATCGGCTAAGGTTGTGGTTAATTAAGGCTCCGGTAACGGGGCCTTTTTTTATTAAGCCAGAGGGAAGCATGAAACGAATCGTACTGACATGTGCAGCGCTGCTGCTGAGCGGCCAGGCGCTGGCGGATGACTGCGCCAACGCGAACACGCAGATTGAGATGAACACCTGTGCGGCAGAGCAGTATAAGGCGGCCGACGCCAAACTTAATGAAACGTACCAGAATGCGCTAAAGCGCGCCGCCCCAACCCAGCGCGATTTACTGAAAAAAGCGCAAATATCATGGATAACTTTGCGCGATGCAGATTGTGCATTAATCAGTTCCGGTACCGAAGGCGGTAGCGTTCAGGCGATGATTTCCAGCCAGTGCCTGACGGATAAGACCAACGAGCGCGAAGCGTTTCTCGCCTCGCTCTTGCAGTGTGAAGAAGGCGATTTAAGCTGCCCGTTACCGCCGGCCAGTTAACGCACGCGGATCCCTTCAATAATCATCCGCTGTACGCTCTCCACCGTTTGGTTAAAAAAGGCTTCATCACGCAGCGTTGCGCCCGTCACCGCCTCTACCTGTGGGGCAAAATCGGCGTAGTGCTGAGTTGAAGCCCAAATCATAAAAATCAGATGATGCGGATCGACCGGAGCCAGTTTTCCGCTTTTGATCCAACCGGCAATCAGTGCGGATTTCTCATCAATTAGCGTTTTGAGATCCCCCTCCAGTTCTGCCATCAATAAAGGCGCTCCGGCCAGCATCTCCATACAAAACAGCCGTGAGGCCTGAGGGTAATCGCGCGACACTTCCAGCTTAAGGCGAATGTATTCTTTAATGGCCACCAGCGGTGCAAAGTCTTCGCGAAAAGCTTTCAATGGAGCTAGCCAGATGTCGAGGATCTGCCGTAAAACGGCGATATAAAGCACCTCTTTTGACGGGTAGTAATAAAGTAAATTGGTTTTTGACACGCCCGCCTGCTCTGCCACCTGCTCCAGGCGAGTGCCGTGGATCCCATATTGGGAGAAGATATTTAATGCCGCGGTTAAGATGGCCTGGCGTTTTGCACTGACGGCCTGCGAGCGCTTACCTGTTTTTTTCTCTGCGCGTTGGACCATGCGCCCTCTCCTTCTTGTGAGGGCGTCAGCATACCAAATCACGCGGTGAATGGTTAAATTAAAGCGATTCCGGCGGCGCCTCTTGCGGCTGCGCTTTTTTCTTTTTGAACTTCAGCTCGCTGACCAGCACGCCAACAATAATGAATGCTGCGCCGAGCAATGCTAGCAGTGGTAAGCGCTCTCCCGCCAGACGACCAAAGATCCCCGCCCACACCGGCTCACCGGTATAAATAACCGTCGCGCGCGTCGGCGAAACGCTACGCTGCGCCCAGTTCATGGTGACCTGAATAATCGCGCTGAAAATCCCCAACCCCAGCGCCACCACCAGCAATCCCGTAGACATTGGCGGCACGGTCTCTCCGGCCGGTCCCATCGCCATAAATGCGACTATCGAAGCGGTTGCCAGTTGCACTACCGTTACCCGACGTACATCCACTTTTCCCGCCCACGCGCTAATCAGGATAATTTCTGCCGCAATCGCCACCGCGCCGGCGAGCGTGATCCACTCGCCTTCGCCTAAAGCCAGTAAATTGCCTCCCGGTCCGGCAAGAAAAATCAATCCGATAAAGGCCAGCACAATGCCGACGCACGGCATCAGGCCAGGCATGCGCCCCAGGCATAGCCATTGTAAAAGCGGCACCAACGGTACGTACATCGCGGTAATAAACGCCGATTTACTGCTGGGAATAAACTGTAGCCCCCAGGTTTGCAGGCTATAGCCCAGCGCAATTGAGATACCGATTGCAACCCCAGCTTTGACTTCCAGCCATGTCAGCTTATGCAATGTGTGTAACGACAAAAGCGCGACCGCCAGCGCGGCAGTGGCAAAACGCACACCGACAAAGAAAAAAGGCCCGCTCAGGGTAACGGCATATTGCACCGCCAAAAATGTGCCACCCCAGAACATGGTGATCACAATGAGGATCGCTTCCTGAGGTTTAACAGAAAAGGAATAACGAGAGAGTAATGACATGAGACACCCGATTAACTGAATGTCATTAGTCTGCGTTGCGTTTTGTTACAGTTCAACCTTGCAGACAAAAAAAACCGCCGGAAGGACCCGGCGGCGGTGGCTACGTAACGTCTGTCTCTGATACTCAGCCGTCACGACATATCTGACAGATAGCCCGACAATTACGATTTGTTGTTGCCGTGGCTATTTTTGCCCCCTTTTTTGCCTGCCTCTGAAGCGCGTTGCGGGTCATTCTTAAAGTTGCCCCCGCTGTGCTGGCCACCTTTTCGACCTGCTTCTGATGCTCTTTCGCGGTCTTCCGCAAAGTTGCCGGAACCGCCCCGATGGTTTGCCATTACTGACCTCCGTCATTGATTAGACATCATATTGCATAGGTACTGAGGAGTGATACCTCACGCAGCGTTACGGGCGATGCCCTGAAAATAACTGCGTGGGATTAAGCATAGTGAAGCGTGGACTGGGAAGACGCTAACTGTAATATCCTGCAACAGGATCAAGAGTGGAAAAGAAATAATCACCCCAAGAAATCAATAAGTCTTTCTTATGACTACCGAATTCTACCCGGTTAAATATGTATCATTTTGCTACAAAGCAGGTTGTTATAAAAATTGTTATAAATCAAAGAAGTGATTGTGAAATTTGCACTCCTGACAGTACGTCATATCTTTAAAGGTAGGTAGCGAATCGCTACGGACACGGTTAACTCGAGGAGTAGTGTAAAATGGCAAAAGTTCTGGTGCTTTATTATTCTATGTACGGACACATTGAAACTATGGCCCACGCAGTCGCAGAAGGCGCAAATAAGGTAGATGGCGCGGAAGTGATTATTAAGCGTGTACCAGAGACCATGCAGCCCGAGATTTTCCTTAAGGCTGGCGGCAAAACACAAAACGCACCAGTCGCAACCCCGCAAGAACTGGCTGATTACGACGCCATCATTTTTGGTACCCCCACGCGCTTTGGTAATATGTCCGGTCAGATGCGTACCTTCCTTGACCAGACTGGCGGGCTGTGGGCCTCTGGCGGCCTGTACGGCAAACTCGCCAGCGTATTCAGCTCAACGGGAACCGGCGGCGGTCAGGAACAAACCATTACATCAACCTGGACTACGCTTGCCCACCATGGGATGGTAATTGTGCCTATCGGTTACGCAGCGCAAGAGCTGTTTGATGTCTCTCAAGTTCGCGGCGGTACCCCTTACGGTGCAACCACCATTGCCGGAGGCGACGGCTCCCGCCAGCCAAGTCAGGAAGAATTATCTATCGCCCGCTATCAGGGTGAATATGTCGCAGGTCTGGCAGTAAAACTCAACGGCTAATCTTCAACAGGAGGATTCGAATGCCAACTCAAGAAGCGAAAGCCCATCGCGTCGGCGAATGGGCAAGTCTGCGCAATACATCGCCGGAAATAGCCGAAGCCATTTTTGAAGTCGCAAATTATGACGAGAAACTGGCGGAAAAAATTTGGGAAGAAGGTAGCGATGAGGTACTCATCAAAGCCTTTGAAAAAACAGACAAAGATTCGCTCTTTTGGGGTGAACAGACTATCGAACGTAAAAACGTCTAGTGCTCAGACTCCCCCGCGAACACGGGGGAGTTTTTCTTTTACTTAGCCGCCTCATTCAGCACGCTGTCGAACTTATCTATCGGGCAAAAACCATCCGCATCTATCGGACATCCTTTCAGCTCCAGCGTTACACGCTGCGCCGGGGATTTCAGCGTCAGGACATCTGCATTACGCAACTGCTGCGAGCTCTGATACACATACTCGATTTTCATCAGATCACGATTTGCATTGCTGTCATGCCAGCGCTGGAAGACAATCTTCCCGCCAATCGGCGTACGCTCGTTCTGATCGTGAAGTTGGTACGGTTTAAAATCCAGCGCGGTGAGCAGCGAAGCGATATTTGAATCATGCCCCACCAGCACGGTTATTTTCGGTGCTTTCGCGCGTTCAGTAACCAGCGCATTATCAATATATTTCACCAGTGGTTTGGCGACGTTCTGCGCCACTTCCGGGGAGGTGAACAGGCTATCCTGATAGCCGTTTTTCAGCTTCGACAGAACCTTCCACTGCTGATCGGATTTAATCTCGCCCCAGGCAACTTTGTCCATTGGGAAGCCTTCGTAATATTGCAGCGTGAAGGCATCAACCAGCGAATTCCCAACCTTCAGCGGCCCCGAAACGCCTGGCTCCTGCTGGTATTTCGCACTAAACGTATCTTTGGCATCGGTCAGGGAACACTGTTGTTTTTCTTTGCAAGACGGTGAGTCTTTGTAGTCGGTCATTTGCTCAAGCAACTGATAGCTATCGTTGAGCTGCATTTTACTACGCTCTTTCTCCATGGCCTGAACGGCCTGCTGGCTGAAGACGGCGGAATCATCGGTGATCACCGGATTAAAGGTAGGATCCATGGTGCCCATTTTTTCCTGATGATGGACCGGAACATCGCAACCAGGGAAAGCACCGGTGACAAAGAACTGCGCCGTGGCGACCGTACGCTGCAGGCTGTTAGCATAGGTATAGACCGTGTTCGGTGCCGGGCATTCGCCCGATTTCACCATCCCCTGCTCTGCCAGCCACTCTCGCATGTAGTGGCCCATATAGATTTCCAGCACACCGCCTTTGGTAGTGAGTTGTCCGCCGGGGACATCCCATTCTGGCCATTGTTTGGGGGTGGACTGCTCAAGAACGCTGCCATTATTGGCTAAAGGTGCGCGTAAGTTATGCCGACTCATCATCAATACTTGCTGAAGCTGATAGCCTTCCGGCGCGGTCTGCGCCTGCGCGGCGGTTGACAATAAGACAGCCCCAGCCACGGCTGTGGCGATTAACGATTTATTCATCCCTACGACCTCTTGTTGTTATCAATCACAACAGAGTGTGACAGAAATATGACATATTTCCGGGAACGCTTTCGCAAAACAGACCATCTAGCGTGTCGTTTTAACACCAAATTCGGTTTCGAGTTTACGAATGCCAAGAGGTGTGAAGATGATATGGCGGCTGCCCTGTTCGGTTTTTATCCATCGCTGTTCACTGAACCAGCGCAGCAGCGTTGCGCCAAGCACACCACCAGGATGATAACGTCGTTCGCTCCAGTCCAGACAACCGCAGGTTAATTTTCGCCGGGATGAGCCCGCCGCCATGACAATCCCCATCTGTGCAAGCTTTTCCTGGCCAAGAGGAGTCAGCGTTTCACCATCCGGCGTTAACCACTGACGGGAAACCAGCGTATCGAACAGCCTCACCGCGACCTCTCCGGCGAGATGGTCGTAGCAGGTGCGGGCATTCCGCAAACCTGGCGGCATCGTGATTTTGCGGGGCGTTGATGTCGCCCACGCCACGCCCATCAAACGCTCCAGCAGTTCAGCGATATCGGAACCTGCCAGGCGAAAATAACGATGTCTGCCCTGCGCAAGCGCCACAACAAAACGTTGTTCGCACAGACGCGCCAGATGCGCACTGGCGGTCGACGCTGACACATCCGCCACCGCGCTGAGCTCAGTTGCAGTCCAGGCGCGGCCATCCATCAGGGCGCACAGCATACGCGAGCGCGATTTATCGGCCATCACTGCCGCAGTGAGTGCCATTTGTGACTCCAGATCGCCCTCTTCTTCATGTAACATCACGGATGCCATAACGACCTCATTGGCCCTGATTATCTGAATTAACGATGCCATGAAAGCCGTGCAATGTCACCGCACCGGTCACGCCGCACGCAGCATCATCTCTGTACCCAACCCGACCAGACAAAACAGAAAACAACGTTTAAACACCAGCGGAGAAATAACCCGTCGTACACGGGTTCCTAACCACTGGCCAATCAGTGCAGGAACAATGGCCAAAGCCGACAAGCTTAGCGATTGTATGGGCAGCGCGTTGTGCCACCACAGACCCAGTGCCAATGCCAGGGTCGAAAAGGTAAAAGAGATCCCGAGCGCCTGTACCAGTTCATCTTTTTCAAAGCCGAGGGACTGGATCCAGGGCACGGCGGGCATCACAAACACCCCGGTTCCGCCGGTCAATAAGCCGGTCACAAATCCAATAACGAGGGAGTATGGTTTTTCACGCTGCGGGGCCACCGCGATTTTCTTTCCCGCCAGCGTCCAGATAGCGTAGGCCACCAGCGCCACGCCGAGCGCAAACTGGGTACGGGTGGTGTCACCCCCGGTAATCCAGGTGCTGGCAAGCAGAATCGCCATTACCACTGTCAGCAGCATTGGCCACAATCGTTTGAGTAATTGGCGTGTATTTCCACCACCGCCAAACTGGAACAAATTGCTCATCAGCGAAGGCAATAGCAGCATGGCCGCCGCGGCAACTGGCGAAATAAGCGATCCGAGGATCCCCATTGCCACGGTGGGTAATCCCATACCCGTAACGCCTTTCACCATCCCGGCGAGAACAAATGTAGCTGTAATCATCACCACCAGCGCGGGTTCAAACGCTAAAGAACTCGTCATGTTGCACTTTCCTGGAAAAGAGAAGATGACTGATTCTGGACGTTAATCACTGTGTTTGCTTCGTCAGGCAACGAAATATGCCTTCCTGGGGAGGGCGACGCCATAAAAAATGCCGGGTTTCCCCGGCACATTTATCAGAACGTTTTCGTCCACCACAACCGAAGTTTCATGCCCCAGTAGCTGGTCCAGCCGCTGGTGGTTGATACCACCCGACCTTGTGACATCACCACCAGCGTGGGCGTGACGCTGATTGCCCAACTGCGGGAAATGGCCCCGTTCGCATCATTGATGACTGGAAAGTCCACGCCTTTACGCGACAGCCAGCGAGATACCTCAGCTTCATTTCCGGAACGTAACGCAATGGTCATCACATTTTCCCCTTCCGAACGCAGCCTGGCGACTTCCGGCGTCGTGAAGCGGCATACGCCGCACCAGCTCGCCCAGAAATAAAGCAACACCGGCTCGTCTTTGCTGAGCGCCGCCAGCGTGACGGTTTCACCATCCAGCGTTTGTAACGGTGTGCTGTCAAAGGAGGCTGGGAGCTGCGGCGCGCGCCAGGCATCCATCAACAGCATCGCCCCCGCTAACAGCGCCAGTAAGATCAGCCCTTCGCGCAGCCAGCGGCGCAATTTACTGAGCATTGGCCGCCGCCAGTTTTTCTTTTACCACTTCCTCAAGGGTTTCCCACGACACCGCACCGGGAATAAGTTCATCACCAATAATCGTTGCGGGAGTTCCCTGCACACCCACCAGTCTCGCCAGTTGCAGGTTAGTACTCAGCGTTTCAGCACTTTGGGCATCCAGCGTCACCGGACTGGCCCCCGATTTTTCCTGCGCCTGTTTGATACTGACGTCGGTATGGTAGCCCTTCTTCTGCATCAGTTTTTCATGTAGCGCCAGAAACTGTTGCGGATGCTGATGCCAGGTGGTCAACACGGTCCGCGCCGCCAGTTCCGAGCTTTCACCTTTAAACGGCAGCGGTTTAATCACTACCGCCACTTCAGGATATTTCTGCACAATTTTTTCCAGCATTGGATCCAACTGCTTGCAGTATGGGCAGTTGTAATCGGTGAAGTTTATCAGAGTCAGTTTCGCCTGCTTCGCGCCAATACGCGGGCTGTTGGGATCGTTAAACAAGGCTTCCTGAATTAATGCTTCAATTTGCTTTTCCTGTTCCGGGGTAAACGGCGCAGGCTCTTTCGCGATACTGACGGCAGAAAACAGGGTTAACAGCAGAACAATCATCATTTTCATGGGGTTACTCCTTTGGCATCATTCAACGTTTGCAGTACCGCATCGCGGGTTAACAACGTGGGTAATGCCTGGCCTTCCGGCAGACCGGGGCCATAAATTTGGTTATACGGCACAGCAACCTGGCCGCGTTTTTTTAGAAATTCGGTAATAGCTTCAGAAGGGAGTGTCCAGTCGCCGCGCAGCGCCACCACATCCGGCTGTTGCAATGCGGCCTGTACGTCTTCTTTATGCAACACGTTGTATTTGTTTACCTTACAGGTGATGCACCAGTCGGCTGTGACGTCAATGAACACGCGCTTATGTTGCGCCAGCGCATCCTCAATCGCCTGCTCGCTTAGCGGTTGCCAGTTCACGCTTTCTTTAGCGCTACTTTGTCCGCTAAACCCTAAGTGTGGGAGCAGCAACGTCGCAAGCCAGATAGCCGAACCCAGCATCATCACGCCAAGCAGACGCCGCAAAATATTCATCCACCGCCCTGGTCGCGGCAAACGCAGCGCCAGACCGGGACGCAGGGCCACCAGCAGCCACGGTAAGCTCATCCCCAGCCCAAGTGCGATAAACAATCCCCACAACGTCGGCAGCGAAGCGGTCAATGCTACCGCCACCGCCGTTCCCAGAAACGGGGCACTGCACGGCGTGGCAAGCAGTGTCGCAAATGCACCTTGCCAGAAATGTCCCGACAGTCCGTTGCCGCCGTGAGTCGCCAGCGTGGTGGTCATTGCAGAAGGCAGGCGGAATTCAAACCACCCGAACAGGCTGGCGCTGAACGTCAGCATCACTAGCACCATGACGCCAATGAACCACGGATTCTGAAACTGGATCCCCCAGCCAAGGGCCTGATTGGTTAAACGCAGCACCGTCATCAATAGCGCCAGTGCCATAAACGAGACCAGTATTCCGGCTACCGATGCGAGGAACTGACGGCGGATCTGGCGACGACTTTTTTCCTCGACCAGCAAAATAGAGCCCAGCTTCATGCCCAGAACCGGTAACACACAGGGCATCAGATTGAGGATAAAACCACCCAGCAGTGCCATTAACACCACTTGCCACAGTGGGAGTGAGGCGTTCTCAACAACCGGGGCTTCGCCAATCGCAAGACGACTCTCCTGGGCAACACCGTTATCTGCCAGCACCAGCGTGACTGACTTACCACGCAGATCCGGCGCGCCTTCTCCCCAACCGTCATGTACAGGTACCGTAGCGCGTAACATCTCCCCCTCAACATGAATTTGCGGCATGCCAAAATCCGCATCATCAACAGCATCCAGATACAGCCCTGGTTCAGTCCAACCTCCCGCACGGCGAGCCTCGACGACTAACTCTCCCGCCCGTGCGCCAGCGCTCAGAACATCGGTCAGGCCGCTGGCAAGTGGGATCTGTCCCATCGCCTGAGCATAGTCATGTGCAAAAGTCGGGTCCTGGGCTGTGGGCGTCACGGAAAAAGGAAAATCCGTCAACAGGCAAACGTTGCTACAGGTAGATAGCGTCAAAACGCCGCTGAGCGTGGCGGGCGCTCTACCGCGCACCACCATCGGAAACGTCACCTTATCGTGATACCCCTGGGTAGTGATATTGGCGACCTCAAAACGAGCAGGGGTTGGCCAGGACCAGTCGACCGCAGGCATTTCCCCTTTCCAGGCGATAGCAGGCGCAACGCCCCCCTCGCCCGGAGAACGCCAGTAGGTTTTCCAGCCGTCCTCCAGTTTGACATCCAGCAGCAGACGGGTTTCTCCGCCTGCGGACGTATCAGCGCGTAACCGCACGCTGGCGTGATCGTTATCGGGTGAACGCAGCCAGCCGGGTTCAGCCGCCCAGGATACGGGCAGCCATAGCAATAACAGACAGAGCAACGCCTGTCTGAAAACAGTCATCATAGTTTTTCTCCGTGAATAATTATCTAACAGTCAGCAACGGCTGTTCTGTCATTCACGGAAGACGCAAAATCGGAGATGCACCCGGAGAGTGGGCGGCGAGATGGCTCGCGGTGGGAAAAAAGGTAGACGAAACGCCCGTACTGGCGCCAGCAATGACAGCAGCAGGCACAGCACCAGAATAGCACCTTCAAACAGTACGGGTGGCGCAGCCAGTAATGACTTCGCGCTCAGTTCACAAGGAGTAACGGGTGAGGCCTCATCGGTCTGCACTTGTGCGCTGGCGACAACGCTTGTAACGGCGGTATCCATCTGCAACGCGTGCAGGCCCGCCATGCGTTGTGCGGTGCAAACCATCACCACAACACATGCCAGACAGAGGAACCACCATCCCATCCGTTGACGTTTCGCCATTATACCCTCACTCAATGATGCGAGTTATCTTAACCACTCGCCAGGTTTTGGCAACCTTTACGCTGTAAAGTTATGTCCTGCTATCTGCTGGATATACCGCGATTTCAATCAGATTGAGATCGGGATCCCTGACATACACCGAGCGAATAGGTCCTGTCGCACCGGTACGTGCAACGGGCCCTTCAATAATCTCGACTCCGTGGGTTTGAAACGTCTCCATCACCTCTTCCAGCGTACGCGTGGTGATAAAACACAAATCCAGCGCCCCCGGCGTTGGCGCGTAGGCTTTGGGTTCAAACTCTTTTCCCCGAATGTGGAGATTGATTTTCTGATTGCCAAAGACGAAGGCTTTCCGACCTTGCGCGAAGGTTTCCAGCCTCATGCCTAAAAGCTCGACATAGAAACGAACGCAAGCCTCTTCATGATTGGTGGTTAGTACCAGGTGATCCAGGTGGTCAATCATAGCGATATCCATTTGGGTTGCTCATCTCTGACACTTACCCTATTCATTCACGCACGACAAGAAAAAGAAAATCTACGGGGGTATTTGCAGAACTTAGCGCAATACCTTGCTATTCACGCTTTAAAACGAAATGATAATTAATCATATTACGTCTTCTTTTATTACACTATAACATTGCTAAAATACCCTGAAAATATCACGCAAGTTATCATTCACTATTTACGAAGAATGCATGTAGATATTTCCATGGCAGCACACAAATAATGCCCGTTACGTACTAATGCGTAAATGAAAGTAAGGGGTAGCGCATTTTCAGGGGATTTCCTTATTATATCCAGACGCAATGAATAACGTGTTCATTAGCAGAAGATTTGTTTATTAAATGTTATTTAGAGTATATGGAAATGAAAAAATTTTTATTACCCCTGATTGGGTTACTTTTTACAGTTAGCGCTCAGGCAGCATCATTTACCGACGGCAAAGAGTATATCACCCTGGAAAAACCTGTCGCTTCCGCACCGCCGGCGCTGAAGTTTTTCTCATTCTACTGCCCTTCCTGTTATCAGTACGATGAAGTTTTTGAAATCACTGATAACGTGAAAAAAGTATTGCCGGCAGATGTCAAACTCACCGAATACCACGTCGACTTTTTAGGACCGCTGGGGCAAGACATGACCCACGCCTGGTCCGTCGCCATGCTGTTGAACGTACAAGATAAAGTTAAGCCGTTGCTTTTTGATGCCGTTCAGAAAAAACAAACCGTTAAAACAGCGGACGATATTCGTAACGTATTTATCAGCGCGGGCGTCAGCGCCAGTGATTATGATGCGGCATGGAATAGCTTTGCCGTGAAATCACTGACCGCTAAGCAGCAAGAAATGGCGAAGGCAGTTGATTTAACCGGTGTGCCCGCCATTTTTATCAACGGAAAATATATGATCAATCCAAAAGGACTGAAGTCAGATGACCTTAATGCATTCGTGCAAAACTATGCTGATACGGTCCGCTTCCTGATCACTAAATCCTGATGTTTAGCTAATCTCACTTTTCGCACCACGCAACAAACGCTATAACGTTAAATGCGCTGTTGGTGGTGCGCAACCGCATCGTTTATCGCAATATTCTCCCTTCCCGGTTGGCATTCGCCGTTATCAGGATTACCCTAAACTTAGCGGTGATACCTGTTGTCAGGGTTCACCTTCTGCAAGTGTTGATTTACACGAGAGAACGCTATGGAATTAAAGGATTATTACGCCATTATGGGCGTGAAACCGACAGACGATCTCAAGACAATCAAGACCGCCTATCGTCGACTCGCCCGTAAATATCATCCTGATGTCAGCAAAGAGACTGACGCGGAGGCCCGGTTTAAAGAGGTTGCAGAAGCCTGGGAAGTATTGAGTGATGAGCAGCGACGCGCCGAGTACGACCAGCTGTGGCAGCACCGCAACGACCCACAGTTCAGCCGTCAATTCCAGCAAGGAGAGAATCAAAGCTACAGCGCCGAAGATTTCGACGATATCTTCTCCTCCATTTTTGGTCAGCGTGCGCACCAGTCGCGCCAGCGCCCTGCCAGCCGCGGGCACGACATCGAAATCGAAGTTGCCGTATTCCTCGAAGAAACGCTTACTGAGCATAGCCGCACTATCAGTTACAACCTGCCAGTCTACAATGCGTTTGGCATGGTAGAACGAGAAATTCCTAAAACGCTGAATGTGAAAATTCCGGCTGGCGTCGGTAACGGCCAGCGCATCCGTCTGAAAGGCCAGGGCACCCCCGGCGAAAACGGTGGGCCGAACGGTGATTTGTGGCTGGTGATTCATATTGCGCCGCATCCGCTGTTCGATATCGTTAATCAGGATCTGGAAGTTGTCGTTCCCCTCGCGCCGTGGGAAGCTGCGCTGGGTGCGAAAGTAACCGTTCCGACGCTGAAAGAGAGCATCCTGCTGACCATTCCTGCAGGCAGCCAGGCCGGTCAGCGGCTACGCATTAAAGGCAAGGGTCTGGTAAGTAAAAAACATACCGGCGATTTGTATGCGGTGATCAAAATAGTCATGCCACCGAAACCTGACGACGCCAGTGCCGCCCTGTGGCAACAGCTGGCGGATGCACAAAAGGCCTTTGATCCGCGCAAAGAGTGGGGGAAAGCATAATGGCTAACGTTACCGTCACTTTTACCATTACCGAATTTTGTCTGTACACCGGTGTGTCAGAAGAAGAACTGCATGAGATTGTCGGCTTAGGGGTGATAGAACCCCATGAAGACGAGACGTTTGACGATCATGCGCTGACTGTAATGCGTCGCGCGGTGCGCCTTCGTCAGGAGCTGGAACTTGACTGGCCAGGGATTGCCGTTGCGCTGACGTTGCTGGAGGAGAACGCTCAGTTACGCCAGGAAAACCGCCTGCTGCGCCAGCGCCTGTCTCGCTTTATCAGCCATCCTTAGTGTGTCAGGACCAGCATGGTGCTGGTCCTTTTATTATCCGCCCCGCGCTCTTAATGACATTGCCCAGCAGATGGCATACAGTCTCAGATAAGAATTATCTTAAACAATAAGACGTTGAGTCATGCAGCTTAAACCCCTCACGAAAGGTCGTTTTCACAACATCTGGCAGCAGGATGATGCCTTGATTGAGAAGATATTTCAGGAACTGCTCTCTGAAACGCAGATTCTCCAGGAAGATGAGTATCTATACCGCCAGGGACAGGTTGTCGATCGACTGATCATGGTGCAATCCGGAAGAATTTCGCTGCGTTACAGCGCGGAGAATGGTCGCCGATTCCAGTTGGGCGCCATGGAATGCGACGAGCAGCTGTTTGGTGAAATGGAGTTTTTTACCGGGTATCGCTGCCAGCTTGATATCGTCGCGGAAGAACCACTGACCGTAGCGGTGTGCAGCTGTGACCGTCTGGAAGAAGCGCTGAATCAGCATCCCAGACTGGCGATATTTTTTGCCAGTGCAATGGCGATTGATTATCAGGATATGCTGGAAATCTTCCTGCACCGGATGCTCTACCCTATCGTACATAACGTGGCGTATGACCTGTATCGCCAGCATCAGAACAAGCAGCCGATGGATGGTTTCCATAAAAAATACCAGGAAGCTGAGCGATTCGGCACAACCGACCGGGTCTATCGGCGGGCGGTTAAAGCGCTGACGGATGCCGGGCTGGTAACGCGAACGAAGCAAGGACTGGAAATTAAGGATCTGGATGGGCTGCGTAAATTTCTCGGCAATGACATCATTGACTGACACACCAACTCTCGTAAACAGAGCATTGGTGTGTCATTTCGGCGCAATCAGAACTTATAGGTGAGATTGAAATAGTGACCGAGCCCGGTGGTTCGCCCTGCTCCGCCGTGGTTTTCCATCAATGCCATGTTACGGAAATACTTCAGGCCATAACCGACTGCATAATGCTCTGAATGCCAGTAGATACCGTTATACCATTCAATCGCGTTATTGCTGTATAACGGTTGATTAGCAATCTTATTCGCGGCGAACTGGTAGTCAAAGTACCCCTGATAGTTCAGATAACTGCCGTTGGCAAAGGTATAGAATGGCGTCGACCAGTTAGTCGAGAACATGTAACCATCCCACTTTCCTTCGTTATCCGCACCGTAGTTTTCACGAACATAATGCGCATAGATGTTCATTCCCACCAGACCAAACCACGGGACCTTCACATCTGTACCCAGACCAACGTAATGTTCAAATAATTCCCGGTCGCCAATGTTATTTACCGTTGCAATATAGAATTCGTTAAACGGCCCAACGGATAAATCTTTATTAAAAATGGCGTCCAGGGATAAACGTGGAGATATCTTGGCAAAGAAGTTATCACCACCGTGACGATCGTCCTTCTCGCGGTCCAAAATATCAAAGAAATCCACATAACCGTACAGATCGATAATGCCAGAGCGTGCACCAAACTCCAGTTCCAGATAGGTGTCATTGCGAATACCATATGGCACTTTCGCGTCCACACTTTGCATTAAGTTCATCTGCATCCAGTTAAAATCATTTTTACGGATGTTGCCATCAGTATAGTCAGCCGCGAATGCTTGCATACAGCTCATTGCCACTACTGCACCCAGGATTGTTTTTTTAATCATTAATTTATTCTTTTTCAGCATTTTCAATTCCTTTGAGTAAGGTTGAGTATCGCCTCACCATATAAATGGTGTGGCGACTGGCTATTTAATTAAAGAGGTAAGTATTATTAGTGCTTTTAATTACGTTTGAGTTTTAATGTCGCCATTAACATAACAAAGATAATTAAATACAACACCGGTATTGCGTACATAATTTTCTGTAATCCCATTGTTTTTTCCATGAGCGCGCTGATCGCCGGACTAAACATGGCCCCGGCACTGCCGCTAATTAAAATATAAGAAACGTTCTGACTGCTCGCACGCTTCACGAAAGAAACACCATAGGCAATAAATGAGTTATACAGCGCAGCACAGACAAAGCCGTAACTGTAGGCCAGATAATCAAGCCCGGAGATATTATCCTTCGTGACGATAATTGCGGTAATAATGCTTGCCAGCAAAATAATACTTAGCAGGAAATAATGTATCTTCACCCGAGAAACAATGACGGTTGATACTAATGCCCCGACCAGCGCAGCGCCCCAGTATTGCGTAATAATATTTCCTGCTTCTTCAAAGGGAATGCCAAATTTGTTCTTCACAAATAATGGTGCCCAGGTCAGGAAGGTGTACAGCGCCAGCATACCTAAGAACAGGCCAATGCCTCCGCTGATAATCCCTGGATTCCACTCCGATTTTACCTTGTCTGTCCGATCTGCCGTGGGCGACGTCTCGCAGGCAGTAAAGCGGGTGAGCGCCACAACGCCCAGCGTGAGTAAGGCCACCATACCCACGCTCAGATAGCTGTAACTCCACGACATATTGTGCGTCAGGGCGAAGGTGGTGATCAGCGGGAAAACTACACCCGCGACGTTGAAAGTGGCGTCCTGCACCACCAGCATCGTACTTTGAATACGATCCTGCCAGACCGATACCACAATCGTTCCTGCCACGCACAGACCGATCCCACCGCAAAAACCCACCAGGGTCATGGCGACCATCACCGGCCATAAGCCAGGGCTTAAGTGCATTACCAGAGCGCAAAGGAACACTATCGAATAGATAATGAGCGTCATACGCTTCACACCGATTTTCTCAATCAGGAAAAAGGCGGCGATGGTGCCGGCTAATGCTCCACCATTGAGCAACGAAAATATCGAAGCAACGGTATTCACATCGGCACCGTAGCGTACTGCAATCGGTTCGATTAGCATACCGAACTGACTGGCAAACCCTGCCATAATAAAATTTGCCAGAAAACTAATCAGCGTAAGTGCTATTTTATTCTTCATATAATGCCATCTCTGATTGGTTCAATTAAAAGCCGGAACTAAGCGGTAACAGCAGTATTTAGCGCCAGCTCAATCATGTTGTTAAAGGTCAATTGTCGTTCTTCTGCCGTTGTTTCTTCTCCGGTCAGGCAATGATCGGAGACAGTTAAAATAGCCAGCGCTTCAATATTAAACTGATGCGCTAAAGCGTATAAGCCTGCTACTTCCATATCTACACCCAGTACACCGAATTTTTCCAGTGCCGGTATTAAATTTTCGTCAGGATCGTAATAAAGATCGCCGCTGAAAACATTGCCGACTTTAATATCGATACCCGCCTTCTGTGCCAGCGTCCACGCCTGCTGTAATAATGGGAAATAGGCAGATGTTGCCATCGCATAGCCCGCGCTACGTTTTAAATTTGTGACTGAATCCGTTCCGGCGGCGACGGCCAGGATAATATCGCGCATTTTGACATGATGTTGTGTTGCGCCTAAACTGCCGACGCGAATAATTCTTTGCACACCAAAATCATGTACCAGTTCATGGGCATAAAGCGTCATTGAAGGAATGCCCATTCCATGTCCCATCACCGAAACAGGTTGCCCAAAATATAAACCGGTATAACCCAGCATATTACGTACATTGGTGACTTCGCGGTAATCCATTAAATAATTTTCGGCAATAAATTTAGCACGGAGCGGATCGCCCGGCATAATAACGGTTGGCGCGAAATCCCCTGGCTTGGCATTAATATGTGCAGTCATAACAATTCCTGAATTATGGGTATTGAAGATATGCAGGGATTGTAACCAGACGTTTGTGAGGTGATTGAGGACAAAAGTCCTGCTCAGAGGATCGGCCTCTCATTTTTGAGAGTTAGTGGTGCAGGTAAGTGGTAAAACGGAACACAGCGTGTTGGTCTTCTGGCTTGCGGTGAATAACGTCAGCACCCCAGCGCAAAGAAGCAGTACGTTGCTCATGGCAAACGTGCACTGCCAGATAAAGGCGAGGACCGCGACGGGAACCAGGCACAAGAAAGCGCCTCACCATCCGATTGTGGTCCCCCCAGATATCCCCTCACCAGCGGCGCGGCTACTACCGTCGCCAGCAGCAGGGGCTTACGATTCCCATTTATAATCCGTATGCAGAATAGCACCATAGATAATTGCATTTCTGTCTCTTGCCGCTCAATATTGTTTTTAAAGGAAGCTTATTGTTATTATCGTTTTCCATTCTAAGATTGAGTTATGCATGCCATGATCCCATTTAGATTTAGTGAGATGACTCACGCCGATATTCCTGCTGTTCAGTCGTTCCTTATTGAGCATCTTAATTTGTTCTTCAAGGCCGGAAGATCCATGCCTTCTGCCGAAGAAGATCTCTTTGATCTCGAACAACAGTATCTGTTACAGGAAAGGAATTTATTGCTTTGCGCATGGAGTGAAAAACAAGAATTAATCGCCACACTGGCGGTATGTCAATATAATGATCGTATTACTGAACTGCGTGGGCGCTATAACTTGCGTGAAACGGCAGAAATTTGTCGTTGCTACGTGGATGAGCGCTATCGTAGACAGGGGATTGGCAGCCAATTGTTTGCTTTAGCAGATGTATTCTGCCAGCAACATAAATATAAAATTTTGTATCTTCATACCCATCATTTTTTACCAGGAGGTTATCACTTCTGGTTGCGTAAAAATTTTAAGGTGATTATGGATATGCAGGATGAATGGCAATTGGTACATATGGAGAGTTCGCCAAAAAAGGACTCAAACGCTAATCCGCAGCATTTTTGATGGTAATCAATATGTTTTATGCGCAGAGATTGAATCATGCTTTTAATTTGATCAACATCAATCAATTCTCATTTAGCTTTCTGTTGTTATTTTCATTTATAGCAACACACAGAGCAATGCATCTACATCCTATTGTTTTTACTGATTATTTTCAGAACGACATTATCTTTATATCTCTTACATTCCGTGGTTGACCTTGTTAACAATTGCCGTTAGAGTCACTTTCGATAGCATTTCATTACATTTTGTGTATGAATAGGAATATGGTGAGAATTATTTAATTCAATTCCATAACTGCCCCCGCAACTGTAGGCGGATGCAGAATATCCTTGTGTGGCTAATAAGCCACAGGTCACTGTAAAGTTTATCTTTATGGGAAGGCTGATATTCTGATTACCGTGAGTCAGGAGACCTGCTGTCAATGATGTATACCATTGAGTGGACGGGATGGTCCATGGGATGAATTATTTGACACCAGCAGTAGTGTATTTATGAATAAGATTTTAGCTAAGTCAGTATTACTTGCATTTTTCGCATATCTTTATTCTTAAATTTCACGATTCAATGTCATCTATCTTCATGTCTCCTCCCGATATATGGAATGAAATGAGCCATGACCAGACCTTAAGATTCTGGCATCAACGGGACGATGACAATGCACGCTAATTCTACCTTTTACTCCTCTAAAAAAACGCTTCTGGCAATTTTTGGCACCACTGCTCTGCTGCTCGCTTCCGGTTTTTCTGACGCGGCAAAAACTGAATATCCTCTGACGATTAAAAACTGTGGCCGCGATATTACATTTAATCAGGCACCAACGCGCGTGGCAACGGTGGGTCAGAACAGTACCGAGATTCTCTATTCATTAGGGCTTGCCGATCGCGTCGTCGGTACTTCACTGTGGTTTGGCCCGGTACTGGATGCCTATAAAACAGAAAATGAAAAAGTTGCCGTTATTGCACAAAATATTCCGAGCTTTGAAGGAATTTTGGCTAAAAAACCGGATCTGGTCGCCAGCCAGTTTGAGTGGCAAATCGGCCCGGCTGGCACGGTTGCCTCTTATGAACAGTTTAGTGAACTGAAGGTTCCTGTTTACACCGCGCCAGCTGACTGTGCGAAAGATAACGAAGATGGTGGTGATGGTGTCCGTAAAGGGATGTTTGATATCACCATGGTGTATCAGGAAGTCGCCGATCTGGCAAAAATCTTCGATGTTCAGGATAAAGGCAAAGCGCTGATTGCCAGCCTTAAAGCACGTGAAGCCGCAGCGAAATATAAAATTACCGGTATTGATAAGAATGTTTCTGCCGTGTTCTGGTTTTCAAGCGCCGATTTACAGCTCGATCCTTACGTTGCCGGGAAGTTTGGCCCAGCAGCATGGATAGCCCAAACACTGGGTGTGAAGAATGTGATTGATTCTGCCGAAGAATGGCCAACAGTGGGCTGGGAAACTATCGCTAAAGCTAATCCTTCTGTCATTGTGCTCGGCGAGATGAGCCGTCGCCGCTTCCCGGCAGATGACTGGAAGGTCAAGATGGAATACCTCAAGTCCGATCCTGTCACCAGGCTGGTTCCTGCCGTTAAGGAAAACCATCTGCCGGTCATTGACGTACAGACAATGAATGCTGGGATCAGAACTATTGATGGGCTGGAAAAACTGGCTGATGCCCTTGTTGAATATGGCTTAGCGCATCCGCAGGCTGCTCATTAATCTACGTTTTGCGCTATATCCTCGCACGGTATAGCGCATCTCTGTTACTCAGGAACGCAGATAATCATGAGTGATCCACGCAGGATGCGTCGTGCCGTTGGTCTGCTTGCGGTGAGAGTCGGTGGGCATGCCGTCTGGGTCAGTGCGCTGATGTGCTGCGTGCTGCTGGCGGGGATTTCCATCGGCGAAACGCTGATCCCCTGGCGGCATGTGCTCAGTACGCTGGCAAATCATCTTTTTGATACCCACTATCCTGTCGATGCGCTGGATGCTGAGATCGTCTGGAACTATCGCCTGACCCGAGCGCTGGTCTCTGCCAGTTGCGGTGCCTGCCTGGCTGTTTCCGGCGTAGTGTTACAGTCGTTGCTACGCAATGCACTCGCCGAACCTTATCTACTGGGGATTTCTGCCGGAGCATCCACCGGAGCGGTGCTGATTGCTCTCACCGGGCTTGGGGCCGGCATTATCAGCATGTCATTGGGGGCTTTCATTGGCGCGCTAACGGCATTTATGTTCGTTGCACTATTGGCAATGGCTGCTGGCGGTAGACAAGGCGGCGGTGTGACAACCCAAATCATTCTTGCCGGCATCGCCAGCTCGCAGCTTTTCAATGCAATTACGTCGCTAATCATCACCCGCTCAGCAAATGCCGAGCAAGCGCGCGGAATTATGTTCTGGTTGTTAGGTAATTTGAGCGGTGTACGCTGGCCCGATGTTGTCTTAGCCATTCCTACCGCTCTGGTCGGTATTGCGCTGTGCTTTTGTTATGCCCGCCATCTCGACGCCTTCTCCTTTGGCGCTGAGTCTGCAGCATCGTTGGGCATTCCAGTAAAACGTACCCGTGCAGTACTGATTGCCGCCGTCACCGGCATGACGGCAATTATGGTCTCCATCGTTGGTGCGATCGGCTTTGTCGGTCTGGTTATCCCGCATGCCGCTCGTCTGCTGGTCGGCAACCAGCATCATCGACTGCTGCCAGCCAGTGCGCTTACCGGCGCGATTTTCCTCATTATCGCAGATGTTATTTCCCGCACGTTACTCCCCGGTCAGGTTCTACCAATAGGCGTGATCACCGCTCTGGTTGGCGCCCCTGCGTTTTCAATCATTCTGATTAGAGGAAACCAGAACAAATGACGGTGAATCTCGTATCCCCCCTTGTGAACTCTGCACAAGCCGTTATTGAAGCCTGTAATCTGCGATGGAAGGTAAAAGGCAAGACGATTGTTGATGATATTTCACTCAGCGTAACGCCTGGTGAGTTTGTCGGCATCATAGGTCCCAACGGCTCGGGCAAAACGTCACTGATTTCACTGCTGGCCGGTTTATTGAAGCCGACTTCCGGGCATATCACTCTGCAGCAAAAGGCGCTCCAGCATTATTCGCGGCGTCATCTTGCGCAACAGGTGGCGCTGGTCGAACAACAGGCTGAAACCAGCGAGCGTCTTACTGCTTTACAAGCCGTTTCTCTGGGGCGAACCCCTTGGCTTAGCATGCTCTCCCCCTGGTCCGCCAAAGATGACGATATTGTGCAAACTATGCTGGAAAAGGTCGATCTCAGTGAATTACAGCATCGCTGCTGGCATACCTTTTCAGGGGGAGAAAAACAGCGCCTGCATATCGCCCGGGCGCTGGCGCAACAACCACAGTTGTTGCTGATGGATGAACCCACCAACCACCTCGACATTCAACATCAGATTGGCCTGTTGAGTCTGGTTAAACGTGAAAAGCTCACGGTGATTGCCGCTCTGCACGATCTTAATCATGCCGCGATGTTCTGCGATCGCGTCATCGTCATGACGTCCGGACATATGGCGATGCAGGGGAAACCTTGCGCCGTTTTTACCCGCGAAAACCTCCACTCCTGGTTTGGAATCGACGCCATCATTGAAAAGGATGCGGGTGGTGAAAATTGTTTTATTCGTTATCAACGGCCTGATGAATTTTAAGGAAGAATCAATGAAATACCTCAAACAGAGTCTGCAAATTTTGTGTTTACTCGCCTTCGCCTCTTCTGCCTTCGCACAAACTCATGAAGTGTTGATGAAAAATCGTGGGACTGGGGGACCAATGGTCTATGAGCCAGATTATCTGGAGATCCAGCCAGGGGATACGGTGAAGTTTATCCGTAAACATAAGAGCCACAACGCGGCTTCAATCGCTGAATTGTCACCGGCTGGCTATCCTGGATTTATGGGAAAAATAGATGAAGAGATCGAAGTTACTTATGACAATGCCGGGTTTTACGGCATCAAATGTACACCGCATTACGCTCAGGGCATGGTGATGCTGATTAAGGTTGGAGATGCCTCGTTACCAGAAAGCTACCGCGCGTTCAAAGCGCCGGGTATTGCTGACAAGCGCTTTCAGGAAATTTACGCGCGTATCGATAAACGTTAATCCGCGATACTCAGGGAGGTATACGAGGTGGCAGATAATAAACTTCCAGATGGCGAAATCCAGGAACAGCGTAGGGAATGCCTGTGTAAACTGACTAAATTTGTCGGTGCCGCAGGCGTCGCGGCTGCCGTCTGGCCGCTGGTTTCGGCCTTGGGCCCGGATGAAAAAACGCTTGGGGAAAATGAACCGATTGATGTCTCTCTTGCAGGTGTTGCTGCTGGACAAACAGTCAGACGTGTATGGCAAGGAAGGTTGATTCTTATACACCATCGCACCCCGGATGAAATTATTACTGCCAGAAGTGCCGACCTGGATACGCTTATCGACCCACAGCCAGACAGCGCCAGGGTCTCTGCAGCCCATCCTCAATGGCTGGTGGTTCAAGGTTATTGCCCACATGCCGGGTGTGTACCCAACGCCCGACCGGGGGGGATGGGTTGGATCTGTCCGTGCCACGGTTCAGAGTTTGATACCTCCGGGCGCGTGACGCGCGGGCCCGCAACTGCCAACCTGGCAATCCCAGACTACGTTATTCATTCCGATGGGCAGGTCGTGCGTATTGGCACGAAGGAAGTCTGAAATGAGGAATGAGCTTGTCTGTTCGCTTCGCGGACGTATCCCCTTCCCTCGCTCTGTTGCTGGACTCTGGGTGTTTGCAATCGGCGCTATCCTGCTAATTATGCTCGGGGTGCAGATCCTTACGGGTATCGTGCTGGCGATGTTTTACGTGCCGACAGCTGAGCTGGCATTTGACTCCATTATTCATATTATGCGCGCGGTTCGCCATGGAGAGCTGTTACGCAACATGCATGCTATTGGCGCATCGCTCTTTTTCTTTGCCTGCTATCTGCATATTTTTCGTGGTATGTACTACAACGTTTACCGCAAGCCCTGGACGACAATGTGGATGGTTAGCGTCACGCTGTATATCCTGCTGATGATGACCGCGTTTCTTGGTTATAGCCTTATCTGGGGGCAAAAAAGCTACTGGGCGGCAACGGTCATTACCCGCTTTGCCCAGGCTATTCCGTGGGTAGGGGATACGCTTTACGCATATTTAGTCGGCAGCCATACGCCGGGTACGCCGATGCTTGGCCGCTTTTTTGTTATCCACTTTATTCTTCCCTTTGTGATTGTCGTCGCCACGGTTATTCATATACGTACCGTACAGTCGGCGTTTGCCCAGGCGATGAAAAAGAAGTTTAGCGAGAAAGAGTCCAGGAGCCTGTTGTTCGATTACAAAATTACCGATCTCGATGCTATCAAAATTACTCTTTTTTTGATGGTTTTCGCCTGGTTTTTATTCTTCGCGCCGCACTATCTGAGCAGCGACGACAACTTTATTACTGCGGACCCAACGATTACACCCGCGATTGTTGCGCCAGAATGGTATTTCCTTCCCTTCTTCTCTATCTTGCGCTGCTTCCCGAATGAATTCGTGGGGCTAGTCGCGATGTGCGGCTCAATACTGATTTTCTATTTTCTACCCTGGCTTGATACTTCCCGGGCTCGTTTTCGCCATTACAGCAAACTGGTTAAGTGCGGATTCTGGCTATGGGTTATTAATGCCTGTTTTTTAGGCTGGTTAGGGTCGAAAGCGCTGGTAGGCCCGGATCTTTTTGATGGCTTTCGTAATGAAGAGGGCTGGATCCGTGCCGCATCCCAGCTTTCGACACTGATTTGGTTTGCCTGGTTTTTAATCGTCTTACCTTGCCGTCGTTTTTTGGAAAAACAGGATTGAGGATGAAACAACTATTGAAATTCAGCGTCCTGTTCTTTTCTCTGTTGGGGCTGGGTTCCTCATATGCGCAGGAAGCCACGCCTGAACGCCAGGAATGGAGCTTCAGTGGTATTACCGGTCAATATGATAAGGAGCAGCTTAGACGTGGTCTGCAGGTTTATGAAGAGAAGTGTCGCGCTTGTCACGGCATGAAACATCTTACCTTTCGGACGTTGACCAGGCCCGGTGGTCCGGAACTCACGGTTGAAGAAGCGAGAAGTATCGCCAGCGGCTATCAGTTTCCTGCGATTCAGGATGACGGCCAGATAAGTGAGCGCGACGGTACGCTAAATGACAGCTTTATATCACCATATCTAAACGAGCAGGAAGCACGCTACCTTAACAATGGCGCTGAACCCGTTGACCTGAGCTATATCGTCCGTGCCCGTTCATACGATCGCGGATTCCCACAATTTTTGTTAGATGCTTTTTTGCCCTACACGGACCAGGGGGCAGATTACGTTTACGCGCTGCTAACCGGCTATCTGCCTGCCGATCCTGAACTGAAGGCTAATCGCTATTTTCCTGGCGGTGTGATTAACATGCCAAAACCGCTGACGAGTGGGGAGATCCAATGGAGCCCGGCGTCGAAAAAAGCTGAAACTGAGGAGCAATACGCCAGGGATGTTACCGCCTTTCTGGCATGGGCTGCCGACCCGGCGCTCTCTGAACGAAAGCAACAGGGAAATTACGTTATGGGCTATCTGGCTATTATGCTGGGCTTGCTATGGATAGCACGACGAATGAAGAGACGTTCGCTCATGTAGGTCTTGCGAGGCCGGGGATTACTCAGTTCACCAGCATTCAACCGGTCAGGTGCGCAGTTGCCCTTGCGCGAGTAAGACGAGTAAAGGAAGGCAAAATATAAACCGAGCAAAATGAAAAAACCCCAAGCTTTTTATAGCTTGGGGTTTATGTTTGGCGGAAGCGTAGAGATTCGAACTCTAGAACCCTTTCGGGTCGCCGGTTTTCAAGACCGGTGCCTTCAACCGCTCGGCCACGCTTCCAATGAGGCGCACTATAAACATCCCGAACGGACCTGTAAAGCACCAATGTGTTCGTTTGCCTGAAAAACAGCCAAAATGTTGTTAATCGACTGAAATAACAACAGATTGACCATTTATTCAGCACGAATACCGGCTATAGCGCTTAATGTTTTTTGATGTACATATCTTTGGTGTAGTAATTTCCCCGGTTATCTGGCGCAAATCCCCCCACCCACGGCTTCACGAGATGCGTGCGGACGTAGTGGTAAACCGGAATCGCGGGCACATCCTCACCTAAAAGGTCTTCAGCCTGCTGATAGTATTTGCCGCGTTCTTCCAGCGAAGTTGCTTTCGCCGCATTACGCATCGCTTCATCAAAGGCGGGATTGCTGTACTTGGTGGTATTCTCGCTATCACCGGTACGGAAAATATTGAGGAAACTTGAGGCATCATCATAGTCGGCTATCCACGCATAGCGCACGACGTCAAAATTACCGGTGTGCATGGTGTCCAGCATGGTTTTCCATTCCTGGTTTTGCAGCTTCGCCTCGACGCCAAGGTTTTTCTTCCACATCGACGATGCGGCAATCGCAATACGCTGGTGCGTTTCGAAGGTGTTGTAGAGCAGATTCAAGCTAAGCGGATGCTCAGGGCCAAAACCGGATTCAGCCAGCAGTTTTTTGGCTTCAGCAATACGCTTTTCGAGCGGCCATGACGCATACTCCGGCGCATGCAGTTTCACCCCACCTATTTCCGGCTGGCTGATAACCCACGCTGCTCGCTGCCCCTGCCCCATCACCTTTTGCGCAATGATGTCTTTATCCAACGCCATATTCAGTGCCCGGCGCACGCGCGGATCATTAAACGGCGCGCGGGTTGTATTGAACTGATAGTAATACGTTGAAAGCTGGGGCGAGACATGCAGTTCATCCCCCATCGTTTTTTTCAGTTGCGCGAACTGATTGACCGGTACGCTATACACAATGTCGATTTCACCGGCCTTATAGCGATTTACGTCAGCCGACTCTGAGCTGATAGGCAAATAAGTAACTTTATTAATAACCGTATGCCGATCGTCCCAGTAATGTGGATTACGCTCGGCAACGATGCGCTCATTGACCACCCATTGCGATAGTTTGTACGCCCCGCTGCTGACAAAATGCTCTGGCCGGGTCCACTTATCGCCAAAACGACCTATCAACACTTTATCCAGCGGGACCAGAGATGGATGCGCCAGCATCGCCAGAAACGCCGCCGTCGGTTGCGTCAGGGTAATTTCCAGCGTGGTATCATCCAGGGCTTTGACCCCTAGTGTAGTGGGATCTTTATTCCCTTGGGCAATATCAACCGCGTTCGCAACGTGCATGTTGCCCAGATACGAAGCATAAGGTGAAGCCGTTTGCGGCGAAACCAGACGCTGCCAGCTCCAGACGACATCCTGTGCGGTAATAGCAGATCCATCTGACCAGGTTATGCCCGAGCGTAAATGGAAGGTCCAGACAGTGTTGCCTTTATTCTCCCAGGATGCGGCTAGACGGGGTTCGATAGACCCATCCTGCTTAACAGTCACCAGACCGTCGAACATATCGCTGATTAAATTAAACTCAACGTTGCTTTCGACTTTATGCGGATCCAGCGATGCCGGCTCACTACCGTTGTTTCTGACCAGTTCCTGCTTTTCTGCAAGTAATGTTCCTGCTGGAACATTTGCCGCCCTCACCGCGCCGTTTATAGACATCAAACAGACAGCCAACAGCGTAAACGTCAATATCTTCGATTTATGTTGAATCATTCCCTTTACCTTATTGCTCTGTTTTATGTAGACACCGCTGTCACTGTCAGAGAGATTCAGGAATAACGCAATATTTTTCAGTTACCTGGTAGATAGCGATCTGACATTTTTGCACATACAGTGCTAACATCTAATTCGGGAACTTTTGTTGAAATAATATGCTTAAGTCTGGCGGGTTAAAATGCGTAAAGATGGGTAAAACCGCTGTGTCATTCCCCTTGATTTCATTATCCTCCATCATTAATTACATCTGTCATAAGAGAGTGACTCATGGATCGTATTATTAGTTCTTCGCGCGAGCGTACATCGCTACTCAGCACGCATAAGGTGCTGCGCAATACCTATTTCCTGCTCAGCCTGACGCTGGCGTTTTCAGCGATCACTGCAACCGCCAGTACCGTACTGATGTTACCTTCTCCGGGACTTATCCTGACGCTGGTGGGTATGTATGGTCTGATGTTCCTGACCTACAAAACGGCAGATAAGCCGGTTGGTATTTTGTCAGCGTTCGCTTTCACTGGCTTCCTGGGCTACATCCTGGGACCAATGCTGAATACATACCTGTCTGCAGGCATGGGTGATGTTATCGCCATGGCGCTGGGCGGTACGGCGCTGGTCTTCTTCAGCTGCTCGGCCTATGTGCTGACCACGCGTAAAGATATGTCCTTCCTCGGCGGTATGCTGATGGCGGGTGTTGTGGTGGTGTTGATTGGTATGGTTGCAAATATCTTCCTGCAACTGCCGGCATTACATCTGGCAATCAGCGCGGTGTTCATTCTGATTTCTTCAGGCGCAATCCTGTTTGAAACCAGCAATATCATCCGCGGCGGTGAAACCAACTATATTCGTGCCACCGTTAGCCTGTATGTTTCGCTGTACAACATCTTCGTCAGCCTGCTGAGTATTCTGGGCTTCGCCAGCCGCGATTAAGATGTCCACACGCATTATCCAGCCCCGCTTATGCGGGGCTTTCTTTTTTGGTAAACTGCCGCCAGTTTGACTAACGAAGTGACGAATTATGTTGATCTTTGAAGGTAAAGAAATTAGTACCGATAGCGAAGGCTATCTGAAAGATACCACGCTGTGGAGCGAGGCGCTGGCGGAGAGAATCGCCGAAAACGAAGGCATTACGCTCTCCGCGGAACACTGGGAAGTGGTGCGTTTTGTCCGCGAGTTTTATCTGGAGTTTAATACCTCCCCCGCTATCCGCATGCTGGTAAAAGCGATGGCCAGCAAGTTTGGCGAAGAGAAAGGCAACAGCCGTTATCTCTACCGCCTGTTCCCGAAAGGTCCGGCCAAGCAGGCGACTAAAATTGCCGGCCTGCCGAAACCGGTGAAATGTATTTAATAGCGGATACTAAATCCTTTTAGCTCGTCGCCAGGACGATGTGGTTCACTGAGAACCCGATCAACCCTGGCGCTGCTCGGCCCCCCGGCTTTCAACCACTTCATCAGTTGTTCTACCCGGTTGCTTTCACCGCAGGCGACAACCTCTACGCTGCCGTCATCCATATTCTTCGCGTAGCCGGTCAACCCCAGCCGTTGTGCTTCATGCTGGGTGGTGTAGCGAAATCCTACCCCCTGAACCCGGCCATAGACCCAGGCGATTATGCAGACTTTCGACATTGCGGTTCTCCTTATCATCACAGCGTGCGTTGCAAATATGCGAAAAACTCAGGACAATGGCGCCCATTTCTTTGAATTGACAGAATAGTAAATTATGAGTGTACGTTTAGTGTTAGCCAAAGGGCGCGAAAAATCATTACTTCGCCGCCATCCGTGGGTATTTTCCGGTGCTGTCGCCCGTATGGAAGGTAAAGCCAACCTCGGTGAAACCATCGATATTGTTGACCATCAGGGTAAATGGTTAGCACGCGGCGCGTACTCACCCGCGTCGCAGATCCGTGCACGCGTCTGGACATTCGACAAGTCTGAGTCCATCGATATTGATTTCTTCACCCGTCGTCTGCAGCAGGCGCAGACATGGCGTGACTGGCTGGCGAAAAAAGACGGTCTGGACAGTTACCGTCTGATCGCCGGAGAATCCGATGGCCTGCCGGGCATCACCATTGACCGCTTCGGCAACTTCCTGGTGTTGCAGTTGCTCAGTGCGGGGGCTGAATACCAACGCGCCGCGCTGATTAGCGCTCTGCAAATTGTTTTCCCGGACTGCGCCATTTATGACCGTAGCGATGTGGCCGTACGTAAAAAAGAAGGTATGGAGCTGACTCAAGGGCCAGTAACGGGTGAGCTTCCGCCAGCCCTGCTGCCAATTGAAGAGCACGGAATGAAGCTGCTGGTTGATATTCAGCATGGTCACAAAACCGGCTATTACCTCGATCAACGCGACAGCCGCCTGGCCACGCGTCGTTATGTGGAAAATCAGCGTGTGCTGAACTGTTTCTCTTACACCGGCGGCTTTGCGGTCTCAGCATTAATGGGCGGATGCCGTCAGGTCGTCAGCGTTGACACCTCTCAGGAAGCGCTCGATATTGCCCGCCAGAACGTGGAACTGAACAAGCTGGATCTGAGCAAAGCTGAGTTCGTGCGTGATGATGTGTTCAAACTTCTGCGTGCTTATCGCGATCGTGGTGAGAAATTCGACGTCATCGTTATGGATCCGCCGAAATTTGTCGAAAACAAAAGCCAGTTGATGGGCGCCTGCCGCGGCTATAAGGACATCAATATGCTGGCTATTCAGTTGCTCAATCCGGGCGGTGTGCTGCTGACTTTCTCCTGCTCTGGGCTAATGACCACCGATTTATTTCAGAAAATCATCGCTGATGCCGCAATAGATGCTGGTCGTGATGTACAATTTATAGAGCAGTTCCGTCAGGCCGCCGATCACCCGGTGATCGCTACCTACCCGGAAGGGCTGTATCTGAAAGGGTTTGCCTGTCGCATCATGTAACTTGAAAAGTGGAATATTACCCTTACATAAAGGGTATCTATTTCCCGGGAGGTGACTATGATTGCCAGCAAATTCGGTATCGGCCAGCAGGTCCGCCATTCCCTGTTAGGTTACCTCGGAGTGGTCGTGGATATCGACCCGGAATATTCGCTTGATCAACCGTCAGCCGATGAGTTGGCGGTTAACGACGAACTTCGCGCCGCTCCCTGGTATCACGTGGTGATGGAAGACGATAATGGTCTGCCAGTGCATACATATCTGGCCGAAGCACAACTGAGTAGTGAGCTACAGGAAGAACATCCGGAGCAACCGTCGATGGATGAACTGGCGCGAACAATTCGAAAACAGCTCCAGGCCCCGCGCCTGCGCAATTGATGCTAAAACAGACCCGATGGCGATTCGCTAATCGGGCCTGTGCGTTTTGTTCGGCTACAGATCAGTCTTACTTCGCCAGTCCCAACCGCGGGATTTCAATCGCCGGACAACGATCCATCACCACCGTCAACCCTGCATCACGAGCCAGTACGGCTGCCTGCTCGTTAATCACGCCGAGCTGCATCCATAGGGTCTTCGCGCCGATGGCAATGGCCTCCTGAGCAACACCCCACGCCGCTTCAGAATTACGGAAGACATCTACCATATCCACTTTCTCTGGTACATCTGCCAGCGTCGCATAGCCCTGCTGCCCCAGCAGTGTTTTTCCGGCAACCTTCGGTGAAACAGGAATAACGTGATAGCCCTGATCGAGTAAATATTTCATCACCCGATAGCTTGGACGATCGGGTTTATCGCTTGCCCCCACCAGTGCAATCGTGCGGGTCGTTGTCAAAATGCCAGCAATATCGGTCTCTTTCATCGTTTTCCTCCAGGCTGTTTAGCAAAGTGTACGACAAACCTGACCTGGCAACCATTCATCCCATACTGGCGCATGAGAGCTAAACTCAAAAATATGTCTATATGTTAGTAAACATGATTATCGAAAAATTTAGATACATCTTATACAGATATTTTCTGGACAGGAGAAACCTATGAAAGCCGGCATTGTGACAGCCTTAATTGCCCTGTGTTTGCCGGTAACCGTTTTTGCTACCTCTCTACGTCTGTCTAATGATATTGATCTTCTGGTGCTGGACGGAAAAAAAGTCTCCAGCTCATTACTGCGTGGTGCCGACAGTATTGAGCTGGAAAACGGTCGGCACCAGCTCGTGTTTCGTGTAGAAAAAACCATTCGCCTGTCCAGCCACGAAGAACGTCTGTATATTTCGCCCCCGCTGGTCATCAGCTTTGATACCCAACTCGTCAGCCAGGTTAATTTCCACCTGCCACGTCTGAGCAACGAGCGGGATGCAACGCATTTTGATGATGCCCCGCGCGTAGAACTGCTGGATGGGGATTCCATGCCTATACCGGTTAAGCTGGATATTCTGTCCATCACGTCAACCGCAAAAATCGTAGATTATGAAATGGAAACAGAGCGCTATAACAAAGCGGCTAAGCATGCGTCTTTACCGCAATTTGCCACGATGATGGCCGATGACAGTTCACTGCTTTCCGGGGTATCTGAACTGGATCGCGTGCCGCCTCAGTCGCAAACGCTGACTGAGCAGCGCTTAAAATATTGGTTTCAACAGGCTGACGCACAAACGCGAAGTAACTTCTTACAATGGGCGGAGAAACAACCCCCATCGTGACATTTATGTTCGCATACGCATTTTTTTTGTCTTTCTCTTGCAGCGTCAAGTGCTTCCAGTACTCTGTAACAAGGTTAACTTGGGAGCTGTACTATGGAATTAACGACTCGCACATTGCCAGCGCAGAAACATATTGCGTTGGTCGCACACGATCACTGCAAAAAGATGTTGATGAGCTGGGTTGAACGCCACCAGCCATTACTGGAAAAACACGTTCTGTATGCTACAGGAACAACAGGAAATTTAATTCAACGCGCGACAGGAATGGACGTCAACGCCATGCTGAGCGGCCCGATGGGGGGTGACCAGCAGGTGGGTGCGCTAATTTCAGAAGGGAAAATTGATGTGCTGATTTTCTTCTGGGATCCGCTTAACGCCGTTCCCCACGATCCTGATGTCAAAGCCCTGCTACGCCTGGCCACAGTCTGGAACATTCCGGTCGCCACCAACGTGTCAACGGCTGATTTTATTATCCAGTCGCCAAACTTCAACGACGCAACGGATATCTTGATCCCGGATTACGCCCGTTATCTTGCAGAACGCCTCAAATAAACGCTAAGCAGGCGGCAACTGCCGCCTGCTTTTCAGGGTTTCCGGGTCACCGGAACGTCTAATTGCTTAAGCTCATCAACAAAGCATGATGGCGCGTCTTTGCTAAACAGTAGCCATACCCGATGCCGCGCACGCGTTAGCGCCACATACAGCAACCGTCTCTCTTCTGCATCAGGAAAATCTTCAACAGCCGGGAGTAACGCCTCTTCCATAATCGACTCACGAGCCGGAGCCGGGAAACCGTCATTCCCTTCATGAAGCCCCATAACAATGACGTAATCCGCCTGCTGCCCTTTGCTGGCATGAATAGTCATAAAATCCAGCTGCAGCTTGGGCCAGCGGGTGGCCGCTTTGTCCAGGCTGGCAGGTTTGAGATGATGGTATCGCGCCAGCACCAGAATTCTCTCTTCGGCTTTCACAAAACCCGACAGCTTATCCAGCAACAGATCTAACTGGCTTTCGTCGAGCAACGTGACGGCTTTTTTATCACCGGTCGTCAGACTGTTCAGCGGTTTTTTGAGCTGGTGTGGGTTTTGCTGGATAAACTGGTTTGCGACTTCGCCAATACGGCTATTAAAACGGTAAGTCGTATCCAGATTACAGCTATCGCCCTCACCAAAATTTTGCTGAAATGCGGTTGTCAGAGAAAGCTGTGCTCCGCTGAACCGGTAAATGGCCTGCCAGTCATCTCCCACGGCAAACAGCGTAGTCTGCGAGTTTTGCTTACGCAAGGCGGCTAACAGGGCGGCGCGCTGAGGGGAAATATCCTGAAATTCATCGACCAGAATATGTTTCCACGGACTGATAAACCGCCCCTTCTCCAGAATGACAATAGCCTGATGGATCAACCCGGAGAAATCGACGGCATTCTCATCCTTCAGGGCACTCTTCCAGGCCTTGAGCAGCGGCGCCATTAGCTTTATGCGTTTACTGAACAGATCACGGATCTCCTCCGGAGCATTAGCAATCATCTCCGCCTGCGCTCCGCCATGCATTCGCATCAAACTAACCCAGCGATCCAACCGGGAAGCCAGACGACGCTGTAATTTTTCGTCATCCCAGAAGTTACCTTCGGGTACAGACCACTGCATTTCTTCTTCTAACCATTGTCGCCAGCCTTTAGCCTGAGCCTTTTTCTCACTGCACTGCTGACGCCAGGTTGTTATAAAGAGTTTGTTGCGCGCGATAGCATCATTTTCCAGCTTGCTCACCGTTGGAGCTTTTTTGCTACCTTGCGAAATAATGTGCAACGCCAGTGCATGGAACGTCCGCGCGGTGACCTCATCCGTATGCAGACGCTCACGGATGCGGTCATCCATCTCCTGGGCTGCTTTGCGTCCAAACGCCAGCAACAGGATCTGTTCTGGTGCGGCTTCTCCTCGTGCAAGCAACCAACCCGCCCGGGCAACCAACACAGATGTTTTACCGCTTCCAGCACCTGCAAGTACCAACAATGATTGCTCACCGTTCACCACCGCGCGCGCCTGAGCAGGGTTCAACGGCGAAGATTCAACATGCTGGAAAAACTCGTCATACTCTTCCAGCATTGCATCGGTGTACGCCTGATTGTGCTGTAAGCGGCAGGCTTCAATGTCTTTCAGCCATGCCTGGCATTGACGTAACGCCTCCCGGCAATTTTCAAATTCCTCCAGCCGATTAACCGGGAGCGGTAACGCGGCAAAGGCACGGCGAATCTGCTGCTGCAGCCCTGATGTTTGTTCGCGCGTCAGCCACTTACTTTCACTAGTACGCGCCGCTATCGCATCCAACTGCTGCTGTAAAACCCCCGCAGCAACGTCACTCATTTCCTGGCTCCACTGTTGCCAGAGCGCATTCAAATGATGATGGAAGCGCTGGGTTTCCGCCCACTCTGTACCGTGAAGACGAACTACCTTTTCATCCGGGAGTACAAACTCCAGCTCGCCCCATACCAGACCACGTTTGCAATGAATAGCCAGTAACTGATTGAAGGGAATAAGATACTCGTGACGATCGCCGGAAACTTTAATCCCGGCATTGAGAATAACGGCCCGATCGTAAGGGTGTTGTGCCAGACGTTTTCCAAGAGAAGTTGCTTTCAGTTCCATAAGACTCAAGCGGATCCACACGAAGAGGTTTGCTTATCAGTGTAACCGCCAGAGAAAACGTGCTCCAGCCCAAAAAAACGTTACAATTGCCGAATTCACAGAAAACCAGAGTTAACCGAGGGTTTATGCGTACTGTTCTGAATATTTTAAATTTTGTGCTTGGGGGGTTCGCCACCACCCTGGCCTGGTTACTGGCAACGCTGGTCAGTGTCGTGCTTATTTTTACTTTACCCTTGACCCGTTCATGCTGGGAGATAACCCGACTTTCGCTGTTTCCCTATGGTAACGAAGCGATTCATGTCGATGAACTGAATCCGGCCGGTAAAAGCGTCCTGTTAAATACCGGCGGCACCGTGCTCAATATTTTCTGGCTGATTTTCTTCGGCTGGTGGTTGTGCCTGATGCACATTATCTCTGGTATTGCCCAGTGCATAACGATTATTGGTATTCCGGTTGGCATTGCAAACTTTAAAATCGCTGCCATTGCGCTCTGGCCGGTGGGTCGCCGTGTGGTTTCAGTAGAAGTTGCCCGTGCAGCGCGTGAAGCCAATGCGCGTCGTCGTTTTGAATAATCAGGACCGATGGCCTTTATGTTAAGTCCTCTGCTCAAACGCTATACCTGGAACAGCACATGGCTGTACTACGTGCGGATTTTTATCGCGCTATGCGGCACAACAGCGCTGCCTTGGTGGCTGGGCGATGTCAAGCTGACCATCCCGCTCACGCTGGGCATGGTCGCTGCCGCACTTACCGATCTGGACGATCGTCTCGCAGGCCGACTGCGCAATTTAATCATCACACTGGTGTGCTTTTTTATTGCCTCAGCCTCCGTTGAACTGCTCTTCCCATGGCCATGGCTGTTTGCTATTGGGTTAACGCTTTCCACCAGCGGCTTTATTCTGCTGGGGGGATTAGGCCAGCGCTATGCAACTATTGCTTTTGGTGCATTGCTGATCGCCATTTACACGATGCTGGGCACCTCGCTTTACGATCAGTGGTATCAACAACCAATCCTGCTGCTCGCTGGCGCTATCTGGTATAACCTGCTGACGCTCACCGGACATCTTCTGTTCCCCATCCGCCCCTTACAGGACAATCTGGCACGCAGCTACGAACAGTTAGCGCACTACCTGGAACTGAAATCGCGTCTTTTTGACCCCGACATAGAAGATGAAAGCCAGGCACCGTTGTATGATTTAGCTCTCGCGAATGGCCAACTGATGGCAACGCTGAATCAGACTAAAGTGTCGCTGCTGACCCGCCTGCGCGGTGACCGTGGACAACGGGGAACACGTCGCACGCTACATTACTATTTTGTGGCGCAGGATATTCATGAACGCGCAAGCTCCTCACATATTCAGTATCAAACGCTACGCGATCATTTCCGTCACAGCGATGTGATGTTCCGTTTCCAGCGGTTGATGTCGATGCAAGGGCAAGCCTGTTCACAATTATCTCGCTGTATTTTATTGCGCACGCCTTACCAGCACGATCCGCACTTTGAGCGAGCCTTCACCCATATAGATGCTGCACTTGAGCGCATGCGCGCCAGTGGTGAACCTGCCGACCTGCTCAATACGCTGGGTTTTTTACTGTCAAACCTACGGGCAATCGACGCGCAGCTTGCTACCATCGAATCCGAACAGGCTCAGGTACTCTCGCGCAATGAGTCTGAAAATCAGCTTGCCGATGACAGTCCCCATGGATTCAGTGATATCTGGTTACGTCTGAGCCGTAATTTCACCCCTGAGTCTGCTCTGTTTCGCCATGCCGTTCGCATGTCGTTAGTACTCTGTGTTGGTTATGCCATTATCCAGATAACCGGCATGAATCACGGATACTGGATCTTGCTGACCAGCCTGTTTGTCTGTCAGCCAAACTACAACGCCACCCGACATCGCCTGGCGCTCAGGATTATCGGCACGTTGGTTGGGATTGCCATTGGTTTACCGATCCTGTGGTTTGTGCCCTCTCTCGAGGGGCAACTGATACTCCTGGTGATCACTGGCGTACTGTTTTTTGCCTTTCGCAACGTCCAGTATGCGCATGCCACCATGTTTATCACGCTGCTGGTGTTACTGTGCTTTAACCTGCTCGGCGAAGGTTTTGAGGTTGCGCTGCCGCGTGTCATCGATACGCTAATTGGCTGTGCTATCGCCTGGGCTGCTGTCAGTTTCATCTGGCCAGACTGGCGTTTTCGTAACCTACCACGGGTAATTGAACGGGCGACTGACGCTAACTGCCGCTACCTTGATGCAATTCTCGAACAATATCATCAGGGTCGTGATAATCGTCTGGCCTACCGTATCGCTCGCCGTGATGCGCATAATCGTGATGCTGAACTCGCCTCCGTGGTATCAAACATGTCGAGCGAGCCGGATGTCACGGCCCAAACCCGCGAAACGGCGTTCCGTTTACTGTGTCTCAACCATACGTTTACCAGCTATATTTCTGCGCTAGGCGCACATCGCGAACAGTTGACCAATCCAGACGTTTTGGCATTGCTGGATGACGCTGTTTGCTATGTTGATGATGCCCTTCACCATCAACCCGCTGACGAGCAGCGTGTATACCAGGCGTTAGAAGGGCTGAAGCAGCGAATTCAGCATCTGGAACCACGCCCGGACAGTAAAGAGCCGCTGGTCGTTCAGCAAGTTGGGCTATTGATCGCTCTACTCCCGGAGATCCGGCGATTACAGCAGCAAATTGACGTGCTGCCGTCTAATACCCCGGTTCCGGCGTAAGAGAACTTACCCACTCAACCAGCTCCTGGCGACGCGTCGCCGGGAGTGCGGCTTCATGTATCCCCCCTACCGCGCCTTCAAGGGCATAGAGTACTTTTACCGTCAGAGCCGGGTTATTTTGCCGAAGTTTCAGCCAGCACATTTGTGCTCCCAACGATCGCATGGTCCCCTCATCTTTAATTCCAGCTTCATTCAGCAGGGTCTCCAGATGAAACGTCATATTCGGCAATTCCCGCAGACGATGCTGGGCAAAGCGACTTTGTTTCTCCTTAACCGCAGCATCCAACGAATATCGCGATAACGACACCAGTTGCTGCTGGTTTTGCCACAGGGCATCGTTCACCTGGTAATAATTAAGTACAAGAGGACGTCCGCGCTTAATAAATGTCAGCCAGACAGGAGAATTTTGTACACAATACTGGGCGCTCTGCTCACAGGCGCGAAGATACAGCTCACCATTAGCGACCATGGCAAAGACCGTATCGCCAACCGTCAGACTGTAGCCACCAAACAGTGAGCGATAGTGAATTGTCCCCAGAGAAGCCAGATATTCCTGCGATTTATAGATCCTTGCATAAGAAAGCTCTTTCATAAAAATCCTTTTTAAATCATAACGTAAGCAAATGATTTTCAGTAGCGGATCCGTTAATGACGAAAATAGGCAACTTATGCGTATGGGGCAAGATGAATTTTATTTTTCCCGTGACGACGACTAAAAATTGCGAACCTGTTTCCGAAAATAAGGTTGATCTTTGTTGATGGCAGGGTTACTGTATATCCATACAGTAACTCACAGGGCTGGATTGATTATGTACACTTCAGGCTATGCAAATCGTTCATCGTCGTTCTCTTCCACATCAAGCAACATTGCGCGCGTTTCATCAGAGAACGCAACCGCTGGGCTTATCAGTGAAGTTGTCTATCGCGAGGACCAGCCCATGATGACACAACTGCTGCTGCTTCCCCTGCTGCAACAGTTAGGGCAACAATCACGCTGGCAGCTGTGGCTGACGCCTCAGCAAAAATTAAGTCGGGAGTGGGTGCAGTCAGCTGGACTTCCATTGACGAAAGTCATGCAAATTAGTCAGCTCTCCCCCTGCAATACGCTGGAATCAATGATTCGTGCGCTACGCACGGGTAATTACAGTGTTGTCATTGGCTGGCTGGCGGAAGAATTAACGGAAGATGAACATGCCGAACTGGTCAAAGCGGCTGATGAAGGTAATGCGATGGGTTTTATCATGCGTCCGGTTCGCGCCCAGACACTTGCGGGGAGACAGCATTCCGGGCTAAAAATTCACTCGAATTTGTATCATTGAGTAAAATTAGGATTTATCCTGGAATTTTTTTTCATCTCTCAATTTGTCTTTGAGCTGTAATGTGTTTTTCGTCTGAACGCTTGTCAGAAGCGGTTTTCAGGATATCCTCAGTACATTTATTCAGCTATAAATGTTAAATATTGTGTATACAAGCCTTTTTTTTTCATATGCCTGACGGACTTCACACTTGTAAGTTTTCAACTACGTTGTAGACTTTACATCGCCAGGGGTGCTCGGCGTAAGCCGCAGATATCGGTAGAGTAACTATTGAACTGGTCCCCGGGTGAAGGATTTAACCGTGTTATCTCTCTTCGGAGATATTCATGGCGAATTTTGGATGATAACGAGGCGCAAAAAATGAAAAAGACAGCTATCGCAATTGCAGTGGCACTGGCTGGTTTCGCTACCGTGGCGCAGGCCGCTCCGAAAGATAACACCTGGTATACTGGTGCTAAACTGGGCTGGTCTCAGTTCCATGATATTGGCAACAACCGTATCGACAACAACGGTCCGACCCACGAAAGCCAACTGGGTGCCGGTGCGTTCGGTGGTTACCAGGTTAACCCGTACGTTGGTTTTGAAATGGGTTACGACTGGTTAGGCCGTATGCCATACAAAGGCAGCGAGCAGAATGGCGCTTTCAAAGCTCAGGGCGTTCAGCTGACCGCTAAACTGGGTTACCCAATCACTGACGATCTGGACGTTTATACCCGTCTGGGTGGTATGGTTTGGCGTGCAGACGCTAAAAACAACAAAGGCTTCAAAGACCACGACACTGGTGTATCCCCAGTATTCGCTGGTGGCGTAGAGTACGCAATTACTCCTGAAATCGCTACCCGTCTGGAATACCAGTGGACCAACAACATCGGTGACGCGAACACCGTTGGTGGTCGTCCAGATAACGGTCTGTTGAGCGTTGGTGTTTCTTACCGTTTCGGCCAGCAGGAAGAAGCAGCTCCAGTAGTTGTTGCTCCGGCTCCGGCTCCAGAAGTACAGACCAAGCACTTCACTCTGAAGTCTGACGTTCTGTTCAACTTCAACAAAGCAACTCTGAAACCAGAAGGCCAGCAGGCTCTGGACCAGATGTACAGCCAGCTGAGCAACCTGGATCCGAAAGACGGTTCCGTAGTGGTTCTGGGCTTCACTGACCGCATCGGTTCTGACGCTTACAACCAGGCGCTGTCCGAGAAACGTGCTCAGTCCGTTGTTGATTACCTGATCTCTAAAGGTATTCCTTCTGACAAAATCTCTGCACGTGGCATGGGTGAATCCAACCCAGTTACTGGCAACACCTGTGACAACGTGAAAGCTCGCGCTGCACTGATCGACTGCCTGGCTCCGGATCGTCGTGTTGAGATCGAAGTTAAAGGCATCAAAGACGTTGTAACTCAGCCTCAGGCTTAAGTTATCGTCTTATAAAAAACCCCGCTATGCGGGGTTTTTTTTCATCTGTTTTCATCCAAAGTAAGCCACGTGTTAAACCACCCGACCGCTACTCTTTTCCCAGCAACGCCTGTAAATCCTGTTTCAATGTCGACATTTTGTTCGCGTACTTCTCTTTATGCTCTGCGTCTTCAATTAGCTGCACAATAGTTTCAGAAAGCGTTTTTCCGCGCCGCTGCGCAAGACCAGCCAGACGCTGCCAGACCATGAACTCCAGATCGATGGATTTCTTCCGCGTATGCTGATGCTCAGCATTAAAGTGCCGCTTGCGCCTCGCACGTATGGTTTGTTTCATACGATTAAGCAGCGCAGAATTCATGTGTTCTTCAATCCAGGCATTAACCCGAACCGGTTCATTCTCGAGGGTTAGCAATAAATCAACGGCTTCTTTGGCAGCGCTGGCCTCGACGTAACGGGTGATTAATTCCCCCTCACGATGCTTCTTCACCAGATACTTCCATTTCCAGCCGCTTTCAAGGTTTTCAAGTTGTTGATATTTCATTGCGATCTCAATGTTACCGTGTAACTCTTATCAGAATATCAGCTTTTTCGGCATCTGAAGAAAAGAATATCCAGCCTGTGAACTGCCGCGCGTCATCACAACCGTTTCGCGGCGCTTTCCAGGTGTTTAGTGGTGAGGGTTACGGTATAATCTCGTTTTTTACAACAGACTAAAAAACATCAACTTTGACCATTACGAAACTTGCATGGCGTGATCTGGTTCCTGATACCGACAGTTATCAGGAAGTATTTGCACAGCCGCACGTCACTGACGACACCGACACCTTACTTAGTGATACTCAGCCACGTTTACAATTCGCGCTAGAGCAGCTTCTTCAGCACTGGACAACATCCTCGTTCATGTTGGTAAAAGCACCGGAAGAGCTTGAGTATCTCAACCTTATTGCAAAGGCTGCACGTCCCTTGCACACGGATGCAGGAAGCCTGACTGGCGGTCATTACGACATCTCCGGTCACACTATTCGTTATCGTACAGCAGAGAAAGCGGAAGACAATTTTGCGACGTTGACGCAGGTGGTCAGCGCTGACTGGGCCGAAGCCGAACAACTGTTTGGCTGTCTGCGTCAGTTCAATGGAGAAATTACGCTGCAGCCAGGTCTGGTACATCAGGCCAATGGAGGTGTGCTGGTTATCTCATTGCGCACGCTGTTGGCCCAACCTCTGTTGTGGATGCGCCTGAAAGCCATTGTCAGCCACGAACGTTTTGATTGGGTAGCTTTTGATGAGTCTCGCCCGCTGCCTGTCTCCGTTCCCCCTATGCCGCTTAAACTGAAAGTTATTTTGGTGGGTGAGCGTGAATCGCTGGCGGATTTCCAGGACATGGAACCAGAGCTGGCTGAGCAGGCCATTTACAGCGAGTTTGAAGATAATCTGCAGATAGTGGATGCCGAAACCATGACGCAATGGTGTCAGTGGGTCACGCATATCGCCATACGCAATAATTTGCCCTACCCCGCTCCTGATGCCTGGCAGGTTCTGATCCGTGAAGCCGTTCGCTATACCGGTGAACAGGATACATTGCCGCTTAACCCGCTGTGGATCACCCGACAGTTCAAAGAGGTGGCTCCGTTATGCGAGGGCGAAACCTGCAACGCTGAGCAGTTCAGCCTGATGCTGGCTCAGCGCGAATGGCGTGAGGGATTCCTGGCTGAACGCATGCAGGATGAAATTCTGCAAGAGCAGATCCTTATCGAGACAGAAGGCGAGCGTATTGGCCAGATCAACGCCTTGTCGGTAATTGAGTTTCCAGGCCACCCACGCGCATTTGGCGAGCCTTCTCGTATCAGTTGCGTCGTGCACATTGGCGACGGCGAGTTTACGGATATTGAGCGCAAAGCCGAGCTCGGCGGAAATATTCATGCCAAGGGTATGATGATTATGCAGGCGTTCCTGATGTCGGAACTCCAGCTTGAGCAACAAATCCCCTTCTCTGCCTCACTGACCTTTGAGCAATCTTACAGCGAAGTGGACGGTGACAGCGCGTCTATGGCAGAACTGTGCGCATTGATTAGCGCCCTCGCCGACGTTCCTGTTAATCAAAGTATCGCCATTACAGGTTCTGTCGATCAGTTTGGTCGGGCACAACCTGTCGGTGGTCTGAATGAGAAAATTGAAGGTTTCTTCACCATCTGCCAGCAGCGCGAACTGACAGGCACGCAGGGCGTTATCATTCCTTCGGCTAACGTCAGACACCTCAGCCTGCAGCCTGCGCTGCTACAGGCCATAGAAGAAGAAAAATTCACTATCTGGGCGGTGGACGACGTGACTGATGCGCTGCCACTGTTGTTAAATCTGGTGTGGGATGGCGAAGGCCAGACAACGCTGATGCAAACCATTCAGGAGCGTATTGCCACGGCAACGCAACAGGAAGGTCGTCACCGTTTCCCATGGCCGCTACGTTGGCTGAACTGGATTATTCCGAACTGATCGGACTTGTTCAGCGTACACGTGTTAGCTATCCTGCGTGCTTCAATAAAATAAGGCTTACAGAGAACATGGTAGATAAACGCGAATCCTATACGAAAGAAGACCTTCTTGCCTCTGGTCGCGGTGAGCTGTTTGGCGCTAAAGGGCCACAACTGCCAGCACCAAGCATGCTGATGATGGACCGTGTCATCAAGATGACCGAAACCGGTGGCAACTTTGACAAAGGTTATGTTGAAGCTGAACTGGATATCAACCCGGACCTGTGGTTCTTCGGTTGTCACTTTATCGGCGATCCGGTGATGCCGGGCTGTCTGGGTCTCGACGCCATGTGGCAACTGGTTGGATTCTATCTCGGCTGGCTGGGCGGTGAAGGTAAAGGCCGTGCGCTGGGCGTAGGCGAAGTTAAATTCACCGGCCAGGTTCTGCCGACCGCGAAGAAAGTCACTTACCGCATTCACTTCAAACGCATCGTTAACCGTCGCCTGATCATGGGCCTGGCAGATGGTGAAGTGCTGGTTGATGGTCGTCTGATCTATACCGCAAACGATCTGAAAGTGGGTCTGTTCCAGGACACTTCCGCGTTCTAATCCAGAACTGCGAAGCAGCCAGACATTAACGTTTCCCCGTTTTTTCAGGTGTGCAAAAAGGCGAAACCTCCGCTCTGCGGAGGTTTCTTTTATCTAAAGAGACAGAATCAGGCCATTAAAACCCTATCCCCCATGGCTTCTCGCCAGCCTCCCAGCCAGTATGACCTCTGATTCAGCGTCTGATAGGGACACATTTCTTTTGAGCGTCCGGCAATGCCGGCCTGATATCCACGTTGATGTGCCCGTTCCAGGCGATCTCGTTTTTGTCTCTTCATGCCTCGTTTCCCTCATTTTTGGGTCTGGTGGAAAAGAAAACAGTGATTACTAAGTGTGCAATCACACTAAACGAATACCCCTAAACATCAGGCTCGTCAATGCGCAAAATTCACGCCAGTGTCATATTTGTGAGCTACTCGCTAAATCATTTGTACAAAAATAGTCAGTCAGAACAGCTATCTCCACGGCTAAAAAAATAAAAAAAACCGCCCCGGGCAATGAACCAGGGGCGGTATAATTTACAATTATTTAAGCTTAAGGGATGCGTTTCAGCTCTTGAGCAATGGCCATTGCTTCCTGACTCCAGGCATTGGCAAGAACCTTCACCATCTCATCGTAGCCGTCTTTAGTCTGTACAGCTTCGATGTGGAATGGACGTTTGATCAGTTGTCCCTGATGATTCAGCAACCATTCACCGCTCACGATAACCTTACCATCGTACCGACCGTGGAAGCCGGTTACGGTAACGTTCAGCGTGTCCTGAGTGCTTCCCAGCGGCTGTGAAGCGACAACCCAGCCAGGCAACTGCATACTGAGGTTCGCAACCAGCGTATTGCGCAATTGCTGATCTAATGGGCTGGCCCAGAGATTATTATTGGCTATCACATATTGCACATCGCTGGTCTGGTAAACCACCCCATTACCGGCCAGATAATCAGGTACCGCAATCTGTTCAACCCACAGCAGACGGTTTCCCTGATTGGCAGAGCTCTGCACACCGCCTTGTGCGATAGGGAGCTGGTAATAGCTTTTATTTTCTCCGCTGGAGCTGCATGACGTCAGCCAGACCGCCATCATCACCACTAGCCACTTTTTCATTGTTTCGCCCTCTTCGGCTCTGGATCTTTTTTGTCCTTCGCTTCAAATACCAGCGCATTACTCTTATCGTTCAGCGTTTTCAGTACCGGTTGCAGTTCACGCAGTACCTGATCAAGACGCTGCATATCCGCTACCATCTTGTTGTAGGCCGCGGAACCAGGCTGGAAGCCCTGCATACTACGATTTAGTTCACGCAGCGTGTTCTGCATATCCGCCGGCAGATCCTGCATCGACTGACTGGACGTGATCTTGTTCATGTTATCCAGCGTGGTTTGCAGATGTTTCATTGTGCGCTGGCTTTCCGACAGCGTATTAGTTGCCTGCTCAATCATCGGGTTCAGCGGCAGATTGTTAATCTTATCCAACGCTTCCATCAGACGCTGTTGGATCTGCGCCAGACCACCGCTCACGGTCGGAATAATTTGATAACCATTAAATTCGCGCACACCAGTAATCGGCGGCTCTTTCGGGTAGAAGTCGAGATCGACATACAGCGCGCCGGTTACCAGGTTCCCGGTTTTGAGCGATCCTCGTAATCCGCGTTTAAGCAGTTGCTCCAAATGAGCGCCAACATCGGTATCCTCTCCCAGTTGCGCCTTCAGACGTTCTGGTTCAATACGCACCAGCACCGGAATGCGGTAATCATTGTTAAATACCTGACGCATATTCGGTGAGAAGAAAGGTACTTTACTCACCGTACCCAAGCGGATGCCACGGAATTCCAGCGGTGCACCAGGCTGTAGGCCACGAATCGAATCTTTAAAGAACATCAGGTAATCAATATGATCGGTATACAGTGAATCCTGAATACTTTTTTGATCGTCATAAAGATTAAACGCTGATTGTTGTGCGACCGGCTCGCCCTGCTCTAAACCTTCTGGCACATCAAAACTTACACCACCGCCAAACAGCGTGGAGAGCGATCCCATTTCTACGCGCATACCTGCTGAGGTAAGATCTACGGCGATCCCGCTGTCTTTCCAGAAACGTACATTGCTGGTCACCAGACGATCGTTAGGCGCATTGATGAAAAGCTGATAGCTGATCGTACGCTTTTGCGCATCAAATGTGCTGGTTTCAACCGAACCTACACGATAGCCGCGGAAAAGTACCGGATCGCCTGGACTCAACTGACCGGCTTTTTTGCTGTCCAGAATCACACGGATCCCTTTTGCATCTGGCGGGGCCAGCGGCGGTGAATCCAGCAGTTGGTAATTTTCCAGCTTACTGCCTTTATTGCCAGGCTGCAGTTCAATATAAGCCCCGGACAATAGCGTGCCGAGTCCACTGATACCTTCACGTCCAACCTGCGGCTTCACCACCCAAAAGACAGAATCTTTATGCAGCAGCTTTTCCATTCCGGAGTTAAGACGCGCTTTAATCTCCACATGGGTCAAATCATCAGTCAGGGTTGCGCTCTCGACGATACCGACATCCACGCTGCGGCTTTTAATCGTCGTTTTGCCCCCTTCAATACCTTCGGCATTGGTGGTAATAAGCGTGACCTGTGGCCCCTGATGACTGTAGTGATAAAACAGTACCCACGCGCCAATGAGTGCAGTGACGATAGGGAATATCCATACGGGCGACCAGTTTTTTACCTTTTGCACTTTGGCTTCCCCACTTTTAGATTCCATGCTGTCAGGACTCCTCATGGCCTGGTTCTGGTTCACGGTCCCACGACAGACGCGGATCAAATGTCATCGCAGAAAACATTGTCATAATGACGACTAAAGCAAACATCAAAGCACCCATTGCAGGATAAATGTTCATTAACCCTCCCATGCGCACCAGCGCAGAGAGTACCGCAATCACAAAGACGTCGATCATTGACCAGCGACCGACAAATTCCACAACTTCATAAATCAGGTGCATACGTTCGCTGTCGCGTTTGCCATGCCCTTTGGCATCCCAGCATAGCCAGGCAATGGCGATCATTTTCAACGTCGGCACCATAATACTGGCGATAAAAATAACCGCAGCCACCGGATAAGAGCCTTCGCTCCAGATTAAAACCACCCCCTCAAGTATCGTTGATGGCAGCTTTGACCCGAGCAGATCGGTAATCATAATCGGCAAAATATTGGCAGGAAGATAAAGCATGATTGACGTAAACAGTAATGCCAACGTCCATTGCAGACTGTTTTTACGCCGCACATAGCCTTTCGTCTGGCAGCGCGGACACACCCGTTCATTAGCGGGAAGTATCGCAGTGCAGCAAGAGCAGGAACGCAGTCCCTGTCGAATGCCGGGTACACCAGGTTTTAACTCCAGCTTAATCACTGGCATTGGCGCAATATCATCCCACAGCCAGCGACGGTCAACGCACTGGAATGCGCGCAGTTGCAAAACGCAAAAGAAGCACCACGGAATAAAGCTGCTGCCCACGCCGATATCGCCGTAAGCCATGAGCTTAACGAAGCTGACCAGCACGCCGGCGAGGAAGATTTCCGCCATCCCCCAGCTTTTTAACTGGAACAGGACGCGTGCAAGACCCGCCTTAAGTCTTGCGGGCATCTGCACCCGATTCACCAGCAGCAGGATAGTCAGCAGGCAAAACGCGGGGACCAACTGCACGAATAATAAAAAGAAGGTGCCGAGACTGGCGTAGTCTTCAGAAAAGAGAACGCTGGGGATCTCCAGCAACGTGACTTCGCTGCTCACCCCTGCAACGTTCATATTCACAAAGGGGAAGAGGTTTGACAGAAGCAGCATGAATAATGCTGCTAAAACATAGGCGGTAGGACGCTGCCGCGGCGCGTCCCACTCCACCGTTAACGTAGTGCCACATCGTGGACATGCCGCTTTCTGACCATGCTCAAGGCGAGGTAACGCCACCAGCATGTCACACTGCGAGCACAAAATATGCTTCGCGGCATGGTGATGTTCGCACATATGTGCTCCTTTAAATTATGCGCCGTTCTTCAAAGACTCAAGATACTCCCAGCGCTCAAAGGCTTGCTCAAGTTCTTGTTCCGCTTCGTTCAGACTAGCTAATACCTGTTGTGTTTGCTCATGTGGCTGACTGAAAAAAGCGGCGTCAGCAACCTGCGCTTGTAGCCTTTCCAGTTTAGCTTCCAGTTCTTCAAGCTGCGCGGGGAGTTGCTCGAGTTCGCGCTGCAGTTTATAGCTTAGTTTGCTCGTGCCACGTTTGACAATTTCTGCTTTAGGAGCAACGGCTTCCTCTGTTTTTTTCGTGACCGGTTGTTTAAACGCCACATACTGAGATTGCTGGCTGCGCGCATCATGATAACCACCGACATAACGACCAATTTTACCGCCGCCTTCGAAGATCCAGCATTCAGTTACAGTATTATCCACAAACTGACGGTCGTGGCTTACCAGCAGTACAGTCCCCTGATAGCTATCAATTAGTTCTTCGAGCAGTTCCAGCGTTTCGACGTCAAGATCGTTCGTTGGTTCATCGAGAATCAAAAGATTGCTGGGTTTCAGAAAAAGACGCGCCAACAGCAGGCGATTTCGTTCCCCACCAGAAAGCGCACGCACTGGCGTCATCGCGCGTTTCGGATGGAACAGGAAATCCTGCAGATAACCCAGCACATGGCGAGGTTTACCGTTAACCATCACCTCTTGCTTACCTTCAGCCAGGTTGTCCATCACGGTTTTATCTGGATCCAGTTCGGCGCGGTGCTGATCGAAATAGGCCACTTCCAGCTTGGTGCCGACGTGAATGCGTCCACTGTCAGCCTGAAGCTGGCCTAACATCAACTTCAGCAGCGTTGTTTTGCCGCAGCCGTTCGGTCCGATTAGCGCAATTTTGTCGCTACGTTGTACCTGTGCGGAGAAATCTTTTACCAGCTGCTTTCCATCAACCTGGTAATCCACGTTCTCCATTTCGAAAACAATCTTGCCTGAACGGCTCGCCTCTTCGACCTGCATCTTCGCCGTGCCCATCACTTCGCGGCGTTCGCCACGCTCGCGACGCATGGCTTTCAGTGCGCGCACGCGGCCTTCGTTGCGGGTACGGCGCGCTTTGATCCCCTGACGGATCCAGACCTCTTCCTGCGCCAGCTTGCGGTCAAACTCTGCATTTTGTAACTCTTCTACGCGCAGAGCTTCTTCTTTCTCCAGCAGATACTGATCGTAATTCCCCGGATAAGTCACCAGCTTGCCACGATCGAGGTCGACGATACGTGTCGCCATATTGCGTATAAATGAACGGTCATGGGAAATGAAGATGATTGTCCCATTGAAGGATTTCAGGAACCCTTCCAGCCAGTCGATGGTTTCAATATCCAGGTGGTTCGTTGGTTCATCCAGCAGCAGTACACGCGGATTACTCACTAACGCGCGGCCCAGCGCCGCTTTACGCAGCCAACCTCCTGAAAGCGAAGAAAGTGCGGCGTTTGGATCCAGCCCCAACTGCTCCAGCACTTCATTAATACGGCTTTCGAGCTGCCACAGATTGTGATGATCGAGCATTTCCTGAACCCGCGCCATCTCATTCAGATTTCTGTCACTCGGATCAGTCATCACCAGACGCGAAATATCGTGATAACGCTTGAGATACTCGGCCTGCTCTTCGATACCCTCGGCAACGAAATCATACACGCTGCCCTCAACATTACGCGGCGGATCCTGTTGCAGACGCGCCACAACCAGATCCTGCTCATAAATGATACGCCCGTCGTCAAGCCCCTGCTCACGGTTCAGGATCTTCATCAGCGTCGATTTACCTGCGCCGTTACGGCCAACCAGACAGACGCGTTCGTTATCTTCGATATGCAGTTCTGCATTATCAAGAAGCGGCGCATCGCTGAACGACAGCCATGCACCATGCATACTGATCAATGACATTTATTTATCCTTTCAGGCTGCGGTAATCAGCCAGCAATTGTGGATCTGACGGTTACGGGCAAAATCCTGGGAAAGCGTTTTTTGGGTAATTTCTTGTGCTTTCAATCCCAGTTCAGCCAAACCGTCGAGATCCATACGGAACCCACGTTTGTTGTTGGAGAACATGATCGTGCCGTCTTTACGCAGCAGACGTTTCAGATCTTTCATCAGCGCCAGATGATCGCGCTGCACATCAAACGAATCTTCCATACGTTTTGAGTTAGAGAACGTCGGCGGATCGATGAAAATCAGATCAAACTGTTCATTCGCATCACGCAGCCAGCCCAGGCAATCGGCCTGAATTAAACGGTGAGCGCGACCGCTCAGGCCGTTCAGACGCAAGTTGCGTTCCGCCCATTCCAGATAGGTACGCGACATATCGACCGTCGTAGTACTACGCGCACCGCCCAATCCTGCATGTACGCTGGCGCTGCCGGTGTAGGAAAACAGGTTGAGGAAGTCCTTACCTTTACTCATCTGCCCCAGCATGCGGCGCGCAATACGGTGGTCGAGGAATAAACCCGTATCAAGGTAGTCAGTCAGGTTCACCCACAGGCGCGCGTTGTACTCGCTTACCTCAATGAATTCACCCTTCTCATTCATCTTCTGATACTGATTCTTGCCTTTCTGTCGCTCACGGGTTTTCAGCACCAGTTTGTTTGGCGCGATTTCCAGTACTGACAGCGTGGCGGCAATGATGTCGAACAGGCGTTGACGTGCTTTTTGCGCATCAACCGTCTTCGGCGGGGCATATTCCTGAACCACGACCCAATCACCGTAACGATCTACTGCAACGTTGTATTCCGGCAGGTCAGCGTCATACAGGCGATAGCATTCAATGCCTTCCTGACGCGCCCATTTTTCCAGCTTTTTAATATTCTTGCGCAGGCGGTTGGCATAATCTTCCGCTACCGTAGCAGGCTTGCTGTCCGCAGTGGTCTCTGCGACGTGATAATTCTTCTGCACACAATCCAGCGGCCCGTTTTTCGCTTTGAACTGCTTGTCGGCACGTAATTGCAGGCTGCTGAGCAGATCCGGCGAGGCACTGAACAGCGACAAATTCCAGCCGCCAAACTGGTTTTTCATCGTACGGCCCAGCAGGCTGTGCAGGGCAATCAGCGCCGGTTCGCTATCCAGACGTTCGCCGTAAGGCGGGTTACTGATAACTGTCCCATAGGGTCCTTTCGGCAGCGGATTGCTCAATTTGGCGACATCTTTCACGTCAAACGTCATCAGATCGGCGATACCGGCGCGGCGAGCATTACTACGCGCTTTTTCAATCACGCGCGCATCGCTATCGGATCCATAAAAATGCGAGGTATAGTCAGCCAGTCCCTTACGCGCACGCACCTGCGCTTCGGCTTTAACTTCTTGCCAGACGGCTTCGTCGTGTTGCGCCCAACCGCTGAAGCCCCAGTATCCACGGTGCAGACCCGGCGCGCGATCGGTCGCCCACATTGCCGCTTCAATCAGCAGCGTGCCGGAACCACACATCGGATCGAGTAACGGGGTTCCCGGCTGCCAGCCAGAACGCATAACAATTGCCGCGGCCAGCGTCTCTTTAATCGGTGCCTGACCCGCGCGATCGCGATAGCCACGCTGATGCAAACCGTCACCGCTCAGATCGAGCGCAATGCTGGCAGTATCTTTGTTCAACCAGACGTTGATGCGCAGATCCGGAGATTCACGATCCACATTCGGACGCGACATATTTTTGCGGGTAAAGGCATCGACAATCGCATCCTTGACCTTCAGCGCGCCGTACTGGCTGTTACGAATGGTCTCGTTCAGTCCGCTAAAATGGACGGCAAACGTAGCACCAGGGTTAAATATCTCTGTCCAGTCGATTGCCTGAACGCCGAGGTACAGATCAAGATCGCTGTAGACCTTGCACTCTCCCATCGGCAGGATAATGCGCGAGGCCAGGCGGCTCCACATCAGGCTCTGGTAAACAAGCCGCGTGTCGCCCTTAAAATGGACCCCACCCTGAACGACCTGACACTCCAGCGCGCCGAGGTTTTCCAGTTCAGTTTTTAACAGCTCTTCCAGCCCGCGGGCCGTACTGGCAAACAGAGAATTCATAATGTCACTTTTACTCCGAGAAAATTGCTGCGCATTATAGCTAATATGGGCTGTATGTCATAAAGTTGAAGGCTTATTTTCATTCGAGGGGCTGTACAGTGGTCACGTTAACCCGACTTTTTATTCATCCGGTTAAATCAATGCGCGGCATTGGGCTTACGCATGCCCTGGCAGATATTAGCGGTCTCGCCTTTGATCGCATATTTATGATCACTGAACCTGACGGAACATTCATAACCGCCCGCCAGTTCCCACAAATGGTCCGTTTTACGCCTTCCCCATTCCATGATGGGCTGCATCTTACGGCGCCAGACGGCAGCAGTGCGCTCGTACGATTTGCCGACTTCGCCCCCCAGGATGCACCAACAGAAGTATGGGGAAACCATTTTACCGCGCGCATTGCGCCAGTGGCTATTAACCAGTGGCTTAGCGGCTTTTTCTCCCGTGAAGTGCAGTTACGCTGGGTCGGCCCGCAGCTGACGCGCCGTGTAAAACGCCATGTTGATGTTCCTTTATCCTTCGCTGATGGTTATCCCTATCTGCTGGCCAACGAAGCATCCCTGCGCGATCTGCAACAGCGCTGTCCGGCAAGCGTCAAAATGGAACAGTTTCGCCCCAATATAGTGGTTTCGGGAGCTGGTGCCTGGGAAGAAGATACCTGGAAAGTGATTCGTATTGGCGACGTCATTTTTGATGTAGCAAAACCCTGTAGCCGCTGTATTTTCACGACAGTTAGCCCGGAAAAAGGCCAGAAACATCCATCCGGTGAACCGCTTGCCACATTGCAAACCTTCCGTACTGCGGTAGATAACGGCGATGTCGATTTCGGTCAGAATCTTATCGCGCGTAACAGTGGCGTTATTCGCGTCGGCGATGAGGTAGAAATTTTGGCAACCGGCCCCGCCAGAGCGTACGGCGCGGCTGAATCAGACGAAACTACACCCGAACAACAACCTGATGCCACGGTGCTTATTGACTGGCAGGGACAGACCTTTCGCGGAAATAATCAGCAGGTATTGCTTGAGCAGTTGGAGAACCAGGGTATCCGGGTTCCCTATTCATGCCGGGCAGGCATTTGCGGATGCTGTCGAATTCGACTGGTAGAAGGCGAAGTTAGCCCGTTGAAGAAATCAGCGATGGGGGACGACGGAACGATTCTGTGCTGTAGCTGTGTTCCCAAAACGGCAATCAGGCTGGAGAGCTAAACCGCCTGCTCAAGGCTGAAACTGTCAACAACGGCCTGCGGTTTCAGTCTGTCATTCATTATTTTAATCGCATCGCCAAGCTGCATCGTACGCCCGGCGATAACCACACCAGGTTGCGCAAGCAGGCAAAGTGCGGCGTTTTCACCCGGCTCAACCACTAACAGGTTTACCTGTTCATCGGTATCGCTTAAATCAACACAGGCAGCGTCACCCACGACCGGCGACCAGTTAATACCGTGTGCGACAAAGTGCCAGCTTTTCGGCATTTGCGGTTTGAGATAACGGATCGCCACCAGCGCATTGAGCACCAGTTCCGCTTTTTGTTCTTTGGCTAAATCCAGGTAGCGACATTTTTCTTCAAAGGAAAAATAAAGCGCGGCGTCATCAACACAAAAGCCTGACGGAGAAAATGCATCAGGAGTGAGCATTTTACGAGCAAAACGCGAACGGAATAACATGCCATTGGCTAAATCGAGCATCATACGATCGTGCTCTTCATCATAATACCAGCGCCAGTTATCGTCGGGTTTAATTCGCATCAGTTTCTCTCCTTTCCTTAATCATCACCGTTACGACAGTATCCTTTTGCCGCTTCGTTTATTGCCCTAATAATAAAAGCTCAGAATGTTTAAATAAGCAACAGTAAAGGAATATAAAACAACCAGGGCTAGAAATAAAGCCCTGGTTTGTGATTAAGGTAGCATTCAGATATTGCTGACGATTTCTTTTATCAACGGCGGACCTTTAAAAATAAAGCCCGAATAAATCTGTACGAGGGTTGCACCAGCAGCTATTTTCTCACGTGCAGCAATCACCGAGTCGATACCACCAACGCCAATAATCGGCAGCTGACCTTTTAATTCCTGAGACAACTGGCGAATAATTTCTGTACTTTTTAATTGTAACGGTCGACCGCTCAGACCACCCATTTGATCGCAATTTTTCATTCCCTGAACAAGAGAACGATCGAGGGTGGTGTTAGTCGCAATTACGCCATCAATATTATGACGAACTAAACTATCGGCGACCTGGATCAGTTCTTCCACAGAAAGATCCGGCGCGATCTTTACCGCCACCGGAACATATTTATGGTGGATCGCTTGCAGATCGTTTTGCTTATTTTTAATTGCCGTCAGGAGATCGTCCAGCGCTTCGCCGTATTGCAGCGTACGTAATCCCGGCGTATTCGGTGAAGATATATTAATCGCGATATAACCAGCATAAGCATAGACTTTTTCCATACAAATCAGATAGTCATCTTTGCCGTTCTCTACTGGGGTATCTTTATTCTTACCAATATTAATCCCCAGAATACCGTCAAAATGCGATTTTTTAACGTTCTCAACCAGGTTATCAACCCCGTGGTTATTAAACCCCATGCGGTTGATCAGACCTTCTGCATCGACCAGACGGAACAGACGCGGTTTATCGTTACCCGGCTGAGGGCGTGGCGTCACGGTACCAATCTCAATGGAACCAAATCCCATAGCGCCGAGCGCATCAATGCACTCCCCGTCTTTATCCAGTCCGGCAGCAAGCCCGAGCGGATTTTTGAACGTCAACCCCATACAGGTGACCGGTTTTGCCGGTACTTTCTGGCGCACAAGCGCTTCAAGCGGCGTGCCGGTAATACGACGTAATTGCTGGAATGTCAATTCATGAGCGCGCTCTGGATCGAGCTGAAAAAGGGCTTTACGAACGAAGGGGTAGTACATGAACTCTCCTGGATTCCCGGTGTGCAAACCGGGGGCGTATTATGTGCTATCGCGAGCAAAAAGGGAATTGACCTGCGGCAATAAATAGCAATCGTTTTCCTTGCCTCTGCCTTTTTATTCAATTTCCAACTTTTCTATGCCGTATAAATCATTTCGATAAACAAAATCTCTCTGCCAGACTGCTCAAATTGTTATTGATGTTAACAAAAAGCAAACAATTGGTTATAAGGGGAGATTGAAAATATGCGCGTCATCACTTTGGCGGGAAGCCCACGCTTTCCCTCTCGCTCCAGCGCGTTACTGGAATATGCCCGAGAAAAACTGCACGGTCAGGATGTCGAAGTCTTTCACTGGAACCTGCACAATTTTGCCCCGGAAGATCTGATCTATGCTCGTTTCGACAGTCCAGCGCTGAACACATTTATCGAACAATTGCAGGATGCAGACGGGCTGATTGTCGCAACACCAGTCTATAAAGCCGCTTACTCTGGCGCCCTGAAAACCCTGCTCGATCTACTCCCCGAGCGGGCGCTGGAAGGGAAAGTGGTTTTGCCGCTGGCGACCGGCGGCAGCGTGGCGCATTTACTTGCCGTCGATTACGCGCTGAAACCGGTACTGAGCGCATTAAAGGCCCAGGAGATCCTGCACGGTGTGTTTGCTGATGATTCACAGGTAATTGATTATCAACATAAACCTCAGTTTACGCCCAACCTTCAGCAGCGTCTGGACAGTGCGCTCGATACCTTCTGGCTGGCGTTGCATCGTCGCGATGTCCAACTTCCTCAACTGAACACCCTGCGAGGTGCCGCCCATGTTTGATCTTCTCAAGCGTCACACGTCATGGCTGGCATTGACCGGGTTGTTGTCGCTGTCAACTCTGGGGCATGCCGCAGAATCGGCCCCCGATGCCCTGCGTATTGGTTACCAGAAAGGAAGCGTCAGTATGGTGCTGGCCAAAAGCCATCAGCTACTGGAGAAACGCTACCCGCAGACCAAAATCTCGTGGGTTGAATTCCCGGCTGGACCGCAAATGCTGGAAGCACTCAATATCGGCAGTATCGACCTCGGCAGCACCGGTGATATTCCACCAATTTTTGCCCAGGCCGCCGGAGCCGATCTGGTTTACGTGGGCGTCGAGCCGCCCAAACCGAAAGCCGAAGTGATTCTGGTGCCGAAAAATAGCCCGATCCAGAGCGTCGCGCAGCTTAAAGGACATAAAGTCGCCTTCCAGAAAGGTTCCAGCGCCCACAATTTACTGCTCCGGGCGCTGCAACAGGCCGGACTGAAATTTACCGATATTCAACCGACCTATCTGACTCCCGCCGATGCACGAGCGGCCTTTCAGCAAGGAAACGTTGATGCGTGGGCTATCTGGGACCCCTATTATTCCGCCGCATTACTGCAAGGTGATGTGCGCGTACTGAAGGACGGCTCAGACCTTAAGCAAACCGGTTCGTTTTATCTCGCCGCCCGTCCTTATGCCGAGAAAAATAGCGCTTTTGTACTTGGCGTACTGGATACCTTTAGCCAGGCCGATGCGTTAACGCTCAACCAGCGCCAGCAAAGCATTACCCTGCTGGCCAAAACCATGGGGCTGCCCGAACCGGTGATTGCGTCTTATCTGGATCACCGTCCGCCAACCACCATTGTGCCAGTCAACGCCTCCGTTGCTGCCCTGCAACAACAAACCGCCGATCTGTTTTATGACAACCGTTTGGTGCCGAAAAAAATCGATATTCGCCAGCGTATCTGGCAACCCACTCAGCAGGCAGGAGAAAAATTATGAGTCTGAACATGTTTTGGTTTTTACCCACCCACGGTGACGGTCATTATCTTGGAACGGAAGAAGGTTCGCGCCCGGTCGATCACAGTTATCTGCAACTAATCGCGCAAACGGCCGATCGTCTTGGATTTACCGGCGTCCTGATCCCAACCGGTCGCTCTTGCGAAGATGCCTGGCTGGTCGCCGCTTCGATGATCCCGGTCACCCAGAGATTAAAGTTTCTGGTCGCGCTGCGCCCAAGCGTCACCTCGCCAACGGTTGCCGCACGTCAGGCTGCGACGCTCGACAGACTCTCAAATGGCCGGGCGTTATTTAACCTGGTGACCGGCAGCGATCCACAGGAGCTGGCAGGTGACGGCGTGTTCCTCGATCACACAGAACGATATGAAGCCTCTGCTGAATTTACTCAGGTCTGGCGGCGCTTGCTGCAAGGTGAAACGGTGGATTTCAACGGCAAACATATTCATGTCCGCGGCGCGAAGCTGCTTTTCCCTCCCGTACAACAACCCCGGCCACCGCTTTATTTCGGCGGCTCGTCTGATGTCGCACAAGACCTTGCTGCCGAGCAGGTTGATCTCTATCTGACCTGGGGCGAGCCGCCGGAACAGGTGAAAGCGAAGATTGAACAGGTGCGGGCCAAAGCAGCGGCGCTCGGGCGCAAGATCCGCTTTGGTATTCGTCTGCATGTGATCGTACGGGAGACAACCCACGAGGCGTGGCAGGCAGCGGATCGTCTGATAGCCCACCTGGATGACGACACCATTGCCAAAGCCCAGGACGCCTTCTCAAGAACGGATTCGGTTGGTCAGCAGCGAATGGCTGCACTGCACAATGGTAAACGCGACAAATTGGAAATTAGTCCGAACCTGTGGGCAGGCGTTGGACTGGTACGCGGTGGCGCGGGTACCGCGCTGGTCGGAGATGGTCCGACTGTCGCGGCGCGTATCAACGAGTATGCCGCGCTGGGAATCGACAGCTTTGTGTTGTCCGGATACCCACATTTGGAAGAGGCATACAAGGTTGGCGAGCTGCTGTTCCCGCATCTGGATGTTGCTATACCGGAAATTCCGCAGCCGCAATACCTGCAACAACAAGGTGAAGCGGTGGCAAACGAATTTATCCCGCGCAAAGTCGCGCAAAGCTAAGGAGCGGCTAATGGCAACGCCGAAAAACAGATGGTTATTACGCCTCGCGCCCTGGTTTTTACCGGTAGGTCTGGTGGCGCTCTGGCAGCTCGCATCTTCAATGGGCTGGCTGTCCACTCGCATCCTGCCCTCTCCGGAGGGTGTTATCGAAGCCTTCTGGACGCTTTCCGCCAGCGGCGAGCTTTGGCAGCATCTGGCCATCAGTTCCTGGCGCGCGCTAATCGGATTCTCCATCGGTGGATCGATTGGCCTGACGCTGGGACTGATCAGCGGTCTTTCGCGTTGGGGAGAACGTCTGCTGGATACCTCAGTGCAGATGCTGCGTAACGTACCGCATCTGGCGCTGATCCCGCTGGTGATTCTGTGGTTCGGCATTGATGAATCCGCCAAGATCTTTCTCGTTGCGTTGGGCACGCTGTTCCCGATTTACATCAACACCTGGCATGGGATTCGTAGTATCGATCGTGCACTGGTAGAAATGGCGCGCAGCTATGGATTATCCGGCTTTTCACTGTTTGTTCATGTGATCCTCCCCGGCGCCCTGCCCTCGATTATGGTCGGCGTACGTTTTGCTCTCGGTCTGATGTGGCTGACGCTGATTGTGGCAGAAACCATTTCTGCCAATGCTGGTATTGGTTACCTGGCGATGAACGCCCGCGAATTTCTGCAAACCGATGTGGTCGTGGTGGCCATTATTCTCTACGCCTTGCTCGGCAAACTTGCCGACGTCAGCGCCCAATTGCTGGAGCGAGTCTGGCTACGCTGGCACCCGGCTTACCATGTAAAGGAGGCTACCGTATGAATACCGCTCGCTTGAACCAGGGTACGCCGCTATTGCTGAGCGCCGTGACAAAACAATACGCCGCCAATACGGTGCTCAATCAGTTAGATTTGCATATTCCGGCCGGACAGTTTGTTGCCGTGGTTGGCCGCAGCGGCGGTGGTAAAAGTACGTTGCTGCGTCTGCTGGCAGGGCTGGAATCGCCGACCTCAGGCGCATTACTTGCCGGAACCACCCCACTGGCGGAAATTCAGGATGATACGCGTATGATGTTCCAGGATGCGCGTCTGCTGCCATGGAAGACGGTTATCGATAATGTGGGCCTGGGTCTGAAAGGTCAGTGGCGCGATGCGGCCCGAGATGCGCTGGCCGCCGTTGGGCTGGAGAGTCGTGCTCACGAATGGCCGGCTGCGCTATCCGGTGGACAAAAACAGCGTGTAGCCCTGGCACGGGCATTAATTCATCGCCCCGGTTTGCTGCTGCTGGATGAACCCCTCGGCGCTCTGGATGCCCTAACCCGCCTTGAAATGCAGGATCTGATCGTCTCTTTATGGCAAGAGCACGGCTTTACCGTACTGCTGGTCACTCATGACGTCAGTGAAGCGGTGGCAATGGCCGATCGCGTGTTGCTGATTGAGGACGGAAAAATCGGACTGGATCTTACGGTGGATATTCAGCGCCCCCGCCGTTTGGGATCGGGACGGTTAGCCGATCTGGAAGCGGAAGTGTTGAACCGGGTTATGCAGCGTGGCGACAATGAAGTTCAGTTACGCAAGCAGGGTTAAAAATGCCGGATGGCGCTACCGCTTATCCGGCCTACGCGTGAATGGTAGGCCGGACCCATCCGGCAATATTATCAGGCTAACGCTTTAGAGATCTTCTCGAACAGATCGCCTGAGAGATTCTCCAGACCTTTCAGCTTTTCCAGCGCCGCACGCATTTTCGCCTGACGTTTTGCATCATAACGTTTTAAGCGAATCAGCGGCTCAATCAGACGTGACGCCACCTGCGGGTTACGACTATTAAGCTCAGTCAACATGTCGACCAGGAACTGATATCCACTACCATCTTCCGCATGGAATGCCGCCGGGTTGCTACCTGCAAAGGCACCGATCAGCGAACGGATTCGGTTCGGGTTACTCATACTGAAAGAGCGATGCTTCAGCAGGCCGCGTACGGTTTCCAGCACGTTTCTCGCCGGGCTGGTGGATTGCAGGATAAACCATTTATCCATCACCAGACCGTCATGGTGCCACTTATCATCATACTCTTGCATCAACGCGTCGCGACAAGGTAGCTGCGCCGCGACTGCCGCGGACAGCGCCGCCAGCGCATCGGTCATATTGTTCGCTTCACGGTACTGCTTGCTTACCAGCGTGTCAGCCAGATGGGTTTCGCCAAAGGCCAGGAAACGCAGGCAGGCGTTACGCAGCGTACGCTTGCCAATATCGGCATGCTCAACGCGGTACTCATCAAGATGATTAGCGTTATAGATGGCGAGGAATTCATCTGCCAGTTCGGCGGCCAGCGTGCGGGTTAATGCTTCGCGTACTTCGGTTATCGCCACCGGATCGATGATGTCGAACAGTTCAGCTATTTCATTTACTGAAGGCAGCGTCAGGATCTCTGCCGCCAGCGCCGGATCGATTTTCTCATCCAGTAAAATTGCGCGGAATGCATCAGCCACGTGTACCGGCAGCGACAGCGGTTGTCCCTGCTGATGACGGGCAACGTTAAGCTTAATATAGGTCGCCAGCAGGCTTTGCGCCGCGTCCCAACGAGAGAAATCGTTACGCGCATGACGCATCAGGAAGGTCAGCTGCTGATCGCTCCATTTGTATTCCAGTTTTACCGGCGCGGAGAATTCGCACAGCAGCGCCGGAACCGGCTGGAAGTAGACGTTATCAAAGACAAACGTCTGCTCTGCCTGGGTGACGTTGAGTACAGAATTCACCGGGTGCCCGCCTTTTTGTAGCGGGATCACTTTCCCTTCGTTGTCATACAACTCGAGGGCGAAAGGAATATGCAGCGGCTGTTTTTCGGCCTGATCCGGCGTGGCCGGCGTGCGCTGGCTGATCGTCAGCGTGTACTGCTCAGTTGACGGATTGTAGTCATCACGCACGGTCAGAATCGGCGTACCGGACTGACTGTACCAGCGGCGGAAATGGGAGAGATCAACGTTAGAAGCATCTTCCATCGCCTGCACGAAATCATCACAGGTTGCAGCACTGCCGTCATGACGCTCAAAGTACAGTTGCATCCCTTTCTGGAAGTTAGCCTCACCGAGCAGGGTGTGGATCATACGAATCACTTCAGCGCCCTTTTCATACACGGTCAGGGTATAGAAGTTGTTCATTTCAATGACCATATCCGGACGGATAGGATGTGCCATCGGGCTGGCATCTTCAGCAAACTGCAGACCACGCATGGTGCGCACATTGCTGATGCGGTTTACCGCGCGTGAGCCGAGATCGGAACTGAACTCTTGATCGCGGAACACGGTTAAGCCTTCTTTCAGGCTCAACTGGAACCAGTCACGGCAGGTCACACGGTTGCCGGTCCAGTTGTGAAAATACTCATGACCGATAACGCGCTCAATATCGAGGTAGTCTTTGTCGGTGGCGGTATCGGTACGTGCCAGCACATATTTGGAGTTAAAGATGTTCAGACCTTTATTCTCCATCGCGCCCATATTGAAGAAATCCACGGCGACAATCATATAGATGTCGAGGTCATACTCGAGGCCAAAGCGCTCTTCATCCCATTTCATGGAGTTTTTCAGCGAGGTCATCGCCCACGGCGCGCGATCCAGATTACCGCGATCGACGTAAAGTTCCAGCGCCACTTCACGCCCGGAACGGGTAGTAAAAGTGTCGCGCAGGACGTCAAAATCACCGGCCACCAGCGCAAACAAATAGCACGGTTTCGGGAACGGATCCTGCCACTGTACCCAGTGACGACCATTTTCCAGTTCGCCCTGCGCCACACGGTTACCGTTGGAGAGCAGGAACGGATATTGGGTTTTATCGGCGATAATTTTGGTGGTAAAACGCGCCAGGACATCAGGCCTGTCGAGATACCAGGTAATATGGCGGAAACCTTCCGCTTCACACTGGGTGCACAGCGCGTCGCCAGACTTGTACAGCCCTTCCAGCGCTGTATTGGCCGCCGGGCTAATTTCATTCACGATACGCAGCGTAAAACGTTCCGGCAACTGACTAATGACCAGAGCGCCCTCTTCTTCTTTATACTCTGTCCACGGCTCGTCGTTCACGTGGATCGACACCAGGGTCAGATCTTCGCCATTCAGGCGCAGGGGCACATCGGACGCGCCATGACGGACAGCCTGGCTCACTGCGGTGACCACGGTTTTTTCAGCATCCAGGTCAAAGGTCAAGTCAATATCAGTAATCTGGTAATCCGGCGCACGATAGTCGTGACGGTATTTGGCTTGTGGCTGTTGTGTCATAAAAAAACCTTTAGCATCTTTAATAGAGTCTCGGCTTCAGTCTATTCCTGTTGCGTAAATCGCGCTACGCAGAATGTTCATCTTTTCAGGCACAAACACCCTTTTTGCTACATTTTCATAACACGTGGCACGAATTGCCCTCGACCAGAAAGAGAGCTTATGGTGTGATCGGGGTTCAATAAATCGCTAAACAGGGTATACTCCAGCGGTTTTCTTAGTTGTTTATTGTACTAAACGCTCCCGTGAGAGGATGCTACTGCGCACCTATGACACAATTCGCTTCTCCTGTTCTGCACTCGCTGCTGGATACAGACGCTTATAAGTTGCATATGCAGCAAGCCGTTTTTCACCACTACTACGATGTACAAGTAGCGGCTGAATTTCGTTGCCGTGGCGATGACCTGCTCGGTATTTATGCCGATTCTATTCGTGAGCAGGTGAATGCTATGCAGCACCTGCGACTGCAGGAGGATGAGTACCAGTGGCTCTACGGCCTGCCTTTCTTTAAAGCTGATTACCTTACCTGGTTACGTAATTTCCGCTATAACCCGGAACAGGTTTGCGTCACCAATGATAACGGCAAGCTAAACATCCGCTTAACCGGTCCGTGGCGTGAAGTGATCATGTGGGAAGTCCCGCTGTTAGCGGTGATTAGCGAACTGGTACACCGTTACCGTTCACCTGAATCAGGCGTCCCGCAGGCACTCGATGAGCTGGAAAGCAAACTAGTAGAATTCTCTGCTTTAACGAAAGATGTCGATATGTCCCGCTTCCATTTGATGGATTTCGGTACGCGTCGTCGTTTTTCGCGCGAAGTACAGCAGGCTATCGTTAAACGCCTGCAGCAAGAGCCCTGGTTTGTTGGCACCAGTAACTACGATCTGGCCCGCCGCCTGTCATTAACCCCAATGGGTACGCAGGCGCATGAGTGGTTCCAAGCTCATCAGCAAATCAGTCCAGAACTTGCCACCAGCCAGCGCGTAGCCCTGGCAGCCTGGTTAAATGAATACCCTGATCAACTCGGCATTGCATTAACCGATTGCATCACCATGGACGCATTTTTACGCGACTTTGGCGTTGAGTTTGCTACCCGCTATCAGGGTCTACGCCATGACTCAGGCGATCCGGTGGAATGGGGTGAAAAAGCCATCGCCCATTATGAAAAACTGGGGATTGATCCGCTGAGCAAAACGCTGGTCTTCTCAGATAATCTCGATCTGAAAAAAGCGATTGAACTCTACCGCCACTTCTCTTCCCGCGTACAGTTGAGTTTTGGTATTGGGACACGGCTAACATGCGACATTCCGCAGGTTAAGCCACTCAATATTGTGATCAAGCTGGTGGAATGTAACGGCAAACCGGTGGCGAAGTTATCTGACAGCCCGGGTAAAACCATCTGCCACGATAAAGCATTTGTTCGTGCACTGCGCAAAGCCTTCGATCTCCCGCATATCAAAAAAGCCAGTTAAGCCTTCCAGGGAGCCATTTTGGCTCCCTTTTTCGCGTTTATTTCCGAAATCTTTCACTCCAGCTACGAATTCTGCTTGTCTGATTGCAGATGCCAGGTAACATAGGTATCCCCCCATTACGGGTGGACATGTGTTTATATATCCGACTATTAACAGAGAGAATATTATGAGCGTTGTGCCTGTAGCCGACGTACTCCAGGGCCGCGTAGCCGTTGACAGCGAAGTCACCGTGCGCGGATGGGTGCGTACCCGCCGAGATTCAAAAGCTGGCATCTCCTTCCTCGCCGTTTATGACGGTTCCTGCTTTGATCCTGTACAGGCCGTCATCAATAATTCTCTGCCCAATTACAATCAGGACGTACTGCGCCTGACGACGGGTTGTTCAGTTATCGTAACGGGTAAAGTCGTTGCGTCTCCTGGACAAGGACAGAGCTTTGAAATTCAGGCCACTGAGGTTGAAGTAACGGGCTGGGTTGAAGATCCTGACACTTACCCAATGGCAGCTAAGCGTCACAGCATTGAGTATCTGCGTGAAGTGGCGCACATGCGTCCGCGTACCAACATGATTGGTGCGGTAGCGCGTGTACGTCATACGCTGGCGCAGGCTCTGCATCGTTTCTTCCACGAGCAGGGTTTCTTTTGGGTATCGACTCCGTTGATCACCGCTTCCGATACGGAAGGTGCCGGTGAAATGTTCCGTGTTTCTACGCTGGATCTGGAAAACCTGCCGCGTAACGATCAGGGTAAAGTCGATTTCGACAAAGACTTCTTTGGTAAAGAGGCCTTCCTGACCGTTTCCGGTCAGCTGAACGGTGAAACCTACGCCTGCGCCCTGTCTAAAATTTATACTTTTGGCCCGACGTTCCGTGCAGAAAACTCTAACACCAGTCGTCACCTGGCAGAGTTCTGGATGCTGGAACCAGAAGTGGCTTTTGCTGACCTGAACGATGTTGCAGGCCTGGCTGAAGCGATGCTGAAGTACGCGTTTAAAGCCGTACTCGCAGAGCGTGCGGATGATATGAAATTCTTCGCTGAACGTGTCGACAAGGACGCGATTTCACGCCTGGAACGTTTCATTGACGCTGACTTCGCGCAGGTGGATTACACCGACGCGGTAAGCATTCTGGAAAAATGCGGTAAACAGTTCGAAAACCCAGTTTACTGGGGTGTGGATCTGTCTTCTGAGCATGAACGTTACCTTGCTGAAGAGCACTTTAAAGCGCCGGTGGTAGTGAAAAACTACCCGAAAGATATCAAAGCGTTTTATATGCGCCTTAACGAAGACGGTAAAACCGTTGCTGCAATGGACGTACTGGCCCCGGGAATCGGTGAAATCATCGGTGGTTCTCAGCGTGAAGAGCGCCTGGACGTGCTGGATGCCCGTATGCTGGAAATGGGTCTGAACAAAGAGGATTACTGGTGGTATCGCGACCTGCGTCGCTACGGTACCGTTCCGCATTCCGGCTTCGGATTGGGCTTCGAGCGTCTGATCGCTTACGTCACCGGCGTACAGAACGTCCGTGATGTTATTCCGTTCCCGCGTACTCCACGTAACGCCACCTTCTAAACGTGCGTTATTGTTTTGAAGGCCAGCATTGCTGGCCTTTTTTATACCCTTTTCGTGTTATCTGGATACCCATCTCACGTTAAACGCAACCTTTCAATCTCCTCCACCTGTTACGTAATATTTCATCGCAATACATTTGCACAAAAAATAATCAGCAATTTTATTGTGGATTAGCATTTTCTGATTAAATAGTACATTTTTCAGCCTCTCGCACGGCACTCCAGACGTCCAAAAATCGTTACCTGTAAAATCCGAACTTTCCGGCAGAACGGAGAAAAAATGACCTTAGCAAAATTAAACATAAGAAAATCATATAAATAGAAATAAAAACGAGAATTTTAAGCGCAGGAGCATCCGAAGTTTGACGCTGTTCACAAAGTTGCACAAAAATAACATTTTGTTACACATTTTTTCTTTTTGAAACCAAATCTTTATATTTGTAGCACTTTGACGGTAGCGAAACGGTAGTTTGAATGGAAAGATGCCTGTCAGACACATAAAGACACCAAACTCTCATCAATAGTTCCGTAAATTTTGATTGACGGAATTTATTGGCGGCAGTGGCAGGTGTCATATAAAAACCGATGAGGGTAATAAATAATGATGAAGCGCAATATTCTGGCAGTGGTTATCCCTGCTCTGCTGGTAGCCGGGGCAGCTAACGCTGCAGAAGTTTATAACAAAGATGGCAACAAAGTAGACGTATACGGTAAAGCCGTTGGTCTGCATTATTTTTCCAAGCACAACGGTGATAACGCCTACGCTGCTAACGGCGATCAGACATATGCCCGTCTTGGTTTCAAAGGGGAAACTCAGATTAACGACCAACTGACCGGTTACGGCCAGTGGGAATACCAGTTCAGCGGCAATAACGCAGAAGGCGGTGACGATGCCCAGAAAGGCAACAAAACCCGTCTGGCGTTTGCTGGTTTGAAATTTGGTGACGCAGGCTCCTTCGATTACGGTCGTAACTACGGCGTTGTATACGATGCTCTGGGTTACACCGATATGCTGCCAGAATTCGGTGGTGATACCGCTGCTTCTGACCAGTTCTTCTCCCAGCGTAACGGCGGTCTCGCAACCTACCGTAACTCTAACTTCTTCGGTCTGGTTGAAGGCCTGAACTTCGCTGTACAGTACCTGGGTAAAAACGAACGCTCTAGCAGCCCAACCCGTTCTAACGGCGACGGCGTTGGCGGTTCCGTAAGCTACGAAATGGATGGCTTCGGTATCGTCGGTGCTTACGGCGCAGCTGACCGTACCAACGCGCAAGAAACGCTGACCTACGGTCGCGGTGCAAAAGCTGAGCAGTGGGCTGCTGGTGTGAAATACGATGCGAACAACATCTACCTGGCGGCGAACTACAGCGAAACCCGTAACGCAACCCGTATCTCTAACGGTTACGCTAACAAAACTGAAGACGTACTGTTGGTTGCTCAGTACCAGTTCGACTTCGGCCTGCGTCCGTCCCTCGCCTATACCAAATCTAAAGGTAAGGACATCGAAGGAATCGGCGACGTAGATCTGGTGAACTACTTCGAAGTAGGTGCGACTTACTACTTCAACAAAAACATGTCCACCTATGTTGATTACATCATCAACCAGATCGATTCTGACAACAAACTGGGCGTAGGCTCTGACGACACCGTTGCAGTGGGTATCGTTTACCAGTTCTAATAGCAGACCTCTTTGTTAAATGCCTAAAAAACAGGACTTCGGTCCTGTTTTTTTATATCTGCTAGCGGATTCTTGCGTCTTAAAAAAACACCTCAGCTTTTCGTCAGTAACGGTTGGCATTTTGTAAATCTACCGTTAACCTGATAGCGGACTTCCCTTCTGTAATCACTATGGAACCTCGTCATGTTTGAGAACATTACTGCCGCTCCTGCCGACCCCATTTTGGGTCTGGCTGATTTGTTTCGTGCCGATGACCGCCCTGGAAAAATAAACCTGGGGATCGGTGTATATAAAGATGAGACAGGCAAAACGCCGGTACTGACCAGCGTTAAAAAAGCCGAGCAATATATACTAGAAAATGAAACCACCAAAAATTACCTTGGCATTGACGGTATTCCAGAGTTTGGTCGCTGCACTCAGGAATTACTGTTTGGTAAAGAAAGTTCGCTGATCAACGATAAGCGTGCACGTACCGCACAAACCCCTGGCGGCACTGGTGCACTGCGTGTGGCAGCTGATTTCCTGGCAAAAAATACGTCGGCTAAACGCGTATGGGTGAGCAATCCAAGCTGGCCGAACCATAAGAGCGTCTTTAACTCTGCAGGCCTGGAAGTTTGTGAATACAACTATTACGATGCAGCAAACCACTCGTTAGATTTTGATGCGCTGCTGGCAAGCCTCAGCGAAGCGCAGGCTGGCGACGTGGTGCTATTCCACGGCTGCTGCCATAACCCTACCGGTATCGATCCTACGCTGGAACAGTGGCAAACGCTGGCTCAGATGTCTGTCGAAAAAGGTTGGTTACCGCTGTTTGACTTCGCATACCAGGGCTTTGCCCGTGGCCTGGAAGAAGATGCAGAAGGTCTGCGCGCATTTGCGGCTCTGCACAAAGAGCTGATCGTTGCCAGCTCCTACTCCAAGAACTTTGGACTGTACAATGAGCGTGTAGGCGCCTGTACGCTGGTTGCTGCGGATGCTGAAACCGTTGACCGTGCGTTCAGCCAGATGAAATCAGCCATTCGCGCTAACTATTCCAACCCACCAGCACACGGTGCATCCGTAGTGGCCACGATTCTGAGCAACGACGCGCTGCGTGCCATCTGGGAACAGGAACTGACTGATATGCGCCAGCGCATTCAGCGCATGCGTTTACTGTTTGTGAATACGTTGCAAGAGAAAGGTGCAAACCGCGATTTCAGCTTTATCATCAAACAGAACGGCATGTTCTCGTTTAGCGGCCTGACCAAAGAGCAGGTTCTGCGTCTGCGTGAAGAGTTTGGTGTCTACGCTGTCGCTTCCGGACGCGTAAACGTGGCAGGAATGACGCCAGACAACATGGCGCCACTGTGCGAAGCGATTGTCGCAGTACTGTAATCTATCGCGCACAAAAAAGGCCGCAATAGCGGCCTTTTTATTTATTAAACGAATTACCAGACAGGCATTTCATCTTGCAGGAACGGGTTATGTAAGCGTTCATTACCCAGCGTAGAGAGTGGGCCGTGACCCGGAATAAACGTTACGTCATCGCCTAACGGCAATAGTTGACGTTTAATCGAATCGATTAGTTGGCTGTGATCACCGCGCGGGAAATCGCTGCGCCCTACGCCACCTTTGAAAATCACGTCACCAGAAATCAGTAACTTTGATTGCTCATCAAAGAAGACCACATGTCCCGGTGTATGACCCGGACAATGCAGAACCTGTAACGTCACGTTGCCAACGCTTATCCGGTCACCTTCATTCAACCAGCGATCGGGCGTCAGCGGCTCACAATCTCCCAGGCCAAACATGCGGCTCTGAGCAGGGAGTCCCTGTAACCAGAACTCATCTTCTTTTTCCGGACCAATAACCGGTACACCATAATGTTGTGCCAGTTCAGCCGCCGCTCCAACATGGTCAAGATGACCGTGAGTAAGCAGGATCTGCATTAACGTCAGACCGCTGGCATCCACTTCCTGTTTGATTTTCTCGGCATCGCCGCCGGGATCGACCAGCGCGGCCAGACGAGTCTGCTCACACCAGATTAGCGAGCAGTTCTGGGCGAATGCAGTGACCGGAATAATACGATAGTTCATACAGCTCCTGTTTCATTAAGCTTATGGATCACCAGTGCCGTGCAGGGCCGGTGTCAATATGCACAAAGTTACTGCTGGGGTAGTATCCTACACCACCTGCGCGCATAGATAACGCAGCTTTGCGAATATTACTTAATGCGATGCCTTCAATATGGAAATCCATGGCCTGACCTTTAGTGTGGTAGCTTTTCTTAGCCACACCACGGCTACGTGCACGGAGTTCATTATTGGTATCGATAGAGCGATAGCCTGAAATCAGCTGTACGGGTTTACGCGTGCCCAGCAGGCCCTGCAGACGGAAGAGTTGATCAAACAGTCCCGGGTCAATGGATTTCACTTTATTGGCCCGAAAATCACGGAAAAAGTGGTTAAGTTTTGCTAATTCGTCCTGAATATAGCCCCTGCCATCAAAAAACTCTGCTTTTATTGACTCACCGGTATGCAGGTTATTCAGAGTCAATATACGCGGACGTGGGGTAGAGAGTGTTGCAAACGCAGGCGTAGGCAAGATGGCAGCGCCGAGGGCAATACCACCAAGCGCCAGCAGTTTGCGGCGATTAGCGTCAAATTTGTCCATGGTATTAAGGTCTACAAGGTCAATGTTATCGTATGTATGCTCTAGCGCACGCGGGAAACCTTATCTGGCTAAGTAGTCCACGTCAAGGCTCCCAACCCCAGGAAATACGGGGCTCACAGCCATTTTGCCCCGTTTCCAGCATAACTTACGACAATCATTTTCCTCGAACTGCTTCATTTATCTGATTAATTGCTCGGCTTTTGACACAATTTGTGCGCTGGATCGCGCTGTCAGATCGTAATTGTAAATATCTGTACGATACTGCGTGCGCCCATCAGGGCCGACAAATGCGGTCAGATAGTAGAGGTTGACCGGAATATTCTGGCGAATATTCACATACCGCGTATCTCCTTGCTTCAGGGCATCCGAGATGCGTGAATCATTCCAACCCGCATCCTGTAGCAGCATATTCGCCAGCTCAGATGCCTTGTTCACACGCACGCATCCGGAGCTTAACGCCCGCGTATCTTTCTGGAACAGATTGTGGTTCGGCGTATCGTGCAGATAAATAGCGTCCGAACTCGGCATATTGAATTTATAGCGTCCTAGCGAGTTACGTGCGCCCGGAGCCTGCTGAAAGCGGAACGGCAGATTGGACGCAGTGATGGTCGCCCAGTCAACCTGCCACGGATCTATCGTCTCTTTACTGTTCCAGCCGCGCATTACGGTATAGCCGTGACGTTCAAGATATCCCGGATCATTCCATAACTTAGGCAGAATATCTTTACGTGCCAGCGTCGGCGGAACGTTCCACGGTGGGTTAACGACCACGTTATTCAGCGCACTGCTCATCATCGGCGTTTTACGATCGGGACGCCCGACAATAACTCGCGAGGCCAGCACCTGATTGCCATTCTGATAATAAACCAGCGAATAGGCAGGAATGTTCACCATGATACCGGTAGACAGCTCACTCGGCAGCAGACGCAAGCGCTGAATATTTAACGCTAGCACGCCCGCACGCTGAGCAGGCGTCACGTTCAGCCAGTCACGTGTGGCTGGGCCAATCGCGCCATCTGCGCCAAGTCCCTGCCACGTCTGAAAACGCTTTACCGCATCAACCAATTCACGATCGTAGGTACCACGCCCTTCTTTGCCAGACGTACTGACGGCAGGCTCCAGCATCCCGGTTCGACGCAAAATTTCACGCAGCGCGGGGATGTCATTACTCCACTCCCCCGGACGCAGCGTTGCTGTACTGGTGAGTTGCGGCCAGGGACGTGAATCGCCCACCAGCTTGAGCAGTGATTCATGCATGGCTGCATACTGCGGATGTTGAGGCGAAAGGCTGGCCACAAATGAAGTCAGTTGACCGTTATCCAGTGCGACCTGCCACTGGTTGATGACGGAAATCGGCGGCGTCGTTAGCGCATAGGGCTTATCGCTGTAAAGCCAGCGATTACCTTTGACAGGGATGTTAGCGATAAAGTGCAGATACCCCATCATCGCATCAGAGAGCACGATGTCTCTCGCCTGACCGGTTACTGCCGGGTCAGTCAGAAGTGCAACCCAGGTAGTGAACTGCGGCTGAAAGCCGGCAATTGCGATCTCGGCTAACTGTTGCTGAAATGCCTTTACCGCATCACGATTTTCCCACATCGGCTTCATTTCGCGTGCGGCATACAGCAGTTCCAACTGGCTCATGTAAACCGGCGTATAACCTGCTGGCAGTTGAGAGTGTATTTCGGCGCGGGCTTTATCGACAGACACGCCTTCTGGCAGCGGTTGAATACCCGCCATGATAGCCGTCGCAGAAGATTGAACCTGCGGCTGCGATAACGCTGTTGGCTGTTCACTGACGGTCGCAGAGCTATCGCCAGGGATCATTTCAGGCTCATCGGCCTGCGCATTGAACAGTGGAGCGAATGTTACGGCCAGGCACAAACTGATTGCCGACAGCCGACGACCACACATTTTATTAAGCAACATCCCTTGCCCCCTGTTTTCTTTATCATACTCTGAATAGCCAGGCCGTCTGTATTCCCCTTTATTTTGACGAGGGTCGGACCTGTAAAACGCCAATACAAACTGAAGTATGACGAGCAAGCCTGTGACGCGTTAGGCTCACCTTTAGTATATAAACATCAAAAACTTTTTGCCTAACCTAATGTAAAGAAGTCTAAAGAAATTACACCAGGCATGAAGTCTTTTCGGAAAAAGATAAGGCGGCCATGTAGCCGCCTTTTTACTTATTACTTAGCTTGCCTGCGAGGAGGCATCTTCAGTCCCCGGCAGCGGTTCCGGTAACTGAGGCGCAAATCCGCGCAGCCCCACCACGTGAACGTGTTCAGTGTTCTGGAAGACTTTACGCACCAGTTTGTAGGTGGTGCCTTTCTCTGGGCTGATGTTTTCCGGCGCAGCGATAATCAGCTGCATCTGCAAACGCTCACACAGCTCAAACAAGGTCGCAATAGAACGCGCATCGAGTCGTGCAGCTTCATCAAGGAACAGTAGGCGGCAAGGAGAGATATCTTTCCCGCGCAATCTGCGGCCTTCATCTTCCCAGCTTTGCACCACCATCACCAGAATAGACATCCCGGTCCCGATCGCTTCCCCCGTTGACAACGCACCAGACTCAGCACGCAGCCAGCCGTCAGAGCCACGGTTAACCTCAACTTCCATTTCCAGATAGTTACGATAATCCAGCAGCTCTTCACCAATGGTTTGCGGCGTGCGTTGCCCCATGTCTATCTGCGGATTCAGACGCTGATACAGCTTCGCCAGCGCTTCTGAGAAGGTCAGGCGATTGCTGTTAAACAGATCCTGATGCTGTTCATGCTGCTCTGAAAGTACGTCCAGCAAGGTAGCATGTGTTTCACGCACATTGACGTTCAGGCGAACGCTGTTGACCTGGCCAAACGACACGCTTTGCAGCCCCTGGTTCAGCATGCGAATACGGTTCTGTTCACGCTGAATAGTCTTACGAATAATGTTCGCCACGCTGCGTGAGCTGATCGCCAGCTTCTGTTCGCGTGAGGTTAACTCTTCCGTCAGACGGCTCAGCTCGATCTCCATCTGTTCAATGGCTTCAACCGGATCGTCGGTACGAATAATATCCTGGCGAATACGTTCGCGCAGATGCTGGTAAACCGCGACGAAGAACTGAATTTTACGCTCTGGACGTTTTGGATCTTCAGACAGACGCAACACATCGCGCAGGTGCTCGTTATCTGCAACCGCCAGACGTAGCGCACCGAGCGCCTTATCCGACATCGAACGCAGTTCGTCACCGGAAAGATAGGCCAACTCGCGACGGTGCAGACGACGTTCTACACCGTTATCTTTCACCATCCGCATGACTGCACACCAGCCGGCTTTGGCGGTGACTACTTGCTCGCGCATTTCATGATAATCACGTTCCAGCTTGCGCAGTCTGCGGGTCAGGTTTTCCATCTCCGCTTCGCAGAAGGTCAGCGCTTTCTCAAGTTGGTTGCGGCGTGCACGGTTGTTGCTGAGCTGCGCATGCAGTTCGTCACGGCGGATACGCGCGCGCTCTTCGGCACCGCTGTCCGCACGAACGCCGATATCCTGCAGTTCACGTTGTAAATCGTTAAGCAGCTCTTTTTTGGTGTCATAAGAGCTTTTTAGCGATGCCATCACCTGGTTGTACTGGCTTAACTGTGCTGCGTGGCTGCGCAGCGCTTCACGAGCGCGGGTACGTTCGGCTTCCGCCTGTTCCAGGCGTTCACGCAATTTTTCGTTCAGATCGCTATTGCCGCTCAGCATTTCGGCTGAGTCGGAATAACTAAAGTGCGCCCGACGCTGTACGACTTCGGTCAGCGCAAAAGCCTGCTGACGCGCATCGCGCTGCATCTGCTGGGAATACGCATAGTCTTCCTTCAGCTGTTCAAACTGCTCAGGGTCATTTTGCAGAACCGAAACGATAGGTTCCAGTTTCGCCAACTGATTACCATGTTGCTGTACAAAACGCGCGGCTTCCTGAGCTTCATCCAGACGCTCGCGAATTTCGTCAACGCGATCGGCCAGCGTGTCATCTGCCAGCAGATTCAAGCGCGGCAGCAGGCGGTTCAGCGCGGAGACGCCCTCTTTCGCCTGTTCAAACTGCATACGGCTTTGCTGGTTATCATTTTCATGATTGGTCAGCGCACGTTCCAGTTCAACTCGACGGCCATTCAGTTGGCGAATTTCCGCTTCTGGATCGGCTTCAAACGCCACCGACAGATGGCTGCCGATAAAGCGGCTGAACGCCTGATGCAGGCGCTGGGTTTTCTGAACGTCAAAGGAGAGCGTGGCGAAACGTTCAGACAGCCCTTCACGCTCGGCATGCAGGGTTTCGATACGGCTTTCGCGCGCAGCACGACCAAAAATCGGCACCTTCGGGAAGCGGGAATAACGCCACTGACGCTCGGCAGTTTTCACCACCACCGCATTTTCCAGTTCATCAACGCTGAAGACGCTGTCATCAAACGACTGCGGATCCCCTTCGATGAAATAGAGATCTTCCGGGCAATCCGTCAGCCCTTCAAGCTGTTCGGTAATCAGCGACAGATCCGGTACCACGATGGCATGGCGCGAAGGACCGTACAACGCAGAGAAGTACGGTGCATCTTCAAGGCTAACGTCATCATAAATTTCTGACAGCAGCACGCCGCCAAAGCGTTCCGCTAGCGCGTTCAGACGCTGATCTTCCGCCCCGCCCGGCTGACTTAAACGTTCAATCTCTTCATCAACCGCATTTTTACGTGCACCGACTTCATCACGCTCAACAATGGCCTCACGCTCGCGCTCCAGCAATTGTTGCAGATACTCGGTCACATCCTGGCTGGAGGTAAACTCTTCCCCACACTGCTCGCTAAGCTGGTTCAGGCTATTTTGCGCAGCCAGCCAGACGGGTGCCCGTTTCATCAAATGCTGAATACGGGATTGTAGCTGTTCCTGCTCCTGACGCAGCGTCATACGCTGTTCGCTGGCAGACGAGACGCTGTCCGACAAGGCGGCGATGCGCGCTTCCAGCTCCTGGTGCAGTGCTTCCAGCTCCTCGATATCGAACTGTTTACCCTGTCGCTTGCAGAATTCGGCCAGCAGACGCTCGGCGTCCTGCTGTTCGCGCAGACGCTGCTCCAGTTCGCTCAGTCGCATACGCAACGGCTGAACCTGTTCTGCCAGGTGGCGCTGTTCCACGCCTTCGCGCAGCAGTTCACGCGCCACGCTCCAGGCTTCACCGCGCGCCAGCGGGCCGTTGATAGCCGCCACCAGCTGATAAGCCTGTTCGAACTGGCTATGCGCGGTTTGCGCCACGCTCATTTTTTGTTCTAGCGTCAGCAGCTTTTCAGTGGCTTCCTGCTCTTTGGCCTGGAAAGTCTCCAGCCATTCGGCGGCGCTGTCGGCTGTCAGATCCGGTAGGTGGCAGAGCTCTTTCGCCCGATTTAGGGCCTGGATCGCCTGAGTATACTGGATGGCTCGCGTTTGCTGGACGTCCAGCGCTTGCTGGTAATCGGCAAGCTGGCTTTTCAGCTCATCCACTTCCAGCTCAGCGGCTTCCGCACGGGCTTCGTTTTCATCCTGGCGGTCAACGGCTTCCGCGACCACCTCGTTTTGTTCTTCCAGACGGACCTGCAGTTCTTCGAGATCCGCCTCATAGCGTTCAATTTTTTCCTGTTGACGCAGCGCGGTTTGCACCAGATTCAGGTGATCGCTCGCGGCCTGGTAATCAGCTTCCAGATCGCCTTCCGCACCGTTGTGCTCACCCAGTTCACGTGCCATATCCACGTGTTTGTACTGCTCTGCCGCCAGCTGCTTGCGCGAGGTATACAGTTCACGACGATATTCCAGTGCTTTATCCAGATGGATACGGCGTTCGTTGGCGTGGCGCATATAATCCGCGGCCACATAGTTGGTCGCTTCGCTGATTAAATGCTTAAACAGGTCGCGGTCAGACTGGGTTACGCGAATCGCTTCCAGCGTCATACGGTTTTCACGCAGCGCGGCTTCCATATCCTGGAACGCTTTACGTACGCCGCTGTTTTCCGGCAACAGGTAGTCACGAAGTGAACGGGTAATGGCGCTGGAGATCCCGCCGTACAGCGAGGCTTCAATCAGACGGTAGAATTTACTACGATCGGACGCGGAGCGCAGACGACGGGCAATGATGCCCAGATCGAACATCAACGAGTGATAATCGGTTATTGAGTTGAACTGCTTAAACTGCACGCCTTCCATCTCATCAAGCTTCTCTTTCAGCTCAGGTAGAGACAGTACGCGCGCCTGGCGTTCGTTCAGCGTTTCCGTCACCAGTTGGGTTGGCTGTACCGACATCGGCAGCCCCTGAATGGCAAACGGTTTGATATCCACTTTGCGATCGCGACCAGCAACCTGTTGCAGACGCACACCCACGACCACGCGCTGATGACGCGAGTTGAGGACGTCGAGCATTGAATAACAAACACCTGCTTTCAGCTTACCGTGCAGGCCTTTATCACGTGAACCGCTGGTTGCACCGGCTTCGGTGGTGTTACGGAAATGCAGCAGGGTTAAGTCCGGAATGAGCGCCGTAACAAATGCCGCCATGGTGGTGGATTTACCCGCACCGTTACCACCGGACAGCGTGGTGACCAGCTCATCGAGATCAAACGTACGGGCAAAAAAACCATTCCAGTTAATCAGCGTAAGTGAGCGAAATTTACCGCGTTCAATCATTATTCTTCTTCTCCACTGTCCGGCTGATTCTCTTCGGGCTCATCGTTAAGCTGCAGACGGTTCTCGACCGCCATCGCTTCACCATCACGAATTAAGCGACGCTGTGCTTCACGCGGATCGTCGCCGCTACGCACATCCGCGCCAAAGCGGAAGACAGATTCCGTAATACGGAATTTGCTGCTGTCGTGGCCCAGAAACCACACCATGCCTAAGCGGCGCAAGCGGTTGAGCGAAGAACGCACTTTTTCCTGTAGCTTCTGGCGGTCAACGTCAGAACCGGTTGAACGGTTGTTCACCAGCTTCAGGAGTTTCGCTTCATCAGCCAGCGTTAGCAGCTCGTCGTACAGCTCTTGCTGGGTAAAAATCCCTTCGTTCGCCAGGCGTTCCGGGCTGAGATAGAGATAACAAAGAATTTTACCCACCATCATGTCCAGTTCAGACAGGACCGAACGCGGAATGAGCGTCGTTGAACGCGGACGAAGGTAGAAGAACCCTTCCGGCGCACGGATCAATTCCACGTTATAGCGGCTGTAAAACTCTTCAAAATATTCCTGAAAATCCATCAGGAAGGCATGATTATCCAGTTCATCCAGACCGATATGGCGGCCCGAACGTAAGGCGCTATCCAGCGCCGGAAATAACGGATTCGCCAGCGCCTGCGCCAGCTTTACCGGCATCACTTGTTCAATATTTGTCAATGACATGCGCCTGTACCTTGGCTCCGTAATCATTAATCGGCTGCCATTTGGCTGGCAGTCCGGTGAAGTCTGCTTGCGCTACGCCAAGGCGTACCGCCTGATCGATAACAATACGCGCGACGTCGAAATGACGCGCACGTGGGTATTGCGCCAGATACTCGCGCACTACCAAACCGAGATCCAGTGGTGTTTGTCTGGATTTGTAGATAGCCAGCTGTTCTTCGATGATCGCCGCCAGCTGTTCACGGATCTCGTTAAATTCTTCATATTCCAGATCTTCCGGAAGTTCACCGGTGACCTCTTCGTCACGCAGCACCATCTCCTCGTCACGCATATCCAGCAGACGATCGGCGTTGGCATAGGTCAGCGCCCATGGGTCGTCAAAGTAGGTCTGCACGGACTGACGCAGACGCTGGGCGAAGACGCGGTTTTTATCCATGTCGATCGCGGTACGGATAAATTTATGCACGTGACGATCGTAGCCGATCCACAAGTCAATGGACTGCTGACCCCAGCTAATAATGCGGTCGAGCTTGCTTTGTAAATCAAACACCAGCCGATCGACAAAATGCAAATCGTCATGCGTCATCGTGGCGTCCTGGATGCGTAACAGGTTAGCCTGCAGCTTATCTCCTGCCGCTTCCAGCGTATCTTGCAGCTCACGCAGCGTACCAGATGTTTCTGACAGCAGCATTTCACAGCTGGAAATCGCCGCCCGCCAGTCTTTGTTCAACAACTGTGCGATGTCGTCTTTTACCTGCTGCTGCTGTTCATCCATGATGCGCTGGGTCAGATCGATACTGTCGAAAATCTCCGCCACCGAGTATTTTAATGGCGCATAGACGTTGCGATGCCAGTGGAACTCATCACCACCTTCCGCTGCCGCATCCGCCGCGCGCTTCAGTTCACCTGCCACAATTGACAGCTGCATAGAAAGACGCAGCGTAGAGAATTCGCGCTGACGAATATAGTAATCTGTGATGCCAATCCCGAGCGGCGTTAAACGGTAAATGGCGTTGCCTTCAGCCTGCTCGCTGGTAAAGCGGTTCAGCAGACGTTGACGCACCATATCGTTGATCGCGTTGTTGGCGCGGACGCCGATGGTTTCGCTGGTTTGCTCAAACGCATCACTAACATGGCGGAACGCATCCACCAGTTCACCTTCACTCATCTCACCGTCAAGTCGCTCACCGTTCAATGTGGCGACCGCCAGCAGGAACGAAAGTCTGTCTACCGGCAGAGAGATGGAGAAGTCATTTTTTCTGGCCCAGGCAACCAGTTCGGGGACTGTCTGGGAAAATTCACTCATAGGTTATCCTTGCATCTGCGGCTCGGGCCGGACGTTTAATCGCGGTGACATGAATATAGCGCCCAAGGCTGATATACGGTTCCTGGCGGCAATAACGTGTTTCTATTTCTGTTAAAGCATCAAAACAGTCATGCTGTTTTTGTTTATCACGCAGATAATCATGAAACACCCTCACGCCCGTTTTTCCGGTTATCTCCCAGCCAATCTCCTCCAGCCAGCCATAGACCTGCTGAGGGTCGCGCGGAAAATCGGGAGACAACGTGCGCCGTTTCTTTTTATACATTCCCTGCTGTACATAGCCGAAATTACCGACCAACACATTACGCATCAACAGACCGTTTGCATTGTAGAACATCAGCGATAAAGCACCGCCCGGGCGTAACATCGACCACAATGTTTTTAAGACGGCTTGCGGATCGGCCACCCATTCCAGCACAGCATGAAACAATATCAGATCAACCTGAGAATCCAAATGCTGTGGGATGTCCTGAGCGGCACAATGTATAAAATGCATGTTGTCGCTCACACCTTGCTCTTCTGCCGCCCGTTGCGCTCGCGCCACCATCTCAGCAGAAAGATCGCACAAGGTGACGTGATGGCCCCGCTGCGCCATCAGAATGGCTGTCTGCCCTTCTCCGCCACCCGCATCAAGCACACGCAAAGTTTGGCCCGCATAGTCGGCAAGAAGTTTGTCCAGATCCTGCCAGAGGATCGTCTGACGAAGCTGACCTTTGGTGGTGCCGTAAATGTTACGGGAAAACTTCTCTGCAATGTCATCAAAATTGCGATCCCGCATCGGGCTCTCCACATGCTGGCTTTAGGGTGACTAAGTAAAACCGCTATTTTGTCACACCCACGCCGAGAATGAACCTTCCTGGTGTAATATCCCTGCTGATCCCCTGCTGTATGGTTAAAAAAGGAACCAAAAAGGATGCTTTTTACGCTGAAGAAAGTGATTGGCGGTATGATGCTGCCACTTCCGCTAATGCTCATTATCATGGGTATAGGCCTGGCGCTGCTCTGGTTTAGCCGCTTTCAAAAAACAGGGAAAATGTGCATTAGCCTGAGTTGGCTGGCACTGTTACTTCTAAGCTTGCAGCCCGTCGCCGACAGTCTGCTGAAACCGATTGAGGATAGCTATCCAACCTGGCAGGATACACAAAAAGTGGAATACATTGTGGTGCTGGGCGGAGGGTATACCTGGAATCCTCAGTGGGCGCCAAGTTCAAACCTGATCAGCAACAGTCTTCCGCGTCTGAATGAAGGTATTCGCCTTTGGCGTGCTAACCCGGGATCGAAGCTTATCTTTACCGGTGCTGCGGCAAAGAGCAATAACGTCAGTACTGCAGAAGCGGGCGCCCGCGTAGCACAGTCACTGGGTGTGCCGCCCGGTGATATCATCACGCTGGATAAACCCAAAGACACCGAAGAAGAAGCCGCAGCGGTGAAGCAGGCCATCGGCAGCGCGCCGTTCCTGCTGGTGACCTCCGCATCGCACTTACCACGAGCAATGATTTTCTTCCAACAGGCCGGACTACATCCGTTGCCCGCACCAGCCAACCAGTTAGCGATTGACTCACCGCTTAATCCGTGGGAGCGCGCGATCCCCTCTCCCGTCTGGTTGATGCATAGCGATCGTGTTGGTTACGAAACGTTGGGGCGAATCTGGCAGTGGCTAAAGGGATCGGAACATTGACAGTAATGTTGCCTGATGGCGACACTAACGCGTCTTATCAGGCCTACGTGTTCAGCGCAGAATTGTAGGCCGGATAAGGCGTTCACATGTTCATCAGGCGAGCCACGGCAGCAGTGATTTCGTGGCCAGGTCAAAGTTAGATCGATTAAAACGTCCGGTGTTGACCAGTTGCGCCACCTCATCCCATAACACATACAGCCAGCGCCGCCAGATGAAGGACTCAGCCACTGGCGCGCGTTGCAGGTATTGCCAAAGCAGGCTTTCCGCCAGCGCGTTATCCATTAAACGGAACAATTCATACTCTCTGGGTGCCCACAGCATCAAACCCGGTCCGACCATCGCCAGAAGCTGATCGCTACGGGCGTCTTTGAGCATGCTACGTAAACTAAAATTACCGTGGATTAGCACGCAGTTATCATTGAATCCTTCAAATAAAGCGGGCAAACACTCACGGGTGCGAAACAGGATCCGCTTATCCTGCATCGTCAGCCCGGTATTGTTGAACTGATTTAACGTGGTCCACAACACTTCAACACGTTGGCGATACCAGGATGGCCAGATATTCTCTTGCGTGTTATCCACCATTCCCACACAGCCACGGCTATCCTGTCGATGCCATGACAGCAGACCTTCTACGATCTGATCTTTTAAATGTTCCCAGCGTTCGGGCGTTCGGGCTGGCGCTTCCACCGGCACGCCACGTAAACGCTCAAGCAGTAACACATCAGGACCGGGATGCTCTTCGTGGGTTAAGACCCCGTAAATGACGGGCATACGCACCGTACCGCTGCGCGCCAACATGGAGGTTTTCCAAGCCAGCTGCTGCGCCATACCTGGCGTGGTGAAACTTCTCGCCATCAGCGGCATCGGATTTCCCTGGCTGTCGTACAGTGACCACAGGGCCGTATCCACTTTTTCATTCACGCATTCTATGCGACTGAGTTTTTCGCCCAGCAGGTGGCTGAGTTCGGCACGCAACTGTTCCATTTCAGATTGCCCTCATAAATGCTACTGCTTTCATAATGAGCGTCGTGCAGACAGATGTCACCCGGATGAGATCAATTGATGAAAAGAAAAGTGGAGGGAAAGCGCAACGATACGACACTCCTCCCAAAAATACGCCTCAATATGGGGGGAGTGCCGTGAGAAAAACTAATGCATTTCGGCGCGAACGCGCTCAAGATCTTCGGCAGTGTCTACGCCGGTACCCGGGACTTCTTTTGCGACGGCAACGTGAATTTTTTCGCCGTACCACAGCACTCGCAGCTGCTCCAGCATTTCGATATGCTCAAGCGGGCTTGGCTGCCAGTTAACATAGCGGCGAATAAAACCAGCGCGATAGCCGTAAATGCCCAGATGGCGCAGGAAGGTGTCCCCCACCGTTTCCAGACTTTTGGCGAAACGATCGCGATCCCATGGGATGGTCGCGCGTGAAAAATAGAGAGCATATCCTTCTGCGTCCAACACGACTTTTACCGCATTCGGATTAAATGCCTCTTCGGCACTGTGAATCGGAGCCGCAAGAGTCGCCATACCGACCTGACGTTGCGCCAGATTCTCAGCCACCTGGCGAATAATGACCGCCGGAATCATCGGCTCATCACCCTGTACGTTCACAATAACGGTATCATCGCTAAAACCACATTTCTCGACGACTTCCGCCAGGCGCTCCGTACCGGACTGGTGATCGGCGCGAGTCATGCACACTTCGCCACCCACCGCTTCTACCGCGCGAGCGACATCCTCGTGATCGGTGGCAACGATGATACGTTCAGCGCCAGATTCACGCGCACGCTCCAGTACATGCACGATCATCGGCTTGCCGTTGATATCCAACAGCGGCTTACCCGGCAGACGTGTGGACGCATAACGCGCAGGAATAATGACCACAAAACTCATGATTTACTCTCATCAGCAGTCAGAACGCGGGCTTCGGTTTCCAGTAACACGGGAATGCCATCACGCAGTGGGAAAGCAAGGTTATCCAGTTTACAAATCAGTTCCTGTTTTTCCTGGTTAAACCAGAGTTTGCCATTGCATACCGGGCAGGCAATGATTTCAAGCAGACGATGATCCATAGTTCCTCCAGATGGACCGGATTGTGAATCCGTAAATATTAACATAATCGCTTAAAGGGCTGGGTCTATTTCCCAACCATGGCGTGCATCAGCAAATAAACCTTCAGGATAACGTCCCAGCGTCACGCGTGTTGCCTGTTGCCAGCGGGCAAAATCGTCAATCGCCTGAAACAATCCTTTTTGCAACGTTACTCCAGGCTTAACCCCATCCTGTAACCACAGCGAAATAACGTCCAGCACACCCGTTTTACGGTGCATTTTGGCATCCATCCTCCCAACCAACTGTCCACGATGCAGCAACGGCAAGACAAAATAACCATACTGACGTTTCGGTGCTGGCGTATAACACTCCAGCCGGTAGCTAAAATCGAATAGCTGCTCTGCCCGTTTACGATCCCAGACCACCGGATCAAAAGGTGATAATACTGCACTGTGGGTCGCCGTTAATTTGCCTGCCAGCGCCTGTTCAAGCAGCGGCTGAAGGTGGCTATGCAGCCACAAGGCTCCTAGCCCCTCAACGTCGACAGGAATAATCTGCCGCTGTTCCGCCCGTTCGTTGCACCAGTTTTTTAGCGCTGGGCGCTTCAGGCGGTAGTAGTCTGCCAGCCATTGTTCGCGGAAAATCCCCAGACTGCGGGCACTGTTATCCAGCATGACACTTTCAGCATCTTCCTGCGAAAGCAGGTCGCGTTCATCGTCCCAGTGCGGCATGACGCGATGGGTTAGATCATACACTCGCTGGAAATTACGCCGTTCCACCACCATGACTTTCCCGGCAGTGAACAGCCCTTCAAGATGACGCTTCTGCGGCTTCCATTCCCACCAGCCGCTGACCCCCTTGCGCGGATGCTCAAAATCGGCAGAGCGTACTGGTCCGTTATGTTGGATGTGCTGGAGCAGTTGCTCAATTTCATGCGCATGTTCTTTCATCCATGCCGCTTTATATTTCCAGCCCATTTTCTCCGGGGCCAGCATGCGGTGGCGTATCAGCATAAAGTCGCTGCGCGGCAAAAAACAGGCCTCGTGCGCCCAGTATTCCATCAATTCGCCCTGCTGCAATGCGTCATCCAGCCACTGGGGGGAATAATCGCCCAAACGACTAAACAGCACCAGGTAAGGGCTGCGCGCCACAATATTGATGGTGTCGATTTGCAGTAACGACATGCGAGAAATGGTGGTAAGAATATCTGCTGGGGTTGCCCGACGGCGTGTTTTTTTCAGCAGCCCTTGAGCGGAAAGGTGAAGATGACGGGCATCCATCAGAGAAAGGCGCGGCAACGACATTTATGGCCTCATAAATGATTCGCTGCCGCAGCGTGAATCAGTTAGCGAGTCAGCGAGATTAAGCTATTCAGCAATACATCAGGCCGATCGCCTGACAAATGTGCATCAACAGGTAAATACCACCAGTTTTCCTCGGCAAATGCCCGGCACTTAACCGCATCTTTTTCCGTCATTACCAGCGTTTGCCCGGCGTCTACAAACGCACTGACGTCACTGTAGGTCAGAGACTGATGGTCTGCCAGCGCTATAGTTTTTTGCACGCTGGCACCACATGCTTTCAGCGTGGCAAAAAAACGCGGTGGATGACCAATGCCCGCCATGGCGACAATATTGGACAATTGCGCCACATCACGGCGTTCACCGGTACGTAAATTAACGGCCAGCCCCGGTTCAAGTCGCATAGGGATTTCCCCTGGCTGCGCAACGCCACCGTTAACAATAGTCGCATCCACCGATTTAAGGCGACATGCACGTTCCCGCATTGGACCAGCGGGAAGCCACCAACCGTTGCCAAACCGACGTTCGCCGTCAATGACCACGATTTCAACATCTCGCGCCAGACGATAGTGCTGTAGTCCATCGTCCGTCACAATAATCTGCACATCGTGTTGGGCCAAAATGGCTTTTACCGCATCCGATCTTACCGGGGATACCGCTACCGGCACGCCGGTACGTTGGGCGATCAGCACAGGTTCATCGCCCGCTTCTGCGGTAGTAGTATCAGCGGTTAGCAACAGCGGGTAAGCAGTCGCTTTCCCGCCATAACCACGCGACACCACACCCACGCGGATCCCGCGTTGTCGCAGTTGTTCAACCAACCAAATCACCACCGGCGTTTTACCGTTTCCGCCCGCGGTAAGGTTTCCGACCACCACAACCGGGACTGGCGCGCGCCATGCGCGTTTAAGCCCCAACTTGTAGCATAAGCGGATCGCGCCACTCACCAGGCCATACAGCCAGGAGAGTGGAAGTAACAATCGCCACAGCGGCGATTCACCAGACCAGATACGTGCGATCATTGACCAAATTGCATTTTGTGTAATTGTGCATACACCCCGCGCTGCTCAATCAGCTCGCTATGGGTCCCGCGTTCGACAATCAGACCATCCTCCACCACGATGATTTCGTCGGCTTGTTCAATGGTTGAAAGACGGTGAGCAATGACCAGAGAAGTACGGTTTTTCTGTAGCTCATCCAGCGCAGACTGAATCGCGCGTTCAGATTCAGTATCAAGAGCCGATGTTGCTTCATCAAGGATCAGTATTGGGCTGTCACGCAACAAGGCACGGGCAATAGCGATACGCTGACGTTGTCCGCCGGAAAGCAGGACGCCGTTTTCACCAATCACCGTATCCAGGCCATTGTCCATCTTGTTGATGAAATCCATAGCGTAGGCCATCTGTGCCGCTTTTTCGATCTGCTCACGGCTGTACATATCGGTACGCGCGTAGGCGATATTGTTGGCAACCGTATCGTTAAACAAGTGCACATTCTGCGAAACCAACGCAACCTGATCGCGCAGTGATGCCAGGGTATATTCGCGCAGATCGTGTCCGTCCATCAGAATCTGCCCTTCATCAACATCGTAGAAGCGCGTAATCAGGCTGGCGAGAGTGGATTTCCCTGAGCCCGAACGGCCAACCAGAGCAACGGTTTTACCCGCTGGAATATTCAGGTTGATGTTACGCAGAGCCGGTACTTCACGTCCCGGATAAGTGAAAGTCACGTTGCGGAACTCGAGATCGCCGGTAGCACGATCGATCACACGTTTACCTTCATCTTTCTCCTGTTCGCTATCCAGAATCGTAAATAAGGTCTGGCATGCCGCCATACCGCGCTGGAACTGCGCGTTGACGTTGGTCAGAGATTTCAACGGACGCATTAATGCGATCATTGAGGAGAAGACAACCGTAATTGTACCTGCTGTCAGGTTTTCCATTACGCTTGGGAAGCTGGCCGCATACAACACGAAGGCCAGTGCCAAAGACGCAATCAGCTGGATGATAGGGTCGGAGATAGAAGAAGCAGAAACCATCTTCATTCCCTGCAAACGCATCTTGTTGCTGACATTATCAAAGCGCTTGGTTTCAACTTCCTGACCACCAAAAATCAGAACTTCTTTATGGCCTTTCAGCATCTGCTCCGCACTGGTCGTAACCTGCCCCATGGTGTTTTGCATGTTTTTACTGATGCTACGAAAGCGCTTGGAAACCACACGGATTGCCACTGACACAATTGGCGCCAGTACAATCAGGATCAGCGACAGCTGCCAGCTGTAATAGAACATCATGATAAACAGGCCAATGATTGAGGCCCCTTCACGTACCACGGTGATCAGCGCGCCGGAAGACGATGACGCAACCTGTTCTGAATCATAGGTAATACGTGATAACAATGTCCCTGTAGACTGTTTATCAAAAAAGGAGACGGGCATGCCCATCATATGACCAAACAGGCGGCGGCGCATGGTCATGACCACTTTGCCTGACACCCATGAGATACAGTAGCTGGAGACATAGCTGGTTAAGCCACGAACTATCATCAGCCCAATGACCACCAGCGGCATCCACAGCAGCACCGAGCGATCCGTTTTACCAAAACCATCATCCAGTAATGGTTTAAGGAGCGATAACATGAAGGTATCGCTGGCCGCGTTAAGGACTAACGCTATACCCGCCACGATCAGACCCGATTTAAAAGGCGCTATGGTTGGCCATAGTCGGCGAAACGTCTGCCACGTAGAGAGATCTTTATCGTTATGCATTCAAAAAACCAGCATTTGTTAGAATAGCCGCATATTCTACCCGTTATCCTCCGACACGCCAAACCACTGATGATACCAACGAGGTAAAATCTGATCCCGCATGCTGCGTATGCGCCAGTTTTTTTGATAAAAATCCAGCGTAATCTGTCCCTGATGGGGGGTATCCAGCCATTGATAATTTTGTTGCCGATAACGTTGCTTCACTTTCCAGGACGGCAGACGCCAGGCGTTGTAACGGGATGCAGAGGCGAGTGCGACCTGCCCGTCAACCCGCTGAATGAGTGCCAGTGATGATGAAGTATTGCTGCCATGATGTGGAACCTGCATCACCGTCGACTGAAGGTGCTGCCAATAGTGACTTAGCATTTTTTGTTCAGCAGGAGATTCGATATCGCCGGTCAGCAGAATACTCTGATATCCGTCATCGACCTTAACCACACAGGAGTGGTTATTCCCCTGGTCTGTATTTCCACGCACAGGCCAGTGCGCACTGAAGGTTAACCCTTGCCATTGCCAATGCTCTCCGCGAAAACACGGGAGATGACCTTTCCAGCTCAGCGGACTTCTTACCCATAGCGACGGCCAGGCTTGTTGTAAGGAGTGCAACCCGCCGCGGTGATCCATGTGCTCATGGCTTAAAATAATTCCTTCTGGCTCCAGATTATGCCAACGCAACCAGGGAATAATCAGATGTTGTGCGCTATCGCCTTCAGGCCATGCCAGACCGGTATCGTAAAGCAGCGCTTTCCCATTTCGCGCGATCACCATCGCCAGCCCCTGCCCGACATCCAGCATATGCACTTGCCACACATCAGTACGCGGTGCACGCCAAAGCGGCCCACTCAGCAAAAGGAGCACAGAGAAACAGATCACCGGTAGCGTACGCAAGATATTTAGTCGCCATGCGATAATCATCATTCCGGGTAAAAATGCGAGCCATTGCCAGCGTGCATCAATATTGATCCACCCTTCAGGCAGACTTCTGAGCCCCCAAAATAGCAGCGCCAGAGAACGATCCGCCAGATACCACAGGCTTGATTCAACCATCACCGTCCCGGCTAAATGCATGATCATGCCTGCTAATATCAAGGATACGGAAACAAACGTGACCAAAGGGACGGCAAACAAATTAGCCAGAAACGAGGTCAGACTAAAACCGTGAAACATTGCGATTTGCACGGGAAGAAGCAGAAGCGTAATACCCAATTGCAGATGAGCCAGCGCCAGAAATTGACGTCCAGCACGCGACAGCGGCCAGTCCGGGAGCGGTACCCATTGGTACCAGAACAGCAGTGCTGCAACGGCGGACGCAGACAACCATAGGCTTTGCGAAAGAACACCAACAGGATCCACCACCACGATGGCTGCCAGACAGCAAATCCAGACCGACCATCCACTCCACTGCCTGCCGCTAAGTCTCAGCGCTCCCCAGACTAGCAGCGCAACAACCGTTCGTAATGCCGGGGGTTGCAGCCCCGTCAGCCAGGCATAAAATGTGGCGCAGACAATTCCACCCACTAATGGCATCTGCCAGCAAATCCACCTTGTTGGCATAAAAAATTGTCCAGCACGTATCAATCCTGCGGTCAGTAATGCAGCAAGCGCAATATGCAGCCCGGAGATAGCCATCAAATGAGCCGTGCCGGTATCACGCATAATTATTTTCACCTCTTGTGACACAGACAAGCGCTCCCCCATTCCCAGACCCAGTATGACCTGCTGCCAGGGATAGTCGGTGAGTGCCGTTTTCAGCGAGGCGAGATACCGCGAACGCAAACTGCATTGTGGTGTGATTACCGAAGCCTGCAAGAATCGTCCCGTCAGCGGTTGATGCTGCGCCAATGCGTAACGCTGGCTATCAAATCCGCCTTCGTTTAATTGACCGTGTACAGCGCGGACTTTCAACGTCATCGCCCATGTCTGACCCGCACAAACATCACCGGGTAAATACTGCCCGTACAAGACGATTCCTTGCGCAGGAAAGATTCGTTTCCCCTGAAGGTGAGTGATCTGGCCGTAGTGCGTTGTCATATTGTCAGTTCCGGATATCCGCACAATGGCTTGCTGGGTTTTCGCAGGCAGCGTATTACCTGCCCACATAGCCTCTTCCGCGGCCAGGATTCCCCAAAGAAAAAACAGCAGGGTTAGTCCGGCGGAACGCATATATTTGTAGGGGAGAAAACAGAGCAGACATGTCAGACAAAATACAATGCCGATACACAACATGCCTGGCAGCATGGGTAATAGCATGAGTGGGAGGATACCGAGTAATGCGCAGGTACTCACCGTTGTTATTTTCATCAATCACCTCCCTGTTACAGGGAGTGTGCAGTACTCTTCGACGGTTGTCTGGCATCAATTTATCGTTATACGACCTGAGTTCCGCAGACATTTAGTGATGGTTGTAACGTACAAATTAACTGGGATGAGGATTCCAGGATAGGTGGACAGAAATGAAAAAAGCACCCATTTGGGTGCTTTTCTCGGCGTTAAGTCTCGTTAAAAACTTAACCGTAAATATTGGCGCGATCGCGCAATTCTTTACCTGGTTTAAAGTGCGGAACGTATTTCCCTTCCAGATCCACTTTATCGCCGGTCTTCGGATTACGTCCGGTACGTGGTGCGCGGTAATGCAAAGAGAAGCTGCCGAAACCGCGGATTTCAATACGCTCGCCCTGCGCAAGAGTCGAGGCCATATGTTCCAGCATCTCTTTAACTGCATCTTCAACCGCTTTCGCGGGAATATGAGGTTGCTGGGTTGCAAGTCTTTCAATCAATTCTGACTTGGTCATGATTCCTCCGGTTCCTTAAAGGCATAATTAGCTGCTGCATTGATTAAGGGCGGCCGTAGCCGCCCTTTGTCATTGATTACAGGACGAATCCTGTAATCTGTCAAGCTACTCGTCACCCTTTGTGCCGTTAACAGCACAAAGGATTTAGAGCACTCAATATTACTCGCCTTTAGCTGCTTTGAAAGCTTCAGCCATTGCGTTGTTAGAGAAGTTAGCATCTTCCTGTTTGTTAACAGTTGCGATTGCATCTTTCTCATCAGCTTCGTCTTTAGCACGAACAGACAGGCTGATTGCACGGTTCTTACGATCAACGCCGGTGAATTTAGCTTCAACGTCGTCGCCTACGCTCAGAACCAGAGTTGCATCTTCAACGCGGTCACGTGAAGCTTCAGAAGCGCGCAGGTAACCTTCAACGCCGTCAGCCAGTTCTACGGTTGCGCCTTTAGCGTCAACTGCAGTGACTTTACCGTTTACGATTGCGCCTTTCTTGTTCAGTGCAACCCAGTTGTTGAACGGATCTTCTGCGAGCTGTTTAACGCCCAGAGAGATACGCTCACGCTCTGCGTCAACCTGCAGAACAACTGCTGCGATTTCGTCGCCTTTTTTGTATTCACGAACTGCTTCTTCGCCTGCAACGTTCCAGGAGATATCAGACAGGTGAACCAGGCCGTCGATGCCGCCGTCCAGGCCGATGAAGATACCGAAGTCAGTGATAGACTTGATTTTACCTTCAACACGGTCGCCCTTGTTGTGGGTTTCCGCGAACTGCTGCCATGGGTTGTTTTTGCACTGCTTCAGACCCAGGGAGATACGACGACGTTCTTCGTCGATATCCAGAACCATAACTTCCACTACATCGCCAACGTTAACAACTTTGGACGGGTGGATGTTTTTGTTGGTCCAATCCATTTCGGAAACGTGAACCAGGCCTTCAACGCCTTCTTCGATTTCAACGAAGCAGCCGTAGTCGGTCAGGTTGGTCACGCGACCAGTCAGTTTGGTACCTTCCGGATAACGCTTAGCGATAGCTACCCATGGATCTTCGCCCAGCTGTTTCAGGCCCAGAGATACACGAGTACGCTCGCGGTCGAACTTCAGCACTTTAACAGTGATTTCGTCGCCAACGTTTACGATTTCGCTCGGATGCTTAACGCGTTTCCATGCCATGTCGGTGATGTGCAGCAGGCCGTCAACGCCACCCAGATCAACGAATGCACCGTAGTCAGTGAGGTTCTTAACGATACCTTTAACTTCCATGCCTTCCTGCAGGTTTTCCAGCAGCTGATCGCGTTCTGCGCTGTTTTCGGATTCGATAACGGCACGACGGGAAACAACAACGTTGTTACGCTTCTGATCCAGCTTGATTACTTTGAATTCAAGCTCTTTGCCTTCCAGGTGCAGCGTGTCGCGGACCGGACGAACGTCTACCAGGGAACCCGGCAGGAACGCGCGAATACCATTCAGCTCAACAGTGAAGCCACCCTTGACTTTGCCATTGATAACACCAGTAACGGTTGCAGCTTCTTCGTAAGCTTTTTCCAGCGTGATCCAAGCTTCGTGACGTTTAGCTTTTTCACGGGACAGCAGGGTTTCACCGAAGCCGTCTTCTACTGCATCCAGAGCAACGTCAACTTCGTCACCAACCTGGATTTCCAGCTCGCCCTGGGCGTTTTTGAACTGCTCTGCCGGAATGGCGGACTCAGATTTCAGACCAGCGTCAACCAGTACTACGTCTTTGTCGATAGCAACAACAACACCACGAACGATGGAACCCGGACGGGTTTCGATTTCTTTTAAGGATTCTTCAAACAGTTGAGCAAAAGATTCAGTCATGTTTAATCTTCAGGTTTCATATTTAACGTCCACCTGGCTCCATGCCGGATGGGGTTGTTTAACATACCCGCTGTCAATCCATTGCAACGGGGGTACTGCAAATTCGGTCGCACTTAAGCGAGAGCCAGTTTTTGGCGCGCGTATTGTAACGCTTTTTCAATCACTTGCTCAATGCTTAATCGGGTTGAATCCAAAACTAAAGCATCAGCAGCGGGAACCAGCGGCGCTACAGCACGATTACGATCGCGATAATCGCGTTCTTCGATCTCGGCCAAAAGGCGTTCAAAGTTAACACTAAAGCCCTTCTCCTGCAACTGTAGCATACGTCTATGCGCACGTTCTTGCGAGGAGGCGTCCAGAAAAATTTTCACCGGCGCATCCGGGAACACCACGGTGCCCATATCACGTCCATCAGCAATCAGACCTGGGGATTCGCGAAATGCGCGTTGACGACGTAATAACGCTTCACGCACGCGGGGAAACGCCGCAACCTGAGAGGCGGCATTCGCTACTTCCTGAGTACGTATTTCACCGCTGACATCTTCACCTTCAAGAATGACTTCCAGGTTGCCGTCTGTTGAGATAAAACGCACATCAAGGTGTGAGGCAAGCGGTACCAGAGCATCTTCAGATGTGACATCAACATGGTGATGTAACGCTGCGAGCGCCAGTACGCGGTAGATCGCGCCTGAATCTAACAGATGCCACTGCAATGCTTCCGCCATTGCCTTGCACAAGGTGCCTTTACCTGCACCACTTGGGCCATCAATGGTAATAACCGGGGCAATTGCCGTCATCTTTTTCTCCTTAAAAGGGCGTACATTAACGTGAACGCCGCGCATTATACGCGCCAACGCCAACGATCGTTATCTTTGTGTGAAAAATGCAGAATCATTGAAGCTGAGTGTAGAATAAATAGGCAATCGGAGATGTCAGAATGTGCCGCACCCGAAAGTGCGGCAATAAAATCAGGCAGATGTACTAATACGAGCAAGCTGTTCGAAATAATCCGGGAAGGTTTTGGCGGTACATTTTGGGTCAAGAATGGTCACCGGCGTGTCAGACAGCGCCACCAGCGAGAAACACATCGCCATGCGGTGATCGTTGTAGGTCGCGATGTCCGCAAATTGCAATGTTGCAGGCGGGGTGATGCGGATAAAGTCATGCCCCTCTTCCACTTCCGCGCCAACTTTGCGTAACTCCGTCGCCATCGCGAACAGACGATCGGTCTCTTTGACGCGCCAGTTGTAGATATTACGTAATGTCGTGGTGCCTTTAGCGAACAGCGCCGCCGTTGCAATGGTCATCGCCGCATCAGGAATATGGTTCATATCCATATCCACTGCGTTCAACTCGCCGTGAGTACAGGCAATAAAATCGTCTCCCCATGTAATGGTTGCACCCATTTTCTCCAGTACATCGGCAAAACGAATATCACCCTGCATGCTGTTGCGGCCAATCCCGGTAACTTTTACCGTACCGCCTTTAATAGCACCCGCCGCAAGGAAATAGGAAGCGGAAGAAGCATCACCTTCAACCAGGTATGCACCCGGTGACTGATACTGCTGCTGCCCCTTCACGACAAAGCGCTGGTAGTTTTGATTTTCAATTTCAACACCAAACGTTTTCATCAGGTTCAGTGTGATATCAATGTAAGGTTTGGATACCAGGTCACCTTTAATTGCGATCGTCGTATCCTGCGGCGCCAGCGGCGCAGTCATCAGCAACGCAGTGAGGAACTGGCTGGAAACGCTACCGTCTACCTCAACCTGGCCTCCGGTAAAGCCACCGCGCAGACGTAAAGGTGGATAGTTTTCCTGCTCCAGATAGTCAATTTTGGCTCCGCCCTGGCGCAACGCATCAACCAGATGGCCAATCGGGCGCTCTTTCATGCGCGGTTCGCCCGTCAGCACGATGTCATTGCTGCCCAGACATAACGCTGCGGCCAGCGGGCGCATTGCGGTTCCGGCGTTACCAAGGAACAGCTCAACTGCACCTTCTGCGTGCAACACACCGCCATTGCCAACTATCTCGCAGCGGGTACGATCGGCAGAAAGGGTATAGCTAATCCCTAACGCATTCAGAGCATTGAGCATATGGCGAACATCATCGCTGTCCAGCAGATTGGTCAGGACAGTGGTGCCATTGGCTAATGCAGCCAGCAGCAAAGCGCGGTTAGAAACACTTTTGGATCCAGGCAGATTGATGGTGCCATCCACCCGCGCAATGGGTTGTAACGTCAGGGATTCCATGAAACTCGACTCTCAAAAACAGACATAAAAACCCCACAGACGAGCTGTGGGGATGAAAAGTACAGCAGATTAGCCGCGGCGGCGTTCGAAATCGACCATGAAATCGGTCAGTGCTTTAACACCTTCAAGCGGCATGGCATTGTAGATGGACGCACGCATACCGCCGACTACACGATGCCCTTTCAGCGCGTGCAGGCCCGCAGCAAAAGACTCTTCCAGGAACAGTTTATCCAATGCGTTGTCAGCCAGCTGGAACGGTACGTTCATGCGTGAACGGTTGGATTTCGCCACATCGTTACGGTAGAAATCGCTGTTATCGATTACGCCGTAGAGCAATTCCGCTTTTTGCTGGTTAATTTTATCCATCGCATTAACACCGCCCTGCTTTTTCAGCCATTTAAAGACCAGGCCAGACAGATACCAGGCAAAGGTTGGCGGCGTATTGAACATGGAATCGTTGTCATTCAGCACGGTATAGTCGAGGATTGACGGGCATGAGACATGAGCTTTACCCAGCAAATCTTCACGGACGATGACAATCGTCAGGCCGGCCGGGCCGATATTTTTCTGTGCCCCAGCATAAATTACGCCATAACGGCTAACGTCAAGCGGTGCGGAAAGAATGGTAGAGGACAGATCCGCCGTGACCACAACGTTGCTGGCAAAATTCGGCGTTTCATCGATCGCAATGCCATCGATGGTTTCGTTCGGGCAATAGTGCAGGTATGCCGCGTTATCAGAAAGTTGCCATTCACTCATCGGCTTAACAGCACGCAGGCCGTCCACGGTGACTTTGGCATCAATAACGTTTGGCGTGCAGTATTTTTTCGCTTCTTTAATTGCGCTGGCGGCCCAATAACCGGCATCGACGTAATCCGCGGTGGTTTTATCGCCCAGAATATTTAACGGTATACCCGCGAATTGCCCACGACCACCACCATGGCAGAACAACACTTTATAGTTGGAGGGGATGCTGAGAAGATCGCGAAAATCCTGCTCCGCTTCCTCTGCGACCTGGATGAACTCTTTGCCACGGTGGCTAATTTCCATCACTGACGTGCCAAGACCGTTCCAGTCACAAAGATCCTGTTGAGCCAGTTTAAGTACTTCTGCCGGTAACATTGCCGGACCTGAACTAAAATTGAAGACCTGAGCCATTTCCCCTCACCACGTTGTGTTGTTGTCCAATCAACATCCTGTCATTGACGATAATCCGGTGACAGACATTGGTATAAGTTATTCCTGTGGATATCGGTTTTATCATTCAGTGACACGCGCCGCAATGGGTAAAACTGGCAAGGGTAAAAATGTGTCATCGGTCACACAACAGAATCTATCGGATTGACGGGTAAAAACCGAGATTTTTGCTGTCAGGTAACCCGTTTTGCCCGACTGGCCTTCGACCATTCTGGATTTGCACAGCGCGGACATAATTGATGATCTCCGGCGCTCATTTGCACCACTTCGCTACAACGTATGCAGGCATAGTCCCCTGCTTCAGGTATTACTTTAAATCGTTGCGTACAACGTTTAGGCAGAATACTGAGCCCCGGCTTTACGTCTTCATCAGCAAAGAAGTAGACGCTGATTTGCCCATTCGTCTCCAGAATAGCCAGTTTCACTTGTCCCAATTGCTCCACGCCGTTCAAACGCAGTTCCATAAAGAATTCAAATTCCGTCATATTGGCGCTATTGAGCTTTGACCATGCCAGCTCGCCGTCTTCAATGATCACGACGGGTTTGCCCTCCAGCAGGTCCTCCATTTTTTCACTATGTGCCATTAGCCACATTACCAGCCGATACAGCACAGCAAGAGTAATAAAGACCACCAGCACCGGCAGCATCGGAACATCGTCATAAAACGCCACGTCTCCCGCGGCGGAACCCAGCGTAAGGATGATAAGGACTTCAAAAAGCGACATCTGGCGTACGCCACGACGTCCGGTGATTTTTAAAAACAGAAAAACCAATATAAAGGTGTAAAGGCTGCGTAGCGCAACTTCCCCCAGAAAATCCATGGGCACCTTATCAAGCGCCATACGGTGTAAATCGAAAGCTTTCATTAATATGCTCTAAACGTGATTGGCTGTAAGAAAGCATAGCCAATGCTTTTATTTACGCATGGGCTCCGGCGACGATAGCGCCGTTCATTGAAAACCCGTATCATTGCGCGCTTTCCGTACGACAAAAGTGATTTTCATGACGCAAACATTTATCCCCGGCAAAGATGCCGCTCTGGAAGACTCCATCGCTCGCTTCCAGCAAAAATTGCTCGACCTCGGTTTTCAAATTGAAGAAGCTTCGTGGCTGAATCCCGTCCCTAACGTCTGGTCTGTACATATTCGCGACAAAGAATGCGCGCTGTGCTTCACCAACGGTAAAGGCGCGACAAAAAAAGCGGCGCTGGCTTCTGCGCTGGGTGAATACTTTGAGCGTCTGTCGACTAACTACTTCTTTGCAGATTTCTGGCTGGGCGAAACTATCGCCAATGGCCTGTTCGTGCATTATCCGAACGAAAAATGGTTCCCGCTGACTGAAGAAGACGATGTTCCAGAAGGTTTACTGGATGCGCGTCTGCGTGCGTTTTACGATCCAGATAACGAACTGACCGGCAGCATGCTTATCGATCTACAGTCTGGTAATGAAGAACGTGGCGTCTGCGGCCTGCCGTTTACCCGCCAATCTGATAACCAGACCGTCTACATTCCGATGAATATTATCGGCAACCTGTATGTTTCTAACGGCATGTCTGCGGGTAACACACCTAACGAAGCTCGCGTTCAGGGCCTGTCTGAAGTCTTTGAGCGCCATGTGAAGAACCGTATTATCGCCGAAAGCATCAGCCTGCCGGAAATCCCGGCCGAGGTGATGGCGCGCTATCCGGCAGTGGTGGAGTCCATCGCCACACTGGAAGCGGAAGGTTTCCCAATTTTTGCCTACGATGGCTCGCTGGGCGGCAAGTATCCGGTGATTTGCGTTGTCCTGTTCAACCCGGCCAACGGTACCTGCTTTGCCTCCTTCGGCGCACACCCGGATTTCGGCGTTGCGCTGGAGCGTACCGTGACTGAACTGCTGCAGGGCCGTAGTCTGAAGGATCTTGATGTCTTCACCCCACCGACCTTCGACGATGAGGAAGTGGCAGAACATACCAACCTTGAAACTCACTTCATCGATTCCAGCGGTCTGATCTCCTGGGATCTGTTCAAGCAGGATGCCAACTATCCGTTCGTTGACTGGAATTTCTCCGGCACCACGGAAGAAGAGTTCGCCACCCTGATGGCTATCTTCAATGCTGAAGATAAAGAAGTGTATATCGCTGACTATGAGCACCTGGGCGTTTACGCGTGCCGCATTATTGTTCCGGGAATGTCTGACATCTATCCGGCAGAAGATCTGTGGTTAGCCAACAACGCTATGGGCACCCATCTGCGTGACACCATTCTCTCGCTGCCAGGCAGTGAGTGGGATAAAGAAGACTACCTCAATCTGATTGAACAGTTGGATGAAGAAGGTTTTGACGACTTCACCCGCGTGCGCGAGCTGCTCGGTCTGGCGACCGGTGCGGATAACGGTTGGTACACCCTGCGTATTGGCGAGCTTAAAGTGATGCTGGCGCTGGCCGGTGGCGATCTGGAGCAAGCCCTGGTGTGGACCGAATGGACGATGGAATTTAACGCCTCCGTCTTTAGCGCGGAACGTGCAAACTACTATCGCTGCCTGCAAACATTGTTGCTGCTGTCTCAGGAAGAAGACCGTCAGCCGCTGCAGTATCTGAACGCATTCGTCCGCATGTACGGCGCTGAGGCGGTTGAAGCGGCAAGTGCGGCACTGAGTGGTGAAGCGCCGTTTTATGGACTTCAGCCAGTAGACAGCGATCTGCACGCATTCCCGGCACATCAGTCTCTGCTGAAAGCCTATGAGAAATTGCAACGCGCGAAAGCGGCACACTGGTCAAAATAGTGACAAACAACCTGCCTCGAGTAGGCTAAATGTATTGTCTGAGCTATATTACGGGGCGCTTAAAGCGCCCCGTTTTTTATTTTGGTCAAACCAAAAAATAAATGTAAAGGCAAGGTTAAATATTAGTAGTTGATATTAAAAAATTTAGCTTATTAATGTGTTTTTTTATCTCAATTACTCCATTTTAATTAACCGTCCCATAGGAGGCTGAAAGAAAAAATTCAACTCACTTTATAATTTTTAAAATTTATTTTTATATGGATAATCAACATGTTACACCGTAATCGCATAAAAACCATGCGTCTTACGGGCCTATAAGCCAGGCGAGATATGATCTATATCAAATTCTCATCTATAATGCTTTGTTAGTATCTCGTCGCCGACTTAATAAAGAGAGAGTTAGTGTGAAAGCTGACAACCCTTTTGATCTTATTCTACCTGCTGCAATGGCCAAAGTTGCCGAAGAAGCAGGCGTCTATAAAGCAACGAAACATCCGCTTAAGACGTTCTATCTGGCAATTACTGCCGGTGTATTCATTTCAATTGCCTTTGTTTTCTATATCACCGCCACAACCGGCACTGGTACTATGCCTTTCGGCATGGCGAAATTAGTAGGTGGTATCTGCTTTTCCCTGGGGCTGATCCTTTGTGTTGTCTGCGGTGCAGACCTCTTCACTTCAACCGTACTGATCGTCGTTGCTAAAGCCAGTGGTCGTATTACCTGGGGTCAGTTAGCGAAAAACTGGCTTAACGTTTATGTCGGCAACCTGATTGGCGCCCTGATCTTTGTGTTACTCATGTGGCTTTCTGGCGAGTATATGACCGCCAACGGCGCATGGGGGCTCAACGTTCTGCAAACAGCCGACCACAAAGTGCACCATACTTTTGTTGAGGCAGTGAGCCTTGGTATCCTGGCTAACCTGATGGTGTGTCTGGCCGTATGGATGAGCTACTCGGGCCGCAGCCTGATGGACAAAGCGTTTATCATGGTATTACCGGTCGCAATGTTTGTTGCCAGCGGTTTTGAGCACAGTATCGCAAACATGTTTATGATCCCTATGGGTATTGTAATACGCGATTTCGCCACCCCGGAATTCTGGACCGCAGTTGGGTCTTCTCCGGAGAATTTTTCTCACCTGACCGTGATGAATTTCATCACCGATAACCTGATTCCGGTTACGATCGGTAACATTATCGGCGGCGGTTTGTTGGTCGGGTTGACATACTGGGTCATTTATCTGCGTGGTAACGATCATCATTAATCTGTTGATGCCCATTACACGCAGTAAATAAAAAATCCACTTAAGAAGGTAGGTGTTACATGTCCGAGCTTAATGAAAAGTTAGCCACAGCCTGGGAAGGTTTTACCAAAGGTGATTGGCAGAATGAAGTAAACGTACGTGACTTCATTCAGAAAAACTACACTCCGTATGAGGGTGACGAGTCCTTCCTGGCTGGCGCAACTGATGCGACCACTGCACTGTGGGACAGCGTGATGGAAGGCGTTAAACAGGAAAACCGCACTCACGCGCCTGTTGACTTTGACACCTCCGTTGCTTCTACCATCACTTCTCACGACGCTGGCTACATCAACAAAGCGCTCGAGAAGATTGTTGGTCTGCAGACTGAAGCTCCGCTGAAACGTGCGATCATTCCGTTTGGCGGCATCAAAATGGTTGAAGGTTCCTGCAAAGCGTACAATCGCGAACTGGACCCGATGCTGAAAAAAATCTTCACCGAATACCGCAAAACCCACAACCAGGGCGTATTCGATGTTTACACCAAAGACATTCTGAACTGCCGTAAATCCGGTGTTCTGACTGGTCTGCCAGATGCGTATGGCCGTGGCCGTATCATCGGTGACTACCGTCGCGTTGCGCTGTACGGTATCGACTACCTGATGAAAGACAAATACGCTCAGTTCGTCTCTCTGCAGTCCGATCTGGAAAACGGCGTAAACCTGGAAGCAACTATCCGTCTGCGTGAAGAAATCGCTGAACAGCACCGCGCTCTGGGTCAGATCAAAGAAATGGCTGCTAAATATGGCTGCGATATCTCTGGTCCGGCTACCAACGCTCAGGAAGCTATCCAGTGGACTTACTTCGGCTACCTGGCCGCAGTTAAATCTCAGAACGGTGCAGCAATGTCCTTCGGTCGCGTATCCACCTTCCTGGATGCTTACATCGAACGTGACCTGAAAGCAGGCAAAATCACCGAGCAAGACGCACAGGAAATGATCGACCACCTGGTCATGAAACTGCGTATGGTTCGCTTCCTGCGTACTCCTGAATATGATGAACTGTTCTCCGGTGACCCGATTTGGGCAACTGAATCAATCGGTGGTATGGGCGTTGATGGCCGTACTCTGGTTACCAAAAACAGCTTCCGCTTCCTGAACACCCTGTACACCATGGGTCCTTCTCCGGAGCCGAACATCACTGTTCTGTGGTCTGAAAAACTGCCTCTGAACTTCAAGAAATTCGCCGCTAAAGTGTCCATCGACACCTCTTCTCTGCAGTACGAGAACGATGACCTGATGCGTCCGGACTTCAACAACGACGACTACGCTATCGCTTGCTGCGTAAGCCCGATGGTTGTTGGTAAACAAATGCAGTTCTTCGGTGCGCGTGCAAACCTGGCGAAAACCATGCTGTACGCAATCAACGGTGGCGTTGATGAAAAACTGAAAATGCAGGTTGGTCCTAAATCTGAACCGATCAAAGGCGACGTTCTGAACTTCGACGAAGTTATGGACCGCATGGATCACTTCATGGATTGGCTGGCTAAACAGTACGTCACCGCGCTGAACGTTATCCACTACATGCACGACAAGTACAGCTACGAAGCCTCTCTGATGGCGCTGCACGACCGTGACGTTATCCGCACCATGGCGTGTGGTATCGCTGGTCTGTCCGTTGCTGCTGACTCCCTGTCTGCAATCAAATATGCGAAAGTTAAACCGATTCGTGACGAAGACGGTCTGGCTATCGACTTCGAAATCGAAGGCGAATACCCGCAGTTTGGTAACAACGACTCTCGCGTTGATGACATGGCGGTTGACCTGGTAGAACGTTTCATGAAGAAAATTCAGAAACTGACTACTTATCGTAACGCTATCCCGACTCAGTCTGTTCTGACCATCACCTCTAACGTGGTTTATGGTAAGAAAACTGGTAATACCCCAGATGGTCGTCGTGCTGGCGCGCCGTTCGGACCGGGTGCTAACCCAATGCACGGTCGTGACCAGAAAGGTGCTGTTGCCTCTCTGACCTCCGTTGCTAAACTGCCGTTTGCTTACGCTAAAGATGGTATTTCTTACACCTTCTCTATCGTTCCGAACGCTCTGGGTAAAGACGACGAAGTTCGTAAGACCAACCTGGCTGGTCTGATGGATGGTTACTTCCATCACGAAGCGTCCATCGAAGGTGGTCAGCACCTGAACGTGAACGTCATGAACCGCGAAATGCTGCTGGATGCGATGGAACATCCGGAAAAATATCCGCAGCTGACCATCCGTGTTTCTGGCTACGCAGTACGTTTTAACTCCCTGACTAAAGAACAGCAGCAGGACGTTATTACTCGTACCTTCACTCAGACCATGTAATTGGTTTTGACTGAAATCGTACTTTAAAAAGCGTACAATAAAGGCTCCACGTAAGTGGGGCCTTTTTAATAGCCTGCTTTGTCAGCTATCTATACTTATATACTCGATGGATTTCGAGGTGCATTGAGGCGGCAACGGAGTGAATCCCCTGGAGCGTACAGAAGTAGGTGACTGGGGTGAGCGAAGGAAGCTAACAAAGATGCAGCTTGAAAGACGAAAAGTATGGATAGCAGCCAAAACAGACTCGACACAGTTAATAACTGTGCACTAACACTGGCCCCGGATGGGCCACACCTGGAGAAACACCGCAATGTCAGTTATTGGTCGCATTCACTCCTTTGAATCCTGTGGCACTGTTGATGGCCCGGGCATCCGCTTTATTACCTTCTTTCAGGGCTGCCTGATGCGCTGCCTGTATTGCCATAACCGTGACACGTGGGATACACACGGCGGTAAAGAAGTCACCGTCGACGAATTAATGAAAGAGGTGGTGACCTATCGCCACTTTATGAACGCATCCGGCGGCGGCGTGACGGCGTCTGGCGGCGAAGCTATCCTGCAAGCTGAATTCGTACGTGACTGGTTCCGCGCTTGTAAAAAAGAAGGTATTCATACCTGTCTGGATACCAACGGTTTTGTTCGCCGCTACGATCCGGTGATCGATGAGTTGCTGGAAGTCACCGACCTGGTCATGCTCGATCTCAAACAGATGAACGATGAAATCCATCAGAATCTGGTCGGCGTATCTAACCATCGCACGCTGGAGTTCGCGCGTTACCTGTCAAACAAAGACATCAAAGTGTGGATCCGCTATGTTGTCGTACCTGGCTGGTCTGATGACGATGACTCCGCACACCGCCTCGGCGAATTTACCCGCGATATGGGTAACGTTGAAAAAATCGAGCTGTTGCCTTACCACGAGCTGGGCAAACACAAATGGGTGGCAATGGGCGAAGAGTACAAACTGGATGGCGTCAAACCACCGAAGAAAGAGACCATGGAGCGCGTGAAGGGCATTCTCGAGCAATATGGACATAAAGTGATGTATTGAGTTTTAGCCACCACGAAACGGCTGCCCTGAACGGCAGCCGTTTTGCTATCTAAGCGACAATATTTGAGTCGAAGGCGCGGTTAACAGGAGAAAGCGACGCTATCTCCTGCCCTCGTCTTTAGCGCCCTCTTCTCGCCAGTAGCGGGAAAATCAATCCCAGTCCAACCAGCACAAATGGCGTCACGATATTCAGCGTGAGCTGGAATGTCCACTCAGGGGTAAAGGCTTCCATTTTCGGGAAGATCCCGGTCAGACAGGCAAATGCGGTAAAGGCAAAGCACCAGATCCCCACGGTCATCGCAAGCGAGCGGTTGCGAATAAAGACATATTCCGATTTATATTTTTGCGCCAGGCGAATAACGGCAATAAACGCCACAAACACCCATAAATAACGCAATGGCATCACGACAGAGTTAAGATTCAATAGCCATTTATACAGGTTGTTCATGTCGCCAATTCCCAGTGTTGGCAACATAATCAGAATCGCCACCAGCACCAGCGTCAGAATATAACCATTGACTGGCGTACCGGAAGCGTTGGTTTTACACAGGCTCTCGGGAATATATTTACGATCAGCATCACCCAGAAGAACTTTAAGCGGTGCATCAATAGAAAATACCAATGCCGCAATCTGTCCCAGCGTATTGGCAATCGCGTAAATAACCATCAGCGAATTACCCATACCATAATACTCACCCAATTTCTGGAAGGCGTAATATTGACCATTCGTCATCAGGTCATCTGGAATATGCCGGGAGTCAAACATCATTCCCATAGCCAGCGACCCGAGAATCGCGCATACCGCTACCATAACAGCCAGAACGAGCATCCCTTTTGGAAATTCTTTGCCCGGATTACGTGTCTGATTAACGTATGGCGAAATTTTCTCCGCACCGCCCACGGCAAAGACCAGCATGGAGATCGTAGTAATGTAGGTAAAATCGATGTGCGGGATAAACGATTCCCAGGTGATATTGGTTGTCGCTATTTGCACATCCGTAATTGCAGGCGCGGTTACCGCCATCACGACATACAAAATGGACATCACAAACATCGCGATGCCAGCAACTGACCCAACAATTTTCAGTGACTTCATGCCACGGGACGCAACCCACATGAAAAAGACAAACAGCGCCAGCGTCAGTCCCTGCAACGCCACGACGGTGTACTCTTTAATCAACGAACCATCGCCCTTCAGCGCCCATCCCAGCGCAATCAGAATAGCCTGCGGTTTTTGCGCCAGATAAGGTATATGCACAACCCAATAGGTCCAGGCAGCAAGATAGGCCAACCCTGGCCCCATGGTATGTTTAATCCAGGTACTGACGCCGCCTTTACCCTCTTTAAAGGTTGAGCCAAGCTGCCCGACGATCAACGCATAAGGAATAAAATAGAGCGCGAAAATAAATATCCAGGAGGAGACAACAACCAATCCCTGATTAGCATAGTTGTTGACGACGTTACCAAAACCCCAGACGGTAATAAATGACATCAATGCAATGTTGTACCATCGCAATTGTTTTTCCTGCACACCAGCCATACGCAATCCTTTGTGGAAGCTTTTTGATTATCAATATATGAGGCGTGGGATTATGCGCGGTAAAATGAGCGAGCGGAAACGGCAGGATGTAAAACTATAACCTTCTGCACACTTTATTTTCAGGATAGACGTGTGCAATTAAATAATGCAGGTTCCCATAAAGCATACATAAACAGTATGTATGGGAACCTGTTCATATTCTGTTAAATCAGGTCAAATGTGCGCAATAGAATTAGGCGTATGGCCCGTCTTACGCAACAGCATCAGTAAATAAATAAACGATACGCTGGCGATCATGATAAACAGCAAGCTATCTGAATAATTCTGCATCAGCATCGCAGTAAATGAAGGTCCCAGCAGGCTGCCCACGGTATAGCTCAATAACAATGCCTGATTCATGGCGACCAGCTGATGATGTTCCACCTTTTCACAGGCCCAGGCCATCGCGACCGGGTAGAGGGTAAAGCCTGCCGCACCCAACATAAACAACGCGGGCGCCATCGCCGCCTGGTTCAGCATGGCGATACTCCCGACGATCACCACGAAGACCTGGACGCGTAAAACCAGCAGACGTCCCAGCTTGTCCGCCAGACGGCCAATCGGCCATTGACCCAGAATACCGGCACTTACCAGGACCGCCATCCAGAAACCAATGCTGGCGTTGCTCACCCCCTGATGGTTGAGATACAGCGGCATCAGGCCATACAAAGACCCCAGCACGATCCCGGAAATAATGCAGCCATTAACGCCCAAGCGCGCCTGACGCAACCTCAGCATGGAGACAATAGGCGTAGACTGCTGTTCATCGCCCTGCTGATTAGCAATGCGCGTAAAGAGCAGTGGCAAAACACCCGCCAGGATAGTACCCGTCACCCACGGCAGGACGTTCATCAATTCTGTTGATACTTTACTAACCAGCAGTTGGCCTAAAAACGTTCCCACATAATAGATCATCATATAGGCGGCAAGTAACCGTCCGCGATTACGGGACGTCCCGCTGCACATCAGCGCGCTTTCCACGACCACCCAGATCATGGCGCAGCCAACACCGGCGACAAAACGCCATATCATCCAGCTCCAGAATCCCACCATAATCCCCAGCCCGACACAGCCCGCGGCGAAAATAAGCGAGGCGATGTAATAGCTGCGATTAAAACCAAGGTGTTTTATTAAATAACCTGTCAGCAACGTCCCTACCAGATTACCGGTAAAGTAAGACGAGCTCACCACGCCTACCTGCCAGGTGGGCAGATTTTCATGGGCGAGCCAAAGCGGGACGAGCGTGTTTAACACGGCGATCGCCAGGGTCAACAGAAGTAGCCCGCACAGCAATAGCATGACGGGACGGGTATAGGTGGACATGAATAAAAACCGTGAGGAAGTTCAAATTTCATGCGCATCATGCCACTGCTAAAAACATTGTCAATCGGCGGAATCAGAGGGCTGAGGCGCTTTCTGGTCGTTCGATTTGCATTACTGATTCTTAATGTGAATAGATAAAAAATACAAAAACACATCTGCTTGTTTTTATTGATCTAAAACAAAAATCTCGCGTTACGTTCAGTCGAAAAATTTCATGGACTCCCCTTACTTTTATTTCTTACTAAACTCTATGCGGGATGCTGAGCTGCATTGTCTTCAAAATAGAACAGTGAGTTCCTATTTATCTATCTAATCCAAATATCGTTCTTTTCGTAGACTTAAACTCATCAAATTTCCCCCACTGATACTGAACAGGAGAAATACCATGACTAAACCTTACGTAAGACTTGATAAAGACAATGCGGCAGTACTGCTGGTCGACCATCAGGCTGGCCTGCTCTCTCTGGTTCGGGATATCGATCCCGATAAATTTAAAAACAACGTGCTTGCGCTCGGTGACTTAGCAAAATACTTCAACCTCCCAACCATTCTGACAACCAGTTTTGAGACAGGACCAAACGGACCGCTGGTACCGGAACTGAAAGCTCAATTTCCCGATGCGCCCTACATTGCTCGCCCAGGAAACATTAACGCATGGGATAACGAAGATTTCGTGAAAGCAGTAAAAGCGACCGGCAAAAAGCAGCTGATTATCGCTGGTGTCGTGACGGAAGTTTGCGTCGCTTTCCCAGCGCTCTCGGCTATTGAAGAAGGTTTTGACGTCTTTGTTGTCACCGATGCTTCAGGCACGTTTAATGAAATTACCCGCCATTCAGCATGGGATCGGATGTCTCAAGCAGGCGCTCAATTGATGACATGGTTCGGAGTAGCATGCGAACTGCACCGCGACTGGCGCAACGATATCGAAGGTCTGGCGACGTTGTTCTCTAATCACATTCCGGATTATCGCAATCTGATGACCAGCTATGACACGTTAACTAAGCAGAAGTAAAGACTGGGGCAAAACCCTAGCCTAACATGTAGCCGGATAGCGCGCAGCTTTGAGGCCTACGGATATTGTAGGCTTGATAAAGCACGAGCCGCCATCCGGCATATTATGGATTAACTCGCCACCGCCATACCGACGGTCATATGCAGCCCGTAGAACACGCCACGACCAATCAGCTCGCCGACTAACAGCAGAATAAACGCGACAGAAAGCAACGGAACGGCAGGCTGGTAACCCTTCACTTGCGGTACTATCCAGCAGCATAGCGCTAAGGCCAGTGCCACAATCCGCCACGCCATCAGCGAACCGTAATCCGGAACCAGCGCAGAGGCCTGTTGAATCGAACTGTGGATTGTCGCCAGTTCAGTCCCCTGCATTACCGACATGATGGCGCTCACGACCAGAGCAAGCACTGATATAGCCGGCAGCAGACGCATCGCCCAACCATCCACGCCAGCAATTCTCAGTAACAGATATCCCAGCAGCGGACCGCCCATAAACATCGTCAGGAAGAAGCCCAGCGGTGTCCAGACGCTGTACCAGGTCGGTACGGTATCGATGGTGTTATACACGCGCACCATCATCCAGACAAAAACCACACCCAGCACCATGGTGACAACTAACCACAGATTGCGTAATGCGGGCGACATTTTCTTCAACATAGCCAGCAGCCAGCCGATACCGCCAACGGCAAAGAAGAGTGAGCCGCTGGCAATTTCGTTACTCAACGCAGATGACCCAACGCGATTGAGTGAGTTAAAGGCGCGCATCGGTGAGCCCAAATGGAGCATGGAAGCAATAAATCCAATGCCCATTAATACCCACAGCCCAAACATGCAGGTAATTACGCGTTGCTGCGATTCTGGGCGTAAGCCCCCTTTCATCAACGCCAGCGCCAGAACGATAAAACCGCCAACCACACACTGCCCGAAGACCGTGAAGATCATCAGCGGCCATTCATGCCATCCACTTCCCATCTTACACCTCCTTCGGATTAGCCAGATAACCTGTGGTATCGCCGGTCGGGCGGCTATTGGCGTTAGGTTTGATAACAATGCTCGGTTTGGTAAAGTGCGCGCCCGGCAATGGCGCAACCGCAGCCAAAGTACCGTGTTTTTTGCGCAGTTCATCAATTGGGCCAAAATCCAGCGCACGCAGTGGACAGGACTCGACGCAAATAGGTTTCTTACCTTCAGCGACGCGCTCATGGCAACCATCGCATTTGGTCATATGTCCTTTGTCAGCATTATACTGTGGTGCGCCGTAAGGACAGGCCATGTGGCAATAGCGACAGCCGATGCACACATCTTCATCGACAACGACAAAGCCATCTTCACGTTTGTGCATCGCACCGCTCGGACACACTTTGGTACAGGCCGGGTCTTCACAGTGGTTACACGCAATGGAGAGGTAATAGGCAAAGACGTTCTGATGCCAGACGCCGTTGTCTTCCTGCCAGTCACCGCCCGCGTACTCATAAATGCGGCGAAAGCTGACTTCAGGGGTTAAATTTTTGAAATCTTTGCACGCCAGTTCGCAGGTTTTGCAACCGGTGCAACGGCTGGAATCAATAAAAAATCCATACTGGGTTGTCATCGGTTACTCCTTACACCTTTTCAACCTGAACAAGGTTCGTGTGTGATGGGTTCCCCTTCGCGAGAGGAGACGGACGCTGGGTCGTCAGGACGTTAATACAACCGCCCTGGTCCACGCGTTTTGCGTCCGGGTCATACCACGCCCCTTCGCCCAATGCCACCACGCCAGGCATCATACGCGGCGTTACTTTCGCCTCGATGTGCACTTCACCACGATCGTTAAAGATGCGCACCTTGTCGCCGTTGTTAATGCCGCGTCGCTGTGCATCCATCGGGTTGATCCACATTTCCTGACGGCAGGATGCTTTCAGAACATCCACGTTGCCATAGGTCGAGTGGACGCGAGACTTATAGTGGAAGCCGGTCAACTGCAGAGGGAATTTCTCCACCAGCGGATCGTTTAAGCTCTCAAAGCCTGGGGTATAAATCGGCAGTGGATCAATCACATCACCTTCCGGCAGTTCCCAGGTTGACGCGATCTCGGCAAGCTGCTGCGAATAAATTTCGATCTTACCTGACGGCGTGGTCAGCGGATTGGCGTTAGGATCCTCACGGAACGCCTTGTAGGCCACGTGATGTCCCTGTGGGTCGCGCTGTTTAAAGATCCCCTGCTTGCGGAATTCTTCAAACGTTGGCAGTTCAGGAATGGCTTTTCGCGACTGCTCGTACAGATGACGCATCCACTCTTCCTGAGTACGACCTTCTGTAAACTGCTGCTCAACACCAAGGCGTTTCGCCAGCTCACTGGTCATCTGGTAGATAGTCTTGCATTCGAAGCGTGGTTCGATCGCCTGATCGGTGAAAATCACATACGACATATTTCCGCAGGAGGCATCCAGTGCGAAGTCCATCTGCTCAGATGCGGTGCAGTCCGGCAGCAAAATGTCCGCGTATTTCGCCGAGGAAGTCATATGGCAGTCGATGACGACGATCATCTCGCACTTCTTATCATCCTGTAGGATTTCATGTGTGCGGTTGATATCAGAGTGCTGGTTAATCAGACAGTTACCGGCATAGTTCCAGATCATCTTAATCGGAACATCGAGTTTATCTTTACCACGAACACCGTCACGCAGCGCCGTCATCTCCGGACCTCGCTCAATGGCGTCCGTCCACATAAACATAGAGATGCTGGTTTCGACTGGGTTTTCCAGCGTAGGCATACGTTCAAACGGCAAACTGTATGAGCCCTCACGCGCCCCGCTGTTGCCGCCGTTAATCCCAACGTTACCGGTAAGGATTGCCAGCATAGAAATGGCACGGGTCGCTATTTCACCGTTAGCATGGCGCTGCGGTCCCCACCCCTGACTGATATATGCCGGTTTAGCGCTACCGATTTCACGGGCCAGTTTGACGATTCGATCAGCAGGAATACCGGTAATTTGCGCTGCCCATTCCGGGGTCTTGGCGATACCGTCTTTGCCCTGCCCAAGAATATACGCTTTATAGTGACCGTTTTTCGGTGCGTCGGCCGGTAAGGTTTTCTCGTCGTAACCCACGCAGTATTTATCAAGGAACGGTTGGTCAACCATGTTTTCGGTGATCAAGACATACGCCAGACCATTCACCAATGCCGCATCGGTACCTGGGCGGATCGGGATCCACTCATCTTCACGACCCGCGCCGGTATCCGTGTAGCGAGGATCGATAATAATCATGCGGGCATTGGATTTTTGTCGCGCCTGTTCAAGGTAATAGGTTACCCCACCCCCGCTCATACGGGTTTCACCTGGGTTATTCCCGAACAGAACCACCAGCTTGCTGTTTTCAATGTCGGACGGGCTGTTACCGTCTGCCCAGCCGCCGTAGGTGTAGTTCAACCCGGCAGCGATTTGCGCTGAAGAGTAGTCACCGTAGTGGTTCAGGTAGCCGCCACAGCAGTTCATCAGACGTGCTACCAGCGTTTTGCCTGGCGGCCAGGAGCGTGTCAGGGTGCCGCCCAGCGTACCTGTGCCGTAGTTCAGGTAGATAGACTCGTTGCCGTAGTCTTTGATAAGACGCTGCATATTGCTGGCAATGATGTCGTAGGCTTCATCCCAGCTGATGCGCTCAAATTTCCCTTCGCCACGTTTACCGACGCGTTTCATCGGGTATTTCAGACGGTCGGGATTATAAACGCGACGACGCATGGAGCGACCACGCAGACAGGCGCGTACCTGGTGCAAGCCGTCATAGTTGTCATCACCGGTGTTGTCGGTTTCAACATACTTTATTTCACCGTCTACCACGTGCATACGCAGAGGACAGCGGCTACCACAGTTCACCGTACACGCGCTCCATATGACTTTCTCATTGGCCTGTGTCGGATTAAGGGCTTCTGCAGCATTTGCAATACGGGTAAATGGCAGGGTAAACGCGCTACTGGCCGCCGCCAGTCCGCCTATCGCCGTCGTTTTCACCAAACCTCGGCGACTAACCTCAGCTGCCAGCATGGCATCGGGGATCTTAGTTTTCATAGTGGCTCACTCTGCTGCTCACAATAAACAAAAGAGAAATACTCGTTATGTAGATTTTTATATAGCACATATGTCGATATACAGACTGGTAGATACCGAATTTGCGAAAAGACAGAGATAAATACTGACTTTCATTCGAAGGCAGTATTACTCCTATAGAGGTAGGCGTTATTGTCCGACGTCAAACGGGCATAAAAAAAGCGCCCTAAGGCGCTTTTTTAGCAAAGAAAGGTAGCTTAGCCGATAAATTCCAGGCCATTCATGTACGGGCGTAACACTTCCGGAACCTGAATACGACCATCAGCCTGCTGATAGTTTTCCATCACCGCAACCAGCGTACGTCCAACCGCCAGACCGGAACCGTTCAGCGTATGTACTAAACGGGTCTTTTTGTCGGATTTGCTGCGGCAACGCGCCTGCATACGGCGAGCCTGGAAATCCCACACGTTGGAGCAAGAGGAGATTTCGCGATAGGTGTTCTGCGCCGGGATCCACACTTCCAGATCGTACGTTTTGCATGCGCCGAAGCCCATGTCGCCTGTGCACAGGATGATCTTACGGTACGGCAGGCCCAGCAGCTGAAGAACCTTCTCGGCATGGCCGGTCATCTCTTCCAGCGCGTCCATAGAGTCTTCCGGGCGAACGATCTGCACCATTTCAACTTTATCGAACTGGTGCATACGGATCAGACCACGGGTATCACGACCGTAAGAACCTGCTTCAGAACGGAAGCACGGCGTATGCGCGGTCATTTTGATCGGCAGCGCATCTTCGTCAATGATTTCGTCGCGAACCAGGTTGGTCAGCGGAACTTCTGCCGTTGGGATCAGCGCATAGTTGCTGCTGTCAGCTTCTTCATCCAGCGGACGGGTGTGGAACAGATCGCCAGCAAATTTCGGCAGTTGCCCTGTTCCGTACAACGTGTCATGGTTAACCAGATACGGAACGTAGTTTTCGCTGTAACCATGCTGCTCGGTATGCAGATCCAGCATGAACTGAGACAGCGCACGGTGCATGCGCGCGATCTGCCCTTTCATCACGACGAAACGAGAGCCGGTCAGCTTAACCGCAGCGGCAAAATCAAGACCCGTGTGCATTTCACCCAAGGTAACGTGATCGCGCACTTCGAAATCAAACTCACGCGGAGTACCCCAACGGCTGACTTCAACGTTGTCATTTTCATCTTTACCCACCGGAACGTCGTCCGCTGGCAGGTTAGGAATGGTCAGCGCAATGTCGCGGATCTCGGCCTGTAAGGTATCAAGTTCAGCTTTCGCGGCATCCAGCTCTTCGCCCAGTTTGTTCACTTCCAGACGTAAAGACTCGATATCTTCCCCGCGCGCTTTTGCCTGGCCGATGGATTTCGATCGAGAGTTACGCTCTGCCTGCAGGTTTTCAGTTTGTACCTGCAGAACTTTACGACGCTCTTCAAGAGCACGCAGCTTATCTACATCCAGCTTAAAGCCCCGGCTTGCCAGTTTTTCTGCGACTGCGTCTGGCTCATTACGCAGCAGATTGGGATCGAGCATGCTTATCCTGTGCTTATCGAATTAAAATAGGAGAAAGTGACCACAGCCTGCGGTCACAGGGATACAGAGACAACATTACCGCAACGATAACACTAACGGTAGCGTTTTATAGGGCTATTTTGATCCTGTCCGGCGAGCCAGGCGAGCTTTTCGCCAATCTTGCCTTCAAGACCTCTGTTTGTGGGGTGATAATAGCGCGTTTGTGCCATTTCCTGCGGGAAGTACTCTTCTCCGGCGGCATAGGCATTTGGTTCATCATGGGCGTAACGATACTCCTGACCATAGCCCATTTCTTTCATCAGCTTAGTTGGCGCATTGCGCAGATGGACCGGCACGTCGTAATCCGGACGTTCGCGGGCATCAGCCAGCGCGGCTTTGAAGGCGGTGTAAACCGCATTACTTTTCGGCGCGCAGGCCAGATAAACAATCGCCTGAGCAATCGCTCGTTCACCTTCCGCGGGTCCCACTCGGGTAAAGCAGTCCCATGCGGAAATTGCCACCTGCATGGCGCGAGGATCGGCATTGCCCACATCTTCAGAGGCAATTGCCAGACAGCGACGAGCAACATACAGCGGATCACCACCTGCACTAATGATGCGCGCATACCAATAAAGTGCCGCATCCGGGGCGCTGCCGCGAACCGATTTGTGTAATGCGGAGATGAGATCGTAAAAGCGATCGCCTTTATTATCGAAACGCGCGCTGCGTTCACCGGCAATTTCAGTGAGCAACTTGGCCTTCAATACGCGCTTGCCAGAATCATCAACTTCGGCCATATCGGCCATCATTTCCAGCGTATTCAGCGCTCGCCGCGCGTCGCCATTAACCAGTTCGGCAATCGCCCGACGCGTCTCTGGCGGCAGTACGATATCCTGGCCGCCGTAACCACGGGCTTTGTCTGACATCGCCTGGTCCAGCACCTGTTCAATATCGTCGGTGGTTAACGACTTCAGTAAATAAACACGCGCACGCGACAGCAGTGCCGAGTTCAGTTCAAACGAGGGGTTTTCTGTGGTGGCGCCAATAAACGTGATGGTACCGTCTTCAATATGCGGTAAAAACGCATCCTGCTGGCTTTTATTAAAACGGTGAACTTCGTCCACGAACAGGATAGTACGTCGACCTGCGTTACGATTCTGACGCGCACGCTCAATCGCTTCACGAATTTCTTTTACGCCAGACGTAACCGCAGAAATTCGTTCAACATCGGCGTTGGCGTAACGGGCAATAACTTCGGCTAGCGTGGTTTTCCCCGTCCCCGGCGGCCCCCATAAAATCATGGAGTGCAGGTGCCCGGCCTCGATGGCGCGCGGCAAGGGTTTACCCGCAGCCAGCAGATGCTGCTGGCCGATGTACTGCGCTAAATTTTCTGGCCGCATACGTGCGGCCAGTGGCTGAAAGGTATTATCAGAAAAGTCGAGCGACAGATTGCTCACTCACACGCCTCTACTTACGTTGATCGTCAACCGTTACACCTTGCGGCGGGGTAAAGGTAAATTTCGAAGGTTCAATCGCACCATTTTGCTGGGATTTCAGCTGATAGCTGCTGCGCTGATCGTCTTGCTCAACGGCACTAAACTGGTGGATCGTCCCGTCCCGCCCAACATTGATAGTAAACTGCTTCAGGTTACCGCTGCTGGTTTTTGGCGTCAGCACGAAATCGTCGCCGTTTTGCTTAATGTTGTACTGTTGCCAGTCGCTGGCCTGGTTACGCGCAATCAGCATAAACGGAGTGTTACCCGTGGCGTCTTTCAACCAGGTCGCAGTCGCCTGCTCAACAAACGGGTTAAAGAACCACAGCGTTTTACCATCGGAAACCAGGATGCTCTCGTCAGGCTGCGTCATATGCCAGTTAAACAGATTAGGGCGTTTAACCCATAAGTCGCCCTGACCTTCCTGCACCGCCGCGCCGCTACCGTCCGTGACCTTCTGAGTAAAGCTGGCATGGAAGCTACTGACTTTATCCAGACGGCTTTTCAGGTCGCTGGCAGCGTCAGCCCAGACGCTGCTCACCACAAAGCTAGACAGTAATGCACAGGTGATTGCGATTCTTTTCATCGTTATTCCTCAAAATACGTCACTCCCAACGGGGAGATCCCTCTGCTATCCATTTCAGGCCAAAAATCAGCATGAGGAAAGTAGAAAATACTGAATTACTTAACTTTGCAATCATTCGAAGGGCGGCGGAGCCAGCACTTCACGATTACCATTATGCCCTTGTTCGCTGACTATTCCCTGCGCTTCCATCTGTTCGATGATGCGCGCCGCTCGGTTGTAACCGATACGGAACTGACGCTGGACGCCGGAGATTGAGGCTTTGCGTTTCTGAGTAACAAAGTTCACCGCCTGATCGAACAGCGGATCCAGTTCTTCGCCACCATCAAAGCCGCCACCGCCGCCTTCGCTTTCGCTGTCAGAGGTAATGCCATCAACGTATTGTGGACGGCCGCGCGCTTTCCAGTCCTGCACCACCGCGTGAACTTCTTCATCGCGTACAAAGGCGCCGTGTACACGTACAGGGATCGTCGAGTTTGGTGCAGAATAAAGCATGTCACCCATACCCAACAGCGATTCCGCGCCGCCCTGGTCAAGGATGGTACGCGAGTCAATTTTACTGGACACTGTAAAGGCGATACGCGTCGGGATGTTCGCTTTAATCAGACCGGTGATAACGTCAACTGATGGTCGCTGGGTTGCCAGCACCAGATGGATCCCCGCCGCACGCGCTTTTTGCGCCAGACGAGCGATCAGTTCTTCCACCTTTTTGCCAACGGTCATCATCAGGTCAGCGAATTCATCCACCAACACCACGATATACGGCAGTTTTTCCAGCACCGGATGCTGAACATCCATGCTGTCGCCCGGCTTCCAGTATGGGTCTGGAATCGGACGTCCCATACGGGCGGCTTCAGCAATCTTATCGTTATAACCGGCAAGGTTACGCACGCCAAGCGCCGACATCAGTTTGTAGCGACGTTCCATTTCATTGACGCTCCAACGCAAGGCATTGGCGGCATCTTTCATGTCGGTCACAACTTCAGTCAGCAGATGTGGAATACCTTCATAAACAGAAAGTTCCAGCATTTTCGGGTCAATCATGATAAAGCGAACGTCTTCCGGCTGCGCTTTGTACAGCATGCTGAGGATCATGGCATTCACCCCAACAGACTTACCGGAACCGGTTGTCCCTGCCACCAGCAGGTGCGGCATTTTAGCCAGATCGGCCACCACCGGTTCGCCTGCAATATCTTTGCCCAGCACCACAGTCAGCGGAGATGAGTTATCACGGAATTTAGCGTTATCCAGCACTTCACGCAGATAAACGGTTTGACGTTTTTTGTTCGGTAACTCCAGTCCGACATACGGTTTGCCTGGAATAACCTCGACCACACGTACCGCCGCGGTCGACAATGAACGCGCCAGATCTCGTGACAGGTTAGAAATACGCGCCGCTTTAACCCCTGGAGCCAGATTAAGCTCAAAGCGGGTAATCACCGGGCCAGGAGAGTAGTTCACCACATCGGCTTTAATGCGGAAATCCGCCAGACGCGCTTCCACCAGACGTGCCATTTGTTCTAGTGCGAACGTATCTATCGGCTCAACTTCGCTCGGCGGCGGCGTGAGCAGATCTAACGATGGCAGCGGCGTGCTTGGACGGTGCGCCGGACGACTATCCCCATTACGCATCAGCAGCGGATGGATCAGACTATCCTGCGGCGGTGTAACAGGCTGCGCTGGTTGCTGATAATGCTGCTGTGGTGCAACTGGCTGTGCCGGTTGCTGATAATGCTGCTGTGGTGCAACTGGCTGTGCCGGTTGCTGATAGTGCTGCTGTGGTGCAACTGGCTGTGCCGGTTGCTGATAGTGCTGCTGCGGCGCAACTGGTTCCTGGTACTGCGGCGCGGGCTCCGGCATTACGCCAGGCGTAAACAGCGGCTCATGCGGACCCTCATCCACTAGCGTTTTCATTGGCGAAAATTCAAAGTCATCGAGGGAGAACGGATTCGCTCCGGCAGGCTGTTCACCGGAATAACGCTGCTGCTGAGAAGAAGCAAACTGGCGAGCAAGCTCCGCTTCTGCGGCTGAATCTTCGTCATCAGTCTGGTGGGTATCGTCCTGATACTCTTCGCCATAACGATGCTGCTGCGACTGAGCGAACTGACGTGCCAGCTCGTCCTGCTGCATTGCATCCATTTCATCGTCACTGTACGCATCTGTATCAAGCTGCTCTTCGCGCGCTTTCTCTTCAGCCATACGCTGTGACGGCAGTTTTATGCCATATGACGCCAGCTCACGACGAGTAGGCACGCGCACACGATTCGGACGCGGCAACTGCGGGCCAATGCCCTCTTTCACCTGCGGACGCGGCGTACCGCTGCCTGCAAGGCTAAAGACAGGAGCTGCGGCAGCGGCACCTGCCCCTAACGCGGCGCTTTTTACGCCAGCGGCCAGCGGTGCAACGGCAGCAACAGACTCAACCGGTGGTATGGATGTAGTCGTCGGCATTGATGGCGTAGACGGCTTAACACGCTCAGGCTCCTGAGCAGGTTCTGGAATCGGCTGATACCATGCGGCCAGTTGCTCACGCTCACGCGCACGTTTCTCTTCGACTTCTTCAAAGTAATAAAGCGGCGGACGAGTCGGTTTAACTTCTTCAACCACGGGCTCAGGTTCCACCACCGGCGGTTGTTCAACCACAGGCTGCTGGAACGGGTTGCTCTGTTGAAAAGTTTGATCCTGCTGATAGACAGGTTGCTGCACAGGCTCCGGCTGATAAGCCGGCTGCTGGAATGCGGCGTTCTGTTGAGAGATCGGATCCTGTTGATAGACAGGTTGCAGCACGGGCTCCGGCTGATAAGCAGGTTCCGGCTGCGGCGCGACAGGCTGCGTATAAACAGGTTCAACGGGCTGCTGTGCGTAATATTGCGGCTGCGGACTCTGCTCCACAACCGGCTGTTGCCATGGCTCATACGGCTGCTGCACCGGAGGTTGCGCGTACTGGGCTGGCTGCGGATAACCTTCAGGCGCTGGTGCAATCGCGGCATCACCGGTTTGCGGGCCAGGCACGGGTTGCCAGGCCACAGTTGGGACCGGTTGCTCCATAACAGTGTTGGTCACGGGCGACGTTTGCAGCAACGGATCAACCGGTGCGCTCCAGGCCTGAGCGGCCGTTGTAGCTGCAGCTGCTGCAGCTACAGGCTCGGTCACCGAGTGGCCGTTAAGGAGCGGATCAAGTTCGTCATATTCAGGCAGCGTCGCGCGATTACCGGAAAACAGCACATCATTAGGATCGGCAACCACGCCACGGGCGCTGTATTCAATTTCGTCTTCATCATCCATGCGTTTGCCGGAGAACAGCGCCGCATCGGTATGACGACCAAGCGGGTTGGTAAATTTCTCAGCCAGACGTTTACGGCGCGCTAACGCACCGCGCAGGATACGAGCTCGGCGCGATTCATGGGGTTTGCCATCAGCGGCGTCGACAGACTCTTCTTCGTCTTCATATTCTTCGTCATCGACCCAAGTATCGTCGCGGCGGGTACGGTTGCTGGCAAACGTCAGGATATTGAGTAACCAGCCGCCCAGTTTTTCCGCAATGCTCACCCATGACCAACCGGTGAACAGCGTTAATCCCGCAGCCCAAATGCACAACAACGTCAGCGTGCCGCCGCTGCTGTGCAGCAATGGTTGTAGCGTGGTGCTGAGCAGACTGCCGATCACGCCGCCAGAGGCGAAATACCAGATGTCATCGGCGTTAATTGCGGCCAGCCCGCAGGAAGTGAGAATCAGCGCCAGAACGCCAATAATGCGCAGCGAGACGGCAAAATAATCGACGTATTCGTCGCTGGCCTGATGTCGCCAGGCAAACCAGCAGCCACCGACAATGATGACGGGGATAGTGTAGGCCATGACGCCAAAAATAAAGAACAGCGTGTCCGCCAGCCATGCTCCAGGTATTCCGCCCAGATTATGGATAGGCTCATGCCACGCGGTTTGCGACCAACTGGGATCCGAAGGGTTAAAGCTGAGTAAGGCAGCCATCAACCAGACGGCAAAAAGGGCAATAAGGATCAGTAGCGCTTCCAGAAGTCGGCGCCCGCTGCTTAACTTCGTCAATGTGACGTCTTTGTCTTCAGTGTATTCCTGGCTCAAAAACGGCTCTCCAGGTTTCGGGCTTTTCCTGCCCGATGCTAAAACGGACAACAGCACCGGGTTGCCCCGGCACTGTTGCTGTATGGATTAACAGGAGTGTAATCAAACTGCGTCGATTTTGCACCTGTTCCGTGTTAGCGCGTCTTAATTACCAGACGATTGCTCTGTTTGACTTCTTCCATTACTACATAAGTACGTGTGTCATTCACGCCAGGCAGACGCAGCAGGGTTTCCCCCAACAGCTTACGGTATGCTGACATATCCGGTACGCGTGTTTTCAGCAAATAGTCGAAATCACCGGAAACCAAATGACACTCTTGAATTTCTTCAAGTTTTTGTACTGCAGAGTTAAATTGTTCAAACACATCCGGGGCGCCACGATTCAGAGTAATCTCAACAAAAACCAGAAGTGATGCATCCAGATAATGCGGGTTTAACAGCGCTGTATAGCCCTGAATAAAACCCTGTCTTTCCAACCGACGCACACGCTCAAGGCAGGGCGTTGGTGAAAGTCCCACACGTTTAGAAAGCTCGACGTTAGAAATACGCCCATCCTTTTGCAGCTCATTAAGAATGTTACGATCGATACGGTCGAGATCTTTGCCAGGGCGCTTCTTACTATCTACCATTATTATTGTCTCTCTGTATTCCTTCCCTACTCCTGCCTGACTCTACCAACATCACTGTTCAGAGTCGCTACCCATCAAGATAAACCGCAACCCAGAGGGATTTTCGGTTCGCAATGTCTGGGTTTATGGTGAGAAGACCGTTGCCTGTCGGCGGCTATCGACATCACGAATGGCATCTGTCCACACCATGCGTAGATTTCGCTAACACGGTAAACATGGTATCTACATGCATGATTATGCAGCACATACATGACACAGTTTTTTTCTTCCTTGAATGTTTTCGCAAAACAGCAGGGGATTGTCAAAGCAAAACATCGATTTTTAGTACAACATGCCAGTTATTCATTCGCAGTGATGGAAAATCGTCATTTTATCACCTTATAACTGACCGATTTTAAGTAGAAATCGTTATAGTATTACGACTAATTCTGCCGTTCATCGGTTCCCGCTATTACACATATTGTTAACAAAATCGCCATACTCTTTTTTTACGCCTGTAAATTCCCTACAATCCTGCTCATTGCCTGCTAACAACTATGGGGATCTCATGGGCGCAACCAAACACAGTAAACTTCTTATTCTGGGCTCTGGCCCTGCGGGGTATACCGCTGCGGTCTACGCTGCACGCGCGAACCTGCAACCGGTACTGATTACCGGTATGGAAAAAGGTGGTCAGTTGACCACAACAACAGAAGTGGAGAACTGGCCTGGCGATCCGCACGATCTCACAGGCCCATTGCTGATGGAACGCATGCACGAACATGCGACCAAATTTGAAACTGAAATTATTTTTGATCATATCAGCAAAGTTGATCTGCAAAACCGCCCTTTCCGTCTGACCGGCGACAGCGGTGAATACACCTGTGACGCACTGATCATCGCCACCGGTGCGTCAGCACGCTACCTGGGTCTGCCTTCAGAAGAAGCCTTCAAAGGCCGTGGCGTTTCCGCCTGCGCGACCTGCGACGGTTTCTTCTACCGTAATCAAAAAGTTGCGGTGATCGGCGGCGGCAACACTGCTGTTGAAGAAGCGCTGTACCTGGCGAATATCGCATCTGAAGTGCATTTGATTCACCGTCGCGACAGCTTCCGCGCCGAGAAAATCCTGATCAAGCGTTTGATGGATAAAGTCGAAAACGGCAACATCGTGCTGCATACCCACCGCACACTGGAAGAAGTGACCGGCGATCAAATGGGCGTAACCGGACTGCGCCTGCGCGATACGCAAAACACTGACAACGTCGAGTCACTTGACGTTGCAGGGCTGTTTGTCGCTATCGGTCACAGCCCGAATACCGCCATTTTCGACGGTCAGCTAGAACTGGAAAATGGCTACATCAAAGTTCAGTCCGGTATTCATGGTAACGCCACCCAAACCAGCATTCCGGGTGTATTCGCCGCCGGTGACGTGATGGACCATATTTATCGCCAGGCGATCACTTCAGCAGGCACCGGTTGCATGGCTGCGCTTGACGCAGAGCGTTATCTCGACGGTCTGGCAGACGCTTGCAAATAAGTTTTACAAATCAGTAACAAAAGTAAAAAAGGCGACTATAAGTCGCCTTTATTTTTGCCTCGTTGTAACATTGTCCTGCCCAAAAATTCCAATAACTCACCTGCTAAGCGTGCAATGAATAAAACCCGTCAAAAAGAGCTGACCCGCTGGTTAAAACAGCAAAGTGTAATTTCCCAACGATGGCTGAACATTTCACGCCTGTTGGGGTTCGTGAGCGGCCTGTTAATTGTCGCTCAGGCCTGGCTCATGGCCCGAATTCTCGACCATATGATCATGGACAATATCCCCAGAGAGGCGCTTCTGCTCCCTTTCATTGTGCTGGTATTGATTTTCATCCTGCGAGCATGGGTCGTCAGGTTACGCGAACACGTCGGGTTTCATGCTGGCCAACATATCCGCTTTGAGATTCGCCGCCAGGTGCTTGACCGTCTGCAACAAGCAGGTCCCGCCTGGATACAAGGCAAACCAGCCGGGAGCTGGGCTACGCTAATCCTGGAACAGATTGATGACATGCATGATTACTATGCACGTTATCTGCCGCAAATGGCGCTGGCCGTATGCGTCCCCTTATTGATCGTGGCAGCGGTATTCCCGTCAAACTGGGTAGCCGCCCTTATTCTGCTTGGAACTGCCCCGCTGATCCCGTTGTTTATGGCGATGGTTGGTATGGGTGCAGCCGACGCTAACCGCCGCAATTTTCAGGCTCTTGCTCGCCTCAGTGGCCATTTTCTCGATCGCCTGCGGGGTATGGAGACGCTAAGAATCTTTGGTCGCGGTGAAGCTGAAACAGAAAGCATCCGCGCAGCGTCACAAGATTTCCGCCAGCGCACCATGGAAGTCCTGCGCCTGGCGTTTCTGTCATCCGGTGTCCTTGAGTTCTTTACCTCCCTGTCCATCGCACTGGTCGCGGTTTACTTCGGTTTTTCCTACCTCGGTGAACTCGATTTTGGCCACTACGGGACAGGCGTCACATTGGCTGCTGGCTTCCTCGCGCTCATTCTGGCGCCGGAATTTTTCCAGCCCCTGCGCGATCTGGGCACGTTTTATCACGCCAAAGCGCAAGCCGTTGGTGCCGCGGATAGTCTGAAAACCTTCATGGAAACCCCGCTTGCACATCCTGAGCGTGGCGATATTGAGCTGACAACAAAAGACGCAGTTTCAATTGAAGCAGAAGATCTGGTCATCACCTCGCCGGAAGGTAAAGTGCTTGCAGGTCCGCTCAACTTTACCCTGCCAGCGGGCCAACGCGCGGTGCTGGTTGGCCGCAGCGGTTCCGGCAAAAGTTCGTTGCTCAATGTCCTGTCCGGTTTTCTCTCTTATCAGGGTTCGCTGCGGATTAACGGCTTTGAGCTGCGCGACCTGTCGCCTGATTGCTGGCGCAAACAGCTGTCCTGGGTTGGACAAAATCCGCAGCTCCCTGCCGCCACGTTACGCGATAACGTGCTGCTCGCTCGCCCCGATGCCAGCGAAGAACAGCTGCAGGCCGCACTCGACAGCGCCTGGGTCAGTGAGTTTTTACCACTTCTGCCACAGGGTGTGGATACACCAGTAGGCGATCAGGCTGCTCGACTTTCTGTCGGACAAGCGCAGCGCGTTGCCGTGGCTCGCGCCTTACTCAATCCATGTCAGTTGTTGCTGCTTGACGAGCCCGCCGCCAGCCTTGATGCACACAGCGAACAACGCGTGATGCAGGCGTTGAAAGCAGCGTCACGCCGCCAGACCACGCTGATGGTGACACACCAACTTGAAGATCTTGCCGACTGGGACGTTATCTGGGTGATGCAGGACGGACAGATCGTTGAACAAGGCTCTTATGCCGAACTTAGCGCAGCCAACGGGGCGTTTGCGACATTACTGGCTCATCGTCAGGAGGACATCTAAATGCGCGCTTTGCTACCTTATCTGACGCTGTATAAACGTCACAAATGGATGTTAACCCTGGGGATCGTTCTGGCGATCGTCACACTGCTGGCAAGTATTGGTTTGCTGACGCTTTCCGGCTGGTTCCTGTCGGCTTCTGCTGTGGTGGGTGTCACCGGAATTTACAGTTTTAACTATATGCTCCCTGCTGCCGGGGTACGCGGTGCGGCAATCACCCGAACCGCGGGCCGCTATTTCGAGCGGCTGGTCAGCCACGATGCGACGTTCCGCGTGCTGCAACATTTGCGTATTTATACCTTCAGCAAACTGCTGCCGCTCTCCCCTGCTGGCCTGTCCCGTTATGGACAAGGTGAATTGCTTAACCGCGTAGTGGCAGATGTCGACACGCTCGATCATCTTTATTTGCGCGTGCTCTCCCCGCTTGTGGGCGCTTTTGTCGTCATCATGGTGGTCACGCTGGGGCTAAGCGTTCTCGATTTCACGCTGGCTATCACTCTCGGCGGTATTATGCTGCTGACCTTATTTATCCTGCCCCCACTCTTTTATCAGGCAGGTAAAAGCACCGGGCAAAGCTTGACGCATTTACGTGGGCAGTATCGCCAGCAGTTAACATCCTGGCTGCAGGGCCAGGCTGAACTGACCATCTTTGGCGCCAGTGAACGTTACCGCGCCCAAATGGAAGCCACCGAGTTGCAGTGGCATGAAGCCCAACGACGTCAGTCTGAATTAACGGCGCTATCACAGGCGGTCATGCTGTTAGTCGGCGCACTGGCAGTGGTTGTGATGTTATGGATGGCCTCCGGCGGCGTGGGTGGCAATACCCAGCCTGGCGCGCTGATCGCGCTGTTTGTCTTCTGTGCGCTGGCCGCGTTTGAAGCATTAGCACCCGTCACCGGCGCGTTTCAGCATCTCGGACAGGTTATTGCCTCTGCGCTGCGCATCACCGAACTGACCGAACAGCAGCCAGAAGTCACCTTCCCGGATGCCAGTTCTCCAGTTTCTGAGCAGGTCACTCTCACGCTACGCGATGTTTCATTCAGCTATCCGGGGCAAGCACAAAAAGCGCTCGACACCCTTTCGCTGCAGGCTCAGCCCGGTGAACACATTGCGATTCTCGGTCGCACCGGCTGCGGTAAGTCAACGTTACTACAATTGCTGACCCGCACATGGGATCCGCAGCACGGCGAAATTCTGATTAATGAGCAGCCGATTTCAGCCCTCAGTGAAGCCATTCTGCGCCAGAGCATCAGCGTCGTGCCACAGCGCGTGCACCTGTTCAGCGCGACGCTGCGTGATAACCTGCTGCTGGCAGCACCGCACGCCAGTGATGACACATTATCCGCAATGCTGTGCCGCGTCGGTCTGAACAAACTGCTAGAGGGTGATGGACTCAATGCCTGGTTAGGCGAAGGCGGTCGTCAGCTTTCTGGCGGCGAACTCCGTCGTCTGGCTATCGCCCGCGCCTTATTGCACGATGCCCCACTGATGCTGCTGGATGAACCGACCGAAGGGCTTGATGCCACAACAGAAAGCCAAATGCTTGAATTAATTGGCGATGTCATGCGCGATAAAACCGTACTGATGGTGACACATCGTCTGCGCGGCTTGTCACGTTTTGATCAAATAATAGTGATGGACAACGGACACATTATTGAGCAAGGTAATCACGCAGATTTGTTAGCCCGGCAGGGGCGTTATTACCAGTTTAAGCAACGTCTGTAAGCTATTATTGAACGATCAAACTCGCGTAGTGGAGTTTCGCTGTCATGCGCCTGGTGCAATTGTCCCGCCATTCTATAGCCTTCCCTTCACCGGAAGGCGCTTTACGCGAGCCTAACGGTTTGTTGGCGCTTGGCGGCGATCTCAGTCCAGCCCGACTGTTAATGGCCTACCAGCGCGGAATTTTCCCGTGGTTTTCACCTGGCGACCCCATTCTTTGGTGGTCGCCCGATCCACGCGCCATTCTTTGGCCCGAGAAATTTCATCTCAGCCGCAGCATGAAACGTTTTCATAAAAACTCGCCTTATCGCGTGACGCTCAATTACGCGTTCGGTCAGGTGATTGAAGGCTGCGCGAACAACCGGGAAGAAGGCACCTGGATAACGCATGATGTAGTCGACGCCTACCATCGCCTGCACGAGCTGGGCCATGCGCACTCCATTGAAGTATGGCGACAAAATGAGTTAGTGGGCGGTATGTATGGCGTGGCGCAAGGTACGCTATTTTGTGGCGAATCAATGTTCAGCCGTCAGGAAAATGCGTCCAAAACCGCACTGCTTGTTTTTTGCACTGAATTTATCCGTCAGGGCGGAAAATTAATCGACTGCCAGGTATTAAATAGCCATACAGCTTCGCTGGGCGCCGTCGAAACCCCACGTCGGGAGTACCTTGAACACCTGAGCAGACTGCGCCAGCAGCGGCTACCGAGCCATTTCTGGGTTCCCAGGACGTTATTTTCGCCTCAGGGGTGAATGTTTTCGGCACATTTTTTGTCGGGGTGTTATAATTGTCGCGCAGAGTTGGTTTAGCCCATTACCCCGCCGCCGTTAAGGAACAGTTCGCGTCAGGCAACGCCTATCGTTTATCTCCTCGTTCCCTTACACGTTGCGCTTTAAGTGCGGCTTTGCCGTGTGTGGTTAGAGTAATGCGCCAAACCCGATTTGCTGTGTTTTAAACGCACAAATCTTTACTTATTAAAAGAACTTCGGCATTATCTTGCCGGTTCAAATTACGGTAGTGATACCCCAGAGGATTAGATGGCCAAAGAAGACAATATTGAAATGCAGGGTACCGTTCTCGATACGTTACCTAATACCATGTTCCGCGTAGAGTTAGAAAACGGTCACGTGGTTACTGCACACATCTCCGGTAAAATGCGTAAAAACTATATCCGCATCCTGACGGGCGACAAAGTGACTGTTGAGCTGACCCCGTACGACCTGAGCAAAGGCCGCATTGTCTTCCGTAGTCGCTGATTGTTTTTAACGCCCGAATGGCGTCCAGATAATAAAAGGTCGGTTTAACCGGCCTTTTTTGTGGGCCAAGGTCAGGTATTTAATCCTCAATCATCCGCGCATATTCTTCCGTTAAGAAATCCACTAATGTGCGTACTGACGGCAATAATCCCCTGCGTGATGGAAAGACTGCGTGAATTATTTCTCGCTTCGGTTCCCAGCCGTCGAGCAATGCCACCAGTTCACCCGCAGCTACTTGATCTTTTACCATCAGCTGTGGAAGTTGAACTACCCCCACACCGGCAACTGCGGCTTCACGTAACGCCAGCATATCGGTGGTGATCATACGCGGCGTGAAATGCACCTCCGCACGTGCGCCCTGCGGCCCGAATAACTCCCAACGATGCACATGTTTACCCGTCGCCAGACTCAGGCCCGGCCAACGCGTCAGCTCCGCCGGAGAATGTAGCGTTCCCATTTGCTCGATTAACTGCGGGCTGGCATACAAACGATGCCCCCTGTCCGCCAGCACACGCATCACCAGGTCGCTATCCTCAAATGGTCGGGGCCTGACGCGAATCGCCACGTCCAAGCCCTCTCCAACAACGTCCACGCGGCGGTTAGTAGCCTCCAGTTGCACTGATACGTCAGGATAACGCGCCATAAAACGGGCAAGCATCGGCCCGATATGCACATGCAGCAGCGTGACCGGACACGTCAACTTCACCACGCCACGCGGTTCAACCTGTAACGCGGCAATCGCATCCTGCGCTGCCTGCGCTTCCACCAGCATCGCCTTACAGTGTTCGTAAAAGGTTTGCCCAACTTCCGTCACGTTAAACTGGCGGGTGGTTCGCTGAATCAGTCGAACTCCCAGCCTCTCTTCCAGCTGCGCTATCCGTCGGCTCAGTTTTGATTTTGGTTCATCAAGCGCCCGACCCGCCGCCGCGAATCCCCCTTCCTCTACAACATGCACAAACCATGCAAAATCATTGAGATCTGGCTTCGTCATCCAATTGTCCTATTTATGAGACAGTGAGGACTATTTTAGCTACTACTCAGCTCGCTGTCATGAATATAAGCTTATTCACATCAAGACAACGCTACTGAGGAGACACATATGAAACAAGTAACAGGCGTCTACACCGCACCTCGCCCGCACTGGGTTGGCGATGGATTTCCGGTTCGCTCGATGTTTTCTTACCAGTCTCATGCTGAACAGCTAAGTCCGTTCCTGCTGCTGGATTACGCCGGTCCACATACGTTTACGCCGGGTAACGAAAAACGCGGCGTAGGCGAACACCCTCACCGTGGTTTTGAGACGGTGACCATCGTGTACAGCGGCGAAGTTGAACACCGTGATTCAACCGGTCGCGGCGGCATTATCGGCCCCGGCGACGTGCAGTGGATGACCGCAGGAGCAGGAATATTACACGAAGAGTTCCATTCACCTGAATTTACCCGTCAGGGTGGCGAATTGGAAATGGTACAGCTGTGGGTCAATCTGCCAGCAAAAGACAAAATGGCCGTTCCGGGTTACCAGGGCATCAGCAGCGATGTGATCCCCACTGTCGCCCTGCCTGATGAAGCAGGGAGCGTTCGTGTGATTGCGGGCAGCTATCAGGATACAAAAGGCCCGGCACATACCTTCTCGCCGCTGAACGTCTGGGATATGCGTTTGCAACGTAATCATCAGCTCACGTTGTCCCAGCCGGAAGGATGGAGCACTGCCCTGGTGGTATTGAAAGGGAATATCACCGTAAACGGCACTACGTCTGCCAGCGAAGCACAACTGGTGGTGCTGAGCCAGCAGGGGAAAACGCTGCATATTGAAGCCTCCAGCGACGCCAGCGTGCTGCTGCTTTCTGGAGAACCGTTGAACGAGCCGATTGTAGGTTACGGTCCGTTTGTAATGAACACGAAACAAGAAATCGCTGAAGCCGTACGCGATTTTAACTCCGGCCGCTTTGGCCAAATCTGAATCGAAGGAGAAGAATATGTCCAGTCCTGCAAACTTTAATGGTTCACGTCCAGTCATCGATGTGAATGATTCCGTCATGCTGCTTATCGATCATCAGAGCGGGCTGTTCCAGACCGTCGGCGACATGCCAATGCCAGAACTGCGTGCGCGTGCCGCCGCGCTGGCTAAAATGGCGACTCTGGCGAAGATGCCGGTGATTACCACGGCATCCGTACCGCAGGGACCTAACGGCCCGCTGATCCCTGAGATCCACGCCAATGCGCCGCATGCCCAATACGTGGCGCGTAAAGGCGAAATCAACGCCTGGGATAACGAAGATTTCGTGAAAGCGGTCAAAGCAACTGGTCGTAAAACGCTGATTATCGCCGGTACGATTACCAGCGTGTGCATGGCTTTCCCGGCTATCAGCGCGGTTGCGGAAGGCTATAAGGTTTTCGCTGTAATCGACGCTTCCGGTACTTACAGCAAAATGGCGCAGGAAATCACCCTGGCTCGAGTTGTTCAGGCTGGCGTTGTGCCGATGGATACCGCCGCCGTCGCTTCTGAAATTCAGGGCACATGGAACCGTGAAGACGCCGCCGAATGGGCTGAAGTGTATACCAAAGTCTTCCCGGCTTATCAGTTGCTGATCGAAAGCTACAGCAAAGCTCAGGAAGTCGTGACCAACGGCGAAAAACTGGACTCTCAGCGCTAATCCAATCCTCTGCGCCTGCCTGGGCGGAGGAATATGTATAATGCGTAACCAAACGAGAGTTAACACGTAAATTCTGCTTGACCGTTTTAGCGCAACTCCCTATAGTAGCGCCCCGTTGCCCCCCAAGCGGTCAGGCAGCAATACAATATGGTGAGGTGTCCGAGTGGCTGAAGGAGCACGCCTGGAAAGTGTGTATACGGCAACGTATCCGGGGTTCGAATCCCCGCCTCACCGCCATATTTTAAGAAGAGCTCGTACGAAAGTACGGGCTTTTTTTTCGCATGTTGCATTTGCCGGATGCGGCGCAAGCACCTTATCCGGCCTACATTGCTACAGCCGTGAATATCTCCGTAGGCCTGATAAGCGAAGCGCCATCAGGCATGGCAGTTATTGTCGGCTGAGCAGCGTTAACACTTCATAGTGCGCGGTGTGTGGGAACATATCGAAAAGTTGGACGCGTTCAATGCGATACCCGGGCAACTCACAAATATCCTTCGCCATGGTTTGCGCATTACAGCTGGAATAAATGATAAAACGCGGTGCCATGCGGGAGAGAAAATCGCACAGCGGCTTTCCAATCCCGCGACGCGGCGGGTTCACCAGCACCAGGTCAGGTACTTCGCCCTGAGCGGTAGCAAACTGGGTTGAATCCAGCGCCTGAAAATGCAGATTCTGCAATCCAAGCTCCTGCGCTGACTGCTTCGCGCAGGTAATCGCTTCTGGCGCGATTTCAATCCCCGTCAGTTTCATTTGCGGTGTAGCACAGTGCAGACCAAAACCCCCAACACCGCAAAAGAGATCCCACATGTGATTAACCGGAAGCTGACGCACCCAGTCGCGCGCCGTGGCATATAACTGCCCCGCCACCACCGGGTTGGTCTGGAAGAAACTCTGCGGGCGGATCCACAACGGCACATCGTTAAAGCGTTCCGCCAGTGCCTGTTGTTCAGTCAGGAAGATTTCGGTCTCCCCTTCCATAATCGCCATATGCACCGGCTGAATATTGGCAGTAATTACTTTTAACTGTGGGAGTTGTGCCTGCAACCAGGGTAGCGCCGCGCGCAGTTGTGCCAGTTTTGCGTCAGAACGCAGGACAAAACGCAGCATCATACCGCCGTCGTACCGGCTTTCCGTTAACAGCAGATATTTCAGTTCCCCGCGTTTGCGCGCCACGTTATAGGGCGTCAGCCCCGCCCGAGCGATAAACGGCTTAAGCGCGGCAAATACGGGCGCAAAAGACTCAGGATAGAGCGGACAGTCGCACAAATCCTCAGGCGTACCGTCACGATGCAGCATTCCCAGCAGAGGTTTTTCCACGCTGCCGCTGACCACCATTTTAGCTTTATTACGAAACTCGCTTTCCGGACCACTGATCGGCGCGCACCATTCTCCGACCGGATGCTCGGCAAGCAGATTCTGCAGATCGGCTGTTTTAGCGAAGAGTTGATCGGCGACAGGCTGAGTTATCCACTGACAGGAGCGGCAGCGCTCGGCGTCATATAGTGCGCACTGCATACAAAAACCTATAAATTAACAGGGGGCCAATATTATACACGTTATTGCAAACGAAAGAACCGCCTGCTGGACGCAGGAACAAACAGTAACAGCAATACCAGCATATCCGGCAGTTTTTGCATCACCAGCGTATGCAGGATTTCGCGTCTGGACTCCCCCGCAATACTGAATAGTTCTGGGTATCCGTAGCCCAGCGAAGCAGCCCACAGATAGACGCTGGCGATAATCTGGGTCAACAGATAGATCCAGCGTGCCCAGTTCCGTCCTTTTACCAGCGAAAATGCGCAGTAAATTTCGATAAAAAGCAGCACCAGACTGCCCAGAAACACCAGCGTCAAATTCCAGGTCTGCACGCTGCGATGAATAAACTCACTGGTTCCACGAAACCCAAGCGTATTAAAAATCATCAACAGATCGAGACAGCGGATCATGATAATAGCCAGCGCCGCCACCTGCACCAAAGCAGGGACGTTTAAGCGAGCATGTGATGTGGATGATTTCTTAAAAAATCCCAACGCGTCGTCTTCCATGAAAACGGCGCAACCACCACAGCTGCGCCGTATAGACAGGTTGGCAGATTTTAGTTTTTTCAGCCGCGTCTTGCACGTTGGATATCGCGGATCCGTTGTTTTTCTGTTCGCGCCATCAGATACCACGCGATAAATCCGATAATTCCTACCACACCAAGGATCAGCGTCGCCAGCGCGTTGATTTCCGGGTTCACCCCCATACGTACGCTGGAGAACACCAGCATCGGTAACGTTGTGGCGCCAGGACCAGAGACAAAGCTGGCAATAACCAGATCATCGAGCGACAGCGTGAAGGCTAATAACCAACCGGAAATCACCGCCGGCATAATCATCGGCAGGGTGATGACGAAAAAGACCTTCAGCGGCGTGGCGCCGAGATCCATCGCCGCTTCCTCAATGGAGTGATCCAGTTCGCGCAAACGTGAAGAAATCACCACCGCCACATATGCCGTACAGAAAGTGACATGCGCCAGCCAGATGGTCAGCATGCCGCGATCCGCTGGCCAGCCGATGGCGTGAGCCAACGCAACAAACAGCAGCAGCAGCGACAAACCGGTAATAACATCCGGCATTACCAGCGGCGCGGTGATCATAAAGGCGAAACCATTCGAACCACGAAAACGACCAAAGCGCACCATAACCACAGCCGCTATAGTGCCAAGGATTGCCGCCATCGTCGCAGCACCCGCAGCAATCGTTAAACTCATGCCGACGGCGCTTATCATCGCGCTATCGTGGAAAAGCTCACCATACCAACGGGTTGACCAACCCGCCCATACCGTCACCAGCTTCGAGCTGTTAAACGAATAGATAACCAGCATTAGCATCGGCGCATACAGGAAGGTAAAACCCAGCACCAGGATAAAAATACGCCACGGCGAGCGAACGACCGGTAAGTTATTCATCCGTGTTCCCCCACGCTTTTTTGCTGATATTTATGGAACCACATGATTGGCACAATCAGTAACAGCAGCATAATAATGGCGACAGCAGAAGCCACCGGCCAGTCGCGGTTATTGAAAAACTCCTGCCAAAGCACACGGCCAATCATGATGCTATCCGGGCCGCCCAACAGTTCCGGGATCACAAACTCGCCAACAGCCGGAATAAATACTAGCATTGACCCGGCGATAATACCGCCCTTAGTCAACGGCACAATCACGCTAAAGAAGGTCTTCAGCGGCCGGGCACCTAAATCCAGCGCCGCTTCCACCAGCGAGTAATCGATACGGGTCAGCGCGGTATAAATCGGCAGCACCATAAAGGGCAAATAGGCGTAAACAATACCGATGTAGACCGCCAGATTGGTGTGCAAAATCGTCAACGGTTGGTCGATGACGCCCAGCCACATCAGGAAGTTGTTCAGCACGCCGTTGTTTTTCAGGATCCCCATCCAGGCATATACGCGAATTAAAAACGAGGTCCAGGACGGCAGGATCACCAGCAACAGCAGAATATTACGCGTTGAGGGTTTACTGTGCGCAACGGCCCATGCCAGTGGGTATCCCAGCAGCAGGCAACAGATTGTCGAAATTCCCGCCACCTGTAACGATTGCAGGTAGGCATCGAAATAGAGCGGATCGTCCGTTAACTGCAGGAAGTTGGCTAAGTTGAGCGTGATGGATAGCTGATCATCAGCCCATGAAACGAGGTCCGTATAGGGAGGAATAGCGCGCGCCATTTCAGCCAAACTGATTTTGAAGACGATCAGAAAAGGCAGCAGAAACAGGAGCAGCAGCCACACATACGGCAGCGCGATCACCAGCTTGCGCCCGTGCTTCATTTGCAGCCGCGACATAAACAGCGTGAATCGCCCTGCTTTATCCACGCGTGCCGGAGGTTCAAGTGTACTCATCTTCGCTCCTTAAACCGTCAACACCACACAGCTGTCCGCATCCCAACATAAACGGACTTCGTCACCCCAGGTTGGTAATCCCTTGCGATAACGATGCTCATTTTGTAGCTGGGCGCTCAACATCTGGCCGCTTTTCAAACGTACGTGGTACACCGACAAATCACCCAGATAGGCAATGTGCACCACTTCGCCTACCGCGAAGTTATAACCCTCTGGCGGAGGGGCTTCGCAGAGCATGATTTTTTCCGGACGCAGCGCAACATACACAGGGACGTTATCGACAACAGAAGCATCGGCGTCCACTTTCAGCGGATGTACCAGACCAGGAGACTCAATCACCAGACCATCTTCCTGGCGTTCTTTTAGCAGTCCCTCAAAAACGTTTACCGAACCGATAAACTCTGCGCTGTAACGCGTAGTCGGATGCTCATAGATCTCTTCCGGCTCGCCAATCTGGACAAATTTGCCACGGTTCATGATCGCAATACGGCCCGCCATCGTCATGGCTTCTTCCTGATCGTGTGTCACCATCACGCAGGTCACGCCGACGCGTTCAAGGATATCCACCACTTCCAGTTGCATGCGGTCTCGGAGTTTTTTATCCAGCGCCCCCATTGGCTCATCCAGCAGCAGCAGTTTTGGACGTTTTGCCAGGCTGCGCGCCAATGCCACGCGCTGACGCTGGCCGCCAGAAAGCTGATGTGGCTTGCGTTTGGCGAACTCCTGCATATGCACGAGTCCCAGCATCTCATTCACCCGACTGGCGATTTCAGCCTTCGGCAGTTTGTCCTGCTTGAGGCCAAAGGCAATGTTCTGCTCCACCGTCATGTGCGGAAACAGGGCATAGGACTGAAACATCATATTAATCGGACGCAGATAAGGCGGGACATGCGCTAAATCGACGCCATCAAGCATGATTTGCCCGGTAGTCGGCAATTCAAACCCCGCCAGCATGCGCAGCAGAGTCGATTTGCCACAGCCGGACGCGCCGAGCAATGCAAATATTTCACCTTTGTAGATAGTAAGATTGACGTCATCAACGGCGTGCTGACCGTCAAATGACTTGGTCAGATTGCGAATTTCAAGCAGCGGGGTCAGCGCCTTGCGGATTTTCGCTTGTGGGCGTGGGGTTGCATCATTCACTCAGGTGCTCTCCGGCATAAAACAAAGAAACGGTGCAAATAACGCACCATAACGGTGCGTATTGCCGGGTTATATGTGTCCGGGCTCAACACTGCCCGGCAGGCACAAATCCTGCCGGGTCATGTCCCAAACATCGGTTTATTTCCCGCTTTTTACCTTCGTCCATGCGCGGGTACGTACACGATCGATCTTCGGATCCTGTACTTTCAGTGTGAACAGCTTGGCGCGAACATCCGCAGGCGGGTAGATACCCGGGTTGTCACGAACCTCAGGGCTGACCAGAGCCGTCGCTTCTTTGTTGGCATTGGCATAAAACACGTGGTCGGAGATATGCGCAATCACATCAGGGCGCAGCAGGTAATTGAGGAACTGATAGGCTTCATCTTTGTTTTTCGCATCGGCAGGCATCGCGAATACGTCAAAGAACGCCATTGCACCTTCTTTAGGAATTGAGAAGGAGATATTGACGCCATTTTTCGCTTCTTTCGCACGGTTTGCCGCCTGCCATACGTCCCCTGCCCAGCCAATCGCGACGCAGGTATCACCGTTTGCCAGGTCGTTAATATATTGCGAGGAGTGGAAGTAGCGAATATTTGGACGCAGCTTCAACAGCAGATCGGTTGCTGGCCCGGTGTAATCATCCGCTTTGGTACTGTTTGGGTCTTTACCCAAATAGTTCAGCACCGTGGCAAATACCTCTTCTGGCGCATCGAGGAAAGAGACGCCGCAGCTTTTGAGTTTTTCCAGATTTTCCGGTTTGAGGATCAAATCCCAGCTGTTAACCGGCGCATCCGGCCCAAGCACCGCTTTGACTTTATCCACGTTATAGCCAATACCGGTCGTAGCCCACATATACGGCATCGCGAACTTGTTGTCCGGATCGTGTTTACCCACCAGCTTCAGCAGTTCAGGATCAAGATTTTTCCAGCCCGGCAATTTGCTCTTATCCAGCGGCTGGAATACGCCCGCAGTCAGTTGACGCTCAAGGAAGCTGGCAGAAGGAACGACAAGGTCAAAGCCGGTACTGCCAGCCATGAGCTTACCTTCCAGCACTTCATTGGAATCAAATACGTCATAGATAACTTTAATTCCGGTCTCTTTTTCAAAATTAGCAACCGTATCCGGGGCAATATAATCAGACCAGTTATAAATATGCAGCGTTTTTTGTTCAGCAGCGAGCGTGCCGGCAGAGATGGCCATCAGAGCACCCGCAACCAGGCCTGATAACCATTTTTTATTTAAGGCGGTCATAATCTCTTTCCTTCTGAAAGTTCGTTAACAAACGAACAAAAATGTCACACTCTAATGATATGCAAGAAACGTGCATATTCTTTCATGCAGCACCGATGAAAAGAGAGACCTCTCCTCATGCCGCTGTTGCTCGCTGGCATCCGCCTATGCATTCAACACACATTGTGGCCACAGGTCAGGTCACAAGGGGCTGTTTAAATGATGACGTTGGTAAGCTTCGCAAGAATAACTTTAGCCAGGAATTGTGGATATAGCCCAGATTAAAAAACGTCTTTTATCAATTTTTTATGCAGGAATTGTCTATGACATAAAGCGGAAGGCGCTGAATCGAGGTGAATAATTCTTTAATGAAAGGTTAAACACAGAATAAAAACGTGCAATACGCAACCGCTCTGGCAGCGGCTGCGCAATATATGTCCAGATTCAGGAAGAATTAATGGAGGAAATGAATTTCAGCGGTGCTGTTTTGCGCATCTTCTTCAGCATTAAATAACAGCTGATGCGCACCGGCTTCAAGGATCACCATCGATATCTGCTCTTCGCTCTGGCGAACAAAACATTCAAACTGCTCAAACGTCACGCCCGGCGTAACGGATAAAGACTGGCAAACCACCAGTTTTGGCAGATTATCATCCTGCATATCCAGAAAAGCTTTCACCGTCAGTGAACTGGCATTTATCGCGGACAAATCGGCTGCCAGTGGCAGCAGTGCAGAAGGTCTGACTTCCGCCATCGCAGAAAACAGAATGACGTTATCGACCAAATCAACTTTTGCATCAAAGATGCCGTCAAAATTCTGCATGTGTGGCAAGTGCAGCGCCTGACAGGTATCGCATTCAAAAAAACTCATGCCCAGGTCGTCGAGCCATTGACGCAACGTATCCAGAGTGGGAACGACCAGTGATGTCATAATAATGTGCGACCTCTATTGATGAAAAAAATACCGGCACAGCTTACGCAAAAAGAGCGTGTCATACCACGATCGCAATCGATATTGCGCTTAGCCGCCGATTTTAAGACAAAATTCAGGAGTAGCATGGCGCTCGATCCACTGGATCATTTTCGCGGCAATGTCTATCCCGGTAGTTTTCTCTACGCCTTCCAGCCCCGGAGACGCGTTGACCTCCATGACCAGTGGCCCTCGATCAGCGCGCAGAATATCAACGCCTGCAACGTCCAGGCCCATAGTCCGGGCGGCTTTGAGCGCAATTTCTCTTTCGCGCGGCGTGATACTCGCAATAGTCGCCACACCACCGCGATGGAGATTAGAACGAAAATCGCCCTCTTTAGCCCGTCGTTCAATGGCGGCCACTACTTCATCGCCCACCACGAAACAGCGAATATCGCGCCCCTTCGCTTCTTTGATATATTCCTGAACCAGAATATGGGCATTCACCCCACGAAACGCATCTACCACACTTTCTGCAGCCTGCCGCGTTTCCGCCAGCACCACGCCAATACCCTGGGTGCCTTCAACCAGTTTCACCACCAACGGCGCACCGCCAACCATGTCAATCATGTCGCTGGTATCGTCCGGAGAGTGAGCAATTCCGGTGATGGGTAAATCAATTCCCTGACGCGCCAGCAGCTGTAGAGAACGCAGCTTATCGCGCGCTCGCGTAATCGCTACCGATTCATTCAACGGATAGCTACCCAGCATCTCAAACTGGCGCAGCGCCGCCGTCCCATAAAAGGTAATCGCGGAACCAATCCGCGGGATCACCGCATCGAAATGAGGAAGCTGACGGCCCTTGTAATGAATAGAGGATGCCGCTGGGCTGATGTTCATATAGCAAGAAAGGGGATCGATAACTTCAACCAGGTGACCGCGCTGCATCGCCGCTTCACGCAGGCGTTTACAAGAATAGAGCGTTCCGTCCCGGGACAAAATGGCAATTTTCACCCTGCACCTCTCTGAATGACCTGGTAAAAGCTGGCGTATCATACACTGGGTTAAAATCTTTAGCGCGTGGCCCATCCCTGTTTATGCAAATATTCCAGGATAAAGGGGCGACTTTCTTTAATGATGGTACGGCGAATATGATCGCTCCAGGTGTCGCGGCGGGTATTGCTGCCTCGGGTCAGATAGTACTGCGCGAGCTGCTCATCATATTGCGCCAACACATCGCTGTTGAGTGGCTGATATTGATTTTCGTGCACCACAAGCGACGCGGGCAGCCGCGGCTTGATATCCGGGTTATCCGCAGGCCAGCCGAGGCACAAACCAAAGAGCGGAAGAACATGTTGCGGAAGCTTCAGCAGTTCGGTGACCGGCTCAATATTGTTACGCAGGCCACCAATAAACACGCCGCCAAGTCCCAGCGACTCTGCCGCCGTCAACGCATTTTGCGCCATCATTGCGGTATCAACCACACCCAGCAGCAGCTGTTCCGCCAGCCCAAGTTGCGCGTCAGGGCAAATCTGCAAATGACGATTAAAATCAGCGCAAAACACCCAGAACTCAGCGGCCTGCGCCACATGCTTTTGGCCGCCAGATAAGGTGGCCAGCGATTCGCGCAGGGATTTATCCGTTATGCGAACGATCGTTGTGCACTGTAGAAAACTGGAGCTTGACGTTCCCTGAGCGGCGGCAATAATCGCCTCACGCTGCGCATCCGAAATGGCATCATCGGTAAAATGGCGAATGGAACGGTGGCTGCGGAGTAAATCAATGGTTGGAGTCATCTCTTTTGTCTCTGTCTGAATCAGTTGAATCACCGGGTGCGCGTGACATCAGTTGCGGTGCCAGCAGTTGAGCAATACGCCACATCAACGCCACCGCAGCAGGGAGCATCAGCAGTACGCCCAGAAATATCATCACCACGCAGGCTAACGGGCTGTTAAGCGGTGCGGGCAAGGTCAGGTAATCGTTAAGCGATAGCAGCGCCAGCGATAACAAAACCATCCCAATTATTTCCAGCATCAATACGCTTTTGGGTAATACACCAATTGTGCGCATACGCGGCCTCCCGGCAAAATGGCTTTCATTATAAAACGTTCCGGCTTGCCGTGTTTAACAGATATAGCTTGAGGATATCAAAGCAACAGGCTGAACCTGCTTTCCATCCGTCACAAATCGCGGCATCATAACCAGTATTGCCATCCGGCCTGATAAGTTCGAGGAGAAAGAGATGTTTGCCGTTATTTTTGGTCGCCCAGGGTGCCCGTATTGCGTGCGCGCAAAAGAATTAGCAGAAAAATTAAGCAGTGAGCATGACGATTTTAACTTCCGCTACATTGATATCCATGCTGAAGGAATTACCAAAGCAGATCTGGAAAAGACGGTAGGTAAGCCAGTTGAAACCGTTCCGCAGATTTTTGTCGATCAAAAACACATCGGCGGCTGCACGGATTTTGAAGCTTGGGCAAAAGAGAACATGAATCTGTTCGCCTGATAGCTGTTTCTACGCCCTCACCTTGAGGGCGTCATCAGTTCTTTTTCCGCCGTTGATGCTGATTGAATAAGCTACTGATAAATAAAAAACATAATGCGCCAAGCGCGCACCAAAACACCGCACTAAACAACCACGCCAGCTCTTGCCACAATGAACGCGTCGGCATAAAAACGAACCGCATCAGTAACAGGCAGCACGGCGCCGCCAACATTGCACCAAGAAGGGGTTTGAGCACTTCCCGACGATGGGAAAAAAAGCTTGCTGCAGCACCAGGTAAGATAAAAAACAACAATCCGACCTCAGGATGCCCTGCCGCTCTGAATGCCCCTTTCACGTTCAGCGTTAATGAAAGACACACCACAATAAAGAGCACAAAGCAGCAGACCGCACTCGCCCAACTTTGCTTATGTTTCAATCGTTCCTCCTGACACATTCTCTATCGAACACTCTTTTCGCCCGCAGGCGTCCAGTCAGATAAAGTAACTCGGCATTCCATGCCAAAAACACACCCACACGATTCTTATAGCCGTTGATACGTAATGAGATTAAACTAACCGCATATATTGTTATGCTGCATTATTCGGGGCTGTGTACGATGCTATCGCCCCTTAATTTCTGGCAAAAACATTAGCGTAAATTGCCATTTCTTTCAATAGCTTACTAGTAAACAAGAAGTTAGTCTCCGTGAATATAAACGTCGCAGATTTGTTAAATGGGAATTACATCCTGTTATTATTTGTGGTCCTGGCTCTGGGCCTGTGTCTGGGCAAATTACGTCTGGGTTCAGTCCAACTCGGTAATTCCATTGGCGTTTTAGTGGTCTCCCTATTATTAGGTCAGCAGCACTTTAGTATTAACACCGATGCATTAAATCTCGGCTTTATGCTGTTTATTTTTTGCGTCGGCGTCGAAGCCGGTCCCAACTTTTTTTCGATTTTTTTTCGCGATGGGAAAAATTATCTAATGCTTGCCCTGGTGATGGTCGGTAGCGCAATGCTGATCGCGCTGGGGCTGGGTAAGCTATTTGGCTGGGATATCGGCCTGACGGCGGGCATGCTGGCTGGCTCGATGACCTCAACGCCGGTGCTGGTCGGCGCGGGTGATACCTTGCGCCATTCAGGAATGACAGGGACACAACTTTCAAGCGCTCTCGATAACCTGAGCCTGGGTTACGCCCTCACCTATTTGATTGGTCTGGTCAGCCTGATTGTTGGTGCGCGCTATTTGCCGAAACTGCAGCATCAGGACCTGCAAACCAGCGCCCAACAAATCGCGCGTGAACGAGGTCTGGATACCGACGCTAATCGTAAAGTGTACCTCCCGGTGATCCGCGCCTATCGCGTTGGCCCTGAGCTGGTGGCATGGGCCGATGGTAAAAATCTGCGCGAACTGGGTATTTATCGCCAGACCGGTTGTTACATTGAACGCATCCGTCGCAACGGCATTCTGGCCAACCCGGATGGCGACGCGGTATTGCAAATGGGCGATGAGATAGCCCTGGTGGGTTATCCGGACGCCCATGCTCGCCTCGATCCCAGCTTCCGTAACGGTAAAGAGGTGTTCGATCGCGATCTGCTCGATATGCGCATCGTCACTGAAGAAATTGTGGTAAAAAACCACAATGCCGTTGGTCGTCGCCTGGCCCAGTTGAAACTGACCGACCACGGTTGTTTCCTGAACCGCGTGATCCGCAGCCAGATTGAAATGCCTATCGATGACAACGTCGTGCTCAATAAAGGCGACGTATTGCAGGTCAGCGGTGATGCTCGTCGCGTGAAAACCATTGCCGATCGTATCGGCTTCATTTCCATTCACAGTCAGGTGACCGATCTGCTTGCCTTCTGCGCCTTCTTTATCATCGGTCTGATGATCGGGATGATCACATTCCAGTTCAGCAATTTCAGCTTCGGCATCGGGAATGCGGCTGGACTGCTGTTCGCTGGGATCATGCTGGGATTCCTGCGAGCCAACCACCCCACATTTGGCTATATCCCACAGGGTGCGCTGAATATGGTGAAAGAGTTTGGCCTGATGGTATTCATGGCAGGCGTCGGTTTAAGCGCAGGCAGCGGCATTGGCAATGGCCTGGGCGCGGTCGGTGGTCAAATGTTGATTGCCGGCCTGGTGGTCAGCCTTGTTCCAGTTGTCATCTGTTTCTTGTTTGGTGCTTACGTATTGCGCATGAACCGTGCCCTGCTGTTTGGTGCCATGATGGGCGCACGTACCTGTGCTCCGGCAATGGAAATCATCAGCGACACCGCACGCAGCAACATCCCTGCGTTAGGCTATGCCGGGACCTACGCGATTGCTAACGTTCTGCTGACATTAGCGGGGACACTCATCGTCATTGTCTGGCCAGGCCTTGGTTAGCGCTGAAATTTTCCCTTAATTGAAAAAATTTTTGCAGGTAAGCAGAACTTTTCTTCAAGGCGTCAGTCATAACTATTGCCACTGCTTTTCTTTGATGTCCCCAATTTGTGGAGCCCATCAACCCCGCCGTTTTGGTTCAAGGTTGATGGGTTTTTTGTTGCCTGAAATTTAAGCTGTTTAAGATCATGATGTTAGAAGCACTGTTTTTTAACGATGGCGACAAAATGGCGGCAGCGTCAAAGAGAGAGCGCTACCTGTCCTGATTTCATTGGATGCGGCTGAACCGGATTTGACTCTTTTGGCGTTGCAATCGAACGAACAAAAGTTTCATGGGTAACAAAAGTATGGCTGCAGTTAATGTTCTGGCACTGGTTGTAACGCTCTTTGGTCAATGAAGATACCTGAAAACTGCTGCGAGTATGGGCGGCACTTCCACACAGTGGGCAAATCATCATTTTTCGAGTTCTCCCCATTTTTGCTAAATTCACAATAATGATACCGCATTATTCCATTTTGAAAACTTAAAAGTTCTCCATTGCGAAGAATCATTCCATTTCGAAATCATCAATCTTCACTTCAAGCTCCAGACTGGTCGTAAAACCGTTATCCGGGCTGACGGTATGTGTCAGAGTCGTAATAGTCCATTCCGCATCATCTATCGGCTGTTTAAAACCACTGACCTTCACAGGCATTTCCGTGTAGAGATCTGCCCGCCCTTCCGCCAGTTGTAGCGAGAATGACGCAACGCCACGTTGCAGGCGTTCCCACTGCATTTTCGCTGCCCGTTCAGCGTTGCTCCGGTTGGCATAAGTGCGATTAAGTACCAGCACGTTTTCATCCGTCCCCACCAGGTAATCGCCCTGCTTCGCTTCCGGCTCTTTCTTCTGCTTCTTAGTCCTGCGCTTACGCTTCACCGTAGTGCTTTCTTTCTTCGCGGGTTCGCGGGTATGCAACCAGCTGGCAATTACCCCCGTGTAAGCTCCGCGATCTGCCAGGGTAAAGCGGTGACTGTCGCCGTCCTTACGTGTGATAGTAATCACCGGCAGTGGTTTACCGCTGGCGCTTTTGCCCTGTCCCTGCCGGATGAATAACAGATTGCCATTTTTCACCGATGCAATGGCACCGTACTGGCGCGCCAGCCGCATCAAAAAACTGCCGTCACTCTCATTAGTCTGGTCTATATGCTCCACGGGCTTATCCGACAGGTCTTTACCCAGTGCCATCTTCAGCTTGTGCCGCGCGGCTATTTCCTTCACCACTTCCCCGATAGTGGTGTTATGCCACGATTTTTCACGGCGGGTATTCAGCGTTTCCCGAAAATCAGCACTTCGCGCTCGGATAGTCAGGCGGTCCGGTGCGCCAGTGTGTTCAATCTCGTCCACCGTGAATGCCCCTTTCGGGAAAAGCGGCTGCCCCTTCCAGCCCAGCGCCAGCGTAATGACCGCACCACGGCGCGGCAGCACGATTTTTCCGTCGGCGTCGTCCAGCTCCAGATCAAGCTGGTCCGCTTCAAAGCCCCGGTTATCCGTCAGCGTAAGCCCCATCAGGCGTTTGTCCAGCACAGTGGTGATATCCTTCCCCTCAATACTGATGCTGAATGCGGGAGTTTTGTTGCCTTTGTTAAGCAGTTCAGAGCTGAAATTCACGACAGCAGCCCTCCCACCGTTTTACTGATATCGCTTAAGGCAGACGTTGCCGTATCCTGCAAATTATTCAGCTGCGCACTGAGATCACCGAACATATCGGACAGGGATTCATCCACCCGTTTGAGCGACAGGGTAAACTCAATCCGGCGCGGCATACCATCGCGGAAAAACTCCGTTTTAGTCTGATTCAGTCCCTCAATCACATACATGCCGTAAATCGTGCCGCTGCCTTCAATCAGGGGCCATGCTTTTCCCTGTTCTGCCATCTGCTCCAGAGCCAGCAACGACAGCCTGCCGCCCGTTATCTCCGGCATAAGAACACCAGAAAGCGTCAGCATGTCGTTGTCCGGTCCCAGAAATTGCGTGGACGGACGACGGTTTACCCGGCTGTTTGCCGCATGTCGCCAGCTGCGTTGATACTGCAGTTCCTGATACGGAACGGTGCGCAGCATAAACACGTACAATCCCAGCACCATCATCATGCGTCGTATCCCCCCTGATCGCTGTAGTTACTCCTGGCTTTTGCCTTCAGCCTGCGTTCACGTTCATCAAGCTGGCGTGCCACCTCCCGCGCAATATCCTGCGCACTTTGTCCTGGCTGCGTCTGAATGATGATCTGCGTCGGTGCCTCAATCCGGTGAACGGGCGGTACAGTGGCTGCACGACTCACCATCGCTTCGCCGCCTTTCGCGGGAAGTGCCAAAGGATGCAACGGTGGAAGCTCTGCAGGCGCGGCAGCAACGCCCATCATTCCGGCAACAACGGCAGCCAGTGCAGCTGTATTTCTCCGGCTGGTCACATTTGCCGGGCCGTTAACAATTTCCGGCCCGTTTTCACCGACGATGCCAAACTGCCCGCGCGGGATATAGCCGCCGCTGTCATACATCCCCGCAAAGCCATATCCCCATGACGGAAAACCACCCGGTGGCATCATCACTTTACCGTCTGCATTCACCGTCGCAGGTTGCTGACGCGTCACTCTTTCCGGCAGTTTCGCCTTTGCAGCCTCTTTACTGACAATGCCGAGTTTCTCCAGCAACCAGGAAACGCCGGATTTCAGGGAGTCCAGCGGATGCATGACCATATTCAGCCCTTCCGCCAGAGCCTCCCCGAATCGTCGCCCCATTGCCGCTGCACTCTGCAGTTCGGCAGAGGTCGACTTAACGGGCGTCAGCAGATCAGTAAACCAGCCCCACAGCGCCTGTACTTTGTCGCCAATCCACTGGAACACGGGCTTAAGCGGTTCGAATGCTGCACTGACGGGACCTGCCGCCGCTTTGAATCCTTCCACCACGCCACCAAGAAATGCGGTGATGGGTTGCCAGTATTTCCAGACAACCAGCGCCACGCCCGCCAGTGCAGTAACCACAAGACCTATCGGACTGAGCAGAGCACCTAACAGACCAGATACGGCATACAGGACAACGCGCAGCATCGCCAGTGGACCAGATGCCAGTACTCGCAGCACCGTGCCTGCGGAGGCCAGTCCACCGCGCAGTACCGCCAGAGGATTCATAAACATCACAGCAACAGCACGTAAACCGGATAATCCAGACCGCAAAAGTGCAACCGGCGCACCTGCTACAGTTTTCAGGACATTTCCCGTCAGTGATGCCGTGCGGCGCAAAGACGACAACGGCGCAGTAAGTAAACCTGCGGCGTTGCCCGATGAAGCAAGCCCGCGTCGCAGCAGTGCAAGTGGTGCGCCAGCCAACCAGGACAACGCGCTGCTGGTTCGCGTTACTGCTGCCGTAACGGAAGGTAACGTTTTGATACCCAGCACAGAGAATCCCAGACGGATGACTGCCAGCGGCCCCAGCACAGCAGCCAACACCACAGCCAGGGTGCCGAGGCCCACAGTAACAGCAGCCACAACCGCGGCTACTTTCATCAGTGTGCCCGTCAGTTCAGGGTTAGCTTCCACCCAGCGACGCAACGCCCCCGTGATGCTTTTCACCGTGTACAGAATATCCATCAGCGGCTGGCGCAGCGTTTCGCCCAGGCTGCTGAAGGTGTTCTGCGCTCCGGTTTTGACCAGCAACCACTGCGCAGAAAGTGAGTCCTTGTTAATGTCGGATTCTTTCTGCATCGAACCGAGCGCATCATTGCCCGCTGTCAGTTTTAGCTGGCGCTGCAGTTCCGGCAGGTTGTTTGCCAGTTTCGCCGCATCATCGCCAAACTCTTTACCAAACAACATGGTCATGGCAGACAGGCGCTTATCCTGCGGCAGTGCGTTCACCTTCTCCAGTACGCGCTGGATAGTTCCCATCGCATCCTTCGTCATCTGCTTTTCAATCACTTCAGGATTGAGTTTCAGCAGATTCATTCCTTCAAAGAAACTCTTGCTTTGCATGGTCGCAATGGACAATTCACGCACCATCGCGTTGGCAGCACTGGCAGCGACCTCCGGCGCAGCCCCCAGTGTCAGGAAGGTGGAACCCAGCGCCGCCGCTTTACGATAATCCAGACGATCAGCCACACCGCCCAGGCGTTGCATGACATCAATGATGTCTGCCCCTTTCGACATAGCGTTATCATCCAGATAGTTCAGCGCATCACCGAGCTGTTCAATATTGCGGGTTGGTATTTTGTAGAGCTGGGCGATTTTCCCCAGACTTTCTGACAGTTCATCCGCTGGCAGCTCAAAGGCTGTTGCCGCCTTTGCTGCCGTACTGGCGAAGGCCAGCAGGTCACGTTTCTGGTCCTCCCAGCTGTCGTCAGGGTTTGCCACATTCATGCGCGCACCACCTTCAACCAGTGCGGCGAAGTCCACAGCACCGTTTTCCATTGGCAGCTGTTCACTGGCAGCTTTGATGGCATCCTGCATTTCGTAAAAACGCGCAGTGCGGTTGCCATTATCGTCACGCAGACCATTGACCTGCTTTGCCACACCTTTCATGGCATCTTCCATGCTGGTATAGCTTTTTACCGCCGCCATCACTGGCGCGCCCATTGCCAGCCCTGCAGCCGTGGTGGTGGCTCCGGCTCCTGCGATGCGATCGCGCACTTCAAGCCGTCTTGAGTATTGTTCTCTGGCAGCGTTCATCCGTGCCTGTTGTTCACCCAGACGTTTAAGTGCTTTTTGCTGGCCCTCCAGTGCCTGACGAGTTTCTTCGGCATTTTTCTTAAGTTCTCGCTGGGCACTACTGAGTTGTCTGGTATCAATCCCTGATTCTTTAAGTGCCTGACGTTGTCTCTGGACCGCCCCCAACAAGCCGTTATAGGTCTGCTGAAGTTCCTGTACTCGTGTTTTGGCCTGACTGAATAACTTTGCCTGCGCGGCGGTTGGCCTGTTAGTGGCAGCAAATTGTGTGGCGAGTTTTGCCGCCTCTTCGCGGGCTGCGTTCAGGTTGTTGGCTGTTATGGCTAGTTGCGAGCGCGTCTTGCGAAATTCATCAATTCTGCCAGCCTGCTTATTCAGTTCTTTGAGGCTGTTTCGGGTATTCTGAATTGCGCCAGCCAGCTCTTTCGAACTGGCCTGTGCAGCACGGAATGGGCGGGTGAGTTTGTCAACCGCATTAAGAATGACCTGCAGGCGCAGGTTATTATCACTCATCGTTGGCCCCGCTTCTCTGAATCGCTTTATACCGCCATTCCAGCACTTCGGTCAGCGGCATAACGTCAGTAACGGATGGCGGCCAGTGAAAGATGGTGGCGATATCAGCCACCAGATCGTCAACCGTCAGGCTGTCGGTAAACCGGCAAGCACCGACTTCTTCAACAAAAAAGTGACAACCTCAACCGACATGGCAGTGAGATCTGCCGGGTCCATCTCTGCAATTTCCTGTGCAGTCAGTGCCGGACTGGAGATGCGGGGGATCACGGTCATCATCGCGTTCACATCCATATCCATAATGGCCTGCAGGCGTGTACCGCGCAGCGCACCGGACTGCGGTTTACGCAGCACAATTTCGGTGATTTCTGTTTTACCGCGCTTGATGGGGGTATCCAGTTGAATAGTCTTTTCAGTCTGCTTATCGCTCATTTTGCTGTCCTGTAAATTGGGTTCTGGCGCGGTATCCCGCGCCGTTCAGATACATCAGAGGCCGAGGGCGTTGCGGTGCGCTTCCATCAGGTCCACACCGTCCACAATTTCCACCATGTTGATAAGGTCCACTTCATAGAGCACCTCACCATTTATAGTCAGCTTCGCGTAGCTGTTGGTACTGGTCACTTTGGTGGTGTTGCTTTCGCCCGTCTTCCACTCGCCGGAATCCACTTCTTTGTGACGTCCACGCACCACAAGCTCCACGGCCTGCACTTCCCCGGTATCGTCACGCTGGATAGAGCCGGTAAAGCGCAACTGGATACCATCCACCGTGGCTTTGCCCATCTGCTTAAACAGCAGCAGTTCAGTACCACCAATGGAAAATTCCGTATCCAGTGCGCCGTCATCCAGCCCCAGATCCACATCCACTGCACCCGGCATTCCGCCGCCGCGATACTTCTCATATTTGCGGGTAAATTTCGGCAGCGTCAGCGACTCAACGATCCCCTGCCAGTTGTTCCCGTCATTAAACAGGTTCAGGTGTTTTAATTTGCGTGGTAAAGCCATGTTGTCCCCTTACGCGCTGACCTGGCTGGAGAAATTCACCAGGTACTGATCGGTGATGCGCTGACGCAGCATCAGGTTTTCAAGTGGCGGCACTGGCGTGTAGTCGTAGTCGATAGTGAGTTTTCCGGCTTTCAGCGTGTCTTTGTCGTTCACCGACTCATCCAGCCAGCAATCACCACCAATGAGATAGCCCTGACTGACCAGGCTGCGCATTTTGGCGCGGATACCCTCGATAATGTCGCGGGCCAGCGACGGATTCAGCGGTTTATCCACCGCCCACATGTGCGCTTCTGCCATCGTGTCCGTCAGCACCTGCGCCGTGCGGGTGTAGTTTTCGAAGGCAAAGAGCGGGTCATCACTCAGGCAGCGGGAACCCCAGAAGCGAAAACCGTCTTTGCGGATAAGGGTGGTGACGTCGTTCTGGTTCAGCAGTCCCGCATCGGTTGCCGGGTCCTGCAGATCCCAGAACACATCAGCAGAAATTCCGGTGACACCGTTAACGCCCACGTTGGACAGGCTTTTGTGCCATCCGGTCTGCTCGTCAATTTTGGCGCGCAGACCAAGCGCACGGGCGGTGGCATAAGCCGTTGCTTCGGCATTCAGCACCGTGTCCCAGCCAGTAAAGTCGGGCCAGATCAGCATTCCTTCACGCTGACTGAAGTTTTCACGGTAAGTGATTGCTTCCTGCACTGTCTTGCAACCATACGCTGACAGGTAAGCAAATCCACGCAGGCTTTGCGCCACGCTCAGCAACTCAGTAGCTACCGCCTTCGTGTCGTGACCTGGCACGCCGAGAATGCGCGGTTTAACGCCGAGCTGTGACTGGGCAGATAACAGGGCTTTCATGCCTGTTTTTTTACCTTCAGCGGTCACTGCTCCGATGATATTGGTCGTGGTTTCTTCTTCCGTTTCACCCTGCGGCACACGCACAACAACGGTCACGGGTTTTGCCTGGTCAGCGATGGCATCCAGCGAACGAGCCAGCGTGCCTGACTCACCCGCTTTACCGCTGGCAGTCAGCACATCAGTGATCAGCACGGGTTTATTAAGAGGAAACATTTTTGCATCGGCATCATCGCCCGTGCAGACCATACCCACGATGGCGGTGCTCACCGTGGTAATGGATCGGGTGCCTTCGTTGACTTCAACAACGCGCACCCCGTGGTGGTAATCCTGAGCCATAGTGGCGAACCTCCTGATTGGATTAGGCTTCGCCCTATGTTGAAGTGATTGTGCCTGACAAACAGCTAAGCGCAGTTGTACCGTTATTCACACAAAATGACGGTATTTGTCTGCTTTCAGGGATAATCAAAATAAAGCTGATTCAGGGAGATTTATTGTTCTTATTTGCCGGAAATTTTCGATAAATGGTAGAAACGCCTACATCAAAAATCAGTGCAATACGCTGTCTTGATTCTCCGGCCTCGAGTAAACGCCCAATCTGTGCCCACTGTTCGCTGGTCAACTTAGGACGGCGTCCACCTACTCTGCCTTTAGCACGAGCTGCAGCCAGCCCCGCCCTGGTACGTTCAACTATCAGTTCGCGTTCCATTTCAGCCAGGGCACCCATGACATGAAAAAAGAAACGGCCCATTGGGGTGCTGGTATCAATACTGTCAGTCAGGCTTCGGAAATTCACGCCACGCTGGCGCAGCTCTTCTATCAGCGTAACAAGATGCCGCATACTGCGCCCCAGTCTGTCCAGCTTCCAGACAACAAGCGTGTCTCCTGCCGATAGTGTCCTGAGCAGCTTTTTCAGCCCCGGTCTGTCGGACTTGGTGCCACTGATTTTATCCTCAAAAATCCGCTCACATCCCGCACAGTTCAGTGCATTGCGTTGCAAATCGGTGTTCTGGTCATTTGTTGACACGCGTACATAGCCAATAAGCATGATCATCCCCCTGAATAAAAACCGGAGATGATGCCAGTTAGCCGTTATCTCTGCATTTTCATAAACGTTGGTTTGGAAGATTTAGCAAAAACAAGCGGAAACAACACATTTGCTGGTGACCAGAAATTCACGGGAGGCGTATCACTTCCGGCCAATACTGCTTACAAAGGGATTGGTTTACAGGCCTGGTTTGATTATAAACAAGACAAAGACGATACATTAACAGCGTTATCTGGAAAGGATGTTGCCGGATTACTTTCATATCTCGGCTTAACCAGCGCCGCGAAAACGGATGCTAAAAATACATTTACTCAGAAGCAAACATTTTCAGGTTCAGTAGCTCTCCCGTCTGATACAACTCTGAACGGGATCGGACTTGAATCTCTGTTTGACAGTAAGTTAGATGCCTCTAATGCACTGGGAACGGGACAGAACTGGGTGGATGTTACCGCTTCACGAACTGCCGGGGTGACTTACACCAACACCACAACCAGACCGATCTGCGTATCTATTCCTGAAACGGCTGATGGTCAGCGTGGATTGTATGTTGGAGGTGTATTAACGGCGTTTGCGCGAGGGGCAGATTCAGATTCAACATTATTTGCCATTGTGCCACCTGGTGCGCAATACATATTTTCTGGCGCATTTTCTTCATGGGCGGAGTTACGGTAATGCAATATTTCAAAAATAAAAGCAATGCAGTGTTTGCATATGAAGATGACTGTGATGAGGAATTTATTCTGGAAGGGTTAATTAAAATATCGGAACCGGAAGCGATGGCCCTTTTAGCTCCAACAGTTGAGGAGCAAATTGCTGCCGCTGAAGCTAAAAAAGCACGACTCCGTTCTACAATCAATTCCCTTTCCATTTCGGCCAGTGCGCCCATGACGTGAAAGAAAAAACGCACCATAGGGGGATAGGTATCAATACTGTCTGTCAGGCTACGAAAATTAACACCATGCTGGCGCAATTCCTCGATCAGAATGACAAGATGGCGCATGCTCCTTCTAAAACATAGATGTGACTTTATCTGCAGCGTTATTATCTTTTTCTCAAATGCTGCTTAATGGTTTCAAACTCTCATTGGTCGGTGACTTATACAAGGACTCCAGTTGCTGATCTGTAAGTTTCTCTAACTGCAGTTTTTTTAAATCTAAGCTTTCCGCTACTGAAATTTCTTCGCCTGTTAATCGGTACTTAATCAGCTTTGCTGGATTTCCGCCTATAACTGAGAACGGAGGGAATGACTTTGTTACAACACTGCCAGCAGCGACCACACACCCTCTTCCAATATTTACACCTGATAATATTATGACGTTCATGCCAATCCACGTATCATCACCAATGATTATCCCTCCTTTATTGATGGCGTCTGTATCAGGATCTAATGCACGTGATTTCGACTTAAAAGGGAATGTACAAAAGCCGGAGATATGATGATTTCCCCCCAACAAAAATGTAACATTTTCTGCGATTGATACATAGTCACCAATAGATAACTGTTCACCCGCACCATTCCAAGTATGAGCGTTGATCACACCATATGAATACCGACCCACAGATACTGCTCCCATGTTAAATAAATTCCCTGCATGAGTATCGTTATGAGAGTTGGCCTTTCGGTATTTCCTCTTAAAAAATAAAAGTTTTAATTTATTTTTAACAAATGACATCAACATTTTTATAACACCCAGAAAGTAACACTAATCTATATTTTTACCTATAGTATATACCTTCGTGAAATATGTCATTATGTTATTAAATGTCATCATTCACTACATACATAAAAACAACACGATCGCGCACTGTTATTAACAAATAAGTATCTCCCAAAATCGTATTAAATAACAGGATATCAACAATTACAAAAGACAGGCGTCATAGCTCGACTAAGTTCACAAGATTATTCATGCCCCATCAGACCACCATCCCCATGTTTCTAAGTATCCACAGCCTGATGCCGCTTTATCCACTGATTGGCGTCGACCTAGCTGAAATGCCAGTGCTCCTTCGCCAGTTCGCGAATGAAGTCCTCAGTACGCAAGCATTGATACCCTTTCGGGTCTGCTGTATGGCGGCGATAAAAGCCGATTTAACTTCTGCTATGCGGGGCATGATCTGCACTCTATTAATGCTATTTTTATATAAAGTGATTTTAATGTGAGTGCAGATCAAGATGGTTTACACTTCGGGAATGGCTGGCCAGTAAATATCTGTCTCAGAAGTATTCACGCGCATAAGCAAAACGCGGAACTTCTTCCATGCAGCGAGTGCAACTCTCTCTTCGTCAGTCGCAATTCCCGCATCAATGGCATCCTGCCGCCATGAGATTTCCACATCCGCTTTAGCGCGTAACGCCGACTTCTTACGCTCAGCATCCTCCGCTTTGATCTGGGCGGTATCTTCTGGGGATAGATACCATTCATGGGCATCAGCATCCCACGTGTGCCACTGAGATGGCTTGCTGTCTGATAGCGTTAGTTCACCATTCTTACCGATGTAAACACGTCTCTCACCATCGTTCATACCACTAATCAGCGATAGATGCTGCTCATTGGTAATAACCACTGCATCCTCGGGTATAACATCTGTATTTTCATCATAAAATGCCTGTTTATTAACACTAAATTTAATTGTCATTATTAACTCCCAATAGCGAACCAGCGCAGGCTGAGGTTGTATCCCTGCGCCATCGTAAATGAACCAGTGTTAATAGCCAGGGCATTAACCATGAATTGCGACTTATTGATAATGCTGGCAACACCATATGCCATCACACTGTCGATGGGATTATCATGGGTAACAACTATCTGCTGCCCGGCCTCGGGAAATGCGACAGGAAATGTCCCTGTCGAGGATCCTGCCGGAGCAGACCTCAATCCAACGGTTCCCCACTGCAGAAGCGTGCCGTTTGGAAAATACTGATATCCCGCAGCGCCTTTCAACCCCGCAAAAAACGTCATATCAGGAATTTCACTTCCACCGGAGCTAAAACCAGCCCCAACATTTCTGCCACCTGCACTCCCCACACCAAGGTGCCCCTTGGCTGTCGCAGCATCTGCTTTCCCCAAAAGCCCTCGTGCGAAAGCTGTCAGGTCAGTTGCCGCCATCTGGTCAACTCCCGAGAAATACGGGAGTTTATCTGCGCCATTAACTAACCCGGAAAGTGCCGTCAATGTTGCATCCGCCTGTTGCTTGCTGTTAAGTGCGTCAACCAGTCCCAAATATTGCCAGGTAGACCACTGATCAGCCTGGCCAATCAAGCCTTTTATATATGATGAGAAACCAAGGTATGCGAGAAGACCCGCTACATCCTTTCCACTCAAATTAGTCAGCGTATTGTCCAGCGGTTGTTTACCTGCCAGTGCATTAAGCATTGTCGTGGCAAAGTTCGGGTCATTCCCCAGCGCCGCCGCCAGTTCGTTCAGTGTATCCAGTGCCGCAGGTGCAGAACCCACCATTGCCGCAATCGCCGATTTCACAAAAGCCGTAGTGGCAATCTGTGTATTGTTGACCGACTGCGCCGCCGTGGGGGCTGTTGGCGTTCCGGTGAGTGCCGGACTCAACAGCGGCGCTTTCAGTGCCAGCGCATTATTAATGGTGGTACTGAATTTCGGATCATTGTTAATGGCTACGGCTATTTCTTTCAGCGTGTCCAGCGTGGCTGGCGCACCATTAATAATAGCCGTCAGTGCAGCCTGAACAAACGCGGTGGTCGCAACCTGCGTGGTGTTATTCCCCGCCGCTGGCGTTGGCGCTTTGGGTGTCCCGGTAAACGTAGGACTTTCTTTCTGTGCATACTGTGAATGCGGGTCCGGTGCGGCAAGATGTTTTGCCATCAGGTCATCCACGTACACCTTCAGCTCCAGTACCTTATCATCCACATACTTGCGGGTTGCCAGCACGACGGCAGGGTCGATTTTCAGGGTGATATTGTCCGTGCTGCTGGTTATCAGCACCATGCGCACGGTCTGGGTGCGCCCGCTGCCTTCAGCCAGTTGCGGCTTATAGCTTTCCGGGCAGTTGCCCACGGCAATCAATGCCCCGGACTCATCAAACAGGCCCACTTCACGTATCCACCAACCGCCCTCGTTTTCAGGGATCACCTGTTCAGCAATAATCTGGCTGCTGTTCTGCGGGTCGATATAGAGCATATTCAGCGCAGCCCGGCGTTTCTCATTTACCAATGCTGTCTGCTTGGCGTCCGGCGTTGGCAATGTTCCGCCGCCATCGCCGACCGCCATATGGGTAATTTTTAAAGGCACACCGAGCGCGGCGGCACTGGCAAGTTTCGCCGCGCCAATATCCGTCAGCAGGGTATAAAATTTTGTGCTCATGGATTCACTCTCATTGTGTCAATTACATGGACCGCCCCGCCTTCATGCGCGGTGCCACCGGAAATAATCGTTTCGTTGATATACGGATAGATCGTGATTTCTTCGCCAAGATAGCTGGCGGCTCCCACCCAATGCGGGCCGCTGGTCTGCAGATTGATGGACATGCCGATCATGTGACGGCTACATGGTTTGGCATCGCTTATCAGTCGCTCAAGTTCCAGATAGGTATCTTCAGTGATGCCCTGGTCCTGCACACCAATGTCCAGACGAAACGTGCCCGGTGTTTCTCCGGTCTGCCACCACTCAATAATGCGGATCAGGAAGCCGAACGGCTCCACCACCCGCCGTACGGCACTGGTGGTTCCTTTGTGCTGATGAATATAAAAAGCATCCTTCACTACCTGGCGTTTGACGCTTTCTGTCCAGCCCTCGTCCCAGCGATCCACAGAGAACGCCCAGGCGAGATAAGGCAGGAAGCTGACCGGACAGGTAGCCGGATTCCACAAGTCACGCAGCGGCACCTGCAAATCAGAAATCCCGCTACAGGTTTGCGCCAGTCGGCGCTCCAGTGAAGTTGAACCCGGTGGCAGCAGACTATTCATCCGTTCCTCCGTTGGCTACGCTCCACTGCGTACATGATGCCGCCTGTGTTTTGTTCAGGACCACATCCGCCAGCGGAGAAGCCAGTTCCACACGTTGAACACCCTCAACATGCAGAGCAGCAAAGATGGCGCTACGGCGAATATCCCGACCAAGCCTCGTCTGGCTGGCAATGTACTTCTGCAGACTGGCTTTTGCCGCTGCCATTACCGGCTCTGCTTCCGGTCCCGGATAGAGAAAAATGGTGGCTTCCACGCGATACGGGATGATTTCTGCGCTGCGAACCGTAAGACGGTCAGCCACCGGGCGGACGTTCTCACTGTTCAGAGCTTTTTCCACCACGTCCAGCAGGTCTTTTTCTGCAGTTCCATCGCCTTCGCGGCTAAGGACAGTCAGCACCACCTCTGCAGGTGCCGGGCTGGTTGCACTGGCATCCGCCACCCGACCGTCGGCGCTTCGGGCATGAAATTCATAAGCTGCAGTTGGCCCCGCAACAGAAAGCCCTTCAAAGGCTGCAGGCACACGCAGGCGCAACGCTTCATCGCTTTCCATCACAGCTGCAACGGGCGGCACAGCATCATTATCAGCAGGCGTCACCGTCAGGCGTGTCACGTTGTAGTTGGCAGCGAGCTGGTCAAGATCGCCGCCCATCGCGTAAGCCACCATCACCGCCTGCGCGGCTTCGTTAATGCGCTGGCGCAGAAGCAACTCACGGTAAGCGTTCTCCTGCAACAATTTAGTGGCGGGTTCAGATTCCAGTTCCAGCGTGCGGATCACTGCTTCCTGCTCATCTTTCGGATGAAGCGCCACAAATTCTGCCTTGCGTTCGGCAAGCAGCGTCTCAAAGTCCGGCACATCCACAATCTGCGGTGCAGGCAACTGCGAAAGGTCAATCACTGCCATTCTCTGCTCCTGTTGATACGGAAAGGGACACAGGCACACCGTTATTCCACCGCCCGGTCAGCTCCACCACCATTGAACCGTCAAAATTGCTGTTGATGGTGATGGAATCCAGCGTCAACCGTGGCTCCCAGCGACTCAGCGCCACATACACTGCCGACATGACCTGCAGGCGTAATGCCGGATTTTGTGGCTGATCTATCAGTCCCGACAGCAGGGAACCATATTCCCGGCGGGCAATACGGCTACCCTGCGGTGTCAGCAGAATGTCCCGCACCGACTGGCGCAGATGATCAATATCAGTAATGACTTTGCCGCTGGTATTGTTCATCCCGCTATAAAGCGTCATACCGGGCCTCCGGTTGTATCGCCGCCTTTCAGGACGCCAGTATGCTGATGCGCATCAACCACGATCCCGTTAGAACTCATCGCTCCGCCGCCCTGGGTAACGCCACCATTGATCACCACTTCGCTGTTAATGCGCGTGCGGTCAGCCTCCAGTACAAACTCACTGGTTTTCATGGTGATGTTGTCAGCAGCCTCAATGACCATTGATTTGATGCCCCTGACATACCAGCGCCCGGTGGCGGGTTCGTATTCAAACCAGCCACCGTCAGGATGTTCTGTCACGCAGGCGTCCGCCGACGTCGACGGTGGTGCGAACTGATTCGAATAGACAGCGGGCAGCGCAAAGGCGGTTTCCAGATTGCCGCCCAGACTCAGCAGCACCACCTGCTCACCTTCCGATGGTCGCCACCATGTACGGGCATTCCCGGCACGCAGCGTCAGCCAGCTGATCCAGTTGGTTTCAAGCTCGCCCGTTTTCACCCGGCAAAGCCAGTTTTCCCTGTCCACTTCGGTGACTACCCCTGTGCGGATCAGGTTGGTGATAAGGCGCATGATTTCGGTTAATTGTGCGTTCATAGGGAAAGGTTGCCATCAGGGGAAGAAAGGCGGCAGTGCTGCAACTTGTATCAGTGCTGATACAAAGATCACCCCGCCAGCCATTGCAGAATCATGTCGCGGGTCATTGCCTCAACATCATCATTTACACCCAGAAGGCGACGCTCTGCGTAACGCACCTCCGGTCCCTTACGACTGACGCGATCTCGCAGGCCGTAATGGTGAACGCGGGCAATGCGCTGCACCTTGCCTTCAAACTGCACGCTGGCAGAGTCGGTGCTGGCGGCAGTTTTCAGGTATTTTGTGGTGCGCAGCTTTGCAAACATCTGACGTTTGATACGGCCTTTTTTACTGCGTGCTGTTACCCGTCGCGGTTCATAGCTGCTGCCGTCAGGGTTGCGCTGCATCCTGATATTCTGCTGCTGTGTCCGGCGAAGTTCCTGCGCCAGCTGGCGCATCATGCGGCTTCTCGAGGCTGGTTCCAGATTCGCCAGCAAGGCACTCAGCCAGTCGTCCACCTTCTGCAGTTCAGCCACGTTTCACCGTCCACATTTCTTCAGGTGCATCAGGTTCCGCTATAGCTTCAACGCTCGACACACTGCCGTCAGTGCTGACCAGCACACGTTCCGTCAGTTGCAGGTTCAGGCTGATATCACAGACATCGTTGCGCAGAATATCCACCTCAAAGGTGAATAGCTTTTCCCGTAACGCCGGGTTATTGATGGCATCGGGCTGGTTATCCCTCAGCCACAGCAAAACCGGGGCCATCAGCAGATTCTGGTCGCCGCTGAAATCCTCAATCACCGCGTTCAGTGTGTAACGGTACTCCCACGACATGGAGCTGGCCCCCGTGGCAACCAGCGAACCGTTATCCACAAACAGATGCAGTTTGTCCGGGTTATTGCGGACATAAGGCACCGCTTTATTGAGGGCGTGGCGCAGGGATTGTGGTTTGTTCACTGTTTCGCTCCTGACACGCAATAATCATGTCCACTTTGTCTGCACAGACCGCCCAGGCGGCCTCCGTTTCATCCAGCAACGCATTCAGATCACCGTTAGTGCGCGGTGCTGCCTGCTCCAGCCGACACGGCGTCACTCGCGGACAACCACTGACGGTAAGCTGCACCTCCGGTGAGTGCCGGACGTTCCCGCAGCCGGATAATGTCAGCAGGCAAAGGAGTATCAGCCCAGTGGCGTAAATCCTCGTTCTCACGTTTCAGTTCCTCGATCCGGCGTTGTCGTTGTCTCAGCTGTGTGCTGGTCTGTTCTGCTTCGGCATAGAGCCGCGCCTGCTCCCGGTTATTGGTTTCAGTCAGAATGGACAGGCTGATAAGCTGGCTGTTGCTCTTTGCCAGTGCCTGGCTTTTGCTCTGCAGCTCGTTTGCCTGCGTGCTGATGGTCTGGCTGGCATCAGCCAGCCGCCACGTCTGCCAGCCCAGCGCCGCCAGTAATAACGCCAGCACAACCAGCAGCAACCGGTTCATGCTGCTACCTGTTGCGCCATCTGATTACGGGTGATCCAGAAGGCAATAACGGTCAGTAGATAAAAGACCAGGGTAATAGCCCACCCCGTCCATGCGAGACTTACAACAATCAGCAATCGCATCACCCAACAGATAAATACGTTTTCTTTTCGGGTAATTGTCTTCAGCAAAGATGCCCTTAACTCCTGCCAGAGCGGGCCATTCTGAATTAACGCAGCCAGTGCTACCGGAATTACCGCCCATGTCAGCAAACAGGCTACCCAAACGCCGGACGCTACCAGTACCGGAAAGATCCCCTGCGGATACACCATTGTTGCGATTAACAGCGCCATCCATAACATCAGAAACAGTCCGCTGATTAATTTCTTTTTCATTTCAGTTTGCTCCCTGTAAACACCAGGCCATCTCCCGCGCACGGCGGTTATCCAGCCCCTGATTAAACACACCTTTTACATAAACCCAACGCGGCAACTGTCGGCACGCATCCGCCCAGCGCCGCTGATTGAGCAATTTCACCAGCGTGGAACTACAGGCATTGCCCGTCCCCACGTTGAAGGCAAACGACACCGTAGCGTCATACACCTTCTGTGGTGGCTGTTGCTTCACACACCTTTCCAGTGCCCGCTCCACACGCAGCACGTTGGAGATCAGCCCTTCTGCTGCCTGTCGTTCCGTGATTGTTTTGCCGGGAATGACGCCCGATGTATTACCAATGCCGTCGGTCCAGACACCCGCGCTGCACTGATACGGCTGCAGACGACAGCCTTCGTAATCGGCAATCAGTTTCAGCCCCTCCACGGAGGTGTGAAGCTGCTGAAAACCCGGCAGCGTGGCAGCAATAGCCAGCACGGCCCCGACAAGGCAGCGTTTAACGATTGATGGATTCATAGTCCTCCCGCGAGATCTGCCCGTCGCGCAGAAGCTGGTAGGCTTTGTGTTTGTAGTACCAGTTGATAGCCAGCATCAGCACACCAATCATCAGGCCGCCCAGCGTTGAGGCATCCTTGATGGACAAATCGCCCAGCCAGGCCAGCACGACGGCGATGCAATACGTGATAAAGGCGCTGATTCGCTCAAGCGTCATAATTCAGTCCCATAGCTGGACGGTCTGCACGGTGGTGGTGGTCGGTATGTCCGGCAGCTCCACCTGCAGCCCGTGAGGTAAAAAGGGGCCGTATTCGGCAAGCCCCGGATTTGCCTTCAGTACCTGCTCCGTGACACCCTGCGTGCGCCCGTAATGACGCCAGCAAAGCGCGTCCACCGTGTCATACTGATACGCACGCACTTTCATCAGATAAGCTCCACTGTGCAGTGCGGCGCATCCTGCACCCGGCTGATGGCCCAGCGGGCGTCACGCCACAAATCACCGCTGGCTTCCGCCAGTTCTTCGCCTCGCTTCACACCGGATGCCGTGGCGTCATAGTCCTGGTATCGTTCGTTGAGCATGGCGCGTGCCCAGCAGTAAACCGCGTTGAAATAGTGCTGAATGCGCTCACTTTTCCCGTCCAGCTGTTCCGCCGGAACCTCTGCCAGCGAGGCATACCCCAGCATCTGCTGGCGTCTGCGAAACTCATACAGCTCTGCGTTGACCTCCGAAATTGCCGACAGGGCAACCTGCTTTAAACGCGGCTGCGTCACCGTGCCGTCAGTGCGCATGACACTGCGAAACTCCGACAGGTCCACATCAGGCCAGAACGGCGTATTTCTGATGATTTCCGCCTGTTCCGGTGCCTGTTCTGGCGCAACAAACTTCATGCTGCTTTCTCCTGAAATAGAGGGCGGTGGACGGGGTTTTGATGAGGCTGTGCCTTTCGCCACCCCGTGCCGCCCGTGCGCGGGGGCACGTTCTGTCAGCGGCTGTCATTGCGCAGTCTGCGCTCCAGCTGCTGTTTGTCTTTTTTCACGCCACAGCGGGGATCGAGCTGTAACGCATGGTTGAGATGATTAAGGGCGGACGCCGGATTGCTTTCACTCAGGACAGCGCCAATCGCTTTATGCAGACGCGCCCGTGACTGGTCCGGCATATCCAGACCGTCTGTCAGCTCCAGCGTCTGCAGCAACAGATCAGCATCAAAGCCGGTGGCGGCAAGCATTGCGCTCTGCGCGGCGTCTGCCATTTCCTCTGCCAGCACGGTCTGCACGTTGCGGTTACCCAGCGGCATCACCCAGCCATGACGCAGGGCATGACGCCCGATCTCCAGCGCTCCGGCATAATCTCCGGCATCAATGCGCCACAGCATCACGTACATCAGCACGTCATCCTGTTGAGCGCCTCCGGCAGCCAGGACACCCTCTGCCCAGGCGGCGTACTTCGGCAGCAGCTCCACCTTGATTTCCGCTTTTTTGACCGTGGACTGAACGCCCTTGAGACGGCGGCGGTCTTCCGCCAGTTGCAGCAGCATCAGGTCATAGCCGGATGCGTGGCGAACACTGCCGCCCTCGCGGGCGGCCTGTTCAGCCTGAACGCGCAGGCGATGCTGCCGTGCGGGACTCAGGCTCATGGATTACGCTCCTGTTTCGGCTGCGGCGGCGCTGAAGTCACCAATCTGGATGTTTTCCACCAGTGCAGCGCAGCGATAGTCCTCAACCACATAGGCTTCGTTAACGGATTCAAAATTTTCAATCCGGTCACGTTTCGGGTTGTCGATAACTGAACGGCGGCGGGTATCTTCCTGCCAGTAGATGGACAGGTTATCCAGACGGGTGATCAGCAGCGCATTCGGCGGGAAGAACGGCGCACGCACCGCCTGCAGGCCACCCATGCGTTTCTGACTGATGATCATATCGGCAGCCAGTTTTTCACTGTTTTCCTGCTCTTTGTTGACCAGCGGGAAATACTTGTCAGACAGCAGTTCACGCCCGCAAATCACCACCAGATCGTCATCGTCCTGGTAGACCACGTCGATAAGCTCATTGACCGCATCCATCACCACAGCGTCCAGGTTGGCATATTCGCCACCTTTCCCGACTTTCACCGCACCCGGTGTGGTTTCGCCGCCCGTGGTGGTGCTGCCCATGACGTGATCCGGTGCATCCTCACGGATTTTCTGCAGCCAGCCTTTGTTCACATCCTGCAGCAGCGGGTTTTCACTACGGTTGGAGGTTTTCGCACGCTTCACGCCGTTAAAGCCGATCATGATGCGGTCCAGTGCCTGACGTTTCACGATGGCGTCACGGATACGCACCTGGAAATCCTGAAACTTCGCCCACAGGTCCAGCTTCGCGTAGGTCAGCACCGTGTCAAAGTTGGTCTGCTCGCATTTATATTCCACATCGACCATCAGCGTCGGATCGACAGGTTCACGCTCTTTCGCGGTGGTGTCAGTGGTTCCGGCAATGGTGCTGCCAACACCCAGCCCCAGCAGCTGACCGGACTGCTCAGTCACTGGCGTGACGTTAATCAGCGTCAGGAAAGCGGCGGACTGCTGGATCTGGTCTTCCAGCGTCTGCTGCACAGACGGCTCCACAGTGAATTTGCTGGACAGTTCTTCAACTGCCACATCGTTCAGACGCGCCAGCTGCTGCAGGTAAGCGTTAAAAGCAAAGCGGGTATTCTTTTTCATCGGGTTTTGTGCTCCATCAGCAATTGGTCAGAGTGTCAGCGGGGGCGTTACCGCCTGTTGCACGCTGGCGGTAGTCCTGGCGGCTGTCTTCATGACTCAGCTTGTCCACCAGTTCGTTAAAGGCGGTTTGCTGTGCCTGCAGGGCAGTCTCCAGCTCAGACAGGCGTTCTTCCTGCTCAGACAGGGATTTTTCGGTGTGTGCGTTCAGGTTCTGCTGCTCAGTGGCGACCAGCTCCACGGCCTTATGCACATCAGAGAACCGGGCGTCATCGGACTGCTCTTTTTTGGTAAACAGCGCCGTGACGCGGGCAAACAGGGACGGTTTGTCGTCCTGGATTTCTTCCAGTTCGATCACCGTTTCCTCTGCAGCGGTAAAGAGATTGGCAGGATTCTGCTTGCGGTTTGCCAGCGGGTTATGGGCTGCACTGGCGCTGAATGTCAGCATTTCCGTACCCAGACTGGCAGGGTCATCAGTGGCAGCCAGGCCGACCAGGTAGGCTTTGCCCGTATCAGCGAACTTCGGGCTGACTTCCATAGAGGTGAATAATTTCTGGCCTTTTTTCACCAGTTCCACCAGGGACTCCGTTGGCTCAACGTCGGCATACAGCGCCATCTTGCCTGCCAGCGGACCTTCCGTGATTTCTTCAGCAAACAGCGCCGTCACCTTGCCGTAGCGGTTAAAGGTGCTGTCCGGCAGATAAGACTTGATGTGCTCAAGGTTAATCAGCGCGGTATACACCGCCGGGTTGTAGCTGGCTGCCATCTGTTCCAGCCATTCACGCTGGATTTCGCGTCCGTCGGTGGTGGCACCTTCCACCCCGATGCGAAAACGCTTTGCTTTCACTGTCATGAGCCGTGCTCCGTTAGAAAAAACTTACTGGAGCCTTATGGTTGCGGTGATGGGGGCAGTGAAACAATGCGCGGTATTTGTACCGACAACCACACAAACCGCAGGCGGGGAAAGCCTTCATTCAAGGCTGTAGGTTTGTGCCATGAACACCACACTGACACCCGCAGATCTCGATCCCCGTCGGCAGGCCATGCTGCTGTACTTTCAGGGATACCGCGTAGCCCGCATTGCTGAAATGCTGGGCGAGAAAGTTGCAACCGTTCACAGCTGGAAAAAACGCGACAAGTGGGGTGACTATGGGCCGCTGGATCAGATGCAGCTCACCACCGCCGCACGCTACTGCCAGCTCATTATGAAGGAGCACAAAGAAGGGAAAGATTTCAAAGAGATTGACCTGCTGGCGCGCCAGTCGGAGCGCCACGCGCGGATCGGCAAGTTTAACAATGGCGGCAACGAAGCCGACTTAAACCCTAACGTCGCCAACCGCAACAAAGGCCCGCGCCGTCAGCCGGAAAAGAATGTTTTCACCGATGAGCAGATTGAGAAGCTGGAAGAAATCTTCCATTCCTCCATGTTCAACTACCAGCGCCACTGGTGGGAAGCCGGAAAAGCCAACCGCATCCGCAACCTGCTGAAGTCACGCCAGATCGGCGCGACCTTTTACTTTGCCCGTGAAGCCCTGATTGACGCCCTGCTTACCGGACGTAACCAGATTTTCCTTTCCGCCAGCAAGGCACAGGCCCACGTCTTTAAGCAGTACATCATCGACTTCGCCAAAGAAGTGGAGGTGGAGTTGAAAGGCGATCCGATGGTGCTTCCTAACGGGGCCACGCTTTACTTCCTCGGCACCAATGCCCGCACTGCCCAGAGTTATCACGGCAACCTGTATCTGGATGAATATTTCTGGATACCGAAATTCCAGGAGCTGCGCAAAGTGGCTTCCGGTATGGCTATTCACAAAAAATGGCGACAAACCTATTTTTCCACGCCATCCAGCCTGACTCACAGTGCTTATCCGTTCTGGTCCGGTGCGCTGTTCAATCGTGGGCGCAACAAAGCCGATAAGGTGGACATCGACCTGTCCCACAGCAATCTGGCCCCCGGCCTGCTGTGCGCAGACGGGCAGTACCGCCAGATAGTCACTGTGGAAGATGCGGTGCGCGGCGGCTGTAACCTGTTCGACCTCGACCAGTTGCGCATGGAGTACAGCCCGGACGAATACCAGAACCTACTGATGTGCGAGTTTGTGGACGATCTCGCGTCCGTGTTTCCGCTCAGCGAGCTGCAGGCGTGCATGGTGGACAGTTGGGAAGTCTGGACCGACTTTCATGCTCTGGCCCTGCGCCCGTTTGGCTGGCGCGAAGTGTGGATCGGTTATGACCCGGCAAAAGGTACGCAGAACGGCGACAGCGCCGGATGCGTGGTGGTGGCACCGCCAGCCGTGCCGGGCGGTAAGTTTCGCATTCTTGAGCGTCACCAGTGGCGCGGGATGGACTTCCGCGCCCAGGCTGACGCAATCAAAAAACTGACCGAGCAGTACAACGTGACCTACATCGGCATCGACTCAACCGGCGTTGGTCACGGGGTTTACGAGAACGTGAAAGCGTTCTTTCCTGCCGTCCGGGAGTTTGTCTACAACCCCAACGTTAAAAACGCCCTGGTACTCAAGGCCTACGACATTATCAGCCACCGCCGTCTGGAGTTTGACGCCGGACATACCGACATTGCGCAGTCATTTATGGCAATCCGTCGCGCCACCACCGCCAGTGGCAACCGCCCGACCTATGAAGCCAGCCGCAGCGAAGAAGCCAGCCACGCCGATCTGGCATGGGCAACGATGCACGCACTGTTTAACGAACCGCTGCAGGGCGAATCCGCCAATACCAGCAATATTGTGGAGATTTTTTGATGGGAAAGAGTAAGAAGAACCGAGCTGCGGCGACGAAACAGATCCAGCTTAAAAGTCAAACTACAGCCGAAGCATTCAGCTTCGGCGATCCCGTTCCTGTTCTGGACCGCCGTGAACTGCTGGACTATGTGGAATGCGTACAGATGGACCGTTGGTATGAGCCGCCCGTCAGCTTTGACGGACTGGCGCGCACCTTCCGCGCCGCCGTGCATCACAGTTCCCCGATTGCAGTAAAGTGCAACATTCTGACCAGTACCTATATCCCTCATCCGCTGCTCAGCCAGCAGGCTTTTTCGCGTTTTGTGCAGGACTATCTGGTATTTGGTAACGCCTACCTGGAGAAACGCACGAACCGATTCGGTGAAGTTATCGCCCTTGAGCCTGCCCTGGCAAAATACACCCGACGTGGATTAGACCTGGATACCTACTGGTTTGTGCAATACGGCATGACAACGCAACCGTATCAGTTCACGAAAGGCAGCATTTTTCACCTGATGGAACCGGATATCAACCAGGAGATCTACGGCCTGCCCGGTTATCTTTCTGCCATTCCGTCAGCCCTGCTCAACGAGTCCGCCACGCTGTTCCGTCGAAAGTATTACATTAACGGCAGTCATGCAGGCTTCATCATGTACATGACCGACGCCGCGCAGAACCAGGAGGATGTAAACAACCTCCGTAACGCGATGAAAAGCGCCAAAGGACCAGGTAACTTCCGCAATCTGTTTATGTACTCGCCTAACGGCAAAAAGGACGGACTTCAGATCATCCCATTGTCAGAAGTCGCGGCGAAGGATGAGTTTCTGAATATCAAAAATGTCAGCCGCGATGACATGATGGCAGCGCACCGTGTGCCACCGCAAATGATGGGGATTATGCCGAATAATGTTGGGGGGTTTGGGGATGTGGAGAAGGCAAGCCGTGTATTCGTCCGAAATGAGCTAATGCCACTACAAAAGCGATTACAGGAGATGAATGATTGGCTTGGCAAGGAGGCGATACGGTTTGATACCTACTCGCTAGATATAGCCCCATAATAAGAAAAGCCACCGTTTGGTGGCTTTTCTTCATTTACTCAATAGGTTCAAACTCATCTTGAGGAATCAGCGTCGATTGACAGGCTTGGCTTAGTACCCCTGATAATTTACATAATAACCGATAGTTATGAGGAGCATCATCGCTAATCTTTTCGACCGTTAAAGTGATTGATTTTGGATCATCCAATAACATCTTCTTGATGTCATTACTTAAATACCTAGGGCAGTAACCAACGATTTCAGCTGGTTTATCTGCACGAACGACAACAGCATCCCCATCGTATTCATTTTGAAGATCCAAGCAAAGACGCAAAATTTGCCCCGGTTTCAATTCAGATACACGAGCATTAGCTAAGCTATTCAAGTAACCAAGTCCATGTAAGAAGAAAAAATGCTCAAAGTTACCATCAGAATCAAAATCAATTTTTTTGAAAATCTGCAGCTGATCAGTGCTTCGTAAGCCTCCCGAGCGAGCAAGAATATCGATAGGATTTACCTTATCTTCTTCAAATCCAAGCCATTTAATGAAACTCGGATACTCTGGACGTCTCGGTGATAAAAGGCGATTTTTAAAAAGAGGAAACAATTCTTCCGATACATAAGTTTCACGAACATCACTCATGCCGCTAAACTTTGTAAATTTAGAAGATTTAAGAGCACCTTTGGTATACCTGAAAACATACCCCGATTTGCGCTCTTGCAAGTTACCAACAACATGCCAGTCTCTGGTATCTGGTGCCTGCCATGCGACGTAAACGGAGTTTGTATTAGTCATTCTAGTAACCTTCTGCGATTTTCCATTACCATTAACGTTGCAAATCTACGTGCACTGTCGGATATACACGATGAAGGCACTTGGTTAAACACATCTGTAATGGAATCTTCTGTTAAAACGCTCAACTTACCTAACCAATGGTCGCGAGCGGCAACTCTCCCTTCAACTGCATGTTGAAATGCTTCAACAGTCAGCAAGGGCTTTTTATCAGTTTTTGCTTTGAATAGCTCAGAGCGAGCTTTTCTTACAAAACATGGGATTTGTCGATTTTTATCTTTAGTATTAAGCCGTTCGTTACGCTCATCATCTAACATCTCCCTTCCTAAACTAGCGGCATGATCGTATGTTGGACACAAAAACTGCTCACCAGTTTCATTGTTAAGCATGATTGCCCAATTTTCATGGTGGCGATCTTGATTACTCACAAGTGCATCGAGCATCAAATATCCACAAAATACATCTGCTGCATTTAGCCCGGTTAGATCATATACACTCGGAGGAGGCTTGATAGATTCCCTATCTAAACAACCCAAGACCCTTGTGACAGTGTGTTCTCTGACCCTTACCGGCTTTTCCCCGGCTTGTAAAGGCCCAGGATAATCGAATGTCGAACTGTGAAGCACTTCATTTCCCATTACCATCCGGAAACCAGATGGAATGATATTCTGAGTCACCACACCGAATCGACCATTGTATCGCGCCAAATCATAGCTAGCATGTGGAATGTTAAGCAAATGACATAACTCAGCAGCACACTTTTCAGACCAATGCTCGCCAGTACCTGGCCTAGAGTACTTAAACAACTGCAAATTTACAGTGTCATCGGAGAAATAGAACCAAAACTTCTCTTTGGTTCCTAACTGTTCAAGATCGTTAGCTACGGGGCTAAGCTCTACCAATTGGTATGGCATCTGACATCCCTGTTTAGCGGATTATGAATAAGTTAGGTTCCATTTTATCCAAACATTGTCAAATACCCTAAGATTTATTAGATGATAGAGCGATACTGTATGTATGTCCAGCAATCAAATCAATATATAACTCTTATATGGCTTAACGCGCGCTCGTATCCCCGCCACGCCTGCCCGCTTTATGTAGTGGTTTTCATGCACCTGCATGATCTACGCAAAAGCCCGCCAGTTCTGGCGGGCCTTAGCAAAAACGATCCTCAAACGATCATGCGATCTCATGCGGCATAGACATGCACTACAGAGCTAACGCCTCGCAAGGGCTCGTTGTTCAACCTTGCTGACGCCAGAAGCAAGTTCAGACGCCAGCAACGTTTCTTAATGCAGCCAGCTGTCGTCTTCCCACACCTTCTGCATAATTTTCATCACTTGTTTTCTTTCTTCGTCCTGTTGCAGCCCAGTCAGTTCCACACCGTTAGAGCTACCTTTGCGGATACGAATTACCGTTTTTGGATACAGGGGGCGCAGATTGCGGTAAAGCTCGGATTCAAGGGCGTCCAGGGTAGACTGGCTAATCTTCTGCTCTTTATCGATCATTATTTCAATGCGCATAAAAGTCACCTCAGCTGATGACATCCATTGAGCGGTTGTATTCGTGGCTTCTGATTTTTGCCATGAGTTCATCAGTCAATTCAGAAACCCACTGCAGAGCCAGCCCCTTCTCTTCATCACTACACTCACTAGCCGCTACAAGCTTAAGAAAAAAATCAATGCGCTGGAGCTTCAAAGACTCCAAAAAATAGTCCTGCATCTTTCCTCCTATGACACCACAAGCAATACTGTATACATAACCACTGTTTATATTTACAGTATATAATAATCTTACTGATGTAAAACGTTTTTTTACGTTCATCAGCCTGATATGCCTGGTATTATTAAGAGCACGAATTGTTAACCCGCGTAATTAATACAGGTTTCGCCACTTATCATCTTCCTGCAAACGCTGGTTCCGATAGAAGATACGCAGGCCTGCTCCTGACGGAATACTGCCGCCGCGAAGGAGTAAATCGACCTCTTTCTCGCTGCCATCAAATCCTCTGGACTTCAGTTCGTAGACGAGCTGCTGTCGCTGATGGTCTGTAATTCGCTGTTTGTAGTCTTTACGCCGTTTCGGTTTCACCAGGCGTAACCTTGCAGCCAGTTCCCGGCGCTCTTTTTTGCTCATACTGTGCAGGTAATCGTGCAACTCCTTGTCATCCATGCGGGTAATGTCCGTCCTGGTATCCCCATCAGCTGATTTGTCTTTCCCTTGTTGGTTCAAATTTTCAGCAAGGGGACAGTTATTGCCACGAGTCCAAGGGGCGCAAGCGCCCTGGTCGGCTGCCGCCTCCTGAACGTCAACGGCCTTACGAACCATTTTCCACTTCACTGCATGAGTGCAGATCTTGCCCTCTGCAATGGGTGACCAGATGCCATAAATACGAATACCGTGATCGCCATAGGCGGTTGGCTCTTCGTTGATTTCATAAGCGGTTCTGATGAGGTGATATTTGCGGGGAACCAGTACGCCGCCCTGCTTCATGATGTAGGTGGCAAAACAACCAGCATCAGCAGCAGCCAGAATGGCATCAAGACGCGGGTTATCCAGTACCGGCGCACCTGCTTTTTTGTCACCCTGTTGCCTTGCCGCCTGACCAGCCAGCAAGCGAAGTTCACGGTAAGCCTGACGTCCCGGAATACCAAAGAAGCGGAATTGCTGAACACGATGCAGAGACGCCCAGGCATTAACGTATTCAGCGTTATCACGCAGGGATTTACCCGTTTCCTTGCTGATCTCGCCAGCCAGACCACGCCCGTCAATGTTCTTACTGATGTATTTCGCGATGTAGCTTGTCGGCGTTCCTTTGCGCGGGTTTATCAGCTCAGATTTAAAGCGTGGACCAGTGTTATTACCCAGTTCCTCGCGGTCTTCACGGATGGCAAACTTACGCAACAATGCAGTAATGGCGCGGCGGTCTTTTTTGCGCATGAAACACAACAGGTGCCAGTGAACTGTACCGTCATGATGCGGCTCAGCCACCCGCACGCCATACCAGCGCAACCCGGCTTTGTGCATCGCCTTACGAAATGCAGCAAACATGCCGACCAGATAATCGCTGCTTTGTCTTACCGTCGCATTTGTCCAGGTTGGGTTTGGTCTGCCGTTATTGAGCGTGGAATGGAAACGTGACGGACAGGTAATGGTGTAGAAAACGGCGCAGTCACCGCGCATTTCCGCGATAAGCTCCAGACCTTTAACACAGGCCATCATCTCATTGCGGCGGTGCGCCGGGTTGCTGCTGCTGGCGTTTACCACGTCTTCCATATCCAGCGTGTCGCCCTCTTCGTTCACCAGTTCATGAGAACGGAAAAACTCCAGTGACTTGCGGCGCTGCTCACGTTTATGCATCACGGCTTCATAGCTGACATAGGGAGATGCTTTTTTGCTGACCAGGCAGACAGCACGCAACTGCTCTTCCCGCCATTCGCAACGCATTTTCCATAATTTCCGGTACCACCAGTCGGCGCACAACATACGCGCCAGCGAACCCGGAATGAGTTCATAGGGCACGGGTTTACGGCGGTTTCTTTTCCGACGGAGTTGCTCAAACGCAGGCGGGATGACATCCAGACGCAGGGTTTCCGCTGCCACCTTTTCCCATGTCTTGCGGATTTCTTCTGGCTTAACGTCATCGGTGGCATACAAATCACCACAAGCTGCATCAAGGCACATGCTCATATGCGCAGCGACAAGGGTAGACAGGCGTTTCACCTGATCCTGACTCATTTCAGGCAGAATCAGCAGGCCGTCCAGCCCTACATGGCTTGCCATAAAACGAAAAGATGCAGATAGCTGGCTGTCGCGTACATGCTCCAGTCGTTCCAGACATGGCTTAATCGTCTCACGTAAATAGCGGGAATAAGCCTTTGGCCTGCCCAGGCTGCTGAAGTATTCAATACGTTGCATCAGCGGCTTGCTGATATGGGAGGGCTGGGCGCTGACGTCTGCCAGAATGACCATGTCCGGGTTAAAACGCTGCTGCTCATGCGCCAACTTTGCCCGGCTAATGAGCTTATCCTGCTCTATTTCGCGTTGGACAGGATCACGGGATTCATTAAAGAAATAACGCTCCCAGACCTGATCACTCAGTGCCTCGCGGCGCAGTTGTTCCTGCTCGTTATCGGCAGCGTACAGAGTGATCAGGTTTGAAAGCGCAGAAACCGGCGCAACTTCCGCCGGGTCCAGATAAGGGTTAATGGCCTTTTTCGGGCTGTTCCATGAGAACGATGCGGCAGCCTCGTTAAAGCCGCAGCAGTTGCTCATATCGGCATGGCTCATGCACGTACTCCGTACACGGCAGAACTATCCACGCCACGCGAATAATCAAATCCCACCCAGCAGCGCGGCCCGGAAACAGCAATGATTTCTGTTGCTGATTTACTCTCACCAGCTGCTACGCCGATGCTGCGTTTTACCTTGATATAGTGGTGAGTAAAATTGCGATACAGCGAACGGATCAGGGATGTGTCACTGTTAGAAACAATGACCGGATGTCCTTCTGATGACCGATGTTCAAGAACGGATGCCAGGTGATACTGGTCATCTTCAGTAAAGCCGTCAGCGTGATAGCCGGAAAACGTACCGTCATAAGGCGGATCGCAATACACCACATCCCCCGCCTTCAACATCGCCAGCGTTTCATCAAAGCTGGCGCAGATAAACGTTGCTCGCTGGGCTTTTTCTGCAAAAGCGCGAATTTCTTTTTCAGGGAAATACGGATTTTTATAATTACCGTAGGGAATGTTGAAATGCCCGCTCTTGTTATAGCGACATAACCCACGGTAACCGTGACGATTGAGATACAGGAAATATACCGCTTTCATGAAATCAGTAATTTCAGTTGAGTAATTAAACTCCTGCCTTATGTTGTAATAAGCCACCTCCCTGTTTGCGATCTCAAATAAAACTTTGGCGCGAGATATAAACGATTCACAATCAGCGGCAACCTTTTTATAGAGGTTGATTAAATCAGGATTAATATCCGCAACCAGATAGCAGGGATAATCCGTCTCCATCATCACAGCACAGGAACCCGCGAAAGGTTCAACTAGTCGCGGACCAGCAGGAAGATGTTTTTTCAGTTCGGACATTACGGCGGTTTTATTTCCCGCCCATTTCAAGATGGTGCTCATACAGCACCTCCGTTGTAATGTTTGCCTTTCAGCTCTGCGATTTCCTGACATGTAATGCAAAGCTGCACACCCGGAATGGCACGGCGGCGTGCTGGCGGAATTGGCGCTTCACACTCAACGCAAAGCACGCGGGACACGCCCGGCGTTTTGGCACGGGCAGCACGGATATGGCGCTGGCGTTCTTCTTCAACGCGCTGCTGTACGAGATCCATTGCATCAGCCATTAGTGGATCTCCTGCGCTTCGTTCTGGATTGCTTCAGCAGTCACACGCAGCAGTTCTGCCGCTTCCACGTGGTTTAGCTGACGGGATGAGATATGACACGCCAGGCTATCAAGGCGAGCTGCCATTGCTTCAGCCCTTGCCCGGCGTTCTTCCAGACGAGCCTCTGTCAGTAAAATATTAAGCCCTGCGTCATCCGGTCCGGTTTTAGTCGTGAGGGTTTCAATATTACGCATAATCAATTCTCCTGAATTTAGATAAAGGGATGCCCGGCGGGTTTACGCCATTAATTTCATTAGTTGGTTAATTCGGCATGGTTAGCCGTCTGGGAAATAAGCTCACCACTGCACGAAAATGATTCATTGCTTTAATCAGCTCCCGCTTTTCGTCAGTGGTCAGCTCATTAATGCTGATGCTATGACGTTCAGCTGGAATTTTTGCCATAAAGAATATGGCAGCCAGTGCTCGTTTATTTTGTTCATTATTGATATCCCGTGGATCACGCATATCTTTAATAAACCGCTCAAGCTCTGACTCAATATTCAGGCCAAAAACTTTCGCCCTTAACTCCGCAATGTGATTAAGTCCATTCAGGCGTTCACCGGGGCTTAATGGAACAGTTGCCGCAGCGCCTTCAATAGCCATTTGTTCCCCCGTTTTTTCGTAGATAGTTCTGCCAGCAATTCATCCTGTGAACGGCACGGATGCCAGCGTTTACCATCCTCCCCCATGATCCAGCCGTGACCGTAGTGCATTGCCGGGCTTTGTTTTACCAGCAGCGATGCAAATGATGGTTCTTTCGTCAGCATAAGCACCTCACAGCAAACCGAATGAAGCACCGAGGCCAGTAACGGTATCAACTGCACTCGCCATCGCAGGATTAGCCTGTAAACGGGCCTGCAATGAAACAGCGGCCAGCGCCATCAGCCGTGTTACAGAGTTAATGCTGCTGATAGCATCACGACGACCTGCACTGGTTTTTACATCGCCGGATACCGCACCTGCAGCAACACGCCCGATCTCTGCGGTTGCACTCATGACATAATGCGGCAGTTTCTCTTTTGCCACCTCATTAATCGGTACACATGGCAGGCAGTGAATCTGTGCCAGAAAGCCATCTACCAGCGTTGAATCTTCAGTCAGATCGGTAAGCAACCAGATTTCTGGTGCGGTTAATAAATGAGGTTGAGCTGGGTTCAGCTTGTTCCGCAGAATCTGTACATTCATGCCTGCACGTTCTGCCAGTTGCACCAGGTTGTGGCGCAGTGCGAATGCACGACAGGCTTCGTCAAAATGTGGATGTTTGGAAACTTGGTAATCAAACATAGTCGACACCCCTGATGTATCCCAAAATGGAACTAGTTGAATACAACATTGCAATCAGTAAGTGCATCAACGGTAAGAGCAGCAAGGTTGATCATTACCTTTTCTCTTTTCTTGTCTTTCCGAAGGCGATGGCGAGGGATGCGACCATCAGCCAGCATATCGTTGATGGTGTCGATAGAAAGACCAGTAAGTTCGCTATAACGCTCAATTGTGACATGTGGCGTATTCAGAGTTATTGAAATGTTAGGGGTCATGATGCAACATCTCCTATTGGCTTGTGGTGAGCCTGTAGTAATCGTGACAAGTACCCAAATGGGGACAAAATTGATACTAGGATCGCAAAAGAGATATGTCAACATCAAAGTACCCAAATGAGATCAAAATAAATCCCAATAAAGGTGGTAAGGCTGCGATTGAGCGATTAGTCGAAGCTTATGGCTTTACGACACGACAGGCTTTAGCTGATCACTTGGAAGTATCAAAAAGCACTCTGGCGAACAGGTATTTGCGGGATACGTTTCCTGCAGACTGGATAATCCAATGTGCTCTTGAAACAGGAACCTCACTGAAATGGTTAACCACCGGGCAAGGCCTTAAGCAAAGCTCGCTGACAGCAGCTACAGAAGAGCTTGCCAAGTTTCGCCTTACCGCAGGCAAAATGATTGAAGATGGTTCATATGTCTTCGATTCATCATTTCTTCCTGCAAATCTTTCATCACCAATTGTTATTCAGGATGGGCTCGTCACATACATTTGTGATCAAAAATTTTCTGAAGTACTTGATGGGCACTGGTTAATCAACATCGACGGAACCTATTCCATTCGAAAAATCACAAAGCTTCCAAAAGGTATGATTAAAATTACAAGTACAGAGAATAGCTTTGAATGTGCATTTTCTGATATTGAAGTAGTTGCTTGTATAAGAAGTACAATAGTTTCAAATTAATATAGTAAAAGGATTTAAAAATGAATTCATTTTCCATCGTTATATTCTTATTAGCATTTCTCGCCCCCATTCTAGCTGTAATATTATTTAAGCAAAGCAAAAAACATAAAGCGGCTATAAATACCTTGACAGCTAACAACATAGCCCTTTCCAACCAACTGAAAGAAAATCAAGAAGAATTAGCACAGACTGTACGAGATCTATCAGAGCTTGAAGGACGAGCTGCGCCATTATGGCAATACGTAGAATTGCACAGCGCAGTGATGGAAGCAGAGAATAAGATAAAAAATGCAGACTCAATAGCCAGGCAAAAAATAGAAGAAGCCCAAATAAAGGCTGCTAAGACAGTAAACGAAGCAAATTATCAAGCTCAGATAAAAATAAGCAACGCTAATAGCGAAGCTATAGCAATTACTAAAGACGCTCGCGATGCACGCCTGAAAGCTAAAGAACGTCTTGATAATGCCAATAGTAAAGCAAATGAGCTGATCTCAAATGCTAATGACAATGCAGTGAAAATTATTTCCGATGCAGAAGAAAGAGCAAAAGAGATTGCTGGTTCAGCATATGAAGCTAAAGAGTTTGCAGAAAAATATGAAGCAGTTGCCAAATCAATGAAAAATAAAATTGAAGGTTATGGTGATGAATGGATCATCCCTAACCGTAGCGTTCTCGATGAATTGGCAGAAAATTATGAGTTTACAGATGCAGGTAAGGAATTACAAAAAGCCAGGGAGTTAACAAAATCATTAATAAAAACTAATAAAGCTGCTTCGTGTGATTATGTTGAACAAAACAGGCGTAATACTGCTATCAACTTTGTTTTAGATGCCTTCAATGGAAGAGTTGACAGTATTTTATCAAAAGTCAAACACAACAATTTTGGAAAACTTTCCCAAGAGATAAAAGATGCGTTTCAACTTGTAAATTACAATGGTTCTGCCTTTAGGTCCGCAAAAATAAGTGACATCTATCTTCAAGCTCGACTCAACGAGCTAAAATGGGGAGTTGCAGTTAATGAAATTATGCTCGAAGAAAAAGAAGAGCAAAGAAGGATTAAAGAACAACTTCGTGAAGAGGAAAGAGCTCGTAGGGAGTATGAAAAAGCGATAAAAGAAGCTGAAAAAGAAGAGAAAGCTATTCAGCAAGCTATAAATAAAGCAACAAAAGAGCTTATGCTTGCAAATGAAGAACAACGCTTAGCTTTAGAGCAAAAAATAGCTGAACTACAGTTAAAATATGAAGAAGCTGAAGCTAAAAACCAACGAGCTATTTCTATGGCTCAACAAACTAGATCAGGCCACGTTTATATAATTAGTAATATTGGCTCATTTGGCGAAGATGTATATAAAATTGGAATGACACGCCGCCTTGAACCACTTGATCGTGTTCGTGAACTCGGTGATGCTAGTGTTCCTTTTTCGTTCGATGTTCATGCGATGATTTATAGTGATGATGCACCATCATTAGAAAATCATCTGCATAAAGTCTTCAACGAAAAACAGGTCAATAAAATTAACTCACGAAAAGAGTTTTTCAACGTAAATATTAAAGAAATTAAGTCTGTTATTGAAGATATGAACATCAACGCACAATGGACAATGTTTGCGGAAGCGAAAGAATATAGAGAGTCACTGGCGATTGAGCAAGAGCGCAAAGCAGCAACTTCCGCCAACGATGAACTGCATGTTGCTTAGCAATGTATGTTTCATAGTAATCACACATTGATTACTGGTTGTATATACAGTTAAATTTAGCCCTCTGATATGAGGGCTTTTTTATGGCAGTACGAAAACTCACCACAGGAAAATGGCTTTGCGAATGTTACCCCGCCGGACGTAGTGGACGTCGTGTGCGTAAACAATTCGCCACCAAAGGCGAAGCTCTGGCTTTTGAGCGTCACACGATGGAAGAAACCGAAGCAAAGCCCTGGCTGGGTGAATCAGTGGATCGTCGAACACTGAAAGACGTGGTTGAACTATGGTTCAAACTACATGGTAAATCTCTGACAGCTGGGCAGCATGTCTATGACAAATTGCTGTTGATGGTTGACGCTCTGGGCAATCCTCTTGCAACCGATCTCACCTCTAAAATGTTTGCCCACTATCGAGATAAACGCCTGACAGGCGAGATCTACTTCAGCGAGAAATGGAAGAAAGGAGCAAGCCCGGTCACCATTAACCTGGAGCAAAGCTATCTAAGTAGTGTTTTTAGCGAACTATCCCGTCTGGGCGAATGGTCGTATCCGAACCCACTGGAGAACATGCGAAAATTCACCATCGCAGAAAAAGAGATGGCATGGCTTACCCATGAGCAGATTGTTGAATTGCTGGCTGATTGCAAACGTCAGGACCCAATTCTGGCACTGGTAGTTAAGATATGCTTAAGCACAGGCGCACGCTGGCGTGAAGCCGTAAATCTTACTCGCTCACAGGTGACCAAATACCGAATTACCTTTGTCAGAACGAAGGGGAAGAAAAACAGAAGCATCCCTATCAGTAAAGAGCTTTACGAAGAGATCATGGCGCTTGATGGGTTCAATTTCTTCACAGACTGCTATTTTCAATTTTTATCAGTGATGGAAAAAACGTCTATCGTGCTCCCTCGCGGTCAACTCACACACGTTCTGCGCCATACGTTTGCGGCGCACTTCATGATGTCGGGTGGAAACATTCTGGCCTTACAAAAAATTCTCGGACACCACGATATAAAAATGACTATGCGTTACGCACATCTGGCACCGGATCATCTGGAAACGGCGCTCCGTTTCAATCCTCTGGCAACGCTGCCAAGTGGCGATAAAGTGGCGGCAGCGGTTGGCATTACCCCGTAATAACCACCACTGACCACCAACCCAACTTATTGTTTTTACTCTAACTTATTGTTTTCATTAACCCGTTTACATAAATGGGTTTTTTGTTGCCTGAAATTCACGTCTTTTTTAATCAATCAGTTACACGCCCACTGTTCCACATAAGGCGACAGTGGTTTTAGCATGTCGGTGTAAGTCTTTACTTTATGCTGTCTCAATCGCGTACAACAGCTCAACCAAAGCAACCGCGCCGACATCATCCCAGCGCAAATAACTCGCTAAAGAACTTGTTCCTGAATCCTTCCCTAAAACTTTCTGACAGATAGGCTGATGACCGGCTGATGCAGAAACCCAAACACCTCCACTTTGTTGGCAAAAGTAAGTAGAACCTTTCAAACCATCCCGCTGAATGCGTTTCTTCCAGGTATCCACCTGCTGTGTCGTGACTCTCAAACTCATCATTCCCCCTTAGTAAATCAAGCGTTCCCAGTTGATGATCCCATAAAATATCAGGATGAATCAGCGCGGAGAATATGAGTGTTTAATTTTTATCCTGGCAAAACATTCAGCAGAACAGATGTCATGAGTCGCACCACACCGGTTCCTGCTGTGAATGGGATTTATTTCTGGTGGTTCAAAGAGATCCCCTCTGGCGTGCCAACTGAGGGTTGCATAACTCAGGATGGATACACATTGCTCTATGTCGGTATTTCACCAGATAAAAAAGGCAAACCGAATAGCCGCGCTAATCTTCGACAACGCATCAGAACCCACTATAGCGGAAACGCCGAAGGCTCAACACTCAGACGCACGCTCGGGGTTTTACTGGCGCCGGAAAGCAATTTCCCGCTCCGACGGGTTGGCTCGGGAAAGAGAACGACATTCACCCACCCTGGCGAGCAATGGCTGGACCAGTGGATGGAAAAGAATGCAAAAGTATATTGGGTAGCAAATGAAGAACCCTGGGTACTGGAAAAAACGCTAATTTCCAGCATTTCGCTGCCATTAAACATTCAGGGTAACAACCACGCCTTTAAACCTATCCTTTCAGCAATGCGCAGCAAAGCCATGGCAGAAGCCAAATTAATGGAAATTGCAGATGAAACAGGATTTAGCAGGAGTGTAGTTGAAGAAATGGCGAATCAATCTGTCCAGGGGGAATAAGCCACATATGAAATCCGCCGCTACGTAATCCAGTTCAGTAGTGAGACCCCTATTACGCCAGCGGCGGGTCAGTAAGCTAATTGTTCCTGCATCCCTTGCGGATAAAGTGGCGCAGGGCTGATTTTTTGTAGTCGGCACACTGAACGAACAAACGTTTCATGCGTTACGAAGGTATGCCCACATTCGATGTTAGTGCACTGGTTGTAGCGCTCTTTGGTTTCATTGGAAACCTAAAAGCTACTACGTGTATGTGCCGCCTGCCCGCACATAGGACAATTCATCATCATAATGATGCATCATTATTCGCAATTTGGAACTAATCATTCGATTGCGAACTCATCTATTTTCACTTCTAGTTACATGCTGGTCGTAAATCCATTATCCGGGCTGACAGAATGCGTCAGTGTGGTAATGGTCCATTCTGCGTCATCAATCGGTTGCTTAAACCCCGTCACCTTCATCGGCATTTCCGTTTAGAGATCAGCCCGCCCCTCAGCGAGCTGCAGGAAAAATGAAGCAACCCCGCGCTGCAGACATTCCCACTGCATTTTTTCTGCGTGCTCTGCATTACTCCGGTTGGCGTAAGTACGATTAAGAACCAGTACGTTTTCATCCATTCCCACCAGATAATCTCCCTGTTTAGCTTCCGGCTCTTTGGGTGTGGTGGTTTTCTTTCGACGGCGCTTCACAGGGGTTGTCTCTTTATTCCTAGGTTCACGCGTATGCAACCAGCTGGCAATAACACCAGTAGTCCCCATCACAAACTCACTGGTTTTGTAGGTGACGCTGTCTGCTGCCTAAATCACCATAGATTTGATGCCCCTGATATGCCACCGTCCGGTGGTGGGTTCATTCTCAAACCAGCCCCCCATCCGGGTACTCCGTCACTCAGCCGTCCACTGAATCCGGCTGAGGTGAAAACTGATTGGAATAGATGGCAGGCAGCACCAAAGCGGTTTCCAGATTGCCGACAATGCACAGCAACACCACCTGCTCATCCTGCGACAAACACCACCATGTACGGTTGCCATCGGCGCGCAGTGTCGGCCAGTTAATCCAGTTGGTTTCAAGTTCGCCCACTTTCACCCGGTAAAGCCAATTTTCCCGATCCACTTCGTTCACGGTGCCAGTGCGGATCAGGTTGGTGATAAGGCGTATGATTTCTGTAAGATGTGCGTTCATGGATAAATGATGACAGCTGAAAACTTGTTTATAACTTCTTGCAAATTGTGGTATCGATGGTACAAATTGATTAAAGGATAAAAAACAACCAATAGGTGGATGAATGAGTGTTATAAGTCCAATAAGCTCTAATATATTTAATGCTGAATTTTTAAGCTCTCCGGCAGCTGCACTTGCAGCATGGATATCCATTTTTGGAGCTGCTATAACTTTGGTGACAATAGTTATAAGAGCACTATTCAAATATAGACAATCTCATGATGTAATTTTGAAAAAATCTGGAATCCCTGCGTTTGTTTTAAACTTTTTCTTTATACGAATATCATTAAAAAATTTGCCTGCTATCACATGGGCTGAAAAATCAGTCACTATTCTCTTTTCAGTTCTTTTTTTGTATGCGATTTATACTTTTGGTCCAGCACTCATCCAGACCATTAAAACGCCACCAAATAGCACGTTGCTTTATTGGATAAAATCCGGTGAATCATTTTACATATCAAAAAAGCTGGCGACAGCGGCTACAATTTTATCCACACCAAACTGGGAAATATCAAAGGATGATTGCGAACAGTCATCCTCTGCCAGTTCAGAGAACTACAAATCATTAACAATTGAACACAAAGAAGATCTTTGTAAATTACTAACCACTGATGAAGGATATGTTTACATTGACAAAGCGGTCAAGAAGTTTGTTAAAGACAAATTTTTTATTTATTCCCTTGTTCCAATAATCATATTTTTTCTATTATGGATCTCTTTGGGACTTATGCTAACCATACATTATTCTAAAAAAGTCAGAAAATATATTCTAACTGAACAAAAAAGTGCAATTCATTGGGCAAATGGTGAATTCAAGGCAGAAGGAATCTATTCAATATATCAAGAGTTAGAACGTAAGACTTATCATTAACACCCCGCAGGCAGCACTCTGTATAACGGACCTTCGGGCCTTTATGGCTGACGCGATCACGCAGCCCGTAGTGGTGAACACGGGCAATGTGCTGCACTTTGCTCTCAAATTGCACGCTGGCAAAGTCCACGCTGGCCGATGTTTTCAGGTATCTCACCGTGCGTAGTTTCGAGAACATCTGCCGCTTAATGCGCCTCTTTTTAGCTCAGGAAGTGGCTTTTCGGGATTCGTAACCGCGGCCATCAGAGTTACGCTGTATTCTGATGTTTTGCTACTGATCCCGCTGCAGCTCCTGCACCAGTTTCCGCATCATGCGCTGGCGTGGGGAAGACTCCAAATTCACCTAGAGCGCAGTCAGCCACTCATCCACTTTATGCAGATTATCCAGGTCTCATCGTCTACATTTCTTATAGCTCTTCTGATTCAGGCTGATATCGCATGCATCATTGCGCAGAATATCCACTTCAAAGGTAAACAGCTTTTCACGCAACCCTAAGTTTGTTGATGCCATCCGGCTAGTTTTCTCTGAGTCATCAGCAGATTCTAGTCTCCGATAAAATCCTAGATCACCACATTCAGGGTGTAGCGGTATTTCCATGACATGGAGCTTGCTCCGGTTGCTACTAGTGACCCGTTATCAACGAAAAGGTGCAGCTTATCTGGGTTATTGAGGACATTCGGCACCGCTTTAATCAGGACGCTTCGTAGGAACAGTCTGTTAACAATACCCCGTAATCATCACTTCTCACCACTAGACTAACTTATTGATTATCCTACAACTCATTATTTTAATTAACCTATTTGCATAAATGGGCTTTTTGTTGCCTGAAATTTGCGTTCATCACCTTCCATCTCTGAAACACCTCCCAAATTTGCAGCATGCCGGTTATGGCACATACTTTAAAACGGTGCTTTATCGGGGATGGGGGTTAGTCATGTTGCTTACTGGCAAAGTCGCAGTAATTTTTGGTGGCAGCGGGGCTATTGGTAGTACGGTTGCGCAGGCCATGGCGCGCGAAGGAGCCCATGTGTGTTTGGGTGCTCGCAGCCAGGAAAAGCTTGATCGGACGGCCAGTATTATCCGAATGACAGGAGGTACAGTCGAAACCTTTATCACCGATGTACTCGACGAGCACAACGCATCGAAGGAAGTTACCCGCCTTGTAGAGCAAACCGGTGGAATAGATGTGGTGGTTAACGCAACGGGATTTATGCACGAACAGGGCAAACGCATTAACGCATTATCCCTCTCTGAGTTTATGAGCGGTATAACCCCTTTCCTCTCGGCGCAGTTCAATATCGCAAAAGCCGTAACGCCGCACATGGGCGGCAATCGTGCGGGCGTCATTCTCAGCGTTGTTGCCCCCGCGGCCCCGATGGCGATGCCTGGTCATCTGGGTCATATTGTTGGTTGTGCAGGAACAGAGGCTTTTATTAAAGCGCTCGCCAGCGAGGTAGGATCGGCAAATATCCGGGTCGTCGGCGTGCGCTCGCATGCGATTGTGGATGCTGTTGCAGCTGGCTCCTATACCGGAGAAATTTTCTCCGCTAAAGCACAGTCAATGGGTTTAACCGTCGATCAATGGTTAGGGGGTGCGGCGCAAAGTACCATGCTCGCGCGCCTGCCTACGCTTGCACAAATCGCTGAGGTCATGACCTTTCTTGCTTCAGACCATGCCAGCGCCATGACCGCGACGGTGGTGAATATTACCGGAGGCGCTACGCACAGCTGACTGTCGCGGGTATCCCTGCAATACGCTCCACCATCAGCAAGATATCTTCTCGCTGCAGCGGTTTTTTGTCCGTGACAAAATGCAGCGTCATTCCTTCAATAAACGCATCCAGCGCCCGCGCCGTAACCGGGTCAAACCACTGCTCCAGCGTTTGTTGGCTGCGTAGCATCCAGTTCTGCATCACCGTTTTCAACGCTGGTTTACGGCTGGCAAAAGCATACAGCTGATACATGAGCTCCATATTATCAGGCGTTGTGACCTGAGAGCCGTAAATCATATCGGTAATGGCATGGCAAGCCTGCGACGCATCCTTAACATCGGCAAAAAAGTCCTGATACTGCAGCATCATCCTGTCAGTAAAACGGCCAAATGCCTCCATCAAAAGCTCATCAATTCCCGAAAAGTAATAGGTCATAGAACCCAGTGGCACCTCGGCAATCATAGCGATTTTACGGTGTGTAACCCCATGAATACCATGGGCTATTACTGCATCCAGAGTCGCCTGAACTATTTTTTCCCGCCGCTGCGGATCGTTTGCACGTCGCACTACATTTCCTCTTATTGCATTTGTGTACAAATGTACACAGTCTTGCTAATGTTGTCTCCTTCCCTCTTTTCTTTGGCCCGAATTCATGACTGGCATCTCATCACGCAAAGCCTTAAGACGTCGCACCTGGGCGCTGTTCACGTTCTTCTTTTTACCAGGATTATTAATGGCCTCCTGGGCAACGCGTACCCCTGCCATCAGAGATATCCTCTCCATCTCCACTGCCGAAATGGGCGCGGTGTTGTTTGGGCTCTCTATTGGTTCGATGAGTGGCATACTTTGTTCGGCCTGGCTGGTGAAACGATTTGGCACGCGTAAGGTGATCCGCACCACCATGTCTTGTGCCGTTCTCGGAATGGCGATCCTCAGCGTAGCGCTCTGGCTGCATTCCGCATGGCTTTTCGCGTTTGGCCTGGGCGTATTTGGCGCCAGCTTTGGCGCGGCAGAAGTTGCCATCAACGTCGAAGGTGCGGCAGTTGAGCGCGAAATGAACAAAACCGTGCTGCCGATGATGCACGGTTTTTACAGCCTGGGAACGTTGGCAGGGGCTGGAGTTGGAATGATGCTTACCGCCTTCAGCGTCCCGGCTACCGCGCATATTCTTTTGGCTGCAATGGTTGCTATCACACCTATTTTCATCGCCATCAAAGCTATTCCTGACGGCACGGGCAAAAATGCCGCTGACGGTTCTCACTCCGGTGAAAAAGGACTGCCTTTTTATCGTGATATCCAGCTATTGCTGATCGGCGTTGTAGTGCTGGCGATGGCATTTGCTGAAGGTTCCGCCAACGACTGGCTTCCACTGTTAATGGTGGACGGACATGGATTTAGCCCGACATCAGGCTCGCTGATTTATGCCGGTTTTACGCTGGGTATGACCGTTGGGCGATTTACCGGTGGCTGGTTCATCGACCGTTACAGCCGCGTTGCGGTGGTGCGCGCCAGTGCACTGATGGGCGCTCTCGGGATTAGCCTGATTATTTTTGTCGACAGCTCTTGGGTGGCCGGTGTGTCCGTTATTCTGTGGGGACTCGGCGCATCGCTCGGCTTCCCGCTGACCATTTCAGCTGCCAGCGACACCGGTCCCGATGCCCCAACCCGCGTCAGCGTTGTGGCGACCACCGGTTACCTGGCGTTCCTTGTTGGACCGCCGCTGCTGGGCTATCTGGGTGAACACTATGGCCTGCGCAGCGCTATGTTAGTGGTGCTGGCGCTGGTGCTTGTCGCCGCCGTCGTCGCGAAAGCGGTAGCGAAACCGGATCTCAAAAATACTACGGTGATGGAGAACAGCTAATGAGTATCAAATTAATTGCAGTCGACATGGACGGCACATTTTTAAGCGACCAAAAAACCTATAACCGTGAGCGCTTTATGGCGCAATACCGCCAGATGAAAGAACAAGGGATCCGCTTTGTGGTCGCCAGCGGCAACCAATATTATCAGTTGATTTCCTTTTTCCCCGAACTGGCCAATGAGATCTCATTTGTCGCCGAAAACGGTGGTTGGGTGGTCAGTGAAGGAGAAGATGTCTTTAACGGCGAACTGGCTAAAGACGATTTCCATGCCATCGTAGAGCATCTGCTGACCCGCGCCGATATCGACATTATTGCCTGTGGTAAAAACAGCGCCTATACATTGAAACAGTACAGCGATGAGCATAAGATCGTTTCCGCCATGTATTATCATCGTCTTGAATTTGTAGATAATTTTGACAACCTCAGCGACGTTTTCTTCAAGTTCGGGCTGAATATTTCCGACGACCGAATTCCACAGGTACAGGCCGATCTCCACGAGGCGATTGGCGATATTATGGTACCGGTTCATACCGGCTACGGCAGCATCGACTTAATAATTCCCGGCGTGCATAAGGCTAACGGTCTGCGCCTGCTGCAACAACGCTGGAATATTAACGACAATGAAGTTGTTGTGTTTGGCGATGGCGGAAATGATATTGAGATGCTGCGTCAGGCAGGATTTAGTTTTGCAATGGCCAACGCCCATGAGCCGGTGATCGAGGCGGCAAAATATCGCGCAGGCTCGAACAACGAAGAGGGCGTTCTGGATATTATCGACCGCGTGTTAAAGAATGAAGCACCGTTTACGCATTAACGGCTCAGCACAGACGGCAACAAAATGATGGCATGATCTATTCATAATCCGCCTCAAATTAACCCGCTGGATTATTACTTCCAGTGAATATTTCAGGCGAGCGGATCATGAAGAAAAGTGTACTGATGGCGACATTGTTGCTGGGCTTTGCGGGGACAACATTTGCACAAAGCGTTACCGTTGATGTCCCCAGCGGTTATAAAGTGGTGGTAGTACCCTCTTCCGTCAGCGTGCCCCAGGCGGTCAGCGTAACGACCGCACCACAAACGGTATATGTTGCTCCAGCGCCTGCTCCGGCCCCTGTCTATCGCGCACATCCTTATGCGCGACATGTGGCAAGCGTCGGTGAAGGGATGGTTATCGAACATCAGATTGACGACCACCACTAAGTTGTCGCCAGGCCCGGACAACCGTAATACTGGTCAGTTAAGATCTTTGGTGAGCGGTAGGCCGGATAAGGCGTTTACGCCGCCATCCGGCAATTTGCTACAGGCCGCCGGATGGCGCTTCGCTTATCCGGCCTACAGCGTGATTCTCTTATCAACATAATGATGAATTTATCGGCGTCATTATGCTCATATGCGCTGGATTGCGGAAATCCGGTCCTTAACCTTCCCGGGAATTCCCTACCCGTTTATCTTTCAGGAAGATAACCATCAGAATCAGCCACAGTACGCCGCTTGCCAGATTGAACAAGCTGAACAAGCCGTTCCCTCCCAGCAGATACGCGTGTTTACTCAGCTCAATACCAACAGTAAAAATCAGCATCTGCAGCATACCCATTGCGGCAGAAACGGTACCCTTACTCATTTCGCTGGCAAACAGCGTCAGGCGCACCAGCCCCGCATTCGCCACGCCAATGCCAAACGCATAGATACTCAAACCCGCCGTCATCCATAGATATGCATGGGATGACACCACCGTGGCCGCAGCGGCAATAATCAGGCCAACGGCGATTGGCCAGCCGCCCATGATAATTAGCGAACGCACGGTTTTTCGCGAAGTCAGACGCGCCAGCACCAGGTTACCAGCAATCAACGCGCCAAAAATCGGCACCTGCAACAGACCATATTCGTAGCTGCTGAGATGTTCACCGCTGATGATAATAATCGGGGACTGCGCAATCCACGCCAGTAACGGCAGGCTGACAAAACCCAACGCCAGTGCGCCTGCAACGAAGCGCACGTTCCTCAGCACCAGCTTATAATCCTTGCCCAACTCTTTAATGGACAGCTTTTCACCAAGCCGGGTTGCCGTTTCCGGCATCGCGCGTTGCAGACCAAAAAAGGAGATGGCCGCCAGAGCAGCAAACAGGATAAACATCCCTTCCCACGGCAGAACATGTACCCAGGCTGCGCCTACCAACGGACCCAGCAGTGGCGCAATCAGCGCCACGTTTGCCATCAGCGCGGTAATTTTTATGCAGACCGCTTCTTCAAAAGATTCCTGAATGGCGGCGTAACCCACCGCACCAATAAAGCACAGGCTTATCCCCTGCAAAAAACGCAGGAAGGTAAATTGCTCAATATTCTGTGCAAGCAGGGTTGCAAGGCAGGTAACGATGAACCAGATCACGCCGGTTAACATTACCGGACGACGACCAATACGGTCCGACAGCGGTCCTAACAACCACTGCAAAAACATGCCGCCTGCCAGATAGGCGGTCATAGACGTAGGTACCCAATCTAATCCGGCGTTATATTGCGCCACCACCGCCAACATTCCGGGCTGGATCATATCGTTGCCGATATAAGTGGAGAATTCGTAAAGCACCAGACAGAGCGGGAAAAGTAATGCCTGACGCCCCAAACGGACGCCTGAAGATAAACGGTTCTGCATGCAATCTCTTAACTATAGAAAAATCGCGCAAAGTGTAATAAATGCGCCGTACTGGTGATAGTGAATTATGTGATTTGAAAGCAAAATGCGCACATTTTTACACTCATTTGCTCAAGAACATTTTGCTTTAAGGTTAATTTAAGTTGAGACCGCTATCATGCTCAATAAGCCTCATAAATTGTCTTAAAAATCGTCATTTAACAGGCAAATAAGACAAGACCGCTTTTTATCCCGTGAAAGCAATTTTATGCTCTTCCCCCTATGGGCCTTTTTAACGATTACACTGAGTCTGGACGTTATGCTGGAAAATCTGAACAATTCTCTTTTTTACTTGATCAATGCAACACCCGACTCTGCGCAATGGGCAATTTCGCTCGCCATTTTCATTGCCAAAGATCTGATCAGCATTGTGCCGCTGTTAGCCGTTGTGCTCTGGCTTTGGGGACCTCGTGGTCAGGTTACGCTCCAGCGCCAGTTGGTCATCAAAATGGCCATTGCGTTAGTAGTCGGTCTGACGATTTCCTGGCTGATGGGGCATCTTTTCCCCCACGATCGTCCGTTCGTTAACCACATCGGCTATAACTTCCTGCACCATGCGGCAGATGACTCTTTCCCGAGCGACCACGGTACGGTTATCTTTACCTTTGCTCTGGCCTTTCTGTTCTGGCATCGCTTGTGGACGGGTGCTCTGCTGATGGTTGTCGCCGTGGCGATTGCCTGGTCACGTGTTTACCTTGGCGTTCACTGGCCGCTGGATATGCTGGGCGGATTACTGGCCGGGTTGATCGGTTGCCTGAGCGCCCAGATGATCTGGCAACGGTTCGGCACAACCTTGTACCTCGGCTTGCAGACGTGCTATCGCACCTGCTTCGCTCTCCCCATCCGTAAAGGTTGGGTACGTGACTAACCCGCGGTAAAAAGAGTAGTATTAAGCGCGAAACTGAGCACTTAATCTATTCTCCAGGGGAACTATGGAAACTCGACGCGACGAGCGTATTGGTCAATTACTGCAGGCGCTGAAACGCAGCGATAAATTACACCTCAAAGAAGCCGCGACGTTGCTGGGCGTATCTGAGATGACCATTCGTCGCGACCTGAATAATCATGATGCTCCCGTCGTGCTGCTCGGGGGCTATATTGTTCTGGAACCCCGCAGCGCTAACCACTATTTAATCAGCGATCAAAAATCCCGTCTGGTTGATGAAAAGCGTCGCGCTGCCCAGCAGGCGGCGAGTCTCGTGCAGGCGCATCAGACCATCTTTTTCGATTGCGGTACGACCACGCCGTGGATCATTGAAGCGATCGACAATGAACTGCCCTTCACCGCAATCTGCTACTCGTTGAATACGTTTCTGGTACTGCAGGAAAAACCGCAGTGCCGCGTCATTCTGTGTGGTGGTGAATTCCATGCCAGTAACGCGATTTTTAAACCGCTCGATTTCCAGGAAACGCTGAACAACCTCTGTCCGGATATCGCCTTTTATTCCGCAGCAGGTGTTCACATCGAAAAAGGCGCGACCTGCTTTAATCTGGAAGAACTGCCGGTGAAGCACTGGGCAATGTCGATGGCGCAGCATCACGTTTTGGTGGTCGATCACAGCAAGTTTGGTAAGGTGCGACCTGCAAGGATGGGGGAATTAAAACGCTTTGATACCATCATCAGTGATAACCGCCCTGACGATGCGTTTGTTGAGTACGCTAAAGCGCAACGTATCACGCTGAAGTACTAACAGATACTGCCGGACGGCGATTGCGCCATCCGGCAATAGATAAGATTAAGAGAACCAACCACCAAACCACTGGTGGAATTTCATCATCACAAAGTCCCACATGCGGCTAAAGAAACCACCCTCTTCCACATCTTCCATCACCATCAACGGACGCTGCTCAATGGATTTTCCGTTCAACTGGAAGTCGATAGTGCCCACAACCTGACCTTTCTTCAGCGGTGCTGTTAGCTGTGGTTCAGTCAGGGTAAAGCTGGCCTTCAGGTTTTTGAGCTGGCCACGCGGAATGGTCACAGAACCCCCTTCTCCGGCGCCCAAATTCACTTCACTCTTATCGCCAAACCAGACGCGCTGGGTCACGAAAGTCGCATCCGGCTTGATCGGCGTAACGGTTTCAAAAAAGCGGAAGCCCCAGGTCAGCAGCTTTTCTGACTCATTAAAACGAATGCGGTCGGTTTTTGCTCCCAGCACCACGGAGATCAGGCGCATATCGCCCTGGGTCGCGGAGGCCACCAGGTTGTATCCCGCCCCGGCAGTGGTCCCGGTTTTCATACCATCCACGTTCAGGTTGGTGCTCCACAACAGACGGTTGCGGTTCGGTTGACGTATTTTATTGAAGGTAAATTCTTTCTCTTTGTGAATAGCGTACTCTTCCGGCACATCGTGGATTAACGCCTTCCCGAGCAACGCCATATCACGTGCGGTACTGAACTGTCCTGCCGCATCCAGGCCGTGTACCGTCTGGAAAGTCGTGTTAGTCAGCCCCAGTTTTTTCGCATAGCCGTTCATCAGACCAATAAAGGATTCCTGGCTGCCAGCAACGTAATCAGCGAGTGCAATACAGGCATCGTTACCTGACTGAATGATAACGCCTTTATTCAGATCGGACACCGCAACCTGATCGCCGGGCTTGAGGAACATGACCGACGAACCGCGCAGGGCTGGATTACCGGTCGCCCAGGCGTCTTTGCCCACGGTGACCATGTCGTTGAGGTTAATTTTTCCGGCCTTCAGCGCCTGCCCAACCACATAGCTGGTCATGATTTTGGTCAGACTGGCAGGATCCAGTTTCTCATCAGCATTACCTTCCGCCAGCACCTTACCACTGGCGTAATCCATCAGAATCCACGCGCGCGCGTCCACGCTCGGCGGGGCCGTCGGTTGCTCCGCCGCCTGTACGGTCGGCACCAAAAGGATTAAGAGTGCAGAACCTGCAGCAAAGCTGCGAAGTGAAGAGAAGTATTGCGTCATAAATGCCACCCGAGTATCCATTCCAAAAAACCACGTCATACCACACCGTGTTTACACAAAACCGGCCAAGCGACCTCGACCAACCCATGCAGAAAAAGTCTGATGGATGACGTGTAAAATAAGTGCGGTGAGTAATAACGCACTAACGAGCTTAAAGAAACCGTAAGTTGGTAAAGTTTTTAAAGTTTATGCAATAACGCCGCGCTGCGCTGCTCCTGGCACGATTTTTTTAGACTTTGTTGCGTAAATATTAGGTTTACCCCACCATGTGAGCTAGTCAGATGGCATCTGCAGCCATAATGCTGCTCAATTAATTTGCGGGGTTACTATGATTACACTGTGGGGTCGCAATAACTCGACCAACGTAAAAAAAGTATTGTGGACGCTCGAGGAACTGGAACTGCCGTATAACCAAATTCTGGCGGGCGGGCAGCATGGCGGTAACCGCGATGCCGACTATCTGGCACTGAACCCGAACGGACTGGTCCCGCTACTACGCGATGATGAAACGGACGTTGTTCTGTGGGAATCCAATACCATTGTCCGCTATCTGGCCGCTCAGTACGGACAAAAACGTTTGTGGATTGACGCTCCGGCCGCGCGCGCTGTCGGTGAAAAATGGATGGACTGGGCAAATCAGACGCTAAGCCCTGCGCATCGGGTTATCTTATTTGGTTTGGTCAGAACACCTGCCGATCAGCGCGATATGGCGGCCATTGAGGCAAGTAAGCAAGTTTGCGATAACATGTTTGCCATTCTGGATAACGCGCTGACAGACCAGCCATGGTTCTCCGGGGCTGAATTTGGCACCGCGGATATCGCTGTGGCACCGTTCATCTATAACCTGTTCAACGTTGGCCTGAGCTGGACCCCGCTCCCGCATCTGGAACGCTGGTATCAACAACTGACCGAGCGCCCGGCGTTTCAAAAAATCGTGATGATCCCGGTCAGCTAACCAAATCAGGGACTCACTTTAAGTAATTCCCCGTCGGACTCGTCGGTTAACACGTACAAATAACCGTCTGGTCCGACGCGCACATCACGGATCCGCTGCCCCCTTTCCTGCAACAGACGCCCATCCTCAGTGACCGTATTCCCTTTAACGCTCAGCACGATCACTTCTTTATCTTTCAACGCGCCGATGAACAACTTCTGCCGCCACTGCGGGAAGGTACCGCTATTGTAAAAAGCCATTCCACTAACCGCCGGCGACTTTTCCCAGTAAAAGATGGGTTGTTCCGTGCCAGCAACAATTTGACCTTTTGCTTCGGGAATTTTCAAACCACTGTAGTTAACCCCCCAGGTCGCGATAGGCCAGCCGTAATTTTTCCCTTTCTCGGGGATATTAATTTCATCGCCTCCGCGTGGACCGTGCTCATTGAGCCACAGCACATCACTCCACGGATTCATCGCCATCCCCTGCGGGTTGCGGATGCCATACGACCAAATTTCTGCCCGCGCTCCCGCCTTGTTCACAAACGGATTATCCGGCGGAATTTTTCCCTCGTCGGTCAGTCTGACTAATTTACCCTGCAATTTATCCAGGTCCTGGGCGGTAGCGCGTTGATTATTCTCTCCCAGGCCAATAAACAGATAACCGTTACCATCAAATACCAGACGTCCACCAAAATGGTTTCCGGTGGAAAGCTTTGGCTGTTGGCGAAAAACGGTCTGAAATCCTTGCAGATGTTTGAGATCGTCACTCAATCGCCCGTAGCCTACCGCGGTGCCCGCTTTGCCTTCGCGGTCAGCTTCAGCGAAGCTTAGCCATACCCGGCGAGATTGTACAAAATCCGGTGCTAACGCCACATCAAGCAGTCCTCCCTGACCATTCGCCCAGACTTTTGGTACGCCGGTCAGCGGGTCGGAAAGCCCTTTATCAGGCTGCCAGAGTCGAAGCTGTCCACCTTTGAGCGTAATGAGCATACCGCGGTTATCGGGTAAAAAAGCCAGTGACCATGGGTGATCGAGTTTAGTTTGCAGCACTTCCACTTTTACCGCGGCGGCATAAGTGGAAAGTAGCGCGAATGAGGCAGCACAGAGAAAGAGTCGACGCATAACACCTCCTGAATAGCTCTGCATAAAGCGTAGCCAGCAAGGGGAATTATCCCGCCACATTTACATAATCTTAACGAAAAGGGGGAGCGCCCTCCCCCTGATTCAGACGTGTTCCAGCGTTGGGTAAGATTGCAAACTCTGGATACTTAGCGTCAGCGTTGTCAGGCAGTTTTCCAGTTTCTCTGCGTTAACGGCGATAAACGTTGGACAATCGTGATGTCCACTCATAAGACAAACAGCGGCGGCGGCTAACGCCCCTTCAGCACGATGAAGGGCATTCCACTCTTCCTGATCAAGATGCATACCGTGAAGCTGTGATTGCTCGTGCAATTCGCGATTCAGTGCAAAAAAAACATCACGCAGGCGATCGCTCTCGCTAACTGACATGTAGCCTTTCGCTTTTCTCAACTGCAGATAAGCGGCAAGTTCGATACGGGCGTTTATCAATTTGTTGAGAAGATCGGTTCTCAGTCTGTCAACAACCATACTTTGTTCCTCCTCTTTCCAACTATGGTGCAACTTAATAGTATGGTTGTTTTTTGAACAAATAGATGTCCTACATCAATAAAGCTCAATTGATTAACATAATTTACAATGTTACAACTTCATTCTGTACGCTTATCGAAGGCGCCCAGTGTCTGACTCGCCTGACTTTTTTTGCTATACCTGATGTGGTTACTGCCATGGTGTTGATGATGAGGGGTCTATGTCGAAAGCAAATGATGCAGAAAAAATACGCACACTATCAAAAATAGATCTCAATCTGCTGACCATTTTCTGTTTGATCTATAGCGTGGGTAGCATTTCCAGAGTTGCTGACATGCTGAACATATCACCTTCCGCCGTCAGCCAGTCATTAAGAAAACTGCGCGAAATGATGGGTGATAATCTTTTTGTCCGTAGCGGGAATGCACTGTTACCGACGGTCTATTCTGATGAACTGTATGATAATACAATCCCAATTATCGATAAGCTGTCAACGCTGATGCCGCTTTCCACGCCTGCCGCCAAGAAAAGGTTAACGCTTTATACGGAATCTTTTATTTCCCCTATCGTTATTCCAGATGTCACCGCCAGAATAATCGAGACTGACGCCGATATCAGCCTCCTGCACCTTACCGCCGACCTGAATGAACAGAGTATTATTGAACTGCTGAATATGCGTCAGGCAGATGTCGTTTTTTCTACCTTTTCTGTAGAGTCAGCAAGTCTTTCATGCCAGAAAATATGCGATATGCGCCTGGTGCTGGCGGCCTCGCAGAATAATTCTTTATATGGTAACACCATCAGTGAAGCGCAATTCAGAAATGCTAACCTGGTCGGCTACAATACTAAGAATGAGAAAATCATTTATCATCGCAGTATTGTGGATAAAAAATTCAGAACCGGAGAACGCTGCCTGCTTACCTCATCGTTTACGGCGATTCTGACGATTGTGTCCAATACCCATTGTTTAGGGGTGATCCCGGAAAAGGTATTTGAAACACACGCTCAGCTGTATGGACTAAAAAAAATAAACACTCCGTTTCCCTTGCCACAATTTAGCGTGTTTGCCTCATCGCGCAAAGAAAGCAATACCCACAAAATCCTCTCACCTATTCTGGCTGATTTGCAAACAGCCTCCCTGTGATGAAAACCAGAGAGGCTGAGCGTTAGAAAAACTGATTACACGCGAATTTTTGCTATGCGCCAGATATGGTCGGCATATTCCTGAACCGTTCTGTCCGACGAGAAATACCCCATGTTAGCAATATTGTGCATGGTTTTTGTCGTCCACTCCCGGGGAGTACGATACAACTCGTCCACCGAATCCTGGCAATCTACATAGCTGCGATAATCGGCCAACACCTGATAGTAGTCGCCGAAGTTAATCAATGAATCCAACACCTCTCTATAACGCCCTGGCTCCTGCGGACTGAACACCCCCGTACCGATTTGCGTCAGCACCTGATGAAGTTCCTCATCCTTTTCAAAGATGTGCCTCGGGTCATAGCCATCACGTCGCAGAGTTTCAACCTGATTCGCCGTATTGCCAAAGATAAAGATGTTATCTTCCCCAACGTATTCGCGCATTTCGATATTCGCACCGTCAAGCGTACCGATAGTCAGCGCACCATTCATACCGAATTTCATATTACTGGTCCCGGAGGCTTCCGTCCCGGCCAGGGAAATTTGCTCTGACAGATCGGCTGCCGGAATAATTAGCTGAGCAAGACTGACGCTGTAATCCGGAATAAATACTACTTTCAGTTTGCCGCCAATCTGCGGATCGTTATTGACTAACTGCGCCACATCGTTAATCAAGCGAATAATTTGTTTTGCCATGTGATAAGAGGAGGCTGCTTTTCCGGCAAAGATATTCACTCGCGGTACCCAGTTGGCATCCGGCGCGGCTTTGATCCGGTTATAACGTGTAATAACGTGGAGCACATTCATGAGTTGCCGCTTGTACTCGTGGATGCGTTTCACCTGCACATCAAACAGCGCATCAGGATTCACCACCACGCCGTAGTGAGTGGCAATATGGTGCGCCAGCCGCTGCTTATTTTCACGTTTCGCACGATGCACAGCCTCATTCACCGACGGATAATCTATAAACTGCTTCAGCTCGCCCAACTGCATTAATTTAGTCCGCCAGCTGTCACCGATATTTTCGTCCAGCACTTTGGCAAGCGGTGGATTCGCCAGCGCCAGCCAACGACGCGCAGTCACACCATTGGTTACGTTGGTGAAACGCAGGGGAAAAATATTCGCAAAATCTGCAAACAGTGATTCGGTCATCAGTTTTGAATGCAATGCCGACACGCCGTTAACCTTATGACTGACAACTACTGCCAGCCAGGCCATACGAACGACGCGACCATTGGATTCATCAATTAACGACACACGTTTCAGTAGATCGCTGTCATTACGATAACGTTCCTGTAAGGTCTTCAGAAAACGATCGTTAATCTCAAAAATAATCTGCAAATGGCGCGGCAAAATTCGACTTAGCATTTCTACTGGCCAGGTCTCCAGCGCCTCACTCATCAACGTATGGTTGGTATAAGAAAAAATCTGACAGGTCACGTCAAACGCGTTATCCCAACTAAACTGATGATGATCAATCAATAAACGCATCAACTCAGGGATCGCCAGTACCGGATGCGTATCATTAAGGTGAATCGCAATTTTATCGGCCAGATTGTCGTATGTTTTGTGCAACTGATAATGACGATTCAGAATATCCTGAATCGTCGCCGAGGCCAGGAAATAGGCCTGGCGTAAACGCAATTCACGCCCCGCATCGGTGGAATCATCCGGGTACAAAACCCGCGAGATACGATCGAAGTGGTATTTGTTTTCCACTTCAGTAGCAAAGTCGGCCTGCTGATTCAGTTTGCCCGCATTAACTTCGCTATTCACCTGCACGTTCCACAAGCGTAACGTATTAGTCGTGTCCGTCGCATAACCTGGAATAATTTGATCATGCGCCACGGCCAGAATATCCTCAGTTTCAAGCCAGCGGGTTTTATTCCCCTCCTGTTGAACACGCCCGCCAAAACGTACTTTATAATGCGTATTATGACGTTTGAACTCCCAGGGATTACCGTATTCCAGCCAATAATCCAGCGACTCTTTTTGTACACCGTTAACGATATTTTGTTTGAACATACCGTAGTTATAACGAATACCGTATCCACATCCCGGCAACCCAAGCGTCGCCAGTGAATCAAGGAAGCAGGCCGCCAGACGACCGAGACCACCATTACCTAACCCGGGATCGTTTTCTTCATCAATCAGTTCTTCCAGTTCAAGCCCCATTGCCTCCAGCGCGCTTCTGACTTCGTCATAAATACCTAAAGAGAGCAATGCATTGGATAGCGTACGACCAATTAAAAATTCCATCGACAGATAATATACCTGGCGCGCATCCTGAGAGAATTGCGCCCGATTAGAACGGTGCCAGCACTCGACCATCCGATCGCGTACCGCATATAACGTCGCATTAAGCCACTCCCGTTTCGTGGCGATTGCGGGATCTTTGCCAATAGTGAATAAAAGTTTATTAGCAATATCATCTCTAAGTTTATCAACATCAGAGTCCGTGGCGACCGGAAGTGGCGAAATATACATATTAACGTTACCTTTCAAATTTTGTAGGATGGTAATAGACAGGTGAATTATTTAAAGTTTGGGTACGTGAGCGTTAGCTTTTTGTCGAATATTTTCATGACTGGCGATGAACGTTAATTCTGTCATTAATACACGCCAACTTAAGCCTGTGGCAAGTGAGATATAATATAAACTCACACCATTAGCATAAAGAGTTTTAGCCATTTCAAGTTTCGACTTCAAAACAATATCTTTCAAATTAAACCTCATTAGTAACGCTCGACGAGATAAAATTTACGATAATGAGTGTCTATAGCCAAGAAGCGGCACTTAAAGCCGGAATTAGACTCACTAAACACCTTTCACTGACCGATCTACTCTTTATAGGTATCGCTCTTTATTCTCTCCGTCTTATGCTGATCAGATATAGATGTACCGTGAAGGCATCTGTATAATCCCCCGATTACGAGCAATGTACAGTATAAGAAAATGGCAAAAATTGGTTTTATATCACTAGGTTGTCCGAAAAACCTCGTCGATTCTGAGCGCATCCTGACCGAACTTCGTACCGAAGGCTATGATGTTGTGCCAAGCTACGACGACGCGGATATGGTTATCGTTAATACCTGCGGCTTTATCGACAGTGCGGTTCAGGAGTCCCTGGAAGCAATTGGCGAAGCGCTGAACGAGAACGGTAAGGTGATCGTCACCGGCTGTCTGGGCGCGAAAGTTGATCAGATCCGTGAAGTCCACCCGAAGGTGCTGGAAATCACCGGGCCGCATAGCTATGAACAGGTTCTGGAGCACGTTCACCACTATGTGCCAAAACCAAAACACAACCCGTTCCAGAGTCTGGTTCCTGAGCAGGGCGTCAAGCTGACTCCTCGCCATTATGCCTATCTGAAGATTTCCGAGGGCTGTAACCACCGCTGCACGTTCTGCATTATTCCATCCATGCGCGGCGATCTGGTGAGCCGTCCGATTGGCGACGTCCTCAGCGAAGCCAAGCGTCTGGTCGATGCGGGCGTGAAAGAGATTCTGGTAATCTCTCAGGATACCTCTGCTTACGGTGTAGATGTGAAGCATCGTACCGGTTTCCATAACGGCGAGCCGGTCAAAACCAGCATGGTTGATCTGTGCGAACAGTTATCAAAACTGGGGATCTGGACGCGCCTCCATTACGTCTACCCTTACCCGCACGTTGATGATGTTATCCCGCTGATGGCGGAAGGCAAAATCCTGCCGTATCTGGACATCCCGTTACAGCATGCCAGCCCGCGTATTCTTAAACTGATGAAACGCCCGGGCTCCGTGGACAGACAGCTGGCGCGCATCAAGCAGTGGCGTGAAATCTGCCCTGAACTGACGCTGCGCTCCACCTTCATTGTTGGTTTCCCGGGTGAAACGGAAGAAGACTTCCAGATGTTGCTCGACTTCCTGAAGGAAGCGCGTCTGGATCGCGTGGGCTGCTTTAAATACAGCCCGGTAGAAGGCGCTGGCGCTAATGACCTGCCGGATCAAATCCCGGAAGAGGTGAAAGAAGAACGCTGGAACCGCTTTATGCAATTGCAGCAGCAGATCTCTGCTGAACGTTTGCAGGAGAAAGTGGGCCGCGAGATTCTGGTTATCGTTGATGAAGTTGACGAAGAAGGCGCAATTGGTCGTAGCATGGCTGATGCTCCAGAAATCGACGGCGCGGTATACCTGAATGGTGAAACCAAGGTGAAACCTGGCGATATCATCCGCGTGAAGGTCGAAAACGCAGATGAATACGATCTGTGGGGCACCCGCGTTTAATTAGCGTAACCCAACGTAGGCCGGATAAGGCATTTATGCCGCATCCGGCAATGCCTGATGGCGACGCTGAAGCGTCTTATCAGGCCTACGGTTTACCCTTTAATTTTCGGGTCCAGCGCGTCGCGCAGACCATCTCCCAGTAAGTTAAACGCCAGCACCGTCAGGAATATCGCTACCGCCGGGAAAATCGCCACGTGCGGCGCGATCACCATATCAGCGCGCGCTTCATTAAGCATTGCCCCCCACTCCGGCGTCGGCGGCTGTGCGCCTAACCCCAGGAATGACAAGCTCGCGGCAGAGATAATCGACGTACCAATTCGCATGGTAAAGAAGACCACGATCGATGAGACCGTTCCAGGCAGAATATGGTTGAAGATGATGGTCGCATCGCTGGCACCAATACTGCGCGCAGACTCAATAAACGTCTGTTGCTTCAGCACCAGCGTATTCCCGCGCACCAGGCGCGCGAAGGCTGGAATGGAGAAAATGGCCACGGCAATGATCACGTTAGCAATTCCGCTGCCCAGCACGGCGACCACGGCTATCGCCAGCAATATCCCCGGAAAGGCGAACAACACATCGCAGATTCGCATGATCAGTCGATCCCACCAGCCTTCGTAGTATCCCGCCAGCAGCCCCAGTACCGTACCAATCGCCGCGCCAATAAACACGGCAAAGACTCCTGCCGCCAGCGAGATTTGCGCGCCAACCAGCACGCGGCTAAAAATATCCCGTCCCAGTGAGTCAACGCCAAACCAATGCAGCATCGACGGCCCATCATTCAAACGGTCATAATCGAAGTAATTCTCGGCATCAAATGGCGTCAGCCAGCGGGCAAAAATCGCCACCATGATCAGGAGCAATACAAACAGCCCAGCGACCATCGCCATGTGCTGTCGACGGAACCGACGCCAGAACTCATGCCACGGTGTGCGTATCTGCTCTGGCTTAACAAGGGGCATCGCATTTAAAATCGCCTGTCGGCGCCAGTTAAAAAATCGCATCCTTACTTGTACCTGATAGCCGGATTAATGGCAGCGTAGAGCACATCCACCACTAAGTTAATAAGAATAAATTCCAGAGAAAACAACAGTACCTCGGCCTGAATCACCGGGTAGTCGCGCATTTCGACGGAGTCCACCAACAGTCGCCCAAGCCCTGGCCAGTTGAACACCTTCTCAACCACGATTGATCCACCAAGCAAAAAGCCAAACTGTAGTCCCATCATGGTGACCACCGGGATCATCGCATTACGCAGACCATGTTTTAACACCACCCAGGTTTCACTCACCCCTTTAGCGCGCGCGGTACGCATATAATCTTCGCTGAGCACATCAACAAACGAGGCGCGAGTAAATCGGGCTAACACCGCAGCCACCGCCGCGCCCAGCGTAATAGACGGGAGGATATAGTGCATCCAGGTGTCAGCGCCAACGGTGGGTAACCAACCGAGCTCAACGGAGAATATCTGCATCAGCAGCATGCCAAGCGCAAACGCCGGGAACGAGATCCCGGTGACCGCCAGCGTCATGCTTAATCTGTCCGGCCAACGATTTCGCCATACGGCAGCAATGATCCCCGCCGTCATACCAAACAATACCGCCCACGCCATACTGGCAATAGTCAGCCATAGTGATGGCATAAAACGACTGGCTATCTCTTCAGAAACCGGGCGACGAGAAACCATCGACGTGCCAAAATCGCCCTGCAACACGTTGGTCATGTAATGCCAGAACTGAACATGCAGCGGCTGGTCCAGACCCAGCTGCTTGCGCACCAGTTCAATCACCTCGGCGTCAGCTTCCGGTCCGGCAATCAGCCGGGCCGGATCGCCGGGTAGCAGATGAACAAATAAAAATACCAGCACCGCAACAATCAACAGAGTTGGAATCAACCCCAGCAGGCGCTTGAAAACATAGTTAAGCATCACGCTCCCTTCGCCGGCCCCTGGGCTGCGGGGCCGAATGAATAGCTTATTTTAAATCCGCATCATCAAAGCTAAATCCGGTATCCGGCATGATCCAGAATCCGGTCAACCTGGTGCTGTGCGCCGAAATCAGTTTTTCCACTACCAGCGGGATCCACGGCGACTCTTTCCAGATAATATCCTGCGCGTCTTTGTACAGCTTCGCTTTCTGCGCCGGATCGTTAGTTTGCAACGCTGCCGATAAATCACTGTCCACCTGCTTATTGCTGTAGAACGCCGTGTTAAACAGAGTTGGCGGCCAGTTTTGTGATGCAAACAGCGGTGACAGCGCCCAGTCAGCTTCACCCGTAGACGCCGACCAGCCGGTGTAGAACATCCGTACCCCGCTCTCTTTCTGCGCTTTCCCTTCCACTTCCGCGGCGCGCTGACCAGCATCCATCGCTGTAACCTGAGCCTTAATGCCCACCTGCGCCAGCTGCTGCTGGGTAAATTGCAGCACTTTCTGCGCGGTACTGTGGTTATGCGAAGACCATAGCGTAGTGGTAAAACCGTTCGGATAACCTGCTTCTTTCAGCAGTTCGCGCGCTTTCGCCGGGTCGTAGGGCCACGGCGTATAGCTTTGCGCATAGGCTATCGACGGGGGGAGAACGCCGGTTGCCGGCGTCGCGTAACCAGCAAAAGCCACTTTCACCAGCGCCTGGCGGTTGATGGCATAGTTCAGCGCTTCACGCACTTTTGGGTTGTCGAACGGTTTTTGCGTGACGTTCATGCTGATATAACGCTGCATAATAGACGGACTGGCCACCAGTTCCAGGTTTTTGTTCTTCGCCAGTAACGCCGCCTGCTCGTAAGGGATTGGGAAGGCAAACTGCGCTTCCCCAGTTTGTAGCATGGCTGCACGCGTGTTGTTGTCGGTCACCGGACGCCAGGTAATCGTATCCAGCTTTGGCAGCCCTTGCTGCCAGTAGCCCGCGAACTTCTTAACCTTCACAAAATCCGTCTGATTCCAGGTATCAAGCTGGTACGGCCCGGTCCCCACAGGATGGAAACCGATCTCCTTACCGTATTTCTCCAGCGCGGCGGGAGAAATCATCACCGTTGCCGGGTGCGCCAGAATATTGATAAAGGCAGAGAACGGCTGTTTCAGCGTAATCTTCACCGTCGACGGATCGACGACTTCGGTTTTATCGATATTCTTATACAGGTTGTAACGTTTCAGATGGTTTTCCGGGTTACTGGCCCGATCGAGGTTAGCTTTAACCGCATCGGCGTTGAAGTCGGTGCCATCCTGAAACTTCACCCCCTGACGCAGCTTAAGGGTATAGGTCAGCCCATCATCAGAAACCGTATAACTCTCCGCGAGCACATTTTTCAGTTTCATCTCTTTATCAAGGCCAAACAACCCCTGATAAAACGACTTCGCTACCGCCTGCGACAACGTGTCATTCGCGTCATAGGGGTCGAGCGTCGTGAAATTGGATCCCACCGCCACCACCACATCTTTGGCGGCCCAGCCAGGCGATGCGGCCAGTGCAGAGACCACTCCCACAGCAACCAGCCATTTTCGAGCAACAATTTTTGTCATGTTATTCTCCTTAAACCCTGCCTGCCTGTTATAAACGCGAAAGCGCATTTTCTGGTTGCCCACGCGCAACATAATGCCCCGGACCAACTAACTGGAGCGAAACGGGGGAAATCTCTTCGCCACGTTTGCGAATATTGCTGGGGATATCGTCCGACAACAGCACGCGCTGGGGACGGTGATGAGATGGATCGGCGACCGGAACTGCCGCCATCAGCTTGCGAGTGTACGGATGTTGCGGATTTTCAAACACCGCCCGCCGGGTGCCTATCTCAACGATCTGCCCCAGATACATCACCGCCACACGGTGACTGATCCGTTCCACTACCGCCATATCGTGGGAAATAAACAGATATGCGATACCCAATTCTCGCTGCAGGTCGAGCATCAGGTTGATGATTTGCCCACGAATTGAAACATCCAGCGCCGAGACAGATTCATCGGCAATAATCACTTTGGGATTGAGCGCCAATGCCCGTGCAATACAGATACGCTGACGCTGACCGCCGGAAAACTCATGCGGATAGCGCCAGGCATGCTCAGGTAGCAAGCCTACACGTTCCAACAACCATGCAACCCGTTTTGACCCCGCATCGCCCTGCAATAATCCATGTACCCGTAGCGGCTCCAGAATGGAATATCCCACAGTCTGGCGCGGATCGAGCGAGGCATACGGATCCTGGAAGATAAACTGAATATCCCGACGCAGCGGCTGCAACTTGCTGGCAGCAAGGGTATCAATACGCTGTCCGTTGAAAATGATTTCCCCACGCTGAGACTCAACCAGGCGCAGCAGCGCCCGCCCGGTGGTGGATTTCCCGCAGCCTGACTCCCCCACCAGCGAGAGCGTTTCTCCCGGCCACAGGTCAAAACTGACGTTTTCCACTGCATGCACCTCGCGAGTCACGCGATTTAGAATGCCGCTGCGCAGAGGAAAACGCGTCACCAAATTTCGTACCCGCAGAATAGGCTCGCCTTCAACCACGGTGTCCTGCTCGGTCTGCGGTTCTACATGACTGGGATCCTGCAATGAAATAAGCGGGAAACGGCGCGGAAGCTCATGCCCGTTCATAGCCCCAAGCTGTGGCACGGCGGCCAGCAGCGCTTTGGTATAAGGATGCTGGGGAGCGTGAAAAATCTGCTCAACGCTGCCGGTTTCTACCGCCTCGCCCTGATACATCACCAGCACGCGGTCGGCAATATCCGCCACAACGCCCATATCGTGGGTAATGAAGATCACTCCCATCGACATATCCTGCTGCAACACTTTTATCAGTTGCAGGATCTGCGCCTGAATGGTGACATCCAGCGCGGTCGTCGGCTCATCGGCGATTAAAACCGCAGGGCGACACGACAGTGCCATGGCGATCATCACCCGCTGGCGCATACCGCCGGAAAGCTGGTGTGGATATCGCGATAAAATCGCCTTCGCCTCGGGGATACGCACCTGATCGAGCATTCGCTTCGCTTCTACCATCGCCTCTTCATGGCTGGCGCCCTGGTGCAAGCGTATAGACTCGGCAATCTGCTCGCCCACGGTAAACACCGGATTGAGCGATGTCATAGGCTCCTGGAAGATCATCGCGATATCCGCACCGCGCACGTGACGCATTTGTGATGCGCTCTGTTCACCCAGCTCAATAACCTGTCGGTTACGGCGTCGTAGCAGCATTTCATCGCAGCTCACCTCGCCGCCGGCCTGTTCAATCAGACGCATCAGCGACAAGGCTGTTACCGATTTTCCTGAACCGGATTCGCCCACGATCGCCAGCGTTTCGCCACGCTTCAGGCGAAATGTCAGATTACGCACTGCGCTGACACGCTGCTGCTCCTGTTCAAAGGCAATATTCAGATTGTTGACTGCCAGCACGTCGCTGGCATCAAGCTCATCACTGTGTGGCAACGCTATCTCCTTTTTCCCGATAAATACCGGTGGTTGGCGTATCGCCTGCGTATCCCCAGGCGCGGTACATGCCTTCGCTATTAAACGGCAAGGCGACATTGCCCTCATGATCGATAGCAATTAAACCGCCGCTGCCACCGAGCGCCGGTAATTTTTCCATTACTACGCGTTCACACGCCTCCGATAAACTCAGGCCGCCGTAATCCATCAACGCCGCAATGTCATAGGCCGCCAGCGCACGAATAAAGACTTCCCCGGTTCCGGTGCAGGAGACTGCCACACTTGCGTTATTGGCATAACAGCCTGCGCCGACCAACGGACTGTCACCCACCCGCCCCGGTAATTTGTTGGTCATTCCACCGGTCGATGTTGCGGCCGCCAGATTGCCAAACATATCTAACGCGACCGCCCCCACGGTACCCATTTTGTTGTTTTCATCCAGCGGGCTCGCGCTATGGTCCAGCACCGTTTCACCCGCGGTTCGCGCCGCCAGCAGTTGAGCATAGCGTTCTGGCGTAGAGAAAATATCCGCTGATACGCGTTCCATACCCTGCGCAATGGCAAAGTTCTCAGCCCCTTCACCTATCATCATGACGTGTGGGCTATGTTCCATTACCAGGCGCGCCGCGAGAATCGGATTGCGTAAATGGCTGACTCCGGCGACGGCTCCCGCATTAAGCGTGTTACCGTCCATCACGCAGGCATCCAGTTCATGGGTTTCATCACGGGTATATACCGCGCCAATTCCGGCATTAAACAACGGACACTCTTCCAGTAAGCGCACGGCTTCGGTCACCACATCCAGTGCGCTACGACCGTCCTCTAGCATCCGCTGGCCGGTTTCAACGATATCCGACAGCGCCTGAATATAACGCAACTCTTGCTCCTGACTCAGCTGCGAACGGGTGATAGCCCCTGCGCCGCCGTGAATTGCAATGACTGCTTTACCCATTTTTTTCGTCCATTAGGTGGCAGGTACCGGGGTTATAAATATCAGAATTTCTGTGACTTATTGATTCGATTTTTGAATATAGAAAGATGCAGACGTCATGTAAAGGTAAAGGCCCGTACCTCACGCCCCATCCCATCAGGTTATTTAAATGAGTTAAACAGAAAGTGTATCTTCCAACATCGTTGAATATATTATTCAAGCCGATCGGCAATCTGTTTTTTTGCATAAAACACAAAGCGTTCAACAGACGGCATAGACGCAGTCCAGTTCTTTTTGGTTAACCCCAGGTATTCCGCACGTGCGGCTTGCAGCGTATCCGCATACTCATCGGGTAATTGCGGTATAAGCCAGGAGGCGGCTTCATCTTTAGCGACAATATTGCCCGTAACTACGCTGTACCAAATACGCGCCAGAGTAAGGATGATATTTCGCTCGTCACCCTCTAAATCGCCCGGTTTCTGCCACATATCAAGGATATGCCGAAATGTTTGCACGACATCGCTAAAAGGGATGACGTTGAATAACGTCTCAGCGGGTTCACCGAACAACGCTACGCTGGCGCGCCGGGCCTGGGTCAGCAGAATGGAAAGATCAGGATCCAGCTGTGTCGGTTCAACAATTCCCGCGCGAATATCGTCACGCAACCATTCGCCAAATTGCATTTCTCTTAACGGAGGGAATCGCCACGGCACAAGTTGTGAATAGACCACGATGGTCACTTCCAGCGCCCGATAGTTATCAACGCTGCCAGGCGGTGCTGATATTTCCAGAAAACCCTGCATCAGATCTTTTCTTTGCCGGGTATTCAGTGGCTGCCTAATGGTAACCAGTAAATCGATATCGCTTTGGGGCTTTAAGCCACCTTCAACAGCAGAGCCATACAAATGAACAGCAACCAGGTCGCCCTCGATAATCCGCGCAATCAGTGCACTGGCGGCATTCACCTGTTGTCGAATTGAATTTGGGATAATCGCAGCCATTTAGCCTCCTGGAAAAAAGCAGAAATAATGAGTCTATACTGCATTTTTCCTGTAGCGCTATTCTCTGGCAGAAAACCTGTCTCAGATCGGATCCTAAGCCTGAGGTAGCATACTGTCCGCGTCCATTTTCTGACATAATGAGCAGATTCGATTTTGCCCCGCAGGAGTCTTCTCATGGAATTTACCGCCGGACTGATGCCGCTTGAAACGGCTCTCTCTCAGATGCTTTCGCGTATTACCCCACTCACCGCCGTCGAAACGCTGCCGCTGGTTCAATGCTTTGGCCGCATTCTGGCCACCGACGTCATCTCCCCGATTGATGTGCCGGGATTCGATAACTCGGCAATGGATGGCTATGCGGTGCGATTAGCCGATTTACAATCAGACCAGCCTCTTGCGGTGGCTGGCAAAGCCTTTGCTGGTCAACCATTCCACGGCGAGTGGCCTGCGGGAACCTGCATCCGCATTATGACCGGTGCCCCGGTGCCTGCCGGTTGTGAAGCGGTGGTGATGCAGGAGCAAACGGAACAAACTGACGACGGTGTACGTTTTACCGCCGAGGTCCGCAGCGGACAAAATATTCGTCTGCGCGGTGAAGATATCGCAAACGGCGCGGTGGTATTCCCCACCGGAACTCGTCTGACAACCGCCGAGCTTCCGGTTCTGGCCTCACTCGGCATTGCCGAAGTACCGGTCGTTCGCAAAGTTCGCGTGGCGTTGTTCTCCACCGGTGATGAGCTGCAACTGCCGGGTCAACCGCTGGGCGACGGGCAGATTTATGACACAAACCGTCTGACCGTTCACCTGATGCTGCAGCAGTTGGGCTGCGAAGTGATCAACTTAGGAATTATTCGCGACGATCCCAACGCGCTGCGAGCCGCATTTATCGAAGCCGACAGCCAGGCCGACGTCGTCATCAGCTCTGGCGGCGTTTCGGTAGGCGAAGCGGATTACACCAAAACCATTCTGGAAGAGCTGGGAGAAATTGCCTTCTGGAAGCTGGCCATCAAACCGGGTAAACCGTTCGCGTTTGGTAAACTGAGCAACAGCTGGTTTTGCGGCCTGCCGGGTAACCCGGTGTCTGCAGCCCTCACCTTTTATCAGCTGGTGCAACCGCTGCTGGCGAAACTCAGCGGAAACACCGCCTGTGGGTTACCTCCGCACCAGCGCGTGCGCACCGCCTCACGCCTGAAGAAAACGCCAGGGCGTCTGGATTTTCAACGTGGTGTATTGCAGCGTACCGCGGAAGGCGAACTGGAAGTCACCACCACCGGACACCAGGGCTCGCATATTTTTAGCTCCTTTAGCCAGGGCAACTGCTTTATCGTGCTGGAGCGCGATCGCGGTAACGTTGAGGCCGGAGAATGGGTTGAGGTCGAGCCGTTTAACGCACTGTTTGGAGGCCTGTAATGGCAGAACTCAGCGACCAGGAGATGATGCGCTATAACCGGCAAATCATTCTGCGCGGCTTCGATTTCGAAGGTCAGGAAGCGCTCAAAGATGCGCGGGTACTGGTCGTTGGTCTGGGGGGGCTGGGATGCGCAGCAACCCAGTACCTTGCGGGCGCTGGCGTCGGGCATTTAACCCTGCTCGACTTTGACACGGTCTCAGTGTCAAACCTCCAACGCCAGACGCTGCACAGCGATGCGACCGTTGGACAGCCCAAAGTGCTCTCCGCCCGCGACGCACTGGCGCGGATTAACCCTTACATCGCCATTACGCCAGTGAATGCGCTGCTGGAAGAAAACCAGATTCACGCGCTGATCGCCGAGCACGATTTGGTGCTGGACTGTACGGATAACGTCAGCATCCGCAATCAGCTTAATGCCGGATGCTTCGCCGCCAGGGTTCCGTTGGTTTCTGGGGCGGCAATTCGCATGGAAGGACAAATTACCGTCTTTACGTATCAGGAAGGAGAGCCATGCTACCGTTGCCTGAGTCGTCTGTTCGGTGAAAACGCCCTGACCTGCGTCGAGGCAGGAGTGATGGCCCCGCTGATCGGCGTGATTGGCTCGTTACAGGCGATGGAGGCCATTAAGTTGCTGGCAAACTATGGTAAACCGGCGTCTGGAAAAATCGTCATGTACGACGCCATGACCTGCCAGTTTCGCGAAATGAAGCTAATGCGCAACCCGGGGTGTGAGGTTTGCGGGCAGTAAAAAAGTCGGGTGACGGCTTCGCCTTACCCGACCTACAACGGCTCCAACGTAGGCCGGGTAAGCGTTAGCGCCATCCGGTAACAGCATCAGATCGACGTGCGTCCAAATGCGCTCTGCCAGTCATGCTCAAACTTCGCGACGGCAGCATCAACTGCCGGAGAGCTAATCATCTGCTGAGCAACATCCAGCGGTAGCGTGATGGACTCGCAGCCCGCCAGCAGACAATCCAGCGCCTGACGCGGCGTTTTAAAACTGGCTGCCAGTACTTTGGCGTGCGGGGCATGCATTTTCAGTAACGTCTGCAGGTCGGTCACCGTCTGAATGCCATCCCCTCCTTGCGCATCCACGCGGTTAACGTAGGGCGCAACGTATTCCGCACCCGCCAGAGCAGCTAATAACCCTTGAGCTGCACCGTATACCGCAGTACCCAACGTCGGGATCCCTTCTTCTTTGAGCAATTTTATAGCAGCCAGACCTTCTGCTGTCACTGGCACTTTGACCACGATATCAGCAATGATTGCCCGCAGCTTACGCGCATCGCTGACCATCCCTTCGGCGGTGGTCGCCATCACCTGAGCAAACAGACGGCCTTGCCCTCCCATCGCTTCCTGCAGTTGCGGCAGTAGTACTTCCAGCGTCTGATTCCCTGCCGCCACAATGCTCGGGTTAGTGGTCACCCCAGCCAGCGGGAAAATGCGCGCCAGAGCTTTTACCGCATCAACATCAGACGTATCTAAATAGAGTTCCATAACCTTTCCTCAAACGAATAATTAGCATGAATAAAAGGTAGCACGGCGAAACCTCACGGTTAGTTGACGCATGTCAATATAACTTTCATTCGAAAGTAATTTAATCTTTATACGAAAGAAATGAGGCCGCTTATGATTTTCAATATCCAGCGCTATTCCACACATGATGGTCCCGGTATTCGTACCGTGGTGTTCCTTAAGGGATGCTCCCTGGGCTGTCGGTGGTGCCAGAATCCGGAAAGCCGCGCCCGCACGCAGGACCTGCTTTATGACGCGCGTTTGTGCCTTGACGGTTGCGATCTCTGTGCTCAGGCTGCACCCGCGGTGATTGAACGGGCGCTGGGCGGATTACTTATTCATCGCGAAAAACTGACCGATGACGTCCTCGCAGCGCTGACCGACTGCTGTCCGACTCAGGCGTTAACCGTCTGTGGAGAGGTAAAAAGCGTGGACGACATCATGGCGACCGTATTGCGTGATAAACCGTTTTACGATCGCAGCGGAGGGGGCCTCACCCTGTCCGGCGGCGAACCGTTTATGCAGCCAGAGCTGGCGGCAGCGTTACTCAAGGCCAGCCACGACGCCGGCATTCATACCGCAGTGGAAACCTGTCTGCATGTCCCGTGGAAGTATATTGAACCATCATTACCTGACTTCGATCTATTTCTGGCCGATCTAAAACACGTGGCGGATGCGCCGTTTAAACAATGGACCGATGGCAGCGCCTCTCGCGTACTGGAAAATCTAAAAAAACTGGCCGCCGCCGGTAAAAAAATGATTATCCGCGTGCCGCTGATTCAGGGATTCAACGCAGACGAAGCTGCTATTCAGGCCATTACCGATTTTGCCGCCGATGAGCTTCACGTCGGTGAGATCCATTTCTTGCCCTACCACACCCTGGGCATCAACAAATACCACTTACTCAGTCAACCCTACAACGCACCGGATAAACCGCTTGATGCGCCAGCACTGCTCGAATTTGCCCAGCAGTACGCCAGCCTTAAAGGTTTAACCGCGACCCTACGAGGATAATCGCCATGACCACTCTGAAACTGGACACACTCAGCGACCGTATCAAAGCGCATAAAACGGCCCTGATCCACATCGTGAAACCACCGGTTTGTACCGAGCGCGCCCAGCACTATACCGAGATGTATCAGCAACACCTGGATAAGCCTATCCCGGTACGTCGCGCACTGGCACTAGCCCATCATCTGGCGGAACGCACCATCTGGATCAAACATGACGAACTGATCATTGGTAACCAGGCAAGCGAAGTGCGTGCCGCGCCTATTTTCCCGGAATACACCGTCTCCTGGATTGAAAAAGAGATCGACGACCTCGCCGACAGACCGGGTGCAGGATTTGCGGTAAGCGAAGAGAACAAACGTGTATTGCATGAGGTGTGCCCATGGTGGCGTGGTCAAACCGTGCAGGATCGCTGCTACGGGATGTTCACTGATGAGCAGAAAGGGCTGCTGGAAACCGGCATTATCAAAGCCGAAGGTAACATGACCTCCGGCGACGCGCACCTGGCGGTAAACTTCCCGCTGCTGCTGGAAAAAGGTCTCGACGGCCTGCGTCACAAAGTCGATGAACGTCGCTCCCGCATCAATCTGACATGTCTGGAAGACCTCCATGGCGATCAGTTCCTGAAAGCGATAGATATCGTGCTGGAGGCCGTCAGCCTGCACATTGAGCGCTTTGCCGCGCTGGCACGTAAAATGGCATCCACAGAAACTCGCGCCAGTCGTCGAGATGAACTGCTGACCATGGCGGAAAACTGTGATGTTATCGCCCATGAGCCGCCAAAAACATTCTGGCAGGCGCTGCAGCTGTGCTATTTCATCCAGTTGATCCTGCAAATTGAATCTAACGGTCACTCGGTGTCGTTTGGTCGTATGGATCAATACCTCTACCCATTCTATCGTCGCGACGTCGAACTGAACCAGAGCCTTGATCGTGAGCACGCTATTGAACTGTTGCACAGCTGCTGGTTAAAACTGCTGGAAGTGAACAAAATCCGTTCCGGCTCCCATTCGAAAGCCTCGGCGGGCAGTCCGCTGTATCAGAACGTGACCATTGGTGGTCAAAACCTGGTCAACGGTCAGCCGATGGATGCCGTCAACCCGCTCTCCTACGCCATTCTGGAGTCCTGCGGCCGCCTGCGTTCTACGCAGCCAAACCTGAGCGTGCGTTATCACGCGGGGATGAGTAATGACTTCCTCGATGCCTGCGTGCAGGTGATCCGCTGCGGCTTCGGGATGCCCGCCTTTAACAACGATGAAATCGTCATACCGGAATTCATTAAGCTGGGCATTGAACCGCAGGACGCCTATGACTATGCGGCTATTGGATGTATCGAAACTGCTGTTGGCGGGAAATGGGGCTATCGTTGCACCGGCATGAGCTTTATTAACTTTGCCCGCGTGATGCTGGCGGCACTGGAAGGTGGGCGCGATGCCACCAGTGGCAAAGTCTTTCTGCCACAGGAAAAAGCGCTCTCAGCCGGTAACTTCAACAATTTCGACGAAGTGATGGACGCCTGGGATACACAGATCCGCTACTACACGCGTAAATCCATCGAAATTGAGTATGTCGTCGATACCATGCTGGAAGAGAACGTGCACGATATTCTGTGCTCCGCGCTGGTAGACGACTGCATTGAGCGGGCGAAAAGCATTAAGCAAGGCGGCGCGAAGTATGACTGGGTATCGGGTTTGCAGGTGGGTATTGCCAACCTCGGTAACAGCCTGGCTGCAGTGAAGAAACTGGTCTTTGAACAGGGCGCTATCGGTCAACAACAGCTGGCCGCCGCGCTGGCCGATGATTTTGACGGTCTGACCCATGAGCAGTTACGCCAACGACTGATCAACGGCGCGCCGAAATACGGTAACGATGACGATAGCGTTGATACGCTGCTGGCCCGCGCTTATCAGACCTATATCGATGAACTGAAACAGTATCATAATCCGCGTTACGGACGTGGCCCGGTTGGCGGCAATTACTACGCCGGGACCTCGTCTATTTCTGCAAACGTGCCTTTTGGCGCAGCAACGATGGCAACGCCGGATGGCCGTAAAGCACACACTCCACTGGCAGAAGGCGCCAGTCCGGCTTCCGGTACGGACCATCTCGGCCCAACGGCGGTAATTGGTTCGGTGGGTAAACTGCCGACCGGTTCGATTCTTGGCGGCGTGCTGTTAAATCAGAAGCTCAACCCGGCCACGCTGGAAAATGAATCCGATAAGCAAAAGCTGATGATCCTGCTGCGCACCTTCTTCGAAGAGCACAAAGGCTGGCATATTCAGTACAACATTGTCTCCCGTGAAACGCTGCTGGAAGCCAAAAAACACCCGGATCAATATCGTGACCTGGTGGTCCGTGTAGCAGGTTATTCCGCCTTCTTCACTGCGCTTTCTCCGGATGCGCAAGACGACATCATCGCGCGTACTGAACATATGCTGTAAACAATATTGTCGGCCGGATGAGATTCCGCACCACCATCCGGCACGCTACCCTCCCCATTGCCGGATGCGCTGACGCTTATCCGGCCTACAACGATTCTCCCCGTAGCCGGGTAAGGCGAAGCTACCACCCGGCTTTTTACTTTCATTCGAAATTAAATTTGTGCTACAGGTCACATTGTTATTAGAATGTTTCTGGTTGCAGTAATCGCCAGGAGCATATCTTTATGACCATCAAAGTTATCGTCACCGATATGGACGGAACTTTTCTCGACGACGCCAAGAAATACGATCGTGCACGTTTTATGGCGCAGTATCAGGAACTAAAAAAACGAAATATTGAATTTGTCGTGGCCAGCGGCAACCAGTATTACCAGTTGATCTCCTTTTTCCCGGAGCTCAAAGAGGAAATTTCCTTTGTCGCCGAGAACGGGGCGTTAGTTTTTGAACATGGCAAACAGCTATTTCACGGCGAGCTAACCCGCCACGAGTCCCGTATTGTCATTGGTGAACTGCTAAAAGATAAGCAGCTCAACTTTGTGGCTTGTGGGCTGCAAAGCGCTTACGTTAGCGAAAATGCGCCGGAGTCCTTTGTCGCATTGATGTCAAAACACTACCATCGCCTGAAACCTGTAAAAGATTATCAGGATATCGACGATGTACTGTTCAAGTTCTCGCTAAATTTACCGGACCAACAAATCCCATTGGTTATCGATCACCTGCATGCTGCGCTGGACGGCATCATGAAGCCCGTCACCAGCGGCTTCGGGTTTATCGATCTGATCATTCCGGGCTTACATAAAGCCAACGGGATCAGCCGCCTGCTTAAACGCTGGAACCTGTCACCGCAAAACGTAGTCGCCATTGGCGATAGCGGCAACGACGCGGAAATGCTGAAAATGGCGCACTACTCTTTCGCCATGGCCAACGCGGCAGAGAGTATTAAAGCGATTGCTCGCTATCAGACCGACGACAACAACCATCAGGGCGCGCTGAACGTAATTCAGGCAGTGCTGGATAACACCTCCCCTTTTAACGTCTAATCCTGCCAACCGGGGTATCCCTCATCCCGGTTTTCACTCTTTTTCCATTTTGCTCACTCCATCAAGTTTTAAACTTGCGTTAACTAAACTTTAACTTATATTATCATCTGTAAGTTATTTTTGTTTCGAATGAAAGTTAATGCGAGGTGGATATGGCTTTTACTTTTACCAGCGACACGCTGCCCGCCGATCACAAAGCGGCAATCCGGCAGATGAAACGGCAACTGCGGGCACAGCTTGGGGATGTTCAGTTGATCTTCAATCAGTTGAGCGACGCTATCGCCGCCCGCGTGGCAGAAATCAACGCCCTCAAAGCACAGGGAGCCCCGGTGTGGCCAGTGATATCTTATGCAGATATCAAAGCTGGCCACGTAAATGCAGAGCAGCGTGAAGAAATTAAGCGTCGCGGATGCGCGGTTATTAAAGGTCATTTCCCTCGCGAACAGGCTCTCGGCTGGGACAGCTCAATGCTGGACTATCTGGACCGCAACCACTTTGACGACGTCTATAAAGGACCAGGCGATAATTTCTTCGGTACCCTGAGCGCATCACGACCTGAAATCTACCCCATCTACTGGTCCCAGGCGCAGATGCAGGCCCGCCAGAGTGAAGAAATGGCCAATGCACAGTCGTTTCTCAATCGTTTGTGGACCTTTACAAGCGAAGGTAAACAATGGTTTAACCCGGATGTCAGCGTTATTTACCCTGACCGCATTCGCCGTCGACCGCCGGGAACCACGTCCAAAGGGCTGGGCGCGCATACGGATTCCGGCGCGCTGGAACGCTGGCTTCTTCCGGCATATCAGCAGGTCTTTGCTCATGTATTCAATGGCAATCTGGAAGATTACGATCCGTGGCAGGCGGCGCATCGCACCGAGGTAGAAGAGTACACGGTGGATAACACCACCAAATGTTCGGTATTCCGTACCTTCCAGGGCTGGACTGCACTGTCCGATATGCTGCCAGGTCAGGGATTGTTGCATGTGGTCCCGATCCCTGAAGCGATGGCGTATGTACTGTTACGCCCATTGCTTGACGATGTGCCAGAAGATGAACTTTGCGGCGTCGCGCCCGGCCGGGTGCTGCCGATTTCCACGCAATGGCATCCGCTGCTGATTGAAGCGTTAACCAGCATTCCACAACTGGACGCCGGAGACTCCGTCTGGTGGCATTGTGATGTGATTCACTCCGTCGCACCGGTGGAAAATCAGCAGGGTTGGGGTAACGTGATGTACATTCCTGCCGCACCGATGTGCGAAAAGAATCTGGCCTACGCCCACAAAGTGAAGGTCGCACTGGAAAAGGGTACGTCGCCGGGTGATTTTCCACGGGAGGATTATGAAACTAACTGGGAAGGACGCTTCACGCTGGAGGATTTGAATATCCACGGTAAACGCGCGCTGGGGATTGTTTAATTTTATATACCCTTATCCCTAAGTATCCCGTGTTACAGGTGCAACCATCACACCTGTAACACGAGAACGACGGGATAATTATTCGACGCCTTTGCTACGCAGGTAATCTTCGTAGTTACCGGTGAAGTCAATTACACGTTCTGGCGTAATTTCAATCACGCGGGTTGCCAGCGAGCTGACGAACTCACGGTCGTGAGAAACGAAGATCAGCGTGCCCTGGTACATTTCCAGCGCCATGTTCAGCGACTCGATAGATTCCATATCCAGGTGGTTGGTCGGTTCATCCATAACCAGGATATTCGGTTTCTGCATCATCAGTTTACCGAACAGCATGCGTCCTTTTTCACCACCGGAGAGCACTTTCGCAGGTTTCTTGATATCGTCCTGGCTGAACAGCAGACGACCAAGGAAGCTACGTACTACCTGCTCATCATCGCCTTCTTGTTTCCACTGACTCATCCATTCGAAAACAGTCAGATCGTTTTCGAACTCGTATTCATGATCCTGGGCGTAGTAACCGACCTGGGCGTTTTCAGACCACTTAACGGTACCGTTGTCCGGCTGCAAATCGCCAACCAACGTTTTCAGCATGGTGGATTTACCCACGCCGTTGGCACCAATAATGGCAACCTTCTCCCCTACTTCCAGCAGCAGGTTGAAGTTTTTAAACAGCGGACCTTCATCAAAACCTTTCGCCAGCGCTTCGACTTCCAGCGCGTTACGGAACAGTTTCTTATCCTGTTCGAAGCGGATGAACGGGTTCTGACGGCTGGACGCTTTCACTTCGTCGAGCTTAATCTTATCAATCTGACGCGCACGAGAAGTCGCCTGTCGAGATTTAGATGCGTTGGCGCTAAAGCGGCTGACGAAGGATTGCAGATCGGCAATCTGTGCTTTCTTCTTGGCGTTATCGGCCAGCAGACGTTCACGCGCCTGGGTTGCCGCCGTCATGTATTCGTCGTAGTTACCCGGATAAACACGCAGTTCGCCGTAGTCCAGATCCGCCATGTGCGTACAGACCATGTTCAGGAAGTGACGGTCGTGCGAAATGATGATCATGGTGCTGTCACGCTCGTTCAGCGTCTGCTCCAGCCAGCGGATAGTGTCGATATCCAGGTTGTTCGTTGGTTCGTCGAGCAGCAGAATGTCCGGGTTAGAGAACAGCGCCTGCGCCAGAAGCACACGCAGCTTCCAGCCGGGCGCGACTTCGCTCATCGGGCCGTAATGCTGTTCTACCGGAATGCCTACGCCCAGCAGCAGTTCACCCGCACGCGCTTCCGCAGAGTAGCCGTCCATTTCGCCATACTGAACTTCGAGGTCAGCCACTTTATAGCCGTCTTCTTCGCTCATCTCGGCCAGGCCGTAGATACGGTCGCGTTCCTGCTTCACTTCCCACAGTTCAGCATGACCCATAATAACGGTGTCAAGCACGGTGAACTCTTCAAAGGCGAACTGATCCTGACGCAGCTTACCGATGCGCTCGTTCGGATCGAGTGAAACGTTACCCAGCGTCGGTTCGAGGTCGCCGCCGAGAATTTTCATAAAGGTGGATTTACCGCTACCGTTCGCGCCAATCAGGCCGTAACGATTGCCGCCGCCAAACTTGACGGAAATATTTTCAAACAGCGGCTTACTGCCGAACTGCATAGTGACGTTGCTGGAAACTAACACAGGCGTATCCTGAAAGAGAAAGAAATATGTGACAAACCGCTTATTATGCCATAAGTCTGCAATAAGATCGCGCCGTTCATGCTGCACAGATAAAGTGAAAGCAAAAGGAAAAAAATGTGATTTAGTACACATCCGAATTCCTTGTTGCTCAGAATGCACATATAATGCGTGCCCAACACTACATAAATCTCAACCCACTAGCCTGCTTGGCTTCAGAATCTCGCAAAAATGAATATGAAATTGACAACGCTTTTCGCGGCGGCGCTCGCGGTAGTTGGTTTTTGTAACACTGCTTCAGCCGTCACGTACCCGCTGCCTACCGATGGTAGTCGTTTAATTGGCCAAAACCAGGTTATCACCATTCCTGAAGGCAACACCCAGCCGCTGGAATACTATGCGGCAGAGTACCAGATGGGTCTGTCTAACATGCTGGAAGCCAACCCGGGCGTGGATACCTTCCTGCCGAAAGGCGGCACCGTGCTGAACATTCCTCAGCAGTTGATCCTGCCGGATACTGTGCATGAAGGTATTGTTATCAACAGCGCTGAAATGCGTCTGTACTACTACCCGAAAGGCACCAACACCGTAATTGTTCTGCCAATCGGTATCGGCCAGCTGGGCAAAGACACGCCAATCAACTGGACCACCAAAGTAGAACGTAAAAAAGCGGGCCCAACCTGGACGCCAACGGCGAAAATGCATGCGGAATACCGCGCTGCAGGCGAGCCGCTGCCAGCCGTTGTTCCGGCGGGTCCGGATAACCCGATGGGTCTGTACGCGCTGTATATCGGTCGCCTGTATGCCATCCACGGCACCAATGCTAACTTCGGCGTCGGCTTACGCGTCAGCCACGGTTGCGTGCGTCTGCGTAACGACGACATCAAATTCCTGTTTGAAAATGTGCCAGTCGGCACCCGCGTACAGTTTATCGATGAGCCGGTAAAAGCCACTACCGAACCAGACGGCAGCCGTTACATCGAAGTACATAACCCACTGTCTACGACTGAAGCACAGTTCGAAGGCGGAGAAATCGTACCGATTACCCTGACCAAGAGCATTACCAGCATCACCGGCCAGTCTGACGTCGATCAGGCCGTCGTTGAGCAGGCGGTACAGAACCGTTCAGGTATGCCGGTTCGTCTGAACTAATCTGCTATATATGCCCGATGGCGCTATGCTTATCGGGCCTACCAACGCAGTAGGCCGGATTAGGCGCCAGCCGCCATCCGGCACACCACATCAGTTACATCAACAGCAGCAAACCATACCCCACCAGCGCCGCCCATATCAGCATCGGTACCGAATACCAATGAAAACGCCACCAGATCCGTCGGTCGTTTGCCATCCGTAACGCAATGAGATTCGCCAGCGATCCCGGCAACAGCCCAAAGCCGCCCACATTAACCGCCCAGGCCAGCAGCAGCGTCGGCGGGACATAGTTCAGCAGCAAAATCGTACTGGGCACATTACTGATAAACTGCGACAAGCCAATAGCCGTTAACCAAAGTCCCGGTGCTGAGAGCGTGCCAATCTGGTGGGTAATCCCCTGCAAGGCCGGGAGCTGCGTCAGCAAATGCACATCAATGAACATCGCCATAAACACTAACAGCAACGTCCAGTCCACGCTGAGGATCACGCGACGCGCCAGCACCATGAACCCTGCCGCCACAATCGCCAGCCCCCACAGCTCTTGCTTTAACTCCAGCGCCGCAAGGAAGACGATATACAGCGCCAGACAGCTCCATACCAGGCGTGGTTGCCAGTCAGGTGCGCGCGTACCGGTATGATAGTGCAACGCTTTAGGCGGGAAACTGAACCAGCACAGCACCACCAGCGTCAGCATCATGGCCCCCGCAAGCGGCGCCATTTGCCAGGTAAACGCGGTAAACGATAAGCCTGAGCGTCCCCACATCAGAATGTTTTGTGGATTGCCTATTGGCGTGAGCAACGATCCGGCATTTACCGCCAGCGCCTCAAAGATAATCAGGCGATTCACCGGAATGGCACATAATTTTTTCAGCGCGATGGTTAGCGGAACAACAATAAACAATGCAACGTCGTTGGTCAGAAACGTCGACAACAACGCCGCCGCCAGCACCATAAATATCGCCAGCTGGCGCTCTGTTTTGAAGCGGCGGGTCATCTTGCGCCCTAACACATCGAAATAACCGCTTAGCTCTACGCCTTTGGTCAGTAACATCAGGCCGCTAAGCGTGATAATCGTGTGCCAGTCAATCGCCCCTGGCCAGGACCGGGGCGTAAATGGCGTGAACAGACTCAGTACAACCCCAACGATGATTAACAGCTGGAAAAAACGATCGCGCTGTAAGGCACGTAATAAAGGAAAACTCATTCAGAGCCAGTTCCTTGCTGTTGCGTAAACCGGCTAAAAGCCTCCAGCGTTTCCTTACTGACGTGATGCTCCATCCCCTCCGCGTCGCGACGGGCAATTTCCGGGCTGATACCTAACATCAACAGGAAATTTTCCACAATCTGATGACGTTCCCGGCTCTCCTGGGCTAGTCGTTCACCTTCTGCGGTTAAAAACACCCCACGCCACGGAATCATTTCAATCAATCCGACTGAAGCAAGGCGCTTAAGCATTTTAGCAACCGTCGGCTGAGAAACCCCAAGTCGCGCTGCCATATCCACCTGGCGCGCTTCACCCACCTCAATAATGAGATCGGAAATCAGCTCTACGTAGTCATCAATCAGTTCGCGGCGATGCGCCTCCCGGACCTGACGAAATCCTTCAACGTGTTCTTCGACATTCACCAATTGCGTCACTTTTTTTGTTGTTGGCATACCTGCGCGACGACTCATTCTGCTTCCTCGTTACTGTGACGCGTTAACGGCATCTGATTAGAGAGCGCTCATTGTAAACCAGAGTTGCGTGGGCACAAAAAATTAACGTTTTAGCAATAGCTATATAATATAGCCTATGCTATATCTGTATATAATAAAGACATCCCTCAAGGACTGATGGGATCGTGAAGTCAGGAGGTTTACATGAATGAATTTAAGAGGTGTATACGCGTGTTTAGCCACTCTCCCTTTAAAGTACGGTTAATGCTGATCTCTATGCTGTGTGACATGATTAACAGCAAACCAGAGCAGGATAAACCTTCAGAAAAATAATGCGGCGTCGCGGTACGCCGCTTCATTTTCCTACCGTCATCCGGGTACGGTGGTGGTTTTCGTCTCAATAACCCTTCTTTTTGTCAGTTTTGCCACGTCCCTCGCAAAACAATTTCTTTGTAGTAGTTGACCTTCTCTTGCGCACACTCTATCTTTTCGCAGCCCTGCGTATATTGCGGCTCGCGGATGCGGACCCTATCCCTCTTCTCGCTCTCTCAGGCAGGCAATGACCCTTAGCGCCAGGGTAAGCACATGGCGTTTTTGTAACAGTGGCATATGAATTTAACCCTCAAAGATTCAATCATTGCTCGTAGCCGGGCAATTAGTCCGTGGACTGGCCTCTATTTCTTACAGTCTCTGCTGATCAACCTTGCACTGGGCTATCCACTTAGCCTGCTCTATAGCGTTGCTTTCACCTGTATATTGATGCTGCTGTGGCGTAGCGCGCCGCGCGCGCAGAAAGCACTGATTGGCATTTGCTCACTCGTTGCGGCAATGTATTTTCCGTTCGGCCAGGCTTACGGCTCACCGAACTTCAATACCTTACTGGCGCTGCACTCAACCAATATGGAAGAGTCAACCGAGATCCTGACCATCTTCCCCTGGTACAGTTATCTGGTTGGAGTGTTTATTTTTGCCCTTGGCGTTATCGCCGTACGCCGTAAAAAAGATGTGCAGCAGCGCAGCTGGAATAAGTTCGACAGCATTTGTTTGCTGTTTAGCGTTGTCGCATTCTTTGTTACCCCGGTACAAAACCTGGCCTGGGGCGGCGTGTTCAAGCTGAAAGATACTGGCTATCCGGTTTTCCGTTTCGCCAAGGACGTTATCGTCAATAACAACGAAGTGCTCGACGAACAAGAGCGTATGGCGAAACTGTCGAGCGTAAAAGACAGCTGGACGGTAACCGCCGTTAAACCGAAGTATCACACCTACGTCGTGGTGATCGGTGAAAGCGCCCGCCGCGATGCGTTAGGCGCGTTTGGCGGTCACTGGGATAACACCCCGTTTGCCAGCTCCGTTAACGGCTATATCTTCGCGGATTACATTGCTGCCAGCGGTTCAACGCAAAAATCGCTCGGCTTAACGCTTAATCGGGTAGTGGATAATAAACCCCAGTTCCAGGATAACTTTGTCACCCTGGCTAACCGTGCGGGCTTCCAGACATGGTGGTTTTCCAATCAGGGACAGATTGGTGAATACGATACGGCCATCGCCAGCATTGCGAAGCGCGCTGATGAGGTTCAGTTCCTCAAAAGCGGTGACTTCGAAGCGGATAAAAACACCCGTGACGAAGCGCTGTTGAAGATGACTGCCCAGGTGCTGGCAACCGAGCGCACTCAGCCACAGCTCATCGTGCTGCATTTAATGGGCTCGCATCCGCAGGCCTGTGACCGAACACAGGGTAAATACGAGACTTTCGTTCAGTCAAAAGAGACATCTTGTTATCTGTACACCATGACGCAGACGGATGACCTGCTTCGCCAGCTTTACGAGCAGTTACGTAACAGCGGTAATAGCTTCTCGATGGTCTATTTCTCCGATCATGGCCTCGCGTTTAAAGAGCGGGGAAAAGAGGTGCAGTACCTGGCGCATGACGATCAGTTCCAGCAGAATTTCCAGGTGCCTTTCATGGTGCTTTCGAGCGATGATAAAGCGCATCGGGTGATTAAAGCCCGTCGCTCCGCCAATGATTTCCTCAGCTTTTTCTCGCAGTGGACAGGGATCAGCGCAAAGGAAATCACCAACAGCTACCGCTTTATCTCAGAGAAAAAAGCCGGGCCGGTGTACATCACCAACTTCAAACTGCAGAAGGTGGACTACAACCATCTGGGTACCGATATTTTCTCAACCAAATAATACGCTTGTAGGCCGGATAAGACGCACTGTGTCTTATCCGGCCTACAACGAACTTCCTTCCAGGATTACAGACAAAAAAAATCCGCCCCAAGAGGCGGATTTTTCATATCACCGAAGTGATTAGAAGCGGTAACCCACGCCAGCAATCCAGGTGCCAACGTCAACGCTACGAATACGGCTCTGCTCGTAGGAGAAGTCCAGAGCAACGTTTTCGATCGGGTTGAACTGCAGGCCCGCACCATAAGAGAAACCGTAGTCGCTGGTGCTGTGGTTGTAAGTCGAAGATTCTACGTTCTGGAATTTACCGTAACCAACACCCACAACGCCGTAGATGCTTGCCCAGTCGTTCAGACGGTAAGCCGGACCAGCAGTGATGCCGTAGTATTGGGTTTTGTTGTAGTCGCCAGAAGCATCGGTACGATCTTTTTCAGTGTAAGTGAAGGAACCGATAACACCCAGCGGGTTGTTGTCCTGCTCGTAGCGATACTTCAGGTTGAAACCGTTCATTTTGTTCGCTGCGCCCTGAGCATCGCTCTGAGCGTAACCACCGGTAACGGTAGAAGTAGCAGCTACAGCAGTACCTGCGGAGAAAGCCAGAACAGCGGCCAGTGCTGAAAGACATGCAATTTTTTTCATAACCACCTCAAATGTGCTTCAAGTAAATCTTAAGTTTTAAATATACCAAAAATTGATGGGAAACTCTTTGCGATTCGCGATGTCTAACGGGGTCTTTCATGTAACAGAACATTTCAAAAACCCGCTATCTCTTTCAATTAACATCACTTTTTCAATTGAAAATACCATTATTGCGCGCACAATATGGCACATTCATCCAGAATATTCCTAATCACACAGATTATTAATCCATCGTTTTCATGCCATTGTACGGAACTGAGCAATTTTTTTTTCAACGAATACTCAACCAGTTGAGCGTAATTCCATTACACTCGCTGTTTTACTTTTCTATACATAAAATCATCTGCGTCGTAACAATGCTGAAGCGTGGCACAGATGGAGATGTGTAATCATCATTTGACAGGAGAAAGGATGCCGGGGTTGTCACGTAAAGCGCCAGTCTGGTTGCCTATTTTGGTTTTGCTTATTGCTATGTCCTCCATTCAAAGCGGAGCATCACTGGCAAAATCGTTGTTCCCACTCGTCGGTGCGCCAGGCGTTACCGCGCTGCGCCTTGCGCTGGGTACGCTCATTCTTATCACTTTCTTTAAGCCCTGGCGTTTACGATTCGCCAAAGAACAACGCCTGCCGCTACTGTTTTATGGCCTGTCTCTGGGCGGGATGAACTACCTTTTCTACCTGTCAATCCAAACCGTCCCACTGGGAATCGCCGTGGCGCTGGAATTTACCGGCCCGCTCGCGGTAGCGCTGTTTTCATCCCGACGCCCGGTGGATTTCATTTGGGTTGCGTTGGCAGTGCTCGGGCTTTGGTTCCTGCTGCCTCTGGGTCAGGACGTTTCTCACGTAGATTTAACGGGTGCTGCACTGGCGCTGGGGGCTGGTGCCTGCTGGGCCATCTATATTCTTACCGGGCAGCGAGCCGGCGCGGAACACGGTCCTGCGACCGTCGCGGTAGGGTCATTTATTGCAGCACTGGTATTTGTACCAATCGGCGCACTCCAGGCCGGAGATGCCCTGTGGCACTGGTCCATTTTGCCGTTAGGTCTGGCCATTGCAGTCCTCTCTACTGCGCTTCCCTATTCGCTGGAGATGATTGCGTTAACGCGCCTGCCTACGCGTACTTTCGGTACATTGATGAGCATGGAACCCGCGCTGGCCGCGATTTCCGGAATGATCTTCCTCGGTGAAACGCTGACGCTTATCCAGACGTTCGCTCTGGGCGCCATTATTGTCGCATCAATGGGCTCTACGCTCACTATCCGTAAAGAGCCACAAATAAAACAAGTCGACGTGAATTAACCACGTAATATTCTGCATGGTTTGCATAATCATGCAGAATATCCAATTGTAAATCTGCGTGATAATAATTCTAATAAATATAATTTTCTCATCCACATATTTCATTTAATCTTAAAATTAACATAAAAATAACACCACGCAAGTAACAAAACACTCATTGCATTGATTTTATTTGATATTTTATATTTACCCTCGTCTTCGCTATTAAAGTGATAGGCAACACCGGAAACAAAAATCCAAATTTAGCGCTATACTTAATTCCGTTGAAGAGTTGGGACATAAATATCAAGAGGATATGAAAATATGAGTACCGCGAAACTGGTAAAAACAAAAGCATCCGCCCTCCTTTATACCCGCAACGATGTGTCTGATAGCGAAAAGAAAGCGACCGTAGAACTGCTGAATCAGCAAGTAATCCAATTCATTGACCTGTCATTGATCACCAAACAGGCTCACTGGAACATGCGCGGTGCAAACTTCATTGCAGTACATGAAATGCTGGATGGCTTCCGTACAGCTTTGACCGATCACCTCGACACCATGGCTGAACGCGCCGTACAGTTGGGCGGTGTGGCACTGGGCACAACTCAGGTTATTAATAGCAAAACGCCTCTGAAAAGTTACCCGCTGGATATCCATAGCGTACAGGACCACTTAAAAGAGCTGGCCGAACGTTATGCCGTAGTTGCAAACAGCGTACGTAAAGCTATCAGCGAAGCAAAAGACGAAGATACCGCGGATATCTTTACCGCAGCTTCTCGCGACCTCGATAAATTCCTGTGGTTTATCGAAGCCAACATTGAGTAACAGCAGACATAAGAATTACCTATATAACCCTCGCTCCGGCGGGGGTTTTGCACATCTATGGTGCATAACATTGATCATTCGTCACTCCAAAGTAAATTATTTGTAATAATCATCTCACACAATCGTTAACGAAAGATTGTTTTATCAACAATTTTTACGCTAAATAGTCATACCGTTTGCACCGTGACTGGTTCGCACCAAATGAGTGCCCCAAAACGGTGCAGATTACTCACTTTGCCCTACTTATTGTGCAACAAAACGAGACACCCTCTTGTTAAAACAATGAGTTGCAAAATTGGCACGATTTTTTCATTAAGCCATATGTTCTCGCAGGGGATCGCCCCGTGGATATAAAAGGAAATCCTATGAAGTCTGTATTAAAAGTTTCACTGGCTGCACTTACCCTGGCTTTTGCGGTGTCCTCCCATGCCGCAGATAAGAAACTGGTTGTCGCAACCGACACCGCGTTTGTACCGTTTGAATTCAAACAGGGTGACAAATACGTTGGTTTTGATGTGGATCTGTGGGCTGCCGTGGCCAAAGAACTGAAACTGGATTATGAACTGAAACCAATGGATTTCAGCGGCATCATCCCGGCTCTGCAAACCAAAAATATCGACCTGGCACTGGCAGGTATCACCATCACCGATGAGCGTAAAAAAGCGATCGACTTCTCCGACGGCTACTACAAAAGCGGTCTGTTAGTGATGGTGAAAGCGAATAACAACGACGTCAAAAGCGTAAAAGATCTGGATGGTAAAGTCGTTGCGGTTAAGAGTGGCACCGGTTCCGTTGATTACGCGAAAGCGAATATCAAAACCAAAGACCTGCGTCAGTTCCCGAACATCGATAACGCATATATGGAACTGGGCACCAACCGCGCAGACGCTGTACTGCACGACACACCAAACATTCTTTACTTCATCAAAACAGCTGGCAATGGTCAGTTCAAAGCTGTAGGCGAATCGCTGGAAGCCCAGCAGTACGGTATCGCCTTCCCGAAAGGCAGCGACGACCTGCGTGAGAAAGTGAACGGCGCACTGAAAACGCTGAAAGAGAACGGTACTTACAACGAAATCTACAAAAAATGGTTCGGTACTGAACCTAAATAATAACAGGCAGCGTTGCCCGGTAGCGTGATGCTTACCGGGCCTACGCCTGGATTTTTGAGACCTGTAGGCCGGATAAGCACAGCACATCCGGCAAAACGGGCATTTGAATATTTACACCACGGTAACAGGAACGACATATGCAGTTTGACTGGAGTGCCATCTGGCCCGCCATCCCGCTTTTGATTGAAGGCGCCAAAATGACCCTGTGGATCTCGGTCCTCGGTCTGGCTGGCGGTCTGATAATCGGACTTGCAGCAGGGTTTGCGCGCACTTTCGGCGGTTGGATCGCCAACCACGTAGCGCTGGTGTTTATCGAAGTCATTCGCGGTACGCCAATCGTTGTGCAGGTAATGTTTATTTACTTCGCTCTGCCAATGGCATTTAACGATTTACGCATTGACCCCTTTAGCGCCGCCGTTGTCACCATCATGATCAACTCCGGGGCCTATATTGCGGAAATCACCCGCGGTGCGGTGCTCTCAATCCATAAAGGGTTCAGCGAAGCCGGTTTGGCGCTTGGACTTTCACGCACAGAGACTATCCGCCACGTTATTTTACCTCTCGCACTGCGTCGTATGCTGCCGCCGCTGGGCAACCAGTGGATCATCAGCATTAAAGATACCTCGCTGTTTATTGTCATTGGCGTCGCTGAACTGACCCGTCAGGGCCAGGAAATCATTGCCGGTAACTTCCGCGCACTGGAAATCTGGAGCGCCGTTGCGGTGTTCTATCTGATCATTACGCTGGTGCTGAGCTTCATTCTGCGTCGTCTGGAAAGAAGGATGAAAATCCTGTGATTGAATTTAAAAACGTTTCTAAGCACTTTGGTCCAACCCAGGTGCTGCACAATATTGACCTGAACATTCAGCAGGGTGAAGTCGTGGTGATTATCGGGCCGTCAGGATCCGGTAAATCTACCCTGCTGCGCTGCATTAACAAGCTGGAAGAGATAACCTCCGGCGATCTGATCGTCGACGGTCTGAAAGTAAACGATCCGAAGGTAGACGAGCGCTTAATCCGTCAGGAAGCCGGAATGGTATTTCAGCAGTTCTACCTGTTCCCACATCTGACAGCGCTGGAAAACGTCATGTTTGGACCGCAGCGCGTACGCGGGGCGAATAAAGAACAGGCCGAGAAACTGGCGAAAGAGCTGCTGGCAAAAGTGGGTCTGGCCGAACGTGCACATCACTACCCTTCTGAACTGTCCGGCGGTCAACAACAGCGTGTGGCTATCGCCCGTGCGCTGGCGGTAAAACCGAAAATGATGCTGTTTGATGAGCCAACCTCAGCACTCGACCCGGAACTGCGCCATGAAGTTCTGAAAGTTATGCAGGACCTGGCGGAAGAAGGGATGACCATGGTGATTGTGACCCACGAAATTGGCTTTGCCGAAAAAGTGGCTTCACGCCTGATTTTCATTGATAAGGGACGAATTGCCGAAGACGGTAATCCGCAGGCCCTGATTGAAAATCCACCCAGCCAACGCTTACAGGAATTCTTGCAGCACGTTTCCTGATAGCTCAACCTCCCTTCGCCCGAAGGGAGGTTTTTCACCAGAATCCTCTCATTTCAATTCCCTCCCGCCCTGACAACTATACTTATCCTTTTGAATTTATTTTCTCATGGGAGGAGTCATGCGCTGGATCCTGTTCATCTTTGTTTGTCTGTTGAGTCTTCCGGCACAAGCAGTGACGATACCTGGCGTCACCACGCCAACGTCAACCAACGCACAAACCGCCCCGGCAAAGGAGCCAGATGTTGAACAGAAGAAAGCGGCTTACGGCGCACTGGCTGATGTGCTGGAAAATGACACCTCGCGGAAGGAACTGATCGATCAATTACGCAAAGTGGCAACTGCGCCCCCTGCTGAGCCGGTGCCAACCATTGTCCCACCCACGTTAACGGAAGAAAAAACGGTACTGGAAAACGTCACGGATGTCACCCGGCACTACGGTGAGGCGCTCTCCAGCCGCTTTGCCCAGCTTTATCGCAATATTACCGATGCACCGCACAAGACCTTTAACTCGCAAACGTTCACCAATGCCCTGACTCATTTTTTAATGCTGGCGGCGTCAGTGTTCGGGTTTTACTGGCTGATCCGCCTGTGCGCGCTGCCTCTGTATCGCAAAATGGGGCAATGGGCACGGCGGAAAAACCGCGAACGCAGCAACTGGCTGCAGCTTCCGGCGATGATCGTTGGCGCATTCATTATTGATTTGCTTCTGCTGGCGCTGACATTGTTTGTCGGGCAGATACTGAGCGACAGAATGAATGCCGGCAGTCGCACCATCGCCTTTCAGCAAAGCCTGTTTCTCAATGCCTTTGCCCTGATTGAGTTCTTCAAAGCCATTTTGCGTCTGATATTTTGCCCAACGGTGGCTGAACTACGCCCGTTTAACATTCAGGATGCCGGTGCGCGCTACTGGAATCGGCGTTTGAGTTCATTAAGCAGTTTGATTGGTTACGGGCTTATAGTTGCCGTTCCCATTATCTCCAATCAGGTCAATGTGCAGGTCGGCGCGATGGCCAACGTCATCATCATGCTGTGTATCACGCTATGGGCGCTGTACCTGATTTTCAGAAACAAGAAAGAGATAACGCTGCATTTACAGAATCTGGCAGAAAGATCGTTAGCTTTTTTCAGCCTGTTTATCCGCGCCTTTGCGTTGGTATGGCACTGGCTGGCCAGCGCCTACTTCATTGTGCTGTTTTTCTTTTCGCTGTTTGATCCGGGCAACAGCCTGAAATTCATGATGGGCGCTACGCTGCGCAGCCTGGTAATCATTGGAATTGCCGCCTTTGTTTCCGGCATGTTTTCCCGCTGGATAGCCAAAACTATTACCCTTTCGCCACACACCCAGCGCAGCTATCCGGAATTACAAAAACGACTGAATGGCTGGCTGTCGACGGCGTTAAGCGTGGCTAGGATCCTGACGGTGTGCGTTGCGGTGATGCTGCTATTGAATGCCTGGGGATTGTTCGACTTCTGGAACTGGCTGCATTACGGCGCAGGAGAAAAAACGGTGGATATTCTGATCCGTATCGCGCTGATTTTATTCTTCTCCGCCATCGGCTGGACGATCCTTGCCAGCCTGATTGAAAATCGTCTGGCTTCCGATATTCACGGACGCCCGCTACCCAGCGCTCGTACCCGAACCCTGTTGACGCTGTTTCGCAACGCGCTGGCGGTGATCATCAGCACGATCACCATCATGATTGTGCTGTCGGAAATTGGCGTTAATATCGCCCCATTGCTGGCCGGGGCCGGGGCGCTGGGGTTGGCTATCTCTTTCGGCTCGCAAACGCTGGTAAAAGATATTATTACCGGGATTTTTATTCAGTTTGAAAATGGCATGAACACCGGCGACCTGGTGACCATCGGTCCACTCACCGGTACGGTTGAACGAATGTCCATTCGTTCTGTGGGCGTGCGTCAGGACACCGGAGCGTACCATATCATTCCCTGGTCATCGATTACGACCTTCGCCAACTTTGTGCGTGGAATTGGATCGGTCGTCGCCAATTACGACGTAGACCGCCATGAGGATGCGGATAAAGCGAATCAGGCGTTGAAAGACGCAGTTGCTGCGGTGATGGAAAAAGATGATATTCGCGGGCTGATTATCGGCGAGCCGTCGTTTGCCGGGATTGTAGGATTAACCAATACGGCATTCACGCTACGGGTCTCGTTTACCACCTTACCGCTGAAGCAGTGGACGGTACGTTTTGCGCTCGACAGCCAGGTGAAGAAATACTTCGATCTGGCCAACATACGCGCCCCGGTACAGACGTATCAAGTGTTACCTGCACCAGGGAATGGTCCTGCGTCGGCTGCAAGCGAACCGCTACCGCCAACCGAGCCAACGCTTTAGCGTTTACGCGCCATAAAACGACGACGCTGATCGTTATCCATAAAGGTCCAGGCAATAAAGCGGCTCTGCTTTTGCCCCTGGGCCATCTCTTTCTTAACCACTTTCACCGCGCCCGCATCCGTTAGCGCGTGATACAGTGGAGGCAAGTTCTCACCGCGCGAAACCAGCGTGGTAAACCACATAACCTGGCGACCAAAGGGCTGGCTTTCGGCGATCATTTTTTTGATGAACGCCACTTCACCGCCTTCACACCACAACTCCTGCTGCTGTCCGCCAAAGTTCAGCGCATCGTCTTTGTCCTGTCCCAGATTACGGCGTTTGCGCTCGCTTCCGGCACGGGCTGAGGCCGCAGAATCATGGAATGGCGGGTTACATAATGTGGCTTCATACTGCTCATTTTTGTGAATGATGCCGTTGAAGATTGCCGTTGCATCTTTCTGGCGACGCAGACGAATAGCACGGGTTAATCCCGGATTGGCGTTGACGATCGCCTGAGCGCTGTTAAACGCTTCGCTACTGGTTTCACTACCCGTGAATCGCCAGCCATATTCATGCACGCCGATCAGTGGATAAATACAGTTTGCCCCAACTCCCACGTCCAGCACGCTCGCATTTGCCGGAATGGTTCCGCTGGTTTCACTCAACAGATCGGCCAAATGGTGTATGTAGTCAGCACGACCAGGCACCGGCGGACACAAAAAACCATCTGGAATATCCCAGTTCTTCACCGCATAAAAATGCGACAGTAGTGCTTTATTGAGCGCCTTTACTGCCTGCGGATTCGCGAAATCAACACTCTGCTCGCCGCCGGGCGTGAGGGTGAGAAATTGCGTCAGCTCGGGCATAACCTGGCATAAAGTCGCAAGATCATAACGGCCATTGTGGCGGTTGCGTGGGTGTAATCCCGGTTTCAGGGCGGACATAGCATTCTCCTTTTAACAGCGGCGTAAGATACCCGCATAACGCCACGCGGTAAACACACACAACAAGGAAATTTGATTTTTTACACCTGTTTGACGCTTTGCGAATTGTTCAAAAAACAGACAGCTCATCACCAATTTTTTGCGGTAAATGTCATCCGCTGACGACCTAAACTTATCAGGCACACCTGTTGTTTTTCAGAGGATATCACCATGAAGAAATGCCTCACATTACTTGCTGCTACCGTACTTTCCGGCATGACATTTGCCTCCTTTGCTGCACAGCCATACACCAGCCCAGCTACCGGTCAGCTACAAGCTTCCGGCACAGTATCCGCTACCGGCGCCTCTAACCTGAGCGACCTCGAAGACAAGCTGGCAGAGAAAGCGAAAGAGCAAGGGGCAAAAGGCTTTGTCGTTGATTCTGCGGGCGGCAAAAATCAGATGTACGGTACCGCAACCATCTACAAGTAACCCACCCCCCTTCTCAGCCCAACTGCATTCACCCCGAATGCAGTTTTCTGCGTGCGGTTCACTTCATTGCAGCTCAATTTGTAATCAATATGTTGGCATTTTGAATCCAATGTAAATAAATGTATTTATTTTTGAATTAATGAATGCTAAAACGTCGCACTGATTAGTAATGCTTATCAAAATCATTATCAATTACATATTCATTTCCGCGAGGCCTGCAGGGTATAACATCCATAGAGATGTCCCTTCGCGCGAGTGAAACCGTCCACTCAAACAATAATAAGTCACTCATTAACATGGATAAAAATCGCAACTTGCCGTCCAGTAGCTTTCACTCACTGACTTTTTTTGCCGGTCTGTGCATTGGCCTGTCCCCTATAGCTCAGGCTGTCGCTGCGGACGACCAGGATAAAAAACAAGAAGACACTCTGGTCGTTGAAGCGGCCAAACCTTCGCTGTACGCCCCAACACAGTCTGCCGACCCTAAATTCTCCCGTCCGGTGGCGGATACAACCCGCACCATGACGGTGATTTCTGAGCAGGTGATTAAGGATCAAGGCGCAACAAATCTGACCGACGCGCTGAAAAACGTCCCGGGCGTTGGCGCATTTTTCGCCGGTGAGAATGGTAACTCCAGCACCGGAGACGCGGTTTACATGCGTGGTGCGGATACCTCGAACAGTATTTATATCGACGGTATCCGTGATATTGGCAGCGTCACGCGCGACACCTTCAATACCGAACAAGTGGAAGTAATCAAAGGTCCTTCCGGTACCGACTATGGACGTAGCGCACCGACTGGCTCTATCAATATGATCAGCAAACAGCCACGCACCGACTCAGGAATCGATGCATCGGCCAGCGTCGGTAGCGCCTGGTTCCGCCGTGGTACGCTGGACATTAACCAGGTCATCGGCGAGACCACCGCCGCACGTTTAAACCTGATGGGCGAAAAAACGCATGATGCCGGTCGCGATAATGTTAAGAATGAACGTTACGGTGTGGCCCCCTCTCTCGCTTTTGGCTTAGGGACTGAGAACCGACTGTACCTGAACTATCTACATGTCACCCAGCACAACACGCCGGATGGCGGCATCCCTACCATTGGCCTGCCGGGATATTCCGCACCTTCTGCGGGGACTTCTGCACTGAATCATTCAGGCAAAGTGGATACGCATAATTTCTACGGTACCAACTCGGATTATGATGATTCGACAACCGATACCGCGACGATGCGTTTTGAACATGACCTGAACGACAGCACCACTATTCGCAACACCACCCGCTGGTCGCGCATTAAACAGGATTATCTGATGACGGCGGTGATGGGCGGCGCGTCTAACATCACCCAACCCACCAGCAGCGTCGACAGCTGGACCTGGTCACGCCTGGCAAATACCAAGGATGTCAGCAATAAGATCTTGACCAACCAGACCAACCTGACCTCAACGTTCTACACGGGATCCATCGGTCACGACATCAGCACCGGTGTGGAGCTGACGCGCGAAACACAAACCAACTATGGCGTGGCGCCGATCACCCCACCACCGGTGAATATCTATCACCCCGACAGCAATGTGAATATCGGCGGATTGTCTCGTAACGGCGCCAACGCTAACGGGCAAACAGACACCTTCGGTGTATACGCTTTTGATACGCTACAAATTACCCGTGAATTCGAGCTGAACGGTGGTATTCGCCTCGACAATTACCGCACAGAATATGACAGCGCGACCGCTTGCGGCGCTTCCGGTCGCGGCGCAGTCGCGTGCCCGACAGGCGTGGCTAAAGGTTCCCCGATCACCACTGTGGATACTGCCAAATCAGGCAATCTGGTGAACTGGAAAGCTGGCGCGCTGTATCACCTGACCGATAACGGTAACGTGTACATCAACTATGCCGTTTCTCAGCAACCGCCGGGCGGCAGCAACTTTGCTCTTGCTCAGGGCGGCAGCGGTAACAGTGCGAATCGTACCGATTTCAAACCGCAGAAAGCGAAAACCAGCGAGATCGGCACCAAATGGGAGGTGCTGGATAAGCGCCTGCTGTTAACCGCTGCGATTTTCCGCACGGATATTGAGAATGAAGTTGAGCAGAACGACGACGGTACCTATTCCCAGTACGGAGAGAAACGCGTTGAAGGCTACGAGCTCTCGGTAGCAGGCAACATCACCCCCGCATGGCAGATTATTGGGGGTTACACCCAGCAACGCGCGACCATCCACAGCGGTAAAAACGTTGCTCAGGATGGCTCCTCTTCCCTGCCATATACACCGGAACATGCGTTCACGCTGTGGAACCAGTATCAGGCTACCGATGATATCTCCGTTGGCGCAGGCGCTCGCTACGTGGGTAGTATGCATCGCGGTTCCGACGGTGCAGTGGGTACGCCATCCTACACTGAAGGTTACTGGGTCGCTGACGCCAAACTGGGCTATCGCGTGAATCACAATCTCGATTTCCAGCTAAACGTCTATAACCTGTTCGACACCGATTATGTATCCTCCATAAACAAGAGTGGATACCGTTATCATCCGGGCGAGCCAAGAACTTTCCTGCTCACCGCCAATATGCATTTCTAATCCATCGCGTGGGGCGTAAGCCCCACTTTCAGGAGAAATACTGATGATGTACCACATTCCCGGCGTTCTGTCGGCGCAGGATGTAGCCTGGTTTCGTGAACAACTGGACGCTGCCGACTGGGTTGATGGCCGCACAACCACCGGCGCTCAGGGGGCGCAGGTAAAAAACAACCAGCAGGTGAATACGCAAAGTGAACGCTACGGCGTTTTACAACAGGCGGTACAGACTGCGGTAAATAACAGCGCGCTTTTCTTCGCCGCAGCACTACCGAAAACGCTCTCCACACCGCTGTTTAATCGCTACCAGGACAACGAGACCTACGGTTTTCACGTCGACGGTGCGGTGCGTAGCCATCCGCAAAACGGCTGGATGCGCACGGACCTTTCCGCAACTTTATTCCTGAGTAACCCGAATGATTATGAAGGGGGAGAACTGCTGGTCAATGATACTTACGGCCAGCATGCGGTGAAGCTTCCGGCAGGCGATCTGGTGCTTTACCCTTCCAGCAGCCTACATTGCGTCACGCCAGTGACCCATGGCGTTCGTGTAGCGTCTTTTATGTGGATACAGTCGATGGTCCGTGACGACAAAAATCGCGCCATGCTTTTTGAACTGGATAAAAACATTCAATCCCTGAAAGCTCGCCATGGGGAGAGCAGCGAGATCCTGTCATTACTCAATCTCTACCATAACCTGCTGCGTGAATGGTCTGAAATCTGATACTGCTGGCGCGTGGTCGTTTTTCAGCCATCACCTTCGCTATACTTAGTCTGTAGACATCAGCAGGAGGTACACATGGCATCCGGATGGGCAAATGACGACGCGGTTAACGAACAGATCAACAATACTATTGAAGATGCTGTTGCCCGCGCTCGCGGTAAGTTACCGACGGGGGAAAGTCTGTATGAATGCGAAGAATGCGGCAATCCTATCCCTCAGGCCAGACGTGAGGCCGTGCCAGGGGTACGCTTGTGCATCGCCTGCCAACAGGATAAAGATTCACATAACTCAGCATTTTCAGGATATAATCGCAGAGGTTCGAAAGACAGCCAGCTACGTTGACTTATCTTTACTAAAAGTTTCAGCGCATACGATTTCCTTTACGAGCACGATTTTTTGCACCCTGTGTAGCAAAATGTGCCGTTGTCGCCTTCTCTGTAAAGCGCAATGACAAGAACTGTAAATCCCTTACTCGAATTTATTAATATTCAATAAGTTATTTGTCATTCAATTTATTTGATTGATGTGGTCAATTCTATTCGATTTTCTCTCACCAAAAAAAACGTGATACTTATCACATCGACGGAACAACGTCTTCTTAAAGAACACTGACTAACAGAACAACCCTGCGAGAGATTAATCATGAAAAATATCAAATTTGCTGTTGCTGCCATCGCCCTGTCTACCCTGTCATTTGGCGTTTTCGCTGCCGAGCCGGTTTCCTCTACTCAGGCGCAAAACATGAACAAAATTGGTGTGGTATCTGCTGACGGCGCTACTACGCTGGACGGCCTGGAAGCCAAACTGGCTGAGAAAGCGAATGCAGCTGGCGCAACTGGCTACAGCATCACTTCCGCTATCGGCAAAGACAAAATGAGCGGCACCGCGGTTATCTATAAATAACCGAAAGATTACCTGTACGACCCAATGCTCCAACCCTCATTGCCCCTGTTTGTTACCCTTTGTTTGCCCGTCCGCCACTGGACGGGCTTTTTTTTTGCCTATTTTTCCAGCCGTTGACAGAATTCCTGCAACACGGTGTCTGGCATCCCAATTTGCAGTGCCGCCTCACAAATCGCTTGCCAGCTTCCGGCATCCAGCGGAATACCGTGTTCCAGCCGTTCCTCGCGAGTATTCACTTCCCACTCCCCAGGCAACAGGATCGGGGCATCTTCAGCATGCGGGGACGCTTTCACCCACTCAGCAAATGCCGCGACCTGGTTGTCGCAGTCCGGCGCGCCGAACAGTTGTGGATTCATAATGATGGTGGTCATACAGTTAATGATGGCGTCCGCGCTGGTCTGCAGGCTCTCTTCATGTGTAGTTTTACCGCCAGAAAGCGCACCGCCCATAATTTCGCACATCGCCGCCAGCGCATACCCCTTGTGCTCGGCAAAGGTCAGCAACGACCCCAGCGGAGAAACCTGCATTACCGCAGGATCGGTAGTGGGCACACCCGCCACATCAATCAGGCATCCTGGAGCCACCGGCTCGCCCTTATGCCATGCCACACGGGTTTTGCCAAACGCGATGGCGCTGGTTGCATAGTCCAGCAACAGTGGGAAGGTATTTTTACGCGGGAATACGACGCAGAAGGGATTGGTGCCAAAACGGCTATCGCGGCCATGAAACGGTGCGACCATCGGGATCCCCACCACATTCACAAAATGCACCGAGACAAAACCTGCTGCCGCACATTGCTCCGCCCAGTAGCCAATACGGCCGATATGGTGCGAATTATGTAATGCCACAGCGGCGATTCCGTACTGACGCGCCTTTTCGATTCCAAGCGTGATTGCCTCGTGCGCCGCCACCTGACCAAACGCACAGTCGCCGTCAAGCGTAATCACCGCCCCCGCATCTTTTACCACTTTGGCATGACGGTTGATCTGCAGATGCCCCTGCGAGAATGAGCGAATATAGCTTGGGATCATACCGATGCCATGGGAGTCGTGACCGGCGAGGTTAGAGGCTATCAGATGGTCGGCCACCAGCCGCGCCTCCTGATCATTGCTTCCCATCTGATGAAAAACGGCCTGGATAAAGGCGCGCAGCGTTGGCACATGGAAGCGATGTCCACTGTTCATTGTTATCTCCTTTGTGTCGCGTGTTTGTTGTGTTTCTTATTTTTCAACAAACTATGCTGCGCCACGGTGCGCTGGAGGTCAATAAACGTGCAGAAATTTCACATTGCCGAAAAGAGAGAACCGACAGGCCAGGCAACAGGCCCGTCGGGATAACAAATGGTTTAGAAACTTTGCTCGACGCGGGCAAGTCCTTCAGCCAGTGAGGCGGACTCACCGGTTGCCACCAGGCAACAGGCCATCTGGATTTTCAACGATGCCGGAACAGGCTCGCTGCCAGCCAGACAACGCTCAATCCAGCGCGCGGTGGTTTCCGGGTCTTTTGCTACCGGTAGCGGTACCGGCTCGTCAGGCATCTCGCTCTGTCGGTCTTGTAGCACTCGCACACCGGATGAATCGATCAGGCTTATCTGCGGGCAGCGCTGCGGGTTGGCATACACTTCGCCCTCGGTACCATGCATCAACAGGCCGCGCCCACCGATATCGCCGAAGAACTTCGCCACGCGCGAAACGTATTCCGGGTGGGACACGCTGGAAAGACGCAGCGCGGCATCTTCAGCAAACGGCGTGGCTAATTTAGCCAGCGTGTGCGCACTGTTACGCACACCCATGCGCCAGCGCATCGCCAGCTGTTTCTCCAGCGGAGGGCACAGCGCGCTCACCGGAATAAACACCGGCTCATGACCATCCAGCTTTGCCTGCGCCTGCCCGGCATGCAGCGTTGGCGTAATTCCCATCAGTTCGAAAATGGTTTCAGTCAGCACGCGGGTCGGATCCTCGCTGACGCCGTGCACCACCACCGGGAAGCCAAGTTTATGCAATAAAATCGCCAGCAGCGGAGTCAAATTCGCCTGCTTGCGCGCACCATTGTAGCTGGGAATGACAATCGGCATGGGTTTGGCTACCGGCGGAGTCAGGCGAATGGTGTGGTTTTGCATCGCTTCGTAAAAACCCAGCATCTCCGCTTCACCTTCGCCCTTGATACGTAGCGCAATCAGTACCCCGCCCATCTCGAGGTCAGGTACGTCGCCGTTCATCATATGGGTATACAGTCCGCGAGCGGTATCCTTGTCCAGGTCACGCGCGTGATTTTTTCCTCGCCCAATCTCTTTAATGATTTTGCGGTAATCCATCGATAACTCCTTGCCTGTTGCTCGCATCGTTAACGCCGACGGCGGCGCGTGGGTTTCGCTTTTTCTTTTGGTTTTACTATAACGTCTGGCACAGCAGGTTGCTCTATCGGAAATATGGGTAACGCGTTCAGTAAACGCTTGCCATAGCTTTTGGTCAATAAACGCTTGTCATAAATAACCACTTCTCCCCAGCAGCCATGGCTACGGATGAGTCGCCCAACCTGCTGGATCAAATTGAACGACGCCGCAGGCAGGCTCTGCACCTCGAAGGGGTAGCGGTTCAGGCTTTTCAACCACTCGCCCTCGGTGATCACCACCGGACTGTCGATAGGCGGAAAAGCAATTTTGTGAATATGCACCTGAGTCAGCAGATCGCCTTTCAAGTCCAGACCTTCAGCAAAAGATTGCAGCCCAACCAGCACACTGCGCTCGCCGTTGGTCACCCGTTTGCGGTGCAACTCCACCAGACGGTAGCGCGGCTGATCGCCCTGCACCAACAACAGCAGGCGCAAATCGGTAACATGCTCAAGAAAACGCTGCATCGCCCGACCGCTGGCAAAAAGTACCAGCATGCCCTGATGCTTTTTACTCTCCAGCTGTTCACGAAAATAGGCGGCCATTTCCGCGATATGCTGCTCTTCGTTATCAATTAACGGTTCGTAGCGCATTTGCGGAATGACGATTTTGCCCTGTTCTACGTGATTAAACGGTGAATCCAGCGCGACAAACCGGTCTCCTGCTTTTTCCTTCAGACCGCTCATCTCCTGCAAACGCGAGAAGCTGTTGAGCGAGCGCAGCGTTGCGGAAGTGACAATAATATGCGGGACGCTACGCCACAGCAGTCGTTCTAGCTGATCGCTCACACGAATCCCCACGCAGTGGAACCAGACGTGGATCTGCCCGTCACGCACCTCGCGCGTCGCCCATTTACTTACCGGTGCACCTGACGACTGCGCGAGCGATGCCAGCCGCCACAGTTTGCTTTGCGCCTCAAACATGCCAAGCGCCCGGTTCATCTGCAAAATAACCCGATGCAGACGCACGATATCGTGAGTGCCGGTTTTTTCGCTGAGATCGTTGAGGAACAGTTCCGCCAGACCGCGCAGCATTTCTGTTAGCTTTGCCAGACGCTGACAAATCTCCATCACTTCCGTAGGCAATTCGCCCATCGCGAAGCGGTGTTCCGCCTCCTGGGTAGCAGGCATATACAGATTAAGAATGTTATTGAGCGATGAAATCAGCTCATACAGCTCCTCACAGTGACCGTTCAGACGCTCGGCATTTGCCAGTGGCGGCGTGGTCTTCGGGCGAAATTGCTCCACGCAGGTAGCCACTAATTTGCAAAATAGATCCAACTGCAGTCGATACCAGGGAGCGCTGATTTCTGCGCTCATCTCCAGCGCATCGCGCGCGACATCCGGCAAATGGTGGCCTTCATCAAGTACCAGCAGTAGATTTTTCGGCTCCGGCAAAACGGCTTCGCTTTCCATGGCCGCCATTACCAGCGCATGATTAGCCACGACCACTTCAGCTTCCTGAATCTCCCGGCGGGCGACAAAAAAAGGGCATTCACGATAGTAGTGACAGTTGCGATTCAGACAGCTGGCTTTATCGGTGCTCAGACGCTGCCAGAGTCCGTCGTCGATAGCGATATCGGTGTGATCGCGCAGCCCGTCCCACTTGTAGCTGTCGAGATCGTCTTTTAGCCTGGCACAGCGCTTTTGTTCTTCCTGGTTGTTGGGCGTCAGGTCATCGTCGAGAAAAGCCAGCAGATCCTGCTGATTGGGTTCAGTGCTGGCCAGCGCCGCTAAGTTACGCGGGCAGACATAGCGTCCGCGACCAAACGCAGCGGTAAAACGCAGGTCGGGGATAATTTTGCGCAGCAGCGGTAAATCTTTGCTGTAGATCTGGTCCTGCAAAGCGACGTTGGCGGTACTGACCACCAGCGTTTTTTGTTCTTCACGCGCGATGGCAATACCGGGAATCAGATACGACAGGGTTTTCCCCACCCCGGTCGGTGCTTCAATCGCCAGATGTCGCCCTTCTTCTCCGGAGAGCGTTTTCGCGACGTCAGCAATCATCTGCCGCTGCGGCGCACGGGGGATAAAGTCGGGGATCTGTTCCTGAAGCGCCTTGTACCAGGCGGCGATTTGCGCTTTTAGCGCAGCCGTAAGTGCCATGAGAAAACCTGAAATACTGTATAAACAGCCACTATTGTGGCACATTTCAGGCGTTGGATGTACCTTTTTCCCCCATTCTGGAAAGCGCTTCGCAGCTCTGGCTTAAATTACCAGATGGCGGCTTACACCCTATCCGGCCTACAGTCAGGTACATTGCAGGCCGAATAAACGTGTCGGTTAATAGTATCCCAGCAACTTCCACCACAGCATGCCTACGGCAAAAATGATGATCACATTTGCCGTTACCACACAGAGGTTAATTTTGTAAAAGCGCGGTCGTTCAAAATAGCCCTGAGCAAAATAAATAGGGCCAGGTCCGCCGCCATACTCGGTGTTCCCCCACATCAGATTACTAAAGATGCCAAAGCAAATAGCGACCATCATCGGCGGTGCACCTGCAGCGATCGCCGTGGCCGCGAAAGGAGCATACAGCGCAGCTACGTGCCCGGTCGCCGTAGCAAAGAGATAATGGACGTAAATGTAAAGGATCCCCAGCACAATAAAGGACTCGATCGCACCAAAACCCTGAATGCCACTGCCTAACTTTATTGTCATCCATTTAATAAAGCCCAGATCGGCAAGTCCGGTCGCCAGGCTAATAATGACGCTAAACCAGATAACCGTATCCCAGGCCGCATGGTCATTAAGCAAACTTTTCCAGCTAACAGCACCCGAAGCAAACAGATAAGCAGCCAGCCCCAGCCCGACAGATGTGGCAGACAATCCAGTAATCAAACTGGTGCCCCAGCCAACCAGCGCCAGCACAAAACCAAACGCGACCTTTTTCTCGTTGCTGCTCATCGAACCGAGCTCACCGAGCGCCTGCTTACCCATCGCTTTTGCCTCTGGCGTACGCTTAAGCTCAGGATCCAATAATTTATAGACCAGTAGCGGCATCAGACAGAAACAAACCATCGCAGGGACTACTGCGGAAATAAACCATCCGCCCCAGGTTATCTCCATACCCAATGACGATTTCGCCAGGCTCGCTACCAGCGGATTCGCCGCCATCCCGGTGAGAAATATCGCCCCGGTAATCGGCGTAAACTGGAAGCACACCATGGTTAAGAAATCGCCAATACGTTTGCCCGTTACCCCTGGAGCGGAGCCCAACACATCATTGATGGAACGCGTGATGGGAAAAATTATGCCCCCGGACCGCGCAGTTACTGACGGCATTGCCGGGGCCATAATCAGATCGGAAACCCCCAGTGAGTAAGCGATACCCAGGCTGCTGCCGCCAAAGAGCGATAACATTTTATACGCAATACGTTTCCCCAGTCCTGACGTCACAAACCCCAGAGACAAGACGTAGGCGCAGAAAATGAGCCATACCGTACCGGACGCAAACCCTGACAGCGCCTTTGCCTCTGGTAACGTTTTGGTGAAAATAACCACGCAAAGTGCAATCAACATCACCGCCCCCGAAGGGAGCGGCTGAGTGAGAATGGCGGCAATGGTCGCGGCAAATATCGCGAACATATGCCAGGCCTGAGGCGTTAGACCATCAGGAACAGGATAAAACCAAATGATCGCGCCTATCGCCAGCGGTATCAGGAACGACAGAATGGATTTTCCCGTGACAGAATTCGTTGACATAAAAATATCCTTATTCCGTTAGCCCGAGAGCATTCATTTCCGCGACATGTATCTTGCTAATACCTGATCCACCATCGCCGGTGCCATTCCAAGGTAATTTGCCGGGTCGGTCAGTTTTTCAATCAACTGTGGGTCCAGTCGTTCAGAGACAGATGGCATCGCATTCAGCACATCAGCCAATCGTCCACCTTGTTCGTTGACGATACGACAGGCGTCATACACCACGTCATGTGCATCCTGACGACCAATATACGGAGCCAACCCCATCATGACCGCTTCAGCCACAATCAATCCGTTAGTCATGCCGAGGTTACGTTTCATCGCCTCTTCATCGACCACCAGCCCCGCCAGCATAAAGTTGGCCTGATGCAATGCCCCCGCGCTGAGAACGAAACTTTCCGGGATAGCAATCCATTCGGCATGCCACGGCCCGGTTGCTCGCTCCAGATCTTGCACCATCGCATCAAGCATCAACCCTGCCTGTTGGCGAACGCCTTTGGCGCAGGCCAGCATCAGCTCGCTGGAAATAGGGTTGCGTTTCTGCGGCATGGTACTGCTGGCGCCACGCCCTTTAACAAACGGCTCATACAGTTCGCCAAACTCGTTTGCTGCCAGCAGCATTACGTCGTAGGCAATCTTGCCCAGCGACCCGGTAATCACCGCTAACAGGTTCACCGCTTCGGCAAAACCATCACGCGCGACGTGCCAGGTGGATGTTGGGACATTTAGCCCAAGCTCTTCCATCATCGCTTTTTGTACCGCGAGGCCTTTATCCCCCAGTGATGCCAGCGTACCGGCTGCCCCCGCAAATTCGCCGACCAATACACGAGGACGCGCCTGGGTAAGACGTTCCGCGTGGCGTTCAAACATATCCAGCCAGATGGCAGTTTTGTAGCCAAAGGTCACGGGCAAAGCCTGTTGTAAATGGGTTCGCCCGGCCATCGGCGTATCACGGTAGCGGCGTGAAAGATCGGCCAGCGTGGCGCGGAGTTTGTCCATATCGGACTCAATGAGCGCAAAAGCATCACGAATTTGCAGAACCACTGCGGTGTCCATAATGTCCTGAGTGGTGGCCCCCCAGTGCACATAACCACCGGACTCGCCAGCCTGTTTAGAAATCTGGTGCACCAGCGGTAGGATCGGATAACCCACAATTTCGGTTTCATGGCGCAATAAATCAAAATCGAGCGTGTCAGCATTACATTTTTCTGCGATTTCCTGCGCCGCAGCCTCGGGTATCACACCGCAGCGTGCCTGGGCTTTGGCTAATGCCACTTCCACTTCCACGTATTTGCGTACCAGCTCGCGATCGTCAAACACCGCGCGCATCGCCGGTGTGCCGAAAGAATCCCTGAACAGAACAGAATCAAGTACATTCGAAGCCATAAATCCCCCTGGAAAATCTGATAATGATAAGATGCGTGTTTACGGCAGTTTGTTGGATATTCAAATGCCGCCACAATGTCCAGACATAAATAAATGTCCGTACATTTGAATGTACGGACATTTATAGTATTCATAAGAAATGTAGGGAATAGTCCGTACAAATTTTCGTGATAAAGATCACTAATATTTTGATGAAACTGCGATGAAAGAATCTCTGTACAAGCGAATAGCACGTGAACTGGCGCAGCAAATTGCGGTGGGAACTTTTGCCCCCGGTTCGCTGTTTCCTACGGAAATGGAACTGTGCGAAACATGGCAGGTCAGCCGCCACACCATGCGTGAGGCGTTAAGGGAATTAACAGAGCAAGGTCTGATATCACGGCGTAAAGGCGCGGGAACCCGCGTTTGCGAACCTAAGGCTAACGGCGTCAATCACCCGCTATCGCATCTTGAGGATCTGTTGCTGCTGGCCAAAAACAATCTGCGCGTCATCAAGAAAATCGATGAGATTGTGGCGGACATAGAGTTGTCCCAGATGATTGGCTGCCCGCCCGGTTCCCGTTGGCTGCACATTGCCAGCACTCGCGAAGATGCGCAAAACCCCGACGCGCCAATCTGCTGGACGGACAGTTATGCCAGCACGGATTACGCCAAGCTGCGTACGTACATCCGTGACGACCCACACTCGTTAATCAGCGATTTGATCGAAACGCATTACGGTATTAAAAGCCATGAGGTGCATCAGACCATTACGGCTGTCGGCGTGCCCAAAAAGGTGGCAAAGATTCTCAATGTAGCACCTGATTCGCCAGCGATGAGAATCGTGCGTCGTTATCTGGACAGGGACGGGAAAGTATTTGAGACGACGATTTCGATTCACCCGGCAGGACGATATACCTGCTCAATCGTGCTGAAATCGCAAAGTTCGGGGGAGTGATTGACCTATCCGGTCTACACAGTGTGTAGGCCGGATAGCGTGTTTATACTGCCATACAGCAAGGTGAATTACTGTGCTGCAGACGGTTTGCGCGGACGGCGCGGTGGACGAGGCTTATCGCCTGCCGGTTTGCCTTCTCCGCTACGCGGTTTCGCTTTTGGCGCACCGCCATCCTGACGACGCGGCTGCTGGCCACGCCCTGCTCCGCCCTGCCCACGACCACCGCCGCCGCCACGCTGCTGGCGACCGTTCTGGATCGGCTCAGCTTTAATGGACGGATCTGGCTCGTAGCCTGGCGTCGCAATACGCGGGATCTCTTTTTTCAGCAGCTTCTCGATATCACGCAACAGCTTGTGTTCATCGACGCACACCAGAGACAACGCTTCGCCGGTAGCTGCCGCACGACCGGTACGACCAATGCGGTGCACGTAGTCTTCCGGGACGTTTGGCAGCTCGTAGTTCACCACGTGCGGTAACTCTTCAATGTCCAGACCACGTGCGGCAATATCGGTCGCAACCAGCACGCGAATATCACCGGATTTAAAATCAGCCAGCGCACGCGTACGCGCACCCTGAGATTTATTACCGTGGATAGCCGCACTGCGGATGCCGTCTTTATTCAGCTGCTCTGCCAGATGGTTCGCGCCATGTTTGGTACGGGTAAACACCAGCACCTGCTGCCAGTTGCCCTGACCAATCATCTGCGACAGCAGTTCACGTTTACGTTTTTTATCAACGAAATGAACGTGCTGAGTAACCTGCTCTGACGCGGTATTACGACGCGCCACTTCAATTTCCAGCGGGTTGTGCAACAGTTTTTCGGCCAGCGATTTAATGTCATCAGAGAACGTTGCCGAGAACAGCAGGTTCTGACGTTTTGCCGGCAGTTTTGCCAGAACGCGACGAATATCGTGAATAAAGCCCATATCCAGCATGCGGTCAGCTTCATCCAGTACCAGGATCTCAACCTGATCCAGTTTCACCGCATTCTGGTGTTCCAGATCGAGCAAACGACCCGGAGTGGCGATCAGCACATCTACGCCGCCACGCAGCTTCATCATCTGCGGGTTAATACTGACGCCACCGAAGACCACCAGCGAGCGAATATTCAGATACTTACTGTAATCACGGACGTTTTCGCCAATCTGGGCCGCCAGTTCGCGGGTTGGCGTGAGGATCAGCGCACGAACCGGACGACGGCTTTTACCATGCGGCTGATTGGTGATCAGGTGCTGCAACAGCGGCAAGGTAAATCCTGCCGTTTTCCCCGTACCGGTCTGGGCGCTGGCCATCAGATCGCGGCCTTCCAGCACGGCAGGAATAGCCTGCTGCTGAATAGGGGTAGGTTCACGGTAACCCTGCTCGGCAACGGCACGTAAAATTTCAGGGTTTAAACCAAGGGAATCAAAAGACATAACAACTCCGAACCGCCCTGACCGTTACCGGTGTCGTTTTCAGGGAGATACATACAATAGAGATGACAAAAACCACAATGTCATGAAGGGGCGGAGTGTAGCAGTTTTTGTGATGTGCCGCATAAATTATCCCTTCACTGGAAAATAACGCTCCGGACTGGACAAGGCTACACATCAGTCATAATCTTAATCAATCGATTGATTAAGATCAGAGTCGTGCCATGAATACACCCACCATGACAACCAAAGGTGAACAGGCGAAGAACCAGCTCATTGCCGCCGCATTGGCGCAATTCGGCGAGTATGGTCTGCACGCCACGACGCGCGATATCGCTGCACAGGCCGGGCAAAACATTGCGGCTATCACCTACTATTTTGGCTCAAAAGAGGATTTATATCTCGCCTGCGCCCAGTGGATTGCGGATTTTATCGGTGCACAGTTTCGCCCGCACGCTGAAGAGGCCGAGCGTTTATTCGCCCAACCAGAGCCGGACCGTGGCGCGATGCGCGAACTGATCCTGCGCGCCTGCAAAAATATGATCATGCTGTTAACTCAGGACGACACCGTTAACCTGAGCAAATTTATCTCGCGTGAACAGCTTTCCCCCACCGCGGCTTATAAACTGGTGCACGACCAGGTTATCAATCCGCTGCATACACATCTGACGCGCCTGATTGCCGCCTATACGGGCGGCGATGCCAATGATACCCAAATGATTCTGCACACCCACGCCATTCTCGGCGAGGTGCTGGCTTTTCGTCTGGGGAAAGAAACCATTCTGTTGCGTACGGGCTGGTCACAATTTGATGAGGATAAAACCGCGCTGATTGACCAAACGATCACCTGTCACATCGATCTTATTCTGCAAGGTTTAACGCAAAGGAGTCTGGAGTCATGAAAAAACCTGTCGTTCTCGGGCTGGTTATCGCGGCCCTCGTTGCCGTGATTGCCGGTGGAACGTGGTGGTATCAAAGTCGGCAAGATAATGGTTTAACACTGTACGGCAATGTCGATATCCGTAGCGTCAACCTGAGTTTTCGCGTCGGCGGCAGGCTGGCCTCGCTGGCGGTTGACGAAGGCGATGCCATTACCGCCGGTCAGGTGCTGGGTGAACTGGACCGCGCACCGTATGAAAACGCATTGATGCAGGCAAAAGCCAACGTTGCCGCCGCACAGGCACAATACGATCTGATGCTGGCAGGGTATCGCGAAGAAGAGATCGCGCAAACCGCGGCAGCAGTCAAACAGGCGCAGGCCGCCTATGATTACGCGCAGAACTTTTACAATCGGCAGGTCGGATTGTGGAAAAGCCGCACCATTTCTGCCAACGATCTGGAAAACGCCCGTTCATCTCGCGATCAGGCGTTAGCTTCGCTTAAATCCGCACAGGATAAACTCACGCAATATCGCAGCGGTAATCGTGTGCAGGACATCGAGCAGGCGAAAGCCACGCTCGAGCAAGCTCAGGCCGAGCTGGCACAGGCAGAGCTTAATTTGCATGACACCACGCTGACCTCGCCGTCTGACGGCACGCTTCTTACCCGTGCGGTTGAACCCGGCAGCATGCTGAACGAAGGTGGCACGGTACTGACGCTGTCGCTCACGCGTCCGGTTTGGGTTCGTGCTTACGTTGACGAACGAAATCTGAGCCAGGCGCAGCCAGGACGTGAGATCCTGCTCTATACCGATGGCCGACCGGACAAACCGTATCACGGCAAAATCGGCTTCGTTTCTCCTACCGCCGAATTTACCCCGAAAACGGTCGAGACTCCTGACCTGCGTACCGACCTGGTTTATCGCCTGCGAATTGTCGTCACCGACGCGGACGATTCGCTGCGCCAGGGAATGCCGGTAACGATTAAATTTGGCGATGAGGCACGGCATGAATGACGCCGTCATTACGCTTAAAGGGCTGACGAAAAACTTTGCCGGAATGGAAAAGCCGGCCGTCGCCCCGCTCGACTGTACCGTTCATGCGGGCTACGTGACCGGACTTGTCGGGCCTGACGGCGCGGGCAAAACCACGCTGATGCGAATGCTGGCGGGATTATTAAAACCTGATGCCGGAAGTGCTGCGGTGATTGGTTTTGACCCCATCAAAGACGACAGCGCGCTGCATGCGGTGCTGGGCTATATGCCGCAGAAATTTGGTCTGTACGAAGATTTAACCGTCATGGAGAACCTCAATCTCTATGCCGACTTACGCAGCGTCACCGGTGAAGCGCGAGAAAAAACCTTTGCCCGACTACTGGAGTTTACCTCGTTAGGGCCGTTTACCGGGCGACTGGCGGGCAAGCTTTCTGGCGGCATGAAGCAGAAGCTCGGGCTTGCCTGTACGCTGGTTGGCGAACCCAAAGTGTTGCTGCTGGATGAGCCAGGCGTGGGTGTCGACCCTATTTCCCGTCGCGAACTGTGGCAAATGGTCCACGAACTGGCCGGGGACGGCATGCTGATCCTCTGGAGTACGTCGTATCTGGATGAAGCAGAGCAATGCCGTGATGTGCTGCTGATGAACGAAGGTGAACTGTTATACCAGGGCGATCCTACTCAGCTTACGCAAACCATGGCAGGTCGCAGCTTCCTGATGAGCAGTCCACAGGAAAACAACCGCCGACTGCTGCAACGCGCGTTAAAACTGCCGCTGGTCAGCGACGGAATGATTCAGGGGAAATCCGTCCGTTTAATCCTGAAAAAAGAGGCTACTGCTCAGCAGATCCAAAACGCTGACGGCATGCCGGAGATAACCATCAAAGAAACAGCCCCCCGCTTCGAAGATGCCTTTATCGATTTACTCGGCGGAGCCGGAACATCGGAGTCCCCGCTGGGCGCTATCCTGCATACCGTGGAAGGCACGCCTGGTGAAACGGTGATCGAAGCCAAAGCGTTGACCAAGAAATTTGGCGATTTTGCCGCTACCGACCACGTAGACTTTGCCGTGCAGCGCGGCGAGATTTTTGGTCTGTTAGGCCCTAATGGCGCTGGCAAATCCACCACCTTTAAAATGATGTGCGGCCTGCTGGTCCCCACTTCCGGCAAAGCGCTGGTGCTGGATATGGACCTGAAAGTCAGCTCCGGCAAAGCGCGTCAGCATCTGGGCTATATGGCGCAGAAATTCTCCCTGTACGGTAACCTGACGGTTGAACAGAATCTGCGCTTTTTCTCCGGCGTCTACGGCCTGCGCGGTCGGGCGCAGAAAGAGAAAATCGATCGTATGAGCGAGGCATTTGGCCTGAAAAGTATCGCTTCCCACGCCACCGACGAACTGCCGCTGGGCTTTAAGCAGCGTCTGGCGCTGGCCTGCTCGCTGATGCATGAACCCGACATTCTGTTCCTTGATGAACCCACTTCCGGGGTCGATCCCCTTACCCGCCGCGAGTTCTGGTTGCATATCAACAGCATGGTGGAAAAAGGCGTTACGGTGATGGTGACTACCCACTTTATGGATGAGGCGGAATACTGCGATCGCATCGGGTTGGTATATCGCGGCAAGCTGATTGCCAGCGGTACGCCAGACGACCTGAAGGCTCAGGCTGCCGACAGCGACACGCCGGACCCGACCATGGAACAGGCGTTCATCACGCTAATCAATGACTGGGATAAGGAGCATACGCATGAGTAACTCCGCTCTCTCCTGGCGTCGCGTCCGCGCGCTGTGCGTGAAAGAGACGCGCCAGATCGTCCGCGATCCCAGCAGTTGGCTGATTGCGGTGGTGATCCCGCTGCTGCTGCTGTTTATCTTCGGCTACGGGATCAACCTCGACTCCAGCAAGCTGCGGGTAGGGATTTTGCTCGAACAGCAGAGCGAAGAGGCGCTGGATTTTACCCATACCATGACCGGTTCGCCGTATATTGACGCCACCATCAGCGATAATCGCCAGGAACTGATTGAGAAAATGCAGGCCGGGCGCATTCGCGGGCTGGTGGTGATCCCGGTGGATTTTGCCCAGCAGATGGCACGACCCAATGACGTGGCACCGATCCAAGTGATCACCGACGGCAGCGAACCCAATACCGCCAACTTTGTGCAGGGTTATGTCGAAGGCATCTGGCAAATCTGGCAGCAACAGCGGGCAGAAGATCGTGGGGAATCGTTCAAACCATTGATCGACGTGCAGACCCGTTACTGGTTTAACCCGGCGGCCATCAGCCAGCACTTTATTATTCCCGGGGCGGTCACCATCATCATGACGGTCATTGGCGCCATCCTCACCTCATTAGTGGTAGCGCGCGAATGGGAGCGCGGCACCATGGAAGCGCTGCTGTCTACCGAAGTCACCCGCGTCGAGCTGCTGCTGTGCAAACTGATCCCGTATTACTTTCTGGGCATGCTGGCGATGCTGCTGTGTATGCTGGTGTCGGTGTTTATTCTTGGCGTGCCCTACCGTGGCTCGTTGCTGATCCTGTTTTTCATTACCAGCCTGTTTCTGCTCAGTACGCTGGGTATGGGGTTGCTTATTTCCACCATCACCCGCAACCAGTTTAACGCCGCGCAGGTCGCGCTGAACGCCGCCTTCCTGCCCTCTATTATGCTGTCGGGTTTTATCTTCCAGATAGACAGCATGCCCGCGATTATCCGGGCGGTAACCTACATTATTCCGGCGCGTTATTTCGTCAGCACCCTGCAAAGCCTGTTCCTGGCGGGAAATATTCCGGTGGTGCTGATTATCAACGTGCTGTTTTTAATCGCTTCGGCGGTGATGTTTATTGGCCTGACGTGGCTTAAAACCAAACGTCGGCTGGATTAAATATGTGTATGGATAATTGTAGCCGTAGGCCGGATAAGGCGTTCACGTCGCCATCCGGCATTATGCCTGATGCGCTTTGCTTATCAGGCCTACAAACTGGACTGAGAGGACGGGCATGTTTCATCGCTTATGGACATTAATTCGCAAAGAGCTGCAATCGCTATTACGCGAACCGCAGACGCGAGCCATTCTGATTTTACCGGTGCTGATTCAGGTTATCCTGTTCCCGTTCGCGGCAACGCTGGAAGTCACCAACGCCACAATTGCTATCTATAACGAAGACAACGGTAAACATTCGGTTGAGCTTACCCAGCGCTTCGCTCGCGCCAGCGCTTTTACGCATGTTCTGCTGCTGAAAAGCCCGCAGGAGATCCAGCCCACCATCGACACGCAAAAAGCCCTGCTGCTGGTGCGTTTCCCGGCTAACTTTTCGCGTAATCTGGATACCTTCCAGCAGGCACCCATGCAGATTATCCTCGACGGGCGCAACTCAAACAGCGCGCAAATTGCCGCGAATTACCTGCAGCAAATCGTTAAGGAGTATCAGCAGGAGCTGATGGACGGCAAGCCGAAACCGAACAACAGCGAGCTGGTAGTGCGTAACTGGTATAACCCGAATCTGGATTACAAATGGTTTGTGGTTCCGTCGCTGATCGCCATGATCACCACCATCGGCGTAATGATCGTCACCTCGCTGTCGGTTGCCCGCGAGCGTGAGCAAGGCACACTGGATCAACTGCTGGTTTCCCCGCTGACCACCTGGCAGATTTTCATCGGTAAAGCGGTGCCCGCGCTCATTGTGGCTACTTTTCAGGCCACCATCGTGCTGGCGATTGGTATCTGGGCTTATCACATTCCGTTTGCCGGTTCACTGGGGCTGTTCTATTTCACGATGGTGATTTACGGGCTGTCGCTGGTTGGCTTTGGTCTGCTGATTTCGTCACTGTGCGCCACCCAGCAGCAGGCGTTTATCGGCGTGTTTGTGTTTATGATGCCGGCGATTTTACTCTCGGGCTACGTCTCACCGGTCGAAAACATGCCGGTCTGGTTGCAGAATCTGACGTGGATAAACCCGATCCGCCATTTTACGGACATCACGAAACAAATTTACCTGAAAGATGCGAGTATGAAGATTGTCTGGGGAAGCTTGTGGCCGCTGTTGGTGATAGCGGCCACGACCGGATCAGCGGCGTATGCGATGTTTAGACGCAAGGTGATGTAGCTTTTTGTCTTTCGCCAGCAGCGAGACCACGGCGGGTCCGGCAAGGATTACCAGCCCCGCCAGTGCCAGCAAGACGTTGTTTTGCAGCACACGCGACAGCAGCCACAGCACGATCATTGCGGCACCGAAATACCACGTCGTGGTCAACTCTTCCAGCACATCAGCCACGTCGCGCCAGCGCTGTTCGTGGTGACGTTGCAATGCCAGCATCAATAAAACCGTAACGCCGTACACGACGCACAATCCCAGGCCGACATGCACCAGTCTGCCGCTCATCCAGCCCATTACCAGCAACGCCACTACCAGTAAATGCAACACTATCTGCCAGCAACTTAGACCCGTTGCGACACGAACACGTTGTTGCCACCTCATGGCTATTCTCCTGAAGGATTTTCGACTAATTGTTCAGAGTACCGGACTTTACGGAAAATTCCGCAACACCGCATCTTTTTGTGACGACGACTACACTATTTTATTTAGGAAGTGACGCCATCGGGAGGCTCATGAGCGGATCGGGAGTTCAATTTTCATTCAATGTGCTCACCATTAATACTCACAAAGGGTTCACCGCCTTCAACCAGCGTTTTATTTTGCCTGAGCTACGGGAGGCCGTCAGAACGGTTGGTGCAGACATTGTATGTCTGCAGGAAGTCATGGGCGCACACGAAGCGCATTCGCTGCACATTGATAACTGGCCGGATACCAGCCATTACGAATTTCTGGCGGACACCATGTGGAGCGACTTCGCCTACGGGCGTAACGCCGTGTACCCGCAGGGACATCATGGTAATGCGGTGCTGTCGCGGTATCCCATTGAGCATTATGAAAATCGTGATGTGTCAGTCGGCGCGAGTGAAAAGCGCGGAGTCCTTTACTGCCGAATCGTACCGCCAATGCTCTCCCACCCCATCCATGTGATGTGTGTACATCTCGGCCTGCGTGAAGCTCACCGCCAGACCCAGCTCGCTATGCTGGCAGACTGGGTTAACGCCCTACCCAACGCGGAGCCCGTAGTGATTGCCGGAGATTTTAATGACTGGCGGCAAACGGCCAATCGTCCGTTGAAAGCCAAAGCTGGCCTTGACGAGATTTTTACCCGCGCCGACGGCCGCCCGGCGCGAACCTTTCCGGTGCAGTTTCCCCTGCTGCGCCTGGACAGGATCTATGTGAAAAACGCGAATGCCAGTACCCCAACGACGCTGGCGCTGCGTCACTGGCGACATTTGTCCGATCATGCCCCCCTGAGTGCGGAGATTCATTTATGAAATATGGCTGGCGTGAAGGCAATCAAATTCAACTGCTGGAAAATGGCGATCAATTCTACCCCGCCGTCTTTGACGCCATTGAGCAGGCAGAGCAAAAAATTATCCTTGAGACCTTTATCTGGTTTGAAGATGCGGTCGGAAAACGGCTGCATGCCGCGTTGCTCGAAGCCGCCCGGCGAGGTATCAAAGCAGAGGTGCTGCTGGATGGCTACGGCTCGCCGGATCTGAGCGACAGTTTTGTTGAAGAGCTGACCGTAGCCGGCATTGTTTTCCGCTACTACGATCCGCGCCCGCGCCTGTTCGGTATGCGCACCAATCTCTTTCGCCGTATGCATCGAAAAATAGTGGTCATTGATGACCGTGTTGCCTTTGTCGGCGGCATCAATTACTCCGCTGAACATATGTCTGATTACGGCCCGGAGGCCAAACAGGATTACGCCGTGCGCGTTGAAGGTCCAGTCGTAGCCGACATCCTAAGATTCGTGCTGGAAAACTTGCCCGGACAGAGCGCTGTACGACGCTGGTGGCGACGTCATCACCGGGCAATCGACAATCATCGCCCTGGCGAAGCGCAGGCGCTGTTTGTCTGGCGCGATAACGAAGAGCATCGCGATGATATTGAACGCCACTATCTGAAAATGCTGACCCAGGCCCGGCGGGAAGTGATTATCGCCAATGCCTATTTCTTTCCAGGATATCGCCTGCTGCATGCCCTGCGTAAAGCGGCACGACGCGGCGTTCGGGTAAAACTCATCGTGCAAGGTGAACCGGATATGCCGATTGTGAAAGTGGGCGCCCGCCTGCTGTACAACTATCTGGTTAAAGGTGGCGTCCATGTCTATGAATACCGCCGTAAACCTCTGCATGGCAAAGTGGCGCTGATGGACGATCACTGGGCGACGGTGGGCTCCAGCAATCTTGATCCGCTGAGCCTGTCGCTGAATCTGGAAGCGAATCTGATTATTCATGACCGCACGTTTAACCAGACCCTGCGCGACAACCTGAACCCTATTATTGCGCAGGACTGCAAGCGGGTTGATGAATCCATGCTGCCAAAACGCACCTGGTGGAACCTGACTAAAAGCGTGTTGGCCTTCCACTTTTTACGCCACTTCCCGGCGCTGGTCGGCTGGCTTCCGGCGCATACCCCGCATCTGGCCGAGATAGAGCCGCCCGCGCAGCCCGCTCTGGAAACTCAGGACCGTATACAAACTGAGGATGCAGGAGGGAAAACCTGATGGCAAAAAATCACCGACGCTGGCGGTTAGCGAAAAAGATCCTCACATGGTTATTTTTTATTGCGGTGATCGTGCTGCTGGTTGTTTATGCCAGCAAAGTCAACTGGCAGGAAGTGTGGACGGTAATTCGCGATTACAACCGGATCGCCCTGCTCAGCGCAGTAGGGTTGGTGATCGTCAGTTATTTACTTTACGGCTGTTATGATCTGCTCGGGCGCTACTACTGCGGTCACAAACTGGCAAAACGCCAGGTCATGCTGGTGTCGTTTATTTGTTACGCCTTCAACCTGACGTTGAGCACCTGGGTGGGCGGTATTGGGATGCGTTATCGGCTCTACTCGCGTCTCGGGTTGCCGGGGGGCACAATAACGCGGATTTTTTCGCTGAGCATAACCACAAACTGGCTGGGCTATATTCTGCTGGGCGGTTTTATATTTACCTTCGGCGTCGTCGAACTGCCCGCACACTGGTATATCGATGAAGGCACATTGCGCATTTTAGGCATAGCGCTGCTGATGATTATTGTTGTTTATCTGTGGTTTTGCGCTTTCGCTAAACATCGTCACATCACCATCAAGGGCCAAAAGCTGGTGCTACCCTCGTGGAAATTTGCCCTCGCGCAAATGGCGATATCCGGGGCTAACTGGATGGTAATGGGGGCGATTATCTGGTTGTTGCTGGGCCAGAACATCAACTATTTCTTCGTGCTGGGCGTGCTGCTGGTAAGCAGTATTGCCGGGGTGATTGTGCATATTCCGGCGGGGATCGGCGTGCTGGAGGCAGTGTTTATGGCGTTGCTGGCGGGAGAGAACACGTCTCATGGGACAATCATTGCTGCCCTGCTCGCGTATCGCGTGTTGTACTATTTTATTCCGCTGCTGCTGGCGCTGATGTGTTATTTGCTGTTGGAGAGTCGGGCGAAAAAGCTACGGGCAAAGAACGAGAAGGCGATGGCGAAATAAGGGTCTATATAGTGCCGGATGCGGCCTACCGCCTGGTATCAAAAGTAGGCCGGATAAGGCGTTAAGCCGCATCCGGCAACAGACAATTAACGACGATTGCCGAAAATACGCAGCAGCATCAGGAACAGGTTGATGAAGTCCAGATACAGCGTTAAAGCCCCAAGAATTGCATATTTACGCAGATTGGAGCTGTCGCGCAGGTCGATCTGTTCACCGATATTTTTCAGCTTCTGTGTGTCATAGGCGGTCAGACCGACAAACACAATCACCCCGATATAGGTCACCGCCCACATCAGCGCTTCGCTCTTCAGCCAGAAGTTAACCAGCGAGGCCAGCACAATACCGATCAGCGCCATGAACAGCATATTGCCGAAGCCGCTCAGATCGCGCTTGGTGGTGTAGCCATACAAGCTCATGATCCCGAACATCCCACCAGTGACCACGAAGGTGCTGGCGATAGACGAGTAGGTATAGACGATAAAAATGCTTGATAGCGTCAACCCGGTTAATGCCGAATAGAGCATAAACAGCGTGGTCGCCATACCCGCGCTCAGCCTTTGCACCATGCCGGACAGGACAAACACCAGCGCCAGTTGAGCGATGATCAGGCCAAAGAAGGTGATTTTGCTGGAGAAGACAAACATCATCACCGCGGGCGTATTTGCCGCATACCAGGCGATAAACGCCGTCAGCAACAGTCCGCAGGTCATCCAGCCGTACACCTGCGCCATATACGTTTGCAGACCGGAACGGGCCTGTACAATAGAATCGGATCGTGGGAATCGGTCCATGACAATCTCCTGAATCAGTATGAGCCTACAACAATTGTACTCTACCAGCGTTTTGCTGCTAGCTTATCGCTGTCGCGGGCATCAACCCAGCGCTCACCTTCCGGCGTAGCCTCGCGTTTCCAGAACGGCGCGCGGGTTTTCAGGTAATCCATAATGAACTGCCCGGCATCAAATGCGCTGCTGCGATGCGCACTGGTCACGCCAACAAACACGATTTCGTCACCCGGCCACAGTTCGCCAATGCGATGAATCACCGTCACCCGACCCAGTGGCCAGCGCGAACGCGCTTCGTCGACAATCTCCGCCAGCGCTTTTTCGGTCATTCCCGGATAGTGTTCCAGCGTTAACGCCTGCACGCTGTCACCGAGATTGTGATTGCGCACTTTACCGGTGAAAGTGACGACCGCGCCGTCTTCATCGCGCTCTGCCAGCCAGGGATACTCATCCCCGACGCTGAACGGCGCATGGCCAACAACAATTCGCGTTTCAGCCATTTTAGCCTCCGGTTACCGGCGGGAAGAAAGCGACTTCATCACCCGCGTTAAGAGGATGGTCAAAACTGACCAGCGTCTGATTCACCGCCGCCAGCAGCTTGCCGTCTTCCAGCGCCAGCGCCCAGCGATCGCTTTGCGCCGCCAGATGCTTGCGCAGCGCTTCTACCGTTGCAAACTCGGCGGCAACTTCTAACGCATCGGTGTTCACCAGTTCCCGTACCTGAGCAAAGAAAAGAACCTTAATCATGCGCATCCACCTTAAAATCACCCGATTTGCCGCCGCTTTTTGCCAGCAGACGCACCGGACCAATCACCATATCCTTTTGTACCGCTTTGCACATATCGTAGATGGTCAATGCCGCCACGGAGGCTGCCGTTAACGCTTCCATTTCAACGCCGGTTTTACCGGTCAGGCGACACAGCGTTTCAATACGTACGCGGTTGTGCTCCGGCTCGGCGTGCAAATTGACTTCGACCTTGCTCAACATCAGCGGGTGACACAGTGGGATAAGATCCCAGGTCCGTTTGGCAGCCTGAATACCGGCAATACGCGCCGTGGCGAAAACATCGCCCTTATGGTGGCTGCCATCGATAATCATCGCCAGCGTTTCGCTATGCATGGTTACGAATGCTTCTGCACGCGCCTCGCGTACGGTTTCCGCTTTGGCGGAGACATCCACCATATGCGCTTCGCCAGCGGCGTTAATATGAGTCAGTTGCGACATACTTATTTCTTCAAATGTGGGTGGAAATTACACGGACGCGTACGGGCATCAAGCTGCGGCGCAATGATATTTTCCCAGGCGGTACGACACGCTTTCGTCGAACCCGGCATGGCAAAAATCAGCGTTTTATTGGCCACCCCGGCAATCGCCCGGGATTGCAGCGTCGCGGTGCCAATCTCTTCAAACGACAGCATACGGAAGACTTCGCCAAACCCTTCAACTTCTCTGTCGAACAGCGGTTGCAGCGCTTCCGGCGCCTGGTCCCCTTCGGTTAAGCCAGTGCCACCGGTAATGAGCACCACCTGTACATCGTCACTGGCAATCCAGGCAGAAACCTGGGCGCGGATGGCGTAGCGGTTCTCTTTGACAATCGCCTTATCGACAATCTGATGACCCGCTTCTTGCGCCGAGTCACGCAGATAATGGCCGGAGGTGTCATCTTCTTCGCCGCGACGGTTGGAAACAGTAAGAATAGCAATGCGTGTCGGGATAAATTCAGCGCTTACCTGACTCATGAAAAACTCCTTTTAGCGATCAGCCGCCAATGTAAGATAAGTTTTGCGTAATACCGGTATTGTTCTGATGCAGGAAATGGGTCTGCTTTTTCTCCAGCAGCGCGGCTGAAATACGTTCTTCCAGCGCCGGTTGCTGAGCATCGTCTTCCAGCAAATCACGCAGGCTTACGCCACCTTCACCAAATAAACACAGATGAAGCTTGCCGACAGAGGAAACGCGCAGACGATTACAGGTGGCGCAGAAGTCTTTCTCATAAGGCATGATCAGACCAATTTCGCCAACATAATCAGGATGACAGAATACCTGAGCCGGGCCGTCGCTACGCTGTCGGATCTGGTGGATCCAGCCGCGACGCAGCAGCTCATCGCGCAGTACCTGTCCGGAAATATGGTGTTTACGGAAGAGAGAGCTGCCCTCGCCCGTTTCCATCAGTTCAATAAAACGCAGTTGGATTGGTCGAGGTTGGATCCACGCCAGGAAGGTGTCCAGTTGATGATGGTTTACATCGCGCATCAGCACGGTGTTGACTTTCACTTTTTCAAAACCGGCATCAAAGGCGGCATCAATGCCTGCCATCACCTGCTGAAACTTGTCCTGTCCGGTAATGGCGTGAAACTGACGGGCATCGAGGCTGTCGACGCTGACGTTGAGCGCGGTCAGTCCGGCATCGCGCCAGGCGGCGGCATCGCGCGCCAGACGATAACCATTGGTGGTTACCGCAATCTGGCGGATGGCGTCGTTTTCGCGCACGGCGGCGATGATGTCAGTGAAGTCGCGACGCAGTGAAGGTTCGCCCCCCGTCAGACGCACTTTTTCCGTTCCCAGACTGGCGAACGCACGCGTGACGCGGCGAATTTCATCAACGGTCAAAAAACCGTTATTGGTGACCCCGCCGGGCTTATAGCCATCCGGCAGGCAGTAGGTGCAACGAAAGTTACACACATCGGTAATCGACAAACGTAAGTAGTAAAACTTACGTGCGAAAGCATCGGTAAGTTGAGAGCCCATGTACACCTTTCCAAATACGGGAGACGTAGTCATTTCTTCCTGCGCCCTGGTGACAAACTTTTTCAAGTCTTGTCACGGCCAAAGCACCGTATCATTTGACCCAGGTGCAGAGGCTAGAGTGTTTATACTCATCATACTTCGAGTTTCAGATGCGTTAGCTTCCGGCAACTCAGATTATGAAGAGTATTTTGTGGTTATGCCGATACTAGCGTGTAAATGGCGCTTTTGCCATGTACACTTTCGCTGTATAAATATGTATATAGCGACATGATCGTGCAATTTCGCTACAGAATAAGCAAAAACCACAGTTTTGCATTGATATACATCATCTTGCCATCAGGTGAGTGTCGTCAGAAAGGAGTAGATCGCAGAAAAAAATTACGGCAAATGCCGACTGGATAATTGCTGAAAACACGCTATTTACGTTACTGTAGCGCCGATCAATTGATATCAGGAAAATATATGCGCACTCGCACGCTGGCAGATCTGGACCGCGTTGTCGCTCTCGGCGGAGGGCATGGATTAGGACGCGTTCTCTCCTCTCTTTCCCCATTAGGTTCCCGCCTGACGGGTATCGTCACCACCACCGATAACGGCGGGTCGACAGGTCGTATTCGTCGCTCTGAAGGAGGGATAGCCTGGGGAGACATGCGTAACTGTCTGAACCAGTTAATTACCCAACCCAGCGTTGCATCCGCCATGTTTGAGTATCGTTTTGGCGGTAATGGTGAACTTTCCGGACATAACCTCGGAAATCTGATGTTAAAGGCGCTCGACCACCTCAGCGTGCGGCCTCTGGAAGCCATCAATTTAATTCGCAGCCTGCTGAAAGTTGACGCACATTTAATTCCGATGTCGGAGCTGCCGGTGGATCTGATGGCCATTGATGACCAGGGACATGAAGTTTATGGCGAAGTGAATATCGATCAGCTCACCGTCCCGCCTCAGGAACTGATGCTGTCGCCAAAAGTCCCGACTACGCGTGAGGCCGTTGAGGCTATCGCTGAAGCGGATTTGATTTTGATAGGCCCTGGCAGTTTTTACACCAGCCTGATGCCGATTCTGTTACTCGATGAAATGTCACAGGCATTACGTCGCACACCGGCTCCGATGGTCTACATAGGCAATCTTGGGCGCGAATTAAGCCTGCCAGCAGCCAGCCTGACGCTTAGCGATAAGCTGGCCATTATTGAACAGTACGTCGGGAAGAAAGTGATTGATGCGGTGGTTGTGGGGCCGAAAGTAGATGCTTCCGCTGTTACCGACCGCGTTGTGATCCAGGAAGTGCTGGAAGCCAGCGATATTCCCTACCGCCATGACCGCCAGCTATTGCATAGTGCGCTGGAGAAAGCAGTGCAGGCGTTGGGCTGAACGGATTTGCCTGATGCGCTTTGCTTATCAGGCCTACAAAACGATTTGCTCCGGCATCAAACAATGCCTGATGCGCTGCGCTTATCAGGCCTACAAAAACGCTCGGCTCCGCCATCCGGCATCAAACAACGCCTGATGCGCTACGCTTATCAGGCCTACAAAGGCGATCTACCCCGTAGGTCGGATAAGGGTTTACCCCGCATCCGACACCGTCTTACGATGCCGCAATAAACAACTCGCGCAGCTGATGCAACTGGTCACGGATTGTCGCGGCCTCTTCAAACTCGAGATTCTGTGCGTGCTGCATCATCTGCCCTTCCAGCTCGTGAATCTTCTGCTGCAGCGCTTTTGGCGTCATATCCAGTTCGACAACCTCAGACTTCGCGCCTGCGCGTGACTTCCCTTTGCCTTTCGCTTTGGTCTTCGCAATATTCTGACCCAACGCCAGAATATCGACCACTTTCTTGTTCAGGCCCTGCGGCGTAATACCGTGCTCTTCGTTGTAGAGCTGCTGTTTCTCACGACGACGTTCGGTTTCACCAATCGCTTTGGCCATTGAGGCGGTAATTTTATCACCGTAAAGAATCGCCTTACCGTTGATATTACGCGCCGCACGACCGATGGTCTGGATAAGCGAACGTTCAGAACGCAGGAACCCTTCTTTGTCTGCGTCCAGAATCGCCACCAGGGAGACCTCAGGCATGTCCAGGCCTTCACGTAACAGGTTGATACCCACCAGCACGTCAAACTCGCCCAGACGCAGGTCACGAATGATTTCCATACGTTCCACGGTATCGATGTCAGAGTGCAGATAACGCACCCGCTCGCCGTGTTCTTCGAGGTATTCTGTGAGGTCTTCCGCCATCCGTTTGGTGAGCGTGGTGACCAGCACACGTTCGTTAATCGCCGCACGGGTGCGGATTTCAGACAGCAGGTCGTCAACCTGCGTCGCCACCGGACGCACCTCAATAACCGGATCCAGCAGCCCGGTCGGTCGTACCACCTGATCGACCACATCATCACCGGATTTCTCCAGCTCATAGTTGCCCGGCGTCGCCGAAACGTAGATGGTTTGCGGGGCCAGCGCTTCAAACTCTTCAAATTTAAGCGGACGGTTATCCAGCGCCGACGGCAGACGGAATCCGTATTCGACCAGGGTTTCTTTACGCGCCCGGTCACCGCGATACATGCCGCCAATTTGCGGGATAGTCACGTGGGATTCATCCACAACCAGCAGGCCATCGGCAGGCAGGTAATCAAACAGCGTCGGCGGCGGCTCGCCCGGACCACGCCCGGACAGATAGCGGGAATAGTTTTCAATCCCCGAGCAGTAACCCAGCTCGTTCATCATTTCCAGATCGAACTGGGTACGCTGACTTAAGCGCTGTTCTTCCAGAAGTTTGTTATTTGCCAACAGGACTTTTCGCCGCTCTGCAAGCTCAACCTTAATTTCTTCCATCGCCTGTACAATACGTTCGCGCGGCGTCACGTAGTGCGTTTTAGGGTAGATGGTAAAGCGCGAAATAGTGGATTCGACCTGCCCGGTAAGCGGGTCAAACAGCGACAAACGTTCGACCTCTTCATCAAACAGTTCCACGCGCAACGCGATGTCGTCAGATTCCGCCGGGAATATGTCGATCACTTCACCGCGCACGCGGAAGGTCCCGCGCTGGAATGCCTGATCGTTGCGGGTATATTGCAGCTCCGCCAGACGACGCAGGATCGCGCGCTGGTCGATAATCATCCCCACCGTCAGGTGCAGCATCATTTTCAGGTACAGATCCGGGTCACCCAGACCATAAATCGCGGAAACCGACGCCACGACAACGACATCCCGTCGCTCAAGCAACGCTTTGGTCGCTGACAGTCGCATCTGCTCAATGTGTTCGTTAACCGAGGCATCCTTCTCGATGAAGGTGTCAGAACTTGGCACGTAGGCTTCCGGCTGATAATAGTCGTAGTAGGAGACGAAATATTCCACCGCGTTATCCGGGAAAAACTCTTTCATCTCACCGTACAACTGTGCGGCAAGCGTCTTATTGGGGGCCAGCACCATGGTAGGTCGCTGTAAGTCCGCAATCACGTTCGCGATGGTGAATGTTTTCCCCGACCCCGTCACCCCCAGCAGCGTCTGATGCGCCAGTCCATCCTCCAGACCTTCTTCCAGGCGACGAATCGCCTCAGGCTGATCGCCAGAGGGTTTAAAAGCGGAATTTAGTTTGAACGGTTTACTCATGAGCAGCTACCTGAAGCAATGGGCGGGCAGGTGTGTAATTTTACTCGCAGCCGTATATTTTGCCAGTAAAATATACTGGATGGAAAAACAGTAACGCGCCAGAATATTTCTGTTGCCCCAGCAAAATGGCCGTGACTACAGGCTAAAATTTGTCCGCAGGCAAGATAAAACACCAGCAAAAATGTGTTATCCCCAAACCAATGACTTTTTTAACATTTGTCAAGCTACCCGATGAAAGTTTTGTGGCAACACATGACACTTCTGCGACAGCCATTGCATTTATCTAACACACTGTAATTTAATGACTATTATCTCAAGCCGTCTTTCGCATCAATTTAGTCGCAGGCCGCGTCTTCTCTCGCTTACCTTGTGTTTTCTAACTCTAATACACAAGGTTATCCACAGGAATAGTGGATAACTGCCTCCAGCCCGTATGGACTGTAGCCTGGCAAAAACGTCCTGATGGTCTTTTCTGGTGGGATAAAAAAAAATTATCGCTATTTTTTGATATTTATCAGCTAACGAAGCGACCTGGAATGGCCGAGATCTTGCTCGCATTTTCATCATTTTCCTGCCTGCACCATCACAACGCCACCAGGCACTGACAATGTGCACACTGCGGCGCTCATCCACAACAAGCCAGATACCGCAACCCGCTCAATACGCTATTCTGCTGTATTTTCCCCTCATTCCGCTTCTGGCAAGAGATTTGCAGTTTTCTCCCGACCATCAGCCCGCGAGGCGGATATCATCATGAGGGAGAAATCTATGTTGAGTCTTCGTGCAGTGAATCACTATTACGGTAATCAACACTCGCTTTGGGATGTCGATCTCGACCTGTTGCCCGGTAAATGTACCGCCGTGCTGGGTCTTCCAGGGATGGGAAAAACCACGCTGGCCAATTGCATCACAGGCAATTTACCGATTGAGAGCGGAACCATGTTCTGGCATCAGGCTGGCGCACCACCTTGCGATCTGCTTCAGATTCCGGCGGCAAAGCGCATTGCGCTGGGTATTAACTGTGTATCACAGGAACGGCGAATTTTTTCGCAGCTGACGGTAGAGGAAAATCTGCACATTGCGCGCCAGGCGGTTGAGAAAAGCGAAACGATGAACAGCAGCGATATTTACCGCCTGTTTCCACAGCTGTTTGTACTGCGTCAGGCCAAAGGGGTGGCATTGTCGGAGGAAAACCAGCACCAGCTTGCACTCGCCAGTGCGTTGGTCACCTGCCCGCGCCTGCTGATCCTCGATGAGCCAACACGAGGAACAGGCCAGGCGTATATCCACAAACTGGGGAATCTGATTGTGAGGCTAAGTCAGGAGCTTGGCATTGCCATTATGCTCGCAGAGCAGAGCCTGCCGTTTATTCGTCGGGTCGCTGACTGCTATTGCTTGTTACATCGTGGACGCAACGTGGCTCAAGGGCAAATAACACAATTCAGCGACCCGCTAATCAACGACTGGTGGACGCCAGAGACAAAACGCTAAGATCGATATAACGACCTGTCGCTGCTCGTTCCGGCTCTTCTGCCAGCCAGGGAATTTCCCCCAGTAGCGGAGCCGCAAGCGCACGCTTTAGTGTCGCCATATATTCAGCATGACGCTTACCGGGTGGCTGCACATCATTGGCAACCCATCCGGCGAGCGTCAGCCCGGCCTGCTGCACCGCCTGGGCGGTCAAAATGGCATGATTGATACAGCCGAGCTTAACGCCAACCACCAGAATCACCGGCAGTTGTTCCGCTTTTACCCAGTCAGAAAAACTCAGCGTTGGCGAAAGTGGCGTAAACCATCCGCCTGCGCCTTCCACCAATACCCAGTCAGCCTGTTCTTCAAGCATGCGTAAACCCGCAGACATCACTGAGGCCTGAATGGGGCGCCCTTCGTCAGCACTGATGATATGCGGTGAGGTAGGTTCGGCGAAGGTATACGGATTGATGGCCGCATAATCCACTGCCACAACGCTGTTGCGCTGTAGAGCCAGCGCATCGCTGTTTCGCAGACCTTCAGCCGTCATTTCACTGCCTGACGCCACCGGCTTATAGCCGACCGTTCGCAACCCCAGCTGTCCCGCCGCCTGAAGCAACGCACAGCTGGCGATAGTTTTACCTACTTCGGTGTCCGTCCCGGTGACAAAATACGTGTTAGTCACGTTGAATTACTCCCAAAAAAAGATGATAGGTCAGCGGATATTTCCCCTGCTGACAGGGCCAGGCGAGCTGTAACTGGCGCAACTGCGAGCGGGTCAGCACACGCTGCTCGCGCCCATCATGCAAATGCGTCGCGCCAATGCCTTTCAGCGAGCGCATGGCGCTCAGCGCATCGTCAAACCACAGCGTGACGGCATGAGACTGATATTCAACGTCCCAGCCGCACAGCGCGTTTTCCAGTTGCTCCACCGGCAAAAAACGGTTGGCGTGCTCCCGATCATCAACTGCTCGCCACGCCTGACGAAGTTCAGGCATCGACCCTTGCGCCAGGGTACTAAACGCCACCGTCCCGCCAGGACGCACCACCCGGTATAGCTCGCGTAACGCGCCGCGCAGGTCGTTGCACCACTGCACGGCCAGATTGCTCCAGGCCAGGTCGAAAGTGGCAGCGGCCTGCGGAATGGCTTCGATATCCGCCAGCAGATAGTGATGGGCAACATCGTGACGCTGCGCTTCGGTCAGCATTTGTGCCGACAGATCCAGCGCACAGACCTCGCTCCCCTGCTCCCGCCAGTAACGACTCATACGCCCAGGCCCACAGCCCGCGTCCAAAACCCGTGAGAACGCCCGGCCATCGAGTTGTGCCAGTAACGCATCGGCGCTCTGACGCTGAAGCTCCGCATGTTGCTCATAATGCGTGGCCGCGCGACCAAACGCAGCGGCAATAGCCTGCTTATTGACCTGCGCCATGCAGCACCTCCAGTAGGCTGTCGATATCCTGGACTTCATGCGCCTGGGTCAGCGTAATCCGCAGCCTGGCCGTCCCAACCGGCACCGTCGGTGGACGAATCGCCGTCACCCAGCATCCCTGTTGCCGTAACGTCTGTGCCAGTTGCAAGGCTTTATGATTGTCGCCAACGATCAGCGGTTGAATAGCGCTGTCTGAATGCGCCAGCGTCAAATCCGTAGTATTCACCCCTGCGCGAAAACGCTGGATAAGCTTCGCCAGCTTTTCTCTGCGCTCATCGCCTTCGCGGCTGCGGATCACCGCCAGCGCGGCGCGCAAGGCCTGAGCCTGGGCTGGCGGCATGCTGGTGCTGTAGATCAGATGACGGGCAAACTGCAGCAGATAATCGGCCACGCTATCAGAACACAGGATCACCGCACCGCTGACGCCGAACCCTTTGCCAAATGTCACCACCAACAGCTCAGGTTTCACCTGCTGTCGAGAGCACGAACCACGTCCTTCCTCACCGCTTACGCCAATCCCATGCGCATCATCCACCAGCAGCCACGCGCCCTGCCGTTTCGCCACAGCGTGGATTTCTGCCAGCGGCGCGCTGTCGCCATCCATGCTGAACACGCCTTCGGTGACCACCAGCTGCTGCCCCGGACAGGGGGCTGTCAGCAGACGATCCAGATGTTGCGAGTCGTTATGGATAAAGCGACGTAACACGGCAGGGCTAAGACTGGCAGCCTCCAGCAGCGAGGCATGGCTGAGCCTGTCGGCAACAATCTTGTCATCTTTTCCCATCAGTGCGGCAATGACCGCCTGATTGGCGGCAAAACCAGAGATGAACAACAGCGCCCGGGAATAGCCGAGCCACTGCGCCAGCTCTTCTTCCAGCGCCTGATGAGCAACGGAATAACCGCTGACATGGCCCGAGCCGCCGCTGCCGACGCCAAAACGCTCAGCGCCCTGCTGCCACGCGCAGATAATCTGCGGATGGTGGCTTAAGCCGAGGTAGTCGTTGCTGGAGAAATTCAGATACTGGCGACCATCGGCCTGCAGCCAGCGCCCGGCACCCTGCGTCACTGCATAGCGCTGACGCAGGGCATCAGCACGACGACGCGCTGTTAGCGCATCGTCAATTTTTTGCTGCCAGGTCATACGGTTGCCGCGTTGTAGTAATCGTCGGTATCCGGGGTACGCAGCGCCTGCTCCAGACGTTGTTGCTGTTCGTTATCGCCCGCCAGTACCGCCGTTTGCTGCGGGTTAAGACCCAGCTTGCGAAATAACAGCAAATCTTTATCTTCGTTCGGGTTCGGGGTGGTCAGCAGTTTGCAGCCGTAGAAAATCGAGTTGGCCCCGGCCATAAAGCACATCGCCTGGGTTTGTTCGTTCATCTGCTCGCGCCCGGCAGAAAGACGCACGTATGAGGTCGGCATCATGATACGCGCCACGGCGATAGTACGAATAAAATCAAAAGCATCTACGTCGTCGTTATCGGCAAGCGGCGTGCCCTTCACTTTCACCAGCATGTTGATCGGCACGCTTTCCGGCGGCGTCGGCAGATTCGCTAATTGCAGCAGCAGACCCGCGCGGTCGGTCACCGTTTCGCCCAGCCCAACAATCCCGCCGGAGCAAACTTTAATGCCCGCCTCGCGCACTTTATCCAGCGTGTCCAGGCGCTCCTGGTACGAACGAGTGGTGATGATATTGCCGTAAAATTCCGGCGAGGTGTCGAGGTTGTGGTTGTAGTAGTCCAGACCCGCATTGGCCAGGCGCTGGGCCTGAGATTCGTCCAGCGTGCCCAGCGTCATACAGGCTTCCAGCCCCAGTTCTTTCACGCCCTGCACCATCTGCTCGAGGTAAGGCATATCGCGCTCATGCGGGTTTTTCCACGCCGCGCCCATGCAAAACCGCGTTGAGCCGGCCTGCTTCGCCTTACGTGCCGAGTCCAGTACCTGTTCAACCTCCATCAACCGTTCTGTTTCCAGACCGGTTTTATAGCGGGAGCTCTGCGGGCAGTATTTGCAATCTTCCGGGCAAGCACCGGTCTTAATCGACAGCAGCGTACTGACTTGTACCTGCTGCGGATCGAAATGCTGACGATGAACCTGTTGCGCTTCAAACAGCAGATCCAGCAGCGGTTTTTCAAATAATTCGGTGACTTGCGACATTGTCCAGCGAGAAGAATGAGCCATATTGGTATACGTTTCGTTGTGAGTTTGGTGTAGAATCGTAAACCTAAATCTTTTTAATTTGGTTTACAAGTCGATTATGACAACGGACGATCTTGCGTTTGACCAACGCCATATCTGGCACCCATACACCTCCATGACCTCCCCGTTGCCGGTTTATCCGGTGGCGCGTGCCGAAGGTTGCGAACTGATCTTAGCCAGCGGTGAGAAGCTGATTGACGGCATGTCATCCTGGTGGGCGGCAATCCACGGTTACAATCACCCGCAACTGAACGCCGCGATGAAAACGCAGATTGATACCATGTCGCATGTGATGTTTGGCGGCATTACCCATGCCCCGGCCATTGCGTTGTGCCGCCAGTTGGTGGCGATGACCCCAGAGGCGCTGGAGTGCGTTTTTCTCGCGGATTCAGGATCGGTCGCCGTAGAAGTCGCAATGAAAATGGCGCTGCAATACTGGCAGGCTAAGGGCGAATCCCGTCAGCGTTTCCTGACATTTCGTAACGGTTATCACGGCGATACCTTCGGCGCGATGTCGGTCTGCGATCCCGACAACTCAATGCACAGTCTGTGGAAGGGGTACCTGCCGGAGAACCTGTTTGCCCCTGCCCCACAAAGCCGCATGGGCGGCGAGTGGGACGAACTGGATATGGTGCCTTTTGCCCGTCTGATGGCCGCACATCGCCACGAAATTGCGGCGGTGATCCTTGAGCCAATCGTACAGGGCGCTGGCGGTATGCGCATGTATCATCCCGAATGGTTAAAACGCATCCGTAAGATGTGCGACCGGGAAGGGATCCTGCTGATTGCCGATGAAATCGCCACCGGATTTGGTCGTACAGGCAAGCTTTTTGCCTGCGAGCACGCCGACATCACTCCGGACATTTTATGCCTGGGCAAAGCGTTAACCGGCGGAACGATGACCCTTTCTGCAACCCTGACCACCCGCCAGGTTGCAGAAACCATCAGCAACGGTGAAGCCGGATGCTTCATGCACGGCCCAACCTTTATGGGCAATCCGCTGGCCTGCGCCGTCGCCTCCGCCAGCCTGTCGTTAATCGAAACCGGCGAGTGGCGCGCGCAGGTAGCGGCCATTGAAGCGCAACTGCGGGCAGAACTCGCCCCGGCGGCGGACTCCAGTTGGGTCGCGGACGTACGCGTGCTCGGCGCCATTGGCGTAATCGAAACCACGCATCCGGTGAATATGGCAGCGTTACAGAAGTTCTTTGTCGAACAGGGCGTGTGGATAAGACCGTTTGGCAAGCTCATCTACCTGATGCCGCCGTACATCATTCAGCCCGATCAGTTGCGTCGCCTGACGCAGGCCGTGAACGAGGCTGTGCGCAATACAACATTTTTTAGCGATTAATCAGCGGTAAGCTCTACAGTTTCTGGCTACACTTTTTGGCTAACGAGAGGAGTCAGCATGAAACTAATCAGTAACGATCTGCGCGATGGCGATAAGCTTGGGCATCGCCACGTCTTTAACGGCATGGGGTATGACGGGGATAATATTTCCCCACATCTGGCGTGGGATGACGTACCCGCAGGAACCAAAAGCTTTGTCGTGACCTGCTTTGATCCTGATGCGCCAACCGGCTCCGGCTGGTGGCATTGGGTGGTGGTAAATCTGCCGGCTGATACCCGCGTACTCCCACAAGGATTCGGCTCCGGGCTGGTTGCACAACCGGATGGGGTGATTCAGACCCGTACAGATTTTGGTAAAGCGGGTTATGGCGGCGCTGCGCCGCCGAAGGGGGAAACCCACCGCTATATCTTCACTATTCACGCACTGAATGTGGAGCGTATTGATGTCGATGAAGGTGCCAGCGGCGCGATGGTTGGATTTAACGTCCATTTCCACTCGCTCGCCAGCGCCTCGATTACCGCGATGTTTAGTTAAGCTGTGTTGTGCCGGATGCCGGCTTAGCCTCATCCGGCCTACAAAGCAGACAGTAGGCCTGATAAGATGCGTCAGCGTCGCCATCAGGCAATTTTCTACAGAAATTCAGGCAACAATTTCAGCAACGTTCCTTGCGCTAACAATTCGGTCGCGCACTCAATATCCGGGGCAAAAAAGCGATCCTGCGTGTAGTGAGCAACCTGCTCGCGCAGCGCCTGTCGCGCCTGCTCCAGCAACGGGCTGGAGGTTAACCCTTCACGCAGGTCAATCCCCTGACACGCCGCCAGCCACTCCACGGCAATCACGCCGCGCGTATTTGCCGCCATCTCCCACAGTCTGCGCCCTGCCGCCGGAGCCATAGACACGTGATCTTCCTGGTTGGCGGAGGTCGGCAAGCTGTCCACACTGTGCGGATGCGCCAGCGCTTTGTTCTCGCTCGCCAGCGCGGCGGCAGTTACCTGAGCAATCATAAAGCCGGAGTTAACCCCGCCATTTTTCACCAGGAACGGCGGCAACTGCGACATATGTTTGTCCATCATCAGCGCAATGCGCCGCTCTGATAACGAGCCGATTTCCGCAATCGCCAGCGCCAGATTATCTGCCGCCATCGCCACCGGTTCAGCATGGAAATTCCCACCGGAGATCACATCGCCCTCTTCGGCAAACACCAGCGGGTTGTCGGAAACCGCGTTGGCTTCAACCAGCAGAACATCCATCACCTGGCGCATTTGTGTCAGACATGCCCCCATCACCTGTGGCTGACAGCGCAGAGAATACGGGTCCTGCACCTTTTCACAGTTATGATGCGACTGCGAAAGCGCGCTGGAGTCGGTCAACACATGACGGTACAGCGTTGCGGCATCAATCTGCCCACGCTGCCCTCGCGCGGCATGAATACGGGCGTCAAACGGACGACGGGAGCCCAGCACGGCTTCTGTGGTCAGCGCCCCGCACACCGTCGCAGACGCAAACAGTTCCTGAGCTTCAATTAACCCGCGCAGTGCAAAGGCGGTGGAAGCCTGAGTGCCGTTGAGCAGCGCCAGTCCCTCTTTCGACTCCAGCGTGATCGGCTCCAGTCCGGCCTTTTTCAGCGCGTCGGTAGCCGGGAGCCATTCCCCCTGCCAGCGCGCTTTACCTTCGCCCAGTAGCGTCAACGACATATGTGCCAGCGGCGCCAGGTCGCCCGATGCGCCCACCGACCCTTTCGCCGGGATCAGTGGATACACCTCGGCATTCACCAGCGCAATCAACGCTTCAATCACGCTCAAACGAATGCCGGAAAACCCACGCGCCAGGCTGTTGATTTTCAGCACCATAATCAGGCGAACCATTGCGTCATCCAGCGCCTCGCCAACGCCTGCCGCATGGGAAAGCACCAGCGAACGCTGTAAATTCTGCAAATCTTCCGTGGCGATACGGGTCTGAGCCAACAGGCCAAAGCCGGTATTAATGCCATACGCCGTACGGCCTTCAGCGACAATATTATTGACGCAGGCGACGCTGGCGTTGATTGCATCAATCGCCCCGGCATCCAGGTTCAGTTTGACCGGCTGCTGCCAGATTTCACGTAGCTGGGTAAAACTCAGTTGGCCCGGCGTGAGTGTCATGGTGTTCATATCAGCGTTTCTCCTGCGTCGCAGCAATCATTGGCAAATTCAGCCCTTCTTCAACGGCGCACTCCACCGCAATGTCATACCCGGCGTCGGCGTGGCGCATCACCCCGGTAGCCGGATCGTTATGTAATACCCGGGCGATGCGCGCCGCGGCTTCATCGGTGCCATCGCAAACAATCACCATCCCGGCATGCTGAGAGAAGCCCATGCCAACCCCGCCGCCGTGATGCAGCGACACCCAGGTCGCTCCGCTGGCGGTGTTAAGCAGCGCGTTCAGCAGCGGCCAGTCGGATACGGCGTCTGAACCGTCGCGCATAGCTTCTGTTTCGCGGTTTGGGCTGGCAACAGAACCGGAGTCCAGATGGTCACGGCCAATAACAATCGGCGCAGATACTTCACCGCTGCGCACCATCTCATTAAACGCCAGCCCCAGCTTTTGTCGCCACTCCAGGCCGACCCAGCAGATACGCGCTGGTAAGCCCTGGAAGTTGATCCGCTCACGCGCCATATCCAACCAGTGATGAAGGTGCTTATCATCAGCCACGATCTCTTTCACTTTGGCATCTGTCTTATAAATATCCTGCGGATCGCCCGACAGTGCCACCCAACGGAACGGGCCTATACCGCGACAGAACAGGGGGCGAATATAAGCAGGTACGAAGCCGGGGAAATCAAAGGCGTTTTCCACGCCCATCTCTTTGGCCATCTGGCGAATGTTGTTGCCGTAATCAAACGTCGGCACGCCCATTTTGCTAAACGCCAGCATCGCCTCAACGTGCGTTGCCATTGAACGTTTCGCCGCCTGCACCGTGCCCTGCGGATCGGACACCGCTTTTGCCTGATACTCTTCCCAACTCCATCCGCACGGCAGATAACCATGCAGCGGATCGTGGGCGCTGGTCTGGTCGGTGACCATATCCGGGCGCACACCGCGCTTCACCAGTTCCGGCACAACGTCGGCGGCATTAGCACACAGCGCAATGGAGACAGCTTTACCCTCGCGGGTGTATTTGTCGATACGCGCCAGCGCATCGTCAAGCGATGTCGCCTGCTCGTCGACGTAACGGGTACGCAGACGGAAATCAATTCGGCTTTGCTGGCATTCAATGTTCAGCGAACACGCACCCGCAAGTGTAGCGGCTAGCGGTTGCGCTCCGCCCATGCCGCCCAGCCCGGCGGTCAGCACCCAGCGTCCGCTGAGGTTACCCTGATAATGCTGACGCCCGGCCTCAACGAAGGTTTCATAAGTCCCCTGCACGATGCCCTGGCTGCCGATGTAGATCCAGCTCCCGGCGGTCATCTGGCCGTACATCGCCAGTCCTTTGGCGTCCAGTTCGTTGAAGTGTTCCCAGGTAGCCCAATGTGGCACCAGGTTGGAGTTGGCAATCAGCACGCGCGGTGCGTTGTCGTGAGTTTTGAATACGCCTACCGGTTTACCAGACTGGACCAGCAGAGTTTCATCGGTCTCCAGTTTGGTCAGCGCATTGACGATGGCGTCATAACATTCCCAGTCCCGCGCGGCGCGGCCAATCCCACCGTATACCACCAGCTCATGCGGATTTTCCGCCACATCGGGATCCAGATTATTCATTAACATGCGCAGCGGCGCTTCGGTCAGCCAGCTTTTGGCCGTTAAGGTGGTGCCGCGTGGGGCACGAATATCCTGCTGACGATATTTGCTATGGGACATGACAGAAAACTCCTCGCGAACGTCGGATAGATAAGAAATATATACTTGTCTATACAAGTCATCGCAAGGATGATTTTAACAATTAAGATACATTTTTATTATATTGCGTCAGCAATCACGGTTTTGATATCCCGACATCAGGACATAAACCGTCCTTGCAGGCGATAGCGGGAACCCGGGAACAGCAAGCGGGCATGAGAGACTATGGACGACGCAGACCAGGTCTTACGACGAATCAGCAGGCAGGGATCGTGTTCTTTAATATTCAGCAGCGCGCACTCTTCAGCGCTGGCACGTACCGCTTCAACAATATGCTCACCTTCCGTTAAAGGGGCTATCAGCGACAGGTATGCGTGCGGCGTGGTCTGGCTGTAATCCTGCGCCAGATACTCCGGCACAATTTCGGCATTCACGCAGCGATCTTCAATCTGTACCGGCAGATCGTTCTCGTAGTGCACCATGACAGAGTGAAAAATGGAGGTGCCTTCTTTGACGTTTAACACCAAAGCCTGCTGCGCGTTGGCCTGGGTTTTTTCCAGCGTCAGCACTTCACACCGGTGCTGATGCTGACGGGCGTTGATTTCATCCGCGATGCTGCGGATTTCAAACAGCGCGGACTGGCCTTTTGGCTCGGCGACAAACGTCCCCACGCCCTGTAAACGCACCAGTAAACCTTCATCCGTTAACTCACGCAGCGCCCGGTTGATAGTCATGCGGCTGAAACCATATTGCGCCACCAGCTCTGCCTCAGAAGGAATGCGATCGTGAGGCTGCCAGATACCGCTGGCAATTTTTTCGCTGATCTCCTGTTTGACCTTTTCGTAAAAAGGAGCCGGAGCAGAACGGGATGGGAGCATGCGTGAGCCTTCCTTAAGCTGAAAATGTGAGTGGGTAGAGTTTACAGGCATTACCCGAACCTGATAAGCGCAACGCCATCAGGTATGTCAGTGCCACCAGTGGGCGATTTGCCAGCCTAATCGCGCCGCCACGCGTGCTGCTCTGCCATCATCGTCATAACGTGGATTAAATTCAACCATATCCACCGCCAGGAGTTTACCGCTACGACACAGAGGCTCAATCAGTCTCAGCAGCGTCGCCAACGGTACGCCAAGCGCGGCGGGGGCCGACACGCCGGGCATTTCCCACACAGGCAGCACGTCGAGGTCGATTGTCATATAGATGACATCCAGATTGGCAATGAACTGCGCTAACTGCGCCTGCGCCGTATCACGATGCAGATCCTCCACCACCGTAACACCGAGCCGCTGGGCCTCATCCCAAAGCGCCTGGGTGTTTGCCGCCCGACTGACGCCGATACAGGCATAGTGAAATTCACGCTGCTGTTCATCGCAAAGCTGCGCCAGCTGGCGAAACGGCGTACCGGATGTGGCCTGCCCGGCATGGCGCAAATCGAGATGCGCATCGAAGTTGACTATCCCCACTTTCGCCTGCGGGAACGCATCCAGTACGCCCGCGCCGTGCGCAAAGGCGGTTTCGTGTCCCCCGCCTAAAACAAAGGTACGCATGTTCTCGTGCTGACAGCGCTGTACTGCATTGCGTAACGCCTGCTGCGCGCCCTCAAGATCGGGAGCCTGCGCCACAATATTTCCCAGATCCACCAGTCGATTGTGCCCATCATGACTGGCTAAATTCGCCAACGCCTTGCGTAGCACATCGGGTGCTCCGGCAGCGCCCGTGCGCCCCTGATTACGTTTAACGCCTTCGTCACAGGCAAACCCGAGCAACGCTATCTGCTCGCGGTACATTTCTGGGCTAAACGTCGGGCTCAGGGTGATAGTCTGAAACAGGCGCAGCGCATTCGGCGATTCGGCCCGGTCATCACGTCCCTGCCACAGCGCAGGTGAAGCTGGTTGCCAGTTAGTCATGCTATTTGTCCTTTGAATACGCGTTGGTAGAGCGGGTTGCGCCCGGGCTCATACAGGATCTCGACCGGGAGGGTTGCATCCCACACCACAAAATCGGCCACAAATCCGGCCTTCAGTTGGCCGTGAGTGGCATGACGCCCCAGTGCCCGAGCCGCATGACGGGTTACACCCGCCCATGCTTCTTCCGGCGTCAGGCCAAACTGGACACAAGCCATATTCATCGCCCAGTGCAGGCTGATAAACGGACTGGTACCGGGGTTAAAATCTGTCGCTACCGCCATCGGCACCTGATATTGACGCAGCAACGCTACCGGTGGGCGCTGCTGCTCTTTGAGGAAATAGAACGCGCCGGGCAGCAGCACGCCGACCGTACCGCTTTGGCTCATCGCCGCCACGCCCGCTTCATCGAGGTATTCAATATGATCGGCGGATAGCCCGTGGTAGCGGCTTACCAACTGTGCGCCGCCAAGCAATGACAGCTGTTCAACATGGCCTTTAATCGGGATGCCCAGCGCCTGCGCAGCCTGAAACACCCGCTCGCTCTGCGCGAGAGAAAAACCAACGCTCTCACAGAACAGATCGACGGTCTCAAACAGCCCTTGTTCCCACAATTGCGGCAAAATGGTCTCACACACCAGCGTAATATAGCCGTCAGGATCATCACGGTATTCCGCTGGAGTTGCATGCGCGGCCAACAGCGTCGGACTGATTTCAACGATATTCTCTGCCGCCAGCGCTGCCACCACGCGCAATATTTTCTCTTCTGTCGACAAATCCAGGCCGTAGCCGGATTTTATTTCCAGCAGCGTAACACCTTCTTTGACCAGCTGTTCCATCCGCTGATGGGCTACCTGTAAGAGTTGTTCCTCCGTGGCGCTGCGGGTCGCCGATACGGTGGCATTGATCCCCCCACCCTGAGCGCTTATCTGCTGGTAGGAGACACCATTTAGCCGCTGCTCCCACTCACCTGCGCGGTTTCCGCCAAAGACCAGATGCGTATGGCAATCAATCAGGCCAGGCGTAATCAGCCTGCCCTGCATATCAAAAGTATTGTCATGTGTGAGATATAACGATGATTCCGGGACGATATCGCGAATCTTGCCCTGGCGGACGATCAGCGCGTGACCATCCACCAGCCCATATGGGGTACCACGTTCAGGATCCATAGTCGCCAGACGAACATTGCGCCAGATAACATCATCAGGGAAGAATTGCTGCATTCGACTCACCACTTGTCATAGGTTGTATAGACATTTATTTTTGATTATAGGGATGTTGTCAACCTGAAGAACCATAATTGTTATCTATTTGTGATATAAAGACTCTCCGCGCCAGACATTGCTGCGATAAAAAACAACTTTTTACCTTTTCGCCTTCCCGTTTCGCTCAACTTAGTATAAAAAAGCAGGCTTTAATGGATAACTTTTAAAGCCCGGAGCAACCTGTGAACATATCATCAGTTTCCCGTCTGGCGCTGGCAATGGCTTTTGGCGTGACGCTGACCGCCTGTAGCTCTACGCCGCCCGATCAAATTCCTTCCGATCAAACCGCGCCAGGAACCTCTTCGCGCCCGATTTTGTCGGCTAATGAAGCGAAAAACTTCGTTACTGCGCACTATTTTTCTGCGCTGACGCCAAACACTGCGCCGTGGAGCCCTTCTTCTATTTCTCTGCCTGCACAACCTGACTTCGTCGTTGGCCCGGCAGGGACTCAGGGCGTCACCCATACCAGCATTCAGGCCGCTGTTGATGCAGCAATCATCAAACGTACTAACAAACGTCAGTACATCGCGATTATGCCAGGCGAGTACCAGGGCACGGTATATATCCCGGCAGCAACAGGTAGCCTGACGCTGTACGGCATGGGCGAAAAACCGCTTGATGTGAAAATTGGCCAGGCCATTGACGGTGAAATGAGCACCGCTGACTGGCGTCGTACGGTGAACCCAGCCGGTAAATATATGCCGGGTAAACCTGCGTGGTATATGTTTGATAATTGTCAGAACAAACGCGGCACGAATATTGGCGTGATGTGTTCTGCTGTCGTCTGGTCGCAAAACAACGGGTTGCAATTGCAGAACCTGACCATCGAAAACAACCTGGGTGACAGCGTTGATGCGGGTAACCACCCGGCCGTTGCACTGCGTACTGATGGCGATAAAGTGCAGATCAACAAGGTCAATATCCTGGGCCGCCAGAATACCTTCTTCGTGACCAATAGCGGTGTACAAAACCGTCTGGAAAACGATCGTCAACCGCGTACGCTGGTTACCAACAGCTACATTGAGGGCGATGTGGATATCGTTTCCGGTCGCGGTGCCGTAGTGTTCGATAACACCGATTTCCGCGTAGTGAACTCCCGTACCCAGCAGGAAGCCTATGTGTTCGCACCGGCTACCCTGTCAAACATCTACTACGGTTTCCTGGCGATTAATAGCCGCTTCACGGCAAGTGGCGATGGCGTGGCGCAGTTAGGCCGCTCGCTGGATGTCGATTCCAACACTAACGGTCAGATCGTGATTCGTGACAGCGTGATTAACGAAGGCTTTAACATGGCAAAACCATGGGCTGACAGCGTTATCGCAAAACGCCCGTTTGCCGGTAATACCGGTGCGGAAGATGACAAAGGTGAAATCCAGCGTAACCTGAACGACACCAACTTCAACCGTATGTGGGAATATAACAACCGCGGTATCGGTAGCAAAGTGGTTGCTGAACCTAAGCAGTAAACGTCATTCTCTGATGTAAGCCCGGCAGATTCATGCTCTGCCGGGCAATGTGCCGGATGGCGACGAAAATCGCCCGCTCCGGCATACAATTAGTGTTACACCAAACGCGACTTATTAAAGTTAATCAAACTCCCTGCCTTAATAATTTCACGCTCTTCTGCGGTCAGGCTTTCCATATACACTCTGATTTCACTCACCTCACCATCATCGTGAAGCACATACGCTTCGATTTCTTTACTGCACTCATCTAAGGCGCGGCGAATACCGGGAATATAGATATAGTCACCCACTTCAAATGAAGGTTGCTCTGCCATCTGGAGCGGTAGCATACCCCAGTTGATAACGTTGGAACGGTAACGCTTGGTGGCATATTCCTGGGCAATATTTGCCAGGCCACCAATCACTCGCTGACAGCTCGCCGCCTGCTCGCGCGCCGAGCCATCGCCAGGTTTGACGGCGTAAATCATGCTACCAATCTCAGTATCCAACGGTTGCACATTTTCCTGACCGGCAATCTGTTGGATGCGTTCGAAAACTGACGCCAGTTCGCTGACGTCGCCCCCCTCCACGCGCCTTTTTTCCAGCTCCGACGTCGCTTTACTTCTTCCCACATACCCGGGATCTCGTCGAGACAGCGTAAATTCCGCCAGTCCTAGTGGATTAGAGCGATACGACGAGGTTTCACCGGACGGGATAAGCTCATCCGTTGTTGTCACATCATCAAGGATCTTCGAGGCCACTTTTAGCAGAATATCTTCCGTTAATGCGCCCAGTTCCGGCCAGTCTTTAATGTTCGGGCCGTAAATGAGCGGCTGCTGCGTAGCCCCTTTCACGAACCCCTGGTATACGCGACTCTTATAAGGTGCAGGATTAAACGCATAGTCTGGCACCGTATCCCAGCAGTCCAGATCCGTCGCAGCAGTGAGGAATCCTCCGTTGGCTGCCGTAGCCGCAATTGATCGCGCATCCATCAGCGCAACGGCTGACATTTGACCATTGCCCGGTTTCGAGCCTTCACGGTTAGGGAAGTTGCGCGTGGTATGGCGGATGCTAAGACCATTGTTGATTGGCGTATCGCCCGCGCCAAAGCATGGACCGCAGAATGCGGTTCTGATGACAGCCCCCGCGCCCAGTAAATCTGTAACAACACCTTTCTGCGCTAAATCCATAAACACCGGTTGTGACGAGGGGTAGACAGCAAGCGAGAAAGCATCATTACCGCAGGATTGACCGCGTAATGCCTGCGCCGCAGCAATCACGTTTTCATAGTTGCCGCCCGAGCATCCAGCAATGATCCCCTGCTGTACTTTTAAGCGACCATTTTCTACTTTATCCAACAACGAGAGGCTGGCTTTACCCTGAGCGATACGTGCAGATTCAACTTCAATCTCCCGGAGAATGTCCGTCAGATTCTCATTGAGAGTATCAATCTCATAGACATTACTTGGATGGAATGGCAGCGCAATCATCGGCTTAATCGCACTCAAATCAACATAAATACAACCGTCGTACCAGGCCATCGGCTGCGGACTGAGCTGGCGATAGTCTTGTTCACGTCCATGTAATGCCAGCCAACTACGAGTTTCATCATCCGTTTGCCAGACGGAACTCAGACAGGTGGTTTCGGTGGTCATCACATCAACGCTGTTGCGAAAATCCGTTGAGAGATGACGAATACCAGGGCCGACAAACTCCATGACCTTATTTTTGACGTAGCCATTTTTAAATACCGCGCCAATGATCGCTAACGCCACATCCTGTGGACCAACACCTGCTGCGGGTTTCCCGGTCAGATAAACGGCAACGACGTCAGGATAATCAATGTCCCAGGTGTCGTTTAGCAGCTGCTTGACCAGCTCACCGCCCCCTTCTCCTACCGCCATCGTACCCAATGCGCCGTAACGTGTATGGCTGTCTGAGCCAAGGATCATTTTGCCGCCGCCCGCCATCATTTCACGCATGTATTGATGGATAACAGCAATATGTGGCGGCACAAAGATTCCGCCGTAACGCTGTGCCGCAGACAGACCAAACATATGATCGTCACCGTTAATAGTTCCCCCTACCGCACATAATGAGTTATGGCAGTTAGTCAGAACATACGGCAGCGGAAAACGTTCCATGCCAGAGGCTTTTGCAGTCTGAATAATACCGACAAAGGTAATATCGTGTGAGGCTAATGAATCAAACTTAATTTTAAGCTTATTCATATCACCGGACGTATTATGCGCGGAGAGAATCGACCACGCTATAGTTCCTTTTTTCGCATCCTCTTTGCAGATATGCCGAGGCAAAGAATCCTCAGCTACAATTTCATTATTATCGGAGAGATAAATTCCTTTTTCATACAGCTTAATCATTTGATACTCCGTAGTCCTGTGCTTACATAAGCGCACAGCCAATAAAAAGTTTTAAACCTGGTTTATGATTTACAGCATGTTCCAGTCAATCAACATGCTCCACCACCACACGCCGAGAGTGATATGGACAATAAAGGTCAGTAAGGTCAACATGCCCCCCACCAGCCACCACGATTTAATATCGTTATAGCCAACGCCAAAAATAACCGGACCCGCGGCACCGCCATAATGGGTGACCATTCCGCCATAGGAGTTAGAGAAGAGTAATGCCAGCGCGGTTAACATCAGTGGTGCGCCGGAGACATTCGCCAGCATGGCAAATACTGGCATCATTGCCACAATATATGCGCTGCCTGAGGCAAAGAAATATCGAACAATAATGCTCAGGAACAAAATAACGAAGAACGCCACGTTGCCGTGATTACCAAAGTCGAGATTGTTTTTGAACAGTTCGGCTAACCAGTCGAAGAATTTCACTTTCGATAATAACGAACTTAAACCGATAATACCGCCGTACCAGATTAATGTATTCCAGCCGCCCTTATTTTTAACCACATCATCCCAGGTGACTACGCCAAATAAAAGCATCGTACCCATGACGACAATCGCTACCGTTGATTCATCAACGCTGAGGCTTTTACTAAAAATCCATCCCAATAACGCAAGGACGAAGATACCCAGCAGCATTTTTTCGCGCCCTTTCATTGGCCCTAAATCCTGAAGGCCAGCTTTAGCGATGGTTTTGTTATCAACCTTTTTAATTTCAGGTGGATACATAAAATAGATAACGAGCGGCGTCGCCAACAGCATGACCAGTCCTGGCAGACCTGCAGCAAGCGCCCATCCGCCCCAACTCAACTGCAAGTGACAGATATCGTTGATCATCTTCAACGCCAGAATGTTTCCCGCCATCGCGGTAAAAAACATATAGCTGGTTGTTTTAGTGACCATATAGACCGACATCATCAGGTAGTGACCGACACGGCGCGGGCTCTTATCCGGTTCAGAACCCAGCGCCACCGCCACACTATTGATGATGGGTAATACGATTCCTCCCGCTCGCGCGGTATTTGACGGTGTTGCCGGAGCTAATACCAGATCAAGGAATACGGTCACATAGCCAAGGCCAAGCGTGGTGTTACCAATTTTGCCGATCAGAATATAAGCAATGCGCTTACCCAGCCCCGTCGTCACAAAAGCAGCACTTAACGTAAACGCGGAGAAAACCAGCCATGTCGTACCGGAAGCATAACCGCTCAGTACGCTGCTGGTCTTCAGTACGCCATGGCCTAAATTTCCGACAACCACCATAGAGGCGGCAACGGCAATCAATAACACCACCGGTTCAGGAAACGGTTTAATCACCAGTCCGACAATGGCCGCAAGATAAATACCAAACAGCACCCACGCTAGTTCACTTAATCCCGCAGGGGCAGGAATCAAACCAATAATACAGGGGATCGCTAATATTAAAATTAGCTTCCATAATGATTTAACGTTCATTTATTAATCCTGAATAATCTGTACAGGCAATACAGTATTTTTCGTTTTTCTGCGATCGCAGAGAAATGAGGCCAATGCTGTCAGGGAAGGAAAACATCACCTGCGAATATTTTTCTGGCGGTACGAATAACCGAAGCTCTGATAGTTTCAGGCTCATCCCCTTCATTGGTTAAATGAATATCAAGAGTGCCGCCAGGATGTTCGATAGTGATATTCCCGTAATGCGCGCCTGCCGTTACCTGACGCGTAACGGTACCGTTAATGGCACAACTGCTGGCGATAGCTATCGCCCCGGTAATCGCCAGCGCTTTATGGCAAGAGTGCGGCATAAAATAACGAACATTAATTTCGCCGTCGTGTTGAGGTGCAGAGATGAGAATCGGTTTTGGGAGAACCTTATTGCTGACATCACCCAGCCCCATAGCTTCACCGGCCTGTAAACGAATAGACTCAATGCGCGACAATAATTCGTTGTCTGCATCCAGTTCTTCCGCTGATTCATAGCCCGTTTTCCCAAGGTATTCGGCAGGAATAATTACGACAGGTGTCGCCATATCCATACAGGTCACCGGAACTGAGTTGATATAATCGATGTGTTGGCCCGTCGGAAAAATATGCCCGGTTTTAGAACCTGCGGCATTAAGAAACGTCAACGCAATAGGGGCCGATGTTCCCGGGACGCCGTCAATTCTTGCCGTTCCTTCATACTCAACAACACCATGCGGCGTCTGTATATCAGCTTCGATAAACGTTTTGGTGTTCACATTGCGAATGCGTACGCGGGTGGTCGGCGTAGAAGCAGCAATCAACCCCTTTTCAATAGCAAACGCACCAACGGCGGAAAGCATATTGCCACAGTTGGGTGTGGTATCGACCCGTTGCTCATGTACCAGTACCTGAGCAAATAAATAATCGATATCAGCGTTGGGGTCGTTTGAAAGACTAATAATCGCGACTTTACTGGTTAACGGATTGCCACCGCCAATGCCATCTATTTCCAACGCATTGCCAGAACCCATAATCCCAATCAATATTTCATCACGCAATTTTTCTTCTTCTGGCAGGTCTTGAGCTAATAAAAACGCGCCTCTGGACGTTCCTCCGCGCATCATAACGCAAGGTATTTTTTTCATGACAATGCTCTCTTCAATATTATTTCCACTATGTACATGGTTGCATGTCATGATTAGGGTGACTAATGACTTCATTTTCGTGATTAGTGATTTATTTTTATTAATTAAAAGTGATGAATTGCAGATACACTGAACACTTTCATCTTAGACAGGGTCTTCCCCGATTGAGTCCGGAGTCAAAATGAAACACGAGTTATCGAGCATGAAGGCGTTTGTCACACTGGCAGAGTCCGATTCTTTTAACAATGCCGCCAAGTTACTTAATATTACGCAACCTGCATTAACTCGCAGGATTAAAAAGATGGAAGAGTATTTACACACTCAACTCTTTGAAAGAACAACTCGCAAAGTGACATTAACAAAAGCGGGGAAAATGCTTTTACCTGAAGCCAAAGAATTAATTAGGGCATTAGATGAAACTATTTTTAATATTAGCGATGTGAATGTTCATCATCATGGCATAGTGACACTGTCCTGTATTCCTACCGCGGTTTTCTATTTCTTGCCGTTGGCAATAGGAAAATTTAATGAGCGGTATCCCAATATCAAAGTGCGAATTATTGAACAAGGGACGAATAATTGTATGGAATCCGTACTTTGCAATGAGGCTGATTTTGGAATAAACATGAACAACATCACAAATTCCTCTATCGAGTTCACTCCACTGGTTAATGAACCGTTTGTTCTGGCTTGTCGACGCGATCATCCGCTCGCTAATAAGCAGTTGGTTGAGTGGCAAGAATTGCTGAATTACAAACTGATAGGCGTTCGTTCCTCAAGCGGTAACCGATTGCTGATTGAACAACATTTGGCTGATAAAACATGGAAGTTGAACTGGTTTTACGAGGTCCGTCATCTGTCTACTTCGCTGGGACTGGTTGAAGCTGGACTGGGCGTCTCCGCGTTACCTGGGTTAGCAATGCCGCAAACGCCGCATCCAACGCTGATAGGGATCCCACTGGTTGAGCCTGTGATTAGACGCACGCTGGGAGTTATTCGGCGTAAAGACGCTATCCTCTCACCTCCCGCTGAACGCTTTTTCTCTCTTCTGCTTAATTTATGGGCAGATGACAAAGACAGTCTTTGGACATCCGTTGCTGAATGTCATGAAAATCTACCGCTCGTTAAATGAACAAAAAAATCCGCAATCTTCACAAGATTGCGGATCGTTTGTAACGCTAGCGTTTTAGTACGCGTTAACCACCACCCACATCGGGCCTTGTCCTACCGCGTAACGACCTTTCTCCGTCAGCAACCCTTGTTCGCCGGCAATTTCGTATACCGCGATATGGTGCGATTTTTGCCCGGCAGCAATCAGGTATTTACCTCTGTTGTCGATATTAAAGCCGCGCGGCTGAGTTTCGGTAGGCTGGAAACCTTCTTTGGTCAGCACGCTGCCATCTTCAGACACGCTAAAGACCGTAATCAGGCTGGCGGTGCGATCACAGGCATACAGATGACGCCCGTCCGGTGTAATATGAATATCTGCTGCCCAACGAGTATCAGCGAAATCAGCAGGCATCATATCCAGCGTCTGCACACACTCAATCTTACCGTACGGATCTTTCAGCTCCCAGACATCAACAGAGCTGTTCAGCTCATTCACGCAGTAGGCATATTGCTTATTCGGATGGAACGCCATATGACGCGGGCCCGCGCCTTCAACGGTAGTTACTTCAGCCGGTTCCTGCGCGACCAGATGGCCATCATCGCTTACGTCAAACAGGCAGATACGATCCTGTTTCAACGCCGGAACCCACAGGGTCCGGTTATCCGGAGAGATGTTGGCTGAGTGGCAGCCATCCAGACCTTCAACCACGTCAACCAGTTCCACCGGCAGGCCATCTTCCAGACGCGTGACGCTCACGCTACCCGCGTTATAAGAGCCAACGAACACGAAACGTCCCTGATGGTCGGTAGAAATATGCGTCGGGCTCCCCGGCAGCGCAGACTCTGCTGCAAAGGTCAGCGCACCGTCATCAGGCGCAATACGATAAGCCAACACGCGAAACTCCGGGCGCACGCCAACATAGAGGTAACGCTTATCCGGGCTGACGACCATCGGCTGTACCTGACCCGGTACATCAACCACCTGCGTCAGCGTCAGAGAACCATCGTGATTCAGGCTCCAGACGTGGATTTGCTGACTTTCAGGGCTGGCGGTATAAACGGTTTGCTTCATGAATACTCCTTTGCTTTTTGGCAGGTGGCTGCAATTGCCTGACACACGCCTAAGGTAGACGCTTTTAACGGTGAATGCTTAATTAAGGCTCAGAATTTTGTCCGGCTCCCGTCTCGGTGTACCATTCCAGCAGACAAAATTCTCAACCTTAATCTGGAAAAAACTATGACCGCACGCGTGATTGCCCTGGATTTAGACGGTACCCTGCTGACCCCGAAAAAAACCTTGCTGCCATCCTCTCTCGAAGCGCTCTCGCGCGCCAGAGAAGCAGGCTACCAACTTATCATTGTCACAGGTCGTCATCACGTTGCTATTCATCCTTTTTATCAGGCACTGGCGCTGGATACACCTGCAATTTGCTGTAACGGTACCTACTTGTATGATTATCAGGCAAAAAAGGTACTGGAATCCGATCCCCTTCCAGTAGATCAGGCATTACAGCTGATCGAAATGCTGGATGAACATCAGATCCACGGGCTGATGTATGTGGATGAGGCCATGCTGTATGAGCGCCCGACCGGGCATGTGGTGCGTACCGCTAACTGGGCACAAACTCTGCCGCCGGAACAGCGCCCGACCTTCACTCAGGTACCTTCGCTGGCGCAGGCCGCACATGACGTCAACGCCGTCTGGAAATTTGCCCTGACCGACGAAGATATTCCGAAACTGCAGCAGTTTGGCCAGTACGTTGAGCAACAGCTGGGGCTGGAGTGTGAATGGTCCTGGCACGATCAGGTCGACATTGCCCGTAAAGGCAACAGCAAAGGACGACGCCTTACCCAGTGGATTGAAGCACAGGGAGGGTCAATGGAAAACGTGATTGCCTTTGGTGATAACTTTAACGATATCAGTATGCTGGAAGCTGCAGGTACCGGCGTGGCGATGGGCAATGCGGATGACGCGGTCAAAGCCCGCGCCAACATCGTGATTGGTGACAACACCACCGACAGCATCGCGAAATTTATCTACTCCCACCTGCTGTAATCAGGCGGTAATCGATACGCTCTTAATTTGCGCGTACAGCCACAGGCCAGGTTTGATACCCAGTTCATCCCTGGCCCACGGGCTAATCCTTGCCCACAGCGTCTTACCGCCCACCTCAAGCTGAACTTCCACCTGACCGTTATCGTCATAACATTGTGCGACTTTTGCCCGCAGCACATTACGAATACTGGTCTGCTGGGGTGGTTGGAGCACCAGTGAAACATCAGATGCCTGAATACGAATACGCAGCGCGGTTTGCAGCGGTTGCTCCAGCTTATTGACCCACAGATGCTGATCGCCGAGCGCCAACGCGGTCATCGCATAGTGTGGATGATGTTCCAGCACGCTGACTTTCAGAATACTGCTTTGCTGTTCCTTAGGCAGCCAGGGGTGCATCACGCTGCTGCCCCAGACATCTTCCAGCGAACCAAACGCTTTGACCTGCCCGTTCTCCAGCACCATCACTTTATCCGCCAGATGCAAAATCTCATCAAGCGAGTGGCTGACGTACAGCATCGGAATATTGATTTCCCGCGCCAGGCGTTGCAGGTAAGGCAGCAGTTCGCGTTTACGCGGTATATCCAGCGAGGCTAACGGCTCATCAAGCAACAATAACTCAGGCGCGGTCAGCAGCGCCCGACCGATGGCGACACGCTGCTTTTCACCGCCAGAAAGACCGCCTGGCAAACGGTCAAGCAGCGGTTCAATACCCAACAGCGCCACCAGCTTATCAAACTGTCCGGCCATGCTTTTCGCCATTCCGTAACGCAGGTTGCCGCGCACTTTATAGTGCGGGAACAGGCGCGCATCCTGGAAAACATAGCCCACCCGGCGTTTTTCCGGCGTTAAACAGATACCGTTCTCGACGTCGTTTAAGACCCGACCGTTGAGCACGATACGTCCGGACTGCGGCTGCGTCAGACCGCTGATGGCGTTAATCAGTGAGGTTTTGCCCGCGCCGGAAACGCCAAAAATAGCGGTGATGCCGCTGGCTGGCAGCGTTTCGTTGAGCGTCAGGCAATGCGTCCCCAGCGTCTGGGAGAAATTGAGTTCCAGCATAATTATCGCCCCGTCCGCTCACGGCTAATACGCGCCAGCCATTCAGAAATCAGCAGCGAAATCAGCGCTAAAACAATAGAAATGATACACAACCTCGCCGCCGCGCTTTCGCCGCCGGGAGTCTGGATCAGGGTATACATCGCCGAAGGAATGGTGCGAGTTTCGCCAGGAATGTTGGAAACAAAAGTAATGGTTGCGCCGAACTCCCCGAGGGAACGCGCGAACGCCAGCACCGTACCGACAATAATGCCGGGCAGCATCAGCGGTAGCGTAATGGTCATGAATACGCGCCAGCGTCCAGCTCCCAACGTGCGGGCCGCCTGCTCCAGCTTGACGTCAACACCTTCCAGCGCCAGACGAATTGCCCGTACCATCAGAGGAAAAGACATCACCGCCGCAGCCAGTACCGCACCGCGCCAGCTAAAAGCAAAGGTAATGCCAAACCAGTCGTACAGCCATTCACCGATGAATCCACGCCGCCCCATGGCGACTAACAGCAGATAGCCCACCACGACCGGCGGCAGAACCAGTGGCAAATGCAGAACGCTGTCGAGCAGCGCTTTGCCCGGGAACTTGCATCGCACAAGCAGCCAGGCAAAGAAGATCCCAAACGGCAGGCTAAACAAGACGGCCAGGGAAGAAACTTTCAGGCTCAGTATGACGGCCTGCCATTCAGGATCGGTCAGTATCATTACTTGGTCGTAAATCCATAACGTTTAAAGATTTCAGCAGCCTGCGGTCCTTTCAGGTAATCATAGAACGCGCTAACCGTTGCGTTTTTGTGCCCATCAACAATCGCGATAGGGTATTCCACTTTTTTGTGCGAATCTTCCGGGAAAGTCGCAACAACTTTTACGCCCTTGCTGGCGACAGCATCGGAACCATAGACGATCCCCAGCGGCGCTTCGTTACGCTCTACCAGCGCCAGCGCACCGCGCACGTCTTCAGCAGGAGCCAGTTTCGGGGCCAGGGTATCCCATGCACCCAGTTTTTGCAGCGCTTCTTTGGCATAAATGCCCGCCGGAACATGTTCCGGATCGCCAACAGCCAGGCGTCCGCCGTTCAACAGACTGGTCCAGTTGGTTTTGCTGTCGATAGTGAAATCTTTCTGCGCGCTGGCTTTCGGCGCCACCACCACCAGGCTGTTACCCAACAGCGTTTCACGCGTTGCGGTATCAATCGACTTCTTGTCTACCGCGTAGTCCATCCATTTCTGATCGGCAGAAATAAACAGATCGGCCGGTGCGCCTGCTTCAATCTGACGCGCCAGTGTGGAAGAAGAAGCAAAAGAGGAGACAACATCAACGTTCTTCTCTTTTTTATATTGCGTTGCAATGTCCTGCATCGCGTTGGTCAGCGAAGCAGCTGCAAAAACGGTAATCTTTCCTTCATCCGCCAGCGCATGTCCGGCAACGGTAAGAGAAAGTGTTGCCCCTGCAAACAAGCGTAACCATGTACGTGCCATCTGTAACTCCTTTGCGTTTCGTTATGTAGGCGCAAATATAGCGAGTAAATCAGGATTTTCCCAGTGGTTATTGATACCAATTAGAGGTTACACAAAGAAAATATCGGCAGGGAAAGCAAGATCTTGAGAAAACGAGTTGGCAGGCAAAAAATATAAACGCCCGACTGAGCGGGCGTTTGGGGAATCAATGATTCTGTCTGGACTGGTCTTTCTGACCGATACCGGAGAAAATGTTAAACACTTCACCCAGTCCGTAAATCAGACCCAGAATGATGGCCATTACCACAGGTACCATGATTACGGCGAATACCAGACTTTTCAATAACTCTAACATGGTCAACTCCAGATATAGTCCTTAGTTGTATTCTAACCACATAACACAGAAAAGCACTCCCCTTTTGTGCGGTTGGCTTTGCGCGCGCGCGGTTTTCCGTCACAATACCCCTTTTGCCAGGAGCTTGTGATGCAGGCCGAAATCCTTCTTACGCTGAAACTTCAGCAAAAACTGTTTGCCGATCCCCGTCGCATTTCTCTGCTTAAACACATTGCGCTTTCCGGCTCCATCAGTCAGGGCGCAAAGGATGCAGGTATCAGTTATAAAAGCGCCTGGGATGCGATTAACGAAATGAACCAGCTCAGTGAGCAAACGCTGGTTGAGCGCGCCACTGGCGGCAAAGGCGGCGGCGGCGCGGTGTTAACGCGCTATGGCCAACGCTTAATCCAGCTGTATGATTTATTAGCGCAAATCCAACAGAAAGCCTTCGATGTTTTGAGCGATGACGATGCCCTGCCACTCAATAGCCTGCTGGCGGCGATCTCTCGCTTTTCGCTGCAAACCAGCGCCCGTAACCAGTGGTTTGGCACCATTACCGCCCGCGACCACGATCAGGTCCAACAGCATGTCGACGTCCTGCTGGCGGATGGCGAAACGCGCCTGAAAGTGGCAATCACTGCGCAAAGCGGCGAGCGTCTCGGGCTTGAAGAAGGCAAAGAAGTCCTGATTCTGTTGAAAGCGCCGTGGGTGGGAATCACTCAGGACGACGCCATTGCCCAGGCCGCCGATAACCAGTTGCAGGGTACAATTAGCCATATCGAACGCGGAGCTGAGCAGTGTGAAGTGTTGATGACCTTGCCAGACGGCCAGACGCTGTGCGCGACGTTGCCGATAGAGCAGACCCACACATTAACGGAAGGCGCTAACGTCACAGCATATTTTAATGCGGACAGAGTGATTATCGCCACACTGTGCTGAGTTAATTGACATCAGCCTGAAGAACACGTATCCCTGTTATTCATCGCTGCAAATAATGGGATACAAAATGTCATCATTGCAAATTTCGCAAGGCACGTTTCGTCTTAGCGACACAAAAACGCTCCAGTTAGATGCGTTGACGTTAAACGCGGGTGATAGCTGGGCGTTTGTTGGCTCTAACGGCAGTGGGAAATCTGCGCTGGCCCGCGCGCTGGCGGGCGAGTTGCCGCTCCTGAAAGGCGAACGCCGCTGCCAGTTCACACGTATTACCCGACTCTCCTTTGAGCAGCTCCAAAAGCTGGTCAGCGACGAGTGGCAGCGAAACAACACCGATCTTCTTAGTCCCGGTGAAGACGACACCGGGCGCACCACCGCAGAAATCATTCAGGATGAGGTTCACGACCCCGCCCGCTGCGCTACGCTGGCGCAGCAGTTTGGCATTTCTGCCCTGCTCAACAGGCGTTTCAAATACCTTTCCACCGGTGAAACCCGCAAAACTCTGCTCTGCCAGGCATTAATGTCCACGCCAGATTTGCTGATCCTTGATGAACCCTTTGACGGGCTGGACGTCGCGTCCCGCCGCCAGTTAGCAGATTTGCTCGCTGAGTTGCACCAGGCCGGTTTAACGCTGGTGCTGGTGCTAAACCGCTTTGATGAAATTCCCGAGTTCGTGCAGTTTGCCGGCGTGCTTGCCGATTGCACGCTGACGGAAACCGGCGCAAAAACAGACCTTCTGCAACAGGCATTAATCGCTCAGCTTGCCCATAGCGAACGGCTGGAAGGCATCCAGTTACCCGAACCGGATGAGCCTTCGGTGCGTCACACGTTGTCAGATAACGAGCCGCGCATTGTGCTTAACGACGGCACCGTCTCGTATAACGATCGCCCTATCCTGCATCATCTGAGTTGGCGGGTAAATCCGGGGGAACACTGGCAAATCATCGGTCCCAACGGTGCGGGGAAATCAACCCTGCTCAGTTTAATCACCGGCGATCATCCCCAGGGATATAGCAACGACCTGACCCTGTTTGGCCGCCGCCGGGGCAGCGGTGAAACTATCTGGGATATCAAAAAACACATTGGCTATGTCAGCAGCAGCCTGCATCTGGATTACCGGGTAAGTACGACAGTTCGCAACGTTATTCTCTCCGGTTATTTCGATTCAATCGGCATTTATCAGGCCGTCTCCGACAGGCAGCACAAGCTGGTACAACAGTGGCTGGATATTCTGGGCATCGATAAACGTACCGCGGATGCGCCATTTCATAGTCTTTCCTGGGGGCAGCAGCGGCTGGCATTGATTGTTCGTGCACTGGTGAAACATCCTACGTTGCTGATCCTTGATGAACCGTTGCAAGGATTAGATCCGCTCAACCGTCAACTGATCCGTCGGTTTGTGGATGTCCTGATCGGTGAAGGTGAAACTCAGCTTTTGTTTGTCTCTCATCACGCCGAAGATGCCCCGGGCTGCATTACCCATCGGCTAGAGTTTGTACCCGAGGGTGATATCTACGCCTATCGACAAACCTCTCTGCGTTAATTTTCATGTCAGGGCGTTTATCACGCCCTTTTTTCTGCTTTTTTTTCAGACAAGTGCTGAAATAACAACCTAACATAATGATTTATAATAAAGTAACTGGCAGCATCGAGTGAAAACACTGGAGTGTAAACGATTCCACTAATTTATTCCGTGTCACACTTTTCGCATCTTTGTTATGCTATGGTTATTGCATACCATAGGCTTAACGGAGCGAATTATGAGAGTATTGGTTACAGGTGGTAGCGGTTACATTGGAAGCCACACTTGCGTGCAGTTGCTGAAAAACGGTCACGAAGTGGTGATCCTGGACAATCTCTGCAACAGCAAGCGCAGCGTACTGCCCGTCATTGAGCGTTTAGGCGGCAAGCATCCGACCTTCGTGGAAGGAGACATCCGTAACGAAGCGCTGATAACCGAAATTCTGCACGATCATGCCATTGATACGGTCATCCATTTTGCCGGTTTAAAAGCCGTTGGAGAATCCGTTGCCAAGCCGCTGGAGTACTATGACAACAACGTCAACGGCACTCTGCGTCTGGTGAATGCAATGCGCGCTGCTAACGTGAAAAACTTCATTTTCAGCTCCTCCGCGACCGTCTATGGCGATCAGCCGCAAATTCCTTACGTTGAAAGCTTCCCCACCGGCACGCCGCAAAGTCCGTACGGCAAAAGCAAGCTGATGGTGGAACAGATCCTGACCGATCTACAAAAAGCGCAGCCCGACTGGAGCATTGCCCTGCTGCGCTACTTTAACCCGGTTGGCGCTCATCCATCGGGAGATATGGGGGAAGATCCGCAAGGTATTCCAAACAACCTGATGCCTTACATCGCGCAGGTTGCCGTTGGCCGCCGCGAGTCTCTTGCCATATTTGGCAATGACTACCCTACTGAAGATGGCACCGGTGTACGCGACTATATCCACGTGATGGATCTCGCCGACGGCCACGTTGCCGCCATGGAAAAACTGGCAGGCAAACAGGGCGTACATATTTACAACCTCGGTGCAGGCATCGGCAGCAGCGTGCTGGACGTGGTCAACGCCTTCAGCAAAGCTTGCGGTAAACCGGTGAATTACCATTTCGCCCCGCGCCGTGATGGCGATCTTCCGGCCTACTGGGCTGATGCCAGCAAAGCCGATCGCGAGCTCAACTGGCGCGTGACCCGCACACTGGATGAAATGGCACAAGATACCTGGCACTGGCAGTCACGCCACCCGCAGGGATATTCGGATTAAGGACCAATCATGACGCAATTCAATCCTGTCGATCATCCACATCGCCGTTTTAACCCGCTCACCGGGCAGTGGATCCTCGTCTCACCGCATCGCGCCAAACGCCCGTGGCAAGGGGCGCAGGAAACTCCGTCTAAGCAGGTACTGCCTGCACATGACCCGGACTGCTTCCTGTGCGCTGGCAATACGCGAGTTACCGGCGACAAAAACCCGGATTACACCGGGACCTATGTCTTTACCAATGACTTTGCGGCGCTGATGTCCGATACCCCGGACGCACCGGACAGTCACGATCCGTTGATGCGCTGCCAGAGCGCGCGCGGTACCAGCCGTGTGATTTGCTTCTCACCCGATCACAGCAAAACGTTGCCGGAACTCAGCGTCCCTGCACTGACAGAAATCGTAAAAACGTGGCAGGAACAGACCGAAGACTTAGGGAAAACCTACCCTTGGGTGCAGGTATTTGAGAATAAAGGCGCAGCGATGGGGTGCTCGAACCCGCACCCACACGGACAAATTTGGGCCAACAGCTTTTTGCCTAACGAAGCCGAACGTGAAGATCGCCTGCAGAAAGCGTACTTCGCCGAACAAGGCGCGCCGATGCTCGTTGATTACGTCCAGCGAGAACTGGCGGATGGCAGCCGTACGGTCGTTGAAACCGAGCACTGGCTGGCGGTTGTACCTTACTGGGCCGCGTGGCCGTTCGAAACGCTGCTGCTGCCGAAAGCGCATGTGCTGCGTATTACCGATTTGACCGACGAACAGCGTGCTGACCTGGCGCTGGCGTTGAAAAAACTGACCAGTCGTTATGACAACCTGTTCCAGTGCTCATTCCCCTATTCCATGGGCTGGCACGGCGCACCGTTCAACGGTGAAGTAAACCAACACTGGCAGTTGCATGCACACTTTTATCCGCCGCTGCTGCGTTCCGCGACCGTGCGTAAATTTATGGTCGGATACGAAATGCTGGCAGAAACCCAGCGCGACCTGACGGCCGAACAAGCAGCTGAACGACTGCGTGCGGTCAGCGACATCCATTTTCGCGAATCCGGAGTTTAAATAATGAGTCTGAAAGAAAAAACACAATCTCTGTTTGCTGAAACATTTGGCTACCCTGCCACCCATACTATTCAGGCACCGGGTCGTGTGAACCTGATCGGTGAACATACCGATTATAACGACGGCTTCGTTCTGCCCTGCGCTATCGACTATCAAACCGTTATCAGCTGTGCGGCACGCGACGATCGAAAAGTCCGTGTGATCGCCGCTGATTACGAGAATCAGGTTGATGAGTTCTCCCTTGATGCGCCGATTATCGCTCATGACAGCCAGCAGTGGTCAAACTACGTGCGTGGCGTAGTGAAACATCTGCAAAAGCGCAATAACGCCTTTGGCGGTGCTGATCTGGTGATCAGCGGTAATGTCCCGCAGGGTGCGGGCTTAAGTTCTTCTGCCTCGCTGGAAGTCGCTGTTGGTACGGTATTCCAGCAGCTCTATCATCTACCGCTCGACGGCGCGCAAATTGCCCTGAATGGTCAGGAAGCTGAAAACCAGTTTGTCGGCTGTAACTGCGGCATTATGGATCAGTTGATCTCGGCACTTGGTAAGAAAGATCATGCGCTACTGATCGACTGCCGAACGCTGGGCACCAAAGCCGTTTCCATGCCTGAGGGCGTCGCGGTGGTGATCATCAACAGTAACTTTAAACGCACATTGGTCGGTAGCGAATACAACACCCGTCGCGAACAGTGTGAAACCGGCGCGCGCTTCTTCCAACAGCCAGCGCTGCGTGATGTCAGCCTTGAAGCGTTTAACGCCGTCGCCCACGAACTGGATCCGATCGTCGCCAAACGCGTTCGCCACGTTATCACGGAAAATGCGCGTACCGTTGAAGCCGCGCAGGCACTGGAAAAAGGCGATCTGCTGCGCATGGGCCAGCTGATGGAGGAATCTCACGCCTCAATGCGCGATGACTTTGAAATCACCGTGCCGCAAATTGATACGCTGGTCGAAATTGTCAAAGCGACCATCGGCGATAAAGGTGGTGTCCGTATGACCGGTGGCGGTTTCGGCGGCTGCATCGTGGCGCTGATCCCGCAAGGTTTGGTACCTGCCGTACAGCAGGCCGTCGCAGAACAATACGAAGCGAAAACCGCTATCAAAGAAACATTCTACGTCTGCAAACCTTCACAAGGAGCAGGACAATGTTAAACGAAATCCCTGTGCAGGCTCCGGACGGTCAACCATTTCGCCTGCTCACCCTGCGCAATGACGCAGGGATGGTCGTCACGCTCATGGACTGGGGCGCGACGCTGCTCTCTGCACGTATTCCGCTTAGCGATGGCAGCGTGCGCGAAGCATTACTCGGGTGCGCCAGCCCGGAACAATACCCGGAGCAGGCTGCATTTCTGGGCGCTTCAATTGGTCGCTACGCTAACCGTATCGCCAACAGCCGCTATACCTTTGCCGGCGAAACCGTTGAATTAATACCAAGTCAGGGTGAAAACCAGCTGCACGGCGGGCCGGACGGTTTCGATAAACGTCGCTGGCAGATAGTCAATCAGAATGACCGTCAGGTGCTGTTCGCCTTAACATCTGACGATGGCGACCAGGGTTTCCCTGGCCATCTATGCGCCACCGCACAGTATCGCCTGACTGACGATAATCGTATTTCGATAACCTACCGCGCCACGGTCGATAAGCCCTGTCCGGTGAATCTGACGAATCACGTTTATTTTAACCTCGACGGTGACAAAACGGATGTGCGTCAACATAAGCTGCAAATTCTGGCGGACGAGTACTTGCCGGTTGATGAAATGGGCATCCCACATGACGGACTGAAATCCGTCGCTGGTAGCACTTTCGATTTCCGCACGCCTAAAATCATCAGCAGTGAATTTCTTGCCGATGACGATCAGCGCAAGGTAAAAGGTTACGATCACGCCTTCCTGCTTCAGGCGCAGGGCAATGCGCGTACGCCGGTCGCTCGACTGTGGTCCCAGGATGAAAAACTGCAGATGGTGGTCTACACCTCGGCCCCGGCATTGCAGTTTTACTCCGGCAACTTCCTCGGCGGTACGCCATCTCGCGGACCAGACGCCTACGAAGACTGGCAAGGTCTGGCGCTGGAAAGTGAGTTTCTCCCGGACAGCCCAAATCATCCTGAGTGGCAGCAGCCGGACTGCTTCCTGCGTCCGGGCGAAGAATATGCCAGCGTGACGGAATATCAGTTTATTCCAGTCTGATCCTTTCCCCTCACAGGCCCGATGACGTAACGTAGCGGGCCTGTTATTTGTTTATCACAGTAGAACCGCTCAAATCCCCACCACTCAAAGACAAAATCGCAACCTTGAATTCACAAGAACCTTACACTGTGGCGCTATTTTCGCTATGGTTATGCGTAAGCATTGCCGCTGACGCTTTACGGCAATATAATGAGAATTATTATCATTCAATATGATTTATAGGAGTGAGTGTATGGCTGTAACTAAGCTGGTTCTGGTACGTCACGGTGAAAGTCAGTGGAACAACGAAAACCGTTTTACCGGTTGGTATGACGTTGATCTGTCAGAGAAAGGCGTGGGCGAAGCAAAAGCGGCAGGTAAACTGCTGAAAGAAGAAGGCTACAGCTTCGATTTTGCTTATACCTCTGTGCTGAAACGTGCCATCCACACTCTGTGGAACGTACTGGACGAACTGGATCAGGCCTGGCTGCCGGTTGAAAAATCCTGGAAACTGAACGAACGTCATTACGGTGCGCTGCAGGGTCTGAACAAAGCTGAAACCGCTGAAAAATACGGTGACGAGCAGGTTAAACAATGGCGTCGCGGCTTTGCGGTAACACCACCGGAGCTGACCAAAGATGACGAGCGTTATCCAGGTCACGATCCGCGTTATGCGAAGTTGACCGACAAAGAGTTACCGGTTACCGAAAGCCTGGCGCTGACCATCGATCGCGTTATCCCCTACTGGAACGAAACCATTCTGCCGCGTATGAAAAGTGGTGAGCGCGTAATTATCGCCGCTCACGGTAACTCTCTGCGTGCGCTGGTTAAATACCTGGATAACATGGGCGAAGATGAGATCCTTGAACTGAACATCCCGACCGGCGTACCGCTGGTATATGAGTTCGACGAAAACTTCAAACCAATCAAACACTACTATCTGGGTAACGCTGACGAGATCGCAGCAAAAGCGGCAGCCGTTGCGAACCAGGGTAAAGCGAAGTAATTTTCATCCCGGGTCAAACGAAAAAAGCGTGGAATGCTCCACGCTTTTTTATTGCCGGATGACGGCGTTGCCTTATCCGGCCTACCGAGCGTAGCCCGGATGAATTTTTTAACCGCGGCGCGCTTTTACAGCATCCGCCAGCTGGCGCAACACCGCATCGGTATCTTCCCAGCCAATGCAGGCGTCAGTGATACTTTTACCGTAGGTCAGCGGCTCACCGCTATCCGGGTTCTGATTACCTTCTACCAGATGGCTTTCGATCATCACGCCAATAATTGCTTTTTCGCCCCCAGCAACTTGTCCGCAAACATCTTTCGCGACATCCATCTGCTTTTTGAACTGCTTGCTGGAGTTGGCATGGCTAAAGTCGATCATCACCTGCGCTGAAAGCCCTGCTTTGATCAGACCTTCTTTCACGTCGGCAACGTGCTGAGCGCTGTAGTTCGGCTCTTTGCCGCCGCGCAGAATAATATGGCAATCGCCATTACCACTGGTATTCACGATCGCCGAATGGCCCCATTTGGTCACAGACAGGAAGCAGTGCGGCGCTCCTGCGGCGTTAATCGCATCAATCGCTACTTTTATCGTGCCATCAGTACCGTTTTTAAAGCCAACCGGGCAGGACAGACCAGACGCCAATTCGCGGTGCACTTGAGATTCTGTGGTACGTGCCCCAATCGCGCCCCAGCTCATCAGGTCGGCGAGGTATTGCGGCGTAATCATATCGAGGAATTCACCCGCAGCAGGCAATCCGCTGTCATTGATATCCAGCAGCAGTTTACGCGCAATGCGCAACCCATCGTTGATCTGGAAGCTGTTGTCCATGTGCGGATCGTTGATAAGCCCTTTCCAGCCGACGGTAGTTCGCGGTTTTTCAAAATAGACGCGCATAACGATTTCAAGCTCGCCTTTTAACTCTTCACGCAGCGCCAGCAGGCGAGCGGCATACTCTTTGGCGGCTGCCGGATCATGAATAGAGCAAGGCCCAATCACTACCAGCAGGCGATCGTCACTCCCTTTCAGGATTTTATGAATCGCCTTACGGGCATGAGCCACCGTGTTTGCGGCATTTTCGGTAGCGGGGAATTTTTCCAACAATGCGACTGGCGGTAATAACTCGTTGATCTCTTTAATGCGTAAATCGTCGTTCTGATAATTCATGATTATTCCAGCGTTGCCATACTTATATAAATGAATGCAATCCCTCCAATCTATATCTTCAGTCATAAAGTGTAAACGGGGTTTTACACTTTGGACGGATTAATCCTGGAATTGGCCCAAAAAACGCAATAAAGTAGCGAAAAACTAGATTCAACCTACAATTTATAACTGTAACAGCTTTAATTTTCATAAATTTCAAGATTCTATGCTGGGTTTAATTTCTCTGGCAAAACTATTAACCACATATTGATGATGTAACTGGCACATGCACTGTTGGAAGACGTTATCCGACATATCGACCATAACAGGAGCATATTATGCATATGACAAAGCTGGCTTCACTCTTTCTTACCGCTACACTCAGCCTCGCCAGCGGCGCGGCGCTGGCAGCTGAAACCAATACGCAGTCCAATAACGGCCAGGCAAATTCCTCGGCGGATGCCGGTCAGGTCGCCCCAGACGCACGCGAAAACGTGGCACCAAATAATGTCGACAACAGTAACGTGAATTCGGGTGGCACAATGCTGCACCCGGACGGTTCATCAATGAACCATGAAGGGATGACCAAAGACGAGATGCACAAAAACACCATGTGTAAGGACGGTCGCTGCCCTGATGTGAATAAGAAGGTTGAGACCGGAAACGGCATTAACAATGATGCTGAGACAAAAACTGATGGCACTACGCAGTAACGCTGAAAATAAAGCTAATAATGGGAGAGCAATAGCTCTCCTTTTTAATTTTATCATCCCAAAAACGGTATGATGGCATACAGTAAAGATGAGAATAACAAAGGGATGGCATAATGGCGCACTCGCATACTCATACTTCTTCTGAGCAACCCAAGGACAATAATGCCCGCCGCTTGATGTTTGCATTCTGCATTACAGCCGGATTTATGTTGGTTGAAGTGGTGGGTGGATTACTTTCAGGTTCACTGGCCTTGTTGGCCGATGCCGGGCATATGCTCACTGATGCCGCAGCGCTCCTTTTTGCGCTGCTGGCCGTCCGGTTTTCCCAGCGCCCGCCCACAATACGACACACCTTCGGCTGGCTGAGGCTCACGACACTGGCCGCGTTTGTTAATGCCATCGCATTGGTCGTGATCACCATTTTAATCGTCTGGGAAGCCATTGAGCGTTTCCATACGCCCCGCCCCGTGGCTGGCGGCATGATGATGGTTATAGCTGTCGCGGGTTTACTGGCCAACGTGCTGGCTTTTTGGGTTCTACACCGCGGCAGTGAGGAGAAAAACCTGAACGTCCGCGCCGCGGCACTGCATGTGATGGGCGATTTACTCGGCTCGGTCGGGGCGATCATCGCTGCGCTGATTATTATCTGGACGGGCTGGACGCCTGCGGACCCGATTCTCTCGATTCTGGTTTCCGTGCTGGTACTGCGTAGCGCCTGGCGACTGTTAAAGGATAGCGTTAATGAATTACTGGAAGGCGCCCCGCTGACGCTGGATATCGCCGCACTGCAGCGCCATCTCAGCCGGGATATCCCTGAAGTCCGCAATGTACACCATGTCCATGTCTGGATGGTGGGTGAAAAACCGGTAATGACGCTGCATGTGCAGGTGGTTCCGCCGCACGATCACGACGCGCTGCTGGAGCGTATTCAGCACTTCCTTATCCATCACTACCAGATTGAACACGCCACGATCCAGATGGAGTATCAGCCGTGTAATGGGCCGGACTGCCACCTGTATCAGGGGGTATCCGGCCATTCACACCATCACCATTAATGGGACAGCGCGTGGGACCCCCGCTCACGCGCGCTGTTAATCCACATCCTGCTACCGTTCAGGGCGATAACAGTCAGGATCACATACTCCAGCGACATGGCATATACGCCTTGCAGGGCGAAAATCACTACGCTTATTACGTTAATGATCACCCACAGCAGCCAGTTTTCAACGTACTTACGCGTCATCAGGATCATCGCCGCAATCGACAACACCATCATGCAGGAGTCCCAGAATGGGAATGCATCGGGTTGCAACTCAGGCACAACAACCTGTAATCCCAATGCCTGCATAATGTTCACCGCAATGCGGGTCAGGAACGCAAAGACCGGATCGATATAGACCGACATCAGGCCGATCGCCACCACGCAAGCCGCCAGCCAGCCGATCGCTTTTGGTAACGGCAGCCAGCGAATTTTCAGTTCCGCTTCATGCTGGTTGGTTTGCCTGGACCAGGCATACCAGCCGTAGATGTTGGCGGCAAAAAAGAAAACTTGCAGCAACAGGCTTGCATAGAGCTGGATCTGAAAGAAGATAATCGCAAACAGCGTGACGTTTATCAGGCCGAAGAAGTAATTGCTGATTTTCTCAAGGCTCGCCAGGCCAATACACAGCAACCCGGCGATCGTCCCCACAGCTTCGATCCAAGACAGATCGTAACCGCCAGCGCCAATCGGAATTTGTACCAGAATGTTCTGCGTGCTAAAAAAGTCCATCTTTTCCCCCAGAGCAAAAATATTAATTAAGCTCGAAGTGTAGCCGCAAATTCCAACATGCGGTTTAACGGCAACAACGCCCCTTCTCGCAGCCCAGCATCAACATGTATCTCATGAGCCGCTCCGCCTTGTTCCAGGCCCTCAGCAATCGCCTTGAGGCCGTTCATCGCCATCCACGGACAATGCGCACAGCTGCGACAGGTTGCCCCCTCACCAGCCGTCGGCGCTTCGAGTAACTCTTTATCCGGAACAGCCTGCTGCATTTTGTAAAAAATGCCCCGGTCAGTAGCCACAATCAGCTGTTGATGCGGTAACGATTTAGCTGCGTTGATTAACTGGCTGGTTGAGCCAACCGCATCGGCCATATCAACGATAGACTGGGGGGACTCCGGGTGCACCAACACCGCAGCATCAGGGTAAAGCCCCTTCATGCGTGTTAAAGCCTGAGTTTTAAATTCGTCGTGGACGATACAGGCCCCCTGCCAACAAAGAACGTCTGCACCGGTCTGTTTTTGTACGTAGTTGCCCAGATGTCTGTCCGGAGCCCAGATGATTTTTTCACCTAAACTATCAAGATGCTCAATAAGTTCTACCGCGATACTGGATGTGACGACCCAGTCCGCACGTGCTTTAACGGCGGCTGAGGTATTGGCGTAAACCACCACGGTACGATCCGGATGCGCATCGCAAAACGCGCTGAACGCATCAATCGGACAGCCCAGATCTAATGAGCATTCCGCCTGTAGGGTCGGCATCAGGATGGTCTTTTCCGGGCTGAGGATTTTGGCGGTTTCCCCCATAAACCTCACGCCTGCAACCAACAGCGTAGAGGCAGAATGTTTTGAGCCGAAACGCGCCATCTCCAGAGAATCAGAAATACAACCACCGGTCTCTTCGGCCAACTGCTGAATTTCAGGATCGGTGTAATAGTGCGCGACCATAACGGCATCACGCTCTTTCAGCAGGCGCTTGATTTTTTCACGATAAAATTGCTTTTCATCCACACTCAGCGGGGCTGGCTTCGGCGGAAACGGATAAATTGCTGCTTCTGGATCAAACATCACGCTCATCTTGCTTTCTCGTTTTACTGGCTTAACGAAATAACCGATTAAAAGCGTGACGCACGCCGTATTCGGTTAGATTTGTTTTATATGCTAAACAAGATAGCGGATTGGCGTAAGAAAGTCACAATAATTGCGTGTGATGAATACCGGAAGGCGACTGACGTCTTATCCGGCCTACGTGAATAGTGTCGTCTGTAGGACTGATAAGCGAAGCGCATCAGGCAAGCAGGTTCGAATCTTATAAATCGCAGATAGCAAAAAGGCGCCTTTAGGGCGCCTTTTTACACTGGTGGGGCGTGCAGGATTCGAACCTGCGACCAATTGATTAAAAGTCAACTGCTCTACCAACTGAGCTAACGCCCCCTTATGGGGTTTACTTCTTTATACTTTCAGGATGGTGGGTCGTGCAGGATTCGAACCTGCGACCAATTGATTAAAAGTCAACTGCTCTACCAACTGAGCTAACGACCCGCTCGGGTATAACCTGAAAATTTTTACTCGGCACCACCAATAAATTGGTGGGGCGTGCAGGATTCGAACCTGCGACCAATTGATTAAAAGTCAACTGCTCTACCAACTGAGCTAACGCCCCGAGTGGTGGGTGATGACGGGATCGAACCGCCGACCCCCTCCTTGTAAGGGAGGTGCTCTCCCAGCTGAGCTAATCACCCGATACTGCGCTGGATACTACTTACTAACTAAGTTAGTGGTGGGTCGTGCAGGATTCGAACCTGCGACCAATTGATTAAAAGTCAACTGCTCTACCAACTGAGCTAACGACCCACTTTTTTTGCCGCTTTCGGGCTGTTTGATATCCCTTGGCAACGGCGGCATATATTACTGATTTCAGATTTTAGCGCAACAAAAATTTCGATGTAAATAACTCAACTGCTTAGGAATCACACGACGCGACCAGAATTAACACGATTTCTGGTCGCATGGTGTTCATTACATCGCGCCAAGGCGTTTTTGCGCTTGTTTCGCGCCATCAGTGCCAGGGTATTTAGTGATAACCTGCTGATAAACGGCTTTCGCTTTCTCTTTATCACCTTTGTCCTGCATGATGACACCGACTTTATACATCGCGTCTGCAGCCTTTGGTGATTTAGGGAAGTTTTTGACTACAGAAGCAAAATAGAACGCTGCATCATCTTTTTTCCCCTTGTTGTAATTCAACTGACCCAGCCAGTAATTCGCATTTGGCAGGTAAGTTGAGTCTGGGTACTTTTTAATGAAGTTCTGAAATGCTTCAATCGCGTCATCCTGGCGGGATTTATCCTGCACCAGAGCAATGGCCGCATTGTAATCGGTATTCGCATCGCCAGTTTGTACCGGAGCACCTGACGCTGCCGCTGCACCCGCATCAGGTGCAGGGGTTGCTGCTGCCCCACTCTGATCGCCGCCCGCTGATTGCGCCGCAGGTGCACTACCGCTGCCAAGATTATTCATCTGCAGCAATATCTGCTTCTGGCGTTCAACAACCTGATTCAGTTGATACTGATTTTCCTGAATTTGACCGCGCAGGGAATCAATATCGGACTGATTATCGGAGAGTTGTTGCTGGAGTTGGGTTAAAAGCTGACTGTGAGCGTTAGAAATACGCTCGAGTTGAGTGACACGGTCTTCGACCGAGCCAGAGCCGACACTACTGATTGGCGCCTGTGCAAAAGCGGCCCAGGGGGCCGCTATGCCAACCAGTAACGACAGACTCAACAGATGATGTCTGAAGTTACTGCTCATGCAATTCTCTTAGTAAACCAGTACGGCGCGACGGTTTTTGGCGTAAGCCGCTTCGTCATGACCCAGTACTGCAGGTTTTTCTTTACCGTAAGAAACGATGGAGATCTGGTCAGCAGAAACGCCTTTACCCTGCAGGTACATCTTAACGGCGTTCGCACGACGCTCACCCAGGGAGATGTTGTACTCAGGAGTACCACGTTCGTCCGCATGACCTTCTACGGTGACTTTGTAAGACGGGTTGCTACGCAGGAAGTTAGCGTGAGCATCCAGCATTGCAGCGAAGTCAGAACGGATATCGTACTTGTCCAGATCGAAGTAAACGATGTTGTTCTGCTGCAGCTGTTGCATCTGAAGACGCGCTTGCTCTTCAGAAGACATGTTGCCGCTGCCGTTTGCATCCATACCAGTGCCGGCACCCAGCATGCCTTCGCTGCCGTCATTGCTGGCGTTCTTGTTAGAAGAACACGCTGCAATAGCCATAACAGGCAGAGCAATCATCAGCCCTTTCAGCACTTTGTTCAGTTGCATTTCAATGATTCCTTTATTAATCAATTATTTATTATCACAGATACGGCGACCAGGCAGGGAATTTAACCTGTCCATCAGTTGCCGGAAGACGCGCTTTGAAACGCCCATCTGTAGAAACCAAATTCAGCACGGATCCCATCCCCTGAGAAGAGCTGTAGATTACCATAGTGCCGTTAGGTGCCAGACTTGGCGTTTCGTCCAGGAACGTTGACGACAGAACTTGTACGCCACCCGCTACCAGATCTTGTTTGGCAATGTGCTGCTGACCGTTGGCCGAGCTTACCATTACCATAAATTTACCGTCGCTGCTCACATCCGCATCCTGGTTTTGCGAACCTTCCCAGGTAATGCGCTGCGGAGCACCGCCGTTGACGTTAACTTTATAAACCTGCGGACGACCGGCCTGGTCAGACGTAAAGGCCAGGTTTTGGCTGTCCGGGAACCAGGTAGGTTCCGTGTTGTTGCTACGACCATCCGTCACCTGACGGATCTGACCGGAACCAATGTCCATGACATACAGGTTCAGGCTACCGGTTTTAGACAGGGCAAACGCCAGTTTGCTGCCATCCGGAGAAAACGCAGGCGCACCGTTGTGACGTGGGAACGAGGCTACCTGACGAACCGCGCCGTTAGACAGTGTCTGAATAACCAGCGCAGAACGACCGCTTTCGAAGGTAACGTACGCCAGTTTTGAACCGTCCGGTGACCACGCCGGAGACATCAGCGGCTGCGGAGAACGGTGTACCACGAACTGGTTGTAACCATCGTAGTCGGACACACGTAATTCGTACGGGAACTGACCACCGTTGGTCTGAACAACATAAGCGATACGGGTACGGAATGCACCTTTAATGCCGGTCAGTTTTTCAAACACTTCGTCACTTGCAGTATGGCCCGCGTAACGCAGCCACTGCTTGTTCACTTTATAGGTGTTCTGTGCCAGTACGGTACCCGGTGCGCCACCGGTGTCAACCAGCTGATAGGCAACGCTGTAAGAACCATCCGGGTTCGGCGTAACCTGGCCGACGACTACGGCATCAATGCCCAGCGCAGACCAAGCGGCAGGTTGAACTTCCTGCGCGGTACCGGGCTGCTGAGGCAGACGAGAACGGTCTAACGGGTTAAATTTACCGCTGTTACGCAGGTCAGCACCTACGATACCACCGATATCTTCAGGTGCAGCACCCGGTCCTGCCCACTGGAAGGGGACAACACCAATCGGGCGCGCCGAGTCCACCCCCTGGGTGATCTCGATACGTACTTCTGCGTGCAGCACCGCTGCCCACAGCATCAGAAAACCAAATGCTACTCGTAATGCCTGCTTCATCATATCTCCCTTATCTGGACGGAAAGCCCACGATAATTTAGCAGAATGTTAACAAACTCAAATACACAAAACTACCAGAACTCTGTCTCAACCTTAGACCGTTTTCTTCCGAAAATTCGGGAAAACCCAGCTTACGGTTTAAAGTCCAGAGGTGCGTTTTTAAATACTTCGTATACCGCCTGGCTTGGTGGTTTTGGAATCTTCGCCTGTCGGGCTGCGGCAAGCGCAGCCTGACAAAGTGCGGGATCTCCACCTTCAGACTGAATATCCAGCAACATACCATCAGAAGCCAGTTTTATCCGCAGCGTACAGGTTTTGCCTGCATAGGACGATGCGTCGTAGAACTTACTTTCAATAGCAGATTTAATCTGCCCTGCATAATTACTGATGTCCGCGCCTGATGCGCCATTATTTTTAGTATTACCACTCCCTGCCGGGGAAGCATTGTTTCCTTTCGCTCCACCGCCCGATTTCGGTGCATTCTTACCGGAGCTCAGGTCGCCCAACAAGTCGTCAACGCCAGAGGCTGCAGCGGCTTTTTCGGCCGCAGCCTTTTTAGCAGCAGCTGCTTTATCTGCCGCAGCTTTCTTATCGGCAGCGGCTTTCTCAGCTGCAGCTTTTTTGTCTGCTGCTGCTTTTTCTGCAGCGGCTTTCTTATCAGCCGCCGCTTTTTCAGCAGCGGCAGCTTTCGCGGCAGCGGCTTTTTCTGCTTTCTCAGCAGCAGCTTTCTCGGCTGCAGCTTGCTTAGCGGCTTCAGCTTGTGCTTTCTTCGCAGCGTCCGCAGCTGCCTTAGCAGCTTGTGCTTCTGCAGCTTTCTTCGCATCAGCGGCGGCTTTAGCGGCTTCAGCCTCAGCTTTTTTCTGTGCGTCCGCAGCGGCTTTCTTCGCGGCATCTGCCGCTTGCTTAGCCTGAGCATCAGCTTTAGCCTTCGCGTCTGCAGCAGCCTTCGCCGCAGCCTCTTCAGCCTGTTTCTGTTGCTCTTGCGCTTTCGCTGCGGCGGCTTCAGCTTGCTTCTGCTGTTCCGCCTGTTCGCGCACTTTTTCCTGCGCGGCTAAACGTTCTTTTTCCATCTGCTTCAGTCGCTCTTGCTCAGCTGCCTGCTTCTCGCGAAGTTCTTCAGCTTGCTGCTGCGCCTGCTTTTCACGCTGCTCTTCAGCACGTTTCGCACTTGCCTGCTGTTGCTGCTGCCTGTCGTACTGTTGCACAACGGCGCCAGGATCGACCATAACGGCGTCGATGGACGAACCGCCACCGCCGCCGGCTGAAGCATCAATGTGCTCATCGAACGAACTCCAGATCAGCGCTGCAAATAAAATGACATGCAGCACCGCTGAAATAATTATCGCCCTTTTGAGCTTGTCGTTTTGTTCGGTTGCCTTTGACACTCTCGGTTCCCAAAAAACTGTTCGCCTGTTACGTGCTATCTTTCAAGCCAGCAAAACGCAGTCATCAGATTGGCTGCGTCATCAAGCCAACCGATTTTACGCCTGCACTGTGTAACAAGTTCAGCGCTTTAATTATTTCATCATAAGGCACGTCTTTCGCACCACCGATTAAAAAGACCGTTTTCGGATTGGTCTGCAGGCGGCTTTTCGCTTCCGCGATAACCTGCTCCGGCGGCAGTTGATCCATACGATCTTTCTCAACCACCACGCTGTATTGCCCAATACCGGAAACTTCAATAATGACCGGGGGTTCGTCGTTACTGCTGACGGCTTGCGACTCGGTCGCATCCGGCAGGTCGACTTCCACACTCTGCGTAATGATCGGTGCGGTTGCCATAAAGATCAGCAACAGCACCAGCAGTACGTCGAGCAGCGGTACAATATTGATTTCGGACTTGAGTTCGCGACGACCTCGTCCACGCGTTCTGGCCATGGCTTACCCCTTGTTGCTCTCGCTAACGGTAAACGCCTGGCGGTGCAGAATCGCGGTGAACTCTTCCATAAAGTTGTCGTAATTCAGTTCCAGTTTGTTCACGCGCTGGTTCAGACGGTTGTAGGCCATAACCGCCGGGATTGCCGCAAACAGACCGATAGCCGTTGCAATCAACGCTTCTGCGATACCCGGTGCGACCATTTGCAGCGTCGCCTGTTTTACCGCGCCCAGCGCGATAAATGCGTGCATGATCCCCCAAACGGTACCGAACAGACCGATATACGGGCTGATGGAGCCAACTGTGCCGAGGAATGGAATATGCGTTTCCAGCGTTTCCAGTTCACGGTTCATCGAGATACGCATCGCACGGGAAGCCCCCTCTACGACCGCTTCCGGCGCGTGGCTATTTGCCCGATGCAAACGCGCAAATTCTTTGAATCCGCTATAGAAAATTTGTTCCGAGCCCGCCAAATTATCACGACGCCCCTGGCTTTCCTGGTACAGGCGCGACAATTCAATGCCGGACCAGAACTTGTCTTCAAATGCTTCGGCTTCACGCGAAGCAGCATTAAGAATACGGGTCCGTTGGATGATGATGGCCCAGGATGCGATTGAGAAACCAATCAAAATCAACATGATAAGTTTAACCAGAAGGCTTGCCTTCAGGAACAAATCAAGGATATTCATGTCAGTCACTGCTTAAACTCCGCGACAATAGACTTGGGAAGCGCACGAGGCTTCATTTTGAGTGGATCAACGCAAACAATTAGAACTTCGGCTTCATTCAGCACGGTGTTCTCTGCGTTGACAATGCGTTGCGTGAAAACCAATGAGGTGCCACGCATTGACGTAATTTCGGTTTGAACTTCGAGCATATCGTCGAGCCGGGCAGGCGCAAAATACTCGAGGGTCATCTTGCGCACCACAAAGGCTACACGTTCGGCCAACAGGACCTGCTGACTGAAGTGATGATGACGAAGCATTTCTGTGCGTGCTCTTTCATAAAAAGCGACGTAACTGGCGTGGTAAACCACCCCACCGGCATCGGTATCTTCATAATAGACACGAACCGGCCATCGAAACATATACTTATTCATTCCTACTGCCTCTTTGTTGGCTTCGCCCACTCACACCAGTTACTTACCTTTGTAAGCGTCTGGTGATTCGCGTTCTTGCCGCCGCGATGCATCAAGAATGTCGTTGTATATCGCGCTGTCTTCACTGTACATCCCGGTAATGCAACAAAAGGTTAGTGCTTTCAAACTTCGCTACTATACGCGCGGGAATGGTGCTTTGGAATGGGGGAAAGTAAACGGAGAGTAAAAAATTATGGGCTTATGCAAGCCCATAAATATTTAAGGATGTTTCTTATTCAAAAGAAGAAGAAAATCAGACCAACAACGAGGACAATATCCGCGATCAGCGGGCAGAAGATGCCCTGCCAATGTACGGCGCGAGGACGGAAGCCAACGCCGTGAATAATGCCTGCGCAGACCGCCCACATCAGCAGGAAACCATGCCAGATTTCAAGCTCACTGGTTTTGGCCGCAAAACGTGACGGATCCCAGAATATGCAGCCAGCCAACACGATTGCCAGCACAAATGAAAGCGCCCGCAAGGGGCGCTTGTCCATCGCGTTGTATACCATCGCGATAATGTTGGTCATTAGCTATCTTCTTGCCCGGCTTTGCCTGATTCAACGTGCTCAAGCGCCAGCGCTGTGATTATCCCAAATGCACAGGCAAGAAGCGTTCCCAAAATCCATGCGAAATACCACATTTTAAGCTCCTTACTTAGTACAGAGAGTGGGTGTTGCTTTCAATATCTTCTTTAGTGATGCGACCGAACATCTTCCAGTAACACCAGCTGGTGTACAGAAGAATGATCGGTACAAACACCGCCGCGACCCAGGTCATCAGATTCAATGTACGCTGGCTGGAGGTGGCATCCCACATGGTCAAACTTGCGTTCATCATGGTGCTGGATGGCATCACAAACGGGAACATTGCGATACCGGCAGTCAGGATGATGCAGGCTAACGTCAGTGAGGAGAAGACGAACGCCCATGCCCCTTTCTCCATACGAGAAGTCAGGATGGTCAACAGCGGCAGAACCACGCCCAGTGCAGGAACCAACCACAGGATAGGTGCATTGTTAAAGTTCACCATCCATGCGCCAGCCACACGAGCAACTTCTTTGGTCAGCGGGTTAGAGGCGGCATGATGATCCAGTGCAGAGGTCACAACATAACCGTCAATACCGTAAATCACCCACACACCGGCCAGCGCGAAGCAGACCAGAGTCACCAGCGCCGCAACCTGTGAAGTTGCACGAGCACGCAAATGCAGTTCACCTACCGTACGCATCTGCAGATAGGTCGCACCCTGGGTGATGATCATCCCAACGCTCACGAGACCCGCCAGCAGACCAAACGGATTCAGCAACTGGAAGAAGTTACCGGTGTAGTACAAACGCATGTAGTCATCTACGTGGAACGGAACCCCTTGCAGCAGGTTGCCGAACGCCACGCCAATCACCAGCGGTGGCACGAAGCTACCAATGAAGATGCCCCAATCCCACATGTTGCGCCAGCGCATATCTTCAATCTTAGAGCGGTAGTCAAAACCGACCGGACGGAAGAACAAGGACGCCAGAACCAGAATCATCGCCACATAGAAACCGGAGAACGCAGCTGCATAGACCATCGGCCAGGCAGCGAACAGTGCGCCACCCGCGGTGATGAGCCAAACCTGGTTACCGTCCCAGTGCGGGGCGATGGAGTTAATCATAATTCGACGCTCGGTATCATTACGACCGAGGAAACGGGTGAGCATGCCCACCCCCATGTCGAAGCCATCAGTGACCGCAAAACCAATCAGCAGAATGCCAACCAGCAGCCACCAGATAAAACGCAATACTTCATAATCGATCATTTGACGACTCCTGTCTTAGCGTGCCGGCTGAGAAGTCACAGTGGACTGCTCGTAGTGATAACGACCGGTTTTCAGGCTACTCGGCCCAAGGCGTGCGAACTTGAACATCAGATACAGTTCAGCCACCAGGAACAGGGTATACAGGCCGCAAATCAATAGCATCGAGAAGATGAGGTCGCCAGCAGTCAGCGAAGAGTTCGCTACGGCTGTTGGTAACACTTCACCAATCGCCCACGGTTGACGACCGTACTCTGCAACAAACCAACCGGATTCAATAGCAATCCACGGCAGAGGAATCGCATACAGCGCGGTGCGCAGCAGCCATTTTTTCTCACCGATACGGTTACGAAGCACGGTCCAGAAGGACACCGCAATGATTGCCAGCATCAGAATGCCGCATGCCACCATGATACGGAAAGCGAAGTACAGCGGCGCAACGCGAGGAATAGAATCTTTCGTTGCCTGCTGAATTTGCGCTTCGGTCGCGTCGGTGACGTTATCCGTATAGCGTTTCAACAGCAGACCATAACCCAGGTCTTTCTTCATGCTGTTGAACTGGTCGCGAACGGCCTGGTCGGTAGTACCAGCACGCAGTTCTTCCAGCAACTGATACGCTTTCATCCCGTTACGGATACGCTCTTCGTGCTGCACCATCAGGTCTTTCAGACCAATGACCGGTGTATCAACAGAGCGGGTGGCAATGATGCCCAGCGCATAAGGAATCTGAATCGCAAAATGGTTTTCCTGCGCATCCTGGTCCGGAATACCGAACAGCGTAAAGGAAGCTGGAGCAGGCTGAGTTTCCCATTCTGCTTCAATCGCAGCGAGTTTGGTTTTCTGCACGTCACCCATTTCGTAACCAGATTCATCACCCAGAACGATAACAGACAGAATAGCAGCCATACCAAAGCTGGCAGCGATAGCAAAAGAACGTTTAGCAAACGCGAAGTCACGACCGCGCAGCATATAGTAGGAGCTGATACCCAGAACGAACATCGCGCCACATACATAACCAGATGCCACAGTGTGAACAAATTTCACCTGTGCTACCGGGTTGAGCACCAGTTCAGAGAAGCTCAGCATCTCCATACGCATGGTTTCGAAGTTGAAATCCGCTGCGATTGGGTTCTGCATCCAGCCGTTCGCAACCAGAATCCACAACGCAGACAGGTTAGAACCCAGAGCCACCAGCCAGGTGACACACATATGCTGGACTTTACCCAAACGGTCCCAGCCGAAGAAGAACAGACCTACAAAGGTGGATTCGAGGAAGAAGGCCATCAAACCTTCGATCGCCAGCGGCGCACCGAAAATATCCCCTACATAGTGGGAGTAGTAAGACCAGTTAGTCCCGAACTGGAACTCCATGGTCAGACCGGTAGCCACACCCAGAGCGAAGTTGATACCAAACAACTTGCCCCAGAACTTGGTCATATCTTTATAAATCTGTTTGCCGGAAAGGACGTAGACCGTTTCCATAATGGCCAACAAGAACGCCATACCGAGCGTCAGTGGCACAAACAGGAAGTGGTACATCGCGGTCAAGGCAAACTGTAAGCGCGACAGTTCGACTATATCTAACATCATGACTCCTTGCTCATCGCATGAAGACTCCGAGAGTGAACCCCGTTAGAAAGGGTCACACGCATGCCCCAATACAAATTTATCTGCTTCCTTCCGCCGCTACCCTTCCCTCTCATTTGAAGAAAGGATAATGATGAAAAGTTACAAACATGTTAATAAAACACTCAAATTGATCCCGCAATTATATTACGCCGTAAAATCCTTACAATAAACAGGTTTTTATCGAGACAAATTTGCATTTTTCGATAGTGATCAATTTATAGCTAATTTACCACTTTCAGACCAATTTGATCTGAAGCAATTTAACCTCTTTTGATGCTGTTTTCCAAGTTTTAAACATTGATTTAAATCAATTTTCAAATTTAATGTTAATAGTGTTTAGCACTCACGCTACTAGTAAACGCCATGTTAACAACATGTTTTTCAATGAGTAATTGCCGTTACTACAAATGATAGGATATTTATTTAAATGTACACGATCTTTTAACCAGCCCGGCTGACTAAATTGATAGCAGATAAAGAATCACTAATGCTGGGTAGCTCACAGTTTTTTGTTTAGCAAGTCATGGATTTGTTATTTCATACAAATTATTCATTTAAATTTTACTTATAATTAACACCGAGATGTAACTATCTCAACTGGAAGCGAAAACGTTCCACAATGACCGATGCATTGCGTTTGTCGTTCTGCGAGAGAATGCTGACGTTTCGCTTAAATCATCACTGAAAGTTATCATTAACACCCCCTCTTCTCTTATGTGGCAAAGATTAAATATGCCACAAACATTTCCTTATCATTTTTATCCTAAATTTAACAAAAATGAATTATGACATATAAGATTAAAAAATAAAAAACCGTTATGTCGTTCACAAGTTAATTAGTAATTGGGATTTTTGAAATTATTTAAAACACGTCATAAATGGCGCGCATAACAAAATAAGATTTCGATCACAAACATGGCAAGTCATTTATTACCCAATTCTCTAATAAATTAAAAGCAGTTAAAAAAACACATCGCATCACATTGATTACAAAAGAATTTTACACCAAATAAATATAACAATCATTTTTCTCAGGATATTTTGAAAATAGATCAATTGCTTCCTTTTTCGCTTCCACAGAAACTCCAACCCTATTAAGAGGTTGTCACAATCCATGTTCTAAATATTAGAAAATAATTTCACTTATTGACCATCAGCCCTACAGAGGATTACCCATGAAGAAATCTACACTTGTTATTGGCGTCATCGGTGCTGACTGCCATGCAGTAGGTAATAAAGTTCTGGATCGCGTTTTTACTGCTCATGATTTTCACGTAATCAACCTCGGGGTGATGGTGAGCCAGGATGAATATATTGATGCTGCGATTGAAACAGGCGCCGATGCCATCGTGGTGTCCTCTATCTACGGTCATGGCGACATTGACTGCCTCGGGTTACGTGAGCGCTGCATCGAACGCGGCCTTGGCGACATTCTGCTGTACGTCGGCGGCAACCTGGTCGTCGGTAAACATGACTTCGCCGACGTGGAAGTGAAGTTTAAAGAGATGGGCTTTAACCGGGTCTTCGCCCCCAGCCACGATCTGGAAGATGTTTGCGCGCTTATCACTAATGATATTCACCAACACAATGGCCTCGAACAGCGTTGCCTGGAAGAGGCCATCTGATGCAAACAGTTTCTGTCGATATCGGCTCGACATGGACCAAGGCAGCCCTCTTCGCACATGAAGGCGAGGAATTAACCCTGGTAAACCATGTCCTGACCCCAACCACCACACATCATCTGGCAGACGGTTTTTTTGCCAGCCTGAATCAGGTGCTGAATGTTGCCGATGCTCGCCCGTTACTGAAAAGTGGTGAAGTGCAGTTGAAATACTCCTCCTCAGCGAAAGGTGGGCTCGCCGTTGCAGCAATGGGGCTGGTGCCTTCCATTACGCTGGAGTCGGCAAAAGTTACCGCCCATTCGGCAGGAGCGAAAATCGCGCAATATTATTCGTACAAGCTGAACCGTCATGACATCCAGGAGCTGGAATCATCACCACCAGACATTCTGTTGTTTACCGGCGGGACAGACGGTGGCGAAGAAAGTTACGGCCTGGCGAATGCACACGCGCTGGCAGGCTCAAAGCTTGATTGCGCCATTATCTACGCCGGAAACCGGGACATTCAGGACGAAATACAAACGATTCTGGGACATAAGGATCTGACCACGGTAGACAACATTCTGCCGGACCTCGATCACCCGAATCCGTTTGCCGCGCGCCAGGCGATTTGCGATGTGTTCTTGTCACGCATCGTCAAAGGCAAAGGTCTGGACGTTATCGTCGGCGAAACAGGCGAAGAGCCTATGCCGACGCCATGGACGGTATATGAGTTAGTCAAAGCCATTAGCGATTACGACAGCGCATGGAAGGAATTCATGCTGATTGATATGGGCGGAGCCACCACGGATGTCTATTCGGCCAGCGCGAATACCCTCTCCCCCGATACCGTCCTGCATGGTGTTCCTGAACCGTTCGTCAAACGTACCGTTGAAGGCGACCTTGGCATGCGCGTTTCCGCCGTTGTGGTGGGAGAAAGCACGCAGGATATGGTGAAAGTCATCTTCGCCCAGCAGCCACAGCGCGAGGAAGCGTTTTACCGCTATCTACGCCACTTGGTTGGGCAACCGGATTACCTGCCACTCAGCGAGGAAGAGAAATATTTCGACACCCTGCTGGCAGGTTTATGCGTGGGCTATGCCGCTGAGCGCCACGCGGGCACTAAAAAGCAGGTTTGCACCTGCGTGGGTAATGTGGATTTACAGATGGGTCGCGATCTCACCACCGTACGCAAAGTCGTCGGTTCAGGGGGATGGCTCTCTCGCGCCAGCCAGTTCGATATCCATAACTGGCTCAAATACAGGGAGCTGGACGACCAGGGCAAAAGAATTCTGTTACCGAATCAGTTTGAGTATTACCGCGATTCAAATGGCCTGCTCCCGCTACTGGCAAACGTCGCCAGGCTGTACCCGCAAGCCGCTGCTCGCACCAGCATTCAGTGTTTAACCCTATAAAACTTAAGGCAGCTACGAATGGAACTTCGAAATAAAAAATTGACCCATGACGAATTCATGACCGAAAGGCATCAGGTGTTACAAACCTGGGAAACCGGTAAAGACGTTGAGAACTTCGAAGATGGCGTGAAGTACCAGCAATCAATTCCAGAGAAAAAGCGTTTCTCCCTCGCCCTGCTGAAGGCCGATCAGGAGGGTAAAACTCTGAGCCAGCCGCGCGCAGGTGTGGCATTAATGGATGAGCATATTGCGCTGCTCAAAACATTGCAGGAAGAGTGCGACCTCCTGCCAAGTACTATCGATGCCTATACCCGTCTGAACCGCTATGAAGAAGCCGCTGTCGGGATCCAAAAATCCATCGAAGCAGGTACTTCCAAGCTGAATGGTTTACCGGTCGTCAATCACGGGGTTGCTGCCTGCCGTCGTATGACTGAATCGCTGGATAAACCGATCCAGGTTCGCCACGGTACACCGGATGCGCGTCTGCTGGCAGAAATCGCCATGGCCAGTGGCTTTACCAGCTACGAAGGCGGCGGTATCTCCTACAACATCCCTTACGCCAAACGCGTCACCCTGGAAAAATCTATCCGCGACTGGCAGTACTGCGACCGTCTGATGGGTCTGTACGAAGAGAACGGCATTCGCATCAACCGTGAGCCGTTTGGTCCGCTGACCGGCACGCTGATCCCGCCGTTCATGTCCCACTCAGTCGCGATTATCGAAGGTCTGCTGGCGCTGGAGCAGGGCGTGAAGTCTATTACCGTCGGTTACGGCCAGGTCGGTAGCCTGACACAGGATATCGCTGCTATTCAGGCACTGCGTGAACTGTCCCACGAATACTTCCATAACCATGGCTTCGACGATTACGAGCTGAGCACCGTTTTCCACCAGTGGATGGGCGGATTCCCGGAAGATGAAGCAAAAGCCTTCTCCGTTATCGCCTGGGGTGCAGCGGTTGCCGGTATGTCTGGTGCCACAAAAGTCATTACCAAAAGTCCGCACGAAGCATTCGGTATCCCAACCGCGGCAGCTAACGCCCAGGGTCTGAAAGCGTCACGCCAGATGCTCAACATGGTCAGCGATCAGAAATTCCCGCAGTGCGCTGCCGTGGAGCAGGAAGTTGACCTGATTAAGAGCGAAGTCCGCGCGGTATTGAAGAAAGTCTTCGAACTGGGCAATGGCGACATTGCGCGCGGTACGGTGCTGGCCTTTGAAGCTGGCGTGCTGGATGTGCCTTTCGCTCCTGCCGCCTGTAACGCCGGTAAGATCCTGCCTGTTCGCGATAACACAGGCGCAATCCGTATTCTTGAAGCCGGTGCAGTGCCGCTGCCGAAAGATATTCTCGCCCTGCACCACGACTACGTTGCAGAGCGCGCACATTTCGAAGGTCGCAAGCCTTCTTTCCAGATGGTCATTGATGACATCAACGCCGTATCCCACAGTAAATTAATAGGAAGACCATAATGAAAATTAAACAGGCCCTTTTCACAGCTGGCTACTCCTCATTTTATTTTGACGATCAGCAGGCCATCAAAAACGGTGCCGGTCATGACGGGTTTATCTATACCGGCGATCCGGTAACGCCTGGATTTACGTCTGTTCGTCAGGCGGGTGAATGTGTTTCCGTACAGCTGATTCTGGAAAACGGCGCGGTAGCTGTGGGCGATTGCGCAGCGGTGCAATATTCAGGTGCAGGCGGTCGTGACCCACTGTTCCTGGCTGAAAACTTCATTCCGTTCCTCAACGACCACATCAAGCCGTTACTGGAAGGTCGTGACGTTGATTCGTTCCTGCCGAACGCGCGTTTCTTTGACCAACTGCGTATTGACGGTCATCTGCTGCATACCGCCGTCCGCTATGGTTTGTCTCAGGCGCTGCTCGACGCTGCGGCGCTGGCTACCGGTCGTCTGAAAACTGAAGTGGTTTGCGATGAATGGCAACTGCCGTGCGTCCCGGAAGCCATTCCATTATTTGGTCAGAGCGGTGACGACCGTTATATCGCCGTTGATAAGATGATCCTCAAAGGTGTGGACGTCCTGCCGCATGCGCTGATCAACAACGTGGAAGAGAAGCTGGGCTTTAAAGGCGAAAAACTGCGTGAGTATGTACGTTGGTTATCCGACCGCATCTTAAGCCTGCGCACCAGCGAACGTTATCACCCGACGCTGCACATTGATGTGTACGGCACGATCGGTCTGATCTTCGATATGGATCCAGTGCGTTGCGCCGAATACATCGCCAGCCTGGAAGCCGAAGCCCAGGGTCTGCCGCTGTATATCGAAGGTCCGGTTGATGCCGGTAACAAGCCGGATCAGATCCGCATGTTGACCGCCATCACCAAAGAGCTGACTCGTCTGGGTTCCGGCGTGAAAATCGTTGCGGATGAATGGTGTAACACCTATCAGGATATCGTGGACTTTACCGATGCAGGCAGCTGCCACATGGTACAGATCAAGACTCCGGATCTGGGCGGTATTCACAACATCGTTGATGCGGTGCTGTATTGCAACAAACACGCGATGGAAGCCTATCAGGGCGGTACCTGTAACGAAACCGAGATCAGTGCCCGCACCTGCGTACACGTGGCACTTGCCGCGCGTCCAATGCGCATGCTGGTTAAACCGGGTATGGGTTTCGATGAAGGTCTCAACATCGTGTTTAACGAAATGAACCGCACCATCGCGTTGTTGCAAACTAAGGATTAAGAGATGGCACGCACATTTAAGATCTTATCGCCTACGGCTATCCTGGGTTATGGCTTCCCGGAAGAAAGTTTTCGTAAAGCCATGGAAGAGTCACCGGATCTTATTGCTGTTGACGCAGGTTCCTCCGATCCTGGCCCCCACTACCTGGGGGCAGGTAAACCCTTTACTGACAGGGCCGGTGTGAAACGCGATCTGCGCTATATGATTGTGGCAGGCGTTAAGAACAACATCCCGGTAGTAATCGGCACAGCTGGTGGTTCTGGCGCAGCTCCGCATCTGGAGTGGTGTCGCCAGATAATCCATGAGATCGCGCAGGAAGAAAAACTGTCTTTCTCAATGGCGCTAATTCCGTCTGATGTCGACAAAGAAATCGTTCATCAGGCGCTGGATAACGGCAAAATCACTGCGCTCGATTTTGTGCCGGAACTGACTCACGAGGCCATTGAAGAGAGCACCTACATTGTCGCACAAATGGGCATCGAGCCTTTCCAGCGTGCGCTGAAAGCCGGTGCGCAGGTGGTCCTGGGCGGACGTGCCTACGATCCGGCCTGCTTCGCCGCGCTGCCGATTATGCAGGGCTTTGATGAAGGTCTGGCGCTTCATTGCGGTAAGATCCTTGAGTGTGCAGCCATTGCCGCCACCCCTGGTTCCGGCTCAGATTGTGCGATGGGAATCATTGACGATAACGGCTTTACGCTGAAGGCGTTCAATCCCAAGCGTAAGTTCACCGAGACTTCCGCAGCAGCACACACCCTGTACGAAAAGTCAGATCCGTACTTCCTGCCAGGGCCAGGCGGTGTGCTGAACCTGAAGGCATGCACTTTCACCCAGGTTAACGAGGGTGAAGTGTATGTCAGCGGTTCACGCCATGAAGAAACACCGTATGCGTTGAAACTGGAAGGTGCACGCCAGGTTGGCTTCCGTTGCCTGACCATCGCCGGAACACGTGACCCGATTATGATTGCCGGGATTGACACGATTCTTGAAGAGGTACAGGCAAGCGTGGCACGTAACCTCTCGCTGAATGACGACAGTATTCGCATGACGTTCCACCTGTACGGTAAGAACGGTGTGATGGGCAACCATGAGCCGATGAAAACTGCGGGCCATGAACTGGGAATTTTACTGGATGTCGTTGCGCCAACGCAGGATATCGCCAACAGCGTTTGCTCGCTTGTGCGCTCTACCCTGCTGCACTACGGCTATGAAAATCGCATTGCGACTGCGGGCAACCTCGCCTTCCCGTTCTCGCCATCTGATATTCAAAGTGGACCGGTGTATGAGTTCTCGATCTATCACCTGATTGAAGCGAGCGATGCGCTGCGTTTTGATTTCCACATTGAACAGGTGACGCCAGAAGGAGTTCAGGCATGAAACACTCAATTTGTTCACTGGCGCAAGTAATTCGTTCCAAAAACGCCGGACCGTACGAACTAGTTTTAGATATTTTATTTAAAACAAGGGAAGACTATCAGCGGGTAAAAGCCTGCGAGCAATTAACGCCGCAGCTTATTGCCGGTTTATATAATGTTGAGCCTGAGTTTATTCACAATATCGTCTGGTTCGATCCAGCGAATGCCGTAAAAATCGTCATGCCACGGGATATTATTTCCGGCAATGTCGGTGACAATGATGTTTATGGTGCGCAGCAACACGCTCCATTATTAAGTATTGAGTTTGACTTGTAACAAAAAAACACAATAACAACCATTGGAGCACAGAATTCAGCTGTATCACAGTGCTTCGAATTATTCATGCGGTTGGTCACAACAGGCGTGCGTCTGAGCTGCTGTCCAGGTTCAGGCGCACGCCACCCTACACAATTCCAATTACCAGCCTTTATCCGATGGAGTACACATGAAGAAAATTAGTTTAACGAAGATGATCATATTAGGCCTGATACTCGGCATGATTGCCGGGGTGGCCATAAATAATATGGCCGCGGCTGAAACAGCAAAATCTTATGCAGCAGATATTTCCATTTTCACCACTATATTCTTACGTATGGTGAAAATGATTATCGCTCCATTGGTTATTTCAACTCTGGTTGTGGGTATTGCCAAAATGGGCGATGCCAAAACGCTGGGACGTATATTTTCGAAAACCTTCTTCCTGTTTATTTGCGCCTCTCTGGTGTCAATTGCACTGGGTCTGGTTATCGTTAATATCTTCCAGCCAGGCGCAGGTATCAACTTTGTGCCACATGACGTCGGAGCCGTTGCCGCCGTTAAGTCAGAGCCATTCACGCTGAAAGTATTCATCTCACACGCGGTACCGACCAGTATTGTCGATGCGATGGCGCGTAACGAAATTCTGCAGATCGTCGTGTTCTCAATCTTCCTCGGTTGCAGCCTCGCTGCGATTGGTGAAAAAGCCGATCCTATCGTGAAAGTGCTGGATTCACTGGTGCACGTCATGCTGAAGCTGACGGGTTACGTCATGCTGTTTGCACCACTGACCGTTTTTGCCGCTATTTCAGGTCTGATTGCCGAACGTGGTCTGGGTGTGATGGTTAGCGCCGGGATCTTCATGGGTGAGTTCTACCTGACATTGGGTATGCTGTGGGCAATCCTGATTGGCCTGTCTACTATGATCGTCGGGCCTTGCATCGCACGGTTAACTAAATCAATCCTCGAACCCGCTCTGCTGGCCTTTACCACTTCAAGCTCTGAAGCCGCCTTCCCGGGTACGCTGGACAAGCTGGAAAAATTCGGTGTTTCTTCAAAAATCGCCAGCTTCGTTCTGCCTATCGGTTATTCCTTTAACCTGGTCGGTTCCATGGCTTATTGCTCATTTGCCACCGTCTTTATTGCCCAGGCGTGCAACATCGAACTGAGCATGGGCGAGCAAATCACCATGCTGTTGATCCTGATGCTGACCTCAAAAGGAATGGCAGGCGTACCGCGCGCATCAATGGTGGTTATCGCTGCAACCCTGAACCAGTTCAACATTCCAGAAGCTGGCCTGATTCTGCTGATGGGTGTCGATCCGTTCCTCGATATGGGTCGTTCCGCCACCAACGTTATGAGTAACGCAATGGGTGCTGCCATCGTGGGCCGTTGGGAAGGCGAACACTACGGCCAGGGTTGCCGTGGAACTGCGCCGGTGAAGACCCCGGAACAAGAACGTCCGGTTACCGAAACGGAAGTCGCTTTGTCCTAACAGTAGAAGAACGACTAATCGTAGGCCGGATAAAACGCGTCAGCGTTGCCATCCGGCAATTATACCGTGTTAACGCCGGATGGCGTCGTGAACGCCTTATCCGGCCTACAGGATAGTTTTCCCAACAACACCAACAGGAATGCATAATGAATAAAACAATTCTCGGCGTGAGTCTCTTTTCTTTCAGCGTCTTGTTTAGCGCAACCACATTCGCGCAAACCACGCCCGACTACGCCAAGCTGATAGAACAGGCTCATCAGAAGTACAAAAGTAACAACGATGGAAAAGTCGCCGACTACATCCCTGCTCTGGCGACCTATAGCCCGAAAAATTTTGCCATCACCATTGCGACGGTGGACGGCAAGATCTACCAGGTTGGCGATGTTAACAAACCTTTCCCAATGGAATCCCTGAGTAAAGTGTTCACCATGGCGCTCGCCATGGAGCAGCACGGTCCTCAGGTAGTGCTGGATAAACTTGGCGCCAATGCCACCGGTATGCCATTCAACTCAGGTTTAGCCGTTGAACTGACCAAAGGCGCGCCTGAAAACCCGCTGGTAAACGCCGGGGCCATGAGCACCGTTAGCCTGATCGAAGCCAAAGACAAAACCGATCGTTGGAACAAAATTCTCGACAACCTGAACGTCTGGGCCGATGCCACTCTCACCGTGAACGAACCGGTTTTCAAATCTGAAATGGAAACCAACCAGCACAATCAGGCGCTGGCCAAGCTGATGGAATCCTATAACAGCTTCTATGGCAACACTGACGAAGCCGTCGAAATTTATACCCGCCAGTGCTCGGTGGATATCACCGTTGAGCAACTGGCCAAAATGGGTGCCGTACTCGCGAACAAAGGCAAATCTCCGTTCAACGGTAAACAGTTGCTGAACGAGAAATATGTTCCGCAGGTGCTGGCAGAAATGGCAATCGCCGGGCTTTACGACGGTAGCGGTAAATGGCTGTACACCGTTGGCATCCCGGCGAAAAGCGGCGTCGGCGGCGGCATGGTTGCCGTTGTCCCTGGCGAATATGCGATTGCGGTCTATTCTCCGCCGCTGGATGCAGCCGGTAACAGCGTTCGAGCCCAGCAAACTATCGAATATGTCGCCGAAGCAACAAAAGCCAATGTCTTTTTAGCCAAATAACTTTACGCCGGATGGCGCTTCGCTTATCCGGCCTACATCAATGCGTTAATCGTAGGCCGGATAAGCGGAGCGCCATCCGGCAAACAACACGAAGAGGTGAGAAGTAAACATGTCTAAACCATTTGTCTGGCAGGAACTCTTTGTTCAGAGTAAAGATAGTACCGAGTATGAATTACTGAGTAACCAGCACGTTACGGTAACGGAGTTAGACGGAGAGGAAGTGATCAAGGTTGCACCGGAAGCGTTAACCTTGTTAGCACAGCAGGCGTTTTATGAGGCTTCATTTTTCCTGCGCGCCGGACATTTAAAACAGATTGCCAGCATTTTGCACGACCCACAGGCCAGCAGTAACGATAAGTACGTCGCATTGCAGCTGCTGCGCAATGCAGAGGTTTCAGCTAAAGGCGTACTGCCCAACTGCCAGGATACCGGGACGGCAACCATTGTGGCCAGCAAAGGACAACATGTCTGGACCGGCGGCGATGACGCAGAAGCATTAAGCAAAGGCGTGTATTCCACCTTTACCGAAAACAACCTGCGTTACTCGCAAAATGCCCCGCTGGATATGTATACCGAGGTCAATACCCAGACCAACCTGCCCGCACAAATCGATATTAGCGCCACCCCAGGTAACGAATACCGTTTCCTGTTCGTCAATAAAGGTGGCGGCTCAGCTAACAAAGCTGCACTGTACCAGGAAACCAAATCCATTCTACAGCCGGAAAAACTCACTGCGTTCCTGATCGAAAAAATGAAATCACTGGGTACAGCCGCTTGCCCGCCATATCACATCGCTTTTGTGGTTGGGGGCTTATCCGCCGACCAGGCGCTGAAAGTCGCCAAACTGGCTTCAACCAAATATTACGATAATCTACCCACCAGCGGGAACGAGCTGGGCCAGGCGTTCCGTGATACGGCGCTGGAAGCCGAGTTGCTCAATGCCAGCCGCGAGTTTGGCATCGGGGCGCAGTTTGGCGGCAAATACTTTGCCCACGATATCCGCGTAATTCGCTTACCGCGCCACGGCGGCTCCTGCCCAATCGCGATGGCCCTCTCCTGCTCTGCCGACCGCAACATTAAGGCCAAAATTAATAAACACGGTATCTGGCTGGAAAAACTCGAGCATAATCCGGGCAAATTTATCCCCGATTCTCACCGGGTAGAAAACGGCGCTCAGACCGTACAACTGGATCTGAACCGTCCGCTGCGTGACATCCTGCATGACCTTTCCGCTCTGCCCATTGGTACACGCCTGTCGTTAAGCGGCCCGATTGTTGTCGCTCGCGATATCGCCCACGCGAACATCAAAGCACGACTGGATAACGGCGAACCTATGCCGGAATACATGAAAAAGCATATCGTTTACTACGCTGGTCCCGCCAAAACCCCGGAAAATCAGGCCTGTGGCTCGATGGGGCCCACCACCGGCGGGCGCATGGATGGGTATGTCGATGCTTTCCAGGCACAAGGCGGCAGCCTCATTATGCTCACCAAGGGTAACCGCAGCCAGCAGGTCACTGATGCCTGTCACAAACACGGTGGATTTAGCCTCGGCAGCATTGGCGGTGCCGCAGCCCTGCTGGCGCAGCAGTACGTGAAAAGCCTGCAGTGCCTTGAATATCCCGAACTGGGAATGGAAGCCGTATGGATGATGGAAGTTAAAAATATGCCGGCCTTCGTATTAGTGGATGACAAAGGCAATAACTTCTTTAGCCAGTTCGAGCAGCAGCATCGCTGCGCAACTTGTCCGGCAGGGCATTAAGGAGTTTCCATGGAAGCGCGCGCCAATAACGACAGACACCGTCAGCGTCAGCAGAAGCTGAAAGAGCAGGTTGATACCCGCGTAGCGGCTGCAACGGAGAAGAAAGGGATCCTGATTGTCTTCACCGGCAACGGAAAAGGAAAATCCACCGCAGCCTTTGGCACGGCAACGCGCGCAGTGGGTCACGGAAAAACCGTTGGCATCGCGCAGTTTATTAAAGGTCAGTGGGATAATGGCGAGTACAACACACTGCAACCGCTCGGCGTCGAGTTCCATATTATGGGCACCGGATTTACCTGGGAAACCCAAAATCGGCAAGCAGATATCGAGGCGGCAACGGTTGTGTGGCAGGAGAGTAAGCGCATGCTGGCTGATGCGCATTACGATCTAGTGGTGCTGGATGAACTCACCTACATGCTGGCTTACCACTATCTGGATACGCAAGAGGTTATCAGCGCCATCGAAAATCGCCCTGCCGGTCAGAGCGTTATCGTCACAGGGCGCGGATGCCATACGCTGTTACTGGAACTGGCCGATACGGTCAGTGAAATCCGCCCGGTCAAACACGCGTTTGACCGCGGTATTCAGGCACAGGTTGGGATTGATTGGTAGCCGTTCTTTTGCCGGATAACGATGCTAACGCGTCTTATCCGGCCTACCCATCGTTGTAGGCCTGATAAGGCGCAAGCCACCCTCAGGCAGCCGATACCACGGACTTACTGAGCAACCAGTTACGGAAAATCTGTAAATGCTCGGATTCCGATTTCTCTTCACGCCACGTCATAATAAATCGATTCCCGGTACGCATTGGAACATCGCAAGGAATGACCATATCACCACTGTCCAGATCGTGCTGAATGGCAAAACGCGGGAGCAGCGCAACGCCCAGATTAGAACGGACCGCCGCGATCAGCATCGATAACAAATCAAATCTCGGACCTTTATTCACCAGCGGACTGCTGACATCTGACAGCGCAAACCACTCCTGCCACCCTTTGATGCGCGTACTTTGGTGCAAGAGCGGAAATTCGTTTAGTAATTCGTTCACCGCCAGTTTTCGTTCCGGTTCGGCCAGCAAACAGCGGCTGCATACCGGCAGAATTTCCTCTTCAAACAGGTACTCAACCCCTGACCATGGCGAATAAAAGTCTTCACGCATAATTGCCGCGTCATACTCTCGATTGAGAAAATCACCAATATTCGCCAGGGAATGAATGTTCACGATAATATCAGGATTAAGTTTGTTAAATTCACGCAGGTTTGGGATCAGCCAGTGCGTGCTGAACGTCGGATTCACCGCCAGCTCAATAACCTGTACCGTTGGCTGCCAGGTCATTATCGTCGTCGTATCTCGTTCAAGTTTATTTAACGTTTCTTTAACGATACTTAAATAGTGTTTGCCAGCCGCATTTAAAAAAATGCGTTTTTTGGCATGATTAAATAGCGCGGTATTGAGAAAATCCTCCAGTGCATTTACCTGGCGGAAAACAGCACTTTGTGTTAAAGCCAGCTCTTCAGCTGCCCGGGTATAACTTTCGTGACGCGCAACAACTTCAAAAGTTACCAGCAACTCCGTCTTAGGTATTTTTCCTCTCATAACCTCTTCCATATGCAGCGTGCAAAAATAGTTTAATTTATAAAAAATAATTCAAGATACCCAGATAAGCACCGAGAGTTATATTTTATTTCATCCATTAATGTCATTGATCCAATCCATGATTTGCTCACACTGATGGCGGATAAATATTAACCGATAATACTCAAGGGCAACAATAAACACAATTTAAATAAGGTTAAATCCAAGCAAATAGTGCCAATAAGTTCTTAATAATTTTTCAAGTTATCTTGTTTATTGCAGAAAAAACTTTGCGAGATTAATCAATATTATCAGTGCGATAATTTTGGATAATTTCACGTTATAACTTACGGGCAAACGACTGCTTTTTATCATTCCTTGATGTAGTTTCTGCCTTTTTTTGAATGATGTGATAAAGGACACAATGTGAAAACTTTCGGAAAGGTCTGGCTCGTTGGGGCAGGTCCCGGTGATATTTCATTACTTACCCTCAAAGCAATGATGTGCATTAAACAGGCTGATGTCATTATTTACGATCGGCTGGTCAATCCTAAAATTTTGGAATGGGCATTACCTGATTGTCTGCTTATCAATGTCGGCAAAAACCCAGGCTTCCATTGTGTACCGCAGGATGAAATCAATGCACTGCTTGTCCAGTATGCCCAAACGCACAATAATATTGTGCGTCTGAAAGGCGGCGATCCGTATGTTTTTGGACGTGGGGCTGAAGAAGTTGAGGATCTCGTCGAGACGGGAATCCCGTTTGAAGTGGTGCCGGGTATCAGCTCAACTATTGGTGGCCTGACCTATGCCGGGATTCCGGTAACACACCGCGATTTCGCCTCGGGATTTCACGTGGTAACCGGTCATACGCGGGAAGGCAACCAACAGCAGGACTGGCGTCAGCTGGCCAAACTGAATGGTACGCTGGTTATCGTCATGGGTATCGCCAATCTGGCGTTTATCTGTGAGGAATTATTGATGGGTGGAAAATCGGCAGATACACCTGCAGCGCTAATTATGTCCGCCACCCGGGATAACCAACGCCGACTGACCTGTACGCTCGGTTCACTACTGAGCAAGGCGCAGGAAGCTAACATCCTCCCCCCTGCGCTGATAGTGATTGGTGATGTGGTAACCCTGAGCGATCGGCTCTCTTTTATCCCTGAAGCCATCACGCTGCCAGAAAACCTTTACTGCGACAGTCTGGCATGACGAAAAGACTGGGGCGACGTTTGATGCGCCGCCCGGAAAACGCGGCAAAAGTAACTGGTTTGTGCGTATTGGAGTTTCCGGGCAATGCTGTCTATTGAATGAATGGGATCGTGCAATAACTCCCCCGCTTTTTGCATTTTTTTCTGATTCACCCAGGTTTTAAAGTTAACGCCCTGCCGTTTCTTAAAAAAACGGCTGAAATAGTTTGCGCTTAAGCAGACATGAGCCGCTACGGATTCCAGAGATAATTCACTATATAAATTCTCATCAATATAACGCAACGCTGCCAGAAGCTTTTTTTCGTGTCGGGAAGGTTCTGTAAAATAATGACGCGTGTAACTGGTCGGCGGAATAACAAACTCATCCGATTGCTGCTGTTCTGTCCCGAAATTATCAACAATAAAACTTAATAAATTAGCTGATGCCACCAGCGCATTATTATCTACTACCGCTACCTGACTCCATTCAGCTTTTATTTTTGGTTCATCCATCCATGAGCATTCATTATCAATAACGATAGTTTTATATTCCTGATATTTTGCCCGCACCTGCCCACAGAGCATAAAACCGTACAGATGCCCCTCGCGAATTAATGGCATAGAAAACAGACTTAGCCCTGCGTGACAGCTGAGTATTCTGGGTTTAAGGTGTTTTAATCCTTCAAAAGCACAATACTTGTCGCACTTTTGGCAACTCACACAATAGCGTTCATCCGCCCGCATTAATGTGCAGAACGAATTAAAGTTATGGCAATCCGAGAGAGTTTTTCCGCTAACATCAACCACAACAGTGGCTAATCCAGTCGCACTGGAGAATACTTTTGCTATCGAGAAAAAACGTTGTAGGTAATCATCCTGGATTTTCAACGACACGGTATCCTCCGGCATTAATGAAATTAAAGCCGGTAATATGCAGAATTTCATCAGGAGAAAGAATGATGCTCACCGCAAAAAATAATCTCATTTATGCAGATGATTATGATCAAATTGCAAGATAAATATTGAATGCCATGATGGTTATTACCTACAGAAGAAAAATCGTATAGCTTTAAGCAGGTTATAAAAATAACGCACAGACAAAAGATGAATTGCAGACATAAAAAAGGCCATCATCAGATGGCCAACCATGTCGAAACGGGACCAGCCCTTGACTATGCAGAGAGTCAGGGCTGTTTTTTTATTTCTTACTTAATAACGGTTTTCAGCGCTTCGCCGATATCGGCCAGGCTACGAACAGTTTTCACGCCTGCAGCTTCCAGCGCAGCGAATTTCTCATCCGCTGTACCTTTACCACCCGCGATGATCGCACCCGCGTGACCCATACGCTTACCTTTCGGCGCAGTCACACCCGCGATGTAACCTACAACCGGCTTGGTTACATGATCTTTGATGTAAGCAGCCGCTTCTTCTTCCGCGCTACCGCCGATCTCACCGATCATGACGATCGCTTCAGTCTGCGGATCTTCCTGGAACAGCTTCAGGATGTCGATGAAGTTAGAGCCTGGGATCGGGTCACCACCGATGCCTACACAGGTAGACTGGCCGAAACCATAGTCGGTAGTCTGCTTAACCGCTTCATAGGTCAGGGTACCTGAACGGGAAACGATACCCACTTTACCCGGCTTGTGAATGTGGCCCGGCATGATACCGATTTTACATTCACCCGGAGTGATAACGCCTGGGCAGTTCGGGCCGATCATGCGTACGCCAGCTTCATCCAGCTTCACTTTCACGGTCAGCATATCCAGCGTTGGGATACCTTCGGTGATGGTGATGATAAGCTTGATGCCTGCATCAATTGCTTCCAGGATGGAGTCTTTGCAGAATGGCGCCGGAACGTAGATAACGGTGGCGGTTGCGCCGGTCGCTTCTACTGCTTCACGTACGGTGTTGAACACTGGCAGACCCAGATGCGTGGTGCCGCCTTTGCCCGGCGTAACGCCACCGACCATTTGCGTACCGTAAGCGATCGCTTGTTCAGAGTGGAATGACCCCTGGCTACCGGTGAAGCCCTGGCAGATAACCTTGGTATCTTTATTAATTAAAACTGACATTATTTCCCCTCCACTGCGGCAACAACCTGCTGAGCTGCATCCGTCAGACTTTTCGCTGCAATAATATTCAGGCCGCTATCAGCCAGTTTTTTCGCGCCGAGTTCAGCGTTGTTACCTTCCAGACGTACCACGACCGGAACGTTTACGCCTACTTCTGCTACCGCGCCGATGATACCGTCAGCGATCAGGTCGCAACGTACGATACCGCCGAAGATGTTAACCAGTACGGCTTTAACATTGTCATCAGAGAGGATAATTTTGAACGCTTCGGTTACACGCTCTTTGGTCGCACCGCCGCCAACGTCGAGGAAGTTAGCCGGTTCGCCGCCGTGCAGCTTAACGATGTCCATGGTGCCCATTGCCAGGCCCGCACCGTTAACCATACAACCGATGTTGCCGTCCAGCGCAACGTAGTTCAGTTCCCACTGTGCAGCCTGCGCTTCACGCGGATCTTCCTGAGACTGGTCGCGCATTTCGCGCAGGTCAGCCTGGCGGAACAGTGCGTTGCCGTCAGCGCCCAGTTTGCCGTCGAGGCAGATCAGGTCACCCTGCTTAGTCACAACTAGCGGGTTGATTTCGATCAGCGCCAGATCGCGCTCCAGGAAGATAGTCGCCAGACCCATGAAGATCTTGGTGAACTGCTGAACCTGTTTACCTTCCAGACCCAGTTTGAACGCCAGCTCACGCCCCTGGTAAGGCATCGGGCCTGCCAGCGGATCGAGCGCCACTTTGTGGATCAGATGCGGGGTTTCTTCCGCCACTTTTTCGATTTCCACGCCGCCTTCGGTAGAGGCCATGAAGACCACGCGACGGGAGCTACGGTCAACAACTGCGCCGAGGTAAAGTTCTTTACCAATGTCGGTCGCGGCTTCAACCAGAATCTGATTTACCGGTTGGCCATGAGCGTCTGTCTGGTAAGTGACCAGACGTTTACCCAGCCAGTGTTCAGCAAAAGCGCGAATGTCTTCTTTGCTGTTTACCACCTTCACACCGCCCGCTTTACCACGGCCACCAGCGTGAACCTGACATTTCACTACCCACGGGCCAGCACCGATTTTAGATGCAGCTTCTTCGGCTTCACGCGGAGTAGTACAGGCATAACCCACCGGTGCCGGTAAGCCATAGCGGGCAAAAAGTTGTTTTGCCTGATATTCATGTAAGTTCATGTGTTCTGTCCATCCTTCAGGTAATCGTTATCTTTTACCCGTAGGTCTGATAAGCGTCCAGACCTACGGGGCAGGTGATACTCTTATTAACTACACGTCCAGCAGCAGACGCGTTGGATCTTCCAGCAACTCTTTAATGGTTACCAGGAAGCCTACTGACTCACGACCATCGATCAGACGGTGGTCATAAGACAGCGCCAGATACATCATCGGCAGGATTTCAACCTTGCCGTCTACCGCCATCGGACGATCTTTGATGGCATGCATACCCAGGATGGCGCTCTGCGGTGGGTTGATGATCGGCGTAGACATCAGGGAACCGAACACACCACCGTTAGTGATGGTGAAGTTACCACCCGTCAGATCTTCGACCGTCAACTTGCCGTCGCGACCTTTAACTGCCAGTTCTTTAATATTCTTCTCAATGTCAGCCATACCCAGCAGATCCACATCACGCAGGACCGGCGTGACCAGGCCACGCGGCGTGGAGACCGCCATGCTGACATCAAAGTAGTTGTGGTAAACCACGTCATCGCCGTCGATGGACGCGTTCACTTCCGGATAGCGTTTCAGCGCTTCAACAACCGCTTTCACGTAGAAAGACATAAAGCCCAGACGGATACCGTGGCGTTTCTCGAACGCATCACCGTATTGCTTACGCAGGTCCATGATTGGCTTCATGTTGACTTCGTTGAACGTGGTCAGCATGGCGGTAGAATTTTTCGCTTCCAGCAGACGCTCGGCTACGCGTTTGCGCAGACGAGTCATCGGAACACGTTTTTCGCCACGCGCGCCCAGTTGAGCCTGCGGTGCAGGTGCTGCAGCCGGGGCTTTTGCTTCGGCTTTCGCAGCCGGAGCTTTCGCCAGATGTTTTTCAACATCTTCACGGGTGATACGACCGCCGACACCGGTGCCGTTGATAGCGCTGGCTTCGAGGTTATGCTCACCCAGCAGGCGACGGATCGCCGGGCTCAGGGCATCGTTGTTCTGCTCAGCAAGAGACGCCTGCTGGCGCTGTGCCGGAGTAGAATCTTTCTCTTCAGACTTAGCACTGGTTTCTTTACCGGTGCTATTGCCTTCACGCAGGCGACCGAGGATCTGGCGAGAAGTGACGGTTGTCCCTTCATCTTCCAGAACCGCATCAAGAATACCGTCCGCTGATGCCGGTACTTCCAGTACCACTTTGTCAGTTTCGATTTCTACCAGTACTTCATCACGACGTACTGCATCGCCCGGTTTTTTGTGCCAGGTTGCAACCGTTGCATCCGCTACGGATTCAGGCAGGTCGGGAACAAGAATATCTACGCTACTCATTATTTATCCTTTATTTAATCGACGTTCAGCGCGTCATTTACCAGATCTTGTTGCTGCTTCTGGTGAACGGACATATACCCTACTGCCGGAGAGGCAGAGGCCGGGCGACCTGCATAACGCAGAGCTGACCCAAATGGAATTACTTCACGGAAATGATGCTGGCTGCAGTACCATGCGCCCTGGTTGAGCGGCTCTTCCTGGCACCAGACAAAATCATGTACGTGAGCAAATGGTTTCAGCGCTTCCTGCACCGCTTTATGCGGGAACGGATAGAGCTGTTCGATGCGCACAATGGCGACATCTTTTTGGTCGTTCTTGCGGCGTTGCTCCAGCAGGTCGTAATAAACCTTACCAGAACACATCACGACACGCTTCACGCCTTTAGGATCAAGTTCATCTACTTCGCCAATGGCTGGCAGGAAAGTACCATTTGCCAGTTCGTCCAGCGTAGACACCGCCAGCGGATGACGCAGCAGCGACTTCGGTGACATCACCACCAGCGGACGACGCATACCTCGCAGCGCCTGACGACGCAGCATGTGGTAAACCTGCGCCGGGGTAGACGGGACGCAAACCTGCATGTTTTGCTCAGCGCAAAGTTGCAGATAACGTTCCAGACGCGCGGAGGAGTGCTCCGGACCCTGACCTTCATAGCCGTGCGGCAGCAGCATAACCAGACCGCACATACGGCCCCATTTCTGCTCACCGGAAGAGATGAACTGGTCGATAACGACCTGCGCACCGTTGGCGAAGTCGCCGAACTGTGCTTCCCAGATGGTTAGCGTGCGCGGTTCTGCTGTGGCATAACCGTACTCGAACGCCAGCACGGCTTCTTCAGACAGTACGGAGTCCCATACGCGGAAGGTGCCTTGTCCGTTATGCACATGCTGCAGCGGAGTGTAGGTTGAACCGTTGGCCTGGTTATGAATTACCGCGTGACGGTGGAAGAAGGTTCCGCGACCGGAATCTTCACCAGACAGACGGACCGGAATGCCTTCGTCAACCAGCGTGGCGTAAGCCAGATTCTCTGCACCACCCCAGTCAAACAGCTTCTCGCCTGCGGCCATGGCCTGACGGTCGCCGTAAATCTTGGCAACACGCGACTGCATTTCAACCGCTTCAGGTACAGTGCTGATGCGTTTTGCCAGCTCCTGCAGACGCTTCATCTCAACTTTGTTCGGGTAGTTTTCATCCCACTCGTGGTTGAGGTACGGCGACCAGGTGAAGGAGTGCATGTTCATTGGACGCCACTCTTTCACTACGCATTCGCCAGCATCCAGCGCGTCACGGTACAGATTGACCATTTCAGTCGCATCTTCCAGCGTGGCGACCTTGTCCGCTTCCAGCTTATCAGCGTAGATTTTGCGCGGGGTCGGATGCTTTTTGATTTTCTGATACATCAGCGGCTGGGTTGCGCTCGGCTCGTCGGCTTCGTTGTGGCCGTGACGGCGGTAGCACACCAGATCGATGAAGACATCGCGTTTAAAGGTATTACGGAAATCCAGCGCCAGGCGGGTCACGAAAGCGACCGCTTCCGGGTCATCCGCGTTCACGTGGAAAATCGGCGCCTGAACCATCTTACCGATGTCGGTACAGTACGGTGTAGAACGCGCATCCAGCGGGTTAGACGTAGTGAAGCCCACCTGGTTGTTGATAACGATGCGAACGGTACCGCCCACTTCGTAACCACGCGCTTTCGACATGTTCAGGGTTTCCTGAACCACGCCCTGCCCGGTAACTGCCGCATCACCGTGAATGGTGATTGGCAGGACTTTATTGCTGCTCGGCTCGTCCAGACGATCCAGACGTGCACGTACGGAACCGATAACTACCGGGCTAACGATTTCCAGGTGCGACGGGTTAAACGCCAGCGCCAGGTGTACCAGGCCGCCTTCGGTTTCGATATCAGACGAGAAGCCCATATGGTACTTCACGTCACCGGTGCCGAGGTGTTCTTTATGTTTGCCCGCAAATTCGTCGAACAGTTCCTGCGGGCGTTTGCCCAGTACGTTAACCAGAACGTTCAGACGACCACGGTGCGCCATGCCCAGTACCACTTCACGGGTACCGCTGTTACCGGCGTGGCGGATCATCTCTTTGAGCATTGGGATTAACGCATCACCGCCTTCCAGCGAGAAGCGTTTTGCACCCGGGAACTTAGCGCCCAGGTAGCGTTCCAGACCTTCCGCTGCGGTCAGTTCGCTGAGGAAGCGTTTCTTCTCTTCACTACTGAACGCGGCACGTCCAGACTCGATACGCTGTTGAAGCCAGCGTTTTTCTTCGGTGCTGGTGATGTGCATATACTCGGCGCCAATTGGGCCGCAGTAGGTTTGTTTCAGCGCGACAACCAGGTCGCTCAGCTTCATGGTGTCTTTGCCGCCGGCAAAAGAACCTACGTTAAAGCTTTCCTGGAAATCCGCATCGGTCAGATCGTGGAAAGACGGGTCCAGATCGGCCACATTTTCTTGTTGCCACAGTCCCAGCGGATCGAGATTCGCATGCTGATGACCGCGGAAACGATAGGCGTTAATGAGCTGCAGGACTTTAACCTGCTTCACATTGGCATCAGGGTCGGAAATAGAAGAAGAGTAACGTGGGGTAATCAACGCCTGTCGACGGAAATAATCACGTGTTTTTGAGTGGAGTTGATCCGGTTTGACTCCGGTACCAGGTAACTGCTGGAACGTCGAACGCCAGTTAGCATCTACCGAGTCAGGGTCGGTTAAGAAGTCTTCATAGAGCTGTTCTATCCAGCTCTGGTTTGAACCAGAGAGGTAAGAAGAGTCCAACCAGGCTTTCAAAGCGCTGTTCTGCATCGTGATCCCTTAAGCATTTGTATGCTTACTTCGCCGTGGATACTACCACGCACACCGATGTGCGTGCCGGGGTTCACTTGTTGCGGACTGTCGTGTTTTCTGCGTCCGCTAAGGAACCTTTAAAAACTGTCTAATAATGTGGCAGTTTTTAGAGGTTTCCTGCACTTATATTGCCTGATGGCGCTTCACTTATCAGGCCTACAAGGTACATAACCCGTAGGCCGGATAAGACGCTACGTCGCCATCCGGCAACCACTACAACAACTTACGCACTACGTTTGAGCAGCATCGACTTAATATGGCCGATGGCACGCGTCGGGTTCAGTCCTTTCGGACATACGCTGACGCAGTTCATGATGCTATGGCAGCGGAATACGCTGAAAGCGTCACTTAAACCTTCCAGGCGGCTGTCGGTCTCGGTATCGCGGCTATCAATTAAGAAGCGATACGCTGCCAGCAGGCCTGCCGGGCCAATAAACTTGTCCGGGTTCCACCAGAATGATGGGCAGGACGTTGAGCAGCATGCACACAAAATACATTCATACAGCCCATCGAGCTTCTCACGCTGCTCTGGCATTTGTAAATGCTCACGAGCTGGCGGATTTTTCCCATTATTCAACAAGTAAGGCTTAATCTTCTCATACTGTGCGTAGAATTGCCCCATGTCTACCACCAAATCGCGCACAACCGGTAAGCCCGGCAGCGGGCGAATGACAATTTTTTTGCCCGGCTGATTCAGCGCAGAAATAGGAGTGATACAGGCCAGTCCATTTTTGCCGTTCATATTCAGACCGTCGGAGCCACAAACCCCTTCACGGCAGGAGCGACGAAACGACAGCGACGGATCTTTTTCTTTCAGCTGCATCAAGGCATCCAGCAGCATCATGTCACGCCCTTCTTCCGCCTCCAGGGTGTAATCCTGCATGCGCGGAGCGTCGTCAACATCCGGGTTATAGCGATAAACTGAAAACTCGAGTTTCATTGTCCTGTCTCCGCATTAATAAGTACGAATCTTCGGCGGGAATGCCGGGCGCAGCTTCGGTTCCATATTGACTTGACGTCGCGTCATGGATTCCGATTCTGGCAGGTACAGGGAATGGCACAGCCAGTTTTCATCATCACGTTCCGGGAAGTCGAAGCGGCTATGCGCGCCACGGCTTTCGGTACGGAAGTTTGCAGATACTGCAGTGGCGTACGCGGTCTCCATCAGGTTATCCAACTCCAGACACTCAACGCGCTGGGTGTTGAACTCGCTGGAGGTATCGTCCAGACGGGCATTTTTCAGGCGTTCGCGGATCGCTTTCAGCTCTTCCAGACCTTTCGCCATCGCATCGCCTTCGCGGAATACCGAGAAGTTATGCTGCATACATTCTTGCAGCGCTTTGCGAATCGCCACCGGGTCTTCACCGTTACGGTTACCGTTCCAGCGGTTCAGACGCGCCAGAGAAGCGTCGATTTCATCTTCGGTCGCATCCAGCAGGTCACCCTGCTCAGCGATAGATTCCTGCAGGTGCAGACCAACCGCACGACCAAATACGACCAGGTCCAGCAGCGAGTTGCCGCCAAGACGGTTGGCGCCGTGAACCGATACGCAGGCGATTTCGCCGACGGCAAACAGCCCAGGGATCACCACATCTTCACCCTGCTCATTCACGGTCAGCGCCTGGCCAGTGACTTTGGTCGGAATACCGCCCATCATATAGTGGCAGGTTGGGATAACCGGAATCGGCTCTTTGACCGGGTCAACGTGAGCAAAGGTACGGGACAGTTCGAGAATGCCCGGCAGACGGGATTCCAGCACTTCTTTACCCAGGTGGTCGAGTTTCAGTTTGGCGTGTGGACCCCACGGGCCGTCGCAGCCGCGACCTTCGCGAATTTCGATCATGATGGAACGCGCCACCACGTCACGACCCGCCAGGTCTTTCGCATTCGGGGCATAACGCTCCATGAAGCGCTCACCGTGTTTGTTCAGCAGGTAGCCACCTTCACCACGGCAGCCTTCTGTTACCAGAACGCCAGCACCGGCGATACCGGTTGGGTGAAACTGCCACATCTCCATATCCTGCACCGGCACGCCAGCGCGGATAGCCATACCAACACCGTCACCGGTATTGATGTGGGCATTAGTAGTGGACTGATAAATACGGCCAGCACCGCCGGTGGCCAGCACGGTCGCACGGGCTTTGAAGTAAACCACTTCACCGGTTTCGATACACAGCGCGGTACAACCGACAACTGCGCCATCGGCGTTTTTTACCAGGTCCAGCGCATACCACTCGGAGAAGATGGTGGTATGGTTTTTCAGGTTCTGCTGATACAGCGTGTGCAATAGTGCATGACCGGTACGGTCGGCCGCTGCCGCTGTACGAGCCGCCTGCTCGCCGCCGAAGTTCTTCGACTGGCCGCCAAACGGACGTTGATAAATTGTGCCATTGTCGAGGCGAGAGAACGGCAGCCCCATGTGGTCCAGCTCCAGAATCGCTTCCGGACCGGTTTTACACATATATTCAATAGCGTCCTGGTCACCAATGTAGTCCGACCCTTTAACGGTGTCGTACATGTGCCATTCCCAGTTATCTTCATGGGTATTACCGAGCGCAACGGTGATGCCACCCTGCGCGGATACGGTATGGGAACGGGTTGGGAACACTTTGGAGAGCAGCGCACAGGTCTGACCGCTCTGGGAAATTTGCAGCGCCGCGCGCATACCTGCGCCGCCGGCACCAATCACAACAGCATCAAATTCTCTGACTGGCAGTTTCATTACACACCCCACACCACAACAAATCCATAAATGACGTAAACCACCAGCGCAACGACGATAGCCAGTTGCAGAATCAGGCGCACAGCCAGAGGTTTAACGTAGTCGGTCAACACCTGCCACATGCCGATCCAGGCATGAATCAAGATGGAGAAAAGTGCCAGCAGGGTGAAGACTTTGGTGAATGCCGATGAGAAGAAACCGGTCCAGACTTCATACGTCAGCTCGCCGCTGGTGGCGAAGAAACCGACCATATAGATGATGTATAACGTCAGAACGATAGCGGTAGCACGGACCAGAATGAAGTCATGTACGCCGTTGCGTCCTAATGCGGAGGCGTTGCTTACCATACGAGGACTCCTGCGAGAAGTGAAAGCACGACAATGATAACGAAACAAATTTTGGCGGAGCGTGTCCCTGCTTCGAGGGTTTCTTCGATATAGCCAAAATCCATCAACAGATGGCGAATGCCCATTACGACGTGATATGCCAGCGCAATCAGGATCCCCCACAGAATTAACTCTACAAAGAAGTTATTCATAATGGATGACGCGGTGAGGAAACCTTCAGGGGAGGAAAGGCTGGTACCCAATAACCACAACAGAATCCCGACCGCCACGAAGGTGATCACTCCGGATACGCGATGGAGAATGGACGCTATCGCCGTGATTGGGAACCGGATCGTTTGCAGATCCAGATTGACAGGTCTTTGTTTTTTCACATTTCTTATCATGAATAACGCCCACATGCTGTTCTTATTATTCCCTTTAGACTTCGGGTACAGAAGATGAAGACACCTGTAGCCTGAAAGACGACGGGATTTCCTTCCTCCGGTCTGCGTGCGGGTCAGACAGCGTCCTTACTATAACTACGCGTCATATAAAACACTGCTTCCAGATGCTAAAACGACACGTTACAACGCTGGTTGGCTCGGGATTGCAGGGTATTCCGGAGACCTGGCGGCAGTATAGGACGTTCACAAAATCATTACAATTAACCTACATATAGTTTGTCGGGTTTTATCCCGAACAGTGACATAGGTCACGATAACAACATTATTTTAATTTTTAATCATCTGATTTGACAATCATTAAACAAAGTTGTTACAAACGACACCAGAAAAAGCATATAATGCGTAAAAGTTATGGGGTCACTCTTTCACCGGAGATTTAGTTATGTAACAGTGTGGAAGTATTGACCAATACCTTCAGGACAGTTATTAGTGATAGACAGGTTAAATAATTCGGATTGCTAAGTTCTTGATTTGCAGTTTATTCGCCATGAAAAGACCGTTTTACCTGCAAGCGCCCATAGCTCTGTACCCAGGTCATCCCCTCTTTCGCAGAGCGGCGAGCCAAATAACAAACTGGTAACGGTTTATTGATGCACGAAGGCAAATTTAAGTTCCGGCAGTCTTAAGCAATAAGGCGCTAAGGAGACCGTAAATGGCTGATACTAAAGCAAAACTCACTCTAAATGGTGACGCTGCTATTGAACTGGATGTGCTGAAAGGTACGCTCGGTCAAGATGTTATTGATATTCGTAGCCTTGGCTCAAAAGGGATGTTTACTTTTGACCCAGGTTTCACCTCTACCGCATCCTGCGAATCCAAAATTACTTTCATCGACGGTGACGAAGGTGTTTTGCTGCATCGCGGCTTCCCGATTGACCAGTTGGCGACCGAGTCCAACTATCTGGAAGTGTGTTATATCCTGCTGTACGGCGAAAAACCGACGCAGGAAGAGTACGACGAGTTCAAAACCACAGTCACTCGCCATACCATGATCCACGAGCAGATCACCCGTCTGTTCCACGGTTTCCGCCGCGACTCTCACCCGATGGCCGTTATGTGCGGTGTAACCGGAGCGCTGGCAGCGTTCTATCATGACTCGCTGGATGTAAACAACGCGCGTCACCGTGAAATCGCCGCCTTCCGCCTGCTGTCCAAAATGCCAACCATGGCAGCGATGTGCTACAAATATTCCATCGGGCAGCCGTTCGTGTACCCACGTAACGATCTCTCCTACGCCGGTAACTTCCTGAACATGATGTTCTCTACGCCGTGCGAAAAATACGAAGTGAATCCTATCCTGGAACGCGCAATGGACCGTATCTTAATCCTGCACGCTGACCACGAACAGAACGCCTCAACCTCTACCGTACGTACCGCGGGCTCTTCTGGCGCTAACCCGTTTGCCTGCATCGCAGCCGGTATTGCTTCCCTGTGGGGACCGGCTCACGGTGGCGCAAACGAAGCTGCGCTGAAAATGCTGGAAGAAATCAGCTCTGTTAAACACATTCCGGAATTTGTTCGCCGCGCGAAAGACAAGAATGATTCCTTCCGCCTGATGGGCTTTGGTCACCGTGTTTATAAAAACTATGACCCGCGCGCTACCGTCATGCGTGAAACCTGCCACGAAGTGCTGAAAGAACTGGGTACCAAAGATGATCTGCTGGAAGTGGCGATGGAACTTGAGCACATTGCGCTCAATGACCCGTACTTCATCGAGAAGAAACTCTACCCGAACGTAGACTTCTACTCCGGCATCATCCTGAAAGCGATGGGTATTCCGTCCTCCATGTTCACCGTGATCTTCGCCATGGCACGTACCGTTGGCTGGATTGCACACTGGAACGAAATGCACACCGACGGCATGAAAATCGCGCGTCCGCGTCAGCTGTACACCGGCTACGACAAGCGCGATTTTAAGTCTGATATTAAGCGTTAATTGTCTGCCGGATGGCGCTAGCGCTTGTCCGGCTTAAAGTTATAAACGCTCCCAGGCCGGATAAAGCAGTGATGCCTATGTCCGGCCTGTTTTTATTTGATCCACATTATTTTATTCTTATCGTGCTTTCTCTATGATTTACTGAGATTTCTCACATTTTACTCAGGAGCATGGGATGCCTGTTTTGCAGTGGAGCCTGTTGTTTGTGCTATCGCTCCTTCTTTCCCTGCTCTTTCTGTTTATCCATCTTCCAGGACCACTGCTGCTCGGTTCGATGATCGTCGGCATCATTTTCAGTATGCGCGGCATTTCGCTGCATCCTCCCCGCTGCACATTTCTTGGCGCGCAGGCGATTCTCGGCTGCATGATTGCCCAAAATTTGACCGGTTCAATCTTCACAACCCTTGCGGCCCACTGGGCGATGGTGATTGCTATCCTGCTGGCAACCCTTATCAGCAGCGCGGTAATCGGCTGGCTGCTGGTTCGCTACAGTAATCTACCGGGGAATACCGGTGCGTGGGGCTCGTCACCTGGCGGCGCAGCGGCAATGGTCGCGATGGCCCAGGATTATGGCGCCGACATCCGGCTGGTGGCGTTTATGCAGTATCTGCGCGTACTGTTGGTAGTCGGCGCGGCAGCGCTGGTCACCCGGCTGGTGATGGGCGACCAGGCCCAAACGGTCAGTGAACAAATCATCTGGTTTCCGCCGCTAAGCGGCAATCTTTTCAGCACTCTGATGCTGGCCGCCGTTGCCGGCACGGCTGGACGCCTACTGCGTATTCCCTCTGGCGTCATGCTATTGCCAATGCTGGTGGGTGCCTTACTGAATGCAAGCGGAGTAATGGTAATTGAACTGCCGGAATGGCTACTGGCGATAGCCTACATGTCAATTGGCTGGCAAATCGGCCTTGGCTTTGACAAGCAGATCTTTCTAATGGCATTACGACCACTGCCACAGATCCTGTTGTCCATTTTTTCACTGATGGCGATCTGCGCCGCCATGGCCTGGGGACTGGCGCATTACATGCAGATCGACTTTCTCACTGCCTATCTGGCAACCAGTCCTGGAGGAGTGGATTCTGTTGCGGTAATCGCAGCAGGAAGCCACGCTGATATGGCGCTCATCATGGCGATGCAAACCCTGCGACTGTTCAGCATTTTGTTAACTGGCCCCGCAGTCGCGCGCTTTATTTCAGTGCACGCTCCAAAACAGCCCGCTTAGTGCTGACATCCCGGACACCAGTAAAAGGGGCGCGAAGAGAGCATCGTTTTTTCGATGATTCCACCACAGCGCTCACAGGCTTCACCGTCCCGATGAAAGACCTTGAAGCGAAACAACGCACCGTGATGTTTGTTTTCATCGACCAGGCCGCGGGTAGTATAAGACAGCCGCGGAATATCAAGCAGCGCATGTGCCAGTTGATCCAGTTGCTCATCACTAAGCTGCGACGCTTTATGCTGCCCGGTCAACCCAACCTGCCAAAGGATCTCTACCCGCAGGTAGTTACCTAATCCCGCCAGAAACGCCTGGTCCAGTAGCAGACCAGAAAACTGGCGATTGCGAAAACGCGGAGATAACAGACGCGCTTTAACCTCATCGGGCGTTAAACGTAAATCCAGTACATCCGGCCCTACCCGTTGCAGGAACGGATGGGTGGCGAGCTGTTCTGGCGTCAGCATTTCGATATCAGATGCGCTATAGAGCAGAATTGTTTTGTCGTGTGTTTGCAGACTGACGCGCAGTACCCGCGAAGTTTGCGGGATTTTGCCGGTATCCACCACTCGCCACACACCATAGAGCTGATTGTGACTGTACAGCGTCAGGTTATTAGAAAAATGGGTCAGTAATGCTTTCCCCCGCGTTTCAAGCTGGGTAACACGTTGCCCAATTAGTTGAGATTGATACGGTTTTAACTGCTCAAAGGCAAACCAGACATCCGTCAGGGGTTTGCCTTTGACTGCCGCCTCCAGGTTATCCGCCGCGCGGCGGATCTCCGGGCCTTCAGGCATAATACTTTCCTTTGTTAATGTGTTGCGCCGCCCGTCACTGCGATATCGCTTTCCACCTGCAAGGCGGTGGCAATCGCAATCTCCAGCGCACGGCGCACCGTTTCTGTCGCCATACTTGGCGCTCCGGGATGCTGTGCAGCCTGTTGCGGCAAATAAGGGATATGAATAAAGCCGCCCTTCACCGCCGGTACGTCGCGTAGTTTATGCAGCAGGCCATACATCACGTGGTTACACACGAAAGTACCCGCAGTCTGGGAAACCGAGGCCGGTATTCCCGCGTTGCGCATGGCGACAACCATCGCTTTAATCGGCAACGTACTAAACCATGCCGCCGGGCCATCGACTACAATCGGCACATCGACCGGCTGTTGCCCCTGGTTATCCGCAATACGCGCATCGTCAACGTTAATCGCCACGCGTTCCACGGTGATATCCGTGCGACCACCCGCCTGCCCCACCGCCAGCACCAGTGATGGCGACAACGCGTCAATCGCGGCATTGAGTACAGCGAGAGACTCGCCAAAGACACACGGTAGTTGGTGGGCAATAACGCGGCATCCGCCGATAATAGCATTGTCGAGGCTCGAGACCACTTCCCAGGAAGGGTTAACTGACTCGCCGCCAAAGGGTTCAAATCCCGTGATGAGTACTGTTTTCATCCTTCCTCCTTACAGGAACATCAGGAAATACATCAGGAACACGTTGACCAGTAGCAGCAGTACGCCTGTTGGCACCTGCGCTTTAATCACCGCATTTTTGTCCGGTAGTTCCAGCAACGCTGCAGGAACAATATTAAAGTTCGCCGCCATTGGCGTCATCAGCGTCCCGCAATAGCCGGAGAACATACCAATCGCCGCCATTACCGCTGGGTTGCCGCCGTGTTGCAGTACGAGGATTGGGATACCAATCCCAGCGGTCACGATCGGGAAAGCAGCAAACGCATTACCCATAACCATGGTCAGCAATGCCATGCCGATGGTGTACACCGCCACCGCGATAAAGCGACTATCCACCGCCAGATATTCCTGCGTCAGGTATGAAATGCCGCTACCCACACCCGCCGCTGTAAACAGCAGCCCAAGCGTAGCCAGAATCTGCGGCAGAATGAACGCCCAGCCAATGGAGTCCAGCAGACGTCGTGCCTCCTGAATCGGTTGATGCACCCGCTCATGGGTCATTTTTATCGCCATCGCCAGACCAATCAACGAGCCCGCTGTCATTGAAAAGAGCGTTACCAGCGTGGCGTGATTACCCGGCCCGAACAGCGCATCCTGTAAGCCCGGAATATGGTTGAACATCAGTACGCCAATGACCGTTACCACCGGGATCGCTAATGCCGGGAAAAACAGGCGGTTGCCCAGGCGGCTGGCGCTTTCTTCGCGCTGTTGCTGCGTGCGTTGATGGTAGCTTCCCAGCTTCACACCGCCAAAACCCGCGATCAGGGCCAGCACGACCACCGCAACGCCGACGGCAATATGCACTGCGCGTTTATCGCCAAACAGCGAGTATGTCCAGTCACCAAGCAGAAACAGTACGCCATAGATGCCCCAAAACAGGCCTGTGGTGAAACGGCGCGGGTTTGCTTTGTCCTGCCATGACATCAGCGCCACAATCAGTAATACCGCACCTGCCAGCCAGTAGAGATAGCTTTGTTGAAAATTCATTTCGCTTCCCCTTTCGCTGCGGCATTCGCTTTCGCCACCTCACGTTGCAAATAGCTATCCAGACGCCACAAACGCGTGCCGTGTATCAGGAAAGCACAAATTGCCGTTGGGATCCCCCACAAGGCGATATGCAGCGGTTCGGTCTGGATCCCACCAGACTCCAGCATAAAGTTGTGCATGAATATGATCGCGCCGAAGGCAACAAAGATATCTTCACCGAAAAACAGCCCGACGTTATCGGTCGCCGCTGACATTGCGCGCAGGCGATAGCGAACCGCGCCGGGTATCTCGCCGTGATTTTTCTCGGCGGCCCCTTCCGCCATTGGCGCCAGCAGCGGGCGCACCATCTGCGGATGCCCCCCCAGACTGGTCAACCCTAACGCAGCAGTCGCTTCGCGAATGAACAGATAGACAATAAGCAGACGGCCACTGGTGGCACTGCGGATTTTAGCAATCCACGCCTGAGCACGCTCTTTGAGTCCGTGGCGTTCCAGCAGGCCAATAACCGCCAGCGGGATCAGCAGGATAAACGGCAGGTTGCGGGTGTTAAGAAAACCTTCACCCAGCTTCTCGAGGATGGTGGCGATCGGCATATGCGCCGCCAGTCCCGTGACGATCCCGGCAATAATAACCACCAATACCGGATTAAAACGTAAAAGAAATCCGACCACGATGACGGCGATCCCCGTCAATGGCCAGAGAGATATCACCTCTCCCATAATTCATTCCCGTATATGTTGTTGTGTAATATATTGTTGTTTTGTATGGTAAATCTTATGCACCAATTTCAATATTGCATGCATTAAAGGCGCTACGCAAGCGACGGGCAAAAGCGAGTGCGTGCTCGCCATCCCCATGAATGCATACCGTCTGGGCGGTCACGCTTGCCCATGTTCCACTTTGGCTTTTTACTCTGCCGGATTGCACCATTTCTAACGTTTGCGCCAGCGCCTGCTCTTCATCCTCAATCAGTGCGCCCGGCTGGTTACGTGGCACCAGACTGCCATCGGCCTGATAACCCCGATCGGCAAAAACCTCCTGACGCGTTATCAAGCCATAGTGTTCTCCAGCGCGAATCAGTTCGCTTCCCGCCAGCCCGACCAGAACCAGCGACGGATCGCAGGCATGAACCGCTTTCGCAATCGCATCGGCCAATTGAGGATCTTTCGCCGCCTGGTTATAGAGCATGCCATGCGGTTTGACATGGCGCATCACACCACCTTCTGCCCTCGTGATGGCAGCCAGCGCGCCAATTTGATACAGCGTCTGTGCATACACCGTTTGTGCAGGCAGAGTCATGGCGCTACGACCAAAATTTTCCCGATCCGGAAAACTGGGGTGCGCGCCTATCGCCACACCATTTTTTAGCGCTTCGCGCACGCTTGAGAGCATAGTTTGCGCATCGCCTGCGTGATACCCACAGGCGATGTTGGCCGATGACACCAATTGCAGCAACGCTGCATCGTTCGCACATCCCTCACCGAGGTCTGCATTGAGATCAATTTTCATTGTTAAGTCGCCATGCTAACTGTTCCAGATAACGCTGCTGGTCGTACCGCGCCTTCAGCGCTTCCTCCAGCGAACACTGCACAAAATGAATCGGCTGACCGAGCGGGATCTGCGCCAGATGATACATATCTGCCTCGATGATACAGGCGATGCGCGGATAGCCACCCGTCGTCTGAGCATCGTTCATCAGCACGATTGGCTGGCCATTATGCGGAACCTGCACCACGCCGGGGAGCAAACCATGCGACAGCAGCTCGCGATCGGTCGTGCGCGTCAGCGGCTGCCCCTGAAGACGATACCCCATACGGTTACTTTGCGGGCTAAGCTGCCACGGCGAGCGCCAGAAAGAGGCCTGCGATACCTCATCAAACTCCTGATACTCAGGGCCGGGCAGTGCGCGAATGAGATTACCCCACATCAGTTGTTTTACACCTTGTGGCCCGCTGAATTGCCGGGTCGATACGCCAATCGCCAGTCGATCGCCATCACGCAGCAGACGCCCTTCAAACCCACCAATGCCCACTTTCAGATCGGTACTACGCGAGCCCATCACTTCGGGAACATCAATACCGCCCGCTACCGCCAGATAACTGCGCATGCCATGAAGCGGGCGTTTTAGCGTCAGGCGCTGCCCGGCTTTTACCGGTAACCGCCATCCGCTCCATACGGGAGTTCGATCCAGATGCGCTTCGCATCCGGCACCGGTCAGGGCAAACCAGCCATCGGCTTCAAACTCCACCACCAGTTGCCCCAGCGTGATTTCCAGCGCTGCGGCATTCGCATCATTACCCACCAGCAGGTTGGCGACGTTCAGCGCCGGTTTATCCAGCGCGCCACAGTGACTGATTCCGGATTGACGAAAACTATGGCGTCCCCCGTCCTGTACTGAGGTGTACATGCCAGCGCGGATGATGTTTAACATATCCCCTCCTTCTGCGGGACAAAACGCACGGTATCGCCAGCCCGTAACAGAATCGGCTCCTCCCGTTTTGGATCAAATAACGAAACGGAGGTACGCCCAATCAATTGCCATCCACCGGGAGTGGAAAGCGGGTAGATCCCCGTTTGAGATCCACCGATACCGACAGAACCTGCCGGAACAAGCAAACGCGGTTCCGCACGTCTGGGAGTATGCAGCTGTTCAGGTAAGCTCCCGAGATAGGGAAATCCCGGCTGAAAACCGATAAACCACACCACATAGTCAACTGACGCATGAAGTTCGACGACCTGCTTGTCGCTTAATCCACTGTGTCGGGCGACCTCTGCCAGATCGGGGCCAAACTCACCACCATAGGTCACAGGTATTTCAATAAAGCGTGAATCCGGCTCCAGTGCTTCACTCTCTTCCCACCAGCGCTGCAGGCGTTCAATCGCATCCAGCGCCAGTGTTTGCGGGTCGCGCAGGGTAACCGTGATATTGTTCATTCCCGGAATAGCTTCAAGCACATTCGGGGCGTCAACTAAACGCTGAGCCAGACGCCAGATGCGTTTCTGAGTCGCCAGCGTGATGGGGGGCTCCAGTTCAAGAACCACCGCCGTTTCACCTAACAGATAACAACGCGCTCGCTGCACTTTCATCCCTCTTTTATTACGCTGGATTAGGAATATCGATAAAGGTTACGTCCAGATCGGTATTTTCATTCAGCCATTCGCTTAATGCGCGAATGCCGCCGCGTTCGGTCGCATGGTGACCGGCAGCATAAAAATGCAGCCCCTGCTCGCGGGCTGAGTGAATGGTTTGCTCAGAGACTTCACCGGTAATAAAGGCGTCGACACCAAATCGGGCTGCGCTATCAATAAAACTTTGACCGCCCCCGGTACACCAGGCAACGCGCTGAACTTTCTCCGGCCCGGTATCACCGCACCATAACGGTTTACGACCTAAACGCGCTTCAATCCACGATGCCAGCTCCAGCCCCGGAACCGGCATGGAGAGTTCGCCCCATGGCACCAGCGGTTCAATTTCACCCATCACGGTGATTCCTAACAGCGCGGCCAACTGCGCGTTATTCCCCAATTCCGGGTGTGCATCCAGCGGCAAGTGCCAGCCATACAGGTTGATATCATTTTCTAACAGCGTTTTCAGACGATTGCGCTTCATGCCGCGAATAACCGGAGATTCGCCTTTCCAGAAATAACCGTGGTGAACGATAACCGCATCCACTTGCTGGCGTACCGCCTCGTCCAGCAATGCCTGGCTTGCAGTCACACCGGTCACGATTTTATGCACCGTCTCTTTGCCCTCAACCTGCAAACCATTCGGCGCATAATCGCTAATGGCGGCGCTGTTTAGTTTGTCGTTGATCAGTTGTTCCAGTTCGGTGTTTTTCATCATCGTCCTCGTAGTCATCATTTCTGCCTGCCCAATCAGCAACACAGCTTAGGTTAAAATAGCGTCCCCGCCTGCGTTCGTCGATAGCCATTTCACTGACACATAAAGAAACAATCACACCCGCTTTGAACGTGATTTGCTTACCACTACGCGATCTAATTCATGTATATTTATGCAATCAGACAGCATATTGCAAAAATAATCAGATCTGTATCAAAGTTACAACTTTAAGGAAACACACTCGCGCAGCACGTTCAGCCAGTCGCGAGGCATTTACTTCGAGAAAATAATGAATAAACAAGCATCTCAACCACGGGCGATATACTACGTTGTCGCGCTACAAATCTGGGAATACTTCAGTTTTTACGGCATGCGTGCGCTGCTGATCCTGTATCTCACTAACCAGCTTAAGTACGACGATAATCACGCATATGAACTGTTCAGCGCCTACTGCTCGCTGGTCTATGTCACCCCTATTCTCGGGGGATACCTGGCCGATAAAGTGCTCGGCAATCGAATGGCGGTGATGATCGGCGCATTTTTAATGGCGGTGGGACATCTGGTTTTGGGTGCCAGTGAAATGGCCCCGGCGTTCCTCTATTTGTCGCTGGCGATAATTGTCTGCGGTTACGGTCTGTTTAAATCAAATATCAGTTGCCTGCTTGGCGAGTTATATCAACCTGAAGACCCACGTCGCGATGGTGGATTCTCTCTGCTCTACGCCGCCGGTAACATCGGTTCGATCATCGCACCAATTGCCTGCGGATACGTGCAGGAAGAGTACAGTTGGGCGATGGGCTTTGCGCTGGCTGCCATCGGCATGCTGGCAGGGCTGGTGATATTCTTATGTGGTAATCGCCATTTCGCCCACACCACCGGCGTCAACAAGGCCGTTCTGTGTGCTAAAACCTTTATTCTGCCAAACTGGGCCTGGCTGTTAGTTTTGTTGGTTGCCGCACCGCTGCTGATTACCGTGCTGTTCTGGAAAGAGTGGTCCGTTTACGCACTGATTGTTGCCACCATTATTGGTCTGGCAGTTCTGGCGAAGATTTATCGCCAGGCACAGACGCAGAAACAACGCAAAGAGCTGGGGCTTATCGTCACGCTGACCTTCTTCAGCCTGTTGTTTTGGGCCTTTGCTCAACAGGGCGGCAGTTCGATCAGCCTGTATATCGACCGCTTCGTTAACCGCGATATTCTGGGGTATTCCGTCCCTACCGCGATGTTCCAGTCGGTTAACGCTTTTGCCGTTATGCTGTGCGGTATCGTACTGGCGTGGGTAGTCAAAGAAAGCGTGAGTGGCAATCGTACCGTACGTATCTGGGGTAAATTTGCCCTTGGCCTCGGCTTAATGAGCGCTGGGTTCTGTATTCTAACCTTGAGCGCTCGCTGGTCCGCTGCTTACGGCCACTCTTCGATGCCGCTGATGGTACTTGGGTTGGCGGTCATGGGCTTTGCCGAACTGTTTATCGATCCGGTGGCAATGTCACAAATTACGCGTATTGAGATCCCTAGTGTTACCGGCGTATTAACCGGCATTTATATGCTGCTTTCCGGTGCTATCGCCAATTACCTGGCAGGCGTTATCGCCGATCAGACCTCACAAGGCTCGTTTGATGCTGAGGGCGCTATCAACTACTCCATCAATGCCTATATTGATGTCTTTAGTGAAATTACCTGGGGCGCGCTGGCCTGTGTGGTGCTGGTGCTGATGATTTGGCTGTACCAGTCGCTTAAGTTCAGAAACCGTTCACTGGCGGTAGAATCCTGAGTGTAGGGGCCCGATGATGTAATCTGATTCGGGCTTTTTTCAGGAATTACGCATGACTGGCAGTCAACTTCTCTTCAGAAAGACCTGTAACCAGAAGCACCATGTTGCGATCTATTCCCTGCTCCAACATAGTTTGCGCTATACGTAATGCTGCTTCTCGTTTGCTTTGCTACAAACCTTCCTGTAATCCATCTAAGCGTAACCGCTCCGCAATCGTCATCAGCTTTTCCTTGTGTTGGGGGATCCGTTGCGCCATATCTTGTATAAATTCATTAAAGCGAGATTCATCGCCGGATTGCAGGATGTAATTAAACATCGCCTGTAGTTGTGTGTCCTTAGCGCACCCTGTAAGTAACAGCGTGGCAAGCTGATCTACCAGTCCCAACAAATCCCGCTGACGGATATGTTTTTGCAGATCTGCTGGAAGGTATTACGCAGAAATCCGCTGCGCGCTTATCCCTTACGCGCCGCCTCATATGCCGCCAGCGTCGCCAGCCTCGCCTGTTTATGATCCACAATCGGGCGAGGATAACTTAGTGTCACCTGCGCTTTTTCAGCCCACGACCACGGTTCATGAATGGCTTTACCCGGCACGTCGCGCAGTTCCGGCACCCACTGGCGGATAAACTCACCGTCACGGTCGAATTTTTTGCCCTGCGTCGTGGGGTTAAAGATACGGAAATACGGTGCGGCGTCGGTTCCGGTTGAGGCTGCCCATTGCCAGCCGCCGTTATTGGCCGCCAGGTCGCCATCGATCAGTTGCGACATAAAATACTGTTCGCCTTTACGCCAGTCGATCAGCAGGTCTTTCACTAAAAAACTGGCGGTAATCATGCGTAAACGATTATGCATCCAGCCCGTTGCGTTAAGCTGACGCATGGCCGCATCCACAATGGGGTAGCCCGTATTCCCTGTTTTCCAGGCCTGCAAATGCGTCGGATTATTCTGCCATTGCACGCGATCGGTCCAGCGAATAAAAGGTTGATACCGACACAGCGACGGATGGTAAGTCATTAGATGACGATAAAATTCACGCCAGATAAGCTCATTCAACCAAACGCTACCTGCCCCATCCTCAAGCGCCTGCGGCTGCTCCACGAGCAGTCGATTCAGGCACTGGCGCGGTGATAGTCCTCCTGTCGCCAGGCTTGCGGATAATCGACTGGTTCCGTCAATCGCCGGAAAGTCACGCAGTTGTTCATATTCTCCGGCGGCCTGCTGGCAAAAATGGCGTAACTGCGCGATGGCCAATTTTTCTTCTGCCGGAAATTGCTGCGTATCAAAATCCTGCTGCGGGTAGCTCAGCGAGATGGATGTTAATGGAGAGTCAAGAGCACCGCTTTCTCTCACCTTCGGCGCACTGACACATTCTGGGATCCCGTCTTTTATCCGCTTCAGCCAGGCATTTTTAAACGGCGTAAAGACTTTATACATCTCGTGATTACCGGTCATGACCGCCCCCGGAGGCAGGATCACGCTGTCGTCAAACCCTTCGCACACCACCTGAGGTAATGACTTTTCGACGGCAGCATCACGCTGGCGTTCGTTTATTTCATATTGATAGTTATAAAATATTCGACTGACGCCATGCTGTACGCAGACGTTTTTGACGGTTTCCACACTGGTCGCAAAATCAGCAACTTCATGAAACAGAAGCGGGATGCCCTTTTCTGCCAGCGCCGTTTGCAACGCGTTCAGTTGCGCATTAACCAATGCCGCCTGACGTGGGGCCATATCATGCGCCTTCCACTGTTCAGGCGTGGAAATATAGAGCGCGAGTACATGTGCAGAACGATCCCGACAAGCCGCCGCCAGCGCGAGATTGTCGTGCAGACGCAAATCACGCCGAAACCAGACCAGATGCGTGGTCATAACACTCCCTGATAAAAATTAATCATTGCCCTGTAAACGCCAAATCGCAGGCCAGAGTTCAAAATAACGTTGCCCGGACAACCAGGTGTTCGGGTGCTCAGCCATATAGTGTTTGAGGAGCATTAAGGGTGCAAGTAGCGGCTGCGCCTCGCGTCGATAGTTATCGATTATCGAGGTCAATTCCTGACGTTGACGCAGATCGAGCTGATTACGGAAATAGCCCTGTACGTGCATCAATACATTGGTATGGTTACGCCGGGTAGCAGGATTTAATAACAGATGGGTCAATCGTAGGCGATACTCGGTAAAAAAAGCATCGAGATCTTGCCATTCATGGATTGCGGCAACGAAGGGGCCAAGCTCCCGATACTCTGGCTGGGAATGCGCCAGTAGTACCAGTTTGTAGCGAGTATGATAGTCAATTAATGCGCCCCGCGTTAATTTTCGCTGACGCAGGCGGTGCAATTCATGCAAAGCGTAAACACGTATTAATGTATTTTCGTCGAACTGAGGTGCCTCACTCGCTTCTGTGGTCAGACAGGTGCGGATACCAACAGGAATTCTCGTGCTCATCGCCACTCCTTATCCGTTACTCAGATAAGTGTAGACGTCGGCGTATAAAAAAACCGCCACATTGCTGTTAGCGGTTTTCTTGAACAATAACGACAACTTAATAGAAGTCGCAGGTGGCTTTTTCAGCCTGCTCCATCCACACCGGTTTATCACTGGTTTTGGACCAGACGCGGTGCAGATAGCTGTAAAAACGGGCGCGGTCTTTCCAGAACAACATGACCGGCAGCGCCAGAACGCCCGCCACAACGGCAAAGGTACGGCGCAAGAAAACAATGTGTGCTGGATATTCTTTATAAAAGTCCATAATCCTCTCCCATATATCTGTTCGGTGAATCGCACCGGAAAAATAAACTTGGTTAACTGATGAAAATAATACCGCCTTGTGTGTAATTTTGCTACTCATCCGACCACTTATTTTTATCTATTGATGCTCCGTTTAGCTAAAAACCGTAATTAAGTTACATAAAAGTTAAATTAATACTAATCATTAGTTAAATAATGGTCTTTGCCATTTTTATACTTTTTTTACACCTCTCTAACTGATTTTTGCGAAATCTTTGCAAGCAAAATTCTACGCTCTGGTTATCACATTTATGCCACTGGAGGTGCACCGTGAGTGCAGGCGTGATAACCGGCATTGTGCTGGTCTTTTTATTATTAGGTTATCTGGTGTATGCCCTGATTAATGCGGAGGCGTTCTGATGGCGGCCCAAGGATTTTTACTCATTGCCAGTTTCTTGCTGGTACTGTTTATCATCGCCAGACCGCTGGGTTTTGGCTTGGCTCGGCTGATCAATAATACGTCCCTGCCGGGCCTGGCTGGCGTGGAACATCTGCTCTGGCGTGGAACATCTGCTCTGGCGCGGTCTGGGCATCTCGCAGCAGGAGATGAACTGGCGGCAGTATCTGTTGGCGATCCTCGCGCTCAATGTGCTGGGGTTGCTGGTCCTGTTTTCAATGCTGATGGCGCAAAACCTGCTGCCGCTAAATCCGCAACAGCTACCTGGGCTTTCGTGGGATTTGGCGCTCAACACGGCGGTAAGTTTTGTCACCAACACCAACTGGCAATCCTATGCTGGCGAAACCACCTTAAGCTACTTCAGCCAGATGGTCGGGCTGACCGTGCAGAACTTCCTGTCAGCGGCAACCGGGATTGCGGTGATTTTTGCCCTGGCCCGTGCCTTTACTCGCCAGAGTATGAACACGCTGGGCAACGCCTGGGTCGATCTGGTTCGCATTACGCTGTGGATCCTGCTCCCCATTGCATTGCTCATTGCGTTGTTCTTCATTCAGCAAGGTGTGCTGCAAAACGTGTTGCCCTATCAGCCCATTACTACCCTTGAAGGGGTGAAACAGGTGCTGCCGATGGGGCCCGTCGCCTCACAGGAAGCGATTAAGATGCTTGGCACTAACGGGGGCGGGTTCTTTAACGCTAACTCATCACATCCGTTTGAAAACCCTACCGCGTTGACCAATCTGGTACAGATGTTGGCCATTTTCTTAATTCCTACCGCGCTGTGTTTTGCCTTTGGTGATGTGGTTGGCGATCGTCGCCAGGGGCGGACCCTGCTGTGGGCCATGTCGCTGATATTTGTGGTCTGCGTAGCCGTGGTGATGTGGGCCGAAGTTCAAGGTAACCCGCACCTGATGGCATTCGGTGCAGACAGTAATATCAACATGGAAGGCAAAGAAAGCCGCTTTGGCGTGCTGGCTACGAGTCTTTTTTCCGTCGTGACGACAGCGGCATCTTGCGGCGCTGTCGATGCGATGCATGACTCCTTCACCGCGCTGGGTGGGATGGTGCCGATGTGGCTAATGCAGATTGGCGAAGTGGTCTTCGGTGGTGTCGGTTCAGGTCTGTACGGCATGCTGCTGTTCGTGTTGTTGGCGGTGTTTATCGCGGGCCTGATGATTGGTCGCACGCCGGAATATCTGGGTAAGAAAATAGACGTGCGTGAAATGAAAATGACTGCACTGGCGATTCTGGTCACCCCTGCGCTGGTACTGCTCGGTACGGCGATAGCGATGATGAGCGATGCCGGGCGCAGCGCCATGCTCAATCCTGGTCCACATGGCTTTAGCGAAGTGTTGTACGCCGTATCGTCTGCCGCGAACAACAACGGTAGCGCCTTCGCCGGATTAAGCGCCAACAGCCCGTTCTGGAACTGTCTGCTGGCCCTGTGCATGTTCTTCGGCCGTTTCGGCGTGATCATTCCCGTGATGGCAATTGCCGGATCGCTGGTCAGTAAAAAGATCCAGCCAGCAAGCCCTGGCACGCTGCCTACTCACGGTGCACTGTTTGTCGGGTTGTTAATCGGTACGGTGTTACTGGTTGGCGCCCTCACCTTTGTTCCTGCCCTGGCACTTGGCCCGGTCGCAGAATACCTGTCATTACACTGAGTGATGCGGAGCACATGACTATGAGTCGCAAGCAACTGGCGCTGTTCGAACCCTCTCTGGTCGCACAGGCGCTGATGGACGCCGTGAAAAAATTAAGCCCACATACCCAGTGGCGCAATCCGGTGATGTTTATCGTCTGGCTGGGCAGTCTGCTGACAACCCTGTTAACGCTGGCAATGGCCACAGGCCATATGCAAGGCAATCCGTGGTTTACCGGCGCGATAAGTCTGTGGCTGTGGATTACCGTTCTGTTCGCCAACTTTGCCGAAGCGCTGGCGGAAGGACGCAGTAAGGCTCAGGCTAACAGTCTGAAAGGAGTTAAAAAAACCGCTTTTGCTCGCAAACTCCGCGAACCGAAATACGGTGCCGCCATGGATCACGTTCCGGCGGAGGATTTGCGCAAAGGAGATATCGTGTTAGTAGAAGCGGGCGATATTATCCCGTGTGACGGCGAGGTCATCGAAGGTGGCGCATCGGTGGATGAAAGCGCCATTACCGGCGAATCCGCGCCGGTCATTCGTGAATCCGGTGGTGATTTCGCCTCCGTCACCGGCGGGACCCGCATCCTCTCCGACTGGCTGGTGATCGAATGTAGCGTGAACCCTGGTGAAACGTTCCTCGACCGGATGATCGCCATGGTTGAAGGCGCGAAGCGGCGTAAAACGCCGAATGAAATCGCCCTGACGATCCTGTTGATAGCCCTGACCATCGTTTTTCTGCTGGCGACCGCCACGCTGTGGCCATTTTCCGCCTGGGGCGGTAGCGCGGTCAGCGTCACGGTATTGGTTGCCCTGTTGGTGTGTCTGATCCCCACCACCATCGGTGGGTTGCTCTCTGCTATTGGCGTCGCCGGGATGAGCCGCATGTTGGGCGCGAACGTCATCGCCACCAGCGGACGTGCAGTAGAAGCGGCAGGTGACGTGGACGTACTGCTGCTGGACAAAACCGGCACCATTACGCTGGGTAACCGCCAGGCTTCGGATTTTCTGCCCGCCCTGGGCGTGGACGAAAAAACGCTGGCCGACGCCGCGCAGCTTTCATCACTGGCCGATGAAACCCCTGAAGGCCGCAGTATCGTGATTCTGGCAAAACAGCGCTTTAATCTGCGTATTCGCGACGTGCAATCGCTGCACGCCACCTTTGTACCGTTTACCGCCCAAAGCCGAATGAGCGGGATCAACATCGACAACCGCATGATCCGCAAAGGGTCGGTCGATGCTATTCGTCGTCACGTCGAAGCCAACGGCGGCCACTTCCCTGCCGACATGGAGCAGAAGGTCGAAAACGTCGCACGCCTTGGCGCTACGCCGCTGGTGGTTGCCGAAGGCTCCCACGTGCTGGGCGTGATTGCTCTGAAAGATATCGTAAAAGGCGGAATCAAAGAACGTTTTGCCCAACTACGCAAAATGGGCATCAAAACGGTGATGATCACCGGCGATAACCGCCTGACCGCCGCCGCGATTGCGGCAGAAGCCGGGGTAGATGACTTCTTAGCTGAAGCCACGCCGGAAGCCAAGCTGGCGCTGATTCGTCAGTATCAGGCGGAAGGTCGTCTGGTGGCGATGACCGGCGACGGAACCAATGACGCCCCGGCGCTGGCGCAAGCCGACGTGGCGGTCGCCATGAACTCCGGGACCCAGGCGGCGAAAGAAGCAGGCAACATGGTGGATCTCGACTCTAACCCCACCAAGCTGATTGAAGTGGTGCACATTGGTAAACAGATGCTGATGACGCGTGGTTCGCTGACCACCTTCAGTATCGCCAACGACGTGGCGAAGTATTTCGCCATTATCCCGGCCGCGTTCGCCGCCACCTACCCGCAGCTCAATGCGCTTAACGTGATGGGCTTGCATTCGCCGGACTCGGCGATCCTCAGCGCGGTTATCTTTAATGCGCTGGTTATCGTCTTACTGATCCCGCTGGCGCTTAAAGGCGTGAGCTACAAACCGTTATCCGCATCCGCAATGCTGCGCCGTAATTTGTGGATCTATGGTCTGGGTGGTCTGGTTGTGCCGTTTATCGGTATCAAAGCAATTGATTTACTGCTGACCCTACTGGGTCTGGTGTGAGGTTTCAGATGAGTGGATTACGTCCTGCATTATCAACATTGATTTTCCTGATGCTTATCACCGGCGGAGCTTACCCGTTGTTGACCACCGCGTTGGGGCAGTGGTGGTTTCCCCACCAGGCTAACGGCTCGCTTCTACGCGAAGATCAAGTCGTTCGCGGCTCTGCGCTCATTGGGCAACATTTTACCGCGGCCGGTTATTTTCAGGGACGTCCGTCAGCTACAGCAGAAATGCCCTATAATCCAATGGCTTCAGGCGGCAGTAACCTGGCAGCCAGCAATCCGGAACTGGATAAACAGCTGCAAAGCCGGATAGCCGCACTGCGTGCTGCTAACCCGCAGGCAAATCCTGTCGTTCCGGTAGAGCTGGTAACGGCTTCTGCCAGCGGGTTGGATAACAATCTGACGCCAGCCGCGGTGGCCTGGCAAATCCCCCGCGTGGCGCAGGCTCGCAACCTCAGCGTTGAAGAGATCACGCGCCTGGTTGCACAATACACGCAAAAGCCGTTGGTCAGTTTTATCGGCCAGCCGGTGGTGAACCTGGTAGAACTTAATTTAGCGCTGGATAAGCACTGAGAAAAAGGACATGCATAACGAACCCTTACGCCCCGACCCCGATCGCCTGCTGGAGCAGACCGCTGCCCCGCACCGCGGAAAACTGAAAATTTTCTTCGGCGCGTGTGCAGGCGTCGGTAAAACCTGGGCCATGCTGGCAGAGGCCCAACGGTTGCGGGCGCAGGGGTTAGATGTGCTGATTGGGGTGGTGGAAACCCACGGACGCAAAGAGACCGCCGCGTTGCTGGACGGTCTCAGCATCCTGCCGCTAAAGAGACAGGCGCGCCATGGTCGTCATATTAGCGAGTTCGATCTCGACGCGGCGCTGGCCCGCCGTCCGGCGCTCATTTTGATGGATGAACTGGCGCACAGTAATGCGCCTGGCTCACGCCACCCTAAGCGTTGGCAAGACATTGAAGAGCTGCTCGAAGCCGGTATTGACGTTTTTACTACCGTCAACGTGCAGCATCTGGAAAGCCTCAATGATGTGGTCAGCGGCGTCACCGGCATTCAGGTTCGCGAAACCGTCCCCGATCCTTTTTTCGATGCCGCCGACGATGTGGTGCTCGTCGATCTTCCCCCCGACGATTTGCGCCAACGCCTGAACGAAGGCAAGGTCTATATCGCCGGTCAGGCGGAAAGAGCCATCGAGCATTTCTTTCGCAAAGGGAACTTGATCGCGCTACGTGAGCTGGCCCTGCGCCGCACGGCCGATCGGGTTGACGATCAGATGCGTGCCTGGCGAGGGCGTCCGGGGGAAGAAAAAGTCTGGCATACCCGTGACGCCATTTTACTGTGCATTGGACACAATACCGGCAGCGAAAAGCTGGTGCGTGCTGCCGCGCGTCTGGCAGCGCGCCTCGGCAGCGTCTGGCATGCAGTGTATGTCGAAACGCCAGCGCTGCACCGACTGCCCGAAAAACAGCGCCGCGCAATTTTAAGCGCTCTGCGGTTAGCCCAGGAGCTGGGTGCAGAAACCGCCACCCTTTCCGATCCCGCTGAAGACAAGGCTGTAATCCGCTACGCCCGTGAGCATAATCTGGGAAAAATTGTCCTCGGACGTCCGGCTACACGACGCTGGTGGCGCAGTGATTCTTTTGCTGACAAACTGGCCCATCGCGCACCGGATCTCGACCTGATGATTGTTGCGCTCGATGAGCCACCTTCGCGCCCTGTGCTACAAACTGCAGATAACCGCACCTTTAAGGATAAATGGCGGGTACAAATTCAGGGTTGTGTGGTTGCCGTCGCGCTGTGCGCCATCATTACGTTGATTGCCATGCAGTGGTTGATGGCCTTTGACGCCGCCAACCTGGTGATGATCTATTTATTGGGCGTGGTGGTTATCGCCCTCTTTTACGGACGCTGGCCGTCAGTGCTGGCAACTTTTATTAACGTCGCCAGCTTCGATCTCTTCTTTATTGCTCCACGCGGCACGCTGGCCGTTTCCGACGTCCAGTACCTGCTCACCTTCGCCGTGATGCTAACGGTAGGGCTGGTAATCGGTAATCTTACCGCCGGAGTGCGTTATCAGGCGCGGGTAGCCCGTTATCGCGAACAACGTACGCGCCATTTGTATGAGATGTCGAAAGCGCTGGCCGTCGGACGGAGTCAGCAAGATATCGCCGCCACCAGCGAACAGTTTATTGCCTCAACGTTCCAGGCCCGCAGCCAGGTTTTACTGCCCGGTGAGAACGGTAAGCTGGCCCCTCTCACCCATCAACAGGGCATGACGCCGTGGGATGATGCCATTGCCCAATGGAGCTTTGATAAAGGGCAACCGGCTGGCGCAGGTACTGACACGTTGCCAGGAGTGCCGTATCAAATTTTACCGTTAAAAAGTGCCGACAAAACGCATGGGCTGCTGGTTGTGGAACCGGGAAATTTACGCCAGCTGATGATCCCCGAACAGCAACGCCTGCTGGAAACTTTCACTTTACTGGTCGCCAGTGCGCTGGAGCGTCTGACGCTAACCGCCAGCGAAGAGCAGGCCCGGTTTGCCAGCGAGCGCGAAAGCATTCGTAACGCGCTGCTCGCCGCCCTTTCCCACGATTTACGTACGCCGCTAACGGTGCTGTTTGGTCAGGCAGAGATCTTAACGTTGGATCTGGCAAGCGAAGGATCGCCGCACGCGCGCCAGGCCAGTGAGATTCGCCAGCACGTCCTGAATACCACCCGACTGGTTAATAACCTGCTGGATATGGCGCGAATTCAGTCTGGCGGCTTTAATCTTAAGAAGGAGTGGTTAACACTGGAAGAGGTGGTCGGCAGCGCCCTGCAGATGCTGGAGCCAGGACTCTCTGCTCCTATTAATTTGTCGCTACCAGCACCGTTGACGCTGATCCACGTCGATGGCCCACTCTTTGAACGGGTGCTGATTAATCTGCTGGAAAACGCCGTTAAATACGCAGGTCCAGCGGCGCAAATCGGTATTGATGCCTGCGTCGATGGCGAGCACCTGCAACTGGACGTCTGGGATAATGGCCCCGGCATTCCATCGGGTATGGAGCAGCGAGTTTTTGACAAGTTTTCCCGGGGAAACAAAGAGTCATCGGTACCGGGCGTTGGGCTGGGGCTGGCAATCTGTCAGGCCATTGTGGACGTGCACGGCGGTACGATTTCCGTCCACAATCGCGCACAGGGAGGAGCATGTTTCCGTGTTACACTGCCCCAGGAAATCCCCCCTGAACTTGAAGATTTTCATGAGGATATGTGACGAACGTACTGATTGTTGAAGATGAACAGGCTATCCGTCGCTTTCTGCGTACCGCGCTGGAAGCCGATGGTCTGCGTGTATATGAAGCAGAAACGCTGCAACGTGGTCTGCTGGAAGCCGCCACGCGAAAACCCGATCTCATCATTCTCGATCTCGGTCTGCCGGACGGTGACGGCATTGATTTTATTCGTGACCTGCGACAATGGAGCGCGATACCGGTAATTGTGCTCTCAGCTCGCAGCGAAGAAAGCGATAAAATCGCCGCTCTGGATGCCGGTGCCGATGACTATCTCAGTAAACCCTTTGGTATTGGCGAGCTACAGGCGCGATTACGCGTGGCATTGCGCCGCCACGCCAGCGGCGCGTCTCCCGAGCCGGTGGTGCATTTTTCCAACGTAAAAGTAGATATCGCCGCCCGGCTCGTACATCGTGGTGATGAAGAGATTCATCTGACGCCGATTGAGTTTCGCCTGTTAGCGGTACTGCTGAATAATGCCGGAAAGGTACTAACGCAACGCCAGTTGCTAAATCAGGTTTGGGGACCGAACGCCGTCGAACACAGTCACTATCTGCGAATTTACATGGGACACCTGCGCCAGAAGCTGGAACAGGACCCGGCGCGTCCGCGTCATTTTCTGACCGAAACCGGGATTGGTTATCGGTTTATGCCGTGAATCTAAGCCGAATAAAAAAAGCCGGATCAGCACAAAGCTATCCGGCTTTTTTATTCATACCGGATAGCGACGCTAGCGTCTTATCCGGCCTACGGTTTACGCGTTCTTCAGCACTTCGCTGACGATCTCAACCGCTTCTTTTTCGATCTGCTTGCGGTGTTCTTCACCGAGGAAGCTCTCGCAGTAGATTTTATAAGCGTCTTCGGTGCCGGACGGACGAGCGGCAAACCAGCCGTTGTCAGTCATCACTTTCAGACCGCCGATAGAAGCACCGTTGCCCGGTGCCGCCGTCAGACGAGCGGTGATCGGGTCGCCCGCCAGCGTGCTGGCACTCACCATTTCCGGAGACAGCTTAGACAGCGCCGCTTTCTGTGCGGAGGTCGCACTTGCCTGCAGGCGGTTGTAGCTCGGCGCACCAAAGCGGGCAGCCAGTTCGTTGTAGTGCTCCTGCGGATTCTTACCGGTCACTGCGGTAATTTCTGCCGCCAACAGGCACATGATGATGCCGTCTTTGTCGGTCGACCACGGTGTACCGTCGAAACGCAGGAAAGATGCCCCCGCGCTCTCTTCACCACCAAAGCCAAAGCTGCCGTCGAACAGACCGTCAACAAACCATTTAAAGCCAACCGGCACTTCGACCAGTTTACGCCCTAAATCATTCACCACGCGGTCAATCATTGCCGAGGACACCAGCGTCTTACCAACGGCAACATCTTTGCCCCACTGCGGACGATGCTGGAACAGGTAGTTGATCGCCACCGCCAGATAGTGGTTCGGGTTCATCAGCCCTGCCGGGGTGACGATACCGTGACGGTCGTAGTCTGGGTCGTTGGCAAAGGCCAGATCGAACTTGTCGCGCAGCGCCAGCAGGCCCGCCATCGCGCACTCGGAGGAGCAGTCCATGCGGATTGCGCCATCTTTGTCGAGATGCATGAAACGGAAAGTCTGATCAACGTGATCGTTAACGATAGTCAGGTTCAGGTTGTAGTGCTTAGCAATACGCTTCCAGTATTCGATACCGGAACCGCCCAGCGGATCGACACCCAGCGTCAGACCCGCTTTTTGGATCGCCGCCATGTCGACGATGTCAGCCAGTCCTTCAACAAACGGCTGAACCAGATCCTGCTCTGTTACATGGCCAGATACCAGCGCAGCGTCCAGCGACATGCGCTTCACGCCTTGCAAACCGTCAGCCAGCAGCGCGTTGGCTCTGTCTTCCACCACTTTGGTGACGTTGGTATCTGCCGGACCACCGTTTGGCGGGTTATATTTAATGCCGCCATCTTCCGGCGGATTGTGGGACGGCGTGATCACAATGCCGTCAGCCAGCGAGCCGCCTTTTTTGTTGTGGACCAGGATAGCATTCGACACAGCAGGGGTCGGCGTAAAACCGTTACTTTCCTGCACGATGACGTCAACGCCGTTCGCCGCCAGCACTTCCAGTACAGAGATAAAAGCCGGTTCAGACAGCGCGTGGGTATCCTTGCCCACATAGCACGGGCCAGTAATCCCGTTTTTCGCACGTTCTTCAGCAATCGCCTGAGCGATAGCCAGAATATGCGGCTCGTTAAAACTATGACGACCTGCACTGCCGCGATGTCCGGACGTACCGAACTTAACGGCGTGCTCAGCGTTCCCTGCTGTTGGTTTCAATACATAATACTGTGCCGTCAGTTGGGCGACGTTAATCAAATCACTCTGTTGCGCAGGTTGACCTGCACGGTTGTGGATTGCCATTGCCTGGTCCTTCTAATGCAAGGATTAAATTGTTCCGCAAACCTTTTCAATCAATTCCGCGGGGAATTGCATTGACTGCATGATGTGTTCAACCATGCTGCATTTACGGCCGGTATTGGTGTTGGTGATCACCCAGTACGGCGTGCCTGGCACGTGTTTCGGTTTGGTTTGATTACCATTTTTCAGCAGCGTCTGTTCATCTGCTGCAAAATAAACGCGCGTACGGCCATGCAACGATTCCGTTGCTTCGGCGAACGCGTTTTGATCCAGTGAATAGAGTGTAGACAGCACCAGCATAAAGCGATTTACTGCTTTCTTCTGTTCCGCGTATTCGTCGGACAGCAGCAGTTCACGCATCGCGCGCACTTTATCTTTTACGGGGTTAACCGGCTTAGCTTCCACGACAGGTTGCACAGCGCGGACTTCTTTGACTATCGGAGTGACAGGCTGTGATGCGGCGGAAAATTTCAACATACGCCGTAAAATGTCGGATGCGCTCTCGCCAATATGCTTGGTGTGGCTGGCAATATAGCTATAGAGTTCATCATCAACTTCAATCGTTTTCATCTTAATCCAGTGCAGTGTTTAGCTGAATACAAGTTGTCGGGGTAAACACACGTAGTGTAAAGGCAAATCCCAACAGCGGATAGCGTCAAGCCTGGTGGCCAGCAAAACTCAGAGTAACCGTAGTTGTTGCAGCCATGTGGCAGAATGGTCAACATGATACCCTAACCCGTGAGTGTGAAAAAAAGAACTTTGCCATGAAATTGAATATCCGAGCGCAATCTGCGCAAAACCTGCACAATAATTCTCCCATCGTCCTGGTTCACGGCCTGTTTGGCAGTCTGGATAACCTGGGGATCCTGGCGCGCGATCTGGTGGTCGATCACGATATCATCCAGGTCGATATGCGAAATCATGGCCTCTCCCCTCGTTCCCCTGAGATGAATTATCCGGCCATGGCGCAAGATTTGCTGGATACGCTGGACGCTCAGCAAATAGAAAAGGCGACCTTTGTTGGTCACTCGATGGGGGGAAAAGCCGTCATGGCATTAACCGCGCTGGCTCCTGATCGTATCGATCGACTGGTGGCCATTGATATTGCACCGGTCGACTATCATGTTCGCCGTCACGATGCGATCTTTACCGCTATTAATGCCGTAACCGATGCCCAGGTCACTTCGCGTCAGCAGGCGGCCAGCGTCATGCGTCAGCATCTGCATGAGGAAGGCGTAATCCAGTTTCTGCTGAAATCTTTCGTCGACGGCGAATGGCGTTTTAACGTTCCCGTGCTGTGGGATCAGTATCCTCATATCGTCGGTTGGGAAACCATTCCTGCGTGGGAGCACCCGGCGCTGTTTATCCCTGGCGGCAACTCACCGTATGTTACCGAAGCGTATCGCGAACAGCTGCTGGCGCAATTTCCGCAGGCTCGGGCGCATGTTATTGCTGGAGCCGGTCATTGGGTGCATGCGGAAAAACCGGAGGCGGTGCTGCGCGCCATCCGTCGTTATCTGAACGAACACGCTAACTGATTAAAAACTCAGCGTCTGCGCGCGATTACGCGCGTGGGCGTTGGCGTGTCACCCCTGCTGATGTATTATGGCGCGCTATCCATCCGGGCAGACGCCTGGCTGATTGTTTCCCCGAAGTCACCAAGATCATGGCCAAAGAACAAACGGACCGTACGACATTAGATCTGTTCGCGCAGGAGCGTCGCCCGGGACGACCCAAAACTAATCCGCTCTCGCGTGATGAACAGTTACGTATTAATAAACGTAATCAGCTTAAGCGTGACAAAGTTCGCGGGCTTAAGCGTGTCGAACTGAAACTGAACGCTGATGCCGTTGACGCTCTGAACGAGCTGGCGGAGGCGCGCAACATGAGTCGCAGTGAACTCATCGAAGAGATGCTGATGACCCAACTCAGCACATTGCGCGGTCAGGCATAGTCTGAATTTCTGCTCTAAACCCAAATAATTCGAGTTACAGGAAGGCGGCAAATGAACGAATCCCGGTGAGCTTACTGTAGTAAGTGATTCGGGTGAGTGAGCGCAGCCAACGCACCTGAAACTTGAAGTATGACGGGTATAAATCATAAATCGTGTAGCACAGAGTGCAGTCCTGCGTGTTTGCTGTTTCCGCATGCCTGACTGTTCTGCTATGATTGCCCTTATCCGTGGGCAATGCGCCACCACCATTTCAATAAGTTTCAAGAGGTTATTTAACTCATGGCAATCACTGGCATCTTTTTCGGCAGCGACACCGGTAATACCGAAAACATCGCAAAAATGATTCAAAAACAGCTTGGTAAAGACGTTGCCGATGTTCATGACATTGCAAAAAGCAGCAAAGAAGACCTCGAAGGTTATGACATTCTGCTGCTCGGCATCCCAACCTGGTACTACGGTGAAGCTCAGTGTGACTGGGACGACTTCTTCCCTACCCTCGAAGACATTGATTTTAATGGAAAACTGGTTGCATTATTCGGCTGTGGCGACCAGGAAGATTACGCAGAATATTTCTGCGATGCGTTAGGGACCATTCGCGACATCATCGAACCGCGCGGTGCAACCATCGTTGGTCACTGGCCGACGGCGGGTTATCACTTTGAAGCGTCTAAAGGCCTGGCTGACGACGACCACTTTGTCGGTCTGGCTATCGATGAAGATCGCCAGCCAGAACTGACAGCAGAACGCGTAGAAAAATGGGTTAAGCAGATCTCTGAAGAGCTGCACCTCGACGAAATCATTAATGCCTGATTTCGTGCGGCGCAGATTTCCATCTGCGCCGCATCAATAGATAAAACCAATCAAAATAATTGCTACAAATTTGTAACTTTTTCGTCTGACCCTGTACAATGGCTGGATGCCAATCGGGTGTTGCACAGTGTGTTTGTCGGCGATACCACGTTTTGATTAACAATATATGCCAGAGACTTGCAGTTTTCATTTAGCCATGGCAGTTCTATAATGATACGCATTATCTCAAGTGCAATTTCTGTCACTTCTGTTAATGAAGTGAATCGTTTAGCTACAGGACAGATTCCGCATGACTGACAACAATACCGCATTAAAGAAGGCTGGCCTGAAAGTAACGCTTCCTCGTTTAAAAATTCTGGAAGTTCTTCAGGAACCGGATAACCATCACGTCAGTGCGGAAGATTTATACAAACGCCTGATCGATATGGGTGAAGAAATTGGTCTGGCGACCGTGTATCGTGTGCTGAACCAGTTTGATGATGCCGGTATCGTGACCCGCCATAATTTTGAAGGTGGTAAATCCGTCTTCGAACTGACTCAACAGCATCATCACGATCACCTCATCTGCCTTGACTGCGGCAAAGTGGTCGAGTTCAGCGATGATTCCATCGAAGCCCGCCAACGTGAGATTGCGGCTAAACATGGTATTCGTTTAACCAACCACAGTCTCTATCTTTACGGTCACTGCGCCGAAGGCGATTGCCGCGAAGATGAGCACGCCCACGACGGCAAATAATGTAATGCTTTCTGAAAAGCCAACCCTCCGGTTGGCTTTTTTTATGGGCGTTACCTGCCCTTTTCTCCTTCCCTCTGTTCCTGTGTTGCTTTAATGTAAAAATCAATTGCCCCTTCCGGAGAATCGAAATGGAACTTCGCCAACTACGCTATTTTGTGCGCATTGTAGAAACCGGCAGCATGGGTAGCGCGGCGCTCGATCTCAATATCGGGGTTTCGGCACTCAGCCAGCAAATGTCGCGTCTGGAAAACGAACTCGCTATTCGCCTGCTGCAACGCACCTCACGAGGCGTGACACCCACCAGCGCCGGGCTGGCTTTTTACTCCCAGGCGCAGCTGGCGCTTCGTCACGCAGACGACGCGATCCTCGCCGCACGCGAGTCCCGACTTTCCGGGCACGTCAGCGTCGGCATGGCTCCCAGTACCGCTTCCGTTCTCGGAATGCCGTTTATCAACGCCATGCAGGAAAGCTACAGTGATGTCCGTCTGCATGTGGTGGAAAGCCTCTCTGGCAATCTGGAGCGGATGATTAATACCCGCCAGATTGATCTGGCTGTCGTGTTTCAGAAAGAAAAGATCCTGCGCTGGAGCGCCATACCGATTCTCGAAGAGCGGCTGTTTTTGATTGGGACTCATGCCTTACTGGCTGATATTGCCGATGACAATATTGCTCCAGCCCAGCTGGCAAGTATCCCATTGATAATGCCAAGCCCGGGCCACGGTCTGCGCGGCAGGCTGGAAGCGATTTGTCAGGAACACGCGCTGAACATTGAGATCGCCACGGAAATTGATGGTCTGGCGCTACTCATGCGTGCCGTGCGCAGTGGCATTGGTGTCACTCTCCAGCCCGGCGCGGCAATTTCCCATCTCGATAAAGAGACGCTAAGAGTGATCGGTGTCCACAATCCAATACTTAGCCGCCCCAACTTTCTGGTGAGTCTCTCAGACGATGAACTCACCCCGGCAGGCCTCGCGGCCCGCGTGGTGCTGACGAAAGTGATGCATCAACTGGTGGAAGCAGGAAGCTGGCCTGGCGCCATCCTTTACAATAACTAAAGTACCATTTAGCACTACGTCATAGCGCCCGCACAAGCTGCGCGTATACATTTCAATTACAAATTTAACAATTAGTTAAATGGTAATGGAGTATACGATGGTTGATGTTCTGGTGATTGGCGGTGGCAATGCTGCCTTATGCGCTGCCCTTACCGCCCGGGAGCAAGGCGCTTCCGTTTTACTACTCGAAGCGGCTCCCCGGGAATGGCGCGGGGGAAATTCCCAACACACGCGTAATCTGCGCTGTATGCATGATGCGCCGCAGGATGTGCTGGTAGAAAGCTATCCGGAAGAGGAGTTCTGGCAGGATCTGCGCCGCGTCACGGAAGGAAATACCAACGAAGCCCTGGCGCGTCTGGTGATCCGTACCTCATCACAGTGTCGCGACTGGATGCGCCAGCACGGCGTCAATTTTCAGCCCCCACTCTCTGGCGCTCTACACGTGGCGCGAACCAACGCTTTTTTTATGGGGGGCGGTAAAGCTCTCGTGAATGCCTATTATCGCAGCGCAGAAAAGCTGGGCGTGCAAATCCGCTATAACACACCGGTGCAGGCGCTTGAACTGCACAACGGCGAGTTCGTGGCGGCGCTGGCAGGCAAAGAGCGTATCACAGCGAAATCCTGCGTGCTTGCAGCTGGCGGATTCGAATCTAACCGGGAGTGGTTGCGCGAAGCCTGGGGGGAAAATGCCCGCGGCGAGTGGCCTGCGGATAACTTTCTAATTCGCGGCACGCGTTTTAATCAGGGCGTACTGCTCAAATTTATGATGGATGCTGGCGCAGACATTATCGGCGATCCCTCCCAGTCACACTGTGTGGCAATTGATGCCAGAGCGCCATTATATGACGGCGGGATTTGCACCCGCGTGGACTGCGTTTCGCTCGGTATTGTGGTGAACCGGGACGCTGAGCGTTTTTATGATGAAGGTGAAGATTTCTGGCCCAAACGCTACGCCATCTGGGGACGTCTGGTCGCTCAACAGCCAGGACAGATTGGCTACTCCATCATCGACAGTAAAGCTATCGGACACTTCATGCCTCCGGTCTTTCCTGGCACGCAGGCCAATACGCTGGCTGAACTGGCCTTTCAGTTAGGACTGGATGCCGAACGCTTTACCCACACCGTGACAGAGTACAACAACGCCTGCCAGCCAGGTCAGTTCGACCATACCGTTCTGGATAACTGCGCCACTAAAGATTTGCTACCCGCGAAAACGCATTGGGCGCGACCGCTGGATCAACCGCCTTACTACGGCTACGCCCTGCGGCCAGGAATCACCTTCACTTATCTTGGGTTAAAAGTGAACGAACGCGCCGCTGTGCATTTTGCAGGGCTTCCAAGCCGTAACCTGTTCGTCGCCGGAGAGATGATGGCGGGCAACGTGCTGGGCAAGGGTTACACCGCAGGCGTGGGGATGTCGATCGGCACGACCTTTGGCCGCATTGCCGGAAAAGAAGCCGCGCTGGCCGCACGTAAGGAGACACGTCATGAAGCAGCTTGAGAAACTGATCATCGAAGCGCAAATTATCACCGAACCGGAAGCGGAAGTTGAACGCGTGATGCAGGTGTGTAACGCCTGCCGCTATTGCGAAGGCTTTTGCGCCGTGTTCCCGGCCATGACTCAGCGTCTGGAATTCGGTAAAGCGGATATCAATTATCTGGCAAATTTGTGCCATAACTGCGGCGCTTGCCTGCACGCGTGTCAGTATGCCCCGCCTCATGAATTTGCCATCAACGTGCCGAAGGCGATGGCGGAAGTCCGGCTCGAAACCTATCAGCATTACGCGCAGCCCGCCGCTTTTGGAGCGCTATATCGTCGCGCAGGCGTAACCGTGACGCTGGCGCTGGTATTCGGTCTGATCCTGTTTTTACTCCTCGCTATAGGTTTGAAAGGTTCACTATTACATCCACCGCTGGCCGGGGATTTCTATCAAATTTTCCCGCATAACCTGCTGGCCTGGATGTTTGGTTCGGTCTTTGTTCTGGCGATCGGTTTACTGATGGCAGGCGTGATCCGCTTCTGGCGCGAGATTTCTCCGGGCATGCCGCGTTCCGTCGAGATTGCTGAAGCCTCACACAATGCGCTGACGCTGAAGTATCTCGATGGAGGCCATGGCAAAGGTTGTAACGAAGCGGATGATGCTTTCACCCTGATGCGTCGCCGTTTCCACCACTTCACCTTCTACGGTTTTCTGCTCTGCTTTGCCGCCACCGTGGTGGCAACAGGCTATCACTACTTTGCCGGCATAGAAGCACCCTACCCGTTCTTCAGCGTTCCGGTCATGCTGGGCACGTTGGGTGGCATTGGCCTGGTTGTCGGCCCGGCTGGCTTGCTATGGCTTAATCTCAGGCGCTCACCGCTACACGGCGACGCCCGGCAAAAACCGATGGATCGCGGTTTTATTTTGCTGCTGCTGCTGACCAGTCTGACCGGTCTGGCGCTGCTGGCAGGAAGAGATACCGCATGGATGGCTATTTTACTGGCCATTCATCTCGGCGTGGTCATGGCGCTTTTTCTGACCATTCCTTACGGAAAATTTGCCCACGGATTTTACCGCTGCGCAGCCTTACTCAAGTGGGCGATTGAGAAACGGCGCGGCAAACAGGCGGGAGTCTCAGGCGACTAACCCGCAAACTCTTACCTCTATAAATATTATGATAAGACAGTGGAGCAAACCCAATGACACAACAACCATCGCGCACCGGAACTTTCGGCGCAATACTGCGGGTAACCAGCGGTAATTTTCTCGAACAGTTCGACTTTTTTCTGTTCGGGTTTTACGCCACCTATATCGCAAAGACTTTCTTCCCCGCGGAGAGTGAGTTTGCCGGGCTCATGTTGACCTTTGCGGTTTTCGGTTCGGGTTTTTTAATGCGGCCCGTTGGCGCAATCGTGCTGGGTGCTTATATCGACAGAATTGGTCGCCGCAAAGGACTGATGGTGACGCTGGCGATCATGGGCTGTGGGACCCTGCTGATTGCCCTGGTTCCCGGTTATCAAAGTATTGGCCTGCTGGCTCCTGTGCTGGTATTAGTCGGTCGATTATTGCAGGGCTTCTCTGCGGGCGTAGAGTTGGGCGGCGTTTCGGTTTATCTTTCTGAAATCGCCACGCCTGGCAATAAAGGTTTCTACACCAGCTGGCAGTCCGCCAGCCAACAGGTTGCCATTGTGGTGGCAGCGCTGATTGGCTACGGCCTGAATGCCACGCTGGGGCACGATGAAATCTCTGAATGGGGCTGGCGCATTCCGTTCTTTATTGGTTGTATGATTATTCCGTTGATCTTCGTCCTGCGCCGCTCGCTTCAGGAAACGGACGCATTTTTACAACGTACACACCGTCCCGACACCAGGGAAATTTTCACCACTATCATCAAAAACTGGCGTCTGATCTCAGCGGGTACGCTGCTGGTGGCGATGACCACAACGACGTTTTACTTTATTACCGTCTATACCCCGACCTATGGCAGGGCTGTACTCCATCTGAGCGCTCGCGACAGCCTGGTTGTCACCATGCTGGTCGGTATTTCTAACTTTATCTGGCTGCCGATTGGCGGAGCGATTTCTGACCGAATTGGTCGCCGCCCGGTGTTGATGGGAATTACCGTACTCGCTCTGATCACTACCTGGCCGGTCATGCACTGGCTCACCGCCGCGCCAGATTTTATGCGCATGACGTTGGTCCTGCTTTGGTTCTCGTTCTTTTTTGGTATGTACAATGGGGCAATGGTCGCGGCACTCACCGAGGTGATGCCTGTCTATGTCCGTACGGTGGGTTTTTCACTGGCCTTCAGTCTGGCTACGGCAATTTTTGGCGGTCTGACACCCGTCATATCCACGGCACTGGTTCAGCTAACCGGAGATAAAAGCTCACCGGGATGGTGGCTGATGTGCGCGGCACTTTGCGGACTCGCCGCCACGGCAATGCTGTTTGTCCGGCTGAGTCGGGGTTATCATCCAGTGGAAAATAAGCTCTGAAATGCAAACGGGCGGAAAATTCTCCGCCCGTTGTCTTTTTCATTTTTTGAATTACTGTGCGGCATTCTTGCTGCGAATTTCCTGCCAGACCTTGTCACAATCAGCATTAACGGACTGACCGTTACCCGTGCGCGTGGCCTGAATACACTGCTGATAATCCAGCACACGTACGCTTTCTTCATTGGCAAACTGCTGGTGCTGTTTTTCTTTCTTCAGTACATTCAACACGCTTTGGCAGGCTTCTATTTTTTCCGGCGATCCTTGAGCGGTATTAATACACGCGCTGTAGGCTTCTTTCAGACGGCTGTCCTCTTTCGGCGCAGGAGATTGCGCACACGCCACCAGCCCTGATGCCATAACGGCAATGAGTATCAGTTTTTTCATAGCACTTTCCTCAACGAAGCGGCAGGCCCCCGGCCTGCCGCTGTTGGCATTAGAAGATGGTGAACGGAGCAATAACGATGAACTTCACGTCGCGCTCATCCTGGAACATGTTGCCGTAGCCACCGCCCCAGCTCGGAATGTCTGAATGGTTGTCGTACTGAGTGAAGTGCAGCTTAAACATGGTGCCCTTCGCACGACCATCCTGCAGGGTGTAGACCGCATCCAGGCTGTAAGAAGATTCTTCGATAGTCCGGTTTTTGTCGTAGTACGCATCCGGGTTAAGCTGCCAGGTTGATGGCTTAGCATCCCATGCGTAAACGTAGGACGCGCCTACCGCCCAGCCCGGCAGATTCCAGTTCTTCAGGTCATACATTGCGCCGAAGAAGACTGCCTTTTCACCGTTGGCGTTGAAGTCAGAACGGTTATCCCACCAGACATCCAGACGACCGTTTGAAGAGGCATAGGTTGGGGTCATACGCTGCAGGAAGTAACCCTGCTGGCCGTCCGCTTTAACCCAGGTCCCTTCCAGACGAAGGTCAACGACTTCTGCCACTTTGTAGCCAAAGGTCAACGCCTGCAACCAGGCAGTGCCATCATAAATATCGTTCACGGTACGATCATCAACCTTGTCGCGTGCACCGTAGAACTGGTAGCTGGTGGTAAATGGGTTACCGCCTAAATCGAATTTGTAGCTGGCTTTTGCGAAGTACTGATCGACGTAACCTTCAGACTGACCAAATGCCGCTTCCAGCAAGAGGTTATTTTTGAAGTCATATTTCGCGCCAATTGAGTGCAGGTAATCAACGCTGGTCTTTTTATCAGCCTGATAGAATTTATCGACTTCGGTGTGCCACGGTGCTTTATATTCGTTAGCCCACATATAGGAGAAGCTCAGCGCGCCAGCATCACCATAGTCGAAGTTGGCACCAGCTTCAGCACCCTGATAGGTACCTGGCATAAAACTCCAGTGCGGTGCCAGCAGAGTCTGCCCGGTTGGTTGAATGTAACCGGCACGCGCCCAGGTTGGGCCGTATTTAAATTTAGCTGCTGCTTTATAAAGGCTAATCCCGCTCTTATCGCCGGAATAATCCTCGTCATAGCCTTTATTTTTGGAAGAGAATGCGATTTCGTTTGGATGGCCGCTTTCGCTACTTTCGTTCATTTCAATAGCGGTAAATGCTGCGATATCAATACCAAACATATCGGCCGCATAACCGGACTGGAAGTCGAGGTTAGCGTTCCAGGTGGAGTGAGAAAGGTTGGTTTTGTATTTGTCATGATCGGTCACATCTTTACGGTCACGCTCACGCTGCCAGTAATAGATGCCGCCGGTTAAGGTTGAGTCATCAATAAATCCTTCGGCGTGTACCTGGGGAGCAACAACAAAACCCGACATTGCTGTGATACCGGCGATAGCCAGCGCCAGCGTACTACGTTTGCCACTAAACGTACGCATATGTTAATCCTCTTTGACGTATAACCCTTCGTCTTTCAAGCCGCATCTGCGTTAGCTTTCCTCGCTCATCCCAGTCACGTACTGATGTACGCTCCTGGGAATTCGCTGCGTCGCCGCCTTGATGCAACTCGAAATCCATTGGGTATAAAATGCTGCCGATAAAAGCGGTCAGCGAAAAAACAAAAAATAAAAAAGTAGCGCTAAGAAAACCTCAGTGACTACAATGAATAGACTATTTTTCGCGACGCGAATTATCAATCTCTTTCTGTAACGAGTATGTAATAGTATGAGCAACCGCACATATTTCATTGCTTTCTGTTACATTTTCACTGGGAGATAAAAAAGCGTTGAAAAAATGAATAAAGCGCTTGTTTTCCATGGAGATGAAATCGGTTTCAGCCCATTTCACATTGAGATAAGTTATTTAAACGCAAAAACATTCAGCCAAACCATTATTACAAGCATGTAATTAATTCGCTCCGCAAATGGAGCCTGTTACACGTTTTTTTTGCGAAAAAAAACGCCGCATGAAGCGGCGTTTAGACAGGATGTGTTGCGGCTTATTCGCCCGCTTTAGCCCACGTATCACGCAGACCAACGGTACGGTTAAACACCAGCTTTTCAGCCGTTGCATAACGGCTGTCCAGGCAGAAGTAACCTTCACGCTCGAACTGGAACGCTTTACCTGCAACCGCTGCCTGCAGCGACGGCTCACCGTAACCCTGCTTAATGACCAGCGATTCAGGGTTAATAACAGACAAGAAGTCTTCCGCCGCACCTGGATTTGGCACGCTAAACAGACGGTCGTACAGACGGATTTCAATCGGTAGCGCATGGGACGCGCTCACCCAGTGAATAACGCCTTTGACTTTACGACCATCGGCCGGGTCTTTGCTCAGGGTGTCGGCATCGTAGGTGCAGAAAATGGTGGTGATATTTCCTTCCGCATCTTTCTCAACACGTTCGGCTTTGATCACATAAGCATTACGCAGGCGTACTTCTTTGCCCATCACCAGACGCTTGTACTGCTTGTTCGCTTCTTCACGGAAGTCTGCGCGATCGATCCAAATTTCACCGCTAAATGGCACTTCGCGGCTGCCCATTTCCGGTTTGTTCGGATGGTTAGGCATGGTGACCAATTCGCTTTCGCCCTGCGGATAGTTTTCGATAACCAGTTTAACCGGATCGATAACCGCCATCGCGCGCGGGGCGTTTTCGTTCAGATCTTCGCGGATACAGGATTCCAGAGAAGCGATCTCAATGGTGTTGTCTTGCTTGGTCACGCCAATGCGTTTGCAGAACTCACGGATCGCGGCAGCGGTGTAACCGCGACGACGCAGGCCAGAAATCGTCGGCATACGCGGATCGTCCCAGCCTTCAACGTGCTTGTCGGTCACCAGCAGGTTCAGCTTGCGCTTGGACATCACGGTATATTCCAGATTCAGGCGCGAGAATTCGTACTGACGCGGATGAACCGGAATGGTGATGTTGTCCAGCACCCAGTCGTACAGACGACGGTTATCCTGGAACTCAAGCGTACACAGGGAATGCGTAATGCCTTCCAGCGCATCGCTGATGCAGTGGGTAAAGTCGTACATCGGGTAGATGCACCACTTGTTGCCGGTCTGGTGGTGTTCGGCGAACTTAATGCGGTACAGCACCGGATCGCGCATCACGATAAACGGCGACGCCATGTCGATTTTCGCACGCAGGCACGCTTTACCTTCTTCAAAACCACCGGCACGCATTTTTTCGAACAGCGCCAGGTTCTCTTCGACGCTACGATCGCGGTACGGGCTGTTTTTGCCTGGCTGAGTCAGTGTGCCGCGGTATTCGCGGATTTCGTCCGCTGACAGTTCGTCAACGTACGCCAGTCCTTTATTAATAAGCTCTACCGCATAGGCGTGAAGCTGATCGAAGTAATCCGAAGAGTAGCGAATATCGCCAGTCCAGTGGAAACCTAACCATTCAACGTCGTTTTTAATCGACTCAACGTACTCGATATCTTCTTTAACCGGGTTCGTATCATCAAAACGCAGGTTGCACTGGCCCTGGTAATCTTGCGCAATGCCAAAGTTCAGACAAATGGATTTCGCGTGGCCAATGTGCAGATAGCCATTTGGCTCCGGCGGAAAACGGGTATGGATAGTGGTGTGCTTACCACTGGCCAGATCTTCATCGATGATCTGACGAATAAAGTTACTCGGGCGGGCTTCAGCCTCACTCATCGTGGATTCCTCAAAGCGTAAACAACGTATAACGGAGTATGATCTTATAAGCGACGTCAGGAGACAACTATTAGTTGCACAAAAAAGGTGTTTCAACAGGATATATGAGGGCATTTGCTGCAAAAAAAAGCGGCGGAGGAATATCCCCCGCCGCTTAAGGCACTTAACTCACTTTACTCAGGAGCAGTTATTTACCTTTAATCTCATATAGTGGTGTTTGACCGGCAACCACATGACCTTCGGCTTTAATAACCAGAGCGCCGAAATCATCGCTGTTGCTGCACACAACCGGGCTTATCATGGAACGTGCGTTAGCGTTCAGGAACTCCAGATCCATTTCCAGAATCGGTTGCCCTGCAGTCACTTCCGCGCCTTCTTCAACCAGACGCTTGAAGCCTTTACCTTCCAGCGCGACGGTATCGATGCCCATATGGACCACGATTTCCGCGCCTTTAACCGTTTCCAGGCAGAACGCATGGTTAGTGTTGAAGATTTTCACGATGGTGCCCGCAGCCGGAGCAACCACGATTTTATCCGTTGGTTTCACTGCCACGCCGTCGCCTACAGCTTTACTGGCGAAGGCTTCATCAGGAACCTGTTCCAGCGCAACTACGTCACCAGTAATCGGAGAAACCAGCGCTTCAACGGTGACTGCATTCGCTACAGCCTGCGGTTTTGCTACCGGGGCCGCTGCTGCTGGCGCACTTTCACCAGATGCTGCTGCCACCGGGCCACGCGCGACAACTTTCTTCATTTCGTCGCCGATGGATTCGGCTTTCGCACCCACGATGACCTGGATAGTTTGCTTGTTCAGCTTAACTACTCCAGATGCACCTAAACGCTTACACATCGCATCGTTTACGCGACCGGAGTCGGCAACAGTCAGACGCAGACGAGTGATACAGGCATCAATCGCTTTCAGGTTATCAGTACCGCCAACCGCTGCAATGTAGTTGGTTGCCAGTTGAGCCAAACCTTCTTCAGTGTTGCTGTTGGCTTCTTCAGTAACGATATCGTCTTCTTTATCTTCGCGGCCCGGCGTTTTCAGGTTAAACATACGAATAACCGCGCTGAACAGCACAAAGTAGATAACGAAGAACACCAGCCCCATCACCACCAGCATCCAGACGTTCTGGCTTGCTGCCGGCAGGTTGTACATCAACACGTAGTCGATAGCACCTGCGGAGAAGGAGAAGCCTGCGTGGATCCCCAGCAGTGTTGCAACGAACAGGCTGATACCCGTTAACAGTGCGTGCAGGAGGTACAGCAGTGGAGCCAGGAACATGAACAGGAATTCCAGCGGCTCGGTAACACCGGTCAGGAATGCGGTGATCGCAACGGACAGCAGCATACCGCCAACCATCGGACGACGTGCTTTAGGAGCCGCGAAGTACATCGCCAGCGCCGCACCCGGCAGACCAAACATCATGATTGGGAAGAAGCCAGACATGAACATACCCGCAGTGCCGTCACCCGCGTAGAAGCGGTTGATGTCACCGTGGAATACGGTACCTGCAGCGTTAGTAAATTCGCCAATCTGGAACCATGCGATGGTGTTCAGCACCTGATGCAGACCGGTTGGGATCAGCAGACGGTTGATGAAACCAAAGATACCGGAACCCAGCGCACCAGCGCCCACGATCCACTCACCACCCGCATGGATGGCATTCTGTACCGGCGGCCATACGTAACCGAAGATAGCAGCCAGCACCAGACAGAAGAAGCCAGTGGCGATCGGCACGAAGCGTTTGCCGCCAAAGAAGCTCAGGAAGTCAGGCAGTTTGATACCAGACCAGCGGTTATACACGGCACCGCCGACCAGACCAGTGATGATACCAGCCAGCACGCCCATATTGATGGCAGGGTTAATGGTAACCATTGCTTTGGTCAATATGAAATAACCGACCGCACCTGCCAGCGCTGCCGCACCTGCGCTGTCTTTTGACCAGCTGGAAGCAACACCGATCGCAAAAATTAACGCGAGGTTATCAAAGATGGCCCCACCCGCTTGCGCGATGAAGGGTACGTTAAGTAAATCTGGTTGGCCGAATCGCAGCAGCAGTGCCGCGACTGGCAGCACAGCGATGGGGAGCTGTAACGCCCTACCCAGCCGCTGGAAAAAACCTAAAATATTCATTTTATTCCCCCTACGAGACCCCGATTAGGCTTCTTTGAAGCCATATTTTTATTGTGCGACCATTCCTGACAGCAAGATTCTGGAACAACGATATTAACCATTCATCTACATTCAGAGTGTGTGAAAAATTAATTCGTATCGCAAATTAAACGCGTGTTTTTTGTGATTCCAGTCACCAAATATCGTTATTAACCCTCCCTTTCACTGGCTAACTACGAAAACTTATTTTATCATTCAAAAAATCGAAACGGATTGATCCTTACCGATGCAAAACCAGGTTACGCTTATTACTGCACAGAGACTCAATCCGCCAATTGCTTACATTTACTTTTGAGGTGAAGAATGAGACTGATCCCCCTGAATACCGCTGAACAAGTCGGCAAATGGGCTGCTCGCCATATCGTTAACCGTATTAACGCGTTCAAACCAACGGCAGATCGTCCGTTCGTTCTGGGCCTGCCGACTGGCGGTACTCCGCTGACAGCTTATAAAGCATTGGTTGAAATGCACAAAGCGGGCCAGGTGAGCTTCAAGCATGTTGTTACTTTCAACATGGACGAATATGTTGGCCTGCCGAAAGAGCATCCGGAAAGCTACCACAGCTTTATGCACCGCAATTTCTTTGATCACGTTGATATTCCAGCAGAAAATATCAACCTCCTCAATGGTAACGCGCCGGATATTGATGCAGAATGCCGTCAGTATGAAGAAAAAATCCGTTCTTACGGTAAAATCCACCTGTTTATGGGCGGTGTAGGTAACGATGGTCACATCGCGTTCAACGAACCAGCTTCCTCTTTGGCTTCCCGTACCCGCATCAAAACGCTGACTCACGACACACGTGTTGCTAACTCACGCTTCTTTGACGGCGACGTAAGCCAGGTGCCTAAATATGCGCTGACCGTTGGCGTGGGTACCCTGCTGGATGCTGAAGAAGTGATGATCCTGGTTCTGGGCCACCAGAAAGCACAGGCGCTGCAAGCCGCCGTTGAAGGCAACGTTAACCACATGTGGACCATCAGCTGCCTGCAGTTGCATCCAAAAGCCGTTGTGGTCTGCGATGAGCCTTCCACCATGGAACTGAAAGTGAAGACGCTGAAATACTTCAACGAGTTAGAAGCGGAAAATATTAAAGGTCTGTAATTGATGTCTCCGCCCTGTCGATAAGTTGCAGGGCGGCATTTTTTTGAAATCGGGGGTCGGAATGTATGCTTTAACCCAGGGCCGGATCTTTACCGGTCACGAAATTCTTGATGACCATGCGATTGTTGTCGCCAATGGCCTGATCGACAGCGTTTGCCCACTGGCTGAATTACCGTCAGGGATTGAACAGCGCTCACTGAATGGGGCCATTGTTTCCCCCGGTTTTATTGATGTACAGCTGAACGGCTGCGGCGGCGTACAGTTTAACGATACGGCAGAAGCCGTGACCGTTGAAACGCTGGAAATCATGCAGAAAGCCAATGAAAAATCTGGCTGCACCAACTATCTGCCAACGCTTATCACCACCAGCGATGACCTGATGAAACAGGGTGTTCGCGTGATGCGTGAATACCTGGCGAAACACCCGAATCAGGCATTAGGACTTCATCTTGAAGGACCGTGGCTGAACCTGGTGAAAAAAGGTACCCATAATCCGGGATTTGTCCGTCAGCCGGACGCTGCACTGGTTGATTTCCTGTGCGATAATGCGGATGTGATCACCAAAGTCACACTGGCACCAGAAATGGTCCCGGTAGAGGTCATCACCAAACTGGTGAATGCGGGTATCGTGGTTTCTGCGGGTCACTCCAATGCAACGGTAAAAGAAGCAAAAATCGGATTCCGTGCAGGTATTACCTTTGCAACGCACCTGTTCAACGCGATGCCGTACATTACCGGCCGCGAACCCGGTCTGGCGGGCGCTATTTTGGATGAAGCCGATATCTACTGCGGTATCATCGCCGATGGCCTGCACGTTGACTACGTTAACATCCGTAATGCTAAGCGCCTGAAAGGCGACAAGCTGTGCCTGGTCACTGACGCAACCGCGCCAGCAGGTGCAAACATTGAACAGTTCATTTTCGCTGGTAAAACAATATACTACCGCAATGGACTGTGTGTTGATGAGAACGGCACGTTGAGCGGTTCATCATTAACCATGATTGAAGGCGTACGCAATCTGGTCGAGCATGCAAATATCGCCCTCGACGAAGTCTTACGCATGGCAACGCTCTACCCTGCTCGCGCCATCGGCGTCGACAAACAACTCGGCAGCATCGCGCCAGGCAAAGTAGCCAACCTGACTGCGTTCACGCACGACTTTAAAATCATCAAGACCATCGTTAATGGCAACGAGGTCGTTACTGAGTAAGAGAAAGAATGACACCAGGCGGACAAGCTCAAATAGGTAATGTTGATCTCGTAAAACAGCTTAACAGCGCGGCGGTTTATCGCCTGATTGACCAGCATGGGCCAATCTCGCGAATTCAAATTGCCGAGCAAAGCCAGCTTGCCCCCGCCAGCGTAACCAAAATTACGCGTCAGTTGATCGAACGCGGGCTGATCAAAGAAGTCGATCAGCAGGCCTCCACCGGGGGCCGCCGCGCTATCTCTATCGTCACAGAAACCCGCAATTTCCACGCCATCGGCGTACGCCTGGGTCGCCACGACACAACGCTCACGCTCTATGATATGAGCAGTAAAGTGGTTGCTGAAGAGCATTACCCTCTCCCGGAGCGCACCCAGGAAACGCTGGAATATGCTCTGCTCAACACCATTGCCATCTTTATTGAGAACTGCCAGCGGAAAATCCGTGAGCTGATCGCAATTTCTGTCATCTTGCCAGGCCTTGTCGATCCTGAAAGCGGCGTCATCCGCTATATGCCACACATTCAGGTCGAAAACTGGGGACTGGTCGAAGCGCTCGAAAAACGCTTCAAGGTTACCTGCTTTGTCGGTCACGATATCCGCAGTCTGGCGCTGGCTGAGCACTATTTCGGGGCTAGTCAGGATTGCGAAGACTCCATTTTGGTGCGAGTGCACCGCGGAACCGGCGCGGGTATCATCTCCAATGGCCGAATTTTCATCGGTCGCAATGGCAACGTCGGCGAGATTGGTCATATTCAGGTAGAGCCGCTGGGTGAGCGCTGTCACTGCGGTAACTTCGGCTGTCTGGAAACCATTGCCGCCAATGCCTCTATCGAACACCGCGTGCAGAACTTATTGAAACAGGGTTATCCAAGCCGGCTCACGCTGGATGATTGCAGCATCAAAGCTATCTGTAAGGCGGCAAATAAAGGCGATAACCTGGCAGCAGAAGTCATTGAGCACGTTGGTCGCCACCTGGGTAAAACCATCGCCATCGCCATCAACCTGTTTAACCCACAAAAAATCGTCATTGCGGGCGAAATTACCGAGGCTGATAAAGTGCTGCTGCCTGCAATAGAAAGCTGTATCAACACGCAGGCGTTGAAAGCGTTTCGCCACAATTTACCGGTGGTTCGTTCCACGCTGGATCACCGCTCTGCCATTGGCGCCTTTGCGTTGGTGAAGCGTGCGATGCTCAACGGTACACTGCTGCAACGTTTGCTGGAAAACTAATACACGTCATCCTTCGAGCTGCCTCTGCGTTAGCTGCATCTGCTCACCCCGGTCACTTACTTCAGTAAGCTCCAGGGGTTCGCAGACTTGCCGCCTTGATGCAACTCGAATGATGTAGTGTATTTTGTGTATAGTAATGCCTTCTTTTTTTAATGTCGGATTGTCCATGGCCATTAAGAATGTAATTTGTGATATCGACGGCGTGCTGATGCACGACAATGTTGCCGTACCAGGTGCGGCAGAATTTCTGACTGGGATCCTGGAAAAAGGCCTGCCGTTAGTCCTGCTGACTAACTACCCTTCGCAGACCGGGCAAGATCTGGCAAACCGCTTCGCCACCGCGGGTGTGAATGTCCCTGATAGCGTCTTTTATACTTCCGCGATGGCTACCGCTGATTTCCTTCGTCGCCAGGAAGGAAAAAAGGCCTATGTGGTGGGTGAAGGCGCGTTAATTCACGAACTGTACAAAGCTGGATTTACCATTACCGACGTGAACCCCGATTTTGTGATTGTTGGCGAGACACGTTCCTATAACTGGGACATGATGCATAAAGCAGCATATTTTGTCGCCAACGGCGCGCGTTTTATCGCCACTAACCCGGATACCCACGGTCGCGGCTTTTATCCCGCCTGTGGAGCACTCTGTGCCGGTATTGAGAAGATCTCAGGTCGTAAACCGTTTTATGTCGGCAAACCCAGCCCGTGGATTATTCGCGCGGCTCTCAACAAAATGCAGGCGCACTCGGAAGAAACCGTTATCGTTGGCGACAACCTGCGTACCGATATTCTGGCTGGTTTTCAGGCGGGTCTGGAAACTATCCTGGTACTGTCTGGCGTATCCAAGCTTGATGATATTGACAACATGCCGTTCAGACCAAGCTGGATTTACCCATCCGTTGCTGAAATAGACGTCATTTAATCTCTTTAGCCGGATAACAACATCTGTAAGTTATCCGGCCTGAAAAATACATCCATTCAATAAAATCACCACTTCACTGTTGATTCATCAATAATAGCGCTCATTACATAATCTTTTTTCACCAATCCACAATGACTATTGCGTTTTTTATTTTCTGACCCGTAATTCGCTTGCGCCCTCTCCAGCTTTGCGGCATTTTCTTTATCAAGCAAACATAAAAAGCATCACGCAACAGGTTAACGGAGAAGGTTATGTGTTCTATTTTTGGCGTATTCGATATTAAAACTGACGCAGTTGAACTGCGTAAAAAAGCCCTGGAACTGTCTCGTCTGATGCGCCACCGCGGCCCGGACTGGTCAGGTATTTACGCCTGTGATAACGCCATTCTGGCGCACGAACGTCTGTCCATCGTCGACGTCAATGCCGGTGCTCAGCCGCTGTACAACATGAAGAAGACACATATCCTGGCGGTTAACGGTGAAATTTATAACCACCAGACACTGCGTGCTGAATACGGCGATCGCTACCAGTTCCAGACCGGTTCCGACTGCGAAGTTATCCTCGCGCTGTATCAGGAAAAAGGACCCGCTTTCCTCGATGACCTGCAAGGGATGTTCGCTTTTGCCCTGTACGACAGCGAGCAGGACGCCTACCTGATCGGTCGTGATCATATCGGGATCATCCCGCTGTATATGGGTTACGACGAGCACGGTAACTTCTACGTTGCGTCTGAAATGAAAGCACTGGTTCCTGTCTGCCGCACAATCAAAGAATTCCCGGCCGGTAGCTATTTGTGGAGTAAAGACGGTGAAATTCGTCAGTACTACCAGCGCGACTGGTTTGAATACGATGCCGTCAAAGACAACGTTACCGATAAAAACGAGCTGCGCCAGGCGCTGGAAGATGCGGTGAAAAGTCACCTGATGTCAGATGTTCCTTATGGAGTTCTGTTGTCCGGTGGTCTGGATTCATCCGTCATTTCCGCGATCACTAAAAAATACGCGGCACGCCGTGTTGAAGATCAGGAACGTAGCGAAGCCTGGTGGCCACAGCTGCACTCCTTCGCCGTCGGCCTGGAAGGCGCTCCGGATCTGAAAGCTGCGCAAGAGGTGGCGAACCATCTGGGGACCGTGCACCATGAGATCCACTTCACCGTGCAAGAAGGTCTGGATGCGATCCGCGACGTGATTTACCACATCGAAACTTACGATGTCACGACGATTCGCGCCTCGACGCCAATGTACTTAATGTCGCGTAAAATTAAAGCGATGGGCATTAAAATGGTGTTGTCGGGTGAAGGTTCGGACGAGGTGTTTGGCGGCTACCTCTATTTCCACAAAGCGCCAGATGCAAAAGAACTGCACGAAGAAACTGTACGCAAGCTGCAAGCGCTGCATATGTTCGACTGCGCCCGTGCCAACAAAGCCATGTCGGCCTGGGGTGTAGAAGCTCGCGTGCCCTTCCTGGATAAGAAATTCCTTGATGTGGCGATGCGCATCAACCCGCAGGACAAAATGTGCGGCAACGGCAAAATGGAAAAACACGTTCTGCGCGAATGTTTTGAGTCCTACCTGCCGGCAAGCGTCGCATGGCGTCAGAAAGAACAGTTCTCTGACGGTGTCGGTTACAGCTGGATTGACACCCTGAAAGAGGTGGCTGCAGAACAAGTTTCTGACCAACAACTGGAAACTGCCAGCTTCCGTTTCCCGTACAACACGCCATCGTCAAAAGAAGCGTATTTGTACCGTGAGATTTTCGAAGAGTTGTTCCCGGTAGTAAGCGCTGCCGAATGTGTGCCTGGCGGGCCGTCGGTTGCCTGTTCTTCTGCCAAGGCGATCGAATGGGATGAGGCGTTTAAAACCATGAACGATCCGTCTGGCCGTGCCGTTGGCGTACACCAGTCTGCTTATAAATAAGTTAATCCTTAGATAAGAGCCCTGCGGGGCTCTTTTTTTATGTTTGTTTTCTGTGCAAAAAAACAATTAATAACTAATAATTGCCGAATATTGCGTCATGCTGTTCGCAACCTAACCAAACAGTCACATTCCAGCTATTTTCAATGAAAAAGGGGTTGACGCTTCAAGGCTCAATACGCATAATGCGCCCCGCAACGCCGATAAGGTTACGCGAAAAAAAGATGGCTACGTAGCTCAGCTGGTTAGAGCACATCACTCATAATGATGGGGTCACAGGTTCGAATCCCGTCGTAGCCACCATCTTTTTTGCGGGAGTGGCGAAATTGGTAGACGCACCAGATTTAGGTTCTGGCGCCGCAAGGTGTGCGAGTTCAAGTCTCGCCTCCCGCACCATTCACCCGTAAGCGTTGCACGGATGGGGTATCGCCAAGCGGTAAGGCACCGGTTTTTGATACCGGCATTCCCTGGTTCGAATCCAGGTACCCCAGCCATTTTTTCTTCGATATAGCGGTTCACCGCAACGGTCATTGGGGTATCGCCAAGCGGTAAGGCACCGGTTTTTGATACCGGCATTCCCTGGTTCGAATCCAGGTACCCCAGCCATCGAAGAAAATGTTAGTATTTGGCTACGTAGCTCAGCTGGTTAGAGCACATCACTCATAATGATGGGGTCACAGGTTCGAATCCCGTCGTAGCCACCATATTAAGGACGTATCGACTCGTTCGGTAAATCCAAAAAATTGTTGGGGTATCGCCAAGCGGTAAGGCTCTGGTTTCTGATACCAGCATTCCGAGGTTCGAATCCTCGTACCCCAGCCAATTTCAAAAAGTCGTCCACTCTGTGGGTGCACCCGTTGGGGTATCGCCAAGCGGTAAGGCTCTGGTTTCTGATACCAGCATTCCGAGGTTCGAATCCTCGTACCCCAGCCATATTAAAAAAGCTCGCTTCGGCGAGCTTTTTGCTTTTCTGACGCCGGATGACGGCAAGCTTTACCCGGCCTACATGAGCTGTAGGCCTGATAAACGTAGCGCCATCAGGCACCACTCGAGCTACAACCCTAACGCATACTTCAGTGCCTGACGTTTCAGTACGCCAGCGCGCTCTGCGGCCATGAGCCCGAGATTACGCATGATGCGCAGCGGCTGCAGGTTATTGCTAAATCCAGCATAGAACAGATCCATACCGCTTTGCATGATGAAATTGTCAGTCATACGGCGATTCTGATAGCGCTTGAGCACCGGCTGACTGGCCCAGGATTCACCGTAGCTGCGCGCGTTCACCAGCACATCAATCAACGCATCAACATCACGAAAGCCCAGATTGACGCCCTGCCCCGCCAGCGGATGAATGGTATGCGCGGCATCACCTACCAGCGCCAGCCCTGGTTGCACATATTGCAGCGCATGACGACGCGTAAGCGGGAACGCCCCCGCAGCCACTGGCATCACGTTACCGAGTCGCGATGGAAAATGTTTAGCAATCTCCGTCTGCAATTGCGACATATTCAGCGCTTGCAATTGGCGGATGCGAGCCGGTGAGTCGTACCACACCAGCGAGGCCCAGTTATCGAACAGCGGTAAAAACGCGCGCGGGCCGTCAGGCGTAAATTGCTGCCAGGTGCTGTCTCCCGGTGAGTTTTCGCATTGCACGGTTATCAACATACAGGACTGCGCGTACTGCCAGGCATGGATACCAATCCCGGCCATTTTTCGCACCTGAGAGTTGGCACCATCGGCGCCGATAACCAGCTTCGCGCTGATGGTTTCGCCGCCTGCCAGCTCAAGCTCATGTCGATCGTTATGTTGATGCAAAGAAATCAGGGACGCCGGTACGCGCAGCGTGACTTTAGGGTGAGCTTCCAGAGCCTGCCAGAGCGCCTGTTGCAGGACCGTGTTTTCCACCATATAGCCCAACAGAGGCAGCTTAAGCTCGGCGGCATCAAACATCACATGGGCATTTTCCCACTCCCACGTTTCCAGTCGACGATAAGGATGGCTGCGCATCCCCTGCACCGTATCCCAGACGCCCAGCCCTTTTAGCAACGACACCGATGCGGAACTTATGGCAGAAATTCTGACATCAGGCTGTCCGTCAGCCACAAACGGCGCGGGAACGGCATGCTCAATGACCGTTACCGTAAATCCATGCTGCGCCAGTCCAAGCGCCAGCGCGCCGCCGACCATCCCCCCGCCGACAATGGCAATTTCCGTTGGTTGATTTGTCATGGTCAATTATCCAGTTACATGTATTGTGTAAGTTTACAGGATTTTTTACCCCTTGAGGCTGACATCCGTCATACTGGTCACAACCGCGCCAAAGCAGTACACTATGCGCCCTGCATTTCAGCCACAATTTCGCAAGAGCAAGTCGATGACCAAAAAACTCCATATTAAAACCTGGGGCTGTCAGATGAACGAATACGATTCATCGAAGATGGCCGATCTGCTGGATGCCACTCATGGGTATCAACTGACTGACGTGGCGGAAGAAGCGGATGTGCTGCTGCTGAATACCTGCTCAATCCGTGAGAAGGCTCAGGAAAAAGTGTTCCATCAACTGGGCCGCTGGAAACTGTTAAAAGAGAAAAATCCCAAGCTCATCATTGGGGTCGGTGGCTGTGTTGCGTCTCAGGAAGGCGATCATATTCGCCAGCGCGCGCATTACGTCGATATTATTTTTGGGCCGCAAACGCTGCACCGCCTGCCTGAAATGATCAACAAAGTGCGTGGAAGCACGACCCGTAGCCCGGTGGTTGATATCAGTTTTCCGGAGATCGAAAAGTTCGACCGCCTGCCGGAACCGCGTGCTGAAGGTCCAAGCGCGTTTGTGTCCATCATGGAAGGTTGTAATAAATATTGTACTTACTGCGTGGTGCCCTACACCCGCGGTGAGGAAGTCAGCCGTCCGGCGGATGATATTCTGTTTGAAATCGCCCAGCTTGCAGCCCAAGGCGTGCGTGAAGTGAACCTGCTGGGGCAAAACGTGAACGCCTGGCGTGGTGAGAACTACGACGGCACGATCGGATCTTTTGCCGATCTGTTACGTCTGGTCGCAGCGATCGACGGTATTGACCGTATCCGCTTCACCACCAGCCATCCGATCGAATTCACCGATGATATCGTTGAAGTTTATCGCGATACGCCAGAGCTGGTGAGCTTCCTGCATCTGCCGGTACAGAGCGGTTCAGACCGCGTACTGAACCTGATGGGGCGTACCCATACCGCGCTGGAATACAAAGCGATCATCCGCAAACTGCGCGCTGCGCGTCCGGATATCCAGATTAGCTCCGACTTCATCGTTGGCTTCCCGGGTGAGACCACGCAGGATTTCGAGCAGACCATGAAGCTGATTGCTGACGTCAATTTTGACATGAGCTACAGCTTTATTTTCTCTGCGCGTCCTGGCACCCCTGCCGCCGATATGGTTGACGACGTACCGGAAGAAGAGAAGAAACAGCGTCTGTACATTCTACAGGAGCGTATCAACCAGCAAGCTATGGCCTGGAGCCGTCGTATGGTCGGCACGATCCAGCGCATTCTGGTTGAAGGCACATCGCGTAAGAGCATCATGGAACTGTCAGGCCGTACCGAAAATAACCGTGTGGTGAACTTTGAAGGCAACCCGGAAATGGTCGGTAAGTTCGTAGACGTAGAAATTACCGATGTCTGGACTAACTCCCTGCGCGGTAAAGTAGTGCGTACCGAAGATGAAATGGGTCTGCGTATCGCAGAGTCCCCTGAATCGGTCATTGCGCGTACCCGTAAAGAAAACGATCTGGGCGTCGGTATTTATCAGCCTTAATCCTGCTGAAAAACGTAAACAAGGCCCGATGGCGCTATGCTTATCGGGCCAACACTCCCAGGCTCGCTGCTCCAGCGGGCCTTGTAATCAGCCCTGTCATCCCCATATTTATTGCAATGCTTGCGCCTTTCCCCCATGGCGTGAATAATTTCCTTAGATGCCGGTAAATGTTCAGCGTCCGGCGAGACATGCATAAGAGGAACAGTTTGAACATAGACACTCGCGAAATCACCCTTGAACCCGCAGACAACGCCCGCCTGCTGAGCCTTTGCGGCCCATTTGATGACAACATCAAACAGCTGGAACGTCGCCTCGGCATCGAAATTAACCGCCGTGATAACCACTTTAAACTGACCGGTCGCCCAATTTGCGTCACCGCCGCGGCAGATATTTTACGTAGTCTGTACGTCGATACCGCCCCAATGCGCGGTCAGACGCAGGACATCGAGCCTGAACAAATTCATCTGGCGATCAAAGAAGCGCGTGTGCTTGAGCAAAGCGCAGACAGCGTGCCTGAATTTGGCAAAGCGGTGAACATCAAAACCAAGCGCGGAGTAATAAAGCCGCGTACGCCGAACCAGGCACAGTACATTGCGAATATCCTCGACCACGACATCACCTTTGGCGTTGGCCCTGCGGGTACGGGTAAAACGTATCTCGCGGTTGCCGCTGCGGTCGATGCGCTTGAGCGTCAGGAGATCCGTCGTATTCTGCTGACCCGTCCGGCAGTGGAAGCGGGCGAAAAACTGGGATTCCTGCCGGGAGATCTCAGCCAGAAAGTCGATCCGTATTTACGACCACTGTATGACGCGCTGTTCGAAATGCTCGGCTTTGAAAAGGTTGAAAAGCTGATTGAGCGTAACGTCATTGAAGTTGCGCCGCTGGCCTATATGCGCGGTCGTACATTGAACGATGCGTTCATCATTCTTGATGAAAGCCAGAACACTACCATCGAACAGATGAAAATGTTCCTGACCCGTATCGGCTTTAACTCTAAAGCGGTCATCACTGGCGATATCACGCAGATTGACCTGCCGCGTAGCACCAAATCCGGTCTGCGTCATGCCATTGAAGTACTGGCTGAAGTCGACGAAATTAGTTTTAATTTCTTCCATAGCGAAGACGTGGTTCGCCACCCGGTGGTTGCCCGTATCGTCACGGCGTATGAAGCCTGGGAAGAAGCAGAACAGAAACGCAAAGCCGAGCAGGCTGCAGAACGCAAGCGCGAAGCTCAGGAGCAGGAACAAAAATGAGTCAGGTTATCCTCGATTTACAGCTGGCATGTGAAGACGAATCCGGTCTGCCAACAGAAAGTCAGTTTCAGGGCTGGCTGGATGCGGTGATCCCGCAGTTTCAGGAAGAGTCTGAAGTGACGATTCGTCTGGTCGATGACGCGGAAAGCCACGACCTGAACCTGACCTATCGCGGGAAAGACAAATCCACCAACGTGCTCTCTTTCCCGTTTGAGGCTCCGCCGGGCATCGAGATGCCGCTGCTGGGCGATTTGATCATCTGCCGTCAGGTGGTTGAGAAAGAAGCGCAGGAGCAAGGCAAACCGCTTGAGGCCCACTGGGCGCACATGGTGGTGCACGGTAGCCTACATTTACTCGGCTACGACCATATTGAAGACGATGAAGCGGAAGAGATGGAATCCCTCGAAACAGAGATTATGCTTGCTCTGGGCTATGAGGATCCGTACATTGCCGAGAAGATTGCAGAATAGTAGCTTGCCGGATGGCGGCGCTTGCGCCTTATCCGGCCTACATTCATGCCTTTCGTAGGCCTGATAAGCGTAGCGCCATCAGGCAAAACATGCCGTCAACTGCTGAGTATACGCATGACGCGCTTTGTATTAACTAACATGAGAACCCATACGACGCCATGAGCGACGACAATTCACACAGTAGTGACACCTTAAACAGCAAAAAGGGATTTTTTTCCCTGTTACTGAGCCAACTTTTCCACGGTGAACCGAAAAACCGCGACGAACTGTTGGAGCTGATCCGTGATTCCGGGCAAAACGATCTTATCGATGAAGATACGCGCGATATGCTCGAAGGGGTAATGGATATTGCGGACCAACGTGTTCGCGACATCATGATCCCTCGCTCCCAGATGATTACCCTGAAACGCAACCAAACTCTGGACGAATGCCTCGATGTCATTATCGAGTCTGCCCACTCGCGTTTCCCGGTAATTAGCGAAGACAAGGATCACATTGAAGGGATTCTGATGGCCAAAGATCTGCTGCCGTTTATGCGTAGCGATGCCGAAGCCTTCAGCATGGAGAAAGTGTTACGCCAGGCGGTTGTCGTCCCTGAAAGCAAGCGGGTTGACCGCATGCTGAAAGAGTTCCGCTCCCAGCGTTATCATATGGCTATCGTCATCGACGAGTTTGGCGGTGTCTCAGGTCTGGTGACTATTGAGGACATCCTTGAACTGATTGTCGGTGAAATTGAAGATGAGTACGACGAAGAAGACGATATTGATTTCCGTCAGCTCAGTCGCCACACCTGGACTATTCGCGCGCTGGCGCCAATTGAAGACTTCAACGAAGCTTTCGGCACGCATTTCAGCGATGAAGAAGTGGATACCATTGGCGGGTTGGTCATGCAGGCCTTCGGTCATCTGCCCGCGCGTGGAGAGACCATCGACATTGATGGTTACCAGTTCAAAGTGGCAATGGCCGACAGCCGTCGTATTATTCAGGTTCATGTCAGAATTCCGGACGACTCACCCCAGCCCAAACTGGACGAATAAACCCGAAACTGGATCTAAGACTACATGGCATTTGCCCCTTTAATTGAACGCCAGCGCATTCGCCTGCTGCTGGCGTTATTATTCGGTGCCTGCGGGACACTGGCTTTCTCACCGTATGACATCTGGCCCGCTGCGATTGTTTCGCTGATGGGTCTGCAGGCTCTCACCTTCAACCGTCGTCCGCTCCAGTCTGCCGCTATCGGCTACTTCTGGGGACTGGGACTGTTTGGCTCAGGCATCAACTGGGTTTACGTCAGTATCGCGCAGTTTGGCGGTATGCCGGGCCCCGTTAACGTCTTCCTCGTGGTTCTGCTTGCTGCTTACCTTTCCCTCTACACCGGCCTGTTTGCCGGCGTTTTGGCGCGTCTGTGGCCGAAAACTACCTGGACACGCGTAGCGATTGCCGCGCCGGTAGTCTGGCAAATCACTGAATTTCTACGCGGCTGGGTACTGACCGGTTTTCCGTGGCTGCAGTTCGGCTACAGCCAGATCGACGGTCCGTTAAAAGGGCTGGCGCCGGTAATGGGCGTTGAGGCGATTAACTTCCTGCTGATGATGGTTAGTGGCCTGCTGGCACTTGCGCTGGTAACCCGTAACTGGAAGCCGCTGGCTGCCGCCGCAGTTCTTTTCGCTCTGCCCTTTCCGCTACGTTATATTCAGTGGTACACGCTGGAGCCGGAAAAAACCACCCAGGTCTCGATGGTGCAGGGTGACATCCCGCAGTCGCTCAAATGGGATGAAGGCCAGTTACTCAACACCCTGAAGATTTATCTCGACGCCACCCAGCCTGAGATGGGCAAATCACAGCTCATCATCTGGCCAGAATCCGCTATTCCTGACCTGGAAATTAACCAGCAGCGTTTTCTGAGTATGATGGATGACCTGCTGAAATCGAAAAACAGCACGCTGATTACCGGTATTGTAGACGCGCGTCTGAACAAGCAGAATCGTTACGACACTTACAACACCATCATCACACTGGGTAAAGACAGCCCATACAGCTACGACTCCAGCAACCGCTACAACAAAAACCATCTGGTACCGTTTGGCGAGTTTGTCCCGCTGGAATCTATCCTGCGCCCGCTAGCGCCATTCTTTGACCTGCCAATGTCTTCGTTCAGCCGCGGTCCTTATGTACAGCCACAGCTGCATGCACACGGGTTTAAGCTGACCGCTGCCATCTGCTACGAAATCATTCTTGGCGAACAGGTACGGGATAACTTCCGCCCGGATACGGACTACCTGCTGACTATCTCCAACGATGCATGGTTTGGTAAATCTATTGGCCCGTGGCAGCACTTCCAGATGGCGCGTATGCGTTCCCTGGAGCTGGCGCGACCTCTGCTGCGTAGCACCAACAACGGTATTACGGCGGTGATTGGTCCGCAGGGCGAAGTGCAGGCGATGATCCCGCAGTTTACCCGCCAGGTGCTGACCACCAGCGTGACACCAACGACGGGCTTAACCCCTTATGCCCGTACCGGAAACTGGCCGCTCTGGCTGCTAACCGCGCTGTTTGGCTTTGGCGCAGTGGTAATGAGTCTGCGCCAGCGTCGCAAATAAACCAGTACCCCATCAAATGTAGGCCGGATAAGGCGGTACGCCGCCATCCGGCAGTTGTGCCGCATCGTGCCTGATGGCGCTACGCTTATCAGGCCTACTCCCCCCTTCCTCTCTTCCAATGCCCATTCTGGCACGTCTATTGCTTTGTTCTACAAGGCAAACGCTGTTTTGGCTGAATGTGCAACCTGGTCGCACCAAAGTTGAGCGCCGGTAGCACCTGAAAAGTGCAACAAGATATTTTTGCCCCCAAATGGTGCGGCGCACTTCGCAAAAATAAACAATAACACAGCAAATTCTTTACATTCATCCAAACTAAATGTTAACAAACACACACAAGACTGCACGTTTTAGTAGCAAACAATAACAACATCACAATGGGTATCAATGCGTCCCTGGCGCAGACGATAAAGGAGTTGGATATGCAATTACGTAAGCTCGCCACTGCCATGCTGGTCATGGGAATGTCCGCCGGTCTGGCGCACGCAGAAGACGCAGCACCAGCGGCAGGCAGCACGCTGGATAAGATCGCCAAAAATGGCGTAATCGTTGTCGGCCACCGTGAATCATCAGTACCGTTTTCTTACTACGATAATCAGCAAAAAGTGGTCGGTTATTCACAGGATTACTCCAACGCGATCGTTGACGCCGTGAAGAAAAAGCTGAACAAGCCTGATCTGCAGGTGAAACTGATCCCGATTACTTCTCAAAACCGTATCCCGCTGCTGCAAAACGGCACCTTCGATTTTGAATGTGGATCCACCACCAACAACGTCGAGCGCCAAAAACAAGCGGCTTTCTCTGACACCATTTTCGTTGTCGGCACCCGTCTGCTGGCGAAAAAAGGCGGCGACGTTAAAGATTTCGCCGATCTGAAAGGTAAAGCCGTAGTCGTGACTTCGGGTACCACCTCCGAAGTTCTGCTGCACAAGCTGAATGAAGAACAAAAAATGGATATGCGCATCATCAGCGCGAAAGACCACGGTGACTCTTTCCGTACTCTGGAAAGCGGTCGCGCCGTTGCCTTTATGATGGATGACGCCCTGCTGGCTGGCGAGCGCGCGAAAGCGAAGAAACCAGACAACTGGGAGATCGTCGGCAAGCCACAGTCTCAGGAAGCCTACGGCTGTATGTTGCGCAAAGATGATCCTGAGTTCAAAAAGCTGATGGACGACACTATCGCCAAGGCGCAAACCTCAGGCGAAGCTGAGAAATGGTTTGATAAGTGGTTTAAAAATCCAATTCCACCGAAGAACCTGAACATGAATTTCGAACTGTCAGACGAGATGAAAGCTCTGTTCAAAGAACCAAATGATAAAGCGCTTAACTAACTAAAATAAATGGGAGGCTTCCCCTCCCTCTCGATTGTTACTCGGCACGGACAGACTATAAGCCTGATGGTCGTTCCCCATCAGGCCTGAAAACCGCAAAACGCCGAATAACAATCTTCGAGGGTAGCGCTGCTACCCTTTTTTTTCTGGAGTAGATTTATGTCTATAGACTGGAACTGGGGTATTTTTTTACAACAAGCCCCGTTCGGCAACACCACCTATCTCGGCTGGCTCTGGAGTGGTTTCCAGGTCACTGTCGCGTTATCCATCACCGCCTGGATTATCGCTTTCCTCATAGGCTCTTTATTCGGCATCTTACGTACCGTTCCAAATCGTTTCCTTTCTGGGATCGGCACACTGTACGTTGAGCTGTTTCGTAACGTTCCGCTCATCGTCCAGTTTTTTACCTGGTATCTGGTTATTCCGGAACTGCTGCCGGAAAACATTGGGATGTGGTTCAAGGCTGAGTTGGATCCCAACATCCAGTTCTTCCTCTCATCGATGCTTTGTCTGGGGCTGTTTACCGCCGCGCGCGTCTGCGAACAGGTTCGCGCCGCAATTCAGTCTCTGCCTCGTGGGCAGAAAAACGCCGCACTGGCGATGGGGCTAACGTTGCCGCAGGCCTACCGCTATGTTCTGTTGCCAAACGCCTACCGCGTGATTGTTCCGCCAATGACCTCAGAGATGATGAACCTGGTGAAGAACTCCGCTATCGCCTCCACCATCGGCCTGGTCGATATGGCGGCACAGGCGGGCAAACTGCTGGATTACTCCGCCCACGCATGGGAATCGTTTACCGCTATCACTCTGGCTTACGTCCTGATTAACGCCGTCATCATGCTGGTGATGAATCTCGTTGAACGTAAAATCCGCCTGCCTGGCAATTTGGGAGGCAAATAATGTACGAATTTGACTGGAGTTCTATCATCCCTTCCCTGCCGTATCTGCTGGATGGGTTAATCATCACGCTGAAAATCACCGTTACGGCGGTAGTCATTGGTATTGTCTGGGGAACCATCCTTGCAGTAATGCGTCTGTCCAGCTTCGCGCCGATTGCCTGGTTTGCGAAAGGCTACGTCAACGTATTTCGTTCTATTCCGCTGGTCATGGTGCTGCTGTGGTTCTACCTGATTGTGCCCGGCTTCCTGCAAAACGTACTGGGTCTGTCGCCAAAAACCGATATTCGCCTGATCTCAGCAATGGTCGCGTTTTCGATGTTTGAAGCCGCGTACTATTCCGAGATTATCCGTGCCGGTATCCAGAGTATTTCTCGTGGGCAATCCAGCGCCGCGCTGGCTCTGGGGATGACCCACTGGCAGTCGATGAAGCTCATTATTCTGCCGCAGGCATTCCGCGCGATGGTACCGCTGCTGCTAACCCAGGGCATCGTACTCTTCCAGGATACCTCGCTGGTCTATGTATTAAGTCTGGCAGACTTCTTCCGTACCGCCTCTACCATTGGCGAGCGTGACGGCACACAGGTTGAAATGATCCTGTTTGCTGGCGCCGTTTATTTTGTATTCAGTCTGAGCGCATCGTTGTTGGTCAGCTATTTGAAGAAAAGGACAGTTTAATGATTACCCTGAAAAATGTTTCTAAATGGTATGGTCACTTTCAGGTGCTGACCGACTGCTCCACGGAAGTGAAAAAAGGTGAAGTGGTGGTGGTCTGCGGCCCGTCAGGTTCAGGTAAATCAACGCTTATCAAAACGGTGAACGGGCTGGAGCCGGTACAACAGGGCGTCATCACCGTTGATGGTACCGTGGTGAATGATAAAAAAACCGATCTGGCCAAACTGCGCTCTCGCGTTGGTATGGTGTTCCAGCACTTTGAACTGTTCCCTCACCTGTCGATCATTGAGAACCTGACTCTGGCGCAGGTAAAAGTGCTCAAGCGCGATAAAAAGCCGGCCCGCGACAAAGCGCAAAAGTTACTGGAACGCGTTGGTCTGTCAGCACATGCCGAAAAGTTTCCAGCTCAGCTCTCAGGGGGCCAGCAACAGCGTGTCGCTATCGCCCGGGCGCTGTGCATGGATCCTATCGCCATGCTGTTTGACGAGCCGACGTCGGCGCTTGATCCTGAAATGATCAACGAAGTACTGGACGTTATGGTTGAACTGGCCAATGAAGGGATGACCATGATGGTGGTAACCCACGAAATGGGCTTTGCGCGTAAAGTGGCGAACCGGGTGATCTTCATGGATGAAGGGAAAATTGTTGAAGACTCACCGAAAGAAGAGTTCTTCGCTAATCCGAAATCGGACCGCGCCAAAGACTTCCTCGCGAAAATACTGCACTAATCTTGCTGGCGCGCACCTCCATGTGCGCGCCACCTCACGCTTTATCTCTTCGCCTCTCGAAACACATACAGCCCAGCGTTAACCTTGTCACAAAGTCCCACTTACAAGGAGCAACAATGGCACTCCCTATCCTGTTTGATTGCGATCCGGGTCATGACGACGCTATCGCAATTGTTCTCGCCCTCGCCTCACCAGAACTGGATGTGAAAGCGATAACCTCATCAGCCGGTAACCAGACACCAGACAAAACACTGCGTAACGTGTTGCGCATGTTAACGTTGCTCAACCGTACGGATATACCAGTAGCTGGTGGCGCAGTGAAACCACTAATGCGCGATCTGATTATCGCCGATAACGTTCACGGCGAGAGTGGGCTGGATGGCCCGGCGCTGCCGGAACCCGCTTTTGCGCCACAAGACTGTACCGCCGTGGAACTGATGGCGAAAACCCTGCGTGAAAGCCCGGAACCGATGACGATTGTCTCCACCGGGCCGCAAACTAACGTCGCATTGCTCCTGAATAGCCATCCTGAGCTGCACGCCAAAATCGCCCGTATCGTGATTATGGGTGGTGCGATGGGCCTCGGAAACTGGACGCCCGCCGCCGAGTTCAACATCTTCGTGGATCCCGAAGCCGCCGAAATCGTATTCCAGTCGGGTATTCCGGTGGTAATGGCAGGGCTTGACGTCACGCATAAAGCGCAAATACATCGGGAAGATACCGAACGATTCCGCGCTATCAGCAATCCTATTTCGACGATCGTGGCTGAACTACTCGACTTCTTCTTTGAGTATCACAAAGATGAAAAATGGGGATTCATCGGCGCACCGCTGCATGACCCATGCACCATTGCCTGGCTACTGAAACCTGAACTGTTTACCACCATTGAACGCTGGGTTGGCGTGGAAACTCAGGGTAAATATACCCAAGGAATGACCGTGGTGGATTACTACTTCCTGAGCGGCAATAAGCCAAACGCCACCGTAATGGTAGACGTGGATCGTCAAGGGTTTGTCGATTTGCTGGCAGAACGGCTGAAGTTTTACGCCTAATACACGCCGGATGGCGCTAACGCTTATCCGGCCTACAAAATCGTGCAATTTGTAGGCCGGATAAGACGCTTTGCGTCGCCATCCGGCAATAAGCGATCACGGCTCAAACGGTCGGCGCTGGAACTGATCGTGTCCGCATTTTGGACACAGCGGCAGCACATCCGGGGTGTAAACCGCTAAATGGAAGTGGCACTTCTCGCAGACCAGATTACCTAATCCGACCACCTCACCGCTGTGATAAACCCCGTGATGACTGAGATCCTGGAACACTTCTCGCCATTCGAGCTGCGTTTTATCGGTAATATCGGCCAGTTCCTGCCAGATACTCTCCTTGATAACCCGCATAAAGACGCTGTCTGTCTCCTCATCGAGACTTTCTTCATAGCTCAGAGCAAACTCTTCCAGGTCACGTCTGACGGCCCGGGTGAGCTCTTCCACCTCGGTTCGCGTTAACTCCCCGGTCTGCATAACTCGTTGACGCGCTTGCTCCACCAACGCATCAATATCGCGTTCGCCATTACGCAGACGTTCGCTCAGTGAAGCCACCAGTTCACGGTAATATTGAGCAACCTTGTTCATCGCTTCGCCTCCTGGGTCGTTAACTGTCTATAATAATAGACGTTATTTACGCTACGCTTTGCAAGACTGTCCACAGAGTGTGTAAATTCGTGCAAGAATTATCCTTGCGGGAATTCAACGCTGAATGCGCGAAAGGCTGTTTTGGCGCGGGCGTTTGGGCTATGCTATGCGGATCTGAAACACCACATCTAGAGCTACGTTTGTAGCTGTATTGAAAACAGGACCACTGGCTGCCATGCAAGAGCAATACCGCCCGGAAGAGATAGAATCCAAAGTACAGCTTCACTGGGATGAGAAGCGCACATTTGAAGTTACCGAAGACGAGAGCAAAGAGAAGTATTACTGCCTGTCTATGCTTCCCTATCCTTCTGGTCGACTACACATGGGCCACGTACGTAACTACACCATCGGTGACGTGATCGCCCGCTACCAGCGCATGCTGGGCAAAAACGTACTGCAGCCAATTGGCTGGGATGCGTTCGGTCTGCCTGCAGAAGGCGCTGCGGTTAAAAACAATACCGCGCCAGCACCATGGACGTACGACAACATCGCATACATGAAAAACCAGCTCAAAATGCTGGGTTTCGGTTACGACTGGAGCCGTGAGCTGGCGACCTGCACCCCAGAATACTACCGTTGGGAACAGAAATTTTTCACCGAGCTGTACAAAAAAGGCCTGGTGTATAAGAAAACGTCTGCGGTCAACTGGTGCCCGAACGACCAGACCGTACTGGCGAACGAACAGGTTATCGACGGCTGCTGCTGGCGTTGCGATACCAAAGTCGAGCGTAAAGAGATCCCACAGTGGTTCATCAAAATCACCGCTTACGCTGACGAACTGCTGCGTGACCTGGATAACCTGGATCACTGGCCTGACACCGTGAAAACGATGCAGCGCAACTGGATTGGCCGTTCTGAAGGCGTGGAAATCACCTTCGATGTGAACGGTTACGACAACACGCTAACCGTTTACACCACCCGCCCGGACACCTTTATGGGTGCGACCTATCTGGCCGTTGCCGCAGGTCACCCGCTGGCGCAGAAAGCTGCTGCAAATAATCCAGAACTGGCCGCCTTCATTGACGAATGCCGCAACACCAAGGTTGCTGAAGCCGAAATGGCAACCATGGAGAAGAAAGGCGTCGACACGGGCTTTAAAGCCGTTCACCCGCTGACTGGCGAAGAAATCCCCGTTTGGGCGGCAAACTTCGTCCTGATGGAATACGGTACGGGCGCAGTCATGGCCGTTCCGGGCCACGATCAGCGCGATTACGAGTTTGCGACAAAATATGGCCTGACCATCAAGCCAGTAATTCTGACCGCTGAAGGCGCAGAGCCGGATCTGTCCGAACAAGCTCTGACCGAAAAAGGCGTGCTGTTTAACTCCGGCGAGTTTGACGGCCTCGGCTTCGAAGCTGCCTTCAACGCCATTGCTGACAAGCTGGTAGCGAAAGGCGTGGGTGAACGTAAAGTGAACTACCGTCTGCGTGACTGGGGTGTTTCCCGTCAGCGTTACTGGGGGGCGCCAATTCCGATGGTGACGTTGGAAGACGGTACCGTACTGCCGACGCCAGAAGATCAGTTGCCGGTTATTCTGCCGGAAGACGTGGTTATGGACGGCATAACCAGCCCAATAAAAGCCGATCCGGAGTGGGCAAAAACCACCGTTAACGGCATGCCTGCGCTGCGCGAAACCGACACCTTCGATACCTTTATGGAATCCTCCTGGTACTACGCGCGCTATACCTGCCCGCAGTACAACGAAGGGATGCTGGATCCAGAAGCCGCAAACTACTGGCTGCCAGTTGATATCTACATTGGTGGTATTGAACACGCCATCATGCACCTGCTCTACTTCCGCTTCTTCCACAAGCTGATGCGCGATGCGGGCATGGTCAACTCTGACGAACCGGCCAAACAGCTGCTGTGCCAGGGTATGGTGCTGGCTGATGCGTTCTATTACGTTGGTGCAAACGGCGAGCGTAACTGGGTTTCTCCGGTTGATGCCATCGTTGAGCGCGACGAAAAAGGTCGTATCGTCAAAGCTCAGGACGCAGAAGGCCATGAACTGGTCTATACCGGCATGAGCAAAATGTCCAAGTCGAAAAATAACGGTATCGACCCGCAGGTCATGGTTGAACGTTACGGCGCTGACACGGTACGTCTGTTCATGATGTTCGCTTCTCCGGCTGATATGACGCTGGAATGGCAAGAATCCGGCGTTGAAGGGGCGAACCGCTTCCTGAAACGTGTATGGAAGCTGGTTTACGAACATACTTCCAAAGGCGATGTTGCTGCCCTGAACGTTGATGCGTTGAGCGAAGACCAAAAAGCGCTGCGTCGCGACGTACATAAAACCATTGCTAAAGTTACCGATGATATCGGTCGTCGTCAGACCTTTAACACCGCAATTGCGGCGATTATGGAGCTGATGAACAAGCTGGCGAAAGCACCGCAGGAAGACGAACAAGACAGAGCCCTGATGCAGGAAGCGTTACTGGCCGTCGTTCGCATGCTGAACCCGTTCACCCCACACGTTTGTTTCACGATGTGGGAAGCACTGAAAGGCGAAGGCGATATCGACAACGCACCGTGGCCGGTGGCGGACGAAGCCGCAATGGTTGAAGACTCGACGCTGGTTGTGGTTCAGGTGAACGGTAAGGTCCGTGGCAAAATTACCGTTCCGGTAAATGCGACAGAAGAACAGGTTCGTGAACGTGCTGGCCAGGAGCATCTGGTGGCAAAATATCTTGATGGCGTTACCGTACGTAAAGTGATTTATGTACCGGGTAAACTCCTCAATCTGGTCGTTGGCTAAGCGCGGGAGGAAGCGTGCGACTTCTGACAACATTGTTGTTATCTCTGGCGGTGCTTGTCACCGCCGGATGTGGATGGCATCTGCGTAATACTACGCAGGTCCCACCCTCAATGAAAACCATGATTCTGGACTCTGGGGATCCAAACGGCCCATTAAGCCGCGCGGTTCGTAATCAGCTGCGTCTGAACGACGTTACGCTGCTAGAGGACGGCTCAATGCGTAAAGATGTGACGTCCTTACGTCTGGGCGCGGTCAGCATATCGCAAGATACGGCGTCGGTATTCCAGAACGGTCAAACGGCTGAATACCAGATGGTGATGTTCGTGAGTGCTACTGTGCTGATTCCAGGTCATGATATTTATCCAATCAGTGCCAAAGTTTATCGTTCGTTCTTTGACAACCCACAGGCTGCACTGGCGAAGGATAACGAGCAAGAGATGATCGTTAAAGAGATGTATGACAAAGCGGCTGAACAGTTAATTCGTAAGCTGCCAAGCGTACATCTGGCCGATACTCTGTCATCCAATGCTGATGATGATGCTAAGCCAGCGGCGACAAAAGCCGCAGAGCCTGCGTCATCTCCGGCGCGTGTTTCCACCACGCTGGGTAACTGATGCTCAAGTTGTACCCTGAACAACTCCGCGCACAGCTCAATGAAGGGCTGCGCGCGGCGTATTTGCTCTTAGGTAACGATCCTCTCTTATTGCAGGAAAGCCAGGACGCTATCCGTCAGGCAGCAGCAACGCAAGGATTCGAAGAACACCACGCTTTCACCCTGGACAATAGCACCGACTGGGGAGAGATTTTTTCACTCTGCCAGGCGATGAGCCTGTTTGCCAGCCGTCAAACCCTACTTTTGCAGTTACCTGAAAATGGCCCCAATGCCGCCATTAACGAACAGCTCGCTTCACTCGTCACACTGCTACATGACGACCTGCTGCTGATTGTTCGCGGCAACAAACTGACTAAAGCGCAGGAAAACGCCGCATGGTATACCGGACTTGCCAATAATGCGGTGCAGGTAAGCTGCCAGACGCCGGAGCAAGCACAGCTTCCTCGTTGGGTCGCTGCCAGGGCGAAGCTTAACAATCTACAACTGGATGACGCAGCCAATCAGCTGTTGTGCTATTGCTATGAAGGTAATCTGTTAGCGCTGGCGCAAGCGCTGGAACGGCTAGCGTTGCTTTGGCCTGATGGCAAACTAACGCTGCCTCGCGTGGAGAAAGCCGTTAACGATGCCGCGCACTTTACCCCGTTCCATTGGGTGGATGCGCTGCTGATGGGCAAAAGCAAACGCGCGCTGCACATTCTGCAACAGTTACGTCTGGAAGGCAGTGAGCCGGTTATTTTGCTACGTACGATACAGCGCGAATTACTGCTGTTGGTCAACTTAAAACGGCAGTCAGCCCATACGCCTTTGCGCTCGTTGTTTGATAAACACCGGGTGTGGCAAAATCGCCGGGGTATGATGGGAGACGCGCTAAACCGGCTGAATCCTGCGCAGTTGCGTCAGGCGGTAACGTTGTTAACGCGTACGGAAATTACGCTTAAACAAGACTATGGTCAGTCAGTGTGGGCGGAACTTGAGGGGCTTTCCCTTTTGCTCTGCCATAAATCGCTGGCCGATGTTTTTATTGATGGTTGATATGAAATCATTGCAGGCTCTGTTCGGTGGCACCTTTGATCCGGTGCATTATGGTCATCTTAAACCAGTTGAAATTCTGGCGAATCTGATTGGCCTTTCCCGGGTCATTATCATGCCCAATAACGTGCCGCCGCATCGTGCGCAACCCGAAGCGTCCGGCGAACAACGTCAACGCATGGTTGAACTGGCCATTGCCGATAAGCCGCTGTTCTCCCTTGATGAACGCGAACTGAAACGCGATACCGCCTCCTACACCGCGCAAACGCTCAAAGAGTGGCGCGAGGAGCAAGGACCGGAAGTACCGTTAGCGTTTATTATTGGCCAGGACTCACTGCTTACCTTTCCGTCCTGGCATGACTACGACACGATTCTGGGTAACACCCACCTCATTGTCTGCCGACGTCCGGGCTATCCGCTCGAAATGGCGCAGGAAAAGCACCAGCAGTGGCTGGAGGATCATCTGACCCATTCGCCAGATGACCTGCACAACTTGCCTTGCGGGAAAATTTATCTGGCTGAAACGCCGTGGTTTAACATCTCCGCCACGCTCATCCGTGAGCGTCTGGAAAAAGGCGAGCCGTGCGACGACCTGATGCCAGCTGCAGTGCTTGACTATATCAATCAGCAAGGGTTGTACCGCTAAGCACCTTGCGTAAAGCCGCCAACAGGCGGTTATTCTCTTCCTGGCTGCGAACGGCTACCCGATAATAGCGCGCATCCAGCCCCGGATAATTAGCACAACTGCGAATCAAGACATGTTGCTCCAGCATTGCGCGTTGCAGATCAAAATCCGCCCGCTCGGAGCGCAATAAGCGATAATTTGCCCTGCCAGGATACACCGTCAGGCCGGGCAGTTCTTTCAACTGCCGATCAAACCTCGCACCCTCTTGCTCCAGCCACTTCCACGTTGCCTGCTGATATGCGCTGTCGTGTAAAATAATCTCGCCTGCCAGTGCAGCAAATGCGTTAATTGACCACGGCATTTGTCGACGGCGCATCTGTGCAACAGCCTGTTCATTACTGTTGACCAGATACCCCAACCGGAGCCCCGGTATCGCATAGAACTTGGTGAGAGAGCGCAGCACCCAAATATGCGGGTTATCACGAAGCAGCGGAATAAACCCCGGCTCCCCGGCAATAAAATCGATAAACGCTTCATCAAGGATCAGATTGATCCCAAGCAACTCACAACGCGCGGCTATTTCGCGCAGCAGGCGGTTATCTGGCAGCAAGCCAGTGGGATTGTTGGGCGTACAGAGAAACAGGCAGTCCAGCTCTGAGGTTAACGCATCGATGATTGCATCAGTAAGCTGCCAACCATCGTCTTCGCGTAGCGCAAACTCATGGATCGTACAGTCTTCCCATTGCAGCGCCCGACGATATTCAGCAAACCCGGGCGTCACGATCATCGCATGGCGTGGTTTAAGACCTTGCACCAAAGTGAAAATCGACTCAGTCTCGCCGTTTCCGGCAAGTATCCATGAGGCAGGAATCTGATGATGCTCCGCCAGCGCCGCATGCAGTTTAGCGTAATCAACATCCGGGTAATGCTCCGCGCAGTCCAGGTTGTCGACGATCGCGCGTTTTAAACTTGCCGGCATACCCAGCGGATTAATATTCGCGCTAAAATCCAACAATTGCTCAGGCGAGATGCCCAACAGTTCGGCGGCTTCTCGGGTATTGCCACCATGCGCGCTCTTCAATAAAGACATCGTGCCGCTCCACGCAAAAAAAGGTATTTTAGTGAAAAATCTCTGCGCAATCAGGGCAAACATCATGTTTTGTGCGAATAACCTCAAGAGGAAAAAATGAGACTCTGGTTAGTACGTCATGGAGAAACTGAAGCCAATGTCGCTGGTTTATACAGCGGCCACGCCCCCACACCGCTAACGGGACGGGGTATCGCTCAGGCGCAAACACTGGGTACGCTGTTACGCCATGTGCCTGTCGACAACGTTCTGTGCAGCGAGTTGGAACGTGCCCGCCATACAACGCAGTTGATCTTAGGCGATCGCGAGGTTCCTGTGCGCAACATGCCTGAGCTCAATGAGATGTTTTTTGGTGACTGGGAAATGCGCCATCATCGCGATCTGGCGCGAGAAGACGCCGAAAACTACGCCGTGTGGTGTAACGACTGGCAGAATGCGACGCCAACCAATGGTGAAGGTTTTCAGGCGTTTTCCCAGCGCGTGGAACGCTTTATTGCTCAGCTCGCTGATTACAAAACGAGCCAAAACCTGCTGGTGGTGAGTCATCAGGGTGTTCTGAGCGTGTTGATCGCCCGTCTGCTGTCCATGCCGGCTGCAGCAATGTGGCATTTTCGCGTCGAACAAGGTTGCTGGAGCGCAATTGATTTTTGCGACGATTTTGCGGTTCTTAAAGTGCTCAACAGCCGGGCAGTATGGCACGACGGGGAGTGAACGCACTGTTTTTTCTGCCGAAGGGCTTCTCTCCCATTGACACCCCATGACAGGCTGTTATTCTCCGCAACCTGACTTTTCCCGCCCTTCAGAGCTTTGCAGAAATTGTTTTACAAAAATGGCGATGCATTCTGCGGCGTGGGGTGGGATGATAGCGCACTTCAAAAGCGCTTTCGGAGACATTTGTCCCGATATCGCCTCTGGTTCAGGTATACTAACAGACGTTTTTAACTCTTTTCACCCAGGGGGAACACTTGCAGGGTAAAGCACTTCAGGATTTTGTAATCGACAAAATTGATGACCTGAAAGGTCAAGACATCATCGCCTTAGACGTTCAGGGCAAATCCAGCATCACTGATTGCATGATTATCTGCACCGGCACGTCCAGCCGTCATGTAATGTCTATCGCAGACCACGTTGTTCAGGAGTCCCGCACAGCTGGCCTGCTGCCGCTCGGCGTAGAAGGCGAGAACGTTGCAGACTGGATCGTCGTTGACCTCGGTGATGTGATTGTCCACGTGATGCAGGAAGAAAGCCGTCGCCTGTATGAACTGGAAAAACTCTGGAGTTAATGCGTGAAGCTGCAACTTGTCGCTGTGGGTACGAAAATGCCTGACTGGGTGCAAACCGGGTTTACGGAGTATCTCCGTCGGTTTCCGAAAGATATGCCCTTTGAGCTGATCGAAATCCCGGCAGGAAAACGCGGCAAGAACGCGGATATTAAACGCATTCTCGACAAAGAGGGTGAGCAGATGCTGGCTGCCGCAGGCAAAAACCGCATCGTCACCCTTGATATCCCTGGTAAACCCTGGGACACGCCGCAACTGGCGACTGAACTGGAACGCTGGAAACTGGACGGTCGTGACGTCAGTCTGTTGATTGGCGGGCCGGAAGGTCTCTCTCCTGCCTGTAAGGCGGCAGCGGAACAAAGCTGGTCACTCTCTGCGTTAACCCTTCCTCACCCTCTTGTTCGGGTTCTGGTCGCGGAGAGTCTGTACAGGGCGTGGAGCATCACCACCAACCATCCTTATCACCGTGAGTGATCATTGATTCTTGAGTAGATTAAGCAGCGGATGAAACTACAGAATTCTTTTCGCGACTATTCGGCTGAGTCCGCGCTGTTTGTGCGCCGGGCGCTGGTCGCTTTTTTGGGGATTTTGCTGCTCACCGGCGTGCTGATCGCCAACCTTTATAATCTGCAAATCGTTCGCTTTACTGATTACCAGACCCGCTCGAACGAAAACCGCATCAAACTGGTGCCTATCGCCCCCAGTCGCGGCATCATTTATGACCGTAACGGAATTCCGCTCGCCCTTAACCGCACCATTTATCAGATAGAAATGATGCCGGAAAAGGTCGACAACGTTCAGGATACCCTCGACGCGCTGCGTAACGTCGTAGACCTGACGGACGACGACATTGCCGCCTTTAAAAAAGAGCGCGCCCGTTCACACCGCTTCACCTCCATTCCGGTAAAAACTAACCTGAGTGAAGTGCAGGTGGCACGGTTCGCCGTTAATCAATATCGCTTTCCCGGCGTCGAAGTTAAAGGCTATAAACGCCGCTATTACCCCTACGGCTCTGCGCTGACCCACGTCATTGGCTACGTATCGAAGATCAACGATAAAGACGTGGACCGCCTGGACAAAGACGGCAAGCTGGCCAACTACGCGGCAACGCACGACATCGGTAAGCTGGGTATTGAACGCTATTATGAAGACGTACTTCACGGCCAGACCGGTTATGAAGAAGTTGAAGTGAACAACCGTGGCCGCGTCATTCGCCAGTTGAAAGAAGTGGCGCCGCAGGCCGGGCACGATATCTATCTAACCCTTGACCTGAAACTCCAGCAGTACATTGAAACGCTGCTGGCGGGCAGTCGTGCCGCGGTGGTAGTCACAGACCCGCGTACCGGTGGCGTTCTCGCACTGGTGTCCATGCCGAGCTACGACCCGAACCTGTTTGTCGATGGTATCTCGAGTAAAGATTACTCCGGGTTGCTCAATGACCCGAATACCCCATTGGTTAACCGCGCGACTCAGGGTGTCTACCCTCCTGCTTCGACGGTTAAACCTTACGTCGCGGTTTCTGCATTAAGTGCGGGCGTCATCACCCGCAATACTGGTCTGTTCGATCCGGGTTGGTGGCAATTACCGGGCTCTGAAAAACGTTACCGCGACTGGAAAAAATGGGGGCACGGCCATCTGAACATCACCCGTTCTCTGGAAGAGTCGGCGGATACGTTTTTCTATCAAATCGCCTATGATATGGGGATAGACCGCCTTTCAGAATGGATGAGCAAGTTTGGCTACGGCCAATATACGGGCATCGATCTTGCCGAAGAGCGCGCCGGAAACATGCCAACCCGCGAGTGGAAGCAAAAACGGTTTAAAAAGCCATGGTACCAGGGTGATACCATTCCGGTCGGCATCGGCCAGGGTTACTGGACGGCAACCCCTATCCAGATGAGTAAAGCGCTGATGATCCTTATCAACGACGGTTTGGTAAAAGTCCCGCATCTGCTGATGAGCACAGCAGAAAACGGCAAGCAAGTGCCGTGGATACAGCCACACGAACCACCTGTTGGTGACATTCATTCCGGTTATTGGGAAATCGCAAAAGACGGCATGTACGGTGTAGCCAACCGTCCTAACGGTACTGCACACAAATATTTCGCTGGCGCACCTTACAAAATTGCGGCGAAATCCGGTACTGCACAGGTCTTTGGCCTGAAAGCCAATGAAACCTATAACGCACATAAGATCGCCGAGCGCTTACGTGACCACAAGTTGATGACGGCCTTCGCACCCTATGATAAGCCCCAGGTTGCTGTCGCCATAATCCTTGAAAACGGTGGCGCGGGCCCGGCTGTGGGTACCATTATGCGCCAGATCCTTGACCACATTATGTTGGGCGACAATAACACCAATCTGCCTGCAGAAAACCCCGCGGTTGCAGCAGCGGAGGACCAATAATCGTGACGGATAATCCGAACAAAAAAACATTCTGGGACAAAATCCACATCGATCCCACGATGTTGCTTATTTTGCTGGCGCTGCTGGTTTACAGCTCGCTGGTCATCTGGAGCGCCAGCGGCCAGGATATTGGCATGATGGAGCGCAAGGTCGGTCAGATCGCGATGGGCCTGGTCATCATGGTGGTGATGGCGCAAATCCCGCCCAGGGTTTATGAGGGCTGGGCACCCTATCTCTACATCTTTTGCATCATTCTGTTGGTGGCGGTAGATGCCTTCGGCGCTATCTCCAAAGGCGCGCAGCGCTGGCTGGATTTGGGGATTGTGCGTTTTCAGCCTTCCGAAATCGCCAAGATTGCCGTGCCGCTGATGGTCGCGCGCTTCATCAACCGTGATGTTTGCCCGCCATCGCTAAAAAATACCGCCATTGCGTTAGTGCTGATATTTATGCCCACCCTGCTGGTGGCCGCCCAGCCAGACCTCGGAACTTCAATTCTGGTCGCCCTTTCCGGTCTGTTTGTTCTGTTCCTTTCTGGTTTGAGCTGGCGTTTAATCGGTGTTGCAGTGGTCCTGGTTGCGGCGTTTATCCCGATACTGTGGTTCTTCCTGATGCATGATTATCAACGTCAGCGCGTCATGATGTTACTCGATCCGGAAACTGATCCGCTGGGTGCGGGTTATCACATCATTCAGTCTAAAATTGCTATTGGCTCCGGCGGTCTACGTGGTAAGGGCTGGCTACACGGTACGCAGTCGCAGCTTGAGTTTTTACCCGAACGTCATACAGATTTTATCTTCGCGGTATTAGCGGAAGAACTGGGTCTGGTAGGGATCTTAATTCTGTTGGCGCTGTACATTTTGCTGATTATGCGCGGATTATGGATCGCTGCCCACGCGCAAACCACCTTTGGTCGCGTTATGGCGGGTGGTTTAATGTTGATATTATTCGTTTATGTCTTCGTAAATATTGGTATGGTGAGCGGTATTCTGCCCGTGGTTGGCGTTCCTCTCCCACTGGTCAGTTACGGAGGCTCGGCACTTATCGTGCTGATGGCTGGGTTCGGGATTGTTATGTCGATCCATACCCATAGAAAAATGTTGTCGAAAAGCGTGTAAGGGGTACGCAATGCGTAAGCAGTGGCTTGGTATCTGCATCGCAGCAGGAATGCTCGCGGCGTGTTCGAGTGATGATGGTCAGCAACAGGGTGCTGTCGCGCCGCAGCCTGCGGTGTGTAATGGTCCGATTGTTGAAATCAGCGGGGCCGATCCGCGCTTTGAACCCCTGAACCCAACGGCGAATCAGGACTATCAGCGTGATGGTAAGAGCTACAAAATCGTCCAGGACCCTTCCCGCTTTAGCCAGGCAGGGCTTGCCGCTATCTATGATGCGGAACCCGGAAGCAACTTAACCGCGTCTGGTGAAGCGTTCGACCCGATGCAGTTAACCGCTGCGCATCCGACGCTGCCAGTCCCAAGCTATGCCAGAATAACTAACCTGGCAAATGGCAGGATGATTGTCGTGCGCATTAACGATCGCGGCCCTTATGGCAACGATCGCGTGATTTCACTTTCACGTGCAGCAGCCGACCGTCTGAATACCTCCAACAATACCAAAGTGCGTATCGACCCGATCATCGTCGCCCAGGATGGTTCCTTGTCCGGGCCGGGAATGGCTTGTACCACGGTAGCGAAACAAACCTATGCCCTGCCCGCGCGTCCTGATTTAAGCGGCGGTGGCAATATGGGCAGCATGCCTGCGCCATCGGATGCGGGTCAGCCGCAAGGCGATATTCGTCCGATCAGCAATTCCACGTTGAAAAGCGATGATACAACCGGTGCGCCAGTGAACAGCAGTGGATTCCTCGGTGCGCCGACCACGCTCGCTGCTGGCGTGCTGGAAGGTAGCGAGCCGACTCCGGCTCCGCAACCGACCACCACCGCACCGGTAACACCAACCGCACCAGCAGCAACACCAGCCGCCGTCGCTGCACCTGCGCCAGCGGCAGTCGCCAACGGACGCTACGTGGTTCAGGTTGGCGCAGTCAGCGAGCAGTCGCGTGCGCAGCAGTATCAAAAACGTTTAAGCCAGCAATTTGGCGTCCCAGGTCGGGTGGTACAAAACGGCGCAGTCTGGCGTATCCAGATGGGGCCGTTCGCCAGCAAAGCTGAAGCCTCCACATTGCAGCAGCGTCTTCAAGCCGAGGCGCAATTACAGTCCTTCATCACCGGCGTGTAATAACGTAAATCAGGTATCTGAACTGTCAGTTTCTGTAAATGACATTAACAAAGTCACGCGGAAAGTCAGATGCCTGCCCGTTTTGCATTTGCTATAGTAGGGCACTTTTTTTAATTTCATCACGGACGTCGTAGTTCAGACCATGAAGACCACTTTTTCCGCTCGTTTCGTGCAGCGTATGGCGCTCACCGCGGCTCTCTGCGCAGCTTCTCTCTCTGCTGCCCATGCCGATGACCTGAATATTAAAACCATGATCCCGGGTGTTCCGCAGATCGATGCGGAGTCATATATCCTGATTGATTACAATTCAGGCAAAGTTCTGGCAGAACAGAACGCTGACACTCGCCGCGATCCCGCCAGTCTGACCAAAATGATGACCAGCTACGTCATCGGCCAGGCGATGAAAGCCGGGAAATTCAAAGAAACTGATCTGGTCACCGTCGGCAATGACGCCTGGGCTACAGGTAACCCGGTCTTTAAAGGTTCATCATTGATGTTCCTGAAACCTGGCATGCAGGTTCCTGTTTCTCAGCTTATCCGTGGTATCAACCTGCAATCCGGGAATGACGCGTGCGTGGCAATGGCGGACTTCGCAGCCGGTAGCCAGGATGCTTTCGTCGGTCTGATGAACAGCTATGTGAACGCGCTGGGCCTGAAAAACACCCACTTCCAGACCGTTCATGGTCTCGATGCTGACGGTCAGTACAGCTCGGCTCGCGACATGGCGATGATTGGTCAGGCGCTGATTCGCGACGTCCCTAACGAATACTCTATCTATAAAGAAAAAGAGTTCACCTTTAACGGCATCCGTCAGTTAAACCGTAACGGCCTGCTGTGGGATAACAGCCTGAATGTCGACGGTATCAAAACCGGTCATACCGACAAGGCTGGCTATAACCTCGTTGCATCCGCAACCGAAGGTCAGATGCGTCTGATCTCCGCCGTCATGGGTGGCCGCACCTATAAAGGTCGTGAAACCGAAAGTAAAAAACTGCTGACCTGGGGCTTCCGTTTCTTTGAAACCGTGAACCCACTGAAAGTCGGTAAAGAGTTTGCTTCAGAGCCCGCCTGGTTTGGTAATACCGATCGTGCATCGTTAGGCGTAGATAAAGATGTCTACCTGACTATTCCGCGCGGCCGCATGAAAGATCTGAAAGCAAGCTATGTGCTGAACACCACGGAACTGCACGCACCGCTGCAGAAAAACCAGGTTGTCGGCACCATCAACTTCCAGCTTGATGGCAAAACTATTGAGCAGCGCCCGCTGGTAGTCCTGCAGGAAATCCCTGAAGGCAACTTCTTTGGGAAAATCATTGATTACATTAAATTAATGTTCCATCACTGGTTTGGCTAAAAATCGAACACTTGAAAGTGTGATTTACGTCCCCATATACTAGGTATCCAGATAACTCCCACGCGCTGTGGGAGTTATTATTTATTGATGTAACGCCGGAGCTGACATGAAAACCAAACTTAACGAACTGCTTGAATTCCCTACTCCATTTACTTACAAAGTAATGGGGCAGGCGTTGCCTGAGCTGGTTGATCAGGTGGTTGAAGTGGTACAGCGCCATGCGCCAGGTGATTACTCTCCGACGGTAAAACCGAGCAGCAAAGGCAACTACCACTCGGTCTCAATCACTATTACTGCTACACACATTGAGCAGGTTGAAACGCTGTACGAAGAATTAGGCAATATCGATATCGTTCGCATGGTGCTGTAAAAACCTGTTGGTTACCCGCTGCATCCCCGCTCGGGTAACCCCTCCCTCCTGTGATATACTTTTTCCCCTCTTTTATATTCTCTACTCTATGTGAGTATCTACGGAGATGCCGTTTTGTATCAGGATAAAATTCTTGTCCGCCAGCTCGGTCTTCAACCTTACGAGCCAGTTTCTCTGGCCATGCACGAATTCACCGATACCCGCGATGAAAACAGTTATGACGAAATCTGGCTGGTAGAGCATTATCCTGTCTTTACCCAGGGTCAGGCAGGGAAAGCAGAACACGTACTGATGCCGGGCGATATTCCGGTGATCCAGAGCGATCGTGGCGGCCAGGTGACCTACCACGGACCGGGCCAGCAGGTCATGTATGTGCTGTTGAATCTGAAGCGTCGTAAACTTGGCGTTCGCGAACTGGTTACGCTGCTGGAGCAAACCGTTGTGAATACCCTTGCGGAAATCGGTATTGACGCCCACCCGCGAGCCGATGCGCCAGGTGTTTATGTCGGTGAGAAGAAAATCTGCTCTTTGGGGTTACGTATTCGTAAAGGATGCTCATTTCACGGCTTAGCGCTCAACGTGGATATGGACTTGTCGCCTTTCCTGCGTATCAATCCTTGTGGTTATGCCGGAATGGAGATGGCGAAGGTATCGCAGTGGGATAGCACCGCCACGACCGAGAGCGTTCGCCCCCGTCTGCTGGCTAACATTCTGACGCTGTTAGGTAACCCACCGCACGAGTACATCGCGGACTGAAAATACGCGCATACTTTGCCGCGGCATATGTTGTGGCAAATGGCACAAAACAACAACTATTTTACATTTTGCCAGCCTGTCAGGCTGCTTTCTGGCCCGTTTCAATGATATACTGCGTATCACTAATTCAAAAATAGTTGATAAATGCAACATTCCCTTGAATTGAAACGCTTTCCTTCGTAATTCGCAACTGGAACACGCAAGCTATGAGTAAACCCATTGTGATGGAACGCGGTGTTAAATACCGCGATGCCGATAAGATGGCTCTTATCCCGGTAAAAAATGTGGCAACAGAGCGTGAAGCCCTGCTGCGTAAACCGGAATGGATGAAAATAAAACTGCCAGCGGACTCCACTCGCATCCAGGGCATCAAAGCGGCAATGCGCAAAAATGGCCTGCACTCTGTCTGCGAAGAAGCTTCCTGCCCTAACCTGGCTGAATGTTTCAATCACGGAACTGCAACCTTTATGATCCTCGGCGCAATCTGTACCCGCCGTTGCCCATTCTGTGACGTTGCCCATGGCCGTCCGGTTGCTCCTGATGCTAACGAGCCGTTAAAACTTGCTCAGACGATTGCTGACATGGCGCTGCGCTATGTCGTCATTACCTCCGTTGACCGCGACGATCTGCGTGACGGCGGTGCTCAGCACTTTGCTGACTGCATCACCGCTATTCGTGAGAAAAGCCCGTCGATTAAAATCGAAACGCTGGTGCCTGACTTCCGTGGTCGTATGGATCGTGCGCTGGATATCCTCACGGCCACCCCGCCGGATGTGTTTAACCACAACCTCGAAAACGTACCACGTATTTATCGCAATGTTCGTCCAGGTGCTGACTACAACTGGTCACTGAAGCTTCTGGAACGTTTCAAGGAAGCGCACCCGGAGATTCCGACCAAATCAGGTCTGATGGTCGGTCTGGGCGAAACCAATGCGGAAATCATTGAGGTCATGCGTGACCTGCGCAGTCATGGTGTAACCATGTTGACGCTGGGGCAGTATTTACAGCCAAGCCGCCATCACCTGCCGGTTCAACGCTATGTGAGCCCGGATGAGTTCGATGAGATGAAAGCCGAAGCTATGGCAATGGGCTTTACCCATGCAGCCTGCGGTCCATTCGTTCGCTCTTCATACCATGCTGATATGCAGGCCAAAGGGCTGGAAGTGAAGTGATCGTGTAATACTCACTTACATTTCAGCAATAAAAAAACCGGCAAATTGCCGGTTTTTTTTCATGCAGAGTATGCAGTATGAGCATCATGCTCCTGACATTACTCTTTATGAGAAAGCTTCTCAGCCTGAACGCTACCATCAGCATCTTTCTTAGCATCGGCATTATCGTCGTTCATTGCTTTTTTGAAGCCCTTGATTGCCGTTCCCAGGTCTCCACCCAGTGTACGTAACTTCTTGGTACCAAACAGCAGAACAACCAGTGCGGCAACCACCAGCAGTTTGGTAATACTAATCTCACCCATAGATACCTTCTTGACTTAAACCAGGCTGCATAAAGCGCCATATTAACCTGAGAATATTAACGGCCTTTCGACGCGCGCACACAATAGCAATCTGTAACAAGGTGAATCAAGCCTTGTTTAAAAAAACGTCATAATAATTGCGGTGGCGCAAAGCGTCGGTTACTTAACACCGGGAGTTGTGCCCTAACCTGCCTCACCCGCTCGGCGGAAACCTCGGCCATAATTAGCGCAGGCGTTTCTGCCGCAGCAGCAATGGTCACACCAAAGGGGTCGATGACCCTGCTTTGGCCGATATTCTTGTTACCGCACTCTCCCGCCGCAATCAAGTAACACGTCGCATCTAACGCTCTTGCCGCCAAAAGCGTAGCCCAGTGATGTTCTTTAAGCGATCCCCGAACCCAGGCTGCGGGTAAGACAAGAATTTCCGCTCCCTGCAATGCGTGCGCCAGCGCCAGCTCAGGAAAGCGCAGATCATAACAGGTCATTAACCCTACTTTTAACCCGTCTACGTCCAGCAGCGGCGCTATGGCGTCCCCTGCATCCACATTACGTGACTCCTGAATCGAAAAGGCATCATAGAGATGTAATTTAGCGTAATGGGCCACGACCTGACCTGCCCGTAGCGCCACCAGCATGTTAAACGCCCGGCCTGGCACAGAAGGAACATGAATTGTCAGGATTGTCGTCATCTCGTTTTGCGCGCTTTCTCGCAGCAAGCGCGTCAAAAATCCGCCCTCCAGCAGTTGAGCTGATTTCACTGACAGGTCAGGGTCCAGATCGTCACGGGCCAGAAGCGCCTCCGGTAATACCAGCAGCGACGCCCCCTCTCCTGCAGCCTGTGACATCAATAAGACGCAGGTTTCTGCATTTTTTTCCCATGAAGGTCCCACGGCAAATTGCCCTGCTGCAACGAACATATTTCCTCCAGAAAACGTTGTTAGGCTCGCCAACCACGATTATTCAGCGTTACACTCATCCTATATACAATCAAATAGCAGGATTATGCAGTGTTACAACTCCTTTTAGCGGTTTTTATCGGTGGTGGTACAGGTAGTGTAGCAAGATGGATGTTGAGCATGAGGTTTAACCCGCTCCATCAGGCCATCCCATTCGGTACGCTGGCTGCAAACTTACTTGGCGCATTTATCATTGGTATGGGTCTGGCATGGTTTAATCGCATGACTAACATTGATCCAATGTGGAAGGTACTGATTACCACTGGCTTTTGCGGGGGACTAACAACGTTCTCCACTTTCTCAGCTGAGGTGGTGTTTTTGCTACAGGAAGGACGCTTTGGTTGGGCTATGGTGAATGTACTGGTTAATCTGTTGGGATCATTTGCGATGACCGCCCTGGCATTCTGGCTGGTTTCAGCCTCTCCCGCGCACTGAAGCGAAAAAAAACCCGCAATTAAGCGGGTTTTGAATGCTTGCTGTCGTATGCTTACAGAGCGATTACGTTTGCAGCAGAAGGGCCTTTGGCACCGTTAGTGATTTCGAACTCTACACGCTGACCTTCAGCCAGAGTTTTAAAACCATTGGTCTGGATTGCAGAGAAGTGTACGAACACGTCTTTGCTGCCATCTTCCGGAGTAATGAAACCGAATCCTTTGGACTCATTAAACCACTTAACGTTACCTTTAATCTTAGACATCAAAATTACCTTTACATGAAAAATAGACACAAATGCTGTGTCGGGTATCAGTACAACAATTGTGGTGGACTTTGTCCAGTCGAACTTTATCAAAAAGTGATAAATGTCGCGTTATTTTTCAGTTAAAGTTAATATCACACTGTTTTCAAAAGACTTTTTAATAATCCACCTGACAATACAGGTAGTCCATCAAAACTGGAAACGCATCCATGCAAAGTAGACGTTACCGTTGTTGTACGTTCCCGGAATGTAGGTCATCTGGAACGTTGCCGGACCATACCCTATCGATGCCAGCGGTAACAGCACGGGTACCGGAATGTAGTTCCAGTTATCGCGCGCGGTAAAACCAGCGGTAAAACCGAGACCTGTATGGAAATTTTCATCTGCCAGCGGTCGCCAGGTTTTTTCCCACCCATAACCACCAATGGGTTCCCATTTATTGTAGGAATCCTTAAAGGCCATTATATAAAGCCCGTGCCAGTTACCTTTATCATCCCAACGAGATTGACCAAAGCCCGCCCCCCATGGGCGTTCATTGTAGCGATCCGTTTTTTCTTTATCATAAGCAAAACGCGCATGCCAGGTAATAGCCGGCACGTACAGATCATAATGTTCTGGCTGCTGCCAGGTTTCACTGACATTGTCTTTAAAAGTAGCGAACCAACCTTTATCTTCAGCAGCGCCCTGGGGAATGAAAGCTAACTGAATAAAAAGAAATGAAAAAATGAGAAAATATCGTTTAGCGACAATCACAACTTAATTACCATCCTGGGATTTATTATTAATTGTAGCAAACCCAACCTTAATGTTAGCTTAACAAAAATGCGCAGCTAAAAAATCAGAATAATCCTCAGCCTATAATTTTTAAGATAAATATCCATGAATTTATTGAGTCATCTGATAGGAACTATTTTCTCTTTATTGCCATTAAATTGTTCTTTCCTGCGGGAAAAGTTAAATAACATTACAATAAATTAACAATTAAGAATCAATATCACCACAAAACACACACAGCGGCGCTGCACTTCACAGTTTTTTATTGTGAGATTCTTTTTTTAACCACGATGCTGAAAAATCGGCTTAGCCATCGCTTGAATCCGTATTTTTATTGATTTTAATCAGCAAGAGTTATCGGTTTATTAGGCACATTCTGTCACCACTTTTTACTTTTTTTAGTTTTTTTACTTTCTGGGCAGCAATGCGACAGGGGAAACGATGTTGACATTTATTGAACTCCTTATTGGGGTTGTGGTTATTGTGGGTGTAGCGCGCTACATCATTAAAGGTTATTCCGCGACAGGCGTACTGTTTGTTGGCGGTCTGGTTTTGCTGATTATCAGTGCGCTGATGGGGCATAAAGTTTTGCCGTCCAGCGCGGCATCGACAGGCTATACGGCAACAGACATTGTTGAATATATTAAAATTTTGCTGATGAGCCGTGGTGGCGATCTCGGCATGATGATCATGATGCTGTGTGGTTTTGCCGCTTATATGACCCATATTGGCGCGAACGATATGGTCGTTAAGCTGGCCTCCAAGCCTCTGCAATACATCAACTCTCCTTACCTGCTAATGATTGCCGCCTATTTTGTCGCCTGCCTGATGTCACTGGCGGTTTCGTCAGCAACCGGTCTGGGCGTATTGCTGATGGCAACACTGTTCCCGGTCATGGTTAACGTAGGGATCAGCCGTGGCGCCGCAGCGGCCATTTGCGCCTCCCCTGCTGCAATTATTCTTTCACCAACATCCGGTGATGTGGTGCTGGCGGCAAAAGCGGCGGAAATGCCGCTGATCGATTTCGCCTTTAAAACCACGCTGCCAATTTCCATTGCCGCCATCATTGCTATGGCGATTGCCCACTTTTTCTGGCAGCGTTTTCTGGATAAAAAAGAGAACATTTCTCATGAAATGTTAGATGTAGCTGAAATCACCACGACTGCCCCGTCATTTTACGCCATTCTGCCGTTTACCCCGATTGTTGGCGTCCTGATTTTTGATGGTAAATGGGGCCCGCAGCTGCATATCATTACGATTCTGGTTCTGTGCATGCTCATCGCAGCTATTCTGGAATTCGTACGTGGGTTCAACACCCAAAAGGTTTTCTCTGGTCTGGAAGTCGCTTACCGTGGCATGGCGGATGCCTTTGCTAACGTGGTGATGTTGTTAGTCGCTGCGGGTGTTTTTGCCCAGGGTCTGAGCACAATCGGCTTTATTCAGAGTCTGATTTCTATCGCCACCTCGTTTGGTTCGGCGAGCATTATTCTGATGATGGTGCTGGTGATCCTGACTATGCTGGCGGCAATGACTACGGGTTCCGGTAACGCTCCGTTCTATGCCTTCGTTGAGATGATCCCTAAGCTGGCGCATTCCTCCGGCATTAACCCAGCTTACCTTGTTATCCCGATGCTGCAGGCGTCAAACCTTGGACGCACAATCTCCCCGGTCTCCGGCGTGGTGGTTGCTGTTGCAGGTATGGCGAAGATTTCTCCGTTCGAAGTGGTGAAACGTACTTCGGTTCCGGTTCTGGTTGGGCTGTTGGTTGTGATTATCGCAACTGAAGTGATGGTACCAGGCTCTTCTTCAGCCGTCGTTGGCGGCTGATACTCAGTGAAATGTAGGCCGGATAAGGCATTCACGCCGCATCCGGCATTTCGACTGCAACGTTGCCGGATGTCGATGCTAAAGCATCTTATCCGGCCTACGTCAGAAATTAGCATTTAGCCGCCGTGATAGATACGCTGCGGCCTACCCACCTTACCGTGAATAATCTCCGCAATAATCAAATGACGGCTGGCACAGTACTCCAGGTAGCGTCTGGAAGTCGTTCGGCTGATGGTGAGCGCCTGGGCGATCGTTTCTGCTGTATGGTGTACCGTCGGATCGGCGAATAATTTCAACACTGCATTCAGCGTTAACGCATCAATCCCGGTCGGTAAATCCCCTTTCGGCTCGCCCCGCGCGTAGGCATTAAACATCTCATCTATCTGCTTTTGACTGGCGCTATCATTACCGGCCAACATGCGTCGACGCTGTTGATAACGCGTCAGGGTCTGCCCCAGCCGCTCGTAGGCAATGGGTTTGACCAGGTAATCAAACGCGCCGCTGCGCACAGCTTCGGAGACTGTTTCCATGTCGCTGGCCGCCGTGGTAAACACCACACCGCCCGGATAACGCGCCTGGGTTAGCTCATGCAATAAGGTAATTCCCTTGCCGTCCGGCAAGTAGTTATCGAGCAGAATCAAACCGGGCTTAAAACGCTCAATCATCATCCTCGCCTGCGCAAGATTACCCGCCAGCCAAATCTGGCTGAAGCCGGGTATATGGCGGATATATTCAGCATGCATTTCCGCCAGTAGCGTTTCATCCTCAACGATCAATAGCGTTAATGGTTCCGTCATTGTTTTTTTTCACTTTCGGAAGAAATAAAGAAAATAAGGTGCCGCAGGGGGAGTTATCTTCGAGCGTAATCACCCCGTCACAGCGCCTCACATAACTTGCAATAAGATACAAACCGATGCCATGTTCACCTGGTTCATCGGTACGGGTGCTCACACCCTGTTCAAATATTTTTTCACGCAATGCTTCCGGCACACCGCATCCCTGATCGGCAACTTCGATGATCACGTCATCCCCTTCATCGCTCAAATAAAGCTCTACGACCTTGTTGCCTTGCTGGGTGCGCAAGCTCGCTTCAAATGCATTATCAAGCAGATTGCCAACAATTGCTGCAAACTCTGTGCTATCCAGCCCCTCGGGGAGTTGATGCAGTTGGCTGCCCGGAACAATAGTCATGGTGAGACCCAGTTCCCGCGCGCGCTGCACCTTGCCAAACAACAGACCGGCTACCTGACGATCGGCAAACGCGCCGCGCAGGCTGTCAATCAGTTGCTGTTGCGCCTGGGATTCTCCCTGCACCATGGCCAGAACCTTGTCATACTCTTTCATTTGCAGCAGACCATTGATGGTCGACATCCAGTTCAGGTGCTCATGACGCAGCGTTCTCAGGCTCTCTACATACTGTTTGATCTGCGTTAACTGCGCATTAAGAGTAGCAATTTCATCTTTACTACGAAAACTGATGATTGCCCCAAGCAGTTCGTCACCGGAGCGAATCGCCTCACGGTTGGCGATAACGCTCAGTCCATTAAAGTTGACCATCGCATCCTGTCGTTTTTCCGCAATCTGTTGGGTGAAAAAGTCCGCTGGCTGAACCACCTCACTCACCGGTTTTCCAAGCCACTTTCTCCCAGGTGAAGACAGCCCCAGCATTTTCCTCGCACTGCGATTTATTGCGGTGATATATCCATCAGGATCCACGGCAATCAATCCTTCATATACCGAGCTAAACAACGCTTCCTGCTGACGTACCACCCGCGCAATTTGTTTCGGTTCCATACCCAACATCTGCCGACGAATATGGGCAGCGAAAAACCAGGAGAGCAGCATAAGTACCAGCAACAGCAGGATAAACACGCCGGCCATCGGAAGTAAGAAGTCCGATCGCCAGCTATCGATTTTGCTGATCAGATAACCAATTGAGACTACGCCAATGATTTTGCCATCGTCATCAAAGATGGGCGTTTTAGCGCGCATTGCCATCCCGATGGACCCTTTACCGGTAATAAAGTAGCTCTCCCCTTTTTCCAGCGCGCCGGGTTTGGTGAACTGCATCGGATAGCCAATCTTTTCCGGGTTCGGATGATATAGACGAATGGAGTTGGTATCCCCGATAACCACATAGTCGAAGTCAGTTCCGCTCTGCAGTTTGTCGGCAATCGTCGCCAGCCGCTTGTAATCACGATGCTTAACCGCCGTGATGATACTGTCGTTAGAGGCGATGATTTTGGCCTGATTCATTGCCATATCGCGGACATGCGTTGCCAGATAATCTTCAAAGCTGGCGGTAAAGTATTGTGCCAGGGCGGCAATGATAAAAACAGAAACGACCAGAATAAGCAGAAAGATACGTAAAGGAAACGCCAGACTGCGGAAAAAAGGAAACCGTGTTTTATTTTTCTGTTCTGTCATCACATTTTTCCTCACCGACGTTAACTAAAACTAATTTCTCATTGTAGTTGTAATTAAAATGTTCTATTTACACGTTATGGTATAAAACATGATCGTTGCAGATTCCCCACCTTAAATCAATTAAACAAATTAAAACCACACCTTATTTTAGGGTTAAATTAATTAAAAAACTTAAAACCATAAAACACATTAAAACCTTCTAACTTATTGTGAAATAAATCAAAAATTACCTCCAAAATACCCCTTACGATGTATGCAGCAGGGAAAAAAAGAAATACTCCGTAATAAAAAACCATTCCCTTCAATTGCAAACAAAACGTTATCAGGTTGCTAAACAGAGCAACAAAAACAGAAACCCAGTAACAAATATAGCATCGGGGCTCTATTCACTATGTTCGGTAATAATATATTCACGCAAGTTAAACGCTCAGAAAATAAAAAGATGGCGGCTATCGCGCAATTTCTGAAAGAGAATGATTTGAGCGTAGATACGACCGTCGAAGTATTTATCACCGTCACCCGTGACGACCGTCTGATTGCCTGCGGTGGTATCGCTGGGAATATTATTAAGTGTGTCGCAATCTGTGAATCTGTCCGCGGCGAGGGTTTAGCGCTAACGCTGGCGACCGAGTTAATCAACCTTGCCTATGAACGCCATTGTACGCACCTCTTCATCTATACCAAAACCGAGTACGAATCGCTGTTTAAACAGTGCGGTTTTTCTACGCTCACCAGCGTTCCCGGCATTATGGTATTGATGGAAAACAGCACCACACGTCTGAAACGCTACGCCGAATCACTGGCAAAACAGCGTCATGATGGGAAAAAAATTGGCTGTATCGTCATGAACGCCAACCCCTTCACCAACGGACACCGTTTTCTGATCCAACAGGCAGCCGCGCAATGTGACTGGCTGCATCTGTTTTTGGTGAAAGAAGATACCTCACGTTTTCCGTATGAAGACCGCCTGGATCTGGTGCTTAAAGGAACAAAAGACATTCCACGTTTAACCGTGCATCGCGGTTCGGAGTACATCATTTCCCGCGCCACGTTCCCGTGTTACTTCATCAAAGAGCAGAGCGTTATTAACCACTGCTACACCGAAATAGACCTGAAAATCTTCCGCCAGTATCTGGCTCCGGCTCTCGGCGTCACGCACCGCTTCGTCGGTACTGAGCCGTATTGCACTGTCACCTCCCAGTATAACAACGATATGCGTTACTGGCTGGAGACCCCAACGCTTCCCGCCCCGCCGATTGAACTGGTGGAAATTGAGCGGCTGTGTTTCCAGGAGATGCCGATTTCCGCCTCCTGGGTGCGCAAGCTGCTGGTTAAAAAAGATCTCACGGCTATCGCATCCCTGGTCCCTGACGCCACGCTGCAGTATCTGCAAAGCATGGTTGAACGAGCCTCATCGGGTGCGGCAGTCCGCCAAAATACCCCCGCATTAGCAACAGGTGAAAAATGAAAATAAACCAGGCAGCCGTCGCAGGCACACTCGAGTCCGGTGATGTGATGATTCGCATCGCCCCACTCGATTCGCAGGATATTGACCTGCAGGTTAACAGTAGCGTCGAAAAGCAGTTCGGTGATGCCATACGGGCCACCATTCTGGACGTTCTGTCCCGCTACAACGTACGCGGCGTGCAATTGAATGTTGATGATAAAGGCGCACTGGACTGCATTTTACGTGCGCGACTGGAAGCACTTCTGGCCCGCGCTGGCGGTATTCCGGCACTGCCATGGGAGGATTGCCAGTGATTTCCGAATCTTTGCAGCAACGTAAAACCCGTACTCGCCGCAGCATGTTGTTCGTACCGGGCGCCAATGCCGCCATGGTCAGCAACTCGTTCATCTACCCGGCAGATGCGCTGATGTTCGACCTGGAAGACTCCGTCGCGTTGCGTGAAAAAGATACCGCTCGCCGCATGGTGTACCACGCGCTGCAGCATCCGCTGTATCACGACGTTGAAACCATCGTGCGTGTAAACGCCCTCGACTCCGAATGGGGAATCAACGACCTTGAAGCTGTGGTACGCGGCGGTGCTGACATCGTACGTTTACCGAAGACCGATACCGCGCAGGATGTCATCGACATCGAAAGCGAAATTCTGCGTATCGAAAATGCCTGTGGCCGTGAGCCAGGCAGCACCGGTCTGTTGGCTGCCATCGAATCGCCGTTAGGCATTACCCGCGCGGTAGAAATTGCCCATGCTTCCGAACGTCTGATCGGTATTGCCCTGGGTGCGGAAGACTATGTACGTAACCTGCGCACTGAGCGCTCACCGGAAGGTACTGAACTGCTGTTTGCCCGCTGCTCTATTTTGCAGGCTGCACGTTCTGCCGGTATTCAGGCGTTCGACACCGTGTATTCCGATGCCAACAACGAAGCGGGTTTCCTGCACGAAGCCGCACACATCAAGCAACTGGGTTTTGACGGCAAATCGCTCATCAACCCGCGCCAGATCGAACTCCTGCATAACCTGTACGCCCCAACGCGCAAAGAGCTGGCTCACGCCCGTCTGGTTGTGGAAGCCGCTGAAGCCGCTGCTCGCGAAGGTCGTGGTGTAGTTTCCCTGAACGGCAAAATGGTCGACAGCCCGGTTATCGAGCGCGCCCTTCTGGTTATCTCCCGTGCAGAACTTTCCGGCATTCGCGAAGAATAAGGCAAAAAAATGACGCAGAAAATCGAACAGTCTCAACGCCAGGATCGCGTGGCGACCTGGAGCCGTCATGCAGAAAGTGAGCTTTCCGCTTATCAGAGCACCGCAAAAGTAGAATTGCAGGCGCAAAAACCGCGCGACAAAAAGCTGTGCGCTAACCTGGAAGACGCTATTCGTCGTTCAGGTTTACAGGATGGTATGACCATCTCTTTCCACCACGCTTTTCGTGGTGGCGATCTGACGATTAACCTGGTGATGGACGCCATCGCCAATATGGGCTTTAAAAATCTGACGCTGGCCTCCAGCTCTCTGAGCGACTGTCATGCTCCACTGGTTGAGCACATCCGTCAGGGCGTGGTTAGCCGCATTTATACCTCCGGTCTGCGTGGTCCGCTGGCGGAAGAAATCTCACTTGGCCTGTTGGCCGAACCGGTACAAATTCACTCCCACGGTGGCCGCGTGCACCTGGTGCAAAGTGGCGAACTCAGCATTGATGTGGCGTTCCTCGGCGTGCCGTCCTGCGACCAGTTTGGCAACGCCAACGGTTATACCGGTAAAGCGTGCTGCGGCTCACTGGGCTATGCCCGCGTAGACGCCGAAAACGCGAAACAGGTTGTCCTGCTGACTGAACAGCTGCTGACCTATCCGCATAACCCGGCCAGCATTACGCAGGATCAGGTAGATCTGATCGTGCAGATCGATCAGGTTGGCGATGCTGACAAAATTGGTGCCGATGCGACCCGCATGACCACCAACCCACGTGAACTGTTAATCGCCCGTAGCGCGGCTGAGGTCATTGCTAATTCCGGCTACTTCAACGAAGGCTTCTCACTGCAGACAGGAACCGGCGGCGCCTCTCTGGCCGTTACGCGTTTCCTGGAAGACAAAATGCGCAGCCGCGATATCCGTGCCGACTTCGCGCTGGGCGGCATTACCGCTACCATCGTTGACCTGCACGAAAAAGGCCTGATTCGCAAACTGCTGGACGTTCAGAGCTTTGACCGTAACGCCGCGGAATCGCTGGCCCGCAATCCAAACCATATCGAAATCAGTGCCAACCAGTATGCCAACTGGAGCTCAAAAGGCGCATCCGTCGATCGTCTGGACGTCGTGGTGCTCAGCGCGCTGGAAGTTGATACCAGCTTCAACGTGAACGTACTGACCGGTTCTGACGGCGTACTGCGCGGCGCATCCGGTGGTCACTGTGATACTGCGGTTGCCGCTGCGCTGTCTATCATCGTCGCGCCGCTGGTTCGCGGACGCATCCCGACCCTGGTTGATAACGTGCTGACCTGTGTAACCCCAGGCTCCAGCGTTGACATTCTGGTCACCGACCACGGTATCGCCGTCAACCCTGCACGTCCGGAACTGGCAGAACGTCTGAAAGAAGCCGGTATGAAAGTGGTGTCCATTGAATGGCTGCGCGAACGTGCACAGCAGCTCACCGGTCAGCCACGCGCTATCGAATTCACTGACCGCGTGATTGCCGTTGTGCGTTACCGCGATGGTTCAGTGATTGACGTTGTGCATCAGGTGAAGGAATAAGCCATGCACCTGCTCCCTGAACACGCCACCCGACACGCGGTTTCCATTCCCGAGCTGCTCGCCAGCCGCGATGAGAGACAGGCAAGGCAACAGGAGTGGCTGACACGCCACTCTGCGCCGCTGGTCTCGTTTACCGTCGTCGCACCGGGACCGATTAAAGACAGCGAATTAACCCGTCGTATCTTTAATCACGGCGTAACCGCCTTGCTCGCGTTGGCGGAACAATCCACCTGGATTGTCAGGGAGCAAACAGCGCTGGTTTCTGCCAGCGGTCCAGAAGGTCTTTTGTCTATTGAGGCTCCGGCCCACGACCTCAAGCTCGCCACAATTGAACTTGAGCATTCACACCCGCTGGGACGGCTATGGGACATCGATGTCCTGACCCCTGAAGGGGAAATTCTGTCCCGGCGTCATTTCGCACTCCCTGCCCGCCGCTGTCTGCTGTGCGAGCAAAGTGCTGCCGACTGTGCGCGGGGTAAAACCCACGCGCTTTCCGACTTACTCACTCAGATGGAGGCACTGCTGCATGATGCCGATTCCCGCAACATCAACCAATAACGCAGTCCTCCCTCTGGATCTGCCTGATGCTTACGCAACGCTTGCGTGGCGCGCCATGTTGACTGAAGTCAACCTGTCGCCCAAACCCGGTCTGGTAGATCGTATTAACAACGGCGCGCATAAAGATATGGCGCTGGAAGATTTTCATCGCAGCGCTGAAGCGATTCAGTCATGGCTGCCACGTTTTATTGAATATGGGGCGTTTAGCGCACAGCTGTCGCCTGAGGATGTATTGAAAGGACTGCGCCCGCTGGGCATGGCCTGCGAAGCCGATATGTTCCGCGCCACCGCCGGGGTGAACACCCATAAAGGGAGCATCTTTTCACTGGGACTGCTGTGCGCCGCCATTGGCCGCCTGCACCAGCTCCAACTCACTGTTACCGCTGAAACCATTTGCTCTACGGCAGCAACATTTTGCCGTGGCCTGACCGAGCGCGAACTGCGCCAGAACAATCAACAACTCACGGCTGGCCAACGTCTTTATCAGCAACTGGGATTAACCGGCGCACGGGGCGAAGCCGAAGCGGGATATCCGCTAGTCATCCAGCATGCCCTGCCGCACTACCGCGCACTGCTGACTCAGGGCCGCGACCCTGAACTGGCGTTACTCGACACATTATTGCTGCTGATGTCTATCAACGGCGACACCAACGTGGCTTCACGTGGCGGCGCAGAAGGTCTGCGTTGGCTACAGCAGCAGGCCACCGCCCTGATGCAGCAAGGGGGGATTCGTACCCCTGCCGATCTCGAATATCTACACCAGTTCGACCAACAGTGCATTGAACGCAACCTCAGTCCCGGAGGCTGCGCCGATCTGCTGATCGTCACCTGGTTCTTAGCTCAGATTTCACAAGTTCATCATTATCACAATTAAAGATCCTTTCCGGAGAATCACACACATGTCTTTAGCAAAAGATAAAATATGGAAGTTACTGGCTCCATTGGTCGTAATGGGTGTCATGTTTCTTATCCCCGTCCCTGATGGAATGCCTCCACAGGCCTGGCACTACTTTGCCGTATTCGTGGCAATGATTGTCGGTATGATCCTTGAGCCAATCCCGGCAACAGCGATCAGCTTTATCGCCGTAACGATCTGCGTTATCGGCAGCAACTATCTGCTGTTTGATGCTTCAGAACTGGCCGACCCGGCGTTTAAAGCGGGCAAGCAAGCGCTGAAATGGGGTCTGGCTGGCTTCTCCAGCACCACCGTGTGGTTGGTGTTTGGTGCGTTTATCTTCGCACTGGGTTATGAAGTCACCGGTCTGGGCCGTCGTATCGCGCTGTTCCTGGTGAAATTCATGGGTAAACGTACCCTGACGCTTGGCTATGCGATTGTTATCATCGACATTCTGCTGGCACCGTTTACTCCATCTAACACCGCGCGTACCGGTGGCACCGTATTCCCGGTAATCAAAAACCTGCCGCCGTTGTTTAAATCATTCCCGAACGATCCTTCCGCGCGCCGTATCGGTGGATATTTGATGTGGATGATGGTCATCAGTACCAGCCTGAGCTCCTCGATGTTCGTGACCGGCGCTGCACCTAACGTACTGGGTCTGGAATTCGTCAACAAAATTGCCGGTATTCAAATCAGCTGGTTGCAGTGGTTCCTTAGCTTCCTGCCGGTCGGTATTATTTTGCTGATCGTTGCTCCGTGGCTGTCATACGTTCTGTACAAACCAGAAGTTACTCACAGTGCTGAAGTTGCCGCTTGGGCCGGTGATGAACTGAAAGGCATGGGTAAACTGACCCGTAAAGAGATAACGCTGATCGGTCTGGTATTGCTCAGTCTGGGTCTGTGGGTCTTCGGTGGTAAACTGATTGATGCAACCGCAGTGGGCCTGCTGGCTGTTTCCCTGATGCTGGCGCTGCACGTTGTACCGTGGAAAGACATTACCCGTTATAACAGCGCATGGAACACTCTGGTTAACCTCGCCACGCTGGTCGTTATGGCGAATGGTTTAACCCGTTCAGGCTTCATCGACTGGTTCGCCAACACTATGAGCACGCACCTGGAAGGCTTCTCGCCTAACGCGACCGTGATCGTTCTGGTACTGGTGTTCTACTTTGCTCACTACCTGTTTGCCAGCCTTTCCGCTCACACCGCCACCATGCTGCCGGTTATTCTGGCCGTCGGTAAAGGTATCCCGGGCGTCCCGATGGAACACCTGTGTATCCTGCTGGTACTGTCCATCGGTATCATGGGCTGTCTGACTCCATATGCAACAGGCCCTGGCGTTATCATCTACGGCTGTGGTTATGTGAAGTCCAAAGACTACTGGCGTCTGGGTGCTATCTTCGGCGTTATCTACATCGCTATGCTTCTGCTGGTCGGCTGGCCGATTCTGGCAATGTGGAGCTAATCATCCCGGTTCACGCCTGATGAAAATGATGCCAGTCAGCTAAACCTGACTGGCATTTTTTATGATTAAATAGATGATATTCAGAATTTATATAAGTGTCCGAAATCATCATGACATCAACATGGCGTTATTCTTCGTTGCTGGCAGCACTCCTGCTGCCAGTTTCTGCAGCTCAAGCCGATGAACTTCAGGCAAAACAGTACGCTGATTTTGACAGCTACGTGCTGGCTCTCTCCTGGCAAACCGGATTTTGTCAGAGCCAACACGAGCGTAATCGTCAGGAGCCTGACGAATGTCGTTTGCAAAAAGAGAGCGCAGACAAAGCGGATTTCCTGACCGTTCACGGTTTATGGCCCAGCCTGCCTAAATCCATCGCCGCCCGCGGAGTGGATAACCGCCGCTGGATGCGTTTTGGCTGCGCGACTCGCCCCATTCCCAACCTGCCTGAAGCCCGCGCAAGCCGTAAATGCGCGGCCCCCGAAACCGGACTGTCGCTGGAAAGCGCGGCAAAACTCAGCGCTGTAATGCCCGGTGCTGGAGGGAGATCCTGTCTGGAACGTTACGAATATGCCAAACATGGCGCGTGTTTCGGTTTTGATCCCGACACATACTTCGGCACTATGGTACGGCTGAATAATGAGGTTAAGAACAGCGAGGTGGGCAAATTCCTGGCGGAAAACTACGGCAAAACCGTCAGCCGTAACGCATTTGACGCCGCCGTTGCCAAAAGCTGGGGCAAAGAGAACGTCAAAGCTGTGAAGCTAAGCTGCCACGGTAATCCAGCGTATCTCACTGAGATCCAGTTATCCCTGAAAGCCGACAACATCAACCAGACGTTATCTGCCCAGTCATTCTTACCGCAACCGCATCCGGGTAACTGCGGTAAACAGTTTATTATCGACAAAGTCGGATACTGAAACTTGCGACCGACGCTGCGAGCTGGCGTCGGTCCGTAAACTTAGCGTTTTGCACGGGCGTCCGGGCGAACTAAATCAAAACGGTGTGTTTCACTGATCGAATAATACGCCGTTGGCCCACCTGCACGCAGCACCGGCTTCGCTTTCGCCGTCTGATAGATGCCGTCTTCCAGGAGCGTTTCATCTATGTGAATGCCTACCACTTCCCCCAACACCAGCCAGGTATCAACCGGTGAGCCATCAGCAGTAGTTAGTTGCAGAGTTTGCGATAAACGACACTCAAAATTGACCGGGCTTTGCGCCACGCGCGGCACGTTGACTATCCGGCTATCTGCCTTGCTAAGCCCGGCGGCAAAAAACTCGTCCTCACCGTGCGGCAAGCTGGCTGACGTTTCGTTCATCGCAGTGGCCAGCTCAAGAGTCGTCAGGTTCCAGACAAATTCACCGGTTTCGATAATATTCTGCACGCTGTCTTTCCAGCCGCTGCTGGCGAAACCGATAATCGGCGGGTGATAGTTGAAACAGTTAAAGAAACTGTATGGTGCCAGATTGTGCCGACCGTTGCTGTCACGCGACGCAATCCAGCCAATCGGGCGCGGTCCAATGATGGCATTTAGCGGATCATGCGGTAAGCCGTGTCCCTGTGACGGTTGATAGAAATACATAGCGTTCCCTGTTGAAGTTAACGTCAGCGCAGCACAAATTATGCTTCGCTCATCCCCCTGGAAAAAGAAGATCAGCGTAGAACAATCTGCCAACGATTACGACTGAATAAAGTTGAGCAGGTCACCGTTGATCTGTTGCTTATGGGTGGTGCAAATGCCATGCGAGCCGCCGACATATACCTTCAATTGCGAGTCCGGCAGTATTTCCGCCGCGACCTTTCCGCAGGTTTCAAACGGGACAATCTGATCGTCATCACCGTGGATCACCAGCGTCGGGATGGTCATCTTTTTGAGGTCTTCACGCAGATCTGTTTCCGAAAACGCGTGTATACAGTCGTACAATGCTTTGATGGAACCTTGTAAACCTTGTTCAACAAAGCTTTCGCGAACGGCTTTCGACTCTTTTGCGCCAGGACGATTGTAGCCATAGAATGCAGCGGTCAGCTCATAGAAAAAGGCGGCGCGATCGTTCACAACCCCCTCACGGATGCCATCGAATACCTCTTTCGGCACGCCATTTGGGTTAAAGTCAGTCTTGATCATGATGGGCGTCACTGCGCCAATTAACACCGCTTTTGCCACCCGCTGCGTCCCATGCCGGCCAATATAACGAGCCACTTCCCCACCGCCGGTAGAGTGTCCAACATGTACGGCATCTTTAAGATTGAGATGCGCGGTAAGTTCAGCCAGGTCATCAGCATACTGATCCATATGATGACCATCCCAGGGTTGGGCCGAACGCCCATGTCCACGCCTGTCATGGGCGATCACACGAAATCCTTTCGATCCAAGGAACAGCATCTGATCTTCAAACGCGTCTGCCGTCAGCGGCCAACCGTGACTGAACACAATAGGTTGTCCACTTCCCCAGTCTTTAAAATGCAAATAGCTGCCGTCTTTCAAGGTAAGTTTGTCGTACTGGCTCATGAGATCTCCTGTCGCGGAACACTGAGTTGTTTGACGCGCCCGCAGCGAGCGCTTAAAAAGCATAATGCAAATTGGAGAACGATCACGTTTTTCGGCTAAAATCACACCATATGCGACAATATTGATGATTTACCTGAATGTGAACTAAATCACTTCAAACATGGGGTAAGTCTCAGTATCATCATAAAAGCTAAACCCTTGCCGCCTGACGGTGAGGGTTTTCTTTTGGGATTATTTACCTGCGCACCCGCAGTATCGACGACATGGAGTAATAAATGTCCAGACCAACTATCATCATTAACGACCTCGATGCAGAACGCATTGACCGCCTGTTGGAGCAACCTGCGTTTGCTGGTTTACCGATTGCCGACGCCCTTAACGCCGAGCTGGATCGTGCCCAAATGTGTTCTCCAGAAACCATGCCGCACGACGTCGTGACCATGAACAGCCGCGTGAAATTCCGCAATCTGAGTGATGGCGAAGTCCGTGTGCGTACCCTGGTGTATCCGGCCACTATGACTGACAGCAACACACAGCTTTCGGTAATGGCACCTGTCGGCGCTGCACTTCTGGGGCTGCGCGTTGGTGATACCATTCACTGGGAACTGCCAGGCGGGACCTCAACGCACCTCGAAGTTATCGAGCTTGAGTACCAGCCTGAAGCTGCAGGCGACTACCTGCGCTAACTCTGTCTTATCAAAGCCACTCGCTTTATCTTACAGGGGATGCATCCGCATCCTCTTTCCGGTTAGATCTCCCTGCTCCTCGCTTTCTTTCCTGTTCGCAAAACATAAATCTGTGTCGTGACTGACAGAATCGTTTTTAATACTATGCTGTTATGTGTTCATGTAATGACAAGGAGAATGTTTATGTACAACACAATCATAATGCCTGTTGATGTATTCGAAATGGAACTGAGCGACAAGGCTATTCGCCATGCAGAATTTCTGGCCCAGGATAAAGGGGTTATCCATCTGCTGCATGTGCTGCCAGGCTCAGCGAGCTTAAGCCTGCACCGCTTTGCAGCCGATGTCCGTCGTTTTGAAGAACATCTGCAACACGAAGCGGAAACCCGTCTGCAAACGATGGTCGGTCACTTCAGCATCGATCCTTCCCGTATTAAACAACATGTCCGCTTTGGCAGCGTACGTGACGTGGTCAACGAGTTGGGTGAAGAGTTGAATGCGGATGTCGTTGTCATTGGGTCGCGTAACCCATCAATCAGCACCCATCTGCTCGGCTCAAACGCTTCCAGCGTTGTCCGTCACGCGACTTTGCCAGTGCTGGTTGTTCGTTAACAGCCACTGATTTGATAAAGAAAACCCCTGCCAGGTTAACGCCTGACAGGGGTTTTTATAGTGCAGGTGAGTCTTACTTTTTTTATGCTACTGTCGTGCGAATCAGATAATCAAACGAACTTAACGAGGCCTTCGCACCTTCACCTGTCGCGATGATAATCTGCTTATACGGTACGGTGGTGCAGTCGCCGGCAGCGAAAACGCCTTTCACGCTGGTTTCGCACTTGGCATCGATGATGATTTCACCCATACGGTTACGTTCAACGGCACCTTCCAGCCAGTTGGTGTTCGGCAGCAGACCAATCTGAACAAAGATACCTGCCAGTTCCACATTGTGAACATCGCCGCTCACACGGTCACGATACTCCAGGCCAGTAACTTTGCTGCCATCGCCTTTCACTTCTGTCGTTTGCGCATTCAGAATGATGTCGACGTTTTTCAGACTGCGAAGCTTATTTTGCAGCACCTGGTCGGCCTTCATTTCAGGAGCAAATTCCAGCAGCGTCACATGTTCAACAATACCTGCCAGGTCGATAGCCGCTTCAACGCCGGAGTTACCGCCGCCAATCACCGCAACACGCTTGCCTTTAAACAGCGGACCATCACAGTGCGGGCAGTAGGTTACGCCTTTGGTGCGATACTGATCTTCGCCCGGAACGTTCATGTTGCGCCATTTCGCGCCGGTGGCGATGATAATGCTGCGTGCTTTCAGCACCGCGCCGGAGGCCGTTTCAATCTGATGTAGACCGCCTTCCTGCGCTGCCGGGACCAGTTTGCTTGCGCTCTGGCTGTCGATCACATCAACATCATAATCATCAACGTGTGCTTTCAGCGCGCCTGCCAGTTTCTGACCTTCGGTTTTCGGCACCGAGATGTAGTTTTCAATATCTACAGTATCAAGAACCTGACCGCCAAAACGCTCGCCCATCAGACCGGTGCGAATGCCTTTACGTGCAGAGTACACCGCTGCCGCCGCACCTGCAGGACCAGAGCCGACAATCAACACGTCATAAGCATCGCGCTTATTCAGCTCTTCAGCCGCACGTTTTTCTGCGCCAGTATCCACTTTCGCCACGATCTCAGTCAGCGTCATACGTCCCTGACCGAACTCTTTGCCGTTCATAAATACCGCCGGAACACCCATCACGTTACGATCGGTGATTTCGTTCTGGAATGTACCGCCGTCAATCGCCGTATGCTTGATACGTGGGTTCAGCACCGCCATCAGGTTCAGCGCCTGCACCACATCCGGGCAGTTATGGCAGGAAAGCGAATAATAGGTTTCAAATTCAAAATCACCGTCGAGATCGCGGATCTGCTCCAGCAACGTCTGCGCCTCTTTTGAGGGATGGCCGCCAGTCCACAACAGCGCCAGCACCAGAGAGGTAAACTCATGTCCCAGCGGAGAACCGGCAAAACGCGGTCCCTGCTGAGAACCAGGATTAGTAATCAGGAACGATGGCTTACGCACCGCCAGAGTATTGTCTTCTTTGAAGGTGACTTTGTCTGACAGTTCAGCAATTTCAGTCAGCAGTTCCTTGATTTCTGCCGATTTAGCGCTGTCATCCAGCGTCGCAATCAGCTCAACAGGTTTGGTCAGTTTCTCAAGGTAAGCCCTGAGCTGGGTTTTCATATTTGTGTCGAGCATTCTTCTTCCCTCTCTGAAAACATCATCATGCAAGCCGATTTTGCGGGACTGCATTAATGCAACTTGCGTCATGGTGCTGGAATGAAACAGGCGCAAATTTGCGCCTGTGGAATGCCGGATGCACTACGTTTATCCGGCCTACAAACTACGCGACTTAGATTTTACCAACCAGGTCCAGAGATGGCGCTAAGGTTGCTTCACCTTCTTTCCATTTCGCCGGGCAAACTTCACCTGGGTGGGAAGCGACGTACTGTGCGGCTTTGATTTTACGCAGCAGGTCAGACGCATCACGGCCGATACCTTCAGCAGTAACTTCGATTGCCTGGATGATACCCTGCGGGTCAACAACGAAGGTTGCGCGGTCAGCCAGACCTTCATCTTCACGCATGTTGTCGAAGTTACGGGTCAGGGCGCCAGTCGGGTCGCCGATCATCGCGTATTTGATTTTCGCGATGGTTTCAGAGCTGCTGTGCCATGCTTTGTGGGTGAAGTGGGTGTCGGTAGACACGGAATACACATCTACGCCCAGTTTCTGCAGTTCTTCATAGTGGTCAGCCACATCGCCCAGCTCGGTCGGGCATACGAAAGTAAAGTCAGCCGGGTAGAAGAAGAAGACGCTCCAGCGACCTTCGGTATCTTTCTCGGTTACTTCGATGAACTCACCGTTTTTGAACGCCTGGTTTTTGAAAGGTTTAATTTTGGTATTAATCAAAGACATCTGTACTTCCTCCGTGTTTTCGTTGAGAGATAAGTTAACGAAAATCTCTTCGCAGGGCTAATGCGTTTCCTTTATCAAATCAATAAGCGTTAACTAACAACCCACTCAAACTCATGTTGTGAACCTAAAGATAAAAGTAAAAAAGGCCCCCTTTGCAGGGAGCCTCATTACCCGAGCTACCCGCAGGTAACGTCAGTGCCAGCAGGGCTGGCTATGTGTTGCGCTCTACATTACCTTAACAAAGGTCGTAACAGCGATGGGGATTACATCACCCAACTAAAGAAAGGGCAATCGACAGACCGTCGATCTTACCTATGGCTGTGATAGGTTTTGCAATCAAGCCCCCTTTCCTGCTGATTTTATAAGGAAAATCAATGTTTAAACGCACCTTACTCTTAACTCTTCTCCCCGCTATCGTGCACGCAGAGGAGCTCCCTGCCCCAGTTAAAGCCATTGAGAAACAGGGAATTACCATCCTGAAGCCCTTCGACGCGCCGGGAGGAATGAAAGGCTATCTGGGAAAATACCAGGACATGGGGGTCACTATCTATGTCACACCTGACGGTAAACATGCCATCTCCGGCTACATGTATAATGAAAAAGGCGAAAACCTCAGTAATGCGCTCATAGAAAAAGAGATCTATGCCCCTGCCGGACGTGAGATGTGGCAGCGAATGGAAAAAGCGTCGTGGATTCTGGACGGGGAAAAAGAGGCCCCGGTCATTGTCTACGTGTTTGCCGATCCTTTCTGCCCCTATTGCAAACAGTTCTGGCAGCAGGCGCGTCCGTGGGTAGATTCCGGGAAAGTTCAGCTACGTACACTGCTGGTTGGCGTGATCAAACCCGAAAGTCCAGCAACTGCTGCAGCGATCCTCGCAACTAAAGATCCGGCTAAAACCTGGCATGACTATGAAGCCTCCGGCGGGAAAATGAAGCTGGAAATCCCGACTTCGGTCCATCCTGAACAGATGAAGGTACTGAATATCAACCAAAAACTCATGGATGATTTAGGTGCTAATGTGACGCCTGCTATCTACTACATGAGTAAAGACGATACGTTACAACAGGAAGTGGGATTACCCGATAAAGATAAATTAAATATTATTATGGGAAATAAATAAAGGTAACAGAATGAGTGATTGTTATGGTTCTCATTTCAATCACTCTTTTAAATGTATTTTTATCGTAACCATCACGCAATCTGTGTTATTTTAGTTTAAGTTAATTATTCATTAAGTACACAAGCATAAATTTTAAGAATGATTAGAATTTAAATTATTCAATAATTGAATTATTCAACATATTACCATCACGGGAAGGTATGCATGGCTAACCTCTATGACCTCAAAAAATTCGATCTTAACCTGTTGGTAATTTTTGAATGTATTTATCAACATTTGAGCATCAGTAAAGCTGCGGCCACACTGTATATCACCCCTTCAGCCGTCAGCCAGTCATTACAGCGACTGCGGACACAGTTTAACGACCCCTTGTTTATTCGCTCCGGCAAAGGCATTACGCCCACGGTCACAGGGGTAAATCTTCATCTTCACCTTGAAAAGAATCTTAATAATCTGGAACAAACCATTAATATTATGCACGGTTCCAGCCTGAAAAATAAATTTGTAATCTACAGTCCGCAAATTACAACCAATCTGAATGTGACATCTTTAATTAATAACCTCAGAGAAAACTCAGATATTGAAATTGAGCATCATGATATATTGATGTCAGCAGAATCGGCTGAAAATATCCTTGCCTATCGTAAAGCCGATCTGGTTATTTCAATAACACCGATCCACAATCGGTCTATTGTATGCACTCAGTTCAAGACCATTGAGTGTGTTTTAGTATGCAGCGGCAACCACCCCAGAATAAATGAAGCGAGTACGCTCAAACAAATTCAGCAAGAGCAATTTACATATTTTTCCTCTGAAGATCAGGGGATTAAAGACTATCGTTCCCGTGCCAGTGAATCGATGGCATTCCATAAAGTGGGGTTTAGTAGCGACTCCTTACTCTCAATTGCTAACGTTATCGCCACTACGGATATTATTGGTGTAATCCCCAAACAAATTTATGAACTCTATCAACCAGCATTGAAATTTAAAGAAATTAGAACCGATTTTGAATTGCCAAAAATCAAATTATTCATCATGTATAACCGCGCATCACTGAATAATAAAGCCTTTGCAGATTACATAAACAAACTGTCTTTAGATAGTTAATGATAACGCATTTAAATTCACATGAATTATACAACAGCACAATAGCATACAAATAATTAATACATTTAAATATTGCATGCCGCAAGAAAAAGCCTATTTTATTACGGACATTTATTATGGTTGCAAATAATAAAAATTCGATATAGGTTTTGTATGTCTGTTTATAAAATACCGCTGGATAAAAATGTTCTGCAAGCTGCGCAGGAACGTATCGCATGGACACTTGAAACCTTGCCGCGTGTCTGCGTTTCTTTCTCTGGGGGTAAAGATTCAGGGCTAATGTTGCATCTGACCAGCGCCATTGCCCGTCAGTTACAGAAAAAAATAAACGTCTTATTTATCGACTGGGAGGTTCAGTTTTCCTGCACTATCGATTATGTCCAGGCGCTACGCGAGAGTTATTCCGATGTCATCGAAGAATTTTATTGGGTCGCTTTGCCGCTGACGACGCAAAATTCACTGTCACAGTTTCAGCCTGAATGGCAATGCTGGGAACCGGGCACTCAATGGGTGCGCCAACCGCCTGCAGATGCCATTACCGATCCCGAATATTTCTCTTTCTACCAACCCGGTATGACTTTCGAGCAATTTGTTCGCGAGTTTGCTGAGTGGTTTTCGCAGAAACGACCGGCCGCCATGATGGTCGGGATCCGCGCCGATGAGTCATATAATCGCTTCGTCGCCATTGCGAACTCGAATAAACAGCGTTTTGCCGATGATAAACCCTGGACCACCAGCGCCCCCGGCGGGCATACCTGGTATATTTATCCGATTTATGACTGGAAAACCGCCGACATCTGGACGTGGTTTGCGAAATCAAGACTCCCTTGTAATCCCCTGTACAACCTGATGTATCAGGCGGGTGTTCCCACGCGATACATGCGCATCTGCGAACCCTTTGGGCCAGAGCAACGCCAGGGACTGTGGCTTTACCATGTTATTGAGCCTGAACGCTGGGCAATGATGTGCTCCCGCGTCAGCGGTGTAAAAAGCGGCGGGATATATGCTGGTCAGGACAACCATTTTTACGGTCACCGCAAAATATTAAAACCCGAACATTTAAGCTGGCAGGAATACGCCATGCTGTTATTGAAGAGTATGCCGGAAACGACCGCTGAACATTACCGCAATAAAATCGCCGTCTATTTACAGTGGTATAAGAAAAAAGGCATGGAGAATATCCCACAAACCCAGGAAAGAGATATTGGTTCAGTGGATATTCCGTCGTGGCGGCGTATCTGCAAGGTCCTGCTGAATAACGACTATTGGTGCCGGGCTCTCTCATTTAGTCCAACGAAACCCAAAAACTATCAACGTTACAATGAGCGCATGAAAACAAAACGCCAGGAATGGGGACTCTTATGCAACAACGATTAACTCAGGAACTCCTCGGCTTTCTTTCTGGTTTATCAGAACCAGAGAGAATTGAAGCCATAAATGAATTCAGAAAGGCAATACACAGCGTCAGTCCCTTCCGCGAGGAGCCCGTAGATTGCGTACTTTGGGTTAAAAATGATCATATTTCACCCAATGACTACAACCCCAATAACGTTGCGCCACCGGAGAAAAAGCTGCTGCTGAAGTCCCTCGAGGCTGACGGGTTTACGCAGCCCATTGTAGTGGTTCACTCAACGGCTGAAGAATACGAAATTGTCGACGGTTTCCACCGCCACGAGTTAGGTAAAGCCAAAGCCTCACTGAGGCCCAGGCTGAAAGGATATCTGCCGGTTGCCTGTTTAGAACGCGAACGCCATGAGCGAATGGCGGCAACCATTCGCCACAACCGCGCTCGCGGGCGTCATCAAATCCACGCCATGTCCGAGATTGTCCGCGAGCTATCGCAACTGGGATGGAGTGAAGAAAAAATTGGCAAGGATCTCGGTATGGACAACGACGAGGTGTTACGCCTGAAGCAAATCAACGGCCTGCAAGCGTTGTTTGCCGACCGTCGATTCTCCAAAGCCTGGACCGTGAAATAGCTACAGCGAAACCAGACGCTCGGCTGCCGCTAACAGCGTCGATTCTTGCTTGGCAAAACAGAGGCGAATCAGTTTATGCGGGAAAGGATCGGCGCAGAACACCGACAGCGGGATTGCCGCAACGCCCACTTCAGTGGTCAGCCACTGGCAAAACTCCACGTCGTTAAGCGAGGAAACGGCGCTGTAATCGACCAGTAAAAAGTACGTGCCTTCACACGGCAGAATTTCCAGTCGGCTGTCACGCAACGCGTTCACCAACACGTCGCGTTTTTTCTGATAAAACGCGGGCAGTTCGCGATAGTGTGCCGGATCGTCTCGTAGCATATCCGCCAGTGCGAGCTGAGCCGGCGTGTTAACGGAAAACGTCAGATACTGGTGCACTTTTCGTAGCTCAGCGCTAATGGCGGCTGGCGCAACGCAGTATCCGACCTTCCAGCCGGTCATGTGGTAGGTCTTACCAAACGATGAAACAGCAATAGCGCGTTCCCGCAGCTCTGAATGTGCCAGCACGCTGGCATGCCCCTGTTTGGCGAAACAGATATGCTCATAAACTTCGTCGCTGATGACAAAGATCTCGCGTTCTTTAATCGCCTGCCATAGCGCGTCGAAATCGGCGTGATGCCACACAGTGGCAGAAGGGTTATGCGGCGTGTTCAGGATAACCAGTCGGGTACGGTCGCTGAGTAAGGCACTAAACGCCTGCCAGTCGACGCGAAAAGCCGGCGGTTGCAGCGCGATACGTTTAACCACCCCGCCGGATAATTCTACCGCGGGCGCATAGCTATCGTAGCTCGGGTCGAAACAAATCACCTCATCACCAGGACGCACCAGCGCAGTGATGGCTGCGTACAATGCCTCCGTTGCCCCCGCCGTGACGGTCACTTCACTATTCGCATCGGGTTTATAGCCGTACAGGTCTGCCGTTTTATCCGCGATGGCTTCGCGCAGCGGCTGCACGCCCGTCATCGGCGCATACTGGTTTGCACCTTGCGCGACGTGATACGCCAGACGTTCCTGCAAAAAGAGCGGACCGTCAAAATCAGGAAATCCCTGCGAGAGGTTAATGGCCTGATGCTGCTGCGCCAGCGCACTCATTTGCGTGAAGATAGTAGTGCCCAGATTAGGCAGTTTGCTTTGCGGAATCAGCGGGTTATTACTCATTATTGTTATCCCAGCGTGTGATGTTGTGGTTGAAGCCACTATAACACGATGCTAGTATTTGGCAATCAAGACGTTCAGACGTCTATATAAAAATAACCTGCCTGGACAGGACAGCCAAAGGACAACACAACATGAGTAATACCGAGATTCGCGTCGTTACCGGCCCGGCCAACTATTTTTCCCATCCCGGCAGCCTGGTAAGACTCAACGATTTTTTCACTGCCGACCAACTCGCACATGCCGTCTGGGTTTATGGTGAGCGCGCCATCGATGCGGCCCGCCCTTATCTGCCAGAGGCTTTTCATCTCGCCGAGGCTAAACGTCTGCTGTTTACGGGACATTGCAGCGAAACCGATGTTGCTCAACTGGCAAAAGAGTCGGGAGAGGATCGTAGTGTGGTGATTGGCGTGGGTGGCGGAACATTGCTCGACACCACTAAAGCGCTGGCCCGTCGCCTGGGTTTGCCGTTTGTCGGTATTCCTACGATTGCGGCGACCTGCGCTGCCTGGACGCCGCTCTCCGTCTGGTATAACGATGTGGGCCAGGCGCTGCATTTTGAAATTTTCCCTGACGCCAATTTCCTCGTGCTGGTCGAGCCAGAGATCGTTCTCAATGCGCCAGAAGAATACTTACTGGCGGGGATCGGCGATACGCTGGCGAAATGGTACGAGGCCGTCGTTCTTGCGCCTCAGCCGGAAAACCTGCCATTGACTGTTCGTCTGGGTATCGATGCCGCGCAGGCGATCCGCGACGTCCTGCTGGAAAGCAGCGAGCAGGCGCTGACAGACAAACAACAAGGCACGTTAAGCCGCACGTTTTGCGATGTAGTAGATGCAATTATTGCCGGAGGCGGCATGGTTGGTGGTCTGGGCGAGCGCTACACCCGCGTGGCGGCGGCGCATTCTGTTCACAATGGCCTGACCGTCCTCCCACAAACTGAGAAGTTTTTACACGGCACTAAAGTGGCGTACGGCATCCTGGTGCAGAGTGCGTTGTTGGGACAAGATGACGTGCTGGCGCAGTTAATTACCGCCTATCAGCGCTTCAACCTGCCAACCCGATTAGCTCAACTGGAAGTGGACATCAATAACCGCGCCGAAATCGACAAAGTGATTGCGCACACCCTGCGCCCGGTGGAGTCCATTCACGCCCTGCCGGTAGCGTTAACGCCGGAGACACTGCGCGCAGCATTCGAAAAGGTAGAGTCGTTTACGGTGTGATTAGGGTGCGGGTTGCCTGATGGCGGCCTCGCCTTATCAGGCCTACGGTCAAAGCATTGTTGTAGGCCGGATAAGCGTCTGCACCATCCGGCAAAAAATCAACAGCACTTCGCGCCGCCTTTCCCCCCATAGCGCGCATCCTGGCGCTCGCGGAAAAATTCTTCATAGGTCATTGGCGTCTGATCCGGATGCGTGACGCGCATATGTTCAACATAGTTGTCGTAATCCGGCACACCTATCATTAATCGGGCGGTTTGACCTAAATACTTCCCGGCTTTGGCGAGTGTTTCAAACATAGTGATTCCCTGTCGTACAAACGCCCTCCCCGCTGCGAAGAGGGCTCATTGGTTAAGAGAATATTAGTGCGCACCTTTCGCCTGCGCCACGATCTCTTCGACATTCTCAGGCATCGGCTCGTACGGTGTCTCTTTCGAAGTTGGTTTGTCCTCTTTCAATGCTGCCAGCGCAGTTTTGATGGAGAACAGACCCAACACCACAACGACGACCATGAAGAAGATGGTGAGACCCGCATCCAGACGGTTGTTAAACACCAGCTGCGTCAGCTGCGACTGGGTGTACTGCGCCGGAATGTTACCGCTGTCGATCATCGCCTGGAACTTGTTGGCGATAGCCAGGAAGCCGATTTTCGCATCCGGGCTAAACGCTTTCTGCCAGCCAGCGGTCAGGGTGCAAATCAGCAGCCAGGCCGTTGGCACCAGCGCCACCCATGCGTAGCGCTGACGTTTCATCTTGAACAGCACCACAGCACAGAGCATCAACGCCATACCCGCCAGCATCTGGTTAGCGATACCAAACAGCGGCCACAGGGTATTAATACCCCCCAGAGGATCCACCACGCCCTGGTGTAAGAAGTAACCCCAGGCCAGCACACACAGCGCTGTAGCCAGCAGGTTTGCAGGCAGCGAATCGGTACGTTTCAGGCTCGGTGATACCACGCCCAGCAAGTCCTGCAGCATAAAGCGCGCGGCGCGTGTACCGGCATCTACCGCCGTCAGAATAAACAACGCTTCAAACAGAATGGCGAAGTGATACCAGAACGCCACATCCATCATGCCGCCCAGCGCGCCGTGCAGAATGTACGCCATCCCGACGGCCAGCGTCGGCGCACCACCTGCGCGGGAGATGATGGATTGCTCACCCACTTCATTGGCGATTTGATGCAGGGTGTCTGGCGTAATGGCAAAGCCCCAACTGCTGACTACCTGTGCCGCAGAAGCCACTACGTCCACCGTCCCCGCAGGAGCCAGCACCGCCATCGGGCTGTTCATCGCAAAGTACACGCCCGGATCGATGATGCACGCGGAAACCAGCGCCATAATGGCGACAAAGGATTCCATCAGCATTCCGCCGTAGCCGATAAAGCAGGCCTGCCCTTCATTCGCCAGCATCTTCGGCGTGGTTCCGGAGGAGATCAGCGCATGGAAGCCAGATACCGCACCACAGGCAATGGTAATAAACAGGAACGGGAACAAGTTACCGGTCCAGACCGGGCCAGTACCGTCAACAAACTTGGTCAGCGCAGGCATGGTCAGCGTCGGACGCATGATCAAAATCCCTACTGCCAGACCAACAATGGTGCCGATTTTCAGAAAGGTAGAGAGGTAATCACGCGGGGCCAGCAGCAGCCACACCGGCAGGACGGCGGCAACAAAACCGTAGCCCACCAGCATCCACGTCAGCTGTACGCCGGTAAAGTCAAAGTACGGTGCCCAGGTCGGGCTTTCAGCCACCCAGCCGCCGGAAATAATGGCAAACACCAGGAACACCAGACCGATGACCGACACTTCGCCAATGCGGCCCGGGCGCAGATAGCGCAGATAAATCCCCATGAAGATCGCCAGCGGGATGGTGAACGCCACGGTGTAGGTTCCCCACGGACTGTGGGTCAGCGCTTTCACGACGATCATCGCCAGTACCGCGAGAATAATCACCATGATCATAAAACAGGCCACCAGCGCAATAACGCCCGCCGTTGGGCCCATCTCTTCTTTCACCAGTTCGCCAAGGGAACGACCATCGCGACGGGTAGAAACAAACAGCACCATGAAGTCCTGCACTGCACCCGCCAGTACCACCCCGGCGAGCAGCCAGATCATCCCCGGCAGATAGCCCATTTGCGCCGCCAGCACCGGTCCAACTAACGGACCCGCTCCGGCAATTGCCGCAAAATGGTGACCAAACAGCACTTTTTTATCGGTGGGAACATAATCCAGACCGTCGTTATGGCGCACGGCTGGCGTCATACGCGTCGGGTCAAGCGCCAGTACATTTTTCGCGATGTACAGGCCGTAGAAACGATAAGCGATAAGGTAGACACAGACCGACGCCACGACTATCCACAACGCGTTGATCTGTTCACCACGATTTAATGCGATATAGCCGAGGGCAAATGCTCCCATAACGGAGAGCACTGTCCAGACGAGGTACTTCCCTGATTTGTTCATAGTTGTTATCCGTTGTCCGATCCAGAGAGATGTTACATTTTGTTTCTATAACATCTTTTCTGAATTTAACAACCTGACAACCATGCAAACCCGAAGTATCACTGAGTATTTACATTGCATTGTTAACTAGATCACTTCATTCACCTGTTAACTCTGCAATTTCATTTTACTTTGCCGGGTGACCTCACCCCATCACCGCAGTGCCTAAACGGCAGGTGCAACAGCGTCGTCCCTGCTCATCAAAGATAACAATTTCCCAGCTTTGATTTTGACGCCCAAGGTGCAACGGCTGACAAACGCCGCGCACTTTCCCCTGCGATACCGCCCGATGATGCGTGGCGTTGAGTTCCGTCCCCACCACGCACTGCCCGTCGCGGGTCATCAGATAACCCGCCATCGAACCCAGCGTTTCCGCCAGGGCCGCGGATGCGCCGCCGTGCAGCAGGCCAAATGGCTGATGCGTGCGGCTATCCACCGGCATTTCGGCTTCCAGCACATCATCCCCCAGCCGGGTGTAGACCATGCCTAAATGCGCCACCATCGTGTTCTGACTGGTGGCATTGAGTTCATCCAGCGTTAAATGACGCTTCCAGATCATCGTCATGCCCCCAGCGTGGAACCGCCGTCCACCACGATATCCTGTAACGTAATGTGGCTGGCCAGATCGGAGGCGAGGAATAAAATAGTGTTGGTGATCTCTTGCGGCCGGGCGATTTTCCCCAGCGGAATCCCGAGCTTAAACTGCTCGCCAAATCCACGAATGCGCTGTTGCTCTGCGTCATCGCTGACCCACAGCGTACGCTGCATGTCGGTATCGGTCGAACCCGGAGAAACCACGTTACAACGCACACCGCTGCCTGCCAGTTCAAGTCCGACCGTAAGCGCCAGGCTTTTCAGCGCGGCCTTTGACGCACCGTAAGCGCTCATGCCGATACGCGGCGTGTGCGCAGCATCCGACGCGACGGTCACGATCGCCCCGCCCTGCTGGCGACGAAACTGCGCCATCGTCTGCTGAAACAGATTGAACGCCCCACCAACGTTAACCGCAAACGTCTGCTGCCACTCCTCAACGCTCAACGCATCGGTGGCCCCCATACGCAAAATACCTGCGGCATTGACCAACACATCCAAACGCTCGCGCGCTTTGAGGACGCGCTGGCACACTTCAGCTACCTGTCCGGCATTCGCCACATCCAGCACTTCGGTCGCAAACGGGTAGTTATCCTGAGGAAATTTGCGATCGAATCCTGTCACCTCAGCGCCAGCATTCGCAAACGCCAGCGCCGTGGTGTAGCCAATCCCTTTACCCGCGCCGGTTACCCAGACGGTTTTCCCGGCAAAATCAAATCCAGCCATTACTTCACCTCGCGGGAGAGCAGCGCCCACCATGCGTCAATGGTCGGTTTTTTCGCCAGCATCACGAAATCAATGTCACCATGAACCTTACGCCAGCGCGCCGCCAGCGCCATCATGCGCACGGAATCCAGCCCGTAGTCGATCAGGTTTTCGTCATCCATCGGCTCTTCAGACTCATCCAGCAACGGCAGAATAACGCTGCGCAACGCATCTTTACTGGTCGGGACCGGTGTCGGCAATAATTCCTGGGTCATTACCACACGTCCGGAACGTCCCGCCACGTATTTCAGCGACATCAGGTGTTCGTCACGGCTAAAGTCCGCCAGCGCATCGGCAACCATAAACGGCTTGATGTCACGCATGAAGGCGTCCGTTGCGGTGGTCATACAGCCGATATGCGCATACACCCCAGTAATGATCAGTTGATTACGCCCGGTTTCCTTGAGCATCTGTTCCAGCGGGGAACGATGAAATGCGCTATAACGCCATTTCACCAGAATAGTATCCGCTTCATCCGGCGCCAGCGCCTCAACGATCTTTTGTTGTTCCGGGGAACGCGTCAGGCCCGGTCCCCACATATCATTGAGCAGAGCGCGGTCTTCATCACTCTGTTCTTTCGGCTGAGCGGTGTAATACACCGGAATGTTATGCTCTTTGCAGTACTGGCGCAGCGCGGCGATGTTCGCGACGACCTGCGCCATCATCGGGCAGTTATCGCCCCAAAAGCCGATAAAATAATCCTGCATGTCGTGGATCAGCAGCGCGGCGCGTTCAGGGTCAAATGCCCAGTCGACTTTGTTCACCGGAACATCGAGCGCCGTTGGTAGCGCATAAGCCTGCAGTTTAGGAATTGCCATTTCTATTTCTCCTTCAGGCCAGTGAACGTGATGCCAGCCACTGACGTAATTGTTTTTTATCTACCTTCCCCACTGGAGTCAGCGGTAATGACTCAACGCACTCAACACGATCGGGTAATTTGAATTCCGCTATGCCCTGTTCGCGTAGAAAACGGCGCACCTGCACCGCGCGCAGCGGCTCTTTCACCACCAGCCAGGCACAGCTTTTCTCGCCCATCAGTTCATCATCCATACTGACCAGCGCGGCATGGATCACCATTGGATGGCGCAGTAGCAGGTTTTCAATCTCTTCAGCGGCGATCTTCTCCCCGCCGCGATTGATCTGATCCTTTTCACGCCCCTGAACGGTGATGTAACCATCCGGATCGATAGCGATCAGATCGCCGGAACAGTAAAAGCCGTTGGCGTCAAAGGCGCTGGCATTATGCTCAGGACTTTTGAAATAACCGCGGAAGGTGTACGGACCACGCGTCATCAGGCGTCCGGTCTCTCCCTGGGCTAAGGGGTTGCCGTCAGCGTCTGCTACCCAGACTTCATCATCGGGACACATCGGGCGACCCTGGGTATTGATGATGCGCTCAGGACTGTCGTCCAGACGGGTGTAGTTCACCAGCCCTTCCGCCATGCCGAAGACCTGCTGCAACTGGCAGCCAATCTCGGCTGGAATACGTGCCGCAAGCGTGGCGGAAAGTCTCGCGCCACCGACCTGAAGCAATTTCAGCGAAGCCAGTTGCGCATTGCTGCCCCACTCCGCAATCGCCTGCAACCACAGGCTCACCGCAGGTGGCACCAGCGCCGTGACGTTAACCTGATGCTGTTCAATCAGCGGGAAACACAGAGTGGCACTCGGGTCAGCCGCCAGCACTACAGTGCCACCGGCCAGGAATACGCCCAGCGCGCCTGGCGAACTCATGGCGTAGTTATGCGCCGCCGGGATTGCGCATAAATAACGCGTTTCCCCGGTGAAGCGGCAAATCTCATTGCTGCGACGCACGCTGTAGTAGTAATCGTTATGAGTGCGAGGAATCAGCTTTGGCGTCCCGGTCGTCCCCCCAGAAAGCTGGAAGTACGCCACCTCATCAGCGGGCGAAGGTGTAGCAGTAAAATCAGTCGCAGGCTGGCTTATCGCCGTTTGCAGATTGTGTTCACCTTCATCATTGCGCAGTTGCACCACGCGCACTGAATTGTGTTCAGCCACAAAAGCGTTAAGAAAATCGTCCCCGCTAAACAGCGCATGCTGGCGATCGGCAATCAGCAGCGCCGGCTCAATCTGTTTGGCATAGGCGTTGAGTTCGTTACGCTGATGGCTGAATAACGCCAGTACCGGGGCTACGCCCAGCTTGAGCAGCGCAAAAAAAGTGATATACAGCTCAGCCACATTGCCCAGTTGTACCAGCGCGGTTTCGCCGGGTTTGATCCCCTGGCGACGCAAGCTGCAGGCAAGATTGTCAGCGGCCTGATTCAGTTGGCGATAGCTCAGATGGCGTTCACCATCAATTACCGCCGTATGCTCGCTGTCGGCGTGACGGGTCAGAATGTCGGTCAGCGGCAAATCCTGCCAGTAACCTTTTTCACGATAGCGGCGGGCAAACTCTTCCGGCCAGCGGGTGAAAGGAATACTCATTATTGCTCCTTAAAACCAGTCAACAAGGCTCTTAGTGCAGTCCAAAAACATTCAACATCGTGGAGAGCTTAGCCCCCGTTTCGCGCCATTCCGCAACCGGGGAAGAGGCTGGAACAATTCCTGCTCCGGCAAAGAAACGTACCTGATTGCGCAGCAGCTTCGCACAGCGGATCGTCACTACCCACTCACCGTTACCTTCGGCATCACACCAGCCAACAATGCCACCGAACAATTCGCGATCGAACGGCTCCAGCTCGGCGATAAGCTTGCGCGCAACCTGATGTGGGAAGCCGCTCAGCGCAGGCGTCGGATGCAGCAGGCACGCCAGCGTCAGGGCGTTTTCCTGCGGGTTAGCTTTACCTTCAAACGGCGTGCCGAGGTGCCAGAGCGTCGGCGTGGTAACCAGCTGCGGAGAAGAAGGCAGTTGTAGTTCACGGCTGCGATCGCGCAATACCGTTTTCATCGCTTGCGTCACCAGTTCGTGCTCATGGCGGTCCTTCTCAGATGCCAGCAGGCGGATCCCTGCTTCGCGATCCAGCACATCATCAGGCTGACGACGTGCAGAGCCCGCCAGCGGCAGAGAACTGAAACGATCGCCTTCTTTGCGCAGTAACAGTTCCGGGCTGGCACCAATCAATACGCCGCCGTCTTCAATCGGTACATGGAAGTTGTAGCTCGCCGGGTTTTGCGCCACCAGACGCTCCAGCAGCGCACCACTGTCAATGTTGGCATCGGCGGTGATATCGATCAGGCGTGACAACACCACTTTGTCGACTTCCGGAGTGGACGTCAGCGCAACCGCCCGGGCGACCATATCTTCAAAAAAGTCCTGTTCCGGGATCGATTTACGTTCAACGACGTTCAGCGACTGATGCGCGGTAAAGTAACGTGATGATTGCTGCTTCGACGTACGAGAGAAGCTCTGCCATGATTGGGGAATAAACAGCGATGATGGCTGGCGGGTATCAAAGGGAATCGCCCCGACCATGACAGGGTTCGCGATGCCTTGCAATTTGGCATCAGCAAACAGTGCGTTCATTTTTTGTTGGAAAGGGCTGTCTGGCGAATCGCCATCAATTGCCGGTTCCGCATAGCGGGCGAAGCATCCTGACGTCGTAAAACTACGGTACGGCGACATAAAGAAAAAACTGTCGGGAGCGAGCGTCGGCATAGTCTGCGTTTTTTCCTCGGCCAGTGACGTATCCATATCATCCTCCAAAAATGATAAAGGCTCTAATAATGATTATCATTTATATTTTCGGTCGCTAACCTAAAAGTAAAGCGACGGTATGTCAACTCTTGTGGTAGCACAATGTGCGACTTTGGCTTGCATCCTTGCTCGCTAACAATGAAAATGAGAAGCATTACTTATACTGATAACAGGAAGCCGATTCGTGAGTCTCCCCTCTTTTTGCCGCACCGTGCTCTTACTGGCAGGTTTATCTCTTTCAGGAATTTCTTCAGGTCACGCCGCCGACTGGCCGCGTCAGGTTACTGACAGTCGCGGCACGCATACGCTTGAGCATAAGCCGCAGCGAATTGTCTCCACCAGCGTGACCCTCACCGGCTCGCTGCTGGCGATTGATGCCCCGGTCATTGCCAGCGGTGCCACTACGCCGAACAATCGCATCGGCGATGCGCAGGGCTTTTTACGCCAGTGGAGCGAAGTGGCAAAAGAACGCAAACTGAGCCGCCTGTATATCGGCGAACCGAGCGCCGAGGCTGTCGCAGCTCAAATGCCGGATCTGATTCTCGTAAGCGCCACTGGGGGAGATTCTGCCCTCGCGCTATACGATCAGCTGTCCACCATTGCGCCAACGCTCATCATTAATTACGACGATAAAAGCTGGCAGTCGCTGCTGACCCAGTTAGGTGAAATTACCGGTCAGGAGCAACAGGCAGTTGCGCGAATTGCCGAGTTTGATAAGCAACTTCAGGCGGTTAAGCAACATATTACCCTGCCACCACAGCCGGTCAGCGCGCTGGTATATACCGCAGCGGCGCACAGCGCCAACCTGTGGACGCCTGAGTCAGCGCAAGGCAAGCTGATGGAGCAGTTAGGGTTCACGCTGGCAACGCTGCCTGCCAACTTGCACACCAGCCAGAGTCAGGGCAAACGCCACGATATCATCCAGCTTGGCGGTGAGAACCTGGCGGCAGGCCTGAACGGTGAAGCGCTGTTCCTGTTTGCTGGCGACAGCAAAGATGCCGACGCTATTTACGCCAATCCGCTTCTGGCGCATCTGCCTGCCGTGCAGAATAAACGCGTTTACGCCCTGGGTACGGAAACCTTCCGTCTCGACTACTACAGCGCCACGCTGCTGCTGCAACGTCTGTCAGCTCTCTTTTAATGGTCAGCGCCGGATGCGGCTAACGCCTTATCCGGCCTACAACCTTAGAGCACAACGCGATCAGACATTCACGGGGACCTGCCGGAATCGGCGTACTTCTCCCAACAACAGCAGCAGTAGCAGACCGACAATCACCAGCCCGAATCCACTCACGCTTGCCGAAGCAACCGGCGTCATCATCGCGCCCAGACCACCTAACAACGCCGCGCCAATCGCATCGCCGGTGACGTTTTGCGCCGTCCACAAACCGTTAATTCGTCCGAGCATCGCTTCCGGCGTCTGCGTCTGTAACAGGGTGTACTGCAACAAAGAGCTGACCGCGCTCAACCAGCCAAACAGCGCCAGACAAACCACACCAAGCTGCCAGACGGGCATCAAGCCAAACAGGCCGATAGCCAGAAATGAAGCCACGGTCGATGCCAGCATAATCAGTCCCGGGCGAACGCTGTGCGCCAGTTGTCCGCTAGTCAATGCGCCCACGGCTGCCCCTAGCGGAATAGCCGCATACAACAGGCCAATTTGCGCACTCGACATGTGCCAGTTAATCGCCAACGCCGGATACAGCACACGCACGGCGCTCGCCATGGTTAACAGACCACCGAGCAGCGCAATGCCGCCAATCAGCGGGCTGGCAAGCAGAAAGCGGAATGCCGCCAGCAGCGATTTCAGCGGATGCTCGCGCGGCTGCGGCGGAGGCGGCAACGCAGGAAGGCTCAGCAACGGTAGTAAGGTAATGAAGGTTCCCGCCGCCGCCAGTCCGTAGTTCCAGGCCACGCCGCCAGTCGCGAGCAGCACCCCGCCAAGCATCGGTGAAATTACCGATCCCAGACGCACCGTCAGCATGGTAATCGCCCCAGCCTGCATCAAATTCTCGCGCCCAACCAGCGCTGGCGTCGCAGCCAGCAATGCGGTCACGCCCAGAGAGGCAAAGAAACCGTCCCATAAGCCAAGCAGATAAATCGCCAGCAACGACGGTTCGGGCAGCAGCGCATTCAGACACAGGCCAATAAAGCCAATACCACAGGTTCCACGCGCCAGCAGGATCACTTTTTTACGCTCATAGCGGTCGGCCAGCACTCCGCCCACCATCAGGCCAATAAACATTGCGCTACCGGTCAACGTCACCGACAACCCCACCTGCCAGGTCGACTGGGTCATCATCTGGATCTGTACCAGAACCGCCACGCCGAGTAGCCCCAGAGAGACAATGGAAATAAAACGGGCGAGGAAGACAGCGCGAAATGCTGGGTGGGTCTTTAACAGGCTGAGATTGAGCAGCCAGGATTGTCGATTCATTACAGAGCCTTACCAGGTACTTTTTCAATATCCATTCGATGGCTGCACATGCTAACATATCCAAATAAGATCGATAACGATAATTACTATCATTATCAGGGAAGTTGATATGTCATGCTCTGTTTCCGCGACACGTACCTTCGCCGTGCCCGGACTATTGTTATTACTTGTTCTCACCACGGTATTAAGTCTGGGTATTGGCGCCAAGTCGCTACCTGCCTCCGTGGTGCTGGATGCGCTCACCGGCAGTTGTCAAAGTGCTGATTGCACCATCGTGCTGGACGCGCGCCTGCCGCGCACGCTGGCGGGGCTGCTCGCCGGTGGCGCGCTGGGCCTGGCTGGCGCACTTATGCAAACGCTCACGCGTAACCCTCTCGCCGATCCCGGCATTCTGGGTGTCAACTCCGGCGCCAGCTTCGCTATTGTGCTGGGGGCCGCGCTGTTCGGCTTTTCCTCTGCGCAAGAGCAGCTGCTGATGGCCTTTTGCGGTGCGCTGGCTGCGTCGCTGATCGTAGCTTTTACCGGCAGTCAGGGCGGCGGGCAGTTAAGCCCGGTGCGTCTGACGCTGGCGGGCGTTGCGCTGGGCGCGGTGCTGGAAGGATTATCCACCGGCATCGCCTTGCTCAACCCGGACGTTTACGATCAGCTGCGTTTCTGGCAGGCCGGCTCACTGGATATCCGCAGCCTGCAAACGCTGAAGGTTGTGCTGGTACCGGTACTGATTGCCGCGGCTGTCGCACTGTTCCTCAGTCGCGCCCTGAATAGCCTGAGCCTCGGCAGCGACACCGCTACCGCGCTTGGCAGTAAAGTCGCTCGCACGCAGTTTATTGGCCTACTGGTTATTACCGTACTGTGCGGCAGTGCGACCGCGATTGTCGGTCCTATCGCCTTTATCGGCCTGATGATGCCGCACATGGCACGCTGGCTGGTGGGGGCGGATCACCGCTGGTCACTGCCCGTAACCCTACTGGCAACGCCTTCTCTGTTACTGATTGCCGATATAATCGGTCGCCTGATTGTCCCCGGCGAGCTGCGCGTGTCGGTAGTCAGTGCGTTTATCGGTGCACCGGTGCTTATCTTTCTGGTACGCCGTAAATCGCGCGGAGGTGGCGCATGATGCACCTCTCCCGCCGCCTGATAATCAGCAGCCTGCTGCTGATTGCAGGTTGTCTCGTCATGGGTTTGTGGAGCCTGCGTAGCGGCGTTGTTACGCTGGAAACCCAGCAAATTATTGCCGCCCTGCTCGGCGATGCGCCGCGCAGTATTACGCTGGTGGTGACCGAATGGCGTTTGCCACGCGTGCTCATGGCGCTATTGATTGGCGCAGCGCTCGGCGTGAGCGGCGCAATATTCCAGTCGCTGATGCGCAACCCGCTGGGCAGCCCGGATGTGATGGGTTTCAACACCGGGGCCTGGAGCGGTGTGCTGGTGGCAATGGTGCTGTTCGGACAGCATCTCACCGCTATCGCGCTGGCAGCCATGCTGGGTGGGATCCTGACTTCTCTGGTGGTCTGGGCGCTCGCCTGGCGCAATGGTATCGACACCTTCCGGCTGATTATTATCGGTATCGGCATTCGCGCCATGCTGGTGGCGTTCAACACCTGGCTGCTGCTGAAAGCATCATTAGAAACCGCGCTGACGGCTGGGCTGTGGAACGCCGGATCGCTCAATGGCCTGACCTGGGCCAAAACCTGGCCTTCTGCCCCGCTGATTATCATCATGCTGGTGTGCGCCGCGCTGCTGGTACGCCGGATGCGTTTACTGGAAATGGGTGATGACAGCGCCTGTGCGCTTGGCGTCAGCGTTGAGCGTTCACGTCTGATGATGATGCTGGTTGCGGTGGTACTGACCGCTGCCGCCACCGCGCTGGCCGGTCCTATCTCGTTTATTGCTCTTGTCGCGCCGCATATCGCGCGACGTATAAGCGGTACATCGCGCTGGGGATTAACCCTGTCGGCGCTGTGCGGCGCGTTGCTGTTGCTGATGGCGGATTTATGCGCCCAACAGCTGTTTATGCCTTATCAGCTTCCGGTGGGCGTTGTCACCGTAAGCCTCGGCGGTATTTATCTTATCGTCTTGTTAATTCAGGAGTCCCGCAAAAAATGATCGAATCAGTAGCCCGTTTGCGTGGCGACCAGTTAACGCTGGGTTATGGCAAGTTTACCGTGGCGGAAAACCTCAATGTATCGATTCCCGACGGCCATTTCACCGCGATTATCGGGCCAAACGGCTGCGGGAAATCAACGCTACTGCGCACGCTGAGTCGTCTGATGACGCCCGCGCACGGCAAGGTCTGGCTCGATGGCGAGCATATTCAGCACTATGCCAGCAAAGAAGTCGCCCGCAGAATAGGTTTGCTGGCGCAAAACGCCACCACGCCGGGAGATATTACGGTACAGGAGCTGGTTGCCCGCGGACGCTACCCGCACCAGCCGCTGTTTACCCGCTGGCGGCAAGAGGATGAAACTGCGGTCTCAAACGCCATGCAGGCGACGGGTATCACCCATCTGGCATCACAAAGTGTGGATACCCTTTCCGGCGGACAACGTCAGCGTGCATGGATTGCGATGGTGTTGGCGCAGGAAACGTCGATTATGCTGCTCGATGAACCCACCACCTGGCTGGATATCAGTCATCAGATCGATCTGCTGGAACTGTTGAGTGAGCTAAATCGGGAAAAAGGTTATACGCTGGCCGCCGTTTTGCACGACCTGAATCAGGCCTGTCGCTATGCAACACATCTGATCGCGCTGCGTGACGGAAAAATAATTGCCGAGGGTGCACCGAAGGAGATCGTCACCGCGCAGCTTATTGAAAAAATCTATGGACTGCGCTGTATGATTATCGACGATCCGGTTGCCGGAACGCCGTTAGTGGTGCCGCTTGGACGCAACAAATAACACGCGTTACAGTATGGCGGCCAGCTTGCCGCCATACGACAATTCATCACACCAGTTGCTGATCAATAAACGTCATTTTTTGCTTACGCGACACCATGGCATAGTTCAGCAGAACGCCACCACACGCCACTATTCCCCCCAGTAATGCGGCCAGAATAACGATCATTGATTTAGCCGGACCGTCTTTTTTAACCGGCAGCGAAGGTGAAAGTTGATATTTAAACGGCGTAAATGTTACGTCACCCACATTCATCGCTAACAGTTGCTCAACGTGATACTGGCGATTACGTAATTCACCGTTAATTTCAGCAACATCCGTTACTGATTTTTCTATTTCTAATTTACGTTCGATGCCGTCAGCACCCAGTGAAATAGAAAAATCGGGGTCATCCTTCACGGCCTGGCCATTACTGTAGACCGGCTTTTTAATCCCGGCGGCATTGGCGATCTCCAGCGAGTAGTTCAGTCGCTGGATATTTGCTTCCAGCTGGTTTTTGAGCCTGACGCGATCCATCTCCAGTCTCTCTTTTTCATAACTGGTTTTGATGGACAATTTATTGCGAATATCTTCCAGCGTTTCTTTCACCACAAGGGCAGAAATATACTGGATATATCCCTTCAGCCTGACTGGGCTTCTTCGGCCTGAGGTGCGGTAAAACTCAACGTCCATGCGGTATACAGCGAAGTTTCGTTCTTCTTACCCAGGTTAGTATCAACCGCTTTCATTTTCTCACTGAGCCTGACAATTGCCTGATGCAACTCCATTTCGTCGATATCAGCACCTTTCAATTGATCCATTACGTAAGGCGAAGAGCGCAGATATTCTTCTAACAATGAAGGCGACTGGAATTTTTTGATAAACAGGTTAAACACATCACCACGGCTAACGCTAATATCCATATCCAGCACGCGCAATTTGGTCAGCGTATTCTCTAATCCCTGCCATTGAACCGCTTCCGCCGGCGTCACGATGGCCTGACTGGTCCATTTTTGTGGCAGCAGAAAAGAGACCAGAATACCCACACAAGCAAAGGCGAAAACGGTCGCTATAATTTTCGTTCTTGCACGCCATAAGATTTCGATTAGATTCACTAAATCGATTTCATTTGCGTTTGCCGTTGGCTGAGGATACCCAGTAAATTCCGAAACGTTATCTTGCTTTATATTTAATGATGACATGTTGCGTGACCTGAAAACTTTCCTAAAAGAAAAACATTCCTGTGGGAGAAGTCTACCAGCTAGTCAGAATTATCCGAAACAATCTTTGTGCTTGTCGCCCTACCAAAAATTATATTCGGAATTTATTCACCCCTTTCATCACCTTGCACCGCACAAAAAAGAACAATTCCATAACATATTTTTTACATTATGGAATTGTTCGATCACCGCGATAGCAATATTCGTCTTGTTACACAGATTTATTAATCAGTGTATTTATTACAGGTCCTATCGCCTCAAATGAGGCAGGGGAAATAATATCAACATGCGCGCAATCCTGGCGGTAAACATCCAGACTGGATATCCACGGCGACCAACTGCGCTCAGGACTCACACCCGGTACTAACGTGCGCTCAGCGACGAAAAGCGTGGCGTGACCTGCAAACGGCACGCTGTGCGCCGTGGTAAGCAGGCGAACCGCATCGGCGTAGTTGCCTTCGATTGCGTTAAATAAAGCCTCTGACGCATTCCCCTGCTGCGCCGCCAGAAACGCTTCGCGTTCACGCTCGATCTCCGCCAGTACCGCTGGATCCAACCCATTAGCCTCTTTTTCTTGCCAGTTTTGCGTTTCCGGCGGCCAGGTATCCAACAGCCCGAGGAATGCAACCGTCTCTCCTCTGGCATGTAAGCGCGCGGCGATCCCCTGTGCCAGCGTGCCGCCCAGCGAATAACCTAATAAATAGTAAGGTCCGTGAGGCTGTTGACTGAGCAACGTTGCCAGATGATGTTCGCATACCGCGTCGAGGTTTTCCGCCGTCTGCATAGGCCCATCCGGTCGTGGCGACTGAATACCTATAATCGACCACTGCGGGCTGAGATATCGCGACAGCACGCTAAACTGCCAGGCAAAACCCGACGCCGGATGAAAACAGAACAGCGTTGGGCCGTGACTTTCACGCAGCGGCAGCAGTGCCTCAAATCCCAGACGCTGCGACTGTTCATCATCAGTGCTCTCCAACAGAGCGCTCAGTTGTTCAACGGTAGAGGCCACCATAATCTGCCCCGGCGTCACCTGACGCTCAAAAACCCGGCTCAACTGTGCTGCCAACTTCATCGCCAGCAACGAATGTCCGCCAAGCGCAAAGAAGTCTGCCGCCACGTCATTCACCTCGCAATTCAGCAAAGCCGCAAAAGACTGCGCGATGGTGGTTTCAGTCCCTGCTCGCGGTGCGCGCCCGGAAACACGCGACGTCAACTGTGGCATCGGCAGCGCTTTACGATCCAGTTTACCGTTCGCGCTAAGCGGCAGCTCCGCCAGTTGCAACAATACTGTCGGTACCATATGCGCAGGCAGTTTTTCACGCAGCTTTTCCCGCAACGCGGACGTATCCAGCGGTAAACCCGATTGTGACACCAGATACCCCACCAGTTGACGCGCATCGCCGCCTGTCGCCGCCGCCTGGTTGAATACGCAGGCGTGGGCAACGGCATGCTCGACATCTGGCAATTGCTGCATCACCCGGTCAATCTCGCCGAGCTCAATGCGTTGTCCGCGAATTTTAAGTTGGTCATCGCTGCGCCCAAGGTATTCCACCGCGCCATTTTCCAGCCAGCGAGCCACATCCCCGGTACGGTACATGCGTTCGCCAGCGTTAAACGGATCGGCGATAAAGCGGCTTGCGGTCAGATCCGGACGGCCCAGATAACCTTGCGCCAGTTGGATCCCCGTCAGATATAAGTCACCAGCCACGCCGAAAGGCACCGGGCGCATCATGGCATCCAGAATACGTAAACCGGTATTCCATACCGGATAGCCAATCGGCACGCTGTTGCCGGTTACATCAGCAAGGTCTTCCCCCCAGGCCGGATACCAGCTCACATCAACCGCCGCTTCCGTTGGTCCGTACAAATTGTGCAGTGGCGCATGAGTTAACTGTTCCCACTCACGGCATAAATCTGCAGGCAAGGCTTCGCCGCTGCAAAATACCCGTTTCAGCGAGGCACAACTCTCCCGCGCGGTTTCCGGCGTCAGTGAAGCGACAAAAGCGGCCAACATAGAGGGAACAAAGTGCGTGGTCGTCACCCCATATTGGGCAAAGAACTGCTGCATCGCCAGCGGGTCGCGGTGCGCCTCAGGCTCTGCCATTACCAGCTTTGCCCCGGCAATAAACGGCCAGAAAAACTCCCATACCGAGACGTCAAAACTGCACGGTGTTTTTTGCGCCACCACATCATCCGCGGTCAGCGGATAGTGATTTTGCATCCACAGCAGACGGTTAACGATGGCGGTTTGCCCAACCATCACCCCTTTTGGTCTACCGGTAGAACCGGAAGTAAAAATGATATAGGCAGTATGAATGGGCTGAGATAGTGCCAGCGGAGCAGCATCTTCTGCTGGCAGGGGGGAGTCATAGCACAGACTTTCCAGCCCAGGAATATCGCTAAAGCGCGCCAGTTGCTCATTGGTCGCGATCAACAATTTTGGCTTCGCGTCTTCGAGCATCATCCGCAGGCGATCGTCCGGGTATCCGGTATCCAACGGCAGCCAGGCTGCACCGGCTTCAACAATACCGTGCAGCGCCAGCGTCAGGAACACGGAACGCGGTAATGCCACGGCGACGCTGTCGCCAGGCTTGACGCCGCGTGCACGCAAAAGCCTCGCCAGCGCCACGACCTGCTGGCGCATTTCGCGATAGCTAAACTGATAGCGGGCATCGGCCAACGCCGGGGCATCCGGCGTTTTATCGGCCTGCTGTGCCACCAGCGCGCTTAGCGTAGTGGACGGGATCTCGACGATCGTGTCGTTAATCTTCGTCAGCCGCTCATTTTCTGTTGGCAACAGCATCCCGGCGTCGCCGCAGCATAGCGCCGGATTGTCGGCAAACTGCTCGATAAGCCCGATTAAACGCGAGGCATGCTGCGCCAGCATTTCTGCATCGTAGCGCTGTTTATTGGCCAGAATTTCAATACTCAGCCCACCGTTTTCATCCGGGAATAACGCCAGCTCAAGATCGTTCACCGGCCCTGTCGCCAGCGTGTGGGTTTGTGCCTGAACGCCGGGAATATTCAGCTGATAGTCGAATATTTTCACGTTCAGCACCGGGCCAAACAGCGGCTCGGCACCGGCTGCACGCCCGCTGTCGCGAACGATTTGTTCGGCATCATAACGTTGATGCCGACGCATTTTCTTCAACTGTCCGGCCAGTCGTTGTGCAAGTGCAGACAAGCTTTCTGCCGCATCCAGCCTCACACCAAATGGCAGTACGTTTAAAACCGGTCCAGTGGAGGTCAACGCCGCCGACCCCATACGCCGCATAAAGATAAACCCGGCGGCATAATCCATTCGGCTGCATAAACGTCCCAGCCACAATGCCACCAGCGCGAGGGCCAGATCCGCACGCTGAACGTCAGGCATACGTGCCGCAAGCCGACGAAACGCCCCTTCAGGCGCGGTTAACTTCATACGAATAATATCCGCGCTGGCCGATCGTCCCGGCAACGGATTGTTCGACAGCGAGACAGGAGGCGGGAGTTGCTTTCGCTGCTCGCGCCAGAAAGCGCCGTCGCGTTGCCAGGCATCGCTTTGACGGTACTGTTGATACTCTTCCACCACCTCGGCGAACGGCGTAAAAGGCGAGTCAGGCGTAGGCTCGCCGTGTAGCCATGCGCGATAAATTGCGGCTATCTGGCGGGTAATGGCTGGAAAACTGAAGCCATCGACCAGCAAATGATGGTAACGCTGATACCAATACCAACGCTTTTCTCCCACCTGTATAAGCAGGTGAAAAACCAGCGGCTTATTGCCATCAGCACGTATGTCCTGCTGCAGGTCTGCCTGCATCAACGCACGCGCCGCCTCATGTGGATTGGCTTTTTCGCGCAGGTCGATAATTTCAGGTTGCGCAAAGGCGAGCGCAGAATCCACCCATTGCCAGATCTCACCGTTATCTTCGCTAAACCGCATCCGCAGAGTATCGGCCTGCTCCAGGCCCGCCACAACGGCTTTCGCCAGCAACGACGCGTCCAGTTCGCCAGTTAATTCTACGTAGTGCGCCACGCTCCACGCCGAGGGCAATGTGGAGAGTTTTTCCGCCATCCAGATCCCCGGCTGAGCCGCCACTAACGGTAAACGCTGAGTCATGGAGCCTCCTGCACATCGACGTAGTTCGTTGGCGTCAGCGTGGTCCAGTTTGCATCCAGCCATTGCTGGCAGGCTTCCTGGGATTGAGGTTCGCAAGCAATTTGCCAGCCAGCAGGAAGCGAGCACTGCTGCGGCCAAAGGCTAAACTGACGTTGGGGATTTTGCAGAATGTAAAACTGGCCCTGCGGATTATCGAAGGGGTTACTGAATTCCATACTCAACTCCTGTCGTGGAACATCGTCCGGTTAAATCGTGTCGGTAAGCGGTTGCCAGAGCGTCATTAGCCCTTGCATCAGACCGCCGCGCCAGCAAAGCGCATCGTGTCCGCCATCAACCTGACGCCAGAAAATAGACTGTGGTGCAGAAGGTAACTGGGCATATAACGCCTGATTAGCGCGATAAATAATGGGCTCGCGGATCCCCGCTTCCAGGACAATACGCAGCCCCTGAGCGCTGACGGTCCCGGTCTTCAGTTGCTCGACGATCGCTCCGTCCTGATGACCACCACGATGCGGCCACCAGTAAGAGCCCGACTGGCTGAGCACACAGCCAAAGCGCGCAGGCCAGTTCAGCCCGGCATACAGCGATGACAACCCGCCAAAACTTTGCCCAGCCACCACAGTGCGCTGCGGATCGTCACTAAACGCTGTCGTTGTCTTCACCAGTGGTAATAGCTCCTCCTGCACCGCCAACCAAAAATCCGCATTACACGGTAGCTCATGGCTGCGGTGAGCCGTATCAATGGCATCAATCAGGAGATAAACGGCAGAAGGAAGGTGTCCGCGATGCGTGAGTGAAGTCAACGCAGGCCAGACCGGCATACTCTGTGCCCAAAACTGTCCGTCCAGCAGGATAGCCAACGGACGCGTTTCGGGTTGAGCATCACCGGTGGTAAACACCCATACGCGACGCGTATTGCCGAGCCTGGCGCTATGCCATTGCAAGCAAACTGCGGGTGAATCTGGGTTTTCAGGTCGCTCCCATCCAGGCTGTACGGGTGCCTCCGGCATTTCCAGCGCAGACACCGCGTGGCCACGACCGCCCCGCCAGCTCTGCGGATTAAGGGGATCGGCAATGGCCTGCGGCAGCAATTGCCGCCAGCCTTCACGCAGGATGCTTCGGTCAGGCGCAGCGTCCGCCGCCAGCGAGGAGAAGATATCGTTTCGTGCTGTTGGGATAAAACAGTAGCTGCCACGCCAGTTGGCGCTGAGGGAAACACTCCAGCACCAAACATTTGTTCCATCAATGCGTCGCATCGACTGAGGGATGGCATTTTGATGGTGGTCGGTGACGCCGGTGATATAAACCCAAACGCGATGAATGGCTGACTCTTTTTCCGTTCCCCGTGGGTCACGCCACCAGAAGGTTACCCGATAATTTCCGTTGTCTTCACGCTCCCACTCCGGGCCTTTTTTCGACTGCCACCACGCCTCGCTTCCCATCTTTAACGTCGTCACAGCCATAACCCCATGTTTATTGTGAAATTTTATGATCTAGCGTGAAATATATTGATAATATTATTGATAACTATTTGCATTTGCAATAGCGTATTGTCGCGCTGTGGGAAGCGCGTACAGTTTTTCACCACTTATAAACCGACCTGGCGCTGCGTACTTTTTCTGGAATGGATAGTTTACGCAGATGCGGGCGACATCAGGCCAAATGCCGCACCACGGCACATTGGTACTCGTGGCTAAAAGAACAGCAGGACATACAATGAACAACAAGATTCATTCACTGGCCTTATTGGTCAATTTAGGGATTTACGGGGTAGCCCTGCCAGCAATGGCAGAAGATCAAACCGATAGCGTCGCTGTCTCTCATGAAGACACCATCGTCGTTACCGCCGCCCAGCAGAACCTGCAGGCGCCGGGTGTTTCAACCATTACCGCTGATGAAATTCGTAAGAACCCTCCCGCTCGCGATGTGTCGGAAATCATCCGTACCATGCCTGGCGTTAACCTGACCGGCAACTCAACCAGCGGTCAGCGCGGCAACAACCGCCAGATCGATATTCGCGGCATGGGGCCAGAAAACACCCTGATTTTGATCGACGGTAAACCGGTTACCAGCCGTAACTCCGTACGCCAGGGCTGGCGCGGCGAGCGTGATACCCGCGGCGATACCGCCTGGGTTGCTCCGGAAATGATTGAACGTATTGAAGTGCTGCGCGGTCCTGCCGCAGCACGCTATGGCAATGGCGCAGCTGGCGGTGTGGTGAATATCATCACCAAGAAAGGCGGCGATGAGTGGCATGGTTCCTGGAATACCTATTTCAACACCCCGGAACACAAAGAGGAAGGTTCAACCAAGCGTACCAACTTTAGTCTGAATGGACCGCTGGGCGGAGATTTCAGCTTCCGCCTGAACGGTAACCTCGACAAAACCCAGGCCGATGCCTGGGACATTAACGACGGTCACCAGTCAACACGTACGGGCGATTACGCAGATACGATGCCTGCGGGTCGTGAAGGGGTAAAAAACAAAGATATCAACGGCCTGCTGCGTTGGGATTTTGCCCCAATGCAATCGCTGGAGTTTGAAGCTGGCTACAGCCGTCAGGGCAACCTGTATGCGGGTGACACCCAAAACACCAACAACGATAACAAAACCAACGGACTGGTGAAAAAATACTACGGTAAAGAAACCAACCGTATGTACCGCCAGAACTATGCGCTGACGTGGAACGGCGGCTGGGACAACGGCATTACCACCAGCAACTGGGCGCAATACGAACACACCCGTAACTCCCGTTTGGGTGAAGGTCTGGCAGGTGGCCTTGAAGGGTTATTTAACAGTAATCAATTTACCGACACTGACCTGGCGGATGTCACCCTGCACAGCGAAATTAGCATTCCATTCGACCTGTTAGTTAACCAGAACCTGACGCTCGGTACCGAATGGAACCAGCAGCGTATGAAAGACATGAGTTCCAATACCCAGACCTTTATGGGCGGGAACATACCTGGTGCCAGCAGCACCGATCGTAGCCCGTATTCGCAAGCTGAAATTTTCTCCCTGTTTGCTGAAAATAACATGGAGCTGACCGACAGCACCATGTTGACGCCGGGTCTGCGCTTCGACCACCACAGCGTCGTTGGCGACAACTGGAGCCCGTCCCTGAACCTGTCCCAAGGTCTGGGCGACGACTTTACGCTGAAAATGGGTATCGCACGGGCCTATAAAGCACCTAGCCTGTACCAGACTAACCCGAACTATATTCTGTACAGCAAAGGCCAGGGCTGCTATGCCACCGGATCTGCGACGGGCATTGGTTGCTACATGATGGGCAACGATGACCTGAAGGCCGAAACCAGTATCAACAAAGAGATTGGTCTGGAGTTCAAACGTGACGGTTGGCTGGCCGGCGTCACCTGGTTCCGCAACGATTACCGTAACAAGATCGAAGCGGGGACTGTACCGCTAAGCAGAACGTCAATTACCCAGAAAAACCCGACTACGGGTAAAGAAACAACAACCTACACCGATATCTATCAGTGGGAAAACGTACCTAAAGCGGTGGTGGAAGGCCTGGAAGGGACGTTAAACGTACCGGTTAGCGAAACCGTTACCTGGACCAACAACATCACTTACATGCTGCAAAGTAAGAATAAAGAGACCGGCGAACGCTTGTCGATTATTCCTGAATACACGCTGAACTCAACGCTGAGCTGGCAGGCGCGTGAGGATTTGTCACTGCAATCCACCTTTACCTGGTACGGCAAACAGCAGCCGAAGAAATATGATTACCAGGGTAAACCAGTGACCGGCAGTTCAGCCCAGGAAGTGAGTCCGTACAGCATCGTCGGCCTGAGCGCGACCTGGGATGTGACGAAAAACGTCAGCCTGACCGGCGGCGTGGATAACGTCTTCGACAAACGTCTGTGGCGTGAAGGTAATGCCCAGACCACCAGCGACAACAAGACTGGCTATTATATGGCGGGTGCTGGCGCGTACACCTATAACGAACCGGGTCGGACGTGGTTCATGAGCGTTAACACACACTTCTGATAACGCTTTCCCTCTCCTCGCTGCGGGGAGAGGGAAATCATAACTATGATGCACACCACGCACACACCGCTCACTTTCGCAGACCACACGCTGCACATTGTCGAGTTCGATCCCGACAGCTTCCATGAGCACGACCTGCTCTGGCTCCCCCACCACTCTCAGCTTCAATCCTGTGGACGTAAGCGTAAAGCTGAGCACTTAGCAGGGCGTATTGCCGCAGTACACGCTTTGCGCGAATTTGGCCTTAAAACGGTACCCGGCATCGGTACACAACGCCAACCGGTATGGCCGCAGGGGCTGTTTGGCAGTATCAGCCATAGCGCATCAACTGCGCTGGCGGTGGTATCAAGACAGCCGGTGGGTATTGACATAGAAGCCATTTTTACGCCACAAACGGCAACCGAACTGGCAAGTAGCATTGTCACTCATGCTGAGAAAGAATTGTTGGCAAACAGCGGCTTGTCTATTGAACAGGCGCTCACCCTGGCGTTTTCCGCCAAAGAGAGCGCTTTTAAAGCAACCCGGACATCAAGACAAGCAGACGCCGGGTTTACGCAATATCAAATCGTGGTGTTACAGCGTAACCAGATGATCCTCCGCGCGCACCACCAAACGTATCGTGTGCAATGGCGTTTTTCGGACAACGCTGTAATCACACTGGCAACAGTATAGAATTCAAAGCAGTTCGCGGGCCAGAGCCGCGATGGCTGCGGCGTCAAAGCCATGGTGCTGGCGTAACCAGCCTCGATCCGCCGCCGCCGCGTACTCCCCATCCGGGATGCCTAAACGCTTCAAAATTGCCCCCATTCCGGCCTCTGCCAGCACTTCGGCCACCAGGCTTCCCAACCCGCCATTAATATTATGCTCTTCCACGGTAATCACCGCTTTACAGCCTTGTAACGCAGATAACAGGGCTTTGGTATCGCAGGGGCGAATTGAAGGCACACTGACCACCTTCGCCTGAATTCCCGCGTCAGCTAACAGCGCGGCGGCATCAACAATTTCATGAACTGTCGAGCCCGTTGCCACCAGCGCCACATGCTCCCCCTCACGCAGCGTCAACACCGCCCCCGGAACAAAACGGTAACTCTCGTCATGAACTTCCGGCAGAGCTTTTCCATCAAGACGAATATATACCGGTCCCTGATAGCCAATCGCATAATCGATAATCTGTCGGCACTCTCGTGGCGAAGATGGGGCGAAAATCTGGATATTGCCGAAGCCTCGCATAATGGCAATATCATCGATCGAATGGTGAGTGCTCGCCAGCGGGCCATAGCTGGCACCAGCATTAAGACCGAATAGCTTCACATTGGTATTGTTGTAGCAAACATCAACTTTAATTTGCTCATTGGCACGGGAGATAAGAAATGGCGCAGCGTTACAGGTGACGGCGACCTTACCGCCAAGTGCAAGTCCTGCCGCCGTTCCAACCATGCTTTGTTCAGCAATACCTACGTTGACCAGGCGACCGGGAAACTGCTTTATAAAAGGAGCAATTTTCGCGGTTGATGTCGAGTCCGCTACGACCGGCACCAGGTCAACACCTTGTTCCACTGCATCAATGAACGCCTGAACCATGACGTTCGCGAGGTGTTCTGCATTACTCATCTTTTAATTCCTCCAGAGCCAGTTCGATCTCTTCACCTTTTGGCACCCGATGGTGCCATTCAGGGCGCCCCTGGATAAAAGATATACCCGCGCCTTTCGTGGTATTGGCAATGATGACGTTAGGTTTGCCATCCTGCTTAAGTCCTTCCAGCGTGGCGACAACCGACGCCATATCATTCCCCTGACACTCAGTCACCGTCATACCAAATGCCTGCCATTTTGCGGCAAGCGGATCGGTATTCATGATTTCGCGAGTCGGTCCGGCTAATTGAAGATTGTTCTTGTCATTAATAATGATCAGGTTATCGAGGCCATAATGAGCAGCAGCCAGCGCCGCTTCCCAGTTACTTCCTTCGGCCAGTTCGCCATCGCCTGTGATTAAAAAGATGCGGCGTGAACTGTTACTTTTCTTCGCAGCCAGAGCCAGTCCCACCGCAACAGGTAAACCGTGGCCCAGAGCACCGGTATTCAGCTCAATACCCGGCGTTTTCTGGCGCACCGGGTGTCCGGGAAGATGGGAATTGGCATGTTGATAGGTTTCCAGCCAGTCAACGGGAAAAAAACCCGCCTCCGCCAGAACGCAGTAGTAACAGCCTACCGCGTGACCTTTAGACTGGATGTAGATATCCCGAGCCTCATCAGCGATACGCTCCGGAGCGACATTGAGTATACGAAAATAGAGTGCCGTCAACAGCTCAACTTGAGACAAGTCCGCACCAGTATGCCCACCCGCAGGGCTGTTAGCATTTAATCTAACAATGTGACGGCGAACCGCCCGCGCTTTGCGCTCAAGAGTCTGGATATCATAGTTCCAGGGATTCATTTAGCACCTCTGAATTTATTTTCGATATGGAATATTTATTCCGCATGGGACTAAAAAAACCAGAATTTCCCATACGTCACATCTTCAGGCTTACGCCGTTGTATCATACTCAGGAACATTCTGCCTCCTTACCGCGACCACACTGACGCTGGTAATAATAAGTTGACCTGTAACCACCATGAATATATATTCACAAATGATTCTTTATTCAATTATGCAACCTAATTTTCGTATTTGTCCATAGCTGTTTTGGAGGATTGGTTAAAGTTAGAGCTTTATCACACTTACCTGTCTTCAATTTTCGCGTATGATAAAACGCATTAAGATAATGGCGGTACGTAAATGATTTTCGAGGAAATATATGGCTAAGCAGGACGAACAACGGCTATTGGTTAAAATCGCTACCCTTTACTATCTTGAAGGACGCAAACAGTCCGATATTGCTCAACTTCTCTCGCTTTCTCAGTCGTTTATCTCCCGCGCCATCACCCGCTGTCAGAAAGAAGGGGTGGTGAAAATCAGCGTTGTCCAGCCCTCAAATATCTTCCTGAATCTTGAAAAAGGGATCGAGGAACGTTACGGCATTAAGCAGGCCATTGTGGTTGATACCGAAGAGGATGCCAGCGACCACACCATCAAACGCGCCATTGGTTCTGCCGCAGCCCACTATCTGGAAACCAGGCTGCGCCCCAAAGATCTGGTGGGCGTTTCCTCATGGAGTTCGACTATCCGAGCGATGGTGGATGAAGTCCATACGCAGAACCTGAAGGCCGGCGGCGTAATTCAATTGTTGGGCGGCGTGGGTCCCAACGGCAACGTACAGGCCACAATTCTGACGCAGACGCTGGCACAACATCTGAATTGTGAAGCCTGGCTGCTTCCTTCGCAGAGTATCGAAGGCTCGGTTGAAGAGAAAAACCGTCTCGTTGCCAGCAAAGATGTCGCCGATGTGATTTCACGCTTTGATAATGTAGACATCGCCATTGTTGGCGTCGGGATCCTCGAACCGTCCCAATTGCTGAAAACATCAGGCAACTACTACCACGAAGATATGTTGCAGGTACTGGCAGATCGCGGCGCGGTCGGAGACATTTGCCTGCATTACTACGACAACAAGGGCCAGCCGGTATTGCAAGATGACGAAGATCCAGTGATTGGCATGGCCCTGGACAAGGTAAAAAAATGCCCGAATGTCGTGGCGCTTGCTGGCGGTACAGACAAAGTCGCGGCAATTAAAGGGGCGTTGAACGGAGGTTATATCGACGTGCTCATTACCGACTATCCTACGGCCCGCATGCTGGTCACCTCCTGATCCTCAATTCGCTGATAGCCTTTGCACGAAAGATAAAAAGCAAAGGCTGTGACTAAAATCCATATATTTCAATAGACTGAATGGTTTCACCTCGCCTTAATTTACTCTTTTTTCTGTTATTGTCCCGTCTGTGTAAGTGTGATTCTCAGCACAATTGATGATTTTTTCTGTAGCCCAACGGAAAGATTGTGGCTAAGGTATTAAATAAATAATCACTATCGAATATATATTCAATGATTGAAAAACGATGTCACAGCCAGGCCTGATGTAGTAATGACGCGACAATGAGGGGGCTTTATCCTCCAAACCGGGACGCAATGTGACTCAGGAGATAATCTATGTGTGCAGCGAAGAAAGAGTTCATCATTGCGCTGGATGAAGGCACAACTAACGCCAAAGCGGTTGCGCTTGATGCACAGGGCAATGTGGTGGCAAAGTTTTCTCAGCCACTGGCGATTCAGACCCCTCGGGATGGCTGGGTTGAACAATCTGGCGAGGTGTTGATTGATGCTTCTATTGGTGTCATTGCCAAAGCTGTGAATCATGTTGGTGCTGAAAACGTCGCAGCACTGGCTATCAGTAATCAGCGTGAAACCGCCATAGGCTGGTATCGCCAGACTGGCAGACCGCTAAATTCCGCAATCACCTGGCAATGTACGCGCAGTGCGGCTTACTGCGAGGAACTGCGGCATGAAAATAAAGAACAACTAATAAAATCAACCACTGGTCTGCCAATCGCACCACTTTTCTCCGCATCAAAAATGCGCTGGCTACTGGAATCCGTGACCGATGGCCCACAGCTGGCTGCGCAGGGACAAATTTGCCTGGGAACGATCGACAGTTGGTTGCTATGGAATTTAACCGCTGGTGAAGCCTTCTGCTGTGACTATTCCAATGCCGCCCGCACACAGTTGCTAAACCTGCACTCTGGAGAGTGGGATGAAGCCATGCTGGCACTCTTCCACATTCCGCGCGCCGCCTTACCGGAAATAAAACCCTCCAGTGGATTATTTGGTCATACTCGCGGACTCAATGGCATCCCAGACGGCATTCCTGTGATGTCGATGGTGGGTGACTCACATGCCGCTCTGTTTGGCCATGCTCTTGGCGAAATGGGATGCGTTAAAGCAACTTACGGTACCGGGTCATCGGTGATGGCGCCGGTCAAATCAGCCCAATGCGATATTGACGCACTGGCTACAACCATCGCCTGGCACGATGGAAATAGCATCATATACGGTCTGGAAGGCAATATCCCGCACACGGGTGATGCGGTGGCATGGATGGCGGACAGTACTGGTCTGAGCGAACTTTCGGATGCCGAACTGGCCTACGAACTCAACACCCTTCCCGCCTCCGTTGATTCGACCCTCGGCGTTTATTTTGTGCCAGCACTGACCGGGCTTGGCGCACCGTGGTGGGATGACAGTGCCCGTGGAGTCATCTGCGGACTCAGTCGGGGAGTTAAACGAGCACATCTCATTCGTGCCGCACTTGAGTCGATTACCTATCAAATCGCCGATGTTGTAGTTGCCATGCAGCAGCACGATGATTTCAAGTTAACTGCATTAATGGTTGACGGTGGCCCCACCAAAAACGACTGGCTAATGCAATATCAGGCAGATCTGCTTGGTTATCCGGTTATGCGTAGCGATGTGCCAGAACTTTCCGCCATTGGCGCGGCATTACTGGCGCGTAAAGCGCTTTACCCTGGCTCACTGACTGATTTAAAAGCTTTTTTAACCGTACATAGCACATTTCAACCCGACATGGATCGCCACCATCGGTTGCAAAAAAGATGGCAGGAATGGCGCCATGCGGTAAACAGAACATTATGGAAACCGGCCCCGTCCGCCTGATGCCTCACCTGGGAAAACGCGCGACGTTATTTACCACATATACAGGAGGACACCGGACCATAAGAAATTCAAGCTTTACGTTGTTTCACCGTACCCGACAATAACAACACAGAGAGAACATTGTCATGAAATTACGTTTAACGCTGTTAACTGCTGCAACCCTGACTGCTTTGTCTTTTACTGCTCATGCAGCGGAAAAAGGGACAATCATGATTATGGTGAATTCACTGGATAACCCGTATTACGCCTCAGAAGCAAAAGGTGCCAGTGAAAAAGCCAAGGAACTGGGCTACAAAACCACAATTTTGTCGCACAGTGAAGATGTGAAAAAACAGAATGAATTGATTGATACGGCAATCGGCAAAAAAGTCCAGGGTATCGTTCTGGATAATGCAGATTCAACGGCCAGCGTCGCGGCAATTGAAAAAGCGAAAAAAGCTGGAATTCCCGTCATATTAATCAACCGTGAAATTCCCGTTGATGATGTTGCACTGGTGCAAATTACCCACAATAACTTCCAGGCGGGTTCCGAAGTTGCAAATATTTTCGTCGAGAAGATGGGCGAAAAAGGTAAATATGCTGAACTGACGTGTAACCTTGCGGATAATAATTGTGTTACGCGCTCCAAATCCTTCCACCAGGTTATTGATCAGTTCCCGGATATGGTTAGTGTCGCCAGACAGGATGCCAAAGGTACGCTTATCGACGGTAAACGTATTATGGACAGCATCCTACAGGCCCACCCGGACGTGAAAGGTATCATCTGCGGTAACGGTCCTGTTGCACTGGGCGCTATTGCTGCATTAAAAGCGGCGAACCGCAGCGACGTGGTAGTGGTCGGTATCGACGGCAGCAACGACGAACGTGATGCGGTGAAAGCAGGCACTCTACAGGCAACCGTCATGCTCCAGGCTCAGGCTATCGCAGCACAAGGGGTTACCGATCTGGATAACTACCTGCAAAAAGGCATAAAACCCGAAAAGCAACGCGTCATGTTCCGCGGAATTCTTATCACTAAAGAAAACGCAGATAAAGTGCAGGATTTCAATATCAAGTCCTGATCCCGGGTTGTTGCGCCTCTCAGGAGGCGCAGAGGAGAACATTATGTCTAAAAAAGCCTGGCTTGCGCTGGCCTTGTTGACCGTGGGCGGATGCCGCATCGTCTCGCAGCAGGAACTTGCGGACCTCAAGTCGCCACCGAATCCACACATGGCCAATATTGATCAAACGTGGCAAAACAAAATTGTTCCGCAAATTGTCGGGCAGGCTCGTCCGGTGGCCGATTTATTAATGGCCTTGCATGCTGAAAAAGATTTTGATAGCGCCTGTAAAAATCTCGGCTACCGTTCTCAGGAAGAGAATCCCTGCATCTTTTACGTACAAGTAGAAGGAAAAATTAGCAATCTTGATACCGCCTCTCGTAGTGGAAAAATGACTATCGCCGATAAAAGCGGCAACAGCATTATTGTGCAGATTGGTCCGACGCTGCGCGGCACACAATTACGCGATGCCTTTAAAGGCACAAGTTATAGTGATTTCAATGACCAGGTATTATTTGGTGAATATGGTCGAGGAATTAACGAACAAGCAATAAAGATGATCCAATCTGCGCAGCTTAAAACCGGAGAATCAGTACACGTTTATGGTGTTTTTTCTGAGTGGGAGATACCAAAATCCATCCCGGTTATTACACCAGCGAAAATTGAATCTGTAGGAGGACAATAACATGCAGCAGCAAGATATCGTCACTCCTCATTCCGTCGAATCTGAAGTTATTATCGAAACACACGATTTATCGCGTGTTTACCCTGGGGTAGTGGCATTAGATAGCGTCAACTACCGGGTATATCGGAATAAAGTAAACGTGCTGATCGGAGAAAATGGTGCGGGTAAGTCCACCATGATGAAAATGCTTGCTGGTGTCGAAAGTCCCTCTTCCGGACAAATTATTATGGATGGCATACCCGTCACATTAAATTCGACCCATCAGGCCGAAAAACTGGGTATCAGCATTATTTTTCAGGAGTTGAATTTATTCCCAAACATGAATGTCATGGATAATATTTTCATGGCTAACGAGTTCTTTCAAAAAGGGAAAATCAACGAAAAATACCAATACGCACTAGCAAAATCCTTACTGGAAAGACTCGAGCTGGATGTTGATCCGTATACACCTCTGGAGGAACTAGGGATCGGTCATCAGCAACTGGTCGAAATTGCTCGTGCGCTCTCCAAAGATACCCGCGTTTTAATCATGGATGAACCAACCTCCGCACTCAGCCAGTCTGAGGTGAAAGTGTTGTTTAACGTCATTGAGCAACTTAAACGGCGCGGTGTCACCATCATCTATATATCTCACCGTCTGGAAGAGTTGATGGAAATTGGTGATTACATCACGATTTTCCGCGACGGTCGTTTTATCAGCGAACGCCCAGTCAATGATGCCAGTATTCCGTGGATCATTGAACAAATGGTGGGTGACAAGAAAAAACATTTTGATTATCAACCCGCACCAAAAGGTGAAACGGTTCTATCCGTACAGGGTCTCACAGCCCTTCATCCGAGCGGCGGCTATAAGCTTAATGACGTGACGTTTAGCCTCAGTAAAGGCGAAGTCATCGGAATCTATGGTCTGCTGGGCGCTGGACGCACGGAACTGTTCAAAGGTCTGGTGGGACTTATGCCCTGCCAGAGTGGGAGCGTGCAGCTTAACGGCGAATGCATTGATAAAGCCCATTTTCAGTCACGTCTTAAAAAGGGGCTGGCGTTGGTGCCTGAAGACCGTCAGGGCGAAGGCGTTGTTCAGATGATGTCGATTCAGTCCAACATGACGCTGTCTGACTTCAGCCTGCAAGGCTTTCGCCGTGCCTGGAAATGGCTGAACCCGCACAAAGAGCAGTCCAGTGTGAAGGCAATGATCCAGCAACTGGCTATCAAAGTGAGCGATCCCGAACTGCCTATCACCTCATTAAGCGGCGGTAATCAGCAAAAAGTGGTGCTGGGTAAGGCATTGATGACGCAACCGCAGGTGGTTTTCCTTGATGAGCCCACCCGAGGCATTGATGTGGGTGCGAAAACCGACGTGTATCACCTTATTGGCAAAATGGCGCAGCAAGGGCTGGCGGTGATGTTCTCTTCATCAGAGCTGGACGAAGTGATGGCGCTGGCGGACCGCATTCTGGTGATGGCCGATGGCCGAATCACCGCTGATGTCCCCCGTCATGCGGTTACCCGCGAGACATTAATCGCGGCTTCTACACCTCAAGATTAATCAGGCTGGAATCCATCATGAACCAGAAATATATGATTTATATGTACCTCCTGAAGGCCAGAACGTTTATCGCACTGCTGCTGGTTATCGCATTCTTTAGCGTGATGGTACCTAATTTCCTGACCACCTCTAACCTGTTGATCATGACCCAGCACGTCGCCATCACGGGCTTACTGGCAATTGGTATGACGCTGGTGATACTCACTGGCGGTATCGATCTGTCCGTCGGGGCGGTAGCGGGTATTTGCGGCATGGTTGCAGGCGCCTTGCTTACCAACGGTCTGCCCATCTGGGGTGGCAACATCATCTTCTTCAACGTACCAGAGGTCATAATCTGTGTTGCCCTCTTCGGCGTTGTCGTTGGTTTTGTCAACGGTGCCGTCATCACGCGTTTCGGCGTTGCGCCGTTTATCTGTACGCTCGGCATGATGTACGTTGCCAGAGGATCTGCTCTTCTGTTTAACGACGGCAGCACTTACCCAAATCTTAACGGCATGGACGCGCTGGGCAATACCGGTTTTGCCACGCTGGGTTCAGGTACTTTGTTGGGGATTTATCTCCCTATCTGGCTGATGATTGCCTTCCTGCTGCTGGGCTACTGGGTAACCACCAAAACTCCACTAGGCCGCTATATCTACGCGATTGGAGGGAACGAGTCCGCCGCACGTCTGGCGGGTGTCCCTATCGTAAAAGCGAAGATCTTTGTGTACGCCTTTTCCGGCCTGTGCGCCGCTTTTGTTGGGCTGATTGTGGCTTCACAACTGCAAACAGCACATCCGATGACCGGTAACATGTTTGAGATGGATGCCATTGGCGCAACTGTGCTGGGCGGAACTGCGCTCGCGGGAGGACGCGGACGCGTCTCCGGCTCCATTATCGGTGCCTTCGTAATTGTCTTCCTCGCCGATGGCATGGTGATGATGGGCGTCAGCGACTTCTGGCAGATGGTCATCAAAGGTGTGGTTATCGTCACCGCCGTTGTTGTCGATCAGTTCCAGCAAAAGCTGCAGAACAAAGTCATTCTGATGCGTCGCCATGAAGAAAAGCTGGCGGCAGCACCTTCAGTAAATACCGTATCCAGTTAAGCAGCAACATTCCGCCGGGCATCTTTTGCCCGGCCTATACAGGGGATAAAAATATGCAACGTGATTTTCATGGTAAGACAATTGTCATCACTGGTGCTTGTCGAGGGATTGGCGCAGGTATCGCCGAACGTTTTGCCCGCGACGGCGCAAACCTGGTGATGGTATCTAATGCAGAGCGCGTCCACGAAACAGCGGAACAGCTTCGTCAGCGCTATCAGGCAGATATTTTATCTTTGCAGGTGGATGTCACCAATGAGGCGCAGGTGCAATCTCTGTACGAGCAGGCCGCAGCGCGCTTCGGCACCATTGATGTCTCGATTCAAAACGCGGGTGTTATCACCATCGACTATTTCGACCGCATGCCGAAAGCCGATTTCGAAAAAGTCCTCGCCGTAAATACCACTGGCGTATGGCTCTGCTGTCGGGAAGCAGCAAAATATATGGTTAAGCAAAACCAGGGCTGTCTGATTAATACCTCTTCCGGTCAGGGACGCCAGGGTTTCATCTATACCCCACACTACGCCGCCAGCAAGATGGGCGTAATTGGTATTACGCAAAGCCTGGCGCATGAGTTGGCACCGTGGAATATCACCGTCAACGCCTTTTGCCCAGGGATAATCGAAAGCGAAATGTGGGATTACAACGATCGTGTCTGGGGCGAAATTCTCAGCACAGATGAAAAACGCTATGGCAAAGGTGAACTGATGGCGGAATGGGTTAAAGGCATCCCCATGAAACGCGCGGGCAAACCTGAGGATGTCGCCGGACTGGTCGCTTTTCTCGCCTCTGACGATGCGCGTTATCTCACCGGACAAACCATCAACATCGATGGCGGCCTGATTATGTCTTAATGCCCACCAGGGTATCTGTTAAGAGAGTCATCACTATGATTACAAAAGATTTTGCTCAACAACTGTTTAATCTTGAGGGGCGCGTCGCTTTCGTTACTGGCGCAGGTAGCGGCATCGGTCAGACTATCGCCTGCGCACTTGCCAGCGCGGGCGCGCACGTGATCTGTTTTGATTTGCGCGAAGACGGCGGGCTGAACGCGACCGTTGATGCTATCACCGCTATTGGCGCCCAGGCTGCGCTCTATACGGGCGATGTCCGCCAGCTTAGCGACCTTCGCGCCGCGGTAGCCCTGGCGAAGGAACGCTTTGGTCGTCTGGATATTGCGGTCAATGCCGCAGGCATTGCCAACGCCAACCCTGCGCTGGAAATGGAAAGCGAGCAGTGGCAGCGCGTTATCGACATTAACCTCACTGGCGTGTGGAATTCCTGTAAAGCCGAAGCCGAGCTGATGCTGGAATCCGGTGGTGGCTCGATTATTAACATCGCATCCATGTCCGGGATTATTGTTAACCGAGGCCTTGAACAAGCCCATTACAATAGCGCTAAGGCGGGGGTGATTCATCTGTCGAAAAGCCTGGCGATGGAGTGGATTGGAAAAGGAATACGCGTGAACTCCATCAGCCCGGGATATACCGCCACGCCGATGAATACTCGACCGGAAATGGTTCATCAGACGCGGGAGTTTGAAAGCCAGACGCCAATTCAGCGCATGGCAAAGGTGGAAGAGATGGCGGGCCCGGCACTCTTTCTGGCCAGCGATGCCGCTTCATTTTGCACCGGTGTAGACCTGGTTGTAGATGGCGGATTTATCTGTTGGTAAACAGCAATACGCCCGCAGCCATTGTTAGCTGCGGGCGTTAATTTATTCGCGGCTACAGGCAGCCAGCGTTTTTCGTTGCCGCCCGTGTTCATCAAAGTTCTCTGCGGCCAGCCAGCGCTGTAAAACGGCATCACACTGGGGCCATTCGCTATCAATCATTGATAACCAGTCGCTGTCGCGATTACGCCCCTTGCGCACAATCTTCTGGCGAAAGCGACCTTCGAAGATAAACCCAAGGCGTTCCGCTGCCCGTCGAGAAGCGGTGTTCAGAGAATCGCATTTCCACTCCACGCGACGATAGCCCAACGCAAATGCCTGGCGCAGCAGCAGCCAGATGCTTTCGGTGCCAAGAACCGTATTTTTCATACGCGGTGACCAGGTCACATGACCAATTTCGACCGAACCGTGCTCTCGTTCAATCGCCATAAAGCACACCAGTCCGACAGCTCGTCCTGAACGCTGTTCAATGACGGCATAGGGAACCAGAGATGCATCAGTAACTTTCCCCTGCACCCAGCAAGCTGCGGCCTCAACGCTTGTGGGGCGAGAGCTTGCAAGCCAGGTCCAGTCGCGATCGTCCAGCGCCTGCGCGTAGGCATCAAACAGATCGGCGGCATGGCTGTCGGCATCCAGGGGAACCAGTCGACAATATTGCCCTATCAGCGTTTCCCGTGGCAGTACGGCAGCGCCATTCCAGTCCGGCACGACATCGCCGACGGTCTGCCCATAAAGATTTATTTCCGGCACGATTCAACCCCAGTAGCGAAGTAAAAAATAGTTATAACACCGGCCATTACACCTTCAAAGCGTCGCAAGGGTGATTTTGACGACGAACAGAAAATCAGCAGTCCTTCTATACTGATTAAAAATCAACGCGGAAGAGAGCCTTATGCCACTACCCGATTTTCATGTTTCCGACCCTTTTACGTTAGGCATTGAACTGGAAATGCAGGTGGTCAATCCGCCAGGTTACGACCTGAGTCAGGACTCCTCCCGGCTGATTGATGCCGTCACACCGCAGCTCTCCGCCGGAGAAGTGAAGCACGATATCACCGAAAGTATGCTGGAGATGGCGACCGGAATTTGCCGAAATATCGACCATGCTGATGCTGAATTGTCCGCTATGCAGCAGATAATTATGCGAGTTGCTGCAGAGCATCACCTCGCCATTTGTGGCGGTGGCACACATCCATTTCAAAAATGGCAACGTCAGGAAGTCTGCGATGACGAACGCTATCGGCGCAACCTGGAAAATTTTGGCTATCTTATCCAGCAAGCGACGGTATTCGGCCAACATGTGCATATCGGCTGCGCAAACGGCGATGATGCCATTTACCTGCTACACGGCCTGTCGCGATTTGTTCCCCATTTTATTGCGCTCTCGGCCGCCTCACCTTATATGCAGACCTCCGACACGCGGTTTGCCTGCGCGCGACTGAATATATTCTCCGGATTTCCCGATAATGGCCCGATGCCATGGGTGAATAACTGGCAGGAATTCGAGGGGCTATTCCGTCGACTGGCTTACACCAGCATGATTGATAGCATTAAAGATTTACACTGGGATATCCGCCCCAGCCCGCACTTTGGCACGGTAGAGGTTCGGGTCATGGATACGCCGCTGACCCTTGATCATGCGGTCAATATGGCAGGACTTATTCAGGCTACCGCCCACTGGTTACTCACCAAACGTCCATTCAAGCACCAGGAGCGTGATTACCTGTTGTATAAATTCAATCGTTTTCAGGCCTGTCGCTTTGGTATGGCGGGAATCGTCACCGACGTCAATACCGGCGACGGCTGCCGCCTGTCAGAAGACACATTGCGACTCCTGGAGAATATCGCTACCTCTGCAGATAAAGTAGGCGCAACCAGCGCGATTGAAGCTATACATCTGCAGGTTAAAAATGGTCATGATGAAGCACAAAACATGCGTGACTTTGTCGCCGAAGGCGGGTCACTGAGTGGCCTGGTGAAAAAGCATTGTGAGATTTGGGCGGGGTTGTAAGCGTGGGTATTTGCGTTGCCCGCTGAGATCCCGGACAATAGCTTTTTAACTCAAGTTTAACAATGTCATGAAACACCCGCTTGAATCACTGATGACTGTCGCAGGGATCCTGCTACTGGCTTTTTTGTCTTGCCTGCTGCTGCCCGCCCCCTCGCTTGGCCTGGTGCTGGCGCAAAAACTCGTCGCCATTTTTCATCTGATGGATCTCAATCAGTTTTATACTTTGCTGTTTTGCCTGTGGTTTTTACTGCTAGGCGTGATTGAATATTTGGTGCTGCGCTTCATCTGGCGGCGCTGGTTCTCGCTGGTGGATTAGGCCCGCGAGAACCCCTCTGCTGTTAATGCGTTCGGCTATGATTTTCTTTGCGATAAGCTCCCGGCGGCTGGCTGAACGTACGGGTGAAAATACGCGTAAAGGTCTGCTGCGAATCGAATCCGTATTTCAAACAGATGTCGTACACTTTCTGGTCGGTATCGCGTAGATCGCGCGCCGCCAGCAGCAGCTTGCGCTCGCGGATGTAACGCCCAAGACTTTCGCCTTTGTACTGCATAAAAAGACGCTGCAGGTGCCATTTGGAATATCCCGCATGGCGTGCAATATCATCAATGCGCAATGGCTGATTCAAATTATCATCAATCCATTCAACAATCGTATCAATTACCTGAGCAGAAATCGTCATCATGCTCTCCCCTGTATTCATTGAGTCACCTGTTGCCACCAGGCCGTAAACGGTTGGTCCGGTTCGGACAGTATTACCGGTTCACCCAGCATTGGCGTCAGCAGTCGGTAATCCTGATGACGGCTGGCAAGCGCCAGTCGTTTGTATGGATCATCCCAGGTATGTTTCGCCAGAACGAAACGGCCGGCATGCCCTGGCAACACAGCCTTCGCATGTAGATCTGCCGCAGCCTGCGCCGTCTCTTCCGGCATCATGTGAATAAACTTCCAGTCCTGGTCATACTGACCGTTCTCCATAATCGCCAAATCGACAGAGCCAAACTGCTCGCCGATGGCTTTAAAATGCGGTCCATAGCCGGAATCGCCGCTGTAATAAACGTTCTGCTCCGGCGTTTCGAACATGAAGCTCGCCCATAGCGTTTGGTTGCGTTTGATACCGCGTCCCGAGAAATGACGAGCAGGCAGCACATGAACGATCAGCGAATCCGTCACTCTGACGGACTGATTCCAGTCCCGTTCTTCGATTATCTCGCTGCGCATTCCCCAGTAACGCAGATGCGACCCGACGCCAAGCGGTGTAATCACCCGCTTAATTTTTGGCATTAGCGCCTTGATAGTGGCGAGATCCAGATGGTCATAGTGATCGTGGGAGATGATGAGCAAATCAATCTCCGGCATCGTCTGCGCAGTCCATGGATAATCACCGGCAAAGGCCTTGTTCAGGAACGAGAACGGTGCGGCATAATTGCTGAACACCGGATCAATCAGGATACGTTGACCCGCCAGCTGTAAATACCACGAAGAGTGGCCCAGCCAGACCAGGGTATCCTGCTGCGGCGAAAGCCCGGCGAGATCGGTCGCGACCATAGGTAACGGCTGCGCTGGACGTGCATTTTCACGCTTAGCGACCAGAAACTCCCACCAGGCCGCCAGCATACCTTTGTTGCCGGTATAGCCCGGTGTCGGCACCTGGTTATGAAACTGTCCATCACGATAGTGCGGTGACTGTTCAACCTGACTCAGCTGTGCCCCTTGCGGTGCCTGACCAAACCCGGCATTGAGTACAAACGGTAAACTTGCAGCTGCGGCAATAAGCATAATAACAACCACACAAACTGTGAGACGCTTCATATCCTGACCTTAAACGCGCCCCCTTTCCGCTGGTTTGCGCGACTGACTCTTGATTATGAGTGAGTAAGCACTCATTATAGAAATCGAAAGTTCTCCGTCAAGATGATTTTCAATCTTTGACATTCGCCGTTGCGGCGCAGCAATCGCCGTGATTCAATCATGTTTTTTACAGACTTAAGGGTAAAGTGTAGTGGCTCGTCCGAAGAGTGAAGACAAAAAACTGGCATTACTGGAAGCTGCAACCACAGCATTTGCACAATCAGGTATTGCGGCGTCTACCGCCGTGATAGCCCGCAATGCAGGGGTTGCGGAGGGAACGTTGTTTCGCTATTTCGCAACCAAAGATGATTTGATCAACGAGCTTTACCTCTTTTTAAAGCAAGACCTTTGTCAGTCGATGATGGCAAATCTGGATCGCTCAGTGACCGATGCCAAATCCATGACTCACTACATCTGGAACAGCTACATTAGCTGGGGCCTGAACCACACCTGCGGGCATCGCACGATTCGCCAGTTAGCCGTTAGCGAGAAAATCAGCAAAGAAACAGAACAGCAGGCTGACGATATGTTCCCGGAACTGCGCGATCTTTGTCATCGTTCCGTACGACCCGAGTTTATGTCTGACGAATATCGCGCCTTTGGTGACGCGCTGTTTCTTTCTCTGGCGGAAACCACCATGGAGTTCGCCGCCCGCGATACTGCCCGCGCAAATGACTATATTTCGATGGGATTTGAAGCCATGTGGCGAGCACTGACCCGCGAGGAACAATAATGGACGGCCAGACCCTACCTGCCTGTGCGAAACGCCTTGCGCTTGAACTGCCTTTTACCGAACACTGCTGGCCATTTGGCCCGGAATACGATGTCTTCAAGGTTGGCGGTAAAATTTTTATGCTGGTCACGGAGCTTCGCGGACGGCCGCTTATTAACCTGAAATCCGATCCGCAAAAATCACTGTTAAACCAGCAGATCTACCCCAGCATTAAGCCCGGCTATCACATGAATAAAAAGCACTGGATCTCGGTCTATCCTGGTGACGATATTACCGAGTCATTACTGGCAGAGCTGGTGAATGATTCCTGGCACCGCGTCGTCGACGGCTTGCCGAAGCGGGATCAAAAACGCCTGCGTCCAGGTTGATTTATCGCTAACCCCGATAAGTGTTTTTGCATTTTCCTGTCTTATCTTTTTCCTGCTAACCCTGTACCCTGCTGAAACAAAACGCACCCGCAGGGTATGGAAAATCACCAGGAGTAGTTATGGATATTGTTTCTGTCGCCTTAAAACGTTACTCCACTAAGGCATTCGATCCGAATAAAAAACTGACCGCCGAGCAGGCCGAAAAATTAAAAACGCTGCTGCAGTTTAGCCCGTCCAGCACCAACTCTCAGCCGTGGCACTTTATTGTTGCCAGCACTGACGAAGGTAAGGCGCGTGTGGCCAAATCCGCAGCCGGCGGCTTTGTATTCAACGAACGTAAAATGCTGGATGCTTCCCACGTCGTGGTGTTCTGCGCCAAAACGGCGATGGACGATGCGTGGCTGGAACGTGTAGTGGATCAAGAAGAAGTTGATGGTCGTTTCGCCACACCGGAAGCTAAAGCCGCAAACCACAAAGGCCGCACCTTCTTTGCCGACATGCATCGCAAAGAACTGAAAGATGATAACCACTGGATGGCAAAACAGGTGTACCTGAACGTCGGTAACTTCCTGCTGGGCGTTGCGGCGATGGGACTGGATGCTGTGCCGATCGAAGGCTTTGATTCAGCAGTCATGGATGCAGAATTTGGCCTGAAAGAGAAAGGTTTCACCAGCGTAGTGGTGGTTCCGGTGGGTCATCACAGCGTAGAAGATTTCAACGCCGCGCTGCCGAAATCTCGTCTGCCGCTGGAAACGACGCTGACGGAAGTCTAATCCTCCGCATTTGCATAAGCTCCGCACAGCGGTCATCATAGACCGCTGTTTATTAAGGAGACATTATGCAGGAATTGATATCTCAGGTAGAAGAACTCGGCATTGAAATAAATCACACCACCTCGCTGGTGATGATTTTTGGCATTATTTTTATCACCGCCATTATTGTTCACGTTATTTTGCACTGGGTGGTACTACGCGCATTTGAAAAGCGCGCCAACGCCAGCTCCCGCCTGTGGCTACAAATCATCACGCAGAACAAGTTATTTCACCGGCTGGCATTCACCCTGCAGGGTATCATTGTCAATATACAGGCTGCACTCTGGCTACAGAAAGGCAGCGAAGCCGCAGAAATATTAGTAACCTGCGCACAGCTGTGGATCATGATGTACGCCCTGCTGTCACTGTTTTCTCTGCTGGACGTTATTCTCAATCTGTCACAAAAACTCCCTGCTGCGTCGCAACTGCCGCTAAAAGGCATATTCCAGGGCATCAAGCTAATCAGCGCAATCCTCGTCGGAATATTGATGATTTCCCTGCTGATTGGCCAGTCACCGGCAATACTGATAAGCGGTTTGGGTGCAATGGCCGCCGTGTTAATGCTGGTATTTAAAGATCCAATTCTCGGACTGGTGGCCGGAATACAGCTCTCCGCCAACGATATGTTAAAGCTTGGCGACTGGCTGGAAATGCCGAAATACGGCGCAGACGGTGCTGTTATCGATATTGGCTTAACCACCGTCAAAGTGCGCAACTGGGATAACACCATCACCACGATCCCAACCTGGTCACTGGTATCAGACTCTTTTAAAAACTGGAGCGGAATGTCGGCTTCGGGTGGTCGGCGAATTAAACGCAGCATCAGCATTGATGCCACCAGTATCCATTTTCTTGATGAGGATGAGCGTCAGCGGTTGCATAAAGCCCACCTGCTGAAACCGTATTTAACCACACGTCACCAGGAAATCAGCGAGTGGAATCAGCAATTAGATGCGCCTGAATCGGTATTGAATCACCGCCGGATGACGAACATTGGCACCTTTCGCGCTTATCTGAACGAGTATTTGCGTCATCATCCGCGTATTCGCAAAGATATGACATTAATGGTGCGCCAGCTTGCGCCAGACGATCATGGTTTACCGATTGAAATTTATGCCTTTACCAATACGGTGGTCTGGCTGGAATATGAAAGTATTCAGGCTGATATCTTCGACCATATATTTGCCGTAGTCGAAGAGTTTGGCTTGCGCATTCATCAGTCGCCTACCGGAAACGATATTCGTGCGCTGTCTGGCGCGTTTCTGCGATAAAGCTCAGGTACTGGCGCGTGAAATATAGCGCCAGTCCATCATCACCCTTTCCGTCTGCGCGTCAGGATTTTCTATTTTATTCAGCAACAATCCTACCGCTTTGCGGCCTATATCCCGTGAGGGCTGCTCAATGGTCGAAAGCTGTGGAGAAACCATTTCTGCCAGTTCCGTACCGTCGAAACCAACAACGGCGATATCCTGCGGGATCTGTAATCCGGCATCGAAAATAGCGCGCATCGCACCCGCGGCTAGCGTGTCCGATACGGCAAACACCGCGTCGGGTTTCACCTCTGCGGCAAGTAGTGTTTTCATCGCCGCAATTCCTGCACTGGAACTTAATTCACTGGCATATTCCACAGCCTGATATTCAAGCGACAATGCATGCAGCGCCGCTTTATAGCCGCGTTCGCGCAAACGAGCATATTTATAACTCAGGTCATGATTGATTAAGGCTATTCGTCGGTAGCCCTTATCCACCAGGTGAGATATCACCGACTGTGCGGCGTCAACATCGTTAATCCCCACGCAGGAAACCGCGCCTTTGTCAGCATATTCCGCGCACTGAACCCAGGGCGCATCGCCAATCAGCGTAGTCAGTTCCGGTAATTTTGAGAATGCATCCATGGTGATAATGCCATCGACGATTTTCCCCGACAGGAGCTTCAACGCCGATTTTGAGCGGGCTGTATCCGAGCCGGAATTACACAGCAAAATGCGATAGCCATTCTTCTCCGCCTCCTCTTCAATACCTTTAACAACCTCTGCACAAAAAGGGTTGGCAATGTTGGAAACCATCACCAAAATCATCGAACTACGTGCCGTACGCAGCTGACGCGCCAGCAGGTTGGGCTGATAATTGCTTTCTTTAATAGCCTGTAGCACACGCTCGCGATTTTTGGCTTTGACGGTATCACTGTGATTCAGCACACGCGATACCGTCGCCACCGACACACCGGCAAGCTGGGCGATTTTTTGAATAGACATAACGACGACACATCCTGCGGTTTACGCTTTGCGTTGAGGCTACCATAAAATCGCCGACTGGCGAACCGGATGCGTGTTTAGCGCTGTACTGATATCCAACGCTGCTGCTGATGGCTTTTTATAATTGCATCAATGATATACATCACATCCGCACCATCAGAAAAAGACGCAAATCGACGCTCTGCCGTCGCGGGCATTTTGCCTGCCAACACAGCCTGATAAAACTGCTGCATCATATTCTTGAACGCATCCGGCCAGCCCTCAATATGCCCGCCCGGAAAGTGCGCACTGGCAGCTACATCAGCATTCATCAATCCAGGGTCGTCCGTCAGGATCTGGTTCGCCTGCTGACGGTGCCCGACCCAAAGCTGTTGCGGCGTTTCCTGATCCCAGTGCAGTGAACAGTGGCTACCGTTAATTTCAAAGCTCAGGTGATTCTTGCGCCCTGCACTCACCTGCGAAACGCTAAAGCAGCCTTTGCTGCCATCATCAAAACGTACTAGCACCGATCCACGATCTTCCGTCGTAACCGCTTTATCCTCAAATTGCACATCAGCCGTTTGCTGGCCAAACGTAGCGTTACTGGCAATGCTGGCTTTACGTACCGGCCAGACGATAGCCAAATCGGCCATCACCTCGACAATACGTTTTCCAGTCACGAATTGCACCGTATCACACCAGTGCGAACCGATATCCGCTACCGCCCGCGAATCCCCACCCTGTGCGGCATCGACCCGCCAGTTGTAGTCAGTCTCCAGCAGCATCCAGTCCTGCAAATAGCTCCCCTGAGCGGCAAACAGACGGCCCACGCTGCCGCTTCTGACCATACTGGCCGCCTGCTGCACCATTGCAAACTGGCGATAGACAAAGCTCACGCCGTGCACCACTCCCGCCTGCTGTGCCAGCGTTTCCAGTTCACGAGCCTCATCCGGCGTCATACACAGCGGCTTTTCTGAAAACACGTGCAGGCCCGCGCGTAAAATCTGCCGATTGATGTCGGCATGCAGATGATTCGGCGTACAGTTATGCACTACCCGCAGTCCGGGATGCGCCAGCAGCGCCTCAACGCTGCCGTACGCATGAGGAATATGAAGAGCATCTGCGCGTTCCTGGGCAACCGCCAGCGAGCTATCACAGAGCGCCACCACGTTCACACCGCCGAGTCGACGCAATGCCTCAATATGTGCAGGCCCAATAAATCCGCTGCCAATAATGCCAACCTGTATCATTTGCGTACCTCATCGCCAGCGGCGAAATCATCAAATGCGCGTGCAGAAACCGGAATAATATGGCGGCGTATAAAATCGCTCCCTTCACTCGCCCCGGTTTGCGCGTCTTTCAGGCAACACTCCCATTCCAGCACCGCCCAGCCAGGGAAATCATATTGTGTGAGCTTGCTGAAAATCGTTTTGAAATCAACCTGCCCGTCCCCCAGGGAACGGAAACGCCCGGCGCGATCGAGCCACGGCTGATAACCGCCATAGACACCGCTGCGGCTACTGGCGTGGTACTCAGCGTCCTTGACGTGGAAAGCTTTAATACGCGAGTGGTAGACATCGATAAACCCAAGGTAATCCATCTGCTGCAATAACAGATGGCTCGGGTCATAGAGAATGTTGCAGCGAGGATGATTATCAACCAGTGCCAGAAAACGCTCGAACGTCACGCCATCATGCAGATCTTCGCCGGGATGGATCTCAAAGCAAACATCCACCCCATGATGATCAAAGCGATCGAGAATCGGTCTCCAGCGACGTGCCAGCTCCAGAAAAGCCTCTTCAAAGCGCTGACGATTATGCGGTGGCCACGGGTAAAAGAAAGGCCATGCGAGCGAACCTGAAAACGTGGCATGTGCCGTCAGCCCCAGTCTTTGTGAAGCCGCAGCGGCCTGGTGTAAGGTTTCGATGGCCCACGCCTGTCTGGCCTGCGGATTAGCGCGTACAGACGGCGGAGCAAATCCGTCAAAAGCGTCATCATAAGCCGGATGGACGGCAACCAGTTGACCTTCAAGATGGGTAGATAATTCGCTAATCACTAACCCATGCCCGGCCAGCATTCCGCGAATATCATCACAATAGGCCTGACTTACAGCAGCTTGTTCGACATCAAACAGCGACTTGTGATTACACGGGATTTGTAATGCCTTATAGCCCAGCTCCGCCGCCCATTTTGCCACGCCCTCCAGGGTGTTAAATGGCGAGCGATCCCCGATAAATTGCGCCAGAAAAATGCCAGGTCCCTTGATGGTTTTCATAACCCCTCCTGAAAATTACGCCTGCTCTTTGTCGTCATATTTGAAAGAGAAAAGGAAAATCACGGCAATCACTGCGGCAGCGACTGCCGGGATCCACCAGAATGTAGTCCACGCCTGAGGCACGGTTTGCCCCGCCACCAGCCGGTTGTAAAGTGCGCCTGAAATTTGCGAGCCCAGCAGCATACCGATCCCATAGGTAAACATGACGATCATGCTTTGCGCCTGACCTTTTACTTTTTCCCCGGCGATACGATCGGTGTAAATAAAGCCGACCACGAAGAAGAAGTCGTAGCACACGCCGTGCAGCAGAATGCCGAGATACAGCAGGAATCGGCCCTCTTCGCTGATGCCGAGGGCAAAGAAGGCATAACGCACGAACCAGGCGCACATCCCGATTAACAGCATGTATTTCACGCCCAACCGTCTGAACAGGAACGGGATCACCAGCATGAAGAATATTTCAGACATCTGACCAAACGACATCGCCGTACTGACGTCGCCGACACCCGCATCAGCAAGAAACGACGCGGTATACGCGTAATAGGTTCCCAACGGTACAGAGATAAGCGTCGCGCAGAGCGAGAAGACAAAAAAGTGACGGACCTTGAGTAAGGCAAAAGCATCCGCACAAAACAGATCACGAACTTTCACCGGCAGTCCTTTCGCCGGTGCAGGCGTGTTGGGCAGCGTCAGGCTGTAGAGCGCCAGAATCACAGAGATAATCGCCGCCAGCGTAAAGATGCCGGTGGTGTCCGAAATTCCGGTTACACCGATAAAGATCCCCGCGACAATCCAGCCAATGGTGCCAAACACCCGTACCACAGGGAAGGTTTTGTCCTTATCCGACAGGCTATGAAAAGCAATATTGTTGGTAAGCGCCAGCGTTGGCATGTAGCACAACGTGTAGCCAAACAGCAGACCAATCAACAGTGCACCGTTTTGCGCCATCAATGCCTGCGGAACAAACCACAGGATTGCCGCGCCAGCAAGGTGCATCACCGCCATCACCTTTTGCGAGGCAAAAAAGCGGTCTACCAGCATCCCTAAGACGAATGGCGACAGAATAGAGGCAATGGGCCCGGCTGAAAACGCATCGCCAATCAACAGCGACATGTTGTGCTGGCTCATCACCAGCCCCAGCGTGACGGACCAACTTCCCCAGATAAAGAACTGTAAGAACATCATTAGCGACAGCCGGGGCACCAGCAGCCGGTACTGTACGCTCTGTTTTCCACTACTTTCGGTTGTTGACACCATTTTTTGCCCCATCCTTAAAAAGTAATCGATTACAAAATAGATTCAATAGAAAAGTAATCGATTACAAAATAAAGATCCTGTCAGCAGCAACAAAATTGCGAGAACGGTCACGATAAACGTTGAGTGAGGATCCGATCCCATCCTGACGATGGGATCGGTAATAACAAGATCGGTAGAAACTTAACGGGACTTACGACGCAGCAGTTTGAAGGCAACAAACAGGAACAGGATCCACACTGGCAGCAGGATAGCTGACAGGCGCATCTCATCCATCGTACACATCAGCACCAGAATCATGCCAAGGAAAGCAATACACAGGTAGTTCCCTGCCGGATATAGCAGCGCTTTAAACTGCGTGTCACGTCCCTTACGACGCATCGCCGCCCGGAATCGCAGATGTGCCAGGCAGATCATAATCCAGTTCAGCAGCAGCGTCGCCACCACCAGCGCCATCAGTAGGCTAAAGGCCTTTTGCGGCAGCACATAGTTGATGAGTACCACCAGCGACGTAATAGCACCGGAAAGGATCAGTGAGTTCACCGGTACGCCGCGACGGCTGACGCGGGTTAAGAACTTCGGCGCGTTCCCTTGAACCGAGAGACCAAATAGCATACGGCTGTTAGAGTAGACGCCACTGTTATACACCGACAGCGAAGCCACCAGGATGACAAAGTTCAGCGCAGAAGCCACCACGTTGCTGTCAAGATTATGGAAAATCATCACGAACGGGCTGCTATTGGATTTCACTTCCACCCACGGGTACAGCGCCAACAGCACCACCAGAGAACCGATGTAAAACAGCAGAATACGGTACACCACCTGGTTTACCGCTTTCGGAATGCTTTTTTGCGGATCCTGCGCTTCTGCGGCAGTAATTCCGATAAGCTCCAGCCCGCCAAAGGAGAACATAATCACCGCCAGCGACAGAATTAATCCGTTCCAGCCGGTAGCAAAAAAGCCGTTGTAACGCCACAGGTTATCGATGCTTGCATGTTCCCCGCCGTTACCGGAAAACAGTATCCACACACCAAAACCAATCATGCCGATAATAGCCAGCACTTTAATCAGCGCGAACCAGAATTCCGTTTCGCCATACAGGCGTACGTTGACCAGATTGACGGCGTTGATGATCACGAAGAATGCCGCGGCCCAAATCCAGGTCGGGACATCGGGCAGCCAGTACTGCATATAGATCCCGGCCGCTGTCAGTTCCGCCATGCCGACCAGCACAAACATCACCCAGTAGTTCCAGCCGGAGAGAAAACCCGCGAACGGTCCCCAGTATTTATAGGCAAAATGGGCAAAGGATCCGGAAACGGGTTCTTCCACTACCATTTCGCCCAGTTGACGCATAATCAAAAAAGCGATGATCCCGGCAACACCGTAACCCAGTAACACCGCAGGTCCCGCCATCTGAATCGCCGGGCCAATGCCCAAAAACAGGCCGGTACCAATTGCACCGCCCAGTGCAATTAACTGAATATGGCGGTTTTGCAACCCCCGCTGAAGCGTCGGCTCATTCGTTGACGCGGCATCAGACACGCTGGTGTCAGATGCAGTTGACGCGTTTTTCACGCCCTTCCCCTGTGTCGTTTTTATTGAAGGGGCTTCTTTTAACATTTCAACCTGGTTGTCGCAAGGCGCAATAATCGATTGGATGCGCCGGGCTTCCTTGCCCAACGCACCGAGGCTCGGGAGAAAAATCAGAAGTCGTAACTGACGGAAACCTTCAGCGTGCGCGGCTCACCCTGGAACAGATAAGTCCCGGTATCATCAATACCTGACCAATAATTCTCGTTGGTGACGTTATCAACCCCTGCACGCAAAATCATCTGATTCTGGTTTTGATTGAGTGACATACGGTAACGCACACCTAAATCCAGTGTGGTAAAACTGTCGAGTTTCTTGGTATTTGCCGCGTTGGCATATTGAGCACCAGAATGGTTCAGCCGCGCCGTCGCGGTGAGTCCTTCTACAGGTTTAATATCATATTCAGCACCCAGCACCGCATAGAAGTCCGGTACGCCGATTGCTGTCTTACCGTCGTTGACACCGTTTTGATTTTTACTGAGCGTCGCATCCAGCCACGTTGCACTGGCGTTCAGCCGCAGTCCTAACATCGGCTCACCAAAAACATTCAGCTCCACACCACGGTTACGCTGCTCGCCGTTGATTGCGTAATACCGGGTCTGGCTATCCAACTGGGCGACCGGCATTTTGATTTCAAACAGCGCCAGTGAACCGCCTACACGTCCAAAGTCTGTTTTGACCCCAACCTCATTCTGTTTTGCATGGATGATTCCGGTGCTTTGACCGTAGTTCACTGCACTGCTTGGCGCGGTGCTGCCTGGCTGTAACGATTCGGTATGGTTCGCGTATAGGGAGAGTTCCTGCCACGGCTTGTATACAACACCGTACGTCGGCATCCAGCGGCTGTCGTCAAAACTGTTCTTAACGTTTTCAGCGCCAGTTTCTTTGTTGTAATCACGCACCACGACCTTTTGGTGGCGCGCGCCGACGGTAAACAGAAGCTGATCATCAAGCACACCCAACGTATCGCTGAGTAACCACCCCTGACTACGCGTACGTCCACTGGTTAGTGGATCGCTATAGTTGCCTCCCGTCGCCGTCACCGCCGGTTTTGGTACATTCTGTGTATCGTAGATATTGACGTCCGGGCGCGCGGCACGTGACCCCATGCGCCAGGCGATTTTGTCTTCTTTAGTGACGGCGGAATAACCTACATTAACCTTATGCGACACAAAACCCGTATCAAAATTCCCGCGCAGTCCTGCCATCCCGCTGAACGCATCAATAATACGATTGGTATCAAGGCGTCCGGCTTTCGCATCACCGGCCTGGTTGTATATTTCCGGAGCACTGTACAAGCCAATCTCATGCGCGTGCTGCGCACCTAAACCGGCATAAGCGGTCCAGTTCTCGGTCAGATCATATTCCGTGCGCGCCATCCCGAACTCATTCTCAATATCGCTATAACCCCATCTCTGGCTATAGTTGTGCGTATTTTTCGGCAGATCGGGGACAAATGGCACATAGTAAATATTGATCCCCATGTTGCCACCGTGAAACGTCTTTTTCTGATACCCAACGTCTAATGAACTGCGGAAACGGTCGCCACGGTAATCCAGTCCCAGTGATGCCAGCGTGGTACGACGTTTATCGTCGTCAACCGCCCCCTCCCCTTCACGATGCAACAGATTCACACGAGCACCGAACTGGTTATTGTCACCAAAACGGCGTCCAGCATCGAGCGACGTTCCCACCTGTGAGTCACTGGTGTAATCCATACCGAGGCGAGTGATCGGCGTATCGTCTGCATGCTTGGGTTCAAGATTAATCATTCCGCCAACGCCGCTACCGGCAGCGCCATTGAGTAATCCATTCGCGCCTTTAAAGATTTCAACACGATCGATCATCTGCGTATCCACCACCTGACGCGGCAGCACACCAGATAATCCACCAAAGGTCATATCATCGCCGTCAAGTTTCAGACCGCGAATACGGTATGTCTCTGCATAGTTACCGTAGCCTTGTACCGCCTGCACGCTCGCGTCATTGGCGACAACATCGGCAACGGTCTTAGCTTGCTGATCTTCGACCAGTTTTGAGGTGTAGCTTATAACGTTAAATGGTACATCCATGGCATTTTGCTGACCAAGCATCCCCAGCCTGCCGCCATTAGCAACCTGACCGTCGAGAAAAGCGGGCAGTAACGTATCTCCACCGGGTTTAAAATCACTTCTCTCTGCGGCCTGCACCACAATGGTCTCTTCCGCTTCCGTGGGGGTCTCAGCAGCATTCACCGTGCCGGAAAGCGCGCCAATAGTTGCGGCCAGCACAGTTTTTCTCATTAAGAGTGTGTATGTTTTAGTGTTGTCCATAGCCATGCCATTAAAAGTCTGACGACGTTGCCGGAGAGCCCCCGGCAACATGTTGTTATTATTTATTCAGATCGATACGCACCACGTTATCTGGCGCAGAGGTGGAGTGGTCTTTATTAAATTTCTGTTTCACGGTAACAAACAGGGTTTGCCCATCCGCCGAGAGCAGCAGGCTGTTAGGGTTAGGCGGTAAGTCCCAGCTTTTCTTCACGCTGTAATCGGTCGCATTCAGGCTGAGTAATTTCCCTGAATCACGCTGGGTAATATAGATTTCGTTGCGTTTTGCGTTGAATTTCACCGCCAGCGAATCGCCTACATCCAGTTTTTTCAGCAGCTTACCGGTATGGATATCCAGCACCAAGGTGGTCTTCGCTTTCGAGTTGTCGGTGACAAACAGGCGACCCGTTTGCGCGTCCTCTGCCATATTCAGCAGCAGCGCAGGTTGTTCACCCAGCGGCTGCCAGCGTTTTTCAACACGCTGGTTACGCGGGTTGATGACGAGGATTTCACCGCCGCCGTTAGCTGCATAAATTCGCTGCGTCACGTCGGAATAATGCAGTCCGGTCATCCATTTACCCGTATTTTTAATGCGGGTTTTCAGCTTCAGGGTTTCAGCGTCAACCACCCAAATCACCGCCGGATCCGCCACGGCACCAATATAGAGCAAACCGTTATGCAGCAGCACCTGGCGCGCACCATACGGGAAACCTTCTGGGTTACGTTCCGGGAACAGTACGCGATTTTTCACTTTGCCGTCAGCGGTATTCAGCGCGCTCAGGCCACCATCCAGTGAGTTGGTGACATACACTGTTTTACCGTCCGGCGAGATAGCCATACCAAAGTTTTTCATATCGGTATGACTCAAGCCGAGCGTTTTAAGCGTTTTTGGATCCAGCTTGTAAACCACGCCGCCCTGCACATCTTTAAATCCTTCGGCGCTGGCAACGTACAACGCATCTCCTGCCGGGCTAAGCGCCATTTCATATAACCCATCCGCCAGCGCGCGTTGTTGCACATCACTGACGGCAGGTTGCGCTGTTTTTTCCGTAACGCTGGCGTTGCTGGCTGGCGTGGTATGCGCCGCACAACCGCTTAACGCCGCAGCAATCAGCAATGCCAGCGCGGATGTTGTTTTTTTCATTGTCGGGATCCTTACCAGAAGTAATACAGGGAGTTAATAACAAAAGAGAATGAGAACTATACGCATTATCTTTACTGAATCAAGAATAATTACCCGAGAGTAAAAAACATGAAACAGAGGTTTGAAGATGCAGACAGGTGCGCGCGACTTCCGGTTTTTCATAATTACAGTGAATTATTCTGGACGAAAAGGCATCGCAGGCCACAGAATGCGCTTTACTGTTTTTCTAACATTTTCAAACGGGTGAACCTGTTGTACTTCAGCCACTCGTTTTTTAGCCAGGCCAGGCAACGACTGTCATGAATAAGATCATCAAACGACTGGAAATCGTCAAAAGCGCTATTGAACTGGAAGATGAGGAGATTATTTTCCAGCAGGTGGCGCATCTTAAAAATGAGCCTTTGTCAGTCGTACCTGGCACCATTGTGCAGGCGATCGAAGAACGACGCTTTAGTGATGCCCTGCGTGAAATATCGGCCTGGCTGCAATCTCAACGAGCAGTCTCTACGTGGCAGGATCCAGCCATTGCCGCCAGTAAGCTGGAACTCAAAGCGCTCGAAACACAGCTGCGTGACCTGATCGATAAGCGCAACACGCGCATTCAAATCCTCGATGATTTCAACGATCTGTATCACCTTCGTCTTGGACCGCTGATGAGCCGCATCCTCGAACTGCGTAAACAGCTCGCCGCCAGCGCCCAGCGCAAACAGGAAGCAGAGCGAAAACGCCGGGAAAAAGACTATCAATCCTGTCAGCACTATATTTCCCAGGCTGTTGATCAACTGGCCAGGCTCAAGCAGCACTGGATGAACCAGAATTCAGATTCGCGCGAATCGGTGGAAACACGCCAACGTATTCAGCAGCAAACTGAACTGATTACCGCCCTGCTGGCGGAGATTCGTGAGCTGGAAAACGACTTTTCTCGCCAGGACGACAGCGCAACCCGTCGGGCACAGGAAGAGGCCAGCCATGAATATGATGAATATCAGGAGCAGCAGCAGGATGCACAGCATCGTTTTAGCCGTGACCAGCGGCTTTCCTCTGATGAACGTAATGAGTTAAAACGCCTGTGGCGTCAGGCCAGCCGTCTTTGCCACCCGGACGTGGTAGCCGATGATCTGAAAGAGAAGGCGCATCAGATGATGGTGCAGCTTAACCAGGCGCGCCAAAATGCCGATCTTGCCACCGTCCGGGCGCTACTGACTCAATTGCAAAGCGGCCTCGAACCGATGATGGCGAGTGACCGATTGAACGATTTGCAGCATTTACGCAGCAAAATACAGCAGCTCAGAGAACAAATTAACGCGCTGCTCAAAGAGATTACCGAACTGGAAGCCGAGAACGCCTGGCGGCTTGCCACCTCCGTGACAGATAAAGAAGCCTACTTCTCCGATCAACAACGGGCGCTTACGGAAATCCGCAATACGCTGGAACAGCAGGTGCATCAGGTAGAACAGGAACTGTTGGCGGGCTAAGCCCTATCAGCAATAGCAATCAGAAAAAATAACCTCTTCAAGTGAGCTTTTAAAATTAAGCACAAAAAGACAAAAATAGGATAATTCCCTAAAAAAATCACAACACTAAGAATTATCAACCTGAATACTCGAATTTCAGGTCGATAACTGCAAATATAGCGATACTTCTCTCTTCCCCTCGACGCCCCTTCTCTTTGTCCTGGTCTTGATTAAGAATTCTCCTACTCACCAGTCATCTCATTAAGAAAAACGGGTATCCATCTGAAATATAATGTTTTTCATGTAAATCCCCTCCCAAATGGATAGGAATACCCTGTCTTTATAGTAATCACTCAATCATTATTCACGTGATCCATAAGCGAAATCTATCAATCATTTACGCAGAGCTGAAATAAACGATTTATCTTAAATTTTAACAAAGTGTAATATCTACTTTAAGAATAGTTAATGATTCTAATAAATACAGAGAATATCTGTTTAATCTGGAATTAATAAGGATACGTTCACAGCACAGAACGTTATACGAGATTTAATTAACATTTCACGCGTCGCAAGAAACTCTTTTTTGACCTAAAAAAAAGAGGCGGCCGCTTGCACCAAAATTTCAAGGAGATCGTTATGTCAAAGGCTATTTTTTTGGGTGACTCAATTTACCCTTGGCTAGGCATGTGAGAAATCCTACGTGGCTCATCATTATATATTGATATCGCGTATTACTCCTCCCAGACGCTTTCTGCTGTCAAAATGCTTCCTTATGAAACGGATTGCATCATCATTAATCCTGACAAATCAGATTTTTTAAAATATGCCAGGGTTATCCGCAACATGGCTTTACGACCTGTCACCAAAATTATTGTTTTGGCAGATGAAGCTACTTTTACTCTTTTTCAAACCGTTTGTGGGAAGAACATGCTGTTTCTTGATCAAGATGCCAGTCTTGATCGGCTACACCATACCGTTACACGTATCACAAAGAACAATAACCAACATAATATCAAAGCATTACAAAATAAGATCACAGCAAACGAATTCAACGTAATGATGATGCTTGCCCGAGGATGGTCACTGACACAAATCGCCGGGGCATCACAAAAAAGTGAAAAAACCATCGGGGCGTACAAAAGCAATATTGCCAGAAAACTCGGCAAAAATAACACCCGGCTCAAGTACACCATTTCCCACTATAGCCAGCCGTAACTGACTTATTTAAGGACAATTATCACGGTTATTATTTAAAAAGGTTTTCTTTCGACTCGCTTTTTAATTCCGCATCGCACGGAAGGAAACCCTATTCCCAAAAATCTATTACCGGGTAGCACATCCGCGTGCCAACCATAGCCAACAACTCAATGTATTAACACATGCATAACAGGAATGTAGACGAGGGTTATATATGAACAAAGTTTACAGCATTATTTGGAACGCGGCGCTCGGTATCTGGGTAGTCGTTTCTGAATTAACAAAAGGAAAGAAAAAAAGCAGCTCGCGTAAAACGGTTGCAGTATTGGCAGCAACGGCATTACTCAGCACCTCTCCGCTTGTTATGGCGGATGAAACTGGCGATCATGATATTTCCGTTGATTATAACAATATTGTTATTAAACCGGGCACGAACGACGACATCCACAATGATGGCTTCCTCTACAAGAACGCCACTAACGGTGCAGTGTTAAACGTCACTGGCGCATTGCCGAAAATTGAACAAGGCCAAACCGGGCTGGTCGAATCAGCCACTATTGAGCAGTTGCTAGAGCAAAAGAAGATTACGCTCACGGCGAACATTGGGGGCGTTAGCACCCCGATTACCGAAGTTGAAGATCTGAAAAAGTATTACTTCAACCAGCCATCAACGACACCTTCGCAAGATAAAGAAATTCCTATCATCGATCCTGCATTAGAAACCCCTGCGGCTATGCAGGTCTACAACACCGATGAACTGGTTCGCTATCTGACCGAAACTCCGTTAGATGGCATAACGTTAAATACCTATGACTCAACCCTTTCTAAAATCTACAACAACTTTGGCATTGCGCAGGCCAGCGACGGTTCGACGGCCAATCTGAACATTGGTAACGATCAGAAAAATGCCCGCGATGCAGAAAACACCATCAAACTCCTTGCCAAAAATAGCGCCTTGCTTGAAGCCAGCGGTACAGGCAGCAAGGTTAACTGGATTTCCGATAACTACATCTCTTTTGGCGCCGCCCCCGTCGTCCCGAACGAAACCTTTAACGGTTCTCAGACAATGGACCAGTTCGGCAAAGTATTGACTATCGATACCTACGGATACGATAGCAACGGTGATGCAGTGAAAACCGGCACTCAGGAGTTTGATATCACCAATACTCAGGAACTGGGCGATCTTAACGACTGGCTGCTGGGCGAAAGTGATGCAACGGTTTTAAATTCGCAGGGGCAAAAGGTCAGTCAACTTCAGCTGATGCTGGATGCCAATCGCGGCACGATGTCGCTCAAAGACGTTGAAGATTGGTATGCGGATCTGATTAGCAACGTTTTGCAATCCGATACCGTAACCGGCTCGGTTGATTGGCAATACCAGGTCTGGAAGGATGGTAAAAGCCATACCAATAACGCCACGATCGGTAATACCGAGCTGCACGCCGTATACGCGCATGGCGCGGGTGCGACCGGCACTGTGACCAAAGATTCTGTGCTGGCGGTAGATGGCAGCATTAATGGCGTGATGAAAGGCGCAGATGGGGCTGTCATTACGAACCAGGGTTCCCTCAACGCACTGCGTACTTCCACAGGCCACAGTCTGGCGATTGGTATGCTGGCGGAAAATGCTACGGCAACCAACACCGGCACCATCAACTCCGGTTTGTTCATCGATAAAGATAGACGACAGGCTGTTAATAGCTACGGCGCTATCGGTATGCAGGGCAAAGGGACCAGTACTGTCACCAACGATGGCATCATAAACCAGGCTGTCACAACAGGTAACTATGGTACCGCCTCTGCAGCCAACCCGTGGGATACCAATACCACGGTAACAACGCCAATTACGCTGGCCATTGGGATGCTGTTGTCAGGAGACTCAACCGGGGTTAACAACAAAACGATCAATGTGGTGGACGGTAACGCCAACGGCGCCTCCTTCGGGAAAGGTACCGCTTATGGCGTTGAAGTGGCTGAAAATGCCAATTTCACTAACAGTACTGACGCCACGATTTATCTCGGTCGTGATGGTTCTAACACCGCACAGGATGTCGAATTGACTGGCGGCGCTAACCTCAGCGCAGGTATCCATGTGCGCGGCGCAGGGACTGTGACTAACGAAGGGAAAATTACCCTCGGAACCGGCGTACGTAACGCAGCCGGCTTACTGGTCGCTGGTGCGAGCGGGAATGTTATCAACTCCGGCGAAATCTCAGTTAATGGTGCGACATCCGGACTGTCAAACTACGGGATGTCGGTGCATAACAGCGGCGCAAATGCTGGTCAAACTATTCGTAATGACGGCCAAATTAATGTTAACGGCAAAAGTAATATTGGCATTCATGTTCGTGCAGACAGCTCGGATGCCAAAGTCACCACCAGCCAGGCCGGTCAAATTACAGTGAACGGTGAAGGTAGTACCAACGAGCGTAACTACGCTATTTGGGTTGAAGGCTCCGCTGGAAAGCAGGCGATTGCGGATATCTCTTCCGGTATTACGCTGAAGGGCACCGGGGACATCGGGGTGCACGTTCGTGGTAGTGCGACGGCGAATATCAATAACGACAGTAGCCCTGTATTTAACAGCACCGACCAGATAGGCTACTTTTTATACGGCTCCAATGCGGTCGCTAACATTGGCAAGACGGAGATGAATGATAATGGTCAGGTTAATACCACTATCTTCCGTGTTGCTGAGGGCGCCAAATTTGCCGGTAACAGTAAGGACCCCGTGAGCGGAGCTTACTCCGATCTTAAACTATCACTCAGCGGTAACAACTCTGTTGGTGTACTGGGTACAGGGAAAGGTACTGACGTTGTCACCGGTGAAGCGACATTCAACATTGGGGGGATGGGCGCAACTGCCATTGTGATTGAAGGCGGCGCAAGCGGTAATATTAGCGATAAAACCATCATCAATTTGACCGGTGTAGGAACCACTGCCGGGATTGTTGACGGCAAGGGGCATAATTTAAACGGCTCCGAACAGGGTAAAACGGTGGAGACAACCCTCACCTCTGATGCCAGCATTACCTCTGAAACCAGCGGCAACAAGGTTATCGCCTATGTGGCGAGGAATCTGGGTAACCTGATCCTCAACACCAAATCGATTATCGATCTGGACAGCGTAAACAGCATCGGCGTTGATGTGCAAGAAGGCGGGAGCTTAACTAACAACTCTTCCAGCGCCCTGCATGTCAGCAACGGTATTGGCGTACTGGCTTCAGGTGACAGCGCCCAGATAAAAAGACTGGGCCAGGTAGCCGTTGATGATGGAACCGCAGGGGTTCTGCTGACCAATCGTGCAAGCCTGAGTATTACCGGTGATGCGGGCGATGCCATCACGACCAATGGTACGGCCGATGGTATTCGTCGGGATGCGGGCGCAGGCTCTTTGACCGCCAGAGGAGTTTCCATCAGCGCATTGGGTTCGGGTGCAGGTATTCAGAACGATGCCAACAACACCGATATCACGCTCAACGACGTGACCATCAATGCTAACAATGGTCCGGGGATTCGGACTAGCGTGGCGCTGAACATGAATGACGGGCTGAACAATATCCTCAACGTCAACGGGAAAGGTACCGGCTTTGCCTTTGAACAACGCAATGGCGGTTCGGTGACGGGCGATCTGACCATCGGCAAAGGCTATACCATTGAGGTACTAAGCAGTGAGGGCAGCGGGATTCGCGCTAATACGGATGGTCGAGTTACCACCAATGCCGACATCAACGTGCATGACAGCACAGGCGGTTCGGCGATCATCGCGAAAAACGTCAATGCTGTCACCAACAGCGGCAAGATTATCTCTGCCAGCACCACCTCACCGGTGATTGACGCCAGCGGCGACAGTAATAAAACCATTACCAACACGGGAACCCTGCAGGCCATCAACGACACGGCCGTGGCCATTCAGTCCGGCAAAGGCAATGACACCATTGATATCAGCGGCGGTGTAACCAGCGGCGTAATCAATACCGGCGAAGGTGCGGACATCTTTAACTGGCGTAGCGGCACCTATGCTGGCGAAGTGAATTTCGCCGGTACTGGCGGTAACAATAAAGCCAACATCGGCAATGTGACGCTGGATAAAACACGCCACATCACTACTGAAGCAGGTAGCGGCAACGCCCTCACCTTCACAGATACGAAAGGTGCGAAGATTGGTACGCTGGCAAGCGACAACCTGACCACTGGCACCAACATCGGCACCGGCTGGGATTCGCTGACCATCAGCGGCTCAAACGCAGATGTCCGCGTCGTAGAAAACCTGACGCTGGCAAGCAAAACCATTGCCGTAAACAATGGCGCAACCCTGAGCACCGGCGACCACGTCGAGCCGACCAGTACTGCCGCAAGCATTGGCGATTACAATGTTACGACCCAGGGCGCAGGCAGCCGGGTTATCTTCGATACCCAGGGTGATGCTTCAGCGGCGCAAATTTATCGCGGTATCATCAGCGGCAACGGAAAATTTGAACGTGCAGCGGGCGGCACCACGGTCTTTACCGCCAACAATACCTATACCGGCTCTACCACTATCGCTCAAACCGGTACGCTGCAGTTGGGTGACGGTGGAAATACAGGCGAAGTCAGCGCCGTGTCAGACATTATCGACAACGGCATATTGGCGATTAATCGCGCCAACACCGTGCTGCTCAACGGCGTGATCTCCGGTATTGGCGCGCTGCAGCAAATCGGCGGCGGCATTACCCGTCTGAACGGTAACAACATCTACACCGGCGACACCACCGTTACCAACGGCACGCTGCTGGTGAATGGCGATCAAAGCGCGGCGCGCGGTGCCACCACCGTTAGCGGCACGTCCACACTTGGCGGTAATGGCACTATCGGCGGCAACGTGCTGATGAACGATGCCACGACCCTCAGCGCCGGTGACAGCGGTGCGGGTACGTTATCCATTAACGGTAATCTGCAGCTTGGCAGCAAAACGACCTCCGCTTTCGAACTGGGTCAGGCCTATACGCCAGGCGGCGCGCTAAACGATCTGATTAACGTCGCAGGCGATCTGCAACTGGACGGGACTCTGGATGTCACCACTTCACAGGACGGTAACTTCGGACCGGGTGTGTACCGTATCTATAACTACGGCGGCACGCTGGATAACCAGACGCTGGAATTAGGCGCAATACCGGACAGCCAGGATAAGAGCAATATTTTTGTCCAGACCTCTATCGACAAACAGGTCAACCTGGTGAACGCCAACGGCGTTACCCTGCAGTTCTGGGACGGCGCAACCGTCAATCAGAGCCACGGCGCGTCGGGCATTGAAGGCGACAACAAAATTGACGGTGGCGATGGCAAATGGATGGCAATCGGCAGCCAGGGTGATAACAACTGGACCACCGCAACCGGTGAAGGTAACGCCCCTTGGGCACAGAAGTCCTTCGCCGTCTTCACCACCAAAGGCGGTACCGTTACCGTGGACAACGCCGCGGGAGAAGTTAACTTCTCCGGGGCACAGTTTGATGCCGATGGCTATGTCGTTAAAGGCGATGCGCTTAACGCGTATGCCACCACGGAAAACGCGACCCACGCAGGCCAGACGCCGGGAACTGGCGAACTGCTGCTGCGCGTTGGCGCCGGTGGCGCGGGGCAAAACTATACCGCGACCATTGAGTCTGTTATCCGCGAAGCCAGTACTGCTGACAAGCTGACGCTGGTGAAAACCGACCTTGGCCGTCTGATCCTCAGCGGCGATAACGAGTATCGCGGCGGCACGCGCATTGATGGCGGCACGTTGCAGATCTCCTCCGACAGCAATCTCGGCCAGAGCGGAACTGACCTGGCAATCAATAACGGTTCAACGCTGCAACTGGGCGCGGACCTGACCAGCAATCGCACCATTGAGCTGGGAGCGAATGAGAATGCTGCGGTGTTCGATCTCAATTCGCACCACTTCACGCCAACCGGCGAGATTACCGGCGACGGTAAACTGAAAGTCACCAGCAGCTCTAGCGATGCGGGCAGCACCTTGTCGCTCGACCGCGCAAACAGCTACAAAGGCGATACAGAAATTGCCGGTACCGGAAACGCCAACAATGTGACGGTCAACGTCAGCAAAACCGGAGCCTTTGGCAGTAATGAAAGCAGCACCGTGAACGTCAATAAGGGCGCGACGCTCAATGTCAGCGGGACAGATACCAGCCTGAAATCACTGACCATGAACATCGCCGACAGCCTGTTAACGCTGGCAGATAACGTCACCGCCGCCAGTGCAATGCTGAACCTGACGGGCACGGCGAAAGCGGTGTTAACCAACAACGCCACCGCGGGCAACGCGACGGTTAACGTGTCAAAAGACAGTACTCTGGCGCTGGAAGAAAATGCCAGCGGCGGCAATGCCACCGTGAACAACAGCGGACTGATGACCTTTGCTGACCAGGCGATGGCAGAGAACACCGTCGTTAAAAACCTGGCGGGCGGTAAGGTCGATATCAGCGCAGTCGACAGCGCAACATCGATCGGCTCCTTGTCCGGCGCAGGTAATGTCGAACTGGGCAATAAAGAGCTGTCGCTGGGTAATCTGCATCTTGATGACACCATCAGCGGCATTATCAGCGGCAACGACGGTAGTCTGGTGAAAATCGGTGACGGTACGTTAACGTTGACCGGCGACAATACTTACACCGGCACCACGGACGTCAATGAAGGCATACTGCTGGTCAACGGTAATCAGTCTGCGGCTACCGGCCAGGTGACAGTGAAATCCGGGGCAACGCTCGGCGGTAACGGGATTATTGGCGGCGCGGTTGATGTGCTGGACGACGCTCATATTACCGCAGGTGCGGCCATCAACAGCGTGGGTAAACTGACTACCGGTTCGCTGACGCTCAATGATAACGCACAGCTGGATTATCAGTTTGGTCAGGCTTACACCCCGGGCGGTGCCTTCAACGACTTGATTGACGTAAACGGCGATCTGACGCTTGACGGTAAGCTCAACATTGAAACCTCACCGGGCGGCAGCTTTGATGTCGGCGTCTATCGCGTCATCAACTACACCGGCACATTGACCAACAATGTGATGGATATTGCTAACGCGCCGGAAGCGGCTGACAGCCTGTACGTGCAGACATCGGTGAAAAATCAGGTCAACCTGGTCAACCACGCCGGACTGACGCTGCGCTTCTGGGACGGCACCGGTGATGAGAATGGCGAGCTGAAAAACAACGGCGTCATCAACGGCGGCGACGGTATCTGGCAATCCAGCCAGGGTAACGACAACTGGACTACCGATGAATCAACGCCGGAAGGCGCGCTGAACGCACCGTTTACCGATGCCGCGTTTGCCGTCTTTCAGGGTGAAGCAGGCAACGTGACCGTCGATAACAGCAAAGGCGACGTCATCATTAGCGGCGCGCAGTTCGCCACCGATGGTTATCGCGTGGGCGGCGAAGCCATTACCACCGATACGGCCAACACCCTGATTCGCGTTGGCGATGGCACAGTAGACGGCGCCAACTACACCGCGACTATCGACAGCGTTATCCGTGGTACCGGTGGCCTGAATAAAGGCGATCTCGGTACCCTCATCCTCACGGGCGACAACACCTACAGCGGCGGAACGACCATCACCTCCGGGACGCTGCAGGTAGCGGGCGATACCAACCTGGGTGCGGCAGATACGGGAATTACCTTTAATGGCGGTACGCTGAAGTATGGCGAAGCGTTTGATACTGCCCGTCAGGTGACGCTGGAATCCGGAGGCGGGACATTCGACACCAACGGGCATGACGTTTCTCTGCTGACGGAAGTCGAGGGTAACGGTCAACTGACCAAAACCGGTAAAGGCTCCCTCACCCTGACGCTGGATAACACCTACACCGGTGGCACCACCATCGAACAAGGTGTTTTACAGCTGGGTAACGGCGGTGATATCGGCAGCATTCAGGGGGATGTCGTTGATAACGGCGTACTCAACGTCAATCGTGGCGATACCCTGGCGCTGACCGGCAATATCAGTGGTAAAGGCCAGTTGCATCAGACCGGTAGCGGCATTACCGAGCTGCAAGGTGAAAACAGCTACAGCGGCGCGACGTTGATCGCCAACGGCGTGTTGCAAGCGGGTAATACCAACACCCTGAGTAGCGCATCTCACCACTATGTGGTCGCAGACACCACGTTGAACACTCAGGGTTACAACCAAACGGTAGCAGGCCTGAGCAACGGTGGCGATGTCTCGCTCATCGGTCAGCAGACTGGCACAACCTTAACCGTCAAAGGGGATTACACCGGCGAAAAAGGGACTATCAACATGGCGGCTATCCAGAATGGTAGCGGCGCAGGCATTGCCGACCGTCTGATTATCGATGGCGGTAAAGCCAGCGGTAGCACGCTGCTGGATGTCGATGGTTCTGGTCTCGGCGCGCCGACCATTGGGGATGGTATCGAAGTGGTGACAGCGCTCAATGGCGCAACCACCACCGCACAAACGTCGCGGGATGCCTTCCATCTTGCCGCCGATCGTATGGCTGCAGGTGCGTTTGAGTACCAACTGCATGCGGGTAATGCTCAGGGCCAGGGTGAGAACTGGTATCTGAGAAGTGAATACCGTCCAGAAACCATGCTGTATTCTGGCCTCGCCAGCGTCGTACGTCAGGGTGATATTAGCCTGTTGGGTAACATGCACCAACGTATGGGTGACGAGGTTAAACCGGGCATTGATGAAGACAATCGCGCGTGGGCAAGAATGATTGGCTACTCCGGCAAAACCAAACTGGATGACGCGGCCGGTACGCAAACCAGCTCCCATACCATGGGCATTCAGGTCGGCGTTGATATGTATGCTAACGAAAGCTGGAAAGCCGGGATGTATACCAGCATCCTTGATATCGACAGCAACGTAAAAGGCACGAAGACAGGCAGCGATGGCAAAGGCGGTAACATCGACGACAACGCATTTTACGTCGGCGGCTATGCTACCTGGTTCTCGGGTGACGGTATGTATGTTGATAACGTCCTGCAGTACGGTAACCATAAATCCCGCCTGGAGGCGACCGGTAACAACGGCTCGTATACGGTCAGAGGCAACACGCTGACGGCGTCGACAGAGGTAGGTAAATCGTTCCGTTTAGGTGCCAGCGCATGGAGTCTGGAACCTCAGGCTCAGTTGATCTACCAGTACAGCGACTTTGATAACAGCACGCTGGATGGTGTGACCCCAACGAAAGTGAAAATGGATACCGCGGATTCCTTTACCGCGCGTCTGGGCGTGCGTCTGGTCGCTGACTATGACACCAACCATGGCAAATTCCAGCCGTACGGCAGGGTTAACGTCTGGCAGGGTCTGGGTTCAAAAGACAAAACGCACTTTAGCAATGCGGTAGCCACCACTACGCTGGAATCTTCACAGCAGTACTCCAGCACTGAAGTTGCAGCCGGCCTGTCATGGTCTATCGACAGAAACCTGCAGGTCTACGGTGAGCTGGGTACGCAATTCAGCAACGGCGGCAGTAAGTCGCAGGTAGAAGCCCCGGTCAATGCCTCTATCGGCTTTAAGAAATCGTTCTAAGCAGACATAACTCGCCAGCCCCCTGTTCTGCAGGGGGCTTTTTTTGCCGTTCAGGGCCGCCTGATGCGCTACGCTTATCGGGCCAACAGACTTACCAGCAACGCGGAACAATTAAGGTATTGGGAAACGTAAATAAGGAGGGATTAACGATTATATTGTGCTAAGAGTGAAGGGATCTCTTCTGCCAGCACCGGGGGAGAAATGAAAAAGCCTTGAATTTTGTCACAACCAATCTGCATCAACCGTTCCAGTTGGGACTGGGTTTCCACCCCTTCGGCAAGAACTTCAATACCAAAATTATGCGCCAGGGAAATAATACCCTCAACAATCTTTGTTGATCGGGTGTCGGGCTCAATACCGGTGACAAATTCCTTATCAATTTTTAAGGTATCAAAAGGATATTTCAACAGGTAATTAAGATTAGCATGACCGGTTCCAAAATCATCAAGCGCAAGCTTGACCCCTATCGCCTTTAATTCCGTCATATTTTTAGCCGCAATCTGGCTGTCACACAGCGGTGACGTTTCCGTGACCTCTATTTGGCATCGATGGACCGGCAATCCGGAAGTGGCAAGATTTTGTCTGACGCGTTGGGGTAACAGAGGATCGCAGAATTCAAGCGCGGAAATATTGACGGATAATACAATGGGGTCAGGCCAGGAAGTTGCAACATCCCACGGAGAGTGAGTAACCATATCTTCAATGGAAATAATATTGCCGCTATCTTCCAGTAAGGTAATAAAAACATCGGGAGAGATCATACCCATCTGAGGACTATTCCAACGCATTAATGCTTCAAATCCGCTTATACGCTGAGCATGCAAATTGAAAATAGGCTGATAAACCATATAAAGTTGACTGGTATTCAAAGCCTTTTCAAGCGCAGTTAGCACCTCATTGGAATTAAACATTCCCCTCTCCCTCTACAAATCATAAAATTAAAAACCAGTCAAAATCACTCCCGAATTGTATCTACTATTAGGTGTATTACATCAGAAAAGAATGGTCAGGTTAGGGTAAAAAAGACATACGATGGGTAAATCTGACAATTAACTTATTTAAATCAGAGGTATTGATCAGGCCAAGCTTGGCGACGACTCTCATCTTATGTGCCTGAATCGTTTTATAGTTCAGGCTAACTAACTCAGAAATTTCTTTGGCTGTATAACCACTTACCAGTAAGTTCAGGATCTGCTGTTCTCTTTCGGTTAATCTCTTCTGCGAACGATACAGTCGGGGGTTCCATTTCCCGACTGATAATGTCGCCAATTGACCAAAATCACGCAGTGAAGATTTTTCAGTCAAAACTATTGTTTTTTCGACATATAATAACTCTACGCATAATTTCGCCACCAAACTATCAGCAACAATCACCACGACGTTATTATAAAATTTGAATCGGTTTTTATTCAAAAACTGAACAATGTCTGAACACGCTTGTTCATTATCAATGATATTAAAAACCATGGTTTGATGCTGGCATAATGATGACTGATGCAACATATCCTCAAACTGGAATGTTTGTATCGGTACATGTTTGCTGGTCAGGTAGGCAAACATACCATTGCCCACAAAATTATCACTGCCACACATCAACATCCTGTTCACCGTTCCTTATAAGCTTCTAATCTTGTTACTCATTAAAAATTTAATAATGATTTTCTCGACTTCAGTCTCTTCACGACGATTTTTAAAGTCGAACTCACATGAAATCTGATGACAGGAATACAACTGATTATCCTCATCAAATTCATTGATCGGGACGACATCAATCACTTTTAAGTCCAGTTGTAAACTGCCAAAGGTATCGAAATCCAGAGATGCATTTTTAATCACCGCATCTTTATAAAGAAAACGGGCGTTTACATCTTTAACGATTAACGCACAACCCCCCTGCGAGATATTTTTAATCTTGAGAGAGTAGTTTTCTCCATTTTTGTAACGACCAAAACAGAAAAAGTCATAACCCTTCAGGAATGAAAAACGCTGATTTTGTCTCTGCTGGGCAAAGAAAATCATATCCGGGATGAAGTAGGATAATCCTGCTTCCGCACCTGCTGACGAGGTTTGTTCGAACCTGGCACTAAATTTTACAATCCCGCTTTCGCTGTGCAGGATAAAGTATTGGACCTTTTCAGGAACAATATCTCCGTGTCCGGAGATGACAAACCGTTCGAAATCAACCTTCTCTAACTGCGTGATAACGCTACTGTCTCCACACAGGATTTCCAGTTTCGTTTTCTTATGAAGCTCTTCACGAAGGATAGCGATGATTTCAAACTTGTCTTCCTTTGCTAAGCCAAAGCTCATTCTAAAACCCTTATTTCCATATTTAAGATATGTCCCGCCTTTGGTTACTCACAAAACGCGAGATCAGCATCCACCCCTGGTGCTTAATTACCATAGTGGATTCCATGTCAAACAGTTGGTTAAAAATTAAGTTTTTAACTATCTTTAGTCAGTTATTGATACGTAAAAACATTTAATCAGGATTAATTCTAGCTTAAGACATGCCTAAAACCACGCGAACTTGTTGATTAACTATAACAAAAATGAATAACTAGCTTTTTTGAGATATGATTTTGAGATAACAAATAGCAAGAATTGTACAGAAAAAAATAGAGAAAAATGGAGCTTTCATGGCCGGAAGACTACGCAGTATGCGGGTTGCCGCGCTTTCACAGGAAGGAGGAAAAATGCTTACAGCACTATATCATTAATCAGGGAAATAGAACTGATTAGTTATTCTTATAAACTGAATAATCTTATATTTACAATAAATTTCCCTTAAGGCAGAAAAAAGCCAGCATCCTGCTGGCCCGGTAAGTACCGAATCGAACTATAGTGGCTTACTATCTTACAGAGGGCACAACGTTAAAAATTCAATACTGCTGCTTAATTATTGATCGGGATGAATCTGCGATGATCATCACTGCTCCCGCCAACATTAACGTGTCTTTCAACACCAACCGTCCGGCGCCTGACAAGTACGGAAATCCGTAGTGTAAATCACCCAGTGGCATTACCCATGCCTCTGGTGTGGTTATTAAAAATGATAAGGTAACAATTGGTGTGGCAAATGCCAGAACGCCGCCAATTAATCCCAACCAACGGCTAACAGGATTAGCCAGCACCAGCAAAGCGATAAGAACTTCGACTACGCCCAGGCCATTTGAGAACGTATACGTGTTATTCGCCGTCTGCCATTCACGAGCCTGCGGTTTGAATTCACCTTCGTGGGTTAAATGTTGTTTGTATTCTTCTGGATGCTCATAAAAAAATGACATTACCGGACTATTGGCGACAAACGGCGTAATGCTGTCGGCTTCGTAAGGTACAAATTTTAATAAACCAATCCAGATAAAAACAATCGCGATACTCAAGCGAATCAAGGTTAATCCAACCCTATCGCCTTTGCCCAATATACGAAGATACTTTTCCATCCCGGCTCTCCTCACATGTACAAAATTGCCGTTGCGTGAGTGCTGCTATCAATGCGCATTGAGGTAATTTTCCAGGAAGTCGCATTCTTTTCCTGCGCCAGTTTCGCAATGGCATCTTCCACCACGGAAGGAGAGCCAGACACGGCTGATACGCTAATGTGGGCAACCTCTGTTTGCGCTAACGCGGAAAATGTCACCGGAGAAGTCAGTAACGCAGTCATTAGTAACGTAGATTTAAACATGTTCATTTCTATTTCCATTAACGAGTTATTTCAGTGGGAATATAATAAAACATGTCACTTTATTTTATTCCATCCGTAACGCCAGAATAACTGTCAATTAGTATCAGGAATATAAAAAACAAATAAAAAACAGCCCCACACGGGTGGGGCAAATATGCAGACTACGCTATTATCATTTAATGAGAGAAAAGAGATCGTTTAGTGATTCGCTCATGCTTGGATGGGTAAATATTTGGTCACGCAATGTGGTATAAGGTAATCCTGCATCCATAACCGTCTTGATGATATTAATCATTTCATGAGAATCCACACACAACAGCGATACGCCTAATATTTGTTTCGTTTCACTATCCACCACCGCTTTAAGAACACCACGCGTATCATTCATCACCCGCGCTCGCGGGATAGCCGCTACCGGCAACGTCACGACTTGCACCGCCGCACCGCTGGCGCGAACCTGTTCTTCAGTCATTCCGACGCGGGAAAGCGGCGGCGTCATAAAGACGGAATACGGTACGTTTTGACGATCGCCCGTGTTACGTAACCCCTCGCCTAGCAGGTTGTCACGCACAATACGGAAGTCATCCAGCGAGATATAGGTAAATTGTAATCCACCAGTGACATCGCCCATTGCCCAAATGTTATCTGCCGATGTACGCAAATATTTATTCACAACAATGGCACCACGATCGTTTACATCCACACCCGCTTTCTGCAATTGCAGGTTTTCTGTCGCCGGTTTGCGACCTGATGCTACCAACAGCGCATCCACCGTCTGGGCCCCCTCCGGCATGTGCAGCTGTACTGCACCATCATGAGAGGAGACCGACTGCACGTTGGCATTGAGGATCAGCTCGACGCCTTTGTCGCGTAAAATGTTGGCGATAGCGTCAGCAATATCCCGGTCTTCACGAGGCAAAAACTGCGGAGCTGCTTCATAAATAGTGACTTTGCTACCAAAGTTGGCAAACATTGATGCGAATTCAACGCCGATATATCCACCGCCCAAAATGCCCAGACGCTCTGGACGTTGCGTCAAATTCAACAGCCCGGTGCTGTCAAATACGCCAGGTGTCGTGGTTAATCCCTCAACGTTTGGAATCGTTGACTGGGCGCCAGTATTAATAAAGATTTTCTCGCCGCTCAGCTCAATCTCGCCTGTTGACTGCACGACTCGCACAGTATGGTTATCAACGAATTCAGCACGACCTTCAATCACATCCACGTTTTCCAGATCGGCAAGATTATGGAAATTTTTATCGCGCAGAAAACTGACAACAGAGGCCTTGCGTTGCATTGCTTCGGTAAAGTCATGCTGAAGTTCAGCATCATGTACCAGGGTTTTGGTTGGGATACAGCCGATATTGATGCATGTCCCGCCATACATGGTGTTTGACTGTTCAATAATCGCTACCCGCCAACCCGTTTTGGCCAGTGTTGCCGCCAGCGTTTTACCCGCTTTGCCAAATCCAATAATAATCGCCTGATACTGATTCATGCTGTCTCTCCGCCAAGTCACTGTTCGTTTGATGAACTGAAATATAGCTCTAACTCTGCCTGAACAATGTATCCACAACTCGCCGATAACTGTCAGATCGTCTAAATTAGCCTTAAAGATGACTAACATTTCGAGAATGAATCATTACACTAACACTTTGAAGGTATTAATATAATAATGAAATAAAGAGATAATAGCGTTTCAATAAACGACAACAAAAAAAATGTTCAGGAGTCTCCATGGATGCCCTTAGCCGATTACTGATGCTTAACGACCCACAAGGCTCAATTGACCAAAACTGCCTACTGAGCAGGGACTGGCAACTGCCGCACGCAGCAGGTGAATTGTCCATTATCCGCTGGCATACGGTCACACAAGGTGCAGCCCAACTGGACATGCCCGATGGGACATCTTTTACTCTGCGGCCCGGTACTATCGTGATCCTGCCGCAAAACTCCGCACATCGGCTCTGCCAGTCTGGCGATGAACAAACACACATTGTTTGTGGCAGCCTTCGATTGCACGCTTCCTCACGCTATTTTTTAACTGCGTTACCGGAAGTATTGGTTCTGGCACCTGATGAAAATAGCCCTGTCAGCCATTGGCTCAAGGCCATGATTGCTTTGATGCAACAGGAATCCATGAGTACTCTGCCAGGTTCCAGTGTAGTCTGCAGTCAACAATGCGCCACACTGTTCGCCTTAGCCGTTCGCGAATGGTTAACCAAGGCGACCCCCGTTCAAAACGTGTTGAATCTACTGCTTCATCCCAAACTAGGGGCTGTCGTCTTCATGATGCTGGAGTCCCCGGCGTTTGCCTGGACCGTCGAAGAACTGGCGAAACGTGCGCATATGTCGCGGGCCAGCTTCGCGCAGCTATTTCGTGAAGTCTCAAACTCCACGCCGCTCGCAGTATTAACCACTTTACGCCTGCAATTCGCTGCCCAGATGCTGTCACGTGGGTCGCAGCCATTGGTTGTGGTGGCCGAGTCGGTGGGCTACGCCAGCGAATCGTCATTCCATAAAGTCTTTTTACGAGAATTTGGCTGTACGCCGGGCGAGTACCGCAAACGCGTGAAGGCACTGGAGGTATAACGCAGCGCCTGCTTCGGCGACCAAACCGACGCAGGCGAGCGTTTCAAAGCATTACTTTTGGCTACGGTGTCTGTGCAGCCACATCAGCTTATACGCAGCCGGAATAATGAATAGCGACAGCAATGGCGCGGTGATCATGCCGCCAATCATCGGCGCGGCGATGCGGCTCATGACTTCTGAGCCTGCTCCCGTCCCCCACAAGATAGGTAACAGACCCGCGATAATCACCGCCACGGTCATCGCTTTTGGCCGCACGCGCAGCACGGCACCGTGATATAACGCTTCATCCAGCTTATCCGCCGTAAAGGTTTGCGGATTTTCCAGCGCGGGTTCGGCTTCAATAGCGTGGCGCAAGTACATCAGCATCACCACGCCAAACTCCGCAGCAACACCTGCCAGGGCGATAAATCCGGTCCCTGTTGCGACCGACATATGGAAACCCATCCAGTAAAGGAACCAGATGCCGCCCACCAGCGCAAAAGGCACACTGGTGATAATCAGCAGCGCTTCGCCAAAGCGACGGAAGGCCAGATAAAGCAAGACGAAGATAATCATCAGCGTCATTGGCACCATCAACTTGAGCTTATGGCTGGCGCGCTCAAGCAGCTCGAATTGCCCCGAAAACGCCACGCTGGTCCCCGGCTTTAACTGGACCTTTTCAGCAATAGCTTTTTTCAGATCGTTCACCACTGAGACCATGTCACGATCTCGGGCGTCGATGTAAATCCAACTGGTTGGTCGCGCATCTTCGGTTTTCAGCATCGAAGGCCCCGAAACCACCGTCACATCGGCGACATCCGCCAGCGTAATTTGCTGTTTCATGGGCGTCAGAATCGGCAGATTACGCAATGCTTCCGGGCTATCACGATAGCTCTGCGCATAGCGCAGGTTGATAGGATAGCGTGCAATCCCTTCCACCGTTTCGCCCACCATTGCCCCTCCTACCGCTGAAGTGACAAACAGCTGCACTGCACCTACGGTCATGCCGTACCGGGCCGCTTTTTCACGATTGATATCTACGTTGAGATAGCGTCCGCCCACCAGACGCTCGGCCAGCGCCGAAGAGACACCCGGCACGGTTCTGGCCACCTCTTCAATTTGCTCCGCCGTGGCGTCGATATCTGCCAGAACATTACCCGACACCTTAATGCCAATTGGGCTTTTGATCCCCGTAGAGAGCATGTCGATACGGTTACGAATCGGCGGAACCCACAGATTCGCCAACCCCGGCAAGCGTACGGTTTTGTCCAGCTCGGCGATGATTTTGTCCATCGTCATCCCCGGACGCCACTGGTCCTGCGGCTTCAGTTGGATCGTCGTTTCAACCATTTCCAGCGGCGCGGAGTCTGTTGCGGTTTCTGCCTTACCGGTTTTACCAAACACGCGTGCCACTTCAGGAACGGTCATGATCAGCTTGTCGGTTTTTTGCAGCATGTCCGCTGCCTGCGCCGCTGAGATCCCCGGCAATGTCGAAGGCATATACAGCAGATCACCTTCGTTAATCTGCGGCAGGAATTCACCACCGACTTTATTCAGCGGGTAGACAACCGTCAGTATTGAAAGCACCGCCACCAGAATGGTGGTCTTGGGCCAGTGCAACACCTTCAGCAACAACGGATGGTAAATACGGATCAGAAAACGGTTAAGCGGGTTGCTGCTTTCGGCCGGTATTTTTCCACGGATCCAGAATCCCATCAGGATCGGAATAACCACAATCGCCAGAAATGCCGCGCCTGCCATGGCATACGTTTTGGTGAACGCCAGCGGGCCAAACAGTCGCCCTTCTTGCCCCTCAAGCGTGAAAATGGGGATAAACGACAGGGTGATAATCAGCAGGCTGATGAACAATGCCGGGCCGACTTCTACCGAGGCATCAGTAATAACCTTCCAGCGCGTTGCGTTATCCAGCTTTTCATTCGGATGATGATGCCCCCACTCTTCCAGCCGCTTATGGGCGTTTTCAATCATCACGATTGCGGCATCAACCATCGCCCCGACGGCAATGGCAATTCCCCCAAGCGACATGATATTGGCGTTCAGCCCCTGGAAATGCATCACGATAAACGCGATACACAACCCCAGCGGCAGAGAAATAATCGCCACCAGCGCCGAACGCAAATGCCACAGGAACAGCGCACACACCAGCGCCACAACGATAAACTCTTCCAGCAGCTTATAGCTGAGGTTATCAATGGCGCGATCGATGAGCTGACTGCGATCGTATGTTGTAACTACCTCTACGCCTTCCGGCAGGCTGCTTTTCAGCGTATCGAGTTTGGCTTTAACGGCGGAGATCACCTCACGCGCATTTTTACCGGAACGCAGGATAACCACCCCTCCCGCGACTTCGCCTTCGCCATTCAGTTCGGCGATCCCACGGCGCATTTCCGGCCCAATCTGTACGCGCGCCACATCGCGCAGGTAAACAGGTACACCGTCGGCCCCTGTTTTCAGGACGATGTTATTGAAATCATCAAGCGTTTGCAGATATCCACTGGCACGGACCATATATTCCGCTTCGGCCATCTCAACAGATGAGCCGCCCGCTTCCTGATTCGACGTATCCAGCGCCGATTTCACGTCCGCCAGGCTGATGCCATATTGCGTCAGCTTCATCGGATCGATAACGACCTGATACTGTTTAACCACGCCGCCTACCGAGGCGACTTCCGCCACGTTAGGAATCGTTTTTAACTCATACTTTAAAAACCAGTCCTGAAGAGAACGTAATTCCGCCAGATCATGTTTCCCGCTGCGATCCACCAGCGCATACTCAAATATCCAGCCGACGCCCGTGGCGTCCGGTCCCATTTCCGCGCTAACGCCAGCCGGTAATTTTCCCTGAACCTGGTTGAGATACTCCAGTACGCGCGAGCGCGCCCAGTAAGGATCGGTACCATCTTCGAAAATGACGTACACGTAGGAATCACCAAACTGCGAGAAACCGCGCACGGTTTTCGCGCCGGGTACCGACAGCATGGTGGTGGTCAGCGGGTAGGTCACCTGATTTTCAACAAGTTGCGGCGCCTGACCCGGATAGCTGGTTTTGACGATCACCTGAACATCAGAAAGATCGGGCAGCGCATCAACCGGCGTATTGATGATGGTCCAGGTTCCCCAGACGCTAAGAAACAGCGCCCCCATCATCACCAGAAAACGGTTTGCCACCGAACGACGGATAATCCATTCAATCATTTATCATGTCCTCAGTGTGAATGGGTCGCCTGGGCTGGCATGGCGGCTGCGTCTTGCGTCTTACTGTTCTGGGCGCGCATACGGTCCAGTGCGCCAGAGATATTCGCTTCGGAATCAATCAGGAACAGGCCACTGGACACCACTTTTTCGCCTTCGGTCAGGCCGGAGCGGATAGCCGTCAGCCCCTGAGATTCATGGAATACCGCAACCTGTTTCGGTACAAATCGGCCTTCGTTATCAACGGTGATTACCCGCTGCTCGGTACCCGTATCAATCAGCGCTTTAGACGGGATCAGCAGCATTGGCTCGCTTTGTGTTTTCAGTTGCAGGTAAGCATTCATCCCAGGCTTGAGCGCCTCATCGGGGTTATCAACCTGCAAACGGAGCTGCAACGTCCGCGTGGTCGCATCAACGCTTGGTAAGATACTCCACTTGCTGATGGTAAAAGGCTTATCCGGCCAGGCGGGCACGGTGATGGTAAATTGCGAGGCATCTTTAATCAGCCAGGCGATTGATTCCGGAACCGACGCGCTGACCCATACCGGGTCCATACCCTGAATTTTCGCGACCACATTGTCTTTAGAAATGTTCATACCGGTACGCAAATCGAATGCGGTGATCACCCCATCGATAGGGGCTTTCAGGGTAAAGCGGGTCTGAATTTTACGCGTCGATTTTAAGCGCTGAATATCCGCTTCAGGCATTCCAGCCAGACGTAATCTCTCCAGAATCCCTTCCACCTGCGTCGCGCTACCTCCCGTTTCCCGCAGCAATAAATATTCACTCTGCGCCTCAACCCAATCAGGAATAGTCAGGTCGATCAGCGGCGAACCCTGCTTAATTTTGTCCCCCACTGTCAGCGGGTAAACCTTCTCGATAAAGCCCGCAGAACGTGCCTGAACAATAACAAACTGGTATTCGTTATAACTAACGTTGGCCGGGAAAGTTTGCGCGTAGTGCAGTGGTCCACGACGCACTGGCTCTGTTTTCAGCCCCAGGTTCTGGGTCTGTGTAGGATCGATGCGCACGCCTGGTGATGACGCGTTCGCGGTCTCTTCATCGGCATATTTCGGGATCAGATCCATATCCATAAACGGCGATTTACCCGGTTTATCAAAGCGCGTGTTCGGATACATGGGGTCATACCAGAACAACACTTTTCTGGCTTCTTTTTGCTGAACTGGCCCGGCTACAGACAATATCTTTGCCGATGAATAATAAGTATAAACACCGACAGAAATAATCCCGCCGGCAATCATGCTACCGAGAATAAGCGCGGTATTTTTAATATTTAAAGACGCCATAGTGATTTCCATTGCGCGATAGTCTCGCCCGCGTTCGCAAAAACCCGGGCAAGAATAAAAGAGACCAGCGAGAACGTTATTTACTGATGTGAATATCGCGTAACACAGAGAGATTTCCCTGCTGAACAAACGTAAACGCGACCTTATCGCCAGGCTTAATATCATCAGCCTTCGTATCAGCAACCAGCGTAAAGCGCATCGTCATGGCCGGCCAGTTCACCGCTGGAATAGGGTCATGTTTGATCGTGATTTTTTTACTCTCCATATCAACAGCTTCAATCACCCCGGTAGCACTAATGAGTTGTTCCTGTTGAGCCGCTGGCTGCATATTCATCATCTCGCCATGCTGATTTTCATTGGCCTGGGCGTTAAACATAACCATAGAGAAAAGGCTAAACAGCACGGCTTTGGCGGTAGTATTCATACATCATGCTCCTGAAAAGTTAATATTAAGGATTACTCCACCCAACCGCCGCCTAAGGCAGCAAACAGCTTAATTTCATTAACCTGTTGGGCGTAATTAAGATCGAGCAGCGATTGCTGCGTAGCGAATAAAGAACGTTCTGCATCTAATACTTCGATATAGCTAACTGCACCATTCTGATAAAGCGCTCTGGCGCGCTGTAGTGTGATTTGCAATGAATCCAGGTAACGCTGCTGCCCGCTAATTTGATCGGCAATGCTTTGGCGCAACACCAGTGCATCCGCCACTTCTTTAAACGCGTTCTGAATTTTTTGTTCGTAATTCACTACCGACTGTTGCTGGCGAATTTCTGCCAGGTCGAGATTGGACTGATTACGTCCGGCGTTGAAGATTGGAAGATCTATTTTGGGGACAAAATTCCACATGCCGCTGGAGGCATTAAATAAATTGGAAAGATCGCTACTGCTACTGGACACGGAACTGGTCAACGTTATCGACGGAAAAAATGCCGCCCGCGCAGCACCGATATTGGCATTTGCCGCCAATAATCCGTGCTCAGCTTCCATAATATCCGGGCGCTGCAACAGTATTTGCGACGAAAGCGATGGCGGCAGCGTTACCGGTTTAAGATCCCCACGGCTGCGCGCCTGGTCATCGGGTAATTTCCCGTATGTACCCAGCAACAGTTGCAGCGCGTTATTGGCCTGTGCCAACTCACCTTTACGCTTGGCAATTTCGCTACGCGTACTTTCAATCACACCGCGTGCTTGTTCCAACGCCAGTACGTTGGTGCTACCGGTTATCAGTTGCTTCTCTACAAAAGCGTAAGAGCGCTGATAGTTTTGCAGCGTTTCTTCGGCAACTTGCAACTGCGCGTAAGCCAGGCGCTGGTTGAAATAACTTTGTGACACGTTGGAAATTAATAAGATATGCACCGCCCGACGCGCCTCTTCGCTGGCGAAGAAGTTCTGCCGTTCGGCTTCACTCATATTTTTAAGCCGCCCAAAGAAATCCAGGTCGAAACTGAGATTGAGTCCAGCTTCGAATTCACGATCGGTGCTGCTATCACCTTTTAATTTACCGCTGTAGGTACCACTGGAGCCTGCCGTGATTTGCGGATAACGGTCAGCGTCCGTGACGCCATACTGCGCTCGCGCTTCCTGAACCTTCAGCGTCGCCATGCGTAAATCGCGGTTATTGATCAGCGCCTCACCAATCAACGCCTTCACCTGGTTGTCAACAAAAAAGGTTCGCCACCCCGTGTCCTGGTATTCGCCAGGAGCCGACACCAGGGAATTCTGGCTTAAAGAAAATTGCTGTGGCACCGGCAAAGCCGGGCGCTGATAGTCCGGCGCCAATGAACAACCAGCGAGCACGAATATAGCGCTGAGAGTAAGAAGCTTAAATTTGCTCATAGTTCTTCTCGTCCTGACCGGACTGATGTCCCTAAAATAAGTAGGAATTTATAGTCTTGTACTTTAACGAATTGACTCTGTTTAACCGGTGACAGGAAAATGACAAAACTGTCATTTTCCCAATAACCGATTGCTATCCGATCCCGCTTCCCTAGAATTGAAAGTCCGCACAACCAGTGCGAGAAGGAGAATGCGATGAAGGTTTTGATAGTCGAAGATGAGAAAAAAACCGGTGAATACCTGACAAAAGGCCTGACGGAAGCGGGTTTTGTCGTGGATTTAGCGGATAACGGCCTGAACGGGTATCACCTGGCGATGACCGGCGATTACGACCTGCTCATACTCGACATCATGCTGCCGGATGTAAACGGCTGGGATATCGTGCGGATGCTGCGTTCCGCCAACAAAGGAATGCCCATTCTTCTCCTCACCGCACTGGGTACCATTGAGCATCGGGTTAAAGGTCTGGAATTGGGTGCTGATGATTACCTGGTTAAACCGTTTGCCTTCGCCGAACTGCTGGCTCGGGTCAGAACGCTGCTGCGCCGGGGCGCTGCGGTGATTGTCGAAAGCCAATTTCAGGTCGCGGATTTAATGGTCGATCTGGTCAGCAGGAAAGTCACCCGCAGCGGTACGCGCATCACCCTGACCAGCAAAGAGTTTACGCTGCTTGAGTTTTTCCTGCGCCATCAGGGGGAAGTTTTACCCCGCTCACTGATCGCCTCCCAGGTCTGGGATATGAATTTTGACAGCGATACTAATGCTATCGACGTCGCTGTTAAGCGTCTGCGCGCCAAAATTGATAACGATTTTGAGCCGAAACTGATTCAGACCGTGCGCGGTGTGGGATATATGCTTGAGGTTCCTGATGACCAGTAAACGATGGCGGCGCCCTTTTTCACTGGCGACACGACTGACCTTTTTTATCAGCCTGGCGACAATTGCTTCATTTTTCGCCTTTGCATGGATAATGATCCACTCCGTGAAAGTCCACTTCGCCGAGCAGGACATCAACGATTTACAAGAGATTAGCGCCACGCTGGAGAGGATTATTAACCAACCCAACGAGCCAGAATCACGCCGCCTGGAAACGCTAAAAAATGTGGTGGCGGGTTATTCGAACGTCATTATTTCTCTGGAAGATAGCAACCAGAAGGCCATTTTTCATTCGCCCAATGCGCCGGATCTCCGGCAATTTATCGCCAGCGCAAGGCCGGATAAAAATGCCCATGCCAGTGACGTTTTTATTATCTCAGGCCCCACGCTGCAAACCTCCAAACATATTCACGGACAGAAAACATCGTCTAACTGGCGAATGATTCGCCTGCCGGTAGGACAGCTTGCCGATGGAAAACCAGCGTATACCTTGTATCTGGCATTATCGATCGACTTTCATCTGCACTATATTAACGATCTGAAAAACAAGCTGATTATGACGGCATCGCTGATTAGCATGATGATTGTTTTTATCGTGCTTTTCGCCGTATACAAAGGCCATGAACCGATCCGTAATGTCAGTCGTCGCATCCAAAATATCACCTCGAAAGATCTCGATGTACGCCTCGATCCGCAAGCGGTTCCTATTGAACTGGAACAGCTGGTGAGTTCGTTTAATCACATGATCGAACGCATCGAGGACGTATTTAAACGCCAGTCGAACTTCTCGGCGGATATTGCCCATGAGATCCGCACGCCAATAACTAATCTCGTCACCCAAACGGAAATTGCGCTCAGCCAGACCCGCAGCCAAAAAGAACTCGAAGATGTGCTGTATTCTAATCTCGAAGAGTTTGGCCGTATGTCGAAGATGGTGAGTGATATGCTGTTTCTGGCGCAGGCGGATAACAATCAGCTGATCCCAGAAAAAAAAGCGCTCAATCTGGCTGATGAGGTCGGTAAAGTATTCGACTTTTTCGAAGCCTGGGCTGAAGAGCGTGAGGTTGGTTTACGTTTTGAAGGACGTGCATGCTGGGTTTCTGGCGACCCATTAATGTTACGCCGGGCAATGAGTAATCTGCTGTCAAATGCCATGCGCTATACGCCAAAAGGCGAGTCGGTAACCGTGCGGGTGAAAGAGGCGGATGGCCAGGTGCAGATAGTCGTTGAGAATCCCGGAAACCCCATTCCCCCGCAACATCTTCCGCGACTCTTTGACCGCTTTTATCGAGTGGACCCTTCACGACAACGTAAGGGCGAAGGCAGCGGCATTGGTCTGGCGATTGTGAAATCGATTGTGACTGCCCATCAAGGAAAAGTCTCGGTGACTTCCGACCCTCATGCCACTCGCTTTATTCTGACGCTGCCCAAGCACGCGATGTAATTTATGGTGATGACGCTTATACCCGTCATCACCTGTTGTCTGACACAACCGTCATAATCCTGTCACGCCACTGACAGCCCCTATTAATTATACTTTCTTCCATAAACCCAAACAGGAGAAATATGATGAATAAGATGTCCTCTTTTTTAGCTATCGCGTTTTTTATTTCAGCTGGCGTTAATGCGGCAGAAACACCCAAAATGCATCAGCAGGCCGCAATGGCTCATGAAATGATGAATAACAGCGATGCCCCTGCACATCAACAAATGGCACAAGCACATGCCGCGCAGGCAAATAATTCATCGTCAACATCAACCAATGCGAAATCATTTTCACAAATGAATGAACATGAAAAAGCGATGGTTGTTCACCAATCGGTAAACAACGGCCATTCATTTGCTCATGAGGTGCAGGCCGAGCAGCACCGCGCGCAGATTTCCACTCAGGGGTAAAGACGAACTATATTGACAACGACATCCATAAATACGCGAAGTTTGAATATTGTGGACTATTCTCCCCACGCGGGCCTGTTTATATACAAGCCCGCGACCTACTTCATCGTTAATGTCAATATTAATAATTCATTAAATCCTTCTTCTAAAAGTAAATACATCTTAGTTCTCTACCCGGATTGTATAAAATAAGTAAATAAACAGCTTATTATGTTGCGTATTACAGCATTGATCACCCCACCCTAATTATAAATTAGGATTCCCCCTGGTATGCTTCATTAATATTTAATGGGAGACTGCCGTCGTCGTAAACATGACAGTCAAAAAGTTCGCATTCCTATAAATAAATTTAATGATGATAGTGAGTAAAAAATGAATAAACGTCTGCTAACCCTCCTGGTCCTTGGCCTGACAACTGCCACAACAGCATGTGCAATTACCCCGGCAATGCAGAAAAAGTATGAACGTTCAGGTTGTACGCAGATGAGTGAACTCAATGGCTGCGATGTGAATAAATCCTATCAGTGGAACCGCGATCATGGCTTTATTGAGAACAGCAACGGCCAGCAGAATCGTCATCATCATGGTGAAAAACAGCAAAATACCACTAACACGGATAACCACGATAATGCCGGTATTGATGGCAAATTCAGCGGAAATTACGTAGCCAAATTTGCCAATGGTCAACGCAGCGTTGATATTCACGTGGAAGATTCCGGCGTTTACGTCAATGGTAATGAAGTGCGTGACGTAAATACCTATAAGGATACGATGACCTTCCGTGTCGGCTATGCCACCTATACGATTAAAACAAATGGTCACGGTAGCTGGAATGACAGCGATGCAGGAAACGCAGGCAAAATTGTGCGTGAATGACGGATAACGTTAAAGAGCGCTGAGATCACAGCGCTCTCAAAACCGATGCATTACAATATGCCGTTTTAATACGGGAGTCAGGCATGGCTTTAACCCTCACGGTGCTGCTTGAAAACCGACGCGCTGCTGGCGCTGGAAAATCATTACTGGCCAAGCCTGGATTAAGTCTGTTAGTTCAGGATGAAACAACCACAATATTGTTTGATACCGGGCCGGATGGCAGCTTCATGCACAACGCTACGCAAATGGGCGTAGACCTGACCCAATTAACCGCCGTAGTACTTTCGCACGGTCATTATGATCACTGCGGCGGCGTGCCGTGGCTTGCGGATAACAGCCGTATCATTTGCCATCCTCAACTGGCCTGCGAGCGTTACGCATCGATAACGGTTGCGGGAATACCACGAAAAATTAAAAAACTCTCGCTAGATAACAACTACTCTCGATTCATAATGGAATACACCCGCGAGCCGCTGGCTATCAGCGATCGCTTTTTGTGGTCCGGAGAAATTAGCGTCCCCACGCCACAGTCCTATGGCGTGATTAGCGAGAAAAAACTCCAGCCAGATTACATCAGTGACGAAGGCGTATTGATCTATAAATCTGCACGCGGGTTAGTCATCATTACCGGTTGCGGGCATCGGGGAATAGAAAACATCGTACGCCATTGCCAGAAAATCACCGGGGTTAACAAAATTTATGCCCTCGTCGGTGGGTTTCATTTACGTGCAGCCTCCCCCGCTAAGCTATGGCGGACCCGACAATTTATTCAGCAACAACACCCCGAAAAACTGCTTGGCTGTCATTGCACCGGTTCGTGGGGGCGATTGTGGCTACCGGGAACTGACGCCCCGGCAACGGGAGATGTAATTGTGCTGGCAGAGTAACGACAGTCAACGTTGCCAATACAGCAATAAAAAACGGGAACCTTGCGGCTCCCGTTTATCAGCCTTTATTACATAGTGACAATGGCTGGCTCATCAAAGACGGTGAGTTTTGGCGCTTCACCGGTGTATTTTTCTGCGTATACCAGGCTGGTATTCCCGGCACAACCATTCGCCAGCCGTGAGGTTGGGATATCCGCCGTCAGCACGTTCGCACCGCCATTTTTACAGATACCGTTTTCAATATCCGGCCAGGCGCCTTCATGAATACAGATGATGCCCGGTTTGATGCCGTCGCTGACGTGCGCTCCTACCAAAACCTGTCCGCGAGCATTCCATACGCGGACCAGATCGCCCTCGGCAATCCCTCTGGCTTTTGCGTCATCCGGATGAATCGTCACCGGTTCACGATTGGCAATCGCGTATTCTTTACGCAGCGACGCGTAGTTCAGCTGGCTATGCAGACGATGTGCCGGGTGCGCCGTCAGTAGCTGCAGCTGATCTTTATCCGCAGTTCCTTTCCATTCATCCGGTTCAATCCAGGACGCATGCGGCGGACAGTCTTTATACTGATAGCCTTCAATCGTTTTCGAGTAGATTTCTATCTTGCCGCTCGGCGTTCCGAGTGCGTTCATCACCGGATCGCTGCGGAAATCCGCGTAGCGCACATATTTGTTATTCTTTTCATTCTCACGCATTTCGATCAGTTTATTCTGCTGCCAGAATGCGTTGAATTGCGGCATGGCGACACGCTGGGCGCGGGCGGCTTTTTGGGCGACGTCATAGAACTGCTTCAGCCACGCCATTTCGTCTTTGCCTTCGGTGTAGACAGCTTTCCCCCCCGGCTTGATCATCTCGGCCAGATCGGCAAATACATCAAAGTCACTACGCGCTTCAAACTGCGGCTCAATGACCTGCTTCATCGGCACCAAATGCTGGTTACTGTAATCACCGGTCATGGTCAGATCGTTACGCTCAAACGAGGTGGTGATTGGCAGAACGATATCGGCGTGTTTGGCCGCTGCGGTCCAGTAGCACTCAGAGATGACAACCAGCTCAGGCTTCTGCCAGGCTTTGATTAAGCGGTTGGTATCCTGATGATGGGTAAAGTTAGCGCCGCCCGCCCACCAGATCATTTTGATATCCGGGAAGGTTTGCTCTTTACCGTTATGTTGATATTTGCCGCCTGGGTTTTCCAGCGCCTCGACAATTCGCGCTACCGGCAGGCTGGTCACCGCATCGGAAACCGCCCAGTCATTACCTGCCGATGACCCACCCTCAATTTTGGCGGAGATCGCCGGTAAGACCCCACCGGTGCGCGTTGGGTTACCGCCGTTGGAATAGTGATAAGAGAACCCGAAGCCGCCGCCTTCGGTACCAATTTGCCCCAGCATCGCCGCCAGAGTCACCAGCATCCAGTGTTTTTGCTCACCGTATTGCTGGCGCTGAATCCCCCAACCTGCCATGAGCATGGTTTTGTTGCTGGAGAAAATTTCCGCCAGCTTTTCCAGTTGCTCAGCAGGCACGCCACACACGCCAGATGCCCACTCGGCGGTTTTCTCTACTTTATCGCTCTTGCCGAGCAGGTACTCTTCAAACTGCGGATATCCGGTGGTGTATTTTTCCAGGAAGGCTTTGTCGTGAAGGTTTTTCTTCACCAGCGTATGGGCTATCCCTAACATCATTGCCACATCGGTCCCCATATGTGGCGCAATCCAGGTCGCGTTATCACCAAAGAACTCGATAGTTTCAGAACGCATCGGATCGATGGCGATGACGCTTTTCCCTGATTTCTTCAGCAGATTAAAGTATTCAATCCCTTGTTCATCCGTGCTGCTCCAGGCAATCTTAAGGGTGTTGAGCGGATTCATCCCCCACAGCACCACGACCTGACTGTGCTCAAGCACCATCGGCCAGGTGGTTTGCTGCTCATAAACCTCAACCGATCCCACAACGTATGGCATGATCACCTGCGCGGCACCGGTTGAATAATCTCCGGTATGCCCGGCGTAGCCACCGGCCATGCTCATATAGCGTTGCAGTAAGGTTTGCGCCTTATGCAGAACGCCGCTGGATCGCCAGCCATAAGAACCGGCAAATATCGAAGCGGGACCATAGCTGCTGCGGATCCGGCTGTGCTGTTCATGAATGAGCTTCAGCGCTTGCTCCCAGCTAACCCGCACGAAAGGATCGTTACCGCGTTTGCCATCCGCTTTACCCGGGTTTTCCAGATAGCTTTTGCGCACCATCGGATACTTAACGCGGATATTGGTATGAACCTGATCTGGCGCGGTTTGCTGTAATGAGTTCGGCACCGTTTTCGGCAACGCACCTTTTGAGGAAACCACTTTTCCGTCTTTTACTTCCACGTATACCGCACCCCAACGTGCTGCCGTCAGGATTGCCCCGCCATTCTGGCCTTCGGCCCAGGCTGGCATTGGGATCACCGAAGAAATCGCCATTGTCCCGGTTGCCGCGCCAGCCGTCTTAATAAAGTCACGTCTTGTGAGTTTCATGATTTCTCCTGATTGATCGCTTATTTATTCATGTCTTTAGCGTTGTACTGGAAGTAACGGCTCAGGATATCCAGTTCGGTTTCACTGATATTGGTGCGAGCCCCCATCCCTTTGGCTACTGAAGGCCAGGCGTTGAGCGTGAAATGATTCGCCGGAATTGGCGCATGACAGCCTGCGCAGTACACATTGTCGAGTTTGCGCGCGTAATCCCACATCGGCTCGCGGCTGGCGAGAGCGGAACCGCTCCATTCGCCCTGCAGCACGACATCTCGCCACGTATTGCCGTAATCATCTTTTTTCCAGTCGGAGAGGATCTTCAGCGACTGCTGACCTTTTTCACTCAGGCTGGCAAGAATCAAACGCTGCCCTGCTGCGTAGTAAATAACCTGTTCACTTCCCTGCATCTGGCTACCGCGAATCTCGACCAGTCGCGCGTTGTCCGTTGTTTTCAGAACCTGCATTTTTGTTGCCGGGTAAACGGTTCCCAGATCGCCCAACGCGGTATTGCTTACGGCATAAAGTTCAGTTGCCGAGGCTGGAGTGGAGGCTGACTGCGCTTCAAGCCCTTTGAGCGCGCTGTCATCCATTTTTATTTCAGGTGGGAAATGGGCGACGCCCTTGTGGCAATCAATACAGGTTTGCTTTTCTGCGATGCCCATTTTGTGCATCTTCTGGGCATCCGCGCTTTGTGCGGCAAGATCCATGGCGTCCATACTGTGGCAGCTACGGCAGGTCGCAGAATCATTAGCCTTGAGCTGTGCCCAAACGGTTTGCGCCATCTCCAGACGGTGTTCTTCAAATTTTTCCGGGGTATCGATTTTTTTGGTTATGAACTGATGATAAACATCTTTTGAGGCCCGCAGCTTAGCCACCAGAAAATCCAGACCGCCCTCCGGGATATGACAGTCCGCGCATTCTGCGCGAATGCCTTTCTGATTCTGGAAGTGAACCGAGCCGGTATATTCCTCATAAGGTGCCTGCATCGTATGGCACGACAAACAAAATTCCGTGCTCGAGGTTTTGTGCAATGTCCATTGCCCAGCCAACACAATAATAGCCCCAAGAGCAATGCACAGCAGCATCGTCCATAGGATAGTTTTATTTATTTTTCTCATCTTTTATCTCCATCAGACGAATACCCTTTTAGGGGTAGACAATAAATATACTAAAGCAGCTACTTATTGATATTCATCAAGCGAAGAGAGAAATAAGAATCAGCTAACGGGTAAGTTTGAAGGGGCTCGCATAATTAATGAGAACGAAATGTAAATATCAAATTCCGTTTAAAATCAGAATTTTAATCTCAATCTACGGTTTAATTAACTATTAATTATGGAAATATAAGAATAAAAATCCAATGATTACTGAGGTGCGTTAAAATTCATCCCTTAGCGACACTCGTTATATAATAAAATATACAATGAAAAGACATGAAAATGAATCCTTTTCTATTTCGAGATGACAAGCATTTACGAAGAGACTTCCCTTTTAGTTTTTGCTCAGATATATATTCACGATAAGACTTGCGGCGCACACCTTTCATTGACGTACATTTTATGCATGCAATCTTGATCTGGTCACTTATTATACAGAGACGACTTTCGCTACACTCAGAGTAGAGGTAAACAAACAGGAGGTAGTGAATATGTATCGCTCAATTCTGGTGCCCATTGATATCTCTGAAACCGATTTAACTCGTCATGTTGTTCCGCAGGTCCAGGCGCATGCCAAAACCGCGAAGGTTCACTTTTTAGCCGTTATTCCTACCGTTCCGTTCTATGCCTCGCTGGGGCTGGCCTACTCTACCGAATTTCCGGACAGAAGTGGTTTGCAGGCCAAGGCCAGCGAAAAACTCGAAGAGATTATTAAGCAGTTCAATATTCCTGCGGGCAGGAGTCAGACTCACGTCGTTTACGGCCCACCAAAAGATCAGATCCTCAAGGTGGCGGAAGCGGTGGACGCCGAGCTTATTGTCATTGCCTCACATAAGCCCGGTTTTAGCACGTATTTGCTGGGGTCAACGGCGGCAGCCGTAGTCCGCCACGCGAAATGCCCGGTGCTGGTTGTGCGGTGATAGGGTTAAAACGGGAGCGAATGTGCTCCCGTTTTTCTGTGGCTCAGGCCATCACTCAGTTCTGATGATCCAGCCTGACAAATGCCAGCAGCAGCTGGCTCAACGCGCCGTAGAAACCAAAGTCATCATATCTGCGGCATTTAGTGGTGAACTCCGGTAACCAGCGTAACAGCCCCGCCAGCGTTTCTCTGCGCAACGCATCAATACGCTGACGGCTAACCCCTGGCTCACCAAGAGAAAAATGCAGATGACTCAGCAGTTCGATAAAAATCGCCAGATGATCGGCTGATTCGCTAAACGTATCGCTTACCTGCATGCCCGCATCAGATAACAGTTGTTTAATGACCCCGTAGTTTGGCCCTTCTTCAAGATGAGCCGATGCGTAGGGTAACGCTGCGTGTTTATCCGACATCAGGAACAGGCTGCAAAAATCAGCCGCCAGTTCCAGAGTAGCGTCTTCACGGACCTTGAGCGCGGCAATTTTCGCTTCCAGTTGAAGAACCTGCGCCTCAAGCAGCGGCTCGCCTTTGAGCACCGCGAACCACTCAGCCATTTCGCTGGACTGCAATTGCGCTAATCCTTCACCGTCACGCTCCTGGGAAAACATTTGCGCCAGCCAGGCATAAACGCAGGCCATCTGTTCTGTTGTCAGGGAGGTGTCTTTTATCATGACTTCACCTGCTCAGCCGGGACATATTCACACTGCGCCACCATTTTTATCGGGCCGCTGAACGCCGTCACGTTATCCACTTTGCCGGTATACTTCTCAATTTCCACCAGCGTAGTATGGGCGCTGGTCGCCTGCGCCAGTTGAGATGTGCCGATATCTATCGTTAACACGTTCGGATTGCCGTATTTACACAGCGCTCCGGTTTCGCCACCGTTATCAGGATCGTACCAGGCCCCTTCATGGATGCGCGCCACGCCCGGCGAGTAGAGATCGGAGACAACCGCGCCGGCCAGAACTTGTCCACGCGCGTTAAATACACGAACTATATCGCCGTTGCGGATCCCCCTGGCGCTGGCATCCTGCGGGTTAATAAACACCGGCTCTTTGCCACCTACCGCGTAATGCTTACGCAGCGCTTCGGACTCGCAGAGCTGTGAATGCAGACGGAAATCCGGGTGGACGGATTGCAGATGCAGCGGCCAACGTTGCGATCCAGGCCCACCGTGTGAACGTTCGATTTTCTCAAACCACATTGGATGCCCCTGGCAATCGTCATATTGCATATCGGCAATAGTTTTCGAATAGATCTCGATCAAACCGCTCGGCGTCCCCAGAGGTTCAAGGTCAGGATCTTCGCGGAAGGCCTGATGGCGGACAAACATCTGCGGATGTTCGAATTCAACGTACTCTTGCTGATTCCAGAAAACGTCGAAAGCCGGAAGATGAACACCGCGTCCCTTCCCTTGCTGGCTTCCTTCCTGCCAGATGCGCTTCAACCAGCCCATCTCATCCAGCCCTTCTGTGAACGCTTCTTCACGGTTAAAGCGGCGGCAAAGATCGCGGAAAATATCGAAATCATTACGCGCTTCAAACTGCGGCTGCACCAGCTGCTTCATAGCGATAATGCCGCGGTTGGAGTGGTTGCCATACTGGTCAAGATCGTTACGTTCAAACTGGGTCGTCGCCGGCAATACGATATCGGCGAATCGACAGGTCGACGTCCACTGATTGTCGATGGCGATAACGGTTTCCAGCTTACGCCAGCCCTCAATAATACGGTTGATCTGCTGGTGACGATGGAACGGGTTGGTCCCGGCAAAAACGCACATCTTCAACGGTGGCAGTTTGACGGTTTTACCGTTCCAGTTAATGCTCTTGCCCGGCTCCAGAATCGCATCGATAAAACGCGCGATCGGGATGGTACTGCTGTAGCCCTTATAATCGGTACTGTCATGTACCGGTGGAACGGTGGTGGAACCAGAAAATCCGCTCAGGATAACGCCTTTACGCCCTGGGGTGCCCGCGCCGTTGTAGTGCCAGCCAAAGCCAAATCCCCCCCCGGGTAAGCCAATTTGCCCGAGCATTGAGGCCAGCACCACGATCATCCACGCCCACTGTTCCCCGTGCTGCATACGCTGCACGCACCAGCCGGCAATAATTTGCGTTCTGCCGCCCGCCATCTGCCGTGCCAGTTCACGGATTGTCTCAGCATCAATCCCGCAGATTTTTTCCGCCCACTGGGCATCTTTAGGCTGTCCGTCACTTTCTCCCAGCAGATAAGGCAGAAATTGCTCAAACCCAACGCAGTAGTTCTCGAGGAAATGCTTATCGTAGAGCTTCTCGGTATACAGCGTGTGTGCCAGCGCCAGCTGTAGCGGTACATCAGCCTGCGGATTCACGGCGATGTGCTTAACCTTGTCGCGGCCCAGGTAGTCATGAGTCGAGGTGACGACCGGGTCAACGCTGATGACCGAAATCTCGCCCCGTGCCACTTTTTCCTTCAGTTGCTCGTAGTATTCGTAGACATCATGATCCGGACACCACCAGTTCGCCTGCTGGTTTTTGATGAGATCAGAACCCCACAGCACAATGGTTTTGCTGTTTTCGAGTACCAGTGGCCAGGAGGTTTGCTGCTCATAGACCTCCATTGATCCCACCACACGTGGCAGAATGACCTGAGCGGCACCGGTGGAATAGTCGCCCCCCGTACTCACGCTGTTGCCATGCAGCGCAATGGCACGCGCCAGCATCCCGGAAGCATTGTGGAACATCCCGGTCGATTGCCAGCCGCTGGCCGTTAGCAGCGCGCTCGGACCATAAGTCTTCTGAATGCGCTCCAGTTCCTGATAGAAGAAATCCAGCACTTCATCCCACGAAACGCGCACAAAGCGGTTATCTCCACGTTGCGAGGTATCGCTCTGATGGCGTTTACGCAACCAGTCCACGCGGACCATCGGGTAGCGAATACGCGCTCCACCATGTACGTGATCCGGGAGTCCGGCGATCATTTTTGACGGGTATTTATCGCGCTCGAACGGCCTGGCCTCAATGAAACGACCGTCAACCACGGTGGCACGAATGGCCCCCCAGTGAGAACCGGTCAGAATCCCCTCTTTGACGCCTGCCCCCTGCACCTCTGCGGCATTAGCGCTACGCGGCGTGAGCAGCGAAGGCCCTAACATACCTGCTACGGTCAAGCCGCCCAGTTGCAGCAAAAAACGTCGGCGCGATGCCTGAAAGAGATCGTTATTTTTCATTGCTTTCTCCCTTATCGCCATGCGGCTTATCCGTAGTGTCAGAGGCATTCATTTGCAGATATTTCAGCAAGGTACGTTCTTCACGTTTATCCAGACTGGTAAATCCAATCATGCCGTTCAACGTGCCAATCCAACCGTTAGCATCAAAGTGTTCTTTCTCTGGTGCGCCGTGGCATTGGTTACAGGTTCCGTTATAGAGTGAGTCGGCATAAGCCCAGATCGGTTTGATGTCGTTGACCATATCGCCCTTCTGCATCCAGGCAGTGGCCTGCAATTTACTCCATGGCGTATTCGTTTCCGCAACGGTGGTTTGCTCCAGCGTCTTCACGTGCTGCTGGATATCGCCACGAATGGAAGCCACAAAAATGCGCTTGCCCGGCAGTTGCGCCAACACGCGCTGACGCCCATTACTCTCGGTCCAGCCGACAATTTCAATTTGCAGCCAGTCACCATCACGCTTTAACACTTTCACTTCAGAAGCGGGCAGCAGTGAGCCTGCAGGTTCTTTATCACCTTTGGCGGCATAAATAGGTTTGATGTCCAGAGAGTAGAGCGTCTCGCCATCATCGTTCGCCCTGGCGCGTAACTCATCAAACTGCTTGCGGAAACCGCTGCTCATATCGGGAAGCTGGTGTGCAATACCTTTATGGCAGTCGATACAGGATTGGTTGTCCTTGGCCGCAATCTTCATCTGGCGCGCAGCTTCAGGATGTTGTTTAGCGTGGTCCATCGCATCATAGTCATGACAAGAACGACAGGTCGCGGAATTGTTCTCCTTCATTCGCGCCCATTCGCGTTCCGCCAGCTCAGCGCGTTTGGCTTCGAATTTCTCTGGAGTATCAATAGAGTGGGCAACAAAGGTTTGGTAAATATCGTTGCTGGCCTCCAGCTTACGTTTCACCATGCCTGGAATATCGGATGGAATGTGGCAGTCATGACATTCTGCGCGTACCCCGGAGGCATTCTGAAAATGTGCAGACTGTTTATATTCTTCGTAAACCGGCTGCATACTGTGGCAGCTCACGCAAAACTCGGTAGAACTGGTTAATTTAATACCAACGTGCGGCAAGACGATCAGCGCAATACCGACCACAATCCCGATAACGACCAGCGCCAACACTGACCAACGTGCGCTCGGTCTGAGCAGCGCCCTCCATAGTTTCCGCATAATAGCCCCTGTAATCTTATGGTTTAGTTACAGAGGATCTTATTTCTCAAATGTGAACAGTAACACTGGTCAGGATGAATGGCTTACGGCACAATGTGAACAGATATGAACAGAAAGAGAACGCCATCAGGATGCCGCATCACATTGTCATTGTTGAAGATGAACCGGTCACCCAGGCACGGTTACAGGCTTATTTTGAACAGGAAGGTTATCATGTCTCTGTCACCGCCAGCGGAGCTGGTCTGCGTGAAATCATGTCACAACATCCTGTCGATCTCATTCTGTTGGATATCAACCTCCCGGACGAAAATGGCTTAATGCTGACCCGCGCCCTGCGCGAACGCTCAACGGTGGGGATAATTCTGGTGACAGGTCGTAGCGATCAAATTGACCGGATCGTTGGCCTGGAAATGGGCGCTGATGATTATGTCACCAAGCCGCTGGAGCTACGTGAACTGGTGGTTCGGGTTAAAAATTTGCTCTGGCGTATCGATCTTGCCCGCCAGGCACAGCCGGAGACCAAAGATAACTGCTATCAGTTTGCCGGATACTGTCTGAATGTCTCCCGGCATACCCTGGAGCTGGGCGATGAGACGATCAAACTCACCCGCGCCGAGTATGAAATGCTGGTCGCCTTTGTCACCAATCCGGGGGAAATTCTCAGCCGCGAACGTTTACTGCGTATGCTTTCGGCACGACGGGTAGACAATCCAGACTTACGCACCGTGGATGTATTAATCCGCCGTTTGCGCCACAAGCTACGGGCTGATTTACTGGTGACACAGCACGGCGAAGGTTATTTTTTAGCGGCCGACGTGTACTGATACAGATAAACCGGACGGAACCCGCCGGGAGACAGCGAGCGCTGAACATGCTCGCTGTCGGCATTTTTCGGGGTGAGCACCAGGATAGGCGGGCTGATATTTTCCGGTGCCGGTTGCCCTTGTAATACTCTGATAGCCTGTTGAATCGCCAGTTCACCTTGCCAGACCATTTGATCGCTGGCAGCCATAATGATTCTTTCGCGTTTGAGTCCACGATATACCTGATGCGACAGGTAAAAAGAGACCACGGTTAGCGGCGTCCCCGGATTCCGCTTCTCTCCCATCGCCGCTTCCGCAGCAATTGCCGTACCGGCAACCACATCGACATCCGGGTGACGTTCAAGCATCTCCTGTAACAGGTTGCGCTGAACTTCAATATCATTATCCCCCAACGCCACATCCACGATGTGCACCTGACTACCGGCAATCGCCTGACGGAATCCTGCCACCATTTCGCGGCTGCCTCCGGCGTCATCAGGTCCTGGCAATAGCAGAACCTTTAACGGTTTGCCACTGCTCCACTTGACCAGATAGCGACCCGGCTGATACCCCATCTGGAACCACGGAACGCCGACCCGTGCTTTCACCGTCGGATCGTGTATCGCATTCACTACCTCAATGACCGGCAACGCGCCTACCTGCGCGGAAAGATCCGGGAAGGTCGTCGTGCTACTACCCAGCAATATGGCATCTGCTCCCCATTGCTGGCACTGGGCGATTTGTGTTTTTTGCGTGGAGAACTGACGATACCCTCCCGCCTCTAACACCTTCAGGCTTACTCCATATTTTCTCGCCGCCTCAAGCATGCCGTAATTCACGGAAAGCCAATAGGAGTCTTTCAGGCTGGGATACAGCGCGCACAGTTTCCAGACTTTGTTTGCAGTAACGTCCGTTTGCCGTTCCGGGACTGCCTGCTGCGTATCCTGCCAGCGCAGCAATGCGGACCCGGTCGCGTGACCCAGGCCGGGAATAAGCGTTATAAGCAGGAAAAGCAATACGCGCATGATAGCCTCAACATTGATAAGGCTTTATCCTAGTTGCTTTCCTCTTTTGGACTCAACCTTTTTAATCTGTGGCGACCAGACAGTGAATTTATCTCTGACCAAACGACTGTGGATAGGCTTTGCCCTGATGGCGGCACTGACTCTTATCAGTACGCTGACAGGCTGGTATAACCTGCGTTTTGTCAGCCAGGTTGAGCAGGCCAATACCCAGGCGCTAATTCCAACCATGGATATGGCGCGCCAGCTCAGCGAGGCCAGTGCCTGGGAACTGTTTTCCGCACAAAATCTGACCACCGCAGACAATGAAAACATGTGGCTGGCTCAGGGGAGAATGCTAACTGCCCAGAGTCTGAAAATTACCACATTACTCAAAACCCTTCGTGAACAGGACTTTGATACTTCTGCCATTGAACAGCAGGAGAAAGAAATCGCCCGGTCGTTAAGCCATCAGGGGGAGATGGTTGGCGAACGCCTGAAATTACGCATTCAACAGCAACAACTCAGCCAGCAAATTATTGAGGCCACCGCTGACGTTGCCGAAATGGCACGTGGTCAGGCCAGTAATGCCGCCACGTCGGCGGGTGCGACACAGGCCAGCATTTACGATTTGATTGAGAGCCATCAAGGGCAGGCCGCTGAACACGCGCTGGACAGGCTCATCGATATCGATCTGGAATATTATAACCAGATGAATGAACTGCGCCTGAGTGCGCTACGCGTGCAGCAAATGGTCATGAACCTGGGGAATAACCAGGCGCAAAATAACCTCGCGGCGCTGGAAAGCCAGCTAAACGCCGCCGTCAGAGTACTTCACCGCCGACAAATACGTATCGAAGATCCGGTGGTGTGTACTCAGGTTGCCGACGCCGTCAATACGATTAGCCGTTATATTGAGCTGCTGTCCCTGTATCGCCAGGATAATGACATCACCACCCAATTGCAGATCTTATCGCAGAATAATATCGAGCAATTTACCCGTTTCAGTAGCGAAGTCAGCCAGTTGGTGGAAATCATCGGCCAACGCAATCAAAGCGGACTGGCGCATCTCAAACAGGCCAGCCAGCGTGGGCAACACTTGCTGCTGCTGTTAGGTGGCGTGTCATTATGTTTGCTGATTCTTATACTTTGGCGTGTGGTTTATCGCTCAGTCACTCGACCACTGGCACAGCAAACCCAGGCGTTACAGCGTCTGCTTGAGGGAGATATTGACTCCCCATTCCCGGAAACCGCAGGCGTTCGTGAACTGGATACAATCGGGCGGTTGATGGATGCCTTTCGCGGCAGCGTTCACGCCCTCAATAGCCATCGTGAACATCTGGCCGCACAGGTTAAAGCTCGCACCGCCGAGCTGCGTTCTATGGTATCTGAACACCGACAGGCCCGTGCAGAAGCTGAAAAAGCTAACCAGGCAAAATCGGCGTTTCTTGCCGCCATGAGCCATGAAATACGCACCCCGCTGTATGGTATCCTCGGCACTGCGCAGTTGCTCTCAGACAATCCCATCCTGGCACAGCATCGGGAAAATCTACGCGCAATCACCGACTCGGGCGAGTCTCTGCTGACCATCCTCAACGATATCCTCGACTATTCCGCTATCGAAGCCGGTGGAAAAAATGTTGCGATAGGCGATGAGCCTTTTGAACCCAAACCCTTGCTGGAAAGTACGCTTCAACTCATGAACAGCCGCGTTGCCGGTCGCCCGGTCGTGCTGGTTGCGGATTTTGCCGATGACGTTCCCGCTTCCCTCCGTGGCGATCCGCGCCGCATCCGGCAAATCATTACTAATTTATTAAACAACGCACTACGCTTTACCGATCGGGGACACATCATCCTGCATAGCCGATGTGAGGGCAAAAACTGGTACATCGAGGTTGAAGATACGGGATGTGGAATTGACCCTGCCCGCCAGCACGATATTTTTCAGCCGTTTGTTCAGGTAAGCAGTAAACGAGGTGGAACCGGACTCGGACTAACCATCAGCGCCAGTCTCGCCCAGGCAATGCAGGGAGAGCTGAGCGTCACCAGCACGCCCGGCGTCGGGAGCTGTTTCCAGCTGCGTCTGCCATTGCGGGCAACCACGATGCCCATCATGAAACCCGCACAACGTTCCATATCGTTACAGGGCTTACGCTTATTGCTTATCGAGGATAATCCCCTTACACAACGTATCAGTACTGAAATGCTCATCCTCAATGGCGCACAGGTTACTGCTGCCAGCAGTGCCGCTGAGGCGCTAAAAATATTGCAGGAAAATACACGCTACGATGCTGCTCTGGTTGATTTCGATCTTCCTGATATCGACGGGATCACGCTGGCACAGCAGTTAGCCCACGACTATCCGGCACTTAGCCTGATCGGCTTTAGCGCGCACGTCATCGACGAAACGCTAAGCCAAAGAACCAGCACCCTGTTCCTTGGCATTATTCAAAAACCAGTCCCCCGGGATGAACTCAGTCGACTTATTACGCATTATCTGCACGGTAGTGCGACTCTCCCGCTTGCATCAGAAAATGACAACAAACGGTTAGATTTTCAGCAGTTGTCTGGAGATATCCAGGTTATGGGATGGCAAAAGGTGCACGAATGGTTAGCGCTCTTTAAGCAACACACTCTTCCTGTATTAGATGAGATTGACGCTGCCCGCGCAGCACATGACGATGAGCGGATAAAACGTCTGACGCATCAGCTAAAAAGCAGCTGCGCCAGCATGGGAATGCGCTCAGCCAGCACGATGTGTGCAGCACTTGAACAGCAGCCGTTGGGTGATTTTTCACTCAGAGAGGAGGTACAACTCAGTCTTAAGGAAGTGGAAACGTGGTTGGAAAAGGAAAATTCATCGCAATTCGCTGAAGCTGGACATCTGAAGTGATGTTGAGATGGTACGCCCTGTAGGATTCGAACCTACGACCTACGGCTTAGAAGGCCGTTGCTCTATCCAACTGAGCTAAGGGCGCATTGCGAAGTGATTACTTCATGCAGATGAAACGCGTGAATTATACGGTCAGCGCCTGCTGAGTCAATGCCTTTTGTTTCAGTTGCTGGCGAAGTGTACGAATGTTGATTTTTTCTGCTTGTTCAAGGGTATCCAGGAAATCACCTGGTAACAACTCAGCCCACGAAACGCCAGATTTAGGGATACATGTATTTAGAATATTTATGATTTTGCTTAACATTCCCCTACCCCTCCAGCGGTTCAGGAACTCTTTAATGTTAAGTATCGCCATCAAGGAAGAAAACAGTCACTTCGAACATGGACTAAAAATTATCATCTCCTATTTGGCAAATCAGTGGCATCAGGAGATTTGCTTTTTGCCTGTCGAGGATATCGATCGCGCTGACATCGCGTTTATTTCCCTGGATGAAGATTGGCTCAGCGCCGATTGCTATCAGATTCCGGTCCATACCCGCCGCCAACACCGGGTTGTCATCTGCAACAGAAACGATAAAGATAAGCTGATGTTCCGGCCCTGCCTGTACATGTTGCCACTGATCTATCGGGAAGATGACGTTGAGGAAATGACTAAAAAATTAGTCCTCATCCTGCAAAAACGTGCGCTGCGCAACAACGTGCCCGCAACTATCTGCCATTACTGCACCACTCGCAACTTTTCTATCGAAGAACGTCAGTTCTTAATGTTTCTCGCCAGCGGCTATACCTTAGCCGAAACGGCTCACCTGCTCTCGGTAAGCGAAATTCAGGCCAAAGCCACCCGTCGCAGCATTATGAAAAAGCTGCATGTGAAAAACGATCAGCAATTCTTAAGATACATCCGGGCGCATCTGAACTTTCTACAAAATTAGGTGGCATCTCTCTGCCTGATTTTTTATTGAGAAAAATCTCATCACCAATTAAGTATCGACACCTACTGTACCTGGCTTCAGGCTGCCAGAATAATCCTGGCTTACTATTTCCGGGGTAACAGAAAGACACACCCGGTAATATTTTATCTAATCCCATAGAGAGGTTGAACTGGATAAAACGACTTTTTGGGCATTGAGTAAGACATCAGAAAACTTCCGGCAGATTATTCTGATGGGATACGCAATTGCCAGTCTGATGATTGCTGAAGCATTGAAACCCAACAGCACAAGGAAACTCGCCTTTACGCTGGAGAAAATTTGGGTCAGGGATGTTTATAGTCGGCAATTTATCCAGACCTGCCGCAACAGAAATGGAATGGAAAAGGATGCACAGCGCAAAACGCCGGGATCGACATCGCCGTATACGAAACACTAACTGTACCTGGCAATATCCTCACTACACATCACAGGTATTCGACCAACTTGAGTATCTGACGCAAAAACTCGAATACGCATTACCGAGTGACACTATATCTCAGGCGATTATTACGACAGATTACTATCTGGCCTATGCGCTGGGTCGACATTTATTTTCAGGAGCACGTACCGCGATCTTCCAGACCATTGAATCGGCCAAAGTCAGCCTGCGAGAGTCGGTAATTAGTCAGTTAGTGGTTGATATGGAAGGTTTAACAATCTCTTATTTTGATGTTCTGGAGTATCTGCGCCAGCTAATTAAACCGCGGAATAACATCCAAATCTTCATATTGCTTTCCCGCCACGATGAAGACCTAATCCCTTTTATTTCTCTGTCCGGTCCATTTTATATCTTGTCACGTAGCCTGCGCCTCCCGGAGATGCGCCGCGCTTTCTTGTCGCCAGTCCTTAACTATATTCACTCCAGGCACATAAACCAGCTCGATTGGGAGATGGTGGAATTACTTTTACAAGGTAACTCCTTAAAAGAGATTGCTTTGTTACAAGCTCGCCCCTACCACCGTATCATCTATCGCCTGAACCAGCTGATTGCGCGTCTGGGCTTAGCAAACCGGCAGCGTTTTTTGCACCTGATACATCGCCTCAGCGTTACCTCTGCTCATTTAATTTAACACCCTAACCCTATGTGCCATAAGATTTTTTAGGAAATTACTTATTTTTATATGAGATAAAAGATCTAAATTTCACAACTATTTAATATTTACAACTATTCCTGGTATTATGCTAACTTCCACCACCCCAGTAAACCATACTGATTCTGTGCATATCAGCACAAATAGCGTCATTCCCACCTTAACAAATCCTAAACAATTAGTTTATTGTACTGTTTTTACCATTTAAAAATTTTTTTTCAGTCTGCCATAATTCAAACAGCAGTAAAATAATGCCAATAGTCATTAACACATCTGGATCTTTTAGAACATCCTAACTGACATTAACAACCTGAATGTTGTAAGCCTTTTCCGAAAGAACAGAGCAGGTATAATCCCCATAGTTTTCTGATTAATTGTTAGTTTTCCCAGTGTGAAATGGATTTTCCACAAATTCATTGTTCTGTAGAAGAGCAACCGAATAAACAAGGATGAAATAATATTTATTCGACTCTCCCTCAGAACAACCCTTGGCTATTTGACAATATTATAACGCCTGATGTTTTATAAAATTATCAAGATACGCATACAGTTTGAGGCATACAACAATGAAACCAGCATCCGTTATCATTATGGACGAACACCCTATTGTCAGAATGTCGATAGAAGTACTACTTGAAAAAAACAGTAATATCCAGGTTGTGTTGAAGACCGATGACAGCCGTACGGCAATAGAGCACCTGCGCACTTACCCTGTCGATCTTGTCATTCTGGATATTGAACTACCTGGTTCAGATGGATTTACATTACTCAAGAGAATAAAGTCTCTGCAGGAGAATACTCGGGTGCTGTTTCTCTCCTCCAAATCGGAGTCCTTTTATGCCGGGCGTGCTATCCGGGCCGGTGCAAATGGTTTTGTCAGTAAACGAAAGGATTTGAATGATATCTACAATGCGGTAAAAATGATTTTATCGGGATATTCTTTTTTCCCTTCAGACACCCTAAACTTCATTAACAATATAAATATGAAAAAAGGTGTATTGAATGACATGCCGCTCTCTAATCGCGAAGTTACGGTTTTGCGTTATCTGGCAAATGGCCTCTCTAATAAGGAAATTGCTGAGCAGCTGTTACTCAGCAATAAAACGATTAGTGCTCACAAAGCTAACATCTACGCCAAACTCGGCTTACATACTATCGTTGAGCTGATCGATTACGCAAAAATGCATGAATTAATGTAATAGCACTCCCGGCGAGACTTCGTTCGGGAGCATTTTATCCGCGCATTGATTAGTTATAGTTAATCATAAATGTGGCATCGGCCCTGGCGAGGCCTGGCTGAACCCCGTCTGCTAACGCGATATAGTTGGCGAAAAAGGTCAGCGTGGCATTGCCGTTCTCATCAATCCCCACGGTTTGGCTGGCCTGCTCGAGCGGTAATCGCGTACGGTCGCTGTCATGCAGTTCGATCGCCACCTTTTGCGCCATCACTGCGTCATCAAGCGCCAACAACGTCGTACCGGGGGCCGGAGTACCAGAAAACGTTATTGACGCGGATCCCGGCGGGCAGCCTTCCAGCTTCAGCGTAAACGCGACTGGTTGGGTAGTATCCCCGCTGGTCTGTAACTGCTTTGTTGGCCAGGTGCCCAATTCAACCGACTTATTGCTGTCACTGGCAATCACCGCACAGGTAAAGTCCACCACGTTTCCGCGCAGTTCAATATTGATTTCGCCCAGCGATGAGGCCGCATGGCACAACGAGCTGAATATCAGTATGGGCAGCATCACCAAAAGCGCCCATGAAGTTGGCGTTTGCTTGTTAGTCATAATCTACTCGCAGATAGCCACGGGCAGTAAAAGGCCCTTCGGTAGGTTTATTCCCTGTCACGCTGACCGGCCATGTCCGAATACTCACGTTTGCCACGGCGTTATCATCCAGTTGAAATGGGATCGTGCTGGACAGATTATTGGGCGTCAGCGGTCTACCGGTTTTGTCGGCGACAATGAACCCTAAGTCAGGATTGTCCGATACCATCATTTGCCCGGAGGCTTTCTCGGCCTCTACCCGCATGGTTAAGTAGGCTTGTGCAGCGACGTTGGTGCATTTTATCGCCACCGTTTTGGTCTGCGGATTAATGCCTTCGGGACGGTTTCCTGCCCCCGCCTTGCTGAACAACGATGCGCCAATATCGCCAAAATCAAACTCGACAATCTGCCCTGCATTCACCTCACAGTTTTGTGGAACCTCCACCTTACCGCTGTAGCTGATGGTATAAACCGGCGTGCTTAGCGCATCTCCAGTACTGGTCGTGACATAGACTCTGAACATGGTCTGGCGCGGGATCGGCACCATGTTAATAAACGAGCGAATCACTTTGAGTTTAAACACCAGCTTTGAATCCATTACGCCAAAAGGCTGCTGCTTAGGTACGTTGGGGTGAGTTCCCATACGGATATAATTACGCGGGGGATAAAACAACCCAGCAGAGCTATCGGTGATGCTCATAGCCCCCAGCAGGTAGTCATTGAGTTTCAGGTACTGAAAACCATTTTCTGTACTTTGCACAGGGAGTTCCGTAACGTAGCTTCGATAGGTGTAATTCACCGTCGTCCCGGCCGGACAGGTAGCATTAACGCCAATCCAGCCCGATTTTTCCGGTAACGTCACCACCTGTCCCGGCCGGTTATTGCTGCTGTTAAAGACGTTCGACAGATCGTAAAAAACATCCGTTGGTGTGCCATTCGAGTTTTGGCAGACTGTCGCCCATGACGAATGGGCCATCAGCAGTAAAGCGCATCCCAGTAACAAACCCGTTTGTCGTTTCATCGTATTATTCCTGTCGTGCCGTTGGAGATTCGCACGTCACATTCGTGAGCGTCACCGCCTGTTTCAGACTCTCCTCAGGCAAGGCATAGTGCGCCACGCAGCGAGCGTTAGCGCTTTCCCCCCATTGGATCAGTAATTCACCTTTTAGCGGCAAGCCGCTCAGGTAGATTTGCCCGTCTTCGCCCACCATACTGGTCACGCCGCTGGTGTTTTCACGCACAACGGAGCCAAATGGCACAGGTTTACCTGCATATTTCGCGGTTATCAGCGCCCGCACACCGATACGCGTATCAAACGCCGCTCGCACCAATGCCCCTTGTGTTGGCACGACGCTGCTAACGTTATTTTCCACATCGGTATTGTTGTTCATTGAATTGGTATCTAACGCGACGCGGTTATAGCGATAAACGGTGGCATACGGCATCACCGCGTATCCACGCCAGTCGGTTTGCACGCCGGTCTGGTTTTCTATCCGTACGCCCTGCGCGCCAGGCGCTTTAACCAGCACGTTGGTGTCCCCCAGCGGCTGACTGAGCGTAATACCGTCCGCATGCCCCACCACGCCGCCGGAAAGCTGCCAGTTGTAGTCATGCTGATCGCGATCGTAGTTGTATCCCACGCCCAGCGTGCCATAGGCCGCCTGCCAGTTGGCGCTGGCGTTTCCGCTGTAGCCGTTGGTGCTGCTGTGCCCCTGATTCACGCTGTAGCTCAGGTTGCGCCCATCCAGTAACGTCCCGCCGATCCCGCTCTGCCAGCTGTTTTGTCCGTTGCTGTTGCGGTTGGCATTAAAGGTGGCGTAGGTGCGATCGAGCGCGTTATCACGCGAGTAGCGCCGTCCGCTTAGCAGGCTGAACGGCACTGACATATTGAATGCCAGAATACGGTCGGTGTCGGAGATGCCTACCGATTCATTCCACGACCAGGAGAGTGAATAGCTAATCCCCTGCCAGCCGCTGGCATAGCCCACCTGATACCAGGTATTGGTGTCTGAGGTATTCCAGTACGTTTGCTGACTCCCCGAAACATACAGCGAGCCGTAGTCTCCCAGGTTCTGCGAAATGTTAATCTGAAAGCGGCCCTTTTTGCTGTAACTCAGATTGTGATAGCTCTTCACATCGGGCACGTCGTGGCGATTACCTTCGCTGTCGTATTCATACTCATAGCCTTCCATGCTGCGATACGCGACGTCATCAAGGGTATAGAAGCCGCGCGTTGAGTAGCGATATCCCAACAGCTGGAAGTTTGTGCCAAAGTTGTTCAGCGATTTTGCATACAGAAAACGCAAAGACTGCCCCTGATGCGTACTGTCATCCGCCAGCTGACTGCGCGCATGGGTTAAATCCACAGAAACCGCCCCCCAGTCCCCCAGGTTTCGGCCAGTGCCTAAAACTACCGCGGTGTAACGTGAGGCCAGCTGCGTACCGCCATAAGCGGTGTAGCCTTCTGGTAACCCGGCAATTAATGTTCCCTGGAAAAAGAACGGTGAAGATTGCTGGCTATTGCCGCTGCGAAAATCCCCGGCAACCACGTCGTATTTGAAACGCCCTTCTCGTTGTAACAAGGGAACCGTGGAGTACGGCACCGTATAGCGCTGCTGGCTGCCGTCCTTTTCGTCCACTGTCACCTCAAGGTCACCGCTGGATGACGTCGGGTTGAGATCGGTTATCGAAAAAGCGCCCGGTGAAACATAGCTTTGATAAATCACATAGCCATTCTGACGAATGGTCAGTTTCGCTGCGGTACGCGCAATGCCGCGAACGGTAGGCGCGTAGCCTTGTAAGCTGTCGGGATACATACTGTCTGAGGAATAGAGCCGCGCCCCGCGAAACCCGACGCTGTCAAAAACGTCGTTGCCGGTGTTGCTGTCGCCCATCACCAGTTCACCCTTCAGCGGGATAATCGCGCGCTGAAGCCATGTACCGATATTTTTCCAGCTTTGTGAGTGGTATCCGTCACCTTTGGAATAGCTCCATGCGCCGTTATTTCTCAAGCGCCAGGGGCCATAGTTCAGGCCACTGAGCATACTTAAGAAATAGCTGTCAGTGTCACTGCCGCGGCTGCCGGTAAAGCTGTAGTTGACCAGCGCAGCCGGGATCCCTTCATCCCACTCTTCCGGCGGAATATAGCCACGCGCGCTGTTTAACATTGACGCCTGAGGCAGGCTGACGTTTAAGCGCAGGGTAGAAAAATCAAATGCAATCTCGCTGCCTGGAATCGCCTCAGGTAGATTGATACAGGTATCGTTCGCATCCTTACTGAGTGCCGGAAATGCGGTGATATTGACACCAAGGCGCTTCACCCAGTCGAGTCCAAAACATGGCATCAGCCCACCGGACTTCTCCCCGGCTTTTCCCGCGCTGGTCGTAAAACGTATATCCTGAGTGGCAACAAACTCATCGTTGCGCCAGATATCCACACGATAAACGCCTTCAGGCTGGTGATTGCCTTTTTCAAAACGTGATAAATCCGCCACGGTTGCCGTATCCGCGGATAAAAAGGCCGGATTAAAATAGCTTTCCCCATGGCTTAAAGAGGGAAAGAGCGCCGCCAGCGTGGACAACGCCACCCCCGCCAGCGGTGGCGTAACCCCCGGTAACAGGCCAGGAAAATACGTTGTCTTATTCATCGTTATCTCAACGCACGCTAACCGTTTGGGCCGGAGTCACAGCGCCATAATCATTGACCGTCTGGAACGTGACGTTGCCCTGAACGCCCGTTGGTAGCAGGACCTGCGCATCACTTTTCGGCGCGACCATCACGTTATCAACCTTCGTTTTCCCCACGTTGAGATTGACCAAGGTGACGTAATACGCTGACGGATTGTTGATTTTCAGGTGGTTGCCGGTACGGGAGAATTTCAGCATCCCGGGCGCATCTTCCGGAATTTGCTGCAGATTATTCGGACGGACAAAAAGCTTGATGCGGGACAAAATCGCCAGTTGCAGAACGTTTTTACCCTCGAGGCTGTTTTTATTGACTGACGGAATGGCTTTCACGTTCATCCAGAACAGCGACTCACGATCTTTAGGCAGCGGAACACCTGCATAGATGATACGCAGCGTGTTTTCGCTTTTGGGCTCGCTGACAAACAACGGAGGCGTAACCACAAACGATTTTTCTTTAACACCTGCGCTATTCTCGATCCATGAATTTACCAGGTAACGTTCTTTGGTATCACTATTGCTAATAGACAGGGACGTTTGTTTGGCATCGGCTGGATAAATAACGCGAGTAGCGCCTAATGCAATACCGCCTGCAGCCTGAACACTGGCAGCAGAAAATAAGGCCAGTAAAAGGATAAAACCTGATTTTAGATAATTAAACATAGCTACAAATACCTTTGATGCGATTATCGTTGGAAAATAAATCAGGGATAAACCAACGTAAACCACACGTCTGAACGAAGCGCTCCCGGCGTTATATTTTCCGAGACAGCCCGATAACGAGCAGTGAAATGAAACGTCATCTCTTGCGTTATAATCGGCGCATAATGAAGCGGCAGCGCATTCGGAATAATTTGCCGTTGGCGCTCATCAAATAACGCCAGACCGATCCCTGAAGCCGCAGACGCATCGCCACTGGCAAGAAAAACCTGCGGATCTTCCGCTGGCGTCACACCTGCAAACGCAATCCCAACATGGTCATAAACATCGGAGCTGCATGACGTTAAGCGCAGTGAAAACGGCACGCTGGTAGAGGCAAAGCTTCCCGTCCCGGAGAAAGCATTGGTGCGATACTGCCCCATTTGCACCCGCAAATTTTGGCTGTCGGTAGCGACCGTACAGGCACCATTGACGAGCTGCCCTCGTAAGTGAAGGCGGCCACTTTCCAGTATTACCGTATGTGCAAACACAGGCAGTACGCACAGCATTCCCGCCAGCGCCACGCCTTTCCCTATCATCTGCCGCATCCTTCATCATCCCCGGAAATTGCCTCATCCAGTGAGGCGAACGTCATCCTTGCGCAAATCAGAACGGCTTATTCGTACTTCATGATGAACGTCGCGTCGGCATTTGCCTGACCCGGCGTAGCGCTGGTGGCTGTGGCTTTGTAACGCGCAGCGAAACGCAGGGTGTTGGTCCCTTCTACCAGTGCCTGAGCGGTAGAGAAGGTGGCTCCATCCGGCTTCAGCGCGGTGGACGTATTGTCCAGAATTTCAATCCCGACACCGCTGGCAGTGGTACCGTTGTCTGCAGAAGTGACGGCCAGCAGGTTGTTGTTGGTGATATCGGATTGACCAGAGAAAGCCACAGCTGCGGTTGCGGCAACTTTCGGATCACAGTCGTTCAGCACGATTGAGAACGGAATTTGCGCCGTTGTATCGCCAACTGCGGTAAAACTGGCGGTACGATACTGGCCTAAGGTGACAACCTGATCGGATGACTGAGTACTGACTGCACAGGCTGCATTGACCAGTTCACCTTCAAAATGCACAGTACCGCCGCTAACGCTTACCGGATCGGCTGCAACCGCTGCACCTGCAACTAACATCAGGCTGGCAATAACAGAAGAGGTCATTAATTTACGTTTCATGGATTTCCCTTGAATTACACACATCCGGCTCCGGCGTCCTGCGGGATCCGTTTGAATCATTATCGACATTAAATGTCAGGCTAATTATCTCTGCATCCTGTAAAGATATATATCGCAAGAGAATTAGCTAACCTTTTACCCCAACTCTCCTGAGTATTTGATTCACTAATTAATCTTCGCGAATATGACTATTCGTCACAGGGTTAAATTAAACATTTCAATTAATGAAAAATACCTGCAAATCCTTTTATTGACCCTGGCCAATTCTTATTGGGACCTAAGAAAAATCTGGGTGAATATTACTTAAATCCTTCCATAAAGGTACGTAACAGACTGGTTTATGGCGCATTACCCCTGAAAACACCAGGGTGATGAATTGTTTCATTCACGTTAATTTTAATTCGCATGCTCATTAATTATCCGGGGGACTTCAGCCTCTGAACTGACCCCGTACGCGGACCGCGGTGATCCCTATCGCACGTAAAAACGCAAACGAAAACTGACAGCACGCCCCGCTTCTGACAAAATAGTGGCATCCCCTTCGGTTTAACGTAACAGACGGAATTCTCTCTCTGATGGCAGCAAAGATTATTGACGGTAAAACGATTGCGCAGCAGGTGCGCTCTGAGGTTGCTCAAAAAGTTCAGGCGCGTTTAGCGGCTGGATTACGCGCCCCAGGCCTGGCTGTTGTGCTGGTAGGTAGCAACCCGGCTTCGCAGATTTATGTTGCGAGTAAACGCAAAGCCTGTGACGAAGTGGGGTTTGTCTCCCGCTCCTATGACCTGCCTGAAACCACCAGCGAGGCGGAGCTTCTTGAGCTGATCGATACGCTCAATGCAGATACCACCATCGACGGTATCCTGGTACAGCTGCCGTTGCCGGCGGGTATCGACAACGTGAAAGTGCTGGAACGTATTGCACCAGATAAAGACGTTGACGGTTTCCACCCGTATAACGTCGGTCGTCTGTGCCAGCGCGCGCCGCGCCTGCGCCCATGTACTCCGCGCGGTATTGTTACCCTGCTTGAGCGTTACAACATCGATACCTACGGTCTGAATGCCGTGGTCATTGGCGCCTCGAATATTGTCGGTCGCCCAATGAGTATGGAGCTACTGCTGGCTGGCTGCACCACCACCGTCACCCACCGATTCACCAAAGATCTGCGCCGCCACGTAGAAAATGCTGACCTGCTGATTGTTGCCGTCGGTAAACCGGGCTTTATTCCTGGTGAGTGGATCAAAGAAGGTGCGATTGTGATTGATGTCGGCATCAACCGTCTGGAGAATGGTAAGGTTGTTGGCGATGTGGTCTTTGACGATGCGGCCGCACGAGCGTCATATATCACGCCGGTCCCCGGCGGCGTAGGCCCAATGACGGTCGCCACACTTATCGAAAACACGCTGCAGGCGTGTGTTGAATATCATGATGTAAAGGACGTTTAAGATGGCCACATTTTCACTGGGTAAACACCCACATGTTGAACTCTGCGATTTGCTGAAGCTGGAAGGCTGGAGCGAAAGCGGCGCCCAGGCAAAAATTGCTATTGGCGAAGGGTTAGTGAAGGTCGATGGCGTTGTTGAAACGCGTAAACGCTGCAAAATCGTTGCCGGACAGACAGTCAGCTTTGAAGGCCACAGCATTAACGTCGTGGCGTGACCCTAAGTGCCGGATGAGGTTAACACCGTATCCGGCCACTTCCCCCTCTCGTTTTCAGATAATGACTTCATCCCCACTTCACAGTGAACTGATAGCATGTTGTTTTTCAACACGAAGCGATCATCATGCCCACTATCGTTACCCACGCGGCCGTTCCGCTCTGTTTAGGGTTAGGTCTCGGACTTAAAGTCATCCCCCCACGATTACTGTTTGCTGGCGTCGTTCTGGCCATGCTGCCAGATGCCGACGTGTTGTCATTTAAGTTCGGCGTCGCCTACGGCAATGTGTTTGGCCACCGGGGATTTACCCACTCACTGCTGTTCGCCTTCGTGGTACCGCTGCTCTGCGTCTTGATTGGCCGACGATGGTTTAAGGCGGGATTGATTCGCTGCTGGCTATTCCTGACGGTTTCACTGCTGTCGCACAGTCTGCTGGATTCTGTCACCACCGGCGGTAAAGGCGTCGGCTGGCTGTGGCCGTGGTCGGATGAGCGCTTCTTCGCGCCATGGCAGGTGATTAAAGTCGCCCCGTTTGCGTTATCACGCTACGCCACGCCGTACGGGCACCAGGTGATCATGTCGGAGTTAATGTGGGTATGGCTGCCGGGAATCGTAATGATGGGTGTGCTGTGGTGGTATCGGAAACATTAATCTGCCGGATGCGACGCGATGCGTCTTATCCGGCCTACACGGCCCGGTAAGCGTAAGCGCCACCGGGCATTACAGAGTTACTTACGACGCCAGGTGGTACCCTGCGGGCCGTCTTCCAGCACGATGCCCATCTCGTTGAGACGGTCACGCGCGGCGTCAGCTGCCGCCCAGTCTTTCGCCTTACGTGCATCCAAACGCTGTTGGATTAGCGCTTCAATTTCAGCAACTTCACCGTCATCCGCCTGCGCACCGCTTTGCAGGAACGCTTCTGGATCCTGTTCCAGCAGGCCCAGTACGCTGGAAAGCTTACGCAGATGCGCAGCCATGCCGTTAGCCGCCGCCATATCTTCACCCTTCAGACGGTTAACCTCACGCGCCATATCAAACAGCACGGAGTAGGCTTCCGGGGTGTTGAAGTCATCGTCCATCGCTTCAATAAAGCGCGCTTCAAAGGCTTCGCCACCGGCTGGCGCAACGGATTTGTCGGTGCCACGCAGCGCGGTATACAGACGCTCCAGCGCAGAACGCGCCTGCTTGAGGTTCTCTTCGCTGTAGTTTAATTGACTACGGTAATGACCGGACATCAGGAAGTAACGGATGGTTTCGGCATCGTAGTATTTCAGCACATCGCGAACGGTAAAGAAGTTGCCCAGCGATTTGGACATTTTCTCGCGGTCAACCATCACCATCCCTGAGTGCATCCAGTAATTAACGTACTCACCGTCATGTGCACAGGTGGACTGAGCGATTTCGTTTTCATGGTGCGGGAACATCAGGTCCGAACCGCCGCCGTGAATATCGAAATGGTTGCCCAACTGTTTGCAGTTCATCGCCGAACATTCGATGTGCCAGCCCGGACGGCCCGCTCCCCACGGAGACGGCCAGCTCGGCTCGCCTTCTTTGGACATTTTCCACAGCACGAAGTCCATCGGGTTGCGCTTCACATCTACCACGTCAACGCGCGCGCCTGCCTGCAGCTGATCCAGATCCTGGCGCGACAGCTGGCCGTAGTTCGGGTCAGTCGGCACGTCGAACATCACGTCACCGTTATCAGCAACGTAAGCGTGACCTTTAGCAATCAGCTGCTCAGTGATTTCGATAATTTCAGCAATATGGTGCGTAGCACGCGGCTCCAGATCCGGGCGCAGAATATTCAGCGCATCGAAATCGCTGTGCATTTCCGCGATCATTCTGTCGACCAACGCCACAAAGCTTTCGCCGTTTTCATTCGCGCGCTTGATGATTTTGTCATCGATATCGGTAATGTTGCGCACATACTTCAGCTTATAGCCGAGGAAGCGCAGATAACGCGCAACGACGTCGAAAGAAACGAAGGTACGTCCGTGGCCAATATGACAGAGATCGTAAACGGTAATACCACACACGTACATGCCGACTTCCCCGGCATGAATAGGTTTGAATTCCTCTTTTTGGCGCGTCAGTGTATTAAAGATTTTTAACATCGAAGATTCCGTGTAGACGTGTGTGGATAGTAAAGTCTGTATAATACCCATAATTTAGACCGGAAGCAGCACACTTTGCGAGGTGATCGCAGCTTGCGGTTATGCTATAACACACCCCTAACTCTGACCCTTGACGGGGTCGAAGCACCAATCTATCGGAACAGGATGCAAAAATGGTTACTTTCCACACTAATCACGGCGATATCGTAATCAAAACGTTTGATGATAAAGCGCCTGAAACAGTTAAAAACTTCCTGGACTACTGCCGCGAAGGTTTTTACAACAACACCATTTTCCACCGTGTTATTAACGGTTTCATGATCCAGGGCGGCGGTTTCGAGCCAGGCATGAAGCAAAAAGCCACGAAAGAAGCGATCAAAAACGAAGCGAACAACGGTCTGAAAAACACCCGTGGTACGCTGGCGATGGCGCGTACTCAGGCTCCGCACTCCGCAACCGCACAGTTCTTCATCAACGTTGCAGACAACGACTTCCTGAACTTCTCCGGCGAAAGCATGCAGGGTTGGGGTTACTGCGTGTTCGCTGAAGTTGTTGAAGGCATGGACGTGGTTGATAAAATCAAAGGCGTTTCCACTGGTCGCAGCGGTATGCATCAGGATGTGCCAAAAGAAGACGTTATCATCGAAAACGTGACCGTCAGCGAGTAATCGTGGCGACACTGTTTATTGCAGATCTTCACCTCTGCACAGAAGAACCGGCGATCACCGCCGGTTTTCTGCGTTTTTTAGCCGGTGATGCGCGAAAGGCCGATGCGCTATACATTCTTGGCGACCTGTTTGAAGCCTGGATTGGCGACGACGATCCTAATCCGCTGCATCGTGAAATGGCCGCGGCGATAAAATCACTGACTGATTCCGGCGTTCCCTGCTTTTTTATTCACGGCAACCGTGATTTTCTGCTCGGTAAACGTTTTGCCCGTGCGAGCGGCATGACCTTGCTTCCCGAAGAAAAAGTGCTCGACCTGTATGGCCGCAAGGTGCTGATCATGCATGGCGACACCTTGTGCACCGACGACGCAGGCTATCAGGCATTTCGCGCCAAAGTGCATCAACCCTGGTTACAGAAGCTGTTCCTCGCTCTGCCGCTGTTCGTTCGCCAGCGAATCGCTGCGAAAATGCGTGCCAACAGCAAAGCAGCCAACGACACCAAATCGCTGGAAATCATGGATGTGAATCAGCAGGCCGTGATTAGCGAGATGGAAAAACATCAGGTTCAGTGGTTAATTCACGGCCATACCCACCGCCCTGCCGTCCACGAGCTTACGGCCAATGAGCAACCCGCTTTCCGCGTGGTTTTAGGCGCATGGCACACCGAAGGTTCGATGATCAAAGTCACCCCTGACGACGTTGAACTGATCGCATTTCCGTTTTAATTCTGCAGATACCCAGTTCCTCTTTACACAAAACTATTCGAGTTGCATCGAGGCGGCAAATCTGTGAGTCCCCTGAAGCTTACAAAAGTAAGTGACTGGGGTGAGCAGATGTAGCCAACAAAGAGGCCGCTTGAAGAGTGAAGTGCAAAGCGCGCAATCGTTTTCCTTGGCGGTGAATTATGCTATTCTCTGTGGCCTCAAAAGTCGAGTGTAGTGCACCACAGGAGTTTTCAGACGCATGTCTTCCCGCAATAATCCGGCGCGTGTCGCCATCGTGATGGGGTCCAAAAGCGACTGGGCTACCATGCAGTTCGCCGCCGAAATCTTCGAAATCCTGGACGTTCCGCATCATGTTGAAGTCGTCTCCGCCCACCGCACCCCAGACAAACTGTTTAGCTTCGCCGAAAGCGCTGAAGAGAACGGTTATCAGGTGATTATTGCCGGGGCCGGTGGCGCAGCGCATTTGCCTGGCATGATTGCGGCGAAAACGCTGGTGCCTGTTCTCGGTGTTCCGGTGCAAAGCGCAGCGCTGAGCGGCGTAGATAGCCTCTACTCCATCGTTCAAATGCCGCGCGGTATTCCGGTCGGCACGCTGGCTATCGGCAAAGCGGGCGCGGCAAATGCGGCCCTGCTGGCAGCACAAATTCTGGCTACACACGATAAAGAACTGCATCAGCGTCTGCATGACTGGCGCAAAGCGCAAACCGATGAGGTGCTGGAAAACCCGGACCCGCGAGGTGGCGCATGAAGCAGGTCTGCGTACTCGGCAACGGACAGCTAGGGCGCATGCTGCGTCAGGCCGGTGAGCCGCTGGGCATTGCGGTCTGGCCCGTCGGGCTGGACGCTGAACCGGCTGCGGTCCCTTTTCAGCAAAGCGTGATCACCGCTGAGATTGAGCGTTGGCCGGAAACGGCACTCACCCGCGAACTGGCACGCCACCCGGCGTTTGTTAACCGCGACGTCTTCCCGATTATTGCCGACCGTCTGACGCAAAAGCAGCTTTTTGACAAGCTCGGTCTGGCGACCGCGCCGTGGCAGCTGCTGGCAGATAAAAGCGAATGGTCTGCTGTATTCGACAAACTTGGCGAGCTGGCGATCGTGAAACGTCGCGTCGGCGGCTACGACGGACGTGGACAGTGGCGCTTGCGCGCAAATGAAACCGAGCAACTGCCGGACGACTGCTACGGCGAGTGCATCGTCGAGCGGGGAATCAACTTCTCCGGTGAAGTCTCACTGGTTGGCGCTCGCGCGCACGACGGCAGCACCGTTTTCTATCCACTGACCCATAACCTGCATCAGGACGGCATTCTGCGCACCAGCGTGGTATTCCCGCAGGCTAACGCCAGACAGCAGGAACAGGCTGAAGCAATGCTCTCTGCCATCATGCAGGAGCTGGGCTATGTCGGCGTGATGGCGATGGAGTGTTTCATCACCCCGGAAGGTCTGCTGATTAACGAACTGGCTCCGCGCGTGCACAACAGCGGGCACTGGACACAAAACGGCGCCAGCATCAGCCAGTTTGAGCTGCATCTACGTGCCATTACCGACCTGCCGTTACCGACGCCGGTGGTGAACCACCCTTCGGTGATGGTAAACCTGATTGGTAGCGACCTGAACTACGACTGGCTGAAGCTGCCGCTGGTGCATCTGCACTGGTATGACAAAGAGGTGCGTGAAGGGCGTAAAGTGGGTCACCTGAACCTGAGCGACAGCGATACCGCACGCCTTAGCGCGACGCTGGAAGCGCTTATCCCCCTGCTGCCTCCGGAATATGCCAGCGGTATTATCTGGGCGCAGTCAAAACTGAAATAAGCCAATAATGCCGGGGAGTTGATTTTATCCTTCCCCGGCCCCTCCTCTGGCGCGTAAAATCCCCTCCATTGCCGTTTTGTATTTTCAGGATCAAACATGAACGATGGAACGGACTACCGCGCAATTTTGCTCGCCGGTACGCCTTTAATCGATGTACGCGCCCCCGTGGAATTTCAGCAGGGCGCAATGCCGGGCGCAATCAACCTTCCCTTGATGAACGATGACGAACGTGCCGCCGTTGGGACCTGTTATAAACGTCAGGGACCCGAAGCCGCCCTCGCGCTCGGCCATCAACTGGTCTCGGGTGAAACCCGCCAACAGCGCATGCATGCCTGGCTGGATGCCTGTCGTCAAAATCCTGCGGGCTATTTATGCTGCGCGCGTGGCGGTCAGCGTTCGCATATTGTGCAGCAGTGGCTGCACGAGTCCGGCATTGACTATCCGCTGATTAAAGGCGGTTACAAAGCCCTGCGCCAGGCAGTGATACAGCTGACTGAAGAATTAGTGCAAAAGCCGATCGTCTTAATTGGCGGCTGTACCGGGAACGGCAAAACCCAACTGGTGCAACAGCAGCCAAACGGTGTGGATCTCGAAGGTCTGGCGCACCATCGCGGCTCCTCGTTTGGTCGCACCGTTGAACCTCAATTGAGTCAGGCGAGTTTTGAAAACCTGCTGGCGGTTGAAATGCTCAAAACCGATAGCCGTCAGGATTTACGTCTGTGGGTACTGGAAGATGAAGGCCGCATGATCGGGGCTAATCATCTGCCCGAATGCCTGCGCGAGCGCATGACCCAGGCATCAATTGCGGTGGTGAACGATCCTTTTGAGCGTCGTCTGGAGCGACTGCGCGAAGAGTATTTCGTGAAGATGCACCACGATTTTACCCACGCTTATGGCGAGAGCCAGGGCTGGCAGGAGTACAGCGAGTACCTGCACCACGGCCTGTTTGCTATCCGCCGCCGTCTGGGTTTACAACGTTTTGCCGAGCTGACCACCCTGCTCGACGTCGCTCTGCGCGAACAGCAGGCGACGGGCAGCACCGACGCCCATATGGGCTGGCTGGTGCCGTTGCTCAACGAGTATTACGACCCGATGTATCGTTATCAGCTGGAAAAGAAAGCCGCGAAAATCGTTTTTCGCGGCACATGGCAGGACGTTGCCGAGTGGCTTAACGCACAGTGATCAGTGTCTGTCGCGCTTATCTGCGCGTTTTGCCAGCCAGTCACCCAGCACCTGAACGACCTGCACCAGAATAATCAGCGCCACCACGGTGACGATCATGACCTGGGTTTCGTAGCGGTAATAACCAAAGCGAATCGCCAGGTCGCCGACTCCACCGCCGCCAACGATCCCGGCCATCGCGGAGTAACCGATCAGACTCACCAGCGTTATCGTCAACCCACGCAGCAGACCCGCGCTCGCTTCAGGTAACAGAACGGTGCAGATGATGCGCATCGGGCTGGCACCAAACGCTTCCGCCGCTTCAATAATCCCTTTATCGACTTCACGTAGCGCGCTATCAACCAGACGGGCATAGAAGGCGATTGCCGCTACTGAGAGCGGGACCGACGCCGCAATCGGGCCAATGGTATTCCCGAGCAAAAACTGGGTTAGCGGCAACAGCAGAACCAGCAGGATCACAAACGGTACCGAACGAATGATATTCACCAGCACGGAGCTGAGCAGATACACAAAACGGTTTTGCCAGAATAAATGCCGATCGGTGACGAAAATAAGAAAACCGAGCGGCAGTCCGCCAATAATTGCCAGCACCGTAGAGATGCTCAGCATCTGGAAAGTTTCATTAAACGCCAGCGTCAAATCCGGCAATAAATCATCCACGAATCACCTCCACCTGTGCAGTACGTTGACGAATATGTTCCACGGCGACATCCACCGCAGAAGGGTTATGCGGCGCGGTCAGTTGCACCACCAGAATCCCCAGCGCACGTTCACCGATATACTCAATTTTGCCGTGCAGAATGTTCACCGCCACGCCAAATTTAACCGCCACTTCTGACAACACCGGCTGTTCCGCCGAATCGCCGATGAACAGAATTTTTAGCAACTGGCCAGGCAGATGCTGGCGCAGACGCTCGGGCAGCGTCAAATTGAGGGTATGTGACACCAGCTGCTGTGTGAACGCATGCTGCGGGTGAGCAAAAACGTCAAACACCTCACCGGATTCCACCACCTTGCCGCCGGACATCACCGCCACGCGATCGCAAATCGATTTGATCACGTTCATCTCGTGAGTGATCAGCACGATCGTGATCCCCAACTGTTGGTTGATCTGCTTAAGCAACGCCAGAATCGTGGCTGAGGTTTCGAGGTCCAGCGCCGAGGTAGGTTCATCACACAACAGCACATCCGGGTGATTGGCAATCGCGCGGGCAATACCCACACGCTGCTTTTGTCCGCCGCTGAGCTGAACCGGAAAGCGGTTCGCCTTGTCTGACAGCCCCACCAGCGCCAGGATTTCGCTCACGCGCGGGCCAATTTTACTGCGCTCCCATCCGGCAGCCTTCAGGCTAAAGGCGACATTTTGCGCCACGGTACGGGTATGCATCAGGTTAAAATGTTGAAAAATCATCCCGATACGCTGACGGGCTTTACGGAGATGCGCGCCTTCCAGCGCAGAGATTTCTACGCCGTTCACCTTCACGCTTCCCTGGCTCGGACGCGTTAAGGCGTTCAGGGTACGCAGCAGCGTACTTTTCCCCGCGCCGCTGGTCCCGACAATGCCAAATATCTCACCTGCGCCGATGCGCAAGCTGACGTCATCAACCGCCCGGGTTGATGGTCCACGGCCTGCGCTAAAATCCACGCAAACTTTCTCTATCTCAATCATAGCCACCTCAGAAATGCGAAAAGGGCAGTCGTCGCTGCCCCTGTTAACCCTTGTGCGCAGCGATTATTGGGCTGCCGACATCCATTCCGGTTTCTGGAAGGCGCTGTAGATATTTTGCGGATCGTCGATCACCGCACGATACGCCGGAGATTTCACCGCCTCGACAATATCTTTGGCGAACGGTTTATCCGCATCTTCACTGCGTACCGCGATGATATTTTTCAGATTTTCGTCCAGATGTTCCTGCTTGATGGCGCTGGCGAGATCCAGTTTTGCCGCTACGGCAAAGTTGCCGTTGACCAGCGCACCGGTCACACCGTCCAGCGTACGTGGCAGCTGTGCCGCCTCCAGCGGTTTAAACACCAGCCCTTTCGGGTTGCTGGCGATATCGCGCTCGGAGGCTTTAGTTGGATCAATATTGTCTTTGATGGTGATAAGGCCAATAGACTGCAGGAAACGCAGACCGCGAGCCAGGTTGGTGGGATCGTTGGAGAGCGTGATCACATCTCCTTTTTTCAACTCATCCAGGCTTTTGATTTTATGTGAGTAAAACCCCATCCCTGCCGTCGGGACCACAATCAGCTTGCTCAGCTTCAGGCCTTTATCTGCGGTGAATTTGTCAAAATAGAGCGAATGCTGGAACAGGTTAGCATCAATGCTGCCGTTGGAGAGCGCCATGTTTGGCTGCACGTAATCGCTGAATTCGCGCACCACTACCTTATAGCCTTTCTCTTTCAGCGTGGGGGCAATGGCCTGTTTCACCATATCACCGTATGGCCCAGGCGCGACGCCAAACACGATTGTGTGCGGGTCACTGTTCGCATGAGCAAACTGTAATCCACAGGCCAGTAACAGCGCCCCGGTCGCGACGCGTAAACTCTGACGCAATCCCATATTCTCTCCATTTTAACGTTGTGGTGTCATGTCTCACGCCGTTCTTGCGGCGTTGTTCTTGTTGGCCTGTTAACAGGCTGATTGTTAACATGACACAGATCACAACCTGCTGTCCTTGAAATTATTTCATGATGTTGCAGAGTATGTTTTTAAATGAAAGAAGGTATGAAAAAGCCGGATGTCGGCACAAGTGCCTTATCCGGCCTACAACAGCTTTCTTAGGCCCGATAAGCGCAAGCGCATCGGGCGGCAGGCGTCGATTAGAAATCGTAACGCAGACGCACCAGGTTCATATCGCCCAGATTGTCGGTGCTGGAGGTAAAGACGTGTTCGTAGTCAACACGGAAACCGTAATCCAGCTGGAAGCTGATCCCCACGCCGTTGTCGGTACGCAGGTAGTTACGGCCATTCACGTACTCAATACGGTCGCCCATAAAGTAAGGCTGAACGGATTTCAGCGCATACTGGCCAACCGGGAAGGTGTATCCCGCGAAGTATTCCAGACCCCAGGCATCACCGGCAAAGTAGTCGTTAACAGAGACTTTTTTGGTGGTCATGAAGTTTTGATACCAACCGCCGCCCAGCGAGAAGGTCCAGTTGTCCGGTTTCCAGCTCAGCGCAGTACCGACGATGTTTTGATCGTAGGTTTTGCTGGTGTTACCACGCATTTCCGCGCGGGTGTAGTTCCACGCCGTACCCCAGGTCAGGTCATCGGTGATGTGATAATCCGCACCCAGCGAGCCACCGCCTTTACGCTTGTAGCGCAGGCCGTTGTTCGGGTTGTAATCATCGCTAAACAGGTAAGACGCGTAGAGATCAACATCGCCAACCGTTTTCTTATACTTCAACGATTTACGCGTACGGTAGGAACCGTCATAGTCGCCATTGATACCGTTACCTGGTGCCTGACCGATCATGTCGTAGTCCCAGATATCGGTTTTCGCACCGACTACATCATAGTAAATGCTGTTCTGTTGACCGAAGGTCAGCGTACCCCAGGTTGCGCTCTTCAGACCGGTGTACAACATACGACGCGTGGTATCGTTGGCACCGTCAGCGTAGTGGTTATCCCAGTTGAACATCGCCGGGAAGTTAACGCCCAGCTCGTAGTAGCTCACCCAACTGATGTCATCAAACAGATAATAATCAGCGGCGAAGCGGAAACGTGTACCGCCATCGAAGCCATTACGTTTGTAGCCATTCTTACCATCGTCACCGGTCATATTCTGGAACTGCGGACGAATACTCCCGCCGACGGTGAAGTTAAGACGACTCAGCGGGTTGCCCGCCTGCGGATCTTGTTTCAGGACCGTGATTTCCGCCTGGGAGGCGAAAGTCGTTAATGCCACTGCTGCGCCGATCGATACCGCCAGCGCCGTTTTTTTTATAGTCATTATTTGTACCTTGATAGATAGCCTGCCAATTATTCAGCGTACAAATATTAACGTTTATTAATACACTCGTGTTGTCGGGTTTTTATTGTTCTGTGCTGTTAAATATCAACGAGTTATCAATTTGTGCTGCATAGATAAAAAAACGCACCGATTTAAAAAACCGGTGCGTAATCATCACGGATATGAATTAGCTACTGAACTGACGGAACAGCGCTTTGCCTTTTAGCAAACGTGAACCGAGCCATCCGCCGCATAAAGAGAGCAACAATGCCCCACAAAGCGGCAACACGGCCCACAGTCGCCAGTCTGGCTCCCACGGGAAATCAAACACTTTGGTTTGCAGTACCGCCAATGCGGTTTCCGCGCCGATGGCCGCCACCAGTCCGGCAACCATTCCGAGCATGGCAAACTCGCACCACAGCGTGGTACGCAGCAGCTTCTTACCCGCGCCCAGCGTGCGCCAGACCACCAGTTCCTGATGACGCTGACGCATCCCGACCTGGACCTGCGCCAATAGCAGCAGCATGCCACAGGCGGTGACCAGTACCACCATCACCTCCAGTGCGCGGCTCACCTGATCCAGCACCTGGCTCACCTGTTTGAGGATGGCGCCAATATCCAGCAGGCTGATGGTCGGGAATTCGCGGTTAAGCTGCGTTAGCATGCCGTTGCTGTTCTCCCAGCGAAAGCTGGTTAACCAGCTTTGCGGCTGAGCATCCAGCGCGCCGGAGGGGAAGATAAAGAAGAAGTTGGGCCGCAGGCTTTCCCAGTCCACTTTGCGCAGACTGCTGACCGTGGCGCTGAAATCCTGGGTGTCGCCCATAAAGGTCACTCGATCGCCGAGTTTGACGTTCAGCCGTTTCGCTAACCCCTCTTCCATCGACACTTCGCCCGCTTTTGGCGGCCAGCTTCCGGCGGTTATCGGGTTATGATCCGGTCGGGTATCCTGCCAGGTAAGATTAAGCTCGCGGTTCAGCGCCTCATCCTGATTGCCTTCGGTCGGCTTCTCATTGATCGCCGTCAGACGCGCCCGCACAATCGGATAGAACGATTCCGGGATCACCTGATGCTCGGACAGGAAAGCCTTCAGCGGAACCACCTGCTCGGTGGCAATGTTGATCAGAAAATAGTTCGGACTTTCCGGCGGCATTTGCTGCTGCCAGCGGTCGAGCAGATCGCCGCGCAGCACCAGTAACAACGCCAGCAGCATAAAGGAAAGCGAAAATGCCGATAGCTGGCTGAGCGTTGACCACGGCTGGCGTAACAGTCGACTGACCGCCAAACGCAGCGGCAGTGAGGAGAGCGTCAGACCACGCAGAACGTTGAGCAGCATCCAGCCGAGCACCCCGCACAACAGCGCCAGTACCACCGCACCAGCCAGTACCGCCCACAGCAGCGGACTTCCGCCCATCAGTCCAGCAAGCAGTGCAATCACGACTATCACGACCACCGGCAAATAAAACTTCAGCGGCCAGACGTTTGCCACCACGTCACGGCGTAGCACCCGCAGCGGCTGCGTCGCCAGCAGTAGGCGGTAAGGGCGTAACCCCACCAAGAGCGAAATCACCGTCATGGTGCCTAGTGCCCATAGCCACGGCCAGGGGCTGGCAGGCGGTAGTTCTCCGGGCAGAACCGGCTTGAGCAGCAGCACCAGCACGCGCTCAAATAACAGCCCGAATAGTCCGCCGGTCACGCCAGACAGCGCCAGCACCATCAGCCATTGACCAACAATCAGCCTACGCAGTTGCGCTCTGCCCGCACCGAGCGTTTTCAGAATAGCCACCAGATCGTAACGGCTGCGGCAATAATGGCTCATCGCCACGGCAACCGCGGCGACCGCCAGTAACAGCGTTAACAGCGCCGACAGCAGCAAGAACTGTTGCGAACGCTCAAGTGATTTCCCCAGCGCCCCTTCATCCTGCTCCAGCCCATACCAGCGCTGTTCAGGCTTTAACTGTGGCAGCAGCCACTTTTCATAGGCTTCCAGTTGCGACGGCGTCCCGCCAAATTTATAGCGCCAGGTCACGCGACTTCCCGGCTGGACCGCCGCCGTTTTTTCGACATCCGCCATGTTCATCATCAGACGCGGTGCTATCTGGAACGGATTAAAACCAGAGTCCGGCTCCTGCACCACCTCCCCGGCAATACGCAGCGTGGCATCGCCAACGTCGATGGAATCACCGACTTTTAAGTTGAGCAGCGCCATCAGTCGCGGGGCCAGCAGCACCGAGCCCGGCTGTGGTTTCAGCCCCGGCGGATTGGTCTGCAACGTGCCGTACATCGGATACACATCATCCACCGCTTTGACGTTCGCCAGTTGCGGCGTATCCCGGGCAAAAGTCATGGTGGCAAAGGTGAGTTGTTCACCCACCTTCAGGCCACGCTGTCGCGCCTCGTCAATCCACGCTTTCGGCACAGTACGCGAACTTTGTAGCGACCGATCGCCCGCCATAAACTCCCGGCTTTGCTGGCTCAGCCCTTTTTCCATACGATCGCTGATATTGCCCAGCGCCAGCACACAAGCTACCGCCAGGCTCAGCGCCAGCCAGACAATCAGTAATGAAGGCGAGCGCCATTCGCGCCAGAACCAGCGTGCAATCATGCCTCCTCCTGCAACTGTCCGTTCACCAGGCGTAAACGCCGATCGCAACGCGCCGCCAACTGCGGGTCATGGGTCACCAGAATCAGGGTGGTACCGTGTTCCCGATTCAGAGAAAACAGCAGGTCGGCGATTTTGTCTCCGGTCTGGCGGTCCAGATTGCCCGTTGGTTCATCGGCAAACAGCACGTCAGGGCGACCGTTAAAGGCCCGCGCCAACGCCACGCGCTGCTGCTCCCCGCCGGAAAGCTGGGCCGGAAGATGATCAAGACGTTTTCCCAACCCCAGTTGCTCCAGCAGCGTTTTTGCCCCGTCACGACTTTTTCCGCTGTTTTCGCCGCGTAGCAGCGCGGGTAGTTCGACGTTTTCCAGCGCGTTGAGGGTCGGAATTAACATGAATGACTGGAAGACAAAACCCACGTGCCGCGCCCGCAGCTGCGCCCGGGCTTCTTCGTCCATGGTGTGCAGCGCCTGCCCCACCAGACTGACTTCACCGCTGGTGCCATCGTCCAGCCCGGCGAGAATCGCCAGCAGCGTGGATTTCCCCGATCCCGACTCGCCAATCAACGCAATGGTCTCGGCGCGTTTGACAACCAGTTCAACTCCGGTAAGGATGGATAGCTCATGATCACCCTGACCGACGGATTTCTTAAGATGATGAACTTCAACAATGTTTTCCGCTGGCATTGGCCTTTCCTGTTCCTGGTCCTGTTAACTTTCCGCGCCGCCGCTGCGGACACGTTATTAATTCTGGGTGACAGCCTGAGCGCCGGATACCGTATGTCCGCCAGCGCCGCGTGGCCTGCGCTACTTAATGATAAATGGCAAACCAGAACGCCGGTGGTGAATGCCAGTATTAGCGGCGACACCTCGCAGCAAGGTCTGGCCCGTCTGCCTGCATTGCTCAAGCAGCACCAGCCGCGCTGGGTGCTGGTCGAACTTGGCGGCAACGACGGCCTGCGCGGCTTTGCGCCTGCGCAAACCGAACAAACCCTGCGAACAATTTTGCAGGACGTGAAAGCGGCAAATGCCGAACCACTGCTGATGCAAATTCGTCTGCCGGCAAACTACGGTCGCCGTTATAATGAAACCTTTAGCGCGATTTATCCAAAGCTCGCCAAAGAGTTTGATGTTCCTCTGCTGCCATTTTTCATGGAAGAGGTTTATCTGAAACCCCAGTGGATGCAGGATGACGGTATTCATCCTAACCGTGATGCCCAGCCGTTTATCGCCGACTGGATGGCGCAACATCTCACACCTTTTCTATCCTAAATAATTCGAGTTGTATGAAGGCGGCAAGTGAGAGAGTTCCCAGGAGCATAGATAACTATGTGACTGGGGGGAGCGAGCGTAGCCAACGCACAGACAACTTGAAGTATGACGGATATAGTAAATCACGACTCATAAAACAACGGAGATCCTGACAGGTAAAGTTATGCAAAAATCGGTCTTAATAACAGGATGTTCCAGCGGAATCGGCCTGGAAAGTGCGCTTGAGCTAAAGCGCCAGGGTTTTCAAATTCTGGCAGGCTGTCGCAAACCTGACGATGTCGCGCGTATGAACAGCATGGGATTCACGGGCGTGTTGCTGGATCTGGATTCACCCGAAAGCGTGGATCGTGCCGCCGATGAAGTGATCGCCCTGACCGATAATCGTTTATATGGGATCTTTAACAACGCCGGATACGGTGTCTATGGTCCACTGCCCACCATCAGCCGTGAACAGATGGAACAGCAGTTCTCCGCCAACTTTTTTGGCGCACATCAGCTTACCATGCGCCTGTTACCTGCCATGTTACCCCACGGCGAAGGGCGCATTGTGATGACCTCATCGGTGATGGGATTGATCTCAACGCCGGGACGCGGCGCCTATGCCGCCAGCAAATATGCACTGGAAGCCTGGTCCGACGCACTGCGTATGGAACTGCGCCATAGCGGGATTAAGGTCAGTCTGATTGAACCCGGCCCCATCCGTACCCGCTTTACCGAAAACGTCAACCAGACCCAGAGCGATGCTCCCGTTGAAAATCCCGGCATTGCCGCGCGTTTTACGCTGGGACCAGAAGCGGTTGTCGCCAAAGTGCGTCATGCGTTTGAGAGCGATAAACCAAAGCTACGTTATCCGGTTACGCTGGTGACCTGGGCAGTGATGCTGCTTAAACGCCTGTTACCAGGTCGCATAATGGACAAAATTTTACAGGGTTGAGTTGAAGCACGCGCGTCAGCCCCCATGTAACAAGAAATCGACAAAAGAGAGTAACTCCATGTCCACACAGAATATTGTTAACATTAACGAATCGAACCTACAGCAGACCCTTGAACAGTCGATGACCACGCCGGTCCTGTTCTATTTTTGGTCTGAGCGCAGCCAGCATTGTCTGCAATTAACGCCGGTACTGGAGAGCCTTGCCGCCCAGTATAACGGTCAGTTTATTCTCGCTAAGCTGGACTGCGATGCCGAGCAGATGATCGCCTCCCAGTTTGGTCTGCGCGCGATCCCTACGGTTTATCTGTTCCAGAACGGCCAGCCGGTAGATGGATTCCAGGGCCCGCAGCCGGAAGAGGTTATTCGCGCGCTGCTGGAGAAAGTGCTGCCGAGCGAAGAAGAGCTGAAAGCACGCCAGGCTATCGAATTCATCGAAGCCGGTAATCACGCGGATGCACTGCCGTTGCTGAAAGAAGCCTGGCAGATCTCCAACCAGAGCAGCGAAATTGGTCTGCTACTGGCGGAAACACAAATCGCCCTGAACCGTTCTGATGAAGCCGAAGCGGTACTGAAAACCATTCCGTTGCAGGATCAGGACACCCGCTATCAGGGGCTGATCGCGCAGATTGAACTGCTGAAACAGGCAGCTGATACGCCGGAAATCCAACAGTTGCAGCAGCAGGTCGCCAACAATCCGCAGGATGCGGCACTGGCAACGCAGTTGGCTATTCAGTTACACCAGGTCGGACGTAACGAAGAATCACTGGAATTACTGTTCAGCCACCTGAAGAAAGATCTTACGGCTGCCGATGGTCAGGCACGTAAGACCTTCCAGGAGATCCTTGCCGCACTGGGTACGGGCGATGCGCTGGCCTCGAAGTACCGCCGCCAGCTGTACGCGCTGCTGTACTAATCCATTTGATTTTGCCCGATAGCGCCTGCGCGCTTATCGGGCCTGTAAATTCGACAAATACCGATCCCTCCGGCATCACATCACGTCTTTTTCAAATGCGTTACAACTAATTGGTGGCGCGAATTATAGAATTTTCGATAAGTTAAGTAGCAGGCAATAATGGTCGACAGGCTGGCGGTTGATAGCAGCATAAACGTCACCATAATCTGATACTTAATTGCTTTTACCGGGTCAATACCTGCAAAGATCAATCCTGACATCATCCCCGGTAAACTCACCAGCCCCACGGTTTTCGCTGAATCGATCGTCGGGATCAGCGAGGCGCGAATGCTGTCGCGAATAAGCGGCGCAGAGGCTACTTTCGGCGTTGCGCCGAGGCTGAGTTTTTCCTGAATTTGCTGCTGCTCGCTGTTAAATCGCTGCCCCAAATTGTTGTAACACAGCCCCACGGCCACCATCGCATTGCCTGCAATCATGCCGGAGATCGGGATGACCTGCATCGGCGTGAACTCGATAGAGCCTGAAAGAACCAGCACCGAAAGCGTTAGCCCCGCTCCCACCGTAATAGCAATAAACGACGAGAGAAAAGCGTTATCTATATATTTACTGCGTTTTTGCGCGTTATAGGCCGCGTTAAAGCAGATAAACAGCACCATCAATAAGGTCAGAATGCTATGGTTGACGCCGAAAATATATTTCAGCACGTAGCCTACGATAATAAGCTGAACCACTGCCCGGCACACGCTCCAGAGAATATCTTTTTCCAGCGCCAGCTTTTCTTTGTTGCTAATCAGTATCGCGACCACCACCAGCATCATCGCTAATGCCAGGGATTCATTGGTAATATTATGCTCGTTCATTGCTTACTTCCTGCATTTCACCGGCGTGCGGTTGAAGGGTTATGACGTTATCCGCATGTTCAATTTCATCTTTGTCATGCGTCACCCACAGCACAGCAATATTCTTATCGCGAACATAGTGGTGAATTAATTCGTTCACATTACGCTTGTTGGCTTCATCCAGCGCGCTGGTGATTTCATCAAGCAGCAGAATTTTCGGCAGAAACTGCAAATTACGAATTAACGAGACCCGCTGCTTTTCGCCGCCGGATAGCTCATTGATATTTTTTTTGAGGATCGTCTCGGGTAACTCAAAGCGGGCCAGATCGGCCAGAAACACATCTGGATCCGGACTTTTGTTGCGGATTTGCCAGGGGAAAATGAGATTGTCGTAAACGGTGTCACCAAACAAAGCGGGCGTTTGCGCGCAATAAGAGACCTGCTGGCGATACGTTTCCGGCTTGAGGGTATTTATCTCTTTGCCCTCAAAGAGAATCTCACCACCAGTCGGACTTATTAACGACGCCACAATCTTGAGTAACGTACTTTTACCACAGCCGGACTGGCCGGTAATCAGCTTAAATTCTCCGGCGCGGAGATCAAAACAGATGTTATTAAGAACCTGCGTCGCCCCTGCCTGCCACGCGACATTTTTTAACTGAAGCAGAATGCTGCTTTCTTCCATTACCAATCCCTTTTTACATCTTTCGTGCAGACAGTGTATACCCAAAATAATTCGAGTTGCATGACGGCGGCAAGTGAGTGAACCTCCGGGAGCATAGTTAACTATGTGACTGGGGTGAGCGACAAATCTGCCGGGAGCAAATTTGAGCGCTGCTTACAGCGGCCCCGCAGGGGCGAGGCCCAGGGATGGGCCGAGTAACGCAGCTAACGCACATGCAACTTGAAGTATGACGGGTATATCCCTGTAATTTATTATAGGGGAGCTCACCTTGATAAATCGGGTATAATTTGACTAATGAGGCAGTAAAGGACAGCACAACAGGAGGTTTCATCAATGCTCATTTTTATTCCTATTCTTATTTTTGTCGCGCTGGTGATCGTCGGCGCAGGCGTCAAAATCGTCCCGCAGGGATATCAGTGGACGGTAGAGCGTTTTGGCCGTTACACCAAAACCCTGCAACCGGGTTTAAGCCTTGTTGTACCGTTCATGGACCGCATTGGTCGTAAGATCAATATGATGGAACAGGTGCTTGATATCCCCTCTCAGGAAGTCATCTCCAAAGATAACGCCAACGTCTCGATTGATGCTGTGTGCTTTATTCAGGTGATCGACGCGCCGAAAGCCGCGTATGAAGTCAGCAACCTGGAACTGGCGATCATCAACCTGACCATGACCAACATTCGTACTGTTCTCGGCTCGATGGAGCTCGATGAAATGCTCTCCCAGCGCGACAACATCAACACGCGCCTGCTGCATATCGTTGATGAGGCCACCAATCCCTGGGGAATAAAAATCACCCGTATTGAGATTCGCGACGTGCGTCCTCCTGCAGAACTTATCGACGCCATGAACGCGCAAATGAAAGCCGAACGTACCAAGCGCGCCTACATTCTTGAAGCCGAAGGGATCCGTCAGGCAGAAATCGTTAAGGCCGAAGGTGAGAAGCAATCGAAAATCCTCATTGCGGAAGGTGAACGTCAGTCCGCATTTTTACAGGCTGAAGCGCGTGAACGTTCCGCAGAAGCAGAAGCCCGCGCCACGCAGATGGTGTCTGAGGCCATTGCCGCCGGGGATATTCAGGCCGTGAACTACTTCGTGGCACAGAAATACACCGAAGCGCTGCAGCATATCGGCTCGTCGAATAACAGCAAAGTGGTGATGATGCCACTGGATGCCAGTAGCCTGATGGGCTCCATTGCCGGGATCGCCGAACTGGTTAAGGACAGCGCCAGCGAGCGGAAAAAATCATGATAGCGATGATTCTGGTGCACCCGCACATCTTCTGGCTCAGCCTCGGCGGTTTGCTACTCGCCGCCGAGATGCTGGGCGGCAACGGCTATCTGCTGTGGAGCGGCGTGGCTGCGGTGATTACCGGTCTTGTCGTCTGGCTCGTTCCGCTAGACTGGGCGTGGCAGGGGGCGATGTTCGCCGCCCTCACCCTGCTGGCGGCCTGGCTGTGGTGGAAGTGGCTGGCAAGGCGCGTTCAGGAGCAAAAGCCAGCCGACAGCCATCTTAACCAGCGCGGACAACAGCTGGTTGGCCGTCGATTTATTCTGGAAACCCCCCTGGTCAATGGTCGCGGACATATGCGCGTCGGCGACAGTTCCTGGCCCGTTAGCGCCCGTGACGATTTGAGCGCCGGAACGCAGGTTGAAGTCATTGCCGTTGAGGGAATCACCCTGATTATAAAAGCGGTATCACACTAAAGAGACAGGAAATAAGACTATGGTCAGGAAGACACCCCTTGCCTTTGCCCTTTGCACATTGCTGACCGCCGCCCCGCAGGCATTCGCTTCGTTCGATATGGAAGACTGCAAATGGAGCGACGACAGCTGTCTACTAAAGGGAACGCCGACCTTTAACCCTGAAAACGACAGCCGTGACAACCTGCTGCGGCTGCTGAGCCAGGAAAAATCATTTGCTCTGCCGGTGCAATCAATGCCCGCAGACATCACCCGCTCCCGTGATTTCTATTTTGCCTATCACCCGCAGTGGGATGAGGCTGCCCCGCAGCCAGCCGCTGCTCCGGCATCCGCCGCAGACAGCCCTCTCTCCCAACAGATGGCCGAGCTGAACATTAGCGCCGACGAAATAAACATCAACGACGCTGAGCTTGAGAACCGCCATGTTTCGAATAACACCGAGAGCGTCAGCGCGTTTTTTGCCGCGCTGTTGGCCGATTCCACGTTAACGGCGGAACAGCGTCAGGCCTTAGCCCAGGCGCGTACAGGACTGCTTTCCGGAGCAACCCGCGAGCAAATTGAGTCTTCTCTTGCTACCTTCCCGGCAGATTCTCCTGCTCTGCCCTATAAAAGCTATCTGGCAGCAGCCGCCAGTTTCTATGCCGGTGATTATGCCAGTGCCGAACGGGATTTCGCTCAGCTTGCCAAAAGCGATCGTCCGTGGCTGGCAGAGACCGCGCAATACATGCTGATGCGCACTGCGTTGAACAAGAGCAGTCAGAACAGCGTGGGCGAGTACGGCGATTTTGATATCGCGAAAATTAACCACGAGGACGCTACTCAGGCTCAGACGCTGGCGCAGGCCTATTTGCAGCGTTTTCCTCAAGGACTCTACGCCGACTCAGCGCGCAGCATGTTGCGCCGGATTAACTGGTATTTACAGGCGTGGCCGCAGTTAGCCGGGTTGTATGAACAGACGCTTCAGCAGTCGGCTGACGCACATCAACTGCGCGAAAATGTCATCGAATACGATAATGTCTATGGCATGGCGTTCTACGACCAGTCCGTCGTTGAGGCCTTCCCCGACGCGCCGCGAGTCAGCTATATCGAACTACTACGCGCGTTGCGCCTGGATAACAACAGCAAACCGACGCTGACGCAGGCACAGCTCGATGCCAGCAAACCGGTGTTTGAACAGAGCCAAAAACTGGCGCTGTGGCGCGATCTGCAACTGAATCTGTGGCTGGCGACGGGCAACTACGCCGCGATTATTCAGGCAGTTACGCCAGCGCAGAAGCTTGCCGCTCACGATACTCTCGCCTTCAGCGAACAGGTACTTTACGGCGAAGCACTAATGGGTCAGAAGAAATGGGCCGAGGCGCGCGATTTCTGGCAGCAGTTGCTAAAACTTAGTCAGGACAACGAACAGCAGCAGTATGTACAGGCCAAACTGGCCGCCACGCTGGTGTATAGCGGCGACGTGGAGGCAATTTTTGCCCCAGAAAGCGCTGTGACCAACCTGCGCTTTCGCTCGCAGGTGCTGAAAACACAGGCCACGCCAGAACTGCTGCGCCAGCAGGCCGCCCACGGTCCTAATAACGAAGAGCGTACCATTGCGCTGCATACGCTGCTGGTGCGGGATCTTACTGAAAACCGCTTTAGCGACTGGCTGAATGACAGAAAACTGGCCAGCGCAATTACGCCTCCGGTCATTAGCGAAGCGTTTGCTGACGTTAACCTGAGCATATTCGACTGGAATGGCGACACGGCGCAGGCGGGCTATACGTGTCGCAGCCTCAATGAAACGGTAACGGTATTGAGCAAAAAAGCGGATGATGCTCACGCGCTGAACTGCCTGGGCGAATTCTTCCGCACCACGCAAACACATGTTGATCTGTGGAAAAACAGCGCTGGCAACGACGTGCTTGAATCAGCTATCTCGCGCAAGAAACCGTTGGGCCAGTTCGACAGACAGAGTTACTACCAGCAGGTAATCACCTCGCCCACCGCGGAAGTCGAAGATAGGAGCTTCGCGCTGTATCGCGCCATCATGTGTTATGCGCCGTCAGGCGCTAACGAATGTGGCGGTGAAGACGTGGATAAACTGCAGCGTAAGGGCTGGTTCACCCAACTGAAAACGCAGTATCCGGGAAGTCCGTGGGCGCAAAAACTCAAATATTACTGGTAACCGCACTGCTGCTGGGCCAGGCACAGGCGGCGGATATCGTCGCCGCCCGTGAACATTCAGCCTTCTGGCTGTGGTCCGGAGTGAAGGCCAGTGACGAGCTGAAAAACGCGCAAACGGTCTATCTGCATCAGGGAGAAGTTCTGATTCGTTCCGGTAACGTGGTTTTCCAGCGTCTCGGTTTGCCGGTCAGTCGTCTGTCTTTTCCCTCAATCTGGCTGACCGTACGCTTTACAACCCTCGACGTGCCGGAAGAGATCCCGGCGCGTATCATCCGGTTGATGCAGCGCTGGCAGACCGCCGGGAATCACGTCATCGGCCTGCAGGTTGATTTTGACGCGGCGACCCATCAGCTTGCCGACTACGCCCGCTTTCTGCAGCAACTACGCCAACAGCTCCCGACCGAGTTTGCGCTAGGCGTAACCGGACTACTGGATTGGGCAAAAACGGGCGATGTCGCCACACTGAACGCGTTGGCGGTCGATGAACTGGTGGTGCAAAGCTATCAGGGGCGTCACACGGTGACGAATTATCAGGCGTATTTGCCCGCGCTCAGCCACCTGCGCATTCCATTCAAGCTGGGACTGGTGCAAAACGGTAACCGTGATCCACAGGCTGAAGCGCAGCTTGAGAAATCCCCGTGGTATCGCGGCACGGTGGTGTTTATGCTCAATCCCTCTCGCCGTTAAGCCTTGGCTTTGTGATGGCAGCAGCCTGAGAGATTATCAATGATTGGGCATTCGGCACTGTCATCGCCGGGGCAACTGTCTGCCAGCGCCAGCAAATGCAAGCGCATGGCCTGCAATTCTCTGATATGCCGCTCAATATCCGCCACCTTTTCCAGGGTGCGCTTTTTCACATCCGCGCTATGACGCGCCGGATCGTTAAACAGGTTTACCAGCTCGCCGCACTCTTCCAGGTTAAACCCAACCTGCCGCGCCTGACGCAGCAACGTCAGTTCATTCAGATGCTGTTGGTTGTAAGTGCGATAGCCATTGTCACTACGCAGCGGCGGCGTCACCAGTCCTTTCTCTTCATAAAAGCGAATGGCTTTGCTGGTTAAACCGGTTTTTTTCGCAACATCGCTAATATTCACATTTCCCCCGCGGTGCTTGTTGGTGCTGAGCCACATTATAGCCCAGATTGCCGTAATCATTTACCCGAGAAATCTGCACATTTTAAGTCAATAAAGAGATGAATAAATCCTTTCTATTCACATTGTTATACCCGATACAGATCACATTTCAGTATTTATTGACCGTACAAAATTGACTCAAATCAAAAGATATATTGGTTATACATCTTTCATATTGAACAAAGGGAAACATTTTTATATACAAATGCGAATGATAATGATGATCATTTACATTCAATAAAGGTTCTCTTATGTTGCCACGGATTAACCAAAGGCCATTTATTCTTTCAGCCCTGACATTATGCATGTCCGGCGCTGCTTCTGCAGCTACCTCTACAACACACGCTTCAACGCCCGATGATGATACGGTGATCGTCACGGCTAACCGCTCTGAAAGTAGTCTCTGGGATAGCCCGGCAACTATTCAGGTTATCGATCGCCAGACGCTGCAAAACTCCACCAGCGTTTCTATAGCTGATGATTTACAAGATATTCCCGGCGTCGAAGTCACCGATAACGCCCTCGCTGGCCGGAAACAAATTCGTATCCGTGGCGAAGCCTCTTCGCGGGTGCTGATTTTGATCGACGGCCAGGTCGTCAGCTACCAACGTGCCGGGCAAAACTACGGGGCCGGTTTGCTGATTGACGAATCCGCGCTGGAGCGTATTGAAGTGGTCAAAGGCCCCTACTCTGTCCTCTACGGTTCGCAGGCGATTGGCGGCGTCGTGAATTTTATTACGAAAAAAGGCGGCGATAAGCCTCTCGGCGGCAGCATTAAGGCCGTTTATAACTCCGCAACGGCAGGATGGGAAGAATCAGCGGCAGCCTGGGGCAGCATCGGAAACTTTGACTACCGCATCAATGGCAGCTACTCCGACCAGGGGGACCGCGATACGCCTGACGGAAGATTGCCTGACACCAACTTCCGTAATAACGGCCAGGGCGTGTGGCTGGGCTACAACTTCGATCGCCATAAAATCGGACTCTCGCTCGATCGTTACAAACTGTCTACTCAAACCTGGTTTGACGATCCAGAGGGCCAGTTCGACGACTTTAGCGTCAAAATACCTAAGCTGGAACGAGAGAAAATCGGTCTTTTCTACGACTATGCGGCTGACGGGGATTACCTGAAGAAAATCCATGTTGACGCATACAGCCAGACAATAGAGCGCAAATTTGAAAACCGGGTCAAAACCACCCAGGTAATTCCCAGCCCGGCGATTAAAGCGCTGACGATAAACAATCAAACCAATACCAACGACAAACAGTATACCCAGGGGGTAACGCTGCAGGGCAATTTCTCCCTTCCCGCGAACAACGAGCTGGTGATTGGCACTCAATATCAGCATGACAAAATCAAACAGGACACGGACGGCAGTACACGCCAGACCGCGGCTACCGGCTTCTTCGATACGCAAACCCGCACCCTGTCATACAACGAAGCGGAGCAAAGCAACACCTCATTATTCGCGCAAAACGACTGGCGCTTTGCCGATGACTGGACCTGGACCGTAGGCGCACGCCAGTACTGGCTGTCTTCGAAGCTCAATCGCAACGATACGCAAACCCTGCAAAGCAGCGGCAATACCTGGCAATCCACCGGAGGAAATTCAGTACACGATGATGAACTAGTGACCTCAACCAGCCTGCGTTATTCCGGTTTTAAAGATCTTGAACTCCGGGCAGCGTATGCCCAGGGCTATGTTTTCCCCACGCTGACTCAGTTGTTTATGCAGACGTCCGCAGGCGGAAGCGTGACCTACGGCAACCCAAACCTGAAGGCGGAACACTCGAATAACTATGAGCTGGGCGCACGGTATAAAGGGAATATGTGGCTGATTGACGGCGCCATTTATTACTCCGAAGCCAAAGACTATATCGCCAGCCTGGCCTGTTCAGGCCAACCCGTTTGCAGCGGTAATACCACCTCTTCACGGGGTGGCTATTACTACTACGAAAACATCGATCGGGCCAAAACCTGGGGCATGGAACTCACCGCAGAATACAACGGCTGGGCGGTTTCACCTTACCTGAGCGGTAATCTCATTCGCCGTCAGTACGAAGGCAATACCCTAAAAACCTGGGATACCGGCGAGCCCACGCTGACCGGGCGCGTCGGCCTGAAACATACCTGGTTGATGAATGTCGCTAACGTGACGTCCGATGCCTTTATCCGCGCGGCGTCCAGCGCTAAAGATAATACCGGCTCCACGGAAATCAACTACCCTGGCTGGGCCACACTTAACCTCGCATTCAACACCGAGTTCGGTCCGCAGGACCAGTATCAGGTCAACCTCGCGCTCAACAACCTGACCGATAAGCGTTACAGAACCGCACATGAATCTATTCCAGATGCTGGTTTCAATGCCGCCGTTGGCTTTGCGTGGAATTTCTGACGATGAAAAAACTCATGATTGGCTTACTGAGCCTCGCCTGCGTTTTCAGTGCCCAGTCCGCCGACCGCCTGGTGGTGGCGGGCGGCTCGCTTAGCGAACTGGTATACGCCATGGGCGTCGGCAACCGGGTGGTTGGCGTTGATGAAACCACCTCATATCCGCCCGAAACTGCCGCACTCCCGCATATCGGCTACTGGAAGCAGCTAAGCAGCGAGGGCATTTTGTCGCTCCATCCGGACAGCTTTATCACCTGGCAGGATGCAGGTCCCCAAATCGTGTTGGATCAGTTGCGGGCGCAAAAGGTTAACGTCGTGACGTTGCCGCGCGTACCGGCCACCGTAGAACAGATGTACGCCAACATTCGAGAACTGGCTACAACACTGCACATTCCTGACCAAGGTGAGGCGTTAGTCAATCGCCTACAGCAACGTCTGGAGCGTATTAAGCGCAGCGTGGCGGCGAAAAACGCGCCGGTCAAAGCGATGTTCATTCTCTCTGCTGGCGGCAGCGCACCTCAGATCGCCGGAAAAGGCAGCGTTGCCGATGCCATTATGACCCTCGCAGGCGCACAAAATGTCGCCACCCATGCGCAGTATAAAAGCTACAGCGCGGAGTCACTGATCGCCGCCAACCCGGAGGTGATCGTGGTGACGTCGCAAATGGTCGATGGCGGTCTGGCTCGCCTGAGCGCGATTGCCGGTATTACCCACACTGCGGCCTGGAAAAATCAGCGCATTGTGGCAGTAGACCAGGCGCTGATTCTGGGGATGGGACCTCGCGTCACCGATGCGGTTGAAGCCCTGCACCAGCAATTCTGGCCTCACTAACTGGATTTATTAAGAAGAATGAAAACTGAACACTCGCTGGATCTCACCGCGTATTTTGCGCTCGAGGGAAGTCAGCCATTTAAGGATCGCCGCGCCACGATGCCCTGGCGTGGGGCGATCCCGGTTGCCAAAGAGCTTTTGTCACAAACCTGGCAGGAGGTCATCAGCCAGCCAACCCCGCCACGTAAACGGCTGGTGTACTTGCATATCCCTTTTTGTGCAACACATTGTACTTTCTGCGGTTTTTATCAAAACCGGTTTGAAGAAGACAACTGCGCCCGCTACACCAACGCGCTGTTGCGCGAAATAGAGATGGAAGCTGATAGCGCATTACACCAGTCAGCCCCCATTCACGCCGTCTATTTTGGCGGCGGTACGCCTTCTGCGTTGTCTGCACAGGACCTGGCCAGAATCATCACCGTGCTGCGTGACAAGCTACCGCTGGCGTCGGACTGCGAAATCACCATTGAGGGGCGAGTGCTCAATTTTGACGATGCGCGAATCGATGCCTGCCTTGACGCTGGCGCCAATCGATTTTCGATCGGTATTCAGTCTTTTAACAGCCGGATCCGCAAGAAAATGGCGCGTACTTCGGACGGCCCGACCGCAACGGCCTTTATGCAGGGACTGGTAAAACGGGATCGTGCCGCCGTGGTGTGCGATCTGCTATTTGGTCTGCCAGGACAAGACGCAAAACTGTGGGGCGAGGATCTGGCGATTGCTCGCGACATCGGCCTCGACGGCGTAGATCTTTATGCGCTGAATCTGATCCCTAATACACCGCTTGGCAAAGCAGTTGAAACCGGGCGCACAACCGTTCCCTCTCCCGCCGAACGCCGCGATCTCTATCTTCAGGGCTGCGATTTCATGGACAGCGCGGGCTGGCACTGCATCAGCAACAGCCACTGGGCGCGTACCACACGGGAACGCAATCTGTACAACCTGCTGATTAAACAGGGTGCAGACTGTCTGGCATTCGGCTCTGGCGCAGGAGGGTCAGTCAATGGCTATTCCTGGATGGTCGAGCGCAACCTGAATACATGGCATGAATCTATCGCCGCCGGAAAAAAACCGCTAATGATGATAATGCGCACAGCCGAGCGTGGTTTCCAGTGGCGACACACCCTCCAGGCCGGTATTGAGACGGCCCGCGTTCCGCTGGATGAACTGACGCCTCATGCACAAAAACTGGCCCCGCTACTGACCCAATGGCATCACGCAGGACTGACGCGAGATGCCAGCACCTGTGTACGCCTGACCAATGAAGGGCGTTTTTGGGCGAGCAATATTTTGCAGTCTCTTGATGAACTGATTCAGGCACTTAACGCGCCGCGCATTGCGGTAGAGCAACCATAAAAGGAGTGAATAATGAGCCATGTCTCTTTACAGGATTTTTTGAAAACTGAGCCGGACGGTACGCTGGAAGCTATCGCAGCCCAGTACAACACTACATTGCTGGAGGTGGTGAAAAACCTCCCTTCCCCAACGCTGGTTTCCGGCAGTCAATTTGATACCGTCTGGGAAACCGTCTGCGAATGGGGCAAAGTCACCACCCTGGTCCATACTGCTGATGTCATTCTGGAATTCACCGGTGAATTACCTTCCGGATTCCACCGCCACGGTTACTTCAACCTGCGCGGCAAAAAAGGCATGACCGGGCATATCAAGGCAGAAAACTGCACGCATATTGCTCTGATTGAACGCAAATTTATGGGAATGGACACCGCGTCAATTCTCTTCTTCAACCAGGCGGGTAGCGCTATGTTCAAAATTTTCCTCGGTCGCGATGAGCATCGACAGCTACTGGCCGAACAGGTCAGCGCCTTTCACGCGTTGTCTTCATCTTTAAAGGAACATGCCTGATGGCTCCATGGCTTATTTTTGGTGCAGGTGGAAGCGGCGTCGGCGCGAAAACGCTGGAGCTCGCACTGGCGGAGCATCGTCCGGTGATTGCTGTCGTTCGCAATCCCCAGGTTGCTGCCGGGCTGCAGGAAAAAGGTGTGCAGGTTTTTATTGGCGACGCCTGCGACAGCCAGGTCACCGCCTGCGCCTGTCGCGCAGCGGGTCAGCATGCCACGGTGATCTCCTCCATGGGCGGTGCCCAGGATTATCTGGCGCACAGAACCGTCATTGATGAAGCAGAAAAAGCTGAGATCAAACGCATGATTCTGGTTACCTCTCTGGGCTGTGGCGACAGTTGGCCCTTTTTGTCCCCACGCGCCAGGGCCGCATTTGGCCAGGCCGTACGGGAAAAATCATTGGCTGAAAGCTGGCTACAAACCAGTCAACTGGACTACGCCATTCTCCGCCCCGGCGGTTTGCTGAACGGTGAAGCCACAGGCCTGGCGCAACGCATACAGGCCGAGGAGTGTCATGGCTTTGTGATGCGCGCAGATGTTGCCAGGCACATTCACGAACTGGCCACGGCACCGGCACTCAAAAACCAGATTTACAGTTTGGTTGAGCCGGGACTGAAACCCGCGTAAACCCCTCGCGGCGCGGAAACTTCGCGCCGCAAAGACGTTATGGAGCGTTGCGTGCTTAAGGACTCGCTTTCTTCCGTCAGCATTCTGACGGGCCTTTCTCTCTTGCTGGTCGCTCTGATGCTGTTCGGTGCCAGTCAGGGGGCGTTGAACATTAGCTTCAGCGCCCTGTTCAACGACGAATACCGTGATATCTGGTTGAACATTCGCCTGCCCCGCGTGCTGCTGGCCGTTCTGGTCGGTGCTGCACTGGCTACGGCGGGTGTCATCATGCAGGGACTTTTTCGCAATCCGATGGCCGATCCCGGCCTGCTCGGCGTCAGCAGCGGCTCCGCGCTGATGGTTGGCATCGCGATAGTTATCCCCTTTTCATTCCCCGTAGTGCTGGTGCTGTATGAGCAGATGATTTTTGCCATCGCGGGCAGCATGGTGGTCTGCACGATTATTTTCCTGATAAGCCAGCGTCATAACCACGGTGGAATGATGCAACTGCTGTTAGCAGGTATCGCTATCAATGCTCTGTGCGGTTCGGCTATTGGCGTGCTGAGCTATGTGGGCGACGAACAGCAGCTACGCCAACTTACGCTGTGGATGATGGGGAATCTCGGCCAGGCCCAGTGGCCAACGCTGCTGGTTGCCAGCACGTTTGTTCTTCCAGCCATTGCAGTCACCGTCTGTATGGCGGGAACGCTTAATTTGCTGCAGTTGGGTGATGAAGAGGCGCATTACCTCGGCGTAAACGTCAAACGTAAGCGCCAGCAGTTACTGTTGCTCAGCTCACTCCTGGTTGGCGCAGCCGTTTCCGTCAGCGGCGTGATTGGCTTTATTGGCCTTGTGATCCCGCATCTGATCAGAATGACTACCGGCGCCGATCATCGCTGGTTGATTCCCTGCTCTGCGCTGGCCGGCGCCTGTTTACTGCTGATTGCCGACACGCTGGCCCGCACACTTGTTCAGCCTGCCGAAATGCCCGTTGGCCTGTTAACCAGCCTGATCGGTGGACCGTATTTTCTGTGGTTAATACTGCGTAGCCGGAGGATGTCATGATCGTCGCTGAAAATCTGGTCTACCACATTCAGGGCAGACGACTGACCGATGACGTTTCCCTGACGCTACCTGATGGAGAAATCATCGCGATTCTTGGCCCGAATGGGGCAGGAAAATCGACGCTTCTCCGCCAGCTTACGGGCTATCTGCAACCCCACAGCGGGCGTTGTAGCTTGTTTGGCAAGCCGCTGAACGAGTGGTCAATCACCGAACTGGCAAAAACCCGTGCCGTGATGCGCCAGAACAGTCATATGGCCTTCCCGTTTAGCGTGCAGGAGGTCATCCGCATGGGCAGGCATCCGTATCGTACGCGCAACACGGGCGATGAAACGGAGCACATCATGACGTTGTGTGACTGCCAGGCGCTGGCCGCGCGCGATTACCGGCATCTGTCGGGAGGAGAACAACAGCGGGTACAACTGGCGCGCCTGCTGGTGCAACTTTGGGAGCCAGAACCCCGGCCAAAATGGTTGTTTCTCGATGAGCCTACCTCCGCCCTGGATATTCACCACCAGCAGCATCTTTTTCGTCTGCTGCGTCGTCTGGTGCGTGAACGGCAGTTTAGCGTCTGCTGCGTCCTGCACGATCTCAACCTTGCGGCGCGCTATGCTGACCGCGTGGTATTGATGGAACACGGCAGGATAGTTGATAACGGTCGTCCGCAGGATGTTCTGCAGCAATCGTCGCTAAATGCACTGTACGGCGCCGATCTCACGGTGATGAATGAACCGGAGCATCGAACGCCGCTTATTGTTCTCAATCAATAACAGACCGGGAACGTCCTGACATGGCGTTCCCGTTTTTCTTTCTTTACACCCATTTTGCACCTTTTCTAAAAACTCCCTTGACCTTCCCCTAGATGGAAGGTTTAACCTTTATCACAGTCAGTTAAACCTGCAATAAAGGAGTTGGTTATGTCTCAAACAATTGATCTAACCCTGGACGGCTTGTCCTGTGGTCACTGCGTAAAACGCGTTAAAGAAAGTCTGGAACAACGTCCGGACGTTGAGCAAGCGGATGTCACCGTGACTGAAGCGCACATCACCGGGAGCGCCAGTGCTGAAGCGCTGATTGAAACCATCAAACAAGCCGGTTACGGCGCGGAGTTAAGCCACCCAAAGGCTAAACCGCTGACGGAGTCATCAATCCCGTCGGAAGCACTGGCAGCGGTCCCTTCCGAGCTTCCGGCAGCTACGGCTGATGATGACAGCCAACAGTTGCTGTTAAACGGCATGAGCTGCGCCAGCTGTGTTATCCGCGTACAAGATGCTCTGCAAAGCGTACCGGGTGTCACGCAGGCACGGGTAAACCTGGCGGAACGTACTGCGCTGGTAATGGGCAGTGCGTCCGCCGACCAATTAGTGAAAGCGGTGGAAAAAGCGGGCTACGGCGCAGAAGCCATTGAAGATGATGTTAAGCGCCGCGAGCGTCAGCAAGAAACCGCCGTGGCAACCATGAAACGTTTTCGCTGGCAGGCGGCCGTCGCGCTGCTGTTGGGTATCCCTGTCATGGTATGGGGAATGATTGGCGAAAACATGATGGTCACTGCCGACAACCGTAGCCTGTGGCTGACGATTGGTCTGGCAACGCTTGCCGTGATGGTTTTCGCGGGCGGTCATTTTTACCGCAACGCGTGGAAAAGCCTGATGAACGGCACCGCGACCATGGATACGCTGGTGGCGCTGGGTACGGGGGTGGCATGGCTTTATTCCATGAGCGTCAACCTCTGGCCGCAATGGTTCCCGATGGAAGCACGACACCTCTATTATGAAGCCAGTGCGATGATTATCGGTCTGATTAACCTCGGGCACATGCTGGAAGCGCGGGCTCGTCAGCGCTCGTCCAAAGCACTGGAAAAATTACTCGATCTGACACCGCCGACCGCGCGTGTTGTTACCGACGAAGGTGAAAAGAACGTGCCGCTGGCAGACGTTCAGGCGGGAATGTTACTGCGCCTGACCACCGGTGACCGCGTTCCGGTAGATGGCGAAATCACTCAGGGCGAAGCCTGGCTGGATGAAGCCATGCTGACCGGAGAGCCTATTCCGCAACAAAAAGGCGAAGGTGATAGCGTCCACGCCGGTACGGTCGTACAAGACGGCAGCGTGCTGTTCCGCGCCAGTGCCGTTGGCAGCCACACCACGCTGTCACGTATTATTCGTATGGTGCGCCAGGCGCAAAGCAGTAAACCGGAGATTGGCAAACTGGCTGACCGTATCTCCTCAGTGTTCGTTCCGGTCGTCGTAGTCATTGCGCTGGTAAGTGCAGCAATCTGGTATTTCTTCGGGCCGGCACCACAAATTGTTTATACGCTGGTGATTGCCACTACCGTACTGATTATTGCCTGCCCTTGTGCGCTGGGCCTGGCAACACCAATGTCGATTATTTCCGGTGTGGGTCGTGCCGCTGAGTTTGGGGTTCTGGTACGTGATGCCGATGCGCTGCAGCGCGCCAGTACGCTTGATACCGTCGTATTTGATAAAACCGGGACATTGACTGAAGGTAAACCGCAGGTTGTCGCCATCAAAACGTTTGGCAACACCGATGAAGCACTGGCAATTCGTCTGGCAGCAGCCCTTGAACAGGGGTCCAGCCACCCGCTGGCCAGAGCGATACTGGACAAAGCCGGTGATGTTACGCTGCCACAGGTCAATGGTTTCCGTACGCTGCGCGGTTTAGGCGTCAGTGGTGAAACGGAAGGTCATACGCTGCTGCTGGGCAACCAGGCGCTGCTTAATGAACAGCAGGTAGATACCACTGAAATGGAAGCTGAAATCACTGCTCAGGCATCCCAGGGTTCAACCCCGGTCCTGTTGGCGATTGATGGTAAAGCGGCGGCGCTGTTAGCGGTGCGTGATCCACTGCGTAGCGACAGCGTGGCAGCACTTCAGCGTCTGCACCGCAACGGGTATCGTCTGGTGATGCTTACCGGTGACAACCCGACCACGGCTAACGCTATTGCCAAAGAAGCCGGTATTGATGAGGTGATTGCCGGTGTTCTGCCGGACGGTAAAGCCGAGGCGATTAAACGTCTGCAAAGCCAGGGGCGTCAGGTTGCCATGGTGGGTGACGGTATCAACGATGCACCTGCGCTGGCTCAGGCCGATGTAGGAATTGCCATGGGTGGCGGCAGCGATGTGGCGATTGAAACCGCCGCGATTACGCTGATGCGTCATAGCTTGATGGGCGTTGCGGATGCACTGTCTATCTCCCGGGCAACGTTGCGTAATATGAAGCAGAACCTGGTCGGCGCGTTTATTTATAACAGCATCGGTATTCCCGTTGCCGCGGGGATCCTGTGGCCGTTCACCGGAACACTGCTGAATCCGGTCGTTGCCGGGGCGGCGATGGCGCTCTCCTCCATTACTGTGGTGAGCAACGCTAACCGACTGCTACGCTTCAAACCGAAAGAGTAACCTTCTGCCACATGGCGCTCATGCTTATCCAGCCTACAAATTGCAGGTAGCATTGTAGGCTGGATAAGACGATTTCGCGTCGCCATCCGGCGATTCTCGCATTGCACCTTCCTGGACCACGCGCTAGCATGAAAGTCTACTTAGGGAGGTCGTATGGATCTGTTATACCGGGTAAAAACATTTTTCACCGCGCTACGCGGCAACCACTATACCTGGCCTGCCATCGACATTTCATTGCCCGGCAACCGCCATTTTCATCTGATTGGCAGTATTCACATGGGCAGTCGCGATATGGCACCTCTGCCTGCCAAATTACTCAAAAAACTCAACCATGCCGATGCGCTGATTGTCGAAGCGGATGTTTCCGGTGACGACGCGCCGTTTGCTAACCTTCCTACATTTGCCGCACTCGAAGAACGAATCAGCCCGGAGCAGTTAGAAAACCTGCGTAAAGTCACCAACGAACTGGGCATTTCCCCATCGCTGTTATCTACTCAGCCGTTGTGGCAAATCGCCATGGTATTACAGGCGACACAGGCACAGCAGTTGGGGCTACGGGCAGAATACGGAATTGATTACCAATTGCTGAAAGCGGCAAAGCAAGCGCATAAACCCGTTATCGAGCTGGAAGGCGCATCCAGTCAAATCGAGCTGTTATGTCAGTTGCCTGATAACGGACTGGCCCTGTTGGACGATACTCTGACGCACTGGCATACCAATGCCAGATTGTTGCAACAAATGATGGGCTGGTGGCTTAAAACACCGCCACGCAATAGCGAACTGACGCTTCCCAATACCTTTAGCCAGTCGTTGTATGACGTATTGATGCATCAACGCAACACAGCCTGGCGCGATCGGCTCAGAGCGATGCCTGCTGGTCATTACGTCGTGGCCGTTGGCGCACTGCATCTGTACGGAGAAGGAAATTTGCCGGAGATGTTACGGTAAAAAAATGGCCAATATTTCTATTGGCCCGTCAAAGAGGAATTTCATCATTATTATGATCCCAATGCTTAAAGCATCGGTGTAGTTCGATTGTCGCTCAAAGTCATCATCCTGCCAATACTATTGCGCAAGATGGTACTATTTTTTAGACAGACATCAGGCGTATGCTTGAGTCGTATTTTGTCTGGTCCAGGAAAATTGCTATGACACCCGCCGTTAAATTACTCGAAAAAAACAAAATTTCTTTCCAGATCCACACCTACGATCACGATCCGTCCGAGACGAACTTTGGTGATGAAGTGGTGCGCAAGTTAGGTCTGAATGCGGACCAGGTCTACAAGACACTGCTGGTTGCCGTGAATGGCGACATGAAGCATCTGGCGGTTGCGGTCACGCCTGTAGCCGGTCAACTGGATCTCAAAAAGGTCGCTAAGGCGCTGGGGGCTAAAAAGGTCGATATGGCCGATCCAATGGTTGCGCAACGAACCACCGGTTATCTGGTGGGAGGGATCAGCCCATTAGGACAGAAAAAAAGATTGCCAACGCTCATTGACGCCCCTGCCCAGACGTTTGACACCATTTATGTTTCCGGCGGCAAACGCGGGCTGGATATCGAACTGGCAGCGGGCGATCTGGCGAAAATTCTGGATGCGAAATTCGCCGACATCGCACGCCGTGATTAAGCGATTTTAGAATGAATGCCTGATGGCGCACAGCTTTAAGGCCTACAAATCACACTGACTTGTAGGCCGGATAAGGTGCAAGCACCGCCATCCGGCGCTCCGCCCTGTTACTGCCAGGTAACTTCACCCTTCGGCTCATACATACTGGCATCCAGCGGTGAGTTCTTCTGCACGTACTCTTTCAGCACTTCAGCATCAATAAACCCGGTATTCACATAGCCTGGTTTGTTATCAATTCGCGGATAGCCATCGCCGCCGGTCGCATTGAAGCTCAGGGTAGCCATGCGATAGGTTTTGGCTGAGTCAACGGGTTCGCCTTTGATTTTCAAATCGTTAAGCTTGCCATCTTTCGCCACAAAGCTGACATTAGCAAACTGCGGATAGGCCCCGGAGTCCGGCTTCATTTGTGCTACAGCGGTCAGATAGTCAATCACTTCTTTCCCACTTATGTCAGCGTATACCACGATATTGCCAAACGGCTGTACCTTCAGCACGCTCTTATAGGTGATATCGCCGCCTTCGATGGAATCACGGATGCCGCCGCCGCTCATCACGCCAAAATCAGCGCTGGTTCGCGCCATTTGCGCAGCCAGCAGCAAATGTCCCATGTTGGTCTGTACGAAACGGACTTTGCTTCGGTCGCCTTCGAGGCGCGCATTGACGCTACCGATTTTCACGTCGAGCTGCGCTTTACCTTTATTCTGGAACGGCGTCAGCAGCGAAAGCATTTGCTGATTTTCAGCTATTTCCGGGGTGTAGAGTACGCGCTCACTTTTACCGTTGTCCCAGGTCACTTTTTTCTTCAGGTTGACGGGGATGAGCTGGTAGTTAACCATTTTCATTTCGCCGTTACGGAACTCAAAGTCAGCCCGGCCCACATATTTCCCCCACTCGTGCGCCTGCACAATCCAGATCCCATTTTGCTTGTCTGGCGCACACGGCGTACCCGGTACGTAATCAACCTGCTTCTTGTTCTCTGAAGCCATACACACCGGATCCTGCGAGTGACCACCGACAATCATCGCCAACGATCCCGCCGGCAGGCTACGCGCCATTTCGACATCGCCAGGGGCGTTCGAGCCGTGGTTGCCGTTGTCATAATGTCCCATATGGGTGGTTGCGATAATGATGTCTGGCTTTTCACCCATATTCAGTTCCTGAATAACCAGTTTGGCTTCATCAGCCGGTTTACGGAACTCAATATCGGTAAAGAACTCGGGGTTGCCTATTTTTGCCGTATCGTCAGTGGTTAAACCGAGTACGGCAATTTTTAAATCCTGGCGCTTAAAGATGGCCCACGGTTTAAATAAACGCTCGCCGGTGCTTTTCTGATAGATATTGGCCGAGAGAAACGGGAATTTGGACCATTTTTCCTGCTGGCGCAGTACGGTCATAGGATTATCAAACTCGTGGTTTCCGACCGCCATCGCATCATAGCCAATCAGGTTCATCCCACGAAAATCAGGTTCCGCATCCTGCAGATCGGACTCCGGTACGCCGGTATTAATGTCGCCACCGGAAAGCAACAGTACGCTGCCCCCTTCCTCAGCTACCTCTTTACGAATACCGTCCACCAGCGTTTTTTGTGCCGCCAGTCCGTATTCTCCGTATTCGCTGCGCCAGAAGTGACCGTGATGATCGTTGGTATGCAAAATGGTAATTTTGTAGGTTTTATCTTTTTCGTACGCTTGTGCAGGCTGACCTGCCAGCGTAAATGCGGCTAATAACGCCAGCGCCACGCCCCGTTTTAAAAACTTCATATTTCTCTCCCTGAGCCAAAATCAACGACTGAAATTACAATGATATGAAATAATAGTCGAAAATGTTTTCAGAAATGAGACTTCCTTCAAACACCTTCCGCAGGTATGTTAGTCAGGTAATAATAACAAAATAGATTACCCTCATAATCGCAACCCAAAGAGAAGTGACTTTCTATGGCAATAAGTGAACCAACCCAGCCTGTGGCTGGCGCGTCAGCGTCGGTTGCTAAAGCACGCACCTCATTTGGCATTTTAGGAGCGATCAGCCTCTCCCATTTGCTAAACGATATGATTCAGTCGCTGATTCTGGCGATTTATCCGCTATTGCAGTCAGAGTTCTCGCTAACGTTCATGCAGATCGGGATGATCACCCTAACCTTCCAGCTTGCTTCTTCGCTGCTGCAACCGGTGGTGGGTTACTGGACGGACAAATACCCGATGCCGTGGTCGCTGCCCATTGGGATGTGCTTCACGCTGAGCGGACTTGTTTTGCTAGCCATGGCCGGCAGCTTCCATATGGTGCTGCTCGCCGCGGCACTGGTTGGCACCGGCTCTTCGGTATTTCATCCGGAATCGTCCCGCGTGGCACGCATGGCCTCCGGCGGTCGTCACGGCCTGGCACAGTCAATTTTCCAGGTTGGCGGCAACTTCGGCAGCTCTCTGGGACCCTTGCTGGCAGCTGTCATCATCGCGCCATATGGTAAGGGTAATGTGGCCTGGTTTGTTCTGGCTGCGTTATTAGCGATTGTCGTCCTGGCACAAATCAGCCGTTGGTACGCTGCGCAGCATCGGATGAGTAAAGGAAAACCGAAAGTCGCCATCGTAAATCCGTTACCGCGCAATAAAGTTGTGCTGGCGGTAAGCATCCTGCTGGTGCTGATTTTCTCCAAATACTTCTATATGGCGAGCATCAGCAGCTATTACACCTTTTATCTGATGCAAAAATTCGGATTATCGGTACAAAACGCCCAGTTTCACCTGTTTGCCTTCCTGTTTGCCGTCGCGGCCGGGACGGTGATTGGCGGACCATTGGGCGATAAAATTGGCAGAAAATATGTTATTTGGGGGTCTATCCTCGGCGTTGCGCCATTTACCCTCGTTTTACCCTACGCAACGCTGGAATGGACCGGGATTTTAACCGTGATCATTGGTTTTATCCTCGCATCGGCGTTTTCTGCTATTTTGGTCTACGCACAGGAACTGCTTCCTGGGCGTATCGGCATGGTTTCTGGGCTATTTTTCGGTTTTGCCTTCGGCATGGGCGGCTTGGGAGCCGCGGTGTTAGGGCTGATAGCCGACCATACCAGCATCGATTTGGTCTACAAAATATGTGCTTTCCTGCCACTTCTGGGGATACTGACCATATTCTTACCTGATAACCGACACAAAGCCTGATTTTCTGACGGCCAAAAGTAAATTTTGGCCGTCATTACTTGCAGTAGCCATCAGCCTTTACCTCTCACATATCACCGTACTTTTCCGATCCGTGCTTTTTTGCGCGTAAAATCCCGTTTTCTTCAAAATTCAATAATTATTCATAAACATAAACATTAAAATTGTCATAAACTATTACTCGTAGTTTGGGTTTTCAGGATCACCACAGCAACCAAAGGAGACGGAATGCATCACGCCACCCCGCTTATCACCACCATTGTCGGCGGCCTTGTGCTCGCTTTTATATTAGGCATGATTGCCAATAAACTGCGTATTTCTCCTCTGGTGGGATATCTGTTAGCGGGCGTTCTGGCCGGTCCATTTACACCTGGTTTTGTTGCTGATACTAAGCTCGCGCCTGAGCTGGCCGAGCTTGGCGTTATTCTGCTGATGTTCGGCGTGGGGCTGCACTTTTCGTTGAAGGATTTGATGGCGGTAAAGTCTATTGCCATTCCCGGCGCGATTGCCCAGATAGCAGTGGCAACGCTGCTGGGTATGGCGCTTTCAGCTGTATTAGGCTGGTCGCTGATGGTGGGGATCGTGTTTGGTCTGTGTCTTTCAACCGCCAGTACCGTGGTACTACTGCGCGCGCTTGAAGAACGACAGCTCATTGACAGCCAGCGCGGGCAAATTGCCATTGGCTGGCTGATTGTCGAAGATCTGATGATGGTGCTGACGCTGGTTCTCCTGCCAGCCGTCGCCGGGATGCTGGAAAAAGAAGATGTCGGCTTCGCTTCGCTGGCCGTCGATATGGGCATTACCATCGGTAAGGTGGTGGCGTTTATCGCGATTATGATGCTGGTGGGTCGTCGCCTGGTACCGTGGATTATGGCCCGCAGCGCCGCAACCGGTTCACGCGAACTGTTTACCCTCTCAGTCCTCGCCCTCGCCTTAGGCATTGCCTTTGGCGCAGTAGAGCTGTTCGATGTCTCCTTTGCGCTGGGCGCGTTCTTCGCTGGTATGGTGCTGAATGAATCTGAACTAAGCCACCGTGCGGCGCATGATACTCTGCCGCTGCGCGATGCGTTCGCCGTGCTGTTCTTCGTCTCCGTCGGGATGCTGTTCGATCCGTTAGTTCTGATCCAGCAGCCGTTGGCGGTACTGGGCACGCTGGCGATTATCATCTTTGGTAAATCCCTTGCCGCCTATTTCCTGGTGCGCCTGTTTGGTCACTCCCAACGCACGGCGCTCACTATTGCCACCAGCCTGGCGCAGATTGGTGAATTTGCCTTTATCCTGGCGGGTCTGGGAATGGCGTTAAACCTGCTGCCGCAGGCCGGACAGAATCTGGTACTGGCGGGGGCAATCCTGTCCATCATGCTCAACCCGGTGCTGTTCGCGGTGTTAGAAAAATATCTCGCCAAAACAGAAACGCTGGAAGAGCAGACGCTGGAAGAGGCTATCGAAGAAGAGAAGCAAATTCCGGTGGATATCTGCAATCATGCCTTGCTGGTTGGCTTTGGTCGCGTCGGCAGCCTGCTGGGTGAGAAATTGATGGCTGCAGGGATCCCGCTGGTGGTGATCGAAACCTCACGTACCCGGGTGGATGAACTGCGCGAGCGTGGGATCCGCGCGGTACTGGGAAATGCCGCCAACGAAGAGATTATGAATCTGGCGCATCTGGATTGCGCGCGCTGGCTGCTGCTGACCATTCCCAATGGTTATGAAGCGGGTGAAATTGTCGCTTCCGCGCGTGAGAAATGCCCGTCGATTGAGATTATCGCCCGCGCGCATTATGACGATGAGGTGGAATATATTACCGAACGCGGCGCCAACCAGGTCGTCATGGGTGAGCGTGAAATCGCCCGCACCATGCTGGAGCTGATTGAAACGCCGCCTGCAGGTGAAGTTGCTACGGCCAGTTAATGTCCGTGCCGGATAGCGTTATCGCTTATCCGGCCTATGTAAGATTTAACGGTCCCAGTACGACTCTTCCAGACTGTCTTCACGTTCCGGCAAACCGCGCGTCAGGCGCGGTGAATGCTGGTTCAGCACCTGATAACTCACGCGATTAGCATATTTACACACCTGGGCTAACGACGAATAGGTCAGCCAGGTGAACTTGTGCTTGCTGGAGTTAGGCACGTTGCTGCGGTGATAGCTGTTGGCGGTAATATCATGCAGCAATGCCGCCAGCGCGCCATCACCTGCGCCGTTGGTGTTCATTATCTTTTCAGGTCCGCCCATATACGGTGCGATGTGCGAATACACGCGCAGCGGATTGGTACAGTCTTTATGGCGCATGGCGCGGCTGAATTCGTACTGGTTAAATTCGGCAATAGCACCGGGCAGCAGCGGATGCTGGGTTTTACGTTTGACTTCTTCTTCCGTAAAGCCCGCCATATACAGACCCGCCGGACCCGCCGTGCACAGCACCAGATCCACCCAATCCAGCGCCTTGTCAGATGCCAGCAGCGGATCGTTCTCGCCAGTCAGCGCTTCAGCCTCTTCTTCATTCATCGCCAGAATAGAGACATGCTCTTTCAGGAATGCCTGCCACCACTGCGGGTTATCGGCAATGACGAATTTGGTGCCCAGGGTCAGAACCACCGGCACATTGTGTTTTTTGGCATATTCAATCGCCTTCATGGTCGCTTCCGGCATCGGCTCACCCGGCTCGCAGCGCACCAGATAAGACGTCAGCACCAGCGCGGATGCACCAGCAATCACCGATTCAGGGATGCTCTCCGCCCGTAGTTTATTCATATGCCCAGGGCTGATTGCGAAGGTACGCTCACCTGACTCGCCAATCAGCGTAAAGCAGCGGCCAATCGGTCCGTTAACGCCTTGCAGGTAGTTCAGGTCGGTACGGCTGGAGGTATTGCATAAATAGCGGTACGCATAGCTGCCAATCTCGATATTGCTGCACATCACGCCCAGCAGCACCGAGCGATCATCCGCCAGCACAGAGTAGTTGTGCATCGTGTTACCGATAGTACCGCCCGCAAACTGATGGGTGATCAAATTTTCACGCACCAGTTCCTGGTAGAGCGCTTCTGCGACATCATCGGCAATCACCAGAGAATGCCCGGCGCTTAATCCATAACGTTTTACAAAGTCATCATCCACTTTGGCTTCAATATCCACCAGCGTCTGGTCGATGCCCACCACCCAGGCTGCGCTGGTTTCATTTTCTGGCTGAATTTGTTGCAGCAACGGATCGCGCGCGCTGACGGGAAAATAGTGTTTGGATTTGCGTTTACCGGGAAATTTCATGGTCGATTTTACGGGTGGTTAACTGAGCGATGCATGGTAGCACATTCCCTGCCACGCATGCGATGCGGCGCTAAGTTTCAATATCAGACGGTGAGATCGCAGTTTAAACGGGATTAATTTCTACAATAACTCACCTTCACAAGGAGCGTTTTATGAAGCCGGAAAACAAGATCCCCGTACTCGACAGAATTTCGGATGAAATGAAAAGCGTGGTGAATTTTCATCGCGACGATCTGCCGCCGTGGCCCGCTGCAGATGACTTCGTGGCCCAGCGCCAGCACTACATTCATGAACGGCAGCTGTGGAATGCCGATGCCCCAGAGATGAATACCCGCGAATGCGTTATTTCTACCGCATGCGGCCCCGTGGCCACACGTATTTACTCACCGCAGCCCCATAGCCTGGCAACGTTGTATTATCTGCACGGCGGCGGTTTTATTCTCGGTAATCTGGATACCCACGACCGTATTATGCGCTTGCTGGCGCGCTATACGCAGTGCACGGTAATTGGTATCGACTATTCGCTTGCGCCAGAAGCCCGTTTCCCGCAAGCCATCGAAGAGATTGCCGCCGTCTGCCAGTATTTTCATCAGCACTCTGGCGACTATTCTCTTAATGTGAATCATATCGGTTTTGCGGGCGATTCCGCCGGAGCCATGCTGGCGCTTGCCAGCGCGCTGTGGCTACGGGATAAACGCATTGTCTGCGGCAAGGTGGCTGGGGTGCTGTTGTGGTATGGGCTTTACGGCCTGCAGGATTCACTGAGCCGACGGCTGATGGGCGGAGCGTGGGATGGGTTAACCCGCGAGGACTTGCAGATGTACGAAAACGCGTACCTGCGTAGCGCTGACGATCGCGAGTCACCGTATTATTGCCTGTTTAATAACGATCTGACGCGTGACGTGCCGCCGTGTTTTATCGCCGGCGCTGAGTTTGATCCGCTGATTGACGATAGCCGCTTACTATTCCAGACGTTGCAGGCGCATCAGCAGCCCTGCCAGTACAAAATGTACCCCGGCACGCTACACGCCTTCCTGCACTATTCGCGAATGATGAAAACCGCCGACGATGCGTTGCGGGAAGGCGCTCGTTACTTCAGAGCCCAGCTTTAACGGTAAGCGTCGGTCAGTTTAACCATCATTTCGATATGTTCCGGTGCGGCATTAAGCGCCGGAATATACTCATATTGCTTACCGCCAGCCTCAAGGAAAATTTCCCGGTTTTGTACCGCTATCTCTTCCAGCGTTTCGAGGCAATCTGCCGAGAAGCCCGGACACATAACCTGGATATGTTGTGTCCCTTTCTCCGCCAGCATTTTTAACGTTTCGTCGGTATATGGCGTCAGCCATGGTTCGCGACCAAAGCGAGACTGGAAGGTCATCATTACTTTTTCTGGCGGCAGGCCAAGCGCTGAAACCAACTCTCGGGTGGTATCACGACAGCGCTGCGGGTAGTCATCTCCTTCATCGGCGTACCGCTGCGGAATGCCGTGGTAGGAGAGCAGCAGCAAATCAGGTTCACCGTGTTGAGCAAATGAATCCCGGGCACTCTTCGCCAGCGCATCGATGTAGCTGCTGTCATCGGCGTAATCACGAATAAATGAAACGCCAGGAATACCGCGTTTACGCGCTAAGATACGCGCCAGTTCGTCCCAGACGGCCGCCACCGTCGAACAGGAATATTGCGGGTACAGCGGTAACACCACCATGTGTTCAACCCCGCTTGCCAACAGTTCATCGACCGCGCTTTCAAGCGACGGCGAACCGTAGCTCATTCCCAGCGCGACAGGGGTATTTGGTAGGCGTTCTGCCAGGGCCCGCTGTTGTGCCTTGCTATAAACCATCAGCGGGGAACCGTCTTCCATCCAGATTGACTGGTACAGCTTGGCTACGCGTGGCGCACGCAACGGTAAAATCACCCCACGCAGCAGCGGCCACCACAGTGCAGGTGACGTATCAACTACGCGTGGATCGCTTAAAAACTGGCGCAGGTAGCGCTTAACGGCTTCGGGGGTTGGGGCATCGGGAGTGCCGAGGTTTGCCAGCAGGATACCGGTTTTCGTCTGACGCATTACCGCCTCTTATCGATTCAAATTGTTGATAATTGTAGCGGAAAAGCGATAAAGAAGAACTAATTGCTGTGAGAGGTAAGACGAGAATTTGCCTGATGGCGCTACGCTTATCAGGCCTACGCGATAATGGCAGGCCTGATAAGAGGTTTATTACGCGAAAAATTAGCCGAGGATTTTTTCCAGCGCTGCGCGCACGTCAGCAACGGCCTGAGTACCATCAACTTTCGCGTATTTGGTGTTACCCGCCTGCGCTTCTTTAGAGTAGTAGCCGATCAGCGGAGCGGTCATCTGATGGTATTCCACCAGGCGCTTACGTACGGTCTCTTCCTGATCGTCTTTACGGGTGGTCAGTTCTTCGCCGGTCACGTCGTCTTTACCTTCAACCTTAGGCGGGTTGAATTTGATGTGGTAAACGCGGCCAGAAGCAGCGTGTACGCGACGACCCACGATACGGTCAACGATCAGTTCGTCAGGTACGTCAAACTCCAGAACGTAGTCCACGTTGATGCCCGCTTCTTTCATGGCGTCTGCCTGCGGAATAGTACGCGGGAAGCCATCAAGCAGGAAACCATTACGGCAGTCTTCCTGAGCAATACGCTCTTTTACCAGCGCGATCACCAGTTCATCAGTCACCAGCTTACCGGCGTCCATGATGTCTTTCGCTTGTTTGCCCAGCTCGGAGCCAGATTTCACGGCGGCACGCAGCATATCACCGGTGGAGATTTGCGGAATACCATACTTCTCCATGATGAACTGAGCCTGAGTTCCTTTACCCGCGCCCGGAGCGCCAAGCAGAATGATACGCATTACGAAAATCCCCTTAAAGGTTGTCGATATTTTTTAAAAAGCGCTAAACGATACCACCATCACGCAATTGGCTCAAGAAAGACGCCCGACGCTGAAACGGTTAACGGTGGGAAAATTAAAAATAAGGCGAGAAAATGCCGGATGGCGGTGGAAACACCGTATCCGGCATACTATTACGAGATGCTGTAGGCCGGATAAGCGTTAGCGCCATCCGGCATTACATTACGGGTATCAGGACACCAGCAACTGGTTCATACGACGGATAAACTGGTTAGGGTCTTCCAGCGTGCCGCGCTCAGCAAACAGCGCCTGATCCAGCAGCAGTTCGACCCACTCTTTAAACTGCGCTTCATCCTGGGTATCCGCCGTGCGTTTTACCAGCACGTGGTCCGGGTTGAGTTCAAAGATATATTTCACTTCCGGTACGGCCTGGCCCGCAGCGGCAAACAGTTTCGCCATCTGGGTGCTCATTTCATCCGCATCGGTGGTGACGATGGCTGGCGTGTCGGTCAGACGGTGAGTCAGACGCACTTCTTTCACGCGGTCGCCCAGCAGGGTTTTCACGCGCTCAACGAACGGCGTCAGCGCTTTTTCCGCTTCTTTTGCCGATTCATCAACTTCATCCGCCAGCTTGTCGATGGACTCGTCAGCTTTAGCAACAGACTGGAATGCCTTACCGTCGAACTCGGTCAGGTAGTTCATCATCCACTCATCGATGCGGTCAGAAAGCAGCAGGACTTCAATGCCTTTCTTACGCAGCAGTTCCAGGTGCGGGCTGCTCTTCGCTGCCGCATAGCTGTCTGCGGTGATGTAGTAGATTTTCTCCTGCCCTTCTTTCATACGCGACACGTAGTCTTCCAGCGACACGGTCTGTGCGGAGGAGTCAGTGTGCGTAGACGCGAAGCGCATCAGCTTAGCGATCGTTTCCTGGTTGGCGTGATCTTCCGCCGGGCCTTCTTTCAGTACCAGGCCGAACTGTTTCCAGAAGGTCTGGTATTTTTCCGCGTCGTCTTTCGCCAGTTTTTCCAGCATCTGCAGTACGCGTTTGGTCAGCGCGCTGCGCAGGTTACGGGTGACTGTGCTGTCCTGCAGGATCTCACGGGAAACGTTCAGCGGCAGATCGTTGGAATCTATCAGACCGCGCACAAAGCGCAGGTAGTTCGGCATGAACTGCTCGGCGTCGTCCATGATGAACACACGCTGGACGTACAGTTTCAGGCCATGCTTGTGATCGCGGTTCCACATATCCCACGGAGCCTGGGACGGGATGTACAGCAGGCTGGTGTACTCCTGCTTACCTTCCACACGGTTGTGGCTCCAGGTCAGCGGGTCAGTGAAGTCGTGGGCGATGTGCTTGTAGAATTCGTTGTACTCGTCGTCTTTGATTTCCGACTTGTTACGGGTCCACAGCGCCTGCGCCTTGTTGATCTTTTCCCAGGAAACCACGGTCTCGCCGTCTTTCTCTTCGGATTTTTCGATCTCTACCGGCAACGCGATATGGTCGGAATATTTGCTGATGATGGAACGTACGCGCCAGTCATCAAGGAACTCATCTTCGCCTTCACGCAGATGCAGGGTGATTTCGGTGCCGCGCTCGTCTTTGGTGATGTCGGCAACGGTGTACTCACCTTCGCCCGCAGATTCCCAGAACACGCCGTTTTCCGGCTTATCGCCCGCAGCACGGGTACGCACGGTGACTTTGTCCGCCACGATGAACGCAGAGTAGAAGCCCACCCCGAACTGGCCGATCAACTGGCTGTCTTTCGCCTGATCGGAACCCATGGATTCGAGGAAAGATTTAGTACCGGATTTCGCAATGGTCCCCAGATGATCGATAACGTCATCACGGTTCATCCCCACGCCGTTATCGGCAATGGTCAACGTACGCTTATCTTTATCGAAGGAAACACGTACACGCAGCTCACCGTCGCCTTCATACAGGTCCGGGTTAGACAGGGCGCGGAAACGCAGCTTGTCTGCCGCATCCGAGGCGTTAGAGATAAGCTCACGCAGGAAGATTTCTTTATTGGAATACAGAGAATGGATCATCAGGTGCAGAAGCTGTTTGACTTCTGACTGAAAACCACGAGTTTCTTGTCCTTTCATGTAGATCTACCTCAACAATGCCATTTTCAATGGTAAAAACACGTTGAGGGTGAAATGGGGACAAGCGGGAAGGATTTCAAGCGGAAGCCGCCGTCGCGGCCTCCGTTTGTTCAGAATTTAATCTTGTGTCGTCCTGCCAGAGAGTGCGACAGCGTAGTGCCATCGACCATTTCCAGCTCGCCGCCTACCGGAACGCCATGGGCGATACGGCTGGCTTCAACGCCATATTGCATGCAAAGCTCAGCAATATAGTTGGCGGTCGCCTCTCCTTCGACCGTGGGATTGGTCGCCAGGATCAGTTCGTTGATTTGCTCAGACTCCAGTCGCTGTTCGAGACGATCCAGCCCGATATCATCAGGGCCAATACCGTCCAGCGGCGACAGGTGTCCCATCAGCACGAAGTAACGTCCGGAAAACTGCCCGGTTTGCTCAATGGCGTAGATGTCCGCCGGACTCTCCACCACACAAATCTGACCGTTTTCCTGGCGACGCGGGTTCGAACAAATGTTGCAGACGTCTTGTTCTGTGAAGGTGCGGCAATCGGCACAGTGGCCGATTTCCGACATTGCCTTCGTTAACGCCTGTGCCAGACGCATCCCGCCGCTGCGATCGCGCTGAAGTAGCGTGAACGCCATGCGCTGCGCCGACTTCGGGCCAACGCCGGGCAGACAGCGCAGTGCTTCCATAAGCTGAGTTAACAGCGGGCTGGTTTGCATCAGAACGGCATCTTAAAGCCTGGCGGCAGCTGCATTCCGGAGGAAACAGAGGCCATCTTCTCTTTCTGCGTCTCTTCAATGCGACGCGCCGCGTCGTTGAATGCCGCAGCAACCAGATCTTCCAGCATCTCTTTGTCGTCTTCCAGCAGGCTTGGATCGATCTCCACGCGACGGCAGTTGTGCGCGCCGTTAATGGTCACTTTTACCAGACCCGCGCCAGATTCGCCGGTCACTTCCAGCTTGGCGACTTCTTCCTGCATCTGCTGCATTTTTTCTTGCATCTGCTGGGCCTGTTTCATCAGGTTACCCAGACCGCCTTTACCAAACATAGGTTTCTCTCTCAATCACGTTAAGGGATGACGACCGTCAAACCATTAGGCTGACGATCAAATGGGGCGAATACTCTCTTCGTCCAGCTCCGCATCGAAAAAACGACGCAGCGTCTGGATGTTATTATCCGCAATAATCGACTCACGCGCCTGCGCGAGCTTCTCTTCATAAATGGCCTGACGCCACTCCAGCGGCGTACGCACCGCTGGATTATCATCTTCAACGATGGTCAATTCAACCGTTGACCCCGTTAAGGAACTCAGAGCTTCGGCCAGTTTTTGCTGCGCACCGCTGGAATTTAGGTGTCGCTGCGTGGAACGCAGATGCAGGCAAACTACGTTGCCATTCTCTTCTTTCCAGGCATTAAGCGCCACCTGCTCCACCAGTTTAGGCAGCGAGAGCTGACTCACCTGGGCGGCCCACGGGTCGCGTTCAATGGCTTCAGCCGCAAGCTTTGCCGCCAGTTCCGGCGTTTTTTCATGCTCAAGCGCTTTTTTCAGCGCTTTCGGCGTGGCAACGACTTCTTTAACTTCTGCAACAGGATTGGTCGCTTTCCAGCGATACGCTTCTTTCTTCGCCGGTGCTTTTTCCAGCGCAGAGACCGCCGGACGCGCCTGAACACGTTCCGACACCGAAGCCAGTCTTTCCAGCGCAGCATTATTCACCGGCCGCGCGCGGGAAGCGGCTGCCGGTTCACTCTTTTTTGCTTTGGTTGCTCCCTGAGCGCGTTGCAACTGGCTACGCGCCGCTAACACCTGACTGGTGGCATCGGAGAGCGGCACATTCTGTTGCTGTTGTGCAGGCGCAGGCTGCTGCTGCACCTGCGTCGGGGTCATCACCGCAGTGGGTGCGACCGGGGCAAACGACTGTCGTGGAACTTCAGGTTCCGGGAGCGGCATGCGCGGATGAAAAGCCAGCGCACGCAGCAGCGTCATTTCGACGCCCATTCGCCTGTCCGGCGCATATGGCAGTTCCTTGCGCCCGATTAACAAAGTTTGGTAGTAAAGCTGCACATCGGTTGGCGGAACAATTCGCGCCAGTTCACGCATACGCTGTTCAATGGCGGCCATATCGCTGCCGAGCGCGGCAGGCGAAAGCTGAACCATGGCAATACGATGCAGCAAAGCCGACATCTCAACCAGCAGCGCTTCCCATTCGATACCGCGCGCGGCGGCGTCGTTTACCAGCGCCATCACGCGTTCGCCGTCCGCAGCAACAACCGCTTCAACGAGCGAGAGCGCCTGGTCGTCGTCCAGCGTGCCGAGCATAGTGCTGACCGCTTCGGTCGAGACCTGGCCATCGCCGCTGGCGATCGCCTGATCGGTCAGGCTCAGCGCATCACGCAGGCTGCCGTCCGCGGCGCGAGCCAGCAGTTGCAGTGCACGTGGTTCATGGGCGATATGCTCTTCTTTGAGGATATGCTCAAGCTGATGGCGAATCTGTTCGACATCCAACGCTTTAAGATGGAATTGCAGACAGCGCGACAGGATAGTCACCGGCAGCTTCTGCGGATCGGTAGTCGCCAGCAGGAACTTAACGTGCGCGGGCGGCTCTTCGAGCGTTTTCAGCAAGGCATTAAAACTGTGGCGAGACAGCATGTGCACTTCGTCGATCAAGTAGACCTTAAAGCGACCGCGCGCAGGCGCATACTGGACGTTATCCAGCAGGTCACGGGTGTCTTCGACTTTGGTGCGTGAGGCGGCGTCGATTTCAATCAGATCGACAAAACGCCCCTGCTCGATTTCCCGGCAATTATCGCACACGCCACACGGCGTGGCGGTGATGCCGGTTTCACAGTTTAATCCCTTCGCCAGCAAACGGGCGATAGAGGTTTTCCCGACGCCACGGGTGCCGGAAAACAAATAAGCATGATGAATACGCCCTAACGACAAGCCGTTCGCCAGTGCCGTCAGCACATGTTCCTGGCCGACGACGTCAGCAAAGGTTTGTGGGCGCCATTTTCGGGCTAAGACCTGATAACTCATTGGCAGGCTCTGAAAGGCTGGAGGGTGGATTCACAGGGGGATAATGCTAACACAACCTCGCAGCGACGGCGAGGTTGTGTGTCTCGGTATTCGTCTACCGAGATAAGATAGCCCGACTTAGTGGCCCGGGAATGGAACCAGGCTATAACAGGTCAGCCCCTGTTTTTCCAGACGCTGTTCGCCGCCCAGATCAAACAGGTTAATGATAAAAGCAGCATCGGTAACTTCACCACCCAGACGGCGGATCAGCTTCACAGTCGCTTCAATCGTGCCGCCAGTTGCCAGCAGGTCGTCCACAACCAGCACTTTATCGCCAGGTTTGATGGCATCAACGTGGATTTCCAGCTGATCGGTGCCGTATTCCAGCTCATAGGTCTCAGCAATAACTTCACGCGGAAGCTTACGGGGTTTGCGTACCGGAACAAAGCCGACGCCCAGACCCAACGCTACCGGCGCGCCAAACAGGAAGCCACGCGCTTCGGTGCCAACCACTTTAGTGATACCCGCATTTTTGTAGCGTTCAACCAGCAATTCAATGCTGAGGGCGTAGGATTTCGGGTCTTCCAGTAAACTGGTGACATCACGAAAGAGAATGCCCGGTTTTGGGTAGTCGTGGATGCTTTTGATGCTATTTTTGAGAAACTCAAGCTGCTGTGCTGTCGCGGTCATAAGTTTGTGCCTGATTAATACAGTATTACTTCACGGCGCACTAAACACTTCATCCTCGACGTATCTTGAATGATTTTGTGTCTATATAAGAGCCAAGGTTACACTTGCTTAACCTTTGACCACCTGCGCCTGTGCTCGAAAACGGTCGAATTTACTGGCTGTGAGAGACAATTGCAACAGCGATTATTGCGCTTTACTGCTTTTGTTGTTTTTCATCAATCACCGGGATCCGCCACATAAAAATCAGTAAACAGGCAAGAATAACCAGCAGCAGGCCGCGCACCCACATCATATTGACCAGCCACAGTGAAATACCAAACGTCACCAGGATCAACAAAACAGCGCGCGGTTTTGCTCCCGGCGGCATCGCACGGTGTTTTTGCCAGTGGCGCAAATACCCGCCGAACCACGAACGGTAAAGCAACCAGTCGTGAAAACGCGGCGATGAGCGGGCAAAACACCAGGCTGCCAGCAGTATAAACGGCGTCGTCGGCAACAGAGGCAATACAACGCCCAGCGTACCTAGCACTACCGCTATCCAGCCAATGATGATTAGAATAATGCGTTGCATAATATGAGTACTTAACACAGAGAATCGCTACTTTAGCATAACGGTTCTCATTTTCATCGGAGTGTTGTTGTGAAAACCGCCATGCTGTTACAGACGCTCGAAAACCAGCTTAACCGCCTGCGACAGCGTTGTGCTCCGCTGGCGCATCACACAACGCTTAGCGCCCGCTTTGACAGGCATCTGTTTCACACGCGCAGCACGTTGCTGCAGGCTTGTCTGGATGAGGCTGACGATAATCTTACTGCCCTGCGTCGTGCCGTTGAGCAGCAGCAACTCCCGCAAATCACCTGGCTTGCGGAACACCTTGCCTCACAGTTAGAGGCGATTTCACGTGAAACCGCCAGTTGGTCCCTTCGAATGTGGGACAGCGCTTCTCCAGGTCTGGCGCGCTGGCAGCGCAAGCGGGTCCAACATCAGGAATTTGAACGCCGTCTGGTTGAAATGACGCGTGAACGCAAAGAGCGTCTGGCTCAGGCTACCGGCTTTGAAGAACAGCAAAAACTGCATCGTGAAGTAGAAGCATTCGAGGCGCGACTGGCGCGCTGTCGCCATGCTCTGGCAAGAATAGAAAACGTGCTGGCGCGTTTAACCCGTTAATCCCCGGAGAATTTATGTCATTAGAGAACGCCCCGGACGAGGTCAAACTGGCCGTCGATTTGATTGTTTTACTTGAGGAAAATCAGCTACCAGCACGAACAGTGCTACGCGCGCTGGAGATCGTCATGCGTGATTATGAAAACAAACTTAAAACTGCGGAAGGCACCTCGCAAACTGATTAATTGCCCTCTGGTCTGCCATTGGCTTCGGTGTCAGAGTCGTCGCAACATCACGACGATAACGGACAGATCATGGAACGACTCCCCACCACACCCCACGACGCGGTCTTTCGGCAAATGCTGACGCAAAAGGAGGTTGCCCGAGATTTTTTGCAGATCCGTTTGCCTGAAGCATTTCTCAATATATGCGATATGGATACATTAACACTGGAATCAGGCAGCTTTATTGAGGACGATTTACATACCAGCTATTCAGATATCCTCTATTCCCTGCAAACAACACATGGACCCAGCTACGTTTACGCACTGATTGAACATCAGAGTAAGCCCGATAAATTCATGGCCTTTCGCCTGATGCGCTACGCAATTGCCGCCATGCAACACCATCTTAACGCCGGGCATAAGACATTACCTCTGGTCGTTCCTATCCTGTTTTACCATGGTATGGAAAGTCCGTGGCCTTATACCCTTAACTGGCATCACCTGTTTAGCGAACCAAAGCTTGCGAAAGCGCTTTACGGCAATGAATTTACACTGGTAGACCTGACCGTAATGCCAGATAATCAGATCTTGCAGCATCAACGGGTAGCGATGCTGGAACTCCTGCAAAAACATATTCGTCGACGGGATCTGAGTGAGCTATTGGATCAACTGGTCACACTCTTAACACAAGAGCATCTGACAGAATATCAAATCGACGTTTTGATTAATTACATGCTTAAAGCAGGAAATACCACGGAACCCGGCGTACTTGTCCGCCATCTGGCGCAGAGTGCGCCACAGTACAAGGAACAGCTGATGACGATTGCCGAATGGTTGGAAGAAAAAGGCAGAGTGGAAGGCATACAACAAGGGCTGGAAAAAGGGTTAGAAGAAGGTCGGCAGGTTGAAGCGCGTAATATCGCACAAAAAATGCTCGCCCGCGGCCTGGAACTGGAGCTGATTACGCACCTTACAGGCCTGACGCAGGAAGAACTGGTCGCGCTGGCGCACTAAATGCAATCAGGGCGGCAAATATGCCGCCCTGATTGCAACTTAACCTACCGAAGGCGTCGGATCATCACCTTTAATGATGTCACGCTTAACCTCGGTCACGGTATCACCTTTCGCGTTATGCAGGTGCACTTCGAGCTGGTTAAAGGCGATATCAATGTCGTTTTCACGGCACAAACGATCGACCGCACGGTTCAGTTCATCAACCGTGTGGCTACGATCGCGCAGTTCACGCACGTATAAACGCAGTTCATGATCCAACGTGCTGGCGCCGAAGGCGGTAAAGAACACTGCAGGCTCTGGATCGTGCATCACTTTCGGGTGTTCCATCGCCGCCTGCAGCAGCACTTTCTTCACTTTATCCAGATCCGAACCGTAGGCCACGCCGATGCGGATCACCAGACGCGTGGTGGTATCGGAAAGCGACCAGTTGATCAAACGCTCCGTCACAAATGCTTTGTTCGGGATGATCACCTCTTTGCGATCGAAGTCGGTAATAGTGGTGGCACGGATACGGATCTTGCTGACCGTTCCTGAGAACGTACCGATAGTCACGGTATCGCCGATGCGGACCGGGCGTTCAAACAGAATAATCAGACCCGAAACAAAGTTACCGAAGATTTCCTGCAAGCCAAAACCAAGACCAACCGACAGGGCTGCTGCCAGCCACTGTAGCTTATCCCATGAAACACCGAGCGATCCGAAGACCGTCATCGCACCGATGGCGATGATCGCGTAGTTAAGGATCGTGGTGATCGCATACGAAGCACCCTGACGCATCTTCAGTCGCGACAGCACCAGCACTTCCAGCAGGCCGGGTAAGTTACGGATCAGCGCCCACGCGACCATTGAGGCAATAATCGCAAACAGCAGACTGCCCATGGTGACGTCTTTCACCACCGCAGCTCCCGCTTCGGTGCCGTTGTAATGCCAGAGCGTAATGCTATCGAGATAACTGAACACGGTGATTAGATCGGACCAAATTGCCCAGAACAGAATACCAAACAGGGCAACCATCACCAGCATTGTTATACGCAGCGTTTGCTGGTTAACCTGCTCAAGCGCAATGGTCGGTTCTTCCTGCGGCTCGGCTCCTTCCGCCCCTTCTTTCACCAGGTTCTGACGACGCGCTAAGGCACGGCGCCAGGCGATACGACGTGCCGCCACACTCAATCCACGCAGTACCGTCTGATACAGCAGGTTCCAAAGGATAACCAGATAGACCGTTTCAATCCAACGGCCGGCCAGGCGCAACGTGGTGTAGAAATACCCTGTCGCCGTCAGCACCATTAATGCAATCGGGATAATTGAGAGGACGGTAATAGTGACCAGACGCAGGCCATGTGACTCTTTGTCACGCCAGCTTTCGCGGCACATTGGCCATACCAGGAAGGCGATCAGCAGCAGGTTGAGGAAAATAACTACCTGACCCAGCACATCGTCCATCAAATTAAGCGGCGACAGTTCAGCAATGACCGACCAGAAGTTAAGCGGCAACAGCGCCAGGCTAATACGCACGATCTGGCGGCGCCAGTGGCTGGTCTGCTGTGCTGGCATGCCAAAATGACGTATCGCCACGCCATCTTTTTCCAGCACCTTCCAGCACAGACCAAACACCAGCCAGAAGACTGTCATCTTCTTACTGAACGCCCACAGCAGGTCGCTGATATTCAACTGCATGGTAAGCAGAATCAGGCCCACGGCGAGGATAATCAGGCACGCCGGCAACGCTCTGATCAGATCGATCAGTATCGCTTTTGGCGTATTGAGCTGACTGTCATTACGCAGATTCCCTACTGCGGCGGCTAATTTCGCCTGATACTCTTTCAGCCATTTCAAACGCCAGCGGATTAACCCGGCAATAAGCAGCAGCGGCAGGCCCGCCAGGAACGCAATAAAGACCGCTGGCCAGGCTTTTTCCCAGTTCACTGTGATTTTCATCGACTTAAACTGGTCTTTGAGCGTTTGCGGGAAGGCTTTGATCCAGTCCCAGTCCATCGGACGGTTACTATTAACCCAGAAGATTTGCTGCGTGAGGATCCCTTTCAGGTTCTTCGACACGCTCATTAGCTGCTGTTGATTGATTTGCAGGTTAATCGCCATCATCAACTGGTTGCCCAGCTGCTTGTTCAGCTGATCCAACAGTTCACGGCGCATATCCACAACCTGCAGCAGGGCATCATGGACTTCACCATTCACTTCGTTGCTGTGCCCTTCTTCCAGTTTGGCGACAAACGCATCGTTCTGGAATAGCGCATCGCGCTGCTGGTTAATCTCAAACTGTTCCAGACGCAAATCAGCGATCCGGTTAGTCATATCGGCAAGTTCATCCGCCGACGGCAGTGTTTGTTGTTGCTGATACAGAATACGCGACAGCAGCAGACTGCCTTTCAGGACAGCGATCTGTTCTTTAATATTGCGTTCGGATTGCAGCGCGCGGTCAAGCCAGTTTTTGACTTTGATATTCTGCTGCATTAGGTTGTTGCCGTTTTCGGTCGCGGCAATCAGGCGCTGACTTAGCTGATGGTTAACATCCAGTTCCTGCTTCACTAACGGATTTGACTGAATACGCTCGGCTTCATCCGGCGTTACCGCTTCCTGAGCCGTCTTTTCGGTTAACGTCAGTCGTTTGCTGTTCACCGCTTCTTGCAGGAGCTGGAGCTGATGTTCAAGCCGGTTACTGTTAGCTGTTACGTAGTCACGTTGTTTTTGCAAGGTATCCTGCAAAACAGTATTGCCTTCCAGGCTCTTACGCTGTTGGTCGATCTGCGCATTCAGCAGCGCCTGCTGCGCCTGCAGCAACACCTGCTGGCTGGGGCGTAACGCCGCCTCTCCCACATTGGTGCCATCGAGTCGATTGCGGATTTGCTGCATTTGCTGCGACGCGGTGTACATCGCATTCTGCACACGCTCTGGCTGCGTCTGGAGCGACACCAGTTGGCTGTTGTAAACGGCAAGATCGTTTTGCGCACTTTGCAGGTCATCCAAAACCTGTGCCACGCGCGACTCAAGCTGTCGCAAGGAGAGTGTACTCAGCGTCTTTCGCGTTTCATCGTCGTTATCGACATCGCTGAGCGAATTTAACGCATCCGTCGCCTGACGCATTTTCTCCGGTGCCTGGGCAACTTTCTGGCGAAGCTGTACGGTCTCATCTTTCACGCGATCGATTTTATCCAACGTGGCGATGGTATCGATGAGATCCTGTTGGACCAGCTTATCCTGCGCGGAGAGATCTTTTTGTTTACTCAGCGCGTCCAGTTGGCTCTGAATATCCGCTTTCGTCGGCAGTTCACCACTCTGTTGCGCCCGCGCAAAAGCAGACGACTGGCAAGATAGCAAGAGAATGAAGAAAAGAATGGTAATAGCAATAAGATGCTGTGAACGTTTATAGAGCTGCAACATAGTCATGAGAATGAACGTTTCTGAACCGGAAAAGTGACCGAAAATAGTCAAGCGGCAAGAATATCACGGCTGTGACCGGCAGAATAGCAGCAGGCAAAACGACCAGGAGAATTCCTGGTACAGGCCCAAAACGTTTAGTGGATTTCCGCCACGCCAAGCCGCAGAGTTGGGCACATAAGGCACATCTCCAGCAGCACAGCCACGTATTCCCGAGCTTCTTTTTTCAGATCAAACGATTCGGGGGCAAATAACCAGTTTTCTATGATTCCGGTAATGTAGCTACGCAACAGGACCGCCACGCGACGGGTGTTCAGGTTTTCCGGCAGCATATTGGCATCCATACAGTGCCGCAATGTTTGTTCGATACGATCGTAATTTTCAATACAAAGATGGCGTTGAGCTAACTGAACAGAGGCCATTTCCCCGACAAATTCGCATTTGTGGAATATAATTTCCAGCAACAAACGTCGGCGTTCTTCTGTCACGGTAGCTTCAAGAACGTAAATTAAAATTTCTCTTAATACTGATAGTGGATCGTCGGGGAATTTTGCCTGATACTCAGTCTCTAACTCATCAATGTTAGGTTTTGCTAGCTCCCAGATTTCACTGAATAAATCCGACTTGTTTTTGAAATGCCAATAAATCGCGCCGCGCGTGACACCAGCGGCTTTTGCGATCTCCGCAAGCGAGGTGGATGATACCCCTTGTTGCGAAAACAAATGCAGAGCAACATCGAGAATATGCTGTCGTGTTTCCTGTGCTTGTTGTTTGGTTTTTCGTGCCATATGTCAGTGAATTTACAGGCGTTAGATTTACATACATTTGTGAATGTATGTACCATAGCACGACGATAATATAAACGCAGCAATGGGTTTATGGGCTTTAAGCCATTGATCAATTTGAAATCGGACACTCGAGGTTTACATATGAACAAAAACAGAGGGTTAACGCCTCTGGCAGTCGTTCTGATGCTCTCAGGCAGCTTAGCGCTAACAGGATGTGACGACAAACAGGCCCAACAAGGGGGCCAGCAGATGCCAGAGGTTGGAGTTGTTACACTCAAAACTGAACCTCTACAGATAACAACCGAGCTTCCGGGTCGCACCAGTGCGTTTCGCATCGCAGAAGTTCGCCCTCAGGTTAGCGGTATTATCCTGAAGCGTAATTTCACCGAAGGTGGTGACATCGAAGCGGGTGTATCTCTCTATCAGATTGATCCTGCGACTTACCAGGCCGCTTACGAAAGCGCAAAAGGCGATCTGGCCAAAGCACAAGCCGCAGCAAATATCGCTCAACTGACGGTTAAACGTTATCAGAAACTGTTGGGTACTAAGTACATCAGTCAACAGGATTACGATAGCGCGCTGGCAGACGCACAGCAGGCAAACGCCGCCGTTGTTGCCGCAAAAGCCGCGGTAGAAACAGCACGCATCAATCTGGCCTATACCAAAGTGACGTCGCCGATCAGCGGCCGCATTGGTAAATCATCCGTTACGGAAGGGGCTCTGGTGCAAAACGGTCAAGCGAACGCACTGGCGACAGTTCAACAGCTGGACCCGATCTACGTGGACGTGACGCAGTCAAGCAACGACTTCCTGCGCCTGAAACAAGAGCTGGCCAACGGCACGCTGAAGCAAGAGAACGGCAAAGCGAAAGTCGAACTGGTAACCAATGACGGCATTAAATTCCCGCAGTCCGGTACGCTGGAGTTTTCTGATGTGACGGTTGATCAAACCACCGGGTCGATTACGTTACGCGCAATCTTCCCTAACCCGGATCACACCTTACTGCCGGGTATGTTCGTCCGTGCACGTCTGGAAGAAGGGATTAACCCAACTGCATTACTGGTTCCACAGCAAGGCGTTACCCGTACACCGCGTGGCGATGCCAGTGCATTGGTTATCGGTGCAGACAACAAAGTTGAAACTCGTCAAATTGTCGCCGCACAAGCGATTGGCGACAAATGGTTAGTCACTGATGGACTTAAGCCGGGCGACCGCGTGATTGTTACTGGGCTGCAGAAAGTACGTCCTGGCGCGCAGGTAAAAGCGCAGGAAATCACCGCTGATAACAACCAGCAAGGCCAAAGCGGTAGCCAGCCTGAACAGTCCAAGTCTTAACTTAAACAGGAGCCGTTAAGACATGCCTAATTTCTTTATCGATCGCCCAATATTTGCGTGGGTGATCGCCATTATCATCATGTTGGCAGGGGGGCTCGCGATCCTCAAATTGCCGGTAGCGCAATATCCGACTATTGCACCGCCAGCAGTGACGATCTCCGCGACCTACCCTGGCGCTGATGCCAAAACAGTACAGGATACTGTTACGCAGGTTATCGAACAGAACATGAACGGTATCGATAACCTGATGTACATGTCCTCTAACAGTGACTCCACGGGTACCGTGCAGATCACCCTAACCTTCCAGTCTGGTACTGATGCGGATATCGCGCAGGTTCAGGTGCAGAACAAACTGCAGCTGGCCATGCCGTTGCTGCCGCAGGAAGTACAGCAGCAAGGGGTTAGCGTTGAGAAGTCATCCAGTAGCTTCCTGATGGTTGTCGGTGTTATCAACACCAACGGCACCATGACGCAGGAGGATATTTCCGACTACGTTGGCGCCAACATGAAGGACGCTATTAGCCGTACTTCAGGCGTGGGTGATGTTCAGCTGTTTGGTTCTCAGTACGCGATGCGTATCTGGATGGATCCGAACAAACTGAACAACTTCCAGCTGACGCCGGTTGATGTAATCAGCGCCATCAAGGCGCAGAACGCCCAGGTTGCAGCCGGTCAGTTAGGTGGTACGCCACCGGTTAAAGGCCAGCAGCTTAACGCGTCAATCATCGCGCAAACCCGTCTGACCTCCGCTGATGAGTTCAGCAAAATTCTGCTGAAAGTGAATCAGGATGGTTCCCAGGTTCGTCTGCGTGACGTGGCGAAAGTGGAACTGGGCGGTGAGAACTACGACATCATTGCGAAGTTCAACGGTAAACCGGCATCCGGTCTGGGTATCAAGCTGGCGACAGGTGCTAACGCCCTGGATACAGCAAACGCTATCCGCGAAGAACTGAAGAAGATGGAGCCGTTCTTCCCGTCAGGTCTGAAGATCGTTTACCCATATGACACCACGCCGTTCGTGAAAATCTCTATTCACGAAGTAGTAAAAACGCTGGCGGAAGCAATCATCCTCGTGTTCCTGGTAATGTATCTGTTCCTGCAGAACTTCCGCGCGACGCTGATTCCGACTATCGCCGTGCCGGTGGTGCTCTTGGGTACGTTTGCCGTCCTTGCGATTTTCGGCTTCTCGATAAACACCCTGACGATGTTCGGGATGGTACTCGCCATCGGCCTGCTGGTGGATGACGCCATCGTTGTGGTCGAGAACGTTGAACGTGTAATGGCTGAGGAAGGACTACCGCCGAAGGAAGCAACGCGTAAATCGATGGGCCAGATTCAGGGCGCACTGGTCGGTATCGCGATGGTACTGTCAGCGGTATTTATCCCAATGGCGTTCTTCGGTGGTTCTACCGGTGCAATTTACCGTCAGTTCTCCATCACCATTGTTTCTGCGATGGCGTTGTCTGTACTGGTGGCATTGATTCTGACCCCTGCCCTGTGTGCGACCATGCTCAAACCGATTGCTAAAGGCGATCACGGAGAAGGCAAAAAAGGCTTCTTCGGCTGGTTTAACCGCATGTTCGATAAGAGCACGCATCATTACACCGATAGCGTGGGCGGTATTCTGCGCAGCACCGGTCGTTATCTGGCGCTGTATCTGATCATCGTCGTGGGCATGGCCTATCTGTTCGTTCGTCTGCCAAGTTCGTTCCTGCCAGATGAAGACCAGGGGGTATTCCTGTCTATGGCTCAGCTGCCAGCGGGTGCAACGCAAGAGCGTACCCAGAAGGTGCTGGACGAAATGACGGATTACTACCTGACCAAGGAAAAAGCGAACGTTGAATCGGTGTTTGCCGTTAACGGTTTCGGTTTTGCTGGTCGTGGTCAGAACACCGGTATCGCGTTCGTTTCTCTGAAAGACTGGAGTGAACGTCCAGGTGAAGAGAACAAGGTTGAGGCGATTACTCAACGTGCGATGGGCGCATTCTCACAGATTAAAGACGCGATGGTCTTTGCCTTTAACCTGCCAGCGATTGTGGAGTTAGGGACCGCGACCGGTTTCGACTTCCAGTTGATTGACCAGGCAGGCTTAGGTCATGAGAAGCTGACTCAGGCGCGTAACCAGCTGTTTGGTGAAGTCGCGAAGCATCCTGATCTGTTGGTCGGTGTTCGTCCTAACGGTCTGGAAGATACGCCGCAGTTCAAGATCGATATCGATCAGGAAAAAGCGCAGGCTCTGGGCGTTTCCATAAGTGATATTAATACAACGCTGGGTGCAGCGTGGGGCGGAAGCTACGTGAATGACTTCATCGACCGTGGTCGTGTGAAGAAAGTTTACGTCATGTCTGAAGCGAAATACCGTATGTTGCCGGAAGATATTGGAAACTGGTACGTCCGTGGTAGCGATGGGCAGATGGTACCGTTCTCCGCCTTCTCTACCTCACGTTGGGAATACGGTTCGCCGCGTCTGGAACGCTATAACGGTTTGCCTTCCATGGAAATCTTAGGCCAGGCCGCTCCGGGTAAAAGTACCGGTGAAGCCATGGCAATGATGGAGCAACTGGCCAGCAAACTGCCTTCCGGTATCGGTTATGACTGGACCGGTATGTCCTACCAGGAACGACTGTCCGGCAACCAGGCCCCTGCCCTGTATGCCATTTCACTGATCGTCGTGTTCTTGTGTCTGGCAGCGTTGTACGAGAGCTGGTCAATTCCGTTCTCCGTAATGCTGGTGGTACCGCTGGGTGTTATCGGTGCATTGCTGGCAGCAACGTTCCGCGGCCTGACCAACGACGTTTACTTCCAGGTAGGCCTGCTCACAACCATTGGGTTATCGGCGAAGAACGCGATACTTATCGTCGAATTCGCCAAAGACTTGATGGATAAAGAGGGTAAAGGTCTGATAGAGGCGACGCTGGACGCAGTACGCATGCGTTTACGTCCAATCCTGATGACGTCACTGGCCTTTATTCTGGGCGTAATGCCGCTGGTCATCAGCTCCGGCGCAGGTTCCGGTGCACAGAACGCCGTTGGTACTGGCGTAATGGGCGGGATGGTGACGGCAACCGTGTTGGCGATCTTCTTTGTTCCGGTGTTCTTTGTGGTGGTACGCCGCCGCTTTAGCCGCAAAAATGAAGATATTGAGCATAGCCACTCAGTAGACCATCATTGATACATCTCTAAAGATAAGGCCGCGCAAGCGGCCTTTTTTCTGGAAAAATCATAAAAATCACTTATTGCCATTCCGTTTATTTTCTATCGGGTAAATAAGCGATATAATCCTTGCAGCCTTAAAGGCTATTCTTAAAAAAACAGCGAGAGTTCTTATTTACTTTAATAAATATTAAGATTATTCCTACCCACTGGTTCACATTGTCGGTTGTTGCCTTTCGTTGCTAAACCTAAACAAGATAACCCGATGATTGCCCGAAGAATAAAGAAATTGTCCCATTTCGAATAGCGGCATTTATCTGTTAAAATGTAAAAATGACGTAGCATCATAATTTTACATAATTGTAATTTTTCGTGATATGACGATGAAATCTTTTTTAGAGTAGATTATAGTTAAATCATCAGGAGTCGCGGGCAAGTTCCAGGTAGTTGTTGTATCCATCCCGAAAGGTGTTCGGTTAGTTTAAGCCACTAAGAAGGGGATGCGTTATGGATGAATACTCACCCAAAAGACATGATATCGCGCAGCTTAAATTTCTCTGCGAAACCCTGTATCATGACTGTCTTGCAAACCTTGAACAAAGTAACCATGGCTGGGTTAATGACCCTACCTCTGCCACCAGCTTGCAGCTCAATGAACTGATAGAGCATATTGCAACCTTCGCACTTAATTATAAAATTAAGTACAATGAGGACAATAAGCTGATTGCGCAGATAGATGAATACCTGGATGACACTTTTATGTTGTTCAGCAGTTATGGTATTAATACGCAGGATCTGCAGAAATGGCGGAAGTCAGGTAATCGACTGTTTCGCTGTTTTGTCAATGCCACCAGGGCTAATCCTGTTAGTTTGTCTTGTTAAAAATTATTACAATCATAGGTAAGAGTTATGTCCGATAAACCATTAACTAAAACAGATTATTTGATGCGCCTGCGACGTTGCCAGACAATTGATACGCTAGAGCGCGTTATTGAAAAAAATAAATATGAATTGTCCGACAACGAACTGGCTGTATTTTACTCAGCAGCAGATCATCGCCTTGCTGAATTGACCATGAATAAGCTTTACGACAAGATTCCAACTTCTGTTTGGAAATTCATTCGCTAATTGCACTCAAGGTTAAGTCAGGTATAGCGGTACAGTTGTCTGGCTGACCATTTTCGTATTTACAATGGTTATTTAATTCAAATCACGTGACTATGATCACAGCAAAGAAGCGGGAACGTTCCCCTTTCTTGCATTACGTTTTACTGTGCTGAAATAACCTTCAGTACACAGGGAATTCGTAATGCGTAATGAAAAGCAAAAAATGATCGCCGGCGAATACTATCGCCCGGCAGATGAAACGCTGCGCAGTGACCGCCTACGCGCTCGTCAGTTGATCCATCGCTACAATCTCACCGCTCCCGATGAAAAAAATGAGCGTCAGGCAATCCTGCATGATCTGTTAGGTCAGAGTGAGGGGGCCTATATTGAACCCTCTTTCCGTTGTGATTACGGTTATAACATCTATCTTGGTAAAGACTTTTACGCTAATTTCGACTGCGTTATGCTCGACGTCTGTCCAATTCATATTGGCGACAACTGCATGCTGGCACCTGGCGTTCATATCTATTCCGCGACCCATCCGCTGGATGCTACCGAGCGCAACAGTGGCCTGGAGTTCGGAAAGCCCGTGACAATCGGCAATAACGTCTGGATAGGTGGACGTGCAGTAATAAATCCTGGCGTCACGCTGGGTGATAACGTGGTTGTGGCATCAGGCGCAGTGGTCACCAAAAGCGTTCCGGCCAACACCGTGGTTGGAGGCAATCCCGCAAGGATCATCAAAACGCTGTGATGTTAAATGTAACTGTTATGCTAAATTGTGGTTAATCTGTTACTTTCTTCAGAACGTATCCCCTTTTAAAATAGGGCGATCGCACCTGAATTTTGCAGACACCACGAAGGCAAGAGATGACAGAAATACAGCGCCTGCTTACTGAAACAATCGACGACTTAAATATTCGCGAGAAGCGCGACAACAAACCGCGCTTTAGCATCAGCTTTATTCGCAAACATCCAGGGCTGTTTATCGGCATGTATGTTGCGTGGTTTGCCACGCTGGCGGTGATGCTACAGTCAGAAACGTTAGTCGATTCAGTATGGCTGCTGGTGGTACTGTTCGTTGTACTCAACGGCTTTTTCTTTTTCGACGTTGCGCCACGATACCGCTTTGAAGATATCGACGTTCTGGATTTTAGAGTTTGCTATAACGGAGAATGGTACAACACGCGCTTTGTCCCCTCCTCACTCATAGATACTATCCTGCACTCGCCGTCCGTGGACAGCGAACATAAAGCACAGCTGCAAAAGATGATATCGCGCAAAGGCGAACTCTCGTTTTACGATGTCTTTACGCTTACCCGCGCCCAGACCAGCCAGTAACGGCATCTCAGCACAGATAAAAAAAGTGCGTTGCTGCGAAGGCAACGCACTTTACTCCCTGAAATGCTGGCAAAGAAACTAACGTCTTTTTTTACGACCCTGTACTGCTTTAAAGCGCGGATTCGTTTTGCAGATAACGTACAAACGCCCTTTGCGTTTTACTATCTGGCAGTCAGGATGGCGCTGTTTTGCGCTGCGAAGTGAATTGAGTACCTGCATTTTAACCCCGCTTAACGCCAATAAAATGACCAAAACGTTTTTGGAAACGTGCTGCACTACCTTCATTATCAAAGGTTTTTTGTTTCCCGGTATAGTACGGATGCGATTTGGAAGAGATATCGAGGGTCACGTACGGGTACATTTCCCCCTCAAACTCAATCTCACGCTCAGTCTTGATGGTCGAACCGACCTTAAAGAATTCATTGGCACTGGTATCGTGAAACACCACGGTACGGTAAAAAGGATGAATATCCGGTTTCATGGCAACCTCAATTTGTTACGTTATAACATAACCAACAAAATACACCACTCTTGTACAAATCACAACCTGATTTACGCGACAGGGAGTCAAACGGGATGATAAGTGGCCGTAAATATATGATGCCAATCGAATAGCTTTTTGGGGTTTCGGATATACTTTCCCTACGCTGTGTAAATAAGGATATCACTGTGACAACACGACATCTGATAAGCCTGGTGACTGGGGTACTGTTCCTTTCCATCCTCGCGCCTGTAGGTTTAAGCCTGTGGCTGGCACATCGTCAGGTCGAAACGAAATTTATCGATGAGCTCGACATGTTCTCAACGCGAGTCGCATTACGTACGGAACGCGTAGGCGAGCAGGCGAAAAAAGCATTGCGCCATATTGAAGCATTTCAGGGGGTGCCTTGTAGTGAAGAGCATCTGCTGGAAATGCGTCGTTTGTCATATAGCTATCGCTATATTCAGGAAGTGCTGTACCTCAAAGATAACGTTCCGCAATGCTCATCTCTGGAAAAAAGAAGCCAGGCTGACGCATTTCCACCCGCAATGAAAGTCACGCCTGATGGATATCGCGCATGGCTTACCACGCAAAATGATTTGGGCATCAAGCGTTTTATGGCAGCATTAGGGAGCGAACATTATGTTGTGATGGTCGATCCGGGTTCTTTCATTGACGTCATCCCGTTTGGCTCATGGCCGATTGAAGTGACTATCATTGGCACCGTGCGCAACGTCGTGGTTGCCAGTAGCGCCGATCTGCCATCGGACGTTTTGCAGCATGTACAGCAAGAACGATCGATTACTCATTTTAAAAAAGATGGCAGCATTTATAACGCCCGCCCCTTTCCTGAGTTGGGTATCACGATCGTAACCTGGGCTTCCACCCTGCCATTGCAAAAAACCTGGCACCGGCAAGCACTGATCTGGCTCCCGGCAGGCATTCTTATCGGCTTACTCACCGCCGCCTTTGTTTTGCGTATTTTGCGCCGCTTACAGTCGCCCCATCACCAGTTGCAGGACGCTATCCAGCATCGGGACATCAAAGTCCACTATCAACCAATTATCTCGCTCAAAACGGGGAAAGTGGTTGGGGCAGAGGCGCTGGCTCGCTGGCAGCAGGCCGACGGAAGCTATCTGTCGCCGGAAATCTTCGTCGCGCTGGCGCATGAAACCGGGCTGACAGAGTCCCTCACCCGGTTGATCATTGAAAGCGTATTTGAAGATTTAGGCAAATGGCTGCGTCAGCATCCGGAGCAGCATATATCCATCAACCTAGAGTCAGCCGATCTGTCCTCCGAAACGCTTCCTGCCCTGTTAAGCCAGAAGGTGAACCGCTGGCAGCTTAAGCCTGCGCAAATCGCGCTGGAGCTAACTGAACGCGAATTTGCCGACCCGAAAAACAGCGCGCCGTTTATTGCTAAATACCGTCAGGCAGGCCACTCGATCTATATCGATGATTTTGGCACCGGCTATTCCAGCCTGAGCTATTTACAGGATCTGGATGTCGATATCCTGAAGATAGACAAATCTTTCGTCGATGCATTGGAGTACAATAACGTCACGCCGCATATCATCGAGATAGCAAAAACGCTGAAACTTGAGATGGTGGCGGAAGGTATCGAAACCGAGAATCAGGAAACCTGGCTACGCCAGCACGGCGTGCAGTACGGTCAGGGTTGGCTTTACAGCAAAGCGCTGCCGAAAGCGGAATTTATTCTGTGGGCAGAAAAACGGCTTTAACATGGCTGTTGATGTTGAGATGGCTGGCGGCACGCCGCACAGCCAGTCACATCACTCTTCCATAATGGGCGCAAATCCACCGTAGATCATTCGCTTGCCATCAAATGGCATAGATTCACCGAATTCCTTCATACGGGGATCGGACATCATCTTCTGATTCGCCGCATCGCGGACCTCTTTGGATGGATATTCAATCCAGCTGAATACCACTTCTTCATGATCCTGCGCTTTCACAGCCATGCGAAAATCGGTCAACTTGCCGTCGGGGACATCATCTGCCCAGCACTCCACCACGCGCAATGCACCGAACTCCTTGAAAAGCGGAGCTGCTTTTGCCGCCATCGCAATGTACGCCTCCTTGTTTTCAGCGGGTACGGCAACCACAAAGCCATCAACATACTTCATGAGAAAAACCTCCGAAGTGTACTGCGCGGCAAGCCGATTCCGGCCGCGTCAGTCGAGGTTAAGTTTAGTCGCCAGCAGACGATCGCGCCCCAGGCGTATTCTTGATGCGAATACGTGCCTGCGGCTGATGCCGAAACCACGGCAGGCAAAGCTGAATGAGCGGCCCGATTGCCAAGGCATACAGCACCGTACCAACCCCCACGGTTCCTCCCAGCAACCAGCCGATAAGCAGCACCGACACTTCGATTGCGGTTCGAATTCGTCGTACTGGCCAGCCGGTACGCGCGTGAATACCGGTCATCAGGCCGTCACGCGGACCGGCGCCAAAACCGGCACCAATGTACAGACTGGTTGCTAACGCATTCAGGAAAACTGCTGATACCAACAGCCCGCTGCGCGCCAGCAGGGATTCAAATCCCGGAATCACCAGCAGCACGGCATCTGCCGCCAGTCCGATCATAATCACGTTACTCAACGTGCCAAAGCCAGGACGCTGGCGCAACGGTATCCACGCCAGCAGCACCAACACGCCCACGGCAATAATCACCACGCCGATATTCATTGACAATAAATTGGCTACACCCAGGTGAAACACGTTCCACGGATCGGCCCCTAAATCAGCACGGACAAACATCGCCGTCGACACACCGTACAGCGTCAGCCCGATAAACAGCTGAAGTAAACGACGCAGCATGCTTTTCCCCTCTCACTCTCAGATAACTTTCATCTTCACCGCAATTGGCACTATGATTAATGTCCAGTTTTCAAAAAGTGGACTGCTATGTCATCTCGCCGTTACGGAAGCCAGTCTTTGCAGCGCCTGCTCGGACACTGGCAGGAAAGCCCCTCGCGAACGCCCATCTGGCGACAGCTGGCAGAAGCGTTACGTCTGCTTATTCTCGATGGTCGACTGGCGCTGGATAGCCGTTTACCGGGTGAACGCGAGCTCGCCGTCGTCCTGCAAGTAAGTCGAACTACCGTCGCCAGCGCTATGGCGCAACTGCGTGAAGAGGGATATCTGGAAAGCCGTCATGGTAGCGGATCACGGGTGATCCTGCCGGAACATATTCGCCATGTGCCAACCCGGACCAGTACCGGCACAGCACTTGATTTGTCCACGGCGGCGCTAAGTGCCGGACCCGAAATTCATCAGGCTTACCAACAGGCGCTGTTCGCCATGCCACAGCATCTGTTGAGTTCCGGGTATCTGCCACAGGGACTGTCGGTATTGCGTGAATCCATCGCTCAGCATTATTGCGATCGCGGGCTCCCGACGCAGCCCGATGAAATCATGGTCGTGAATGGTGCTGTCAGCGGCCTGGCGCTGATCCTACGTTTGCTCACCGGCCCCGGCGATCGCGTAGTGGTAGATCACCCTACTTATCCGCTGGCGATTGCCGCGATTCAAGGCGCATCCTGTCGCCCCGTCGGCGTGTCGCTACCCGAGCACGGTTGGGATACCGCGGGTCTGGTCGCCACCCTCGCGCAAACCGCACCGAGAATGGCCTACCTGATGCCGGACTTTCACAACCCGACCGGGCGTTGCATGGACGCTGCAACTCGCCAGGTCGTGGCGGATATTGCCGAACGAACCCGCACTACCCTGGTGGTCGATGAGACGATGGTGAACCTGTGGTATGACGCCCCGCCGCCGCCGCCACTTGCCGCATTCAATCGCGACGCGCCGATCATTCTATTGGGTTCGGCCGGGAAAAGCTTTTGGGGGGGATTACGTCTGGGCTGGATCCGGGCGTCGGCACGAACCATTGCGGCGCTGGTACAAACCCGCGACACCTTCGATTTAGGCTCCCCGGTGCTTGAACAACTCGCCACCAGTTGGCTGCTGGATAACGCCCCTAACTTTCTTCCTGACAGAAGACGCCTGCTCACATCGCGGCGAGATCTGTGCTCGGACCTGATGAACTCACATTTCCCGGAATGGCAGTTTACCCAGCCACAGGGAGGACTCTCTTTCTGGGTTGAACTGCCCGATACGCTGGCGACGCTCTTTGCCACACGCGCCGAAAGTGCAGGCATTCAGCTGGGTACCGGTACGCGGTTTGGCCTTGATGGCGCATTCGATCGCTTTTTGCGTATGCCCTTCACGTTACCGGATGACACAGCGCGTGCTGCTTTCAGAGTGTTGCAACCCATTTGGGATAACCTGCGATTGCAGGCCAGCAGCGGAAAAATGCGTAAAATAATCTAAGCGACGAGTCAAAAGACCCGCCATTGAATACCGTGATGGACAAGGAAGTCCCAGCAATATTACTGTTGAGGAGGAACCGGGAATCCCTTCAGGGAAATTACGAAATTCTCACCGTCTTTCTTAATTTTTGCCCCGGCATCACACCAGTCGGAGGCAATACGGAAGAACTCATCGCTGCCGACATTCCAGCTCAGACGAACATGTTTCACATAACCGGAACGCAGCATTTCACAAGCTTCGCCGTAATTACAGGCGGTTGAGAGCGGTTGTTGTTTCATTTTTTCTTCTTCAGTAGTCTGCGCAACGCTTTGATTTCTTTAGGAGTCAGTGCTTCAACTACGGACTCTTCCGTATGCTGGCTATCGATATCCTCAGCGGAGACTCCCGCCTCTTCAACGGCGGTAAACGCAATCAGCAGCAGTTTTTCCGTCGCAACACTTAAATTTTCGTTATGCACTTCAGCGTAATGGCGAAGCTTTTCTTTTAGCGCCTCATCAATTTTGACATTCAATACAGCGGTCGACATCGTAGAAAATCCTTGTGGTCAGCCAAAACACACCGAATGTAAGACTCTGTCGTTACAGCGCGATGGCGGCGGCAAAAGCATCAAATAACATCCCCGAAACACATTGACAGCATTTGATGACAATAAAATGACAATACGATGACAAAGAAAAGAAGATAAGCAGAAGGGAAATTGCCGGACGGCAGAATTGGGTGGGGGCTCTGCCAGCTACATCCCGGCACACACGTCATCTGCCTTGGCTGCTTCCTTCCGGACCTGACCTGGTAAACAGAGTAGTGTTGCGGGAGAACCAACAGAGCCCCCATTGAGAGCGTTGTTAACCAACGCGCAGGCGCATTATCACTGCTGCACCCTGTAATTGCAACCCATCCAGCATCGGATGCTGTTTTCTTGTGCAATGCAGCTTCACTCCTTCGCCATTCAGCATTATGCTGGAGGATTAGCGCAGGAATAAATAATGGATATACAAGACTCTTTCCCCCAACGCGTCTGGCAAATCGTCGCGTCAATCCCCGAAGGTTTCGTCACCACGTATGGCGATGTTGCCAGGCTTGCCGGTTCGCCGCGTGCTGCGCGCCAGGTAGGCGGCGTGCTTAAGCGTCTCCCCGAAGGCAGCACTCTGCCCTGGCATCGGGTGGTCAATCGCCATGGTACCATTTCGCTGACCGGCCCCGACCTGCAACGGCAGCGTCAGGCGTTACTGGCAGAGGGAATTGTGGTTTCTGGAAGCGGACAGATCGATTTACAGCGTTATCGCTGGGTGTACTAACCCTCTCCAGGCGGAGAGGGTTACGACTACCTTAGTACTGCGTGGGGGCAGGAACGGCAGAAGACGGATTCACCTGGGTTGGTGACGTTGACGGCACCGTGGTGGCAGCCCCACCGCTCGCCTGAACCGGTACTGCCGTTTGCTGTACAGGGACCAGCGTCAGGTCAGCTTTTGTACCACCCTGATTAATGACCGTCTGAACGGTATCAGTAATAAAGACCAGTTTGTCATTAACCGTAATTGCCGCACTCAGCAGAATACGAGCGTTAGGCTGAATATCTGCTGGATTAAACGGTAATACGAAGCTGAATGGCGCCTGCTTGCCTTCAGTACGGACCGCTTTTTGCGACAGCACTTTTGACGGCGCATCGGCCAGCGACGCATCTGACAGCGTGACGGTCAGCACCGCATCGGGTGGCAAGGCCACTTTCTGGCGGATCCATACCGTACCAGAAACATTTGGCTGTTGAATTTTAGACTGTGTGTCAGCAATTGACGTATTAGGGCTTGGCGCAGGTGTCTGAATATCTGCACTTTTATCAGCACAGGCCGCCAGAGCGACCGCAACCGCTAAACCACTTACCATGTGCACGAGTTTCATTAAATTCTCCTTATCATCTATGCACCAGCGAGAACTTTCCTCGCCAGAAGAGTGGTTAACAAAAACATAACGTGACTAAGTGTGGCACAAGACAGCTGTTTTTGCCTGTAATAGGCCTTTAATTCAGACAATTGCACCCATCGGACCACTTTCAAAATTGCGTTATACTCTGCCTACCTCGCTGCGAGAATGATATAACCTGGAGAGCACGTATGAGTCTGGCGCTGAAAAATTTGCTGACATTGTTAAATCTGGAAAAAATTGAAGAAGGACTCTTTCGGGGCCAAAGTGAAGACTTAGGGTTGCGTCAGGTTTTTGGGGGACAGGTTGTCGGTCAGGCGCTGTATGCCGCCAAAGAAACCGTACCGGAAGAGCGTCTGGTCCACTCTTTTCACAGCTATTTTTTACGCCCCGGCGATAGCCAAAAGCCCATCATCTATGATGTTGAAGTCTTGCGTGATGGTAACAGCTTCAGCGCGCGCCGCGTTGCCGCAATTCAGAATGGTAAACCCATTTTTTACATGACCGCCTCTTTCCAGGCACCGGAAGACGGATTTGAACATCAGAAAACCATGCCGGATGCGCCGGGTCCCGATGAGCTGAAATCAGAAACGGAAATTGCCCGTTCAGTGGCGCATTTACTGCCGCCGCTGTTGAAAGAAAAATTTATCAACGATCGTCCGTTGGAAGTGCGCCCGGTTGAGTTTCACAACCCCTTAAAAGGTCACGTCGCACCTCCGGCGCGCCAGGTATGGATCCGCGCAAACGGCGAGCTGCAGGACGATCTACGCGTCCATCAATATCTGCTTGGCTATGCCTCAGACCTGAACTTCCTGCCTGTTGCACTGCAGCCATACGGGATTGGTTTTCTGGAAAAAGGGATTCAGATCGCCACCATTGACCACTCCATGTGGTTCCACCGTCCGTTCAATATTAATGAGTGGCTGTTGTATAACGTCGAGAGCACTTCGGCCTCCGGTGCCCGGGGTTTTGTACGCGGGGAGTTTTATACCCAGGACGGCGTACTGGTCGCCTCTACCGTGCAGGAAGGGGTAATGCGTAATCGCAATTGAGAATTACCGGATGGTGACGCAAAAGCGTTGCCATCCGGCAGATTGAAACATCAAGCGTTGTAGGCGTTTTCGCCGTGACTGTTCACATCCAGACCTTCGCGTTCCTGCTCTTCCGGTACGCGCAGACCCACCGTCATATCTGCCAGCTTATAGCCAATGAAGGCCACCACGCCGGACCAGACGATGGTGATCGCCACGCTTTCCAGTTGCACCAGCAGCTGATGCCCCATGGTCACGCCCTCGGCAAAGCCCACGCCGCCCAGAGAGCTCGCAGCGAAAACGCCGGTCAGGATGCAGCCAACAATACCGCACACGCCGTGCACGCCAAACACATCACACGGATCGTCCACGCGCAGAAAACGCTTCAGCATGGTCACACCCCACAGGCCAGCCAGCCCCGCAACGACACCGATAATCAGCGCTCCTCCGACACCAATGTAGCCACATGCAGGTGTTACGCCCACCAGACCTGCAATAGCACCAGAACAAGCGCCCAGCAGAGACGGTTTGCCACGCAGCGCCCATTCACCGAAGATCCATCCGAGGATGGCGGCAGCGGTGGCGACCACGGTATTGACGAAGGCCAGTGCGGCAATTTCATTCGCCGTTCCCGCTGAACCGGCGTTAAAGCCAAACCAACCAATGTACAGAATAGCGGTACCAGTGAAGACCATCGGCAGGTTATGCGGTTTAAAAGCCTCTTTGCCAAAGCCAACGCGTTTGCCAATCAGATACGCACCAACCAGACCGGCAATCGCTGCGTTGATGTGCACGACCGTCCCGCCGGCAAAATCCAGTGCGCCGTGAGAAGCCAGCAAACCACCGCCCCAGACCATATGAGCAATGGGGATGTACGACAGCGTTAACCATACCACCACAAAAATCAGCACCGCAGAGAAGCGAATACGTTCAGCCAGCGCCCCGACAATCAGCCCAACGGTGATGCAGGCAAAAGAGCCCTGAAAAGCAACGTGAATGTACTGGTAGAAGCTCCCCGTGACCGCCGTCAGCGCGATGTTCTTCAGCAATACCCAGTTGAAGTTACCGAAGAAATTATTCCCTTCGCCAAAGGCCAGTGAGTAGCCATAAACCACCCATAGAATACAAACCAGAGCGAATGTCACCGTCACCTGAGTCAGCATCGACAGCACGTTCTTACCGCGAATCAAACCGCCGTAGAACAGCGCAATGCCAGGGATAGTCATAAACAGCACCAGCGCGGTACAGATCATCATAAAAGCATTATCTGCTTTATCCGCAACCGCCGGTGCCGCCATCGCCAGTCCTGGCAGCAGCGCCAGTGAGGCAATACCCGTTTTCATCGTTGCTATCTTCATTTTTTGGTTTCCTATCACTGTGTGCCAGAAGTTACAGTGCGGCTTCGTCGGCTTCGCCGGTACGAATACGAATCACACGTTGCAGCTCGGCGACGAAGATTTTGCCGTCGCCAATTTTTCCGGTGTATGCCGCCTTACTGATGACATCAATCACGCCATCCAGTTGGTCGTCGGCAATCGCCACATCAATCTTCACCTTTGGCAGAAAATTGACGCTATATTCAGCCCCACGGTACAGCTCAGCATGACCTTTCTGTCGGCCAAACCCCTTCACTTCGGTGACGGTCAGCCCCTGAATACCAATAGACGACAGTGCTTCACGGACGTCTTCCAGTTTGAACGGTTTGATTACCACGGTAACCAGCTTCATAGATCCCCTCCAGTCAGAATTCAGTAGTGGCTGCAGATACACGAGAGGAATATTGCAAGGGATGTGCCAGGAATGAAAAACGCGGAATGATTCAGGTTTGCAGGGTGCTGCCGGGAGAGAAACAGAAAAAACGCACTATTACGGTGCATAGTGCGTTACATTTTTGCACCAGATTGTTGATTACCAGATGGCGGCATAAACGCCTTACCCGGCCTACGATACCGCGTGGCCGGATAAGCGCTGCGCCGTCAGGCGATAACAGAATCCTCTTGCGTGCTGGCGGCTAACTCTTCCCCCGCCAGCTGCAACTGATACATCTGCCAGTAACGGCCTTGCGACGCCAGTAATTGCTGGTGCGTACCACGCTCAACCGCCTGACCGCGATGCAGCACCAGAATGGTATCCGCATCGACAATCGTCGATAACCGATGCGCTATCACCACAAGCGTTGTGTGTTCGCGTACCGCCGCCAGCGCGTGCTGAATAGCTTGTTCAGTCCCGGAGTCAATGCTGGCCGTGGCTTCATCGAGGATCAGTACCTGCGGCGTTTCAACTAATACCCGCGCCAGTGCCAGCAGCTGTTTCTGCCCAACGGAGAGATTATTGCCCTGCTCACCCAGCCGGGTATGAATCCCCTCGCTCAAGCCCCGAGCCAGTTCTGCCAGTTGCACGGTCTCCAGCGCCCGCCATACCCGCTCTTCTGAGATATCGCGGCCCAGCGTGACGTTTGCCAGGAAAGTATCCGCCATCACCACCGGATCCTGCTGCACCATCGCGATGCCCTGACGTAACGCACTGTGGCTCAGTGAAGACAGTGGCCGTCCGTCAAGGCGGATTTCCCCCTGCGTCAACGGGTAGTAACCCATCAGCAGGCTGGCCAGCGTACTTTTGCCGCTGCCGGTATGTCCGACCAAAGCTACAAAGCTGCGCGAAGGCACGGACAGACTGATGTTTTGCAGCACCAGATTGTCATCGCGATAGGCAAATGAAACGTTATCCACCTCAATGTCTCCGCTTTTGAGCGGGCGATCGTCTTCACCATAGCGCTGACGAGGCCCGTCCATCAGTTCGAACACTCGCTCACCGGCGACAACCGCCTGCTGCAGCATTGATTGCTGGGTGGTCAGCTCGATCAGCGGTTCGTTCAAACGGCCGAGGTAGCTGATGAACGCGTACAGCACGCCAACCTCGATGGAGGTGCCAGAGGTAAAACTGAACAGCATCAGCAAACCGCAGAGGATCAGCGCCGAAAAAAGACTCAGCAGCGGACGCAGCAAAAAGCCATCCAGTCGCAGGGTTTGCATACGCGCCATATAGTGCGAGCGGCTGGCCTCCCCCATTCTCTCGCCAAACCTTGCCTGCTGGCGGAACTGCTGGATAACGCTCATGCCGTTGATGACCTCGTTAAAGCCATCGTTAATATCCGCCAGATAAGCGCGCACCCGACGCACAATCGGGGTGCTGTAGCGTTGGTAAATCACCATCACCACCAGCACCGCCGGGAAAATGGCCATCGCCACCAGCGCCATACGCCACTCGAGGCTGAACATCGCGACCAGCATGGCGCCGATTAAGGCCGCGCTGCGCAGAACCGTTGCGACCACCGTCACGTACAGGTCACGAATAACTTCAGTGTCATTGGTCACGCGGGAGATAAGCTGCCCGACGGGCTGAGTATCAAAGGCGCTGAGCGGCTGGCGTAGCGCAGCGTCCATTACGTCGGTACGTAACTGTTGTACTACGCCAACCGCCGCCTGGTTAAACAGTAACGACTGCGCGTAATGCAGCCCTGCCGCCAGCAGTTGCAGACCGACATAGGCGGCAACCAGCCCGGCAACCATCGCCAGCGGCAGATTGTTCTTCGCCACCATGTTATCGATAAAATAGCTAATCAGCAGCGGGCCGCTGACTTCCGCCGCCGCAGCCACCCACAGCATGACGACCGCAATCGCCAGCTGTTTTCGCCATGGTGAACCGTATGCCAGTAACCTTTTCAGAGTTGGCCATAATTGCCCAAAACTACGCATTAGCCACCTCCTCGTTTATCTCTGGCGCATCAGACAGTGCCGCTTCCAGTTGCTGATAGCGGTACATATCACGATACCAGCCGGGCTGCTGCACTAAAGATTCATGCTCACCGCGCTGGGCAATATGCCCATGCTGCATCACGATAATTTCGCTGGCTTCCGTCAGGGCCGATAAACGGTGAGCGCTAATAATTACGGTTCGGCCTTCGCCCCACTGGCGCAGGTTATGCAGGATCTGATGTTCGGTACGACCATCTACCGCCGACAACGCATCATCCAGAATCAGGATTTCAGCGTTCAGCAGAAGCGCTCGAGCGATAGAAATACGCTGTTTTTGCCCACCAGACAGCATCACCCCGCGTTCGCCCACTTCGGTGTCGTAGCCCTGAGGAAGACGTAAAATATCCTCATGAACGCTGGCAAGGCGCGCCACATGCTCGATCTCTTCCTGCGTGGCCTGCGGACGTCCTAAGGCGATGTTATTACCGACGGTATCGGAAAACAGGAATGGCGTCTGGCTGACAACCGCCAGTCGGCTGCGCCAGCTATCCAGCTGTAAGCGCGTTAATGGGATATCATGAAAGCGCACATCGCCCTGGGTGATATCAAAATGACGCTGGATCAGCGACAGCACCGTACTTTTTCCCGAGCCGGTCGGACCACAGATGCCCAGCATCTGTCCAGGTTTGAGCTGGAAATTCACATTTTCCAGCGCCGGGTGGGTGGTTTGCGGGTAACAAAATTCGCGAATCGCCACCGCCAGCTCGCCGCGTCCTTCCGGCACCGGTTCAGTACCGTCATCCACTACCGGCGCTTCTGCCAGCATGGCGCGAATTCGGCTATACGCGGCGCTGCCGCGTTCGACGATGTTAAACATCCAGGCCAGCGCCAGCATCGGCCAAATCATCAGACCGAGATACATCATAAAGCTGGTGAGCTGCCCGAGCGTCAGCGAGCCGTGTACCACCATCCAGCTTCCCCCGGCAATCGCCAGCAGGTTAGCCATACCAATGGCGATATAAATCGTGGGATCAAAGCGGGCGTCAATGCGCGCCACGCGCAGGTTTTTCTTACCGGTATCTTCAGCATCAGCGGCAAATAATGCCGACTGTCGATCCTCCAGACCAAAGGCCTTGATCATACGAATACTGGTCAGGCTTTCCTGAGTACGATCGTTGAGACTGGAAAACGCCGCCTGCGCCAGCTTAAAACGGTTATGGAGTCGATCGCCGTAACGTTTGATCATCAACGCCATCACCGGCATCGGCAGCAGCGCAATCAACGTCAGTTGCCAGCTTATCTGCGTTGACATCACGATCAGCACCGCACACCCCATGACCAGCGAATCCACCAGCGTCAGCACCCCTTCTCCGGCGGCAAATACGACGCGATCGACATCGTTGGTTGCCCGCGCCATCAGATCGCCCGTACGGTGCCGCAGATAAAATTCTGGATGCTGGCGACTCAACTGACGGTAATAATCTTCCCGCAGCTCAACCGCCAGTTGGTAGGATGCGCCAAACAGCAGCACGCGCCAGACATAGCGCAGCAAATAAACCACCACGGCAATCAGGGCAATTGTCCCCACCCACATCAGCAGCCGCTCGGTGGTGAAACGTTGAGTCGTCACGCCATCCACAATGATCCCGACCACTTTCGGCGGAATAAGCTGAAGGATAGCGATGATGATAAGCAAGGCCACTGCCCCGAGGTAGCGACGCCACTCCCGGCGGAAGTACCAGCTTAATTGAGCAAATAATCGCACGCGTTATGTCCTGACAAGATTTCCGGCAATAAGCGCCGGGAGAATTATTCAATAGGTAGAGCAGTTGTGTATTTAATCTGTTCCATGGCAAAGCTGGAGGTGACGTCAGACAGGCCCGGTACGCTATTCACCAGGCGCTTATAGAATTCATCATAGCTTTTCATATCAGCAACCTGCACTCGCATCAGGTAGTCATACTCCCCTGCCATACGCCAGAACCCCAGAACCTCGGGCATTCCGGTCACTTCAGTGACAAAGCGGCAATACCATTCGCTGCTGTGATGCTGAGTTTTGATCAGCACAAACGCGGTGAGTCCCAGCCCCAGTTTTTCTGGATCCAACAGGGCGACTCTGCCCAGCAGGATACCGTCATCCTCAAGTCGTTTGAGACGTTTCCAGCAGGGGGTGGTAGTCAGATTAACGGCATCTGCTAATGCCTGCAAAGAAAGGGTGCAGTCCTGTTGCAGCAAGCCGAGTAGCTTGCGGTCAATTTTGTCTAACATATCCACTCCACAGAGAAGAATTTTCTCCTTACATTCTATTTTAAAGGCTAAATGGCAACAATTTTTTCCGTGCTTTTCGCTATTCTGGGCACAAAATGACAAATGGATATCTATTAATGATGAATAGCTCATGGGTTAAAAACGCCATCAATGAAATCAACGCGGATTATCAGCGTTCTGCGGATACGCATCTCATTCGCCTGTCGCTACCGGCGTTCCCGGGCATTCAGCTCTATTTAAAAGATGAGAGCACGCATCCGACCGGGAGTCTGAAGCATCGTCTGGCGCGCTCACTGTTTCTGTACGGATTGTGCAATGGCTGGATCAAAGAAGGCACCACCATCATTGAATCATCGTCCGGTTCAACGGCGGTCTCTGAGGCTTATTTCGCTCGACTGTTAGGGTTGCCATTTATTGCCGTCATGCCTTCCTGTACGGCAAAACGTAAGGTTGAACAGATTGAATTTTACGGCGGTCGCTGTCATTTCGTGGAAAGCGCCTGCGAAATCTATGCGGCCTCTGAGCAACTGGCGCGTGAGCTGAACGGTCATTACATGGACCAGTTCACTTACGCTGAGCGCGCCACCGACTGGCGCGGCAATAATAATATCGCCGACAGCATCTTTCGTCAGATGCAGTGCGAGCCCAACCCCGTTCCCCGCCATATTGTGATGAGCGCCGGAACCGGTGGCACCTCAGCAACCATTGGCCGCTATATCCGCTGTCAGGGCTACGACACTCAACTGATGGTAGTGGACCCGGAAAACTCGGTCTTTCTGCCCTTCTGGCAGGATCGCGATGCCACGTTACGCAGTCCGGTAGGAAGTAAAATTGAAGGCATTGGCCGCCCGCGTGTCGAACCGTCTTTCATTCCTGACGTGGTCGATGAAATGCTGCGCGTGCCGGATGCCGCAAGCGTGGCCACCGCACACTGGCTGGGAACGCAGTTGGGCCGTAAAGTCGGCGCCTCTACGGGTACCAATATGTGGGGAACGCTGCAACTTGCCGCCCGTATGCGCGATGCCGGAGAAAGCGGCTCACTGGTGACGCTGTTGTGTGACAGCGGCGAACGCTATCTGGAAACCTACTACAACCCACAGTGGGTCGACGCGCACATCGGTGATTTAACGCCGTGGAAAGCGGAGCTCGCCCGACTACTGAACACCCATTAATGGGATAAAAAAAAGCCAGACGCGAAGTCTGGCTTGCTGGAAGGGATCTCTCATTCGGGGGAATAAGGTAGATGTGGATTGTCCAGCCAATGCGTCAAAAAGTGTGACACTGCCTGATTACGGCAATGCCCAATCACCGATAAATGAGGCAGTTCAGCAATCAGTTGCGGCATCGCGTTACCCATAATCAGGCCGCGCCCAACGCTGCCTAACATTTCGCGATCGTTCATGGCATCGCCAAACGCCATACACTCGGCCATTGAATAACCTAAATGGTCGCTCAACACCGCCAATGCCGATCCTTTATTACAGCCCAGCGGCAGCACCTCAAGGCAATCAAACGCGGAAAAACAGAGATTCGCCTGTTCACCCAGCGCTTCATTCAGTTGAATTCGCAATTGGATCAAAGAGTCATGATCGCCGCAGAAACAGACTTTCGTGACCTGATGCGCCGGAATACGTTTCACATCGACGATCTGGTAGCGAAATCCGCTATACACATGCGCCTGCAGCAGCGAGGGGATCTCTTGTCCGGTGAACCAACCGTTGTCATTAAAGACATGCATGCTGGCGGTAGTGTCCCACTTCTGATGCAACACAATATCCGCGACATTCGGATCCAAATCCTGACGGTGTAACACATCGCCCTCAAGAGAGTGAATACGCGTGCCATTACCCGTGATCAAAAAGGCGTCCAGTGAGATCGAGCCTAAAATATGGCGCATCTCAAGCACATGTCGGCCGGTAGCAAATGTCAGAGTAATATCGCGTTCACGCAGGCGCGACAGCGTTGAAAGCGTTTCGTCACCTAAATGGTGATTCGGCATCAAAAGGGTGCCATCCATATCAAATGCAGCCAGACGAGCCATTTCTTTCTCCACACTGTGACGCGGTTAACTTGTGATCCAGTATCACCTGAGATATACGGAAGTAATAGTGAATAGATAAAATGAATTGTTCCGGGTTTCTCTACGCATAAACCATTAACGGACATCCTGAAGGAAAAAGTATCAATGCGTCTGCTTAATCGCCTGAACCAGTACCAACGCCTGTGGCTGCCCTCGAACGGCGAACCGCAGTCAGTGACCGTCGGGGAACTGGCCGAACGCTGTTTTTGTAGCGAACGCCATGTGCGTACCCTGCTAAAGCAAGCGCAGGATGCGGGCTGGCTGGAGTGGCATGCCCAGTCGGGGCGCGGGAAACGCGGGCAACTGCGGTTTTTAGTGACGCCAGATTCACTGCGCAACACCATGATGGAACAGGCGCTGCAAAAGGGAGAGCAGCTTAGCGTACTGGAACTGGCTCAGTTGGCTCCGGGCGAATTAAGAACACTGCTACAACCGTTTATGGGCGGTCAGTGGCAAAACGACACGCCAACCCTACGTATCCCCTATTACCGCCCGCTCGACCCCTTGCACCCCGGTTTTCTCCCTGGTCGCGCGGAGCAACACCTCGCCGGACAAGTTTTCTCTGGCCTGACCCGGTTTGACAGCACTACGCAACGTCCTTGTGGAGACTTAGCCCACCACTGGAATATTTCCGCTGACGGCCTGCGCTGGGATTTCTATATTCGTTCCACCCTGCATTGGCATAACGGTGATACGGTAAACAGCTCACAGCTACATCAGCAGTTGCTGAAGCTGTTAGAACTCCCCGCGCTGAATAAGCTGTTTATCAGCGTAAAGCGCATTGAGGTGACGCATCCCCAGTGTCTGACCTTTATTCTGCATCGTCCCGACTTCTGGCTGGCGCACCGTCTGGCAAGCTACAGCAGTCACCTGGCGCATCCTGAGTACCCGTTTGTGGGTACCGGCCCGTTCCGGTTGACGCTGTTTACTCCTGAGCTGGTGCGTATCGAGAGCCACGATCACTACCATCTGAGTCATCCGCTGCTAAAAGCCATTGAATACTGGATAACCCCACAGCTCTTCTCCCAGGATCTGGGCACCAGTTGTCGCCATCCGGTGCAAATTGCGATTGGTAAACCCGAAGAGTTGCCTATGCTAAGCCAGGTAAGCAGCGGGATCAGTCTTGGTTTTTGCTATCTCACGCTCAGAAAAAGCGCGCACCTGAATACGCAGCAGGCCCGTAGACTGATCAATATCATCCACCGTTCTTCCCTGCTACAAACGCTTGAAGTGGATGAAAATCTGATCACGCCAAGCAATGCACTGCTCCCCGGATGGACTATCCCACAATGGGATGAACTCGATGAGGTGGCATTACCGGAAAAGCTGACGCTGGCTTATCACCTGCCGGTAGAACTTCACGCTATGGCTGAACAGCTTCGCCAGGCGCTGGCGCTGCTCGGCTGTGAATTAACGCTTATTTTTCATAATGCTAAAAACTGGGATGGCGATCATCCCTTAGCCCAGGCCGACCTGATGATGGGCGACAGGCTGATTGGTGAGGCACCTGAATATACTCTCGAACAGTGGTTGCGCTGCGATCAGCTCTGGTCACATGTATTGAATGCGCCAGCATACACACATTTGCAAACGACCCTGGATGCCCTTCAAATCCAGGCCGATGAGGACGATCGCCACGCTGCTTTACAACAAGTTTTCGCCACGCTAATGCATGACGCTACCCTGACCCCACTGTTCAATTATCACTATCGCATCAGCGCGCCACCGGGCGTGAACGGCGTACGCCTGAATCCTCGTGGCTGGTTCGAGTTTACCGAAGCCTGGCTGCCACCTCCTTCAGCGTGAAGAAGCTGGTCGACGGCACGTCCAGGCGCTACCATAAGGGCTTCGTTATTTTGTCAGGAAAAGCCATGAAACGTGCCGTTGTTGTATTCAGTGGAGGTCAGGACTCCACGACTTGTCTGGCGCAAGCGCTGCATCAGTATGATGAAGTGCACTGCGTGACCTTTGATTATGGTCAGCGCCATCGCGCTGAGATTGATGTCGCACGTGACCTGGCCTTAAAACTTGGCGCGCGCGCGCACAAAGTACTTGATGTCACATTGCTCAGTGAACTGGCTGTCAGCAGCCTGACCCGCGATAACATTCCGGTACCCAATTACGAACCGGATGCGAACGGCATTCCCAATACCTTTGTGCCAGGACGCAATATTTTGTTCTTAACGCTGGCAGCAATTTACGCGTACCAGGTGCAGGCAGAGGCAGTCATTACCGGCGTTTGCGAAACGGATTTCTCCGGATACCCAGACTGTCGCGATGAGTTCGTCAAAGCCCTGAACCATGCCGTAAGCCTGGGGATGGCGAAAGATATTCGCTTTGAAACCCCACTGATGTGGATCGATAAAGCCGAAACCTGGGCACTGGCTGATTACTGGGGCAAGCTGGACCTGGTACGCGAAGAAACGCTAACCTGCTATAACGGCATCAAAGGTGACGGTTGCGGTCACTGTGCTGCGTGTAATCTGCGTGCCAACGGCCTGAACCATTATCTGGCGGATAAACCGGCAGTGATGGCGGCAATGAAGCAGAAAACCGGGTTAAAGTGATTGTATTGCCGGATGGCGCTTTGCTTATCCGGCCTACAGGCAGTCGCAGCAACTCATGTAGGCCGGATAAGACGCTTGAGCGTCACCTTCCGGCAGTCGCAGCCACTACTGCACCATCTGCTCCAGTTTTTCGCGCAACTCCCCTTCCAACAGCAACGCTTTTTGCGTTTTCAAATCAATACAGACGAACGTAATCAGCGCGTCTGCCACCACCTGCCCTTCCGGCTCCAGGGTAATGGTCTGGTTTAACACGCCACTTTTGCCATTTAACTGTTGAACCTGACTGGTGATGGTCAGCAGATCGCTCAGCACCGCAGGTCGCCGGTAGTTGATATTAATATTCACGACCACAAAAGCGATGTTGTGTGCGGTCATCCACTGAAAGCTGTCGCTGTTTTCCAGACCATCCCAGCGGGCCTCTTCCAGAAACTCCAGATAGCGGGCATTGTTAACGTGCTGATAGACATCAAGATGAAAACCACGGACTTTGATTTGTGTTTGCATAGCGCAGGAGCCTTACGTTGTTTTTATAGGAACAGACTTTTGAGTAAAGAGGTCATAACTGGTATGACCTCTACAGTCTGGCAAACTTTCAGCGCTCTGCAAGTTATTAAAGTGTTAAAACTGCCAGGTTACGCTCAACCAGTGAACTGCCCATGCCCGGCACCTGTTTTAAATCATCCACCGTTTTAAACGGCCCGTACTCCTCACGATAGCTCACAATCGCCTGCGCTTTCTTTAGACCCACGCCATTCATAACTCGCGCTAAATCCTCCGCAGAAGCGCTGTTGATGCTTACCCTGGTGCCCTCATCGTCGCTTGCTTTAGCGGGCAGTGTGGCTTTGCTTTGTGCCGCCCCTGGGTTTTCCGCTTTGGTTTGAGTCGCCTGGCTTTTGGCGACAGGCTCAGCCGCCAATGCGGTTTGGGCCATACCAGCGCAGGTCAATGAAAGAGTGATAAGCAGAGCTTTGATTCCATGTTTCATACTGTTTTCTCCTTGTTTGTTAACAGTGGAATCACGATAGCGAGGTGCAGAACGGCAGACAAACGGCAAATATCAGAAATGGAAAAGGCCGCGAAAGCGGCCTTTGGTAGATACAACTTTTTGCAATTTTTTGCGAACTGCCTCGGTTATTGCTGCTGTTCCAGCGCATCACCGATTTTAATTTTTGCGGCTTTACGCAGGTTGCTCATCAGCGCTTCGAAGACAATCTGCGCGTTGTTCTGAGTGATCCCCTGAACCATCGCTTTCTTCTGCGCTTCAGGCATAGAACCAGCTTTCACCTCGTCCAACGCCAACAGAACAACGTTACCCTGCATGTCGTTCGCGACGCCGTAGCTCGGTTTGTCTTTCGCCGGCAGGCTCAGACCAAAGGCAGCCTGGCTCAGCGGATCCTGACCCGTACGGCTCAGCGTTTTCGCCTCGCCAAAGCTCAGACCCGCCGCTTTCATCGCTTCATCGCCTTTACCGGCTTTCAGATCCGCCAGCAGTTTATCGGCATCAAGCTTCGCCTGCTGCTCTGCTTTATTGTGCTTAACAAGCGCAGTTACCTGATCTTTCACTTCAGCCAGTGGCTTCACGGCTTCGGCTTTGTGCTCTGCAATACGCAGTACAAACGCGCGATCGCCATCCACGGTGATGATGTCGGAGTTACTGCCAGGCGTACCGTTTTCGCCAACCAGACCACCATTGAAAATAATGTCAGCGACTGGTTTGAAATTCAGTTCTTCCGGCAGGCTGTCACGGCTAAACCAGCCCGTTTCAACCGCTTTCATACCCGCAGCCTGCTCTGCACCCGCCAGAGATTCGTTATCGTTGCTGGCCGCGTCGCTGACTTTCTGCTGCAGCGCATAGTAGGCATCCAGCGCTTTTTCCTGCTTCACTTTTGCCGCAATCTCGTCACGGGCTTCGCTCAGCGGTTTAACTTGCGCAGGCTGTACGTCGTCAAGACGCGCAACGAGGAAACCAACGGAAGACTTAATTACGCCAGACAGTTGGCCTTTTTCTTTCAGACCCGCATTTTTCAGCTCATCCGGGGTAGTGGAATCTTCCAGCCATCCCATATCACCGCCTTTACGAGCAGAGATGATATCGGCAGATTTTTCTTTCGCCAGCGCAGCGAAGTCACCGCCTTTGTTCAGCTCATCCAGTACCGCTTTGGCTTCATCTTCCGTTTTGGTCTGAATGATGCTGTAGCGGTTACGCTGCGGCTGAGTGAACTGATCCTGATGCTGGTCATAGTAAGACTGAATATCAGCATCGCTGGCCGTCTCCTGCATAGCAGCAGCGTCCAGCTTGATGTAGCTCACGCGGAACTGTTCCGGCGTCATAAAGTTGTTTTTATTCTGCTCGTAGTAGCTGGCAACTTCCTGCTCGGTAACAGACTGCTTCGCGGCCAGTGCGTTAACGTCAATCGTCGCCTCGCGCACGATACGCTGCTGTGCGACCAGCGCCGCCAGTTCATCCGTTTCGCCTTTCAGCATGAAGTCCGTACCGGCAACACCGTTAATCAGCTGCTGTGTCGTGAGCTGATTACGTAATGCCTGTGCGTACTGGTCTGCAGTCATTCCCATTTGATTGACAATCGCGTTGTAGCGGTTGTTATCAAACTTGCCGTCCACCTGGAACGCAGGCGTGGCGAAAATGGCCTGTTTAACCTGATCGTCGCTGATGTTGAGCTTAAGCTCGCGGGAATACTGATCCAGCAGCGCTTCGTCAACAAGACGATTCAGCACCTGCTGACGCAGCGTTTTCATATAACCTTCGTTCGCGGCCAGCTCGGAGTATTGATCGCCCAGCTGTTGCTGCATGCGGTTACGTTCGCTGTTGAACGCATTCTCGAACTGCCCGCGGCTGATCTCCTGGCCATTCACTTTGGCGGCGAAGTTATTGCCCCCGCCAATCAGGTAACCACTCACGCCGGTCAAAATGAACGACACGATAATGATACCGAAAATAATCTTGAGCACGAGACTGTTAGCAGCCGTGCGTAAGCTGTCCATCATGGTGTAACCACACTCCGCTGTAGATGACTATACGCGTTATCCTCTCTGCTGCCCCCGCGTTGATGACAACAACGGCAACAAGGATTTTGAGTATATATGCTTCACGCAGCATAGCGTTTCCTGAACGCTGCGCACAAAGGTCTATTGTGACAAGAAACAGGGGCAATTGTCAGCCCACAACGCGTAGAAAGTACCGGAATTACAAATAAAAAAGGCACATCAGTCGATGCGCCCTTGTACTTCGTCACATCCCCAAAGGGGAAATCACTTAGTTTACCGCGTCTTTCAGTGCTTTACCTGCACGGAAGCCCGGTACTTTAGCCGCGGCGATGGTGATCTCTTTACCTGTTTGCGGGTTGCGACCAGTACGGGCAGCACGCTCTTTAACGGCAAAAGTACCAAAACCTACCAGCGCTACGTCATCACCTTCTTTCAGAGATTCGGTAACAGAAGCAATAATTGCATCTAACGCACGTCCAGCCGCAGCTTTAGAGATATCAGCCCCTGCAGCAATTTTGTCGATCAGTTGAGATTTATTCACTCTTCTCTTCCTCTTTATAATTTATATCGCACCTGAATCCTTCAAAGTGCGACCGCGCAGCAGTTATATCAGGCCTGCCATGCCCTTACAACACCCGTTAATGATGGCAAGCCTAATCCGTTATCTAAATTAGCTATACAAAAAAAGGCTGGCAAGCCCGAAATGGCCTGCCAGCCCTGTTTTTATTAATGCTCTTTGCGCGAGGTCACTATTTTGCCGTCACAACCTGCATTCCAGAGGGTTCATTTTGCAACGCAAGAGTCAGAACTTCCTCAATACGTTTCACCGGGTGAATATTAAGATCGGCAATTACGTTGTCCGGAATCTCTTCCAGGTCACGTTTGTTCTCATCGGGAATTAAGACCGTCTTAATGCCGCCACGGTGTGCCGCCAGCAGTTTTTCTTTCAAACCACCGATAGGCAGAACCTGACCACGCAGGGTGATCTCACCCGTCATCGCTACGTCGGCGCGAACTGGGTTACCGGTAAGACAAGACACCAGCGCAGTACACATAGCAATACCCGCACTTGGACCGTCTTTCGGCGTCGCCCCTTCAGGTACGTGAACGTGGATGTCGCGTTTTTCGTAAAAGTCCGGGTTAATACCCAGTTTTTCCGCACGCGCGCGCACCACGGTCAGCGCAGCCTGAATCGACTCCTGCATGACTTCACCCAGAGAACCGGTGTAGGTCAACTTACCTTTACCCGGTACGCAGGCGGTTTCGATAGTCAGCAGATCGCCGCCAACTTCCGTCCACGCCAGACCCGTCACCTGACCAACGCGGTTTTCGTTGTCCGCGCGGCCATAGTCAAAGCGCTGTACACCCAGATAGTCGTGCAGGTTATCGCCATTGATCTCAATATGTTTCAGCGATTTATCCAGCAGCAGCTGTTTCACCGCTTTACGGCACAGTTTAGAGATTTCACGTTCCAGACTACGCACGCCTGCTTCACGAGTGTAGTAACGAATAATGCCCACAATGGCGCTATCGTCGACCGTCAGCTCACCTTTTTTCAGCGCATTACGCTCAATCTGTTTCGGCAACAGGTGACGTTTGGCAATGTTCAGCTTTTCGTCTTCGGTATAACCGGACAGACGGATCACTTCCATACGATCCAGCAACGGTGCCGGAATATTCATGGAGTTAGAGGTCGCAACAAACATCACATCGCTGAGATCGTAGTCCACTTCCAGGTAGTGATCGCTGAACGCCACGTTCTGCTCTGGATCCAGCACTTCGAGCAGTGCGGAAGCCGGATCGCCACGCATGTCGGAAGACATTTTGTCGATCTCATCAAGCAGGAACAGCGGGTTTTTAACGCCCACTTTGGCCATTTTCTGGATCAGTTTACCCGGCATAGAACCGATATAGGTCCGGCGGTGACCGCGAATTTCGGCTTCATCACGCACGCCGCCCAGCGCCATACGGATGTATTTACGCCCAGTTGCCTTAGCGATGGACTGCCCCAGAGAGGTTTTACCTACCCCCGGCGGTCCAACCAGACACAGGATCGGCCCCTTGATTTTATTTACACGGCTTTGAACCGCGAGATACTCAAGAATACGGTCTTTGACGCGCTCCAGACCATAATGGTCGGTATCGAGGATTTCCTGCGCCTGACGTAGGTCTTTTTTGACCTTGCTACGCGCATTCCACGGCACCTGTACCATCCAGTCGATGTAGCCACGCACCACGGTCGCTTCCGCCGACATAGGAGACATCATTTTCAGCTTCTGCAGTTCTGCTTCCGCTTTCTCTTTTGCCTCTTTCGGCATTTTCGCCGCGTCGATTTTACGCTTCAACGCTTCGTTTTCGTCCGGTGCATCGTCCATCTCACCGAGTTCTTTCTGAATAGCTTTCATCTGCTCGTTCAGATAGTACTCGCGCTGAGATTTTTCCATCTGCTTTTTCACGCGGTTGCGAATGCGTTTCTCAACCTGCAGCAGATCGATTTCAGACTCCATCATCGCCATCAGATATTCCAGACGTTCGTTAACGTCGGACATCTCCAGCACGGACTGCTTGTCAGCCAGCTTCAGCGGCATGTGTGCAGCGATGGTATCCGCCAGACGTGCAGGATCGTCAATGCTGTTCAGCGACGTCAGCACTTCTGGTGGAATTTTCTTGTTCAGCTTGATATAGCCTTCGAACTGGCTGATAGCGGTACGCACCAGCACTTCCTGTTCGCGCTCATCAATAGCAGGCGAGTCAAGGTACTCTGCTTTCGCAGAGAAATGCTCGCCGTTGTCAGACAGCGCAGAAATACGCGCACGCTGTAACCCCTCGACCAGCACTTTTACGGTGCCGTCAGGCAGTTTCAGCATCTGCAAAATAGAGGCCACGGTCCCGACGGTGAAAAGATCGTTTACACCCGGCTCATCCGTTGACGCTTCTTTCTGTGCGACCAGCATGATTTTTTTATCATGGTCCATAGCCGCTTCCAGACAACGGATAGATTTTTCCCGCCCTACAAATAAGGGTATGACCATGTGCGGATAAACCACCACATCGCGCAACGGCAATACGGGGATTTCAATGCGTTCAGAACGCTCAGGATTCATAGAGCTCTCTCTTAGTTTAGTTTCCGCCAGGTAATCAGGTGGTACGACTGTGCTTCACACCACCTTTAACATGTATGTCAGTATATGGGGATGTTTCCCACACATTCAACGCCATGTTTACGGAAAAATAAAAGGGGAGATAAAATCCCCCCTTTTTAATTAAATGTCTGTATGAATTGATGAATTATTCGCCAGATGCCTGCTGCGCTTCCGGCTTACCGTAAATCAGCAATGGCTTGCTCTGACCGCCAATCACCGACTCATCGATCACCACTTTTTCGACGTCTTCCATAGAAGGCAGATCGTACATGGTGTCGAGCAGCGCGGCTTCGACGATAGAACGCAGACCACGAGCACCGGTTTTACGCGCCATCGCTTTCTTAGCGATCGCATCCAGCGCTTCCTCACGGAATTCCAGATCGACACCTTCAAGATTGAACAGCGCCTGGTACTGCTTGGTCAGGGCGTTTTTCGGCTCTTTGAGGATCTGGATCAACGCTTCTTCGCTCAGCTCGCTCAGCGTTGCCACAACCGGCAGACGACCGATGAACTCAGGGATCAGACCAAACTTGATCAGATCTTCCGGTTCAACCTGCGACAGCAGTTCACCTTCGCTGGCTTTATCAGACTGTGCTTTTACCGTTGCGCCAAAACCAATGCCGGAGCTGGTTTCAACACGGTTAGCAATTACTTTATCCAGACCGGCAAAGGCACCACCGCAGATAAACAGGATCTTGGAGGTATCAACCTGCAGGAATTCCTGCTGAGGATGTTTACGACCACCCTGCGGCGGAACGGCAGCAACCGTCCCTTCGATCAGTTTCAACAGCGCCTGCTGTACGCCTTCGCCGGAAACGTCACGGGTAATAGATGGGTTATCAGACTTACGAGAAATCTTGTCGATCTCATCGATATAGACGATCCCACGCTGTGCTTTCTGCACGTCGTAATCGCACTTCTGCAACAGCTTCTGAATAATATTTTCAACATCTTCACCCACATAACCGGCTTCGGTCAGCGTGGTGGCATCAGCCATGGTGAACGGAACGTCCAGCAGGCGCGCCAGCGTTTCAGCCAGCAGCGTTTTACCGGAACCCGTCGGGCCAATCAGCAGGATGTTACTTTTGCCCAACTCGACGCCATTGCTGGTGTCGCCGTTGCGCAGACGTTTGTAATGGTTGTATACCGCGACCGCCAGCACTTTCTTCGCCTGCTCCTGACCGATAACGTAATCGTCCAGGTGGTTGCGAATTTCATGTGGCGTCGGCAGCGCACTGCGTTCACGGTGCGGTGCTACTTCCTTAATCTCTTCGCGAATGATGTCGTTGCATAAATCAACACATTCGTCGCAGATATACACGGATGGACCGGCAATCAGCTTACGCACTTCATGCTGGCTTTTGCCGCAAAAAGAGCAGTACAACAATTTGCCCGAGCCATCTTTGCGTTTATCTGTCATGGGTCAAAACCTCTTCTTTGTTCTTTGTGCCGCACACGACGACGCAAATGCCATTCTCAGGCGCAAGACGCTAGTCAGCGTTGTGCCGCTCCAGGTAATTATAGCGGCACACCTGCGCACTGGGCATTAATTACGATGGGTCAAAATCGAGTCGACCAGACCGTACTCTACCGCTTCAGAAGCGGAGAGGAAGCGATCGCGCTCGGTATCACGTTCAATCTGCTCAAGAGATTGACCCGTATGATGCGCCATAAGTTCGTTCATGCGCCCTTTTACCTTCAGGATTTCACGGGCATGAATTTCAATATCCGTTGCCTGGCCCTGGTAACCGCCCAGAGGCTGGTGGATCATGACGCGAGAGTTAGGCAGGCAAAAACGTTTGCCTTTCGCCCCGGCGGTCAGCAGGAACGCACCCATTGAGGCCGCCTGGCCCATACAAATGGTGCTGACGTCCGGCTTAATAAACTGCATGGTGTCATAGATAGACATCCCGGCAGTGATCACTCCACCAGGGGAGTTGATGTACAGGTAGATATCTTTTTCTGGGTTTTCTGCTTCCAGGAACAGCATCTGCGCCACGATCAGGTTAGCCATATGGTCTTCGACCTGGCCGGTCAGAAAAATGACGCGTTCCTTAAGTAGACGAGAATAGATATCAAAAGAGCGCTCACCACGTGAGGTCTGTTCAATGACCATCGGCACCAGCGCCATATGGGGTGCAAAGTTATCTCGTTCGCCGCTGTATGACATTTCCGTCTCCTGGATAAAATTTGAAAAAACCTGCTGTGCTGATTGTAACCTTATGGACGGATTATCAGCTAGTCCCTCAGTAATGGGTACGACATCGCCATAATTCAAGCATAACAATCTTTTGTTGTAACGCTAACACTGAAACGCTGTTTTCGCACTCTTCCCATGCAAAATGCGTGACAAAAAAAAACCCGCCACCAAAAGGTGACGGGCTTGCGTACGAAATTCGAGCTAAAAAAGCGACGAATTACGCCTGCTGGTTCATCAGTTCGTTGAAGGAAGTGGCTTTTTCAGTCACTTTCGCTTTCGCCAGAACGGCTTCAACAGCCTGCTCTTCCAGAGCGACGTTACGCATGTTGTCCATCAGCTCTTTGTTTTTGCTGTAGAACTCAACAACTTCTTTCGGATCTTCGTAAGCAGAAGCCATCTCTTCGATCAGGCCTTTAACGCGATCTTCGTCAGCTTTCAGTTCGTTGGTACGAATCACTTCGCCCAGCAGCAGACCAACAACTACGCGACGCTTAGCCTGTTCTTCGAACAATTCACGCGGCAGTTCCAGAGCTTGTTTCTCGTTGCCACCGAAACGCTGTGCAGCCTGACGACGCAGAACGTCGATTTCGCTGTCGATCAGCGCAGCCGGAACGTCGATGTCGTTAGCTTTTACCAGACCTTCGATCGCCTGAGACTTAACGCGGTTACGCACAGCGCCTTTCAGCTCGCGTTCCATGTTTTTACGGACTTCAGCGCGCAGACCTGCTACGGAACCATCTTCAACGCCGAAACGTTTGATGAATTCTTCAGTCAGTTCCGGCAGTTCGCGTTCTTCAACTTTCTTCAGGTTGATAACGAACTTCGCAGCTTTACCTTTCAGGTTTTCAGCGTGGTACTCTTCCGGGAAGGTCACGTCGATAGTGAACTCTTCGCCAGCTTTGTGGCCTTTAACGCCTTCTTCAAAGCCCGGGATCATACGACCCTGGCCCATCGCCAGTACGAAGTCAGACGCTTTGCCGCCTTCGAACTCTTCGCCGTCTACAGAACCGGTGAAGTCGATGGTTACACGGTCTTCTGCATCAGCAGCGCCGTCTTTGTCTTTCCAGGTAGCCTGCTGCTTGCGCAGGGTGTCCAGCATTACGTCAACGTCAGCGTCGGTAACTTCAACAACCGGTTTTTCAACTTCGATTGCTTCCAGGCCAGTCAGCTCAACTTCCGGGTAAACTTCGAACTCTACCGCGTAAGTAAAATCTTCACCCAGTTTGTATTCGCCCGGAACGTAGTTCGGTGCGCCAGCTGGATTGATTTTTTCTTTGATGATCGCGTCAACGAAGTTGCGGCTCATCAGGTCACCCAGAACGTCCTGGCGAACAGACGCGCCATAACGCTGAGCAACAACATTCATCGGTACTTTTCCTTTGCGGAAACCGTCAATACGCACTTTCTTCGCTACGTTGACCAGCTCGCTTTTCACAGCGGTCTCGATGCTGTCAGCAGCGATAGTAATCGTTACACGGCGGCCAAGGCCTTGAGTGGTTTCAACTGAAACTTGCATCTTGTTACCTCAAAAAATCACAGTGCTCGGTCAACTCTTCTCCGCAAGCACAGGTTGTTGGCTTCGCGGAACTGGGATGTTCTCATAAGCAATCACATTCCCTGTCGTCAGAATCATCCCGAAGACATTCCGAAAAATAAGACGCGCATTATAGCGGCATCACTTTTATGAGTCGAGAACGGTTATCGCGCGTTGCTGCGGCTTTTTTCACAATTCCCGGCTAATTTTTGTCTGAATACTGTACGACTGCCCCAGAATTCAGACAAAACAAAACGGCCCGCAGGCCGTTTTCACATAATCTGTAGCAACATACTGGAAAAGCGTCGGTTGTTGCAAATCCGTTTTTACGCGATGCTTCCCGCTCCACGACACGGAGGCGATGCAAAAATCGTATCCTGCAACGCTTCCCACTCCTTAATAGTGTAGGTATGCAGGGCAAGCGCATGAACGGTTGTGGAAAGTTCCGCCGTTAATGTGCTGTAAATCATCCGATGACGATTAAGAAAACGTTCACCTGTAAAGCGATCGCTAACCAGTACAACCTTAAAGTGGCTTTCAGAACCAGCCGGGACATTGTGACGATAGCTTTCATCCACAACTTCGAGGAACACGGGTTCGAACGCTGCCCTTAATTTTTCTTCTATTTGCTCACGAATCATCATGAAATTTTTCCTCCGACAACGCTGAGATGTCACCCATCCCTTTAAATACTAGCCGCTTTTACCGTTTTCATTACACCTTAGCAACAAAAAATTAGCGCTTGTCTGATTTTCTCATTCAAACGGATGAAGTTCACTGATTCCTCACTCCAATTTATTGCAAAAAGTCCGTTTATAGTCTCTACAAAGTCATAAAACGGACAACACAATGAATTTACATGCGTTACCCACTTCCCCTCATCGTTGGCGATGTTATGATGGCGGGAATTTTCTCTAACCATACAATTTAGATTCGCTGAGAGCCCTGGCATGTTTAAAAAAATCCTCGTCCCGTTTGTCGCACTGTTTATGTTAGCTGGATGCGCAACGCCGCCGACCACTATTGAAGTCTCCCCGAAAATTACCCTGCCACAGCAGGACCCGAGCCTGATGGGCGTGACCGTTAGCATCAACGGTGCCGACCAGCGTCAGGATCAAGCGCTGGCAAAAGTCACCCGTGACAACCAACTGGTTACCCTGACCGCATCCCGCGATCTGCGTTTCCTGCTGCAAGAAGTGCTGGAAAAACAGATGACCGCACGCGGTTATATGATTGGACCGAACGGTGCAGTCAACCTGCAAATCATTGTTAGCCAGCTGTATGCTGACGTGTCTCAGGGTAGCGTGCGCTATAACATCGCTACCAAAGCAGACATCGCCATCATTGCAACTGCCGCCAACGGTAACAAGATGACCAAAAACTACCGTGCAAGCTATTCTGTTGAAGGTGCTCTGCAGGCCTCTAACAAAAATATCGCTAACGCCGTTAACAGCGTACTGACCGACACCATCGCTGATATGTCTCAGGACACCAGCGTTCACGATTTCATCAAGCAGAACGCTCGTTAATTTCTGCCCATATGGCCCGGCGTTCGTCGGGCCTATAGAAGCCCATGTCCAGTCATTACTTACGTATTTTTCAGCAGCCACGCTCAGCTATCCTGCTCATTCTGGGGTTCGCCTCCGGTTTACCGCTCGCGCTCACCTCCGGTACGCTCCAGGCGTGGATGACAGTCGAGAATATCGATCTTAAAACCATCGGTTTCTTTTCCCTGGTCGGTCAGGCCTACGTTTTTAAGTTTCTCTGGTCCCCGTTGATGGACCGTTACACGCCACCGTTTTTAGGTCGACGTCGCGGCTGGCTGCTGGCGACCCAGGTGCTGTTGTTAATTTCTATCGCCGCGATGGGCTTTCTGGAGCCTGGCACACAGTTACGCTGGATGGCTGCACTCGCAGTAGTGATCGCATTTTGCTCTGCATCGCAGGATATTGTCTTTGATGCCTGGAAAACCGACGTATTGCCCGCAGAAGACCGCGGCACCGGCGCGGCTATCAGCGTACTGGGCTATCGATTAGGGATGCTGGTTTCAGGCGGACTGGCCCTGTGGATGGCCGATCGCTGGCTGGGCTGGCAAGGGATGTACTGGCTGATGGCTGCGCTGTTGATTCCTTGTATCATCGCCACCCTGTTAGCACCCGAACCGACTGACACCATTCCGGTGCCTAAAACGCTGGAACAGGCGGTTGCGGCTCCGCTGCGCGACTTCTTTGGTCGTAATAACGCCTGGCTGATCCTGCTGCTTATTGTGCTGTATAAGCTCGGGGATGCCTTCGCCATGAGCCTGACCACCACCTTTTTAATCCGTGGCGTTGGGTTTGATGCGGGTGAAGTTGGCGTGGTGAATAAGACACTGGGGCTACTGGCCACCATTGTTGGCGCGCTGTACGGTGGGATCCTGATGCAGCGCCTTTCTCTGTTCCGCGCATTGCTTATTTTCGGCATCCTGCAAGGGGCGTCGAATGCGGGCTACTGGCTACTGTCCATCACTGACAAACACATGTTCAGCATGGCGGCCGCCGTCTTCTTTGAAAACCTGTGCGGTGGAATGGGCACGGCGGCGTTTGTCGCCTTATTAATGACGCTATGCAATAAGTCCTTCTCAGCGACCCAGTTCGCTCTGCTCTCCGCGCTTTCAGCCGTTGGTCGCGTTTACGTTGGCCCGGTAGCGGGTTGGTTTGTCGAAGCACACGGCTGGCCGACATTTTATCTGTTCTCCGTGTTTGCCGCGATCCCCGGCCTGATACTGCTGCTGGTATGTCGCCAGACCCTGGAACATAGCTGGCAAAATGAAAGCTTTATTCCACGCACGGAATTTCGTGGAGCGTACAGTCTGGCATTAATGACATTGGTAGTGGGCTGCTGCCTGTTGCTGGTTTGGCTGCTGCTGTTAACCATGAACGCGTTGGATTACACCAATTTCTCCTTCCTGCCGGAACTGCTTGAAGTCTCAGTGGTGGTCGCGGTCTGCGGGGTCGTTTTTGGTGGATTGCTGGATTATCTGGCACTGCGTAAAACGCGTCTGGCGTGATGTTGCATATTTATGCTCTAAATAATTCGAGTTACGGGAAGGCGGCGACGCAGCAAATCCCCAGGAGCTTACATAAGTAAGTGACTGGGGTGAGCGAGGAAAGCCAACACACCCGTAGCTTGAAGTATGACGAGCATATTTGGTCGTTGTAATCACCCTGCGTAATTATAACGGCGAAATAAGCAACAACTGCTAAAAATAATATTTGTTATTTTGTGCGCCAAAGAATTTGGAAATTATTGACGCCTTTTATATATACTATTTTCCTTACTCGATTCAGCCAAGAAAGATTTATTTTTTGTTCCTCAATTGTCCGTTTATTGATAATCAATTGTTAAGCAATTGTTTTATTTTCGTATTGGTTATACCAATTGCCCTCAGTACGCCCCCCACCTGCCCGCTTTCGTTATAACGTGATGTTGCAACAGGTTCTTAAAGCTAAAGCGACATATATTGCAACATATGTGACATGCACGGCAGAACCCAGTAACACAGATCTAGAGATGTTTACAGTAATGTAACCTTCCCGTAAAATGCCCTCACACTTTAAACGCCACCCGGTCCCGTGGAATTGAGGTCGTTAAATGAGACTCAGGAAATACAATAAAAGTTTGGGATGGTTGTCATTAATTGCAGGCACTGCATTACTCAGTGGCTGTAATTCTGCGCTGCTTGACCCTAAAGGACAGATTGGACTGGAACAACGGTCATTGATACTGACGGCATTTGGCCTGATGTTGATTGTCGTTATTCCCGCCATCTTGATGGCTGTTGGTTTTGCCTGGAAGTATCGTGCAAGCAATAAAGATGCGAAGTACAGCCCGAACTGGTCACACTCCAATAAAGTGGAAGCTGTGGTCTGGACGGTGCCGATCTTAATCATCATTTTCCTTGCCGTTCTGACCTGGAAAACCACTCACGCTCTTGAGCCAAGCAAACCGCTGGCGCATGACGAGAAGCCCATTACCATCGAAGTGGTTTCCATGGACTGGAAATGGTTCTTCATCTATCCGGAACAGGGTATCGCTACCGTGAATGAAATCGCCTTCCCGGCGAATACTCCGGTTGAATTCAAAGTGACTTCCAACTCCGTGATGAACTCCTTCTTTATCCCGCGTCTGGGTAGCCAGATTTATGCCATGGCCGGTATGCAGACTCGACTGCATCTGATCGCCAACGAAGTCGGTACTTATGATGGTATCTCCGCAAGTTATAGCGGACCAGGCTTCTCCGGTATGAAGTTCAAGGCTATCGCAACAAAGGACCGCGCCGAATTCGACCAATGGGTTGCTAAAGCTAAACAGTCCACGAACACCATGAGCGACATGGCAGCGTTCGAGAAAGTGGCTGCGCCAAGCGAATACAACCAGGTGGAATACTTCTCCAACGTGAAACCGGATTTGTTTAAAGACGTTATTAACAAATTTATGGCTCACGGTAAGAGCATGGACATGTCCCAACCCGAAGGTGAGCACAGCGCACACGAAGGAATGGAAGGCATGGACATGAGCCACGCGGAATCCGCTCACTAAGGGGCCGAGGAAGAATACGATGTTCGGAAAATTGACGCTGGATGCAGTTCCGTTCCATGAACCTATTGTCATGGTTACGATTGCTGCCATTATCATCGGTGGTGCGGCCTTACTGGGCCTTATCACTTACTTCGGTAAGTGGACCTACCTGTGGAAAGAGTGGCTAACCTCGGTTGACCACAAACGCCTTGGCATCATGTATGTCATCGTCGCAATCGTCATGTTGATTCGTGGCTTTGCCGACGCCATCATGATGCGTAGTCAGCAAGCGCTGGCTTCTGCAGGTGAAGCGGGCTTCCTGCCTCCTCACCACTACGACCAGATCTTCACGGCTCACGGCGTGATTATGATCTTCTTCGTGGCAATGCCATTTGTTATCGGTCTGATGAACCTGGTGGTTCCGCTGCAGATCGGCGCACGTGACGTTGCCTTCCCGTTCCTGAACAACCTGAGCTTCTGGTTCACCGTTGTCGGCGTAATCCTGGTTAACTTGTCTCTGGGCGTGGGTGAATTCGCGCAGACCGGTTGGCTGGCGTATCCGCCACTTTCGGGAATAGAGTACAGTCCAAGCGTCGGGGTCGACTATTGGATATGGGCAGTCCAGTTGTCCGGTATTGGTACAACCCTGACCGGTATCAACTTCTTTGTGACCATCATTAAGATGCGTGCACCAGGAATGACCATGTTCAAGATGCCGGTGTTTAGCTGGGCATCTCTGTGCGCGAACATCCTGATTATCGCCTCTTTCCCAATCCTGACGGTTACCGTCGCGTTGCTAACCCTGGATCGCTATCTGGGCACCCATTTCTTTACCAACGATATGGGCGGCAACATGATGATGTACATCAACCTGATTTGGGCCTGGGGCCATCCGGAAGTGTACATTCTGGTTCTGCCAGTCTTCGGTGTGTTCTCCGAAATCGCGGCAACCTTCTCGCGTAAGCGTCTGTTTGGTTACACCTCGCTGGTGTGGGCAACCGTGTGTATCACCGTTCTGTCGTTCGTTGTTTGGCTGCACCACTTCTTCACCATGGGTGCAGGCGCTAACGTAAACGCCTTCTTCGGTATCACCACCATGATTATCGCCATCCCGACCGGGGTGAAGATCTTCAACTGGCTGTTCACCATGTATCAGGGCCGTATCGTATTCCACTCAGCAATGCTGTGGACGATTGGCTTTATCGTCACCTTCTCAGTCGGCGGCATGACCGGTGTACTGCTGGCGGTGCCGGGTGCGGACTTCGTTCTGCACAACAGTCTGTTCCTGATCGCGCACTTCCATAACGTTATCATCGGCGGTGTCGTATTTGGATGCTTCGCTGGTATGACCTACTGGTGGCCAAAAGCGTTTGGCTTCACGCTGAACGAAACCTGGGGTAAACGCGCATTCTGGTTCTGGATCATCGGCTTCTTCGTAGCATTTATGCCACTGTACGTGCTGGGCTTCATGGGTATGACCCGTCGCCTCAGCCAGCAGATTGATCCACAGTTCCATCCGATGCTGGTCGTTGCCGCCTGCGGCGCCGCGCTGATTGCACTGGGTATCCTGTGCCAGCTGATTCAGATCTTCGTTTCTATTCGCGACCGCGAGCAGAACCGTGACCTGACCGGTGACCCATGGGGTGGTCGTACGCTGGAGTGGGCAACCTCTTCCCCGCCTCCGTTCTATAACTTTGCCGTTGTGCCGCACGTTCACGAGCGTGATGCCTTCTGGGAAATGAAAGAAAAAGGTGAAGCGTACAAGCAGCATGCGCACTATGAAGAAATTCATATGCCGAAGAACAGCGGTGCCGGTATCGTCATTACCGCCTTCGCAACACTGTTTGGTTTCGCCATGATCTGGCATATCTGGTGGCTGGCGATTGCAAGCTTCGCAGGCATGATCATCAGCTGGATTGTGAAAAGCTTTGATGAAGACGTGGATTACTACGTGCCGGTCCCGGAAGTCGAAAAACTGGAAAACCAGCATTTCGATGAGATTACTAAGGCAGGGCTGAAAAATGGCAACTGATACTTTAACGCACGCGACTGCCCACGCGCACGAACACGGGCACCACGATGCAGGCCAGACCAAGATCTTCGGATTCTGGGTCTACCTGATGAGCGACTGCATTCTGTTCTCTATTCTGTTTGCAACCTATGCCGTTCTGGTGAACGGCACCGCAGGTGGCCCGACAGGTAAGGACATTTTTGAGCTGCCGTTCGTTCTGGTTGAAACATTCCTGCTGTTATTCAGCTCCATTACTTACGGCATGGCAGCGATTGCCATGTACAAGAACAACAAGAGCCAGGTTATCTCCTGGCTGGCGTTGACCTTCTTGTTCGGTGCCGGATTCATCGGGATGGAACTCTATGAATTCCATCACCTGATTGTTAACGGTATGGGCCCGGATCGCAGTGGCTTCCTGTCTGCGTTCTTCGCGCTGGTCGGCACGCACGGTCTGCACGTCACCTCCGGTCTTATCTGGATGGCAGTGTTGATGGTGCAAGTTGCTCGTCGCGGCCTGACCAGTACTAACCGTACCCGCATCATGTGCCTGAGCCTGTTCTGGCACTTCCTGGATGTGGTGTGGATCTGTGTGTTCACTGTTGTTTATCTGATGGGGGCGATGTAATGAGTCATTCTAACGAGAGCGGCGGCGCATCCCATGGCAGCGTAAAAACCTACATGACAGGTTTTATCCTGTCGATCATCCTGACGGTCATTCCGTTCTGGATGGTGATGACAGGTTCTGCCTCACCGGCCGTCATTCTGGGAACTATTCTGGCAATGGCAGTGGTACAGATTCTGGTGCACCTGGTGTGCTTCCTGCACATGAATAGCAAATCTGATGAAGGTTGGAACATGACGGCCTTTGTCTTTACTGTGCTAATCATCGCCATCCTGGTTGTGGGCTCCATCTGGATTATGTGGAACCTTAACTACAACATGATGATGCACTAAGAGCGGCGATTATGATGTTTAAGCAATACCTGCAAGTAACGAAACCAGGCATCATCTTTGGCAACCTGATCTCGGTGATTGGGGGATTCCTGCTGGCCTCGAAAGGCAGCATTGATTATCCCCTGTTTATCTACACGCTGGTTGGGGTGTCACTGGTTGTGGCGTCGGGTTGTGTATTTAACAACTACATCGACAGGGATATCGACAGGAAGATGGAGAGGACCAAAAACCGCGTGTTGGTTAAAGGTCTGATTTCCCCTGCGGTCTCGCTGGTATACGCCACCCTGCTGGGTATTGCTGGCTTTATGCTGCTGTGGTTTGGCGCGAACCCTCTGGCCTGCTGGCTGGGGGTAATGGGCTTCGTGGTCTATGTGGGCGTTTATAGCCTGTACATGAAGCGCCATTCCGTTTACGGCACGCTGATTGGCTCACTCTCCGGCGCTGCGCCGCCGGTGATTGGCTACTGTGCCGTAACCGGTGAGTTCGATAGCGGTGCGCTGATTCTGCTGGCTATTTTCAGCCTGTGGCAGATGCCGCACTCTTACGCGATTGCGATTTTCCGCTTCAAGGATTATCAGGCTGCCAACATCCCGGTGCTGCCGGTGGTGAAAGGTATTTCGGTCGCGAAGAACCATATCACGCTGTACATCGTGGCGTTTGCTATCGCCACGCTGATGCTAACCCTGGGCGGCTATGCAGGTTATAAATACCTGATTGTTGCCGCGGCGGTGAGCGTCTGGTGGTTGGGCATGGCGCTGCGCGGTTATAAAGTGGAAGATGACAGAGTCTGGGCGCGCAAGCTGTTCGGTTTCTCCATCATCGCCATTACCGCGCTTTCCGTGATGATGTCCGTCGACTTTATGGTGCCAAACTCGCAGAACCTGCTGACTTACGTCTGGTAAGTTAATCGTCACACCTTCTATGCCGGATGGCGGCTGACGCCTTATCCGGCCTACAAAAAAGCACATAGCTTGTAGGCCGGATAAGTTACGTTCAGATCGCTATCCGGCATTTTCGTCTCCAGCCGACGCCCCTCACAACCCCAACATTTGTTAATAAAGCGCATATTTACCCAGCCTGCTTAGCGCTTTACACTAGGCGCGAAATTAATACAGAGGTGGGAATGAACGATTACAAAATGACGCCCGGTGAGTTGCGCGCCACCTGGGGTTTAGGGACCGTATTCTCGTTGCGCATGCTTGGCATGTTTATGGTCCTGCCGGTTCTGACCACATACGGTATGGCGCTACAGGGTGCCAGCGAAGCGCTGATAGGCCTTGCTATCGGCATTTACGGTCTGGCCCAGGCCGTCTTCCAGATCCCCTTTGGCCTGCTCTCTGACCGCATCGGTCGTAAGCCGCTTATTGTCGGCGGGCTGGCGGTATTCGTTCTCGGCAGCATAATTGCTGCTCTCTCCGATTCAATCTGGGGCATTATTCTTGGTCGGGCTTTACAAGGCTCTGGCGCGATTGCTGCTGCCGTAATGGCGCTGCTTTCCGACTTAACCCGTGAGCAAAACCGTACCAAAGCGATGGCGTTTATCGGCGTCAGCTTTGGTATCACCTTCGCCATTGCGATGGTGCTGGGACCAATCGTTACCCATGCGCTGGGGCTACACGCGCTGTTCTGGATGATTGCAGCCCTTGCTACCACGGGTATCGTGCTGACCATTTGGGTCGTTCCCAATAGCACTACCCACGTGCTGAACCGCGAGTCGGGGATGGTAAAAGGCAGCTTCAGTAAAGTGCTGGCAGAGCCCAAACTGCTGAAGCTCAACTTTGGCATCATGTGTCTGCACATATTGCTGATGTCCACCTTCGTTGCCTTACCAGGCCAACTGGCGAAAGCAGGCTTCCCCGCCGCAGAGCACTGGAAAATTTATCTGGTGACGATGTTGCTGTCTTTTGTTTCCGTGGTGCCGTTCATCATTTACGCCGAAGTGAAGCGCCGCATGAAACGCGTGTTCCTCGCCTGCGTGTTACTGATACTTATTGCAGAGATTGTATTGTGGAGCGCTAACGTGCGTTTCTGGGGGTTGATTGCGGGCGTGCAGATATTCTTCCTCGCCTTCAACCTGATGGAAGCCCTCCTCCCCTCACTTATCAGTAAAGAGTCTCCGGCTGGCTATAAAGGCACGGCGATGGGCGTTTACTCCACCAGCCAGTTTCTTGGCGTGGCGATTGGCGGTTCGCTCGGCGGTTGGGTGGTTGAAATGTTTGATGGTCAGGCCGTATTCCTGGCCGGCGCGCTTCTGGCAGCAGTTTGGTTAGTTGTGGCAAGTACAATGAAAGAGCCGCCGTATGTCAGCAGCCTGCGTGTGGAAATTCCACCGGAGATTGCCGCCGATGACACGTTAAAGCAGCGCCTGCTGGCAAAAGAAGGAATAAGCGAAGTGTTAATTGTGGCAAAAGAGCATTCGGCCTACGTGAAAATCGACAGCAAAGTCACCAATCGATTTGAGGTTGAGCAGGCCATCAGCCAGGCGTAAAGATGAGATTTGTCAGATGGCGGCTTACGCCATCTGACATAACGACTTAATCGCGGAAGTTCTTGAACTGGAACGGTTGACCGAGGTCGCCGCCGCGAACCAGCGCCATAACGGATTGCAGGTCGTCACGCGCCTTGCCGGTTACACGGATTTCTTCGCCCTGAATCTGCGCCTGCACCTTCAGTTTGCTGTCTTTGATCAGCTTAACGATTTTCTTTTGTACCGCGCTTTCAATGCCTTGTTTCAGCTTAGCTTCAACAAACCAGGTTTTACCGCTGTGCACGAAGGTTTCTGGTACGTCCAGCGACGTGCCTTCAATGCCGCGTTTCAGCAGCTTGGCACGCAGAATATCCAGCAACTGATTGACCTGAAAATCAGACTCGCTCAGCACCTTAATCGTCTTATTTGACTCATTCAGCTCAAAAGTCGCTTCAACGCCACGAAAATCAAAGCGTGACTCCACTTCGCGGCTGGCGTTATCTACCGCGTTACGGGCTTCCTGAAGATCAACTTCAGAGACAATATCGAAAGATGGCATCTTTTCCTCTCCCTTCATTTTTGATGCGAAGCATAATACCTGCAAAGTTACCCAACAGACAGCGCTATACTAGGCTGTATCCTTTAATTGTACGTGGTACTGATACCTGCGAACAATAATGGGGTACGGCCGATATGGATTAACACCTGGTGCTGTTGCAGGTGAGGAGGAAGAATGAAAATTACCGTACTGGGATGTGGAGCGCTAGGACAGCTTTGGCTTACCGCGCTATGCAAACATGGACATGAGGTGCAAGGGTGGCTACGCGTACCGCAACCCTATTGCAGCGTAAACCTGATCGACACGGATGGGTCAGTTTTTAATGAATCCCTGACGGCAAACGACCCCGACTTTTTGGCAAAAAGCGACCTGCTGCTGGTCACCCTGAAAGCCTGGCAGGTTTCTGATGCGGTAAAAGGCCTGGCCGCAATTCTGCCTGAAACCACCCCGATTCTGCTGATTCACAACGGTATGGGGACGATTGAAGAGCTGCATAGCATTAAGCAACCTCTGCTGATGGGCACCACCACCCACGCGGCACGCCGTGACGGGAACGTCATCATTCATGTCGCTCAGGGAACAACGCGCATTGGTCCGGCGCGTGAACAAGACGGTGATTTCAGTTATCTGGCTGAAGTCCTGCAAGAGGTGCTACCGGACGTCGCCTGGCACGACACTATTCGCGCCGAGCTGTGGCGCAAACTGGCCGTCAACTGTGTCATTAACCCGCTGACCGCATTATGGGATTGCCCAAACGGCGAGTTACGCCATCATCCTGAAAAAATAGCACTCATCTGCGAGGAAGTGGCCGCGGTCATTGAACGCGAAGGCCACCACACATCTGTGGATGATTTACGCTATTATGTCGAGCAAGTGATTGACAGTACGGCGGAAAATATCTCATCGATGCTGCAAGACATACGTGCCCTGCGCCATACTGAGATCGACTACATTACCGGTTATTTGTTAAAACGCGCCCGCGCGCACGGCATCGCCGTTCCGGAAAATGCCCACCTGTTTGAAATGGTTAAGAGAAAGGAAAGTGAGTATGAGCGCTCAAGCACTGGTATGTCTCGCCCCTGGTAGTGAAGAGACCGAAGCGGTCACCACTATCGATCTGCTGGTTCGCGGCGGAATTAAGGTCACAACCGCCAGCGTCGCCAGCGATGGCGGCCTGACTATTGTGTGCTCACGCGGAGTAAAGCTGCTGGCGGATGCACCATTAGTCGAAGTTGCTGACGGCGATTTCGACATTATCGTGCTACCGGGCGGTATTAAAGGCGCCGAGTGTTTTCGCGACAGCCCGCTGCTTATCGAAACCGTGAAACAGTTTCATCGTTCCGGGCGCATTGTCGCGGCAATTTGCGCCGCGGCCGCCACCGTACTCGTCCCACACGATATTTTCCCCATCGGTAACATGACCGGTTTTCCGGCGCTGAAAGACCAAATTCCCGCTGACCAGTGGCAGGACAAGCGCGTCGTATGGGATCCGCGCGTCAATCTGTTAACCAGCCAGGGACCGGGAACCTCAATCGATTTCGGTTTAAAAATCATTGATCTGCTGGTGAGTCGCGAAAAAGCTCACGAGGTGGCGTCACAACTGGTGATGGCCGCGGGAATCTATAACTACTACGAGTAAATCTTCGAGCCACTCCCTTATAAGGAATCATAATGAAAGGATATCTGAGTGGAGTGGCTTTACTGCTCCTTTCCGGTTATGCCACAGCGACGCAACTCGAAATAAAGAGTATTGAGTATCGCTATCCCGGAAGCACTGAAATGCAGTATCGCGTGCCATGGTTTTCCTCGACGGATAACCCCAAAGTTGCAAAACGCATTAACGATTATATTTTCGCAAGCTTTATCAATCAGCTACCGGGCAATACTCCACAGGCCACAGTAAATCAGTTTGCGAAATCAGCCATGAATCCCACCGCAAACCTTGACTACACGGTTGAGTATCGCGACGCAAAAATCCTGACGCTCAACATGTTTATCGAAGGTTGCGGGGCGTATTGCGAGTCGTACAATGTGCCGATCAGCTTCGATTTAGCCGGCGGTGCGGCAATTACCCTTAACGATCTCTTTTCCCGGGCTACAATCGCCGAATTAAACACCCGCATCAGAAAAAAAATCCGCGGCCAAATTGATACCTTTGTTACGGCACATAATTCGCAAACACCAGAACAAATAAAAGAAGAGAAAGGTGAAGATTTTAACTATGCCGAATTCTACGCATCGTGCGCAACCTACACCGACGGTTTGTACTACATCGACAAATTCTCCCTGCAAAAAGACCATCTGGCTTTCCTGAACGGACGCTGTAGCAACCACGCCATCCGTGCGCTCGACGAGTTGGGTGATTTCACAACGAAAATCCCAACCGCGGAACTGCAAAATCGACTCACACCGTACGGCCAATATCTGACTACCGCAAAGAGTACAACACCAGTTTCGCCAGCGCCCGGCATTGACGGCAAAGTCATGTACGGCACGCTGGGAAAAAGCATGCGTATTGTGTTGAAGGTGGACTGCAAATACGGTGATTTTTTTGAAGGGGCTTACTTTTACCAAAAATTTGGCGCACCGATTGAATTGACCGGCAAATGCGACACAGCCGACAATCAACATTATGAACTGAAGACATCTGCGGCTGAACAAACGCAAGAGAAGATAACGCTAGAGTTAAAAGACGGTGTCTATCAGGGGCTCTGGGAGTCGAACGGGAAGACGCTTCCCGTGCGGTTTGAATAATATCGTTATATTGCCGGATGGCGGCGTAACCGCCTTATCCGGCCTACAACACGGTGTTTACTCAATTACGGGCGATACACCTTCACGTTCTCAAAGCCCTGCTCGCGCAGATAAAGCGCCTGCAGACGGCTCATCACTCCGCGTTCACACCACAGCAGCCAGGTTTTACTCTGGTCCAGATCGCCGAATTTAGTGCTCAGCTTGTAGAATGGCAGAGAAACGACGCCCACACCTTCAATCTTCAGCGGTTTATCATCCTGTTCATCCACAGAACGGATATCAAGGATTACGTCATTCGGGCCGAAACCGCTCACGGTTTCCACTTCTACCACGGTCTGCTGCGTCTGCTGGGCGATATCGCGAATATCGATATTGTTCGCTTCTTCAACCACTTTATCGAGGATAGAGAAATCGAAGTTTTCTTCTTCGGCCTCAATCTTCGCTTTGATCGCTTTCACCGTCGGGCTTTTTGAAATCACACCGCAGTATTCCGGCATGGTACGGGCAAAGTCCTCGGTACCAATTTCACGCGCCAGATTGATGATGTGCTCTTTATCATGGGAGATAAGCGGGCGCAGGATCAGGGTGTCGGATACGTTATCGATCAGACGCAGGTTGGTCAGCGTCTGGCTGGACACCTGGCCCAGTGCTTCACCGGTTACCAGCGCCTGTACGCCGTAGCGCTCAGCGACTTTCGACGCCGCGCGAACCATCATACGTTTGAGAACCACGCCCATCTGGCCGTCATCAACTTTCTCCAGGATCTCACCGACCACCGGTTCAAAGTTGATAGCAACAAAACGCACGCGATGCGAACTACCGAAGCGATTCCACAGGTAATGCGCCACCTGGCGAACGCCGATTTCATGCGCTGCGCCGCCAAGGTTAAAGAAGCAATAGTGCACACGGCAGCCGCGACGCATCAGCATATAGCTGGACACACCGGAGTCGAAACCGCCGGAAATCAGCGACAGTACGTCTTCCTGCGTCCCAATCGGGAAACCACCAATACCTTCATAGCGGCCTTTAACCAGCAGCAGACGGTCGTTTTCGATTTCAAGATTAACGGTCACATCCGGCTTCGTCAGCTTCACGCGTGCAGATTCAATATGTTGGTTCAGTCCACCGCCAACATAACGTTCCACCTCAATGGAGCTAAACTCATGCTTCCCGCGACGCTTCACGCGTACACAGAAGGTTTTACCTTCCAGTTGATCGCGATACTGCACCAGTGCCTTCTCAAAAATATCGTGCATATCGGTAAACGGCACGTCTTCTACTTCGAGAATGTGGTGGATACCCGGAATACGGGTCAGCGCGTCGCGAATATCCAGGCGCTGGCTTTCATCTTTAGCGCGAACCTCAACGTGATCCCAGTGACGGACAACGGCAAGGTCTTCATCATAGTGCTTTAAAACGTTACGAATGTTCCCTGTCAGAATTTTTATAAAGCGCAAACGCACAGATTGGCTTTTGATGGTGATTTCTGGGAACAATTTAATGATAAACTTCATGGCGGCAATGGTTCTTAGGCAAGTCTGAATGACTTGTAATGGAAAAAAATACAGCAGCCCATACCCGCGACTGCATCCAGGCGCGCAAGTATATCACCATCACGCGGCTACTGTGCACATTGCGCGTTATTTGCTTATCAGTGCGAGTCCGTTACCATAGTCTTGTGCTGCCAATACAGAGAGTCAGACATTCATTATGCCGAAGAAAAATGAAGCGCCCGCCAGTTTTGAAACCGCGCTGAGCGAGCTGGAACAAATTGTTACCCGTCTGGAAGGCGGCGACCTGCCGTTAGAAGAAGCGTTGAACGAATTCGAACGTGGCGTACAGTTGGCGCGTCAGGGACAGGTCAAATTACAACAGGCTGAACAGCGCGTACAAATCCTGCTGTCAGATACTGAAGACGCCGCCCTTACGCCTTTTACACCGGATAATGAGTAAATGGATTTTACGCAGCAGCTACAGGCTTGCGTTGAGCAGGCAAACCAGGCACTGAGCCGTTTTATCGCGCCACTGCCCTTTCAGAACACTCCCGTGGTAGAAACCATGCAATATGGCGCATTATTAGGCGGTAAACGTCTGCGCCCGTTCCTGGTGTATGCGACCGGTCAGATGTTTGGTGTCAGCCTGAGTACGCTTGATGCTCCCGCTGCCGCCGTCGAATGCATTCATGCCTATTCGCTGATGCACGATGATTTGCCCGCGATGGATGACGATGACCTGCGACGCGGTCTGCCGACTTGCCACGTAAAATTTGGCGAGGCAAATGCGATCCTGGCCGGAGATGCGCTACAAACGCTGGCATTCTCCATTATCAGCGACGCCCCAATGCCGGAAGTCACTGACCGTGACCGCATCGCGATGATCTCTGAACTGGCTCAGGCCAGCGGCATCGCCGGTATGTGCGGCGGCCAGGCACTGGATCTGGAAGCTGAAGGTCATCAGGTTGAGCTGGATGCACTGGAGCGGATTCACCGCCATAAAACCGGAGCATTGATTCGCGCCGCCGTGCGTTTGGGGGCGTTAAGTGCTGGCGATAAAGGGCGAGAATGCCTGCCAATACTCGACAAATACGCAGAAAGCATCGGTCTGGCTTTCCAGGTTCAGGATGACATCCTGGATGTGGTAGGCGATACTGCAACATTGGGTAAACGTCAGGGTGCTGACCAGCAGCTTGGCAAAAGTACCTATCCTGCACTTCTGGGTCTTGAGCAAGCCCAGAATAAAGCCCGGGATTTAATCGAGGACGCCCGCCAGTCGCTAAGTCTGCTGGCCGCACAGTCACTCGATACCTCGGCACTGGAAGCGCTAGCGGACTACATAATCCAGCGTGATAAATAAACCAACATATCCCATGAGCTTGCGATGAGTTTTGATATAGCCAAATACCCGACCCTGGCGCTGGTCGACTCCACCCAGGAGTTACGTCTGCTGCCAAAAGAGAGCCTGCCAAAGCTTTGCGACGAACTGCGCCGCTATTTGCTCGACAGCGTAAGCCGTTCCAGCGGGCACTTCGCCTCTGGTCTGGGCACGGTGGAACTCACCGTCGCGCTGCACTATGTCTACAACACCCCGTTTGACCAGTTAATCTGGGATGTGGGACATCAGGCTTATCCGCACAAAATTCTGACTGGTCGCCGCGATAAAATCGGTACCATTCGTCAGAAAGGCGGCCTGCATCCGTTCCCATGGCGCGGTGAAAGCGAGTATGACGTACTGAGCGTTGGGCACTCTTCAACCTCCATCAGCGCAGGTATCGGTATTGCGGTTGCCGCCGAGAAAGAAGGTAAAGAGCGCCGTACCGTGTGTGTGATTGGTGATGGAGCCATCACCGCAGGGATGGCGTTTGAAGCGATGAACCACGCGGGCGATATTAGGCCCGACATGCTGGTTATCCTCAACGACAACGAAATGTCGATTTCAGAGAACGTTGGCGCGCTGAACAATCATCTGGCACAGCTGCTCTCTGGCAAACTCTACTCCTCGCTGCGCGAAGGCGGGAAGAAAGTCTTCTCCGGCGTGCCGCCGATTAAAGAACTGCTCAAACGTACTGAAGAACACATTAAAGGTATGGTTGTGCCGGGGACTCTGTTTGAAGAACTGGGCTTTAACTATATCGGTCCGGTGGACGGTCACGACGTGCTGGGGCTTATTACTACGCTCAAAAACATGCGCGATCTGAAAGGCCCGCAGTTCCTGCACATCATGACCAAAAAGGGTCGTGGCTACGAGCCTGCGGAAAAAGATCCGATAACCTTCCACGCGGTACCCAAATTCGATCCGTCCAGCGGATGCCTGCCGAAAAGCAGTGGCGGCCTGCCGAGCTATTCAAAAATTTTCGGTGACTGGCTGTGCGAGACCGCAGCGAAAGACAATAAGCTGATGGCAATCACCCCGGCGATGCGCGAAGGTTCCGGAATGGTGGAGTTTTCACGTAAGTTCCCGGACCGCTATTTCGATGTGGCGATTGCCGAGCAGCACGCGGTGACGTTTGCTGCCGGTCTGGCGATTGGCGGCTACAAGCCGGTGGTAGCCATTTACTCGACCTTCCTGCAACGCGCCTACGATCAGGTGCTGCACGATGTAGCCATCCAGAAACTGCCGGTCCTGTTCGCCGTTGACCGGGCAGGGATTGTTGGCGCAGATGGACAAACCCATCAGGGGGCTTTCGATCTCTCCTTCCTGCGCTGCATCCCGGAAATGGTCATCATGACCCCGAGTGATGAAAACGAATGCCGCCAGATGCTGTTCACCGGCTATCACTACAATGACGGTCCAACGGTCGTGCGCTACCCACGCGGCAACGCGGTAGGCGTTGAGCTGACCCCGCTGGAACAACTGCCAATTGGTAAAGGCATCGTGAAACGTCGCGGGGAAAAAGTGGCGATTCTCAACTTCGGCACCCTGATGCCGGAAGCCGCTCAGGTAGCAGAGTCGCTGAACGCCACTCTGGTCGATATGCGTTTTGTGAAACCACTGGATGAAACGTTGATCCTTGAAATGGCTGCCCAACACGAGGTGCTGGTTACCATTGAAGAGAACGCCATTATGGGTGGTGCTGGCAGCGGCGTAAACGAAGTGCTGATGGCCCATCGTAAGCCCGTCCCGGTGCTGAACATTGGCCTGCCTGACTTTTTCATCCCGCAGGGAACTCAGGATGAAGCTCGTGCCGATCTGGGTCTGAATGCCGCCGGAATTGAGGCCAAAATCAAGGCCTGGCTGGCATAATCCCCTCCCCGCTCCTGCTATGCTTAATTCATCACGAGCTAAGCAGGAGTGGATTGATGAAATACAACATCTTAGGAAAAACCGACCTACGGGTCTCCCGCCTTTGCCTGGGTTGCATGACGTTTGGCGAACCCAATCGCGGCAATCACGCCTGGACGCTACCTGAAGAAAGCAGTCGCCCGATAATCAAACACGCCCTTGAGGGCGGCATTAACTTTTTCGATACCGCCAACAGCTACTCCGCTGGCAGTAGCGAAGAGATTGTCGGCCGTGCGCTGCGTAATTTCGCCCGCCGCGAAGATGTCGTGGTCGCTACCAAGGTTTTTCACCAGGTGGATGATTTAGCGGAAGGTTTATCCCGCGCACAAATCCTGCGCTCAATCGACGACAGCCTCAGACGCCTGGGTATGGACTATGTGGACATCCTGCAAATTCACCGCTGGGATTACAACACGCCAATCGAAGAAACGCTGGAGGCTCTAAACGACGTCGTGAAAGCCGGTAAAGCTCGCTATATTGGCGCCTCATCCATGCACGCTTCACAGTTTGCCCAGGCTCTGGCCTTACAGAAGCAACACGGCTGGGCGCAGTTCGTCAGCATGCAGGATCACTACAACCTAATCTACCGCGAAGAAGAACGCGAAATGCTGCCGCTTTGCTATCAGGAAGGCGTGGCCGTCATCCCATGGAGCCCGCTGGCGCGCGGTCGCCTGACGCGTCCCTGGGGAGAAACGACCGCACGTCTGGTTTCCGATGAAGTCGGTAAAAATTTGTACAACGAGAGCGATGAAAATGACGCGCAAATCGCCGCACGACTGACCGGTGTCAGTGAGGAGTTGGGTGTAACGCGGGCACAGGTTGCGCTGGCCTGGCTGCTGAGCAAACCCGGCGTGGCAGCGCCAATTATTGGCTCTTCGCGTGAGGAACAGCTGGATGAGTTGCTCAACGCGGTAGATTTAACGTTGAAGCCGGAGCAAATTGCCGAGCTGGAAACGCCGTACAAACAGCATCCGGTGGTGGGATTTAAATAAGCGCGGTTGAAGATTGTAGGCCGGATAAGCATAGCGCATCCGGCACTGATCGCCCGATGTCTCGGCGTTTATCGGGCCTACAATAGCCCCTGAAAAGGGTTAAATGATACCTACCGGCCAGTGATGACCGATAAAATACAAAATTCCGGCAGAGAGTATTCCAGCCACAATATCGTCGATCATGATTCCCGTCCCGCCATGCACGTTGCGATCGAACCAACGAATCGGCCACGGCTTCCACATATCCAGAATACGGAAAATCACAAATCCGGCGGCAACCCACTGCCAGTCGTTTGTCGGCAGCGCCATCAGGGTAATCCACATCCCGACAAACTCGTCCCAGACAATACTACCGTGATCGTGCACGCCCATATCTTTCGCCGTTTGATGGCACAGATAAACGCCGATACAGATAGATAACATCACCACCAGCGAATACAGCTGCCACGGCAGAAAGGTCATTAAATACCAAAAAGGGATCGCCGCCAGCGATCCCATCGTGCCAGGAACAATTGGGCTCAGCCCGCTGCCAAAACCGGTGGCTAACAGGTGCCACGGATTGCGCATACTCAGGCGGCTTTTGGCGACATCTTTTTTAAGGCGCGGCAAAATGGTCATATCCTTTCCAGTCAAACGTGACGGGTTTTCCATCGCGCGTAAAGTGAATGCCTTCCACGTCCGCGCTCATCTGCCCAATGCAGGTAAACGCTGCGCCGAGATTTCCCAGCGCCACGTCCAGCGCACCACGATTAATTTCCGGTACGGTAAAGCATAACTCATAATCTTCACCGCCCGAGAGCGCCCAGCGCAGGGCCTGTTCCGGCTCAACGTGCTGTGACAATGCCGTGGAGTACGGCAGCACATCAACGTTAACCCGTGCGCCACAGCCGCTGGCATTAACGATGTGCCCCAAATCGGAAATCAAACCGTCGGAAATATCGATAGCCGCACTGGCCAGATCGCGCAGGGCTTGTCCCTGCAAAATACGCGGCGTGGGACGCAGATGGCGTTTCAGCAGATAGTCCGCGTCTGTTGCATCTGCAACCTGCAATCGGTTCTGCAAAATCGCCAGCCCGGCCGCACTGTCACCCGGCGTGCCGGTAACATAAATCCAGTCACCCGGTTTCGCGCCAGAGCGTTTTAAGGCCCGCCCAACGGGGACGTAGCCATGGATACCCAGCGTCATCGACAGCGGCCCACGCGTGGTGTCACCGCCAATCAGCTGCATATCATAGTAATTGAGGAGTTCAAACAGGCCATCGCTGAAGGCTTCCAGCCAGGCTTCATCGACGTCAGGTAACGTGAGCGCCAGCGTCAACCACGCAGGATCTGCCCCCATCGCCGCCAGATCGCTCAAATTCACCGCCAGCGCTTTCCACGCGAGATCGGTCGGATCAATGTCGGGGAGGAAGTGGTTACCTGCCACCAGCGTATCGGTACTGATCGCCAGCGTTTGTTTTTCAGGGATGTTCAGAAGTGCGCAGTCGTCACCAATACCGGTTTCGACATCAAGACGGGACGTTCTTACGCGGTCAAAATAACGGGCAATCAGGGAAAACTCGCCGCATGCCATACGTTATGCCTCAGCAGAAAAAAAAGAAAAAGCCGGGGACAGCGGAAACAGGTTCCACCATCCAGCCGGCCTCGGGATTACTTTTTGTTGGGGCGAATCACAGGTGCTGCTTTATCCAGTACGCCGTTCACGAATTTGTGGCTATCTTCAGCGCCGAAGGTTTTTGCCAGTTCAATCGCTTCGTTGATGGCCACTTTGTACGGCACATCACTACGTTTAGACAATTCAAACAGCGCAATACGCAGTACAGCTTTTTCTACCTGACCCAGCTCTTCCAACAGACGAGACAGATAAGGCTTCATTAATCCATCCAGGTACGCGCTGTTAGTCGCCACCCCGGACAGCAGTTCACGGAAATACAGAACGTCGACATCTTTAACGTCCTGTTCCGCCAGGAACTGGTATTCAACATCAGCGATGTCGTTCTGGGACAACTGCCAGGAGTAGAGCGCCTGGACGGCACACTCACGGGCGCGGCGACGAGCAGCAGGTTTCACGGATTTCCCCTTACAAAAATCAGGCCTTGATGGCTTTCAATACATTAATCATTTCAAGCGCAGTCAGTGCAGCTTCTGCGCCTTTGTTACCGGCTTTAGTGCCAGCACGTTCGATGGCTTGTTCAATACTTTCGGTGGTCAGAACACCGAAGGCTACCGGAATGCCACTGTCCTGAGCGACATGCGCCAGGCCATTGCTTGCACCGCCAGCCACATATTCGAAGTGCGCGGTACCGCCACGGATCACCGTACCGAGCGCAATCACCGCGTCGTATTTACCGGTTTTTGCCAGTGCGTCGGCCGCCAGTGGCAGCTCATATGCACCTGGAACCCAAACAACGGTAATGTTTTCATCTTTAACCTGGCCAATACGTTTCAGGGCGTCGATAGCACCTTCCAGCAGGCTGTCATTGATAAAGTTGTTGAAACGCGCAATGGTGATGGCGACGCGAGCGTCCGGGGTAGCAACGTTAGCTTCAATAATGTTCATATTCTTCCTTCGGGTTCGATTTATGGCCCCGTAAGGGGGGCGGATTTTATCATAATATTCTGTGCGCTGCTTCCTCTAAATCAGAAAGCCTCACGCAGTCGTTAAATGCAGGCAAACGTCCGGGCCCACCTGGCGTATCTCATTGAATTTGAAATGGGGTGCGTCAGCCAGTTTCTCAAGGCCTGGAAGCACACATAATCCTCTCGCATCGCTGCCTAACAGTTTAGGCGCAACATAAACGATTAGCTCATCGACCAAACCGGCCTGTAATAATGCCCCTGCGAGCGTTGGGCCTGCTTCAACCCAAATGCTGTTAATTTGCTGTTTGCCCAGTTGCATCATTAGCACCACCAGATCCAGATGCCCGTTATGTTCCGGCACCTTCAGGCTGCGCACCGTCTCCGGCCAGCTACGAGGGTCGTCTTCAGTCCGGACAATCCAGGTTTCTCCTGGCTGTTGCACAATTTGGTGCTCCGGTGTGACCTGATTCTGGCTATCAAGAACAATGCGGATTGGCTGGCGCAGCTCTTCCTGCGGGTAACTCGCCTGAGTTGACTCCCCTAGCTCCGACCAACGCACGGTTAGCTGAGGGTCGTCTGCCAGCACCGTAGAACTGCTGGTTAAAATGGCATGGCTTTGCGCGCGCAAGCGTTGCACATCGCGGCGCGCCTGTGGCGAGGTAATCCACTGGCTTTCACCGCTGGCCATCGCCGTACGGCCATCAAGCGACGCGCCAAGCTTAAGCTGAAGATACGGGAATCCCGTACGCATGCGCTTGAGGAAGCCTTTATTCAGTTGCTCAACTTCGCTCATCATCAGCCCGTGGCTGACGTCGATGCCCGCCTGCTGTAAACGGTAGAGCCCACGTCCTGCGACCTGCGGATTGGGATCCTGCATCGCCGCAACCACACGCGACACCCCCGCCGCAATCAGCGCATCGCAACACGGCGGCGTGCGACCATGATGACTGCAGGGTTCGAGCGTCACGTAGGCAGTTGCCCCCTGCGCTTTTTCTCCGGCCATCCGCAGAGCATGAACTTCGGCATGCGGTTCGCCCGCACGGTGATGATATCCTTCACCGACGATCTCCCCATCTTTCACAATCACGCAGCCCACGTTGGGGTTGGGGTGAGTGGTAAAACGTCCGCGCGCAGCAAGCTTCAGCGCGCGCGCCATGTACAATTCATCCTGCATGGCTTAGTCCTGTAGGCGAGCAATCTCTTCGCCAAATTCTTTGATATCTTCGAAACTCCGGTAGACAGAGGCAAAGCGGATGTAGGCGACTTTATCGAGCTTTTTCAACTGCTCCATCACCAGGTTGCCAATCATCTTACTCGGCACCTCACGCTCGCCCGTCGCACGCAGCTGTGATTTGATATGGTTTAACGCCATTTCGACGTCATCTGCGCTGACAGGCCGTTTCTCAAGCGCTCTGAGCATGCCGCTGCGCAGCTTTTCTTCATTAAAGGGTTCACGCACATCGTTGCTTTTCACAACGCGCGGCATGACAAGTTCAGCCACTTCAAAAGTGGTGAAACGTTCGTTACAAACCAGACACTGCCGACGGCGGCGTACCGAGGAGCCCTCGCCTACAAGACGAGAGTCAATTACCTTAGTGTCTACGGCGAAACAGAATGGGCAATGCATACGGCGTCCTGTACCTCAGTGGTTAACAGAATCTATTTTACCCTGAACTGCCGTGACAACAAAGGCGCTGCGCTTTTGAGACAAAGGATCGATGCCTTCGTGCTCAGTGCACACTACCATTATGCTATCGCGACAATGAAGGAAGTAATCACAATGACAAGACGTTACCTAAGAATTCTCCTGGTGGGAAGTCTCTTTAGTCTTAGTGCCTGCGCACAGCAAAGCGAAGTACGCCAGATGCATCAAAGCGTTAGCACGTTGAATAAAGAGATGACGCAGCTTAATCAAGAAACGGTAAAAATTACGCAACAAAATATGTTGAATGCAAAATCAACCAGCGGCGTCTATCTGCTACCGGGTTCCAAAACCCCGGCACGACTGGACAGCCAGATTGGCACCTTACGCATGTCGCTGGTGAACATTGCACTGAACGCCGATGGTACGCGCCTGACGCTACGGATTCAGGGTGAATCCAACACGCCTTTACCCGCTTTTAGCGCCACCGTCGAGTACGGGCAAATTCAGGGCACCACGGACAACTATCAGGAAGTGAACGTTCATAACCAGTTGGTCAACGCTCCGGCGAGTATTCTTGCTCCCAGCGACGTAGACATTCCGTTACAGATAAATGGCCTCACTCCAGATCAGTTAGGATTTGTGCGCATCCACGACGTCCAGCCTGTTAGCCAATAAACTTTTTTGCGGAACGTTTTGTGCGTTCCGCAACATCACTCTGCTCCATTTTGTTACTCCCCTGACATAACCGATATTTCTGGTAAAACTTGGCAACATTCATGGGAGCCAGTACAATTCGTCGCCTAAAGTACGCAAACGTGAACGCAATCGATTACGTAAATGATAGAACTGTGAAACAAGACATATTTTTGTGAACAATGATTTTTATAATAGGCTCCGAAGAATTACGAAATATTTAGAAACGCAAATTGCGCATTTTTCACTCCCGAAAGGGATTTCAAACAGTGGCATACATATGAAAAAAACATTACTTGCAGCCGGTGCAGTGCTGGCGCTCTCCTCGTCTTTTACTGCCAACGCAGCAGAAAATGACAAACCGCAATATCTGTCCGACTGGTGGCACCAGAGCGTTAACGTGGTGGGTAGCTATCACACCCGTTTCTCCCCGAAACTGAACAACGACGTGTATCTGGAATACGAAGCGTTTGCTAAAAAAGACTGGTTTGACTTCTATGGCTACATCGATATTCCGAAAACCTTCGACTGGGGTAACGGCAACGATAAAGGTATCTGGTCTGACGGTTCCCCGCTGTTTATGGAAATCGAACCGCGTTTCTCCATCGACAAACTGACCGGTGCTGACCTGAGCTTTGGTCCGTTCAAAGAATGGTATTTCGCCAACAACTACATCTACGATATGGGTGATAACAAAGCCAGCCGCCAGAGCACCTGGTATATGGGTCTGGGTACCGATATCGATACCGGTCTGCCGATGGGTCTGTCTTTGAACGTGTATGCTAAATACCAGTGGCAGAACTATGGCGCATCCAACGAAAACGAGTGGGATGGCTACCGTTTCAAAGTGAAATACTTTGTGCCGATCACCCAGGTTTGGGGCGGCCAGTTGACCTACATCGGCTTCACCAACTTCGACTGGGGCTCAGATTTGGGTGATGATCCGAACCGCACCAGCAACTCTATCGCGTCCAGCCACGTCCTGGCGCTGAACTACGATCACTGGCATTACTCCGTCGTAGCGCGTTACTTCCATAACGGCGGCCAGTGGAAAGGTGGAGATACCCTGAACTGGGGCGAAGGCGATTTCAGCGCGAAATCTACCGGTTGGGGTGGTTACCTGGTCGTAGGTTACAACTTCTAATCCAGACAATGTTTCGCAGACAAGCCAGCTTAACCGCTGGCTTTTTTATGGCTGGTCTTCACAGCGTACTTTACGCAAAAAGTCACTTAGCGAGCGATCTGCCGATTCGCGAAAATGCCTGTCGAGTGGCGTAATCTTCAGACATCGATCAACGCGAAAGCAACGATAATCGTCACGCTTCTCGCACCAGCCAACCAGCAGCCAGTGCTCGCCCCAGAAAAATAATCCCAGCGGCTGAACGTCGCGCCAGGAGAGGTTCCCGGACTCATCGCGATAATGCAGCGCCAGCACCTGCTGTGCTGAAACCGCGCGATGTATGAGATCGAAGGCACTACGTGAATGCGGCTGATTACCAAAATCTGGCGCGAAAATCCGCGTTTGCTCGGCTCTTCGCCGACTCTCTGGCGGCAATATCGCCAACACTTTTTCCTGCGCGGATTCCAACGCCTGTGAGAGTGAATCCCCACCCCATGTTTTCAGCAACCGAATCGCTACCATCAATGCTTCTGATTCGTGATGCGTTAACATCAACGGCGGTAGATCAAACCCGGCCATTAAGCGGTATCCGCTGCCCACTTCGCCTTCAATAGGCACGCCGGATAAAGAGAGATCGCGGATATCGCGATAAATCGTCCGTTCAGAAACCTCAAGACGCTCTGCCAGCAGCGCCGCCGTTGTCACTCGCCTGCCACGCAGGATTTGCACAATCTGAAACAAGCGGTCGGCGCGTCTGCTCATTTTAATCCTCAGTGCTGAAAATATTACGCGGGTTGATGTAAACCAACACGATTGCCTTCGCTGTCAGTAAATAGCGCAATCGTACCAATGTCCTGCCCCAGTTCGAGTGGGCCAAACGCACACTGACCGCCAGCAGTGGCGACGCGTTCAAGCGTTGCAGCCAAATCGTCCGTATGCAGATAAATAATAGCGCCCTGCGCTGAAGGCGTAATACCATCAAATTTAGCCAGCGCCCCGCCGGGAGCGGGATCCTGATGCGGAAATACGGCGAGCTCAGCGCAGTCCATGTTCTCCCTACGCAAAGAAACCTGCATCACTGGCTCATAAAAAGCGATGGCGCGATCCATTTGTGCCACGGGGATTTCAAACCAATTAATTACGTTGCTCATACTTCCTCCTGCCTGTGTGGGTAATCTCAGGAGGACTATAAGACAGGGCTACTGACAGCATACTGTCAGTAGTGTGGCGACAGGAAAAGATAATTACCTGTCGCTAATTCACAGGCAAAAAAAATCCCGACCTTGCGATCGGGATTCCAGTATCTTCACTCCTGGATGGGTTAAGGCAGAATCGACGGTTGATCCGCCCCTTCTTTCTCGACCTTCTGCTGCAGCATGTGCTCACGCTTCATACCCAGCTTCAGCGCCAGCGCCGATGCCACGTAGATAGAAGACGCAGTACCGATAGAAACACCGATCAGCATCGTCAGCGAGAAGCCTTCCAGTACCGGACCACCGAACAGGAACAGCATCAGAATAACCATCAACGTTGTACCGGACGTAATCAACGTACGGTGCAGCGTTTGAGTCAGTGACACGTTAAAGATTTCGTAAGGCGTACCGCGACGAATTTTGCGGAAGTTTTCACGAATACGGTCAGATACAACGATACTGTCGTTCAGCGAGTAACCGATTACCGACATCAGTGATGCGACGATAGTCAGGTCAATCTCGATATGGAACAACGACAGGATCCCAAGTGTGATAATCACGTCGTGCGCCAGCGCGATAACTACCCCTGCCGCCAGTCGCCACTCAAAACGGAAACCGACGTACACCAGGATGGAGATCAACGCCGCCATCAGCGCCATCGCACCGGTTTGCGCCAGGTCTGCACCCACGCTCGGACCCACGAATTCAATTCGCTTCACCGCGGCGTTTTGGTTGGTGGATTCGTTAATCACACTCAACACTTTACTACCCAGCACCTGACCGCCGTCTGCACCTTCAGTTGGCGGCATACGTACCATAATGTCGTGGCTGCTGCCGAAGTTCTGCAGAAGCGGATCAACGAAGCCCGCTTTCTCCAGCGCATCGCGCATCACGTCCATATCGGCCGGTTTTTCCAGCGTGATTTCAATAACCGTACCACCGGTGAAATCGAGACCCCAGTTAAACCCGCGTACGCCCATCACCACGATGGCCGCAATCAGCAGGAAACCTGAAATGCCGAAAGCCCAGTAGTCCCAGCGCATAAAGTCCCAGACTTTACGGCCGTGGTTCAATTGTTCAACAGTATATTCCTGTGCCACTTCGCACTCCTCAGATTGACAGCTTTTTGACGCGCTTGCCGCCATACAGCAGGTTTACGATGGCACGTGTACCGACAATCGCGGTAAACATCGACGTCGCCACACCAATACCGGTAGTAATCGCGAACCCTTTAATTGCCCCGGTGCCCACTGCGTACAGGATGATGACCTTGATCAGCGTCGTAATGTTCGCATCAAAGATGGAGCTAAATGCGCCCGCATAACCTTCATTGATGGCCTGCTGCACCGAACGCCCGTTACTCAACTCTTCTTTGATACGTTCGTTGATCAGTACGTTCGCATCGACCGCGACAGCAAGGGTTAAGACGATCCCCGCAATCCCCGGCATACTCAGCGTAGCACCCGGCAGCAACGACATAATACCGACAATCAGCACCAGGTTAGCAATCAGCGCACTGGTCGCAATCAGACCGAACTTCTTATAGAAGAAGATCATGAACAGGATAGACACCACCAGACCGGCCAGACATGCTTCCAGACCCTGTTTAATGTTCTGCATACCCAGGGTTGGGCCGATGGTACGTTCTTCAACAATCTGAATTGGCGCAATCAACGCACCGGCACGTAACAGCAGGGAAAGCTGGCGTGCTTCGTTCGGGTTGTTGATACCGGTGATACGGAAGCTGTTACCCAGACGAGACTGGATATTGGCGATGTTAATCACCTCTTCCTGTTTCACCAGTACTGCACGACCGTTAGCATCTTTCTTACCGCTGTCTTTGTACTCCACAAACAGGGTCGCCATCGGCTTACCGATGTTGTCCTTGGTGAAGTTGGACATGATGTTACCACCTGCGCTATCCAGCGAGATGTTAACCTGCGGCTGATTGTATTCGTCCTGGCTGGAAGTAGAGTCGGTGATATGGTCACCGGTCAGGATCACGCGCTTGTACAGCACAACCGGCTGACCTTCACGAGACTGTTTCACTTCCGAGTCACCCGGTACACGCCCGGATGCCGCAGCGGACTGGTCAACGTTGGTATTTACCAGACGGAATTCCAGCGTCGCGGTTGCGCCCAGAATTTCTTTCGCACGCGCGGTATCCTGAATACCCGGCAGTTCGACCACAATGCGGTCAGCACCCTGACGTTGTACCACCGGCTCAGCAACACCCAGTTGGTTAACACGATTACGCAGAATGTTGATGTTCTGCTGTACCGCGTATTCACGGGCTTCGCTCAGGCGCGCATCGGTCATTACCGCACGCAGAGCATTGCTGCCCTGGCTGGAAATAACCAGATCCTGGTGACGTTTGCTCAGGTAAGAGATAGCTTCATCACGGGCGCTGCTATCACGGAAAGTGATGCTCAGACCGTAGTTATCTTCTTTGCGAACAGTAGTATAAGGAATGCCTTTTTCACGCAGATCGCTGCGCAGGCTATCGATATTTTGTTCCTGCAACTTACTCAGCGCGGTGTCCATATCCACTTCCATCAGGAAGTGAACGCCGCCACGCAAGTCAAGACCGAGTTTCATCGGTTCTGCGTGAATGGCAGCCAGCCAGCGTGGGGTTGCCGGAGCAAGGTTAAGCGCCACGACGTACTGATCGCCCAGTACGCCCATTAATACTTCACGTGCGCGCAGTTGGGTATCAGTGGAGTCGAAGCGCGCGAGAATAGCACCCTCTTCCAGAGCCACAGACTTAGGTGTGATTTTATCTTCTTGTAACGTTTTCTGGACCTGGATCAGCGTTTGCTCACTGGCGGCGGCACCGCGCACGCCAGTGATTTGAACAGCCGGATCCTCACCATACAGGTTGGGAAGCGCATAGAGCAGACCGACGACAATAACGACGATCAGCATGACATACTTCCACAAAGGATAACGGTTTAACACGGCAGTTCCCTTTGGGAAAACAATAAATTACAGCGCCTTCATGGTGCCTTTCGGCAGAACGGCAGCTACGAAATCACGTTTGATAACCACTTCAGTGGTGTCGTTCAGCGCGATAGCGATGTAGCCAGATTCTGCTACTTTAGTCACGCGACCCACCAGACCACCGTTAGTCAGTACTTCATCGCCTTTCGCAATGGAGTTCATCAGGTTCTTGTGTTCTTTGGTACGCTTTTGCTGTGGGCGCAGGATCATAAAATAGAAAATCAGACCAAACACCACCAGCATCAGAATCAGAGACATCGGGCTGCCCTGCGCCGGAGCACCTGTTGCCGCTACCGCATCAGAAATAAAAAAGCTCATTCAAATTCCCTCATTATTAAAATTAATCAACGTTCACAGGTGGAACTGGTCTACCCTGACGTTGGTAAAAATCGGTCACGAAGCTCTCTAATTTACCCTCTTCAATAGCCTTGCGTAAACCCGCCATCAAACGCTGGTAGTAGCGAAGGTTATGAATCGTGTTGAGTCGCGCGCCCAATATTTCGTTGCAACGGTCGAGATGATGCAAGTAAGCGCGCGAATAATTGCGACAGGTGTAACAATCACACTCAGCATCGAGCGGACTGGTGTCGCTTTTATGTTTCGCGTTACGAATTTTTACCACGCCGTCAGTCACAAACAAATGACCATTACGGGCATTTCGCGTTGGCATCACGCAGTCAAACATATCGATACCGCGACGCACGCCTTCAACCAGATCTTCTGGTTTGCCGACGCCCATCAGGTAACGCGGTTTATCTGCCGGAATCTGCGGGCAAACATGTTCCAGAATGCGGTGCATATCTTCCTTCGGCTCACCGACAGCCAAACCGCCGACAGCGTAGCCATCAAAGCCGATATCTACCAGACCTTTGACGGAGATATCACGTAAATCTTCGTAAACACTGCCCTGAATGATGCCAAAAAGCGCATTTTTGTTGCCGAGACTATCAAAACGGTCACGGCTGCGCTTCGCCCAACGCAAAGACATCTCCATTGAGCGTTTAGCATAGTCCCAGTCGGCCGGATACGGTGTACATTCGTCGAAGATCATCACGACATCGGAACCGAGATCATATTGAATCTCCATCGACTTCTCGGGATCGAGGAAAATCGGATCGCCGTTGATCGGGTTACGGAAATGCACGCCCTGCTCGGTTATCTTACGGATATCGCCCAGGCTGAACACCTGGAAGCCGCCGGAGTCGGTGAGGATCGGCCCTTTCCACTGCATGAAATCGTGCAGATCGCCGTGCAGTTTCATGATTTCCTGACCCGGGCGCAGCCACAGGTGGAAGGTGTTGCCGAGGATGATCTGTGCGCCGGTTGCTTCAACTTCTTCCGGCGTCATGCCTTTCACGGTGCCGTAAGTACCGACCGGCATAAAAGCAGGCGTTTCTACTACGCCACGTTCAAAAACCAGGCGGCCGCGGCGAGCGCGACCGTCTGTGGTATCCAGTTCAAATTTCATTTTTTCTCCTGCATCAGAGAGACAGTCTGATGATTAAACTTTCCCCACGGAATTACTCCACGGAGTAAAAATATATTAACCCACTGGCGAAGGCGCAATCGGCGCAGCCAGTTTGGGGGGCGACCAGCGCACAGCCACCGGAGCGTACACGCAGTACGAGAGGATGGCGAGCACTGCCCGACATCAAAATGGCAAGTGAGATAGCCTTCTCACGGTCGCTCAGAAATAGCCTGCGGATTGTACGTGATAAACATGGCATCCCCGTAACTAAAAAAGCGATATTCCGCTTTTACCGCTTCATGATAGGCGTGCATGGTGTTTTTATAACCAGCAAATGCGGAAACCAGCATAATCAGCGTCGATTCCGGCAGGTGGAAGTTAGTGACCAGAGCATCAATCACCTGATATTTATAGCCTGGATAAATAAAGATTTGTGTATCGCCGAAGAACGGCTCGATGAGATCGTTTTTGGCCGCCTGCGCCGCACTTTCCAGCGAACGCACGGAGGTGGTACCTACCGCAATCACGCGATTACCGCGCGCTTTCGCCGCCAGCACCGCGTCCACCACATCCTGCGGCACTTCCGCATATTCGGAATGCATAATGTGGTCTTCGATGGTGTCTACGCGCACCGGCTGGAAAGTACCCGCGCCAACGTGCAGGGTGACGAACGCCATTTCAATGCCTTTATCGCGCAGTTTAGCCAGCAGCGGATCGTCAAAATGCAGACCCGCGGTCGGTGCAGCGACGGCACCCGGTTTTTCGCTGTATACGGTCTGGTACAGCTCGCGGTCGGCGTCTTCATCCGGACGGTCGATATATGGCGGCAACGGCATATGGCCGATGGCGTTGAGGATATCCAGCACGCTGCGTTCGTCGTTAAACTCAACTTCAAACAGCGCGTCATGGCGGGCAACCATCGTCGCTTTAATACTTTCGTCGTCGCCCAGCAGCAGCTCGGCACCCGGTTTCGGCGCTTTCGAGGCACGAATATGCGCCAGAATATGTTTGTCATCCAGCATACGCTCGACCAACACTTCAATCTTGCCGCCGCTGGCTTTACGACCAAACAGACGCGCAGGAATGACGCGGGTGTTGTTAAAGACCAGCAAATCTCCAGGGTTGAGCTTATCGAGCAAATCGGTGAAAGTACCGTGCGTCAGCGCGCCCGTCGGCCCGTCCAAAGACAGCAAGCGGCAGCTACTGCGCTCAGCTTGCGGATAGTGGGCAATCAGGGATTCGGGTAATTCAAAGGTGAAATCGGTAACGCGCATGACACTGACTCAGACTAAAATAAGAGGCGGGTAGTCTAGTGCCGGGGCGTTCTCCCTGCAACCTTTACCCCTCTGGATAAACGTTTAACTATGAATTTTCTTGCACATTTGCATCTCGCTCACCTTGCCGATAGCTCGCTTTCCGGCAATCTGCTGGCCGATTTTGTCCGGGGTAATCCGGAAACGCACTACTCGCCTGATGTGGTAGCAGGCATCTTTATGCATCGTCGTATCGATGTGATGACCGATAACTTACCGCAGGTGCGTGAAGCCAAAGAGTGGTTTCGTAGCGAAACGCGCCGCGTCGCGCCGATTACGCTGGACGTTATGTGGGATCATTTTCTGTCGCGCCATTGGTCGGAAATCTCACCTGACTTCCCGCTGACGGACTTTGTGCGCTATGCCCGTACCCAGGTAACCACTATTTTGCCGGAATCGCCGCCGCGCTTTATCAATCTGAACAACTATATATGGTCAGAGAAATGGCTTGAGCGCTACCGGGACATGGATTTTATCCAGAACGTCCTGAACGGCATGGCCAGCCGCCGTCCACGGCTCGATGCCCTACGCGACTCATGGTATGACCTCGATACGCATTACGATGCGTTAGAAGAACGATTCTGGCAGTTTTATCCGCAAATGATGGAACAGGCGCGGCGTAAAACCCTTTGATCGCAGCCCGCATTGCCCGCCGGATAAGCTGTAGCCGCCATCCGGCAAAAGATTGATAGACAAAACCTGTCTCATTGATTGCCAGCGCCTCTTTGTCTTATTCCCGAACACTCTCTATACTGGCCCGCGTTGCGTTCCAAAAACCCCTTAACTTTGCAGGAGAATTATATGGTACTGGTAACTCGTCAGGCTCCGGATTTCACAGCAGCTGCGGTACTGGGTAGCGGTGAGATCGTTGAAAACTTCAACTTCAAACAGCATACCAACGGTAAAACTACCGTTCTGTTCTTCTGGCCGATGGACTTCACCTTCGTTTGCCCGTCTGAACTGATCGCATTCGACAAACGTTACGAAGAATTCCAAAAGCGCGGCGTTGAAGTCGTTGGCGTTTCCTTCGACTCTGAATTTGTCCACAACGCATGGCGTAACACCCCTGTCGACAAAGGCGGCATCGGTGCAGTGAAATACGCAATGGTTGCTGACATCAAACGCGAAATCCAGAAAGCCTACGGCATCGAGCACCCGGAAGCGGGCGTTGCTCTGCGCGGTTCTTTCCTGATCGACGCTAACGGCGTTGTTCGCCACCAGGTGGTTAACGATCTGCCGCTGGGTCGTAACATCGACGAAATGCTGCGCATGGTTGACGCGCTGCAGTTCCACGAAGAACACGGCGACGTTTGCCCGGCACAGTGGGAAAAAGGTAAAGAAGGTATGAACGCGTCTCCGGACGGCGTGGCAAAATACCTGACCGAGAACGTTTCCAGCCTGTAATTGGCATGAATCGACGAAAGGCCCGCAAATGCGGGCCTTTTTTATTGTTCGCAGATCAGATAAGCGATTGCGTCACTTTCCGTTAGTATCGCCAGTGACGATACGCTTATCCAAACCACAATTAAAACGCGAAGCAGGAGCAGCCAAGCGCGCCCCAGAAAGCCCGGTCATCTGACACCGGAATCCCCGATTTCCGCGCAATATCATGCTGGTGACCGTGTACACCGCAGCTACCGCAGCACTGGTGCATCTGCACCATTGCGCCAATTTTCGCCGCAGCAGGTGGCGCTGAGCGATAGTGCCCCGGCACCTTCACTACCGGCGACCAGTCCGGCACAACCGGAATGGCTGGCGGTGCCAGCGGAGTGAAATGCCCGGCGGCGTACACCACTTTGCCATCGACAATGGTCATCACCGACTCGATGCCTTTGATCTCTTCTTCCGGCACGCTGAAGTAATCTTTAGACAGCACCACCAGATCGGCCAGTTGATCTTTCTCAATGCGCCCTTTCTTACCCTGTTCGCTGGAGAACCAGGCGCTACCGGCCGTCCACAGTTCCAGTGCCACATCGCGTGGCAGGCGATTGTTATCATCGTACATCGCCATACCACCAACGGTACGGCCCGAAACCAGCCAGTAGAGCGCGGTCCACGGGTTGTAGCTGGCCACGCGTGTGGCGTCAGTCCCCAGTCCGACCGGAACGTCAGCCGCCAGCATTTTCGCCACCGGCGGTGTATGTTTGACCACATCTTTACCGTAGCGATCGACAAAATATTCGCCCTGGAACGCCATGCGGTGCTGAACCGCTATCCCGCCCCCCAGCGCTTTTACACGCTCGATATTCCGTTCGGTAATCGTTTCGGCGTGATCGAAGAACCAGTGCAGACCATTGAACGGGATATCACGATTTACCTTCTCAAACACGTCCAGCATTCGGCTGATGGATTCATCGTAGGTAGCATGCAAGCGGAACGGCCAGCGGTGCTCAACCAGGTGTCGCACCACGCGCTCCAGCTCATCTTCCATACCTTCCGGCAGATCCGGGCGTGGCTGGAGGAAGTCTTCAAAATCCGCGGCCGAGAAAACCAGCATTTCCCCTGCCCCATTGGCACGATAGAAGTCGGTTCCCTGCCCTGGCTTGAGCATATCAGTCCAGCGTTCAAAGTCTTCCAGTTCCTGCTTCGGACGCTGGGTAAACAGGTTGTAGGCAATACGCACCGTCATCTGTTTGTTGGCGTGTAACTGCTCAATGATCTCGTAATCTTCCGGGTAGTTCTGGAACCCGCCGCCCGCATCGATGGCGCTGGTCAGTCCCAGACGGTTCAGCTCGCGCATAAACTGACGGGTCGAGTTAACCTGCATTTCCAGCGGCAGTTTTGGTCCCTTTGCCAGCGTCGAGTAAAGGATCATCGCGTTCGGTTTAGCGATCAGCATTCCGGTCGGGTTGCCGTTGCTATCACGCACAATCTCACCGCCCGCCGGATCCGGCGTCGCTTTGGTATAGCCAACCGCTTTCAGCGCGGCGCGGTTGAGCAAAGCCCGGTCGTAGAGATGCAGAACAAAAACCGGAGTATCAGGAGCGGCTTCATTCAGTTCTTCGAGGGTTGGCATGCGACGTTCGGCAAACTGGAATTCACTCCAGCCGCCCACCACGCGTACCCATTGTGGCGACGGCGTTCTGTCAGCCTGGTCTTTGAGCATGCGTAGCGCGTCCGCCAGTGACGGCACGCCCTCCCAACGCAATTCCAGGTTGTAATTCAGTCCACCACGAATAAGGTGCAGGTGCGAATCGTTCAGGCCAGGGATCACCGTATGCCCTTGCAGATCGACAACCTGCGTCCCTTCAGCGGTAAAGCTCATTACCCGTTCGTGGCTACCGGTCGCCAGAATCTTTCCGTTGGCGATCGCCACCGCCTCGACCTGAGGACTTTGTCTGTCGAGAGTATGAATTTTTCCGTGAGTCAGAATCAGTGTGGCAGTTTGAGACATAACAATCTCCTGAGATACCGGTCAGGCTTTTTTCAGCCATCCGGCAAACAGACGGGTTACGATGGGCATCCAGAACCAGACCACCAGCGCAACCACAAAGGCATCATTGATGAGATGCAGGAGTAACGAGCCCTTCATTGCAGGCAGCACAATGCCGGTCAACCACGGCACCAGATTGGTGCTTGGAAATATCACCAGCAGGGTTATCAGAAACTGTTTCCAGCGTTTGGGCTGTCGTACATGGGGCGCGGGCGGCGTAAACCAGAATGCTGCTTCGGTGCGAATTTCGGTTTTGTCACCTTCAGCCAGCAGTGGAGCAATCTCTTCGACCAACACGCGGCGCGTATCGGACTGGGTCCAGCTATACAGATGCTCAAGCGTGTCGAAGCGGATAATGATGTTCCACAGGTTGTTGCCATCTGCCGGGCGAATCACGTTCGCCCCGAGATGACCGGGAAATTCAGCCGCTACAGGCATGATTTTCCCCAGCCACTGCTCATACCGCTGCGCCTGCTCAGGTAGCAGAGTGTGAGTAATTACCAACGTCACATGTTTGTTCTGCGCCATGAAGGGTTCCTTGTTGACAGGAAACAGGCCGCTTAGGCCCGGAAAGTAATACACAAAATCATTCATGGTGCATCGAGGCGGCAAGGTTGTGGATCCCCGGGAGCTTACATAAGTAAGTGACCGGGGGACGCAAGCGAAGCCAACAAAGATGCAACATGAAGGATGACGTGTATTTAAGCTTTACGTTCCGGCGCGCCATGCACCATGGTATAGGCATAATCCACGCCCATACCGTAGGCACCGCTGTGCTCGCGTACCAGATCCATTACGGCGTCGTAGGTTTCTTTGCGGGACCAGTCGCGCTGGTACTCGAGAAGAACCTGTTGCCAGGTTACGGGTACGGCACCAGCCTGTACCATGCGGTCGATAGAACGCTCATGAGCATCTACGGACGTGCCGCCGGAGGTATCCGTTACCACATAAACTTCATAGCCTGCCTCCAGTGCCATCAGCGCTGGAAAAGTCAGGCATACTTCGGTCCACAGCGCGGAGATAATCAGTTTTTTACGCCCGGTCGCTTCCACCGCTTTCACAAACGCCGTATCTTCCCAGGAGTTCATTGAGGTGCGTTCAATGGGTTTGACATCAGGATGAACCGCTAACAATTCCGGCCAGATATATCCGCTAAAACTTTTAGTTTCTACAGAAGTATAAATCACCGGAACATTGAATATTTTCCCGGCTTTCGCTAATGCTACGGTATTATTTTTTAAAGTCTGGCGATCAATATTCGCCACACCGAATGACATTTGCGGCTGATGATCAATAAAAATAAGCGTAGAGTTTTGAGGGTCAATCAGTTCCCGAATAGACATAGCACACCTTCTTAATCAATAAGTTAAAAGGCAACGGTCTGTATCTGCCGTCAGCAGCAGGATCCTGAATCAGAAAGCTTGTTGAGTATAGCGGGAAATTTCTAACGAGTTATTAAAGAAAACTTACCATCCTGTGAAACTATTAATTTTGTGTTGCGATATATCCTAAACAACATCAAAAAAATGCGCATGACTCATCTAATTTATTCACTGGCATTGTTTTTCTTCATTCGGTACAACAGAAGGGTTTAATTTTCAGGATATTTTCTGCTTATGCGCATTAATCTGGATGTTTTGCTTATTCTCGACGCTCTCGACAAACAGGGTTCATTTGCCGCAGCGGCCGAGTCGCTGTTTAAAACCCCTGCCGCACTCAGCTATATGATTCAGAAGCTGGAAAGCGATTTGAATATCGAGCTGCTTGACCGTTCCGGGCACCGGGCAAAATTTACCGATACCGGACAGATGATGCTGGAAAAAGGGCGTTTGCTGCTGAATGCGGCAAAAGATCTCGAAAAACAGGCGGTACAGCTGAGTTCAGGCTGGGAAAAAGAGCTGGCAATTGCGCTGGACGACTCCTTCCCTTTCGCTGCGCTGTTGCCCATTATCGATGAATTTCATGCGCTGAATAAGCAAACTCGCCTCAGTTTTACCCACCATACGCTGGCGGGCTCCTGGGAGGAACTGACCCATAACGGAGCAGATATCATCCTGGGAGCGATCAATGAACCGCCAACGTCAGCGGCCTGGTCCTACAAAATGCTCGGCACGTTGGACAATGTATTTGTCGTGGCACCTCAGCATCCGCTGGCCGCAGCAGCAGACGGCCTGACCAACGAACAGTTATGCCTGCATCGCGCGATTGTTATCAGCGACAGCGCCCGCTTCTGCCATCCGTTACAAACCAATCTGATGGAGGAACAGGCGCAAATCCGCGTCGATGACTTCCACAGTAAGGTGATGCTACTGCGGGCCGGTATGGGCTGCGGATTTCTCCCCCGCCATATTGCCAGCCCGTGGCTTACCACGGGCGAGCTGGTGGAAAAAACGGTTATCTCATTTCGCCAAAAAGACGTGGCTTATATGGCATGGCGCAATAACCGCGATGGGCTGGCACAGCGCTGGTGGCGGGAAACGCTGCTGGCAAGCCCGGAGATTGCGCGCTTATATCAATGACCTATCCATACCGAGGCAGAAATCGCCGGCAGCGTCAGGATATCGTCGGTAAGCATACCGTTGCCCTCTTTATGCTGCCATTGACTCACGCTCAGTAATGGCGAGGCTGGCAGGACCACTTCACAAGCGTGGCCACGGTTAATCGCCACCAGTACGCGCTGTCGGTTTAGCACGCGAACAAACACCACCACGTTATCCTCGGCGTAAATCACCTGGCAACCACCGTGGCGAAGCGCCTGATTCTGGTGGCGTAATTTTGCCAGCCGCTGATACAACGCCAGCAGAGTAGCGTCCTGCTTTTCAGGTTGCCACGGGAACGGTTTGCGACAAAACGGATCGTTGTTCCCGTCCAGCCCCACTTCGTCACCGTAGTAAATACAGGGCACGCCAGGCCAGGTAAACAGCCACACCACCGCTAGCGGTAACCGTGCGACGTCTTTACCGAGCAGAGATTTAAAGCGGGCAGTATCGTGGCTGTCGAGCTGATTAAACATCCGCAGCTGTTGCTGATGCGACAACCCCGCGCGGTAGTTATCCATCCACGCCATACAGGTCTGGGCATCAATGGATTGCGGGTCGTATGAGATATCGGTATTGGCGAGGAATCCCCAGAGGGGGAAAGTAAAGCCGCGATAGTTCATGGCGGCATCTTCTGCATCAGCCTGCAACCACTGGCGCGCATCGCCAAAATGCTCACCCACCACATACGCCTCTGGCTGGGTTTCTTTTGCCGCCTGCGTAATTCCGGCCACATGTTGTAGGTTGTTACGTGCGCCTCCGGCCTCTCCCAGCATGTGCACCACATCAAGACGCCAGCCGTCCATACTCCACGGCGCTTTCAGCCAGTGGCGGACGATACTGTCTTCACCGCGATAAATTTCATTCACCAGGCTTTCCGAAGAAAAGTCCAGCTTGGGCAGGCTGGAATATCCCAGCCAGTCGAGCGCAACGCCGTCGGCTGAGAAATGATACCAGTCGCGCCAGGGGGATTCTGGATTATGGCACGCCCCGTCCGTCCCCCGATTATGTCGGTCAAACCAGGCGTGCGAATCGCCGCTATGGTTAAAGACGCCGTCGAGAATCAGACGCACGCCCTGCTGTTGGGTGTTGTGCCGCAGACGCAGTAGCGCCCTGTCGCCGCCAAATTGCGGATCAACATGACGGTAATCTTCGGTATCGTATTTATGCACGCTCGGGGCGGTAAATACAGGATTCAGGTACAGCGCCGTGACCCCTAACGTTTTCAGGTACGGTAGCTTTTCGCTGATGCCGTCCAAATCACCGCCATAGAACGTGGAGCCACCGGCCAGAGCCGTAAGCGGTTCGTCCCATTCGCGCCGTAAGATGTCGTGTCCGGCGGCGTGGTGGTAATCGACGTTATCCTGGCCCGCTTCACGCGACTGACTGCGGGCAAAACGGTCCGGGAAAATTTGATAGAAAATCTGATCGGCAACCCACTGCGGACCGTTATCCGGCACATCAACCGCAAACTGCTCCAGACGCGCAGGCGGAAAACGGCCGAATCCCTGCGGGGTGAACCACAGCTGACGATCGGGCCAAAGTAATTTAAAACTATAGCGTCGACGAGACTGCCCGCTGGAGAGATCGATCGCCGCTCGCCACGCGGTCACGCCCGGCTGCGGCTGGCTGCGCTGCTTGTGCATAGCCAGCGAAATCTCTTCGTTATCATTTTCTGCGCGTAGCGTCACCCGCTGGGGTGGATTTTCCCCCGCCAACCATAATGTAATCGTCAGTTGATCTTTGTTTTGCTTAACAAATGGGGCAACCGGAAGGTGCCAGGCGTTCAACATCACGTATCCCCTTTGATGATAATGACGTCACCTTGCCATAGCGAAGTGCAGGATCACTCATCATCTTAACGTTTATTGGGGGAGGAGTTCGGGGGAGGAGAAAATTGCCGGGTAACGCAAAGCTACCCGGCAAAAATATTACTGTGCTTCAGCCAGTTGGCGCTCGCGACGGCGCTTGAATCCCCAGCCGACCAGCAGCAGAACAATCCACGCAAAGCCGACGTACAGCGAAATGCGGGTATCCGGATGATAGCCGATGAGCGCGATGATAAAGACCAGGAAAATCAGGCCAACAACGGTCGTCGTTACCCCACCCGGTACTTTAAATTTCAGCGCTTTGACCTCTTCCGGCGGCAGACGACGACGGAAAGCAATCTGCGACAACAGGATCATAATCCACACCCATACCGTGGCGAAAGTCGCCAAAGAGGCGATCACCAGGAAGACGTTTTCCGGCATGATGTAGTTAAGATACACCGCAAACAGCAGCGCGATAGTCATCACCATTACCGTCACCCACGGCACGCCACGACGCGACGTCTTGGCGAACATTTTCGGGGCACTGCCCTGCTCCGCCATGCCGTGCAGCATACGCCCCACACCGAAGACGTCAGAGTTAATAGCCGACAGCGACGCAGTCAGAACCACAAAGTTGAGGATCCCGGCAGCAAAGGTAATACCCATATGCTGGAACGTCATAACGAACGGGCTACCGTCGGTACCCACCTGGTTCCACGGGTAGATAGACATAATGACGAACAGCGTCCCCACATAAAACACCAGGATACGCATTGGTACGGAATTGATGGCGCGCGGAATAGATTTTTCCGGATCTTTGGCTTCGCCTGCGGTAATCCCGATAATCTCAATCCCGCCATAGGCAAACATCACCATTTGCAGCGACATCACCATGCCGAGCCAGCCGTTGCTGAAGAAGCCACCGTTGCTCCATAAGTTATGGATACCGGTTGGTTGTCCGCCGTTGCCAATCCCCCAAATGATGATACCGAAACCGGCAACAATCATGATGATAATGGTGGCGACTTTGAAGAACGAGAACCAGAACTCCAGCTCACCAAACACCTTCACGCTCATCAGGTTGATGGCGCAGATAATCAGCACCACGCTGAGTACCCAAATCCAGTGCGGTACCGCCGGGAACCAGACGCCCATGTATATGCCGAAGGCTGTCACGTCGGCAATGGCGACAATCAGGATTTCAAAACAGTAGGTCCAGCCGGTAATGTAGCCTGCCAGCGGTCCGAGGTTTTCCTGCGCATAGCGCGAGAAGGAGCTGGCTGCCGGGTTATGAACAGACATTTCGCCCAGCGCACGCATAATAATGTACGCTGCGACACCGCCGATAATATAGGCCAGCAACACGCTTGGCCCCGCCATTTTGATGGCGTCGGCCGAGCCGTAAAACAGCCCGGTACCAATTGCTGAACCTAATGCCATAAAGCGGATGTGCCGGGTGCTCAGCCCACGCTTTAGCTTGTTATTACTTTCCATCGATTCCTAACCTGTTAACACAATAAAAAAACCACGGGGCCATGTTAATAGCCCCGTGGTTAAAACTTATTGTCAGTGATATTAGTGTGCGCTGGAGGTCACTTGTCGACCCGCGGCGCGATCCCAGATAACTGCCAGGACCACCATCACGACTGTTGGCATCAACCACGCCAGCCCCTGCTCCGCCAGCGGTAAACGCTGGGTCCAGGCCGGTAACACGTCGCCAATTGCAGAAGCTTTAATGCCATCAAGGATACCAAAAATCAGGCTGATAAACATCGCAGGTGCAATGACGCGGGAAGAATTATGCCACCATGAGCGGGTAAAACTTAATACAACCAGTGCGATACATGGCGGATAGATAGCCGTCAGCACCGGAATAGAGATCTGAATCAGATGGCTCAGACCCAGGTTAGAAACCACCATCGAGAAGCCGCCGAGGATAAATACCAGCGTACGATAAGACAGTGGAACGTACTGGGCAAAGAACTCTGCGCAGGCGCAGGTCAGGCCAACCGCGGTGACCAGACAGGCGATGAAAATCAGCGCCGCCAGCAGGAAGCTTCCTGCACCGCCAAAGGTGTGCTGAACATACGCATGCAGAATCGCCGCGCCGTTAGCAGACTGATCGACCAGAATCGCGCTATCTGAACCCAGACGGAACAGCGCGAGATACAGCAGCGTTAAGCCCACACCCGCCATTAAACCCGCCCAAACGGTGTAACGGGTCAGCAGACGCGCTTCAGTAACACCACGCGAGCGAGCGGCGTTAACGATAACAATACCAAACACCATCGCGCCCAGCGTATCCATGGTCAGATACCCGTTCACGAAGCCATTAGAAAACGCCGCAGTTTGATAGGCTTCCATCGCATTACTGATCGGGCCTGCAGGCCAGACGATTGCAGCGACAGACAGGACCACCAGCGCCAGGATTTTCAGCGGTGCCAGGAAATTACCCACCGTATCCAGCAGTTTGCCTGGATAAAGCGAAACCAGAATGACAATCGCGAAATAGATAACACTATAGATAAACAGCGGCAGCGCAGAGTCACCAGTCAGCGGTGCAATCCCGACTTCGAAAGAGACCGTCGCGGTACGCGGGGTAGCAAATAACGGCCCAACGGCCAGATAGCAAACGGTCGCCAGCAGCAGACCAGCAACTTTACCGATAGGCGTGCTCAGTCGGTCCACACCACCGCCGACTTTCGCCAGCGCGACAACGGTAAGTACCGGCAGACCAACGGCGGTAATCAAAAAGCCAAAAGCCGCAGTCCAGACGTGTTCACCTGCCTGCAAACCAACCATTGGGGGGAAGATGATGTTACCTGCACCAACGAACAGTGCAAATGTCATAAATCCCAAAGCGATAATATCGCGCGATTTTAACTGATGGGTCATAAAGTCTTACTGCCTGTGGATGTGGTGTTGAAAATAGTAAATTTTTGCCTTTCCCTGGGGGACAATACAGCGGCATTTTTGCTCAATTCCAGCGGGAAACACTCCCGACCTGGCGCGGCGAAGAATAGTTTTTCGATTTACCGCGTAAATGCAGTCGGTATGACAGCACCTGGAGCGCAATTTAAACGCTTATAACGTTTTAAAGCAAGGTGGGATCCAAAAACCAGAACAATATAGCGATATGAAAAATAGGGTTAGCACAAAAAACCATTTCATGGAAAAAGGTATGGGTAATAATTCGAACAAAAAACAATCAAACATCGTAAAATTCAGGAGGCATCTATTGACCACATAAAAAAAACCAGCTTGCGCTGGCTTTTGGAAAGATTATCTTACGAATACGTCTTAGCCGTTACTTTTGGCAATGAAACGTTCCGGGATCACGAAACTAAATCGCGTCCCTTTGCCTGGTTCGCTTTCGATATTCAAACGGCTGTCGTGATGATGCAGCGCATGTTTCACGATAGCCAGACCCAGCCCGCTACCGCCCGTTTGCCGCGATCGCGCCTTATCCACACGATAGAAACGTTCGGTCAGACGTGGAATATGCTCGGGGGCAATGCCCGGACCGTTGTCTTCCACGCAAAACTCCGCCCCCGACGCCACATGCTGCCAGCGTACGGTAATGTGCGTTCCCGCTGGTGTGTGGTTCACCGCGTTGTACACGAGATTCGAGATAGCGCTACGCAACTGCTCCTCGTTGCCTCGCACGTTCAGGCTGTTATCGACATCAAAGGTAAACGTATGTTTATGCTGGCTCAGGGTTTGCGCTTCGTGCTCGATCACACGCAGCATCATGGGCACATCGACTTTCTCATTCAGTTGCAACGTCGGCGCAGCTTCAATTTTTGACAGCGTCAGCAGCTGTTTCACCAGGCCTTCCATACGGTACGTTTGTTCGCGCATGGTATGCAGCGCTTTTTCGCGCGTTGTCCCTTCCAGCGGATGCTCCTGCATCATTTCCAGGTAACCTTGCAGCACCGTCAGCGGTGTGCGCAGCTCATGGCTGGCGTTGGCGAAAAAGTTACGCCGTGAACCTTCCAGTTGGTGCATCTGGGTAACGTCGCGCGCCACCATCAACAATTGCTTATCGGTATAGGGCATCACGCGAATTTCCAGATGCCGTCCGGTATTGAGCACCAGATTGATTGGCCGGCTAAAATCGCGCGTTTTCAGATATTGTGTGAATTCCGGGTAGCGCAGCAGGTTAAGAATATTTTGCCCGCTATCGTCCGGCCAGCGCAGTCCCAGAACCTGCTGAGCCAGTCCGTTACACCAGAAGATACCGCCTTCTTCGGTGGTCAACACCACCGCGTCGGGTAGCGATTCCGCCCCGCTGCGAAAACGTTTAATCAGGTTACCCAGTTCTCGACGGCGCTTTTTGTTGCGAAGCTGCATTTGATGCAGCCCATATAACAGCGGCTCCCAACTGCCTCGCCCCGGCGGCGGCGTCATGCTTCTGTCGACCCATAGCCACCAGGACAAACGTAATAGATTCCAGAAATGCCAGATAAGCAGGCCCGTTACCGACGCCAGTAAAAACCAGGGCAGGTAACCGAAAAAAGCGCTAAGGATAAATGCCGGTATGCAGCACAGGATCAGCTCCAGTACCAACCTTTTCCATGACAATCGTTCTAGCAAACGTCTTACTCCATAAACGGCCTAATCCATCAGGCCCTGATTCTTGTCAGTCAGAAGCGGGTCGAAAAACGATATCCCGTCCCGCGAACCGTCTGCACCATACGATCGTGTCCGCTGTGCTCCAGCGCTTTACGTAAGCGGCGGATATGCACATCCACTGTCCGGTCTTCCACGTAGACATTGGTTCCCCAGACATGATTGAGGAGTTGTTCACGGCTGTAGACACGCTCAGGGTGAGTCATAAAGAAGTGCAACAGTTTGAATTCGGTCGGCCCCATATCCAGCGGATCCTCGCCGGTCATCACGCGATGCGAAGTGGGATCAAGACTCAGCCCCTGCATCTCAATAACCTCTTCCACCGCCATGGGGGAAATTCGACGCAGCACAGCTTTAATACGCGCCACCAGCTCCTTGGGAGAAAACGGCTTGGTAATATAGTCATCCGCACCGGTTTCCAGACCCCGGACGCGATCTTCCTCTTCTCCCCTCGCCGTCAGCATCATCACGGGTATGTCCCGTGTCATGGCTTCGCGCTTGAGATGCTTAATAAACTGTAGACCCGAGCCGCCGGGAAGCATCCAGTCAAGCAGGACGAGATCCGGCCAGGGTTCATTGAGTTGGTTCACAGCACTGTCATAGTCTTCGGCTTCTACGGGTTGAAAACCGTTTTGCTCGAGCACGAAGCAGACCATTTCACGAATTGGAGCTTCATCTTCTACGACCAGAATACGTCTCGCCATGATTTGCCCTGTTTATAATTAAATCGTTTGCCATCAATACGGTGCCATTATGCGTCAGTTTTATGACAGATTTATGAAAAGATAGCCCAGGTTTAACGCAGCCCGACGAATTATGACAGCCCGGAGACAAGATATTACCGTCCTTGAAAGGTTATAATCCCCGCCACTGTTTTATCGTCATGGAACTCTTATGCGCATCCTTCACACGTCTGACTGGCATCTGGGCCAAAATTTCTACAGCAAGAGCCGCGCCGCTGAACATCAGGCCTTTCTCGACTGGCTGCTGGAGACGGCACAATCCCAGCAGGTGGATGCCATTATTGTGGCGGGTGATATTTTTGATACCGGCTCTCCGCCAAGCTACGCCCGTGAGCTGTATAACCGTTTTGTCGTTAATTTACAGCAAACCGGCTGTCATCTGGTGGTGCTGGCAGGCAACCACGACTCCGTCGCCACGCTCAATGAATCCCGCGATATTCTGGCGTTTCTCAACACCACGGTCGTTGCCAGCGCCGGCCATGCGCCGCAGGTACTGCCGCAACGTGATGGCACGCCGGGGGCGATCCTGTGCCCGGTTCCTTTCTTACGACCACGTGACATCATTACCAGCCAAGCCGGGCTAACCGGACAAGAAAAACAGCAGCATTTGCTGGGGGCGATCACCGACTATTACCAGCAGCAGTATCAGGACGCCTGCACGCTGCGTGGCGATCGAAACCTGCCCATCATTGCGACCGGGCATTTGACCACCGTTGGCGCCAGTAAAAGTGACGCCGTACGTGACATTTATATCGGTACGCTGGACGCCTTTCCGGCGCAAAACTTTCCACCGGCGGACTACATCGCGCTGGGTCATATTCACCGGGCGCAGATTATCGGCGGCACGGAACATATTCGCTACTGCGGTTCGCCGATCGCACTCAGTTTTGACGAATGCGGCAAAAGCAAATGTGTACATCTGGTGAGCTTTGAAGCGGGGAAACTCAGCGCCGTTGAAAATCTCACCGTACCGGTCACCCAGCCGCTTGCAGTACTGAAAGGCGATTTAGCTGCCATTACCACCCAGCTTGAACAGTGGCGTAACGTACCACAAGAGCCGCCGATATGGCTGGATATTGAAATCACCACCGACGACTATCTGCATGACATGCAACGTAAGATCCAGGCCTTAACCGAAGATTTACCGGTAGAGGTGTTACTGGTGCGCCGCAGTCGGGAACAACGTGAACGTATTATGGCCAGTGAACGACGCGAAACATTAAGCGAGCTGAGCGTAACGGAAGTTTTTGACCGCCGCCTGGCGCTGGAAGAGCTCGAGGAGCCTCAGCGCGAGCGGTTGAATCAGCTGTTTAGCGCAACCTTACACTCGCTTGCCGGGGAGAGTGAAGCATGAAAATTCTCAGCCTGCGCCTGAAGAACCTCAACTCCCTGAAGGGAGAATGGAAAGTCGATTTCACGGCAGAACCTTTTGCCAGCAACGGGTTATTCGCCATCACCGGGCCAACGGGCGCGGGGAAAACCACCCTGCTGGACGCGATTTGCCTTGCGCTTTACCACGAAACGCCACGCCTGAATACCGTGTCACAGTCACAAAACGACCTGATGACCCGCGACACCGCGGAGTGTCTGGCCGAAGTTGAGTTTGAGGTGCGCGGCGAAGCCTACCGCGCATTCTGGAGCCAGAACCGGGCACGCAACCAGCCTGAGGGCAACCTGCAGGTCCCGCGCGTAGAGCTGGCCCGCTGCGCCGACGGTAAAATCCTCGCCGATAAAGTCAAAGACAAGCTGGAGATGACCGCCGAGCTTACCGGGCTGGATTACGGTCGTTTTACCCGTTCGATGCTGCTCTCTCAGGGCCAGTTTGCCGCCTTTCTTAATGCCAAACCGAAAGAGCGTGCAGAGTTGCTGGAAGAGTTAACCGGTACTGAGATCTACGGCCAAATCTCCGCCATGGTGTTTGAAAAGCACAAGTCAGCGCGTACAGAGCTGGAAAAACTGCAGGCCCAGGCCAGCGGCGTGGCGCTGTTAGCACCAGAGCAGGTGCAATCCCTGACAGAAAGTTTGCAGGTACTTACTGACGAAGAAAAACAATACCTTACCAGCCAACAAACCCAGCAACAGCACCTCAACTGGCTTATTCGGCAAAATGAGCTTCAAACGGACATAAACCGCCACCAGCAGGCATTACAGGCGGCACTTCAGGCGCAAGAAGACGCGCAGCCGCAGCTGGCAGCGCTGAGCCTGGCGCAACCAGCCAGAGCATTACGTCCACACTGGGAGCGAATCCAGGAACAAACGGCTACTATCGCGCGCACGCGCCAGAAGATTCAGGAAGTGAATGCTCGCTTACAAAGCAGCTTAGCGCTGCGCGGGCGTATTCGTCAGCAGGCGTACACGCAGTCAGCCGCTATGCTGGCCGAACAACAGACGTTAACCGACTGGCTGAACGAACATGACCGCTTCCGCTTATGGAGTAGCGAACTGGCGGGATGGAAAGCGCTGCTGGCGCAACAGTCCGACGCCAGCGCCCAGCTACGCCAGTGGCAGCAGCTGCGGGAGAACGACACACGTAAGCTCGATGCACTGGCGCTTCCTGCGCTGACCCTTTCGCCGCAGGAGGTAACGGATGCGTTGGCACAACATGTGCAGCTTCGTCCGCTACGCCAGCGGCTGAGCAATCTGCACGGGCAAATCGCCCCGAAGCAAAAGCAACTGGCACAGTTACGCGCCACGCTTGTACAGCGTCAGCAAGAGCTAACTCAGCGCAACGCGGTGCTTGCCGAAAAACGTCAGCACTATAAAGATAAAAATCAGCAACTTACCGATGTAAAAGTCATTTGCGAGCAGGAAGCCCGCATCAAAGATCTGGAAAGCCAACGGGTATTATTGCAATCCGGCATGCCTTGCCCGCTATGCGGCTCCACCGCACATCCGGCGATTGAACGCTATCAAACGCTCGAACTGAGCGTGAATCAGACGCGGCGTGAAGCGCTGGAAAAAGAGGTCAAAACACTGGCCGATGAAGGTTCCACGTTACGCGGCCAGCTTGAGGCGATCACGCAGCAACTTCAGCGGGATGAACGCGAAGCACAGACGCTTTCTCAGGAGGAGCAAGCACTTACTCAAGAGTGGCTGACCGTCACCGCCAGCCTCAACGTCACGCTACAACCGCAGGATGACATTGCCCCGTGGCTGGCCGCTCAGGAAGAGCACGAACAACAGCTTCACCAGTTGAGCCTGCGTCATACCCTGCAGGCGCAAATCGCAGCCCATACCGAGCAGATTACCCAGCTCCAGCAGCATATTGACCAGCGCCAGGCGATGCTAACCGTCGAGCTGGCCCGTCATGGTCTGGCCCTTCCGCCCGAGGATAACGTTGCCTCATGGCTAAGCGAACGGGCGAACGAAGCGCAAATGTGGCAACAGCGCCAGAATGAACTGACCGAGTTACAGACCCGGATTGCCCAGCTTGCGCCGCTGCTGGAAACGCTGCCAGAAACCGAGGCGCTTTCTGAAGACATTGAGGATTTGTCGCTGGAAAACTGGCGGCAGGTGCACGACGATTGCCTCTCTTTACAGGGACAGTGGCAAACCTTGCAACAGCAGGAGGCGCAGGACGTTCAGCGCGCCGCAGACATTCAGGCGCAGTTTGATTCCGCATTGCAGGCCAGCATCTTTGACAATCGTGACGCCTTTATTGCCGCCCTGCTGGATGAAGAGACTTTCAACCGTCTTGAGCAGTTGAAGCAATCGCTGGAAAGCCAGCAACAACAGGCGCAAACGCTGCTTAATCAGGCCCAGCAGGCGCTGACGACTCATCAACAGCAGCAACCAACCGGGGTAGATCTCTCGCTTACCGCACAACATCTACACGACGCGCTGGCGCAGCTCACCCAGCTGCTACGCGATAACACGACTCGTCAGGGCGAAATTCGCCAGCAGCTTAAGCAAGATGCTGAAAACCGCCAGCAGCAGCAGGCGCTGATGCAGGAGATTGAAAAAGTCACGCAGCAGGTCGAAGACTGGGGGTATCTGAATGCGCTGATCGGCTCGAAAGAGGGAGATAAGTTCCGCAAATTTGCCCAGGGGCTGACGCTGGATAACCTCGTCTGGCTTGCCAACAACCAGTTAACCCGTCTGCACGGTCGCTATTTGTTGCAGCGCAAGGCCAGCGAAGCGTTAGAGCTGGAAGTGGTTGATACCTGGCAGGCCGATGCGGTGCGTGACACGCGTACGCTTTCCGGCGGCGAGAGCTTCCTGGTGAGTCTGGCGCTGGCGCTGGCATTATCCGATCTGGTCAGCCACAAAACACGAATTGACTCCCTGTTCCTCGACGAAGGCTTCGGCACGCTGGACAGTGAAACGCTGGATACCGCTCTGGACGCGCTGGATGCGCTCAACGCTACCGGTAAAACCATTGGCGTCATCAGCCACGTCGAAGCAATGAAAGAACGCATTCCGGTGCAGATCAAGGTGAAAAAAATCAACGGTCTGGGCTACAGCAAACTCGACAAGATGTTTGCGGTGGAGTAATCGACCAGCGGATGTGGTGTCACAGGCCGGATAAGCGCTAGCGCCATCCGGCACTCTATGTAGCACAATATTGCATACTCAGGGACGGATATGAAATGGCATTCCACTTCGCTTATCCGCAAGCTATCGCTATTGGCGGCGAACGTTCGCCGCTATGACGCATATCCTGCGTCTTTCTTGTTGGCAGGTGGTATGAAAAAAGTCATTTTCTCTTTAGCGCTGGGAACATTTGGGCTGGGCATGGCCGAGTTTGGCATCATGGGTGTACTCACCGAACTGGCGCGGGACGTGGGAATTTCTATTCCTGCCGCTGGCCATATGATTTCGTTTTACGCCTTTGGCGTGGTGCTGGGCGCACCCATTATTGCGCTCTTTTCCAGCCGTTTTTCACTCAAGCATATTCTGCTGTTTCTGGTCACACTGTGTGTGATTGGCAACGCCATCTTCACCCTCTCCTCCTCCTATTTTATGCTGGCGGTAGGCAGGCTGGTCTCCGGCTTCCCGCATGGTGCGTTTTTTGGCGTTGGCGCAATAATCCTGTCGAAGCTCGCCCGTCCGGGAAAAGTCACCGCCGCCGTCGCGGGTATGATTTCGGGGATGACCGTTGCCAATCTGGTTGGCATTCCTTTCGGCACCTGGCTGAGTCAGGAATTTAGCTGGCGCTATACGTTCCTGCTGATTGCCGTCTTTAATATCGCCGTGATGGTCTCGGTCGCTTTTTGGGTACCCAACATCAGCGATGAAGCAAAAGGAAAACTGCGCGAACAATTTCACTTTTTGAAAAGCCCCGCCCCGTGGCTCATTTTCTCCGCCACCATGTTCGGTAACGCCGGGGTTTTCGCCTGGTTCAGCTACGTCAAACCGTACATGATGTATATCTCCGGCTTCTCCGAATCGCTGATGACCTTCATCATGATGCTGGTAGGATTAGGAATGGTGTTGGGAAATCTGCTGAGCGGTCGGCTGTCTGGTCGCTATACGCCGCTGCGCATTGCGGTGATAACCGACTTCGTGATTGTGCTGGCTCTGCTGTTGCTCTTTGCCTTTGGCGGGATCAAAGTCGCGTCGCTGACCTTCGCCTTTATTTGCTGCGCGGGCCTGTTTGCCCTGTCGGCGCCGCTGCAAATTTTACTGCTGCAAAATGCTAAAGGAGGGGAGCTGCTGGGTGCGGCTGGCGGGCAAATTGCCTTTAACCTCGGCAGCGCGATTGGCGCTTATTGCGGTGGCATGATGCTGACGCTGGGCTTTGCCTACAACTACGTGACACTGCCGGCGGCACTGCTGTCGTTTTCTGCGATGTCGTCACTGTTGCTGTACGGTCGCCTGAAGCGCGCAGTCCCCCAGATGACACACGCTGCCGGATAGCATCTGCGCTACCCGGCTACGCGAACATTACTCCTGCGGCCACAGCCAGGCCGCACCGCGTACACCGCTGGAATCCCCGTGTAGCGCCTTGCGTAGAGGCGTTTCGCACTCGCCACCAAAGACAAACTGCTTAATCAACGTCGGAACGTTTTGATACAGTCGGTCGACATTGCTCATTCCGCCACCCAGCACAATGACGTCCGGATCGAGAATATTCACCACATGAGCCAGTGATTTCGCCAGACGACGCTCATAGCGGCTCAACGCTTGCTCCGCAAGAGCATCCTGCGCATTAACAAGGCTGATAATTTCATTACCTTTGAGCTTCTTACCGCTCAGACGCTGGTAGTCGGTGGCAAAACCGGTCCCGGAAATGAAGGTTTCAATGCAGCCTTGCTTGCCACAATAACAGGGGACTTCCTGTCGAAAACGCAGCTCATCTTCGTCCATCCACGGCAGCGGATTATGCCCCCACTCCCCTGCGGTACCGTTGCCGCCGGTGTGCGCCCGACCATTCAGTGCCACGCCTGCGCCACATCCAGTGCCGATAATCACCGCAAACACGGTTTGCGCCCCCGCCGCCGCACCATCCACCGCTTCTGAAACCGCCAGGCAGTTGGCATCGTTTGCCAGCCGCACTTCGCGATTCAGGCGCGAACTCAGGTCTTTGTCAAAAGGTTGCCCGTTAAGCCAGGTCGAGTTGGCATTCTTTACCACCCCGGTGTAGGGCGAGATTGAACCTGGAATGCCCATTCCCACGGTTCCCGTCTGCCCGGTGGCGTTTTCCGCCATCTCCACCAGCGTGGCGATGGTTTCTATCGTTTGCCGATAATCATCACGCGGCGTGGGCAGGCGATGGCGAAAAAGCTGCTCGCCCGCATCGCCAAGCGCAATAACTTCCGTTTTCGTACCGCCCAAATCGATACCTATACGCACTGTTTGCTCCTCTTCCCGATTAACAATGCAAGCATAGCGACAATTCGCTATCATGCCCGCTGGATTTAACGACAAGGCCGTGGAAATTATCATGCTGTGGTTCAAAAATTTAATGGTTTACCGTCTTAGCCGCGATGTTTCTTTGCGAGCCGAAGAGATGGAAAAACAGCTGGCATCAATGACGTTCACCCCTTGCGGTAGCCAGGATATGGCAAAAATGGGCTGGGTTCCGCCGATGGGATCGCACAGCGATGCATTAACGCATACCGCCAATGGCCAAATTATTATCTGCGCCCGCAAAGAAGAAAAAATTCTGCCGTCGCCGGTTATCAAACAGGCGCTGGAAGCCAAAATATTCAAACTGGAAGCTGAGCAAGGTCGCAAACTTAAGAAGACCGAAAAAGACTCGCTGAAAGATGAAGTTCTGCACTCATTGCTGCCGCGCGCCTTTAGCCGCTTTAGCCAGACAATGATGTGGATCGATACCGTCAACGATCTGATCATGGTTGATTGTGCGAGCGCGAAAAAAGCCGAAGATACGCTGGCGCTGCTGCGTAAGAGTCTCGGTTCGCTGCCGGTCGTTCCGTTGACGATGGAAAACCCTATTGAGCTGACGCTGACCGAATGGGTTCGCTCCGGCACCACGGCGCAGGGCTTCCAACTGCTGGATGAAGCTGAACTGAAAGCGATCCTTGAAGACGGCGGTGTGATCCGCGCGAAAAAGCAGGATCTGGTCTGCGACGAAATCGCCGTGCATATCGAAGCGGGCAAACTGGTCACCAAGCTGGCCCTCGACTGGCAGCAGCGCATTCAGTTCGTTATGTGTGACGACGGCTCCATTAAGCGCCTGAAGTTCAGCGACGAGCTGCGCGATCAGAATGAAGATATCGACCGCGAAGATTATGCTCAGCGTTTTGATGCCGATTTCATCCTGATGACAGGTGAACTGGCGGCGCTGATTAAAAGTCTGGTGGAAGGATTAGGCGGCGAAGCGCAACGTTAAGCCGTGTTTAGCGAATGGCGACTCAATATCGCCATTCGTCATTTTTACGCTTACAGGTAACGGCAAAGATAGGATGTTGGCTCTGCTACCTGCAGATGAAACTCGCTGTTGCCCGGTACGTTAAACACGTCTCCTGCGGCATACACTTTCCACTCGGTTTCCCCTGGCAGCAGCACGTTCAGTGCGCCACTAACTACCGTCATCTCTTCAGGCGCCGCAGTACCAAAGGTATATTCACCTTCAGCCATCACACCTACACTGGCGCGGCCAGTACTGCTGCTGGTAAAACCGATCGATTTTACTTTGCCGGAAAAGTATTCATTACTTTGAAGCATACAACTGGCCCTATCTCGTGATTAAGTTAGGAACCAATATAGGGGGCTGACGTTCCACCTGTCACGCAAAATTACGCCAGCAATTCCGAAGCCAGTCGAGCAATCAACACATTGGACAACAGAACCGGGACATCCAGCGACTTTTGCAGTAAATCACGATGACGTTGATGAAACCCCAGGCAGTCCAGCATAAGAACATCAGCACCTTGCTCAAGGAGATATTTCCCGGCATCAATCAGCTGTTGTTCGGAACCTTCTACTGGATTCGCCACGGCGTACACTGGCGGAGTTTGTAACACCTGCCACTTTTGTGTCTGGGCTTTGAGCAATTCAGCAACAGGTACAATGACCCCAACCTGATGCCCTTCGACAATTGAAGCCACTAACGGGGGAATAATGCGTATGGGTTCCAACAAGATACTATTGCGGGCGGTCAGACGGGTGATTGAGGCGGTACTCATCAGCAGGATCACATCAAATCCCTGATTATCGAGAACCTCCACAATGCTTTGCAGCGAGCGTTCCACTTTCTGACGTGAGACATGAGCAAGTTGGTGGTCGCTAAGCAGTGTTAATAACAGCTCGTCACCGGGTGAAGCCCCGTACTCGGCCATCACATCTTCTCGCTGCATCTGCCCCAGCAGACTGTGGTGAGTAATGTGCTGTTCATCAATATATTCCGTCAGGAGCGGTAACATCTCACACATCGGCACAACGCCAATCGTGAGGATAGCCAACGACGTACTCATTTGTTGCTCCACCGTCTTCTTACTTTGCTGTGAAATCCCGGACACGTGCCGGGCGCTGACCTGTGCTACAAATGCTCAAAAGCGTAGCAGTAGATCGGCGGTGTATTGTGTAAAGATTCCAGATCATTCCAGTACTGGATTGTTATTGTTTAATTTTCAATTTTTACTGTATACGGCGAAATTTAAAAAAATGTGATGCACGCCCGGACTGGCACTTTTAAGACTCGTGCCAGGTCGGTCTTCATATCAGGTTTTATCGGGGTCTTCGTAGCGTTTTTTCGCATCCATCGCTTCCTGAGCCGAAGGATGCTCACTGATCAACGAATTCGGTTTAGGGTGATCGGCACGAAGTTGATACCAGGTTACCGTCTGGCCTGGCGTCCCTTTTTCAACCGTAACAATGGTCGCTTGACGTGGGTAAGGTGGTTGTGTCGGCATAGTTCTTCCTTTTCACTGGATGAACATTAAGTATAGACACCGCCCTGCAACCGTGGCGCTGCCTGCGCCAGTATCCCAAGAATGTCTTCCACCACCTGCGCAGGCGCATTGGTGGCATCAACGATATAGTGCGCGGCTTCGCGATACAAAACATCGCGCTGGGCGAGCACTTCCTGCACTTCTTCAGTCAACGGCTTGCCGGTTAAGGTCGGTCGTAATCCTTCTTCAGGCGTGGCCTCCAGACGATCAACCAGTACCGATACCGGTGCGCTTAAATAGATAACCACGCCGTGGCTGCGCATGTAGTGGCGATTAAATTCGGTAAGAATGATACCGCCGCCGGTCGCAACAACCGTTGCTGGAGCGGTGACGGCCTGCAGAGCGGTCGTTTCCTGGGCACGAAACCCTTCCCATCCTTCTCTTTCGACGATTTCCGCCACGGTCATTTGCACGTGCGATTGCAACCAGCGATCGGTATCAACGAACTGGAAATCAATAGCCTTTGCCAGCGCCATACCGGTTGTTGTCTTACCACACCCCCGGGGGCCAACAAGAAAAAGAGGTTGCGTCATCACAGAATTTCCCCAGAGAGCCGCCAACAAGCGGGATCTGATGCGGTTAAAAATATAATCATATCATCAAACTAGTACATCGCCAAAACCGTAAAGAAAAAATTACATAAAGAATGGCGTGATGAGTTAACCCTTACTATAACAAGAATTCACAACGAATAAAGTGTAAATAATAAATTACACACTCTATTTTCTACGCTGAACTTCCAGCCACCACTTATCCAGTTCAGCCGCAAAATGCTGTCTGTCGCGGGGCGAAAGGCTGTCCGGCCCTCCGGTCTGAATACCGCTGGCGCGTAGCGTATCCATAAAATCACGCATCATCAGACGCTCGCGGATCGTGGCTTCGGTATAACGTTCGCCACGCGGGTTAAGCGCCGCCGCACCCTTTTCAATCACTTCAGCCGCCAGCGGAATATCTGCCGTTATCACTAAATCACCGGCGCTGCACTGACGCACAATCTCGTTATCAGCCACGTCAAAGCCCGCAGGCACACGTAATGTGCTGATGAAACGCGAAGGCGGGACGCGCAGGCTTTGATTGGCCACTAAAACAAGCGGCATTTGCATGCGCTCAGAGGCGCGGTACAAAATGTCTTTAATCACATTCGGACACGCATCGGCATCCACCCATATTGTCATAACTTCTCCCCACTGGTGTGCTGTCGCACATTGTCGCGTGCTTTTACTTTCAGGCAAAGTGCTGTTTCTCCTTCTGAACATATTCATTCCGCGCTAAGCTTAGCTTTCCCAGATTTACCCTAAATAATTCGAGTTGCAGGCAGGCGGCAAAAGAGTGAGTCGCGATGAGCTTACTCTGGTAAGTGATTCGGGTGAGCGAACGCAGCCAACGCACATGCAACTTGAAGTATGACGGGTATAAAACAATGAATATCATCCATAGGGAGTGACAAGATGGACAAGAAAATTGGTTTTATCGGCTGCGGTAATATGGGCAAAGCCATTCTTGGCGGCATGATCGCCAGCGGTCAGGTTCTCCCCGGACAAATCTGGGTCTACACCCCTTCCCCCGATAAGGTCGCCGCACTACACGACCAGTACGGCATAAATGCGGCGCAGTCTGCACAAGAAGTCGCGCAGATCGCTGATATTGTTTTTGGGGCCGTAAAGCCAGGCATTATGATTAAGGTGCTGAGCGAAATTACCTCCAGCCTGAACAAAGACTCCCTTGTCGTTTCGATTGCCGCGGGCGTCACCCTCGATCAGCTCGCTCGCGCGCTGGGTCATGACCGTAAAATCATTCGCGCGATGCCAAACACGCCATCGCTGGTGAACGCCGGAATGACCTCCGTCACGCCAAACGCCTTAGTCACGCCGGAAGATACGGCCGACGTGCTCAATATCTTCCGCTGCTTTGGCGAAGCTGAAGTCATTGCGGAGGCAATGATTCATCCGGTCGTTGGCGTCAGCGGTTCAGCACCGGCCTATGTATTTATGTTTATCGAAGCGATGGCAGATGCCGCCGTTCAGGGGGGGATGCCCCGCGCGCAGGCTTATAAATTTGCAGCACAAGCGGTAATGGGTTCGGCGAAGATGGTGCTGGAAACGGGTAAACATCCAGGCGAATTAAAGGATATGGTGTGCTCGCCGGGTGGAACCACCATTGAGGCGGTACGCGTCCTGGAAGAACGCGGTTTCCGTTCATCGGTGATTGAAGCGATGATTAAGTGCATGGAGCAGTCGGAAAAACTCAGCCGCTCCTGAGTTAACACCGCCGGACGTCAGGCCGCCGCTTCAGTGCGGTTACGTCCGGAATTCTTTGCTTTGTAGAGAGCCATATCTGCTGATTTTAACCATTCTCGATAGTGTTCAGTTTCAGATGTCAGCGGCGCAACGCCCACGCTAATGCGCAGGTCAACCTGCGGCGCGCAGGATAAACGCAGTTGGGTAAGCCGTTCGTGAACACGTGACATCGCTGCAATCGCGCTGCTCGCTGACGTGCCACACATGATTACCGCAAACTCGTCACCGCCAAAGCGACCAATCACATCGCTACCACGTAAGGTCATCTGTAACTGGCGGGTCAGTGCCACAATAGCCTGATCCCCGACGTCATGACCCCAGGTATCATTGATACTCTTAAAATGGTCGATATCGATGATAAGGAGCGTGGCGTCACGCTGATGGCGGCGGCAATTATCAAATTCATTTCGCAGCAACAGCTCCCAATGACGTCGGTTATACACCCCGGTCATGCCATCTCGCGTACTCATCACCTGTAAGCGACGTTTATGTTCTGCCAGCCTGATAAGCGTCTTATAACTCACCCAGGCAAACAGCAACGGGTAAACCACTAACACCGGCAGCGACAGCAGCACGCCCAGTTGCGTACTGCTAAAAGCTACGGGGATATCCGTTAACTGTAACGTCACCAGGCAGGAAACCACCATCAACACGGCGCCCGCGATGAAGACACGCATCCCCCCTGCGCCCATCAGGTTGATACAGATAATCATCAACAGCGCCGTGGATGGCAGCAAGTTTATCCCCATAATCCCCATCCACATCCCGGCGAGGATGGCATCGGCTTTTAAGTTGGTATATTCGCTATGTAGTGGATCGATAGCTTTACTTGCCAATTGCCATGCCAGATGCGGCCAGACAAACGCCCATCCCACCAGCAAAAGCCACCAGCCTCCGGTTATTGGCTGAGAAACTAATACCGACGCGATAGGGAAAAACATTCCCCCCAGTCCCACCGCTCGCGGCAGCCTGATTCGTCGGGCAAATCGCAGACCGGAACGTTGGTGGTCATTTTGATGAAGCAATATAAATGCTTCATTCGGGACGACCTTCTTTTGATAAAAGTTTTCATCATTCATCGTATTTGGGAATATTCTGAAACAAATTTCCCAAATTATAGGAAGGGGTCTGGTGGCGGAAGTATGATATTTCGGGTGAGCGATTTTACCTGCTCACCCGGAAGTGCTAAGCAGATTTTTTCAGGCAAGCGCTCATAAACTTATTACGATCATCGCCTTTCAGCGACTGTTCCGTCGCCTTGACGTTGCATTCACGCATTTTCTGCTGCTGCGGCGTCAGACTCTTTTCCTCAGGCGCAGATTTACTGTTTTTCAGGCAATCACTCATGTAGGTCTTACGCGCATCCCCTTTTAAGGTCTGCGCCGTTGCCTGCTGATTGCAGGTGGTCATACGCTGTTGTTGCGGGGTTAACGTCTTCTCGGCAGCACCGACTGTAGTTAAAAAAATAAGGCCAAAGAGTAACGTCATTAATAATGTAATTTTCATAGCACCATCCTTTTCTGAACGACACACAGGTAAGTTTGGCTGCTAACGATAAAAATACCACCCAACGGCAAAAGTATTGCCGTCGGGTGTCAGCTTATTTCAGTCCTAACGCCGCTTTCATGGTGTAAAACAGATCGGTTTGATCGGTCAGGCCAACCACATTCGCCGCATGAGGGCCATAGGCTGCAATACGCAGTTGGCTGCCGGTGTGCTCCTGGGACTCTTCTTCAGAGTTGCCATAGCTAATGACCATCACCGCGCCATCTTTGGTGTTCAGCGCTTGCGTTAAACCGGGTGCTTTGGTATCCGGTGCGACGATCTGACTGGCATGCGCGTGGTCAGCGGTTACCACAACCAGGGTGTTGCCATCTTTCTTAGCAAAAGCAAGAGCACGCTGCACCGCTTCATCCAGATCGACCGTTTCACCAATTTGTCCACACGGGTTAGCGGCATGATCTTGTTTGTCGATTGACGCGCCTTCTACTTGCAGGAAGAAACCTTTCTCATTCTTGCTTAACAGCTCAATCGCTTTATCCGTCATCTGCGCCAGCGTTGGCACGCTGTCGTTACGTTTTGGATTTGGCGTACAGGTCACTACCGGCTTATCCAGATTCCCGTGATAAGACGCTTTCGGCCCTTCCCAACGCACTGGCATATTACCGTCTGAGAACAGACCCAACAGCGGTTTATCCTGATTCGCTTCGGTAATCGCCGCCAACGTCGCGGCATCGCTCACCATTTGATAACCGCGAGCCTGTGCTTGCTCACGCAGCGTTTTACCCTGCCACTCACCTGCCGTAGCGGTTTCAGTAAATGTTTTTGCTCCGCCGCCTAACGTAACATCCGCACGGGCATTCAATAATTGTTCGGTAATCGACCCTTTACCGCCTTTTTCCAGCGCGTTCGTCGGGCATTTTTCAGCCGTCACGCTCGGGCCATAGCATTTACGCGAAGTGACATGGGCAACCAGTGCGGCCGGGGTGGCATCCTGCAATTCAGCCGTGGAAACGTTGCCTGTCGCCAGACCTGCCGCTTTGGCCATTTCCAGAATAGTGGCGTGATCTTTTTCACGAATATCAACGCCCAGAGCACCATTGTAAGTTTTAACGCCGGTCGTCCACGCCGTCGCGGATGCTGCTGAATCTGTCACATAATCAGGTTTCCCTGTTTTCTTATCCAACGCATAATGCGTGTATTGCCCGGTCAGCGGTAAAGCATCAATACCTTTAAAAAAGCCGCCCGCGCCTTCAGCATAATTTCGCGCTGCCGTTATTTCGGAATCGCCCATCCCATCGCCAATCAGCAAAATAATATTTTTGGCTGGTTTATCGTTCAGGGATTCGCGCAGAGCCGCCGTTTGATCGGCAGACAATCGGCGAGCGCCACCCGGCGTGGTGATATCACCTTGAGCGGCACGATTATCCATAACCGCTACAGTAGATGTTTCTGCATTAATAACCGGGGTAAACAGCAAAGGTAACAGGGCAATAGCGAGTGCGCTTTGTTTCACTTTATATTCTCCATGTATAAATACGGTAAAATTAAAACAAAGCGACTATAAGTATTTGATATGACACTTTTATGATAATTTGTGGGTGTCCCGCCACAGAGGGTTCAAAACGCTTTTTGTACGCCCTCGCAAGCGCTATGTATGTTCGTCAGAAACGCGGGCATGTGGTTTACATCAGCCAGCGCCCCCTCAATTTGACGAATAAATATTTGCCGATCGTTCCACGCCATATTGCGCAGCATTTCGATGATTACCCGTTCCAACGTTTCGACCTGTGCCGCCAGATCTTGCGACTCTTCTTCTTTTTGCGCGAGCTTAAGTAACAACTCAGTGACGAGGTTTTTCATTTGCCTATTCCCTTAACAAAATATGGGCCACGTTATCATTAAGGCTCACAACTGCCTAGAGGATGAAAGTTGTATTTTTATAAGGAATAAAAAGATTTGCGAAAACAATCACAACACAAAATAAGGGTAAATGCGTCTGGATGCAGAATGATTCAATATAAAAAGGTAAGAAAATTAATAATCACACAAATATATAATACGCAATTATGGATTAACAACGCTGACAAGCAGCGTTGTTAATCAGGAACTCAACGAACCCCGCGCCGACGTCGTAACGCGATAGCCAGTTGCCAGATATTGATAAGCACAATGCTTGCTGTAGCAATGAACACCCAACGGAATCCCGCCATTGCCGAAACCGTCGCCCCCATTAATGGCCCGGCGACATTGCCGAGATACATAAATGACTGGTTATAGCCAAAGATGCGCCCGGTTATCTGGTCGCTGGAGTATTTCACCAGCAGCGTCTGCACCGCCGGCAACATCGCGCCGTCGGCAAAGCCGAGCAGAAAACGCAAAATTCCCAGTTGCAACGGCGTGGTAACCCACGACATGGCGAAAAACAGCACCACCGCGAAGATTAAGGTCGCCATTAAAATCCGCTCGGTCCCAATACGGTCGCCTAATTTACCGAGTCGGGGGGCTGAAATCAGCGCCGAGATGCCCGGAACCGACGCAATCAGTCCGCTGAGAAAGGCAATATTCGAACTGTCTGGGACCATCGATTTAATAAACAGCGCCAGAATTGGCCCAATTGAGCCGTTACACAGTTGGATCACCATCGTCGTAAAAAACAGGCTGATCACCAGCGCCGGATAAGGCAGCGAGGCAAACACGGCCTTTCCGCTCAGACGCTCGCTTTTTTTGATTGTCGGACGCACGCCCTCTTTGATTAAGAACAGCGTGACCAGGAAGCTCACGACCAGCAAGGCTGCGGTAATACAGAATACAGCCCGTAAGCCAACGTGGTCAGCAATAAATCCCCCCATCAGCGGCCCGCCAATGACGCCGCTAATTTGCGCCGTTGAGAGCGTACTCAGCGCCCAGCCGCTGCGCTCGCGTGGAACCTGTGACGCAACCAGCGCCATCGCATTAGGAATATAGCCGGAGGTTAACCCCATCACCCCGCGCAGCAGAAAAAGCTGCCAGACGTTAGTGGCAAATGCCTGGAGCAAAATCGCAATGGCCATACCCAGTGAGGCCCGCAGCAGCATCAGCTTGCGTCCTTTGCGGTCGGCTAGACTGCCCCACATCGGAGAAACAATGGCTGAAATCAGGAAGGTGACGCTGAACGTTAATCCGGACCACATTGATAGCGCTTCATGCGAGGTCACGCCCAGTTGGGAGATATAGAGTGGTAAAAAAGGCAAGATTTGGCTAATCGCCAGTCCGGTAAAAAAGCACCCGAACCAAACGGAAATAAGGTTAACTCTCCAGGATTCCATAAGGACTCATAACGATAAGTAGCTGAAAACTGCGAGCAGCTTAACAAATTACTTAGCCGAATAAGGGTCCACAGGTGCGATAAATCACAGTTTAGGATTTTATCTTCCCGCTCATCATATTTGTGATACAGCTCACATCAAACCCATAATATAAACAGGGGATTGTGCTTCACGTACGAGCCGCATGTTTGTTCTGTTCTATTCCCCTGTCGTCCGCCAAAACAATCTGCCAGAAGCCGAGGAAACCTGCGTTTTGTCGTGGTAATGTATGTGCTTTGCATTCATGGAATGGGTTTTTAAGATGGCAAAGTTGCGGGTAGGAATCGTATTTGGTGGTAAATCAGCGGAACATGAAGTGTCATTGCAATCGGCAAAAAATATTGTCGATGCCATCGACAAGACTCGCTTTGACGTTGTGCTGTTAGGTATTGATAAACAAGGGCAATGGCACGTCAGCGATGCCAGTAGCTATCTGCTCAATTCAGACGATCCGGCGCATATTGCGCTGCGGCCTTCTGAAACCAGCCTGGCGCAGGTACCCGGTAAACAAGAGCACCAGTTGATCGATGCACAAAACGGTCAACCACTGCCGACGGTCGATGTTATTTTCCCAATCGTACACGGTACTTTGGGTGAAGATGGCTCTCTGCAGGGCATGCTGCGCGTGGCGAACCTGCCGTTTGTCGGTTCTGATGTGCTGGGTTCTGCTGCCTGTATGGATAAAGACGTGACCAAACGTCTGCTGCGTGATGCCGGGTTAAACATCGCGCCATTTATTACGCTCACTCGCGCGAATCGCAACAGCATCAGCTTTGCCGAAGTAGAATCCCGCCTGGGTCTGCCGCTGTTTGTAAAACCGGCCAACCAGGGATCGTCCGTTGGCGTCAGTAAAGTAACCAGCGAAGCCCAATACGATCAGGCCGTCGCGCTGGCATTTGAATTCGATCATAAAGTCGTTGTGGAGCAAGGGATCAAAGGCCGCGAGATCGAATGTGCGGTACTGGGCAACGATCATCCGCAGGCCAGTACCTGTGGTGAGATCGTGCTGAACAGCGATTTTTACGCTTACGACACTAAATACATTGACGATAACGGTGCCAAAGTTGTCGTTCCGGCAGCAATTGCGCCAGAGATTAACGATAAGATCCGCGAAATCGCCATTCAGGCATACCAGACTCTGGGCTGTGCCGGCATGGCGCGCGTGGACGTCTTCTTAACTGCTGAAAACGACGTTGTGATCAATGAGATCAACACGCTGCCTGGCTTTACCAACATCAGTATGTATCCGAAACTGTGGCAGGCGAGCGGTTTAGGCTATACCGATTTGATCACTCGCCTGATCGAACTGGCACTGGAACGCCATGCTGCAGATAGCGCGCTGAAAACCAGTATGTAAACCCGTCAGGATGCCTGATAGAGCTATTGGGCATCCTTTGCTTCATCATCTTCAACGCGGCGACGGATGATTAATCCGGCCAGCCAAAAGCTAATCACCCAGGTCACCAGCCCCACCGCATAGGTTTGCCATCCCTGCGCTTCAAAACCTAATAACCCCACCACGCCATTCAGAATAAAGATAAGCCCAATAGCGAAAGCATAGTAGTGCCAGTCTCGGCGGATTTTTACAGGCAGGTTCATAACAGCTCCGGTGAAAATACAACACAGGGAGGCATCCTCGCACATTTCCCCGAGGGCGTCTGTGGTCTGTGCGGAATTTCTTAAATGTAACTCAGTTTCACTTAAGGTTACATAATTGTGACCATCAACAAAAAACCGAAATCCAGGAATAATCTCTACCTGAAATTACCATCATTCTGATATTGACATTGCCGATCACCTGTCAGACTCACTCTCAGTTCCAGGCATTACGTCAAAAAAAGCAGGTTATTTCCGGAGGTCTTTATGGCTGATTTTACGCTCTCAAAATCCCTGTTTAAGGGCAAGCATCGGGATCCCTCCTCCCTGCCCGGCAACATTGCGTATGCCGTATTTGTGCTGTTTTGCTTCTGGGCGGGTGCACAGATTTTAAATCTGTTGGCCCACGCGCCCGGCATCTATGAAGAACTGATGCAGCTGCAAATGCAAGAGACAGGACGCCCGCGGGTCGAAATCGGTTTAGGCGTCGGTACTCTCTTTGGACTGATCCCCTTCCTGGTAGGAAGCCTGATTCTTGGTGCCATCGCGGCGATCATGCACTGGCGTCACCGTCATCATAAAGATGACTGACTCATACACTTCGCCCGACGATCGTCCACGCGTTTAGCAAACCATGCGGTAGTCAGATTACGCGTGATCTTCGGGCTTTCCAGTTGAATGCCCGGCAGCATTTCTCGAGGAAGCGCTTTCCCGGTCTTCGCTTCCGCCAGCTTGTAGACCTTCTCGTACAGTGCGGTCTCTTCAAAGGCCTGGCTGTCACCTTTTTGCAGTTGACGGCGGATCTCACTCTCGCTCATCCCTAGCTTCCCGGCCAGTTTACGTACCGCCAGCTCCGTTTTGCCCGGCTCACTGCTGCCATAGAGAATCAAATCCCCGTCCATCGCCAGCTTCACTCCACTGGCTTTACTGACCGCATTCTGGAAAGCTGCATTGCGGCTCGCATACCATCCGGCATTAAAATCGGCGAAGCGGAAGATTGGCGCACTGTAATTCGCCGGGTAGTTGAGCAGATGATACGTACCGAACCACAACCCACCACGGCGGCTAAACACTTCCTGACGTACCGTCCCCGCCATTTTCCACGGATACCCGCTGGTGTGCTGCTCAGCAAACGCGATACTGACCTGCATTGGACCACCGGTATGTACCGGATTAAGCGATCCAAACAATGTCTGCCCCATCGGCACCATGTTGATGAAATCATCAAAGATAGCGCTAAGCTGTTTTTCCGTCTTCACCGTATCCAGACGCTCGCTGTAGCTTTTCCCCGTTGGCGAGTTAATCTTTAGCGCGGTATGCACGACAAACAGCGGGATATGCATGCGTTCTGCGCGACGATCAATCTCTTTCCAGGCTATTTTGCTTAAACCAGGAACAGCCGGATCGGCCTGGAAGTTTGACTCCTGCTGCGCTACCGCCAGCACCGAACAGATGTTTTCAACCGTCGGTGCCAGCTTCTGGCTTTCAAAGGTCTTTGCCAAATCCTGCGCCCACGCGTCCCGGTCTTTCACGCTGGCGGGCATTTTCTGGCGCACCACGCTCGCCACATCGACGGCTTTCTCCCCCTTTTTTAGCGGCTGCGCGGGTTGGCTACTACATCCCACCAGCACCAGTGCTGCCAGACCAGACAAGGGGTAAAGACGGGAAACCGTCGACATAACATCTCCTTATTATTAACTCAGCGTATGGGTAACTTCCTGAATATCCTGACCATCAAGCTCTCGTTCAAAGCTGCGCAGACGCTTATAAATAGACATCAGTTCCACTAACGTTGTCCAGGAGTTAATCAGATACTGGAACGAGCCGCGCACCTGGCCAAACACGTTGGTGATTTGCGTCATCAAACCGAGCGTAATCGTACCGGCAACAATTGACGGAAACAGCAGGAACAAACCGAAAACGTTATCAACCTGCAGGTAAAGAATACGGGCGATATTGAAGTACATATAGTGAAAATAGAGGCGGAAGTAGTTTTGCCGTACCGCATGGAACAGTTCACGCACCGTCGGTGGCGTCGCACGGTTGCCATCATCTTCGCCATACACCAATTCTTTACGATAGGCCGCTTCCACGCGCTGGTTTTTAAACTCCAGCCCGGGAAGTTTTATCCCGACCACGGCCAGTAAACCGGTTCCCATCAGCGACCAGACAATCGCGGCAATCACCAGGCCATAAGGCACATGTCCAACAATCGGCAGGTCAGGAACATGGGCAGAGAGCGTAACCAGTACAGGCAGGAAGGCAATCAGCGTCATAATCGCGTTGATAAAGCTGACGCCCATATCTTCCAGCGTAGAAGCAAAACGCATGGTGTCTTCCTGCACACGCTGCGCTGCGCCTTCGATGTGACGCAAATGCTGCCAGTGCGCCATATAGTGTTCGTTCATCGCGGTACGCCAGCGGAACACATAGTGGCTGACGAAGAAGTTGTTCATCACGCCAATGACTACGGCTATCAGCGCAATACCGAGAAAAATGCCCACTTCATGATAGAACTGCTCAATCTTCACCTTGTGTGGTGCGCTGAGCGCAGTTTGAATCAGGTCATAAAATGGCGCATACCAGGCGTTGACGGCGACGCCAACTTCAACCAGAAACCAGGTCACAAAAATAATCAGCGATGTGCCCAGAATAGACCAGTACTGCCAGCGGTGTGGGCTGTAGAGAAACCAGAACAGCGCGAACACCCCGACACAAAGAATGTAGTACGCATAAAAAATCAGGTAATCCAACGACCAGAAACGCGCTGCGCTAATAGGTACGTCTCCCGACGCGCCGGTAATATGTGCAACCCAGGCTCCCCCACCTGCTTGCCAGAATACAACGGCGACGAGTGCCCAAATAAATGCCGAAATAAAGAACGGCCCCGGCTTTGGGAAAAAAGACTTAAACATAGTGCTCTCCTGCTAACTTCTTATCGTTATGACGACTGCTGTGCATTTGCCACCGTAGAGTGCGGAGGCCAGACGGCTTACGCCCAAAAACACAAGCTGAAACCGACAATTGTGACCAAAACCGAGGCACTTAGTTCGCACCTCGGTTATGAAGAATTGTTTCTGTGGTTTTCACACTCGACAACGTTCCAGTATGTGCAGATTATCACAGCGTGAGATCACAAAAGCGAACATCCGCAATCCAGGAAACTCCTGTGTTTACTCATCGTTACGTTTTTCCCACTATCATTGGTTGATAAGCGCTTTGCAATACGCCGATGAGTAGTATAAATACGCATACGCACGACATCCTTTTTCACTTTCTCTAACTCATGGACACCACCGTTGAAACGTAGTCTGCTTTTTTCTGCCGCGCTGTGTGCGGCGTCATTGACATCTGTCCAGGCGGCACAGCCTATAACCGATCCGGTCTTCGCCTCTGATATCGTTGATCGTTATGCCGACCATATATTTTACGGCAGTGGTGCTACGGGGATGGCGCTCGTGGTGATTGATGGTAATCAGCGTGTATTTCGCAGTTTTGGTGAAACACGCCCCGGCAATAATGTTCACCCGCAACTGGATTCCGTAATCCGCATTGCCTCAATTACCAAATTAATGACCAGCGAAATGCTGGTGAAATTACTCGATCAAGGCACGGTCAAACTCAACGATCCATTGAGTAAATATGCACCACCTGGCGCACGCGTACCCACTTATCAAGGAACACCAATTACGCTGGTGAATCTGGCGACACATACCAGCGCACTACCGCGCGAACAGCCAGGCGGGGCAGCCAAACGGCCGGTGTTTGTCTGGCCAACCCGCGAGCAGCGCTGGAGCTATCTCTCAACGGCTACGCTTAAAGCCGCGCCAGGATCGCAGGCTTCTTATTCCAACCTGGCGTTTGATCTGCTGGCCGATGCGCTGGGTACCGCGTCAGGTAAGCCTTATCCGCAGCTGTTTGAAGAAAAAATCACCCGCCCGCTGGGGATGAAAGACACCACCTTTACGCCGTCCCCCGATCAGTGTCGACGCCTGATGGTCGCGGAAAAAGGTGCCAGCCCTTGTAACAATACTCTGGCAGCGATGGGTAGCGGCGGCGTTTATTCAACGCCTGGCGATATGATGCGCTGGATGCAGCAGTATCTCTCTTCTGACTTTTATCATCGTAGCCAGCAGGCCGACCGGATGCAGACGCTGATTTACCAGCGTACACAATTAACTAAAGTGGTGGGAATGGACGTTCCAGGCAGAGCCGATGCGCTTGGTTTGGGCTGGGTCTACATGGCGCCGAAGAATGGCAGACCGGGAATTATTCAAAAAACCGGTGGCGGCGGTGGCTTCATTACCTATATGGCGATGATCCCACAGCAAAACGTTGGGGCATTTGTCGTAGTGACGCGCTCTCCGCTGACCCGTTTTACCAATATGAGCGACGGTATCAACGAACTGGTTGCAGAATTGAGCGGGTACAAGCCACAGGTCATTCCTGCATCCTGATTCAATACTCAAAAGGCAAACGGTTAATGCACACCAGTTTGCCTTTATTCATTTCAATGTAACCGCCTTTGCGCAATGCCGCGAGAACCTCAGCGACAACCGAGCGTGAAATTCGTGTGCGTTGGTGAATATAGTTCATAACGCCAATGCGTGAACGAAGGGCTTCATCCCATTTCGTCATAGAGATCAATGTCGCGCGGATCTGATCGTAGGAGTTGTTGCCGATCAACTGCAGATCGCGTAATTCAAGCATGGAGTTTTGCCATGCCAACCAACAAAAAGCTTCACGCCAAAGCTGGCACTCTTCAATTATATTAATTGTTTGCGAGGCAGGTAGATGGTATCCCGTACAATCGCTTTCTGTGATTAATCTGTATTGTATATCTGTTTTTATCACACCATCTGAAAGCCCCATAATAAACGGTGCCTGCGCAATACCGACCAGCACATTCTCCCCTCGCCTCAGGGAAATTACACCATTTAAAATGATAAAGGTATCGTCACTGTTTATATCACTAGAATAAATTATTTCTTTATCGTTATCACACTCAAAGTGTTTGCCATATTTTGACAAACATTTATCAAGCTTACCAAATTCCACAAGCGGTTTATTTGCAGACAACATTTGGGCATTCCTTGCAATAAATGCCCGTCAAATCCGTGACGGGCATTTTTCTGAGTTAGATTATCTTTTCTTTAACAACAAGAGATGTCTTACCAGGTATATTTAACACCAACATTTGCAGACCAGTCTTGATCAACATCGCCACCACCGAGGTAGTTAGCATCGGTGTACGCGCTGAAGTTTTTGGTAAAGCTGAACTGAGTACCCAGTCCAACACGCACCGCAGAACCTTCTACACCGTTGTCGATAGAGTCGCCGTTTACGTCAGAATCGTTATTAGAGTCGTCGTAAACGTAGGCCAGTTTGAAGTACGGGGTCAGCGCCTGGTCGTCGCTGTAGGCGAAGGTATAACCTGCATCTACACCGAGTTCATAGCGCATGCTGTCATAAGACTGACCATCAACTTTCATGTCGTTGCTCAGCTTATAATCATCACCAGACTGGAACAGACCGGATACGCTGCCGTATGGCGTTACGTAACCTGCGTCACCCAGCTTCAGGTCATAACCCAGTTTCAGGCCAAAGCCCCAGGCGTCAGATGAGGTGCTACCATCAACATACTGACCGTTGCTCATGTTAGCAGTCAAATCGTTGTTGAAGTGAGAGTAGCTTAAGTTACCGTCAACAAAGATGTTGTTGGCAAAGTGAGCAGAAGAGTAGATGTAGGCAGTCTGGCTATCCTGATCCACCTGACCGGTACGGTCGCTCATATCACCTTTCGCGAAGCCTGCTGCAGCACCGACAATCCACTTAGCGTTGTTACCATCAATTTTGGAATCAACACCGACCATGATGCCGTTAACATCCTGATCGTAGTTAATGGTGCCATTATCTGCATCGAAGCTACCACCGAAGTAGCTAACCCATGCACCACCGTTATCAACCAGACCATGACGCGCGTTAGTCAGACGAGTACCAACGGTATCTTGTTCCAGGTTCCAGATATTGGTGTTAGCAGACGGAATGCTCAGCGCCATGTTCGCGTAGTCTGTCAGTTCCATCTGCTGCAGAACAACGGTGTTACCCTGCTGCTGTGCCTGATAGGTGTAAGCACCCAGGTCAGCTTTGTTGGCTGCAGAGAAGGTCGCGGTGCTGTTCGCGTCGTTAACGTAGACCAGCTCGTTACCTTTGTAATCCGCAACAGAACCTGCGCCAGTAGCGTTGTCGATGCGGACTTTGTAGTTACCGGTTGCCGCCGCTACATGGTCACCATAGTTATCAACTTCAGACTGATCGCCTGAGGTGTCGGAATCGCCGTTACCGTTGATAGTCAGATGACCATCAGAGTTCATCGCGATCACGCCATAACCGTAGTTAGACTGAGATTCATCGTTAGTGCGATCGTTGGTCAAGTCAGCATCCAGCACATAGTTGTTGCTGTTGATGTCGAAAACACCCGCGTTAACATGGTTATAAGCGTCGGTGTAGCTGGTCAGATTCAGGGTATCAACCTGCAGCGCATTACCGGTACTGTTACCCACATCCAGAACACCGTTGTTGGTGACGTTAATGGTGTTTGCATACAGCGCAGCACTACCTACACTCCAGCCAGCAGATACGTCGTCAGCAATCGTTACAGTACTGTTGTCGATAGACAGAGTATCTGTTGCAACATGACCATCTTCGTTGATGTTCAGTGCAGAACCACCGGTCAGGCCAATAGTGTCGGAGATCAGGATAGAATCACCCACGTTGACAACCGAACCGCTGTTGATGCTCAGGGTATCAATCAGGGAAGTTTTGGTGGTATCCCACTGTGAAGCACCGTTCAGCGTGACGTTGAACAGGCCGCTCTGGTAGACAGCGTTGCCAACTACATGACCATTTTCGTCATAAGAAGTTGTGTCGCTATCGATTCCGTAGGTTGAATCCGGCCACAGGCTGTTAGCGGTGATGTCGATCAGAGTAGCGGTGGCTTCAGTGCCTGCAGCGTAGCTGTCATACACGCCGTCTGGAGTTGTTGCATCCAGAATACCGTCACCATCTGTATCAACTGTTTTTTCGAAAACACCATCGCCATTAGCATCTGTACCAAGATCAACCTGGTGCACAGACATTGCCGCACCGACCCACTTACTGCCATTGTTCAGGGTCAGATCCAGACGGTCAGTACCGTCCCAACCATTGGTATCCAGGTCAGCATCGGTATCACGATAAGTGTCAGCACCGTTCGGGAAGAAGTTCTCATCGAAGTTGCTGGAGAACAGCACGTCACCCATCAGCGTGGAATTATCAAACGTGGCAGTGGTCTGCATCGCGTTATCCGCATCCGGATGTGCAATAACCGCTAATGCAATATCGTCAGCGTTCCAGCCATTACCGTTGTAGTCGCTTGCATTGCTGGTGTTACCAAACCAGCCGGTGGTACCTTCGTCAGACCATGAGCCAGAGGTCACGGTAGAATCGCTGACAGCGATAGTGTTGTTAAATACTTCACTGCTGTTTACGCCAGTGCTGACGGTATTATCGTCAATATCTGCCCACTCGTAACCCTGAGTCAGGGTAATGCCAGCGACGTGAGAGTTGGCGGAGATAGACAGATCAACTTCTTGATCCAGCGTGATAGCCGTACCCAGGTTATAAACGTCGACAACGTGCGTGTCAGCTGCGTCATTATACGTACCGTTGTAGGTATAATGTTCGTAGTTGTCATCGATAGTTGAGTTGATGACGTTCATCGCCAGGCGATCGTAGTAATAGTCAGTACCCGTACGGTTAGTACAATCCGTGGTCATACATTCGGATGTCACCATACCGTGAATGGTGCTGTTTTTAATGGTCAGGCTGTTGTTATTGGTGTTAGTAGACAGCCCATCATCCAGATAATAAGTAGAAATAACGCCGTTGACAGTGGCGTTATTGATTACCGGATAAATATCACCGTTATAAATACTATCGGTATCGTAATTGTTCCAACCGACATATCCATCATAATAGACGTCATCCGCATAAGATGCGTCATTATAATGAGCAAACGTTGTGTAGGTGGTCCCAGAGATATCAGTTGAAGCATTCGCCTGAGAAGTGATTGCCAAAGTGCAGGCTAATGCTAATTGTGATACTACAAGCTTCTTTTTCCAAGTGTGCATTTGTCATCCCTCCTCAGGGACGTAATATAGTTGATCCATCAATTATCAATGCAAAGAAAACATTTTATGTTTCGCGGGAAGGATTATGCGGTTTCACAAAGGAAAGGTTCAATTATTCTTTGGCTTAAGTCCGATTACGGACAATAGATATGCAAATTATTCGAAACAGCAAACAAACGTAAAAATCATTTCTATTTTAGACAGTTACATGCAAAGACACTGGCAAAACAATATATTAAATTTATGATTAACTTAAAAATAAAACGTCAGCAAATAAATACCGTTAAACCCCGCCACTTAATTAAAAATTAAATTAAACTAAATTCACCATAAAACTAATCATTATTTAAAATAGTCATAATTGCAAAAATAGAGATAATACATAATACCAAGCATTGGTAACATCACCATAACCTCGGCATAACGCCAACTTTCGTAAACCCCTCGCCCTCAGGTTCGGGTATACTACGGCCTTCGATTCCACAAACATCAGGCATACCATGACAGACCTAATCCAACGCCCTCGTCGCCTGCGCAAATCCCCTGCGCTGCGCGCTATGTTTGAAGAGACAACACTCAGCTTAAATGACCTGGTGTTGCCGATCTTTGTTGAAGAAGAACTCGACGATTACAAAGCTATCGACGCCATGCCCGGCGTGATGCGCATTCCAGAGAAACACCTGGCGCGCGAAATCGAACGTATTGCTAATGCAGGTATCCGCTCGGTCATGACCTTCGGGATTTCTCATCACACCGATGAGACCGGCAGCGATGCCTGGAAAGAAGACGGTCTGGTGGCGCGCATGTCGCGTATCTGTAAGCAGACCGTACCAGAAATGATCGTCATGTCCGACACCTGTTTCTGTGAATACACCTCGCACGGCCACTGCGGCGTATTATGCGAACACGGCGTTGATAACGACTTAACCCTTGCTAATCTCGGCAAACAGGCAGTCGTTGCCGCAGCAGCGGGCGCAGATTTCATCGCCCCTTCCGCCGCAATGGACGGCCAGGTACAGGCTATTCGCCAGGCGCTGGACGCCGCGGGCTTCACCGATACTGCGATCATGTCCTACTCCACCAAGTTTGCCTCTTCTTTCTACGGCCCGTTCCGTGAAGCCGCAGGCACCGCGCTGAAAGGCGATCGTAAAACCTATCAAATGAACCCGATGAACCGTCGGGAAGCGATCCGCGAATCGCTGCTGGATGAAGCCCAGGGAGCAGACTGCCTGATGGTGAAACCGGCAGGCGCCTACCTCGATATTCTGCGCGATATCCGCGAGCGCACCGAGCTGCCGATTGGCGCTTATCAGGTCAGCGGTGAATACGCGATGATCAAATTCGCGGCGATGGCGGGTGCTATAGATGAAGAGAAAGTGGTGCTGGAAAGCTTAGGCTCGATCAAACGCGCTGGCGCGGATCTGATCTTCAGCTACTTCGCACTGGATCTGGCTGAGAAAAAAATCCTGCGCTAATCACATTGTTGCCGGATGGCGGTTTCGCTTTATCCGGCCTACAGATCGTAGGCCCGGTAAGTCAATCGCCGCCGGCAATCATCCCGCCCGATAAAACGGCTTGTCTCCCAAAATTGTCGCCCGGTGCATAATGCGCCTCTGTGGCAGATAATCCGCATTCGCATAATGCTGCGTCACGCGATTATCCCAAATCGCCACATCGTTGGGCTGCCAACGCCAGCGCACCTGAAACTCCGGTTTAGTGATATGCGCGAATAAAAAACTCAGTAACGCCTCGCTCTCTTTTTCCGTGACATCGACAATTCGCGTGGTAAATCCTTCATTCACGAATAGCGCCTGCTTCCCGCTCACCGGATGCGTACGCACCACCGGATGCAACAGGGGCGGATGCTTCGCCACCGCTTCCAGCCAGCGCTGATGCTCCTCTGGCGTCTTGCGGTATTTATATTCCTGAAATGATTTACGAAAATCATGTTCTGCCCGCAGGCCGCTCAGCAACTGGCGAAACGGCTCAGACAAGGCATCATAAGCGGCAATCCCACTGGTCCACAGGGTGTCTCCCCCGGTCGATGGCAGCTCTTTTGCAGCCAGAATCGCCCCGGCAGGCGGCGTGTCAATAAAGGTGACATCGGTGTGCCAGTTGTCGTTATCCGGCGGATTGTCGTTATGAGTATCCAGTACGATAATTTCCTCTACCCCTTCGGAATGTGGATAGACCGGATGAATATGCAGATCGCCGAAACGCAGCGCCAGCGCCCGCTGCTGTTGCGGCGTAATCACCTGCTCACGCAGAAACACCACCTGGTGACGCAGTACCGCGTGATAAAGCTGTTCAAACTGATTATCGCTCAGCGGACGCGTTAAATCCGCACCAGTGATTTGTGCGCCAATATACGGCCCCAGCGGGGTAATGCTCAAACGTTCACTCATTGTACTTCTCCATGCCAGGGCGTCAGGCGACGCTGAATCGCGCGCAGACCCAGTTCTAAAATAAATGCGATAACGGCAATGACCGCGATCCCTGCCAGCACCACATCCGTTGCCAGAAACTCACCGGCTGACTGCACCATAAATCCTAACCCTCGCGTGGCCGCGATCAGTTCAGCCGCCACCAGCGTCGACCAACCCACGCCAAGCCCAATGCGTAACCCGGTGAGGATCTCCGGTAATGCCCCCGGCAAAATAACAAACCACAGCACCTGCGCACGGCTGGCCCCCAGCGACTGTGCGGCGCGCACTCTCACCTGCTGCGCACTTTTCACCCCCGCCAGCGCCGACATCGCCACAGGGGCGAAAATCGCCAGATAGATCAGCAGGATCTTGGAGGTTTCACCGATGCCAAACCAAATGACCATCAGCGGTAAATAGGCCAGGGGAGGAACCGGACGATACAGTTCAATGATCGGATCGAGAATGCCGCGCATCGTAGGACTCAGCCCCATCGCGATCCCAACCGGAACGCCCAGCAGCACCGCCGCCAGCAGCGCGATAACAATACGCGTCAGACTCGCCGCCAGATGCTGCCACAGCGTGGCATCCATAAACCCTTGCAGCCCGGCAATGACGAGCAGCTTTTGTAAAACCTGTCCCGGTGGCGGCAAAAACAACGGACTGATTAACTGCAGCGCCGCCACCGTCCACCACACCGCCAGAATGACGGCCAGCGTACCGAGGCTTAAGGTAATCTGTCGCGAAAACGGCCAACGCCAGTTCAGCACCCGCTGGCGACGGGGTTTATCATTAATCACCACGCTCATGAGAATGCCTCCCGTTGTTCAAAGACACGACCTAACACGTACTCGCGCATGGCGATAAACTGCGGATCGGACTTAATGCTGCGGCTCGACTCTCCAGCCACAAAGCGACGGGCGAAATTGAGCGGCAGACGTTCCAGTACCCGGCCAGGGCCTGGGGACAGCAATACCAGTTCTGTCGCCATAAACACTGCTTCTTCAATATCGTGGGTAATCAGCAGCACCTGTTTGCCGGTCTCATGCCACAGCTTCAGCAGCAGGGTTTGCATCTGCTCGCGAGTAAAGGCGTCGAGCGCGCCAAAAGGTTCATCCAGCAGCAACAGCTGCGGATTGGCCGCCAGCGCCCGCGCAATGCCGACGCGCTGACGTTGCCCACCGGAAAGTTGCCAGATAAAGCGTTTTCCCGCGCCCTCCAGCCCGACTTTCTGCAACATATCCAGGGCAATACGCTGGCGCAGCTGCTTGTCCACGCCCGCCAGTTGCAGACCAAAAGCCACGTTGTCCTGCACGTTACGCCAGGGCAGCAGACCTTCATTCTGGAAAACGACCCCGCGATCTGCCCCCGGACCGTCAACACTGTTACCCGCCAGCGTGATGCTGCCATGCTGATACGGCACAAATCCGGCAATCAGATTTAACAGCGTGGTTTTCCCGCAACCGGAAGGCCCGAGTACCACCAGCAGTTCACCACTATCGAGCGTCAGGTTGATATCCTCCAGCGCCGGTTTTCCACCGTAGCTGGCGGCAAGATGAGAGATTTGCAGCATCATCGCCTCCTTATTTATTGCACGAAGCGATCGGTAACGTACTGGCTGTAATCTGTCGCGACAGCGGGGACTTTGCCCTGCTCTTTAAGGAACTGCGCGGTGTCGATAATCGCTTTGTTCACCGGGCCGGTTAGCTCAGCGGTTTGCTGTTGCGGTGTCAGGTAAGTGTTACCTTTCACCAGCCCCGGTACATCCGCCTCCGGTACGCCGCTCAAACGCGACAGTTTGCTGATATTCTCCGGCTGCTTCAGCCATTCATCAGGATTAGCGATATAAGGCTGCTGGGCATCGATAGCGCTTTTGGCAAAGGCTTTCACCACCTCAGGATGCTTCTCGGCAAAATCTTTGCGCACCACCCACACGTCAAGCGTCGGTGCTCCCCACTCGCCAACCTGTGAGGAGTCCGTTAACACCTTACCGTCTTTTTCCAGCGCGTTGACCGCAGGCGCCCAGACATACGCACCATCAATATCTCCGCGCTGCCATGCAGCAATAATCGCCGGTGGCTGCAGGTTCACGATCTCCACCTGGCCGGGTTTAATCCCCCAGTGTTTCAACGCCGCCAGCAGGCTGTAATGGGTGGTGGAAATAAACGGCACGGCAATGCGTTTGCCAATCAAATCTTCCGGTTTACTGATGTTTTTCTTCACCACCAGCGCTTCAGAATTGCCGAGCTTTGATGCCAGTAGGAAAACCTCAATAGGCACCTGCTGGCTGGCAGCGACCGCCAGCGGGCTGGAGCCAAGATTACCGATCTGCACATCACCGGATGCCAGCGCACGAACGATGCTCGCGCCGCTGTCGAATTTGCGCCAGTCAACGGTCGCCCCGCTCTCTTTGGCAAAGGTATTGTCCGTCTGCGCCACTTTGGCAGGTTCGGCGGAGGTCTGATAAGCAACGGTGAGGTTCACCGCCTGCGCCTGAAATGCGATGAATGCCAGTGCGGCAAGAAGTGCGTTACGCGATGAAATAGCCATGATTGTCTGCTCCCCTGTCTTGTTATGGAGGCAGTATTTCGTTGCGGCACAATTTGATAAAGGAATTAAAAATTCTGGTTAATAGCGATCTGTTTTTAGAAAAAAAGCGGCAATAGTTAGCTATTTCACTCATTACAGAACGTAGGCCGGATAAGGCGCTTGCGCCGCCATCCGGCAATCAATGCCTGATGCGCTTATCAGGCCTACACTCGCTGTAAATTATTGCGATTTTGTTACATTCGTTACATATCCGCGCCACGGTGATTGCCAGCGCGGTGCTGGCAGGCATCATAGGGGCCATTGTCAGGCAAGAGAGCAATATCATGATTCATGTTGTGCTGGTGGATGACCATGTGGTGGTGCGTTCCGGCTTTGCGCAATTACTCAGTCTTGAAGACGATCTTAACGTTACCGGTCAGTACAGCAGCGCAGCGGAGGCCTGGTCTGCACTTCTGCATGATGACGTCAGCGTCGCGGTAATGGATATCGCCATGCCGGATGAAAATGGTCTGAGCCTGTTAAAACGACTGCGGGCGCTAAAGCCCGGTTTTCGCGCCATCATTCTCAGCATTTATGACTCGCCCACGTTTGTGCAAAGCGCGCTGGACGCTGGTGCCAGCGGTTACCTGACCAAACGCTGCGGCCCGGAAGAGCTGGTGCAGGCAGTACGCTCGGTAGGTATGGGCGGCCATTACCTGTGCGCCGATGCGCTGCGTGCGCTACGCGGCGGCGAACAGCCCGCGCAGGTCCTGGAAGTACTGACCCCACGCGAGCGCGAAGTGTTTGATCTGCTGGTCAAAGGCGACAGCGTGAAAGAGATCGCCTTCAAGCTCGACCTCAGCCACAAGACGGTGCACGTTCATCGGGCGAACGTGCTGGGCAAACTGCAATGCCATAGCACCATCGATCTGGTGCATTTTGCGCTCGACCACCAGCTATTGACGGGGCATTAATGTCGCGTAACCTTCGGCATTGGGTTATTTCTCTGTTTATTCTGCTGGCCTGGGGATCGGGCTGGCTGATGCTGTGGACGCTGGGGTTTTACCTGACCCACAACGGCCAGCAGGCGGCGCTATTTCTGCCGCACGGCGTCTATCTCGCGCTGTTAATTCTGCTTTCTCGCCGTTACTGGCCCGCACTGGTGCTGCCCCCCCTGCTAATGTTGTTCTGGCTGCACAGCGAGCAATTACTGAATGGCTATATCCTGCTGGCTGCGCCGTTAATTAGCCTGATTCCGGCGAGCATCGGCCAGTCATACTGGCACCGCTTTCCCCTTTACTGGCAACGCTTAACGCTGCTGCTGGCCGCCGTAACGCTCACCTCATTGCTCAATACCGCCCTGCTTTCACCGTTTATCCAGAGCCCGGCAACGTTGATTGGCCAGGCGTCGTTTACCGGCGGCGTGTTGCTGACGCCGTTTGTCTATCTGATCTATGAATTTCTGCGCCAACAGCACCGCTATCATCTGCTCGGGCTGGATACCACCAATCCCCCACTGCGCACCTCGCTTATCATCTGGTGTAGCCTGTTTTTTATTATTGGCATCGGTACTCAGATGGTGCTGTCGCCGGAGATCGAGCGCCTGTTGCTGATCGTGGTGTTCTTACCGAACGTGGTGATGGCGTGGAAATTTGGCTGGCAGGGCGGCGTGTTGTCTGGATTGCTCGGCAGTATGATGATCACCATCGCCCGGCAAATCGGCGTCGGGTTCAGTAACTTACTGGAGCTGGAGATTTTCCTCGCCACCCAGGCGCTGCTCGGCATCGGGCTGGGGATCGCCATCAGCCGCCAGCAGCATCTGGCGCAAAATTTGCACCATTATCGCCAGCGTCTGGAAACCGAACTGGCGGCGCGTCGCGCGCTGACCGAACAGCTGATCCGCACCGAAGAAAACACGCGCAAAAGCCTGGCGCGGGAACTGCACGACGAAATTGGTCAGAACATCACCGCCATTCAAATTCAGTCGCAACTGGTCAAACGCGCGCCAGGCCCTGAGCAAACGCTCGAAGCAGCAAATCAGATCAACAACCTGGCCCGGCGTATTCACCATTCGACCCGCCAGCTACTTCGTCAGCTGCGCCCACCCGCGCTCGATGAACTGTCTTTTAAAGATGCACTACATCATCTGGTGAATGAATTTGCTTTTGCTGAGCGGGGTATTCGCTGCCGCTTTGATTATCAGCTAGAGAATACGCCAGAAAACGAAACGGTGCGCTTCACGCTGTATCGCCTGTTGCAGGAGTTACTCAATAACGTATGCAAACATGCCGATGCCAGCGATGTGTCGATTACGCTGCGCCAGCGGGAACATTGCTTGTTTCTGGACGTCGCTGACAACGGCGTTGGTATTCTGCCAGAAAAAATCCCCGGTTTCGGTATCCAGGGGATGCGTGAACGGGTGAGCGCCCTTGGCGGTGAACTGACGCTCGAATCAAACAACGGCACGCGGGTAATTGTTAACCTGCCCACAAATTTGCAACAAACCAGCCGCTAACCAGGAAAAAGTCTTAGTCACTGCGGACTTTCTCTCATCCCCTTTTGCTTTCACTTTCCTATAGTCAGCACAAACGGAGACTGCCATGCATACACGCTCAGCCAGCGAAACAGACCAACAATACCGGGCGCTACGCCCCCGGCTGCTGATGTGTATGGTAATTGGTTACGCCGCGTTTTATCTGACGCGCAAAAGCGTTAACTACGTCCTCCCGGCGCTGCAAACGGATCTGGGTCTGGATAAAGGCGATATCGGCCTGCTTGGGTCACTGTTTTATCTGACCTATGGTTTGTCGAAATTTACCGCTGGGCTGTGGCACGACAGCCACGGACAGCGCGCATTTATGGGAATTGGCCTGTTTGCTACCGGCGTTTTAAACGTGCTGTTCGCCTTTGGGGAATCGCTGACGCTGCTGCTGGTGGTCTGGACGCTGAACGGATTTTTTCAGGGGTGGGGCTGGCCGCCCTGTGCCCGACTACTGACCCACTGGTACTCGCGCAACGAACGTGGCTTCTGGTGGGGCTGCTGGAATATGTCGATCAATATCGGTGGCGCCATTATCCCGCTGATTAGCGCTTTTGCCGCCCATTGGTGGGGCTGGCAGGCAGCCATGCTGGCACCGGGGATAATCAGCATGGCATTGGGAATCTGGCTCACCCTGCAATTGAAAGGCACGCCCCAGGAAGAAGGATTACCCACGGTTGGGGAATGGCGGCATGACCCGCTGGAGCTACGCCAGGAGCAGCAAAGCCCGCCGATGGGGCTGTGGCAAATGTTGCGCACCACCATGCTGAAAAACCCGATGATCTGGTTGCTCGGCGTGTCGTATGTATTGGTCTACTTGATCCGCATTGCGCTCAACGACTGGGGCAATATCTGGCTGACGGAAAGCCACGGCGTGAATCTGCTCAGCGCCAATGCCACGGTGATGCTGTTTGAAGTTGGCGGCTTGCTGGGGGCGCTGTTTGCCGGATGGGGATCGGATCTGCTGTTCAGCGGTCAACGTGCGCCGATGATTTTGCTGTTCACGCTGGGGCTGATGGTTTCCGTCGCCGCACTGTGGCTGGCACCAGTGCACCACTACGCGTTACTGGCAGTGTGTTTCTTTACCGTGGGCTTTTTTGTGTTTGGCCCACAGATGCTAATTGGCCTCGCAGCCGTTGAATGCGGACACAAAGCGGCGGCAGGTTCAATTACCGGTTTTCTCGGGCTTTTCGCCTATCTGGGGGCCGCGCTGGCGGGTTGGCCGCTGTCGTTGGTCATAGAACATTACGGCTGGTCGGGAATGTTCAGTTTGCTCTCGGTTGCCGCTGTCTTTATGGGTTTATTGCTGATGCCGTTGCTCATTGCGGGCATTACCCCTTCTCTCAGTCAAAGGATAAAACAATGAAACTGACGCTTACCTCTACCCTGATTGCTTCCGCTCTGACGCTGGCTGCCTTCAGCAACGCAGCCCAGGCGCAGGGCCGCCTGGTGGTGTATTGCAGCGCCACCAACGAGATGTGCGAAACCGAAACCAAAGCCTTCGGTGAAAAATATGATGTGAAAACCTCATTCATTCGCAACGGCTCGGGCAGTACGCTGGCGAAAGTGGATGCAGAGAAGAAAAACCCGCAGGCGGATGTGTGGTACGGCGGTACGCTGGATCCACAATCTCAGGCCGGTGAAATGGGTCTGCTACAGCCGTATAAATCACCAAACCTCGAACAGATCATGGAGAAATTCCGCGATCCCGCAAAGGTCAAAGGTAACCTCTCTTCGGCGGTTTACGTCGGTATTCTGGGCTTTGGCGTTAATACCCAGCGCCTGAAAGAGAAAAACCTGCCGGTGCCAAAATGCTGGAAGGATCTGACCAAACCGGAATACAAGGGCGAAATCCAGATTGCTGACCCGCAAAGCTCCGGTACCGCCTACACCGCGCTGGCGACCTTTGCTCAACTGTGGGGCGAAGATCAGGCCTTTGATTACCTGAAACAGCTCAACGCCAACGTCTCTCAATACACCAAATCCGGCATTGCCCCGGCGCGTAACGCTGCCCGCGGTGAAACGGCTATCGGCATCGGCTTCCTGCACGACTACTCGCTGGAAAAAGAACAGGGCGCACCGCTGGAACTGATTTCTCCATGCGAAGGCACCGGTTATGAAATCGGCGGCGTCAGCATCCTGAAAGGTGCGCGCAACGTCGACAATGCCAAACTGTTCGTTGACTGGGTGCTGTCAAAAGACGCGCAGGAGCTGGCGTGGAAGAAAGGCAAATCCTATCAGATCCTGACCAACACCACCGCCGAGACCTCCCCTAACTCGCTGAAGCTCGACGACCTGAAGCTTATCAATTACGACATGGATAAGTACGGCTCGACTGACGTACGTAAGGCGTTGATCAATAAGTGGGTTAGCGAAGTTAAGATGGGTAAATAAACCCACGTTGCGTTCATTTGCCGGGTGCGGCGTAAACGCCTTACCCGGCCTACATTACCGGAAACGCTATGTCACACACACTTGCACTCCATCCCGTAAAAAAACGGGATGCGATATTTCTTTGGGTTTTGCTCGGCTGGCTGGCGTTTGCCCTGCTGCCGAGCTGGAGCCTGGACTACGGTCTGCTGGAGTCAACGCGGGAAGAAATACTCGCCGCCTACGGCTGGTCGCAGTTCAATATCAGTTGGCTGTGGTATCTGCTGCCAAGTCTGCTGCTGGTGCGCCCATTCCATGAAGCCAGGCGCGAACAGCGCAGCCGCCATTATCTTGACGCGGGTTGGGCATTTTTCTGTATGGCCTTTATTGTCGCCAGCGCCACCCTTGAGGGTCGCGGCTTAGGCTATGCCACCATCGTGCTGTTTGTGGCGCTTGGCGCAATCATGACCCTGGCGCTCACCCGCCTCGAATGGCTGGGCGGTGACCGTTTCGTCATCGGCTCGCTTACCGCGATTGTCGCGCTGATCGGTATTTTTATCGTCTGGCCAAGCATCGCCATTTTCATTCCGATGTTCACCAACGACGCCGGGGAATTTGCCCCGCTGGCGTTTATGAATGTGCTGTCGCAGGCACATATCATTCAGGTGATCCTCAACTCGATTATGCTGTCGATTGCCGTCGGCGTCGGCTGTACCTTCTTTGGTCTGGTACTGGCTATCTACACCACCCGTATCGCCAGACGCAGCGCCATAATCGGACGTATCTTCTCGATTTTGCCGATCGTCACTCCGCCGTTTGTCGTCGGTTTAGGCGTCACGCTGATGATGGGACGCTCCGGTTACATCACCGAGTTTATGGTCGAATGGTTTGGTTTAACCAACACCAACTGGCTGTATGGCTTTACCGGCATCTGGCTGGCGCAGGTTCTGGCCTTTACGCCGATGGCGTTTATGATCCTCGACGGAGCAATCAAAACCATTCATCCGTCGCTGGAAGAAGCATCATACACCCTGCGTGCCAGCCGCTGGCAGACCTTTAACGGCGTGTTTGTCCCGCTGCTGAAACCCGCACTGGCGAACGCTTTTTTAATCGTAGTGGTGCAGTCACTGGCCGACTTTAGTAACCCGCTGGTGCTCGGCGGTAACTTCGACGTGCTGGCAACGCAAATCTACTTCTACATCACCGGTTCGCAGCTCGACTACCAGGCCGCCAGTACGTTGGGAGCCTTCCTGCTGCTGTTCTCGCTGCTGGTATTCTGCGTGCAGTATATGTGGATTGGTAAACGCTCATACGTCACCGTTTCCGGCAAATCCTACCGGGGCGACGTACAGCCGCTGCCGGTAACGCTGGTATGGAGTGTGGTCGCGCTGCTGGCAGTGTGGATTGCCTTTAACGCCCTGCTCTACGGCAGCATTTTCTACGGTAGCTTCACCGTCAACTGGGGCGTGGACTACACCCTGACGCTGGCGAACTTTACCAAACTGTTCGGTCAGGGGATGAGCGACGGCGCGTGGCCTTCACTGCTCGACACCCTGCTCTACGCCGGGATTGCCGCGCCGATCACCGCGATCTTCGGCCTGCTGATCGCATGGATCGTGGTGCGCCAGCAGTTTAAAGGCAAGAAGACCATCGAGTTCACCACCATGCTGTGCTTTGCCGTTCCGGGCACCGTCGCGGGCGTGTCGTACATTCTGGCCTTTAACAGCGCTCCGGTGTACCTCACCGGCACCGCCGCCATCGTCATTATCTCAATGGTGATGCGTAACGTCCCGGTCGGTATCCGCGCAGGCATCGCGGGCTTAGGCCAAATCGATAAATCGCTCGATGAAGCCTCGCTCAGCCTGCGCGCCGGTTCGCTGCGGACCATTACACATATCCTGCTGCCGCTGCTGCGTCCGGCGATCCTTTCGGCACTGATTTACAGCTTTGTGCGCGCCATTACCACCGTCAGCGCCATTGTGTTCCTCGTCACGCCGGATACCCGCGTAGCGACGGCCTACATCCTGAACCGCGTTGAAGATGGCGAATACGGTGTGGCGATTGCCTACGGTTCCATTCTGATCGTGGTGATGCTGGCGATTATTTTCATCTTTGACTGGCTGATCGGCGAATCACGTACCTCCCGTTCAAAAGCCAAAAACCAGGCGTAATGGAGCGCACTATGACTCAGAAAAATTTCGTTGAACTGCGCAACGTCACTAAACGATTTGGCAGTAATACGGTAATAGACAATATCAACCTCACCATCCCGCAGGGGCAAATGGTAACCCTGCTCGGCCCGTCCGGCTGCGGCAAAACCACCATTTTGCGCCTGGTTGCCGGGCTGGAAAAACCGAGCGAAGGGCAAATTTTCATTGATGGCGAAGACGTCACCCATCGCTCTATTCAGCAGCGCGATATCTGCATGGTGTTTCAGTCCTATGCCCTGTTCCCGCATATGTCGCTGGGAGAGAACGTCGGTTATGGCCTGAAAATGCTCGGCGTACCGCGCGCAGAGCTGAAAGCCCGCGTCAAAGAGGCGCTGGCGATGGTGGATCTGGAAGGATTCGAAGACCGCTTTGTCGACCAGATCTCCGGCGGTCAGCAGCAGCGCGTGGCGCTGGCCCGCGCGCTAATCCTCAAGCCGAAAGTGCTGCTGTTTGATGAGCCGTTGAGTAACCTCGACGCCAACCTGCGTCGCAGCATGCGCGACAAGATCCGCGAGCTGCAAAAGCAGTTTGATATCACCTCGCTGTACGTCACCCACGATCAGAGCGAAGCCTTTGCGGTTTCTGATACAGTGCTGGTGATGAACAAGGGACACATCATGCAGATCGGCTCACCGCAGGATCTTTACCGCCAGCCCGCCTCCCGCTTTATGGCGAGCTTTATGGGCGATGCCAACCTGTTCCCGGCTACCTTCAGCGACAGATACGTTGATATCTACGGCTATCATCTGCCGCGTCCGCTGCACTTTGGTACGCAGGGCGAAGGGATGGTCGGTGTGCGCCCGGAAGCGATCACGCTCAGCGATCGCGGCGAGGAGAGCCAGCGCTGTGTGATCCGCCATGTCGCCTATATGGGGCCGCAGTATGAAGTGACGGTGGAGTGGCACGGGCAGGAGATTTTATTGCAGGTCAACGCTACGCGTTTACAGCCGGACGTCGGCGAGCAGTATTATCTCGAAATCCATCCGTACGGCATGTTTGTTCTGGCGGATGCGGCATAACGTTTTGTGGCTTTGTAAGCCGGATAAGGCGCTTGTGCCGCCATCCGGCAATGCCTGATGCGCTGCGCTTATCAGGCCTACAATGAACGAAGTAGGCCCGATAAACTCTCAGCTTCGCGCTTTTAGCGCGGCGATATCCGCAGGCGTGGTGCGACAGCACCCGCCAATCAACCGGGCGCCAGCGGCCTGCCACTGCGGCAGATAATCCGCCAGTTGCGCGCAATGCTCACCGTGATGATGCCAGGTTTTGCTCACCGCATCGTACTGCTCGCCCGAGTTCGGATACACCACCAGCGGCAGCGCCGTTAAACCGTGTAAATGCTGCAACGCAGCGGTGGTGTTTTCCAGCGCAATGCAGTTAATGCCTAGCGCCACCACCTGCGGATAACCCGCCAGCAACGCAACCACGTCACGCAGCGGCGTACCGTCGCTCAGGTGCTCGCTGTCGCGCAGGGTAAATGAGAACCACGCCCGCGCACGCGGATATGCGGTCAACAGCTCAGCCAACGCCTCAATCTCGGCAAAATTCGGCAGGGTTTCGCAGGCCAGCAGATCGGCCCCGGCATCCAGCAAGGCTTCCACGCGCGGGCGATGAAACGCCTGGAACGCCTCAACGCTACAATGATAATCGCCACGGTATTCAGAGCCATCCGCCAAATACGCGCCGTAAGGCCCAACGGATCCCGCCACCAGCAGCGTTCCTGCCTGCGGGTTCTCTGCCAGATACGCTTCACGGGCTTTACGCGCCAGCTCCACGCTTTTGCCAATCAGCGCTTTCGACTGCGCTTCATCCAGGCCTCGCGCGGCGAAGCCCGCCGGCGTCGCCTGATAGCTGGCAGTGATCGCGCATTGCGCCCCCGCCCGGTAGTAATCAAGATGTACTTCGCGGATAAGCTCCGGGTTTTCTACCAGCACTTTGGCTGACCACAGGCTGTCGGCTAAGTTACACCCTCGCGCTTCCAGCTCCGTCGCCATCGCGCCATCCAGCAGCAGGATATCCTGTTTATCAAGGAGAGCGCGTAACGGATTATTCTGCGACATGTTCTGGCTCCTGTTTTGCGTTTCGGGGTTGAGTAAGGAAATAAGCACCATAGCACAACGCAACAAACGGTAACCCGCACCACAACGCAATTCTCTGCGCTGGATCGAATGCCAGCCCTACACAGGCCACCAGGCACAGCACAAAACCTAATACCGGCACCAGCGGATACCACGGCGCGCGATAATGTAATTCACTCAATGCCTTACCTTGTTGCAGATGACGGCGACGAAAAACAAAATGCGAGGCACAGATGCTCAGCCACACCGCCACCACCGCAAACCCGGAGATTGCCGACAGCGCAACAAATACCGTGTCCGGGGCCACCACGCTGGAAAATAGCGCCAGCACACCACCGAGCATACTGACCGACAGCGCTGTCAGCGGTACACCGTTTTTCGTTACTCGCGCAAAACAGGCAGGTAGCGTACGTTCATTCGACAGCGACCACAGCATGCGCCCAGAAGCATACAAACCGGAGTTAGCTGCAGAAAGAATAGCTGTCAGGATCACGAAGTTAAAAATATCAGCGGCGTACGGGATCCCTACTTTCTCAAATACCAGCACAAACGGGCTTTTCTCCACGCCCGCCTGCTGCATCGGGATCAGCGCCGCCAGCACAAACACGGTGCCAATGAAGAAAATAATCAGCCGCGCGATGGTAGTACGAATCGCTACCGGGATAACTTTGCGCGGGTTTTCCGTTTCACCGGCGGCAATGCCGATAAGCTCGGTACCCGAAAAAGCAAAGTTCACTGCCACCATAGTCATCAGAATCGGTAAGCCACCGTGCGGGAACCAGCCTTCCGCCGTGATATTACTCAGCCCCGGCGCGGGCGAGCCATCCTGCATCGGAATAAAGCCGAAAATCGCCGCCCCGCCGAGGATGATAAAAGCGATGATAGTGACCACCTTGACCAGGGAGAACCAGAACTCCCCTTCGGCAAAAAAGCGTGTGGAGATCACATTCAGGCCAAAAATAATCACGCAGAACACCACGCACCAGACCCATACCGGCACCTGTGGAAACCAGTACTGCATACAGAATCCAGCGGCGGTAAAGCTCGAACCCAGCGCCACGGTCCAGGTCAGCCAGTAGAGCCAGGCCACGGTATACCCAGTAGCCGGACCAAGATAGCGCGCGGCATAAACGTGAAACGCCCCGGTCTCCGGCATCGCGACCGACAGCTCGCCCAGACACTGCATGACCAGCCAGACCACCAGCGCGCCAATCAGATAGGCCAGTAGCGTTCCCGCCGCTCCGGTGGTGGAAATGATGTACCCGGTATTGAAGAATAACCCTGTGCCAATCACGCCGCCCAGGGAAAGCATAATCAGGTGACGCGTTTTCATTGTGCGCTTCAGTGGCGCATTTTGTTGTGTTGTTTGCATATAACCTTCTAAACGTATGGACATCTAAACATCCAAAGAAGGTTTGTTATACCGTGTTTGTTAACAGAATGCAAAGTCAACCCTGCACCAGACGCAGATGACCGCGCCGGGCGCTTAATAGCGGGTGGGGATTAATAATCAGATACAAAAAGGGCCGCCAGCTCATAACGCCTCCGTTGCCATGTTTTATCTAAACTTTGGCAACACAGTTGACTGACGGCGTTCACCCGGAAGTGGGAATCAAATCTCCCCACTCCCACAACCGGATGAGTGCTTAAGCACCGCTGACCGGGAACGGCATCTGCGATTTGCGGCTCATCAGAATAAATACCGCCAGGCCTGCCAGCATAATGCCCGGCGCAGAAGCCGCCATCACCCCTACCGTTCCGGTACCGAGCGCTAACATTTTCCCTGCCAGCAGCGGGCCGCTCATCGCCCCCAGACGCCCGACTGCGACGGCGGTTCCCACGCCTGTGGCGCGGATCTGCGTGCTGTAAAACAGCGGCGCCAGCGCATACAACACGCTTTGCCCGCCGGTGGCGAACATCCCCGCCACAAATCCCGCCATTAGCATGCCGCTCAATGACGACACCGTACCCAGCGCCAGCAGTGAAGCCAACATCCCAGTGTAGATCAGCAGCGACATCACCACCGGGCGCAGTTTATCCATTAACGCCCCGAGAATTAACGTGCCGCTGGCCGCGCCAATTTGCAGAGCAAACATTACGCCTGCCGCCTGCGATGGCCGAAAGCCCTGCTCCACCAGCAGCATTGGCAGCCAGTTGATCAGCATATACACCACCAGCAGGGTGAAGAAATAGCACAACCACAGCAGCAGCGTGGCACTCGCCGTCGCTGGCGCAAACAGGGCCCGCAGCGGTGCGACGGCCACTTGCGTTTGTTGGGTATAAACCTGTGATTCCGGCAGCCAGCGCATCAACAGCGGCACCAGCAGCAGCGGGATCACCCCGCCTACCCAAAACACCGTTTGCCAGGCGGAGGCAAGACCGCTAAACCCGAGCGCTGCCGCCAGCGCCGCACCAATCGGCACACCACAGTACATCAGACTCACCGCCGTACCGCGAAAACGCGGGCCCGCCGCCTCGGAGGTCAGCGCGATCAGGTTCGGCAACGCCGCGCCCAGCCCGACACCGGTCATCAGACGGGCAAATACCAGCGATGAGAAATCCCATGAAATCGCCGTCGCCAGCGAGAACAGGCCGAACAGCGCCACAGAGGCAATGAGAATACGCTTGCGGCCGTAGCGGTCAGCCAGCATGCCACCCACCATCGCGCCGGGCAGCAGCCCGAGAATGCCCGCACTGAAGATCCAGCCCATCTGCATTTTATCCAGCGCAAACGCGTGGGCGATACCGACGGCAGCGATACCAGCGGCCTGTAAATCCAGCCCTTCCATCAGGGCAACTAAAAAGCAAAGCCCAACAGTCAACGTCAGGCGGTAAGATGCGGGGGTACGGGTCGTCATAAGATGTCCCTCTGAGGTCACGATGCAGGTGAATCGCGGCTGATACGTTGCCAGCCGCGTAATCATTTTTTATTTGCGGTTGCGCAGGTCCAGCGCCACGTCGACGATCATATCTTCCTGGCCGCCCACCATCCGACGTTTGCCCAGTTCCACCAGAATATCTACTGCGCTCAGGCCATAGCGTGCTGCCGCCACTTCGCAATGACGCAGGAAGCTGGAGTACACCCCGGCATAGCCCAGCGCCAGCGTTTCACGATCCACCCGCACCGGGCGGTCTTGTAGTGGACGCACTAAATCGTCGGCGGCGTCCATCAGTGCGTAGAGATCGGTTCCATGCTGCCAGCCGAGTTTTTCCGCAGCGGCGATAAACACTTCCAATGGCGCGTTGCCCGCGCCTGCGCCCATCCCGGCCAGGCTAGCGTCGATACGGTCACACCCCTCTTCTACCGCGGCAATGGAGTTCGCCACGCCAAGACTCAGGTTGTGATGCGCATGCATTCCGGTTTCCGTCTCCGGCTTCAGCACCGCTTTCAGTGCGCGGAAGCGGGCGCGAATATCGCTCATGTTCATTGCGCCGCCGGAATCGACCACATAAATACAGGTCGCGCCGTAGTTCTCCATCAGCTTCGCCTGCTGCGCCAGGTTCTCCGGTGTGGTCATATGACTCATCATCAGAAAACCGACGGTATCCATGCCAAGCTCACGCGCATACTGAATATGCTGGGCCGACACGTCTGCTTCAGTGCAGTGGGTCGCCACGCGCACTACCCGTGCGCCGGCCTGATATGCATTTTTCAGGTCATGAATAGTGCCGATACCCGGCAGCAACAGCGTGGCAATTTTGGCATGCTTCACCACGTCCGCCGCCGCTTCAATCCACTCCAGGTCGCTGTGCGCACCAAAGCCGTAGTTAAAGCTGGAACCTTGTAAACCGTCGCCGTGGGCCACTTCAATAGAATCAACCCGTGCGTCGTCCAGCGCTTTGGCTATCTGGCGTACATTCTCCAGCGAATATTGATGACGAATAGCGTGCATACCGTCGCGCAGGGTCACGTCAGAGATATAGAGTTTTTTACCGTTCATGCTGCTTCTCCTGCCTGACGAGCGAGGGACTGTGCCATCTTCTCAGCGGTCGCCAGCGCGCTGGAGGTCATAATGTCGAGGTTGCCCGCGTAGGCTGGTAAATAGTGCGCCGCGCCTTCCACTTCCAAATACACCGCGGTTTTCAGCCCAGAGAACTGGCCGATACCCGGCAGATTCACCGGTTTATCTTCTGGGATGACTTCAAATTGGACACGCTGTTTCAGGCGATAACCCGGCACGTACGCCTGCACCGCCGCCGCCATCTCATTAATCGACGCTTCAACTTCAACCTCAGAGGCCGCTTCGCTCAGCACATACACCGTGTCACGCATCATCAGCGGCGGCTCGGCCGGGTTAAGGACAATAATGGCTTTGCCTTTTGCCGCGCCGCCGACCACTTCAATCGCCTTCGAGGTAGTTTCGGTAAACTCGTCGATATTGGCGCGGGTACCCGGCCCCGCCGATTTACTGGCGATCGAGGCGATAATCTCGGCGTAATGGACTTTTGCCACGCGAGAAACTGCCGCCACCATTGGGATGGTTGCCTGTCCGCCGCAGGTCACCATATTGACGTTCTGCTGATCAACGTTGGCTGCCAGATTCACCACCGGCACGCAGTAAGGACCGATTGCCGCGGGCGTCAGATCGATCAGGCGGATGCCTGGTTTAACGGCACGTAGCGCGGCATCGTTCTTCACATGCGCGCCTGCGCTGGTGGCGTCAAACACGATGTCGATATCGGCGAATTCCGGCATGGCGATAAGCCCTGTCACCCCTTCATGGGTGGTGGCAACGCCCATGCGTCGGGCACGCGCCAGGCCATCAGATTCTGGATCGATACCGACCATCACCGCCATTTCCAGATGCACGCCGTGACGCAGAATTTTTATCATCAAATCGGTACCGATGTTGCCGGAGCCGATAATGGCGACTTTACGCTTACTCATGACTGACTTCCTTTTGTATCCGCCGCTGAAAAGGTGGCGGCGACTGAACCAATACCGTCGATATGGGCTTCAAAACAATCGCCCGCATTCACCGCCACCATCGGGCCTAACGCTCCGGTGAGAATAATGTCTCCGGCACGCAGCGGCTCGCCGAGGCTGGCCATTTTGCGCGCCAGCCAGACGGCGGCGTTGATCGGATGTCCCAGGCATTCGCTGCCGCGCCCGCTGGAGACCTCTTCGTTGTTGCGCGTCATTTTCATCGCGCAGTTTTTCAGATCTAATCCTGCCGGACGCTGGGCCGGACCGCCGACCACATACACGCCACAGGAGGCGTTATCCGCCACGGTATCAACAAATTTGATCGACCAGTCGCGGATACGGCTGCCGACCACTTCCAGCGCGGGAAGTACCCACTCTATGGCGTTGTAAAGCTCGTCAAAAGTGGTGTCGGTATTGGGCAGATCGCGGTTCAGCACCAGCGCAATTTCGGCTTCAATACGCGGTTGCAGCACACGGGAAAACGGGATGGTTTCGTTATCGCCATAACACATATCAGCAAACAGCGTACCGAAGTCCGGTTGATCGACACCCAGCTGCTGCTGCACTTTCGGGTGCGTCAGCCCCACTTTGCGCCCGACCACGCGACGCCCGCGCGCCACGTCGTACTGCACGTTGATGCGCTGAATGGCGTAGGCCGCTTCGGCGTTATCCACACCAATCAATTCACACAGTGGGGCGATGGCTTCCCCTTTTTCTTCAGCCTGACGTAAATCGGCGGCTAGCTGCCCAAGATTACGATTCGTCATGTCCGTTCCTTAAGGGCGTGCGAGGAAGTTCAGCACCAGTTGGTTAAAGGCATCCGCATGCTCCCACTGCGCCCAGTGTCCGCAGTCGCGGTAGATATGCAGCTCAGAACCGGCAATTCCGGAGAGCAGGCGCAGACCGGCATCCATCGGTACAAAGCGGTCATTGCGTCCCCAGACAATCAGAGTCTGAGCTTTGATTTCACCCAGACGCGGGCTGAAATCCGGGAACTGTTTCGGGTTGGCCTCCAGACTCTGGACAAAGTTTTCCAGGTGATCGCGACGCGACAGCATGTTATTCAGGCGCGCTTCGAACAGCGCCTCGGTCAGGTCGCTGGTGTCGAAGACAAAGATCTCCATCATCAGCTTCAGATTCTCGATGGTCGGCTCACGATACAGCTGATTCAGGCGCTTGATACCTTCGGTCGGCATCGGGGTAAACAGGCTCATGCCGCCCGTTCCGCCGCCCATTAATACCAGTTTGCCCACGCGCTCCGGCCAGCTCAAAGTAAACGCCACGGCACTGTGACCGCCCATCGAGTTACCCAGCAGGTGGACTGTTTGAATATCCAACTGATCGACCACGCTTTTCAGGATTCGAGCGTTGAGATCGGATCGCGAACCGCGGTTAACGATCCCATCGCTTTTGCCCCAGCCAGGACAATCCAACAGGATCACCCGGTATCCGGCCTGTACCAGCGGATCGATATTTCGGCTGAAGTTTGCCCAGCCCGTTGCACCCGGACCAGAGCCATGCAGCAGCACGACGGTCTCATCGCCCTGCCCACAGTCATTAAAATGCACGCGTAGGGTTTCGCCTGCTTCCTGCACCTCCAGAAAACGACTGGTTGCGGCTTCGGTTTGCGGTTGGTAAGTCATGATGTTCTCCTGCATATTCAGTTCTGTTTTAGTTCTGTGTAGTGGCGCTCAGGGAGCCGAATCCGGCGATCCACTCCGGGATCGGGCGGTAATAACGGCCTTCGCTGCGCCAGTTGCCAAAGGCAGAAATGGCGGCAAAGGCGGCAACCCAGGTTTTAACTTCGTGCGTTGATTTGCCCGCCATCGCGGACAGCTCTTCGTTACTGACCGCGTCCAGCTCCTGCAAACGCCCCTGCTCAAGCAGCGTCATAAAACGGTTATCCCAGACGGGGTTAAGCGGGTGCAGCGTGTTTTGATCGACCACAAACTTCTCGGCGGCGCTGATCACCCGCTGCTGGCGCAGCTCACGCTCGTTTTCAGGCAACTGTTTGCCGCTACCGAGCAGGCGGTCGCGCATATGGGCATCGGCCTTCGCCAGTTCCGGTACCGGCGGCTGATGCGACAGACCACCGGAGCCTAAAAACAGCACGCGCTTATTCAGCGAGCTGGCGAAACGGCCAATCGCTTCACCAAGCATGCGGGTGCGCTGAAAGCCCGGCAGCGGCGCGGCGACGCCGTTAATAAACACTGGCAGCACCGGCACCTTATCCAGGCCGCCGAGCAAAAACTCCAGCGGCTGCGCGAAGCCATGATCGACCTGCATGTTGTAGGACACGGCGAGATCGATACCGCTTTTCATTACCGCGTGGGCGCATGCTTCAGCCAGATCTGTCGGAACCGGCAATTCCCCCGCCGCACTACCAAAATCGCCGATCGCCGTAGCGCCAACGCCTAAACAGAACGGCGGCATCACGTCGTAGAAAAATCCGTTGTAGTGATCGGGGGCAAACAGCACGACCAGTTCAGGTTCGAACGCCGCAATACGTGCCCGAGCGCTGGCGATCACGCCGTTAACCTCGTCGAGCACAGCCTGTGCCGGGTCGACATAGCCCACCAGCGGCGAATGGGAAAGACAGTGAAGATAAGCGTGCATATCAGGCAACCTTTTCAACAGGAATGTCGGCAGTAGCGCGAGTGAGCGTCATCACCGACGCCAGTTTATTCAGGGTGCTGCCCAGGGTTTGCGGAATGGCGATGGCGGCCACGAAGCGGTCCGGGCGCATGACTACCAGCGCGGCGTTGTGCTGGGCAAACCACGCGCGCAGGCGGTTTTGCGTATCGCCAATGCGGGTAACGCCATCGTGGTTATCCTGATCGGTATGTATCTGCGTCTCCGGCACGACCTGGATAAAACACGTCCCCAGCGCCTGCCACTGTTGGATCTGCGCCTCGCTCATGCCCCATAGCGGGTTACAGCCCCAGCCAATCACCGCGAAATTCGGTCCGATGACGTTGTCGAGCAACGTCACTTCGCCCGATTCCAACGTCACCTTCGGCTGGATAAACATCTTGCCGACCGGTGAAGTTTTCGCGTTGCCTTCACGCACCAGCGCCCCGGCGTGGTACTGCGGCATCGGCTTAAAGCGCATTTCAAGGAAGTAGCGTTTGACCGGCGGAATATAGTTCAGCAGCCAGGAAACCCCATCGCGCACCGCACCATGCCAGCGTTTGGGCGGTGCAAGTACGTTGCCTGCGGTCACAGAGAGGTCGATCATCGCTTTGGCGTGGTCGCGACGTTCCTGCTGGTAGGTATTCAATAGCGCATCGCCGGCTTTACCGTTAATCACCAGCGCCAGTTTCCATGCCAGGTTGAAAGCATCGCGCATGCCGCTGTTGTATCCCTGACCCTGCCAGACCGGCATAATGTGCGCCGCATCGCCCGCCAGCAGCACGCGGTCAATACGAAAACGTTCGGCCAGACGGGCGTTATGGGTATACACGCGCTGGCGGATCAGCTCGACGTTGTCCGGGTTCGGCAGCACTTTGCTCAACAGCTGACGCATATTCTGCGGTTCACTAAGCTGCGCTTCGGTTTCCCCCGGCATCACCATAAATTCAAAACGGCGCACCGCATGCGGCAGAGCGGCGGAGACGTACGGGCGCACCGGATCGCAGCACAGATACACATGCGGCGTGCTGAGCGGATCGTTGGCGATATCCACTACAATCCACTGATTCGGCGCGGTTTTACCTTCAAACGGCACGTTCAGCGAGCGTCTGACGTTGCTGCCGCCGCCATCGCAGGCCACCAGCCACTGGGCCTTCACCGTTTCACGTTGATCGTCCGGCGCTTTCAGATTTAGCGTCACTTCGCCGTTTTGCTGGCTGAAGGCCTCCAGTTCGCGGGAGAACAGGCAGCGCACGTTGGGAAAACGCGACAACCCTTCCAGCATCACCGCGTCCACCTGTGGCTGAATAAACGCATTGCGGCGCGACCAGCCAAATTCGTCGGTCATCGGCTGGATATCAGCAAAGCAGCGGCCTTTCGGGGTGAGAAAACGCATTGCGTGCCACGGCGTGGTGTGCGGCAAAACGCGCTCGACCAACCCCACAGACTGCATGGTGCGCAGCGCCTCATCGTCAATGCCGATGGCACGGGGATAGTCGATCAGCGTGTCGAGCTTCTCCACTACCAACACCTCAATGCCCATCTGGCCAAGATAGTTGGCCATCATCAGCCCTACCGGACCAGCGCCGGCAATCGCTACCTGCGCGGTATGCTGCACAGCGGGTTGGATATCCGGTTTTTTTGTTGTCATTTCAGAACCTCACGACTCGGACAAAACGCAATTGCAGACCCTGGTGAGGCGCAATCCGTTTTGTTAAAAATATGTGAATAATTTTTTTGTTGTGCGGTCAGTATAGAAGCGAGTTTTTGCGCTACAATCAAAACATGCCAGGATGTGCACTAAGTGCACAACGTTGTTTTACCTGTAGATTTGTCAATGAATATGAAAAATGACGAGAGCACTGAGTACAAAACCGTACGCGGATTAACGCGCGGATTAATGTTATTAAATATGTTAAACCGGCTCGATGGTGGGGCCAGTGTTGGCTTACTTGCTGAGTTAAGCGGCCTGCATCGCACCACGGTCAGACGGCTGCTGGAAACCCTGCAGGATGAGGGTTACGTCCGGCGCAGCCTGTCCGATGACAGCTTTCGCTTAACCATTAAAGTCCGCCAGCTCAGCGAGGGGTTTCGTGACGAGCAGTGGATTTCTGCACTCGCCGCCCCGCTGCTGGGGGATTTGCTGCGCGAGGTCATCTGGCCGACCGACGTTTCCACGCTGGATGTGGACGCGATGGTGGTACGTGAAACCACCCACCGTTTCAGCCGCCTGTCGTTTCACCGGGCGATGGTAGGGCGTCGTTTGCCACTGCTGAAAACCGCATCCGGCCTAACCTGGCTGGCATTTTGTCCGGAGAATGAACGGCAGGAACTGATTGAAATGCTGGCCTCCCGACCGGGAGAAGAGTTTCAGCTTGCGCGCGAACCGCTGAAGCTCAATGCCATTTTGTCCCGCGCGCGAAAAGACGGTTTTGGCCAGAACTTTCGCGGTTGGGATCAGGAAGAGAAAATCGCTTCTATCGCCGTCCCCATCCGCAGCGAACAGCGGGTGATCGGCTGCCTGAATCTGGTGTATATGGCCAGCGCCATGACCATCGAACAGGCTGCGGAAAAGCATCTTCCGGCCTTACAAAAGGTGGCGAAACAAATAGAGGACGGCGTCGAGTCGCAGGAGATTTTGGTTGCCGGGAGGTGAGATGGATCACAGTTATGCGGATTATCTGATTGATAGCTGGCATAACTCACTAACCGGCCGATAAAACTCTGTGACCTCTTGCCCAAAAAATATCTTCATTACATAGTGTGCATTCGTTTTCTGCCAGGAGGCTGCATGTTAAAGGTCATTGCTGAGGATTTCATCAAACCTGAGTATATTGAAACCGTTCTCCCGTTGTATCGTGAGCTAATATCGGCAACGAAGAAAGAACCGCACTGCATTTCTTACGACCTCTATATTGATGAAAAAGATCCGGGGCATTTTATTTTTATCGAAGAATGGCCAAACCACGCGGCTCTCGATGAACATTGTGCCAGTGAGCATTTCCAGCGACTTGTACCATTAATCGATCAATACACGCGCCAGGAAGCACGTTACATACTGATGGATGACGTGGTAAATCCGGCAGTCTCGTGATAATGAAGAAAGTAGTTGGAATACTGTTAATTATGTTTTTGGCAGAATGCTCAACACCAGGAAAGACAGTCTTTTACTTCCCTGGTCGCTGAGGGCTTAAAGCCTCTTCAAAAGAGGCTTTAAGCTTTGCAACAATGCATCCCACGGATTACAAAACGGAATCATCACTGTTCCAGATATTAAGCGCATTTTTACGAGGCCATTTTCATCGCGACACCAATAACTGCCATACACATACTGCTCGCAAGTAAAACAATAAACCAATATATATAATTATTAAACTTTGTAAATAACCAGATAAATCTAAGCAATGACAATGCAGCAATAGAAATAGAAGACACAAACATTGTAAATATATAAATACCAGAAATTATCCATCCTGCTTCTTCGTAAATACTCTTCATTGTAAAAATAAGGATAGATAAGTAAAATGCTGATAAAGCAAGCCCGCTCAGAAAATCATAATAATCGATGTATGTGATGTTTTTATCTTTCTGCGGAAGAGCTATAAACTTTTCAAGTTTCTCATTGTCTACTCGTGACAAAAACCGATTAATTAGCGGAGTAAACATCACTAAAATCATCACCAAATGAATGAATAGTAAAGAAAGTTTAATTCTGTCATCAACCGATTCATTCTGTGGCCAGATAGATATTATTTCATAATCCATTTTTGCAAGGAGAAAAAAGCAAATGGCCGATGGTATATATTCAGAAGATATAGCTTTCCATATTTTTTTAAAAATCACTTATATTACCCCATTAGTTATACCGGTGAATCACTATTAGTTAACCGCGCTACTAATCTGCAAATAGTTGGCGATCATATTTATTTAATACGGATAATATATACCTATTCAGAAACGGATTGCTACCTACTAATTTTATCACTACATACCTGAATCACGTAAATTACACATATCAAAAAAAAACCGAAACCCGCTCCTGAAAAGAGCAGCGTTCCGGTTTTTATTCAGTCTGAAGGGTTTCAGACTTTAAGCAGTTTCACCGTCGCGTCGATGTCAATTTCATCTTCCGAGAAGATCAGCGTCGTGCCCTGGAAGGTAGTGATGGCCAGCTTTTTCAGCGTGCGCATTTCACCAGGCTTGACATCTGATTTCGGTCGGATGCTGTTCATCAGCACGCCGACAGACAGCACAGCATTTTCTTTGTCGATACGGGTCTCTACAGGGACTTCTTCGCTGTAGACCAGGAATGACTTGATCGAGGTGAGCTTCAGACGCTCGCCTGCGATATAGATGTACTTGCTGTCTGGTATGACTTTTACCGCGTAGGCAGACAAGCCTTTGTTGTTGGTGGTGGGTTCAAAAGTCACCGCCGCGTCTTTCTTGATCAGCTCAGGATTAGCAACCTTAATCACATGAAAATAGCGGTTGTCGCCGTTTTCATCTTTGATAAATCCAAAGCCTTTATCTTTAAACCACGTTGTGATTGTTCCGTTCATTGCTGTTTCCGCCTGATTAAACCTATTACTCGTAGAGTATACCTACTCAATTTGCGCGCAGTGTAAAACACAGGCCATGTCTTTGGCTACTCGTTACCCCAACGATTGAGGAACTCCGCGATATCATCGATACGCTGAGCGTCGACACCTGCCACGGTTGCCATCTCCTGCTGTGCTTCTTCGCTGATCTCTTCGTTGTTCATCAAACGGGTGATCAACTGCTGGAAGTAGTGCGCCAGCGCGTCACGTTCTGTGTCGCTCACCGGCTTTGCGGCCTCGGTCGCGTACTCGTCGGCGATATCATAATATTTTAGCGGAATGTCGTTGTTCATCAGTTGCTCCGGGGTAAATGCGTGTGCCAGCAGTTGCCTGCCGCGTCTGATGTGAATGATAGCATTCTTATTTCATGGTTCGCGATCTGTTTTATTGGCCACTATGATTTACATATATCAATAATGTTTTCTGGCGCCACTTCGTATTTAATAAATCTTTCCGTATTTAAATAACAGCATTCTTATTCAGTTCGATATAATGGCTGCGAATTAAATAACGAGCCACAAAGGGAATATTAAATTACTTTAATTACATAATTGATATCTGTCATCTGCAGTTGGCCCAATCTCATCGCTAGTCGCCCATTTGCCCACATTCATCTTCTGGACAACACTCTACGATGACACCACTGACCCAACACGTGGAGCAAACACCATGAACATCACGCAAATCCGTAACGCCACGCAGCACATCACCTTTGGTGGCAAAACCTTTCTGATCGACCCTATGCTGGCGGCAAAAGGTACTTATCCGGGCTTTGCCGGTACGGCACGCGCCGAGATCCGCAACCCGACCGTTGATCTGCCTGTCGATATCGACACCCTGCTCAACGTTGATGCGCTGATCGTGACCCATCTGCATGAAGACCACTGGGATGAAGCCGCGGCTCGTGTCGTGCCGAAAGACAAACCGATTTATGTGCAAAACGATCGCGATGCGCAGGTACTGCGGGAACAAGGTTTCACGCAACTGACCGTACTGACGCAAAACACCACGCTCGGTGATATTACCCTGCGTAAAACAGGCGGCCAGCACGGTTCGGATCGCGCTTACGCCATCCCGCAAATGGCAGAGCGTCTGGGTGATGCCTGCGGGGTAATCTTCCAGCATCCGGCGGAAAAAACGCTGTATCTGGTCGGGGACACCATCTGGCGCGACGAGGTGGAAACCAACATGCGGACTTTCCAGCCAGACGTGGTCATTGTGAATGCAGGCTTTGCCCACGTTATCGGGTTTGGCCCAATTATCATGGGCGCGGAAGATGTGCTAAAAACCCACTTCACGCTGCCCGAAGCACAAATTGTGGCGACCCACATGGAGGCGATTAACCACTGTCTGCTGACCCGCGCGGCCTTGAAAGAGTACACCTGCGACAACCAGATTGCGCAATTTGTTAACGTGCCGGAAGATGGCGAAACCCTGACGTTTTAAAATCCACAGAGGACTCGTATGCAACCGCTTAACGTCGCCATTGTTGCCGTGGAAGATTTCAGCCCGTTCCACTTCTCGGTGCCGTGCATTATTTTCAGTGACAAAGTGGCGGCGAAAAAGCGTTTTGAGGTGCAACTGTGCGCCGAACAGCCGGGCATCGTTTCCTCGCAGGATGGCTTCTCCATCAACGCAGCCTACGGCTATGAAGCGGTGGAGGCCGCCGATATTGTGGTGATCCCCTGGTGGGGCACCACAGCACATCGGCCACCACAAAGCCTGCTTGATGCGCTCAATCGTGCGCGACAAAACGGCGCGCAGATTGTTGGATTATGCCTGGGTGCGTTTGTCCTCGGCTACGCCGGTCTGCTGGATGGCAAACGGGCGGCTACGCACTGGGAGTTCGAGCAGGATTTTCAGGCCCGCTTTCCGGCAGCTCATCTGGATATCAACGCGCTGTACGTGGATGACGACGGTATTATTACCTCGGCAGGCACCGCCGCTGCGCTGGATTGCTGCCTATACGTCATCCGCCAGCGTTTTGGCAGCACGGTGGCGAATCAGATTGCCAGACGGATGATTGTGCCGCCACATCGCGAGGGCGGCCAGGCACAGTTTATCGAGCAACCGGTGGCGAAAAATACCAAAGATCAGCGCATCAACGTCCTGCTCGACTATTTGCGCCAGCATCTCCATGAACCGCATAATCTTGACGAGCTGGCGCAACGGGTGATGATGAGCCGTCGCACCCTCACCCGTCATTTTATGAAGGCCACAGGGTCAAGCGTGGCCGAATGGTTGATTGCCGAGCGCCTGCGCCGTAGCCAGACGTTGCTGGAGTCCAGCCAGTTACCCGTTGAACGCATCGCAGAACAGGTTGGTTTTCAGTCGCCCGTCACCTGGCGCCAGCATTTTAAATCCCACTTTGGCGTTAGCCCGGCTGAATGGCGTAAAACCTTTCGCGGCGATTAGCCTCTTTTTTGCGCCAGCCAGATGGTGTGCCCGGTGCAGTGTGGATCTTCCATCACCATCTCGACCACCGCAAAACCGTATGCTGACAGCAGTGCGCGGTATTCATCCGGCGCGAGGCTGGCGTGGAACAGCGGCTCACCTTCAAATTGCCCCATCGCGATGCCGTTGTCCGTACCGCTGGTAAACATCAGCGCGCTGCCGGGATGGCTGAGGCGGTCAAAAATCGGGAACATCTTTTGCTGGTCCTGCTGAGTTAAATGGAAAAAGCTGTCCCAGGCGATCAGACCATCGAAAGTCTCATTGAGTGTCAACTCGCGCATATCCTGTTCCAGCCAGCGCTGTGCGGGAAAAGTGTTTCGGGCCCGCGCCAGCATCGCCGGGGAACCATCAACGCCGGTAAGCTGAAAACCTTGCTGGATAAAATAACCGGCGATCGGCTGACCGTTGCCGCAGCCAATATCCACAATGCTGCCCTGCCCGCCCATCACGGAAATAAATTTATCGAGCCAGCTTTTCTCGAACAAGGTGCGCGAGCGCTGGTTGGCAAAAGCATCCGCATGGCGTCGGTAGATGGACAGAATATTTTTTGCCGCAGAATCGCTCACAATATCCTCACTTTTTTCTTCTGTTAGGTATAACGGCGATAAATCCTTCAGCACGCTATCCTCAAACCCTGGAATGCGCCTCGCAGAACCCATGCGCAAATACCCCAAAACCGTCCCGCTGTGGCATCATAGCGCACAGATAACGTCATGACAGGGGTGATAAACGTGAAACCGGTAACGCTATACGATGTAGCAGACCATGCAGGTGTCTCTTACCAGACCGTCTCTCGCGTCGTGAACCAGGCCAGCCACGTTTCCGCAAAAACCCGACAGAAAGTTGAGGCCGCGATGGCGGAACTCAATTACATTCCTAACCGCGTTGCACAGCAGTTGGCTGGCAAACAGACGCCACTGATTGGCGTTGTGACAGCAAACCTTGCCCTGCATGCCCCCTCACAAATCGTTGCTGCCATAAAATCCCGCGCCGACCAGTCCGGTGCCAGCGTGGTGATCGCCATGGTCGAGCGCAGCGGCGTTGAGTCCTGTAAAGCCGCGGTCCACAATCTGCTTTCTCAACGCGTAACCGGGCTTATCATCAACTATCCGCTGGATGAAGAAGATGCCATTGCCGTGGCCGCTGCCTGCGGTACGGTGCCGGTGCTGTTTCTCGATGTCTCTGACCTGACGCCAATTAACAGCGTGATTTTCTCTCATGACGACGGCGCGCGTCTTGGCGTTGAACATCTGGTGCAGCACGGACATCAACGGATCGCCCTGCTGAGCGGGCCGCACACCTCCGTTTCTGCAAGGCTTCGGCATGCGGGCTGGCACAAGTATCTGGCACATTACCAGCTACAACCCGTAGCGGAGCTGGAAGGCGACTGGAGCGCGATGTCTGGTTTTCAGCAAACGATGCACATGCTGAATAACGGTAACCTCCCTACCGCCATGCTGGTCGCTAACGATCAAATGGCGCTGGGCGCGATGCGGGCAATCAGCGAGTTCGGTCTGCGGGTCGCCGTGGATATATCGGTAATTGGCTACGATGACACCGAAGACAGCGCCTGTTACATCCCACCGTTGACCACCATCAGGCAGGATTTTCCGTTACTGGGTGAAACCAGCGTCGACAGGCTGCTGCAACTCCCACGTGACGAATCAACCGTGGGTAACCAACTGCTGCCTGTCACCCTGGTCAAGCGCAAAACGGTTCTGCCTCCCGATACGCAAACCACCACTCCCCAGGCGCTGGCGGATTCCCTGATCCAGCTGGCACGGCAAGTTTCTCAGCTCACACCCAAATTGTGAACGCATAACAATTGTGTGAGTCAGTTCACTTATTGAACGCCCCATCCTTTACAGAAAGGAGCGCTTGTTCGTATTTTGATTGAAATTGTGAGCGAATAACAAATTCAAACAGGATACCGTTATGAACCTGAACACAGATTCACTCTCCGCTGTTCTGGCCCGCCGCGACTGGGAAAATCCCGGCGTCACGCAGTTCAACCGCCTGGAAGCGCACCCGCCGTTCTGTAGCTGGCGCTCAGCGGATGATGCACGTACCAATCAGCGTTCGAGTCAGTTACGCTCGCTGAATGGCAAATGGCAATTTGCCTGGTTTGCCGCGCCGGAGGCAGTACCGGAAAGCTGGCTGACAAGCGATCTGCCACAAGCAGACATCATCACCGTCCCTTCTAACTGGCAGATGGACGGTTACGATGCGCCAATTTATACCAACGTCACCTACCCAATCCCGGTGAATCCTCCATACGTTCCGGCGCAGAACCCGACGGGATGTTACTCGCTCACATTTAATATCGAAGACGCGTGGTTAGATGAAGGTCAGACGCGCATTGTTTTTGACGGCGTCAATTCCGCATTTCATCTGTGGTGCAACGGCCGCTGGGTCGGCTACGGTCAGGATAGCCGTCTACCGTCTGAGTTTGATCTTAGCGATTATCTGCTGCGCGGCGAAAACCGCCTGGCTGTGATGGTGCTGCGCTGGAGCGATGGCAGCTATCTGGAAGACCAGGACATGTGGCGCATGAGCGGTATTTTTCGCGATGTCTCCCTGCTGCATAAGCCCACTACGCAAATCTGCGACCTGCGCATTAATACCCGATTTAATGATGACTTCAGCCGCGCCACGCTGGAAGCGGAAGTCAGAGTGGCGGGCAGCGAGAGCAAAGATTTACGCGTCACCCTGCAATTGTGGGAAGGTGAAACGCTTACCCACGAAACGACCTCACCGCTCGGCAGCGAGATCATTGATGAACGCGGCGCTTATCATGACCGGGTGACTCTGCGTCTGAACGTCGAAAAACCGGCGCTGTGGAGTGCCGAAACGCCCAATCTGTACCGCGCCGTTGTGCAGTTACACACCGCGGGCGGAGTGCTGATTGAAGCGGAAGCCTGTGACGTTGGTTTTCGTCAGGTTTGTATCGAAAACGGCCTGTTGCTGTTAAACGGCAAGCCGCTGTTGATTCGCGGTACCAACCGTCATGAGCACCATCCGGTCAACGGCCAGGTGATGGACGAGGCGACGATGGTGCAGGATATTCTGCTGATGAAGCAGAATAACTTTAACGCCGTGCGCTGCTCACATTACCCGAACCATCCGTTGTGGTACACCCTGTGCGATCGCTACGGTCTGTATGTGGTCGACGAAGCCAACATTGAAACCCATGGCATGGTGCCGATGAACCGCCTCACCGACGATCCCGCCTGGTTGCCTGCCATGAGCCAGCGCGTCACGCGCATGGTACAACGCGATCGCAACCATCCGAGCATTATCATCTGGTCACTGGGCAATGAATCCGGCCATGGCGTCAATCACGACGCACTCTACCGCTGGATAAAATCAGAAGACCCGTCACGCCCGGTACAATATGAAGGCGGCGGCGCAAATACCGCGGCGACCGACATTATTTGCCCGATGTACGCCCGCGTAGATCAGGATCAGCCCTTCCCCGCAGTCCCCAAATGGTCGATTAAAAAGTGGCTGTCGATGCCCGGCGAGCAGCGTCCGCTGATCCTTTGTGAATACGCCCACGCCATGGGCAACAGTTTTGGCGGCTTCGCCAAATACTGGCAAGCGTTCCGCCAGTATCCGCGCCTGCAGGGCGGGTTTGTCTGGGACTGGGTGGATCAGTCGTTGATTAAATATGATGATAACGGCAAGGCATGGTCAGCCTACGGTGGCGATTTTGGCGACACGCCTAACGATCGTCAGTTTTGCATGAACGGGCTGGTGTTCGCCGATCGCACTCCGCATCCGGCGTTATATGAGGCCAAACATGAACAGCAGTTTTTCCAGTTCACGTTACTTCCGGGCGCTGAACGCCAGATTGAAGTGACCAGCGAATATCTGTTCCGCCGCAGCGATAACGAAGTTCTGCACTGGTCGATTGCTCAGGACGGCAATCCGCTGGCCGCCGGAGAAATCGTTCTGGATATCGCCCCACAGGGCCGCCAGGTGATTACCCTGCCTGATGTCCCGATGCCGGAAACCGCAGGCCAGCTGTGGTTGACAGTGCGCGTAGAACAACCTCAGGCAACCGCATGGTCAGACGCCGGGCATATCAGCGCCTGGCAGCAGTGGAAGCTGGAAGAAAAACTCAGTCTGGCACGGCAGCCAACTCACTGTTTCGCGCCACAGCTTAACGTTAGCGAAAACATCTTTACCGTTGAGAACGATAACAAGCGCTGGCAATTCGACCGTCAGTCTGGCCTGCTGACACAGTACTGGATTGGCGATAAAGCCCAACTGTTAACCCCACTGACCGACCAGTTCACCCGCGCACCGCTGGATAACGATATCGGCGTGAGCGAATCAACCCGCATCGACCCTAATGCCTGGATTGAACGCTGGAAGGCTGCCGGTCATTATCAGGTCGAAGCAACGTTACTGCACTGTGCTGCCGACACGCTGAGCAGTGCGGTACTGATCACCACCGAACATGCGTGGCAGTATCAGGGCGAAACGCTGTTCGTCAGCCGAAAAAGCTATCATATTGACGGCAATGGTGAAATGCAGATAACGGTGGATGTTGACGTTGCCAGCGGTACGCCGCATCCGGCCCGCATCGGCCTGAGCTGCCAGCTGGCGCAGGTTGCGGAGCGAGTGAACTGGTTAGGTCTCGGCCCGCATGAGAACTACCCGGACCGTCTGGGCGCCGCCTGTTTCGATCGCTGGGATCTGTCGCTTGATGAGATGTACACCCCGTATGTTTTCCCGAGCGAAAACGGTCTGCGCTGCGGCACGCGCGAACTGTACTACGGAGCGCACCAGTGGCGCGGAGACTTCCTGTTCAACATCAGCCGCTTTAGCCAGCAGCAACTGATGGAAACCAGCCACCGCCATCTGCTGCAACCTGAGGCGGGCACCTGGCTCAATATTGATGGCTTCCATATGGGCGTCGGCGGCGATGATTCGTGGAGTCCTTCCGTGTCACCGGAATTCCAGCTAAGCGCCGGGCGTTATCACTACCAGGTTATCTGGGGTTAAACATAATAATAATGGGCAGGTTATGACCTGCCCTTATTTTTCCTGAGGAAGTCTGTTATGTATTATTTAAAAAACACTAACTTTTGGATGTTCGGCTTTTTCTTCTTCTTTTACTTTTTTATTATGGGTGCGTATTTCCCCTTCTTCCCTATCTGGTTACACGATGTAAACCATATCAGTAAAGGCGACACCGGCATCATCTTCGCCTGTATCTCACTGTTTTCTTTGTTATTCCAGCCAATTTTCGGACTACTGTCCGATAAGCTTGGTCTGCGTAAACATCTGCTGTGGGTAATTACCGGCATGCTGGTCATGTTTGCCCCGTTTTTTATTTACGTATTTGGCCCATTATTGCAGGTTAATATTTTACTGGGTTCAATTGTCGGCGGGATTTACCTTGGCTTTATTTACAATGCCGGCGCTCCGGCGATTGAAGCCTATATTGAAAAAGCCAGCCGCCGAAGCAACTTTGAATTTGGTCGCGCGCGCATGTTTGGCTGCGTGGGCTGGGCGCTGTGCGCCTCGATTGCCGGAATTATGTTCACCATCAATAACCAGTTTGTCTTCTGGTTAGGTTCTGGCTGTGCGGTCATTCTGGCATTGCTGCTGCTCTTTTCAAAAACAGATGCCCCCTCTTCAGCAAAAGTCGCGGATGCGGTAGGCGCCAACAACTCGGCATTCAGCCTGAAGCTGGCGCTGGAGTTATTCAAACAACCGAAACTCTGGTTCCTCTCCCTGTACGTGGTCGGCGTTTCCTGCACTTATGACGTATTTGACCAGCAGTTCGCCAACTTCTTTACCTCGTTCTTTGCCACCGGCGAACAGGGTACCCGCGTGTTTGGCTACGTCACAACGATGGGGGAATTGCTCAACGCCTCGATCATGTTCTTTGCGCCGCTGATTGTGAACCGCATCGGCGGAAAGAACGCCCTGCTGCTGGCCGGTACGATTATGTCGGTAAGGATTATTGGCTCGTCATTCGCCACCACTGCACTGGAGGTCGTTATTCTCAAAACGCTGCATATGTTTGAGATACCGTTCCTGATCGTCGGTTGCTTCAAATACATCACCAGCCAGTTCGAAGTACGTTTCTCAGCCACGATTTATCTGGTGTGTTTCTGCTTCTTCAAACAGTTAGCCATGATTTTCATGTCAGTTCTGGCCGGAAAAATGTATGAGAGCATTGGTTTCCAGGGAGCTTATCTGGTGCTGGGGATTATTGCGCTGAGCTTCACGCTGATTTCCGTATTTACCCTTAGCGGGCCAGGGCCGTTTTCCCGCGTTTTCACCCCGGCAGGTAAACAAGTCTGAAGACAAATAACAAGAAGGAATATCTTCGATGAGCATGTCTATGAGAGACAGAATGAAAGCAGGCAAGCTGTTTACTGATATGTGCGAGGGGCTGCCGGAAGAGAGACTGCGCGGAAAGGAGTTAATGTATGAGTTTAACCACACGCGTCCATCTGAGATTAAAAAGAGGGAAAAACTGATTCGCGAAATATTTGCCTCCATAGGAGAAAATGCGTGGATTGAACCCCCCATTTATTTCTCTTACGGCAGCAATATTCACATTGGCAAAAACTTCTACGCCAATTTTAACTTTACCATTGTGGATGATTACACGGTCACCATCGGCGATAACGTTTTAATTGCACCAAACGTCACGATCACGGTAACGGGTCACCCTGTGCACCATGAATTAAGGAAATCCGGAGAGATGTTTTCCTTTCCAGTCACCATCGGCAATAACGTATGGATTGGCAGTAACGTAGTGATCAATCCCGGCATAACGATTGGCGATAATTCCGTTATCGGCGCGGGGAGTATAGTCACAAAAGACATTCCGGCAGATGTCGTGGCCGTGGGGGTTCCCTGTCGAGTTCTCAGAACCATTAATGAACGAGATAAAGAGTACTATTACCAAAATTATAAAGTGGATCCGTTACTTTAAGTCGTCATGCCGGATGCACCACTCACGTGGTTTATCCGGCCTACAATACTAAAAGGCCCGGTAAGCATTGCGCCGCCGGGCATCACACGATGTTACTCTTCAATAGCCTGACGGATTTGCTGCAACGACGCGGGATCGTCAATGGTCGTTAGATCGCCAGGATCGCGGCCTTCACAGATCGCCTGGATCGTCCGTCTGAGCATTTTGCCAGAGCGCGTTTTCGGCAACTGCGACACAAACCAGACGTGCGCCGGACGGCCAAAATTACCAATCTGACTGTCCACCAGCGCCATAATCGCCTTCTCTTCCGAATGTGCGATGTCGCGATCTTCAAGGCTGTCGCTCTGTTTCGGAATGACAAACGCGACCGCGACCTGCCCCTTCAGCGCGTCCTTCACGCCGACCACAGCCACTTCGGCAACGTTCGGATAGCTGGAAATACTCTCCTCTATCTCACGCGTCCCCAACCGATGCCCGGCCACGTTGATGACATCATCCGTACGGCCAAGGATGAAGTAATAGCCGTCCGCATCGCGAATACCCCAGTCAAAGGTGGCGTACACCTGGCGAGAAAACAGCGACCAGTAGGTATTCACAAACCGCGCGTCATCACCCCAGATAGTCTGGATACAGCCCGGCGGCAGCGGCCCTTCAATCACCAGCATGCCCTTTTCATTCGCTTCGCAGGGCTCACCGGTCACCTCATTGAGCAACTGCACGTTATATCCGTACATCGGCACGCCTGGGCTACCCAGCCGCGACGGGCGGTCGTCCAGCCCGCGAGCGATCGCCATAATCGGCCAACCGGATTCAGTCTGCCAGTAGTTGTCGATAACCGGGACGCCCAGCGTTTCCGTTACCCAACTGGCGGTCGGTTCATCCAGCGGCTCACCCGCCAGATACAGCACCTCCAGCGAGGAGAGATCGTGATTGCGGATTTGCGCGGTCGGGAATTTCTTCAGCACGCGGATGGCGGTTGGGGCAGAGAACATCCGGCTGACCTGATACTTCTCAACAATTTTCCACCATACGCCACAGTCTGGGTACGTTGGCAACCCTTCGTAAACCACCGTCGCCATCCCCGCCAGCAGTGGGGCATACACGATATACGAATGCCCAACCACCCAGCCGATATCCGATGCGCAGAAGAACACGCCGCCCGCTTTACCGCCGAAAATTGTGTCCATCGAGGTCGCCAGCGCGACCGCGTAGCCGCCAACGTCGCGCTGCACGCCTTTCGGTTTACCGGTTGTCCCGGAGGTGTAGAGAATGCAGGACGTTTCGTTCGACTCCAGCCAGGCAACCGGCACCCGCGCGCCGAGATGCTGTTGGCGCAGCGCGGCAAAGTCGAGGTCTCGCCCCTCTATCCGCACCATTTTCGCCAGACCGCGATCGACCAATACCACATGACGCGGCTGGTGCTGCGCCTGATCGATCGCATCATCGAGCAGCTTTTTATACGGCAGGATTTTGCCGCCGCGCGCCCCGGCATCCGCCGACACGATAACCACCGGTCGGGCGTCGTCGATACGCGCCGCTACGCTGTGCGAGGCGAAACCACCGAACACCACCGAGTGGATCGCCCCAATGCGCGCGCAGGCCAGCAGCGTAATGTGCGCCTCGGCGATCATCGGCATATAAACCAGTACCCGATCGCCGCGCTGTACGCCCAGCGACAACAACATCGCCGCCGCGACGTTCACTTCGTCATACAGCTGACGAAAGGTAAACGTGCGTTCTTCTTCAGTTTCTGATGACACAGCAATCAGCGCTAGCGCGTCAGGCTGTTTCTCCAGCCAGCGGTCGATGGCGTTGTGGCACAGATTGGTCGTGCCGCCGCAAAACCAGCGGGCAAACGGCGGATTACTGTGGTCCAGCACCTGCGTATACGGCTGCTGCCAGTCAATACGTTGGGCCTGCTCGGCCCAAAACGACTCCGGCTGCGTAATAGAACGTTGATAAAACTCGCTATAAGACATAATGCTCTCCTGTTGAACTTACGCCTTGCCGCACGCAGGTTTAGATTACATAAAGGTCCATATACTCATTGACCGGCATCTGTTCCAGGCGAGTTCTGTCCAGGGAGACATCCAGGATGCGCTGCTGCTGACGGGTCGGGAACTGACGCGCCAGGTTAATTTTGAACTTCTCAACCAGCTTCGGCATGCCGTCATTACGACGGCGCGCGTGGCCGATTGGGTATTCCACTACCACTTCTTCAAAGCGTGAGCCGTCGGTGAATTCAAGCGTGATGGCATTCGCGATGGCGCGTTTTTCAGGGTCGTGGTAATCGGCAGTAAAGGCCGGATCTTCGAAGCAGTTGATCTTTTCACGCAGGGCATCAATGCGTTTATCCTGCGCCACGCCGTCTTCGTAATCTGCCGCCGTTAAGCGTCCGAACAGCAGCGGGATAGCCACCATGTACTGGATGCAGTGGTCACGATCCGCCGGGTTATTCAACGGGCCTTTTTTATCGATGATGCGGATACAGGCTTCGTGCGTACGAATGGTCACTTTTTCGATATCGGCAGCGGTCTTACCTGCGGCCTGTAACTGCTCGTACAGCGTCATCGCCGCTTCTACCGCGGTTTGCGAGTGGAACTCTGCCGGGAAGGAAATTTTAAACAACACGTTTTCCATCACGTACGAACCGTACGGGCGCTGGAAGCGGAAAGATTCGCCTTTGAAAGAGACATCATAGAAGCCCCAGGTTTTTGCCGTCAGTGCGGACGGGTATCCCATTTCACCGGTTTTCGCCATCAGCGCCAGACGTACAGCACGTGAGGTGGCATCGCCAGCCGCCCAGGATTTACGCGTGCCGGTATTCGGCGCATGACGATAGGTACGCAGCGACTGACCGTCGACCCACGCCAACGAGACGGCGTTGAGAATTTCATCGCGGTTCAGGCCGAGCATCTCGGCAACCACCGCCGTGGAGGCGACTTTTACCAGCAGGACGTGATCCAGACCGACGCGGTTGAAGGAGTTTTCCAGCGCGATACAGCCCTGAATTTCATGGGCTTTAATCATTCCGGTTAACACTTTTTTCATGGTTAACGGCGCTTTACCCACCGCCACCGCATTGCGCGACAGCCAGTCAGCCGTCGCCAGAATACCGCCGAGGTTATCGGAAGGATGACCCCATTCTGCGGCCAGCCAGGTGTCGTTAAAGTCCAGCCAGCGGATCATCGCACCGATGTTAAACGCCGCCTGCACCGGATCGAGCTGGAACTGGGTACCTGGTACGCGCACACCGTTCGGGACGACGGTACCCGGTACAACCGGCCCCAGCAGTTTTTTACAGGCCGGATATTCCAGCGCTTCCAGGCCACAGCCAAGGGTATCAAGCAGGCAATAATGCGCGGTGTCATACGCCACCTTCGAGGTGATCTCGTAGTTCATGACGTAATCAACGATATCAACGATTTCACGGTCAAATTCAGGGCGGACGTTCGAAATATGTGCAGACATAGGGTACATTTCCTGTTTTTTATCTTTAGAGGTTTTGCATTAGCAACGTTTTTCAATCGGGACAAATACGCGATCTTCCGGGCCGGTATAGTTGGCGGAAGGACGGATAATTTTGTTGTCCTGGCGCTGTTCGATGATGTGCGCCGCCCAGCCAGTGACGCGGGCGATAACGAACAGCGGTGTGAACATTTCAGTGGGGACGCCCATCATGTTGTAAGAGACTGCCGAGAACCAGTCGAGGTTGGGGAACATCTTTTTCGTTTCCCACATCACCTCTTCCAGACGGTCGGCGATGTTGTACATTTTCAGCGAACCGCCTTCCTGAGAAAGCTGTTTCGCCACGCTCTTGATCACCTGGTGGCGCGGGTCGGCGATGGTGTAAACCGGGTGACCAAAGCCAATCACCACTTCTTTATTTTCAACGCGTTTACGGATATCCGCTTCGGCTTCATCCGGCGTTTCATAGCGTTGCTGGATCTCCAGCGATACTTCATTCGCTCCGCCGTGTTTCGGCCCACGCAGTGCGCCAATCGCACCGATAATCGCGGAGTACATATCAGAGCCAGTTCCCGCAATCACACGCCCCGTGAAGGTAGAAGCGTTAAACTCGTGTTCGGCGTACAGCACCAGCGAAATGTGCATCGCCTTTTCCCAGCTTTGTGATGGCTTTTCACCATGCAGCAAATGCAAGAAGTGACCGCCAATAGAATCATCATCGGTCTCCGGCTGAATGCGCTCGCCGTTATGGCTGTAGTGATACCAGTACAGGAGGATAGAACTGAGCGATGCCAGCAGTTTGTCGGCAATATCGCGTGCGCCGGAGACGGTATGTCCTTCTTTTTCTGGCAGAGTACAACCCAGCGCGGAAACACCAGTGCGCATCACGTCCATCGGATGCGAGGCGGCAGGCAGCGCTTCCAGTACGGTGCGCACGTTAGCGGGCAATCCGCGCAGCGCTTTCAGTTTGCTTTTATAGGCGGTGAGCTCATCGCGGGTGGGTAATTTCCCGTGAATCAGCAGATGCGCAACTTCTTCAAATTCGCACTGTTGTGCCAGGTCAAGAATATCGTAGCCACGATAGTGTAGATCGTTACCGCTTTTACCCACGGTACATAAGGCAGTATTTCCGGCAGCGACGCCTGACAGCGCAACCGATTTTTTGGGTTTAATGACATGGGTACTATTTTGCAGGATCGTTGTGTCGCTCATGTTGTCCTCGTCATTATTGTAATATGTAGGGTACTAATTTATTGCCGGATGGCGGCTACGCCTTATCCGGCCTACGACGGTTACTTTTTTGTGTACAACGCGTCGAGTTTCTCTTCGAACTGGTAGTAATTGATGCTTTCATACAGCTCGTTGCGCGTCTGCATAATGTCGATAACGTTCTTTTGCGTACCTTCCTGACGCAGCACGTTGTAAACCTTCTCCGCCGCGCGGTTCATGGCGCGGAAAGCTGACAGCGGGTATAGCGCCATCGCAACATTCGCGCTGCGCAGTTCATCGGTGGTAAACAGCGGTGTGGCGCCAAATTCAGTAATGTTGGCGAGAATTGGTACCTGTACCGCATCGGCAAACTGGCGGTACATCGCAAGTTCGGTAATGGCTTCCGGGAACAGCATGTCAGCGCCCGCTTCGACATACGCCTGGGCACGATCGATGGCTGCCTCTAACCCTTCCACCGCCAGTGCATCGGTTCGCGCCATAATCACAAAGTTGGGATCGGTGCGCGCATCAACGGCTGCACGGATCCTGTCGACCATCTCTTCTTTCGAGACGATCGCCTTGTTCGGGCGATGACCGCAGCGCTTGGCGCCGATCTGATCTTCAATATGCAGCGCAGCAGCACCCGCTTTGGAAATCGACTTGACGGTACGCGCCACGTTGAATGCAGACGATCCAAAACCAATATCCGCATCCACCAGCAATGGCAGCGGGCAAACATCCGTAATGCGACGAATATCAGTCAGCACATCATCAAGGGTAGAAATACCGAGATCCGGCAGCCCCAGCGAGCCCGCAGCGACGCCACCGCCGGAGAGATAAATCGCCTGATACCCGGCGCGTTGAGCCAGCAGAGCGTGGTTGGCATTGATGGTGCCAACGATTTGTAATGGGTTTTCTTTGGTAAGCGCAGCGCGAAACGCCAGCCCTGGGGAGTGTAGAGACATATCCCGTCCTCTTGTTATCAACTTGTTATCGTTCGTTGATATTTCTAAAGCAAGGGGTATGCCAGGGAGCTTATTTTCTCTTCAATTTAATTTTTTATCTTTTAAAACAATATATTAAATCCAATACTTCTATTTTTGTTGCACAAAAGCGTGTCAGCTATCGTTTCATGAAACGTTCCTTCACGTTTCATTGCAACATTTATGAAACACAACTAAACCCTACTACTCGGTTCCTTAATTTTTGGGGTTAGTTATGGCAGATACGCATCTACCGCCGCGAGTGAACGACGATAAACCGGTTATCTGGACAGTCTCGGTCACCCGCCTGTTTGAACTGTTTCGCGACATCAGTCTGGAGTTCGACCACCTGGCGACCATCACCCCCATTCAGCTTGGTTTCGAAAAAGCGGTGGCCTATATCCGTAAGAAGCTGGCTACCGAGCGTTGCGATGCCATCATTGCGGCGGGCTCCAACGGGGCATATCTGAAAAGCCGTTTATCGATTCCGGTGATCCTGATTAAACCCAGCGGATTCGACGTGCTACAGGCGCTGGCAAAAGCGGGAAAACTCACCTCGTCGATTGGCGTCATTACCTATCAGGAAACCATTCCTGCGCTTCTCGCGTTTCAAAAAACCTTCAATTTGCAGCTTGAACAGCGCAGCTATATCACCGAGGAAGATGCCCGTGGGCAAATCAACGAACTGAAGGCCGGCGGTACGCAGGCAGTGGTTGGTGCGGGATTGATTACCGATCTGGCAGAAGAAGCAGGTATGACCGGCATCTTTATCTATTCGGCGGCCACCGTGCGCCAGGCCTTTGTCGATGCGCTGGATATGACTCGCCTGACGCTGCGCAGAAACGGTCAGTACGCTTCTGGCGATACGTTACGCACCCGTTATGCGCTGGGAGATATGCGCGGTCACTCTGCGCAGATGGAACAGGTGCGGCACACCATTATGCTCTACGCCCGCTCGCGTGCGCCGGTCCTCATTCAGGGCGAAACAGGAACGGGTAAAGAGCTGGCCGCACAGGCCATTCACCGTGAGTTTTTCACCCGTCAGGAGAATCGACGCGGTAAACCCTCGCCGCCGTTTGTTGCCGTCAACTGCGGGGCAATCACCGAGTCATTGCTGGAAGCGGAGCTGTTCGGCTATGAGGACGGCGCCTTTACCGGCTCTCGCCGAGGGGGGCGCGCGGGCCTGTTTGAAATCGCCCACGGCGGAACCCTGTTTCTTGATGAGATAGGCGAGATGCCGCTGCCGTTACAAACCCGACTGCTGCGCGTGCTGGAAGAAAAAGAGGTTACCCGGGTCGGTGGACATCAGCCGATTCCGGTCGATGTCCGGGTGATTAGCGCCACACATTGTAATCTGGAGCAGGAGATGAAACAGGGGGAATTTCGTACCGATCTGTTTTATCGCCTGAGCATTTTACGCCTCAAGCTGCCGCCGCTACGCGAGCGGTTGCCCGATATCCTGCCGCTGGCGGAAAGCTTTTTAAAACAATCGCTGGCGGAACTGGACGTGCCGTTTTCTGAGCCAGTACGCAAGGGGCTGGGATTAAGTCAGCCGACGCTGCTGAATTATGGCTGGCCGGGGAATATCCGCGAACTGCGTAATATGATGGAGCGCCTGGCGCTATTTTTAAGCGTCGAGCCGCAGCCGGAGCTGAATATGGATTTTTTACAACAGCTATTACCGGAACTGGCCATTGCTGCTGACTCACCGCAAGCATCTTCATTGCTGACGCCGCAGCAGGTGTTGGCACAATTCAATGGTGATAAAACCGCGGCTGCACGCTATCTCGGAATTAGCAGAACCACGTTCTGGCGCCGATTAAAAGAAAACCCGCCGGTACAATGACCGACGGGTGTTGTATTTTTTACAGCTGCACATTATTTTTTCTTGTAAATATTGGCTGTGCCATGGATTTTGTTATCCGTTTGGCCGGAGGTTAATACCACCACGTCAGCGCCTTTCTCTTCAGCTTTCTTCAGAAGGTCTTCTTTAGCATCCGAAGTAGATACTTCATTACTCGTTGAAATGTCACCGATTTTTGTGTACTGAGACTCAACCTTTTCAAACTCAACCTTCGTCATAAATTCCGCGGCATACGCGTTGGTCACAACAAAAGCTAACGCACCAATAAGTACTTTAATTCCAGTTTTCATATAAAAGCTCCAGATTTTGTTATATATGCCATCATCGCCCCCTGAACATTCGACATGCGAGTCAAGGATGATTAATAAGTAGTTCAGGCTGACAAAAAGATCCAGAGCAGGCGGAAATATAAAGAGATTTTGCGAATCGTTAATTACGCAAAACGCAGTGGCGCTACGTTTTCAACGCGCACTGTGAGTGAATGCGCAGAATGACGTGCGCACTAAAATTATAGTGTTAGCTGTCTTTCCCGTGTTTACTAATGGAAACGTTGTCTATGGAACCTTTGCACGCCGTTGTACTCACCGTCAGCCTGTTTGTTTTAACCTTTTTTAACCCCGGCGCAAATCTGTTCGTGGTGGTACAAACTAGCCTGGCATCCGGACGACGCGCAGGTGTGATGACCGGTCTGGGTGTTGCCTTAGGTGATGCGTTTTACTCCGGCCTTGGGCTCTTTGGTATGGCAACGCTAATCACCCAGTGTGAAGAGATATTTTCATTGATTAAGATTGTCGGCGGCGCCTATCTGCTGTGGTTTGCCTGGAACAGCATCCGCCATCAGGCCACGCCGCAAATGCCCACGCTACAGCAGCCGCTTTCCGCCCCCTGGTATGTATTTTTCCGCCGTGGATTACTAACAGATTTATCGAACCCACAAACTGTACTGTTTTTTATTAGTATCTTCTCGGTCACCTTAAGCGCAGACACACCTACGTGGGCCAGACTGATGGCCTGGGCAGGCATTGTGTTGTCTTCCGTTATCTGGCGTATTTTTCTCAGCCAGGCATTTTCTTTGCCTGCCGTGCGACGGGCGTATGGTCGTATCCAACGGGTTGCCAGCCGGGTAATTGGCGCAATAATAGGTGTCTTCGCGCTAAGACTTATTTATGAAGGTATTAGCCATCGATAAGAGAGTTTAACTTGACCATCGTGAGGTAATTGTCCGTAATACCGCCTGAATTTTTAATCGCAGGTTGAGTGGCAGTGAGATGGAACAGGTTGAACCGGTAAACGACACATTACTCCTTACGGAATGGCAGGCGCTGATACGACAAACATCGCCTGACGTTCACACGCTCCTCACATCGTTAAGCGATGAAGAGATCCGCCATTTAGTGACCGTTTTTTATGACTATATGCTCTCCCATGCCCAGAGCGCATTGTTCCTTAATACGGAACAGGTCAGTACCCGCCTCAGCGGTAGTATGTTTGACTGGTTACGCAGCGTGCTCGGCAGCGCGCACGAAGATCTACCGCAGCTGCTGGCCAAACAGCGCAAAATTGGCGTGGTGCATGCCCGCATCGGTCTGCCCATCGATCTGGTGAATCGCGGCGCGCGTAAGCTCAAGGATGAGCTGTATCGGGTATTGAAAACCAAAGCTGACGACTCGTCTTCCCTGCTGAGCAATGCTATCTGTTTCAGCAGCCTGGCAATGGATACTGCGCTGGAGGCCATGACCGTCTCCTATTCCCCAAGCCACCAAAACTCCCTGCATACGCAGGAGCAGTATCGCCTGCAGACCATTTACGATGACGTTAACGTCGAGCGCGAACGGCAAATTCGCTCATTTACCGACTGGGAAAACCAGTTTATCTATAACATTGCCACCGGAATGCCTTTCGGTGAAATGGTGTTTCTGGCGAACTCTGATTTTGGTATGTGGTTCTCACATAAGGGAAAACATATTCTTGGCAACAGCAATTTGCTCAAAGAAATGGAATCGCTAATTGCAGAGATCGACACCCGTCTGACGACCACCCTGTCACCTCAGCATCAGCCGACAGAACCCGAGCGGATGAGCTTATTACAGGATGTTCGCCAGCTGTCGGCAAAAATCCATTTCCTGCTCGCTTCGATGTTTGAGGCGCTGGTTAAGCAGGAAAATGGTAAAGATTCGCTGACCCAGTTGCTTAATCGCCGCTTTATTCCGACCATCATGCGACGCGAAATCTCGCTGGCGTTACATGCGCGTAAGCCTTTTAGCCTGGCGATGCTGGATATCGACTACTTCAAGCAAATTAACGATAACTTCGGGCATAATACCGGCGATCTGACGCTCAAAAATGTCGCAGCGGTCATTTATGATCATATCCGTAGCAGCGATTACGTGTTCCGCTACGGTGGTGAAGAATTTATGATCTTGCTCGTCGAGTCAGATGAATCGCAGGCCAGTATTATTCTGGAAACGCTGCGTATGAAAATTGCCGGGATGCGCATGGCAGCCTCTGCGACAGAAACGTTTTCTATTACCGTCAGTATCGGTATTGCCGAATATGATTATCATCCCGACTACAAACAGCTGGTTGATAAAGCCGATCGCGCACTTTATCAGGCAAAAAGTAATGGTCGCGACCGCGTTGAGGTTTATCAGGAATAACCATTGCCCTGCAGAGAAATAAATACCCCATTCAGGGTATTTATCTGACTTGCGATAAATATCGAGCTGTTATTTTTATTCAGGCATATTGGCATGATGAAAATAACAGCCACGTAATAAGATGCAAATCAAATACACCAAATCTGAATAGCGCTAGCATATCCCGGTGATGACGCCTTCTGAATGCAGAAGGGGAAATATGAGGGATAGTATAAAATCATGAACGGGAAGAAAAGAACGCGCTGGCAGCGCCGTCCTGGCACGATCGGAGGCAAACTGCCGTGGAATGACTGGCGCAACGCCAGCAGCTGGCGAAAAGCCACCCAGTTTCTCCTGCTGGCTATTAATATTTATATTGGCGTAACGTTCTATTACTGGGTCCGCTATTTCGAAACCGCCGGCACCAGCGTCTATATTCCAAGGCCAGGTGGTATTGAGGGATGGCTACCAATCGCGGGTTTGATGAATATCCGCTATACGCTGGAGACTGGTTTTCTTCCGCCTATCCATGCCGCCTCCATGCTGCTGTTAGTTGCGTTTATCCTGATTAGTCTGTTGTTAAAAAAAGCCTTCTGTTCGTGGTTATGCCCGGTGGGCACGCTGTCCGAACTGCTCGGCAATCTGGGGAAAAAAGTATTTGGTCGCAACTTCACGCTGCCGCGCTGGCTGGATATTCCGCTGCTCAGTCTGAAGTATTTGTTGCTGAGTTTCTTTTTGTATATCGCCCTGTCGATGCCTGCGCAGGGGATTCAGTATTTTCTAATGTCGGCCTATGGCATGATTATCGACGTGAAGATGCTCGATTTCTTTCGCCATATTGGCTCCGCTACGCTCATCTTTGTTATCGTTATCAGCGTCCTGAGCCTGTTTATTCGCAATGCCTGGTGCCGCTATCTGTGCCCTTATGGTGCGCTGCTCGGCCTGTTCTCATTACTCTCACCGTTTAAAATCCGCCGTAACGCTGACAGCTGTATCGACTGCGGAAAATGCGCGAAAAACTGCCCGTCGAATATCCCGGTCGACAGACTGATTCAGGTGCGTACCGTGGAATGCACTGGCTGCATGACCTGCGTTGAATCCTGCCCGGTAGCCTCAACGCTGAGCTTTTCACTGCAGACTCCGCCTGGAGCACAAGGCAACGGTGGTAAATCATTATGGCGCCAGAGGACGCTGTCAGGTGTTGCCATGACGCTACTGGTGCTGGGCATTCTGTTTGCCACTATTGGTTATGCCGTTTATGCCAATGTCTGGGATACGCCAGTGCCCGATCATATGTATTTCCAGCTGATCCCGAAGGCAAAGATGATCGGCCATTAATTTTTTTATCAGTATGTTCAAAACCCTGCCAATTCTGGCAGGGTTTCCCGCGTCTTTTGCCATTTTAAGACAATTGAACTTGTGCCATCGCGCTCTCGTTTATACAACCTTAAATATCATCTGTAATAATTTTTCTATTTTGTTATGGGCGACTGGGATCAAAATAATGAACGGGATAACATCATGACTAAAATAAAACTGGCACTGCTATTACCTCTTTTTCTGGCGGGTTGTACGATGAGCGACGGGGAATTAAGAAACGCTTACGCTCAGCATTATCAGCAACCTACCGCTTATGTAGATGCTTATAAACAGAAAATAGCCAGTATGGATATTCATGCGCTGGCCCAATATGCTGCCGCAGAAGATAAGAAAAAAATGCGTGGGCAGCCAAGACTGAAAATCGACGAATTCATTACCATTGAGAACGTGCAGGCGAAAGGAAATCGGGTAGTCTATGATTACTCACTGTCCGAAAGCTGGCTGGCGCTGTCCGCAGATAAACAGCGCGAGAAGCAGACCAATATGAATAAAGACCTGATCTACCGTACCTGCTCGCTGGAAACGGTACGTCTGGCGCAGGCAAAAGGGCTGGAAGAAGAGCATAACTATTACAGCCAGTACCCAGGCAAAGTTGCCTTTACTCTGAGAACCAGCGCGCAAATTTGTATGCAAAACGGTTTTACACAATAGCCGCAATCACAACGCCTGATGCGCTGCGCTTATCAGGCCTACGATTTGCACGCTACCGTAGGCCGGATAAAGCACCAGCACGCAGATTTGTCTGCAGAACGGTTTTACACAATAACCGCAATCCACTATGCCTGTTGCGCTGCGCTTATCAGGCCTACGATTTACATGCTGCCGTAGGCCGGATAAGGCGCCAGCGCGCAGATTTGTCTGCAGAACGGTTTTACACAATAGCCGCAATCACAACGCCTGATGCGCTGCGCTTATCAGGCCTACGATTTGCACGCTGCCGTAGGCCGGATAAGGCGCCAGCGCGCAGATTTGTCTGCAAAACGGTTTTACACAATAACCGCAATCCACTATGCCTGTTGCGCTGCGCTTATCAGGCCTACGATTTACATGCTGCCGTAGGCCGGATAAGGCGCCAGCGCGCAGATTTGTCTGCAAAACGGTTTTACACAATAACCGCAATCACTATGCCTGATGCGCTGCGCTTATCAGGCCTACGATTTACATGCTGCCGTAGGCCGGATAAGGCGCCAGCGCGCAGATTTGTCTGCAAAACGGTTTTACACAATAACCGCAATCCACTATGCCTGATGCGCTGCGCTTATCAGGCCTACGATTTGCACGCTGCCGTAGGCCGGATAAAGCACCAGCGCGCAGATTTGTCTGCAGAACGGTTTTACACAATAGCCGCAATCCACAATGCCTGATGCGCTGCGCTTATCAGGCCTACGATTTACACGCTGCCGTAGGCCGGATAAGGCGCCAGCGCGCAAATTTGTATGCAAAACGGTTTTACACAATAGCCGCAATCCACAATGCCTGATGCGCTGCGCTTATCAGGCCTACGATTTGCACGCTGCCGTAGGCCGGATAAGGCGCCAGCGCCGCATCCGGCTAAAACATCAGAATTTCCACGAAACGCTGCCGACAATACTGCGCTCGGCGCCGAAGTAGCAGTATGAGAGCGAGTTACAGGCCGCAACGTAGCGCTTGTCGGTCAGGTTGTTAACGTTCAACTGCGCGCTCAACCCTTTAATGCCGATATTCGTTAAGTCGTAACCAATCACCATATCCACCAGCGTGTAGGACGGCAGGGTGTGAGTATTCAGGCGATCGCTGGTAATACCGTTAACGTAGCGCACGCCTGAACCCAACGTCAGACCGTCCAGCGGACCGCTTTTCACATCGTAGCTCAGCCAGGTACTGGCCTGATTACGCGGGGCGTACACTGCGCGCTTGCCCTGCTCTTCCGGGCTGCTTTTCTTATAGCGAATGTCGGTATAGGTATACGCCGCCTGCAAACGGAAGCTATCCGTCAGTTGGCTAATTGCCTCCAGCTCCACCCCTTCAGATTCAATTTCCCCAATCGAGCGGTACGGATCGGTCGGCTCTTCTTTGGTGGCGATATTCGTCTGATTGATACGGAATACCGATGCGCTGAACTGGCTGTTGAGTCCTTCCGGCTCATATTTCAGCCCGGCTTCCCACTGCTTGCCTTTCATCGGATCCAGCAGATTGCCGTTCTCATCGGCAAAGCTGGTTGGCGTAAAGGCAGTAGAATAACTCACGTACGGCGCAAAGCCGTTATCGAATAAATAGAGCAACGCGGCGCGGGTGCTGAAGTTGTTTTTATCCAGATCGCTGCGAGTATTCTTGATCTTATCAATGTTAGAAACGCTGACCTGATCGTAACGACCACCGAGCGTAATACGCCAGCGATCCCATGACATCTGATCCTGCAAATAGTAACCCGTCTGGCGCAGCTTGTGTTTCTCACGCGCATACATGTCGATGTAATCAGGCTTCGCGCCGTACACTGGATTAAAAGCGTCAATCGGCGGGAAAGCGCCGTAGTAACCGGTAGTATTGTTGCTGCGATCCTGATAGTCGATCCCCACCAGCAGACGGTGGTTTACCTGCCAGGTATCAAAGCTGCCGTCGAGCTGGTTATCCAGCGTAATCGCCGACATTTTTTCATCGGAGCCGGAGTAACCGCGATTAAGCTCGGTTTCATTCAGCCAGCCCGCCGCATACACCTGATTCAGCTCAACGTCGGTATGCAGATAGCGCAGCTTTTGCCGCACCGACCAACCGCTATCAAACATATGCTCAATGTTGTAGCCCACCATGTTTTCACGGCGATCGTATTTGTCGTAATCATCCTCGCCTTCGTAAAAGGTGTTGGAGATCTTTTGCCCGTAATGCGGAACCACGGTGCCGTCATACGGCAGACCGGAGTGGCTACCGCCTTCCGGGTCACGGTGCAGATAGGCCATCAGATCCAGACGCGTCTGGTCGGTGATACGCCAAGTCAGGCTGGGCATCAGCGCGTAACGTTCTTCCTTCAATGGACCAAACTGCGAGTCCGCGTAACGCGTCATCCCGCTCAGTCGCGCCGCCACGCGATCGTTATCATCCAGTGCCCCGGTAACGTCAAACGCCGCGCCGCGCTGGTTATTGTTGCCAGCAAACAGCTTCACTTCGCCGCCCGCATCAAACGACGGCTTACGTGAGGTCAGCGCCACAATACCGCCCGGAGAGGAACGACCATACAGTACGGAAGCCGGGCCACGTACGACTTCGATATCTTCGAGGAACCACGGATCGACCACCAGCGAGCTGTGTGAGTTGGTGTCGCCCATCATCTTCAGACCATCGAGATAGACGTTATCCAGGCTACCGTCAGAAAAGCCACGTAGCACGATGTAGTCAAAGCGGTTGGAGGCGCCAATCTGATTGCTGTACACCCCCGGCGTATAGCTGACGGCCTGGCGCACGCTGGTTGCGCCCTGCTCTTCAAACTGCTCACGGGTAACGATCGATACCGACTGCGGCGTTTCAATATCCGGCGTGGCAAGCTTCGTGGCCCCGCTCTGCATCTGCGAGGTGACAACCACCGTATCGTTTTTTGTTGTTTCCTGCGCCAGCAGAGGAAAAGCCACGCTGCCGGTCACCCATCCCACCAGCAGCGCCAAGCGAGTCTTCGCGAACATGAATATCTCCAAAGGCATGTCTAATTGTAAGTGAGAATTATTACCTTTTTGCTGACGGAGATAGCTATGCCGAATGCCAGGTTGCCTATGCGCAGTGCCAAATTGTCAGGAAATCACGTGCGTAAAACGCAAATATGGATTAGCAAAGTTTGAGCAAATCGCCGGGCGAAAAGCCGTAACGGCGACGAAAAGCGGTAGAAAAGTTGGTGGCGTGCTGATAACCCGACATCCAGGCCGCCTGTTGTACGCTATATCCTTCCAGTAGATAGCCGCGCGCACGTTCCAGACGGCAATCGCGCAGGTAGTCGAATACCGAACAGCCATAGGCTGCGCGAAACTTACTGCGCAGGCTGCTGGGACTCATCGCCGCGCGTTGGGCCAGTTCATTAAGGGTGTAGTCATTTTCGGGACTCTGCTCCAGCAGTCGGCGAACGACCTCCAGCCGCTGCTGCTCCCCGCTCGCCGCAAGACGTTTACCGCTCTCGACCTGACACACGCTGAGGCCATGACCGAACAGTTGTAATATCAGCCCTTCCAGCATCAGCTGACGAGAAACATGGCTAATCGTGCTCTGCTGCGCGTACTGCAGTCCGCTGAGTAAAAACCCCGGCACCTGCCAGATAAGCGTTGGCGTCTGGCATCTTTCCCACTCACGCATCAACGATTCGAGCAACCCCGTGCGACACGCACCGTCGGGATACAAACCAAGCGATAATGTCCGCAGTTTACAATCAGCATGATGACGGGCACGCATCGTCTGGTGCTCACTCAAGCGTGAGCTAAACGCCATGCCGGAGCGCACCACGTGCTCCTGTCCGTTAAGCGTCAGGATCACGCAGCCTTCCAGTACCACCAGCATATACAGAGGGCTGTCGTGACGAGAGGTGGTTTCGTAGGGTTGCAATACCTGTACGTCGGAGTGCGTCACGCACATCCCACATGGGAGAGTCATCTCCTCAATTTCACCTTGCAGAACAGGGCTGCCAGACGGTAAATCCGGCCTTTGTGCCAACTGGGGAAAGCGGTAATCGATCCCGTAGCGCTCACCAAAATCCATAAACTCGCTGACGGAGAAAGTGCGAGCGACGCGTCCGGAGGCATTCAGGGCGGTGGTATTGTTCATGCTGTCTTCTGCACAGGAAATGGGATTAACGGTTTATAACTGAAGCAACATTACCATTACCTGCGCATCACGACAATAATAATGAGAACTATTATCAATATGGATAATTAGCAGAATAAACAGATTAATCCAGCCAGTTTAGATCTGTCGATGAGATACACGGCGCAGCCTCTTTTAACCAGCGATACAGCAGCTCAATATTTCTAAGCCGTGTTGAAGTCTTTGGCCAGACAAGGTAGTAGCCCTCGCCAGTCGCTACCGCATCTTTAAACGGTAACGCCAACATCCCTGCCTGAATGGCCGCCTGGCTTAACAGCAGGTCGGCAACGGACACGCCATGACCGCTCATCGCAGCAAGACTGCCCTGCTCCAGGGTGTCGAACACTTTGCCTCGCGCAAGATTCAACGCCGGAAACTTCCCGGTGCGTTGCAGCCACCGACGCCAGTCACGGCGATCCGCTGAGGGATGAATCAGTTCACACGCAGAAAGATCGCACTGCGCCTGCACCAGCAGTGCGGTTGAGCACACCGGGATAAGCCACTCCTGAAACAGCAACCGGCTGTCGGTATCGTCACCAAAATGGCCATTCCCTAACAGGATCGCACAGTCATACGGTTCACGACCGAAGGATACCGAATCGGTATCCATCCAGACGCTGGAAATTTCGACAACCGGGGTCGGATGCGCTTCACGGAAATGACGCAGCACGTCCAGAAGCCAACGCATCGTCAACGTAGACGGCGCTTTCAGCCGTAGCTCATGACTGCTGCTGCGAAAGGCATGACACGCGTGTTCCAGACTCTGAAACCCAGCCGTCAACTGCTGCGCCAGCCCTTGGCCAGAAGGCGTTATCTCGATACGCGGGCCGCTGCGGACAAATAGCTCACAACCAAACCATGCCTCCAGCGTGCGAATATGACGGCTTACCGCGCCCGGCGTCACGTTAAGTTGAATAGCGGCTTTACTGAACGATCCCAGACGGGCTGCGGCTTCAAAAGCCCTCAGGGCATACAACGGAGGTAGCGTCATTCTCAGCTTCTATGTTGAGTTTTACTCACAGTAGAGCGCAGTTTTATTCGTTTTTCAATGCGCCACGCAGGCGGAATACTGATGGAAAATATCATCAGGATAATCAGGTATGAATTTCACTTTACTGGCTGCCTATAGCCTCAGCGTAGTAACCCTGCTGTTAACTCCGGGTCCTGTCGTGGCGCTGATTACCACCACCGCGTCGCAGCACGGCTATCGCCGGGCCTTTCTCACGCTGATTGGCACTAACGGCGCTTCTTTAGTATTGATTGCTCTGGCTGCACTGATGTTAGCTGGTGTGGTTTCAATCTCTGCGATATGGCTTGGCGTACTGGGTCTTGTGGGATCGTTGTATATCGGTGTGATGGCGATTAACGGCCTGCGGGCCAGGGACTCAAACCCCGGACTGTGTGCGCCAAAACGCGATAACAGCGGGCTTATCCATGGATTTCTGACAGGGGTCGCTAACCCAAAGGACATTTTGTTTTTCGTAGCGTTTTTTCCCCAGTTCATTGCCATTACGCAAGATTTCACCACCAGCATTCTGACGCTAACGCTGGTGTGGGTTATTTTTGATGTTACGGTGCTGTCTTTTTACATCATAGTTTTCAAACGCTGGATGCCAGAGCGGTTTGCCAGACGCAGCGTTTTTATCTCCTCCCTGTTTCTACTCGCGGTGGCGGTGTTTGGCATTATTTATAATGTACACGCGCTACAAATGCTCTCACCCGCGATGTGATCCCCAACGAATTGTTCAGCCAGACATCTCATCTTGCACCGGGAGGAATAAAATAAGAACAAATCGACATTAACATTATTAATGGATTTATAAACCAGGATTCAGAAAATATAGACGATAACATTTTCCCGGCGTTCAACTGGCACCCTCACCCATGACAATGCATCAACGGCGACAGGTGCCATTTCATTTTCTAAGCGAAGTAGAGGTGTGTTGCCATCCGGCACAACCGTGCTTTCACCGATCTCAAGAACGCCCCGAAAAGAAATGGACACATTGTCTGGCGTATCCGACAACCTTATCCATTCGGTTGTAATCACTAACTTTCGAGTAAACATTCGCTGTCCTTTGCGTGTGGTATATATCCGATAATTTCACAGGTAGATCAATACACTCTTTGAACAAACAGAAATTTGTCCCCCATATCAGTTAAGCATTACTTAACAGAAAGAAAATTGAAGTAATAAAACTCATTCGAAATATGTTTCACAAATTCAACCGGCAGGTTATGTTTGATGAACGTTAACTTTGCAAACTCAGTATCGCCGTACACTCGAATACAGAAAGGTTTGACTATCTCGCCCTGCACGCCAAAGCACTCCTGAAGCCGGGTGTCATCCATAAAAATAAAGTCACCTTTTCTGACCTTAATACTTTCATGAAGGCCTTGCCACTTCTCCGGAGTGAGCAAAAAGCTCTCCCATCCATTATTTCTCAACACTTCAATCGTGTGAGTAAATTTAAAATAGTCGTTTTGCATTGTCACATCACCACTCGATGTGGCGTACAAATATTCTATTTTAAATTTAAGTTGTGCATTGAGGCTTTTTTTCTTCCCCTCATCAATTAACCACTGAAGCTCACTGACAATGCTCTTCGAAAAGATTTTTCTTTTTTTTGCAATAGCCAGCCAATGCATAATGAATAGATGCTCTGACATTTTAGAGTAGATTTTATGATCCCTTATTGCAATACCAATTGCGACTAACGCACTCCAGGTAAAGGCTTCAAGATCATCCTGATAATGATGTCGTAACGTACTAACTCTTCCAGAATCCCTTACCACTTAAACCTGCCCAAATAAATCATCATTGTTATTCCACGTCATTCTTGTATTACTCTATTAAAAAATTACTACAACTAAAATCGCCAAAATATGATCCAGATTAACTTATCCCTATGTAATAAACGTGCAAATATAATACATCATACTTATTAATCATTAATCCGGGGTAGCTCAACAATGACTAATAAGAATAATGCGATAAAGATAAAGGTTAATAATAATCACCAGTAATCAATATCACCTTCTGTGATGAGACCTGTAAACAGAAAAAGCAAACTACCGGGCATTCAGCAAGCCGGAAGTTTGCTTATTACAGACGAAGTTAATAGAAAATACCGATGATCAGGGTATGCGTTACAAAGCCCACAATCAACGGTACGGCGGTACGTTTAACCACATCAAATGGCGTTATTTTCGCCCCACTGGAAACGGCAATCACCACGCCGGAAACCGGTGAAATTGCCCGCCCCATATGTGATGCCTGCTGCATCGGCAGGATCATGGCAACAGCGTTAGCGCCCATACTTGCCGCGATTTGCGGGATCAGCTCAACGAAAGCAAGGAATGGCGCATTACCCGATCCCATAATAATTGCTGCCGCCAGTGTCACCAGCGCAAATACCACCGCCATAGCAAATGGAGGTAATCCCACGTGCTCCGCCATCAGGATTAATTGATCAATGGCACCAATAACTTTAATCCCGTGAGCAAAAACACCTGCCGCAACCAGTAGCCCAACCACCCCGGTAAAGGCGGTGCCCATGCCTTTAAGGAAATGGCTGAATCCTTCGCATACTGACTTTAAATCACGCACCCGCAGCCACTCAATCAACATGCAGACAGCCATCGAAATGAGCACAATGGTGATAATATTCAAGTTAATACCACTGACGAACATTTCCGATGATCCCACCGCCATCAGTATCGGAAGCATCGGGAGAAGCGCATAAAAAGCCGGGGCTTTTCCTGAATCAGTCACCTCAGCGCTACCGATTTCCCGTGGAAGCGTCCCCGCTTTACGGTCGCAATGCCGCTGCCAGAAGAAATGGCAGACGCCGACGACCAGCACGGTTGCCAGCGCTGCGGGTCCCTGGTGGTAAACAACGTATTCCACCACATCCATATTGACCGCTTTAGATCCCCTGATAGCATCGATGGCCGTCGGGGTATACGCCACACCAAGCGAGGTGGCAATAACCCCAGCAGCCGAGGCCGCAGAAAGCCCTAACCCCAGCATAATGGGGAACATCGTCCCCATCAGCAATACGGCAAGCCCGGTAGCGGATGGGATAGCCAACTGCAGGAGGCTGGCGAGCAGATAGGAGAAAAATAGAAGCACATAGGGCGAACGCAGCGCGCGCAAAGGTTTCGTCACGACCCGCACAACCGCTTCATTTGCCCCGATATGATCCATGTAATGCGCAAATCCCATAAGCGCCATAATCATCAGGCCGAGATCGGCAGCACGCGTACTAAAGAGATCGCGCATCACCTCGAAAGGATCGAGAAATGAAATCCCCGTACTGGCGACGCCCTTCGGTAATACAGAACCCCATCCGGTTAACGCCGTACAAATCATCAACACCAGGCCCGCAATGAACAGCACGGGTTCAGCGCGATAACCTTTCAGTATCAGACGCGCGACCACCACGATAACCAGTAGGGCAATTAACACCTGAATCATGACTGAGCTCTCCTCTGCGCGAACTCAGCAAAGGTTTCCTCAATGACCGCTACCACCACATCGCTGGCGGCTCGCAGTGAACGCACCGGTAGATATTCATAAATTGAATGAAAGTTATGAGCACCGGTAAAAATATTCGGGCAAGGCAGTCCTTTCTGCGATAGCACTGCGCCATCATACCCACCACGCATGGCGACAGGTTGCGGGGTAATGCCACACTTCTGATACGCGCGTAACGCAATATCAATCGGGTAGTGTGCATCGCCCTGCAAGCTATTGAACACATTGGCATAGCGATCGGTTAAATGACAGACCACGCTGTTTTCTCCCCACAGCGCGCAGGTGCTGACGGCAAGCTGGCGGATATATGCCATACGCGCCTTATACCCTTCTTCGGTAAAATCCCGGATATCCAGCTTAAGTACCGTACGGGCGCTGTTACCCTGAAGCTGTTTTACCCAGTAATACCCTTCGCGTCCTTCCGTATACTCAGGCGCCTCTCCTCCGGGCAGCATCGCAATAAACTTATGCGCCATCAGCAGAGAGTTCTTCAGCTTACCTTTGGCCGACATAGGGTGCGCGGACTGGCCGGTAAAGATGATTTCCGCATCACCCGCGTTCCAGTTCTCATAGACAAACTCTCCAATGCCGCAGCAGTCCAGGGTATAGCCAAAATCAGCGCCAAACGCAGCAACATCAAACGCTTTTGCTCCCCGTAATCCCTGCTCTTCATCAGGAACAAAACCGACCTTCACCGGCCCATGCTTAATCTCCGGATGCGCGACAAGGTACTCCAGAGCATTCATAATCGCGGCGATGGCGGCTTTATCATCAGCCCCTAGCAGACTGGTACCATCCGTCACCAGCAGGTCATCGCCGACATAATTTTTCAGTTCCGGAAATTCACTTTCACGCAGATAAATATTCAGCTCTTGATTCAGACACAAATCCCCACCGCTGTAGTGAAGACGTTGCGCATTTGTGTCCGCGGTCTGTTCCGCGCTGGTATCCAGATGACCAAAAAAGGAAACGACAGGGATCGTGTCATCGGTATTTCCAGGTAAGGTCGCGGTCACAATAGCGGTATCCCTGACCTCAATGTTTTCCATTCCTAATGCTTCAAGTTCTACTGCAAGTAGTTTTGCCAGTTCCATTTGACCAGGTGAAGAAGGCATTATCCCATTAGCACCATTTTCCCTTGAGGTCGTGGTATTGATTTTCGTGTAGTTAATAAAGCGTTCAACAATATCCATTCCAGGAGATCCTTTAATGTATCATTTACGAGGTACTGCAAGAGAAGACCTGCATACAGCGTGGGTTGAATAATCTGAGAACAAAATAAAATCAGCGCTCATCCCAGAACGCTGATTTTATGGGTGTTACGACAACGATTTATATAAAGGAAGATAAAAAAGGCCAGTAATTATACCAGTGATTAAAAACTCCATTTGATTGATAAAATCATATTCCCTGTCTGTTTTTACTACATTTTCCATGGTGTTAAGCTAACAGAAGTCATAAACGGCATTCGTATGCCTAAGGGATAATAAAAATCATTTAGATTCTTGCCCCCGACACCGACACAAGACATACCATCGCTATATTTTTTTAATGAACGAATGCTGTAACAGCAACATGCAACCGTTTGCACCTCTCTACAAATAGCCACTTAACGCACTAAAATCCGTGAACAAAATCACAATTACTTCAAAAGCGAGAATTGACATAACGCTTAAAAACAGACAGTTATAAGAAAAACTATATAATACCCCTACAAATAAAGATGAAATCACACTATTCATCATGAAATAGATTCATAGCGATACTATTTCAACATTACCGTATGGTTCACAGAACAAAATCTTTCGTCATCACTAATGCAAAACAACAAGAACAATAATATTAAATTATCTATTTATGACGATTATCAAAATTATACACAGGCAAAAAAAACCTCTCCCCTGAGAAGAGATTCAGGGCAGAGGTAATACGGGTGTTAAGGACATTTTTATAGTTTTGATGATAACAGAAGAGCTTCTTGCTGGATTGAGTATACACACTTCATGACGTTAAGAAAATTCTTAAAAAAAATTAAAAGAAAACACCATTAAAAATCCTTTTTATAATAAAGATATGTTTATCAAATAAAACAAAATTAGGATAGGGGAAAATTAAACATCACTAATCTATAGTATTACGCAACTGGGACTAACAACACATCATTACGGCCAATACCACTACTGACGATGTCTGAATGTTCAATAAATTTAATATATTCATACACCGTTCAGCTAACGAGAGTTAAAAAATTATAAAATAAGCTAAACGCAATTTTTCGTCATAGATCACATTTTCCCGACAGGACGATTCCCCTACTTGCCCATACTGGTATGATTCAGCAGGTAAATACCTATCAACTCAACCCGAGGCTTTGATGCTGGAGAATGTAATCATCAGATAATCAGCTTACCGACCTTTTCAGGCCGGACTGGTTATCAATGCGCCGAAATCGAATGCGGACACCGCTGTGTGTTTGCACGTTTTGCACATGATGATTAAACAGGTTTTCCAGTATGAATTTATCCCGTCAGGAACAACGTACCTTACACGTTCTCGCCAAAGGTGGCCGTATTGCTCACGTCCGCGATGCATCTGGTCGCGTCACTTCCGTCGAATGCTATAGCCGCGAAGGGTTACTGCTCTGCGACTGCACGCTCGACGTATTCAAAAAACTCAGAACGAAAAAACTGATCAAATCCGTTAATGGTCAGCCCTACCGCATCAATACCACCGGGCTGAACAACGTTCGCGCCCAACTGGATAATCGCTAAGGAGAGAGAGATGGATATCCCGAAGATTTTTACGATCAGCGAAAGCGCACATCGCATTCATAATCCGTTCACCGCGCAAAAATATGCGACGTTAGGTCAGGTTTTACGGATGCCCCCAGGAACCCGCATCCTGGATCTCGGCAGCGGCTCGGGCGAGATGTTGTGCACCTGGGCACGCGATCATGGAATTTCCGGCGTTGGTATCGATATGAGCCAGTTATTCAGTGAGCAAGCCACCCTGCGGGCAAGTGAATTGGGCGTCACTGAGCACGTGCGTTTTATTCATGCCGATGCAACAGGTTATATCGCCGAAGAAAAATTCGATATTGCCGCCTGCGTTGGTGCAACCTGGATTGCCGGCGGCGTTGCCGGAACGATCAAACAGCTGGAACAAAGTCTCAAACCAGGCGGGATCCTACTCATCGGCGAACCGTACTGGCGTCAGATGCCCGCAACGGAGGAGATCGCTATGGCTTGCGGCGCGACTTCAGTGGCTGATTTTCTTTCTCTGCCAGAACTTGTTTCGTCTTTCGACCTGCTCGGTTATGACGTGGTTGAAATGGTACTGGCTGACCAGGAGGGTTGGGACAGATACGAAGCGGCAAAATGGTTGACAATGCGCCGGTGGCTGGAGGCAAATCCGGACGATGAGTTTGCCGCCAAAGTCAGAGAGCAACTGAGAAGTTCACCAGTACGCCACGTTGCATTCACCCGGGAATATATCGGGTGGGGCGTGTTCGCACTCATGCAGAGGTAATAAATGCAGTCGGTATAGCCTGGCAGGTTATACCGACTTTTTCATCGCATCATCGCTTACTTCATTAATACTTCAACAAATTTAGCTAACCATTGCGGATGCGCGGGCCATGCTGGTGCCGTCACCAGATTGCCATCAACGTGGGCCTGATCAATGCCAATATCGGCATAATGTCCACCGCTCAGACGAACCTCGGGCGCACAGGCCGGATAAGCGCTACAGGTCCGGTTTTCTAACACCCCCGCCGCCGCTAACAGTTGGGGCCCATGACAAACTGCGGCGATAGGTTTACCGGCAGTGTTGAAATCTTGCACCAGCTTTATGACATCCGGATTCAGTCGAAGATATTCCGGAGCACGCCCGCCGGGGATCAACAGTGCGTCGTAATCCGCAGCCCGCGCCTCGGCAAAATTCGCATTTAACGTAAAACGATGCCCCGGCTTTTCACTGTATGTCTGCGCCCCATCAAAATCGTGAATGGCGGTTTGAACGTAGTCACCCTGACTTTTATCCGGACAGACGGCATCCACACGATGCCCAAGCATTTGCAAAGCCTGAAAAGGCACCATCGTTTCATAATCTTCGACATAATCTCCGACCAGCATCAGTATCTTCTTCATTCACTTCCCCCACTCACGTTTATTAATGATGAGAAATAACGGCCATCTTTACTATAGCCCACACGGTTCATGGCATTAATAAATACAACAGAACAATCGGCCAGATCACAATCCACGGCAAGGCCCGTCAGACGAGGCCTCAGAGCCAACGGCGTGACATATGTTCATGCAGATAAATATAAATTATATATAAATATATAGTTGAGAAATTTTAATAGTAGCCAGTTTCACTCATTATATAAAACTAAGAGATTGCAACGTATATCTCTTATGTTATATTTCGCGTGAAATTTACCCGAGTTCACTTTATTTATTATTCAATATTTAAAATACGTAGAATATTTATTATCTATTATTATTTTAATCACCTGATATCAGGTAAAAATACGCAAAGGTTAATCCTATGATGACAAGACGTTCATTCGTCAGACAAGGCCTGGTGACTTCAACGAGTATGCTACTCGCTGGTATGACGGGCTTCAGCTTTAGCCAATTTGCCCGCGCGACAGAGAACCGCCGCTGGCAAATGCCTGATGAAGGCGCACCGCATGCGGCAACCTGGATGGCGTTTGGTGCCAGTGCGGAGATCTGGGAGCCTCATCTGCTACCGGTGGTGCAGGAAAACCTGGCGTTAGTTGCCAAAACCATCGCCGCATTTGAACCCGTGAATATGTTAGTACGCGAAGAAGACAGCGAGCTCGCCGCGCGTCTGTGCGGGCCGTCAGTCAATCTTCTGGTTCACCCAATAGACGATCTGTGGATCCGCGACACCGGGCCGGTGTTTGTGAAAAGCGCCAGCGGCGCGCTCGGCGGAGTGGAATTTAATTTCAACGGCTGGGGCAATAAGCAAGAGCACGAACGAGATGCCGATGTGGCTGAATTTGTTACTGATTACATTCATGCCGAGTTTATTCGCTCGGCGCTAACACTGGAAGGTGGCGGTATTGAGGTAGATGGTGAAGGCACGGCGATTATTACCGAGAGCTGCGTGCTTAACTCCAACCGTAATCCTGGCGTCAGCAAAGCCAAATGCGAAGAAGAACTTAAGCGACTGCTAGGTCTGGAGAAAATCATCTGGTTGCCAGGTATTGCCGGCAAGGATATTACCGACGGCCATACAGATTTTTATGCCCGATTTACGCATCCGGGTACGGTGGTGGCGGGTCTTGAGCAGGATCCGTCATCCTTTGATTACGCGATCACCCGACGTCATCTGGACATATTACGGGCCGCCACGGATGCCAAAGGCCGACGCCTGGAGCTAGTCACGCTGGAAGGACCTTCTACCATCCGCCAGACTTATGCGAGCGATGATTTCGCCGCGGGGTATATCAATTTTTATCTGTGTAATGATGCGGTCATTGCACCGCAATTTGGCGATAAGCGCACCGATCGTAATACCCATACTATTTTGCAGGATCTGTTTGCCGATCGTGAAATTATTCAGTTGAATATCGACGGTATCGCTGCCGGTGGCGGCGGTATTCACTGCGCGACACAGCAGCAGCCTCGTTAATGATTAACAATTGAGTGTGTTGTGGGAAGGTGGGGAAACTCACTTTCCTGGCAATAAAAAAATGATTCCCTTAGAAAGATGCCTCCGTAGGTTAAATTTTAATAAACAAAGCACCCAATTAACATTTATGAAATAAATACCATTAAAAGATAACACTTTAATAGCTTTCATCGATCTTTCATGGTATTTATGATCTGCTAAACCTATCGATAAAATCTATCAAAAGATTTATATTGATCGTTATTATCGATCGTATATTCTGTCTTAAATAATGACTTCTGACGCAACTTTTATTATCAGTACAGCCACAAAGATTGTTCTCCCCTGCGTTGTGAAACACAGTGAAATTATCGAGGGTTACATTTAAAAAATCCATATAACATATTTTAGAATAGTTTTCAATTAGCGAAAACATCCAAAAATACACATTTCAAACCTCTAGTCTAACCTGTTTTAAGTAGATGACTTAAATCGAGAACGGTGATAACTCACTGAGAATTGCGAATGATGATATTGCTAAGAAAAACGGAAAGTATAAATTTCATTAATACATTTAGAGACTATTTTTGTGTCGGCATCGCGTTTTTTGCATTACAGCTGGTCGCAGGTCATCTCAGTAAGCAAGAGGATGTTGCGGGTATAACACTGCATTTTTACGATCTCACTTTACCTCTCATTTCTGCACTGCTGGTTTTATACCGGCAAAAGGCACTGCCAATTTTGGCTACCTTTTTCTTGTATGCGCTTTACTCTTACTCTTTATCTTCGGTATTCACACTAACGGCTCAGCTACTGGCTGCTCTCATTAGCCAGACACTCTACTTTTTCTCGACAGGCAAACGAGGCGCGGTTAGCTTTGGTCGTAGCCAGCTTACAACCCTGCGTATTGTCTGGCTCGTGTGTTGCAACGCCTTACTATTCATCTCAATTGATCACTGGTTCCAATCGAACACAGCCTCTGCACCGATCGCAAACCTTTTTACACTACAAACATTAATTAACTTACAGTGGCTGATGAACTCTTGCCTGACTGGCATCCCTTTTTGTTATCTGTTGCTTAGAAGCGTTCAAAATCCTGCATGGTGCATTCTATACATTAGACAAGTAAAGGCGCTGATAAAATCCGGCCCTCCTATTCTGTATCAAGTATTATGGCTGGTGCTGTTACTCTGCATTATGTCCGCTTTGATCGTCATCAGAGAAGATATTCTTATATTTACAGACTATTCATTACTGTGGTTACTTCCAGTAATGCTATGGGGAGTGATCTGCATTGGCCATGCTTTGATATCCCCTGTATGGGTAACAATGCTCATCCTGTTGGGATATTATATAAACAGCTATATTCCGCCTGCTAACTATGATAATTATTTACATAGTCTCGTGATTTCCTCCACGATAGTGTTTGTCTTTTCTCTTACGATTGTTGTTACCGGTGTACTTGTGGTTCATAACCGAAAATATCTCCGCCGCCTCAAACAACTTTTTAGATCAGAGCCTAACACTGGACTGCCTAACTTTCAGGCCCTGCAAATGGACATCCGTAAACACGCAACAGGGTGCTTGTGTTACATCCGTTGTACAGAGTTGAATACGCTGGAACAAACTCATGGAATAGAATTCCGTTTTGAATTTGTAAAAGCGCTAAGCGCATATGTACGTAAATTGATTAAGGGTACAGGTGATATTTATTACGCACCAGGTCATGGAATAATTCTTCGCCTTAATGCTGTCCCTGACATTTCTGATCTCTACAAGGACCTAAACTCTTTTCGCTTTATCTGGAAGGACTACCAATTAGGACTATCTTGTGGTGTGGCATATACCACCGAGAAACACCTGATTAAAAATTTATCACAAGCAATTAAGCATCTTAATACCCAAAGCTACATCTCGTTAATGCAGGGGCAACCGTTGTTACTCAGCCCGCAAGTGCCAGGTGATAAAATTGTCAGTCAGGCGGTCATTCGCCATATGTTGCAAAAAGCAATTGATAGAAAGTCGTTTGAGCTTATGGCTCAACCCATAGTATCAACGATGCTGGTTGTTCAGCCGATCGTTTCAACCACGGGACTGACACGTTATCACGAGATACTTATTCGGATAAAAATGGTTGATGGTAAGTTAATCTTTCCAGATACCATCCTCCCGGTTGCTCGCGAGGCAGGATTACTTCCTGCGCTGGATATCACTGTCATAGAGCAAACATTTCGTTTTATACAGTCACGGCAGAAATCTGACCCGAACAGTCATTTCTCCATTAATCTGACACCAGACTCACTTAATAAAATTGATTTTCTTGATAATGTTTTCACATTGTTTAGAAAATACTCAATAGCACCTGAACGTATAATTTTTGAAGTCATTGAGTCAGATATCATTGACAACGCAAATGTCACTGATGTTCTGAGAGCACTACGTAAAGCCGGTTCTAAAATTGCTATTGATGATTTTGGCACAGGAGCATCAAGCTATTCACGACTACGAACGTTAGGCGCAGATATTCTGAAAATTGATGGTTCCTTCATCCGTAACATACTGACCGATGAATTTAGTCGATGCGCTGTCAGATCCTTCTGCGAAGTAGCAAAACTCAAAAACATGGAAGTAGTCGCTGAGTTTGTTGAAAATGAGGAAATTGAAAAGATGCTAATTACGATGGGTATTGGTTGGTTACAGGGATACCATATAGGGAAACCCGTTCCTATTGAGTTGGCTGAATTATAATTCAGTAATTATAATAATAATGATATTCCTACATTGATTCACTTACCGGCTCCCGTGCCGGTTTTTTTATTCCCTTAACGAAAACTGCATATTAATTAAGCAAAACACCATGCAATTTAACGTCATAACATTATGTAGTTGCTACCAATCAGTCTACAGATATTGCCATACAGCCATGAGTTGTAGAGCCTCCCCCCTCCTAAAAATAAGGGTTTTTTTCAGAGATTTTTTGAAATTCATATGGAGATTAACACTCCCCCATATGGAGATATTGTATTGTGCAAAAAAAACGGCGAGAAGGACTTTCCTGCATGATAGGCTGGTTTAGCCTTAAAAACGCGGTATTTCCCCGAAATTAACTCCTGATGAGAAACTAACCAAGAAGCTTCAAATCGGGTGGCAACCTGAAGATTTTGGCTACCTTAGTCATAGAGTTCATAATCAATATTAGTGATCCCTGCGCTAGTCTGCATTTAGCATTACGGCTAATATCATTTGCGTCAATTATCATAGTCATTTGATGATATATCACACAGCAGATTTAACGGTAAAAATGATGGCACAACAAAATAATAATCTCGCACAGAACATTAACGATGATGAATTTTCCCCCATCACACAGGTAGAATTACAAGTTGTAGAGGAGATTAATGCTCCAGAGCAGACCGCATCCATTATTAGCTCTTTTGTAACCTCCTGCCAGGCTCGCGGCGATCAGCCATTAGGGCAATGGTTGGATGATGAATTTCGTAAATATCCACAGATCTGGAAAAACGAAGAAGAGTTACTAAACACTCGTCGGCAGATAATACGGTCTACGGAAGCCTTTAACCAGTCTCGCGGCTCATTACAGCAGCATATGGATAAAGGTCGTAGCCGTGCCTCCTGGTTGGCTGGCGAGATAGAAAAAAATGCAGCAGTTTCCGGTTCGGTACACGTAGGCCAATACGCCAGCCTTATCGATAGCGCCTTGGTAGACGCTAACGAAAATGCGCGCAAAACAATCACCACGCAGGCCGGGAATATCAACCAAAACCCCAATCTAGATGGTCTTGTTGCGGAACAGCATCACGTCGATACATTTAATATTGATGCAACCACCAAAGGCAGTCCGTATCGTGCACGGGTTGTTGGTTCACAGGAGCTAAACTCCGTTGATATTGAGATTGTTGACGGCAACGGCAATGTGGTCTGCAAATATCAGTCGAAATATGGTGCTGACTCAAACGCTACAAATACACAGCTCAATCGGGGCGACTATAACGATCAACAAGCGCTAGTTCCCGAGGGGCAAGGCGCAGATGTGGCCAACAGCACAGAGGTTATTGAAGCTGACGGAGTGTCTTCTAAGCCACTTTCTAAAGAGGAAGCAAAAGAATTACAGAAAAAAGCTCAACAAGATGCCGAAGCACGTCAGTACGACTGGAATGACACTAATCGTATTGATATTGCCAAGCAAATTGGTAAACAGGCTATGCTCGGTGCCTGTATTGCGGTGGGTATGCAGGGAGCCAGAATCCTTGCAAGGCGTGCCTGGAATCGCCTGAACGGTCGTGAAAATCCATCCACCAATGAAGACCTCAACGAGTTTTTCGAAAGCTCGCTGCGTACCGGTACGCAAACAGCTATACAGGTTGCTATTTCCGGAGCGGTCGTAGTCGCTGTCAAGAACGGCTTTCTTGGCGCAGCATTACGCAGTACTCCTGCGGGCCTAATTACCAATATCGTCTGCGTGGGCATACAGAATGCAAAGGTACTTTATAAATTGGGCAAAGGTGAACTGACTGGAGAGGAAGCGCTCGATGCCATCGGTAACACCACTATAACCACGACAATGGCAATTGCTGGTGCAACGGAGGGGGCCACGTTGGGTGCAGCGATTGGTACCGTATTAGGTCCAGTTGGTACCGCCGTTGGAGGGTTTGTTGGCGGTGTCGCAGGTGGTATAGCGGGTGGGCAAATTGGTGAAATCGTCTATAGCGCGGGCAAGGTTGTTGCCAAAACAGCTGCCAAGGTCATTGCCAGTGTTACTGAAAACGCGGGTCGTGCCATTAAGTCCTTTAGCCGGGGTATCAGTAACTTTGCCTCAAACCTTTTCTCATTCTGGTAAATACGGATGAATCTGCTCGAACTTAAGACCAAGATTAAATCCCATATCCTCGCTGGATATCCAGGGCTTTACATCCACTCCGGCGAAGAAAGCCGAGTTGATACTCTATTACAAGAAATAAGTACAGAACTGACACTGTATCCAAAAGAGTGGAATCTTGGATATGGCTGGGTTGATTTCCGTAACAAACAGCCTCGGAACACGCAGAGTCAGGCCACCGAACTTGCAGAAAGTTTACCTTCGCTGCTCGATGACGATTTGGACGGAAAACTCTTCATCATTAAAGATGCCCGCAGTGCACTGGAAAACCAGCCACTCGCCGTTGCACGGTTAAAGCAATTGCTCAACCGCATTCAGCGCCACCACCGGAGCAAAACTGTTGTCGTACTTGTTTCAGAAACTTTGCACATCCCAGTACAAATCGAGTCGCAAATCACCTTGCTCCCCCTGTCACTGCCCCAGGGTGAGGAAATTAACCAGCAGCTCAGCAGTTTTTGCCAGATGCTTGATCTGTTTGTCCCGGAAAATATGCATCAGCGCCTGCATACTGCGTGTTGCGGATTGAACCAGGAAGAGATCCGATCAGTATTAGCACTAGTTCGTCAACAGCATGAACAAATTAATGACGAGGCGTTGGCTCTTATCCAGCATGGGAAAGAGCAGATTATCGCAAAAAGCGGCGTGCTTGAGATGCTGCACGTAATCGAAAATGCAACTGACATCGGCGGTCTTGAGAACCTTAAAACCTGGCTCACTCGCCGCGCCCAGATTTTCCGCCGCCTGAGTGAAGCTCGCGATTCACGCGTACAGGCGCCTAAAGGTGTACTTATCGCCGGTATGCCCGGTTGTGGGAAGTCTCTTGCGGCCAAAGCAGCCTCCGGTTTATTCCAGTTGCCACTCCTACGTCTTGATATCGGCTCATTATTGGGTAAGTACGTCGGAGAAAGTGAACATAATATGCGTCGGGCGCTAACAATGGCAGAATCAATTAGCCCCTGTATTTTGTGGATCGACGAACTGGAAAAAGCCTTTGTCGGCATGAACAGTGGCAGTGGTTCGGAGGTTTCCTCACGACTTTTCGGCTATTTTCTTACCTGGATGCAAGAAAAAACCGGTGCGGTATTTGTCATTGCCACTGCTAACAATATTACCGTGCTCCCTCCAGAGTTGCTGCGTAAAGGGCGATTCGATGAGGTGTTTTACGTCGGATTCCCCAACGGCGTAGAGCGAGCAGCTATTCTGGACATCCATCTGAAAGGTGAGTCGCTTGAACTGACCCAGAATGAACGCAATAAGCTGGTAACACAGTGCCGTGATTATGCAGGTGCAGATATTCAGAATGCTATCAACGAAGCTAGAGAAATAGCATTCCTTGAAAACCGCCAGTTGGAGCTGAAAGATCTGGAAGCAGCTATCCAGCTTACAGTTCCGTTACGTGAGACCCTGCGTGAACAGGTTGCCCAATACGAAGAGCTGTTTGAGAAACTCAAGCTCAAACCAGCTTCCACCAGCGATGGTCTTAGCGTAGCGCAGATGATTCAGATGGCGGATAGTGCAAACTCGTTGCGCCGCGCAGAGGTCGCTAATAGCGAAGATTGTCCGGATGATTTACTGGAAAAACTGGCGGCAGATGCAGACCTGAACGTACGCAAAGCAGTATATCGTAACCCGAACTGTCCTGAGCAGGTACTCACCCAACGTATTAACATTGTTAATGACCAGCCTGAGTTTGAAATCGATCTTTTACATCTGGCCTGTATGCATGCAAATGCACCGCATGATCTGATGGCAACACAATTCGAACGGCTTCAGCTCACTATTCAACATAGACTCCAGCTCGCCAGCAACAGCACAGATAGTACATTGCTTCAACATTGAATCGCCACGGGTTTAACAGACACCTCAGAGTCATTTAAGATGGCTTAAAGAGAGGTGCCCATGAGCGGTAAGCGTTATCCCGAAGAGTTTAAAACTGAAGCAGTCAAACAGGTTGTTGATCGCGGTTATTCTGTTGCCAGCGTGGCAACACGTCTCGATATCACCACCCACAGCCTTTACGCCTGGATAAAGAAGTACGGTCCGGATTCTTCCACTAATAAAGAACAGTCAGATGCTCAGGCCGAGATCCGTCGTCTCCAGAAAGAGCTGAAGCGGGTTACCGACGAACGGGACATATTAAAAAAAGCCGCGGCGTACTTCGCAAAGCTGTCCGACTGAGGTACGCCTTTATCCGTGACAACACCTGTTGCTGGCCTGTTCGCCTGCTCTGTCGGGTGCTGGATGTTCATCCCAGTGGTTTTTACGCCTGGCTTCAGCAGCCGCATTCTCAACGCCATCAGGCAGACCTGAGACTGACAGGACAGATTAAACAGTTCTGGCTGGAATCGGGATGCGTCTATGGTTATCGCAAAATCCATCTGGATCTGCGGGACAGCGGGCAACAGTGCGGAGTGAACAGAGTCTGGCGACTGATGAAACGTGTCGGGATAAAGGCTCAGGTCGGATACCGGAGCCCGCGGGCACGTAAAGGCGAGGCCAGTATCGTGTCGCCCAACAGGCTCCAGCGACAGTTCAATCCGGATGCTCCTGATGAGCGTTGGGTAACAGACATAACCTACATCAGGACCCACGAAGGCTGGCTGTATCTTGCTGTGGTTGTTGATCTGTTCTCACGCAAAATTATCGGCTGGTCCATGCAATCCCGGATGACAAAGGACATTGTCCTGAACGCACTGCTGATGGCTGTATGGCGGCGTAATCCCCAAAAACAGGTGCTGGTTCATTCGGATCAGGGCAGTCAGTACACAAGCCATGAGTGGCAGTCTTTCCTGAAATCACACGGCCTGGAGGGCAGCATGAGCCGTCGCGGTAACTGCCATGATAATGCGGTTGCAGAAAGCTTTTTCCAGTTGTTGAAACGCGAACGGATAAAGAAAAAGATCTACGGAACGCGGGAAGAAGCCCGCAGTGATATTTTTGATTACATCGAAATGTTTTATAACAGTAAGCGTCGGCATGGTTCTAGCGATCAGATGTCACCGACAGAATATGAAAACCAGTATTATCAACGGCTCGGAAGTGTCTAGATTATCTGTGGCGATTCAGACTTCGAAAATGTTCAGAACTATCTAAGATGCAATGCCCACGAACTTTGGGCGTACCGACGCTACCTTTCAGAGGAATCACCTTTTGCCACTCACCATGGTGTAAAAGGCGCACAATTCGAGCGTGTATTGGTTGTTATTGATGATGAAGAGGCTCGCTTCAGCCAATATTCGTATGGGAAATATTTTCAGTACATTCCCATATCCGACAATGATCTAGCCAATCTTGAAGAGGGTAAAGAGTCAGTACTCGACCGCACTCGTCGCCTTTTTTATGTATGTTGCTCTCGTGCACTGAAAGACTTGGCTGTTGTCATCTTTGTTCCCGATGTTGCCGTAGCTCAATCGGCAATCGTTGGGCAAAATTTATTCCCAGCGTCGGTAATTTTAGGAGCGCACGATCTGGATTAGCATAAATTTTATACGGACAGTAATTGACGAAAAGTACTACGCTCATGGTCGGTTTCAGCACTAACTTTGTTAATAAGACACCTGCATTCTAAGATTTTTCAGACATATATCATTTTCCTGAACGCAACATCATTACGGCGAATCCATAAAGGTTCGCCGTTTTTGTTTTCATTATCCCAGGAGATGTCATGAGAAATCAGGAAGGTATGCATTCGTTGCAGAGCTCACTCACAGGCTTACCAGAATGGGTATCAGAACGAGTCATGCAAAAAATTCATCAACTAACAAACTACGAACCAGTGATCGGCATTATGGGCAAAACCGGTGCCGGAAAATCGTCGCTGTGCAATGCCTTGTTCACCGGAGAAGTCTCACCGGTCAGCGACGTAGCGGCCTGCACCCGTAATCCGCTGCGTTTTCGCCTGCAGGTGGGAGAGCACTATATGACATTGGTGGACCTGCCCGGTGTGGGGGAAAGTAGTTCACGCGATGCTGAATACACTGCACTTTACCGTCAGCAACTTCCCCGACTTGACCTGGTATTGTGGCTGATCAAGGCCGATGATCGGGCGCTGGCGGTGGATGAGCATTTTTATCATCAGGTAATTGGTGAATCATACCGGCATAAGGTGCTATTTGTTATTAGCCAGTCGGACAAGGTTGAACCCACCTGCGGTGGTGAAAAGCTGTCTACAGAGCAGAAACAAAATATCGGCCGCAAAATCTGTCTGCTGCATGAGCTGTTCCAACCTGTACATCCGGTATGTGCCATTTCAATTCGGGCTAAGTGGGGACTGCGGGTGATGGCCGAGCGGATGATTAAGTGCCTGCCGCGTGAGGCCAGCAGCCCGGTGGTGTCGCAACTGAAGCCCTCCTTTCGCACACCGACAGTCCAGAAAAAAGCGCGTGACGATTTTGGTGAAACGGTCGGCACGGCGCTGGATGCGGTAAGTGCCCTGCCGTTGATACCGGCTCCGGTGCGGGCAGTCATACGCGCAGTGCGCGATACCGTGGTGTCGGTTGCCCGTACCGTCTGGAACTTCTTCTTCTGAATATTTAATCCTGCCAGTAGTTTTCCGAGCCCTGTCGCCTTCATGCGACAGGGCTCTCTTTTATTTGTTTTCCCGTTATGAGGAGTCTGCTTATGACCCGTCTGGCTTCGCGCTTTGGCGCTGCAAATCTTATCCGTCGTGACCGTCCGTTAACCCGCGAAGAGCTGTTTCGTGTGGTGCCCAGCGTATTCAGCGAGGAAAAACACGAATCCCGCAGTGAACGTTATACCTATATTCCGACTATTTCCCTGCTCGACAGTCTGCAGCGGGAGGGCTTCCAGCCGTTCTTTGCCTGTCAGACCCGTGTCCGTGACCCGGGTCGTCGGGAACACACAAAGCACATGTTGCGTCTGCGGCGTGAGGGGCAGATCACCGGTAAACAGGTCCCGGAAATCATTCTGCTTAATTCACATGACGGCACAAGTTCGTATCAGATGCTTCCGGGATTATTTCGTGCGGTTTGTCAGAACGGCCTTGTCTGCGGTGAATCGTTTGGCGAGGTGCGGGTGCCGCACAAAGGGGATGTGGTGAGTCAGGTAATAGAAGGGGCGTATGAGGTACTGGGGATTTTTGACCGTGTGGAAGAAAAGCGGGATGCCATGCAATCGCTGCTATTACCACCACCTGCGCAGCAGGCACTGGCAAAAGCCGCACTGACGTATCGCTTTGGTGAGGACCACCAGCCTGTTACTGAATCGCAGATACTTTCCCCGCGTCGCTGGCAAGATGAGAGCAATGACCTGTGGACCACTTATCAGCGTGTGCAGGAAAACCTGATTAAAGGCGGGCTTAGTGGCCGTAATGCCAAAGGCGGACGGTCGCATACCCGTGCTGTGCGTGGCATTGACGGGGACGTGAAGCTCAACCGTGCACTGTGGGTGATGGCAGAAATGCTGCTCACGCAGCTGCAGTAGCTACTTTATGTTACCGCGTTGTTAATATCGGACATCACCTGTCCGCATTGCGACGTGCTGGTGGTCTTCACTCCCCCGGGGATGGTCTGTAACCCCCGCCACAACTGACATTTGCAGAAATGAAAAATAGTTACTGTGGTGTCCATACCCTGACCGCCTCCCTCTTTAAAGTAATCACATCATTTTCAGTTAGTTAACTTCCACGGAGAACCTCTCATGACACAGGCAGAACGCCGCCATGATCGGCTGGCTGTCAGGCTGTCACTGATCATCAGTCGCCTGGTGGCGGGGGAAACACTGAGCGTGCGCAAACTGGCCGTTGAATTTGGCGTGTCGGTGCGCACGCTGCGGCGGGATTTTCGTGAGCGTCTGATGTACCTGGACCTTGAGTATCAGTCTGGCTACTGCCGCCTGCGCACTGCTGGCAGTGAGATGCAGATGGTGCCGGATGTACTTATCTTTGCCCACCGCAGCGGGCTGGCCGGGCTTTTTCCGGGTTTTGACCGCCGACTGGTGAATGCATTGTTGATGTGTGATGAAGCACCCTGCGTTATACCGCCTGCCAGTCCGGCGTTCTCACCGTCAGAGCCTCTGTCATTCTGGCGACTGGTTCAGGCAATTACTGACCGCAGAAAAGTCACGCTGCTTGCTGACGGGCAGCGCTGCGAGCGACTGGCTCCGTGCCGGTTACTCATCCACCAGCAGACCTGGTATCTGATTGCCGAGCATAACGGACATATTGCCGTATTCACGCTGGATGAAATTCATCTGGTTCAGCCCCTGCAGGAGTCTTTCCGGCGTAACGACAGTTTATGTCGTCTGGCTGAAGACCCGGTGTTCATTCAGGCCTTACCCCATTTTCGATTTATTCAGCAGTCACTGCTTGCGTTTGTTCCGGCTGATAACAGGCCGGAATAGCGCAGCTTTTTATCCACCTGGTAGCAAAGAGGAGCCCGATGCTGTTATCGCCAGTATCGTCAAAAATTGGGGTATTCAGCCGACTCCTTGCCCTGACACTGCCCACTGATGTACCGGTGGGTATTATCCGGGGCATTATGTATTCACAAAAACTATTCATCTGATTTCAGTAAGGAAAAAAATGAAACTGATTAAATTATTACCTCTGCTGGCAATGATTGCGGGCTCCAGCTTTGCTGCATCACTGGAGGGTACGGTCAAAGCATCAGGTTGTCTGGCGGTAAACGATATGCTTGAGAACCTCAATTCGCGGGAGTCCTGTGTTTCAGTCGATATCACCAGAACCTTATCTGAAGGCCGTTATCTGGCGGTTGCTAACCTGAGTAATGGCAATATCTACCCGGTCCGCATGACCCTCAGTGACGGTGTCATTACGGCACGTCCGGACACGGATGAGATTGATAAGCTCAATCAGCAGCAGGCGCAAAAGCGCCGGGAAGAGCAGTTACAGAAAAAGCTCGATTATTACAAAGCCCACCCACAGAAAGAGAGCGAGTTCGACAAAGCGAAAAAAGCACATCTGAATCTTACTCAATATCACTCAGCCGCCTGCAGGGCCATTGGTCAAAAAGTATGGGATTCCATTCATGAAGATGTGTCGTGCCTGATGATTGAGAATGCACAGCCGGTCAGTGATAACACTCAAACGGGAACAGCCATTCTGCGTGGGCCAGGTGCGGGCAAATTTAAGCTCCCGGTGAAGTTCAGCGTGATTCAGGAGGATTTTATCCGTATTGACGCCGATATAGCACCAGCTGCGCTGGCACAACTAAAGGCACAGATAGAAGCGTATACAGAAAAACTGAACCAGCGCTAATGAACTGAAAAGGATAACAGTATGAAAATTAAACCCTGTTTACCTGTCCTGCTGTCTCTTCTGGCCCCTGCCTTCACTCATGCAACAGTGACCGAACAACAGTGGGGTGAATGGTACGGCAACACGGGCGGTATGGAGTTTGCACTCAGCAGCGACAATCAGGCCGGAGAGAAGCTGACCATCAGTTGCAGCAATAAAAAGATGGTTGTGGCCTGGCAGCTCCCGAAGGAGGATTACCGCGCCACCTCTGATGAAGGAATGAGCGAAGTGTATCTTCTGATAAACGGTGAAAAATACTCGCTTGAGAATGAAACTCTGCTTTCGGGTGAGGCCGTTCCGGCTCAGGTGGCTTTTGAAGCACTGAAGCACACAGGAGCAAAAGACACTCTGGCTTTCACCGCCTTTCAGTCAGGGGAATCGAAACCGTTCAGTGCCCGTGGCTTGCACGATGTGCTGAAAGATATCACCTGGCGGGATTGTCTCGATCAACCCTGACGGCTTTTCACATAAGTCATTCGACCAGCCCTGTAGCCCATATGTAACAGGGCTTTTTGCTTTTTAAGGTGTTCATCATGCCTGAATCCCCGTTACTACCACCTGGTTCTTTTACCCGGCAGCAGGCCGAAACCATTATCTGTTGGTACCATAACGTCACTATCGAAGATTACCAGAACACGCATTTTCGTCTGGTTGTGCGCGACGATGATGGCAGCATGGTCTGGCGGGCCTGGAACTTTGAACCCGATGCCGGTGCAGGACTCAACCCATATATCCGGCGCTATGGCATCCGCAGGACGTCACTCACCGACTGACAATGTCCATTCCTGACGGCCACCTCCCGGATCACCCATTATTACCCCACACGCCAGCCATCACCGCTGGCGTTTTTTATTGACGGAGACATTTACATGACAACAGCGACACAGTGCGACCTCGTACCCGCTAACGAATCCGATTTCAAACTCACAGTAACGCAGGTTCCCGACGAACAGCGTATTCGCTTCTGGCCGCAGCACTTTGGCTTCGTCCCGCAGTGGATAACGCTGGAACCCCGTATTTTTGCCTGGATGGACCGCTTTTGTGATGAGTACAGCTGTGGTATCTGGTCCTTTTACACGCTCAGCAATGGTGGCGCATTTATGGCTCCTGATGCTGACAGTGGTGATAAATGGCATCTGTTCAACAGCATGAACGGCAATGGTGCGCAAATGAGCGCGGAAGCCGCAGGTATCGCTGTCTGCCTGATTGAATACAGCCACCATGTCTGCTGTACAGAGTGTGACGCAATGACCGCGCACTATTACCGTCTGCGGGACTACGCCCTGCAGCATCCAGAAGCCCACGCCATTTTGCGCATCATTGACTGACCAGAGGAACAACGAATGAAACAGCTTTCCTTTTTACCCGGCGAGATAACGCCACAGGACCGGCGTCTCATCCAGCGGGCACTCAGGGTTCTGGACAGACATCTGCATGAGCCCGGGGTGGCGTTCACCTCCACACATGCTGTCCGTGAATGGCTGCGACTGCATATGGCCGCGCTTGAGCGGGAAGAGTTCCGGGTGCTGTATCTGGACAACCAGAATCAGCTTATTACCCATGAGACGCTCTTTAGCGGCACGATTAACCGCACTGAAGTCCATCCCCGGGAGGTGGTTAAGCGCGCCCTGTATTTCAATGCGGCGGCGGTAATACTGGCGCATAACCATCCTTCCGGTGAGACGACGCCCAGCCAGGCTGACAAAGCCCTTACGCAGCGACTGGTTCAGGTGCTTCATCTGGTTGATATCCGCGTCCCTGACCATCTGATTGTCGGTGGCAGGCAAATCTATTCATTCGCTGAACACGGTCTGCTGTGAGGTATTACATGAAAATTATCAGTAAGCGCCGGGCAATGACGATATACCGCCAGCATCCTGAGTCCCGAATCTTTCGCTACTGCAGCGGAAAATATCAGTGGCACGGTAGCGTCTGTCATTACACCGGCAGGGACGTTCCGGATATCACAGGAGTCCTGGCGGTATACGCCGAACGCCGCCAGGACTACAGCGGACCGTATGCCTGCCTGATGAGTATTACCCTGAACTGACAATAAAGGAGGTTATCAATGAGCAACGTCACATGGGGCCTGCAGCGGGATATCACCCCGCGCCTGGATGCACGTCTGGTGCAGGAGGGCAACCGGCTGCACTTCCTGGCTGACCGGGCCAGTATCGCCGGTAAGTTTAGTGACGACGAATGTCTTAAGCTGGATATGGCATTTCCACATTTTATCAGTCAGATGGAATCGATGCTGACCACTGGTGAAATGAATCCCCGCCATGCCCACTGCGTCACCCTGTACCACACCGGTTTTACCTGCGAAGCCGATACCCTTGGCAGTTGCGGCTACGTATACCTCGTCGTTTACCCCACTCTGCGCTAACTAATTTCACGAGAGCAAACATGAAACCTCAACCTGCAGCAACTTCGAGGGCGGTAAAACCCTGCCTGTCACCTGTGGCTGTCTGGCAAATGCTACTGACACGCCTGCTGGAACAACACTATGGTCTTACCCTGAACGATACTCCTTTTAGTGATGAAACCGTTATTCAGAATCACATTAATGCCGGGATCAAGCTGGCTGATGCCGTTAACTTTCTGGTGGATAAGTACGAGCTTGTTCGTATCGACAGGAAGGGATTTAGTTGGCAGGAACAATCACCATATCTTCGGGCCGTTGATATTCTGCGAGCACGGCAGGCAACTGGCTTGTTGCGGCAAAACCGTAACAATGCAGTACGCTGAATATTGCGTACAACCTTCCCGATTTATATTTCTGATCTTTCCCCCTTGTTTACATATTGCATAATGCGCCTGCCATTACCTGGCGGGCGCATTTGCTTTTTACGGACCAAATATCATGCAAACTGAAGCTGAAGTATTAACCGATCAAAGCGAGCTGATTTGCTCGACCAGTATTGAACGCATAGTGACAGGCCGTGATGCCGCACTAAAACAGATCGAGCAACTAATCCAGCAACTTGACAGCATTTCACGGCTAACATCTGAAATTGGTGGTGGTACAGCGCAAGACTGGGCGATGAAATCAGGACACCGCTACGACAGTTGGCTGATTGAAAATACAGATAAAGCGCTACCTGCGATAACGCGTAATATCGACCGTAATATCTGGCGTGATTTGATGTTGAAGTCTGGCATGATGGCATTAATGGATGCGGAGGCTCGTGAGCAGTGGCGCCAGAATCTGGAGGAATGCGACCTTCCCACCATTAGCGAGGCGAATGTCCTCAGTACCTTTGAGCAGTTACATCTGAACAAAATGGATGTTTTTGAGCGTGGAATTATTAACGTTTTCAAAGGATTAAATTGGGACTATAAAACCAATAACCCATGTAGTTTCGGTAAGAAGATTATTATCAGCAATTTAGTTAAATACGATAAATGGGGCTATAACCTGAACTGGGGCTGGCAGCGTGACAGGCTGGCGGATCTTGAACGAATGCTCACGATCCTCGAGGGACAATCCATCCCTGACAGTCGTGCGGATGTTATCCGTCGTCTTGACGATCACATCCATGAGAACAGGCACAGTACTCATTACGAAGATAAGATGTTTTCGATCAAATATTTTCAAAAAGGAACTGCACACATCATCTTTAATCGACCAGACCTGGTCGATAAACTGAATGACATTATCGCCCGACACTATCCCGGAAAGCTGGCTGCAAGATAACGTTGATTTTTGTTGAGTAAATTCACTTACATCAGCAGTTACATTGAAAAAATCAAGGGTGTGAGCTGATGAAATTTTTCATGTAACTTATTGATTAAATTGGTGCCGATAATAGGAGTCGAACCTACGACCTTCGCATTACGAATGCGCTGCTCTACCAACTGAGCTATATCGGCCCTGATAAGGACGTGCCCATGAATGTGAACACGGGGTAGAAGGTTAAAACTAACCGGACTGTGCGTCAATGGCCTTGCGAATCAAACGCCTATTTTTGCATCATCCGCATTCAATTACGCACAAATCGTGTCGTCACAGGCTTCCTGGTACGCGGCAAGGGAATTCTATAACCAGCGGCGAACACGCTGCTCATAGCGTATCCATTCCGGCCCGAAATGTTTTCGTAGTTGTTCCTCTTCAAAATCAATATGTAATCTGGCAACCACCTGCATAAACAGCGGTGCAGCCAATATTCCAATCAAGCTACCGACGTAAAGAGCAAAAGCTAACTGAAGTCCACTCATTCCAAGATAGATTGGATTGCGGCTCAAGGCGTAACATCCGCCAGTAACAAGCGTGGTCGATTTCTCTGCATGCAGTGGGTTTAGCGTCGTACGTTTCTTCCGCATCTGCCACGCGGTATGCAGTATCATCGCCAGACTGACGCTAGCCAACAATGCACTTATCACGATAGTCACCGCGCCAAATGTGAAACGCGGTATCGCCGTCAACGCATCCGCGATGAGGAATAATAACAGGATGAGAGGTGGTGGAAGCCAGACTCTTAATTTTGTCAGGAAAGGACGCATGGCTACGGGCAAACCTCAGTACCTGTTTGATTAACGCTGGTATCACTATAAATACCCCGTTTAAGATACATAAACAAACGGTGCACACCTCACTATAGGACTTTTTACTTAATCAGACAGACAGGCAGCGATGCAAAGACGCCCATACCAGAGGCGTCTGCCCCTGGTGTTCAGGAAAAAATCATGCTGCAGGCTATGTCAGCTCAGAGCACATACTCGTTTAAAGGTTTTACCCTTCATATGTAATAACCGTGTCAAAAAGGAATTACGTAGATAAAGGTGAATCCGACGCTGATTCAAACAAATCTACTGACTGCTGGTAATACCGGATAAAATCATTAAATGTCACTGGCGGTAGAAACTGATACCCCTGCAGATAGTCAACATTATTTTTTCCCAGCCATTGTTGCTGATAGTCATTTTCAACACCCTCTGCCACCGTACGTAACCCCAGAAGTCCTGAAAGGTGAGTAATTGACTCGAGCATAGGGATATATTGATCAACCTCTTTAATTTCCTTAATGAAGCTTTTATCAATTTTGATTACATCCAGGTCTAACTCATTGAGATAGCAGAGATTAGCGTATCCAGTGACTTTGTTGAATAAATCGAACTTTTGCTGAGTTGAAGGATCAGATCACGCATCTTCCCGACAACGCAGACCGTTCCGTGGCAAAGCAAAAGTTCAAAATCACCAACTGGCCCACCTACAATAAAGCCCTCATCAACCGTGGCTCTATAACTTTCTGGCTGGATGATGAAGCTATTCAGGCCTGGTATGAGTCGGCAACGCCTTCATCACGGGGAAGACCTCAGCGCTATTCTGATCTCGCCATCACCACCGTTCTGGTCATTAAACGCGTGTTCAGGTTGACCCTGCGGGCTGCACAGGGTTTTATTGATTCCATTTTTACACTGATGAATGTTCCGTTGCGCTGCCCGGATTACACCAGTGTCAGCAAGCGCGCAAAGTCGGTTAATGTCAGTTTCAAAACGTTCACCCGGGGTGAAATCGCGCATCTGGTGATTGATTCCACCGGGCTGAAGGTCTTTGGTGAAGGCGAATGGAAAGTCAAAAAACACGGCAAAGAACGCCGTCGTATATGGCGAAAGTTGCATCTGGCAGTTGACAGCAAAACACATGAAATCATCTGTGCAGACCTGTCGCTGAACAATGTGACGGACTCAGAAGCCTTCCCGGGTCTTATCCGGCAGACTCACAGAAAAATCAGGGCAGCATCGGCAGACGGCGCTTACGACACCCGGCTCTGTCACGATGAACTGCGGCGTAAGAAAATCAGCGCGCTTATCCCTCCCCGAAAAGGTGCGGGTTACTGGCCCGGTGAATATGCAGACCGTAACCGTGCAGTGGCTAATCAGCGAATGACCGGGAGTAATGCGCGGTGGAAATGGACAACAGATTACAACCGTCGCTCGATAGCGGAAACGGCGATGTACCGGGTAAAACAGCTGTTCGGGGGGTCACTGACGCTGCGTGACTACGATGGTCAGGTTGCGGAGGCTATGGCCCTGGTACGAGCGCTGAACAAAATGACGAAAGCAGGTATGCCTGAAAGCGTGCGTATTGCCTGAAAACACAACCCGCTACGGGGGAGACTTACCCGAAATCTGATTTATTCAACAAAGCCGTATCCAGTACCAAAATCATCCAAAGCGAACAAAACACCTTTATTTCGCAACGAGCGAATAAGTTCTTTGATTGCAGGAGTAATCGTGAACGTCTGGTTCTCTGTTATCTCTACCATCAATTTTATCGGAAGACCTTGCGTTATCTCCATAAAATTAAGGCATTCCCAATAGAATACAGGATTATTTAAACCTGACGGACTGACATTAAAAGAAACGAACAGAGTTTTATTAATACTCGCGCCTCCAGAGACCAGATTGCGCGCAACAGCGGTCATTAAATAGCTAGTTAACTCATTGATTAAACCACTTTTTTCAGCCAATGGAATAAACTCTCGCTGAGAAATAGCATAGTTATGTCCCTGTGGCCAACGAGCCAAGACCTCAACACCACAGACGTCGCCCCTGATATTCACGATGGGCTGAAAATAAGGAATGATCTCCTCATTCCTTATTGCCATACTCAGTCTACTAGTATCCGAAACATCATATGCGTCAGTGTAAACTGCATCCCCATTCACATTATTATTGATTATAGAACCTTCATTTAATAAATTATTTCGGGTTAAAAAGATAACAGTTTCATTAAAATTGGAAAAGCCGAGGCGAGCAGTAATTTTATCCCGATATCGATACACTGACTTAATTGTTAGCGAATTAGCAATACAGAAATCATGCAGTTTTTCTTTTGTGAATGATGAATACAGCATTTCTTCTTCAAATTCAGTTAAGTTAAAAGTAAACATCGGTGAATCTTTATTGACTTCCACAACTTTGTTAGGTGCCAATAAACTCTCTTTTAATTGAGCGATCAACTGCTCCGACAATTCCCCCCCATTGATAAAGGAATATTCTTCATATCCCCGATTAACTGGCAGGGTTTCGCACATCCGCAGAACAATACAGTGTATGTTGATGAACTGTGTACTGTTTCTCTGAAGCCATTTTTTGACCAATAATAATGGCAACCGGTTATCGATCACCAGCAAGCAGGACGGATATTGTGACATAACTGACTGCGTGCCAGAAATAAATGTCCGTGCATCGATCAATACCAGATTTGGTAACCATGCTTTTATTCCTGAAAAAAGGAAAGTATCATAACTGAGAAGAAAAATTTTTTTCGTATTCATAGTTATCACCAACTTGAATTTATGGCATAGCAGGTCCCTCGCTCTATTCACGAGAGAATATACAACACCTTCGACCTCCAATAATCATAAGGCGATTCGTGATAAAACTTTATCCATAAGCCATATCACGTAAACTCAGAATTTATAATCACAGTTATCCATATGAGTATTCTCATCACACCGTAAGTTCCATTTAAAAATTGAAAAAGAAAAAACTCCATTTCTTAATCAGTACAAATCCCTTTACTCACTTTCACTTCATTACAAAACAAAAAGCTATAAATACAAAACTTACAAAACATATAACTACAGTGACCAACAGAATAACATATTACCGTAGTTTATGCTGACCGACAAACTAAGAGAGGATGTCGTAGATCTTGTATTCATAAACATTTCCGGCAATATGCACGACATATTGTTTCATCGACTCTAAACTTAATGCTACGTTTTATAAAGCTAGTGACAGTATAGGTCCAATATATAATCTGGGCATATTGGCTCAGACCCAACACCTCTAATGATTAATTTTTGAGCAACCCTGACCCACGGGTAAATATTTCTGTAACGCTACGATAAATTTCCGGTTTTTTGTTTTCAACTCACTACTATGCCAGGTTTCCCCCGGTAACACATAACGCATGGTGGCTTCATCATCAGTTGAGTGACACCCCTGGTGTACGATAATTTTGAAAAAAGTATTCCCTGTGTTTTTCAACGTCCCGTTTATCTCATCAATGGTGTAGGCCAGGTTCATTTTCCTCGGACGAACGACCAATATGGTATCCATAGCGATCACCGGGAGAGCCTGTCCGCCTTTCCCTAGATTACGTTCGGTAAACAGCGTTATCGGCATTTCACGAAACAGTATTCGGTAATAGCGTTCTTTATCATCCTGCGGGCCACGATAGAAAATCTTAAAAAACTCACTTGCCTGCGGTGCCAGTGAAAAACTGAGCGGAGTAAACAAAAGTTCGCCTTCGGCAATAGCACTTCTGTTTTCACCTCCCGGTCCCGGTTTATCTATTTTAACTGCGCTAATACTGTACACGTTCTGTTTCTGGCTATCGTTATAGATTCGTTTACTGATAAATGATTTATCCGATGGCATCTCATAAATAGTCGACTCCAGGTAGACGGCCTGAGCGGAGAACACCGTTAGCCCGGAAAGCAAGACCAATATCCATCTTAGCGCCAAACGACAGTGGCTCATGGCGTCACTCCCACCCAATTCGCCGTCACTTTTATCTCTCCGCTGGCACTGACAACACCTTCCCAATCCGCACCGGAAACGGTCAACATCGAACGCGAATCATTCATTGGGAAAAGCAATTTTAAATCAGTCGCAAAGTAGCTTCCATCATCTGTATTATTTGCGTCCCAGGGCGTCTGTTGCCATTGCGCATCTCTCATGCTGATCGCCGCTTCACTACAGCTATTTCGTTTCTGTACCACGCCACCCGACTGACTGTTGTACTGAAGAAAGGCGGGAATTGGGACAGCTAACCCACCTTGCGTAGAGGTGAACAGGCAATAAGGCACATTGTTTATCGTCGTACTTTCCCCAATAACTTGTGCGGTAATGCTATCAGCCTGACGAGGCCCCGAAACCGTCACGGTGTAATCCATCTCAATCGGAGCAGTCTCGCCAATTGTGCCGCTGCCGCTTGCCGAGGTGCTGTTATCCGATGAGATAATACTGATCCCATATTCCTTTGGCACAATATTGAGCTGTAGCGAAGGGGTAAACTGGTAGTGTCCTGACTCTGGTGTTAAGCCATTATAAAAACCGAAGGTAAACGGCTGACTGTTGGTAATGCTGATCCCTGAATCAACAAGCTTCTTCAAAAATGCTTTTGACAGAAAAATATAAATGTATTCTCCAGATGTCGTAAAAACGTTGTAATAAGCAGTTGAAGTACCATAGTTATACCAGTTTGAACCATTCCCAGAGTATTTCACAGTGGCCGCTCCGGGCGTAAAACCAAGCATCGCCGTGTCGACAAAAGCGCGAAACGTCAAGGAGGCGGTCAGATTGGCCGTTTGTTGCAAGTTATAGCTCACCATTTTGCAAATAACACCGTCAGTACCGCCCACCACGCCAAGTTCACAATAACCAGAGTCTTTGGTGATGCTCGGCGTACCATCGCTGGCAACCCAAAGCTCCTGAAATGCGTTAGTCGAGACAAGTGACAGATGACCGCGTTTAGTTAACGTGTAATTGACGTAATTCCATGATCCTGTCGATTGATCTTTGCACCGTTGCCCGGAAGAATAATCATAATTTACAGAAGTATAACAGCGGTTGAACACATAGGTTTCGCTGCTACCGGTTGGCACATTGCGGAAGTACTCATAAGCAGTATCGCTCAGGGAAGCGAATCCGTAGGCGCCACCAATAACGCCTGCGACAGAGCCGACCTGCGCATGATAAAAACCGTTTTTGTCAGTGCCCAATCCGGCAATAAACCCGGTTGATGGGCATTGAGTGCCACTATAACAACGGATTCCCCGGAAAGGCCCGTTAATCGGGGAGTTATCAATCCACATGTCCTGATAATAATATCCAGGCGCAGTCCAGCCGACAAAACCTAAATACCCGAGACTGACCTGAGAGGTACCGTATTTTATCCACGTATTTGACCCGCTGAAACGCGGATCAAGTGCCGATGGGGTAATAAAGTATTCACTATCAATGGCATTTTCGATAAACAAATAGTTATTACTGACTGATCCCGAAGAGATTGCATTCAACGCCAACGCAGGCACAGGTGAAAAACTCCCTACGGCACAGATTACAGTAGCTAATTTAATCAATACTTTCATTTTATTACCTCTGTGCCATCGTGGTTTGCGTTGCACATTTCACATCACCAACCCACGCTGCACCGCGTGCTTTTTCCAAATCAAGATCGGCTTCACATACCCTGCCGTTGGCAGAAATTAACGTAATAACCGGATACTTTTTATCGATATCGATAGCAAACTCACCCTTTTCATCCGTACGCGTTTTACCGATGTGGTTATGGATATCGGTATTTGCAGCCAATTGTCCATCGGGATAACGAATGCGACCGAATACGGTGACCATGCTTTTCACTTCAGGGTTGATAACACCCACGTTACCCGGATATAGCGTCAACTCCTGTTTGCGTCCTGAAACAATATCGAAGCTGTCCTCAGAATTTTTATCATTGAGGATTTCCAGCTTGTACTGAGCATAGGGCGGCAGTGCAATGAAATTTGATTTACCGCTGAGAAGATAATTGCGGTTATTAATCTTCGCAGCCAGTTTCCCCTCGCCGGTCAAATCTGTTTTTACGATAACGCCAGAACGCTGCCTCTCTTTACTCAGACCGAAGTCTTTACCAGCCCACGCCAGAGAACCTTGGGAAGAGAAGTTCATATTGGTGGAGTTGTCAGCAGAACGCGTTACCGATACGGTGCCGGCGTTATATTTCGTGTCATAACTCAAATTGCCGTTTACCGAATAATTATTGTCATAATACTGTTCGCCGCTCAGACGCGTTGATGCCGATAATCCGACCGATTTAATCGGCCCTTCAGCATACTGTTTTCGTGCACTGAGATTACCCTGGGTACTACCATAGCGATCTCGGGAGACGCCCATGCTCAACCAGGTCGCCAACGGCAACGATAAGTCCAGGCTGACATAACGTTCCTGTCGCCCATCGTCATTTCGGTTGTTGTAGTAATAACGCTGAATACCTGCACGCAACCCAACCGTGGCATACCTGCCTGAATAAAGGGTCGTGTTGTAATCCAGATTACGGTATTTATTGCCTGAGTAACGATTCTCCGTCTGACTCACGGTGAGCGAGCCGCCATGAGGAATAAACTTTCCAAGGTTAAGAGTTCCGCCAATGGAATAGTTATCACGTTCCTGCATGGGCAAGCGATCGCCAATTTTACTGTCTTCACGAGATGCCCAAAGGGAACCATATCCCTCAGGGACATTGAGATTGATGTTACTGATGTTTCGCCATGATGAATCGTTCGCTACCAACATCTGATTGCCAATACTGACGTATTCATTCACATTCAGCGTGACATCCGTTTCATTAACCGCATTGTTGTCAAAACCGTAGATCGTTGATTTCAGGCCCAGCCCCGACAATATCGCCAGCGTCACCGATGCGGCCCCCCCGACAATCCAGGTCTGCTCATTACCCAAATCCTGATAGTGGTTACGCTTATAGCTCACCCGATCATAATCCAGCGAACCACCAAAAAACTGCCACGAGAGCTGATCAACTCCAGCAGCTTGTTGGCGAGCAAAGATCTTATTAACCCGGCTGACACGACTATTAATTGTCCGCCCATTGACCACGATATCTACCGTGACGTCGTAAACACCATACGGAAAGCGACTGGTATCAATTTCATAGCTGCCCATATTAAAGTTCTGCACGCTGAGTAAACGTCCATCGCGGAAGACATGAACCTCACCAGCGGCTGGCAAAAATACGGTAATCGGCGTGAGTGAAAGCGCGGTATTCTCAACAACCGTACTTCCTTTGTTCCCGTAGCTCACACCGTAAATTTTCCCACCATTCAGCGCATTCAGGCTGGCAATAGACTGGACATTCCATGTATCAAGCATCCCCAGCGCCAGTCGATACCCTTCATAATCGCGCTCATACATCGCACGATAAAGTTTACTGGTACCATTGCTGTCACCGATGCCGTAAAACGAACCGTTAACATTAATGTGGTGCTCCCGCAGCGATGTTGTATTGTCCATCGTCAGATAGCTGCGGGTACTGCTGCCATTTCGGTAATCGTTGTAGTAGGTACCAAAGTTGTAGTTCAGGACGTTAGACAGAGTTTCAACGCTGGAAGGTCCAAGCAAGCTACTGCGCGCGACAATCGCTTCAGTTAACGCATCTTTGCTGACAATCATCTCCAGGTGAAATGATGAGACATTAAGTTGCAGTCGAGCATCATCTGACAGTTCAATATTCGTATTATCGTGAAACTTTACATCACGGATTTTTTCCACTAACGCGCGGGTTTTCTCGGATAACACAGCATTATTGGGCAATTCAGCAAGAGTCAGTGCTTTAACTGTAATATTGCCATCAACAAGCGAAATCACCGCATCGGCAATTTTTTGCTGACTTTTCTCATCAGTCTCGTTGTAACGTATATATACCGGCACCGTCATTCCCTGCTCCAGTGAACGGGCGAAAGCACTGGGAATAACGTAATTACCCACTTTTACTGGGGCTGCATGTGAAGTTCCTGGTGTCAGCGCAAGAAAAAGACAAATGCTACCGCCAACAATATATGTTGTTGTCATATGCATCCTTACAATCCGGTATTTTTATTTATCCCGTACAGATGGCTGCTATTGACCATCACTTCACTGTAATAAACTGCTTACCGTGCCAGATACCGATGCGTGAGCGGCTATTACTAATGTCGGTGAACTGCAGTTTTATTTTTGTCCCTGGCATAATGTAATAACGTTCACGACAGCCCCGTCCCTGATCGCGAGCATTATCTTTGCAAGCTCCATAGGCGATTACTCGAAATGAAACATTGCCAGTATTGCTAATAACATCACCATTACGGTTATATTCAAAACGCTCTTTTCGCGGCGCAACGACCAAAATCGTGCCAATTTCTGCTGACGCTGTCGCAACAGCCAATTTATTGGCCCGGGTTTCCGCGCTCTCGGTGACCGGCTCATCTATCCATTGCAGACGATAATAACGCTCGACATCATCAACTGGCCCTTTATAAAAGAAGCGAAAAACATCCTTTGCCTGACCAGGCAGAATTAGATTGGCAGGCGTAGAGAGTAATTCCCCGGAATTAACGGGTTTTATTTCGACTCCGCCCGCTAAAGGTGATGACAGTTGTTTTACCGATACGCTGACATAACGAGCCGAATCTGTCGTATTAGTGATTTCTTTCGATAATGAACTCTCAGTAGAAGTCATTATCGACGTGATATCACCGACGTTAATTGCCCAGCTGGAAAAAGAGATTACCAACCCTACCAACATTGCTGCCGGTAAATATTTATTCATGACACCATTCCTGATAAATTCGGGAGAATTTCTCCTCCCGAACCTTTATTTATTAGGCGGACGGAGTCGTCCAGGTTGCATTGAACTGTACTTTTACATCACCAGTCCAATAGCCGTCTGGCAGTGCAGAGTAATCCGTTACCGGCGTGCTACCATCAGAAGTCGCAGACGCAATGGTGAATTTGAAGTTAGATTGATCGCTGACGCGATCAGCACCGTTGTAAGCGCCATCAGCCATCAGGCTTTCAAGACCAGAAGTCGAGCTGGAATTTACCAGGACAGTATCTGATGAATTAGTCAACGCGGTGCCATTCCATGCCACCCCTACGTTCAGGGTAGACGCATCGCCACTGGCGTTGGTCAGAGTATTGCTAATAATCTGAGCGGTCAGTTCAAAATCAGTTGCCGTTTCCTGGCCCTGAATAGTCACATCAAACGCGCCATCCTGGGAGTTGAAGCCATTAAGACCTTCCGCATACTGGAAAGTCAAAGAGTTCAGCGGAGTGACGACCAACATGCTGGTGGTATCTTTTGTTGCCGTCGCGTCCCACGAGGCCGTTGCAGAAGCAGTGACATCTGCCATTGCATTTGCCGCAACAAATACAGACGCCAGAGAGGTCACTAATAATAATTTTTTCATTTTTATCTTCTCCTAAGAACATACTCACCACCGAGTCTTATTATTAAGTCACTCCAGCGGTTCCATTAATTGCGAGCCAGAATTGCCGCGCCCAAAAATTATCATTTGAATTAAGTAACATCTCAACAAACCCTGAAACGCAAAAATTACAAAAAGACTAAGAATTTTCCCACTAAAACGATAATCTAAGAAGTTTCCTAAGTTTAATTTACTTAAATAACACCGTGAATCAGAACTATCACCCAAATAAATAAGGCAAATCAAACAATTCATCTTTTTTATGTTTTTGATAAATATCAAAAAGATCATACAAATACCACGAGAGCAAAACCCTTACAAAACATAAAGATAATTAACACCTCCATAGTTTCTCTATAATGCTTATTATTTGTTGCAATTATGCTAAATTTTTAACGCCGCAAGAAAATTCTCATGATATATCCATTTGCGCGGGAATATTCTTATAAAAAAATCATTCATCTACAGAAACTACATTCTAATTGATAATTATTTGACAAAATTAAAACCAGGAATTTTCCATATAAAATGAATATTCCTGGCTTATCAGGAGAGATAATGATTATCGTTAAATAGAAAATTAGATAAAACGTTTTAAACCAAGATAACTATTAATTGTTACGGTACGTACCCTATGTAAGGTAATCAGATTCTGCTGTTCAAGTGATTTTAATGAGCGGCTAACGGTTTCAATTTTAAGATCGAGATAACTGGCAATTTCGTCCCGAGAAAATGGCAAGCGAAGCGTCGTTTCTGGCCTGCCGATGCGCAAATGCATCTCGTAAAATTCCACCAGGAAAGCCGCGATCCTAGCCTCAGCATGTTTATTCGCATAGCGCCGCAGTTTTTCAACAATGAATCCATTGTCCCTGCAGAGAAACTTGATGACTGCGGCAGCAACCGAAGGCTCCTTCTCTGCTACCTTGAACAACCGCGCAATATCAATGTGGCAAACCTCCGCAGCCGTTGCCGCCTTAATCGTTGTCAGGTACTTCCCCCCTTCGACAGCATCCAGCGCCATGATATCTCCCGGAACATAAAAGCGGCTGATAAAAACGTTATCGCCACATTCCACGCTGGACTTGCAGTACCCCTCATGGATAACAAAAAGCATATCCGCGGTTTCATCCTGTCGGGCGAGTATCTCCCCAGCTTTAAACCGCCTTCTTTTGTCTATTAATTTGTATTGATTATTACGATCAATCGCCGCTCCCTTTGGGCACAGCGAACAATGACGGGGAGGAAACGGGTTGCCAAGCGGCACAACAGGAATGCTAAGTTTGTGAATATCCGATTTCACGCAACAACTCCTCATAAAAATGAGATTGATTCTAATAGATCGGGCCATAGGAACAATACGTGAAACGAAGACCAGGAAAATTCATGCAGGCAGGGAAAATTCTGTGATACGCCGCCTTTCTGGCGCCAGAGAATGCATAGGTCAGAACCAGACTGGTGCGGATGATGTTAAAAACGCAGGATAAAAAATACGGCAGCGGGATGAAGGTTAGAATTAACTGGGTGATGCCTTAATAGCCTTTTAAATCAGATGGCTATTATTGCATCACCCAGTTTCAATTATGCACGAACCGTGTCGTCACCGAAGCCAATCCACTTATATGTGGTCAGTGCTTCCAGTCCCATTGGGCCACGTGCGTGCAGTTTTTGCGTGCTCACCGCCACTTCCGCACCCAGTCCGAACTGGCCGCCATCGGTAAAACGAGTAGAGGCGTTTACATACACGGCAGAAGAGTCCACTTCATTCACGAAACGGTTGGCGTTGCTGAGCGTGCGCGTCAGTATGGCGTCCGAGTGCTGGGTGCCGTGTTCGCGAATATGGGCGATAGCGCCATCCATATTTTCGACCACCACAACATTCAGATCCAGAGACAGAAACTCGTTATCCAGCTCTTCCGGTTTCAGTGACACCAGTTTGGCAGGGCCATGCAGTACCTGCATCACGATTTCATCACCGTGCAGCGTAACACCGCTATCCGCCATCTTTTGGCTTAACGCAGGCAGAAAATGCTCAGCAATATCCTGATGCACCAGCAGAGTTTCTACGGTGTTACAGGTGCTTGGACGCTGGGTTTTGGCATTAACGATAATCTTCAGGGCCGGGGCGATCTCCGCGGTATCATCAACATAAATATGGCATACGCCAATACCGCCAGTGATGACCGGGATAGTTGACTGCTCACGGCACAACTTATGCAGACCCGCGCCACCGCGAGGGATCAGCATATCGATGTACTTATCCATTCGCAGCATTTCAGCGACCAACGCGCGGTCCGGGTTATCAATTGACTGTACGGCAGCCGCGGGTAAACCGCAGGCTTCCAGCGCCTTTTGGATAACAGCCACGGTCGCCGCGTTGGTCCGGTAGGTCTCTTTCCCACCGCGCAGAATCACCGCATTGCCGGTTTTCAGGCACAGGGAGGCAACGTCAACGGTGACGTTTGGACGCGCTTCATAAATCACGCCAATCACGCCCAGCGGGACGCGACGACGCTCCAGACGCAGACCGCTATCCAGCAGGCCGCCGTCAATCACCTGCCCTACCGGGTCGGCAAGATTACAGACCTGGCGCACATCGTCAGCAATCGCTTTCAGACGCGCCGGCGTCAGCGCCAGGCGGTCGAGCATTGCTTCGCTCAGGCCGTTGGCTCGCGCCTGCTCAACATCTTGTATGTTCGCGCTGAGGATGCTTTCCGTTTGCGCTTCCAGCTCATCAGCAATGGTTTCCAGTACGCGATTTTTTTCGCGACTGGAGAGCAGCGCCAGCTTGTATGACGCGGCTTTGGCAGCAATGCCCATTTGTTCCAGCATATGCCTGTTCCTTAACGGGTGATCATGTCGTCGCGATGAACAGCAACCGGACCGTATTCGTAGCCCAGGATGGTGTCGATCTGTTGTGAGTGATGTCCGGCAATACGGCGCAGCGCGTCGCTGTTATAGCGGGTGACGCCGTGGGCAATATCGCGCCCTTCGAGATTGCAGATGCGGATCACTTCACCACGAGAAAAGTTACCTGTCACGCTTTTAATGCCTTTTGGCAGTAATGAGCTGCCGCGTTCCAGAATTGCTGCGGTCGCGCCCTCATCGACGGTAATCTCCCCGGCAGGCGGCGCGCCAAAGATCCAGCGTTTACGGTTCTCCAGCGGAGAGGCCTGAGCATGAAAACGCGTCCCAACGGAAACGCCTTCCATCACGTCGCCAATCACGCCCGGCTTGCTGCCTGCGGCAATAATGGTGTCAATCCCGGCGCGGCACGCGACATCGGCGGCCTGCAGTTTTGTGCCCATGCCGCCGGTTCCCAGACCTGAGACGCTATCCCCGGCAATGGCGCGCAACGCATCATCAATGCCGTGTACGTCTTTAATCAGCTCAGCCTGTGGGTTGGTGCGTGGATCGGCGGTGAACAGCCCCTGCTGATCGGTCAACAGCAGCAGCTTATCGGCTCCAGCCAGAATTGCCGCCAGCGCAGAGAGGTTGTCGTTATCGCCGACTTTAATCTCAGCGGTCGCTACGGCGTCATTCTCATTAATGACAGGAACAATGTTGTTATCCAGCAGCGCGCGGAGCGTATCGCGGGCATTGAGGAAGCGCTCTCTGTCTTCCATATCTGCACGCGTCAGCAGCATCTGCCCGATATGAATACCGTAGATCGAGAACAGCTGTTCCCACAGTTGAATCAGTCGGCTCTGCCCGACCGCCGCCAACAGCTGTTTCGAAGCTATCGTTGCCGGGAGCTCCGGGTAACCAAGATGCTCACGTCCGGCGGCAATCGCACCAGAGGTAACGATAACAATACGATGCCCTGCGGCATGGAGCTGCGCGCACTGGCGAACCAGTTCTACGATGTGGGCGCGGTTCAGGCGGCGGGATCCGCCCGTTAACACACTGGTGCCAAGTTTTACCACCAGCGTCTGGCTGTCACTCATGATTCTCTGCCATTCAAAATTGGGGAAAATGATATCAAACGAACGTTTTAGCAGGACTGGCCCCGGTTGCCAACAACCAGCGCACAAAGCATGAAATTTTATTGCGCAGGATCAGCAAGCGTAGCGGCAGATTTTGACGCATTTATTACAGAAACATAAAAACATCCTTTTTTAAAAATATTCTTACTTTGTCATAAAACGTTCATTGCCAGACGTTAAAAACCCTCCTGTCTTTTAACGGGGATCACACCCAGTGAATATTAGCGCGTACTTTTAATCAGGAATGAAAATGAAAAAGAGCACTCTGGCATTAGTGGTGATGGGAATTGTTGCGTCGGCATCCGTACAGGCGGCGGAAGTGTATAACAAGAATGGTAATAAGCTAGACTTGTACGGCAAAGTAAAAGCCATGCATTACATGACGGATTATGACAGCAAAGATGGTGACCAAAGCTATATCCGTTTAGGTTTTAAAGGCGAAACGCAAATTAACGATCAACTAACCGGTTATGGTCGTTGGGAAGCAGAGTTTGCCGGCAATAAAGCTGAAAGCGACTCTAACCAACAAAAAACACGTCTGGCCTTCGCCGGTGTGAAATTAAAAGATTTTGGCTCGTTTGATTATGGTCGTAACCTGGGCGCGCTGTATGACGTGGAAGCCTGGACCGATATGTTCCCGGAATTCGGTGGTGACTCCTCCGCACAGACCGATAACTTTATGACCAAACGCGCCAGCGGTCTGGCAACTTACCGTAACACCGACTTTTTCGGCGTCGTGGATGGCCTGGATCTGACCCTGCAATACCAGGGTAAAAACCAGGATCGTGATGTGAAAAAACAGAACGGCGACGGTTTTGGTACTTCCGTTACCTATGACTTTGGCGGCAGCGATTTCGCGGTGAGCGGCGCTTATACCAACTCCGATCGTACCAACCAGCAGAATCTGCAAACTCGTGGTACGGGTGATAAAGCTGAAGCCTGGGCGACCGGCTTAAAATATGATGCTAACGATATTTATATTGCGACGTTCTATTCTGAAACACGCAATATGACGCCAATTTCCGGCGGCTTCGCCAATAAAACACAGAACTTCGAAGCGGTTGTTCAGTACCAGTTTGACTTTGGTCTGCGTCCGTCACTGGGTTATGTACTTTCTAAAGGGAAAGATATTGAAGGCGTCGGCAATGAAGACCTGGTGAATTATATCGACGTGGGCGCAACATATTATTTCAACAAAAATATGTCCGCGTTTGTTGACTATAAAATCAACCAGCTGGATAGCGATAATAAACTGGGCATCAACGATGATGACATCGTTGCGGTGGGTATGGTCTACCAGTTTTGATATAGCATAAAAAAATGCCGGATGGGGTTGCGCCGCCATCCGGCATTTCACTGTTCATTATGCCGTTAACTTAACCGGTTCATCCTTAAAGCCGTCAGCAGGTTCCAGCGCCAGATTCAGCGTCGTTAACAAGCCACGTAATTTTTCATGGAATTCACGTAAGGTGTATTCCAGTCGTTCTACCACTTCAGTCTCTTTCACCGGCACCGCCGTCCAGTTACCGTCTTTATCAAACAAACCAAACTGATAGCTGTACGTGAAGCGTTTTTCCTGCGCCTCCAGTTCCATCCACCAGCCCCAGAACTCGCGTTTCTCAGGGGCGGGTTTCACGTTGACGCAAACAGCCAGACAATCGAAAAAAAATCGATTATCTTCGCACTGCCCTTCCCGGATATACGGGCCAAGCGCGGTGAATTTCTTGATCAATCTACTTTTCGGATGCCCACTCGGTAACGTCATTACGATCTCCTTAGGTGAAGCACCTGTTTTACCAAATCGATAAAATTTAGCAAACTTTTAACACAATCTGAATCGCCACAGATAATCTAGACACTTCCGAGCCGTTGATAATACTGGTTTTCATATTCTGTCGGTGACATCTGATCGCTAGAACCATGCCGACGCTTACTGTTATAAAACATTTCGATGTAATCAAAAATATCACTGCGGGCTTCTTCCCGCGTTCCGTAGATCTTTTTCTTTATCCGTTCGCGTTTCAACAACTGGAAAAAGCTTTCTGCAACCGCATTATCATGGCAGTTACCGCGACGGCTCATGCTGCCCTCCAGGCCGTGTGATTTCAGGAAAGACTGCCACTCATGGCTTGTGTACTGACTGCCCTGATCCGAATGAACCAGCACCTGTTTTTGGGGATTACGCCGCCATACAGCCATCAGCAGTGCGTTCAGGACAATGTCCTTTGTCATCCGGGATTGCATGGACCAGCCGATAATTTTGCGTGAGAACAGATCAACAACCACAGCAAGATACAGCCAGCCTTCGTGGGTCCTGATGTAGGTTATGTCTGTTACCCAACGCTCATCAGGAGCATCCGGATTGAACTGTCGCTGGAGCCTGTTGGGCGACACGATACTGGCCTCGCCTTTACGTGCCCGCGGGCTCCGGTATCCGACCTGAGCCTTTATCCCGACACGTTTCATCAGTCGCCAGACTCTGTTCACTCCGCACTGTTGCCCGCTGTCCCGCAGATCCAGATGGATTTTGCGATAACCATAGACGCATCCCGATTCCAGCCAGAACTGTTTAATCTGTCCTGTCAGTCTCAGGTCTGCCTGATGGCGTTGAGAATGCGGCTGCTGAAGCCAGGCGTAAAAACCACTGGGATGAACATCCAGCACCCGACAGAGCAGGCGAACAGGCCAGCAACAGGTGTTGTCACGGATAAAGGCGTACCTCAGTCGGACAGCTTTGCGAAGTACGCCGCGGCTTTTTTTAATATGTCCCGTTCGTCGGTAACCCGCTTCAGCTCTTTCTGGAGACGACGGATCTCGGCCTGAGCATCTGACTGTTCTTTATTAGTGGAAGAATCCGGACCGTACTTCTTTATCCAGGCGTAAAGGCTGTGGGTGGTGATATCGAGACGTGTTGCCACGCTGGCAACAGAATAACCGCGATCAACAACCTGTTTGACTGCTTCAGTTTTAAACTCTTCGGGATAACGCTTACCGCTCATGGGCACCTCTCTTTAAGCCATCTTAAATGACTCTGAGGTGTCTGTTAAACCCGTGGCGATTCAATCTCTGATTGATCCAACCGGTTATTTCCTGCAGCCCTTTGTCAAAATTGCGATACACCGGGTTGAACGGGATCTCCAGTAGCTTACCGTCTGAAGATGAAGATGTGATTAAACGTGACTCTTCTTCCGGACTAAACGGATCGTTCTTCCAGAATCCCGAAAGCATTGGCGTTGGGCAGCGTCGCCCCAGCAGGCCCTGCACTTTTAATGAATAGCGATTTAGCTCAACGCGCAGCGCTTCATCGGAGGCGTCATGCATCCCCAGGCGGCTAGCCAGTACATCAAGGTACATTTCCGGGACGCTCGCCTGACGCTGCGGGTCGCTAAGCAGCGCATGAACCACTGGCCCCAGACAGGCCACCGCCTTCAGACGCGATGATTCCAGATACGCCAGACGTACCGCTACGTTAGCGCCAAAGCGGAAACCGAAGGCCGCCACGCGGGTGTGATCCACCCAGGGAACATTAGGCAGCGCTTTTAATACATGCTGATGCAGCAGGCTGGAATCCTGAGTCAGTTTCCATTTTGACGAGAACCCGACCGACGGCATATCCAGCGTCAGCATGGCAATACCGCGCGGGGCAAAGTAGCGCTCATACAGACTGTAATAATCCGTTTGCATGGAATCGAGGCCACCGCACATCAGCACCGTCGGGAACGGACCGTCGCCTTTTGGCATATGTAAGAAGCCGGTGATCGGCGCACCGCCGGTAACAGCAAACTCCATCTCACGCAGCGTGCCCGGCAATCGCTGTGCGGCCTCTTCATAGGCGCGATTGGCTAAAGCCTGTGCCTGCTCTGCCAGCTCATCGCCTTTCAGGTGTGGGTAAGCGGCAATGTTGTACAACGTAGACGCATGCAGCCAGTGACGTCCGCTCACTTGCGGATCCTCTTCCATAGACGCTTTCTGTTGCCAGTCCATCGCCTGCTTCGCCCACTCATAGATCCAGTTCCCACCGCGATAGCCGATAACCGTATCGTAGAGTTCTTTATCTGTACGCTCGGCTTCGCTCATCACGATACGTGCCTGCACCTCAAGGATTTCACGCGGGTCGACGCCGCGCCAGATCCACATCAGGCGATTCACCATGCGATACCAGTGCGGAATGGTTTTGCCATCCAGGGCAGATTGTACGGACGGCTGCGCGCCGTGATTAAAACGACGAACCAGTGTTGACGTTTCAGGGTGTTTGAAGCGGGGTTTAAACAGGACTTCGCTGAGGTTAGCCTGTGACATGATTGCAGCCTCCATGAGTACTCACTGAGGCATAGTGTAACCTGACACAGCACAAAAAGAACAACGCCCGGCAAATGCCAGGCGTTGAAAACTGTTTAGATTAGCGACCTGAGATCGGCGGGACGAACACCACGCCCATATCCCACGGCTGCTCAATCCAGGTATCCTGAGGGATATCAACAACATAATCATTCACCAGCGGGCGACCAGCCGGCTTAGCGAAGATAGTGACGAAATGCGCTTTAGGATACATTTCGCGGATCGCAACGGCGGTCCCACCGGTGTCAACCAGGTCATCAATTACGATGAAACCTTCACCGTCGCCTTCGGCACGCTTCAGCACTTTCAGTTCGCGCTGGTTGTCGTGATCGTAGCTGGAGATGCATACGGTATCGACATGACGAATACCCAATTCACGCGCCAGCAATGCGCCCGGCACCAGACCACCACGGCTAACGGCAATAATGCCTTTCCATTGTTCAGAAGGCATCAGGCGGCTTGCCAGTTTACGTGCATGGATCTGCAACATGTCCCAGGTGACGACGTATTTTTCGCTCATGTGAAGTGTCCCAGCCTGTTTATCTACGGCTTAAAAAGTGTTCGAGGGGGAAATAGGTTGCGCGAGATTATAGAGATCTGACGCACTAAAAACCAGTGTTTCGCGGAATCCGCGCCTCTTTTTGCATGCTTTATGCTAGCCGTCAGCGGAGAAAGTGGTATTCTCAATCGCATCGCGCAAGCCTGACTTGTGGTGTTTTTAATTCTGCTAACCCCGTGGCCTGCAAGCAAGTTTTGTAGGACATCGCCAAGGAGACTCAACGTGTCTGAACTGTCTCAATTATCCCCGCAACCGCTATGGGATATTTTTGCCAAAATCTGTTCTATTCCTCATCCGTCCTATCATGAAGAGCAGCTCGCTGAACACATTCTGAGCTGGGCCCAAGAGAAAGGTTTCCACGTCGAGCGCGATCAAGTCGGTAATATCCTGATTCGCAAACCCGCTACCGCAGGCATGGAAAACCGCAAGCCGGTCGTTCTGCAGGCGCACCTGGATATGGTCCCGCAGAAAAACAACGACACCGTGCACGACTTCACTAAAGATCCTATCCAGCCTTATATTGACGGCGAATGGGTGAAAGCCCGTGGCACCACGCTGGGTGCGGATAACGGCATCGGTATGGCGTCTGCGCTGGCCGTTCTGGCTGATGACAGCGTGGTACACGGTCCGCTGGAAGTGCTGCTGACCATGACCGAAGAAGCGGGTATGGATGGCGCGTTTGGTCTGCAGGCTAACTGGCTGCAGGCAGATATCCTGATCAACACCGACTCAGAAGAAGAAGGTGAGATCTACATGGGTTGCGCAGGCGGTATCGACTTTACCTCTAACCTGCCGCTGTCCCGTGAAGCAATCCCGGCTGGATTCCAGAGCTTTAAGCTGACGTTAAAAGGCCTGAAAGGCGGTCACTCCGGCGGCGAAATCCACGTGGGTCTCGGTAACGCGAACAAACTGCTGGTACGCTTCCTGGCGGGCCACGCTGAAGAGCTGGATCTGCGTCTGGTTGATTTCAACGGCGGTACGCTGCGTAACGCGATTCCGCGTGAAGCCTTTGCCACCCTCGCCGTGGCTGCAGATAAAGTTGATGCGTTAAAAGCGCTGGTCAACACCTATCAGGAAATCCTGAAAAACGAACTGGAAGCCAAAGAGAAGAACCTGGCTCTGCTGCTGGATGCCGTAACTCAAGACAAAGCCGCACTGACCGCTCAGTCTCGCGACAGCTTTGTGCGTCTGCTGAACGCCACCCCGAACGGTGTAATCCGCAACTCTGACGTCGCCAAAGGCGTGGTAGAGACCTCTCTGAACGTCGGTGTTGTCACCATGACTGACGACAACGTTGAAATTCACTGCCTGATCCGTTCCCTGATCGACAGCGGTAAAGACTACGTAGTGAGCATGCTGGATTCACTGGGTAAACTGGCTGGCGCGAAAACCCAGGCAAAAGGCGGATACCCAGGCTGGCAGCCGGATGCTAACTCTCCGGTTATGCACCTGGTTCGTGAAACCTATCAGCGTCTGTTCAATAAAACGCCGAATATCCAGATCATCCACGCTGGTCTGGAATGTGGTCTGTTCAAGAAACCGTATCCAGATATGGACATGGTTTCCATCGGGCCAACTATCACCGGTCCACACTCCCCGGATGAGCAGGTTCATATCGAAAGCGTCGGCCATTACTGGACGCTGCTGACTGAACTGCTGAAGTCTATTCCGGCGAAGTAAGATTCTGCGCTAAATGTCGGATGACGCTACGTTTATCTGGCCTACATGCTGATTTGTAGGCCGGATAAAGTTGTTACGTAGCCATCTGGCCTGTACGCTGGTTTGTAGGCCGGATAAGGCGTTTACGTCGACATCCGGCAATTGTTCTGAGTCACAGCCCCAACAGTAGCTGTCTTTCCATTTGTGGATCCAGCAGCGTGACGTGTAATCCCACCAGCCTGACGCCTCGCCCTCCCCTACGCTCGTCCCAGGTCTTGCGCGCTGTCGTAATTAAGTCATCTTTATTTAAGCGCGGCCAGACGTGCTCCTGCGTAGTCTGCTGAAAATCATTAAACTTGAGTTTTATCCCCTGGCGAGCGATCAGCAGATCCGGTTTAACCTTTGCCAGACGCCGTTCCAGTTCGGGATAGAGCCGTTCTATTATCGCCTCACACTCCGACCACTCGTGAATATCTTCCGCCAGCGTACGCTCCACACCGACGGATTTACGCAGCCTGTCATTGTTAACGTCCCGTTCGTCAATCCCCTGACTGCGCTCCCACAGCACGCGACCAAACTTGCCGAAGCGTTTGAGCAGCATTGCCAGGTCGTATTTTTGAACATCTTCGCAGGTACGTAATCCCATTGATTCCAGCTTAGCGGCGGAGACTTTGCCAACGCCGGGAATTTTGCCTAACGGTAATGTTCTGAGAAATTCAGGAACATCGGCAGGGGTAATCACATATTGCCCATTGGGTTTGTTGAGATCGGAAGCTATTTTTGCCAGAAATTTTACCGGCGCAATTCCGGCAGAGGCGGTTAACTGTAACTCGTTAAAAATTGTCTGGCGGATTTCCTGAGCGATCAGCGTAGCTGAGCCGTGGCAGTAGGTGCTGTCGGTCACATCCAGATAGGCTTCATCCAGCGAAAGTGGTTCTATCAGCGAGGTATAGCGGGAGAAAATAGCCTGAATCTGGCGGGAGGCTTCTTTATAGGCCTCGTAACGACCAGGTAATAAAGTGAGATGCGGACACAGCTTTAATGCCATTCCAGTTGGCATTGCGCTACGCACGCCAAATTTGCGCGCCGGGTAATTGGCCGTGCTGATGACCCCCCGACGTTCTCGACTGCCGCCAATAGCAATGGGAATATCACGCAGGGCGGGGTTGTCGCGCATTTCCACCGCCGCGAAAAAGCAGTCCATATCGACATGTATGATTTTACGCATCGTTTGTCTCCCACATCACTGTTTAAGTATACAGTATTTTTATGTTGTGAGAAGTCTGGTTGTACCTAATGCTGAGCCGTTCCTGACCCATTATCCATCCAGCACGATTAAGACCCAATGAAGCGCAGTAACCAGCAAAATACGCCAGTGTCTGACTGCCTTTAAGCGCAATTTTCCGTATAAAGAAAAACTAAAGTGTAAACGCCGCACGAGAGACTTGCGAAAAACTCTCTTGGTGCTAATGTGAGCGCTCCAGATCCAGATTTATCCGATTTGGGGATTCTTTTTGCCGTCCTGGCGTGTGTGATCGTTTTATCAAGGAATAAGCAGTATGCGTAAAATCGCATTTTTTCTTGCGATGCTTTTATTGCCGTGCGTTTCATTTGCCGGTTTGCTGAGCAGCAGCAGCCCGACTACGCCTGTCAGCAAAGAATATAAGCAGCAATTAATGGGCTCCCCCGTTTATATCCAGATCTTCAAAGAAGAGCGAACCTTGGATCTGTACGTCAAGATGGGCGAACAGTATCAATTGCTCGATAGTTATAAGATCTGTAATTATTCCGGTGGCTTAGGGCCAAAACAGCGTCAGGGTGATTTCAAAAGTCCGGAAGGATTTTACAGCGTTCAGCGTGGACAGCTGAAACCAGATAGCCGCTTCTATAAAGCGATTAACATTGGTTTCCCTAATGCCTACGACCGCGCACACGGTTATGAAGGTAAGTACTTGATGATCCACGGTGCATGCGTTTCCGTCGGCTGCTACGCAATGACCGACAACGGCATTGATGAGATTTTCCAGTTTGTGACCGGTGCTCTGGTGTTCGGGCAGTCCAGCGTACAGGTTAGCATTTACCCGTTCCGCATGACCGATGCCAACATGCAGCGCCATAAGTTCTCGTATTACAAAGATTTCTGGGCCCAGTTAAAGCCGGGATACGATTACTTTGAACAAACACGTAAACCACCGACCGTCTCCGTCGTCGATGGTCGTTACGTCGTCAGCAAGCCGTTGAGTCACGAAGTGGTTCAGCCGCAACTGGCATCAAACTACACGCTCCCCGAGACAAAATAATGCCCACTCGCCTGGCATAATCTTTTGCCAGGTTTCATTGCCGGTTAACGGTTGAGTGGCAATCACGGTGACCACATCATTGGGTGTGGTCTCTGAGCTAAAATCGATTTCCACATCCTGATCCAGCAATGTCGCCACGCCAAACGGCGCACGACGCGTGATCCAAAACAGGTTGGTCGAACAGAAGGCCATCACATAGCGTCCGTCAGACAACAGCATGTTGAAGACGCCCTTCTCCCGCAGTTCTCCTGCCAGCATCGCGATATATTTAAACACTGCCGTCATATTGCCAGGCGTGCGCGGATAACGCTCCGTCAGCTTGTGGAGCAGCCAGCAGAACGCTTTTTCGCTGTCAGTTTCACCGACCGGGCGGAAATTTCCGGTTTCCAGCGATTTATAGCCACTGAGCTGTCCGTTATGAGCATAGGTCCAGTTGCGTCCCCACAGTTCGCGGGTAAAGGGATGGGTATTTTCCAGTGCCACTTCGCCACGGTTCGCCTGACGAATATGGGCAATCACGGAACAGGATTTGATGGGGTAGTCTTGTACCAGCCTGGCGATAGGCGAATTAAAGCTGGGTTGCGGATCTTTAAACGTACGGCAGCCCTTACCTTCATAAAACGTTATACCCCAGCCGTCTTTGTGCGGCCCGGTCCCTCCGCCGCGCTGAACCAGCCCGGTGAAGCTAAAGCAGATATCGGTTGGCACATTGGCGCTCATCCCGAGCAGTTCGCACATACATCACCTACCTTAAAACCGTGAACTGCCTGATGGCGCTGCGCTTATCAGGCCTACGTGGCGCTCATGTAGGCCGGATGAGGCTTCAGCCACCATCCGGCAATCGTCTTCTTATGGTTTAACCATCTCTTTTTCGATCAGCTGGATCAGGATATGGATCACTTTGATATGAATTTCCTGAATACGGTCAGCGTAGCCAAAGTGCGGCACACGAATTTCGATATCCGCGCTGCCCGCCATTTTGCCGCCATCTTTACCGGTCAGGGTGATCACTTTCATCCCTTTCTCACGCGCTGCGGCAATCGCTTTAATTACGTTACCGGAATTACCCGAAGTCGAAATGCCTAACAGGACATCACCTTCACGACCCACGGCTTCTACGTAGCGAGAGAACACATAATCGTAACCAAAATCGTTGCTGACGCAGGAGATATGGCTAACGTCAGAGATTGCGATAGCAGGGTAACCAGGACGGTTTTCACGATAGCGTCCGGTCAGCTCTTCAGCAAAGTGCATCGCGTCGCAATGGGAACCGCCGTTACCGCAAGAAAGCACCTTACCGCCCGCTTTAAAGCTGTCTGCCAACAGAACCGCCGCGCGCTGAATGGCGTGAATATTGGCGTCATCTTTAAGAAAATTAGCCAGCGTTTCCGCCGCTTCGCTCAGTTCGTTACGAATAAGATCCTGGTACATGAGGATATCCTTCAGCATGAATGTAAATGACAAGACGCAGTGTACCGGATAGCGCTACCAGCGAGAAGTACAAGCCACAGGAATGGCTGTCGCTTTTGATTTTTTGTGCCGGTTAAAACAGCAACAATGTGAGCTTTGTTGTAATTATTTTGTAAACACATTGCTAAAAGAATTTACATCCACTACAAACATATCATCACAAGTGGTCAGACCTCCTACAAGCAAGGGAGCTTTTCGTTATGATGATTTTGAGTATTATCGCTACGGTTGTTCTGCTCAGCGTTCTGTTTTATCACCGCGTGAGCTTATTCCTCAGCAGCTTAATTTTGCTCGCCTGGACGGCTGCGCTTGGCGTGGCTGGCCTGTGGTCAGTCTGGCTGCTGGTTCCTCTGGCCATTATCCTCGTACCGTTTAACTTTACGCCGATGCGTAAATCCATGATCTCTGCGCCGGTGTTCCGCGGTTTCCGTAAAGTCATGCCACCGATGTCGCGTACTGAGAAAGAAGCGATTGATGCGGGTACAACCTGGTGGGAAGGTGACCTGTTCCAGGGCAAGCCTGACTGGAAAAAACTGCATAACTATCCTCAACCGCATCTGACCGCTGAAGAACAGGCGTTTATTGATGGTCCAGTGGAAGAAGCGTGCCGCATGGCGAACGACTTCCAGATAACCCATGAACTCGCGGATCTGCCGCCGGAACTGTGGGCATATCTGAAAGAACACCGCTTCTTCGCGATGATCATTAAGAAAGAGTACGGCGGGCTGGAATTCTCAGCATATGCTCAGGCTCGCGTTCTGCAGAAACTCTCCGGTGTTTCCGGGATCCTGGCGATCACCGTTGGCGTACCTAACTCATTAGGCCCAGGCGAACTGCTGCAACATTACGGCACCGAAGAGCAGAAAAATCATTACCTGCCGCGCCTGGCTCGCGGTCAGGAGATCCCATGCTTTGCTCTGACCAGTCCGGAAGCAGGTTCCGACGCAGGGGCGATCCCTGACACCGGTGTGGTCTGTATGGGCGACTGGCAGGGCCAGCAGGTGTTGGGTATGCGCCTGACCTGGAACAAACGTTATATTACGCTGGCGCCTATCGCCACGGTACTGGGTCTGGCATTTAAACTCTCTGACCCGGAAAAACTGCTGGGTGGTGAAGAAGATCTCGGTATTACCTGTGCGCTGATCCCAACCTCAACCCCGGGCGTACAAATTGGGCGTCGTCACTTCCCGCTGAACGTGCCGTTCCAGAACGGTCCGACCCTCGGTAAAGATGTGTTTGTACCGATTGATTACATCATCGGTGGTCCGAAAATGGCCGGTCAGGGCTGGCGCATGCTGGTGGAATGTCTGTCTGTGGGACGTGGTATTACCCTGCCGTCTAACTCGACGGGCGGCGTGAAATCGGTCGCGATGGCCACCGGCGCTTATGCACACATTCGTCGCCAGTTCAAAATCTCCATCGGTAAGATGGAAGGTATTGAAGAACCGTTGGCACGTATTGCCGGTAACGCCTACGTGATGGACGCTGCGGCATCACTGATTACCTACGGCATTATGCTGGGTGAAAAACCGGCGGTGCTGTCGGCTATCGTGAAATATCACTGTACCCACCGCGGGCAGCAGTCAATCATCGATGCGATGGATATCACTGGCGGTAAAGGCATTATGCTTGGCGAAAGCAACTTCCTCGCCCGCGCTTATCAAGGTGCGCCAATCGCCATTACCGTAGAAGGTGCCAACATTCTGACCCGTAGCATGATGATCTTCGGTCAGGGTGCGATTCGCTGCCATCCGTATGTTCTGGAAGAGATGGCTGCGGCACAGAGTAACGATGTGAATGCGTTCGACAAGCTGCTGTTCAAACACATCGGTCACGTTGGCAGTAACAAAGTACGCAGCTTCTGGCTTGGTCTGACACGTGGCTTAACCAGCAGCACGCCAACCGGCGATGCGACCAAACGTTACTACCAGCACCTGAACCGCTTGAGCGCCAACCTGGCATTGCTTTCAGATGTGTCCATGGCCGTACTGGGCGGTAGTCTGAAGCGTCGTGAACGTATCTCCGCGCGTCTGGGCGATGTGTTAAGTCAGCTGTATCTGGCCTCCGCGGTACTGAAGCGCTATGACGATGAAGGCCGTAATGAATCAGACCTGCCGTTGGTTCACTGGGGCGTACAGGATGCGTTGTACAAAGCGGAACAGGCGATGGACGATCTGCTGAAAAACTTCCCGAACCGTCTGGTCGCGGGCTTGCTGAACGTGGTTATCTTCCCGACCGGTCGCCACTACGACGCTCCGTCTGACAAGCTGGACCATAAAGTCGCGAAGATTTTGCAGGTTCCGAGCGCGACTCGTTCTCGTATTGGTCGCGGTCAATATCTGACGCCAAGCGAGCATAACCCGGTTGGTTTGCTGGAAGAGGCGCTGCTGGACGTGATTGCAGCCGACCCTATCCACCAGCGGATCTGTAAAGAGTTGGGTAAAAACCTGCCATTTACCCGTCTCGACGAACTGGCGCACAATGCGCTGGCGAAAGGGCTGATTGATAAAGATGAAGCCGCGATTCTGGTGAAAGCTGAAGCGAGCCGCCTGCGCAGTATCAACGTGGATGACTTTGAACCCGAGGAGCTGGCGACTCAGCCGGTAAAGCTGCCAGAGAAAGTGCGTAAAGTCGAAGCCGCATAACGATATACGCACAACGTTTAGCCCCGCTTAATGCGGGGCTTTTTATTGCCACATTTTCATTAATGCTCATGCTACAGTGTCAAAATGTTGTTCAACGAGGAGCCTCGATCGTGCCTGGTTTGAAAATTACTCTGCTGCAACAACCCTTGATCTGGATGGATGGCCCGGCCAACCTGCGCCATTTTGACCGACAACTGGAAACCGTCGCCGGACGTGATGTCATCGTGTTGCCCGAGATGTTTACCAGCGGATTTGCCATGGAAGCGGCAAATAAATCGTTGCCGCAAAAAGAAGTCGTAAGCTGGATGCGTGCCAAAGCGCAACAGACCAACGCCCTGATCGCGGGCAGCGCTGCTACCCAGTCTGAACACGGCCCGGTAAACCGCTTTTTTCTGGTTGAGCCCGAAGGTAATGTGCATTTCTACGACAAGCGCCATCTGTTCCGCATGGCGGACGAGCATCAGCATTACCATGCGGGTGACGCGCGCGTTATTGTTGAATGGCGCGGCTGGCGCATTCTGCCGTTGGTCTGTTATGACCTGCGTTTTCCGGTATGGTCGCGCAATCGCAACGATTACGACCTGGCGTTGTATGTTGCCAATTGGCCTGCGCCGCGTTCGCTGCACTGGCAGCTTCTGCTTGCCGCACGGGCGATTGAGAACCAGGCTTATGTAGCAGGATGTAACCGCGTGGGCACAGACGGTAACGGGCATCATTATCGCGGTGACAGCCGGGTGATTAATCCGCAGGGTGAGATTATTGCCACCGCCGAGCCGCATCAGGCCACACGCATTGACGCCGAACTGTCACTCTCAGCGCTGCGCGAGTATCGCGAGAAGTTTCCCGCCTGGCAAGACGCCGACCCGTTCACGCTATAACTATCGCCTTCACTCCCGCTGCACAACGTTTTCCGTGGCGGGATTGTTTCACTCCGTAACCAACCGCAAAACAAATTCGCGTGGCGACATGCGGCGGGCATCGTATTCTGCAAAGGATAATCACTCGCAACCAGCGAGTGACTGACAATGTTAATAATTCCCTTATCAGGATCTCGACATGAAGAACTTCTTACGCATGACTTTGCTGGCGGCTACCTTAGCGGGCGCTTCTTTTAGTACGCTTGCAGCAAACGTATCCAATGTTCCTGCTCCAGCTCAGGACCCTGTCGTTCAGCATCTTAAGCTGACCAACGACCAGGTGGCGCAGATTAAAAAACTGCACCAGCAGCTTGAAACCAACGTCAGCCAGATTTCGGTGAAAGATGTTAAAGACGGCGCGTTGATTGACGTCATCAAGTCCGGGAAATGGGATGAAGCTGCCGTTCAGAAACAGCTTTCTGCGTTCAGCAACATCGAACAGCAGGCGCGTTATTATCGCGTAAAATACTATTTTGACCTGAACAAAGTGCTGACCCCAGAACAGCGCCAGCAGGTGCAAAAAGATATCGCACAGACGCTGAGCGAGTAATTTTCAGAGCCTGAGTCAGCAATGATTCAGGCTTTTCGGTAAAATTTCCTGCTCAAACAGAAAGCCCTGTACAGCATCTGCGCCGCTCATACGGCAAATGGCATAATCCTGTGGTGTTTCTACCCCCTCAATGACAACCCGTTCACCCAGCCCACGAAATTGATTGACCAGAACCCTCAACTGCCACTCCGATGTTCTGAACTGATGAAACATTCCACTTTCAATTTTGATGGCATCGAAACGGATGCCCGACAGCCGCCAGACAAAAAATAGCTCAGGCGAAACATCATCCAGCCACACGCGAAATCCGTGACGCACCAGCGTTTTTACGGCAATGCATACGGCCTGCTGCTCTGCCTTATCCAGGCGCATCATGGAGCCCGGATCCTGAATCTCAATAACAATCCTCCCCTGATGCCCCTGCTTTGTGAGACGCGTGATCCATGACAGACTGGTCAGCATCCTGACGGATAAATTCAGCGAATAGCTTCCCGAGAGGGCCAGCACCCGCTGCATTTGCCATAGAAAAAGCTGCTGTTTTGCCGTGATTGAAAGGTGCTTGAAAAACAGATCCAGTGGGAGCGGTGTGCGTACCTGGCTTAACACCTCACAAACATCCAGCGATGCGTCATCAAAAAAATGAATGCGCTGCAAACGGATCCCGGTGATCCGCAGCAATTCGGCGTTGCGGGGAAGTTCTGGCACATAACGGGCCTGTTCACTGAATCTGTTCATATCATTCCATTATTTTATTAAAAGGACGTCGTGCATCCTGCAGCCACGGGATACGGCGATCGTTTGGGTATATCAGGCAAAAGCGCGTCGCCAAACGATGCGCCTCGACCAGGTCGCGCTGGTGCAACGCCAGTAAGATTTGCGTGAAGGAGACATTAGGGTCTGGGTGAACGCGCACATAATCAGGCGCCCAGCGGCGAACCGCTTCCAGCCAACGTGCGTCCCGGGTACGCTGATACCGTTGCAGATACCCCATCTGGACATCAAACCGATAGCGACTGGTAAGAAGCCAGCCTCCGACAGGGAGCGGTTCGGCAAGATGCCACTGCGTTGACTGCCTCTCCGCCAGCGTCAATTGCTGTTGCGTGTGCAGCGTGAGAAGCAGCAATGGCGCGACGGTCAGTAACGAGATAAACCCTGCCGCGCGAATCAGCGACGTTGACGTAAGCACCAGGCGTATTCCCGTTCGCGCACTGTCTGCACATCGAAGCAACAGGATCAACAGCAGCCAGTGTGGCGTTGACTGCCTGACGGGGTATTCCGTCAACATATGAATAACCACCGGCAGTGCCGCCACCAGGCAGGCGCGACGCCAGCAATTACCGTGCAGCCAGAGCCAGAAACCACCCGCTATAAAACAGAGTACCCCCGCAAGCCCAACCAGACCGCCCTCCACCAGCCACAGCACCAGTTCGTTGTGCGGATGCGAAATGCTGCCCAGCCCCAATGGCCCCGCGCGTTCGAGAAACACGGCAGCAAAACTGCCCACGCCCCACCCCATCCACGGGCGTTCGACAAATAATGCCAGCGACGTTTTCAACACCGTCCAGCGCACTTGAGAAGTCGTCAGATGATCGACCGTGACCACAGACAAAAAATGGCGGGCCGTGGCCCCTATCACCACGCCTAACGCCATCGGCAGTAGAAGCAGCAGTAGCGTGCGCCGTTGCGCCGGGAAAACCGCCAGCAGCAGCACTTCACCGACTACCAGAGACAAGTAGCCGGTTTGCGACTGAGATTCATGCAGTACAAATCCCATCATTACCAGGCCTATTCCAATGGCAATTCGATACCCGCGGTGCAGACGTAAAAAGAGCGGCGCTGACAGCAGCACACCGCATGCCGTGAAGCTGGCCATCAGGTTGACCTGCTGAAATATCCCGTAGGGTCGCGTACCGCGCCGCCAGGCAAACTCCCAGTAATCAACGCCCGGCAAATGCCAGTACTGATAGACAAACGCCAGACATTCAATCACGCACGCTCCCCATAGCAGAGCCAGCAGTGCCGTCAGGGTGTTTGCCGTGAGCGGAATTTGTAATGTGACCAGATAGACGCTCACACCGCCCAGTAACGCCCCCGCCACCAGCAGTGCCTCGGCCTGCCAGACATCAGGCGTTAGCAGGCAAAGCAACGTCAGGATGAACACCCCGACTGTAAAACCCGCAGCGGGCACAGTGATGCGCCAGCGTTGACGAGGCACCAGCATCAATACGCTTGCAGCCAGTACAACAGCGTAGATCCAGCTCGTAATATTAAGCGGCAACGACAGACCGCTGCCGCCGTTATTCGGCCAGTAGAGATGCATGGCCCCACACCAAAAAAACAGACTAATACCGAGCAATAATTTCTGCGCAGGCAGCGGCGCAATGCGATTCAGTACGTTCATCATGCTACTGGTAGTTCAACGTCCAGGTCCCGCTGGCGCTGAACGGACCGTATTCGAGAGACTGATTTTTTATCGCCGATGGCTCCGCTGCGACCCACGCCAAGAAATTCAGCGTCATCGAACCTTCTGTTATCTCTTTGACTGACGTGCTCTCATCAAGGCGGATTGCCGTGCCGTCCTCTTCGCTCATCCCAATCCCGATCCCTGACGCGCCGCCTTGTTCACTGCTATCCAGCGCCAGATGATCGGTCAGCTCCGCATCCTCACGACCGCTGAAGGTAACCGAGATCCCACGGAAAACCTCAGGGTTGCAGTCGCGTAACTGGATGCTGAATTTTTCCGGCTTACTGCGCCCCGAGAGATAGAGATCCTGTGTCGCGATTTGCTTGAAATCGACCTCGATTTTGTCGCCTCCCGGTGCAAGGCTGCAGGCCAGCGCTCTGATGGTGCCGTGAAAATACATGTCGCCGCCGACCAGTTTGGTGTCGGCCTGCGCCATGCCACCTAGCAGTAACATACTGGTCGCGAATAACGCCGAGAATCTCATGACATCCCCCTACTGAAACTGCGCGACAACGGTAGCAGAGGCTTCAAATTCACCTTCCTTCACGCTTCCCACGCCCGGCTTTGCCACCGGCGCAGCGGTGAGATTCCAGTCGCCCTGATTCTGGTAAAACCCCTTCACGTTGTAGAATTGATTAGGCACGACGGTGCCACCACTTTCGTCTTTAATCATAATGCCGAGATCGTCGCGCTTTTGTCCGCCGCTCAGCGTGCCAAGGAGATTACCGTTAAACCCCGCCGTACCTGACGCCGTGGTCGTTTGTATACCAAGATTAATGTTCAGCGCACCCTGATCGAAACTCCCGCCTTCACAGACCACATGTATAGGGACTGACTTGCTGTAGTTAGTGCCGTTGAGCCGGGCAGCGGATCCAGGCAAATCGCCAAACTCAATGCTGATTTTGTCTCCCCGGTTGAAGGTGCATTTGTCCGGGACGGTAATCAGCCCGGATTTAATCACCACGCGAGAAATCGCCGTGGTTGGCGTAGGTCCCGCGCTTCCCATGCGCCCGGCCACCTCCACCAGCGACTGGGAAGTGATATTGATGCCATTGATAATGGGTTTAGTGACAATAAACGTCACTTTCCCTTTTGAACCACTTTCAACGTTAGTCGCTCGCGTGTAGCCCTTACGCTTTTTACAGCTGTTGTTGCTGTTGCGGTTTGAAACGTTGGTAAAAGGCGCCTGCACATATTTTTTATAGCCCCCGGCAACCCACACCTGAACTTCCACATCCAGATACTCGTTTAGCCGAAAACGGTTCGCCCCCTGATTTGAAGGCGGCATCGTGGTTGTGGTGGTGTAGTAAATTGGTGCTCGGGAGATGTCAGCCTGTTCGCAATAGAAATTCACCACATACCAGCCACCCAGATTCCATGGGAACGGCTCCGTTCTGCCACCCACGTGGTTTTTGCTGACATCCAGCGAGCTCAGTTCAATATCGTACTGATGCGGCGACCCACCTTCCGGCTCACCTTCTCCCTGTGTAAATGCCTGCCCGGCTATCGGACAGCCTGCCAGCACCACCCACAACAGCGTTTTACGTAATACGCTCATAGATACTCCAGCTTGAGTCTGACCAGACCGTTAAATTCTCCGGCGGTCACCTCTCTCCCAAAAGATTCCAGCGCGGCAAGAAAATGAATGGCGTTATCGCCCGGTTTGAGGATCCACATGCGTTGCGGTTGGTTCAGGTGGATCAACTGGTTGCGTTCGGTCAGTAGCCGAATGCCTGCACCACGCACATCGCCGCGAATGCGCCCCAAATCGCTGTTTTCCGGCGCGCCTTCAGCCATTAGGGTCATCGAAACGCCACGTTCCACCGTGCTATGCGCCAGCTCCGGCATCTCACTGGTCTGCCCGGGGAAATCCCTTAAGGTATGACCGGAGCCCTTTAAACAGCCGTTCAGATACAGCGTGACCAATACCGGATCGCTGCGATCGCCGCCCTGGCGAAAACGGCTGGCGGAAATATCACCAAGATCGATAGTCTGATCGCGGGAGGCCATATCCAGCACGCACGGCGAAACGAACACTCGCCCATGAAAGCGGACGTTGCCATACTCGCCGGACACATTGCTCATATCCTGGCGACCGCTTGTGGCCTGAACCGAGCAGGCCATGCCCGCCATCAGCAGAGCGCAAAGCATCTTTTTCATTTACGAATCCTGTTACCGGGGCTGTTGCTCCATCGGCAATGCTTTACACACATTGCCTGTGCAGCTGAATTTCAATTCGGGATGACCGCCAAAATCGTTCACATACATCATGCTGAACTGGCTAACGCTGCCGTCGGCCACGCTGAAATCGAGAGAGGACTTTGGTGAAACCATAATCCCAGGGAAGTCAGTCAGCCTGTCGCCGCCCTGCGCTTCAGGCTTGCGGCTTAAGCCGATTAAGGTAACGAAGTACGGCGTAGGGTTATCCACACTCCAGCGCTGCCCCTGCTTATGAAAGACCAGTTGGTTTTGCCACACGGCGCCCGGTGTTTCCGGCACGATGGCGGTCGGACGGTAGAACAGTTTGATGCGTGACTGCATCGCCAGTTGCAGCACGTTCGGCTTATCCGGCTTGGGCGGAATTTCACGCACATTCAGGTAGAACAGACTTTCGCGATCCTGCGGCAGAGCGTTAATACCGCTGGTTTTTGTCACACGCGCAATGCCCTTTTGCCCGCCGTTAATCCGCTGCAGCGGCGGTAAAACCATCAACGGCGAGGTAATTTTTGTTCCATTGGCGTCTTCCACCCACGACTGAGCCAGAAACGGAATGCTTGGACTGGTGTTGGTTAAGTTCGCGCTGACAGATCGCGCATCACCGGTGATGATCAGACGGGTACGGTCAAGTGCAATGCCCGCCCATGAGGCGTTGATCTCTGCAATAAAAAGCAGACCGCAGACCACGGGTTTGAGCCAACGCTGCACGGAGTAAAATGCTTGATTTTTCATGACAAAATTCATTCAGGTTATTGATATTATTCACAAGGCAACAGCACGTTACCTTCCGGGTTGATTTGTTGAGGCACCTGTAAGTGACACTGCGCGCGACCGCCCCAGGCAACAGAAAGACGCTCGGCTGGATTCACACCCGCAATCCAGGCCATGCCGTTTTCCATCACCATGGCGACGCTAACACCGTTGGCGTTAAACACTTCGGCACCAAACGGCGGTACCGAACCATCTTTCAGGCGCAGCAGCGCCATCATTTTTTGCCCCTGCGCCACGGCGAAGCGCTGATAACCAATCGCGCCTTCCGTCAGGGTGTTGGTGACAATGGCTTTGGTCGCGGAAATGTCCTCGTCCATTGCGTCCACATCGATACGGGTATCAAAGCTGTGATAGCTGACGACGTCCGGTACGACGGCAATACCGAAGCGGTTTGAGTGCGCCTGTTCGCCGTTCAGCGGTACATTCGCCACACCGTCGGTATCAACCATCACCCTGGCGGTATTCATCGACGCCTGGCTGTTGTGTAGCGCCGCGCCATGACGCGTTGCGGTAAAGCCGCCGCGCATCGTGCCACCAACGGAGAAATAGCGTGATTGCTGCCAGCTGACGTTAGATTCCAGTTCCGCCATCATGCTGCGATGCTTGTAGTAGCCATCAAACGCGGTGTGCCCTTCACCGGAAACCCCTGCGCGCAGTCGCCATGGATTGTTACGGTCGCGGTTATCGGAATACGAAACCATCTGACTGGTCTGGCTGCCGCTGTTTTGCACTTCATAATCCATTGAGCGGCCATCGCTCCATGGCACCGAAATGGACAGCGAAAGGCTGTCGTCCCGTTTGCCCTGATACTCAGAGCGGTAAGCAGCAAGGTTAGCGCTGATCCCCTGAATGCCTGCGAACGAAAAGCTGTGCCCCATCGACACCCCGTAACGATCCTGAGAGCCACGATCCCAGTAATTCTGGTGGGTATAGGTCAGGTACAGCGTGGTCGCTAATTGCGGGTCGTCGGCAAAAAAGGTCTTGTTACCGGTGATGGTGTACATCTCTTTTTCGTTACCGGCGCTGTTGTTATTTTCATACTGCTCGTCGAGAAACTGCGAGAAGGTGCGGAAGTTACGCTGTGAAAAACGGTAACCGGCAAAGGTGATGGCGCTGTTGTATTCATCAAAGGTTTTGGCATAGCTGAGCTTAAAGGACATCCCTTTTTGTTCAGCCTGATGCTTCACCCGGCTCACGGATTGCGTCGCGTCAGCCGACAGCGCGCCCAACCAGCTCAAATCCCGCCCAATCCCCATCGACCAGGCGTTATAGCGATCGCCAGTGAGCAACGCGCCACCGTACAGTGACCACGCATTGCTGACCCCCCATGAAAAATCACCGCTATAAAATGCAGGTCCCTGGACGTCGTGGTTATAACGCGATGGCTTACCGACAGCGGCGTTGTAACGAACATAGCCCGGGCGCGTCAGGTAAGGGATATCGGCCGTATTGACCTGAAAGGTTTGTACGCTGCCATCCTGCTCTTCGACGCGAACATCCAGCGTGCCGCGTACCGAGCCATGTAGATCCTGAATATTAAATGGCCCCGCTGGAACAGTGGTTTGATAGATAACACGCCCCTGCTGACTGACGGTGACCTTCGCATTACTGCGGGCGATGCCGTGCACTTCGGGCGCGTAGCCCTGCAAATTCGGTGGTAGCATGCGCTCGTCGCTGGCGAGGTTAGCCCCCGTAAATCGCACTGAATCAAACACCTGGGAATTCAGATATATTTCACCGACCGTCAGTTTTGCAGCCTGCATCGGTAACGGGCGATAGGCATAGATCTGATCCCAGTCGATACGCCCACGATTTTCATCCGAAGCATAATTGGCCTGATACTGGCCACGAAAGCGCCACGCGCCGAGGTTAAAGCCCGTCTGTCCATAACCAGACAGTGAGCGGTAATGATCGCCACCTTGTTCGTAATGTGTGGCCTGGCCCGAAACGCTGTAGTCGAAAATCAGTCCCGCGACGCCGTTATCCCAGCGCTCCGGCGGCGTCCAGTCTGGATCGGTATATTTCATCCATGCCTGTGGCACGGTAATGTCCAGTACGCCTGCGCTATTATTCAGCACCACACCCGGCAGGCGGGAAATGTCATAGCAGGTCGCGCTAATCGGATGAATATAGGTCAGCGCCTCTTCTTTGAGCGCCAGTAATTCGAGCTGTTGCGGCGTCAGGCACGCCATGGATTTATGCGCGTTGGCAGGATCAACGATATAACGGATCGACTGCTGAGGGATCTCCTGGCTGTTAATACGAACATCCAGTAGATATTCTCCGGGAGTCACAAAGTTGCCTTCGGAAAAACGCTGTAAATCGACATTTTGTCTGTCACTGGCATCCAGGACGTCAGTATTAAATTCAATAGACTCATCCGCTTCAGCCCATGAAGAGGCACAGACCAGAGCAATTAAAAGCGCCAGACGTTTTTTATCTGTTTTCAGCGTGATCATTTTCGTTCGCAAACCTTCAGATACCCGAATTGCTGTGCAGCTCAGAGATAATTCACAACAAAATGCGTGACTGCAGTAAATTCACCAGACGTCATTCTTCCGTCGCGGGAGATCAAATAAGCCGTAAAATTGAGCGTGTTTTTCCCTGGGTTAAGCGCATAATCCGGTGATGGCTCACCCAAATGAATTTGCTTACCTCTGCCGTCATATATTTCTATCGCTAAATTTTCAGTTTCCGATTGCACGCTCAGATAATCAGGATTGTCACTATCCGGTGCGCCGGAAAAGGTAATATTGGCGCGTTGGAACAGATTCCCGGGGTGTTGAGAATCCCCTAATGAACATCCCAGCAAATGAATGCTGAAATCATGCGCAGATACTTTTTCAGGTTTTCCGGAAATATCTCTGGCTGAGAGGTCATCAAATTCAACCAGCAGCGACCGGTCGTGTGGATCGACATAACAGGCAGCCTCAATAATATTTCCCCGCATGCGCATTTTGCCGGGCGTACTGACAAGACGATGGGTGTCAGCCAAAACCCATGCAGGCGATATGAAGATAAAAAGCAGTAAAATACGCCATCCAGGCATCACCGCATTTCCTTTCAGTTATTCGCAGGAAGGGTTAAGCAGGCGCATAATTGCGCCCGCAGCAGATCGTTACTGATAATCGATCTGGAAATTGACGGTAGATTCGAAGTCACCCGGGGTTACTGCTGCGGATGCGTTGTTGGCCTGCAGATAAGCAACGAAATCAATGTCGGTTTCGCCATCAGTAATGTTGACCTGAGATGCGGCTTCGCCCCATTTCACGTCCTGGTTACCACTGTCAATCATACCGATGCCCGCGCCCTTTGCTGTACCCGAGGTAAATGCAGCCAGCGCATTGTTTTCGGTATCAATCGTTGCCGGGGTGTAGGTTACTGTGGCGGTTTTCGCAACAGTTGTATCGCAGCCCTGCAGAACGATTTTGGCATGCTTAACACCAGCACGTTGGTTGTCTTTTAACTGAGAAGTTGGGATCTCACCAAAATTAACCTGCACCGGGCTGGATTCTGGGGCCAGACCGCATGCGGAATTAACCAGAGAACCAGTGAAGTGAATTTTACCGTTAGTCGGTTCAACATTTTTTGCAGCGAAAGCAGAAGATGCAGTAAAAGTCATTCCCGCCATCAGCGCACAAGCCACAGCCACGTTTTTCATTTTCATATTACTACTTAACCTTATATCTGTTTTTTGGTTATTCCGACGATCTATTTCCACAGACAATTTATGCAAGGGAAACCCTGATCTGCAGGTGGCGGAAGTGCATTTCCTTGCAAACAATCCATCTCAAGCCACCCCGTATTTTGAACTTCATTGGTATTCCATCAGAAATACCGTCCACAGTTGTTTACGCTGTTTCGGGGCTTATATTAAGTCGACGAAAAAATGACACAATGCAAAAATCCGGTATTAATCAAACTCAGGGAATCGTGTTGTAACACTGTCTGTAGAGCGATCGTTTACCTAAAAAATAGCCAAAAAACACGCCAATACCAGTGTTAATGTCTATCATTTATGGTTTTTATAGAGTTTTTATCTATCAACTATTTTTTTATTTAGCAAGAAGAACAGGCAAAATGTATTTATGAATGTTTTGTAAAAATGAAATTGGGCATCAAAATCGAGTAATGACAATAAGATAGTGAAAGAGAGGAAGGAGATTGGAGGATTCTATTAGATATATTAAGAGATTGTTATATAAATATTAATAAAGTGATCTATGGTACAATCATTTTTTATAAATGAATTATGTTATGCTATTGCTTCCCCCACTCGAATGCGAGATATCCTGCTTTAAAGGAGACATCAGTGATTTCTCATATACCAATAAACAAAATTAAATCCGTAATTATTGGTGATGGCTTAGTTTTCAGACCACATAAAAATACCCTAAAAGACCTGGCATCTGGTGAAATGGCCACATTGAATAATGTGGCAACACAATTACTGCTCTATCTGTTGCAAAATGGTAAAGAGATATCCTCGCGCGATGAAATTCTGCAAAATGTTTTCCAGCATAATGGCGCCAGAGCGACGGATGCTAATCTCAATCAGCACATTTCATTTCTGCGCAAAGCAATAACGTCTACGGGCCATCCTGCAGAACTGATCGTCACTATTCCGCGAATAGGATTTCGGATGAGCGACGCCAGTATCAATATTCAGCAACTGGAGGAATCGCAAGCGCCCACCAGAATAGTCAATGTTGCATTGACGCCCAGGGAAAAGAAACGAAACCTGTGGCCTGTCACGATAACAACGTTAATTACCGGCATCGCCGTGCTGGCGACAGCGTGGTTAACATGGATACCCAATGAAATCGCGATGACGGACGCGGCGATCCTGCGGACTATCGACTACGAGCAATGCCGTGTGCATATATTAGGAAACGCCCTCACCGACACCATAACCGAAAAAAAAGCGCTGGATATTTTCAAGTCCGTGGGTATTAACCCCAACTGTTCGTACCCAAAAGATCTGTATCTCAATACCTGGGCGAGCAACCATAATCTGGTTGAGTGGTCGTTTGCCGCTGAATGCGGGCTAAACCTCGGCTATTACCATTGCATCAGCCAGTATCGCCATCATGAGGAATGATATGAAGCAGGAAAGCGATCACTCTCCTTTACTATGGTCAGTCGTGATTGCCATTTTTGGGCTAGCGGCTATCGCTTTTTTTATTATCGCCGGGAATGCGAAAAAACAAGAAATCAGTTTTTCCTGCTCCTCGGAATTCACGTCGATACTCGACATCCAGAATACAAAAAAGGAACTCCACGGAATAATGCTGATAACCAGCTACAACTCCGGACACCTTACATTGTCAGTCCAGGGGAAACTCAAAAGTGACGACGGCGAGTTCGCTGTTAACCGAAAACTGTTCTTTCGCTATGTCCGTCCACTCGGCCATACCGCAGGCGTTTTTATGCTCACTCCCGATGGTCGGGAAAAATCCCCCGATGATGATGCAACGGACGCTGTCGACTATCTCTTCTTCGACGCTTACGAACGTGCCGACAAGCTGTATATGCTAAAGCACCTGAATGAGGAAACGGTTCTTATTGGCGATAACTTTTCACCCCGCTTCGCCTGCGTGATGAATCACTTCGCGAGTTAATCGCCTTCTGGATATGCGTCGGGTTAAGGATGACCTGATGTGTTGCCCACCCGAAAGCTCGGGCGCGGTCGATAAAGCGTGATAATGAGATTATTATTTTTTGGCGGGCTAAAACGACGAAAGCCTGAATCATTTCTGATTCAGGCTTTCTGAATAGTGGCGGAATGGACGGGACTCGAACCCGCGACCCCCTGCGTGACAGGCAGGTATTCTAACCAACTGAACTACCACTCCGCGTTGTGTTCCGCTTGGGAACGAAGCGAATATTACGGATTGCCTCGCGCCTCGTCAACGCTTTTTCTCACGTTTTTAATCGTTTGCTGCAAAAATCACCCGAATGGCCATTTTCATACGGTAAACGTACAAACTATGCCCGCCAGAGGCAACTTCCGCCTTTCTTCTGCACCAGGTCAAGGCGTGACTCATGGGCCGCTAACTCTTCATCAGTGGCGAAAACAACGCGTAGTTTACTGGACTGTCGCACAATACGCTGGATCCCCGTGTCATTCTGCTGCTGGCTGTCGCCTTCCATTGAGAACGCCATCGTGGTCTGCCCGCCGGTCATCATCAGATAAACGTCGGCCAGAATCTGGGCATCGAGCAATGCGCCGTGCAGAGTTCGTTTACTGTTGTCTATCTCATAGCGCGAGCATAACGCATCAAGGCTGTTTCGCTTGCCAGGAAACATTTTCCTCGCCAGCACCAGGCTATCGGTTATTTTGCAAAATTCATTCGTCTTTGGAATATCACGCTTGAGCTTCGCGAATTCGTAATCCATAAAGCCGATATCGAACGATGCGTTATGAATGACCAGCTCCGCGCCGCGAATGTAGTCGAGAAACTCGTCGGCTACATCGGCAAACGTAGGTTTATCGAGCAGGAATTCGTCTGCGATTCCATGTACGCCGAACGCTTCCGGGTCCACCAGCCGGTCCGGCTTCAGGTAAACATGGAAGTTATTGCCGGTCAGGCGGCGGTTCACCACTTCAACCGCACCGATCTCAATGATCTTGTGGCCTTCATAGTGGGCGCCAATCTGGTTCATACCGGTAGTTTCGGTATCGAGGACGATCTGTCGTGTAATTCCAGTGCTCATAACGGTCATTTATGTCAGACTTATCGTTTGATTTCGATTTGCTAAAACAGGAAGTCTACCAGAGATGCTTAAACAGGTAGAAATTTTCACCGATGGTTCTTGCCTGGGAAATCCAGGGCCTGGTGGTTATGGGGCGATTTTACGCTATCGTGGGCGCGAAAAAACCTTTAGCGAGGGCTACAACCTCACCACTAATAATCGCATGGAGCTGATGGCGGCAATCGTTGCGCTGGAAGCCCTGAAAGAACAGTGTGAAGTGATACTCAGCACGGACAGCCAATATGTGCGCCAGGGCATTACGCAGTGGATTCACAACTGGAAGAAGCGCGGCTGGAAAACAGCAGATAAAAAACCGGTAAAGAACGTCGATCTGTGGAAACGTCTCGATGCCGCGCTGGGGCCGCATCAAATCAAATGGGAATGGGTTAAAGGCCATGCGGGCCATCCGGAAAACGAACGCTGCGATGAGCTTGCGCGCACCGCGGCCATGAGCCCGACTCAGGATGATATTGGGTATCAGGCTGAGGCTTAAGCGTCCGGTTTACGGTATTGCCGGGTCGCGCCAACGGCATGACGGATAGGCGTTTTGCTTTTATTTTGTTTCATCGGGTTGAGCGTAAGCGGAATGGTTCGCTTGCGCGCAACCACCAGCTGTAAACAGCCCAGCGCGGGGATATGGGCGCTTAACATTTTCCCGCCCTTCTTGTTCCAGGGCAGAACATGAAAACGACTATAGTGCAGCACTTCAAAATTCAGTAATGATAGCCAGTCCAGTTGACGCATGAGGGTAAACATCCGACTGTTATAGGGCGATGTCTTGCGCAATACGGGTATCAGTTTACGCAATCCCATCAAGCTTACCGGGTTAAAGCCGCTCAGAATCAACCAGCCGTCATCAATCAACACGCGATCGGCTTCACGCAGTAGGCGATGCGGATCAGAGCACCACGGTAACGTATGGGCCAATAAACAGACATCCACGGACTTATCGGCAAAGGGAAGATGCAAAGGATCGGCCGTCACCTGCATGGGAGATCCCTGCAAAGAAACATTTACCTGATGAGAAACCGCGCACGCTTCAGAATCGATTTCTGCGCTTAAATTACCAACCTTAAGCAGATGAAAACCGTACATTTTTGCAAACCACGGGTTAAGCTGATGCTCCAGCGCCTCACGATAGTGTTCGCCCCAGGGCAAATCATCCCAGCTAACGGGCGCTACGACAGTTTGAGGGATCCTTGCCGGTTTCATCACAACCTTCCGTTACGCATTGAGAGGTAATATATGAATCTTAACAGTATTCCTGCATTTCAGGACAATTACATCTGGGTCCTGTCAAATAATGACCAGCATTGTCTGATTGTGGACCCGGGTGAGGCGGCTCCTGTTTTGAAAGCCATTGCAGAGCATAACTGGGTGCCGGAAGCCATCCTGCTAACCCACCATCATCAGGATCACGTGGGCGGTGTGAAAGAACTCCTGCAACATTACCCACAAATAGTGGTATACGGACCGGCTGAAACGCAAGATAAGGGAACGACACACATAGTCGAAGATGGCGATATTGCACTCGTTTTGGGGCATGAATTTAAGGTAATTGCTACTCCGGGTCACACTTTAGGACATATCTGTTACTTTAGCCATCCTTACTTATTTTGTGGTGACACGCTCTTTTCTGGCGGTTGTGGTCGACTTTTCGAAGGCACAGCAACTCAAATGTATCAATCACTTAAAAAAATAAACGAACTTCCTGACGATACATTAATTTGTTGTGCACATGAGTACACATTAGCAAACATGAAGTTTGCCTTAAGCATTCTCCCGCACGATTCGTTCATAAATGAATATTATCGTAAAGTTAATGAGTTACGCGTAAAAAAACAAATGACACTACCCGTAATTCTGAAAAATGAGCGGCGAAATAATCTTTTTTTGAGAACGGAAGATATTGATTTAATTAATGAAATAAACAAAGAAACAATATTGCAACAACCTGAAGAGCGTTTTGCCTGGTTAAGGTCAAAGAAAGATACGTTCTGACAATTCCGGGTTGCCTTTTGAAAACTTCGCCGTTATGATCGGTCGTCTTTTAAGCAACTATTGACACACACATGAAGGCAAAAGCGATATTACTCGCCTCTGTCCTGCTTGTTGGGTGCCAGAATACTGGTAACGTCCAACAACACGCACAGAGCCTTTCTGCAGCTGGTCAAGGGGAAGCAGGAAAGTTTACAAGTCAGGCGCGATGGATGGACGACGGAACATCTATCGCTGCTGATCAAGATTTGTGGGCTTTCATTGGTGACGAGCTAAAGATGGGAATTCCGGAAAACAACCGGATTCGCGAACAGAAACAGAAGTATTTACGTAATAAGAGCTATCTCCACGATGTAACTTTACGGGCAGAGCCGTATATGTACTGGATAGCCGGGCAGGTTAAGAAACGTAACATGCCAATGGAACTGGTACTACTACCCATAGTGGAGAGCGCTTTTGATCCTCACGCAACGTCTGGCGCCAATGCCGCAGGTATTTGGCAGATCATTCCGAGCACGGGGCGCAATTATGGTTTAAAACAGACCCGCAATTATGATGCACGTCGCGACGTTGTGGCTTCCACCACCGCCGCACTGGACATGATGCAGCGTCTGAACAAGATGTTTGATGGCGACTGGCTGCTGACCGTTGCTGCTTATAATAGCGGTGAAGGTCGTGTCATGAAGGCAATCAAAACGAACAAAGCACGTGGAAAATCCACTGACTTCTGGTCGTTACCATTGCCTCAGGAAACAAAGCAGTATGTGCCCAAAATGCTGGCATTGAGCGATATACTCAAAAACAGCAAACGCTATGGCGTGCGTCTGCCAACAACAGACGAAAGCCGCGCGTTGGCACGTGTTCGCCTGAGTAGCCCGGTTGAGATGGCTCAGGTTGCCGATATGGCGGGTATTTCCGTCAGCAAGCTGAAGACTTTCAATGCAGGTGTGAAAGGCTCCACGTTGGGTGCCAGCGGCCCGCAATATGTGATGGTGCCAAAGAAGCATGCAGAGAAGCTGCGTGAATCTCTGGCTTCAGGCGAAATTGCAGCCGTGCAGTCAACGCTGGTCGCGGATAACACGCCGCTGAACAGTCGTAGCTACAAAGTTCGCTCTGGCGATACGCTTTCTGGCGTCGCTTCACGTCTTGGCGTGAGCACCAATGACCTTAAGCAGTGGAATAATCTGCGCGGGTCATCCCTGAAAGTGGGTCAAAACCTGACGGTGGGTGCGGGTACCAGCGCGCAGCGTCTGGCGAACAACAGCGATAGCATCACCTATCGTGTGCGTAAAGGCGACTCGTTGTCGAGCATTGCCAAACGTCACGGGGTTAACATCAAAGATGTCATGCGCTGGAACAGCGATACGGACAATCTACAGCCAGGCGATCAGCTCACGTTGTTTGTGAAAAACAACGGCATGCCGGATTCCTGATAGCATTGTAGAAATGAAGGCACTGGATTCCCCCCAGTGCCTTTTTTATTTATCCCGCTTTATGTGCCTCAACCATTATCGTGTCGCTGGTAAACGAGCCATCTTCCTGTAACGCAAAGTAGGCTTTCACGTCTGCAGAAGCACTTTGTTGGTATGCACGAATCGCGTCGCTCAACGCCGCGGGCGTGCGCATCCTCGCGACCCACGAACTGAACTCCAGTGGCAGGCGATCGGTTAACAAAGTATCGGCAATCAAATTGGCATCGTTGATTAACGACAGCCACTCTCCACTGGAATAGTTACGAACGTGCGAGGTATCGCGTAACGCCTCCACGGTTTGCAACCAGATATCACGTACTGGGTGGCCTGGCGACATCACATCCATCACAATCAATACACCACCGGGCTTCAGAACGCGGTTCACTTCCCGCAGCGCGCGTCCGACATCATGCCAGTGGTGCGCAGAATAGCGGCTAATTACCACGTCAAATTCGCTATCTTCAAATGGCAGACTTTCGGCATAACCCTGGCGTGTGGCGACATTCTCCAGGCCTCTGTCTTTTGCCGCCTCAGCGACTACCTCAAGCATCTGCGACGATAAATCATAAGCCACAACCTGCTTTACGTGTTGCGCGGCTACAAAGCTGGCATGCCCCGCTCCACATCCCATATCCAACACACGGGCCTGCGGAAATGCAGACAACCTTTCCCCCAGACGCTGCAAGTCACGGCCAGAGGCGTGCACCGCACTGGTTAAATAGGCATTAGCCTGAGAGCCAAACTGTTTTTCGACGTTGTCATGGTGAGAGCGTGTTGTCATTGTGTTGTCCTTCGGTTGTTGTGAAATAGGAAGGGCAACCATCACAGGCCTGCCCTACGGCAGACCTGACACACCGTTATTGTTCAGGTTTGCCGGGACTGAATTCAACGAGTAGCGGGTTGTGATCGGATGCACGGGTGACCAGCACAGAGGCTTCACTCACGTTCAGACCACGATAGAACACAAAATCGAGAGGGCGACCAAACGCGCGTCGGCGCTGATCGTCAGTAAAACGTACCTGGCGCAGCGACATTTCACGCGCAAAGCGGTATAGCGCATTCATCCGTCGACGGCTCCAGGCATTGAAATCGCCAGCCATAATAACCGGGCCGCTGTGATGAGCAATCTGATCGCCAATGGGAAGTAACTGCTTACTATAAACATCGACGCCGAGGCTAAAGTTAACCGCGTGGATATTCACCACCATTAATAATCGAGAGTCAGGCAGCGGATACACCGTTACCAGAGCCGATTTCGCCAGCCGTAAAATAGGCTCACGCTCGCGCAATGGACAACAGTAAACAGGATGAGCAGCAGAGAGCGTCATGACGCCAGAGGGATGCTGAGGCAGCACAAAGGCAGGAACCTGATCGGCAGCAAGATAGTTAGCGGTCGCAAACTGCACCAGTTCTGGCGTGGTTTGCGCTTCCTGTAATAATACCAGATGCGCATCTTTGCCAAAATTCCTCAGCACCGACTGCCATTCTGCGCGCTGCTGTTTAAAAATATTCCATACCAGCACGCGAATGCGGTCTTCACTGCTTAACGGAACGCCTGCGGGTAATGCCTGGCCAATATGCGCAAACGACCCCGGCGGTAAAATCCGCTCGGCGGGTTGTCCGGCAACATAACGCATGGCATAGGTGTTTTTTCGCACTTTAGACTTTCAAACCTCTGTAACGTCAACCAGTCCGCAGCCGGACTGGTTCTTCTGTTATAGGGATTTTAGCACTCACTTTCAACGAACAATTGCAGTTTGTTTTGTAAGTGGGCGCTTACATCAATGATTTACCCCAGAGCAACACGCACGGGTTTATCAAGACGACCGCTGACCCCCATCAGCAGGAAAGCTACCAGAACAATGAGGGCGCCAATCCACGGCGTCTGCGCTAAACCATAATGCTCGACCGTTTGCCCGCCAATCACTGACCCCAGTGCAATCCCAATGTTAAACGCCGCAATGTTTAACCCTGACGCCACATCTACAGCATTAGGCGTAAATTGCTCAGCTTTCTGTACCACGTAGACCTGCAATCCCGGTACGTTACCAAAGGCAAAGATCCCCATCACCAGAATGGTAGCAAGCGCGGCGTATTGCGTAGAGGCCGTCAGTTGGAAGACCATCAGCAGAACAAACAGCGCGGCGAAAATGAATTTCAACGCAGGAACCGCACCATGTTTATCCGCCAGCTTACCGCCCCAGATATTACCGATAGCCACTGAAACACCGTAACCCAATAAGATCCAGCTTACTGCTGCCGGGGAGAATCCCGCCAGATCCTGCATCATCGGTGCCAGGAAGGTGAATGCCGTGAATACACCGCCGTAGCCCAGTGCCGTAACGGCGTAAATCAGCAGCAGACGGGGATGAGTCAGCACCTTCACCTGGTCGCGAATGCTGGCGGCTGCACGACCGGGAATGTTGGCGGGGATCAACAACTGGCTACTGATCAGTGCAATCACGCCTAACATTGATACCGCGAGGAAAGTCTCACGCCAGCCAAAGTGCTGACCGATAAATGTTCCCAGCGGCACGCCGGTGACCAGCGCCACCGTTAAGCCACCAAACATAATGGCAATGGCGGAAGCCGCTTTCTCTTTTGGCACCAGACTTGTCGCGATGGTAGAACCAATCGAGAAGAATACGCCATGTGCCAGCCCAGTCAGCAGACGAGCAACAATGAGTGTCATATACCCGGGTGCCTGCCATGCGAGCAAATTCCCCGCTGTAAACAGAACCATCAGCGCAACCAGTAACTGTTTACGTGGGAGGCGTCCGGTCAGAGCGGTCAGTACCGGTGCGCCAATTGCCACCCCCAGCGCATAGATTGAAACCAGCATCCCAGCGGAAGGTAACGAGATCGCCAGCTGTTGAGCGATGGTTGGCACCAGGCCAACAATCACAAACTCAGTAGTGCCTATAGCGAAGGCACTTATTGTTAGTGCAAATAAAGCGAGAGGCATAAATAACTCCGTAACATCAGTAATCAGATGACACGCAGTATGCCAGGATGTTTTAATGACAAAAATATTCAAAATCTCAATATAATTTTGCGTCAGGTGCAAAAATGAAAGCAACCTCTGAAGAACTTGCGATTTTTGTGGCGGTAGTGGAAAGCGGCAGCTTTAGCCGGGCGGCAGAACAGCTTGGACAAGCCAATTCCGCGGTCAGCCGGGCAGTAAAAAAGCTGGAGATGAAACTGGGCGTCAGTTTGCTTAATCGCACGACCCGACAGCTAAGCCTGACCGAAGAAGGAGAGCGCTACTTCAGGCGGGTGCAGCAGATACTGCAAGAGATGGCTGCAGCAGAAACGGAAATCATGGAGTCGCGTAATACTCCGCGCGGCCTGCTGCGCATCGACGCAGCAACACCGGTGATGTTGCATTTCCTGATGCCGCTAATCAAGCCGTTCCGGGAGCGGTATCCCGAGATGACGCTGTCTCTCGTCTCCTCAGAAACGTTCATCAATCTTATTGAACGAAAAGTGGATGTTGCTATACGAGCGGGTACACTGACTGACTCGAGTCTACGTGCGCGTCCGTTATTTACCAGCTATCGTAAGATTATTGCCTCACCGGACTACATTGCCCGTTTTGGCAAGCCAGAGAGCGTCGAGGAGTTAAACCAGCACCTGTGTCTGGGGTTTTCCGAACCGGTTTCACTCAATACCTGGCCGATTGCCTGTATCGACGGACAGCTGCATGAGGTCGAGTGCGGAATTTCTTCCAACAGTGGAGAAACGCTAAAACAGCTTTGCCTGAATGGCAACGGCATCGCATGTCTTTCAGATTATATGATAGATAAAGAGATCGCGCGGGGTGAACTGGTGGAGTTATTGGCAGATAAACGTCTGCCGGTAGAGATGCCTTTTAGCGCAGTTTATTACAGCGATCGTGCCGTCAGTACGCGCATTCGGGCATTTATCGACTTTTTAAGTGAATATATAAGAACAGCTCCCGAAGGAGCTGTGAAAGAGGGTTAAAGGGTACAGAGGGTCAGGCAATTAATCCCAATCAGGGGCCAGGCCTTCCGGGCTGACCAGACGATCGTTGCAGTCCAGTGCCGCGATCGCTTTTTTATCTTCGGCATCCAGATGCAGTTCCAACGCCAGCAGGTTGCTTGCCAGGTTTTCACGTTTGGTAGAAGAAGGAATTACGGAGTAACCTTCCCCCATTGCCCATGCCAGAATAACCTGCGCCGGGGTCGCGTTATGTTTAGCGGCAATGTGCGCAATCACTTCATCTTTCAGCGCTTTACCGTAAGCCAGCGTCATGTAAGAGGTGATGTGGATACCGTGTGCTTTCGCCCAGTCAACCACCTTACGGCTCTGCAGATACGGAGACAGCTCAATCTGATTGGTCGCAATGTTCTCTGCACCTACTGCGGCAATGGCTTTTTCCATCAGCGGAATGGTGAAGTTTGAGATACCAATTTCGCGAGTCAGCCCCTGCTGTTTTGCTTCGAGCAGCGCCTGCATGAATTCCTCAACAGATACCGCATCACCTGGAGATGGCCAGTGGATCAGCGTCAGATCGACATAATCTGTACGCAGCTTCTTCAGGCTTTCTTTCAGACTTGGGATCAGTTTTTCTTTGCTGAGATTTTCAATCCAAATCTTGGTGGTGATATACAGCTCGTTACGCGGTACGCCGCTTTCGGCAATCGCCTGACCAACAGCCGCTTCATTATCATAGATTTGCGCAGTGTCGACAGCACGGTAGCCTAGCTCAAGCGCCGTTTTAACAGAAGCGATAACCACGTCGTCTTTCAGGCGGAAAGTACCTAAACCGAATGCAGGGATAGTCATAGAATTCCTCTTTTTAATCACTATGTTCGTTAACTGAGAGGATTATGAGCTTCAGCTCTTTATAGAAAAAGAGTGAAAAATGCAGAGGATTTTTGCGGATTCAGCAATAATTAAATTGCAGACAAAGAAAAAGCCCTGAGCGTTAGCTCAGGGCTCTTAATAAGTGGCGGAACGGACGGGACTCGAACCCGCGACCCCCTGCGTGACAGGCAGGTATTCTAACCAACTGAACTACCGCTCCACCGAATTTCTATGTCACCACCCGGATTCTTCATCCCGGTTTACTGCAATTTGATGCCTGGCAGTTCCCTACTCTCGCATGGGGAGACCCCACACTACCATCGGCGCTACGGCGTTTCACTTCTGAGTTCGGCATGGGGTCAGGTGGGACCACCGCGCTACAGCCGCCAGGCAAATTCTGTTTATCAACACGCTTTTAGCATGTCGATGTCATCTGTAATCAGGCTGAAATCGATGTCTTTCTTTCGCCAAAACATCTTCGGCGTTGTAAGGTTAAGCCTCACGGTTCATTAGTATCGGTTAGCTCAATGTATCGCTACACTTACACACCCGACCTATCAACGTCGTCGTCTTCAACGTTCCTTCAGGACTCTCAAGGAGTCAGGGAGAACTCATCTCGGGGCAAGTTTCGTGCTTAGATGCTTTCAGCACTTATCTCTTCCGCATTTAGCTACCGGGCAATGCCATTGGCATGACAACCCGAACACCAGTGATGCGTCCACTCCGGTCCTCTCGTACTAGGAGCAGCCCCCCTCAATTCTCCAGCGCCCACGGCAGATAGGGACCGAACTGTCTCACGACGTTCTAAACCCAGCTCGCGTACCACTTTAAATGGCGAACAGCCATACCCTTGGGACCTACTTCAGCCCCAGGATGTGATGAGCCGACATCGAGGTGCCAAACACCGCCGTCGATATGAACTCTTGGGCGGTATCAGCCTGTTATCCCCGGAGTACCTTTTATCCGTTGAGCGATGGCCCTTCCATTCAGAACCACCGGATCACTAAGACCTGCTTTCGCACCTGCTCGAGCCGTCACTCTCGCAGTCAAGCTAGCTTATGCCTTTGCACTAACCTCCTGATGTCCGACCAGGATTAGCTAACCTTCGTGCTCCTCCGTTACTCTTTAGGAGGAGACCGCCCCAGTCAAACTACCCACCAGACACTGTCCGCAACCCGGATCACGGGTCTACGTTAGAACACCAGCCATTAAAGGGTGGTATTTCAAGGATGGCTCCATGCAGACTGGCGTCCACACTTCAAAGCCTCCCACCTATCCTACACATCAAGGACCAGTGTTCAGTGTCAAGCTATAGTAAAGGTTCACGGGGTCTTTCCGTCTTGCCGCGGGTACACTGCATCTTCACAGCGAGTTCAATTTCACTGAGTCTCGGGTGGAGACAGCCTGGCCATCATTACGCCATTCGTGCAGGTCGGAACTTACCCGACAAGGAATTTCGCTACCTTAGGACCGTTATAGTTACGGCCGCCGTTTACCGGGGCTTCGATCAAGAGCTTCTCCTTACGGATAACCCCATCAATTAACCTTCCGGCACCGGGCAGGCGTCACACCGTATACGTCCACTTTCGTGTTTGCACAGTGCTGTGTTTTTAATAAACAGTTGCAGCCAGCTGGTATCTTCGACTGATTTCAGCTCCATGGGTAAACCACTTCACCTACATATCAGCGTGCCTTCTCCCGAAGTTACGGCACCATTTTGCCTAGTTCCTTCACCCGAGTTCTCTCAAGCGCCTTGGTATTCTCTACCTGACCACCTGTGTCGGTTTGGGGTACGATTTCGTGTTACCTGATGCTTAGAGGCTTTTCCTGGAAGCAGGGCATTTGTTACTTCAGCACCGTAGTGCCTCGTCATCACACCTCAGCGTTAAAAGAAGTCCGGATTTACCTAAACTTCCCGCCTACATGCTTAAACCGGGACAACCGTCGCCCGGCTAACATAGCCTTCTCCGTCCCCCCTTCGCAGTAACACCAAGTACAGGAATATTAACCTGTTTCCCATCGACTACGCCTTTCGGCCTCGCCTTAGGGGTCGACTCACCCTGCCCCGATTAACGTTGGACAGGAACCCTTGGTCTTCCGGCGTGCGGGTTTTTCACCCGCATTATCGTTACTTATGTCAGCATTCGCACTTCTGATACCTCCAGCATACCTCACAGTACACCTTCAACGGCTTACAGAACGCTCCCCTACCCAACAACACATAGTGTCGCTGCCGCAGCTTCGGTGCATGGTTTAGCCCCGTTACATCTTCCGCGCAGGCCGACTCGACCAGTGAGCTATTACGCTTTCTTTAAATGATGGCTGCTTCTAAGCCAACATCCTGGCTGTCTGTGCCTTCCCACATCGTTTCCCACTTAACCATGACTTTGGGACCTTAGCTGGCGGTCTGGGTTGTTTCCCTCTTCACGACGGACGTTAGCACCCGCCGTGTGTCTCCCGTGATAACATTCTTCGGTATTCGCAGTTTGCATCGGGTTGGTAAGTCGGGATGACCCCCTAGCCGAAACAGTGCTCTACCCCCGAAGATGAATTCACGAGGCGCTACCTAAATAGCTTTCGGGGAGAACCAGCTATCTCCCGGTTTGATTGGCCTTTCACCCCCAGCCACAAGTCATCCGCTAATTTTTCAACATTAGTCGGTTCGGTCCTCCAGTTAGTGTTACCCAACCTTCAACCTGCCCATGGCTAGATCACCGGGTTTCGGGTCTATACCCTGCAACTTAACGCCCAGTTAAGACTCGGTTTCCCTTCGGCTCCCCTATTCGGTTAACCTTGCTACAGAATATAAGTCGCTGACCCATTATACAAAAGGTACGCAGTCACACCCCAAAGGGTGCTCCCACTGCTTGTACGTACACGGTTTCAGGTTCTTTTTCACTCCCCTCGCCGGGGTTCTTTTCGCCTTTCCCTCACGGTACTGGTTCACTATCGGTCAGTCAGGAGTATTTAGCCTTGGAGGATGGTCCCCCCATATTCAGACAGGATACCACGTGTCCCGCCCTACTCTTCGAGTTCACAACACATGCACTTTTGTGTACGGGACTTTCACCCTGTATCGTGCGACTTTCCAGACGCTTCCACTAACACACATGCTGATTCAGACTCTGGGCTGCTCCCCGTTCGCTCGCCGCTACTGGGGGAATCTCGGTTGATTTCTTTTCCTCGGGGTACTTAGATGTTTCAGTTCCCCCGGTTCGCTTCATTACGCTATGTATTCACGTAATGATAGTGTGACGAATCACACTGGGTTTCCCCATTCGGAAATCGCCGGTTATAACGGTTCATATCACCTTACCGACGCTTATCGCAGATTAGCACGTCCTTCATCGCCTCTGACTGCCAGGGCATCCACCGTGTACGCTTAGTCGCTTAACCTCACAACCCGAAGATGTTTCTTTCGATTCATCATCGGTTTGCAAAAATTTGAGAGACTCGAACACACCGCTTTTCATTTCTTATTACGGAGAAATGAAACAGTGTGTCGTTTCAATTTTCAGCTTGATCCAGATTTTTAAAGAGCAAATATCTCAAACGTGACTCGGAAGTCAGTTTTGAGATACTTCGGTCGGCGACTTTCACTCACACATACCAGCAAGTGGCGTCCCCTAGGGGATTCGAACCCCTGTTACCGCCGTGAAAGGGCGGTGTCCTGGGCCTCTAGACGAAGGGGACACTGAAGTCTCAATCGCAAGACGCCTTGCTATTTACTTTTCATCAGACAATCTGTGTGAGCACTACAAAGAACGTTTCTTTAAGGTAAGGAGGTGATCCAACCGCAGGTTCCCCTACGGTTACCTTGTTACGACTTCACCCCAGTCATGAATCACAAAGTGGTAAGCGCCCTCCCGAAGGTTAAGCTACCTACTTCTTTTGCAACCCACTCCCATGGTGTGACGGGCGGTGTGTACAAGGCCCGGGAACGTATTCACCGTGGCATTCTGATCCACGATTACTAGCGATTCCGACTTCATGGAGTCGAGTTGCAGACTCCAATCCGGACTACGACATACTTTATGAGGTCCGCTTGCTCTCGCGAGGTCGCTTCTCTTTGTATATGCCATTGTAGCACGTGTGTAGCCCTACTCGTAAGGGCCATGATGACTTGACGTCATCCCCACCTTCCTCCAGTTTATCACTGGCAGTCTCCTTTGAGTTCCCGGCCGAACCGCTGGCAACAAAGGATAAGGGTTGCGCTCGTTGCGGGACTTAACCCAACATTTCACAACACGAGCTGACGACAGCCATGCAGCACCTGTCTCAGAGTTCCCGAAGGCACCAAAGCATCTCTGCTAAGTTCTCTGGATGTCAAGAGTAGGTAAGGTTCTTCGCGTTGCATCGAATTAAACCACATGCTCCACCGCTTGTGCGGGCCCCCGTCAATTCATTTGAGTTTTAACCTTGCGGCCGTACTCCCCAGGCGGTCGACTTAACGCGTTAGCTCCGGAAGCCACGCCTCAAGGGCACAACCTCCAAGTCGACATCGTTTACGGCGTGGACTACCAGGGTATCTAATCCTGTTTGCTCCCCACGCTTTCGCACCTGAGCGTCAGTCTTTGTCCAGGGGGCCGCCTTCGCCACCGGTATTCCTCCAGATCTCTACGCATTTCACCGCTACACCTGGAATTCTACCCCCCTCTACAAGACTCTAGCCTGCCAGTTTCGGATGCAGTTCCCAGGTTGAGCCCGGGGATTTCACATCCGACTTGACAGACCGCCTGCGTGCGCTTTACGCCCAGTAATTCCGATTAACGCTTGCACCCTCCGTATTACCGCGGCTGCTGGCACGGAGTTAGCCGGTGCTTCTTCTGCGAGTAACGTCAATTGCTGCGGTTATTAACCACAACACCTTCCTCCTCGCTGAAAGTACTTTACAACCCGAAGGCCTTCTTCATACACGCGGCATGGCTGCATCAGGCTTGCGCCCATTGTGCAATATTCCCCACTGCTGCCTCCCGTAGGAGTCTGGACCGTGTCTCAGTTCCAGTGTGGCTGGTCATCCTCTCAGACCAGCTAGGGATCGTCGCCTAGGTGAGCCGTTACCCCACCTACTAGCTAATCCCATCTGGGCACATCCGATGGCAAGAGGCCCGAAGGTCCCCCTCTTTGGTCTTGCGACGTTATGCGGTATTAGCTACCGTTTCCAGTAGTTATCCCCCTCCATCGGGCAGTTTCCCAGACATTACTCACCCGTCCGCCACTCGTCACCCAAGGAGCAAGCTCCTCTGTGCTACCGTTCGACTTGCATGTGTTAGGCCTGCCGCCAGCGTTCAATCTGAGCCATGATCAAACTCTTCAATTTAAAAGTTTGATGCTCAATGAATTAAACTTCGTAATGAATTACGTGTTCACTCGTTGAGACTTGGTATTCATTTTTCGTCTTGCGACGTTAAGAATCCGTATCTTCGAGTGCCCACACAGATTGTCTGATAAATTGTTAAAGAGCAGTTGCGACGCGCTTTAGCGCTCTGTCGCGAGGTGGCGTATATTACGCTTTCCTCTTTCAGAGTCAACCCTCATTTTCAGATTTTTCTCTTCAACCGAACCGGCTGTTTGTGTGAAGTGATTCACATCCGCCGTGTCGATGGAGGCGCATTATAGGGAGTCGACTCAGGAAGACAAGCGGAAAAATGCAATTTTGTTTCAACCGCTCACCTTTTATCCATAACGCTTACTTTTGCTGCTTTTTTATCGCCATTGGCAGGTCTGCCAAACTATTTATGACCAAATCTGCCGCATTTTCTGCTTCCGGCGTGACGGGTTTGCCTGTGCGAACCAATACCTTCGTGCCAACATTCGCAGCTGTCGCCGCCTGCATATCTTCAATTTTGTCGCCTACCATATAAGAAGCGGCCATATCGATGTGCAAGAAGTCCCGGGCGGAGATAAACATACCAGGATGCGGTTTACGACAGTCGCAGACCTGACGATACTCTTCTACCGTACCCTGCGGGTGATGCGGGCAGTAGTAGATGCCATCCAGCTCAACGTCACGATCGGCCAGCGACCAGTCCATCCATTCGGTCAACGTTTCAAACTGCGCCTCAGTAAATTTACCACGCGCAATGCCAGACTGGTTCGTCACGATAATGAGCGCGTAACCCATCTTTTTAAGTTCACGCATGGCATCAATAACGCCGTCGATAAACTCAAACTCGTCGATCTCATGTACATAACCGTGGTCCACATTAATGGTACCGTCACGGTCGAGAAAAATTGCGGGTACAGACTTTGCCACCTTTTATAGCTCCTGAATAAGGCATGTGACTCTAGTATCGCATGTTTCAGCGGGCAAGAAAGTGCTCATCGCGCAAAGCCTGATTGATTTAGACGTCTGGATGCCTTAACATCCATCTTGTTGACGGCTTCGACCGTACCTGACAGACGAAAATGCCACGGCTAACTTAATTACGATAATAAATAACCAATGATTAAACTTTCGAATATCACCAAAGTGTTCCAGCAGGGGACTCGCACCATTCAGGCGCTAAATAATGTCAGCCTGCATGTTCCTGCCGGGCAGATTTATGGCGTTATTGGCGCCTCCGGTGCTGGTAAAAGTACGCTCATCCGCTGCGTTAACCTACTCGAACGCCCTACCGAAGGCAGCGTTCAGGTTGGCGGTCAGGAGCTGACCACGCTTTCTGAGTCGGAGTTGACTAAAGCTCGCCGCCAAATCGGCATGATTTTTCAGCACTTTAACCTGCTCTCTTCCCGTACGGTGTTCGGTAACGTCGCACTACCGCTGGAACTGGATAACACGCCAAAAGAAGAGATCAAACGCCGCGTAACAGAGCTGTTGAAGTTGGTTGGTCTTGGAGACAAGCACGATAGCTACCCGGCCAACCTTTCCGGTGGACAAAAACAGCGTGTGGCGATCGCCCGTGCGCTGGCAAGTAATCCCAAAGTGTTGCTGTGCGATGAAGCTACCAGCGCACTCGATCCGGCAACGACCCGCTCAATTCTGGAATTATTGAAAGATATTAACCGTCGTCTGGGACTCACCATTCTGCTGATTACCCACGAAATGGACGTTGTAAAACGTATTTGTGACTGCGTGGCGGTCATCAGTAATGGTGAACTGATTGAGCAGGACACCGTCAGCGAAGTTTTCTCTCATCCGAAAACGCCGCTGGCACAGAAATTTATCCAGTCCACGCTGCACCTGGATATTCCGGAAGATTATCTGGAACGTTTAAAAGCGGAGCCGGAAGCCGACAGCGTGCCGATGCTGCGTATGGAATTCACCGGCCATTCGGTCGATGCACCGCTACTTTCTGAGACGGCCCGTCGCTTTAATGTGAATAACAACATTATTAGCGCGCAGATGGATTACGCCGGCGGCGTGAAGTTCGGCATCATGCTGACTGAAATGCACGGCACACAGGAAGATACACAAGCAGCCATTAGCTGGTTGCAGGAACACCATGTAAAAGTAGAGGTACTGGGTTATGTCTGAGCCGATGATGTGGCTGCTGGTTCGCGGCGTATGGGAAACGCTGGCAATGACCTTTGTGTCCGGTTTTTTTGGCTTTGTGATTGGTCTGCCGGTCGGCGTGTTGCTGTACGTAACGCGTCCGGGGCAAATTATTGAGAACGCGAAGCTCTACCGTACGCTCTCTGCGCTGGTGAACATTTTCCGTTCCATCCCGTTCATCATCTTACTGGTATGGATGATTCCGTTCACCCGCATGATCGTAGGCACCTCTATCGGACTGCAGGCAGCTATCGTTCCGCTGACCGTCGGTGCCGCGCCGTTTATCGCCCGTATGGTGGAAAACGCGCTGCTCGAAATCCCGACCGGGCTGATAGAAGCCTCTCGTGCGATGGGCGCCACGCCGCTGCAAATTGTACGTAAGGTATTACTGCCAGAAGCGCTGCCAGGACTGGTCAATGCGGCCACCATCACCCTTATCACGCTGGTTGGTTACTCCGCGATGGGCGGTGCCGTCGGTGCCGGTGGTCTTGGACAGATTGGCTATCAGTACGGCTATATTGGTTACAACGCTACCGTAATGAATACAGTACTGGTATTGCTCGTCGTTCTGGTTTATTTAATTCAGTTATCCGGCGATCGCATCGTCCGGGCTGTCACGCACAAATAACGTTGCACACAACACTAAAAACTCATTAAGAAAAGGAAATAAGCATGGCGTTCAAATTCAAAACCTTTGCGGCAGTTGGAGCCCTGATCGGTTCTCTGGCACTTGTGGGTTGCGGTCAGGATGAAAAAGATCCTAATCACATCAAAGTGGGCGTTATTGTTGGCGCAGAGCAGCAGGTTGCAGAAGTCGCGCAGAAAGTGGCAAAAGAAAAATACGGTCTGGACGTTGAGCTGGTCACGTTTAACGATTACGTTCTGCCTAACGAAGCGCTGAGCAAAGGCGATATCGATGCTAACGCCTTCCAGCACAAACCATACCTGGACCAGCAGATCAAAGATCGTGGTTACAAGCTGGTTGCTGTAGGCAATACTTTTGTTTACCCGATTGCGGGCTACTCAAAAAAAATCAAATCACTGGATGAGCTGCAGGACGGTTCCCAGGTCGCGATTCCAAACGACCCGACTAACCTTGGTCGTTCCTTGCTGCTGCTGCAAAAAGTGGGCTTAATCAAACTGAAAGACGGTGTTGGCCTGCTGCCAACCGCGCTGGACGTGATTGAAAACCCGAAAAACCTGAAGCTGGTTGAACTGGAAGCACCGCAGCTGCCACGTTCCCTGGACGATGCACAAATCGCACTGGCGGTCATCAACACCACCTACGCCAGCCAGATCGGCCTGACTCCGGCAAAAGACGGGATCTTTGTTGAAGATAAAGATTCCCCGTACGTAAACCTGATTGTAACTCGTGAAGACAATAAAGATGCTGAGAACGTGAAGAAATTCGTTGAAGCATACCAGTCTGACGAAGTGTACGAAGCAGCAAACAAAGTCTTCAACGGCGGTGCTGTTAAGGGCTGGTAATTTTAGGCTGTTTACAGAATCTGTAATATCATCAGGACGGGCGCTTGCCCGTCTTGTCATTTATGCAAGCACCTGATTCAATATCTGACGTTTAGATCATTCATTGAGGAAATATTATGCGTGCTTTACCGATCTGTTTAGTAGCACTCTTGCTGAGCGGCTGTTCTATGTTAAGCAGATCCCCTGTTGAACCCGTTCAAAGCACCGCAACCCCGCCGAAAGCGGAGCCGGAAAAACCGAAAGCACCGCGCGCTACGCCGGTAAGAATCATTACTAACGCTGAAGATTTAGTAGGCAAACCGTTCCGCGATCTTGGCGAAGTTAGCGGTGAATCCTGCCAGGCTTCAAACCAGGATTCCCCTCCGAGCATTCCAACCGCACGCAAACGCATGCAGATAAACGCATCAAAAATGAAAGCTAATGCGGTATTGCTGCACAGTTGCGAAGTGACCAGCGGAACGCCGGGTTGCTATCGCCAGGCGGTTTGCATCGGTTCTGCACTGAACATTTCGGCGAAATGAGCCATTTTCAGTTCGAGCAAATAGGCGTTATCCGCTCACCTTATAAAGAAAAGTTCGCCGTTCCACGCCAGCCCGGTCTGGTGAAAAGCGCCAGCGGTGAACTGCATTTGCTCGCACCTTATAACCAGGCCGATGCCGTTCGCGGCCTGGAAGCCTTCAGTCATTTGTGGGTGATTTTTGTTTTTCACCAGACAATGGAAGGTGGATGGCGTCCGACCGTGCGCCCTCCCCGCCTTGGCGGCAACGCCAGAATGGGTGTCTTTGCCACGCGTTCAACGTTTCGTCCTAACCCTGTTGGCATGTCGTTGGTTGAGCTACGGGGCATCCGCTGCCATAAAGAGCACGTGATCCTCGAACTCGGTGGGCTGGATCTCGTTGATGGCACGCCAGTCGTAGATATAAAACCGTATCTACCGTTTGCCGAATCGTTACCCGATGCTCGTGCCAGCTATGCTCAGGATGCCCCCCAGGCCAGCGTAGACGTGACGTTCAGTGAAGATCTCGCGGAGCAGCTACCGAAGCTCGAACAACGTTACCCGCATCTTCGTCAGTTTATTGCCGAAGTGCTGGCGCAGGATCCGCGTCCTGCCTACCGTAAAAACGAGGAAGAAGGCAAAACCTACGCCGTCTGGCTGCTGGACTTTAACGTCCGCTGGCGCGTCACGCCGTCAGGATTTGAGGTCTTTGCTCTGGAAGCCCGCTAATTTGCGTCGCGTACTCTTTTGACATCCCTTTCTCGCTGGTAAACTAAACCACTTTTGTTTTGTGCCAGGCTCGTTTTGAGCCTGTTCGATCGTTCAACTGGAACCGTAACAACATGCGTACTAGCCAATATCTGCTCTCCACTCTGAAGGAGACACCTGCCGACGCCGAAGTCATCAGCCACCAGCTGATGCTGCGCGCCGGGATGATCCGCAAGCTGGCCTCCGGGTTATATACCTGGCTGCCGACCGGCGTGCGCGTCCTGAAAAAAGTCGAAAACATCGTGCGTGAAGAGATGAACAACGCCGGTGCGATCGAGGTGTTGATGCCGGTCGTTCAGCCTTCTGAACTGTGGGAAGAGAGCGGCCGTTGGGAACAATACGGCCCGGAACTGCTGCGTATTGCTGACCGTGGCGATCGTTCGTTCGTCCTCGGCCCAACGCATGAAGAAGTGATCACCGACCTGATCCGTAACGAGCTGAGCTCTTACAAACAACTGCCGCTGAACTTCTATCAGATCCAGACCAAATTCCGTGACGAAGTCCGTCCGCGCTTCGGCGTGATGCGCTCCCGCGAATTCCTGATGAAAGATGCATACTCTTTCCACACCTCTCAGGAATCCCTGCAGGAAACCTACGACGCGATGTACGCTGCGTATAGCAAAATCTTCAGCCGTATGGGGCTGGATTTCCGTGCAGTACAAGCGGATACCGGTTCTATTGGCGGCAGCGCCTCTCACGAATTCCAGGTGCTGGCGCAGAGCGGCGAAGACGATGTGATCTTCTCCGACTCCTCTGACTATGCGGCGAACATCGAATTTGCCGAAGCCGTTGCGCCGAAAGAGCCGCGCGCGGCAGCAACCCAGGAAATGACGCTGGTAGATACGCCGAACGCTAAAACCATCGCCGAACTGGTTGAGCAGTTCAACCTGCCTATCGAAAAAACCGTGAAAACCCTGCTGGTGAAAGCGGTTGAAGGCAGCAGCTACCCGCTGGTCGCCCTGCTGGTTCGTGGCGATCACGAGCTGAACGAAGTCAAAGCAGAAAAACTGCCGCAGGTTGCCAGCCCACTGACCTTTGCCACCGAAGAAGAAATTCGTGCGCTGGTAAAAGCAGGTCCTGGCTCGCTCGGTCCGGTGAATATGCCAATTCCGGTGGTTATCGACCGTACCGTTGCAGTAATGAGCGATTTCGCTGCCGGTGCCAACATCGACGGTAAACACTATTTCGGTATCAACTGGGATCGCGATGTGGCCACCCCGGAAGTTGCTGACATCCGTAACGTGGTCGCCGGCGACCCTAGCCCGGACGGCAAAGGTACGCTGATGATCAAACGCGGTATCGAAGTCGGCCACATCTTCCAGTTGGGTACCAAGTACTCTGAAGCGATGAAAGCAGCTGTTCAGGGCGAAGATGGCCGTAACCAGACGCTGACTATGGGCTGTTACGGTATCGGGGTCACTCGCGTGGTTGCCGCGGCTATTGAACAGAACTTTGACGATCGTGGCATCGTATGGCCAGATGCCATTGCCCCGTTCCAGGTCGCTATTCTGCCGATGAACATGCACAAATCCTACCGTGTGCAGGAGCTGGCTGAAAAGCTGTACGCTGAGCTGCGCGCGCAGGGTGTCGAAGTGCTGATGGACGATCGTAAAGAGCGTCCGGGCGTGATGTTTGCCGATATGGAACTGATCGGTATCCCACACACCATCGTACTGGGCGACCGTAACCTTGATAACGACGATATCGAATACAAATACCGTCGTAACGGCGAGAAAGAGCTGATTAAAACCGGCGACATCGTCGACTTCCTGGTCAAAGCCATTAAAGGCTAATACCAACAAAAAGGCCCTGATTATCAGGGCCTTTTTTCTATCGATTAATTACACGCTTTACCAGGGATAAATTTCGCGTCTTTATCCGCCATCAACGTTTTCACTTTCTCACCCGTATCCGGGTTTGACTCCAACGTGAAATGCGCCTCAAGCGTCAGCAGTACGGACTGTCCGTTTTCCGCACGAGCGGCTAAATAGTCGCGTTCAAGCTGAGCGTTATTCGCCACCGGCATCCGTTTACCCGTTGCGCAGTCGGTAAAGATTGCCGCGTCAGCCATATAGAAATACATGCCTCGCATCGGCATTGGCGTCACGGGTAAGCTGGCGGAAACCGGCTGGAGCGTGTAGTTAAACTGTGACTCAATCGGGTTACCTTCACGATCGAGCATTTCCAGCGCCTCGCCTTTAGCCCGGTAGTACGACTTCTCACCTTTGCTGTCGGTCAGCACCAGTTTGTCGGCTGTACGCGCCCATGTGCCATAAGAGGCAAACGAAGACGGTTCATCCCGTACGCCCTGATAGCGTTCGTTCATCACCCATGTACCGTCTTTTTCCAGAAACAGAGAGGTTTCAATCCCTTCGCAGTCCGCACAAGGTAAGATGCCACGCCAGCTTTGCTGCATCGGTTTTAATTCTGCCGCCCGCGTCGGCTGTAGTACTTCAACTTCAGTACGGTTATTACAGCCGATCAAGGAAAAAAGCGTGCAGGCAGCGACTACGGACAATATTGCTGTTTTCACTATCAATTCCTTATAAATTCTCATTCCTGCTCGTCAGTCTTGCGTTCGACGAACTCTCCCACGCAGTGCTTTCACTGTGGACTTTTGCGCCTTCGATGACAACCTGCGCTCTTTCGAGGCGCGCGTAGGGCGAGTTGCCTGTCGGCTTTTTTGCACCGCGGTTAATTCTTTTATCACCGCCACCAGTCGGGAGATTGCCGCTTCCCGATTGAGCTCCTGGCTACGGTATTCCTGCGCCTTAATGATAATAATGCCATCGCCGCTAATCAGATGATGGCTGGCAGCCAGCAGGCGTTCCTTGTAATACTCTGGCAGGCTCGAGGCCCGAATGTCAAAGCGCAAATGGATAGCCGTCGAGGTCTTGTTAACGTGCTGACCACCCGCGCCTTGTGCCCGAATCGCCGTGATTTCCAGCTCATTATCAGGGATAGAGACGTTTCGGGAGAGAACAATCATGAACGCGGCTGCCACGCGGTCAGATGAATTTCCAGATTGTTCTGAGAGTCGGACAGCCAAATAGCGCCGTCCTGAATAGTCGCCTGCAGCGCCATTGTACGACCAGCAAAATCACTCAGTTGCGCCAGCTGTTCATCATCCAGATACCACACGGTGAGATTTTTAAACTGCGCACATTTGTTCTGGTTTTGCTGCCACCAGATCTGAGCCGCACGGCTGTTGTAGGCAAACAGAGCAACCTCACCAGACTGGGTACAGGCTTTCTTGATACGGCGCTCATCCGGCAGACCCAACTCAATCCAAAGATCGATGCCCAGATGGTCGTTACGCAGCCATGCTTCAGGCTCGTCTTCCGCGCTCAGCCCACGCGTGAACTGCAGCCGCTCATCGGCATATTTAATCCAGGCAAGCAGGCGCAGCATCATGCGCTCCTGGGTTTCAGAGGGGTGACGCGCCAGCGTCAAGGCCGCGTCAAGAAACTGGTTGCGGTCAAGATCCGCTACGTTAACGACGGCTTTATAAATTGTCGCTTTAAGCGCCATGGGAGAACTCCTTTCGAATCAGGCGCACATTGTAGCGAAAACTGCGGCAAAAGGCTGCTAACTGCTCATCTATCAAGACGCTGATATTGCTTGAATGAGTATGGTATAGTCACCTTGCTAAACAGAGTTTATCTTCGTAGGCTTAGACTTGCATCCACGGTTAAGTCAGAGTGCTGACAGGAGGGCATGTGGAAAAATATTGTGAGTTAATACGCAAGCGGTACGCGGAAATCGCCAGCGGAGACTTAGGGTATATCCCGGATGCGCTGGGTTGCGTATTGAAGGTGCTTAATGAAGTGGCGGCAGACAGCGCCCTTCCAGAGTCGGTCAGGGAAAAAGCGGCCTATGCTGCCGCGAACTTACTGGTGAGCGATTATGTCAATGAATGAAACGTATCAACCCATCAACTGCGATGATTACGACAATCTTGAACTCGCCTGCCAGCACCATTTGTTACTGACGCTGGCGTTAAAAGATGGCGAAGTTTTGCAGGCGAAAGCGAACGACTTGGTTTCACGCAAAAACGTGGAGTATCTGGTCGCAGATGTCGCAGGTGAAACCCGGGAGCTTCGACTCGACAAAATTGCCAGCTTCAGCCACCCGCAGATCGGTACTGTGGTGGTCAGCGAATCCTGATTATTTTGGTGCCGGATGACGGTGCAAAGCATCTTATCCGGCCTACTTTCCACGCCAAACCAGACTCACGCCTTCTTCATCTTCCGCCGCTCCCTCACGCGTCACGAAAATACCCGCAGCCGCAATCAACGTTTCGCCGTAAAACAGCAGCGGTGTGGTATCTCGTCGCCAGGGCGGGATCCCCTGCTCCTGCCAGATTTTCTTTAATTTCCGTCCACCGTTACGCCCGACAATATGCAATAAGCCTGGTGCTTTGAAACGAATGCTGACGGTTTCATCCTCTTGCGGCATGCGCAATTCACCCGCAGAGATTAACTGAACCGAACCCAATCCGGCAGGCAGCGCCAACGGTGTTTTCCACTCTAACCATGGGATAACGGTTTCGCTTTGCCCATCGACTGACTTCACCCACCACAGCTGTGACTGATAACGACGGACCTCGTACTCCCCAAGGCGAAAACAGGGTGAGGCATCTTCCCGCGCCAGCGCCACTTCCTGCCAGATACGTTTCAGCCCATCACGGGAAGGCATCGGCGCATTTAACCCCGCCAGCCAGCGACGAAGCAGCGCGGCACGACGCACGTCGCTCACCATCATTAACGGTACCAGTAACAATGTGCCGTGGGCTGTGATGCAATCGGCTAAATCGCTGGCCAGCAGTTCATCCAGTAAACTCTCCTGCTCAGCACACAGCGCGGCGCTGCGGGCTACGGCTTGCGCGAAGTGCGGCCAGCGCTGTTGCAGCAATGGGGTAACGCGCAATCTGAGGAAATTGCGATCGTAGGTATCATCCTGATTGCTTTCATCTTCAATCCAGCATAATTCATGCTGCCGCGCCCATGCTTCTAGCGCCTCTCGCGTTTGCGCCAGCAGCGGTCGAATCAGCTGGGTTCCGGCGAACGGTGAGTTTTCGCCCATGGCGGAAAGTCCGGCAGGACCACTACCGCGCTTAAGCGCCAGCAAAAAGGTTTCACACTGGTCATCGAGATGCTGGGCGGTCATCAGCACCTCGCCCGGTAGTAAGGTCTGCGCAAATGCCTGATAGCGCGCGCGTCGTGCCTGAGCTTCGATGCCCAGACCATCATCCTCAAGGTGTACCCGCTCAACCACCAGCGGCACCTGCCACTGCATACATACTGACTCACAGTGCTGCACCCAACTGTCTGCATGTGGGCTTAATCCGTGATGAATATGGATTGCGCGTAAAGCGACCTCAGGATGCTGCGCTCGCCACTGCACCAGCTGATGCAGGAGTACGGTTGAGTCCAGCCCGCCGCTAAAGGCGACCAAAATCGATTGAAAATTCAGCAGTGAAGTGTTCAGCGTGAGTGTCGTCATGATGGTTACTTACAATGGCATTGCCCGGCACGTTACCGGGCTAACACCACAATGACAAGCCTTACATCTCGTACAGTTCGAGGGGCAATCCGTCCGGATCGTTGAAAAACGTAAAGCGTTTACCGGTAAATGGATCGATACGTATGGATTCACACTTCACGTGGTGTGCTTCCAGATGCGCGATCGACTTTTCCACATCCTCCACACTGAACGCCAGATGACGCAAACCGCAGGCTTCCGGTCGGCTCGGACGGCAAGGTGGAAACGGGAAAGAAAAAAGCTCAATCACATACTGGCCGTTCAATGCCAGATCGCCTTTCCACGAGTCTCTCTCTTCCCGATAGGCTTCGCTCATCAGTGTAAAGCCAAGCACATCGCAGTAAAATGCCTTACTCGCCGCGTAGTCCGTCGCAATAATGGCAATATGGTGAACCTGTTTTAATCCCAGCATAGCGTCATCGCCTCTTTCATTTTTCTCTCAGCACGTTACTCGTACATCTTAGGGTCAGGCAAGTCGTTATGCCATTTTTAAGACTCTCACGCGATACACACCATCCTCGCCCAGTTTAGCGCCATGGATATCGGTTTCAAATCCCGGGTAGCGCTGCCCCACTGAACACAGCATCAGAAGAAAATCGAGGACAGCCCGGCTTTTAGCAGTGATCATTTCCCCGGGCATCAAGAGCGGCACGCCGGGAGGATAAGGCAGGATCATATTGGCGGACACGCGTCCTACCAGTTGATCAAGCGCCACGGTTTCCACCTCACCTTTGATCTGCCGCTGCCAGGCCTGGTGCGGTGTCATATTCATTTCCGGCAAGGTATCAAATGCCCGCAGCATCAGTCCGGAGAGATCGTGCTGGCGGATCAGCTTATGGATCCCCTGTGCCAGATCCTGAATACGCATATTGCGATAGAAATCGGGATCTTCAGCATACAGATCCGGCAGCATATTTTTCACGCGTAAATTCAGATCGTACGAGCGCTTAAATTCCGTCAGGCCACGTAGCAGCCCCATCGCCCGGGTTTTATCAATGCCAATACTGAACAGGAACAACAGGTTATACGGTCCCGTTTTTTCGACGACGACGCCGCGTTCATCAAGGAATTTCGCCACCAGCGCCGCGGGGATCCCCTCTTCGCTCATATTTCCCTGTTCATCCATTCCCGGCGTCAGAATCGTGACCTTCACCGGGTCGAGGAACATGTGGTCGGCATCAGCATCAATAAATCCGTGCCAGTCTTCACCTGGCGCTACCGGCCAACATTCTGCTTCATCGACCTTTTCCGGCTGCCAGATATCAAAGAACCAGCCATCCGACTCTTCGCGCAGACGCTGCACTTCTTTACGGAAATGCAACGCCCGTTCCACCGAACGATTGATTAACCGCTTGCCGGAATTGCCACGCAGCATTGCCGCCGCCGTTTCTATCGACGCCACAATCGGATAGCTCGGAGACGTGGAGGTATGCATCATAAAGGCTTCGTTAAACGTGTCTTCATCATAGTCACCCTTAATGTGGATCAGCGAAGCCTGTGACAACGCCGCCAGCATCTTGTGGGTGGACTGGGTTTCAAAAATCAGCTTTCCCGGTACCCGTTCGCCGCTCATCCCGCTTTTTCCCTGATAGATCGGATGAAAATGGGTATACGGCACCCAGGCTGAATCAAAATGGATGGAGGGCACATCCAGGGTTTGCTTGATCCAGTTGGTGTTATAAAGCAGCCCGTCATAGGTGGAGTTGGTGATCACCGCGTGTATCGGCCATTGCGCCTGAGTCGTCTCTTCTACCTTGCGTTCAATACTTGCGCGGGTAAATTCCCGACGGGGTATACCGCCGAGGATCCCCAACGCGTTACGCGTAGGCTTCAGCCAGATTGGCACCACATCGCTCATCATCAGCAAATGCGCCAGCGACTTATGGCAGTTGCGGTCAATCAGTAACGTACTGCCTGCAGGCGCAGCATACATGCCGACAATCTTGTTCGATGTCGAGGTGCCGTTGGTCACCATATAGCTCTGCTCAGCACCAAAGGTGCGAGCGATGTACTCCTCCGCTTCGAGGTGTGGTCCGGTATGATCAAGCAATGAACCCAGTTCGGTTACGGAAATGGACACGTCGGCTTTCAGCGTATTGCCGCCAAAGAAATCATAGAACAGGCAGCCGACCGGGCTTTTCTGGTACGCCGTACCCGCCATGTGCCCGGGCGTACAGAAGGTATACTTTCCTTCCTTCACATAGGTAAACAGCGCCTTGGTGAACGGAGGCGTGATGTTATCGAGGTATTCGCTGGTGTACTGACGGATGCGGGTGGCAATATCTTCAGACTGACCCAGCGCATACTCAAAAAACCACAGCGCCATGCGCAAGTCGTGCGCACTGACATCCATCGTCGAATGGGTATTAATAAAGGCGTAGAGCGGGAGATACTCGTTGAGCTGGTTGATGTCACTGCACAGCTCCAGGCTATATTCATCCCAGTCAAAAATGACGCCGCAAATTCGCGGGTTGTGTTCGATAAACTTCAGCAGGTCAACGCTATTCTGCGGCCAGATAATCTGAAATCCCTGCTGTTGCAGCGCACGTTCAAGTTCCTTGATGGGCTCATCTTTATAAAAGACGCCATGCGGTCCCATGATGGCAATGATATTCATTCGTTCCTCCTGGAAAAACCTTAGTTAATCATAGCCTGGCCAAACCACAGGTAAAAAAAAGGGCCACAACGTTGTGGCCCTTTTCGGAATTAATGCAGTTTACGCGTAACCGTAGCTCATCAGACGCTGGTAACGACGGTTTTTCAGATCGTCTTTGCTTAACACGTCGAGATCGGCGAGATCGGCCAGCAGCTGTGCTTTCAGGGACGCAGCCATCACTTCCGGATTGCGGTGTGCGCCGCCTAACGGTTCCGGAATGATAGAGTCGATAAGCTTCAGCTCTTTCAGACGCGGGGCAACAATTCCCATCGCTTCTGCGGCCAGCGGTGCTTTGTCGGCGCTTTTCCACAGAATTGAAGCACAACCTTCCGGGGAGATAACGGAATAGGTGCTGTATTGCAGCATATTCACTTTATCGCCTACACCGATCGCCAGCGCGCCACCGGAACCACCTTCACCGATAACGGTACAGATTACCGGTACGCTCAGACGCGACATTTCACGCAGGTTGCGTGCGATCGCTTCTGACTGACCACGCTCTTCCGCGCCCACGCCCGGGTAAGCCCCTGGGGTGTCGATGAAGGTAATGATCGGCATGTTGAAACGCTCGGCCATTTCCATCAGACGCAGCGCTTTGCGATAGCCTTCCGGCGCTGGCATGCCGAAATTACGGCGAATCTTTTCTTTGGTCTCACGGCCTTTCTGATGACCAATGATCATCACCGGACGGCCATCAAGACGCGCGATACCGCCGACAATAGCTTTATCATCCGCATAGGCACGATCGCCCGCCAGCTCATCAAATTCATCAAACGCCAGGCGGACATAATCCAGGGTGTACGGACGCTGTGGATGGCGCGCCAGTTGGGCTACCTGCCATGCGCCAAGATCGGCGAAGATTTTACGCGTCAGTTCTACGCTTTTTTCACGCAGACGATGCACTTCTTCATCGATGTTAATATCCAGTTTCTCATCCTGACGGCTAACCGCAGTCAAAGAATCGATTTTTGCTTCCAGCTCTGCAATCGGCTGTTCAAAATCAAGGAAATTCAGACTCATAGTATTCCTGTATTAGTCAAACTCCAGTTCCACCTGCTCCGAACCAATAAGGCCACGGAGATCGTTTAGCAAACGATCGCTCGGAGAGACACGCCACGTCGCGCCAAAACGCAACCGCGCACGTGCATCCGCCCTCTGATAGTAGAGATGTACTGGAATTGTCCCCGAGCGGTGGGGTTCCAGAGACTGACGGAGTCGGTTTAAAAGCTGGTCATCAATTTGCCTGTCCGTCAGCGAGATAGCAAGCCCGCGAGCATATTTTTCCCGGGCTTCGTCAATATCCATGACTTCACGGGCCATCATTTTAAGCCCGCCGCTGAAGTCATCAAAGCTGACCTGTCCGCTGACGATAAGTATGCGGTCTTTTTCCAGCAATTGCTGGTATTTATCCAGAGCATCGGTAAACAACATAACTTCCAGACGTCCGGAACGGTCATCCAGTGTACAGATGCCGATACGATTGCCGCGCTTGGTGACCATTACCCGCGCAGCAATGACGAGCCCCGCAGCCGTGGTGACTTTACCACGTTCTGTCGGATGCATGTCTTTCAGCCTGTAGCCTCCGACATAGCGCTCAATTTCTTTTAAATACTGGTTGATGGGGTGTCCCGTCAGGTAAAGCCCCAACGTTTCACGCTCACCATCTAATACCACCTGCTCCGGCCACGGTTGGCAACTGGCATAGGATTGTTCAATTTGCTCCGGTTCTTCCGCCAGCACGCCAAACATATCGGCCTGACCGATGGCTTCGGCTTTTGCATGCTGATCGGCGGCTTTTAGCGCATCGTTGAGCGAATTCATCAACGCCGCACGATGCGGGCCAAGGCGATCAAACGCCCCAGACATGATTAGCTTTTCCAGCACCCGGCGATTAAGTTTTTTGATATCCGTGCGCGCACAGAGATCAAACAGCTCACGGAAGTAACCGCCTTCGTTACGCGCCTCAATAATAGCTTCAATTGGTCCTTCACCCACGCCTTTTATCGCGCCGATGCCATAAACAATCTCGCCATCATCATTCACGTGAAAATGGTAAAGCCCGGAGTTGATGTCCGGCGGCAGGATTTTGAGCCCCATACGCCAGCATTCATCTACCAGCCCGACCACTTTCTCAGTGTTATCCATATCGGCGGTCATTACCGCCGCCATAAACTCAGCAGGATAATGCGCCTTCAGCCACAGCGTCTGGTAAGAGACGAGCGCATAGGCTGCGGAGTGCGATTTGTTAAATCCGTAACCGGCGAATTTCTCCACCAGGTCAAAGATTTTCATCGCCAGTTCGCCGTCTACGCCGCGCTTTTTCGCCCCTTCTTCAAAGGTGCCGCGCTGCTTAGCCATCTCTTCCGGCTTTTTCTTACCCATCGCACGACGCAGCATATCCGCGCCGCCAAGAGTGTACCCGGACAACTCCTGGGCAATCTGCATAACCTGTTCCTGATACAGGATAATGCCGTAGGTCGGCTCCAGTACCGGTTTCAGACACTCATGCTGCCATTGTACGTCCGGGTAGGAAATCTCTTCGCGACCATGCTTACGGTCGATAAAGTTATCTACCATCCCCGACTGTAGCGGACCAGGGCGGAACAGAGCCACCAGTGCGATCATGTCTTCGAAGCAGTCAGGCTGCAGACGTTTGATCAGGTCTTTCATACCGCGGGATTCAAGCTGGAAGACAGCCGTGGTCTCCGAGCGTTGCAGCATATCGAAGCTTTTCTTGTCATCCAGCGGGATAGCCGCAATATCCAGCGGTGGCTCACCGTTCTTTTCACGGCGCGCGTTGATCATTTCCAGCGCCCAGTTGATGATGGTGAGCGTACGCAGGCCGAGGAAGTCGAACTTCACAAGACCGGCATATTCCACGTCGTTCTTATCAAACTGAGTAACCGGGTGCAGCCCCTGTTCATCGCAGTACAGCGGCGCAAAATCAGTAATTTTTGTCGGTGCGATAACCACACCACCGGCGTGCTTACCGGCGTTACGCGTGACGCCTTCCAGCTTACGCGCCATATCGATCAGCGCTTTAACCTCTTCATCTGCCTCATAGATTTCCGGCAGTTGCGGTTCGGCTTCAAAGGCTTTTGCCAGCGTCATGCCCGGATCGGGCGGCACCAGTTTCGAAATACGGTCAACGAAACCGTACGGATGCCCCAGCACACGGCCCACGTCGCGGATAACTGCTTTTGCAGCCATCGTACCAAAGGTAATAATCTGCGAAACCGCATCACGACCGTACATTTCCGCCACGTGCTCGATAACCTGGTCGCGTTTCTCCATACAGAAGTCAACGTCGAAGTCGGGCATTGAGACACGTTCCGGGTTAAGGAAACGTTCGAACAGCAGGTCAAATTCCAGCGGATCGAGATCGGTAATTTTCAGCGCATAGGCGACAAGTGAGCCAGCGCCGGAACCACGTCCCGGGCCTACCGGTACGCCGTTATCTTTCGACCACTGGATAAATTCCATAACGATCAGGAAGTAGCCAGGGAATCCCATCTGGTTGATAACTTTAAGTTCAACTTCCAGACGTTCATCGTAAGGCGGGCGCTTCTGCGCACGAACTTCAGGGTCAGGGAACAAAAATTCGAGACGTTCTTCCAGACCTTCGCGTGATTTCGCCACGAGGAAATCCTCGGTGGTCATATCGCCGGTCGGGAACTGCGGCAGGAAATATTCGCCCAGACGCACCGTCACGTTGCAGCGTTTGGCTATCTCGACAGTGTTTTGCAGTGCTTCCGGAATATCCGAGAACAGCTCGCACATCTCATCTTCGCTGCGCATGTATTGCTGCGGCGAATAGTTACGCGGGCGTTTCGGGTCATCAAGGGTGAACCCGTCGTGGATCGCTACGCGGATTTCATGTGCGTCGAAATCTCCGGTTTCCAGGAAGCGGACATCGTTAGTCGCCACCACCGGTAGACCACGCGTTTCGGCCAGCGCTACGGCTGCGTGCAGATAATTTTCTTCATCTTGCCTGCCGGTGCGAATCAGTTCGAGGAAATAGCAATTGGGAAAATGTTCTTCGTAAAACGCCACACACTCGTCAACCAGTGCGCTATTGCCGCGCAGCAGGCTGCGTCCGACATCGCCCATGCGACCGCCGGAGAGCAAAATCAAACCTTCTTTTAGCTCGACCAACCAGTCCCGGTCGATAACCGGTCCTTCTGCGCCATAGCCGCGCTGATAGGCTTTCGAAATCAACAACGTCAGGTTCTGATAGCCGGTATTATTTGCGGCCAGCACGGTGAGCTGCGTGAGTTCATCGCCCAACAGCTCACTGCGGACATGAAAATCTGCGCCAACTATCGGCTTGATACCCGCACCGTGGCCCGCTCCGTAAAACTTCACCAGACCACACAGGTTGGTAAAATCGGTGATCGCCAGCGCAGGCATGCCTAACGCGGCCGCCTTTTTTACCAGCGGCCCGGTTTTCGCCAGCCCATCGATCATGGAGTAGTCGCTGTGCACCCGTAGGTGGACGAAACGTGGTTCAGACATCTTCAGATTCCTTCGACACAAGAATCAGGACGAGAGTCCCAGTGCGCGTTTGACGGGGCCAAAGCTGCGGCGATGGTGCTCAGTCGCACCATGCAGTGCCAATTTTTCCAGATGAAATGCGGTTGGATAGCCTTTGTGCTGTGCAAAACCATACTGTGGAAAAACCGTATCCAGCGCCGCCATTTCAGCATCACGAGTGACTTTTGCCAGAATCGATGCGGCGCTAATCTCCGCCACGCGGCTATCGCCTTTGACCACCGCCATCGACGGTACCGGTAATGCCGGGCAACGATTGCCGTCAATCAGCACGTATTCGGGCGCAATATGCAAACCCGCAACCGCACGCTGCATAGCCAGCATGGTGGCATGCAAAATGTTCAGCTCGTCGATTTCATGCGGTTCCGCCCGACCCAGGCTCCAGCTTAACGCTTTTTCTTTAATTTCATCAAACAGCGCCAGGCGACGTTTTTCTGACAGTTTTTTGGAGTCATTAAGACCGATAATAGGGCGAGCCGGATCCAGAATGACGGCAGCAGTGACGACCGCACCGACCAAAGGGCCGCGCCCGACTTCATCCACACCCGCCACTAAATGCGTATGCGGATACACAAATTCAATCATTGCGCTAACTCCAGGACCGCATCCGCCGCCTGCTCATCAGCATTGCAACGGATCTGCTGGTGCAGTTCACGGAATGTGTCGTGCATCGCATGGCTGGTTTTACCATTTGCCAGCAACGGCAACAGCGCTTGCGACAGCGCCTGCGGTTCACACTCTTCCTGCAACAGCTCTTTAACCAGTTCTCTTCCCGCCAGCAGGTTCGGTAGCGAAACGTAATCCGTTTTCACCAGGCGCTTCGCCAGCCAAAAGGTGAAGGGTTTCATACGGTAGCCAACCACCATCGGGCATTTTGCCAGCATACATTCCAGCGCGGCGGTACCAGAAGCCAGCAGTGCGGCATCGCTGGCCACCATTGCTTCACGTCCCATCCCATTGAGCAGATGTACAGAAAGCTCCGGTGCAACTTCCGCTTTAATGCGTTCAAACTGCTCGCGACGTTTGGCATTCACCAACGGCACCACCACTTCGAGATCCGGATAATGCTGGCGTAATAGCTGCGCCGTTTTCAGAAAATCGGCGCTGAGCATTTCCACTTCTGCACCACGGCTTCCTGGCAGTAGCGCCAGGCAGTGAGCGTCATGAGGAATGCCCAGAACATCACGCGCCGCATTTTTATCCGGGTCCAACGGCATGGCATCTGCCATGGTATGACCGATAAAGCGGCACGGGACGTTAAATTTGTCATAAAACGCCTTTTCGAAAGGCAGAAAGGCCAGCACCATGTTGGTGGATCTGCCTATTTTGAAAACGCGTTTCTGTCGCCACGCCCAAACGGACGGACTGACATAATGAATGGTTTTAATGCCCTGTCTTTTCAAATTCCCTTCGAGGGTAATATTGAAATCAGGTGCATCAATGCCGACGAAAACATCCGGCTTTAAGTCGGTGAATCGGCGAGTGAGGTCGGCACGAATATGCAGTAAACGGCGCAGGCGTCCGAGCACTTCAACAATGCCCATGACCGCCAACTCTTCCATTTCGTACCAGGCTTCACAACCTTCGGCCTGCATCAGCGGACCCGCCACGCCAACAAAGCGCGCATTGGGAACGCGAGCCTTGAGTGCACGGATTAACCCTGCACCAAGAATATCGCCGGAGGTTTCTCCGGCGACGAGGGCAATCGTTAAAGGACGCTGTTCAGTCATTAACGAATCAGGCCACGCGTTGAGCGCTCAAAGAAGTCGCTGAAAGCCTGAACTTCGGGGTACTGTTTCGCCAGTTCCGCGATTTCTGGTTTCACTTCTTCCAGCGTTTTACCGCTACGGTACAACGCTTTGTAGGCGTTACGAATCGCGGTAATCGCTTCGCGGGTGAATCCACGACGCTTCAGACCTTCGATATTGACGCCAAACGGCGTCGCGTGGTTGCCCTGGGCGATAACGTACGGAGGCACGTCCTGGGCTACACCAGAACAGCCGCCAACCATCACATGCGCACCGATGATGCAGAACTGATGCACCGCAGTCATGCCGCCGATGATAACAAAATCATCAAGCGAAACATGTCCGGCAAGCGTGGCGTTATTCGCCAGAATACAGCGGTTGCCTACCGTACAATCATGCGCGACGTGCGCATTAATCATCAGTAAGTTATCGCTGCCCACCTTCGTCACTCCACCGCCCTGCACTGTGCCACGATGAATGGTGACGCTTTCGCGAATGCGGTTGCGATCGCCAATTTCCACACGGGTCGGTTCGCCAGCATATTTAAGATCCTGGTTAACTTCACCGATGGAGGCAAACTGATAGATCTCGTTATCGCGACCAATTTTTGTATGGCCATTCACGACAACGTGAGACTTCAGTACGGTACCCTCACCAATTTCAACATGGGGTCCAACAATACAAAATGGGCCAATGTGAGCATTGGCACCGATGCTGGCGCCCTCTTCTACAATGGCGGTCGGGTGAATAAAGGCGGATTTATCAATCACGTATCAGGCCTCCCGGCTACGGGCACACATCATCGTTGCTTCGCACACAACTTTACCGTCGACCAGCGCAACCCCTTTAAAACGGGTCAGGCCACGGCGCGTTTTCTCGAAAGTCACTTCCATGATCATCTGATCGCCAGGCACGACAGGACGCTTAAAGCGTGCTTCATCAATACCCGCGAAATAATACAGTTCGCCTGGTTCCAGTTTTCCTACGCTTTTAAACGCGAGGATACCGGTAGCCTGTGCCATCGCTTCCAGAATCAATACGCCAGGGAAAATAGGTTTACCCGGGAAGTGGCCCTGAAAGAAAGGCTCGTTAACGGATACATTTTTCACTGCGCGCAGAAAACGACCTTCTTCAAAATCCAGCACGCGGTCAACCAGCAGAAACGGAAAACGGTGCGGCAGAAGTTCTAAAATCTCTTCAATATGCAGAGTATGAGTGTTAGTAGTCAAAATACTCTTCCTGTCAAAATATACTAAAAGGCAATAATAACACGGCCTGTCGCAATCGTATGAATGGGACAGGCCGAAAAGTCAGACATGCAAAAACGGTGCTTTAGTCTTGTTGATTAACCTTGCGCTCAATCGCTTTGAGGCGCTTGCTCATATCATCAATATTCATCACCAGTGCAGCTGTTTTACGCCATACCTTGTTGGGTTGTAGCGGAATGCCTGAGGAGTAGACGCCAGGTTCAGTGATAGGACGCATCACCATACCCATGCCAGTTACCGTAACTTTGTCGCATATTTCCATATGCCCATTGATCACGCTGGCACCGCCAATCATGCAATAACGGCCAATCTTCAGGCTACCCGCCATAATGACGCCACCGGCTACCGCCGTATTGTCGCCAATCACAACGTTATGCGCAATCTGGCACTGGTTATCAATGATAACACCATTACCGATCACAGTATCGTCCAGAGCACCACGGTCAATGGTGGTACAAGCGCCGATCTCGACGCGATCGCCGATAATCACGCGACCAAGCTGGGGGATCTTCACCCAGTTACCACGATCGTTCGCGTAACCAAATCCATCAGATCCAACGACGGTGCTGGACTGGATCAGGCAATTTTCACCGATCTGGATGTCGTGGTAAATCGTCACATTCGCCCACAAGCGTGAACCTGCACCGATTTTGGTATTTTTTCCGACGAAACAACCTGCACCGATAACCACGTTATCGCCCAGTTCTACGCCAGACTCAATGACCGCATTTGCGCCCACAGAGACATTATTACCCAGCTTCGCCGTTGCATCGATCACTGCACTGGGTGCAATGTTCTGTGCAGGCTGAGGCGTGGTATCTAAAATTTGCGCCATACGTGCATAGGTCAGGTAGGGATTCTTCACTACCAGCGCCGCACTCTTAGCAAAAGGAAGATCGTCCTGCGTCATCACAACGGCAGACGCCTGGCATACGCCTAAGTGTTCACGGTATTTAGGATTCACCATGAACGTGATATTGCCAGTTTGCGCAGATTGCATGGACGCTACGCCGGTGATGACGATATCGCCATCACCGTGTAATTCTGCATCCAACTGCTCTGCTAAATCAGCCAGTCGAATTGAAGGCATTACTTATTTAACCTGTTTCAGTACGTCAGCGGTGATGTCTTTTACATCGCTGCTGTTGTATGCAACGGTGTTTGCGTCAACGACCAGATCAATGCTCTGGCTGCTGGCAACAGATTTCACAGCTGTCTGGATACGAGTAACCAGTTTGCCACGTTCTTCGTTGGAACGACGTGCACGATCCTGCTCGAAAGCCTGAGCTTTCTGAGAGAAAGTCTGGCGCTGAGCCATAACGTCTTTTTCCAGCTTGGTACGATCGCTACCCGCTTTCATTGATTGCAGACGCTGCATTTTAGATTGCAGATCGGATTCCATACGCTGCAGTTCGCTGGCACGGCCTTTGAACTCGTTTTCCAGCGTAGCAGAAACACCCGTCTTCTGTGCAACCTGTTGGAACAGGCTACCCATATTGACGATTGCAATTTTGTCAGCAGCCTGTGCGGACGTTGCCATCGCTAAACCGAGACCTGCAGCTAATAACCACTTTTTCACAATTAACTCCTTACCATCCCATTTGCACCCGAAGGTGCAGTTCTTTGCGTGGCCAGGCGATCCCATGCAAGATCGCCTAAAGTCATCGCTACACTACCACTACATTCCTTTGCGAAGAACAGTTACCAGGTTTTACCAATGTTAAACTGGAACTGTTCCGCTTTGTCTCCATCGTACTTCTTGAACGGCTGGGCGTAGGAGAAAACCAACGGCCCCAATGGGGACATCCATTGTAACGCGATACCCGCTGACATACGGATATTGCTCGGATCACTATAGTCCGGCACATCCGACGGCGCAGATGACGGATCCCAGTTAGTATCCCAAACGGTACCCATATCCCAGAAGAAGGAAGTACGGACCGAGTTAGCATACTTATCGCTGATAAACGGCGTCGGGGTAATAAATTCCAGGCTGGCGACAGCCATGGCGTTACCACCTACCGCATCATCTGATTTACAGCCTGAATCCTGAGTACATTCTTCGTTATCGCCGTCATTCCAGTCTGTGCTAGCACCCTTTTTATAGACCGCTTTCGGACCAATGGTGTTGGACTGGAAGCCACGCACGGTACTGGAACCACCGGCGTAGAAGTTCTCGTAGAACGGCATCTCTTTGCTGCCAATGCCATCCCCATAACCTACCTTGGTACGACCCAGAACAACCCACTTGTGGTCGTCATCGATCGGCATATAGGTCGCGGTATCCATCGACAGTTTGTAGTATTCGTTGTCAGAACCCGGAATGGTGACTTTACCGTTCAGGTTGACACGCGAACCGTCTGTCGGGAAATAACCACGGTCTAACTTGTTGTATGTCCAACCGTAGTTAAAGGTGAAATCATCAGCGGCAAAACTGCTGGTATCAGCGGATTGTCCCATCGACTCAAGATAACGATCCATTGCGATCTGCGGCTGCATATTGGACAGTTTGTTATGTACATAACCCAGGCCCGCGCGCAACGTGTTGTATTCGTTGACCGGGAAGCCCAGCGTCACGTCTGTACCATAACTTTTGTTGGTATAGTCGGACAGGTCTGCATCATCCGCTTCAAAGTCGTTATAGAAGACGCGGCCACCAAGGCTCACACCATCAACGGTGAAGTACGGGTTAGTGACAGACAACTCAGTATAGGTCTGGTAATCGTTTTTGGTGCCGTTAATCCCGACAGAATAACCGGTACCTAACCAGTTATCCTGCTGAACGCCAGCCTGGAAGCTCACGCCGCTCTCGGTACCGTAACCGACGCCGAAGTTAAAGCTACCGGTGTTACGCTCTTTAACCTTGTAGACTACATCAACCTGATCCGGGCGGCCCGGAACACGCTGAGTATCAGTATCAACGGTTTCAAAGTAACCCAGACGGTTCAGACGCTCTTTACCCTGGTCGACAAGATCGCTGCCCAACCATGCGCCTTCCATCTGACGCATTTCGCGACGCAGAACGGAGTCTTTAGAAGTGTCGTTACCTTCAAAACGGATCTTACGCACATAGAAACGGTTACCCGCATCCACGTTTACACGCAATTTAACGGTTTTGTCAGCGTCGTTGATTTCAGGCTGCGACTGAACGCGCGGATAGGCATAGCCATAGCGACCCAGAAGCTTCTTGATGTCATCTTCCATTTTGGTCACTTTGGTGCCGTTATAGAGTTCACCTGGCTCGATCTTCGTCAGGGTCTCAATTTCGGCGGAGTGCCCGGCCAGGTTACCGCTCACCTGAACCCCAGAAAGCTTGTACTGCTCGCCTTCAGTGATGTTAACGGTGATGTAGATGCCTTTTTTATCCGGCGTCAGGCTGACCTGAGTGGAATCAATATTGAAGCGAGCATAACCGCGATCCAGATAGTAGCTGCGCAGGGTTTCAAGATCGCCCGCCAGCTTCTGTTTCTGGTATTTACGATCGCCCACCACGTTCCACCACGGCACTTCGTCACGCAACTGGAAGTGAGAGATAAGTTCGTCAGTCGAGAAGGCATGGTTGCCGACGATATTGATCTGTTGGATCTTCGCCGAAACACCTTCCTGGAAGACCAGCTTGAGGTCAACACGGTTACGCGGCAACGGCGTCACCACCGCTTTCACACTGGCGCTGTACTTACCGACGCTATAGTAGAAATCTTCCAGGCCCTTTTCGATATCGGCAAGCGTTGTGCGATCCAGAGACTCGCCAACACGCACGCCAGACGCCTCGAGGTTTTGCTTCAGCATGTCATCTTTCACCGATTTGTTACCGGAGAAAGTGATGCTGGCAATCGTCGGACGTTCTTTTACCTGAACCAGAAGGGTATCACCATCGCGCAGGACGCGGACATCCTCAAAGTTACCGGTGGCGAACAGAGCACGAATGGTATTACTGATGTCTTCATCATTAACCGTGTCGCCTGTGCGCACCGGCATACTGAGGAGAGCCGCACCAACGGCGACTCGCTGTAGGCCTTCGAAATGAATGTCCTTCACTACGAACCCTTCAGCACCGTATACGGTGGCGCTGCTAAACAGCAGCGACGCTATGAGCAACTTTTTCATCGCCATCGTTATTATGCGTTCTTCCTAACACTCTCTTACAACCGAGAGAAATCATTGAAAAGTGCAAGCCCCATTAACAACACCAGCAAGATAGAGCCAATGCGATAACTAAAGTCTTGAACCCGCTCGGATACCGGACCGCCCTTCAGCTTTTCAATCGCCAGGAACAGCAGATGCCCCCCGTCAAGAACGGGCAACGGAAACAGGTTGATTATCCCTAAGTTCACGCTGATAAGCGCAAGGAACATCAGGTAATAAATAATCCCGAACTCCGCTGACATCCCAGCCCCCTGGGCGATAGAAATCGGCCCACTGAGGTTGTTCAGTTTTACATCACCGGTAATCAATTTTCCCAGCATACTGACCGTCAGCTTCATCAACTGCCACGTTTTATCCGAGGCTTCGAGGATGGCGCTGAATGGCCCATACTGGCGTACAGTCTTATACTCATCAGGCAGAGGAATAACTTTAGGCACCACGCCCGCAAACCCTTCTGCCTTCCCGTTAACCTGTTTTGAATCTGGGGTTAACGTTAAAGACAAGGAACTTCCTTGTCTTTCAATATCTAGCGCTAACGGCGTATCCGGATTATCGCGCACCAGAGTCACGAACGTCATCCATTGCGTCAGTGACTGACCATTGACTTTAACGATCCTGTCGCCAGCTTGCAAACCTGCCTTACTTGCAGCGGAATTAACCTGCACTTCTGACAGTACCGGTTCAATCTGCGGACCACGCGGACGCATGCCCAAACTAGAGACAGGATCCTCTTTGTCTGGCTCAAATGCCCAATGGCGTAAATCCAGCGTTTTGTCCTGCCGCTGGTTGCTGCCAAACTGCGCCACGCTGAGGGTTGTATGCTCATCGCCGATTTTGGATACCAGTTGCAATCGCACTGCATCCCAATCAGGGGTTTCGATGCCATCAACCGCTTTTAGTTCCGTACCCGGCTGAATTTGCGCCTGTGCAGCAATCGAGTTGGGTGTTATTTCACCAACAACAGGACGAACGCCAGGGACACCAATGATAAACACCAGCCAATAAGCAAAAATAGCAAAAAGGAAGTTTGCAATCGGACCCGCGGCGATAATAGCAGCACGTTGTCCAACCGTTTTATTGTTGAAGGCGTAATGGCGCAATTCCGGTGCGACCGGTTCAGCGCGCTCATCCAGCATTTTGACGTAACCGCCGAGGGGAATCATGGCGATGACGTATTCCGTACCTGATTTATCGGTACGCCGCCAAAGCGCTTTTCCAAAGCCAATGGAAAAGCGTTCGACGCGGACTCCGCAGCGCCGCGCAACCCAGAAATGACCAAATTCATGCACGGTGATAAGCACACCAAGTGCGATGATGAACGCAGCCAAATTCCAGAGAATACTCAGCATAAGACCATCCGTTAGAGCGTCCTGAACACCAGTAACAACAGGCAGGCAAAGACCGGTACCGCAGCCGTCAGGCTATCAATACGATCCAGAATACCACCGTGTCCTGGAATTAAGTGACCACTGTCCTTAATACCTGCTTCACGCTTAAACATACTCTCGGTCAGGTCACCCAGCACGGAGGCCAGGGCTGCAACGATGGAGCAAATGAGCAAGGTGACAGGCGCAACTTCAAGATTCGCCCACATGCCATAACCCCATGAGATCACGGCCGCAGTGGCGAGTCCGCCAATAAAACCCTGCCAGGTTTTACCAGGAGAAACCTTCGGTGCCAGCTTATGTTTGCCAAACAGCTTACCAAACATATACGCACCAGAGTCTGCTCCCCAAACGAGGATCATGACATATAGCAGCCATAGCGCGCCACTATAATGATTCTCATCATAGTGCCATGCACGTAACGCCAGCATTCCCCAAAAGAACGGGACAATGGTTAACACGCCGAAAATTATGCGTAATGTTTTGGAATTACGCCAGACCGACGCAGACCCTGGGTAAAACAATACCAGTAATAGCGCTACGACCCACCAGCCCAGCGACGCCCACAGCGATACTTCAACCAGCGGTTGATGGATATCGCGATGGTATTCTGGCAGCAAAAATAGCATCAGTGCCAGCAATAGCCCGCACAAAACCGCCAGCCAGACTCGCTGCGTACGCGTGGTAAAACCGCTTAACTGTCCCCATTCCCAGGCGGCCAACATACAGACGACCAACGTAACAATGGCGAACCCCACCGGCGGCAGCAAAAACAGCGCCGCGATGACAACGGGTATTAAAACAAAAGCAGAAATCAGGCGATACTTCAGCAAAAGCGACCCCCATCAGGCTTTTTCATCACCGGGTTCGGTGCCGCCGAAACGACGCTCACGATTAGCAAAGGCATGCAGCGCACCTTCAAAGTCTTGTTCATCGAAATCGGGCCAGAGAACATCGGTAAAGTAAAGTTCGGCGTAGGCAATTTGCCACAACAGAAAATTACTAATTCGGTGCTCTCCCCCAGTCCTTATCACTAAATCCACAGGAGCCAGCTCATGCATACAAATTTGCTGCCCAAGCATCTCTTCATCGATTTGCTCAGGATGCAGCACACCGTCCTGCACCTGTTGTGCCAGTTGCCTGACTCCCTGGACAATATCCCACCGTCCACCGTAATTCGCTGCAATATTCAGCGTCAACCCGGTATTCTGGGCGGTAATCGCTTCTGATTTGCGAATCCGTTCTTGCAAACGTGAGTTAAATCGACTGATATCCCCGATAATACGCAGGCGTACGTTATGGCGATGCAGGTTTTTCACTTCGCTATCAAGTGCCCACACAAACAGTTCCATTAACGCGCTCACTTCCTGCGCAGGTCGGTTCCAGTTCTCACTGCTAAAGGCATACAGCGTTAACGCATCAATACCGTTATTTGCAGCAAAAGAGACAGCCCGGCGGACGGATTTTGCTCCAGCCTTATGCCCAAAGGCGCGAATCTTCCCTTGCTTTTTCGCCCAGCGGCCATTGCCATCCATGATAATTGCGACATGGCGACAACCATGTGCTGGCAAATTTTCGCTTAATGGTTTAGTTGCAGACAACATAACGCGTTATTAGTCCCTGAAAGGATTTACGGTACTCAGGAATACTGAAGCCTATCCACAAAAAAGCCGTGTCAAACCACGGCTTACCCGACCGAAAAAAAGCAAATACCCGCGATCGGGTGGCGCAGACTATATCACTGAAGCCCAACGCTAACAAATAGCACGATTCTCCGTAGAGGGATTATCATCAGCTTGAGAGTCGCATCACTTCTTTTCTGGCGACTTCCCGCGCGATGGCATCGACCTTCAACACGTCGTCAACGCTCTGTGGTTCCTGCAAATCCATCTTATCCAGTACGGATAAATTGAGATCGGCAATATCGGTAAATCGGATCTGCTGCGCCAGGAATGCGGCAACGGTAATTTCATTCGCGGCATTGAGTGCGGTCGTCGCCGCCTGACCTTGCTCAAACGCATCCATCGCCAGTTTCAGGCACGGATAACGCTGGTAGTCAGGTGCGGAAAACGTCAACGCACTGAGTTTGCAAAAGTCGACAGGCTTAACACCAGACGTCACACGTTCTGGCCATGCCATCGTATGGGCAATAGGTGTACGCATATCAGGTTCACCCAACTGCGCCAGAACACTACCATCCTGATAACGGACCATCGAATGAATAACCGACTGCGGGTGGATCAGCACTTCCATCTGGCTTGCACTGGCATTAAATAACCAACGCGCTTCAATGTATTCCAGACCTTTGTTCATCATGGTGGCGGAATCGACAGAAATTTTTCGTCCCATCGACCAATTCGGATGACGACATGCCTGATCGGGGGTCATAGAGACCAGATCGCGCAATGGCGTTTCACGGAATGGGCCACCAGACCCGGTAAGCAGAACTGACATGACGCCATTTTGCTCAAGGTCAGCGTATCCCAGATTGTGTTGGATAGGTTGCGGTAAACTCTGAAAAATCGCGTTATGCTCGCTATCTACCGGCAAAAGCTGCGCTTTGTGGCGTTTCACGTCGTCCATAAACAGACGACCGCAGGTCACCAGCGATTCTTTATTCGCCAGCAAAATGCTTTTACTCGCACGAATTGCCGCCAGCGTCGGCAGCAAACCCGCTGCGCCGACAATCGCCGCCATGACCTGATCAACATCATCCAGCGCAGCCATATCACAGGCAGCCTGCTGCCCGCTCATCACCTCGGTACGGCTACCCTGTGCCAAAAGAGCAGCTTTTACCTGTGCCGCGCTTTTTTCATCATCCATTACCGCATAGCGAGGCGCAAACTCCAGGCATTGCTCTACCATACGGGCAACATTTTTACCCGCCACCAACGCAGCAACACGAAATTTTTCCGGGTTATGGCGTACTACATCCAGCGTACTGCAACCAATGGAACCGGTTGATCCCAGGATGGTTAATTGCTTCATCGGACATCCAGAAGAATTTTACTCGTCATACTTCAAGTTGCATGTACGTTGGCTTTACTCGGCCTTTGGCGTCACCGCCTTCCTGCAACTTGAATTATTTAGAGTTATGTAGACAGAAAAAAGCAAAACGCCGCCATCCAGCCTTCTCAGGCCTTCTAAGCGGCGTTTTTAGCGTACAGGCGAATCAGAACTGCATCAGTTCTGCTTCTTTCTCTGCCAGCGCCGCATCAACTTTCTTGATTGCTGCGTCAGTCAGTTTCTGTACGTCGTCCTGAGAACGGCGATCGTCATCTTCGCTGATCTCTTTTTCTTTCAACAACGCTTTCACTTTGTCGTTTGCATCACGGCGTACGTTACGTACCGCAACACGCGCGCCTTCAGCTTCACCACGTACGATCTTGGTCAGATCTTTACGACGTTCTTCGGTCAGCGGCGGCAGCGGAACGCGGATGTCAGAGCCCGCAGAGCTTGGATTCAGACCGAGGTCGGAAGCCATGATTGCTTTCTCAACGGCTGGACCCATAGAACGGTCAAATACGTTGATTTTCAGGGTACGGGAATCTTCAACCGTTACGCTTGCCAGCTGGCGCAGCGGAGTCGGCGTGCCGTAATATTCCACGACAATACCATCCAGCAGGCTAGGAGAAGCACGACCCGTGCGAATTTTGCTGATTTGGTTTTTGAACGCTTCGACGCATTTGTCCATGCGTACTTCAGCATCTTTTCTGATATCGTTGATCACGTTACGAATCCTTGAAAGCTTGTTTCAGTCAGACCATACCCGCCACGCAAGATGTGACAAGTATAGTCTTGATTAATTTTGAGGGACGTATCCCGCGACATTAAAGCGGAATATTACCTGCATTTAGCCGCAACGGGAATTATTCCGTGATTAACGTGCCTTCTTTTTCACCCATAACAACACGGCGCAGTGCACCTGGTTTGTTCATGTTAAAGACACGAATCGGTAATTTGTGGTCACGAGCCAGCGTGAACGCGGCAAGATCCATTACTTTCAGCTCTTTATCCAGTACTTCAGTGTAGGTCAACTGTTCGTACATAGTCGCCGTTGGATCTTTAGCCGGGTCGGCAGTAAATACGCCATCGACTTTGGTGGCTTTCAGAACCACATCCGCTTCAATTTCAATACCGCGCAGGCAGGCTGCAGAATCGGTGGTGAAGAACGGATTGCCGGTACCCGCAGACAAAATAACAACGCGGTTGTTACGCAGCAGGCTGATAGCTTCAGCCCAGCTGTAGTTATCACACACGCCGTTCAGAGGAATTGCGGACATCAAGCGAGCGTTCACATAGGCGCGGTGAAGCGCATCGCGCATCGCCAGACCGTTCATTACGGTGGCTAACATGCCCATGTGGTCGCCCACAACGCGGTTCATCCCCGCTTTCGCCAGACCAGCGCCACGGAACAGGTTACCACCACCAATCACTACGCCAACCTGAATACCCAGCTCAACCAGCTCTTTGATTTCCTGAGCCATGCGGTCGAGGATGCTTGCATCAATACCGAAGCCTTCTGAACCTTGCAGAGCTTCGCCACTTAACTTAAGCAGAATACGTTTGTAGACGGGTTTTGCATTGGTAGCCATGTTTCTTTCCTGAGACTGTCAACGAATGAGATGAGTTAATTCCGGCGACATTGTATGTCGCTTTTCAGCATGACCACTATAGCGGTTCGCTGAATTTACAAGCCAGACACAAAAAGAAGCCGCCCTCAGGCGGCTCCTTTAAAAATTAAGACTGCTTGGACATCGCAGCAACTTCTGCTGCAAAGTCAGTCTCAACTTTCTCGATGCCTTCACCCACTTCAAAGCGGATGAAACCCGTTACGTCAGCGTTATGCTCTTTCAGCAGCTGACCAACAGATTTGCTCGGTTCCATGACGAAAGGCTGACCGGTCAGAGAAACTTCGCCGGTGAATTTCTTCATGCGGCCTTCAACCATTTTCTCTGCGATTTCTTTCGGCTTGCCAGACTGCATAGCGATGTCCAGCTGAACCTGGTATTCTTTTTCTACCACTTCAGCGGAAACGTCTTCCGGCTTAACAAATTCTGGTTTGCTTGCAGCAACGTGCATTGCCAGCTGTTTAACCAGTTCTTCGTCAGCGCCAGTTGCAGCAACCAGAACACCGATACGAGCACCATGCTGGTAGTTACCCAGAACTTCGCCTTCCAGGGAAGCAACGCGACGGATGTTGATGTTCTCACCGATTTTAGCAACCAGAGCAACACGTTCTTCTTCGAACTGTGCTTTCAGAACTTCAACGTCAGTGATTTTGCCAGCAACGGCAGCGTCCAGTACTTTGTCAGCAAATGCCTGGAAACCAGCATCTTTAGCAACGAAGTCAGTCTGGCAGTTAACTTCCAGAATGAAAGCGATGTTGCCGTCGATTTTGGTTTTGATTACGCCGTCAGCAGCAACGTTGCCTGCTTTTTTCGCCGCTTTGATTGCACCGGACTTACGCATGTTTTCGATTGCCAGCTCGATGTCGCCATTAGCTTCAGTCAGTGCTTTTTTGCAATCCATCATGCCTGCGCCAGTACGCTCACGCAGCTCTTTTACCAGGGATGCGGTAATTTCAGCCATTCTAAAATCCTCGGAAGATTTGATCTGCCCGGCATGAAACCGCACAGATTTAAAAGTGAAAAAGGGGGCCATATACAGGCCCCCTAACCAAACGTGATACTACCTGGTCTATAAGGGCTCTAACGAGCGTGCCTTATTATTCAGCTTCTACGAAGCTTTCTTCCGCCTGGGAAGCCAGATCCTGAGAACGGCCTTCACGAACGGTAGTAGCTACAGCGCCCAGGTACAGGGTCACAGCACGGATTGCGTCGTCGTTACCCGGGATAACGAAGTCAACACCGTCCGGATCAGAGTTGGTATCAACGATAGCAAATACTGGGATACCCAGGTTGTTTGCTTCTTTGATAGCAATGTGCTCGTGGTCAGCATCGATTACGAACAGAGCGTCCGGCAGACCGCCCATGTCTTTGATACCGCCCAGGCTGTTTTCCAGTTTCTCAAGCTCACGAGTACGCATCAGCGCTTCTTTCTTGGTCAGCTTTTCGAAAGTACCGTCCTGAGACTGAGTTTCCAGATCTTTCAGACGTTTGATGGACTGACGAACGGTTTTCCAGTTAGTCAGCATACCGCCCAGCCAGCGATGGTTCACGAAGAACTGGTCGCAGCTGTTAGCAGCTTCTTTCACCGCTTCGCTTGCAGCGCGTTTAGTACCAACGAAAAGGATTTTACCTTTACGAGCAGAGATCTTGTTCAGTTCAGCCAGAGCTTCGTTGAACATCGGTACAGTTTTCTCAAGGTTGATGATATGAACTTTGTTACGCGCACCGAAGATGAACGGCTTCATTTTCGGGTTCCAGTAACGGGTCTGGTGACCGAAGTGAACACCAGCCTTGAGCATGTCGCGCATGGAAACAGTTGCCATGATTAAAACCTCTATATATAAAGTTGGGGTTAAGCCTCCACGCATCCCATATTACCGACCCCAAAGGGCACCCCGGAATATGTGCCGATACGTGTGTGTTGTTACACAAAGTGAGATTTGTCGCTCCCGTCCATCGTGTGTAGTCTTCGAATGGATCGGAAGTCCGGCGCGCTTTATACCACAAATACGCCACCGACACCAATAATTGTTGGCGGTCTGTGCTGAATGAACGATGAATTTCGTGTTACAGGAAGGCGGCAAAATTTTGAATCCCCGGGAGCTTACAACCAGTAAGTGACTGGGGTGAAAAAATGTAGCCAACGCATTTGTGGCACGAAAGGCGAAGTTCAGAATGATTCTCAATTTGGCAGGGTACACCCCAGACTGATACCATTGACAGCACTTACACAATTATTGTCGAAATAATCGACACTGATGGACAGAATTTATGGCTATCTCAATCAAGACCCCTGAAGAAATCGAAAAAATGCGCGTCGCTGGCCGCCTGGCCGCTGATGTACTGGAAATGATCGCGCCGTTTGTTAAACCGGGCGTCAGCACCGGCGAGCTGGATCGCCTCTGTAATGACTATATCGTGAATGAGCAGCAGGCCATTTCCGCCTGCCTGGGCTATCACGGCTATCCGAAATCCGTATGTATCTCTATTAATGAAGTGGTGTGCCACGGGATCCCGGACGACGCCAAACTTCTGAAAGACGGCGACATCGTCAACATCGACGTAACCGTGATTAAAGACGAGTACCACGGCGATACCTCGAAAATGTTCATCGTCGGCAAACCTACTATTCTGGGCGAGCGTCTGTGCCGCGTCACACAGGAAAGCCTGTATCTGGCGCTGCGAATGGTAAAACCGGGCATTCGCCTGCGCACGCTGGGCGCTGCTATTCAGAAATACGCGGAAGGCGAAGGTTTCTCTGTCGTTCGTGAATACTGCGGTCACGGTATCGGTCGCGGCTTCCATGAAGAGCCACAGGTTCTGCACTACGATGCAGACGACGGTGGTGTGGTACTGCAACCGGACATGACGTTCACCATAGAACCGATGCTGAATGCCGGTGATTACCGCATCCGCACCATGAAAGACGGCTGGACGGTGAAAACCAAAGACCGGAGCTTGTCTGCACAGTACGAGCATACTATTGTAGTGACGGAAAACGGCTGTGAAATTCTGACGTTACGCAAGGATGACACCATCCCGGCGATCATCACACACGGCGAATAATGTTTTGCCTGATGGCGATGCATTCGCATCTTATCAGGCCTACAAATTGTACTACTTAGTAGGCCGGATAAGGCGTTCACGCCATCATCCGGCTTTTTAATGGGTGGCGCATAATGAATACTCTTCCTGAACAGCACGCAAATACTGCCCTCCCCACCCTGCCTGGCCAACCGCAAAACCCAGGGACATGGCCACAGCAAGATCTCAACTGCTCCGGCATTAAAGCGCATATTGACACCTTCCAGAACTGGTTAGGCGAAGCGTTTGACAGTGGAATTTCCGCAGAACAGCTCATTGAGGCCCGCACCGAATTTATTGACCAACTGCTACAGCGTTTGTGGATAGAAGCTGGGTTCGGGCAAATAGCCGATCTGGCGCTGGTTGCCGTTGGCGGCTACGGGCGAGGCGAATTGCACCCGCTTTCCGATATTGACCTGCTGATCCTGAGTCGTAAAAAGCTGCCTGATGCGCAGGCCGAGAAAGTCGGTGAGCTGTTAACGCTGCTATGGGACGTGAGGCTGGAGGTTGGACATAGCGTGCGTACGCTGGAAGAGTGTCTGCTGGAAGGATTATCAGATTTAACCGTCGCCACCAACCTGATTGAAACTCGCCTGCTGATCGGCGATGTGGCGCTGTTTCTAGAGCTGCAAAAGCATATTTTTAGCGAAGGTTTCTGGCCTTCCGACAAGTTTTACGCCGCCAAAGTGGAAGAGCAGAATCAGCGCCACCAGCGCTATCACGGCACTAGCTACAACCTGGAGCCGGATATCAAAAGCAGTCCCGGCGGCCTGCGCGATATCCATACCCTGCAGTGGGTGGCCCGTCGCCATTTTGGCGCCACCTCACTGGACGAAATGGTCGGTTTCGGCTTTTTGACGCTGGCAGAACGTGCCGAGCTCAATGAATGTTTGCATATCCTGTGGCGGATTCGCTTCGCCCTGCATCTGGTCGTTAGTCGTTACGACAACCGCCTGCTGTTTGACCGCCAGCTCAGCGTGGCGCAACGGCTAAACTACGGCGGCGAAGGCAACGAACCTATCGAGCGGATGATGAAAGACTATTTCCGCGTCACCCGACGGGTCAGCGAACTGAATCACATGCTGTTGCAACTGTTCGACGAGGCGATCCTCGCCATGCCCGCCGATGAAAAACCTCGCCCGATTGATGACGACTTCCAACTGCGCGGCACGTTGATCGATCTGCGCAACGACGATCTGTTTATCCGCAAACCCGAAGCGATACTGCGGATGTTTTACATCATGGTGCGTAACAGCGCGATCAGCGGGATTTACTCCACCACGTTGCGCCATCTGCGTCATGCCCGCCGTCATTTAACCCAACCGCTGTGCTACATCCCGGAAGCACGATCGCTGTTTCTCAGTATGTTACGCCATCCGGGCGCGGTGAGCCGCGGTCTGCTGCCGATGCATCGCCACAGCGTGTTGTGGGCCTATATGCCGCAATGGTCGCATATTGTCGGCCAAATGCAGTTTGACCTGTTTCATGCCTATACGGTGGATGAACACACCATCCGCGTAATGCTCAAGCTGGAAAGTTTTGCCAACGAAGAGACCCGTCAGCGCCATCCGCTGTGTGTGGATCTATGGCCGCGTCTGCGACAGCCGGAGTTGATTCTGATTGCCGCGCTGTTCCACGATATCGCCAAAGGCCGCGGCGGCGATCACTCGGTGCTCGGCGCTCAGGACGTGCTCAAGTTCGCCGAACTGCACGGCCTGAATTCCCGCGAAACGCAGCTGATCGTGTGGCTGGTGCGCCAGCATTTGCTGATGTCGGTGACCGCTCAGCGCCGCGATATTCAGGATCCCGAAGTGATCAAGCAATTCGCCGAAGAGGTACAAACGGAACACCGTCTGCGCTTTTTGGTGTGTCTGACCGTCGCGGATATTTGCGCCACCAACGAAACACTGTGGAATAGCTGGAAGCAAAGCCTGCTACGCGAGCTGTACTTCGCAACGGAAAAACAACTGCGTCGTGGCATGCAAAATACGCCGGATATGCGTGAGCGTGTACGCCATCATCAGCTTCAGGCGCTGGCGCTACTGCGAATGGACAACATTGATGAAGAAGCGTTGCACCACATCTGGTCACGCTGTCGCGCCAACTACTTCGTGCGTCACAGCCCAAATCAGCTGGCCTGGCATGCGCGCCATCTGCTGCAACACGATCTCAGCAAGCCGCTGATCCTGCTCAGCCCACAGGCCACGCGCGGCGGGACAGAAATTTTCATCTGGAGCCCTGACCGTCCTTACCTGTTTGCCGCCGTCTGCGCTGAACTGGACAGGCGTAATCTTAGCGTCCACGATGCGCAGATTTTCACTACCCGCGATGGGATGGCGATGGATACGTTCATCGTACTGGAACCGGACGGCAGCCCGCTGTCTTCAGACCGACATGAAGCGATCCGTTTTGGACTGGAACAGGCCATCACGCAGCGCAGTTGGCAGCCACCGCAACCGCGTCGCCAGCCGGCAAAATTACGCCACTTTACCGTCGATACTGAGGTCACATTTTTGCCGACCCATACCGACCGAAAATCATTCCTGGAGCTTATCGCTCTCGACCAGCCCGGCCTGCTGGCGCGGGTCGGGCAGATTTTTGCCGATCTGGGAATTTCGCTGCATGGCGCCCGAATTACAACCATTGGCGAGCGAGTAGAAGATTTATTCATAATCGCCACCGCCGACCGGCGCGCCCTTAATAATGAGCTGCAGCAGGAAGTGCATCAACGGTTGACAGAGGCCCTCAATCCAAACGATAAAGGGTGATGTTTTTATTTATTATGGAAAGAGTTTAACAATGCAGCAGTTACAGAACGTTATTGAGTCCGCTTTCGAGCGCCGTGCCGACATTACTCCGGCAAATGTAGATACCGTAACCCGCGAAGCGGTGAATCAGGTTATTTCTTTACTGGATTCCGGTGCACTGCGCGTCGCAGAGAAGATTGAGGGTCAGTGGGTCACGCATCAGTGGCTGAAAAAGGCGGTCCTGCTCTCTTTCCGTATTAACGATAATCAGGTCATCGAAGGTGCGGAAAGCCGTTACTTCGATAAAGTACCGATGAAATTCGCCAACTATGACGTAGCGCGCTTCCAGAAGGAAGGTTTCCGTGTGGTTCCGCCTGCGGCCGTGCGTCAGGGTGCGTTTATCGCCCGTAACACCGTGCTGATGCCATCTTACGTAAACATCGGCGCTTATGTTGATGAAGGTACGATGGTTGATACCTGGGCGACAGTCGGTTCCTGCGCGCAAATCGGTAAAAACGTACACCTGTCCGGCGGCGTTGGCATCGGCGGCGTACTGGAGCCGTTACAGGCTAACCCGACCATCATCGAAGACAACTGCTTCATCGGCGCACGTTCTGAAGTGGTTGAAGGCGTAATCGTCGAAGAAGGCTCTGTTATTTCTATGGGCGTGTACATCGGTCAGAGCACCCGTATTTACGATCGTGAAACTGGCGAAGTGCATTATGGTCGCGTTCCGGCAGGCTCCGTGGTCGTCTCCGGCAACCTGCCGTCGAAAGATGGTAAATACAGCCTGTACTGCGCGGTGATTGTGAAGAAAGTCGATGCCAAAACGCGTGGCAAAGTGGGAATCAACGAGCTGTTACGCACCATCGACTAACAGCGATTTGAAAAAGCGGGCTTAGCCCGCTTTTTTTACATCTGCGAGTGGCATAAACAAGGCTTTTCGTTAATTATTCAATGGTTATAGTGAGCTTAAGGGTACCGCTATGTATGACAATCTGAAAAGTCTGGGCATTACTAATCCTGAAGAGATCGATCGTTACAGCCTGCGGCAAGAAGCCAACAACGATATCCTGAAAATCTATTTCCAGAAGGATAAAGGCGAGTTTTTTGCCAAGAGCGTGAAGTTCAAATATCCCCGTCAGCGCAAAACGGTGGTTGCCGATGGCGTCGGCCAGGGTTACAAAGAAGTGCAGGAGATCAGTCCCAACCTGCGCTATGTGATCGACGAACTGGATCAGATCTGCCAGCGCGATCGCAGCGAAGTCGATCTTAAACGCAAGATCCTTGATGATTTACGTCATCTTGAAAGCGTTGTGACCAACAAGATCAGCGAAATTGAAGCCGATCTCGAAAAACTGACGCGTAAATAAGCCGTTTGTTGCCGGATGGCGGCGTCTTACGCCTTATCAGGCCTACAGGTATATCCTCGTAGGCCTGATAAGCTAGCGCCATCAGGCAATTAATCAATGCTGTTCATCCAGTTGTAACGCCACATACAGCAGCAGTCGGTCGTCAAAGTTCCCCAGATCCAGCCCGGTCAGTTCTGAAATACGATTCAGGCGATATTCCAGCGTATTGCGATGAATAAACAGTGCCTTTGAGGTCGCCAGTGGCTGGACGTTATGACGAAACCATGCCGCCAATGTCCGACGCAGCAACCCGTTGTTATCCATCGCCTTCAGCCTCACCAACGGACGCGCCAGCTCATTGGCCTGCCAGCCGCCGCGCAGGCTGTCCAGCAGTACTGGCAGCATCAAATCCTGATAGAAATAGCTACGGCTTTCCGGCATCCGCTGTTTACCGACCATCATGGTAGTGCGCGCCGTACGATACGAACGGGCAATGCTACCGGGCCCGGTAAAATAGTTGCCCAGCGATACGCGAAACCGCAGCTGTCCGTTCTCTTTCATACGGGCAATAAGCTGCTCAACGCGCTTACGATGATCTTCAGCGTCCCAGCGGCCAAACTGATTGAGCGCCGGTTTCAGCACCACCATCTCAGTCAGAGAAACAATCGCAATCAGATTATTACGTTCGGGCGTAGTCAACGCATTCTGCAATTGCTGTAGCTCCGTCATTGCACTGTCGACGCCAAGCTGGCCACTATCGACCTCCAATACCGCCACCACGCGCGGCTGGTTCAAATCAATGCCTAAACGCTGAGCCCATTCCATCAGCGCTGGCGTATTCTCTTCCGCCTGAATCAGGTTCATCACCAGCTCTTCACGCAGACGGCTATCCTGCGCTAACAGATGCATCAAGCGCGACTGTTCCAGCATCATCTCGGCGGTCATACACACTAACTCGCCGTATTTGCGCAGATGTTCCGGCTCGCCGGTAAGGCCGATAACGCCAACGATTTCGCCTTCCAGACGCAGCGGCAGGTTTATCCCCTGTCGTACACCGTGCAAGTGACGTGCAACCGCATCGTCGATATCGACCACCCGCCCTTGCGAAAGCACCAGCAGTGCGCCTTCGTGCAATTCACCAATACGTTCGCGATCGCCGCTGCCGATTATCCGCCCACGGGCATCCATTACGTTGATATTGGTATCAATGATGCGCATGGTACGCGCCACGATATCCTGCGCCATTTTGGTATCAAGATGCCAACCAGCCATAAAACCCTCCTGTGAGCAGAGCTCAAGCATAGGGAAGATAATAAGCGGCGGCATTGTGCAAATGCACAAAGCGAAAGGGAGAAGTATGGAGTTGTGGGAAGTATCACAAAAAGAAACCCCTTCCTGTGCAGGAAGGGGTTCAGGGAGATTACTGCATCAACAGATAGATGGAGCTGTCACCGCGCTGAATGTTCAGCGCCAGCACAGCCGGTTTGCTGTCGAGGATTTTGCGCAGTTCAGCGATGTTTTTCACCGGTTGCTGGTTCGCGCCGATAATCACATCCCCTTTCTTCAGGCCAATCTGTGCAGCCGGAGAATTCGGTTTCACGTCGCTTACCACGACACCTTTGTCCTGGCCTTTGTTGCTCATATCGGCACCTTCGATGCCTTTAAAGATAGAGCTGGAGTCAACCTGAGTCTGGCTGCTCTGCTGCAATTCCAGGTTCACGGTGACCGGCTTACCGTCACGCAGCAGACCCAGGGTGATTTTGCTGCCAACCGGCATCGTACCGACCTGCGCACGCAGGGCGGCGAAGCTGCTGATCGGTTTGCCATTCAGGGAGGTAATCACATCCCCAGCTTTAATCCCCGCTTTCGCTGCGGAAGAGTTCGGCATCACCTGGCTGACGAATGCGCCACGCTGGGCGTCAACTTTCATCGCTTTCGCCAGCTCAGAGCTCAGCTCGGTACCCATAATGCCCAGCTCACCGCGTTTAACCTGGCCAAACTCAACCATCTGCGAGGTCAGGTTTTTCACCATGTTGCTTGGGATCGCAAAACCGATACCGATGTTACCGCCGTCCGGCGCGAGGATCGCGGTGTTAATACCGATCAGCTCACCGTTCAGGTTGACCAGCGCACCACCGGAGTTACCCCGGTTGATCGCAGCATCCGTCTGAATAAAGTTTTCATAGTTCTCCGCATTCAGGCCACTACGTCCCAGCGCAGAAACAATACCGGAAGTCACCGTTTCACCGAGGCCAAACGGGTTACCAATTGCCACGGTGTAATCACCCACGCGCAGCGCATCGGAATCTGCCAGCTTAATCGCCGTCAGGTTTTTCGGATCCTGAATTTGGATCAGCGCGATATCGGAGCGCGGATCTTTACCCACGATCTTCGCGTCAAATTTACGACCATCGCTTAACTGAACTTTAATCACCGTGGCGTTATCTACCACGTGGTTATTGGTCACGACATACCCTTTCGCGGCATCAATAATTACGCCGGAACCGAGTGCCATAAATTTCTGCTGCTGGCCGCCGCCGTTACCAGCGCCCGGTGCGCCGCCCTGGCAGAACGGTGAACTCTGGAACGGAGAACCGTCCTGGCAGAACGGTGAATTATCACCGAAGAACTGCTGGAAATTACGCGGCATGCGCGGCGTATTTACCGTCGTGCTCCCCTCGACGTTAATACTTACCACCGATGGCATCACTTTTTCGAGCATCGGGGCCAGGCTTGGCATCTGTTGGGCGGTCATTGCTGAAGACGACGTCTCAGCCGCTGTAGCAGACAGGGGGGACAACGCCAAACCTAAACTCAGAGCCAGTGCACTCATTGCTAATGTGGTTTTTTTCATGTGTTTCGTTCTCGATTAACAGGTAACGCAAAATTGCTGTATACGTCAGAGTCGTTTTATAACGCTAAGTTCCGGAATTGAGTTTAAGGAAAAAGTAAAATTTTATTGGCCGTCTTTACAAATGAGTATTTATTGTTCTACGGCCATCAAGCGACGATATTCATCCCAGGCATACAAATCTGTCATCCCGCTGATATAATCCTGGATCAACCGGCAGCGATAATAATATTCCAGAACCGAAGACTCGGCGCACCCCGTCGATATTTTACTAACCGCCTCAACATACGCAAGACGATGGCGGGTAGACAACTTCTGAAATAAACGGGACTCGATAGGAAAACGTTTTACTCTTTCATTGTCGACCAGTTCAGAAAAATCTGACTGAGACATTTTCAATAACGGTTGATAGATCTCCAGCAACCCGCTGATCACCCGATAGCCCTGTAATTCCAGTTGCTCAACATCCGGATGGCTAAATACATGTTTTACCGCCACATTTTTATAAACACCCAGTAACTGGCTGAAGCTACTGGCATCTTCTAGCAGCGCATGATTAAAGCTGCCTTCATAAATCTGCGGCAAATTATCAATAAACCGCTGGGCCGCATATGGCACCAGTTTATTCAGCGTATTGACGCGTAAATACATAAAGAACTGATCTTCGGTACTCCGGCTTAATGTATTTGAACGTGACTTCTCCCAGGCGTTCTCAACAACCTGGCTAAACAGGGAACCTTTATCATGCTGCCCCCACGCCTCATGCAGGTGGTGATAAAGTTGCTCGACGCTAAAGATTCTTTTCTCAACGGCATCTTCCAGATCCGCCACGCAATAAGAGATATCATCGGCAGCTTCCATAATCCAGGTTAATGGAAAGCGACTGTAAGGCGCTAATGATAATTCTTTACGCAACCGCTCAATATACGGTTCTTCAGAAAGGTAATAACCCGGTTTCTTCATTAAATAGTTGTGCGTCTCGGGTGCACTGCCGCGCCACCACGCCGGACGGGTATATTTTAAAATACCGCCGACCTGCGCCCAGGTAAGGTTCATACGCATCAACGTATGCACAAGGCGAATACCCTGTGCATTGCCTTCAAAATGGCACAGGTCCTGGCGCACCTTGCGGCGAATATCATTCAGCGACTCCTCGCCTTCACGCAATCGTAATGCCGTCACCTGGCAACGGTCATCACTTAGGGGCTGGCTTTCTGCGTCGGCGGGATACAGTCGCTGGAGAAACCAGTCATTAATTGCCGCCTCCCCGAAATGGCCAAACGGCGGATTGCCAATGTCATGCATCAGGCAGGACATTTCGACAATACTCTCAAATGGCCCTGTCAGTTCATCCAGGCCATACTGCTCCAGCAGCTTTAGTTCTTTCAGTCGGCTGAGGATCTCTTTGGCGATATAGCGCCCAACCTGCTGAACTTCCATCGAGTGCGTCAAGCGCGTGCGTACTGCCGCATTACGCTCCAGCGGAAAGACCTGCGTTTTTTGTTGCAGTCGGCGAATGGCCGGTGAATTGATAATACGTCCGCGATCGCTTTCGAAAATACGCAGGATCTCATGCTCAGTCTTCACGCCCTGCGGCGAACGGTAACGACGATGCCAGTTTATTTTTTTTCGGAAATCGATCTGTGCCATGTCCTCTCCCGCCTGAGAAATGCGCTACCCCTTAAGCGCATGATAGACTATGCCCTCAAATCTGGCTTATCGCGAGTAAATCTATGAAAATCGGCATCATTGGTGCAATGGAAGAAGAAGTTACGCTGCTGCGTGACAAAATCGAAAACCGTCAGACCATCGCGCTCGGCGGTTGTGAAATTTACACCGGCCAACTGAACGGTACAGAGGTTGCGCTGCTGAAATCGGGTATCGGTAAAGTGGCTGCGGCACTGGGCGCTACGCTGCTGCTTGAACGCTGCAAGCCGGACGCCATCATTAATACCGGTTCTGCAGGTGGCCTGGCCTCTACTCTGAAAGTCGGGGATATCGTAGTTTCTGACGAAGCGCGCTATCACGACGCCGACGTCACTGCCTTTGGCTATGAATTTGGTCAGCTACCGGGCTGCCCGGCTGGTTTTAAAGCCGATCCTGCGTTGATTGCTGCCGCAGAGTCTTGTATCGCCGAACTCAATCTGAACGCCGTTCGCGGACTTATCGTCAGCGGCGATGCCTTCATTAATGGTTCCGTGGGACTGGCTAAAATTAAGCATAACTTCCCGCAGGCGATTGCCGTTGAGATGGAAGCGACCGCAATTGCGCACGTTTGCCACAACTTTAACGTGCCATTTGTCGTGGTTCGCGCTATCTCTGACGTTGCCGATCAGCAGTCCCATCTCAGCTTTGACGAATTCCTGGTGGTTGCCGCGAAGCAGTCAAGTCTGATGGTTGAAACGCTGGTACAGAAACTGGCGCATGGCTAAATTACTTTCCAGGGCGCTGGTCGCCCTGCTTTTCACTCTCCCGGCGTTCCTTTACGCCGCGCCGCGTGTTGTGACGCTTTCTCCTGCCAATACTGAACTCGCTTTTGCCGCTGGCATTACCCCCGTTGGCGTCAGCAGCTATTCAAACTACCCGCCAGAAGCCAAAAATATTGAGGAAGTCTCAACCTGGCAAGGGATGAATCTTGAACGTATTGTGGCGCTGAAACCTGATTTGGTTGTCGCCTGGCGCGGGGGAAATGCTGAGCGGCAGGTGAATCAACTGACCTCTCTGGGTATTAAGGTCATCTGGGTGGACGCCGTTACCATTGAGCAGGTTGCCGATGCGCTACGCCAATTAGCGGCATGGAGCCCCAAGCCTGAACAAGCTAAACAGGCGGCACAAACCATGCTTGATGACTATGCTTTACTTAAATCTCAGTATGCCAACAAACCTAAAAAACGCGTGTTTCTCCAGTTTGGCGCCAATCCCCTGTTTACCAGTGGAAAAGGTTCTATTCAGCACGAAGTTCTTGAGGTATGCGGCGGAGAAAACATCTTTGCCGGTAGTCGGGTTCCCTGGCCGCAGGTTAGCCGTGAGCAGGTCCTGGCACGAGCCCCCCAGGCTATTGTTGCCACAGGCGGTCCGGGCGAAACTCTGAAAATTGAGCAATACTGGGGAAACCAGCTAAAAATACCCATTATTACACTTAATAGTGACTGGTTCGAACGCGCGAGCCCGCGTATTATCCTCGCCGCAAAACAACTCTGTAATGCGCTTTCACAGATAAATTAGCGCCTGCCCCACCAGGTCTGTTGTGAGGATTTAAAAATGCTCGTCTATTGGCTTGATATTGTCGGCACCGCGGTATTTGCAATCTCTGGCGTATTACTGGCCGGAAAATTACGTATGGATCCGTTTGGCGTCCTGGTACTCGGCGTGGTTACCGCCGTCGGTGGTGGTACGATCCGCGATATGGCGCTGGATAATGGACCGGTTTTTTGGGTTAAGGATCCGACCGATCTGGTGGTGGCGATGATCACCAGCATGCTGACGATCCTGTTGGTACGTCAACCAAGACGCATACCGAAATGGATCCTTCCGGTGCTGGATGCCGTTGGCCTGGCGGTGTTCGTGGGTATTGGCGTCAACAAGGCATTTCTCGCAGGAACAGGGCCGCTGGTGGCGATTTGTATGGGGGTGATTACCGGCGTTGGTGGTGGGATCATTCGCGATGTGTTAGCTCGTGAAGTCCCGATGATTTTGCGCACCGAGATCTACGCCACAGCCTGTATTATCGGCGGGATCGTGCATGCAACGGCGTTTTATACCTTTGATGTTTCACTGGAAAACGCCAGTATGATGGGGATGATTGTCACCCTGCTGATTCGGCTTGCCGCCATTCGCTGGCATCTGAAATTGCCGACGTTTGCGCTGGATGATAACGGGCGTTGATAGGACGATACAGAACATGTAGGCCGGATAAGGCGTTTACGCCGCCATCCGGCACATTGCCCGGTGGCGCTGCGCTTACCGGGCCTACAACATCAGACCATCAGTATTACAGACAGCAATCAGATGCTGAAAGAAGAACCACACCCGCAGGTGCTTTTCGCATTCGGGTTAGTCACAACGAAGCGGGAACCTTCCAGACCTTCGGTATAGTCAACCGCACCGCCCACCAGATATTGCAGGCTCATCGGATCAACGACCAGACCAACACCTTGTTTCTCAATGGTCATATCACCTTCATTCACCTGGTCATCAAAGGTGAAACCGTACTGGAAACCGCTGCAACCACCGCCAGTGATATACACGCGTAATTTCAGATTCGGGTTTTCTTCGTCAGCGATCAGGCTTTTTACTTTATTGGCTGCTGCTTCAGTAAATTGCAGTGGCAGCGCTACGTCATCACTCATATTTTGCTCCAAACGACATCGGCAATTGGGTAAATTTCAACCCAATATTTTGGGCCATTATCTAATACCCTGGTATTTCGTTCAAGTATTCTCGCCAGCGGCAGTCCCCTGGCTTTTCGCCGCCTGCTCCGCTTCCTGTTTTGCCAGCGTACGAGCAAGGATAGTCGAGTATAGCGGCTTTCCGCCCATAAATTGGGCTAATAGTGTTGCGCCAAGACAGGTAATAATCATTGGCAAAATGAGCTGATAGTTATCGGTCATCTCCAGCACCAGCACAATACCCGTTAGCGGCGCACGTACCGAAGCCGCCAACAATGCCCCCATTCCGGCGATGGCAAAGGTTCCGGCCTCCAGGTGATACTGCGGAAAAGAGGCCGCTGCAGCCATACCGAACGCAGTGCCAAGCAACGTGCCCAACGCCAGCATCGGGGCAAAGATCCCACCGGGCGCGCCGGATGAGAAGCACAGCAGCGTGGTGATCACCCGGGTGATAAATATAAACAGCAACAGACCGACGCTAAAATTGCCTGCTGCGGCAATCGGGATCAGGTTAAAGCCACCGCCTGCCGCTTCAGGTTGAATTAATCCGAGGATCCCGCACAGGCCACCGATCGCGCCGCCCATCAGCACCCATTTTTTAATTTCACCGCCGTGAAAGCGCTGGAACATATCCTGGGTACGCAACACCATAGTGTTGAACAACGGCCCGACACAGCCAAAAATAAGTCCGAGCACCAGATACAGCCACAGTGTATTTACTGGCGCATTAGACAACTTTCCGACTTCAATAATCGGGGCTTCGCCGTTGAAAATACGAAACACAATGCTCGACATTATAACGCCGGTAAACACGGCTTTGATCGACACGAGGTTATAGCGAAACTGCGGGCGCATCTCTTCAATAATGAACAGGATCCCCGCCAGCGGAGCGTTAAACGCCGCCGAAAGACCCGCTGCCGCACCGGTAGCCAATAAGGTATGTCGCGCTTCGGCGCTACGCATGCGGAAAATATCCAGCACCATGCGCCCGAGGTTACCACCAATCTGCACGGTCGGACCTTCCCGCCCAAGCACCATGCCGGCTCCCAGCGTGCCCATGCCGCCAATAAATTTCACCGGCAGAACGCGCCACCAGCGCACCGGTCGCAGCTCTTCAAGCGCGCCTTCAATCTCTGGGATCCCCGAACCACCGGCTTCCGGCGCAAACTTACGCACCAGGAAATAGCCGACCATCGCCAGCAACGCGGAAAGGATAAACGCCAACGGCCACAGCAGAATGGCATGGTCCGCAACCTGAGCCAGCGCGCCAATGCGCTGATTCTGCACCCAGGTCACCGCTTTCTCAAATGCCACGCCAACAAGCCCTGTCACTGTACCCACTACGGCAGCCATCAACAGGATCGCCAACGGCGTTTTGTCTCGTTCCAGGAGACGACGAATTTGATCCCTGCGGCGTAAACGCACAATTTGTTGTGCTTCAAAAGAGGGAGTGTCTGTCTTCATCAGATGATCATTAATTGGTAATACAAATACGGAATCGGCATTCTACTCGCACATTTCACGAAAATCCCCTGCAAATCGTATTGTTTCAAATGCGTAAAACTTTCATAACCTTCTCTGAATAACTAGAATAGCGGGCATTTACTTTTTCTACGAACCAGGACCCCATCCATGAGTAAGTCTGAAAATCTCTACAGCGCAGCACGCGAACTTATCCCAGGCGGCGTTAACTCCCCCGTTCGCGCCTTTACTGGCGTGGGTGGTACTCCGCTGTTTATCGAAAAAGCCGACGGCGCGTATCTGTACGATGTCGATGGTAAAGCCTATGTTGACTACGTCGGTTCCTGGGGACCGATGGTGCTGGGCCATAATCACCCGGCAATCCGTAATGCGGTGATTGAAGCAGCGGAGCGCGGTTTAAGCTTCGGCGCACCGACCGAAATGGAAGTGAAAATGGCGGAGCTGGTCACTGAACTCGTGCCGACCATGGACATGGTGCGTATGGTGAACTCCGGTACGGAAGCGACGATGAGCGCAATCCGTCTGGCGCGCGGTTTCACCGGTCGCGATAAAATCATCAAATTTGAAGGCTGCTACCACGGCCACGCCGATTGCCTGCTGGTTAAAGCCGGTTCCGGCGCGTTAACGCTGGGTCAGCCGAACTCTCCGGGCGTTCCGGCCGATTTCGCGAAACACACCCTGACCTGCACCTACAACGATCTTTCTTCAGTACGTGCGGCATTTGAACAGTATCCGCAGGAGATCGCCTGCATCATCGTTGAACCGGTTGCGGGCAACATGAACTGCATCCCGCCGCTGCCGGAATTCCTGCCGGGTCTGCGTGCCCTGTGCGATGAGTTTGGCGCACTGTTGATCATTGATGAAGTAATGACCGGTTTCCGCGTAGCGCTGGCTGGTGCGCAGGATTATTACGGTGTCGTGCCGGATCTGACCTGCCTCGGTAAAATCATCGGTGGTGGGATGCCCGTTGGCGCATTCGGTGGCCGCCGCGATGTGATGGACGCGCTGGCGCCGACCGGTCCGGTTTACCAGGCGGGTACGCTTTCCGGTAACCCAATCGCAATGGCGGCAGGTTATGCCTGTCTGACCGAAGTCGCTCAACCGGGTATTCATGAAACGCTGAACGAACTGACGACGCGTCTGGCGGAAGGTCTGCTGGAAGCTGCCGAAGAAGCGAATATTCCGCTGGTGGTTAACCATGTGGGCGGGATGTTCGGGATTTTCTTCACCGATGCAGAAACCGTAACCTGCTATCAGGATGTGATGGCATGTGACGTTGAACGCTTCAAGCGTTTCTTCCACATGATGCTGGATGAAGGAATTTATCTGGCGCCGTCCGCGTTCGAAGCAGGCTTTATGTCCGTGGCGCACAGTGAAGACGATATCAATAACACCATCGACGCCGCGCGCCGGGTGTTTGCGAAATTGTAAAAAAGAGAACGTGCAGAAATGTAGGCCGGGTAAGGCGAAGCCGCCACCCGGCTTTTTTATTGCCGGATGTCGACGCAAAACGTCTTATCCGGCCTACATGAAAGGGGTCAGCCTCAGCGGCTCTGCTTTCTCAACAGATAGATAAAGTACGGCGCGCCAATAAACGTCGACAATAACCCCGCCGGGATCTGATACGGAAACAGCACCATCCTGCCGCACCAGTCAGCAAAGACCAGCAACACGCCACCCGCCAGCGCCGAAATCAGCATATGCGGCATCGCCCGACGAAAACCCATCATACGGGCAATATGCGGCGCCATCAGCCCGACAAAGCTCAACGGTCCAATAGTCATGGTGGCTGTCGCCGTCAACCCTGCCGCCAGCAACAGTAACCCTACGCGTGATGGCGTGATAGCCATGCCGACAGCCCGCGCCGTATCGCCGCCGAGCGGTAAAATTGTCAGCCAACGGCGGCACAGCGGCGTCATCGCCAGCAGAATCACCATCACAATCCCGGTACGCAGTACCTGCTCTCCACTCGCGTTATAGGTTGAACCGGAAATCCAGGTCAACACGCCCGCCATGCGCGGATCGCCGCTGGCCTGCAGCATCATCAGCAGCATAGTAAACGCCGTACTGAGCGCCATGCCGGCCAGCAGCATACGGTGCGGTGAAAAACCACCGCGCCCGGCGGCAATCATAATGATAAGCAGAGTAGCCGCGGCCCCGAGGCTTCCGGCAGGCAGCAGCCAGCCAAAAGCATTTCCGGGGACCAAAAACAGCATGAGCACCACGCCAAATGCCGCACCGGAGCTAATGCCCAGCACTTCCGGACTGGCCATCGGATTGCCCGTCAGACGCTGAATAATACAGCCCGCTACCGCCAGCATCACCCCGGCAATCAGGGCCGCCAGAATGCGAGGCCAGCGCCAGGGCATCAGCTCATCCAGCATCGCGCCGCTGGCCCATGTCCAGCCATGTGCGTCGCGGCCAAACGACAGCGCCACCACGAGGGTTAGCAACAAGATTACGCCACCGGCCAGCGCAAACATCAGCACATTCTGACGTTCAGCGGCGATGCGATTACTGGCGTTCATATCCGGGGCGCTCATACTCCTCAAGCGCGGCAACAACCACAGCAGCAACGGTGCGCCAATCAACGCCGTCACTGAACCGGTGGAGACTTCCATCCATACGCGGGTCAACCACAGAATGATTTGGTCGGAGAGCCAGAGGATCAACGCACCAATCAGCGGGGCCAGTACCAGACGCGCCAGCAAACGTCGCGCACCGAGCATTTTCGCCAGCAGCGGTGCAAACAGACCAATAAAGCCGATAATCCCAACCGCGTTAACCAGTAAGGCGCTGATGACAATGGCCAGCGATAACGCCGCCAGACGCGCCAGCGACAACGCCAGACCGAGGTTACGCGCCACGCCGTCATCCAGTCCCATCAACGTCATTGGGCGTAATAACAACAGAGTCAGCATCACGCCGCCCAGCAGCTGCGGCCACAGACGCTGTACGCCACTCCAGTCGGTTTGCGTTAGCGTGCCACTGCTCCATAAAAACATGCTTTGCAGCTGATCGTGATGGAAGATAACCATCAACTGGTTAATCGCCCCGCAGTACAGGCTGACCACCAGCCCGGCAAGGATTAACGTCACCGGAGAAAGACGTTTGCCCCAGGCAACGCCAAACACCAGCGCCCCAACAACACATGCCCCTGCCAGCGCCGCAAATTGCATGGTCAACGCGCCAGGGATTGCCCACAGCGTGGTAACCGTAATGCCCAACTGCGCCCCGGTCGCAACGCCCAGTGTGGTTGGCTCCGCCAGAGGGTTACGCAACACCTGCTGAAACAATACGCCGACCAGCCCCAGCCCGGCGCCGACCAGCAGAGAAATCGCCAGCCTCGGCAGCAGGCTATAGTGAAAAACCATCTGCTCAATGATGTCGATATCCGGTGACCAGATAGCCTGTTGCCACTGACTGCGCGGTAGCGCAACGGAGAAGTTAACCCATGTCAGCCAGCAGGCAGCAACAAACAGCACCAACAACAGCAACGCCGGATGGCGGCTTCGCCTTATCCGGCCTACAAAGCGCCCAAACCGTAGGTCGGATAAGGCGCTTTTTGCGCCGCCATCCGGCATTTCAAGTTTCCTGCTCACGCTTTGCCTCCCAACGCATTATCCAGAATACGGGCAAAATGCATGGCCGATAGCGTTGCGCCATAAAACCAAACGGCAGGCACACGTTGAAAACGTCCGCTACGGACAAACGGCATCGCCTGCCATAATGGCGTAGACATCAGCCCAGCCATCTCTTTATCGTTGCCGTGATCAAAGCACAGCACATCGACATCCTTATAAGCAGCCAGACGGTCAATACTCACGGCAGTGCTACCCCAGAAGTTTGTTTCTCCCTGCCAGGCATTAGGGATCCCATATTCGTCCAGTACGTCCTGGAACAGGCTGTTTGAGCCAAACACCAGCATATGTCGCGAATCAAGCAAGGACGTAAGCAATACGGGGCGCGCGCCACGTTGAATGAAGCGCGGTTTCAGGCTGGCGATAAAACGATCGTACTCGGTCAGATGGCGTTCAGCAGAGGCTTGCAGATTGAACAATTGCGCCATTTCCTGCAGCGATTGTCGCGCAACGGCCAGCGGCTTTTTGCCATCGCTGAAGTTAAATCCCCGGCCAGGTGCAATCCGCGCCAGCTTTTCAGGGGAAGGACCATAGCCTGCCGACCAGAGCAGAAATGAGGGCTTCATTTCGGTCAGCAGTTCGAGATTGGGCTCCGTACGTAGCCCGACGTCAATCACCGAATCAGGCAGAGGAGGTTCACTGACCCACAGCTTGTAGTTAGGGATATCTGCGATGCCGTACGGCGTAATCCCCAGCGCCAGCAGCAGCTCTACCGGCAGCCATTCCAGCGCGACAATGCGCTGTGGATCAACCGCCGCGGCGTGCGCCGTATTCATCCGCCACAGCAGAGGCGACAGCGCCATCGCCGTAAGCAATCGCCGACGGGTAATATGATGTAATCCGATCATTAATAGACAAAACTCACGGGTGCGGCACCGGCCGGATGCGGCAAAATGCCCATCGGGATACCGTAAATTTGTTCCAGAGTTTCACTGCGCATCAGTTCAGCTGGCGTTCCTTGAGAAATCATCTCACCGCCGCGCAGCGCAACGAGGTAATCGCAGTAGCGGGCCGCCATATTGATATCATGCAGCACCGCAACCACCGTCAGCCCTCGCTGCTGGCTTAAGCGGTGCACCAGCGCCAGCACGTCAACCTGATGGGCGATATCCAGCGCGGATGTTGGTTCATCAAGCAGCAGGCAGCGGCTGTCCTGTGCCACCAGCATGGCAATCCACGCACGTTGGCGTTCCCCACCGGACAGGCTATCGACCAGACGGTGCGCCAGCGGTTTTAAACCGACCAGCGAAATCGCTTCTTCTACTTTCTCTCTATCGGCAACGCCAAAACGCCCCAGCGCCCCGTGCCATGGATAACGACCAATCGCCACCAGTTCGCGTACGGTCATCCCTTCTGCCTGCGGCAGCTGTTGCGGCAGGTAGGCGACCTTGCGGGCAAACGCTTTGCTGCTCCAGCTCTCCAGCGGCTGTTCATCGAGCAGGATTTCACCTTCTGACGGCGGCTGATGACGTCCCAGCATTTTCAATAACGTCGATTTACCGGAACCGTTGTGGCCGATAAGACCAGTCACTTTCCCCACAGGAAAAGTTAATGAGAGAGGATGCAAAAGCGTGCGGCCAGGCACACGAAAGGAGACATTACGCAACGCAAAAGTGGTGTCGGGATGGGATCTGTTTTCCTGCATAGCAGCCAACTTGTAAAACGGGCACGCAAAGCGTGCCCAAAGAGAAATTAGAAACGGAAGGTTGCAGTTGCAACGACCTGACGTTCTGCGCCCCAGAAGCAGCCATAGGTATTGAAGCAGCTGGCGACGTATTCACGGTCAAACAGGTTGTTCACATGCAGCGCCACGTTGGAGCCAGCCATACCTACACGCGCCAGATCGTAACGCACTAACGCATCTACCAGCGTGTAGCTTCCCACTTTGAAGGAGTTTGCCGGATCGCCATAACTGGAACTAGTATAACGAACACCCGTACCCAACGTCAGCCCGGAAAGCGCACCATCATAGAGGGTGTAATCCCCCCACAGTGATGCCATATGTTTTGGCACCTGGGCAGGCGTATTGCCTTTGTAGTTGGTGTCAGTGGTGTATTCCGCATCGGTATAGGTATAAGAACCAACCACGTTAACGCTGGCTGACAGCGCCGCTTTCGCTTCAATTTCTACACCACGTGAGCGAATTTCGCCGCCTTCAACTGACCAGATCGATCCATTCGGGTCGGCCATCAGGTTGTTGGTTTTGGTCAACTGGTAAACAGCACCGGTCAACACGATCGGACGATCGCTCGGTACGTACTTCACGCCCGCTTCGTACTGCTTACCTTTAGATGGCGCAAAGATATTACCGCTTTCCCCAACCTGAGAATTTGGTTCAAACGATTCGCTGTAGCTGAAATACGGGGTTACACCGTTATCGAACAGATAGTTAACACCGCCACGCCAGGTGAACTGTCGGTCATCACGGGAGTCCAGCACACCAGAAACTCGGTTCAGAGAGTCCTGCTTAGCCCAGTCGTAACGACCGCCCAGAGTGACTAGCACCTTATCCCACTGCATCTGATCCTGAGCGTACAGGCCCGTTTGTTCCTGTTTATTCAGAACGCGATAAGCTGCGCCAGGTCCAGGGTGCGAGCCAAAGTCAAAATCGCTACGGTCAAGATTATAGATATCAGACGGCGCTACCGAACCAGCCCAACCGAACCAGGAGTTGATATCGTTACGCATACGCATATAGTCAACGCCGGTCAGCAATGTGTGATCCAGGGAACCGGTGGCGAATGTGCTCTGCAACTGGGTATCAACAGAGAAATTCTGCAATTTTTCATTATCGTCAACGTACTGACGAGTCAGCGTGTGATCCCAATCAGACTGAGGGATGCTGGCGCAAGGGCTGTTAGCCGGATCTTTGGTATACAGCGGATCGGAGCACATGCCGTAGCCGTACACGCTTTTCTGCGACACTTTGTTTTGCGCGTAGCGCAGGTTCTGACGTACGGTAAAGGTGTCGTTAAATTCGTGGTCGAAGCTGTAGCCCACCATCTTCTCGTTACGAGAGTAGGTATTGTTTGTCCGCACCTTCGTTGAAATCGGTCGGCAGACGTGAACCATTTGGCAGCTTAGACACGGTCCCCTCTTTCGGCAACCAGCCGTAATAACCGGTTTCCGGCTCGTTCTGGAAGTAGGAGAGGAAGGTGAAATTCGTCTTATCATTCGGACGCCATGTGAAAGATGGCGCGATGGCATAACGTTGTTCTTCTGCGCCCTGCTGCTGCGCATTCGCGGAACGCGCCAGGCCGGTCAGACGGTATGAGTACACACCATCGTCATCCAGCGCATCGCTGAAGTCAAAACCGGTCTGGAACAGACTGTCTGTGCCCATTTTGAACTGAACTTCTTTCAGCGGCTCCGTTGTCGGGCGCTTGCTGACCATGTTCAACAACCCACCCGGGTTGCTCTTTCCGTACAGAACGGAAACCGGACCACGCATCACTTCAGCGCGTTCCAGCATATAGGGGTCGATAACCGCATCGTTGTAGAAGTTGCCCTGCATCTTCAGGCCATTCAGATAGTTATTCTGACTTTGGCCGTCGGCGGCAAATCCGCGAATAATCAGGTAGTCATAGGTATTAGAAGCACCACGCGTGCCCACGGCAACGCCCGGGGTGTAGCTGAGTGCTTCTTTAACCGATTTCGGCTGATGCAACGCCATCTCTTCGGCGGTGACCACTGAAATAGACTGCGGAACTTTCTGAATAGGAGTATCTGTTTTGGTCGCCGTAGCAGACTGTCGTGCAGCGATGGTTGCCGCTGGCCCCCATGCGCTTTCCTGCGGAGCAGGTGCAGCAGTTACGGTGATGGTTTCTTCTTTCGGGTCAACCGCCGCCTGTGCATAGACAGACATGCCGCTAACCGCTGTGGCTACCACTACTGCGATTTTACGCAGCGATGAACTTGGCTGAGCAGTTTTAAGACGCGCCATTGGTATTTCTCTGATGAAAGTGAATGATAACGTAAACGAGAATTATTATTATAACGGCAGCATAATATTCGAAACTCTGGCGAGATAGCAAGCAATACGCGTCCCTACTAAAACTGAGGGGTTAAGAAATAACCAGATGAAAAGAAAGGGTTAATAAATTAGGCTGAAATGTTTTAACGGATAACGTACCGGATGGCTGCCTTAATCCCGTAGGCTTGATAAGTGCAGCGCCGTCAGGTAAGGCAAGCTAAAACCAAATAGCGCAAAAAAGAAAAACCCGCCGAAGCGGGTTTTTAGGCAGGCGTTAGTTACCGCCAAACATCTCTTTAATCCAACCGGCCACGCCATCGCCGTCCTTCTTCTCCTGCTGCGGCGGTTGCTGCTGTTGAGGCTGCTGTTGCTGCGGCTGTTGGGAAGATTGATCGAACGGATTACCCGACTGCTGCAACATCTCACCTTGTTGGCACAGTGAATCCGGATCGGTGGTCCATACCGGAAGCGTACGCATCCCGCCGCTGCAAACGAAGTTACCGTCGTAGTCTACGCCCATATCCACCACATCCTCCGGTGGCGTCAGCACCAGCGGTGTTGGCGTCTGGTTTGCCAGATAACGCTGATAAATCGACATCGCGCCGCTGGCACCGTACAGCTTGGTTGGCTGGTTGTTATCACGGCCTACCCAGGTGATGGTCACCTGGCTGCCGTCGATCCCGGCAAACCAGGTATCCACGTTGTTGTTGGTGGTCCCGGTTTTCCCTGCCAGATGCAAGCCAGGATATTTCGCGCCAAGCTGACGACCCGTACCACGCTGAACCACCTGCTGCATGGTCCACAGCGTCATATACGCCGCCTGCGCCGGAACAGCGCGCTCAGCCTGTGGGAAGCTCTGGTACAGCACGGTACCATCTTCGGCAATCACCGAACGCAGCGCCGACAGCGGCGCACGGTTCCCGCCGCTGGCGATAGTCTGGAACGCCTGAGCCACTTCGATTGGCGTCAGGTTCAACGCCCCCAGCAGCATGGCCGGAACCGGATTAAGCTGATCTTTCGGCGCGCCCAGCTTCAACCAGGTATCGGTTACCGCAGGCAGACCCAGCGCCATCCCCAGATTTACCGTTGGCACGTTCATTGAACGCGTTAACGCATCCACCAGCATCACTTTCCCGCTTTCGCTATAGCGACGGTCATCGTTCTGCGGCGACCACACCTGGCCGTTCGGCTGACGCAGCGCAATCGGGGCGTCGGCAATCCAGGTATTCAGGCGGTACAGCTTCGGCTGGCTGAGCGCGGTCAGATAGGTCGCAGGCTTGGCCAGAGAACCAATCGAACGACGCGCCTGCATCGCACGGTTATAGCCCGCAAACTGCGGTTCGGCTCCACCGACCATAGCGCGAACTTCACCGCTAAAGCGGTCAACCACCACAATTGCCGTTTCCAGATCGCTCAGCTTACGCTGTTTCTTCAGCACCGGAATACCTTCCACCGCCGCTTTTTCTGCAGCATCCTGCGCCACGGAATCAAAGGTGGTGAAAATCTTCACGCCAGAGAGATCTTTAACTTTATCGCCCAGCTTCGCCTGTAGCTCCTGACGCACCATCTGCATAAAGGCAGGCTGCGGGGAGATAACCCCACCACGCGGCTGTACGCCTAACGGACGCGCACTCAGCATGTCGTACAGATCCTGGTCGATAATCTGCTGCTGCTGCAGCAAACGCAGAACCAGGTTACGACGCTCCAGCGCCAGTTTCGGGTTACGCCACGGGTTGTAGATCGATGCCCCTTTAACCATCCCCACCAGCAGCGCCTGCTGGTCGAGGCTCAGCTCTTCTACCGGACGGCCGAAATAATAGAGGCTCGCCAGCGGGAAGCCGCGAATCTCGTTATCACCGCTTTGTCCGAGATAGACTTCGTTCATGTACAGCTCAAGAATGCGGTCTTTGCTGTAACGCGCATCCATGATCAGCGCCATATAGGCTTCGTTGGCCTTACGCCAGTAGGAACGCTCGCTGGACAGGAACAGGTTTTTCACCAGCTGCTGAGTCAGCGTACTGGCCCCCTGAACTGTACGGCCTGCCGTCAGGTTCGCCAGCACCGCACGACCAATGGAATAAAGGCTGATACCGTCATGCTCATAGAAGTGACGGTCTTCGGTCGCCAGCAGCGTGTCCACCAGCAGATCCGGGAAGCCGCTACGCGGAACAAACAGGCGCTGCTCGCCGTTAGGTGAAGAGAGCATGGTGATCAAACGCGGATCGAGACGGAAGAAACCGAACTGGCGGTTGTTATCCATATTCTCGATGGTATCCAGATGATCGCCGTCAAAGGTCAGACGCGCACGCACCTGCCCTTCTTTACTGTCCGGGAAGTCAAACGGACGACGAATCATCTCGATGCTCTTCGCCTGCACGGTAAATTCACCCGGACGCGTCATCTTCGTCACCTGACGGTACTGCGTGGCCTCCAGCAGCTTCACCATCTCGTTCTTGCCGATAGGCATTTCTGGCTCAAGGTTAACCATACGGCCATATACTGCCGCAGGAAGCTGCCAGACTTTGCCATCAATACGGCTACGAATTTTTTGATCCAGATAAACGCCATAAATGGCGATCAGCACCAAAAAGACAATCGACAGTTTTACCAGCAGCCAGAACCAGCCGCGCTTACCACGAGGCTTACGCCCTTTGCCTTTACCCTTACGCGGCATCGGTTCTTCATCCTCATAGTCATCATCATAATCGTCGTCATACTCTTCATCTCTGAGTTGACGACGGCTCACCTTTTGTTTCACCGGACGCGAGGGTTTCCCTTTACGTCCAATTGGCTCGCGGTCATTCCCCGCCATGCTTTTTCTCCGCAACATTCAGGCGCAAGGGCCCGATTCTCTGTTCTTCCGTCCTGCGACAGAAGAAGAAATCTCTCAATTATTACCGCTCTTTCGCCGGATGCGGCATAACGCCTTATTCGGCCTACCGTTACATTACGAATACTTTTTGGTACGCCGCGTTGGCGCGGTATTCGCCGGATCGTCCGGCCAGACATGTTTGGGATAACGCCCTTTCATCTCTTTTTGCACCTCGCGGTACGATCCCTGCCAGAACGCGCTCAGATCGCTCGTCACCTGTAGAGGTCTTTGGGCCGGAGACAGCAGCTCCAGCACCAGCGGCACGCGCCCCTGGGCAATGGTTGGGGTCTTTGCTTCACCAAACATTTCCTGCATCCGAACTGCCAATACTGGAGGATTATCCTCATGATAGCGAATGGCAATCCGGCTTCCCGTCGGCACAGTGTAATGCGCCGGCAGTTCACTATCCAGACGTTGCAGCATTGACCAGTCCAGCAAACCGCGCAACGCCAGCCCCATATTGAGTGCTTTTAATGCACGTAACGAGTGTACACCGCTCATGTGCGGCAGCAGCCAGCTCTCCAGCGTCGCCAGCAGAGACTCCTCATCTACCGCGGGCCAGTCGTATTCTGGCAACCAGTTTGCCGCACATTGCAGACGCAGTCGAAACTGCTCGGCTTCCGGCGTCCAGTTGAGCACACTTAGCCCTTTATCGCGAATGCCGTTCAACATCGCCTGATGCAACTCCTCTTCCGAGGGTTTGGCCAATGGCTGTACTTTTACCGTGAGCTGACCAATGCGCGACCGACGCCATGCCTTTAACGTTCCCTGGGTTTCATCCCATTCGATGGTGTCGGACTGTTGTAGCAGTCCAGGACATGCCTGCATCAGCGACTCGATATCCAGCGGCAGAGCCAGCAAGATACGCGCGTCTGGAGAAGCACTGCCCTGCAACAAAAGCGGCGCTATCAACCATTCATGGCGTCCTGAGGCATCATCGGCATCCAGCATTGCGCCCATGCCATTCGCCAGTTGATAGCGTCCTTCCTGCCCACGTCGACGCGCGATCCGATCGGCAAACGCCCGCGCCAGCAACGGGGAGAGCAGCGTGCTGTCCGGCTGTCCGCTGCTAACATTAAGCCGTTTCAGCAACTGTTGACTGCGCTGCTGCCAGGCGGGCTGGTTTCGCGAAAATGCCACGGTTAGATCGGTACTGCCACCGCGCGGCGGCTCTTCCAGAATCGCAGCCAGTTTTGCCGCCGTAGCCGCTTCGGTATTATTTTTGGCACCGACCAGCATCGCCGCTAAACGAGGATCGTTACCCAACGTCGCCATTTTCTGCCCCGTGGCGCTAAGCCTGTCGCCCTCAAGCGCGCCCAGCATCTGCAACAGCCGTTTTGCCGCCTGCAGGTTGATGGCGGGCGGCGTATCCAGCCAGTTCAGTTGCTCAGGGTCGGTACATCCCCATTGCAGCAACTCCATCAGTAGCCCGGACAGATCGCTCTGCAATATTTCCGCTTCACCCTGCGCTGCCGCTCTTTCTGCCTGCTCTTTGGCAAGCAGATGCAGGCAAATACCGGGCTCCAGACGACCTGCACGTCCCGCGCGCTGAGTCATCGATGCCTGGCTGATGCGCTGGGTAATCAGTCGCGTCAAACCGGTACGCACGTCATAGCGCGCCACGCGCTCCTGGGCGCAGTCCACTACCAGCCGGATGCCTTCAATCGTTAAGCTGGTTTCAGCAATATTAGTCGCCAGCACCACTTTGCGTTTGCCTTGTGGCGCGGGCATAATCGCCTGACGCTGCTCGGCAAGCGTTAACGCGCCATACAGTGGACACAGCACAACATCGCTGCCCACACGCGTAGCCAACTGTTCCTGTACGCGCAGGATTTCGCCCACCCCCGGTAAAAACAGCAGCAGTGACCCGCTTTCATGGCGCAATAACTCCGCCGTCGCTATCGCCACCGCTTCATCAAAACGCAAATGCGCCGCCAACGGCTGATACCGTCGCTCAACGGGAAATGCGCGGCCTTCCGAGACGATCGTCGGCGCATCGGGCAACATCTGCTGCAAACGCCCGTTGTCGAGAGTGGCGGACATGATCAACAGTTTCAGATCGTCACGCAGCCCTTGCTGCACATCCAATAACAGCGCCAGCGCCAGGTCAGCCTGTAAACTCCGTTCGTGAAATTCGTCGAGAATCACTAACCCGACGCCCGCCAACTCAGGATCGCGTTGGATCATCCGCGTCAGGACGCCCTCTGTTACTACCTCCAGCCGGGTCTGCGACCCTACGCAACTTTGTGCGCGCATGCGATAACCCACGGTTTCACCCGGCTTTTCGTTCAGCAATTCCGCTAATCGCTGCGCCACATTACGCGCTGCCAGGCGACGCGGCTCCAGCAAAATAATCCGCCCCTGGATACCGCGATGCTCAAGAAGCCGCAACGGCAACCAGGTCGATTTCCCGGCACCGGTCGGCGCCGTCAGCAGAACCTGCGACGAGGCATCAAGGGCGGTAAGCAGTTCAGGCACTACGGCGGCAACGGGCAACGACGTCACAAATGGCTCCAGAGGGTTAACATTCTTCGCGCTGCATTGTAGCATCGCGTTAATTCATAACCGAGTATCCATCATGTCTGAGCCAAAAAGGCTGTTCTTTGCGATTGAATTGCCAGGCGAGGTTCGGGAGCAGCTAATCCACTGGCGAGCCGCGCAGTTCCCCCCTGAAGCGGGTCGTCCCGTCGCCGCCGATAATCTGCATCTGACACTGGCCTTTTTAGGCGACGTCAGCGACGAGAAGCAACAGGCGCTGTCGCAGCTCGCGGGGCGTATTCGCCAGCCGGGTTTTACGCTCAAATTCGATGATGCCGGGCAATGGCTGCGCTCCAGGGTCGTGTGGCTGGGTATGCGTCAGCCGCCGCGCGGGCTGCTGCAACTGGCGAATATGCTGCGGGCACAGGCCGCGCGCAGTGGATGCTACCAAAGCCCGCAGCCGTTTCATCCGCATATCACGCTGCTACGCGATGCCGGTCACGCGGTGCCAATCCCGCCACCGGGCTTTGGCTGGTCATTTCCGGTCACGGAGTTTGCGCTTTATTCCTCCTCATTTGCACGAGGACGCACGCGTTATACGCCGCTGCAACGCTGGACGCTGACTGAATAATCAAAGGGACTGTTTATGCAATTTTCTCCACCTTTACAACCTGCAACGCTCATTCAGCGCTATAAGCGCTTTTTAGCGGATGTGATCACACCAGCTGGCACAGAGTTAACGCTACACTGCCCAAATACCGGTGCGATGACCGGATGCGCAATGCCAGGTGACACCGTTTGGTATTCGACATCAGAAAATACTAAACGCAAATATCCACATACCTGGGAATTAACGCAAACTCAATCCGGTGAATTTATTTGTGTTAACACGCTGTGGGCCAACAGATTAACGAAAGAGGCGATTCAGCAGGCGTTAATTTCGGAAGTTTCAGGCTACAGCACTTTGAAAAGTGAAGTAAAATACGGCGCCGAAGGGAGCCGCATCGACTTTTTGTTACAGGCAGATTCCCGACCTGACTGCTATATTGAAGTGAAATCAGTCACGTTGGCGGAAAAAGAACAGGGTTATTTTCCCGATGCCATCACTGAACGAGGTCAGAAGCATCTTCGGGAATTGATGAGCGTAGCGGCTGAAGGCAAGCGGGCAGTGATATTTTTCGCCGTGCTACATTCAGCCATTACACGGTTTTCACCCGCGCGCCATATCGATGCGAAATATGCGCAATTATTAGTTGAAGCACAGCTTAAGGGGGTAGAAATTCTGGTTTATAAAGCGGAACTTTCTGCCCACGGTATGACTCTTAAAGAGCCGTTGCCCATTACCTTGTAATGGTGTAAATATCTGGTCAATTAGTATTCCGGGCGCGTGGGCAAATACGCTTTTCCTCACAGGGTTGTCAAGTGTTACGTTTAGATAATTGCTATCCGGAAAAGCATCTGCTATTTATAGCGACCTGATTTTTCCCCCGAACATGGGGATCGATAGTGCGTGTTAAGGAGAAGCAACATGCAAGAAGGGCAAAACCGTAAAACATCGTCCCTGAGTATTCTCGCCATCGCTGGGGTGGAGCCGTACCAGGAGAAACCGGGCGAAGAGTATATGAACGAAGCCCAGCTGTCGCACTTCAGGCGTATTCTTGAGGCATGGCGCAATCAACTTAGGGATGAAGTCGATCGCACCGTAACTCATATGCAAGACGAAGCGGCTAACTTCCCTGATCCGGTGGACCGCGCCGCACAGGAAGAAGAATTCAGCCTTGAGCTGCGTAACCGTGACCGTGAGCGCAAACTGATCAAAAAGATCGAGAAGACGCTGAAGAAAGTAGAAGACGAAGATTTCGGCTACTGCGAATCATGCGGCGTAGAAATTGGTATTCGCCGTCTGGAAGCGCGTCCGACAGCCGATCTGTGCATCGACTGTAAAACGCTGGCAGAAATCCGCGAAAAACAAATGGCAGGTTAATTCCGGTCATTTTTACCACGTTTACTACAGGCGGGAGCTTCTCCCGCCTTATTATTTGTTAGTCCGCAAAATGAGCGATTCACACTATATAGGCCGCTTCGCCCCTTCCCCTTCCGGCGAACTGCATTTCGGTTCACTAATTGCCGCCCTCGGGAGTTACCTGCAGGCCCGCGCACGACGCGGAATCTGGCGAGTGCGCATTGAAGATATTGACCCCCCTCGTGAAGTTCCCGGTGCTGCAGACACGATTCTGCGTCAGCTGGAACATTACGGACTGTACTGGGATGGCGACATTTTATGGCAATCCCAGCGTCATGACGCCTACCGCGAGGCGCTCACCTGGCTGCATCAGCAGGATCTAAGCTATTACTGCACCTGCACGCGGGCGCGTATTCAAAGCGTCGGCGGTATTTACGACGGTCACTGCCGTGAGTTACGCCACGGACCAGAGCAGGCGGCAGTGCGCATCAAGCAACGCCATCCGGTAATGCAGTTTACGGACCAACTGCGCGGTGAGATTCAGGCTGACCCGCAGCTTGCGAGGGAAGATTTTATCATTCACCGTCGCGACGGGCTGTTTGCCTATAACCTCGCCGTGGTGGTTGATGACCACTTTCAGGGCGTAACGGAGATTGTACGCGGTGCCGATCTTATCGAACCCACAGTGCGGCAAATCTCTTTGTATCAGCAGTTTGGCTGGCAAGCGCCTGACTATATTCATCTTCCACTGGCGCTCAACGAACAAGGCGCTAAACTTTCAAAACAAAATCATGCACCTGCGCTGCCACAAGGCGATCCGCGCCCGGTGATTATTGCCGCGCTACGCTTTCTTGGCCAGCGTGCCGATATCCCGTGGCAGGAGATGCGAGTGGACCAGATCCTGACGTTTGCCGTTGAGAACTGGCGTCTGACAACAGTGCCTGAATCGGCGATCTTAAATCCGGCATTCTCAAATGCATCATGCTGAGCTATGATTAGCCGCTATTTTTACACAGCAACACTTGTTCTGATTGAAGTTTGACACTACCGAGGTGCACTATTTTTACCCGAGTCGCTAATTTTTGCCGCAAGGTGCTAAGCCGCGAGGAGCGCGAGGCTGAGCTCGCCGTCGCCCGTCCACATATGACGGTAATTCCGCGTGAGCAGCACTCTATCTCCCGCAAAGATATCAGTGAAAATGCCCTGAAGGTAATGTACAGGCTCAATAAGGCCGGATACGAGGCATGGCTGGTTGGCGGTGGCGTGCGCGATCTTTTGCTGGGCAAAAAGCCGAAAGATTTTGATGTCACCACTAATGCAACGCCAGATCAGGTGCGCAAACTGTTTCGTAACTGCCGCCTGGTCGGTCGCCGTTTCCGTCTGGCCCATGTCATGTTTGGCCCAGAAATTATCGAAGTGGCGACGTTCCGCGGTCATCATGAAGGCAGCGAATCCGATCGCACAACATCGCAGCGCGGGCAAAACGGTATGCTGCTGCGCGACAACATCTTCGGCTCCATCGAAGAAGATGCCCAGCGTCGCGACTTCACGATTAACAGCCTGTATTACAGCGTAGCCGATTTCACCGTACGTGATTACGTCGGGGGAATGCAGGATCTCGAAGAGGGCATCATTCGCCTGATCGGTAATCCGGAAACGCGCTATCGCGAAGATCCCGTGCGCATGCTGCGCGCCGTACGCTTTGCCGCCAAGCTCGACATGCGTATCAGCCCGGAAACCGCGGAGCCTATCCCGCGTCTGGCAACGTTGCTTAACGATATTCCTCCTGCACGCCTGTTTGAAGAAGCACTCAAGCTGTTACAGGCGGGCTATGGGTACGAAACCTATAAAAAGCTGCGTGAGTACAGCCTGTTCCAGCCGCTGTTCCCCACCATTACGCGCTACTTCACCGAAGACGGTGACAGCCCAATGGAACGCATCATTGCCCAGGTATTGAAGAATACCGACAACCGCATTCACAATGATATGCGCGTTAACCCGGCCTTCTTGTTCGCTGCAATGTTCTGGTATCCGCTACTGGAAGCCGCACAGAAAATTGCGCAAGAAAGCGGTCTGGCCTACTACGACGCTTTCGCGCTGGCAATGAACGACGTGCTGGACGAAGCCTGCCGCTCGCTGGCGATCCCGAAACGTCTGACCTCGCTGACCCGCGATATCTGGCAGTTGCAGCTACGGATGTCCCGTCGCCAGGGTAAACGCGCCTGGAAGCTGATGGAACATCCAAAGTTCCGCGCTGCTTACGACCTGTTAGCGCTGCGTGCTGAAGTCGAACACAATGCGGAATTGCAGCGACTGGCGAAATGGTGGGGTGAATTCCAGGTTTCAGCGCCGCCAGAACAAAAAGGCATGCTGAACGAGCTGGATGAAGAGCCAGACGCACGTCGCCGCCATCGTCGCCCGCGTAAACGCGCGCCACGCCGTGAAGGCTCCGCATGACCTATCACGTATACCCAACAAATTTCGAGTCGCATCAAGGTGGTGACACAGATGCAGCGTGAAAAACGGCGGGTATATATCGCCCTCGGCAGTAATTTAGCCTCCCCTCTGGAGCAGGTTAATGCTGCCGTGAAAGCGATCGGTGAAATCCCTGACAGCCGAATCGTGGCTGTCTCCTCATTTTACCGTACGCCACCATTAGGCCCACAGGATCAACCCGATTACCTGAACGCCGCCGTCGCGCTGGAAACCACCCTCGCGCCGGAAGAATTGCTCAATCACACCCAACACATTGAGTTACAACAGGGTCGGGTGCGCAAAGCCGAACGCTGGGGGCCACGAACGCTGGACCTCGACATTATGCTGTTTGGCGATGAAGTGATTAACACCGAACGTCTGACCGTACCGCACTACGACATGAAAAACCGTGGTTTTATGCTGTGGCCGTTATTCGAAATTGCCCCTGAGCTTATCTTTCCGGATGGTATCAGCCTGCATCAGCACCTCACCCATCTTGGTGCTGCAAAACCTGCACACTGGTAAAGTATCTTCTCCCCTTTAGCGTTTACTGCTTTAGCGCCAAACGATTGCTTAAAACAATTGCCCCCCTGAATGTGACTGTTAGAATGCCGATAAATATGACTTTCATCATCAGGAAATGTTATGAAACCCACCACCATTTCACTGCTGCAGAAATGCAAGCAAGAGAAAAAACGCTTCGCGACAATTACCGCCTACGACTACAGCTTCGCTAAGTTATTTGCCGACGAAGGTATCAATGTGATGCTGGTTGGCGACTCGCTGGGCATGACGATTCAGGGGCATGACTCCACTCTGCCCGTGACCGTTGAAGATATCGCTTACCACACTCGTGCCGTGCGTCGTGGCGCGCCTAACTGTCTACTGCTCTCCGACCTGCCGTTTATGGCTTATGCCACTCCGGAGCAGGCGTTTGAAAACGCTGCTGTAGTCATGCGTGCGGGCGCTAATATGGTCAAAATTGAAGGCGGCGCCTGGCTGGTCGATACGGTGAAAATGCTCACTGAACGCGCCGTGCCGGTTTGTGGTCATCTGGGATTAACGCCCCAGTCGGTGAATATCTTCGGCGGCTATAAAATTCAGGGCCGCGGCGATGCCGGACAAGTGCTGCTGGATGACGCGCTGGCCTTAGAAGCCGCTGGCGCTCAGTTGCTGGTGCTGGAGTGCGTACCGGTTGAGCTGGCGAAGCGTGTCACGGAAGCGCTGTCGATTCCGGTGATTGGTATTGGTGCCGGTAACGTCACCGACGGGCAAATTCCCGTTATGCACGACGCGTTTGGCATTACCGGCGGCCACATCCCGAAATTTGCCAAGAATTTCCTCAATGAAGCAGGCGACATGCGCGCCGCCGTGCGGCAGTATATGGCTGAAGTGGAGTCCGGCGTTTATCCGGGCGAAGAACACAGTTTCCATTAAGGAGCCTTGTTGTGTTAATTATTGAAACCCTGCCGCTGCTGCGCCAGCATATTCGTCGTCTGCGTCTGGAAGGCAAACGCATCGCATTGGTTCCCACCATGGGTAATCTGCACGACGGTCATATGAAACTGGTCGATGAGGCAAAAGCCCGGGCTGATGTGGTCATCGTCAGCATTTTCGTCAACCCGATGCAATTCGACAGACCGGAAGATCTGGTACGCTATCCGCGCACGCTGCAGGAAGATTGCGAAAAGCTGAACAAACGCAAAGTCGATTATGTCTTTGCTCCAGCCGTTGAGGAAATCTACCCGCAGGGACTGGAAGGCCAGACGTACGTTGATGTTCCGGGACTCTCTACCATGCTGGAAGGTGCGAGCCGCCCAGGCCACTTCCGCGGCGTTTCCACCATCGTCAGCAAACTTTTTAACCTAATTCAGCCGGATATCGCCTGCTTCGGCGAGAAGGATTTCCAGCAACTGGCGCTGATTCGTAAAATGGTCGCCGATATGGGCTACGACATTGAGATTGTCGGCGTGCCGATTATCCGCGCCAAAGATGGTCTGGCACTCAGCTCGCGTAACGGGTACCTGACGGCAGAGCAGCGTAAAATCGCCCCTGGCTTATACAAAGTAATGAGCCGCATCGGGGAAAAATTACAGGCTGGTGAACGCGACCAGGAGGAAATTATTGCCATTGCCGAGCAGGAGCTAAACGAAAAAGGCTTTCGCGCCGACGATATTCAGATCCGTGATGCCGACACGCTGCTTGAACTCACCGAAAACAGCAAACGCGCGGTCATTCTGGTCGCCGCATGGCTGGGACAGGCTCGTCTGATCGATAATCAAAGCGTTACATTAGCCCAGTAGACAGGGGTTAAAAATCGGGCAATACTGCCTGATAATTTCCAAAGCAGGCCACAATCGCCTGCTTAGCCAAGATAAACGACAGGGTATAGAAGTTATGATTCGCACCATGCTGCAAGGCAAGCTCCACCGCGTAAAAGTCACGCAGGCGGACCTGCACTACGAAGGTTCCTGTGCCATTGACCAAGATTTCCTTGATGCCTCCGGTATTCTGGAAAACGAAGCGATTGATATCTGGAACGTGACCAATGGAAAACGCTTCTCAACCTATGCAATTGCGGCTGAACGCGGCTCTAAAATCATCTCGGTCAACGGTGCCGCGGCGCACTGCGCTGAGGTTGGCGATATTGTGATTATCGCCAGCTTCGTCACCATGTCTGATGCAGAAGCCCGGACATGGCGCCCGAAAGTGGCCTACTTTGAAGGCGACAACGAAATGAAGCGCACCGCGAAAGCCATTCCGGTCCAGGTTGCCTGATATTTTTTTTAAGAATTCACTTGGTAAATACATTTATCAAGTGAATTTCAAAAATACAAAATAAAATTCACCTTTATTTTAAATAGCGCACCCATATAAATATATTATATTTAATGCAACCCAGATACCAATGTAACCTTATGTATACTATACAGTATTAGCGACACTTAATATCTATTTTATTTTTTATAACAACACCAGTCATTTCTTTTCATAACGACATTCGATAAACTCTCTTCGAATTAATTTAATTCAAAATACAACACGATACAATATGTGTCGTTTGTTTTTATTTAGCAAAAATATGGATATTAAAATGTCTTTTAAGAAATATAGTCTGGCAGCAGCAGTCGCATTAGTTATAAGCGCAGGTTCTGCAATGGCGGCAGATGTACCATCGGATACCGGTACTGTTACTTTCCACGGACTGGTGTCTAGCAATACCTGTAAAATTTCCGTCGATAACAAAATCGACCAGAACGGTAACGACTTCGACGTTAACCTGGACACCGTGTTTGTGAAAGACTTTGCTAACGCATTGGGCGCCAAAAGCACCTTAGGTGAAAAGAACTTCACGCTGAACCTGACCGAGTGCGATCCCGCAACTGTCACCAGCGCCTCTGCACAGTTTGACTCCTGGGGCGGTTCCAGCTCCACTTCTGAAGGTATGCTGGTGCCACCGGCAAACCTGCAAGATGCTGCTGCCAACGTAAACCTGGTATTGTCTAACAACGGCAATAGCAACACAGATCAGGTAAAAGTTGACCAGACCAATAACACCCAGATCGCGACTGTCACCAACGGCATTGGCAATTTATTCTACCGCGTAGCCTATACCCAAGGTCAGGGCTGGGATACAACAAACAACCCGGTAACCGCTGGTACCGTACAGGCACAGGTAGCATTTACCGTTATCTATAATTAAGTCCTGTTTTTTTAAGTATATAAAATCAACCCCTTAACATTGTTAGGGGGTTTTTAATAACATTCCAACAGGAAGTGGAAAATGATCAGCACAACATTTTATAAGGGATTAAAAACCACCTGCTTTGCCGCAGCAATTTGCGCCTCTCTCCCGGCCAGCGCCGATATCGTCATTTCCGGGACGCGTATTATCTATCCGCAATCCTCCAAAGACGTGATTGTTAACCTCGATAACCGGGGCAATAAGCCGCTGCTGGTGCAAACCTGGCTGGATGACGGGCGTGACGGAACCAATCCACAAGAACTCAAGCTGCCGTTTGTCATTACCCCGCCGGTTTCTCGTGTTGATCCGCAAAAAGGTCAGTCGGTGCGTATTACCTATATGGGTGGCGCTTTGCCGCAGGATCGTGAATCGCTGTTCTGGTTTAACGTTCTGGAGATTCCGCCAAAATCTAAAGCTAAAGAAGGTGAAAGCCTGAACCAGCTGCAGCTCGCGTTTCGTACTCGCATCAAGCTTTTCTTCCGCCCGGACAGCTTAAAAGGCACGCCAGGCGACGCCGCAGAGCATATCAAATGGTCGCAGAAAAAAGAGGGGAATACCCTTTCTCTGGTTGCCCAAAATGACGCGCCTTACAACGTTTCTATTTCCAGCGTCTCGTTTAAAGTCGGCGGCAAGAATTACGAAGTAGAAAGTAAATCTATACTGCCTTTTAGTAATATCAATATGCCGGTTAAAGGTTTAACAAATAACACCGGCGGAACCGTTATGTATTACACCATTAACGATAACGGCGGTTCTGAGAAACGCGAAGCCAAAATTAACTAATCTGAATAATTATTATTTGCGTCGATGTCGTGGGTAAGGAACTACCCACGCTAACTATGCGGGAATGCCATGCTTTTTAAACGTTCGCTATTATGTCTTGCCGTCAGTGCCGCACTTCCATTTTCTGTTTGCGCTGTGGAATCCGTACCGGAAACAGAAGAGACTGTAGAATTTAACGATCAATTCTTATTCAACAGCGGTACAAACATTGATGTCAGCCGTTTTGCGAATGGCAACCCGGTATTAGCCGGGGTTTATCGGGTTAAAATTAACCTTAATAATAATTTAAAAATCACCTCTGAAGTTACTTTCAAAGAAAATGGTACGTATCGCGCCAGCGCCTGTATTACGCCATTATTATTAGCTCAAGCCGGCGTTGATACAAAAACAATTAGCAGTGATTACGCTGCTGACGATAATGCATCTTGTATAGATATTAAAAAATATTACCCCGGTGCATCTGCAAATTATGACACAGGTAAACAGGCGCTCGATCTGAACTTCCCCCAGATTTATATCCTGAAACGCCCTGCGGGCTATGTCGATCCCTCCCTGTGGGAAGATGGCGTCCCTGCCGCCCTCGTTTCTTATGATATGAACGCCTGGCATAGCGAAGGCAACGGCAGTACATCCGACACAGCATATATGGGCTTGCGTTATGGTCTGAATATGGGGCCGTGGCGTTTACGCTCACGCGGCAACCTGAACTGGGATAAAGACAACGGCAGCAAATACACCAGCCAGGATATCTATTTACAGCGTGATATTACGCCATTAAGCGCGCAAATGGTGCTCGGCGATTCCTACACCCGTGGCGATGCGTTTGACTCCTTCAGCCTGCGTGGCGCACGGATGTATAACGATGACCGTATGTTACCGATCGGCACCAGCAACTATGCGCCGGTCATTCGCGGTGTGGCGAACAGTAACGCCAAAGTTACCGTTACGCAAAGCGGCAATAAAATCTACGAAACTACCGTACCACCGGGTGCCTTTGAGATAAACGACCTCAGCACCACCGGCTACGGTAACGACCTGTTGGTTACCGTTGAAGAATCTGATGGCAGCAAGCGCACGTTTACCGTGCCCTTCTCCTCCGTGACTCAAATGCTGCGCCCCGGCGCTACGCGCTGGGATATCGGCGTCGGTGAGTTGAACAACGATTCTTACGCTGACAAACCGCAGGTCGGTTACGCCCAGTTTTACTACGGTCTGAATAATACCTTTACCGGCTATATCGGCGCGCAGTATACCGACATGGATTTCTATGCCGGGCTACTGGGGCTGGCCATGAACACCCGCATCGGCGCATTTGCTTTCGACATTACCCAATCTCATGCCGAAGTTGACGAGCTGGGGACGTTAAGCGGGCAAAGCTATCGCCTGACCTACAGTAAAATGGTCGAGGCGACGAATACCTCCTTTAACGTGGCGGCTTATCGTTTTTCAACCGAAGATTATCTCAGCCTGAACGACGCCGCTTCCCTTCGGGATAGCGTTAAGCGGCAGAAATATGAAAACCAGGCTTACCAGTCTAGCGCCGAACTCTATTCCGATTACCAGCGCACTAAAAATCAGGTACAGATCAGTATTAACCAGCCGCTACAGTCCAGCGACTCTACTTACGGATCGGTATACGTCAGCGGGACCTGGCAGGATTACTGGAATGGCGACAGCTCTACCTCCAATTACAGCCTCGGCTACAACAACAGTTTTGCTTACGGCAGTTACAGCCTGTCGCTACAACGCTCCTACGATCAAAACGGAGCCAAAGATGACAGCATCTATCTGAGTCTCAGCATCCCGCTGAACGTCTTCTCGAATAGCTACGATCGTTCAGGCGGGTTCAGCAATATCAATATGGGGCTGCACTCAGATATGAAGGGCGGCGCCAGCTTCAACTCAACGGCCAGTGGCAATACGAAAAATAACGATATCAGTTATTCCGTGAGTGCCTCCTCCAGCGGCGGTGGCAACTACGGCAACCTTAATCAGGTGAGCGGTTTTACCTCGCTGAACAGCAGTTATGGTCCACTGGGCGTTTCAGCATCGTATAGCGATGATAATAGTAAACAGTATTCAGCCACCTATAGCGGCGGTATGGTGCTGCACTCTGGCGGGGTAGCGTTCGCACCGGGCAGTATCGGTGATGCCGATGCGCTGGCGCTGGTGAAGGCCAGCGGCGCAGAGGGTGCTGGCATCGGCTACGGCAACAGTGAAATAGGCAAATCCGGCTACGGCATCATGCCGTATATGTCGGCTTACCGTGAGAACCGCGTATCGCTGGATATCAGCACACTGGAAACTGACGTTGAAGTGAAAAACACCAGCGCCGTGACCGTACCGCGCAGCGGTGCTGTGGTACTGGTGAATTTTGAAACCGATGAAGGCCGTTCACTGATTCTGGAATTACAGCGCAGCGATAAAGGTTTTATTCCATTGGGTGCAGATGTACTGAATGAAAAGAACGAGCCTATCGGCACCGTGGGCCAGGCGGGCCAGGCCTATGTGCGCGGCGTTGAGGATCAGGGCGTGCTGCGTGTGGTTTGGGGCAGCGGCAAAGAAAGTACCTGTACCGTTCATTATCAGGTAACAGGAAATACAACGAAAGCAGGGTTAACGCCGGTTCTGAGTGACCAGGTTTGCCAGATGTAACCTTAGGGAAATCAGTGAGAGGGAATATGAAAAAAAATATGCTCAGACTGCCTGTTATCGCTCTCATCGCGATGGCGGCCTCAGGAGCAGCGCTGGCGGAAGGGACTAACCTTGATGTCAACTTTACTGCCACCGTGAACGAAACCACCTGCAATATGAAGTTACAGGGCGGCAATGGCTCGGACACCGACCAGACGCTGCAAATCGGCAACGATATTGGCGTGCGGATTAGCGACTTTGGCACATCAGCCAACCGGGCTGGCAACGCGGCCGCACAGGGTAATTTCAAAATCATGATCGTGGAATGCCCGCCGACGCTGACGTCGTTAAAAACGAAAATAACCGGGAGTCAATCAGGTTATTTAACCACGGGCATTCTTAACGCCATTAAAAAAGAAAATGGCGGAGCCGACTATACCGCCGTGTCTATCGCACGTATGACAACGCCAAACGCACCGTTCGTGATCAACTCAACGGCCGCAGGCGAGAGTCTGATCTGGACAAACGATGAAATTAAAGCTGGCGAAGTGCCCCTGGTTGCCGTGTTACAGGCGACACAGGATGGCAGGGTAACCACTGGCACTTTTGAAGCCACCGCTACCTTTGAATTCAGCTACGAATAAATTGCGCAGAATACGGAGCACTATCATGAAATTGACCCCAGCTTTACTCGCGTTATCCGTTTCTGCCGTTCTCTTTTCGGGAGTAGCCAGCAGCGCCGTTATTTCCGGGACCACTTCGGCGAAGATGAAATTTACCTCGACCGTCGTCACCGGAACCTGCACGGCAAAAGTGGTAGACGGCAGCGGTGCCAGCACTGCCGAAATTAAATATGGCGATATTTATCGTTCGGATATCGGCAAAAGCACCGTCCCGCTTTCAATCCAGTTGAGCAACTGCTCCGGCGTGACCAGCGCGACGGTCGCCGCCAAACCGGGCTCAGGCGGTAAGTGCTCCGGTAAATCGTATGACGGCGGCCTGAAAACGGCGTTTGAAATCTGGAGCGGCGCGGTGGATACCGGCGTGCAGCTTTCCTGCACGACACCGCCAGCAGCGCAGGTGGTGACGATATCCAACGGAAGCGGGCAATACCCGATGCAGTCAAGGATTGTCGCTGCCGAGGGGCAAACTGCGGCGACTGTCGAGATGGGTAACGTTTCTGCCCCTGTCACCTTTGTTGTGACCTACCCGTAATTATCTGCCAAAGCTGGAGTGACGCTGTATTAGCAGCCATTTCATTGTGATTTTATGTTTAGGGAAAAACCATGAGAGTAAACAGAAATAAAAGCTATCTCAGCCTGCCTGTTGCCGCCTTTGTGTTAATAGCGGCCTCTGGAACCGCGTTCGCAGAAGAAAGCACCCTGGATGCCACCCTGACCGCCAACATTAGAGAAACCACCTGTGATATGAAGTTGGTGGGTGGGCTCGGCAGTGACACCAAACAAAATATAACAGTATTAATTCCTGGCCGTTCTAACGTCTTTATCCCGCTTGCTGATGGGCAAGCGGGTAAAGCCTCAGCGACATTTAAACTGGTGATTGTCGAGTGCCCGGAGTCATTGACGTCATTAAAAACCACGATTAACGGAACGGCTGACAGCCGGTTAACCACCGGCCTGGCAAATCAAATTGCGAAAGCCGAGGGTGGCGCAGAATATGCGGCCCTTGAGATTGCCCGCAGCATAGCAATAGATGCCCCTTTCACCATTGGCGATAGCTCGGAAACTGGCGGTCTGGTGTGGACTCGAGACGAAATTGCTCAAAAAGAAGTGTCGCTGACGGCCACCCTGCGAGAGACACAGTCCGGTCTTATGACCATCGGCAAGTTCACGACGATTGCTACCTTCAACTTTAGTTATGAATAAGTTGCGCAGAATACGGAGCGCTTTGATGAAAAATATTAACTTTTTAACCGTCCTGTCTCTTTCTGCCATTTTATTCTCAGCAACGACAACGGCGGCCATTACAGGAACCGATGACGTCGAAATGACGTTTAACGCTACACTTACCAGCACCACCTGTAACGCTCAAATTATTGATATGGCAGGTGCCCCGACCAGCATCATTGACTATGGTGATGTGTTTAAATCAGAGATAGCCAATAAATCGCGGGTGGTACAATTTAAAATTAACTATACCGACTGTTCTGGCGTTTCCGGTCTCGACATAAAAGCGAAGCCCGGTGCTGGCGGGAGCTGTTCCGGGGTTAATGCCGACGGTAATTCCTATGCAGCTGGTAATAATGCCGCCTTCGAACTCTGGTATGGCAACGTTGACAGAGATGTCGAAATGTTATGCTCAGGAAAATATTATATTATGTCCTGGACTCCTCTCGAAGGAGCATCTTCGATGCTCTTCAGCTCCCGTATCGTCGTCGCCAAAGGAGAAGATATTACCAAGGTGGATCCTGGTGCAGTCTCCGCCCCTATCACCTTTGTTATTACCTATAAATAAAACCCAGAGACCACACGAATGCACTCACTACCGTTTTTTCTACGCCGACGAGTCCTGACGCTGCTGGCTGGGTTGTTTTGCCTGGCAGGTTTCAGCCATGCAGGAGAGTTAGATGCGAACCTCAATGCGACAATTGTTGATACCACCTGTAAATTCAGCGTGGAAAACGGCGATGATGTGTATCTGCCAACCGTAATGCGTAACTGGTTTTATAACGCCGACGGCAGCAACCGCTACACCCCCACCGACGAAGCGGGCGGCACGCCGTTTACACTCCACGTTGATGAATGCTATGTCAGTAGCGGCATTAAACAACTGACGTTCAGCTTCAGCCCGCAGTCCGGGTTCTGGAACAACCAGAATCAGGTATTTAAAAACGACGCCACGGCAGGCGCGGCGGAAAATGTCGGCGTGGTGATATTTTCCAGCGACTATAAAACCAACGTACTGAACAGCGATGGCAGTTCAGCGGTGATGTACGATGTCTCGAACAAAAGCAGCGCACAGTATTTAACGGATTATCAGTTCTATGCGCGCTATCAGAATATCGGGGCGGTCACCGCAGGCATCGTCACCAGCAATGTCGTTGTAGACGTCAAATACGAATAAAAGGATTTATGATGAAATTGAGTCGTTTATCACTGGCACTGGTGATCCTGGGCGCATCGGGCGCAGCCCATGCGGCCTTTGAGTGTCGTTTCAATGATAACAATGCGCGACAGATTATGACGCCAGGCGTACAACCAGTGATCACACCGCTGCCGCCGGGAACCATCACTGCGCCTACGCAAATAAGCACCACAATCCTGATGGAGATGCAGCCTCCGTTAACGTCTTACTGTGTTGTCGGCAAGGACGGCGATAACGTTTACCAGAAGACAGATACCTCGCTAGTGTTGGGTTACGTGGAAAATAAAGCCATGTTCAGAACGAACATTCAGGGTATTTATTACGCCATTGCGATCTACCCTGATGATAACCGCATCGCGGCCTGGTTCCCGCCTGGTACAGGGGGATGGACTCTCACCGGTGACATCCATGAAGATGAAGGCATTGTTGACGACCAAATCTGGCGTGCGCGGATGGAGATTTACCAGTATCCCGATTTTAAAGGCGTACCGAGCGGTACGACCATGCTAACCGCCATCGGCGGCCCGCTGGGGGAAATAGCGTTGGGCAATCCGATGACGGGAACAGTCGATGATCACCCCCGCCCGCTGATCAACATCTCGGAAATGTCGTTTAATATTCCCTTAAACGAGCCAACCTGCGCGTTACGCGCGCCCACCACCGTTGACCTGGGAGACTGGTATCGTTCCGATCTGGAAAACGACAGCACCAAAGAGGTGTCGTTTCAGATTACCGGCACCTGCGTTAATACTATGGCGGTATACTCCACCATTAGCTCCTCGCACACCACGGCGGATAAAGGCTATTTTACTAATGCTATCACCAGCAATTCTGCCATTACCGCCGCGGGTGGCGTTGGGGTACAACTCAGTTCGGAAGCAAGCCATCATCTGTACGCCAATGGCTCCAGATTTACCCTGGCGATGGGTGAAATAGCCTATCAGGATCCGGTCAATATCGTCGATTACACCATGAAGGCGAAACTGGTGAAAACCGGCTCTGAACCGGTGACTGCGGGCGTTTTCGGCACCACGGTGACTTTCCAGGTCACCTACGAATAAGCTACCCCTGCGGCTGATTGCTAATCAGCCGCGACATCGTTTCCAGCGAATCCGTGCGTAAAATATACAGCCTTTTGAGCAGCATCGGATTATCTCCCGGCTTCACCTTCCCTCTCACCGTGGTCACCGCCATGTGGAATCCCGCATCGCCCGCCGCTTTTACCGCCGTGGCGTTATACCCACCAAACGGGTAAGAAAGGTACAGAACGTGGGAATTGAACTGGGACAGCGCCCGACGCGAACGGGCAAAATCGAACAGAATATTGTGATAGCTGCGACTCAGCAGGATCGGCCGATGATGAGCGTCCACCCGATGTAAAAAATGGGTATGCGACTGGAAGTCAAACACGTCGCGGATCTCGTTCAGTTCAGAGACGCTCATAAACTGCAGCGATTTCGGATCCCACTTCTGCGGGTGGCGCTTAATGCGTGAGCTAATGATAAACGCCGTGGCTTTAAAGCCATACTGCTTCAGAATCGGGTAAGCATAACGACTCACCGACTTCAGGCCATCGTCGAACGTCAGCACCACCGCCCGCGCCGGGAGGTTCATATTGTTGCGTACATAGCCTTCCAGTTGATACATCGTCAGCGTCGTGTAGCCGCGGTCCTGGAGCCAGGCCATCTGGTTACTGAAGGCACGTACGGAGGTCGTCGTGGAGGTATGGCGAAAGCGGGTATTCTCTTCATCGCGAAGAATATGGTGATACGTTAACACCGGGATGCCGTTGTCTTCCTGCGCATCCAGAGCGCTAACATAGGCCAGTCTGCCGCCAATGCGGATCTGGAACCACGTCTGGTTGAGTCGGTCTTTAAGCTTACTGATAATGGGATAGCGCAGATTATCTGCCAGCACGCCAAACGGCGCGCTACCGACATCTGGGGCATTATAAACCGGTGTATCTTTCCAGGTAATCAGGCTTTGATTGCTGAGCGGTTTATTGAGATCGCCCAGACCATCGTCAACTTTCTGCCTCCCCTGAACCGGCTCCAGATGTCCCTTATCAATAAATCCGGTGCCAAAGCCAAAGGTAAATTCGTAATAGTCTGCCGCGATGGGCTCAACGGCAAGGATCTGCCCGGCGCGAATATTCCCGACCGTCACCATCTTATTGCCAATCTGCGCCCATACGGCGGCCGCTTCGGTGGTTTGCATATAGCGAGCAGGCAAAGCCGCGGCGACGCTGCCAGAGAACAGGAGCACTACAACAAGCAGAACGCGCATAACCATATGAGATAACCGAGGCGAGAAACCTCGGTTATTGTAGCAAAAGCATCATCAATACCAATGATTAATACTCATACAAATCATGCTTCAACACGAAGGGGGGATTTTTTTGTTGTTGATGCCAGAGGCTGGAGACTTCGGGGCCGCCAAGCGCGACGATGCAATCGCGAAACGCAGAACTGCTCAGCGATTCCCGTGACGAAATCATTCGCTCAAGCAATGGATAGCTGATACCTGAAATCACTTCACACTGGGGGTGTTTGTGGCTCATTAACGAGGCCACGCGGTACGGCGCGGCCCCGGCCATATCCGTCAGGAAGATCACGCCCTCGCCTGAGTCGGTGGCATGCAGGGCATGGCACATCATGCGGCTTAACATATTCGAGCTGAGCCCACGCCAGAAACTTACCGCCTGACATTGCTCCAACGGACCGTACTTTTTCTCCAGACGATGCAGCATATCCTGTGCCTTATCGTCATGACAGGTAATTACCCAACCTAACATTGCCTACCTCCTTAGCAGGCGAGTAGTTTATCAGGGTGATAAATCGGTAATGGTGATAAGCATCAAAAGTCTTCCTCTCCCGGCCAGGAAGAGGAAGAAAGAATTAGCTACGCAGGCCGCGTCCGCGCTGAATCAGGTACCAGCACAGCAAGTAAAACGCCGCAATGAACACCACTAGCACGCCAAACGTGGTGACCAGCGGAACATCATGAATACCCAGGAAGCCGTAGCGGAAGCCGCTAATCATGTAGACAATTGGGTTCAGATGCGACAGTCCCTGCCAGAACGGCGGCAGCAGTGTTAACGAATAGAACACGCCACCCAGATAGGTCAGCGGCGTCAACACGAAGGTGGGGATCAGGCTGATATCGTCAAAGGTTTTGGCGAAAACCGCGTTCAGCAGGCCAGCCAGCGAGAACAGTACTGCCGTTAGCACCAGCGTGAGCGCCACAAAGACCCAGGAATGCACCTGGAACGGCACGAAGAACAGTGAAATAGCCGTCACCAGAATGCCTACGCACAGGCCACGCGCCACGCCGCCGCCGACGAAACCGGCAATAATCACGTGCGTCGGCACCGGGGCGACCAGCAGCTCTTCAATATTGCGTTGAAACTTGGCGCTAAAGAACGACGAGGCCACGTTGGCGTACGAGTTGGTGATCACTGCCATCATAATCAGCCCCGGCACAATAAACTGCATGTAGCTAAAGCCATGCATTTCGCCGATACGCGAGCCAATCAAATTACCAAAAATAATAAAATAGAGCGTCATGGTGATGACGGGGGGTACCAGAGTCTGGACCCAGATACGCATAAAGCGGTGGATCTCTTTCGCCCAGATGCTTTTCAGCGCAACCCAGTAAAGCTGCATCATGCGCGATCTCCTTGTTTTTCATGAACCAGAGAAACAAACAGTTCTTCCAGTCGGTTCGCTTTGTTACGCATACTCAATACCTGAATGCCCTGCGCACTCAGCTGAGAAAAGACGCTGTTGACCCCTTGTTCACGCAGAACCTCCACTTCCAGCGTGGAAGTGTCGACCAGCCGGTACTGATAACCTTCCAGTTTCGGCAGCGGGCTTTTCGGCGCCAGATCGAGGATAAAAGTCTCGGATTTCAGTTTGGAGAGCAGGCTCTTCATCGAGGTGTTTTCCACCAACTCACCATGCTGAATAATGCCGATATTGCGACACAGCATTTCCGCTTCTTCGAGATAGTGGGTGGTCAGAATAATAGTGGTGCCTTTATCGTTTAAATCCTTTAAAAAGCCCCACATTGAACGACGTAACTCAATGTCGACGCCCGCCGTTGGTTCATCCAGAATGAGTAATTTCGGCTCGTGCATCAGCGCACGGGCAATCATCAGACGGCGTTTCATTCCGCCGGAAAGCATGCGCGCACGCTCGTTACGTTTTTCCCATAAATCGAGCTGCTTTAAATATAGTTCGCTGCGTTTGACCGCTTCTTTATGCTCAACACCGTAGTAACCCGCCTGATTCACCACGATCTGCTGCACGGTTTCAAACGGGTTAAAGTTAAACTCCTGCGGTACCAGACCAAGCTGGCGTTTAGCGTTAACCGTATCTTTTTCGAGATCGTACCCGAAGACGCTCACCCGCCCGGAGGTTTTATTCACCAGTGAGCTGATAATCCCAATGGTGGTGGACTTTCCTGCGCCATTCGGTCCCAAAAGCGCATAGAAATCACCCGCTTCGACTTGCAAATCTATGCCGCGTAACGCCTGAACGCCACCGGGATAGGTTTTTTTAAGTTGTTGAAGTTCCAGAGCAATGGTCATGGTTTTTTACTTACCTTACGTTCTGACATTTTATATATAGTTTAATTAATGCTGGAGTTACCCTATATTAGCCCATCGAATTTATCTGGCTTCGGGTCGTACAACTCCATGAAAGACATAGATACACTCATCAGCAACAATGCACTATGGTCAAAGATGCTGGTAGAAGAGGATCCCGGATTTTTTGAAACGCTGACGCATGCCCAGAATCCGCGTTTTCTATGGATTGGATGTTCCGATAGCCGCGTTCCCGCTGAACGTTTAACCGGTCTTGAACCGGGTGAACTGTTTGTTCACCGTAATGTTGCTAATCTGGTTATTCACACCGATCTGAACTGTCTCTCAGTCGTTCAGTATGCGGTGGATGTGCTGGAAGTGGAACATATTATTATATGCGGCCACTATGGATGCGGCGGCGTCCAGGCGGCAATTGAAAATAAAGAACAGGGGCTGATTGATAACTGGTTACTGCACATCCGCGATATCTGGTTCAAACACAGCTCACTGCTGGGCGAAATGCCGCAGGAACGTCGCATGGACACCCTGTGCGAACTGAATGTCATGGAACAGGTCTATAACCTGGGCCACTCAACCATTATGCGTTCAGCCTGGAAGCGCGGTCAGAAAGTGACCATTCACGGCTGGGCATACGGCATTCATGACGGTCTGCTGCGCGATCTGGACGTCACCGCCACCAGCCGCGAAACGCTGGAGCAGCGCTATCGCCAGGGCTTATCTAACCTGAGTCAGAAACACAGCAACCATAAATAATGTGACATTGCCGGGAGGCGGCGACGCCTTACCCGGCCTACAAACCTACACCGTAGGTCTGATAAGCGAAGCGCCATCAGGCGCTCCAGCCAGTTACTCGTCCAGCAGCACCACTTTGCCAACATACGGCAGATGGCGATAACGCTGGGCATAGTCAATGCCGTAACCGACCACAAATTCATCTGGAATAGAGAATCCGATAAACTCGACCGGAACATTCACTTCACGGCGAGACGGTTTATCCAGCAGCGTACAGATAGCCAGGGATTTCGGCTCGCGCAGGCTCAGAATTTCACGCACTTTGGACAACGTATTGCCGGAGTCGATGATGTCTTCGACAATCAGCACGTCCTTGCCACGAATGTCTTCATCCAGGTCTTTCAGGATTTTAACATCACGCGTGGTAGACATTCCGCTACCGTAGCTGGATGCCGTCATGAAATCGACTTCGTGAGAGACATGCACTTCACGGCACAGATCCGCCATAAACATAAATGAGCCACGTAACAGACCAACCAGCACCATATCGCTGCCGCTGTCCTTGTAACGTTCGTTAATCTGGCGCCCCAGTTCAGCAATACGCGCTTTGATCTCCGCTTCCGGGATCATCACTTCAACAGTATGTTTCATAAACCCTATAACTCACTGATTTTTATCAGTTGACACATCATGCAGATCGAAAGAAAGCGCTTACGTTGATACACCGACTGACAGACGGCGACCCGCTCTAACCACAAAACTTGCGACAGCATACAAACAATTCAGTTGATGAAGTATACCAGTAAAGAGAGCGGGTTCCTCTGATAGTTCACAGGAGAACCCGTTTGCGTCGTTTTTTGTGCGCTTATTAATCAAAACCAGGTTCGCACGACAGAATGTGGCTAAAACGTTTCCCAGTGCGGGTCTTGTGTCGAACTCCCCACAGAGGTCGCTTGCGGAGCATCCTTAGGCGGTTTTCGATGCTCACTGCTGGAGGTATCGCGAGTGATGCGAAATGCTGCCACGGCCAGGCGTAGCTGTTCAGCTTGTTGTTCCAACGAAGCGGCTGCGGCGGCAGACTCCTCTACCAGCGCGGCGTTTTGTTGTGTGACACTGTCCATCTGCGAGACCGCGAGACTCACCTGCTCAATCCCCCGACTCTGCTCCTCCGAGGCGGAGGCGATTTCCCCCATGATGTCCGTCACGCGGGTAACCGCAGCGACAATCTCTTTCATCGTTTTACCCGCGTCCGACACCTGCTGAGATCCCATCCCCACGCTGTGGGTTGAGTTATCAATCAACGCCTTGATCTCTTTGGCTGCCTGAGCGCTACGGCTTGCCAGGGTACGGACTTCACCCGCCACAACAGCAAATCCGCGTCCCTGCTCTCCTGCTCTGGCTGCCTCAACCGCCGCGTTGAGCGCCAGGATATTGGTCTGGAAAGCAATACTGTCGATGACGCTGGTGATCTGCGCAATTTGCTGTGAGCTACCGGCAATTTCACTCATTGTGTGCACGACTGTATCAACAACCCGTCCACCACGCGCGGCAGTATCAGACGCATTCTTAGCCAGTTGAGTTGCCTGTTTCGCATTGTCCGTATTTTGCTTCACGGTCGCAGTAAGCTGTTCCATGCTGGCGGCAGTCTCTTCAAGTGAAGCGGCCTGCTGCTCGGTACGCGAAGACAGATCGTTGTTACCTGATGAGATTTCCGCTGCACCGCTATGAATCGTTTCTGAGCTGTTACGCACCGACGTGACTGTCGAAATCAGCGACTGTCGCATTTCATCTAAGCCCGTCGCCAAACGCCCCATTTCATTACGTCCCTGGACGTCGAGTTGATGGGTCAAATCACCACGGGTAATAATGCGAATATGCTCCATAATCTGCGCCAGGGGTTTAAGCAGCATATGCTGCAACCCGCTCCAGATCATGCCCAGAACGATGAGCACAGCGACGACAATTGCCCCTAATGTCCATTGCATGCGGGTAAAGCTGTGCTGATTCTCCGCCGCCGCGTGCTGAAGCAGCGCGTTATTTTCGTTACGCCACTGGTCATAGCTGGCTTCCATCTCATCCTGCGCCTTCTGAGCATCAAGATCGCCATAGGCTTGATAGTTATTCGCGCGCAGATACTCTATCGATAACGCCATCACGTCGTGCATCTGCCGATACTGTTTTTCCATTTCAGATGCAATTTGCGGATTCTGCCCCGACACCTGCGGCAATGACTGATAATGCGCGAAGTATCCCTCAGCCTTCTTCATTGACTCACTCGCCGTTTTTAGCAAAGTATCAATTGCCGCCAGTGAGGCCGGATCGCGTTGGTTCTTTAAGAAACGAATTGCTACACGGGTTACCGTTACCCGGGTTTTAATCAGCGTATTGACGCTATCACTCAGATTTTCCTGTTGGGCGTTCAGGGTGCCTGAGTTCTGGAAATTATGGCGATCATTGTTTACCGCAGAATAAAAAAAGCTTCCTGTCACGACCTGTAGCAAACAGAAAATGGCGAGAACCAGAAGAATGCCGGTAATAACGCGCACATTTTTAATCATAGTATTTCATCCATTGAACTCACATTGGGTACCCAATGATTATCGGCTTCAAAGGCGATTACTTTATGTGCAATAGCAGAATTTGCAGGAGGAGGGAGTCGTGCGATGAAACGCTGTAAAGAGACTGTGTTTTATCCGGCCTACGAGAGATTTCTGCAGACCGGATAAGCACAGCGCGATTTTTTTAGACAGTGAAGCCGAGCATCATCCCGGTATCTTCATGCTCTAGCAGATGACAGTGCGCCATATAGGCATGCTCTTTTGGCGCGTCGTGGTCAAACTTCACCAGCACCTCGCTCACGCCGCCTTCTACCCGCACCGTGTCCTTCCATCCCGCGCGGTGTGCGGCTGGCGCTTTGCCGTTCTCAGACAGAATGCGGAACTGCGTGCCGTGAATGTGGAACGGATGCAGCATCATGTCGCCCTGACCGGAAATTACCCAGCGTTCGTGCTGCCCTTTCGCCGCGGCAAACATCGGTTTATTCATATCAAACGCCTGACCATTAATCCGGTTGGCGTTATGGAAATCAAACGATCCGCCATGCTTCATGTTGCCCATATCACCATGCTGCATATTCCCCATCTCACCGTGGTTCATATTGCCATGATTCATATTGCCGTGGCCCATATTGTCATTATTCATATGGCCCATCATCTTCCCATGATCCATACCCGCCATGGCCTGAGCGCCGTATTTCTTCATCAGCATTTGCATGCCCATCATATCGAGCATCGGATCCATCGACAATTGCAGTTTGCGCACCGTCAGCCCTTCCAGTGACGGCAGCGATGGCATGGATATCAGAGAATCTGGCAGCGTGCCGGAAGCGCTAATCAGCAGCGGCTGAACGCGCATCACCGGGTGCGGCTTATCAAATGGCGCAACTGCCATGCCCATCTGGCTGACTGGCAGAGTGACCAGATCAAAAGCTTTGCCGTCACTGACATCCACCAGCACTTCAAAGCGCTCACCCATCAGCATAGGAAGCTCGGTCACTTTTACCGGCTCCGCCAACAGTCCACCGTCGCTGGCAATGACGTACAAAGGACGATTGTCGCTGGCTGCAATGTTCAGCGAGCGCGCGTTACAACCATTCAGCAGACGCAGACGCAGCCAGCCGTGCGGTGCGGCATGCTGAGGATAAATCGCCCCGTTGGTCAGCAGCGTATCGCCAAACCAGCCAACAGCGGCGGTCATGATGTCCAGTTGATAATCAACCTGCCCATCAGCAGAGAACTGTTTGTCCTGAATAATTACCGGCACATCATCAATACCCCACTGCTTAGGCAGCAGCAGTTTGCGAATCTCTTCATCTTCAATCAGCACCAGCCCGGCCAGTCCCATCGCCACCTGACGACCAGTCTTCCCATGCTGATGCGGGTGGAACCAGCAGGTTGCCGCGCGCTGATCCGGCGTGAAGGTCACGGAACGTTTTCCGCCCGCCGGGATTATGCCTTGCGGCCCACCGTCGACTTCACCAGGGATTTCCAGACCGTGCCAGTGCAACGTCGTCTCTTCGGCAAGCTGGTTATGGATATCCACAGTCACCGATTGCCCTTTGTTCAGCTTGACCGCAGGTCCGAGTAAATTGCCGTTATATCCCCAGGTCGTCGCTGTTTTACCAGCAAAGCTCGATTTTCCGGCTTGCACCACCAATTGCATACGGTTTGAGGCATCCGCGGTTAGCAGGTCAGGAATGGGCAATGCAGGGCGGTCTGCGGCAAATACGCTCCGGCTCCACAGAGGTAACGCTGACGCGACGCCCAGCGCCACGGAGTACTTTAAAAAGTCACGACGTTGCATAATCACTTCCTTATATTCAGCAGCTTAAGCAGGCTATCTTTTAAGCATAAGCCTTCCCCTTACGGGAAGGTCAAGTGAACGGCTAATAATAAAGGTCGTCGCTTCGCTCGCAGTATGCTAACGTTTAAATTCCGTGATGCAGTGGTAGAAGCAATGAAGACGTTTTTCAGAACAGTTTTGTTCGGCAGCCTGATGGCCGTATGCGCAAATAGCTACGCGCTCAGCGAGTCCGAAGCCGAAGATATGGCCGATTTAACGGCAGTTTTTGTTTTTCTGAAAAATGACTGTGGATACCAGAATTTGCCTAATGGGCAGATTCGTCGCGCACTGGTCTTTTTTGCCCAGCAAAACCAGTGGGACCTGAGTAATTACGACACCTTCAATATGAAAGCGCTGGGTGAAGACAGCTACCGCGATCTCAGCGGTATCGGCATCCCAACGGCAAAGAAATGCAAAGCGCTGGCACGTGACTCTCTGAGCCTGCTGGCCTACGTTAAATAGATAGTTTTGCGGAGCCCTCAGGCTCCGCATGAATTAACGCTGTTGCACAAATTCGCGGTATGCCGCCACAACCTGAAGAAAGTCCTCTACACCACAGAGCGAAAAACTTTCTTCGTCGTAGTAGCTCATCCCCTCTTCCATCTCATCGCCAGAGAACTCCAGCTGATTAGCGCGGACCATCACTTCTTCGCCATCCAGCCAGAGCGTGTATTCATGCCCTGCTCGCTGCCAGGAGCGCTCACTGCCCTTAACCGCACGCGCTGCCTGTTCCACTTCATCAAGTAAGGCCAGGTTTTCTTTCACTTCCTCATTAAACCAGTGCCCCACCACCTCGTGGCCCATGGACATACGCACTTTTACCACTCCGGTAATATCGCGCAGAAATTCGTAATCCATAATGTCTTCCTCTGCTCCCGGCAATGCGCCAATACCGCATTGCGCCTTGCTGTAATTATCGCAGTAGCGCGGCAGAAAAAAAGCGTAGCGGGTATAAGGAATAGAAATAAAAATGCCCGGAGAAGCAGACTTCTCCGGGCATTGATGTGTTTTTACACAAAACGCGTTAGCGCATTACACCGCGGTCTGGAAAATCACACCATCGGCTTTCTCGGTGTACTGAGACAGCTGGTCGAAGTTCAGATAACGGTAAGTATCTACGGCCGTTTTATCTACCTGCGCCACATAGGTCTGGTACTCTTCCGCCGTCGGCAGTTTGCCGATCAGTGCCGCAACCGCCGCCAGCTCCGCAGAAGCCAGGTAGACGTTCGCCCCGGTACCTAAACGGTTCGGGAAGTTACGGGTAGAGGTCGACACCACCGTTGCGCCGTCGGCCACACGCGCCTGGTTACCCATGCACAGAGAGCAGCCTGGAATTTCGATACGCGCACCGCTCTTACCGAATACGCTGTAGTAGCCTTCTTCAGTCAGCTGAGCGGCGTCCATACGGGTTGGCGGAGCCACCCACAGACGCGTCGGCAGCTGGCCTTTGTGCGCATCCAGAAGCTTACCAGCGGCACGGAAGTGCCCGATGTTAGTCATGCAGGAGCCGATGAACACTTCGTCAATCTTCTCGCCCTGTACGTCAGACAGCAGACGCGCATCGTCCGGATCGTTCGGTGCACACAGGATTGGCTCTTTGATATCCGCCAGATCGATGTCAATCACCGCCGCGTATTCTGCGTCAGCGTCGGCTTCCAGCAACTGCGGATCCGCCAGCCATTTTTCCATGCCCTGCACACGACGTTCCAGCGTACGACGATCGCCATAACCTTCTGCGATCATCCACTTCAGTAGAACGATGTTAGAGTTCAGATACTCAACGATCGGCTCTTTGTTCAGCTTGATGGTACAACCGGCAGCGGAACGCTCAGCGGAGGCATCGGTCAGTTCGAACGCCTGCTCCACTTTGAGATCCGGCAGACCTTCGATTTCAAGGATGCGGCCAGAGAAGATGTTTTTCTTACCTTTCTTCTCAACGGTCAGCAGACCCTGTTTGATCGCATACAGCGGAATGGCGTGAACCAGATCGCGCAGGGTGATGCCCGGCTGCATTTTGCCTTTGAAACGCACCAGAACGGATTCCGGCATATCCAGCGGCATCACGCCGGTCGCCGCAGCAAACGCCACCAGACCAGAACCTGCCGGGAAGGAGATCCCGATAGGGAAACGGGTATGGGAGTCACCACCGGTGCCTACGGTATCCGGCAGCAGCATACGGTTCAGCCAGGAGTGGATAACGCCATCGCCCGGACGCAGGGAGACACCACCACGGTTCATGATGAAGTCTGGCAGCGTATGGTGCGTATTGACGTCCACCGGCTTCGGATAGGCCGCGGTGTGGCAGAAGGACTGCATCACCAGGTCAGCAGAGAAGCCCAGGCATGCCAGGTCTTTCAGTTCGTCACGGGTCATTGGGCCGGTGGTATCCTGAGATCCCACGGAGGTCATCTTCGGTTCGCAGTACGCGCCCGGACGGATACCTTTCACGCCGCAGGCGCGGCCAACCATTTTCTGTGCCAGAGAGAAGCCACGGCTGCTTTCCGCCACGTCTTTCGCCTGACGGAAGACGTCTGAGTGCGGCAGACCCAGCGCTTCGCGCGCCTTGGTAGTCAGGCCGCGACCGATGATCAGCGGAATACGGCCACCGGCGCGTACTTCGTCGATCAGGACTTCGGTTTTCAGCTCAAAGCTTGCCAGCAGTTCGCCGGTTTCGTGGTTGCGTACTTCGCCTTTGAACGGGTAAACGTCAATCACGTCGCCCATATTCATGTTCGACACGTCCACTTCAATCGGCAGTGCGCCCGCATCTTCCATGGTATTGAAGAAAATAGGTGCAATTTTGCCGCCGAGGCACAGGCCACCGCCGCGCTTGTTCGGTACATGAGGAATGTCGTCACCCATGAACCACAGCACGGAGTTGGTCGCGGATTTACGCGAAGAACCGGTACCAACAACATCACCCACATAAGCCAGCGGGTAACCTTTTTTCTGCAATTCTTCGATCTGTTTGATCGGGCCAACAACGCCCGGTTGATCCGGTTCGATACCTTCACGGGCGTTTTTCAGCATCGCCAGCGCGTGCAGAGGGATATCCGGGCGAGACCATGCATCCGGTGCCGGAGAAAGGTCATCGGTGTTGGTTTCACCCGTCACTTTAAAGACGGTAACGGTGATTTTTTCAGCCAGGGCAGGACGGTTCAGGAACCATTCGGCATCAGCCCAGGATTGCATTACCTGCTTCGCATATTCGTTGCCCGCTTTGGCTTTTTCTTCTACGTCGTAGAAGTTATCGAACATCAGCAGTGTTGAAGAGAGCGCTTTAGCGGCAATTGGCGCCAGTTTTGCGTCGTCCAGCGCGTCGATAAGCGGATGAATGTTGTAACCACCCTGCATAGTGCCCAGCAGTTCAATGGCTTTTTCCGGGGTAACCAACGGGGAGGTGGTGTCGCCTTTCGCGACAGCGGCGAGAAAACCAGCTTTAACATAAGCGGCTTCATCTACGCCAGGAGGAACGCGGTTGATCAACAGGTCTAACAGGAATTCTTCTTCGCCCACAGGCGGGGTCTTCAGCAGCTCGACAAGTGCAGCCATTTGGGTTGCGTCTAAAGGTTTTGGCACAATCCCCTGGGCAGCACGCTCAGCTACGTGCTTACGGTATTCTTCTAGCACGACGATATCTCCTCGCTCTCATTGTCATAATGCGGCGCTTTTGTAGATGGGCGATTCTCTTCACGCTCCTGTGAGACAGTAGTTAGTAGGGTAAATGCCCGGTACCGCATAAGGCACAATAACAGGATTTTCACTAAGTGTTAATCCGTTTACAAAAAAGCAACATAAAAAATTGGCTGAATCGTTAAGAATGGTATAGCGACAAGCCGCAACGCAATTTAGGCTGCCTGAAACCTCCCTGAAACGGTTGATTTTTAAGCGCGATCGGCTGAATATTCCAGCGATTTTCCCGCCATCAGATATAATTGTGTAATAAATCTTCACACTCTTTTTCCGGACTTACCGGGCGAATCCCCAATAAAAGTCAAAACTGTCTAACACGGGTGAATAATACTCGCGGCAACAGGAACGCCTCACGGCACAGCGCTTGTCTCGTTGGAGTCATTTTATGAAGTTGCCCCTTAAGCCACATCTGCTTGTCCTTTTGTGCAGTGCCGGGCTGTTTGCCGCCTCTGGCGTGATGTTCGTTAAAAGTCGCACAACGGAACCTGCAGCTCCGGCCCCCGTTGCACAGCAACCGTCAGCACCGGCTCCAGCTCCCGTAGCGGCCCCTGCCCCGGCCGACCAAACAGCGCCCGTTGTGGCACCAACCTACTCGGCAGCACAAATCGATCAGTGGGTTGCACCTATTGCGCTCTATCCAGACTCGCTGCTGTCGCAAATTTTGATGGCCTCAACTTATCCGGCTAACGTCATCCAGGCCGCACAGTGGTCAAAAGACAATCCCAAAATGCAGGGCGATGCCGCCATTCAGGCCGTTGCCAGCCAGCCCTGGGATCCCAGCGTGAAATCGCTGGTCGCCTTTCCTCAGTTGATGTCGCTGATGGGTGAAAATCCGCCGTGGGTACAAAGCCTGGGCGATGCTTTCCTCGCACAACCGAAAGATGTCATGGATTCCGTTCAACGTCTGCGTGCGCTGGCGCAACAGACCGGTGCGTTGCAATCAACACCGCAACAGACTGTCACTACTGTGACCAAAGCAGCGCCAGCTAAAACCGCCACCAGCGAGTCGACGACCAGTTCAGCGACCACAACAGCCACGACCACCTCAACAAGCCCAACGGTTATCAAGATTGAATCCGCCGATCCGCAGGTGGTGTACGTTCCAACCTATAACCCGAATACGGTTTACGGTACCTGGCCGAATACCGCCTATCCGCCAACCTATCTGCCACCAACGCCCGGCGAGCAGTTTGGCAACAGCTTCGTTAACGGTTTAGGCTTCAGCCTCGGTGTTGCCACAACCTATGCCATCTTCAGCAACATCGACTGGGATGACGACGATCACCATCATAATGATGACTGGGATAACCATGGCGGCTATAACCGTAATGGTGATAACAACATCAACATTAACGTTGATAACTTCAATAAAATCAGTGGACAACGACTGACAGACGCCAACCGTACCTGGCAACACAACCCGGCCTATCGTGAGGGTGTGCCATACCCAAATAACCAGCTCAATAACCGCTTCCACTCCACTAACACAGCTACGGGCTTAAGTTCGACCCAGCAAAGACCGGTCAATCGTGATAGCCAGCGCCAGGCTGCGATGAGCCAAATGGAAAAATCAACGGGGAAAACATTCCCACAGACAGCGCGCTCGGGCACGAAAGACGCTCAGCGTCAGGCGTCCAGCCAACAGCTGAAGCAAATTTCACAGCGTAATAACTACCGCGGTTACGATACCAAGCCGCAAACCGCGAAACGGACAAGCACACAGCAACGTGAGAATCGTCAGGCAGTCGCCCAGCGACAGGAGAAAAGGGTCACGCAACCGGCGCAGCAACGCAATGTGCAACAGCGCAATCTTCAACAGCGAACCAGTCAGCCGCGCGCTAATGCGCTGAGCGGTAACGACAGTCGCTCCGCCAACTGGCAGGCACAGCAACAGCGAGGTGCCCAGAGCCGGCAGGTCGCCCGTAATCAGCCATCGCGCCAGCCTTCTGGCGGGCGTGCTGAGCACCGTGAATTCCGTCATCGTTAAGGGAACCAACATGAAAAATAAACTACTCAGTGGAATGGTGTTGTTCATGGTTTCGGCTACCGCGATGGCACAACAATCCTTCAGTACACCAGACCAGGCAACCGATGCGCTGGCAAACGCGATCAGTGAGCAAAATGAAAATGCAATGAGCAATCTGCTCGGGGAAAACTGGCGTGATTTTCTGCCGCCAGAAGGCGTCGATCCTGATGCGGTTGACCGCTTCCTGCGCGACTGGAAGGTTCGCCATAGCACCGTTATCGACGGCAATACGGCGCATCTTGTGGTTGGGGACAGCGACTGGCAACTGCCAATCCCGGTCGTCAAAAACGCTTCAGGCTGGCAATTTGATATCAAGGAAGCGGCCGAAGAGATCCTGACCCGTGAGATTGGACGCAACGAACTTGCTGCCATCGAGGCGTTGCACGCCTATGTGGATGCTCAGCAGAGCTATTTTGCGATGAACCAGAAATACGCGCAAAAGATTGTCAGTTCTGAAGGGAAAAAGGATGGTCTGTACTGGCCTGTTTCGCCCGGCGAAGCGCCAAGCCCGCTTGGCCCAGCCTTCAGTCCACAGGAGCCGGGCATGGGCTATCACGGCTATCGCTTCCGAATCCTTCCCGATAAAACCAGCAGTTTTGCCATGGTAGCCTGGCCCGTTAGCTACGATCACACCGGCGTGATGAGTTTTATGATTAACGGTGAAGACAAAGTCTACCAGGCCGATCTCGGTGTTGAATCGCAGCAGAAAGCACAAGCGTTAACCACATTCCATCCGGATAAAAACTGGCAACCCGTAGCACCGTAAAGCGAGGTTAAGCCGTAGGCCGGGTTAGCACTAGCGCCACCCGGCATGTTGCCCGAAATAACGGGTAGCTTCAGGCAAAAAAAACGCCTCCGAAGAGGCGTTTTCACAAAAGGGAGAAGATTACTTCTTCTTCGCTTTCGGGTTTGGCAGGTCGGTAATGCTGCCTTCAAAGATTTCTGCCGCCAGACCCACTGACTCGTGCAGAGTCGGGTGCGCGTGGATGGTCAGCGCGATATCTTCAGCGTCACAACCCATTTCGATCGCCAGACCGATTTCGCCCAGCAGCTCGCCGCCGTTGGTACCGACAATCGCACCACCGATAACACGGTGAGATTCTTTGTCGAAAATCAGTTTGGTCATACCGTCTGCACAGTCGGAAGCGATAGCACGGCCAGAAGCAGCCCACGGGAAGGTGGCGGTTTCGTAGCTAATGCCTTTTTCTTTCGCTTCTTTCTCGGTCAGACCAACCCATGCAACTTCTGGTTCAGTGTATGCAATGGATGGGATAACTTTCGGATCGAAGTAGTGTTTCTTGCCGGCGATAACTTCAGCGGCAACGTGACCTTCATGAACACCTTTGTGTGCCAGCATCGGCTGACCGACGATATCGCCGATAGCAAAGATGTGCGGCACGTTGGTGCGCAGCTGTTTGTCAACGCGGATGAAGCCACGGTCGTCAACTTCCACGCCAGCTTTGCCCGCGTCGAGGTTTTTACCGTTCGGTACACGACCGATAGCGACCAACACAGCATCGTAACGCTGAGCTTCGGCAGGGGCTTTTTTACCTTCCATGGAAACGTAGATACCGTCTTCTTTCGCTTCAACGGCGGTCACTTTGGTTTCCAGCATCAGGTTGAATTTCTTGCTGATGCGCTTGGTGAAGACTTTAACCACGTCTTTGTCGGCAGCCGGGATAACCTGGTCGAACATTTCAACCACGTCGATCTCTGAACCCAGCGCATGGTACACGGTACCCATTTCCAGACCGATGATACCGCCGCCCATTACCAGCAGGCGCTTAGGAACAGTTTTCAGTTCCAGTGCATCGGTGGAATCCCACACGCGCGGATCTTCATGCGGAATAAACGGCAGTTCGATCGGACGGGAACCCGCCGCGATGATTGCGTTGTCGAAGTTGATCACGGTTTTGCCGTTTTCGCCTTCAACTTCCAGGGTGTTTGCCCCGGTAAATTTACCCAGACCGTTAACCACTTTCACTTTACGGCCTTTGGCCATACCCGCCAGACCGCCGGTCAGCTGAGTGATAACTTTTTCTTTCCAGGTACGAATCTTGTCGATATCGGTTTTCGGCTCGCCAAAAACGATACCGTGTTCAGCCAGTGCTTTGGCTTCTTCGATAACTTTTGCTACGTGCAGCAGCGCTTTAGAAGGGATACAGCCGACGTTCAGACAAACACCGCCAAGGGTGCTGTAACGTTCTACGATGACGGTCTCCAGACCTAAATCTGCGCAACGGAAGGCAGCAGAGTAACCTGCAGGGCCTGCCCCAAGTACCACGACCTGAGTTTTGATTTCAGTGCTCATCATGACCTCTTAATTTATACCCGTCGTCCAGCGGGTCGTTCTATCCGCCCGTATTTTACAAAATTGTTAACAATTTTGAAACAACAAACGGCAACCGATTTGTCTTTCGCACAATAACCTCACTGACTTCATGAGATTACCAGAAAAAAGCCGGCCGTCGGGCCGGCTTTTTCGCTTACATCACCAGGCGGCGAATGTCAGACAGCATGTTGTTGATGATGGTGATAAAGCGCGCACCATCCGCACCGTCAATTACACGGTGGTCGAAGGAGAGCGAAATCGGCATCATCAGACGCGGCATAAACTCTTTACCGTTCCACACTGGCTCCATAGAGGACTTGGAGACACCGAGGATAGCCACTTCCGGCGCGTTCACAATCGGCGCGAAGTGGGTAGTACCCAGGCCACCGATGCTGGAGATGGTGAAGCAACCGCCCTGCATTTCGCCAGCGGTCAGCTTGCCATCACGCGCTTTCTTGGAGATCACGGTCAGTTCACGAGACAGCTCGGTAATGCTCTTCTTGTTCACGTCTTTGAAGACCGGAACAACCAGACCATTCGGAGTATCAACCGCTACACCGATGTTGATGTATTTCTTCAGGGTCAGGCGCTGACCGTCTTCAGACAGGGAGCTGTTGAAGCGCGGCATCTGTTCCAGAGCTGCGGCAACGGCTTTCATGATGAAGACTACTGGGGTGAATTTCACGTCCAGTTTACGTTTTTCAGCTTCGGCGTTCTGCTGTTTACGGAACGCTTCCAGATCGGTGATATCGGTCTTATCGAAGTGAGTAACGTGCGGGATCATCACCCAGTTACGGCTCAGGTTAGCACCAGAGATTTTCTGGATACGGCCCAGTTCCACTTCTTCGATTTCACCAAACTTGCTGAAGTCCACTTTCGGCCAAGGCAGCATGCCCGGGATACCGCCACCTGCTGCTGCAGCCGGAGCCGCTTCAGCACGCTTGATAGCGTCTTTCACGTAAGCCTGAACGTCTTCACGCAGGATACGACCTTTACGGCCAGAACCTTTCACTTTCGCCAGGTTCACACCGAATTCGCGCGCCAGGCGACGAATCAGCGGCGTTGCATGAACATAAGCGTCGTTTTCAGCAAACTCAGATTTGCTTTCCGCTTTTGCGGCCGGAGCTGCGGCTTGCGCAGGCGCTGGTGCAGCGGCCGGAGCCGGAGCAGCTGCTTGTGCAGGAGCGGCTGCAGGTGCTGCGCCTTCGACTTCGAAGACCATAATCAGAGAACCGGTTTTAACTTTGTCGCCGGTGCTGATTTTGATTTCTTTCACGGTACCTGCGAACGGTGCCGGAACTTCCATCGACGCTTTATCGCCTTCAACGGTGATCAGTGACTGCTCAGCGGCAATTTTATCGCCCACTTTAACCATCACTTCAGTGACTTCAACTTCGTCACCACCGATATCCGGTACGTTAACTTCTTTCGAGCCGGAAGCAGCCGGAGCCGCCGCAGCCGCCTGAGCCGGTGCAGCAGCAGGCGCAGCGCCCGCCACTTCGAAGACCATAATCAGGGAACCGGTAGACACTTTGTCACCCGTGTTGATTTTGATCTCTTTAACGGTACCTGCGAACGGCGCCGGAACTTCCATAGAGGCTTTGTCACCTTCAACGGTGATCAGAGACTGTTCAGCCGCAACGGTATCGCCCACTTTAACCATGATCTCGGTAACTTCTACTTCGTCACCGCCGATGTCAGGTACGTGTACGTCTTTCGCCGCAGAGGCAGCAGGTGCTGCTGCCGGAGCTGCTTCTTTCTTCTCTTCTGCCTGAGCAGGTGCAGCTGCTGCTGCACCGTCGGCGGAATCGAAAATCATGATCAGTTTGCCGGTCTCAGTTTTGTCGCCAACAGAGACTTTGATCTCTTTAACGATACCCGCCTGAGGGGACGGAACTTCCATAGAGGCTTTGTCGCCTTCTACGGTGATCAGCGACTGTTCAGCTTCAACTTTGTCGCCTACTTTGACCAGGATCTCGGTGATTTCAACTTCATCAGCCCCGATGTCCGGTACATTGATTTCGATAGCCATTATTCTTTTACCTCTTACGCCAGACGCGGGTTAACTTTATCTGCATCGATGTTGAATTTGATGATTGCATCTGCAACCACTTTCTTATCGATTTCGCCACGTTTAGCCAGTTCGCCCAGGGCCGCTACAACCACGTAGGAAGCATCAACTTCGAAGTGGTGACGCAGGTTTTCACGGCTGTCAGAGCGACCGAAACCGTCAGTACCCAGTACGCGATAATCATCAGCCGGTACATAAGTACGAACCTGTTCGGCAAACAGTTTCATATAGTCAGTAGATGCTACTGCCGGAGCGTCGTTCATCACCTGAGCGATGTACGGAACGCGCGGAGTTTCCATCGGGTGCAGCATGTTCCAGCGCTCACAATCCTGGCCATCACGCGCCAGTTCAGTGAAGGAGGTTACGCTGTAAACGTCAGAACCTACACCGTAGTCGTTCGCCAGGATCTGTGCTGCTTCACGCACGTGACGCAGGATAGAACCGGAGCCCAGCAGCTGAACTTTACCTTTCTTACCTTCGAGGGTTTCGAGTTTGTAGATACCTTTACGGATACCTTCCTCGGCACCTGCTGGCATTGCCGGCATGTGGTAGTTTTCGTTCAGCGTGGTGATGTAGTAGTAAACGTTCTCTTGTTTCTCACCGTACATACGCTCCAGACCATCGTGCATGATGACCGCAACTTCGTACGCGTAAGACGGATCGTAAGAGATACAGTTCGGGATAGTCAGAGACTGAATATGGCTGTGACCATCTTCGTGCTGCAGACCTTCACCGTTCAGCGTAGTACGACCAGAAGTACCACCAATCAGGAAGCCACGAGCCTGTTGGTCGCCTGCCTGCCAGCACAGGTCACCAATACGCTGGAACCCGAACATGGAGTAGTAGATGTAGAACGGGATCATCGGCAGATCGTTGGTGCTGTAAGAAGTCGCAGCAGCCAGCCAGGATGCGCCTGCACCCAGTTCGTTGATACCTTCCTGCAGGATCTGACCTTTCTCGTCTTCTTTATAGTAAGCAACCTGCTCACGGTCCTGCGGGGTGTACTGCTGACCGTTCGGGCTGTAGATACCAATCTGACGGAACAGACCTTCCATACCGAAAGTACGCGCTTCGTCAGCGATGATCGGAACCAGACGATCTTTGATCGACTTGTTCTTCAGCATCACGTTCAGGGCACGAACGAAAGCGATAGTGGTGGAGATTTCTTTGTTCTGCTCTTCCAGCAGCGCACCGAAGTCTTCCAGAGCTGGCAGTTCCAGCTTCTCGGTGAAGTTCGGCTGACGAGCTGGCAGGTAGCCATGCAGTTTCTGACGCTGAGCGTGCAGATAAGTGTGCTCTTCAGAACCTTCCGGGAAGGTGATGTAAGACAGGTTTTCAACCTGCTCATCGGTCACAGGAACGTTGAAACGGTCGCGGATATAACGCACGCCGTCCATGTTCATTTTCTTAACCTGGTGAGCGATGTTTTTACCTTCAGCAGTGTCACCCATGCCGTAACCTTTGATGGTATGGGCCAGGATTACAGTTGCTCTGCCTTTGGTTTCCTGCGCTTTTTTCAGTGCAGCATAGACTTTCTTCGGATCGTGACCACCACGGTTCAGAGCCCAAATCTGCTCGTCAGTCCAGTCAGCAACCAGGGCTGCGGTTTCCGGGTATTTACCGAAGAAGTGCTCACGTACGTATGCGCCATCTTTGGATTTGAAGGTCTGGTAGTCGCCGTCAACGGTTTCGTTCATCAGCTGGATCAGTTTACCGCTGGTGTCTTTACGCAGCAACTCATCCCAACGACCGCCCCACATGACTTTGATAACGTTCCAGCCAGCGCCCGCGAAGATGCCTTCCAGTTCGTTAACAATCTTGCCGTTACCGGTTACCGGGCCGTCAAGACGCTGCAGGTTACAGTTGATAACAAAGACCAGGTTGTCCAGTTTTTCACGGGTCGCGATGGTGATCGCACCTTTAGATTCTGGCTCATCCATCTCGCCGTCGCCCAGGAAGGCGTAAACGGTCTGTTTAGAGGTATCTTTCAGGCCACGGTGTTCCAGATATTTCAGGAATTTAGCCTGGTAGATAGCACCGATTGGGCCCAGACCCATAGATACGGTCGGGAACTGCCAGAATTCTGGCATCAGTTTCGGGTGCGGGTAGGAAGACAGGCCTTTGCCATGTACTTCCTGACGGAAGTTGTTCATCTGCTCTTCAGTCAGACGACCTTCCAGGAATGCGCGTGCATAGATGCCCGGAGAGATGTGACCCTGGAAGTACACCAGATCGCCGCCATCTTGCTCGTTGCGTGCACGGAAGAAGTGGTTGAAGCAAACATCATATACCGTTGCGGAGGACTGGAAGGATGCCATGTGGCCACCCAGCTCGAGGTCCTTTTTAGACGCGCGCAGTACGGTCATGATGGCGTTCCAGCGGATAGCAGAACGAATACGACGTTCCAGCTCCAGATTGCCCGGGTATTCCGGTTCATCTTCAACGGCAATAGTGTTTACATAATTGCTGGCCCCTGCACCTGCCGCTACTTTCACGCCGCCTTTGCGAGCTTCTGAAAGCAGTTGGTCGATCAGATACTGAGCACGCTCAACACCTTCTTCACGGATGACCGATTCGATCGCCTGTAGCCAGTCGCGAGTTTCGATCGGATCCACGTCATTTGGGAAACGTTCTGACATGGGGGTATTCCTTATCTATCTAATACGTTGAGTTATCTGGAACCTGTCCCATTACGTTCTCGCCAGAGAGCGTAATAAGACAGGTTCTGCGTTTAGTTGCCGCGCACTTTATATGGCGCTTGATTTACAACATCTTCTGGTTAACGTTCTACCAGAAAAATCACTAATTCTTTCGTTGCTCCAGACGGCGTAAGGCGCGTTCACGACGGCTTTCCTCACGGCTTCTGTCCAGCAGGATCTCTTCGATAAACGCCAGGTGACGGTGGGACGCTTCACGCGCCTCTTCCGGCTTCCCGGCAATAATTGCTTCAAAAATACGGGTACGGTGACTGCTAACCAGTGGCAGCATTTCACGACGCGCATACAGCAATTCGAAGTTTTGCCGAACGTTCTGGGCCAGCATCGGCTCCATACACCTTAGCAAATGGAGCAGCACCACATTGTGTGCCGCTTCGGTGACAGCAATTTGATACTGGAGTACCGCATCAGATTCGCCGTCAAGATCGCCGGACTGTTGAGCAAGCTCGATCGCATGGTGGAGTTCACGGATACGCGTTTTGTCTTCATCCGTGCTGCGCAGTGCAGCGTAATAAGCCGCAATACCTTCCAGCGCATGGCGCGTCTCAAGCAGGTCAAACTGGGATTCAGGATGGTCGGAGAGCAGCTCTACCAGTGGGTCGCTAAAGCTCTGCCACAGGCTGCTCTGAACAAAAGTGCCACCGCCCTGACGACGAAGCAGTAAGCCCTTCGCTTCAAGGCGTTGGATCGCCTCGCGTAAGGAGGGGCGGGAGACGTCGAACTGTTTTGCCAGCTCGCGTTCCGGTGGGAGTTTTTCTCCGGGGCGAAGTGTCCCCTCAAGAATTAAAAACTCCAGCTGCTGCTCAATCACATCGGAGAGTTTTGGTTGGCGGATTTTGCTGTAGGCCATGATTTCCTGTCTTAAGCCATTTGCCCGGAGTCAATTGGTCTTACCAATTTCATGTTCTTGACGCTAAAGTAACAAAGTATTCACCTTCTGTCCATACAGGTTTTGATTGAAATCAGTAAAGGAGGCATATTTTAACAACATTACAGAAATAACGTTTCAAACATGTAACTATGCACAAATGTTAAATTTACCCACCCCGGGGTAGTTTTAACGGAATTGAAACGAAAGATTATCTCATCTGAACCGATTCACCTGCTTATTTATCGATATATCAACCACTATTATTGAATAGAAATTCAAAATGGAAATTTTGTGGTAGATAAACTCGCATTTACAAATGGTTTCTTTTTATTCAACTCGTCATCTTCCCCGCATAAAGCAGGTGCATTCGCGTTCGCATATCATTATTCTGATCAAGACAAAAGTATTAAGGCAACATTTAATCAAAAGCATCTGTAAACAAATTAATACAACAAACGGAATTGCAAACTTACACACGCATTGCTGCGTAGTTCAAAAAATAAGCACTCGAAATATGAAGAGTAAAACCACACACGAGGTTTCATGATGGAAAGTCAACAGCATGGCGATCAGCTCAAGCGCGGCCTTAAGAACCGCCATATACAGCTAATCGCGCTGGGTGGCGCGATTGGTACCGGGTTATTCCTTGGTAGCGCATCCGTTATCCAGTCTGCAGGACCGGGTATTATTCTGGGTTACGCTATTGCCGGCTTTATCGCCTTTTTGATTATGCGTCAGTTAGGTGAAATGGTGGTTGAAGAGCCCGTTGCAGGCTCATTTAGTCACTTTGCTTATAAATACTGGGGCGGTTTCGCGGGGTTCTCTTCCGGCTGGAACTATTGGGTGCTGTACGTGCTGGTTGCCATGGCTGAGCTAACTGCCGTGGGTAAATACATCCAGTTCTGGTACCCGGAGATCCCAACATGGGTGTCTGCGGCTGCCTTCTTTGTGTTGATCAACGCCATCAACCTGACCAACGTGAAAGTGTTTGGTGAGATGGAGTTCTGGTTCGCCATTATTAAAGTCATTGCCGTCGTAGCGATGATCCTGTTCGGCGGCTGGTTACTGTTTAGCGGTAACGGCGGCCCGCAGGCCAGCGTCAGCAACCTGTGGGACCAGGGAGGCTTCCTGCCGCATGGCTTCACCGGTCTGGTGATGATGATGGCTATTATTATGTTCTCTTTCGGTGGGCTGGAGCTGGTCGGGATCACCGCAGCAGAAGCGGATAACCCGGAGCAAAGCATTCCCAAAGCGACCAACCAGGTTATCTACCGTATCCTGATTTTCTATGTGGGTTCGCTGGCGGTTCTGCTTTCCCTGATGCCGTGGACGCGTGTCACGGCCGATACCAGCCCGTTTGTCCTTATTTTCCACGAGCTGGGCGACACCTTTGTTGCTAATGCCCTGAACATCGTAGTGCTGACTGCCGCCCTTTCTGTCTATAACAGCTGCGTATACTGCAACAGCCGTATGCTGTTCGGTCTGGCACAACAGGGCAATGCGCCGAAAGCGCTGATGAACGTAGATAAACGCGGTGTACCGGTGAACACCATTCTGGTTTCCGCACTGGTGACGGCTCTTTGTGTGCTGATCAACTACCTGGCACCGGAATCCGCCTTTGGCCTGCTGATGGCGCTGGTGGTTTCCGCACTGGTGATCAACTGGGCAATGATTAGCCTGGCGCACATGAAGTTCCGCAAAGCCAAACAGCAGCAGGGTGTTACCACCCGCTTCCCGGCGCTGCTCTATCCGCTGGGTAACTGGGTGTGCCTGATTTTCATGGCTGCAGTACTGGTGATTATGCTGATGACGCCGGGCATGGCGATCTCGGTATACTTAATCCCTGTATGGATTGCCATTCTTGGCATCGGCTACCTGTGTAAACAGAAAACGGCCGGCGCGGTTAAAGCGCATTAATCCCCCCTCCCCCCACCTGCGTCAGGTGGGGGTTGTTACCTGTCTCACACTTTCCCACTCACGACTGTTTAGTCCATATCAGCGGCGTTATCCTGCAACGCAAAAACACCAGTGCCGGACAATAATTCTCTCCATATCTCATTAATGGAGAGCAGTTGATGGAAACCAGTAAGCTCACGGTGAAAGAAAAGATCGGCTATGGAATGGGCGACGCCGGATGCAACATCATCTTTGGCGCCATCATGTTGTTTGTTAACTATTTTTACACAGACATTTTTGGTCTGGCACCTGCACTGGTCGGCGTATTACTGCTCTCAGTACGCGTTATCGACGCCGTTACCGACCCTATAATGGGCGCGATGGCCGACCGCACCCGTAGTAAATATGGTCGATTTCGTCCATGGCTTTTATGGATGGCTTTCCCGTACGCATTATTCAGCGTACTAATGTTTACCACCCCTGAGTGGACCTATAACAGCAAAGTTATCTATGCGTTCGTTACCTACTTCCTGCTATCTATTACTTATACAGCGATCAACATTCCCTACTGCTCGCTCGGTAGCGTCATCACCAACGATCCGAAGGAACGCGTCGCCTGCCAGTCATATCGCTTTGTGTTGGTAGGCATTGCAACCCTGCTTCTGTCTCTCACCTTGCTGCCAATGGCCGACTGGTTCGGCGGGGAAGACAAAGCCAAAGGATATCAGATGGCGATGGCGGTTCTGGCTTTCATCGGCATGTGTATGTTCCTGTTTTGCTTCGCTACGGTCCGTGAACGCGTACGCCCTGCTGTCCAGACCAATGATGATTTAAAAGCCGATCTGAAAGACGTGTGGAAGAACGATCAGTGGGTAAAAATTCTGCTGTTAACACTGTGCAACGTCTGTCCGGGCTTTATTCGCATGGCTGCCACCATGTACTACGTGACCTGGGTTATGCAGCAAAGCACGCAGTTCGCAACGCTGTTTATCAGTCTTGGTGTGGTCGGCATGATGATCGGCAGTATGCTGGCGAAGGTATTAACCGATCGCTGGTGCAAACTGAAAGTCTTCTTCTGGACCAATATTATCCTGGCGATTTTCTCTGCCGCGTTTTACTTCTTCGATCCGAAAGCAACCATGATGATTATGGTGCTCTACTTCCTGCTCAACATCCTGCACCAAATTCCTTCTCCGCTGCACTGGTCGCTGATGGCGGATGTCGATGACTATGGCGAGTGGAAAACCGGTAAACGCATCACCGGAATCAGCTTCTCCGGTAACCTGTTCTTCCTGAAACTGGGCCTGGCGATTGCCGGAGCGATGGTCGGCTTCCTGCTCTCCTGGTACGGCTACGACGCTGGGGCGAAAGCGCAAAGCGACTCTGCCATTAACGGTATTATGCTGCTGTTTACCATCATACCGGGCGTAGGCTACCTGATTACCGCAGGCGTGGTTCGTCTGCTGAAAGTTGACCGCGAGTTTATGCAGCAAATCCAGACAGATTTAGAAAAGCGCCGCGCCAACTACCGTGAACTGAATGAATACCACGATATAAAAACGACTGAAACCGTAAGGAAAGCCTAATGAATCAGTGGCCAAATCCCTTTATTGAACAGCGTGCCGATCCGTTTATCTTACGTGACGGTAGCCACTATTATTTCATTGCTTCAGTACCCGAATATGACCGCCTGGAGATACGCCGGGCCGACTCGCTGGAAGGGTTGCGCACCGCCGCCCAGGTTGTCGTCTGGCGCAAACCAGAAAGCGGCCCCATGAGCCAACTCATCTGGGCACCCGAAATCCATCATCTGGCAGGCAAGTGGTACATCTATTTTGCTGCCACCCATACACAGTCGCTCGACAAGCTGGGGATGTTCCAGCATCGCATGTTTGCGCTCGAATGTGCCGACGCCGATCCGCTGACCGGCCAGTGGACTGAGAAAGGTCAGATTAAAACGCAGTTTGATACCTTTGCGCTTGATGCCACCACCTTTAACCATCAGGGAAAACAGTGGTACCTCTGGGCGCAGAAGTCTCCCGATATCGCCGGAAACTCCAATATCTATCTCGCAGAGCTGGAAAATCCATGGACGATTAAAGGCGAGCCGATCATGCTAAGCCACCCTGAGTATGACTGGGAATGCCGGGGTTTTTGGGTCAACGAAGGTCCTGCCGTCATGGTTCATGGCGATAAGCTGTTTATCAGCTATTCCGCCAGCGCCACCGATGAGAACTACTGTATGGGATTATTGTGGATTGACCTCAACGCCGATCCGCTCAACCCACAGAACTGGCACAAATCACCGCGCCCGGTCTTTACCACCAGTTATGAAAACCGCCAGTTTGGGCCAGGACACAACAGCTTTACACAAACGCCGGAAGGTGAAGATGTGCTGGTGTATCACGCGAGAAACTACACCGAAATCGAGGGCGATCCGCTGTACGACCCAAACCGCCACACTCGTCTGAAGCTCGTGCGTTGGGACGAAAACGGCATGCCAGATTTTGGCGTGCCGCCTGCTGATACGAACTAAACCGTTGCACTGCCCGGTGGCGCTAACGCTTACCGGGCCTACACGTTTTTTCATTGTAGGCCGGATAAGCGTTAGCGCCATCCGGCACAACGCTATACTAATGCCCCATAAATGGTGAGCACCGCAATAACCACCACCACCACAAACGAGGTTTTCTTCGCCAGCGAAACGGCGGCTTTTGGCGTTTCGACTTTATCGGTGTGCGGTTCACGCGCCAGCGAGAACTGCGCCAGACGCGTAAGCACCTGATATTGCGATGTGTGCAGATCCGCAAGCGAGGCAAACCAGGCCGGCAGCGCTTTCTCGCCGTGTCCCAGCAACGCATAGACCACGCCCGCCAGACGCACCGGGATCCAATCCAGCACATGCAGGATCGCATCAATACCTGATTGCAGACGCTGGTGCGGTGTCTGATAGCGCGCCAGCCAGGACTGCCAGGCACGTAAAAAAGCATAACCAACCAGCGTCACAGGTCCCCACGGACCACCGACAATCAGCCAAAATAACGGTGCCAGATAAAAGCGGAAGTTGTTCCATAACAGCGCGTTCTGCAGTTCGCGCAAGAATTCACGCTCATCGCAGTCCGGCGGAACCCCATGGATAAGCGTCAGCTCGCTGGCCATCGCATCACGGGCGTGAGCATCATCGCGAGCAGCCGCGTTCAGGTAAGCGTGATAGTGAAGGCGCGCCTTGCCAGCACCGATGCACAGCAAGCCAATTAAGATCCACGCCACCAGCAACGGAACATTAAACAACAGCCCATGAAGTGCGCGCAGTAGCAGAAATGTCACTCCCATCGCAATAAGAGTCATGCCTACCGTACGCATCATCGAGAAATGCTTAGTCCGGCGGAAAAAAGCTTCAATCCGGTGATCAAGCTGCCAATGCTCACCCAGCTTAAACAGGCGTTCAACAATCAACACCAATAATGTTGTAAACAGCGTCATGTCATCTCCTTGTGCGACGAGGGGGTGACCAGGGCGCGGAACCTTGCCCAGTCAAAGGACGGCCCGGGATCGGTCTTACGCTCGGGCGCAATATTGCAATGTCCTGTCATGTTGTTAGCAATGGCCGGATAACGCGTAATCAGAGTATTCGTCACGGCAGCCAGTTGCTGATACTGCGCATCGGTATAGGCCAGCGTATCCGTCCCTTCCAACTCAATACCAATTGAAAAATCATTACAGCGTTCTCGCCCTTGATAGCTCGACACACCCGCATGCCAGGCGCGTTTATCAAAAGGCACATATTGCACGATTTCACCGTCACGGCGAATCAAACAATGGGCCGAAACACGCAGATGGGCGATCCCGGCAAAATAAGGATGGGCGTTGGGATCAATCGTGCCCGTAAACAGCGCGTCTATCCACGGGCCGCCAAACTCGCCGGGCGGCAGGCTGATATTATGCACCACCAGCAGAGAAGGGTTTTCGTCATCCGGGCGGCAATCGTAATGCGGAGAGGGAACGCGTCGCGCCTCTGCCAGCCAGCCCTCGTCTAACAACATGCAGAATCTCCTTATTGGTGGTGCTCATATCTGGTTCAGGGTAGCATGTTTCCACCTTATGATTCGTTAGCTATTTGGAGTTTTATCATGCCGCCTCGCCGCTATAACCCTGACTACCGACGTGACGCGCTGTTGGAACGCATAAATCTGGATATCCCTGCCGCTGTAGCTCAGGCGCTGCGTGAAGATTTAGGCGGAGAAGTTGATGCCAATAACGATATCACCGCACAGCTTTTACCCGAAGACATGCGCTCCCATGCCACCGTAATCACCCGCGAAGATGGCGTTTTTTGTGGAAAACGTTGGGTGGAAGAGGTCTTTATTCAGTTGGCTGGCGATGATGTCAATATCACCTGGCATGTCGAAGATGGCGACAGCATAAAGGCCAATCAGCCGCTGTTTGAACTGGACGGCCCTTCCCGCGTTTTACTGACCGGTGAACGTACTGCGCTGAATTTTGTGCAGACGCTTTCAGGTGTAGCGAGCGAAGTGCGTAAATACGTCGACCTGTTAGCGGGAACCAAGACCCAACTACTGGATACGCGTAAAACACTGCCGGGACTGCGTACCGCGCTAAAATACGCCGTATTGTGCGGCGGCGGCGCGAATCATCGTTTGGGGCTGTCCGACGCCTTCCTGATAAAAGAAAACCACATTATTGCTTCCGGCTCGGTACGTCAGGCCGTCGAAAAAGCCTTCTGGTTGCACCCGGATGTGCCGGTTGAAGTCGAAGTAGAAAGTCTGGATGAGCTGGACGACGCGCTGAAAGCCGGGGCCGACATCATCATGCTCGATAACTTCGAAACTGACCAAATGCGCGAAGCGGTAAAACGCACCAACGGCCAGGCGCGTCTGGAAGTGTCGGGCAACGTCACCCATGAAACGCTGCGAGAATTTGCCGAAACCGGTGTCGACTTTATCTCCGTTGGCGCACTGACCAAACATGTTCGCGCACTCGATCTCTCCATGCGATTTCGCTAATTGCTGATTGTATTGCCCGATGACGCTTCGCTTATCGGGCCTACTACACAAGTTTATTCTGTAAGCCGGATACGGCATTTACACCACCATCCGGCAGTTTCTTCGAGTCTCTTCGCAAATACATTGTCTGACTCTGTAATTTCGTAAAAATCCTCTGAACCCGCTTTCCCGTTTTGTTTTTTGTCTCTCGTCGTCCTCCCGTCGGTTTGCCAAAGTAGCGCCAGCAAACTCAAGGAGCGAACGATGAACAAGCAACGAGGCTTTACACTTATCGAACTCATGGTGGTAATTGGCATTATTGCCATCCTTAGCGCCATCGGCATTCCGGCATATCAAAACTATCTGCGCAAAGCCGCGCTGACAGACATGCTGCAAACCTTTGTCCCCTATCGCACGGCGGTTGAGCTCTGTGCACTGGAGCATGGCGGAACAGATACCTGCGATGCCGGAACGAATGGTATTCCCTCTCCAACAACTACCCGTTACGTCTCAGCCATGAGCGTTGAAAAGGGAGTTGTCAGTCTTAGTGGGCAGGAAAGCCTGAACGGGCTAAGCATCACCATGACGCCAGGTTGGGACAATGCCAACGGCATTACCGGTTGGAACCGAAACTGCGTCATCCAGAACGACAGCGCATTGCAGCAGGCCTGTAAAGACGTTTTCCGCTTTGATACCCACTAAGGAACAGAGATGAACACCACCCAACTTACGGCGCTATGCCAACGTTATCAGGCAATATTACTGGATGCAGACAATGAAGTAGTGCATATCGCCGTCGTAGACGCCCCATCACACGAGCTGCTGGATGCGCTGCATTTTGCCACCACCCGGCGCATCGACATTATCTGCTGGACACGTCAGCAAATGGAAGGCCACACACATACACCGCAGACAATGCTCCCGGCAGTGGTCACGAAAAGCAGCGCCAGCGCAGCAGACTTGCTGAATCAGACGTTTCATTCCGCTCTGACGCAACGGGCTTCTGATATTCATTTTGAACCCGAGGAAAATCACTATCGAATCAGATTACGCGTAGATGGCGTGCTTCACGCTTTACCGGAAGTCACGACCGAGATGGGCATTGCCATCACCGCAAGGTTAAAAGTATTAGGCAGCCTGGATATCGCCGAGCATCGGCTTCCACAAGACGGACAATTTACCGTTGAGATTTCAGGAGAGCCGGTCTCGTTTCGCATCGCCACCCTGCCCTGTCGCTACGGCGAAAAGGTCGTGTTGCGGCTACTTCATCAGGTCGATCAGTCACTGGAGATCGCCGCGCTGGGAATGCAAGACGCGCAGCTGACCGCATTTTCGCAAGCCTTGCAGCAGCCTCAGGGGCTGATTCTGGTTACCGGGCCTACCGGAAGCGGCAAAACGGTCACGCTGTACAGTGCGCTGCAAACCCGAAACACCCCGGATGTGAATCTTTGTAGCGTGGAAGATCCGGTAGAGATCCCGATCGCAGGTCTCAACCAGACGCAAATTCACCCACGTGCCGGCCTGACTTTTCAGGGAGTCTTACGTGCTCTGCTGCGCCAGGATCCCGACATTATCATGGTGGGTGAAATCCGCGATGGCGAAACGGCCGAAATAGCCCTTAAAGCCGCGCAAACCGGCCATCTGGTTCTTTCTACGCTGCATACCAATTCCACCAGTGAAACGCTGGTGCGCCTGCAACAAATGGGTGTCGCACGCTGGATGATCGCCTCCGCGCTGACGCTCGTTATTGCACAGCGGTTGGTCAGAAAGTTGTGCCCCCATTGCCGACAACGTCAGAGTACGCCTATCACGCTCCCGAAAGCTGTCTGGCCTACACCACTACCGAATTGGCAGGCCCCTGGCTGCAAACATTGTTATCACGGATTTTATGGTCGTGCGGCATTGTTTGAAGTGCTCCCTGTTACTCCGGCATTACGTCAGAGTATTGCCAGTGGCACATCCGTAGACGAAGTGGAATCTGATGCTCAGCAATCAGGAATGAGAACGCTTTTCGAGAATGGCTGTCAGGCCGTCGAGCAAGGATTAACGACATTTGAAGAGCTGATTCGTGTACTGGGCATGCCTCATGTCCGCTAAACAGCTTTGGCGCTGGCAAGGCATTAACAACGAAGGTAAATCGCTGGAAGGAACGCTATGGGCCGATACCCGACCGTCATTGATACTGGCTCTTGAGGAACAACAGATTACGCCACTGCGCATTAAACGTATGCGTGTCAAAACCTCGCACTGGAGCCGCACAAGAAGTGCCGAAACCATACACCAGTTGGCGACATTGCTAAAAGCAGGGTTAACGCTCTCAACAGGGCTGGCTCTGCTTGCTGAACAGCATCCCAGCAGTCAATGGCAGGCGCTACTGCGTACGCTGGCTTACGATATGGAACAGGGCATTACCCTCTCCACCTCGCTATCACAATGGCAACACGTTTTTCCGCCCCTTTACCAGGCAATGATCCGCACCGGAGAGCTTACGGGTAAGCTGGACGACTGCTGTTTTGAACTCGCACACCAGCAAAAGAAACAACAGCAACTTGCTGATAAAGTTAAAAAAGCCCTGCGCTATCCGATTATCATTATCACCATGGCGGTAATGGTCGTATTTGCGATGCTGCAGTTTGTACTCCCTGAGTTTGCCGCTATTTACCAGACGTTCAACACCCCGCTACCGGCGCTCACTCAGTGGATTATTACCATCGCACACTGTAGCAGCCAATGGGGATGGCTGGCGGTAGCACTTGGCCTGGTAGCAGTTGCCACACATCATTTGATAAAGCAGAAACCGTACTGGCTCATTCTGCGCCAGAAATTGCTGCTCAGCCTCCCGGTCATAGGGCCGATGGTGAGAGGGCAAAAACTCACGCAGATATTCACTGTTCTGGCGTTAACGCAAAATGCGGGCATTCCCTTTTTGCAGGGTCTTGAGAGCGTTACCGAAACGCTGGCTAACCCTTTCTGGTCGCAACGTTTAGCACTGGTTCAGCAGGATATCAGCGCTGGAAAACCGATCTGGTTAGCGCTTAAAAATAGTGGTGAATTCAGCCCATTGTGTATACAGCTGGTCAGAACTGGTGAAGCTTCCGGCTCGCTGGATGCAATGCTGCGCAATCTTGCGCATCACCATGGCGAGAAAACCCTGGCTCAGGCTGAGAATTTGGCTGCATTACTTGAGCCTGCGTTGCTGATCATTACGGGGCTTATCATCGGTACCCTAGTCGTCGCGATGTATTTACCGATTTTCCATTTGGGAGATGCGATGAGCGGAGTAGGATAAATTCAAATGCCGGATGGCGGCGTAACGCCATCAGGCATTTCACAGAACTAGCTGTTCTTACAGGCTATTGAAAACACGGTTTTCTTGTTCCTGTACACGAATAAACGTTGTACGTTTGGTCAGCTCTTTCAGACGGGATGCGCCCACATAGGTACAAGCAGAACGCAAACCGCCGAGGATATCGCGAGCGGTATTATCAACCGGGCCGCGCAGTGGCAGCTTGACGGTCTTACCTTCTGCAGCGCGGTACTGTGCAACACCACCTACGTGACGCGTCATTGCAGATTCAGAGCTCATACCGTAGAACAGCATGAATTTCTCACCGTTCTCTTCAACAATTTTGCCGCCACTTTCTTCATGACCAGCCAGCATGCCGCCGAGCATCACGAAGTCTGCGCCGCCACCGAACGCTTTTGCCACGTCACCCGGCATTGTGCAACCGCCGTCGCTGACAATCATGCCTCCCAGACCGTGGGCTGCATCGGCGCATTCAATAACTGCAGAAAGCTGTGGATAGCCAACGCCGGTTTTTACACGTGTGGTACATACTGAACCTGGGCCAATGCCGACTTTGACAATATCAGCACCGGAGAGCACCAGCTCTTCACACATTTCACCGGTGACCACATTGCCCGCACAGATCGTTTTTGTCGGCCATGCTTCACGCGCTTTCGACACGAACTGAACAAAATGCTCTGAGTAGCCATTGGCCACATCAATGCAGATAAAGTTCAGCGCGGGGTTGAGCGCCAGAATCTGTTTAGTTTTTTCGAAATCTGCATCAGACGTACCGGTTGAAACCATTACGTGTTTGAGCACATCGGCAGAGCTCTCTGCGATGAAGGCGGCCCAGTCTTCAACAGAATAGTGTTTGTGCACAGCGGTCAGGATGTCGAAGGATGCCAGTGCCGTTGCCATGGCAAACGTCCCGACAGTGTCCATGTTCGCGGCAATAATAGGTACGCCGGACCAGGTCTGACCTGAATGCTTAAAGGTAAATTGACGTTCCAGCTCAACATCGGAACGGCTTTTGAGAGTAGAACGCTTAGGGCGGATAAGAACGTCTTTGAAACCTAACTTCAGATCTTCTTCGATACGCATGTGCGGATTCCTGGGGTTAATGGCGAAAAATCGAAACTCACAACTCCAGTGACGCTATCATACGCACTAATCAATGCCGCGCAAGACTGCGAAATTCTCTTTTTTTACGCTACAATCCCATAAATTTACCTGGCGAATAGTAGGTTAATCCTGCAGCAGCCTCGCCTTCGCACGCATAACTTTTAACTGTTTGATAATCAAACTTAAACTCCAGGATCGGCATCTATGAGGTATACGGTAGCCTTAACCGGCGGCATTGGCAGTGGTAAAAGCACCGTTGCAAATGCGTTCGCTGACCTCGGAATAAACGTCATTGATGCAGATATTATTGCGCGCCAGGTGGTTGAACCCGGCACACCTGCTCTTAAGGCGATCGAAGAACATTTTGGTTCCGACGTTATAGCCGCAGACGGATCGTTGCAGCGACGCATTTTACGCGAACGCATTTTTTCCAATCCTGAGGAGAAAAGCTGGCTGAATGCCCTGCTCCATCCGCTTATTCAGCAGGAAACGCAGCGTCAGTTTCAGCAAGCAACCTCTCCTTATCTGCTATGGGTTGTCCCTTTGCTGGTGGAAAATTCGCTGTATAAAAAAGCCGACCGCGTACTCGTGGTGGATGTCACCCCCGAAACCCAGCTCAGACGCACCATGCAGCGTGATGACGTCACGCGTGAGCATGTTGAACAAATTCTTGCTGCCCAGGCAACGCGTGAAGCGCGGCTGGCCGTGGCAGACGATGTTATTGATAATAATGGCGCACCGGAAGCCATCGCCTCGGATGTCGCCCGCCTGCACGCGCTCTATTTGCAATGCGCGTCGCAGTTTGTCTCACAGGAAAAACCGTAATGCACACCCAGGTCCTTTTTGAACACCCTCTCAATGAGAAGATGCGCACATGGCTGCGCATTGAGTTTTTAATCCAACAGCTCTCCGTTAATTTGCCCATTGCTGACCATGCCGGCGCTCTGCATTTTTTCCGCAATATCGGAGATTTACTGGATGTATTTGAACGCGGCGAAGTCCGCACCGAACTCCTCAAGGAACTGGAACGACAGCAGCGTAAACTCCAGGCCTGGGTCGAAGTTCCCGGCGTTGATCAAAGCAGAATCGACTCTTTGCGTCAGCAGTTAAAAAGTGCAGGTAGCATTCTGATTTCTGCCCCGCGTATTGGACAGACGCTGCGCGAAGATCGTCTGATTGGTCTCGTCCGTCAGCGTTTAAGTATTCCTGGCGGGTGCTGCAGTTTCGATCTGCCGACCCTGCATATCTGGTTACACCTGGCACAGTCGCATCGTGACGCGCAGGTTGAAACCTGGCTTGCCAGCCTGAATCCGCTCAATCAGGCGCTGTCGCTGGTACTGGATTTAATTCGCAACTCAGCGCCGTTTCGTAAGCAAACCAGCCTGAATGGTTTTTATCAGGACAACGGCGAAGATGCAGATCTGCTACGCTTGCAGCTGCCGCTTGATTCGCTACTTTATCCGCAAATTTCTGGTCATAAGAGCCGTTTTGCCATCCGTTTTATGCCGCTGGATAGCGAGAATGGTCAGGTGCCTGAGCGCCTCGATTTTGAACTGGCGTGCTGTTAAGGAGTCAACATGTCTGAACAAACCATCGTCAACTGCCCAACCTGCGGCAAGCCTGTAGTATGGGCTGAGGTCAGTCCGTTTCGCCCATTCTGCAGCAAGCGCTGCCAGTTAATCGATCTGGGAGAGTGGGCCGCAGAAGAGAAACGCATCCCAAGCTCTGGCGATCTGTCAGAAAGCGACGACTGGAGTGAAGAACAGAAGTAATTCTGCTAAAACGGTGGGTCGGATTAGGCAACGCCGCATCCGGCATTTTATGTTGTTTTGCCTGATGGCGCTGCGCTTATCAGGCCTACGAACTAAAACGTTGGGCGGGCATGCGTAGCGCCCCCGCCATAATTTGCCGGATGCGGCGTTGCCTTATCCGGCCTACAGCACCATTAGCCAGCTATCAGCTTTTCAATGACCGGTGCATTCGCGGGCGGGAAATCCTGCGCATTCAGAGCATCTTGCGCAATCCACTGCGCCGGTTGCCCCTCTTTTCCCCACGGCTCGCCTTCCCAGCTTTCAACCAGCCAGAACCACAGAGTGATATGCCTGTCCGGAAACTGATACTCCAGCTTTTCGAACAATGAGCTTTGAGTCGGCGTGATCCCCACTTCTTCCTGTAGCTCGCGAATCAGCGCCTGCTCCGGTGTTTCGCCCGCTTCAATTTTCCCGCCGGGGAACTCCAGCTTATTGGCCATGTGGGCATCAGCCGCACGCTGGGTGATAAAAATTTCATGTTGATGATTACGAATAATCCCGACGGCGATTTGCAGTATTTTCATCTTTATCGTCCATAAAAAAGGCGCAGAATTCTGCGCCTTTTCAGTAAGTTATTTTCTTAGCTCAGACGGCCGTGGCACTGTTTGTATTTTTTGCCAGAGCCGCAAGGACACGGATCGTTACGACCCACTTTACGATCGCCAGTTTGTGCTGCCAGCTCTTCTGCCGCGGCAGAATCGTCGCCTTTATGGCTCAATTGCTGCATCTGCGCTAAGCGCTCAGCTTCTTCACGACGCTGCTGCTCCATAGCTTCGACTTCTTCAGGCATACGCACCTGAACTTTGCTCAGGGTGCTGATCACTTCGTATTTCAGTGATTCCAGCATTGACGCAAACATAGAGAAAGATTCACGCTTGTATTCCTGCTTCGGATCTTTTTGCGCATAACCACGCAGGTGGATACCCTGGCGCAGATAGTCCATCGCAGCAAGGTGCTCTTTCCACAGGGAGTCGAGAGTTTGCAGCATCACGCCTTTTTCGAAGTGACGCATCATCTCCGCGCCCACAACTTCCTCTTTACGCTGATAAACTTCGATGGCGTTTGCCAGGATACGTTCACGCAGCGTTTCTTCGTGCAGCTCAGGCTCTTTATCCAGCCACTCTGAAATCGGCATCTCAAGATCGAAGTCGTTTTTCAGACGTTCCTGCAGACCGGGGATATCCCACATTTCCTCCAGAGACTGCGGCGGAATATAGGCATCAATAGTTGCTTTGAAGACATCTTCGCGGATGCTGTTGATGGTTTCGCTAACATCAGTTACGTCCAGCAGTTCGTTACGCTGGGTGTAGATAGCACGACGCTGGTCGTTGGCGACATCATCATATTCCAGCAACTGCTTACGAATATCGAAGTTGCGGCTTTCCACTTTACGCTGCGCGTTAGCAATTGCTTTGGTCACCCATGGGTGTTCAATGGCTTCGCCAGGCTTCATACCCAGTTTACGCATCATGCCTGACACGCGGTCAGAGGCAAAAATACGCATCAGCGCATCTTCCATCGACAGATAGAAACGGGAAGAGCCCGCATCACCCTGACGGCCCGAACGACCACGCAGCTGGTTATCGATACGGCGAGATTCGTGACGCTCGGTACCGATAATATGCAAGCCACCGGCTGCTAATACCGCGTCATGGCGAACCTGCCACTCGGCTTTAATCTGCGCGATTTGTTCCGGAGTTGGGTTTTCCAGCTCGGCAACTTCCGCCTGCCAGCTACCGCCCAGCACGATATCGGTACCACGACCTGCCATGTTCGTCGCGATAGTCACGGCTGACGGATAACCCGCCTGGGCGACGATTGCAGCTTCGTTGGCGTGGAACTTGGCGTTCAGAACGTTGTGTTTGATACCCGCTTTGCTCAGCTCGTTAGACACTACTTCCGATTTTTCAATGGAGATAGTACCTACCAGTACCGGCTGGCCATTTGCAGTACGCTCTTTAATATCTTCAATGATCGCCTGAATTTTTTCCGCTTCGGTCATGTACACCAGATCCGGTAAATCCTTACGGATCATCGGACGGTTGGTCGGCACAACCACGGTATCCAGTTTGTAGATGGAGCTAAATTCAAACGCTTCAGTGTCGGCTGTACCGGTCATACCGGCCAGTTTTTCGTACAAACGGAAGTAGTTCTGGAAGGTAATAGATGCCAGCGTCTGGTTCTCGTTCTGGATCTCTACGCCTTCTTTAGCTTCAACAGCCTGGTGCAGACCATCGGACCAGCGACGCCCCTGCATGGTACGACCGGTGTGTTCATCGACGATGATAACTTCGCCGTCTTTCACGATGTAATCTACGTCGCGGGTAAACAGCACGTGTGCACGCAGTGCGGCAGTCACGTGGTGCATCAGCATAATGTTACCAGGAGAGTACAGTGACTCGCCCTCGTCCATAATGCCTTCGTTAACCAGCAGCTCTTCAATCAGTACCAGACCACGCTCGGTCAGGTTAACCTGGCGCGCTTTCTCATCAACAGAGAAGTGGCCTTCGCCCTGGAACGTGTCGGAATCTTCCTTCTCCTGACGGATCAGGTGCGGGATGATTTTATTAACTTTTTTGTACATTTCCGAGCTGTCTTCAGCCGGGCCGGAAATGATCAGCGGCGTACGCGCTTCATCGATCAGGATGGAGTCGACTTCATCGACCAGCGCATAGTGCAGTTTACGTTGAACACGCTCTTCCGGACTAAACGCCATGTTGTCACGCAGGTAGTCAAAGCCGTATTCGTTATTGGTACCGTAAGTAATATCGGCGTTATAGGCTTCACGCTTGGCTGGCGCAGGCAGGCCAGACATGTTGATACCAACGGTCATGCCGAGGAATTCAAACAGCGGGCGGTTATTTTCGGCATCACGCTGAGCCAGATAGTCGTTCACGGTAACCACGTGTACGCCCTTCCCGCTTAATGCGTTCAGGTAGGCTGGCAGCGTCGCGGTCAGGGTTTTACCTTCACCAGTACGCATTTCCGCGATGCAGCGATCGTTAAGCACCATACCGCCCAGCAGCTGAACGTCGAAGTGACGCATACCGAACACGCGCTTACTCGCTTCACGCACTACTGCGAACGCTTCCGGGATCAGGCTCTCAACGCTGGCACCTTTTTCCAGACGAGCGCGGAATTCAGCGGTCTTCGCTTTCAGTTCATCATCGGAGAGTTTTTCCATCTCCGGTTCCATCGCGTTGATGACATTGACCACTTTACGCATACGACGCAGCGTACGCTCGTTACGGCTACCGAATACTTTCGTTAATAATTTGATTAGCATAATAAAATCTCAAACGCCCCGCGGTGCGGAGTCAAAAATTATAAGTTGGAAGGTTCTTTTTTAGCTGAGGCGTTGAGGACCAGCGCGGATACCCTGCAGCTGGCTGATCCAGACCGGAACGCTAAACGCGGCCTGAGAGGTAAAGTGTGCGTATGTCACGCGACTTACTGTCGCGGGCGGAGTGCCTTCTTGCGTCAGCATCGCGCTGAGCGTATTCAGTAACGCAAGATGGTGCGCCTGGATTGGCAATGGCTCTTCGGCAACGGGCAACGCCTGAGGTGCCATGGCAAAAGAAAGATGGCGGATAACCGTACGAATAGCATGTTGATGCCAGTAATCGACGGTAAAATTTGGGCGCCGATTGGTCGCTTCCAGCAAAGCAAGCTGGCTAAAGTTAACTTTAGCACCTTGATCGTGATTGCTGGCGGTCGCCTTCGCGGGAGTATTAGGTTCAGCAGCATTACCGAGCGCGGGCAGGCCAAAACTAGCCGCGACCATCCCCAACAGGAGATGCGGCCAGAAGTACCGTCTGCCTAACTGTCGCCAGCGCGTCAGTATTCCACTCACGTTATTGCCACCTGATATACCCTGCGTTTGGGGTTACAAATGCAAAACCATTTTTTGCGCACAAATCTTACCATTAATGCGTTCGCACCACAGCAGTAATGACAGCAAGTCGCGGGTAAATATGCTTAAGAAAGCAGCGATCGAACGGTATTTTAATCTACCTGTGGGGAAAAAGTCGCTTCAGATAAGGTGGTTTGCACTCGGAAGATAAAAAAACGACTGGCTCACCTGGCCGGAGAGAGTGCCAGATTTACCAGTCGAATTTATGCGACAGCGTATGTCGTTATGCCAGTACGGTCGATGGTGCTTTGAACGCCAACGGCAGTTCTGCATCGTCCTGGAAGGTCACATATTCCCAGGCTTCCTGTTTTGCCAGGACCGCCTGCAGCAGTTTGTTATTCAATGCATGACCGGATTTATACGCGGTAAATGCACCAATAATGTTGTGACCACACATGAACAAGTCACCGATCGCGTCGAGCATTTTGTGACGAACGAATTCATCTTCAAAACGCAGGCCGTCTTCGTTCAATACGCGATAATCGTCAACAACGATGGCACAATCGAAGCTGCCGCCCAGGCACAGGCCGCGGGACTGCAGATATTCGATATCACGCATGAAGCCAAAAGTACGCGCACGGCTGATCTGACGCATGAACGCATCCGCAGAGAAGTTCATCGCGTAGCGCTGCGTGCTGGAGTCGATCGCCGGATGGTTAAAGTCGATGGTGAAATCCAACGTAAAACCATTATACGGCTTAAACTCAGCCCACTTATCGCCATCTTCGACACGAACGGTCTCTTTGATGCGAACAAATTTTTTGGCGCTGCTCAGTTCTTCAATACCTGCATCAAGCAGCAGATAAACGAACGGAGCGGCACTGCCATCCATGATCGGGATTTCCGGTGCGTTAACTTCAATAACGATGTTATCGATACCTAAACCCGCCAGAGCAGCATTAAGGTGCTCTACGGTTGAAATCCGTACATCATGCTCATTGACCAGACACGTACAGAGCATGGTATCACGCACAGATTTGGCATCGGCCGGGAAATCTACCGGAGGATTCAAGTCGGTGCGACGATAGATGACCCCGGTGTTGGCCGGCGCAGGGCGTAATGTCAGGGTGACTTTTTTGCCGGTATGCAAACCGACGCCAGTCGCCTGAACGATACGTTTAAGAGTCCTTTGTTTGATCATCGTATAATCTCGCCAAATTACCTATCCAACCGAAGTGTACTATACATTCGGTGGGCCAGTTTAGCACAAAGAGCCACAATTCCCAAATTCCAGCTAATTCTTAATCAGCTTGCTTACGCAGGAATGCTGGGATATCCAGATAATCCGGCTCTTTGGTGGTTTGCGGCGTATTGTCGTTAACCACTTTCGCTACCGGTTTCTGCTCTTGCGTCAACGGCGCCATGCCGTGCTGCTGGTAACGATCCATTACCGGCTGCTGTACCTGCTTGTTGGTCACCAGAGTGATTTCAGGACGTTTGTCCATACCAATTCCAGTCGCAACAACGGTGACGCGCAGTTCGTCGTTCATATCCGGGTCCAGGGAGGTACCGATAACCACGGTCGCATTATCCGATGCAAAGGCACGAATCGTGTTACCGACGGTTTCGAACTCATCCAGACGCAGGTCGAAGCCCGCAGTAATGTTGACCAGCACGCCGCGCGCGCCAGACAGATCGATGTCTTCCAGCAGCGGAGAAGAGATAGCCATTTCAGCCGCTTCTTCTGCACGGTCTTCACCGCTTGCCACGCCTGAACCCATCATCGCGTAGCCCATTTCGGACATCACGGTGCGCACGTCTGCAAAGTCGACGTTCATCAGGCCCGGACGAGTAATCAGTTCAGCGATACCCTGGACTGCGCCTTTCAGCACGTCGTTCGCTGCGCCAAACGCATCCAGCAGGGAGATTCCGCGACCCAGCACTTTCAGCAGCTTGTCATTCGGAATAGTGATCAGAGAGTCCACATGTTTGGACAGCTCGGTGATACCCTGCTCCGCGAATGCCATACGCTTCTTACCTTCAAAGTTGAAAGGCTTAGTCACGACAGCAACGGTCAGAATACCTAAATCTTTTGCTACTTCAGCAACCACTGGCGCTGCACCGGTACCGGTACCGCCGCCCATGCCAGCTGCGATAAACACCATGTCTGCCCCGTCAAGCGCTGCACGCAGAGCTTCACGATCTTCGTCTGCCGCATTACGGCCGACTTCCGGGTTTGCACCCGCGCCCAGACCTTTGGTGATGCCGCTACCAATCTGAATGGTCTGTCCAACCGCCGTTTTACGCAACGCCTGAGCGTCGGTATTCACCGCGAAGAATTCAACACCTTCGATGCGCTCGCGCACCATGTGTTCAACGGCATTACCGCCGCCGCCGCCGACGCCGATGACTTTAATCACCGCGTCATTGGTTAGTTCCATAGGTTCAAACATAGTTTCTCTCTCCGTTGTGCCTGTCGCCTGAGACCGTTAATGTGCGTTGGTCTCTTTAAAAATTAAAACTCTTTTCGCAGCCAGCTATTGAGTCGTTTGATCCACGAGCCAACTGATGCCGTAACGCGTTTTTCAACTTCAGCCTCACCACTCAAATGGGATTCTTTCCCGTAGTGAAGCAGCCCCACTGCCGTTGAATAATACGGCTCCTGGGCATAATCCGTCAGACCAGTGATATTCAGCGGTGCGCCAATACGTACTTGCGTATGGAACACGCGCTGTGCGCAGGCCGCAAGACCTTCAATTTGCGCAGCGCCACCGGTTAACACAATCCCCGCCGCCAGATGATGTTTCACACCCTGCTGGCGAAGCTGTTCTTGTAATTGCAAAATTTCTTCGTTGACCAGGTTGAGCAGCTCGGTATAACGCGGCTCAATGACCTCTGCCAGGGTCTGACGTTGCAGGCTACGCGGTGGACGACCACCTACGCTTGGCACTTCAACGCTTTCGTCTTTACCCACGATGGAGCCCAGCGCGCAGCCATGGCGCACTTTGATGGCTTCAGCATCGCTCGGCGGCGTACCAAAGGCATACGCGATATCGCTGGTCACTACATTCCCTGCATAAGGGATCACTTTAGTGTGGCGCAACGCCCCGCCAGTATAAACGGCGATGTCCATTGTACCACCACCAATATCCACCACGCAGACACCCAGCTCACGTTCATCTTCCGTCAACACGGAATAACTGGCTGCCAACCCGGCAAAAATCAGTTGGTCAACTTTCAGACCACAACGTTCAACGGCTTTGACAATGTTCTTCGCCATGTCGTTGTGGCAGGTAATAAGATGGACTTTTGCCTGCATACGCACGCCGGAAAGACCGACCGGATTTTTAATGCCTTCCTGGTAGTCGATGGCGTATTCCTGCGGAATAACGTGCAGAACACGATGTTCATCGCGAACGCGTACGGATTTTGCCGTATGTACTACGTTTTCCACATCTTCCTGCGTCACTTCCTCTTCGGAAATGGGCACCATACCAATTTCATTTTGACAGCTAATATGTTTACCGGAAAGTGCCAGATACACCGAGGAAATCTGGCAATCTGCCATCAGTTCAGCCTGGTCAATGGCGCGCTGTACGCACTTCACCACTGACTCAAGGTCATTCACCCCGCCTTTATCCATACCTCGCGATGGGCAACTGCCCACGCCAATGATATTGACCATACCGTCGGGCAGAACTTCCCCTACTAAAGCGGCTACCTTCGCGGTGCCAATCTCCAGTCCAACTACCAGTTTTCTGTCCGTCGCCTTGATCATTGTTGTTCTGCCTGTGCCTGATTCTGTTGCTGATTAGATTCCTCAGGAGGCAAGGGAACCCAGCCTACTGCCGCTCCTGAGTCATAACGCAAATCAACGTAGCTAATCCGTTTGCCATCGGTTTGCGCCTGCTGCTGTAAAACCGGGTAGAGTTCCACAAAGCGAGCCAAACGTTTTATCGTATCGCCCCTGCCCAGATTCAGCTTAATATCGTTATTCAGCGTCAACTGCCAGGAACGACGAGCGGTCATCGCCGCTTCCTTCAGGGTGAATCTATCCTTAGCCAGCACCTGCCCCATATCGCGGAACCCTTGCAACACTTCACTTGCGCTGCCTTCCGGTCCATACAACATGGGTAATACCTGCTTATTGGCCCGACCGGTTGGAACACTGAACGTATTTCCTTCAGCATCCACCATATGTTGGTCATTCCAACGCGCAATGGGCACATATTCAACCAGATGAATCTTCAATTCATCGGGCCATTGCTTTCTGACGCTCGCCTGTTTAATCCAGGGGAGGCGTTCAATTTGACTCTGAATGATGTTCACATCCTGAGTCATAAAGGTTCCCGGTGCGCCCAGTGCCAGAATGGACTGACGAATATCGTCATTGCGCGTGTAATGCCGTTCGCCGGTTAACACCAGTTTCGATAAAGGCAAACGTTGCGCATCTTCCATCCATCCCAACACTACCCAGCCGCTGACAAACACGGTGCACAGCACTGTCAGCAGGAACAATATTCCTGCAAGACGCGTTCCATTATTGCGGCGTGAGGAGTTTACTTCTTCTTCATCACCGTTTCGCGTGTTCAGCGCAGCCTGCGACATATCAGTCCGCCAACTCCAGAATTCTTACCACCAACTGCGAGAAGCTCAGCCCCACCTGACGCGCCGCCATCGGCACCAGACTGTGGCTGGTCATACCCGGAGAGGTATTCGCTTCCAGCAGATAAAACTGGCCATCGCTGTCCAGCATGACGTCAATGCGACCCCAACCTTTACAGCCCAATGTGGTCCACGCTTTCAGGACTATTTCCTGTAAACGGGCCTCTTGTTCGACTTCCAGACCGGCAGGGCAGAAATATTGTGTCTCATCAGAGAGATACTTCGCCTCATAATCATAGAAGGTTCCCGCGGGTTGGATACGTATTGACGGTAAAATTTCTTCACCAAGTATCGCAACTGTAAATTCCGGGCCACTGAGCCATTTTTCGATCAGTACTTCTTCATCATGCTGAAAAGCCAATGCTAATGCACCCTGCAAAGCATTTTCTTCTTCAACTTTTGACATTCCTACGCTTGAGCCTTCACGGCTTGGCTTCACAATCAGCGGAAAACCTAGCGCAGAAATTTTTGTAACTGCTTCATCGCTAAGACCTTTTTCGAACTCAGCGCGGGTCAATGCAACCCAAGGCGCGACGGGTAAACCTGCGCCCTGCCACAGCAGCTTGCTGCGCAGTTTGTCCATCGAAATTGCTGAAGCCATGACGCCGCTGCCGGTATATGGCAGGCCAATTTGCTCCAGCATGCCCTGCAACGTGCCATCTTCACCACCACGACCGTGCAGCGCAATAAACACCTTCTGAAAACCCATAGATTTCAGAAGAGTGACATCAACCTCTTTAGGGTCAACCGGATGGGCATCGACACCACCTTCGCGTAACCCTGCCAGTACGGCCGCGCCGGAATTCAGCGAAACGTCACGCTCTGCGGAGGTTCCCCCTAACAGGACCGCGATTTTATCAGCCATGTTGTTCTTCCTCCGGGTTTTGCGGCTTCAGTTTGATTTCAGCTAAGGAACGCGCGATTTTGCCGATATTTCCAGCGCCCTGCACCAAAATCAGATCGTTGCCGGTTAATACCGGCGCCAACATGTCTGCCACCTGAGCCGGATCGGATACCAGAATCGGGTCGATCTTACCGCGACCACGGATCGTACGGCACAGCGAGCGGCTGTCAGCCCCCGGAATCGCAGCTTCACCCGCGGCGTATACATCCAGCATCAACAGCGCATCGACCTGAGTCAGCACGTTGGCAAAGTCGTCATACAAATCGCGTGTACGCGTAAAGCGGTGCGGCTGGAACAGCATTACCAGATTTTTGTCCGGCCAGCCCGCGCGAGCAGCTTTAATCGTGGCATCCACTTCCGTTGGGTGATGACCATAATCATCCACCAGCATCGCCGTCCCGGCTTTACCGTTTACCGGCTCCAGCGGGAATTCGCCGAGGAAGTCAAAACGGCGTCCGGTGCCCTGGAAACTTTCCAGCGCGCGCAGAATTGCGTCGTCTTCAATGCCTTCTTCTGTTGCCACTGCCACCGCCGCCGCCGCGTTCAGCGCATTGTGACGGCCCGGTGCGTTCAACGTCACGCGTAAATCGGCCATCCCCTGACGCAGAAGCGTGAAGTGTCCTTGTGGACCAATCTGCTGGTAATCTTCGACGCGCACATCAGCATCATCGCTGAAACCATAGGTTGTGGTTTGACGACCAACTCGCGGCAACAACTCGCGGATCACCGGGTCGTCAACGCACATAACCGCACGACCATAAAACGGCAAGTTATGCAGGAAATTAATAAACGTCTGCTTTAAATTTTCGAAGTCGCCATGGTAGGTATCCATATGATCGGCTTCGATATTGGTAACAATCGCTACCATCGGCTGCAAATGCAGGAACGACGCATCGCTCTCATCCGCCTCCGCAATTAAATAACGGCTATGACCCAGACGCGCATGGACGCCTGCGGCCTTCACCAGACCGCCGTTGACAAACGTCGGATCCAGCCCCGCTTCTGCGTAGATACTGGAGACCATCGCTGTTGTCGTGGTTTTACCGTGCGTCCCGGCAATGGCGATACCGTGACGAAAACGCATTAACTCCGCCAGCATTTCAGCACGACGGATCACCGGAATACGCGCTTCATGCGCCGCAACAATTTCCGGGTTATCCGCAGAAATCGCGCTGGATACCACCACCACGCTCGCATCACGCACATTTTCAGGGCGATGGTTGAAGAAAATCGTGGCGCCCAGATTCGTCAACTGCTGCGTCACCGGGTTCGGCGCCAGGTCAGAACCACTGATCTGATAACCTTCGTTGGCCAAAACTTCGGCAATACCGCCCATACCAGCACCACCGATGCCGACAAAGTGAATGTGCCGAACGCGACGCATTTCGGGCACGATGGAACGCAGTTTTGCCAGTTGTTGTGTATTCATTCTTTAGCCATTAACTTCTTAGTTCATGCGATGCAAAAGGCATCACCACAATTACGCCCGGGCAGCCCGGCTCACTTCATTAGCAACACGCTCTGTGGCATCCGGTATGGATGCGGCGCGCGCACGTTCTGCCATGGTTAATAAGGTTTCTCGCGACCACCCGGAAAGGGTGTTCGCGACGGCATCCACAGTAAACTGCGGCTGCTCAAGAATTTTAGCGGCGCCCGCTTTTTCAAGCGGCAGCGCATTCCAGTACTGCTGTCGGTCTTTGTGCTGGAAAGGCACAAACAGCGCAGGCAAACCCGCAGCGGCAATTTCGCTTACCGTCAGCGCGCCGGAGCGACAAACTACGACATCCGCCCACGCGTAGGCGGCTGCCATATCATCAATAAACTCAGTGACCTTGTGCTGCGTTTGTCCCGCGTCGGCATACGCCTGTTCAACGGTTTGCTGCGCGCCTTTGCCGCTCTGATGCCAGAGAGTCACCGCGTCGCCAAGCTTTGCGGCAACCTGCGGCATCGTCTGGTTCAATACGCGTGCGCCCTGAGATCCCCCGACGACCAGCACGCGAACCGGGCCTTCACGCCCCGCCAGACGCGCTTCGGGCAACGGCAGCGCCAGAACGTCGGTGCGTACCGGGTTACCCACCACTTCCGCATTCGGGAAAGCGCCAGGAAAAGCCTGCATCACCTTCGTTGCAATCTTCGCCAGCCACTTGTTGGTTAATCCCGCAATGCCGTTCTGCTCATGCAGGACAACCGGGATGCCTAATGACCAGGCAGCCAGACCACCAGGGCCGGACACATAGCCGCCCATCCCCAGCACCACATCAGGCTTAAACTGCTTCATAATGGCGCGCGCCTGACGCCAGGCATTAAAAATACGCACGGGGGCGGCAAGCAGCGCGTTGACACCTTTGCCACGCAAACCGGAGATGCGAATAAAGTCAATTTCAATGCCATGCTTCGGCACTAAGTCCGCTTCCATACGGTCGGCGGTGCCCAGCCAACGAACCTGCCAGCCCTGGGCCATTAAATGGTGCGCGACCGCCAGCCCCGGGAACACATGCCCACCGGTACCGCCTGCCATCACCATTAACCGCTTCGGTTGACCACTCATCGTGCACCTCGTGTAAACGCCTGGGCTTTTTCCAGACGCGTTTCATAATCAATACGTAACAAAAACATGATGGCCGTCGACATAATCAACAAACTGGAACCACCATAACTGATCAGCGGTAACGTCAGACCTTTTGTTGGCAGCATACCTGCTGCCGCGCCGACGTTTACCAGGGCCTGGAAGCTGAACCAAATCCCGATGGAGCAGGCTAAAAAGCCTGAAAAACGGTGGTCAATTTCCAGTGCTTTGCGACCGATCGACATCGCGCGAAAAGCGACGAAGAATACCATTAAAAGTGCCAATACCACACCGATATAACCCAGCTCTTCCCCAATGATGGCGAAGATGAAGTCGGTGTGCGCTTCCGGTAAATACTCCAGTTTTTGCACTGAATTACCTAACCCCTGACCCCAAACCTCACCGCGACCAAAAGCCATCAGCGATTGCGTTAACTGGTAGCCGCTGCCAAACGGATCTTCCCATGGGTTCCAGAAGGAGGTTACGCGGCGAATACGATACGGTTCGGCAAGGATCAGCAGCACCACCGCCGAAATCCCCATGCCGATAATGGCAATGAACTGCCACAGTTTCGCACCAGCGAGAAACAGCATCGCCAGCGTCGTGACAAACAGCACCACTACCGTACCAAGGTCAGGCTGCGCCAGCAGTAAGACTGCCAGCACCAGAATCACACCCATCGGTTTTAAGAAGCCGCGCAGGTTGTTACGCACTTCATCGACTTTACGCACCAGGTAGTTAGCGAGATAACAGAACAGCGACAGCTTGGTGAATTCCGCAGGCTGAATACGCAGCGGCCCCAGCGCGATCCAGCGCGACGCCCCGTTAACGGAGCTACCCACCACCAGCACGATCAACAACATGATGATCGAGGCGATCAGCATCGTCGTACTGTACTTTTGCCAGAACTCCATCGGCAGACGCAGCGTCACCATCGCCAGACAGAACGCGAGGAAGATGTACAGCGCGTCACGTTTAGCGAACAGGAACGGATCGCCTGCCAGGCGTTGCCCTACGGGCATCGATGCTGATGTCACCATCACAAAACCGATCGCTGCCAGACCAAAAGTCAGCCACAGCAGCATGCGGTCGTACATGATCAGGCTGTCCGCGTCTTTATCACGCGAAGCCATCACCCAGCCTTTAAGTGCCGCGAAGATCCACGCCAGGACACCCAGTCCCGGTACGCGCGGCATTTTCAGACGAGGGAGAGAGAATCGCATCAACCCAACTCCTTCGCTAAACGGGTAAAGACGTCACCGCGTTGCTCAAAGTTCTTGAACTGGTCAAGGCTGGCGCAGGCTGGCGACAGCAGCACCATATCACCCGACTTCACACGCGGTGCGAGCAGACGCATTGCCTGCTCCATGGTTTCAGTGTGTTCCGCAACCTCAGGACGCAGAGCGGCAAGCTGCGCGCCATCGCGACCAAAGCAGTACAGACGAATGTTGTCGCCAGTCAGGTAGCGTTGCAGCGGCGTAAAGTCGGCCGATTTCCCATCGCCGCCCAGCAGCAGGTGCAACGTACCGTCAACGTGCAGACCATTCAGTGCCGCTTCTGTGCTGCCAACGTTGGTCGCTTTTGAATCGTTAATCCAACGCACACCGTTATGATTCAGTACCAACTGGAAACGATGAGCCAGACCGGTAAAGGTAGTCAGCGCTTTCAGGCTGGATGCCCGCGGCAGACCCGCAGCATCCGCCAGCGCCAGCGCAGCCAGTGCGTTGGTATAGTTATGCTGGCCGGTAAGCGTCATCTCTTTCACGTTCAGGACTTTTTCGCCCTTCACCCGCAGCCAGGTTTCACCCTGCTGACGATTGAGATGATAGTCACCCATGTTGATGCCAAAGCTCACGCAGCGCTCATCCGCCCCGCGAATCGGCATGGTCAGCGCATCATCGGCATTAACCACACACACTTTCGCATTCTCATAGACGCGCAGTTTGGCCGCACGGTACTGCTGCAAGCCAAACGGATATCTGTCCATATGATCTTCGGTGACGTTCAAAATGGTGGCGGCTACAGCCTGTAAGCTGGAGGTTGTCTCCAGCTGGAAGCTCGACAGCTCCAGTACATACAGCTCACGTTCGTCATCCAGCAGCATCAGCGCGGGCAGGCCGATATTTCCGCCAACACCCACGTTCACACCAGCCGCTTTCGCCATTTCTCCCACCAACGTGGTGACGGTGCTTTTCCCGTTGGAACCGGTGATCGCGACGATCGGCGCCTGCGCTTCACGACAGAACAGCTCGATGTCACCCACAATTTCGATCCCTGCATCAGCAGCGGCGCTCAGCGAAGGATGCGCCAGGGCAATACCAGGGCTGGCGACGATGAGATCGGCGGCCAGCAGCCAATCATCATTCAGGCTGCCAACATGACGCTCAACCGCTTCCGGCAATTTATCCAGGCCAGGTGGCGTTGCGCGGGTATCCATCACACGCGGCGTCACACCACGCGCCAGAAAGAAATCCACGCAGGACAGCCCGGTCAATCCCAGACCGATAATGACGACTTTTTTACCCTGGTAATCAGCCATGATTAACGTACCTTCAGCGTTGCCAGGCCAATCAGCACCAGCATCAGCGAAATAATCCAGAAGCGCACAATTACGCGCGGTTCCGGCCAGCCTTTCAGTTCATAGTGATGGTGAATCGGCGCCATACGGAAGATGCGCTGTCCGCGCAGCTTAAAGGAGCCAACCTGCAAAATGACCGACAGCGTTTCCACAACAAATACGCCGCCCATGATTACCAGCAGGAACTCCTGACGCAGCAGCACGGCAATAATGCCCAGCGCGCCGCCCAGCGCCAGCGAACCGACGTCGCCCATAAAGACCTGCGCCGGATAGGTGTTAAACCACAGGAAGCCTAACCCCGCGCCGACAATCGCCGTACAGACGATCACCAACTCACCGGCATGGCGTAAATAGGGAATGTGCAGATAGTTGGCAAAGTTCATGTTACCGGTCGCCCATGCCACCAGCGCAAAACCCGCTGCCACGAACACGGTCGGCATAATCGCCAGACCATCCAGGCCATCGGTGAGGTTTACCGCGTTGCCAGTACCCACAATCACGAAGTACGCCAGCAGCACGTAGAACAGCCCCAACTGCGGCATGACATCTTTAAAGAACGGCACCACCAGCTCGGTAGCCGGGGTATCTTTACCGGCGAGGTACAGCGCAAAGGCTACACCCAGCGCAATCACCGACATCCAGAAGTACTTCCAGCGAGCAATCAGGCCCTTGGTATCTTTTCGCACCACTTTGCGGTAGTCATCGACAAAACCGATAATGCCGTAGCCAATCAATACCACCAGCACGCACCATACGTACGGGTTCGACGGATATGCCCACAACAGAACGGAGATAACAATCGCGGTGAGGATCATGATCCCGCCCATGGTTGGCGTACCACGTTTACTAAAGTGCGATTCAGGACCGTCGTTACGTACAACCTGTCCAAAGGACATTTTTTGCAAGCGGGCAATCATGCGCGGGCCCATCCACAAAGAGATGAACAGCGCGGTCAGCAGGCTGACGATGGCGCGAAACGTCAGATAGGAAAAGACGTTAAAGCCGGAATAATATTTGACCAAATGTTCGGCCAGCCAAACTAACATGTCCCATTCTCCTGTAATGCGCGTACTACCTCTTCCATGGCGGCACTACGTGAACCCTTCACTAAAATCGTCATGACCTGATGTTCTGCAATCAATGCTTTAAGATGCGCGGCCAGCGCGCTTTTATCCGCAAAATGTTCGCCAACGCCACTGGCGTCGCTAATTGCCTGACTCAGTTTTCCTGTACTCAGTACACGGTCGATACCTGCTGCTTTCGCAGCAACACCTACCTGTACATGGCATGCTTCACTTTCTGCGCCAAGCTCTGCCATATCGCCAACGACCAGTACGCGATAGCCCGGCATTTCAGACAGCACCTGCACCGCTGCGGTCATCGAACCGACGTTCGCGTTATAGGAGTCGTCCAGCAGCAGCTGATTTTCTGCGAGTTGAATCGGGAACAGACGTCCTGGTACCGCCTGCAGATCTTTCAAACCCGCTTTGATCGCCTCGTGCGTCGCGCCTACCGCCATAGAAAGCGCCGCCGCCGCAAGGGCGTTAGCGATATTGTGGCGACCCGGCAACGGCAGCAGGACATCAATGCTTCCGGTCGGCGTTTGCAGAGAAAATTCCGTGCCATGCGAGGTCACATGAACGTTGGTCGCAGAAAAGTCGCTGTTGGCCGCATTCGGGGAGAAGCGCCAGACTTTGCGATCGCCGATGATGCTTTGCCAGTTCAACCAGTCGTTGTTGTCGGCATTCATAATGGCGATACCGTTCGCAGACAGGCCGGTAAAAATCTCACCTTTTGCCTTCGCAACGCCCGCCAGAGAGCCGAAGCCTTCCAGGTGCGCGGCGGCCAGGTTGTTCACCAGCGCCGCTTCCGGACGCGTCAGGCCGACGGTCCAGGCGATTTCGCCCTGATGGTTGGCGCCGAGCTCAATCACGGCATAGTCGTAATCGTTGTTTAAGCGCAGCAGCGTCATCGGTACGCCGATGTCGTTATTCAGATTGCCCGCGGTATATAGGGTGTTACCACACTGGCTCAGAATGGCAGCCGTCATCTCTTTGACGGACGTTTTACCGGATGAGCCGGTCAACGCGACAACGCGCGCCGGAACCTGAGCGCGAACCCACGCCGCCAGTTCACCAAACGCCAGACGCGTATCTTTAACAATCAGCTGCGGCAGGTTGGTGTCCAACGGGCGGCTGACCAGCAGCGCACCCGCCCCGCTCTCTTGCGCTTTGTCTGCAAAATCATGGGCATCAAAGCGTTCGCCTTTCAGCGCCACAAACAGGCAGCCCGGCGTCACTTTACGCGTATCGGTTGTTACGGCATCAAGGGTCAGATCGGCCCCTTTCAGTTCGCCACGGAGGATCTCCGCCAGTTGGCTGAGCGTTACGCTAATCATGCGATAACCCCCAGCAGACGCGCTGCGGTCACGCGGTCAGAATAGTCGAGACGCTGCGAGCCAACGATCTGGTAATCTTCGTGACCTTTCCCGGCCACCAGCACCACGTCGTTTTCTTTCGCCTGCATAATGGCGTTTGTCACGGCTTCTGCGCGCCCTTCCATCACCTTCGCCTGTCCGGCATCCAGCATACCCGCCAGAATGTCGTTAATAATGGCGCGCGGCTCTTCGGTACGTGGGTTGTCATCAGTCACCACGACAACATCTGCAAACTGCTCGGCGATTGCGCCCATCAACGGACGTTTGCCTTTGTCGCGATCGCCGCCGCAGCCAAAGACGCACCACAGTTTGCCTGTACAGTGCAAACGTGCCGCCTGCAGCGCTTTTTCCAGCGCATCTGGCGTATGGGCGTAATCAACCACCACGGTGGTTTTACCCGGCGCGCTGAACACTTCCATACGTCCGCAAACCGGCTGCAATTGTGTCGCCGTTTTCAGTAAATCAGCTAACGGATAGCCCAGTGCCAACAGCGTTGCCAGCGCCAGCAGAAGATTGCTGACGTTAAACGCCCCCATCAGGCGGCTTTCAATTTCGCCGTCGCCCCATGAGGAGGTAAAACGAATCGTTGCCCCGCTGTCGTGATACTTCACGTCAACCGCTTTTAACCAACGACCATGACAGTTCGGGTTGATGTGGTCTTCCATCGAAACGGCAACCGCATCCGGGAGTTTCGCCAGCCAGCGACGACCGACGTCATCATCCGCATTGACGATGGCCTGACCGCAATGGTGCGTGGAATACAGCAGCCATTTCGCGGCTTCATAATGTTCCATGTCGCCGTGGTAGTCGAGATGGTCACGGCTTAAGTTAGTAAATACTGATGCGGCAAACTTCAGCGCCGCCACGCGATGCTGAACCAGACCGTGTGAAGAGACTTCCATCGCGCCAACCGTTGCGCCCTGCGCTGCCAGCCCCGCCAGCACATGCTGGACATCAACTGCTGAACCGGTGGTATTTTCCGTCGGGATCACTTTGCCCAGCAGGCCATTGCCTACTGTTCCCATTACCGCGCTGGTTTCGCCAAGCAGTTGGCTCCACTGTGCCAGCAATTGGGTGGTGGTAGTTTTACCGTTGGTCCCGGTCACACCGACCAGACGCATTTTCTCAGAAGGCTCATGGTAAAAACGGCCTGCCAGTGCAGATAAACGTTCGTTAAGCTGACTGAGATAGATGACCGGAACGCCGTGCATTTCACGGATTTCACCATCAGTAGCTTCATCTTTTGCTTCTGCAATAATGGCAGCCACACCTTGCGCTATCGCCTGCGGGATATACCGACGCCCGTCCGCCTGATGACCCAATACTGCGACAAAGAGATCGCCCGATGCAGCCACACGGCTGTCAAGCGTCATCTCCCGCAGTGCTCGCTCCGGTGCACCCGGCACCCATGGAGCAAGAAGGTCGCGCAAATTACGATCTGCCACCTGTTGCCTCGCCTTGATTATTCACAAATTCATTTTTATCGCCCGTTGTCAGCGCATCCGGCTCGATGTTCATGGTACGCAGTACGCCGCCCATGATGGCACCAAAGACCGGCGCGGAAACGGCGCCACCGTAGTATTTACCCGCCTGCGGATCGTTGATAACAACAACCAGCGCGAAGCGCGGCTGACTCGCAGGCGCAACACCTGCGGTATAAGCAATGTATTTGTTGATGTAGCGGCCATCTGGCCCTACTTTTTTCGCTGTACCGGTTTTAATGGCGATACGATAGCCTTTAATCGCCGCCTTCACGCCGCCGCCGCCGGGCAGCGCCACGCTTTCCATCATATGCACGACGGTACGCACGGTATCTTCCGGGAAGATACGCTCGCCCGGAACAGGAGGGTCAACTTTGGTAATCGACAGTGGACGATAAACGCCGTAGCTGCCGATCGTTGCATAGACTCGCGCTAACTGTAACGGTGTTACCATTAGCCCGTAGCCGAAAGAGAAGGTGGCCCTCTCTATGTCAGACCACCGTTGTTTTTGAGGATATAAGCCACTGCGTTCTCCGACCAACCCCAAATTGGTCGCTTTTCCCAGCCCAAAACGTGAGTAAGTATCTACTAACGCTGAGGACGGCATCGCTAACGCCAGCTTGGAAACACCGACGTTACTCGACTTCTGCAAAACCCCGGTGAGGGTTAATTCGCTATAACGCGCCACGTCTTTGATTTCGTGACCATTAATTCGGTAAGGGATAGTGTTGAGGACGGTATTTTCGCGTACCGCGCCACGCTGCAGCGCGGTCATCACCACCATCGGTTTAACGGTAGAACCCGGTTCAAACACGTCGGTGATGGTACGGTTACGCATCGCGTCTTTTGGCGTACCGGTGAGATTGTTCGGGTTGTAGGACGGACTGTTGGCCATGGCCAGCACTTCACCGGTGTTTACATCCACCAGTACCGCACTGCCTGACTCCGCCTTGTTGAACGCCACGGCGTTATTCAGTTCGCGGTAAACCAGTGCCTGTAAACGCTCATCAATGCTCAACGCGAGGTTATGCGCCGCCTGGCTGTCGGTAGAGGAGATATCTTCAATGACGCGGCCATAACGGTCTTTACGTACAATACGTTCACCCGGTTGTCCGGTGAGCCACTTATCGAAGCTCTTCTCAACGCCTTCAATCCCCTGGCTGTCAACGTTAGTAAAGCCTATGAGGTGAGCAGTCACTTCTCCGGAAGGATAGTAACGGCGGGATTCTTCGCGCAGGTGGATACCCGGCAGCTTCAGTTTCTTGATGTAGTCGGCCATGTCAGGGTTTACCTGACGCGCCAGATAGATAAAGCGCCCTTTCGGGTTAGCGTTAATGCGGGAAGCCAGTTGATCGAGCGGGAGATTCAGCGCGGTTGACAGCGCTCTCCAGCGTTCGCCAACGCTCACGCCGCCTGCATCATGTACTTCTTTCGGGTCGGCCCATATAGCTTTAACCGGAACGCTCACCGCCAGCGGGCGACCAGAGCGGTCGGTAATCATTCCGCGTGATGTAGACACTTCCTGGACGCGTAGAGAGCGCATATCACCCTGACGCACCAGCATGTCTGGCGCGATGATTTGCAGCCAGGCAACGCGACCCAGCAGAAAACCCAGTGCCAGCAAAATACAGCCGCACAGTAACGCAAAACGCCAACTGATAAAGTTGGCTTGTTCTTCCTGGCGTTTTGGTTTGTGCGTTTTTGCCGCTGCTTTCATGCGTCGCGTTTATCCTTATTTTTGTACTACGATATTTTCTTGTGAGGGATCGACATGCTGCATTTGCAGCTTTTCCGTTGCGATCCGTTCAACACGGCTATGGTCGCCGAGCGCGTTCTCCTCAAGGATCAAGTTACGCCATTCGATATCCAGCGCATCTCGCTCCAGAACCAGCTGCTCACGCTGCGCGGTCAGTAACCGCGTATGGTGGGCTGTTGTCACGACGGTAACCGCCGTCAAAATAATGCAAATGAACAGGCAGAGTGGCAGCTTCCCAAACCGCAAAAGATCGTCACCGATCACGCCAGGCAAGGCATGGCGCTCGTTGCTTCCTATCGATCCTTTAACTTTGCTTAGGGCTTCTGTCACTCTGCTGATCATGCGTTCGTCCTCTCTGCAATACGCAGAACTGAACTACGGGCACGAGGATTCTCAGCTACCTCTTCTTCACCCGGCATCATCTTGCCTAGTGCTCTTAACTCACGGCCGCCCAGCTTTTTGATCTGCGCTTCGGTCATCGGTATTCCAGCCGGTACCTGAGGACCACGGCTTTGTTCACGCATAAAGCGTTTCACAATGCGGTCTTCAAGCGAATGGAAACTGATGATCGAAAGGCGACCACCTGGAGCCAGCACGCTGAGCGAGCTTTTTAGCGCCTGCTCTATCTCCTCCAGTTCACTGTTCACCCAAATGCGCACCGCCTGGAAGGTACGGGTCGCGGGATGTTTGAATTTGTCCTTCACCGGCATTGCCGCCGCAATGACTTCCGCCAGTTCTTTGGTGCGGGTCATCGGTTCGATGCGGTTGCGCTCGACGATGGCGCGCGCAATGCGTTTGCCGAAGCGCTCTTCGCCAAAGGTTTTAATCACCCAGGCAATGTCTGCTTCATCGGCGGTTTGCAGCCATTCGGCCGCTGACTGACCGCGTGTTGGGTCCATACGCATGTCTAACGGACCGTCACGCATAAACGAGAAACCGCGCTCTGCGTCATCGAGCTGCGGTGAAGAAACGCCCAGATCGAGTAGAATCCCGTCGATCTTACCGGTCAGTCCACGCTCGGCGACATAGTCAGCCAGCGCAGAGAAAGGTCCATGTACGATGGAGAAACGGGGATCGGTAATCGTTTTTGCAACGGCAATAGCCTGCGGATCGCGATCGATTGCCAGTAAACGTCCCTCTTCGCCAAGCTGGGAGAGGATCAGACGTGAGTGGCCACCGCGACCAAATGTCCCGTCAATGTAGATGCCGTCTGGACGAATATTCAGGCCGTTTACGGCTTCATCCAGCAACACCGTTGTATGTTTATAATTTTCCGTCATTTTATAGAGACAAATCCTGCAATCGTTCCGACAACGCGCCAGTAACAGACTGCTCAGCGTCGATATCTTCCTTGACCTGTTGATACCAGGTCGTTTCATCCCACAGCTCAAACTTATTGAACTGCCCAACCAGCATCACTTCTTTCGTTAGCCCTGCGTGTTGCCGCAGAATGGGTGCTATCAGTAATCGACCAGCGTTATCCATCTGACATTCGCTGGCATGACCCAACAATAAGCGCTGTACGCGACGCTCAACTGGATTCATGCTCGACAGACGCGATAGCTTCTGCTCGATTATTTCCCATTCAGGCAGGGGGTACAGCAGCAGGCACGGGTGATGGATGTCAATGGTGCAAACCATTTGACCGGTAGCGCTCTCAAGCAGTTGATCCCGATAACGGGTAGGCACGGATAAGCGCCCTTTACTGTCGAGATTAACTAACGTTGCTCCCCGGAACATGCCAGTCTCACCCCCAATTACCACTTTATCCCACAAATTCCCACTTAAAGGAGTTTACGGAGCGGAGGAAAACCTTGTCAAGCAAGTCACGGCGCTTAGCGGAGCAAAAAACCCATTGTTTACGGCTAATATCAGCGTTGAACAAATTCCGTACAGCAAACGAAGCAAATTAACGTCATGAATATTTGTAAGAAAAAAATCCAACAACTCATCATTGTTTAAAACAACTGAATATCATCCAAAGAAAATATAAAGTGTCAGTTTGCGACGCGAGCGGCATTTTAGGACAATATGCAGCGAGTTAACAGTACCAGTTAATCGGTCTGTACGCCGCGCAGAGTCGAGGTAAGCACCAGATGGCCGCAATACGAGAGCAAAGTGTTTGTTAATTCGGCAAATCCATACAAGCATGTAACAAAATAATACAAGCGTAACGCGTCGTTACGTATCAATAACCCAAAAATGGATAGTTGCATTTTTAATTCGGGGTATTTCAAGAATGAATTTCAGATAATTCTAAAGAATATTCTTAAATATAATGCGGTTATTTCTGAGAATAGAAAAATTGATGACGTCAGAGGCTTATCCCGCCGACGTCATCAATTGAGGAAACTTAGTTACGGCTGAGAATACCACGACGGTACAGATTACGCCGTATACGCGTTAAACCTGGTTTTGGTTTACGCGGTTCGTCCAGACTTGCCAGTACAATCTCCAGCACGCGTTCTGCGACATCGCGATGGCGCTGTGCCACTGCCAGTACCGGGCACTGTAGGAAGTCGAGCAGTTCGTGATCGCCAAAAGTCGCAATCGCTAAATCAGACGGCAGTTGCCCATCACGACGCAGGGTCACATCCATCACGCCCTGCAACAGGGCAAACGACGTGGTAAACAACGCCTGAGGCATTGGGTGCGTTTCCAGCCATTTATCAAACAACTGCGCAGCTGCTTCCCGCTCATAGCTGTTGGCGTACAGGAAATGGACTTCACGCGGATCGTCCTTCCACGCGGTACGAAAACCCTGCTCGCGCAGGAAACTGACGGATAATTCAGGAAGCGCGCCCAGATAGAGGACGGTTTCAGCAGGGAATTTGCGTAACTCCTCTGCCAGCATTTCCGCATCATCCTGATCCGCACCCACAACGCTGGTAAAATGTTCGCGGTCCAGTGCACGGTCCAGCGCCACAATCGGGAATGAACTGTTTGCCCAGCGTTGGTAGAACGGATGCTCAGGCGGCAAAGAAGTCGACACAATAATGGCATCGACCTGGCGCTGTAAAAGATGCTCAATACAGCGCATTTCGTTATCCGGCTGATCTTCAGAGCAGGCAATCAACAGCTGATACCCACGCTGACGCGCCTGGCGTTCCAGATAGTTTGCGATCCGGGTATAGCTTGTGTTCTCAAGATCCGGGATCACCAGCCCGATAGAACGTGTGCGTCCAGCACGCAGCCCGGCCGCCACGGCATTCGGGTGGTAATTATGCTCACGCACCACCGCCATGACTTTTTCAACCGTTTTGTCGCTTACGCGATATTGCTTTGCTTTGCCATTAATAACGTAGCTTGCAGTCGTTCGCGAAACGCCGGCCAACCGAGCGATTTCATCCAGTTTCACAATTGCCCCTTGCGTAAAATGTACAAACCATAACCTTTTAGATGGCATGGGTTAAACTTCTTAACATCTAAGCGCAGAATAATGACTGCGGCAACCGCTTTTGTCTCTGGTTACTGCTGATTTCGCAAAAAAAAGCGCAGCAGGTAGCATCAGCGCAAACGGGTACGTTACATGTAGGCCGGATAAGACGTTTATGCCGCTATCCGGCATGACCTCCACGATGAGGTCTGATATCGCTGTGCTTACCAGGCCTACGGTTGACGATTAGCGCATAATTTTATCGCCACGGGAGAGTCCCACCACACCGGAACGAGCAACTTCCACAATTTTGGCGACTTCACGTAGGGTTGCCAGAAACGCATCCAGCTTGTCGCTGGTGCCCGCCAGTTGTACGGTGTAGATAGACGGCGTCACGTCGATGATTTGCCCGCGGAAAATCTCCGTGTTGCGTTTCACCTCCTCCCGGCCATAACCGCTGGCCTGGATTTTCACCAGCATGATTTCTCGTTCAACGTGGGCACCCTGCCCCAGCTCGCTAACGCGCAGAACATCCACCAGTTTGTGGAGCTGCTTTTCGATCTGCTCAAGGACTTTCTCATCCCCTACCGTCTGAATCGTCATCCGCGATAAGGTCGGGTCGTCGGTCGGCGCGACGGTCAGGCTTTCAATGTTGTAACCACGCTGGGCGAAGAGGCCAATCACCCGCGATAATGCACCCGACTCGTTTTCCAGCAATACTGATAATATCCGGCGCATAATCAGGTCCTCTCCGTTTTGCTTAGCCACATTTCATCCATCCCACCCCCACGAATCTGCATCGGGTAGACATGCTCACTGCCGTCGACGGTGACGTCGACAAACACCAGGCGATGGTTACGCACATGCTCCAGCGCTTCACCCAGCTTGCTCTCCAGTTCATCTGGATGATTAATCTGGATACCGATATGCCCATAAGCCTCAGCAAGGCGCACAAAATCGGGCAGCGACTGCATGTAAGACTGAGAGTGACGCCCGGAGTAGATCATATCCTGCCATTGTTTGACCATGCCGAGATAACGGTTGTTAAGGTTGAGCACCAGCACCGGCAGTTCATACTGCAGCGCCGTCGACAGCTCCTGGATATTCATCTGAATGCTGCCATCCCCGGTGACGCACACTACCGTTTCATCCGGCAACGCCATTTTCACCCCTAACGCCGCGGGTAAACCGAATCCCATCGTGCCGAGGCCGCCTGAGTTAATCCAGCGACGCGGTTTATCGAACGGATAATAAAGTGCGGCAAACATCTGATGCTGGCCAACGTCAGAGGTCACATACGCCTCCCCTTTCGTCAGACGCCAGATGGTTTCAATCACCGCCTGCGGCTTAATGCTTTCGCTTTGCGTGTCATATTTCAGACACTGACGGGCGCGCCAGTGCTCAATCTGTTGCCACCAGTCACGGTTATCATCCAGTGGCTGCTGTGATTTCTCCTGCTCCAGCAGTTCGAGCATTTGATCCAGCACCAGACGGGCATCACCCACAATCGGAATATCCGCAGTAACGGTTTTAGAAATAGAGGTCGGATCGATGTCGATATGCAGCACGGTCGCATTCGGACAATATTTTGCCAGGTTATTCGTCGTTCGATCGTCAAAGCGAACGCCGACAGCAAAGATCACATCGGAATGATGCATGGTCATATTCGCTTCGTAGGTACCGTGCATCCCTAACATACCCAGCGCCTGACGATGCGTGGCCGGAAACGCGCCCAACCCCATTAGCGAGGAGACAACCGGCAGATTCAGCGCTTCAGCAATCTGAGCTAACTGCTCATGGCAAGCAGCATTGACCGCTCCACCGCCCACATAGACAACCGGTTTCTTCGCCGCGACCAGCGTCTGTAGCGCCCGTTTGATCTGTCCCTTATGTCCCGTCGTCGTCGGATTATACGAGCGCATACTCACCGAGTCCGGCCAGCTATAAGGCAGTTTCTTCGCCGGATTCAGAATATCCTTCGGCAAATCCACCACCACCGGTCCTGGGCGACCGCTTGCTGCCAGCCAGAAGGCTTTTTTCAGCACCTGTGGGATATCTTCCGTTTGTTTGACCAGGAAGCTGTGTTTTACCACCGGGCGGGATATACCTACCATGTCGCACTCCTGGAAGGCATCGTAGCCAATCAGCGACGTTGCGACCTGTCCGGAGAGGATCACCAGCGGAATGGAATCCATGTAAGCCGTTGCGATTCCGGTAATCGCGTTGGTCGCCCCCGGTCCGGAGGTAACTAATACAACACCCACTTCTCCCGTGGCGCGCGCAAGGCCATCAGCCATATGTACCGCAGCTTGTTCATGGCGAACCAGCACATGATCAATACCGCCGACCGTATGCAGCGCATCATAAATATCGAGAACGGCCCCCCCGGGATAACCGAATACCTGCTTCACACCCTGATCGATGAGCGATCGGACGACCATCTCGGCTCCAGACAACATCTCCATGGCTTGCCTCACTCTTATAATGAATTACTGTTTAACAACACATTAACCGCTGACGATGACGCATGGCAATTGACTCCGAAGGGGTGGCACTGGAGTAAATAAGAATAAAAAGGAGGAAAGACGCGAATAAACGGAGAATTAAACCAGCATAAGCAATCAGTATGATAAAAAATCGCTTAAAAATGGGAGCTTACAGCAATTACTCTATTTTTTGACACTTTTGGACAGACGTAAAAAATAGAGTTCAGCATAAAATTTCAGTTATAAACTTAAAAGCAGAATAAACAGGATGTACCGCCCGGTTTACTCTGCCAAATGCTACTGCTTACAAACGGAGACTAACAGCTCTTCCATCCATTGATGCCCTTTATCCCGGCCTGCGGCTTCATGCCATGAAAGATAGCATGTGCGGCTGTTCAATTTTAACGGTAAAGGCAAGATCTGTAGTTCTAAAGAATCGGCAAATTCTTCTGCTAACCAACGTGGCGCAATAGAGACCAAATGCGTTTGCGACACAATATTAAGAACGCTAATTAATGCCATGCCCTGATAAGCCACGCAGGATTGTTTATCCGGTGTGTCATACCACGGTTGGCTGAATGATGCGAAGCGATCAAGTGACACCACCGCATGCTGTTCATTATAGACATCACTTTCCAGTAAAGGGCCGCTAATGCGCGGATGCTTTTTACTTGCCACTAACACCATTTCGTCATTGAATAACGGAATACTGGTAAATTCAGGACGTCGGAACTCTTCATAGCTAATAACGAATTCAGTTTCCTGGTAACGTAATTGATGCTCTGTATTTTGATTGAGTGAAGATTTAAATACGACATGAATGTTTGGTGCAACTTGCTCAACCCTATTATAAATCAATGACGTCAGGATATTATCCAATGGGCTGCACACGCAAAGATTGAATACGCGTTCGCTGCTGGCTGGTTCAAAGCCCGATCCAGGCAGTTCATTTTGCACTAATTGCAATGCCTGGCGAACAGAACCAAATAGCTGGAAGGCTCTTGCTGTCGGCTGGATACCGCGTCCATAACGAACAAAAAGCTCATCATTAAACATCACTTTCAGACGCGCGACCGCATTACTGACAGCGGGTTGCGACATCCCCAAAGTATGCGCGGCACGGGTAATGTTTTGTTCTTGCATCACCGCATCAAAGACGGTTAATAAATTAAGATCAACCATGCGAAGCTGTGGTTTCCCCATATCTATAATATTTGTTTTATCTATTATTTTTACTTCTGGCATATTTAACTCCACTGTCACTCTAAACTCCCTTTTCCCAGACGGAGTGAAGAAATAATCTCCGTTAATATGATTTACCATACATATAAGATGAGAAAAAGAAAAAACATTAAAATTAGGAAAACATAAAGGCACAAACCTAAATGAACAAAAGACCAATGCGAGCGCAGTGTGGCAGGTGTCACTGCACGGTGATTCATATGTTTAAATTTCAAAAACAATATAACCATAAGCGCGGCGAATACACAATCATACATACAGTGAATGTATATTTAAGTTTTAATTAAATGTTTATATTATTAATACATTAAAAGTTAACATTAGTTTATCAATTATGTGGTATCACACCATTCCAATCCATTCATGATCACTATAAAAACAGATAAATCATAAGGATATAAAATCCCCGAGGCGGCGTTTTCTCCAGTTCGCCGTTACAATAAATGCAAATAATTATGCTCAAATATGTCAAACCATGAAAAACATGTACAACCATCAACTGATTAATTTTATGTACCCCAAAAAATTCAGCACAATTCGCTTAAGTTTTGCCGAAACTTTCCCCCTCAGGTGAGGCATTTGCCAGGGTGAGGGTTGACATCAGTCTTCATATCCAGTACCACTAAAAGCATATCGCATTCGCCTGGAGCTTAATTGATGACTTACATTGCTCGTTTCAACGGTCTACTACTACTAAACGCATCTTCATTGCGCGGTAGACTGGTGGACGACATTCAGCATTAAGTCAGCTCCAGTTAAGACAAAAACCCGCGCCGTTGCGCGGGTTTTTTTATGCTCGAAGCAAGGCGCCCTAAGAAACCAAGGACCTAAACCATGAGCCAGCAAGTCATTATTTTCGATACCACCTTACGCGATGGTGAACAAGCGTTACAGGCAAGCCTGAGTGTGAAAGAAAAACTGCAGATTGCGCTGGCCCTTGAGCGTATGGGCGTTGACGTGATGGAAGTGGGTTTCCCCGTTTCTTCACCGGGCGACTTTGAGTCAGTTCAGACCATCGCTCGTCAGGTTAAAAACAGCCGCGTTTGCGCTTTAGCTCGCTGCGTAGAAAAAGATATCGACGTTGCCGCAGAATCTCTGAAAGTCGCTGAAGCTTTCCGTATTCATACCTTTATCGCCACCTCGCCGATGCACATCGCGACGAAATTACGCAGTACGCTGGATGAGGTCATTGAGCGCGCGGTCTACATGGTTAAGCGTGCGCGTAATTATACCGATGACGTGGAGTTCTCCTGCGAAGATGCAGGCCGTACCCCTATCGCCGATCTGGCTCGCGTTGTTGAAGCTGCTATTAACGCGGGTGCCAAAACCATTAACATCCCCGATACCGTCGGTTACACCATGCCTTTCGAATTTGGGGCAATCATTTCTGGCCTGTATGAACGCGTACCAAATATCGATAAAGCCATCATCTCCGTACACACCCATGATGATTTAGGTTTGGGCGTCGGCAACGCGCTGGCAGCCGTTCACGCCGGAGCGCGTCAGGTGGAAGGCGCGATGAACGGTATCGGCGAACGCGCCGGTAACTGCTCACTGGAAGAAGTGATCATGGCGATCAAGGTGCGTAAAGATATCCTGAATGTACAGACCCGCATCAATCACCAGGAGATCTGGCGTACCAGTCAGTTAGTCAGCCAAATCTGCAACATGCCTATTCCGGCAAACAAAGCCATTGTCGGTAGCGGCGCCTTTGCCCACTCCTCCGGCATCCATCAGGACGGCGTACTGAAAAACCGTGAAAACTACGAAATCATGACGCCTGAATCCATTGGTCTGAACCAGGTACAGCTGAACCTGACCTCCCGTTCCGGACGCGCCGCGGTGAAACACCGTATGGACGAGATGGGATATAAAGAAAATGAATACAGCCTGGACAACCTGTATGACGCATTCCTGAAACTGGCGGATAAAAAAGGTCAGGTATTTGATTACGACCTGGAAGCGCTGGCCTTCATTAATAAACAGCAGGAAGAGCCAGAGCATTTCCGTCTGGATTACTTCAGCGTGCAGTCCGGCTCAAACGACATCGCCACCGCCTCCGTCAAGCTGGCCTGCGGTGAAGAAGTTAAAGCCGAAGCGGCGAACGGTAACGGTCCAGTCGATGCTATTTATCAGGCTATCAACCGTGTAACTGAGTACAACATCGAACTGGTGAAATACAGCCTGACCGCCAAAGGGCACGGTAAAGATGCTCTGGGTCAGGTGGATATCGTTGCCAACTATAACGGTCGTCGTTTCCACGGCGTCGGTCTGGCGACAGATATCGTCGAATCTTCTGCTAAAGCGATGGTGCATGTGCTGAACAACATCTGGCGCGCCGAAGAAGTCGAAAAAGAATTGCAACGCAAAGCTCAGAACAACGAGAACAACAAGGAAACCGTGTGATGTCGAAGAATTATCATATTGCTGTTTTGCCGGGTGACGGTATTGGCCCGGAAGTGATGGCGCAAGCCCTGAAGGTACTGGACGCAATCCGCAACCGTTTTAACATGCGCATTACCACCAGCCACTACGACGTGGGTGGTGCCGCGATCGATAACCACGGTCAGCCGCTGCCACCTGCAACGGTTGAAGGCTGTGAACAAGCTGACGCCATTCTGTTTGGCTCCGTTGGCGGCCCGAAATGGGAAAACCTGCCGCCAAACCAGCAGCCAGAGCGTGGCGCGCTGCTGCCATTGCGTAAGCACTTCAAATTATTCAGCAATCTGCGCCCAGCTAAGCTCTACCAGGGGCTGGAAGCGTTTTGCCCTCTGCGCGCAGATATTGCCGCGAACGGTTTCGACATCCTGTGCGTACGCGAACTGACTGGCGGGATTTACTTCGGTCAACCAAAAGGCCGCGAAGGCAGCGGACAACATGAAAAAGCCTTTGATACCGAGGTTTATCACCGTTTCGAGATCGAACGTATTGCACGTATCGCGTTTGAATCCGCTCGCAAACGTCGCCGTAAAGTTACGTCGATTGATAAAGCTAACGTACTGCAAACGTCTATTCTGTGGCGCGAAATCGTCAATGAAATTGCTAATGAATACCCAGACGTTGAACTGGCGCATATGTACATCGACAACGCGACAATGCAGTTGATTAAAGATCCATCCCAATTCGACGTGTTGCTGTGCTCTAACCTGTTTGGTGACATTCTGTCCGATGAGTGCGCCATGATCACCGGTTCGATGGGCATGTTACCGTCCGCCAGCCTGAATGAGCAGGGTTTTGGTTTGTACGAGCCTGCTGGCGGTTCAGCTCCGGACATCGCCGGGAAAAACATTGCCAACCCTATCGCCCAGATCCTGTCGCTGGCGCTGCTGCTGCGCTACAGCCTGGATGCCAATGATGCGGCAACCGCAATTGAGAGCGCCATCAACCGCGCATTAGAAGAAGGCATTCGCACCGGTGACTTAGCCCGCGGCGCTGCCGCAGTCAGTACCGATGAAATGGGCGACATCATTGCCCGTTACGTCGCAGAAGGGGTGTAATCATGGCCAAAACGTTGTACGAAAAATTGTTTGATGCGCACGTCGTCTTTGAGGCGCAAAACGAAACCCCACTGTTGTACATCGACAGGCATCTGGTGCATGAAGTGACCTCTCCGCAGGCGTTTGATGGACTGCGCGCGCATGGCCGTCAGGTACGCCAGCCAGGTAAAACCTTTGCCACCATGGATCACAACGTCTCTACCCAGACCAAAGACATCAACGCGTCGGGTGAGATGGCGCGCATCCAGATGCAGGAGCTGATTAAGAACTGTAACGAATTTGGCGTCGAGCTGTACGACCTGAACCATCCGTATCAGGGTATCGTTCACGTGATGGGGCCAGAACAAGGCGTGACGTTGCCGGGTATGACCATCGTCTGCGGCGATTCCCACACCGCTACACACGGCGCGTTCGGCGCACTGGCGTTTGGCATTGGCACCTCTGAAGTTGAACACGTTCTGGCGACGCAGACCCTGAAACAGGGGCGCGCCAAAACCATGAAGATTGAAGTCAACGGTAAAGCAGCCCCTGGCATTACCGCCAAAGATATTGTGCTGGCTATTATCGGTAAAACCGGTAGCGCAGGCGGTACCGGACACGTGGTTGAGTTTTGTGGCGAAGCCATCCGTGCATTGAGCATGGAAGGCCGGATGACCCTGTGCAATATGGCCATTGAAATGGGCGCCAAAGCGGGTCTGGTCGCACCGGATGAAACGACATTTAACTATGTTCAGGGTCGTTTACACGCACCGAAGGGCGAGGATTTTGACCACGCGGTTACATACTGGAAAACCCTGAAAACCGACGACAACGCGACGTTTGATACCGTCGTTAACCTGCAGGCAGAAGAGATCGCTCCGCAGGTCACCTGGGGAACAAACCCGGGTCAGGTCATCTCGGTGAACGATAATATTCCCGACCCGGCGTCATTTGCCGATCCCGTTGAGCGTGCATCAGCTGAAAAAGCGCTGGCGTATATGGGGCTGAAACCGGGTATTCCGTTAACGGAAGTGACTATCGATAAAGTGTTCATCGGTTCCTGCACCAACTCGCGTATTGAAGATTTACGCGCCGCGGCAGAAATCGCCAAAGGGCGCAAAGTTGCGCCGGGTGTGCAGGCACTGGTGGTGCCGGGCTCTGGTCCAGTGAAAGCGCAGGCGGAAGCAGAAGGTCTGGATAAGATCTTTATCGAAGCCGGTTTTGAATGGCGTTTACCGGGCTGTTCCATGTGCCTGGCGATGAACAATGACCGCCTGAACCCAGGCGAACGCTGCGCATCCACCAGCAACCGTAATTTTGAAGGTCGTCAGGGCCGCGGTGGTCGCACGCATTTAGTCAGCCCGGCCATGGCCGCCGCTGCCGCCGTAACCGGTCATTTTGCCGACATTCGCAGCATCAAATAAGGAAACTACCATGGCAGAGAAATTTACCCAGCATACCGGCCTGGTTGTCCCACTGGATGCCGCCAACGTTGATACCGACGCAATTATCCCTAAACAGTTTTTGCAGAAGGTTACGCGCACCGGTTTTGGCGCCCATCTGTTTAACGACTGGCGTTTCCTGGACGAAAAGGGCCAACAGCCGAATCCTGAGTTCGTTTTAAACTTCCCGGAATATAAAGGGGCATCAATTCTGCTCGCACGGGAAAACTTTGGCTGCGGCTCTTCACGCGAACATGCGCCGTGGGCACTGACCGATTACGGCTTTAAAGTTGTTATCGCACCAAGCTTCGCCGACATCTTCTACGGCAACAGTTTCAATAACCAACTGTTGCCGGTGACCCTGAGCGACGCGCAGGTAGATGAAATGTTCGCGCTGGTGAAAGCCAATCCGGGCATTAAATTTGAAGTGGATCTGGAAGCGCAGGTGGTGAAAGCAGGCGATAAATCCTACAGTTTTAAAATTGACGACTTCCGCCGTCACTGCATGCTGAACGGTCTGGACAGCATCGGGCTGACGCTGCAGCATGAAGCGGCCATCACCGAGTACGAAGACAAGCAGCCAGCGTTTATGCAGTAATCTCTTCCGCTGGTCACCGCACTGTGGCCAGCCCTTTCTCTTCGCCTAAAGCGTATCGCCGTAATAGATTTGGTAGCCAAGATTGACGCTGCCCGGCGCAGCTTTCCCGTTCAAACGCTTAATCAGAATATCCGCCGCCGTTTTGCCAATCTCAAAGCGTGGCGTAATCACACTGGCGATTTTTTGCAGCCGCGCACGGCCAATTTCCAGCCCGTGGAAACCGGCAATCGCCATTTTTCCCGGCACATCGTACTGCTGTGCCTGACACTCCAGCAGCGCGCCAACCGCCAGGTCATCGTTGGTACAGAAAATAGCGTCAATATCCGGCTTTTCCCCCATCGCCTGCTGGAACATCTTGCGTCCCAGCGCCACCGACGAAATAGTTTTTGGCGCCAGGTGGTACGCTTCCAGTCCCTGCGCCGCCAGCGCTTTCTCGGTGCCGCGAAAACGGCTGAGGTCTCGGGGGTCATCCATCGAGCCAAAGAAAGCAATGCTGCGTTTACCGCTGTCAATAAAAGCCTGCGTCATTTCAAACGCGGCTTTTTCGTTATCAAACCCAACCTGTATATCAAGATACTGGCCGCTAATATCCATCAGTTCCGCCACTGGTACGCCGCTGGCGCGCACGTACTGGATCATCCGCTCGGTATGCAGCTTTCCCGTGAGGATCAGGCCGTCGATATTGTAAGAGAGCAGGTTCAGCACCTCACGTTCTTCACGCTCGGCATCATATTCGTAGTTGGCGATCAGCGTCTGGTACTGGCAGGCCGAGGTGACGGATTCGATCCCCGCCAGCACGTCGGCAAAGATCTGATTACGAAACGAGGGGATCAGCACACCAATGGTTTTGCTGCGTGCGTTGAGCAGAATTTCCGGGGCGCGGTTGGGGATGTAGTTGTTCTCTTCCATCACTTTCGAAATCAATTCGCGGCTGCGTTGCGACACCTGATTCGGGTCACGCAGATAGCGGCTGACCGTCATCTTATTCAGCCCGGCCAGATTAGCGATATCCTGTAATGTCATCCGATTGTTTTTCATGAGGTTCTCTACGACCAACAGCCTATTCTGCTCGCAGAGAACCTTATCACAGCCGGTTAGCGACTGCACCCTCGCTCAACCTTAACGCGTAGCCATCTCAGCCGACGGCGACGTGGTTTCATTTTGTGCACGAACGCAGTACATCAGCACCACCGACGCCAGCAGAGCAATTGCCATAAAGGTGTAGGAGACACCCGGCCCGCCGGTCACGCCGTTGAGGTAACCCACCAGCCACGCGCCGAGGAATGCCCCTAACGCGCCAAAACTGTTGATCATCCCCATCGAGACACCGGAGACGTTGCGCGGTAGCAGTTCGGGGATCAGCGCAAAGAACGGCCCGTAAGGTGCGTACATGCAGGCAGCGGCCACAACCAGCAGCGCGTAAGAGAGCCAGAAAGACTGGTTGCCCAACAGCCATGAGGCAAAGAACGCGATAGCGGCAATCAGCAGCAACGGCCAGATAAACAGCTTACGGTTCTGGAACTTATCGGACAGCCAGGAGACGGTCAGCATCAGGCAGATCGCCGCCAGATACGGCACCGCTGCCAGCCAGCCCACCGCCACGATGTCCATCTGAGCCGCGTTTTTGAGGATTGACGGCATCCACATCATGAAACCATACACCCCGATGCTCCACAGCGCATGCACCGCGCAAAGCATAATGACGCTGCGTGAACGCATCGCTTCACCGTAGTTACGCATCGGTTTGATGTCGCGCTGCTCGCGATCCATCGCCTGCTGTAATGCCTGTTTCTCCTGCTCGCTCAACCAGCCCGCATCCGCCGGTTTGTCGCGTACCAGAATCACCCAGCAGAACGCCCAGATCACCGCCGGGATACCTTCGATAATAAACATTTCGCGCCAGCCCCAGGCTTCAATCAGGTAGCCGGAGACTATCGACATCCACAGCACTGTGACCGGGTTGCCGAGAATTAAAAAGGTGTTGGCGCGCGAGCGTTCAGTTTTGGTAAACCAGTTGCTGATATAAATCAGCATCGCGGGCATCACCGCCGCTTCGACGATGCCGAGAATAAAGCGGATCGCCATCAGCGTTGGGATATTGCTGACAAAGCCGGTCGCCGCGGCACAAAGCCCCCAAAGGATCAGGCTGTAAAAAATCATTTTGCGCACGCTATGCTTAACGGCGTACATCGCGCCCGGCACCTGGAAAAAGAAGTAGCCCAGAAAGAATAACGCGCCAATTAACGATGCAGTTCCCTGAGTAATCCCCAAGTCATGTTCAATACCCGCGGCAGCGGCAAAGCCGTAATTGGCGCGGTCAAGATAAGCTAAGCTGTAGGTAATAAAAATAATCGGCATTAAATACCACCAGCGACGTGCTGGCAGTTTTGCGAGCATATTCATACTCACTCCTTGGATTATTGTTTTCGCTGGCAAGCCACGACTGCGGCCCATTATTTATCAGACCGCGGCGAGCATGCCGCCGTCCACAAACAGAAGATGCCCATTCACAAAGTCAGAAGCGGGCGCGGCAAGATAAACCGCCGCGCCGATCAGCTCCTCCGGGTTACCCCAGCGAGCGGCGGGAGTGCGCTGGAACAGCCAAGCGGAGAATGCTTCATCGTTGACCAGCGCGGTGGTCATGTCGGTGGCGAAATAGCCGGGAGCAATGCCGTTGACCTGAATATTGTATTCCGCCAGTTCCACGCACATGCCACGGGTTAACATTTTGACCGCGCCTTTTGACGCCGCGTATGGAGTAATGGTTTTACGACCTAATTCGCTTTGCATTGAGCAGATATTAATAATCTTCCCGCGGCGGCGTTGCACCATGTAGCGGGAAACCTGCTGCGACACCAGAAAGACCGATTTCTGGTTTACATCAATCACTTTGTCCCATTCAGCCTCAGGGAATTCGGTGAAGGGGTAACGACGCTGAATTCCGGCGTTGTTAATTAAAATATCAATGGCCCCAACTTCCTTTTCGATTTGCGCGATGGCGCGCGCCACCTCTTCCCCGTTGGTGACATCAAATCCATAGCCAACGGCGCGATAGCCTTCGGCCACCAGTTTGTCCGCCGCCGCCTGCGCCCGCTGCTGGGTGATGTCGTTAATCACAATCTCAGCACCGTGCGCCGCCAGACCGCTGGCCAGCAGGTTACCAATGCCCTGAGCGGAACCGGTAATCAACGCGCGTTTGCCGGTAAGGTCGAATAGGTTTTTCATAAAAAACTCCTTTTTTAATAACTGTTACGCGTAACTGTATACGCGTAACAGTAGAAAAAAGAAGATCCAGGAAGAGGAAAATGATCGTTATGTGATCAACATTACATTTACGTGCAAGATGAAAAAAGAGGGATAGACCTGATAAGCGTAACGCGATCAGGCCGTAAGGACAGGTTACCGGATGGCGGCGTAAACGCCTTATCCGGCCTACAATAACGACAAAAGCGAATACGAAATGTCGTCCGGTCGAGCACAGCGACGCCGGGATTGCACCGGACTAAACATCCTTCACCCGCCCGGTCATCCACAGCGTCACCACCGAAATCACCGCAATTACCCAATAGACGGCATAGTGACCGTAGCTTTGCGCAACAGCCCCCTGAATCACCCCAGCCAGAATGACTCCCGTTGAAATACTGTTGGTAAATAATGTGGTCGCTGATCCCGCACGTCCGGGCATCAGATCCTGAAACCACAGCATGCCTATCCCGGCGATAATACCGATAAATACCGCGTTAAACAGTTGCAGCACCAGCAGCGCCGTACGGCTGTGAAAGAAGATCAAACCAAGATAAAACAGCACACCTGCCGCTACGGCCGCGATCATCATTCGCCGTTTGCCAAAGCGCTTCACGTAATAGCCCGCAAGAATCATCGCCGGAATTTCCAGTCCAGCTGCCGTCCCCATTAGAATCCCGGCCAGCTTGTCCGGCAAGCCCAGTTCGAGGCTTATCCACAGCGGCATATCGATGATGTACATGGTGTTGCAGGTCCACATCAGCGTGGAGGCAATAAACAACATACGCACATTTTTGTCCTGCCAACCGCCGGTCTGTTCCAGCGGCACGTCTACAGGCTGCTCCACCCGGGCGACTGACGGCAATATCAGCGCAATCAGCACCAGGCTAATGGCAAAAATCCCTGCGGCAATGGAAAACATCGCCGTAAAGCCGTAATTCAGCGCCAGCATAAAAGCCAGCGGAGGGCCAATTACCCAGGCCAGTGAAAGCTGCGCACGCATCACCGAGCTAAACATCACCACTTCACGCGCGGAGTTATCAGCATATTCCCGCGCCAGCGCAAACAGCTGCGGCATGGCGGTGTTCGCCAGCGAGGCCAGCAGCACACCGCAGGTGATCAGCGTAAGATAGTGACGATTAAAGGCAAACAGCAACGCATTGCCAATTGCCATCAGGCAGCAGAACATGATCAACTTACGTCGATCGCCCTGGCTGTCAGATCGTTTCGCAAGGCCAAGGCTGACGACGATCCCGACAATCGCATTGATGGTGTAAAACAGCCCGACCCAAAATGGCTGCGCCCCGACTTCACGGCTCAGGAACAGACTCAGCGTGGGTGCCTGCAATGCCCCCGCCACGCCCATCATAAAAGCGACCAGCATAAATGCCGCGTAAACGCCGTTGAGGCGCCGTCCCATGGTCATAATCCAGAGCATATCTTTCCTTTTAAGCGCAGCTGAAACGAAAAAAGCCAGCAGATAATACCTGCTGGCGCGGCGATTAACACCAATACTCAGTCACACATGATGTCTGCAATTTCCAATTCAGGAGTCAGATGTCATCTCCCACTGCATCAGCTCTTCGAGCATCTTTAAGCGCTGCGGGGCACTCGGGCAAGCCAACCAGGACGATTTTTCTGTCGCGGTAAAGTACTTCAACCAGAACTGACGCATAGATGACCCCTTCGTTGTCTCATCGCTTCATCGGAATCTATTATTGGCTTAATATAGGGATTATAAAATTGCTGAGTTTTCCGCAGGAGTTCCCCTTTTATGTCTTCTGGTCGTTTGCAACAACAGTTCATCCGTCTGTGGCAATGCTGTGACGGTAAGACGCAAGACACGACGCTCAACGAGCTGGCGGATCTACTGAGCTGCTCGCGTCGCCATATGCGTACGCTGCTTAATACCATGCAGGATCGTGGCTGGTTGACGTGGGAAGCTGAAGTTGGACGAGGTAAACGCTCGCGACTGACATTCCTCTATACCGGGCTGGCGCTCCAGCAGCAGCGCGCGGAAGACCTACTGGAACAGGATCGTATCGATCAACTGGTGCAGCTTGTCGGTGACAAAACGGCCGTCCGGCAAATGCTGGTCTCCCACCTTGGCCGCAGCTTTCGCCAGGGTCGGCATATCATGCGCGTTCTCTATTATCGCCCGATGCACAACCTGCTCCCCGGTACGGCATTACGCCGCTCCGAAACCCATATCGCCCGCCAAATCTTCAGTGCCTTAATTCGGGTAAATGAGGAAAATGGGGAACTGGAAGCGGACATTGCCCATCACTGGCAGCAAATATCACCTTTGCATTGGCGATTCTTCCTGCGCCCGGGGATCCATTTTCATCATGGCCGCGAGCTGGAAATGGAAGATGTTATCGCCTCGCTGAGGCGCATTAACACCCTGCCACTGTACTCACACATCACGCAAATAGTTTCTCCCACGGCCTGGACGCTGGATATCCATCTGGCCCAGCCAGACCGCTGGCTTCCCTGGCTATTGGGGCAGGTCCCGGCCATGATCCTGCCGCGAGAATGGGAAACGCTAAACAACTTTTCCAGCCACCCGATTGGTACCGGTCCGTATGCGGTAATGCGCAATACCAATAACCAACTGAAAATTCATGCATTTGATGATTACTTTGGCTACCGGGCGCTGATCGACGAAGTTAACGTTTGGGTATTACCCGACATCGGAGAAGAGCCTGGCGGCGGGTTGACGCTAAAAGGTCCCACAGAGGATGAAAAGGCGATCGAAAGCCGCCTCGAAGAAGGCTGCTACTACCTGCTGTTTGATGCGCGTAGCCACCGTGGCGCTAATCAAGAGGTTCGCGAGTGGGCAAGCCGCGTTCTCTCGCCAACGAATTTAATCTGCCACGCCGATGAACAGTACCAGCGGTTGTGGTTTCCCGCCTACGGTTTGCTTCCCCGCTGGCACCACGCCAAACCTGGCCATGGTGAAAAACCCGCCGGGCTGGAAACGCTGACGATCACCTACTATCGCGATCATATCGAACACCGGATTATCGCGCAGATCATGAAAACGTTGCTGGCGCAGCATCAGGTACAGTTGAATATTCAGGAGATCGACTACGATCAATGGCATGCAGGTGAAATCGTCAGCGATATCTGGCTCAACAGCGCCAACTTTACCCTCCCGCTGGACTTCTCACTGTTCGCCCATTTGTGCGAAGTCCCTTTGCTGCAAAACTGTATCTCGCGGGACTGGGAAAACGATGCGGCTCGCTGGCGAACGGGCGAAATGAGCCTGGCAGCATGGTGCCAACAGCTGCTCGCCACAAAGGCCATTGTGCCATTAATCCACCACTGGCTGATCATTCAGGGACAGCGCAGTATGCGCGGGCTGCGCATGAATACCCTCGGCTGGTTTGATTTTAAATCGGCGTGGTTTGCGCCGCCGGATCCATAAGAGCCAGCTCTTAATTGCTGCCCGGCAACAAAATCACTACACTAACGCCGTTCTCAACGGGGTGCTATGCAATATGCTGGCTGAGAGATACCCGTCGAACCTGATCCGGATAATGCCGGCGAAGGGATTTGAGGCTTATCTCAAGTCCTTTGCCACCCAACTCTTGAGGTGCAAAGTGTTTAAAAAATGTCTTCCGCTTTTACTGCTGTGCGCAGCGCCTGCCTTCGCTAAACCTGTACTGACCGTCTATACCTACGACTCGTTCGCAGCTGACTGGGGCCCGGGCCCGACAATCAAAAAAGCCTTTGAAGCTGACTGCAACTGCGAGCTAAAACTGGTCGCGTTGGAAGATGGCGTCTCGCTGCTTAACCGCTTGCGCATGGAAGGAAAAAACAGCAAAGCCGACGTCGTGCTGGGTCTGGATAACAACCTTCTGGAAGCCGCCACACAAACCAAACTGTTTGCCAAAAGTGGTGTTGCAAACGACGCCGTTAACGTACCCGGCGGCTGGAAAAACGATACCTTCGTTCCGTTTGACTATGGCTATTTCGCCTTCGTTTATGATAAGAACAAGCTGAAGAATCCGCCCAAAAGCCTGAAAGAACTGGTAGAGAGCGGCCAAAAATGGCGCGTCATTTATCAGGATCCGCGTACCAGCACGCCTGGATTGGGTCTGCTGCTATGGATGCAGAAAGTCTATGGCGATAAAGCGCCAGAGGCGTGGCAGAAACTGGCAGCCAAAACCGTCACCGTCACCAAGGGCTGGAGCGAAGCCTACGGCCTGTTCCTGAAAGGTGAAAGCGATCTGGTGCTCAGCTACACCACCTCTCCGGCCTATCACATCATCGCCGATAAAAAAGACAACTACGCCGCAGCCGACTTTAGCGAAGGCCACTATTTGCAGGTGGAAGTCGCCGCCCGTACTGCGGCCAGCAAGCAGCCGGAACTGGCCGAGAAATTCCTGAAGTTTATGGTGTCCCCGGCATTCCAGAATGCGATTCCGACCGGCAACTGGATGTATCCCGTGACGCAAGTCGCCCTGCCGCCAGGATTCGAGCAACTGAATAAACCGGCCACCGCGCTGGAATTTACGCCGCAGCAGGTTGCGGCTCAACGTCAGGCATGGATTAGCGAATGGCAACGCGCCGTCAGCCGTTAATCCCCGGCTGGTTGGTTCCAGGGCTTACCGCAGCTACGCTGATGGTGGCCGTTGCCCTGGCCGCATTTCTGGCTCTGTGGTTTAACGCCCCGCAGGGAGAGTGGCTCTCGCTGTGGCAAGACAACTACCTGTGGCACGTAGTGCGCTTTTCTTTCTGGCAGGCTTTTTTATCCGCTGTGCTGTCGGTTGTCCCGGCGATTTTCCTTGCCAGAGCGCTCTATCGTCGTCGTTTTCCAGGACGTCTGGCGCTGCTGCGCCTGTGCGCGATGACGTTAATCCTGCCAGTGCTGGTCGCGGTATTCGGTATTCTTAGCGTCTACGGCCGCCAGGGTTGGCTGGCCTCGCTCTGGCATACATTCGGGCTGGAGTGGACGTTTTCGCCATACGGTTTGCAGGGCATTCTGCTGGCGCATGTCTTTTTCAATCTGCCGATGGCCAGCCGCCTGTTGTTACAGTCGCTGGAGAATATTCCCGGCGAACAGCGGCAGTTAGCCGCTCAGTTGGGTATGCGTGGCTGGCATTTCTTCCGTTTTGTTGAATGGCCGTGGCTGCGTCGTCAGATCCTGCCCGTCGCGGCACTCATCTTTATGCTGTGCTTCGCCAGCTTCGCCACCGTTCTGTCGCTTGGCGGCGGGCCACAGGCCACCACCATCGAGCTGGCTATCTATCAGGCGCTGAATTTTGATTACGATCCTGCCCGCGCAGCCATGCTGGCGTTGATCCAGATGGTTTGTTGTTTGGCGCTGGTGCTCCTCAGTCAACGTCTGAGCCGGGCGATTGCTCCCGGTGCTACCCTGGTACAAGGCTGGCGCGATCCCGACGATCGCCTGCACAGCCGACTGGCTGACGCAATCCTGATTATTCTTGCCCTGTTGCTGTTGCTGCCGCCGCTGCTGGCGGTAGTTGTCGATGGCTTAAACCGCCATGTTCTGGATGTACTGATGCAGCCAGTGCTGTGGCAGGCGCTGGGAACCTCGCTGCGCATCGCATTAGCAGCAGGAGCGTTATGCGTCGTACTCACCATGATGCTGTTATGGAGCAGTCGTGAACTTCGTGCCAGACAGCAGCTGCTGGCAGGTCAGATGCTGGAGTTGAGCGGCATGATGATCCTCGCCATGCCGGGCATCGTGTTAGCTACCGGCTTCTTTCTGCTGCTCAATAACACCATTGGGCTTCCCGAATCTGCCGACGGTATTGTTATTTTTACCAATGCGTTGATGGCGATCCCTTATGCACTGAAGGTGCTGGAAAACCCAATGCGTGATGTCACTGCGCGCTACAGTATGTTGTGTCAGTCGTTAGGCATTGAGGGATGGTCGCGCCTGAAAGTGGTTGAACTGCGCGCCCTGAAGCGCCCGCTGGCGCAGGCGATGGCGTTTGCCTGCGTCCTGTCGATTGGCGATTTTGGCGTAGTGGCGTTATTTGGTAATGAGGATTTCCGCACCCTGCCGTTTTATTTATATCAGCAGATTGGCTCTTATCGCAGTCAGGATGGCGCAGTTACGGCGTTATTACTGCTGATCCTGTGCTTTACGCTGTTTACCGTTATTGAGAAATTGCCGGGTCGAAATGTTAAAACTGATTGATATCACATGGCTTTATCACCATCTGCCCATGCGCTTTACGCTGTCAGTCGCGCGCGGCGAGCAGATTGCAGTGCTCGGCCCCAGCGGCGCCGGGAAAAGTACGCTTTTGAATCTGATTGCCGGCTTCCTCACGCCCGCCAGCGGTACCATGATGATTGACGGTGAAGATCACACCACCACGCCGCCCTCACGCCGTCCCGTTTCCATGTTGTTTCAGGAAAATAACCTGTTCAGCCACCTGAGCGTGCAGCAAAACATCGGCCTGGGCCTGAATCCGGGATTGAAGCTGAACGCATCGCAGCGGGAGAAAATGCACCACATCGCCCAACAAATGGGGATCGACTCACTGCTGGAGCGACTCCCCGGCGAGCTTTCCGGCGGGCAGAGACAGCGCGTGGCGCTGGCGCGTTGCCTGGTGCGGGAACAACCTATTTTACTGCTTGATGAACCATTCTCTGCGCTCGATCCTGCGCTGCGCCAGGAGATGCTAACGCTGGTCGCCGAGGTCTGTCGCGAGAAGCAGTTGACGTTACTGATGGTTTCTCACAGCGTAGAAGATGCGGCGCGAATTGCGTCCCGCTCGATTGTTGTCGCCGATGGGCGCATCGCGTGGCAGGGCAAAACGGATGATCTGTTAAGCGGCAACGCCAGCGCCTCGGCGCTATTGGGCATTAAAGCATAATGCGTTGCCGGATGACGGCGTGAACGCCTTATCCGGCCTGCAGGTCGCACATTTTGTAGGCCGGATAAGGCAAGCAAAGGTGTCGTCAGTAACCCACCACTTTGCGCAGAATATCGATATACACCGGCATCAGCGGATGGCGCAGTAACGCCACCAGCGCGACCACGCCGATCCCGAGCGTTAACGGCGCCAGATACAGCAAACGGCTGCGGGGGAAATACGCCGTTAAGCGATCAACAGCCGCTTTGCCACTGCGCCACAGCCGCCAGCAAAACCACCCGCCCACCCAGAGCAACACCGCCGTCGCCAGCAGCAACCATTTAAAATCCCCGCTCTGCATATCAGAAGGGATATCAATTGCCGCTCCCGCCAGGATCCCCGGCAGGAAGTAGAACGGTGGCCACAGCACGCAGCCAATAATATTCGGGACGATAAATTTAGCGACAGGCAGATCCAGCATGCCTGCAACCATCGGCACCAGCGGGCGCGTCGGTCCGACAAAACGCCCCACCAGAATAGTAAACATGCTGTGCTGATGCAGGGCGTGCTCGGTTTTATCCAGCAACGCCTTGTTCTTTTTCATGAACGACCAACGGTGCAATGGCTTTTTAAAGCGCCAGCCCAACCAGAAGGAGATCCAGTCCCCCAACAGACAGCCGACGATGCCCGCAAGCCAGGCATGCCAGAAGTTCAGTTCGCCACTGCCAATCAGCGCGCCCAACCCCGCCATCATCACGGTCCCGGGCAGAATCAGACCAACCAGCGCCAGCGACTCCAAAAAAGCCACCAGAAGTACGGCGATCAGAGAGTACAGGGCGGACTGGAGAATAAAGTGTTCCAGCAATGCTTGCATAATGTGTCCGTCAAATTTACGAAGCAGGGATTTTGATAACCCCTCTCAACTTCGTCAAGCCATCAATTGTCTGAATAGATTGCGAGTTATGACAACTTTCAGGATACATCATTCACTTTTTATTCACATCCAGCACGAAACTCGCTCGGACTGGCCCCGGTACATTTTTTGAAAACACGAGAGAAATAGAGCTGATCGTCAAAGCCAACATTGCGACCTACGGTGGCAATGGGCATACGTGTGGTACTCAGTAATAGCTTCGCCTGGCTGATGCGCTGATCCTCGCGCCAGCTCAAAACGCTGATACCCAGCTGCTGACGGAACAGATGCGACAAACGGGAAGGCGACAGGCAGACGTGCTGCGCGACGCTGGCGATATCAAAATTGCTGTCCGCCAGGTGATCGCTGATGTACTGACAGGCATCGCGGACGCGGTTGTCCATGGGAGGGTGTAGCGATTCATTGATGGCTTCCATACGTCGGAGCAACAACTGTTCCAGTAAATTAATCGCCAGCAGTTCGGAATAGCGGCCTTCTCCCTGCCCGGCGTTAATTATCTGCCCAAACAGCTCGTTAAAATGCGGCTGATGTGCTTCATCCGGGCGGAAAAAACCGGTCTGGCCAAAAATGGCCGGCCAGGTCAGCCACTCCTGCCAGTAGGCGCGCGGGCGAAAGTAAACCCACTGGTGATACCACTCGCTGGCATCAGGATAGCGCCCGTAGTGGTGAATTTCTCCAGGTGGAAACAACAGAATATCGCCAGGCCGGCAGACAAACTGCTTACCCTGATTATTGATAACCCCTTCGCCACGGATGGTGAGATTGAGGATATAACCCTTCATACCCAGCGGCCTGTCGATAAAAAAATCCAGGTATCCGTTCGCCTCGATGGGGGTTAATCCGGCCACCAAATGCGCGTTAAACGAATAACCTGGCAACAGGGGATCGTTTTGCGTTTCAGCCATAATTTCAATACTCCCTACGTCCTGCCAAGAAACAATTTGTCCATATTACGCCAGACATCATCGCTGTCGCCCCTGCGGGCCGCTGTATTTGCGACAATGGACCATCAACCCCGCTTGTGAAAAGCTCTTTGTAAAAAACATGTACTACGCCAACGTCAAAATCGGCTAACAAAAGTGTCTATAACTACGGCAGAAATGTCCACATTGATTATTTGCACAGCGTCACACTTTGTGATGCCACAGCATTTTAGTCCATAAGATTAGCGGATCCTGCCTGACGGTTTTTATCGCTACTCACTACTGTTTATCCATACCCGTATTTTTGGATGGAGTAAGACGATGGCGATTGCAATTGGCCTCGATTTTGGTAGTGATTCAGTACGCGCTTTGGCGGTGGAATGTGCCACCGGCGAAGAGATCGCCACCAGCGTTGAGTGGTACCCACGTTGGCAGGAAGGGCAGTATTGCGATGGCCCAAACAACCAGTTTCGCCATCATCCGCGCGACTACATTGAATCCATGGAAGCGGCGCTGAAAACCGTACTGGCCGAACTGAGTGCTGAGCAGCGCGCGGAAGTGGTCGGTATTGGCGTTGACAGTACCGGCTCAACCCCGGCCCCCATCGATGCAGACGGTAATGTACTGGCGCTGCGTCCGGAGTTCGCGGAAAACCCGAATGCAATGTTTGTCCTGTGGAAAGATCACACCTCAGTAGAAGAAGCCGAAGAAATCACCCGCCTGTGCCATACACCGGGCAAGATCGATTACTCCCGCTATATCGGCGGCATTTATTCCAGCGAATGGTTCTGGGCCAAAATCCTGCATGTAACTCGTCAGGACCACGCAGTTGCCGAAGCTGCGGTTTCGTGGATTGAGCTATGCGACTGGGTTCCGGCCCTGCTCTCCAACACCGTACGCCCACAGGATATTCGTCGCGGTCGCTGCAGCGCCGGGCATAAATCTCTGTGGCATGAAAGCTGGGGTGGTCTGCCGCCAGCCAGTTTCTTTGACGAACTCGACCCCATCCTCAACCGCCATCTGCAATACCCAATGTTTACCGATACCTTCACCGCGGATCTGCCGGTTGGCACCCTGTGCGCCGAGTGGGCACAGCGTCTTGGACTACCGGAAAGTGTGGTGATTGCAGGCGGTGCTTTTGACTGTCATATGGGCGCGGTCGGCGCAGGTGCACAGCCTAACACGCTGGTGAAAGTCATCGGCACGTCAACCTGCGACATTCTGATTGCCGATAAGCAAAGCGTTGGCGAGCGTGCGGTGAAAGGCATTTGCGGCCAGGTTGATGGCAGCGTGGTGCCGAATTTTATTGGCCTCGAAGCTGGTCAGTCTGCATTCGGTGATATCTATGCCTGGTTTAGCCGCGTGCTGAGCTGGCCGCTGGAACAGCTTGCCGTACAGCATCCGGAACTGCAGACCCAGATTAAAGCCAGTCAAAAACAGCTGCTGCCTGCACTCACCGAAGCATGGGCGAAAAATCCATCACTGGAGCATCTGCCGGTCGTGCTCGACTGGTTCAACGGTCGCCGTACGCCCAATGCCAACCAGCGTTTGAAAGGGGTGATTACCGATCTGAACCTGGCAACCGACGCGCCAGCGCTGTTCGGTGGTCTGATTGCCGCCACCGCCTTTGGCGCGCGCGCCATTATGGAATGCTTCACCGAACAAGGCATTGCGGTTAACAACGTGATGGCGCTTGGCGGTATCGCGCGCAAGAACCCGGTCATCATGCAGGCCTGCTGTGACGTGCTGAACCGTCCGCTACAGATTGTCGCTTCAGACCAGTGCTGCGCACTCGGTGCGGCTATCTTCGCCGCCGTTGCCGCGAAAGTACACGCCGATATCCCTGCCGCTCAACAGCAGATGGCAAGCGCCGTGGAAAACACGCTGCAACCTCGCCCAGAGCAGGCTCAACGTTTTGAACAGCTTTACCGCCGCTATCAGCAGTGGGCAGTAAGCGCTGAACAGCAATACCTTCCGACTGCCGCTCCGGCGCAACAAGCCCCGGTAGATCTGGCAACCCTGACACATTAAGGACACGACAATGACGATTTTTGATAACTATGAAGTGTGGTTTGTGATTGGTAGCCAGCATCTGTATGGCCCTGAAACCCTGCGTCAGGTAACCCAACATGCCGAGCACGTCGTTAACGCACTGAATACTGAAGCCAAACTGCCCTGCAAGCTGGTATTAAAACCGCTAGGCACTTCCCCTGATGAGATTACCGCTATCTGTCGTGACGCAAATTACGACGATCGCTGTGCAGGGATGGTGGTCTGGCTGCATACCTTCTCCCCGGCAAAAATGTGGATTAACGGCCTGACTATTCTCAACAAGCCGCTGATGCAGTTCCACACCCAGTTCAACGCCGCCCTGCCGTGGGACAGCATTGATATGGACTTTATGAACCTGAACCAGACTGCGCACGGCGGTCGTGAGTTCGGCTTCATCGGCGCGCGTATGCGTCAGCAGCATGCCGTGGTCACCGGTCACTGGCAGGATAAACAAGCGCACGAACGCATTGGCTCCTGGATGCGCCAGGCCGTGTCCAAACAGGATACCCGCCACCTTAAAGTCTGCCGTTTTGGCGACAACATGCGTGAAGTTGCGGTCACCGATGGCGATAAAGTCGCTGCGCAGATCAAGTTCGGCTTCTCGGTAAACACCTGGGCCGTGGGCGATCTGGTGCAGGTAGTGAACGCAATTAGCGACGGCGAAATCAACGCGCTGATCGATGAGTACGAAAGCACCTACACCATGACTGCGGCGACGCAAGTCCACGGTGAAAAACGTCAGAACGTCCTGGAAGCGGCCCGTATTGAACTGGGGATGAAGCGCTTCCTGGAACAGGGCGGATTCCACGCCTTCACTACCACATTTGAAGATTTACACGGCCTGAAACAGCTCCCTGGTCTGGCCGTACAGCGTCTGATGCAGCAAGGCTACGGTTTTGCGGGCGAAGGCGACTGGAAAACCGCCGCTCTGCTTCGCATCATGAAGGTGATGTCAACCGGTCTGCAGGGCGGCACCTCATTTATGGAGGATTACACCTACCACTTCGAGAAAGGCAACGATCTGGTGCTCGGCTCGCACATGCTGGAAGTGTGCCCGTCCATCGCGGTGGAAGAGAAACCGATCCTCGACGTACAGCACCTCGGCATTGGTGGTAAAGACGATCCTGCCCGTCTGATCTTCAACACCAAAACCGGCCCGGCAGTGGTTGCCAGCCTGATCGATCTCGGCGATCGCTATCGCCTGCTGGTTAACTGCATCGACACAGTGCAAACGCCGCACTCCCTGCCAAAACTGCCTGTCGCTAACGCGCTGTGGAAAGCTCAACCGGATCTGCCAACCGCTTCTGAAGCCTGGATCCTGGCCGGTGGCGCACACCACACCGTGTTCAGCCACGCGCTGGATCTGAACGATATGCGCCAGTTTGCTGAAATGCACGATATCGAGATCGCGGTGATCGATAACGATACCCGCCTGCCGGCCTTTAAGGACGCGCTGCGCTGGAACGAAGTGTATTACGGCTTCAAACGTTAACAACTGCCGGATGACGGCGTAAACACCTCATCCGGCCTACAAGAATGTGCGATTTGTAGGCCGGATAAGCGTAGCGCCATCCGGCAAGATTCATCGGAGAGCATCATGTTAGAAGATCTCAAACATCAGGTACTGGAAGCCAATCTGGCGTTGCCTAAGCACAATCTGGTCACCCTGACCTGGGGGAATGTCAGCGCTGTCGATCGCGAGCGCGGCGTGTTTGTGATTAAACCTTCGGGAGTCGATTACAGCGTAATGACCGCCGACGATATGGTGGTAGTCAGTATCGCCACGGGTGAAGTTGTTGAAGGTACGAAGAAACCTTCCTCAGATACCCCAACACACCGTTTGCTGTATCAGGCATTCCCGACCATTGGCGGTATTGTTCACACCCATTCGCGTCATGCAACCATCTGGGCGCAGGCGGGTCAGTCGATTCCGGCAACGGGGACCACCCATGCGGACTATTTCTACGGTTCGATTCCCTGCACACGGAAAATGATCGACGAAGAAATCAACGGCGAATATGAATGGGAAACCGGCAACGTGATCGTTGAAACCTTTGAGAAACAAGGTATTGACGCCGCGCAGATGCCTGGCGTGCTGGTGCACTCTCACGGTCCGTTTGCCTGGGGAAAAAATGCCGAAGACGCGGTGCATAACGCCATCGTGCTGGAAGAAGTCGCCTATATGGGGATCTTCTGTCGCCAGCTCGCGCCGCAGTTACCGGATATGCAGCAAACCCTGCTAGATAAACACTACCTGCGCAAACACGGTACAAAAGCGTATTACGGGCAGTAACCTCTTTTGAGCATGACAACTGTATAAAATCACAGCTAATTTATCAGAACCAGGCTATAATAATGCCTGGTTTTTTGATGGATACGCAGCGTGGCGCAAGCAGGTTTTATTTTAACCCGGCACTGGCGGGACACCCCACAGGGAACTGAGGTCTCATTCTGGCTGGCTACAGACAATGGGCCGCTGCAGGTCATGCTCGCGCCTCAGGAGTCGGTCGCGTTTATTCCCACCAGTCAGGTTCCTCGCGTAACGTCATTATTACGCACTGAAAACGGCTATCGCCTGACACCGCTGCAGTTGCAAGACTTCCACCGCCAGCCTGTTTCCGGCCTGTATTGCCGCTCACATCGCCAGCTCATGCGGTTGGAAAAACTGCTGCGCGAAAACGCAGTCACCGTCTATGAGGGCGACGTACGCCCACCTGAGCGGTATCTGATGGAGCGCTTTATCACCTCCCCTGTTTGGGTCGAAGGCGACAGACATGGCGACATGCTGGTGAATGCCCGCCTGAAGCCGAACCCTGACTATCGACCACCGCTAAAATGGGTATCGCTGGATATCGAAACAACCCGCCACGGCGAACTCTATTGCATCGGTCTGGAAGGCTGCGGGCAGCGTATTGTCTACATACTCGGCCCGGCAAACGGCGACGCCTCTACGCTGGATTTTGAACTTGAGTACGTTGCAAGCCGCCCGCAGTTGCTGGAAAAACTAAATGACTGGATTGCCCGTCACGATCCTGATGTGATAATCGGCTGGAACGTCGTGCAATTCGATTTACGCGTCCTGCAACAGCACGCCGAACGTTACCGCATTCCCCTGCGTTTTGGTCGTGATAGTAGCGAGCTTGAGTGGCGCGAGCATGGCTTCAAAAACGGCGTATTCTTCGCTCAGGCTAAAGGCCGCCTGATTATCGATGGTATTGAGGCACTCAAATCCGCATTCTGGAATTTCTCGTCATTTTCACTGGAAACAGTGTCACAGGAGCTGCTGGGCGAAGGGAAGTCGATTGATAATCCGTGGGACAGAATGGACGAAATCGACCGTCGATTTGCCCAGGATAAGCCCGCGCTTGCCACCTACAATCTCAAAGACTGTGAGTTGGTCACGCGCATTTTTCATAAAACCGAGATCATGCCATTTCTGCTGGAACGATCGACGGTCAACGGTCTGCCGGTCGACCGGCACGGTGGTTCAGTTGCCGCCTTCGGACATCTCTACCTGCCACGAATGCACCGGGCGGGTTATGTGGCGCCGAATCTGGGTGAAGTCCCCGCGCACGCCAGTCCCGGCGGCTACGTGATGGACTCACGCCCAGGCTTATACGACTCGGTACTGGTGCTGGATTACAAAAGCCTGTATCCCTCAATAATTCGTACTTTTTTAATCGATCCGGTGGGGCTTATCGAAGGGATGGCGCAGCCGAATCCGGAACACAGCACCGAAGGTTTCCTTGACGCCTGGTTTTCACGCGAAAAGCACTGCCTGCCTGAAATCGTTACTCAGATCTGGCACGGGCGCGAAGAAGCAAAACGCCGTGGCAATAAGCCACTCTCACAGGCGTTGAAAATCATCATGAACGCATTTTACGGCGTGCTGGGCACCACTGCCTGTCGCTTTTTCGACCCGAGACTGGCCTCGTCCATTACCATGCGCGGCCATGCGATCATGCGCCAGACCAAAGCGTTAATTGAGGCTCAGGGTTACGATGTCATTTATGGCGATACCGACTCGACCTTTGTCTGGCTGAAAAAGGCGCACTCAGAAGACGATGCAGCCCGAATTGGTCGGGAACTGGTGAGCTATGTCAACACCTGGTGGGTGCAATCGCTGAAGCAACAAAATCTGACCAGCGCGCTGGAACTGGAATTTGAAACCCATTTTTGTCGCTTTCTGATGCCGACCATTCGCGGTGCAGATACCGGCAGTAAAAAACGCTATGCAGGGATGATTCAGGACGGTGCTGAGCAACGTATGGTGTTTAAGGGACTGGAAACGGTACGAACCGACTGGACGCCGCTGGCCCAACAGTTTCAGCAGGAGCTATACCTGCGAATTTTTCGTAACGAACCTTATCAGGAGTTTGTTCGCGAGACTATTGACCGTCTGATGGCCGGTGAAATGGATGAACAACTGGTGTACCGCAAGCGCCTGCGTCGCCCGTTAAGTGAATACCAGCGAAATGTTCCACCACACGTTCGCGCTGCGCGGTTAGCCGATGAGCAGAATGTAAAGCTGGGGCGTCCGCCACAGTATCAGAATCGCGGAACCATAAAATATGTCTGGACGGTCAATGGCCCTGAACCTGTTGATTATCAGCTATCTGTGCTCGATTACGAGCATTATCTGACCCGCCAGATTCAACCCGTTGCCGAGGGAATTCTTCCCTTTATTGACGATAATTTTGCTACACTACTCACAGGACAACTGGGGTTATTTTGACGCGTGACGAAACCGCCGCCATCCAGTACCATAGCGCCCTTTCCATTCCTGGACCCATTTAACACCACTACCACTGATTTATTAGCCTGGTAGCGGGGTCGTATGCTCTCAATAACGGGGACTAGCCCGGAAAATGACGAGTATTGCCTGCAATTAAAGATATAGAGCCGAACATATATGCCTTTTACACTTGGTCAACGCTGGATCAGCGATACAGAAAGCGAATTGGGACTTGGTACTGTTGTCGCCATGGATGCGCGAACCGTCACTTTACTTTTCTCATCGACGGGCGAAAACCGTCTGTATGCGCGCAGTGATTCCCCCGTGACCCGCGTGATGTTCAATCCTGGCGATACGATAACAAGCCATGAAGGCTGGCAACTGCATGTCGATGAAGTAAAAGAAGAAAACGGCCTGCTTGCCTATATCGGAACCCGCCTGGATACCGAAGAAACCGGTGTCACGCTGCGTGAAGTACTGCTCGACAGCAAACTGGTATTCAGTAAACCACAAGATCGCCTGTTTGCCGGCCAGATTGACCGTATGGATCGCTTTGCTCTGCGCTATCGCGCACGTAAATTTCAGAGCGAACAATACCGTATGCCGTGGAGTGGTTTGCGTGGTCAACGTACCAGCCTGATTCCTCACCAGCTGAACATTGCCCATGATGTTGGCCGTCGTCATGCCCCTCGCGTTTTACTGGCAGATGAAGTGGGTTTAGGTAAAACCATTGAAGCCGGGATGATCCTGCATCAACAACTGCTGTCCGGCGCCGCAGAGCGCGTGCTGATCATCGTCCCAGAGACATTACAGCACCAGTGGCTGGTCGAAATGCTGCGCCGCTTCAACCTGCGTTTTGCACTGTTTGATGATGAGCGTTATGCAGAAGCGCAGCACGACGCCTACAACCCGTTTGAAACCGAACAACTGGTCATCTGCTCGCTGGACTTTGCCCGTCGTAATAAACAGCGTCTGGAGCACCTGTGTGACGCCGAGTGGGATCTGCTGATTGTCGATGAAGCCCATCACCTGGTATGGAGCGAAGACGCGCCCAGCCGCGAATATATGGCCATTGAACAACTGGCAGAACGTGTGCCGGGCATCCTGCTGCTAACCGCTACACCGGAACAGCTGGGCATGGAAAGCCACTTCGCGCGCCTGCGCCTGCTGGACCCGAGCCGTTTCCACGATTTCGCCCAGTTTGTTGAAGAGCAAAAAAATTATCGTCCGGTCGCCGACGCCGTCGCGATGCTACTGGCAGGCAACAAGCTGAGTAACAATGAGCTGAACATGTTAGGCGACATGATTGGCGAGCAGGACATTGAGCCGCTATTGCAGGCGGCAAACAGCGACAGCGAAGACGCACAGAGCGCGCGTCAGGAGCTGGTTTCGATGCTGATGGACCGCCACGGCACCAGCCGCGTCCTGTTCCGTAACACCCGTAACGGCGTGAAAGGCTTCCCGAAACGCGAACTGCATACCATCAAGCTGCCGCTGCCGACCCAATACCAGACGGCGATTAAAGTCTCCGGCATTATGGGCGCGCGTAAAAGTGCAGAAGACCGGGCGCGCGACATGCTCTACCCGGAACAGATTTATCAGGAATTCGAAGGCGACACCGGCACCTGGTGGAACTTTGACCCGCGCGTGGAATGGCTGATGGGCTACCTGACCAGCCACCGCTCGCAAAAAGTGCTGGTTATCTGCGCGAAAGCCACTACCGCGCTTCAGCTGGAGCAGGTTCTGCGCGAGCGCGAAGGTATCCGCGCCGCCGTATTCCATGAAGGGATGTCGATCATTGAGCGTGACCGCGCCGCAGCATGGTTTAGCGAAGAAGATAGCGGTGCCCAGGTAATGCTGTGCTCTGAAATCGGCTCCGAAGGGCGTAACTTCCAGTTCGCCAGCAATCTGGTGATGTTTGACCTGCCGTTCAACCCGGATCTGCTGGAACAGCGTATTGGCCGTCTGGACCGTATTGGTCAGGCGCATGATATTCAGATTCACGTTCCGTACCTGGAAAAAACCGCGCAATCTGTGCTGGTGCGCTGGTACCACGAAGGTCTGGATGCGTTCGAACACACCTGCCCGACCGGCCGTACCATCTATGACACGGTCTATAACAATCTGATCGGCTACCTGGCTGAACCAGAAAATACCGAGGGCTTTGACGATCTGATCAAAACCTGCCGCGAACAGCATGACGCGCTGAAAGCACAGCTGGAGCAAGGTCGCGATCGCCTGCTGGAGATCCACTCTAACGGCGGCGAAAAAGCGCTGGCACTGGCTGAGAGTATTGAAGAACAGGACGACGATACCAGCCTGATCGCCTTCGCCATGAACCTGTTTGATATCGTCGGTATTAATCAGGATGACCGTGGCGACAATTTGATCGTGCTGACGCCGTCCGATCATATGCTGGTGCCGGATTTCCCTGGGCTGCCGGAAGATGGCTGCACCATTACGTTCGAGCGCGATGTCGCCCTGTCGCGTGAAGATGCACAATTTATTACCTGGGAGCATCCGCTGATCCGCAATGGTCTGGATCTGATCCTCTCCGGCGACACCGGAAGCAGCACTATTTCGTTGTTGAAAAACAAAGCATTACCTGTTGGTACACTGCTGGTTGAGCTGGTCTATGTTGTTGAAGCGCAAGCACCGAAACAACTGCAGCTAAACCGCTTCCTGCCACCAACGCCGGTACGCATGCTGCTGGATAAAAACGGCAATAACCTTGCTGCACAGGTGGAGTTCGAAACCTTTAACCGTCAGCTCAGCGCCGTTAACCGCCACACCGGCAGCAAACTGGTCAACGCCGTGCAGCAGGATGTTCATGCCATTCTGCAACTCGGTGAAGCGCAGGTGGAAAAATCAGCCCGCGCGCTGATCGACGCAGCGCGTAAAGAAGCTGACGAGAAGCTGACGGCAGAACTTTCCCGTCTCGAAGCGCTGCGTGCCGTTAACCCGAACATCCGTGATGACGAACTTAGCGCAATCGAAAGCAACCGTCAGCAGGTGATGGAAAGCCTGGATCAGGCGGGCTGGCGTCTCGATGCCCTGCGCTTGATCGTCGTGACGCATCAGTAACGGAGCCATACATGGGGATGGAAAACTACAATCCGCCGCAGGAACCCTGGCTGGTCATCCTGTATCAGGATGAACACATTATGGTGGTCAACAAGCCGAGCGGCTTGTTGTCTGTGCCAGGTCGTCTGGATGAGCACAAAGACAGCGTGATGACGCGTATTCAGCGCGATTATCCGCAGGCTGAATCCGTGCATCGTCTGGATATGGCCACCAGCGGCGTGATTGTAGTCGCGCTAACCAAAGCGGCAGAGCGCGAGCTAAAACGCCAGTTTCGCGAGCGCGAACCGAAAAAGCAGTATGTTGCACGCGTCTGGGGGCATCCCGCTCCGGCCGAGGGTCTGGTTGATTTGCCGCTGATTTGTGACTGGCCAAACAGGCCAAAGCAAAAAGTGTGTTATGAGACCGGGAAATCGGCGCAGACAGAGTATGAAGTCGTGGAGTTCGCAGCGGATAACACCGCCCGGGTGGTGCTCAAACCCATTACCGGACGCTCCCACCAGCTGCGTGTGCATATGCTGGCTTTAGGGCATCCGATCCTGGGCGACCGCTTCTATGCTCCGCCGGAAGCTCTGGCGTTAGCGCCGCGCCTGTTGCTGCATGCAGAGATGTTAACCATCACGCATCCCGAATACGGCAACAGTATGACGTTTAAAGTCCCGGCGGATTTTTAAATTCTGAGCCAATTTATGCCGGGGACGCTTCGCTTGCCCGGCCTACATTCATTAACGTAGGCCGGATAAGGCGCTAGCCGCATCCGGCAATTCAATCACTTGAATCCTTTTTGATCCTTAATCAGCTCGTAAGCTTTTTGGATTTCCTGCGCTTTTTGCTTCGCCATTTCCATCATCTCTGGCGGCAGACCTTTCGCAACCAGTTTGTCCGGATGGTGCTCGCTCATCAGCTTACGGTAAGCCCGCTTTATGGTAGTCGCATCGTCGGTCGTTTTCACACCCAGCACATTGCAGGCGTCTTCCAGCGTCGGGCCACGTTGCGCCTGCTGCCAGCCACCGCTGCCAGACTGCTGCTGATATCCGCCGCCAAACTGTGCGCCGCCCTGCATCATGCGCAGGAACTGATCAAATTGGGTGCGTGAGATCCCCAACTCTTCAGCAATCACATACAGCACTTCACGTTCGTTAGGATGCAACGACCCATCGGCAAATGCCGCCTGGATCTGAATCTCCAGAAACATGCGGATCAGATCGAATCGACCAAAACAGACGCTGCGAAACTGACGCATCTTTTCACGTAATGGGTAATTATCCGATTTTCCTACCCGGAAGGCATGTTGTGCTGCCGTTCGCGAGTCACCGTGCAAATTCATCCGATCCATCAACTGGCTGGCGATATGAATATCGGCTTCCGTGACGCGACCTTTGGATTTGGTCAGATGTCCCATCACCTCAAAAGTGGTGGCAAAAAACAGCGCCTGGCGTTCACGTTGGTTGGCAAACCACGCCATTTTGCGCATGCGGGCTTTGTCGAACATGTGGCCAACTAACAGCCCCAGAACCACACCCCAGAAGCCGCCGCCCATCATTAAGGCCACGGCTACACCAATTATCTTTCCCCAATACTGCATAGACTCCCCAAATCTTTCCGCTCTCAGCCAGGCTATGTCCCACAATATAAGGTGCTTTTACCGATTTACGGCTGCGGTCAATTGTGGGACATCGCCTATAATTTGCATTATCATACCTGTCATTCAATGCCGTGCCTAACACCACAAACGCTATACCCGTTGGATTTCGAGTTGCAGCAAGGCGGCAACGTAGTGAGTCCCCTGGAGCTTACCCATGTAAGTGACTGGGGTGAACGAGGAAGACAACGAAGATGCAGCTTGAAAGGTGGCAGGTATAAAATGGGCAGGATTAATACTAGCGAAGTGAAGATGAGATAAGTTAGGCTGTGACCGTTTGTCACGCGCGACGCTACTGATGATGGAACAATAAATACAACGTATGAAAAAACGTATTCCCACTCTTCTGGCCACCATGATTGCCAGCGCCCTCTATAGCCATCAGGGCCTGGCAGCCGATCTCGCCTCACAGTGTATGCTGGGCGTGCCGAGCTATGACCGTCCTCTGGTACAGGGCGAGACTAATGAGTTACCCGTCACCATCAATGCCGACAACGCAAAAGGGAATTATCCCGATGACGCGGTGTTTACCGGCAACGTGGATATCGCACAGGGTAACAGCCGCCTGCAGGCCGACGAAGTGCAGCTTCATCAGAAGCAGGCTGAAGGCCAGCCGGAGCCAATTCGTACCGTCGATGCGCTAGGCAATGTCCATTATGACGACAATCAGGTTATTCTGAAGGGACCGAAGGGCTGGTCTAATCTGAATACCAAAGATACCAACATCTGGGAAGGTGATTACCAGATGGTCGGCCGTCAGGGGCGCGGGAAAGCTGACCTGATGAAACAGCGTGGGGAAAACCGTTATACCATTCTGGAAAACGGTAGCTTTACCTCCTGTCTGCCGGGTTCCGATACCTGGAGCGTCGTCGGTAGCGAAGTTATCCACGACCGTGAAGAACAGGTCGCAGAGATCTGGAACGCCCGTTTCAAACTGGGTCCGGTTCCGGTCTTTTACAGTCCTTATTTACAGTTACCCGTCGGCGATAAGCGCCGTTCCGGTTTCCTGATCCCGAACGCAAAATATTCCACCAATAACTATTTTGAGTTCTACCTCCCGTATTACTGGAACATTGCGCCCAATATGGACGCCACCATCACGCCGCACTATATGCACCGTCGCGGCGGGATCATGTGGGAGAACGAATTCCGCTACCTCACCCAGGCGGGGGCGGGCTTGATGGAGTTCGACTATCTGAATTCCGATAAAGTGTACGAGGACGAACATCCGAATGATGACAATTCACGTCGCTGGCTGTTCTACTGGCAGCACGCTGGTGTACTGGACCAGGTGTGGCGTTTCAACGTCGACTACACCAAGGTCAGCGACACCAGCTACTTTAACGATTTCGATAATAAATACGGTTCCAGTACCGACGGCTACGCCACGCAGAAATTCAGCGTCGGCTACGCGGTACAAAACTTTGACGCCACGGTATCGACCAAGCAGTTCCAGGTCTTCGACGCACAAAATAGTAATAGCTACTCTGCGCAGCCGCAGTTAGACGTCAACTACTACCAAAACGACGTCGGTCCGTTTGATACCCGTATTTATGGCCAGGCGGTCCATTTCGTCAATACCAATGACAACATGCCGGAAGCCACGCGTGTTCACCTTGAACCGACGATCAATCTGCCGTTGTCGAATAACTGGGGCAGTATCAATACCGAAGCGAAGCTGCTGGCGACACACTATCAGCAGACCAATCTGGATTGGTACAACAACAACCCGAGTAACGTTAACAAGCTCGACGAGTCAGCCAACCGCGTCATGCCGCAGTTTAAAGTTGACGGCAAAATGGTATTCGAGCGCGACATGCAAATGCTGGCACCGGGTTATACCCAGACGCTGGAGCCGCGCGCGCAGTACCTGTACGTCCCGTATCGCAACCAAAGTCATATCAATAACTATGACTCCTCCCTGCTGCAATCTGACTACAGCGGCCTGTTCCGTGACCGCACCTATAGTGGTCTGGACCGTATCGCTTCTGCCAACCAGGTAACGACCGGGGTCACATCTCGCGTTTATGATGACGCGGCCGTTGAACGTTTTAATATTTCTGTGGGTCAAATCTACTATTTCACCGAGTCACGCACTGGCGATGACCATACAGAATGGGAGAATGACGACAAAACAGGTTCACTGGTATGGGCGGGCGATACCTACTGGCGCATCTCCGATCGTTGGGGTTTACGCAGTGGAATCCAGTACGACACGCGTCTGGATAGCATCGCAACCAGCAATAGCAGTATCGAATACCGACGCGACGAAAACCGTATGCTGCAGTTGAACTACCGTTATGCCAGCCCAGAGTATATTAAGGCCGCTGTACCTTCACGTGATGTAACTAACGCCCAGTATGAAAACGGGATTTCGCAGGTGGGCGCAGTGGCAAGCTTCCCGATCGCCGATCGTTGGTCGATTGTTGGTGCTTACTACTTCGATACCAACGTGAACAAAGAAGCAGATTCAATGTTGGGCTTACAGTACAACTCCTGCTGTTACGCCATTCGCTTTGGCTACGAGCGTAAGCTGAACGGTTGGGATGACAAAATGCAGCACGCGATTTATGACAACACGATCGGCTTTAATATCGAACTCCGTGGCCTGAGCTCAAACTACGGTCTCGGCACGACTCAAATGTTACGTTCGAACATTTTGCCGTATCAAAGCGCTTTATGATCTGATTGATTTACAACGTAATCCGCATTGCGGTTAATTGAAATGGAAAAAGTATGAAGAACTGGAAAACGCTGCTTCTCGGTATCGCCATGATCGCGAATACCAGTTTCGCTGCCCCACAGGTAGTCGATAAAGTCGCAGCCGTCGTCAATAACGGCGTCGTTCTGGAAAGCGACGTCGATGGCTTAATGCAGTCAGTAAAACTGAATGCAGGTCAGGCAGGTCAGCAATTACCGGATGACGCCACGCTGCGTCATCAGATCCTGGAACGTTTGATCATGGATCAAATCCTCCTGCAAATGGGTCAGAAGATGGGGGTGAAAATCTCTGACGAGCAGTTGGATCAGGCTATTGCCAACATCGCCAAGCAGAACAACATGACGCTGGATCAGATGCGCAGCCGTCTGGCACAGGATGGCTTAAGCTATTCAACCTATCGTAGCCAGATCCGCAAAGAGATGACCATCTCTGAAGTGCGTAACAACGAAGTTCGCCGTCGCGTCACTATCCTGCCTCAGGAAGTGGATGCCCTGGCGCAGCAGGTAGGCAACCAAAACGATGCCAGCACCGAGCTGAACCTGAGCCACATTCTGATCCCATTACCGGAAAACCCAACGTCCGACCAGGTTAACGCAGCTGAAAGCCAGGCGCGCTCTGTTGTTGATGAAGCGCGCAACGGTAGTGATTTCGGAAAACTGGCTATTACTTATTCCGCTGACCAGCAGGCGCTGAAAGGCGGTCAGATGGGTTGGGGACGTATTCAGGAGCTGCCGGGTATCTTTGCCCAGGCGTTAAGCACTGCGAAAAAAGGCGATATCATTGGCCCAATTCGTTCCGGTGTCGGCTTCCACATCCTGAAAGTCAACGATATGCGTGGCCAAAGCCAGAGCATCTCCGTGACTGAAGTTCATGCTCGCCACATTCTGCTTAAGCCGTCGCCGATCATGACCGATCAGCAGGCGCGTCTGAAGCTGGAACAAATCGCGGCAGATATTAAGAGCGGTAAAACTACCTTCGCGGCAGCCGCTAAAGAGTTTTCTCAGGATCCAGGCTCTGCCAACCAGGGCGGCGATCTGGGCTGGGCTGCAGCGGATATTTTCGACCCTGCTTTCCGCGATGCGCTGACCAAACTTAACAAAGGGCAGATGAGCGCCCCGGTGCACTCCTCTTTCGGTTGGCATCTGATCGAACTGCTGGATACGCGTAACGTTGATAAAACTGACGCAGCGCAGAAAGACAGAGCTTACCGTATGCTGATGAACCGTAAATTCTCGGAAGAAGCAGCAACCTGGATGCAGGAACAGCGCGCCAGCGCTTACGTTAAAGTTCTGAGCAACTAATGACTCGTGCTCAACGCGTTGTTATCACTCCCGGCGAACCCGCCGGGATTGGCCCGGACCTGGTGGTTCAACTCGCCCAGCGCGAGTGGCCTGTAGAACTCGTTGTCTGTGCGGATGCAGCACTCCTCAATGACCGGGCAGCGATGCTCGGTTTACCGCTTTCACTCCTCCCATACTCTCCAGATACCCCAGCCAAACCGCAATCAGCAGGCACATTGACGCTGTTACCGATTGCGCTGCGGGCACCTGTTGTCGCGGGTCAGTTGGCGGTAGAAAACGGGCAATATGTGGTGGATACGCTGGCTCGCGCCTGCGATGGTTGTCTGCAAGGTGAGTTTGCGGCGCTGATCACCGGCCCGGTTCACAAGGGCGTTATCAATGACGCTGGCGTCCCGTTTACCGGACATACCGAGTTTTTTGAAGAGCGCTCACAGGCAAAGAAAGTTGTTATGATGCTGGCGACCGAAGAGCTGCGCGTTGCCCTGGCAACCACGCATTTGCCGCTCAGAGCCGTTGCCGACGCCATTACGCCCGCCCTGCTTCAGGAAGTGATCGGCATTTTGCATCATGATTTACGCACCAAGTTCGGCATTGCCGATCCGCATATTCTGGTGTGCGGTCTTAACCCGCATGCTGGTGAAGGCGGTCATATGGGAACGGAAGAGATAGATACCATCATTCCGGTACTCGATGAACTGCGTGCGCAGGGAATGAAATTAAACGGTCCGCTGCCCGCAGATACGCTGTTTCAGCCCAAATATCTCGACCACGCGGATGCCGTGCTGGCAATGTACCACGATCAGGGTCTCCCCGTGCTAAAATACCAGGGATTTGGTCGCGGTGTGAATATCACGCTGGGCCTGCCCTTTATTCGCACATCCGTCGATCACGGCACCGCACTTGAACTCGCGGGCCGTGGACAAGCAGATGTCGGCAGTTTTATTACGGCGCTTAATCTCGCCATCAAAATGATTGTTAATACCAATGAATAATCGAGTCCATCAGGGCCATTTAGCCCGTAAACGTTTCGGGCAGAACTTCCTCAACGATCAGTTTGTGATCGAAAGTATTGTCTCTGCTATCAACCCGCAGAAAGGTCAGGCTATGGTCGAAATCGGCCCGGGTCTGGCGGCATTGACCGAACCAGTAGGCGAACGTCTGGACAAGCTCACGGTCATTGAACTCGACCGCGATCTGGCAGCACGCCTACAGACACACCCGTTTTTAGGGCCTAAGCTGACGATTTATCAGCAAGATGCCATGACCATGAACTTCGGCGAACTGGCACAAACGATGGGACAGCCGCTGCGCGTATTCGGCAACCTGCCGTACAACATCTCCACGCCGCTCATGTTCCATCTTTTTTCCTATACTGATGCCATTGCCGACATGCATTTCATGTTGCAAAAAGAGGTGGTCAATCGTCTGGTTGCAGGGCCAAACAGTAAAGCGTATGGTCGATTAAGCGTCATGGCGCAGTATTACTGCAATGTGATCCCGGTACTTGAAGTACCGCCTTCCGCATTTACGCCAGCGCCTAAAGTTGATTCAGCCGTTGTGCGTCTGGTCCCTCATACGACGATGCCGTACCCGGTTAAAGATGTTCGTGTGCTGAGCCGTATTACCACCGAAGCGTTTAATCAGCGCCGTAAAACGGTACGTAACAGTCTCGGCAACCTGTTTAGCGTTGAAGTACTGACAGAGCTGGGCATTGATCCGGCGATGCGAGCGGAAAATATCTCTGTCGCGCAATACTGCCGGATGGCTAACTATCTGTCAGAAGACGCGCCATCGAAGGAGAGTTAAACATGATCAATTCGCCCCGAGTGTGCATTCAGGTACAAAGCGTCTACATTGAGGCGCAATCCTCACCTGATGATGAACGTTACGTTTTTGCTTACACCGTAACTATCCGCAATTTGGGGCGAGCGCCTGTGCAGCTATTGGGGCGTTATTGGTTGATCACTAATGGTCATGGCCGCGAAACCGAAGTTCAGGGTGAAGGCGTGGTTGGCGTCCAGCCCCACATCGAACCCGGCGAAGAGTACCAGTACACCAGCGGTGCGGTGATTGAAACACCGCTGGGCACCATGCAGGGTCATTACGAAATGATCGATGAACAAGGCATCGCCTTTACCATCGATATTCCCGTATTCCGACTCGCCGTTCCAACACTCATTCATTAAAACAATAACTATGGCGACATACCTTATTGGCGACGTTCACGGTTGTTACGATGAACTGGTAGCCTTGCTGCATCAGGTAGACTTTAATTCCGAAAAAGACACCCTATGGCTCACCGGCGATCTGGTCGCTCGTGGACCGGGCTCGCTGGACGTTTTGCGCTACGTGAAATCACTGGGCGACAGCGTGCGGTTAGTATTGGGTAATCACGATTTACACCTGCTGGCCGTATTCGCCGGTATCAGTCGTAATAAACCTAAAGACAGGGTCACATCGCTGCTCGAAGCACCGGATGCCGACGAATTACTTAACTGGCTCCGCCGTCAACCGCTGTTGCAGGTAGACGAAGAGAAGAAGCTGGTAATGGCGCATGCCGGTATCACCCCACAGTGGGACCTGCAGACGGCAAAAGACTGTGCTCGCGATGTTGAAGCCGTGCTGTCGAGCGACTCGTATCCCTTCTTCCTTGATGCGATGTACGGCGACATGCCCAATAACTGGACCCCGGAACTGACCGGGCTGGCGCGCCTGCGTTTTATTACCAACGCCTTTACCCGCATGCGTTACTGCTTCCCTAACGGTCAGTTGGATATGTACAGCAAAGAGTCACCAGAAGACGCACCTGCCCCGCTGAAGCCGTGGTTTGCCATTCCTGGACCTGTCAGTGAAGCGTACAGCATTGCATTCGGGCACTGGGCATCGCTGGAGGGTAAAGGCACGCCAGAAGGCATTTACGCGCTGGATACGGGGTGTTGCTGGGGAGGCGATCTCACCTGTCTGCGCTGGGAAGACAAACAGTACTTCGTGCAGCCGTCAAATCGCCATCTGAATCTGGATCCTGGCGAAGCGGTCAACGCCTGATAGGTTTATGCCTGATGGCGCTACGCTTATCAGGCCTACATCTGGCACAAAAGTAGGCCGGATAAGGCGTTTCACCGCCATCCGGCACTTACAGTATTAACGACGTTCCAGAATCTCGAAGCAGTAGCTGTGAGAGTTTTGCGCGTCGGCATCGTGGAATTCACTGAACACCGACTCCCAGTCATCCGGTTCGTAGTCCGGGAAATGCGTATCCCCTTCCACTTCCGCATCAATGTGCGTCAGATACAGTTTCTGCGCTTTTGGCAGGAACTGCTCATACACACGCCCACCGCCAATTACCATAATTTCAGGTTCATCGCCGCAGGCCGCAATTGCTTCATCCACAGACTTCACCCACTGCACGCGATCGTCGGTGCCTGGCTTACTGCTGATGACGATATTTTTACGCCCAGGTAACGGTCGCCCGATGGATTCCCAGGTGTGGCGTCCCATGACAACCGGCTTGTTTAAGGTATTACGTTTAAACCAGGCGAGATCGGCAGGGAGGTTCCACGGCATGGCGTTCTCCATACCGATGACGCGATCTACCGCTAACGCCGCAATCAGACTGATCATTGAATATTTCCCGGATACAAAAAAATTGTCGCCACTATACGGAAAGCGCAATCTTTCGTCGACTGGCGGAAAGAGGATGAACAGGAAAATTTTCCGTTCTGCTGGCGAACCGACCTATTTAAGGTGGTACGCCAGCATTACAGTAGTTCAAAAACAGTCAATTAGCAGTAAAGTTTGCAGAACATCACATTTTTTACCCTATGCTGACGGTTTCACTTCCGGCTCATCGGCGACGTCGCCCGTATGCTTACCTTCATCCGTGCCTTGCCAGCCATGGCGTTGAATTAACGATAAGTGCTGACGATCTTCCGCAATAATTTCACTCAGCATTGCGCTGGTGCGTTTATAAACGGCCGCGCGGGAAGTCGCGTCATTTTCCCCTCTCACCATCTCCTCTACCATCATGGTATTGAATCGGCGGAATACGTCAGCCCGCTCACGTGCCTCATAGCGCCCAAGCCCGAGACCTTCCAACGCCAGACGTCCGGTCTTCAATGCACCTTCAAAGGTTTCACGTTCCGGCATATCCACGCCCGCCTGGCGCAGGCGGATGTAATGATCCACGTCGCGCGCACGAGCAATAATTTGCAGATGCGGGAAATGCTCTTTAACCATTTCGGTTAATTGCAGACTGGTTTGCGGATCGTCAATGGCATTAATAATGACTTCAGCTTTCGCCGCCCCGGCAGACTCCAGCAGATCCATCCGGGTCGCGTCGCCATAGAAAACCTTCATCCCGAATTTACGCAGCGTTTCGATATGGTCCGGGTCATGATCAAGAACCACCATTTTGACCCCGCTCGACAACAGCAAACGACCGGTTATCTGGCCAAATCGCCCAAACCCGGCGATGATCACCCTAGGTTGTTCCTCATCGATTTCATCGGCTTCCCGCTCTTCCTCAGTCGCCGATTTTTCCAGACGCGTCAAAATCACCAGCAAAATCGGCGTAGCCGCCATCGACAACGCCACCGCCAGCGTCAGCGATTTCGCCCAGTCAGGATCGAGCACATTTGCCATTTGCGCCGCGCCAAACACCACAAAGGCAAACTCACTGCCCTGTCCTAATAATACGGCAAACCAGCGACGCTGCTTGTTCGGCACCTGCAACGGTTTCGCTATCAACCACAGCATGACGGTTTTGATAACCAGGAAACCGACCAGCAAAATGATAATGCGTAAGGGATTATCAATCAGCGTACCAAAGTCGATAGACATCCCCACACCGATGAAGAATAGTCCCAGCAGCAGTCCTTTAAACGGCTCAATGTCACTTTCCAGCGCGTGGCGATACTCAGAGCTCGCCAGCAGCACCCCGGCCAGGAATGCCCCCATCGCCATCGACAATCCAACCTCTTCCAACAGCAGACCGAAGCCAAACACGAGGAACAGCGCAACGGCACTGAACACTTCCCGCAGGCCCGAACGGGCGACAAAACGCAAGGCCGGACGTGTGACATAACGCCCCAACACCACCACCAACACCAGTGCGCCCGCTACCTTAAGGGCAGACAATGCAAACGCCCCAAGCGTAGTCGATGCACCGCTCGCCGCCAGTAACGGGATCATCGCCACCAGTGGAATGGCCGCGATATCCTGGAACAGCAGCACGGCAAACGCGCTGCGGCCCATTTGCGAAACCATCAGGTTACGTTCATTCATTGCCTGCATAGCGATGGCTGTAGAGGAAAGCGCCAGCGTCATGCCGATCAGTTCCGCTACCTGCCAGCGCAGGCCGAGGAACATACAGAACACACCAATCAAACCGCCGCAGACTACCATCTGTAGCGCACCGCCGCCGAACACCGAGGCTCGCAGTTTCCACAAACGTTGCGGATCCAGCTCCAGACCGATAACAAACAGCATCAGCACCACGCCAATCTCCGCAAAATGCAGGATGGATTCGGCGTCCGTCACCAGCCTCAAACCCCAGGGTCCGATAATGCACCCGGCGATGAGATACCCCAGCACCGACCCAAGCCCCAGCCGTACGGCGATGGGGACAATTAGTGCCGCCGATCCGAGATAAATCAGCGCCTGTATCAGCGTATGGCTATCCATGGTGTGCCTCCTGCCATTCCATCAGACGCTGTTTGTAGTGACGCGCCTGCGCTTGCAGGGTTTCATCATCACAGATAAACGTACAGTGCATCGCAAACGGCGGTAGCCATTTGAGACCACAATAAAGTGCCGTCGCCTGTAAGGGTTGAGAAAGCACATCAAATCCGGGATGGGAGCCAATATCGAAGTGGTTTTCACCGCCGCCGGTCGTCACCGCCCACAGCAGATGTTTACCGTGCAGCGCAGTACCGCCATGGCCATACGCCCAGCCGTGCGAAAGGACTTTATCCATCCACAGCTTGAGTAATGGAGGTGTGCTGTACCACTGCATCGGATGCTGCCAGATGATCAAATCAGCGCGTGCCAGCGCATCCTGTTCAGCGGCAATATCGATATTGAAGTCGGGGTAGAGCTGGTAGAGCGAGCGGATCTCCACGCCCTCCAGCGTCCTTGCCTGTTCAAGCATCCGCTTATTCGCATGCGAGTGCTGCGGATAGGGATGCGCATAAATGATGAGGATCATGATTAGCCTGTTTCACTGCATTATTGTAATAACAGTGAGTTTAGTCAGTTAATCCGCAGGCTAACAGTCAATATTATTGAGTGGCTGAATGGAGAAAACTGAACTAGTTATCAAGTTCACTCATATCCTTAACCTGATCGCGGTTAATCTGTTCCGTCTTACCCGTTTGCGCATTTTTATACGACACCAGGCCAGTATCATCATCGACTTGCGGTTTGCCGTCAGTGACGATTGTTTTGCCATCGGTGGTTTTAACCGCCTGGTTTGAGGAACAACCGGCTACGGTAAATAGTGCTGCTGCGGTAAAAATTGAGGTGATCAGGATATGTTTTTGCATGGTGTTCTCCCTGCTTTTCAGTTGTTTTCAGTGATATACCCAGTTAACTGTAGGCTAACTGACTGAGTTGCAGGGAAAATACAGAACACTCCTAATAACTCGCCCTGGTCACGGGCTTACTGCGAATCGTCATTTGACTGGTTTGCGCCAGCGTCAGACCTCGCGTTTCCGGGGCGAAAGCGATGGACACCAGCAGGCCAATCAGCGAAATTCCTGCGCCCATCAGCATGACATTACTGATCCCATATTTGGTAATGAACACCGGCAGTGCCCAGGTTGAAACAATGGTGCCGATGCGGCTTAAGGACATAATCACTCCGACAGCAGACGCGCGAATATCGGTAGGGAACAGTTCGTTTGGGTATAGCCACTGCAGGTTTCCCGGTCCCCCCGAGAAAAACGCGTACACGGCAAACGCCAGCACCACCAGCCACGCCCCCATATCAGGAATTAACCCCAGCACGGCCAGCGCCAGCGTCATCATAATGAAGCTGCCAATCAACAGCGGTCGGCGGCCCGCACTATTGAGCCAGAACATGGGCGGAATGCACCCCAGCATAAAGCACAGGCTTATCACCACATTGCCCAACGCAGCGCTTTTCCCGGCGCCGAGCCCCAACAGTCCAACAATCTGCGGACCAAAGGTATAAATGGCGAACATCGGGATCACCTGACAGGTCCAGATAGCGGCAACAAACAGGACAAACGGGAAATGACGGCGGTTAAAGAGCTGCAGGAAGCGAGTTTCTTGCGGCGCCTCTTCGTCGAACACCACCGGTTCGCCGAACAGTTTGATCATCATCGCTTCACACTCTTTCACCCGACCTTTACGCAGCAGCCAGCGCGGCGATTCAGGAAGATCAAAGCGCCCAATCAGGATCAAAATACAAGGGATAACCGCGCTGCCCAGCATCCAGCGCCATCCGCCCTCAACATCATACAACCAGTAACCGACCAGATCGGCACAGGTGGCGCCGACATACCACATCGCGGCGATAAAACCGATGGAGAAAGCGCGCTGGCGGGTATTGGAGAACTCGGTAATCATCGAGGTAGCAATCGGATAATCGGCACCAATCACAATGCCGATCAACACGCGCATCACCAACAGCTCAACGGGCGAGGAAACAAACATGGTTGCCGCCGATATCACGCCAATGGCGATAATATCGATGATGAACATTTTGCGCCGCCCGACCTTATCGGAAATGTAGCCAAACAGCGACGTCCCCACAAACAGACCGGCGAGCGTGCCGGCGCCCAACAGACCAATCCACTGTGCGTCCAGTTTCAATGCTGGCGTGAGCTGTTCCAGCGCCACGCCAATCATCACCAGCACATAACCATCCAGAAATGGCCCACCGCTTCCCCACAGCATTATCCGGCGGTGAATAGAGGTAAATTTGATGTCATCAAAGTTCCTGGGCTGCTGCATAGCGACTTCCTGTTTCAACACGGGCAAAGCGTCATCTGTAGGCCGGATAAGGCGTTTACGCCGCCATCCGGCATTGGCGCCACATGATTGCCGGATGGCGACGCTACCGCGTCTTATCCGACCTACGGGTGCACAACCTCGTACTTATTAGCCGTAGCGAAACTCCACGCCAAATGTCCCGCGCGGGTATTCCCATTTTTCCAACGCTGTATCAAGTCCGAGAATGCGGCACGTTCCGCACTCCAGGCATCCGGCGTAATCAAAACGAACGCTGCCGTCGTCCTGCTTTTTATACAGTCCGGCCGGACAGGCCTTAATCAGTACTTCCAGCGCCTGTTTATCAGGATCGGTTTTGAGAATGATGTGCGGGCTGTCTTCATCCACATTAAACTTATTGACGCCCAGTTTGACGTCCACATTGACGGGAGATGTCATAATACGGTCACTCCTTTCAGGCCATCTTTCATCAGGTTGATGAAGCCCACTTTCTTCGCATGACGCAGGATTTTTTTGCGCATTGGCACCGGAGCAGAGCCATCTACGGTGAACAGGTCGCGCGCGATGCTGACCGCCATTTCGGGATAGGCGGTAAACATGCGTGGGTTATCTAGGAAAGCGGGAAGCTTCTGATACATACGCATATCGCGCATTGGACCATCATCGAGATGCTGACGGTATTCGCCCAGCGACTGCTTGCTGAAGTCGTCGCGCTTCATCGCGGAAAGCACCGTTTTCGCGGCCGCTTCGCCTGCGGATATGGCGAGATCCATACCGCGGATGGTAAAGCCGAGGTTCATACACATTCCGGCAGCATCACCGGCAATCAGCACTCCGTCACCCACCAGTTCAGGCTGCATATTCATACCGGCCTCCGGTACGACGTGCGCGGCATATTCCACCAGCTTGCCACCAGCGATCAGTGGGGCAACCGCCGGATGCTGTTTGAAATCTTCCAGCATTTGTGGGACCGATTTTTTAGCATCTTTCAGATGATGAAGACTGCAGACCAGCCCCAGAGAAAGGGTCGTTTCATTAGTATAGAGGAAGCCCCCGCCCATCAACCCATCGGTTGGCGAACCGGCAAACAGGCAGGCTGCGCCTTCGTTCCCCTGTAACTGGAAACGATCTTCAATCACCGATTTTGGCAATTCGATCAGTTCTTTTACGCCAACGGCAACATGCGATGCCTCAACGCGCTTTGCCATGCCCAGTTTTTCTGCCAACAAAGAATTCACCCCGTCAGCGAGGATCACCACTTTGGCTTCCAGAATATCGCCGTCGGCTTCCACACCCACGACTTTGCCTTCGCGCTGCACAACGTTATCCACCCGAATACCGGTGATAAGCTGGGCTCCCGCCTCCTCGGCCTGCTCCATCAGCCAGGCGTCAAATTTGCTGCGTAAGACGGAATAAGAAACCTGCGACGATGCAGCCTCTTCACCATTGCAATAGTCGATGGTCATCGCCCCTTTGTCGGTCATAAAGGCGAGTTTTTCGTGGGTGATGATGCGTTCAATGGGGGCCTGCTCAGCAAAGCCGGGAATGATGCGTTCCAGGCTATGGGCATACATGCGCCCACCGGTGACATTCTTCGCGCCAGCAGAATTGCCGCGCTCGATGACCAGCACCTGTGCACCTTCCCGAGCCAGCACCAGCGCCGCAACCGAACCGGCCAGACCTGCACCCACGATGATGGCATCAAAGATATCTTCGGACATACGTACTCCTGTCAGTGGCAGGATACTTTCGCATCCTGCCCGAATGGTTTAACGCGCCAGAGCCGCCGTCAGCGCAGGCAGGATCTTCAGCGCATCGCCAACGATGCCAAAATCTGCGTACTGGAAGATCGGCGCATTTTTATCTTTGTTGATGGCGAAAATCGTCTGCGCGCCGTTGGCGCCGACCATATGTTGGATCTGCCCGGAGATCCCCACGGCCAGGTACAGTTCTGGTTTGAGCATCAGGTTGGAAATGCCGACGTAGCGTTCGTGCTCCATCCACTTCTCGTTTTCCGCCACTGGACGGGAACAGGCCAGCTCAGCGCCAATCGCCTGGCACAGCGCTTCGGCCAGCGAGATATTTTCTTTGCTACCAATACCGCGTCCCACGCTGACCACCAGACGGGCTTTGTCGAGATCAACGCTATTGCTCTGACGCGCCTGAGTGGCCGTACGGGTCACGGCGATAGCCGGAGCCTGCCACTGGACGGTGTGCACCTCGCAGCTGCGAGCGGTATCCGGTTGCTGCGCGTCAAACGTTCCACTGCTGAGTGTGATCACAGCAAACGGTGAAGCGATTGTTTCTGCTCCCATCGCCAGGCCGCCGTAGACCATATGTTTGACCGCCGCTTTTCCGTCCTGTACTTCGACTGCGCTGGCGTCGTTTGAAACCGCAGCCGACAAGCGAAAGCCCAGCTTTGCTGCTAACAGCTTGCCCCGACGCGTATTCGGCAGCAGCACCGCGCCGCCCTCGCTGTGCTGACGAATGGTTTCGGCCATCGCATCGGCGTAGTCTTCAACCATACGGTCTTCTGGTTTGCCGCTGAGCAGCCAGACATGATCCGCACCTAAATGGCATGCCGCCGCGCTGTCCTCATCGCTGAGCACAAACGTGTTAACGTTTTCACCTAAAGCCTGCGCACCATTCATCAGTTCCGGCAGACGAGAAGGGGTATCGCTGAATACCCAGACACTGGAAAATTTGTTCATAACATCCCCTGATAATTAAATGATTTTGCGAAGATTCTCGACAAACGCGGCAATCTGTTCTTCACCGTCACCTTCAATCACAACGCGCTGACGCTCGCGCTGCTTCGGTGCGGCAACCTGTTGTTCGGAATACGCTTGCGCGCCGTTCAGCCCAATGTCCGCAGACGACCAGACCTGAACCGGTTTTTTCGCCGCGCCAAGAATGGCTTTCATGGAAGGGATTTGAGGGGTGTTGATGTCAGTAGAAACCGCGATAACCGCCGGAAGCAGGATACTCAGGGTTTCAACTTCATCTTCCAGTTCACGCTCTACCGTCAGCGTGCTGTCGGTAAGAGAGAGGATTTTACTCACGCCGTTAATCGCCGGCACGTTCAGCATTTCGCCCACCAGCAGACCAACCTGCTGAGCATAAAGATCGGAAGAACCGTCGCCGCAAATAAGCAGATCAAAACCTGATTTTTGTGCGGCGGCAGCCAGCGCAGTGGCGGTTTGTTGCGGCAGCGCCTGTTCAAATTGATCGTCAATGACAACAATCAGTTCATCAGGGCCACGGGAGAGCACATCTTTGCGCCCTTTTGCATTGGTCAGCGCTTTGCCGCCGACGCTCATAGCCACAACCTGAGCCTCTCCCACCTGCTGTTTTAACTGGCAAGCCGCTTCGATCGCATTCAGATCATATTGGCTGATTTTGCCATCTGCTTTGCTGAAATCGAGTGTTCCATCAGCATTATTAATCGCAATATCCTGCTCATCAGGTACGCATTTGTAGCAAGTAATTATCTTCATTGCATCTCCAGAAATCATGAAGGAAACGTATTTATATCGGCGGTGTTAAATACAGATATCACGCTCTTTAATTCGGAAATAAAACATTAATCACCAATATTGAAAATGTCACACATTGATATTCGTAATTTTCAATAGTGTTATGCACCTCACCAATATTGAAAGAAACATGTCAATTACGAAAATTTTCAATATTGTTTGCTGGTTCAACAATATTGAACGCCAGTCACTTAAAAAAGTTAAAAAATCAACATTAACATTATGATTAATAAAAGAATTATTTGGATTTTCAGACAAAATAACTAGCATAAAAAAGTGTGACACAGATAACAGAATAGCCGGAAGTGAATACCCATTATGAGTTACTCACTGAGGCGCCCCAGAGGTTAAAAAGTTATCAACAAATCATTAATAACAAATAAACAAACAATCACATACGGGCACGCTAAATAAATTTCGTTTTCACACTGGAATTCACTTATGAAAAATGAAAAGAGAAAGTCGGGAATTGAACCGAAGGTTTTTTTTCCGCCATTAATAATTGTTGGGATACTTTGTTGGCTAACAGTAAGAGATCTTGATGCCGCTAACGTCGTTATTAATGCGGTATTCAGTTATGTCACCAACGTCTGGGGTTGGGCATTCGAATGGTATATGGTCGTCATGCTCTTCGGTTGGTTCTGGTTGGTCTTTGGCCCGTATTCGAAAAAGAAATTAGGCGACGAAAAACCTGAGTTTAGTACCGCCAGCTGGATTTTTATGATGTTCGCTTCCTGTACATCCGCCGCGGTGCTGTTCTGGGGTTCCATCGAGATCTACTACTATATCTCTACCCCGCCGTTTGCTCTCGCCCCCAACTCCGTTGGCGCAAAAGAGATAGCTCTGGCGTACAGCTTGTTCCACTGGGGACCGCTGCCGTGGGCGACCTACAGCTTCCTTTCAGTCGCGTTCGCCTACTTCTTCTTTGTACGCAAAATGGACGTTATCCGCCCCAGTTCCACACTGGTGCCGTTAGTTGGCGAGAAGCATGCTAAGGGCTTGTTCGGCACCATCGTCGATAACTTCTATCTGGTGGCGCTGATCTTCGCGATGGGCACCAGCCTCGGTCTCGCTACCCCGCTGGTAACCGAGTGTATGCAATGGCTGTTCGGTATTCCGCATACGCTGCAACTCGACGCCATCATCATTACCTGCTGGATCATATTGAACGCCATTTGCGTGGCCTGCGGCCTGCAAAAAGGGGTCAAGATCGCCAGCGACGTACGTAGTTACCTGAGCTTCCTGATGCTCGGCTGGGTGTTTATCGTCAGCGGCGCCAGCTTCATCATGAACTACTTCACCGACTCGGTCGGCATGCTGCTGATGCATCTGCCACGCATGCTGTTCTATACCGATGCCATCGGCAAAGGCGGCTTCCCGCAGGGCTGGACTGTTTTCTACTGGGCGTGGTGGGTCATTTACGCCATCCAGATGAGTATCTTCCTGGCGCGTATTTCTCGTGGTCGTACCGTACGTGAACTGTGTTTCGGGATGGTACTGGGCCTGACCGCTTCGACCTGGATCCTGTGGACCGTCCTTGGCAGCAACACGCTGCTGCTGATGGATAAAAACATTCTCAACATCCCACAGTTGATTGAACAACACGGCGTGGCGCGCGCCATTATCGAAACCTGGGCTGCTTTACCGCTTAGCACCGCCACCATGTGGGGATTCTTTATCCTCTGCTTTATTGCCACCGTCACGCTAATTAACGCCTGCTCCTACACCCTGGCGATGTCCACCTGTCGCGAAGTTCGTGATGGTGAAGAACCGCCGCTGTTGGTGCGTATCGGTTGGTCCGTTCTGGTCGGCGTCATCGGCATCGTTCTGCTGGCGCTGGGTGGGTTGAAGCCCATTCAGACCGCAATTATCGCCGGGGGATGTCCGCTGTTCTTCGTCAACATCATGGTGACGCTGTCCTTTATTAAAGACGCCAAAGTGCACTGGAAAGACAAGTAATTCTTATTAACCCAATTGATCAAGAGGCTGAAAGATGGATTTCAACTTAAATGACGAGCAGGAACTGTTTGTCGCCGGTATTCGTGAACTGATGGCCAGTGAGAACTGGGAAGCTTATTTTGCCGAGTGCGATCGCGACAGCGTCTACCCTGAGCGTTTTGTAAAAGCGCTGGCGGATATGGGCATCGATAGCCTGTTGATCCCGGAAGAACACGGCGGGCTGGAAGCCGGTTTTGTCACCGTTGCCGCCGTCTGGATGGAACTCGGACGTCTTGGCGCACCGACTTACGTGTTGTACCAATTACCAGGCGGTTTTAACACTTTTCTGCGTGAAGGTACCCAAGAGCAAATTGATAAAATCATGGCGTTCCAGGGGACCGGTAAGCAGATGTGGAACTCGGCGATCACAGAACCGGGAGCGGGATCGGATGTTGGCAGTCTGAAAACCACTTATACACGCAAAAATGGTAAGGTTTATCTTAATGGCAGTAAGTGCTTTATCACCAGTAGCGCCTATACCCCGTACATCGTAGTGATGGCGAGAGATGGTGCATCGCCGGATAAACCTGTTTATACCGAGTGGTTTGTTGACATGAGCAAGGCGGGTATCAAGGTCAACAAACTGGAGAAACTCGGTCTGCGCATGGATAGCTGCTGTGAAATCACCTTTGATGACGTTGAACTGGACGAGAAAGACATGTTCGGTCGGGAAGGTAATGGCTTCAACCGTGTGAAAGAAGAGTTTGACCATGAACGCTTCCTCGTCGCGCTGACCAACTACGGTACGGCAATGTGTGCTTTTGAAGACGCAGCGCGTTATGCCAACCAACGCGTACAGTTTGGCGAAACGATCGGCCGTTTCCAGCTGATCCAGGAGAAGTTCGCGCACATGGCGATCAAACTGAATTCCATGAAAAACATGCTGCTGGAAGCCGCATGGAAAGCGGATAACGGCACCATTACTTCGGGTGACGCGGCAATGTGTAAATACTTCTGCGCCAACGCCGCGTTCGAGGTGGTAGACACCGCCATGCAGGTACTGGGAGGTGTTGGTATCGCGGGCAACCACCGCATCACGCGTTTCTGGCGTGACCTGCGCGTTGACCGTGTTTCTGGTGGTTCTGACGAAATGCAGATCCTGACGTTGGGTCGTGCGGTACTCAAGCAATACCGATAGAACGACGCAACCTGTAGGCCTGATAAGACGCCTTAGCGTCGCCATCAGGCACTCAATGCCGGATGGCGGCGCGAGCGCCTTATCCGGCCTACATGGACACCCATAAATGCCAGGAGAAAAATGATGAATCATTTACCAATGCCAGCCTTCGGCCCGCTTTCCGGGGTACGCGTTGTCTTTTCAGGGATCGAAATTGCCGGTCCTTTCGCCGGACAGATGTTCGCCGAATGGGGCGCCGAGGTTATCTGGATTGAAAACGTCGCATGGGCCGATACCATCCGCGTGCAGCCTAACTACCCGCAGCTCTCACGCCGTAACCTGCACGCCCTGTCGCTGAATATTTTCAAAGATGAAGGCCGGGAAGCGTTTCTGAAGCTGATGGAAACCACCGATATTTTCATTGAAGCCAGTAAAGGCCCAGCCTTTGCCCGCCGCGGTATTACCGATGAAGTGCTGTGGGAACATAACCCGAAACTGGTTATCGCCCACCTTTCCGGCTTCGGCCAGTTTGGAACCGAGGAGTACACCAATCTTCCGGCGTATAACACCATCGCACAGGCGTTCAGCGGCTATCTGATCCAAAACGGCGACGTGGATCAGCCAATGCCCGCCTTCCCATACACCGCCGATTACTTCTCCGGGATGACCGCAACGACAGCAGCGCTGGCAGCCCTGCACAAAGTGCGCGAAACGGGTAAAGGTGAAAGCATCGATATCGCTATGTACGAAGTGATGCTGCGCATGGGTCAGTATTTCATGATGGATTACTTCAACGGCGGCGAAATTTGCCCACGCATGACCAAAGGCAAAGACCCATATTACGCTGGCTGCGGCCTGTATAAATGCGCCGATGGCTATATCGTCATGGAGCTGGTCGGCATCACGCAAATCAACGAATGCTTCAAGGATATTGGCCTCGCCCACATTCTTGGCACACCGGAAGTCCCGGAAGGCACCCAGCTTATCCATCGTGTGGAATGCCCTTACGGCCCGCTTGTGGAAGAGAAACTGGACGCCTGGCTGGCAACGCACACCATCGCCGAAGTCCAGACGCGCTTTGCTGAGCTGAACATCGCCTGCGCGAAGGTGCTGACTATTCCTGAACTGGAAGGCAACCCGCAGTACGTTGCCCGTGAATCTATTACTCAGTGGCAAACAATGGATGGCCGCACCTGCAAAGGGCCAAACATCATGCCGAAATTTAAAAACAACCCGGGGAAAATCTGGCGCGGCATGCCGTCACATGGCATGGATACTGCCGCCATTCTGAAAAATATTGGTTATAGCGAAGCAGACATAAATGAGCTGGTCGGCAAAGGCCTGGCCAGAGTTGAGGAATAAACGCGACGCGCTGACCCCTCGATGGTTAGCGCTCACGCCTGATTTCAGTGGATAAAGCAATATGGATATCGTTGGCGGACAAAACTTACGTCAGATGTGGGACGACCTGGCCGGGGTGTACGGAGATAAAACGGCGTTAATTTTCGAATCCTGCGAAGGAGTCGTTCGGCAGTTTAGCTATGCCTCGCTCAATGAAGAGATTAACCGCACGGCAAACCTGTTCCATTCCTTAGGGATCCGCAAGGGCGATAAGGTCGCATTGCATCTGGATAACTGTCCGGAATTCATTTTTTGCTGGTTTGGGCTGGCAAAAATTGGCGCCATCATGGTACCGATTAATGCCCGCTTGCTGGGTGAAGAAAGTGCCTGGATCCTGCAAAACAGCCAGGTAAGTCTGCTGGTCACCAGCGCCCAGTTTTATCCTATGTACCGCCAGATACGGCTGGAAAATAGCACCCCGCTTAATCATATCTGTCTGATTGGCGAACAGCTTCCGACTGACGACGGTGTGAGTCACTTTACCCAACTGCAATCCCGCCAGTCCACCACGCTGTGCTATACGCCCGCGTTATCCACTGACGATACGGCGGAAATTCTGTTTACCTCAGGCACCACCTCACGGCCTAAAGGGGTGGTAATTACCCACTACAACCTGCGGTTTGCAGGCTACTACTCTGCCTGGCAAATCGCCCTGCGCGATGATGACGTCTACATGACGGTGATGCCCGCGTTTCATATCGACTGTCAGTGTACCGCCGCAATGCCCGCATTCTCCGCTGGCAGCACCTTTGTGCTGCTAGAGAAGTACAGTGCCAGGGCGTTCTGGAATCAGGTGCATAGATATAAGGCGACGGTTACTGAATGCATTCCGATGATGATCAGAACGCTAATGGTGCAGCCCGCTGCACCAACCGACAGACAGCATCACCTGCGCGAAGTGATGTTCTATCTCAATTTATCCGAGCAGGAAAAAGACGATTTTACCGAACGCTTTGGCGTCAGGCTGCTGACCTCCTACGGTATGACTGAAACCATCGTCGGTATTATCGGCGACCGTCCCGGAGACAAACGACGCTGGCCCTCCATTGGCCGCGTGGGATTTAGCTATGAAGCCGAAATCCGTGACGATCACAACCGTCCCCTGCCCGCCGGAGAAATTGGCGAAATCTGTATTAAAGGCGTGCCGGGCAAAACCATCTTCAAAGAGTACTACGCGCAGCCGGAGGCTACCGCCAAAGCGCTGGAGCCCGGGGGCTGGTTACATACCGGTGATTCAGGCTATCAGGATGAGGATGGCTATTTTTATTTCGTCGACAGACGCTGCAACATGATTAAACGCGGCGGGGAAAATGTCTCCTGCGTCGAGCTGGAAAATATTATTTCTGCGCATCCGAAAATTCAGGACATTGTGGTTGTCGGTATTAAAGATTCAATCCGTGATGAAGCCATTAAAGCGTTTATCGTCCTTAATGAAGGTGAAACATTAAGCGAAGCCGAGTTCTTCAGCTTCTGCGAAAACAATATGGCGAAATTCAAGGTTCCCTCTTTTATGGAGATAAGAACCGACCTGCCGCGCAATTGTTCAGGAAAAATAATCAAAAAAAATCTGAAATAACCCTTCCGACAGGAACTCCTCCTGCCGGGAAATCTATTTATCTGGAGATGAACTATGAGTGAATCATTACATCTGACCCGTAACGGCCCGATCCTGGAAATTACCCTCGACCGACCTAAAGCCAATGCCATTGACGCCAAAACCAGCTTTGCCATGGGTGAAGCGTTTCTTAATTTTCGTGACGACCCGGAATTACGCGTAGCGATTATCACCGGCGGCGGTGAGAAATTCTTTTCTGCGGGCTGGGACTTAAAAGCGGCGGCTGAAGGTGAAGCGCCGGATGCCGATTTTGGCCCAGGCGGCTTTGCCGGTTTAACCGAAATCTTCGACCTCGATAAACCGGTCATCGCTGCGGTAAACGGCTATGCGTTTGGCGGTGGTTTTGAATTGGCGCTGGCAGCGGATTTTATCGTCTGCGCGGATAACGCCAGCTTCGCACTACCGGAAGCCAAGCTCGGGATCGTGCCAGACAGCGGTGGCGTACTGCGTCTGCCTAAGCTGCTGCCACCGGCAATCGTCAACGAAATGGTGATGACCGGCAGACGAATGAGCGCCGAAGAAGCGCTGCGCTGGGGCATCGTCAACCGCGTTGTCAGCCAGAGCGAACTGATGGATAGCGCGCGTGAACTGGCGCAGCAGTTGGTGAATAGCGCCCCGCTCGCGATCGCCGCACTGAAAGAGATTTACCGCACCACCAGCGAAATGCCGGTGGAAGAAGGCTACCGCTACATCCGCAGCGGCGTGCTGAAGCACTATCCATCTGTACTGCATTCGGAAGATGCGCTTGAAGGTCCGCAGGCGTTTGCAGAAAAACGCGACCCGGTGTGGAAAGGTCGTTAATGAGCCGATGCCGGATAGCGATTCGCTGATCCGGCAATAAAACCGAGATAAAACGATGAGCTACTACGCCTTTGAGGGCCTGATTCCGGTGGTACATCCGGATGCCTTTGTCCATCCCAGCGCCGTGCTGATTGGCGATGTCATAGTGGGTGCCGGAGTTTATATTGGCCCCCACGCGTCATTGCGCGGTGACTATGGTCGCTTGATCCTGGAGGCTGGTTCTAATTTGCAGGATGGCTGCATCATGCACGGCTACTGTGACACCGATACCATTGTGCATGAGAACGGACACATCGGCCATGGCGCAATCCTGCACGGTTGCGTGGTGGGCAGAGATGCGCTGATCGGCATGAACAGCGTCATTATGGACGGCGCAGTGATTGGCGAAGAGAGCATTGTCGCCGCCATGAGCTTTGTCAAAGCCGGATTTCAGGGAGAGGCAAGGCAGATGCTGGTTGGCTCACCCGCTCGCGTATTGCGTGAAGTCACGGACCAGGAACTGCACTGGAAACGGCTAAACACCAAAGAGTATCAGGATCTTGCAATCCGCTGCCACACAGGTCTACACGAAACACTGCCCTTAACGCGGGTCGAAGAAAACCGGCCACGCCTGAAAGGCACAACGGACGTAAAACCCAAATCAGCACAGTAATTGATGCCGGATGCGCTCACGCTTATCCGGCCTACGCGTCAATCACCGTTTATGCCGCCATCAGGCAAACTGATTATTAGCGACGCATACTCTTGGAGAGCATCATCTGCCATTTCTGCTCACGGTTGAGCTCTGTTGGAGGAACGGCAGACAGGCGTGGCGTTTTCGCCATGCTCACCTTTTTCTCCTGCAAATTGTGATTCAGTCGGCTGTAGAGATGAGAGTCAATACTCACGACTTTCACCAGACGCTGGCACTGACAACCCCGACCGGCAATCTGATTAGGGATCATCTTAACTTCACAAACAATTTCTCCCACTTCCGACAGAATATAAGAGAGCGTATTAATTGCTTTGCAGTGCTCGATATCAAAATGGCGGGAAATTTCCTTTGCGGTGATCCAACGATCCTCGGCCATCATCCAGTCAGCAATTAACAAATAAAGCGGTCTTTCAACATATTTTTCACACATAAGCACACCATTTTCACAAATTAAAAATCTGGCTACGGCCTGTCCAAATTAATAAAAACTAAGCCATATTAAAATTGTGGATATAAAGGATAGTATGCGACTTGAATGTTGATTAGTGTGAGCAATATCGTGCTTATTACATTGAAAATGTGGTTACGGAAACGGACTTGTCCAGGAATGACCTTACGCAAGACAAAAAAAGGGTTTCTTTACAGAAACCCTTTCAAAATTATATTACAGGTCTGGTTAGAGCAATATTCACCGGACCTTTTGTTTATTACTTTTTGATCTGCGCGTGCATTTCCTGCACCGATGTTACCTTCTCGGTGGCATCGGCATTCAACGCCATCGCTGTGGCGAAACCGCCGTTCAGCGTAGTGTCATAATGCACTTTGTACTGCAGCGCGCTGCGGCGAATCAGCTTGGAGTCTTCAATCGCCTGACGACCTTCGGTGGTGTTGATGATATAGGTGTACTCGCCATTCTTGATACGGTCCTGAATGTGCGGACGACCTTCATGCACCTTGTTCACCAGACGTGGATTGATACCCGCTTCACCCAGCACAATCGCGGTCCCGTGCGTCGCATCCAGCTCGAAGCCAAACTTCAGCAGTTTCGCTGCCAGGTCCACCACGCGCTCTTTATCGCCTTCGCGAACGGAGAGCAGCGCACGCCCCTGTTTTTTCATGGTGGAGCTGCTGCCCAACTGTGCCTTGGCGAACGCTTCTGCGAAGGTACGGCCCACGCCCATCACTTCCCCGGTAGAGCGCATTTCTGGCCCTAACAGCGGGTCAACGCCCGGGAATTTGTTGAACGGCAGCACCACTTCTTTTACCGAGTAGTACGGAGGGATTACTTCTTTGGTTACTCCCTGCTGTGCCAGCGTTTTCCCGGCCATCACGCGCGCCGCGACTTTCGCCAGCGGTACACCAGTTGCCTTGGAGACGAACGGAACGGTACGTGCCGCACGCGGGTTCACTTCAATCAGGTAAACTTCGTTATTCTTCACCGCAAACTGGACGTTCATCAGACCGCGAACCTGCAGTTCGAAGGCCAGTTTCTGCACCTGTTGGCGCATCACATCCTGAATTTCCTGGCTCAGGGTGTAAGCAGGCAGAGAACATGCGGAGTCACCGGAGTGTACGCCCGCCTGTTCGATATGCTCCATGATGCCGCCAATCAGCACCATTTCACCGTCGCAGATAGCGTCCACGTCCACTTCAACCGCGTCATCAAGGAAACGATCCAGCAGTACCGGCGCATCGTTAGAAACGCTGACTGCGGTCTGGAAGTAGCGACGCAGGTCGGCTTCGTCGTAGACGATTTCCATCGCGCGACCACCGAGAACATACGACGGACGCACTACCAGCGGGTAGCCAATCTCTTTCGCCTTCTCAACAGCCTGTTCGATAGCCGTTACGGTAGCGTTCGCCGGTTGTTTCAGCTTCAGACGGTCAACCGCCTGCTGGAAACGCTCGCGGTCTTCGGCGCGGTCGATGGCATCCGGGCTGGTACCGATAACCGGCACACCTGCCGCTTCCAGCGCACGCGCCAGCTTCAGCGGGGTCTGTCCGCCGTACTGTACGATGACGCCTTTCGGCTTCTCGATACGCACGATTTCCAGTACGTCTTCCAGCGTGACCGGCTCGAAGTACAGGCGGTCAGAGGTGTCGTAATCAGTTGAAACGGTTTCGGGGTTACAGTTGACCATGATGGTCTCGTAACCGTCTTCGCGCAGCGCCAGCGAGGCGTGTACACAGCAGTAGTCAAACTCAATGCCCTGACCGATACGGTTTGGACCACCGCCCAGCACCATGATTTTATCGCGGTCAACGGACGGGTTCGCTTCGCACTCATCTTCATAGGTGGAGTACATGTAAGCAGTGTCGGTGGCAAATTCTGCCGCACAGGTATCCACGCGTTTGTAGACCGGGTGCAGATTGTACTGGTCGCGCAGTTTGCGGATTTCCGCTTCGCGAACGCCGGCCAGTTTCGCCAGACGCGCATCGGCGAAGCCTTTACGCTTCAGTACGCGCAGGAAGTCAGCGTCGAGGCCGTTGATGCCAAGGTCGGTGACTTTTTCTTCCAGACGTACCAGCTCTTCAATCTGCACCAGGAACCAGCGGTCGATGTTGGTCAGGTTGAACACGCCATCGACGGACAGGCCAGCACGGAAGGCATCGGCGATGTACCAGATACGCTCAGCGCCAGCGTCTTTCAGCTCACGACGGATTTTAGTCAGTGCTTCCGGGTCGTCCAGGCTTACTTTCGGGTCGAAGCCGGTCGCGCCCACTTCCAGACCGCGCAGCGCTTTCTGCAACGATTCCTGCTGGGTACGGCCAATCGCCATCACTTCACCGACAGATTTCATCTGCGTGGTCAGGCGGTCGTTAGCACCAACGAATTTCTCGAAGTTGAAGCGTGGTATTTTCGTCACAACGTAGTCGATGGACGGTTCAAACGAGGCCGGAGTACGGCCACCGGTGATGTCGTTCATCAGTTCATCGAGGGTGTAACCTACGGCCAGCTTGGCGGCAACTTTCGCAATCGGGAAGCCGGTAGCTTTGGACGCCAGCGCCGAGGAGCGGGATACGCGCGGGTTCATCTCGATGACAATCAGGCGACCGTTTTTCGGGTTTACCGCAAACTGGACGTTAGAACCGCCGGTTTCTACGCCGATTTCACGCAGTACCGCCATCGAGGCGTTACGCATGATTTGATATTCTTTGTCGGTCAGCGTCTGGGCAGGTGCTACGGTGATGGAGTCACCGGTATGGATGCCCATCGCATCGAAGTTTTCGATGGAGCAGACGATGATGCAGTTGTCGTTTTTATCACGCACCACTTCCATCTCGTACTCTTTCCAGCCAATCAGTGATTCATCAATCAGCAGCTCGTTGGTTGGGGAAAGATCCAGACCGCGTTCGCAGATTTCTTCGAACTCTTCGCGGTTGTAGGCGATACCGCCACCGGTGCCGCCCATGGTGAAGCTAGGGCGGATAATGCACGGGAAGCCAACGTCAGCGGCAACCGCCAGCGCTTCTTCCATGGTGTGAGCGATGCCTGAACGTGCGGTGTCGAGACCAATCTTCTTCATCGCGATATCGAAGCGACGACGGTCTTCCGCTTTATCAATGGCATCCGCCGTTGCGCCAATCATGGTCACGCCGAACTCAGCCAGTACGCCCTGGCGTTCCAGTTCCAGCGCACAGTTCAGCGCTGTCTGACCGCCCATGGTTGGCAGCACCGCATCCGGGCGTTCTTTCTCAATAATTTTGCGTACCACTTCCCAGTGAATCGGCTCGATGTAGGTGGCATCGGCCATTTCCGGGTCGGTCATGATGGTTGCCGGGTTGGAGTTCACCAGAATAACGCGGTAACCCTCTTCACGCAGGGCTTTACACGCCTGCGCGCCGGAATAGTCAAACTCACACGCCTGACCGATAACAATCGGACCCGCGCCCAGAATCAGGATACTTTTTATGTCTGTACGTTTTGGCATGGCTCTTTTACTCCTGATTATTTCGCGGACTGACGGTATTGCTCAATTAACTCGATAAAGTGGTCGAACAACGGTGCAGCGTCGTGCGGACCCGGACTCGCTTCAGGGTGCCCCTGGAAGCTAAACGCCGGTTTATCGGTACGATGAATCCCCTGCAAGGTGCCGTCGAACAGTGACTTGTGGGTCACGCGCAGGTTGGCAGGCATGGAGGCTTCATCTACAGCAAAACCGTGGTTCTGTGCGGTGATCATCACGGTGTTGTTATCAATATCTTTTACCGGATGGTTGCCGCCGTGGTGGCCAAACTTCATCTTAATGGTCTTCGCACCGCTCGCCAGCGCCAGCAGCTGATGGCCGAGGCAGATGCCAAATACCGGAATATCGGTTTCGAGGAATTTCTGAATCGCGGTAATCGCGTAGTCGCACGGTGCCGGGTCACCAGGGCCGTTGGACAGGAAGATACCGTCCGGATTCATCTTCAGGACTTCTTCTGCAGAGGTTTTTGCCGGCACAACCGTCAGGCGGCAGCCGCGGTCCGCTAACATACGCAGAATGTTACGTTTGGCGCCGAAATCGTAAGCCACAACGTGGAACGGCAGTTCATCGGCGGATTTTGCTTCCGGCAGGTCACCGGCCAGCGTCCAGCTCCCCTGCGTCCAGCTATAAGGCTCCGCGGTGGTCACTTCTTTCGCCAGATCCATACCGTTCAGGCCCGGGAAGGCTTTCGCTTTTTCCAGTGCCAGCGCCGCATCCGGGTTATCGCCCGCGATGATGCAGCCGTTCTGTGCACCCTTTTCACGCAGCAAACGCGTCAGCTTACGGGTATCGATATCAGCAATCGCCACAATGTTATGGCGCTTCAGGTAAGAAGAGAGGTCTTCGGTATCGCGGAAGTTGCTGGCAATCAGCGGCAGGTCGCGGATGACCAGGCCTTGCGCATGTACCTGAGAAGATTCTGCATCGGCTTCATTGGTGCCGACATTACCGATATGAGGATAAGTAAGAGTGACGATTTGGCGGGAATAGGAAGGATCAGTGAGGATTTCTTGATAACCGGTCATTGAAGTATTGAAAACGACTTCCCCAACCGCCGAACCTGTTGCCCCTATGGCCCGACCGTGAAACTGGGTTCCGTCTTCCAGAACCAATAGCGCTGACTTAATCAAAACACCCTCCAGAGAATATTCACTCACTTTATTTGCATATTAATTCATTAACACCTCATGAATCAATGCAAATTTGCTTACCTATGGATTTCTGGCAAACGGCGGCATTCTAGAGATAGCCCACGTAAAAGTCTACCCAAAAGGGCAATTTTTATTATTATTTTGCGCCACTGGGATAAATCACACGATTTAACAGGCAAAAAGATCAGCTAACTCGGGGTGGAAAACGCTTGCGGCAGGCAAAGAGTGTAAAAACAGAATGCGGGAGAGAAAAAAGTGGACCATTTGGTCAAAATTTACATTGAGATAACAGGATCACCCAACAAAATACGGAAAAATAACCAATAAAAAGAAAAAACACATTCAGAAGCTAAAAATAAAAGGGCAATAAAATATTGCCCTATGTAATCAAACAATTATGATTACAATAACCACATCACGAAGGGTAATTAAAGCTATAAACTGCGTAAATCAAGCACATCTTTCATATCAAAAAGACCATTTGACTTTGATTTTAGCCAAATTGCCGAACGCACTGCGCCATTGGCAAAAGTCATGCGGCTGGACGCTTTATGCGTGATCTCAATACGCTCGCCAATATCAGCAAACATCGCGGTGTGCTCACCGACGATATCCCCCGCCCGCACCGTGGCAAAACCGATCGTGCCCGGTACGCGCTCGCCGGTGTAACCCTCACGCGAATAGACGGCACACTCTTTTAAATCTTTATCCAGCGCCCCGGCAATCGCCTCGCCCATCGCCAGCGCAGTGCCTGACGGCGCATCAACTTTATGGCGGTGGTGAGCTTCAATAATCTCAATATCGGTGTAATCGCCCATCACTTTCGCCGCCTTCTCCAGCAGCTTAAGCATAACGTTCACGCCGACGCTAAAGTTCGCGGCGAAAACGATCGCAATCTCCTGCGCGGCATCACGAATAGCCTGTTTACCGGCATCGTCAAAGCCGGTGGTGCCAATCACCATCCCTTTACCGTGCTGACGACAAAACGCCAGATGCGCCAGCGTGCCTTCCGGACGGGTAAAATCGATGAAAACATCGAAATCATCTTTCACCGCGTCAAGGCTGCTTTGCACGGTAACGCCCGTTTTTCCGGCCCCCGCTAATTCTCCGGCATCACTTCCCAGTAAGGACGAGCCTTCGCGCTCTAACGCGGCACCCAATTGAACACCTTCCATCGCCATGGCGGCCTGGATTAACTGCCGTCCCATGCGGCCACCGGCGCCGGCAATTGCGACACGGATTTGTGCTTCATGCATAGCTATTCTCTTTTATAAAAATTGCGTAAACCGTTTTCAGAGTAACCAGCGCGCCCGGAGGCCGCTAGCTGAAAACACCCATAATTAGAATTTAATGATAAACAGAGGGGAATATCAGTAAAAGACATGATTCATCCCGCAGGATGAATCATTGCTGGAGCACAGGAAAGAAGTCAAACTTACTCAGTATGGCGCAAAATGATGGGAAAACGACGGAAATACGAGCACAAACCAGCCAGTCTGCGTAGATATTTTCGCGAGTGTGGTTTTATGGCACGAGCGTGTAGTTGACGATCATTTGCCCTTTTTTCATCTTCACCTGAGTAATCGTCACCGGCCCAATCTCAGAGAGATGCGCAACATGCGTCCCTCCGCAGGGATAAGCAAGGAGATGACCAAATCCAACCTGCCGCAACCCATCGGTGAATGTCACTTGTCTGGAGAGATTGTCTGCCTGCCAGGCGTTGATTTTCTCCTGCAGCGATAGCGTATCCGGTAACGTGCCGTTTTCACCGGCGGCGAAAGTAATGCGCCCCTCATTGGGCCAATGGTGTGCTTTCACCGGGAGCCAGCCGAACGCTGTACCCGCCAGGCCGATAAGATGTCCTGCCGAGTGCAGGCGGGCGTGCAGTTGACGCAGCGCGGCATCCACACGCAGGTTCACGATGCCGGGGAGGAGCGGTTTTGCCACGATGTGCACCACATCGTCACCGCGCGCGAGGACTGTTTCAACCCGCTCATCATCAATCCAGCCCGCATCCGCAGGCTGCCCGCCTCCCTGCGGGTGAAAAAGGGTTCTATCCAGTACCACCGCGTACCGTCCATCCGGCTCAGCCGAGCAACTCAGTAAGTTAGCCTGGCCTTCAGTGTTATCGCTGGTGTAATAAAGACGTTCAGTCATGATTGCTCTCCTTTTGATGGGAAGAGTATATTCACTTTACTGACGGCGATAATCCTGCGCTGGTTCAATGCATCTTTGCCTGGTACGCACAAATGAATCCTAACCTTCTTCCCGACCTTGCCACCTTTGTGTTGATTATCGAGCAAGGGAGCTTCTCCGCCGCCGCCAAAGCCTCGGGTGCTACGCCTTCCGCTATTAGCCGCAGCGCTTCACGTCTCGAGAAGGCGTTGGGCAGTAAGCTGCTGCACCGTACGACGCGCAAGTTGGCGCTCAGCGAAACGGGCAAAATTGTGTATGCACACGCGCAGGAAATGCTGCATGCGGCACAAATGGCTGTCGACTCAGGCAGCAGTCGACAAACCATCGCGCAAGGGCAACTGACCCTCAGCGTGCCGAAAGCGGTGGGGCGATTTGTCATTCATCCGCTGATGGCCGAATTCTTTGCGCGCTACCCGCAAGTGGACGTCTGCCTTCGGCTGGAAGACCGGTATATGGATTTAATCGACGACGGCGTCGACCTTGCACTGCGCATCAGCCAGTCGCCCTCCCCGGGCCTGTACGGGAAACCGCTGATGCCGGTCAGTCATGTGATATGCGCAACCCCCGAATACTTACGCAAGCACGGTACGCCCGAGCATCCGCAGGCACTGCGCGAGCATAGCTGTATCAGTCTTGGCGAGACACCTGCGGATTCACGTTGGAAGTTTCGACGCGGTGAGCGCATGGAGACCATTCAGACTTATGGCCGTTACGCCGCCAACCACACCGGTGTGCGTCTGGACGCGGTAAAAAAGGATCTGGGAATCGGCAGCCTGCCACTGTTCACCGCCAGCGAGGCACTCGCCAATGGCGAGATTGTCCAGGTACTGCCAGAATGGGAATTTATCAGCGACTACAGCGGGGAACTGTGGCTGCTATGGACGCGCAATCAACATATGCCCGCCAGAATGCGGGCGATGATTGATTATCTCAGTGAGAAGGTGCCGTTGCACAACACCTGATTACAGCGCGCGGGCAAATACCTCTGCCACCCACTGCTGGAAACCTTCAACGTTCAGGCCCAGCGCAACCTGCGCATTTGCCGGATGCCCCAGGCGCCCTTCGATGTCCACCACCGTCGTACCCGAGGTATATTCGCCCTGGGTTTCAACCGCCACGAAACACGACTGCAGGGTAAATAGTTCCGGGCGCACCAGCCAGGCAATAGCGCACAGATCGTGCATTCGCAGCCCCGTATTCATACTGCCGCTACGGTAATGGCTAAACAGCGCATGCAGCATTTTCCCCGTCTGGTTAAGCTGGGGGAGCGTCGCCAGATAGTCCGGGGCGAGCATAGCCTGATTAGTGACATCCAGCCCACACATCACAATCTCCAGCCCACTCTGGAAGACTTTCGCGGCGGCCTCGGGATCGATAGCAATATTAAACTCGGCGTTGGGTGTGAAGTTCCCGCGCCCGGCAGAGCCGCCCATAATCACCAGACGCTGAATGTTGAATACGCATTCAGGATAATGAGTCAGCAGCAGCGCAATGTTGGTCAGCGGGCCAATCGCTACAAGCGTCACGGGCTGCGGGGCATGCATCAACGCATCGCGAATCGCCTGGAAAGCGGGTTTTGCCATCGCCTGGCGGTCGTGTTCGACAAATTCATACCCTTCCATACCGGACTCGCCGTGCACGGAAGCGGCATCACGCAGCGGCCGTACCAGCGGCATTGATGCCCCCTGCGCCAGCGGAACATCCGCATTCCAGAAGTGCAGCAACTGCAACGCATTACGGGTGGTTTTTTCCACAGACACATTGCCTGCTACCGTGGTCATCAGTTGCAGATCCAGCTCAGGGGCAAACAGCGCGGCGGCAATGGCGGCGGCATCATCAATGCCGGGATCGGTATCAAGAATGATCGGTAAGCGCATGGTTTCTCCATAAAAAAATGCCAGACGTTAAGTCTGGCATCTTCTCATAATCGTAACCGAAAAGACTTACTCTACTTCACGAACATCCACACGCAGCTCTTTCGGCACTTCGAAAACGATGTTCTCTTCGCGGCCTTCCAGTGGGATCGCTTCCCCACCGCCAAGCTCTTGCAGGCGAGCAATCACATTTTGCACCAGGATATCCGGCGCCGAGGCTCCGGCCGTCACGCCCACACACTTCGCTTCTTTCACCCACGCTTCCTGGATGTCGGTCGCATCGTCAATCAAATACGCAGCTTTCCCCATGCGCTGGGCCAGTTCAGCCAGACGGTTGGAGTTAGAGGAGTTCTTCGAGCCGACCACCAGCACAACATCAGCCTGTTCCGCCAGCGCGCGAACCGCTTCCTGACGGTTGGTGGTGGCATAACAGATATCGTCTTTGCGCGGCCCGACAATTTTCGGGAAGCGTTGACGCAGCGCATCAATAACGTCAGAAGTGTCGTCAACGGAAAGCGTTGTCTGTGTCATGAAGGATAATTTTCCTTCATTTTTCACATTGAGTTTCAGCACATCATCCGGTGATTCAACCAGATACATTCCCCCTTGCGGGTTGCTGTACTGACCCATTGTGCCTTCAACTTCCGGGTGCCCGGCGTGACCAATCAGAATGGATTCTTCGCCACGACGGCTGGCGCGGGCAACTTCCATATGCACTTTCGTTACCAACGGACAGGTTGCATCAAAAACCGTGAGGTCGCGGCCTTTGGCTTCGTTACGCACCGCCTGAGACACGCCGTGAGCGGAAAAAATCAGGATCGCGCCATCCGGCACTTCGCTGATTTGCTCAATAAAAATAGCGCCGCGCTCGCTCAGGCTATCCACCACATAGCGGTTATGCACCACCTCGTGACGGACATAAATCGGCGCGCCATAAATAGCCAGCGCGTTTTCCACAATGCTGATAGCGCGGTCTACGCCAGCGCAAAAACCGCGCGGGTTGGCCAACAGGATCTGCATTTTACGCCTCCAGTGCCGGTTCGATTTCCAGCACTTCAATATCAAAATGAACGGTATGCCCGGCCAGCGGATGGTTGAAATCAACCGTGATCGAGTCACCGTTGATTTCGCGGATCACACCAGGCATCTCACTGCCGTCCATTGCGGTAAAGAGCATGATAGCGCCAATTTCTGGCTCGCCCGCGTCCATAAATTCCCGACGCGAGAAATACTGAATTAAGTCCGGGCTTGACACGCCAAAGGCGGCATCCGGTTCCAGAGCAAAAGTGGTTTTATCACCTTCTTTTAGCCCCAGCAGGTGTTGTTCCAGTCCTTCAGACAGAGAACCGTCACCCAGGCGAAACAGTGCAGGCTTGCCGTTATTGCGGGTTGACTCTGCGGTTGAGCCATCGTCGAGCTTAAGGGTGAAGTGCACCAGCACCGCACTGTTACTCTGTACTGATTTAGACATGCAGGTTGCTCTTTAAAATTGCTGCCGCCTGTTTGCCCGGTGGCGCTACGCTTACCGGGCCAACAAGGATCGCAGTATATTGTAGGCCGGATTAGCATAGCGCCATCCGGCATTTTTTTATGCGGCTTTTTTCTCTTTCGACGGCAGGAAGCCTTCGAGCACAATCAATGCCGCGCCGATACAGATAGCAGTATCGGCCAGATTGAAGGTCGCGAAATGCCAGTCGCCGACGTAAAAGTCAATCATATCAACCACGAAGCCGTGCCACAGGCGGTCGAACAAGTTGCCCAGCGCACCGCCAATGATTAACGCATACGCGATGTTGTTCAGCTTCTGCGTCGCCTTCGAGCGATACATCATCACCATCAGGATGACGCAAATACCGATGGCGATGCCGGCAAAGAACCAACGTTGCCAGCCGCCGCTGTCAGCTAAGAAGCTAAACGCCGCACCGTAGTTACGCGCGTAGTGCAGATTAAGCGACGGAAACAGCGACACCGTATCCCCCAGAGCAAAGTTCTGGAGGATCAGGTATTTGCTGCCTAAATCGATAATCAGCACGACTACCACCAGCCACAGCCAGCGTAGTCCTGTTGAACAAAGAGGCTTACTCATCAGGCAAACTTACGTTGTTCGCCATCACCGGCGATGTTGCTGACACAGCGTCCGCAGATATCTGCATGTTCCGCCACCTGGCCGACGTCGGTAGTGTAATGCCAGCAGCGCGGGCATTTCTCACCTTCGGCTTTGCTCAGTACGATTTTCAGACCTTTGAGCAGTTCGCTCTGCTGAGCATCAGCAGGAGCCGCTGCATAATCCGCAACCGTCGCACCAGAGGTCAGCAGTACAAAACGCAACTCTTCGCCCAGCGCGGTCAGTTTCGCCGCCAGCTCAGGTTCAGCGTACAGGGTCACTGCCGCTTCCAGAGAACCACCGACTTTCTTATCCGCACGTGCCTGTTCGATGACTTTGTTCACTTCGCCACGCACTTTCAGCAGCTCGTCCCAGAAGGCATCGTTCATCGCCTCGGTTTCGCCTAAGCCAAACAGACCTTCGTACCATTCACCGGTAAAGACATACTTCTCACGATCGCCCGGCAGGTAGCCCCAGATTTCATCGGCGGTGAAGGACATGATCGGCGCCATCCAACGAACCAGCGCTTCAGCGATATGGAACAGCGCAGTCTGGCAGCTACGACGCGCCACGCTGTCCGCTTTCGCGGTGTACTGACGGTCTTTGATGATGTCGAGGTAGAACGAACCCATTTCGACGGAGCAGAAGCGCATCAGGCGCTGTACCACTTCGTGGAAGTCATAGGCTTCATAGGCTTTCAGGATTTCGTCCTGCGCCGCTTGCGCACAACCTACCGCCCACCTGTCCAGAACCACCATCTCTTCCGGTTTCACCATGTCTTTAACCGGATCAAACCCATTCAGGTTCGCCAGCAGGAAGCGCGCGGTGTTACGGATACGACGATAGCTGTCGGCAGCACGTTTCAGAATTTCGTCAGAAACGGCCATTTCACCGGTATAATCGGTTGAAGCAACCCACAGACGCAGAATATCCGCGCCCAGTTTGTTCATCACATCCTGCGGAGAAACGGTGTTACCGATAGACTTGGACATCTTACGGCCCTGACCATCAACGGTAAAACCGTGGGTCAGTACCTGGCGATAAGGTGCTTTGCCTTTCATGGCGGTGGAGATCATCAGAGATGACATGAACCAGCCACGGTGCTGGTCAGAGCCTTCCAGATACATATCTGCCGCATGGCCTGCAAACTCAGGACGCACGTCCACGACGGAAGAGTGGGTTGAACCAGAGTCGAACCACACGTCCAGCGTATCCGGGACTTTGACATACTGGTCAGCTTCGTCGCCGAGGATATCTTTCGGATCGAGATCCCACCACGCCTGGATGCCGTCAACCTCAACGCGTTTAGCCACTTCTTCCATCAGTTCGATAGCGCGCGGATGCAGCTCTTCGGTGTCTTTGTGAACAAACAGAGACATCGGCACACCCCACGTACGCTGACGAGAGATACACCAGTCAGGACGGTTAGCAACCATCGATTCAATACGCGCTTGGCCCCAGTCCGGGATCCACTGCACGCCTTTGATCTCTTTCAGCGACTGTGCGCGCAGGCCTTTTTGATCCATGCTGACGAACCACTGTGGGGTCGCGCGGAAGATGATCGGTGACTTGTGACGCCAGCAGCATGGGTAGCTGTGCTGCATCTTCTCAACGTGCAGCAGCGCACCTTTTTCGCTCAGCAGCGCAACGATTTTGTCGTTGGCTTTAAAGACGTTCACGCCGTCCAGATCCGGATAGGTACCCGCCAGGTATGCGCCGTCCGGGCCAACCGGGTTAGCGATTTCCAGACCGTATTTCTGGCTGATGACGTAGTCATCCGGACCGTGACCGCCAGCGGTATGAACCGCACCGGTACCCGCATCCAGCGTAACGTGATCGCCAAGGATAGCCGGTACATCGAAGCCCATAAACGGATGGGTAAAGCGCAGCAGTTCCAGCTCAGCGCCTTTAACGGTGCCGAGAATGGTGTATTCAGCCGCGCCAATACGCTGCATAACGCTTTCAACCAGATCTTTCGCCAGAATCACAGCCTGGCCGTCAATCTGCACCAGCGCATAGTCAAAATCAGGTGCCAGAGAGATTGCGCGGTTCGCCGGTAACGTCCACGGGGTAGTGGTCCAGATAACCAGAGAGATCGGGCCGTTGACGTCAGAAACGCCAAATTTCGCTTTCACCGCATCCTGATCGGCAGCGTGGAACGCTACGTCGATGGACGGGGAGGTTTTGTCATAATACTCAACTTCCGCTTCCGCCAGCGCGGAACGGCAGTCAACGCACCAGTGCACCGGCTTCGCACCTTTGTGCAGGTGACCGTTACCGATGATTTTACCCAGCGCACGAATGATGTTGGCTTCGGTTTTGAAGTCCATGGTCAGGTACGGATGCGACCAGTCGCCCAGTACGCCAAGACGGATAAAGTCTTTACGCTGACCGTCAACCTGGGTCGCTGCGTATTCGCGGCACTTGGCACGGAACTCTGCGGCGGTAAACTTCTCGCCCGGTTTGCCGTATTCCTGCTCTACTTTCAGCTCGATCGGCAGACCGTGGCAGTCCCAGCCCGGAACGTAAGGCGAGTCATAGCCCGTGAGTCCTTTGGACTTCACGATAATGTCTTTCAGAATCTTGTTAACCGAGTGACCAATATGAATGCTGCCATTCGCATAAGGAGGGCCATCATGCAGAATGAAGGTTTTTTTGCCTTTTTTGGCCGCACGAATGATGCCGTACAGGTCATCATCAGTCCAACGCGCCAGCATTCCCGGTTCGCGCTTGGCGAGATCGCCGCGCATCGGGAACCCTGTTTCCGGCAAATTCAGGGTTGATTTATAGTCACTCATCAGATTCTCGGTTCCGTATTTAAAACTCGTATAGGCATTAAGCCGGTTTTGTTAGCCCAAAAAATTCACGGGCAGTCAACTCATCACGCGCAATCTGCGCTTTTAGCTCATCCAGCGAGGCAAATCGCTGTTCGCTGCGTATTTTTTTACGCAGTACTACATCTATATGGCGACCATACAGGTCCATTACAACGTCCAATAGATGCACTTCCAACTGTTGGCGTACGCCTGCTACCGTCGGGCGGGTGCCGATGTTGGCGACGCCGGGTAAAGGTTTGTCACCCAGTCCCATCACTTCAACTGCATAAACCCCTTTTACCGGAGAAACCTGGCGACGCAGCGGTAAGTTTGCCGTCGGAAAACCGATGGTGCGCCCTAATTCATCACCATGAACGACACGTCCTGAGATAGTAAAAGGATGCCCAAGCAGGCTTTCGGCCAGTTGCAGGTTATCTTCTGCCAGCGCCTGACGTACCGCGGTGCTGCTAATGCGCACACCGCCTTCGCAGAAGGTTTGGGTGCTGGTGATATCAAAACCATACTCAGCGCCCGCTTCCTGTAATAACAAGAAATCGCCCGCACGGCTAGCGCCAAAGCGGAAATCATCACCAACGGCAAGAAATTGTACACCAAGGCGCTTAACCAGCAGATCGCTGATGAAGGTCTGCGCCGTTAATGCCGCAAAGCGCCTGTCAAAACGCACGCACAGCACGTAGTCCACGCCGCATTCCGCCAGATAACGCAGTTTTTCGCGCAGGCGAGTGAGGCGCGCAGGTGACTTGTCGGTCGCAAACAGCTCTAGCGGCTGCGGCTCGAAAATCATCACCATCACCGGTAAATTGCGTTTGCGCCCTTCTTCCCGTAAACCCTGCAGCAACGCACGGTGACCACGGTGCACGCCGTCGAAATTACCAATAGTCAGCACACACCCATGCGGGGCCTGACTGAGATTATGTATGCCTCGTATCAGCTTCATGTCTGGCTCAAAACAGTGAAAATCGTGAAAGTATACCCTGTACCGCGGTCAACGTTAACCGGCGATTGTTTCTACGAAACAGAAAGAGGATTGTTTTCATTGTTATGAAACAAATTGCAGACCTTCACGGGCACGCCAATGCAATTTTTCTCGTGGAAAAGCTGTATTCACGCCACGCAAGCTGGTAGAATCCTGCGCCATCACTACGCAACGAGTGCTGCAATTTAAACGGCGCTTATTTGCACAAATCCATTGACAAAAGAAGGCTAAAAGGGCATATTCCTCGGCCTTTGAATTGTCCATATAGAACACATTTGGGAGTTGGACCTTGGCTAATATCAAATCAGCTAAGAAGCGCGCCGTTCAGTCTGAAAAGGCCCGCAAGCACAACGCTAGCCGTCGCTCTATGATGCGTACTTTCATCAAGAAAGTATACGCAGCTATCGAAGCTGGCGACAAAGCTACTGCACTGAAAGCATTTAACGAAATGCAACCAATCGTGGACCGTCAGGCTGCTAAAGGTCTGATCCACAAAAACAAAGCTGCACGTCATAAAGCAAACCTGACTGCACAGATCAACAAACTGGCTTAATCGCCTGCTTGTTGTCGCTTTGTGAAAAAACCCGCGCAAGCGGGTTTTTTTATGTCTGTCATTTGTTCGTTGGCGTAAAGAGCGCCGAGTAGTCCGCATTGCAGATACGCTGCACCGCCGGATGCTGGATCATCCTTTCCGCAAATATGGCGTGATACTCTTCCATCACATTTTCTACGCGTCCAATTTCAACAATAGAATCATCGGCATAGAAATTGTGCGAATACAGCGTAGGCGCAACGAAAATGGCATTATGCGTTGCCCCAAACGCTTTCATCAGCGCAGCGTCATCAAACTCACCGAGGATTTCGACATTCAATCCTTGTGAGTTGATCCAGTTCAGCAGCTTACGTCCGAGCATCGAACGGCGCCCAGGGATCAACAATCGGCGCTCTTCCAGACAGGCCGGGAATGGTTTTTCAGGCAGCGGTTTGGTGCACCAAAAACTCACGCTGCACTCGCCTATCCGCACTGAGAACAACCCTTCCTGCTGCGTAGAATCGATCGGGCAGTCGGAGATGATCATATCCAGCTTATGTTGGCTGAGTTGATCCAACAGCATCTCATGCGTTGATTCAAAACAACGCAGATGGATTTGTTCATCTTCAACCACAGCGGCATCCAGTACGCTACTGACCAACTGCTTCGATAGCGCATCCGCCACGCCGACATCGAACAGCAAATTAGACTCTTTGCGGTAGTTCACGATATCCAGCATTTCCTGGCTTAAGGTGAACATCTTATCCGCGTAACGAAAAACCAATTCGCCTAACTCACTGGGCTCCAGCCCACGCCCCTTCCGCTTAAACAATTTTCCCTGTAAGCGTTCCTCAAGCGCTTTAATCTGCCCGGTAATGGTCTGCGGTGTCAGATAAAGCGCTTCTGCTGCACCAACCACTGACCCTTCTTTATAGACATGCCAAAAGTAGTACAGATGGTTGTAGTTTATATGAGACATACTCTCTCCCTGAAAATTGTCACAAAAGGGTTATCCCGTCAGGCTGACGCGTTCAACCGGGTGCGTAACCAGCTGTAACCAATAACCGCCGACAGTAAGGAGCCAATCAGGATCCCCAGTTTCGCCCAGTTAATCAGCTCAGGATCGACATTGCCAAACGCCAGGCTGGCAATAAAAATCGACATCGTAAAGCCAATGCCGCAAAGAATACCGACCGCCATAATCTGCTGGAAGTTCGTTCCCTCCGGCAATTGCGCCACCTTGAGGCGTAATGCCAGCCAGCAAAACAGGCTGATACCCAGCGGTTTGCCGATCAACAGGCCAGCAATGATACCCAGCGGTAATACCGAGGTCAGTCCATCAATAGTGACGCCCTGCAGTGAAACGCCCGCGTTAGCGAAGGCAAACAGTGGCAGGATCAGGTATGCCACCCATGGATGCAGAACATGCTCCAGTCGCTTCGCCGGTGAACGTCCGTGTTTTTCCTTCAATGGAATGAAGAAGCCCACGATCACGCCCGCCAGGGTTGCATGCACACCGGACTTCAGTACAGCCGTCCACAGCACTACGCCAACCAGAATATAAATACCGGTGCGTCTTACACCGCACAGATTCAATGCCGCCAGAACGAGGATCGCGCATGCGGCAACACCCAGCGACAGCAGCGAGAGATCGCTGGTATAGAACAGCGCGATGATGACGATAGCGCCGAGGTCATCAATAATCGCCAACGCCATCAGGAAGATTTTCAACGCCAGCGGCACACGGCTGCCCAACAGCGCCAGCACACCTAATGCAAAAGCGATATCCGTTGCCGCCGGGATCGCCCACCCTTCACGGGTGATGGGATCGGCATAGTTGAATGCCAGGTACAGCAGCGCCGGGACAATCATGCCCCCGATAGCGGCAATGATCGGAAACGCCGCCTGACGCAGGCTGGCCAGCGAGCCTTGCATTAACTCGCGCTTCACCTCCAGACCAATCAACAGGAAGAACACCGCCATCAACGCGTCGTTGATCCACAGCAGCATATTTTTGTTGATCTCAAGCGCGCCAACCCGCAGTTGAACGGGCGTTTCCAAAAAGGCGTGGTACCATCCACTGGTAACCCCGATATTTGCCATCAGCATAGCGACCACGGCTGCGATGATCAGAATGATGCCCCCCGAGGCGTCGCTACTAAAAAAACGATGCAGATGTTTCACTTTTATTCTCTCTATTGGGTGAATACTTCGTAAATACTATCTTACACCCTCAAAAAGCTCGTTAAAATTAGATTATTCATTATGGATAGATCGGATTTTACGAGTAAAAATTTCAGCAATCATCAAGATGTTCTGCCTGTGCCATTACCGCCAGAGAGAATGATTCCTCCTCTCAGATCTTCAAAAATTCTTGGATCAGAGTATTCTCGTATTCATTGATATATTGGGATAATAATCAAAGAGCTAAGATGGACTCGACACCTCTCCCGCAAGAAATATTGAGAACCTGGCAACGCATAGAATTTTTTCAGCCTTATACGCTTGAAAGAAAAGATAAAAGCCTGCTGATCCCACTAAAAAAACTCATTACATTAGGTGATGCTTCACTTCCGTGGCATTCAGAGAAATTACGCCAGCAATATGACATTCCGCCGAAGGCATCATTTATTGTTCACGTAGGGCTATTTGAGAAAAATATCGTCAGCCGTATTAGTCAGGAGGTTCTTGGAACAAATGAGGAAAATGACGACGAATGCGAACAGCGCTTGGATCAGGAAGGGACAACCTGTTTTGCTAAGATGCAGTTGAACGGAGAAGGTGTACCCACGAGAGATAAACTGTCGGTAAGTTCGCTACCCTGGGCGTTGGGCCATCTTAAAAAACGTCAATTCCACAAACTCGACTCATCAGTCTTCGCGGTCGATTGTATGCATCTTGCCGATACATTCAATGATTTCTGCGTTACGTTAGAGCCCGTAAGGGAAAAAGGCCCGGGAGTATTGCGCGCAAGCAATATTCTCACGCTGCTCGACACTCATTTAACATCATGGGCGGACTTTGCACCTGAATGGCAATATGCAATACAAATTGACTGGTTTAACGGCAACAATGAGAGCCAGGACACGGAACAAGAAGAAGCTAGCGAAACGGAAGACCTCATAAGCGACAATGAAAAGGCATTAGTACTTCCCATCTTAAATAGCTTCTTTTTTGAGGATATTGAAGATGCAATGTCATCATTGGAAGACACTCGATGCCGAACACTCAATACTTACCTCACTCACCTTGTTCACAGAAACCCGGATCTCTATTCTCAGAAAGGACTAACAGCCATTATCGATAAGCTGCATCCGACTAAAATGCCTCTGGGGCGTTGGCCTTCAGAGCCAGAGCACGCGATGTCATTAATGCAGCAGTTTGCAATAAATACGGCGGTAGAAGAGCTTGCTGAAGGTGGATTACTATCAGTAAATGGGCCTCCGGGAACGGGGAAAACGACGTTGCTGCGTGATTTAGTTGCGCATAATGTCGTTGAACGAGCGAGAATCCTTGCGGGCTTCAGCAATGTGGAAGATACGCTTACCCATGAAGGCTTTATCGTCCCGGAACTGACCGGTTTCGAAATGATTGTGGCCTCATCCAATAATGCAGCCGTAGAAAATATCTCTAACGAATTACCGCAAAAGAAATCGCTGGCCGAAGAATTTCGTTCTCTTGACTATTTGTCACCGACCGCAAATCAAGTTGCAGCAAAATCCCTGCCCAAATCTGCGCATAAAAGAGATAAAGATGGAAAAGGAACTGAGCGTAATTACCATCTCTTTCGTCCTCTTGCGACAGAAAAACAGTGTTGGGGATTAATTTCAGTAGCTCTTGGAAGAAAAACAAATCGTACAAAATTCGCCCAAAGATTACTGTTTGATGAGCATTTTTTACGCGACACATCAGTCGAAATGGCTAGACCGGACAACGAAAACTTTCTCAGCCTTTGGCGCTGGAAGTCTTGCCACAATAAACTCTCTTTTACCGCAGCAAAGCAGCATTTCATTCACTGCCTGAAAACAACAGAAGAGCTGCAAAAACAGTTAGCAGAATTAGCCGAACTGCTGGCAAAAAAACCTTACTGTTCATCTGATGTTTTGTCTTCGGACATGGCAAAAGCGGCAGTGCGATGTCAAGAGCGGCTTAGCGCACTTAAGGAATTTGAAGCTGAGCAGGACGTAATTGAAAAACAGATTCAGCATGCCAAGCAACAGCAAAAAATAGAAGAAGCCGATGCACCTGGCCTGCTGACTCGTTTGCTCAATCGTAAAAAGGTACAGACTTACCAGACATCATTACGTAACACACAACAGCATCTTTTAACGCTTAGCGCATCATTAATACACAAAACACAGCTCATTTCTGAACAGCGTAAACAACTGAATGAGGCAGACGCCCAAAAACGCCGCTTACAGCAAGAAATAGACAGGATTGCCCTGCAGCGCGAGGAAATAGAACAAAAATTGCGGGACCTGAAGGATAAGTTTTCAGGAATAGCTCTACCTGATAGCCATAAACCCATCGATAATGCTGGCTTACAGCGCACCGCATTCTGGCAAAACGCTCAGATCAACCGCCAACGCTCACTGTTGTTTATGGCTGCGATGGATCTTCATCAAGCCTGGCTTTACGAGGCAATGGGGAGCGTTGATCGCTTTAGAGAAATGTTCCTGCTCCGCCTGAGGAATTTTTTAAATTCCCCTCATCTTGAGCCCACGCCACTCCCCTGGTGGCAAACGTTATGCATGTTTGTCCCGGTACTCTCTACAACCTTTGCCTCAGTGGGACGTATGCTGCATGGAGTAAAAGGCGGCGAGCTTGGCTGGGTAATGATCGATGAAGCTGGCCAGGCATCACCTCAACAGGCCGTCGGCGCCATATGGCGCGCCAAACGCGTACTCGTTGTGGGCGATCCGTTACAGATTGAGCCTGTATTCACCACCTCTCCATCACTGGTTAGGCACCTTTGTCAGGACCTTCTACACGAGCATGCTGAAAAGTGGAATCCAGAAAAGCTCTCAGTCCAACAGGTTGCCGATCGCGTCAATCATTGGGGCTGCAAATTAGAGATGATGAACAATAACATCTGGATTGGGATCCCATTATGGGTACATCGCCGTTGTATCGAACCCATGTTCAGTATTGCTAATAAACTGGCATACAATAACCGGATGATTCACGGGCTTGATACAGACAAAATCTGTAGCCGTCTTGTCAATGGCGAACTTGAAAACCACTGGTTGGTTTCAAGAGGCGGTTTGGGAGACAAGCAGTACCGAGATAGTCACGGTCAAAGCCTGATTACACTGCTGGACCGTCTACTCACGGAAAATATAGATCTGGGGTCTATTTACGTTATTACTCCATTCAAGGCTGTTAAATATGCTTTGTTGGAACTGATTGAACAAAGAGAGCTGGCCAGCTGGCAACAATACTCACCGCGACTAAAACATAAAGAAATTAAAGAGTGGCAAAAAAGCTGTGTTGGTACAGTCCATACTTTTCAGGGGAAAGAAAACGACATCGTTATTTTTGTTCTTGGATGTGATGTACACAATCGCGGCGGCGCAGAATGGGCTTCGAGCAAACCTAATCTTCTGAACGTGGCCCTTACCCGTGCTAAAAAACACATTTTTGTTATTGGAGACCCATTGGTATGGAAGACATTACCCGGATTTGCAAGTGTCGCACATACCTTGCCGGAGAAAGCAGAGACAAATATCGTTGTTGAACAGGTAAGCCTGGAGTGGAAGTGAGAACAGAACCAAAAATAAAAGCCTGAGATTTTCCAATTTCAGGCTTTTTAGAATATACGGCAGTAAGCTTAGCGCGTCAGATCGTCAAAGAACTTCTTCACACCGTCGAAGAAGCTTTTGGAGCGCGGACTGTTTTGTTCTCCGGTCGGGCCGCCAAAGCTGTCCTGCAGATCTTTGAGCAGTTGCTTCTGCTTGTCGTTCAGGCCCACAGGGGTTTCAACCACCACGCGGCACAGCAGGTCGCCCTGAGCGCCACCGCGTACAGACTTGACGCCCTTTCCACGCATGCGGAAAAGTTTGCCAGTTTGCGTTTCGCCCGGAATTTTTAGCTTCACGCGACCGTCCAGCGTTGGGACTTCAATCTCGCCGCCCAGCGCTGCCATCGCAAAGTTAATCGGTACTTCGCAGTACAGGTTATTGCCTTCACGTTCGAAAATTGGGTGCTGTTTTACCTGCACCTGAACGTACAAATCACCTGCTGGTGCACCATGCTCACCGGCTTCACCTTCGCCCGCTAAACGAATACGGTCGCCGGTATCAACCCCTGCCGGGATCTTAACGGACAGCGTTTTGCTTTTCTCAACACGACCATGACCGTGGCATTTGTTGCACGGATCTTTGATCAGCGTACCGCGACCCTGGCAGTGTGGACAGGTCTGCTGTACGGCAAAAAAGCCCTGACGCATCTGTACCTGACCAGAACCATGACAGGTTGGACAGGTCTGCGGCTGAGTACCTGCCTTCGCACCGCTACCGTGGCAGACGTCACACTCTTCCAGAGTCGGAATACGGATCTCTTTGGTGACGCCACGCACGGCTTCTTCCAGAGTGAGATCCATGTTGTAACGTAAATCAGCACCACGTGAGGCGCGCTGACGACCACGACCGCCGCCAAAAATATCGCCAAACACGTCACCAAAGATATCGCTGAAGTCAGCCCCGCCGCCAAAACCGCCGCCGCCGCCCATGCCGCCTTGCTCAAACGCTGCATGACCGTACTGATCGTAAGCCGCACGTTTTTGCGCATCGGTCAGGATCTCGTACGCTTCTTTGATCTCTTTAAACTTGGCTTCGGCCTCTTTATCACCCTGGTTGCGGTCCGGGTGAAATTTCATGGCCAGGCGCTTGTAGGCCTTTTTGATTTCACGCTCTTCCGCTGATTTGGAAACGCCTAAAATCTCGTAATAGTCTTGCTTAGCCATCTCTTTTTATCTGCCCCTAACATGCGTGCACGGGCGGAGAGGAAACCTCTTCGCCCGTGCCAGTAATTACCCGTTCAAAGGGCGATTATTTTTTGTCTTTCACTTCTTCAAACTCGGCGTCGACAACGTCGTCATCTTTCGCGTTGTTTGCAGAAGCATCAGCGCCTGCTGCGCCAGCCTGCTGCTGTGCGTGCTGCTGCTGAGCGATTTCCATCAGTTTCTGGGAAACCTGTGCCAGCGCCTGCATTTTCGCTTCGATATCCGCTTTGTCTTCGCCTTTCAGAGAAGTTTCCAGCGCGGTCAGTGCAGACTCGATGGCAGTTTTGTCATCAGCTGGCAGTTTGTCGCCTGCTTCTTCAACCTGCTTACGAGTGCTGTGCAGCAGATGGTCACCCTGGTTACGAGTCTGAACCAGCTCTTCAAACTTACGGTCAGATTCTGCGTTCGCTTCTGCTTCGCGAACCATTTTCTGAATTTCTTCTTCGTTCAGACCAGAAGAAGCCTTGATGGTGATCTTCTGCTCTTTACCGCTGTTTTTGTCTTTCGCGGAAACGTGCAGGATACCGTCGGCATCGATGTCAAAAGTAACTTCGATCTGCGGCATACCGCGCGGAGCCGGGCTGATACCATCCAGATTAAACTGACCCAGATCTTTGTTATCAGCGGCGCGTTTACGTTCACCCTGCAGCACGTGGATGGTTACCGCAGACTGGTTGTCTTCAGCGGTAGAGAACACCTGGCTGTGCTTGGTCGGGATAGTGGTGTTTTTCGCGATCAGTGGAGTCATCACGCCACCCATGGTTTCGATACCCAGAGACAGCGGGGTAACGTCCAGCAGCAGCACGTCTTTCACATCACCGGTCAATACACCACCCTGAACGGCAGCACCGATTGCCACTGCTTCGTCCGGGTTAACGTCTTTACGCGGCTCTTTACCGAAGAACTCAGCAACTTTCTTCTGTACCATCGGCATACGAGTCTGACCACCGACCAGGATAACGTCCTGAACGTCGGAAACAGACAGACCAGCATCCTGCAGAGCAACTTTCAGCGGCTCGATAGAACGGTTAACCAGGTCTTCAACCAGGCTTTCCAGTTTCGCACGGGTCACTTTGATGTTCATGTGTTTCGGACCAGTCGCGTCTGCAGTAATGTACGGCAGGTTCACGTCGGTCTGCTGAGCGGAAGACAGTTCGATCTTCGCTTTCTCAGCGGCTTCTTTCAGACGCTGCATCGCCAGCGGATCATTACGCAGATCGATACCCTGATCTTTCTTAAATTCGTCAACCAGGTAGTTGATCATACGGCTGTCGAAGTCTTCACCACCCAGGTGGGTATCACCGTTGGTTGCCAGAACTTCGAAGGTTTTTTCGCCGTCAACTTCGTCGATTTCGATAATAGAGATATCGAAAGTACCACCACCGAGGTCATAAACCGCGATAGTACGGTTGCCAACTTCTTTATCCAGACCGTAAGCCAGTGCCGCTGCGGTCGGTTCGTTGATGATACGTTTTACTTCCAGACCTGCGATACGGCCAGCATCTTTGGTTGCCTGACGCTGAGCATCGTTGAAGTATGCAGGTACGGTGATAACCGCTTCAGTTACCGGTTCGCCCAGGTAATCTTCAGCCGTTTTCTTCATTTTTTTCAGCACTTCAGCAGAAATCTGCGGCGGTGCCATTTTCTGACCTTTTACATCAATCCATGCATCACCGTTGTCAGCACCGATGATTTTGTACGGCATGATGGCTTCATCACGCTGTACTTCTTCGTCCTGGAAGCGGCGGCCAATCAGGCGTTTAATCGCAAACAGGGTGTTTTGCGGGTTTGTCACTGCCTGACGTTTAGCCGGCTGACCAACCAGAGTTTCACCATCCTGGGTATAAGCAATGATAGAAGGCGTGGTGCGATCGCCCTCGGCGTTCTCCAGCACACGTGCAGTAGTGCCATCCATAATCGCTACACAAGAGTTGGTAGTACCCAGGTCGATACCAATAATTTTACCCATCTAAACGTCTCCACTAAAAATTCGGTCATCATGTGGTTGTGAATCTGTAATAAGGGCGAAACGTGCGGTTTCAACTACCCTGAATCGTTTTTTTTCAGACTCACCACTGCGGTTGTCTACAAGATGGGGTCGTAACCCACGTCATCAAGGGGGGCATGAAAATTTTTTTTAGCACAGTGGCGATAAAATTAAGGTAAAAAGGCAGAAAGGCAAAAAAACGAATAGTTTCCAATCAAAATCAATTCACAAAACAAATCAACACCAGCACGATTATTCATGTGAAAATTGTAATAAAAAGAAAAGATTACGACCATGAAACGGTTTCCCGTCGGCGGTAAGATGGTCTGATGTCACACACTTTTACAGCCGTCAAAGAGAAATTCCATGAAATCCGTGTTAACCCTTTCCACCAGCCTGCTTATGGGCCTGCTGCTGAGCAGCGCCGCACACGCTAACGATCATAAAGTTCTGGGTATGGTTGCGATGCCCCGCAACGCAACCAACGACCTCACGCTGAGAATTCCCGTTTGCCGGGTTGTGAAGCGCATTCAGCTCACCGCCGATCGCGGCGATATTAAACTTAACGGCGCATCCGTCTACTTCAAAGCAGTACGCACTTCCAGCCAAAGCCTGAACGTCCCGTCATCCATTAAAGAGGGACAAACGACCAACTGGATCACTATTAATAGCGACAACGACAATAAACGTTGCGTGTCTAAAATCACCTTCTCAGGCCAGTCAGTAAACTCCTCTGACATGGCAACGCTGAAAGTTATTGGCGACGACTAATTCCGCACATTTTGATTCAGAAGCCATAGAAAACATGCGGGGCAGACACGCGGTTGATGCGAAAGCCTTTGAACTGGAATAACCACTGCCGCGCGCATGAAGCAGCGCCATCTGGCTATGGGTATTTCTCACCAGATCGTCCACCAAATCCCTCAGTTCCCGGTGGTACTTCAAATCGTCTGTCTTAGCAAAATGATCAACCATGCGTAAGCGTGATGCCCATCACAGGGAAAATAATTCATTTTCCCTTCGTTAGATCATAGACAGTGCCCTCTCCCCTGATTATCATGCCGCGCCCCGAAGACAGTGATCGTTATTTGGGGAAACTATTTCACCATTCAATCAATGATGATTTTGAGGAATTATGGGCAACACTAAGTTGGCTAATCCGGCACCGCTGGGCCTGATGGGCTTTGGCATGACCACCATTCTGCTTAACCTGCACAACGCGGGTTTCTTCGCCTTTGACGTTATTATTCTGGCGATGGGCATTTTCTACGGCGGTATCGCGCAAATATTTGCCGGTCTGCTGGAATATAAAAAAGGCAACACCTTCGGTTTAACCGCCTTTACCTCCTACGGTTCGTTCTGGCTGACGCTGGTTGCAATCCTGATCATGCCGAAAATGGGCCTGGCGGATGCAACCAATGGTCAGTTCCTGGGCGTGTACCTGGGTCTGTGGGGCGTGTTCACACTGTTCATGTTCTTCGGCACGCTGAAAGCTAACCGCGCGTTGCAGTTTGTCTTCCTGAGCCTGACAGTGCTGTTCGCACTGCTGGCGGTTGGCAACATTGCAGGTAACGAAGCGATCATTCACGTTGCTGGTTGGATTGGCTTAGTGTGTGGCGCAAGCGCCATTTACCTGGCGATGGGTGAAGTGCTGAACGAACAGTTTGGCCGTACCATCCTGCCGATCGGTGAAGCGCACTAAACTGACGCTATCCCCCCGAACGGGGGGATATTCCTTACAAGCGCTGTAACTCTCCCTGTACACTCGTATCGCGATGATAAATATCCTGTCGCAGCCAAATCCCCAGACCTAACCCCACCAGCGATAACGCCAGCACATACCAGGCCGGAGCCATTGGCGACACGCTCATTAACATCGTCACGGCGATTGGTGTCAGACCACCAAAAATGGCGTACGACACGTTGTAAGAAAAGGAAATTCCGGTAAAGCGGACCTCCGCCGGAAACGCCCGCACCATCACATAAGGCACAGCCCCCACCACACCAACGCACAACCCTACCAGCCCGTATAACAAGAACAAGTGCTGAGGATGGCTGCCGGTCAGATGATAGAAAAACCAGCTTGAACAGGCCAGCAACAGGCTGCCGACAATAAAGGTTTTGCTGGCGCCGACCCGGTCGACAATAAACCCGGCCAGCAGACACCCGACGCACAGCATAATGGTGGCGACACTGTTGGCCTGTAACGTTAGCGCGGGTGCAAAACCATACTGCTTCTGCAACCAGACTGGCGACATCAGGATCACCACCACTATCCCGGCCGATAACAGCCAGGTCAGCAGCATGGAAATGACCACCGCTTTTTTATGTTTGCTCACCACCGACTTCACCGGTAGCTCTTGCGCCAGCGCTTTACGCTGCTGCATTTCGAGGAAGATGGGCGTTTCCTGCAACCAGCGACGCAGGTACATCGCCACCAGCCCAAACACGCCCCCCAACAGGAACGGGATACGCCAGCCGTAGTCATGCACCGCCTGCTGCGTCAGGCTGGTATTCACCAGAGTTGCGACCACCGATCCCAGCAGAATCCCCACCGTCAGCCCAGCGGTCAGTGTGCCACAGGCAATGCCGATGCGGCGCTCCGGTACGTGTTCCGCCACGAACACCCACGCGCCCGGCACTTCTCCGCCGATGGCTGCGCCTTGCAAAATGCGCATCAGCAGTAACAGCAGCGGCGCGAGGATCCCCATTGAGGCGTAGGTAGGCAAAAGACCAATCGCCAGCGTCGGTATCGCCATCAGCAAAATGCTCAGGGTGAACATTTTCTTACGCCCGACCAGATCGCCAAAGTGCGCCATGATGATGCCACCCAGCGGACGCGCCAGATATCCGGCGGCAAAAATGCCAAAGGTTTGCACCTGACGAAGCCATTCAGGAATGTCTGCCGGGAAGAAGAGTTCGCCGACAACAGCGGCAAAGAAGACGAAGATAATGAAATCATAAAACTCAAGCGCACCGCCGAGGGCAGCAAGCGTAAGAGTTTTATAATCCTGGCGATTCAGCGGTCGAGTGTGTTGTGACATAGCAAACCATGAGTCAGTGGAGTTATTGAATCTGTCTTTCGATATATGTAAAGCAAAAATTACTATATCGTAAACAATTCAATACTCCACTATCATTGGCACTTATGTCACGATCGAGCTACTTTCAGGCGTTTGTATCGCGAATTGCGCTTTTAGGACGAAAAGATGCTACTACAGCCGGCGCGGTTTCCACATACGGCCCATCCAGCAACTGTATACAATACGGTACACTTGCAAATATACCCGGCACTATAACCTTACCGTCAGCATCTTTCACGCCTTCCAGCGTTTCTTTGATCGATTTTGGCTGGCCAGGCAGATTCAGGATCAGCGCCTGTTTACGAATCACACCAACCTGGCGGGAGAGAATAGCCGTTGGCACAAAGTGCAGGCTTATCTGGCGCATCTGCTCGCCAAAGCCCGGCATCTGGCGGTCGGCTACGGCCAGCGTGGCATCAGGCGTTACATCGCGGCGGGCCGGACCCGTTCCGCCGGTAGTCAGCACCAGATGACAGCTCATTTCATCCACCAGCTCACATAAGGTCTGTTCGATGATCGCCTGTTCATCCGGGATCAGTCGCGTTTGCAGCTCAAAAGGGGTGGTAAGGGCAGATGCCAGCCACTCTTCAAGGGCCGGGATGCCTTTATCCTGGTAAACGCCGCTGGAAGCACGGTCAGAAATGGAAACCAGGCCAATGCGTAAAGTATTCATGATTATTCCGTTTAAACAGTCTCGTTAAACAGAATGATACACTGCGAAGGGAAGGACAGACAGGTTTCAGAAGAGGTAGCGTGACCCATATCCGGGCCACGCGTTAATGATTACAGCAGATCGCCGATCATTTTTTCCAGTTTACCCTGGTCTACAGCAAACTTACGGATACCGTCCGCCAGTTTGTCTACAGCCATCGGATCCTGGTTGTGCTGCCACAGGAACTCAGCTTCGGTGATGCGTGCAGGACGCGCTTTCACTTCGCCAGAGAAGGACAGTTTACGTTCGATAGTGCCTTCGCTTTCCGCCAGCTCTTTCAGCAGTGCTGGTGCAATCGTCAGACGATCGCAGCCTGCCAGCTCAATGATTTCGCCGACGTTACGGAAGCTCGCACCCATCACCACGGTTTCGTAACCGTGCTGTTTGTAGTACTCGTAGATTTCCGTTACGGAAACCACACCCGGATCTTCTGCCGGTGCATACTCTTTCTTGTCGGTGTTGGCTTTGTACCAGTCCAGAATACGACCAACAAACGGAGAAATCAGGTATACGCCAGCTTCTGCACATGCGCGCGCCTGCGCGAAGGAGAACAGCAGAGTCAGGTTACAGTTGATGCCTTCTTTTTCCAGCTGCTCAGCGGCACGGATGCCCTGCCAGGTTGAAGCCAGTTTGATCAGAATGCGATCGTTGCTAATGCCAGCATCGTTGTACATTTTGATCAGACGTTTTGCTTTCGCGATGGACGCGTCGGTGTCGTAGGACAGACGAGCGTCAACTTCAGTAGAAATACGACCCGGGACCAGTTTCAGGATCTCCAGACCGATATTTACTGCCAGTTTGTCGGTCGCGTCGACGATCTGCTGTGCGCGGTCGTTGCTCTGCTGCTTAGCCCAGGCTACAGCATCATCAATCAGCTTGCGGTATTCTGGGATCTGCGCTGCGTTAAGAATGAGAGAAGGGTTAGTTGTGGCATCCTGAGGCTGATACAGCTTCATTGCCGCGATGTCTCCGGTGTCGGCCACTACTGTGGTGAACTGACGAAGGGAGGTCAATTTGTCCGTCATGATAGCGATTCTCTTTAAACAGCTTGTTAGGGGGATGTAACCGATCTTCCCTGATGATAGCACGACGCACTCTCAGCGCAACCGCCTGGATTGTCCGACCCGCTGCTCAGCCCTGATTACGCATCTCACAGCCCGTGATGCGCAATTAAAGATATACCCATTGTTATGGTAAACTCCCGCAATCAATCACCTTATAAGGTATATACTGGTCGATAATTGGTAGCGCTTACACGGGATTATTCGCGCTTACCGGCATCAACAAGAGGGATGTTAATGCCTGATTTTTTCTCATTTATTAATGAAATACTCTGGGGATCGGTGATGATCTACCTCCTGCTTGGCGCAGGATGTTGGTTCACCTGGCGTACAGGGTTCGTGCAGTTCCGCTATATTCGCCAGTTTGGCAAAAGTCTTAAAAACAGCATCAGCCCGCAGCCGGGCGGTTTAACTTCCTTTCAGGCATTGTGCACCAGTCTTGCCGCGCGCGTCGGTAGCGGAAATCTGGCGGGTGTGGCGTTGGCGATCGCCGCCGGCGGCGCGGGAGCCATTTTCTGGATGTGGGTCTCGGCGGTCATTGGTATGGCAACCTCATTCGCTGAGTGCTCACTTGCCCAACTGTATAAAGAGCGCGACAGCAAGGGACAGTTTCGCGGCGGTCCTGCATGGTATATGGCCCGTGGGCTGGGCATGCGCTGGATGGGCGTGCTGTTTGCCATCTTTTTACTCATTGCCTATGGTCTGATTTTTAATAGCGTTCAGGCAAATTCAGTCTCTCGTGCGCTGACCTTTGCTTTTGACATCCCTCCCCTCTTATCCGGTATCGCACTGGCAATCGCGTCATTACTGGTCATCGTCGGCGGCATTAAAGGCGTCGCACGCCTGATGCAATGGTTTGTTCCGATGATGGCGCTGCTGTGGATCGGTTGTAGCCTCGTCATCTGCCTTTGGCATTTCGGACAGCTCCCCGGCATTATCATGACCATCATAAAAAGCGCCTTTGGCTGGCAGGAGGCCGCGGCCGGTGCCGCCGGGTATACGCTGAGCCAGGCCATTGCCAGCGGCTTTCAACGCGGTATGTTCTCTAATGAAGCCGGAATGGGATCAACCCCGAACGCGGCTGCCTCGGCAGCATCCTGGCCGCCACACCCTGCGGCACAAGGCATTGTGCAAATGATCGGGGTATTAGGCGATACGCTAATTCTTTGTACGGCCAGCGCAATGATCATTTTACTGGCGGGTAATGGCACCACTTATGTGCCAATGGAAGGCATCCAGTTGCTGCAAAGAGCCATGGTCTCGCTGACGGGTGAATGGGGAGCCGGATTCGTGGCTTTTATTGTGATTCTGTTTGCCTTTAGCTCTATCGTCGCCAACTACATTTATGCGGAAAACAACCTCGTTTTCCTGAAGCTGGACAACATCCGCGTCATCTGGCTATTACGTATCGCTACCGTGAGTACCGTTGTTGGGGGAACGTTAGTCAGCTTCCCACTCGTCTGGCAGTTGGCCGACATCATTATGGCTTGTATGGCCATCACTAACCTGACGGCGATTCTGCTGCTTTCTCCGGTTGTCCATACCATCGCCAGCGACTATCTGCGCCAGCGTAAACTCGGGGTGCGCCCAGAATTCGATCCGCGCCGTTATCCTGATATCAGACAACAGCTTGCGCCCGATAGCTGGGATGAAACGCCGCGCGAATAGCGCGGCAATCGCAACCATCGATCAATTCAGTCGTTTTTTTTGCTAAAGTCGCAGTAAATTTCCTGCAAGGACTGGATATGCTGATTCTGATTTCACCTGCAAAAACGCTCGACTACCAAAGCCCGCTGGCAACGACACGTCATACGCTGCCCGAGTTGCTGGATCACTCTCAGCAGCTTATTCACGTGGCACGCCAGCTCTCTGCACCGCAGATTGGCAAGCTGATGGGGATTAGCGACAAGCTGGCGGATCTGAACGCCACCCGTTTCCATGACTGGCAGCCTGACTTCACGCCGGACAATGCACGTCAGGCCATCCTGGCGTTTAAAGGCGACGTCTATACAGGGTTGCAGGCTGAAACCTTCAGCGAGGCGGATTTCGACTTCGCTCAACAGCATTTACGGATGCTGTCCGGGCTATACGGCGTTTTACGTCCGTTGGATTTGATGCAGCCTTACCGTCTGGAGATGGGCATTCGTCTGGCCAATGCGAAGGGTAAAGATCTCTACCAGTTCTGGGGAGATACCATCACCGATAAACTTAACGAAGCGCTGGAAGCGCAAGGCGACAGCGTGGTGATTAACCTCGCCTCGGATGAGTATTTTAAATCCGTGAAGCCGAAAAAACTCAACGCTGAGCTTATCAAACCGGTCTTCCTCGACGAGAAAAACGGCAAGTTCAAAGTCATCAGTTTCTATGCCAAAAAAGCGCGCGGCCTGATGAGTCGCTACATTATTGAGAACCGCTTAACGCAGCCGGAACAATTGACCGCATTTAACAGCGAAGGTTATTTCTTTGATGAAGAAGCATCAGGAAACAGCGAACTGGTATTTAAACGCCACGAGCAATAGTAAAAAGGCCGGATGACGGCTAACGCCTTATCCGGCCTACAGGTTTTGTTGGCCCGCTAAGCAAAATGCCAGCGGGCACAACCGTTATCCGCGGGTCATCATCAGCTTACGCAGCGCAGCAAAATCAGCAGGCAGGTGATGAGAAAGCAGCGGCAGATCCGCGCGTTCCGCCAGTTCTTTTGGCAACGCCAGCGTCAGGTCAAGAATCTCTTCAACGCTTTCTTTAAACTTCGCCGGATGCGCAGTACCGAGGAACAAGCCATACTCGCCAGGGTTTAGCTGGTCACGCAGCGCGCGGTAAGCCACCGCCGCATGCGGTTCTGAGGTGTAGCCCATCTCATGTAGTTCACGCATGGTGTCCTGGGTCGTCGCATCGTCGACAGCGGCATAACCCAGTTCATTCAGACGCCAGATTTTACGGCGGAACAGTTCTTCCACGCGCGGCCAGTTGTTCGGCTGGCTGACATCCATCGCATTCGATAACGTCGCCTGAGTCGCTTTCGGCGCCCACTCACCTTCTGCAAGGAAGCGCGGAACCGTATCGTTGACGTTAGTCGCCGCGATAAAACGCTTCACCGGCAAGCCCAGTGATTTCGCCAGCAGCCCGGCAGTCAGATCACCAAAGTTACCGCTGGGAACGGAAATCACCAGTTGATTACGCGCCTCTTGCGGCAGTTGGGCCACAGCCTCAAAGTAGTAACAGATTTGCGCCAGCAGACGGCTAATGTTAATTGAGTTAGCCGAGTTCAGTCCCAGAGCCACCTTCAGCTCTTCGTCATCAAACGCCTGTTTCACCAGCGCCTGGCAGGCATCAAAATCGCCATCAATAGCCACAGTTTCAATGTTACCGCCCAGCGTACAGAACAGTTTTTCCTGTAATGGGCTGATCTTGCCGTTCGGGTAGAGGATCACCACGCGCACATTTTTCAGGCCATAAAAGGCATGCGCAACGGCCGCCCCGGTATCTCCGGAGGTCGCCGTCAGAATCGTTACCGGTTTGTCGCCACTAATGTGCGTCAGCATCTGCGCCATAAAGCGCCCGCCAAAGTCTTTAAATGCAAGCGTTGGGCCGTGGAACAGTTCCAGACAGCCGACATCCGCGGCAACCTGAGCAACCGGTGCCGGAAAGGCAAATGCCGCGCGCACGCGCTCTTCCAGAATTTCCTGAGGGATCTCATCACCAATAAATGCGGACAGGATCTTCGCACTGCGGCTAACGAAGTCCTGCTTCAGCATCTCATCCACTTCTGTCAGATTGAATTCCGGTAGATCGTGCGGAAAAAACAATCCCTGATTCTTGCCCAGTCCTTGCGTAACAGCCTGTGCAAAGCTGACCTGTTCGTTGTGATCTTTCAGATTATACAGTTTCATTGATTATCCCAGTACCCGGGCGCCCGCCGTGTCCAGCCGGCAAATATGAACAAAGCCTTCCTGATTTTGCAGGTAATTTTTACCCAGCCAGTCTGCTACGCGCTGCGCCGTATCCGGCTTATCGCACAAGGCGAACAGCGTCGGCCCTGACCCAGATATACCGCTGGCCAGCGCGCCAATTTCGGCTACCGCCTGACGCGCCTGGCTAAAGCCTGGCAGCAAGCGGGTACGATACGGCTCAGCAATGACATCTTTCATCAGCTTCGCGGCCAGAAGAGGCTGACGGGAATAGCAGGCATGGATGAATCCCGCCAGATGCCGCCCGTGAGCGATACAGTCCTGACGGCGATACTGCGCTGGGAGAATCGCCCGCGCTTCAGCCGTCGACACTTTAATCCCTGGATACGCCAGTACCCACAGCCACTCATCAAAGCCTGGCACCTGCTGGCTAATAATGCCGTTTTCTTCAATCATTAACTGCATACCGCCCAAAAAGCACGGGGCGACGTTATCGTAATGAATACTGCCGGAGATACGTCCTTCAAGTTCGCCCATTATCGCTAACAGGCGCGTATCGTTGAGCGGCTTACCGCAATGTTCGTTCATAGCGACTAACGCCGCCACGACGGAACAGGCGCTGGAGCCTAACCCGGAGCCAATCGGCATATTTTTTTCCAGCGTCATCGCCACCGGAACGCTTTTACCCAGCTCCTGACAGAATCGCTCCCAGCACTGATAGACAATGTTTTCTCGCGGCTCAGGCGGCAGCTTGTTGGCAAAACGTCCGAGGTTGTTCAGGCTGAACTGGTCAGCCGCCTCAACGGACACCACATCGCCCAACAGCGAACCGTCCACCGGAGTTACCGCCGCACCGAGTACATCAAACCCGACGCTCATATTGGCACTGGAAGCCGGGGCATAAACTCTTACCATGTCAGACTCCTAACTTCCATGAAAGGGTGCGTAGCAGGTCGGCAAAGACGCCCGCCGCCGTCACGTCGTTACCCGCGCCATATCCGCGCAGAACCAACGGTAACGGCTGATAGTAGTGGCTATAGAATGCCAGCGCGTTCTCACCGTTTTTCACTTTGAACAGTGGATCGTTGCCGTCTACTGCATCAATTTTCACGCGACAAACGCCGTCCTCTTCGATATTGCCAACATAGCGCAATACCTTCCCCTCATCACGGGCTTTCGCCACGCGCGCGGCAAAGACGTCATCCAGCTGCGACAATTTCGCCATAAACGCGGAAACATCACCGGAGTCATCAAACTCTTTTGGCAGGACCGGCTCAATGACAATGTCAGAAAGCTCCAGCTCACGACCGGTTTCACGGGCCAGGATCAGCAGCTTACGCGCCACGTCCGTACCGGAAAGATCGTCACGCGGATCGGGTTCGGTATAGCCCATTTCACGCGCCAGGGTAGTGGCCTGCGAGAAGCTCATGCCTTCATCCAGCTTGCCGAAAATAAACGACAGTGAGCCAGAAAGGATGCCTGAAAAACGTTGCAGTTCATCACCTGCGCTGAGCAGATTTTGCAGGTTTTCAATAACTGGCAAGCCCGCGCCCACGTTGGTGTCGTACAGGAATTTACGACGTGACTTCGCGGCGGCAAAACGCAGCTGATGGTAGTAATCCATCGACGACGTGTTGGCCTTTTTGTTCGGCGTAACCACATGGAAGCCTTCGCGCAGGAAGTCGGCATACTGGTCTGCTACCGCCTGGCTTGACGTACAGTCGACAATCACCGGATTGAGCAGATGGTATTCTTTCACCAGACGAATTAAGCGCCCAAGGTTGAAAGGCTCTTTCGCACTCTCCAGCTCCGACTGCCAGTTTTCCAGATTCAGACCGTGGACGTTGGTCAGCAGGGCCTTCGAGTTCGCCACGCCGCACACGCGCAGATCGATATGTTTCTTTTTGAGCCAGGTTTGCTGACGTTTAAGCTGCTCCAGCAGCGCACCGCCCACGCCGCCTACGCCAATCACAAACACTTCAATCACCTGGTCGGTGTTGAACAGCATCTGATGGGTAACGCGTACGCCGGTGGTCGCGTCATCGTTATTCACCACCACCGAAATAGAACGCTCAGACGAGCCCTGGGCGATCGCTACAATATTGATATTCGCCCGAGCCAGCGCGGCAAAGAACTTCGCCGAGATGCCGCGCAGGGTGCGCATACCATCGCCAACGACCGAGATGATGGCCAGACGCTCAGTCACCGCCAGCGGCTCCAGCAGGCCTTCTTTCAGTTCGAGATAGAATTCATCCTGCATGGCGCGTTGCGCACGCGCGCAGTCGCCCTGCGGGACGCAGAAGCTGATGCTGTATTCGGAAGAGGATTGGGTGATCAGCACCACCGATATGCCCGCACGCGACATCGCGGCAAAAACGCGTGCCGCCATGCCCACCATACCTTTCATTCCAGGGCCGGAGACGCTAAACATCGCCATGTTATTGAGGTTAGAAATGCCTTTTACCGGCAAATCATCGTCATCACTGCTGGCACCGATCAGCGTACCGGGCGCTTGCGGATTGCCGGTATTTTTAATCAGGCACGGGATCTGGAACTGGGCAATAGGGGTAATGGTGCGCGGGTGCAGCACTTTAGCGCCGAAGTAAGAAAGCTCCATCGCTTCCTGATAAGACATCGACTTCAGCAGTCGGGCGTCGGGTACCTGACGCGGATCGCAAGTATATACGCCGTCGACATCGGTCCAGATTTCACAACAATCGGCACGCAAACAGGCGGCCAGTACGGCGGCAGAGTAGTCAGAGCCGTTACGCCCCAACACCACTAACTCACCTTTTTCATTTCCAGCAGTAAACCCTGCCATCAGAATCATGTGGTCCGCAGGAATACGGCTGGCGGCAATGCGGCGCGTAGATTCGGCGATATCAACGGTAGATTCGAGGTAATGGCCGACTGCCAGCAATTTCTCCACCGGGTCGATGACCGTCACGTTATGCCCGCGAGCTTCCAGCAGGCCGGCCATGATAGCAATCGACATTTTTTCACCACGGCAGATAAGCGCGGCATTGATGCTGTCCGGGCACTGTCCCAGCAGGCTGATGCCGTGCAGGACGTGCTTAATCTGGGCAAACTCTTGTTCAACAAAGGCTTTGAGCTGCGCCAGCGGGAAACCCGGCTGTGCGGCGGCAAGACCCACCAGCAGCTCAGAGAAAATGCGTTCGGCATCGCTGATATTGGCTAAAGCATCCTGACCACCGATGGTCTTCTCAATCATTGCCACCAGATGGTTGGTAATTTTTGCGGGGGCAGAGAGAACGGTCGCGACCTGCCCCTGTCTGGCATTGCTTTCCAGAATATCGGCAACCCGCAGAAAGCGCTCTGCATTTGCCACTGATGTACCGCCGAACTTCAACACTCGCATGGTTTACCTCATTGCCTTTGGTCGAAAAAAAAGCCCGCACTGTTTAGGTGCGGGCTTTTTCTTGTGTTTCCTGTACGCGTCAGCCCGCACCGTTACCTGTGGTAATGGTGATGGTTGTGGTAATAGTGATGCTGATGCGTTTCATGATGTTGTGTGCTCTGTAATTATTATCTGTCTGTCTTGTATTCTTTTAGGGTTAAAGTATCTGCTGACCTAAGTCAATAAATTTTTAAATTGATCACATTCCGAAACTTGTTCATGAGCAACTGCTTGCCCTTTTACTTTCAACCAATACAGCATGTCGAGCCCACTTGAACCAAGAACAAAACACTACACAACAAAAACTGTTCGAAATTTTATTTTGTGATGTTTTTTTCAATATCATGTAAAAAACGATGCAACATTGCCGTGTCTCGCTGCCCCAACAGACCCATTCGCTGTTGCAACCAGTCCGTGAGTTTGATGTCGTCAGAAACGTTCAGCGTGGCTAATAAACGCAAAACGCGTGCGCGCAATGCCTGGAGCTGAAGCTCATCTGTCACCTCAACGTTTTTAGCCGGTTGTTGTATTAAACCTGCTAATTGATAGCAATACACCATCACCGCCTGCCCCAAATTGAGTGAAGGATAGTCAGCGACCATCGGTACACCAGTGAGTACATCTGCCAGCGCTAATTCTTCGTTGGTCAACCCAGAATCTTCACGACCAAATACCAGCGCAGCATGATCCATCCACGTTGATTTCTCCTGTAACAGGGGAACCAGTTCGACCGGGGTGGCGTAATAATGGAACTTCGCTCGGCTACGCGCGGTGGTCGCAATAGTAAAATCAACGTCGTGAAGCGCCTCGGCCAACGTTGGAAAAACGTTAATATTATCAATAATGTCGCCCGATCCATGCGCGACCCATCGCGTGGCGGGTTCCAGATGCGCCTCGCTGTCAACGATACGTAATTGAGTGAATCCCATGGTCTTCATCGCACGGGCAGCCGCGCCAATATTTTCCGCTCTGGCAGGGGCAACCAGAATAATTGTTAAACGCATTTCGATACTCTTTTTGGTCAGTCTGCAAGTAATAATGTGACGCACATCAACATATTACGCAGCGCAAATTTACATTTTTTTAACAGAAGTCACTGAAAAAGGATTTCGCATCCGGTAAAAAATGCTAAACTATTTCCAAACTGTACTATTGCTTTTTATGTTAACAAAAGTTGTATATCCCTCTGTTTATCCATGATAATTTATTTTAAAATGGATCGCATTGGTTGGATTCATTACATTTATTAATTAGCTCGTGCAACTAGTTGTAATATTGCAATTTTGTGATGAAAGCAAACATTTGGATACGTTGATTTCATCAAACTGTTAACGTGCTACAATTGAACTTGATATATGTCAACGAAGCGTAGTTTTATTGGGTGTCCGGCATGTCTTAGCCTGTTATGTTGCTGTTAAAATGGTTAGGATGACAGCCGTTTTTGACACTGTCGGGTCCAGAGGGAAACTACCCACGACCAAGCTAATGATGTTGTTGACGTTGATGGAAAGTGCATCAAGAACGCAATTACGTACTTTAGTCATGTTACGCCGATCATGTTAATTTACGGCATGCATCAGGCAGGTCAGGGACTTTTGTACTTCCTGTTTCGATTTAGTTGGCAATTTAGGTAGCAAACATGCAGACCCCGCACATTCTTATCGTTGAAGACGAGTTAGTAACACGCAACACGTTGAAAAGCATTTTCGAAGCAGAAGGCTATGATGTATTCGAAGCGACAGATGGCGCGGAAATGCATCAGATTCTCTCTGAATATGACATCAACCTTGTGATTATGGATATCAATCTGCCTGGGAAAAATGGCCTCCTGTTAGCGCGCGAACTCCGCGAACAAGCTAACGTTGCGCTGATGTTCCTGACGGGCCGTGATAACGAAGTCGATAAAATTCTCGGCCTCGAAATCGGCGCAGACGATTACATCACCAAGCCGTTTAACCCGCGCGAACTGACTATCCGTGCTCGTAACCTGCTGTCCCGTACCATGAACCTGGGTACTGTCAGCGAAGAACGCCGTAGCGTCGAAAGCTACAAGTTCAACGGCTGGGAGCTGGACATCAACAGCCGCTCTCTGATTGGTCCTGACGGCGAGCAGTATAAACTGCCACGCAGCGAATTCCGTGCAATGCTTCACTTCTGTGAGAATCCGGGCAAAATCCAGTCTCGCGCAGAACTGCTGAAAAAAATGACCGGTCGCGAACTGAAGCCGCATGACCGTACCGTTGACGTGACTATCCGCCGCATTCGTAAACATTTCGAATCTACGCCGGATACGCCAGAAATCATCGCCACCATTCACGGTGAAGGCTACCGTTTCTGCGGCGACCTGCAGGATTAATTCAATCCTTACAGGTAAAAAAACGGCGCATTATGCGCCGTTTTTCATTTCACCACAGCCCTATTTCCATAAGCGAAACTCGTCACTCTGCGCAGGCTGAGGCTTCGGAATTTCTGTCGGCTTTGGTTTTGGCTGTGCCAGCGAGTGCCAGTCAAGATGACGCGTCAGGAACATCACGCCACACAACGCCACCAACAGTACGCCGGTTCCCAGCAGTAAAGAGCTGTCCTGTGAACGTAGCAGCACCCACATCACCCCATCCAGCCCCAGTAGCGCCACGGTGAACAAAATACTGTTCCGCCAACTCTGTAATATCGCCTGCAGATACACCCCGTTCATCAACGCCCCCACCAGGCTTGCCGTAATCCACGCCGCCGTAAAACCAATGTGCTCAGACAATGCCAGTAGCAGCAGATAAAACATCACCAGCGATAGCCCCACCAGCAGATACTGCATCGGGTGCAGACGCAGGCTGGTCATACTTTCAAGCACGAAGAAAGACATAAAGGTCAGTACAATCAGCAGAATGGCATATTTGGTGGCTCTGTCCGTTAACTGATACTGATCCGCTGGCGTGGCGACGGCAACGCTAAATGCAGGCATTCCCTTCCAGCCAATCTTTTCGCCATCAAAGCGTTCGCCGAGGTTATTCGCGAACCAGCTGCTCTGCCACTGGGCCTTAAATCCTGATTCGCTGATTTCGCGCTTCGCCGGGAGGAAATCCCCCAGAAAGTTGGGATGCGGCCAGTTGCTGGTTAAAGTCATTTCACTGTTACGGCCAACCGGAACAACGGAGAAATCTCCTGTTCCGCTCAAATTCAACGACAGCGCCATGCTCAGGTTTTGCTCCGCCCAGCTCGCGTCAGGTAGCGGAATGTGGATCCCTTGAGCCCCTCCATCCAGCCCCGTCCCTGGCTCAACAGCCAGTGATTCCCCATTGATCTGCGGCGCTTGCACCACACCGATCCCGCGCGCATCCCCCACGCCAACCACGATAAACGGTTTGCCGACGCTGACGTTGGGATGGTTTAAATCACGCAAACGTTCAGCGTTAAACTCGGCCTTCACCGAGAGTTCATTGTGCCAGACCTGGCCCTCATAAATGCCGATTTTACGCGCTTCAACGTTCTGATTCCCCTCAACCACCAACGAATCCGGCAGCCAGAAATGGATATAGCTGCGCTTACGCTGGATCTCTTTGCCATCCTCCAGCGAGGTGTAAAGCTCTGTCACCGGAATGGCTATCAACGGCCCGACCATCTTTTGCGGCCCGCTGGTGCTCTGGCGGATAGCATCTTCGACTTCATCACGATAATCCGATCGCTCAACGATTATCTGCCTGACCATCGTCAGTGGTATTAACAGCAGTATTATGGCGCCGCCTAAGGTGACGATTTTCCAAAACAGGGGTGATTTAAACATAGCGTTCTCCTTTGCAATATCAGCAAGGTAGAACAGCTATGTGCGGAGAATTTGAAGTTATGTGAAGTGACGGTGAAGCGTAAACGAGGCCTGTGCGCCGCCCTCTGGTCGGTTAGATAATGTCACCGTACCTTCATGCAGTCGTGCAACTTCACTGACAAACGCCAGCCCCAAACCGCTGCTCTTGTGTCCATTCTCGCGGGGCAGCGAGTAGAAGCGCTCAAAAATACGCGGCAATGCAAAATCAGGGATGCCGCTACCGCTGTCGGTAACCTGCAATGTGACCCGCTCCTCCTGCTGATGCGCGCTCAGCGTAATCGTCCCGTCCTGTGGCGTGAAGTCGATAGCATTGTCGAGTAAATTCCCCAACGCCTGCTCCAGTAACGCAGGATCGGCAGCGACGCTAAGCGATGAAGGCAAAATGGTCAGCGTGATGTTTTTTGCCGCCAGCTGCACGCTACGCGCCTCTTTGAGCTGAGCAAATAGCGTATCTACCTCCACCGCCGTCAACGTAACGTCCTGTCGATTCTCCAGTCGCGCCTGGCGCAGCAAAGTTTCGACCAGCGCCTGCATACGCGCATTTTGCGTCAGAATATTATCGGTAAAACGCGCTACCACGTTTGGCGGCGGGCCTTCTCGCAATATCTCTGCCGCGCCACGAATGGCCGCCAGCGGACTTTTCAGCTCATGCGTTAACGCGTAGACATACTGCTCAATGTAGTTCTTGCCTTCGAGCTTCAGACGCATACTTTCCAGCGCCTGCGCCAGTTTGCGTAACTCGCTGCTGCCTAAATCAGGCAGTGGGACGGGGCGATTCTCGGTAACGGAGTCGGCATAACGCGCCAGCCGGGCAATAGATCGGTTTATCCACCATACCATCCCGAAGCCAATCACCAGGGCAATGCCCAGCAATACGGCGCTGGCCCACAGCATTCGCCGTTCACTGCGTTTAATCACCGGTGCCATCGCCGCATTTGGTTTGCCGACACTGAGCACGCCGATAATACGCCCACCGTCTACGATCGGCGCGGCAACGTACATCACCGAGCTTTCCGGATCGTTCGGGTTTTGCGGCGTACTGCGGGCGCCATACTCACCACGCAGCGTTAACCACACGTCGTTCCAGCGGGAATAGTCCTGACCGACGGCCTGGTTGGCGGAATCAAACAACACCTTGCCCTGCGCGTCGGTCATGTAGACATGGTATTCGTTACGCACTTTGTTAATGCCACTGATGTTGGCGTTAAATGGGCGGTTATGCAGCTGCGCAAATGCCTGCGCCAGCTTGCCGTTAGCCGGTGAGTCAGAGAGCACGTCATCACGCGCCAGTGCAGCCAGCAGCGTGGCGGTATCAATTAAAGTACCTTCGGTCGCCCGACGGACGCCTGGCTTAATTTCCTGCACAAAGATAGACAGAACAAACCAGGCGGCGACCGCGACAATCAGAAAATAGCCGAGCAGCAAACGCATGCCAATGCGCATCAGCAATTCCTCAGGCTGTATCCCATACCGCGATGTGTATTGATGGGGGAAAGCTCCGGATTGATAGCCCGCAGCTTGGCGCGCAGCGTTTTGATGTGAGTATCAACCGTTCTGTCAAAGGTATCCTGCGCGTCTGCCCAGACTAAATCCATCAGTTGCTGGCGAGAGTAAATACGTCCCGGCGACATCAGCAATGTTTTCAGCAGCAGGAATTCATAACGCGTCAGGTTCAACGGCATGCTGAACCAGGTAATCTGCGCGGCCAGCTCATTAAGTTCAAAATCCCCACAGCGTGTCATCGATGAAGGCGTGGAGAATTTTTGCACCCGCCGCAGCAGCGTACGCACACGAGCGCACACCTCGCGCGGTGAGAAAGGCTTGGCAACATAGTCATCTGCGCCAATTTCCAGCCCCAACAGGCGATCCACTTCATCGCTGCGCGCGGTCAGAAAAAGGATCGGCAGCGCCGGGTGGCGTTCCAGTAAACGTCGGCACAGTTCAAAACCGCTGATATCCGGTAGCCCGACATCCAGAATGATGGCATCAGGGCATTGCTGGCGAGATTTCTCCAGCACGGGAAATCCGCGCTCAAACGCCTCTACGCTAAACCCTTCCTGTTGCAGCATGTAGATAAGCGTATCAGCGATTCCCTGCTCATCCTCAACCAACCAGATCAACGGCTGTTGCATTGTGCTTCCTTGTTATTGCCGCCACGGCATGATGGGTACCGCACTGATGGCATTTTTGGGCGATCCATCGACAACTTTATCTGAATAGGCCAGATAGGCCAGCGCATTACGTTTCGCATCGTAAAAACGCACGACCTGTAAAGATTTAAACACCAGCGAGGTACGTTTCTTAAATACCACTTCGCCCTGAGCTTTACCGTTCTTGATTCTGTCGCTCAGTTCTACCGGCCCAACCTGCTGGCAAGAGATGGCGGCATCGGAAGTATCTTCCGCCAGCCCCAGTCCACCTTTGATGCCGCCGGTCTTCGCACGACTCACGTAACAGGTCACATTGGTAACATCCGGATCGTCAAACGCTTCGACCACAATTTTATGATCCGGCCCAAACATTTTGAACACTGTATCGACAGATCCAATCTGCTCCGCATGGGCGACCTGCGCCAACATCAGCAGAATTGAGGAAATGACTAAGCTCTTATATTTCATATTGTTACCATTCTTAAAAGTTGTTCTGCGTGATTATTAAACATTTTAAGATAAAATGTATACAGATCACAGGATTACAATAATCACGCTTTCGTATGTCCGAAAAAAGCACTTATGAGCAAAAAAAACACTGAATGCTAAAACAGCAAAAAATGCTATTATCCTCATACCTGACGTCAGGTACTCGTTGTTGAAAGGATGAGGATATTTTATGGATCAGGCTGGCATTATTCGCGACCTATTAATCTGGCTGGAAGGTCATCTGGATCAGCCTTTGTCGCTTGACAATGTGGCGGCAAAAGCGGGCTATTCCAAGTGGCACCTGCAGAGAATGTTTAAGGACGTGACGGGCCATGCTATTGGCGCCTATATCCGCGCCCGTCGTTTATCGAAATCCGCAGTGGCGCTGCGCCTGACTGCGCGTCCAATTTTGGATATTGCGCTGCAATATCGCTTCGACTCTCAACAAACTTTTACTCGCGCATTCAAGAAACAATTTTCGCAGACACCAGCGCTGTATCGCCGTTCACCGGAATGGAGCGCATTCGGTATTCGCCCACCAATGCGACTGGGTGAATTTACGATGCCTGCGCACGAGTTTGTCACCCTGGAAGATACGCAACTGCTCGGCACCACGCAAAGCTATTCCTGCTCGCTGGAACAGATTTCAGATTTCCGTCATGAAATGCGTATTCAGTTCTGGCGCGACTTCCTTGCTCAGGCTCCGGCGATCCCGCCAGTGCTGTACGGGCTTAACGAAACGCGTCCGAGCATTGAAAAAGATGACGAACAGGAAGTGTTTTACACCACAGCACTGACGCCGGAACAGGCCAATGGCTATGTGCCGTCGGCGCAGCCTATCCTGTTACAGGGTGGCGAGTACGTGATGTTTACCTACGAAGGGCTGGGAACCGGTGTGCAAGAGTTTATCCTGACGGTTTACGGCACATGCATGCCAATGCTGAACCTGACGCGCCGTAAAGGACAGGATATCGAGCGATACTACCCGGCAGAAGATGCCAAAGCGGGAGATCGCCCGATCAACCTGCGCTGCGAATTCCTGATTCCGATTCGCCGCTAGCGCTGCAGTTCATCCAACGCAGGGGCGTCCAGATGTGAGATGTCCCCTGCCGTTTCAACGACCCATCCCGGCGCCAGCCATAAGCTTTCCTGGTAATCAACTCGAGAAATAGAACAGTTGCGCAGACGCAAGCGACGTTCAGCCCATGCCGGTAATCCCAGAATTGTGCTCACCAGGCAACCCAGCGCGATACCGTGACTGACCAGCAGCGGACGACTTCCCGGCGGCAATTCCAGACAGGATGCCAGCGCCGCGTTGACGCGATCGCTCAATTCCTGCATCGATTCCCCTTCCGGGATACGACCATCCACCGTGCCATTCACCAACTGGCGACGCCAGCCCTCTTCCTCTGGCGTCAGCGTATCGATGTGACGTTTTTCCAGCACTCCCATATTTAGCTCGCGCAGACGGGAGTCATAGGTGATATCACAGCCACAGGCCTGGGCGATGATTTCTGCGGTGCGTCGTGTACGACCAAGATCGCTACTGATGACATGCGTAATACCAAACGAGCGGGCGCGTTCACCCACCTGCATGGCTTGTTGTTCACCTTTAGCGGTTAGTGGGCTGTCTGACTGGCCTTGAATACGTCGCTCGGCGTTCCACTGCGTTTCGCCATGGCGAACAAGGTATACCTGTAACATGCTTTTTTTCCGTTATACTGCGATGCGATGAATTTTCAAACTGAGCTTAATTATGCACAAGGTTATCTCTGCGACCACCAATCCTGCCAAAATTCAGGCAATTCTGCGGGCATTTGAAGAGATTTTCGGGGAAGGATCCTGCCATATTGAACCCGTCGCCGTCGAGAGTGGCGTGCCGGAACAACCTTTCGGAAACCAGGAAACGCGCACTGGCGCACGAAATCGCGTTGTTAACGCTCGCCGCCTGCACCCGCAGGCTGATTTCTGGGTCGCCATTGAAGCAGGAATTGACGATGACGCCACCTTCAGTTGGGTGGTGATTGATAACGGCATTCAGCGCGGTGAAGCCCGTTCAGCCACGCTGCCATTGCCGACTGTCATTCTCGACAGAGTCCGCAAAGGTGAAGCACTCGGCCCGGTGATGTCGGACTATACGGGTATTGATGAAATTGGCCGTAAAGAAGGCGCAATCGGCGTTTTTACCGCGGGCAAGCTGACGCGCTCAAGCGTCTATCACCAGGCGGTGATTCTGGCGCTCAGCCCGTTTCATAACGCGATATACGATGAGTCATTGTAATTTGTAGGCCTGATAAGCGTAGCGCCATCAGGCAAGCAGCGCGCACCATTGCCGGATGGCGGCTTCGCCTTATCCGGCCTACGAGAGAATCAGACACTTTTTAGCAGTACCTGCTCCAGCCACTGACGCAAATCCACCGGTGCGGATTTGAGGCTGTTCGACCCCCGCGTAATAGTGGCAATTCCCGCCCCGAGCTCGTTTTTAAGCTCACGCTGGCTCATCTCGCCGCGCAGCAGCTCTTCAATGATACGCACACGCGTGCCCAACGCTTCACGCTCATCCGGCGTTAACATCAAATTGAGCAGTGGCAGGTGTAAATCTTGTTCGTAGGCGTGTTTAAGCAGATCGACAAAACGTAACCACTCCTGGTGACGTTGTTCTGCCATCTCTGCTGAATAGGGTGATTGCTGAGTCATAAGATATCGCCATCGTTGCGGGGGAAGCGTGCTTGCTTCCCCCTTTTGTACTCTTTAACGAGTACGATAGCATAACACAATCGACACGATCAGTAACGACGTTGCCATTCTGCCTCGCTCATCAACTCCGGTTTATCGCCGAGGAAATAGCGATAGTACGCATCATAAGCCAGCACATTCTTCACGTAACCACGCGTCTCTGAGAATGGAATACTTTCGACAAACGCCACAGCATCAATGCGTCCAGCGCTATTGCCAAGCCAGGTGCGAACGCGCCCCGGACCGGCGTTATAGGCTGCCGACGCAAAGATGCGGTTATTGCCGAATTGCTGATATACGTACTGCAAATAGCTGGTACCAATGTTGATGTTGGTATCAGGATCCAGTAGCTGGCCCGGACTGCTGTAACCTGGAATCGAGAACATTTTCACCGTATGCGTCGCCGTGCCCGGCATAATCTGCATCAGCCCGCTGGCGCCGACCGGTGATTTCACTTTCGGGTTCCAGGCGCTTTCCTGACGCGCTATCGCCATCGCATAGCTTGGCTGAATATCCTTGCCGCTGGTGTAACGGGTAAACAGATCTTTATAGGCCAACGGGAAACGCTCTTCCAGATGATCCCACAGCTTACCGGCGATCGTCGCCTGAACGCTAAGATCCCACCAGTGATTGTTGAACGCGTAACGCGCCAACTGAGCCTGCTCGGACTTGGTACGGCTGGTGACCAAATTTGCCCATTCACTGCGCGCGGTATTATCCATGTTCCAGTACATTAGCTCGCGTACGCGTGCCATTTCTGGCCCCTGAGTCAGCGCAGAATCAACGTTCGCTGGCGCTTTATCCACTTTCAGCTCGTACTCTTCGCCCAGAAGCTGTGCCGCCACCATCGGATAGAAACCGCGTTGCTGCATGAGCTGGTGCAGGATCTCTTTGGCTTCCGCATCACGTCCGCGCTCCAGCAGCAGATCCGCCTGCCAGTAGCGCCACTCGTCTTTTTCTTTTGCTTCCATTGGCAGACGCGCCAGCCAGGTATTCAGGCCACGACGATCGCCGGTTCCCAGCGCCATGCGCACCCGGCGCTCCACAAGCGAGGTGGAATTGGAGCGCATAATCGCATCATCACGCCATTTGGCCTGCTCGTCGGTGACATCATTGCCCATCAGACGCCAGGCAACAATATCGCGCAGCTCCTGGGTTTGCTCATCATTAAGCTGTTGCGCCTGCACCAGGGACGGGATCATCAGGCGGGCGTTTTCCACATCCTGACGCGCCACGCTGGCAAAGGCGACCGCCGCCATCTGTCGGGTGAAATCCGTGGCGCCGGTGGTACGTGCAAAAGTCATCACCGAATTCGGATCGTTGGCCAGCGAGATGATCGCAGAGGCAATGGTTTGGTATTGCGCGGGCATCTGTCCGGCTAGCGCCGTCACCAGACCGGTATTCCCGGCTTTCATCGCCAGACGAATACGCTCCAGATACGCCAGCGGATCCTGAGTGCCTGAGGCGCGCCATACGCCAAATAATTTGTCACAGGCGTTCGGCTGACTTTTCCCGGTCAACCACAGCTCTTTCGCGCCCTGCCAGGCTTCTTCGGTTTGCCCAGTACTCCATTTCGCGAAGTAATAGTTACATTGCGCTTCCGTGGTACCCGGTTTTTCCGGGCTGAACGCCAGCAGTCCACGCCAGTCTTCGCGGCGCGCCAGTTCATTCACGAAACGCGATTGCAGCGTACGCGCAGGGGGCAGTGTCGGATTGGCACGCACAAAATTGGTAACGGTAATGGTGGGCTGATTCATCAGATCGTCAGTGATCTGACGATATTCCAGATACGGGTACAGAGGATAGTTCTTCAGGCCGGGCATCATCTGCTCTACGACATCCATCTGTCGGTTGTCCCAGGCTTGCTTGATTTGCGCATAACGATTGCGCTGCTCATCCAGAGAGTCGGCTCGCGCCACCTGACTAACCGTCAGCAGACATACGCTGGCTGCCAGCAGGCGCCAGGTAAATTGATTGGCTTTGTCCACAAGCTCTTCCTCTTCTCATGTTACGTCTGTGCAGCATCATGCCGCTTAATTAATTCATGCTAACCAGACATTGCAGAATGCGCCACGTCACGGACACTTTTTTACTTTTGTTGCGAGTGGGATCTGCTGGCTGGGATTGGGCAATGAAAAAGGCTACACTTCGCCTTTGATAACTATTCATCATCACGATAAACATAGAGGCGAGTCCAACGTGGCCCAATTCGTTTATACCATGCATCGTGTCGGCAAGGTCGTTCCGCCGAAACGTCATATTCTTAAAAACATCTCACTGAGCTTCTTCCCTGGCGCCAAAATCGGTGTTCTCGGTCTGAACGGTGCGGGTAAATCTACCCTGCTGCGTATCATGGCCGGTATTGATACCGATATCGAAGGTGAAGCTCGCCCACAGCCAGGCATTAAAATCGGTTACCTGCCGCAGGAACCAAAACTAAACCCAGAGCATACCGTTCGTGAATCCGTTGAAGAAGCGGTTGCCGAAGTGGTTAGTGCGCTGAAAGGTCTGGATGAAGTGTACGCCAAGTACGCCGAGCCGGACGCCGACTTCGATAAACTGGCCGCACAACAGGGCAAGTTTGAAGAAATTATCCAGGCGCACGACGGCCATAACCTGAACGTGCAGCTTGAGCGTGCCGCTGACGCCCTGCGTCTGCCGGACTGGGACGCTAAAATTGAGAATCTCTCCGGTGGTGAACGCCGCCGCGTTGCGCTGTGCCGCCTGCTGCTGGAAAAACCAGACATGCTGCTGCTCGACGAACCGACCAACCACCTGGATGCGGAATCCGTCGCGTGGCTGGAACGCTTCCTGCACGACTTCGAAGGCACCGTAGTGGCGATTACCCACGACCGTTACTTCCTCGACAACGTTGCGGGCTGGATCCTGGAGCTGGACCGTGGTGAAGGTATTCCGTGGGAAGGTAACTACTCTTCCTGGCTGGAGCAGAAAGATCAGCGTCTGGCCCAGGAAGCCTCTCAGGAAGCGGCTCGCCGTAAATCTATTGAGAAAGAGCTGGAGTGGGTACGTCAGGGCGCTAAAGGCCGTCAGTCTAAGGGTAAAGCCCGTCTGGCACGCTTTGAAGAGCTAAACAACACCGAATACCAGAAACGTAACGAAACCAACGAACTGTTTATTCCACCTGGAGCACGTCTGGGCGATAAAGTTGTTGAAGTCACCAATCTGCGTAAATCCTACGGCGATCGCGTTCTGATCGACGATCTGAGTTTCTCCGTACCGAAAGGTGCAATTGTCGGCATCATCGGTCCGAACGGCGCGGGTAAATCTACCCTGTTCCGTATGATGTCCGGTCAGGAACAGCCTGACAGCGGCACCATCACGCTGGGTGAAACCGTCAAACTGGCCTCCGTTGACCAGTTCCGTGATGCGATGGACAACAGCAAAACCGTGTGGGAAGAAGTTTCCGGCGGGCTGGATATCATGCGTATCGGCAACACCGAGATGCCAAGCCGTGCCTACGTGGGCCGCTTCAACTTCAAAGGTGTGGATCAGGGCAAACGCGTAGGCGAGCTGTCCGGCGGTGAGCGTGGTCGTCTGCACCTGGCGAAGCTGCTGCAGGTTGGCGGCAACATGCTGCTGCTCGATGAACCAACCAACGACCTGGATATCGAAACCCTGCGCGCGCTGGAAAACGCCCTGCTGGAATTCCCGGGTTGCGCGATGGTTATCTCGCACGACCGTTGGTTCCTTGACCGTATCGCGACCCACATTCTGGATTACCAGGACGAAGGTAAGGTTGAGTTCTTCGAAGGTAACTTTACCGAATACGAAGAGTACAAGAAACGTACGCTGGGCGCGGATGCGCTGGAGCCGAAGCGTATTAAGTACAAGCGTATTTCTAAGTAATTAGCGTTAAGCGCCGGATGGCGGCGTTACGCCTTATCCGGCCTACGAGGTTAGTGCGACTTGTAGGCCGGATATGCACCGCGCCATCCTGTCTACGAGGTTAGTGCGACTTGTAGGCCGAATATGCACAGCGCCATCCTGTCTATGAGGTTAGTGCGACTTGTAGGCCGGATAAGCGCAGCGCATCCGGCATTAAAACCTACCTCTAAAACCTACCTCTGCTCACCCATCAACTCTTTCACCAACTCCACGCAGCGCAGGAAGCGGCCGTCGTAGTCAGGCTCCTGAACGTGCACAAAATTGATATTGTTTTCCTGCAGCATCTCGACCAGCAGCGTCTGAAACGCTTTTCTGTCAACTGAGCTTCCAAGGCTGCGTAAGCCATCCGCCACCCACGGGGTATTGTTTTCCAACAGGATCACAAGGTCGAAGCGATACTCGTCAATCAGCGCTTGCACAAACGGGTGTTCACGCCCTTCATACTTTTTACAGAAGGCCTGAGTGGTCACGAAATCGGTGTCGATGAACGCCACTTTATTGGCGTACTTAACAGCAAAATCAATGTATTGCGCTTGTCCCAGGGCGATTTTATCGTAGTCAGAATACTGTAACGCCATCTCATCGCCGCCCAAATGGGAGAAAACATAATCACGCCCGTATTCCCACGCACTGGTGGTGTTAAAGATATTGGCGAGCTTATTCACCAGCGTCGATTTGCCGCTCGACTCCCCGCCGAGAATCGCCACGGTGCGCACGAAAAACGGCTTCACTTCGGTCGGAATATACTCCCAGTAGCGAAACGGGTTCTCACGGATTTGCCCGCCGCTAATGCTCATAAACGTTCGCTTGGGATCCACCAGCACGGTTTCGATCCCCAAGTGCTCCAGATACTGCGGGGCATCTGATTCTTCAGAGGTGTAGATCCAGTTTGGCTGGATCCCTTTCTCCTGCATAAACGTTTTGATCCCGTTGCTCCACACGTCCCAGCCGTGCGGATACGGCTCCATGCCTTCTTCGTTGAAGGCATGAATACGGATATTTTTCTGATACTTAAAGGTTTGCAGCAGCCAGCGTAAACGATCGGGCACCGTAGGCTGTTGCGACATGGCACTGTCTTCAAACAGGCTGCGATCGCGCGTGTCGTCATAGCCCATGATGATATGCAGTTCATCGACCTGGCTACAGGCGCGCTGGATAAGATAGATATGGCCGGTGTGCAGCGGATAAAACTTGCCGAATACCACACCGATATTTTTCTGCTGGCGCGGAAACTCCAGCCCGAGAAAACGGTGCAACGCCTCCAGCTTCTGCGCGCTGGGGCTTTTGATTTTGGCATTCAGCAGTTGGCTTAGGTATCCCTTGGTCATGCCACTGGCATCCGCCACCTGTTGCAGGGTACAGCCCTTTTGCTTTATGGCGGTTTTCAGATATTCAAATGACACAAGAGCCTCCTGCTGGAAAAATCGCGTAACACTGCCTGATGGCGCTTCGCTTATCAGGCCTACAAAATCAGTACGTACGGGTATTTGATTATAGGTCGTCAAACACGCTTAACGCATCCGCAAGCTTCTTAACGCCAAAGACCTGCATCCCTTCCGGTACTTTTTTCGGTACGTTAGCGGCAGGGACAATCGCCCGGCGAAAGCCGTGCTTCGCCGCTTCCGAAATACGCTCCTGGCCGCTGGGTACCGGACGGATTTCGCCCGCCAGCCCCACTTCGCCAAAGACCACTAAATCCTGCGGCAGCGGCCTGTCGCGCAGACTGGAAACCATTGCCAGCAGCAACGCCAGGTCGGCGCTGGTTTCGGTGACTTTTACGCCGCCGACTACGTTAACGAACACGTCCTGATCCGCCATCTGCAAGCCACCGTGACGATGCAGCACCGCCAGCAGAATCGCCAGACGGTTCTGTTCCAGACCGACCGCCACGCGACGCGGGTTCGCCATCATCGAATGATCGACCAGCGCCTGAATCTCTACCAGCAGCGGGCGCGTGCCTTCCCAGACCACCATCACCGAACTGCCGGAGGTGACCTCATCGCCACGGCTTAAGAAGATAGCGGAAGGGTTGCTGACTTCACGCAGGCCCTGTTCGGTCATGGCAAAGACGCCCAGCTCATTCACCGCACCAAAGCGGTTTTTATGGCTACGCAGAGTACGGAAACGGGAATCGGCGTCACCGTCGAGCAGTACCGAACAGTCAATACAGTGCTCCAGCACCTTCGGCCCGGCCAGCGAGCCATCTTTGGTGACGTGGCCGACCATGACAATCGCCACGCCGCGCGTTTTGGCAAAGCGCGTCAGGTAAGCCGCCGTTTCGCGCACCTGCGCCACGCTGCCCGGCGAAGACTGAATATCCGCCATGTGCATTACCTGAATGGAGTCGATCACCATCAGTTTCGGCTGTTCTTCTTCGGCAATCAGGCAAATTTGTTCAATACTGGTTTCCGACAGCATGTTCAGATTCGCCGTCGGCAAGCCAAGCCGGTGCGCGCGCATCGCCACCTGTTGTAGCGACTCTTCGCCAGTAACGTACAGGGTTTTCATCTGCTCAGCGAGTTTACACAGCGTTTGTAGCAGCAGCGTTGATTTCCCCGCGCCGGGATTACCGCCAATCAGGATAGCGCTGCCGGGTACCACCCCGCCGCCCAGCACGCGGTCAAACTCTTTAAATCCAGTGGAAAAACGCGGCAGTTCTTCAAGGCTGATGTCAGACAGCTTCTGCACTTTTGCCACGCCCGCATTCCCGGCATAGCCACTGAGCCGCTCGTTACGCGCCACCGTTGGCGATGCGGCAAGGCGCACCTCGGTAATGGTATTCCAGGCCTGACAGGCGCTGCATTGCCCCTGCCAGCGCGGGTAATCGGCCCCGCATTCATTACAAACAAAGGCGCGTTTAGGAGCTTTTGCCACGTTTTACCTCTTTCGTTAACGCTTTTGCCGGATGGCGTGGGTGCTTATCCGGCCTACGGACACCTTGCCACCGGGCAATTTAATCATTTCTGGTTCATGCTGCCGGAGAGAATGCAGAACACGCCCATCAGGTCAGCGTGGCGGATAGTAATCTCCGTCTTTTCGTTCACTTTCGGTTTAGCATGATACGCAATACCCAGCCCGGCCGTTTTGATCATCGGCAGGTCGTTGGCACCGTCGCCGATCGCCACCGTCTGCGCCATCGGGATCTCATATTCTTGCGCCAGGCGGGTCAGGGTATTGGCTTTGTACTGGGCATCGACGATATCGCCGATCACGTTGCCGGTAAATTTACCGTCCATGATCTCCAGCTCGTTTGCTACCGCCGCCGTCAGACGCAGTTTATTACGCAGGTAATCGGCAAAGAAGGTAAAACCGCCAGAGGCAATAGCCACTTTCCAGCCGAGCGTTTCCAGTTTTAACACCAGTTGAGTCAGGCCGGGCATCAGCGGTAGCGTTTCGCGCACCTGGTGCAGAATATTGGCATCAGCGCCCTTCAGCGTCGCCACGCGGCTACGCAGGCTGGCGGTAAAGTCCAGTTCGCCACGCATCGCGCGTTCCGTGACTTCCGCAACCATCTCACCGGTTCCAGCCAGTTTAGCAATTTCATCAATGCATTCGATCTGGATTGCCGTTGAGTCCATGTCCATCACCAGCAAACCCGGCGTGCGCAGATGCGGAATTTTGCCTAACGGGGCAACATCCAGTTTGGCATCATGAGCCAGTTTTGCCGCGCGCGGCGTTAACGAACCCGCCAGGCGAATCACCTGATAATCCTCAACGCACCAGGCAGCAACAATCACCATCGCCGCGCCCAGTTTGCTCTGGTATTGCGTTAAACGTTGTTTATCCAGACCACGACCGTACAGCAGCCAGCCACTGCGGCCCGCGTGGTAGTCCAGCGGCATGACTTCATCGCCACTTAAAGAGAGAGGCAGACCTGGCCACAGAGAAACATCTTCAGGTAGATCGCACCAGGTTATGTTAGGCATTAAAGCTCCTGTAAAATCGTTCGGGTCGGAATCATCAGGGGAAAATAACGCATGAGGCTACCCTGTAACCAGCGCTTCTGGCAACATTAAGTCTCAAATTTTCAGCAGGTGGAATATGGCTCGCGCAAAACTGAAATTCCGACTTCATCGTGCAGTGATTGTATTGTTCTGTCTTGCGCTGCTCGTCGCCCTGATGCAGGGCGCATCCTGGTTTAGTCAAAGTCACCAGCAGCAGCGTAATCCGCAGCTCGAAGAGCTGGCCCGTACGCTGGCCCGCCAGGTGGCGCTAAATGTTGCTCCGCTAATGCGTACCGAAACGCCGGATGAAAAACGCATCAAAGCGGTACTCACACAGCTGACGGAAAGTAGCCGTATTCTGGACGCTGGCGTGTACGATGAACAGGGAGACCTGATTACGCGTACCGGCGAGAGCGTCAACGTTCGTGACCGACTGGCGCTCGACGGCAAAAAAGCCGGGGGTTATTTTAACCAGCAGATTGTCGAACCCATTCAGGGGAAAAATGGTCCGCTGGGCTATTTGCGCCTGACGCTGGATACCCACACCCTCGCCACCGAGGCGAAGCAGGTAGATAACACCACCAATATCTTACGCCTGATGCTGCTGCTGGCGCTGGCGATTGGCGTCGTGCTCACCCGTACATTATTGCAAGGCAAGCGTACCCGCTGGCAGCAATCCCCTTTCCTGCTGACCGCCAACAAACCGGTGCAGGAAGAAGACAACGAGAAAAAAGAGTAAAAGCAGTAAAAACTGTAAAACAGAAGGGAAATCAACCATGACTACACTACGCCTGCTTATCTCAGACTCTTACGATCCGTGGTTTAATCTCGCGGTCGAAGAGTGCATTTTTCGCCAGATGCCCGCCACGCAGCGCGTCCTGTTCTTGTGGCGTAACGCCGATACGGTGGTGATTGGCCGGGCGCAAAACCCGTGGAAAGAGTGTAATACCCGCCGTATGGAGGAAGACAACGTGCGGCTCGCCCGCCGTAGCAGCGGCGGCGGCGCGGTGTTCCATGACTTAGGCAATACCTGCTTTACCTTTATGGCCGGTAAACCGGAGTACGACAAAACCATTTCCACCGCGATTGTCCTCAACGCATTGAATTCTCTGGGTGTGACGGCGGACGCCTCCGGGCGTAACGACCTGGTTGTGAAAACGCCAGACGGCGATCGCAAAGTTTCAGGCTCTGCTTACCGGGAAACGAAAGATCGCGGATTCCACCACGGCACGCTGCTGCTAAATGCCGATCTCAGCCGCCTGGCAAACTATCTCAATCCCGACAAAAAGAAACTCGCAGCAAAGGGGATTACCTCTGTCCGCTCACGGGTGGCGAATTTGACGGAGCTGTTACCGGGCATCACCCATGAACAGGTCTGTCAGGCCATCACGGAAGCCTTTTTTGCTCATTATGGCGAACGCGTTGAAGCGGAAGTGATCTCACCGGATAAAACGCCGGACCTGCCAAATTTTGCCGAAACCTTTGCCCGCCAGAGCAGTTGGGAATGGAATTTTGGTCAGGCACCTGCTTTCTCGCATCTGCTGGACGAGCGTTTCACCTGGGGCGGTGTTGAGCTGCATTTCGACGTCGAAAAAGGTCATATCACGCGCACACAGGTGTTTACCGACAGTCTCAATCCCGCGCCGTTAGAAGCGCTGGCAGAGCGGCTACAGGGCTGCCAGTATCGCGCCGATGTTTTACAGCAGACTTGCGAAGCGCTGGTTACGGAATATCCGGATCAGGAAAGCGAGCTGCGTGAACTGGCGGCGTGGGTGGCGAAGGCCGTGCGTTAAGCGATTAGTGGCGAATTGCCGGATGGCGGCTGCGCCTTATCCGGCCTACAAGACCGCTCCTGTAGGCCTGATAAGCGAAGCGCCATCAGGCATTAATAGCGGCATTCCCGTAGGCCCGGCCAGCGCAACGCCACCGGGCCACAACAACCCTTACTCTTTATCGCCCAGCAGAACGGATTCCAGCGCGATTTTGATCATGTCGTTGAAGGTCGTCTGACGCTCAGCGGCAGTGGTCTGCTCGTGGGTACGGATATGGTCGGACACGGTGCAGATGGTCAGCGCTTTCGCACCGAACTCAGCCGCAACGCCATAGATACCCGCCGCTTCCATTTCCACGCCCAGCACGCCGTATTTTTCCATCACGTCGAACATTTCACCGTCCGGAGAGTAGAACAGGTCAGCGGAGAACAGGTTGCCCACGCGCGCGTCTACACCCAGTGCTTTTGCCGCATCAACCGCGTTACGCACCATGTCGAAGTCAGCGATAGCAGCGAAGTCATGATCTTTAAAACGGATACGGTTAACTTTGGAGTCGGTGCAAGCGCCCATACCGATAACCACGTCACGCAGTTTAACGTCCATACGCACAGCGCCGCAGGAGCCTACGCGAATGATTTTCTTCACGCCGAAATCGGTGATCAGCTCTTTGGTGTAGATGGAGCAGGACGGGATACCCATACCGTGACCCATAACGGAGATCTTACGGCCTTTGTAAGTACCGGTAAAACCTAACATGCCGCGAACGTTGTTCACTTCACGAACATCTTCGAGGAAAGTTTCAGCAATATGCTTTGCACGCAGCGGGTCGCCCGGCATCAATACGACGTCAGCGAAATCACCCATTTCTGCATTAATATGTGGAGTTGCCATTTTTTGTCCTTATTTCGTTGTTATTGCCTGATGGCGGCTACGCCTTATCAGGCCTACAAAACGTATGCAAAACAGTGAAATACCTTAAGGATTTCGCGTTGTAGGAAGGCGACGAATTCGTGAATCCCCGGGAGCATAGATTAACTATGTGACCGGGGTGAGCGAATGAAGTCAACGCATCTACAGCGCGAAAGACAACGGGTATTACAGCATGTTTTTACCGTAGTCCATCGGTGACGTACCAAAGTAGCTCGCCAGCGTCTGACCGATATCCGCGAAGGTTTCACGGTGGCCCAAAGAACCAGGTTTCACTTTCGGGCCGTAAACCAGTACCGGAATGTGCTCACGGGTGTGATCAGTGCCGGTCCAGCTCGGGTCACAGCCGTGGTCGGCGGTCAGGATCAGAATGTCATCTTCACCCACCAGCTCCATCAGCTCAGGCAGACGGCGGTCGAACAGTTCCAGGCCCGCTGCATAACCGGCGATATCGCGACGATGTCCCCAGGAAGAGTCGAAATCAACGAAGTTGGTGAAGACGATGGTCTTATCACCTGCTTCTTTCATCTCTTTGATGGTGGCGTCGAACAACGCATCCAGACCGGTGGCTTTCACTTTTTTGGTGATGCCGCAGTTAGCGTAGATATCCGCGATTTTACCGACGGAAACCACGTGACCGTCTTTTTCGTCGACCAGTTTCTGCAGCACGGTCGGTGCTGGCGGCTCAACGGCCAGGTCGTGACGGTTACCGGTACGCTGGAAGTTACCGGCTTTATCACCGATAAACGGACGTGCGATAACACGACCGATGTTGTAACCACCTTCGGTCAGCTCTTCACGTGCGATTTCGCACAGCTCGTAAAGTTTATCCAGGCCAAACGTCTCTTCGTGGCAGGCAATCTGGAACACGGAGTCAGCGGAGGTATAGAAAATCGGCTTGCCGGTTTTCATATGCTCTTCACCCAGTTGATCCAGGATCACGGTACCGGAAGAGTGGCAGTTGCCGAGGTAGCCTGGCAGGTTGGCACGTTTTACCAGTTTATCCAGCAGTTCCTGCGGGAAGCTGTTTTCATGATCGGAGAAATAACCCCAATCAAACAGAACCGGAACACCCGCGATTTCCCAGTGGCCAGACGGCGTGTCTTTCCCGGAAGAAAGTTCATGCGCCCATGCGTAGGCACCAATCACTTCCGCGTTACCGTCCATACCAGCAGCAATTTTACCGGTAGAACCTTCGTGAGCTTTCACCAGGCCCAGACGGGTCAGGTTAGGCAGATTCAGTGGACCTTTGCGACCATTGTCAGCTTCACCTTTCGCACAGGCTTCTGCAATGTGTCCCATAGTGTCTGAACCTACGTCGCCAAAGCGATCCGCATCTTCAGTCGCACCAATACCAAAGGAGTCCAGCACCATAATAAATGCACGTTTCATCTTGTTCTCCATACATCTGCGCCGCAAAAAAGCGATCAGATCAGTATACAGTTATTCGGTAATACGACGATAGACTGTCGGTGTAATTTCTGGCGCTTTATCGTCAAGGCTAATTGCCGCTTTGACCGCTTTCGCCGCTTCCTGCCAGCTGGCTTCGTCTTTCGCGTGGATCACCGCCAGTGGGCGTTGTCCGTCTACGCTGTCGCCCAGACGCGCCATATCGCTAAAGCCAACGCTGTAATCAATGGTGTCCGAAGCCTGACGACGACCGCCGCCCATGGAAACGACCGCCATCCCCAACGCACGGGTATCCATTGCGCTGACAAAGCCTTCGGTATCAGCATATACCGCTTTGCTGAGCATTGCCGTCGGCAGGTACTTCGCATAATTTTCGACGAAATCGGTCGGGCCTTTTTGCGCCGCAACCATGCGACCAAAAATCTCTGCCGCTTTACCGTTATCCAGCACCGCCTGCAATTTCGCACGGGCTTCAGCGTCATCTTTCGCCAGATTGCCGGAGATCAGCATTTCCACGCACAGCGCCATGGTGACGTCTAACAGACGTGGATTACGGTATTCACCGGTCAGGAACTGTACCGCTTCGCGGACTTCGACCGCGTTACCTGCGCTGGAGGCCAGCACCTGGTTCATATCGGTTAACAGCGCGGTGGTACGTACACCCGCACCGTTCGCCACGCCGACAATCGCTTCGGCAAGGGCTTCAGAAAGCTCGTAGGTCGGCATAAAGGCGCCGCTGCCCACTTTCACATCCATCACCAGCGCATCCAGCCCTTCCGCCAGTTTTTTCGCCAGAATGGAGCCGGTAATCAGCGGGATGGAATCCACGGTCGCAGTAATATCGCGGGTGGCATAAAAACGTTTATCCGCCGGTGCGAGCGAGCTGGTTTGCCCAATAATCGCCACACCCACGTCTTTAATAATTTCACGGAAACGCGCGTCGTCCGGGAAGATGTCAAATCCAGGAATCGCTTCCAGTTTATCGAGCGTACCGCCGGTATGCCCCAGGCCACGCCCGGAGATCATCGGAATATAGCCGCCGCACGCTGCGACCATCGGGCCTAACATCAGTGACGTTACGTCACCTACACCGCCGGTAGAGTGTTTATCCACAATCGGGCCGTTCAGCTGCAGGCTTTTCCAGTCCAGCACGGTTCCTGAATCACGCATTGCCATGGTCAGCGAAACTCGCTCAGGCATTGTCATATCGTGGAAGAAAATGGTCATCGCCAGGGCGGCGATTTGCCCTTCAGAGATGGTGTTGTCGCGAATACCATTGATAAAGAAACGAATTTCTTCATCGCTCAGCGCATGACCATCACGTTTTTTACGAATAATTTCTTGTGCGAGAAACACGGTAACCCCCAGGGGAAAAGAGTAGAAGGCCGTTGTAGGCCGGGTAAGCAACGCGCCACCCGGCAGTCGTCTTAATGCCGGATGGCGGCTACGCCTTATCCGGCCTACGTCGCTACAGCTCCGGCAATATAAGGCTTAGTAGCTGCTTGCGCTCTTGCCGTCGCCGTGACCCAGCGCTTTCAGCAGACTCGCCAGCAGGCTGGATGCGCCAAAACGGTAGTGACGAGAATCAGCCCAGTCAGCGCCAAACAGTTCATCGGCAATCGCCAGGAACTGCTGTGCATCTTCTGCAGTGCGTACGCCACCAGCCGGTTTGAAACCTACAGTTTTAGAAACACCCATGTCGCGGATCACTTCCATCATGATGCGTGCACTTTCCGGCGTCGCATTGACCGGCACTTTACCGGTAGAAGTTTTGATGAAATCAGCACCGGCTTTGATGGAGATTTCAGATGCTTTGCGAATCAGCGCTTCTTCTTTCAGCTCACCGGTTTCGATGATGACTTTCAGCAGCACGTTTGCTGCCGCACACGCGTCTTTGCAGGCTTTAACCAGATCGAAACCAATCTGTTCGTTACCGGCGATCAGCGCACGGTACGGGAACACCACGTCAACTTCATCTGCGCCGTAAGCAATCGCCGCGCGGGTTTCAGCCAGCGCAATCTCAACGTCGTCGTTGCCGTGCGGGAAGTTGGTTACGGTTGCAATGCGGATGTCCGGCGTGCCCTGCTCTTTCAGGGTCTTACGCGCAATAGGGATGAAACGCGGATAGATACAGATTGCGGCAGTGTTGCCAACCGGGGTCTTCGCCTGATGACACAGCGCGATCACTTTTTCATTGGTGTCGTCGTCATTCAGGGTGGTCAGGTCCATCAGTTTCAGTGCACGCAGGCTGCTTGCTGTTAAATCGGTCATAACATTCTCCAACGGCATCGCCGTATAAAATTTCACCTTGCGAGTTTGTTAGTATTCTAACATCCGCTCGCTATTACACTTCGATATACATCACAGTTAATGAAAACCACATACAGATTTGCATTACTCTAATGAGATCTACTTCAAATAAATTACCTTTCCTGAGGGGATGCGGTGGCATCAGGCGCATCCGGATCAAAGGTTGTGGCGGCGTTGCTTTCTACAATGGCGTTACACCTTCGGGATAAAAAGGAATCAACGATGCCCACCTCAAGCGAACTCGCGCTGCAACAGCGTTGCCAACAAATCGTGACCAGCCCAGTGCTCAGCCCTGAGCAGAAACGCCACTTTCTGGCACTGGAAGCTGAAAACGCGCTGCCTTACCCGCAACTGCCTGCACAGGCACGTCAGGCGCTGGATGATGGGGTAATCTGCGATATGTACGAAGGTCATGCCCCGTTCAAACCACGCTATGTTTTACCCGATTACGCGCGTTTTCTGGCCAATGGCTCATCGTGGCTGGAGCTGGAAGGCGCCAGGGATCTTGATGACGCGTTATCCTTACTCACTATTCTTTACCACCATGTTCCGTCAGTGACGTCAATGCCGGTTTATCTCGGCCAGCTCGATGCCCTGCTGCAACCGTATGTTAGAATTCTAACACAAGAAGAGATCGATATTCGAATAAAACGTTTCTGGCGTTATCTCGACAGAACCCTGCCAGACGCGTTTATGCATGCCAATATCGGCCCCGCCGATACGCCAGTCACCCGTGCAATTTTACGCGCAGACGCAGAGCTAAAGCAGGTCTCGCCTAATCTGACATTCATTTATGACCCGCAAATCACACCTGACGATCTGCTGCTCAACGTGGCGAAAAATATCTGCGAGTGCAGTAAGCCGCATATTTCCAATGGCCCTGAGAATGATAAAATTTTCACAAAAGGTCAGTACGGTGTCGTCAGCTGCTACAACTCTTTGCCGCTCGCCGGGGGTGGAAGCACGTTGGTCAGGCTTAATCTGAAAGCCATCGCAGAGCGCAGCACCTCTGTCGATGACTTCTTTACGCGCACCCTACCGCACTACTGCCAGCAGCAAATCGCCATCATTGATTCACGATGTGAATTCCTCTATGAGAAATCACATTTCTTTGAGAATAGCTTCCTCGTGCAGGAAGGGTTGATTGATCCCGAACGTTTTGTGCCTATGTTCGGGATGTACGGCCTGGCGGAGGCGGTGAACCTGCTGTGCGATAAGGCGGGACAGAATGCGCGCTATGGGAAAGATGAGTTCGCCAATCAGCTCGGCTATCGCATCAGCACCCAACTGGCGGAATTTGTCGAAAACACCCCGGTGAAATATGGCTGGAAGCAGCGCGCGATGCTGCATGCACAGTCGGGGATCAGTTCTGACATCGGCACCACGCCAGGTGCACGCCTGCCTTACGGCGATGAGCCGGACCCGATCACCCACCTGCAAACCGTCGCACCACATCACGCGTTTTATCACGCCGGGATCAGCGACATTCTCACGCTGGATGAAACTATCAAGCGTAATCCTCAGGCGCTGGTGCAGTTGTGCCTCGGGGCGTTTAAAGCTGGAATGCGCGAGTTTACCGCCAACGTGAGCGGCAACGATCTGGTTCGCGTTACGGGTTACATGGTGCGCCTGTCGGATCTGGAAAAGTATCGCGCCGAAGGGTCACGAACCAACACCACCTGGCTTGGCGAAGAAGCCGCGCGCAATACGCGCATTCTGGAACGACAACCTCGCGTGATTAGCCATGAACAGCAGATGCGCTTTAGTAAGTAGGCTGATTCCTTTCTCCTGCGTCGACGGGCCGGGCAGTCGCCTGGCTCTGTTTCTGCAAGGATGTAATCTGCGCTGTAAAAATTGCCACAATCCGTGGACGATGGGACGCTGCAACGACTGCGGGGAGTGTGTGCTGCATTGCCCGCATGAGGCGCTGAGCCTGAGCGCAGGGAAAGTGTGGTGGCAGTCCGATGTGTGTCAGCAGTGTGACACCTGCCTGCATATGTGCCCCCGGCAGGCCACGCCGATGGCGCAGAGTATGAGTGTTGATGAAGTGCTGCAACATATTCGTAAAGCGTCACTGTTTATCGAAGGGATAACCGTTAGTGGCGGTGAAGCGACTACTCAACTCCCCTTTATTGTGGCGCTATTTACCGCGATAAAAACCGATCCGCAGTTGCAACACCTGACCTGCATGGTCGACAGCAACGGCATGCTGAGCGAAACCGGCTGGCAGAAGCTGCTGCCGGTGTGCGACGGCGTAATGCTGGATTTAAAAGCCTGGGACAGCACGTGTCATCGGCAGCTTACCGGCCGCGATAACACGCTGATTAAACAAAGTATTACCTTTTTGTCCGGGCAGAGAAAACTGGCGGAACTGCGCCTGCTGGTTATTCCTGGTCAGGTGGATTATCTACAGCATATTGATGCGCTGGCGGCGTTTATCATACGTACCGGTGACGTACCTGTGCGGCTGAATGCCTTTCATGCGCACGGGGTGTATGGCGAAGCGAAGGACTGGCCGAGCGCCACGCCGGAGGATGTGGAACAGCTGGCGCAAAGATTGCGCGAACGCGGGGTGGATAATTTGATTTTCCCGGCGCTGTACCTGTGATTGCCGGATGCGACGACATCATCTGTAGGCCGGAAAAAACACAGCTGCCATCCGACGAAGTTATGCCTGATGCGCTTCGCTTATCAGGCCTACGGAGCGCACACATTTGTCGGCCGGATACGCCATCCAATCACACATTAAACAACGCCGTGGTATTACGATACAGCGCGTCAGCGATCACGTCCGCAGGTTCCGGGCGCAGTTCGCATAAGACGTCAAAGACTCTGACTACCTGCTCAGGGCGGTTGGGCTGTCCCTGAAAGCCGTTGAGCGGCATATCCGGCGCGTCGGTTTCCAGCAACAGCGATTCCAGCGGTAATTGCGCCATTACCTCGCGGGTTTTACTGGCGCGCGGATAGGTAATGGTGCCTCCCACGCCAATTTTGTATCCCAGTTGCACAAAGCGCTCTGCCTGCTGCACGCTCCCGGAAAAACCATGCACAACGCCAGTTCGCGGCAAAGCATGACGTTTCAGGTGCATCGCCAGCTTGTCATGGGTGCGCCGCGAATGCAGGATCACCGGCAATTCGTACCGCTTCGCCAGCTTTAGTTGCGCTTCCAGCACCCACTCTTGCTTATCGAATTGCGGATCGTCCCGATACAGATCCAATCCAATCTCGCCTAGCGCCACCAGTTTTCGTGGGCGCTTATCCAGCTCCTGTTGCAACTGGTCCAGGCAGTCATCGCTATGTTGTTCAATAACAATGGGATGCAGACCAAGCGCGGCAAACAATGGAGGATAATTTTCCGCTAACGCCAGTACGCGGGGAAAATTCGCCGCCTGTGTGGCCGGAACGATAATGCTCTGTACACCAACCTCCACCGCGCGCTGAATGCTGGCAGATTCATCGCCGGTAAACGGCGGGAAATCAAAGTGACAATGCGTATCGATAAAACGATAACTCACGCCAAATCCTCATTATCAAACGTCGTGTCGTTCGCCTGAGGCGCATTGGTCACCACCGGCGGATGGGCGTCGTTGGCCACTGGAGCGGGAGGAACCACCACCGGCCCCGGCACCACAATCTTCGGCGTCTGACGAGGTAGCGGCGCATTTTTCGCCAGCAGCTTGCCGACTGTCGCCAGAAAGTAACGACCGCACAGGCGTCCGGTTTTGTAATCTTCCCGCAGCGCCGGAATACGGCTGCCCAACGCCATACTATGGAGTGGTTTTGGCGGATAGATTTCAAAGATACGCAGCTTACCCGGCGGCTTCTCAATAAAACTCTGGATAGCACGATAGCTGGCTTCATGGTGCTGGACCAGATTCAATAGCGGTTGCAGGCTGCTTTCACCCAGCCAGCGCTCCATACGTTTGAACCACTGCGGGGTGTAGTACATTTGCGAGGGCACAGTGCGGATAACCACCAGCGTTTTTGCTCCGTGCTTCGCCGCCTCTTGCACCGGTATGGCGTCACTGACCCCACCATCCAGATAGTTTACGCCGTCCAACACAACCCCTGTGCGGTAGAACCCGGGAATCGCGCTGGAGGCTCGAATGAGGTCGAGCCAGTTTTGCCGGTTCGGCGAAAAATAGCCGGGCGTGTAATCATCGCCTCGACAGGCGCACATATAAAATGCTTTCCCTGCGGCAAACAGGCGCTCGGCGTTGTCCATCGCCAGCGGCATATGCGTTGCAGTCGAATCCACCAGCCAGTCGAGATCGATCAGATTTCCCCCACGCACAAAACGCACCGGGTCAAAAAATTCGCGTCGGGTGGTGTAACGCATAATAACTTTGCGGCCGTAACCGGGCTGGTTACAGAGATAGGCTGAAAGGTTTTGCGCGCCAGCCGACGTCCCATAGTAGAGATCAAAGGGATTGAACTGCGCGCGCATGAACTCATCCAGTACGCCGGCGGTGAAGATGCCTCTTTGTCCCCCGCCCTCGCACACCAGCGCCACACTGCCTGGTTGAAATGGACGTAACGATAACGGCGCAATATTACCGAGCGTGACGGGTATTCTCTGCCCCACCTCTGCCTTCCTGTTGTTTTTGTAATAGAGCAACAAAGTAACGCAAATTGCCTGACGCTAAAACCGTAAAAGCCAGTCCAATGGACTGGCTTAGTAGCAATTTTTCTTTACGGTTTACGTACTAGGGTCGTTTACGCCCGGTAAACAGGCTGACCAGGAACAAAATGATCCCCACCACAAACACAATTTTCGCTGCGCCGGCTGCAGTACCCGCCAGTCCACCAAAACCGAGTGCGGCGGCAATTAACGCGATAACCAGAAATATGATGCCCCATCGAAACATATGCTTCTCCTTTACCATAGTTAATTTCACCGCTTGATATGAGCGCTCAGGCTGCCCATCGGCGATATTTTCAGTGTGGTGCACAACACGCCTCCCGACAAACGTCAGGAGGACGAATTAAGTCTAATTACTGAGTTTTGAGATCGTTTTTGACGCTTTTCACGCCATCAATCGCTTTGGCGATGCTCTCAGCACGATCGCTTTGAGCCTGTGAGTCGACGGTGCCTGAAAGTTGCACAACGCCATCGGTGGTCTCAACTTTCACCTTGCGGGAAGGGACAATATCATCGGCCAGCAGCTTGGCTTTTACCTCACTGGTGATTGCCGTATCGCCCGCATAGCCTTTAACGGAGGTTTCTTTACTATCACGCACATGCAGTTTGTCGCTAACGGAGGTCACGCCCTCAACGCCTTTCGCCACTTTCACCGCTTCTTCGGCCTGTGCCTGGCTTTCAACAAACCCGCTTAGTGTCACCACCTTTTGATCTGTTTTGACGGAAATATCGGTGCTCTTAATGCTTTCGTGGTCCACCAGCGCGGCTTTTACTTTCGCGGTGATGGTGCTGTCATCCATGAAATTACCGACTTTGTTCATAGAGCTATCGACTTTCTGCCCCGCACTTTCGACGCCGGATTGCGCTTTATCCATCGTAGCGTTTTCTGCATAAGCAGAACCCGTTGCAACAGCGGAGGTCAGCATCACGGCCAGCAGCGTTTTAGAAATCTTAAGTCCTGTCATTGTCATCGATGTATTCCTGTATGTTTTGCTAAAAGCTATGCTCTGCCGTTACACGGCCTGAACCAGCAACTAATCTTGTAAGTGGAATAAATATCAGCAATAGACGCTGCAACAGGCAGCCTAAAAAGCATTAAACGCCGATATTTATGTCATCACATTGTTAAATATAGTTCACGATTTCGTGATCGCAGTCAGAATTGATTAAAAAACAGGCAAACAAAAGAAAAACGCGAGGTTTTAAGAACATTCCGCAAGGGATTTAAAAGACAGGAAAAGTTGCAGGACACGGCGGATACCGTGCCCTGGAAGGTCGATTAGTGTTCGCGTGTTTTACGGAACTGAACGTCCGGGTAACGTTCCTGGGTGAGATTCAGGTTAACCATGGTTGGTGCGATATAGGTGAGGTTATCGCCGCCATCCAGCGCTAGCTGAATTTCGTTCTTACGCTTAAATTCTTCGAATTTCTTCACGTCAGAACATTCTACCCAGCGCGCAGTCGCTACGTTGACAGATTCATAAATCGCTTCAACGTTGTACTCGCTCTTCAGACGTGAAACCACCACGTCAAACTGCAGCACACCCACCGCGCCCACGATCAGATCGTTATTGGCGATCGGACGGAATACCTGCACTGCGCCCTCTTCTGACAGCTGAACCAGCCCTTTCAGCAGCTGTTTCTGCTTCAATGGATCCTTCAGGCGAATACGACGGAACAGCTCCGGTGCGAAGTTCGGAATACCGGTGAACTTCATCATTTCGCCCTGGGTAAAGGTATCGCCGATCTGGATAGTGCCGTGGTTATGCAGACCGAGAATATCGCCCGGATACGCTTCTTCCACATGAGAACGGTCACCGGCCATAAAGGTGAGTGCGTCGGAGATCACCACGTCTTTACCAATGCGCACCTGGCGCATTTTCATGCCTTTCTCATACTTGCCGGATACCACACGCATGAACGCCACGCGGTCACGGTGTTTCGGGTCCATGTTGGCCTGAATTTTAAACACGAAACCGGTGAACTTCTCTTCTGAGGCTTCGACGACGCGGGTGTCGGTTTTACGCGGCATCGGCGCAGGCGCCCACTCCACCAGGCCGTCCAGCATATGGTCAACGCCGAAGTTACCCAGCGCGGTACCGAAGAAGACCGGGGTGATTTCGCCCGCGAGGAACAGCTCATGGTCGAACTCGTTGGACGCGCCCTGCACCAGCTCCAGCTCGTCACGCAGCTGCTGCGCCAGGTCTTCACCCACGGCAGCATCAAGTTCCGGGTTGTTCAGACCTTTAACAACACGCACTTCCTGAATGGTGTGGCCTTTACCGGTCTGATACAGGTAAGTTTCATCTTTATAAAGGTGATAGACACCTTTGAACAACTTACCACAGCCAATCGGCCAGGTGATTGGCGCACAGCCGATTTTCAGTTCGTTCTCGACTTCATCCAGCAGCTCCATCGGATCGCGGATGTCACGGTCGAGTTTGTTCATAAAGGTCAGGATCGGCGTATCGCGCAGACGGGTAACTTCCATCAGCTTACGGGTACGATCCTCGACGCCTTTTGCGGCATCGATAACCATCAGGCAGCAGTCCACCGCCGTCAGAGTACGATAGGTATCTTCGGAGAAATCTTCATGCCCCGGGGTGTCCAGCAGGTTCACCAGGCAGTCATGATACGGAAACTGCATCACAGAGGTGGTAATGGAGATACCACGCTGCTTTTCCATTTCCATCCAGTCAGATTTTGCATGCTGGCTGGAGCCACGGCCTTTTACCGTACCGGCGGTCTGAATGGCCTGTCCGAATAACAGTACCTTTTCAGTAATTGTCGTTTTACCGGCATCCGGGTGAGAAATAATGGCAAAAGTGCGGCGTTTGGCCACCTCTTGCAAATAAGGAGACAACGTCATAGTCAAATCTTCTTAGGTAAGCACGGCAACGGGCCGGGCAAGTTGAATACGAAAAATTGCGGCTATTTTACCCATCAACGGGGGGGAGGCAATCAGTGTTTACACAGGAGCTGCTCCAGTTCGCTTAATGACGCTACGGTCCAGTTCGGCTGAATGCCCGCTGGCTGCTCGCGGTGGTGCGTATTTAGCCAGCAGGTGGATAGCCCGGCGTTAATGCCGCCAAGAATATCGGACTCTGCGGTGTCACCCACCATCAGCACGCGAGAACGGTCAGGATTACCCGCCTGCTCCAGCGCATGGTCAAAAATACGGGGGTCGGGTTTTGCCACCCCAACCTGCTCAGAAATCACCAGCAGGTCGAAATAGTCGCGCAGCCCCGTCCGCTCAAGGCGGATTTGCTGCAACGCGGTAAAGCCGTTAGTAATGATGCCGATTTTCGTTTTATCACGAATCGCATTGAGCAGAGAAACCGCCCCCGGCAACGGTGAGCAGATCTCCGCCATCGCATTGATAAATGCGTCATTAAGCTGGCCCGGTTCAACCTTCAGGCGTTCGGCCCAGCTCTGAAAACGGGCATGCTGCAGTTGTAATGAGGTAATCGCGCCGTTTTGGTAATCCACCCACAGCGGTTTATTCACTGCCTGGTAGTCCTGAAAATCTTCAGCGGTAAAGGTAATGCTATAGTCGAGAAACATCCGCTGTAAGCCGGTAAACGAGTCAAACGTAAACAGCGTTTCGTCGGCATCAAAGAAAATCCAGTCCCACTTCTTCATCATTACACCTTATCTTACATGCTGATTGGCAACGCCATGATGATGGCGTCTTCGTGACCATCGGCCGTTGGATAGTAGTTGCGACGGATCGTCGCCTCGTTAAAGCCTAAGCTTTCGTACAGCGCGATAGCGGCCGCATTCGAGGCGCGCACTTCAAGCCACAGGGTCAAAATGCCACGCTTTTCCAGCTCATCGATCAGATGCTCCAGCAACTCACGCCCCAGGCCCCGGCGCTGAAAGTCAGGATCGACGGCGATATTGAACAACGTCGCTTCATCCAGTACGACCTGCGTAATTGCAAAGGCGGCCATCACGTCGTCAACCCTCAACTGAAAATTGAGGTAGCGATCGCCCTGGTTGCTGGCAAATGTTTTTTCACTCCACGGAAAAGCGTGGGCGCGTTTTTCAATCTGAAATGCTGCGGGTAAATCAGTCGGCTCGAGGGAAGAAATCGTGTTCATATGCGCAGATTTGTTGCCATAACGCGGCGCGTGCCGCTGGGTTTTCCCGTAATTCATTAAACGCAGGACTCTCGACCTGAGCGCCCTCCAGCAGCAGCGGCTCTTCGGTTCCCAGCCGCCAGCTATTACAGCGACTGCCTTGCGGCAGCATGGCGACACGGTCAGGCGTCAGTTGTAAAACCTGATCCGGGCTAACGGTTAATGCGCGTAAAATATCGCTGATCAACGGTTCGGTTAGCGCGGGTAACTGTGCAGCAACCATCACCAAACGGACATGCGCAGGAATGGAAATCGCGATCTCGCCCTGCAGTGCGCCAGGACGACGCAACGACCACTGCGTAATGCCCAGTTGCTGTAACTGCCAGTCTCGTCGGGATGTCATAGCGAAACACTCCTGTCTATCAGGGGCGCAAATATAGCAAATTTGTCGAATCCGTGCCATCAAACAACTATAATCCCCCGCTGTACAATTTAAGGAGCATTCCATGTCTGCGTTTACCCCGGCAAGTGAAGTCTTGCTGCGCCACAGTGATGATTTCGAACAAAGCCGTATTCTGTTTGCCGGTGATTTGCAGGATGACCTGCCTGCCCATTTTGAAAGCGCCGCCAGCCGTGCGCACACCCAGCAACTTCACCACTGGCAGGTGCTTAACCGCCAGATGGGCGACAACGTCCGCTTCAGCCTCGTCGCGCAGGCCGATGACGTTGCCGATAGCGATACGCTGATCTACTACTGGCCGAAGAATAAGCCGGAAGCCCAGTTCCAGTTGATGAACATTCTGTCGCTGTTACCGGTGGGCACCGATATTTTTGTTGTCGGTGAGAATCGCAGCGGTGTACGTAGCGCAGAGCAGATGCTGGCCGAATACGCACCGTTAAACAAAGTCGACAGCGCACGTCGCTGTGGCCTGTACCACGGTCGTCTGGAAAAACAGCCGGTCTTTGATGCAGAAAAATACTGGGATGAATACCAGACAGAAAATCTGACCATCAAAACGCTGCCGGGCGTCTTCAGCCGTGACGGCCTGGATGTTGGCAGCCAACTGCTGCTCTCCACGCTGACGCCGCACACCAAAGGCAAAGTGCTGGATGTCGGCTGTGGCGCAGGCGTTCTCTCCGTCGCCTTAGCCAGCCACTCGCCGAAAGTGCGCTTAACCCTGTGCGATGTTAGCGCCGCCGCCGTTGAAGCCAGCCGCGCAACGCTTGCAGCCAACGGCATTGAAGGTGACGTCATCGCCAGTAACGTCTTTTCTGACGTGACGGGTCGATTTGATATGATCATCTCCAACCCGCCGTTCCACGACGGTATGCAGACCAGCCTTGATGCAGCACAAACGCTGATTCGTGGCGCAGTGCGTCATCTGAACAGCGGTGGTGAACTGCGCATTGTGGCGAACGCCTTCCTGCCTTATCCGAAGGTACTGGATGAAGTGTTTGGCTTCCACGAAGTTATCGCGCAGACCGGGCGCTTCAAGGTCTATCGCACCATCATGACGCGTCAGGCGAAAAAAGCCTAACTGCTCCAGGCCAGATAAGGCGTTTACGCCGCCATCCGGCGTGACACCGAGCAACGCCGGATGGCGCTATCGCTTATCCGGCCTGCATAAAACACCAAAGCCGAAGAAACGCCTTTTTTTTCGGCAATCACGTTAAGTTCGATAATTAACAGTTGACGCCCTGCATAAAATCTCTAAAATCCGCCCCCGTGGTAACGATACTTTTTGAGTGTCGATGGTATGCGAAGGTGGCGGAATTGGTAGACGCGCTAGCTTCAGGTGTTAGTGTCCTTTCGGACGTGGGGGTTCAAGTCCCCCCCCTCGCACCATAATCCACGTTGATATTGCTCGCACTGGGCGAAGGTGGCGGAATTGGTAGACGCGCTAGCTTCAGGTGTTAGTGTCCTTAGGATGTGGGGGTTCGAGTCCCCCCCCTCGCACCAACGAGGCGATATCATAAAAATAAGATGACTGTGCGAAGGTGGCGGAATTGGTAGACGCGCTAGCTTCAGGTGTTAGTGTCCTTAGGATGTGGGGGTTCGAGTCCCCCCCCTCGCACCAATTATCTTATTTCCCTCTCGATTTCCTTTTCTGTTTGTTCATCCCTGATTCCAGTTCATCATTACCAAAACAATGCCACCAATCAGTGCCGCGCATGAAGGTAACAAAACAAAGTGCCGTAAACGTTTGTGGTACAGCATGAGCGAAGTCAGCAGTAATCCTAATACAATCATCACCTTCCATACGTAGACCGACAGGTCGCTATATGCCATCCCGGCAATCAGCATTCCCGGCAGCAGAACACCCCATCCACTGCCCAGCGTACGTTGCAACATGATTTCACCTATGACATTGATAATGATAACCAATATCATATGATAAAATTTCTCATTTGTCAGCCGTGAAGCACTATCAATTATATGAGTTTTACTTAACGATTGATGACATGAATAATCCAAGGTGATAAATTGCTCACCGGTTAGCTCTTCAACTAAAAACAATAAAAACCTCTGCGAATGATACCCCGTTCGTTATTTGTTTTATTTACCAACACACCTTCGTACATTGCAGATAACTAACAATATTTACCTATGACAGTACAATCCTGGCGAACTCTGCGCACAAAAAAATACCAACTCTCTTTACGACTGTTTCTACTGCTCAACGCAGTCTCCGCGCTGTTTACGCTTTTTTTCCCTCTGTTTGCGGTCAAAGCCTTATCAGTACCGGCGTTGCTGATGCTGGTGATGAGTACACTGCTGCTGGTATGGCATGGGAAATACGCGGATAAAAGAATTAATCTCCCTTTTATTTCAATCGTTTTTGGCTTGTTATGGGCGTTACATATATTCTTGAAATATAACGCTCTAGGTCAGAATGATTATTATTTCCTGTTAATAGCGCTGCTCAGCGTACTGTTTATTGGCTCTATCGCTTTTGCCAATAATATCATCGCGTTTACGCTCCACTCACTCCCCTCCGTCGCCGTTTGTTTATGGCTTAACGGCAGCGAACATGGTTTGCGGATTTTCTATTTTATGGCGCTGCCTATGGCCGGTATCGCCATCCAGCATGTGATACAAAAGCGCTACGATGGATTCGCTCAGCAACTGATGTACAAACTGCTGGAGGAGAGGGAAACCCTGAACGGGCTCAGCATGCTCGACCCGCTAACCGGTTTGTATAATCGCCGGGGGCTGCAACACCGGCTCGATACGCTGTTGGCTCTGAGTAATTCGAGGCACTTCGTTCTGCTGTTGGATATCGACCATTTCAAATCCTATAACGATCATTACGGACATATGATGGGCGACCAGGCGTTGATCCGTGTTTCTGCCGCCATCCGAGACTCCGTACGCTCCCGGGATGTGGTGGCGCGTTTTGGCGGTGAAGAATTTATGATTTTGCTGACCGCGGTCGATCCACAGCAGGCCCAGGCTGCCGCCGAACGTATCCGCCAGAAAGTGTACGACCTTAAAATCCCTCACATGTTTAATGAGAGCGTGGCAACCAACGTAACCGTCAGTATCGGCATTGCACCTCTGGTAGAACAGGATATTGATGCTGCTATCGCCAAAGCGGATAAAGCCCTTTACGAGGCCAAGAATCTTGGGCGTAACAATACCCTGGTCAGCGATGAGCTGCGGGTAAACTGCCCCTCTACCTGAGCTTTCTGTGCGCTGCCGCTCGGGATGGCGACAAAGATCTTGCCATCGCTCAATGTCAATTATAGGATTAGCAATCATTATCATTAAGATTAACATCCTTATATCGACATGGCTTATCGTTCCGCACCGATCGTTGAAGATGTCATCTGGCGTAGCCATCTCCCCTCAGAGATGCCCTCGCTGGCTGCTGCCGTACGCGCAACGATAGCCAAAACTCGCGAGCACCTGCTGGACTTCATTCGTCTTGACGAAACGCCTGTGCCAGGTGCAATGACGCTGCATGAATGGACACAACCGGCGATGCTTAGCTCGTTGCTGGCCGTTTATTCAGACCATATCTATCGCAACCAGCCCACGCTACCCCGCGAAAATAAGCCCCTGATTTCTCTTTGGGCGCAATGGTATATCGGCCTGATGATGCCTCCGTTAATGGTGGCTCTGCTGACGCAAAAAGAGGCTATCGACGTCTCTCCTGAACATATGCGCATAGAGTTTCACGAAACGGGCCGAGCGGCCTGCTTCTGGATCGACGTCCATCAGGATCACCAGGCTACAGCCCTGTCTCCTCAACAACGCATGGAAACGCTGATTCTCTCAGCGCTGACACCGGTTGTGCAGGCGCTTGAAGCGACTGGCGAGATCAACGCGAAGCTTATCTGGAGCAACACCGGATATTTAATTCACTGGTATCTAACGGAAATGAAGCCGTTGCTAGGTGAGGAACTGCTGACCACGCTGCGCCAGACCTGCTTTTTTGAGAAACAACTCTCCTGCGGTCAGGATAACCCTCTGTGGCGAACCGTTGTTCCGCGTGAGGGGCTGTTAGTACGCAAAACCTGCTGCCAACGCTATCGCCTGCCTGACGTTCAGCAATGCGGAGACTGCACGCTGAAGTAAGCGAGGAGCCGTAGCCCCTCGCCAGATATTTATGCAACCTGCTGGTTTTCCTCTTCCATACGCTGCGCCTCTTCTTTTTCCTGCGCCAATAGCTGCTTTTCGTAGACTTTAAAGAACGGGAAGTAGATAACGGCCGACACCAGCGCCAACAGCACCACCAGGATAGCCGCACGATAATCCCAGCCTAATGCCCATGCCGCGCCAACCGGTGCCGGTGCGGTCCAGGGAACCACTGAAATGACCCGCCCAATTAAATCCAGTTTCATCGCCGCCCAGGCCAGTACCGCATTCACCATTGGGGCCAGCAGGAAAGGGATAAAAAACACCGGGTTCATGACAATCGGCGTACCAAAAATCACCGGTTCGTTAATATTAAAAATGCTGGGGACTACGCTCAGACGCCCAATCGAGCGTAGATGAGCCGAACGACTACGCAGATAGCAAATCACCAACCCCATCGTTGCGCCTGACCCTCCGACCACAATGAAGAACGTCCAGAATGCTTCCATAAAGATATGCGGTAACGGCGCGCTCTGCGCCAGCGCTGACTGGTTCATCCCAAGATTAGTTAGCCAGAACATTTGCAGCATTCCCGACACAATTGCCGCGCCGTGAATACCCGCAAACCACAGCAGATGGCCAATTAGTACCGCCAGCAGTATCGCCGGGAGAGAATCTGCAGCCGACACCAGTGGTTTAAAGATGGCCATAATGGCCTGCGGGATCAGCATGTCAAACTGCGACTGTATCACCAGGCTCAGCGGGTACAGCGTCAGTACCACCACCAGCACCGGGATCAGCAGATCGAAGGAGTTTTTGATCATCGGCGGCACCTGATCGGGTAAACGGATGCCGATGTTGTGCGCCTTCAGGAAGCGCATCATTTCAACACAGTAAATGGCCACCAGGATGGCGGTGAAAATCCCCGTTCCTCCCAGGCTATCAACCGGCATTGTGCCTTTGGTTTTTGGCGCGGCAATCAGCAAAAAAGCCATGATTGATAGCATCGCACACATAAACGGATCTAACTGATGCGACTTCACATAGTGCTTACCCAGGTTATAAGCAATAGCCGCACATATGTAGACCGACATAATCCCCATCGTCATATCAAACGGTGTGAGGATTTGGCCCTCAAACTGTTTTGCCAGATCCAGCCACACGCGGGCGAATCCCCAGGTGGTATCCGGAGAAAAAGGCGGGTAGGCAAAAACCAGCAGAAAAGAGCCTACAATCATAAAAGGCATCGCCGAAATAAAACCGTCGCGAATGGCCATTACATGTCGTTGCGAAGAGATGCGCCCGGCGACAGGACTAACGTAATTTTCAACAAAACGGAAAATCACGTTAAACACAGCATGGTTAGTAGACATAGCCGTTCTCCCATTGTGCAAAACCCTGCAACGGTGCTGGCATCAACACCGCCACCACGTAAAGCCCATTACCACTTTTCGCAACCGTGCCGGGAGGAACACCAGCGCTACCGCTTTTCGAGTTAAGTTTCATAGATGGCTCTTATTATGTGATACAGAGGAAGTGACAACTTCAGTATTAATCGTCATTTCAGCATTCTGCAACCGGTTACTGTAACCGGTTTCTTTGATTGTGAAGAAGATCGAAAAACTGCTAATGTTGCTATGTTGTTACAATAAAATATTTACAGTGTGGTTGCCCCTATGACAAATTACATCCTGCAATTTTCTGCTGTGCAGGGCTATCTGTAAGCGTTAGGGAGAGAAGAATGAGTTTGCAATCAGTACGCCAATTCCTGGCGCAACATGCACCAGATATCGAGATCATCGAATTAAACCAGAGCACAGCAACCGTTGATCTGGCAGCAAAAGCCCATAACGTTGAACCTGGCCAGATAGCGAAAACACTTTCGCTAAAGGTGAAGAACGATATCATCCTGGTCGTAGCAAAAGGCGATGCCCGACTGGATAATAAAAAGCTAAAGAGTACGTTCGGTGCCAAAGCCCGAATGTTAAGTAGTGATGAGGTCGTGAACGCGACGGGGCACCCCGTTGGCGGCGTTTGCCCCTTCGGATTAGAAACACCGATATCAGTGTACTGTGATGTTTCTCTGAAGCACTACGCTGAAGTGCTTCCCGCCGCAGGAGCCATCCACAGCGCGGTTCGCATCACGCCTGAAAGGATGGCTGAACTGACTTCTGCCACCTGGGTTGACGTGTGTCAGTAATGTTTCACACGCTAAACCTGCGGCCAAACCCGGCAAGAAACACGTCAACGTTGCCCGTCACGAAACCGCCTGCATAAAAGGCGCTGGCTCTCCAGCACGCAGATACAGCAGGATATCGGCCGCATCCAATAACCCGGCATCCGAGCTGACCCCCAGTTTGGACATCACATTAAATTTGTGTGCCCGAATGGTTTTGATGTTCCGTTCAAGCTGAACGGCAATCTGTGGCATCGAATAACCATTCGACATAAAGCGCAGTATTTCTCGTTCTGTCGGACTGAGCATACGGCTTTGATTAATATACCAATGGTTTTTCGTGCCTTCTGTTCCCCGACCAGGGCTGCTTAACGCCGTAAATAACGCGTCCTGCAACACCGTTAACGAAGACGCTTTACTCACAACACCATCCAACGGCAAGGGGGACAGGGAACCAATTAAACGCGCTTCAGCGTCATCATCGGCAATCACCACACGGCGAATCCGCGGATAATTTATCGCCAGCTCCGTTAAATAAGCCAACCCTGCCCTGCGATCGGTTCTGATTGCAGATAGGGAAAAAATAACTGCCGAAAACGACATCTTTAACATTGCCTGACTAAAAGCGGGCTGGCTAGAAAAGAGATGAAGTTTATATTGGTCATCCGGCATGGTATTAAATAAACTCTTAATACCCACGCTGCTCATCGTGCACTTTTCTACCAGCGCAACGTTTCTTTTGATGATTCTGCTTTCCATTCCGTGGGTTCTCCATAAACTGAAGGTAAATTAAGTTCTCGCGATCCTTGAGAACTATTTATCCAGGCATACATTTCTGCATTGCTATTTATCGACAAGCGACGCATTGCGCTATTCTTTTGGGCGCTGATTGTTTTATTGCTTTTCTTCAGTAACGTCGCAATCTGATTGATTCCCCAGCCTTTCCCAAGGAGGCGCAATACTTTCCTTTCAGAGAGAGTGAGAACGATAGATCGTGCGCTATGATCTAACAATTGTGGCATAGCGGGCGGAGAGAGCAGCGCCTTGCTTATTCTCTCTGCGCGTGTATTTCCAGCGTGAATGACATTCACTAAACTTTCAATCGGCTCTGCGTCAGAGAGCAGCGAACTGACAGGACACATCAGTAGTTCAACCGCCAGAGGATAAAAGATACGAGATACGAGAAATACCCAGTGAATATCACGATATTGAGATAATAAAGAATAATATTGCTCGCAGACTGAACGAGGATAATTGCAGTCTCCGGTTAAATCAGCAATCACCAAATCAGCACATCGTAGCTGTAATAACGTCAGTTCTTCAACAGAACGACAGTAGGTAAGTTCGTAATCGGAGAACTTTCCCTGCATTATACCTTTAAGACCAGTTTGTATAATCGGTGATTTACTAATAATAATTGCGTTTTTGCAGCGTCCTGGCAACATATCCCCTCCACACTCACCAGTCCGCAATCGTACTTAATTAAATCCTCCCGGGTAGATTAATAATCTTAACTCACAGGAAAATACTCCGAACAATAAGCGGGGTGAATTGTTATCCTTGGTATTTATTTCAAAAAGTATTGACGGCACCATCCAAATAGCGCCAAATTCTAAGCTATTATTGCACAATTACGTATAAATACATTATCTGTACAATTATAATAACTACAATAGATCGTTAGCATGGCTTACGTATTTGCCATCCGGGAAAATAACGCTACATTTCAAACATATCTCCCCCTGAACCTTATCAAACGGGGGAGTTAAGATGCCATAACTGTATCACCTGTGTCTTTTTTCGACACAAAGATTGATCTTAGCCAGAGCCAGCGAGCTCATGCTTCATGATAAAAAGAAGATATTCGTCACTCAAAGAGATCCTTTTCAGTCAGAGCGAGCCATGCAAACAGAGCAGTCGTCACAGCGAACGGTTACACGGTTATGTATTCAATGCGGACTTTTTTTACTTCAGCATGGGGCAGAAAGCGCTCTGGTTGACGAGTTATCCACCCGCCTCGGGCTGGCACTTGGCATGGATAGCGTAGAAAGCGCCATCTCCTCTAACGCTATCGTCCTGACCACCATTAAAGACGGGCAATGCCTGACATCAACGCGAAAAAATCAGGATCGCGGCATTAATATGCACGTCGTGACGGAAGTGCAGCACATTGTCATTTTGGCGGAACATAAACTGCTGGATATTAAAGGAGTAGAGAAACGCTTTAGCCAGATTAAGCCGCTACGCTATCCAAGATGGTTGGTCGCCTTTATGGTCGGTTTGTCCTGCGCCTGCTTTTGTAAACTCAATAACGGCGGATGGGATGGTGCGGTGATCACCTTTTTCGCCAGCATGGTGGCGATGTATATCCGCCAGATTCTGGCGTCTCGGCATTTGCACCCACAAATCAATTTTTGCATCACCGCCTTTGTGGCGACCACCATTTCAGGTTTGCTGCTGACGTTGCCGACCTTTAGCAATACTCCGACTATCGCGATGGCCGCCAGCGTGCTGTTGCTGGTTCCGGGCTTTCCGTTGATCAACTCCGTCGCGGATATGTTTAAGGGACACATTAATACCGGCCTTGCTCGCTGGGCTATTGCCAGTCTGCTTACGTTGGCGACCTGTATTGGCGTGATCGTATCGATGACCTTATGGGGGCTGCGCGGATGGGCGTGATCGATTTCATACTGGCGCTGATGCAGGATATGATCCTGTCGGCAATCCCGGCGCTTGGCTTTGCCATGGTATTCAATGTCCCCCATCGGGCGCTCCCATGGTGCGCATTACTCGGCGCACTCGGTCACGGCTCACGAATGGTGATGATGACCGCAGGGTTTAATATTGAATGGTCAACCTTTATGGCGTCGCTGCTGGTCGGCTGCATTGGGATCCAGTGGTCGCGCTGGTATCTGGCGCATCCGAAAGTCTTCACCGTCGCAGCAGTAATCCCGATGTTCCCTGGGATCTCCGCCTACACCGCCATGATCTCAGCCGTAAAAATCGGCCATTTTGGTTACAGCGAAGTGCTGATGATTACCCTACTGACCAATTTCCTGAAAGCCTCATCGATTGTCGGTGCGCTCTCCATCGGTCTGTCCGTGCCAGGATTATGGCTGTATCGCAAACGCCCACGCGTTTGATGGTGTACTTTCTTTAATACCATGCAGAGAGGGGAATCTCCCCCTCACCTGCTGCTCTCCTTCTTCTCTGTGTTACTATAAAAGCAGTCCCCTTCTCGGTTGTTGTTCAGTATTGAGAAACATTATGCCCTGCAAAATTTTGACGCCGGACGTCACGAGCATTGACGCCTTACTACACGATCACCACGCCGTGCTGGCCAGGTCTGCGGGTGGCGCCGTAGCCGTATTCGCTAACAATGCACCAGCGTTTTACGCGGTGACGCCTGCGAGACTGGCTGAGCTGTTGGCGCTTGAGGAGAAACTGTCACGCCCGGGAAGCGATGTGACATTGGATGATCAATTTTATGAAGATCCGCAAGCCGCTCCCGTTGCCGTGCCAATGGGGAAATTTGCAATGTACGCTGCCTGGCAGCCTGATGCCGACTTTCAGCGTCAGGCCGCTTTATGGGGCGTTGCGTTGCGAGAGCCGGTCACCGCTGAAGAACTGGCCTCATTTGTTGCCTACTGGCAGGCTGAAGGCAAAGTCTTTCACCATATTCAGTGGCAGCAAAAACTGGCGCGCAGCATTCAGATTGGACGGGCCAGCAATGGCGGAATGCCAAAGCGCGATGTGAACAGCGTCAGTGAACCTGACAGCCACATTCCACCGGGTTTTAGAGGATAACGATGAAAAACGTTGGCGACCTGATGAAACGTCTGCAAAAAATGATGCCACCTAATGTCGAACCCGCCTTTAAAACGGGCGAGGAGCTGCTGGCATGGCAAAAAGAACAAGGTGAAATTCGTGCCGCAGCGCTGGCCCGCGAAAACCGGGCCATGAAAATGCAGCGCACCTTCAACCGTTCCGGTATCCGTCCGTTGCATCAGAACTGTTCGTTCGAAAACTATCGGGTAGAGTGCGAAGGTCAGATGAATGCCCTGAGCAAAGCCCGCCAGTACGTTGAAGAGTTTGACGGCAACATCGCCAGCTTTATCTTCTCCGGCAAACCAGGCACTGGCAAAAACCATCTGGCCGCCGCCATCTGCAACGAACTGCTGCTGCGCGGCAAGTCGGTATTGATCATTACCGTAGCCGATATCATGTCGGCGATGAAAGAAACGTTCAGCAGTCGTGAAACCAGCGAAGAACAGCTGCTCAACGATCTGAGCAATGTGGATCTGCTGGTGATCGACGAGATCGGCATGCAAACCGAATCGCGCTATGAAAAAGTGATCATTAATCAGATTGTCGATCGTCGTTCATCATCAAAACGCCCGACCGGTATGTTAACTAACAGCAATATGGATGAAATGAACAAGCTGCTCGGCGAGCGCGTGATGGATCGTATGCGCCTTGGCAACAGCCTGTGGGTCATTTTTAACTGGGAAAGCTACCGTAGTCGGGTCACCGGTAAAGAGTATTAACGTATTAGGACCACTCCTAAGACTGCCAGCGCTATACTGCGCTGAAAAGGCATAACACGAGTTGCATATAATGATGAAAACTACCAAACGTCTGCTGTGCTGTGCGCTTGCCGCCAGCACGCTCATCTCTACCAGCGTTTTCGCCGCCTCCTGGCAGGATTCGCTCTCCAGCGCGGCCAGTGAGCTGAGCAAACAAAGCTCCGGCTCGCAAAGCAGCTCGTCGCTCTCTTCCCTGACCAGCCTGCTGAATGGCAGCAATCAGTCGTTGACCTCCAGCAGCATGAATAACGCCGCCGGGATCCTGGAATATTGCGCGAAACAGAAGCTGGCCTCGGTCACCGACACGCAAAACGTCAAAAATCAGGTGCTGGATAAACTGGGCCTCAGCGCGCCAGAACAGAAACAAGATACCAACTATATGGACGGTATTCAGGGTCTGCTCAACGCCAAAGATGGTCAACAGCTGGATCTGAACACAATTGGCAACAGCTCGCTGGCGAAGCAGGTAAAAACCAAGGCCTGCGATCTGGTGTTAAAACAGGGTATGAACTTCATTTCCTGACGCACGACATGCCGCGTATAACCTGCGCGGCATCTACTGATTTTCGCTAATACATTCACATTCCAAATAAATAGTAATTCCCCACAAAAACGCGCATATCTAAACCAATTCTGAATAACAACGTAATTTAATGTCACTACAATTGCAGCAATGTAACAACGCTATTACATTGTGCTTTCCCCTAATGATTAGCCTGCCAGGCAATTGCCCGGTTTACTGAGGATCGACCGTTGTCAGAATTAATCTCCATCACTCTGTTTCTCGCTTCAGTGCTGATTTATGCCTGGAAAGCGGGTCGCAACACCTGGTGGTTTGCCGCCACGTTAACGGTGCTGGGGATTTTTATTGTCTTGAATATCACGCTGTACGCCAGTGACTATTTCACTGGCGACGGGATCAATGACGCGGTTCTGTACACGCTGACCAACAGCCTGACCGGTGCAGGTATCGGCAAATATATCCTGCCGGGCGTTGGGATCGCGCTGGCGCTGACGACCGTTTTTGTCGCTCTCGGCTGGGTTCTGCGCCGCCGTCGCCATCACCCGCATCACGTGGGTTACAGTCTGCTGGCCCTGCTGCTGGCGCTGGCCTCCGTTGACGCCAGCCCGGCGTTTCACCAGATAACCGAACTGGTGAAGTCGCAGTCACGCGATGGCGACCCGGATTTCCCGACGTATTATAAAGAGCCATCAAAAACCATTCCCAACCCGAAGCTGAACCTGGTTTATATCTACGGCGAAAGCCTCGAACGCACCTATTTTAATAACGACGCATTCCCGGATCTGACCCCGGAACTCGGCGCGTTGAAAAATGAAGGTCTGGATTTCAGCAACACCATGCAGCTGCCGGGTACGGATTACACCATCGCTGGCATGGTCGCCTCCCAGTGCGGTATTCCGCTGTTTGCGCCGTTTGAAGGCAACGCCTCGGCATCAGTTTCCAGCTTCTTCCCCAACAATGTCTGTCTGGGCGATATCCTGAAAAACTCCGGCTATCAAAACTACTTTGTGCAGGGTGCCAACCTGCGCTTTGCTGGCAAAGACGTGTTTCTGAAATCTCACGGCTTTGATCATCTGTACGGTGCAGAAGAGTTAAAAAGCGTAGTGGCGGACCCGGCCTATCGTAACGACTGGGGCTTCTACGACGATACCGTGCTGGACGAAGCGTGGAAAAAATTCGAAGAGCTTTCACGTTCGGGCCAGCGTTTTTCACTGTTTACCCTGACCGTGGATACCCATCATCCGGATGGTTTTATCTCCCGTAGCTGCAACCGTAAACGTTATGACATCGACGGGAAGGCCAACCAATCGTTCAGCGCGGTCAGCTGCAGCCAGGAAAACATTGCCGAATTTATCAATAAAATCAAAGCATCGCCGTGGTTTAAAGATACCGTTATCGTGGTGTCTTCCGATCATCTGGCGATGAACAACACCGCATGGAAGTATCTGAACAAGCAGGACCGCAACAACCTGTTCTTCGTACTGCGCGGCGACCAACCGCAGCAGGACACGCTGGCGGTAAAGCGTAACACGATGGATAACGGCGCAACGGTACTGGATATTCTCGGCGGTGATAACTTTATCGGCCTTGGCCGCAGCAGCTTGTCGAGCGAATCCGTGTCGGAAGTGTTTCTGAACATCAAAGAAAAAATGCTGGCGTGGAAGCCCGATATCATTCGCCTGTGGAATTTCCCGAAAGAGATGAAAGAGTTCACCGTCGACCAGGACAAAAATATGATCTCTTTCTCCGGCAGCCATTTCCGTCTGCCGCTGCTGCTGCGCGTCTCGGACAAACGCGTTGAGCCGTTGCCGGAAAGCGAATACTCGGCTCCACTGCGCTTCCAGCTGGCGGATTTCGCCCCGCGCGATAACTTCGTCTGGGTCGATCGCTGCTACAAAATGGCACAACTGTGGGCGCCAGAGCTGGCGCTCTCTACCGACTGGTGCGTATCGCAGGGGCAGCTGGGCGGACAGCAAATCGTACAGCACGTCGATAAAGCTAAGTGGAAAAGTAAAACCGTATTTAAAGACACGGTGATCGACATGGAGCGCTATAAAGGTAACGTCGATACGCTGAAAATTGTCGATAACGACATTCGCTACAAAGCCGATAGCTTCGTTTTCAACGTGGCGGGCGCGCCGGAAGAGGTCAAACAGTTTAGCGGCATTTCACGCCCCGAATCCTGGGGACGCTGGTCTAATGCGCAGCTCAGCGAAGAAGTAACGATTGAGTACAAAGCCCCGTTGCCGAAGAAATTCGATTTGGTCATTACCGCGAAAGCTTTCGGCGACAATGCTAATCGCCCTATTCCCGTGCGCGTTGGCAACGAGGAACAGACGCTGGTGTTAGGCCATGACGTCACCACCACCACCTTACATTTCGATAACCCGGCGGATGCCGATACGCTGGTAATTGTTCCACCCGATCCGGTCGCCACCAACGAGGGCAATATTCTCGGTCACTCACCGCGTAAGCTGGGGATCGGGATGGTTGAAATCAAAGTAGTGGCTCAGGGTTCGTAACATGAAAGGCCTGATAGCACTTTGCTTATCAGGCCTATCGCTTACCTCATTTAATGTCTGAAAAAAACAGCGCCCAACACCACACCGGGCGCTGCATGGCAACCTTATTCCAGACCGTTCACCGCCTGGCGCATACCCTGCACCAGAATCATCTCCAGGTTTGTCGTCACCTGCGCGGCAAGCCCAGGTAACAACGTCAAATCCTCTCCCCAGTGCGCCGTATCGCCGAGCACGGCATCCACCAGTTCATGCAGCGTTAAATCATTACCCACTCGCGGCCACAGGCTGGCATACAGGCTTATCCACTGCTCGTCATCCTGTATTGGATAGCGTTCCCCGTCGCGCTCTGCGCGATAAAACGCCAGCAGCGCAGCGAGGGCAAACGTTAACCGCACGGGCCAGCGCCCATTGTGCTGACCCGCCAGCAGCTGCGGCAAAATTCGGGTGCGGAATTTGGTCATCCCATTAAGCGCAATGGAAAGCAACTGGTGGCGAATGTAGGGGTTCTGAAAACGCCCGCTCACCGCGTCGGCAAATTCACGCAATTCGTCCGCCGGGAGATCCAACACCGGAATAATCTCCTCACTAATCGCTCGTTCGACAAAGCGGCGGACATCAGCATCCTGCATCGCCTCACCAACGGTCTCCAGCCCGCACAGCCACGCGACCGGCACCAGAGCCGTATGCGCACCATTGAGGATAGCGACCTTGCGCTCTTTGTACGGTTTGATATCGCTCACCACCCGGATATTCAGCGGACACTGCGCCAGCTTCAGCTCCTCTGCCAGCCACTGCGGCCCCTGGATCACAAACAGGTAAAAATGCTCCGCGGTATCGAGAAACGCATCGTGATAGCCTAGCGTAGCCTCCAGCGCAGCGGCTTCTTCACGCGGATAGCCGGTGACAATACGGTCGACCAGCGTGGAACAGAACGTGTTTGCCGTCTCCACCCAGTCGGCAAATGCCGGAGGAAGTTGCCACTCCTGCGCATACCGCAGCACCAGCGTTTTGAGCGCCTCACCGTTATAGTCGATAAGCTCGCACGGGATAATTACCCAGCCCTTATCCACCGCGCCCGCAAAGTGGTTAAAGCGCTCCAACAGCAGGCGTGTCAGCTTGGCCGGAAAACTCACCGGCGGCGCGTCATCCACACGGTCCGCTGCGTGATAGCTAATTCCGGCTTCGGTGGTATTCGAAAACACAAAACGGATGTCCGCATTGTGCGCCAGCGCCAGATACGCCGCGAAATCCTGATACGGGTTGATTTCGTTATTCACCGAACGGATAAGCCGTGCCTCACTCACTGCCTCACCCTGCTCGTTTAGCCCGCGAATAAGCGTGGTATACAGCCCGTCCTGGGTATTCAGCGACGGCGGAAAATCGGTATTGATCGGGCGAACGATGGTCACGCCAGCGTTCAGATCGGTTTGCTCGTTGAGGATATCCAGTTGCCAGTCAACAAACGCCCGCAGGAAGTTTCCTTCACCAAACTGGATCACGCGCGTTGGGTAGCTGGCCCCCGGAAAATCACGTCGATTCAATGTCTTCATCGTATTTCCCCTCTCAGAACGTGATCACGCCTTTAATCAGCTCACGGTTGTTAATCACATCCCGTTCGTAGATTTCTGCCAGTGTGGCAAACGCGTAACGGTGCGTGAGCATCATGTCAGCGGTAAGTTTGCCTTCCGACATCAAACGGCCCACTTTGGCGAAATCTTCCGGCGTGGCGTTGCGACTGCCCATCATGGTGGTCTCTTTCTTGTGGAACTCAGGGTCAGAGAACTGCAAATCGCCTTTGAACAGCCCAACGAAAACGATGCTGCCGCCATGACGAATCAAATTCACCGTGTTGTTCATCGCATGCTGATTCCCCGTGGCATCAATAACCTTTTGCGCCAACGAACCGCCAAACTGAGCGCGCAGCTGCGCATCAAAATCTTCAGCGGATGGGTCGATAACCGGGAGTCCCAACCGGGAAGACACGTGCTCCCGGCGTGCTGGACTGGTATCGGCGACCACCACCTGTGCGCCATCGGCTTTGGCAATCGCTGCCGCCCCCAGACCAATCGGACCCGCGCCGACCACCAGTACCTGCTCACCCGGAGCCACCGCCGCCCGGCGTACCGCATGCGCGCTGATGGCATAAGGCTCAATCAGCGCCGCCGCCTGCGGGTCAATCCCCTGCGCATCCAGCAGGTTGGTCACCGGAACGGACAGATATTCACTGAAACCGCCATCCTGGTGCACGCCAATCACTGAAATCTTCTCGCAGCAGTTGGTGCGCCCGCTCAGGCATGCCGGACACTGCTGGCAGGCCACGTAAGGAATAACCGCCACCTGCTGACCATTTTTCAGATTCTGTATATTCTTACCCAGACCGACAATTTCCCCACATATTTCATGCCCTAATACACGCGGGTAGCTGAAAAAAGGTTGATTGCCACCCCAGGCATGAATATCGGTACCACAAATTCCTACCGACTTAATTTTAATTAATGCTTCACCCTCACCCGGAATAGGTATTTCGCGCTCTTTCCAGACTAATTTTTTAGGTTCCTGGCAAATCAACGTATTCATCGTAGACATGATTCTGCTCTCCTGTTTTTTTGTTGCCTCAGATATCAACGAAAATAAAAAAGACGGAGAAAGCAGAAACACAATTTGTGAATCCCAGCGCATAAAAATGTTTTAAATCGGGTTTTAATAGATAAAAAGGAGAAGCCATGAGCCGTTCGCAGAACTTACGCCACAATGTTATTAACCAGATAATCGATGATATGGCGCGTGGTCATATCCCTTCCCCACTCCCCTCACAAAGCGCACTGGCGGAGATGTACAACATCAGCCGCACCACCGTGCGCCATATGCTGAGCCACTTAGGCGAGTGCGGCGTGCTGACCCAAGTCGGCAGCCACTACGTCATCGTGCGAAAACCCGACCATGACGATGGTTTTGCCTGCACCACCGCCTCCATGACCGAGCAAAACCGGATTTTTGAACAGGCGTTTTTCACCATGATCAACCAGCGACAGCTGCGTGCAGGCGAGAGCTTCTCCGAACTTCAGCTTGCCAGAGCTGCAGGCGTCAGCCCGGTGGTAGTGCGGGAATACCTTTTAAAATTCGAACGTTACAACCTGATTAAAAACGAAAAACGCGGTCAGTGGAGCATGAAGCAGTTCGATCAGGCCTATGCGGAACAGCTGTTTGAACTCAGAGAGATGCTGGAAACGCATTCTCTGCAGCATTTCCTCAATCTGCCTGACGATGACCCGCGTTGGTTGCAGGCTAAAACGCTGCTGGAGCGCCATCGGATCCTACGCGACAGCATTGGCAGCAGCTTTCGCATGTTCTCGCAGTTAGATCGTGAGTTCCATGCTTTGCTACTCTCTGCTGCCGATAATGTATTTTTTAATCAATCACTTGAAATCATCTCCGTGATTTTCCACTTCCACTATCAGTGGGATGAGAGCGACCTCAAGCAGCGTAACATCATTGCCATTGATGAGCATATGACCATCCTCAGCGCGCTAATATGTCGCAGCGACCTGGATGCCACCCTCGCGCTCTGTAACCATTTGAATTCAGCCAAACAATCGATGATTCGCTCCATCAACCAGGGTTGTAACGTCGCTCATTAAGTACCGATAAAAAACAGCAAATCATTACCGGGAGCACGATTTTATAAAAATAAAAACGCCTGAAAAATACCTCTTGCCTATGCTCACGCTAAGTCGACTGCATTAAAAACTTTTGTGAGCAGTGATGAGCAAATTGATTCATCACTGGTATTTTTTCAATACTGCACAGTCCTGCTGTGTGAAAAATAAATTATTGAGGTTCAGGAGTCCGGCGTGGAAAAAAATAATATTACCCTCGACCCAAGTTCTTCGTTTGGCACGTCGTCATCTGCGGATATTAATGTTCCGCCTGAGGGCATGGTGCAACGCAGTAGCCGAATTAAACGTATCCAGACCACAGCAATGATTTTATTATTTTTTGCTGCGGTGATTAATTACCTCGACCGCAGCTCACTGTCGGTCGCCAACTTAACGATTCGTGAAGAACTGGGGTTGAGTGCCACGCAAATCGGCGTGCTGCTGTCGGTATTCTCTCTTGCTTACGGTATTGCGCAACTGCCCTGCGGTCCGCTGCTGGATCGCAAAGGTCCGCGCATTATGCTGGGACTGGGGATGTTCTTCTGGTCTCTGTTTCAGGCACTATCCGGCATGGTGCACAGCTTCACCCAGTTTGTGTTGGTGCGTATCGGGATGGGGATCGGCGAAGCGCCAATGAACCCGTGCGGCGTAAAGGTCATCAACGACTGGTTTAACATCAAAGAGCGCGGCCGCCCGATGGGATTATTCAACGCCGCCTCCACCATCGGGGTTGCCATTAGCCCGCCGATTCTGGCTGCCATGATGCTGGTAATGGGCTGGCGCTGGATGTTCATCACCATTGGCGTGCTGGGTATTTTCCTCGCCATCGGCTGGTACATGCTGTATCGCAACCGCGAGCAAATTGAGCTGAGCGCCACGGAACAAGCGTACCTGAACGCTGGCAGCGTCAATGCCCGCCGCGATCCGCTGAGCTTTGCCGAATGGCGCAGCCTGTTCCGCAACCGTACCATGTGGGGCATGATGCTGGGCTTTAGCGGCATCAACTATACCGCATGGCTATACCTGGCCTGGCTGCCGGGCTACCTGCAAACCTCCTACAACCTGGATTTAAAAAGCACCGGATTAATGGCGGCGATCCCGTTCCTGTTTGGCGCAGCCGGCATGCTAATTAACGGTTTTGTCACCGACTGGCTGGTGAAAGGCGGTATGGCGCCGATTAAGAGCCGTAAGATTTGTATTATCGCCGGGATGTTCTGCTCCGCAGCCTTCACCTTCGTCGTGCCGCAGGCCACAACGTCAATGGCCGCCGTGTTACTGATCGGTATGGCGCTGTTCTGTATCCACTTCGCAGGTACCTCGTGCTGGGGTCTGATCCACGTCGCTGTCGCCTCACGTATGACCGCTTCCGTGGGCAGTATCCAGAACTTTGCCAGCTTTATCTGCGCATCGTTTGCGCCGATCGTCACCGGGTTTATTGTTGATACCACCAACTCTTTCCGCCTGGCGCTGATCATCTGCGGCTGCGTCACCATGGTGGGCGCCCTCGCCTACATCTTCCTGGTTCGCCAACCCATTAGCGATCCGCGTAAAGATTAATCCTCCAGATGCCCGATAACACCGTGCTTATCGGGCATGTTATGCTCCTCATATGAACATCACCTTGCGCGCCACTACCCTGGCAGATACTGCCGCTCTTCCCGCCATCGAACGATCTGCGGGGCAACGTTTTTTACTCATCCCCGAACTGGCGTGGATTGCTGAAGACCAGATTTTATCGGCTACTCAGCATCAGGCTTTTGCCGCCGCAGGCATGAGCTGGCTGGCGCAGGTCGATGCGCTTCCGGTCGGTTTTTTGGTTGCCGAAACGCTGGGGTCATCGCTGTTTATTGCTGAACTGTCGCTGCATCTGGAGTGGCAGGGAAAAGGAATTGGCCGCAGATTGATTGAGTATGTTGCCGAACAGGCGCGCGCGAAAGGTTACACGTCGCTCACGCTGACCACCTTCCGCGATGTGCCGTGGAATGCGCCATGGTACGCGCGACTGGGATTTGAAATACTGGCTGACGAGACGCTGCCTGCAAAGTTGCGCCAGAAAAGAGAAGAGGAAGCAGCGCATGGACTGGCATTTGAATCGCGCTGCGCCATGCACCTGATGTTGCGCTAATTGCCCGATGGCGGCTACGCCTTATCGGGCCTACGTAACATTTCCGGTAAGCCCGATAAGCGGCAGCACCATCCGGCAACCACGTATCTTTCCCCGTAGGCCGGATAAGCGACAGCGCCATCCGGCAACCACGTAACTTTCCCGTAGGCCGGATAAGCGACAGCGCCATCCGGCAACCACGTAACTTTCCCGTAGGCCGGATAAGCGACGGCGCCATCCGGCATCACAGGCTTAGAACGTTTCCCAGTTATCCCCGGCATCCGTTACCGCGGCTTTGCGCGGCTGGACCGTTGAAACCGGTTTTGCTGTCGCAACATCGCGAGCACGCTGTTGGTCATGCTGAATACGGAACACGGCAACGGCCTGAGTCAGGCGGCTGGCCTGTTCTTCCAGCGCCGCAGCGGCGGCGGCGGATTCTTCCACCAGCGAGGCGTTCTGCTGCGTTACGCGATCCATCTCGGCAACGGCCAGACCAACCTGGTCAATACCGCGGCTCTGTTCATCAGAAGCAGAGGCGATTTCACCCATGATATCGGTCACGCGGGTTACCGCATTGACGATCTCATCCATGGTTTCACCGGCGCTTTCAACAAGCGTTGAACCGACATCCACACGGCTGACCGAGTCTTCAATCAGGCTCTTAATCTCGCGCGCGGCCTGCGCACTACGCTGGGCCAGGTTACGCACTTCACCCGCAACCACCGCAAATCCACGGCCCTGCTCGCCTGCACGTGCTGCTTCTACCGCGGCGTTGAGTGCCAGAATGTTAGTCTGGAAGGCAATGCCGTCGATGACGCTGATAATGTCGGCGATTTTCTGCGAACTGGATGCGATGTCACGCATGGTTTGCACCACGTTATCCACCACTTTGCCGCCTTTCTGCGCGGTTTCAGAAGCACTCAGCGCCAGATGGCTGGCCTGACGCGCGTTTTCGGCGTTCTGCTTAACGGTCGCCGTCAGTTGTTCCATGCTGGCCGCAGTTTCTTCCAGGGAAGCCGCCTGCTGCTCGGTACGGGAGGAGAGATCGTTGTTGCCCATCGCAATCTCGCTGGCACCGCTGTAAATCGCGTTGGCACCGTTACGCACGTCACCCACGGTATTCATCAGCTCACCCTGCATGTGACGCAGGCTTTCCGCCAGTTGCCCAATCTCGTTGGACCCTTCCACTTCAATACGTTTCACCAGGTCACCGCTGGCGATATGACGAATGCTGTCGATCAGACGGTTCATTGGGGAGATAAGGGTCAGCTTGATACCAAACCACACCGCAATAATCGCCGCCAGTACGGTAATCAGCACGCAGATCAGCACCCACATCGCCTGGCTGTAAGAGCTGTTGTTATCTTCCACCGCGATGTCATACAGGCGATCATTCTGCTGCATGTAACTCATGTACTGCTTCTCAAAGCCATCCTGATAGCTCTGCGTCGGTTGATCAAAGAATGCGTTGATCTTCCCGTCACCCAGTAACTGGATCAGCTCCGCCAGCGCACCGTGATAGATGTCATAGGTGCGGTTGATCTCCTGGAAAGCGGCTTCGCTTTGGCGCGGATCGCGCGGGAGCGACTCGTAAATCGCCCAGTTTTTTTCCGTCAGCTTCAGCGCCGTACTCGCCACCTGCATCAGCTCGGCAACGGTCGCGCCGCTACCGATATTGCTCTGATCCATCATGTAGCGAATGCCTGCCCGGTTCAGGGTGTTACGCGTTTGCAGCAGCTCAACCCAGGTGGCGTTCAGCGCAGACTGTTGCTGGCGAATGGTTTGCAGAACGGTAAAGTTCTCTTTGTCATTCTTAAGTGAGTTAAAAAACAAGCCGCCCGAGGCGAGCTGTAAAAGGCCAAATAGCACCAATACCAGCAGTAAGCTGGTAACAATCTTCATTCGTTTTAACATGTTTTCTCTTTCCGCTAGACAGATACTCTGGTTTTCGGCCTGGAAAGAGAAAACTTTATGGTGCCAGCAATTGCCACAGAATTATCGTTTTCACATTAAATACCGTTCCCTATGACAAATTACGCAAAAAATTAGTCGTTCCATTACGTCTTAGGTGTAGGATTCCGGTTTTTGAAGGAAAGGATGCTTCTATGTTAAATCGCGATTTTGATCACCTATCCACCCTCGCACACCACTTTTTTGAACGTGAAGATATTCGCCAAAAGCTCAATATCATCGATCAGTACAACATCTCCGGTTGGGAAGTCTGGATGCAGATAGAATTTGCCAATCTGCTGGCTTCAACTGGTCATGAATGGTGGCGTGAACAAACTCTTGCTTGCGATCTCCGGAAAAATCCACAGCGTTTGTCAGTGCGTGCAGATTTCTTGTTGCGGAAAAAAGGCTGGACGCAAGATAGCTACATTGCGCTTGAACTCAAACAGAACCAGGATCCGACAAGCTGCGTCAGAAATATGATTGCTGATTTGGTTAAAAGCGCAAAAATCAAACGTTCGGAATTAGAGCTGCGTAGCTTCTGGACGCTGGGGGTAACGCCCCGCATAGATAAAGAGCGTCTCGATGAACTCATTGACTACTATCTGGATGAAAAATATTACCTGACTAAATCACGTAAGAAACATGTGTTGCTCAGAGACATCGAACATACGCCTTACTGTTATATCGTAATCTGAGTCTCTCAGTGAGGTGCTTTGTCAGTGGGAAAACACGGCATGTAGGCAGGCAAACGCTATAATGCCGTGATCTCAATCACATAAATTTCCCCGTTCTCCCCGCAGTTTACCGCTCACTGACACTTGGGACCGCTTAAGCTGACATACAACCGCTCACTTATTTACCTTACTTTACGCTCGTAATTCTCTGGCAAGATCCCCCCAACATAGCAGTCAATTTACCTCCTCAAACACAAGATCAAACCCACGCGGCTTCGGCCAATTATTAATTAGATACCAGGTTTTACTATGGATACGAAAAAGATATTCAAGCACATACCCTGGGTGATTCTCGGAATCATCGGTGCATTCTGCCTCTCGGTAGTGGCATTACGTCGGGGTGAACACATTAGTGCCCTGTGGATCGTGGTCGCCTCAGTTTCTGTTTATCTGGTGGCCTATCGTTACTACAGCCTGTACATCGCCCAAAAGGTGATGAAACTTGACCCAACGCGTGCCACGCCGGCGGTCATCAACAATGACGGTCTGAACTACGTTCCAACCAACCGTAACGTCTTGTTTGGTCACCACTTTGCCGCTATCGCAGGTGCAGGTCCGCTGGTTGGGCCGGTACTGGCCGCGCAGATGGGCTACCTGCCCGGTACGCTGTGGCTGCTGGCAGGCGTCGTGCTGGCCGGTGCGGTACAGGACTTCATGGTGCTGTTTATCTCTTCCCGCCGTAACGGCGCATCTCTGGGTGAGATGATCAAAGAAGAGATGGGCCCGATCCCGGGAACCATTGCGCTGTTCGGCTGCTTCTTAATCATGATCATCATCCTCGCAGTACTGGCGTTGATCGTAGTGAAAGCGCTGGCAGAAAGCCCGTGGGGTGTGTTCACCGTCTGCTCAACCGTACCTATCGCGTTGTTCATGGGGATCTACATGCGATTCCTGCGACCGGGACGCGTGGGCGAAGTGTCGGTGATTGGTATTGTGCTGCTGGTAGCTTCTATCTACTTCGGCGGCGTGATTGCGCACGACCCGTACTGGGGCCCGGCGCTGACCTTTAAAGACACCACTATTACCTTTACCCTGATCGGCTACGCATTTATCTCTGCGCTGCTGCCGGTATGGCTGATCCTCGCCCCGCGCGACTATCTGGCTACCTTCCTGAAAATCGGCGTTATCGTCGGTCTGGCGGTGGGGATTGTTATCCTCAACCCGGAACTGAAAATGCCAGCGATGACCCAGTACGTTGATGGTACCGGTCCGCTGTGGAAAGGCGCTCTGTTCCCGTTCCTGTTCATCACCATCGCGTGTGGTGCGGTATCTGGCTTCCACGCGCTGATTGCTTCCGGAACCACACCGAAGCTGCTGGCCTGTGAAACCGATGCGCGCTTTATCGGTTACGGCGCAATGCTGATGGAATCCTTCGTCGCAATTATGGCGCTGGTTGCCGCGTCTATCATCGAACCAGGTCTGTACTTCGCGATGAACACCCCGCCTGCGGGCCTTGGCATCACCATGCCGAACCTGCATGAAATGAGCGGCGAAAACGCACCGCTGATTATGGCGCAGTTGAAAGACGTCACCGCACATGCGGCAGCGACCGTCAGCTCCTGGGGCTTCGTCATTTCGCCTGAGCAGATCCTGCAAACCGCGAAAGACATCGGTGAACCGTCCGTTCTGAACCGAGCAGGTGGCGCACCGACGCTGGCCGTTGGTATCGCTCACGTATTCCACAAAGTGCTGCCGATGGCTGATATGGGCTTCTGGTACCACTTCGGTATTCTGTTTGAAGCGCTGTTCATCCTGACCGCACTGGATGCCGGTACCCGTTCTGGCCGCTTTATGCTGCAGGATTTACTGGGTAACTTCGTGCCGTTCCTGAAGAAAACCGACTCCCTGGTTGCAGGCGTTGTAGGTACTGCGGGCTGCGTAGGCCTGTGGGGTTACCTGCTGTATCAAGGCGTTGTTGACCCGCTGGGCGGCGTTAAGAGCCTGTGGCCGCTGTTCGGTATCTCTAACCAGATGCTGGCTGCCGTGGCACTGGTTCTCGGCACCGTGGTACTGGTTAAAATGCAGCGCACCAAATACATCTGGGTTACCGTTGTTCCGGCAGTATGGCTGCTTATCTGCACCACATGGGCGCTGGGTCTGAAACTGTTCAGCACCAACCCGCAGATGGAAGGCTTCTTCTTCATGGCGAATCAGTACAAAGAGAAGATTGCTAACGGCGGCGAACTGACCGCTCAGCAGATTGCCAACATGAACCACATCGTCGTCAACAACTACACCAACGCAGGTCTGAGTATTCTGTTCCTGGTGGTGGTGTACAGCATCATTTTCTACGGGTTCCGTACCTGGCAGAAAGCCCGCGCCATCAACGGTCGCTCTGATAAAGAGACGCCGTATGTACCGGTGCCGGAAGGCGGCGTGAAGACCTCTTCACACCACTAACCTGAAGCCGGGTGGCGAACTGCGCTCCCGGCCTACAAAGTAAAGTTAACGTAGGCCGGATCAGGCGCAAGCCGCCATCCGGCTTTATTCATTAACAGGGCGTTCCATGTTTGGTACTTTAGGTCAGGCAAAAAAATATCTCGGTCAGGCTGCGAAAATGCTGATTGGTATTCCGGACTACGACAACTACGTCGAGCACATGAAGACCAACCATCCCGATAAGCCGTACATGACCTACGAAGAATTCTTCCGCGAGCGCCAGGAAGCCCGCTACGGTAGCGGCGGAAGCAGTTGCTGTTAGAAGGAGAAGTGAATGACCCCGATTGCAGTTACCCTACTCACCGGTTTTCTTGGCGCGGGTAAAACCACCCTGCTGCGCCATATTCTCAACGAGCAGCACGGTTACAAGATTGCCGTTATCGAAAACGAATTCGGCGAAGTCTCGGTGGACGATCAGCTGATTGGCGATCGCGCCACGCAGATCAAAACCCTGACCAACGGCTGCATTTGCTGTACCCGCTCCAGTGAGCTGGAAGACGCACTGTTAGACCTGCTCGATAACCTCGACAAAGGCGCCATCAATTTCGACCGTCTGGTGATCGAATGCACCGGCATGGCCGATCCCGGCCCGATCATCCAGACCTTTTTCTCTCATGAAGTGATTTGCGAACGCTACCTGCTGGACGGCGTAATTGCGCTGGTTGACGCGGTACATGCCGACGAGCAGATGAACCAGTTCACCATCGCCCAGTCGCAGGTCGGCTACGCCGACCGGATCCTGCTGACCAAAACCGACGTCGCGGGTGAAAGCGAAAAACTGCGTGAGCGCCTGGCGCGCATCAACGCCCGTGCGCCGATTTACACCGTGACGCATGGCGATATCGACCTCGCGCAATTGTTCGACACCAACGGTTTTATGCTGGAAGAGAACGTGGTCAGCGCCAAACCGCGCTTCCACTTTATCGCCGACAAGCAAAACGATATCTCCTCGATCGTCGTCGAGCTGGATTACCCGGTAAACATCAGCGACGTGTCGCGAGTGATGGAAAACCTGCTGCTGGAATCCGCCGAGAAGCTGCTGCGCTATAAAGGCATGCTGTGGATTGAAGGCGAGCCGAACCGCCTGCTGTTCCAGGGCGTGCAGCGCTTGTACAGCGCCGACTGGGACCGCCCGTGGGGCGACGAGCAACCGCACAGCCAACTGGTGTTTATCGGCATTAATTTGCCGGAAGACGAGATCCGAGCCGCGTTTGCGGGATTGAAGAAGTAATCGCCTGCTGAATTGCCCGGTGGCGCTACGCTTACCGGGCCTACTAATGGCACTTTCCCGTAGGCCGGATCAGGCGCAGCCGCCATCCGGCACTCACTGCCCACTCACTCAGTAATCACAAACCGCGTCGCGGCAAAGCAGTTCAACACCCGGTGTACCAGAAACACCATGGTGAGCGTTGCCACCAGCGCGGCGGTGACGGAGGTGATGCGGTACAGATCGCTGAACACGAGGTCCTGATCCGGGTGCAGGTTCTGGCCAAACATAATGCCGATAGTAGTGATACTGGCAAAACCCACGCCCGCGCCGACTTTTTCCATTACGTGCAGGCGGGCGCTGAACGCCAGCCCGAGGCCAATCAGTGGCATCATCAGCACCATATGGTTGCTGAAATCATAGATAAGCAGCTGTACCAGCAGAATATACAGGCAGGCCAGCACCACCCCAACCACGCGCCAGATCGAGCTAATCACCGCGCCACGATAGTGCATCGGAAACAGGATCAAAATGCCGGCCATCAGCGCCGACAGCGAATCACTCAAATCGCAGATCTGGAAGACCACAAAAATCATCGTCGCCACCGTGCCGGAAAGCAGCGACTCGTGGCGAACCCGGGCGGCATCTTTTTCAATGCGCGGCGGCGGCTGGCGAGGTTCTACGTCCGGGATCAGATAATGCAGCAGCGCACTCAGCGCCACCGCCATGACGCAGGCTTCCATATTGGAGAACATCAGCGTATGCCAGTTGGTGGTGGGATAGCTCATAAAGTTGAGCATCGTGCTCTGGCACACCACGCCCATCGAGCCGAGCAGAAACAGCGGTCCTTTGCTCATAAAACGAAAACGCATCACGTACAGACCGAACACCACCAGCGTCATGATCAGCGGCCACTGCGAGAGATAACCGACAATCAGCACCATTTCAACGCAGTTCACCGCCGCGCTGAACACAAACTGTGTTGCCACATGGCGGTTGAATACTGGCACCAGCGACAGCAGCATCAGCGGATAAACCACAAAAAATACGCCGTACTGCACGTTGTAGAATGTCGAGATACTCAGCGCGATTGTCCCGGCAACGGAGATACGCAGGGTCTGGCGAAAATCATTGGCGGTATAGACAATATTCCCGTGCGGCGTAAAGACGTGGGCCAGCGTGTTAATAGACATAATGCAGCCAACTAACGAGGTGGATCTGCGCCCCGGCAAAGGTGCGGGCGAACATCCCCTCGCTGTTATACAGCTGTACCGTGGCGCGCGCCCCGGTCGGTAACGGCGTGTCGAGCGGTTCGTTCAGCGCGACGTGAATGCGCATACGCTGGGCATCGCGCACCCAGCGGGTGGACTGTTCCGGCTGCGACAGCTGGCCGTTAACCTGCTCCTGACCCGCCAGAATACCGGCATCGCTGCTGGTGACGCGGGCAGAGAAAACCTTGCCCGGCAAGGCATCGAACACCACGGCGGCATCGGTATTCACGCGAGTGTGGCGCAGACTTTTCTCGCGAAAGTCGGCCACGATATCGGTCTGATGGCTGACCAGCGCCAGCAGCGGCGTGGCCGCGGTGGCGTAAAGCCCTGGGCTAAGCTGGAGATTACTCACCGTACCGTCGGTCTGGGCATATACTTTGCTCCAGCCGAGGTTCAGCTGCGCCTCTTCCAGCGTGTTACGGTATTTTTGCAGCGTTACGTTACGTTTGTCATCGCGCTCGCCGCGCTGGATCAGCAGGTTCTGAATACTGGCATTCAGCGCCGCCACCGACTGCTCGCTGGTTTGCCAGGCGGTACGCACCTTGTCGAGATCGGATTGCGACACATTCTGCATGGCGCTCAGGCGCTGATAGCGGTCTAAGGTGGTCTTATCGTTGCGGGCGTTGAATTGCGCGGTGCGCAGGTTGGCGCGGGCAGAGACGATCTGCGCATCCAGCTGTTGGTTACTCAGCTTCGCCTGCTCAAGGGCAATTTGCGCAGCCTCGACCTTATTGATAAATGGCGTCGGATCCAGTTCGTACAGCAAATCGCCCTTCTTCACCTGGCTATTATTGTGTACATGCACCTGCGAGACGTAGCCGGAAACGCGTGAGGAAACAGGCGTTACCACGCGCATCACCGTGGAGTCCGGCGTCAGCGGGATCCAGATATCGGCAACGATAAACCAGGCGAATATTACCAGGAAAGCGGCAATACTCACCCTTACCCAACGGGCAAATTTTTGTTCTGGGGTCATCATAGTTTTTTAGTGTTGATTGTCTTCTTCGCGGATTGTCCGCAGATTGCAGGCGATTTGATTGAGCGTGGCGCTGAAGGAAGCGAGTTCCGCCTCAGGGATGGTGCAGGTGACGCGATGTTGGTATGTCTCTATCACCCGGTTGAGTTCGTCCAGCCTTGCGCGGCCTTGCGCGGTCAGCGCCAGCAGGCGGATGCGTTTGTCATAAGGCGATGTGGAACGCAGCAGATAGCCCTGCTTTTCCAGCTGCGAGAGGGTGCGCATCAGCGGCGGCAGTTCGATGCCCTGCATTTGTGCCAGTTCACTGACTGAGACGTTGTCTCCCAGTTGATACAGTTGCATCAGTACCGTCCAGCTGGACTGCGTCAGGCCTGTATCGGTGATGGCAGCATCAATAATGGCCCGCCACTGGCGCACCACCATTGCCATGCGCATCCCCATTGGTCGGCGGGCAAACAGTTCATCTTCAGTCATCTTATTTTCCCCTCATCGCTGAAAAGAAAATAATACTTATCAGGATAAGTATCAAGGAACAGGCTATCCAGAAGCATGAATTGATAAATATCGTGAATATAAAAGAGGCCGGGACGATAACCCCCCAGCCTCTGTCGATGAAAGAAAATCACTCCACCTGATCGCGTCGCAGCCCGACGTCCCGCAGCCGCTCATCGCTCATCTGTTGCAATACGCGCCGCGTTTGCGCTCGAAGCCGCCACGCCTTGTATGCCCGCCAGATCAGCACAAACCCAATAAACGGCTGTTTTGCTTTATTCTCGTGAAATTCCATACCTTGCCTCCCCGCCTTGCCAGAGGCTTTATCTTCACGGATCTGGCCTAAAACAATACAGACTCACAAAGTACTTTTATTTAACATACAGATTGGTTAAAAAGAGTTCTGCATCGCTTTTTTCACGCCAATCTGTACTGATTTTTTAATCTGTATGGTACCCATGAGGGATACAGCATGACGCGTTACCAACATCTGGCCAATCTGCTGGCCGAACGCATTGAGCAAGGGCTGTATCGCCATGGCGAAAAACTGCCCTCGGTTCGCAGCCTGAGCCAGGAGCATGGGGTCAGCATCAGCACCGTCCAGCAGGCGTATCAGACGCTGGAACAGCGCCAGCTGATCACGCCCCAACCACGTTCCGGTTATTTTGTCGCGCCACAAAAAGCGCAGCCACCCGTGCCACCGATGTCGCGTCCGGTACAGCGTCCGGTCGAAATAACACAGTGGGATCAGGTGCTGGATATGCTAAAGGGCAACGCGGACAAATCGATAATCCCGTTTAGCAGCGGCGTGCCCGATATTAATCAACCCAGCCTGAAGCCGCTGTGGCGCGAGCTCAGCCGCGTGGCACAGCATAATCTGCGCGCGATACTGGGCTACGATGAAATCTCCGGATGCCGTGAACTGCGTCAGCAGATTGCGCGGCTGATGCTGGACGGCGGTTCGGTGGTTAATGCAGATGATATTGTGATCACCAGCGGTAGTCAGAGCGGAATGTCGCTGGCGCTGCTGACGGTCTGCCAGCCCGGAGATATTGTCGCCGTTGAATCACCGGCCTACTACGGCACGATGCAGCTACTGCGCGGCTTAGGGATCAAGGTGATTGAGATCCCAACCGATCCGGATACCGGGATCAGCATTGAAGCGCTGGAGCTGGCGCTGGATCAGTGGCCGATCAAAGGTGTGCTGCTGGTTCCCAACTGCAACAACCCGCTCGGATTCATTATGCCGGATGCGCGTAAACGGGCGGTGCTCGCCCTCGCCCAGCGTCACGACATCGTCATTTTTGAAGACGATGTGTATGGCGAGCTGGCCACAGAGTACCCGCGCCCGCGCACGATCCACTCCTGGGACAGCGACGGCCGCGTAATACTCTGCAGTTCGTTTACCAAATCCGTCGCCCCCGGTCTGCGCGTGGGTTGGGTGGTGCCCGGTCGTTATTACAACAAACTGCTGCACATGAAGTACGCCGTCATTGGAACTAACGTTCCCGCTACGCAACTGGCAGCGGCTTCCTTTGTGCGCGAAGGTCATTATCATCGACATATTCGTCGTATGCGCCAGATTTATCAGCGCAATATGGAGATCTACACCTGCTGGGTACGGGAATACTTCCCCTGCGGGATCTGCGTCACCCGACCAAAAGGTGGCTTTATGCTGTGGGTCGAGCTGCCGCTCCAGGTCGATATGGTCTGTGTCGCTAAGCAGCTCTGTCGCCTCAAAATCCAGGTTGCACCGGGTTCTCTGTTCTCCGCATCGGGGAAGTATCGCAACTGTGTGCGCATCAACTGCGCATTGCCGCCAAACGATAAGCATCGGGAAGTAATGCAGAAGCTCGGAGAGGCGGTAAAAACGGCAATAGAGTAGATCGAGCTGCCCGGCGCTTCCGGGCAGGCAATTAGGCAGTTTAAGCTATATCTAATGTCTTAAACCCTGAATATCTTCAGCGGAAAGTCGGGTGATTTTTTGTACCGTGCTGATATCGATGCCATCTGCCAGCATGGTGCGGGCAATACGCAGTGCCTCATCACGTCGCCCCTCTCGAAGCCCTTCCAGCCTGCCTTTTTGTAGTCCTGCCTCATGTAATCTGTCCGCGATCGTCATCAATTGCTCCTTGTGCTGCGGTGAACGTTCGGCAACCCCGCGAATAAACTCACTGAATCGAGGTGCATCGCCAGTTCGTAAAATATAATTAAACAGCGTCTTTATCTGAGTGTCATTAGTCAGTCCGGTAAGTAGCAGGGAAACAATTTGCTCGACCAACCCCATAAGATCGCGTTGACGGATATGTTTTTGGATTAACTCCAGCAGCGCCATACGTCGATGCTGCACAATTTCGTCATCCGGAATAACCGTAATATCCACCAGCGGAAACGCCGCAGCATACAGCTGACGAGCCAGCTTCGGGTTGGCAAACTCATCCAGCCAGCACAGCGAATAAGGGTACGGGCTTTTAGCGCCGTGATAAAACAGCATCGGCACCACCAGCGGCAACTGCTGATGCCCGGCATCTAAATGTTTCTGCATGGCCGCTACCGCATAGCGCATCAGTCTGAATGCCATATGCGCATCCGGTGTGCTTTGGTGTTCAATCACTACATAAATATATCCATCCCCATCCGTCGTTTTCACCGACCACAGCACATCGGAATAGTACGCACGTAAATTCTCTTCGATAAAACTGTCTGACTCGAGTTTAAGCGTCCGAAGATCGCAAAGCTCGCGCAGCGAAGCGGGAAGATGTATTTGTAGGAAATCCCGTGCAGTCTCAGGGTGACGTAAAAATGTTTTAAAAACCGCATCATGCGGTGTTGAAGCGGAAGCTTTGTTCATGGCGATCCTTCACCTGAAAATAAGATGCCATGACTGTAGCGCCGGAAAACCACATCCTCACCTGCAACTTTCTCTCTTTGCGAGGCGATTTCCGGGATAACAACGCCCTTATGTAACGTCTACATTTGTCTGGAACACGTCACGCAGAATCGCCATCTCAATGCGCATTCCCACTTTTTCACCTCCCGGCCTGTGCTATAACAAACCATCACTTTCAGGGAGGACACGATGTGACGCATACCCGAGATATTCCACAATCGTTCTGGCGTGATGAGCAGTTGCCGTGGCTGGAACTGCGCAGCACCTGGCAGAGCCAGCAGGCCTATAAGCGGCATCACCACTCTCAGCTCTCGATTGGGGCAATTCTCGAGGGGGAAACGTGCTGTCAGTGCGATGGCGAGGAATACCATCTGCAGGTGGGCGACCTGATTGTGATACCGCCGCTGGCACCTCACAGCTGTAATCCTGTTAACGGACAGTTTCGTAGCTATCATATGCTTTATCTTGATGCCCAGTGGTGTCTTGCTAATCTCCCTGCACAGAACACCAATCAGCGGCTTTGCACGCCTGCTCCCGTTATCCGCGATGCGCAATTATTCCAGCGTTATATGCACCTTGTGACGCTCATGCCGCAACGCCAAACCGCGCAAATAACGGATGCCGCGCAAGCATTGCTTCACTCGCTGCCGTTGCAGTCGGTCGCACCAGAAAACTCAAGCGCCACCAGCCAGTATCTGCGCGAACGGTTGCAGTCCAGCCTGCTCGCGCCGCCCTCACTCGATGAGCTGGCACATGAGTGTCACATGCGTAAAGAGACGCTGATCCGTATCTTTAAGCAAGACACCGGGCTGACGCCAGGAAGTTATCTGAACATCATACGGATTGACTATGCTCGCCAGCGGCTGCGGGCCGGAGACGAAATTGCCGATGTCGGATACCAGAGCGGGTTTGCCGACCAGAGCCATTTCCATCGCACCTTTGTTCGCTACACCGCCGCCACACCGCGCCAGTACGCGTTGGGACGATCAATATCAGACAATAATTAGCGCTGCGTCAGGCGTACGGTGCTCTCAGATTCATTCTCTGAGGTCGCTATGTCGCTGCTTTCTGTACTTTTTCCTTCTGCTTTTCCCGCGCTGGCGCTGGCGCATTTCGTCGCATTGCTTAGCCCCGGGCCGGACTTCTTTTTACTGGTCGGTTACGCCGCACGATACCGGATGCGCGGCAGCGCCGGGTTGTGCGTGGGGATCGCTTTCGGCAACGGGCTGTATGTTCTGCTGGCAATTATCGGTTGGGGGATCCTGCGCCAGCTTCCCCTGTTGTTTACGGTTATTGAGCTGCTGGGCGCGCTTTATTTATTGTGGATTGGCAGCCTGCTGGTACGCAGCCGCCCGCAAACGCTGACCGGAACAGACACCCAGTCTACCTGTCCAGGATTTGGCAAACAGCTACTGCTGGGATTGGGTTCGTCACTGCTCAACCCAAAAAATGCGCTGTTCTATCTGGCGCTAATGACCGCCCTGCTCGGCCCGTCGGTGACGCTGCTGCAACAAACCATGAGCGGGATCTGGATGACCAGCGTAGTGCTGTGCTGGGATCTGCTGATCGTGATGTTCATCGGTTTACCGCAGATCCAGCGACGGTTATCCAGAGGGATATTATGGGTAGAACGTATCGCTGGGGGTGTATTGATTATCTTCGGTTGTGCCATCGCGCTGCGGTTTTTGCCGAGCATCGTAGTCTGATTTCCAGGGCGATTTTCTGCACATAAACCGGATAAACTCGTTTAATTAATATCCAATCCGCATTACACTGCGGATGGTTATTACCCGTTCAACTTACTCTTCCTGAGGTGCGATGTGCTGATTGTTACCTGTAATCGTTACGTTTTCTGACCCCGCGTCAGTGAGCGTATCTTCTGTTTGCGCTTCGCGCAGACAGCGTTTTTGATTACATGAAATTCAGTACATTTGCAGTCTGCTTTTTTCTGTCATCGGTCTGACGTCTCAAAGACGGTATTGAATTTCGCTATTCCCGTTGAGGGTTTTCTCCCGACAAGGAGCTGTTTTATGCAACGGATTCTCGCGTTTTTCTCCCAACGCGCCACAACGCTATTTTTTCCTGTCGCGTTGATTTTATATGACTTCGCCGCCTATCTGTCGACGGACCTGATCCAGCCTGGCATCATCAATGTGGTACGTGATTTCAACGCCGATGTTAGCCTGGCACCCGCTGCGGTGAGCCTCTATCTGGCGGGCGGCATGGCGCTGCAATGGCTGCTGGGGCCGATTTCCGACCGAATTGGCCGTCGACCCGTGCTGATTGCGGGGGCGTTAATCTTTACCCTCGCCTGCGCTGCCACGCTGTTCACCACCTCAATGACGCAATTTCTGGTAGCCCGATTTGTGCAGGGCACCAGCATCTGCTTTATCGCGACCGTTGGCTATGTCACGGTGCAGGAGGCGTTTGGGCAAACGAAGGCCATTAAGTTAATGGCGATAATCACTTCCATTGTGTTGGTTGCACCGGTTATCGGCCCGCTCTCCGGGGCCGCGCTGATGCACTTTGTACACTGGAAGATCCTGTTTGCCATCATTGCCGTCATGGGGCTTATCGCCCTGATTGGGTTAATGTTAGCCATGCCGGAAACCGTCCAGCGCGGCGCGGTGCCGTTCAGTGCCCGCGGCGTAGTGCGTGATTTCCGCGACGTTTTCCGCAACCGGGTGTTCCTGTTTGGCGCAGCCACGCTGTCGTTAAGCTATATCCCGATGATGAGCTGGGTGGCGGTCTCACCGGTTATTCTGATCGATGCTGGCGGCATGACCACATCGGAGTTTGCCTGGGCACAGGCCCCGGTGTTCGGCGCAGTGATCGTCGCCAATATGGTGGTGGTTCGTTTCGTGAAAGATCCGACCCAACCACGCTTCATCTGGCGGGCCGCACCTATACAGCTGAGCGGGCTGGCAGTGCTGATTGTCGGCAATTTACTGTGGCCGCACGTCTGGCTGTGGTCGGTGCTGGGGACCAGCCTGTATGCGTTTGGTATTGGGATGATCTTCCCGACGCTGTTCCGCTTTACACTGTTTTCCAACAACTTACCGAAGGGTACGGTTTCCGCATCGTTGAATATGGTGATCCTGACGGTGATGGCGGTTTCTGTCGAAATTGGGCGCTGGCTATGGTTTAACGGCGGCAGGATTTCGTTTCATCTGCTGGCGGTTGCGGCAGGGCTCGCTGTCGTGTTCACGCTGGCAGGTTTACTCAAACGGGTACGCCAGCATGAGGCAACGACGTTAGCCACTGAAAACTAACCTGCCCGCTTATCCGGCCTACGACAACTATGTAGGCCGGATAAGCGCTTGCGCCGCATCCGGCTACGCTCACCTCACCTTACGCAATGCGTGCAAATCCCGCTTCCAGATCGGCAATCAGGTCGTCGATATCCTCAAGGCCGATATGCACCCTGACCAGCGTACCGCTGAAATCCACCTCTCCAGCCGGGCGAATGCTGTTCAGCTCTTCCGGCTGGTTCGCCAGAATGAGCGATTCAAATCCGCCCCACGAATAGGCCATATGGAACAGCGAGAAGTTATCGAGGAAATTCGCCATCTGTTCGTCGGTCAATCTCTTTTTCAGCACAAACGAGAACAGGCCTGAGCTTCCGATAAAATCACGCTGAAAATACTCATGGCCCGGACATTCCGGTAATGCCGGATGATTCACCCGTGCCACTTCCGGCCTTGCCGACAGCCAGCGGGCAATATGGATGCTGCTCTCCTGATGCTGCTTAAGGCGTACCGCCAGGGTGCGCAATCCACGACTGCCATTGTAGGCCGTATCGGCGTCCAGCGTTTGCCCCATCAGATAGGAGTTCTCGCGCAGACGATCCCAACAACGGGCGTTCGACACCGCCGTGCCCAGCATGCCGTCCGAATGACCGATGGTGTACTTCGTTCCCGCCTGAATGGAAATATCCACGCCATAATCCAGCGCTTTGAACAGCACGCCCGCCGCCCAGGTGTTGTCGATCATAATAACAATCTCCGGATTCACCGCGCGGATAGCCTTCACCATCCCCGGCACGTCCTGGACTTCCATGGTGATAGAACTTGGTGACTCAAGGAATACCACCTTCGTTTCCGGACGCAGAAGATCGACGATACCTGCACCAATCAGCGGATCGTAATACGTTGTTTCCACTTTGAATTTACTCAGGATCTTATTGCAAAAATCCTGGGTTGGTTCATAGGCCGCGCCCGTCATCAGAATATGATCACCACCCTGAACAAACGCCAGAATCGCGTTAGTCACCGCCGCAGCGCCGCACGGGTACAGCGCGCAGCCAACGCCGCCTTCCAGCTCGCTCATTGCCTTCTGAAAGGCAAAGTGGGTGTAGGTTCCGCGACGACCGTAAAACAGCTCGCCGTTCGCGCGATTGGCGGTGGCAAATTTCTTGTCCTTCACGGTATCAAATACCAGTGAAGAGGCGCGTTGGATAACCGGATTCACCGCTCCCTGGGTGTAGCGTTTGTCACGACCAGCAACAACCAGGTGCGTCTCAAGCTTCATTGCGTCTTTCATAACATCTCCTGTTCTTAATCCGTGTGAGACCTATACCACCGCAGCAGTAGAGTTTATTTCAGTGTTGGTCTGCTTTTTTCCAGCGAACCGTTCGACAATCTGCGCCGCATTCAAATCATGGATAACGTTGATCAGTGTGGCCGGCGCATCGGTAATCGTGCCCAGCACCACCAGCATCGGGATCGCTTCCATCGGCAGGCCGAGCGTGGTGACGATAAAGATTTCACCGAGGAATGCCCCGCCCGGTACGCCGCCGACAATAATGGCGGAGAGCACCGCGATCAGCATCGTCAGGAAGAAGGTCTCGGTGGTGAACTCCATGCCCAGCACAGAATAGATAAAGACAATTTTTAGCGCGGCAATCATCGCCACGCCGCCTTTATTCAGGTTCACCAGCAGCGGAATGGAGACATCAACGATTTCCGGGTTAATCCCCATCGCCTTACCGGCACGCAGCGTTACCGGCAGCGTCCCCAGCGAAGAGCAGGTCCCCAGCGCAGTGGCAGACGGCTCAATCGCATTACGCCAGAAGGCTCTGACCGCCGGAATACCGCCGCCAATATACGAATAAAGAATTGAGCCAAAAACAAAATAGACCAGCGTGGCGACCATAAACAGGCCGATAGCACGGGCAAAGGTTAACAGCAGCGCCGAGTCCTGACTGGCCATGGTGGCGGCGAAGTAGCAGCCCAGACCAATTGGCGCAACCTTCATAATGATCGACACGATCTTCATGATCACGGTATTGGCGTCTTCCAGCAGCGACGCAATGCGTTTACCGGCCTGATCCGACTGGCCAATTGCGACACCGGCGATGATCGCCATTACGATCAGCGCCAGAATATTGGACTTAGAAAACAGTCCGATAAAGTCGCTGGTGGTGATCATACTGACAAAATCCATCTTACCGCTGCCCGTCTGCACCGACTGCGAGAGATCGATAGTGACGCCCTGCGCCGGGTTATACCATAGCGCCAGCGCAACGATCCCGGCGGCTGGAATAAAGGCCATGGCGATCGAAACAATAAAGATTATCGCCATAATACGCCCCAGCCTTTTCAGGTCGGTCATACTGGCGATCGAAGACATAACGCTGATCCCCACCAGCGGCACAATAATCATAAATAGCAGGTTTAAGAATATCTGACCTATTGGCTGGAGTTTACTTGCAAACGATGGGGCATAAATACCTAATAAGCCGCCAATCACCAGAGCAACTAATAAAATAATCGACGATTTGTAGGGTTCGAGTCGTGACCACATAATCGGTACCTTTAGAATAATAATTAATGAGATTAAATTCACAATGTGATGAGTTTCCGTTTCGCCTCCTTTTATTTTGTGACGTAACTCACCTAAGTTGTTATTTTTTCATTTTGCCAGCAAGTTGTTTCCTGTGATTCAATAGTTGCATGTTTAAAACGCGAATGTAACGGCCTATTCGTACCGTTTTTGCAAATCACTTGTGAATTAAAGGAAACTATGAGTACGCCGATTTCACTCAAGCATCTGGAGTTTTTTACTAAAATCGTCGACTGCGGAGGATTGTCAGAAGCCGCGGCGCAGCTCAACGTATCGCCGTCTGCGGTCAGCAAAAGTCTGGCTGCGATGGAAGACACGCTGGGCACGACTTTAATTAAACGCACCACCCGCAGTATTACCCTGACCGACGCAGGGCAATATCTCTTCAACCGCGCTAATAAGCTTTTGAAAGAATTCGATGAAACGCTGAATACCACTTCCGGTTATTACCACAGCCCGCAGGGTGAATTACGCATAACCTGCTCAATTGCGTTTGGTTATTCCCGGCTGGTGAACCTGGTGGATAAATATCGCTCCCAGTTCCCGGATGTGAATCTGTATATCGATCTCAACGATAACTTTGTGAATCTGAACGAAACAGATTTCGACATCGCCCTGCGCATCTCCACCGCACCGCCGCAAAACTATGCGATGCGCAAGCTGGTGCCTGTTCGCTGGGCGTACTGTGCCTCACCCGGCTACCTCGCCAAAAAAGGCATGCCCCAGCGTCGAAGCGATCTGGTGGATCATGATTGTCTGGTTTATCCAGGCCTCACACCGGTGCTGAAGGTGGCGGATGAACAGGATCGCCTGCACCCGTTAAAACTGCATATGCCAATCCAGGCCAACAGCAGCCTGGTATTACTGAAGTCGGTGTTAGAAGATCAGGGAGTGGCGTATTTGCCCACCTATCTGATTGGCGATCATATTCAAAAAGAAGAGATAACGCCGCTGATGCTCGACGGCACTATCACCTGTGAAACTCACGCCCTGTATGCGCTGTACTTTCCCAGCAAGTACAGCAATCCTAAGGTGCGATCGTTTATCGATTTTCTGGTGGCGGAACTCGGCCCCTTACCCGCCTGGGACAACTGGATCCCGGAGTAAGCCCAGCCCACCTGAAAATGGGAGGCGCTCCACATTTTTTGCGCGATCCCCCCGTCTGGCTCTATCCTTAAGCCTATGAATAAAATTGCTGAACTCAAACGCGCCAAGCGACTGGCGCTCTCATTGCTGCTGATTGCCGCTGCCACTTTCGTCATCACGCTGTTTCTGCCGCCTAACTTTTGGGTACTGGGGATCAAAGCGATCGCCGAAGCGGCGATGGTGGGCGCGCTGGCGGACTGGTTTGCCGTGGTGGCGCTTTTTCGCCGGGTGCCGATCCCGTTTATCTCGCAGCACACGGCGATTATCCCGCGCAATAAGGATCGGATCGGCGAAAATCTCGGGCAATTTGTGCAGGAAAAATTTCTCGATACCCAGTCGCTGGTCGCGCTGATCCGCCGCCATGAACCGGCGCTGTTGATCGGCAACTGGTTCAGCCAGCCGGAAAACGCCCAGCGCATCGGCCAGCATCTGCTGCAAATTATGAGCGGTTTTCTCGAACTGACCGACGACTCGCGCATTCAGCGGCTGATCAAGCGGGCGGTGCACAAGGCCATCGACAAGGTCGATCTCTCAGGTACCAGTGCGCTGATGCTGGAAAGCATGACCAAAAACAATCGCCATCAGGTGCTGCTCGACACGCTGATCGCCCAACTGATCGCCCTGCTCCAGCGCGACAGCTCGCGAGCGTTTATCGCCAGACAGGTCGTGCACTGGCTGGAAACCGAACATCCGCTGAAAGCGAAGATCCTGCCGACCGAATGGTTGGGCGAGCACAGTGCCGAGCTGGTGTCTGATGCCGTTAACTCCTTGCTGGATGACATCAGCCACGATCGAGCACATCAGATCCGCCATGCCTTCGATCGCGCCACGTTTAAGCTCATCGATAAGCTCAAACACGATCCGGAGATGGCCGTGCGGGCCGAAAGCCTGAAAAGCTATCTGAAGGAAGATGAAGCCTTCAACCGTTATCTTGGCGAGCTGTGGGCAGACCTGCGTCAGTGGGTGAAAACCGACATTAACGCCGATGATTCCCGCGTGAAGCAGCGCATCGCCAGCGCCGGGCAGTGGTTCGGCGAAACGCTGGTAGCCGACAGCGCCCTGCGCGCCTCACTGAATGGGCATCTGGAGCAGGCCGCGCATAAAGTAGCGCCAGAGTTCGCCACCTTCCTGACGCGCCATATCAGCGACACGGTGAAAAGCTGGGATGCACGCGATATGTCGCAGCAAATTGAACTGAACATCGGTAAAGATTTGCAGTTTATCCGCGTCAACGGCACGCTGGTTGGCGGTTCTATTGGGCTGGTTTTATATCTGTTGTCGCAAATTCCGTCCCTGCTGACGCTGGCGAATTTTTAAGGAGAAAAATTCAATGACGATGAACATCCGCATTTTTTCCCTGCGCGAAACACCGGAAAAACTGCACGAGGTCACCGCTTACTTTCAGCAACAATGGGCCTCAGAAGACTCCGTGAAGGTATACGAAGATGCGCTGCATCGTTGCATTGGCGCAAAGAACCCGCTACCGCAGTGGTACTGGCTGCAGGACGGCGACAGCATTGTTGGCTGCGCCGGATTGATCACTAATGATTTTATCAGTCGCGGCGAACTGTGGCCGTGGCTATGCGCACTCTATATCGATCCTCGCTATCGTGGTCACGGTCTGGCATTTCGCCTGATTGAACATATTGCGCAGCAGGCCAGACAGCTAGGCTTTATGCAGCTCCATTTGTGTACTGACCTGGAAGGCTTATACGAGAAAGCGGGATTTTACTTTGACGGGCCGGGCTATCATCCGTGGGGGGAAGTCTCACGGGTCTACAGTCGTAATCTGTAAGCGCACAATTGTTGTACATCAATAAAGCCAGATAAATTGCATGGTTATAATGCGACGTCTTTTTACTGTCTCCCGTGTTACGGGGAAGGAAAATCATGTCGCTAATCACCGATTTACCCGCCATTTTTAATCAATTCTCCGACGCCCGTCAGAAAGGTTTTCTCACCGTAATGGATCTTAAAGAGCAGGGTATCCCGCTCGTTGGGACCTATTGCACCTTTATGCCGCAGGAGATAGCGATGGCGGCAGGCGCGGTCGTCGTTTCGCTATGCTCAACCTCTGATGAAACGATTGAAGAGGCCGAAAAAGATCTGCCACGAAACCTGTGTCCACTGATCAAAAGCAGCTACGGGTTTGGTAAAACGGATAAATGTCCGTACTTCTACTTCTCTGACCTGGTGGTGGGCGAAACGACCTGCGATGGTAAAAAGAAGATGTACGAGTACATGGCTGAATTTAAAGCGGTACATGTGATGCAACTGCCCAACAGCGCCAGTGATGCGGCTTCGCGGGCGCTGTGGAAAGCCGAGATCCTGCGTTTGCAGCAGGTAATCGAAGCCCGTTTTGGCACCCCGATAACCGAAGCCGCGCTACGTGAAGCCGTCATTCTAAAAAACCAGGAACGTCGTGCACTGGCAAACTTCTACCGCGTTGGTCAGCTCAACCCACCCGCACTCAGCGGCAGTGACATTCTGAAAGTCGTCTACGGTGCAACCTTCCGCTTTGATAAAGCAGCGCTGATCGACGAGCTTAATAGCATGGCCGAGCGGGTACATCAGGAATGGCAGGCCGGGAAACGTCTGGCATCGCGTCCACGCATACTGATAACCGGCTGCCCCATCGGCGGCGCGGCAGAAAAAGTGGTTCGTGCCATTGAAGAAAACGGCGGTTGGGTGGTGGGCTATGAAAACTGCACCGGGGCGAAAGCCACTGAACAGTGCGTGGAGGAAACTGGCGACGTCTACGACGCGCTGACCGATAAATACCTCGCCATCGGCTGCTCATGTATTTCCCCTAACGATCAACGTCTGAAAATGCTCAGCCAAATGGTTGAAGAGTACCAGGCTGACGGCGTCGTCGATGTCATTTTACAGGCTTGCCACACTTACGCCGTTGAATCACTGGCCATTAAACGCCACGTCCGCCAGCAGCACAACATTCCCTATATCGCTATTGAAACCGACTACTCCAGCGCGGATATCGGCCAACTTAGCACTCGTGTCGCCGCGTTCATTGAAATGTTGTGAGGAACAGGGATGACATACTCAATAGGGATCGATTCCGGCTCCACGGCGACTAAAGGTATTTTGTTGGAAAGGAACGTCATCAGACGTCGCTTCCTCTGCCCAACACCTTTTCGCCCTGCCGAAGCGATCGCTCAGGCATGGGAAACGCTGCAAGCGGGGCTGAACGATAGACCATTTTTAACCCTCACTGGCTACGGACGGCAGCTCGTGGATTATGCCGACAAACAGGTCACTGAAATTTCCTGCCACGGGCTGGGGGCGCGCTTGCTGGCTCCCGGCACCCGCACAGTGATTGATATCGGCGGTCAGGACAGTAAAGTCATCCAGTTAGATGATGATGGCAACCTCAGCGATTTCTTGATGAACGACAAATGTGCGGCAGGGACCGGACGATTTCTGGAAGTCATCTCACGCACGCTCGGCGCCAGCGTAGAGCAGCTAGATGCGATTACCGCTGGCGTCGAACCACATGCCATCACCAGCATGTGTACGGTTTTTGCCGAGTCAGAGGTTATCAGCCTGCGCTCTGCGGGTGTCGCGCCGGAGGCCATTTTAGCAGGTGTGATCAACGCGATGGCCCGACGCAGCGCGAATTTCATCGGACGGCTTTCAGGGCAGGCTCCACTGTTATTTACCGGGGGAGTAAGCCACTGTCACGCCTTTGCTCGTATGCTTGAAGGCCACATTGGCATTCCCGTACACACGCATCCCGACGCGCAGTTTGCTGGGGCGATTGGGGCCGCGTTAATTGGTCAGCGTCAGGGGAAACGTGAGTGAAGGAAACACTGTTCTTGTTTCATACTACCCTCGGCGTCATCAAAACGCGTAAAGCGCTACAGGCTGCGGGTATGTGCTTTCGGGTGGCAGATATTCCCCGCGAGCTACGCGGTGGCTGCGGGCTGTGCATTTACATCGACTGTGTTGCTGGCAAGGAGGATGAGTGGATAATTCCGGGTCATACCGAATCTATCTACCGTCTTGAAAACGGAGACTGGCGCTGCCTTGCCACTTTTCCTCCTTCCTGAACGTGCCAGGGGACTTAGTTTTATTTTACTTTTCATTATCATTTACGCATGTAATATAACAATTATCAGCTAACAGCGCGAAATGAGAGTCCGTATGTCCCAGGGAAGCCCAGATTCAAATCGTCATGCCATCAGCGTCGCGCTTTTTGGCATGCTGGTCTTAACACTGGGTATGGGAATTGGGCGCTTTCTGTATACACCAATGCTGCCGGTGCTGCTATCGGAAGGTCAATTTACGTTTGACCAACTCTCCTGGATTGCCAGCGCCAACTACGCCGGGTATCTGGCAGGAAGCCTGCTCTTCTCCTTCGGGCTCTTCCATCTTCCCTCACGCTTACGCCCGATGCTGCTAACGTCCGCGCTCGCTACCGCAGGACTGATTCTGGCGATGGCCAGCTTTACGCAGCCCGCGCTGGTGATGCTGATCCGCTTTCTGGCAGGCGTCGCCAGTGCCGGTATGATGATCTTTGGCTCAATGATCGTCCTGCATCATACCCGGCATCCCTTCGTGATCGCGGCGTTGTTCTCCGGCGTTGGTGCAGGCATTTTGCTGGGCAATGAATATGTCATTAGCGGTCTGCATTTTGCGCTGTCCTTACATACGCTCTGGCTGGGCGCGGCGGCAGCCTCGGCTCTGTTCTTTGTGCTACTGGTTATACTCCTGCCATCTCGCGACCACGTGCTCCCCGCCGCGGCCCCGGTAAAAACAGAGCATCAGCCTATGTCCTGGTGGCTGCTGGCGCTGCTGTACGGGCTGGCCGGATTTGGCTACATCATTGTCGCCACCTACCTGCCGCTGATGGCGAAAAGTGCCGGTTCGCCGCTGTTGACTGCCCATCTGTGGTCGCTGGTCGGAATATCAATAATTCCGGGGTGTTTCGCCTGGCTGTGGGCCGCCCGACGCTGGGGTGTATTGCAATGCCTGACGGCGAATTTGCTGATTCAAAGCGCCTGCGTGGTCATGACGCTCGCCAGCGGCTCCTTGCCGCTGCTGGTGATAAGCAGCATGGGGTTTGGCGCAACGTTTATGGGAACCACTTCACTGGTGATGCCGCTTGCCCGACAACTTAGCGTACCGCGCAATATTAATCTGCTGGGCCTGGTCACTCTGACTTACGGCATTGGGCAAATACTTGGTCCGCTATTAACCAGCCTGCTGGGAAGCGGCGCACAGGCGATCGTTAACGCCACGGTGTGCGGCGCGGTCGCGTTGTTTATTGCGGCAATTATCAGCCTCACGCAATTATACAAACAGCGTTTCGCCTCGCCCAAAAGGGTATAACCGGCTAACGTCTAAAGAAGATATATTCGGATTAGTCCGCAATTAAATGTCAGCATTTAATAAACCGCAAATAATCGGCAATTACCCGTCAGACAATTTATAATTCCCGGCAGTTCATTTATAAACTCAATTTAAAATGCGTAAAAATGGACATATTAATTCAACATCAACACCATCTTCGGGAAAGGCACATGTCGTGGTTTAAAAAAATACTACTGGGGTTAATTATTTTGGCGGGTTTAATTGGCACGCTAAAGGATTATAAAGACTTTGGCCTGTTTGGCGCACTGGGATTGTTTATTATCTTCCTGTTATCAACAACATTCTTATGGCAATGGGCCTCTGGCAAGTTACCGGAGATAACAAAGTTACATGCCATACTTATTTTACTGGCCAGCGCGGTGGCCTCTATTTTTGTTATCAATATGGCAATTGCCGGAAATTTGCATGTGGATTTAATGGAAGTCATGCGCGTTACCATTACCCATAATCCGCTTTTTTATCTGATCCTCTGCGTGGTCGCATGGGTAAAAGTGGGCATCTGGCAATGGCTGTTTAACGGTGTACAGATGAAAGAGAGTCAGCCGGTTTAAACTCCAGCAGATGTAAAAAAGGCGTCTTAACCAAGACGCCTTTTTCGTACTAGTATAACTACTTAGAACTGATAGGTCAGACCCGCAACAACCTGATTGTCGCCGTCTTTGCCATCGAGCAGGTTAATTTTGTAACCCACATCAGCAACCATGTTTTTGTTGAAGTAGTAGTCTGTGCCCAGCGCAACGTATTCGGTCAGATCGTTATTGTTGTTGTCACGCGTATGGACGTAGCCCACGTTCGGACGCAGACCAAAATCAAACACATAGGCCGCCATCGCTTCAAAGTGCTGCGCTTTGTCCGCATCCTGAATCAGGTTGTGAGACTCACCGTACATGGTTGCAACGTAGATAGCGTTTGCATCATACTTAAGGCCTGCGCCCCAGAACTCTGCGTTTTCACCATCCCAACCATTTTGTTTCTGCTGAGCAGTCACAGAACTGTTGGTATAGGCTGCAATAGCAGATACGCCGGAATCCGCGATATTGTCATAACCCAGGGAGAAGCCGTAGCCGTTGCCGTGCTGTTTGGTCGGATCCGTATTGGTATCGTCCTGCCCCTGATATTGCGCACCAACGTTCAGACCATCAACGGCACCAAACAGATTTTTGGTACGGAGTGTTGCAACGCCAGAAGTGCGTGTAGTAAGGAAGCGGTCAGTATTTTCAAAGGAGTCACCGCCGAACTCTGAGAGAGTGTCAGTGTAAGCTCCCACGTCGTAAGCGATACCGTAGTTACGACCGTAGTCAAAGCTAACGTCATGGCCGTAATCCAGGCCAGCAAACGCCAGACGTGTGTTAACGCCATTCTGAGAACCTTCTGCTTTAGAGGCATCAAACTGACTCTCAAATTGGCCATAACCGGTCAGTTGATCGTTGATTTGTGTCTCACCGCGAAAACCCAGACGCGCGTAGGTCTCATCGGCGTTATTGCCGTCAGTCCAGGAATGGACCGCTTTTACTTTGCCGTACAGATCCAGTTTGTTGCCATCTTTATTATAAATTTCCGCTGCATGAACGGAGGTTACCCCTAATGCCATTACAGCTAATGCCACTACTGACTTTTTCATGTTATTACTCACTTTTAATTGTGAATTTTGCTATCAACTTTGTTATGAAGGCGGGATGCCCACATAAAAAAGTCCCCTCCAGATAAGGGGAAACACCAATAACACACCGAAAAAATATACCAATAAAGGCAATAATGAAGTGGCAAGACCTTTTTCAATTTTTGGTTTTAAAGAAAACCCGAACAGAGAGTAATTACTTAGATTCTTCGCTTGTGCTCTCATTAATAGAGCGATGCAACATTAATGCCTCGGCAATAATGTCTTGTTTACTTTTACGAGTTTCAAATGCCAGCGTCCGAACATATTCCCATAGAGAAGTATCGACACGGGCACTTAATAGAACCATATCTTTTGATCGGGTTCCCCTGGCTTTTCGGATATCAGGGTAATCTCGAGAGGGCATAGTCATCTCCTGAACGCAAACACGCTTATGGCGATGAAATATGCAGTCAGTGTAAAAACATGTCAACGGCAAAATACAGTCACAATAGTAATGAAACTGTTAATAAAGAACAAAAAACTGGAACGTTATTTCAAATGAAAGATAACTTGATTATAGAATAATGTGTAATGTTAGCTTTACATACATCCGTTTTTATTCATATGATTAAAAAGCCACGAATCATTCACATTAATAATAATACTCAATCAAAACATCACTACAAACAATGAGTTACATGCCATTATTAATGTCTACTTTTACGCAAACCACCAGTTTTTATGCGCTGTTATGCCAGGCGGCCCTGCACTATCTGCAGCGGAAATCACTTTGATTCTCACTTAATACAGACCTGTATTGTCTAAAAATAAGCACAAAAAGGTAAAAATAAGGTAAATAGAGCATTTTTTCGCAAGCAAAAATAAGTTGTTTTTAATTGATGAAAATCAATTTACATCACACAGGGGCGGCGAAAAAAATGATCATTGAAGACTATGGAAACCATTTTTTACATGAGGTTTAAGACGTGAAAAGAAAGGTTGTTATGCAATGCCGAGCGGGCCGCAACAGCCCGCGTGAGAGGTGGTAAAATCAAGCGTTAACTTTATCCAGCGGCCAGGAGTCAAACAGATAGCCATCGAAGTCGATGTCATCAACATTTGAAAACTCCAGCAGGCGCTGTTTGACGTTTTCCAGATGCTGCCACATCGCCAGCTTGGCCGCTCGGGCATCCTTTTTGATTAACGCCGCCAGGATCTGCTTGTGGTCGCCCATCCACTCTTTACGATAGTGGGTATCATCGAGATGGCTATGAAGCTGGATCCACATCGGGTTGTTCTCGCGCCACTGCCATGACTGGCGGAACAGCTCCACCAGCATGCTGTTATGCGTGGCCTCGGCGATAGCGAGATGGAACTGCATGTCACCGCTTTCAGAACCGTTCGGTTCGCTGGAAGCCAGCTCCCGCTCTTCCAGTTGCAACGCCTGGCGCATTTTGACGATATCTTCGCGGGTGGCCTGCAGTGCGGCAAATTCGGCGATGTTGCTTTCCAGCAGCTGTCGCGCCTGCAGCAGCTCAAACGGGCCAGCATCATTGCAATGATTCACATCCGAACTGTCGATAGTCTGAGCTTCTGCATTGTCGAGTACGTAGATCCCGGCACCACGACGCACATCTACCAGGCCTTTAATTTCCAGCATGATTAGCGCTTCGCGCACCACCGTGCGAGTGACATTGAGCCTCTCGGCGATTTCACGCTCCGGCGGTAAGCGCTCACCAGGCAGGTACGGCGTCTGGACAATCAGATCGCGGATCATTGCACCCACTTCCTGGTAGGGTCTTTGCTGAGAAGTGTTCGATTTCATCGTGTTATGTCCGTCAGATGCGTCAATTCAGAATCCGTAGGCCGGATAAGGCGCGCGCAGCCACCCGGCCTACCAATAACGTTTTTTCGCCTGAACTATAGCATTTGCGGGAAGCCAAAAACAGAAAACGGGTCAACCAAATTAGTATTTTGATTGACCCGTCATACCTGGGAGGTTATGCGTCAGCGCTTAACGCTGCAACGCACTCGCGTGCGCCGTGTTCACACAACTGTTGATACTCCGCGATAATCGTTTCCACAAAATCGGCGTTTTCCGCCAGATCGTGACCAAAAATGCCGCTTAACCCCAGCAGCGCCGTCACCCGTTCGGCTCCCTGGAACTGTTGGTTAATGCGCTGGAATTCGGCCTGCATTGGGTCGACAACATCAATGACTTGCCCCTGTTCATCCACACCGTGGGTGTAGCGCATCCAGCCCGCGATGCCCAGTGCCAGATGACGCCAGCCGCTGCCGTTTTGCAGATGCAGACGCACCGGATCCAGCAGACGCTGTGGCAGTTTCTGGCTGCCGTCCATCGCAATCTGCCAGGTACGGTGGCGCAGAGACGGGTTGCTGAAACGCTCGATCAGCAGCGTCGCGTAGGCGTTGAGATCGGTGCCTTCCGGCATCGACAGCGTTGGCGCTTGCTCCTGCATCATCAGTGCAAACGCCGCTTTGCGGTACGCTGGATTGGTCATGGTGTCAGCGATGGTTTCATAACCGCCAAGATAGCCCAGATAAGCGAGGAAAGAGTGGCTACCGTTGAGCATGCGCAGTTTCATCATTTCAAACGGTACTACGTCGGCAACAAACTGTGCGCCGACTTTGTCCCAGTCAGGACGACCGTTAACAAAGTTGTCTTCAATCACCCACTGGCGGAACGGTTCGCAGGCGATAGCGCACGGATCGTAAACGCCCAACTGGTCGGCAATCTCCTGCAACGTTTCAGGCGTTGCCGCCGGAACAATGCGGTCTACCATGGTACACGGGAAAGTGGCGTTTGCTTCAATCCACTGCGCCAGCTGCGGGTCACGCGCCTGCGCCAGGCCCAGCACCGCGACTTTCGCCACATGCCCATTTTCACGCACGTTATCGCAGGACATCACGGTAAAGGCCGCCAGTCCCTGCTCACGACGCAGATGCAGCGCCTGTACGATGTAACCAATCGCCGACTTCGGCGCGGCCGGATTTGCCAGATCGTGTTTAATCAGTGGGTTATTGAGATCTAACTGACCGCTGGCGGCATCGGTGCAGTAGCCTTTTTCCGTGACCGTCAGCGAGACAATTGCCGTCTGCGGGCGCGCCATGGCCTGTAAAATACCATCACAGCCATCAAGCTCCGGGTGCAGGGCTTCTTTCATTGAGCCAATCACTTTCAGCACGGTATTGTCCGCGCCTTTTTCCGCCACGGTATACAGCAATTGTTGCTTGCGCAGGTTTTCAATCAGTATGCAGTCATTACCCGGCATCAGGTTAACTTCACAGATACCCCAGTCGCTGTCGGTGGTTTCCAGCAGGTGGTGGGTGTACAGCGCCTGATGCGCGCGGTGAAAAGCGCCGCATCCCAGGTGAACAATGCGGGATTGCAGACGAGAGCTGTCCCATGCAGGGCGTGCAACCGGCAGGTTGCTATTGGCAATTGTCGTTGTCATCGTGAACTCCAGATCCCGTCGGAAAGACCAACGGAGAGAAAAGAAAAAAGCCGGCCAGACAGGCGACCGGCAACACTGCTTTAGCGGCTAAAGAAAGCGCGCTGGATAGCCATCTCAACGCCACGTACTTCCGCCAGGCCTTTCAGGCGACCAATCGCGGAGTAACCTGGGTTGGTTTTCTTTTTCAGGTCGTCAAGCATCTGGTGACCGTGGTCCGGGCGCATAGGAATCAGATCCTCTTTGCCCTCGGCTTTACGGCGCTGTTCTTCCTCAACGATCGCTTTCACCACTTCGTACATGTCGACGTCGCCGTTAAGATGCGCCGCTTCATGGAAAGTTTTCGGGTTATCTTCACGCAGCGTGGAGCGCAAATGGGTGAAGTAAATGCGCGGGCCAAACTGTTTGATCATGTCGACCAGGTCGTTATCCGCACGAACGCCGTAGGAGCCGGTACACATGGTGAAACCGTTCGCCATGCTGTTGACCGTATCGACCATCCACTGCATGTCTTCCACGGTGGAAACAATGCGTGGCAGGCCAAGGATTGGGCGCGGCGGATCGTCCGGGTGTACCGCCATGCGCACACCGACCTCTTCTGCTACAGGAATAATCGCCTTCAGGAAGACGGCAAAATTCTCACGCAGCGCAGCTTTATCGATATCCTTATAGCGTTCAAGATGCTGGCGGAACTGGTCGAGCGTGTAGCCCTCTTCCGCGCCCGGCAAACCGGCTATGATATTGCGGGTCAGACGTGCTTTGTCTTCTTCGCTCATGGTGGTGAAGCGTTCATGCGCCTGCGCAATCTCTTCGGCGGTGTAGTCCGCTTCCGCGCCCGGGCGTTTGAGGATATGCAGCTCAAAGGCGGCAAATTCAATTTGATCGAAACGCAGCGCTTTGGAGCCGTCCGGCAGGACGTATTCCAGGTCGGTACGGGTCCAGTCGAGAACCGGCATAAAGTTGTAGCACACGGTACGAATGCCGCACTCGGCCAGGTTACGCAGGCTTTGCTGGTAGTTGGCAATCCACTGCTGATAGTTGCCGGAACGGGTTTTAATGTCTTCGTGGATCGGTACGCTTTCGACGACCGACCATACCAAGCCCGCCTGCTCAATAATGGCTTTGCGTTTTAGGATCTCATCAACCGTCCACACTTCCCCGTTCGGGATATGGTGCAAGGCGGTAACAACGCCCGTAGCACCCGCCTGACGTACATCCGCTAAGGTGACCGGATCGTTAGGACCATACCAGCGCCATGTCTGTTCCATGTTTTATTCCTCATTTACGTTATGGACTCGACGATATGGCACATAAATTCCTCCTTTTGGTATTACATGTCAACCTGAAGCGCTAAATTGGTTAACCAAATCACGATACCTGCTGATTAGATCGCCTTTTTACGTCCAGACAACCCAGTATTAATGTAAACATGTAACGCAATGTGACATCTATCGCATCATAGGTTGACCAATATATGTAACATCTCAACCAAAATCATAATAGTTCAACCAAAGTAAGGTAGACGTTATATGCACGTTCTCAATATTCTGTGGGTTGTATTCGGCATCGGCCTGATGCTGGTGCTCAATTTAAGATTCAAAATAAACTCGATGGTCGCCCTGCTGCTGGCGGCACTCTCGGTCGGTATGCTGGCGGGAATGGATTTAATGGAACTGCTGCATACCATGAAATCCGGCTTTGGCAGCACGCTGGGTGAGCTGGCGATTATCGTGGTATTCGGGGCAGTCATCGGTAAGCTGATGGTTGACTCCGGGGCGGCGCATCAGATTGCCCATACGCTGCTGGCGCGACTCGGTCTACGTTACGTGCAGCTGTCGGTGATCATTATTGGTCTGATCTTCGGCCTGGCGATGTTCTATGAAGTGGCGTTTATTATGCTGGCACCGCTGGTGATCGTCATTGCCGCGGAAGCGAAGATCCCGTTCCTCAAGCTGGCGATTCCTGCGGTTGCCGCCGCCACCACCGCTCACTCACTGTTCCCACCGCAGCCGGGTCCGGTCGCGCTGGTTAACGCCTACGGCGCTGACATGGGCATGGTCTACATCTACGGTATCCTGGTGACCATTCCGAGCGTGATCTGCGCCGGGCTTATTCTGCCGAAATTCCTCGGCAACCTCGATCGTCCAACGCCGTCATTCATGAAGGCCGACGTACCGGTTGACCAGAACAACCTGCCGTCCTTCGGAGTTTCTATCCTGGTGCCGCTGATCCCGGCGATCATCATGATCTCCACCACCATCGCCAACATCTGGCTGGTGAAAGGGACGCAGGCGTGGGAAGTGGTCAACTTCTTAGGCTCCTCGCCGATTGCAATGTTTATCGCCATGGTTGTCGCCTTCGTGCTGTTTGGTACCGCGCGCGGTCATGACATGCAGTGGGTAATGAACGCCTTTGAAAACGCGGTGAAAAGCATCGCCATGGTGATCCTGATCATCGGCGCGGGCGGCGTACTGAAGCAAACCATTATCGATACCGGCATCGGCGATACCATCGGCATGCTGATGTCACACGGTAATATTTCTCCCTATATCATGGCGTGATTGATAACCGTGCTGATTCGTCTGGCAACGGGTCAGGGCGTAGTCTCAGCCATGACGGCCGCGGGGATTATTAGCGCAGCAATCCTCGACCCGGCAACCGGTCAACTGGTGGGCGTCGACCCGGCGTTGCTGGTACTGGCAACAGCGGCGGGTTCCAACACACTGACCCATATCAACGATGCTTCGTTCTGGCTGTTCAAAGGCTACTTTGACCTGTCGGTGAAGGATACGCTGAAAACCTGGGGTCTGCTGGAGCTGGTAAACTCCGTGGTTGGCCTGATTATCGTGTTGATCATCAGCATGATTGCATAACGTCGATACCGCTCTGGCCTATAGCGCCAGAGCGGTTTTCCATCCTGCCTCAACAATCCTCAATAATCAGATACACCGCCTTCACCGGGCCATGTACCCCAACCACCTTGATAAGCTCAATATCCGCCGTCGAGCTGGGTCCACTGATGATATTAATGCACGATGGCATACGCTCACCGGCCTGTGCTTTCTGATGCAGTTTTTCTGCCAGCTGCGCCACGCGCGGCAGGATGGTGCTTTTACGCAGCACGAAAATCGAGGACTCCGGCAACAGGCTCAGGGAACGCCCGCGCTCCGGTGCGGAAAACAGCACCACGCCGCCGGACTCGGTCAGGCCATATTCGGCATACACTACGCCGACTTTCGCCTGCTCGGCCTGGGTAATATTTTCGCTACCACGCGCCGGATCCCAGACCACGGCGTTGCATTCCTGCTGCAAGCGTTCGGTGATACCCAGCTCCACCAGCCGGCTGTCGCCGCTCAGCACCACCGGCTGCTGACCCAATTCTTCGCACAGGCGTAACGCCGCGTCTGCGGCCAGGTCCTCGCGAGTCAGCTCGCAGCGAGCCAGCATCACTTCGCTGGCGAACTGGATGAACGCATCGCAGCGCTGCTGCGGGCTAAGTTCGGTCAGGCGCTCGTTGGCATAGTTGTTAACCGGCGCGGCATCCGCTTGCGGTTCGAAACGCAGCGGGCGACCCAGCGCCTGGGCGATGGTGTTTAAAAACGCGGTACGGTTATCCATTCTTTTTCTCCTGCGCCTGATGTTTTTTAAACCAGCTACGGAAGCTCTCGCCGTCAGCATCAGGCAGGTCGCGCGCCTCCATCCAGTCACCAATCGCGCCAACCTTGAGCGGGGTTTTGCCGCCATTGATAAACCAGCTCGCCGCATGCGCGCCCGCCATCATCCCCACTTTCCACAGCCCCGGATGGCTATTGGCATAAGCGAACATTTTGATCGCCCGTCGCTCAGCTTTCGGCGTAATGCCCTCCTCGGCCATCACCCGGCGATGACGCAGAATCAGTTTTGACAGAGGAATGCGCACCGGGCAGACGCTGTCACAGGCCGTGCATAAAGAACAGGCGTACGGCAGGTCTTTAAAATCTTTATAGCCGCCGAGCAGCGGAGAAATCACCGCGCCGATAGGTCCTGGATAGATAGAGCCATAGCCGTGTCCGCCGATGTGGCGGTATGCCGGACAGGTGTTCATACAGGCTCCGCAGCGGATGCAGCGCAGCACATCGCGAAACTCTGAGCCCAGCACCTGCGAGCGACCGTTATCGACAATCACCAGATGGAACTCTTCCGGTCCGTCAACGTTATCCGCCTCGCGCGGGCCGGTCAGCCAGGTGTTGTAGCCCGTCAGACGTGCACCCACGGCGCTGCGCGCCAGCATGGTGATCAGCACATCCACCTCGGCAAAGGTCGGCGCGATACGCTCCATGCCCATCACCGCAATATGCGTTTTCGGCAGTGTGGTGCACATGCGCGCGTTGCCTTCGTTGGTCACCAGGCACACCGAGCCGGTTTCCGCCACGGCAAAGTTACAGCCCGTAATACCGATTTCGGCACTGAGGAAATCCTCACGGATCTTCTGACGAATGAACAAGGTCATGGCTTCCGGGGTTTCCGGGCCGTCGTACCCCAAGCGCTCATTCAGCACGCGTCGGATCTGATAGCGATCTTTATGAATCGCCGGGACCACGACGTGCGAAGGCGGATCCTGATCCAGTTGCAGGATATATTCCCCGAGATCGGTTTCGATCACCTGGATTCCGGCGTCCTGCAGCACATGGTTGACGCCGATCTCTTCGGTCACCATCGACTTGGACTTCACCACCTTCTGCGCATTTTTACTTTGCGCAACCTGCAAAATGTAGCGAGTGGCATCTTCTTTGGTTTTGGCGAAATAGACGTGCCCGCCGTTTTCCGTCACTTTCTCGGAGAGTTGATACAGGTAAGCGTCGAGGTTGCTCAGAACGTGATCGCGGATCTGGCTGGCACGATCGCGCCAGTCTTCCCAGTGGCCTAACTCATCGACCATTTTTTGCCGATTTGCGCCGATACGCTCCTGCGCATTAGCCACGGCTTTGCGCATGATCGGATCTTCTATCTGCTGACGAATGCGCAGTTTAAATTCTACATCGCTGGTTTTTATCGACATCTCTTTCCCCTCAGCGGCTCATCAGCACTTCAGCAATATGCATCACTTTGACCGGCTGGCCTTCCCGTTGCAGTCGGCCGCCAATGTTCAGCAGGCAGCTGACGTCTGCGCCAATCAAATATTCCGGCTTTGCATCCATCAGATGTAAGACTTTCTCTTTCACCATCTCACCGGATATTTCGGCCATCTTGACCGAGAACGTTCCGCCAAAGCCGCAGCAGGTGTCCTGATCGGCAAACGTCAGCAGCTCCAGTCCGCGCACGTTTTTCAGCAGCGTGAGCGGCTCTTCCTTCACCCCCAGTTTGCGGGTCAGGCTACAGGAAGGATGATACACAGCGCGCCCCTGCAGGCTGGCGCCAACGTCCACCACGCCCAGTTTGTTGACGATAAAGGAGGTGAGATCCTGCATACGCGCGGAAACTTTCTCAGCACGTAGCGCCCATTCCGGTTCATCGGCCAGATACGTCGGGTAGCTTTTTACCGCGTAGGTGCAGGAGCCCGCAGGGGAGATAATCGGATCGTCGTTGTCTTCCAGCGCGGCGATCAGGTTTTTCATCCCAGGGATCGCCTCTTTGATGTAACCGCTGTTGATGGCTGGCTGACCGCAACACCCTTGCTTCTCGGGGAAATTCACGCGACAACCCAGTTTTTCCAGCAGCAATACGGAGTCTCGTGCCATCCGTGATTTCAGTGCGTCACCAATGCAGGTAACAAAGAAATTTACATTCACAATAACTACTCCATTGCTTCATTTCTGTTTATTGCGCTTGATATCGCGATATCAAACAAATGTTCATTCATATTTCATGCCCAGTTTTTCTGTTTACTGGTTTTACCAATGCCTGGGTTCATAGTGTTGGTCGGATCATTCTCCTGATAAAAACGCGCCAAATTTTCCGGCGCTTTATACAGATGACCGACATTGTGTTCCGCCGGATATTGCGCTCCGCGTTGGCGCAGTAATTCCAGCATCTGTTCTTTTAACGCGTGGGCATCTACGCCTTTTTTAACGATATAATCCTGATGGAAGACATAGCACATAAAATGACCGTAATAGAGTTTATGCACCAACTGACTATCAATTTCTGCCGGTAAATGCTCATACCATTCGGTATCATTACGGCGTAATGCAATATCCAGCGCGAGAATATCCTCAACCTCATCGGAATGAACGGCCTGATAACGAATGGCAGCGCCCGCAGCGGCAAAACGATGCAGAAACGCCTTACTGCCCTCTTCCGCGGTACAGGTAAAGAACGCGCCCTCGGCCGATTTAAAATAGTCCGTTAACCATGCCTGGGCTTCGGCCACACCATCGCCTGACATTTTCAGCATTAGATGGTGTTCATAGTTATCGCGCCAGGTCTTCATCCGCGCCGGGAGATGGCTCGGGAACAGATGGCTAAAAGCCTGCATAGCGCGGTCGGTAAAGTGCGGACGAAAAATCTTCACCTTCTCAAGTATGGCCTCGGTACGCCCCTTCAGGTTGAAGAAGAACGGCATTTTGTCCGTACCAAGTTTGTCGATCATCAGGAAGGTATCTTTGCTGTATTTCTCTGCAATATCATAGATATCGCGGTGCATATACTCCCCAGCTACCGGCAGGTTTGTAAAATTCGCCAGGATGTGGCGGCGAATCTCGGTCAGGACATCAGTCTGATTGGTACCGATATAAAAGACCTGCTGGTTCTTCTCGGCTTCAAAGGTATCCAGACGTACGGCAAACACCGCTAACTTGCCCGCGCAGCCAGAGGATTCAAACAAGCGATCCGGGTCAGCGTTGTAACGTGCTGGCGTGTCGGCATTGATGTCCCGCACGCGGCTAACATAGTCGTGATCGTGCGCGTGACGCCCGTCATGGTTGACGAGCGCGGCTTCAATCGCATTGTTATCCAGCCGGGCAAGGATTTGCTCTGGCGTCTGACCTAGCTCAATGCCAAGGTGATTGACCAGCTGCAAGCGTCCCTGTTCATCAATGCGGGCAAACAGCGACATCTCGGTGTAAGCCGGGCCTCGCTGGACCAGAGAACCGCCCGAGTTATTACAGATACCGCCGATAACCGACGCGCCGATGCACGAAGAGCCGATCACCGAATGCGGCTCACGGCCAAACGGCTTCAGCGCCTTTTCCAGCGAGTACAGCGTGGTGCCCGGATAAGCCAGCACCTGCTTGCCCTCATCCAGCACATGCAGACTGTCCAGCCGCAGCGTGCTGATAATGACGATCTCGCGGTCGTAGTCATTACCATTTGGCGTCGAACCCTCGGTCAGGCCTGTGTTCGACGCCTGCATCAGGATTATTTTATCGGCCTCAACGCAGGCGCTGAGGACTTTCCAGAGTTCAAGCAAAGAGCCGGGGATAACCACCGCCAGAGCATCACCCTGACCCGAGCGGAATCCCTTACGGTAACGCGCAGTTTTTGACGGTTCGGTGAGGATATGAGCAGGGCCAACCAATTGGGTAAGAGTCGTCAAAAAGGTCTTATTATCAGTATGTTTCATGGAGGGCGGCTCTCCGCTCCTTATATCAGGGCCAGTGAAAATGGCTATAAGTTCATTTGTATGACAAAACAGAATATTCCCTCAATCAATATCCACATGCAATACCCCATTTTATTTCTTTCGGTACCGCTCACATTTTTTTAATGAAATTATCACCGCCATATAATTCATACCTCGCCCTTTGAGGGGATGCCAAAACACTTATTTCATTTATTGCAAAGATCATCCCATACCTATTAATGATTAACTCTAATGGGTGTTGTAATATTTAGTGGTTATTCATATTTAATAAAAAAATAACATTATTTATACAATTATTAACCTTTATAACTTTATTTCACTGAAGCGATTCAGTTTGCATTTTTTATTTTATTATTCAGGTAGCTTCCTTCCCCCTAAATATAGTTCAGTCTAAAAAAGTAAATCGGGAATTGTAATGCACGAATATTTAATGTTTGCTCTGGCACTCTCTCCTTTGCTGCTGATGGTATTTTTAATACTGAAATTAAAAATGCCCATCCATTATTCCGTACTGATCTCTTTGGTATTCACCGCTGCACTATCGGCAATATTCTGGGAAATGCCCGTACAAAATCTGAAAGCCGCGATAGGGTATGGCGCACTGAAGGGACTATGGCCGATCGTGATTGTGATCCTCGGCGCTATTTTCAGTTATAACGTCATGCAGGCGACCAAAGCGCTGGATATTTTGCGCGATATTCTCGCCAGCATTAGCGAAGATAAGCGTATTCAGGTGCTGCTGATTTCATGGTGTTTTGGTGGATTTCTTGAAGCCGCAGCGGGCTATGGCACGGCGGTCGCTATTCCGATCGGCATTCTCATTGCGCTGGGATTCAACCCGTTGAAGGCGGCGATTGCCTCTCTCGTGGCAAATACAGTTCCTACCGCATTCGGCGCGGTCGGGATCCCGGTTTCTATTCTGGCTGAACAGGTTAATCTGCCGGTTTATACCTTAGGCGGAACCATTATTTTGCAGCTCGCGTTGTTTAATATCCTGCTGCCGTTTGTGATTGTCTGCATTATTGGCGGTGGCCTGAAAGCCATTCGCGGCGTATTTCTGATCACGTTGATTTGCGGCATTTCCACGCTGATTCCGCAATATTTTGTCGCCATCCATCTTGGCGCGGAATTACCCGCTTTTGCCGGTAGCCTGGTCAGCCTGTTTGCCGTGGCGATGGTCAGTCGCCTGCGCAAAGGGAAAACCGATCCAGAGTGGCGCATTGAGGTCAGCCATACCCGCGAAACCACGCCGCGCTCGGCAAAAGTGCTGTTCCGCGTGGGCTCTATCTATCTGTTTATTTTTGTGTTTATCCTGCTGTGTTCGCCGCTGTTCCCGACAATAAAAGGTGCGGCGTCCCAACTGGCTTCTGTGCTGCATTTCACGTTGGCTGACGGCAAAACGATGGCACTGAAAGTTGAATGGGTGACCACACCAGGGATGCTGATTATCTTTGCGACCATTATCGGCGGTTTTATTCAGGGAGCGTCCGCACGCGGGATGCTGGAAGTATTTATCAAAACGATTTTCCAGCTTAAAAACTCTATCGTGGCAATTATGGCGATCGTCGCGCTGGCCACGGTGATGGATCTCAGCGGGATTATCTCCACGCTGGCGCAGTCGATTGTCGATCTGACCGGCAGCTCGTACGTCTTCCTCGCCCCGGTGATTGGCGCGCTGGGCACGTTCGTTACCGGCAGCGATACCAACTCGAACATTCTGTTCGGCAAGCTGCAAACCATAGCTGCCAGCAAGTTACATATCGATCCCAACTGGCTGGCGGCGGCCAATACCTCTGGCGCTACGGGGGGCAAAATGATTTCGCCGCAAAGCATCGCCATCGCGGTTTCTGCCACCAAAATGGACGGTCAGGCCAATCAGATCATGTCTGGCACCATGAAATACTGCTGTGCCTACATTGTGATCCTCGGCCTGAAAGTCGGTCTCTTTTATTACTGGTTTATGGCGTAAGCCATTGTCAACCCCGTCAAATTCGCGGCAATCGTATTTGACGACACAGTGACCAAAAAGGTTTACACCACCCCAGAAACGGAACAAGGCGACAGGCTTTACGATTTGTCGGCGCTGACTAAAATAGCGCCGATGTTTCAAATCGAGGATTGTTGTTATGTTGTTCTGGAAAAAGATGGTGAAGAAGTTCGACGCCTTTTCCGCGTTGATTCCACCACGCTACTTCCGCGTGTAATACCTGGCACTTATGCCTGATGGCGCTTCGCTTATCAGGCCTATATTTCACACTCATTTGTAGGCCTGCGTTTCACGCTCATTTGTAGGCCGGATAAGGCGCGAGCCGCATCCGGCAGCAACAGCAGCGTAAAATACTCACCCCTTCCTCTTACGCAGACCGCATGCTCTTAACACCGCCACCCACAGACGAAGCCACGCGAAACGGTAGACCAGCGGATGCTGAAGCCGCAGCAATGTCAGAAACATAAAGCCTCCCTGCGGCGCTACAGTACCGCTGCCCGATAGCGAATTTGCGGATCCATTATCTGGTGACGCGCATCTATCAGCCGCAGTTCATACGAATCATGCTCTTTTGTCAGTCGCATCACCGCATCGACGACACTGGTGGTCCGCTCCAGCGCCTGCTTATCCTCATAACCATTGAGCAGTGAGGCCAGCATCACGCTGCAAATCAGATCCCCAACGCCCACCGGCATTTTGGCAAAGGTATACAGCGGCCGGGCAATGTGTAACATCTGTTCCGGCGTCACCAGCAGCATTTCAAACGACTGTTTGTCCCGTGAGCAGTCGCCGAGATGCTTCACCAGCACCTTTTTCACCCCCCATGCCACCAGCTGTTGCGCAGCTTCCACCACCTCGTCAAAACCACGCAGTTGTCTGCCCGTCAGCACGCCCAGCTCATAGAGATTCGGTCCCATTATGTCGGCCAGTTGAATGGCATCATCGACAAAAAAGGACTCTACGCCCTGCGCGACAATGCAGCCTTTTTGCGGATCGCCCATCACCGGATCGCAAAAATAGAGCGCCTGCGGATTACGCTGACGAATGGTGGTGACCGCGTGCTTCACCTCTTCACAATGACGTTTATCTCCAAGATACCCGGACAGCACGGCATCGCATTGCGCCAGCTTTTGCAGGTCATCCAGCCCGCTGATGATGGCACTCAGCTCGCCGTGCGGCATCGCCATGCCCTGCCACATCCCGTACTGGGTGTGGTTGGAAAACTGTACGGTGTAAAACGGCCAGACATCGATCCCCGAAAGCTGCATCGGCAGCACAGCGGCTTTATTTCCGGCATAGCCATAAACGACTGACGACTGAACAGACAACACGTTTTTCATTTTGACTCCGTCTAACGAAACGTTGGCAGCAGACCAAATACGTCCAGAACAACCGTCAGATAGACAACCGCCCCACAGACAATCACCAGGTTAAGCACGGTGTTATTACAGGGCGCGGTATAGCTGGCGGTCGGAAAACGTTTCCGCGCGGCTTTCACCAGGAACGGCGGCAGGATCACGCTCCAGATGGTAAAGGCCAGACCGGCGTAGCCAATCGCGTGCACAAAACCGTTCGGGAAGAAGAAGCACACGGCGGCTGGCGGAAAGTAGGTCACCAGCGCGGTTTTCAGGCGGCCCATGCCGTCATCCGGGAAGTGAAACAGGTCGGCGATATAGTCGAACAAGCCAAGCGTCGCCGCCAGCAGAGAACTGGCTACTGCGAAGTTGCCGAAGAAGGTCAGGATCAGATCCATATACCGGCTGGTGAACAGCTCGCTGATGGCCTCGACAAACACATCGATATTGCCGCCTTTGGCGATAATTGGCGGGAACGCGGAACGGCTGATGTTACCCATCGTGACGCCCAGCCAGAAGATATACAGCAGCAGGGCAAACAGCGTACCGATGATAATCGAACGCGTGATATTCGGGACCCCACTCTTGCCATACAGCTTGACCAGGCTCGGCACGTTACCGTGAAAACCAAACGAGATAATACAGAACGGCAGCGTCATCAGAATGTAAGGCAGGTACTGTGAGTTGGGCAGCGCCACCGCCACACTGTCGACAAGTTTCGCCACTTCAATATGACCAACCAGCCCGGAGAAAGTAGCAAAGAACGCGATAAACTTACCGATAATCAACACGGTAGTGATGCGTCCGACCAGCAATGAGCTGTACCAGGCAATTGCGCCGACCAGCATACTGACGATCACCACCGAGATATTCGCCGGAAAGCGCACGCCGCTGTATTTGAACACGGTTTGCGCCATCACCGCTGACGATCCGGAAATATAGGCATAGGTCAGAATATACAGCACAAAGCCGAAAGCGATACCGACAACGATATTCCACTTACGGCCTAATAAATCCTGAGTAAAAGTATTAAAACTGGCACCAGCACCATAATGCAGGTTGACTTCAACCAGCATCAGACCGGTTAATAACATCATGATGGCGATAAACAGAAGAATAACAGACGCACCGGGGAACCATACGCCGGCCATCGCAATCGGCAGGGAGAACATCCCGCCACCTACTACGGTCGCGATAACCAACATGGTTCCGCTAATCAGTCCGGGGGTACTACTCTGTCGCTCAATGGCATTAATATCCATGATAAATGTTCCTGTAGACTATTCGTTATAATTACAGCTGTCATTTGTACATCATGCGGATAATAAAAATGTCGGAGTCAGGGTTTACTTTTTTTAGTTATGTCACGGTAACGGGCACCGCAAAGGCTTCCTGTTCATGGAAAAGGAATACAAAAAAGCCCCATCACGTGATGGGGCCATAACTATTTTTTAGATGTAATCAAAGCGTGCAGTAAAGAAACGCAACTGCTTCGGCTCGTAAATAAACTTCAGCCCGCGAATATCTTCTTTGTGCTGGTAAAGTTTAATAATACCGTCAGCCACGACATCCATATGTGCGTAGGTATAAACACGGCGTGGAATAGTCAGACGCACGGTTTCCAGTTTCGGTCTGTGGTGTTCACCGGTCACGTTATTACGGCCCGCAGAGATAATTCCGCGTTCCATACTACGTACGCCGGTTTCCACATAGATGCTGGCGGCCAGACTTTGTGCCGGGAACTCATCTTGCGTGAGGTGCTCGCAGAAGCGACGCGCATCGAGGAATACCGCGTGACCACCCACCGGTTCAACAATCGGTACGCCAGCGGCTTTCAGCTTATCGCCCAGGTAGCGAACCTGCTTCACGCGGTGCTCGATGTACTCGTACTGCATGGCTTCACGCAGGCCAATCGCCATGGCTTCCATGTCGCGTCCGGCCAGACCGCCGTAAGATGGCATCCCTTCGTACACCACGACTAACTCTTTGGCAGAAGAGAACATTTCGTCATCGTTCATGCACAGGAAGCCGCCGATGTTCACCAGACAGTCTTTTTTACCACTCATGGTACAACCGTCGGCGTAGCTGAACATCTCATGCACGATCTCGGCGATGCTCTTGTTCTCAAAACCCTGCTCTTGCTCTTTGATAAAGTAGGCGTTTTCCACGCAGCGGGTAGCGTCGTAGAACACTTTAATGCCGTGTGCTGCCGTCAGTTCACGCACCGCACGCATGTTCGCCATCGAGACCGGCTGGCCGCCCGCGAGGTTAACCGTCACTGCCAGGCAAATATACGCAATATTCTCTGCGCCTTTTTCATCAATCAGCTTTTGTAATTTTTTAAGATCGATATCACCTTTAAACGCAATATTCAGACCGGCATCGTGCGCTTCGTCACGAACGATATCGACAAACACCGCACCATTTTTTTCCTGGTGATAACGGGTGGTAGTGAAATACATATTACCAGCAACATATTGCCCTGGTTTAATAGCCAGTTGTGATAATAAGTTTTCTGCGCCGCGGCCCTGGTGAGTCGGAACAATATGTTTAAAGCCGAACAATTCCTGCACGGTTCTTTCCAGATGATAGAAGTTTTCGCTGCCCGCGTACGCTTCATCACCCATCATCATTCCGGCCCACTGCTTGTCGCTCATTGCGTTGGTGCCACTGTCGGTCAGCAGGTCAATATAAATATCTTTCGAATTTAACAGGAAAGTATTGTAACCCGCTTCCTGCATTTTCTTAAGGCGCTCATCACGCGGGATCATAGATACAGTTTCAACGCTTTTAATACGGAAGGGTTCTGCCGGATAATTCATTTTGTTTCTCCAGTAACAGTGGTCATGTACGTATTAATGTGAAGTAAATCATACCTGGTTCATCAATAAAGCCTGATGAAATATTACTATTCGCCTCCTGAGCCAGGGGGAGAAATAATGTGGAGGCACTATGCAAGATTTGATTGATTATGGAAATAGCCCGGTCAACATTAATCACTGGCAATAATTTAAAAAGCTGTAAATGTGAGTGATGCAAATCACACGTCATTTTTTTACCCGTTCATATTCAACGAGTTTTTTTTGCGTGTTGATTTGCCCTTCACCGTTGCATGTCACTGGAGAGGGAAAATACTGAAAACTTAACTTTCCAGGCTGTTCTCATAATGTATTGCTCAATGAGTACACCCCAATTTGTGAGAGTCGGATCACTTCGCGGGTTTATATTTGTGATTCACATCACTAAAAGTGTAAAGCAAAGTGTACAATTAAGCGTTGTTTCAGAGTTTGCGATTTGCTTCAGTGAGTTAGATCGCATTTTTGGTCTGATGCCGACAGGCGTTGTTTTCTGGAGCGTGGGGATATTCAGGCGCGAGAAAGATAATGAATAAATACGATGAATAATACCGGATTTATTGGGATGAAGGCGTTTTCTATTTATTCCAAAAGCATGCTATTCGCGCTTATTTCATCTTATTTACATCTGGGCTTACCGAAGATCACTGGGGGAATTTACAGGGGTTTTATTAGCGCGATACGAAGGTGCGCCAACACCTGCGCATCGCTAATCACAGTAACTATTCATATAAACGTATAACAGGAGGGACATCATCCCTCCTGTTCTCGCGATAATTATTTCACTAACGCGGATATATCCTTGAACAGCGAATGGGTTATTTCTACACCGTCACGAGTTGTACGCATACGGGAATGATAGCGACGCTCGCCCGGCAAACGCGCTCCTTGCCGCTGCATATCGGCAAAGAGTCTCTCGGCACGTGCCAGATGCTGCGGAGCCTCCCGTCCCAGAAAACGGGCCGGGTCCAGGGCCAGAATCAGCTCGCCACCATAGGGCAACCCGCCAGCCCCCTTATCCCACGCCAGCGATTCCGCGCTGGTCATATCGCCGATGAGCGGTCCGGCAAGCAGTTCCACCATTGCCGCCAGTGCCGACCCTTTATGCCCGCCAAACGTCAACATCGCACCGTCGAGGATCGCCTGCGCGTCGGTGGTGGCCTGACCGTCACCGTCAATCCCCCACCCTTCCGGCACCGCTTTTCCCGCCCGTTGATGGAGTTGGATCTCTCCCCGTGCCGCCGCACTGGTGGCCATGTCGAAGATAAACGGGGATTTTTCTTCACGCGGCCAGCCAAATGCTATCGGGTTAGTGCCAAAAAGCGGCTGCGTCCCGCCTGCGGGAGCAACCCACGCATGGCTGGGCGTCGTCGCCAGCGCCACCAGCCCCGCCTCCGTGAGCGGCTCAACGTCGGCAAACAGCGCCGAAAAGTGCACACAGCGGTTAATCGCCAGGGCTGCAATACCGCTGTGGCGCGCCTTTTCTATCAGCAGTGGAAGCGCGCGCTCGAATGCCAGCAGGGAAAATGCCCCACCGGCGTCCACCTTCACAATGGCCGGCGCGGTATCGGTGATAACCGGCTCAGCGTCAGGTGACACCTTTCCTTTACGTCGCGTCTCCACAATCCCCAGCAACCGCCACAAACCATGCGAGGCACAGCCATCACGCTCACCGTGGGTCACGTTTGTCGCGACCACCACGGCATGCGCTTCACTGAATCCGTTCCCGCGCAGCACCTTATATGCCAGCGCATAAGCCTCTGTTAACGAGAGGTTTACCATCTCCATGACCGACTCCTTTACTCTTCTTCATCACCAGTAAAGTTAGCCTGCGGCAGACAGGTTCGCTCACCCCAGTAGTAAATTCCCAGCGACATCACCGCTACCACCACCGTATCCCACGGATGACCAATCACCCCTGAGCCCCCAAAACTACCCAGCCAGGAGAAGAGCATAATCAGCGCGTAGAAGGCGATAAGCCACAGAGACGACTTCACCTGCTGTGCCAGACTCACGGTGTGCACCGGCACTTTTGATTTGCAAAGCACATAGACGACAAACATCACAATCTGCAGCCCCAGCAGCCATGACAGCGTCCCCCAGCCAGACCAGAATACAATCAGCGCCGAAATCACAAACGACACCGGACCGATAATCCCGAAGGCACGCACGCGGAATGGGCGCGGCAAATCCGGTGCATTACGCCGTAGCCCCGCCGCCGTGACCGGGGCAATGGCGTAGCTCAGTACCAGCGCCGCCGACACCACGCTTATCAGCTGCTCCCATGACGGGAACGGCAATGTCCAAAAGATAGACAATGCAAAGGTCAGCCACAGCGCCGGACGGGGAATGCCAGACTCTTTATCGATGTGGGTAAACGTCTTAAAGAAGGTGCCTGCTTTCGCCCAGCCATAAATCACGCGCGGCGTGGCGTTCATGTAGATATTGCCGGTACCACTTGGGGAGACAATCGCGTCGCACACTACCATAAACGCCAGCCAGCCCATACCGAGCGTAATGGCGATATCCCGGTACGGCAGCGAAAATTGCTTGCTGATCTCTGCCCAGCCGCCACCCAGCATATCGGTCGGAATACTGCCAAGAAATGCCAACTGCAACAGCACATAAATAATCGTCGACAGCACCACGGATAAAATCAGCGCCACCGGGATGGTACGCTGTGGATTCTTTACTTCACTCGCCACAGAAATAATTGGCGTCAACCCCAGGTAGGCGAAGATGATCCCACCGGCGCTAATCGCAGCCTCAACGCCCGACATACCAAAGGGTGCAATCCCCTGAACGTGCAGGTTCTCAGGTTTGAAAAAGGTAAATAGCGTCACAACGACCGCTAACGGCACCAAAAATTTCAGAATACTGATGATGTTATTGGAACGGGCAAACGTTTTAACGCTGTAGTAATTCAGCCCGAAGAACAAACACAGCAGCAAAAACTGCACTACCCATCCCAGCAACGTTGGGTCGCTTGAACCAGTTTGAGTCAGCATCGGGAACCATGCTGCCGCATACTGCCGTGCAGCAACAATCTCTATGGAGATGAGGCTTGAAAACGCAATCAGCGTAATAAATCCAAGCAGATACCCCATCAACTCACCGTGGGAAAAGACCGGATAACGGATAATCCCCCCGGCACGAGGCAGTGCCGCGCCCAGCTCACAATAGACAATCCCCAACAGCAAAACGGCAATTCCGCCGATGACCCACGAGGCAATGCCCGCAGGTCCGGCAATCGATGCCACATGGCTTGCGGCAAACAGCCAGCCGGAACCGAAGATAGCCCCAAGCCCAATAAACGTCAGGTCGGTTAGCGTTAGCTGCTTTTTAAATTTACCCACCTCAGCAACGCGGGCCTGTGTTTGGTGCGTAGAGTGAATCGTCATGGTCATGCCCTTCAGTCAACAGAGGGGGAAATGGCTTCCCGGGTCCACTGCCCGTTAATCAGGCGCAGCAGGTTCAGAGGGTTGTCATCCTGGACAGCAGGCGGAAGCAGCGCGGCAGGCACATTTTGCAGGCATACCGGGCGTAAAAAACGGTCGATGGATTGCGTCCCTACCGAGGTACCGCGAGCATCGGTGGTGGCAGGCCACGGACCACCGTGCACCATGGCATCACAGACCTCAACGCCGGTCGGATAACCGTTAAACAAAACGCGTCCCGCTTTTTCAGTGAGGGCTGGCAGTAGGCGCTGTGCCAGCGGCCCATCATCAGATTCGGCGTGCACAGTAGCCGTCAGTTGGCCCGGAATCACGCGCAAAATGGACTGCAACTCCGCCTCATCGGCCACCTCGACCAACACCGCCAGCGGGCCAAACACTTCCTGCTGTAGCAGTGGATCCTGTGCCAGCAGCAGCGAAGCCGGAGCCCGATACAACCGGGCCTGCGCACGGCCGATGACCGATTCATCAGACCCTGCCAAACGCTGAATATGCGGATGTGCCTCAAGCGCGCTGACACCCTCTTCATAATGGGCAAGCGTCGGGGCATTCAGCATGATCTGTGCCGGTGCCAGGTCAACCGCGACCTTCAGTGCCTGCGTGAAGCGGGACATACCCTCGCCGCGTAAGACAAGGATCAGCCCCGGCTTGGTACAAAACTGTCCACATCCCAGAGTGAAAGAGGACACCAGCTCATTGGCCAGCATTTCTGCCCGCGTGGCGACGGCCTGCGGCAGAATAATCAGCGGGTTAATGGCCGACATTTCCGCAAAGACGGGGATCGGCTGCGGACGCTGCTGCGCCAGCTGCCAGAGCGCCTTACCGCCGCGCAGCGAACCGGTAAAACCCACCGCCTGAATCGCCGGATGGCGAACCAGATCCGCGCCAATATCGGTGCCGAAAATCATGTTAAAAACGCCCGCAGGCAGGCCAGATGCCGCGACCGCACGCACAATCGCCTGGGCAGTCAATTCCGCCGTCGCCATATGTCCGGGATGGGCTTTCACCACCACCGGACAACCCGCCGCCAGCGCGGATGCGGTATCGCCTCCTGCCGTAGAAAAGGCCAGCGGAAAATTGCTGGCCCCGAACACCGCCACCGGGCCAAGCGCGGTCAGATACTGACGCAGATCCGGACGCGGCAGGGGCTGGCGGTCAGGGAGTGCGGTATCAATACGTACGCCAAAGGCATCGCCCCGACGCAGCACCCCGGCAAACATGCGCAGCTGATTACTGGTACGGGTGCGCTCTCCCTGTAACCGCGCCAGCGGTAGTGCCGTTTCCTGGTGGGCTATGGCGAAAAAATCCTCGCCGAGCAAATCCAGCTCGTCGGCAAGGGTGTCGAGAAAGCGGGCACGCACGTCCGGCGCAGTCTGTGAATAGACAGGAAACGCCTGGTCAGCCGCCTCCGCCGCGGCGGCGGCCTCCTCACGAGAGGCCGGGTAAAAATGGTATCCGGTCAGCTTGCCGTCAGCGGCACGCAGGCTTGGCAGCGTCGCCTCACCGCTTGCCACGCGACGTCCGGCGATAAACTGCTGACCCGAAACAGAGAGAGGTAGCGTCATCATCACTCCTTTACTTAAAGGCCGACATCCGGCAGCTGTGGACGGGTCGCCAGCGCCTTCTCAACAATCGCCACCACTTGCGCACGGGTATCCCCTTCCAGCGCCAGACGCGGTGGACGGGTAATGGCGCTGCCGCGCCCCAGCAATTCTTCACAGAGCTTGATGCACTGCACCAGATCCGGGCGCGCATCCAGATGCAGCAACGGCATAAACCAGCGGTAAAGCGCCATCGCCTCCTCATAACGCTGTTGTTTCGCCAGGCGGAACAACGTCTCCCCTTCTCGCGGGAAGGCGTTCGACATTCCGGAGATCCAGCCTTCCGCCCCAACGGCAATGCTCTCAACCACCACATCATCCAGCCCAGCGAACAGCACAAAGCGGTCGCCAACGGAGTTGCGTAAGTCGATAAAACGGCGGGTATCGCCGGAGGAGTCTTTGAAGCAGACGATGTTGTCGCAGTCGGCCAGCGTCGCCAGGATGTCCGGCGTCACGTCGTTTTTGTAAATCGGCGGGTTGTTGTACACCATGATAGGCAGGTCGGTAGCCGTAGCCACACTGCGGAAGTGGGCCGCTGTTTCATGCGGTTTTGAGGAATACACCAGCGCAGGCATCACCATAATACCGTCGACGCCCACGCGCTCTGCCTCTTTCGCCATCTTCTGTGCAAACGCGGTGGTGAATTCGGCCACCCCCGCAATGACCGGGATCTGACCGCCCGCTGCATCTTTCGCTACTTCGATAATCTGCAGCTTTTCCTGCGTGGTCAGAGAGGTGTTCTCCCCCACGCTGCCGCACACCACCAGGCCAGAAACACCATCCTTGACCAGGTTTTTCATCACCGTATGGGTGGCATCCAGATCCAGGGAATAATCGCTACGAAACTGGGTGCTGACTGCCGGGAATACACCGCTCCAGTGAATGGCTTTCTTGCTCATGTTCGGTTCCTTGTCGTCAATTTGTTAATTGAAAGTGAATGAATGGTGAATATTCACTGACAGATTGACGTTTCAGGCGACCGACTGCTTGGTGGTTTTCTTCCTCTTTGATGACGAAATTAGCACAGTGAGTGTGTCTTACCCGGCAAGCGTAATGCGAAAATCACGCGGCGTAGAGCCCGTCATCGCCTTAAACTGGCGGCTAAACGCGCTGTGATCGGTATAACCGCACTGCAACGCAATATCGGTAATCGGCGTATCGCCCGCCAGCAGTTCGGTGGCTTTTTCCAGCCGAACTTTGTGGATCATCTGGCGCGGAGTGAGATGAAAAATACGCTTACAGTAGCGCTCAATTTGCGCCACCGACATGCCGCTCAGGGAGGTTAGTTCTTCCATCGCGATGGGACGGTGATAATGGTTGCGGATATGATCGTCGACGATCGCCAGCCGCTGCCACGCCGGGTGACGCGCCTGCGCTTCCTGCAGATCGTGTGAAATCCCCGCCATACCGATGACCTGGCCCTGCGCATCACGCAGCGCCAGCTTCTGGGTCAAACACCAGCCGCGTTCACGACCGTTGTAGAGATGCATTTCCAGCTGATCGCGCAGCGTTACCCCTTCGCGCAGCACCCGCATATCCTGCTCGGTATAGCCCAGCCCAAGCGCTGAAGGGAAAACATCGGCAGAGGTTTTACCCAGCAGAGAAACCACCGTCTTAAACCCGCAGCGTCGTGCCAGGGTCATATTGACCATCAAATAGCGGGCCTGCACATCTTTGATAAAAAAAACCACATTCGGAATGGCATTGAGCAGCGGCGCAATCAATGCCATCGCATGGAGCAACGTCTGGATATTGTCCGGACGCTGACGCGCCAACCCCTCACATATCTGGCTAAGTTCAGCCACTTCCGGCACCGGCGACGGGGCCCGCACATCATTAATCACACAGGACATCATGCTTCCTCCCGATTAGTGACCTGAATATTTATTAACTTTTTGTTAACCGAGCAAGCATCCTTACTGCGTTTTGCGATCCTGCCGTAGATTTATAACTTCACCTTTTCCAGCCACTGGCGCGGTTGCCTTTTTTGGTTTACCACACCACTAACGAAATGATTAATAACAAATAAATATGATACCGACTTAACGATGACAGCGGCCATTATGCTGATTTCGTCATTTGCGGTGACGAAAGCGATCAAGCCGGGACGCAAGGCTTGCGTCAGCATTTAGCAACAAAATATTAACTTTCCGGAGATCCTATGACAGCGCAGTACAGTGAACTGAGAGTGATTGATTCTCACACCGGCGGTGAACCCACTCGCCTGGTCATCGACGGCTTTCCGGATCTGGGTACGGGGAGCATGAGCGAGCGTCGGGAGCGCTTTTCCCGCGACTACGACGACTGGCGTAAAGCCATTATTCTTGAGCCACGCGGTAACGACGTTCTGGTCGGTGCATTGCTCTGTGAACCGGTTTCGCCACAGGCCACGGCGGGAGTCATCTTCTTTAACAACTGCGGCTTTCTGAACATGTGCGGTCACGGCACCATCGGGCTGATTGCCTCGCTAGCATGGCTTGGGCGCATTCAACCCGGTAAACATCTGATTGAAACGCCGGTGGGCGATGTGACCGCCACGCTGCACGAAGACGGCAGCGTCTCGGTCGAAAACGTGCCGGCCTACCGCTGGCGTAAGCAGGTACAGGTTGAAACCGTCCACGGTACGGTAACGGGTGATATCGCCTGGGGCGGCAACTGGTTTTTCCTCGTCAACGATCATCCGTTCGCGGTCTCGCCGGAAAAGATCCCTGAATTGACGGAGTACGCATGGGCAATCCGTGAAGGGTTAGATCGTGCAGGCATCCGTGGCGAACATGACGGTATTATCGATCACATCGAACTGTTTGCAGAAGATGATCGCGCGGACAGCCGCAGCTTTGTACTCTGCCCCGGTAAAGCCTGGGATCGATCGCCCTGCGGCACCGGCACCAGCGCCAAACTGGCCTGTCTGGCAGAGGACGGAAAACTCAAATCCGGAGAATCCTGGCGGCAGGCGAGCATCATCGGCAGCGAATTTACGGCGCATTTCGTGCCGCATGGCGACAAGATCGTCCCGACGATCCGCGGAGAGGCATGGGTCTGTGGTGATAATAAGCTGATCCTCAATCCTGAAGATCCGTTCTGCTGGGGGATCTCGCTGTGATCGAAAGTGACATCATCGTTATCGGTGCCGGGATTATCGGGGCCGCCTGCGCCTGGCAACTGGCCGCTCGCGGGCAGCGAGTCACGCTGATTGATGACGGCAATGCGGGCGCGACGGCGGCGGGTATGGGCCACCTGGTGTGCATGGATGACGATCCTGCGGAGCTCGCACTCTCCGCCTGGTCTCTGGAGAGCTGGCGCAAACTGACGCCCCGGATGCCGGAAAGCTGTGCCTGGCGCGGATGCGGCACGCTGTGGCTGGCGGAAACGCCGCAAGAGCTTGCGCTGGCAGAAGAAAAGCAACAACGGATGGCACAATACCAGGTTGTCAGCGAAATGCAGACCCGCGATCGGCTTGCCGCACGCGAACCGCTGCTCACCGCCGGACTCGCTGGCGGACTGTGGGTCCCCGGCGACGGGATAATTTACGCCCCAAACGTCGCCCGCTGGTTTATTAACGATGCCGATTTAACGCACCTTCGGGATAGCGCCCTCTCTGTTGATGCCCCTTACGTTACCCTACACAGCGGTAAACGACTGCGCGCGCGCGCCATCGTCATCGCCAGCGGTCTGGGGGCCAATACGCTGCTGGGTGAAAACTGGCTCAGACCCAAAAAAGGCCAGTTGGCGATCACCGACCGCTACGGCCCCTTGCTCAGCCACCAGCTGGTAGAGTTGGGGTACGGTGCCAGCGCCCATGCAGGCGGCACCTCAGTGGCCTTTAACATTCAGCCACGCCCCACCGGACAGTTGCTGATTGGCTCCTCTCGCCAGTTTGATAACACCGACCGCGAGGTTGACCTCCCTCTGCTGGCACAGATGCTGGCGCGCGCGCGCCATTTTTTACCCTCTCTTGAGGCACTTAATATCATTCGTTGCTGGAGCGGTTTTCGCGCGGCATCGGCTGACGGCAACCCGCTGATTGGCCCACATCCTGCACGTCCGGGTATCTGGCTGGCGCTGGGGCATGAAGGACTGGGCGTCACAACCGCGCCAGCAACCGCCGAGTTACTTTGCGCCCAGATCCTTGGCGAGCGTCCGGCGGTGTCCCCGGATGCCTGGCTCCCCTCTCGCCTGCACAAGCAGGAGGCCATCGCATGACAACCCTGAAGGTAATTATCGACGGCCAGACCTGTGAGGTTCCCGTCGGAATGAGTATTGCAGCAGCACTGGCCCTGGTGGGCAACGGCGTGACCCGTCGTTCGGTGAGTGGTCAACTGCGCGCACCCTTCTGCGGAATGGGGGTGTGCCAGGAGTGCCGCGTCACGGTGAACGGACACCGGGTGCTGGCCTGCCAGACGGAATGCCAGCCCGAAATGGTGATTGAAAGGAGCCATCATGCAAAGCGTTGACGGTGAGATCCTGATCCTTGGCGCAGGGCCAGCCGGATTGTCGGCGGCACTGGCTGCCGCACGCTGTGGAAAATCAGTGATAATCCTTGATGATAACCCGCGCCCCGGCGGGCAAATCTGGCGCGACGGGCCGCAGGTCTCACTCCCCCGGGACGCCAGACGGCTTCGTCAGGCGGTAGCTGAACATCCCAACATCACACTGCTGAGCGGTGTCCGGCTAATTGCCCGCCCCACCCCACATTCCGTAGTCTTCGAAACCGCAGACGACTGCGGCGAAATCCGCTGGCAGCGGCTGATTTTATGCTGCGGCGCCAGAGAACTCTCGCTGCCTTTTCCCGGCTGGACACTACCCAATGTGACGGGGGCCGGAGGCCTGCAGGCGCAGATAAAACACGGCCTACAACTCAAGGGGGAACGCGTGGTCATTGCAGGCAGCGGTCCTCTTCTGCTGGCGGTCGCCAGTACGGTGAAACGCGCTGGCGGGAATATTGTCGCCATTATCGAACAGGCCCCGATAACCGCACTGGCCCGTTTCGCAACCGGGCTCTGGCGCTGGCCTGAAAAATTGCGTCAGTTCGGCGAGCTCTTTCCAGCCCGTTATCATCCGGCAAGCCAGGTCATCCAAGCGCAGGGTACTCCCTGTCTTCAGTCAGTGACCGTGCGCCACCAGGGACAAACCCGGGAGATCGTCTGCGACAGGCTGGCCATTGGCTATGGACTGGTACCGAATATAGAACCTGGCGCAATCTTTGGCTGCAAAACAGAAAATCAGGCTATTTGGGTCGATGCGGAGCAACGCACCAGCGTGCAGGATATCTATGCGGCAGGAGAATGCACGGGCTTTGGCGGCAGCGAGCTGGCGTTAGCCGAGGGAGAGATTGCTGGCTATGCCGCCGCAAATTGTCCGCAAAAGGCCCAAAGCGCCATCTCCGCGCGCGCCCGCTGGCAGCGTTTTGCCCAGGCGCTGCATACAACGTTTGCGCTGCCGGAGTCGCTAAAAGCCGCGACCACCGCAGATACGCTGCTCTGTCGTTGTGAGGATATTCGTTGTGGCGACGTGCAAAACGCAGAAAGCTGGCAGGCGGCAAAGCTCGCTTCACGCTGTGGAATGGGGGCTTGTCAGGGGAAAGTCTGCGCCACCAGCGCCCGCTGGCTGTACGGCTGGCCGCTGCCGCAGCCGCGCGAACCGCTCTCCCCTGCGCGTATCGACACGCTTATCCATCTAGCAAAACCTGAGGGGTGATGGTCAGGTATAAAGGCGCCCACTGGCGCCTTTATTGATGTGGTGTATCCGTAGACCATTTCGTCAAAGGGAATAATTTTATCTTCACCCATATCTATTTCACTCTGTGTTTTGGGAACCGAGCGTCCTATTTCTGCCAAACATTCAAAAATATAAAGGGAATGTAATGCATGTTTAAAATATGATAAACCCAACACTTCAAATTACCGATATTGCTTTTATTAACAAGCAGAAACCAGCATAACACCCCAGGAAATAACCTTTTCTTTCCATATGGTTAGAAAAAATAACACTTACTAAAGCAATGTTTATTTTTATAAAATACCCCCTATGAATAAGCTCGAATAACTTAAAAATAATATGGCGAAAAAAGTTTTTTAATTAATCTGCGAATTCGATAATGAATATTATTTTTAGTGTTGGCCGTAATAGGCACAGCAACGCTTGATTAAGTGATATTTTGCGAGCATCATCGCAATTATTTACCCGAAAATGAAATCAATGACTTCTAGTAAATCCCTGCAACAGGCAATTGCTGACATCACCATCTGGCGTAAAGGCGAACAACGCGCGCCGCACAAGCCCCTACTGCTGCTTCACGTGCTGGCGGGGTATCAGCAAGGCCATGACCGCCTGTTTGATTACGGTTCAGAAGTTCGCGACCCCTTGCATAGCCTGCTGGAGCGATTTGGACCACAGCGCGCGCAGTACCGCCCGGATATGCCCTTCTGGCGCTTACAGGGCGATGGATTCTGGGAGCTCCAAAACGCCGAGCATTGCTCAACATCCGGCAGCAGCAAACAGCCCCCCGCCGGAGAACTGGTGACGCATAACGTTGCAGGAGGTTTTGATGAACAGCATTTTGCCCTACTGAAAAAGAGCAAAAACCTCATTAACACCCTGGCACAGCAAATTCTCGAGGCTCACTTCACCGAAAGCATCCAGGAAGAGATCGCGGATGAACTGGGGTTTGATATCCTGCAAATCCGCAAGCAGCGGGACCCATTGTTCCGCCAGCAGGTTCTGCGTGCCTATAACTATGAATGCGCCATTTGTGGCTTCAATATGCGCCACGACAGCACTTCGGTTGCCCTGGAAGCCGCCCATATCAAATGGAAACAACACGGCGGCCCGTGTGAGATTTCAAACGGCCTGGCGCTGTGTGCAATCCACCATAAAGCATTTGATAAAGGTTCGATTGGGCTGGATGAGAGTATGCGAGTTCAGGTGTCACCCGCAGTAAATGGCAGCGGCATGGTGGGCAGACTATTCTGGGATTTCGACGGGAAGGAGATTGCTCTACCGATGATGCGCGAGAATTATCCAAAAGAAGGTTTTGTGGAGTGGCACAGGAAGGAGGTGTTTAGAGGGTGAGTGCGAAGGCCGGACTCGCACATTAAAATTAACCTCATGATTTAAATCATTTTAAAATAAACAAAAAACAGATATACCAACGTCGATACCAACACATTAATTCGTTGCTTTTGGGACTCGAATCGGGGCAAACACTCCCCTCCTCTAGCTGAATTCAGATTCCCCATAAAGAAGAGAGCACACTCCATCTGAAAGAGTAGTGCTCTATGTGATATTAAATTATGCGGGTCACAAGTGCTCATCACGCCTGAGCTCAGAGGTCCCAACGATGATGGCTCTGGGTTCACTACCGATACAAAGTGAATAGCCATTACAGTTGACGGCATCAATCAGCTCAGTGAGTACAATGCCGTCAATCTCAACGACAATTCTACCCATATTGAGGGCCATGGCACTAACGCTGTCGGCTTCAACGTTAAGAGATATTTTCATTGTTCATTCTCCTGATCGGAGCCTTTACCTTGAGTAATACGGCTTATTATTCTGTAACCGCTTCCCATACTCAGACCGGTTACCTTTCTGGCTCTTAGAATATCTACGTCGGTAATAAAGGATGAGCGCTCCTGGATGGTAAACCCCGGGCGATCAGTGCGAACTAATTCGTATTTTTCGACAATAAAATTCAGGGCATCAACTAAGGTAATTCCGGCATCGATATGTTTTTGAATCACACCATCATCGCCAAATGGCGTATCGTTCAGTTGAAGGCCATAGTGCTGCCCCAGTAACTGTTTCAGCAAAGTCTGCCAGATGGCTACGGGAGTCAGGCAGGTCTGCGCCGCCCTCAACGGGGTTATGAGTTTTGTCTGCATCGTGGGTATTCTCTTATTTCGAAAATAGGAAAGTGAATGAAGTGCCGGATTAAAGGAAGATGTTGAAATAGTTATCTGGTGTGAAGCGTTGGGTACACAGCCAGATAAACATAGCCACAAGAACCCAGTGTATCGGCATTGCAGGTCAGCCCTTTCGCATACAGGGTAACGGTGTGCTGGTGACGGGGATTAAGTTCACCGCTGGTCAGCATCAATTCCAGTTGCTTCATCAGCAGCGGAAAAGCCTGGTCCATATGACGCAAATCTACCTCGTTAAATACCCCGGTGATACTGGCCCGGTCAGCCAGGTAATGCAGGAGGTTTCCCTCCTGGACCAGACGCGCCCCGAAGTGTGGTGTGATGTCGCATTTCAGCCCCCATTGCAGCGCATCTGTGGCGTTGTTGACGGTGTCTTTTTTCATGCTGGTGTTCCTTATGCTGGCGGTTAATTGAGGGTGACACTGCGCAGGACGATATAAGGCCCGTTATGGTCCTGTCGGCGTTCGGCAAAAACGGCCAGTACGCCAGTAATATCCTGCACTTTCCGCCCGTAGTAATGGCAGACGCTGCCGGACCAGTGATATTTCCCGGTGCAGAAGCGAAACAGCCGGGACTGAGGGTGCTGGCGGTATATCGCCATTGCCTGCTGTTTACTGATGACTTTCATTCATCGCTCTCCCTTTATAGCCAGCCGCGTTCGGCAAACGAGATAACATCCATTCCGCCAACCACCAGATGGTCCAGCAGGCGGATGTCCACTAGGTCCAGTGCCTGTTTAAGGCGTACTGTGATTCGTCTGTCGGCAGCACTGGGTTCTGAATGTCCAGACGGGTGATTGTGTGCCAGTACGGCAGCTGCAGCGTTATGTTTCAGACCTGCCTTCACCACTTCACGCGGATGCACACTGATACTGTTGATGGTTCCGAGGAACAGCATGTCATCGGCGATAAGCCGGTGCTGATTGTCCAGCCACAGGACTATGAGTGCCTCGCGGCCCAGAGGGGCAAGTTGCAGGCGCAGCCAGTCGCGGACTGCATGACTGGAAGTATAAGCCGCGCCGGGTTCACGTAACTGGCTCTCCAGCAGAGCGAGTGCTTCCAGAATGGTTCGCTGTGCAGTGGCAGGCAATTCACAGGCAAACAGCGGTAGTTGCTGCTTCATGTTCATCCTCTTCAGTCGATAAGGTGCATGATGGCGCTGCATTCGGGGTGATTCAGGGCATAGTCCCGCAGGCAGTAGTAATGCGCCGTCATGGCATCACACTCTGTGCGGCAGGCATGGCGGCTGTATTCCAGCAGACAAACGGTGATACCAGCAGCCATGGGGCCTATTTCAGCGCTGTTGCCGTTCATGGTGTTGAACAGCGTCCACTGTTCATCGTTCTCATCATCCGGCTCGGGGGCCATAAAAGCCCCACCATTGCTGAGTGTGTAAAAACGCCAGATGCCGCCGCTGTAATTTTCACAAAGCCGATCCATCCAGCCGAAGATGCGTGGCTCCAGCAGTATCCACTGCGGGATACCGCTAAAGTGCAGCGGCCAGAAATGAAGCCGCTGTACATCGGGCAGTGAAGTGGCGGTGATAAGAGCCGGGTTGTCAGTATCGGCAAGCATGTGCAGGCTGGTGGTGTTACTCATGGGTTGCTCCTTATGAAAAATAATCATTGAGGTCCCGCTGAACGGGGCCTTACAGTTGAGAGGCAGACTTCGGGGGGACAGAAAGATGGGGTATTGGCAGGTTACGTCATCCGGGCAGAAGGCTGGATATCATCCAATTCAGCTCAGCGCCTGCTGCATCTCTTCTGCCATTACCCATAATGCGCGATTCAGCTTTATATCGCCGTCGATACCGTTTACTGCTCTCGTCCGACTGCGTTTCCCCTGTGCTGAACGACCGGACAGACCTCCTTTACTCAGGTTTTCCTGAAGCCGGTTAAAGACGCTCCACAGGTCATTCTGTTCATCCTGCCAGCGGCGGGCACTCAGTACCTGAGATTCAGTGACGGGTTGATACTCCTCGCCAAAACGGTACGTCAGGGCAGCTTTAGCCAGCGCCTGCTGCGCCGGAGGAGGCAGCAACAGGGACTGCATGGCATCTCGCTTTTCTTCCACCCGGTCAAATACTCCGAGCACTTCGTAAGCCCCTTCAATGACTTTCTCCACCACATCTCCTTTATGGGGCACCCGCACTTCACCCAATGATGTCCCGCAGACCAGACCATTACAGCAGACGCTGCGGAACAGGCCCGGCAGCATCTGGTAGCTGCTGGAGCCGTCATGCGAGTTGAGCAGAATAATTTCCGGAACCTGCTGACCGGTGATTTGCCCGGCACGGCGCAGGCGCAGCATATGCTTCGTGTGTTCCCTGCGGCTCTGGTCACGGACTCGTGTCTGGCAGGCAAAGAATGGCTGAAAACCTTCACGCTGCAGGCTCTCCAGCAGGGTGATGGTGGGGATATAGGCATATCGTTCACTGCGGGAAGCATGCTTTTCCTCACCGAACACGCTGGGGGTATGCTGCATCAGTTCTTCATGGGTAAGGGGGCGGTCGCGGCGGATCAGATCAACGCGCCCAAAGCGGCTGGCTAATTTCATGTGATTTACCTTTATGGATGACATAAACGAAAAAGCCCTGCTCGGATGAGCAGGGCGTCAGAAGAGGTGTATGTATTGATGATGCGGGGAAATAATAACTATTTCTGAACGGTTATGATTTGCCTTTATAAGTTTTACCGGCCACTGAATCGCCACGGGTTTAACAGACACCTCAGAGTCATTTAAGATGGCTTAAAGAGAGGTGCCCATGAGCGGTAAGCGTTATCCCGAAGAGTTTAAAACTGAAGCAGTCAAACAGGTTGTTGATCGCGGTTATTCTGTTGCCAGCGTGGCAACACGTCTCGATATCACCACCCACAGCCTTTACGCCTGGATAAAGAAGTACGGTCCGGATTCTTCCACTAATAAAGAACAGTCAGATGCTCAGGCCGAGATCCGTCGTCTCCAGAAAGAGCTGAAGCGGGTTACCGACGAACGGGACATATTAAAAAAAGCCGCGGCGTACTTCGCAAAGCTGTCCGACTGAGGTACGCCTTTATCCGTGACAACACCTGTTGCTGGCCTGTTCGCCTGCTCTGTCGGGTGCTGGATGTTCATCCCAGTGGTTTTTACGCCTGGCTTCAGCAGCCGCATTCTCAACGCCATCAGGCAGACCTGAGACTGACAGGACAGATTAAACAGTTCTGGCTGGAATCGGGATGCGTCTATGGTTATCGCAAAATCCATCTGGATCTGCGGGACAGCGGGCAACAGTGCGGAGTGAACAGAGTCTGGCGACTGATGAAACGTGTCGGGATAAAGGCTCAGGTCGGATACCGGAGCCCGCGGGCACGTAAAGGCGAGGCCAGTATCGTGTCGCCCAACAGGCTCCAGCGACAGTTCAATCCGGATGCTCCTGATGAGCGTTGGGTAACAGACATAACCTACATCAGGACCCACGAAGGCTGGCTGTATCTTGCTGTGGTTGTTGATCTGTTCTCACGCAAAATTATCGGCTGGTCCATGCAATCCCGGATGACAAAGGACATTGTCCTGAACGCACTGCTGATGGCTGTATGGCGGCGTAATCCCCAAAAACAGGTGCTGGTTCATTCGGATCAGGGCAGTCAGTACACAAGCCATGAGTGGCAGTCTTTCCTGAAATCACACGGCCTGGAGGGCAGCATGAGCCGTCGCGGTAACTGCCATGATAATGCGGTTGCAGAAAGCTTTTTCCAGTTGTTGAAACGCGAACGGATAAAGAAAAAGATCTACGGAACGCGGGAAGAAGCCCGCAGTGATATTTTTGATTACATCGAAATGTTTTATAACAGTAAGCGTCGGCATGGTTCTAGCGATCAGATGTCACCGACAGAATATGAAAACCAGTATTATCAACGGCTCGGAAGTGTCTAGATTATCTGTGGCGATTCAGCTATAGCCAAAAGTCATAGACCAACTTCTGCAATATTCAATTACAAATATCCAGTTATCGGCGGTGGTGATATTGGTGAAATATATGTTCAGGTTAATGAAAAATCGTTACCAAGCCTGGCTGAACGTCTATCTCAAGCAAAAGTTCAATCTGAAATAAAATTCAATAAAAATGGAGAGATTGTTCCTAAAGTTGGAAAACTACGAAGCGAAGTTAGTGCGATCCAAGACATTGAATTATACACAGGAAATGATAAATGCTCTATTAGTGATGTTGAGTTAGCTCAAGAATTATTGGAGAAAAAACGCGAGATAATTGTGGAGTTATTCACTGCTCGAAAAAATGAAACATTAAGCGATGATGAAATATCATCAATTTATAAAAGTTTTGTTAACGACTTGAAACTCCAATTCCCTACGATTGAGTTTGTTGCTGAATCACGTTTTTTTTCAGACAACATCATTACATTATTTCCCAAAGAAAATTCCAACACTGAAGTTGTAGCATTATTAAAAGAACTAAAAAATAATCCTATTGTTAGGAAATACTACCCATCTCCGATTCTCACAATTGCAAAAAAAGATGTAGATGCAGAAAATAAATTATCTACATTTCCTAGAAAAGAGACTAACCAGTCTTATCCAAAGGTAATTTTAATAGATAAAGGAATAAGAAGTAGTATTTTATCTACTTGGGTAAATGATAAATCCGATGCATTAGGATCAGATAACATTGAAGATTATCATGCCGATGAAATGGCTAGTATTTTAATTGGTTCAAAACATCTAAATTCTAACTATAATTATTTAGAAGACGATGGCTGTGAAATTTATGATATCTGGCTTCCTGCTGATAAATATAGCTTTGATGATCATTTTGAAACATTACCTGAATTTACAGACTGGTTATATCTTGAAGTTCAAGCAGCAAGGGAAAGTGGCTTTCGCATAATAAGCATGAGTGTTAATTTTCAACAGATTGTCTCCGATAGTGAATATAGCTTTTTAGCAGCTAGAATTGATGAAATATCAAATAGATTTAACGTTATATTTGTTATTTCAGTCGGAAATCTAGAAGATAAAAAATATAGAAGTGAGTGGCCTAAAACAGAAGACCAAGTTTTCCGTATGCTTGCACGATTCCAACAGCAAGATAAAGTACTACAACCAGCAGATTCAGTAACATCATTATCCGTAGGAGCCGTAAATCATATAGAGAATGAACTGATAACCTTCCAAGCACCAGCTAGGTATACTAGAAGAGGGCCAGCAACAGCTTATGGTATTAAACCTGACTTAGTCCATATTGGGGGTATAGGTGATCCAAAAAACTCTTGTTTTTTGACGCTAGATGGAAACAATAATTTATGTTTAAACTCCCATGGCACTAGTTTAGCAGCACCACACATAGCAAAATCACTCGCTGCTATTGATTTAAAATCAAATGAAAACCTTAATACTAATACACTTAAAGCTCTTTTAATCCACAGCGCAAAAATCCCTGACTGTCTGTCCTCAAAAAACCTTGGTAAAGAAGCCAAGGACTTTGTTGGGTTCGGATTTCCAACTTATTCTTCTGAGATAATAAATAGAGATGAAACGTCATTTACCTTTATCTTTGAAGAAATTCTTAACAAAGGACAAATAGCTGAATTCAACTTTACTTGGCCAAACTCACTGATAACAGCTGCAGGAAAATGTAAAGGAAAAGTAAAAATGTCCTTAGTATATTCGCCGACTATTGATAGGCAATATGGTCAGGAATATATCCGCGTTAACATTGATGCATCTTTGCAACAAGAGCAAATAAAAAACTCCGAAAGTAAATTTGGCAAAGTTGTTAATTCCATTTGGGATAATAGACTTGGTTCAGAACTTAATTATGAAAAAAGCCTAATTGATCACGGATTCAAATGGTGGCCGTCTAAAGTTTATGAACGATACAGTAAAAATGGATTTGGTAACTCATCAAACTGGCGTCTAAGAGTGACATCTCAAGTTAGGGATGGCGTAGCATATCCGTTGGAAGGTATTCCTTTTTCTGTCATAATTACAATCGAAGATCCAACAAAAAAAGCCACTAATATATACAACGAAATGAGTCAGAGTTTAATAGCCTTAGGGGTTGTATTTCAAGATATTACTGTCCGCGACGAGGTAAGAGTGTAATGAAGAAGTCTGAAGTAATTTACGATCTTGAACAAATTATTTGTCGTTTAGACGCCTTAAAGGCAGCATCATGCTTAAAGACATCTCAAGCAGAAGTTGAAGATATAAAAAACATCATAGACTCTGTTAAGAACAAAATAAGTTTAGCTGTAACATTTTCCATCACAGGCCGGGAAAATCCTACCCTGCCAAAATCAAAATGTCGATTCTGTGGGAAATAAATTCATGGGAAATGATAAATATTTTACAGTATCAAGATATGAAGTTGACAATGAACCAAAAGATATCTTCTTCACCGTTGAAGATGGTGTAAATGAATTTCCTGACACCATCGTCAAATTAAAAGATGACATTGAGTTGTTCATGCGTGTATTACAGAGACTTTGTGCTGATGACTTACATATGTATAATTTCTATTATGAGAGAATTTTTATTCTTGCAGACCTCGCTTTTAATGGAAATATTACACAATGCATCCTTGCTCAGAATGGGATTGATAAAATAAAGCAAGAACTTTTGTATGAAAAAGCCCCTTATTTGAGAAGTAACATTCTAATCAAATATTTAAAAATCACTTGCATCCCGCTTATTTTATGCTTCCTAATATACTTAGGCATTGCTACTACTCAGACGAATATTTATGCCATTTATATTTCGAAATTAATTTTAGTTGGTATGGGTGCCTGTACTGGTTGCTGGCTCTCACTTGCTTTCAGAACACGCAGTTTTGAGTTTAATGAAATAATACCAATTTTAAGTGATAGTATTAGTATATATTCCCGCATTATTTTCATAGTTATATTTTCAATATCCTTGGCCTTATTGATGAAGGCAGGGGTAATTATGATTCAACTTGGTAACTTCAACTCTAATAACATTGAAAGCGACCCAATATTAGCTTTCTCTGCTGGGCTGGTAATGGGGTTTGGTGAAAAAATATTCATGGATAGTTTCCAAAAAAGGATTAACGATGTAAAAATATGAGCAGCGCTTCTTGTGATAATAGCCGTATTCAAAAATAATAAATACGGCTTTATCATATTAAAACCTACACCATGTTATTTTAACATGAAATCAACATATCAAATTCACATTTAATACTGGTGCTATAGCTTATATTTAAAACACATTAGATAACTTTTCCAATTATTATATCCATTCAGTATAGGCAATAATTTATTTTTATATAGAGACAGCTGACATTCTAGCATAATAATTATTATCGCATCAGTTAATACAATTTAACAGAAATTCCATCCAAAAAATCACACATGTTTTATGGAAACACAAGCAATATTAGTTACAAATTTCCATTATCAAAAATGACTTCATATCAACATTCAATACTTTACTGTGCTTATAACCATTAATACTTGTTCTCATACTTTGAACTGCTATCTAATTCTATAAATTAGTAAATTTTGCATATTCAAAAGGAGAAATAAATCCCCCTCGATTTACATCAAGAAAATCAGCCCACCACTGCAGCATCAGCCTGCGTTCATCAAGATGTTCAGCTTTGTGAATATACGCTGCACGCACAGAATTTCGCTCCATGTGGCTCATCTGCCGCTCGACTGCATCCCTAGACCACAGACCTGACTCAATCAATGAACTACACGCCATTGTCCTGAAACCATGGCCGCAGACTTCAACCTGTGTTTCATACCCCATCACCCGTAAAGATTTGTTAACCGTATTTTCACTCATCGGTTTGCGAGGATTATGATCGCCAATAAAGACCAGTTCATGCTCACCACTGAACGTCCTTATCTTCTCCAGAATATTCAACGCCTGTTGGGAAAGTGGAACCAGATGTGGTGTCCGCATTTTTGAACCACGCTGTGAGTGCTTAACCCCATCAATAGCTTCTCGCTCGGCTGGAATCGTCCACATAGATGTTTCAAAATCGATTTCAGACCAACGAGCAAAACGCAGTTCACTAGAACGAATGAAGACAAGAAGTGTTAGCTCAACGGCAAGGCGAGTCAAAGGCCTACCGGTATAGTTATCAATGCGCTGAAGCAGTTCGGGAATACGTCTCAACTCTAATGCAGGCCTATGTTGCCGGTTACTTGAAGCAACGGCACCGGCCATCTCCTGTGCTGGGTTATAATCAAGCAAACCACTTTGTACCGCATAGCGCATAATTGCGGTGGTGCGCTGCTGTAGACGGGAAGCCACTTCAAGACGCCCAGACAACTCAACAGCTTTGATAGGCGCTAAAAGGTCGCGCGTTTTTAGTTCGGCAATATTACGCTTACCTATGGCTGGAAAGAGGTTGTCCTCCAGGCTTTTTAATACTCGTCGGCTATGTTCTTCCGACCATTTTTTATTTGTGGCATGCCATTCAACAGCTAGCTGTTCGAAAGTACGTGCTTCTTTCTGCTCAACCTTATCATTTTTCTTTTTGTCTCCCGGATCGACGCCATTCGCTAGCAGCTTACGCGCTTCGTCACGACGTGCTCTGGCATCCGCCAGTGTGATTTCAGGGTAAACCCCAAGTGCCAGCATCTTTTGCTTGCCGTCAAAACGGTACTGCAAACGCCAGTACTTAGAACCATTAGGGTGGACAAGAAGATGCATACCACTGCCATCAGTCAGCTTGTATTGCTTATCCGTTGGCTTGGCTGTTCTGACTTTGATATCTGTTAGAGCCATGCTTTATCCCCTCCCTGTTGGTACAAGCATTATCGAACCGGAAATACCATCATCTGTACCAACATCTGTTGGTAGATGTACGTTGATGTCGGTTGACCTTGAGAGAGTTAATATAGCGGGAAAGGTAGATAAATACTGGATTTTAGGCATAAAAAAAGACCTCAGTTGAGGTCCATTTACATACTTATGGTGCCGAAGGCCGGACTCGAACCGGCACGTATTTCTACGGTTGATTTTGAATCAACTGCGTCTACCGATTTCGCCACTCCGGCACGGAAGGGATGCGGAAAACGTTGTGGATTATACCTGTCATGCGCCACCATGCAAGCGCCAGCGTGTGTCTGGCTCGCTAAGTGTTGAAAATTTCAGCATTACCTTTCTTAGCTGTAACCATCATCACAGTTTGCCCCCGCCTTAATCCCCCCTTCTGCGAAGCGTCCCGTTTCCCCATGCTCTACACTTCCAGTTCAACACCACACTGAGGGAAACACGATGTCGATGATAAAAAGCTACGCTGCAAAAGCGGCGGGCAGCGAACTCGAACTCTATGAATATGATGCGGGCGAGCTTAAGCCGGAAGATGTCGAAGTCCAGGTCGATTACTGCGGTATCTGCCATTCTGATTTGTCGATGATCGACAACGAATGGGGATTCTCTCAGTATCCGCTGGTTGCCGGGCATGAGGTGATTGGTCGCGTGGCGGCGCTCGGCAGCGCGGCGCAGGATAAGGGGCTGAAAGTTGGTCAGCGCGTCGGCGTTGGCTGGACGGCACGCAGCTGCGGGCACTGCGATGCCTGTATCAGCGGTAATCAGATTAACTGCCTGGAAGGTTCCGTGCCCACGATTCTTAATCGCGGTGGCTTTGCCGAGAAGCTGCGGGCCGACTGGCAGTGGGTGATCCCGTTGCCGGAGAGTATCGATCTTGCGGCCGCTGGCCCATTACTGTGCGGCGGCATCACGGTGTTCAAACCACTGCTGATGCACCATATCACCGCCACCAGCCGCGTCGGGGTGATCGGCATCGGCGGCCTGGGGCATATCGCCATTAAGCTGTTACATGCGATGGGTTGCGAAGTGACCGCGTTCAGCTCCAATCCGGCGAAAGAGCAGGAAGTGCTGGCAATGGGGGCGGATAAAGTGGTCAACAGCCGCGATCCGGATGCGCTAAAAGCGCTGGCGGGCCAGTTCGATCTCATTATTAACACGGTTAACGTCGATCTCGACTGGCAGCCCTATTTTGAAGCGCTGGCCTACGGCGGTAACTTCCATACCGTCGGTGCGGTGCTGAAGCCGCTGCCGGTTCCGGCGTTCACCTTAATAGCCGGCGATCGCAGCATCTCCGGTTCGGCAACCGGTACGCCGTTCGAACTGCGCAAACTGATGAAGTTTGCCGGGCGCAGCAAGGTGTCGCCCACCACCGAACTGTACCCGATGTCGCAAATTAACGAAGCAATCCAGCACGTGCGTGATGGCAAAGCCCGCTACCGCGTGGTGCTTAAAGCCGACTTCTGATCGTCTTTGCCGGGTAGCGTAAGCTTCCCGGTTATTCTCCCCGCTATTCCAGACAGGTTAAATTCTCCTCACAATCTCCGCAATTTAGCGGTGAAGAGTGCGTCACGGTTGCCTATACTCCAGGCAGGATAAATGGAGGAAATCTCAATGAGCGCACCCCTGCTAATTGCCCGCACGCCGGACACCGAACTGTTTTTACTGCCAGGCATGGCCAACCGTCACGGGCTGATTACCGGCGCGACCGGGACCGGTAAAACCGTCACGCTACAGAAGCTGGCCGAATCGTTGTCCGAGATTGGCGTGCCGGTATTTATGGCCGATGTGAAAGGTGACTTAACCGGTGTAGCCGAGGAAGGACAAGCCTCTGAAAAGCTGCTCACCCGCCTGAAAAACATCGGCATTACCGACTGGCAACCGCATGCTAACCCGGTCACGGTGTGGGATATCTTCGGCGAAAAAGGTCATCCCGTGCGAGCTACTGTATCTGACCTCGGACCGCTGCTGCTGGCCCGTCTGCTGAACCTCAACGACGTGCAGTCCGGCGTGCTGGATATTATCTTCCGTATTGCCGATGACCAGGGTCTGTTGCTGCTCGATTTCAAAGACCTGCGGGCTATCACCCAATACATTGGCGATAACGCTAAATCCTTCCAGAATCAGTACGGCAATATCAGTAGCGCCTCGGTCGGGGCTATCCAGCGCGGGCTGCTGTCGCTGGAGCAACAGGGCGCGGCACACTTCTTTGGCGAACCGATGCTGGACATCAAAGACTGGATGCGTACCGACGCCAGCGGCAAAGGGATGATTAATATCCTCAGCGCCGAGAAGCTCTACCAGATGCCCAAGCTGTACGCTGCCAGCCTGCTGTGGATGCTCTCCGAACTGTACGAACAATTGCCGGAAGCGGGCGATCTGGAGAAACCAAAACTGGTGTTCTTCTTCGATGAAGCGCACCTGCTGTTCAACGATGCCCCGCAGGTGCTGCTGGATAAAATCGAGCAGGTGATCCGCCTGATCCGCTCGAAAGGGGTCGGCGTGTGGTTCGTCTCGCAAAACCCGTCGGATATTCCGGACAACGTGCTTGGCCAGTTGGGGAACCGCGTGCAGCACGCCCTGCGCGCGTTCACCCCGAAAGACCAGAAAGCGGTGAAAAGCGCGGCGCAAACCATGCGCGCCAACCCGGCATTTGATACCGAAAAAGCCATTCAGGAGCTGGGAACTGGTGAGGCGCTGGTGTCGTTTCTGGACGCCAAAGGCAGCCCTTCTGTGGTTGAACGGGCGATGGTGATTGCGCCATGCTCACGGATGGGACCGGTGACGGACGACGAGCGCAACGGGCTGATTAATCACTCTTCGCTGTACGGCAAATATGAAGAAGATATCGACCGCGAGTCCGCCTATGAACGTTTGCAGCAAGGCGTGCAGGCCAGTACCGAGCAGCAAAATACGCCTCCCGCCAACGGTAAAGCTGTCGATGTGGATGGCGGTATTCTCGGTGGGTTGAAGGATATTCTGTTTGGCAGCACCGGACCGCGTGGCGGTAAGCGCGATGGCGTGGTGCAGAGCGTGGCGAAAAGCGCGGCGCGACAGGTTACCAATCAGATAATCCGCGGTATGCTGGGGAGCTTGATAGGCGGGAGAAAACGCTAGCCCGTGTTACGTTGCCGGATGGCGGCGTAAACGCCTTATCCGGCCTACGGGTCCGGAGTAGGCCTGAAAAGCGCAACGCCATCAGGCCTACGATTACTGTGATTACGACTTACGCAGCATCAGCCACAGGCTAATCAGGAAGAAGCTGGCGCTTGGCAGCAGTGCGCCGATAATCGGCGGAATGCCGTACACCAGCGTCAGCGGGCCAAAGATTTGGTCCAGCACATAGAACACAAAGCCAAAGCTAATCCCTGTCACCACGCGTACGCCCATCGGGACGCTACGCAGCGGACCAAAGATAAACGACAACGCCATCAGCATCATGACCGCTACGGACAGCGGCTGGAAGACTTTGCTCCACATATTGAGCTGGTAGCGTCCGGCATCCTGGCCGCTCGACTTCAGGTACTTCACGTAGTTGTGCAGACCGCTAATCGACAGCGCGTCAGGATCCAACGCCACGACGCCGAGCTTGTCGGGCGTCAGGTTGGTTTTCCAGGTGCCGCTCACCGTTTGCGAGCCGGTGATTTGCTTCGGATCGGTCAGGTTGGATTCATCCACCTGCGACAAACGCCAGACCTTCTGCTCCGGGTCAAATGTCGCGCTTGCGGCATAGCGAACGGACTGCAGACGGCGCTTGTCGTTAAACGAGTAGATGCTAATCCCGCCCAGCTCGGCCTCGCCTTTCACTCGCTCGATGTAGACAAAACTGTCACCGTCTTTCGCCCACAAACCCTGCTGAGTAGAGAGCAGCGAGCCGCCGTACATCTGCTGCGCACGGTAGTTACGCGCCATCTGTTCGCCTTGTGGCGCGACCCATTCGCCGATAGCCATCGTCAGCAGCACCAGCGGAATCGCGGTTTTCATCACCGACAACGCCACCTGCATACGGGTAAAGCCAGAAGCCTGCATCACCACCAGTTCACTACGCTGGGCCAGCATGCCCAACCCCAGCAATGCCCCCAGCAGCGCCGCCATCGGGAAGAAGATCTGGATATCTTTCGGCGCACTGAGCAGGGTATACAGCCCGGCGCCCATCGCATCGTAGCTCCCCTGCCCGGCTTTTTTCAGCTGGTCGACAAACTTGATGATCCCGGAGAGCGACACCAGCATGAACAACGTCATCATGATGGTGGTGAAAATGGTTTTACCGATATAGCGGTCAAGTACACCAAAAGGCTGCATTATACCGCTCCTTTACGCATAAAACGGGCACGCAAGCGGCGCATCGGCACCGTATCCCAGAGGTTAAGCACAATCGCCAGCGCCAGATACGCCAGGTTAACCGTCCACATCCAGAACACTGGATCCAGCTTACCTTTACCACCGTTCGACTTCAGCGACGTTTGAACCAGGAAGAACAGCAAATAGAGCAGCATTGCTGGCAGCATCGACAGCACGCGACCCTGACGCGGGTTCACCACGCTCAGCGGTACGACCATCAGCGCCATCATAAATACGGTGAAAACTAACGTGATACGCCAGGTCAGCTCCGCGCGGGCACGATCGGTGTCGGTCGTCCACAGCGTACGCATGTTCATCTGGTCGGTATCGTTTGGATCCAGCGCCACGGCCTGATGACCGATAATCGCCTGATAATCCTGGAAGTCGGTAATGCGGAAATCGCGCAGCAGCGCGGTACCTTCAAAGCGCGTGCCCTGGTTCAGCGTCACAACCTGAGAGCCATCGCGTAATTGGGTAAGATGTCCGGAATCCGCTACCACCACCGAAGGACGAGCGTTGCCTTTCGGGCGGATTTGCGCGAGGAACACGTCTTTGAAGTTGCTGCCGTCAACGCTTTCAATAAACAGCACCGAACTGCCGTTGGTCGCCTGCTGGAATTGCCCCTGAGCAAGCGCCGCCATACCGGGGTTCGCTTTCGCCTCCGCCAGGACTTCGTCCTGATGTCTGGAGGACCACGGTCCAGCCCACATCACGTTGATCGCCGCAATAATACTGGTAAACAGCGCCAGCACCATCGCCGCTTTCACGAGCACTGCCTTGCTCAGCCCGCAGGCGTGCATGACCGTAATTTCACTTTCGGTATACAGTTTGCCCAGCGTCATCAACAGCCCGAGGAACAGGCTTAAGGGCAAGATAAGTTGCGCCATTTCTGGCACGCCCAGCCCCAGCAGCGAGAGCACCAGATTTGCCGGGATATCACCGTCAACCGCCGCACCAAGGATCCTGACCAACTTTTGACAAAAGAAGATCAAAAGCAGGATGAATAGGATCGCAAGTTGGCTTTTGAGCGTTTCCCGAACCAGATATCTTATGATTATCACTTTAAATACGCCCGTAAAAACCCGTCTTTTGCCGGAATTTAGCTTGTTTCATGGCTTAAACGTCATTTATTCTCTTGAGTCGTCGAAATCGTCGCTAAGATCATTATACTCAACGGATCCACCTCTCAGAAATTGTTCTGACGTGCCAATGCCGTAATAACGTTAAGATTAACACGAAGTCACCGCAACAGCGGGTATGAGTTACGAAAGCTTGCAATTCTATCCGTAGCCACCGCCGTTGTCTTTAAGATTCAGGAGCGTAGTGCATGGAGTTCAGTGTAAAAAGCGGTAGCCCGGAGAAACAGCGGAGTGCGTGCATCGTCGTGGGTGTCTTTGAACCACGCCGCCTCTCTCCGATTGCAGAGCAGCTCGACAAGATCAGCGACGGGTACATCAGCGCACTGCTGCGTCGCGGCGAACTGGAAGGCAAACCGGGTCAAACCCTGTTGCTGCACCATGTTCCTAACGTTCTGTCTGAGCGAATTCTCCTCATTGGGTGTGGCAAAGAGCGCGAACTTGATGAGCGCCAGTACAAGCAGGTCATTCAGAAAACTATCAATACGCTGAATGATACAGGCTCAATGGAGGCCGTCTGCTTTCTGACTGAGCTGCACGTCAAAGGGCGCAATAATTACTGGAAAGTGCGCCAGGCCGTTGAGACGGCACAGGAAACGCTGTACAGCTTTGACCAACTGAAGACTAACAAAAGCGAGCCACGTCGCCCGCTGCGTAAAATGGTCTTCAACGTGCCGACCCGCCGCGAGCTGACCAGCGGTGAGCGTGCTATCCAGCACGGTCTGGCGATCGCCGCCGGCATTAAAGCGGCAAAAGATCTTGGCAACATGCCGCCGAACATCTGTAACGCCGCCTACCTGGCCTCTCAGGCGCGCCAGCTGGCAGACAGCTACAGCAAAAATGTTGTGACCCGCGTGATCGGCGAGCAGCAAATGAAAGAACTGGGCATGCACTCTTATCTGGCCGTCGGTCACGGCTCGCAGAACGAGTCGCTGATGTCGGTCATCGAGTACAAAGGTAATCCGTCCGAAGACGCGCGTCCGATTGTGCTGGTCGGTAAAGGGTTAACCTTTGACTCCGGCGGTATCTCCATCAAACCTGCCGAAGGCATGGATGAGATGAAATACGACATGTGCGGCGCGGCAGCGGTATACGGCGTGATGCGCATGGTGGCCGAGCTTCAGTTGCCTATCAACGTCGTCGGCGTGCTGGCGGGCTGTGAAAACATGCCGGGTGGCCGCGCGTATCGCCCAGGCGACGTGCTGACCACCATGTCTGGACAGACCGTTGAAGTGCTCAATACGGATGCCGAAGGCCGTCTGGTGCTGTGCGACGTGTTAACCTACGTCGAGCGTTTTGAGCCAGAAGCAGTGATTGACGTCGCGACCCTGACCGGCGCGTGCGTGATTGCGCTGGGCCATCACATCACCGGCCTGATGTCGAACCACAACCCGCTGGCGCATGAGCTGATCGGTGCGTCCGAGCAGGCTGGTGACCGCGCATGGCGTTTGCCGTTGGGTGATGAATACCAGGAGCAGTTAGAGTCCAACTTTGCGGATATGGCGAACATCGGCGGACGTCCTGGCGGTGCCATTACCGCGGGCTGCTTCCTGTCACGCTTTACCCGTAAGTACAACTGGGCGCACCTGGATATCGCCGGTACCGCATGGCGTTCAGGGAAAGCCAAAGGCGCAACCGGTCGTCCGGTCGCGTTGCTGTCGCAGTTCTTGCTCAATCGTGCCGGTTTTAACGGCGAAGAGTGATGTAAAACGCCGGGTGGCGGCTTCGCCTTACCCGGCCGACTACATCACTCAACCGTAGGCCGGGTAAGCATAGCGCCACCCGGCTTTGCATTTAAATCCACAACAAGAAGCCCCATATCATGAGAAACGCAACGTTCTATATTCTGGACAATGACAACACCGTCGATGGCTTAAGCGCCGTTGAACAACTGGTGTGTGAAATTGCCGCAGAACGTTGGCGTGCTGGCAAGCGCGTGCTGATCGCCTGTGAAAACGAAAAGCAGGCTCTTCGACTGGATGAAGCTCTGTGGGCGAGACCGGCAGAAAGTTTTGTTCCGCATAATCTGGCGGGAGAAGGCCCCAGAGGCGGCGCGCCGGTAGAGATTGCCTGGCCGGAGAAACGCAATAGCAGCCCGCGCGACCTGCTCATCAGTTTGCGCGTTGGCTTTGCAGATTTTGCCACCGCTTTCACAGAAGTGATAGACTTCGTTCCTTACGAAGATTCTTTGAAACAATCGGCACGCGATCGCTACAAAGCTTACCGCGTGGCTGGTTTTAACCTGAATACGGCAACCTGGAAATAATGGAAAAGACATACAACCCACAAGATATCGAACAGCCGCTTTACGAGCACTGGGAAAAGCAGGGCTATTTCAAACCTAACGGCGATGAAAGCAAAGAGTCCTTCTGCATCATGATCCCGCCGCCGAACGTCACCGGCAGTTTGCATATGGGTCATGCTTTCCAGCAAACCATCATGGATACCATGATTCGCTACCAGCGCATGCAGGGTAAAAACACCCTGTGGCAGGCCGGTACCGACCACGCGGGTATCGCTACCCAGATGGTGGTTGAGCGTAAGATTGCCGCTGAAGAAGGTAAAACCCGTCACGACTACGGTCGCGAAGCGTTTATCGACAAAATCTGGCAGTGGAAAGCGGAATCCGGCGGCACCATTACCCGTCAGATGCGCCGTCTCGGCAACTCCGTTGACTGGGAGCGCGAGCGCTTCACTATGGACGAAGGTCTTTCCAATGCCGTGAAAGAAGTCTTTGTTCGCCTGTACAAAGAAGATCTGATCTACCGTGGCAAGCGTCTGGTCAACTGGGACCCGAAACTGCGCACCGCTATTTCTGATCTGGAAGTGGAAAACCGCGAGTCTAAAGGCTCCATGTGGCACATCCGCTATCCGCTGGCTGACGGCGCGAAAACCGCAGACGGTAAAGATTACCTGGTCGTCGCCACCACCCGTCCGGAAACCGTACTGGGTGATACCGGCGTGGCTGTGAACCCGGAAGATCCGCGCTATAAAGATCTGATTGGCAAATTCGTTGTTCTGCCGCTGGTTAACCGCCGCATTCCGATCGTCGGTGATGAACACGCCGACATGGAAAAAGGCACCGGCTGCGTGAAGATCACCCCGGCGCACGACTTTAACGACTACGAAGTCGGGAAACGTCACGGCCTGCCGATGATCAACATTCTGACCTTTGACGGCGACATCCGCGAAACTGCGGAAGTGTACGACACCAAAGGCGAAGAGTCCGACGTTTACTCCAATGAAATCCCGGCTGAGTTCCAGAAGCTGGAACGTTTTGCTGCGCGTAAAGCGGTGGTTGCCGCCGTTGATGCCCTGGGCCTGCTGGAAGAAATTAAACCGCACGACCTGACCGTACCTTACGGCGACCGTGGCGGCGTGGTTATCGAACCGATGCTGACCGACCAGTGGTACGTCCGTGCCGACGTGCTGGCGAAACCGGCGGTTGAAGCGGTTGAAAACGGCGACATCCAGTTTGTACCGAAGCAGTACGAAAACATGTACTTCTCCTGGATGCGTGATATTCAGGACTGGTGTATTTCCCGTCAGCTGTGGTGGGGTCACCGTATCCCGGCATGGTATGACAACGACGGCAACGTCTACGTTGGCCGTACCGAAGACGAAGTGCGTCAGGAAAACAACCTCGGCGCCGACGTTGCGCTGCGTCAGGACGAAGACGTTCTCGATACCTGGTTCTCTTCTGCACTGTGGACCTTCTCTACGCTGGGCTGGCCGGAAAACACCGACGCGCTGCGTCAGTTCCACCCAACCAGCGTGATGGTTTCCGGCTTCGACATCATCTTCTTCTGGATTGCCCGCATGATCATGATGACCATGCACTTCATCAAAGATGAAAACGGCAAGCCGCAGGTTCCGTTCAAGACCGTCTACATGACCGGTCTTATCCGTGACGACGAAGGCCAGAAGATGTCCAAATCCAAGGGTAACGTGATTGACCCGCTGGATATGGTCGACGGTATCTCTCTGGCAGAACTGCTGGAGAAACGTACCGGCAACATGATGCAGCCGCAGCTGGCTGAGAAAATTGCCAAGCGTACCGAGAAGCAGTTCCCGGATGGCATCGAGCCGCACGGCACCGACGCCCTGCGTTTCACCCTGGCAGCGCTGGCCTCTACCGGTCGCGATATCAACTGGGACATGAAGCGTCTGGAAGGTTACCGTAACTTCTGTAACAAGCTGTGGAACGCCAGCCGCTTCGTGCTGATGAACACCGAAGATCAGGATTGCGGCTTCAACGGCGGCGAAATGACCCTGTCTCTGGCGGATCGCTGGATCCTCGCTGAATTCAACCAGACCATCAAAGCGTACCGCGAAGCGCTGGATAACTTCCGCTTCGATATCGCCGCGGGCATTCTGTACGAGTTCACCTGGAACCAGTTCTGCGACTGGTATCTGGAGCTGACCAAGCCGGTCATGAACGGCGGTTCCGAGTCTGAACTGCGCGGCACCCGCAATACGCTGGTTACCGTGCTGGAAGGTCTGCTGCGCCTGGCGCACCCAATCATTCCGTTCATCACCGAGACCATCTGGCAGCGCGTGAAAGTGATTTGTGGCAACACTGCAGATACCATCATGCTGCAGCCGTTCCCGGAATATAACGCCGCACAGGTTGATGAAGCCGCGCTGGCCGATACCGAATGGCTGAAGCAGGCGATCGTTGCCGTACGTAACATCCGTGCGGAAATGAACATCGCCCCGGGCAAACCGCTGGAGCTGCTGCTGCGTGGTTGCAGCGCTGACGCAATGCGTCGTGTGAACGACAACCGTAGCTTCCTGCTGAACCTGGCACGTCTGGAAAGCATTACCGTGCTACCAGCCGATGACAAAGGCCCGGTCTCCGTGACCAAAATCATCGACGGTGCCGAACTGCTGATCCCGATGGCTGGTCTCATCAACAAAGAAGATGAGCTGGCACGTCTGGCGAAAGAAGTGGCGAAAATCGAAGGCGAGATTGCCCGTATCGAAGGCAAACTTTCCAACGAAGGTTTCGTTGCCCGCGCACCGGAAGCAGTTATCGCCAAAGAGCGTGAGAAGCTGGATGGTTACGCAGAAGCCAAAGCGAAGCTGATTGAACAGCAGGCGGTCATCGCTGCGCTGTAATTGCCTATGCCGGATAGCGCTGCGCTTATCCGGCAAACGGGCAGCGTCATCGTAGGTCGGATAAGCGTAGCGCATCCGACACCACAGACGATAAAGCCTCTGACGCATAGGCTCAGAGGCTTTTTATTGAATTATCCTCGCTTGCGCTTCCCCTCGCCGCAGTGGTATTAACTGCATATGTCTCACTTTTATGTCATGAGTTCGCTATGAGTGCCATTACCTCCGTCGCGGCAACGCTGCGCCGAATTTCTGCCGATGATAATGCCGCCATTGCCCGCGTTATCCGCAAAGTTTCCGCTGAATACGGGCTTACCGCCGATAAGGGCTATACCGTTGCCGACCCTAATCTGGACGAACTGTTCCAGGTTTACAGCCAGCCTGGCGCAGCCTACTGGGTGGTTGAGCAAAACGGTGAAGTCGTGGGCGGCGGCGGTGTTGCACCGTTAGGATGTAGTGAACCAGACATTTGCGAGCTGCAAAAGATGTACTTCCTGTCGAGCGCGCGCGGTCAGGGGCTGGCGAAAAAACTGGCGCTGATGGCGCTCGAACATGCCCGCGAGCAGGGTTTTAAGCAGTGCTATCTGGAGACTACAGCGTTTCTGACTGAGGCAATCCGCCTGTATGAGCATTTAGGCTTTGAGCATATCAGCGAAGCGCTGGGCTGTACCGGGCACGTAGATTGTGAAGTGCGGATGTTAAAGCCCCTCTGACCTTACGCCGAGAGGCTTTAGCCGCGTTACTGCATCTCGGCTGAGAGCATCAGTCGAATAACGCCAGCCGCGCGGGCGGTTGGCAGCTTCAGCACCTGAGACCAGAGATCCTGCACTATCTCACAGGCAATCTTCTCTTTGCCGATCGCTTTAGTCGGATCGGCCATGATCTGAATATCCGGCCCATAGCGCTGTACTAACCCAGGGCTTATTGCTTGCAGATCCTGCAACGCCAGCTGTTTCTCTTCTGCCGTGACCGTATGTTTGTTCGGACCATAGGCAGCACGCATCATACTCATATCACTCGCCATACGACGGTTCATGATCTCATGCGGAACCAGACGTGCCGGGTTAATCCCCCCTTTCACTGCCGGAAACAGAAAGCGGAAGCATTCGTCATCACCGATTTTGGCCACAGCAGCGATCTGCTCAAGGTTAATTTTCATATATTCAATGACATTGGCATCTGGCGCCTGCTGCAATCTTGCCATTTGCAACTGAAGAATTTGCGGCTGTATCGCGTCGATAACCTGCTGTTCGCTACTCCCTGCTTTCTTCATCTGCGCTGCCTGGCTGATAATTTTTTGTGTCAGCTCAGGTTCCTGCTCCTTAATCACCTGAAACGCCGGATTGGAGAGCATCGCCTTTTCAAACTGCTGCTCTTCGGTCAGACCATAATCCGGGCTTTCGCGTGGGATCAGGTAGTGCACATCAAACAGATTCCACGCGATAATCGCCACCACAAAAACCACCGCGCCGGAGATCTTGCCCAGCCAGCCTTTTTTGCGAAACATGCCGACGACGATAGCAATCACCGCCCCGATATAACCTGCCAACAAAACGTGTGCCCAGTTCATTAACCATCCTTATGCCAAATCATCTCTGTTACGGGGATATATTTCCCCTTCGTGTGTTTTGATTATTACGGCAGCAGCGAGCGATTTCCAGCCACCAGATTTTGCTAACAGAAACAGGAAGGATTAAACCGCGCGGCGATGAGCACCGCGCGTCAAAGAAAGGAATTAAGCTGGCACACCGCTGTGGAAGCGGAATTCATCGTCGGGAGAGGTAATCAACGCGGCTTCTACTTCGCCAAAAAACCGCACCCGGCTACTGATATCATCGGCTGAAACCTGCTGCGCCAGCGCCAGGTAATCCTGATAGTGTCGGGCCTCGGATCGCAATAGCGACAGATAAAACGCCTGCAGATCATCATCCAGATACGGCGCCAGCGCGGCGAACCGTTCGCAGGAACGCGCCTCAATGTAAGCCCCGCAAATCAGTTTATCGATTAGCGTTAAAGGCTCATGGGTGCGTACCTCTTTGAGCATGCCTTTGGCGTAACGGCTGGCGGTAATCTTGATATAGGGAATGTTGCGGCTCATCATCGCCTCACGCACCTGCCAGAAATGATGCAGCTCTTCTTTGATCAGCAAAACCATGCTGTCGATAAGCTTGCGTCCCCACGGGTCGTCGGTTTGCGGCATCACGCTTTTGCTTATCTGTTTATTCAGCGCGATAAAATCCGGCTCATCCCCTTCTCTGAAAGCAAACGCTTCATAGGGCTTCAGCCAGTCCAGCAGCGCCTGCGATCCCTGTTTATCCGCGACATACTTACGCACCAGCAGCATCGCCGTTTGCGCCGCTTTCAGCTCACAGACGAGGTGATCGGTCAATAACAGAGGCAGATTCGCTGGGTCTCGCGCTTTATCAAGCCAGGCCTGGGGCGTTTTACAGTGCAGGAAGTTGTAGATCGGGGAAAGTATTTGCAGGTAATCCATACGTTGTCCTTGGCCTGCGGCAGCCTGGGCTACCGCAGGTCAGTAGATGACTTAGTGACGCACGCCGTCATCATCTTCGTCGACGAGGTCTTCATCGTCGCCGTCTTCACCTTCTTCGCCGTTCGGGTCTTCAAAATAGGTACCCCAACCGTCGTATTCCACATCATATTTTTCAGCCAGGTTCATCAGTTGCTCAACCTGAGCATCAATCAACTCCGCATTCAGTGCACATTCGCTCAGAATGTCACAGCAAATAACCGTGTCGCCTTCTTCCACTTCCAGCTCTTCCGGCTCGGTCACTTCATAACCCAGCTTGAAGGCTTCTACTGCCGCTTTTTCCAGGGTTTCGAAGTCATCCGCGGAAAGGTGATGCTCGATGGTGTACAGCGCGTCTGGATCGCTGCCATCTTCGAGTAGCTCTTCAATAATCAAGCGCGTTTCTTCACGCTGTTCTTCCAGTAGTTCCGGGTTTGCCATGGCTCGTTCCTCATAATGTCCTGCCGATACTCTTATTGTCACATACCGCTGTCATTGCCTCCACCTTTCCAGGAAAGATTTGTTAAACAAGGTTGCAAATGAATAAACATCCATATAAATTGAATTTTAATTCAATAAATGGCCTAAGCCATGTGAGGGAACCATGTCTGCGTTTTATCAGAAACATTTTTTGAAACTGCTTGATTTCACCTCTGCTGAACTCACGTCACTGCTCCAGCTCGCCGCACAGCTGAAGGCAGATAAGAAAAACGGCACTGAAGTCGCTAAGCTCACCGGTAAAAATATCGCGCTCATCTTCGAAAAAGACTCAACCCGTACCCGTTGCTCTTTCGAAGTTGCCGCATACGATCAGGGCGCGCGCGTGACGTATCTCGGACCGAGCGGCAGCCAGATTGGTCATAAAGAGTCGATCAAAGATACTGCCCGCGTGCTCGGCCGCATGTACGACGGTATTCAGTATCGGGGTCACGGTCAGGAGATTGTCGAGACGCTGGCGGAATATGCCGGAGTTCCGGTGTGGAACGGATTAACCAACGAGTTTCACCCCACTCAACTGCTGGCGGATCTGTTAACTATGCAGGAACACCTGCCGGGTAAAGCGTTTAATGAGATGACGCTGGTCTACACCGGTGATGCCCGCAACAATATGGGCAATTCCATGCTGGAAGCCGCCGCGTTAACCGGGCTGGATCTGCGCCTGGTCGCTCCGCAGGCCTGCTGGCCGGAAGAAAGTCTGGTTGCGGAGTGCAAAGCGCTGGCGCAGAAAAACGGCGGCAATATTACGCTGACTGAAGATGTCGCCACTGGCGTGAAAGACGCGGACTTCATCTATACCGACGTCTGGGTATCAATGGGCGAAGCAAAAGAGAAGTGGGCCGAACGTATTGCGCTGCTGCGTAAGTACCAGGTTAATAGCGCGATGATGGCGTTGACCGGCAATCCGCAGGTGAAATTCCTGCACTGCCTGCCCGCGTTTCATGACGATCAAACCACGCTTGGCAAACAAATGGCACAGGAATATGGTCTGCACGGCGGAATGGAAGTGACCGATGAGGTCTTTGAATCCCCCGCCAGTATCGTATTTGATCAGGCGGAAAACCGGATGCACACCATCAAAGCGGTGATGGTGGCGACATTAGCGAAGTAAGGGCATGGAATAAAAGAATGCCGGATGGCGATGCTAAGCATCTTATCCGGCCTACAACCGCGCTCCCGTAGGCCGGGTAAGGCGAAGCCGCCCCCGGCAAATACGCTTATGCCACCCGCATTTTCACCACGGCTTTGCGTACCAGCGCTGGAGCACCGACCGCGCACAGCGGTTTATGCACTTCGCCCGGATAAAACACCACGAAATCACCTTCGTTCAGCACCACCGTTTTCTCCTGTACCCCTTCCGGCAGGAAGGCGATATCTTTATCCGCCAGCCAGTCAGTTTCCGGCGCGCCCGCAGGCTGCGTGCTGAAGGTCATGCCTTCCTGACCTTTGAGCAGGATCTGAATATCCAGATAGCGCGCGTGATACTCGGCGCGGCGCTGTGCAAACGGCTCCGTCATATCTTCAGCAATCAGATAAAACAGACGATCGCCGTCGATGTCGTGCTTACCTTTTTCCGTCTCATCCGTCACATGCGCTTTAATGTGTTCAATCGCCTGACGCAGCTCTTCCGGCAGCCAGGCATCCAGGTTGTGAATATTGCCGACAATCATCTCAAACCCCTTAATTAAAACATCGTTTCATTTTAGTTGTTATACGAAAAAATGGTCTGCCATACTACTGCTATTTGCCGATATTTTGCGTCAACGCATGTTTATCTCATTGTTACTGTTTGGCATTCAGGGTGAATGAATATTCATGAGAATCGTTTGCGATGAATAATTTGTGCATTTTTCGCTTGATCCCATAACGGAGCTGAGTATAATCGCGGACAATTTGCCGGGAGGATGTATGGTTCAGTGTGTACGACATTTTGTCTTACCGCGTCTGAAAAAGGACGCTGGCCTGCCGTTTTTCTTTCCGTTGATCACCCATTCCGAGCCCCTCAATTGAGGGGCTTTTTTTTTGCCCAGGCGTCAGGAGATAAACATGGCTAATCCGCTCTATCAAAAACACATCATTTCCATAAACGACCTCAGCCGCGATGACCTCAATCTGGTCCTCGCAACGGCGGCGAAATTAAAAGCTAACCCACAGCCGGAGCTGTTAAAGCATAAGGTTATCGCCAGCTGCTTCTTTGAAGCCTCAACCCGCACCCGTTTATCCTTTGAAACCTCCATGCACCGCCTGGGCGCCAGCGTGGTGGGTTTCTCTGACAGCAGCAACACCTCTCTGGGCAAAAAAGGTGAAACACTGGCCGATACCATTTCCGTCATCAGCACCTATGTCGACGCCATCGTAATGCGCCATCCGCAGGAAGGCGCCGCGCGTCTGGCTACGGAGTTCTCCGGTAACGTTCCGGTACTGAACGCAGGCGACGGCTCCAACCAACATCCCACCCAAACGCTGCTGGATCTGTTCACCATTCAGGAAACTCAGGGTCGCCTGGACAATCTTCACATCGCCATGGTGGGTGACCTGAAATATGGCCGCACCGTCCATTCCCTGACCCAGGCGCTGGCGAAGTTTGAAGGTAACCGTTTCTACTTCATCGCCCCGGACGCGTTGGCCATGCCGCAATATATTCTGGATATGTTGAATGAAAAAGGTATCGCCTGGAGCCTGCACGGCACTATTGAAGAGGTGATGGCGGAGGTCGATATCCTCTACATGACCCGCGTACAAAAAGAGCGTCTGGACCCGTCCGAATACGCCAACGTGAAAGCGCAGTTTGTTCTGCGCGCCAGCGATCTGAACGGCGCCAGAGCAAACATGAAGGTACTGCATCCGCTGCCGCGTATCGATGAGATCACCACCGACGTCGACAAGACGCCACACGCCTGGTATTTCCAGCAGGCTGGCAACGGCATCTTCGCCCGCCAGGCGTTACTGGCACTGGTACTGAATAGCGAACTGGCACTGTAAGGGAGAAAAAGAGATGACACACGATAACAAACTGCAGGTTGAAGCCATCAAACGTGGCACCGTGATTGACCATATTCCCGCACAGGTTGGTTTTAAGCTGCTGACGCTGTTCAAACTGACGGAAACCGACCAACGTATCACCATCGGTCTGAACCTGCCGTCAGGCGAGATGGGCCGTAAGGACCTGATTAAAATTGAAAACACGTTCCTGACCGATGAGCAGGTAAACCAGCTCTCCCTGTACGCCCCGCAGGCAACGGTAAACCGCATTGACGATTACGACGTGGTGGGTAAATCACGTCCGAGCCTGCCTGAGCGTATCGACAACGTACTGGTTTGCCCGAACAGCAACTGTATCAGCCATGCTGAACCAGTATCTTCCAGTTTTGCAGTGAAAAAGCGCGCTGATGACATCGCACTCAAATGCAAATACTGTGAAAAAGAGTTTTCGCATTATGTGGTGCTGGCCAACTAATTGGGGTTGGTTATGAGATCCCGGCTCCCTATAATGAGCGGGAACATTCTACTACCGCTGTAATTCAGGAGAAATCATGAGCAAGACTATCGCGACGGAAAATGCACCAGCAGCAATCGGCCCATACGTTCAGGGCGTTGACCTGGGTAGCATGGTAATCACTTCCGGTCAGATCCCGGTCGATCCGAAAACCGGTGCCGTAGCGGAAGACGTGTCCGCTCAGGCACGTCAGTCGCTGGAAAACGTAAAAGCTATCGTTGAAGCAGCAGGCCTGAAAGTGGGCGACATCGTAAAAACGACCGTTTTCGTTAAAGACCTGAACGATTTCGCAACTGTAAACGCGACCTACGAAGCATTCTTCACCGAACACAACGCGACCTTCCCTGCGCGTTCTTGCGTAGAAGTTGCCCGTCTGCCGAAAGACGTGAAAATCGAGATTGAAGCGATCGCCGTTCGTCGCTAAGTCTTATTAGAGAGCCCTGCTCTGGCAGGGTTCCTTAAGTATTGCAGCCTATAACTGAAAAAATCAATTCTCTTCCATTATTCTTTAAGGTGATGGTTTCATTTTCGATTATCCCCACACCCCAATTATATAATTCCATTTCCCCTTTTTGCTGTGATTCTATATTCTCTGAGAAACAGGTTTGTCCTAAAACCCAGTTCAACCTTGAACTATAAATATTAATTTTAAGATCATCATCACTATCATTCTTCATCTTTTCCAATGTATAAACTATCTTATTGTGAATTTTAAAACTAACAATATTGTTATATCTTTCAACTGAGTTAATAGAAAAAATACAGATAAACATTATAATTAGTAAAAAAAATATTTTTATAGTAGCTCGTCTTATAAAAGTGTTCATTGGCCATGTCTCCATAAAAAAGAATAACCAGATGAACCAATGAGCGCTTTATTTTTTTCCTGACACTTAATTACCCCCCATTTCTCTGCGACCAAGGATATATCATTTTCATGTGCAATTTTACGGTAAACGTACCGATAAGGCTGAAATGGATCGTGTAGAGGAGTGTTCATTTCCCTTACAATAATATTCCCAGACGATTTCTCCAAATAAACATATAAACCATGCCAGGATAAATTCTTTGCATAGTGGGTATTTGAATCATCGTTACGGCACCATTGTACAACCAGAAGATAATGACTTTCATGTACGGGTAACCAGCAAACCGAAATAATATACAGCATATAACAAAAGGCACAAACTAAAGCGAAAGTAAGTATTTTTTCCATGTAAAATAAAGTGCCATGCTCAGTCATGCCATTTTACCTCTGACTCAATGGCACCAAAAATATTGTACTCTCTGGCCAGATACTCCTGATGAAACCTCCCCATAAAAGTATCATTCACAGGAACGATACTACCTAAACGAACTCCAGAATTTGCGACACTAACATTCCAGTTATACCTGTCAAAAAACTTAAACTGAAATGTCAAATTATAACTACATAGTCTACTACCATTGCTCATTGTATTTTTATACTTATCTTCGGTAATTTGCACTCGACCTTTGCCCCAGTATTGATAACCTCCTATAGCATAAAACAAGTCTGGATCGCTAGAAATAAAATCATCAGTATTAACATGCGCAGAAGTAAACTCATGCTGACCTGGCGGCAATGTTTTACAAAAACTCTTTGCTGCATCCAATAATTGCACATAATTATCCCTTAACTGGGCTGATTTCCCCATCATATCAGTTAAGTTAATATGTATGTCTTCACCCGTATTTTGCAAATAGTGCAGTAAATTTTCTCGTGCAAAAGGATATCGATACTTTAAATATAAGCTCCCATCAATCAACCGCTCCAGGTAATATTTATAATAATAAAATTGATCTGAAAAATGCCCCGCGCTGCACCATTCACCACTTCCAACATCAATACTATATTCAGGTTCCTCTCTCCCCAATATATAAGCGTTCATAATGCCTCCTGAGAATGATTAACATGACAAGATTTTAACATTTATAATCTAGCGTATTCTGTTGGAAGACACTGGCAATGCCATAATTCAGAAAATATTTATCTGTATTGGGTGAAACACAAAAAAACGGGCATGGAAGCCCGGAATGAATTTAGGTAGGCCCGGTAAGCGCGAGCGCCACCGGGCATTTATCACATCACACCAAATAGTTTCGGCAGGAACAGCGAAATCGCCGGAATGTACGTCACGAGCATCAGCACCAGGAATAGCACGAGGTAGAACGGCAGCATCGCTTTCACCACCTGCTCTATTTTCTGTTTACTCACCGCACTGGCCACAAACAGCACCGACCCTACCGGCGGCGTAATCAGGCCGATCCCTAAGTTCACCAGCATGATCATGCCAAAATGAACCGGATCAATGCCGAGCGCGTTGGTCACCGGCAGCAGAACCGGCGTCAGAATGAGGATCAGCGGTGCCATATCCATCAGCGTACCGATCAGCAGCAGCATGATGTTAATACACATCAGGATGACGTATTTGTTGTCCGAGATGCTGGTGAAAGCTTCAGTGATACGCATCGGCAACTGCATATAGGTCATGACGGCACCGAACGCAGCGGCAAAGCCTATCAGGATCATGACGATAGTGACCGTTTTCACCGTGCGGAACATCAACTTCGGCAGCTCAGACCATTTATAGTCACGATAGATAAACATGGTGACAAAGAAGGCCCACAGGCAGGCAATTGCCGCAGACTCCGTTGCAGTAAAGATACCTGACAGGATACCGCCCATGATGATCACAACGGTCATCAGGCCCCACAGCGTATCGACGAAAATCTTCAGCGCCTGGCGAAACGGTACACGTTCTCCTTTTGGATAACCGCGCTTGTGCGCGAACGCCACACACATCACCATCAGGCTGAGGCTTAACAGCAGCCCCGGCAGGATCCCGGCGATGAACAGCGCGGCAATCGACACCGTGCCACCGGTTGCCAGCGAGTAGATAACCGAGTTATGGCTGGGCGGCGTAAGAATCGCCTGCACCGAACCGCTGGCCGTTACCGCTGCGGCAAAGTCACGCGGATAACCTTTTTTATCCATCTCCGGGATCATTACCGAACCGATGGACGCGGTATCCGCCACGGACGATCCGGAAATAGCGCCAAAAAAGGTTGATGCCACAATATTTACCAGCGACAGTCCGCCGCGGATAAAACCAACAAAAATATAGGCAAAGTTCACCAGTCGCCGCGCAATTCCCCCTTCGGCCATAATAGCCCCGGCCAGAATAAAGAATGGGATCGCCAGCAGCGAAAACTTATTCACCCCACTGGTCAGTTGGATCATTACCGCTTCCAGCGGAATATCTATGTACCAGGCCCCAATGATGGCGCTAATGCCAACTGCGTACGCTACCGGTACCCCAATCGCCAGCATAATGCCGAGCGTAAAGACGAGAATAAATGCATCCATCTGCTTTCCTTTCTGAAATGGGGGCGGTAACTAGCTGGTCGATCCCAGCATAACAACGGGACGTTGGTACTGCGGTCCACGGAAAATCTTTTCTGCGATAAACAGCAGCGTTATGGCAGAGCCAATTGGCAACGGAAGATAGTTTTGCCCGGCGCTTAAAAGCGGGAATTCCGCCACGGGCTGGTCCCACAGTTCAAGACAGAGATTGGTTCCGTACCAAAGGATAAACAGGCTTATCGCCACCAACATAACGTCTGCAATTACCGAGCAATAACGGCGGGAAGCATCCCCCAGACGGTCAGTCACCATGCTCACCGCGATATGCGAGCCTGCACGATAGCTCACCGCCGCGCCAATAAAGGTGAATGTCACCATACAGAGAATAGCGACGGGTTCAGGCCATGACAGGGCGTTATTCAGAACATAACGCGCGAATATGCCAATGGGGATAATGGCGACCATGACCAATAATGCGATACCGGCAATCCACATTGACACCCGATAAAGAAAATCCATTACCGATGAATAGCATTCACCCATAATTATCACCTCGAATTAATCAAAAGATTCAGGCGGAGGGTTGATATCCTCCACCTGATGAATTACTTCACATCCTGAATACGTTTGATCAAATCCTGGTGGTCTTTACCGTAATTATCCCGCACTGACTGCGTGGCTTTATAGAAATAGTCCGTATCAATATCGTGGAACTGAACGCCGTTGGCTTTCATGGTCTCCAGTGATTTCGCATTATAATCATGCCAAAGTTTTCGTTGCTCTATCTGTGCTTCCTTGGCGAGTTTAATAATGAGATCCTGATCTTCTTTTTTCAACTTATCCCATTTAGCTTTCGAGAACAGAAAAAGCTCAGGAATAATAAAGTGTTTGCTCCAGGTATAGTTTTTCACGACCGGCAAATAGTTATGCGCAACAAACGTTGGCGGGTTATTTTCCGTGCCATCAATAACGCCGGTCTGCATGCCGCTAAATACTTCACTGACGCCCATGACAACGGAGTTAGCGCCCATCGCTTTCAGGGTATCCAGCGCTATCGGACTTCCTTGAACGCGGATTTTCATACCGTGTAAATCTTCCGGTTTCACCACCGGATTTTTGGTGATCAGGTTACGCGTGCCGGCATCCATCCAACCGAGAAACACCAGCCGCGATTTGGTATTGGCCGTCAGACGGTCGCCAATTTCCTGACCGATCATGCCATCGAGAACCTTATGCAGATGGTCCTCATCGCGGAAAATATATGGCAGGGTAAACACGTTAATTTCAGGGAGAATGGCGGCAACAGGCGTCATTGAGACACGAATAATATCGATAGCGCCTAATTGCGCCTGTTCAATCATCTGTTTTTCATCGCCTAACACGCCACCTGGAAAGGTTTTAATCTCCAGACGGCCGTCGGTCGCAGCGCTAAGTTTTTCCCCCATATGTTTGACAGCAACAACGTTCGGGTAATCAACCGGATGCACATCTGCGGCGCGAAAAGTTTGTGCCAGCGTTGCATGACTCGCCAGGAATACAGACGCGCCAATACACAGACTTAACAGGTTTTTTGTCAGTTTCATTTGTCCTTCTCCAGAAGTTCATAATATCCATTAACAGGAATAGCTTGCAGAGCAAATGACTGCCGGAATTAAAAACGGGCAGCGAGAAACTTTCTTAACGACGTTACCTGCGCAGACTAACTGGTGTAACAATTTATTTCGATGACTGTGTTCACAAAAAATCGCAGATGCTTAAAATTTTTAGCACACTGTTTCATTTTTGCAATGCAGATCGTTTTATTGATACAAAAACAACGCAAAGAAGGCGATTTGATACTAATAACACCCGTTAGCATTTCAATAAAAATAAAACACTAATATTTTGGGAGAATATCTTTCGAATGAAAAAGAGAAATGCAGGATGGTATTAACACCATCCTGCAGAGACGTTGAGGATTACTGCCAGCCGTAGCGACGGCTATAAAAACCTTTCACAAGCTGGGTTAATGTCATGTAACCCGCCAGAATCGCAATCAGCCATGGGAAGTAGCTCAGCGGCAGCGCCTGCAATTGCAGGTAGCTGGCCAGCGGCGAGAACGGTAATGCAATGCCCACCACCATTACCACCAGCGTCATCAGCATCAGCGGCCATGCGGCGCGGCTCTGGATGAACGGCACGCGACGGGTACGGATCATATGCACAATCAACGTTTGCGACAGCAGGCCCACCACGAACCAGCCAGACTGGAACAACGTCTGATGTTCAGGCGTATTGGCATGGAAGACGAACCACATCAGGCAAAAGGTCAGAATATCGAAGATCGAGCTGATCGGTCCAAAGAAGATCATAAAGCGGCCCAATTCGCTGGGATTCCAGCGCTGCGGCTTTTTGATCTGCTCTTCGTCGACGTTATCAAACGGAATCGCCACCTGGGATACATCGTACAGCAGGTTCTGAATCAGTAAGTGCAGCGGCAACATCGGCAGGAACGGTAAGAAGGCGCTCGCCACCAGCACGCTAAACACGTTACCGAAGTTAGAACTGGCCGTCATTTTGATGTACTTCAGCATGTTAGAGAAGGTACGGCGTCCTTCAATTACCCCTTCTTCCAGCACCATCAGGCTCTTTTCCAGCAGGATGATATCTGCCGCTTCACGCGCAATATCAACCGCGCCGTCAACGGAGATACCAATGTCCGCCGCGCGCAGCGCCGGGGCGTCGTTAATACCATCGCCCATAAAGCCGACCACATGGCCTTCGCGTTTGAGCAGCGTGACAATGCGCTCTTTGTGCATTGGCGTCAGGCGGGCAAACAGCGTGGTGCGCTGAGCAAGCCGAGCCAGCTCATCATCGCTTAACCCTTCAATGCTGCTGCCGATAACCACATCGCCCGCATCCAGCCCCACTTCATGACACACTTTCGCCGCCACCAATTCGCTATCGCCAGTGAGGATTTTCACCGTAATACCGCTGGCTTTCAGCGCTTTAAGCGCAGGTGCGGTGGTCTCTTTCGGCGGATCGAGGAACGCAATATAGCCTTCGAGGATCAGATCTGATTCATCAATACGCTGATAATCACCTTCACGCGCTGGCAGGTATTTCGTCGCCACCGCCACCACGCGCAGCCCCTGGCGGTTCAGCGTGTCCGTGACGCGTTTCACCCGACGCAGCATGTTGTCATCTAACGGGACTATCTCACCGTTGTGACGCACCTGGGTACAGACGTTGAGGATCTCCTGTAGCGCCCCTTTACAGACCAGTTGGTGTACATCGGTTTCTTCTGCCACCACTACCGACATGCGGCGACGTTCAAAATCAAACGGGATCTCATCGATTTTCTGCCAGCGAGTCGAGAGCTGGCGGGCTGATTCTTCGTCCACGCCTTCCAGCACCGCCGTATCCAGCAGATTCTTCAGCCCGGTCTGATAATGGCTGTTCAGCCACGCAGAATGCAGGACATGTTCGCTGGGCTTTCCAGAGATATCCGTATGATTCTCAAGTACAATTTTATCCTGAGTCAGGGTGCCGGTTTTATCGGTGCACAGGATATCCATTGCGCCAAAGTTCTGGATAGCGTCGAGGTGTTTAACGATAACCTTTTGTTTTGACAGCTTCACCGCCCCACGCGCCAGCGTTGAGGTGACGATCATCGGCAGCATTTCCGGTGTCAGTCCCACCGCCACAGACAGGGCAAACAGCGCCGCTTCCCACCAGTCGCCTTTAGTGTAGCCGTTGATGATAAGCACGATGGGCGCCATCACCAGCATAAAGCGGATCAGCAGCATGCTGACGCGGCTGATCCCTTTCTGGAAGGCATTCTGCTCGCTTTCCTGCTCGCTGACGCGGCCTGCCAGTTGCCCGAACCAGGTATTGGCGCCGGTTGAAATCACAATGGCCTGCGCCGTGCCGCTCACTACGTTGGTGCCCATAAAGCACAGGGTATCGCATTCCAGCGGGTTGCTTTGCTGCGGATCGCGACTGGTTGCCACTTTCTCCACCGGCAGCGATTCACCGGTCAGCGAAGCCTGGGCCACGAACAGGTCACGAGCCTGCACCACGCGCAAATCGGCTGGGATCATATCCCCTGCCGCCAGCTTGATGACATCGCCGGGAACCAACTGGTCGATCGGCAGTTCAACCCAGCCGTTCTCCCCTTTCTCGTTGATAACGCGCAGCACCGTGGCGGTGTTGCTGACCATCGCTTTCAGCGCATCAGCCGCTTTGGTGGAACGCGCCTCTTGCACAAAATTCAGCAGCGTAGAGATGACGACCATCAGGGCGATGACCCCAGCGGCAAACAGATCTTCGGTGGCATAGGAAATCGCCCCGAGAATGGTCAGCAGTATATTAAACGGGTTGCGATAGCAGACCCACAGATGCACCCACCAGGGCGACGGCTTCTGCGCCGGCAACTGGTTCTCGCCATGTATTTCGCGGGCGTTTTCGACTTCTGCGGCGTTTAAGCCTTCCGGATGAGCGCCGAACGTTTTCCACAGCGCTTCTTCGTCCATCAGCGCCATTTTCAGGCAATGTTCGCTCAGCGATGGCGGGATCGGCGTGCTGGCAACGGTCTGAGCATTCGGCAATGGATCACGATGCACCAGACGATGCGGTAAATGGCGGTTTAGCCGGGCAAACAGCTGGCGGGTTATATTTTTGAACATAGGCAGTCCCTCTGCACCAGTATAAACAGGCGCAGTAAATCCTTCAGGCGTGGCAAAGCCTTGCCTGGTGGCAATATTAAAATCACAACAGGGACGTCAGAACGTCACTGTCTTACAGTTCCGGTAAGACAGTGAAAGACAAGCTTACCGGAAAGGGTTGTTTCTCCATCTCGGGAGAGGGGTGGGATCGGGATCCATATAGCCTCCGGTAAGTGAATGATTTGCGCTGCGGATTATACGCAGAAAACCATAAGGTTTGTGGCAATTATGGCGGTATGATAAACCATGGAAACTAAACCAAACATATACCAGACTTTGCCCATTGCACTGTGCTTGAGTAAAGTTATTCTCTATTTGGCATAACTTCACACGCAACATGGGAAAACAGGATGCAAAATCGGCTGACCATTAAAGACATCGCCCGCTTAAGCGGTGTGGGAAAATCAACCGTTTCCCGTGTGCTCAACAATGAAAGCGGCGTGAGTGAACGTACCCGCGAACGCGTTGAGGCGGTGATGAATCAGCACGGTTTTTCCCCTTCCCGCTCCGCACGCGCCATGCGCGGACAAAGCGACAAGGTGGTGGCGATTATCGTCACGCGTCTGGACTCGCTTTCGGAAAATCTCGCCGTGCAGACCATGTTGCCCGCCTTTTATGAACAGGGCTACGATCCGATCATGATGGAAAGCCAGTTCTCGCCCGAGCTGGTTGAAGAACATCTCGGCATGCTCAGACGCCGTAACATTGATGGCGTGGTACTGTTCGGTTTTACCGGCATTACTGAAACCATGCTCGCCTCCTGGCAGGATTCTCTGGTGCTGCTGGCAAGAGATGCAAAAGGCTTTGCCTCCGTCTGCTATGACGATGAGGGTGCCATTCGTACCCTGATGCAGCGTTTATACGAACGCGAGCATCGCCATATTAGCTTTCTTGGTGTTCCGCATAGCGATGTGACCACTGGTAAACGCCGCCATGAGGCCTACCTGGCATTCTGTAAAAAACATAAACTGCATCCTGTGGCCGCGCTACCTGGTCTGGCCATGAAGCAGGGCTATGAACAGGCCGCCAACGTCATCACCCCGGAAACCACCGCCTTAGTCTGTGCGACGGATACCCTTGCCCTTGGCGTCAGCAAATACTTGCAGGAGCAGCGAATAGAGAACCTGCAGTTGGCAAGCGTGGGCAGCACGCCGCTGATGAAATTCCTCCATCCGGAAATTATCACCGTCGATCCAGGATACGCCGAAGCCGGGCGACAAGCGGCCTCGCAGCTGATCGAACAGATCAACGGCCGTAGCGAACCACGACAAATCGTTATTCCTTCCACCCTCTCCTGATCGCTTTCTGAGCATTAATTTGTGATCTTCGCTGCGTTTAGGGAACGTTCCCATTTTTAAAAATTCATCGAAGATATACTCTGGCGTCAACAACGAGAGAGTTGCCGAATGACGACGCAACAGCGTCTTTTCCGGTCTACGGGGAACACACACCATCATGAGCAAAATAAAACAAGCAGACATCGACCGGCTGATTGAGCTGGTTGGCGGGCGCGACAATATCGCTACGGTGAGTCACTGCATTACTCGCCTGCGTTTTGTGCTGAATCAGCCTGCAAACGCCAGACCGAAAGAGATCGAATTGTTGCCAATGGTCAAAGGCTGCTTCACCAACGCCGGGCAATTTCAGGTGGTAATTGGCACCGAGGTGGGCGATTACTACAAAGCGCTGTTGGCGACCACCGGACAAGCCAGTGCCGACAAAGAGCAGGCAAAGAAAGCGGCGCGGCAGAACATGAAGTGGCACGAGCAGCTGATTTCTCACTTCGCGGAGATCTTCTTCCCGCTGCTGCCAGCGCTGATTAGCGGCGGCCTGATCTTAGGTTTCCGTAACGTGATCGGCGATCTGCCCATGAGTAACGGGCAGACGCTGGCGCAGATGCATCCTTCGCTGAAAACCCTCTATGACTTCCTGTGGCTGATTGGCGAAGCGATCTTCTTCTATTTGCCGGTCGGGATTTGTTGGTCGGCGGTGAAGAAAATGGGCGGTACGCCGATCCTCGGTATTGTGCTGGGCGTGACCCTGGTTTCTCCGCAACTGATGAACGCCTATTTGCTCGGTCAGCAGGTGCCGGACGTGTGGAACTTCGGCCTGTTCAGCATTGAGAAAGTGGGCTACCAGGCGCAGGTCATTCCGGCACTGTTGGCCGGGCTGGCGCTCGGGTTTATTGAAACACGCATGAAGCGCATCGTCCCGGATTACCTGTATCTGGTGATCGTCCCGGTGTGCTCGCTGATCCTTGCGGTATTCCTTGCGCATGCCTTTATCGGTCCATTTGGCCGCATGATTGGCGACGGTGTCGCGTTTGCGGTCCGTCATCTGCTGACCGGCAGTTTTGCTCCGATTGGCGCGGCGCTGTTCGGCTTCCTGTACGCCCCGCTGGTGATCACCGGTGTGCATCAGACCACGCTGGCTATCGACATGCAGATGATTCAGAGCATGGGCGGCACGCCGGTATGGCCACTAATCGCCCTGTCGAATATCGCTCAGGCCTCTGCGGTGGTCGGGATCATTATCTCCAGTCGCAAACACAACGAACGTGAAATCTCCGTTCCTGCCGCGATCTCCGCTTATCTCGGGGTAACCGAACCAGCGATGTATGGGATCAACCTGAAATACCGCTTCCCGATGCTGTGCGCGATGATCGGTTCCGGTCTCGCCGGACTGCTGTGCGGCCTGAACGGTGTGCTGGCGAACGGGATTGGCGTCGGCGGTTTGCCGGGCATCCTCTCCATCCAGCCGACTTACTGGCAGGTCTTTGGCATGGCGATGGTCATTGCGATTGTCATCCCAATGGTACTGACCTCATTCGTTTACCAGCGTAAACACCGTCTGGGCACATTACAGATTGTCTAACTTTTCTTCGGGGCGCAGTTGCGCCCCAGCGTATTTCCAGGAAACAACCATGAATATTCCCCACTGGTGGCAAAACGGCGTTATCTATCAGGTTTACCCCAAGAGTTTTCAGGACACCACCGGCAGCGGCACCGGAGATTTACGCGGCGTGACGCAGCGCCTCGACTATCTGCAAAAGCTGGGCGTTGATGCCATCTGGCTGACGCCGTTCTATATTTCGCCGCAGGTTGATAACGGTTACGACGTCGCAGACTACACGTCTGTCGATCCGGCCTACGGCACGCTGGAAGACTTTGACGAACTGGTGGTACAGGCGAAAGCACGCGGCATCCGTATTATTCTCGACATGGTGTTTAACCACACCTCAACCCAGCACGCCTGGTTTCGTGAAGCGCTGGATAAAGACAGCCCGTATCGTCAGTTTTATCTCTGGCGCGACGGCACGCCAGACTGCCCGCCGAATAACTGGCGTTCCAAGTTTGGCGGCAACGCCTGGGACTGGCACGCCGAAAGCGAGCAGTACTATTTGCACCTCTTTGCTCCGGAGCAAGCCGACCTGAATTGGGAAAACCCGGCGGTCCGCGCCGAGCTAAAAAAAGTCTGCGAGTTCTGGGCCGATCGCGGCGTGGACGGACTGCGCCTCGACGTGGTGAATCTTATCTCTAAAGACCAGGACTTCCCGAACGATCCCGACGGCGATGGACGGCGTTTTTATACCGACGGCCCACGCGCGCATGAATTTTTGCGTGAGATGAACCGCGATGTTTTTACCCCACGCAACCTGATGACGGTCGGCGAAATGTCATCCACCACGTTGGAACATTGCCAGCAGTACGCCGCACAAGATGGTAGCGAACTGTCGATGACCTTTAACTTCCACCACCTGAAAGTGGATTACCCCAACGGCGAGAAGTGGACGTTAGCAAAACCCGACTATATGGCGCTGAAAACCCTGTTCCGCCACTGGCAGCAGGGCATGCACAATCAGGCATGGAACGCGCTGTTCTGGTGTAACCACGATCAGCCGCGCATCGTGTCGCGTTTTGGCGATGAAGGTAAATACCGCGTTCCGTCGGCCAAAATGCTGGCGATGGTGCTGCATGGCATGCAGGGCACCCCCTATATCTACCAGGGTGAAGAGATCGGTATGACCAACCCGCACTTCCGCCAGATTACCGATTATCGCGATGTGGAAAGCCATAACATGTTTGCCGCCCTGAACGGCCAGGGACGCGATGCGCAAGAGCTGCTGGCGATCCTCGCCAGTAAATCACGCGATAACAGCCGCACGCCGATGCAATGGGATGCCAGCAAACACGCGGGCTTCACCTGCGGCGAGCCGTGGATCAATCTGTGTGACAACGCAGCAGACATTAACGTGGCGGCTGCACTGAACGATACTGACTCGGTGTTCTACACCTATCAGAAGCTGATCGCATTGCGCAAAGCGGAGCCGGTTATCACCTGGGGCGACTACCAGGATCTGCTACCGGACAGCCCGCATCTGTGGTGCTATCAACGAGAGTGGCAAGGGCAGCGGCTGCTGGTCATTGCCAATCTGAGCGATACCTTCCAGAGCTGGCAGCCAGCCCAGACCGACGGAAACTGGCAGGTGCTGATGCACAACTATGCCGAGGTTGCCAGCCAACCTGGGGACATGACACTGCGTCCTTTTGAGGCCGTCTGGTGGTTGCAAAAATAGCTTGCAATTATGTTCAGGCCCGGTACGCATAGCGCTACCGGGCGTTGCTATATACACTTAGCTTAGCTTCCTGTTTTTGTTGAATAATTAATCAGAATTTTCTGCCCACAATTTACAATCGCTGTACTGCCCGTCATCTGTACGCTCCGATTTTTACTTTGCGCTACATCAAATAAATCGTAAACATCCTTGATGCAAATCACTACATATAGAACTTAAAATGCACGCCGACCCAATATGTTGTATTAATCGACTACAATTGCTACAACTACAGTGCACCGTTTAACGGTGGAATTGTGGATAAAGTGGGTCAGGATTGCGGGAAGTCATTGGCCAGATAGATGAATAAAGCCATGGCCGCTTCTCCAACCTCTGTGGATAACCTGTTCTTATAAATATGGAGTGATCATGACACCGCATGTGATGAAACGAGATGGCTGTAAAGTGCCGTTTAAATCAGAGCGCATCAAAGAAGCCATTCTGCGTGCAGCTAAAGCAGCGGGAGTCGATGACGCAGATTACTGTGCCACCGTCGCAGAAGTCGTTAGTAGCCAGATGAATGAGCGCAGCCAGGTCGATATCAACGAGATCCAGACAGCGGTAGAAAACCAGCTGATGTCTGGTCCGTACAAACAACTCGCCCGTGCGTACATCGAATATCGCCACGACCGTGATATACAGCGTGAAAAACGTGGCCGTCTGAACCAGGAAATTCGTGGTCTGGTTGAGCAAACCAACTCTGCTCTGCTGAACGAAAACGCCAACAAAGACAGCAAAGTGATCCCGACCCAGCGCGACCTGCTGGCCGGTATCGTCGCCAAACACTATGCGCGTCAACACCTGCTGCCGCGTGATGTCGTCCAGGCGCACGAGCGTGGTGATATTCACTATCACGATCTCGACTACTCTCCGTTCTTCCCAATGTTTAACTGCATGCTGATCGACCTGAAAGGTATGCTGACGCAGGGCTTTAAGATGGGTAACGCGGAAATTGAGCCGCCAAAATCCATCTCCACCGCGACGGCCGTCACCGCGCAAATTATCGCGCAGGTTGCCAGCCATATTTATGGCGGTACCACCATTAACCGTATTGACGAAGTTCTCGCACCGTTCGTGACCGAGAGCTTTAATAAGCATCGCAAAACCGCTGAAGAGTGGCAGATCCCAGATGCCGACGGTTATGCGCATTCCCGTACCGAGAAAGAGTGCTACGACGCATTCCAGTCCCTTGAGTATGAAGTGAATACCCTGCATACCGCCAACGGTCAGACGCCGTTCGTTACCTTCGGTTTCGGCCTGGGAACCAGCTGGGAATCGCGTTTGATCCAGCAGTCCATTCTGCGTAACCGCATTGCCGGCCTGGGTAAAAATCGTAAAACCGCCGTGTTCCCGAAACTGGTGTTTGCGATTCGTGACGGTCTGAACCACAAGTTTGGCGATCCGAACTATGACATCAAGCAGCTGGCGCTGGAGTGCGCGAGCAAGCGTATGTATCCGGACATCCTGAACTACGATCAGGTGGTTAAAGTGACCGGCTCGTTCAAAACGCCGATGGGCTGCCGCAGTTTCCTGGGCGTATGGGAAAACGAGAACGGCGAACAGGTCCACGATGGCCGTAACAACCTCGGCGTTATCAGCCTTAACCTGCCGCGTATCGCGCTGGAAGCTCATGGCGATGAAGCCACCTTCTGGAAACTGCTCGACGACCGTCTGATCCTGGCGCGTAAAGCGCTGATGACCCGCATTGCGCGTCTGGAAGGCGTGAAGGCCCGCGTTGCACCGATCCTGTATATGGAAGGGGCCTGCGGCGTGCGTCTGAAAGCAGACGATGACGTGTCTGAAATCTTTAAAAACGGCCGCGCGTCGATTTCTCTGGGTTACATCGGCATTCACGAAACCATCAACGCGCTGTTTGGCGACAAACACTTGTACGACAGCGAGCAGCTTCGCGCTAAAGCTATCGCCATTGTGGAACGTCTGCGTCAGGCGGTCGATCAGTGGAAAGACGAGACCGGCTACGGCTTCAGCCTGTACAGCACACCAAGTGAAAACCTGTGCAATCGTTTCTGCCGTCTGGATACCGCCGAGTTTGGCGTGGTGCCGGGTGTTACCGACAAAGGTTACTACACCAACAGCTTCCACCTCGACGTGGAGAAAAAGGTTAACCCGTACGACAAGATCGATTTTGAAGCGCCGTACCCGCCGCTGGCGAACGGAGGCTTCATTTGCTACGGCGAGTACCCGAACATTCAGCACAACCTGAAAGCACTGGAAGACGTCTGGGATTACAGCTATCAGCACGTGCCGTATTACGGGACCAACACGCCAATCGATGAATGCTACGAGTGCGGCTTTACCGGTGAGTTCGAGTGCACCAGCAAAGGCTTTACCTGCCCGAAATGTGGTAACCACGACGCCGCACGCGTGTCGGTCACCCGCCGCGTATGCGGTTATTTAGGCAGCCCGGACGCTCGTCCGTTTAACGCCGGTAAGCAGGAAGAAGTGAAGCGCCGCGTTAAGCATTTAGGTAATGGGCAGATAGGTTAATTTCCGTTTGCAAAGGCCGTAGGCCTGATAAGACGCAGTCGCGTCGTCATCAGGCATCACAATGTTGCCGGATGCGGTGCAAGCACCTTATCCGGCCTACATGCTTTCTGGACACCCGCTATGCGCTACCATCAATACTATCCCGTCGATATCGTTAACGGCCCCGGCACTCGCTGCACCCTGTTTGTGTCGGGATGCGTGCATGAATGCCCTGGCTGCTATAACAAAAGCACCTGGCGACTCAATTCCGGCCAGCCGTTTACCAAAGAGATGGAAGACAAGATCATTGCCGATCTGAACGACACGCGAATCCCTCACCAGGGTATTTCGCTGTCCGGCGGCGATCCGCTGCATCCGCAAAACGTGCCGGATATCCTGCAACTGGTACAGCGTATTCACGCTGAGTGTCCGGGGAAAGATATCTGGGTGTGGACCGGCTACAAGCTTGATGAACTCAACGCCGCACAAATGCAGGTGGTGGATCTCATCAACGTGCTGGTCGATGGTAAATTTGTGCAGGATCTTAAAGACCCGGCACTGATCTGGCGCGGCAGCAGCAACCAGGTTGTACATCATTTGCGTTAATTTCCAGGCGGTAAATATTCTGTTTTCCGCCTCTCAAAAACGGCTCACACACTCCATGGCAACCGCTTTGAACTCGGTGAAATTACGGCACGCGCAGAGCCGCGTCATCGCGCGTTCGCGCAGGAAGGTGACGAAGATATCGTAGATAGCCATCGCCTCTTCATATTCACTCTTGCTGATGGCGAGCAAGAAGATCACGTGGGCCGTTTCATCGCCCCAGGCGATACCCTGCGGGGCGAGGATGGTGTAGACCACCGTTTTCTTGGCCAGCAGACCGAGGGCGTGCGGCAAGGCAATGCTGTCACCCAGCATGGTGCTGACGATGGCCTCACGTTCCACCACCGAATCAAGAAACTCCGCGTCGACAAAACCTTCATCCTGCAACTGACGGCATAAGGTTTTGAACAACGTTTGTTGATCCATTGGCTCGTCAATCACACGAAAATGGGCGGCATCGAAGAATTTGTTCAACATCCACGGACGGGTTCTGTCGACCAGCACCAGTTTACCAATCTGCTCCAGCTGATAATCGGTAGGGAACGGCGCAATCATCACCACCGGTTTATCTTTTTCACCAATCCGCGCGGTAGAGATGACAAAATCTTCGCTGATGCTTTCCCGCTGTTCGTAGTCGCGAAGCGTTACGGTATCGACGATCTCTATCTGCGGATACTTACGCGCCAGCACCGCTTCAATCATCCGCGCCATCGCATTTCCGGCATCGCATACCAGCAGAACCTTCGGCTGTCTCTGGTAACCGATGTTGTAACTACGCTCCAGCCCTACGCCAATATGCAGCACGAGGAAGCCAATCTCATTTTCACTGATGGTGTACGGCGTATATTTTCCCCATCCCGAGACGGCGGCCAGCGTCATGTCCCACGCCATGGGGTAGTGCTGTTTAATATTTTCCAGCAGCGGATTGGGGATCATTATCTGGTAACGCACCCGGGTTATCATCGTCTTAATATGCGTCAGCAGGTCAGCATGTAACTGTTTGTCATTCAACAGGTTGTAGTTGTACTGGCTGTTGATAAAACGCAGGATGTAATTGACCAGCGCTTCATCATCATCCGCATTGATAGCACTGGGCGCGATCTCTTGTACCTGGCGGGCAGCAATATGCACCTGTAGCCAGTTCTCTTCGGAAACGGAAAGCGGTTTGTCTGCCAGGCGGTGCAATACCGCCGCGATTTCCCGCGTGGCCAGGCACACCGATTGATCGGCCTCTTCTGCGGCAAAATCCGGGAGTGGATACCCTTCGCTAATCCGCCGTACCGCCACCGCGCAGTACAAGCGTAAAAACAGCTCGCCCTCATCGGTCAGACGAATATGGAAACGGGCAAAAATGTCCTGCAAAACGGGTTGCAACTGTTCAGGGAGCCCCGCATTCAGCGCTTCTTGCGTCACTAACGGATGCTGCGGATCCTGCTGCGCCAGCGTCCACAGCAAATCGGTCAAACAGGCGCGGATCGCCATTTCGCTGCCGAACAGCTTCATGCCGTGGCGGGGACGCGTTTCCAGCGTCAGATGATAACGTTGCAGATGCTCGCGCACCTCAGCCATATCGTTTTGCAGCGTCGCGCGACTGATAAACCATTCATCAGCCAAATCTTCAAGCTTCAGCGAGAAAGCCGACGTCAGAAAACGCACCACCAGCCAGTGTATCCGTTCCTGGCTGGTCCGCGGGATGCGCAGCAACGTATTGGGCTGCTGCGTTTGCAGGGTGTGAAAGCTTGCCGGGTCGTCAATTTTGAGCTGATAACCATTACCCCGACTGAGGACAAACTGTGCGCCGTACTGGGTGAGCAGCGCGTTTAGCGCGGTGATATCCGCCCGTACGGTGCGTGTGGAAACCGACAACCGCTGCGCCAGCTCGTCCTGTGGAAGCGCTTCGTTTTGCAACATGTCAAACAGCTGTGCTAAACGTTGGTTGGGGAATCGCACGTCAGTTTCCTCATCAGTCAGTTAGCCTACGCAGGCCCGGGTCATCGCCATCAGCTGGCGTACGTCGTCCGGACGAGTGTTACCACTCACCTTATCAATAATCGAACTATAGATGTGAGGAATGATTTTACCCACTCCGGCATCGAGGGCAATTTGCAGGATTTCAGTGAAATTATCCAGATCGATACCGCCGGTTGGCTCCAGCCAGAAGTCATGACGGGCGCAGGCCTGCGCGACCGCAATGTACTCATCACGGCATTGCAGGCCGCCCATCGGGAAGTATTTAATTGAGCTACCGCCCATGTCTTTGAGCAGCGCAATCGCGGTTTCTACCGGCACAATACCGTCCGGCGTCTGGCTGCTTAGCGGACCAGTGGAGATTTTCACCCTGCCCGGCGTGCCGGTTGGCGAGACCAGTCCGTTGACCACTGTCTCCTGCTGGCCCAGCAGCGCGCGACTGGTAGCCACGCCGGTGAAGACCTGATTGACATGTTGTGGCTGCACCTGACGGGAGATTTCACTGACCATCGCCGACTGGTTAGGATCGCCCGCTCCCAGCCCCACGGAGAGCGCATTGTCGATAAGGGCCGCGTATTCACGCATATCCGCTACCGCGCTTGCGACATCCGGGTAATTTTTTGACAATACGCCAACCAGCACGTGTCCTTCCGCTGCCGCATAAATATCTCGGGCATTTTCTTTGGAGCCTGCCAGCACGTTCAGGCAGACGCGGTCGCGATAAAAGTTAGGGGTCAGTTTCATGCATTTTTCTCCTGCGAAATCACTTCACCAATTCGACGGGCCACAATCTCCAGCTGCGCGCGATCGACACTGCGCACATCGGCTTCGATAATGCCTTCATTGGCTTTGTAACCACGGAAGTAAATCGCGTACTCCCCCTGTTTCAGCGCGTCGACCAGTTCCCCCGTGGCGATCCCGGTTACCGCTTCATCAAACTTAATTTCCGTGCGTGCGATGTCGCGCCCTGCACTATCCCACACCACGCGGGCGCTCACGCCGTTAAGCTGGTTCAAGGCATTAATGAACGGCGTCATTTTCTCGACCATCTCCGCGCCGCTCTCTTTCTGCGCGTTCAGATACAGTTCGATGGCGCAGGTCAGTCCAAGAATTCCCTCTTTGCCCACCTTCATCGCCCGGCCAATTCCCGCCGTCTGGCGCTTCACCCACTCAACGTACTGGGTTTTACCTATCACCAGACCGCTGGTTGGTCCTTCTATCGCCTTGGCGCCACTATAAATCACCAGATCTGCACCAACCCGGTAGTAGCACTGCAAATCCTCTTCCGCCGCCGCGTCCACGATCAACGGCAGATTATGCGTACGCGCCACCACCGCGGCCTGCTCCACGCTGAGCATACTTTTCTGGACGCAATGGTGAGATTTGATATACAGAATGGCCGCCGTACGCGGTGTAATGGCCGCCGCCAGCTGCGCCGCGGAACATTCGTTGGCATAACCGGCTTCCACTAACTTGCCGCCGCCAAGCGCCACCATGGTGCCTACCGGAGCGCCAAAGTTGACGTTGTGACCTCTGGGCAGCACGATTTCGTTGTTTTCAATGGGCGTGACGTGCAGGTTCTCCAGCAGCCAGTCGCTATCTTTAACCAATACGCCAGCCACCGACAGGGCGATCCCGGCCGAGGCGCAAGAGACAACCGTTGCCCCTTCCACTTCCAGTAATTTCGCGATGTAGTCGCCTGTTTTATTGACCAGGTCTTTCATCTCGAAATAGTGGTTCATCCCCGCCATCGCCGCTTCAACCACTTCTGGTCGCGGCGTGGAGACGCCAAGCGCCGTCATGCGGCCGGAGGTATTAATCACCTGTTTTAAATCGTATTTCTCAAAAATCGAAGGCATGTTCCGCGCTCCCTTGTTCGGTCATATAGCCCTTGCCCGCACGTATTGCGGCAAGCGGCACCAGCAGTTGTTCAGCCTGCAGGCTGTCGTTTTCTGCATCTACCAGCACGGTTGGCTGGCGCTTAAGCGTAAAGAGGGTTAAATCGGCATCCAGACCGACCTGCAGCCGCCCCTTCTGTTTCAGGCGCAGACCATCGGCGGCATTGGCGGTAACGCATTCAATGACCTGCGGAAGCGACATCCCAATGGCGAGGAATTTCGACATCACATTCGCCAGGGAATGTACCGGGCCGCTGATACGGTTGCGGCAATAAATATCGGAGCTGATGGTGTGCGGCAAAATGCCCAGGCCGATCGCGCGTTTTGCCACCGCAAAGCTCAGGCTGGCGGTGCCATGCCCAACGTCCAGACGCACGCCACGTGAAATCGCCCGCGTCACTGACGCCCGCAGCTCGCCTTGCGGCGTCAGAATGCGATTCGGCTTACCGTTGTAGCAGTGGGTAATAATGTCGCCCGCGCTCAGGCGCTCGGCGATATCATCGAGATTCGGCGGGTTGTTGCCGATATGCACCATCAGCGGCAGGTCGCCGTTCTGTGCTTGCATCGCTTTGGCGCGATCCAGCGGCGTGATGCCATTTTCACCGACTACACTGCTGCTCATGCGCGCCTTCAAACCGACGATAAAATCAGGGTGGCGTTTCACCGCCTCTCGCACCGCATCAGCGTCAATATTGGCCATGTTGGCCAGCTCGTTCTGGGCGATAAGCCCCACGCGGGAGATATTCAGCAACGCGTACACTTCGGTCGCAGCTTCCCGGGTCAGGGTGTAAAAATCGTCGATGTCATCCGCCCCGGTGCTGCCCGCATCCACCACGGTAGTGACGCCGGTCGCAATACCGACGCTATCCGGCTGGTCGTGATAAATCGGGGATTTCGGGTAGCAATGAACGTGGGAGTCAATCCAGCCTGCGCTGACGTAGCACTCACCGCCCAGCTCGATGGTTTTCAGCGCCGGACCATCAACGTCACCCAACGCCGCGATCTTGCCGTCTTTGAGCGCAATATCGCTCACCGTATCGTCAACGAGGCGCGCACGGCGCAGGAGTAAATCAAACATGTCTCTCTCCTGTTGAAATGGGGGCGGTCGTGTAGGCCTGATAAGGCGCAGCGCCATCAGGCGTCATTGCCGGATGGCGGCTGCCCTTATCCGGCCTACAACGACACACCATCAGCTAATAGCAATCGGGAAGATGGACCCGAGGATCATTGCGCCGAGGATCGCCCCGCCGGTAATCGGTTTTTGCCACAGATAAAACAGCAGCGCGCCCGCCAGAGAACCGATTCCGATAGGAATAGAAGCCGTCATCGCGCTAAGGATAATCAACGGTCCGAGGAAGCGGCCGGAGGCGTTACCGGCCCCCATCATGACGTCCGCACCGTAGGTTGAGTCGCTCTGGTTGATGGTGAACTTACGCGCCAGAATGATGATGTAGCCAATCGCCAGACCAATCACCAGACCGGTGACCAGCGAGGCGGCGAAGTTGGCGACCGGGAAGATAATGCCCGCGCCCAGCAGCAGCGCCGGAACACCTAACCCAACCCCGGTTTGAATCGCCCCGCCGATATCCAAAATCCCCACCAGCGAACCTTCAATGATGCGGGCAAACAGGAAGCTTGCGCCAAATGCCGCCACCGCTCCGTAGGAGCCGGTATCCATTCCCGCCTTCAGCATCGCCACAAAAGCCACTTCGTTAAATGCGCCAATACCGTACAGGTAGTACATGTGTGTTCCGGCAAATACGCCAGAGGAGAGCAGGCCCACGAAGATCGGGAACGACCAGTCAGCGAACCAAAAACCTTTATTCTGTTCCATGATGACCTCCGTTATTTGCCGCTGAGCGAGTTGTGGATAAGTTCGAGCCAGTTAGGCACGGTCAGATGGAAGGATTCGATCATCTTCATGTCGAAACCGCGGAAGAAGCCGCTCAGGACAAACAGCGCGACGATAGCTACCATCATCACTTTCGTGACGTGGTTCCAGCCGCTCTCTTCAACACCTTTGCCGATCAGAATGCCGAGCACCAGACCCGGAACGGCGTTGCCCATAATCAGCTGCGCCGCGCCGCCAAAAACGGTGGCCCAGAAGCCGGATTTCTTACCAGCGTCGATCGCCGCCAGCCAGAAGATCACTGGCATCACGGTGTTAACCAGCAGGTTAGCCGCGGGCACCAGCACCTTGACGGCGGTAACTTGCAACGCTTCCGGTACGGATGATGCGGTGAGGTTCAGGAAGGTCACTACGATCATCCCGATAACGCCGCAGGCAATTGCCATGCGTTTGGGGTCGTGCAGCGTTTCACCGACGTTGCGATTTTTAATCATCAGCGCGGCGGCGCCCCAGTTAGGGATGATGCGATGGTCGACGTCCTGAGTGAACGCCCCCGCCGCAACGGAGGAAGCCCAGGCGTTAAAGAAGAAGCCCAGGCCGAACGAGAAGTGAGAAGCCGGATCCCCTTCGCAGGAATTCAGTTCTCCAAGAGTACGAAACGCGCCCATCCCTTGAGTGGTAGGCGCATGAAACATGCGTGCAGCCCCAGCGCCGACACCGACGCCAACGAGGCCGCCGATGATGAGCGATTTTATTAATATTATCAGGAACATAATTATGCCTTTTAATAGAAAAATCAGCGTTGCGTAACGAAATCCACCTTGTCGAGATTGATGGCAGTCACGTTGACGGTCACGTCCAGCTCCACGCTGAAAGTGCGTCTTTCCCGGCGCAAAAAGAGGAATAAAAACGCCTCTTTACGCACCGATTCACGCGCTTGAACAACCTGCACATCCTGTGGCTCAATACGCAGTAAGATATGCGGCGACGCTTTCATCACCGCAGCCTGAACGTGGTTCAGGGCATCGGCAAAGGCGCGAGCTTTAGTCTCGCCCTTACCCGTGACTCTCACCGTGGTGGTGAATTGCTCTTTCATGCTTAAGCGCCGTGTTTCTTTTGCCACGCCTGCACCAGGCGCTCGCCGAGCTCTTCTTTATCCATAAAGCCGAATCCCAGTACGTTGCACCCTTCGTTGATGGCGGTTACCCCTTCATCGACCGAGCGCATGCCGTATTTCGCCTTGTAGCCGTATTTGGTCTGCGCGGTAATCGCACCCGCACCACCACTGCCACAAAACGAGATACCAAAGGTGGCGTTTTCCGCTTTCATCACGTCACCCAGCTTCATATCTGCTGCAACGCCCGGCACCACAACGGCACGGCCACCCGCTTTCTCTACGCCTGCCGCCACTTTCTGGCCTTTACCCAGACGATCGCCAATCACTACGGTAATCTGTTCCATCTTTTGCTCCTTAAAGGTTGTCTTTCGCGACTTCGAAGTGCACCGACAGCAGCCAGGCCTCTTCCTCAGGAAGATTGCCAAACTCGGCGACCACGTCGCGGGCAAGCGCCATTGATTCGGCAGAAATTTCATCAAACAAGCTGGCATCGACTTCTGGTAAGGGTTCACCCGTTACCGAGCGGTGCGCCATGGCGCGAACATGCGACGTCAGCATCTGTTTCTGTACGGCGTTGGGAATAATGTTGCGTTCACGCAGCAAGGCATACACCTGCGCCAGCATGCGGTCGGCCAGTTCCACCGATTCCCCCATGTCATTCATTACAGCTCCGTTATTCACTCGTCTTACCCCGTTAATGTCTCTGAGGGTAAATTAGCGACGGAGGTTAAAAGTTTGTAGCGAGTTGTTTTCCACTTCGAAGTGGAAAGGCGTGCAGCGATAGTGATCTGTGCCGCAAAAAGGGCTGGAACCACGATTTATCACTGGAAGAATGTGATTGAGATCGCAAGAGCGAGCAGCAAAATGGAAGGAAGTGCGAACAATGAATGGACGATAAAAATGAAAAAATGTGATGGGGATAGCGTTTACTTATGGGGCGTGCAGTAACGGGGTATTTTATCCGGCCTGCGGGTATGCAGGCCGGATAGCGTAGATTAACGGAACTTCTTGTGGTTTTCGTTGCGCGTGGTTTTCAACTCTTCCGCAACGGCTTTCGCCTCTTTAACTTTACCTTCGTTCGCCAGCTTCAACGCACCGTCGATCTGACCGATCAGCGTGTCAAAGCCGTGGCGAAAATCCTTCATCTCCGGGCTGTCCGGGGATTTGTTTTCCAGCTTCGGCGGCGTTCCCTTTTGCGCGTCCAGCGCGGCTGCACGCATTTTGGTTAACGCATCTTTCAGTTCAGTCGCATTATCCGTTTTTTCGACGATTTTCAGGTTGTCGTTGAGGATCCCCATATCGTCTTCAAGATCGGCTGCAAACGCAGAAGAACCAAGAACCAGCGTTGAAGCTGCGACGATCGCTAACAGGTGTTTACGCATTGCTCACTTCCTTTTTTATTATTCAAAAATAAACAAACGCCAGATACCCTCAATAATTCACGCCACAGCTTGAAGTATGACGGATATTATTGCCCGGCGATCTTCATCTCCGGCAACAGGACCGAACCACACTGAATATTACTGCGCGTTTCAATATCGTTGCCGACGGTGACGATATTACGCCACATCTCTTTTAAGTTACCGGCGATGGTAATTTCACTCACCGGGTACTGAATTTCGCCGTTTTCGACCCAGAAGCCCGCCGCGCCGCGCGAGTAATCGCCGGTAATGCCGCTTACGCCCTGTCCCATCAGCTCGGTAACCACAAGACCTGTGCCCATCTCCTTAAGCAACTGCTCGAAGCTTAGACCCTGTCCCGGAATTCGCCAGTTGTGGATCCCGCCTGCATGACCGGTGCTCTTCAGCCCCAGCTTACGTGCGGAATAGTTGGTCAGCAGCCACTGAGTCAGCACGCCGTCTTTAATAATGTCGCGGCGTTCGGTCCGTACGCCTTCGCTGTCGAACGGCGACGACGCCAGCCCTTTCAGCAGGTGCGGATGTTCTTCAATGGTCAGCCATTCCGGCAGAATTTGCTTGCCCAGCGAGTCGAGCAGGAAGGTGGATTTGCGGTACACCGAGCCACCAGCAATCGCGCCGACCAGGTGTCCGAACAGTCCGGTCGCCACTTCATTGGCGAAAATCACTGGTGCTTTCATGGTGGAAAGTTTACGCGGAGACAGGCGAGATAAGGTACGGCGAGCACAGTCAGCCCCCACCCACTCCGGCGTTTGCAGATCGCCCATCGCCCGGCCAATGGTGTAGGCGTAATCACGCTCCATATCGCCATTTTCTTCTGCGATTACGCAGCTGGAAAGGGAATGGCGCGTGGAGCAGTAGCCCTGCAGCATGCCGTGGCTGTTGCCAAACACTTTGATGCCATAGTGGCTGTTAAAGCTGCCGCCCTCGGTGTTGGTGATACGCTTATCGGCCTGCAACGCCGCCTGTTCAGCGCGGGCAGCCAGTTCGATAGCTTCGTCAGGGGAAACTTCCGCCGGGTGGAACAGGTCCAGATCGGGCGCATCAAAGGCCAGCAGTTCTTTATCTGCCACACCCGCACACGGGTCCGGCGAAGTGTAACGTGCAATGTCCAGCGCGGCCTGCACGGTGCGTGCAATCGCCTGCGGGCTTAAATCGGTGGACGATGCGCTGCCTTTACGGTTTTGATGGTAAACCGTAATCCCCAGTGCACCATCGCTATTGAATTCGACGTTCTCCACTTCACCATAACGGGTGCTGACGCTAATACCCGTGGTCTTGCTCACAGCGACTTCCGCGCCATCCGACTTACCTGACGCTAATTCCAGTGCCGTCGAGACTGCTTCTTCCAGAATCTTACGCTGCGCTTCAACTTGTGAGATTACTTTCATCGCAAATGCCATAATGTAGAGAGAGTTTCTCTGAAGTCTAACAGAGAACCGTTTTTCAGTGCGCATCTTAACTGGTAACATTAGCCTCTTTTTTTAAGGAGCCTGACATGACTAAGCAGCCCGAAGACTGGCTCGACGACGTTCCCGGTGATGACATCGAAGACGAAGACGATGAAATTATCTGGGTCAGTAAAAGTGAAATAAAACGTGACGCCGAGGAGTTAAAACACCTTGGTGTGGAACTGGTTAAACTGGGGAAAAACGCGCTGGACAAAATCCCGCTCGATGCGGATTTACGTGCCGCGATTGAGCTGGCCCAGCGTATTAAGATGGAAGGTCGCCGTCGTCAGCTGCAGCTGATTGGCAAAATGTTGCGCCAGCGCGATGTTGATCCTATCCGTCAGGCGTTGGACAAGCTAAAAAACCGTCATAACCAACAGGTCGTTGTCTTCCATAAGCTGGAGCAACTGCGTGACCGTATGGTTGACGGTAGCGATGAAGCTATCGAAGAAGTGATGAACCTGTGGCCTGACGCCGACCGTCAGCAACTGCGTTCGCTGGTGCGTAACGCCAGGAAAGAAAAAGCGGGCAACAAGCCGCCAAAATCTTCCCGCCAGATCTTCCAGTATCTGCGTGAACTGGCGGAAAACGAGGCCTAACCTCTTCGTCCGCCGAAAGTGCCGGATGGCGGTGCAAATACCTTATCCGGCCTACGATCCGTTGTAGGCCCGGTAAGCGTAGCGCCACCGGGCATTTTTTACTCTTCTTCCGCCTGAGCTTTCTTCGCCAGACCATCCAGCAGTTTTTGATGAATGCCGCCAAACCCGCCGTTGCTCATCACCAGAATGTGATCGCCAGGCTGCGCGGTTTTCACCACCATATCTGCCAGTGCATCCACATCGCCGCTCCAGTGTGCCGGCTGAACGCAGGCTTCAGCGACTTCTGCTACCTGCCACGGAATGTGCGGGGGTTGCAGCAGGAACACTTCGTCTGCACGCCCTAACGACGGCGCCAGGTCATCTTTGCACAGGCCCATTTTCATGGTGTTCGAGCGAGGTTCCAGCACCGCGATGATGCGCGCCGTGCCGCCCACTTTACCGCGCAGTGCCGCAAGCGTTGCCAGAATGGCCGTCGGGTGATGGGCAAAATCGTCATACACCGTCACGCCATTGGCTTCACCGCGCAGCTCAAGACGACGACGGGCGTTGATGAACGAGCCCAATGCATTGGCCGCATCCGCAGGCACGACGCCAACATGACGCGCGGCTGCAATCGCCATCAGGCCGTTGTGCATGTTGTGCTCGCCCACCAGGCCCCACTTCACTTCACCGACTTTTTCACCGTCCAGCCACACTTCCCACTCGGAGGCATCGGTGGTCAGCTTTTTCGCCTGCCAGTGACCTTGTTCGCCCACCAGCTCTTGTTCGCTCCAGCAGCCCATCGCCATCGTCTGTTTCAGATTGATGTCGTTTTCCGGGTAGATGATGCGTCCCTGGCCCGGCACGATACGCACCAGATGGTGGAACTGTTTCTGGATCGCTTTCAGATCGTCAAAGATGTCCGCGTGATCGAACTCAAGGTTGTTGAGGATCAGCGTGCGCGGGCAGTAATGCACGAATTTAGAACGCTTGTCGAAGAACGCGCAGTCGTACTCATCCGCTTCAATCACGAAGAAGTCGCTCTCGCCGAGGCGCGCGGAAACCTCAAAGTTGCCCGGAACGCCGCCGATGACAAAGCCAGGTTTATAGCCGCAGGCTTCGAGGATCCAGGTCGCCATTCCGGCGGTAGTGGTTTTACCGTGCGTACCCGCAACCGCCAGTACCCAGCGATCGCGCAAGACAAAGTCATGCAGCCACTGCGGGCCAGACATGTACGGAATGTTCTTTTCCAGCACCGCTTCCACGCACGGATTACCACGGGTCATGGCATTGCCGATGATCACCAGGTCCGGCTGTGGGTCGAGCTGGCTGGCATCGTAACCCTGAATCAGATCAATGCCTTGCTTCTCAAGTAAGGTACTCATCGGCGGATACACATTGGCGTCCGAACCGGTTACTTCATGACCGAGCGAGCGCGCCAGCATCGCCAGACCGCCCATGAAAGTGCCACAAATTCCCAAAATATGAATGCGCATACGTCACTATCCTTTTTTAATCTGGGGGCCATTTTACGCACATGTCCGGCAAGTGAGAAACGCATTTCAGGATATTCCGCAGTTTGCTGGCGCGATTCACCTAAGCGCAACAATGGAAATATTTGTTAATATTGTTGCGGTCGCTTTACTCCACATAAATTGCAGGGAAAGTGTTATGAAAACGTTAGGTGAATTTATTGTCGAAAAGCAGCACGAGTTTTCTCATGCTACCGGTGAACTCACTGCTTTGTTGTCGGCAATAAAGCTGGGCGCCAAGATCATCCACCGCGATATCAATAAGGCCGGTCTGGTCGATATCCTGGGTGCCAGCGGTGCTGAGAACGTACAGGGAGAGGTTCAGCAAAAACTCGATCTGTTCGCAAACGAAAAACTGAAAGCAGCACTGAAGGCGCGCGACATTGTGGCGGGCATTGCCTCAGAAGAAGAAGATGAAATCGTCGTCTTTGAAGGCTGTGAACACGCTAAATACGTTGTGCTAATGGATCCGCTGGATGGCTCATCCAACATCGATGTTAACGTCTCTGTCGGTACGATTTTCTCTATTTACCGCCGCGTAACCCCAGTCGGCACACCGGTCACGGAAGAGGATTTCCTGCAACCGGGCAACAAGCAGGTTGCTGCAGGTTACGTTGTTTATGGTTCTTCCACCATGCTGGTGTATACCACTGGCTGTGGCGTACATGCCTTCACCTACGATCCTTCTCTGGGCGTATTCTGCCTCAGCCAGGAACGTATGCGCTTCCCGGCGAAAGGCAGCACGTACTCCATTAACGAAGGCAACTACATCAAATTCCCGAACGGCGTGAAGAAGTACATTAAATTCTGCCAGGAAGAAGATAAGCCAACCCAGCGCCCGTATACCTCGCGCTACATTGGCTCTCTGGTTGCGGATTTCCATCGCAATCTGCTGAAAGGCGGGATCTACCTGTACCCAAGCACCGCCAGCCACCCGCAAGGGAAACTGCGTCTGCTGTATGAATGCAACCCGATGGCCTTCCTGGCCGAGCAGGCGGGCGGCAAAGCCAGCGATGGTAAAGAACGCATTCTGGATATCACCCCAGAAAGTCTGCACCAGCGCCGCTCCTTCTTCGTGGGTAACGACCATATGGTTGAAGATGTAGAACGCTTTATCCGCGAGTTCCCGGACGCGTAAGTATTATTCATCGCACGGACGTAGGCCGGATAAAGGCGTTTACGCCGCCATCCGGCCTACAAAATCCATCGTCCGGTTACGCTTTCTGTAGCTTAAATACGGCCATGGCTTCGATTAGCGCTGAAGACTGCTCTTCCAGCGAGCGGGTAGCCGCTGAAGACTGCTGTACCAGCGCCGCGTTTTGCTGCGCCGTTTCATCCATCTGAATCACCGCGATATTCACCTGCTCTATGCCGCGACTCTGTTCCTGGGACGCACTGGCAATTTCACGCATCAGTTTGGTCATACGCATAACCTCGGTCGCGATTTCATCCATGGTTTCGCCCGCCTGCTGCGCCAGTTCACTGCCTTCCCCCACATGGGTGTGCGAATCGCTGATTAGCGTACGGATCTCTTTGGCCGCCTCGGCGCTGCGGCTGGCCAGATTACGCACTTCACCGGCGACAACCGCAAAGCCCCGCCCCTGCTCACCAGCTCGCGCCGCTTCAACGGAAGCATTGAGCGCCAGAATATTGGTCTGGAAAGCAATACCGTCGATTACGCTGAGAATGTCGGCGATTCGGCTGGAACTGCCGGAAATATCGCGCATTTTCTCGATCACATAGCACACCATTTCGCTGCCGCGATCGGCGGTATCCGACACCGATTTTGCCAGCTGGTGCGCCTGTTCCGCGTTCTGCGCATTCTGTTTCACCGTCGCCGTGAGTTCTTCCATGCTGGCGGCGGTCTGCTCCAGCGAAGTGGCCGTTGATTCAGTGCGTTGCGCCAGATGCTGGTTCCCGGCCGTCAGTTCACGACTGCCAATATCAATTTGCGAACTGGCATCGCGTACGCGCTGTACCGAGTCGCCCAGCGCATGGCGCATGTCATCCATTGCCGCGTTCAGGCGGTTGAATTCGGCGCTGGCCGACAACGCGGCAACCGGCGATAAGTCCCCCGTTGCGAGGCGTTCCAGTTGCTCAACCATGTTATCCAACGGTTTGAGAAACTTATTTCGCAGCATAAACCAAATGACCGCCAGCAATGCGATAGCAGCCAACATCGCAGCGCTCATAATACCGTGATAAATCAACGATGTAATGACACGGGTAGAAGCATATAGCCCCATACCACCGGTCAGTAACAGAAGGAACGTCAGCAAAGACAATAACACCAACAAACTTGATCGAATTGAAAGGGATTTTGGCATCGTTATATTTCCGGTTGTAGGGTTAAAACAGACCTGTACAGAACCTATCGACTACAACCGGAAAAAGTTTAGGTATTTAAATGTTTTGTTCAAAATCAGGATGTTACTTTGGTGTTGCTGCCGTACCCACTCGGGTCACCGGCGAGCTTTGACGATTTTCCCAAAGCACCGTCAGACCGCGTTGTAACGCTATAAAAATAAACAATAAAATACCAATCGCGATCTTCGTCCACCAGGAACTTAATGTGCCATCAAAATTAATGTAGGTCTGGATCAGCCCCTGAATGGCGACGCCAAACAACGTCCCTAACACTGTACCGACCCCACCGCTGAGCAGCGTTCCGCCAATCACCACTGAGGCTATCGCATCCAGTTCGACGCCAACGCCCGCCAGCGCATAGCCCGCCTGGGTGTAAATGGAAAAGACAATGCCGGCAAGCGTCGCAAGCCCGGTAGACAGCATATAAATGCGGATGGTGGTGCTGCGAGTTGAGATGCCCATCAGGTTGGCAGAGGTGGCGTTGCCGCCAATCGCGTAAACCTGATTACCAAAGCGCGTACGGTGCGCCAGGAATATGCCGATGACGACAACCGCCAGCATCAGCAATCCCATCGCGCTCAGGCGACCACCGCCGGGAATTTTCCATGCCAGGCTTGAGAGCGTGTCATAAACCGGATGATTAATTGGGATAGATTCTTCAGAGACCAGATAGCTGACGCCGCGCAGGAAGAACATTCCCGCCAGGGTGATAATAAATGCCGGGATCTTCAGCGCATCAATCAGTAACCCCATAAACGCACCAAACGCGCAGCCCATCAGCAAAACCAATGGGAACGCCAGCAGCGGGGAAATGCCCCAAAAACCAATGGCCTTTGCCAGAAATACGCCGGTAAAGGCGATCACCGAGCCAACGGAAAGGTCGATCCCGCCAGAGAGGATCACGAAGGTCATGCCTACGGCAATGATGCCCAGAAAGGCGTTATCGGTCAGGATATTGCAAATGACCCGGGTGGAAGCAAAAGCGGGAAACTGCGTCAGGCAGTAGAGATAACCCAGCACAAACACGCCGAGGGTGATCATCAGCGGTAAATTACGTTTTATCATGACCACGCACTCCTTTTATCAGGCTGATAAAGCGTTGCGACTGCACGACCAGCACACACAACACCACCACGGCTTTGACCACCTGATTCAGTTCCGGCTGGAAGCCCGACAGCAAAATCCCGGTGTTCATGCCCTGAATAATCAACGCGCCTACCACCGACAGCAGCAGGTTAAAGCGCCCGCCCATCAGCGAGCCGCCGCCGATAACCACCGCCAGGATGGCATCCAGCTCCAGCCATAATCCGGCGTTATTGGCATCTGCCCCCCGGATATCCGCCGTGACAATAATGCCAGCGATAGCCGCGCACAGGCCGCTCAGCACATAGGTGAGCATCACGATAATGCGGGTGTTCACCCCGGCGTTTTTTGCCGCACGAATGTTGATACCCACCGCTTCGATAAACATACCCAGCGCCGTTTTCCGCGTCAGCAGCCAGAACACCACCAGCGTGAGCAGTGCAATAATTACCGGCGTGGGGAATAGTAAAAGCGAGCCGCTGCCAAACCATGACAGTTCGGGCGAGTTAAAGGTGACGATCTGCCCGGAAGTGATAAGCTGCGCCACCCCGCGCCCGGCCACCATCAGGATTAGCGTGGCGACGAACGGTTGAATCTTGAGGATGGCCACCAGAATCCCGTTCCACAGCCCAGCCAGAATGCCGGAGCCTAAGGCGGCAAGCAGAACCACCGGCAGACTGTGCCCGGCCACCGTCATCGCCGCAGTAGTGGCGCCAGCAATAGCCATGACGGCCCCCACGGAAAGGTCGATGCCGCCGGTAGCAATTACCAGCGTCATTCCAATCGCCAACAGCGCCACGGGAGCGGCGCGGTTGAGAATATCAATCGGGCTACCGAACAGCCGACCATCCTGCAAAATCACCTGGTAGAAATGCGGGGCGACCAGGCTATCCACCAGCAGCACCAGCAGTAACGCCACCAGCTGTGGCATCCCCTTTGGCCAACGGAACCGCCGTTTAGACGGATTGGATTGAGGGAGAGATTGAGGCATCACCATAGTCTCCTTAGGCCGCAATGGCGTTCATGATTGCCGGTACGGACAGTTCAGCCAGTGGGATCTCTGCCACCTGTTTGCGATCGCGCATAATAATGACCCGATCGGCATAGCCCACTAACTCTTCCAGTTCGGATGAAATGACCAGCAGCGCCAGACCATCCGCGCACAGCGTTTCGATCAGGCGGATGATCTCCGCATGCGCGCCAACGTCGATTCCACGCGTGGGTTCATCGAGGATCAGGAACTGCGGTTTGGTCAGTAACCAGCGCGAGAGCAATACTTTTTGCTGATTGCCGCCGGAGAGAAATTCGATCGGTTGCTCCGCGTTTGGAGTACGAATACCAAGCTGGCGGATAAACCGATCGGCAATCTCGTTTTGCTCTTTACGGGGAATAGGCCGCAGCCAGCCGCGCTGTGCCTGCAATGCCAGAATGATGTTTTCCCGCACCGAAGCGGCAGCAATAATGCCATCCGTTTTGCGATCCTCCGGACAGAAACCGATCCCCAGACACGAAGCCTGATGTGGCGATCGCAAGGTCTGCGGTTTGCCTTTGATCAGCGCACTTCCGCTGTCGGCGGGTTTAATACCGAAGATCACCTCCGCCGTTTCCGTTCGCCCGGATCCCAATAGTCCGGCGAGACCGACGATCTCACCGGGACGCACCTGTAGATCAAATGGCGCGATGGTGCCTTTTTTGCCAAAGCCGCTGAATGCCGCCACCGGTTTATCACTCAGCAACGTGCGGCCCGCACGCTGTAGTGCATGGGTATCCAGTTCACGGCCCAGCATCATTTTGACCAGTTCGATCTGAGGCAGTTCTCGGGTTTCACGGCAGCCAACGAAGCCGCCGTTACGCAGAACGGTAATGCGATCGCTGACCTGATAAACCTGATCGAGAAAGTGGGTGACGAAGATCAGACTGACGCCCCGATCGCGTAGATGTCGCATCAGGCCAAACAGCATTTCAACTTCCTGGGTATCAAGGCTGGCGGTCGGCTCATCGAGGATCAGCACTTTCGCGGAGAGATCGATCGCCCGACAGATGGCGACGATTTGTTGCATCGCCACGGAAAAGCGGTTCAGCGGCTCGCGCACGTCGAGGGAAAAACCGTATGACGCCATCAGCTCCGTCGCGCGTTTTTCCATCTGTTTGCGCTGGAGCAGGCCAAAGCGCCGCGGTTCACGACCAATAAATAAGTTATCGGCAACCGACATATTGGGCAGCAGGTTCACTTCCTGGTACACGGTGCCAATCCCCAGTTGTTGGGCATGGGCGGTGTTTTTGGGGGAGATCGGTTGGCCTTCGAGCCAGATTGTGCCGCGATCGGCATGGTAAACGCCGGTCAGCGCTTTGATGAGCGTCGATTTGCCGGCTCCGTTTTCTCCCAGCAGCGCCATAATTTCACCGCGACGCAAACTGAAATCCACGTTATCCAACGCTTTGACGCCGGGAAAGAATTTGCTTAATCCTTCGGTGCGGAGGATTTCCTGATGTTGGTCGGTGGTCATGGCATTCCTCCGGTACGAGGTCACGGCGTTTCGTAGGCCTGATAAGCGCAGCGCCATCAGGCAACAAATGCCGGATGGCGGCGTAACGCCTTATCCGGCCTACGGAAGACCGACAGAAAAACTAGTAGCCCATGTTTTTCTTCTTCTCTAACTCTTCTTTCGCCGTATCCGGCAGATAGAGGATCGACTTGGTAATGGTCAGCTTCTCAGGCATCGTGCCGTCTTTTTTGAATTTCTCCAGCGCGTCGAATGCCGGGCCGGCCATATTCGGCGTCAGTTCGACGCTAGCGTTGGCTTCGCCGTCAATCATCGCTTTGTAGATATCCGGTACGCCATCGATAGAACCGGTGAGAATATCTTTGCCAGGTTTCAGGCCCGCTTCTTTGATCGCCTGAATCGCACCGATCACCATGTCATCGTTGTGGGCGTAAACCATACAGATGTTCTTGCCGTTGTTTTCCGCTTTGATAAAGCTCTCCATCACTTCTTTCCCTTTACTGCGGGTGAAGTCACCGGACTGAGAGCGAATAATTTTGATGTTTGGCGCACTGGCAATGGCTTCAGCAAAGCCTTTCTTACGATCGATCGCCACGCTGGCCCCAACGGTCCCTTGCAGCTCAACGACGTTACACGGCTTGCCGTCCACTTGTTTAATCAGCCAGTCGCCGATCAATTTACCTTCCAACACGTTGTCGGCGGTGACGGTGGTCATATAGAGAGATTTGTCTTTTACATCGATGGAACGATCGAGCAAAAAGACCGGAATGTCGGCATCTTTAGCTTCTTTTAAAACCGGCTCCCAACCCGTTGCCACGACCGGCGCAATAAAGATGGCGTCGACGCCCTGCGCAACAAATGAGCGGACTGCTTTAATCTGGTTTTCCTGCTTTTGCTGGCCATCAGCGATTTTCAGCGTAATTCCCCGCTTTTCGGCCTCGCTTTTCGCGACGTTGGTTTCTGCGGCGCGCCAGCCGGATTCAGAGCCAACCTGCGAAAATCCTACGGTTAAAGGGGCTGCCATTGCCATAGACGACATGGCTGCCGAAACTGCTGTGACTAAAAGTAAGCGCTTCCACATAAGTGCGTCCTCGTAGGGTGATTATTGTTGGTTAATTAACCGTTGCGAAAAAACTATAGACAATTGAGCATGTAACGGATTGCGTTACATCACACTTCAAAAAAGTAAATAAAACGTTAATCACAACTTTGTAATCGCTTTCATCTCACTATGAAAAATGCGGCTGAAGATATGGATTTTTCTGTCACGAGAGAGAGGTAAAAAGAAGAAAATGCACGCAGAGAAAGCGAAAACAAGCGGAGACATTCCGCGCGAGTTGGCTATAATACCCGCCACTTGTTTGCCATAGCTTATTTAAAGGAAACAGACATGAGCTTACTCAACGTCCCTGCCGGTAAAGACCTGCCGGAAGATATCTACGTTGTTATCGAGATCCCTGCGAACGCAGATCCGATCAAATACGAAGTTGACAAAGAGAGCGGCGCCCTGTTCGTTGACCGCTTCATGTCCACCGCGATGTTCTATCCGTGCAACTACGGTTACATCAACCACACCCTGTCTCTGGACGGTGACCCGGTAGACGTTCTGGTCCCGACTCCGTACCCGCTGGAGCCAGGTTCAGTTATCCGCTGCCGTCCGGTTGGCGTACTGAAAATGACTGACGAATCCGGTGAAGATGCGAAACTGGTTGCAGTACCGCACACCAAGCTGAGCAAAGAATACGATCACATCAAAGACGTGAACGACCTGCCGGAACTGCTGAAAGCGCAGATCACCCACTTCTTCGAACACTACAAAGATCTCGAAGCGGGCAAATGGGTAAAAGTTGACGGTTGGGACAACGCTGAAGCTGCTAAAGCTGAAATCGTTGCTTCCTTCGAGCGCGCGAAGAAGTAAGTTCGCTTTCTAAAGTCAGCATAATTGATTGAAGCCCCTCGTTTTATGAGGGGCTTTTTTTGATACTACGCTAAAAGATTAGTTTCAGTTCAGGCTTCGTTTCAAAGAAACGTTCTTGTTCTTGAAAATCTATTAATTTTGTAACTCCTTGAGGTACTTTGGTTCTCGAAATCTTCACTCCTGATTGACAGGCTTCGCACCAAATAACCTTCCATCCAACATCACCATTACCGAAACCAAAGTATTGATAAGAAAGTCCTTTTTCACCACATGCTGGGCATTCACATGAGCTGTAACTACCATCATCTTTTGGTAAGTGCTTCATCCATTCAAGATAGGTCAAAGAGTTCATCTATTTGTACTCCTCTAGCTTTCCAGTCTTATTATTCAGGTAAAATTGCCAAAAGCTATCTTCAATACTATGGGCGGCTTTTTCATTCAATATCAATTCTTTATTCATCTTGATTGCATCATCAGCATATGTATTTGGATGCTTAAAGAGATAGATTTGCATAGTATGTGTTCTTTCATGCCCTAACGTTTTTATTAATTGCTCAATATCCGTAAAAGCATCCGGGTATAAATCAATATCACCATTAGGGTGAGTATAACCATAGATATTCTTACCTTTCAGGTCAGAATCCCTGATAATTCTCACTTTAACTCCCCCCAAGCCTATCCCACCTTCACGTGCAGCCTGTTCAACATAGCGCATCTGCATAGGCACTTTTAGATCTGAAAACACTTCAGTATTGCTAGTCCGACGATATAAATTATCAGTGGTGTTACTACGCCCTAATGATACGCCCTTGGTTTCAATCCGCCTCAGCTTTTCAAGACGTCTTATCGTCGAACTTAACTCCATCCTCCCAAGCCCATAACCAGCGACAATAGAGGCAGCCGTAATGGCGACGCCGACCGTTTTCTCATTAAGAATCTGATCGTAGCCTTTGATGGCATCACCCCCCAGTTTTTCTGCAGTGTCCCTGAACCCCTCGATGTTGCCGTTATAAATCCCCCCAGCCGCCAGCAGTCGGCCCACACCTGCACTGTTAAGGGTATGAGTCTGGGGTTTCGACGCAGGAACAAACAGCTTATTGTATTCCGCAGGCAGAGCAAGATAGCTAAACTCCGTATTACTTATCAGGTGTTTACTGAGAATATAATCATAATCAACAGATATTGTTTCTGTATCTATCTCGTCATTTATAACTCTCATCTGAATGCTTGATATTGAAGCACCTCTGAGCTGAATATAATAATATCTCTCCCATTGACCATATCTATTTATTCGATAAAACCAAAATTCCAAAAACAGGTTTTCATTGTTATTAATTGCACTCACTAACAGCGGTGAGCTTTTATCTATTTGTTTGCTGAATGTTAATCTTTGTAGATTTGCACCTTTTCCTGAATTCGTCACCCCCGAACACAAAGAAAAAACAAATATTTCATTCACATGGTTTCGTTGCCAACGATTACCGACTGAATCAGTTGTACCACATCTACAAGAAATATCACCTTGCTGTTCACCAATAAGTTTAAGATAAACAATATTGCTCATCCATTACTATCCTCCATGTTAGTAAATTTATACCCTGAGTAATATTGCCTATGGAGTTAAATTATTTATGTCAGGTAGATCAAATTAAATAATTTCTTTATAACTATAAATACCGAGAATATTAATTCAAGAATAATTAGATATATTGATTAACATAACCTCATTGCAGTAACGTCAACTGAGCTATCGTGATTTTTGCTGTAAATACACACACATAAAACATACCTATAAACACCTACCAGATTGGGTAGTCACATTTCATTTATGTTAATTGCGAATGAGATTAGATCTCATTATCATTCTCAGCATGTAAATAAATGTGAATAAAAGTCAATGAACCTCCACAATGTAAAGTCCCTGAAACGCTATTCCTGCGTGGCTCTCGCCATAGCACTGTTATTTACCAGCCTGTCCAGCGGGGCGCAGACGCTACCTGAGCAAGATTTTCTGACCCGCGACGTTGGCAACGGCGTGTATGAACTGGCGGTTGATAGCCAGCAGAATGCGCTTTTTGCTGCCTCGTCGCCGTCGTTTGATAAAGATAAAACCAGCGGGCTTATCTATAAACTCGATCTGGAGAAACTCACCACGACTGAAGTTATCGAAACCAGCCGTCGTGCCTTTGCCACTGCCCTGGATGAAGAAAATCAGGTGCTGTACGTGGGTAACACGCTGGAGGGTTCCGTCACACTCATTGATACCCGCAGCGGTAAAGAGCTGGCGATACTGCAACTGAGCGAAGCCAAAAACCCGAAAGAAATTGTCCATACCCGCGAAATGGTGCTCGATAAACAGCATCACCGCCTGTACGTTTCCGGCGTGGCTGAAAAAGGCATTGTCTGGGTGGTGGATACGCAAAAGCGCGAGAAAATCGCTACCCTTGAAAACATGGGCCAGTATCCGACCGGCATGGCCGTCGATGCAAATAAGAACCGCCTGTATGTCGTAAATGGCCGCAACGAACTTATTACACTGGATACCACCAACCATCAAATTATTAGCCGCTTTAGCATTGAGCCAGGCAAAAAACATTTTTTCCTGAATATTGCTTTGGATGCAAAAAATAATCGCGCATTCCTGACCGATCCTGATTTAGCGGATGTACTGGTTGTTGATATTAATACCGGTAAGGTTATTGCCCCCATTAAGGTTATCAACTCGCTGGCGGTGATATATAACGAAAAACGCCAGGAAGTGTATATCACCCACCGAAATGCGAAACGCATCAGCATTGTGGACAGCAAGACTTATCAGGTAAAACAAAGCATTGAAACCAATGCGTTACCTAACAGCCTGGCGCTCTCGTCTGATGCCAACACCCTGTATGTCAGCGTCAAACAGCCGGAAAAAATGGCAGGTGTGAAGCCCGACTACGTGCTGAAAATCGACCTCTCCAAATATTAATAATTAAAAACGCTTCTGACACCTTGCAGCTTTTCTGGGCTGCAAGGTGATGCTTTTATTTTTTACTTTTCAGGTGTCTATATTATGAAAACGCGTCAACTTATTACGCTGACAGGGATCGTTGCATTCTCAGGCGGTGTTATTTTCCCCACTCAGGCAGAAGAACTCACCGAAACCTCACGCAATAGCGAAGATGAAATGGTGATCACCGCATCCGGGTTCTCGCAGCAAAAGCGCGAAGCGCCAGCCACCATTTCCGTTATCGATCGTAAAACGCTGGATATTCAGCCGGACCGTAGCATTGGTGAAGCGATTAAAAACCTTCCTGGCGTCTCGGTCACTAACAGCAGCGGCATGAACGCTGGCAGCATTATGATCCGCGGCATGGACCCGTCCTATACCGCGTTTATGGTCAACAGCGTCAAACAAAATACCGGTGAATCTCGCCCTTACGGGCATGACATCGGTACTGAAGCCAACTTCTTACCGCCGATGGAGGCCATTGAGCGTATCGAAGTTATCCGCGGGCCCATGTCCTCGCTGTACGGCTCAGATGCCATCGGCGGTGTGGTCAACGTGATTACCAAAAAACCGTACGGCGCAAAAGAGTGGACGACGGCAATTGCCGCCAATACCTGGCTTCAGGAGCACCAGTATTTGGGTAATACCAGCCAGATGAATCTGTTTACCATGGGACCGATTGTGCCCGATGTTCTCGGCCTTAGCGTAGCGGCCGACTGGCTCGACCGTCGCGATGACGATCGCAATAACTATTTCGGCAAACACAACCGTAAATCCGTTGATATGACGCTGGGCCTGGCCGCTAGCGAAAATAACCTGTTCGACCTCAATGTGGTCACCGGTGAGCAGGAGAAAAACCGTACCCAGAAGCGCGGCGCGCCGTGGTCATGGCTGTTCGATCGTAACGCCGCCACCCTAACGCATACCGGCTGGTATGCCGACGACACCATCGCAACGACCAACTACATAAACTATGAAAAAGGCCGTTCGAAGTACGTTTATGACAGCCAGTCGCCGCAGTATGTGCAGATGGAGAACTACGTCGCCAATTCGCAAACCACCTTCACGCTCGACAACCATAAACTGACCGTTGGGGCGAATTTCACCCGCGAAGAGCTGAATGACCGCTTTGATGTGGCCAACAAAACGCTGCCCGGATCTGAGCCAGTGACAAAAATCAGCCGTAACGGTTGGGCATTGTTTGCTGAAGACGGCTGGAGCATTGACGACTTCATCCTGACCACATCAGCGCGTATGGACCAGGATGATAACTTTGGCACACATATTACGCCGAAAATGTACGGTAACTGGGCCTTCAGCAATGACTGGGCGCTGAAGGGCGGCGTTTCCGCAGGTTATAAAAAACCTGAGCTGCGTGCGACTTCCAGCGACTTTGTCACCCCATACGGCTCGACTGTACCTTATCCCTTCCTGACCGTCGGTAACGACGATCTGAAACCAGAACAAAGCGTTAACTCTGAGCTGGGCCTCTACTGGACGGGGAATGCGCTGTCACTGGATAGCACCGTCTTCTATACGCAGTTCAAAGACAAAATTGCTGAACAAACCATTTGCGAAACCACATCGACGAATCAGTGCTCCGTGAATGGCTACAAGGCGGACTCCGTCAGTAAATACTTCAACGTCAGCAAGGCGGACGTGTACGGTATAGAACTGAATGCCGACTGGCAGATTAGCGCCGATGTGAAAGCCAACGCTAACTACACCTGGAACCACAGCGAACAGAAAAGCGGCGTAAACAAAGGCTACGCGCTCAACGATTATCCGCGCCATATGGCGAACCTGTCGCTGAACTGGGCGGCAACGCAGAGTCTGGACGTATGGAGTACGGTGAATTACCGCAGCAGTAACCGCAACAGCGGCAATAACTATAAGTATGATGACTACACGATGGTCGACGTAGGCGTACGTTATAAGCTCAATAAGCACACGCAGCTGATGGCAGGAGTCTACAACGTGCTGGATGAGGATCCGAAACTGACGACTGCATGGAATGAATCCGCGCAGGTGGAAGGCCGCCGCTATAACCTCGGCGCGCGCGTGGAGTTTTAAGCCTTTAATAAACAACGCCACCCGAAGGCGGCGTTGTTTATTCTGGTAGGCGATATATCAGTACTGGTCTCTGTCTAACCAGTTACCGCTTTCAATCAGCGTTAAGCCATCAACCGGACGTTGGTACACGTACATCCATGCACTTCCGTACGGCGTTTGAATTAACTGGCGTGCGTATTCACCGCCGCGGGTACGCAGAGCGTCAAGCTCTGCCAGCGTGGCGTTATCAATACGATAAACTTCCCCGTGTACTGTTCCATTTCCCGGAACCGCGCCTGGATAGTGGCCCAGGCTGTACAACTGGTAGTTATCGATACTGAAATTTCCCAGCAACAGGGCATTGGTCATCCAGTGGCTGTTGCCTTGTTTGGTTCGTAAACTGCCGTAGACAAATATTCGCATTGCTAAAACTCGAACTGATAGAGCAAATCAAGTGCCTGATCTACGCCAGACACTGCTTCCAGATATAGCTTAGGCATCAGACGATAACGTAGCGTGAGTGTCGCTAAGGAGTCAAATATACCCACACCATATTTCACCTGCAGACCTGGCAGTACGTATCCGCTGACAACCACCTGAGATGAGTCGCCCACCCCTTGCGTGTCCAGTGCCAGATTGCTTACGCCAAATGTCTCCCCGATTTTACCCACAACCTGACCACTTTGTGCAACCCCCAGACCAATAAGCATTGAAGTCATCGCTGCGCTATCGCTTTGTTCGCTATCCAGCCCTTGTCCACGTAGCAGGTAGGAAAGCGCCATTTGCTGCGACATTGCCGGGTCGGAGAAGATCTCCGCCTTCGGTTCATCGGCGGTACCGGTGACGCGAACGCCAGCGATCACATCGTCTTCGGTGGCATCTGGGTTACGAATCGCTTCGATGTTGAGCAACGGCTGATCCGGCGGACCGGAGAACAACAGCTCGCCCTTACGCACAATCAGATCCTGACCATAGGCGTGGAAGCGACCGCTCGGGATATTAATTTGCCCGTTAAGCCCCAGACCTTGCTTATCCTGCACCACTTTCAGATCGCCCGTCAGACGCGCTTTCAGACCAAAGGCGTCAAGACGCACGTTGTTACCAACGTGGATGTTCAGGTTGCTGTTGATCGGAATACCGGCGGTCTGCGGTTTCTCGGGCTGCAGATTGTTGTTAAGCATGACCATATCGCTGGAAACCCCAACCGCGCTTTCCGGCAGGTCATGTACCACGATACGCGCCCACGGCACATCCACGTTGCCATCGAGAGTAAACAGGCTTGGTGTAGCTTCAAAGACCACGTCCGGCGATACGTCCAGGCGGACCATCGGCGGTACGGTAATACGTACCCTGCTGCCTTTAGCCGCAACGCGCGCCCGCCAGTTGTCTATCTGACTCCAGTCGGCATCGCCGCTCAGGTTAATTTCGCCCTGCTGCGTACGCACCACGCCCGCCAGCGTTGAGCGTGTTCCGGCGAAGTTAACAGCTAACTGGCTTGGCTGCATGTCAAATGGCATGAAGTTACCGTCAATATCCAGACCGCTCAGTTGCAGCTGTCCGAGCAACTGCGGGCTTTGCACATCGCCGCCCAGCCGCAGGTTGGCGTTGATCATCCCTGCCGCTTTTTCACCGCGCGAGAAGATGGGGTTCACCATCGCCAGATTGAAGTTGCGAATATTGACGTTACCGCCCAGATTACGGCGCCCTTGCGGGTCCGTCACCTGCACCTGACCGTCAAACTGCCCGTTGTTGGTCAGACGAATCAGCCAGCCCAGCTCGGCACGGTTATTGTGCAGGTCGGCGGTCAGATTCAGCGTTTCAAACGCTACGGGGAGCGGGGCATCATTCACGCTTTGCGTGACCTTGACGTTACGTCCGCTCAGGGTGACCTGCCCCTGTGGCAGCCCCTCTTTGGTGGTGTCCCAGCTCACATCAGCTTTGCCGGTGAACACACCGCTGGCCTGGGTTGTCTCCGGCATAAACGGTTTTAGCATAGCCAGGTCGAAGCGGTTAAGGTTCACCACCGCGCGACCTTCTGCACCGGCATCAATGGTTTGTGGTACGCACAGCTCCGCATTCGGGTTGTTCCAGCAGTGCGGCCCGATACTAATTTTCTGTTCCTGATTACGATAATCCAGCGCGATAGCCCGGTTGAGCGACCACGGACCGACCGGCGTCTGGAAACGGGTATTGCTTAACTCTCCTTTCCAGCGCTGTTCTTTGCGATCAAAGCTCCCGGCAAGATCCAGTTGCCCGGAAACCGGCTCACCCTGAATGCGTAACTGCAGCTCATGCTGCTTTTCACTGCCTTTGGCGTTGAGCGTCACCAGACCAATATTCACGTCAGGTTGTACAATCCGCTCTACGCGAACGTTGAGATTACCGGCGATTTGCTCGGCTGATTTCACGTCCCCTTCGACGCGCACCTGAGCAACGGAAAGTTCCTGCCAGCGCAGACCACGGGCGGTAATATCCGCCAGCAGCTGTGGTGCTTCAACCGTACCGCGAACTTTTACCAGCCCTTTCGCCGTACCGCCCAGCCCCGGCAGCGCGTTATCCAGGCTTGGGGCATCAATCGTCGCGTCGAGGTTAAGGTCTTTAACCCCCAGTTCGCCTTTTACGTCCGCACTGTTACGTCCCAGCTCCAGATGCAGGCCCGGGATCGTCCACTGCAGGTAGCTATTCCCCTTCAGCGAACCGTTCACATTGACCTTGTTCTGTTTCACGTTGCCGGTCAGCTTCAGCTCCGGAACCTCCATCTGCCAGCTTCCGCCGTACAGACTGCCGCGCGTTTTCACCAGGCCATTCAGTTTTGACGGCCAGTCCGGGATCGCTTTCACGGTATTGATACCATCCAGCGTTAGCTCCCCGCGCCAGCTGATCGCCTGCTGCCAGTCCACCAGCGCTTTCAGCTCGGTTTTCCCTTCCAGCGCCGCAACGCTGAGTTTGTCGAGATTGATCTGTTGCTCGTTGCCTTTGGCGTCCAGCGTGATAGTAGCCGGAGGAATATCCTGACCTTTCACGGCGGTACGCATCGACAGCGTATAGTCGGTCATCTTGCCGGTCAGTTTGAGCTTGATGTCATCGGCCTGGAACTGTTTCTCACCGGTAAACGGCCAGTAAACCTGCTTACTCACCACCTCAATGTTGAGCGGCAATCCGGCTTCTGCCAGGCGCGTCTGCGCACGCAGGTCCATATCCACCGGACCAGACAGATTGACGCCGACTTCCAGCTGTTCGCGCAGCGCGCCGCCAACCTTCAGCTTCACCTTTTCGCTTTTTAACGGGTCGATGTTTAGCGTGCTGTTTAACGTAATATCAACCGGCCACGTGTCGGTCAGTTGCGCCGTGCCGCTGGCTTTTACCGTTCCCTGATTCGAGTCGATATCCAGCGCGTCGAGCTTCATGTTGCCGTCTATGCTGCTCACTTTCAGCAGCATGCTATGTACCGTTAAATCCGTATCCCCAGTCACGCGCAGCTGCTCGCCGCGAAACTCTTCAATATTGAGATTGAGCGGCAGATGGACATCGGTCATTTCCGGCAGTACCGGCTTTGAGAACAGATCTTTTAGCGTTTCGCCGAGCGGCTTTTCATCCGGCTGCGGGTTTTGAATCTTCGGTTCGACAACCTCTTCCTGTGCCACTTCCGCCACTTTAGGCAGAGCAATCAGCAGCCCCTGTAATGACGTTGGCTTCAACGTCAGCGTTTTTTCCTGCCAGTTCAGGCCGGAAGTAAAATCCAGCACTGAAACCGTGGTGTCATCGATTTTGATATTGATGTTGTTCAGCGCCACGCGCGAAAGCGTGATGGGGTAAGGCGTGGAAAGATTAAGCGGACCGCTCTCTTCTTCCTCTACCGGCGCGGATGGCGGCATCTTTTTGCTGTCGATCGCCACGTTGATGTTTTTCAGCGCCAGATCGTTAACGCACAGGCTGCTGTCCCACAGACAGTTAAGCCCCACGGCCAAATGCACTTCACCAGCATTCACCGCCACGCCTGGCTGGTCGTAGCGAATATTTTTCAGTGATAGATCCCGCCAGCCGCCGGTGACCTGACCAATTTCCAGACCCGGAACCCACCGATTAGCTGCTTTGAAGATCAGATGCAGGCCCGAGGTGGTACCGACGAGGAACGCCACCGTGCCTAACAACAGCAGGATAAAAATCAGCACGCCGAGGCTTATCTTCTTCCATAAACTCATAATTCAGGCCCCAGACCGATGTAAAACTGTAAACCATGTTCATCTTTGTCGCCGACCGGGACGGCAAAGTCGAGCTTGATAGGTCCCACTGGTGATTGCCAGCGTACGCCGACCCCGGCACCGGTTTTGAAATCGCTTCGGCGAATATCGCTGACCGCTTCACCGCTATCGACAAACATCGCGCCCCACCATTTACCGGTCACGTTGTACTGGTATTCCAGCGAGCCAGTTGCCAGCTTAGAGGCCCCTTTCAGCTTGCCGTCGCTGCCTTCCGGCGAAATAGATTTGTATTTGTAGCCGCGAATACTGCGATCGCCCCCGGCAAAGAAACGCAGGTCCGGCGGTACTTTGTCGAAGTCTCCGGTTTCAATCCAGCCGAGGTTGCCGCGCATCACAAAGCGATGCCTGTCGTACAGCGTGCGGATCCAAACGTTTTGCGCCTGGAAGACGGAGAAATCAACGTCTGAACCCCAGGCCGTGTTGGAGTAATCAATGGAATAACGCTGAGAGTCGCCCCAGACAGGCATCAGGCCGCCGCGTGAGCGCGTCCGGCTGATCATCACGCCCGGATAGAGCAGCATAGTGGTGTTGGTGACGTTACCCTGGGTAAAGTGGTCGAGGCTCCAGCGCAGGTTAATCGCGCGCTGCCAGCCGCTGGAGAGGTCCCAGTAGCGGGAAACCGCAAGCGTTGTGGAATCCTGCTCGGTGTCGTTTAAATCGGTACGCTTAAAGCCGCCCTGTACCAGGTAATACTGTTCCAGCGGGTTCTTTAACAGCGGCATTTTATAGCTGAAATCAAGCACCTGCTCTGGCGCCGAGATACTGGCGCTGGTCGTCAGGCTATGGCCGTAGGAGTTCATCCACGGCTTTTTCCACGAGGTCTTCACCCGTGGCCCGACGTCAGTTGAATAGCCGACCCCGGTTTCGATGGTGTTTTCGGTTCGCGGTGAGACCACGCCTTTCAGCGGCAGCACTTTGGTTTTGCGGGCTTTATCAAACTCCGGTGCGACGACCACGGAATTAAACCATCCGGTCGCCGACAGACGACGGTTCAGTTCGCCCAGATCTTTCGACTCGTACTCTTCACCTTCTTTAAAGGGCACCAGATTTTGCAGATACTCATCGCGAATTTGCGAGCCTTCAAAAGTGACATGCCCAAAGCGATAGCGTTCGCCGCTGTTGTAATCGATATCCCAGAACGCCTGGCGACGCTCAAGCGCTATTCCAAGCTGGCTTTTATTAAATTCACTGTCGAAATAACCTTTACGCAGCGCCACGCTGGTGAGTGACTTTTTGAAGTTGTCATAGTCCCCCTGATTCAGCACGGTGCCGATTGCCGGGCGCGTTTTCAGCAGATCCAGATAATCTTTATCCGTACGCGCGCCACCGCGCAAAATCACCTCAGTGCCACCAATCAGCACCGGCTCGCCGGGGGTCACTTTGGCAATAAGCACCTGGCGGCCTTTCGCCGGCGGTGGACGCAGTTCAAAATCAATGGTCGGCTCAAAGTAGCCCAGCGCTTTTAGCCCTTCGCGGATGGCATCATCAACGCGCGCACGAAAGCGTCGGTCTGGAGTGACTTCATCACTTTGAATCGTGGACAGCTGCGCACGGACGTTTTTCTCCAGCGGACCTGATAATCCTTCGACCTGTAAGCGTACATTCGCGGCGGCGGCGGAGCCACTTAAGCACAGTAATCCCACCCAACATAACTGACGGATATGTGGCACATTTTCTCCTGAATATCCTTTTTTCCCACCCCTGGAAAAAAATACTATGCCGTTCCTCGGCTTAACAAAAAATCAACAATAAGAGTTGAAAAACAGACGACAACCCAAATATTTCTTATGTTTAACTCTAGACGTATTCACGCCGTTTATTGTGGGCAAAGACGCGTCTCGTTACAACCTTAACCCAAATGACTGATTTCGGGAGAACGGCCATGAGTTTATTTGATAGAAAGCATCTTGTTACTCAAGCAGATGCGCTACCTGGACGCAACACCCCGATGCCAGTGGCAACGCTGCATGCGGTTAACCAACATTCGATGACCAATGTGCCCGACGGTATGGAGATAGCTTATTTCGCCATGGGATGCTTCTGGGGCGTTGAGCGTTTATTTTGGTCATTGCCAGGGGTCTACAGCACGGCGGCCGGGTACACCGGCGGCTACACCCCAAACCCAACCTATCGGGAAGTGTGTTCTGGCGATACCGGGCATGCCGAAGCGGTACGCATCGTCTATGACCCGCATGTTATCAGCTACGAACAACTGCTGCAGGTGTTCTGGGAAAATCACGACCCGGCTCAAGGCATGCGTCAGGGTAATGACCAGGGTACGCAGTATCGCTCCGCCATTTACCCGTTAACGCCGGAGCAAACCGCCGCCGCACAGGCCAGCCTTGAGCGTTTTCAGGCAGCAATGACCGCCGCAGGCGACGAGCGCACCATTACCACGGAAATCACTACGGCAACGCCGTTCTATTATGCCGAGGACGATCACCAGCAGTATCTGCACAAAAATCCTTACGGATATTGTGGCATTGGTGGTATTGGTGTTTGCCTGCCGCCACAAGGATAATTTCCCCCTCTGGCGACTTTACAGTGCCTTACGCTATACTAGCTTCTGAATTTACCGGCTCACTTCCACGAGCCGGTTTTCAATGTGTATTTCACACGGATTTATCAACTTCTCCCTTCCGAGGATCTGACCTGAACGGTCGGATAAGATATGTTAAACAGTATTTTAGTCATTCTCTGCCTGATCGCCGTGAGTGCGTTTTTCTCGATATCTGAGATCTCGCTTGCTGCATCACGCAAAATAAAACTTAAACTGCTTGCCGATGAAGGCAACGTAAACGCACAACGTGTTTTGAAGATGCAGGAAAACCCCGGCATGTTTTTTACCGTCGTGCAAATTGGCCTTAACGCGGTCGCCATTCTCGGCGGTATCGTCGGTGATGCAGCATTCTCCCCGGCGTTTTACAGCCTTTTCTCGAAGTACTTCACTCCAGAGCTGTCCGAACAGTTAAGCTTTATTCTGTCGTTCTCGCTGGTTACTGGCCTGTTCATCCTGTTCGCGGATTTAACCCCGAAACGCATCGGTATGATTGCGCCAGAAGCTGTGGCTTTGCGTATCATCAACCCGATGCGCTTCTGCCTGCTGGTCTTCCGCCCGCTGGTATGGTTCTTTAACGGTCTGGCAAACAACATTTTCCGTCTGTTTAAGATCCCAATGGTGCGTAAAGATGACATCACCTCGGACGACATTTACGCCGTGGTCGAAGCGGGTGCGCTGGCGGGTGTTCTGCGCAAGCAGGAGCATGAGCTGATTGAAAATGTATTCGAACTGGAATCCCGTACCGTCCCGTCTTCAATGACCTCGCGCGAGAATATTATCTGGTTCGATCTCCATGAAGATGAGCAAAGCCTGAAAAACAAGGTGGCGGAACATCCGCACTCCAAATTCCTGGTGTGTAACGAAGATATCGACCACATCATTGGTTATGTTGATTCAAAGGATCTCCTCAACCGCGTACTGGCGAACCAAAGCATGGCGCTGAACAGCGGCGTACAGATCCGCAATACGCTGATCGTCCCGGACACGCTGACGCTCTCTGAAGCGCTGGAAAGCTTCAAAACCGCAGGCGAAGACTTTGCCGTCATCATGAACGAGTACGCGCTGGTGGTGGGGATTATCACCCTCAACGACGTTATGACGACGCTGATGGGCGATCTGGTAGGTCAGGGTCTGGAAGAGCAGATTGTGGCACGTGATGAAAACTCATGGTTAGTCGACGGCGGTACACCGATTGATGACGTGATGCGCGTGCTGGATATCGACGAATTCCCGCAGTCTGGCAACTATGAAACCATTGGTGGTTTTATGATGTTCATGCTGCGTAAAATCCCGAAACGCACCGACTCGGTGAAGTATTCAGGCTACAAATTTGAAGTGGTGGATATCGATAACTACAAGATCGATCAGCTGCTGGTGACGCGTCTGGACAGCAAACCTACTGTTCTGGTACCAAAACTGCCAGATGCAAAAGAAGAGGCAAAGGCGTCTTAACGCCCTACAGAAACATCAACGGCTCCCATCAGGAGCCGTTTTTTTAACTACTGCATAGCACTTTGATCAAGCCATCTCAGTTTGCAGACGCAAGACCTGACGGTTAACTTCGGACATCACGGAAAAATGCAGTTTGTCCTTCACTTTTGGGATAAGAATCTTACCCTTATCAAATTCAAAAGCGCCTACATCCTTGATATATAACCGTCCACGAAACAGGATCTTCACGTACTTCGCCACCTGCAGCGGGTTGTATCGTTGGAAAATTTTCATTGTTGTCTCCTGCTGAGCATTACGCCTTTGCGGTACCACAATCGGTCCGACAATCCTCAGGCGCAAATTTTAATGCCCTATGACTATAGACTATCTCGTTGATGTTTCCAGCGTGTATAAGTTTATTTACCTTCAAGTTACAATTATTCAGAATTATCTTTTCAACGCTTCGCTGTCTTCAGTATAAGCCTTCATTTTTCGCAGGATTTGTGCGCCCGTCCGCAAACTGGCATCGCGCTTGCGGGAAAAAGCATCATTCGCACATATGATTAAATTCCAGACCCAAGTGGTCGGATCACCTGCAAAATAAAAGAGAGAAGGAAAAACTATGACCTTACGAAAACTGCTGGCGCTGTCGTGCCTGCTACTGCCGATGATTGCCTCCGCACATAAGTTTGAGACTGACCAGCGCGTACCGCCGGTGGGGATCGCCGATCGCGGCGAACTGATTCTCGATAACGATAAGTTTAGCTACAAAAGCTGGAATAGCGCGCAGTTGCCAGGCAAAGTGCGAATTGTGCAACACATTGCCGGACGCACCTCCGCCAAAGAGAAAAATGCGACGCTGATCGAGGCAATCAAAGCCGCCAACCTGCCGCACGACAAATACCAGACCACCACTATCGTCAACACGGATGACGCCATTCCCGGCTCAGGTATGTTTGTGCGCAGCAGTCTGGAAAGCAATAAGAAGCTCTACCCGTGGTCGCAATTCATTGTCGACAGTAATGGCATTGCGCGTAAAGCCTGGCAACTGGATGAAGAGAGCTCCGCTATCGTCGTACTCGACAAGGACGGACGCGTGCAGTGGGCAAAAGATGGCGCATTAACGCAGGAAGAGGTGCAGCAGGTAATTGCCCTGCTGCACAAATTACTCAGTAAATAGAGACGCGGAAGCCGGGGTTGAGGAACGATTCACGTGGGGTGTAATCCAGAGGTTTCCCCTGCCAGTCGTGAACGTGCGCTCCGGCTGCGGCGGCAACGGCATGGCCAGCGGCGGTGTCCCACACGTTGGTTGGCCCAAAACGCGGATACAGCTGTGCGTGCCCTTCCGCCACCAGGCAGAACTTCAGCGATGAGCCAATCGAGGTGGTCTGATGCTCACCCAGCTGTTGCAGATACTCTTTTAACTCATTGTCGGCATGCGAGCGGCTAATGACCACCAGCGGCGGACGCGCGTCACGAACCTGAATTTGTTTGCGTACGCCGCACTCTTCTTTCCACGCTTTACCTTCTGCTGCGCAGTACATCACTTTCATTACCGGCGCGTAAACCACGCCCAGAACCGGCTTTCCTTTCTCGATTAGCGCAATATTGACGGTAAATTCACCGTTACGCTTAATGAACTCTTTGGTCCCGTCCAGCGGGTCCACCAGCCAGTAGCGCTGCCAATGCTGGCGAACATCCCAGCCAGGAGGCGCCTCTTCAGACAGAACCGGAATATCCGGCGTCAGCGCCAGTAATCCTTCGAGGATCACCGTATGTGCGGCGATATCTGCCGCCGTGACCGGAGAATCATCCTGCTTGCTGGTAATCTCCATCGGTTTGATTCCATCGTAGACCTGCATAATGGCATCGCCCGCGTTCCGTGCAAGCTGGCATACATGTTCTAGCATTCTCCACCTCGTTTCTGTCAGTGGTGTTAACTCGTTGTTTTACTTATACCCGATCGTCAGGGGATCCGCCAACTGTGATAGCGTCTGCGGTTTTAAACGCTATATTCATGTCATGATTCACAGTTCTGTAAGCAAGAAGATTTATATACATTTTCTTTTGTGGCTTAGATCTTAAAAGGATGCCCCTGATGATTAAGTTTAGTGCAACGCTTCTGGCAACGCTGATTGCAGCCAGCGTCAATGCCGCGACCGTCGATCTGCGTATAATGGAAACCACTGATTTACATAGCAATATGATGGATTTCGATTATTACAAAGATACACCGACAGAAAAATTCGGTCTGGTACGTACGGCAAGTCTGATCAACGCTGCGCGTGGTGAAGTCAAAAACAGCGTGCTGGTTGATAATGGCGATCTGATTCAGGGCAGCCCGCTCGGGGATTACATGGCGGCTAAAGGGCTGAAAGCGGGCGAAACTCACCCGGTATATAAAGCGCTGAATACCCTGGATTACGCGGTGGGTAACCTCGGCAACCATGAATTCAACTACGGTCTGGAGTATCTGCACAACGCGCTGGCCGGGGCGAAATTCCCTTACGTTAACGCCAATATCATCGACGTTAAGACCAAGAAGCCGCTATTTACGCCTTACTTGATCAAAGACACTGAGGTGGTCGACAAGGAAGGGAACAAGCAAACGCTGAAGATTGGCTATATCGGCTTTGTGCCACCGCAGATTATGACCTGGGATAAAGCCAACCTCAGCGGTAAAGTGACGGTGAACGACATTACGGAAACCGCACGCAAATACGTTCCGGAAATGAGAGAAAAAGGCGCCGATGTCGTGGTGGTGGTTGCTCACTCCGGGCTTTCTGCCGACCCATATCAAACGATGGCGGAAAACTCCGTTTATTACCTCAGTGAAGTACCGGGCGTGGATGCCATTATGTTTGGTCACGCTCACGCCGTCTTCCCGGGTAAAGACTTTGCCAATATTAAAGGCGCAGATATCACAAAAGGTACGCTGAATGGGGTTCCTGCGGTGATGCCGGGTATGTGGGGCGATCACCTGGGCGTGGTGGATCTGGTGCTGAATAACGACAGCGGTAAATGGCAGGTCACTCAGGCGAAAGCCGAGGCGCGCCCGATCTATGACGCCGTAGCAAAAAAATCACTGGCAGCAGAAGACAAAAAAATCGTTGAGATCCTGAAAGCCGATCACGACGCCACGCGTGAGTTTGTCAGCAAACCGATCGGTAAATCCGCCGACAACATGTACAGCTATCTGGCGCTGGTACAGGATGACCCGACCGTACAGGTGGTGAACAACGCGCAGAAAGCCTATGTGGAACACTTTATTCAGGGCGATCCGGATCTGGCAAAACTGCCGGTACTTTCCGCCGCCGCGCCGTTTAAGGTCGGTGGACGCAAGAACGATCCGGCAAGCTTCGTAGAAGTCGAAAAAGGTCAGTTAACCTTCCGTAACGCCGCTGATTTGTATCTCTATCCCAACACTCTGGTGGTGGTGAAAGCCAGCGGTAAAGAGGTGAAAGAATGGCTGGAATGTTCCGCCGGGCAGTTCAATCAGATTGATATCCACAGCAGCAAACCACAGTCGTTGATTAACTGGGATGGCTTCCGTACCTATAACTTCGACGTGATTGACGGCGTGAATTATCAGATTGATGTTTCACAACCCGCCCGCTACGACGGTGAATGTCAGACCATTAACCCGAAAGCGGAACGTATTAAAAATCTGACCTTTAACGGCAAACCAATCGATCCGAATGCCACCTTCCTCGTCGCGACCAACAACTACCGCGCCTACGGCGGTAAGTTTGCCGGAACCGGCGACAGCCACATCGCGTTTGCCTCTCCGGATGAAAACCGCTCGGTGCTGGCGGCGTGGATTGGTGCAGAGACGAAGCGTACCGGTGAAATTCACCCGGCGGCAGATAACAACTGGCGTCTGGCGCCAATTCATAGCGACACACCACTGGATATTCGCTTTGAAACATCACCGTCTGATAAAGCCGCGGCATTTATTAAAGAGAAAGGCCAGTATCCGCTGAAGAAAGTCGCGACCGATGACATCGGTTTCGCTATTTATCAGCTGGATTTAAGTAAGTAATTTTCGTGCCGGATGCGGCGCAATAGCGTCTTATCCGGCCTACAAAACTACGCAGCCCGTTCGTCCCGCTGCGCTAAAACCTGCGGCAAATTCAGTTCTATCCAGTCCGCCAGCGCGGCAACTTTATCGCTCACCTGCTCACCCAACGGCGTCAGGCTATACTCCACGTGCGGCGGTACCACCGGATACGACACCCGATTGATAAACCCGTCATGCTCTAACGCTTGCAGGGATTGCGCCAGCATCTTTTCACTGACCCCGCCCATCTTACGGCGCAAATCGCTGAAACGGTGCGTACCGTCGCGCAGCGCCACCAGAATCAACACGCCCCAGCGGCTGGTGACATGTTTTAACACCTCGCGGGAGGGACACTGTTCGGCAAACAAGTTGCCATCGCGTAACTGCTGGGAGAGCGTCGAAGCTGTCATTTTCATACTAACCTTTTTGTGCGTACTTACTAAAAGTAAGTTTAGGTGTTAGCGTGATTAAACACAAGACCAATACCAAGGAGTCACTCCATGATCGCAATTACCGGCGCCACCGGCCAACTGGGCCAACATGTTATTGAATCTCTGCTGAAAACCGTTCCTGCCAGCCAGATTGTGGCAATTGTGCGTAATCCCGCTAAAGCGACGGCGCTTAGCCAGCAGGGCATTACCGTTCGTCAGGCGGATTACAGCGATGAAGCCGCCTTGACGGCTGCCTTACAGGGTATCGACAAGCTACTGCTAATCTCCTCCAGCGAAGTGGGACAACGCGCCTCGCAGCATCGCAACGTGATTAACGCAGCGAAAGCCGCGCACGTGAAATTCATCGCCTACACCAGCCTGCTGCACGCCGACACCTCCCCGCTGGGGCTGGCTGATGAGCATGTGGCAACCGAGAAGATGCTGGCTGAATCCGGTATCGCATACGCGCTGCTGCGTAACGGCTGGTACACCGAAAACTATCTCGCCAGCGCACCGGCTGCACTGGAACACGGCGTGTTTATCGGGGCTGCAGGTGAAGGCAAAATCGCCTCAGCGACACGCGCCGACTATGCCGCTGCCGCCGCGCGCGTCATCAGTGAAGACGTTCATTCCGGTAAAACTTATGAGCTGGCGGGCGACGCAGGCTGGACCCTGAGCCAGTTGGCTGCCGAGCTGGCAAAACAGAGTGGTAAAAAAGTGGTGTATCAGAACCTGAGCGAAGCAGATTTTGCCGCCGCACTTAAAGGTATAGGCCTGCCTGCCGGGCTGGCGGACATGCTGGCTGACTCAGACACTGGCGCCTCCAAAGGCGGTCTGTTCGACGACAGCCATACGCTGAGCAAACTGATTGGTCGCCCGACCACCTCGTTGGCTGACAGTGTCAAAGGCATCGTGTAAGTGTTAAAAATTAGTTAATTGTGGTGGCATCCCCGCGCATCCTCTCTGATAATGACAGGATGATGCGTGGGGAGAGAAAACGTGCAAGGTGTACCTGAGCAGTTTATTGATGAGAAAGACAGCGCCCGCTTTCGCCATCTGGCGCAGGTGCCGGGCGTTGAGCTGTATCATGCGCACATCTCGCGTTACGCTTTCGAGCCGCACACCCATGAAGCGTTTGGCATTGGCGCGATAGAAGCCGGAGCCGAACGTTTTCGCTATCGCGGCACGCAGTATGTTGCCCCCGCCCATTCCGTCGTCACCATGAATCCCGATGAGCTGCATACCGGCGAAGCCGAAACCGCCGACGGCTGGCGCTATCGGATGATTTATCTTGAACCCTACCTTCTGGAAGAGGTCACCGGGATCCGCCACTGGTGGTTTCATGACGTAACGCGTCACGATCCGCTGCGCTCGCGCCAGATCTGCTCGCTGATCCACAGCCTGTGGAACACGGAAGATCCGCTGGCGCAAAAAGGACTTCTACTCGATCTGATCGACACGTTCCAGCCACTGGCCCGCCATGCGCCGGTATTGACGGAGGGGGCGCATCGCTTTGAACGGGTACGCGAGTATCTGCACGATAATTATATGCATCCGGTCACGCTCGACGAGCTGGCGCGGGTTGCATCGCTGAGTCCCTGGCATTTTCAGCGCCAGTTTAAATCTCATTTCCACGTCACGCCGCACCAGATGCTGATGGCGATCCGCCTATGGCGAGCCAAAGGTTTTCTCACTTACGGTATGCCCGCTGCAGAGGTCGCCGCCGCAACCGGCCTCACCGACCAGTCGCATCTCACCCGCGCGTTTACCCATCGCTACGGCATTACGCCGGTACGTTATCAGAAACAAGTCGTCCGGCGTTGATCAGCAATCTCATACAATACGGCGGCATTTTTCCTGCCTACACTCGACTCATTGTTAAACGATGTGGATGTCAAAAATGATTAGCGGTGTGTTGTATGCCCTGTTGGCCGGGCTGATGTGGGGATTAATTTTTGTTGGACCGCTGATCGTACCGGAATACCCGGCGGTATTGCAGTCGATGGGGCGTTATCTGGCGCTGGGGCTGATCGCATTGCCGATTGCCTGGCTGGGACGTGCGCGCCTGCGTCAACTTGTGCGGAAAGACTGGGTAACTGCGCTGACGCTAACAATGATGGGGAATCTGATTTATTACGTTTGCCTGGCAAGCGCCATCCAGCGCACCGGCGCACCGGTCTCCACGATGATTATTGGTACATTACCGGTGGTGATCCCGGTCTTCGCTAACCTGCTCTACAGCCAGCGTGACGGCAAATTATCATGGTGGCGTCTGTCGCCTGCGCTGGTATTGATTGGTATAGGACTGCTGTGCGTGAATATCTCGGAGCTGAATCAGGGGTTACCAGACTTTAGTGGCTGGCGTTATGGTTCCGGCATCGCGCTGGCGCTTGTCTCGGTGGTGTGTTGGGCATGGTATGCGCTGCGTAATGCCCGCTGGCTGCGCGAGAATCCGGATAAGCACCCGATGATGTGGGCGACGGCCCAGGCTCTGGTAACGTTGCCTGTTTCTCTGGTCGGTTACATTGCCGCCTGCCTGTGGCTTAACGGGCAAACGCCGGACTTCGCTCTGCCCTTCGGTCCGCGTCCGGGCGTGTTTATCGGTCTGATGATAGCCATTGCGGTATTGTGTTCGTGGGTTGGCGCATTGTGCTGGAACGTCGCCAGCCAAAAATTACCGACGGTGATCCTCGGCCCGCTGATTGTCTTCGAAACGCTGGCTGGCCTGTTGTACACCTTTATTCTGCGCGAGGAATTTCCACCTCTGCTGACGGTTAGCGGAATTGCGCTGCTGATGGTTGGGGTGGTGATAGCCGTCAGAGCCAAGCCACAGAAACCGAGCGTCGTGGTGGTTTCACAATCATAATGTGCCGGATGGCGCTGCTTATCCGGCCTACAAGGATTGTACGATCTCATGTAGGCCGGATAAGGCGTTTACGCCGCCATCCGGCGCGACACTTTAAACACCGCTACCGTCTGGTTCAACCGCGCGGCCTGCTCTTCAAGCGCGGCAGCGGCGGAAGCGGACTCTTCTACCAGCGAGGCGTTTTGCTGGGTCACGCGATCCATTTCGGCAACCGCCTGGCCTACCTGATCGATACCCCGACTTTGTTCATCAGAAGCTGAGGCAATCTCCCCCATGATGTCGGTCACGCGGGTCACGGCGCTAACTATTTCCGCCATCGTTTCGCCCGCTTCATGCACCAGCGCCGTGCCGGCATTGACCCGATTCCCCGAGTCATCAATCAGCGCTTTGATCTCCTTCGCCGCCTGAGCGCTACGCTGCGCCAGCGTCCGAACCTCGCCTGCGACCACGGCAAATCCGCGTCCCTGCTCGCCCGCACGCGCCGCTTCCACCGCCGCGTTTAGCGCAAGGATATTGGTCTGGAAGGCAATGCCGTCGATAACATTGGTAATTTGCGCGATTTTGCTGGAACTGGTGGCGATTTCATCCATCGTACGCACCACACCATCGACCACGTTTCCGCCTTTTTGCGCCGTTTGTGAAGCATTTTTTGCCAGACTGGTCGCCTGACGCGCGTTATCTGCGTTCTGTCTCACGGTTGCGGTAAGTTGTTCCATGCTGGCAGCAGTCTCTTCCAGAGAGGCGGCCTGCTGCTCGGTACGTGAAGAGAGATCGTTACTGCCTGCGGCGATTTCACCCGCGCCGGTATAGATGGTATCGGCCCCGTCACGCACCACGCTGACCGTATTCGCCAGCGCCTGCTGCATGTCACGGACGTTGCTTGCCAGCAGCGCCATTTCATTACTGCCATCGGCGCTGATGGGGTGCGTCAAATCGCCTGCGGCAATGTGGCGAATATGTCCCATCACCTCGTGGAGCGGCTTGAGCAGCACTCGCTGCATCGCCAGCCAACTGGCGATAATCACGGTGACGACAATCAGCATCACCGCGGACAGCAGCCAGATTATCTTCTGGTAATCACTCTCATTGTCCTGCACTCCGGCAGTGGCCAGCGCCGTTTGCGCACTACGCCATTGCCGATAAACTTCCTGCATGGCCGTTTGCTTTTGCTCGGCATTCTGCTTGAACATCTCTTCCAGCTTTCCTTCAGCCAGCAGCACGTTCATTTTTGCCAGCGTCGCAGAATAGATGCCGTACTGCTCTTCCAGTCGATCGGCCAGATGCTCATCCAGCCCAGGCGTTTCCGGCAGAGCGTAGTATTTATCGTAATGATCTTTCGATTCGGCCAACAGGCGATTTGCCGTGTTCACCAGCTCCTGCAACTGACCGCCGTTAATCTCGCTGGCCATCGTTCCCTGTAAACGCAGCATGCCCCGGTTGAGCGTGACGCGAGCCTGGTTCAGGCTAATCCACGCATCGGTAAACTCGGCCACGTTCTGGCTGGAAAGTTGAGACACGTTAAAGTTCTGCTTATCGTTATTGAGTGCGCCAATAAAGACGCCCGCGGAGATGAGCTGCATTGCGCCCAGCGCGAGTAACACGGTGATAAGTAAGGTTATCACTTTGATTCGTTTGAACATCTGTAGCCTTTTATTATGCAGGTATTGTCTGAGGTCTAACTATCGGCAGCGGCGTGCGCTTATTTAATCCTGTCGTGCGGCTTTTTTCACCGTACCTCTCCTTTCCAATAAGATTCAGCATCTTAACGAGATAAGAAATTTTCGTGACGTCCATCACAAAACACCCCACCCCGAAAGGGTTATATCCTTTGCCATAAGTTGCATTTAAAATACATCTTATATTATTGAGAATGAGGTAACGGCAATGTCATATCGCGATCAACCTTTAGGTGAACTGGCGCTCTCTATTCCTCGCGCTTCGGCCCTGTTTCGTAAATACGATATGGATTACTGCTGCGGCGGTAAGCAAACGCTGGCACGCGCTGCCGCGCGTAAAGAGCTGGATTTAGACGTTATTGAGGCGCAGCTTGCGCAGCTGGCTGAACAGCCGCTGGAGAAAGACTGGCGTACCGTGGCTCTGGCTGAAATCATCGACCATATCATCGTGCGTTATCACGACAGACACCGCGAACAGCTGCCGGAGCTGATCCTGCAGGCCACTAAAGTTGAACGCGTTCACGCAGACAAACCGAACGTACCGCGCGGTCTGGCGAAAAACCTGACCATGCTGCATGAAGAGCTGTCCAGCCACATGATGAAAGAAGAACAGATCCTGTTCCCGATGATCAAACAGGGCATGGGTAGCCAGGCGATGGGGCCAATCAGCGTGATGGAAAGCGAACATGACGATGCGGGTGAACTGGTAGAAGTGATCAAACACATCACCCATAACGTAACGCCGCCACCAGAGGCCTGCACTACCTGGAAAGCCATGTATAACGGCATTAACGAGATGATCGACGACCTGATGGAACACATCAGCCTGGAAAACAATGTTTTGTTCCCGCGTGCCCTCGCAGGTGAATAAAAAAAGGCGCCCGAGAGCGCCTTTCTGAAGTCCGAATTCGGCCACTGCATATGTGGCCTTTTTTGTGTCAGAACGTAGACCTGATAAACGCAGCGCCGGCGGCATATGCCGGATGCGGCGTAAACGCCTTATCCGGCCTACATCTCACTGCTTAGCGATTATCGCGTACCTGCCATACGTTTCTTACCGATGAACAACCAGCCCAGACCTAGCGCGATGAACCACAGCGGCGTGACGATCAGCGCCTGACGGGTATCATCTTCCAGCGTCAGCAGTACCAGTACGAAGACGAAGAACGCCATACATACCCAGCACATCAGCTTGCCTAACGGCATCTTGTAGATTGATTTTTCATGCAGGTGAGGACGCTGCTTGCGGTACACCAGGTATGAGCAAAGAATGATGGTCCAGACGAACATGAACAGAATCGCCGATACGGTGGTGATCATGGTGAAGGCGCCAATCACGCTCGGGTTCACGTACAGCATCACCACGCCGCCCAGCAGACAGATACAGGAGAAGGTTAAACCCTTCGCCGGAACTGCGCGTTTAGACAGCTTGGCAAACGCTTTAGGCGCAACGCCTTCCTGCGCCAGACCGAACAGCATACGGCTGGTAGAGAACACGCCGCTGTTTGCAGAAGAGGCAGCTGAAGTCAGCACCACAAAGTTGATCAGGCTCGCCGCAGCAGGCAGACCAACCAGCACAAACAGTTCAACGAATGGGCTCTTGGTTGGCACTACCGAGCTCCACGGCGTAACGGACATAATCACGATCAGCGCGAACACGTAGAACATGATGATACGGATTGGAATCGAGTTAATGGCGCGCGGCAGCGATTTTTCCGGATCCTTGGTTTCCGCTGCGGTCGTACCCACCAGCTCAATACCCACAAACGCGAACACCGCTATCTGGAAGCCGGCAAAGAAGCCGCTCAGACCTTTCGGGAACCAGCCACCGTCATTCCACAAGTGCGTGAACGATGCCTGAACGCCGGTTGGCGACTGGAAGTGCGTCAGCACCATCACCAGACCGACGACAATCAGGCCGATGATGGCAACGATTTTGATCATCGCAAACCAGAACTCCATCTCACCGAACATTTTTACGGTGGCGAGGTTGAGGCTCAGCAGCAGCACGATCACCGCCAGCGAGGCGACCCAGTCTGACAGTTCGGGGAACCAGAATTGCGCATACGCGGTAATCGCGACCACGTCTGCCATCCCGGTAACGACCCAGCAAAACCAGTAGGTCCAACCGGTAAAATACCCGGCCCATGGCCCGAGCAGGTCAGAGGCGAAATCACTAAACGATTTGTACTCCAGATTCGAGAGCAGCAATTCACCCATTGCACGCATCACGAAAAACAGCATAAAACCGATGATCATATACACAAAGATGATCGACGGTCCGGCGAGACTGATGGTTTTACCGGAGCCCATAAACAGGCCAGTACCGATAGCGCCACCAATAGCAATAAGTTGAATATGACGGTTTGTGAGATTGCGCCGTAGCGACTGTTCAGACGACGCCTCTTCAGCGGTGTCGACTTTTACCTGATCTACCATGTTTTTTCTTCCTGTACCTGTCTGTGTTGTTCAGGCTCTACGGCCTTTAGTGTGTCTATGATACGACGATCCTGTTATCAGGACTCATCGATATTAGGTAAGAATTGGCGGGATGAATACTAAGATTTAGATATAATGTTAATTTAATGTTTAAAGTGAGTGTCATATCACTCTGATAGCGCGAATCAGCTCACAAAAATACACGCTGATGGGGCATTTGCAAGATAAAATATCGACAACGACGTAACTATAGCTTTTCACGCTATTTTTTTGTTCCCCCCGGCCTTGGGGGGAACAGAAGTCACTGCTTACAGGATCTCAAGCAGCTCAACTTCGAACACCAGCGTGCTGAACGGAGGAATGGACGCGCCAGCGCCACGCTCGCCGTAAGCCAGTTCCTGAGGAATAGTCAGTTCCCATTTGGAACCTACCGGCATCAGGGTCAGCGCTTCAATCCAGCCTGGGATTACGCCGTTAACCGGGAATTCAGCCGGTTCGCCACGTGCGACAGAGCTGTCAAACACGGTACCGTCGATCAGCTTACCGGTGTAGTGCACGCGAACGCGGTCAGTACGTGCCGGAATAGTACCTTCACCCTGGGTCAGAACACGGAACTGCAAACCAGATTCAGTGCTGTTCACACCGTCTTTCTCACGGTTTTCTTCCAGATATTTGACGCCATCAGCCGCCATAGCCTGGAAACGCTCGCGACGTACTGCGTCAGCGCGTTCGTGGATTTCACGCAGTGCGCGATGCACAACATCAACCGGCACTGCCGGGTGCTTACCTTCCAGCGCGTCAGCGATACCCGCTACCAGCGCTTCAGGCAACAGTCCTTCTAGTCCGGATTCGCTCAGCTGTTGTCCTACCTGCAAACCAATGCCGTAGCTTGCTTGCGCTTCGATAGTGTCAAAAGTCGGGTTAGCCATCATATTTCCTTTCATCGGATGTAAAGTAGCGGGCAGCATATCAGCCATGCCGCATCCGGTAAAACTTTGTCTCGGGAACAGATGACAAATCGCGAGGAAACATAAACAATAGGAATATCCCGCGTTGACGTCACGAAAGCGGGTAATATGACGAACATCATAGCGTTAGCCATCTATACTCTATGATCGAGGAACGAGACGCGGAGCAGGAGGAAAGCCATGCCCGGGCGCTTTGAATTAAAACCAACCCTGGCGAAAATCTGGCATGCACCGGACAATTTTCGCATTATGGACCCGCTACCGCCTATGCACCGCCGCGGCATTATTATTGCCGCTATTGTGTTGGTGATAGGTTTCCTGCTCCCTTCCAGTGACACCAGCGATGCCCCTGTGGTGACGCGTACTGCCCAGCTGGATTTACAGTCACAGTCGCAGCCACCGACCGAGGCTCAACTGCAGGCACAGCTCGTCGCGCCGCAAAATGATCCCGGCCAGGTCGCTCCGGTTGCGCCAGAGCCAATCCAGGAAGGAGAACCTGATGCGCAGCCTCAGGTCCAGCAATCTCAGCCGCAGACACAACCTTTCCAACAGGATAGCGGAATTGACCAGCAGTGGCGCTCCTACCGCGTAGACTCAGGTAAAACGCTGGCGCAGGTATTCCGTGACCATAACCTCCCGCCAACCGATGTCTATGCGATGGCACAGGTTGAAGGCGCCGGAAAACCGCTGAGCAATCTGAAAGACGGTCAGATGATACAGATCAGGCAGAATGCCAATGGCGTGGTGACAGGGTTAACCATCGATACCGGCAACGGCCAGCAGGTACTGTTTACCCGCCAGCCTAACGGTAGTTTTATTCGCGCCCGTTAAGCGCTGTGACCCCGCGATTCCAGGCCTGATAAGCGATAGCGCCATCAGGCATCAAGGTGAAACGTCAGCGTTTCACCTTGTTCACCCACCAGATCCCCGAACACACCAGCACCAGCGCTACCGCATATTTCCATTCGAGAATGTTTTCACCGAGGAATATTGCCGACAGTACTGCTCCCGAAACCGGGATCAGGAAGTTAAACGGCGCAATCATCCCCACGCGATTATGCTTGAGCAGAATACTCCACAAGGCGAAAGCGACCGAAGAGAGTAACGTCAGGTAGCCGAGAATCGCCACCGAAGATGCACCGTGTACGGTTAGCGTGCCGCCAAAAGCGTAGCCGCCGATAACCAACGCCAGACCGCCACCGCCCAACTGGTACCCTGTCATTACCGTCGGGTCCACCGTCTGAGAAATACGTTTTCCATATAGCGTGGCAGCAGAGAGAATAAAGGCTGCCATCACTACTGAGCCATCTCCTAACAGATTGAAGCTAAAATCCATTCCGCTGCTAAAGTTCACCACCATTACGCCGGTAAAGCCGAGAATACAGCCCAGCGCTTTGTTGTAACTCAGTTTGTCGTTATGGTAGATAAAATGGGCCAGCAGCACGCTGAAGAAGGTCCCGGTCGCATTCATGATGGACCCTTTCACCCCCGTAGTGAACGCCAGGCCAATGTAGAAGAAGATGTATTGCAGCGAGGTTTGCGTTAGCCCCAACAGCGTGAGTTGGCCGTACTGACGCGGACTTAACCGGCCAATCGGTTTACGCTGCGCTACCGCCAGCAGTAGCAGCAATAATCCCGCAAACAGAAAGCGATATCCGGCAAAGACAATCTTTGAGGGAATGTCATCCGTGGCAATCTGGAAGATCTCATATCCGCTTTTGATCGCCGGATAGGCACTCCCCCACAGCAGGCAGCAGAACGCCGCGCTCAGGTAGACAACATTTTTACGCGCAAACAGAGGTTGGTGCGTTGGTTCCATTCCATCACCACTTTGAAATAATGTTTTATTTTTTTGATTATCCCGAAAAGGATAAAGAATAGCCAGAGAGAAAAGCGGGGGAACAGAAAAGCAAAACGCCGGCATAGGGCCGGCGCTTTTACGCGGTCATCAGAATAAAAACTTATTCTGCAACTACGTTTACAGTCAGCTTAGCAAACACTTCGCTGTGAACCTGGAAGCTCACTTCGTGCTCGCCAGTGGTACGCAGAACGCCGTTCGGCAGACGAACTTCGCTCTTAGCTACTTCAACGCCAGCTGCAGTTACAGCGTCAGCGATGTCGCGAGTACCGATGGAACCGAACAGTTTACCTTCGTCGCCAGCTTTAGACGCGATGGTTACGGTTTCCAGTGCGTTGATTTTCTCAGCACGAGCTTCAGCAGCGGACAGAACGTCAGCCAGTTTAGCTTCCAGCTCAGCGCGACGCGCTTCGAAAAATTCAACGTTTTTCTTGGTAGCAGGAACAGCTTTACCCTGTGGTACCAGGAAGTTACGAGCATAGCCCGCTTTAACGTTAACCTGATCACCCAGGCTACCCAGGTTTGCTACTTTATCAAGCAGAATAACTTGCATTACCTTATCCTCTCAAAGTCGTATTAATGGACCGTGACCGATTACTGATGACGATCAGTGTACGGCAGCAGGGACAGGTAGCGAGCGCGTTTGATAGCGCGAGCCAGCTGACGCTGATATTTTGCACGGGTACCGGTGATACGGCTTGGGACAATCTTACCGCTTTCGGTGATGTAGTTTTTCAGCGTAGCGATATCTTTATAGTCGATCTCTTGAACGCCTTCCGCGGTGAAACGGCAGAACTTGCGACGACGGAAATAACGTGCCATATGGCTAGTCTCCAGAATCTATCAATTCAATCTGCTCGGCATGCAGAACCATTTTGCTCAGGCCGTTCTTTGCTTTGTGGCAAGAGATGAACCCCTGAACGGTCACTGCGCTACCGACCGTTATACTGTGAGTAATGGCCTGGTTTTCGTGTCCGCTAATAATAACGGGCATTTGGCACCACGCCTGCCGGTGAAACCCGGCTTCCTCCTGCACAGAACGATGCTCAAGCACGAACTGGCAATGAGGAATTCCTGATGGACTGACCTTTCGAAGGGGGGCCCTGCACACAGTGCCGGACAACGCCAGACGGTTGGTCATCAGAAATTACTCTTCAGAATCCCCAGCTTCAGCATCATCTGCGGTTTCGTTAGCGAAATCATCGCGACGTTCACGACGCTCGTCTTTCGCTTTAACCATCGGAGATGCTTCGGTAACAGCGTGTTTAGTACGCATAACCATGCTGCGGATAACGGCATCGTTGAAGCGGAAGGTAGTTTCCAGCTCATCGATCACTTCCTGCGGCGCTTCAACGTTCATCAGAACGTAGTGAGCTTTGTGCAGTTTGTTGATCGGGTAAGCCAGCTGACGGCGGCCCCAGTCTTCCAGACGGTGGATCGTGCCTTCTGCACCAGTGATGGCAGCAGTGTAGCGTTCGATCATACCCGGAACCTGTTCGCTCTGGTCAGGATGGACCATAAAAACGATTTCGTAATGACGCATCGAATTGCTCCTTACGGATTATTCAGCCTCCTGTCTGGGTCAGCCGAGGCCCATGGAGGCAAGGAACGTGTTAAAGGTCGGCTGAAAAATGACGCGTCATAATACTGGGGTCAGCAGGTAAACTCAAGGTGCTTGTACGATTATTTATCATGTCGCTATTAATACATATCCAGCAGCATTTTGATGCTGATGCAAATGGAGACAATGACAATCATGGGTCGGATGACTTTCTTACCGCGCGTCAGTACGACTGTCGCACCAAGACGTGCGCCAAGGGATTGCCCTGCAAACATCACCAGCCCAAGCGACCAGATCATTTTACCGCCGAAAATGAAGAACAAAATCGAGGCGATGTTCGACGCCAGGTTAATAAAATTCGAGTGGATTTGCGCTTTATCAATACTGTATCCCCACAGCAGGATATAGCTGAGGGTATAAAAGGAACCTGCCCCAGCACCGAGAAAGCCATCATAAAAACCAATACATCCCCCACCGATCAACGAGAAGAGAAACAGGGATACCTGCTGCTTTCTTTTCGGTTCGCTAAGGTTTGGCGCAAAAATAAAGTAAATGGCGACTGCGATAATCAGGATTGGGAGCAGTTTCTTCAGCAGTTCCGGTTCAATGAACTGGATAAGCGTCGTTCCCAGCGCAGAACCGATAAAGGCAGATAAAAACACATACTTGTGCTCCTGCACGTTGATATGTCCCCGGCGTAAAAAGTAAATTCCAGAGGTCAGAGAGCTACCCAGAGCCTGAATTTTATTGGTTGCCAGCGCATTAGCCGGGGGTAAACCAGAAATTAAGAGTGCGCCAATAGAGAGAAATCCACCACCGCCCGACACCACGTTAATAAAGCCAGCCACCAGCGCGACCATAAACATAACCACGAAATAGCTGAAATCCATGAATGAAGTATCCATAAGTTTTTGCCTTATTATCATAAAGTTATATTAATTATCCGGCTCACTATAAACGGCGTACTCCCCCGATTAAATTGACTATTTGGTAAGAGCTTATGCGCGAAAGGCAGGTATTTTTTCACCGCAGCGGTATACACCAGCGGACTGTTAATTAAAGAAAAGATGGCTATGCGGTAATTTTTTGAACAACTGCATCAGAAATGGTCGCTATCGACTGCGCCGACAGCGGTTAAAATTACATCAGAAGCTAATCACTCACAGGAGAGAAGCAACCAGCGACCGCAGTCGAGGAGGTACATATGCGAGCCCGTGTTTTGACCCTTCTGGCTGTGCTTTTGCTCAGTGCAAATGCAACGGCAGCCATCAAAATTGATAACCATCAGGCCAGGAACATGGATGATGTGCAGAGCTTAGGCGTCATTTACATAAATCATAACTTCGCCACTGAAAGTGAAGCCACTCAGGCCCTGAATGAAGAGACCGATGCGCAAGGCGCAACCTACTACCACGTGATCCTCACCAGGGAACCCGGTAGTAACGGGAATATGCACGCCAGTGCAGATATTTATCGTTAACACCAGAAATAACCAACGAGAACATTGCCACAGTTTGACTTGCCCCCTTCACTGGGGGCTTTTTTTGCAAAACAATCCCGAAGCCAGACCGCTCTCATCCCCATGAAGAGTTGGCTCCGGAACGTTTTATCTTACTTCTGCCCGTAATAGGCATTTGGACCGTGCTTACGCATGAAATGCTTATTCATCAGATAACTGTCGATGGGGCTGAGTGCCGGATTAATGCCACGCGCAATCCACGCCATCCGCGCCACCTCTTCCATCACCACGGCATTGTGTACCGCATCATGTGCATCTTTCCCCCAGGCAAACGGACCGTGCTGATACACCACAATCCCCGGCGTATGCAGTGGTTCAACGTCACCCAACGTTTCGATGATCACCTCTCCGGTGTTCAGCTCATATTCACCCTGAACCTCTTCTTCGCTTAGTGCCCTGGTACACGGAATGTCGCCAAAGAAATAATCCGCATGCGTGGTGCCGAGCGCGGGTATTGCCAGACCTGCCTGCGCCCATGCCGTCGCGTGGGTTGAGTGGGTATGCACCACGCCGCCAAGAGAGGAATAGCGGCGATACAGCGCCAGATGGGTGGCGGTATCGGAAGAAGGACGATAGCGTCCTTCCACCACGTTGCCGTGCAGATCCACAACCACCATGTCATCCACTGTCATTGTTTGGTAGTCGACGCCGCTGGGCTTAATCACCACCAGCCCGCGTTCGCGGTCGATGGCGCTGACATTACCCCAGGTAAACGTCACCAGCCCGTAGCGCGGCAGATCCATATTGGCCTCAAAAACCTGCTGTTTGAGTTTGTGCATTACACCGCCTCCTCCAGACCGGCGCTGGCCATACGCGCTTTTACCCAGTCGCGCGCCTTCGCCACTTCACGTGCCGGGTCGTCCGACGTTTCACTCCACATCTCAATCAGGTATGGCCCGCAATACCCACTCTGTTTGAGCGTCGCAAAACAACGTTCGAAATCGACAATCCCTTCACCAAACGGCACATTTTTGAATACGCCGGGTTTGGTATCTTTCACGTGTACGGCAACGATATGGCCCATTCCCGCCTGCAATTCCATCTGCACGTCGTTATCCCACGCCGACAAATTGCCAATATCGGGATACAGCTGGAACCACGGATTGTTGAGATAGTGGGCGTAACCCAGCGCCTTACTGATCGAATTCATCAGTGGATAATCCATGATTTCCATCGCCAGCGTCACCTGTGCACGGCTCGCCATCTCTACGCTTTCTTTCAGCCCATCGCGAAACCGACGACGCGTTTCGTTATTGGCCTGCTGGTAATAAACGTCGTAACCCGCCAGTTGAATAACGCGAATACCGATATCCTGCGCAAACTGAATGGCTTTACGCATGATCTCCAGCCCTTGTTCACGTACCGCATCATCTTCACTACCCAGCGGGAAACGACGATGAGCGCTCAGGCACATGGACGGTACCCGTATCCCTGTCTCAGCGATAGCGGCCACCAGCGCCAGTCGCTGCTCGCGGTTCCAGTCAAGACGCGCCAGGCGAGCGTCGGTTTCATCAACCGACATTTCGACAAAGTCAAAACCCAGTTCCTTCGCCAGCTGCAAACGCTCCAGCCAGCACTCCCCGCCGGGGAGTGCCTTTTCATAAATACCGAGCGGGACCTGTTTCGACAACATAGTCGCTCCTTATCCCCACAGCTGGGCGATAGAACGTTTGAACTGACGGGCCGCTTCCACCGGAGAGTCGGCATCGCGAATGCTGCGACCGGCAATAAATACGTGAATCGGAATTCCCTGAAACAGCGGCAGATCTTCCAGCGCCAGACCGCCGGTGACGGTGACTTTAAAGCCCATCTCGGACAGGCGTTTGATCGCGCTGATATCCGCTTCTCCCCACGCCACGCCCGCCGCCTGCGCATCACGACTGCGATGATACACAACTTGCCCAATCCCTGCGTCACGCCATTCCTGGGCCTGCTCCCAGGTCCAGTAACCGGTCAGTTCAATCTGCACGTCGCCGTTAAATTCTTTCGCTACCTCCAGTGCCCCCTTGGTGGTGTTGATATCCGCACAGCAGATGACGGTGACCCAGTCAGCGTTGGCTTCGAAACACATGCGGGAGAGGATTTTTCCCGCATCGGCAATTTTGGCGTCCGCCAGCACAATTTTATGCGGGTAAAGCGCCTTCAGATCGCGAACGGCGCGCACACCCTCTGCCACGCAAAGAATAGTTCCCACCTCAATGATATCGACCTCTTCGGCAATCAGACGCGTCGTTTCATACGCAGAAGACATTGATTGGTTATCCAGCGCAACCTGCAACATAGGTAATGACATTTTGGTATCCTTTTAAACAGCCGCCGCAGTGGCGTTATCAATTAAATCCAACACTTCCTGCGCGGTGCGACAGGCGCGTAAACGGTCGAAATTGGCTTCGTCATCAAAGAGATTCACGATCTGCATGATGCCCACTTCCTGATGTGTGTTGGCGTCAACTGCCGCCATCGTTATCAGAATATCGACCGGGTCGTTATCTTCGTGGTTAAACACCAGCGGTGATTTCAGCGTCACCAGCGCAAAACCGGTTTTCTTGACCCCTTCCTCCGGACGGCCGTGCGGCATTGCCAGGCCAGGCGCAATCACAAAGTACGGGCCAAACTGCTCAACGCCATCAAGGATGGCCTGGTAGTAGCGTGGTTCAACCACATCGGCCTTAACCAACAGATCCACACCAAGCTTTACCGCTTCCTGCCAGGTACTGGCCTCGGCTTGCAAAAGGATGGAATTATTGTCTGTTAGCGAGTCACGTAATTTCATATGCCGCCCCTTACTTCACGTCCTGCGGGAAATGCGCTTTGATCACTTCCAGCAGTTTTGGCCCAAAATCGGCAGGAGACAGCATGTTGCGTACGCCAACGACATATTTATTGCCAGAAACGGTAATCTCACCGGCGATATGCGTAGAGGCGATGATGATATCCGCGCCGCTCAGTTCACTTTTGTATTCACCCACGGCACAGCTGTTTACCGTATGGTCAATATTTGACTGGGTTAAAAACTGGTCCACCTTCATTTTCATGATCATGGAACTGCCCTGCCCATTGCCACACACAGCCAGAATACGTACGGTCATAATCGGAACTCCTTATTAAGCAGAGTGTTCTGCCAGTTGTTTTTCTGCGTCTTCCTCAGCGCGCAACGTGCGTCCTGCGAAAAACATATAAGCCAGTGCAATCAGAATAATGACGGCCATAAACACAATGCCGATGGAGGCAAAGCCTTGCATCATCGGCGGTGCCAGAATTGACCAGTCCGCCATGCCCATCCAGGCGCTCATACCGGTGAGTTTCACCGCCCAAACGCAGCCGAAGATTTCGATCATCCCCATCACCAGGCAAATCTTGAGCGCCGCGCGCCAGCCGCCAAAGTGGTTAGCAAATACGCCAATGGTGGCGTTCGAGAAGAACATCGGGATAAAGCCAGGGATAATCAGAATGGAAGAGCCGCAGGCAACCAGAATACCTACCGCAATCAGTTGGCCGATGGTGCCCCACATAAAGCCCCAGACCACCGCGTTGGGGGCAAAGCTGTAAATGGCTGCGCAGTCGATAGCCAACACCGCGCCGGGGATCAGACGTTGAGAGATACCGTTGAACGCCTCTGAAAGTTCAGCAACGAACATACGTACACCCTGGGTGATGATGAAGATAGCGACAGCAAACGAAAAACCGGTTTGCAGGATATACACCGTCCAGTGGGTTTTACCCGCCATCGCCTGAACCACATCAATGCCGAAAGAGAGCAGGATCGCCCCGAAAAAGATGGTCATCACAATCGCGGTGGAAACGATGTTGTCATGGAAGATATTCAGCCAGCCTGGCAGCTTGAGATCTTCTACGCTCTCCTCTTTCTTACCCAGATACGGCGCGACTTTGTAAGCAATCCAGGAGGCGAACTGCTGCTGGTGACCGATGGAAAAACCGCAGCCATCGGTCACTTCCTGGGTCGGCTTGTACATCATATTGGAGGTAATGCCCCAGTAGAGCGACACCAGCACCGCGGTACAGATGATGGTGGTCCACATCGGATAACCAAAGATGTAGAAAGAGACAGCAATCAGCCCCGCCTGCTGGAACATGATGTGCCCAGTCAGCATGATGGTTCGAATGCCGGTAATACGCCGTAGCAGTACGTAACAAATGTTCAGCGCCAGCGCCAACAGTACGGCGTACCCTACCCAACTGTAGGCATCACCCATTCGTTCGATGGTTGCCATCATGGAGGCATAGGTATCGGAGATCGCGCCATTGATACCGTAAACCTCAGACATCTTCGCCACCACCGGTTTAAACGTGCTGGTCAGAATGCCCGACCCTGCCTGCAATAACATAAAACCGATAATCGTTTTGATCGTGCCTTTGATAATGACGCTGACACTTTTACGCAACAGGATGTAGCCGAGGCAGGTCACAATACCCAACAGCAACGGTGCATTGGTCATGACCTGATTAAAAAAGACGGTAAAGATGTTGTAGAGGATCTCCATAACGATCTCCAGTAGACGAAGTTGCTGAACATTCATTACAGATGCCCAGGATGTTGTGCCCTCACTCTAATTTTCAAAAGTAATCACAACAAGATTGAATTTGATTAAATGTGATGAAGTACGCAAATAATTCTCTTACTTGCAGAGTGGATTTACTTCAAATTCATACTCGTCAAAATAAATTCATTTAAAACAATAAAATACAAAAATACATTTCATATAAACCATCTTGTCACGTTGTAATTTGTTCACATTTTCCCATTCAACACCAAAAATCAGCGCATTGCCTTCTTGAGAAAATGATGTCAGTATCAATCAAAACAAATCATAATTTGATTCAACTTGAAAAAACATGAAGGTAATTGCGATGAGTAAAGTAAAAAGCATCACGCGTGAATCATGGATTCTGAGCACATTCCCGGAGTGGGGAAGCTGGCTCAATGAAGAGATCGAGCAGGAACAGGTCGCACCTGGCACTTTCGCTATGTGGTGGCTTGGCTGTACCGGTATTTGGCTAAAGTCTGAAGGCGGAACTAACGTCTGCGTCGATTTCTGGTGCGGTACGGGTAAACAGAGTCACGGTAACCCGCTGATGAAAACCGGTCACCAGATGCAACGCATGGCGGGCGTGAAGAAGCTGCAGCCAAACCTGCGCACCACGCCGTTTGTTCTTGATCCGTTTGCCATTCGTCAGATCGATGCGGTGCTGGCCACGCACGATCATAACGATCACATCGACGTAAATGTTGCGGCAGCCGTCATGCAGAACTGTGCCGATGACGTGCCGTTTATTGGACCGCAGACTTGTGTGGATCTGTGGATCGGTTGGGGTGTACCAAAAGAGCGCTGCATCGTGGTAAAACCTGGCGATGTGGTGAAAGTGAAAGATATTGAAATTCATGCGCTTGATGCGTTTGATCGTACGGCATTGATCACGCTTCCTGCCGATCAAAAAGCGGCAGGCGTGCTGCCGGATGGTATGGATGCCCGCGCCGTAAACTATCTGTTCAAAACGCCGGGCGGTACGCTTTATCACAGCGGTGATTCACACTACTCCAACTACTATGCAAAGCATGGCAATGAGCACCAGATCGACGTCGCGCTCGGATCCTACGGCGAGAACCCACGGGGTATTACGGACAAAATGACCAGTTCCGACATGCTGCGTATGGCGGAGGCCCTGAATACAAAAGTGGTGATCCCTTTCCATCACGATATCTGGTCAAACTTCCAGGCCGATCCTCAGGAGATCCGCGTACTTTGGGAGATGAAAAAAGATCGGCTGAAGTATGGCTTTAAGCCTTTTATCTGGCAGGTGGGTGGCAAGTTCACCTGGCCGCTGGACAAAGATAACTTTGAATATCACTATCCGCGCGGCTTTGACGACTGCTTCACGATTGAACCGGATTTACCGTTTAAATCGTTCTTGTGATCCACACAAAATGCCGGGCCATCCCGGCATTTTTTCCCATTTACTTTAGTATTTCCAGGCTATTTCAAATATCATCTTTTCAAATCAATTTGTATCGGAATAGCTCATGACTGAAGCACAAAGACATCAAATACTGCTGGATATGCTGGCGCAGTTGGGCTTTGTTACCGTTGAGAACGTGATTGAGCGTCTGGGGATTTCACCCGCCACAGCACGCCGGGACATCAACAAACTCGATGAAAGCGGCAAACTCAAGAAAGTCCGCAACGGCGCAGAAGCTATTACCCAGCAGCGACCGCGCTGGACGCCAATGAATCTGCACCAGGCACAGAACCACGATGAAAAAGTTCGCATTGCCAAGGCGGCATCCCAGCTTGTGAATGCAGGTGAAAGCGTGGTGATCAACTGCGGATCGACCGCCTTTCTGCTGGGTCGCGAAATGTGCGGCAAGCCGGTGCAGATCATCACTAATTATCTGCCGCTGGCGAACTATCTGATCGACCAGGAGCATGACAGCGTGATCATCATGGGAGGGCAATATAACAAAAGCCAATCCATCACGCTTAGCCCGCAAGGCAGTGAAAATAGCCTGTATGCCGGGCACTGGATGTTCACCAGTGGCAAAGGGTTGACCGCGGACGGACTGTATAAAACGGATATGCTGACCGCGATGGCCGAGCAGAAGATGCTTAACGTGGTGGGCAAACTGGTGGTACTGGTCGATAGCAGTAAAGTCGGTGAACGTGCGGGAATGCTGTTCAGTCGCGCCGACCAAATCGACATGCTGATTACTGGCAAAAATGCAAACCCTGAGATTCTGCAACAGCTTGAAGCTCAGGGCGTGAGCATTATGCGCGTTTAAAGGTGCTGGCGGAAAAACGTCACTGTTGCGGCCAACGCTTCTGGCGTGATGCGATGTCGTACGCCCGCTTCCCACAGGCAGGTCAGATTGTTGTCCAAACCTGCCTGAATCAGCGCTTGCTGTAAGCGGAAGGTTTCAACAGCCGGTACAACATCATCATCCTGTCCATGCCACAGCAGCAACGGCCTGTCAGCGAGGCGTGGTAACTGATGCGTAACATCCCATTCGGCAAGCGGGGCGATAACGGCATCAAATTCCGCCTGCTGCTCTGGGGTCTGAACCAGTAAAGGGGGAAAAAGCGTCTGCGCAAGCCGGGTAAAATAGCCTGAACCCATCAGGCTGGCTACACATTTAACCTCAGGATGGCGCGCCATTATGCCCAATGCTGTCATTCCCCCCATCGACGCCCCACCGACGGCAAGCCGCTCATCTGAAAGCCAATTTTCCGCCTCCAGCGCCGCACGTAACGTCGTAAACTCCTGCATATTTTGCTGCAAAATATGCCAGAAGCGGCGCATTCGCACCCTGGCATCGCTTTTGAAGCGAGCGCCATGGTCGGGCGCATCTGGCATGACGACACGGAACCCGGCCTGAGCCAGCGCAACGGCAAAATAGCTGTAAACCAGGCTTGAAGAGGTAAACCCGTGATAGAAGATAACACAAGGGAGTGAACATTCGCGTTTGCCAGCCGGAACGGCGTGCAGGACAGGTATACCCGCCAACTGTCGTGTTTCAATTTCGATCATTTGTCGCCTCTTTCTTTCTGGTATGCCATGCAGCAATACTTAACGCAAGCGAATGTGTTCGGCAATGATTCATAATGTTGAGAACTGGGTTACGCTTTCGCAACATTTTCATTCGAAAATCGCGTGAGAGATAACAATTCGGGAACATTCCCCTAAAGGGAAATTAATAAGGCACTACACTATGGCTATCAGGAAACGAGATAGAGTTATGCGTCGGTTTGCCTCTTTGTTGTTGGTTATGTTTTTAAGCGCCTGTAGCGTGCTACAGGGAACGCCACAACCCGCACCGCCCGTTGCCGACCACCCGCAGGAGATCCGCCGTGACCAGAGTAATGGGTTACAGCGATTAGGGACGGTTAGCGCGCTGGTAAGAGGCTCTCCGGATGATGCGCTGGCAGAGATCCGTGCCAAAGCCGCCGCGGCTAAAGCTGATTACTACGTGGTTTTATTAGTGGATGAAACTATCGTGACAGGCCAATGGTATTCACAGGCTATTTTGTATCGTAAATAACATTGGGTTGAAATTTAGTCAGCTTTACATTGCTTTGCGCCCCTATGCGTTTACCTGTGCACAATAAACCAACAGCAGGAAGCTTGAGGTTTATTATCGCGATGGAATGCCCTGCCGTGTGTAGGGGTACGAATAATGGAGCTGACGATGAAACAATCACTTGCCTTATCCTCACTGCTGCTTTCTGCCGGACTGGTAGGTACTACGGCGCAGTCTGCCGAATTCGCCAGTGCTGACTGTGTTACTGGCCTGAACGAAATTGGCCAGATATCTGTCAGTAACATTGCAGGAAATCCGCAGGATGTAGAACGTGTTGTCGCGTTAAAAGCGGATGAACAAGGTGCCTCATGGTATCGGATCATTCAAATGTACGAAGATCAGCAGCCCGACAACTGGCGCGTACAGGCCATACTCTATGCTTAACACATTGCCGGATGGCGTAAACTTATCTGAGCTACAGTGAACTGTAGACATGATAAGACGCGAAAGCGTCGCCATCAGGCATATTATTATCGTAATCCCCCCGTTGCCCGCAGAAGCAAATCGTTCAGCACCTGCTCAGACAATCGTAGTCCCCCCCGCGTATCAAGCATAATTTGGCACCAGGCCTGCGCCACTGGTGGAGAGGCATAGCGCAACATCTGCGCTCCGCAACCAAGCAGGAAAAGCTGCTGCGTAATCTCCCGCCCCAATGCCTCGCTGGGTTTACGTAAACGCTGCTGGAGCTGACGCACCATTCGATCGTAATGTCGGTCTTGCCCTTTGACTTCCGCAAAGGCTTCACTGAGCATCTCGTATATGCCGGGTTGTTTGGTTAGTACCCGCAATACATCAAGGCACATAATGTTGCCAGAGCCTTCCCAGATACTGTTTACCGGCATTTCACGATACAAACGCGGCAGCTCGCTCTCCTCGCAATAGCCAATCCCACCCAGCACTTCCATCGCTTCTGCCACAAATGGCATACCGCTTTTGCAAACGGAGAATTTCGCCGCTGGCGTGAACAACCTGGCCCACAGCGCTTCTTTAGCATCAGCACGACGGTCCCAGGCCCGCGCCAGTCGAAACAGTAACGCCGTTTGACCTTCCAGTTGGAGCGCCATCCGACCTAACACTTGACGCATCATCGGCTGTTCAATCAATGGCTTGCCAAAAACTTGCCGCTGGTGCGCATGGTAAATCGCGACGGAAAAAGCACGTCGCATCATACCGTGACTGCCGAGCGCACAGTCAAAACGCGTCATCCCCCCCATTTTCAGGATATGGCGTATACCTTCCCCTTCTTCACCCAATAGCCAGCCAATCGCTTCATGGAATTCAACCTCGCAGCTGGCGTTGGAGCGGTTGCCTAACTTATCTTTCAATCGCTCAAGACGGATAGCATTACGCTGCCCGTCAGGTAAAAATCGCGGCACAAAAAAGCAGGATAATCCTCCCTTAGCCTGGGCCAGCACTAAATGGGCATCGCTTTGCGGCACGGAGAAAAACCACTTATGTCCCACCAGCCGATACGAGCCGTCAGCAAGACGTTCTGCCTGAGTGGTATTGCTCAGCACATCTGAACCACCCTGCTTCTCGGTCATGCCCATGCCGATAAGCAGCCCACGCTTTTGCCCTCCGGGCAGTAAATGCGAGTCATAACGGTCGCTTAGCAGCGGCGTAAGCCAGTCGTGAAAGGGGGCGGGTAACATTTGAAGTAACAGCGGCGTGGCGGCAAAAGTCATGGTCACCGGACACAACGTGCCAGCTTCAACCTGCGCATGCAGCATGAAACGCGAGGCCCGTGCAACAAATGTTCCCTGCCTCGCATCTTCTTCCCAGGCCAGATTATGTACGCGGTTGGCGCACAATCCCTGCATCAGCAAATGCCAGGCTGGATGAAAACGCACATCATCCAGCCGCTGCCCCTGCGGGTCGTAGCGCAACAGTTCAGGTGGAAAAGCATTGGCCAGACGACCCAGTTCGAGCGACTCGGCAGTCCCTAGCTGCTGACCAATACTGGCGAGAAGATCGCTGTCCCAACCAGCGCCTTCGCGGATAACCGCTTCGCACAGCGCGCCATCGGACAAATATAAGTTACTGTTATTGAGCGGTACAGGTTGGTTAAAAACGGTATGCGTTTGCCAGTGCATTGTGTCTCCCTCCTTCAATGGCCGTCGCTTTAAGTATGGTCAGCCAGACAAGAGAGTGCCTGGGATTCAGGTCACAAAAAAGCCATCCCGAGGGATGGCTTAAGAGACATAGAGAATAAATTAGCCGCGCTGGCGGACGGCTTCAAACAGGCAGATACCCGTCGCAACTGAAACGTTCAATGACGAAACGCTCCCTGCCATCGGGATGCTGATCAGTTCGTCACAGTGTTCGCGGGTCAGACGGCGCATACCTTCACCCTCTGCGCCCATCACCAGCGCCAGACGACCGGTCATTTTGCTCTGATAGAGAGTATGGTCGGCTTCACCTGCGGTTCCGACGATCCAGATATTCTCTTCCTGCAGCATACGCATGGTGCGCGCCAGGTTGGTCACGCGGATCAGCGGTACGCTTTCTGCCGCACCACAGGCCACTTTTTTCGCCGTCGCATTCAACTGTGCGGAACGATCCTTCGGTACGATTACAGCATGTACGCCAGCGGCATCGGCGCTACGCAGGCATGCGCCCAGGTTATGCGGATCGGTGACGCCATCGAGGATCAATAAGAACGGCTGATCGAGCGTAGCAATCAGATCCGGCAGATCGTTTTCCTGATACTGACGGCCCGGCTTCACGCGAGCAATAATCCCCTGATGTACCGCACCCTCGCTTTTCTCATCCAGAAACTGACGGTTAGCCAGTTGAATGACAACACCCTGTGCTTCCAGTGCGTGGATCAGTGGCAGCAGGCGTTTATCTTCACGACCTTTGAGAATAAAGACGTCCTGGAAGCGCTCAGGCGCACGTTCCAGCAGGGCCTGCACCGCATGGATGCCGTAAATCATTTCACTCATGAATGTACTCGTTAATAGTTTATGCGTAACGCCAGGCAACGCGAAGGTTGCCCGACTTACAGTCTATGGCTGTTATTGTGCGACTTTCTTTTTCGCCGCACGTTTAGCTTTAGTGGCGGCAGCAATTTTAAGCGTTTTTGCCGAGGGCTTTTTCGCTTTTTTATCGCCTTTCTTCTCAGCCGCATTCTTTTCCGCCTGAGGTTTGGCTCTGCCTTTCTTCTCGCCGCGGAAAGCGCTGTCCGGCTCGAAATTCACCTTTTTGCCCATCTGACGACGTTTACCGGTATTTTTACCCGCATCGCCTTTTTTGGCTTTTTCGCGGGCGGTTTTACCTTCATTACGCGGCGCACGTTCGCTGGAGATCAAGCTGAAGTCGATCTTACGCTCGTCCATGTTGACTGCTTCCACGCGAACTTCCACGCGATCGCCCAGGCGATACATCTGGCCGCTGGATTCCCCCGTCAGGCGCTGCCCAACCTGGTCGAAACGATAGTAGTCGTTATCCAGAGAGGAGACATGCACCAGACCATCGATAAACAGTTCATCGAGACGGACAAAGAAACCAAATCCGGTCACGCTGGCAATCACGCCTTTGAAGACATTACCCACCTGGTCCAGCATGAAGTCGCACTTCAGCCAGTCAGAGACATCGCGCGTGGCTTCATCAGCACGGCGCTCGGCCATCGAACAGTGCTGACCCAGTTGCAGCATCTCTTCCATCGAATAATGGTAGCCACCGGTTTCCGTGGTGTTGCCCTTATGGCCCTGCTCCTGCGCCAGCAGATACTTAATCGCCCGGTGCAAGGAGAGATCCGGGTAACGACGGATCGGTGAAGTAAAGTGCGCATAAGATTGCAACGCCAGGCCAAAGTGACCACGGTTTTCCGGATCGTAAATCGCCTGCTTCATCGAACGCAGCAGCATGGTTTGCAGCATTTCTGCGTCAGGACGGTCAGCAATCGACTCCAGCAGTTCAGCGTAATCACGCGGCTCAGGTTTGTTGCCACCAGGCAGCTCCAGCCCCAGCTCTGCCAGGACGGAACGGAACGAGTTAATCGCTTCGGTCGTCGGCTTATCGTGAATACGGAACAGCGCTGGCTCTTTGGCTTTCTCAACGAATCGTGCCGCGGAGATGTTCGCCATGATCATGCACTCTTCAATCAGCTTGTGCGCGTCGTTACGCTGCGTCTGCTCGATACGCTCGATACGGCGTTCAGCATTGAAGATAAACTTCGCTTCTTCACTCTCAAACGAGATACCGCCACGCTCTTCACGGGCTTTATCCAGCACTTTGTAGAGGTTATGCAGCTCTTCAATGTGTTTAACCAGCGGTGCGTACTGCTCACGCAGCTCCTGGTCGCCCTGCAGCATGTGCCAGACCTTAGTGTAGGTCAGACGTGCGTGGGAACTCATGACCGCTTCGTAGAATTTAAAGCCGGTTAAACGGCCTTTCGACGAAATGGTCATTTCACAGACCATACACAACCTGTCCACCTGCGGGTTGAGTGAACACAATCCGTTAGACAGCACTTCCGGCAGCATCGGAACAACCTGCGACGGGAAGTAAACGGATGTGCCACGGCTACGAGCTTCCTGGTCCAGCGGAGTCGGCGGGCGAACGTAATAGCTTACGTCAGCAATCGCCACCCATAAACGCCAACCACCGCCGCGTTTCTTCTCGCAATAAACCGCATCGTCGAAGTCGCGCGCATCTTCGCCATCGATAGTCACCAGCGGCAGATCGCGCAGATCGACACGTCCTACTTTCGCCTCTTCCGGCACTTCTTCTTTCAGTCCGGCGACCTGTTTCTCAACCGCCTGAGGCCAGATATATGGGATTTCATGAGTACGCAGGGCCATATCAACGGCCATGCTGGTTCCCATGTTGTCACCCAGCACTTCAACAATTTTACCCACCGCTTTGGTGCGGCGAGTCGGGCGCTGGGTCAGCTCAACCACGACCACAAAACCCATACGAGCGCCCATTACCTCTTCCGGCGGGATCAGGATATCGAAGCTCAGGCGGCTGTCGTCTGGGACGACAAACCCAACACCAGCATCGGTGAAGTAGCGGCCGACAATCTGGCTGGTTTTCGGCACCAGTACGCGCACAATACGCGCTTCGCGGCGACCTTTACGGTCCGCGCCCAACGGCTGCGCCAGTACCTGATCGCCATGAATGCAGGTTTTCATCTGCTCGCTGGACAGATACAGGTCATCTTTGCGGCCTTCAACGCGCAGAAAGCCGTAGCCATCACGGTGGCCAATAACGGTACCTTTCAGCAGGTCGAGACGCTCCGGCAGCGCATAGCATTGACGACGGGTGAAGACCAGTTGTCCGTCACGCTCCATCGCGCGCAGGCGACGACGCAGCGCTTCTTGCTGCTCTTCACCTTCAATATTGAGTTCAGCGGCCAGCTCATCGCGGTTGGCCGGCTTTTCACGTTTAGTTAAATGTTCGAGGATAAATTCCCGGCTCGGGATAGGATTCGCGTATTTTTCTGCTTCGCGTTCCTGGAAAGGATCTTGTGACATGTCGGTTCCTCCGTCATCATCGCTGCTGGCGGGAGTCGTTACTCCACCAGCAATAATTTATAAAGCGGTTGATTCTTTTCAACCAAATCAGCAAGTGTGTAGTTGTCCAGTTCCGTGAGAAAACTTTGCACTGCTTTAGAAAGCGCCTGTTTGAGTCTACAGGCTGGGGTAATATGGCAAAACTCGCTGCTACAGTTGACCAACGATAAGGGTTCCAGCTCGCGAACCACATCACCAATACCAATATCCTTAGCGGGTTTACCCAGGCGGATACCGCCATTTTTTCCTCGAATAGCAGTAACAAAGCCCGCCCGGCTAAGTTGATTGATTATTTTGACCATATGATTACGGGACACGCCGTAGACTTCTGTCACCTCAGAAATACTGGTCATACGTCCTTCGGGAAGTGACGCCATGTAGATTAGCGCACGTAATCCGTAATCGGTGAAACTTGTTAACTGCACATCAACCTCAGGAAAAGGGATAAAACGGATAAACCTGGTAGTATTAATTACATTGATGATAAACCAGCCACCAGCCAGGTCGCTAATTTATTTCAGTTCGGGAAGGAAAAAAGCGAGGAACTTACGTGATTTTAAGCCGGATTCTGATGCAAAGCACCTTATCCGGCCTAAATTAGTGCAAGCGCAGCGCCGTTTGACGCTACGCTATAACCAGAATTATGCGTCGAACGGGTCGCGCAGGATCATGGTTTCAGTACGGTCTGGGCCAGTTGAGATAATATCAATCGGCACACCGGTCAGTTCTTCAATACGCTTGATGTAGTTCAGCGCTGCCTGCGGCAGACCGCTACGTTCCTTCACGCCGAAGGTGGATTCAGACCAACCCGGCATGGTTTCGTAAATCGGCTCGATACCTTTCCAGTCGTCAGCTGCCAGCGGAGTAGTCGTTACTTCGCGGCCATCCGGCATACGGTAAGCAACACAGATTTTCACCTCTTTCAAACCGTCCAGTACGTCCAGTTTGGTCAGGCAGAAGCCAGACAGGGAGTTAATCTGTACTGCACGGCGTACAGCAACGGAATCCAGCCAACCGGTACGACGACGACGACCGGTGGTCGCGCCATACTCGTTACCTTGTTTGCACAGGAACTCGCCAACGTCATCAAACAACTCTGTCGGGAACGGACCCGCACCTACACGAGTAGAGTAAGCTTTGATGATACCCAGAACGTAGTCCACATAACGTGGACCCAGGCCGGAGCCGGTTGCCACGCCACCTGCGGTGGTGTTGGAGGACGTTACGTACGGATAGGTACCGTGGTCGATATCCAGCAGCGTACCCTGCGCACCTTCAAACATGACGAAATCGCCACGCTTACGCGCCTGGTCCAGCAGATCGGAAACATCAACAACCATTGAGGTCAGGATGTCGGCGATAGCCATCACATCATCCAGCACTTTCTGGTAGTCAACTGCTTCAACTTTATAGAAATTCACCAGCTGGAAGTTGTGATATTCCATCACTTCTTTCAGTTTTTCAGCGAAAGTTGCTTTATCAAACAGATCGCCAACACGCAGACCGCGACGAGCTACTTTGTCTTCATAAGCTGGACCGATACCACGACCGGTAGTACCGATCGCTTTCTCGCCACGCGCTTTCTCACGAGCGTTATCCAACGCAACGTGATAATCAAGGATCAGCGGACAAGCTTCAGACAGCAGCAGGCGCTCGCGAACCGGGATACCACGATCTTCCAGTCCTTTCATTTCTTTCATCAGCGCGGACGGAGACAGAACAACACCGTTACCGATGATGCTGATTACGTTTTCGCGAAGAATGCCTGATGGAATAAGATGGAGGACGGTTTTTTCACCGTTGATTACGAGAGTATGGCCTGCGTTGTGACCACCCTGGTAGCGCACAACATATTTAGCCCGTTCAGTCAGAAGATCGACGATCTTCCCTTTACCTTCGTCACCCCATTGGGTGCCCAGTACGACGACGTTGTTACCCATTTTTCAAAATCACCGTTTGCTTAAAAATGGATTCTACCACCGCTTTTTCAGATATACAGCACTTTTTGCATGCGAAAATCCGCAAATTAGTCTACTTATTGATCAGCCAATCGTTTTCCTCAACATGTAGTAGACCACAACGCCCGCAACCACAAGACCTCCACCAAAACGACGCAAAATATTTTCGGGAAGTTGCGCCATTGCGGAGATCATTTTCTTCCATGCGCTGGGATAAAGCATCGGACCCAGCCCTTCCAGCACCAAAACCAGCGCGAGCGCCAGCAAAATTGTTGAATTCATCCATCGCCCTTATATAAAAAGAAAACCACCGCATCCCTGGAGATGCCGGTGGTTTTGCTGCTTTAAAACCGCTGGAACGCGATTAGCGTGTCGCGGTATTTGGTGTCTTCATGTAGCGGAAGAAATCGCTGTCCGGGCTCATGACCATCACGTCCTGATTCCCTTCAAAGCTCTTCTCGTAAGCACGCAGGCTACGGATGAAGGCGTAGAAGTCCGGATCCTGACTGAACGCATCGGCAAACAGCTTAGCGGCTTCTGCATCGCCTTCACCGCGCATAATACGGCCCTGACGCTCAGATTCTGCCAGCGTTTTAGTGACTTCATAGTCAGCCGTTGCACGCAGTTTTTCCGCCTCTTCCTGGCCTTGTGAACGATGGCGACGCGCTACCGCTTCACGCTCAGCGCGCATACGGTTGTAGATAGCCTCGGACACTTCAGCAGGCAGGTTGATTTGCTTAATACGCACGTCAACCACTTCGATGCCCAATGCCGCCATACTGTTCGGATTGATGACCGGTACTTTACCGTTCGTTTCAGCCTGAACACGTTCAGCCGCTTCGGCAATCGCGCTATCTGCTGCCGGAGTCGCCACTTCATCTTCCGTGCCAGCAGAACCGGAGTTCAGCGCGTCACGCACTTCCAGGGTCAGACGACCGCGGGAATCGGTAACGATGTCCTTCACGTCCAGACGACCAATTTCAGAACGCAGACGGTCAGAGAACTTACGTTTCAGCAGGACTTCCGCCTGAGAAACATCGCCACCGCCCGTTGCCAGGTAGTAACGGCTAAAGTCACTGATGCGCCACTTGATGTAGGAGTCAACGATCAGGTCTTTCTTCTCTTTGGTAACAAAGCGATCGGCCTGGTTGTCCATGGTCTGAATACGCGCATCCAGCATCTTCACAGATTCAATAAACGGAATCTTGAAGTGCAGGCCTGGTGCAACAACCAGCGGCTTGTTTTCATCGTCACGCAGAACTTTACCAAAGCGCAGAGTAATACCGCGCTCGCCTTCTTTGACCACAAAGACAGACATGAACAGAACTACCAGAACGATGATGATAATCGCAATAACTGACTTACGCATCGTTATTCCCCCTGACGCTGGTAGTCGTTACGCTGCGCATTCGCGCGGCGTTGGTCCATAATATCGCCCTGACTGGTGGACGAAGTGTTGCTTGCTCCAGTGCTGGAAGTCGTTGCTGGCGGAAGACGCAGCAGGTTTGAACTGCTGTCAGTCTTTGTTGCTGGCGCACTACCACCTTTCAGCATTTGATCCAGCGGCAGAACCATAAGATTGCTACCTTTATCGTTAACCAGGACTTTGCGGGTATTGCTCAGCACTTTTTCCATGGTTTCGATATACAGACGCTCGCGGGTAATTTGCGGTGCGGCTTTATATTCCGGCAGAATTTTTGCGAAGCGAGCCACTTCACCCTGTGCTTCCAGGATGGTCTGAGTCTTATACGCACGTGCTTCTTCCAGAATACGCTGCGCCTGACCGTTTGCACGCGGCTGAACTTCGTTGGTGTACGCTTCCGCTTCACGGATGTACTGCTGTTCGTTTTCACGTGCTGCGATAGCATCGTCAAACGCGGCTTTTACTTCTTCCGGCGGACGTGCAGCCTGGAAGTTGACGTCCAGCAGGGTGATACCCATGTTGTACGGACGGATCGTTTCTTCCAGTTCACGTTGGGTGTCGCTACGAATAACGGTACGCCCTTCGGTCAGGATACGGTCCATGGTGTATTTACCGATAACCCCACGCAGGGCGCTGTCAGTAGCCTGACGCAGACTGTCATCCGCGCTGGTTACGCTAAACAGGTAACGCTGCGGATCGGTCACGCGGTACTGTACGTTCATTTCGACGCGCACGACGTTTTCGTCAGAAGTCAGCATGACGCCGGATGCGGCAAGTTCACGCACGGCTTCAACGTTGACCGGTGTCACTTCGTCGACAAAGGTCGGTTTCCAGTTCAGACCCGGTTCAACCAAATGGCTGAATTTACCGAAGCGTGTCACCACGCCGCGTTCCGCTTCTTTAATGGTATAGAAACCGCTGGCCGCCCAGATAATGACGATAGCGGCCGCTGCGATAGTAAAGACTCGACCGCCCAGTTGCGGACGCGGGCCTTGCGATGAACTACCGCCGCCAGAGCCAGTACCTTTACCGCCACCCAGACCACCGAGCTTTTTACTCAGTTTGCGGAAGATATCGTCCAGATCGGGAGGTCCCTGCTCGCGACCACCTTTGTTTCCATTTCCCTCAGGGTTGCCGCCAGGTTTGCTGCTTCCCCAGGGGTCGCGGTCTTGTCCGTTATTACCGGGCTGATTCCACGCCATTTTTGTGCTCCATATTTGTTATGCGATGCTATACCTGCGTCTTTTGCGCTGCCGTTGCGTTGGCTGCGTCCCTCAACGCCAGTCACATAGTTGACTATGCTCCTGGAGATTTCAGGACTTGCCGCCTTCCTGCCGCACAAAATCCACAAGGTATAGAGGCGAAAAAATCTTCAGGCCATATCCGTCAGATCAGACAACATAGTCTTCCAGTGCCGGTTCTTGTTTACAGAGGCGACGCCAGTCTACGATCGGCATACGAACCTGCAGACCTACGCTGCCGTCCTCCTCCATCCACTCTTTTTCTATTGCCTGAAGTTGATAAAACCGGCTTCTCAAACGCCCTTCCTGCGGCGGCAAACGCAACGTATGCTGCGCCACCTCACCGGAAAGTCGCTCAGTCAAAGCCTGAAAAAGTTGTGGTATACCAATCCCCGTTTGCGCTGATACCCAAACGCGAATGGGTTTATTCTCTTCATCTCTGTCGATACGCGGCTCAAAGTCATCCAACATATCGATTTTATTCATCACCAGCAGGGTCGGGATCTCATGCGCATCGATCTCTTCGAGCACCGTATCGACGGCCTCAATGTTTTCCTGCACACGAAAGTCTGCTGCATCAATAACGTGCAGCAGCAATGTCGCCTGACGTGTTTCCTGCAAGGTGGCCTTAAACGCCGCCACCAGGTCGTGCGGCAAATGACGGATAAACCCAACGGTATCCGCCAGCACTGTCTCACCCACGTCCGCAACGTCTATTCTGCGTAGCGTCGGGTCCAGGGTCGCAAACAGCTGATCCGCTGCGTAGACCTGGGCTTCGGTGATCTGGTTGAACAGGGTGGATTTTCCGGCGTTGGTATATCCCACCAGTGATACGGTTGGGACATCCGCTTTCTTGCGCGACTGTCGCCCCTGCTCACGTTGCTTTTCAACTTTTTCCAGGCGCGACTGTATCTGCAAAATGCGATTACGCAGCAAACGACGGTCGGTTTCGAGCTGGGTTTCACCCGGGCCGCGCAAACCAATCCCGCCCTTTTGCCGTTCAAGGTGAGTCCAGCCACGGACCAGACGCGTAGCCATATGGCGCAACTGCGCCAGCTCAACCTGCAACTTACCCTCATGGGTTCGCGCACGCTGGGCAAAAATATCTAAAATGAGACCAGTCCTGTCGATAACAAGACACTGGCACAACTGTTCCAGGTTACGTTCCTGGGCAGGGCTTAGAGCATGATCAAAAATCACCACCGCAGCGCCAGTCGCTTTTACGGCTTCGGCAATTTCGATTGCCTTACCTTCACCAACAAAATACTTCGGGTGCGGTGCTTTACGGCTCCCGGTAATCACCTGCATTGCTTCGACACCGGCGGAAGAAACCAGAGATTCAAACTCCTGGAGGTCTTCCATATCTTTGTCTTGCGAAAAATAGATGTGTACCAGTACCGCCTGCTCACCGGCATCATAACGGTCAAACAAGCGTCAACCCCTTAATATAAATCAACGGGGAACGCAGGATCGCTGGCTCCCCGTATGTAAAACAGCTAATAACCTTATTCGGTTTCTTCGCTGTCCTGTTGCGCAGATGAACCTTGCGCGTTGCTACCGTGATGGTAGTTGCTGCCTGTGCCGCCGGTGGCATTATTGCTGTGATGAGAAACCGGACGAGACGGGACAACAGTAGAAATCGCGTGCTTATAAACCATCTGGCTGACCGTGTTTTTCAACAGGATCACGAACTGATCAAAAGACTCGATTTGACCTTGCAGCTTAATACCATTCACCAAATAAATAGAAACTGGAACACGTTCCCGACGCAGTGCGTTCAGGAACGGATCTTGTAAAGATTGCCCCTTAGCCATTCTCTCTTTTCCTTATATGCTTATTTGTACTTTGAACCTTTCGATTCTGAAAAATTGCGCACGATACGTTTCAATTGTACACATTCAGTTCGCGATAGCACCAACAACCTGTAATACTTCGTTTCGCGCCTGGTCAGGCTTTTCACTGTCAAGCCAGTGCACCCCTTCCCAACCACGCAACCAGGTTACCTGTCGCTTCGCCAACTGCCTCGTGGCGCAAACACCTCTATAAACCATTTCATCGTATGAAATTTCACCTTCAATGTATGACCACATCTGGCGATACCCTACACAACGAATGGAAGGCAAATCCGTATGCAAATCTCCACGGGCAAAAAGCGCCCGGACTTCTGCTTCAAAACCTGAAGCTAACATCTGATGAAAACGCTGCTCAATTCGCTGATGGAGCAGTTCACGGCTCGCCGGGGCGATTGCAAACTGATGCACCTGATACGGCAAAGCATCTCCTGACGTTTGCGTCAGCTCCGTTAAAGTTTTACCCGAAATGAAAAAAACTTCCAGTGCCCGGGAAAGTCTTTGCGGATCATTTGGATGAATACGCGCCGCAGCCACGGGATCGATGTCCTGAAGCTGTCGGTGTAACGCGTCCCAACCCTGCTCTGCCGCCTGCTGCTCAATTCTGGCCCTGACTTCCGGGTCCGCCGACGGTAACGGCGACAGTCCTTCAAGCAAGGCTTTGAAATATAACATTGTGCCGCCCACCAGCAACGGGATACGCCCCGCGGCGGTGATGTCGGCCATCTCGACTAACGCATCGCGACGAAAATCCGCAGCGGAGTACGCTTGCGACGGATCGCGGATATCCAACAATCGGTGCGGCGCGGCCTGTAATTCAGCTGCATCAGGCTTGGCTGTACCGATATCCATCCCCTTGTAAATAAGGGCGGAATCAACGCTTATCAACTCTATAGGCAAAACTTTACGCAATTCAATTGCTAATGCCGTTTTACCGGAGGCCGTTGGCCCCATCAAAAAAATCGCCTTTGGCAGGCTCGCCTTACGGGTATCACTCATGTTTCAGGGCATTCATTACCGAATGTAAATCAACAGGTTGTAACAGACCACCCGGCGGTGCCTTCACGAGTTGTGGGCAGAGCCGCTCAACATCCGCTAACAGCGTAATCGCCTGTGCCATGCTCCACTGTGGATGCTCGCTCATCAGGTTACGTGCGATCCACTGTGCAATATTGCCCGGCTCGAATACGGATTGCTGCGCCAGGTAGCCTATCAGTTCAGGAATCAAGATTTGTAAATTTTGTTGGCGTAAGGGTAAAGGCACAGCCCGGATGGTCACATGCTGCGCATCCAGCTGAAATTCAATGCCCAACTCAGCCAGTTGGCTCTGTCCTTTTTGCAGTGCCGCTTTTTCATCGGCGGTCACTTTTAGACGTAAAGGGATCAGTAACGGTTGAGCACAAACCGTTCCCTGACCCGGCGTTAACTGCGCCTGACGCAGCCAACGCTCAGCCACCGGCAATGCCAACAACTGAATATGGCCATCGCACTCGAGTAACGCGCAGTCTGCACCAACAATCGTTAGCACCCGGCCAAAGCCCTGACTACTGCCAGTCAGAGGCGTCGATGACGTTTCAGAGACCGGCGTTTTCCGCGTTGGAGCCGGCGTCTGCATCAGTTGCTGATAGATTTCGCCCTGCTGCTTTTGGTATCCGGGTTGAGCATGAGGCCAACTGGCTCCCGCCTGACGGCCACCGCCACTACTACTGCCACCGCTACTGCCACTTCCAGCACCAGCGGATGCTGAGTACCGCGGTGTCGCAGGTTCACGCGCGGGAGCAGGCTCGGCAAAATGGTTGCGTCCAGCAGCTACGCGGTTTTCCGGGATGTGCCTTGGGGCGGGTTCGTCGTTATCAGCCAACGGCAGCGGCGTTTCAAGCTGCTGTTGCAGGACGCTCAACACGCCCTGGTAAATAAAATCGTGCACCAGGCGGGATTGATGGAAACGGACCTCATGTTTAGCTGGGTGTACGTTGACATCCACTTGATGCGGATCGATTTCCAGATACAGCACAAATGCGGGCTGTTGATCGGCTCCCAGCTTATCTTCACAAGCCTGGCGGATAGCATGGTTGATCAGCCGGTCACGCATCATCCGACCATTCACATAGCAGTACTGGATTTCTGCCAGAGCTGCCGTTGTGTGGTTAGGATCGGCCACCCAGCCACGCAATGTTAAATCGCCATGCTGCCATTCGATCGCCAGCGCATGCTCCAGAAATGGCGTGCCGCAAATCGCGCCCAGCCGGCGCTCTTTCTGCCCATCCGCGGCCACTGCCCGGTACTGTCGCACCACTTTGCCGTTGTGCGATAAATTTATCGTCACATCAAAACGTGCCAGCGCAATGCGGCGAATAATCTCGTCGATATGATTAAATTCGGTTTTCTCGGTGCGCATAAATTTGCGCCGCGCCGGGGTGTTGTAGAACAGATCTAGCACCTCCAGCGTGGTTCCCACCGGATGCGCAGCGGGTTTAACTGTGACATCCATGTCACGCCCTTCGGCATACGCCTGCCAGGCTTCGGGTTGTTCTTGCGTACGCGACGTCAGGGTTAAGCGAGACACGGAGCTGATACTGGCCAGCGCTTCGCCGCGAAATCCGAGGCTCACGATGGCTTCAAGATCGTCAAGCGAGGCTATTTTACTGGTGGCATGACGCGCCAACGCCAACGCCAGCTCGTCTTTTTTAATCCCACAGCCGTTGTCACGAATACGGATAAGCTTCGCGCCGCCGCGCTCAATATCGATATCAATGCGCGTCGCACCGGCATCAATGCTGTTTTCCACCAGCTCTTTCACCACTGACGCAGGCCGCTCTACCACCTCGCCTGCGGCAATCTGGTTCGCCAGCTGTGGCGGTAGAACCTGAATCGGCATGGCTAATCCTTAATTTGTTAACGTGTTACCCGGCGATATGGCGCTGGCGGTTTGCGCCGGTGCGCCCTGCGGCCCGGTTTGCATCGGGTGCGCCTGGAAATAGTTACGCAATCCTTTGTAAATCGCCTCAGCCAGCTGCTGCTGGTAATCATCGCTCGCCAGCAGACGTTCTTCGCTGTTGTTACTGATAAAGCCGGTTTCAACCAGCACTGACGGGATATCAGGCGAACGCAGTACGCCGAGGCTAGCGTGTTCTGGACGACGCTTATGCATCGAACCAATACGTTCTAACTGGCCGATCATGCTGGTCGCCACATCATACCCGACGCGCTGCGAATGACCGAACTGCAGATCCAGTACAGCCTGGCTGAGATAAGGATCGGACTGGCTGTTTGCCAGCACATCGCCCGCGCCGCCCAACAGCTCCGATTGCTTCTCGTGCTGTTCCAGCCAGCCGGCCATCTCACTGTTCGCCCGACGGTTTGACAGCACCCAAACGGAAGCACCTGTGGCATCACGGTTTGGTGCGGCATCCGCGTGAATAGAAACCAGGAAATTGGCGTTTTGTTTACGCGCGACGTCTGAACGCCCCATCACCGAGATAAAGTAATCACCATCACGAGTGAGGACGCCTTTAAACATCGGGTCATCATTGAGCAAACTGCGCAGCTTGCGCGCCACGGCAATCGTGACGTTTTTCTCACGCGTGCCGCCAGGACCAATAGCACCAGGATCCTGTCCACCGTGTCCGGCATCAATGGCAATCACCACTTTATCGCCGTTGCTGGAACTGGCGCGCGCCGCAGGGCGCGTAGAGGTATTGCTGTTAGTCACAGCCGTAGTGCGATCGTTTTCTGCTTTAAACGGATTGCGCGCTGGCTCGACAGGACGTGGGGCAACAATCGGCGCTTCAACACGCTTTGCAACCACGGGAGGTGGAGGCGGTGGCGCATCAGCGTTGATGGTAAACACGACGGTATAATTGCCGCCGTTCTGGCGTTTTACTGCTTCGGCTTTACCGTTCTCGGTTAAATCCACCACCAGTCGCAGAGACTGCGCATCTTTTGGCGTGCCGGAACGGATAGATTTCACCAGATTATTGCCGCTAAACAGCAGCGGTAATCCCTGAATCACTCCGGTTTGTTTAATATCCAGCGCGACGGTTCGTTTCCCGTCCTGCGAAACGGCATATTCAGGATCGCCAATAAAGCTCAGCGTAATCCGCGCCTGCTGATCGCCATTAGATACCTGAAGATCGGAGAGGCTGGCGGCCCCTGCCTGCGCGCACAGCAGGACCAGGGTTGCCATCAACCAGTTTCTGATGCGATAAATCATCCCGCCACCCTTAAGGTTAATCGGCTAAACGCGCCAGCAATAAATCACCTGATGAGGAGACTGCGCTTACACGCGCCTCTCGACCTTGCGCCTGGTATTCAATGTGTATTTCGACGTCCGGGTCTGGCAGTACACCTTTACCTTGTTGCGGCCATTCCACCAGGCAGATGGCATCTTTGGCAAAATAATCGCGGATCCCCATAAATTCCAGCTCCTCTGGGTCCGCAAGTCGGTATAAATCGAAGTGATATACCATCATGTTATCGAGTGAATAGGGTTCAACCAGCGTGTAGGTGGGGCTTTTTACATTACCTTTATGACCTAATGCCTGCAGAAATCCCCGGCTGAAGGTGGTTTTACCCGCCCCCAGGTCGCCGTACAAATATATAACCGTCGCGCCGTCACAGGCTTTGGCTACCCGCAGTCCCAGGTCTAAAGTCGCCTGCTCATCAGGTAGTGGAATTACTCGATTCATCATGATAAACGTCAATCACATCAGGGTTAACAATACGCTGTAGCGTGGTAAAGAGATCTGTCGCCAGCATGCCGCGCGTACCATAACGCGCCGCCAGCACATCCGCCGCCGCTCCGTGCGCAACACATCCCGCACATGCTGCATCATACGGGGTAAGCTTCTGTCCGAGCAATGCGCCAATAATACCGGAAAGTACATCCCCCATTCCGCCGCTGGCCATCCCGGCATTGCCGGTATCAATAATACCCAACTCCGCCTGTTCAGCAGCAACAACCGTACCCGCGCCTTTCAGCACTACCACGCCTCCGTACCGTTTTACCAGACGTTGTGCACAAAGTAAGCGATCGTCTTCAATTTCTGCAATGGAACAGCCCAGCAGTCGCGCGGCTTCACCTGGATGCGGCGTGATCACGCGATTGTGACGTTTATCGGGGTTGATTGCCAGCAGGTTCAGCGCATCCGCATCCCAGAGCATCGGTTTGCGAAAATTCTCCACTTTTTGCAGCGCTTTTTTGCCCCACTCCTGCTGACCAAGCCCGGGGCCTATCACCACCACATCCGCCCATGCCAGGCTCTCTTCCAGCGTCTGCGGCGTCAGCGCATCGACCATCAGTTCCGGTCTGGCTGTCAAAATAGGCGCGATATTTTCACTGCGCGTCAACACTTTGACCAGCCCGGCACCTGCACGCAGCGCGGCTTCTCCGGCCATGCGTATTGCGCCTGCCGTTCCGTGGTCACCGCCGATAATCACCAGCCGACCGTGGGAGCCCTTGTGCGAGGTGGGTCGACGCGGCGTTAGCCAGTGTGCAAGTTGTTGAGCATCAAAACGTTGCAATGGCGCGTTCTGCCCCGCCAGCCAGTCGTCCAGTCCGAGAGCGTTAACATGCAGACGCCCGGTGACATCGCGCGCTTTGCCGGTGAGCAGGCCCGGCTTGAGTGCAATAAAGGTAATGGTATGCGCTGCGTTGATGACCGCGCCCGGCGTCGCTCCCGTCTGCGCCAGCAGGCCGGAGGGAATATCTATCGCCACAGTAGGGGCTGGGTGAGAATTGGCACGTTCAATCAATACTGACAGAGGCTCACGCGGTGCGTGTTTTAAGCCAGTGCCTGTCAGCGCGTCGATAATCACGTCCACGTTATCTGGCCAATTGATATCAACCGCGTGAATGACGCCACCCGCGTTAAGCCAGGCATCACGCGCCTGCTGCGCCTCCTCGGGGAGCGGTTTGTCACCCTCCTGTGCCAGCAACGTGACTTCAAGACCCAGCGCTTTGGCAAGTCTTGCCACTACGTAACCATCGCCGCCGTTGTTGCCATGACCACATAGCACCAGCCAGTGCCGGGCGTTCGGATAAGCCTCACGAGTGATCTGAAACGCCGCCTCTCCCGCCCGTTGCATCAGTTCGTACAACGCCAGCCCTAAACTGTCTGCCGCCTCTCGCTCCATCCGCCTGATGTCATCGGCGTGCCAGATGGAGTGTGGTATACTTGCGGGGTTTTTCTTCATTGTATGGTCCGTCATGTCAGAGCCCCTCGATCTCAATCAGTTAGCGCAAAATATTAAGCAGTGGGGGCTGGAGCTTGGCTTTCAGCAGGTCGGTATTGCCGATACCGACCTCAGCGAAGCGGAGCCCAAACTGCAGGCCTGGCTGGATAAACAATACCACGGCGAGATGGACTGGATGGCCCGTCACGGCATGATGCGCGCCCGCCCTCACGAATTATTGCCCGGTACGCTACGTGTCATCAGCGTACGTATGAACTATCTTCCTGCCAATGCGGCCTTCGCCAGCACGTTGAAGAACCCTTCGCTGGGTTACGTCAGCCGTTACGCGCTTGGCCGCGACTACCATAAGCTGCTACGTAACCGCTTAAAAAAGCTGGGGGAGATGATTCAACAGCACTGCGTTTCGCTGAATTTTAGACCTTTTGTCGATTCTGCGCCCATTCTTGAGCGTCCGTTAGCGGAAAAAGCCGGGCTTGGCTGGACAGGTAAGCACTCACTTATTCTCAATCGCGAAGCCGGTTCATTTTTCTTCCTCGGGGAATTACTGATCGATTTACCCTTACCGGTAGACCAACCAGCAGAAGAAGGATGCGGGAAATGCGTCGCCTGCATGACCATCTGTCCCACCGGGGCCATCGTTGAACCCTACACGGTGGATGCGCGCCGCTGTATCTCTTATCTCACTATCGAACTGGAAGGCGCGATCCCGGAAGAATTTCGTCCCTTGATGGGGAATCGAATTTACGGCTGCGATGATTGCCAGCTTATTTGCCCGTGGAACCGCTATTCACAGTTGACGACAGAGGATGACTTCAACCCGCGCAAGCAGCTTCATGCTCCGGAGTTAATAGAGCTGTTTAGCTGGAGCGAAGCGTGGTTTTTAAAAGTCACGGAGGGGTCTGCCATTCGTCGTATTGGCCACCTGCGCTGGCTGCGAAATATCGCCGTTGCGTTGGGTAATGCTCCCTGGAATGAAGCCATTCTTCGCGCACTGGAAAGTCGCAGAGGTGAGCACCCACTTCTCGACGAACACATAGAGTGGGCGGTTGCTCAGCAAATTGAGAAGCGAAATACCTGCGTAGTTGAGGTGCAGCTACCGCAGAAACAACGTTTGGTCAGGGTCATTGAGAAGGGTCTGCCGCGCGACGCTTAAGTCATCCACAGCTTGTGTATAAAAATAAAAACACATTGATATTCAAGAGGGAAAAAATCGTCAAGTGATCGCATTAACAATTTGAAATGATAATTAAACCAGTAATTTCAAATGGTTAAAATGATACTATTCACCCGGCGAAGTTTTTTGCATTCCAGGAATAATACCCGAACCTGTGGATAAGTCTGTTTACAAGAGTATGTCAATGACGAAACAAAACGTCCCCAACGCAATTATTCGTTGTGGATATTTTTATTGGGGTAAGAATTTGGAGCGGGAAACGAGACTCGAACTCGCGACCCCGACCTTGGCAAGGTCGTGCTCTACCAACTGAGCTATTCCCGCTTGGGTGTGTCTGTGCTTAACAAGCACTTTCAAATTTTGGAGCGGGAAACGAGACTCGAACTCGCGACCCCGACCTTGGCAAGGTCGTGCTCTACCAACTGAGCTATTCCCGCATAATCTTCGTCTTTCGAACCGCTACTGCGTTGGCTGCCTTCATTCGCCTGAGTCACTTACTTTAGTAAGCTCCTGAGGACTCATTCAGTTGCCGCCTTGTCGCAATTCGAAATCCTGCGATTGGTGGTCTGTGCTTTACAAGCATTTTCAAATTTTGGAGCGGGAAACGAGACTCGAACTCGCGACCCCGACCTTGGCAAGGTCGTGCTCTACCAACTGAGCTATTCCCGCAAATCTGTACTGTTTTTGTTGCTGTCGTAATTCGCATTTCTGCGTCGTTACGGGAGGCGCATTATACGAGAAATCCGTTTAGCTGCAACCCCCCTGAAAGCGTTTTTTTCGAAAATTCGTTCAAGTGATTAATTTACAATCAAGCTGAACAATTTAGCGTCAAAAACCCGGTGGCGCAAGCCACCGGAGAACAAAATCAAAGATTAATAAAATGTTCGCGATAGTAAGCAAGCTCAGCAACAGATTCACGAATGTCGTCCATCGCCTGATGTGTTCCCTGCTTGGTGAAGCCCGCAAGGATTTCCGGCTTCCAACGACGCGCCAGTTCTTTGAGCGTGCTGACGTCCAGATAGCGATAATGGAAATACGCCTCCAGCTCCGGCATGTATTTAAACAGGAAACGACGATCCTGCCCGATGCTGTTGCCGCAGATAGGTGATTTCCCTTCCGGAACCCACTCTTTCAAAAAAGCCAGCGTGGCCAGTTCAGCTTCACGATCGCCCATGGTGCTCGCCTTCACGCGCTCCACCAGCCCGCTACCGGTATGCGTACGTACGTTCCAGTCATCCATTAATGCCAGCTGTTCGTCGGACTGGTGCACCGCAATTGTCGGTCCTTCAGCCAGAATATTCAGGTTGGCATCCGTCACCAGCGTGGCGATCTCAATAATGCGATCGCGCTCGGGATCCAGACCTGTCATCTCCAGATCGATCCAAATCAGGTTGTTTTCATTGGCACTCATGCTATTTTCCACCCTTCAGCGTCACATTCAGTGTGACTACATTGATCTAAAATTGTGTGTATCATAAATGTTTTGCCCATCATGGGCGACCAGGAGCCAGTCCGATTGAGTAAGAATAAACTCTCCAAAGGCCAACAGCGCCGTGTGAACGCCAATCACCAGCGTCGTCTTAAAACGTCCACGGAGAAGCCCGACTACGACGACAACCTGTTTGGCGAAACCGCCGAAGGCATCGTTATCAGCCGTTTTGGCATGCATGCCGACGTAGAGTCTGCTGACGGTGAAATTCACCGTTGCAACATCCGCCGTACAATTCGCTCGCTGGTGACCGGCGATCGCGTAGTCTGGCGCCCGGGTAAAGCGGCAGCTGAAGGCGTGAATGTCAAAGGTATCGTTGAAGCGGTACACGATCGTACCTCGGTACTGACACGACCCGACTTTTACGACGGGGTAAAGCCTATTGCCGCCAACATCGACCAGATCGTTATTGTCTCAGCCATCTTACCCGAGCTGTCACTCAATATTATCGACCGGTATCTGGTAGCCTGCGAAACGCTACACGTTGAACCGATTATCGTGCTGAATAAGATCGATCTGCTGGATGATGAAGGCATGGCCTTCGTTAACGAACAGATGGATATCTATCGCAACATTGGCTATCGGGTGTTGATGGTATCAAGCCGCACAAAAGACGGCCTGAAACCGCTTGAAGAAGCATTAACCGATCGCATCAGCATTTTTGCCGGTCAATCGGGCGTAGGTAAATCCAGCCTGCTCAATAATCTCCTCGGCCTGCAGGAAGAGATCCTGACCAATGATGTCTCTGACAACTCCGGCCTTGGACAGCACACCACCACGGCCTCTCGCCTGTATCATTTCCCGCACGGCGGCGACGTTATTGACTCCCCTGGCGTGCGTGAGTTTGGACTGTGGCATCTGGAGCCGGAACAAATCACGCATGGCTTTGTCGAATTTCATGACTATCTGGGCCATTGCAAATACCGCGACTGCAAGCATGATACCGATCCAGGCTGCGCTATCCGTGAGGCTGTAGAAAAAGGGGCCATAGCCGAAACCCGGTTTGAAAATTATCACCGCATCCTGGAAAGCATGGCGCAGGTAAAAACGCGTAAAAACTTTTCTGATACAGACAACTGACAACTAAGCTAAGCATCGCTAGAATCGTCCCCCTTTTTTCAGGATCCGGCCCGTATGCCGGATCGGGAACAAATTATGGCCTGGAGGCTACCTTGTTAAACTCATTTAAGCTTTCGCTACAATACATTCTGCCGAAACTATGGCTCACTCGCCTGGCGGGTTGGGGTGCGAGCAAACGAGCGGGATGGCTGACCAAACTGGTTATCGATCTGTTCGTGAAATATTACAAGGTCGATATGAAAGAGGCGCAAAAGCCGGACACCGCCAGCTATCGCACCTTTAACGACTTCTTTGTTCGCCCGCTGCGCGACGATGCACGCCCGATTAACACCGATCCAAACGTACTGGTCATGCCCGCTGACGGCGTGATCAACCAGTTAGGTAACATCGAAGAAGACAAACTGCTGCAGGCTAAAGGGCACAGCTATACCCTTGAAGCGCTGCTGGCTGGCAACTACCAGATGGCGGATAAATTCCGCAACGGTACGTTTGTAACCACTTACTTGTCTCCACGCGATTACCACCGTGTACACATGCCGTGTAACGGTATCCTGCGTGAAATGATGTACGTGCCGGGCGATCTCTTCTCTGTAAACATCCTGACTGCGCAAAACGTACCGAACCTGTTTGCCCGCAACGAACGTGTAATCTGTCTGTTTGATACCGAATTTGGCCCGATGGTGCAGATTCTGGTCGGCGCGACCATCGTCGGCAGCATTGAAACCACATGGGCTGGCACCATTACCCCACCACGAGAAGGCGTCATCAAGCGCTGGACCTGGCCGGAAGGCGAAAGCGAAGGGTCGGTGGCGCTGTTGAAAGGTCAGGAAATGGGCCGCTTTAAGCTCGGTTCCACCGTCATCAACCTGTTCGCACCTGGCAAAGTTAACCTGGTTGAGCAATTGCAGGATCTTTCCGTGACTAAAATCGGCCAGCCAATGGCCATCTCGACCGAGACTTTCGTGACGCCAGAGGCAGAACCGGCCCCGCTGGCGAAAGAAGAGATCGAAGCAGAACACGATGCCAGCCCGCTGGTTGACGACAAAAAAGACGAAAGTTAAACATAGGAATCGCTGCTGTGCGCCTGATTATCACTTTTCTGATGGCCTGGTGCCTCAGCCTGGGGGCGTACGCTGCGACGGCCCCCGATGCCAAACAACTCACCCAGGAACTGGAGCAAGCAAAGGCGGCAAAACCCGCTCAGCCAGAAACCGTTGAGGCGCTCCAGTCCGCGCTGAATGCCCTTGAGGAGCGTAAAGGCTCTCTCGAGCGCGCCCAGCAATACCAGCAAGTTATTGATAACTTCCCCAAGCTGTCCGCAACGTTACGCGCGCAGCTTAGCAACCTGCGTGATGAACCGCGCAATGTGCCAACCGGACTCACTACCGATGCGTTAAACCAGGAGATCCTCCAGGTTAGCAGCCAACTGCTGGAAAAGAGTCGTCAGGCCCAGCAGGAGCAGGATCGCGCCCGGGAAATCGCCGACTCGTTAAGCCAGCTTCCTCAACAGCAAACCGATGCCCGCCGCCAGCTCAATGAGCTTGAGCGACGCATTGGTACCGCCAACGGCAATTCCGCACAGAATCAGGCGATGCAGGCTGAATCCGCCAAACTTAAAGCCCAGGTCGATGAACTGGAGCTGGCGCAGCTTTCTGCCAATAACCGTCAGGAACTGGCGCGTATGCGCTCCGAACTGGCGGAAAAACAGAGTCAACAACTCGACACTTACCTGCAGGCTTTGCGCAATCAACTCAACAGTCAACGTCAGCGTGAAGCTGAGCGAGCGCTGGAAAGCACCGAACTGCTGGCGGAAAACAGCGCGGGACTGCCGGAAGGCATTGTCGACCAGTTCAAGGTGAACCGCGAGCTGTCTCAGGCCTTAAACCAGCAAGCACAGCGTATGGACCTGGTCGCTTCGCAGCAGCGTCAGGCCGCCAGCCAAACGCTGCAGGTGCGTCAGGCATTGAATACGCTGCGAGAGCAGTCTCAGTGGCTTGGGGTTTCAAATATGCTGGGAGAAGCGCTGCGAGCGCAGGTATCCCGTCTGCCGGAAATGCCTAAACCTCAGCAGTTGGATACCGAAATGGCGCAGCTTCGCGTACACCGCATGCGCTATGAGGATCTCCTCAACAAACAGCCGCAGCTGCGTCAGATTCATCAGGCCGATGGACAACCGCTGACCGCTGAACAGAGCAGCATCCTCAACGCCCAGCTACGGACCCAGCGTGAGCTGCTGAACTCATTGTTACAGGGTGGCGATACGCTGATCCTTGAGCTGACCAAGCTCAAAGTTTCCAACAGCCAACTGGAAGATGCGCTAAAAGAGGTCAACGAAGCGACGCACCGCTACCTGTTCTGGACGTCAGACGTTAGCCCTATCTCCCTCTCCTGGCCTGTCGACATCGTTCAGGATCTGCGGCGTCTGATTTCATTAGATACGTTTAATCAGTTGGGCCAGGCCAGCATCATGATGCTGACCAGCAAAGAAACGCTGCTACCGCTGTTCGCGGCGTTGGTGCTGGTTGGCTTTAGCCTCTCTTCGCGCAAGCACTTCACCCGTTTCCTTGAACGCTCGTCCGCGCGGGTCGGGAAAGTTACCCAGGACCACTTCTGGCTGACAATACGCACGGTATTCTGGTCAATACTCGTCGCTTCGCCGTTGCCAGTACTGTGGGCAACGCTCGGTTACGGATTGCAGGAAGCCTGGCCTTATCCGTTGGCTGTCGCGATCGGCGATGGCGTTACCGCCACGGTGCCCATGCTGTGGGCGGTAATGATCTGCGCTACCTTTGCGCGTCCCAACGGTCTGTTTATTGCCCACTTTGGCTGGCCGCGGAACCGCGTCGCGAAAGCCATGCACTATTACCTGATGAGCATCGGGCTGATTGTCCCGTTGATCATGGCGGTGATTATGTTTGATAACCTCAATGACCGGGAATTCTCCGCCTCACTGGGGCGTCTGTGCTTTATTCTGATTTGCGGTGCGCTGGCTGTCGTAACCCTGAGCCTGAAACGCGCCGGGATACCGCTGTACCTCGATAAAGAGGGCAACAGCGATAACATGGTCAACAGCATGCTGTGGAATTTGCTGATGGGTGCGCCGCTGATTGCTATTCTCGCCGCAGCGGTGGGCTATCTCGCTACGTCACAAGCCTTGCTGGCGCGTCTGGAAACGTCCGTAGCGATTTGGTTCTTATTGCTGGTGGTGTATCACGTTATCCGCCGTTGGATGCTAATTCAGCGCCGCCGCCTGGCGTTTGACCGCGCCAAGCATCGACGCGCTGAAATGCTGGCGCAGCGCGCGCGAGGCGAAGAAGAACCACCGCATTCCACCAGCCTTGAAGGCGCGATTGACGTTGATGAAAGCGAAGTGGATTTGGATGCTATCAGCGCACAATCGCTGCGCCTGGTGCGTTCTATCCTGATGCTTATCGCCCTGCTCTCGGTCATTGTACTGTGGTCAGAAATTCATTCCGCTTTCGGCTTCCTGGAAAACATCTCGTTGTGGGATGTCACCTCCACGGTTCAGGGCGTGGAAAGCTTAGAACCGATAACGCTGGGCGCAGTGCTTATCGCGATTCTGGTGTTTATCATCACCACCCAGTTAGTACGCAACCTGCCCGCGTTGCTGGAGCTGGCACTACTGCAACATCTTGATTTAACCCCCGGTACCGGTTATGCCATCACCACCATCACCAAGTATCTGCTGATGCTGATTGGCGGTCTGGTTGGCTTCTCGATGATCGGTATTGAATGGTCCAAACTGCAATGGCTGGTGGCGGCTCTCGGTGTCGGTCTGGGCTTTGGTTTGCAGGAGATCTTCGCCAACTTTATTTCCGGCCTGATAATCCTGTTTGAAAAACCAATCCGCATTGGCGACACGGTGACGATTCGCGATCTTACCGGTAGCGTGACGAAGATTAATACCCGTGCCACCACTATCAGCGACTGGGACCGCAAAGAGATCATCGTGCCCAACAAAGCCTTTATCACCGAACAGTTTATCAACTGGTCGTTATCCGATTCCGTTACCCGTGTGGTGTTAACCATCCCGGCACCGTCGGAGGCGAACAGCGAGGAGGTTACGCAGATCCTGCTGACTGCCGCGCAGCGCTGTTCTCTGGTTATCGATAATCCGGCACCTGAAGTCTTTCTGGTTGACCTGCAGCAGGGGATTCAAATCTTCGAACTGCGTATTTATGCCGCAGAGATGGGGCATCGCATGCCGCTGCGCCATGAAATCCACCAACTGATTCTGGCAGGCTTCCGCGAGCACGGTATTGATATGCCGTTCCCTCCGTTCCAGATGCGTCTGGAGAGCCTCGGCGGTAAGCAAACAGGGAGAACATTAAGTTCTGCAGGAAGAGGTAGTCGCCCGGCAGGGAGTTTGTAACGCACAATGCAGGCAAGAAATGCCGGATGGCGACCCGTTGGGTCTAATCCGGCCTACGAAGATGCTACTTTGTAGGCCGGATTAGGCAGGTCGTTTATTCCACCGCCCACTCAGGCTCGTTGATCGTGCGACGGCTGTAGTTCTGATAAATCGCCATCGCCAGCAGTGAGAAGAAGATCGGACCGCCGGTCATCCACAGTGCGCTGTTCCAGTCCCCGGCTTCAATCACCGGCTGGATGATGGTGAACACGTTGGCAAACGTCACCACCAGCACGACAACCCCCGTTGCCAGCAGCGTCGCCGTTCGGGTTTTAAAGACCACAAATGGTCTTTCCAGACCCGGACGGGATTTAAAGAACGGAAACGCCAGCGCCAGGAACAGATACGGCAGCGTCATCGAGACGTTCGCCATCAGCGTCAGTTTGTTATAGAACGCTGAAGCCGTATCGCCACCAAATGAAACCAACAGGATAAACAGGCTCACCAGCAGGCACTGTAACCACATTGCCGTCGTCGGCATCCCTACGGCATTCAGTTTGGTCATCGGCGCGGGCCACAACGCCTTCGGCGTGCCCTGAATAATCGCTTTCAGCGGTGAGTAGCTGAGGGTGAAAAAAGCGCCGGTGTAGGCAAGGAACATGGAAAGCCCGGTAATACGTGCAAACCATACGCCCATCACCATTGCGGCATCAGGGGAAAGATGTAGCGCATTACCCAACGTCATTCCGAGGCTTTTCATCAGGATATAGGTAATATTCCCGAGGTTAACTGAGCTATTACTTAATACCTGCTGCCAGTTAGTGCTAACGCCCCATAAAAAGATGGCCAGTGAATAACCAACAGAAATGACAATAGCGGCAAAAACAATGCCTTTAGCAAAGTTCTTTTCTGGTTTTTCTGTTTTATCAACCAGTCCCCCCACAGCTTCAATTCCGCCGTAAGCAAAAATGGCAAACACAACAAATGACAACCTTGCCAGTCCGGACTGATATCCGGGATTAGGCGAGGAGATGAAATTAATATCCTGTGCAAAGTGGCCACCAGTTAATAACAAAATAGCGACACTCACTAACAACAGAACTAAATTAAGACACATTACGGCAATTCCACCTACAGCCGTAATACGCGCAATCTTATTAATACCCCGGGATGCCACGCAGGTCACCAGGATCATCCAACCGACGGCGAGCAACCCGACAACCTGCGTAGGCTCAAGCCCTGCAATACGCCAGTGCTGCGTCATGTCTGCGCCAAACAAGAAGGTTGAAAAAGGTACCCAGACTTTCGCCGCGGTGCTTACCATCCATATCACATAAGAAGAAAACCACATAAACGTGCCGATAAACGCATAACGCGGTCCAACGCTATTATTCATCCACGAATAGATTCCCCCCTCTTCTTTCCGATAGGCAGAACCCATTTCCGCCATCATTAAAGCAAATGGAATAAAGAATAATAATGCAGAAAATATATACCACGGTATTGCACTATACCCCATTAAATAGAACGCGGAGGGGCTATTAGCAAAACCGAAAACTGACGTAAATATCATGAGAATGAGACCTATCAGGCTCATCTTTTTTATTGTTTGGGTCATTAAACCATCCCTTACTCTGGCAAGCGTTTAACAAACGCCGCTCACCGGTTGGCACTGCTCTCTTTGCAGAGTTCAGCGATAAAAAAATCAACACAGAATTGATACCTAAACGATATCAAATATCCAGGTGTAAATTGTGGCTATTAGAGGGGAAATGAAAAAATATGCTACAAAGTGGCGATTAAGCCGCCACTTTGTATTGCAGAAGAGTAAGTTATGCGCGATCGACGGTAAATGCGATTACCTCGGCCAGGCTCTCTGCACCCAGCGCCAGCATCACCAGACGGTCAACGCCCAGCGCCACGCCTGAGCAATCCGGCATGCCCACTTTCAGCGCTTCCAGCAGGTTATTATCAATAGGTTGCTGCGGCAGGCCACGTGCGGCGCGTTTGCGGTTATCCTGTTCAAATCGCTGCTGCTGTTCGCGCGCGTCGGTCAATTCATGGAAACCATTCGCCAGCTCAATACCTTTGTAATAAACCTCGAAACGTTCAGCCACGCGGTGATCTTCGGTACTGATTTGCGCCAGTGATGCCTGGCTGGCCGGGAAATGATACACAAACGTCGGTTTGTCTTTACCAATATGCGGTTCAACGCCCATCGTAAACAGCAGTTGCAGTAAGGTATCCCGGTCTTCTTCGGTATCAGCGATATTGCTGAGATCCAATTTCGCCGCCGCTTCCCGCAGTTGGGTTTTATCCGCAGACAGCGGGTCAATCTCCAGATGGCGCTGAAAGGCCTGCTGGTAAGAAAGGCTTTCCGCAGGCGAACAGTCCAACACCTGCTGGAGCAAATCATCCACTTCATTCATCAGGCGATACATATCGTAATGCGGACGATACCACTCAAGCATGGTGAATTCAGGGTTGTGATGACGCCCCATCTCTTCATTACGGAAGCTGCGGCATAATTGATACACCGGGCCGCACCCTGCCACCAGCAGGCGCTTCATATGGTATTCAGGGCTGGTCATTAAATAGAGATTCATTCCCTGGGAGTGCCCAGGGCCGACGAAACGCGTTTCGAACGGGAACAGATGGATGTCCGTCACCGTTGCCTGACTCATACAAGGGGTCTCAACCTCAAGCACGCCACGATCGGCAAAAAAGCGGCGAATCTCCGCTATAATTGCTGCACGTTTCAACAGATTGGGGATGGACGCGCTCGGCTGCCAGGTTGCCGTTTCGCTCATGGTTGTTTCTCCGATTTAAGACAAGGGCACGAAGTCTACTCGTATCGCGCTAACGAGACAAATTTCGCGCACCAGTAATCAGCACTGGCAATTGGATAAAAAAAGCGACACAGGGTGGTTTAGTAATTAAATTAATCAAATTCAATGATAATTCCCCCCTCTGATACGCTAAAAAAATCGAACACGTCAAATTTCCCGCACATCCCTAAGACTATACTATTGTACCTATAAAGGAGCAGTGGAAACGCGTTCATAACCTGTTTGAAGCCGATGAAGCATCTGATTCAGGCAGGGATGAAATAACAACAATCTGGAGGAATGTCGTGCAAACCTTTCAAGCCGATCTTGCCATTATAGGCGCCGGTGGCGCGGGATTACGTGCTGCAATTGCTGCCGCACAAGCAAATCCCAACGCTAAAATCGCACTGATCTCAAAAGTGTACCCAATGCGCAGCCATACCGTTGCTGCCGAAGGCGGCTCTGCTGCTGTCGCGCAGGATCATGACAGCTTTGACTACCATTTTCACGATACGGTAGCAGGCGGAGACTGGCTGTGTGAGCAGGATGTCGTGGATTACTTTGTCCACCACTGCCCAACTGAAATGACGCAACTGGAACAATGGGGCTGCCCATGGAGCCGTCGTGAAGACGGCAGCGTCAACGTACGTCGCTTCGGCGGCATGAAAATCGAGCGTACCTGGTTTGCCGCGGATAAGACCGGCTTCCACATGCTGCATACGCTGTTCCAAACATCTTTGCAGTTCCCGCAGATTCAGCGCTTTGACGAACACTTCGTTCTGGATATCCTGGTTGACGATGGCCATGCTCGTGGTCTGGTTGCCATGAACATGATGGAAGGCACGCTGGTGCAAATCCGTGCTAACGCTGTCGTGATGGCAACGGGCGGCGCAGGTCGTGTTTACCGTTACAACACCAACGGCGGCATCGTAACCGGCGACGGTATGGGCATGGCGCTGAGCCACGGCGTTCCGCTGCGTGATATGGAATTCGTTCAGTATCACCCAACAGGTCTGCCAGGCTCCGGTATCCTGATGACTGAAGGCTGCCGTGGTGAAGGCGGTATTCTGGTTAACAAAAACGGCTACCGTTATCTGCAAGACTACGGCATGGGTCCGGAAACCCCGCTGGGCGAGCCAAAAAACAAATACATGGAACTCGGTCCGCGCGACAAAGTTTCTCAGGCGTTCTGGCACGAATGGCGCAAAGGCAACACCATTTCCACTCCGCGTGGCGATGTGGTTCACCTCGACCTGCGTCACCTCGGCGAGAAAAAACTGCTCGAACGTTTACCGTTCATCTGCGAACTGGCGAAAGCTTACGTGGGTGTCGATCCGGTTAAAGAGCCGATCCCGGTACGTCCGACCGCGCACTACACGATGGGCGGTATCGAAACCGATCAGCACTGTGAAACCCGCATTAAAGGTCTGTTCGCTGTCGGCGAATGTTCCTCTGTTGGTCTGCATGGCGCTAACCGTCTGGGCTCTAACTCCCTGGCTGAACTGGTGGTCTTCGGTCGTATGGCCGGTGAGCAGGCTGCAGAACGCGCTGCAACGGCTGGCGCTGCAAACAGTGCCGCTCTTGATGCACAGGTTGCTGGCGTTGAAAAACGTCTGAAAGATCTGGTTAACCAGGAAGGTAACGAAAACTGGTCTAAGATCCGTGACGAAATGGGCCTGTCCATGGAAGAAGGTTGCGGTATCTACCGTACGCCGGAACTCATGCAGAAAACCGTTGATAAGCTGGCGGAACTGCAGGAACGCTTCAAGCGCGTACGTATCACTGATACCTCCAGCGTCTTCAACACCGACCTGCTGTATACCATCGAACTGGGTCACGGTCTGAACGTTGCTGAATGTATGGCGCACTCCGCTCTGGCACGTAAAGAATCCCGCGGCGCGCATCAGCGTCTGGATGAAGGCTGCACCGAGCGTGACGATGTGAACTTCCTCAAACACACCCTCGCCTTCCGCGATGCTGACGGCACGACTCGCCTGGAATACAGCGACGTGAAAATCACCACTCTGCCACCGGCTAAACGTGTTTACGGTGGCGAAGCGGAAGCAGCCGATAAGAAGGAGAAGGCGAATGGCTGAGATGAAAAACCTGAAAGTTGAGGTGGTGCGCTATAACCCGGAAACCGATACCGCGCCGCACAGTGCTTTCTACGAAGTTCCTTATGATGAAACCACGTCACTGCTGGATGCGCTGGGCTACATCAAGGATAACCTGGCACCGGACCTGAGCTACCGCTGGTCCTGCCGTATGGCGATCTGCGGCTCCTGCGGCATGATGGTCAACAATGTACCGAAACTGGCGTGCAAAACCTTCCTGCGTGATTACACCAACGGCATGAAGGTTGAAGCGCTGGGCAACTTCCCGATTGAGCGCGATCTGGTCGTCGACATGACGCACTTTATCGAAAGCCTGGAAGCGATCAAACCGTACATTATCGGTAACCCGCGTACACCGGATCAGGGTCCAAACACCCAGACTCCGGCGCAGATGGCGAAGTATCATCAGTTCTCCGGTTGCATCAACTGTGGTCTGTGCTATGCCGCGTGTCCGCAGTTCGGCCTGAACCCTGAGTTCATTGGACCGGCTGCGATTACGCTGGCGCATCGTTACAACGAAGATAGCCGCGACCACGGTAAGAAGGAGCGTATGGCTCAGTTGAACAGCCCGAACGGCGTCTGGACCTGTACTTTCGTGGGCTACTGCTCCGAAGTCTGCCCGAAACACGTCGATCCGGCTGCGGCCATTCAGCAGGGTAAAGTTGAAAGTTCAAAAGACTTTCTTATCGCTACCCTGAAACCACGCTAAGGAGTGCACGATGACGACTAAACGTAAAGCCTATGTGCGGCCAATGACGTCCACCTGGTGGAAAAAGCTGCCATTTTATCGTTTTTACATGCTGCGTGAAGGCACGGCGGTTCCGGCAGTCTGGTTCAGCATTGAACTGATTATCGGCCTGTTTGCACTCAAGCATGGTGCAGAGTCCTGGATGGGCTTTGTCGCCTTTTTGCAAAACCCGGTGGTGGTAATCCTTAACATTATCGCCCTGGCAGCAGCGCTGCTGCATACCAAAACCTGGTTTGAGCTGGCGCCAAAAGCTGCCAACATCATCGTAAAAGACGAAAAAATGGGGCCAGAGCCGATCATCAAAGGTCTCTGGGCAGTTACTGTGGTTGCGACAGTAGTCATACTGTTTGTTGCCCTGTTCTGGTAAGGAGTCCGGAATGATTAATCCAAATCCAAAACGCTCTGACGAACCCGTATTCTGGGGCCTGTTTGGTGCAGGCGGTATGTGGAGCGCAATCATTGCGCCGGTAATGATCCTGCTGGTAGGCATTATGCTGCCGCTGGGCTTTGTTCCTGATGCTTTCAGCTATGAACGCGTACTGGCATTCGCTCAGAGCTTCATCGGACGTGCGTTTCTGTTCCTGATGATCGTTCTGCCGCTGTGGTGTAGTTTACACCGTATGCACCACGCGATGCATGACCTGAAAATCCACGTGCCTGCTGGCAAATGGGTATTCTACGGACTGGCAGCAATCCTGACCGTTGTAACGGCTATTGGTATTCTGACCATCTAAGTACATGCGTTAATAATCAGGCCCGCCATTGGCGGGCCTTTTTATTTGTGCAGCACTCCTGTCAACCAACGGGAAAATTCACGCATCGCGGGTGTCTCCGGACGCGATTGCAAACGCGTTATCCAGTAACTTCCCAAATCAATCTGCGTTAAAAACGGTTGAACGATTCGTTCCCTACTGAGTAAATGCGTGAACATTCTGACTGGCGCAATTGCCACACCGATCCCCGCCTGCGCGGCTTCCAGCATGGTGACGGACGAATCAAACACCACCACGTTGTGCGTCGGTGACGGAGGCGCCTCTCCGGCGGCCTGCATCCAAAGCGTCCATTCATCCCGCCGATACGATCGTAATAACGGAAATTTCAGGATGTCCGCAGGCGTTTGAATCTGCGAAGCCAATGTTGGCGAACACAGTGGAGACATCAGCGCGCTACATAAATATTGCGCGTCGGTATCGTGCCAAGCTCCCCCTCCGTAGCGAATGGTATAATCCAGCCCTTCGGCAGCGGGATCCACGCGGTTATTATGGGTAGAAATATGCAAATCAACATGCGGGTAACTGCGCTTAAAATCGCCCAGTAGAGGAAACAGACACCCAACCGCAAAGGTCCCCACCACACCAATTTTAAGTTTTTCCTGGGTGTGTTTGGTAGCAAAACGATCCAGCATCCCCGCCATACGATCGAAAGAGTCATTAAGTACAGGTAACAGACTTTCCCCTTCAGTCGTCAACATTAATCCACGAGAACCGCGCACAAAAAGCTGACAATTTAGCTGCTGCTCAAGCGCTTTTACATGCTGACTGATGGCAGAATGCGTCACGTTGAGCTCAATCGCGGCGCGGGTAAAACTGAGATGTCTGGCGGCGGCTTCAAAAGCCCGCAGCGAGTTAAGAGGGATATAGCTACGCGTCATCATCCGGCCTGTTAGAAAAACTTATATCTGCTGCTAAATTTAACCGTTTGTCAACACGGTGCAAATCAAACACACTGATTGCGTCTGACGGGCCCGGACACCTTTTTGCTTTTAATTACGGAACTGATTTCATGATGAAAAAATCGTTATGCTGCGCTCTGCTGCTGACAGCCTCTTTCTCCACATTTGCTGCCGCAAAAACAGAACAACAGATTGCCGATATCGTTAATCGCACCATCACCCCGTTGATGCAGGAGCAGGCTATTCCGGGTATGGCCGTTGCCGTTATCTACCAGGGAAAACCCTATTATTTCACCTGGGGTAAAGCCGATATCGCCAATAACCACCCAGTCACGCAGCAAACGCTGTTTGAGCTAGGATCGGTTAGTAAGACGTTTAACGGCGTGTTGGGCGGCGATGCTATCGCCCGCGGCGAAATTAAGCTCAGCGATCCGGTCACGAAATACTGGCCAGAACTGACAGGCAAACAGTGGCAGGGTATCAGCCTGCTGCACTTAGCCACCTATACGGCAGGCGGCCTACCGCTGCAGATCCCCGATGACGTTACGGATAAAGCCGCATTACTGCATTTTTATCAAAACTGGCAGCCGCAATGGACTCCGGGCGCTAAGCGACTTTACGCTAACTCCAGCATTGGTCTGTTTGGCGCGCTGGCGGTGAAACCCTCAGGAATGAGTTACGAAGAGGCAATGACCAGACGCGTCCTGCAACCATTAAAACTGGCGCATACCTGGATTACGGTTCCGCAGAACGAACAAAAAGATTATGCCTGGGGCTATCGCGAAGGGAAGCCCGTACACGTTTCTCCGGGACAACTTGACGCCGAAGCCTATGGCGTGAAATCCAGCGTTATTGATATGGCCCGCTGGGTTCAGGCCAACATGGATGCCAGCCACGTTCAGGAGAAAACGCTCCAGCAGGGCATTGCGCTTGCGCAGTCTCGCTACTGGCGTATTGGCGATATGTACCAGGGATTAGGCTGGGAGATGCTGAACTGGCCGCTGAAAGCTGATTCGATCATCAACGGCAGCGACAGCAAAGTGGCATTGGCAGCGCTTCCCGCCGTTGAGGTAAACCCGCCCGCCCCCGCAGTGAAAGCCTCATGGGTGCATAAAACGGGCTCCACTGGTGGATTTGGCAGCTACGTAGCCTTCGTTCCAGAAAAAAACCTTGGCATCGTGATGCTGGCAAACAAAAGCTATCCTAACCCTGTCCGTGTCGAGGCGGCCTGGCGCATTCTTGAAAAGCTGCAATAACTGACGATGAGGCCCAGGATATTGGGCCTCCTTTCTTTCTCTTTTTTTCCTGTTGTCATCTACACTTAACAAAAATACAGCAAGGAAAATCCCATGCGCATTTTGCCCGTCGTTGCTGCAGTTACGGCTGCATTCCTGGTTGTCGCGTGCAGCTCCCCGACACCGCCGAAAGGCGTTACCGTGGTAAATAACTTTGATGCCAAACGCTATCTGGGAACCTGGTATGAAATTGCGCGCTTCGACCATCGTTTCGAGCGCGGGTTGGATAAAGTGACCGCAACGTACAGCTTGCGCGACGACGGCGGCATCAACGTTATTAATAAGGGCTATAACCCTGACAGGGAGATGTGGCAGAAAACGGAAGGGAAAGCCTATTTCACCGGCGACCCAAGCAGAGCCGCGCTTAAGGTTTCATTCTTCGGCCCCTTCTATGGCGGGTATAACGTAATTGCACTCGACCGGGAATATCGTCACGCGCTGGTTTGTGGTCCGGATCGCGACTACCTGTGGATCCTTTCACGGACCCCTACTATTTCAGATGAAATGAAACAGCAAATGTTAGCCATCGCGACCCGGGAAGGGTTTGAGGTGAATAAACTGATTTGGGTGAAACAGCCCGGCGCTTAGTGAGTGCTCAGCTTCAGACCAATAATGCCAGCAACGATCAGCCCAAGGCTCAGCAAACGTGCCGGGCTGGCAGACTCACCCAGCAGCAAAATTCCTGTAATGGCCGCCCCAACAGCGCCAATACCGGTCCAGACCGCATAAGCGGTTCCTACAGGCAACGTGCGCATTGCCCAGGAGAGCATGGCGATACTGACGATCATCGCCGCAATAGTGATAATGCTTGGCGTAAGACGCGTAAAACCGTGGGTGTATTTCAGGCCAATCGCCCAGACGACTTCGAGCAAACCTGCAATTAATAAAACGATCCAGGACATATCAGGCTCCAGAACAATGGGGCCGTCCCCGGTGAAAGAAGCGTTTGCAGGTCGTCCTGCAAAGCTGATGTGTGAAATGGCATTTTTGCCCGGAAGAAAATGAATTTCAACCTTTTTATTCACTGCCTGCTAAAAGCAAGAATTAAGCATAATTAGCGGCGTAGTTCCCGCATTTGGCACTCATCGGAGTTCTCTATGATGAAGGGCTTTCTGAAACCAGAAAGTCGATTGCCCCTCTTCTGAATGCGAAACGTTTATGCTTAAAATTTTAGTGATTGACCGGTGCCACTTTACCCGCACAGGGATAGAGGCCTTGCTTAATCATTCTGGCAGGTTCAGCTCCTCATTTCTGGTATCAGGAATCAATAATCTCCTGTTAGCAAAAGAGCATATTTTGCAATGGAAACCGCATCTGGTGATCGCGGATTTATACAGTTTTATTAGCGAGACGCACTCCAGTCCGCCAATTAAACCTTTTTTTATGAGTTGTGGCGTCATCCCACTAATTTTACTGCAATCAGCAGACAGACAGCATGCCCCCATCGTGCCCTCTCAATCCGTAGCCCATTCGGTCTTGACCAAGCACACCACGCTGAACACACTCTCCCACACAATTCAGGAAGCGCTTCAGGTTCGCCCCGCATTAGAAATAGCCAAAAATGCCACGCCTTTGCTTACGCCGCAGGAGGAGAAAGTATTATCAATGTGGATGGATGGTGTGAGTAACAATGCCATTGCCGCCGCGCTCAGCATTCATGGCAAAACGGTCTACACCTATAAGCGGAATATCCGTATGAAACTGCACCTGGGGAACCGCTTCTCGCCGTTCCTTTCACTCCCAGGGAAGGGTGATTAACGGTACGACACGACGTCGTACCGTTCTTCATTATTGCTGAGCTTTTGTCGCTGCACCAGAAATGGCGCTACCGCCTTCAGAAATATCCTGTCCTACGCCTCGTGTGGTATTACACGCGGTTAAAACGGAAGAAAGTACCAACACAGAAAAGATCGCAGCAATTGTCTTCTTAACCATAACGTCTTCCTTTTCTAGCCAATATTGTTTGTGTATAGCTACTTAATAATAGACAAGATCCGGGAGTGTGATGGATAAACAACCGTTTTTAAGACTATATGACAGGATTAGCTGGCGGCGTGAGAAATTGAATTGCCAAGATGTTTTATGTCTTCACCGAAGCCGCGCGCGGTATTGCATCCCGTCAGGAGGGTGCTGGTGAAAAGGAGTAGCATTACAAGACCGAGAAGACGTTTCATCATTCCTGCCCTGGAAAAAGTATGGCGCAGCAACCTGCGCCATAAGATCAAATGGAAGACTTATTTTACGCGAGAAACGTATTCGCCGGAGCGGGTATCCACTTTGATCACTTCGCCGATCTGTACGAACAGCGGAACTTTAACGACTGCGCCGGTAGACAGGGTAGCCGGTTTGCCGCCAGTACCAGCGGTATCACCTTTCAGACCTGGGTCGGTTTCAACAACTTCCAGCTCAACGAAGTTCGGCGGAGTTACGGAGATCGGCTGACCGTTCCACAGGGTCACGATGCATTCAGCCTGGTCCAGCAGCCATTTGGCGTTATCGCCTACCGCTTTCTCGTCTGCAGCCAACTGTTCGAAAGTGGTGTTATTCATAAAGTGCCAGAACTCACCGTCGCTATACAGGAAGGTCAGGTTCATGTCGGCTACGTCTGCGCCTTCAGCGGAGTCAGTAGACTTGAAGGTTTTCTCTACGCGAGTACCGGTCAGCAGGCGACGCAGCTTAACGCGCGCAAACGCCTGGCCTTTACCTGGTTTAACGAATTCGCTGGCTTCAACCGCATAAGGTTCGCCGTCCAACATGATTTTAAGACCAGCACGAAAATCGTTGCTATAGTACGTTGCCATAAGGCCCTCTGAAAATTGTTAACTGGTAGCTAAGCCACAAAATGGCGCATATTGTAACCCTAAATACCCCATCCAGAGAAGATTGGTTATCGCAACTTGCCGATGTTGTGACCGATCCCGATGAACTTCTGCATCTTTTGAACATAGATGCAGATGAAAAACTGTTGGCCGGACGCGACGCGAGACGGCTTTTCGCCCTGCGCGTGCCGCGTGCGTTTATTGCCCGCATGGAGAAAGGCAACCCGGACGATCCGCTTTTACGTCAGGTGCTGACTGCCCAGGAAGAGTTTGTGGCCGCGCCAGGCTACTCAACCGACCCACTGGAAGAACAGCACAGCGTGGTTCCCGGTCTGCTGCATAAATATCGCAATCGGGCACTGCTGCTGGTTAAAGGCGGTTGCGCGGTAAATTGTCGCTATTGCTTCCGCCGACACTTCCCATACGCCGAAAACCAAGGCAATAAGCGCAACTGGCAGGTCGCCCTCGACTACATTAACGCGCACCCTGAGCTGGATGAAATCATCTTCTCTGGTGGCGATCCGTTAATGGCCAAGGACCACGAACTGGACTGGTTGCTCACGCAACTGGAAGCTATCCCGCACATTAAGCGTCTGCGTATTCACAGCCGTTTGCCAATAGTGATCCCAGCGCGCATTACAGAAGGACTGGTCGAGCGTTTTGCGCACTCCTCCTTGCAGATTCTGCTGGTCAATCACATTAACCATGCCAATGAAATTGATGAGACGTTTCGCCAGGCGATGAGCAGTCTGCGCGCCGCGGGCGTTACGTTACTCAACCAAAGCGTATTGCTGCGTGACGTAAACGATAACGCACAAACCCTGGCTAACCTTAGCAACGCACTGTTTGATGCCAGTGTGATGCCCTATTACCTGCACGTGCTGGATAAAGTGCAGGGTGCCGCACACTTTATGGTCAGCGACGATGAAGCGCGTCGCATTATGCGTGAGCTTCTGACGCTAGTTTCCGGCTATATGGTCCCCAAACTGGCGCGTGAAATTGGTGGAGAGCCAAGTAAAACACCGCTGGATCTGCAGTTACGCCAACAATAGCCATTACTGAGTGTCCGATTCCGGACACTCACCACGATTAATTATTATTTAAATCTCCACAAGTGGAGCCTCGCTTTTAATCTGTGCTATTTTAATTAGCGCAGTTCAATCATTCATTCGTAAACATTATCAATAGTTTCAAATGCAGAATATTAATAAATATATGGTTAAGGAGAACCTTTTATGGCTATAAATATTAAGGGCATTAATACTGGCATTATTCGCCAAAAGAATGAATTTGTTGCCATGGCATTAAAAATAAAAGAACCAAGAAACAAAGAATCTCTCTTTTTTCTCTCTCCACTTGGACTTAGAGACCTGCTTATCGCGCTGGAGAGCCGGCTGTTCGCCATTTCTCAGCTAAACAAAGACGAGCGTATGCAATATGAAAAGACATGCGATAAAGCCAGCAAAAAAATGCACGAGAATATTCCGTCAATTCAGGAAGATGAACTAAAAAATGCGGATATTAACCGTCGCATAAATTCGCTGATGTTAGTGGATGACAAAGGCGAGAATTTAACATTTTCTCTGACGTTACATGACGGACAAACATGCGAATTACTGGTTAATGAATTACAGATTCAGGTGTTGGCGCATGCAATTATTCACGCAATAAATAATGCTGGCATGAGAGAACTCGCGCTACGAATAACATCGCTGCTGGATTTCCTGCCGCTGTACGATGTTGATTGTCAGCAAAACGACAATCTGGAATACGACTCTTATACACAACCCGAATGGAAACATAACCTGTTCAATCATTATCTGGCGATTATTTACCGCTATAAAGATGATAAAGGAAAAGCCCAGTTCTGTGGTTCGGTAGTGAAAACTCGCGCCCTTTCCGGTAGCAAAGAAGCCGAAGCCATTACTCGCCGCCTTCTCGACTTCAGCCCGCGGCTGAAAAAACTTGCCGGTGTACCGTGCCAGGTGTTTGTCAGAACGTTGACGGGTGATAAGGCGCAAAAGCTCAATCAGGATCAGTGCCTGCGCGCACTGCATCATTTACGCGTTCAGTCTGCGCATAAAACTCAGAATGCCTGATGGCGCTGCGCTTATCAGGCCTACGATTGCATGAGCCTGTCCAGGCCACTTTATTACACAAAATCATTCAATCTGCATCGCGGCGGCAAGCGAAGAAATCCCCAGGAGCATAGATAACTATGTGACTGGGGTTTCATAGCGCAGTCAACAAAGAGGCAGCTTGAAGGATGAAGTGTAATCAGTTAGGGCACTTATAAACCTGACCAATCATCTCACTGGCGGTAGGAACAAAGCTGGACAGCATTCCCTGCGATGGGCTGCTGACGCCATAAATCACGTTACCGCCCATTGCCGCAGCCTGGTTACGCAGATCGTTTGCTGCGCCACGCATTGAGCCGCCCTCTTCGCCGTGCTGGCCTGAAAGCCAGTTGCTTTGCTTACCGGTTGCGGTGCCTATCAATTGGCACTCTGCACCAGGCTTGTCTTCAACAAAACGTACGCTTTGCCCGGCAGAACTCAGTTCGTTGCTGGAGCTACAACCCGCCATCAGTAGCGCGGCACCAACGATCCCTGCTAAATATTTCACGTGCATGTCATTCCCCATAATCAATTAGTTGGACGTTTTGTCCGTAGCTGAATCATATACTAAAAAGATGACCAAAAGAAAAACCCCCGGACATTTCTGCCCGAGGGTTTCTCAATTCTGGGAGATGAGCACCCAAATCATTCTGGTTGCAGGAAGGCGGCCAGTTTGTTAATCCCCAGGAGCTTACTCAAGTAAGTGACTGGGGTTAGCAAACGCAGCCAACGCATCTGCGGCCTGAAGGATGCAGGGTGTGGGCAATTACATCATGCCGCCCATACCACCCATGCCACCCATACCGGCAGCGCCTAAGTCAGGCGCATCGCCTTTCGGCAGGTCGGTAACCATGCACTCGGTGGTGATCATCAGACCCGCAACAGAAGCCGCGTACTGCAGAGCAGAACGAGTTACTTTGGTTGGATCCAGGATACCCATGTCGATCATGTTGCCGTATTCTTCAGTTGCAGCGTTGTAACCGTAGTTACCGTCACCAGCTTTCACGGTGTTAGCCACTACAGACGGCTCTTCGCCGCAGTTCAGTACGATTTGACGCAGTGGGGATTCCATTGCGCGCAGCGCAACTTTGATACCTACATTCTGGTCTTCGTTCTGACCTTTCAGGCCGGCAATTTTAGACGCTACGCGAATCAGCGCAACACCACCACCAGCAACCACGCCTTCTTCTACCGCAGCACGGGTAGCGTGCAGGGCATCTTCAACGCGGGCTTTCTTCTCTTTCATTTCAACTTCAGTCGCAGCACCAACTTTGATAACCGCAACGCCGCCTGCCAGTTTCGCTACGCGCTCCTGCAGTTTTTCACGGTCATAGTCGGAAGTTGCTTCTTCGATCTGCTGACGAATCTGAGTCACGCGACCCTGGATTGCAGCTTCGTCGCCCACGCCATCAATGATGGTGGTGGTATCTTTGTTGATAACAACGCGTTTCGCCTGCCCCAGATCTTCCAGAGTTGCTTTTTCCAGCTCCATACCGATCTCTTCAGAGATAACGGTACCACCGGTCAGGGTAGCGATATCCTGCAGCATTGCTTTACGACGATCGCCGAAGCCAGGTGCTTTAACCGCAGCGACTTTCACGATACCGCGCATGGTGTTAACAACCAGAGTTGCCAGCGCTTCGCCTTCAACATCTTCAGCGATGATCAGCAGCGGTTTACCTGCTTTCGCTACAGCTTCCAGAACCGGCAGCATTTCGCGGATGTTGGAGATTTTCTTGTCAGCCAGCAGGATGAACGGGCTTTCCAGTTCTACTGCGCCAGTTTCCGGCTTGTTGATGAAGTAAGGAGACAGGTAGCCACGGTCGAACTGCATACCTTCAACCACGTCCAGTTCGTCCTGCAGACCAGTACCGTCTTCAACGGTGATCACGCCTTCTTTACCGACTTTGTCCATCGCTTCAGCGATCAGTTTACCTACGGTTTCGTCGGAGTTAGCGGAGATGGTACCAACCTGAGCAATAGCTTTAGAGTCGGAGCACGGTACGGACAATGCTTTCAGTTCTTCAACAGCAGCAGCGACAGCTTTGTCGATACCACGTTTCAGATCCATCGGGTTCATGCCCGCAGCAACGGCTTTCAGACCTTCAGTGATGATGGACTGAGCCAGTACGGTTGCGGTGGTGGTACCGTCACCTGCAGCGTCGTTCGCTTTAGAGGCAACTTCTTTCACCATCTGCGCACCCATGTTTTCGAACTTGTCTTCCAGTTCGATTTCACGTGCTACGGAAACACCATCTTTAGTGATGGTCGGTGCACCGAAAGATTTATCCAGAACTACGTTACGGCCTTTTGGACCGAGGGTAACTTTCACTGCATCTGCCAGTACGTTTACGCCGCGCAGCATTTTCACACGAGCGTCGTTACCGAATTTTACGTCTTTAGCTGCCATTTTCTCTTTCCCTTAAATTCGTATGTTCAGTGTCGTTCGCGGATTAGGCTTCAACAATCGCCAAGATGTCGCTTTCAGACATGATCAACACTTCTTCATTGTCGATCTTCTCAGATTTAACACCGTAGCCATCGTTGAAAATAACGATATCGCCGACTTTCACGTCCAGCGGCTGTACGGTACCGTTGTCCAGGATGCGACCCTTACCGACAGCGATGATTTCGCCACGAGTTGATTTACCTGCTGCAGAACCAGTCAGTACGATGCCGCCAGCAGATTTGGATTCAACTTCTTTACGTTTGACGATCACACGATCATGTAACGGACGAATACTCATTGATAGCTCTCCTTTGAGAAAGTCTTTATCAGTTATGGGTGACGCCGGCCCGTAAACGGTTTCCCGGCTAGTGACCAGAGAGATGGGGATGGGGTTTTGTGCCTTCAAGGGGGCAAGCGAAAAAAATTTTTTATCAGCAGAAAATCCCGTCAAAACGCCGACGCACCTCACATTTCATAACGATTTCAGTCACGTCGTCATAAGCAAATCTGATTGTGATACCATCAAAAATCTGCGCTGTAGCCCGGTCAATGGGCATAACCGGATAACAACTTATGAGCGGACTGAAACAAGAGCTGGGACTGGCTCAGGGCGTTGGCCTGTTGTCTACATCATTGTTAGGTACAGGCGTTTTTGCCGTCCCCGCGCTGGCCGCACTGGTTGCGGGCAACAACAGCCTGTGGGCATGGCCGGCGCTGATTGTTTTGGTCTTTCCCGTAGCGATTGTCTTCGCCGTACTGGGTCGTCATTTTCCCAGCGCAGGCGGTGTGGCGCATTTTGTCGGCATGGCCTTTGGTTCACGCCTGGAGCGCGTCACCGGATGGCTATTTTTGTCGGTGATTCCCGTCGGCTTGCCTGCGGCATTGCACATCGCCGCCGGATTCGGTCAGGCGATGTTTGGCTGGCATGACGAGCAGCTTCTGCTGGCTGAGCTCGGTACGTTGGCATTGGTTTGGTACATCGGCTCCCGCGGCGCAAGCTCCAGCGCGAATCTACAAACGGTCATTGCCGGGCTGATTGTTGCCCTGATTGTTGCTATCTGGTGGGCGGGCGATCTGACACCTGGCGAAATCCCCTTCCCTGCGATTACCGATATTGAGCTTCCAGGCCTGTTCGCCGCGTTGTCGGTCATGTTCTGGTGCTTTGTCGGCCTTGAAGCGTTTGCTCACCTGGCGTCTGAATTCAAAAATCCGGAGCGAGACTTCCCACGCGCACTGATGATCGGCCTGCTGTTGGCGGGGTCTGTTTATTGGGCATGCACCGTTGTCGTTCTCCATTTTGGTGCCTACGGCGAGCAAATGGCGGCCGCAGCGTCGCTGCCAGAGGTCGTCGTGCAACTGTTTGGCGTACAAGCTCTGTGGGTCGCCTGCATCATTGGTTATCTGGCCTGTTTTGCCAGCCTCAACATTTATATACAAAGTTTCGCCCGGCTGGTCTGGTCGCAAGCCCAGTATAAGCCGGAGAGTTATCTGGCTCGTCTGTCCCCCCGCCACCTTCCGCGCAATGCGCTTAACGCCGTATTGGGCTGCTGCGTAGTCAGTACTCTGTGCATCTATATGCTGCAAATCAATCTCGATGCGTTAATCGTCTACGCCAACGGCATCTTTATTATGATTTATTTGTTGTGCATGTTGGCGGGGTGTCGATTACTGAAAGGGCATTATCGCGCACTGGCGGTCATTGGTGGTCTGCTGTGTCTACTGCTACTGGCGATGGTCGGCTGGAAGAGTCTGTACGCGTTGATTATGCTGGCAGGACTGTGGCTGTTTTTACCCCGCAGGCCAGATAAGGCAACGTTGACGCCATCATCCGGCCTATAAACACTTTTGCCGGATGGCGCTAACGCTTATCCGGCCTACATACTGATGCTTAATCCCGGCGATCGTCTTTATGTTCGATGCTGTCGCGCTTGTCATCTTTACGCTGAAATTCACCATCAAAAGTCTCACCGCCGCCGGTTCCGGCGCTAAAACCACCGCCAGGCATACGCGAAAAACGCAAATGTGGCAGCAGTTTCATCGTCAGATGTTTTTGCACCGGGGGTAATAAAAGAAGAAGACCGAGGAAATCGGTGAAAAAACCAGGCAGCACCAACAACAGGCCAGCGATAATCAATGATACGCTTTTGATCATTTCTGCAGCCGGACTTTCACCAGCCGCCATTTTTTGTTGCATCAGTAAAAAGTTCTTAAATCCCTGATTACGAACCAGAGACATACCGATAACCGACGTAAAAATAACCAAAATCAGCGTCATCAGGACGCCCATCACATGGGCAACCTGAATAAAAATAGATATCTCTATGTAAACATAGAGAAAAATGGCAAGCAATGGTATCCAGCGCAAAGGGATCTCCTGTTAATAACAGCCGTTTTGTTCAACTTCTGTTCGAAAAATTATGTTAATCGCATCGATTTGATATTGTGGTGGTTAGCAAAATTTCAAGTGCCTTGTACACTAATATTTGGGGTTAATCACAAAGGGGTGATCCATTTCACAGAATAATAAATAAGGGGTAAATTCCACGCTTTAAGTGATCCAGATTACGGTAGAAATCCTTAACCAGCATATGATCTCGGGTATCAGACCGATGCAGGGGATAATCGTCGGTCGAGAAACAATCGAAATCACATATATCCTGTGTGTTTAGTCAAATCATTGGCAGCTTGAAAAAGAAGGTTCACATGTTAAACAACATTCGTATCGAAGAAGACTTGTTGGGTACCAGGGAAGTTCCAGCGGACGCCTACTACGGTGTCCACACTCTGAGAGCGATTGAAAACTTCTACATTAGCAACAACAAAATCAGCGATATTCCTGAATTTGTTCGCGGTATGGTAATGGTTAAAAAGGCAGCGGCTATGGCCAACAAAGAGCTGCAAACCATTCCTAAGAGTGTGGCAAATGCCATCATCGCGGCGTGTGATGAAGTCCTGAATAACGGAAAATGCATGGATCAGTTCCCGGTAGACGTTTACCAGGGTGGTGCGGGTACCTCCGTCAACATGAACACCAACGAAGTTCTGGCCAATATCGGTCTGGAACTGATGGGTCACCAGAAAGGTGAATATCAGTACCTGAACCCGAACGACCACGTTAACAAATGTCAGTCTACCAACGACGCATACCCAACTGGCTTCCGTATCGCTGTATACGCATCCATCATCAAACTGGTTGATGCACTGAACCAGCTGCGCGAAGGCTTCGAGAAAAAAGCTGTTGAATTCCAGGACATCCTGAAAATGGGTCGTACCCAGCTGCAGGATGCTGTACCGATGACCCTCGGTCAGGAATTCCATGCTTTTAGCGTACTGTTGAAAGAAGAAGTGAAAAACATTAGCCGTACCGCTGAGCTGCTGCTGGAAGTTAACCTCGGCGCGACAGCAATCGGTACTGGTCTGAACACGCCGAAAGAGTACTCTCCGCTGGCAGTACAGAAACTGGCTGAAGTCACCGGCTTCGCCTGTGTTCCGGCAGAAGACCTGATTGAAGCAACTTCTGACTGTGGCGCATACGTTATGGTGCACGGCGCACTGAAACGTCTGGCTGTGAAGATGTCCAAAATCTGTAACGACCTGCGTTTGCTCTCCTCTGGTCCGCGTGCAGGTCTGAACGAGATCAACCTGCCGGAACTGCAGGCTGGTTCTTCTATCATGCCAGCTAAAGTGAACCCGGTTGTTCCGGAAGTCGTAAACCAGGTGTGCTTCAAAGTCATCGGTAACGACATCACTGTAACCATGGCATCTGAAGCTGGTCAGCTGCAGCTGAACGTAATGGAGCCGGTCATTGGTCAGGCAATGTTTGAATCCATTCACATTCTGAGCAACGCTTGCTACAACCTGCTGGAAAAATGCGTTAGTGGTATCACTGCTAACAAAGAAGTCTGTGAAGCGTTTGTATTCAACTCCATCGGCATCGTTACTTACCTCAACCCGTTCATTGGTCACCACAACGGCGACATCGTCGGTAAAATTTGTGCCGAAACCGGTAAGAGCGTACGTGAAGTTGTCCTGGAGCGCGGTCTGTTGACCGAGTCTGAACTGGACGATATCTTCTCTGCACAGAACCTGATGCACCCTGCTTATAAAGCAAAACGTTATACTGATGAAAGCGAACAGTAATCGTGTAGGGTAGTACCGGAGAAGGCACGTCATGATGACGTGCCTTTTTTCTTACTCGAAGTTACTTAAAAACAACAATTTAATATCAACTTGTTAAACAACAAGGAAGGCTAATATGATAGTTTTAGAACTTATCATCGTTTTGCTGGCAATCTTTTTAGGTGCCAGACTTGGGGGTATCGGTATTGGATTTGCAGGTGGGCTGGGTGTTCTGGTTCTCGCCGCTATCGGCGTAAAACCCGGTAATATCCCGTTCGATGTTATTTCCATCATCATGGCGGTTATCGCTGCCATTTCAGCTATGCAGATTGCAGGTGGTCTGGACTATCTGGTTCATCAAACTGAAAAACTGCTGCGTAAAAACCCGAAATACATCACGATCCTTGCACCTATCGTGACCTATTTCCTGACCATCTTCGCAGGTACCGGCAACATCTCTCTGGCAACGCTGCCAGTTATCGCCGAAGTTGCGAAAGAACAAGGGATCAAACCTTGCCGCCCGCTCTCTACTGCAGTGGTTTCTGCACAGATTGCGATTACGGCGTCTCCAATCTCCGCAGCCGTGGTTTACATGTCCTCTGTAATGGAAGGTCATGGCATCAGCTACATTCACCTGCTGTCCGTGGTCATTCCGTCCACCCTGCTGGCTGTTCTGGTCATGTCCTTCCTGGTAACTGCACTGTTCAACTCCAAACTGTCTGACGACCCGATTTATCGTAAGCGTCTGGAAGAAGGCCTGGTTGAACTGCGTGGTGAAAGACAAGTTGAAATCAAAGCTGGCGCAAAAACTTCTGTTTGGTTGTTCCTGCTGGGCGTGGTTTGTGTCGTCGTATATGCGATCGTCAACAGCCCAAGCCTCGGTCTGGTCGCTAAACCGCTGATGAACACCACCAACGCAATCCTGATCATCATGCTGAGCATCGCGACGCTGACCACGATCATCTGCCGCGTTGAAACTGACTCCATCCTGAACTCCAGCACTTTCAAAGCCGGTATGAGCGCCTGTATTTGTATCCTGGGTGTTGCATGGCTGGGTGATACCTTCGTATCTCACAACATTGACTGGATCAAAGATACTGCAGGTAGCGTAATTCAGGGTCATCCGTGGCTGCTGGCTGTCATCTTCTTCTTTGCTTCTGCACTGCTGTACTCTCAGGCTGCAACCGCTAAAGCACTGATGCCGATGGCTCTGGCTCTGAACGTTTCCCCACTGACTGCTGTTGCGTCTTTCGCCGCGGTTTCTGGCCTGTTCATTCTGCCAACCTACCCAACTCTGGTTGCGGCAGTTCAGATGGATGACACCGGTACAACTCGCATCGGTAAATTCGTCTTTAACCATCCGTTCTTCATCCCGGGTACTCTGGGTGTGGTTCTGGCTGTCTGCTTCGGCTTCTTGCTGGGCAGCTTCATGCTGTAAGTTTTTCCTGCAGGGTGCCTGGGCGCCCTGCAGTTCCTCCTCCCCACCCCGCTTTAACTAACATCCTTCCCTCGTCCGTTGTATAGTGACCATTCTTTTGCTGGTTACTCTGTTCTTTCGAGGTGTTTATGCTTGATGTAAAGAGTCAGGATATTTCCATCCCCGATACCGTTGTGGTGCTCTGTACCGCCCCGGATGAAGCAACCGCCCAGGATCTGGCCGCCAAAGTGCTGGCGGAAAAGCTGGCTGCCTGCGTGACCCTGCTACCCGGTGCGACCTCCCTCTACTATTGGGAAGGCAAACTGGAACAGGAATATGAAGTCCAGATGATTTTAAAAACCACCGTCACACACCAGCAAGCCCTTCTCGATTGCCTGAAGTCACATCATCCGTATCAAACGCCTGAACTTCTGGTTTTACCCGTCACTCACGGAGACTTTGATTACCGCTCATGGCTCAACGCATCCTTACGCTGATCCTGCTGCTGTGCAGCACATCTACCTTTGCCGGATTATTTGACGCGCCTGGCCGCTCGCAGTTTGTTCCTGCCGATCGGGCGTTTGTTTTTGATTTTCAGCAAAACCAACACGATCTGAACCTCACATGGCAGGTTAAAGATGGCTACTATCTGTATCGCAAACAGATAAACATTACGCCATCTCAGGCCGATATTGCTGAGGTAAAACTGCCGCCAGGCGTCTGGCATGAAGATGAGTTTTACGGCAAAAGTGAGATTTACCGTAAACAGCTGACTGTCCCGATCACGGTCAATCAGTCTAAGTCTGGCGCAACATTAACGATCACATACCAGGGCTGCGCCGACGCCGGATTTTGCTATCCGCCAGAAACAAAAACGGTGCCATTAAGTGAAGTGTCTGCCGGTTCTGCGGCGGCCCCTGCGCCAGCCCCAGCCACTGCAGATCCGCAAGAGAAACCGCAGCCCACGGCCCAACTCCCCTTCTCCGCGCTGTGGGCATTGCTGATCGGAATTGGTATCGCATTTACGCCTTGCGTACTGCCGATGTATCCGCTGATTTCCGGTATCGTACTGGGTGGCAAGCAACGCTTATCAACCGGACGGGCATTGCTGCTGACGTTTATCTACGTTCAAGGGATGGCGCTCACCTATACCGCGCTGGGTTTGGTTGTTGCAGCCGCCGGTTTGCAGTTCCAGGCCGCGCTTCAGCATCCCTACGTCCTGATTGGCCTTGCCGTCATCTTTACGCTGCTGGCTCTGTCAATGTTTGGCCTGTTCACGCTGCAACTGCCCTCATCGCTGCAAACGCGCCTCACGCTAATGAGTAACCGCCAGCAAGGCGGATCTCCCGGCAGCGTCTTTGCGATGGGGGCGATTGCTGGCCTCATCTGTTCTCCTTGCACAACGGCCCCGCTAAGCGCGATTTTGCTGTATATCGCTCAGAGCGGGAACATGTGGCTGGGAGGCGGCACACTGTATCTGTATGCGTTGGGGATGGGATTACCCCTGATGCTGATTACCGTATTTGGCAACCGCCTGCTGCCTAAAAGTGGCCCATGGATGGAACATGTCAAAACCGCTTTTGGCTTTGTCATTCTGGCGCTTCCCGTCTTCTTACTCGAACGTATCGTTGGCGACGAGTGGGGCGTTCGCTTATGGTCACTGCTAGCCGTCGCGTTCTTTGGCTGGGCGTTCATCACCAGCCTACAGGCAAAGCACGCCTGGATGCGTATCGTGCAGATTGTCCTGTTAGCCGCAGCACTGGTAAGCGTGCGTCCATTGCAAGACTGGGCGTTCGGCGCACCACATGCTCAAACCCAGGTACATCTTAACTTCACGCCGGTGGCATCGGTAGATGCGTTAAATCAAGCACTGGCGCAAGCTAAAGGCAGGCCAGTCATGCTGGATCTGTATGCCGACTGGTGTGTAGCCTGTAAGGAATTTGAAAAGTACACGTTCAGTAATCCGCAGGTTCAGCAAGCGCTAGGCAACACGGTGCTATTGCAGGCAGATGTGACAGCAAACAATGCCCAGGATGTCGCTCTCCTGAAACATCTACAGGTTTTAGGTTTGCCGACTATCTTGTTCTTTGATGCCGATGGGAAAGAGCACCCGGAAGCTCGGGTTACGGGCTTTATGGATGCCGCGACCTTCAGCGCACATTTGCGCGATCGCCAACCGTGAGCGACACTTGCAACAGGAAATACGGAGGAGAATACCGTGCAACGTGAAGATGTCCTGGGAGAAGCCCTGAAATTACTTGAGGTGCAAGGGATAGCCAATACCACGCTGGAAATGGTGGCCGAACGCATCGATTATCCTCTGGATGAACTGCAGCGCTTTTGGCCCGATAAAGAGGCCATTCTGTACGATGCGCTACGCTACCTCAGCCAGCGGGTGGATATCTGGCGGCGTCAGCTTTTGCTGGATGACACGCTGAGCGCTGAGCAGAAATTACTGGCGCGCTACACTGCGCTGTCCGAATGCGTGAGCAATAATCGCTATCCCGGCTGTCTGTTCATCGCCGCCTGTACGTTTTACCCCGATCCCGGGCATCCGATCCATCAGTTAGCCGATCAGCAAAAAAAGGCGGCACATGACTTCACCCATGAGCTGCTGACTACGCTGGAAGTTGACGACCCGGCAATGGTCGCCAAACAGATGGAACTGGTGCTGGAAGGCTGCCTGAGCCGCATGCTGGTTAATCGTAGCCATGCTGATGTCGAAACGGCACACCGCCTGGCTGAAGATATCCTGCGCTTTGCCCAGTGCCGAATGGGCGGTGCGCTGACCTAAGCGAGCATTACCTGTTTTCGTCGCCTCTGCCGGATAGATTTGTGCAAACTTCAGGCATAACCATGCAGATTGCCGCAATATTAAGCGGTTGAACAATGTTTCCAGAAATTTGATTGACTGACAGACGTGAATACGGTTTAATGCGCCCCGTTGCCCGGATAGCTCAGTCGGTAGAGCAGGGGATTGAAAATCCCCGTGTCCTTGGTTCGATTCCGAGTCCGGGCACCACTATTCTTTTTTTATGCTTTCCTATGAATCTCTATCTTGTTGTAATTCAATTGGTTGGTGTAAAAAGTCTTTCCGGTACGTTTTGATTTATCCCTTAGTATCCGGAAAAAATGGGGTCAGATTGCGGGTCGTTCAGTTCGATAAACTGGAGAGGCCCTCATATGTTAACTGACAGCAAAATCCGCTCAGCCAAATCCCTCACAAAATCCTACAAACTCACCGATTCACAAGGCCTGTATCTGACGGTATCGGGCAGCGGCTCTAAGTTATGGTATTTCCGCTACCGCCTCGCCGGGAAAGAAAGCCGTCTGGCCTTTGGCCCCTATCCTCAGATCACGCTGGCGGAAGCCCGCGAAAAGCGCGATGCAGCACGTAAGTTGCTTGCATCCGGCATCAGCCCTTCTCAGCTTCACAAGGCGCACAACACCGCCGTTGATGAATCCCGCACATTCCGGCATACGGCAATGGCGTGGCACACCAGCAGTCTTAAACTCTGGTCGGAAGCCCACGCCGGTAAAATTCTCACTTGCCTTAAACGCTACGTTTTCCCCGTTATCGGCGCGATGGATATCGCTGAGATTGAAACCCGTCATCTGGCGCAACTGGTTAAGGCCATTGACGATAAAGGCGTGCATGATGTTGCCGGACGGGTTCGCCAGCATCTGACCAAAATCATGCGCCATGCAGTACAGCAAGGTGTGATTAAATACAATCCTGCTTACGATTTAGAGGGAGTCGTGACCCCGTTGGTGACCCGGCATCACCCCGCCCTGCCCCTGAATCGCCTGCCGGAGTTGCTGGAAAAGATGGATGACTACAAAGGCAGGGAACTGACCCGTCTGGCGCTGGATCTCAGTCTGCATGTCTTTCTGCGTTCCAGTGAGCTACGTCTCGCACGCTGGGATGAATTTAACCTGAAAGCCCATATCTGGACAGTGCCTGCAAAGCGTGAGGCCGTAAAAGGCGTGAGGTTTTCAGAGCGTGGTGCAAAAATGAAGGATGAACATCTGGTGCCGCTGTCGCAACAGGCGGTCGCCCTGCTGAAGCAGATTCAGGCGATTTCCGGCGAATCAGTCTTCGTTTTTCCGGGCGCACATACCCTGAACAAGCCGATGAGTGAGAACACCATCAACAAGGCGCTGCGCGTGATGGGCTATGACACCAAAACCGAAGTCTGCGGCCACGGCTTCAGGACCATGGCCTGTAGCGCCCTGAACGAGTCCGGGCGCTGGTCAAAGGATGCCATTGAGCGACAGATGAGCCACAAAGAGCGCAACGGAGTGCGGGCTGCCTATGTGCACAAAGCAGAGCATCTGGAAGCCCGGATCGAAATGATGCAGTGGTGGTCGGACTATCTGGATACCTGTCGGGAGAAGTATGTGCCGTCGTATATTTATGCCCGGCAGCATAAGGTTTCTGCAGGCAGCTAAATAATAACCAGGCCACTTAAAAGCAGCACCTGCGTCAGGGCGCTGCTTTTTCGATCCATAGATGTCATTGCCCCGTTTAAATCCGTTTTTCTGAGGTCGTGCTGTAATAACTCAGGCAATTAAACAACGGGAAGTCATACAACTCCTGATTATCTTGACTGGAATATCAATATTCTCGCAAAACATTCAGACCCCGTTTTCTATAAGATATGTCTTAATATACTCAACATATCATTGTTATTATTGCGTTACCTTTGTTAAAACCATATACACCAACACGACAGATTATTGACCCGCATTAAAACAAAGTATCATCAATTAATTAACCAACAACAATAACTGGTTGATAAACATATAATAAAAATATTTTGTAAAATTAAAATTATTTATTGAAATTTAAAAAACAAAGGACTAATAATATTTATACGTTATTACGATGATATCAGGAGATAAATGGCATGCATTATCTTTCTTTAACTCTGCCCGTCTTTTTACAAAGAAACCATGGTATCCTTTTCCATATCCTCATCATAAAGAGCTCAATTAACATTCAGCTAACATCATATCACTTCCGGTTTTATTTCGCCCTTAAGAATAAAGCTACTGCAAAAATAACATTTACTGTAATAAATTCTTTATCATCATTGTTCTGTTTCCCGGAAGGGAAATCAGAGCATCGCATCAACATTGAATATACGTGACAGATATCGCCTCCCTGTCATAATAAAAAAGCCTACAGGTTAATATATAAGTTCACATTTTGTCCTGAGCATACTCCGCTCCGGGTTATATAAAATAACAAAATAACACACCTGCATATCTTTAACTCTCGGTCACAAAATCAACTCCAGTTTAAATCTGAACAGATAAAGGAGATGAATAATGAGTAAGGACAATTTCCCCTCCCCCACACCAGGTATGGATACGGAATGGATAACCATCGGGGAAGCGACAGAAATCGCACATGATCTGGTAACAAAAAGAGTCACTGACAGTGATATTTACCGCCATGCACTGTATGGTGACATTACATTATCGATTTATTTTCAGTCCCCCGTCATTTTACGCAAAGTCAGAGTATCCGAATATAAAGTGACACTCAGGCCTGTTACCAATTCATTAATTCACCGGTTGTGCTTTCTTGACCGAAGCAGTTTCCTCCGTCATTCCAGCCTCATGGTCAGCACCGGTGGAAAATATATATTCCCGAGAAACCGGATTATTGACACCCCACTGAGTGGTCATGAATCTCTGCTGATACAGCACTTACTGGCCCGTTCGCTGTCACTCCCGTTACCGGAAGAACATCATGTTAATCATGGTATTTCTGTCATCATTGCCGGGGAAATATTTCAGCTGTTTGAGCAGACAACATGGCGGGAGAGGATCAAGAAACAAATTATGCACCTTCCCAAAAATATCACCCCGGATATTTATGCACATCCTTCATATAAAAAAATGAGACGATGTTCTCATCATACCTTCTTTCCCCTGTATTATCTTCCGGCCGATGCCTGCTTTGTCATCCGCTGCAGTGAACTGGATAAACTCATGAAACCTGGCGGTGGAGAAAATATCTCTCCGGAGAGCCCTTCACGCACACGGATATCTACCCCACTTTCCCGACTGTTCTGGCTTTCCTGTCGGCGTAATGACACCATCAGTCCCCTGATGAATCAGCCCTATAAACTGCTGTCCATTTTTGAGCAGTGGGCATCAGAGGAGGGTATTACCGATCACCTGAGTGGTGACACACTGAAAACCGCACTTGAAAGAGGTTCTCCCGATAAGAGGAGCTCGCGCAAATAATCCATTCATTTATCCTGCTAACCTGTATTACGGACAATGAGATCCGTAATACGGGTTCCCCCGCTTCCCTCCCCTCCTCCACCTGTGTTTTTTTGTTTTCTCCGGGCATATCCCGTTTCTGCACTGGAGGAAATTATGACATCACATCAGTTATTACGCCTGAGACAGGTTGAAGAGAAAACCGGTCTGAAACGCTCGCAAATCTATCTGTATATGAAAGACGGCACCTTTCCCCGTTCAATAAAGATTGGCCCGGCCAGTGTTGCCTGGCTCGAATCTGAAATTGACGAATGGATAAACCTTAAATTATCCAGCCGCTAAAAATTTTTAGGGAGGGAACAGAATTATGACCCCGACACTGAATTACGCTGTATTAACCGATGCCCTGTGTGCGCTGAAAGAAGGGAATATTCGCCATTGTGAATCGCTGGGATTCACCTTAGACGAAATGACTGCCCTTAATCAGCTGTCGCTTGATGAGTTGTTTGTTGTCAGCAGGGCCTCAGCCCTCTTTATCTCGGTCAATATCCGTCATGATGTTTTGCATCATTTGCTGGCTCAGGCCCGCAAGGAATACCGGCGAAAACAGCAGGTTAACCGGGCGATTCATCTGGGCGGCTCTATTGCCTTGCTGAATCAGTACTTTGGCCTTACCTCCAATGAAGTCTGCCTTCGTCGCCGGTTGCTGGGTGTCAGCGTGCCTTTTGGCCGGACGCCTGAACCCGACGAAGAGACGGATGCCGCTATCTGGCAGCAATGGCAACAATGCCGGGTAGACAACCTTGAGTCACCTGATGCACTGACCGCCATGATGCAGGTAACCGAAACCCTGCTACCGAAAGCCGGAGGGCTGTCACTCACCACGGTCTGGAAGCGCATTGCGCAGTGTGAGCAGGAAGCCGCTGCTTACAGGAGGCCCCTCCATGCCGGATGAAATCGACCGCGATCAGGAGTTTAATGAGCAGCGGCTGGAAGAGATGATTGAACAGAGCCGTTTTAAACCGAGAACAACACCATCATTATTCCACTGTCGTTTATGCGATAAGCCTATTCCTGAACAACGACGACAGGCACTCCCGGGCGTAACAACCTGTACGGAATGTCAGGATAAACTTGAACACCGCAAGTGTTAAGCGTAAACAGTAAGACATATGGGGAATAAATTCCTCATATGTCTTTATCTGTATTATTAAATAAGAATAAAACCTCCTGCCTTATTTTAATTTCCTTTTCCGCCCCCCACGTCTCTATTTGTCCGTCCGATTAACTCTTTCATTTTTGTTTTGAGTTTATTGTTTATAGTCTGACCCGCCCCCCTCATGCTGAACACACCATTACAGAATGGTTGCCCTGTTGGACGTTAATTCGTCCGGGTCGGGTATTGCTCTTTAAAAATATGGGCCGGGCTGTCACACAACCACAATTCAGGGTGCCGCTGAATGTTCTCGCTGACCCGTTAAAACCGGAATGCAGGATCGGGATGTGATCGAAAATGTTATATCTCACCATTTCATTAAAGGGGGCATCATGAGAAAACCCGTTTATTACGCCTATGTCACCCAGGAAACTCAGCCGGATTTGCAGGGCGACAAAAATACGTACTGGACAAAAGTCGGTGTGGCCTTTTCCCATAACGGTAAGTCCGGCCTGAATATTGTCCTGACGCCCGGTATTGCCGTCTCCGGCAAACTGGTCCTGCTTGAACCCCGGGAGGATAACAACCCGCCACAGAGTACGGTACCCGGCGAAACAGCGCTTTAACTCTTCTTTATCACTCCTTACTCCACAGCGTACAGGGTCCGCTGACCTGCGCGCTGCCTGAAATCCCGGGGCTATCATGCTTTCCACCACTGTTTTTCTGGCGGCGGCCATGCAGTGTGCCGCCAGCATTCATCCGTCCACCGCACTTGATGTGGCACGGGTGGAATCCGGTTTTAATCCTTATGCCATCGCCGAGATAGTCCCCAGGGCCAGAAGAGCCTCCGGTGACAATTCTGTTATTTCCCATCTTCCCGCCAGTCGGGCCGATGCCGAGCGCATTATCCGACGTATTGCCATACATAACCGGCGTTATTCCGTCGGGCTGATGCAAATCACCAGCACCAATTTCCGTCACTACGGCGTGACGGCCACCGATCTGCTTGATCCCTGCACCAATCTGTCTGTCTTTGAACGCATCTTCAGCGACTGCTACCGCCGTGGCGGCACCCTGAAAAGGGCGCTGAGTTGTTATTACTCCGGCAATTTCCGTACCGGACAACAGCCGGAAGCCGCGTTTTCCGGGACGAGCTATGTGCAGCGAATGGGTTTAACACCGGCATCTCCCCGCTATGCCGTACCCGGCACCCGCGAGGATAGCTCTGCCACTGCGACTTCCCTGAAGGCCATCCCTGCCGATCCCCCGTCCCGCCCCCGCGTGATCTGGCCGGGGACCGTCGTGCGTGGCATCCCCGCGAAACTTCGTCAGGACAACACCGCCATCGCACCGCTCTCCGCGTCGTCACTGCGCCGGAGTCTCTCCCGGCCAGCCCATGAGGAGGAAGAATAATGACACGTTTCCACAAGCTTAAGGCGGCAGCCAGCCCCGTTTCTGCTGGTGTGCTGACGGCTTTTTCTGCAACCCCGGCGTTTGCCGACGGGTTTCAGCGCGCAAACACGGTGATGGAAAAAGTCTCCACTGGCCTGCATGGCCTGGCGGCCATCACCATCACCGTGGCCGTGATCTGGGTGGGTTACAAGACGCTCTGGAAAGGCGAAAGCCTGTCCCAGTGCGCCTACATCATCATCGGCGGGATCCTGATTGGCGGGGGCAGTGAGATCGGTGCGCTGCTGATGAGCTGAGAGGTCACTTATGGCAAAGCTGCTCAAGGCAATGAAACGTCCGGCGGCACTGTGGGGGGTGCCGATGGTGCCCCTGCTGGGTGTCACGGGATTTACCATCATCATCGCTGTCTGGACTTCTGTCGCGTTCCTTGCCCTGCTCCCGGTTGAATTTCTGGTGATGAAGTCGCTCACCCGGAATGAACCCCTGCGGTTCAGCCTGATTGCCGTCTGGCTCAGGGCAAGAGGAAAACCGGCAGCAAACCGTCTGTTCGGCGCAACCGCCTTTATGCCCGTTGAGCATGAGGCCGTTGATATCACGGAGTTTCTCACCACCATGAAACTGAATCAGTGTGCCACGCTCAGAAAGTACATACCGTATTCATCGCATATTCATCAGCATGTTGTCCGCTCACCAGACAGTGACCTCTACTGCACCTGGGAACTGACGGGCACCCCGTTTGACTGCGAATCAGAAGAAACCCTCAGTATTGACCGCAACCAGTTGCACGGACTCATCCGCTCCTTCGAGGGAATGCCGGTCACCTTTTATATCCATAACGTGCGGGAGCCGTTCTCGGATTCACTGCACAAGGCGTCCGGCAACCCTTACGCCGATGAAATCAGCCGTCTCTATTATGCTTCGCTGGCGGCGGATCCGTTTCGCCGTAACCGCCTGTTCCTGACCGTCTGCTACCGCCCGTTTGTCCGTCTGGAAAAGGCCGGACGCAGACGTATGAAAGACGGTCAGAAGCTGAAAAAGCTTGGCGGCGCGCTGCGGGAAATGCTGGAAATCAAAGGCTCACTCGATACCGCACTGTCACGCTACACGGCCCGTCCTCTCGGCACCTTCACCGAAGGCAACGCGGTATTCTCCTCCCAGTTAGCCTTTTATGAGTACCTGCTGACGCACCAGTGGCGCAGGGTGCGCGTCACCCGCACTCCCGCGTATTCGGTGATGGGATCGGCAGCGCTGTTCTTTTCGGCAGAGTCCGGGCAGATAAACCACGTCAGCGGCACGCACTATTTCCGGGGGCTGGAAGTGAAGGAGTTCCCGGAGGAGACGGCGACGGGGATGATGGACTCGCTGCTGTATGCCCCCTGTGATTACGTGGTAACGCAGTCTTACACCTGCATGTCACGCGAGGAAGCCCGTAAGGCCATCAAACGCACCCGCCGTCTGTTAATGAGTTCGGATGATGACGCGGTATCCCAGCGGCTGGATCTGGATGTGGCGCTTGACCTGCTGACATCGGGGAAAATCGCCTTTGGCAAACACCATTTCTCCCTCATGGTGTTTTCCCGCACGCTGGACAGTCTGGTGGCCGATACCAGTGAAATCAGCAATGCCCTGAACAATCTCGGCATCACCCCGGTTCCGGCAGCGCTTTCACTGTCAGCGGCGTATATGGCGCAACTGCCCGGTAACTATCGCCTACGGCCACGCCTGGGCGAACTGAGCAGCAAGAACTTTGTGGAGCTGGCCGCACTGCACAACTTCTACCCCGGCAAACGCGATAACGCCCCCTGGGGAGATGCGATGGCCCTGCTGCGCACCCCGTCAGGGGATGGCTACTACCTGAACCTGCACAACACGCTGGCGGACAAGGACGAGTTCAACGAGAAGAACCCGGCCAGTACCTGCATTCTCGGTACCAACGGTTCGGGTAAAACCATGCTGATGACGTTTCTGGAAAACATGCAGCAGAAATATGGCCGCGCGGACAGTTTTTCGCCCGATACGAAAACGAAACGGCTGACAACGGTGTATCTGGATAAGGACCGGGGCGCGGAAATGAATATCCGGGCGCTGGGCGGCCGTTACTTCCGTATCACGCATGGCGACCCCACGGGATGGAACCCGTTTTCGCTGTCGCCCACAAAACGTAATATCAGTTTTATCAGCCAGTTGATGAAACTGCTGTGCACGCGTAACGGTGCGACCATCACGCCCCGTGATGAGCGTCGCCTGAACGACGCCGTTAATGCCGTGATGAGCAATGAGCCGCAATACCGTACCTGTGGTATTACGCGCCTGCTGGAGAATCTGCCGGAGCCTGCCACCCGTGAGGCACAGGAGAACGGTCTGAGCATCCGCCTGTCGCAGTGGGCGCAGGGCGGCGAGTTCGGCTGGGTGTTTGATAACGCCACAGACACCTTCGATATCAGCCACTGCGATAACTTTGGCATTGACGGCACGGAGTTTCTGGATGATGCGAACGTCTGTGCGCCGATCTCCTTTTACCTGCTGTACCGCATTACCACTCTGCTCGACGGGCGACGACTGGTTATCTTTATGGACGAGTTCTGGAAGTGGCTTCGGGACCCGGTCTTTAAGGATTTCGCCTATAACCGACTGAAAACCATCCGTAAACTGAACGGGATGCTGGTTGTGGGCACCCAGTCACCGGCGGAGATCATCCGGGATGAAATTGCGCCCGCCGTGATTGAGCAGTGCGGAACGCAAATCCTGGCAGCCAACCCCGGTGCCGACCGGGAGCACTATGTTGACGGGATGAAGTTTGAACCGGAAGTGTTTGATGTGGTGAAAAATCTGGATCCGCAGGCTCGTCAGTATGTGGTGGTAAAAAATCAGTTCAGGCGCGGCGACACCCGGCGCTTTGCCGCCCGCGTGACGCTCGATCTCTCCGGTATCGGCAGATACACCCGGGTCATGAGCGGCAGCGCCGATAACCTCGAAATCTTCAACTCAATTTACCAGGAAGGGATGCAGCCGTATGAATGGCTGGACTCCTACCTGGCTCAGGCACTCTGACAACATGAAGGAGAACCATGATGAAAAGGCGTTTTCATGCCCTGATTTTCGCGTGCGTGATGGTCAGCCCGCTGGCACATGCCGGTATTCCCGTTCTGGTGGATGCTGACCCACTGCGTGAAGCCGAATGGCTGAAAGAAGCGCAGCGCTGGATGCAGACTGCGCAGCATTATCAGAGCCAGATCCAGGCGTATAAAGATCAGTTGGCAACGGCCACCGGCATCCGTGATATTGCTGACTTTGTTGACCAGGCCAAAAGCCTGAAATCCGACCTTGAGAAGCTGCGCAAGCCAGGGCAGGCACTCAATGATCTGCTGCTTTCCGGCGGTTCTTCCGGGCAGTTCGATGCCCTGTACGAAAAGTATAAAATTTTCGACACCTGCAACACAGAACAATCCGAAAATTACGCCAGGGTCTGTAAGCAACAAGTCATCAATAAGGCGATTCAGTTTGAGCAGACTGACGAGATACAGGGGCAGGTCAGCCAGATGCTGGGGGAAATTAACAGCCTCTCAAACCGTATTGCACTTTCCAGAGACACAAAGGAGTCTCAGGACCTTGCCAACAGTATTCAGCTAAAATCAGTAATGCTGAACACGCTCACTGACCAGTGGGAAATCAGCGTGAAGGCAGCAGAACAGCGCGAAAAAGTGCTGGAGAACGAGCGTATTAAACAGTGGAATCAGCAGCAATTAAATGCTCCCACATTGAAATTTCATGAATAAATAAGGAATGGAGCGCAAATGAATAAAATCATCGTTATCTTAACCCTTTCATTTATTACAATAATTTCCGGATGTGACGAGGAAGCCAAAACAACACAATGGTATCGTGATCATCCGGATGAATTAAAAACGGTTTATGAAAAATGCCAGAAAACCGGCAGTGCTTCAGAAAACTGTAAAAATGCCAACGAAGCGCATTATCAGATCCAGCAACTCAATGCTCCCACACTTAAATTCCATGAGTAGAGAGGTTCACTATGGCTGATCTCGGTACATTTGAATTTATAGAGAAGCAGCTAATTGGTGGAATAACACAATCCACCAGTGGTCTGATGATGGAACATTCTGCAATGGTTATGGGACTGGCGGCGGCGTCAGCCACCCTCTATATCCTGTGGCGTGGATACCAGACTCTGGCGGGTAAGCTGTCCACGCCGATGGAAGATGTCATGTGGGACCTCATGAGGATGGCGATCATTCTGTCTTTTGTGGCAAACGTCAGCGGTTATCTTGACAGCGTTATCGACTCTATTAATGGTTTAAAGGAGGGATTTTCCGGCGGCGATAATATATGGCAGATGTTAGATACGCTATGGGATAAAGCAAAGGTACTCGGAAAAACACTGCATGACATGGATAATTCAACATACATAAAAGATGAGGGCATGACTGCTCAGCTTTATGTCTGGCTTGGGGTGTTCGTTTTAATGTTGGTCACAGCCTTTGTCTCAATGATCGCGGAGGTGATGATTTTACTGCTGAGTATTACTGCGCCCATATTCATATTCTGTCTGATATATGGATTTTTACGCCCTATGTTTAATAACTGGCTGCAAAATATATTTGCAGCCATATTAACGGTTCTTTTTTCAGCCTTATCATTAAGAATGGTTATAAATTTTGTGACCAAAATATTAACGCAATCACTGGCCGGAGCTGCAAAAGCCAATATTGTGGAGTTAGGCGCACAGGTCTGCCTTGCCGGTATCTGCGCGGCAATACTGGTTTACCTCTCCGCCAGGCTGGCCGGAGCACTCGCCGGGGCGAGTGCGACCATATCCATGCAGGGACTGGCGGCGGTGGGTATTGGCGCTGCGGCATTTGGTGCCGGAAAACTGGCAGCAGGAGCCGGGAAGCAGACAACCCGCGCCGTTCAGGACACGCTCCAGGGCTGGAGAGATGCCAGCGCGGGTAAACCCGGCAGCGGTCCGGGATACAGCGCGGCGAAAGCGCGTAAGTATGCGATTGAGCAGATGATCGCCCGCAACGAAGCCCGGCGACTGGCACAAGCCAGAGACTCGGCGGTTCAGAAATTCCATCGTTAAACCTGTCATCCCTGGTCGAAATACCCCCGTTACACCCCCTGGTGAAAACATAGCCCTGTTTTCATTCCACTGATCTCCCTGAGGAAATACCCCATGAAACGCTTGATTGCGCTGGCTTTGCTGTGCGCGCTTTCCGGCTGCGCGCAGTCTCCCCGTCCTCCTGCTTTTAGCGGCCAGGGCGTCCCCGTGAACACCCCACAGATTATGGCGGAGTTAAACAGTTATGAGTGAACAAACCCTCATTGCGGATTCCCGCACCTTCGAGCAGCAGATGATTGAGCGGGACAAACGCGCCACAAAAGCCGGGTTTATGGTGGGCGGCACGGGCCTGCTTACCGCCATGCTGGCGCTCATCGCCCTGGTGCTGATGCTGCCCCTGAAACAGACGGTCGTTGAACTGTACACCGTGGATAATCATACCGGACGTGTGGAGCACGTCACCCGTGTGTCAAAAACCCACCTGACGGCGGAAGACGCTTATCAGAAGGCGATGACCGCCAGCTACGTCAGGCTGCGTGAGCGGTATGTCTATCCCTCCCTCCAGGACGATTACGCCACGGTACAGATTTACAACAGCCCTCAGGTCAACGATGACTATCTGGCGCTGTATGCCGGTAAAGACGCCCCGGACAAGGTGTATCAGAACGGGGCGCATACCGTGCGGATCGACATTCTGTCAAACCAGCTCACCGGGGGCACTGACCCCGACAAGGTCGCCACCCTGCGTTACAAAAAGATTATCCGCCGCCTCGCGGACAACAGCACCCGCACCGAATACTGGGATGCCCGCCTGACGTTCCACTCCGACCCCGGCAGGGAAATGAGCGACACCGAACGGGAAGTTAACCCGTTCGGGTTTACCGTGACCAGCTGGCAGGCAGACCGTGAAATCCGGGGAGGCGAATAATGAAAAGCATCATCTTTATCCTGCTTGCGCTGATGTTGTGCGGCACCGCATGGAGTGCCGCCATCCCACAGGCGAGCCGCTACGACGCCCGCGTTCAGCAGGTGGTTTATAACCCGCTGAACGTCACCGTCGTCAGTACCCGGCCCGGCTTCATGACCACGCTGGTCTTTGACAGCGACGAGGCGGTTATCAGCGCCAGACCCGGTTTTGAGGAGGCGTGGGAAGCCACGCCGGTCGCCAACCGGGTCAGTGTCCGCCCGGTAGCGCTCGTTCAGGGTGCGCCCGGCGCGGACGGGAACACCACACAGGTGGTCATCCCGCCCAACAGTCGGGACTGGCACACCAACCTGCTGGTTGTCACCACCCGGCGGCTGTACAACGTCGAGCTGAACGTCATTGATGATAAATCCCCGCAGCAGCCCGCTTACCAGGTGAGTTACCGCTATCCGGGCGAAGACCGGGAGAAGGCCAGCCGTGAGACAGCGACCAGCGCGCTGGAGCGTGAGCAAAAACAGCAGCAGGCCGACATTCAGCAGGCCCTGAATGCCGCGCAGACGCCGCGCAACTGGGACTACCTCAGTTATCCGGGGCGCGACAGCGTCCGGATTGTCCCGGATTTCGCGTATGACGATGGCCGCTTTACCTTCGTGGGCTTCTCCCCGGCCAAATCCATTCCCTCCGTGACGAAAGTGCTGAACGGCCAGGAACATGTGGTTAACAGCAGTGTCCGCCGAAAAGGCAACTTCACCGTACTGCTCATTCAGGAGGCCACGCCCCGTCTGGTTCTGCGTTCCGGCAACGCCGTGGTCGGCCTGGAAAATCGTGGATTTGGCCGGGTCCGGGCCGCTGATGGTGCCACCGTCTCCCCGCAGGTCGAACGGGTGGAAAAGCCCGCCACCCACTGATAACAGAGGAGTCATGCAGATGAACGACGAACACCCGCATCCTGAACCTGATGAGTCCCGATCCTCCCCGGCGCAACCGGAGGACGACATTGCTGCACTTGAGCGCGAGGCCCGTGCCAGGCGGGAAGCGGCGCTTCTCACCATGCAGGAGGATGAAGAGAACGATCCGGTACAACCCGCTATCAACAAACTGAAAAAGCGCAGGCGCGGGAAAGCCACCGCGTTTCTGGCGCTCGCCGCCGTTGCGCTGATTGGGCTGGCATGGGCGGGCAACTGGGTATACCGCAATCTTCTCTGGCCACCGGGTGAAGAAAAACGACAGGATGCCGCGCCACAGCCGAACCGGAGCGATTACCGGCAGCGTACCGATCTGGGGGCGCACGATACCGCGGCGGACACACCAGAACCGGTGGACAGCATCCCGCGCAGTACGACGGTCACCGGGCCGGAGACGCCACCGGAACTGGATAAAGCCCGTTTTTTGGTCCGGAGGGACAACTCTGCCGCTGCGGCCCGAAACCCGGTCCGGACCCGACAGCAGGAAATGACACAGGCAACCTCTACTGGTCAGCAGACAGACACCACACCGACACCAACGGAATCGTCCCCGGCAGCGGTCCGGCGCATTCCTTACAACCCGGATCTGTATGTGCCGGAAAATACCGCCATTCCCTGCTCACTGGATTACCGCTTTGTCTCGGATCGGGCGGGGAAAATCCGCTGCACGATCGCCGACGATATCTGGAGCGCCAGCGGTAACACGAAGCTGATTGAAAAAGGGACCACCGCCACGGGCATTTACCAGACGGGTGCGGAAACGGGAATGACGCACGGACAGGGCCGCGCCTTCCTCATCATCACGAAACTGCGTACCCGCCAGCCCCCTTATCTTGATATTCCGCTGGTTGATACCCGCGCTGCCGGGGAACTGGGCGAGGCGGGTGTTGACGGCTGGATCGATTCGCATTTCAGCGAGCGATTCGGGGGCGCATTACTGGTCGGTATGATCCCCGATGTTGCGGCATGGGCTTCCAACAGCGCGGGTCAGAAAGATCGTAATACCGACTACACCGAAAACAGCCGTCAGGCCATGGCAGATATGGCACGAACCACGCTGGAAAACAGCATCAATATCCCGCCGACCGTGCACAAAAATCAGGGTGAGATCATCAACCTGGTCACCGGACAGGATATTGATTTTTCCGGCATCTATACGCTGAGGATGAAAAATGACCGCTAAAAACATCTCCCTGGACCGCTATAAGCAGCGATTTTTTGGCGATTTTCTGGCGCTTCCCGGACTGACGGAGATCGCCGTTAATCGTCCGGGTGAGCTTTTCACCAAAATTAACGGTGTCTGGGAGCAGCACGCCGTTCCGCTGGATTATGAGGGCTACTACAACTTCGCCCGGTGTCTGGCGAAGCATCACGGCGACAATATCGAAGATATCAAGCCGGGACTGTCCGCCACGCTGGAATCCGGTGAGCGTTGTCAGGTCATCGTCCCCCCGGCCTGCGAGCGTGACACGGTGTCCATCACGCTGCGTAAACCCTCACGGGTTCAAATCCCGCATCAGGACTATATCGACGCCGGGTTTTATAACCGGGTGGCCGGTACAGAAAAAACGCAGACACATGATGAGGAATTACTGACCTTATATCACGCGAAAGATATTCCGCGCTTTATGGAGAAGTGCGTGGAGTACGGTAAAACCCTCGCGGTGGCCGGGGAAACCAGTACCGGGAAAACCACCTATATGAAGATGCTGATTGGTTATATCCCCCCTCATCTGCGTATTACGACCATTGAAGATAACCCGGAAATCACCTTCTTTATTCATAAAAACTACGTCCACCTTTTTTATCCGTCGGAGTCGGCAGATGAAAAATGGTCAATGGTGACGCCCGCCAGCCTGCTGCGCTGGAATTACCGCATGAATCCCGACCGCATATTATTAACCGAAGTGCGCGGCGGTGAAGCCTGGGATTTTCTCAAAATAACCGGCTCCGGTCATGAGGGCAGTATGACCTCCCTTCATGCCGGTTCGGCAAGGGAAGCGGTGGACGGGTTTATTACCCGCTGCTATGAGAATCCGCAATGCGCCCGACTCCCTTACACCTTTATGTTACGCAAGGTACTGGACAGTCTGGACGTTATCGTGAGTATCGACCTGGACGGTAATGTGCGCCGGATGAATGATATTTATTTCCGGCCACTGCACCGCCGCGCCTTTTTTGAGGAGATGAAAGCATGATGAAGGTTATCAATATGCTGCTCTTTTCGCTGGTACTTTCCGGCTGTTCTTCACCCCCGCCACCGGTTCCTGTTGAATGGAATAAACCGGGCCAGTCAGTCAATACCGGTTTACCGCAATGGCGGGACAATCTGGTTATTATTCCTTCTCCGGTGGTTAATGATAAATGGTTATTGTCCATTCATGCACGGAATTATAATGAGACACGCTGGACGCCCGCTGTATTTTACGCGGTCGCCCACTCAGCGCGTATTGTTGTTGCAGCGCCATCAGGCGCAGATTTTTTTACGGCAAAAAACTGGCTGCGTCAGTATGGCGCAAAAGGCGTTATTGCATATCAGCCGGTCTCTGACTGCCTGACATGCAGCGATACCCGCATTTATTTTTCGCGTTAAATCATCCCCCTCACATCATGAAATTCATTTTACTGTAAGGACGTCATCATGAAATATTCCGCTATTACGGCGGCAATGTTGTGCATTGCTGCCGGGACGCCTGTTTATTCATTTGCTGCTGACCCGTGCGAAGTCGTGCTTTGTCTGTACGGTAAAGCAACCGGAAACAGTGGAGGGAGCGAATGCCATTCTGCTGAACGGGCCTTTTTTAATATCGTCAAAAAGAACCGGCACGGATTTTTACCCAATCATACGCTGAATGCCAGAAAAGTTTTCCTGGGGGAATGCGCCAGTGCGGATCCGGCAGCGGTGAATAAAATTCTGTCCAGATTTGGCCGGGTCAGAGGGTAATAACCCCTGACCATTATGTTAATACCCTTCCCGTATGGAGAAATAAAAGTGAACAAAGAACACCTGTTTATTTCTAACATTCACTCAACACATCAGGACAGAATATCTGTTACGTGTATCTATAATTCTCTGTCAAAAGAAGCCTGCCGGGGATGTGGGCTTTATTATGAGATATATGAAAGCCGGTTTATCCATTTATTGCGACATCATCTTTCACAGCTTAATGAACCGGACGCAGAGAAGCTCAGGCGATATGCCGAAAGTCAGGGAACGAAGACCGATGATGAAACGTACCGTGCGGCATTAAACGCAGAACGGGAATGCCTGGCTGAAATAGCCCACGAACAGAGGTGAATCACAGGCACTGATAATATATCGAACGACGCCACAGACTGACAGACGGCGAGTTTCAGGCGTGCATATTTTTGGCTTCAATTTCGAAGAAATTGTTAAGCCGTAAAATAAGCACGTGGAGTGCGGACAGAAAATTCAATTTCGCAGAAATTGTTAATTTTCAGGCACCGTGCTCACCTGTGAACATTCGCCCAAAGCGAATTGAGCAGGCCGGGGGGAGCCGCAAAAATTTTGCCGCCCCGGCGAGCAAAAAGGCACGCCCACGTGCCGGTTTTTGTGGGGGGCTTGCCCCGCACACCGTCAAGCCAGGTCATATTTTCCGCCCCAGCGGGGAATATGACCGTTCAGGCGCGACCAACCCCTTTAAAGCAGCGTTCCCGTTTTTTCGAGCCTGCGAGAAAAAACAGGCTAAACGCGCGTCTTAAAGGGGTTGGTCGCGCGTAGCGTGCGACGGTGTGCCGCCCTTGACCCTGGGGGCTTTGACGCAGCGTTCAGCGAAGACATTGCCCCCATGTTTCCGGCTGTCAGGGCGTCCAGCCGGGACAAAGGAAACACGCCGTTGTCCGTCATACGGGCGTTTCAGGGACGGACGACCACCGGTCGGCAGACTTCTGAAAGCGCGGATAACGGGCATGAGCGCCGCAGGCGTTCAGTGCTTTTCGTCCTTTTATGGGCGTCACGGGTGGGCGTCGTGCAGGGACGTGGGGTATCACGTCCATCGGTGACGCCCATGTGGTGCGCCCGTCACACCGAAATCAGACCGGAGATCACTGCCATGGGAACTCATCTGATGCAAAGGCTGAATGCCTTTTCGGATGCCTTTTCTGTTTTTCTGCTCTGGCTGCAACACAACCCGGTCATATTATCCCTGTTTGCCGGGCTGACGCTGCCATTCATTTTTCATCTGCCACGTGAGGAAAGAAAAAATGCCCCCTTCTGGTTAAAATCAGTGGCGTGCGTGTCCATCTTCTTCTTTATATCCGGCACGCTGTCACCGCTGACCATTCAGGGGCTGAGTTTTTTCTTTACGGTACTCGATAATCACATTCTGCTCAGGTTATCACTCTGGATACTGACGGTCGTATTGACGCTTGCCGGTCTGGCCTTTCACATTACCGCCCGACGGTTACTGGCCGGAGAAATCGACAGTTTAAAACACCGGATGATTAAAAAAAGCAAACTGGAAAGGAATATCAGAACAGATGTTCGTGACGTCAGGGATATGTTGCCTGACAGCATCGAATATAATCCGCTGGATTATATTGACCTGAATAAGGGTATTTTCATCGGACTGGATAAAGACAATCAGCCGCAATATATCACCGCAGAAGAATTTCAGACCCAGCACGCCGACCTTATCGGCACCACCGGCTCCGGTAAAGGAGTGAGCGCCTGTGTCCTGCTTTATCAGGCCATACTGTCAGGTGAAGGGGTATTTGTTGAAGATCCCAAAAATGATGAGTGGGCTCCACATGTCCTGCGGGACGCCTGCCTGAAAGCGGAAAAACCGTTTGTCCTGATTAACCTGAATGACCTTCATTACCAGCAGGATTTACTGGCTGATATTTCTCATGAACAACTGGAGGAGCTGTTTAATGCCGGTTTCAGCCTGGGGAAAAAAGGCGAAGGCGCTGACTTTTATCGTATTGCCGACCGACGGGCCGCCAGAAATACGGCGGCGATTTATGAAAAAGGCATGACATTACGGGATTTATTCAATACCGACTTTGTGAAATCTCTCAGTGAAGATGTGCCTGCTTTTTATGGCGAGCTGGAGGAAATCGCCTTAGTGAACTCAATTAACGCCCGCAACGGATTTTCATTAAAGACAATATTTAATGAGGGCGGATGCTGTTACATCATCGGTTCAATGCGTAATCAGAAAATCATTTCGGCGCAACGCATGATTTTAACCCGACTGATCCAGATAGCCGAAACGCGGGACCGGATACAAGGTAAGCCCCGGCCTGTCGCTATTTTTCTGGATGAACTTAAATATCATCTTTCCCGCCCGGCGCTTGAGGGACTTGGTGCGGCAAGAGATAAAGGTGTGCATATCATCATGGCGCATCAGTCGGTGAAAGATTTGTATGACTGTCCGGCGGACCTGGAGGGTGATGCCGTCGCCGGTTCAGTGATTGAGAACTGCAAGTTTATGCTGGTTTATCGCCTTCGTGATCCGGATACCGCCGACTGGGTGGCAAGAATGACCGGCTCTATTCTGGTTGACGATGAGATGCGGAAAGTGAAGACGGATATTTCCCTGACGGAGAAAATGGAAACCGACCGGATGATCCGCCAGGCAGAACGTTATTATATCGACAGTAATATGCTGCTTAATCTGCCAAAATTTGTTGGTTTTGTATTTACTCAGAATGATCTGGCGAAGGCGACCAAACTTTTTCATATACCGGCGAAAAAGCAATATATCAACCTGCTTTCATTTGAGCATAAAAACCCGCTGTATACCGGAAAAGACCATCAGGTTCACAAACCGTCCATTAACCTGTGAGGCAGCTAATGCTAATTCATAACGTTGCTGAAAGAAATGAAGCCGCAAACCGGAGAATGGAGGCATTACTGAGTTTTCTTAAGGAAGAAACATTCTCTGATTTCCAGACATTAAAAAAAGTTGTCGGCTATAAAGGAAGACATAACCATGCGATGTATAACCTGCTGAATAAGGCGGTGGCTCTGGGATTTATGAGTAAACATGAATATCCGGTACTGACAGGGAAAAAGGCATTGTGGGGAATAACCATGCCGGGGCTGGCAAGGGTGGTTAACGCAGATGACCCTGTTTTTCCCGCTTATTTTGAGCCGGGAAAACTCCGGCACTGGACGCTGGAGCATCGCCTGTTAAACCAGCGGGTCAGGCTGGCCCTGGAGGAAAAAGGCGGTACAGGCTGGCTTAACGGCGACCGGGGGGCATTTATAGCGCGGTATCCGGGCGTCCGGCACCGACCGGACGGCATTATTACCCTGAGCAGCGGTGCCATCATCGCGGTGGAAACCGAGCGCTCGCTGAAAACCCGCGCCCGCTACATCACCATTATCAACAGTCATCTGGCCGCCAGCGACGCCGGATGCTGGCACTATGCCATGTATGTCATGCCGGACGAAAAGACCCGCGTGTCGCTTGGCAGGCTGTTTGGCAGCATCAGGACGGTGATGAGGAACAGTGTTCCCGTTCCGTTTGATGCGAAGAACCGCGACATGTTTCTGTTCCGCACGATAGCCGAACTGGAACAGGCCCCCGACAGCCACGACTAAATGCCGTCAATGAGGAAATCGATGGCGGCCTTCACCTGAGTGCGGTACTGCGACGCATCGCAGAACACCGTCCCCAGCGCCCGGACAGGGACACTCGCCAGTTCGTGGGTCATGACCGCGTATTCCTGGCCGTCCGTCAGTCTGACAACAGGGACAAGACGATCCGGGCGGCGGCCTGCCGGATACCTGTCAACAGGCAACAGCGGGATCACGATCCGGCGGTTCAGTTGTCCAATGATATCGCTTGTGACATCAAGCAACAGGGGGTAAACGGCGCTTTTACCGGTATTACCGTATACGGTGAACTGCATGGTTAAAATGTCCGGTATTCATCACTGAAACAGCCATACTCATCATGGAAACGATTTAATGCGTCGATAGCCTCCCTGTTCTCTTCCTGCCATTTTTTGGCTTCATGGTGACGAAGCTCGGCATCCAGGGCGGCTGTCAGGGTCGCACTGAGGTTAATACCCGCCTCACGCGCCCGGACCAGTAAGGCGCGCTCTACTGTCATGGTCACGCTCTGCGTGTTGCGTTGTTTCGCGGTCATGCTTTCTCTCCCGTCATGAGATACGTGCAATCCGCACGGTTTAATACACTTATCATAGCACCAAAAAAAGGTCCTGCTACCGTTGCAGTCTTTCACATTTAACAGTCAGTCTGTCATACCGGCTCTGTCATCCACAGAAATCACAGGTGTAATAATGACGTTTGCGGGATGCGCGGGCTCTTTGCCGCCCGCCCCCGCAGCCTGCGAATTTTCCGGGCACCCGATGCCCGGAAAATTCGCAGGGAAATTGAAAAATCCGTCATTCTGCCTGCCCCTGAATCAGGTTAAAGCCGCACTCCTTTGCGGCTTCCCGTTCTTCAACTCAAACCTTATCTATCAGATAACGATGCGCTTTCGATGCTGCACTGGCGGCTTTAAAAATATAGCGCTTGTCGTTTTTCAGTGCTTTCAGCCAGGAAGCAATATAGCTCTCGTGCTGAACCTCTCCGACAATCCCCAGATCCGCCATCAGGAACGCGCTTCCCAGCTCGGCGATCAACTCCTCAAATGCATAATCCCCACTGCCAAATCTCCCTTTCATTTCACGGTTAAGACGTGTTTTGCCACCGCTCCAGTGCACCAGCTCATGCAGGCCGGTGGCGTAGAAATTAGCGGCATCAGAAAAAAGGTGACGCTCCGGTAATCTGACTTCATCGGTTGAGGGTCTGAAAAAGGCATTTTGTCCTTTTTCGATGATGTTTGCGCCACTGCTCTGGAAAAGATTTTCAGCCTGCGGCAACGGGTCAAACGTCTCAGCAGGACTCACAGCCTCAGCAGTCAGGGAAAGGCCGTCAATTTGTTCAACGTTAAACACGGTGAAGGTTTTCAGCATCGGAATGTGATCAACATCTCCGGCGTCGTTTTCCTTCTCCAGCGTGGTATAGAAAATCGCGGTCGTGCCGTGCTCACCTTTGCGAACCTGCCCGCCTTCTGCCTGAGCCTGTTTGTACGTCATCCAGCGGGCGTCACTGAATCCCTGTTCTGACGCGCTGTACCACAGCAACATGATATTCATCCCGCTGTACGCCACGCCAGTGGCGTAGTTGGAAGGTAATCCGGACATCCCCGCGACACGCTGCCACGGACACGTCCAGGGCTTAACACCTGCTTCCAGTGCGCTAATGATGTTGTCGGTAACGGTCTGATAAATATCAGTTCTGGTTTTAGTAAATTTCGTTTTTGAGGAGCCTGACGGGTCCAGCGGGGATACGCTGGTCGCCGCTGCGGTGTTAGGGGCGCTGGTCCGGGTATGCAGGGAAATCGTCATGGTTTTTTCTCCGTCAGTGGTGTGATTTTCGTCTTCGTATCGCCTGACGGTTCGCTTTCCCGGCATCGTTCCGGCCAGCAAGGGCGCAGCATGCGTGCCATTTACCCTTGCGGGACGGGTTGTGTTGGGAAACGATTAACCGGAAGCGAATACGGGGAACGGAAAGCACACGGGAGAAAAAATCTGCCTCTGCATAGACGAGGGCATAGCGCCCCTTGCTCAGCAGCAGTGAAAAGGAATTGGAGGTTTTGATTTAAGCAGATTGCTAAGCAATTAAATGACACGATCCTGTTATATCCTTCTCATTTTAGTTACATACCTGAGCAACAGGTACCCATCAATCTCTGATGGGTACTATCTAACGCCTGAGTCTTGACATCTCAACGACACGTTGGAATTCATTCAACAAAACACTTAATTAATATAACGAATAAACCAATCCCAAGCCGTATATATAGAATATTGCCATTTAGAAATGGTGAATTTATATAAAAAAGAGTGATAGAATAAATTGACACTTATACTGTCATTAAATTTTCTATTATCACAACGTTCACCAGACTCCGATCCCTCATATCACGCTGCGAATGGCAATTAGGACAAAGATATATAGTTAAAACAATTAAAAACGATAAACCCCAAACGACATGCTTGAATTTAATAACGACTACCCCTGATAAATATCCATTACATTCTCGCCATATTCAACCTTTCTATTTACGATAAAAAAGTAGTTTTATATAGTTTTCGTTACAGATGACTCTACCATATCAAGTGGGAAATATACGCCAAGATAAATACGGAGCCAAGTGGCCTGGTTACTGATTCTCAGCACAATCTAGCCTGTACACACTGCCTTGCACACAGATAAGCGAGAGAACAAAACACACAAATATGGTCACCAGGGAATGACTAATCTTCCATATGCGAAAACCAGACATAGCCCAGCGGAACCATGAATGATCTTAGAGGCGGCCAGAGAGTACCAATAATCAAGCTTAAGGCCACACTAATCACCATCGTCAATGTTGATCGGAACATCAGCATTTTTCCTTTCCCAGCAATCTATAAAGTAAGAATAATAAATGATATAGCATAAATAAGATGATTCGCAAAAAAAGCAGCAAACGCTAATGCTAAATCAGGGGCTCATGGAAAGGAATATATTTCTGTTCAAAATTTAAATTTCATTCAGCATAAATGTTAATCAATCAGAAATAGAAGCATGTTATTGCCAATGTCTTAAGATTAACTTGAGAAAAATCCACGATAGATGACGGTCATCTCTTGTCCCTCACCGCTCACTATTGCAAAAATTTCTGGTGGGGCAGAATGTACTCGCGTATAGAGGACGGCCACCGGATTAGGGAGGTCCATAATAAATATTGATTTAATGCAAAGAGCCATATAAACTTAGTTTACAAGGTGATGGTGCTCCACCTTTCCCAACCGCCGGTTTTTCAATACCGGATGATGGCGCCTGATATACAGATGAAGTTGTCCTCTTATAGGCATGTATGTCAGGTATCGCTATGCAAAATAAAACCACATTACCGCTTACCGCAGGCTCTCTCTCTTCTCAAAGAGATAATCCGATCCATGTTTTTGGTCATCGAAATCCTGACAGCGATGCTATCTGCAGCGCGTTGGTTGTGGCTGACTGGCTCAATTACACCGGTCGTCCTGCAACGCCCTGGCGCCTGGGAGATATCACCCCGGAAACCCGTTACATCCTCACCGTCGCGGGTGTTTCACAACCCGATTTACTCACCGCCGACCTGACCGATAAAACCGTATGGCTGGTTGATTTTACGGATGCAGAGCAAGGGCCGTCCTCGCTGATGGACAGCAACGTCATCGGCATCATTGACCATCATCGTATTGGCACCCTCATTACCCGCAATCCACCGGATGTCTGGGTGCGGGCGGTAGGATGCTGCGGAACCGTGATTCTCTCGATCCTGATGCATGACATTCCGATGCCGCTGACGGCCACTCAGGCTGTGCTGCTGATGGGGGCGATCCTCAGTGATACTGTTGCGCTGACCGGCCCCACCACCACCACTCAGGATCAGGAAGCCGTGGCTGTTTTGCGGGAAATCGTCGGCATCAATTATGACCAGTTTGTGGCCGGACTGCTGCGGGCCAAAACAGATATAACCGGGCAATCCGCGTCGGTATTACTCAATCGTGACGCCAAAAATTACCGGATCCATGATGTGCCGCTGTTGTTGTCACAAATTGAGGTCCGCGACATGGCTGATATTACTCCCCTGTTGCCTGCGCTGCTGCAGGAAATGGATAAAACCTGCAAGGACAGTGCGCTGGAAATGGTGATCCTGATGGTGACGGACATCACCAGCAGGAACTCCGTTTTGCTTTTTTCAGACAGCAGCCTGACAGGCTCCCGCCAGGTGTCACTGCCCGGTATGACAAGCCGGAAAAAAGAAATCCTCCCCTGGCTGACAGACCGCTTCGCTTCTTATAAGAGGTGATTTATGCAAATTTACCGGCATGCCTTGTTACTTGTACAGAATGAAACCGACGGCCTGCTGTTGCTTGAGCAGGCAGAACGTCTGGCAAAAGAGATGGCTACCCGTATTACTGTCGGCCATCTCAGCGCTGACTACCGGGAGCTGGATTACACCAGTGATTCATTAACCAAAGATCGTCAGTCACAGGAAGTTATTGATGCAAAGGCAATGCTGAGCCGTCTGGTGGAGTCCAGCAGTATTGATATCAACGTCAGGTCCATCGTCAGCATTCATCGTTTCCGGGACGTCGAAGCCGTTGTTCAGCAGGAAGGTATTGATCTGGTCATGCTGGGGCATAAAAACCGCCTGTTCGGGTTTTTTTCCTCTTTCTCTTTCGAATTCATCAATCACCTTTCTGTTGATGTTCTGATTAAGCATATTCCAGCCCCTTAAAAGAAGGTCAAATTTATGAGCTTTGAAATTGAACGCATCGTTGCAAGAGAAATTCTGGATTCCCGTGGTAACCCGACCGTAGAGGTTGAAGTGACTTCTGTGGGGGGCTGTATGGCAAGGGCTTCCGTTCCTTCCGGCGCCAGCACCGGCTCCCGTGAAGCCATTGAGCATCGTGATGGCGACAAGACCCGTTTTGGTGGTAAAGGCGTACAGGATGCGGTCCGCAGCATCAATACCGAAATTAACGATGCCCTGCAGGGTTTCGACGTTCGTCGTCAGAAAGAAATCGACAACTGCCTGATTGCCCTTGATGGCACAGAAAACAAAGGCCGGCTGGGTGCTAATGCGATCCTTGGCGTATCGCTGGCAGTATCCCGCCTGGCGGCACAACTCTCCTCTACCCCGCTCTACCGCTATCTGGGTGGCGTCGGCGCGAATCTGCTGCCGGTTCCCTGTATGAATATCATTAACGGCGGAGTTCATGCCCGCTGGCAGGGCGCTGATTTTCAGGAGTTTATGATTGCACCATGGGGAGCCTCTTCCGTACGCGAAGCTATTCGCTGGGGCAGTGAGGTCTACCAGGCCCTGCGTCAGGTCCTGCTGGAAAAAGGTTTATCCACCGGCGTGGGCGATGAAGGCGGTTTTGCACCGGCCGTTTCCTCAAACCGCCAGCCGCTGGAGCTTATCGTGGAGGCAATTAGCAAGGCGGGATACCGCCCGGGCGAAGATATCGTTATTTGCATGGATCCGGCCTCCAGTGAATTCTACGCCGATGGGAAATATACCCTGCGTACCGAAAATACCCAGCTCCGCGCCGAAGAAATGACCCGCTACTATGAGCAACTGGTGAAGGATTTCCCGATAATCCTGATTGAAGATGGCCTGGCGGAAGACGACTGGGCTGGCTGGCAGATCCTGCATAGCGCGCTCGGCGATAAAGTTGAGCTGGTTGGCGATGATATCTTTGTGACCAATGTGAAATATATCCAGCGTGGTATCGATGAGAATCTGGCCAATGCCGCATTGATCAAACTGAACCAGATTGGCACCCTGAGCGAAACCATTGAAGCCGTTCAGTTGTGTCAGGATAACAACTGGGGAACCTTTATTTCGCACCGGAGCGGGGAAACCGTGGACAGCTTCATTGCAGATATGACCGTCGGCCTGCGGGCTGGTCACCTGAAAACCGGTGCACCCAGCCGTGGGGAGCGCATTGAGAAATACAATCAACTGATGCGTATTGAAGATGAATTAGGTGATGCCGCCATCTTTGCCGGTAAAGCTGCCTTCAAAAAACGCTGATTCCGTCACCCTTCCCGTATGCTCAGATACGGGAAGGGGTAAGGTGGTCCTGTGAACGGAAAAATACTCCTACTGTCAACAGCAACGGGCATCCTGACAACCTGTCTGGTTTTCCTGATCACTGATGTCTTTTTTAACGTACTGCCGGATGGTACCTGCGCCGTTGTAATCGCGCTGTTCATCGGGAGTAGCGCCCATCTTCTGATGCGTCACCTCCTTGACCGGAGTCCAGGTAAATCCGGGTAACTGAACGGGTTCAGTTACTTCCGGTTCAGTGGTGGGTGACAGACAGGTAGTTGTTTATGGGAAAAATCATTTTACTCCGCCATGGCGAGAGCCAGTGTAATCAGCAAAATCGTTTTACCGGATGGGAAGATGTCCCGCTGACGCCGAAAGGAGTGGAGGAAGCCCGGCGCGCAGCAAACCATGTTGCTGGTCAGTCATGCTAATGCACTGCGTGCACTGACCATGTTTATTGAGCAGATTGATGAAAACAAGGTTCCCGATCTGCATGTCCTGACGGGAATCCCCGTACTGTATGAAATGAATGAAAAACGGGCCATCACCGCACGTTATTCCCTTGAATGACGGTCTGATGGTGCCCTGATTTCAGCGAGGTGGTATGTACAAATCATTATTCGCGGTGGTGATAGGCGGTTCGATCGGCTGTGTGATCCGCTGGATACTGTCCATGCGTCTCAATGCACTTTTCCCCAATCTTCCACCTGGCACCCTGGTGGTTAATCTGGTTGGCGGATTTATCATCGGTATGGCACTGGCCTTCTTTGTCCGGCAGCCTCACCTTGATCCCGCCTGGAAGTTTTTTATTACCACCGGCTTATGTGGCGGTATGACCACCTTTTCCACCTTTTCTGCTGAGGTAGTGGTGTTACTGCAGAATGGCAATTATGCATGGGCTGTCATTTCCGTACTGACGCACGTAACTGGCTCGCTTCTTATGACTGCCGCCGGTTTTTTTGTGATGACACTGTTGTAAAGGCATATGCGCCATACGCTTAACCGGCGCTATGTCTCCGTCAGACTTTCATTTTATCGGCATAACAACACGCCTGACCCGTCGGGTCAGGTTTTTCCGGAGAAGGATGTATGGAGATGCCCCCTGAGAATAACGTGAAGGGACTTTCCGAAACGGAGATGCAGGCCAGGCTGGCGCAATATGGCTATAACGAAGTGCGTGAACAGCCTCCGGGCCAGTTGCGTGCGAACTGTTCCATTTTCTCGCATGTAAAGATAGTATCAGATAGTATCAAGACCGATTTCATGGGGAGGCCATCGGTTTGTTAGTGAGAATAAATAAACCACTATTAATTAGAACGTTGAATTGCATCAGTAAAGTATTTAGACCTCAACAGAGTATCGTCTGGCTTGATTTATCGCTGAAAAAACAAATGGATGACTTATGAAAATCGTTATATTAGATGGTGGTATACTCAATCCTGGTGATCTCTGTTGGGAAGAGTTGAAGCAACTGGGCGAAGTGACGGTATACGACCAATCTGTGCCGGAACAGGTGGTTCAACGTCTAGCTAATGCTGACATTGTCATTACCAACAAAGTTGAGTTGAACGAAGCGATATTCAACCAGTGTCCTAGTTTAAAATTTATAGCGGTTACTTCCACTGGCTATAACGTCATCGATCTGGCTGCCGCGCGCGCGCGCAGGATAGCAGTCTCTAATGTTCCAACCTATGGCACTGCCACTGTGGCTCAATTCACTACCGCGCTTTTGTTAGCACTTTGCAACCAAGTGAGCGAACACAGCAAGGATGTACTTGCAGGTGGCTGGAGTCAACGTAACACATGGTGTTACTGGTTAAACCCAATGATTGAAATAGCGGGCAAAAAGGCCGGAATTATCGGTTATGGTCGCATCGGTAAGGCATTTGGTACTATCGCTCAGGCAATGGGTATGACGGTACTCGCCTACGTGCCAGGAACCGCTAATGTGGAGGAAAACGACAATGTGTGTTACGTCGATCTCGACACACTATACGCTAATGCCGATGTCATCAGCCTGCACTGCCCACTGACACCAGCCACCAAAGGTATGATCAACAAAAACACTCTGCAAAAAATGAAGTCAAGTGTACTACTGTTGAACGCGTCACGTGGTGAGCTGATCAATGAAACAGATTTGGCCGTAGCCCTAAATGAAGGCCGTATTGCTGGGGCTGCAGTGGATGTGCTCTCCACCGAGCCACCTGCCACTGATAACCCGTTGCTGACTGCCAAAAACTGCCTGATCACTCCGCATATTGCCTGGGCATCAGTGGAAGCTCGTGGGCGAATTCTTACGACAACCGTGAAAAACGTCGCCGCCTTTATCGCCGGGCAACAGCAAAACCGCGTGGTTTAAATAATAATCAGTTCTGTTTGGAATATAGCGACCTAGACAAACGACGAAGAGACATACTTACTTGCTTTCACTAACCAGAAACAGAAGTACTGTTCAAAAATAATGTTGGGAAAGATGTAGCAAAACTACAAAAACACATATTCATAAATCCATCATATAATATTCTCATATTATTTTTCCTGCGACATATAACCGCAGACATTGATAGCGCCCCCCGAGTAAATATAAAGAAAAGTTGGATAGACGAAAAAGGTTTTTACGGGAGAAATTTTTAATTAAAAATCTCATTAGTATACTTCGATTATTCTCAATTACGCATTATTGTTCCAGGTACAACAGTTAGATACCCGATTCTCCGTCTGTGATGTCGATTAAAGGAAGAAGGTCGATACCAAATCGGTCATGAAGCCTGATACGGTAGATGCCCCATGATTAATGATAACTCGACCTGAGCAATAGTGATTAATAGATTTTGATTGAAATTCCAGATTTCATCCAAATATTCCCATCGTCTAATTCATGTAGAACGCCTGGAGAGAGAATACATATAATCATATTGAAATACAGATAGTTATCACAGAACAATCACCAACAGGATGAACTAATTTGCTGGAATTAATCAGAAAATGTGGCATTTAATGTGATCAAGATGAAAAACTCTCACTTAACAAACTAACCTACTGAATGATAGGTTCAGTCGACACTATACACAGCAGGCCTGATAACGTCCTCCCTGCTATTTTCCTGAGGAAAGTTAATGAAAACTGAAACCCTATCAATTCATGCCGGTTATGAAGTTGATCCTACAACGAAGGCTGTTGCTGTTCCTTTGTACCAGACCACATCATATGCTTTTGATGATACGCAACATGGTGCAGACCTTTTTGATTTGAAAGTTACCGGTAATATTTATAGCCGAATAATGAATCCAACTAATGATGTGCTGGAAAAACGTGTTGCAGCACTGGAGAAAGGTGTTGGAGCCCTGGCTGTGGCATCCGGGATGGCGGCAATCACGTATGCGATTCAGACCATTGCTAAGGCTGGTGACAATATTGTTTCTGTCGCCAAACTTTATGGGGGAACCTATAACCTTTTTGCCCATAACTTTCCGCGTATCGGCATCACTACACGATTTGCCGCACATGAGGATCTTACGGGGTTGGAAGCACTGATTGATGACAAAACATGCGCTGTTTTTTGTGAAACCATCACTAACCCCGGAGGAAATATCGCGGATATTACTGCCCTGGCTGAAATTGCACATCGTCACGGTGTACCGCTTATCGTAGACAATACTGTTGCAACGCCGGTATTGTGCCGCCCGATTGATTTTGGTGCTGACATCGTAGTTCATTCATTGACCAAATATATCGGCGGGCATGGTACGACGATTGGTGGCATGATTGTAGACAGCGGTAACTTTGACTGGGAGGCGAATGCCTGCAGGTTTAGTGTGCTGACCACTCCGGACCCTTCCTATCATGGCGTCACCTATACAAAAGAATTTGGTCCGGCAGCGTTTATCGGACGGTGCCGCGTAGGCCCTCTTCGTAATACCGGGGCCGCATTGTCACCATTTAATGCCTTTATGCTGCTTCAAGGGCTAGAAACGCTCTCACTTCGTATGGAACGCCACACACATAACGCATTACTGGTTGCTGAGTATCTTGAAAAACATCCTCAAGTGGCATGGGTCAAATATGCAGGTCTGCCTCAACATCCGGATCACGCCTTAGCTAACAAATATGTAGGGGGAAAACCTTCTGCGATTCTGTCTTTCGGAATTGTTGGCGGACAGGAGGCTGGCACAAGATTTATCGACAGTTTGAAGTTGATTGTACGTCTGGTAAATATAGGAGATGCAAAGTCTCTGGCGTGTCACCCCGCTTCCACGACGCACAGACAGCTTAATGACGAAGAGCTGGAGCTGGCTGGTGTACCCCGGGATATGATCCGGCTCTCGGTTGGTATAGAACACATTGATGATATTATTGAGGATTTATCACAGGCACTTGAAAACACACGCCTTTAAGAAATCATCAATGGTGCAGAGAGTTGTGGGCTCTGGGCAGGAAAACCTCTTTCAGTACAAATCCGTAGCAGTCAGTATTCACCATGCTATTTCTTCAATGCATGGTGATACCCCGAATCACCAGTGCTGGATACTGTCCCTGATAATGAACTAAAAGGGTAGACAAAAAAGACAGCGCCCTTTAATCTACCATCTAGTAGATAACTAAAGCATTTGTAGTTAGTCCCGACAATCTTAATAAGGAGTTTCTATGTCTGTTTCAACTAAACCTTACATTGACATGGATGCAGTAAAATTAACTCAGGATGCTGTCCGTGCCCAACCTGCACTGGGTAACGTGACCTTCACCATGAAAGGAACATCGAATGGTGGTGTTTCCGTCAAAGTGGGAACCGGCCCACTTATTCAGAATGGTGACGTGGATGATGCCCGAGAGGGGCGCTTTTCTCTGATCAGCGATGAACCTGTAGCCCTACTTGGCGCTGATACTGGTGTCAGCCCTGCTGAATACATTCTGATGGGATTGGCTGGTTGCTACACCGTTACCCTGACTTCACTGGCTGGTGCTAAAGGTATAGACCTGGATGGTATAGAGCTGGAACTGTTCTTTGATATTAACCTGAACGGATTCCTGGGTCTGGATGACTCAGTTCGTAAAGGTGCACAAGGTATTCGTGTTGACATCAAAATGGCCGGTGAAAAAGCAACGCGAGCTCAACTGGAAGAGCTTGTGCGCGATCTTCCTGGCAGTTCACCTATTCATGACACTCTGGCTAATCCCGTAACGATTACCACGAAACTAGTGTAATTACCGGTTCTTGTCACGTCCTTGACCTCATTCCCCTTAGGGGGTTTTAACAATAACTGCGTAAGCTCCTGCAGTTGATTCTGAGTTAGCCCGCTTATTCGCGGGCCCTTTTTAGTCAGTGACGCATAGTTAACTGATACCTAATTGACCATGCGTGAACCTAGCTTATACGTTCTTTTCCCATAGCTGGTAACTCCCGGGGCATGCAACACACGGAGATGACTCAGATATTACATCCATCGCTTCCGCATACAGGGCCTTCAACCAGGGGGAGATCTGGTTGACTTTCTGTCCAGACCTGATTTAACGCCGACAGAAAGAAATCCGCCTTCTGTGCGCCATTAATGACATATTTGTTGTTGAAAAGATATAACGGTACACCATTGACACCCATCGCACGTAATGCCGCTTCATCCCGAACCACACTGGAAGATGCGGTGTCGACGTTAAACGCAGCCTCAGCAGCAGTAGCAGACATTCCAACTTCGCCTGCCATTCTGACGAGCTCATTACGTTCAAAAATTGAACGACCATCTGTAATACTGGATCTGAATAAATGTTCAGCCAGTTCCTCACCAACTCCTTCCTCCCACGCAGTACGAAGTAAAAGCAGGGCGTCTTCCGTATCGCCAAAAAGCATTGTTTCAAAGTTATATACGAGGCCTTCTGACAAACCGGCACTTTTGACCTGACTCATCATGTTATCTGCAGCCTGCTTGTTACCAAATTTTTTATATAACGCCTCCTTGAAAGGAATTGCTGGCAGATTATCGGCTATGCGAAAACCGTGATGTCTGATTTCAAGTTGTTGTTTATACTCAAAACGTTCTACTGCAGCATCAAAACGTTTTTTAGCTATCCAGCACCATGGACAGACAAGATCGGACCAGATATCAATATAAATTTTTGGCAAATTTGGTTTCATTACAACCTCTGGGTCAGGTAAACAGGAAAGGTGGTCACTTATGCATTTAATAAGAAGATACCTTGAAAGAATATATATCTACTAGTTGGATGGTCAAGCATCAGTTCCAGTTTACCCGTAAAAAAACGTCAGCGCCTCTTATCAGCCCTGACCACAAGTAAGATACCAGCCAATACTGTGCATGAAGATAAGATGATCCGGAGGCTAAGGTGTTCACCAAGGATCCAGGTACCTCCTGCCAGAGCAAGGCAAGGCACACTTAACTGAATTGTACTGGCAGTAACGGATTCTAAGTGTGGAATAATGGAATACCATAATACATAGGAACCTGCCGACGCTAATGAACCTGATAAGATAGCAAGCAAAACACCAGTCTCATCAAAGTCTGGACTTCTCTCCAACAGAAGAGATAGCCCAATTGCCATAGGGACAGCGAGTATAAAATTTGCAGTGGTGGCGGCAGAAGCATTCCTTACTTTACGGCCAGAAATGGTATAAGCTGCCCATGCAAAACCAGAACAAACCATCAAAAATGAGCTAAATAACGGTGGGGTTTGAGCTCCGGGTAAGAGAAGAACAGTTATCCCACCCACAGCTAACACTAAACCTGACAGCCGTTGCCAGCCCAGAACTTCTCCATGAACTAATCCATGCGCGACCATGGAAAGCTGCACCGCCCCAAAAAGCAATAATGCTCCGGTTCCTGCTTCAAGATGGATGTAGGCGATGGAGAAGCACAACGCATAGACCATCAAATACATCCCATTTTTTATCTGCCATATTTCTTTACTGAAAACATTCCCCCGCGCCAGCATTGGCAGCAGTACTATTGCCCCACTTGCCAAACGCAGATTGGTAAAAGTGACAGGGTCAATATGTTCATTTTTCAGGGCTATTCGGCACAAAACTGAGTTGGCCGCAAATGCTGTCATAACCAGGGCAATCTGTACAACCAGTACTTTTTTGTTCATGTGTGCATTTTCCGTCACATAGCTATCTACTAGTTGGTAATATAGTACTTTCTGTTACTGAGAGGAACAATTTGTCTCAGTTCTGCTAGCGAATACTCAGGTGATGATATGAAAAATTATGATGAAAATAATTTCAGAGAGGTTGAATGGTATGAAGGGATTTCAGTTATCTGTTTTTTTGCGGCCTGGTGCCCTCCTTGTTTAGCAAATAAAGAAACATTTGAAACATTTTCAGAATGGTTGCCAGAGGGGGTCAAAGTTGGAAGCATAAATGTAGATATCAGTCCGGTACTTACCAGCCGATATCGAATCTACGGATTACCTACAGTACTTTATATTCATAAGAGTAAGGTCATAAAATACATTGCGGGAGTGAAAAGCCTCAGTTTTTATCAGGAGGCATTTCTTGAAACTAGTGCTAATATATAAGGATTTCACTCCCGATGTTAATCTGACCTGATTAGCCTGATTGTTGTACCAACTACTCTGACTTAACGAACACGACATTTAGTTCTGTAACAACTCCATGGTACTCTCCAGTACACTTAAACATATACCCTAATAAATTTTTTGGTTAGAGTGATGAAGCCTTAAAACATCATGACAAGATCGTAATAATTTGTTCAATACTATTATCAAAAATATCAGGATCATTTATTGCGCGTGCTACAACACTTGCACCCTCACATATATTCATAATCAATAAGGCTGTTTTTTTAGCGGATATGCCAGGACGTATTTCACCAGCCTCAATACCCCGACTGAGGATCGTCGTCAACCAGTTGATCTGCAATTCAAAGTACTTGGTCGCCTGGAGGCGCACGTTTTCAGGAAGGTTAGCCATATCAGCGGATAATGCACAACAAAGCGGCAAACTTGAAGCCCGATATCCGTCAGAAAAAATTTTCATGTAGGCTGCAAGTCTGTCAAAAATATGTTGATGCTGAGTTTCAATCTCATCAAACAGCATAGTTGTATTGTTTATTGCCTCAAGAACAACTTGTTCACCAAGTATGTCTTTCGTAGGGAAATGATGATGAATGCTTGCTTTAGTAATTCCTATACTTCTGGACAAATCAGCATAGCTAAACGCTGAGTAACCGTGTGAACGCATCAAGATTCCAGCTTCATTAAGAAGCCTTTCGCGAGTCAAACCAATCATCATTTATACCTCAACTTATCTACCAACAGGTAGATTTTAATCCGGTTTGTTCACCACTGCAATGACCGTTAGACATCGGTTATACCTCTGGGGTCAAGAACTCGTGTAATTTTTGTGGTCAAAACGCGTGCAGAGGGAGAGGAAGAGGACGACTACGGCCACGTAAAATCGACCGGACTATGACTTCGACCTGAATATAAGGCAATAATCGAGTCGCGAATGCGTCAGTCAAAGTGAAAAATTCAGGACTCTTCTTTTATTACAAGAGACCAGATAAATAAGTTTTTCATAAAATCGCCAGAACTCGAGTAAGCCTATGTTGAAACTTTAGTTATAAATAAAAAATGGCAATCCTAGAACAGACTGCCATATGTAAAAAAGCTCATCGATTAGTAGTATATCGAAGTCAATTAATAAGTTAATTCAACCAAAGGCAAGAAAGATAGTCTGCACGATAATCTATCTGTAGTTAATAAAATAACAATAATCTTTAAATCACATTACACTTTCTCTTTTCTTGAGATATACAACATGACAAATGCGCCCAATAACGTTGCAAAGGAAAGACAATACCAGGCTATATCAGTTGTGCCTGTCATACCTTTAATCCAGCCAACAAAGTATGGGCTTGAAAATCCAGCAATTTGACCAACAGCATTTATAATTGCCAGACCTCCGGCTGCCGCGCTGGCGCTTAAATAACCACTCGAAAGCGGCCAGAACATAGGCAATGCTGTAAATGCTCCCATCGTAGCGACAGTGAGGCCAGTTAATGCAATTAACGGGGAATGACCAAACATGGCGGCAATCATCAAACCGAATGCACTCATAAGCATCGGGATAGCCAGGTGCCAGCGTCTTTCATTCCTTGCATCAGCAGATTTACCCATATATAGCATAAATATTGTTGCCGCTGTGTAAGGAATAGCTGTCACAACTCCCACCATCAACATACTTCCCCATCCACCAGCTTTGATAACTGATGGTAACCAAAAACTGATAGCGTAAACCCCTCCCTGAAATGAAAAATAAATTAAACCTAACGTCCAGACCATTCCACTTTTCATAACTTCAGCAATAGTTTCAGACTTAACACGAGATTTGCTTTTTTCATCTTCAGCAAGATTAGCCAGTAATGTTTCTTTTTCTTCTTTAGTAAGCCATTTGGCATCTTCAATTTTATCATCAAGAATATAATATATACCGATACCTAATAATATTGTTGGAATGCCTTCAATGATAAATAACCATTGCCATGCAGCCAGCCCTGCAAGGGGTTTTGCAGTAAAGGCATCCAGTATCCAGCCTGATAATGGGCCACCTATAACACCAGAAAGTGGAATAGCGGACATAAAAAGGGCCATGACACGCCCCCTGACTGCCGTAGGAAACCAGCGGGTAAAATACAAAACCAAACCAGGGAAAAAGCCTGCTTCCGTAGCCCCTGTAAAAAATCTAATGATATAAAACGACTCTTCCGTTTTGACAAACATTAAACTTGCACTGAGAGCCCCCCATAAGATCATAATAACTGCAATCCAGATTCTCGCACCAAACTTCTGCAAAGCAATATTACTTGGCAAACCAAACAACAGATAACCAATAAAAAATATACCCGCCCCAAGACCATAAGCAGCTTCGCTCATGTTCAGGTCTTCAAGCATTTGCAGTTTGGCAAAGCCGACATTCACACGATCCAGGTAATTAAAAAGGTAACAAACAAAAATATAGGGAATAATCCTTTTGATTATTTTTGAGTAAAGGTTTTTAATGTCACTGGAATTTGAAGAAGAATATGATAAATCCATGCAGTCCTCCAACCATCTTTATTATGGGATCTTCACAGAAGATCCCATTTCAATTATTATTCGATAACAGTAACCAGATATTCCTGGACTACATCGTCATTGAGTTCCTGACCCAGCCCAGGAAGATCCGGAGCCTGGAAGAAACCATTTTCAGGTTGATAGTCATATTTACACAGATCAATGATATCTTTCTTCAAAGCAAGCGTATGATGTTCATGAATAATGAAGTTAGGAATAGCTGTTTCAATATGCAGTGCTGCTGCCGTTGAAACCGGGCCACCACAAACGTGAACCTGAACTGTTGCATGATACACGTTTGCATAATCACAAATCTTTTTCGTTTCCGTGATACCACCAACCAGGCATGCATCGGGCTGGATAACTGCCACTGCTTGTTTTTCAAACAACTCACGATACCCCCAGCGGGTGTAGCTTCGCTCTCCTGTGGCAACTGGCATGTTGACGTTATTAGTTACTCTTGCAAAAGCATCGGTATTCATTGGGTTAACCGGTTCTTCGTAGTAAAAAATATTCAAATCTTCTACTGCTTTTGCAAGTTGAATGGCTGAGTTAGTTCCAAGCAATGAGTGAATTTCGAGGATAATATCAACATCCGGCCCAATTGCATCTCTCATTGCTTTTAAACGGCTATATGCACGGTTAATATCTTCGCTGCGAAGCAGACCATAATAACTTTGCTTCGGATTACTCAAAGAGTTTTCTTCTTTAGTTGTACCGTAGAACTGAATTGGATCGACTTTAATACAGTCGTAGCCTTCTTCAACAGCCTTTAATGCCGCGTCAGCATAATCTTTGGGATCAAACAGTGCCACCTGCTCTTTTCCCCAGCCAAATTGTAACTGACTTGCGTAAGTCCGGAGCTTATCATTTGTTTTGCCACCAATTAATTCATAAATCGGCGCACCATATTTTTTGCCTTTGATATCCCAGAGTGCAATATCAATTGCGCTCATTCCGGCATAAAATACCGGACCACCGCTCATCCCCCAGAATGTACCACGGTACAAATCCTCCCAAATAGATTCTATCTTCATCGGGTCTTTGCCAATGATTCGTGGTGCTAAATCTTTCAATATTCCAACAGCAGCGTTGGAACCTGAACCATACGCCAGTCCTGCCTCACCAATACCAGAGATACCTTCGTCGGTATTTACACGGATCAGTACTGGGTTAAAATAACTCAGCGCAGGGTCTTTCTCACGAACGTTACAATCAAAAATTTCTACACTTGTAATCTTCATATTAATACCTCAAATCATTGCAGAGTTTTTATGAACGGGCATGCATGCTTTCGTCAATAAAAACACCTCATCAGAGGTAATTCAATACATAGTTAAATGCCGGTAAGGAATAGCTTGTGATATTTCACTGGGTACTATTACGTATGGCCTCAATCAACTGTGCGACAAATCACATTTCTATATTACTTTTTCGTATTTACTGCGTTTTCGCGCAATGTCTGTGAAATATCAGAGGCAGTACATTTTCTCGTGAAATATCACTGATACTTGCTCAACATCTCATTTTCGTTGCAATTGCGATGACCATTACCTTTTAATTGAGTTTGAAAACATTCTCCTAGGGAAAACTCCACAAAATGTCTTCTTTCAAAAAAAGCATACATGCCAAAAAAAATTATTTGATATTCATCACATTAATGATCACTGAAACAACAAGTTGCACTCTATTCTTTTACACTAAAAGGTTCATAACATCATATACTAAAAGACAATAAATATGGAAAAACGGCTGGAATCCCTGGTAGAAGTGGCAGAGCGTACAATCATTGATATGATTATTACAGGTAAGTTGAAACTTGGTTCGCGTATTACTGAGTCCGAACTGGCTGAAATGCTTTCCTTAAGTACCGCACCGGTGCATCAGGCTCTGCATATTTTAGGAAGGATGGGGATTGTTCGAATCAGACCCCGAAAAGGAACTTATATATTTGATTTTACTATTGAAGATATCAGAAAAATGACAATAGCCAGGTACACAATTGAAAGTGAAGCACTCCGACAGGCATGTAGCAATAACCTTGGTCGATTTTGCCTTGAAATGTCCAAAATTATATCCAGATCAGATATAGAATTTACAATGGATAATATGACACAATATTTAAAGCATGATGCTGACTTTCATGAATTATTATTCACTTATGCTGATAACGAATTTTTGACCATGGCTTCAAATGCTATTACCATAAAAGTTATGGTGCTTTGGTACTTGTCAATACTTGATAACTATACAGTAAAAGATATGGAGGACTCCTTTAACGATCACAATGAAATTCTAGGAAAAATAATAGCCAATGACATTGACGGAGCATGTTGCATATTAAAGAAACACCTTGAACGGCTTGAAAAAATCTACCTCAGGGATAAGTAAATATTTGTCTGGCGGCAAGCCATACACTACACAAAATACTTTCCAATAGAAGCAACACTTATGCTATTGAAAAACTGACTAACTATTCCCATTAATGAAAACATAAAGGTTTGCTAAAAAATAACTCTATATATTTTTAACAAAAAACTTCCTTATACATCATTTATTTTATAGGCAAACCTTTAAACGATTTAATTTCTCTGATACTAAAACTAGTATTCATCTCCTTTATATTTCCAATTGTTCGTATTTTTATCATTGATACGTTGTGAAAATCATCCATATCTTTTACTACAAGATGCAAAAGATAGTCATATCTCCCGGAGATATTATGACAGGCAATGACATTGTCAATCTTCATTATTTCCTCCTCAAAATGTTGCATGCACTCCTCGGAATGGAGATCTAATGTAATATTCATGAACGCGTAAAAATTATATCCAAGGCTTTTGGGTTCAATAAAAGCCCGATAGTTTTTTATCACTTCCTGCTCTAAAAACTTTAGCCGTTTCCAACAGGCTGGCGGGGAAAGAAAAACACGCTTGGCAATCTCAGCGTTGTTCAGCCTGCCATCTTCCTGCAAGAGTTTTAAAATCTGCATATCAACTTTGTCAAGCTTTACCATATTCAACCTCCTGTGACATCAATCATATTCATAATTTTATGAAATTAAATTAACTAAATCAACAAAAACAAGAAATAAAGTAAACCATAAATCATAAAATCAGTTAATTTTAAAAAGATAATTAATATACTTACAGAGTAGAATCATTTATGAAGTGCGAACCTCTGTAAATAACCACCATAAAATATCCTCACACAGGAAGATACCTATGACCATATTAGAACAGAACATCGACAGGGCCTCATTGTCACCAGAGGAGTGGAAAAAACTAACCCGATTTGACAGTACAGATGTAGGATGGATTATTATAAGCATTGGTATGGCTATCGGTGCCGGAATCGTGTTTTTACCGGTCCAGGTGGGACTTATTGGACTGTGGGTATTCCTGCTTTCATCCATCATTGGTTATCCAGCCATGTACCTGTTTCAACGATTGTTTATCAATACGCTGGCAGACTCACGAGAGTGTAAAGACTATCCTGGTGTCATCGAGGGATATTTGGGAAAAAACTGGGGAATGCTCCTCGGTCTGCTCTACTTTCTCATGCTGGTCATCTGGATTTTCGCCTACCCTACAGCGTTGACTAACGATACAGCTTCGTATTTACACACATTTGGCTTAACTGAAAGTCTTTTATCAGAAAATCCTTTCTATGGCCTGATTCTTATTACATTTCTTGTGCTTATTGCTTCACGTAGTGAAGAACTCTTGTTCAAGATTTCCTCTTTTATGGTGTTATCAAAACTGGTGGTAGTGCTTATCCTGGGGTTGATGATGGTCAGTATGTGGGACCTCTCCAAAAACATCGGTTCATTCCCTTCCCTTAGTATTTTAATCAAAAATGCCATTATCACCCTGCCATTTACACTGACATCTATCCTGTTTATTCAGTCTTTGAGTCCGATGGTAATTTCATATCGTGCAAAAAACAAATCTATAGAAGTGGCAAGATATAAAGCACTGAGAGCAATGAATATCGCTTTTGGTACACTGTTTATCGTTGTTTTCTTTTATGCATTATCATTTACTTTCGCCCTCGGTCACGATGAAGCTGTCAAAGCATACGAACAAAATATTTCAGCACTGGCTATTGCCGCACAGTTTATTGAAGGAGATGCAGCAAAGTATGTGACACCAGTTGGTGTGGCATTAAATATCTTTGCCCTGATGACCGCCTTCTTCGGTGTTTACCTCGGGTTCAAAGAGGCCGTACAGGGGCTGGCGATGAACGTATTGACTCGCTTTATTCCGTCAGAGAAAATCAATAAAAAAGCACTTAACGTTAGTATCGTCATTTTCACTATCGCTATCGCCTGGGGGGCAATCGTTCTGAACCTGCCGGTTCTGCTGTTCACCTCAATCTGTAGCCCCATTTTCGGCATCGTTGGTTGTTTAATCCCTGCTTATCTGGTTTACAAGGTACCCTCTCTTCACCGATATAAGGGGTTTTCTCTGTATCTGATCATCTTTACTGGCATCCTGCTCTGCATTTCTCCGTTCCTGAAATTCATTTAATCAAACATATATGTCCAAAGAAGGTTCAATTATGAAGTACAATTTTGATGAAATTATCGACAGAAAAAATACTGATGCCCTGAACTACGATGGGTGGCGACAATATATATTTAAAGCCGACAAGAATGCCCGCTTTGACTTTAAGGACGATGAATTTGTCAGAATGTGGGTTGCTGATATGGATTTTGCGACACCTCCGGAGATCCTTGCAGCGATTAAGGAGAGGCTTGACAAAAAAATCCTCGGTTACACAAAAGTTTACGATGATGAGTACTATCATATTTTCCACAACTGGTGCCAGAGACGCTATGACTGGAATATAGATACCGCGGAAATCGTGCTTTCACCAGGCATTATCCCTGCACTTAACCGTTTAGTGCCGTTACTGACACAACAGGATGAGAGTGTTTTGATCAATACACCATCCTATACGCCTTTTAAGCAGGCTGGAGACTATAGCTATCGTCGAGTGATCTGTTCTGATTTGCTGGAACAGGACAATGAATACGTTATCGACTTCGACGATATGGAGACAAAACTAACCGATCCCTCTCTAAATATTAAACTGTTCATTTTATCCAATCCGCAGAATCCGACCGGGAAGGTCTGGTCTGAACAAGAGTTAATGAGAATGGGGCAGTTGTGCCTTGAAAATGATGTCTGGATTATTTCAGACGAAATACACTGTGATTTACTGAGAAACGGAATCAGTCATATCCCAATGGCAAAACTTTTCCCAGACACTGATAAGATCATCACCTGCATGGCACCAAGCAAAACCTTCAACCTTGCCGGAAACCTGATGTCACATATCTTTATCAAAAATGAAAAGATCAGAAAAGAATGGCTGCGTCTTTATGATGAGTTTCTTTCACCACTGAGTGTGGCTGCGACCAAGGCGGCCTGGTCCCGATGCGACGAGTGGCTGGAACAATTGAAACACTATCTTGATGATAATTTCAGACTGGTAGAAAAATTTACCCAAGAGCACTTTCCTGACGCAAACTTTAAAATTCCCGACGCAACTTATCTGGCATGGATAAATATTGAGAAATACCTGCCACCGCAGGTAGACAGACAACAGCTTTCTCTCTACTTCGCCAACCAGACGGGAATTCTGCTCGAAGGTGGGAACATGTTCGTAAGCAATGGAGATGGTTACATCCGGATTAATCTTGCCTGTCCACGCGCCGTGGTACAAGAAGGGTTAGAGAGAATAAGAAAAGCACTGAAATAGTACTCCCCCCGAAAAAATCAGCCTGGTCATTCAAAAGGTCGCAGTTTAAACAATGCGACCTTTATGCCAGATAATTTAGCATTTGAACCGATTTTCGGAGACCCTCTATCAAGCTGGATGACTCTGCATGTATATCGTCGACTGAAAAATAATATCAGGGATATAAATAGCCTGTTAATACCTCTATTCCTCCTCCATGACATCCTGACTCATCAGTATAGTGTTACAGCATTGTAAGGGCACTGTATAGCGCATTCACCACAACCATCACAGCATTCGTTGTCAGCCGACACCAGTCCAGACTCATCAATAAAGCAAGCCTGTCGTGGGCATACATCCACGCACTGTTTACACTGTCTGACAGGATTCACACAGGCAGTATTACTGAACATTGGGCGCAGTCCGGTATCAAAACGAGACTGCACGCGTAGCGCATCGCTCGAACATGCTGCGATACACAAACCGCAGCCATCACAACTGGCATACTCAATCATCAGTTGTGGGTAACCGTCTTCATGCCTGGACAGGACTCCCATTGAGCAGACATCAATGCATTGACTACATCGGGTACACTGAGCAATGAACTCCGCATCAGGAACCGCTCCTGGCGGCAGCGAATGCCCCAGCCGGGTAGTTATTACTTCCGGCATTGTGTGTTTTGCTGCACTGACAAATGCACGAAACAACCCGCGTCGACTGACGTGTCGGTGAGTCATCAACTCCTGATAATATTTCTCAGATTTGTTCATCCAAAGTACAACCGTTTCACCGCAGGTTTCAACGCTCGTTGCTGCTGCACATCCTGCAAATAACGCATGGTTACTACGGCAAGACGGGCATAGAACGGACTCATCACGTTGCACTGCAGCCGTTCAAGATAGCGATATCCCCACGGTAACAAATAAACCTCTAACAACTGATTAACCGCCGCATCTTTTCCGGCATCCAGTAGCGCGCTACAGGCTAACAACATCAGCCCAAACTGATCTTCCGGTTCATTCTGACGCGAGTTAAAAGTCATTCCCTGAGAATGCAGAAACGCCCGGTACTCAGCGGTGGTATCGCCCATCAGCAGGTTATCGCGCTCCAGCCAGACAGATCCCCAAGGCGGCACAGGCATTTCCCCCTGCCCCTCAAACAGCACAGAGAATTGCCATGCCAGTTCTTCATCATCGGGCAACGGCCAGTCCGAACACCACAAAGCAACCTGCGCTGGGTCGAGCCAGGGATACAGCTCCGACAGAGTGGGCAGACAGTCGAAAAGTGCTTTCACCTCCGGTCGTTCCGGAGAGTAGTAAAACAATGCACCGAGGATCCTCGGTAATACAATATCGGGGGACATCCCTGAGTTCTCCTGAAAACAGAGCGGCTACAGCCGCTCACAGATTACATCGGCAACGTCCACAGGTTGTAGAATGCGATCCTACCCACCAGCTCCGCAGCGATAACCACCAGCGATGTGGTCGCCAGAACGGCCACATTAGTTTTGAGTCGAACCCAGGCCACCACACCGACAATGCCGACAGCCAGCAGCACTACCTGAGCAGTGAACCAACTGGATTGAGCGGCAGTTAGCACCCCATCAGCATCCATAAGCGTCAAAATATAGCCTGGACGCAGGCAGAAGCTGACCAGAATCGCCAGCACGCTCACCAGCAACCCCAAGCGCAGACCAAACAGCCCGGCCAGAATGCCGCCACCAATCATCGGAGTCAGTATCATCATCACTGTGGTGTAAGATGTCCGCCAGGTGACCACCGTCGGCAACTGATAGATTTGCGGAATGGCGAAGATAAAGCCCACCCCCACCACGGCCGCCAGCCACACCAGCCCTTTGCATAACGAAGCCGATCCACGATTGAGAAGCAACCCTAATGAGCCCAACCCGCCAAGTGTCGCAAACACCGCCGATAACACGATTTCGTTGCTCATTGGTGAATGGCCCACTCGTAGCAACATGTTCAATGCTCTAAAAGGATGGCCTACATGGAAAATTCCCAGCAACACCCCAACGCCAAAGAGACACATCGCAGAAAAAAGACCAACGGCCATACGCTGCCTGTCAATCTGTCCCAGGATGCCGCCAATCAGCAACAGAATAAACGCGCCGACCGCGCTTTGAGTAAAGACTGTAAAAAAGACCAGAGGTAACTCATGCATTGCGCACCTCACTCATGTTCACGATAGCCCCTTTCTTGTCTCCCGTAGGGCGAGCCTTCGGATGGGGTTTAATAATAAGGTTAGGATGAGTAAACGACGCGGCGGGCAGTGGCGCGATTTCGTTCTCAGTACCATACTTCGCCCGCAACTCGTCAATTGGACCGAAATCCAGCGCTCGCTGTGGGCAAGAGTCCACACAGATGGGGCGCAGGTTTTTCTCCAGCCTCTCAAGACAACCATCACACTTACGCATCACTTTGGCCTTAGCATCAAACTGCGGCGCGCCGTACGGGCAGCGCATTTCGCAATAGCGGCAGCCAACACAAATGCTGTCATCGACCAGCACCAGGCCATCTTCTTCGCGTTTGTGCATCGCCCCGGTCGGGCAGCCAGACACGCATACCGGTTCATCACAGTGGTTACAGGCAATAGAGAGGTAGTAGGTAAAAGTGTCGTTGTGCCAGCTTTCCCCTTCTTTCACCCAGCCTCCGCCGCCATATTCATATACCCGACGGAATTTCGGCCCCACGTCCAGATCTTTATTATCCTTGCAACTGACCTGGCAGGTTTTACAACCTGAGCAGCGCGAGGAGTCAACATAAAAGCCATACTGTTTCATTGCGGATCACCCCTTAAGCGCGTTTGATTTCAACCAGGTTGGTATGCTGCGGGTTCCCTTTCGCCAACGGCGACGGCAGATGACTGGTGAGAGTGTTAATACACCCGCCCACGTCCACGCCGTTACTGTCCAGCCGGGTCCACGCTCCCTGTGGCATCGCTACCACGCCCGGGAGAATGCGCTGAGTCACCTTGCAGGGGATCTCCACCACACCGCGATCGTTGAATACATGGACCAGATCGCCTGATTTCAACTGACGAGCATTGGCGTCTATCGGGTTGATCCAGATTTCATCTGGTACCGCTTCATGCAACATCAGTACACTGGCATATGTTGAGTGGGTGTGACCTTTCGTGTGAAAACCACTCATCTGTAGCGGATATTTTGCCGTCAGATTTTTGTTAAGATGGGACTCTGCCACTACACAAAACTCAGGAATAGCCGGAATACGATCTCCTTCTGGTAGTGTCCAAGTTTTAGCAAGTTCTGCCAGAGTGTGCGAGTAAATCTCAATCTTCCCGGAAGGTGTCGTCAGTGGACTGGCAACCGGGTCATGGCGGAAATCAGCAAGGATAATACTGTCCTCATCACGAGTACTTTGCTGATCGATAACCCCCATATTCATTGCTACTTCCCATTCAGGTAGATATGATCGCTTCTCTTTAACTTGTCCGTAATGCTTCGCCATCCACTCTGCCTGAGTACGCCCCTCAGTAAAACGCTCCCTCACTCCAAGATGTCCCGCAATATCTGCACAGATATCATAGGTACTGCGTACTTCCCACATCGGTGTGATCGTTTTTTGCATTGCAATCATGTAATGATGAGAACCGGCAGCATAGGAACTGTCCACCAGATCCTCGGCTTCTAAGTAGCTAGTTTCTGGAAGAAGGATATCTGCAAAGCGGGCACTGGCAGTCATATGGTTATCAATAACCACTATAGTTTCGCACAAGCTGTCATCTTCAAGTATTTTGCGTGTACGGTTGATATTTCCATGTTGATTCAGAAGTGCATTCCCGGCCTGGTTGAAGAACAGTTTAATACCGGTTTTCAGTTTATCCGCGCCTTTGACCCCCATAGTGGTGGCTGTCATTTTTTCCGGACTTTTAATCGCATCAGTCCACAGATAGCAGGGGATTGACACCTTAACTGGATTTTCACCAATCGGCAGAGCCGGAACACCATAAGGTGTTCCGTATGTCCAGTTCCCATTATTGGTTCCTGGCAATCCAAAATGACCAGTCAGGGCAGGAAGTATCTGAACCGCTCTGGAAGTCTGTTCACCATTCGCATGACGCTGTGGTCCCCATCCCTGAGCAATAAAACATGCCCGAGCTCCGGCCATTTCACATGCCAACTGGCGAATACGAATAGCCGGGATGCCACAGATATCTGCCGCCCACTCAGGTGTTTTTTCAATGCCGTCATCGCCGTTACCCAGAACATAGTCTTTATAACTGGCGTTTGTTTTCGCTGTTTCTGGAAGAGTGCTACGATCATAACCGACACAATAAGTATTGACTCGTTCTTCGTCGATAAGATTTTCTTTGATCAACGTGTGTGCAATAGCAGCTACCAGTGCAGCATCGGTTGTAGGGCGAATTGGTAACCATTCAGCATGTTCTGTAACAACAGAGTCTGTATAGCGCGGATCGATTATAATCACCCGGGCACCTGATATTTCCAGCGCCCGTCGCAGTTCTTCAACTTGCCCACCACCGGACATCCGAGTCTCGGATAAATTCAGACCAAAAAAAACTACAAGGTCAGAATGCGCAATCTGGCTAAAATGACTGGCAAACTGTACTCCTGTGGCACCATACGTGTAAGATGTGGCAGTAAAGTTTTGAGCGTTTGAGTAATTATTGTAATACTGCAGAAAGCCGCCATTCAGGTTCAATAACCTCTTCCATGCGGGTGTTCCTTGATTATGATAATACGCACCGGATTGATAATTAAAATATATTGCCTCATTTCCATATTTTTCAGAAACGCGCTTTAATTCAGCAGCAATAAAGGCTGTGGCCTCATCCCATGAAATACGTTTAAATTTCCCTTCGCCTCGTTTACCCACTCGTTTCATTGGGTATTTAATCCGATCAGGGCTGTAAACACGCCAGCGGCTGGAACGACCCCTGGATTTGCCCCTATATATCCAGACACCTGTTATCACTTAACCCATTACTGGCCCGCTGCCGCAGATATTCCCGTGGCGAGCGATAACCCAGCGCACTATGCGGATGCCATTCGTTATAATGCTCGAACGCCTCTGCAAGGTTCTTTGCTGCCGTTAACCCGTCTGGTTTGGGCATGATACTTATGTAGTCACGCTTTATCGTTTTCACGAAGCTCTCTGCTATTCCGTTACTCTCCGGACTCCGCACTGCCGTGTTCTTCGGTTCAAGTCCCAACATCCTGGCGAACTGACGTGTTTCATTCGCCCGGTAGCATGAACCATTATCCGTCAGCCACTCCACTGGAGATGCCGGAAGCTCGCTGCCAAAGCGGCGTTCCACTGCTCCCAGCATGACGTCCTGTACTGTTTCACTGTCGAAGCCACCCGTTGTGACCGCCCAGTGCAGTGCCTCACGGTCACAGCAGTCCAGCGCGAACGTGACCCGCAGTTTTTCTCCGTTATCACAGCGGAACTCAAACCCGTCAGAGCACCATCGCTGATTACTTTCTTTCACAGCCACTCTGCCGGTATGTGCCCGTTTCGATGGCGGTACAGCGGGTTTTCGCTCAAGCAACAGCGCATTCTGGCGCATGATCCGGTAAACACGTTTGGCATTGATCGCAGGCATACCAGCAAGTTCTGTTTGTCTGCGAAGCAGCGCCCATACCCGACGATAACCATATGTGGGCAGCTCTCCGATAACATGGTGTATACGGCGAAGCACATCCGTATCATCCGTGTGACGGCTGCGGCGGCCGTCCTTCCAGTCATCGGTTCGTCTGAGAATGACGTGCAACTGCGCACGCGACACCCGGAGACAACGGCTGACGAAGCTTACTCCCCATCCCCGGGCAATAAGGGCGCGTGCGCTATCCACTTTTTTGCTCGCCCATATTCAACGGCTTCTTTAAGGAGTTCATTTTCCATCGTTTTTTTGCCGAGCAGGCGCTGGAGTTCTTTAATCTGCTTCATGGCGGCAGCAAGTTCAGAGGCAGGAACGACCTGTTCTCCGGCAGCCACAGCAGTAAGACTTCCCTCCTGGTATTGCTTACGCCAGAGAAATAGCTGGCTGGCTGCCACACCATGTTGCCGGGCAACAAGGGAGACCGTCATTCCCGGTTCAAAGCTCTGCTGAACGATAGCGATCTTTTCCTGTGTAGTACGCCGCCTGCGTTTCTCCGGCCCTAAGACATCAATCATCTGTTCTCCAATGACTAGTCTAAAAACTAGTATTAAGACTATCACTTATTTAAGTGATATTGGTTGTCTGGAGATTCAGGGGGCCAGTCTAACCCCGCAGACAAGGACGGATTTGGTGTTCACCGAATACCGAATCATCCTTAGCATCTTCCGGTTCAATTCGCACAATCCGATCATCTTTAACTATGACTTTCAGTGCGCAGCGGCTGCCACAGTTTACTAAGCAGGCACTATGTCTTATGGTTTCAATCCCCTCCTTTCCCGAAGCCGATACAGTATCAGACGCATTGAGAGTAAACGGCAGGGTCAGTGTGCTTGATGCTACAACCGCAGCACTAATTTTGGTTGTGTTAACAATAACCTGCCTGCGAGACAGGTCATGTTGTAATAGTTCATTGATTATTGTTTTCATGTAATTTCATTTACCCTGAAGTTGCTTCCGGATATATAATATTACACTTCGATATAAGTAAGTTATTGACAACAGTCAATTAACACAAATACACATTGATATGCTTCATAATCCATGTAACAAAAATGTTGCGCATTCTAGCCCAATGTGAACATCCATTCTCGGCGTTATTCATCATCGACAGCCGGTTAAATCATATATGAGTGAATCGCCACGGGTTTAACAGACACCTCAGAGTCATTTAAGATGGCTTAAAGAGAGGTGCCCATGAGCGGTAAGCGTTATCCCGAAGAGTTTAAAATTGAAGCAGTCAAACAGGTTGTTGATCGCGGTTATTCTGTTGCCAGCGTTGCAACACGTCTCGATATCACCACCCACAGCCTTTACGCCTGGATAAAGAAGTACGGTCCAGATTCTTCCACTAATAAAGAAGAGTCAGATGCTCAGGCCGAGATCCGCCGTCTCCAGAAAGAGCTGAAGCGGGTTACCGACGAACGGGACATATTAAAAAAAGCCGCGGCGTACTTCGCAAAGCTGTCCGACTGAGGTACGCCTTTATCCGTGACAACACCTGTTGCTGGCCTGTTCGCCTGCTCTGTCGGGTGCTGGATGTTCATCCCAGTGGTTTTTACGCCTGGCTTCAGCAGCCGCATTCACAACGCCATCAGGCAGACCTGAGGCTGACAGGGCAGATTAAACAGTTCTGGCTGGAATCGGGATGCGTCTATGGTTATCGCAAAATCCATTTGGATCTGCGGGACAGCGGGCAACAGTGCGGAGTGAACAGAGTCTGGCGACTGATGAAACGTGTCGGGATAAAGGCTCAGGTCGGATACCGGAGCCCGCGGGCACGTAAAGGCGAGGCCAGTATCGTGTCGCCCAACAGGCTCCAGCGACAGTTCAATCCGGATGCTCCGGATGAGAGTTGGGTAACGGACATAACCTACATCAGGACCCACGAAGGCTGGCTGTATCTTGCCGTGGTTGTTGATCTGTTCTCACGCAAAATTATCGGCTGGTCCATACAATCCCGGATGACAAAGGACATTGTCCTGAACGCACTGCTGATGGCTGTATGGCGGCGTAATCCCCAAAAACAGGTGCTGGTTCATTCGGATCAGGGCAGTCAGTACACAAGCCATGAGTGGCAGTCGTTCCTGAAATCACACGGCCTGGAGGGCAGCATGAGCCGTCGCGGTAACTGCCATGATAATGCGGTTGCAGAAAGCTTTTTCCAGTTGTTGAAACGTGAACGGATAAAGAAAAAAATCTACGGAACGCGGGAAGAAGCCCGCAGCGATATTTTTGATTACATCGAAATGTTTTATAACAGTAAGCGTCGGCATGGTTCTAGCGAACAGATGTCACCGACAGAATATGAAAACCAGTATTATCAACGGCTCGGAAGTGTCTAGATTATCCGTGGCGATTCACAGGAAACCACCGGGCTATTTCTCGCACACCCATCCCAGCATTATGATATCCAAGAGAAAATACGGGTCAAAAGATGGGTCTTGACAACCAGTGGAGACAAAAACTACCATTAAAAACAGTTTAATAGATAACTGAATGTTCCCGAGTCCGGGCACCAAATTCATATCAACGGACCTCCACGGAGGTCCGTTTTTCGTTTCAGAACGCCACAATTTAAGCGTTCTGCCTCCAAATCAATTCTACCGAACTCAACCAGATTCCCCCCACATCAACCCCATTGTGTGGGTATAATTGCGGGTATACCCCAGTTCGACAGAATTTGTACCCTCTTTAACGCATTCAGAAGGCTGAACTATGGCACTGACTGACGCAAAAATCCGGGCTGCAAAGCCCACCGACAAGGCTTATAAACTCACTGACGGGGCCGGCATGTTCCTGCTGGTTCATCCTAATGGTTCCCGTTACTGGCGTCTCCGTTATCGTATTCTGGGTAAGGAGAAAACCCTGGCACTTGGTGTGTATCCGGAAGTTTCTCTCTCCGAAGCTCGTACAAAACGGGATGAGGCCCGAAAACTGATTTCGGAGGGGGTTGACCCTTGCGAACAAAAAAGAGCTAAAAAAGTAGTCCCTGATTTACAACTCTCTTTTGAACATATTGCACGACGCTGGCATGCCAGTAATAAACAATGGGCACAATCACACAGCGATAAAGTACTCAAAAGCCTCGAGACACACGTTTTCCCCTTTATCGGCAACCGGGATATCACAACACTCCGTACCCCGGACCTGCTTATCCCTGTTCGTGCCGCAGAAGCTAAACAAATTTATGAAATCGCCAGTCGCCTGCAGCAAAGAATATCTGCTGTAATGCGTTATGCCGTACAGTCTGGCATCATCAGATATAATCCTGCTCTGGATATGGCTGGCGCATTGACCACTGTAAAACGCCAGCATCGCCCCGCTCTTGATCTTTCTCGCCTGCCTGAACTTTTGTCGCGTGTTAGCAGTTACAAGGGGCAACCTGTCACCCAGCTTGCCGTTATGCTGAATTTACTGGTTTTTATTCGTTCCAGTGAACTCAGATACGCCCGGTGGTCTGAAATTGATATTGACAATGCCATGTGGACTATTCCAGCCGAACGCGAACCTCTGCCCGGCGTAAAATTCTCACACCGGGGCTCCAAGATGCGAACACCACATCTTGTGCCACTCAGCAAACAGGCTGTAGCCATACTGACAGAACTTCAGACATGGGCAGGTGAAAATGGTCTGATATTTACGGGTGCACATGACCCGCGTAAACCAATCAGTGAAAATACTGTAAATAAAGCCCTGAGGGTGATGGGGTATGACACAACTCAGGAAGTCTGTGGCCATGGATTCCGGGCGATGGCGTGCAGTGCATTGATTGAATCAGGTTTGTGGTCCCGCGATGCTGTGGAACGTCAGATGAGCCATCAGGAGCGTAATGGTGTACGTGCTGCGTATATCCATAAAGCAGAACATCTGGAAGAACGGCGACTGATGTTGCAATGGTGGGCCGATTTTCTGGATGCGAACCGGGAGAAGGGTATCAGTCCGTTTGAATATGCAAAGATTAACAATCCATTAAAATAGTAAGCAGTCCGGGCAATCAGCCCGGACTGCTTTAACTAATTATTTTTCTTTGAAATGATGACGAAGATTGATGTTTCTGACAAGTTACTCCGGCTTCCATTAAAGTCCCTTCGTCACGTTCTTCAGGCTATTTATGACTGTGATTAGCACCAGGAATATATGGTTTCCATGAGAGCAAGTAATAACCCCCGGTGTTTTCGGCTGCTCTGGTATCCCCGTCGGCTTTGTTGAATAAATCAGATTTCGGGTAAGTCTCCCCCGTAGCGGGTTGTGTTTTCAGGCAATACGCACGCTTTCAGGCATACCTGCTTTCGTCATTTTGTTCAGCGCTCGTACCAGGGCCATAGCCTCCGCAACCTGACCATCGTAGTCACGCAGCGTCAGTGACCCCCCGAACAGCTGTTTTACCCGGTACATCGCCGTTTCCGCTATCGAGCGACGGTTGTAATCTGTTGTCCATTTCCACCGCGCATTACTCCCGGTCATTCGCTGATTAGCCACTGCACGGTTACGGTCTGCATATTCACCGGGCCAGTAACCCGCACCTTTTCGGGGAGGGATAAGCGCGCTGATTTTCTTACGCCGCAGTTCATCGTGACAGAGCCGGGTGTCGTAAGCGCCGTCTGCCGATGCTGCCCTGATTTTTCTGTGAGTCTGCCGGATAAGACCCGGGAAGGCTTCTGAGTCCGTCACATTGTTCAGCGACAGGTCTGCACAGATGATTTCATGTGTTTTGCTGTCAACTGCCAGATGCAACTTTCGCCATATACGACGGCGTTCTTTGCCGTGTTTTTTGACTTTCCATTCGCCTTCACCAAAGACCTTCAGCCCGGTGGAATCAATCACCAGATGCGCGATTTCACCCCGGGTGAACGTTTTGAAACTGACATTAACCGACTTTGCGCGCTTGCTGACACTGGTGTAATCCGGGCAGCGCAACGGAACATTCATCAGTGTAAAAATGGAATCAATAAAACCCTGTGCAGCCCGCAGGGTCAACCTGAACACGCGTTTAATGACCAGAACGGTGGTGATGGCGAGATCAGAATAGCGCTGAGGTCTTCCCCGTGATGAAGGCGTTGCCGACTCATACCAGGCCTGAATAGCTTCATCATCCAGCCAGAAAGTTATAGAGCCACGGTTGATGAGGGCTTTATTGTAGGTGGGCCAGTTGGTGATTTTGAACTTTTGCTTTGCCACGGAACGGTCTGCGTTGTCGGGAAGATGCGTGATCTGATCCTTCAACTCAGCAAAAGTTCGATTTATTCAACAAAGTCATGTTATACTCAAAGTAGACAATCCTGATCTCAAGCGTACGTATTGTCCATGCGATGAATAAAGGAAAAGTTATGAAACACAAGCTTTCTGCAATCCTTATGGCCTTCATGTTGACGACGCCAGCTGCGTTTGCTGCCCCTGAAGCAGCAAACGGGACCGAGGCAACGACGGGTACTACTGGCACCACAACGACCACTACCGGTGCAACCACGACGGCTGCTACCACTGGTGGCGTGGCTGCTGGAGCTGTCGGCACGGCGACAGTTGTCGGTGTGGCAACGGCTGTTGGTGTGGCGACGTTGGCAGTAGTTGCAGCAAATGACAGTGGCGATGGCGGTTCTCATAACACCTCAACCACCACGTCCACTACGCGCTAATTCTGCTTAAACGCGTCGAAATTAAAGTTAAATAACACCCGGTTGCGATATTCGTACCGGGCTTTAGAGATTTGCATTTTTTTAATTAACCTTTCAAGGATTAAAGGTGCGCCCTCTTATTTTATCGATTATCGCACTATTTCTTGCGGGATGTACGCACAGCCAGCAAAGTATGGTCGATACATTTCGCGCCAGCCTTTTCGATAATCAGGATATCACCGTAGCGGATCAGCAGATCCAGGCGTTGCCTTATTCCACGATGTATTTACGCCTTAATGAAGGGCAACGAATCTTTGTGGTACTGGGATATATAGAACAAGAACAAAGCAAATGGTTATCCCAGGATAACGCCATGCTGGTTACTCATAATGGACGTCTTTTAAAGACCGTCAAACTTAATAATAATCTGCTGGAAGTGACAAATTCCGGGCAGGACCCTCTGCGTAACGCGCTGGCAATAAAAGACGGCAGCCGCTGGACGCGCGATATTCTCTGGAGTGAAGACAACCATTTTCGCTCTGCGACCCTGAGTTCCACTTTTTCCTTTGCTGGATTAGAGACGCTGCATATTGCGGGTCGCGATGTGCTGTGTAATGTCTGGCAGGAAGAGGTGACTTCCACGCTGCCAGAAAAACAGTGGCAAAACACATTCTGGGTCGATTCGGCTACTGGCCAGGTTTGTCAAAGTCGGCAAATGTTAGGCGCAGGGGTTATTCCCGTAGAAATGACGTTTCTTAAACCCGCACCATGAATAAATTACAGTCGTATTTCATTGCCAGCGTACTTTACGTAATGACACCCCATGCCTTTGCGCAAGGAACGGTGACTATTTATCTGCCTGGCGAACAACAGACACTTTCCGTTGGCCCCGTGGAAAATGTTGCCCAGTTGGTGACACAACCGCAACTGCGCGATCGCCTCTGGTGGCCTGGTGCCTTGCTGACCGACTCTGCGGCGAAAGCTAAAGCGCTTAAAGACTACCAACATGTCATGGCACAGCTTGCTTCCTGGGAAGCAGAAGCTGACGACGATGTGGCGGCAACGATTAAATCCGTGCGCCAGCAGTTACTCAATCTCAATATCACTGGTCGCTTACCGGTCAAACTGGACCCTGATTTTGTACGAGTGGATGAGAACAGCAATCCCCCGCTGGTCGGGGACTATACGCTCTATACCGTACAGCGTCCGGTGACTATTACTCTGCTGGGTGCGGTTTCTGGGGCTGGGCAATTGCCCTGGCAGGCAGGCCGTAGCGTTACCGATTATCTGCAAGATCACCCCCGTCTTGCAGGCGCGGACAAGAATAACGTTATCGTGATTACGCCTGAGGGTGAGACTGTCGTCGCCCCTGTTGCCCTGTGGAATAAAAGACATGTGGAACCACCGCCTGGCAGCCAGCTTTGGTTAGGCTTTTCTGCGCATGTACTGCCCGAAAAATATGCTGATTTAAATGACCAGATTGTGTCTGTTTTAACGCAACGTGTTCCTGACTGATGAAGAAGAATTCTTATCTTTTAAGCTGCCTGGCCATTGCCGTCTCCAGTGCCTGTCATGCTGAAGTATTAACCTACCCGGATCCGCTGGGTTCGTCGCAATCGGACTTTGGCGGCACAGGATTGTTGCAGATGCCAAATGCGCGCATCGCACCGGAGGGTGAATTCAGCGTCAACTACCGGGATAACGATCAATACCGTTTCTACTCCACCTCCGTGGCGCTGTTCCCATGGCTGGAAGGCACCATTCGTTATACGGATGTGCGCACACGTAAATATAGCCAGTGGGAAGATTTCAGCGGCGATCAGTCATACAAAGACAAATCATTCGATTTTAAACTTCGCCTGTGGGAAGAAGGTTACTGGCTACCGCAAGTGGCGTTTGGTAAACGTGATATTGCTGGTACGGGTCTGTTTGACGATGAGTATCTGGTGGCCAGCAAGCAAGCGGGGCCATTTGATTTCACCCTCGGGATGGCATGGGGCTACGCCGGTAATGCGGGCAATATTACCAACCCGTTTTGCCGGGTGAGCGATAAATATTGTCATCGCGCAGAGTCTCACGATGCGGGCGATATCAGCTTTAGCGATATCTTTCGTGGCCCGGCCTCCATCTTTGGCGGCATTGAGTATCAAACGCCGTGGAATCCCCTGCGTCTGAAACTCGAATACGACGGCAACAATTACCAGAATGATTTCGCTGGCAAACTGCCTCAGGCAAGCCATTTCAACGTCGGTGCAGTTTATCGCGCTGCCAACTGGGCAGACCTCAACCTGAGTTATGAACGCGGTAACACGTTGATGTTTGGTTTCACTTTACGGACCAATTTCAACGATCTGCGCCCTGCCGATCTGCGCCCTGCCCTGCGCGATACGCCAAAACCGGCATATCAACCTGCGCCTGAATCTGAAGGATTGCAGTACACCACGGTAGCAAACCAACTTACCGCCCTGAAGTATAACGCGGGCTTTGACGCGCCAGAAATTCAGCTACGCGATAAGACGCTGTATATGTCTGGTCAGCAATACAAATACCGTGATTCTCGTGAAGCGGTCGATCGTGCCAGCCGGATTCTGGTGAATAACCTGCCGCAAGGCGTTGAGAAGATTAGCGTGACGCAAAAGCGCGAGCATATGGCGATGGTGACTACCGAAACCGACGTAGCCAGCCTGCGCAAACAGCTGGCAGGTACAGCGTCTGGTCAATCAGAGCCACTGCAACAACAACGTGTTGAAGCTGAAGATCTTTCTGCCTTTGGTCGGGGCTACCGTATTCGTGAAGATCGCTTTAGCTACTCTTTCAACCCAACACTTTCACAGTCGCTGGGCGGCCCGGAAGATTTCTATATGTTCCAGCTGGGGCTGATGTCCAGCGCCCGCTACTGGTTTACTGACCACCTGCTGCTTGATGGCGGTATTTTCACCAATATTTACAATAACTACGACAAGTTTAAGTCTTCGCTATTACCCGCGGACTCTACCCTGCCCCGCGTGCGCACGCATATCCGTGATTACGTTCGCAATGACGTTTATCTCAACAACTTGCAGGCGAACTACTTTGCCGACTTAGGCAATGGTTTCTATGGCCAGGTGTATGGCGGTTATCTGGAAACGATGTACGCCGGTGTCGGTTCCGAGCTGCTTTATCGCCCGCTAGATGCCAGCTGGGCGCTGGGTGTGGACGTTAACTACGTGAAGCAACGTGACTGGGACAACATGATGCGCTTCACCGATTATTCCACACCCACAGGTTTCGTGACGGCTTACTGGAACCCGCCGACGCTCAATGGCGTACTGATGAAACTTAGCGTTGGGCAATATCTGGCAAAAGATAAAGGCGCAACGATCGACGTCGCCAAACGCTTTGACAGCGGCGTGGCGGTAGGGGTATGGGCGGCAATCAGTAACGTATCTAAAGATGACTATGGCGAAGGCGGCTTTAGTAAAGGTTTTTATATCTCGATTCCGTTCGACTTGATGACCATTGGACCTAACCGCAACCGCGCGGTGGTTTCGTGGACACCATTGACGCGTGATGGTGGACAAATGCTGTCACGCAAATACCAGCTCTATCCAATGACGGCAGAGCGAGAAGTACCGGTTGGACAATAACCTGACGTAATTCATAACATTACATTGACTGATAAATATAAACCAATGAAAAAGAACATTTTTAAGTTTTCGGTACTGACATTGGCTGTTCTGTCTTTGACAGCATGTACCCTTGTTCCTGGTCAGAATTTATCGACCAGTAACAAGGATGTCATTGAACTACCTGACAATCAGTATGACCTGGACAAAATGGTCAATATCTATCCCGTCACGCCAGGATTGATTGATCAGTTGCGCGCCAAACCGATTATGTCGCAGGCTAACCCGGAGCTGGAGCAGCAAATCGCGAACTATGAATATCGTATCGGCATTGGTGATGTGTTGATGGTTACGGTCTGGGATCACCCGGAACTAACCACCCCCGCAGGGCAATACCGTAGCGCCAGTGATACCGGCAACTGGGTTAACGCCGATGGTGCGATTTTCTACCCCTATATTGGTCGCCTGAAAGTGGCCGGGAAAACACTTACCCAGGTACGCAACGAGATTACAGCGCATCTCGATTCAGTCATTGAAAGCCCGCAAGTCGATGTCAGCGTCGCGGCGTTCCGCTCGCAAAAAGCGTACGTCACCGGCGAAGTCAGCAAATCGGGTCAGCAGCCGATTACCAATATTCCTCTGACCATCATGGATGCGATTAACGCCGCGGGCGGTCTGACCGCAGATGCAGACTGGCGCAATGTGGTGCTCACCCAGAATGGCGTAAAGACCAAAGTGAACCTCTATGCGCTGATGCAGCGTGGCGACTTGCGCCAGAACAAACTGCTGCACCCGGGCGATATTTTATTTATTCCGCGCAACGATGATCTGAAAGTCTTCGTGATGGGTGAAGTGGGTAAACAGAGCACGCTGAAAATGGACCGCAGCGGTATGACCCTGGCGGAAGCGCTGGGTAACGCTGAGGGTATGAATCAGGATGTCGCTGATGCGACGGGGATTTTTGTTATTCGTGCAACGCAAAACAAGCAGAATGGCAAAATCGCCAATATTTATCAGCTGAATGCGAAGGACGCATCGGCAATGATACTCGGAACGGAATTCCAGCTTGAACCTTACGACATTGTTTATGTCACTACCGCGCCGCTGGCTCGTTGGAACCGTGTGATTTCCCTGCTGGTACCGACGATTTCCGGGGTGCATGACCTGACAGAGACTTCACGGTGGATTCAAACATGGCCCAACTAAAATTTAACTCAATCCTGGTGGTTTGTACCGGCAACATTTGCCGTTCGCCCATTGGCGAGCGCTTGCTGCGTAAACGTCTGCCAGGCGTAAAAGTCAAATCGGCAGGTGTTCATGGTCTGGTAAAACACCCTGCAGATGCGACAGCAGCAGATGTTGCCGCTAATCATGGCGTATCTCTTGAAGGACATGCCGGACGTAAGCTCACTGCTGAGATGGCACGAAATTACGATCTGATTCTGGCAATGGAGTCGGAACATATTGCTCAGGTTACCGCAATCGCTCCCGAGGTCCGCGGGAAGACAATGCTGTTTGGGCAATGGCTGGAACAGAAAGAGATCCCGGATCCCTATCGTAAAAGTCAGGACGCATTTGAACATGTCTACGGTATGTTGGAGCGCGCCAGTCAGGAATGGGCGAAGCGCCTCAGCCGGTAATTTGAGTTTATAAAATACGATGACAACTAAAAATATGAATACGCCACCAGGCAGCACTCAGGAAAATGAGATCGATCTGCTTCGTCTGGTCGGCGAGTTATGGGATCACCGTAAGTTTATTATCAGCGTGACCGCGTTATTCACACTGATCGCTGTCGCTTACTCGCTGTTAAGCACGCCAATTTATCAGGCAGATACTCTGGTCCAGGTTGAGCAGAAACAGGGCAACGCCATTCTCAGCGGCCTGAGCGATATGATCCCTAACTCATCGCCCGAGTCTGCACCGGAGATCCAACTGCTGCAATCGCGCATGATTCTCGGTAAAACCATTGCTGAACTGAATCTGCGCGACATGGTTGAGCAGAAGTATTTTCCGATTGTGGGTCGCGGCTGGGCGAGATTAACCAAAGAAAAACCAGGTGAGCTGGCGATCAGCTGGATGCATATTCCACAACTGAATGGTCAGGATCAGCAACTGACACTCACGGTTGGGGAAAATGGCCACTATACGCTGGAAGGTGAAGAGTTCACCGTCAATGGTATGGTCGGCCAGCGTCTGGAAAAAGATGGCGTTGCGCTGACTATCGCGGACATTAAGGCCAAACCAGGAACACAGTTTGTCCTGAGCCAGCGTACCGAACTGGAAGCGATTAACGCGTTGCAGGAAACCTTTACCGTTAGCGAACGCAGTAAAGAAAGCGGGATGCTGGAACTTACCATGACTGGTGATGATCCCCAGTTGATTACTCGTATTCTGAACAGCATCGCTAACAACTATTTGCAACAGAATATCGCTCGCCAGGCGGCGCAGGATTCACAAAGCCTTGAATTCTTACAGCGCCAGTTGCCAGAAGTGCGCAGCGAGCTGGACCAGGCGGAAGAAAAACTCAACGTTTATCGCCAGCAGCGCGATTCGGTTGACCTTAACCTGGAAGCCAAAGCCGTTCTTGAGCAGATTGTGAACGTTGATAATCAACTCAATGAGCTGACCTTCCGCGAGGCAGAGATCTCCCAGCTGTATAAGAAAGATCACCCAACTTATCGTGCGCTGCTGGAAAAACGCCAGACGCTAGAGCAAGAACGCAAACGCCTGAATAAGCGGGTATCGGCTATGCCTTCCACCCAACAGGAAGTGTTGCGTTTAAGTCGTGACGTAGAAGCGGGCCGTGCGGTATATCTGCAATTACTTAACCGCCAGCAGGAGTTGAGTATTTCGAAATCCAGTGCCATTGGTAACGTGCGGATTATCGACCCGGCAGTCACTCAGCCGCAGCCAGTGAAACCGAAAAAAGCGTTGAATGTGGTGCTTGGTTTTATTCTTGGCCTGTTTATTTCGGTGGGTGCCGTGCTGGCGCGTGCGATGTTGCGTCGTGGTGTAGAAGCCCCGGAACAACTGGAAGAGCACGGCATCAGCGTTTATGCCACCATCCCGATGTCCGAGTGGCTGGATAAACGTACCCGTCTGCGTAAGAAAAATTTATTTTCTAATCAGCAGCGCCATCGTACTAAAAATATCCCCTTCCTGGCGGTGGATAACCCGGCGGATTCTGCTGTGGAAGCCGTACGTGCGCTACGAACCAGTCTGCATTTCGCTATGATGGAGACTGAGAATAACATTCTGATGATCACCGGTGCGACGCCAGACAGTGGTAAAACATTTGTCAGTTCAACTCTGGCAGCGGTGATCGCCCAGTCCGATCAAAAAGTGTTATTTATTGATGCCGACTTACGCCATGGTTATTCGCATAACCTGTTTACCGTGAGTAATGCACATGGCTTGTCGGAATATCTGGCAGGTAAAGATGAGCTCAACAAAGTGATCCAGCATTTTGGCAAAGGAGACTTTGATGTGATTACTCGCGGTCAGATGCCACCTAACCCGTCTGAACTGCTGATGCGCGATCGGATGCGTCAATTACTGGAATGGGCGAACGACCATTACGATCTGGTGATTGTCGATACGCCGCCGATGCTGGCGGTGAGCGATGCTGCGGTCGTGGGGCGCTCTGTCGGCACCAGCCTGCTGGTTGCGCGTTTTGGCCTGAACACCGCCAAAGAGGTGAGCTTGTCAATGCAGCGTCTGGAACAGGCAGGCGTCAATATTAAAGGCGCTATCCTCAATGGTGTGATTAAACGCGCCAGCACCGCTTACAGTTACGGCTATAACTATTACGGTTATAGTTACTCCGAGAAAGAGTAAAACTGAAGGTAAAGTGACCGGATGCGGCGTGAACGCCTTTTCCGGTCTACGCATTAGACAGTTCTTCGTTTGTCATCAGCCTCAGAGCATTCAGGTAGCTGAATGCTCTTTTTTATGCATTACAAACTGCACGCCGGTATGCGTGCTTCATTCACGATTTGCGTAAAACCGGCCAACGAACACATGCCCTGCGCATTTCGCTCTTCACATCCTGCCAGGGTCAGTTTCACCTCTCCGGGCGGCGTATTTAATGACAGCGGCGTTTTATCACGCATCTGCTGTAAAGTCTGGAAGACCAGCGAAACCTGAATCCACTGGCTGTTATCGCTTAGCCGACGCCAGCGTTCAAACACCAGTTCACCACCTGGCGGCGTGTTATCCGGCTGACCTGGAAGCGTCCAGTTGAGCTCCAGTGCGCCGCCGAGATTTGCCAGATTAGTATCGTGTCCGGCGATAAACAGCACTGAAGTGGGTAATATCACACCATACGCCTGTTTTTGCGGTGGATGGGGCGTCAACGCTGTCATGATCAAATCCAACAACGGGGTGGCGCGGCTGCGGGCAACCTCCGGCGTGCGTTGTAGTAAATAAAATTGCGCGTTATGCAAACTTAGCAACGTGTTCCACTGGTGTGAATCAGTGATCCTTCCCCACCCCGGCTCCGGCATTCCCTGTGCCTGTTGCAGGAGAAATATCTCCGTCAGCATTGATGCGAGGCTTACCGCACCGGTTAATGAGACATTGTCGGCGCTCACCTTGAGTTCCGATGGTAATGCCTGCGTTAATGAACAGCTTTCGTCCTGTTTCTCACGGTTAAGGCACAAGTTTGATTGCGGAAAATTAAGCACCCGTTCCAGTTCGCGAAACGCCGTTTGCCGATGCCCGGTAAAGTCAGCAATTGACCCTCCTGCCCTGCTGAGGATCGCGTCAGTCACGTTCGCGTTATCCAGTTGGCAAACGCCAGTTTTTAGAGGATTAAATAACGGATCGGGACTGGACGTATCTGCCTGGGTATGTACGGTTATTGCACAGTCAGGTGCCAGCCCGGCGGCGAAGGCTTCGCCTGTTTTACGGGTACGCTCGTCGACATCAGCAATAATCGCGACCTGACCAGGCTGCGGGCAGCCCTTTTTCGTCAGCAATCCGTCGGCTACCAGACGCTGGCGTTGGTAATGTCCGAGATAAGCGATTAGCTCACCACCGCGCGGTGTCAGCCAACCCAGTTTTACCGGCCAGGTTGGCCATGCGTCTGGGGTGACATCCTGCATCAGTTGCGTGGCCTTGGTTGGGGCACGCACACCATGACGACTGACAATCACCACACTTTCCAGCTTCAGCTCCGGCTCACTCTGAGCGAATGCAGATTGCGGGGTTAACGGAATCAGAAGAGATAAAAATGGGATCAAGATCGCTTTCATCGATATGTTTCCGCTTTTCATATCCGACATTATTGATTGCCTGATACGACGCTAATGCGCCGCATCAGACTTACGTTCGTTAACTTTTCAATCGCGGGTCCAGCCATACCAACACAAGGGTGGAGAGCGAACACATCAACAAAATGCCGACGAACCAAAGTAAATACCACATTGTTCCTGCTCCTTAGTACAGCTCGTTTTCGTTACGGCGGAGAGTTTCTGTCGTCATGCGCCCCCACATTTTGTAGTAGCTCCAGAGAGTGTAGAGCAACACAATGGGCAAAAATATCAGCACGATTACCAACATAATACTCAGCGTCAGCTGACTGGAAGTGCTGTCCCACAACGTCAGGCTGGAGATTGGACTCACGCTTGACGGCATGACAAAGGGGAACAGCGTGATGCCTGCCGTGAAAATCACGCCAAATTGCATCAATGATGCCATCAAAAATCCCCAACCCGGGCGACCACGATAAATCGCCATCACCGTCAGCAATGGGCAGAAGAACCCCAGTAGCGGGAAGATCCACAAAACGGGCGACTCGACAAAATTATTCATCCAGGCACCAGGTAGCACTGCCACCAGTTTCATTAACGGATTGGAAGGACCGTTAGCATCCTGGGCGAGCAGTACAAAGCCATCAATACCGACCCACAGCCAGTAACCCGCCAGCAAAAAGCACAGCATCACCAACAGTGCAGCGCGTTTAGTCGCCAGCTGTGAACGCAGATGAATCACACCAACAGTTTTCAGTTGTAACCAGACGCCACCTTGCAAAATCACCATCCCAAGGCTGAGCAATCCGCACAATAAAGGGAATGGCGTCAGCAGTTGCCAGAAGCTGCCGAGATACTCCACGCGTAATTGCGGTGTGAAGGCAAACGGCACGCCGAGCAACAAGTTGCCGAAGGCGATACCGAAGACTACCGGCGGCACCAAACTGCCGATGACCAGACCGGCATCCCACATTTTACGCCAGCGTGCATCGGCGATTTTTCCGCGATAATCAAAGGCCAGCGGGCGGAAGAACAGCGAGCACAGCACCAGGATCATCGCCACATAAAAGCCGGAAAACGCCGCTGCATACACTCTGGGCCAGGCGGCAAATAATGCCCCACCTGCGAGGATCAACCAGACCTGATTGCCTTCCCAGTGCGCACCAACGCTATTAATCACTATCCGGCGTTCATCATCATTACGCGCCACCAGCGGCAGCAAACAGCCGATCCCCATGTCAAATCCGTCGGAGATCATAAAGACCACCAGGATCACGCCAATCAGCAGCCACCAGATGAAGCGCAATGTTTCATAATCAAACATGATTTTCTCCTTTACCCCTGTTGCTGCGTCGGTTGTTCACTCTGCATCGCGCTCGGCCCCAGACGGGCATATTTCTGCATCAGGTAGACTTCGGCGATTAAGAACAGGGTGTAAAGCCCTACGATCATGATCAGTGAGAAAGCCAGTTGTCCTGTGGTTAAGGCGGAGTGCGCGGAGTATGTCGGTAAGATGTCCTGTATCGCCCACGGCTGACGACCAAACTCGGTCATAAACCACCCGGCTTCAATCGCAATCCACGGCAACGGCAAACTCCAGAGCGCCATTTTCAGCACCCAGCGATGCTGGTCGATTTTGCCACGCAGCGTCTGGACAAGCGCAATCAGCATCACCAGTAGCAGCAGGGAACCACAGCCCACCATGATGCGGAAACTCCAGAATACCGGCGCAACCTGAGGTATTGCACCACGCATCGCCGCCTGGTACTGTGCGGCTGTGACATGATTCATATCCGGCGCATAGCGGGAGAGCAACATGCCGTAGCCCAGGTCACCTTCCAGTTCCCGGAATGCCTGCAACACATGCGGCTCACGATTGCCTTGCGATATTTCCTGCATTAACAGCCAGACCATACGTCCGCGTTGCAAGCGTGGGTAGGTTTCAGCCATCAAATTCTTCAGACCCGGCACGGGTTTATCTAATGAGTGAGTGGCGAGGATCCCTAGCAGCGCGGGAATTTTGATGGCAAAGGCGTTACGCTCTTGATCCTGTTCCGGCCAGGCAACCACATGGAACGGTGCAGGTGCAGGTTCCGTTTGCCACTCCCCTTCCATCGCCGCCAGTTTTACCGGTTGTACTTGCGCGACTTCATACGCAGAACTGTCTCCGAGTTGCAGCGTGCCAATAATCGCCAGAGTACCGAAGACGGAACCGATGGCAAACGAGCGTAATGCGACATCGCGCTCCCGTCCGCGCAGTAAATACCAGGCGCTGATCGCCATAATAAACATGGCCGAGATTTTGTTGTTCTTTTAGAGCCTGAGGTTTAGCGTAAGCGGGAGCCAGCCTGTAAATACCATCACCATCGGGGACGATTCTGTCGCCCAGACGATTAAGATCACGATACAAAGTACGCTCACTGATGTTGAATTCGTCCATCATCTTCTTACGTGATACAAAACCGTACTGGTAAAGTTCTGCAATAATAGCGGTTATTCTTTGTACCATTACCTCATGCCCGCTCATGCGCGTTCTCCTTGTAATTTTTCCTTGAGATTACCAGTCGCTACTGACATGCCCTGTCAGTAGCGACTGGAGGATCATGTTTTCATATCGGCAAATTTCTCACATAACTTAAGGAGATTAAGTCGAAAAGTCAGTTAATGGATTTTGCGGTCAATAACATAATCAGTCTCCTGCAGGCAGTCGCGAGTAGCCACTCAGAGGTGAAAGAACAACTGACGTGTCAAGGCTTCAAAAGCGGAGTATGCTGAGATTCAGTCGATTAGAGCCAGGCTGAAAAAATCTTTATAGACTTAGTTTGTTTTGCCTCAGGACTGACTGCAGCCAAACGAGCGTTCATCTCGGCTGTATGACTTGGTGCGCTCCTTCGCAAAGTAGCTCAGACGGAAAGTGAGCTTATCGTAAACCGCACGATAGTCTGTGGCGTTGGCATCCAGATAATACAGGGGATTATCTGGGATGTGGACCAACGTTCGGTATTCGGGGTAAGGGCCTAGTTGCAAAGCGCTCAGCCAGGCTTCACGTATCAGGCTGGCTAATCCCGTTCCCCCTTCTCCATAGCTCCCAAGTCCATTGAATGTGTCTTTGTTCACGAAAAGTACTGAATCGCCACAGATAATCTAGACACTTCCGAGCCGTTGATAATACTGGTTTTCATATTCTGTCGGTGACATCTGATCGCTAGAACCATGCCGACGCTTACTGTTATAAAACATTTCGATGTAATCAAAAATATCACTGCGGGCTTCTTCCCGCGTTCCGTAGATCTTTTTCTTTATCCGTTCGCGTTTCAACAACTGGAAAAAGCTTTCTGCAACCGCATTATCATGGCAGTTACCGCGACGGCTCATGCTGCCCTCCAGGCCGTGTGATTTCAGGAAAGACTGCCACTCATGGCTTGTGTACTGACTGCCCTGATCCGAATGAACCAGCACCTGTTTTTGGGGATTACGCCGCCATACAGCCATCAGCAGTGCGTTCAGGACAATGTCCTTTGTCATCCGGGATTGCATGGACCAGCCGATAATTTTGCGTGAGAACAGATCAACAACCACAGCAAGATACAGCCAGCCTTCGTGGGTCCTGATGTAGGTTATGTCTGTTACCCAACGCTCATCAGGAGCATCCGGATTGAACTGTCGCTGGAGCCTGTTGGGCGACACGATACTGGCCTCGCCTTTACGTGCCCGCGGGCTCCGGTATCCGACCTGAGCCTTTATCCCGACACGTTTCATCAGTCGCCAGACTCTGTTCACTCCGCACTGTTGCCCGCTGTCCCGCAGATCCAGATGGATTTTGCGATAACCATAGACGCATCCCGATTCCAGCCAGAACTGTTTAATCTGTCCTGTCAGTCTCAGGTCTGCCTGATGGCGTTGAGAATGCGGCTGCTGAAGCCAGGCGTAAAAACCACTGGGATGAACATCCAGCACCCGACAGAGCAGGCGAACAGGCCAGCAACAGGTGTTGTCACGGATAAAGGCGTACCTCAGTCGGACAGCTTTGCGAAGTACGCCGCGGCTTTTTTTAATATGTCCCGTTCGTCGGTAACCCGCTTCAGCTCTTTCTGGAGACGACGGATCTCGGCCTGAGCATCTGACTGTTCTTTATTAGTGGAAGAATCCGGACCGTACTTCTTTATCCAGGCGTAAAGGCTGTGGGTGGTGATATCGAGACGTGTTGCCACGCTGGCAACAGAATAACCGCGATCAACAACCTGTTTGACTGCTTCAGTTTTAAACTCTTCGGGATAACGCTTACCGCTCATGGGCACCTCTCTTTAAGCCATCTTAAATGACTCTGAGGTGTCTGTTAAACCCGTGGCGATTCAGTATCAATGCTCTGCCGGGGATCTCACCGTCCCCGCGCGGATGCTGATCGCCCTTTAGCAAATGGGTGCCTGGGCATGTTCATCGCCACAGGCACCTTCCATCCAGCCTGATCATTTACCTAAATCTGCTTTATTCAACAACGCCAGATTCATCCTCACTCATGCTTTCTTTGCTTTGAATGAACCGGAGCGCCAAATAAAGGTCTGGTGCCAGAATCATGTCGTCGTCTTTCATTGTCGGTCGACTCTCCTTAAACCAGCGTGTTAACTCCGTTTTCCGGCCCGCAAGAATTAACTTAATCTGCCGCCCCTTCAGGTCCCGTTTTAACTCATTAATGGTTGCCAGGACGCTGATATCTGAATAGGTAAAGCAAGAAACGGCGTCAATGACCACCCATTTCGGTTGTAGCGCAGCACCATCGACTAAATTCAAAACACGGCGCTTAAAATAGGCCACATTAAAATAGGTCAGCGGTGAGTTAAATCGGTACATCAACACGCCAGGGATCATTTTCACATCAGTTGAATTACCTAATGAGTGAATCATCCCATTTTCGTCAATTCCCAATAAGTGTTCAGTAGGACGGAAAACTGTGCGCAGGAACTGCAACAGACCTAGCAATACCGCAAGGCCAATTCCCTGAATAACACCAATAATCAGAACACAGCCAAAGGTGAAAAACGCCAGGCGAAATGCGGGTTTATTTCTTCGCCTCAGGTTCCAGAGTCCGCGTAAATCAATTAATGACCACGATGCATAAATTAGAACAATGCCTAATGCAGATACCGGAATAAATTGTAATGGCTGCGTGAAAAATACCACGACGATTCCGATGATTAAGGCAGCAACAACGGAAACAAGCTGGCTTTTCCCTCCAGAGGAATCATTTACCGCAGTCCGGGAATCGGCTCCGCTAATCGCAAACCCCTGAGATAAGCCAGACATTAGATTCGCGACCCCCAAAGCCCTGAACTCAGCATCAGCATTTATTTCGTATCCGTTTTTCGCGGCAAAACTGCGAGCGGTGAGCATCAGGCTAACAAAACTGACTAACGCCAGGTTCAGCGCAGGGATCAATAAATCACGCGCCAGACCAGGCTGAAACGATCCCCAGTGAACGACGGGCAAACCAGACTGAAAGCCCGATCCCCCAATAGTGGCAATCCCATACTGCTGCGCAGATGTAATCCATACCAGCGCCGTTGTTATCACAATAGCAATCAACGGTGCTGGCCATTGGCTACGAAACGTCTTGATAGCTATTAAAATCGCTAACGTTAGGATGGCGATCCCTAAGGTTAATAAATGAATTTCTGAGAGTCGACCAGGCAGGGCAATGATCTTCTCAATCACTTGCTCTTCATCAAGCGTAATCCCCAATACCTTACCGAGTTGCCCGACAATAATCGTCACGGCAACGCCGTTAAGCAGACCCGTTAGAATGGGATGAGAAAGCAGGTCAGCAAGCGCCCCCAGGCGAAATTTACTGGCAAGCAGGCACCATCCCCCCATCATCACAGTCATGACAATTGTTAACTGCCAGTGAAGTTCTGGGTTTCCGGCAGAAAGAGGAACTACAACGGCTGCAATTACCGCGCAGGTCGTGGCATCAGGACCAACAATCAATTGGCGGGAAGAACCAAACAGCGCATAAGCTAGCATTGGCAAAACGCAGGAATATAACCCGACGATAGCCCCGACTCCCGCTAACTCAGCGTAAGCAATCGCAACCGGTAGTGCTACGGCAGCAACGGATAACCCGGCTTTAACATCATGTTTTAGCCAGCTTTTATCGTACGCTAATAAATTTTTTAGCCCCGGCATGTAGTTTAATACCATTTTTCCGAACACTTTATTCTCCGGATAGACCCTTACTAATAGATAAAGGTACACGTAACTGTCGCAGGCGATCCTGATATTTTCGGGAGGTAATACAGAAAATTCAGATTGGGGGGTTTACCGCATATGCCGCAGGAAGGCTTGTGTTATGGAAGTTTTGGATATTGCTTTGTACCCGATGGTGCGGTGTTGTGATGTGCCTGATGCGCTGCGCTTATCAGACCTACAAAATACATTCAGCCCGGCCCCTGTAGGCCGGATAAGGCGGTTTTCATCCCGCACAGACGCAAAAAAGCCCATCCGGCAGGATGGGCTTCTTCACTTTAATTGATGCCTGGCAGTTCCCTACTCTCGCATGGGGAGACCCCACACTACCATCGGCGCTACGGCGTTTCACTTCTGAGTTCGGCATGGGGTCAGGTGGGACCACCGCGCTACAGCCGCCAGGCAAATTCTGTTTATCAACACACTTTTAGCATGTCGATGTTATCTGTAATCAGGCTGAATATTGTCTCTGTCTTTCGCCAAAACACCTTCGGCGTTGTAAGGTTAAGCCTCACGGTTCATTAGTATCGGTTAGCTCAATGTATCGCTACACTTACACACCCGACCTATCAACGTCATCGTCTTTAACGTTCCTTCAGGACTCTCAAGGAGTCAGGGAGAACTCATCTCGGGGCAAGTTTCGTGCTTAGATGCTTTCAGCACTTATCTCTTCCGCATTTAGCTACCGGGCAATGCCATTGGCATGACAACCCGAACACCAGTGATGCGTCCACTCCGGTCCTCTCGTACTAGGAGCAGCCCCCCTCAATTCTCCAGCGCCCACGGCAGATAGGGACCGAACTGTCTCACGACGTTCTAAACCCAGCTCGCGTACCACTTTAAATGGCGAACAGCCATACCCTTGGGACCTACTTCAGCCCCAGGATGTGATGAGCCGACATCGAGGTGCCAAACACCGCCGTCGATATGAACTCTTGGGCGGTATCAGCCTGTTATCCCCGGAGTACCTTTTATCCGTTGAGCGATGGCCCTTCCATTCAGAACCACCGGATCACTAAGACCTGCTTTCGCACCTGCTCGAGCCGTCACTCTCGCAGTCAAGCTAGCTTATGCCTTTGCACTAACCTCCTGATGTCCGACCAGGATTAGCTAACCTTCGTGCTCCTCCGTTACTCTTTAGGAGGAGACCGCCCCAGTCAAACTACCCACCAGACACTGTCCGCAACCCGGATCACGGGTCTACGTTAGAACACCAGCCATTAAAGGGTGGTATTTCAAGGATGGCTCCATGCAGACTGGCGTCCACACTTCAAAGCCTCCCACCTATCCTACACATCAAGGACCAGTGTTCAGTGTCAAGCTATAGTAAAGGTTCACGGGGTCTTTCCGTCTTGCCGCGGGTACACTGCATCTTCACAGCGAGTTCAATTTCACTGAGTCTCGGGTGGAGACAGCCTGGCCATCATTACGCCATTCGTGCAGGTCGGAACTTACCCGACAAGGAATTTCGCTACCTTAGGACCGTTATAGTTACGGCCGCCGTTTACCGGGGCTTCGATCAAGAGCTTCTCCTTACGGATAACCCCATCAATTAACCTTCCGGCACCGGGCAGGCGTCACACCGTATACGTCCACTTTCGTGTTTGCACAGTGCTGTGTTTTTAATAAACAGTTGCAGCCAGCTGGTATCTTCGACTGATTTCAGCTCCATGGGTAAACCACTTCACCTACATATCAGCGTGCCTTCTCCCGAAGTTACGGCACCATTTTGCCTAGTTCCTTCACCCGAGTTCTCTCAAGCGCCTTGGTATTCTCTACCTGACCACCTGTGTCGGTTTGGGGTACGATTTCGTGTTACCTGATGCTTAGAGGCTTTTCCTGGAAGCAGGGCATTTGTTACTTCAGCACCGTAGTGCCTCGTCATCACACCTCAGCGTTAAAAGAAGTCCGGATTTACCTAAACTTCCCGCCTACATGCTTAAACCGGGACAACCGTCGCCCGGCTAACATAGCCTTCTCCGTCCCCCCTTCGCAGTAACACCAAGTACAGGAATATTAACCTGTTTCCCATCGACTACGCCTTTCGGCCTCGCCTTAGGGGTCGACTCACCCTGCCCCGATTAACGTTGGACAGGAACCCTTGGTCTTCCGGCGTGCGGGTTTTTCACCCGCATTATCGTTACTTATGTCAGCATTCGCACTTCTGATACCTCCAGCATACCTCACAGTACACCTTCAACGGCTTACAGAACGCTCCCCTACCCAACAACACATAGTGTCGCTGCCGCAGCTTCGGTGCATGGTTTAGCCCCGTTACATCTTCCGCGCAGGCCGACTCGACCAGTGAGCTATTACGCTTTCTTTAAATGATGGCTGCTTCTAAGCCAACATCCTGGCTGTCTGTGCCTTCCCACATCGTTTCCCACTTAACCATGACTTTGGGACCTTAGCTGGCGGTCTGGGTTGTTTCCCTCTTCACGACGGACGTTAGCACCCGCCGTGTGTCTCCCGTGATAACATTCTTCGGTATTCGCAGTTTGCATCGGGTTGGTAAGTCGGGATGACCCCCTAGCCGAAACAGTGCTCTACCCCCGAAGATGAATTCACGAGGCGCTACCTAAATAGCTTTCGGGGAGAACCAGCTATCTCCCGGTTTGATTGGCCTTTCACCCCCAGCCACAAGTCATCCGCTAATTTTTCAACATTAGTCGGTTCGGTCCTCCAGTTAGTGTTACCCAACCTTCAACCTGCCCATGGCTAGATCACCGGGTTTCGGGTCTATACCCTGCAACTTAACGCCCAGTTAAGACTCGGTTTCCCTTCGGCTCCCCTATTCGGTTAACCTTGCTACAGAATATAAGTCGCTGACCCATTATACAAAAGGTACGCAGTCACACCCCAAAGGGTGCTCCCACTGCTTGTACGTACACGGTTTCAGGTTCTTTTTCACTCCCCTCGCCGGGGTTCTTTTCGCCTTTCCCTCACGGTACTGGTTCACTATCGGTCAGTCAGGAGTATTTAGCCTTGGAGGATGGTCCCCCCATATTCAGACAGGATACCACGTGTCCCGCCCTACTCTTCGAGTTCACAACACATGCACTTTTGTGTACGGGACTTTCACCCTGTATCGTGCGACTTTCCAGACGCTTCCACTAACACACATGCTGATTCAGACTCTGGGCTGCTCCCCGTTCGCTCGCCGCTACTGGGGGAATCTCGGTTGATTTCTTTTCCTCGGGGTACTTAGATGTTTCAGTTCCCCCGGTTCGCTTCATTACGCTATGTATTCACGTAATGATAGTGTGACGAATCACACTGGGTTTCCCCATTCGGAAATCGCCGGTTATAACGGTTCATATCACCTTACCGACGCTTATCGCAGATTAGCACGTCCTTCATCGCCTCTGACTGCCAGGGCATCCACCGTGTACGCTTAGTCGCTTAACCTCACAACCCGAAGATGTTTCTTTCGATTCATCATCGGTTTGCAAAAATTTGAGAGACTCGAACACACCGCTTTTCATTTCTTATTACGGAGAAATGAAACAGTGTGTCGTTTCAATTTTCAGCTTGATCCAGATTTTTAAAGAGCAAAACTTCTTAATGCACTCGAAAGTACATTCAGAAGTTCATCATTCATCAGACAATCTGTGTGAGCACTACAAAGAACGTTTCTTTAAGGTAAGGAGGTGATCCAACCGCAGGTTCCCCTACGGTTACCTTGTTACGACTTCACCCCAGTCATGAATCACAAAGTGGTAAGCGCCCTCCCGAAGGTTAAGCTACCTACTTCTTTTGCAACCCACTCCCATGGTGTGACGGGCGGTGTGTACAAGGCCCGGGAACGTATTCACCGTGGCATTCTGATCCACGATTACTAGCGATTCCGACTTCATGGAGTCGAGTTGCAGACTCCAATCCGGACTACGACATACTTTATGAGGTCCGCTTGCTCTCGCGAGGTCGCTTCTCTTTGTATATGCCATTGTAGCACGTGTGTAGCCCTACTCGTAAGGGCCATGATGACTTGACGTCATCCCCACCTTCCTCCAGTTTATCACTGGCAGTCTCCTTTGAGTTCCCGGCCGAACCGCTGGCAACAAAGGATAAGGGTTGCGCTCGTTGCGGGACTTAACCCAACATTTCACAACACGAGCTGACGACAGCCATGCAGCACCTGTCTCAGAGTTCCCGAAGGCACCAAAGCATCTCTGCTAAGTTCTCTGGATGTCAAGAGTAGGTAAGGTTCTTCGCGTTGCATCGAATTAAACCACATGCTCCACCGCTTGTGCGGGCCCCCGTCAATTCATTTGAGTTTTAACCTTGCGGCCGTACTCCCCAGGCGGTCGACTTAACGCGTTAGCTCCGGAAGCCACGCCTCAAGGGCACAACCTCCAAGTCGACATCGTTTACGGCGTGGACTACCAGGGTATCTAATCCTGTTTGCTCCCCACGCTTTCGCACCTGAGCGTCAGTCTTTGTCCAGGGGGCCGCCTTCGCCACCGGTATTCCTCCAGATCTCTACGCATTTCACCGCTACACCTGGAATTCTACCCCCCTCTACAAGACTCTAGCCTGCCAGTTTCGGATGCAGTTCCCAGGTTGAGCCCGGGGATTTCACATCCGACTTGACAGACCGCCTGCGTGCGCTTTACGCCCAGTAATTCCGATTAACGCTTGCACCCTCCGTATTACCGCGGCTGCTGGCACGGAGTTAGCCGGTGCTTCTTCTGCGAGTAACGTCAATTGCTGCGGTTATTAACCACAACACCTTCCTCCTCGCTGAAAGTACTTTACAACCCGAAGGCCTTCTTCATACACGCGGCATGGCTGCATCAGGCTTGCGCCCATTGTGCAATATTCCCCACTGCTGCCTCCCGTAGGAGTCTGGACCGTGTCTCAGTTCCAGTGTGGCTGGTCATCCTCTCAGACCAGCTAGGGATCGTCGCCTAGGTGAGCCGTTACCCCACCTACTAGCTAATCCCATCTGGGCACATCCGATGGCAAGAGGCCCGAAGGTCCCCCTCTTTGGTCTTGCGACGTTATGCGGTATTAGCTACCGTTTCCAGTAGTTATCCCCCTCCATCGGGCAGTTTCCCAGACATTACTCACCCGTCCGCCACTCGTCACCCAAGGAGCAAGCTCCTCTGTGCTACCGTTCGACTTGCATGTGTTAGGCCTGCCGCCAGCGTTCAATCTGAGCCATGATCAAACTCTTCAATTTAAAAGTTTGATGCTCAATGAATTAAACTTCGTAATGAATTACGTGTTCACTCGTTGAGACTTGGTATTCATTTTTCGTCTTGCGACGTTAAGAATCCGTATCTTCGAGTGCCCACACAGATTGTCTGATAAATTGTTAAAGAGCAGTTGCGACGCGCTTTAGCGCTCTGTCGCGAGGTGGCGTATATTACGCTTTCCTCTTTCAGAGTCAACCCTCATTTTCAGGTTTTTCTCTTCAACCGAACCGGTTGTTTGTGTGAAGTGATTCACATCCGCCGTGTCGATGGAGGCGCATTATAGGGAGTTTCCTGTGGCCCGCAACCCTTAAATGACAGAAAAATGACTGACTGCTGCATTCCACAGCAAAACCCCGCCTTATACCCATTTACACACAGAGTTATCCACAATCATAAGGAAATTATCTGTCAGCGCCCCTGAAAAGGGAGAGAACCGGTATGAAAATCTCTATATAGAAAGAAATTCACTCTACGCTATATAAAGAAGAAGGACCGACAACTGAAGCGCCATAATCCCTACCACCTTTGAATTACGGACCCCATCAGGCAATAATACCCGCACAAACCGTGATTTCAGGACTGTGATGAGATACTCCCTGCAACGTACAGCTATACGCAAACGCCCGATGAAGCTTGGCACCACCGTGATCCTCATGGTTAGTGCAGTACTCTTCTCCGTGCTGCTTGTCGTTCATCTGATTTATTTCTCGCAGATCAGCAACATGACGCGCGATGCATTAGCGAGTAAAGCGCTTGCGGTCGCGCGAACGCTAGCCAACTCTCCGGAGATCCGCCAGGGACTAATGAAAAAGCCCGAGGAAAGCGGCATTCAGGCGATTGCCCAGGCGGTGAATAAGAGCAACGACTTTTTGTTCATCGTCGTCACTGATATGCAAAGCATTCGTTACTCCCATCCCGAAGCGCAGAGAATCGGTCAGCCATTTAAAGGCGATGACATATTGCTGGCCCTGCAGGGTAAAGAGAATGTCGCCATTAATCGCGGATTCCTGGCTAAAGCTCTACGTGTATTTACTCCTATCTATGACGAACATCACCGGCAGATTGGCGTCGTGTCGATCGGCCTTGAGCTAAGCCGGGTGACTGAGCAGATCAATAACAGCCGCGGCAGCATCATCTGGTCCATCTTATTTGGCGTGCTGGTTGGACTGCTCGGTACATGGGTATTTGTCAAAGTTCTCAAGCGCATTCTGTTTGGTCTGGAGCCTTATGAAATCTCCAATCTGTTCGAACAACGCCAGGCGATGCTGCACTCTATAAAGGAAGGTGTCATTGCCGTTGACGAATGCGGTGAGGTGACGCTGATTAACCAAGCGGCGCAGGAGCTGCTGGATTATCACAAATCACAAGATGATGCCCAGCTCTCCACACTCAGCCATGCGTGGTCACAGGTGGTCGATTTTTCACAGGTACTACATGACGGAACGCCGCGCCGCGATGAAGAGATCATGGTGAAGGATCGGCTACTCTTAATTAACACGGTCCCGGTACTCAGCAACGGTAAAATCATCGGTGCCATTTCAACCTTCAGAGATAAGACTGAAGTCCGAAAACTAATGCAACGTCTGGATGGTATGGTCAACTATGCCGACGCACTTCGTGAACGATCCCACGAATTCATGAATAAATTGCACGTGATTCTGGGATTATTGCATCTGAAAAGTTATAAGCAGCTTGAAAATTACATCCTGAAGACAGCAAACAATTATCAGGAAGAAATTGGCTCGCTGTTAGGAAAAATAAAATCACCGGTGATCGCAGGATTTTTACTCAGTAAGATTAATCGCACATCTGATTTAGGCCATAGTCTGGTCATTAGCAATGAAAGCCAGTTACCGGAAAATAGCAACGAAGATCAGGTGGCGGTGCTGATTACCGTTCTGGGGAATCTGATTGAAAACGCCCTGGAAGCGCTAGGTCAAGAACCTGGTGGTGAGATCAGCGTATCCTTGCATTATCGACACGGCTGGTTGCATTGCGAAGTGAATGACGATGGTCCGGGGATTGCCCCCGAAAACATTGAGCATATCTTTGAGAAGGGCGTTTCGTCAAAAGGAACCGAACGGGGCGTTGGTTTAGCGCTTGTTAAACAACAGGTTGAAAACGTTGGCGGCAATATATCCGTCGAGTCTGAACCTGGGATCTTCACCCAATTTTTTGTACAGTTACCGTGGAATGGTGAGAGGGCCAGCAGATGATCAATGTCTTAATTGTCGATGACGATGCAATGGTAGCGGAATTAAACCGCCGTTATGTCGCGCAACTCTCCGGTTTTCACTGCTGCGGCACAGCCTCCACGCTGGAGAAAGCAAAAGAGATAATCTTTCATAGCGGTCATCATATTGATCTGATTTTGCTAGATATTTATATGCAAAAAGAAAACGGTCTGGACCTGCTACCGGTTCTGCACAGCGAAGGTTGCAAGTGTGATGTCATCGTCATCTCTTCCGCCGCTGATGCCACCACCATCAAAGATTCACTTCACTACGGTGTTGTTGACTACCTGATCAAACCTTTCCAGGCTTCCCGGTTTGAAGAGGCGCTCACCGGCTGGCTGCACAAGAAAAATGAAATGGACAAGCATCAGTATTATGAACAGTCTGAGCTTGACCAGCTGATTCACGGCAGCTCTTCCAATGAACAGGAAGCACGGCGCTTACCCAAAGGGTTAACGCCACAAACGTTACGCACGCTGTGTCAGTGGATTGATGAGCACCAGGATCAAGAGTTCTCCACAGATGAGCTGGCCAACGAGGTCAATATCTCGCGCGTCTCTTGCCGTAAATACCTTATCTGGCTCGTCAATTGTCACATCTTATTTACCAGCATCCATTATGGCGTGACCGGCAGACCTGTTTATCGTTATCGCGTGCAGGCTGAACACTACTCATTGCTTAAACAATATTGCCAATAAATACACTTGGGATTATTTGTTATTTGAAAGTAACAATTATTAAAATAATGAAAAATCCCAATTTCACCAGCTGGAACTGTAAAATTATAAATTTGCGTTAGATCAAATATATTTGTATCCGACATGTTAAATGCATTATTTAAATATTGACAAACATCACACTGTTTTTAATTTCAAAATCGCTAACAAAAGTTAATTAAGTATTATCTAACTCGCAGAGTGTGTATTTTTACCCATAAAGGATTAGTCTGAAATTAACCAGACATACAAAATCTAGACTGGTAGCAATGGAGACCATGCTACGTACCATGGACACCGTACATTTTTGTGAGCAAATAAAAGTATCCGCACGCCGACCTCATCACATTATGAGATGGCGTGACCGTGATCACATAAATAATCTACTCACCCATTCTGTCGGTGGTTCACGTAATAGCGGAAAACGCAAAACAGATAAATTACAGCGTCAACCGCAGCTTTCCATGTTCAGCTCTGCTTCCCATCGCCTGAGGATTCTCTCCTCTGATCAAAGCCACAGAAAAAACCAAATATCGCCATAACTTTAAAAAAACATTCTAGCAAGACATTTGAACATTAATCGCAAATACGGATATATCGAATACTGACCATTTTTTGATGCTTATTCTGGCAAAAAAGAATGTGGCACAGATCCATTTTTCAAAAATTGACTGGGTTTTTCGCGAGGGTAAATAAAATGTTATTTAGTATACAACTTCTCATAATATTAATATGTTTGTTTTATGGTGCCAGAAAGGGCGGTATCGCACTGGGTTTATTAGGCGGTATCGGCCTGGTCATTCTGGTTTTCGTTTTCCATCTCCAGCCGGGTAAACCACCTGTAGATGTAATGCTGGTTATTATTGCCGTGGTGGCCGCATCGGCAACCTTGCAAGCCTCCGGCGGCCTTGACGTTATGCTGCAAATCGCTGAAAAGCTGCTGCGCCGTAACCCAAAATACGTTTCCATCGTCGCACCTTTCGTTACCTGCACCCTGACGATTCTCTGCGGTACAGGGCACGTGGTATACACCATCCTGCCAATCATTTATGACGTTGCCATTAAGAACAATATTCGCCCGGAACGTCCGATGGCGGCGAGTTCTATCGGCGCGCAGATGGGGATTATCGCCAGCCCGGTTTCTGTAGCCGTTGTGTCACTGGTGGCAATGCTGGGTAACGTAACGTTTGAAGGCAAGCATCTCGAATTCCTCGACCTGCTCAGCATCACCATCCCGTCTACCCTGTTGGGTATCCTGGCGATCGGTATCTTCAGCTGGTTCCGTGGTAAGGATCTGGATAAAGATGAAGAGTTCCAGAAGTTCATTTCCGTACCTGAAAACCACAACTATGTGTATGGCGATACCGCCACGCTGTTAGACAAAAAGCTGCCGAAAAGCAACTGGCTGGCCATGTGGATCTTCCTGGCCGCTATCGCCGTTGTTGCCGTGCTTGGCGCGTTCTCTGAGCTGCGTCCTACCTTTAGCGGCAAACCGCTGTCAATGGTGCTGGTTATCCAGATGTTCATGCTGCTGACCGGTGCGCTGATTATTATCCTGACGAAGACCAATCCCGCTTCAATATCTAAAAACGAAGTCTTCCGTTCCGGTATGATCGCGATTGTGGCGGTGTACGGTATTGCCTGGATGGCCGAAACAATGTTCGGCGCGCACATGACAGAAATCGAAGGTGTGCTGGGCAATATGGTGAAAGAGTATCCGTGGGCCTATGCAATTGTTCTGCTGCTGGTATCCAAATTTGTAAACTCCCAGGCAGCGGCGCTGGCAGCGATTGTTCCGGTCGCGCTGGCAATCGGAGTTGATCCCGCGTACATCGTGGCTTCTGCTCCGGCATGTTACGGTTACTACATTCTACCGACCTACCCGAGCGATCTGGCTGCTATCCAGTTTGACCGTTCCGGCACCACCCACATCGGCCGCTTCGTTATCAACCACAGCTTCATTCTGCCTGGCTTGATCGGCGTAAGCGTATCCTGTGTCTTTGGTTGGATCTTCGCCGCAATGTACGGTTTCCTGTAATCACAGTTCGCGTGCCGTCCACGTTGGTACGGCACGCCACCATGAAGACACAGAGAATTTTAAAATTCCTGAGAAAAATGAAAAGGCTGGAAGCAAATGTCAAAAGTTGAATTCACTTACCAGGCGGCTTTCCCACTGGGGGAAGACAAAACTGAGTACTACCTGCTGACATCCGAACACGTCAGCGTCGGCGAGTTTGAAGGCGAAACAATCCTGAAAGTAGCCCCTGAAGCACTTACGCTACTGGCCCAGCAAGCCTTCCACGATGCCTCCTTCATGCTCCGCCCAGAACACCAACAGCAAGTCGCCTCAATTCTCCATGATCCCGAAGCCAGCGAAAACGATAAGTACGTGGCACTGCAGTTCCTGAGAAACTCCGAAATCGCCGCCAAAGGCGTGTTGCCAACCTGCCAGGACACCGGTACGGCAATCATCATGGGTAAAAAAGGTCAGCGTGTTTGGACCGGCGGCGGCGATGAAGCGGCGCTCTCCAAAGGCGTATTTAATACCTATATCGAAGATAACCTGCGCTACTCGCAAAACGCGGCGCTGGATATGTACAAAGAAGTGAATACCGGCACCAACCTGCCCGCACAGATCGATCTGTACAGCGTGGACGGTGACGAATACAAATTCCTGTGCGTGGCCAAAGGCGGCGGCTCAGCCAACAAAACCTATCTGTATCAGGAAACCAAAGCGCTGCTGACTCCCGGCAAACTGAAAAACTTCCTGGTTGAGAAAATGCGTACGCTGGGTACCGCAGCTTGCCCGCCGTACCACATCGCATTCGTCATTGGCGGCACGTCAGCGGAAAGCACCCTTAAAACGGTGAAGCTGGCCAGCACACACTACTATGACGCGCTGCCGACTGAAGGCAATGCTCACGGCCAGGCGTTCCGCGATCTGCAACTGGAACAGGAACTACTGGAAGAAGCGCAAAAACTCGGCCTTGGCGCTCAGTTTGGCGGAAAATACTTCGCACACGATATCCGCGTGATCCGCCTGCCTCGCCACGGCGCGTCCTGCCCGGTTGGTATGGGCGTTTCTTGCTCCGCAGACCGTAACATCAAGGCCAAGATCAACCGCGAAGGGATCTGGATTGAAAAACTGGAACATAACCCAGGTCAGTACATTCCAGAATCTCTGCGCCAGGCGGGCGAAGGCGAAGTGGTTAAAGTTGACCTTAACCGCCCAATGAAAGAGATCCTCGCCCAGCTCTCTCAGTACCCGGTTTCTACTCGTCTGTCACTGAGCGGTACTATCATTGTTGGTCGTGACATTGCCCACGCGAAGTTAAAAGAACGTATTGAGTCCGGCGAAGGTCTGCCGCAGTACGTGAAAGATCATCCGATCTACTACGCGGGTCCGGCCAAAACGCCTGCAGGCTACCCGTCCGGTTCTTTAGGTCCAACCACCGCGGGTCGTATGGACTCCTACGTTGACCTGTTGCAGTCTCACGGCGGCAGCATGATCATGCTGGCAAAAGGTAACCGTAGCCAGCAGGTGACTGACGCCTGCCACAAACACGGCGGCTTCTACTTGGGCAGCATCGGTGGACCGGCAGCGGTACTGGCGCAGCAGAGCATTAAGCATCTGGAATGCGTGGAATACCCGGAGCTGGGAATGGAAGCTATCTGGAAAATCGAAGTAGAAGATTTCCCGGCTTTCATCCTGGTCGATGACAAAGGCAACGATTTCTTCCAGCAAATCGTCAGCAAACAATGCGCTAACTGCGCGAAGTAACCCATTCGGCCCGGCACTGGACTGGCACTAAATTTTTGGCGTCAGTCCAGCGATCCCCCCGGGCCAACTTTATCCCCCCATTTACTGGTATTGAATTTTTGCCGTTCACAGGGAATAGTGACCTTTTCCATTACGTGTGAATTCGCAATGCTCCGCACTCTGAACCCCACAATCTTGCGCACCGGCGCATTGATCCTGGCGCTGATTCTTATCTACACCGGTATCTCTGCCTCGGAGAAAATCACCTGGCTGATGGAAGTCACACCGGTCATTATTGTCGTCCCGCTGTTGCTGGCAACCATGAAGCAGTACCCATTGACGCCGCTGCTTTATACGTTGATTTTCTTGCACGCCATCATTCTGATGGTAGGCGGGATGTATACCTACGCCAAAGTTCCCATTGGTTTTCAGGTTCAGGAATGGCTGGATCTCAGCCGTAACCCCTATGACAAGCTGGGCCATTTCTTCCAGGGGCTGGTACCAGCCCTGACGGCAAGAGAGATTTTAGTGCGCGGCAATATTGTCCGTGGTCGTAAGATGCTGTCATTTCTGGTCTGCTGCGTAGCGCTGGCGATTAGCGCAATGTATGAACTGATCGAATGGTGGGCGGCGCTGGCAATGGGACAAGGTGCGGATGATTTCCTTGGCACGCAGGGTGACCCGTGGGATACCCAGTCGGACATGTTCTGCGCCCTGCTCGGCGCATTAACAACGGTCCTCGCACTGGCGGGCTGGCACAATCGGCAGTTGAAAACGGCCGGAGAGCGCTAACGCTTTTCCGGCAATCTACGCTACCTACTGCGATACTTGATAACCAGAATCGGCAAGGCGAACAACAGTGTCAGAAAGTTCGCCATGCTGACGGCAGTATCTTCAATCAATAATCCGTAAATCAGCCACAAAACCAGCCCGCACACAAACATCACATACATCAAACCGGAGATGCCTTGCGTGTTGCGGGTGGTAATAACCTTAATGGCTTGCGGTAAGAAAGAAAGCGTCGTCAGGCTAGCCGCCATATACCCAATCCACGAATGCCATTCCATCGCTACGCCTTCACATCGCCTGGAGTGGCTACCGCAATAGCCGGGATATCCAGTTGCTCATGGTGCTGCGGCACCTTGCGATACTTATCCAGTAAATGGATCTGGATCCTGCGCAGGGTGTCGCCATTCAGTCGATAAAAGCGGAAATACAGGACTAAGGTCACCACGAAAAAGAGTGCGGGTAGCGCTATCATAATAAACTGCATGCCAACGATGGTTTCGGCAGACTGCGCGACATTCGGCGCGTAATTAATCACCCCGAGTATCAACGCGATAAAGAAAGCGGCAAATGCTGACCCGCCTTTTACCACCATTGTCTGCACCGAATAAGCGATACTTTCACAACGAACATTAAGTTTGTATTCGCCGTAATCAACGGTATCCGCCACCATAATAACCTGCAACACCCAGAAAAGCGCAGATCCAATATTTAGTAAAACACCAGCAATAACAATCAGTAAGATATTATGGAAATCTGCCAGCGCCATCACCAGTAGTACGCTACAGCTAAGCACCGGCAGCACCGATGCCCCAGCCCACAAGATCCGTCGTGACAACGCGCTTACCAACCGAGGAAAGAAAATCAGCGTCAGCAGGTTTGCCGCACCTGCGTAAGACATGTAGTACGGGAAGAGACTTGCATCGCCAATCACGTAGGTAAAATAGTAAATGGCAAAGCCAGCAATGATATTGGATGCAATATTGTAAGCCAGTGCCATACCTAACAGGCAGGTTAGCTGGTCATTTTTATAAATGAGCCCAACGATCGCTTTCAACCCAAGACGACTGCTGTCTGCCGTGGCCTCACTATCTGACGAAAAAACCTCATGCACATTCCGTAGCGTCACAACGGTGGAAACGATAAAGAACGCGATGAGAATGAGCGTAAACATCTGAAAACCAAAACCACGATCGGCTCCGCCAACATAGCTCACAAAAGGTAGCGTCACGCCTGCGGTAACAAACCCGGCAAGGCTGGCGAAGAAACGCGGATACGGCACCAGTTGTTCACGCTCGCGTTTATCCAGTGTAATGGTTGGCACCAGTGACCAGAATGGAATATCCATAATGGTGTAGGTCATTCCCCATAATATATACGTCACGCAAACAAATACGACCTGCGCAGTACCCTCAAAAAGATGTGCGCTAAAAAGCAAAAACAGCACCAATGAGTTCGCCAGCGTACCGAGCAAGATCCAGGGTTTAAATTTTCCCCAGCGCGATCGGGTGGCGTTCACAATCCAGCCCATGATGGGATCGTTTACCGCATCCCAGATCCTTGCCGCTAGGAACAACGTTCCGACCAGCCCCACCGATAATCCCACCACGTCGGTGTAGTAATACATCAGGTACATGTACACAATTCCGATGGCGAAATCCTTACCAAACGCTCCAAATCCATAACTGAGTTTTGTTGTCAGAGATATGCTCATAGGGTATCGGGTCGCTGTTACCAGCGCCCGCCTTCTGTAAGAGGAAACGTCAGAGGTTAAACGCCGGATACAATGCCCGGCGTGATTGTGTATTAACGGTACAGCCAGGCCGGCAGCCAGTCGCCGTGAGACGCGATCAGGTCGTCCACCAGCGCATAAATCTCTTCAATCCCCAGTACAGCGGCGGTATGCGGATCCATCATCGCCGCGTGATAAACGCGATCGCGATTCTCCGTCAGGATGGCTTCCGTTAGCAGGGTCTGAACATTGATATTGGTTTGCATCATGGCCGCCAAATGTGACGGGAGAGTCCCGACTTTCGTTGGCTGAATACCATTCGCATCGACCAGACAAGCGACTTCAACGCAGCAGCCTTGCGGCAGGTTATCGATCAGATTGTCATTGCGAACGTTGCCATACACGACGCTCGGTTCACCGGTCCAGATAGCGTTCATGATAGTGCTGGCATATTCGCGTGACGGTTTAATGTCGATCCGCTCAGCCGTTTTGTACTCTTCCAGCTCTTTTTTCCAGTTCGCCAACTGTTCCACACAACGTTTCGGATATTCATCCAATGGCACCTTATAGCGCTCAATCAGATCTTCACGCCCCGGTTTGATAAACCACGGCGTATATTCAGCGAAGTGCTCCGACGATTCGGTGACGAAATACCCCAGTTTTTTGAACATTTCATAACGCACAATGTTCTGGCAACGGGTATTTCCGTGAATATTTGGTTTCGGCGCCTGACCGGATTCATAGGCCGCCAGCAGCTCCGGGTAGAGATTCACATAGGCACCGTCCGCCGTTTTGCGCTCCAGCTCCAGATAAAACGCCATATGGTTGATCCCGGCACTGCGATAGCGCAAAGAGGCAGGGTCGATGTTCAGATCGCGGGCCAACTCCTCCGCCGTCCCCTGCACCGAATGACACAACCCAACCTGCTTAATATGCGGATAACGTGCATACATTGCCCAGGTGTTCATTGCCATCGGGTTAACGTAGTTAAGCATCGTGGCCTGCGGACAGACTTCGGTCATATCCTCACAAATCTGCCATAAATGCGGGATGGTACGCAGCGCGCGCATGATGCCGCCCGGCCCCAGCGTGTCGGCAATCGTCTGCTCCAGACCATGGCGTTTACACACCGTAAAATCGGTGATGGTACAAGGTTCATAGCCGCCAATCTGGAAAGCGACCACCACAAAATCAGCATCCTGTAATGCTGCTTTTTGATCGGTATAGCAGGTGATTCGTCCAGACGCGCCCGCAGAATCCATCAACTTGCGCACAACAACGTGTGATTCTTCCAGACGCGTAGGATCGAGATCCATCAAGGCGATATGCGCAGATTTAAGCGCATCGCGGTGAAAGACATCCCCAAGAATATTTTTGACGAAAATCGTGGAACCGGCGCCGATAAAGGTAATTTTGGGTGCAGACATCATGACTCTCCAGAACATTAGTGAACACAGTCATGGTGGCACAGCGCATAGATGAAAACCTCCGACTTCCCTGCCGAGCATTCCCATAAACTCAGATCATCACTCTGCGCCCTATTGGATCTGAGTTTATGGGACAAAATTACCCAAAAAGCAGAGTATGCGGCCGCAAAATGTCGCTATGCTCAATGGTAACGGTCCAATTTGTGTCCTGATTCTCAGCCTTAATACGTGTTAAATGACATGATTCTGATAATTCAGGAAATGGAGCAACCATGAGTACATTACCGACATCACCTCTCCCTCCCGATCCGCACATGTGCAGTAGCGATGAAGAACAAACCCGCAGCCCGCTATCGCTGTACTCAGAATATCAACGTATGGATATCGAGTTGCGCTCACCGCATGCTATGCCTGCCAGCCACTGGCATGGGCAGGTGGAGATCAATGTTCCGTTTGATGGTGACGTCGAGTACCTTATCAACAATGAAGTCGTGCAGATAAAACAGGGACACATCACGCTATTCTGGGCCTGTACACCTCATCAACTCACGCGTCCGGGCAGCTGCCAAAGTATGGCTATCTTCAATTTACCGATGCACCTTTTCCTCTCCTGGCCGCTGGATCGCGAGCTGATCAACCATGTTACCCATGGAATGGTCATCAAATCGCTGGCGTCGCAGCAGTTGAGCACCTTTGAGGTTCAGCGCTGGCAACAGGAACTGAGCAACCCGAACGAACAAATTCGCCAGCTCGCCATTGATGAAATTGGTCTGATGCTCAAACGGTTTAGCCTTTCCGGCTGGCAGCCTATACTCGTCAATAAAACCTCGCGGACCCACAAAAACAGTGTGTCGCGGCACGCCCAGTTTTACGTCAGCCAAATGCTGAGCTTTATTGCCGACAACTACGATCAGGCGCTCACCATCAACGACGTCGCGGAACACGTGAAGCTCAACGCCAACTACGCGATGGGGATTTTCCAACGCGTAATGCAACTCACCCTGAAGCAGTACATTACGGCAATGCGGATCAATCACGTCCGCGCATTGCTTAGCGATACCGATAAAACCATTCTCGACGTTGCGTTGACCGCCGGATTCCGATCCAGCAGCCGTTTTTATGACACCTTCAGCAAGTTTGTCGGCATGTCGCCGCAGCAGTACCGCAAACTAAGCCAGCAGCATCGGCAAACAATCGCAGGTTGATATCATTCGGCAATATCAGTATCAGCCAAAAAAATATTCCCACTGTCGATAAACGGCGGTGAAAAACCGCCAACAAGCAAACATAAACCACTGTTTAAAAACAAATTAAACACATATCAGGCTATTTTTTACCCGCTTTACAGCCCATTTTGACAGGATAATACTTGCCTGCGTCACATTCATACGGTGTGTCTGCAATTCATAGATTGCAACCTTTCCACAACCGGGTAAAAGATGATGAAAGTATTAATTGTTGAAAGTGAGTTTCTGCATCAGGACACCTGGGTCGGTAGCGCTGTCGAACGTCTGGCTGACGCATTAAGCCGCCAAAATGTTACCGTCATTAAGTCCACCTCATTCGACGATGGTTACGCAATCCTCGCCGCCAATGAAGCCATTGATTGCCTGATGTTCAGCTATCAAATGGAACAACAAGACGAACACCTGAACGTCAGGCAATTGATCGGCAAGCTCCACGAGCGCCAGCAAAACGTTCCCGTTTTCCTGCTGGGCGATCGCGAAAAAGCCACCGCATCGCTGGATCGCGACCTGCTGGAGCTTGTCGATGAATTCGCCTGGATTCTGGAAGACACCGCAGACTTTATCGCCGGGCGCGCCGTTGCGGCGATGACCCGCTACCGCCAACAACTTCTGCCGCCACTGTTCAGCGCGCTGATGAAGTACGGCGACATCCATGAATACTCCTGGGCAGCACCAGGTCACCAGGGCGGCGTCGGATTCACCAAAACGCCGGCCGGTCGTTTCTACCATGATTACTATGGTGAAAACTTATTCCGTAGCGACATGGGTATTGAACGTGCATCGCTCGGTTCGCTGCTGGATCATACCGGCGCGTTTGGTGAGAGCGAAAAATATGCCGCCCGCGTGTTTGGCGCTGACCGTTCCTGGTCCGTAGTGGTCGGGACTTCCGGCTCTAACCGCACCATCATGCAGGCCTGTATGACCGACAACGACGTCGTGGTGCTGGATCGTAACTGCCATAAATCCATCGAACAGGGGCTGATCCTCACTGGGGCAAAACCGGTGTACATGGTGCCAAGCCGCAACCGGTACGGCATTATCGGGCCTATCTACCCGCAGGAAATGCAGCCTGAAACTTTGCAGAAAAAAATCAGCGAAAGCCCGCTGACCAAAGACAAAGCCGGACAAAAACCGTCTTACAGCGTTGTGACCAACTGTACCTACGACGGTGTTTGTTACAACGCCAAAGAGGCCCAGGACCTGCTCGCGCAAACCAGCGATCGCATCCACTTCGATGAGGCCTGGTACGGCTATGCTCGCTTCAACCCAATTTATGCCGATCACTACGCCATGCGTGGCGCGCCGGGCGATCATAACGGTCCTACCGTTTTTGCCACCCACTCAACCCACAAACTGCTGAATGCGCTTTCTCAGGCATCTTACATTCACGTTCGTGAAGGTCGTGGGGCCGTGAACTTCTCCCGCTTTAACCAGGCGTACATGATGCACGCCACTACCTCTCCGCTGTATGCCATCTGCGCCTCAAACGACGTGGCGGTCTCCATGATGGATGGTAACAGCGGCCTGTCACTCACCCAGGAAGTGATCGACGAAGCGGTCGATTTCCGTCAGGCCATGGCACGGTTGTACAAAGAATTCACCGCCGAAGGCGACTGGTTCTTCAAACCGTGGAACAAAGAGATTGTGACCGATCCGCAGACCGGCAAAACCTATGACTTTGCCGATGCGCCAACCCAACTCCTGACCACCGACCAGAACTGCTGGGTTATGCGCCCGGGTGAATCCTGGCACGGATTTAAAGACCTGCCGGATAACTGGAGCATGCTGGACCCGATCAAAGTCAGCATTCTGGCACCGGGGATGGGCGACGATGGCGAACTGGAAGAGAACGGCGTACCGGCCGCACTGGTCACCGCCTGGCTTGGCCGTCACGGCATCGTGCCGACCCGTACCACCGATTTCCAGATTATGTTCCTGTTCTCCATGGGTATTACCCGCGGGAAATGGGGCACACTGATCAACACGTTGTGCTCTTTCAAACACCATTACGATGCCAATACCCCGCTGGCACAGGTGATGCCAGAACTGGTTGAGGAACATCCAGACACTTACGCCAACATGGGCATTCACGATCTGGGCGACACCATGTTCGCCTGGCTGAAAGAGAACAACCCTGGCGCACGTCTTAACGCGGCCTACTCCGGCCTGCCTGTTGCTGAAATCACCCCGCGTGAAGCCTATAACGCGATAGTCAGCGATAACGTTGAGATGGTGGCCATTGAAAATCTGCCGGGTCGTATAGCCGCGAATTCCGTTATTCCTTACCCACCAGGAATTCCGATGCTGCTGTCCGGGGAAAACTTTGGCGACGCCAATAGCCCGCAGATTAGTTATCTACGTTCGTTGCAGTCCTGGGACCACCACTTCCCTGGATTTGAACATGAAACCGAAGGAACGGAAATTATTGACGGTGTGTACCACGTTATGTGCGTGAAAGCATAATGTCGTTTTATAGATAGTCCGATGTTTAAGGTAGACATGTCATGCTTGAGTAATTCCTGAGTATTGCTGCAAAACAATAACATTGTCATACCTTTTTGCGCGGGACCACCCCGCGCTTTTTTTATACGCAAATAGCGCCTTTCCACTTGCGTACAAAAATGTGTACATAAGAAAAATCCCGCCAAACATTGTAATTAATTTCAGACACGTTATTTTATTGCAGTCCTGGTTTCATCATACAATTTCAATTTAGCCGATTTGGCTCATCCGATGTTGAGCTACGGTGTTTTATGTTCATATTCCTGGAGTTGGGTATGAGGCTTTGCAGCAAAGAAGCTTGTGTTGTTGTATTAACGGAGAAGGATGTTTGGTTAAGGATTAACGGTAAAGAAGCCATCAGTTTAAAAGCTAATCATATGGCACTGGTGGCATGCGATAATAATATTATCGATTTCTCATCACTTAATAACGCATTGGTCGTACATATCAGCCGCGATATCATTAAAGATTATCTGCGCTTTTTAAATAAAGACCTTTCACAGATCCCACTCTGGCAACGCAGTGCCAGCCCAGTGATGACCGCCGCGTGTCTGACGCCGGATGTCTTCAGGGTGGCTGCCCAACATAGCGTAATGGACACAGTGAACGAAGCTGAAAGAGAGCGTACGCGCTCGCTACTGTTCACGGTGTTATCACGCTTTCTCGACAGCAAAAAGTTTATTTCTTTGCTCATGTATATGCTACGCAACTGTATCAGCGATAGCGTTTATCACATTATTGAGAGCGATATACATAAAGACTGGAATTTAAGCATGGTTGCCAGTTGCTTATGCCTGAGTCCCAGTTTGTTAAAGAAAAAGCTCAAAAGTGAAAATACAAGTTACAGCCAAATAATTACCACATGTCGCATGCGATATGCCGTCAATCAATTACTGATGGACGGCAAAAACATTTCTCAGGTCTCTCAACTGTGTGGATATAACAGTACCTCATACTTTATCTCCGTATTCAAAGAGTTCTATGGGATGACGCCTCTGCATTATGTTAGTCAACATAGGGAGCCATCCGCCGCCTGATTTTTAATCAGTTAGCGATAAGCCATAATAATATCAGCATTAGCGATACCCCAGCTCCGTCATCATTAAACAGACTTTTGACGAGGTATGATAAGGCGTCATTTATCCTTATCAGGAGTTAAAAAATATGTCGACGGATGCTGATGCTCACAAAGTGGGCTTAATCCCCGTCACCCTTATGGTGTCGGGGAATATTATGGGTTCCGGTGTATTCCTGCTACCCGCAAACCTTGCGTCAACTGGCGGGATTGCAATCTACGGATGGTTGGTCACGATTATCGGTGCTCTGGCACTGTCGATGGTGTACGCCAAAATGTCGTCCTTAGACTCCAGTCCCGGTGGTTCTTATGCTTACGCCCGCCGTTGCTTCGGTCCTTTTTTGGGCTACCAGACCAACGTGCTGTACTGGCTGGCCTGCTGGATTGGTAACATCGCCATGGTGGTCATTGGCGTCGGTTACCTGAGCTACTTCTTCCCCATCTTAAAAGATCCGCTGGTCCTGACGCTGACCTGCGTCGTAGTGCTGTGGATCTTCGTATTACTGAACATTGTCGGACCGAAAATGATCACCCGCGTGCAGGCCGTCGCAACGGTACTGGCACTGGTGCCAATTGTCGGGATTGCCGTCTTCGGTTGGTTCTGGTTCCGCGGTGAAACCTATATGGCGGCCTGGAACGTCAGCGGCATGAACACCTTCGGCGCAATTCAAAGCACTCTGAACGTCACCTTGTGGTCATTTATCGGGGTGGAAAGCGCCTCCGTTGCGGCTGGCGTGGTTAAAAATCCCAAACGTAACGTACCTATCGCCACCATGGGCGGCGTGCTGATTGCCGCTGTTTGCTACGTGCTCTCCACCACCGCGATCATGGGTATGATCCCTAACGCGGCGCTGCGTGTATCAGCCTCTCCGTTCGGTGATGCCGCACGTATGGCGCTGGGTGACACCGCTGGGGCGATTGTTTCCTTCTGTGCTGCTGCCGGGTGTCTTGGTTCTCTGGGCGGCTGGACGCTGCTTGCCGGGCAAACCGCCAAAGCCGCAGCCGATGACGGCCTGTTCCCACCGATTTTTGCCCGCGTGAACAAAGCCGGTACGCCAGTGGCCGGGTTAATTATTGTCGGCATCCTGATGACCATCTTCCAGTTCAGCAGTATGTCGCCGAACGCAGCGAAAGAGTTTGGTCTGGTCTCTTCGGTTTCCGTTATTTTCACCCTGGTGCCGTATCTGTACACCTGCGCCGCGCTGCTGCTGCTCGGCCATGGCCACTTTGGTAAAGCACGCCCGATGTACTTACTGGTGACCTTTATCGCCTTTGTCTACTGCATCTGGGCGGTTGTCGGTTCCGGCGCCAAAGAAGTGATGTGGTCGTTCGTCACGCTGATGATCATCACCGCGCTGTACGCACTGAACTACAACCGGATCCATAAAAACCCGTATCCACTGGATGCCCCGGTAAACAATAACTAACTTAAGCAATCGTCATTGCCCGATGGCGTCAGTTCATCGGGCCTACGCTGCCTCGCTGATATTCGAAAAATCAACATTAAGAACTTAAGGTTGGCTTAATTTTACTTTGAGAGGATTTGCGCCACATAGTCGATGGAACCCCCTTAATGTTAAAGCTCTTGTTTAAAAGGCCCACTCTCGGGCTAATCAGCTGGCTCCTGCTGATCTCATTTTATCTTGCGACCTTCCTGAACATTGCGTTCTATAAACAAGTGCTGCAAGACCTGCCTCTGGACTCTGTGCGTAACGTGCTGGTGTTTTTATCAATGCCGGTGGTCGCGTTCAGCGTCATGAACATCGTGCTGACGCTGGCCTCATTCCTGTGGCTTAATCGCCTTGTGGCGTGCATTTTCATTCTGGTTGGTGCATCGGCCCAATATTTCATCATGACCTACGGCATCATCATCGACCGCTCGATGATCGCCAATATGATGGATACTACGCCCGCTGAAACCTTCGCCCTCATGACGCCACGAATGGTGCTTACACTTGGGATCAGCGGTATTCTGGCCGCGCTCATTGCCTGCTGGGTAAAAATCAAACCGATCACGCCAGTCATGCGCAGCATACTGTTTCGTGGCGCGAACATTCTGATCTCCGCGCTGCTGATCGTGCTGGTCGCTGCGTTCTTCTATAAAGATTACGCCTCACTGTTTCGCAACAACAAAGAACTGGTGAAATCCCTCAGTCCATCCAACAGCATTGTGGCGACGTCATCCTGGTATTCACACCAGCGACTGGCCCACCTGCCGCTGGTACGCATTGGCGAAGATGCACATCGCAATCCGTTGATGGTAAAAGAAAAGCGTAAAAACCTGACGATTGTGGTTCTCGGCGAGACCTCGCGCGGCGATAACTTCTCGCTGTCAGGCTACTCGCGCCTGACCAACCCGCTGCTGGAAAAAGATGATGTGGTCTATTTCCCCCGCACCACATCCTGCGGAACGGCAACGGCAGTATCAGTACCCTGCATGTTCTCGGATATGCCACGCGCGCACTACGACGAAGAACTGGCACAGCATCAGGAAGGCGTACTCGACATCATTCAGCGGGCGGGAATTAACGTTCTGTGGAACGATAACGACGGCGGCTGCAAAGGGGCTTGCGACCGGGTTCCACACCAGAATATGACTAAGCTGAACCTGCCAGGGCAGTGTATTGACGGTGAATGCTACGATGAAGTCCTGTTCCACGGGCTGGAAGAGTACATTAATAACCTGCAAGGCGACGGCGTGATTGTGCTGCATACCATCGGCAGCCACGGCCCGACCTATTACAACCGCTATCCTGCGCAGTTTAAGAAATTTACGCCAACCTGCGATACCAACGAAATCCAGACCTGTTCGCAGCAACAGTTGGTCAATACTTACGACAACACCATTCTTTACGTTGACTATATTGTTGATAAAGCAATCAATATACTGAAAGAACACCAGGATAATTTCACCACCAGCCTGGTCTATCTTTCCGATCACGGCGAATCCTTAGGGGAAAATGGCGTCTATTTGCACGGCCTGCCGTATTCGATTGCACCAGATACGCAAAAACATGTGCCGATGCTGCTGTGGCTCTCCGAGGATTATCAGCAACGCTATCAGGTCTCTCAGACATGTTTGCAAAAACGGGCAAGCTCAGAAGATTTCTCACAGGATAATCTCTTCTCGACCCTGCTGGGATTAACGGGCGTACAAACACAGAAATATCAGGCGGCGGATGATATTCTGCAACCCTGCCGGGGAGGCTAAACGAATGAAAATTCTGATTGTTGAAGACGATACGTTGTTATTACAGGGACTGATACTCGCCGCGCAAACAGAAGGCTATGCCTGCGACGGCGTATCAACGGCCCGTGCAGCGGAGCAATGTCTGGAAACCGGACATTACAGTCTGGTTGTTCTGGACCTGGGTTTACCGGATGAAGACGGCCTGCATTTCCTCAACCGGATCAGGCAGAAAAAATACACCGTGCCGGTGCTTATTCTCACCGCCCGTGACACACTCAAAGATCGGGTCAGCGGGTTGGACGTGGGCGCCGATGACTATCTGGTCAAACCGTTCGCACTGGAAGAGCTGCACGCCCGCATCCGGGCGCTGCTGCGTCGTCACAACAATCAGGGTGAAAGTGAATTAATTGTCAGCAATCTGACGCTGAATATCGGTCGTCGCCAGGTGTGGATGGACGGACAAGAGGTTATCTTAACGCCGAAAGAATACGCGCTCCTGTCACGCCTGATGCTCAAAGCGGGCAGCCCGGTACACCGGGAAATTTTGTATAACGACATCTACAGCTGGGATAACGAACCGTCGACCAATACGCTGGAAGTGCACATTCACAATCTGCGCGATAAAGTCGGTAAATCACGCATCCGCACGGTCAGGGGATTTGGCTATATGCTGGTCGCCACTGAGGAAAGCTAAGTGAAACCGCTGCAATATCTAAAACAACCGCTCCCGCTTCGTCATCGCCTGATGCTGACGATTGGTCTTATTCTGCTGGTCTTTCAGTTGATTAGCACCTTCTGGTTGTGGCACGAAAGTACCGAACAAATACAGTTATTCGAACAGGCGCTACGCGAAAATCGTAATAACGATCGCCACATCATGCATGAGATCCGCGAGGCTATCGCCAGCCTGATCGTCCCCGGCATCTTTATGGTCAGCCTGACATTGCTGATTTGCTATCAGGCAGTGCGACGAATAACCCGCCCGTTGGCAGATCTGCAAAAAGAGTTAGAAGCGCGAGCAGCCGATAACCTGGCCCCAATTGAAATTCACAGCTCAACCGTTGAGATTCAGGCCGTTGTCTCAGCGCTCAACGAGCTAGTGACACGGCTGACCAGCACTATTGAAAACGAACGCTTATTTACCGCCGATGTCGCCCACGAACTGCGTACACCGCTGTCAGGCGTTCGCCTGCATCTGGAATTATTATCCAAAACCCATAAGGTCGACGTTACGCCGTTAATTGCCCGCCTTGACCAGATGATGGACAGCGTATCGCAACTGCTGCAACTCGCCCGCGTCGGACAGTCGTTTTCAGCCGGGAGTTACCAGAATGTCAAACTGCTGGAGGACGTTATTCTGCCCTCCTACGATGAACTCAACACCATGCTGGACCAACGTAAACAGACGCTGCTCCTGCCACAAAGCGCGGCGGACGTTGTCGTGCGTGGCGATGCTACGCTGTTGCGGATGCTGCTACGAAATCTGGTGGAAAACGCGCATCGTTACAGCCCGGAAGGCACCCATATTACGATTATCCTGAACACCGAGCATGATGCCGTCCTGGCCGTCGAAGATGAAGGGCCGGGCATTGATGAAAGTAAATGCGGGGAGTTAAGTAAAGCATTCGTCCGAATGGACAGCCGTTTTGGTGGGATTGGGCTGGGGCTGAGCATTGTCAGTCGTATCACCCAGTTACATCAAGGGCATTTCTATCTGCAAAATCGCCAGGGAGCCAGCGGCACTCGCGCATGGGTGGAATTGGCGAAAAATCAGTAAGAGCTCACCCACACATACAAAAAGCTGCTGACAATCAGCACACTGCATACGGTGGTCAAACTTTCATAAATACGGGTTTTCATGACACTCTCCTCCGAAACTATGGAGGAGAGTTTGCCTGACACAGATTAAGCCAACCTTAAGTCGATATCATAAGACACCTTATCCGGCCTACGAAAGTACAACGCTGCCCGTAGGCCTGATAAACGTAGTGCCATCAGGCAATAACACGAATGTCCAGGCCATGCGCCGGATGGCGGCTAGCGCCTTATCCGGCCTACTGAGTACAACGCTGCCCGTAGGTCTGATAAACGTAGTGCCATCAGGCAATAACACGAATGTCCAGGCCATGCGCCGGATGGCGGCTAACGCCTTATCCGGCCTACGAAAGTACAACGCTGCCCGTAGGCCTGATAAACGTAGTGCCATCAGGCAATAACACGAATGTCCAGGCCATGCGCCGGATGGCGGCTAACGCCTTATCCGGCCTACTAAGTACAACGCTGCCCGTAGGTCTGATAAACGTAGTGCCATCAGGCAATAACACGAATGTCCAGGCCATGCGCCGGATGGCGGCTAGCGCCTTATCCGGCCTACTGAGTACAACGCTGCCCGTAGGCCTGATAAACGTAGTACCATCAGGCAATAACACGAATGTCCAGGCCATGCGCCGGATGGCGGCTAACGCCTTATCCGGCCTACTGAGTACAACGCTGCCCGTAGGCCTGATAAACGTAGTACCATCAGGCAATAACACGAATGTCCAGGCCATGCGCCGGATGGCGGCTAACGCCTTATCCGGCCTACTGAGTACAACGCTGCCCGTAGGCCTGATAAACGTAGTGCCATCAGGCAATAACACGAATGTCCAGGCCATGCGCCGGATGGCGGCTAACGCCTTATCCGGCCTACTGAGTACAACGCTGCCCGTAGGCCTGATAAACGTAGTGCCATCAGGCAATAACACCGTTACTCTTCAATACGCGGATGCTGCTGCACCAGACGCGTGCGCTTAACCTGTAGCTCAGCAATTTCCTGATCGATATCTTCGATTTTCTGTTCAATGTTATCGTAGTGTTCGCCGAGGATCTCTTTCGCTTCCTGAATATCCGAAGCAGCAGGTGTCGCGCCTTTCAGCGGCTGATTAGCCGTCTCTTTCATGGTCACGCCGGTAATCAAACCTACTACCGCAATCACCATCAGATAATAAGCAGGCATCATCAGATTCTGCGAGCTTTCCACCAGCCATGCGGCCAATGTCGGAGTCAGACCGGCGATTAATACCGAGATATTAAACGCGGCGGCCAGCGCACTGTAGCGAATATGCGTCGGGAACATCGCCGGTAACGTTGACGCCATCACCCCGGTAAAGCAGTTGAGGATCACCGCCAACATCAACAATCCGGCGAAAATCAGGCCGATGACGTTACTGTTAATCAGAATAAATGCCGGAATCGCCAGCACAAACAGCGCAATACTGCCCATGATCACAAACGGACGACGCCCGAAGCGGTCGCTGAGCAAACCCATAATCGGCTGCACAAACAGCATACCAATCATGATGGCGATAATAATCAACACGCCGTGGTCTTCAGAGTAATGCAGGTTATGCGACAGATAGCTCGGCATATAGGTGAGCAGCATGTAGTAGGTGACGTTGGTGGCAATCACCAGACCAACACATGCCAACAGGCTGCGCCAGTGCTTAGTTGCAATCTCTTTAAACGAGACCTTAGGACCTTCCTGCAGACCCTGACGATCGCCCTGCTCCAGTTTATCCACGTGCTGCTGGAACGCCGGCGTCTCTTCCAGCGCATGGCGCAGGTACAGACCAATCAGCCCTAACGGTAGCGCCAGGAAGAACGGAATACGCCAGCCCCACTCAAGGAAGTTATCCTCGCCGACGATAGTTGAGATCAGGACCACCACGCCCGCGCCCAGCACAAACCCGGCAATCGAGCCGAAGTCCAGCCAACTGCCCATAAATCCGCGCTTACGGTCTGGCGAGTACTCTGCGACAAAAATCGATGCCCCGGTATACTCTCCGCCGACCGAGAACCCCTGCGCCATCTTACACAGCAACAGCAGAATCGGTGCCCAGATACCAATTGAGGCATACGAGGGAATAAGGCCGATACAGAAGGTACTGATCGACATAATCACAATGGTGATAGCGAGTATCTTCTGGCGACCATATTTATCGCCAAGCATACCGAAGAACAATCCGCCAAGCGGTCGAATCAGAAAGGGAACAGAGAAGGTGGCGAGTGCGGCAACCATCTGCACGCTGGGGTCAGCCCCCGGGAAGAACACTTTACCTAATGCGTAAGCAACAAATCCATAAACACCAAAATCGAACCACTCCATCGCATTACCTAACGACGCTGCGGTAATGGCTTTTCGCAATTTACCGTCATCAATGATGGTAACGTCGCGCAGCGTTATTGGTTTTATTTTTTTCCTTTTTAGCATGCTCGTCCTCATAGACTTAGCCCTGTCACGCTCCAGTTCGAGTCCCCCAACGCCCATGCGTCAGGGTCATCACCGAGCGGGGAACGCACAGGCGCATTCCCTGTAACAAGCGTAGCAGGTTTACTTACACTGACGAGAAACGCACAGTACAACCGAACCTGTTGACGCCTGATTGGGCGGTTAATGACCTCTTTACCCTAACAGCGTTTAAATTTGTGATCAACTTCACATATAGTTTTTCATTTCGTCAACATGCGTAAATTAGGTCATTCTTAGTCAGCTTTTTTACATGTAATGCTTGCGATTTAATGACAATTAAATACAAAAATAAATCGCTTTATTGCACCAACAATCACAGCGGTCACTATTATTCTGCTAGCAAAAAAACCACCTAATCCCTTCACAAAAAGATCACAGCTTTTTTAATAATCAGAGCGACCGAGAACTTTTACTCGGAATATGTGATGAAGATAACTAAAACATCGTTTTATTTTGATTGAATCAATGTTCCCATGAATGCAAACTAATTCCAGACGCAATATCCCTGGGAGCAGCAACACGCTCAACGTATGCCGCGTTAGATTTTATAAAACAAAGAGATAGCGATTTTCTTTGTTAAGAAACACCAATAACCATTTGAATTTATTAATTTTTACCCTCTTGCGCGAGTTTTAGCAGCGACAAGACATGAGGACGTTTATGAAAATTAAAGCCACGATTGAACGCATCCCCGGCGGAATGATGTTGATTCCTCTGTTATTAGGCGCAGTGTTAAATACGTTAGCCCCGGATACCGGTGCGTATTTCGGTTCGTTTACCAAAGGAATGATCAGCGGAACGGTACCGATTCTGGCAGTGTGGTTTTTTTGTATCGGCGCATCTATTGATTTACGGGCGACCGGTACGGTATTACGCAAGTCCGGTACGCTGGTAATAACCAAAATAGCCGTAGCGTGGGTAGTGGCAATGATTGCTGCTTCATTTATTCCTGATACCGGTATTCAAACCGGGTTCTTTGCAGGCCTCTCAGTTTTGGCAATTGTCTCCGCAATGGACATGACCAACGGTGGTTTGTACGCCAGCCTGATGAACCAGTACGGCACCAAAGAAGAGTCCGGCGCATTTGTGTTGATGTCTCTGGAATCCGGTCCGTTAATGACCATGGTGATCCTCGGCTCCGCGGGTCTGGCCTCCTTCGAGCCACACCATTTCATCGGCGCGGTATTACCGTTCCTGATTGGTTTTACGTTGGGCAACCTGGATCACGACCTGCGTTCTTTCTTCAGCAAAGCCACACCGGTGCTGATCCCGTTCTTCGGCTTCGCGTTGGGTAACACTATTAACCTGAGCGTGATCGTTGATACCGGTCTGCTGGGTATCCTGCTGGGTGTCGCGGTTATCGTCATCACCGGTATTCCGCTGATTATTGCTGACCGTGTTATTGGTGGCGGGAACGGTACGGCAGGCGTCGCAGCCTCCTCAGCAGCAGGTGCTGCGGTAGCAAACCCGGTGATTATCGCCCAGATTAACCCGGCGTTCGAACCGGTTGCCGCATCCGCTACGGCGCTGGTTGCCGCCAGCGTAATTGTCACCGCCATTCTGGTGCCGATTATCACCGCGCTGTACGCCAAACGTTTTAATAAAAACCTGGTCGCCAACGAAGCAGTGGCCACCCCGGCAGACTCTCTGCACCACTAAACCTGCCTTTATCCTACTCACCAGCCCTGCTCAATTGACGAGCAGGGTCGGTGCAAAAATCTCCTCAACCATCGCATCGACCAGCCGCTTTGCCGAACACAATCGCGGCATTCCCAGCGCCACATTTTGCCAACGCTGCGTCACCGACCAGCTCACAGGATGACGTTGCGCATCGCACCAGCTCCCCAGCCAGCTCAGCATATCGTTATACTCGCCCGATCCGCCGACAGCTGGCGTGCTGAGCCAATGATGATAGTAATGACGCGTAGCGGGCGCTGCATTCACGCTGTCCGCCAATGCCTGAGCAGCCATGGTTCGCAGGTTGTCTTTTAGCATTAACACCACATCGGCATTCGCTAACCGGCAGGCATCACCAAAAGCTCCCCAACGTAGCTCCTCCAGCGCAACAAAACAGCGTCCTGGTAACGACCAGCCGTCATACGCGCCAGCCCGCCAGCGGGTAAAAATTTGTTCGCTATGCTCGCCCGCCTGAACCGTCAGGCCGCGCTGGGTCAGCGCCTTCTCTTTATACGCCGCGCGTTGGGTAAACCAATCAGTCAGTGAATTTATTTGCTGTAAAAGACCGGGGGTTGAAAGCCCACGCGGGTGTTCTGTTTGTTGCAAAAATATTAGCCCTTCGGCGATCCGTACCAGCGCCAGATGACCCGGGTCAATCATGCCTGCCAGCTTCTCCACCAGCTTAAGGCGCATCACCAGATGTTCGCTGGACACTCCTGCCATCACCCACGCACGCAGTTGCGTCTGGGATAACACCTCCTGCGTCAGACGCGCGCGCAGCCGCTGCTGCTGTTGCAGAAAACCGCCGGAACGTTTGGTTTCATCTCCCTGAACCAGATCGACCATAAACTTCGGGTAGACACACTCCAGCGTCCTCCCGGGGCCTTCCAGTAAAACGTTAGTCATGTGTGCTCGGTTGCAAAAAGGGTATTGATATCGTCACGCAGCAAACGGGAATCTTCATAAAGCCATGCCGCAATCGTAATGCGCTGCTGCAATTGCTCATTCATTGCATTCACCGCGGATTCATTTTGTTGGCGTAGCGTCAGACTCTCACTCAGACTCGCCTGCAATTGCGCCAGGCACAGAGAGAAATCAGCAAAAAATGTGGCCATGCCAGCCGTAACGGAGATATCGACCTGAGCAGCTAAAGCTTTACGAATTTGTTGGCAAAACTGGGAGACGTACTGCACAAGATTCTTATGCAATGCGCCCATATCTATGAGATAACGCGTTTTTGTTTCGACGTAATCATTCCATCCCCAGTTGGGTTGATTTAGCCAACGAGAGAAAGTGTCACGCACCACACCGCCAGTAGACGGCGCATTTTCTGCCGGAATATCCTGCTCAATGGCCTCGTTAAACAATTGGCGGGTATTGAAATTAAACATCGCCGTATGGAACGCTGGAAAACGGATCCGCGCACGAAAACCGGCGTGGTTTAGCTCCTCCTTCACCCTTTGCTCAATTGGCCGCATCGCGTCATTTAGCGCCCGGGAGAGCGTCGACTCAAGCTGTTCAAAACGCAGGGCTAAGTCCCGGCTGATGCTTTCCTGCGCCGCCAGCAATACCCCCTCACAGGACGAGCGAATTTTATCTAACACAATTTTCGCCTGCCCTTCATCATGCAACACCAACATCTCTCCGGCCATTTCTGCCGTATTCACAGCATTCCCCAGACCGTGTTGTGACATCATCAGGACGTTTTCTTTGACAAAGAACGTGTTGATACCGCAAAGAATCTCGGTTTGTTGCTCACTGAGATAGGCAGCAGCAGCCTCCAGCGCCAGTTCTACTTCATGGCTGACTTCATCGCTCACCCGCCCCTGGCTCACTTCTAACTGCTGCATATCCTCTTCAATATGCGTGATGTTCAGCCGCAGTTTGTCATAGGCGACCGTTAACCCATGGGCGCGAAATTCCAGATATTCGTGCACGCTTTGTGCATAGTTCAATAACTTATGTGACGCTGAGCGAAGCGCATACAGCGAAGCATTAGCATAAGCGGCATGGATCACTTTCTGGATCGGCTGTTCAAACAGCGAGTCTTCCCACAACAGGTCGGCGGCATGGCGGATGTGTTCCGTATCGTCAAGATCGGTGGTGCGCCAGCGTCTGCCAAGCGCCGCTTCGGCAAAATCCTGCACCCAACGTTGCTCCTGATGATCCGGCAGTCGCCCGCGCGTCGTCAGCTCATGACGCGCCCTGTTTGCCAGATAGCCCCACATTGAGGAGACCGGATAAATTCTTTCAGGGGAGATTCCGCCTTGCATCAACGTGCCGGAAATCAACGCCCGCACCTGCTCTTCATCGTCACTGTTGCGATCTTTCTGATCGAACTTGTTCACCAGCGCATACAGCGGTACTGACTTGCCGACCGCCATAATCGCCTGACGCACTTCCTCATCGGAAATCGATTTCAGTTGGGTGTAATCCAACACCGCCAGCACCGCAGAGGCCCGCACCAACTGTTCATTGAGCATTTTTTGTAAGTGCGGTTGTCCCGCCTCGTTCGGCCCCGGGGTATCCAGCAGCGTTAATTGCCCTGGGTAGCTTGCCTGTCCGGCCAAATGGACAAATTCAACCTCAATAACCGGAATATGCTCAATCGCGGCATAGGCGGCAAAAGGAAAATCAACGTCCAATGCTTTTGACAGGCGCACCAGGTCGTTGAGGCTTTTAAGGCAATGGAAAATAGGCTGTGCACCAAGATAATACCGTTCAAATGCCACACCATTTTCAATATGTTGCAGCAGAACATTCATATCCTTGTCAATTTCCAGGGTCTGCGTAAGACGCAGGCGATCGCACTCGCGCACGCGCTGCTGCAAAACCTTCATTAAGGCATCGATCGGCGCGACATGTGAAAAATGCAGCACCGGCTCTTTCTGCCCCGGCGTATGGCGTATTAGCGTTGGTAACGCCGTCATGGGGCGATTACGATTAGGTAAAACTTCTGTACCTACAATGGCGTTAATCGTCGTCGATTTTCCCGCTTTCATCGTGCCAACAATCGCCAGCACCATTTCCAGACGCGTAATCTTGCGCAGCTCATTATTGAGCGTTGCTTGCTGGACATCCATGCCACGCGCGCTGAAATGCAGGGGCTGAACAACCTGACTGCTATGCTCTCCTTGTTTTAGCGCGACATCATCCAACGAGGTCACGGGCAATTTTTGCAATTGCCTGAGATGTTCAAGCGAGAGCATCAGCAAGCGTTCCGCTTCCTGACTTAATTCATATATTGTCTGTGTGTGCATGGAAAATTTTTCCTTAACGCAAATGGCATTGCTTTTATTTAGCCCAATCGTTTTATTTATAGATTTTTTGGCTTTTATAATTACGTATAGAAATAATTAAAATCAAAACAACCAATTGATATTATTAAAATAAATTTGGTGTATAACCGCTGGCCGATGCCTCTCACTTATGAAAATAAGTAAGAAAGATAAACAGCGTAGTTCAGTTTTAAAAAATGCCAGCGGAATCCCCCTACTAAATTTAAGGGGTTCAATGATATTCAATCACAATGACTTAGGCATTTCTAAGCAATGTTACCTATGAATATCAGATATTTCGCCTCACCTTATCTTAAATATCTAAGCGTAGCAATTTCCCTTAAAAAATATTCCGCCATACTTTCATTGAGGTGAAAGCAGAGGGTCTTTACAGCAGATCATTTTGCGTAATCACGCAGTAGTCCCGACAAAAGCAGGGATTTTATGTATAATTGCGGCCTTTTTCGGCAATCTGCCATTTTTTGGGCGCATTTGCCCCTGCTGACTTTTGAGGAAATCCACATGTCATTACCACACTGCCCGCAATGCAACTCCGAATACACTTACGAAGATAACGGCATGTTCATCTGCCCGGAATGCGCTCACGAATGGAACGATGCTGAACCGGCGCAGGACAGCGACGAACTGATCGTTAAAGATGCCAACGGCAACCTGCTGGCTGACGGCGACAGCGTTACCGTCGTGAAAGATCTGAAAGTAAAAGGTAGCTCTTCCATGCTGAAGATCGGTACCAAAGTGAAAAACATTCGTCTGGTTGAAGGCGACCACAACATCGATTGCAAAATCGATGGCTTTGGCCCAATGAAGCTGAAATCTGAGTTTGTGAAAAAGAACTGATGCAATTTGCCTGATAGCGCGACGCTAATCAGGTCAACACCAGCTCTTCTGCCAGGCGGGAAGCTCATACTTCCCGCCTGGTTTATTTTTGCAGACGCTAACTACACTTAATTGGCTTCTTTTACCTGAGGTAAAGATTATGCCGTTAAGTCCCTATATCTCCTTTGCAGGCAACTGCGCTGACGCTATCGCCTACTATCAAAAAACGTTAGGCGCTGAGCTACTCTACAAAATCAACTTCGGTGAAATGCCCAAATCGGCGCAGGATAGCGAAGATGGTTGCCCTTCAGGCATGAAATTCCCCGATACAGCCATCGCCCACGCCAACCTGCGCGTTGCGGGTAGTGACATCATGATGAGCGATAGCGCCCCGGACGGAAATGCTCACTACTCTGGCTTTACGCTGGTGCTCGACACGCAAAACGTCGATGAAGGCAAACGCTGGTTTGATAACCTGGCAGCAAACGGAAAAATCGAAATGGACTGGCAGGAAACCTTCTGGGCCCACGGTTTCGGTAAAGTGAGCGACCAGTATGGCGTGCCGTGGATGATCAACGTCGTCAAACAACAGCAACCCCCTACAGAGTAATCCAACGGGAGGCCAGCCCTCCCGTACTGTCATCAAATAGCGCTCAACTCTTCATCGTCGAGTAACCATCCCTTAACGAAAACGTCACATTAATCCGCCACGATGGGGCCACTTTTTTAGGGAGGCCGCATCATGCAAACGATTATTCGCGTCGAGAAACTCTCCAAGTCCTTCAATCAACATCAGGCGCTCAATGCGGTTGATCTGAACATCTGTTCCGGTGAGATGGTGGCTCTGCTTGGGCCGTCTGGCTCCGGCAAATCCACCCTTTTACGTCATTTAAGCGGTTTGATCACCGGTGATAAATCCCCCGGTAGCCGCGTCGAGCTGCTGGGCCGCACCGTTCAACATGAAGGCCGCCTGGCGCGCGATATCCGCAAAAGCCGCGCCCACACCGGCTACATCTTCCAGCAGTTCAATCTGGTGAACCGCCTGACGGTGCTGGAGAACGTCCTTATTGGCGCGCTCGGCAGCACGCCATTCTGGCGTACCTGTTTTAGCTGGTTTAGCCAGGATCAAAAACAGCGTGCATTACAGGCGTTGACCCGCGTGGGCATGGCGCACTTTGCATACCAGCGCGTTTCCACGCTTTCGGGCGGTCAGCAGCAGCGTGTCGCAATCGCCCGCGCACTGATGCAGCAGGCCAAAGTGATCCTCGCCGACGAGCCGATAGCCTCGCTGGACCCGGAATCCGCCCGCATCGTGATGGACACCCTACGCGACATAAACCAGACCGACGGCATCACCGTGGTCGTCACGCTGCATCAGGTGGATTACGCCCTGCGCTACTGCGAACGCATCGTCGCGCTGCGCCAGGGCAACGTCTTCTTTGATGGCAGCAGCCAGCATTTTGATAACGATCGTTTTGACCATCTCTACCGCAGCATGAACCGCATCGAACAGAGCGCGCAGGCTGCCTGACATCCCCACAATGAGGAATGGAAATGAGTTATAGAACAATTGCCGCGCTGGCCTTCACCAGCATGTTTAGTCTCAGCACACTGCTCACCCCGGCCCATGCCGAAGAGCAGGAAAAAGCGCTGAACTTTGGCATTATTTCGACCGAATCACAGCAAAATCTGAAGCCGCAGTGGGAACCGTTCCTGAAGGACATGGAAAAATCACTGGGCGTGAAAGTGAACGCCTTCTTCGCCCCGGACTACGCCGGGATCATCCAGGGAATGCGCTTTAACAAAGTTGATATCGCCTGGTACGGCAACCTCTCGGCAATGGAAGCGGTGGATCGCGCTAACGGACAAGTGTTTGCCCAGACCGTCGCCGCCGACGGATCCCCGGGTTACTGGAGCGTGTTGATCGTTAACAAAGACAGTCCGATCAATAACCTGAACGATCTGATCGCTAAACGTAAGGATCTGACCTTCGGCAACGGCGATCCTAACTCAACGTCAGGCTTCCTCGTCCCCGGCTACTACGTCTTCGCCAAAAACAACATCTCCGCCAGTGACTTCAAACGCACCGTTAACGCCGGACACGAAACCAACGCGCTGGCCGTCGCCAACAAGCAGGTCGATGTCGCCACCAACAACACCGAAAACCTCGACAAGCTGAAAACTTCCGCGCCGGAAAAACTGAAAGAGCTGAAGGTTATCTGGAAGTCACCGCTGATCCCGGGCGATCCGATCGTCTGGCGTAAAAACCTTTCCGAAACCACCAAGGACAAGGTGTACGACTTCTTTATGAATTACGGAAAAACACCGGAACAGAAAACCGTACTGGAACGCCTGGGATGGGCACCGTTCCGCGCCTCCAGCGATCTGCAACTGGTGCCGATTCGCCAGCTGGCGCTGTTTAAAGAGATGCAGGGTGTGAAGGACAACAAAGGGCTGAACGAGGAAGAGAAAACCAGCAAAACCTCGGTGCTGAAAGCGCAGCTCGATGACCTTGACCGTCTGACCGCCGCACTGGGCGCTATGACCAGCGTCACCAAAGCGGTGCAGTAACCCTGGTGCCCAAATTGTAGGCCTGATAAGCGCAGCGCCATCAGGCAATGCAAAGGATTACATGCCGGATGGCGGTGCCAGCACCTTATCCGGCCTACAACAGACCCGAAACATCGACACCCAGGAGCTAAACATGCAAACCATCACCGTCGCCCCGCCCAAACGTAGCTGGTTCTCGTTGCTGAGCTGGGCCATTCTTCTCGCCGTACTGGTAGTCTCGTGGAAAGGTGCCGAAATGGCTCCGCTCACGCTAATCCAGGATTCCGGCAATATGGCGACCTTCGCCGCCGACTTCTTCCCGCCGGACTTCAGCCAGTGGCAGGACTATCTCGGTGAAATGGCCGTCACTCTGCAAATTGCCGTCTGGGGTACCGCCCTCGCCGTTGTACTGTCGATTCCCTTCGGCCTGATGTGTGCCGATAACCTGGTCCCGTGGTGGATTTACCAGCCGATGCGTCGCCTGATGGACGCCTGCCGCGCCATCAATGAAATGGTCTTCGCCATGCTGTTCGTGGTCGCCGTCGGGTTAGGCCCATTCGCCGGGGTGATGGCGCTGTTTATCCACACTACCGGGGTACTCTCCAAGCTGCTTTCCGAAGCAGTAGAAGCTATTGAGCCAGGTCCGGTAGAAGGCATTCGCGCCACCGGTGCCAACAAAATTGAAGAGATTCTGTACGGCGTTCTGCCACAGGTCATGCCGCTGCTTATCTCCTACTCGCTGTATCGCTTTGAATCCAACGTTCGCTCGGCCACGGTGGTCGGAATGGTGGGTGCAGGCGGTATTGGCGTGACCTTATGGGAAGCGATTCGCGGCTTTCAGTTCCAGCAAACCTGCGCCCTGATGGTGTTAATCATCGTCACCGTCAGCCTGCTGGATTTTCTTTCCCAGCGTTTGCGTAAGCACTTTATCTGATTAGCGAGGCATTGATTGCTATGCACTTGTCTACACATCCGACCAGTTATCCAACGCGTTATCAGGAAATTGCCGCGAGACTTGAGCAGGAGCTACGTCAACATTATCGCTGCGGTGACTATCTGCCCGCCGAGCATCAGCTTGCCGCGCGCTACGAGGTAAACCGCCACACCCTGCGCCGCGCCATTGACCAGTTGGTTGAACGCGGTTGGGTTCAGCGTCGTCAGGGCGTCGGCGTGCTGGTGCTGATGCGCCCGTTCGATTACCCGCTTAATGCCCAGGCGCGCTTTAGTCAGAATCTGCTGGACCAGGGCAGCCATCCCACCAGCGAAAAACTGCTGGCGGTGCTGCGTCCGGCCTCCAGCCACATTGCCGATGCGCTCAGCATAAACGAGGGCGATAACGTGATTCACCTGCGCACCCTGCGCCGGGTTAACGGCATCGCACTGTGCCAGATCGACCACTATTTTTCCGACCTCTCGCTGTGGCCGCTGCTGCAAGGCTTCAACAGCGGTTCGCTGCATGACTACCTGCGCGAACAGTCCGGTCTGAGGCTGCTACGCACGCAAACGCGCATCAGCGCCCGCCGTGCGCAGGCCAAAGAGAGCAAGGTGCTGGAAATCCCCAATATGGCGCCGCTGCTGTGCGTGCGCACCCTGAACCACCGTGAAGGCGAAGAACACGCGGCGGAATACTCCGTCAGCCTGACCCGCGCCGACATGATCGAATTCACTATGGAGCACTGAATGCATTTCGATACCGCCACCCGCCAGCGCTGGATGCGCGCGCTGGCATACAGCAATGCCGATGTCCTGAACGCCCGCATCACCGCGCTCAAGCTGACGCCGGACTATGAACTTATCCGCGCTCCGGAAAGCGGACTGATGCAGATCCAGGCCCGTATGGGCGGTACCGGCAACCGCTTCTTTGCCGGTGACACCACCCTTACCCGCGCAGTGGTACGCCTGAAGAGCGGCACGCTGGGTTACAGCTACCTGCTGGGACGCAATAAACAACATGCCGAGCAGTGCGCGGTGATTGACGCACTGCTGCAGGAACAAACGCATTTCCAGAACCTAATGGAAACCTTAATTGCCCCGCTGGAAGCGGAACGCGATGCGCTGATTAACGCACGCCGTGCCGAAGTCAACGCCAGCCGGGTCGACTTCTTCACGCTGGTACGCGGAGATAACGCATGACCTTACAGACCGCTTTTAATTTACCCGTTCAGGATGCTCAGCAGAGCTTTCGTCGCCTGCTGAAAGCCATGAGCGAACCGGGCGTAATCGTCGCCCTGCATCAACTGAAACACGGCTGGCAGCCGCTGGGTCTGGCGACCACCAGCGTGCTGCTGACCCTGGTCGATGGCGACACGCCGGTCTGGCTGGCGCCGTCGATGGATAACGATATTGCCCGCCAGAACCTGCGTTTTCATACCAACGCGCCGCTGGTGGATCAGCCGCAGCTGGCGGCCTTTGCCGTCGCCGACGAGCGCATCAGCAGCGAACAGCTTAACGCCCTCTCCGCCGGTTCAGCCGTCGCGCCAGAGACCAGCGCCACGCTGATTGTGCAGGTCGCAGGCTTAAGCGGCGGACGTATGCTGCGTCTGACCGGTGCGGGCATTGCCGAAGAGCGCATGATCGCGCCACAGCTGCCGGAATGCCTGATTCACGAACTCACCGAACGCCCGCACCCGTTCCCACTGGGGGTCGATTTGATCCTCACCTGCGGCGAACGCCTGCTGGCTATTCCGCGAACCACCCATGTGGAGGTGTGCTGATGTACGTCGCCGTCAAAGGGGGCGAAAAGGCGATAGCCAACGCCCACGCCCTACAGGAAAACCGACGCCGGGGCGATGAGACCATTGCTGAACTGAGCGTGGCACAAATCGAACAGCAGATGAACCTGGCCGTTGACCGGGTGATGACCGAAGGCGGCATCGCCGACCGCGAACTGGCGGCGCTGGCGCTGAAGCAGGCCAGCGGTGATAACGTCGAAGCCATCTTCTTGCTCCGCGCCTACCGCACTACGCTGGCAAAAGTGGCGGTCAGTGAACCGGTTAACAGTGCAGAAATGCGCCTTGAGCGCCGAATCTCGGCGGTCTACAAAGATATTCCCGGCGGGCAACTGTTGGGACCAACCTATGATTACACCCATCGCCTGCTGGATTTTACCCTGCTGGCCAATGGCGAAACGCCGTCTCTGCGCAGCGCAGACGGCGCGCAGGATGCCTCCCCACACGTCTTTTCCCTTCTGGCCAACCAGGGACTGGCAAAGCGTGAAGAGGATGATGGCGCGACACCCGACGACATCACCCGCACGCCGCCGGTTTACCCCTGCTCACGTGCTTCACGTCTGCAACAGCTGATGCGCGGCGACGAAGGCTATCTGCTGGCGCTGGCCTACTCCACTCAGCGTGGTTACGGGCGCAACCACCCGTTTGCCGCCGAAATCCGCAGTGGCTATGTGGCACTGGAAACCGTACCAGAAGAGCTGGGATTTGCGGTGAACGTCGGCGAACTGCTGATGACCGAATGCGAAATGGTTAACGGGTTTGTCGCGCCAGAAAATGAATCCCCCCATTTTACCCGCGGCTACGGGCTGGTGTTCGGTATGAGCGAACGTAAAGCGATGGCGATGGCGCTGGTGGACCGCGCCCTACAGGCAGCCGAATACGATGAAACGGTCACAGGACCGGCGCAGGACGAAGAGTTCGTGCTGGCGCATGCGGATAACGTCGAGGCGGCGGGTTTTGTTTCGCACCTCAAACTTCCCCATTACGTCGATTTCCAGGCCGAACTGGAACTGCTCAAACGCCTGCAACAGGAGGCCACCTGTGACCACTAACCTCTCCGGCTACAACTTTGCCTATCTTGATGAGCAGACCAAACGCATGATCCGCCGCGCAATTCTGAAAGCGGTGGCAATCCCGGGTTACCAGGTCCCGTTTGGCGGACGTGAAATGCCGATGCCCTACGGCTGGGGAACCGGCGGTATTCAGCTTACCGCCAGCGTGATTGGCGAGCCGGACGTGCTGAAGGTGATTGACCAGGGCGCAGACGACACCACTAACGCCGTGTCGATTCGTAATTTCTTCAAGCGTGTGACCGGAGTGAATACCACTGAGCGTACGGAAGATGCGACGCTGATCCAGACCCGCCACCGCATCCCGGAAACACCGCTGGTGGAAGATCAGATAATCATCTTCCAGGTACCGATCCCTGAGCCGCTGCGCTTTATCGAACCGCGTGAAACGGAAACTCGCACCATGCACGCGCTGGAAGAGTACGGCATCATGCAGGTGAAACTGTATGAAGATATCGCCCGCTTCGGCCATATCGCCACCACTTACGCCTATCCGGTGAAGGTCAATGACCGCTACGTCATGGACCCGTCGCCCATCCCGAAATTCGACAATCCAAAGATGGACATGATGCCGGCCCTGCAACTGTTTGGCGCTGGCCGCGAAAAGCGTATCTATGCCGTTCCACCTTACACCCGCGTGGAAAGTCTCGATTTCGACGATCACCCGTTTACCGTGCAGAGCTGGGATGAGCCTTGCGCCATCTGCGGCTCAACCCACAGCTATCTCGATGAAGTGGTGCTCGATGACAGCGGCAAACGCATGTTTGTCTGCTCCGACACCGACTACTGCCGCCAACAGAGCGAGGCCCTCAGCAAATGACGCAACCGCTGCTTTCAGTCAACAACCTGACCCATCTTTACGCGCCGGGCAAAGGCTTCAGCGATGTCTCTTTTGACCTGTGGCCAGGCGAAGTGCTGGGTATTGTCGGCGAGTCCGGTTCCGGCAAAACCACGCTGCTGAAATCGATCTCTTCCCGGCTGACGCCGCAAAACGGTGAGATTTTGTATCAGAACCGTTCGCTGTACGGCATGAACGAGGCCGACCGTCGCCGTCTGCTGCGCACCGAATGGGGCGTGGTGCATCAGCATCCGCTGGATGGCCTGCGCCGTCAGGTCTCCGCAGGCGGCAATATCGGCGAACGCCTGATGGCCACCGGCGCGCGTCACTATGGCGACATCCGCGCCACCGCTCAGCGCTGGCTGGAGGAGGTAGAGATCCCTGCCTCGCGTATCGACGATCTGCCCACCACCTTTTCTGGCGGCATGCAGCAGCGCCTTCAGATTGCCCGCAACCTCGTCACCCATCCCAAACTGGTGTTTATGGACGAACCTACCGGCGGGCTGGACGTTTCCGTACAGGCCAAACTGCTGGACCTGCTGCGCGGCCTTGTGGTGGAACTGGATCTGGCGGTAGTTATTGTCACCCACGATTTGGGCGTCGCGCGCCTGCTGGCCGACCGTTTGCTGGTGATGAAGCAAGGTCAGGTGGTGGAAAGTGGGTTAACCGATCGCGTGCTCGACGATCCGCATCATCCATATACCCAGTTGCTGGTGTCGTCGGTGTTGCAGAACTGATTTTTTGTTGTGCCGGATGGCGGCTATGCCTTATCCGGCCTACGGAACGGCATCGCTTGTGCCGGATGGCGGCTACGCCTTATCCGGCCTACGGAACGGCATCGCTTGTGCCGGATGGCGGCTACGCCTTATCCGGCCTACGGAGCGGCATTGGTTGTAGGCCTGATAAGCGAAGCGCATCAGGCAATCGAACGCAAAAATGTCTAAAGAGGCTAAAAATGAACGCGATCCGCGTTGAAAATGTCAGTAAAACCTTTGTCCTGCATCAGCAAAACGGCGTGCGTCTACCGGTGCTGCAAAACGCCACTCTGGACGTTAAAAGCGGCGAATGCGTGGTGCTGCACGGTCACTCGGGCAGCGGCAAATCCACATTGCTACGTTCGCTGTACGCCAACTACCTGCCGGATGAAGGACGCATCCACATCCGCCACAGCGATGAATGGGTCGATCTGGTGCAGGCCCCGGCGCGCAAAGTACTGGAGGTTCGCCGTTCAACCATCGGCTGGGTGAGCCAGTTCCTGCGCGTGATCCCAAGGATTTCCGCGCTGGATGTGGTGATGCAACCGCTGCTGGATCTGGGGGTCTCCCGTGAGGAGTGTGCAGCCAAAGCAGCTAACCTGCTTACCCGCCTGAACGTGCCGGAGCGGTTGTGGCACCTGGCGCCGTCGACCTTTTCCGGCGGCGAACAGCAGCGCGTCAACATCGCTCGCGGGTTTATCGTCGATTACCCAATTCTGCTACTTGATGAGCCTACCGCCTCGCTGGACGCCAAAAATAGCGCCGCCGTCGTCGCATTAATTGAAGAGGCGAAAGCCCGCGGCGCAGCAATTGTCGGCATTTTTCACGATCAAACCGTGCGCGACCGCGTCGCGGATCGTCTGCATCTGATGGGAACAACAGCATGATTATCAATAATGTAAAGCTGGTGCTGGAAGATGAAGTGGTGCAAGGATCGCTGGAAATCGAGGGCGGGGTCATTCGCACCTTTGCAGAAAGTCCGAGCAGCCTACCTGAGGCGCTGGACGGCGAAGGCGGCTGGCTGCTACCAGGGCTTATCGAGCTGCATACCGATAATCTCGACAAATTTTTCACCCCGCGCCCAAAGGTAGACTGGCCTGCCCACTCGGCGATGAGCAGCCACGACGCGCTAATGGTCGCCAGCGGCATTACCACCGTACTGGACGCGGTGGCAATTGGCGATGTGCGCGACGGCGGCGACCGTCTGGAAAATCTGGAGAAGATGATCAATGCGGTCGAAGAGACGCAAAAGCGCGGGGTCAATCGCGCCGAGCATCGCCTGCACCTGCGCTGTGAGCTGCCGCATCACACTACCCTGCCGCTGTTTGAAAAACTAGTCAGCCGCGAGCCGGTAACGCTGGTGTCGCTGATGGATCACTCGCCAGGCCAGCGTCAGTTCGCCAATCGCGAGAAGTACCGCGAGTATTATCAAGGTAAGTATTCGCTCACCGACGAGCAGATGGCCCGCTATGAAGAAGAACAGTTAGCGCTGGCGGCGCGTTGGTCACAGCCCAATCGCACGGCGATTGCCCAGATGTGTCGTGAGCGCCAGATTGCGCTGGCGAGCCATGATGATGCCACCCATGATCATGTGCTGGAATCGCACCAGCTTGGCAGCGTGATCGCCGAATTTCCTACCACCTTCGAAGCGGCTGAAGCCTCGCGCCAGCATGGTATGAACGTGCTGATGGGCGCGCCCAACATCGTGCGCGGCGGTTCTCACTCCGGCAACGTAGCGGCGCATAAGCTGGCTGAGCTGGGGCTGCTGGATATTCTCTCTTCCGACTACTACCCCGCCAGCCTGCTCGATGCGGCGTTTCGCGTAGCGGACGACGACGCCAACCGTTTTACGCTGCCACAGGCCATTCGTCTGGTGACCCGCAATCCGGCACGGGCATTAAATCTCGACGATCGTGGCGTTGTTGCCGAAGGCAAACGCGCGGATCTGGTGCTGGCGCACCGCAAAGGCGGCAACATCCATATCGATCACGTCTGGCGTCAGGGCAAAAGGGTATTCTGACTATGGGTAAACTGATCTGGCTGATGGGGCCATCCGGCTCCGGTAAGGACAGTCTGCTGGCCGAACTCCGCCAGCAGGAACCGGCGCAACTGCTGGTAGCGCACCGTTACATCACCCGCGCCGCCAACGCCGGGAATGAAAATCATATTGCGCTGAGCGAACAAGAATTTTTTACCCGCGCCGGGCAGAACCTGCTGGCGCTGAGCTGGCACGCCAATGGCTTCTACTACGGCGTTGGCGTGGAGATTGACCTCTGGCTACACGCCGGTTTTGATGTGGTGGTCAACGGCTCGCGCGCGCATCTGCCCCAGGCGCAGGCCCGTTACGGCACATCTTTACTCCCCATTTGCTTACAGGTTTCCCCGGCGATTCTACGCCAGCGCCTGCAGGCTCGTGGACGGGAGAGCGAAACGGAAATCGCCGCCCGTCTTGAGCGCGCAGCCCGCTACGCCCCGTATGACTGCCACGTCCTGAACAACGATGGAAGTTTGCTACAGTCTGTCGATACACTACTCACACTGATGGGACGCAAGGAGAAGAAACATGTCTGTCTGTGAATTACGCCGCGCCACGCTATACGATACCGATGCGGTTTACGCGCTTGTCTGTGAGTTGAAGCAGGGCCAATTCGATCTGCAGGCCTTTAGCGCTGGCTACGCCGCAAATCTGCAAGATCCCAATATGCACTACCAGCTGGCGCTGCTCGACGGACAGGTCGTCGGCTTGATCGGCCTGCACCTGCAGTTTCATCTGCACCACGCCAACTGGATTGGCGAGATTCAGGAACTGGTGGTGATGCCACAGGCACGAGGGTTAAGGGTCGGCAGTCAGTTACTGGCCTGGGCCGAAGCCACCGCGCGCGAAGCGGGCGCAGAAGTCACCGAGCTTTCCACCAGCACCCAACGCCTTGACGCACACCGTTTTTACCAGCGTGAAGGCTATACCATGAGCCATTTTCGCTTCACCAAACCGTTGTAGGGGGAGCCATGAGTCTGACCATTACGCTGACGGGAACGGGCGGCGCACAGCTGGTGCCGACATTTGGCTGCGACTGTGCGGCCTGCCAACGAGCACGCTCACAGGCGCAATACCGTCGACGCCCTTGTAGCGGGGTGGTCAAGTTCAATAATGCGGTAACGCTGCTGGACGCGGGGATCCCGCATCTGATGGACGACTGGCCGGCGGGCAGCTTCCAGCAGTTTCTGCTGACCCATTATCATATGGATCATGTACAGGGATTGTTTCCGCTACGTTGGGGCGTGGGGACGACCATCCCGGTGTACGGTCCGCCGGATGAACAGGGTTGCGACGATCTGTTTAAGCATCCGGGCATCCTCGATTTTAGCCATACCGTGGCACCGTTTGTGGTGTTTAATCTGCAAGGATTGCAGGTAACGCCGCTACCGCTCAACCATTCAAAGCTGACGTTTGGTTATCTGCTGGAGACCGCACATAGCCGCGTGGCGTGGCTCTCCGATACCGCCGGACTTCCCGACAAGACGTTGAAGTTTCTCCACAATAACCAGCCTCAGGTGATTATCATTGACTGCAGCCATGCCCCGCGCGCCGAGCCACCGCGCAATCATTGTGATTTAAACACCGTTATCGCGTTGAACGACGTTATCCGCTGCCCACGGGTGATCCTGACGCATATCAGCCATCAGTTTGATCTGTGGATGATGGAACATCCGCTACCAGTAGGGTTTGAGGCAGGATATGACGGAATGGAGATTGTGCTGGAGTAAGGAAATTTGCCGGATGCGATGAAAACATCTTATCCGGCCTACAAACAGATGATTAAGCGACTTTTTTTGCGCCGACATCTCGCTGCGCAATAAAATCTTTAACTGAAACAATCCGGTTCAGTTCTTCTTGCGCCCGCATGTCATTTTCAACTTCCCACAGGTCAACCGCCGCCTGTAGGTTACGCCAGAAATCAACGGAGGTATCGAACGCTTTTGCCAAACGAAACGCCATATCCGTTGTTAATTTGCGATTATTGTTGACCAGTGCGCTCACTGTATTGCGGTGAACATGCAGAATTTCAGCCAGATCGTTGATTTTCAGATCAAGCGGTTCCAGGTATTCATATTGCAGGATATCACCCACAGTCGTTGGTTTTCTGGATGCCTGTTTCATATCGTTACCTTACGTTTTCTCTAATAGATGTGTGGATCTAAGTACACATCTTCGGCCTTACCATTAATCCATTTAAATATTAATCGGTACTGCTTGTTTACTCTGATTGAAGAATATTCCTGTAATTTTCCGGTTAACTCTTCATATCTGTTACCGGGTGGCGAGCGCAAATCCCGATGCGAAACAGCCGCATTAATGATATCCAGCTTTCTGGCTAAGGAAGGTGCGAATAAGCAGGTCATTTCTTCCCAAGCTGACTCGCTGATTAAAATTTCGCGGATCTGGGCCGATTTTTTTCCCGCAAACACATCGAATCAGCCTATTTAGGCTATTTTTTCCACCATTTCTGGCGTTATTTCCGGTTTTTACTGAGATCTCTCCCACTGACGTATCATTTGGTCCACCCGAAACAGGTTGGCCAGGGTGAATAACATCGCCAGTTGGTTATCGTTTTTCAGCAGCCCCTTGTATCTGGCTTTCACGAAGCCGAACTGCCGCTTGATGATGCGAAACGGGTGCTCCACCCTGGCACGGATGCTGGCTTTCATGTATTCGATGTTGATGGCCGTTTTGTTCTTGCGCGGATTCTGCTTCAAGGTTTTTACCTTGCCGGGACGCTCGGCGATCAGCCAGTCCACATCCACCTCGGCCAGCTCCTCGCGCTGTGGCGCTCCTTGGTAGCCGGCATCGGCTGAGACAAATTGCTCCTCTCCATGAAGCAGATTACCCAGCTGATTGAGGTCATGCTCGTTGGCCGCGGTGGTGACCAGGCTGTGGGTCAGGCCACTCTTGGCATCGACACCAATGTGGGCCTTCATGCCAAAGTGCCACTGATTGCCTTTCTTGGTCTGATGCATCTCCGGATCGCGTTGCTGCTCTTTGTTCTTGGTAGAGCTGGGTGCCTCAATGATGGTGGCATCCACCAAAGTGCCTTGGGTCATCATGACGCCTGCTTCGGCCAGCCAGCGATTGATGGTCTTGAACAATTGACGGGCCAGTTGATGCTGCTCGAGCAGGTGGCGGAAATTCATGATGGTGGTGCGATCCGGCAGGGCGCTATCCAGGGATAATCGGGCAAACAGGCGCATGGAGGCGATTTCGTACAGGGCATCTTCCATGGCACCGTCGCTCAGGTTGTACCAATGCTGCATGCAGTGAATACGCAGCATGGTCTCCAGCGGATAGGGCCGTCGGCCATTGCCCGCCTTGGGATAAAACGGCTCGATGACAGCGGTCATATTCTGCCATGGCAAAATCTGCTCCATGCGGGAGAGGAAAATCTCTTTTCGGGTCTGACGGCGCTTAGTGCTGAATTCACTATCGGCGAAGGTGAGTTGATGGCTCATGATGTCCCTCTGGGATGCGCTCCGGATGAATATGATGATCTCATATCAGGAACTTGTTCGCACCTTCCCTAATGCAGTGTGAATATCCGCAGGTATTTTTCTGTGCGATGTCGCCCGTTCAAAAAAATCTTCAAGCCATGTATCCCGAAAATTTCTGATATTTAATGATTTAGACATTCCATTGCCAACACCTTTTCCATAAGCATAGAGAGATTGTAGTGCATACACGCACTGTGCTCAAGTGCATTCATTAACATGAAATGGTGAGCTGTTGGGCGAGCAGGTAAATCCCTGCCAGAAAGATAAAATACCCATAAATTTAATCGTTACCGCTACCGATCGTAATCTTCTTCCATTCTGCGCTCTTCGTCTTCTAACTGACGCCGTTCTTGATCGAGTTGGCGCTGACGGTCATCCAGTTGGCGACGTCGATCTTCAAACTGGCGGCGGCGATTGTCATATTGCCTGCGCCGGTCGTCACTCATCTGGCGCTGCCAGCTTTCATCACGGGAGTCATCATAATCCCGCCCGTTGTCCGGTTTGTATGCGTCGTTAATCGCCTGCTGAATATTACCAATGGCGTCATCGATAATATCCGCCTGTGCCGATACGGTGGTCAGCATTAGCAAACTAAAAAGAAGGAATGTCGCGGAGCGTTGCATAAAACCAGCCTCATCAAGAAACTCGCTCCACGGTAATCAAAGCGTATTTGCGCGGGTAGCGGAGGAATCTCAATTACGCGAATGCCGCAGCGCCTGCGCCAGCTCTCCCCGAGTAAAAGGCTTACGCAATAGCGCCACATCCGGCAACGCCGGGTTATGCGCCGGACGTAAATCCTGACCGCTTATCAGCAGGATGGACAACTGCGGATAATGTGCCTGGGCATGGTTAACCACATCCACGCCGCTTAAACCACCTGGCAGCATTAAGTCGCTAATAAAAATATCAATCTCGGATGAAACCGCCAGCATATGCATCGCCTGTTCCCCGTTTGCGGCCTCTAACGTCAGGTAGCCCAGCAGGTGTAATTGCTCGCACAACGTCTGGCGTACATCATCCTCATCCTCGAGCACCAACACCAGTTTTTCACCGCTGTTCGCCGCATGTACCGCTACCGCTTCCACTTGAGCCTGCACCGGCACAACGGCACGAGGCAGTTGCAGCCTGACCGTCGTTCCCTGCCCGGGAGCGCTTTCAATCTCCACCCGGCCACCGGACTGGCGCACAAAACCGTAGACCATCGACAGCCCCAGTCCGCTGCCGCTACCGGTCTGTTTGGTGGTGAAAAACGGCTCGAAGACCTGGGCTTTCACCTCCTGTGACATCCCGCTTCCCTGGTCGGCAACCTCCAGCATCACCATATCCTGCTTGCGCCCATCGCTGCGCGTGACCCGCTGATTCCAGGTACGGATTTTAATCGTGCCCGCCTGCCCGTCCATGGCGTCACGAGCGTTCATCACCAGATTGATAATGGCGTTTTCCAGTTGGCTGACGTCAATCCACGCGGGCCAGGCGGGAGACTGGGCTTCAATCTCCAGCGTCAACGTGGCCGGAAGAGAGTGGCGCATCAGTTCGCCCAGATTTTCCAGCAGCGTTTTCAGTTCCACCGCATGGGGATGCAACGACTGTTTGCGCGAAAAGGCCAGCAGTCGCTGGGTAAGCAGCGCCCCGCGCTCGGCGGCTTTTAGCGCCCGATTGACCCGTGGCGCATCGGGCGACTCCGGATTCACCAGATCCAGACTGCCAATAATAACCGCCAGCAGGTTATTGAAATCATGTGCTAATCCACCCGTCAGTTGCCCCACCGCCTTCAGCTTTTGGCTGTGCAACAGCGCTTCTTCCAGCCCCTGACGCTCGGTGCGATCGATTTCCATCTGACTGGTTTTTTCTTTTAGCAGTCGGGTGGTGTGCTCCAGCGACGCCGTATTCCGGGCAAAGACGCTAAAGGCGCGGGCCAGCTCGCCTAACTCATCACGCCGCTGCAGGGCCGGGACGCTGACGTCTGATTCACCGTGCGCCAGCCGGGTCATCGCCCGTGAAATGGCCGTCAGGTTGGAGCCGAGATTACGGTAGATATACCATCCGGCAAAACCGGTGATCACCACCGCCAGCAGCGCAAACACTAAAATAAACAACGCGCCGGATTGCAGTTCCTGATGGCTTTGCGCCACCCGCTGCTCTGAGATCAGCGCCACCTGCGAGGCATACTGATTGATATCGCTGTTGAGGATCGCCACCAGCGCTTTGATATGAAACATATACCAGTTGATGGCCAAATCGCTCTGCTCCAGCGCGGAAGAGAGCGGCTCCAGCTTATGCAGCTCCCGGTTGAAGTCGTTGAGGATACCGCTAATCAGCGGATTGGCATGCTGCAAGGGAAGCGCAGGCATCACCGCATCCAGTTGTTTCACCACCGAACGCGGCGTGGGCGTGTCGATGGCGGCAACAATTAAGCGGTCCATCTGCCCCAGCAGCGCATCATCCTGCGCGCCGATCAACTTTTGCAGATGACGTAAATAGCTTTGATTTTGATACAGCGAACTGAGCAACGCGTTACGCTCCAGGTGTCGCCGCTGCCCGCGCTGCAACATCCCTTCTACGCTGCTTTGTAGTTCATTACTGCGCTGGATAATACGCTCGACCAGCACCGGCTCTTGCTGCGCCAGCGGCGCGGTAGCCAGTTGTTCCAGCGACTGCTTCAGCACCCTTTGCGTCTCCTGCAGCCGCTCCGCTTCCCCTTTGTATTCCAGCGCCCCGACCACCTGCGACAGCCGCACTGCCGCCGTCGCCACGTTCGCCGTATCGCGCGCCAGGTTCATGCTGCCGGTCATGTCGTCAACGGTTTGCTGCTGCACCTGCTCCTGAATCTGGCTTGCGTGCTGAAAACCCAGCACCGCCACGCCGCTCACCATCAGCGTGACCGCCACCACCAGCAGATTGAAGAACAGCAATCGTCCGCGCGCACTGGCGAAAAAGTGACGTCCCGGTTGCGGCATATCACGCTCCGTGAAGAAAAATCGCAATATGACAAATATGAACGGCTTCTGACATTTTGCATTTACATTCCTGTGATGGACTGCTGATATCGGCCACCCCACAGGAGATCCGCCATGAGCAGGACACCGGTTCTGGAGATGCGCAACATTGCTAAAGCGTTTGGCAAATTTTACGCGCTGAAAGGGGTCGATTTAACGGTCTGGCCGGGCGAGATTCATGCCCTGATGGGCGAGAATGGCGCGGGGAAGAGCACCCTGATGAAGATCCTCGCGGGGGCCTATACCGCCACCAGCGGTGAGATCCTGATTGACGGTCAGCCGTTCCACATTCGCGGTCCTAAAGATGCGCTTAGCGCAGGCATCACGCTGATTTATCAGGAGATGCAGCTCGCGCCGAACCTGACGGTGGCGGAAAATATCTTTCTTGGCAGCGAGCTGTCGCGCGGCGGTCTGGTCCAGCGAAAAGAGATGGTGATGCAGTCGCAGAAAGTCATCGACCGACTCGGTGCCCAGTTTAAGGCCAGCGACCGTGTGATGACCTTGACCATAGCCGAACAGCAGCAGGTGGAAATTGCCCGCGCCCTGCACCGTAACAGCCGCATTCTGGTGATGGATGAACCCACCGCCGCCCTCTCCTCACGTGAAACCCATCGCCTGTTTGAACTGATCATGCGCCTGCGCGATGAGGGGATGGCGATTATCTACATCAGCCACCGCATGGCGGAAGTGTACGAACTCTCGGACCGCGTCAGCGTCCTGCGCGACGGACAATATGTTGGCAGCCTGACCCGCGACAAGCTCAACGCCTCGGAGCTGGTGCGCATGATGGTGGGCCGTCCGTTGAGCGATCTGTTCAACAAAGAGCGCGACATTCCCTTAGGTAAAGCGCGCCTCAACGTTCATCACCTGACTGATGGCAACAAAGTGCAGCCGTGCAGTTTGCTGGTACGCTCCGGGGAGATCGTCGGCCTGGCCGGGTTAGTCGGTGCCGGGCGTTCTGAGCTGGCTCAGTTGATTTTTGGCGTTCGTAAAGCCATCGGCGGCATGATTGAAGTAGACGGTGAACCGGTAGTGATCCACTCCCCGCGCGAGGCGATTGACCACGGCATTGGCTTTCTGACGGAAAACCGCAAAGAGCAGGGATTATTTTTAGAGCTGGCAGCGGCAGAAAACATCACCATGGCAACGCTGGAGCGTGACGCCAACTGGGGCATGCTCGATCGCAAAAAGGCGCAGGCTATTTCCGATGACGCCATCAAGCTGCTCAACATCCGCGTGCCGCACGCACAGGTACGCGCGGGCGGGCTGTCTGGCGGAAATCAGCAAAAACTGCTGATTTCACGCTGGGTCGCGATCGGCCCACGTATTTTGATCCTCGATGAACCCACGCGCGGCGTGGATGTTGGCGCCAAAAGCGAGATCTACCGGATCATGAACGATATGGCGCGCAAAGGCGTAGCGATCCTGATGATCTCCAGCGAACTGCCGGAAGTCGTCGGCATGAGCGATCGCGTGTACGTCATGCGGGAAGGAAGCATTGCCGGCGAGCTGAACGGACAAAGTATTACCCAGGAAAATATTATGACGCTGGCTACCGGCGTGAACGACTCCCACCATCAGGCGGTGCCCCATGAATAATCCAACCCCTCCCCAGCAGGTGGCGAAATCTGCCTCCGCGAAAAGAATGCTGATGAGCGATCTGATGCAAACAGTCGGCATCTTACCGATTCTCATCCTGATTGTGGCGGTATTTGGCTTTATCGCGCCCAACTTTTTTACCGAAAGCAACCTGCTGAATATAACCCGTCAGGCGTCGATCAACATCGTGCTGGCGGCTGGCATGACCTTCATTATTTTGACCGGCGGGATCGACCTCTCGGTTGGCTCGATTCTCGGCACCACCGCCGTCGCAGCCATGGTCGTTTCTCTTATTCCTGAGCTTGCCATGCTGTCAATTCCGGCGGCGCTTATGCTCGGCCTGGTGCTGGGATTATTTAACGGCGCGCTGGTCGCTTTTGCCGGACTACCGCCGTTTATCGTCACGCTTGGAACCTATACGGCGCTGCGCGGCGTGGCCTATCTGCTGGCCGACGGTACAACGGTGATTAACTCCAATATCAGCTTTGAGTGGATCGGTAACAACTATCTCGGCCCGGTTCCGTGGCTGGTGGTCATTGCGCTGGCGGTGGTGGTGGTGTGCTGGTTCATTCTGCGCCGCACCACGCTCGGCGTTCATATCTACGCGGTCGGCGGCAATATGCAGGCCGCACGTTTAACCGGGATCAAAGTGTGGCTGGTGCTGCTGTTCGTCTACGGCATGAGCGGTTTGCTCTCAGGTCTTGGCGGGGTGATGAGCGCCTCGCGGCTGTATAGCGCCAACGGCAACTTAGGTATGGGTTACGAGCTGGACGCCATCGCGGCGGTGATCCTCGGCGGCACCAGCTTTGTTGGCGGGATCGGCACCATCACCGGCACGCTGGTGGGGGCGTTGATAATCGCCACACTCAATAACGGCATGACGCTAATGGGCGTCTCCTATTTCTGGCAACTGGTGATCAAAGGGGCGGTGATCATCATAGCGGTGCTAATCGACAAATACCGTACCCGACACCATCAAAGTGCATAGACAAGCTTACTGGCCTGCTCATTCGTAGGCCTGATAAGCGCAGCGCCATCAGGCGTATAACAACAATACCCTACGTGAGGAAACGAGTATGCGTTTGAAGCCATTAGTGACCGCGCTCTGTGCTGGCGCCCTGCTTGCTGCAGCTCCGTTTGTGCAGGCAAAAGAACTGAAATCGATTGGCGTTACGGTGGGCGATCTGGCCAACCCGTTCTTCGTGCAGATCACCAAAGGCGCGGAGCTGGAAGCACGCAAGCTGGCAGGTGATAGCGTTAAAGTAACGCTGGTTTCCAGCGGTTACGATTTGGGGCAACAGGTGTCGCAGATCGACAACTTTATTGCCGCCAAAGTCGACATGATTATCCTTAACGCCGCCGACTCCAAGGGCATCGGCCCGGCGGTAAAACGCGCGAAAGACGCCGGGATCGTGGTGGTTGCCGTTGACGTGGCAGCGGAAGGCGCAGACGCGACCATTACCTCCGATAACACCCAGGCAGGTGAAATGGCCTGTAAATACATTACCGACCGCCTGAAAGGCAAAGGCAACGTCGTCATCATCAACGGGCCGCCGGTTTCCGCCGTCCAGAACCGCGTGGAAGGCTGCCAGACTGAGTTTAAACGCCACCCTGACATCAAGGTGCTATCGCATAACCAAAACGCCAAAGGCAGTCGCGAAGGCGGGCTGGAGATCATGACCGCGCTGCTGGCGGCAAATCCGAAGATCGACGGCGTATTCGCCATTAACGATCCGACGGCGATCGGTGCCGATCTGGCGGCAAAACAGGCGCAGCGTAGCGAATTCTTTATTGTCGGCGTAGATGGATCCCCAGACGGTGAAGAAGCGCTGAAGCGCGAAAACTCACTATTTGTGGCGACTCCGGCACAAGATCCGCAGGTGATGGCTGCCAAAGCGGTCGAAATCGGCTATGACATATTGCAGGGGAAACCCGCCCCGAAAGAACCCGTGCTGATCCCAGTAACGATGATCGATAAAAACAACGTCGGCAGTTATAAGGGTTGGACGGTTAAATAGCCCGCCACAACAACGCCGGATGGCGGTAAAAATGCCCTATCCGGCCTACAAGATCGCTATGAATTTGTAGGCCGGATAAGCGCGGCGCCATCCGGCATTATATTAAGGAGGATTCAGCCGATGAAACGCTCCGCAATAAACGAGATCCTTGGCCACACGCGCCAGTTTTTCTCTCAGCACGACGTGCATCTCCCCCCTTTTGCCAGCTTCCCCCCGACCCAATGGCACAAGCTTGATGCCTCTGCCTGGGGCGAAGTGTTCGACCTTAAGCTCGGTTGGGATGTCACCGCGTTTGGCGGCAACAATTTCGCCGCGCAAGGGTTAACGCTGTTCACTCTGCGTAACGGCTCGCCGAAAGGTATGCCTTATGAAAAATGCTACGCCGAGAAAATCATGCATGTTCGCGATGCACAGGTCACGCCGATGCATTTTCACTGGCGCAAGCGCGAAGACATTATCAATCGCGGCGGCGGTAATTTGATTGTGGAACTGTGGAATGCGGGAGTCCGGGAGCAAACGGAGCAGACCGACGTAAGCGTGGTGATTGACGGCTGTCGGCAAACCCATGCGGCAGGCAGTCAGTTGCGCCTGACGCCGGGTGAAAGCATCTGCCTGCCACCGGGCCTGTATCACAGCTTCTGGGCGGAAAAAGGTTTTGGCGACGTGCTGGTCGGCGAGGTTTCGTCTGTTAATGACGACGACCACGATAACCACTTTTTGCAACCGATCGCCCGCTATAACGACATTGAAGAAGACGAACCTGCGCAGCTGGTGCTGTGTAACGAATATCGCCTGTTCCGCTAACCAAGGAGCGCATTATGCCGTTGATATCTCTCGCTGATGGCCTTGCCCATGCCCGTGAGCATCGCTATGCCTTAGGGGCGTTTAACGTTCTGGACTCCCACTTCCTGCGCGCGCTGTTTGCCGCGGCAAAGCAGGAACGTTCGCCGTTTATCATCAACATCGCCGAGGTGCACTTTAAATATATCTCGCTGGATTCTCTGGTCGAAGCGGTCAAATTCGAAGCCGCGCGGCATGACATTCCGGTGGTATTGAACCTTGACCACGGCCTGCACTTTGAGTCGGTGGTTCGGGCACTACGCTTAGGGTTCAGTTCAGTGATGTTCGATGGCTCCACGCTGGAGTATGAAGAAAATGTCCGCCAGACCCGCGAAGTGGTAAAGATGTGCCACGCCGTCGGCGTATCGGTGGAAGCCGAACTGGGCGCGGTGGGTGGTGATGAGGGCGGCGCGCTGTACGGCCATGCCGACGAGTCGCTGTTTACCGACCCGATGATGGCGCGTGATTTCGTCGACAGAACCGGGATTGACGCGTTGGCGGTCGCCATTGGCAATGCCCACGGCAAATATAAAGGCGAACCGCTGCTCGACTTCCCGCGTCTGGATGCCATTCGCCAGCAGGCGGCAATCCCGCTGGTACTGCACGGCGGCTCCGGCATCAGCGACGACGATTTCAGACGCGCAATTGAACTCGGCATTCACAAAATCAACTTCTATACCGGCATGTCGCAGGCGGCGCTGACGGCAGTAGAGGCGCGGATGGCGAATCGCCAGCCGCTGTACGACGAATTCGCCGAACTGCTACTCGGTATTGAAGAAGCCATTACCGATACCGTTTCAGAACAGATGCGCATTTTTGGCAGCGCGGGACGGGTCTGATGGAACGCAAAGGCGTTATCGCTGCAGGCAACATGCTGGTCGATCACGTGCATCAAATTGTGCAGTGGCCGGAACGTGGCTGGCTGGCGGAAATCACCCGTAGCGAACGCGCCACGGGCGGTGCGCCGCTTAATGTGCTGCTGACGCTGGCAAAAATGCACACTGGACTGCCGTTGCAGGCGGTGGGGTTAATCGGTCAGGACAGCGACGGCGACTACATCATGGCGATGCTGGAGCAGTATCACGTTAATCGCCAACACGTGCAGCGCACCACATTCGCCCCCACGTCGATGTCGCAGGTGATGACCGATCCCAGCGGCCAGCGCACCTTTTTCCACTCACCGGGTGCCAATCGGCTACTCGATCTGCCCGCGTTTGAGCAACTGGATACCTCGATGAAAATCTTCCATCTGGGATATCTGCTGCTGCTCGACAGTCTGGACATGCCGGATGAGGAGTACGGGACGCGTAGCGCACGGCTGCTGGCGCAAATGCGCGACAACGGCTTTGAAACGTCGCTGGATCTGGTCTCACGCAAGGGCGACCCGCGCTACCAGCCACTGGTAATGCCAGCCCTGCGCCATCTCGACTATCTGGTGATTAACGAGCTGGAAGCCGGGGAGTTCAGCGGGCTGGAGATCCGCCAGCCCAACGGCGAACTGCATATTGCGCACATCGCCACCGCCGCACGCGAATTATTGAATGCAGGCGTACGCCAGCGGGTGGTGATCCACTGTCCGGAAGGTGCCTGGGGTGAAGCGCCGGATGTGCCGGGCGTCTGGATCTCGTCGCAGTACCTGGCGCAGGAGGAGATCGTCGGCAGCGTCGGGGCGGGAGATGCGTTTTGCGCCGGATTTTTGTATGGCTGTCATGAGCGCTGGTCTCTGACGGACAGCGTCAGGTTGGCACACGCCTGTGCGCGGGCAAGCTTGCTGTGCGCGAATGCGATAGACGGCGCGAAGACGCTGGCAGAGTTGAAAGCAGAAATGGCTGACGCCTGATGCGCTGCGCTTATCAGGCCTACGTTCGCATCGTCCGGAAATATGCCTGATGCGCTGCGCTTATCAGGCCTACGACCGTATCAGGCCTACGGGGTCGTTATCGCTTTTGTAGGCCGGATAAGGCGTTTACGCCTCATCCGGCAACTGCACACGATCACGCCGCCTTATCGTGATGTTGCACGTCGGCGGCAAACACATAACCCAGCCCGCGCAGGGTTTTGATCAACATTGGCTGGTGCGGGTTGTTCTCTATTTTTCGCCGCAGGCGCATGATTAACACGTCAATCGTGCGGTCAAACACCTCAACGCTGTCGCTGCGCGTCAGCTCCAGCAGTTGTTCCCGGCTCAGCACCCGGCGGGCATTTTGGGCCAGCGCCAACAGCAGGCTGTATTCCCCCTGCGTCAACTCCACCTTCAACTGCTGGGGATTATGCAGCTGGCAACCGGCGGTATCGAGATGCCAGCCATTGAAAGAAAGCCCCGTGGTTTGCGGGCCGCCGCTTTCTGCCGTTAACACGCCAACGCGTCTGAGCACCGCCTTTACCCGAGCTACCAGCACCCGCGCATTGAACGGCTTACCGATATAGTCGTCAGCCCCCATTTCCAGCCCGACAACCACATCCGACTCGCTGCCAAGCCCAGTCAGCATCACCACCGGTAATCCGGGCCTCAACTTCTGCACCTGTTGTAGCACCATCAGGCCGTTAATATCGGGCAACATCATATCCAGTAATACCAGAGCGATATCCGGCTGAGTCTCAATGCAGCGCAGCGCCTCCTGCCCGGTGTGACAGGCGGTCACCGTAAAGACGTGTTCGCTCAGCACATCCTGTAAAAGCGTGCAGACAGCGATGTCATCATCCACAACCAGTATGGCTGGCTTCATTGTTTTTCCCCATTTCTGGCCAACTTAAATGAGTGTGATTGATTCTGCACAGAGTGACAGCGATAAGGCACAAGGATGTGCGGGAAACATAACCTCGGTCACACTGCCGGGCCGTCACGTATTGGAGATTCGTCACGTCAAATATGACGACAGCCTGTTTTTCGTCAGAGTTTTGCGCAAAATTCGCCCGTAATATCGACTAATGCCCCTGATAAAAACATGGCATAAAAGATGCATAACAAAAACGACAAGCGCGTATGCGCGATTTGATTAACTGGAGCGAGACCGATGAAAAAAGTCGTCACGGTTTGCCCATATTGCGCATCAGGTTGCAAAATCAACCTGGTGGTCGATAACGGCAAAATCGTCCGGGCTGAAGCGGCGCAGGGGAAAACCAACCAGGGTACCTTGTGTCTGAAGGGCTACTATGGCTGGGATTTTATCAATGATACCCAGATCCTGACCCCTCGTCTGAAAACCCCTATGATCCGTCGCCAGCGTGGCGGCAAACTGGAATCCGTTTCCTGGGATGAAGCGCTTGATTACGTCGCCAGTCGTCTGAGCGCCATCAAAGCGAAGTATGGCCCGGACGCTATTCAGACGACCGGTTCATCTCGCGGTACGGGTAACGAAACCAACTATGTAATGCAAAAATTCGCGCGCGCCGTTATTGGTACCAATAACGTTGACTGTTGCGCTCGCGTCTGACACGGCCCATCGGTTGCAGGTCTGCACCAATCGGTCGGTAACGGCGCAATGAGTAATGCTATCAATGAAATTGATAACACGGATTTAGTGTTCATCTTCGGGTATAACCCGGCGGATTCCCACCCGATCGTGGCGAATCACGTGATTAATGCTAAACGTAACGGGGCGAAAATCATCGTCTGCGATCCGCGCAAAATTGAAACCGCGCGTATTGCCGACATGCACATCGCGTTGAAAAACGGCTCGAACATCGCGCTGCTCAACGCTATGGGTCATGTCATCATCGAAGAAAAACTGTACGACCAGGCGTTCGTCGCCTCCCGTACGGAAGGATTCGAAGAGTACAGCAAGATCGTCGAAGGCTACACGCCGGAGTCCGTCGAAGATATCACTGGCGTTAGCGCGCAGGATATTCGTCAGGCTGCACGTATGTATGCCACGGCGAAAAGCGCGGCAATCCTGTGGGGCATGGGTGTTACCCAGTTCTATCAGGGCGTGGAAACCGTGCGTTCACTGACCAGCCTCGCAATGCTGACCGGCAACCTCGGTAAGCCGAGCGTGGGCGTTAACCCGGTTCGTGGGCAGAACAACGTTCAGGGCGCATGTGACATGGGCGCGCTGCCGGATACTTATCCGGGCTATCAGTATGTGAAAGATCCGGCTAACCGCGAGAAGTTCGCTAAAGCCTGGGGCGTGGAAAGTCTGCCTGCTCATACCGGTTATCGCATCAGCGAACTGCCGCACCGTGCAGCGCATGGCGAAGTCCGCGCGGCGTACATCATGGGTGAAGATCCATTACAAACCGATGCTGAACTCTCCGCAGTGCGCAAAGGCTTTGAGGATCTGGAACTGGTTATCGTGCAGGATATCTTCATGACCAAAACTGCCGCTGCCGCAGACGTTATTTTACCGTCTACGTCATGGGGTGAGCATGAAGGCGTATTCTCCGCAGCTGACCGTGGCTTCCAGCGCTTCTTTAAAGCCGTTGAGCCGAAGTGGGATCTGAAAACGGACTGGCAGATTATCAGTGAAATCGCCACCCGTATGGGCTATCCGATGCACTACAACAACACCCAGGAAATCTGGGACGAGTTGCGTCATCTGTGCCCGGATTTCTACGGTGCCACTTACGAGAAAATGGGCGAACTGGGTTATATCCAGTGGCCTTGCCGCGACACCTCAGAAGCCGACCAGGGTACGTCTTATCTCTTCAAAGAGAAGTTCGACACCCCGAACGGCCTGGCGCAGTTCTTCACCTGCGACTGGGTAGCGCCAATCGACAAACTCACTGAGGAGTACCCGATGGTACTGTCTACAGTGCGTGAAGTCGGCCACTACTCTTGCCGTTCGATGACCGGTAACTGTGCGGCGTTGGCCGCGCTGGCGGATGAACCGGGCTATGCCCAGATCAACACCGCCGACGCAGAACGCCTGGGCATCCAGGATGAAGAGCTGGTGTGGGTGAACTCGCGTAAAGGCCGGGTCATTACCCGTGCGGCAGTCAGCGATCGTCCAAACAAAGGCGCGATTTACATGACCTACCAGTGGTGGATTGGCGCATGTAATGAACTGGTGACCGAGAACTTAAGCCCGATTACCAAAACGCCGGAGTACAAGTACTGTGCTGTAAACGTTGAACGCATTGCCGATCAGCGCGCTGCCGAGCAGTATGTCATTGATGAGTACACCAAGCTGAAAGCCAGCCTGCGCGAAAGCGCGATGGGTTAAGCTTCCCCTGACGGCCTCCATTCGGAGGCCGTTTTTTTATGCACATAATCTCTCTATACTGTTCATTCCCTACACTAAATCTAAATATAAGATGAAACGACTTTTCGCCTTGATGGTGTTAATGACATGCTTTGTCCATGCCGAAGAGCCCGGTAGTCAGTTTTTGAAAGCCGCCGAGTCCGGAGACCGACGCGCACAATATTTCCTCGCTGATACCTGGTTTAGTTCAGGTGATTTGAGCAAAGCGGAATACTGGGCGCAAAAAGCCGCCGATAACGGCGATGCGGATGCCTGGGCTTTGCTGGCGCAGATTAAGATTACCAATCCGGTCAGTCTGGATTATCCCGAGGCCAAAACGCTGGCGGAAAAAGCGACCCAGGCAGGCAGTAAGACCGGGGAAATTACGCTGGCGCGTATTCTGGTCAACACTCAGGCTGGACACACCGATTACCCCAAAGCCATTACCTTGCTGCAAAACGCCTCCGAGGACCTGGAAAACGACTCCGCCGTCGACGCGCAAATGCTGCTTGGGCTGATTTACGCCAACGGCGTGGGTATTCCCGCAGACGATGAGAAAGCGACGTGGTATTTCAAACGTAGCTCTGCCATTTCCCGCACCGGTTATTCCGAATACTGGGCTGGGATGATGTTCTTAAACGGTGAGCAGGGTTTTATCGTGAAGAATAAACAGAAGGCACTGCACTGGCTGAATTTGAGCTGTACGGAAGGATTCGATACCGGCTGCGAAGAGTTTGATAAGTTAACCAACGGGTAGTCGTTGTAGGCCTGATAAGCGTAGCGCCATCAGGCAACCCGGAGCAGGTTGCCGGATGGCGGCGTTGCCTTATCCGGCCTACAAGGCGGTCTTATCAAACTGACCCAATACTTCGCGCTCATAGGCCAGCGCTTTTTTGCGGTCAAATTTGTGTTCCCACTTGGAGATAACCAGCACCGCCAGTGCATTACCCACCACGTTCAGCGCGGTACGCGCCATGTCGAGGATACGGTCAACACCGGCAATAAACGCCAGGCCTTCCAGCGGGATCCCCACGCTGCCCAGCGTTGCCAGCAGCACCACGAATGATACGCCCGGCACGCCCGCAATCCCTTTCGAGGTCACCATCAACGTCAACACCAGCACGATTTCCTGCCACAGCGACAGGTCGATACCATACAGCTGCGCAATAAAGATCGCGGCAATACTCTGGTACAGCGTTGAACCATCAAGGTTGAATGAGTAGCCGGTCGGCACCACAAAGCTGGTGATTGAAGCCGGTGCGCCATAGGCTTCCATCTTCTCGATAATACGCGGCAGTACGCTCTCGGAGCTGGCGGTAGAGTAAGCCAGAATCAACTCGTCTTTCAGAATGCGGATCAGGATCCAGATGCTCAAACCGCAGATACGCGCGACAATCCCCAGCACCACCAGCGCGAAGAACAGGATGGCAAAGTGCACCAACAGCACCAGCTTCGCCAGCGGCCACAGGGAGGCAAAACCGAAGTTCGCGACGGTAACGGCAATCAGCGCGAAAACGCCGACTGGCGCATAGCGCATAACCATGTGGGTCACTTTAAACATGGTTTCGGAAATAGAGCGGAACACGGTAACCAGCGGCTCGCGGTGAGTTGCCGGCAGGGAAGACAAGCCTAAACCGAACAGCACCGAGAAGAAGATAATCGGCAGCATATCGCCTTTTGCCATTGAGGCGACGATATTGGTCGGCACCAGTGACAAAATTGTCCCCATCAAACCATGCGCGTGGCTCTGTACTTCTGCAGTCGTGCTTTGATATTTCGAAATATCCACGGTCGCCAGTTGCGACATATCAATCCCGGAACCCGGCTGGAACACATTCGCCAGCGTGATCCCAAGGATAATCGCCACGGTGGTGATCACTTCGAAATAGAGAATAGTTTTAGCACCAATGCGGCCCAGCTGTTTTGCATCACCGACTCCGGCGATACCGACAACCAGCGTAGAGATGACAATGGGCACAACAATCATTTTGATCAGATGGATAAAGATATCGCCCGCCGGTGACAGCAGGTTTACAACCAGCCATTCACGGCTGTCACTATGGTAATGCAGGTAACTCCCTAGCAGAATGCCCAGCACCATGGCGATTAGAATCTGCCATGCCAGGCTGACTTTCAAATTTTTCATAACAACGGACTTCCTCGATGGAGCGCTATTCCACATGCGGTGTGTGGGAATAGTACATACTGAAAGGGTATGAATTGTGTTGCGTTCGTTTATGGAGTTTTTTAACGCTTATTATCATTATCATCTGCATGGCATTCCGCGCAACCCTCTAAGAACAGGGCTTTTAGCTGAATTTATGCATAAAAATGCAATTTTGTCGCGGTATCGATGAATAACTTTTTGTTATAAAAGAATTTTAATATGTTCAAAAATGAAGAAGTCATGGCGAGAGTTTTTTTTGCTCATTTGTTCGTTCGCCTATTTTTTAAACAGGCCAAATGATACAAATCACAAAAAAAACAAATTTATTTTTGCCGATTCTGCAACAACTTCGCCATATTAATAGAGTCAACGAGCTGCGCCCGGTTTACCCTCGGCGAGTTTAAATCCATAACCTTTTGCCACACTGAAATAGCCTGGGCGTAGTCTGCCTGCATAAACGCATCTGAGGCTAACAGCATCAGCGCGGTGACCTCTGCCGGGTCCAGCGCCAGGGCCCTATCAATCATCTCGCGAGTGGGCGGCGTCATATGTTGTCCGGCCTGGTAATACAATACCGTTGCCATCGCTGAATAGATCTCAGCATTTTCACCGCCGACACGCAGCGCCTGTTCGTAGGCCAGCAGCGCATTATGATACGCGTTTTGCCAAAGATAATACTCCCCGAGTTGCGCCCATTTCACGCCGTCCTGGGGGTTAGAGCGAATCTGCGATTGCAGCAAAAGCAGCTGTTTTTCCTGAATATTTTCATCGGAGAAAGCATGTAAAGGATCCGCCAGTCGCGTCTGCTCCTGACGAACCGCCTGCCATTTTGGCGTCAACAAGTAGCCTCCTATGCAGGCCACAGCCATCAGCACCGCCGCAGCGGTCAGTCGCTTCATGGGCATTGGGCGTAACGACGGTTCGCACTGGTTCATTGCTCACCCTCCTCCGTATGCTGACGTCTTCTCACTCGCCAGACCACCACACCTACCAGCAATAACAACAGGCACGGTAACGCCCACAGCAGCAGCGTTTGCTCATTCAGCGGCGGATTATAACGAACGAAGTCACCGTAACGCTCGGTCATCCATGTCATGATCTCGGCTTCGCTTTTCCCTTCCGCCACCATGCTATAAACCTGATGGCGCATACTGACCGCTACCGGCGCATTGGATTCCAGTAGGTTTTGGTTCTGACACTGCGGGCAGCGAAGCTGGCTGGCAATGGACAGCGCTTGTTCCTGCTGTTGCGGGTTGGCAAACGTCCATGTGTCCACAACCTGGGCATGGGTAGCGAAAGTGATGAAAAACAGGAGGAGCGTTAAGAGTAAAAATTTTTTGCCGGAAGGCGCTGCGCTTATCCGGCCTACGGTTCGCGCTGCCTGTAGGCCGGATAAGGCGTTTACGCCGCCATCCGGCAACGCTGTTATTAATTTACGCATCACGCTTCCTTCCTCGCCATCCGCTCAGCAGCGCGCCAAAGACCATTAATAGTCCCCCACCCCAAATCCAGCGCACGCCGGTCTGCACGTACAAACGCATGGCATAGCGGTCAGGTCCGGTTTTTTCACCCATTACCGCGTACCAGTCATGCATCAGATTCCAGCGGATCCCCGGCTCCATCATCTGTTGACGGCGCGCGGCATAGAAGCGCCTTTCGGGTTGCAGGCTGCCAATACGTTTCTCATTGTGCCACAGCGTGATCTGCGCTTTTTCACTGGTGTAGTTACCTTTGGCTTCCAGGTCGAGACGCTCAAAACGGAAAATGTAACCCGCCAGTTCAACCTGCTGCCCAGGGCTCAGGTTCAGGCTTATCTCCTGACGGCTACCGCTGGAAAAGACGATCCCCGCCGCAAACATCAGCACCCCGGCATGCGCCAGCAGTGCCGGAAGCTGGATGCGGAAAGGCACTTTACGGCTTCTGACCGTTGCCAGCACGATAACCAGCAGCATCAGCAGGCCAAAGGGCAGCGTAGCACGGTTAAAGTACGGTGCGCCTACGGAGAGCCGTCCCCAGCCGAACAGCCCGTAAATCATCGGGTAGAGCGTGCCAATCAACACAATCAGCAGCACCGCACTAAAGAGCAGCAGCGCAACCAGAATCAGCATCTCGCGTGACCAACCGCCAAAACGCGCATTCTGCCGGACTTGCTGGCCCCGCCAGGCGTACAGCCCGAGCGACGCCAGACTCAACACGGTAAACAGCGCAAACAGCGGCGCGGCGCGGACGTTATCCAGCGCGAAAGCATGCACCGAAACGAGAATGCCGGAACGCACAATCAGCGTCCCCAGCAGCGATAAAATCAGCGTGACGATCGCCAGTAGCAGCGACCAGTGGCGGAAGATTCCGCGCTGGCGCGTGATATACAGGCTATGCAGCAGCGCGCTGGCGGAAAGCCAGGGTAATAAGGAGGCATTTTCAACCGGGTCCCAGAACCACCAGCCGCCCCAGCCCAGCTCGCAATAGGCCCACCAGGAGCCGAGGATAATTCCCAGCGTCAGCGCGCACCAGCCGGGCAGCGCCCAGCGCCAGCACACCCAGGCGCTCTGCGCATTAAAGTCACCACGTAGCAGCGAGGCCAGCGCCACGCCTGCCGCCACCATCAACCCACCGTAACCCAGATACAGCAGAGGTGGATGGAGGATTAACCCGAGATGTTGCAGCATCGGGTTAAGGTCGCGCCCTTCAATGGCTGGCGGGAAGATGCGTACGAACGGATCGGACCATACCACCACAAACAATAGCAGCAGGGCCGTTATCATTGAAAGGACGCTGAGCGTCAGCGGAAACAGCGCGTCGGTATCACGCCGATAGCGTAAAGCGAACAGCGCGCTCCAGCCGGAAAGAAACAGCACCCACAGCAGCAGCGATCCTTCATGACCGCCCCACACCGCCGCCAGTTTTAATCCCCACGGCAGTAGACTGTAGCTGTGCTGAGCAACGTAGACCACCGAAAAATCGCTGGTCAAAAAGCAGAATACCAGAATGGCAAAAGCCAGCAGTAGCAGGGTAAATTGCGCCCACACGCCCACCGTTGCAAGGCGCATCACCCCTTGCCAGCGCTGGCGGACACCCACCAACACGGCAAGCGGGGTCAACACGTTGACCCCAAGGCTTAATAACAGCGCCAGAAAACCGGCTTCAGGAAGGAGAACGTCCAGATATCACCTTACGCAACAGTTAGCTGACCCGCATAGAGTATAAAAAAACGCAGCAGCAGTACGCCGGTCAGGCTGGCGCCGCACACTGCCAGCACGCCATGAAACGTCGAACTGCGGTTGGCCCAGGGTTTTAGCAGCATCGGCAGTATCAGCCCAAGCCCAGCCACGCCAAGCCAGAACCACCAGGTCCAGAATCCGCCGCCCAGTGCCGCCGCCAGCGCGCGCATTTTGCCGTCATCGCCCAGCGCCAGACCGACGAAGAACGCCGCCAGCAGGAAGATCTCCAGCCATACCACCGGGACTTCCATGCGGTGCACAAAGTGCGCTTCGGTGCTGTGCGGGTTGCTACGATGGCGTAACGCCATGGCGATCAGCGCCACCGCGGCGCCGGAGGAGATCCCAGAGAACAGGAACAGCACCGGCAGGATCGGGTTATTCAGGAACGGGTAAGATTTCAGCGCCGACAGCAGGAAGCCGGTGTACGCCCCGAGCAGAACCGCCAGCACCAGCATTAACGTCTCAAGCGCACGATGGAAAGGCCCGATCAGCGTCAATACTTTCTGCACGATACCTAACCGCGGCAGCCAGCGCTGTTGCAGGGCAATCACCTCTTTTTCAAAGATTTTTGCCAGCCACAGCACTAACACCACCATGTACAACTGGAACAGCATGACCCCCATTGACATCACCGAAGTGAAGCTGTAGTGGAACATCAGTTTCCAGAAAGTCCATGGACGCGTCAGGTGGAACACCAGAATTAACAGACCGAGGATAATCGCCCCCGGTCCTAACACCAGAGTAGTGCGCAGCAGCGTGCTGTCCGAACCGCCCGCCTCCGGATGGAAGCGACGCAGCAGAATCGCCAGCGTGACCAGTCCGGCAGAGATACCTATCAGGAACAGATAGATGGCAATGGGCCAGTCCCACACCAATGATTCAAAATGAAATGCAGAAGCGGATGTCATTGGCTCACCTCCCCAAATTTAAAGGGAACGCGGTAGACCTTCGGTTTTGTACCCAACGCCAGCTTGTAACGGTAGGTCGTTTTCTGCTGCAACAAACGGGAGATATCGCTGTTGGGATCGTCCAGATTACCAAACGTCAGCGCCTTCGTCGGACATGACTCAACGCAGGCGGGCTGTTTGCCCGCTTTCAGGTTGGTTTTCCGGCAGAAATCGCATTTATCCGCCGTTTTGCTCACCGGATGGATAAAGCGCACGCGATAAGGACACGCGGCGATGCAGTACTGGCAGCCAACACAAAGGTCCGGGTTCACATCCACAATGCCGCTGGCGGCATCGCGATACGATGCCCCCGTCGGGCAGACGTCAACGCAGGGAGCGTGGTCGCAGTGCTGGCACGAGTGACGGAAGAAGCGATACTTCACATCAGGAAACGTACCCTGTGGCTCACTGCGAATAATCGTCAGACGCGATACGCCTTCCGGCACGTTGTTGACTTCGCGACAAGCATCCATACAGGCCGTACAGCCGATGCATAATGACTCATCATGTACCATACCGTAACGCACGCCGTTGATGTTCAGCGTCTTCGCCACAACGCGCCTCGCCGTCCCGCTCACTGCCACCAGCGCGCCGACGCCGGTGATAAACTGGCGACGAGAGCAACTCATGGATGCTCCTTAAGCAACGGAATCGACGCCGGGTTAAAGTTCGGATTGTTACGCTGATCGCTGTGGCAATCGACGCAAATCTTGATCCGTCCTTTATCGCTCAGCGTTTGCATCGTGTCTTGCTTCGGATGCAGTGAGTGACAGCTGGCACACGCCACTTTGGTTACGTGGACATCGTGCGGCCAGAACGCTTTTTGCAGCTGCTCAGGCAGGTGACAGGACATACAGACGCTGTTCTGCTGCTCCACGTTGTACATCGGCTCATTAAAGCGCATCACATCTTTCACCCCTTCACGGTGGTTCGGTGACGGCTGGCCGTGACAGTTGGTGCAGGTGACCGGCAGTTTGTTATTCGGGTTGATGACTTCCGCATGCTTACCATGCATGCCTTCGGTATCTGGCTTGTGACAGTCCAGACAGGCGGCATCCGGATTACGCTGTTGGGTAACCGTCCAGCGTTGATCCGACTCCTGCGGCGTTGGCGTGGCAGTGATTCCACTCAGGCTCCATAACAGGCCTGACGCCAGCACCCCAGCAGTTAATAACGAACGTAATACGCTCATATTCACTCCGTTGAGTTATCCGCCCCTTGCGGGGCGAAATGGGGTTATTGGCTTAACAGACCGTTTTTACGCGCCTGTTCTTCCCACTGCGGAATCACCGTTTTGATGAAGTCCTGCTTCTCAGCATTGATTTGCTGCATGTTCAGACCAATCGCCGCCTGGGCTTTCTCTTTGGTCGAGATATCCGGCAACGGAATTTCATGCGTGATGCCTTTGGTCGCCAGCAGACGGACCAGTTTGGTACGTGCGTCAGCGGCTTTATCCAGTGCACTACCCAGCATCCGCAGGCCTTCTTCCGGGGCGTGCATGTGAATGCCGTGTGAGGCGATAGACAGGTCCCAGCGCCATTGTGCGTGACGGATATCTTCCAGAATCGGCTTCATTTCCGCTTCGGTTGCGCCCGCATCCCATGCGGCTTTCGCTTCGAAGTGCGCACGCACCAGCTGATCTTCAACCTTGATTTTCAGGTCATGAATGGCCTGTTTACGCTCGGCGACCACTTTTTGCAGGGACGCTTTGTCCTGGGTGTGGCAGTTCGCGCAGGTCTGAGGGAAGTTATCGAACGGATTACCAATCTTATGGTCGGTGTAGATCTTGCCTTCCGCGTTTTGCACTTTCGGCATGTGGCAGTCGATACAGGTCACGTTGTTCTTGCCGTGAATGCCCGCGCTCCAGGTCTCATACTCCGGGTGCTGCGCTTTCAGCATCGGCGTTTTAGACAGGGAGTTGGTCCAGTCAGAGAAAGCAATGTTGTCGTAGTATTTCTCCATGTTCTCGACTTTCATGCCGTCGTCCCACGGGAACTTAACGGCTTTGTTTTTACCGTCGAAGTAGTATTCCACGTGGCACTGGCCGCAGACCATGGATTGCTGGTCAAAGCGACCGGCTTTCTCAAACGGTTTGCCGATGGTTTCCATCGCGCGTTCTGCATAAGGACGCGACAGGGTCAGTTCCGGCTTGCCTTTGGCGAAGTCTGGTGACGCGGTGTTATGGCAATCTGCGCAACCGAGGTTGTTAACAATTTCCGGGCCGCCGCGCGCCCATTTACCGTGGAAGTAGCCATCTTCGCCGTCTTTCTGGATAAGACGCGCTACGTCCGGGCTTTTACAGCTCCAGCAGGCCATCGGCAACGGACCATCTTCTGCCGTTTTTGGTGCGCCGGTACGTAAGGTTTCACGCACATCAGTCACGGCATACGCGTGTCCCCGCGGTTTGTTGTAATCGCGCGAGAATGGATATCCCGCCCACAGGATCACCAGACGCGGATCTTCTGCCAGCGCATCTTCACGGGCTGATTGCTCAGACGTGGCTTTCCAGGAGAGATATTGATCGGGATGCTGAGGCGCGAAGGTTTCATTCTTCGCTTCAACGGTGACGGTTTTTGCGGGTACAGGAGTTTGTTCAGCGTGAACAGCAGAGATAAATAATAAAGGTAATAACAGGCTGAAGAAACGGCGTACGCGTGATTTTATCCTTGCCATAGGGGTCTCATCCAGATGACGCCATTATCTGCAATGGCGATTCTTTTATTGTTTTCCATAACAGCAACCACACGAATACTGTTATGACATTGCTCCACCCTATTTGTAACAAGAAACCACACTGGAAATGTTGTTTTTAATCAATTGTAAGTGTATGTAAAATACCACTTTAGAGTTATAACACCCCTCTAACCTCTCACTCTTTCGTCTAATTCAGAGACAGATCACCTTTTCAACAATCCTTTAGATAACTACATGTTATCGCGAGAATTAATCAATTTTTGCTAGTTCCCTTCAAAATTCAGTTTGTCGCTAATTTGCACAATTCGTTTATTGCGTGATCTGCCGCGCAAATCCTAAACAAAACTCTCAAAGCCCCTACATTTAACGTTTATGAGACATATTATTAACATCCTACAAGGAGAACAAAAGCCATGAGCCAAATACATAAACACGCTATTCCCGCAAACATTGCGGATCGTTGCCTGATAAATCCGGAGCAGTACGCAGAGAAATACCAGCAATCCGTTAACGAACCCGACACATTTTGGGGCGAGCAGGGAAAGATTCTCGATTGGATCAAGCCGTACAGCCAGGTGAAGAACACCTCCTTCGCACCAGGCAACGTGTCTATTAAATGGTACGAAGACGGCACCCTGAACCTGGCCGCAAACTGCCTTGACCGCCATCTGCAGGCAAACGGCGATCGTACCGCCATTATCTGGGAAGGCGATGACGCTACCCAAAGCAAAAACATTACCTATCGCGAGCTGCATCGCGATGTCTGCCGTTTCGCCAATACGCTACTGGATTTAGGCATTAAAAAAGGTGACGTGGTGGCCATTTATATGCCGATGGTGCCAGAGGCTGCGGTTGCCATGCTGGCCTGTGCCCGCATTGGGGCCGTGCATTCTGTCATCTTCGGCGGTTTCTCACCGGAAGCCGTCGCCGGACGTATTATCGACTCCAATTCACGCCTGGTGATCACCGCCGACGAAGGCGTACGCGCCGGACGCGCTATCCCACTGAAAAAGAACGTGGATGATGCGCTGAAAAATCCAAACGTGAAAACCGTTGAACATGTGGTCGTCCTCAAACGTACCGGTGGAAAAACGGAGTGGCAGGAAGGCCGTGATCTGTGGTGGTCCGATCTTATCAAGAAAGCCAGCTCAGAACACCAACCGGAAGAGATGAACGCGGAAGATCCGCTGTTTATCCTGTATACCTCCGGTTCAACCGGAAAGCCGAAAGGCGTGCTGCACACCACCGGCGGGTATCTGGTCTACGCTGCAACCACCTTTAAGTACGTGTTTGATTACCATCAGGGCGATATCTATTGGTGTACCGCTGACGTGGGTTGGGTAACCGGGCACAGCTACCTGCTGTACGGCCCGCTGGCCTGCGGCGCAACCACGCTGATGTTTGAAGGTGTGCCAAACTGGCCAACGCCTGCGCGTATGTCGCAGGTTGTGGACAAGCACCAGGTCAATATTCTGTATACCGCACCGACCGCCATTCGCGCCCTGATGGCAGAAGGCGACAAAGCGATTGAAGGTACTGACCGTTCGTCGCTGCGTATCCTGGGTTCCGTTGGCGAGCCGATCAACCCGGAAGCGTGGGAGTGGTACTGGAAGAAGATCGGCAACGAAAAATGCCCGGTCGTCGATACCTGGTGGCAGACCGAAACCGGGGGATTCATGATCACCCCACTGCCGGGCGCTACCGAGCTGAAAGCCGGTTCTGCAACCCGTCCGTTCTTTGGCGTACAGCCTGCGATTGTCGATAACGAAGGTAATCCGCTGGAAGGCGCGACCGAAGGCAACCTGGTGATTACCGACTCATGGCCAGGCCAGGCGAGAACCCTGTTTGGCGATCATGAACGCTTTGAGCAAACCTACTTCTCTACCTTCAAGAATATGTACTTCAGCGGTGACGGCGCGCGCCGTGACGAAGATGGCTATTACTGGATCACCGGACGAGTGGACGATGTGCTGAACGTCTCCGGCCACCGTCTGGGAACGGCCGAAATCGAATCAGCGCTGGTGTCGCATCCGAAGATTGCCGAAGCCGCGGTGGTGGGGATTCCGCATAATATTAAAGGCCAGGCGATCTATGCCTACGTCACGCTGAATCACGGTGAAGAGCCGTCACCTGAGTTGTACGCCGAGGTTCGCAACTGGGTGCGTAAAGAAATTGGCCCGTTGGCAACGCCAGACGTGCTGCACTGGACCGACTCACTGCCGAAAACCCGCTCCGGCAAAATCATGCGCCGTATTCTGCGTAAAATCGCGGCGGGCGATACCAGCAATCTGGGCGATACCTCGACCCTCGCCGATCCTGGCGTCGTGGAGAAACTGCTCGAAGAGAAGCAGGCCATCGCGATGCCATCATAACCTTAACCGTGAAATGCCCGATGGCGCGCTGCTTATCGGGCCTACAAACCCTATCCCTACCCCTCCCCTGACCGGGAGGGAAATATAAAAACCCTCCCCCAAAGGATTTCGCGTTGCAGGGCTGCGACAGCAGTCAGGTCATGCCTGCTGCGCGAAAGACGAAGGGGACCTCTGGAGAGCTCTGTGATGAATGACAATATTTATCAGCGGATAGAAGACAGTGCGCGTTTCAGGGAGTTAGTTGAAAAACGGCAACGGTTTGCCACCATTCTTTCCATCATCATGCTGGCAGTTTATATCAGCTTTATTTTATTGATTGCCTTTGCGCCGGGCTGGCTGGGTACTCCGCTACACGCGGGAACCAGCGTCACCCGCGGTATTCCGATTGGAGTCGGAGTGATCCTCATCTCCTTCATCCTGACCGGGATCTACATCTGGCGGGCAAACGGTGAATTCGATCGCCTGAACAATGCGGTTCTGCACGAGGTTAAAGCATCATGAAGAGAGTCCTGACGGCGCTTGCCGCCACGCTGCCCTTCGCCGCAAACGCGGCGGATGCTATTAGCGGTGCAGTCCAACGCCAGCCAACCAACTGGCAGGCGATTATCATGTTCCTGATTTTCGTCATCTTTACGCTCGGCATTACCTACTGGGCGTCTAAGCGCGTTCGTTCGCGTAATGACTACTACACCGCCGGCGGTAATATCACCGGTTTCCAGAACGGGCTGGCGATTGCGGGCGACTATATGTCGGCGGCATCGTTCCTTGGAATTTCCGCGCTGGTGTTTACCTCCGGTTATGACGGGCTGATCTATTCACTCGGCTTCCTGGTCGGCTGGCCAATTATCCTGTTCCTGATTGCTGAGCGTTTGCGTAACCTGGGTCGTTACACCTTTGCTGACGTTGCGTCTTATCGTCTGAAGCAAGGGCCAATCCGTATTCTGTCCGCCTGTGGTTCCCTGGTGGTGGTTGCGCTGTATCTGATCGCGCAGATGGTTGGTGCAGGTAAGCTGATTGAGCTGCTGTTTGGTCTGAACTATCACATCGCTGTCGTATTGGTTGGCGTGCTGATGATGATGTACGTTTTGTTTGGCGGCATGTTGGCGACCACCTGGGTACAGATCATCAAAGCCGTACTGTTGCTGTTCGGTGCCAGCTTCATGGCCTTTATGGTGATGAAACACGTCGGCTTTAGCTTCAATAATCTGTTCACCGAAGCGATGGCGGTACACCCGAAAGGCTCAGCCATTATGAGTCCGGGCGGACTGGTGAAAGATCCGATCTCCGCGCTGTCGTTAGGTCTCGGCCTGATGTTTGGTACGGCAGGCTTGCCGCACATCCTGATGCGCTTCTTCACGGTTAGCGATGCCCGCGAAGCACGTAAGAGCGTGTTCTACGCCACCGGTTTTATGGGTTATTTCTACATCCTGACCTTTATCATCGGCTTTGGCGCAATCATGCTGGTAGGTGCTAATCCGGCGTACAAAGATGCTGCGGGCGCGCTGATTGGCGGTAACAACATGGCGGCGGTTCACCTGGCGAATGCGGTAGGCGGTAACCTGTTCCTCGGCTTCATCTCAGCAGTGGCCTTTGCCACCATCCTGGCGGTGGTTGCCGGCCTGACGTTGGCGGGCGCATCGGCGGTTTCTCACGACCTGTACGCCAACGTATTCCGTAAAGGCGCAACTGAACGTGAAGAGCTGCGAGTCTCGAAGATTACCGTACTGGTGCTGGGCGTGATTGCTATTCTGCTCGGCGTGCTGTTTGAGAACCAGAACATCGCCTTCATGGTGGGCCTGGCGTTTGCTATCGCGGCCAGCTGCAACTTCCCTATCATTCTGCTCTCCATGTACTGGTCAAAACTGACCACGCGTGGCGCAATGTTGGGTGGCTGGTTAGGCCTGCTGACGGCGGTTGTGCTGATGGTGCTTGGCCCAACGATTTGGGTCCAGATCCTCGGACACGAAAAAGCCATTTTCCCGTATGAGTATCCGGCGCTGTTCTCCATCAGCGTAGCATTCCTCGGGATCTGGTTCTTCTCAGCCACCGACAACTCAGAAGAAGGCAACCGCGAACGCGAGCAGTTCCGTGCTCAGTTCATCCGTTCCCAGACCGGGTACGGCGTAGAACAAGGTCGCGCGCACTAACCTCCCTTCTCCTCCGGCTTTCGGGCCGGAGGATTACATCCTTTCTCAGAACATCAGCCTCGCCACCAGCGGCGCTACCAGCACCATCACCACGCCAGAAAGCATCATCACCAGACTGGCAACTACCCCCTCTTGCTGACCGAGTTCATAAGAGCGAGCCGTGCCTGCACCGTGCGATGCTGCGCCAAATCCTGCGCCTTTCGCCATCCCTTCACGAATGGAAAGCCGTAAAAACAGCACATCGCCGACCGCCATACCAAATACGCCGGTCACCACCACGAACAATGCCACCAGGTCCGGCTGCCCGCCCAACGGTTCTGCTGCCGCCAGCGCAAACGGTGTGGTGACGGAGCGCACCGCCAGACTGCGTTGGATCTCATCAGGCAACATAAACAGGCGCGCCAGCCATACGGAACTGGTGACGGCCACCAGCGTTGCCGTTACCACGCCCGCCGTCAGCGACATCCAGTGACGCTTAATCACGGCAAGGTTGTCATACACCGGAACGGCAAAGGCGATGGTAGCCGGGCCTAACAGCCACAGCAACCAGTGCGATTCACCAATATAGTTTTGCCAGGAGATATGGCCGAAAACCAGCATCAGCACCAGCAGGGCCGGGGTGAGAACTAATGGCATCAGGGGTAATTTACGAAAACGGCGATACAGACGCTTATTGGCAAAGTAGATACCCAGCGTAATCACCAGACACAATACACTTAACTGGAAATTACTCACGGTTTAGCCTGCGCATTTCATAGCGATACACTTTATCCACGACCCACGCCGTTGCGCCGAGCACCATCAGCGTACTGATCGCAATCACGGCAAATATACGCCAGCCATCAACCAGCAACAGCTGCGTGTAGTTCACAACGGCGACCACCGCCGGGACAAAAAACAGAAGCATTTCAGCCAGTAACCAGCGAGCACCTGCGCGAATCCAGTTCAGCGGGATAACCCGACAGACAATTAACGCCAGCATCAGCACCATCCCTACCAGGTTGGCAGGAAGCGGCAGATGCAGCCAGGAGACAAGATATTGAGCAAATACAAAGAGACCTGCATACAACAGAACCTGAACGGGGATCTGGAGTCGATGAATAACGGCAGGCGTCACGCGGCTTATCGCCACAGCCATGAGGGTATGTCCTTAAAAAATAGAGAGCGCCAGTATAGAGAGCCCCCGTCCAGGACTGAAATGAATTAAACTCATTGCAGGCATAGTCTTAAGGAATAATCATGGATATCAGAACGCTGAGATATTTTGTTGAGGTGGTTCGTCAGCAGAGCTTTACCCGCGCAGCGGAGAAGCTTTTTGTCACCCAGCCCACCATCAGCAAGATGTTGAAGAACCTTGAAGACGAGCTTAACTGCACGCTGTTAATCCGCGACGGTCGGCGACTGCTGTTAACCGACACCGGGCAGGTCGTTTTCGAACGCGGCCTGGCGATCCTTGCCGAGTTTCGCCAGCTTGAAGCGGAACTCAGTGACATTAATCACCTCAACAAGGGCGTGCTGCGCCTCGGTATCCCGCCCATGGTGGGGATGTTGATGGCCGGGCCGATCGGCCTGTTTCGCCAGCGCTATCCCGGCGTGGAGCTGAAGGTCTCTGAATTTGGCGGCTTAACCGTTCAGCAGGCGGTAATGAACGGTGACCTGGATGTCGCGATGACCGCGCTGCCGGTTGAAGAAGAGAGCGGTCTGGCAACCCTGCCGCTTTTTAGCCATCCACTCTGCGTGTTGGTTCCTCGCTCCGGTCAGTGGACAACGTGCGAATCCATTCCCCCTGAGGCGCTGGCGGAACATCCGCTGCTTATCTACAACGAAGATTTCGCGTTGAGCCGCCAATTGCTTGAGCTGTTTAGCCAACACAACGTCAAGCCCCGCATAGCGGTGCGCAGCGGGCAGTGGGATTTTCTGGCGGCAATGGTACAAGCCGGAGTCGGGATTGCCATTTTACCGGAGCCGATTTGCCAGCGCCTGGATAAGCAAACTCTGCGCTGGATCCCTCTGGAGAGTGATTTGCGCTGGCAGTTGGGCATGATTTGGCGCGAAGGCGTTTATCTGTCGCACAGCGCCCAGGCGTGGCTCAAATGCTGTGAAGGATTTTGGCTACCGCAAGCGTCGTAAAATGCCGGATGCGGCCTACATCGGTATGCTGGTCTTGTAGGCCTGATAAGCGTAGCGCATCAGGCACGTTCACCCGCATTAAAATCCATTATTTCACCTGCCCAATCTTGCGGGTACAAACCGTGCCTCACATCACGATGAAATGTTGAAAAAGGCCAGTCCTGTACCTGCTTTACCCAACCGTGCTTCACCGGGTTAATGTAAATATAATCAACATGCTGGCGATAATCATGTTCATCACGAATGGTGTGCTCCCAAAAGCGAGATTGCCAGATATGTCGGGAAGACAATGAGTGGGTGAAATGCTTCTTAATTTCCCGCCAGCGAGAGGAATAATCCGCATCATTGTCAGGTAACGTCCATATGCAATGCATATGCTCGGGTAAAACGACCCACGCATTAATGCGAAAAGGCCTAACCTTTTTGACCTCAGCGATTGCACACCGAAGCGCGTGAATGTTGGCAGTCAGAAGATGGCTTCGACGGTCCTGCAGATTTACCGTAAAAAACTAGGTTCCCCCATTGATGTAATTTCGTCGATAGTTGGACATGTTTCCCCCTTTCCTCAACCGTATGGAGAAAAGAGGGAATCAACAAGAGGGATGGATTCGTTCAGGAAAGCCGCTCGCAAATTACACGATGAATAATTTCTTGCAGCCAGTTGCGCGCCATTTGGCACACCTTTCGCCGGATGCGGTTAGCGCCTTATCCGGCCTACATCGCTGTTGCCGGTCTTGTAGGCCTGATAAGCGTAGCGCATCAGGCACACCTTTCGCCGGATGCGGCTAACGCCTTACCCGGCCTGCATCGCTATTACCGATCTTGTAGGCCTGATAAGCGTAGCGCATCAGGCACACCTTTCGCCTGATGCGGTTAGCGCCTTATCCGGCCTGCATCGCTATTACCGATCTTGTAGGCCTGATAAGCGTAGCGCATCAGGCACACCTTTCGCCGGATGCGGCTAGCGCCTTATCCGGCCTACATCGCTATTACCGATCTTGTAGGCCTGATAAGCGTAGCGCATCAGGCACTACCGTTTACTGAGTCTCGATCAACAGCGCTTCCAGCAAATCCAGGTCGTGCAGTAATTTTTGCAGCGTTTCATTGCTGATTTCACGCGTGGCGCGCAGGTGATAAAGCTCCGCGCGTTCTGAACGTAGCGCTGCCAGGCGGAAACGCCGTTCGAGGTTTTCTTCCTGCATCGAGCTTTCCACATCGTTGCGCCCGTCGGCGCGTCGGCGCAGGTTACCAATCACGCGTGAACTCACCTCGGTGAGCAACTGGTTATCGATGTTCTCTTCGGTGTCCGCGGCCAGTCGCTCCTCCATTTTCTGGATCGCGACAATCGCCACTTCTGCCGTGGCAGCGCGGGCAATACGTTCCTCTTTCTGCTGCTGCGAGTGGTCTGCCACTTCCAGATGTTGTAGCAGAATCGGCAGCATCACCACGCCAACAAACAGCGAAAACAGGATCACGCCTGCGGCAAGGAAGATCAGCTCATATCGCGCCGGGAAGCCGCTACCGTCTGGTAACAACAGTGGAATGGAGAGCACACCAGCAAGAGTAATTGCCCCGCGTACACCGGCAAAAGAGGCGATCATGATTTCACGCGTCGTCCAGGATCCAAACTCCATCGGTTTTTTCTTCAGGAAGCGCAGACTGAACTTTTTCATGGTCCACAGCCAGCCAAAACGTACCAGCATTAGCGCCACGTAAATCAGCACGACATCGGTAAACAGCATCCAGATTTCAACGTTCGGGTCGACCTCTGCCGCCGCCAAAGAAGACTCCAGAATTCCCGGTAACTGTAGCCCTAACAGCAAGAAGACCATGCCGTTAAATACAAACTCCAGCATCGCCCAGGTACTGTTAGCACGTAAACGCATCGCCAGCGGCGCGCGGCGCATCACCCCGGAACGGGTGATCGTCATCCCGGCAGCGACCGCCGCGAGGATACCGGAAACGCCGATATGTTCCGCAATCAGGTAAGACGCAAACGGCAGCAGGAACAGCAGGACGATTTGCGTTGCCGGCTCGTCACCGCCCCAGCGGCTGAGGAAGCGCAGGGAGCGGCCGTACAGCCAACTGACGACAAAACCAGCCAGGATGCCGCCAATCGCCACTTTGAAGAACTCAAGCGTTGCGCCACCAACGGTGAATACCATCGTGCCCATCGCCACGGCGACGGCAAACTTCAGAGAGACCAGACCGGAGGCGTCGTTCATCAACGCTTCGCCCTGCAGGATACCCATGATTTTCTTCGGTATACGTCCCTCTCCCACAATGCCGGAAAGTGCGACAGCATCGGTTGGCGATAGCACAGCAGCCAGCGCAAAGGCTGGGATGAGAGGGATCCCCGGCACTAGCCAGTAAATCATAAAGCCAATGCCGACCACCGTGACCAGTACCAGCGCCAGCGCCAGGCCGAAAATCTCTCGCCCGTGCTCGAGAAACTCACGCGTTGGCGTCTTCCAGCCATCGGCAAAGAGCAGCGGCGGGATGAACAGAACCAGGAACAGCTCAGGATCGAATTCCACATGCAAACCAAACGTCGGCCACGCCAGCAAGGCGCCGATGGCGATCTGCATAAGGGGTAAAGGAAGTTGGAAGGGCAATACGCGAGTAAATACCCCCGACAGCGAGACCACAAGGGTCATGATGAGTATGGTGAAAAAGATTTCCATGCGTTCCCTGTTTGCGATGTTTCTTATGATTGCTAATGAGAGGCGTCGTGCCTCAATTCTATCTAATTGAGAGTAACGCAAAAGACAACGAGTGTGTTCTGAAAATGAAAACGGGCGGCCAAAGCCACCCGTTTTTAGGATCGTCAGGAAATCAGAATCAGATAGCCCAACCGCCGGCGTAGAAGGCCACCAGCGCGATGGCGATCACCACTGTGCCGATGTTCAGTTTGCGCCATTCACCAGAAACGATGCGGCCAATTACCAGGGTGGCAAAGCCAATCATGATGCCGGTAACGATGTTACAGGTCAGCACGATAAATACGGCCGTAACCAGTCCTGCCATTGCGTCGACAAAGTCAGCAAAGTCGATTTTCGCGACGTTGCTCAGCATCAACAGGCCCACATACATCAGCGCAGGTGCCGTTGCGTACACAGGTACAAGATAAGAGAGCGGAGAGAGGAACAGGATCAGCAGGAACAACACGCCAACGGTGATCGCCGTCAGGCCAGTTTTACCGCCAGCCGCCGTACCCGCTGCGGATTCAATGTAAACCGCCGCCGGAGCTGCACCCACCAGACCAGAGAACACGCTGCTCAGGGAGTCAGTGGTCAGCGCTTTGCCACCGTCAATAATCTGTCCGTCTTTATCCAGCAGATTCGCCTGTCCGGCTACCGCGCGGATGGTTCCGGTTGCATCGAAGACAGCGGTCATGACCAGCGCCAGCACGCTCGGCAGGACAATCGGGTTCAGTGCACCCATGATATCCAGGCTGCCGATCAACGAGTTGCCGTTTTCATCACTCAGAGACGGCATAGCAAAAATGCCGGAGAAATGCACGGCCGGGTCGAAAATCAGACCAACCACGGAAATACCGATAATGGTCAGCAGAATGCCACCCGGTACTTTCAGTTTTTCGAGGCCAATAATCACCGCCAGACCAATCAACGACATAATGACCGGGAAAGTATCGAAGTCACCCAGCGCAACCGGCAGGCCGTCCAGCGGGTTCTTAATCACCAGGCCAACACCGTTTGCCGCAATCAGCAGCAGGAACAGGCCGATACCAATCCCCGTGCCATGCGCAACGCCCTGCGGCAGATTGCGCAGGATCCAGCTACGGATACCGGTCGCGGAAATGATGGTAAACAGGACACCCATCAGGAACACCGCCCCCAGCGCAACAGGCACGCTAATATGTTGGCCCAGCACCAGGCTGAATGCGGTAAACGCGGTCAGAGAAATGGCGCAACCAATTGCCAGCGGCAGGTTTGCCCACAGGCCCATCACGATTGAACCGACGCCTGCGACCAGACAGGTCGCCACAAATACAGCAGCAGGCGGGAACCCGGCTTTACCCAGCATCCCCGGAACCACGATAACGGAGTAGACCATGGCCAGGAAGGTCGTTAATCCGGCAACGACTTCCTGACGAACGGTACTGCCGCGGAGCGAAATTTTAAACCAGGCGTCGAGTGAACCGCCGGTACGCGCTGAAGGCGTAGACATAGAAAACATCCCCTGAGAGTTTATTTTTTCGTCATTATGCGTGCTGGACAATCCACTGCCTGCTAAACGTTTTCTCCATGTGCCAGGTTTGCGTCAATAGGGGTGTCGCAAAAAAGCAAACGTTTAGCTCCGCGCATAAAAAACGGGTGGTAAAAAAAAGCAAACGATTATCCAGCGATCATACGCTGGTTTTCAACTGAACTTTGCCGCTTTTTACTCATTTCTTCTTATAACGCGCAAGAAATAACCAGTCGATGCGCAAACGTTATCGTCAATGCGCAATTTGGCAACAAATTTCGCGGAGTTATTACAACATCGGCGTGTTTATTTCGCGCAACTCGCGCAAGAAAACAGGTGAAGATGCATAAAATTTTTTGGCTAAAAAATCACCATTTCACTGGCAAATGGAGGGAGGTGGCTTACACTTACATTATCAACACAGGCCGGAACCTCCCCTAATGTGCTCGACTGAGGGGTGTTGATGTCGGGGGAAACCCTCCCGTGAACCAGCGGGATAGAGTGAAAGACAAAGACCGGAACCAAACTAAAGCGCCCTCTGTGGCGCTTTAGTTTTATATCCTTCATACCCGTCACATATTTTAAACCAATTAATCATCTTCCAGCAGGCGCGCTCCGGTCCCCTGCTCGCCAAGCTGATCGCCTGGGTTACGCAACGGGCAATCGCTGCGTGACAAGCATCCGCAACCAATACACCCATCCAGCTCATCGCGTAGCGCCACCAAAGTATGAATACGTCGGTCCAGTTCTTCACGCCATTGCGAAGAGAGCTGCTTCCACTCTTTGGCACTGAGTGAATGCCCTTCAGGTAATACACCTAACGCGTCACCGATCGTGGCCAGCGGGATCCCGATGCGTTGAGCAATCTTGATTATCGCGACGTAACGCAACACATCACGTTTGTATCGCCGCTGATTGCCGCTATTGCGCATGCTACTGATTAACCCTTTGCTTTCATAGAAATGCAGGGTCGATACCGCCACGCCGCTACGCCTGGCGACTTCACCTGGCGTGAGCAGCGCTTTTATCCGGGGTAATTTCTTTTCCATAAATCGCTTTACCTCAAGTTAACTTGAGGAATTATACTCGCCCACAGACAAAACGACGAATCGAATACTGAGAAAGAGGCAGCCCTATGTCCCATCAGCAGATTATTCAGACCCTTATTGAATGGATTGATGAACATATCGATCAACCGCTGAACATTGAGGCGGTGGCGAAAAAATCAGGTTACTCGAAGTGGTATTTACAAAGAATGTTCCGCACGGTGACGCGCCAGACATTGGGTGACTACATCCGCCAGCGTCGACTTTTGCTGGCCGCCGTTGAACTGCGGACGACTGAGCGACCTATTTTTGATATCGCGATGGATCTTGGTTATGTATCGCAACAAACCTTCTCGCGCGTGTTTCGCCGCGAATTTGATCGTACTCCCAGCGACTACCGCCACCGCCTGTAAGATCACTGCCCGCTCTGCGTCAGTATAGCGGGCGACCGTTGTACCCAGTGCATGAACTCCTGCGGCGGTAGCGCCTTCGCAAAATACCAGCCCTGACAATACTGTACGCCTCGCTCAAGCAGCCATTCGATTTGCTCCTTCGTTTCCACCCCTTCTGCAATTGTCTTCAGGTGTAAGCTTTGCGCCATTTCGATGATATGTTCGGCAATCAGGTGACTGGTGCTGTTACTGGACAGCGTGCTAATAAACGATTTGTCGATCTTCAGGATATCGATATTCAACGCGGACAAATTATGTAGATTGGAATATCCCGTGCCAAAATCATCAAACGCCACTTCATAACCCGCCTTGCGGAACGCCTGGATTATTGGGGTCATTTTATGTACATCTATGAACCCACGCTCGGTCACTTCGACTTTAATTTGCTGGGCCGCCACGGAGTACTCACGATTTTTGTCGTTAATCAGAGCAATCAATCGGGATGAATGAAAGTCAGAAGCGGAAAGGTTAATCGAGATAGAAAGCTGAGGATGCGCCGAAAGAAAATACCCCAAATCGTTGAACACCTCTTCAACGACATAATCCGTGATCCGCTCAATCATTCCCTCTTTTTCAGCCAGCGGAATAAACTCCGTCGGGCTCATCACCTCACCTTTACAACCCGGCCAGCGCAACAGAGCTTCAGCACCAACACATTGCCCATTCTTAATATCAATGATCGGCTGGTAATGCAGGCAAAGCTGACGTTTTTTGATCGCGCGTTTTAATAAGCGCCGGGGAGATAAGTATTCCTGGCGCGTGCGCCACCACATTAGCAGTATCAGGATGCTGCAGATAATCCCGAAGGGAATGGTTAATGCCGCCTCGTGATAGAAAATCTGACTTACGCGGTTGTCTGAGGTCGACACAATAATCGCAATTGGACGTTTTTCTGAATGCACGATGGTGTAGAAGCGATCGTCTTGTTGAAAGGTCGAGGCTTCACCGCGTATGAGCGGCGCGAATTGCGCAATATTTGCCGCTTCGCTGGCAGAGAAAAACGTATCTGTTACTGTGTCATACACGCCCCAGGAGAGATCCGGATCATCTGACATGACTTCGCTGTAGGACAATGGATTGATGACTGCGACGTAGTTCCCGCGTTGCATGTACGTCATTCTGTAGCCAGCGAAAAAAGGGGTATCGCGGTAGTAATAGATGGAGATATCCGGCGTACGTTTATAATCGGCTGTCGGCATAATATAAGTAACAGGCGGCGCCATCGACGTAGAGCACAAAAAGTGATCGCCCTGCGCATAAATTAGCTCACTGATATATAAACGACCGCGAATAATATTTAGCATACTTTTCTGATGTGCCGGGGTACACATCTTACCCTGATACAACTGGGCCATATCACGCGCCAAATCAGCTTGTAGGATCACCAATTCTGTTTTATTTAACACCAGTTGAGCAAAAGAGCGGAGTTGGCTATGGGTTTCGGTCATCGCCCGGATGTGTGCAAACCATATCGCCAGCACCACGGGGAACAATACCACCATGAATGTTCCCAGGAACTTCAGCAGCTTGCGTCGCGCTCTGTGATTCATGTCAGCCCTATTTCCCTGTTTCGTATATGCCAGAACCCATCAAGGCAGGATGCTATAAACACCGACTGATTAAGTTGCATGAATCTATCAGTATTAGCAACAGACTTCTCTATGTAAAAGTCTGATAATAGTTGATGATGATATTATTTTTCCGTAAGGCAAACTTAAAGTCATGCTTATTTCATAACGTTATTATCCCCAAGGAGTAATTTTTTATGAGCATTATCCTGGCTGCGTTTAAGAAATTCATTAAAGTTTTTTAACGTTTAATTTAGGATAAATATAACAAGTAGATTAAATGCATGTTTAAAGCATGGTTATTTTTTATCAACCCTTCATTAAATAAAGCCACACATTTAGAGTGGTTTTTGCCCTACAAAAATAACGTCCAATAGTGGTGAACAAACGACCAGTTGTGATATAGTTCACAAAAATCATGTAACAGAAACAATGTTTCATTCATGTTATTGCCCGTCGATAGCCAGAGTATCACACCCTCGGTGAACACCCCCGCGCTGTCCTGGGCATCCAGACTTTCTGAGGACGTTTTTCATGGCGACAATAACAACTGGCGTGGTTCTTCTGCGGTGGCAACTACTCAGCGCGGTGCTGATGTTTTTAGCCAGTACGCTCAATATCCGTTTTCGTAAATCAGATTATATTGGCCTGGCCGTCATTAGCAGCGGTTTGGGGCTGGTTTTTGCCTGCTGGTTTGCGACTGGATTGCTCGGCATAACCCTGGTGGATATGTCCGCTATCTGGAAGAACATTGAAACCGTGATGGTTGACGTGATGAGCCACACACCGCCAGATTGGCCGATGGTGTTGAACTGATCGTAAGAAAGCGTCCGACTGAACCCAGGCTTCAGTCGGACGCTCATTTTTAGGTTAAGTGACCCGATTCAAGGCTATGAACTACCACTCCATACGGAAACCCGCGTTAACCTGCCAGTTCATATCAATGTCACCTCCCGCCGACCTTTCCAGATCAACATACAACCGGGAGTTATTGTTCTGAGTAAGATGGATATTGGTACCTATACCATAGTTGATCCAAGAGTCACTTCCTCCTTCACTCACTTTCAGTAAGGCATCTTTACCCCAAACGATAACATCACGATCGCCAGCAAACTCATGCAGCAAATCCAGCTTCACGTAAATATCGCTATCCGGGCGCGATTCAAACCGATAACCTCCGCGCAATCCGACACGACCAATAACGCTGTCTATATCGTTTTGACGGACTTTCAACCCACTACTGGTGGTATAACTGGCCTCATCCAGATAGGTATACACCAGCTGACCTTGCGGTTCGATAAAAGTAGAGTTTCCTAAGCTAAACTCGCGACCGTATTCTGCACTGGCACTGATTGACCATGTACTGCTATCTGCAAAGCCAGAGTTGCCGTATGTGTTCCTGTAATTGAAGTCACTTTCATGGCGGCTATATTTCAGTACCAAATCCAGGTAATCTAGTTTCTCTGGACGATTCCAGGCAACATAAAGTGAACCACCATAGTGAATCGCCACAGATAATCTAGACACTTCCGAGCCGTTGATAATACTGGTTTTCATATTCTGTCGGTGACATCTGATCGCTAGAACCATGCCGACGCTTACTGTTATAAAACATTTCGATGTAATCAAAAATATCACTGCGGGCTTCTTCCCGCGTTCCGTAGATCTTTTTCTTTATCCGTTCGCGTTTCAACAACTGGAAAAAGCTTTCTGCAACCGCATTATCATGGCAGTTACCGCGACGGCTCATGCTGCCCTCCAGGCCGTGTGATTTCAGGAAAGACTGCCACTCATGGCTTGTGTACTGACTGCCCTGATCCGAATGAACCAGCACCTGTTTTTGGGGATTACGCCGCCATACAGCCATCAGCAGTGCGTTCAGGACAATGTCCTTTGTCATCCGGGATTGCATGGACCAGCCGATAATTTTGCGTGAGAACAGATCAACAACCACAGCAAGATACAGCCAGCCTTCGTGGGTCCTGATGTAGGTTATGTCTGTTACCCAACGCTCATCAGGAGCATCCGGATTGAACTGTCGCTGGAGCCTGTTGGGCGACACGATACTGGCCTCGCCTTTACGTGCCCGCGGGCTCCGGTATCCGACCTGAGCCTTTATCCCGACACGTTTCATCAGTCGCCAGACTCTGTTCACTCCGCACTGTTGCCCGCTGTCCCGCAGATCCAGATGGATTTTGCGATAACCATAGACGCATCCCGATTCCAGCCAGAACTGTTTAATCTGTCCTGTCAGTCTCAGGTCTGCCTGATGGCGTTGAGAATGCGGCTGCTGAAGCCAGGCGTAAAAACCACTGGGATGAACATCCAGCACCCGACAGAGCAGGCGAACAGGCCAGCAACAGGTGTTGTCACGGATAAAGGCGTACCTCAGTCGGACAGCTTTGCGAAGTACGCCGCGGCTTTTTTTAATATGTCCCGTTCGTCGGTAACCCGCTTCAGCTCTTTCTGGAGACGACGGATCTCGGCCTGAGCATCTGACTGTTCTTTATTAGTGGAAGAATCCGGACCGTACTTCTTTATCCAGGCGTAAAGGCTGTGGGTGGTGATATCGAGACGTGTTGCCACGCTGGCAACAGAATAACCGCGATCAACAACCTGTTTGACTGCTTCAGTTTTAAACTCTTCGGGATAACGCTTACCGCTCATGGGCACCTCTCTTTAAGCCATCTTAAATGACTCTGAGGTGTCTGTTAAACCCGTGGCGATTCATAGCTCTTGTTATCGCCAGTACCATAAGTGAAGTCTGCATTGCCTCTCATGTAATGCGCGGCGATCCCTCGCGTCCAGACAGACTCCTCGCCTTCTTCTTTGTTGTCATAGCCGAGTTGCCAGAAGCTATACAAGTTTTTGAAGTAGCTCCCTGTATCACTCTCTATTTCACCACCTTTATAGCGGATCCACAGACCATTTTGCTGCTGGTCCTTGCGGAGTTCGCCTAAACGCTTATTCAGGCTGTCGATTTCAAGACGGGCAGTTGCCATGGCGTAGTTCAGACCGGCATTGGCTATCACGGTGTTACTACCTGCGCTGGCTTTCGTCGAAACACCCGTGATATACCAGTTGGTTCCGTACTGGCTTTGCGGATCGCCTTCACGAATATCAGAACGCAGCAGCGGTTTATAGTCATACACATACTCGTTCGTAATATCGACTTTATCGTACGCTTCGAACGCCACATTACTTGCCGCATCGGCAACCCAGATGTCTTCCTTCAAATCAGTGAGCTTGTTAATATTCAACGCTTCAATCGCATGTGTACCGCCGGTACTACTTTTAACAACCTCAATGAAGTCACTACCGTTGCGTCGTTGCTCATCTGTTTTATTAGTATTGACATCAATTAGGAAAATACCGTTATTCCCTTTCAAATCATGAATTTTAACGGTTTCGTTGATACTCTGGTTGGTATGTAGATTAAAACCATGTAGGTTTACCGTGCCGCCGTCTTTCAGGGTGATGGCACTGATTTCCGCATCTTTACCATCGGGGATCCAGTGGGCATTATTCACCAACGTAAGATTGAGATCGCCGCTCCATTTCCCGATTTTTTCATCAAAGTAATTAGCTTCATGTCCATGCCAGTATGAATCTGCACCATTAAGCGTAATATTCATTTGGCTTGTATTAGAATAAAGCTTATCGCCAAAGTCGAGGTTACCTAATAGATTAACCTTGTTGCCTCCGGCCTGATTAATATTAACGACGCCACCGTCTTTAGCGCTGACCGCATCACTTTTTGATGACCCTTTCGGGTAGCCACTATTGTTCTCCAGGAGTTCTTTAAAGTTACTGGCGTAGGTATTAATGTATATATCGCCACCGTTTGCCGTAATGGTTGAGCCCGCACCCCGCGCATAAATTCCGTTATTGGCCAACGTTGCATCTTCACCCTGTTTGGTGTGCTCAACCTCAGAACGAATGTACACATTGCCGTTGACGGAAACATCAGCGCCATCGCCTGCATATAATGCAGTATTGTTATGTGTGTACTTAGAGCCAATCAGGAAATTATTTTTAAGACTAAAATTGTCGACGGTCACTTTGGTATCATTGCCCTCAGCGGACAACCCAAAGAAGGCTAATCCAGAACGGTGATCCTGCTGCGTGGTCCCACCAATATTGACGTTGTAATTACCAATATGATATTCACCGCCCTGATCACTCGTGATGTTGCCAATCTTGACCTCAAGACCGTTACCTTCACCTCGCACAGGATTATCAACTTTCACCGTAAAATCGTAGTTGTTGTCACCTGCTATCGTATCTTTGATGCTAATACCCGAACTTTCAGGATTATCACCGATGTAGTTTAACTCATAGTTTTTAGCAATTGCTCCGCCAGAATATAGCGCATTACTTATGCTCACTGACAATGCTAAAGGCAATATTACCTTAGCATTATTTTTCCATTGATACATATATAGACTCCGAAACACAAAAGAATATAGAAATATCAAAACGATTATCAAACCCTCACCAATAGAAAGAGATCGGAGAACAATACACTTGTATCAATGATGAATTGACAATCTCAGAGCATTATTTAATGCAAAATATTACGCTGTCAATATTTTGTGACTTATTAAGCACATAAATTTAAGATATTTTATTTGAATTTGATTACTATCAATATTATTATATGCATCTATTAAAATGTTAATTATCCACAGTATTTATATTTCGATTTTTTCTTGCAAAACATTCGATTAATACATATGAGAAAATCGTCAAAAACAAAAAGCCCCATATAAAATAGGGCTTTTGATTCATTACGATAAGAATCGTTTGGTCACGATTAGAACGGAATATCGTCGTCGAAATCCATCGGCGGCTCGTTAGACGGCGCAGCCGGAGCTGACTGTTGCGGACGAGACTGCGCGCCGCCGCTGAACTGGTTGCCACCCTGCGGCTGCTGAGGTTGACCCCAACCGCCCTGCTGCTGACCGCCACCTGCCGGAGCACCACCACCCTGACGACCACCCAGCATTTGCATGGTGCCGCCAACGTTAACCACAACTTCTGTGGTGTACTTTTCTACGCCGGACTGATCGGTCCATTTGCGGGTACGCAACTGACCTTCGATATAGACCTGAGAACCTTTACGCAGATATTCGCTGGCCACTTCCGCCAGTTTGCCAAACAGCACAACACGGTGCCATTCAGTCTGCTCTTTCATTTCACCGGTCGCTTTATCACGCCAGGATTCGGAAGTAGCCAGCGTAATGTTGGCAACTGCGCCACCATTCGGCATATAGCGTACTTCCGGGTCCTGGCCCAGATTACCGACGAGAATCACCTTGTTTACGCCTCTGCTGGCCATGATCGTGTCTCCTGAAAAACGTTACTGAATAAGTGTAAGCGCGGGATTGTAGCATTTCCAATAGCGCTTTTACTACGTTGCGAAGTTGATTCCAGTAAACAACCCCAGCCAGACATTGTTGCACAGACGTCTGCGTTTTGCATTCCAATACTGTATATCCATTCAGGTCAGGTTGTGTCATAATTAACCGTTTGTGATCGCCGGTAGCACCATGCAGCCAGGCAAAAAAGCGTTTAATCCGGGAAAGATGAATGGATAAGATCGAAGTTCGGGGCGCCCGCACCCATAATCTCAAAAACATCAACCTCGTCATCCCGCGCGACAAGCTGATTGTCGTCACCGGGCTTTCGGGCTCAGGCAAATCTTCGCTCGCTTTCGACACCCTATATGCCGAAGGGCAGCGTCGTTACGTTGAATCCCTTTCCGCGTACGCGCGTCAGTTTCTGTCGCTGATGGAAAAACCTGACGTCGACCACATTGAGGGGCTGTCTCCGGCCATCTCAATTGAACAAAAATCGACGTCCCATAACCCGCGATCCACGGTAGGTACAATTACCGAAATTCACGACTATCTGCGTCTGCTGTTTGCCCGCGTTGGCGAGCCGCGCTGTCCGGATCACGACGTTCCCCTGGCAGCCCAGACCGTAAGCCAGATGGTGGATAACGTCTTGTCGCAGCCGGAAGGTAAGCGTCTGATGCTGCTGGCACCGGTGATTAAAGAGCGTAAAGGCGAGCACACCAAAACGCTGGAAAACCTGGCAGGCCAGGGCTATATCCGCGCCCGTATCGACGGTGAAGTGTGTGACCTTTCCGATCCGCCCAAGCTTGAGCTGCAAAAGAAACACACCATTGAAGTGGTGATTGACCGCTTTAAAGTCCGTGACGATCTCACCCAACGACTGGCGGAATCCTTTGAAACCGCGCTGGAACTGTCCGGCGGTACGGCGGTGGTCGCCGATATGGACGACCCGAAAGCGGAGGAACTGCTGTTCTCCGCCAACTTCGCCTGCCCTATCTGCGGCTATAGCATGCGCGAACTGGAACCGCGGCTGTTCTCGTTTAACAACCCGGCGGGCGCGTGTCCAACCTGTGACGGTCTCGGCGTGCAGCAATATTTCGATCCTGATCGGGTGATCCAAAACCCGGAACTGTCGCTGGCCGGTGGTGCTATCCGCGGTTGGGATCGCCGTAACTTCTATTACTTCCAGATGCTTAAGTCTCTGGCGGAACACTATAAATTCGACGTTGAAGCCCCGTGGGCCAGCCTGAACCCTGCCGTGCATAAAGTGGTACTGTACGGTTCCGGTAAAGAGAATATCGAATTTAAATACATGAACGATCGTGGTGATACGTCCGTACGTCGCCATCCGTTCGAAGGCGTATTGCACAATATGGAGCGCCGCTATAAAGAGACGGAATCCAGCGCAGTACGTGAAGAATTAGCCAAGTTCATCAGTAACCGACCTTGCGCCAGCTGTGAAGGGACGCGTTTACGCCGGGAAGCTCGTCACGTATTTGTTGAAAATACGCCGCTGCCTGCGATTTCTGACATGAGCATCGGTCATGCAATGGATTTCTTCAACAATCTGAAGCTTGCGGGTCAGCGGGCGAAGATTGCCGAGAAAATTCTTAAAGAGATTGGCGATCGTCTGAAGTTCCTGGTCAACGTCGGCCTCAACTACCTGACGCTATCGCGTTCGGCAGAAACACTCTCCGGCGGTGAGGCCCAGCGTATTCGTCTGGCAAGCCAGATCGGCGCGGGTCTGGTCGGTGTAATGTACGTGCTGGATGAGCCGTCTATTGGCCTGCACCAGCGCGATAACGAACGTCTGCTGGGTACGCTTATCCACCTGCGTAATCTGGGTAATACCGTTATTGTGGTCGAGCACGATGAAGATGCAATTCGCGCTGCTGACCACGTGATCGATATCGGCCCCGGCGCTGGCGTTCACGGCGGTCAGGTCGTCGCCGAAGGGACGCTCGACGACATCATGGCAGTGCCTGAGTCGCTGACCGGCCAGTACATGAGCGGTAAACGCAAGATTGAAGTGCCTAAACAGCGCGTTGCGGCAGACCCAGAGAAAGTACTGAAACTCACCGGCGCACGCGGTAACAACCTGAAAGATGTCACCCTGACGCTGCCGGTAGGTTTATTTACCTGCATTACCGGTGTTTCCGGTTCGGGTAAATCGACGCTGATTAACGACACACTGTTCCCGATTGCGCAGACGGCGCTAAACGGTGCGACGCTGGCTGAACCTGCGCCGTATCGCGACGTTCAGGGCCTGGAACATTTCGACAAAGTGATCGACATTGACCAAAGCCCGATTGGCCGTACGCCGCGCTCTAACCCGGCAACCTACACCGGGGTGTTTACGCCAGTGCGCGAACTGTTTGCTGGTGTACCGGAGTCACGAGCACGCGGTTACACGCCGGGGCGTTTCAGCTTTAACGTCCGTGGCGGACGCTGTGAAGCCTGTCAGGGCGACGGCGTGATCAAAGTCGAAATGCACTTCCTGCCGGATATCTACGTGCCGTGCGATCAGTGCAAAGGCAAGCGCTATAACCGCGAAACGTTAGAAATTAAGTACAAAGGCAAGACTATCCACGAAGTGCTGGATATGACGATTGAAGAAGCACGTGAGTTCTTCGATGCCGTTCCGGCGCTGGCGCGTAAGCTGCAAACGCTGATGGACGTTGGCCTGACGTACATTCGACTGGGTCAGTCCGCTACCACGCTCTCGGGCGGTGAAGCACAGCGCGTGAAGCTGGCGCGCGAACTGTCCAAACGCGGTACCGGGCAAACGCTGTATATTCTCGATGAGCCGACCACCGGTCTGCATTTTGCGGATATTCAGCAACTGCTGGACGTGCTGCATCAGCTCCGGGATCAGGGCAACACCATCGTGGTGATTGAGCACAATCTGGACGTGATTAAGACCGCAGACTGGATTGTCGATCTCGGTCCGGAAGGCGGCAGCGGCGGCGGCGAAATCCTTGTCTCCGGCACACCAGAAACGGTCGCTGAGTGTGAAGCCTCACACACAGCCCGCTTCCTCAAACCGCTGTTGTAATTACGCAACACTTGTCTGGCCTACAGAATATGCATGAAGCTTGTAGGCCGGATAAGGCGCTTGCGCCGCATCCGGCAACGGTTGTGCCTGATGGCACTGCGCTTATCAGCGCCTACGAAACTACAGACCAGGCATAAATCTTGTACGCCGGATAAGGTGCTTGCGCCGCATCCGGCAACCGTTGTGCCTGATGGCACTGCGCTTATCAGCGCCTACGAAACTACAGACCAGGCATAAATCTTGTAGGCCGGATAAGGTGCTTGCGCCGCATCCGGCAACCGTTGTGCCTGATGGCACTGCGCTTATCAGGCCTACGAAACTACAGACCAGGCATGAAGCTTGTAGGCCGGATAAAGCGCTTACACCGCATCCGGCTACGGTTGTGCCTGATGGCACTGCGCTTATCAGCGCCTACGAAACTACAGACCAGGCATAAATCTTGTAGGCCGGATAAGGCGCTTGCGCCGCATCCGGCTACGGTTGTGCCTGATGGCACTGCGCTTATCAGCGCCTACGAAACTACAGACCAGGCATAAAGCCTGTAGGCCGGATAAGGCGCTTGCGCCGCATCCGGCGAACCGGATCAGGGCTGCGTCAGTATCCGGCGTTTCTCTTCCGGCAACGTGTTCACTGCCTGCTGATAAGAGGCGTCGACCAGATAATAAATCTGTGAATCCGGCAGCGAGCCGTCCAGATACACCGTACTCCAGTGCGCTTTATTGAGATGCCTGCTTGGCCGAACATCGCTATGCTGCTGGCGCAACAGTTCTGCCAGTTCAGGGCTGGTTTTCAGAGACACCGCCGGGCGTTCTTCCACCTCTTTTACCATGGCAAAAAGCACATCTTCGACTTTGATTTGCGTGGCCTTCCAGTCACTGTGAACGCTCTGCTCCGCGCCCGTTTTTGCCATGCAGTATTGCAGCAACTCCGAATTCGTCATCTTTATTCCCCTTACCAGCATATTGCCTCATGAGAACATCTTTTATTCAGTGTGCAGCAAGTCCGCAAAAGGTAAAAGCCAGCAATGTAAATTTGTTTAAAAAAACAGCAATCCGCAGCCAGCGTCCTCAATATTCCGAGTTGACGATCACCTCTTCACCAAACGCACCGGCCTGTGGCAGCGGCTTATAAGTGGAGTTAGAGGCACGCAAAATGCGAATACCGCGAATACCCACGTCGCGAGCGGCGGTGATGTCATTATCGGAGTCACCGTAGAACATGCGGATATTTTTATCCTGCAACCACTGCGTTTTGGTGTTCTGACCCGGCTTGTCGCCGGCAAAAATGACCGGATTCATATTGCCAGCCGGGATGTGAAAGTTATCAGACAACGTTTTCGACACCGTTTCAGTCTTCGTCTGGCTACGCCCGGTCACGAAAAAGATGCTGTCACCGCGACGCACGTGCATATCAATTAGCTGGCGCGCGACTTCTTTTGGAATACTGAACTCGTCCCAGCCATTGTTCATTTTTTCCCAGAAGGCCGGATTCTTCAGGTAATCCTCACTGTCCGGAGAATACGTTTTTTTACCGCGCCAGAAGCCTGGGCTGGAAAAGAGGACAGTGTCATCGATATCAAACCCGACGGCCATCGGCGGACGTCCGGTCAGGCTGTTTTCAATTTGTGCCACGGAGACCCAGTGAATGGGAGCCTGCTCAGCGAGCTTTGCAACGTTAGTGCCTGGATTGAGCTGAGAGGGAGAAGAAACGAGTGCCTGGGCTGGCTGATTTAGCGTGAACAATAAACAAACGGCACTCAGTGCCAACGTAAACTTGCGCATATTTTTCCCTAAGTAGTCAGTTAGTTATCATTTTTTTATTAACAACTGGTCAAAAAACTATCTGACCTTACCCCTTAGGGGGAGGGAAAGGAAGGATTTTCTCTGGTTTTGTCCTGGAAAAGGAGCACGATCACATTGGAAAACAGGCCTGATGGCGCGACGCTTATCAGGCCTGCAAAGTCGGTTACATGACGGCAGCAAATGCCTTCGCCACGCGCTGGACGTTACCGTGATTCAGCCCGGCCACGCACATGCGACCGCTGGCGATCAGGTATACACCGAACTCATCGCGCAGGCGATCGACCTGGGCTACGCTAAGCCCGGTATAGCTGAACATACCGCGCTGTTGCAGCAGGTAGTCAAAATTACGGCCTGGGATCTCCGCATTTAATACGTTAACCAGCTCCTGACGCATCGCCAGAATGCGAGTACGCATCTCTTCAACTTCCGCCAGCCAGCTGGCTTTCAGCACGTCATCACCCAGCACCGCGGCAACTACCTGCGCACCAAAGTTTGGCGGGCTGGAGTAGTTACGACGCACCGTCGCTTTTAGCTGCCCCAGAACACGGCTGGCGGCATCAGCGTCTTCACATACCACAGACAGTCCGCCGACACGCTCACCGTATAAGGAAAAAATCTTCGAGAATGAGTTGCTGACCAGAGCGGGCAATCCGGCGCTGGCGATGGCGCGAATCGCATAGGCGTCTTCTTCCATTCCACCGCCGAAGCCCTGGTAAGCAATGTCCAGGAACGGAATCAGATCGCGTGCTTTCAGGATCTCAATAACGCTATCCCACTGCGCAGGCGTTAAATCCGCCCCTGTCGGGTTATGGCAGCACGGATGTAGCAGCACGATGCTGCGCGCCGGTAGGGTATTCAGCGTTGCCAGCAGGTCGTTGAAACGCACGCCGTTGGTCGTGTCGTCATACCATGGGTAAGTGCTTACTTCGAATCCGGCACCTTCAAAAATCGCGATATGGTTTTCCCAGGTCGGATCGCTGACCCACACACCAGAATCAGGGAAATAACGTTTCAGGAAATCTGCGCCAACCTTTAACGCACCGGAGCCGCCCAGCGTCTGAATGGTTGCGACGCGCTGCTGCTGGAGAACCGGATGTTCTGCGCCAAACAGAAGCGGCGCAATGGTATGGCGATACGTGTTCAGACCTTCCATCGGCAGATACAGCGAAGCACCATGCGGTTTGGCATTAAGTCGAGCTTCCGCTTCCGCCACCGCTCTAAGCTGAGGAATAATACCGTCTTCGTTGTAATACAGGCCGATGCTGAGATTCACTTTGTCGCTACGTGAATCTTCTTTGAAGCGCTCCATGAGCGATAAAATCGGGTCGCCAGCGTAGGCGTCAACTTTTTGAAACACGTGTGGTTCTCCGGGTTTACAGGCAGGGGTTAAGAACACAATAAACCGGAAGTGGGAGAAGATCGAGAGGATGTTGAGAGGAATATTGCCGGAAGGCGGCGTAACCACCTGTCCGGCACATCATGCTGTTAATCGATATACTTCATCGCCACCCTTGAGGTCAGGCGCGTAATAAGTTCGTAAGCACTTACTTTCGTCATTTCAGCAATACGTTCAACGGGCAGGCCCTCGCCCCACAGAATCACCGAATCGCCGGCTTTATCCTGCGCTTCGGGCCCTAAATCGACGCAGATCATATCCATTGCAACGCGACCGACGATCGGCACTTCACGGCCGTTGACCAGTACCGGCGTCCCCGAAGGCGCTGCGCGCGGATAACCATCGCCATAGCCCATCGCTACCACGCCAAGACGCGTGTCGCGCTCGCTCAGCCAGGTTCCACCATAACCAACCGGCTCGCCCGCTTTGTGCTCACGCACCGCAATCAGACTTGAGGTCAGCGACATTACCGGTTGGCAGCCAAAATCAGCGCCGATGGAGTGATTTTCCAGTGGTGATACGCCATACAGAATCAGCCCCGGACGCGCCCAGTCGAAATGAGACTGCGGCCACAGCAAAATACCACCCGACGCGGCAATCGAACGCTGCCCCGGTTTGCCTTCACAAAAACTGTTGAAGATATCGAGTTGTTTTTCGGTCGCGCCACACTCAGGTTCGTCCGCGCGAGCAAAGTGGCTGACGATATTGACCGGCTGGCGCACGTTTTCACATTGCGTTAAGCGCTGATAAAACGCCTCAGCCTGCTCAGGGCGTACGCCCAGGCGATGCATACCGGTGTCGAGCTTCATCCAGACGGTAACGGGTTCAGCCAGTTTTGCTGCTTCCAGGGCTTCGAGCTGCTCCTGGTTATGGACGGCTGTATGCAGACGCTGCGCGGAAATAGTCGGCAGATCGGAGGCATCAAAAAACCCCTCCAGCAGCAGGATGGGCTGCGTGATCCCTCCCGCTCGCAAGCGCAGGGCTTCTTCAAGACGAGCGACACCAAAAGCGTCCGCATCGGGGAGCGTTCGCGCGGTCTCTAACAGACCATGGCCGTAGGCGTTCGCTTTCACGACCGCAACCAGTTTGCTGGCTGGAGCCAGTTCACGCAGACGTTGCAGGTTGTGTCGCAGAGCGCGGCGGTTAATGACTACAGTTGCCGCTTGCATTTGTATTCCTTTATAAAAGAATCTTCTAAATCATTCGTGTTGCTGGATGGCGACAAGCCTGAGAATCCCCGGAAGCTTAGTAAACTAAGTGATCGGGGTGAACGGGCGTAGTCAACACATCTGCAGCATGAAGGATGACGGAGATTTATTCGTCGTCGTATTGTGGGCCCGCATAGTTATCGAAGCGCGACCACTGACCGTTAAACGTCAGGCGCACCGTACCGATCGGGCCGTTACGTTGCTTACCAATAATGATTTCTGCGATCCCTTTCAGGTCGCTGTTTTCGTGATAAACCTCATCACGATAGATAAACATGATTAAGTCGGCATCCTGCTCGATGGAGCCGGACTCACGCAGATCCGAGTTGACCGGACGCTTGTCGGCACGTTGTTCCAGAGAGCGGTTAAGCTGCGACAGCGCCACCACCGGCACATGCAGTTCTTTCGCTAACGCTTTCAGCGAGCGGGAGATTTCTGCAATTTCCAGCGTACGGTTGTCGGAGAGCGACGGCACGCGCATCAGCTGCAGGTAGTCGATCATGATAAGTCCGATACCGCCATGTTCACGGGCGATACGACGGGCACGCGAGCGCACTTCCGTAGGCGTCAGGCCGGAGGAGTCATCAATATAGATGTTTCGTTTCTCCAGCAAAATACCCATTGTTCCGGAAATTCGCGCCCAGTCCTCATCATCCAGTTGACCGGTACGGATTTTGGTTTGGTCTACGCGTGAGAGCGAGGCCAGGGAACGCATCATGATCTGTTCTGAGGGCATTTCAAGACTAAAGATAAGAACCGGCTTATCCTGCAACATCGCCGCATTTTCGACGAGGTTCATTGCAAATGTCGTTTTACCCATCGACGGACGCGCGGCGACAATAATTAAGTCTGACGGCTGCAAACCAGCCGTCTTTTTATTGAGGTCGTCATAACCGGTGTTCACTCCGGTGACGCCGTCGTGCGGTTGCTGGAACAGCTGCTCGATACGCGCGACGGTGGCGTCGAGCACGTCAGTAATATTTTTCGGGCCTTCGTCTTTATTAGCGCGGCTTTCCGCGATTTTAAAGACACGGGATTCTGCAAGGTCCAACAGATCTTCACTGGAGCGTCCTTGCGGATCAAAACCGGCTTCAGCGATTTCGTTCGCAACTGAAATCATGTCACGAACAACGGCGCGTTCGCGGACGATATCCGCATAAGCGCTAATGTTCGCCGCACTTGGCGTATTTTTAGATAACTCAGCCAGGTAAGCAAAACCGCCGACGCTGTCCAGTTGTCCCTGAACTTCCAGCGACTCTGCCAGCGTGATCAGATCGATGGGTTTTCCCATCTCCTGCAGGCGATGCATTTCCGTGAAGATATGCCGGTGCGGTCGGGTATAAAAATCTTCCGCCACCACACGCTCGGCGACATCGTCCCAACGTTCGTTATCCAGCATTAAACCGCCCAACACCGACTGTTCCGCTTCAATCGAGTGCGGCGGTACCTTCAGCCCGGCGACCTGGGGATCGCGCTCACGAGCATCAGTCTGTTGTTTGTTGAAGGGTTTATTTCCTGCCATAGTGAATGGAGTTACCGAGATAATGATTGGGTCGAAAGATTACCACATTTCTTTTGGAGGAAGCATGGCAACACGTATTGAATTTCACAAGCATGGTGGCCCTGATGTACTCAAGGCGGTGGAGTTTACGCCCGTAGACCCGGCGGAAAACGAAATCCAGGTCGAGAACAAAGCGATTGGGATCAACTATATCGACACCTACATCCGCAGTGGTCTTTATCCACCGCCTTCCCTGCCCAGCGGTCTGGGTACCGAAGCCGCAGGCGTGGTCAGCAAAGTCGGCAGCAAAGTGACACACATTAAAGCTGGCGATCGCGTGGTGTACGCCCAGTCTGCCCTTGGCGCCTACAGCTCAGTGCATAACGTTCCGGCCGATAAAGCCGCCATCCTGCCTAACGCTATCTCGTTTGAACAAGCTGCCGCCTCGTTTCTTAAAGGGCTAACCGTTTTTTATCTGTTACGTAAAACGTATGAAATTCAGCCTGATGAGCCGTTTTTGTTCCATGCGGCTGCGGGCGGCGTCGGCATGATTGCCTGCCAGTGGGCAAAAGCATTGGGTGCGAAGCTGATTGGTACCGTCGGCAGTGCGCAAAAGGCGCAAATTGCGTTGCAGGCTGGCGCATGGCAGGTCATTAACTATCGTGAAGAGAGCATTGTTGAGCGAGTGAAAGAGATAACTGGCGGTAAAAAAGTGCGGGTGGTGTATGACTCGGTAGGGAAAGATACCTGGGAAGCCTCGCTGGATTGTTTACAGCGCCGGGGACTAATGGTCAGCTTTGGTAATGCTTCCGGGCCGGTGACTGGCGTGAACTTAGGCATTCTGAACCAGAAAGGTTCGCTGTACGTGACCCGTCCTTCACTCCAGGGGTATGTCACCAATCACCGCGAATTAACCGAAGCCAGCAATGAGCTATTCTCGCTCATTGCCAGTGGAGTGATCAAAGTGGATGTCGCGCCTGGTCAGACGTTCGCACTGCACGATGCACAGCGTGCTCATGAAGTACTGGAAAGCCGGGCCACGCAGGGATCGAGTTTGCTGATTCCGTAACGCCATCATTTTCCCCTAAATAATTCAAGCTCCAGGAAGGCGGCAATGGAATGAATCCCCAGGAGCTTACTGGAGTAAGTGACTGGGGTGAATGAAAGCAGCCAACACACCTGGAGTTTGAATTATGACGGGGAAAGAAAGAATTAGGGCTTCCCGCAGGAAGCCCTTTCTTTTTTTAGTTCGGCTGTATGTAGGGTACAGCTCGATGAATTCGTTAACCTGGCAATAGTGACAGATTTGATAATCAATTCCTATTTGGTTCTAAAGGCAATGTTGCAGGTTGTGACGTACCGCTCAATACCTTAGTAAAACCGGCGGTTATTGCGCTGATACTGTGGGACTTTTGGCGCTTTTATCGCCTTGATAACCCACACCACGGCAACAGCCAGTAGCAGCCAGGGCAACAGTTTAATCATCAAGGCAAATAGTCCGCCCAGAAACATCACTGCGGTGGCTACGACCAATGCGGCCAGAACGCCCAGCAAAGAAACGCCGGTGACCATCAGCATGATAAAAAATCCAATCACAAAAAGTAGTTCCAGCATGGCTCTCTCCCGAAATGAAATTCTCTCCATTGCTTTACAAGAAACATGCCAAAAATAATGCGTTGATTTATAAAGAAAACGCCCCGCGACAAAGCGCAGGGCGTGGTGAAATTAACTAACTTTTGGTGAAAACTTAACGCTTGTCTGCCACCAGCTTCAGCGCGTGCTCCAGAACGTTAATATCTGCCCCGGCTTTATGTGCATTCTCGCTCAGATAGCGACGCCACTGACGGGCACCAGGGATCCCCTGAAACAGCCCCAACATATGGCGTGTCACATGTCCCAAATAGGTTCCCTTACTCAGTTCACGCTCAATATACGGGTACATGGCGCGCACCACGGCGACCGGATCGGTATCTTCGGTAGCGGCAGAGAAAATCTCACGGTCAACGGACGCCAGAATGCCTGGGTTTTGATAAGCTTCACGCCCCACCATCACGCCATCCATATGTTGCAGATGAATTTTCGCTTCTTCCAACGATTTAATGCCGCCGTTGATCGACATCGTCAGATGCGGGAAATCACGCTTTAGCTGATAAACACGGTCATAATCCAGCGGCGGAATTTCGCGGTTTTCTTTCGGGCTTAACCCGGACAGCCAGGCCTTGCGGGCGTGAATGATAAACATCTCACATTCGCCTTTGCCAGATACCGTGTTGATGAAATCGCAGAGAAATTCGTAGCTGTCCTGGTCATCAATGCCGATACGAGTTTTCACTGTTACCGGAATCGACACCACGTCGCGCATCGCTTTGACGCAATCGGCGACCAGTTGCGCATTCCCCATCAGGCAGGCGCCAAACATGCCATTCTGTACGCGGTCGGAAGGACAACCCACGTTGAGATTAATTTCGTCATAGCCCCGCTGTTCAGCGAGCTTTGCGCACTGCGCCAGCGCCGCAGGATCGCTCCCGCCCAGTTGTAATGCGACCGGATGCTCTTCTTCGCTATACGCCAGATAATCGCCTTTACCATGAATGATTGCCCCAGTGGTTACCATCTCCGTATAGAGCAGCGTCTGGCTGGACAGTAAGCGCAAAAAGTAGCGGCAGTGTCTGTCCGTCCAGTCGAGCATCGGCGCGATAGAAAAACGATGAGCGGGAAAAGCGGTAGACTGAGATTCAGGCAGCATGGCGAATATTCAAGCATCCGGTTAAAAAAGGGGCGCTACTATAGCATAGACCGTTACGATAGTGAGCCACATCCTCGCGGCTCACTCCCCCTGACCCTAAATAAACGCTATTTACGCCCCGGTTTTCCGTCGTGAGATCCAAAAAACTGCGGCGGATGGTCGACCCAGCGATCCTCACGTGTAGCGGCATAGACCGGGTTAAGCGGATAATAAATGCGATTGTATTTTTTGTTCGCCTCACCCACGACTAACAGGCGCACCTCTTCACTGGTGTTATTAATAAAGGTATGGCACACGCCTGTACCTGCCGGGAAACCGACGCTGTCGCCCGGTTCCAGCTTCCATAAATACCCGTTAATCCAGGCCTCAGGATAACCTTCCAGCACGTAGATAAATTCTTCCTCATCGCTTTCAGCGTGCGGGTACGACGTGCGCCGACCCGGCGGCAGGCGTTCATGATGAATGCCGAGTCGTCCTAACCCCAACTTGCGGGCAAGTGGCGCGCCAATAGCAAATAGCTCATCGCTGTCAGGATAAGTGGAGTCATCAGCCCCCTCAACCTCACGCCAGTGGCGAATACAATCGGGTCTTTTCATGGTTATTTTCCAGTATTGCGATGCGTCAGGTATAGCACACCACGGTGGATCTCGGTGTTTTAAGCAGAACATGTTAAAGTAAGGGATTAACCTTCCACGCAAATCGAGGCGCCAAATGGACAAAACCACTACGCAAGAGTTATTGGCTCAAGCTGAAAAACTCTGCGCGCAACGCAACGTGCGGCTTACGCCACAACGCCTCGAAGTACTGCGCCTGATGAGCCTGCAGGAAGGTGCGATCAGCGCATATGACCTGCTCGACCTGTTGCGGGAAACTGAGCCACAGGCTAAACCACCTACCGTATATCGTGCGCTCGATTTTCTGCTGGAACAAGGTTTCGTGCACAAGGTAGAATCCACCAACAGCTATGTGCTTTGTCATCTGTTCGATCAGCCAACCCACAGTTCTGCAATGTTCATTTGCGACCGCTGCGGCGTGGTAAAAGAAGAGTGTGCGGAAGGCGTGGAAGACATTATGCATACGCTAGCGGCAAAAATGGGCTTTGCACTGCGGCATAACGTTATTGAAGCCCACGGGCTGTGTCCGGCCTGTGTGGAAGTTGAATCTTGCCGCCATCCTGGCGAGTGCCAGCATGACCATACGATTCAGGTGAAGAAGAAGGTTGGGCGTTAGGTAAGCGGGAGAGCGTACATCCTTGTACTCTCAGGAGGGAAGGGTTAATTACCAGCGGTAATCATTACGTTTTTCCCAATCGTTAACTTCTTTCTCCGCCTGATCTTTCGCGTAACCGTAACGCTCCTGGACTTTACCGACCAGTTGGTCACGTTTACCTTCAATGACCGTCATATCATCATCGGTCAGTTTGCCCCATTGCTCTTTCACTTTACCTTTAAACTGCTTCCAGTTGCCGCCGACTTCGTCTTTATTCATCATCAAGTCCTCATCGTTAGGTTGTGAATAGCGAGAGTGCCATGTCCAGACACATGCTGTTTTTGCTGGACGTGAGAATAAGTGTAGTCAGTGATTCTGGGTTTTATTTACTATTCGGAATTTTTAACCATTCCGCTCAGGCAAACCAGGTTCCATTACGCCAGTGACGTCGCCAGATAAAGGCCAGTGAAAGCCCGCGCAACGCCAGGAAAACCGTTAACGCCAACCACAAGCCATGGTTTCCCAGCCACGGCAAAGTCAGCAGCGTTAATGCAAATCCTGTGGCAGCAACGGCCATACTGTTGCGCATTTCTGCCGCGCGCGTCGCGCCAATAAACATTCCGTCGAGCAGATAACACCAGACACCCACCAGCGGTAACACCACCTGCCAGAAAAGATAGCGATCGGCCAGCAGTTGGATTTGCGGCAGCGAGGTCAGCAGCGCAACAATCTGCTCGCCAAACAGGGCATAAACCAGCGAAAACAGAACAGCCACGATACCGGACTGCCGACAGGCCGCCCGCCAGACGTCCAGCAACTGGCTACCATCTCGCGCCCCATAGGCCTGGCCCGAATGCGCTTCCACGGCATAGGCAAATCCATCCAGCGCGTAGGCGGTAAAGGTTAGCAGGGTCATCAGAACGGCATTAACCGCAATGATATCGCCTCCCAGACGCGCACCCAGCACCGTGATAGCGCCAAAACAGAGCTGCAGCAGTAGCGAGCGCAACATGATGTCACGGTTAAGTGCCAACAAACGGCGGAAGTTGCCACGCCACGCCTGCTTCAGCATTGCCAGCGAAATTCCGCGCATATGCAGGACTTTGCGCACCATCATCAGGCCGATCAGCAAGGTGGCATATTCAGCAATCACCGTTGCCAGTGCCGCACCCTGCACGTTCATATGCAGGCCCATCACCAGCCATATATCAAGCACAATGTTGAGAATATTGCCGACAATCAACAAGATAACCGGCGCACGCGCATACTGAACGCCAAGCAGCCAGCCGAGCAGCACCAGATTCGCCAGCGAGGCGGGTGCGCTTAACCAGCGAATTTCAAGGAAACGTCGGGCCTGCTCCAGTACCGCTTCACTTCCGCCAACAATGTGCAGAGCCAGATCGATAATTGGCGTACGAAACAGTGCGATAAGCAACCCCGCTCCCAGCGCCAGCATGAGCGGCTGCACCAGTGCGCGCGCCAGCGCTTGTGGATTTTTCGCACCAAATGCCTGTGCGGTCAGACCAGTGGTACTCATGCGCAAAAAAAGCAGCAGCATAAAAAGAAAACTGGTTGCCGTAGCACCAACCGCAACACCGCCAAGATAGACCGGACTATCCAGATGACCAATCACCGCAGTATCCACCAGTCCCAGCAGGGGAACGGTGATATTGGAGAAGATCATCGGTAAGGCGAGGTGCCAGAGTGCTTTATCAGAAGAGGTAAAGAAAGGCATACAGGAGGGCCTGAGAAGAAGTTAGACGTACTGGACAATGTGATGCAGGCCCGGCAAGCGCAGCGCTACCGGGCACGTTGCCGGATGGCGACGTCATCGTCTTATCCGGCCTACAGGGATTCAACAGAAAATTACAGCCATTCACCGTTACGAATGACGCCTACTGCCAGCCCTTCAATAGTGAAGTTTTGTTCGCGCAGGTCGACAACGATAGGTTTGAATTCGCTGTTTTCTGGCAAGAGTTCAACCTTGTTGCCCTGCTTTTTCAGACGCTTAACCGTAACTTCGTCATCAATACGGGCAACAACAACCTGGCCGTTACGCACGTCCTGGGTCTTATGCACAGCGAGTAAATCACCGTCCATAATCCCGATATCTTTCATCGACATACCGCTAACGCGCAGCAGAAAATCGGCGTTCGGTTTGAACAGTGAAGGATCGACCTGATAGTGGCCTTCAATGTGCTGCTGCGCCAAAAGTGGCTCACCGGCTGCCACGCGCCCCACAAGCGGTAACCCTTCTTCTTCTTCCTGCAACAGTCGAATACCGCGCGATGCGCCGGATACAATTTCCAGCACACCTTTACGCGCCAGCGCTTTCAGGTGTTCTTCAGCTGCGTTTGGGGAACGGAACCCCAAACGCTGCGCGATCTCCGCACGCGTCGGTGGCATACCTGTCTGGCTGATGTGATCTCTAATGAGATCAAACACCTCTTGTTGCCTGGCCGTTAACGCTTTCATTCCGCCCCCTGGGTGTATATACAGTTATGCTGTGAGTATATACAGCTAAAGGCGATTTTGGAACCGCAAACTGCACAAAAAACAGGAGATTTATGCAGTTGTGGAAGCCTTATCGCAAATGCGACCACAACAGAATGCCCCAGGTGATCAGCGCGACAAAAATAGACAGCAATACCGCTGCCGACCCCATATCTTTCGCCCGACCGGAAAGTTCGTGGTACTCAGAACCAATACGATCAACTACCGCTTCAATCGCACTGTTGAGGATTTCAACGATCATCACCAGCATCACAGAACCGATCAACAACACGCGGGTAATTGCATCAACATCCAGCCAGCAGGCGATGGCGACGCCCAGCAGGACGGCAACACTTTCCTGACGGAATGCCGCCTCATTAATCCATGCAGCGCGAAAACCTTTCCAGGAATAACCTGCTGCTTTGATAATTCGGGTGAATCCAGTGGTATTATTGGCCATCAAAAAGAACCTTTTTACATTATTAGCGTCAATGTCATTGTAACGTTACCCCGTTTGTTCAGGGTGTGGCAAAGCAGCGCGAAGTATGACCGGATACCACAGAAATTCACTAAACTTTCTGATATCCTTGCAGCGCATTTGCATTATTAACCAGAGGCTTTACATCGTTTATGTCCGGCTGGCCACGAATTTACTACAAATTACTGAATTTACCATTAAGCGTCCTGGTAAAAAGCAAGTCTATTCCAGCAGAACCTGCTCCGGAATTGGGACTCGATACTTCGCGTCCCATTATGTACGTCCTACCGTACAATTCGAAAGCAGACTTGCTGACGCTGCGTGCCCAATGTCTGGTGCACGACCTCCCCGATCCCCTGGAACCACTAGAGATAGACGGAACGCTGTTACCGCGCTACGTGTTTATTCACGGCGGTCCGCGTGTATTCACCTATTACACGCCGAAAGAAGAGTCTATCAAGCTGTTCCACAACTATCTCGACTTGCATCGCAGCAATCCAGATCTGGATGTGCAGATGGTGCCGGTTTCGGTGATGTTTGGCCGTGCGCCGGGGCGTGAAAAAGGCGAGGTCAATCCGCCGTTACGTATGCTAAACGGCGTACAGAAATTCTTTGCGGTGTCCTGGCTGGGTCGCGACAGTTTTGTCCGTTTCTCCCCGTCGGTCTCTCTGCGCCGTATGGCGGATGAACACGGTACGGATAAGATCATCGCCCAGAAGCTGGCACGCGTGGCGCGTATGCACTTTGCTCGCCAGCGCCTGGCCGCTGTCGGCCCGCGCCTCCCTGCCCGCCAGGATCTGTTTAATAAACTGTTAGCTTCAAAAGCGATCGCTCGTGCGGTAGAAGATGAAGCGCGCAGTAAAAAAATCTCCCACGAAAAAGCGCAGCAAAATGCCATTGCGCTGATGGAAGAGATTGCCGCCAACTTCTCCTACGAAATGATTCGTCTGACGGACCGTATTTTGGGCTTTACCTGGAACCGTCTGTATCAGGGGATTAACGTTCATAATGCTGAACGTGTACGCCAGTTGGCGCACGATGGGCATGAAATCGTGTACGTTCCGTGCCACCGCAGCCATATGGACTATATGCTGCTGTCGTACGTTCTGTACCATCAGGGTTTGGTGCCGCCGCACATCGCAGCCGGTATCAACCTGAACTTCTGGCCAGCGGGTCCGATTTTCCGCCGTCTGGGCGCGTTCTTTATTCGTCGTACCTTCAAGGGCAACAAGCTCTATTCCACCGTATTCCGCGAATACCTGGGCGAGCTGTTCAGCCGCGGCTACTCGGTTGAGTACTTTGTCGAAGGGGGCCGTTCACGTACCGGTCGTCTGCTCGACCCGAAAACCGGCACGCTGTCGATGACTATTCAGGCGATGCTGCGCGGCGGTACGCGCCCTATTACCCTCGTACCTATTTACATCGGCTATGAGCACGTAATGGAAGTGGGCACCTACGCGAAAGAGTTGCGTGGCGCGACGAAAGAGAAAGAAAGTCTGCCGCAAATGCTGCGTGGCTTAAGCAAGCTGCGTAACCTGGGTCAGGGCTACGTCAACTTTGGTGAACCAATGCCATTGATGACTTACCTCAACCAGCATGTGCCGGAGTGGCGTGAATCTATTGACCCTATCGAGTCTATCCGCCCGGCCTGGTTGACGCCGACGGTGAATAACATTGCCGCCGATTTGATGGTGCGCATTAACAACGCAGGCGCGGCCAACGCCATGAACCTGTGCTGTACTGCTTTACTGGCCTCCCGCCAGCGCTCTCTGACCCGTGAACAGCTGACCGAGCAGCTTGACTGCTACCTGAGCCTGCTGCGCAACGTGCCGTACGCGGCGGATGCTACTGTTCCTGCGCAGAGTGCCAGTGAACTGATCGACCACGCCTTGCAGATGAACAAGTTTGAGGTCGAGAAAGACACCATCGGTGACATCATTATTCTGCCGCGCGAGCAGGCGGTATTGATGACCTACTACCGCAATAATATTGCGCATATGCTGGTTCTGCCTTCGTTGATGGCAGCCATTGTGACTCAGCATCGTCGTATTTCACGCGCCGCATTGCAGCAGCATATTGATGCGCTGTACCCGATGCTGAAAGCGGAGCTGTTCTTACGCTGGGAGCGTGATGAGCTTGCCGGGGTAATTGATGAACTGGCCAGCGAAATGCAGCGCCAGGGACTCATCACCCTGACCGATGACGAACTGCATATCAATCCAGCCCGCTCCCGCACGCTACAGTTGCTGGCGGCAGGTGCTCGCGAGACGTTGCAGCGCTACGCCATTACCTTCTGGCTGCTGAGCGCGAACCCGTCCATCAACCGTGGCACGCTGGAAAAAGAGAGCCGCACCGTGGCGCAACGCCTCTCAGTGCTGCACGGCATTAACGCGCCGGAATTCTTCGATAAAGCCGTGTTCAGCTCTCTGGTGCTGACGCTGCGTGACGAGGGATTCATCAGCGATACCGGAGATGCCGAACCGGAAGAGACGATGAAGATCTATCAGATGCTGGCCGAACTGGTCACGTCAGATGTGCGTCTGACTATCGAGAGCGCCACTCAGGGCGAGTAAGCATAAAAAACCGGTCATTTTGAACTGCACCTTACTTCGTTGGGTGTCCAACTTTTTGGGTGCAGTTCAAAATGACCGGTTTTTTATTTTGCAGGCTAAGCCAAAATCAAAAATGCCAGTAGCTCATTGCCAGGCCTAAGAACAGCACCAGACCGACGTAGTTATTGTTCATAAACGCTTTAAAGCAGGCATCACGTTCACGGTTGACGATCAGTTTCTGCTGATAGACAAACAGCGCGCCCGCCACCAGCAGAGACCAGTAATAGCCCAGTCCTAACCCGTTTAACCAGCCCACCAGCGCCATCAGCACCAGCACGCCTACCTGCAAAATACCAATAATCAGCTTGTCGTTCTGACCGAACAGGATCGCGGTCGATTTAATGCCGATCTTCAGGTCATCATCCCGGTCAACCATGGCGTACTGCGTATCATAAGCCACCGCCCAGAGAATATTCGCAAGGAACATCAGCCAGCAGCTCAGCGGTACGGACTCACTCACGGCGGCGAACGCCATCGGGATCGACCAGCCAAACGCCGCCCCCAGCACCACCTGCGGCAGATGCGTATAGCGCTTCATAAACGGGTAAACCCACGCTAAGGCTAATGCCGCAACGGACAACAAAATAGTCATCGTGTTGAGGGTCAAAACCAGCAGGAAGGCCAGCAGCACCAGTACCACAAACAGCGTTCGGGCTTCTTTCTCGGTGACAGCCCCGCTCGGCAGCGGTCTATTCGCGGTGCGTTTGACGTGCCCGTCAAATTTCCTGTCGGCATAATCATTCACCACGCATCCGGCGGCGCGCATTAACCAAACGCCAGCGACAAAAACCGCCAGGATCCACAGTTGCGGCATGCCTGGGGTCGCCACCCACAGTGCCCACAGCGTAGGCCAGAGCAGCAGTAAGGCGCCGATTGGCTTATCCGTACGCATCAAGCGGTGAAACGCCAGCAGCTTATTCTGCGTCAGACTCCACTCCATCTTTATCTTCCTCTCAGTACAACGGCGACGCAGGCAGAAAAAGCTCGGTAAGCATCAGTGGCTTACCGCTCAGCCGCAGGCGGGAACGACGCCCCCACAGCGCTGCATCGCGGCCAATCTCAATAAAATCTCGGGTCAATGTCGATGACGTAAACAGGTAGCGTCCGAGCGGGGTTTTCCCAAGGTTCTGTAAGGCCAGTTCAGGGCCGCACAAGGTTGATTCAGGCACCACAGTCCGTCCGGCAAGCCAGGGTTCACCATCCGCGCATAACAGGATTTCACGTAACCAATAACGAGACTCTTTAGGCAGCAGCGTCAGTTCTTCAGCCACCTCATTTTGCCCAACGAATTCTTCGCGAATCAACGTTACGGTGACCTTTTTCCCCTGCTGCTCAAAACGTTTGGTCATGGAATCTTCCAGTAACAACCAGTCGAGCAGTTGGGCGTCCAGCGCTGGGATCGCATCAAAATAACGCAGCGCACGCAGTTGCGTTAACGCAGGGTGTGGCATGCCTTACTCTCCGATTTATAACCTGAAGGCATTGTATCGCAGAAAAGGCATTACGGGGTGAGCAAACACGATTAAGTGATCGGTAGGGCAACATAAGTGTAACAATTAGCACCGAAGGGTAAAAAAAGGTGCGCCAGGAGACGCACCAGTTGTTGCAAAATCAACAATGTGGGGAGATGTTTACCCCTTGCCTTTTACACTGCTGATAAAGGTGGATCGGGCAGATTTGGATCCCAGACGTTCCGCTTCATCAAGCAGCTTCAGCGCTTTATCAACATCGCCTTTTGCAACTGCATCCTTAATCGCCTGATTAAAATAGCTTTCCGTGTCGTTCAGCATTGGCTCGCTTTTCTTCACGGGTTGTGGTGCCGGAGCAGCAACGGCTGCCGCCGGAGCCGCGTAGGCCACTGCAGGCGCTGCGGTATTACCAACCGTAACAGGGCCAGGACCGGAAGAACCAAACAGCGGCCCGACCAGCACGCTGGAGGAGGAGCTGGTTTTAACTTTCAGATGCAGCAGACCGTCGGTGGTGTGGCGGGCAATCGGGTCCGGAATATCCGGAACAGCGTTACCTACCCCCTTGGCATAGGCTTTTGCCGGGTCAAGCAGGGTTGTGGTCTGCTGGAGATCTTTATCAGTAGTAAAGACCAGAACATACAGTTTTTGCTGTCCCAGCGCTGGCGTCAGGCGCATCACCCCTTCCAGACGATCGGCACTCATCACACCCGGTGCCTGGTAGGTAAAGTAACTGCTAGGGAAGAACGCAGATGGCGTCATGTTCTGATCAAGAATTAAGACGTTTGGCGCGAATACGCTGGTTTGTTTGTTAACTTCACTGCTCAGTGTCAGGGTCAGTTCACCAATGTTGGCCGGTACGCTGTAGGCGGCAACCGGGCCGCTAATACCGGCAATGTCCAGACGCTGTCCCGCTGTCGCCAACGAGGTTGATTGGGTTTTCGATTGATCAACTGGCGTCCAGGTTAACTGTTGCAACGCTGCAGTGGAAATAGCAGGCGCCGCGGTGGTGTTCTGCGGAACAATATTTACATCGGCCAGGCTGATGCCAGGCGCGCTGGCAAATAACCCTGCAGATAAACAAAGGGCAACGAGACTTTTCTTCATTTTCATTGTTATCACCTCAGATAGCATGGGTTCAGCGGTGGCCAGGCAATAGCGCGCTAAACCGTAATCAAGAGGGGCTTGCGCCCCTCTTTCGGTCTTTACGTCAGGTTAGAGCTGAATTACCACCAGATTTCCATCTGAGCACCGAAGGACCACTCATCGCTGTCGCCACGGCTGGTTGTGCTGATACCAGAGTTCGTTGCAGCTGCGTATTTAGATACGTTGTTACCATTTTTAACGTAGCCCCACTCTTCATCCCATTTGGCATAGGTTGCAAAGACGCGGATTGCCGGACGAGACCAGATGCTGTCGCCTGCCTGCCACTGTTGTGCCAGGGTGATTTTGTATTGGCTGTTGCGATCGCCAGTCTGTTGAGATTTGACGTTGTCGTAGCCGACTTCCATCAGGGTGCTCATGATTGGTGTCCATTTGTACATCGGACGAATACCCACGGTGTACCATTCAGTACCCAGGTCATTATCCATGTCGATATTCTGATACATACCGACGTACATCAGGTCCCACTTGTCGCCCAGAGAGATAGCACCGTGGTCAAGTACGCGCACCAGGCTACCGTTGTTATTGATGTTGTTGTTTACATGATGGATAACGGGATCATTTGGTGTTGCCTGGGTATCGAAGGTTGAACCGTAAGTACCCTGCGAGCCACCTTTACCCTGCGTGGTCATCGCATCAGTTGCATACTGAACCACGAACTTGTTATAGCCCTTCAGCATGCTCTGAGTATGTTCTGCAGTGAACATCCAGCCATCTTTAGAAGCGCTATCCGCGTAGCTATAACCGTCAGTTTTATTCGCACGACCGTAGTCAACACCCAGTTCCAGCATGCCGTCCGGGTTAATGGCCATCTGCGCTAAACGCATGTCGAATACGTCGTTCGCGGTATCTTTGGATGTGTCGTAGATATTCTGGCTACTGAAGGTGTAAGAACCACCCGCTTCCTGAGAACGGGTTGCGGCCAGAGACAGTTTACCGAAGCCCAGATCGATGTTTTCAATACCAGCACCAGGACCTGAAATATCCCAGTAGTAGAAGTCGATCATGTGGACGTCATGACGCTGATAGAAACGTTTACCGGCCCAGATGGTGGAACCCGGCAGCCATTCAATCAGGTTTTTACCCTGCACGTTGGCTTCGCGGAAAGCAGGATCGGTCGCTTCCCAGTCATTCTGCTGTGCAACGGAGTAGGCAACGTTGGTGTCGAAGTAGAAGCTCTTATCGCCCTCTTTCCACACTTCCTGACCTAATTTGATTTCCGCATAGGTTTCACATTCGTTACCAAGACGGTATTTACTTTGGGCACCAGTTGCCTGGAAACACTGTTGTTCACCGCCGCTACCTGTCCAGCCAATGCCGGAACGAGCATAACCATGGAAATCCACAGCCATTGCCTGAACAGACATAATGCCTGCTGCTACAGCAACCGCCAGAGGGAGTTTGCGCAGAGTAATCATCGTTCTATCTCCTGAGATCATTGCTTTTCTTTAAACGCTGCCACCTTCTAAAACTGCGAATGGTTTTGCGTTTCGTTTTTTTATGGGGACCTTAAACGCCCGGCTCTTTGTGCAACCGACGACATGCAGTGCCATCCTCACGGAACAGATGGCAACGCTCTGGCGGCAGGCCGATAGCGAATGTGGCACCCTCTTCTACCAACACCACGTCGTTCTGGCGGTAAACCAGGTTCTGACGGATGGCGGGGATCTGGATATGAATTTGTGTTTCGTGACCAAGCTGCTCGACCACCTGCACTTCACCTTCGAGGGTGACATCGGCGATATCGCTGGGCAGCAGATGTTCCGGGCGGATACCTAAAGACATGTTGGCGCCAACCTGTACCGCATGGCTGTCTACCGGGAGCCATATTTGCTGGCGGTTGGGCAGTTCAACCTGCACCTGATCGATAGCCGTTGCCGTGACTTTCACCGGCAGGAAGTTCATCTTCGGTGAACCAATGAAGCCCGCCACAAAGCGGTCAGCCGGGTAGTGATACAGTTCCAGAGGCTTACCAACCTGCGCTACGCGACCGGCATCCAGCACCACAATTTTGTCGGCCAGCGTCATCGCTTCGACCTGATCGTGGGTAACGTAAATCATCGTGCGGCCAAGACGTTTATGCAGGCGGGAGATTTCAATACGCATCTGCACGCGCAGAGCGGCATCGAGGTTCGACAGTGGTTCGTCCAGCAGGAATACGCGCGGTTCGGCGACCAGCGTACGGCCAATCGCCACACGCTGACGTTGTCCGCCGGAAAGCGCTTTTGGTTTACGCTCCAGCAGGTGTGCCAGTTGCAGAACTTCCGCAACCTGGTTCACGCGCTGGTTCATCACCTCTTTTTTCGCCCCGGCCAGTTTGAGGCCGAACGACATGTTCTCCGCGACAGACAAATGGGGATACAACGCGTAGGACTGAAAGACCATGCCTACACCACGTTCGGCGGGCGGAATGTCGTTCATCCGGGTCTCCCCGATAAACAGGTCACCACTGGTGATGGTTTCAAGTCCGGCGATCATACGCAGCAAGGTCGACTTACCGCAGCCTGACGGTCCGACAAACACCACGAATTCCCCTTCGTGAATGTCGAGATTGATATCTTTCGATACCACCACGTCACCCCAGGCTTTCGTTACATTTCGTAGCTGTACGCTCGCCATGCCCTTCTCCCTTCGTTACAACCTGTCATCGACAGCAACATTCATGATGGGCTGACTATGCGCGATCCCTTGACTGCGTGAATCCTCCACCCCCCGGCTTTTTTATGGGGGAGGAGGCGGGAGGATGAGAGAGCAGCGTCTGAGACCCGGGCCACCAGCCTCAGAGGAATTTCGTGATGCAGCCTGCAAAAATCGGTGGGTTTTTATGTGCGCCAGTACGCAATACTCACATTTATGTAACACAGATCACATAAAGAGCGGGTGGGGCGTAGGGGTAAGGAGGATGGAAAGAGGTTGTCGTATAAAGAAACTAGTAACCGTTAAGCCACCTCTGCAAAATCACCAAACAGGATGGGAACTATGAAAATCAAAACTGGCGCACGCATCCTCGCATTGTCTGCATTAACGACGATGATGTTTTCCGCCTCGGCTCTCGCCAAGATTGAAGAAGGTAAGCTGGTTATCTGGATTAACGGCGACAAAGGCTATAACGGCCTCGCTGAAGTGGGCAAAAAATTCGAGAAAGACACCGGGATCAAAGTCACTATTGAGCACCCTGACAAACTGGAAGAGAAATTCCCGCAGGTTGCCGCGACCGGCGACGGCCCGGACATCATCTTCTGGGCACATGACCGTTTTGGCGGCTACGCTCAGTCTGGCCTGCTGGCTGAAATCACGCCTGACAAAGCGTTCCAGGACAAGCTCTATCCGTTCACCTGGGATGCCGTACGCTATAACGGCAAACTGATTGCCTACCCGATCGCGGTTGAAGCGCTGTCGCTGATTTACAACAAAGACCTCGTTCCAAATCCACCGAAAACCTGGGAAGAAATTCCTGCACTGGATAAAGAGCTGAAGGCGAAAGGTAAATCCGCGCTGATGTTTAACCTGCAAGAACCGTACTTCACCTGGCCGCTGATTGCCGCCGACGGTGGTTACGCGTTCAAGTTTGAGAACGGTAAGTACGATGTGAAAGACGTGGGCGTGGATAACGCTGGCGCGAAAGCGGGTCTGACCTTCCTGGTTGATCTGATCAAGAACAAACACATGAACGCGGATACTGATTACTCCATCGCCGAAGCGGCCTTTAACAAAGGCGATACCGCGATGACCATCAACGGTCCGTGGGCGTGGTCCAACATCGATAAGAGTAAAATCAACTACGGCGTCACGCTGCTGCCAACCTTCAAAGGAAAAGCGTCTAAACCGTTTGTTGGCGTTCTGAGCGCCGGTATCAACGCCGCCAGCCCGAACAAAGAACTGGCGAAAGAGTTCCTCGAAAACTACCTGCTGACCGATCAGGGTCTGGATGAAGTGAACAAGGACAAACCGCTGGGCGCCGTTGCGCTGAAATCCTTCCAGGATCAGTTAGCGAAAGACCCACGTATCGCCGCCACTATGGATAACGCCCAGAAAGGCGAAATCATGCCGAACATCCCACAGATGTCCGCATTCTGGTATGCCGTTCGTACCGCAGTGATCAACGCAGCCAGCGGCCGTCAGACCGTCGATGCCGCACTGAAAGACGCGCAGGGTCGTATCACCAAGTAGTGCTGTAGCACACGTGCCGGATGGCGGCATAAATGCCTTATCCGGCCTACAACTCACCGTAGGCCTGATAAGCGCAGCGCCATCAGGCACTTTTGCCGACAGATGTTCAATGTTGTAGAGGAAGATCCCCATGGATGTCATTAAAAAGAAACACTGGTGGCAAAGCGACACGCTGAAATGGTCAGTGATGGGTCTGCTTGGGCTGCTGGTCGGTTACCTTGTTGTTTTGATGTACGCTCAGGGGGAGTACCTGTTTGCCATCATGACGCTGATTTTAAGCTCTGCTGGCCTGTATATTTTCGCTAACCGTAAAGCCTATGCCTGGCGCTATGTTTACCCGGGCGTTGCCGGTATGGGGCTGTTTGTCCTGTTTCCGTTGATTTGTACGATCGCCATTGCCTTTACCAACTACAGCAGTACCAACCAGCTGACCTTTGAACGCGCTCAGGAAGTCCTGATGGATCGTTCGTATCAGGCTGGGAAAACCTACAACTTTGGCCTGTATCCGGCGGGTGATGAGTGGCAACTGGCCCTCACCGACGGTGAAACCGGCAAGAATTACCTTTCTGACGCTTTTAAATTTGGCGGCGAGCAGAAACTGCAACTGAAAGAAGCCGAGGCGCTGCCGGCAGGCGAGCGTGCAACGCTGCGTATCATCACGCAGAATCGCCAGGCGCTTACCCAATTGACCGCCATCCTGCCGGATGAAAGCAAAGTTACCATGAGTTCGTTGCGCCAGTTTTCCGGCACGCAGCCACTTTATACGCTCGCTGAAGACGGCACACTCACCAACAGCCAGAGCGGCGTAAAATACCGCGCCAACAACGATATTGGTTATTATCAGGCGATTAACGCTGACGGTAGCTGGGGTAGCGAAAAACTCAGCCCGGGCTACACCGTTGCCATCGGCTGGGATAACTTCACCCGCGTGTTTACCGACGAAGGCATCCAGAAACCGTTCTTCGCCATCTTCGTCTGGACGGTGGTCTTCTCGGTACTGACCGTTATTTTGACCGTTGCCGTGGGCATGGTGCTGGCCTGTCTCGTACAGTGGGAGTCTCTCAAAGGCAAAGCGATTTACCGCGTCCTGCTGATTCTTCCGTATGCCGTACCGTCGTTTATCTCGATTCTGATTTTCAAGGGCTTATTCAACCAGAGCTTTGGTGAAATCAACATGATGCTGAGCGCGCTGTTTGGCATCAAACCGGCCTGGTTCAGCGATCCAACCACCGCGCGTTCGATGATTATTATCGTCAACACCTGGCTCGGTTATCCATACATGATGATCCTGTGCATGGGTCTGCTGAAAGCGATTCCTGACGACCTGTATGAAGCCTCAGCGATGGATGGCGCAGGTCCGTTCCAGAACTTCTTTAAGATAACGCTACCGCTGTTGATTAAGCCGCTGACGCCGCTGATGATCGCCAGCTTCGCCTTTAACTTTAACAACTTCGTGCTGATTCAGCTGTTGACCAACGGTGGTCCGGACCGTCTTGGTACCACCACACCAGCCGGTTATACCGACCTGCTCGTGAGCTACACCTACCGTATCGCCTTTGAAGGCGGCGGTGGTCAGGACTTCGGTCTGGCGGCGGCGATTGCTACGCTGATCTTCCTGCTGGTTGGTGCGCTGGCGATTGTGAACCTGAAAGCCACACGTATGAAGTTTGATTAATTGGAATAACCAGGCGTCATTGGCGCGGGCAGTTTGAGCTCGGCCAGCGCGGAAGAACCGGAGCGTACACGTAGTACGTGAGGATGATTCGCAGCGCTCACCCTTCGGGCCGCCCTAAGGGGCGTTCAAAACTCTGTGAGTTTTGTCTGAGCACTGCCCGAGTTCAAAATGGCAAGCAAAATAGCCTGGAGCGGTATCAAGGGGAGTAAAAATATTATGGCTATGGTTCAACCCAAATCTCAGAAGTTACGTTTATTCGCAACGCACTTAGGGCTGCTGATTTTTATCGCGGCGATCATGTTCCCGCTGCTGATGGTTATCGCTATCTCGCTGCGCGAAGGTAACTTTGCCACCGGCAGCCTGATCCCGGAAAACATCTCCTGGGAACACTGGAAACTGGCGCTGGGCTTTAGCGTTGAACACGCGGATGGCCGTGTGACGCCACCGCCGTTCCCGGTACTGTTATGGCTGTGGAACTCGGTGAAAGTGGCCAGCATTACCGCGATCGGTATCGTGACGCTTTCCACTACCTGTGCTTACGCCTTTGCTCGTATGCGTTTCCCGGGCAAAGCAACCCTGCTGAAAGGGATGCTGATTTTCCAGATGTTCCCGGCGGTGCTGTCTCTGGTCGCGTTGTATGCTTTGTTTGATCGCCTGGGCCAGTACATTCCGTTTATCGGCCTGAACACGCACGGCGGCGTGATCTTCGCCTACCTCGGCGGTATTGCGCTGCATGTATGGACGATAAAGGGCTATTTCGAAACTATCGACGGTTCACTGGAAGAAGCGGCCGCGCTGGATGGCGCTACGCCGTGGCAGGCATTCCGCCTGGTGCTGCTGCCGCTTTCCGTTCCGATTCTGGCGGTCGTGTTTATTCTGTCTTTCATTGCCGCTATTACCGAAGTACCGGTCGCGTCACTGCTGCTGCGTGATGTGAACAGCTATACCCTTGCGGTAGGTATGCAGCAGTACCTCAACCCACAGAACTATTTGTGGGGCGACTTTGCCGCCGCGGCTGTACTTTCAGCCATTCCGATCACTCTGGTGTTCTTGCTGGCGCAGCGCTGGCTAGTCAACGGTCTGACCGCGGGTGGTGTGAAAGGTTAAGTTTTACCGAAGTACCTGCCCGGCAACGGGCAATGCCACTGCAACCCTCAACTTATGTTATCCCAACCTGTGACTGTTATTCGGCGCTCTACGGAGCGCCCTTTTTTTATGTTATTTTGCATCACTGTTACGATTATTTCCTTTCGTGCTCTCCATCACTGCAATTCTATTTTCTGTCTGAATATAGATAAATCAAACAGAATTAAGATCACAGAAAAGACAAAACGTAATTGCAATGTAAAAAATGATAATTGTCTTCCCTGCCTGTTAAATTCAACATCACGGCACTGATCAAAAGAGCTGTATCCTCTAAGGCAGGTCTGAATGAACACCCAATATAATTCCAGTTATATTTTTTCGATTACATTAGTGGCAACGTTAGGAGGGCTATTATTCGGCTACGACACTGCGGTCATATCCGGAACGGTAGAATCCCTGAATACCGTGTTTGTCGCCCCACAACATTTAAGTGAATCCGCCGCCAACTCGCTGTTGGGCTTTTGCGTCGCCAGTGCGTTGATAGGCTGCATCATCGGCGGTGCCCTGGGCGGCTATTGTAGTAACCGGTTTGGCCGCCGGGACTCGCTGAAAATCGCGGCTCTGCTGTTCTTTATTTCCGGTATTGGTTCCGCTTGGCCAGAATTAGGTTTTACGACTATTAACCCAGATAACGCCGTACCCGTTTATTTAGCAGGATACGTTCCCGAATTTGTTATTTATCGTATCATTGGGGGTATTGGCGTAGGTTTAGCTTCAATGCTCTCACCAATGTATATTGCAGAACTGGCACCCGCACACATTCGTGGGAAACTGGTGTCATTTAACCAGTTCGCCATTATTTTCGGTCAACTGTTGGTGTATTGCGTTAACTATTTTATCGCCCGTTCTGGCGATGCTAACTGGCTGAATACCGATGGCTGGCGCTATATGTTTGCGTCCGAAAGTATTCCCGCCCTGCTGTTTTTACTGCTGTTGTACACCGTACCGGAAAGTCCACGCTGGCTGATGGCGCGTGGCAGACACGAACAAGCGGAAGGTATTCTGCGCAAAATTATGGGCAGCACCCTCGCCACCCAGGCCATGCAGGAGATCAATCAGTCACTGGAACATGGTCGTAAAACCGGTGGTCGCCTGCTGATGTTTGGCGCAGGCGTTATCGTCATCGGCGTAATGCTGTCTATCTTCCAGCAATTCGTCGGTATTAACGTCGTGCTCTACTACGCCCCGGAGGTGTTTAAAACGCTGGGAGCCAGCACCGATGTGGCGCTGTTACAGACCATCATTGTTGGCGTGATCAACCTGAGCTTCACCGTGCTGGCGATCATGACGGTGGATAAATTTGGTCGCAAACCGCTGCAGATTATTGGCGCTCTGGGCATGGCCATCGGTATGTTCAGCCTCGGTACCGCGTTTTATACCCAGGCTTCCGGGCTGGTTGCACTGCTGTCGATGCTGTTTTACGTCGCCGCATTCGCCATGTCCTGGGGACCGGTTTGCTGGGTGTTGCTGGCAGAAATCTTCCCCAATGCGATTCGTGGCAAAGCGCTCGCCATTGCCGTTGCCGCTCAATGGCTGGCGAACTACTTCGTCTCCTGGACCTTCCCGATGATGGACAAAAATTCGTGGCTGGTTTCCCATTTCCACAACGGTTTCTCCTACTGGATTTACGGTTGTATGGGTATTCTGGCGGCGCTGTTTATGTGGAAGTTTGTACCGGAAACCAAAGGCAAAACGCTGGAAGAACTTGAAGAACTGTGGGAACCCGCCGCAGAGAAAACCCAGCCTGCCTCTGCGCAGTAATCCTGACCTGCAACACGCCGCGGTCCGATTGCGGCGTGTTGTCTTTTACTCTCGCTTCAGCCGTTTGGAATTACACAGCCACAGGGTGATCACCAGCAGCAGGATCGCCGCGGAATAGATCAGTACATCCATCGGTGCTTTATGATCGACGATGATCAACCGCACAATCGCGGTGATCCCAATATAGACAAAATAGCGCAACGGAAAGTGAAACCCTGACTGAAAGTACTTCACAATCAGCGCGATAAATTCAAAGTAGAGGAAGTAAACCACCAGCCCTTCCACCAGCTCATACTTGCTTGTTTGTTCCGGCGCGAACAGCACATCCGCCAGATGCAGCGTTTCTTTCCCGAGGAATACAACCAGGATCAGGCCCAGAGTCAGCAGCCCCAGATTCAACACGGTCTGTAAGATGGTGGAGATAAACTCCACGCGCGGACGAGATAGCGACGTCATAACAGCACCTCTTACTCAGTGGCGAGGTTCCTGTATAACGCAAAAATGTGACAGAGATCTACATTTTTTGTTTATTTTTTGTTCTCCAGAAGGTCCTTGCCGGATGGCGGCTTTGCCTTATCCGGCCTACGGCCCGGTAAGCTCTGCGCACCAGGCGATCGCGTATTACCGGAAGTTCTCACTTCTGTCGCTGGTCATGTCGTACAGACCAAACTTACGTCCAAGCTGCTGGCCGCCATCACGCGTTAACGGCGTCCAGCCAATCGCCGCACGGCTGCGGGTCGGGCCAGACGAGAACAGATCCAGCGGCACGGATACGTACACCCCTTTGGTAAAATCACCCTCTCCGTACTCATCCGGCGAGGCGTCGGTGATGGTCGCATAGCCGCCGACCACAACGCCGCTGTCAAAGCGCTTCGCCATTTCCAGCGTTCCGCCCTTATCTCCCGCCAGATACTGGCCCACGCTGGCTTTTACCAGTACATCCTGAGCGAATGACGGATTCCAGTACGCCGTCAAATGCCCGGTCTTCACGCTGTAGTCGGTGAATTTCATCATATCCTGCGCGCTACGCCAGTCACGCTGTTTCACGTAGTTGGCATCAACACCCAACGCCCAGTTGCTGTCCAGCGGACGATACAGCACTTCCGCCCCCGCTCCGCCGTACATGGTTTCCAGATAGCCACCGTAAACCTGTCCGTAGAACCCGTTTCCGAGTGACTGGAAGTAGTTGGCCTGCAGGTTATTCACGTAGACATCGTTTTGCACATACTCGCGCACATGGGTACGCACTCGTGGCAAATGCGAATCCTGCGGCGGGTTGGTGTAGTTAAATTTGTCATAGTTATTGGCGAGGTTGGCGAACAAACTCCCGGTGGTCAGCAGGTGATCGGTAACCCACCAATCCGCCGTTCCCATCACGCCCAACTGATACATATAGAAGTTTTCCGGGCCGCCCACTGACTGGTTAAGCACCGGATCGATGTGGAAATCGAAGCGTGACTTATCGATATACCAGCCCTGCTCGGTCGTTTTCGGCACCACAGGCTCAACGCGTTTTTGCGCCAGCTGGGTTTCATGGCCCAACGGTTCGCCTTCCAGATGACGCTTGAGGCTGGAAACCTCCGTTTCGGTCGTCACCTGCGGTAAGTTAAGACGATTTTCCGTAATACGGATCGTGCGGATCCCGTCGGGAAGATCGTTCATCACGATCCGGTTGGCACGTTCGATCCCTTCGCGCGAATCACGATATTTCACCTGTTCACCGGTCACATACAGCGTATCGCCCTGCACCTGAATTTTAGGATCGGCCAGTCCGGCGTTATATTTCAGCAGCGTTAGTTGATTCGCCACCACCGAGTGTTGCAGGATGGCATCCTGCGGCTGTGGCTGATATCTCGGGCGGGCGTTGTCGTTATAGTTTGGCCGCAGATCGTTGAAGTTAGTCCGCAGCGTGACCCCAAACATAAAGGTGTTCCCGCGCTCATAGCTGAGGTTAACGTCGGCCCAATCGGTGACACGATAAATAGCGCCGACGTTAAACTTGCTCTTCTGATCCAGCTTGCCCGCAAAATCCTGCTGGTAATTGTTTCCCTCATACTCCAGTTTCAGACGCAACGGCTGCCAGGGTGTCTGATACTCGACGCCGCCAAACAGCGATGCCGGGCCGTGGAACATCTGGCTGCCGTCAATAGAACCGGCCTGCTTATAACTGTTATCGCGATAGCAGAATTTATCGCTGTATGAGCAAAACGGATTGCTGACGTTGCCGCTGGTCCCGAGATATCCCCAGCCCAGACCAAGCGAGAAATCAAACGGCCCCCAGGCTTTATTCGCCACAATATACTCCGCATCGAACAGGCCGGTTCCGCCAATATCCCGCGCGCCAACCGCCACCTGCGGCATCCAGTAGCTCTCTTCCCACAGCCGCAGTTTGAGATCAAAAGCTTTATCCTTGTAAGTCTGATCGCCAGAAAATGACTCCACGCTACTGTATTTTTTGGTACGCACATCGGTATAGCGCAGCGTGGTTTCCAGCCACGGGAAGAGCTGCACCGACGCAGAGTAGTAGCGGTACTGATCGTTATCGCGGTAATTGAGGCTCATTTCGCCCTCGCGCGCCATGCGTGCGGTTGGGGTTTGCAGCAGCCCCACGCCGCCAAAATCGGACTGCGAAGGTCCAATGGGCGCGGGCCAGGTTTCACCATGGCAGGCAACGCTTACGCCCAGCGCCAATACGCTGAGCAGGTAAGTTTTTCTCATTATTCGGGTATCCGCTGGGTCAGGGTGCGAAGAATGTCGGCATTAATTTCATCCGGGGTGCTGCTCCAGACAGCATCAGAGAGTCCGACATAAATGATGCTGCCGGGCATCGGCTCAACGTGACGTTTGTTCCAGTAAGCGACCGGTACTTTTTGCGTGCGCCCGTCGGGATAAATAACCCAGGCGAAGCTACGATCCGCACCGCTGAGCCGACTTTGCCCATCGAGATAACTGGCAACATCACGCCCGGGCATAAACGGTTGTTTACCCGGATGGCTTAGCAGGCCAAACAGCGTGATATGCGTTGGCTGCGCTCCGACCCACAGCGTGTAATTGCCCTGCAACGGCGGGTTTCCTCGCTCGCTGACGCGCACAACATCCGGGTCAAGATTAATCATCTGCCTGCCGGTCACCTTCAACGCCTGAATTTGCTGGCGTAATGCGTTGATAGCGGCAGCATCGTCACCGCTTTCTTCAGCGCCCAGTGTCGCCAGGCGAGCCAGTAACGCCTGCTGCTGACGTCCCGCCTCCGTCGTTGCCCGCTCTTCGCTGATAACCGCACCTGGCCACCAGCTATTGCTCAACAGCGGCTGTCCGACCAGGTCGAGCAGATGTTCGGCCCCGGTCAGCGTTTTTGGCTCTTCGCTGGCGGGGGTAAAGACTTTAACGCTGCCCGCAGCAAAAACAGACGCTGCGCTCAGGCTCAACAGCAGCGCCATAACGGCTCGTTTGATCATGATTTTGGCGCCTTAATCAGCGTGGTTTTCACCGGGAAGTAATGCGCGCCAAGATACTGTTCCGACTGGCGAATCTGCCCTTCACTGTCGATCCAGTAGCGGTTATGCCAGCGCGTTTGATCGGTAGTTATCTCTTCAGCGAGGATCCGTACCGGCGTGTCATCGCTGCCGACCTTGATGGTGTCTGCGCCATCCCATTTGAAAACCGAGCGCGCGGTGGCATAGCGTACCTGCTGATGTTCAGTCCAGCCCATTGTGCGGGTCCACGTTGCGCCATCAACTATCTGATTGGGTTTGAGGAGCGGGTCTGCCGCCAGATTATTCACCTCGATTAGGTTGTCCCCACCGAGATGCGTTTTCACAATGCGCCCATGCTGCGTGACGAGAATAGCCCGATCCTGAGTCACCCATTTCTGCTGTCCGTTTTCCGCAAACGCGAGTACCACAAACAACTGGGGACCGCCGTTTAGCTGCATATACTGGCTGGCGTAGGGCATATTTTGGATTTCATCGTCCGTCATCTGTACGCCGGGAGTACCAAACACGCTATCCCACAGCGAATGCCCCAACCCTTCGGTGGTGGCTGAGCACGCCTGCAGTAACAGGCAAACCATTATGAGCGCTGGTCGCTTCACGACGTTTCTCCGCATTATTGCCGGGTGGCGCAACGCTTACCCGGCCTACAAATCCCACAGACTTTTGGCAATTCAAAATAACCACACCGAAGTGTGGTTAGAATTAAACGTACCTTTATTACTGGGTACTGGTGGTTGTAGTGGTTGTAGTTCCGGTATTAGAACCATCGCCACCACCGGTCGCCGCCAGGGCGACCCCCACTGCAGAACTTACGGTGCTCACGCTGGTTGCGGAGGAACTTCCTGCCGAAACCGACGCGGCAGCCGACCCTGCCGCCTCACCCACCTGAACGGGGGCAGCATAGACAGAAGTCGCCGCAAGCGCAGATATAGCCCACAGGCCATACAGAACTTTTTTCATTAAAAATTCCCTTCATTGTATGAATGGAGATTTACCCAAAAGAATTTCGGGCGAGATCGAGTATACACAAACCAAAGTGTGCAAATTACGCCATGCGGGAATTTAGGATAATTAGATAACGAAAGGAAAAATAATTAAAAAATACAATAAAGACAACTAAATCAACAAATTAAAATATAAAAATTAAAATGCAACATCCGGTAAATCCGAAAAAATAAGAAATTGAATAACATTAATAAAATTATTTTAGGATTAAGCTCAATTAAGGTATGAAGTTAAAACGTAGATATCCTGGAGCATTCTTACAAAAAAGCCGATATTAATATCGGCTTTTTATTTCATTAATGCCGGATGCGGCTAAACGCCTTATCCGGCCTACAAGTGTGTGCTATCAGGCACGCCAGGACTTATAACGGTTAATCAAACCGTTGGTAGAACTGTCGTGGCTGCTCACTTCTGAACCATCTTTCAGCTCTGGCAGAATGCGGTTCGCCAGCTGTTTGCCCAGCTCAACTCCCCACTGGTCAAAGGTGAAGATATTCAGGATAGCGCCCTGAGTGAAGATTTTATGTTCGTACAGTGCAATCAGCGCACCCAGGCTGAACGGCGTGATTTCGCGCAGCAGGATGGAGTTCGTTGGGCGGTTACCTTCGAACACTTTGAACGGCACAACGTGGTCCAACGTTGCCGGATCTTTACCCTGGTCGCGGTATTCCTGCTCAACCACTTCACGAGATTTACCGAATGCCAGCGCTTCGGTTTGCGCGAAGAAGTTAGACAGCAGTTTCGGATGGTGATCCGACAGCGGGTTGTGGGTGATGGCCGGCGCGATGAAATCGCATGGAACCATTTTGGTGCCCTGGTGGATCAGCTGGTAGAACGCATGCTGGCCGTTAGTACCCGGCTCACCCCAGATGATTGGGCCAGTCTGGTAATCCACCGCATTGCCGTTACGGTCAACGTATTTACCGTTGGATTCCATGTTGCCCTGCTGGAAGTAAGCCGCGAAACGGTGCATATACTGGTCATACGGCAGAATCGCTTCGGTTTCGGCACCGAAGAAGTTGTTGTACCAGATACCGATCAGCGCCAGCAGCACCGGCAGGTTTTTCTCAGCCGGAGTGGTGGAGAAGTGTTTGTCCATCGCATGCGCGCCGGAGAGCAGCTCAACAAAGTTGTCGAAGCCTACGGACAGGATGATGGACAGACCGATTGCAGACCACAGGGAGTAACGACCGCCTACCCAGTCCCAGAACTCGAACATATTGGCAGTATCAATACCGAACTCGCCAACCGCTTTACCGTTAGTGGAAAGCGCAGCGAAGTGTTTGGCAACGTGCTTGTTGTCGCCTGCGGTCGCCAGGAACCAGTCGCGCGCGCTGTGGGCGTTGGTCATGGTTTCCTGGGTGGTGAAGGTTTTGGAAGCGACCAGGAACAGCGTGGTTTCTGGGTTCACTTTCTTCAGCACTTCGGCAATGTGCGTACCATCGACGTTAGACACAAAGTGCATGTTCAGGTGATTTTTGTACGGACGCAGCGCTTCGGTCACCATGAACGGGCCGAGGTCAGAACCGCCGATACCGATGTTTACTACATCAGTGATGGCTTTACCGGTATAGCCTTTCCAGCTTCCGGAGATGATCGCTTCAGAGAAGGATTTCATCTTCTCCAGCACAGCATTCACTTCCGGCATGACATCTTTGCCGTCAACGATGATAGGCGTATTGCTACGGTTGCGCAGCGCCACGTGCAGCACGGCACGGTCTTCAGTGCGGTTGATTTTCTCACCGGAGAACATGGACTTGATGGCGCCCGCCAAATCGGTTTCTTTCGCCAGATCCTGCAGTTTAGCCAGCGTCTCTTCAGTGATGCGGTTTTTGGAGAAATCCACCAGCATCAAATCGTCAAACGTCGCGGAAAACTTAGTGAAACGATCGCTATCTTTCGCGAAAAGATCCGCGATAGTAACGTCTTTCATTTCTTCAAAGTGTTTTTGTAGTGCCTGCCAGGCTGAGGTCTGCGTTGGATTGATGTTTTTCATTAGCAATACTCTTCTGATTTTGAGAATTGTGACTGAGATCGATTGTAACGCCAGTCACAGAAAAGTGTGATTGTTTTAATGCCATTGCCAGGGCATCCGCCAAACGTGGCTAAAAAGTATAGCGGTTATCAGCGTTGTTATTAGTACCGTTACTCAACGCAGTTGCAGCATGAAAAATCCGCATAATCCCAGCGTTGACAGTGCAAGCTACACATTTTATTTATAAATACGGTATTTGCATTTGCGCCTGCACCGGTTTCTGTTCTGCCTTATGTGCCATGGTCGCTCTATTCATTCCCTGACACGAGGTAGTTATGACTGATGTAGTTGTCTCCAAGTTTGGCGGTACCAGCGTGGCGGATTTTGATGCCATGAATCGCAGCGCTGATGTAGTGCTTTCTGATGCTAACGTCCGTGTAGTGGTACTTTCCGCTTCTGCGGGGATCACCAACCTGCTGGTCGCACTGGCTGAAGGGCTGGAGCCAACCGCGCGCTTCGAAAAACTCGATGCCATTCGTCAAATTCAGTTCAATATTCTGGAGCGCCTGCGTTATCCAAACGTGATCCGTGAAGAGATCGAACGTCTGCTGGAAAACATCACCACGCTGGCAGAAGCGGCGTCACTGGCGACCTCAACCGCGCTGACCGACGAACTGGTCAGCCACGGTGAACTGATGTCTACCCTGCTGTTCGTCGAGATCCTGCGTGAGCGCAACGTGCAGGCGCAGTGGTTTGACGTACGTAAAGTGATGCGCACCAACGATCGTTTTGGCCGCGCAGAGCCTGACGTCGCGGCGCTAGCCGAACTGGCAACGCTCCAGTTGGCCCCACGTCTGAGCGAAGGTCTGGTGATTACTCAGGGCTTTATCGGCAGTGAAGGCAAAGGCCGCACCACCACGTTGGGGCGCGGCGGGAGCGATTATACGGCTGCCCTGCTGGCCGAAGCGCTGCACGCCACGCGCGTCGATATCTGGACCGATGTTCCAGGCATTTACACGACCGATCCGCGCGTTGTTCCGGCGGCGCAGCGTATTGATGAAATCGCCTTTGAAGAGGCCGCAGAAATGGCGACCTTTGGCGCGAAAGTGCTGCACCCGGCAACGTTGTTGCCAGCCGTGCGTAGCGATATCCCGGTGTTTGTTGGCTCCAGTAAGGATCCAAAAGCAGGCGGTACGCTGGTATGCAATAAAACCGCGAATCCACCGCTGTTCCGGGCGCTGGCACTGCGCCGTAAGCAAACGCTGCTAACGCTGCATAGCCTGAATATGCTGCACTCTCGCGGCTTTTTAGCGGAAGTGTTCGGCATCTTGGCACGCCACAATATCTCGGTAGATTTGATTACCACATCCGAAGTCAGCGTGGCGCTGACACTGGATACTACAGGCTCCACCTCCACCGGCGATACACTGTTAACACAGTCTCTGCTGATGGAACTGTCTGCACTGTGTCGGGTTGAAGTGGAAGAAGGCCTGGCGCTGGTGGCACTGATTGGCAACGACCTGTCCAAAGCCTGTGGCGTGGGTAAAGAGGTGTTCGGCGTACTGGAACCGTTCAACATCCGCATGATTTGCTACGGCGCATCCAGCCATAACCTGTGCTTCCTGGTGCCCGGTACTGAAGCCGAACAAGTGGTACAGAAGCTGCACCATAATTTGTTTGAATAAAATTTCATCACGCAATAAACAATAACGATAGCCGGGCTCGAACCCGGCTTTTTTATAACAACACATTTCAATCGCAAGGAATATAACATGCTCGCTACTCTCACGCGGCTGTTCCCGTTATGGGCACTGCTGCTCTCTGTTGTTGCGTATTACACGCCCACCACCTTTACGCCTGTCGGGCCATTCGTGCCGTCGTTACTGATGCTGATCATGTTCGGTATGGGCGTTCACCTGAAGGTAGACGACTTTAAACGCGTACTCTCACGTCCTGCACCAGTCACGGCGGGTATTTTCCTGCACTATCTGGTGATGCCGCTCGCCGCATGGATTTTAGCGCTGGCATTTAATATGCCGCCGGAATTGTCCGCAGGGATGGTGCTGGTCGGTAGCGTCGCCAGCGGAACAGCATCAAACGTAATGATCTATCTGGCAAAAGGCGATGTGGCGCTCTCTGTGACTATTTCATCGGTTTCAACGTTGGTCGGCGTTGTCGCCACACCGCTGCTGACACGGCTGTATGTCGACGCGCATATCCAGGTGGATGTGATGGGTATGCTGCTGAGTATCCTGCAGATCGTGGTCATTCCAATTGCGTTGGGGTTGGTCATTCACCACCTGTTCCCACGCGTCGTAAAAGTCGTGGAACCGTATCTGCCCGCATTTTCAATGGTGTGCATTCTGGCAATCATCAGCGCCGTCGTGGCGGGTTCTGCCTCGCACATTGCATCCGTCGGCTTTGTGGTGATTATCGCCGTAATCCTACATAACACCATTGGCCTGCTCAGCGGCTACTGGGGCGGAAAATTGTTTGGTTTCGACGAGTCAACCTGCCGTACGTTGGCAATTGAAGTGGGCATGCAGAATTCAGGACTTGCCGCTGCGCTGGGCAAGATCTACTTTGGCCCGCTTGCCGCCCTGCCTGGCGCGTTATTCTCCGTCTGGCACAACCTTTCCGGTTCGCTGTTGGCAGGCTACTGGTCCGGTAAGTCGATTGAAGAGAAACCACACGCAGTAAAACAACACTAATCTTCATAAATGGAGGAGGCATCCTCCATTTCTCCCTACCCGCATTTGAACCCCATCACAAAACAACAAACATCAACATAAAACAAAATAATTATTTAATTGTTATTTTTCAATAAAATACACAAACAAACCTGTTTTTAATTCAAATTTAATCATTGTTCTAATGTTGATTTAGTTTGTTTTAATTGGAAATATGATTTCACTACAACACAGATAAACCCTTACCCTATCTTCGAGGCCGCTATGAAAAAAATTGCGATTATTGGAAGCAGTGGAGGCAACCTCTACAACCTGGGTGGTGCTGAACCAGAAAAGCTACTCCAGGAAATTTACCAGCAGTGCGAAGCCGCAGGAGTGGAAGTTGCCGCTGTGCAGTTCATTGCGGCAGAAGCCTCAATGGACGTTGCCAAAGCTCACACGCCAGCGTCGGTATTTGCACTAACCACAGAAAACCAACAAAAACCACAAAGGATATTTCAGGGCAAACTTTCAGATGTGAACGACTCGGTAGTTGAGAGCGATTGCAGGATTGCTGAAATGATCCGTAACGGTGAGATCGACGGGATCATCGTGATGAGCGCCGATCCGGTGAAGGCCAACCAGGCGGTCTTTGCCGCAGCTGTTGAAATGAAAACACCGATTGTTGGCACCGGCGGAACCTCAATGGCGCTAGTGGCGGCAAAAGGGGCAAATGTCGTCGCAACCTCGGGCACGACGGGTACCACCAGCCGAACCCGCGCAGTCTCCTTCATCGCATCACTGTGTAAGTACTGGGGCGTTAAATACAAACCACAGTTGGGCAGTGCCTCTCCTTCACAGGGCGGTTCTGGAAAAAGTCTGCTTAAGCGCTTCAATATTCGCAGCATAATGATCCCTGCGCTGCCGGGCTTTATTGCCATGGCAATCGTGCTCGCACTCAGTCACATTCCGGGCCTGGAAAAACTCAACGATATCTTTGAAATTCTACTGAAGGGCCTACCGGTTTTAGTTGCGGTTCTCGCAGCAAAACAGATTTCGGAACTGGATGAAGTCTCAATTGTTGCCGGGGTGGTCGCCGGAGTACTTTCCGTCGAAGGCGGTCTGATTGGAGGGATCATCGGTGGTTTGATGGCCGGGATTTTCGTTCGTTGGCTGTTCGAATTATGCCTGAATTGGCGCTTTCCGATGACCACCGTCAACATTGTAGCGGGTGGGATCTCAGGCCTGGCCGCTGGGTTAATCATGCACTATCTGCTGAGTCCGCTGGCGCTGTCAGCAGGTAATTACATCAAACTGGCTATCGAAAGCACGCTGGCCTTCAGCCCTATTCTTGCCGGCCTGCTGGCTGGGTTGGTTATCTGGCCAGCTATTCTGGGGGGAGTCTATCACGCAGTCATTCTGCCGCTGGTGCTCCTGGAAATGGAAAAATCCGGAGTCAGCTTCCTCGGCGCTGTCGATATGGTAGGCCTGGTGATGGTTGCTGCAGGAATCAACCTGGCTAACGTCATCGCACCACGAGAAAAAAGCGAAGCAGCCGTCGCAACGCCCGGCCTGCTTATCAACCTCGGCTTTGGGACCTTCGTTGAATCGGCCTATCCGTTCATGTTTGCCAACAAAATTGTCTTTGGTTCAGCGATCGTTTGGGCCGGTCTGGGCGGCATGATGCTGGGTTTCTTTAACGTCAAAGGCGTGGCTTATGTCCCCGCATTTGCCTCTCCGTTCTTATCCAGCAATGCGCTGCAAATGGCGATTGTGATGGTTACCGTCATGGGCCTGACCTGTATTTCCACCATTATTGCCAACCGTTTTAAGGCTGTCGCACAGAAAGAATCTACCGCGTCAGCCCATTAATTAATGCACCAACACCAGAGGTACACCATGTTTAAAGGCGATATGAATAAAAAACGCGCTAAAGCGTTACAGAAAGTGAAAGATGCCATCACGCTGCACGGCGGGCAGACCATCCTCAGTACAGGGATAACCGGCGACGATGCGCGTCTGGCAAAAGCAGTATGTGAGGCGGGCGTTAAGCTGCTCGAACCGAACCATCCCGCACTGGCGCTGGCGCGTGGGCATAAGGGGGTGAGCAACATGCACGCGGCAGAACAAATCCGCCACGAAATCACCAACAGCCAGATGGCCGAAGCAGTACATGGCGTACGTAATGTGGTTCCTGACGATATCTTCATTACCGTCGGTATCGCAGGTGGCTTTACCGAAACGTTACCGGTCCCGCTCACGGAAACAGAGATACTGGAGATTGCTCGTGCTGGTGCCGATGGCTTACACACTCATAAATCCGACTGGGACGATCTACAGGACATCGTTAATCTCGCCCATCAGTATGGCCTGACCGTTGATGCTTATATTGGTCACCCGGATGACCTGCATACCTTCGGTATTCCTGCGCGCACTCCAGAAGAGGTCGCCAGCGTAGCAAAACGGATGCAGGAGATTGGCGTCGACATGATTGGTTTAATGACCGGTATGAGCTACGAAGGCGTAGCCGCAGGTGATATTCCGCAAGCCATTAAAGATCGCCTGTGGGCGCTGGTCGGCGCGGTAAGCGTGCCGACGCTGGCGGAAGGCGGAATTAACCTCGCCAATGCCAAAGCGTTTAAGGATACCGGGGTCAATATTCTGGTCGTCGGTACGGCAATCGACAATATGGTCTGCAACGCCGCCAAAGAGGCTGTCACACCGTTTATTGCGCATTGATATTAAGGGAAAAAAAGCATGTTACTGGTCACCGATCTGGATGGAACACTACTGACTTCGCAAAAGACAATCAGTCCACGCACTCGTCAAGCACTCGTAGAATTCCACCAGCGCGGTGGCCTGTTGGCCGCCTGTTCCGCCAGACCGGTCTCCTCTATGATGCGCCTGCTACAGCAGCAGCAGGTTAATGCGCTGTTTGGCTGGTGCGCAGGCTTTAACGGAGGTCAGATCCTCGAGATGGCGCAGCAGCGCAATATTCATACTGCAGCGCTCTCCTGTATGAATCTTCGGGATATTGACCGACATATTGCACTTTCCCTCTGCCCTCATCACTTTTTTAGCGCCGATGCTATTTATCATCGTTGCGACCTACAGGTAGCGCCATGGACAACTTATGAAGCCCGTTTATTTGAATTACCACTTATTCCTGCAGCACCCGGTAATATTTTAAACCGACAAGATATTTATAAAATCACACTCGTTACTGAGCAGTTAAAAATAAATGCGCTGTGTACAGACGTGAATAATAAATTGCCTTATGGTTATACAGCGACTATCACTGGGGAGAATTACATTGATATCCAACGTAGCGAAATAAATAAAGGTTATGCTATTAGCATGTTAATGCACCAGCTAAATATAACAGCCGATAAAGTTGCGGCGATTGGCGACCAGCAAAACGATATCAGTATGTTTTCCGCCGCCGGCATTGGTATTGCAATGGGGAATGCGCCTGAGGTAGTAAAACGACAAGCCAGCTATGTGACGGCCTCTAATGATGATGAGGGTATTGTCTGTGTGCTGGAGTGGTTGCGTTGCTCTGCACATCCAGTTACCATGCGCCAAAGCACGACGTTGGCGGAAAATAATGAACCCGATTAAAAGAAGAAAACATATCCTCGATGAATTAAATAAATTCGGTGAAGTGACGGTTATCAAATTATCGGAAACGCTAAAAGTCACATCAGAGACCATTCGCCGCGATCTCTCCATCCTGGAGTCTGAAGGGCAAATTACCAAGATTCACGGCGGAGCCGTCAAAAAGCAGGTTGTTCAGGAAGATGAATTTGGCGCGCGGATTGATATACACCGCGAAGAAAAAATGGCAATTGGTAAACTTGCCGCCGGGATGGTCAGCGAGCACGACACTCTATTCATTGACTCCTGTACAACAAATCTTATTCTGGCCGAACAATTACCTCCTCTGGCCTACTCCGTTATTACTAACTCAGCCTTAATTGCCGATAAAATAAAAGAACATAATCTTAAAGCGCGCGTTTATGTATTAGGTGGTGAATATGACTACCATTTCCGTGCCAATCTCGGCGTCTCCGTTTGTCAGCAAATAAACACTATTCACGCAGATATCTGCTTCATCGGCGCGGGTGGTATTTCACCTCAACATGGTGTCCTGGTGAAAAGCTTCGATGAAGCCTATGTTGCCAAATCAATGATTGCTATGAGTAAAAAGTCGGTAATTCTTGCCGACCATACAAAATTTGGCCAGGACGGAGTGATGTGTATCGCCACATTAAAAGAGATCGATAACATCATCACAGACAAACGATTCAGAACAACGGGCTATACACAGCAGGACTTCGCCGGAAAATTACGTATTGCTGAATAATACAATACATGACGCTATCAGCAGGTTCTGGATTACCGTACACTGAGGATATCGGCTAACAGAGGGCACCCTTATGGCACTCCCCCGCATTACCCAAAAAGAGATGACCGAGCGCGAACAGCGTGAACTGAAAACGCTGCTCGACCGCGCGCGCATTGCGCATGGTCGTCTGCTGACCAACGCAGAGACCAACAGCATCAAGAAAGAGTACATCGATAAACTGATGGCCTTGCGCGAAGCAGAAGCTAAAAAAGCCCGCCAGTTGAAGAAAAAGCAGGCCTATAAACCGGATGCGGAAGCATCGTTTTCCTGGTCAGCAAATACGCCGACGCGCGGCAGACGTTAGCGTCCCTTCTTCTTACGCCCCGGAGAGGTAAAACGCTTACCGTTTGCCGCCGGGCGCGATTTTTCTTTCTCCGCTGATTTTTCGATTTTCACCACCGGACGCTTAATGCCTGCGGTTTTTGGCTTCGCTTTCGCCTTCGGTTTGGCTTCTGAGGACGAGTTCTCAATCAGCTTGAACAGATCGATCAGTTCGTCATCTGTCAGGTCGCGCCATTCACCAAGCGGCAGACCAGACAAACCAACGTTCATGATTCGCGTACGCTCAAGCTTGGTAACTTCATAGCCAAAGTGTTCGCACATACGACGGATCTGACGGTTAAGTCCCTGAATCAGCGTAATGCGAAACACAAACGGCGCTTCTTTCTTCACCTTACATTTTTTGGTGACGGTACCGAGAATGGGCACACCGGCCCCCATCCCACGGATAAAGTCATCAGTGACCGGCTTATCGACCGTCACCAGATACTCTTTTTCGTGATCGTTACCGGCACGCAGGATTTTATTCACCAGGTCGCCGTGGTTGGTCAGAAAGATAAGTCCCTGGGAATCTTTGTCCAGACGGCCAATTGGAAACACGCGCTTGCTGTGATTCACGAAATCAACAATGTTGTCGCGTTCGCTGTCTTCCGTGGTGCTGACAATCCCTACCGGCTTGTTCAGCGCGATAAAAACCAGATCTTCCGCTTCACGCGGCTCAATCAACCGACCATTTACTTTTACGACGTCGCCAGGCATCACCTGATCGCCGATGGTGGCGCGTTTACCATTCAGGAAGACATTCCCTTGTTCGATAAAGCGATCCGCCTCGCGACGCGAGCAGATTCCGCTTTCACTGATGTATTTATTTAATCGGATAGATGAGTCGGGCAGCATAATTTCTCCTGTATACACTTCATCCTGAAAGCTGTCTCTGCGTTGGCTACCCTCACTCACCCAGGTCACATAGCAATCTACGCTCCCGGGGGTTCGCTCCCTTGCCGCCTTGATACAACTTGAATGACTTTGTGTATTAAAAGCGAAATATACCCTACCTTGCGGACGATAAAAAATAATCGTGTTCGACTGCCCACGCGCTATTTGTGATCCGTCACACCTTTTGACACAAAAGTGTCAGCGATCCGTCCCTGCAATTTTGTTAGGTGAAAACAAGCAGAATCAATACATTAGAGAGGCAAGCACATCTGTGCCGACAACGCGCCATCACCACATCAAATGTGCAACACAATCGGCCATTTCAGGGCACTGAAATAAGTGAAAATAGCTTTGAGATGGAGAACAGATGGGGTTATATCAGATCAAGAAGGCAATTTCGTGATTTGCACAAATGTGCAGGAGTCCAAAAATGGCGACGGAAAACAGCGATGATATCCGCCTGATCGTAAAAATAGCGCAGCTGTATTACGAACAGGATATGACACAAGCGCAAATAGCTCGCGAGCTGGGTATTTATCGCACCACGATCAGCCGGTTACTAAAACGTGGACGCGAGCAGGGTATCGTCACCATCGCCATTAATTACGACTACAACGAAAATCTGTGGCTGGAACAGCAGCTAAAACAGAAATTTGGCCTGAAAGAGGCGGTCGTAGTCTCCTGCGATAGCGAGCAGGAAGATGAACAACTTAATATGATGGGCGCACATGGCGCACAGTTGCTGGAACGCTTACTGGAACCTGGGGACATTATCGGATTCTCATGGGGCCGCGCGGTACGGGGACTGGTGGAAGGATTATCTCCTGCCAGCCAGTCGCGCCAGCTGATCTGTGTGCCGATTATCGGCGGACCATCCGGCAAGCTTGAAAGCCGCTACCACGTCAATACGCTGACCTACGGCGCTGCGGCAAAGCTCAAAGGGGAATCACACCTGGCAGATTTCCCGGCACTGCTGGAAAACCCGCTGATCCGTAACGGGATCATGCAGTCACGACATTTTAAATCGATTTCTGCGTACTGGGATAATCTGGACATCGCGCTGGTCGGGATTGGATCTCCGGCGATACGTGATGGCGCTAACTGGCACGCTTTTTACGGCAGTGAAGAGAGTGATGACCTGCATGCCCGCCAGGTCGCCGGAGACATTTGCTCGCGCTTTTACGATATCAACGGTGTAACCGTAGAGACCAATATGAGTGAAAAGACGCTCTCCATCGAAACCAATAAATTAAAACAGGCGCGTTACTCCATTGGCATTGCAATGGGTGAAGAAAAATACAGTGGGATATTAGGCGCATTACGTGGGAATTATATTAACTGTTTAGTCACCAACAGCCATACCGCTGAGTTATTGTTGAAGTAAATAAATTCTAATTGGTCCTGACATAATTAAATTTATGTGGGATCCCCTTATCTGAAATCGGGAGTTAATTATGCAAACGTGGTTAAACTTGCAGGGCAAAGTCATTATTGTTACCGGTGGTGCATCCGGAATTGGTCTGGCAATTGTCGAGGAGTTATTAGCGCAAGGCGCTAATGTGCAAATGGCAGATATTCATAGCGGAGAAGGTAAATACGATAACCATGACGGGTATCATTTCTGGCCAACGGATATTTCCAGTGCCAAAGAGGTTAATCATTCTGTCGCTGAAATTATCCAACGCTACGGACGTATTGATGGGCTGGTAAATAATGCTGGCGTTAACTTCCCGCGTCTGCTGGTCGATGAAAAAGCACCCGCCGGGCAATATGAACTCAACGAAGCCGCTTTTGAAAAAATGGTGAATATCAACCAGAAAGGTGTGTTCTTAATGTCGCAGGCAGCGGCACGCCAAATGGTAAAACAGCGTAACGGCGTGATTGTGAATGTCTCTTCCGAAAGCGGACTGGAAGGCTCAGAAGGTCAAAGCTGTTACGCCGCTACCAAAGCCGCATTGAATAGCTTTACCCGTTCCTGGTCGAAAGAGTTGGGCAAACACGGCATTCGTGTGGTGGGCATTGCCCCTGGCATTCTGGAAAAAACCGGACTGCGGACCCCCGAGTATGAAGAGGCGCTGGCGTGGACTCGCAACATCACCGTCGAACAGCTGCGTGAGGGCTACACCAGGAACGCGATCCCGATTGGTCGCTCAGGGAGATTAAGCGAAGTTGCTGATTTTGTTTGTTATCTTTTGTCTGAGCGCGCCAGTTACATCACCGGAGTAACCACTAACATTGCGGGCGGGAAAACGCGCGGCTAAGGAGGTTTTATGGTTAATGCAATCTTCTGTGCTCACGGCAAACTGGCCTGCGCCATGCTGGAATCAGTACAGATGGTTTACGGTGATGCCAACGTTGAAGCCGTGGCATTTGTCCCCGGAGAGAACGCCAGCGACATTGTGGAAAAGCTAAAAAAGTTAGTAAGCATTCACACTGGCGATGAATGGCTGATTGCCGTCGATTTACAGTGTGGCAGTCCCTGGAATGCTGCCGCGACGCTGGCGATGCACAATCCGGCGATACGGGTCATCAGCGGGTTATCACTGCCGTTGGCGCTGGAACTGGTAGACAACCAAAGCAGTATGAATGTGGATGAACTGTGCGAACACCTGACGACCATTGCTCAACAAACCTGTGTCGTCTGGCAACATCTGGAAACGACCGAAGAGGATTTCTGATGAACATTACCCTTGCTCGTATTGATGACCGCCTGATCCACGGTCAGGTCACCACCGTCTGGTCGAAGGTGGCGAATGCCCAACGGATTATTATCTGTAATGACGACGTTTATAACGATGAAGTACGTCGCACATTATTACGTCAGGCCGCCCCACCGGGAATAAAAGTGAACGTCGTTAATATCGAAAAGGCGGTCGCGGTTTACCATAATCCGCAATACCAGAACGAAACCGTTTTTTATCTATTTACCCGCCCACAGGATGCATTAGCAATGGTCAAGCAAGGCGTGAAAATCGCCACGTTAAATATTGGCGGTATGGCCTGGCGACCGGGTAAAAAACAATTAACTAAAGCCGTTTCTTTAGACAGTGACGACATTAATGCGTTTCGAGAATTAGCTAAACTGGGTGTCACGCTGGATTTACGCGTCGTCGCATCCGATCCATCTATTAATATTCTCGAAAAAATAGAAGAACAATCGTTCGCTGAATAAATAAAAATGCCTGTGTTCTTATGCTTTAACAGGCAGGGATGATCACATTCACAAGGTGACATATTATGGAAATAAGTACCCTACAAATTATCGCCATATTCCTATTTTCCTGTATTGCCGGAATGGGCAGCGTGCTGGATGAGTTCCAGACCCACCGTCCGCTAATTGCTTGTACCGTTATCGGCCTGATCCTCGGTGATTTAAAAACCGGGATTATGCTCGGCGGCACACTGGAGCTAATCGCGCTTGGCTGGATGAACGTCGGCGCAGCGCAGTCTCCCGATTCGGCGCTCGCCAGTATTATCTCCGCCATTCTGGTTATCGTCGGTCAGCAAAGCATTGCTACCGGTATCGCTATCGCCCTGCCGGTCGCAGCAGCAGGCCAGGTACTGACGGTATTCGCCCGTACCATCACCGTGGTGTTCCAGCACGCGGCGGATAAAGCAGCCGAAGACGCCCGCTTTCGCACCATCGACATGCTGCACGTTTCCGCTCTCGGCGTACAGGCGCTGCGCGTTGCCATTCCTGCATTAATCGTCTCGCTGTTTGTCAGCGCCGATATGGTCAGCAATATGCTCAACGCCATTCCGGAATTCGTCACCCGCGGATTGCAGATTGCCGGTGGCTTTATCGTGGTGGTCGGCTACGCCATGGTGCTGCGCATGATGGGCGTGAAGTACCTGATGCCCTTCTTCTTCCTCGGGTTTATCGCTGGGGGGTATCTCGATTTGAGCCTGCTGGCTTTCGGTGGGGTTGGCGTGATTATCGCGCTGGTCTACATCCAGTTGAACCCACAGTGGCGTAAAGCCGAACCGCAGGCGCAACCCGCCTCTTCTCAAGCTCTCGATCAGCTTGATGACTAATGGAGCCAGCCATGGAACAGAAAAAACTGACCAAATCCGACCTGTTTAGCATGTTTGTTCGCTCCAACCTGCAACAGGCGTCATTTAACTTTGAACGCATTCATGGGCTGGGCTTTTGCTACGACATGATCCCTGCCATCAAGCGCCTGTATCCGCTGAAAGAGGACCAGGTTGCAGCACTCAAACGCCACCTGGTGTTTTTCAACACCACGCCTGCCGTGTGCGGCCCGGTGATTGGCGTGACCGCCGCGATGGAAGAAGCTCGCGCCAATGGTGCGGAAATTGACGACGGCGCCATCAACGGCATCAAAGTTGGGCTGATGGGCCCGCTGGCCGGTGTTGGCGACCCGTTGGTCTGGGGAACATTGCGCCCGATTACCGCGGCGCTCGGCGCATCGCTGGCGCTGTCCGGAAACATTCTCGGCCCACTATTGTTCTTCTTTATTTTCAATGCAGTACGTCTTGCCATGAAGTGGTACGGCTTACAGCTTGGCTTTCGTAAAGGGGTCAATATCGTCAGCGACATGGGCGGCAACCTGCTGCAGAAACTGACCGAAGGCGCATCGATTCTCGGCCTGTTTGTCATGGGGGTGTTGGTCACTAAATGGACCAGCATCAACGTGCCGCTGGTGGTATCGCAAACGCCTGGCGCAGACGGCACCACCGTCACCATGACCGTGCAGAACATTCTCGACCAACTCTGCCCCGGCCTGCTGGCGCTGGGTCTGACGCTGCTGATGGTGCGTCTGCTCAACAAGAAAATTAATCCGGTATGGCTGATCTTCGCCCTGTTTGCGCTGGGGATTATCGGTAACGCGCTGGGTTTCCTGTCCTGATTTTTTCGCTCCGGCAATGCCGGGGCAACTTCAACAAATAGTCCTCGAAAGAGGAAGAGGTGGTAACAATGCAAACAACAACAGCTTTACGCCTTTATGGTAAACGCGATCTGCGCCTGGAAACCTTCGATCTTCCTGAAATGCAGGACGATGAAATTCTGGCCTCAGTCGTAACCGACAGCCTGTGCCTTTCTTCCTGGAAAGAGGCTAACCAGGGCGAGAACCACAAAAAGGTGCCGGACGATGTGGCCACCAACCCGATCATCATCGGTCACGAGTTTTGCGGCGATATTATTGCCGTGGGGAAAAAATGGCAGCATAAGTTTCAGCCCGGCCAGCGCTATGTCATTCAGGCTAACCTGCAACTGCCGGATCGCCCGGACTGCCCCGGCTACTCCTTCCCGTGGGTAGGCGGTGAAGCCACGCACGTTATCATTCCTGATGAAGTCATGGAGCAGGACTGCCTGTTGGCCTACGAAGGTGAAACCTATTTTGAAGGCTCGCTGGTTGAGCCGCTGTCCTGCGTGATTGGCGCATTCAACGCCAACTATCACCTACAGGAAGGTACTTATAACCACAAGATGGGCATTCGTCCGCAGGGGCGTACACTGATACTCGGCGGCACCGGGCCGATGGGACTACTGGCGATCGACTACGCGCTGCATGGTCCGGTTAACCCAGCGCTGCTGGTGGTGACCGACACCAATAACGACAAGCTGAGCTACGCCCGCAAGCACTATCCATCAGAACCACAAACGTTGATCCATTATCTCCACGCGCAGGATGCGAGTTATGACAGCTTGATGGCGCTGAGCGGCGGGCACGGGTTTGATGACATCTTTGTGTTTGTGCCCAATGAACAACTGGTCACGCTGGCCTCTTCTTTGCTGGCTGCGGATGGTTGCATGAACTTCTTTGCCGGTCCGCAGGATAAGCAGTTTAGCGCGCCGATTAACTTCTACGACGTGCACTATGCCTTCACCCATTATGTTGGGACATCTGGCGGCAATACCGACGACATGCGCGCGGCGGTAAAACTGATCGAAGAGAAGAAAGTTCAGGCGGCAAAAGTGGTGACGCACATTCTGGGATTGAATGCGGCAGGTGAAACAACGCTGGAACTGCCGCAAGTCGGTGGGGGTAAAAAACTGGTTTACACCGGAAAAGCATTGCCGTTAACTGCGCTCACCCAGATTGACGATCCGGCCTTGCGCGATATCCTGGAGCGTCATCAGGGGATCTGGTCGCAGGAAGCCGAACAGTACATATTGTCTCACGCCGAGGAGATTTAACATGATTAACCGCGACACCCAGTTGTGCATGTCGCTTGCCGGTCGCCCCGGCAACTTTGGCACACGCTTTCATAACTATCTGTATGAAAAGTTAGGGTTAAATTTTATCTACAAAGCCTTTACTACGCAGGATATTGAGGCCGCAGTGAAAGGCGTTCGCGCACTCGGGATTCGCGGCTGTGCGGTCTCTATGCCGTTTAAAGAGAGTTGCATGCCGTTTCTGGATGCCATCGATCCTTCCGCAAAAGTCATTGATTCCGTCAACACCATTGTCAATGACAACGGTACGCTGACAGGATTTAACACCGACTACATTGCGGTAAAAAGCCTGATTACCAGCCACCAGCTTGATAACCACGCACGCGTCATGATCCGCGGCAGCGGTGGAATGGGTAAAGCTGTCATTGCTGCATTTCGCGATGCCGGTTTTCGCGATGTGATCGTCGCCGCCCGTAACCGGGAGAGCGGTCCGGCGCTGGCAAAACAGTACGGTTTCCAGTGGCAACCGCAGCCGGAAGGGATTACCTGCGATATTCTGGTCAACGTGACGCCCGTCGGCATGGCTGGCGGTAAAGAGAGCGATGAACTGGCCTACAGCGAAGCGATAGTCGCTGCCGCCAGCGTGGTGTTTGACGTCGTCGCCCTGCCGCCGGAAACACCGGTAATCAAACTGGCACAGCAATTAGGTAAAAAGACCATCAGCGGTGCAGAGGTGATTGCCTTACAGGCCGTGGAGCAGTTCGCCATGTACACCGGCGTACGCCCGGATGACGCGCTAATCGCCGAAGCGGCAGAATTTGCTCGGGCGGGGTAACGAAGCAGGAAGAGAGCGCCAGGGATGGGCGCTCTAATAGCCATTAATCAGAATGACCTTTGAAAATCACTGAACGAACCGTTTTCTTCCACCCATTGATTTAATTGCCCTCGAAACAGGCGATGCAGCGTACATAGCAAAAGCACTGGGCGTGGTGGCTCGCGCTAAGGGAATAGCGAACATTGCGGCAAAAACGGGATTATCCCGTGAGCAGCTTTATCGCTCTTTTAGTGAGAAAGGTAACCCGACGCTGAAAACCACCCTTGCAGTGATGAAGGTACTCGGCATTGAATTGACACTTAAAAAATAGCCTCAGCTTCTGTCCCCCCTTCCAACATCGTGAGCCATATCAGTGAGGCGTTATACTGACGGTGGTAACATGACTGCGGTTGGTAATTTTCTGATTACATGGAGAAATGATGGAACTGCTTTTATTGAGTAACTCGACGCTGCCGGGCAAAGGCTGGATGGAACATGCGCTGCCGCTGATTGCTGAACAACTGAATGGTCGCCGTATGGCGGTGTTTATTCCGTTCGCTGGCGTGACGCAAACCTGGGATGAGTACACGGCGAAAACGGCAGCCATCTTTGCGCCAATGGGCGTCAACGTTACGGGTATTCATACCGTTGCCGACCCGATTGCCGCTATTGAAAACGCAGAGCTGGTGATTGTCGGCGGGGGTAATACCTTCCAGTTACTGAAAGAAAGCCGCGAGCGCGGTCTGTTGGCCCCGATTGTAGATGTCGTCAAACGCGGTGCGCTGTACATCGGCTGGAGCGCGGGTTCCAACCTTGCCTGCCAGACCATCCGCACCACCAACGACATGCCGATTGTTGATCCAAAAGGCTTTGATGCGCTCGGTCTGTTCCCGCTGCAAATTAACCCACACTTCACCAACGCGCTGCCGGAAGGCCACAAAGGCGAAACGCGTGAACAGCGTATCCGCGAGCTGCTGGTTGTGGCACCGGAGCTGACGGTGATTGGCTTGCCGGAAGGTAACTGGATCAAAGTGAGTAACGGTCAGGCGGTGCTTGGCGGCCCGAACACCACGTATATCTTTAAAGCAGGTGAAGAGGCGGTTGCCGTTGAAGCAGGCCATTGCTTTTAGTTGATTTATTGTCTGATGCCGGATGGCGGCTTCGCTTTATCCGGGCTACAACTGTAGGCCTGATAAGCGCAGCGCCATCAGGCAGTTCAGCGCACATTGCCGGATGGCGGCATAAATGCCTTATCCGGCCTACCGCTTCACCTCACTCAAAAATCATCCCGCCCATCGTCTTCATCCGGCTGTTCCAGCACGCTGTAAGCCACGGAGCAAAACAGCGAGTTCAGACGCTGCATATCGCCCAACAGCGCCAGGTGCAACGAGCTGGTCTCGATGCTCTGCACGTTCTGTTGATGCAGACGGTCAACGTGCGCATGCGAATAACGACGATTGAGAATACGGAAGCGGTGCTTGCTGCGGCGCAGACGACGGGCACTGGTCACATCTCCTGAGAAGAACACCGACATCGCCAGCTGCAGATTGCTGAGCAACTGATCGTAGAGCGCATCCAGTTCTTTCAGCCCTTCGACAGAGAATGCCCGGCGGGCGGCCAGCGACTTATCGGCTATCTCGCTGCCCATACGTTCGACAATATCGGAAGCCTGCTCAAGGTTGAGCGACATTTCGATAATCTCCGCCCAACGGCGCGATTCCTCTTCCGCCAGCTCATCCTTTGGCATCCGCGCCAGATAGAGCTTAATTGCCGTGTACAGCACGTTAATGTCGTCCGCCATCCTGCGCAGCTCTTTTTCTTCACGCGGCTCGCCATGCATCACCTTCTTCAGCCCGTCCATCATCTGCTCCATCGCGTCGCCGATACGCAGGGCTTCGCGGGCGGCATTGGCCAGAGCGAGCGTCGGCGTATCCAGCGCGCTGACGTCCAGATGTTTGGGTTTAAGATGTGCATCCAGCTCCGGCTCATCGCGGATGATGCGCTTACAAAAACGCGCCATCGGTTCGGCGAACGGCACCATCGCCACGCAGCGCACCAGGTTGTAGAAGACGTGGAAGTAGATAACCAGTTCAGATTTCGGCAGCGGCAGTTCATCCATCAGATTGGCCAGCGGATGAACAAACGGCAGGATAATCAGGCTCCCCACCAGCTTAAACAGCAGGCTACCGAGCGCCACACGACGTGCTGCGGCGTTAGCGGCGCTGTTATTCAACATCGCCAGCAGGCCGGACCCGAGGTTGGCACCAATCACCAGACACAACGCCACCGGGAACGAGATAATACCTGCCGCGGTCAGCGTGGCCGTCAGCAGCACCGCCGCCAGGCTGGAGTAACTGATAATCGCAAACATGGCGCCAATCAGCGCATCGAGCATAATATCGCCGGTGAGCGAGGCAAAAATAACCTGTACACCATTAGCCTGGGTGATCGGCGTTACCGCCTGCACAATCAGCTCCAGCGCCAGCAAAATCAACCCCAGTCCAATACCAACCCGCCCCAGTTGCCCCACGCGGGACTGCTTACGACCGAGAAAGAAGATCACGCCGATAAAAATCAGCAGTGGCGACAGCCAGGAGAGATCGAAGGTCAGGATACGCGCCATCAGCGCGGTCCCCACGTCGGCGCCGAGCACTATGACCAGCGCAGGGGTGAGCGCCACGAGATCTTGTGCAACAAACGAGGTCACCAGCATGGTGGTGGCGTTGCTACTTTGCACCAGCGCCGTTACGCCGATACCTGCACAAAAGGCGAGCGGCTTCTTTTCAACGCTACGGCTGAGCACGGTACGCAAGCGGGCGCCAAAGACGCGCATCACGCCGGTACGCACAATATGCGTACCCCAAACCAGCATCGCGACGGCAGAAAGCAGGTGTAACAGAGTTAACACGGAATCAGGTTCTCCTTATTTTTATGGTTTTTTGAGGCTCATTTGCCTGATGGCGCTGCGCTTATCAGGCCTACAAATCATCCCTATGTAGGCCGAATAAGGCGTTTACGCCGCCATCCGGCAACGGCCCCCTTTCAGTATAAGGGTTTAAACGTAATAAAGAGACAGGGCACTCATTGAGCGCCCTGTTTGTTGTAAAGAAAGATGACAGTTTTGTGAATCAGTCGGCGTCATAGCCGAGGTTCGGCGCTAACCAGCGCTCCACTTCTGCCACGCTCATGCCTTTACGGAAGGCATAATCTTCAACCTGATCGCGCTGGATTTGCGCCACGGCGTAGTACTTGCTGTCCGGATGACTGAAATACCAGCCGGAAACCGACGCGCCTGGCCACATGGCGAAAGATTCGGTGAGTTTCATCCCGGTGTGCGCTTCCACATCCAGCAGCTCCCAGATGGTGGCTTTTTCGGTGTGTTCCGGACACGCCGGATAACCCGGTGCCGGGCGAATCCCCTGGTAGTTTTCGCGGATTAGCTCCTCGTTACTGAGATTCTCATTCGCCGCATAGCCCCAGTAGACTTTACGCACGCGCTCATGCAGATATTCTGCGAACGCTTCCGCCAGACGGTCAGCGATCGCTTTCACCATAATCTTGTTGTAGTCGTCATGCTGGGCTTCGAAGGCATCCGCCAGCGCATCTTCCTCCAGACCACCGGTCACCGCGAAAGCACCGATGTAATCCGCTTTGCCGCTCAGTTTCGGCGCAACAAAGTCAGACAGGCAGTAGTTGGCGAAACCGACTTTTTCCGTCTGCTGGCGTAGGTGATGACTCACGTTGATAACGTGCGTACGCGTCTCGTCACGGTAAATCTCGATGTCGTCACCCACGCGGTTGGCCGGGAATAACCCCACCACGCCGCGCGGATTCAGGGTCTTCTCAGCGCTGAGTTTATCCAGCATGTCGTTAGCGTCTTTGAACAGGCGCTTCGCCTCTTCTCCTACCACCTCATCTTCAAGAATGCGCGGATATTTCCCGGCCAGCGACCAGGTCATAAAGAACGGCGTCCAGTCGATGTAATTGCGCAGAGTTTCGATGCTGGCTTCCACTTCCTGCACGCCCAGACGGTGCGCCACCGGCGGGGTGTAGTTTTCCCAGTCGAAGGCCAGATCGTTGTCGCGGGCAGCCTGTAACGTTACTGGCGGGGTACGCGGTTTCTTACGCGCATGCTGGATACGCACGGTTTCGTACTCTTTACGCGTACGGGCGACAAAGTCATCGCGCTGGGTGTCAGAGAGCAGCGCAGCCACCACGCCAACGGTACGCGAGGCGTTCTGCACGTACACCGTCGGGCCGCTGTAGTTCTGCTCAATTTTCACCGCCGTGTGCGCTTTTGAGGTGGTCGCACCGCCAATCAGCAGCGGAATAGTGAATCCCTGACGCTCCATCTCTTTCGCCACGTTGACCATTTCATCCAGCGACGGGGTAATCAGCCCGGAAAGGCCTATCAAGTCGGCATTCACTTCACGCGCCGTTCTGAGGATTTTCTCCGCTGGCACCATCACGCCAAGATCGACGATTTCGTAGTTGTTACATTGCAGCACCACGCCAACAATGTTTTTGCCGATATCGTGCACATCGCCCTTCACGGTCGCGATGACCATTTTACCGTTGCTGGAGCCTTTCTCTTTGCTGGCCTCAATGTACGGTTCGAGGTACGCCACCGCCTGCTTCATCACGCGGGCGGATTTCACCACCTGCGGCAGGAACATTTTGCCTTCGCCGAACAGATCGCCAACGACGTTCATGCCGTCCATCAGCGGTCCTTCAATAACTTCGATCGGACGCGCTGCCTGCTGGCGCGCTTCCTCGGTATCCAGCTCAATAAACTCGGTAATGCCTTTCACCAGCGAGTATTCGAGGCGCTTTTTCACGTCCCAGGTGCGCCATTCCGCCATCTGGGCATTCGCCGTATCGTCAGTTTTGCTGCCGCGATATTTCTCTGCCAGCTCCAGCAGTCGTTCGGTGCCATCGTCACGACGGTTGAGGATCACATCTTCAACCGCATCGCGCAGCTCGGCGGGCAGGTCGTCATAAATTGCCAGCTGTCCGGCGTTGACGATCCCCATGTCCATGCCGTTGCGAATGGCGTAGTAGAGGAATACCGCGTGAATGGCTTCACGTACCGGGTCGTTGCCACGGAACGAGAATGAAACGTTAGAAACGCCGCCGGAGATCAGCGCGTGCGGCAGTTCGCGTTTGATGTCTTCACACGCGCCGATAAAGTCCTGCGCGTAGTTGTTGTGCTCATCAATACCGGTCGCGACGGCAAAGATGTTCGGGTCGAAGATGATGTCTTCCGGAGGGAAGCCCACCTCTTCGGTAAGAATTTTGTACGCCCGACGGCAGATTTCGATTTTACGTGCGCGGGTGTCGGCCTGCCCTTGCTCGTCAAAGGCCATCACCACCACCGCGGCACCGTAGCGACGCAGCAGCTTCGCATGATGGATAAAGGTCTCAACCCCCTCTTTCATCGAGATGGAGTTAACGATGCCTTTACCCTGAATGCACTTCAGGCCTTTCTCGATGACGTCCCATTTCGAGGAGTCGATCATAATCGGCACGCGGGCGATATCCGGCTCACCGGCGATCAGGTTGAGGAAACGCACCATTGCCGCTTCGGCATCGAGCATCCCCTCATCCATGTTGATATCGATGATCTGCGCGCCGCTTTCCACCTGCTGACGGGCGACGTCCAGCGCTTCGCTGTATTTCTCTTCTTTGATCAGGCGCTTAAATTTCGCCGAACCGGTAACGTTGGTACGCTCGCCGACGTTCACAAACAGGCTGTCGTCGCCGATGTTCAGCGGCTCAAGGCCAGAAAGGCGACAGGCAACCGGGATTTCCGGCAAGCGGCGCGGCGGTAAGCCATCCACCGCGCGGCTCATGGCGGCGATATGTTCCGGCGTGGTGCCGCAGCAGCCGCCGACGATATTCAGGAAACCGGCCTCAGCCCACTCGCGAATCTGCGTCGCCATGGTATCGGCGTCGAGATCGTATTCACCAAAGGCGTTCGGCAGACCGGCGTTCGGGTGCGCAGTCACATAGCATTCGGCAATGCGTGACAGTTCCTGCACGTACTGGCGCAGCTCGTCCGGACCTAAGGCACAGTTCAGACCGAAGGTCAGCGCCTCGGCGTGACGCAGGGAGTTGTAGAATGCTTCGGTAGTCTGGCCGGAAAGCGTACGGCCGGAAGCGTCGGTGATGGTGCCGGAGAGCATAATCGGCAGCTCAACGCCCAGCGCTTCGAATTCAGTTTTAACCGCGAAAATAGCGGCTTTGGCGTTCAGAGTATCGAAGACGGTTTCAATCAGGATCAGGTCACTGCCGCCTTCCACCAGCGCTTTGGTGGATTCACGGTAGGCGGCCACCAACTGATCAAAGGTAATGTTGCGGTAAGCCGGGTCGTTAACATCAGGCGAGATAGACGCCGTACGGTTCGTTGGGCCGAGCACGCCCGCGACGTAGCGCGGTTTTTCCGGCGTGCGCGCCGTCCATTCGTCAGCCGCCGCACGCGCCAGTTTGGCTGCCGCAAAGTTGATTTCCGCCGACAGGGATTCCATCTGGTAATCCGCCATGGCGATAGTCGTCGAGTTAAAGGTGTTGGTTTCGATGATATCCGCGCCCGCCTCAAAGTAGGCGTTATGGATGGCGGCAATCACCTCCGGTTTGCTGAGCACCAACAGGTCGTTGTTACCTTTCAGATCGCACGGCCAGTCGGCAAAGCGTTCGCCGCGGAAATCCTCTTCGCTCAGACGATATCCCTGGATCATGGTGCCCATACCGCCGTCCAGCACCAGAATACGTTCATTTAACTGCTGACGTAATTGTTCTACTTTGCTGCTCACACTCGCTCCCGACAACGCTCAACCAGACCGAAAAAAACTCAACAGGCCATACTGGCACAAACCTGAGAGGCGGAAAAGAGAACAACGGCCAACATGAGACATGTTCAGCTTCACTCATCCGATCAGTACAGGAATTCTTGCATTACAATTGAATAAAACGAAAATGATTTCCACGATACAGAAAAGGAGTCTGCCATGGTAGCCACTGTCCCCGCGAAACGCGGTAGAAAACCCGCCGCCGCTACTGCACCTGCAACCGGGCAGGTTCAGTCTCTGACCCGCGGCCTGAAGCTGCTGGAGTGGATTGCGGAATCCAACGGCAGCGTGGCGCTGACCGAGCTGGCGCAGCAGGCTGGCCTGCCAAACTCCACGACTCACCGTTTGCTGACCACCATGCAGCAGCAGGGTTTTGTCCGTCAGGTGGGTGAATTAGGCCACTGGGCCGTAGGTGCGCATGCGTTCATCGTCGGCAGCAGCTTTTTGCAAAGCCGTAATCTGCTGGCGATTGTGCATCCGATCCTGCGCAAGCTGATGGAAGATTCCGGTGAGACGGTAAACCTGGCCGTGCTGGATCAAAGCGATCATCAGGCCATTATTATCGACCAGGTGCAGTGCACCCAACTGATGCGCATGTCCGCGCCTATCGGCGGCAAGCTGCCGATGCACGCCTCCGGTGCGGGTAAGGCGTTTTTATCCCAACTGAGCGAAGAACAAGTGACTGGCCTGCTGCACCGCAAAGGCCTGCATGCTTATACACACGCCACGCTGGTGTCGCCAGTGCATCTGAAAGAGGATTTGGCCCAGACGCGCAAGCGCGGCTATTCCTTTGATGATGAGGAACATGCGCTGGGTCTGCGCTGCGTGGCGTCGTGCATTTATGACGAGCACCGCGAGCCGTTTGCTGCGATTTCCATCTCCGGACCCATTTCGCGTATTACCGACGATCGCGTGACCGAGTTTGGCGCCATGGCGATCAAAGCGGCGAAAGAAGTGACGCTGGCGTACGGTGGATTTCGCTAAGATGGGGTTGCCGGGTAGCGGCTACGCCTAACCCGGCCTACTGTCCAGGGTTAGTGCAGATTTGTAGGCCTGATAAGCGTAGCGCATCAGGCACGGCGCACATTGCCGGATGGCGGCGCAAGCGCCTTATCCGGCCTACGGTCGGTTTCATAACGTACGCTGAACCGTTGCCGACGCCGGTAGGCGTAAACATCTTCCACATGCCCGTTTTTAATCCGCGTTTGCAGACCACGCCAGTAGTCGGCGCTGAACAGGTCAGCGTGCATCTCTTCAAATAGCGGCCCGATACGCGGGTCGGCACATAGCCAGTGACGAAACTCTTCCGGGAAGACATCTCCCGGCGATACGCTGTACCACGGCTCAGCGCTCATCTCATCTTCCGGGTAGCGTGGCGGCGGGATATGGCGGAAATTCACCTCCGTCATGTAGCAGATTTCATCGTAGTCGTAGAACACCACGCGCCCGTGACGGGTCACGCCGAAGTTCTTAAACAGCATATCGCCGGGGAAAATATTGGCGGCGGCCAACTGACGAATGGCGTTGCCGTACTCTTCAATGGCATCGCGCAGTTGCTGACCTTCGACCTGCTCCAGCCAGATATTCAGCGGCACCATCCGTCGTTCAATATACAGATGGCGAATGACGATCTGATCGCCGAGATCGGTAATTTTTTCCGGGGCTTCCTGCAATAACAGCGCCATCAGCGCCGGATCGATCTGCCGTTTCTCCAGCACAAAATTCTCGAATTCCTGGGTGTCAGCCATCCGCCCAACACGATCGTGTTCTTTGACCAGTTGATAGCAGGCGCGGACGTGGGCGGCAGACATCTCTTTTTGCGGGGCAAATTTGTCTTTGATGATTTTAAACACCCGGTCAAAACCCGGCAGCGTAAACACCAACATCACCATGCCGCGGATCCCAGGCGCTTCAATAAACTGCTCATCGCAATGGGCAAGATAGAGCAGATATTCGCGGTAACTTTCGGTCTTCGCGTGTTTCTGACAGCCAATCGCCATGTACAGTTCGGCGGTGGTTTTACCGGGCAGGATCTCGCGCAGCCACTCCACCAGCGCCGCGGGCAAAGGGGCGTAAACCATAAAATAGGAGCGGGCGAAGCCAAACACAATACTCGCCTCCGCCGTCGTGGTCAGACAGGTATCGACAAACAATTCGCCTTCATCAGTCCGGTGGATTGGCAGTAAAAACGGTAGCGTCCCCGAAGGAGTAATCAACTTACCGACCAGCCAGGCAGCCTTGTTGCGATAAAACAGTTCGTTCGCCACCTGTAAATGGCAACCCGACAACACATCCGCTCCCAGGGTTTCGGTCAGGTGTTCGATGATGTAGTGGATATCACGATGTTTGTTCTGCCACGGCAGACGCAGGGGCAGATCGCTAAGGACGCGTGTCAGCAGCCACTCCCAGCCGGTATCCGGAAAAAAGTCTTTCGCTAGCGGACGTGGGATCGTGCGAAAACGGCGCTCTGGCTGAGAACTGAAAATAAACAGCCGCTCGGGAGTCAGCGAGCGGTGGTCAAATAACCGACAGTAAACGGAGTTAAAGAAACTCTCCGCAATCTCGAAGCGCGGGTAATCCGGCAGTAGCCGGGTGTAATGCTCTTTCACGCGAAGTAAAAAATCCGCGTCGGTACTTTTGCCGTCAGTAATGCAGCGCAACTGCTCCACCACCAGACCCACGTGATGATCGTAAAGGTGAATACGGCTTTTCATCGCCTGTTGAACCGCATGCCAGTCAGCATGTTCAAAACGCTGCTGCGCGCCGGAGGTGACTTCCAGAAAACGCCCGTACTGGGCGTCGAAACCTTGCAAGATAGTCTGAGCAATCAGTAATTCCAGGCCACGCGTCATCAATGTCTCCCATCCGGCACAACGTCATGCCGGATGGCGCGTTCGCTTATCCGGCCTACATCCCTTCGTAGGCCCGGTAAGCGCAGCGCCACCGGGCATTAATCAAAACTGCGATTCTTCGGTCGAGCCGGTCAGCGCGGTCACCGAGGAAGCTCCGCCCTGAATGATGGTGGTGACTTTATCGAAGTAACCTGTGCCCACTTCCTGCTGATGGGAGACGAAGGTGTAACCGTCTTTAGCTGCCGCAAATTCTGGCTGCTGAACCTTCTCAACATAGTGGCGCATGCCTTCACCCTGCGCATAGGAGTGCGCGAGGTCGAACATGTTGAACCACATGCTGTGGATACCCGCCAGGGTAATGAACTGGTATTTGTAACCCATATCCGACAGCTGCTGCTGGAAGCTGGCAATGGTTTTGTCGTCCAGGTTTTTCTGCCAGTTAAACGACGGCGAGCAGTTGTAGGCCAGCAGTTTGCCAGGGTATTTAGCATGGATCGCATCGGCAAAACGCTTCGCCAGTTCGAGGTCCGGCGTGGAGGTTTCACACCACACCAGATCCGCATACGGTGCGTAGGCCAGGCCACGACTGATCGCCTGCTCAATACCCGCATGCGTACGGTAGAACCCTTCGCTGGTACGTTCGCCAGTGATGAACTCGCTGTCGTATGGGTCGCAATCAGACGTAATCAGATCGGCTGCATCAGCATCGGTACGTGCAATCACCAGCGTCGGCACACCCATGACGTCGGCTGCCAGACGGGCGGCCACCAGTTTCTGGATAGCTTCCTGAGTCGGAACCAGCACTTTGCCGCCCATGTGACCACATTTTTTCACCGATGCGAGCTGATCTTCGAAGTGAACGGCCGCTGCACCAGCCTCAATCATCGATTTCATCAGTTCAAACGCGTTCAGTACGCCACCAAACCCTGCTTCCGCATCGGCAACGATCGGCAGGAAGTAATCTACATAACGCGGATCGTTCGGCTCAATACCGGTTGACCATTGGATCTGATCGGCGCGACGGAATGTGTTGTTGATCCGATCCACCACCGCCGGGACAGAGTTCGCCGGATACAGCGATTGGTCCGGGTACATGCTGGATGCCAGGTTGGCATCTGCCGCCACCTGCCAGCCTGAAAGGTAGACCGCTTCAATACCGGCTTTCGCCTGCTGCAGCGCCTGACCGCCAGTCAGTGCGCCGAGGCTGTTGATATAACCTTTCTTCGATTCGCCGTGCAGCAGACGCCACATTTTCGCCGCGCCAAGCTGCGCCAGCGTACATTCCGGGTTGACCGAGCCACGTAATTTCACCACTTCCTCCGCGCTATATGGACGGGTGATGCCTTCCCAGCGCGGTTGAGTCCATTCTTTCTGTAATTCTTCGATTTGTTGAGTACGGGTTTTCATGTGCAGATGCTCCATATTGTTATGTGGTGGATTACGCCAGCAGGCGGTAGCCTGGCAGGGTCAAGAAATCGATCAGTTCATCAGAGGTAGTGATTTGCTCCATCAGGCGCGCGGCATCGTCAAAACGCCCGCTGCTGTAGCGGTGTTCGCCCAGCTCGTCCTGAATCACCAGCATCTCTTCGGCCAGCATCTGACGGAACAGCGGTTTGGTAACCGGCTTGCCGTTGCTGAGCGTCTTCTGGTGGTGGATCCACTGCCAAATGGAGGTACGGGAGATTTCGGCGGTGGCCGCATCTTCCATCAGACCGTAAATCGGTACGCAGCCGTTACCGGAGATCCACGCTTCGATGTACTGCACCGCAACACGGATGTTAGCGCGCATGCCTTCTTCAGTACGCTCACCTTCACAAGGTGCCAGCAGTTGCTCTGCGGTAATCGGGGCATCTTCTTCACGGGTCACGAACAGCTGATTTTTGTTTTCGCCGAGTACGTCGTTGAACACCGCCATAGCGGTATCTGCCAGCCCCGGATGGGCAATCCATGTGCCGTCATGACCGTTATTTGCTTCCAGCGCTTTGTCCGCTTTTACCTTGGTCAGAACCTGGTTGTTACGTTCCGCATCTTTGCTGGGAATGAACGCCGCCATGCCGCCCATCGCGAACGCGCCACGTTTATGACAGGTTTTAATCAGCAGACGCGAATAGGCGCTGAGGAATGGCTTATCCATCGTCACCACCTGACGGTCCGGCAGCACGCGATCCGGATGGTTCTTCAGCGTTTTGATATAGCTAAAAATGTAGTCCCAACGACCGCAGTTCAGACCCACAATGTGGTCACGCAGGGCGTGCAGAATTTCGTCCATCTGGAAGACGGCAGGCAGCGTTTCAATCAGCAGGGTCGCTTTAATGGTGCCGCGCGGCAGGTTAAAGCGGTCCTCTGCATAGCTGAACACTTCGCTCCACCATGCCGCTTCTTGCCAGGCCTGCGTTTTTGGCAGATAGAAATAAGGGCCGCTGCCTTTCGCCAGCAACGTTTTGTAGTTGTGGAAGAAATAGAGGGCAAAGTCGAACAGGCTGCCCGGGATAGATTCGCCACGCCAGGTGACGTGTTTTTCCGGCAGATGCAGACCACGAACGCGACATACCAACAGAGCCGGATTAGGCTTGAGCTGATAAATTTTACCCGCTTCGTTGGTGTAGCTAATGGTGCCATTGACCGCATCGCGCAGGTTGATCTGCCCGTCGATAACTTTGCTCCACTCAGGAGCCAGTGAATCTTCGAAGTCAGCCATAAAGACTTTGACGTTCGCGTTCAGCGCGTTGATGACCATCTTGCGCTCAACGGGTCCGGTGATCTCTACGCGGCGATCCAGTAAATCATCAGGAATTCCGCGAATTTTCCAGTTACCTTCACGAATGGAAGCTGTTTCCGAAATAAAATCAGGCAACTTACCGTCATCAATATCCTGCTGCTGCTGGATACGTGCAGCCAGAAGTTTATTCCGTTTTGGCGTAAATCTTGTCACCAGTTCAGTCAGAAACTCCACAGCTTCAGCGGTCAGAATTTGCTGTTCCTGTTCGCCACGCGGCCTGGTAAAGACCAGTTCATCGGTTGTCGTTGCCTGTTGATTCATTGCGTAGTTCCTCGTCATTGATCCAAACACATCCCCAATGCGAACGAAGGATCGTTGTGCACTTTTCGTTCAGCACAACTAAGACTACTCATTTAAATTTCAAAATCAAAAACAATTTCCATTTTTAATTTAATTATCAATTAACCTATTGATAACAATATAAATAAAATTTAATTACACGATGAGGTGCGTTTCGGAAATAAAAAAGGCACCCGAAGGTGCCTGATTCAATATGCTGAAACGCTTAAGGATCGTCTGCTACAGAAGATTAATCCAGCGTTGGATTCATGTGACGCAGATCATATGGCGTGATCTGGTAGACGTAATAGTTGAGCCAGTTGGTAAACAACAAATTACCGTGGCTACGCCAGGTTGCCCGCGGTTTGTTTTGCGGGTCATCTTTCGGGAAATAGTTATAGGGTACTTCCGGCGATAAGCCCGCTTCGACGTCACGAAAATATTCGCTGCCGAGTGTATGGTCGTCATACTCAGGATGACCCGTCACGAAGGCGATACGTTTGTCTTTGCTGGCAAACAGGTAGGCATCTCCCTCTTCGGTTTCAGCAAAGATCTCGAGATCGGTGTAGTCGCGAATAAGCGCTGCAGGGAAATCAGCATAGCGGGAATGCGGGGCCAGGAACGCATCATCGAATCCACGCGTCAGAAGCGCATGAGGGTGCAGAATATGGTGCTCATAGACGCCTGAGAGTTTGTCCGTGCGGGTTTGCTTGGGAATTCCGTACAGAATATTCAACGCGGCCTGCACCGCCCAACAGACAAATAGCGTCGAGGTAACGTGATCTTTGGCCCATTCAAGCACTTGCTTAATCTGCGGCCAGTAAGCCACATCATTAAATTCAACCAGGCCCAACGGCGCGCCGGTCACGATCAATCCGTCAAAGTTCTGATCGCAGATATCCTCGAAATTACAGTAGAAGTTATTCAGATGCTCCGTTGGGGTGTTGCGTGACTCGCGGGCATCGATGCGCAATAGCTGAACATCAACCTGCAGCGGTGAGTTAGACAGTAAGCGCAGGAACTGGTTTTCCGTTTCAATCTTCTTGGGCATCAGGTTGAGGATGAGCACCTTCAGTGGACGAATTTCCTGACCGGAAGCGCGGGATGTCGTCATCACGAAGACGTTTTCCTCACGCAAAAAATTGACGGCGGGTAGCTCGTCCTGCACGCGAATTGGCATAACCTGATAACCTCACAACATACGTTTAAACGTTTAGACATCCAGATAGCTGAAGATACCCAGGAATCACGCGAATGTCGAGCCTGCATCCTCAAGTTGAGAAAGTTTCACGGCTCCTTGCTGTAGAATAGTGCAGTAAAGAAAAAAGGAGAATGCTATGAACCTTACCATTCGTCGTTCGCGTCAGGACGAAGGAGATAAGTTAGTTTCTATTTGGTGTCGCTCAGTAGATGCCACGCACCATTTCCTCTCTGCGGATTATCGGATTGAGCTGGAGGAGCTGGTACGTTCATTTTTACCAGAAGCCCCTCTGTGGGTTGCAGTGACAGAACAGGATGAGCCCGTCGCCTTTATGCTCCTGACCGACCAGCATATAGATGCTTTGTTTGTCGATCCGGATGTGCGTGGTAGTGGCGTTGGTAAACTGCTGATTGAACATGCTTTATCAATGAGTTCAACGCTAACAACCAATGTTAACGAGCAGAATGAGCAGGCGGTTGGATTCTATAAGAAGATGGGATTTAGCGTGACGGGACGTACAGAGGTGGACGATCTCGGACGACCGTACCCGTTACTCAACCTCGTACGAGGGTAGCAGGACTAGCTTTTGTAGGCCGGATAAGGCGATACGCCGCATCCGGCAGTGTGCAGACGTGTTGCCTGATGCGCTGCGCTTTGAATCGCCACAGATAATCTAGACACTTCCGAGCCGTTGATAATACTGGTTTTCATATTCTGTCGGTGACATCTGATCGCTAGAACCATGCCGACGCTTACTGTTATAAAACATTTCGATGTAATCAAAAATATCACTGCGGGCTTCTTCCCGCGTTCCGTAGATCTTTTTCTTTATCCGTTCGCGTTTCAACAACTGGAAAAAGCTTTCTGCAACCGCATTATCATGGCAGTTACCGCGACGGCTCATGCTGCCCTCCAGGCCGTGTGATTTCAGGAAAGACTGCCACTCATGGCTTGTGTACTGACTGCCCTGATCCGAATGAACCAGCACCTGTTTTTGGGGATTACGCCGCCATACAGCCATCAGCAGTGCGTTCAGGACAATGTCCTTTGTCATCCGGGATTGCATGGACCAGCCGATAATTTTGCGTGAGAACAGATCAACAACCACAGCAAGATACAGCCAGCCTTCGTGGGTCCTGATGTAGGTTATGTCTGTTACCCAACGCTCATCAGGAGCATCCGGATTGAACTGTCGCTGGAGCCTGTTGGGCGACACGATACTGGCCTCGCCTTTACGTGCCCGCGGGCTCCGGTATCCGACCTGAGCCTTTATCCCGACACGTTTCATCAGTCGCCAGACTCTGTTCACTCCGCACTGTTGCCCGCTGTCCCGCAGATCCAGATGGATTTTGCGATAACCATAGACGCATCCCGATTCCAGCCAGAACTGTTTAATCTGTCCTGTCAGTCTCAGGTCTGCCTGATGGCGTTGAGAATGCGGCTGCTGAAGCCAGGCGTAAAAACCACTGGGATGAACATCCAGCACCCGACAGAGCAGGCGAACAGGCCAGCAACAGGTGTTGTCACGGATAAAGGCGTACCTCAGTCGGACAGCTTTGCGAAGTACGCCGCGGCTTTTTTTAATATGTCCCGTTCGTCGGTAACCCGCTTCAGCTCTTTCTGGAGACGACGGATCTCGGCCTGAGCATCTGACTGTTCTTTATTAGTGGAAGAATCCGGACCGTACTTCTTTATCCAGGCGTAAAGGCTGTGGGTGGTGATATCGAGACGTGTTGCCACGCTGGCAACAGAATAACCGCGATCAACAACCTGTTTGACTGCTTCAGTTTTAAACTCTTCGGGATAACGCTTACCGCTCATGGGCACCTCTCTTTAAGCCATCTTAAATGACTCTGAGGTGTCTGTTAAACCCGTGGCGATTCACTTATCAGGCCTACAAAATACGTTCAGCCCAGCCCCTGCAGGCCGGATAAGGCGGCACGCCGCATCCGGCGGTTTTCATCCCGCACAGACGCAAAGAAGCCCATCCGGCAGGATGGGCTTCTTCACTTTAATTGATGCCTGGCAGTTCCCTACTCTCGCATGGGGAGACCCCACACTACCATCGGCGCTACGGCGTTTCACTTCTGAGTTCGGCATGGGGTCAGGTGGGACCACCGCGCTACAGCCGCCAGGCAAATTCTGTTTATCAACACGCTTTTAGCATGTCGATGTCATCTGTAATCAGGCTGAAATCGATGTCTTTCTTTCGCCAAAACATCTTCGGCGTTGTAAGGTTAAGCCTCACGGTTCATTAGTATCGGTTAGCTCAATGTATCGCTACACTTACACACCCGACCTATCAACGTCGTCGTCTTCAACGTTCCTTCAGGACTCTCAAGGAGTCAGGGAGAACTCATCTCGGGGCAAGTTTCGTGCTTAGATGCTTTCAGCACTTATCTCTTCCGCATTTAGCTACCGGGCAATGCCATTGGCATGACAACCCGAACACCAGTGATGCGTCCACTCCGGTCCTCTCGTACTAGGAGCAGCCCCCCTCAATTCTCCAGCGCCCACGGCAGATAGGGACCGAACTGTCTCACGACGTTCTAAACCCAGCTCGCGTACCACTTTAAATGGCGAACAGCCATACCCTTGGGACCTACTTCAGCCCCAGGATGTGATGAGCCGACATCGAGGTGCCAAACACCGCCGTCGATATGAACTCTTGGGCGGTATCAGCCTGTTATCCCCGGAGTACCTTTTATCCGTTGAGCGATGGCCCTTCCATTCAGAACCACCGGATCACTAAGACCTGCTTTCGCACCTGCTCGAGCCGTCACTCTCGCAGTCAAGCTAGCTTATGCCTTTGCACTAACCTCCTGATGTCCGACCAGGATTAGCTAACCTTCGTGCTCCTCCGTTACTCTTTAGGAGGAGACCGCCCCAGTCAAACTACCCACCAGACACTGTCCGCAACCCGGATCACGGGTCTACGTTAGAACACCAGCCATTAAAGGGTGGTATTTCAAGGATGGCTCCATGCAGACTGGCGTCCACACTTCAAAGCCTCCCACCTATCCTACACATCAAGGACCAGTGTTCAGTGTCAAGCTATAGTAAAGGTTCACGGGGTCTTTCCGTCTTGCCGCGGGTACACTGCATCTTCACAGCGAGTTCAATTTCACTGAGTCTCGGGTGGAGACAGCCTGGCCATCATTACGCCATTCGTGCAGGTCGGAACTTACCCGACAAGGAATTTCGCTACCTTAGGACCGTTATAGTTACGGCCGCCGTTTACCGGGGCTTCGATCAAGAGCTTCTCCTTACGGATAACCCCATCAATTAACCTTCCGGCACCGGGCAGGCGTCACACCGTATACGTCCACTTTCGTGTTTGCACAGTGCTGTGTTTTTAATAAACAGTTGCAGCCAGCTGGTATCTTCGACTGATTTCAGCTCCATGGGTAAACCACTTCACCTACATATCAGCGTGCCTTCTCCCGAAGTTACGGCACCATTTTGCCTAGTTCCTTCACCCGAGTTCTCTCAAGCGCCTTGGTATTCTCTACCTGACCACCTGTGTCGGTTTGGGGTACGATTTCGTGTTACCTGATGCTTAGAGGCTTTTCCTGGAAGCAGGGCATTTGTTACTTCAGCACCGTAGTGCCTCGTCATCACACCTCAGCGTTAAAAGAAGTCCGGATTTACCTAAACTTCCCGCCTACATGCTTAAACCGGGACAACCGTCGCCCGGCTAACATAGCCTTCTCCGTCCCCCCTTCGCAGTAACACCAAGTACAGGAATATTAACCTGTTTCCCATCGACTACGCCTTTCGGCCTCGCCTTAGGGGTCGACTCACCCTGCCCCGATTAACGTTGGACAGGAACCCTTGGTCTTCCGGCGTGCGGGTTTTTCACCCGCATTATCGTTACTTATGTCAGCATTCGCACTTCTGATACCTCCAGCATACCTCACAGTACACCTTCAACGGCTTACAGAACGCTCCCCTACCCAACAACACATAGTGTCGCTGCCGCAGCTTCGGTGCATGGTTTAGCCCCGTTACATCTTCCGCGCAGGCCGACTCGACCAGTGAGCTATTACGCTTTCTTTAAATGATGGCTGCTTCTAAGCCAACATCCTGGCTGTCTGTGCCTTCCCACATCGTTTCCCACTTAACCATGACTTTGGGACCTTAGCTGGCGGTCTGGGTTGTTTCCCTCTTCACGACGGACGTTAGCACCCGCCGTGTGTCTCCCGTGATAACATTCTTCGGTATTCGCAGTTTGCATCGGGTTGGTAAGTCGGGATGACCCCCTAGCCGAAACAGTGCTCTACCCCCGAAGATGAATTCACGAGGCGCTACCTAAATAGCTTTCGGGGAGAACCAGCTATCTCCCGGTTTGATTGGCCTTTCACCCCCAGCCACAAGTCATCCGCTAATTTTTCAACATTAGTCGGTTCGGTCCTCCAGTTAGTGTTACCCAACCTTCAACCTGCCCATGGCTAGATCACCGGGTTTCGGGTCTATACCCTGCAACTTAACGCCCAGTTAAGACTCGGTTTCCCTTCGGCTCCCCTATTCGGTTAACCTTGCTACAGAATATAAGTCGCTGACCCATTATACAAAAGGTACGCAGTCACACCCCAAAGGGTGCTCCCACTGCTTGTACGTACACGGTTTCAGGTTCTTTTTCACTCCCCTCGCCGGGGTTCTTTTCGCCTTTCCCTCACGGTACTGGTTCACTATCGGTCAGTCAGGAGTATTTAGCCTTGGAGGATGGTCCCCCCATATTCAGACAGGATACCACGTGTCCCGCCCTACTCTTCGAGTTCACAACACATGCACTTTTGTGTACGGGACTTTCACCCTGTATCGTGCGACTTTCCAGACGCTTCCACTAACACACATGCTGATTCAGACTCTGGGCTGCTCCCCGTTCGCTCGCCGCTACTGGGGGAATCTCGGTTGATTTCTTTTCCTCGGGGTACTTAGATGTTTCAGTTCCCCCGGTTCGCTTCATTACGCTATGTATTCACGTAATGATAGTGTGACGAATCACACTGGGTTTCCCCATTCGGAAATCGCCGGTTATAACGGTTCATATCACCTTACCGACGCTTATCGCAGATTAGCACGTCCTTCATCGCCTCTGACTGCCAGGGCATCCACCGTGTACGCTTAGTCGCTTAACCTCACAACCCGAAGATGTTTCTTTCGATTCATCATCGGTTTGCAAAAATTTGAGAGACTCGAACACACCGCTTTTCATTTCTTATTACGGAGAAATGAAACAGTGTGTCGTTTCAATTTTCAGCTTGATCCAGATTTTTAAAGAGCAAATATCTCAAACGTGACTCGGAAGTCAGTTTTGAGATACTTCGGTCGGCGACTTTCACTCACACATACCAGCAAGTGGCGTCCCCTAGGGGATTCGAACCCCTGTTACCGCCGTGAAAGGGCGGTGTCCTGGGCCTCTAGACGAAGGGGACACTGAAGTCTCAATCGCAAGACGCCTTGCTATTTACTTTTCATCAGACAATCTGTGTGAGCACTGCAAAGGTCGGTTCTTTAAGGTAAGGAGGTGATCCAACCGCAGGTTCCCCTACGGTTACCTTGTTACGACTTCACCCCAGTCATGAATCACAAAGTGGTAAGCGCCCTCCCGAAGGTTAAGCTACCTACTTCTTTTGCAACCCACTCCCATGGTGTGACGGGCGGTGTGTACAAGGCCCGGGAACGTATTCACCGTGGCATTCTGATCCACGATTACTAGCGATTCCGACTTCATGGAGTCGAGTTGCAGACTCCAATCCGGACTACGACATACTTTATGAGGTCCGCTTGCTCTCGCGAGGTCGCTTCTCTTTGTATATGCCATTGTAGCACGTGTGTAGCCCTACTCGTAAGGGCCATGATGACTTGACGTCATCCCCACCTTCCTCCAGTTTATCACTGGCAGTCTCCTTTGAGTTCCCGGCCGAACCGCTGGCAACAAAGGATAAGGGTTGCGCTCGTTGCGGGACTTAACCCAACATTTCACAACACGAGCTGACGACAGCCATGCAGCACCTGTCTCAGAGTTCCCGAAGGCACCAAAGCATCTCTGCTAAGTTCTCTGGATGTCAAGAGTAGGTAAGGTTCTTCGCGTTGCATCGAATTAAACCACATGCTCCACCGCTTGTGCGGGCCCCCGTCAATTCATTTGAGTTTTAACCTTGCGGCCGTACTCCCCAGGCGGTCGACTTAACGCGTTAGCTCCGGAAGCCACGCCTCAAGGGCACAACCTCCAAGTCGACATCGTTTACGGCGTGGACTACCAGGGTATCTAATCCTGTTTGCTCCCCACGCTTTCGCACCTGAGCGTCAGTCTTTGTCCAGGGGGCCGCCTTCGCCACCGGTATTCCTCCAGATCTCTACGCATTTCACCGCTACACCTGGAATTCTACCCCCCTCTACAAGACTCTAGCCTGCCAGTTTCGGATGCAGTTCCCAGGTTGAGCCCGGGGATTTCACATCCGACTTGACAGACCGCCTGCGTGCGCTTTACGCCCAGTAATTCCGATTAACGCTTGCACCCTCCGTATTACCGCGGCTGCTGGCACGGAGTTAGCCGGTGCTTCTTCTGCGAGTAACGTCAATTGCTGCGGTTATTAACCACAACACCTTCCTCCTCGCTGAAAGTACTTTACAACCCGAAGGCCTTCTTCATACACGCGGCATGGCTGCATCAGGCTTGCGCCCATTGTGCAATATTCCCCACTGCTGCCTCCCGTAGGAGTCTGGACCGTGTCTCAGTTCCAGTGTGGCTGGTCATCCTCTCAGACCAGCTAGGGATCGTCGCCTAGGTGAGCCGTTACCCCACCTACTAGCTAATCCCATCTGGGCACATCCGATGGCAAGAGGCCCGAAGGTCCCCCTCTTTGGTCTTGCGACGTTATGCGGTATTAGCTACCGTTTCCAGTAGTTATCCCCCTCCATCGGGCAGTTTCCCAGACATTACTCACCCGTCCGCCACTCGTCACCCAAGGAGCAAGCTCCTCTGTGCTACCGTTCGACTTGCATGTGTTAGGCCTGCCGCCAGCGTTCAATCTGAGCCATGATCAAACTCTTCAATTTAAAAGTTTGATGCTCAATGAATTAAACTTCGTAATGAATTACGTGTTCACTCGTTGAGACTTGGTATTCATTTTTCGTCTTGCGACGTTAAGAATCCGTATCTTCGAGTGCCCACACAGATTGTCTGATAAATTGTTAAAGAGCAGTTGCGACGCGCTTTAGCGCTCTGTCGCGAGGTGGCGTATATTACGCTTTCCTCTTTCAGAGTCAACCCTCATTTTCAGGTTTTTCTCTTCAACCGAACCGGCTGTTTGTGTGAAGTGATTCACATCCGCCGTGTCGATGGAGGCGCATTATAGGGAGTTTCCTGCGGCCCGCAACCCTTAAATGACAGAAAAATGACTGACTGCTGCATTCCACAGCGAAACCCCGCCTTATACCCATTTACACACAGAGTTATCCACAAACCACACGATCGTTTCTACGATCCTCTCGTTATATCAGCCTCCTTCAACAGAAAAAGAAGAGGTCAAAATCGAAAATTAAAAATTCGCGAGCGTTGCGCAAACGTTTTCGTTACAATGCCCCCGCAAAACAAGGATGCCCCGTAAGGGGCGTTAGCTGAGTTTTTAGCCAAGAATTCACCTAACGCTCTCTGTAATAGTCAAATCCAGGGGATTTACCATGCAACAACGTCGTCCAGTCCGCCGCGCTCTGCTCAGTGTTTCTGACAAGGCCGGTATCATCGAATTCGCTCAGGCACTTTCCACACGTGGTGTGGAGCTGCTGTCTACAGGTGGCACTGCGCGCCTGTTAGCGGAGAAAGGTCTGCCAGTGACCGAAGTTTCCGATTACACCGGCTTCCCGGAAATGATGGATGGACGCGTGAAGACCCTGCATCCGAAAGTCCACGGCGGCATTCTTGGTCGTCGCGGTCAGGATGACGGAATTATGGAACAGCACGGTATCGCCCCTATCGATATGGTGGTTGTAAACCTGTATCCATTCGCCGAGACCGTCGCCCGTGAAGGCTGCTCGCTGGAAGATGCGGTAGAGAACATTGATATCGGCGGCCCGACCATGGTGCGTTCCGCTGCCAAGAACCATAAAGACGTAGCGATCGTTGTGAAGAGCAGCGACTACGACGCCATTATTAAAGAGATGGATGCCAACGAAGGCTCCCTGACTCTGGAAACCCGCTTTGACCTCGCGATTAAAGCCTTCGAACACACCGCCGCCTACGACAGCATGATTGCCAACTACTTCGGCAGCATGGTTCCGGCTTATCACGGTGAAAGTAAAGAAGCCGCTGGCCGTTTTCCGCGTACGCTGAACCTGAACTTCATTAAGAAGCAGGATATGCGCTACGGCGAGAACAGCCACCAGCAAGCTGCCTTCTATATAGAAGAGAATGTTAAAGAAGCGTCCGTTGCCACCGCGCAGCAGGTACAGGGCAAAGCGCTTTCCTACAACAATATCGCCGATACCGACGCGGCGCTGGAGTGCGTGAAAGAGTTCAGCGAGCCAGCCTGTGTGATCGTTAAGCACGCTAACCCGTGTGGCGTAGCGGTAAGCACCTCTATTCTCGATGCTTACGACCGCGCCTATAAAACCGACCCGACCTCCGCATTCGGCGGCATCATCGCTTTCAACCGCGAACTGGATGCCGAAACCGCGCAGGCCATCATCTCCCGTCAGTTCGTGGAAGTGATTATCGCCCCGTCCGCAACCGAAGACGCGCTGAAAATCACCGCCGCCAAACAGAACGTTCGCGTTCTGACCTGCGGTCAGTGGGCACAACGTGTACCGGGCCTCGACTTCAAACGCGTTAACGGCGGTTTGCTGGTTCAGGACAGGGATCTGGGGATGGTGAGCGAAGGCGAACTGCGCGTGGTGTCCAAACGTCAGCCGACCGAGCAAGAGCTGCGCGATGCACTGTTCTGCTGGAAAGTCGCCAAGTTCGTGAAATCCAACGCCATTGTTTATGCCAAAGAGAACATGACTATCGGCATAGGCGCAGGCCAGATGAGCCGCGTGTACTCCGCAAAAATCGCCGGGATTAAAGCGGCTGACGAAGGTCTGGAAGTGAAAGGCTCTGCAATGGCCTCTGACGCCTTCTTCCCGTTCCGCGATGGTATTGATGCTGCCGCCGCCGTTGGCGTGAGCTGCGTTATCCAGCCCGGTGGTTCTATCCGTGATGACGAAGTCATTGCCGCTGCCGATGAACACGGTATCGCGATGATCTTTACCGACATGCGCCACTTCCGCCATTAATCCACGGAGCAGACGATGAAAGTATTAGTGATTGGCAACGGCGGGCGCGAGCACGCCCTGGCCTGGAAAGCCGCACAGTCCCCGCTGGTTGATACCGTTTTTGTCGCACCGGGTAACGCCGGTACCGCACTGGAGCCCGCGTTGCAGAACGTGGCTATCAGCGTCACCGATATTCCAGCTCTGCTGAGCTTTGCCCAGAACGAGAAAATTGACCTGACCATCGTCGGCCCGGAAGCGCCGCTGGTGATTGGCGTAGTCGATGCGTTCCGCGCCGCTGGCCTGAAGATCTTCGGGCCAACCGAAGGTGCTGCACAGCTGGAAGGCTCCAAAGCCTTCACCAAAGATTTCCTCGCCCGTCACCAGATCCCGACGGCGGAATATCAGAACTTCACTGAGATTGAGCCAGCGTTGGCCTATCTGCGTGAGAAAGGCGCGCCGATCGTCATCAAAGCTGACGGTCTGGCTGCCGGTAAAGGCGTTATCGTGGCAATGACGCTGGAGGAAGCCGAAGCTGCCGTTCATGACATGCTGGCAGGAAACGCTTTTGGCGATGCGGGCCACCGCATTGTTATCGAAGAGTTCCTCGACGGTGAAGAAGCGAGCTTTATCGTGATGGTCGACGGCGAGCACGTGCTGCCGATGGCCACCAGCCAGGACCACAAACGCGTAGGTAACGGCGATACCGGCCCGAACACCGGTGGTATGGGTGCTTACTCACCCGCGCCGGTGGTAACTGATGAAGTGCATCAGCACACCATGGAACGCATTATTTGGCCAACCGTAAAAGGTATGGCAGCGGAAGGGAATACCTACACCGGTTTCCTGTACGCGGGTCTGATGATCGACAAGCAGGGCAATCCGAAGGTTATCGAGTTCAACTGCCGCTTCGGCGATCCGGAAACCCAGCCGATCATGCTGCGCATGAAATCGGACCTGGTGGAGCTTTGCCTGGCCGCCTGCGACGGCAAGCTGGATGAGAAAACCTCCGAGTGGGACGAACGCGCCTCGCTGGGTGTGGTCATTGCCGCCGGAGGTTACCCGGGCAACTACAACACCGGTGATGAGATCCACGGTCTGCCGCTGGAAGAAGTAGAAGACGGGAAAGTGTTCCATGCGGGCACGAAACTCGCCGATGACGATCGCGTGCTGACCAGCGGCGGTCGCGTGCTGTGCGCCACCGCCCTGGGTCATACTGTGGCTGAAGCGCAGAAACGCGCTTACACCCTGATGACCGACATCCGCTGGGATGGCAGCTTCAGCCGTAACGACATCGGCTGGCGCGCCATTGAACGCGAGCAACGCTAACGCGAAATTTTCGCCAGCAGCGTTTTACGCGTAATGCCTAACTGACGGGCGGCTTCCGTTTTATTGCCGCCCGTTTTTTCCAGCGCCGCCAGAATCACCTCTTTTTCGACATCCACCAGCGGTTGGATCTCGCCACTGAATTCCGTTTTTATCGGCATCGCGGCAATCGCCATCGGCAGCTCGCGTTCGGAAATATATTCCCCCGTCAGCAGTACCACCGAGCGCTCAATCGCATTTTCCAGCTCACGAATATTGCCCGGCCAGTCGTAGTGAATCAGCAGATCCATCGCCTGCGGAGTAAAGCCTTTCACCGCTTTGCGGTTACGCGCGGCAAAACGCTGGAGAAAATGTTCGGCTAGCAGCGGAATATCTTCCCGACGCTGGCACAGTGCTGGCATTTCAATGGTGACGACGTTCAGGCGATAGTAGAGATCCTGACGAAAGCGCCCGGCGCTGACTTCCTCTGCTAGATCGCGATGCGTGGCGGCGATCAGCCGGACATCAACGGCAATAGTCTGATTGCTGCCAACGCGCTGCACTTCTCGCTCCTGGATAGCCCGCAGCAGACGCACCTGCATCAGCGGTGAAATATCACCGATTTCATCAAGAAATAACGTGCCGCCATCAGCTTCCACAAAGCGACCTTCCCGCCGTTTATCCGCCCCGGTAAACGCCCCTTTCTCGTGACCAAAAAGTTCGGACTCCAGCAGCGATTCATTAAGCGCCGCGCAGTTGAGCGTCACCAGCTGTTTATCGCGACGGGCGCTGCTGGCATGCAGCGCCCGGGCTACCAACTCTTTACCCGTGCCGGAGTCTCCGTGAATGAGCACCGTGGCATCCGAGGGCGCAACCATCGCGATTTCATTGAGCAACTTCTGCATCGCCGGGCTGCTGCCAATCATGCCAAACTGCGCAGCCGACGCTGATGGCAGTTCAGTGCCCGTTTCCCGCGTATGCGCCAGCGCCTTTTCCAGCGTCTCCTGCAGACGGTCAAAATCCAGCGGCTTGATTAAGTAGTCCAGCGCCCCGGTTTTAAGCGCCTCAACGGCGGTCTCCACGCTGGAGAACGCCGTCATGATCAAGACCGGAATCGCCGGATTCAGCGCTTTAATCTCTTTCAGCGTTGCGATGCCGTCCATCTCCGCCATGCGTACATCACACAGCACTAAATCAAATACGCGTTCGTGCACCTGTTCCAGCGCCGCTCGCCCGCTATAGGCCAGCGCGACCTCATAACCCCAGCCGCGCAGCAGCGCCTGTAAAATGGTGCAGTGGCTGATATCGTCATCTACCACCAGAATATTGATTTTTCCGCGCGTCATCCTTGTTAATCCTGTTGTTTCGCTTTGGTCGGCAGCCAAAGGGTAAAGGTCGCGCCTTTGCCCTCAACGCTTGCCACCTGAATGGTGCCACCGTGCTGTTCGATAATGTTCTGCACTACCGCCAGCCCGAGGCCGGTTCCGTCAGCTTTGGTCGTATAGTAAGGCGTAAAAATGGCCTCCAGCTGTTCCGCCGCAATCCCCTTCCCAGTATCGGTAACCACAATTTTAACGCGATCGCCGCTGCTTTCATTCGCTTCAACCGTGATCGTGCCCTGACGACCAATCGCATGAATGGCGTTCAGATACAGATTCAACAAAACCTGAGTCAGTCGGTCGGGATCGGCCTGGATAGCGGGCAGCGTACAATTGGCCGAAAAGCGGAGCTGGATTTCCCGGCTTGCCGCATCCTGACTCACCAGGTGTAATGAGTGGGTGATAACCTCATTGAGATCCACCTGTTGCAGCGTCAGATGTGCAGGTTTCACCAGCTCCAGCAACTCGCTCACCACCCGATTTAAACGATCCGCCTCTTTCGCCATCACCTGTGCCAGCTCATGCGACTCGCCTCCTGCCGGGGTTCGCTCGGCAAAATACTTCGCTAACCCTTTGATCGATGAAAGCGGGTTACGAATTTCATGTGCCACCCCAGCCGCAAGATGACCGAGCGCTAACAGTTTTTCTTTACGCTTCATCGCATCCTGGAGTTCTTTGTACGAGCGCTGATAGCGCTGATACCAGAAGAACGTCAGCACGGTGGCCAGCAACACAGCCGCCAGCGCAGACAAGACTATCAGTGTGTTACGCCACTCCCTTGCCTGAGTCGCTGTCAGATCGCTGGCATCAAAGGCGATAAATATGGTTTGTGCTGGGGAGATAAGCTGCCCGTCATTGCTGGCACAGCGCGCCATGCCGTGGCGTCCTGGACCATACATCGGCTGAAACTGGCGATAAATTTCCAGTGCTGGCGTTTTTTCACCATCCCTCGCTGGAATTTCAATATTCCGCCAGCTTTCTTGCTCCCCAGGACTAAGCTGTCGCAGGACATCCGATGAATAGAGCGTTTTACCGACCATCGCGGAATTGCTGTGGGTAATAATGACACCATGCTCATCGACGACAGCAAACCATAGCACGCCAGGCTGTACAGCCATTTCCTCCAGTAGCGTCTGCTGTTGTGCATGATGCATGCGCATCCCCATGCCTACACGCGTACCAGACTCCAGAGCGCGAATGAGCACGCTGCCTTTTTCCAGTAGCGTTTGCCGCGCGGCGCCACTTTCCCGCCCATAGTCCCGAATGGTCATAATCGAAAACCAGCCGACCAAAACCAAGATTGCCGCCAGCAAGAGTCGGCTCAACCACTTTGCCACCGTATCCTTATAAAGACGCATACGCTCTCCCTTCACCCCGCCTGTTCCTTTCATCGTTGCAGGTATACAGCAGAAATCATGCCATTTTTTCCCCCTGATAACCCTGCCCTCAGACACAAACAGCTGAAAGTAACGGGTAAAAATGACTCGCTGGCGCGTTCTGGCGAGTCATTTTTACTCGTTTCCCTGCAAAGACGGCGGGTACAACGCCCGCAGGACTGGGATTGCCGCTTTGGCACGGAAGATGCAAAAGGAAATGTAAGCTAACCAACAGGAGAACGAACGATGAAACGGAACAACAAACTGGCACTGATTGCACTTTCTCTTATCGCACTTGGCTCCACCCCAGTACTGGCACAGAATCACTGGGGATATGGTGATGGAATGCAGCAACGGGGTGGTACGCCAATGACCGCTGAGCAGCAGGCTGCTGCACAGAAAATCTATGATGATTATTATTCCCAGACCAGCGCGTTGCGCCAACAGCTGACATCCAAACGTTATGAGTACAATGCACTATTAACGGCCAGCTCGCCGGACACGGCAAAAATTAACGCCGTTGCAAAAGAGATGGAAGCGTTGAATCAGTCTCTGGACGAGCAGCGCGTTAAACGCGATGTCGCAATGGCGCAGGCTGGCGTGCCACGTGGCGCGGGTATGGGCTATGGCGGATGCGGCGGTGGCGGTAACCATCGCGGCGGCGGCCATATGGGAATGGGGCACTGGTAAAAGACTTAATGCCTGATGACGCTATAGGGATCAGGCCTGCTGATTACCTGTCTTCAGGTTTTCAGAAAGTTTTGGCTGTAGGCTGCCAGTGACAAAAATCTTCATTGGCGACCAGCAGTAGCTGCGACCCTTCGGGCGCTTCCAGCCATGCCACACTCACCTCTACGGATGAATGTCTCTGGCGGCGCTCGATATGGTTTATCGCCCACGACTCCAGGTCTGGCTTCAGCGTTTCACCTTCACAGGTTGTGACCGTGTTATCCGCATGCCAACGTCCCTGACGCAATATCACCCGGCCCTGACGCAGCGCATCGCTGGTCTGGCGAATTTGATCGGCGCGATAGCGGTAAAGCGCGATTTGATCGCTGGAAAGCTGCTGCTTTTGCCCGTCGACTTCACGCTGCATGAAGCTGAGTTCGCCCCGGTCATCGAAGCGTATACGGACATGTTCAGCCGGTTTACTGTAAACGTTGAGTTCTATCAGAGAGAGCGAATCACCCTGCCAGCGGTATTCACTGGTAGTGGTTTCGCCTTTACGCCACGGACTAAATACCGAGAGCAAGTGAACATCGTCACCGGAGTCTTTACGCCAAATGCGTACCGCCCCCTGATCGCCAACATAGCCGCTGGCCGTGAAAGGAGGAAGCTCAGAATGGCTACCGCAGGCAGACAGTAACAGAACACCTGAAAGCCAAAGCGTATGACGCCAGATGGACAAAAGGGGCGAAACCGCCCCTTCGTTAAAACTGTTCACTGCCACGCGAATTACTTAACCGCGTCTTTCAGTGCTTTACCAGAAACAAATGCCGGTACGTTAGCTGCGGCGATTTTGATTTCTTTACCGGTCTGCGGGTTGCGGCCAGTGCGCTCAGCACGGTGGTTCACTTTGAAGGTACCGAAACCAACCAGTTGTACAGCATCGCCTTCTTTCAGAGACTCAGTAATAGCAGCCAGAGTGGATTCCAGAGCAGCTTTAGCCTGTGTTTTAGACAGTTCTGCTTTGTCTGCAATTACATCAATCAGTTGAGTCTTGTTCATAAGTTATCCTTACAATGTGTTTATCGCTTGCTAAGCATCGAGTGCGACGGAAATGCCAGAAAAGCACTCTCCTGCATACACGCACCGATAGCCACTTTTTTTCGCCCCCCAAATGTAGACCAGACCGGGGGCGGATGGGAAGCCTTCAGGCACGACAAATCAGGCGTTAAATCACGTTTTGTGGTGTCATTGCTGAAAATTTATACCAATATTGCTCTCGCCAGCCTCGCGCAGGTCTGCACGCAGCCCTTTTATCAGCTCAATATCGCGTTCTTCACAGTCGGCTAAAAGTCGGAAAATTTCCCACTGAATATCCCATTCTTGCTCAACGGCAGGGTTCTCTTTGAGCTCTTCATCGGTCATTTCGCGACCAGCCTGAGTCATTTCCAGCATCGCAACCGTCGTAATCGAAGCCTTACTCACTTCGATTGCATGCTCCAGCGTTTCACCGCTAAGACGCGAATGCATCAGTTCGCTTAATGCCACACAAGCATCAATCGCCGGATAAACACCGTACAGATCGTAATCGTCTGCAGAAGGAATGGCCTCTTCAAACTTTTCCAGCTGGCTGTCGAAATTGATTTTCGCGTCTTTAACCGTCAGCGCTTCCCAAATCAGATCCAGAATTCGGCGGTAAATCTGTCCATCGCCAAATTCAGTTTGCTTGCAGAACATGGCGTAGTTTGGGTACATGCGTTCGCACAGACAGGCCATAAACGTGACGTGCTGCCAGCTTTCCAGCTTCTCCAGACGCAGGTGAATCGGATTTTGTAACATGATGAGTTCTCAAATACGGAAATTAGCCGCAGTTTACCCGATATAGGGCGTTTTTGCTGCAAGCCGAGTAAAAGCCGGGCGTTCGGATGCTACCGCATCTGCCCAGCGTGTTGGTTCCGGCAAACGATAGCCGTTCATACAGCGTTGAACCCACGCCAGTGCGCTGTCCATACTCACGCGGTGGCCCGTGGAAATAAACAACGGGTTACAGCGCGCTTTGCTGCGCCAGACCCATGCCAGTTGTTCGCCTTTATCCAGCAACGGCGCTAGCGCACCAGGTTCAGCAGCGAGCGGTTCAAACTTGCCGCACAACCGTTTTTTCGCCACGCCGATCGTCGGGACATCCACCAGCAGACCAAAATGGCTGGCCACGCCCAGACGACGCGGGTGAGAAATGCCATGCCCGTCAACGAACAGCAGATCTGGCTTGTGCGAGAGCAGTTGCCAGGCGGCCATCAGCGCGGGAGTTTCACGAAAGGAGAGAAAACCGGGAATGTAGGGCATGGTGGTGGCGATACGCGCCACCTTGTATTCGACCAGTTCAAGCGTGGGATACTTCAGTAAGACCATCGCGGCTCGCGTCACTTCGCCACCCTGCTCAAACCCAACGTCCGCCCCGCCGATCAGATCCGGCGGATCGTTCTTCAGACGATCCTCGCGGATCACTGAAGAAGCCAGTTCAAGCTGCTGCGCGCGTAATGACGCGAGATCCATGATAACTCCTTAGCGGTGGTACTGTTCGGACAACCGATGTACCGCCTCCACAAAGACACCCGCATGTTCTGGCGGGACGTCCTGATGAATGCCGTGGCCCAGGTTAAAGACATGCCCTTCACCCTGACCGAATCCGGCCAGAATTGTCGCCACCTCTTCTTCGATGCGGGCTGGCGGCGCATACAGCATGGACGGATCCATATTGCCCTGGAGCGCCACTTTATGACCTACACGACGACGCGCATCGGCAATGTCAGTGGTCCAGTCGAGACCTAACGCATCACAGCCGGTTTCCGCCATCGCTTCCAGCCACTGACCACCGCCTTTGGTAAACAGCGTCACCGGTACGCGACGACCTTCGTTCTCGCGCAGCAGGCCATCAACGATTTTGTGCATGTAGTACAAAGAGAACTGCTGATAGTCGCGACCGGTCAGCACGCCACCCCAGGTGTCGAAAATCATCACCGACTGCGCACCCGCTTTGATCTGCGCGTTCAGGTACAGCGTGACGCTCTTCGCCAGCTTATCAAGCAGCAGATGCAGCGCTTTAGGGTCGGCGTACATCATCTTTTTAATCACGGTGAAGGCTTTGCTGCTGCCGCCTTCAACCATGTAGGTCGCCAGCGTCCACGGACTACCGGAGAAGCCGATCAGCGGCACTTCGCCTTTCAGTTCACGGCGGATAGTACGCACCGCGTTCATCACGTACCCCAACCCATCTTCCGGATCCGGGATCGGCAGTTTGTCGACGTCAGCCTTGCTGGTAATCGGAGAGGTAAAGCGTGGACCTTCTCCTGCTTCAAAATACAGCCCGAGTCCCATCGCATCCGGGATCGTCAGGATATCCGAGAAGAGGATCGCGGCATCAAGTTTATAGCGACGCAGCGGCTGCAACGTGACTTCGCAGGCCAGCTCGGCATTTTTGCACAGCGCCATAAAATCGCCCGCTTCGGCACGGGTAGCTTTGTATTCCGGTAGATAGCGGCCTGCCTGGCGCATCATCCATACCGGAGTGACATCAACGGGCTGGCGCAGCAGCGCACGCAGATAACGATCGTTCTTCAGTTCGGTCATTTTTGCAGTTCCTTATTGCGTCAGTCCATCAGTGTATCACCACTCGCTCTTTACTCGTACTCAGCCCGACACATTGCCACAGTGTCTTCAATCAATCGACGCGCGACAGTACCCGGCGGGGGTAAGAGCGGTAAGTCGTCATAGCGATACCAGTTCGCTTCCAGCAGCTCTTTCGGGTCGATGACGATTTCGCCGCTATCATACTCCGCCATAAATGCGGTCATCAAAGACTGCGGGAATGGCCAGGGCTGAGAAGTGACATAGCGCAGATTTTTCACCTTAATCCCGCTTTCTTCCATAACTTCACGCGCCACCGCCTGTTCTAAGGTCTCGCCCACTTCGACAAAACCTGCCAGTACGGTATGCACGCCGTTACGATGGCGAACATGTTGGGCAAGCAGGATGGAATCATCTCGGCGAATAGCGACGATTATGCACGGGGCAATTTGCGGGTAATAACGTTCACGGCAGTGGCTACAGAGCATCGCCCACTCCGTTTTACTCGGGTGCATGGGATGGCCGCAGTAGCCGCAGAATTTATGCGAGCGATAGAACTCCGCCAGCTGTACGCCGCGTCCGGCCAGTTGAAACAGGCCAACGTCCTGGTCAATGACCTGGCGCACCGACCCCATATCGTGTCGACGCTGCTGCTGCACCAGCCAGACAGTCTCCCCTTCCCACTCGCCTATTGGCAGCGCGCGCTGACCAATCAGATCAAAACGGGCTGCGTCGCCATAAGGTAGCTCGCCATGAGGTAACCATAACTTTTGCTCATGACTGACGATCCACCAGCCGCTATCTAATTTTTCAATTATACGATCCATATCTCTTGCGCAACCTTTGCTTCACAGGCATGTTGTTTACATTATTTTTACATTTACGGGTGAGCAGTTCCTAAACACCATCTTGCGGAGTCAATCATGCTAAACCAGCTGGAAAGCCTGACGGAGCACGTCGGAGGAAGTAATAAACTGGTTGATCGCTGGCTACATGTACGTAAGCACCTGCTCGTGGCTTACTACAATCTGGTTGGCATTAAGCCTGGCAAAGAATCGTACATGCGACTCAATGAAAAGGCGCTGGATGATTTTTGTCAGAGCCTAGTCGATTACCTCTCCACCGGACACTTCAGTATTTATGAACGTATTCTCCATAAATTGGAAGGGAACGGGCAGCTTTTAAAAGCCACAAAAATTTGGCCGCTGCTGGAAGCCAATACGCAGCTGATCATGGACTACTATGACTCCAGCCTGGAAACTGCGATTGATCATGATAACTTCCTTGAATTTCAACAGGTTTTATCGGATCTCGGCGAGGCACTGGAAGCCCGATTCGTGCTGGAAGATAAGCTGATCATGCTGGTATTTGACGCAATGCACGAGAGTAACACTCTCAAACGTCATGCTTGAGATTTGCGGCATTAACGCGTAGTTTACATTCATTACCTCTTTACTGAGGTTACTTCTTGTCGGAGTGCTTATTTTCCACAGCAGCATGAGTGGAAAAGGCTGAGACCGTTAATTCGGGATCCGCGGAACCTGATCAGGTTAAAACCTGCGAAGGGAACAAGAGTCAATCTGCAATAGCATCGCCCCCGGGCGAGCTTCTCTCTTGCTTCATCCGTCGTCTGACAAGCCATATCCTTACTTTTATTTGGAATGAGCTATGTCTGCCACTACTAAACCATCACGCCGCGAACAGCGCGCTCAAGCCCAACACTTTATCGATACCCTGGAAGGGACCGCCTTCCCTAACTCAAAACGCATTTATATTACCGGTTCGCAGCCGGATATCCGCATTCCGATGCGCGAAATTCAGCTCAGCCCAACACTGACTGGCGGTAGCAAAGACAACCCGCAGTTCGAAGAGAACGAAGCCGTTCCGGTATACGACACCTCCGGACCGTATGGCGATCCTGACGTGGCGATTAACGTCCAGCAGGGTCTGGCAAAGCTGCGCCAGCCGTGGATTGCGGCGCGTAACGATAGCGAAGAATTAGACGACCGGAGTTCCGCTTATACCAAAGAACGTCTGGCCGACGATGGCCTGGACGATCTGCGTTTCACCGGCCTGCTGACGCCAAAGCGCGCCAAAGCGGGTAAACGAGTCACCCAACTGTACTACGCCCGCCAGGGAATAGTGACCCCGGAGATGGAGTTCATCGCCATCCGTGAAAACATGGGCCGCGAGCGCATTCGCAGTGAAGTGCTTCGCCACCAGCATCCGGGGATGAACTTTGGTGCACGCCTGCCGGAAAACATTACGCCGGAATTCGTGCGTGATGAAGTGGCCGCGGGCCGCGCGATTATTCCTGCCAACATCAACCACCCGGAATCCGAGCCGATGATTATCGGTCGCAACTTCCTGGTGAAGGTTAACGCCAACATCGGCAACTCTGCCGTCACCTCCTCTATCGAAGAAGAGGTAGAAAAACTGGTGTGGTCGACGCGCTGGGGCGCTGACACGGTGATGGATCTATCCACCGGTCGCTATATCCACGAAACCCGCGAGTGGATCCTGCGTAACAGTCCGGTACCGATCGGTACTGTGCCGATCTACCAGGCGCTGGAGAAGGTCAACGGGATCGCCGAAGATCTCACCTGGGAAGCCTTCCGCGACACGCTGCTGGAGCAGGCCGAACAGGGCGTCGACTACTTCACCATTCACGCGGGCGTGCTGCTGCGCTACGTGCCGATGACCGCCAAGCGCCTGACCGGTATTGTCTCACGCGGCGGTTCAATTATGGCGAAATGGTGCCTTTCTCATCACAAAGAGAACTTCCTGTACGAACACTTCCGCGAGATTTGCGAAATCTGCGCCGCCTACGACGTCTCTTTGTCGCTGGGTGACGGCCTGCGCCCAGGTTCAATTCAGGATGCGAACGACGAAGCGCAGTTCTCCGAGCTGCATACGCTGGGCGAGCTGACCAAAATCGCCTGGGAATACGACGTGCAGGTGATGATAGAAGGCCCAGGTCATGTGCCCATGCATATGATCCAGCGCAACATGACCGAAGAGCTGGAGCACTGCCATGAAGCACCGTTCTACACTTTAGGACCGTTGACCACCGATATCGCACCGGGCTACGACCACTTCACTTCCGGGATCGGTGCGGCGATGATCGGCTGGTTTGGCTGCGCGATGCTGTGCTACGTCACGCCAAAAGAGCACCTCGGCCTGCCGAACAAAGAAGATGTTAAGCAAGGGTTGATTACCTACAAGATTGCCGCCCACGCAGCTGACTTAGCAAAAGGTCATCCAGGCGCGCAGATCCGCGATAACGCCATGTCGAAAGCGCGTTTCGAATTCCGCTGGGAAGACCAGTTTAACCTCGCGCTCGACCCGTTCACCGCCCGCGCCTACCACGATGAAACACTGCCACAGGAGTCCGGCAAGGTCGCCCACTTCTGCTCCATGTGCGGGCCGAAGTTCTGCTCGATGAAAATCAGCCAGGAGGTTCGCGACTACGCTGCTGCACAAACGATTGAAGTCGGCATGGCGGATATGTCGGAGAACTTCCGAGCCAAAGGCGGCGAAATCTACCTCAAAAAAGAGGAGGCGTAATGTACCAGCCTGATTTCCCGACCGTGCCGTTTCGCCTCGGGCTTTACCCGGTGGTAGACAGCGTGGAATGGATTGAACGCTTGCTGCAGGCGGGCGTACGCACAATCCAACTGCGCATTAAAGATAAGCGTGATGAAGAGGTCGAAGCCGACGTTATGGCCGCCATTGAACTGGGTCGTCGCTACAACACCCGCCTGTTTATCAACGACTACTGGCGTCTGGCAATTAAGCACCGCGCTTACGGCGTACATCTGGGCCAGGAAGACCTTGAAACCACCGACCTGAAGGCGATCCAGGCGGCGGAGCTACGCCTGGGGGTCTCCACTCACGATGATATGGAGATTGACGTCGCGCTCGCCGCTAAGCCTTCTTATATCGCGCTGGGTCATGTCTTCCCCACGCAAACCAAACAGATGCCTTCCGCCCCGCAGGGACTTACGCAACTGGCAAACCATATTGAACGATTAGCGGATTACCCGACCGTCGCCATTGGCGGTATCAGCCTTGAGCGCGCCCCGGCAGTACTGGCGACCGGCGTCGGCAGCATTGCCGTGGTCAGCGCCATTACCCAGGCGGCTGACTGGCAGGTCGCTACGGCCCAACTACTGGATATCGCGGGAGTGGGCGATGAATGACCGCGACTTTATGCGTTACAGCCGGCAGATCCTGCTCGGCGATATCGCCATTGAAGGCCAGCAAAAGCTACTCGATAGCCATGTGCTGATTGTCGGTTTAGGCGGGTTAGGTTCGCCTGCCGCGCTGTATCTGGCAGGAGCAGGCATCGGAAAACTGACGCTGGTAGACGATGACGACATTCATCTGAGCAATCTGCAGCGCCAGATCCTGTTTACCACTGATGATATCGCACGTTCAAAATCGCAGGTTGCCCAGCAGCGCCTGACGCGGCTCAACCCGGATATCGAGCTGGTGTCACTCCAGCAGCGACTGAAAGGCGATGCGCTTCGGCATGCGGTAGCGCGTGCCGATGTGGTGCTCGACTGTACCGATAACATGGCCACGCGCCAGGAAATTAACGCCGCCTGCGTAACGCTCAACACCCCGCTCGTCACCGCCAGCGCCGTCGGCTTTGGCGGCCAACTGATGGTGCTGACGCCCCCGTGGGAACAAGGATGTTACCGCTGCCTGTGGCCGGACGATGTAGAGCCCGAACGCAATTGCCGTACCGCCGGTATCGTCGGGCCGGTTGTGGGCGTAATGGGCACCTTGCAGGCGCTGGAAGCGATTAAATTGCTCAGCGGTATTGAGACGCCCAGCGGAGAGCTACGCCTGTTTGACGGTAAAACCAGTCAGTGGCGCAGCTTCGCACTACGACGTGCCAGCGGCTGCCCGGTATGCGGAGGGCAACATGCAGATTCAGTTCAATGATGAGCCGATGCAGTGCGCCGAAGGACAAACCGTCAGTGGGTTGCTCACTGCGCTTAATCAGCTTAAACCGGGCGCGGCGCTGGCGCTCAATCAGCAGATCCTGCCGCGCGAGCAGTGGGAGCAGCAAATCGTGCAGGAAGGCGACCAGATCCTGCTTTTTCAGGTTATTGCAGGGGGTTGATATGTTACGTATTGCCGACAAAACGTTTGATTCGCATCTGTTCACCGGCACCGGAAAATTTGCTTCATCGCAGCTGATGGTCGAGGCGATTCGCGCCTCCGGCAGCCAACTGGTGACGCTGGCAATGAAGCGCGTGGATTTACGTCAGCACAACGACGCCATTCTGGCGCCGCTGATAGAAGCTGGTGTGACGCTGTTGCCCAACACTTCAGGAGCAAAAACCGCCGAAGAAGCCATCTTCGCCGCCCAACTGGCGCGTGAAGCGTTGGGCACAAACTGGCTGAAATTAGAAATCCATCCGGACGCCCGCTGGCTGTTACCCGATCCGATTGAAACGCTAAAGGCCGCCGAGGCGCTGGTGAAGCAGGGCTTCGTGGTACTGCCTTACTGCGGCGCGGACCCGGTATTGTGCAAACGGCTGGAAGAAGTAGGCTGTTCGGCAGTCATGCCGCTCGGCGCGCCCATCGGATCTAATCAGGGGCTGGAAACCAAAGCAATGCTGGAGATTATTATCCAGCAGGCGACCGTGCCGGTGGTGGTTGATGCAGGCATCGGCGTCCCCAGCCACGCCACGCAGGCGCTGGAAATAGGCGCCGACGCGGTACTGGTCAATACGGCGATCGCCGTGGCGGATGATCCAGTGATGATGGCGACAGCCTTCCGTCTGGCCGTTGAAGCTGGCTTGCTGGCACGCCAGGCGGTACCAGGAAGCAAAAGTTCGCAGGCAAGTCCCACCAGCCCGTTAACCGGATTCCTGGAGGCCTTCGCATGAAAACGTTCAGCGACCGCTGGCGACAGCTGGACTGGGACGACATCCGCCTGCGTATCAACGGTAAAACCGCCGCTGACGTGGAGCGTGCCCTCAACGCTTCGCATCTTAGTCGCGACGATCTGATGGCATTGCTCTCTCCTGCCGCCGCCGATTATCTGGAGCCGCTGGCGCAGCGGGCGCAGAAGCTCACCCGTCAGCGTTTTGGTAACACGGTGAGCTTTTACGTGCCGTTGTATCTCTCCAACCTTTGCGCCAACGACTGCACCTACTGCGGTTTTTCGATGAGCAACCGTATCAAACGCAAAACGCTGGACGAAGATGAGATAACACGGGAGTGTGCGGCTATCCGTGAGCTGGGTTTTGAGCATCTGCTGTTGGTCACCGGTGAACATCAGGCCAAAGTGGGGATGGATTATTTTCGTCGCCATTTGCCTGCCATTCGCCGCCAGTTCGCCTCTTTACAGATGGAGGTACAGCCGTTGTCAGAGGCTGAATATGCAGAGCTAAAGACGCTGGGGCTGGATGGCGTGATGGTGTATCAGGAGAGCTACCATGAGGCAACTTACGCTCGTCACCATTTAAAAGGGAAAAAGCAGGATTTCTTCTGGCGCCTGGAAACGCCGGACAGGCTGGGCCGCGCAGGGATCGACAAAATCGGTCTTGGCGCGTTGATTGGTTTGTCCGACAGCTGGCGGGTTGATTGCTATATGGTGGCTGAACATCTGCTATGGATGCAGCAGCATTACTGGCAGAGCCGTTACTCTATCTCCTTCCCTCGCCTGCGTCCATGCACCGGAGGCGTTGAGCCTGCATCGATCATGGATGAGCGACAGTTGGTCCAGACCATTTGCGCGTTTCGTTTACTGGCACCAGAAATTGAGCTGTCGCTCTCCACCCGCGAATCGCCATGGTTTCGTGACCATGTTATCCCATTGGCGATCAACAACGTCAGCGCCTTCTCAAAAACCCAGCCCGGTGGTTATGCCGATAACCACCCCGAACTGGAACAGTTCTCCCCGCACGACGATCGTCGCCCAGAAGCCGTTGCTGAAGCACTCATGGCCCAGGGTTTACAGCCCGTGTGGAAAGACTGGGACAGCTATCTGGGGCGCGCTTCACAGGTACCGTAGGTCAGGAGCAATCGCATAAACAAAAAAACCCGCTTTCGCGGGTTTTTTCTTCACTGGCACTTAACTGCTCGGGCTCTGGCCTTCATCGCTATCGTAAGCGCTCGTGAAATTATCGGCGATTACAGCGCGACAACGTTAACAGCAGACGGGCCTTTAGCGCCATTCTCCACGGAGAACTCCACCTTTTGACCTTCGTCTAACGTTTTAAAATCGTTACTCTGGATAGCGGAGAAATGCACAAACACATCCTTGCTACCGTCCTGAGGAGTGATAAAGCCGAAGCCTTTATCAGAGTTAAACCATTTTACTAAACCAGTCATTTTGTTAGACATAGATACTTCCTTTCATGTTTTTGAGCTGCTTATGCAGCGAAGATGGCCTGTTTTGCAGAAATTAACTTATGGGGCACTTAGGGAGGAGGCTCATGAAGAAGAGTATCTGAGGATAACGCTTGAACTGAGAACTGCTTTACTAAAACTGCTTGCATAAGGTCTGTGTTCCAAACCGATGCCGCTATAGTAGACCTACTTCTAATCATTAAGCAAGCATTAATTTTTTTAATACCCACTGAGTGATGCAATGTTGAACCATCGCGGCTAAGCATTCTGGATAACAGCTTGATCTACAATGAACAAAAGCCCCGACTATTGCAGTCAGGGCTTTACGTTACTACACACTTCAAATTTAACATTAATAAACTTAACGATTTAATACTGCTGATGGTACTACTTTAAAATGTACACGTTTACTATAGATAATATTGGATATTGATACTAACTAAAGCTTTCCTCTATTTACCGTTAAACACATTCCACCCGCTTGATAATAGAACTCAAGGCTGGTGACCTAAACAAGTACACTTCCCCTCGCGACATATACTCTTTGATGCGTTGCCTTATTTCCCTTGTGATAACCAGAAAAGCAGAAATCACAAATATTTACTATAAAATCATGGCGTTACATCGTCGCGTTTTACTGACTTTTTGCGATTAGATATATCAACTACGTGGCCTGAAAGCATTGTCGAAGTGAAAAGATAGCGTTTTCAGCATCGACTATCTCATACAAAAAATACTTCGTGGCCTTTATCGCAAACCCCAATCAAGCTCTACTAACACTTACTACGTTAACAGCAAACTACAATTTCTCCGCTGTTAAGTATTAACATACGGGTTTAAAAAACGCTGTCAATACTGTTTTTTATAACATGTATTTATTGACAGTAATTATATATTCCAGCATGTGATAAGCGATTCAAAAAGCCGCTGGCCCTGGTCCAGATCGCAGGGTTCTGCCTCTTTTTGTAACCGGTTTCAGAAAAAGCGGCTTTCTTTGTGATGCCTTGCACACATTCGTTGCAAAGCAGTTGTTGCTATAGCTGGCTCGCGATAATTATCAATTCACACATGTTGATCGAGACTGCTTATGAAAAACATCGTTTTATGCTGTGCCGCCGGAATGTCCACCAGCATGCTGGTGCAAAGGATGAAAGATGCCGCCCAGAAAAAAGGCGTCGACGTCACCATCAAAGCCGTCCCGGTGGCCGAGTTTGAAGAGAATATCGCTACAGCGGATATCGTTTTGCTCGGTCCACAGGTTAAGTATGAACAGGCCAAGCTACAGGCGATCGCCGACCCACTAGGCAAAAAGGTCGCCGTTATCGACATGATGGATTACGGCATGATGAAAGGCGATGCGGTACTGGATAAGGCGCTGAAACTACTGGAGTGATGGTATGGAAGAGTTAGAAACGATCATCATGGAGTTATTGGTAAACGCTGGCGCTGCACGCAGCCAGGCCCTGACGGCACTGCAACTGGCTCGTAAGGGTGATTTCTCCGCTGCAGAACAAGCAATGACGGAATCACGCGAGTACGTCAAACAAGCGCATAAAATCCAGACCCAGCTGATCGGCATTGATGAAGGTACCGGCAAACTACCGGTTAATCTCATCACCGTCCATTCGCAGGACCACCTGATGAATGCCATGGTGATTCAGGATCTGGCCGGCGATATGATTGAGCTTTATCGGCGGTTACCACCGGTAAATTAATGACACTGCCGGATGGTTTCGTAGACCTGATAATCGCCATCAGAAATAACATAGACATAAAAAAACCCGCCGAAGCGGGTTTTTTATTATGGTCGGCAACGATTAATCGTTGTCAGAACCGCCCAGGCCTGCGTTCAACAGTTCTGCCAGGCTGGCAGACGCATCTTCAGCAGTTACCTGCGGTGCAGCTGGCAGTTCGCCCGCTGCGCGACGGCGCATACGATCCTGGTGGTACGCATAACCAGTACCTGCCGGGATCAGACGACCCACGATGACGTTCTCTTTCAGACCGCGCAGTTCATCACGTTTACCTGCAACAGCTGCTTCGGTCAGGACACGCGTGGTTTCCTGGAACGATGCTGCAGAGATGAAGGACTCGGTTGCCAGAGACGCTTTGGTGATACCCAGCAGATCGCGGGAGAACGTTGCACCCACTTTGCCGTTCGCTTCCAGCTCGCGGTTTGCGATCTTGACGCGGGAGTATTCAACCTGCTCGCCTTCCAGGAAGTCGGAGCTACCAGCGCTTTCGATGGTGGCTTTACGCAACATCTGACGAACGATAACTTCGATGTGTTTATCGTTAATCTTAACACCCTGCAGACGGTATACGTCCTGAACTTCGTTAACGATGTAACGAGTTACAGCATGCACACCACGCAGACGCAGGATATCGTGCGGCGCTTCCGGACCGTCGGAAACCACGTCACCACGTTCTACACGTTCACCTTCGAACACGTTGAGCTGACGCCATTTCGGAATCATCTCTTCGTACGGTTCGCTACCGTCTACCGGGGTGATAACCAGACGACGTTTACCTTTGGTTTCTTTACCGAAGGAAATGATGCCGCTGATTTCAGCCAGGATTGCCGGCTCTTTCGGACGACGTGCTTCGAACAGGTCCGCAACGCGCGGCAGACCACCGGTGATATCCTTGGTACCGCCGGATTCCTGCGGAACACGCGCCAGGGTGTCACCAGAGCTGATCTGTACGCCATCTTCCAGCTGAACAATCGCTTTACCCGGCAGGAAGTACTGAGCAGGCATATCGGTGCCTGGGATCAGAACGTCGTTGCCCTGAGCATCAACAATTTTCAGTGCCGGACGCAGGTCTTTACCACCCGCAGTACGCTCTGCAGAATCCAGAACCACCAGAGAAGACAGACCGGTCAGTTCGTCGGTCTGACGAGTAATGGTCTGGCCGTCGATCATGTCAGTAAAGCGGACGAAACCACTCACTTCGGTGATAACCGGCATGGTGTGCGGATCCCAGTTTGCTACGGTTTCGCCGCCAGCAACCTGTTCGCCATCACCTTTCGCCATAACGGAGCCGTAAGGCACTTTATAGCTTTCTTTGGTACGGCCGAATTCGTCGATCAGTTTCAGTTCGGTGTTACGTGAGGTGATAACCAGTTTACCGCTGGAGTTCACAACCGACTTCGCGTTGCTCAGACGGATGCTACCTTTGTTTTTCACCTGGATGCTGGATTCAGCAGCCGCACGAGATGCCGCACCACCGATGTGGAACGTACGCATCGTCAGCTGTGTACCCGGTTCACCGATGGACTGTGCCGCGATAACGCCGATTGCTTCACCTTTGTTGATGATGTGGCCACGCGCCAGGTCACGACCATAGCAGTGCGCACATACACCAAAGTCAGTGTCACAAGATACAACGGAACGGACTTTAACGGAGTCTACGGAGTTCTCTTCCAGCAGATCACACCACTGTTCGTGCAGCAGCGTGTTGCGTGGAACCAGAATATCCGCCGTACCCGGCTTCAGAACGTCTTCAGCAGTTACACGACCCAGAACGCGATCGCGCAGCGGCTCTTTAACGTCACCACCCTCGATAACCGGGGTCATGGTGATGCCTTCCAGAGTGCCGCAATCGTCTTCAGTAACAACCAGGTCCTGCGCGACGTCAACCAGACGACGAGTCAGATAACCGGAGTTCGCTGTTTTCAGTGCGGTATCCGCCAGACCTTTACGAGCACCGTGAGTAGAGATGAAGTACTGGAGTACGTTCAGACCTTCACGGAAGTTCGCGGTGATTGGCGTTTCGATGATGGAGCCATCTGGCTTCGCCATCAGACCACGCATACCTGCCAGCTGACGAATCTGTGCTGCAGAACCACGCGCACCGGAGTCGGCCATCATGTAGATGCTGTTGAAGGAAACCTGCTGCTCTTCTACGCCGTCACGGTTAATAACGGTTTCGGTTTGCAGGTTATCCATCATCGCTTTGGATACACGATCGTTCGCCGCAGCCCAGATATCGATAACTTTGTTATAGCGTTCGCCTGCGGTTACCAGACCAGACTGGAACTGCTCCTGGATCTCAGCAACTTCAGCTTCCGCTTCAGAGATGATCTCGTGTTTCTTCTCTGGGATGACCATGTCATCAATACCAACAGATGCACCTGAACGCGCTGCATATGCAAAGCCGGTGTACATTGTCTGGTCAGCGAAGATAACGGTCGGCTTCAGGCCCAGAATGCGGTAACAGGTGTTCAGCATTTTGGAGATAGCTTTCTTGCCCAGCGCCTGGTTGACGATGGAGAAAGGCAGACCTTTCGGTACGATCATCCACAGAATGGCACGGCCAACGGTCGTGTCTTTCAGGCTGGTTTTCGCAACGAATTCGCCGTTTTCATCTTTTTCGTATTCGGTGATACGCACTTTAACGCGCGCATGCAGAGAGGCCAGACCTGCGCGATAGATACGCTCAGCTTCTTTCGGGCCAGTCAGCACCATGCCTTCGCCTTTGGCGTTAACACAGTCACGGGTCATGTAGTACAGACCCAATACAACGTCCTGAGACGGAACGATGATAGGTTCGCCGTTCGCCGGAGACAGGATGTTGTTGGTAGACATCATCAGCGCACGCGCTTCGAGCTGGGCTTCCAGCGTCAGCGGTACGTGAACAGCCATCTGGTCACCATCGAAGTCGGCGTTATATGCCGCACAAACCAGCGGGTGCAGCTGGATAGCTTTACCTTCGATCAGTACCGGTTCAAATGCCTGGATACCCAGACGGTGCAGTGTTGGTGCACGGTTCAGCAGTACCGGGTGTTCGCGGATAACTTCGTCCAGGATATCCCAAACGACAGCTTCTTCACGCTCAACCATTTTCTTAGCGGCTTTGATGGTGGTGGCCAGGCCACGCAGCTCCAGCTTGCCGTAGATGAACGGTTTGAACAGTTCCAGTGCCATTTTCTTCGGCAGACCGCACTGATGCAGACGCAGGTATGGACCTACGGTGATTACAGAACGACCGGAGTAGTCAACACGCTTACCGAGCAGGTTCTGACGGAAACGACCCTGCTTACCTTTGATCATGTCGGCCAAAGATTTCAGAGGACGTTTGTTAGAACCGGTGATCGCACGACCGCGACGACCGTTATCCAGCAGGGCGTCAACCGCTTCCTGCAGCATACGTTTTTCGTTGCGTACGATGATGTCCGGCGCAGCCAGATCCAGCAGACGCTTCAGACGGTTGTTACGGTTGATAACGCGACGATACAGATCGTTCAGATCCGACGTTGCGAAACGACCACCATCCAGCGGAACCAGCGGACGCAAATCTGGCGGCAGAACCGGCAGAACGGTCAGGATCATCCACTCTGGCTTGTTGCCAGACTGTACGAAGGCTTCCAGCAGTTTGATACGCTTGGTCAGCTTCTTACGCTTGGTTTCAGAGTTGGTTTCGTTCAGCTCTTCGCGCAGAGTTTCACACTCTTGCTCCAGATCCATGCTTTTCAGCAGAGCCTGGATAGCTTCCGCACCCATCTTCGCGTCGAATTCGTCACCGAATTCTTCCAGCGCGTCCAGATACTGCTCTTCAGTCAGGATCTGTTGACGTTCCAGGTTAGTCATACCGCCTTCGATAACTACATAAGATTCGAAGTACAGTACGCGCTCGATATCGCGCAGCGGCATATCAAGCAGCAGACCGATACGGGACGGCAGAGATTTCAGGAACCAGATATGAGCAGTCGGAGACGCCAGCTCGATGTGGCCCATACGCTCACGGCGTACTTTAGTCTGGGTCACTTCAACGCCGCACTTCTCACAGATCACACCACGGTGTTTCAGGCGCTTGTACTTACCGCACAGGCACTCGTAGTCTTTTACCGGCCCAAAGATACGGGCGCAGAAAAGGCCGTCACGTTCAGGTTTGAACGTACGGTAGTTGATGGTTTCCGGCTTCTTAACTTCACCGAAAGACCATGAACGGATCATGTCTGGCGAGGCCAGAGCAATTTTGATCGCATCAAACTCTTCGGTTTTAGTCTGCGCTTTCAGAAACTTTAATAAATCTTTCACGGATTTGCTCCCGTCGGAGTTAGCACAATCTGGCGCTGGCTGTTACGCCAGCACCAGTGACCTGTTTGATCGAGAGTTACTCGTCTTCCAGCTCGATGTTGATACCCAGCGAACGAATCTCTTTCAACAGTACGTTGAAGGATTCCGGCATGCCTGGTTCCATCTGATGGTTGCCGTCCACGATGTTTTTATACATCTTAGTACGACCGTTCACGTCATCAGACTTAACGGTGAGCATTTCCTGCAGGGTGTATGCTGCGCCATATGCTTCCAGCGCCCACACTTCCATCTCCCCGAAGCGCTGACCACCGAACTGCGCCTTACCACCCAGCGGCTGCTGAGTAACCAGGCTGTAAGAACCGGTAGAACGCGCATGCATCTTGTCATCAACCAGGTGGTTCAGTTTCAGCATGTACATGTAGCCAACGGTAACCTGGCGCTCGAACTGCTCACCGGTACGACCGTCGAACAGTGTGATCTGACCGGAAGTCGGCAGGCCACCCAGCTGTAACAGTTCCTTGATTTCAGACTCTTTCGCACCGTCGAATACCGGCGTTGCGATCGGCATACCTTTTTTCAGGTTTTCAGCCAGACGCAGAACTTCTTCATCGCTGAAGGTATTCAGGTCAACTTTCTGACGAACATCTGAACCCAGATCGTAAGCACGCTGGATGAACTCGCGCAGTTTCGCGACTTCCTGCTGCTGTTTCAGCATGGCGTTGATCTTATCGCCGATACCTTTTGCAGCCATACCCAGGTGGGTTTCAAGGATCTGACCGATGTTCATACGCGATGGTACGCCCAGCGGGTTCAGTACGATATCTACCGGCGTACCGTTAGCATCGTGTGGCATATCTTCGATCGGGTTGATCTTAGAGATTACACCCTTGTTACCGTGACGACCTGCCATCTTATCACCAGGCTGGATCCGACGTTTAACCGCCAGATAAACCTTAACAATCTTCAGCACGCCCGGTGCCAGATCGTCGCCCTGAGTGATTTTACGGCGTTTTGCTTCGAGTTTTTTCTCGAATTCGTGTTTCAGTTCGTCGTACTGCTCAGCCAGTTGCTCCAGCTGATTCTGTTTCTCTTCGTCGGTCAGGCCGAGTTCTAACCAGCGGTCACGCGGCAGTTTGTCGAGCTTCTCAGCTTCAACACCACCGGAAACCAGCACAGCGTAGATACGGCTGAACAGGCCAGCTTCGAGGATCTGCAGTTCTTCAGACAGGTCTTTTTTCGCCTGCTTCAGCTGCATCTCTTCGATTTCCAGCGCACGTTTGTCTTTTTCTACGCCATCGCGAGTAAAGACCTGAACGTCGATAATCGTACCGGAAACACCGTTTGGCACGCGCAGAGAAGAGTCTTTAACGTCAGACGCTTTCTCACCGAAGATTGCACGCAGCAGCTTCTCTTCTGGCGTCAGCTGGGTTTCACCTTTCGGCGTTACCTTACCAACCAGAATGTCGCCACCGGTCACTTCCGCACCGATATAAACGATACCGGATTCATCCAGTTTGGAGAGCGCAGCTTCACCCACGTTCGGGATGTCAGCGGTGATCTCTTCTGGCCCCAGCTTGGTGTCACGGGACACACATGCCAGTTCCTGAATGTGGATGGTAGTGAAACGGTCTTCCTGGACAACACGCTCGGATACGAGGATGGAGTCTTCGAAGTTGTAACCATTCCATGGCATGAATGCCACGCGCATGTTCTGACCCAGCGCCAGTTCACCGAGGTCGGTGGACGGACCGTCTGCCAGCACATCACCACGTTCAACCGGCTCGCCCAGAGATACACAAGGCATCTGGTTGATACAGGTGTTCTGGTTAGAACGGGTGTATTTGGTCAGGTTATAAATGTCGATACCTGCTTCGCCCGGGTACATCTCGTCTTCGTTAACTTTGATAACGATACGGGAAGCATCCACGTACTGAACAGTACCGCCACGTTTAGCCACTGCAGTAACACCGGAGTCAACGGCAACAGCACGTTCCATACCGGTACCAACCAGCGGCTTATCAGCGCGCAGAGTCGGAACCGCCTGACGTTGCATGTTCGCACCCATCAATGCACGGTTGGCGTCATCGTGTTCCAGGAACGGGATCAGGGACGCACCGACGGATACCACCTGCTGGGTGGATACGTCCATGTAGTCAACCTGGTCGCGGCTGAACAAGCTGGATTCGCCTTTGCTACGGCAGGTAACCAGATCTTCTACAAAGTGGCCTTCGTCATCCAGGTTGGAGTTCGCCTGAGCGATAACGTAGTTGCCTTCTTCGATAGCAGACAGGTAATGAATTTCGTCAGTTACAACACCGTCGGTCACTTTACGGTACGGAGTCTCGAGGAAGCCGTATTCGTTAGTCTGTGCATACACGGACAGGGAGTTGATCAGACCGATGTTCGGACCTTCAGGCGTTTCGATTGGACATACGCGACCGTAATGAGTCGGGTGTACGTCTCGAACTTCGAAGCCTGCGCGTTCACGGGTCAGACCGCCTGGGCCGAGTGCGGAGATACGACGTTTGTGCGTAATCTCAGACAGCGGGTTGTTCTGGTCCATAAACTGAGACAGCTGGCTGGAACCAAAGAACTCTTTCACTGCTGCAGAAATCGGCTTGGCGTTGATCATATCCTGAGGCATCAGGGTATCCAGATCGCCCAGAGACAGACGCTCTTTCACCGCACGCTCAACACGTACCAGGCCAACGCGGAACTGGTTTTCCGCCATTTCGCCTACGGAACGGATACGACGGTTGCCGAGGTGGTCGATATCATCGACTTCGCCTTTACCGTTACGGATATCGATGAGCTTCTTCATCACTTCGATGATGTCGTCTTTGCTCAGGATACCGGAACCTTCGATTTCGTCGCGCAGCAGAGAACGGTTGAACTTCATACGACCAACCGCAGACAGGTCATAGCGGTCTTCGGAGAAGAACAGGTTCTCGAACAGGCTTTCAGCAGCTTCACGAGTCGGCGGCTCACCAGGACGCATCATGCGGTAGATTTCTACCAGTGCGCTCAGACGATCGTTGGTTGGGTCAACACGTACAGTTTCAGAAATGTACGGACCGTGGTCCAGATCGTTAGTGAACAGCGTTTCGATACGCTTGTGACCAGACTGGCTCAGCTTAGCCAGCAGATCCAGGCTCAGCTCCATGTTAGCTGCGCAAATCAGCTCGCCAGTAGATTCGTCAACGTAGTCTTTAGCCGCAACTTTACCAGCAATGTATTCAACCGGAACTTCGATATGTTTGATATCGTCTTTTTCCAGTTGGCGAATGTGGCGCGCAGTGATGCGACGGCCTTTTTCGACGTAGACTTTGCCGTTAGCTTCAATGTCAAAGGAGGCGGTTTCACCACGCAGGCGTTCCGGCACCAGTTCCATCTGCAGCTTGTTGTCGCGAATTTCGAAAACAACTTTTTCAAAGAACAGGTCAAGGATCTGCTCAGTGGTGTAGTTCAGTGCACGCAGAATAATGGTCGCAGGCAGTTTACGGCGACGGTCAATACGTACGAACAGGTTGTCCTTCGGATCGAATTCGAAGTCCAGCCAGGAACCACGGTAAGGGATGATGCGCGCGTTATACAGCACTTTACCCGAAGAGTGGGTTTTACCTTTGTCGGAGTCAAAGAAGACGCCAGGACTACGGTGCAGCTGAGAAACGATAACACGCTCAGTACCATTGATTACAAAGGTACCGTTGTCAGTCATGAGCGGAATTTCGCCCATGTAGACTTCTTGTTCTTTAATATCTTTTACGGTGCCTTCCGGCGCTTCGCGCTCGTAGATCACCAGACGCAGTTTTACGCGCAGCGGTGCGGAATAGGTCACGCCACGGATCTGACATTCCTGAACGTCAAACACCGGTTCGCCAAGGCGGTAGCTGACGTATTGCAGCTCGGAATTACCGCTGTAGCTCTGAATCGGGAAAACGGAACGGAAAGCTGCTTCCAGACCATACTGCCCTTCAGGATCTTGCTCGATGAACTTCTGAAACGAGTCAAGCTGGATAGAAAGGAGATAAGGTATGTCCAACACTTGTGGACGTTTACCAAAATCCTTACGAATACGTTTTTTCTCGGTATAGGAGTAAACCATTAGGGTTCCTCAGCTCGCTGACAAGTCGACCCATCTGTCCGACGAAGGGACAGTTTGTGCAACACTATTTTGTTGACCGGAAAATCGAATACTTTCCGCAATGCCTGTTGCTATCACGCTTAAACCATTTCATTGCGATTTACACAGAACTGATGCTCTGTCGCAGTATATTAAGACGTCGATAGAAACAAGCATTGAAAGGCACAGCAGTAGTCAAACAGTGTGAAATGCTACTGGCGCCTTACAGCGCAAAAAGGCTGGTGACTAAAAAGTCACCAGCCATCAGCCTAATTTCTTAGGCTGCAACCAGAAAAGTTGGCTTATTTAACTTCAACTTCAGCGCCAGCTTCTTCCAGAGATTTTTTCAGTGCTTCTGCGTCGTCTTTGCTGATGCCTTCTTTCAGGGCAGCCGGAGCAGATTCTACCAGGTCTTTAGCTTCTTTCAGACCCAGGCCAGTTGCGCCACGTACTGCTTTGATTACAGCAACTTTGTTAGCGCCAGCAGCTTTCAGAATTACGTCGAATTCAGTTTTTTCTTCAGCAGCTTCAGCCGGGCCAGCAGCTACAGCTACAGCAGCAGCAGCGGAAACACCGAATTTTTCTTCCATTGCAGAGATCAGTTCTACAACGTCCATTACGGACATAGCGGATACTGCTTCAATGATTTGATCTTTAGTGATAGACATTTAAATTGTTCCTGAAAATCAGAATAAGTTTATACGTAAGCAGATGCTTGAGAAAGATAACTGCGATTAAGCAGCTTCTTTCGCATCGCGTACAGCAGCCAGAGTACGAACCAGTTTGCCAGCCGAAGCTTCTTTCATGGTTGCCATCAGGCGTGCAATTGCTTCTTCGTAGGTCGGCAGAGTTGCCAGGCGATCGATTTGCGATGCCGGGATCAATTCACCTTCAAAGGCTGCGGCTTTGACCTCAAATTTTGCATTCGCTTTCGCGAACTCTTTGAACAGACGAGCAGCAGCGCCCGGGTGTTCCATAGAGTATGCAATCAGGGTCGGACCAACAAACGTGTCTTTCAGGCACTCGAACTGAGTACCTTCAACGACGCGGCGCAGCAGGGTGTTACGAACAACACGCATGTATACGCCAGCTTCACGACCTGCTTTACGCAGTTCAGTCATTTTATCTACAGTTACGCCACGGGAATCCGCAACTACTGCAGACAGCGCGCCTTTGGCTACTTCGCTGACTTCAGCAACAATCGCTTGTTTGTCTTGAAGATTTAAAGCCATTAGCTTTGCTCCTGGATGTTTGCCGGAACTCATGTTCCGGAACTCACTTCACTCTCCCCAACTGAGAGAGCGTCTAAATACGGTGAGCAGAAACAAGCCAGAGTATCAGAAATAATCTTAGCGTTCTGTCACCGTCTACGCAGGGCATTAAGTTTCTTACGAAACACCTGCGGTCTTCGACGGAGGCCTGGATAGGCCAGGCTCCAACGAACAAATCTTGTCTATCTGTCGCTATTCAATCTGTGACGGCGTTGACTGCCTTAGTTCACACCAGTCACATAGTTAACTATGCTCCTGGCGATTCACTCAGTTGTCGCCTTGCCACAGCCTGAATATCTCGGATATACGTCTGCAATTAGCAGAAACGTGGGGGTAAGATTGTAGACAAAATCACCGCCCACGTAAAGGCGAATATTAGTTCGCCACAGTCGCAGTCAGACCGGACTGATCAACGGCAACACCAGCACCCATGGTGGTGGAGATGCTAACTTTCTTGATGTACACGCCTTTAGCCTGAGTCGGTTTCGCTTTTTTCAGCGCAACCAGCAGAGATTCCAGGTTTTCTTTCAGTTTGTCAGCGTCAAAATCCACTTTACCGATGGTGGTGTGGATGATGCCGTTTTTGTCGTTACGGTAACGAACCTGACCTGCTTTAGCGTTCTTAACTGCTTCAGCAACGTTAGGGGTTACAGTACCAACTTTCGGGTTTGGCATCAGGCCGCGCGGGCCCAGAACCTGACCCAGCTGGCCAACAACGCGCATTGCATCCGGGGAAGCAATAACAACGTCAAAGTTCATTTCGCCTTTCTTGATCTGGTCAGCCAGATCTTCCATACCTACCAGCTCAGCGCCTGCAGCTTTAGCAGCTTCAGCGTTTGCGCCCTGGGCAAATACGGCTACGCGAACGGAACGGCCAGTACCGTGCGGCAGTACAGTTGCACCACGTACGTTCTGGTCAGATTTACGAGCGTCGATACCGAGGTTAACGGCAACGTCTACGCTTTCTACGAATTTAGCAGTGGCCAGCTCTTTCAGCAGAGCAATAGCTTCGTTGATGTCGTACTGTTTAGTTGCATCAACTTTGTCACGGATCACGCGCATACGCTTGGTCAGTTTAGCCATTTCTTAATCCTCCACTACCAGGCCCATGGAACGTGCAGTACCTTCAATGGAGCGAGTCATCGCTTCAATGTCGGAACCAGTCATGTCGGCAGCTTTGGTCTGCGCGATTTCCTGCAGCTGAGCGCGGGAAATTTTACCCACTTTGTCTTTGTTCGGCTTGCCGGAACCAGACTTGATACCAGCCGCTTTCTTCAGCAGAACTGCTGCCGGAGGCGTTTTGGTAACGAAAGTGAAAGAACGGTCAGCGTAAACGGTGATAACAACCGGGATCGGCAGACCTTTTTCCATGGAATCAGTTTTTGCGTTGAACGCTTTGCAGAATTCCATGATGTTCACGCCTTGTTGACCCAGTGCTGGACCTACCGGCGGACTCGGGTTAGCCATACCAGCTGCAACCTGCAGCTTGACGTAGGCCTGGACTTTCTTAGCCATTCTAAATTCCTCTAGTTGGGTTATAGCGCCTCAAGGAGGCTCCCCGTGATTAAATTCGTTTTACGGACAGGGCCCATAAAAACAAAAGGCGCGAAATTGTATTCCAATCTCGCGCCTTGTGCAACGATTAAATCGCCGCTTTTTTGATCGCTGTTTAGGCTTTTTCTACCTGGGCAAAGTCCAGTTCTACTGGGGTCGCGCGACCGAAGATAGAAACAGAGACTTTCAGGCGGGACTTCTCGTAGTCCACTTCTTCAACCACACCGTTAAAGTCAGCAAACGGACCGTCACTAACGCGAACCATTTCACCTGGCTCAAACATCGTTTTCGGACGTGGTTTATCGCCAACCTGCTGCAGACGGTTCATGATCGCATCAACTTCTTTGTCGCTGATCGGCGCCGGACGGTCAGATGTACCGCCGATAAAGCCCATCACACGCGGCACGCTGCGCACCAGGTGCCAGCTTGCGTCATTCATCACCATCTGGACCAGTACATAGCCCGGGAAGAATTTACGTTCGCTCTTGCGACGCTGACCACCACGGATTTCGACCACTTCTTCGGTCGGCACCATGACTTCGCCAAACAGCTCTTCCATATTTTGTAACTTGATATATTCGCGCAGCGACGTGGCTACGCGGCCTTCAAAACCGGAAAACGCCTGAACGACGTACCAGCGCTTTTTAGGGGCTTCAGACATCTTAGAACCTCAGGCCAGTGATAAAGGATACCAGGCGAACCAGAATACCATCCAGTCCCCACAGGATCAGTGACATTACTGCGGTAACCGCAGCCACAATTAATGTGGTGTGCAATGTTTCCTGGCGAGTTGGCCAAATGACCTTACGGACTTCGGTTCTCGCTTCACGGGCAAAAGCAACGGTCGCTTTACCTTTTGTTGTCAACAGCGCGACACCACCCGCTGCGGCAATCAGAATCACTACGGCCAGCGCACGCAGCGGCAGCATCATGTCACGATAGAGGTAGTTGCCAACGATAGCTACAAGCAGCAATACAGCGACAACAACCCACTTCATCGCTTCCAGGCCGCGCCCGCTTCCTTGAGCTTCGGTATTCGCACTCATAAACCAACCTGTCAGAAGTATTCTACAAACATTTTCACCCCGCGTAAGCGAGGCGATCCAAACCGAAATGCTCTGGTGCGTTTCGGACTAAACGCCCTCTTCAGAGCCTGTCTCAGCAATGATTATGACAAAAAAAATCACTGATGAGCCAGGTTCTGGTGTGAAAGCGTGCAAAAAGGGCATCAAATGATGCCCTTTTATTGCGCATTGCGTCAAATGTTATTCGGCAATTAGCTCATTACTTTGGCAACAACGCCCGCACCAACAGTACGGCCGCCTTCACGGATTGCGAAACGCAGACCGTCGTCCATCGCGATTGGGTGGATCAGGGTAACAACCATTTTGATGTTGTCGCCCGGCATTACCATCTCTACGCCTTCCGGCAGTTCGATGGTACCAGTCACGTCAGTAGTACGGAAGTAGAACTGCGGACGGTAGCCTTTGAAGAACGGAGTATGACGGCCGCCTTCGTCTTTGGACAGAATGTACACTTCAGATTCGAACTTGGTGTGCGGCTTGATAGAGCCCGGCTTAGCCAGTACCTGACCACGTTCGATTTCTTCACGTTTGATACCACGCAGCAGAACACCAACGTTCTCACCAGCACGGCCTTCGTCCAGCAGTTTGCGGAACATTTCAACGCCAGTACAGGTAGACTTAGCAGTCTCTTTGATACCAACGATTTCAACTTCTTCACCAACTTTGATGATACCGCGCTCTACACGACCGGTAACAACGGTACCACGACCGGAGATGGAGAATACGTCTTCGATAGGCAGCAGGAACGGCTTGTCAATCGCACGCTCTGGTTCTGGGATGTAAGAATCCAGGAAGCCAGCCAGTTCGATGATTTTCGCTTCCCACTCTGCTTCGCCTTCCAGCGCTTTCAGAGCAGAACCACGAACGATCGGAGTGTCGTCGCCCGGGAAATCGTACTGAGACAGAAGTTCACGAACTTCCATTTCTACCAGTTCCAGCAGCTCTTCGTCATCAACCATGTCGCATTTATTCAGGAACACGATGATGTACGGAACACCTACCTGACGACCCAGCAGGATGTGCTCACGAGTCTGCGGCATCGGGCCGTCAGTCGCAGCAACAACCAGGATCGCGCCGTCCATCTGCGCAGCACCGGTGATCATGTTTTTAACATAGTCGGCGTGGCCCGGGCAGTCTACGTGTGCGTAGTGGCGAGTCGGGGTGTCATATTCAACGTGAGAAGTGTTGATGGTGATACCACGAGCTTTTTCTTCCGGCGCGTTATCGATCTGGTCGAATGCGCGAGCAGCACCGCCGTAGGTTTTAGCCAGAACGGTAGTGATTGCAGCGGTCAGCGTTGTTTTACCATGGTCAACGTGGCCGATAGTACCGACGTTAACGTGCGGTTTAGTACGTTCAAATTTTTCTTTAGACATCGATTGTCCCTCTAAGACACGGATAAATCGGTGATATCACCACATCAACCAGGCAATATACCTGAGCTGTTGAATGCTTTTAAAAGTAAACAGAGAGAAACGGGAAGGAGAAGTGAAGTGGTGCTGATACCCAGAGTCGAACTGGGGACCTCACCCTTACCAAGGGTGCGCTCTACCAACTGAGCCATATCAGCACGTCTGGAGCGGGCAGCGGGAATCGAACCCGCATCATCAGCTTGGAAGGCTGAGGTAATAGCCATTATACGATGCCCGCATCCTGAAACTCGGCTACCCAGTTCTTTCTGCAACAAAAAAGAGATCTCTCTCTTTTCTGTTCGAGCTGATTAATTTTTTAATCAACTCAGGCGGCGATAACGCTGCCAGAAAGTGGTGGTGGGGGAAGGATTCGAACCTTCGAAGTCTGTGACGGCAGATTTACAGTCTGCTCCCTTTGGCCGCTCGGGAACCCCACCGGACTTGATGGTGCCGACTACCGGAATCGAACTGGTGACCTACTGATTACAAGTCAGTTGCTCTACCTACTGAGCTAAGTCGGCATCAAGTAGCGCGCATTTTATGGAGACATGCGCACTCATGCAACTAAAAAATTGCATAAAATGTTCTATCGCTCACATTTTGCACTATACGACCGATAAATAATCTATTTCCTCTTTGGGTTGAACAAATTTCCAACGCCAGGTGCCTCCTCAGAGAGGAATTTTGCTCCGGCAGGTACGCTTTGATAGAGAGAAAGCACATCTTTATACATCTGGAATACTCGTCACATTGCATTTCAGAGGATGATTTTTTCTTATTATTCCCCCCCATCTGGTGTTACCCTCCTGCCCATTGTCCAAATTAACTGAAATGTGCGTGCCATTGCGTACCGGGGATGATTTCGTTTTTTACCGCAGACCTGATATAGCAATGACAGCCAGACCATGCGTATGAGTATAAAAGAGCAAGCGTTAACGTCGCCTTACCTACAGTTTGATCGCAACCAGTGGGCTGCGCTTCGTGATTCCGTGCCGATGACCCTGACCGAGGAAGAGATTGCTCGTCTTAAAGGCATTAACGAAGACTTATCGCTGGAAGAAGTTGCCGAGATTTATTTGCCTCTCTCGCGTTTGCTAAACTTTTACATCAGTTCGAACCTGCGACGTCAGGCCGTGCTGGAGCAATTTTTAGGCACGAATGGCGAGCGTATTCCTTATATTATTAGCATTGCTGGCAGCGTCGCCGTCGGTAAAAGTACGACTGCGCGTGTTTTGCAGGCTTTGCTCAGTCGCTGGCCCGAGCATCGCAAGGTCGAGTTGATTACTACCGATGGCTTTCTCCACCCTAACCAGGTATTGAAAGATCGTGGACTGATGAAGAAGAAAGGCTTCCCCCAGTCCTATGATATGCATCGCTTGGTTAAATTCGTTTCCGATCTGAAATCAGGCGTACCTAACGTCACGGCGCCGGTCTATTCCCATCTCATCTATGATGTGATCCCTGATGGCGACAAAACCGTTGCCCAGCCCGACATATTAATACTCGAAGGGCTAAATGTATTACAAAGCGGGATGGACTATCCTCACGATCCGCATCATGTATTTGTTTCTGACTTTGTCGACTTTTCTATTTATGTTGATGCGCCAGAAGAATTACTCCAGACGTGGTATATCAACCGTTTCCTGAAATTCCGTGAAGGGGCGTTTACCAACCCGGACTCTTATTTCCATAACTATGCAAAATTATCAGAAGATGAGGCTATCAACACCGCCACATCGTTATGGAAAGAGATTAACTGGCTGAATTTAAAACAAAATATATTACCAACGCGTGAACGAGCAAGCTTAATCATGACGAAAAGTGCCAATCATGCCGTTGAGCAAGTCAGGTTGAGAAAATAAATAAAGAAGGGGAGTAACAGCTCCCCTTCTTATTACTCAGCGCTTCTTAGCGATATTTCTCCACCCATCCAGGGTTTGATCTCGCCATTTTGTTCAAGCAATAATGCACCTTGCGCGTCTATTCCACGTGAGATGCCAAATATTTCTTTATCACCAATAATAAGTTTGACCGGACGGTCGATAAAGTTATCCAGTCTCTTCCAGCGAGACAGATACGGCGCTAAACCTTCGTGCTCAAAGAGCACTAACGCAGCACGCAACTCACGTATCAGTCGGGCAGCAAGGGTATTGCGATCAATGTTAATGCCCGCTTCCTGCAGGTTAATCCAGCCTTGATTAACCACATTTTCTTCAACCCGGCGCATGGACATATTAATACCCGCACCGATAACAATCTGCGCGGCATCCCCTGTCTTACCGGTCAGTTCAACCAGGATCCCTGCCAGCTTACGGTCGAGCAAATAGAGGTCGTTGGGCCATTTTACACGTACCTTCTCTGCGCCCAGATCGCGTAAAACCTCAGCCATGACGATACCAATAACCAGACTCAGGCCAATCGCGGCAGCCGGTCCTTGTTCCAACCGCCAGAACATTGAAAGGTACAGGTTGGCACCAAACGGTGAAAACCATTTGCGACCACGGCGGCCGCGCCCGGCTTGCTGATATTCAGCGACACAGGCATCCCCTGACTCCAGTTGACCTATTCGGTCCATCAGGTACTGATTGGTTGAGTCGATAACCGGCAGGACTGTGATATTTCCACCATCCAGTTGAGAATGAATAAGTGAAGCATCTAATAGTTGGATAGGCTCCGGTAAGCTGTATCCTTTACCTGGAACAGTAAAGACATCAACCCCCCAGTCGCGTAACGTCTGGACATGCTTATTGATTGCGGCACGGCTCATTCCCAACTTTTCACCGAGCTGCTCACCGGAATGAAATTCGCCGTCAGCGAGTAATGAAATAAGCGTCAGAGGGACGGTATTATCCTTCATGCAATGATCTCCACAGCATTCATTTCACCCTGCGGGCCAATAAACCGGACCTCTGGTTCGAGCCAGACATTAAATTTCTCACCGACTTTTTGACGTACATGATGTGCAAGTTGCACCACATCCTGACTCGTCGCATTGTCTGCATTGATTAGCACCAGTGCCTGCTGCTGATGTACCGCTGCGCCACCAATGCGCATGCCTTTTAGCTGACACTGATCGATAAGCCAGCCTGCTGCCAGTTTCACAGAGCCATCAGCCTGCGGGTAATGAGGTGCTGTTGGGAATTTTGCCAGGAGCTCCTGCGCAATCTCTGCGGTGACAACCGGGTTTTTAAAGAAGCTTCCTGCATTACCGTTTACTTTCGGATCGGGCAGTTTTGTCGTGCGCATATGGCAGACAGAATCAAAAACTTGCTGAGGCGTCACCGTTGTAGGATCCAGGCGCGTCAGATCGCCATAAGTCAGTACCGGATGCCACTGTTTAGACAAGCGTAAACCAACAGCAATAATTGCGAAGCGATCCTGGTATTCATGTTTGAAGATGCTGTCACGATAACCAAAACGACATTCTGCTGCACCAACACGCAGATGTTTGCCAGTCGACAGCTCAACGCAGTCTACGTATTCGCAGACGCGCTGTAGCTCTACGCCATAGGCACCTATATTCTGGATTGGCGATGAACCCACGCAGCCTGGGATAAGCGCCAGATTTTCCAGCCCAGGCATACCAAGCTGCAACGTATGCTGGACCAGATGATGCCAGTTTTCACCCGCACCTACGTGCAAATGCCACGCATCAGGTTGTTCTGTAATCTCAATACCCTTAATACGATTGACGATCACCGTACCCTGGAAGGTATCAAGAAACAGGACGTTACTCCCTTCGCCCAGGATCAGTACTGGATGATGCGATGCATTGGCTGATTGCCAGGCATTCAGCAATTGTTGTTCATTTTCGGCGCAGACAAGTTCATTCGTTTGCTGATCGATACCGAAGGTGTTCCAGGCTTTAAGGGAGTGATTCATAGACGCTTTCCTGATGCAAAATCGCGCCTAGTTTACCGCATATGCCGCAGGATGGCTTGTGTTATGGAGGTTTTGGATATTGCTTTGCACCCGATGGTGCTGCGATGTGATGTGCCTGATGCGCTGCGCTTATCAGGCCTACAAAATACGTTCAGCCCAGCCCCTGCAGGCCGGATAAGGCGGCACGCCGCATCCGGCGGTTTTCATCCCGCACAGACGCAAAGAAGCCCATCCGGCAGGATGGGCTTCTTCACTTTAATTGATGCCTGGCAGTTCCCTACTCTCGCATGGGGAGACCCCACACTACCATCGGCGCTACGGCGTTTCACTTCTGAGTTCGGCATGGGGTCAGGTGGGACCACCGCGCTACAGCCGCCAGGCAAATTCTGTTTATCAACACGCTTTTAGCATGTCGATGTCATCTGTAATCAGGCTGAAATCGATGTCTTTCTTTCGCCAAAACATCTTCGGCGTTGTAAGGTTAAGCCTCACGGTTCATTAGTATCGGTTAGCTCAATGTATCGCTACACTTACACACCCGACCTATCAACGTCGTCGTCTTCAACGTTCCTTCAGGACTCTCAAGGAGTCAGGGAGAACTCATCTCGGGGCAAGTTTCGTGCTTAGATGCTTTCAGCACTTATCTCTTCCGCATTTAGCTACCGGGCAATGCCATTGGCATGACAACCCGAACACCAGTGATGCGTCCACTCCGGTCCTCTCGTACTAGGAGCAGCCCCCCTCAATTCTCCAGCGCCCACGGCAGATAGGGACCGAACTGTCTCACGACGTTCTAAACCCAGCTCGCGTACCACTTTAAATGGCGAACAGCCATACCCTTGGGACCTACTTCAGCCCCAGGATGTGATGAGCCGACATCGAGGTGCCAAACACCGCCGTCGATATGAACTCTTGGGCGGTATCAGCCTGTTATCCCCGGAGTACCTTTTATCCGTTGAGCGATGGCCCTTCCATTCAGAACCACCGGATCACTAAGACCTGCTTTCGCACCTGCTCGAGCCGTCACTCTCGCAGTCAAGCTAGCTTATGCCTTTGCACTAACCTCCTGATGTCCGACCAGGATTAGCTAACCTTCGTGCTCCTCCGTTACTCTTTAGGAGGAGACCGCCCCAGTCAAACTACCCACCAGACACTGTCCGCAACCCGGATCACGGGTCTACGTTAGAACACCAGCCATTAAAGGGTGGTATTTCAAGGATGGCTCCATGCAGACTGGCGTCCACACTTCAAAGCCTCCCACCTATCCTACACATCAAGGACCAGTGTTCAGTGTCAAGCTATAGTAAAGGTTCACGGGGTCTTTCCGTCTTGCCGCGGGTACACTGCATCTTCACAGCGAGTTCAATTTCACTGAGTCTCGGGTGGAGACAGCCTGGCCATCATTACGCCATTCGTGCAGGTCGGAACTTACCCGACAAGGAATTTCGCTACCTTAGGACCGTTATAGTTACGGCCGCCGTTTACCGGGGCTTCGATCAAGAGCTTCTCCTTACGGATAACCCCATCAATTAACCTTCCGGCACCGGGCAGGCGTCACACCGTATACGTCCACTTTCGTGTTTGCACAGTGCTGTGTTTTTAATAAACAGTTGCAGCCAGCTGGTATCTTCGACTGATTTCAGCTCCATGGGTAAACCACTTCACCTACATATCAGCGTGCCTTCTCCCGAAGTTACGGCACCATTTTGCCTAGTTCCTTCACCCGAGTTCTCTCAAGCGCCTTGGTATTCTCTACCTGACCACCTGTGTCGGTTTGGGGTACGATTTCGTGTTACCTGATGCTTAGAGGCTTTTCCTGGAAGCAGGGCATTTGTTACTTCAGCACCGTAGTGCCTCGTCATCACACCTCAGCGTTAAAAGAAGTCCGGATTTACCTAAACTTCCCGCCTACATGCTTAAACCGGGACAACCGTCGCCCGGCTAACATAGCCTTCTCCGTCCCCCCTTCGCAGTAACACCAAGTACAGGAATATTAACCTGTTTCCCATCGACTACGCCTTTCGGCCTCGCCTTAGGGGTCGACTCACCCTGCCCCGATTAACGTTGGACAGGAACCCTTGGTCTTCCGGCGTGCGGGTTTTTCACCCGCATTATCGTTACTTATGTCAGCATTCGCACTTCTGATACCTCCAGCATACCTCACAGTACACCTTCAACGGCTTACAGAACGCTCCCCTACCCAACAACACATAGTGTCGCTGCCGCAGCTTCGGTGCATGGTTTAGCCCCGTTACATCTTCCGCGCAGGCCGACTCGACCAGTGAGCTATTACGCTTTCTTTAAATGATGGCTGCTTCTAAGCCAACATCCTGGCTGTCTGTGCCTTCCCACATCGTTTCCCACTTAACCATGACTTTGGGACCTTAGCTGGCGGTCTGGGTTGTTTCCCTCTTCACGACGGACGTTAGCACCCGCCGTGTGTCTCCCGTGATAACATTCTTCGGTATTCGCAGTTTGCATCGGGTTGGTAAGTCGGGATGACCCCCTAGCCGAAACAGTGCTCTACCCCCGAAGATGAATTCACGAGGCGCTACCTAAATAGCTTTCGGGGAGAACCAGCTATCTCCCGGTTTGATTGGCCTTTCACCCCCAGCCACAAGTCATCCGCTAATTTTTCAACATTAGTCGGTTCGGTCCTCCAGTTAGTGTTACCCAACCTTCAACCTGCCCATGGCTAGATCACCGGGTTTCGGGTCTATACCCTGCAACTTAACGCCCAGTTAAGACTCGGTTTCCCTTCGGCTCCCCTATTCGGTTAACCTTGCTACAGAATATAAGTCGCTGACCCATTATACAAAAGGTACGCAGTCACACCCCAAAGGGTGCTCCCACTGCTTGTACGTACACGGTTTCAGGTTCTTTTTCACTCCCCTCGCCGGGGTTCTTTTCGCCTTTCCCTCACGGTACTGGTTCACTATCGGTCAGTCAGGAGTATTTAGCCTTGGAGGATGGTCCCCCCATATTCAGACAGGATACCACGTGTCCCGCCCTACTCTTCGAGTTCACAACACATGCACTTTTGTGTACGGGACTTTCACCCTGTATCGTGCGACTTTCCAGACGCTTCCACTAACACACATGCTGATTCAGACTCTGGGCTGCTCCCCGTTCGCTCGCCGCTACTGGGGGAATCTCGGTTGATTTCTTTTCCTCGGGGTACTTAGATGTTTCAGTTCCCCCGGTTCGCTTCATTACGCTATGTATTCACGTAATGATAGTGTGACGAATCACACTGGGTTTCCCCATTCGGAAATCGCCGGTTATAACGGTTCATATCACCTTACCGACGCTTATCGCAGATTAGCACGTCCTTCATCGCCTCTGACTGCCAGGGCATCCACCGTGTACGCTTAGTCGCTTAACCTCACAACCCGAAGATGTTTCTTTCGATTCATCATCGGTTTGCAAAAATTTGAGAGACTCGAACACACCGCTTTTCATTTCTTATTACGGAGAAATGAAACAGTGTGTCGTTTCAATTTTCAGCTTGATCCAGATTTTTAAAGAGCAAAACTTCGCAGTGAACCTTTTCAGGTACACTCTGAAGTTTTCTTGTGTTTTTGCAGTAAGGGATGGTGGAGCTATGCGGGATCGAACCGCAGACCTCCTGCGTGCAAGGCAGGCGCTCTCCCAGCTGAGCTATAGCCCCATCGTAGTTATCTCATTCACCTTAATTCTTGCTGAGACAAGGCGTGGAACGGTGAAGCATACTGAAGTATGCGAGTCGTTTCACAACGCGGTATCAGAAAGAATTTGGTAGGCCTGAGTGGACTTGAACCACCGACCTCACCCTTATCAGGGGTGCGCTCTAACCACCTGAGCTACAAGCCTGCAGAGATTTTCTTACTGCTAATTTTCATCAGACAATCTGTGTGAGCACTGCAAAGGTCGGTTCTTTAAGGTAAGGAGGTGATCCAACCGCAGGTTCCCCTACGGTTACCTTGTTACGACTTCACCCCAGTCATGAATCACAAAGTGGTAAGCGCCCTCCCGAAGGTTAAGCTACCTACTTCTTTTGCAACCCACTCCCATGGTGTGACGGGCGGTGTGTACAAGGCCCGGGAACGTATTCACCGTGGCATTCTGATCCACGATTACTAGCGATTCCGACTTCATGGAGTCGAGTTGCAGACTCCAATCCGGACTACGACATACTTTATGAGGTCCGCTTGCTCTCGCGAGGTCGCTTCTCTTTGTATATGCCATTGTAGCACGTGTGTAGCCCTACTCGTAAGGGCCATGATGACTTGACGTCATCCCCACCTTCCTCCAGTTTATCACTGGCAGTCTCCTTTGAGTTCCCGGCCGAACCGCTGGCAACAAAGGATAAGGGTTGCGCTCGTTGCGGGACTTAACCCAACATTTCACAACACGAGCTGACGACAGCCATGCAGCACCTGTCTCAGAGTTCCCGAAGGCACCAAAGCATCTCTGCTAAGTTCTCTGGATGTCAAGAGTAGGTAAGGTTCTTCGCGTTGCATCGAATTAAACCACATGCTCCACCGCTTGTGCGGGCCCCCGTCAATTCATTTGAGTTTTAACCTTGCGGCCGTACTCCCCAGGCGGTCGACTTAACGCGTTAGCTCCGGAAGCCACGCCTCAAGGGCACAACCTCCAAGTCGACATCGTTTACGGCGTGGACTACCAGGGTATCTAATCCTGTTTGCTCCCCACGCTTTCGCACCTGAGCGTCAGTCTTTGTCCAGGGGGCCGCCTTCGCCACCGGTATTCCTCCAGATCTCTACGCATTTCACCGCTACACCTGGAATTCTACCCCCCTCTACAAGACTCTAGCCTGCCAGTTTCGGATGCAGTTCCCAGGTTGAGCCCGGGGATTTCACATCCGACTTGACAGACCGCCTGCGTGCGCTTTACGCCCAGTAATTCCGATTAACGCTTGCACCCTCCGTATTACCGCGGCTGCTGGCACGGAGTTAGCCGGTGCTTCTTCTGCGAGTAACGTCAATTGCTGCGGTTATTAACCACAACACCTTCCTCCTCGCTGAAAGTACTTTACAACCCGAAGGCCTTCTTCATACACGCGGCATGGCTGCATCAGGCTTGCGCCCATTGTGCAATATTCCCCACTGCTGCCTCCCGTAGGAGTCTGGACCGTGTCTCAGTTCCAGTGTGGCTGGTCATCCTCTCAGACCAGCTAGGGATCGTCGCCTAGGTGAGCCGTTACCCCACCTACTAGCTAATCCCATCTGGGCACATCCGATGGCAAGAGGCCCGAAGGTCCCCCTCTTTGGTCTTGCGACGTTATGCGGTATTAGCTACCGTTTCCAGTAGTTATCCCCCTCCATCGGGCAGTTTCCCAGACATTACTCACCCGTCCGCCACTCGTCACCCAAGGAGCAAGCTCCTCTGTGCTACCGTTCGACTTGCATGTGTTAGGCCTGCCGCCAGCGTTCAATCTGAGCCATGATCAAACTCTTCAATTTAAAAGTTTGATGCTCAATGAATTAAACTTCGTAATGAATTACGTGTTCACTCGTTGAGACTTGGTATTCATTTTTCGTCTTGCGACGTTAAGAATCCGTATCTTCGAGTGCCCACACAGATTGTCTGATAAATTGTTAAAGAGCAGTTGCGACGCGCTTTAGCGCTCTGTCGCGAGGTCCCGTATATTACGTTTTCCTCATTCAGAGTCAAGCATTTATTTTTGCTTTTCTCTACGAGATTCTCAGTGGAACCCCGCTGACCCGGCGGCTTTTAATCCGTTGTTCCGTGTCAGTGGAGGCGCATTATAGGGAGTTATTTCAGGCTGACAAGGGGAAATTTAAAATAATCTTCCGAGTGCGTATTTTTTCATCAAAACCACTTAAACTGACAGTTTTTCGAGCGTTTTAAAGCCATAGCGCTGTAGCACAGGCAATAATTGTTCAGCTTCTGTCGTCATTGCCATACAAAATGCGACGTTCTCATCGGTTGATTTCGCATCTGGTGCTTCATGCTCTAACAACCAGGCCGTGCGGCGCGCTATCGCGGCACCAGAATCCACCAGTCTCGTCCCCTCGGGCAGGACCTGTAAAAGCTCTTCCTGTAATAGAGGGAAATGAGTGCAGCCGAGCACTACAGTGTCAGGTGGTTCAGACATCCGCAGCCACGGACGCAGAATACGCCGCAGCTCTTCCAGAGAAACTGTTTCACCGTGTAGCTTCGCTTCCGCAAGTTCCACCAGCTCAGCAGAACCCAACATTGCAATTTGGCATTCGTTAGCGAATCGCGCAATCAGCTCATGGGTATACGAGCGCTTCACCGTTGCACGTGTAGCCAGTAGCCCCACAACACCGTTCGCCGTGAGTCGCGCTGCCGGTTTAATCGCAGGCACCACGCCCACAACCGGGAAAGCAAATTTCTCACGTAACGCAGGGAGCGACACCGTGCTTGCTGTATTACACGCGATGACCGCAAGAGAGAGGGGATAGCGCTGCTGGACCGCAGTCACAATCTCAACAACACGCTCGACGATAAACGCCTCGCTCTTCTCTCCATAAGGAAAGGCGACGTTGTCGAAAGCGTAGATATAGTGGAGATCCGGCAGAAGACGCCGGATCTCGTCATAGACCGACAACCCACCGACGCCGGAATCAAATACCAGCACGGTGGGACGGGGATCAGAAGGTGTAGCTGCCAGACAAGGTGTATTCCCGTCCTGCAGTTGCGTAGCCATAAACTGTCTCGTAATCTTTATCGAACAGGTTGGCGATTTTACCACGAACTGTCAGCTGTGAGGTGATTGGATATGACACTCCGATATCCCACAAGCTGACACCGCCCAATTTAACATCACGATTATTGTCGTAATCATTATCGTAACGTTCACCTATATATTGATAAGCAACGTTCCACCCCAAGTCCTGAACCTGCCCAGTTAACTCATACTTAACCTGCTGTTTTGCTCGGCGATAGAGTACCTTATTCGTATCATCATCCCGCGGGTCAACATACTGTAGCGTCAGGTGATGATCTACCGGGCCTGTCGTAACATTCCCAGTCCATTCCAGCCCTTTAATCGTGGCTGACTTAACGTTGACGTACTGGTTATTCTTGTAATCGATCAGGTTTTGAATTTCATAATGATATGCAGAAAGACGCCAATCAAGCGGCCCTGTCAATCCATCAATCCCTGCTTCCCACTGTTTAGATTCTTCCGGTTTCAAATTCGGGTTGGCTGCAATACCCGGCCCATAGGAAGAAGCAAAACGCGTAGCCCCGTATTGCTGACCAAGTGAAGGAGCCAGGAAACCTGTGCCATAAGAGAGCGTTGCACGGTAGCCATCAACAAACTCCCAGCCTGCAGCAGTCTGCCAGGTGCCATGCCAGCCGAATTGTTCATCATGATCTTCACGGCCTGAGGCTTCCAGCGTGACGCTTTCAATTTGTTGTTGCCCAGTTAGATAAAGTCCGGTCGTATCACGTTTATAAGCGTCCGATTTCGTGGTACTACTGGAAGTCAGCTTTTCTTGTTTCCAGTCGACACCACCGCTAATCGCTCCATGCCCAACCTCAACGTTATTTCCCCACTGAATATAGCGCTGTTCCATATTATCCAGCGTAGCATCCCCCGCATAACGACCGAGTTGATTGCTATAGTTGTAATCTTTGAGATGCTGGTAGTTAGCAATCAGTTGGGCGGAATAGATACCTGAGCTGTAACGAAGGCCGGAATCCCAGGACTGAGTGTAATTCTGAGCTTCGTCATTACCGCCAGCATAGCCATAAGAGCCCTGATCGTAATCGCTATTCGCCGTGTAGCCGTAACCACGGAAGAAACCGGAGAAGTTATCGTTAAACTTGTGCTGCAAGCCGCCCCAGAACAGTTTGTTGCGATAACCATCGCGATCGCTGTCGCCGCTGTAAGGGGAATCAGGTTGAATGTTAAAACCTTTGGTCGTCTGGTAAGCGCCAGCCGCCGTCACCATCGTGTTACCAAATCGTTTTTTTATCGTGCCGTCGTAGGTCTGATAACCATCAGTCCCCATACCTGCGTTGATCTGTGATTTCTCTTCATCACTCATCGTAATGATGTTAACCACACCACCGATCGCGCCAGACCCGTACACTGCTGAACGCGGCCCGCGAATGTATTCAACACGTTGCACCAACGATACCGGAATCTGACCAATATCAATCGCATTACTGATACCCGCCCGCGCCATCGGCACGCCATCAATCAATACCAGGACATGCCGGGACTCAGTACCGCGAACATACAGCGAGGAGCTTTTCCCCATACCGCCGCTCTGCGAAATATCTACGCCCGGCAATCGGCGCATGACATCATTGAGATCTTTTGACTGCCAGCGCTGAATATCTTCACGCGTCACCACATCAGTGGGGGCAAGGACGGTGTTAACAGGCTGCTGAAAACGGTTGGCAGTAACGACGAGAGTATCTGGGCTAGTATCCTGTGCCCAACCAGAAAATGCCGTGACGGAAAGTGCCGTGCACAGCAACGATTTTTTAATCATTGTAAAGCATCCACAATATAAGAAGGATGCCGCAGGTCCCACCGATAGTACGCGATGATGAAAGCCAGATGCGACGTTAGCCGGCAGGTCTTCGGGCTTGGAGGCAACTTAAAGAGACGATAACTTCCCACGGCATGCCGCAGTGTCTGCACCAGGTGCGCTCATCCCCTACCTTCCTTACCGCTGCGCGTCAGCTCCAGATTCACACTGGATTCCCTTTTAACTCACAGGACCGGAAAACGGATGCTACAGTTTGTTACAACCCACTGTCCAGACTGCGTATCACAATATCGGAAATCATCAATGACTGGACATCTGATGAGCAATCCCTACAATCCCCGCGTACTTTTATTTTTCAGGACGCATCATGACCCCCGAACACCTTCCGACAGAACAGTACGACGCACAGTTAGCTGAAAAAGTGGTGCGTCTGCAGAGCTTAATGACGCCATTTTATGCACAGGCTCCGGAAGTGTTTCGCTCACCGGTCAGCCACTACCGTATGCGCGCGGAATTCCGTTTGTGGCATGACGGTGATGATCTTTACCACATCATGTTCGACAGCCAGACCAAAAACCGTATCCGTGTCGACAGCTTCCCGGCAGCCAGTGAGCTTATCAACACGCTGATGACGGCAATGATCGAAGGCGTTCGCAACAACCACGTCCTGCGTCACAAACTGTTTCAGATTGATTACCTCACAACCCTGAGCGATCAGGCGGTGGTATCGATGCTGTACCATAAAAAACTGGATGATGAATGGCGTCAGGAAGCTGAAGCGCTGCGGGATGCGCTGCGGGCGAAAAACCTGAATGTGCATCTGATTGGCCGGGCAACCAAAACCAAAATAGAGCTGGATCAGGACTACATTGACGAACGCTTGCCGGTTGCGGGTAAAGAGATTATCTATCGCCAGGTTGAGAACAGCTTCACCCAGCCAAACGCCGCCATGAATATTCAGATGCTGGAGTGGGCGATTGATGTCACCAGGGGCTCAAAAGGCGACCTGCTGGAGCTGTATTGCGGCAATGGCAATTTCTCGTTAGCCCTGGCGCAAAACTTCAACCGCGTACTGGCGACGGAAATCGCCAAGCCGTCCGTGGCTGCTGCACAGTACAACATTGCGGCGAACCAGATTGATAACGTACAAATAATCCGCATGGCGGCCGAAGAATTTACTCAGGCGATGAACGGCGTTCGCGAGTTCAACCGTTTGCAGGGAATCGATCTGAAGAGTTACCAGTGTGAAACTATCTTCGTTGACCCACCGCGCAGCGGTCTGGACAGTGAAACGGAGAAAATGGTGCAGGCGTATCCGCGCATTCTGTACATCTCCTGCAATCCGGAGACGCTGTGTAAGAATCTGGAAACGTTAAGCCAGACGCACAATGTTTCACGTCTGGCGCTATTCGATCAGTTCCCGTATACGCACCATATGGAGTGCGGCGTACTGTTAACCAAGAAGTAAGACAGAACGTAGGCTGGATAAGCGCTACCTGTTCAGATTGCCGGATAGTGGCTTTGCCTTATCCGGCCTACAGCGACAACTGTTACTCTGCAATTTCCTGTTTACGGTTACGCACTTTAAAGCCGATCCAGAACACCAATATCACAGACAGTACCGCCGGGAAGAAGTTAGAGCCAATATCCGGATATTCAGCGCGTACCACGGTGCTGTACAGCAGAACACCGAGAATAAAACAGGCAGCGGCCAGGCCCGGCAATCCCACAGGCATGGTGCGGTTCTGATAGCGTTGATGCAGACAATACACCGTCAGCACCAGCGAAATAATCGGGAATACGGAGAATGGCACAATGGAGCTAAACAGCGCCGCAAATGTACCATTGATCGATAAGCCAGCAACCAGCGCCAGCAGCAGCGTACCTTTATCTTGACCTGACTGTTTCATTGCTTGTCCTTCTCGTTACTCGGAGTGGTGCGTCATCTTCTCTTGTTCACGGCGGTACCAATAAAATGCGCCTTTCGCGATCATGCGTAGTTGCAATACCAGCCGCTCTTCCAGTTGTCGGCGCTGTTCAGCGCCAACATCCAGTGCTTCTGCCCCGGCGCTGAACACAATGGTTACCATGGCTTCGGCTTGCGCTTCAGTAAACGCACGAGGCATATGGTTTTCGAGTTCCAGATAGTCCGCAAGTTCCGCAATGAAGTGCTGAATTTCACGAGCGACCGCTGCACGAAACGCTGCGGATGTCCCCGAACGCTCGCGCAATAATAAACGGAAGGCGTTGGGATTGTTGCCGATGAACTCCATAAATGTTGAGACCGAGGTGCGGATCACACTCCCGCCCTTCGCGATACGCTGGCGCGCCTGGCGCATCAACTGACGCAGCATCAGACCGCTTTCATCCACCATCGTCAGGCCGAGTTCATCCACATCGCGGAAATGGCGATAAAACGAGGTTGGCGCAATGCCCGCTTCACGAGCAACTTCGCGTAAACTGAGACTGGCAAAACTGCGCTCAGCGCTCAGTTGACTAAATGCGGCTTCTACCAGCGAACGCCGGGTTTTTTCTTTTTGTTGCGCTCTAACGCCCATCACGATGTCTGAATCCTTCCACATACCTTGCTGGCACTATACCAGAGATTAGGCGGTTGGCATGGCTTTGTGAATGATTGTTTACGCGCAGTTTGTGCTTCGAGTTCGCAAAAAAGCACAACGATAATTGGGTTATCTCAACAACGATGTTACTATTCTGTTGCTTTTATGTATAAGAACAGGTAAGCCTGACCATGTCACATTCTTACGATTACGATGCAATAGTAATAGGTTCCGGTCCCGGCGGCGAAGGCGCGGCAATGGGTCTGGTTAAGCAAGGAGCGCGCGTCGCGGTAATTGAGCGCTATCATAACGTCGGCGGAGGTTGTACCCACTGGGGCACCATCCCGTCGAAAGCTCTCCGCCACGCCGTCAGCCGCATTATTGAATTCAATCAGAACCCACTGTACAGCGACCACTCCCGACTCCTTCGTTCTTCTTTCGCCGATATTCTCAACCACGCTGATAACGTTATTAATCAGCAAACACGTATGCGGCAAGGATTTTACGAACGCAACCACTGCGAAATTTTGCAGGGAAATGCCCGTTTTGTTGATGAACACACGATTGCCCTGGAATGTCACGACGGTACGGTGGAAACGCTGACTGCGGATAAGTTTGTTATTGCCTGCGGTTCGCGTCCTTATCGCCCTGTTGATGTCGACTTTTCGCATCCCCGGGTTTACGACAGTGACTCTATCCTGAGCCTGCACCACGAACCCCGTCATGTGCTGATTTATGGCGCGGGGGTCATTGGCTGTGAATATGCGTCGATCTTCCGTGGAATGGACGTCAAAGTTGATTTAATCAACACCCGTGATCGTCTGCTGGCATTCCTCGATCAGGAGATGTCCGACTCGCTCTCTTACCACTTCTGGAACAGCGGTGTGGTCATTCGCCACAACGAAGAGTATGAGAAGATTGAAGGTTGCGATGACGGCGTCATCATGCACCTGAAGTCCGGTAAGAAACTGAAGGCCGACTGCCTGCTGTACGCCAATGGCCGTACCGGTAATACCGATTCGCTGGCGCTGGAAAATATTGGTCTGAAAACCGACAGCCGTGGGCAATTGAAGGTCAACAGCATGTACCAGACGGCGCTGCCGCATGTGTATGCCGTAGGGGATGTGATCGGTTATCCGAGCCTGGCATCAGCGGCCTACGACCAGGGACGCATTGCCGCCCAGGCACTGGTAAAAGGCGAAGCCACCGCGCATCTGATCGAAGATATCCCAACCGGAATTTACACCATTCCGGAAATCAGCTCCGTTGGTAAAACAGAACAGCAGCTCACGGCAATGAAAGTTCCATACGAGGTTGGCCGCGCCCAGTTTAAGCATCTGGCACGTGCACAAATCGTGGGTATGAGTGTCGGAACACTGAAGATCCTGTTCCATCGCGAAACCAAAGAGATTTTGGGGATCCACTGCTTTGGGGAGCGCGCGGCCGAAATTATTCACATCGGACAAGCGATAATGGAGCAAAAAGGTGGTGGTAACACTATCGAGTACTTCGTTAACACCACCTTTAACTACCCAACCATGGCAGAAGCCTATCGGGTAGCGGCGCTAAATGGCTTAAACCGCCTGTTTTAACGCACTGTCGAAATGGCCATCCATTGATCCACGGATGGCCTCTGCCAGCTGTTCATAACGGCTGCGCAGCGGCGAACCAGGACGGTACACCAGACCAATCGTGCGACGCGGTTCGGGTTTAATGCATGGCAGATAAACGACACCATCACGCTTACGCTCCGGCGGAACGGCCAGCGCAGGCAGCAAGGTAATACCGCTTCCTGCCGCTACCATGTTACGCAGCGTTTCCAGACTGGTTGCCCGGAAATGGGTATCTTCATCAGCACCCGCTTCAAAGCAGAAGCCCATCGCCTGATCGCGCAGGCAGTGGCCATCTTCCAGCATCAGCAGTTTTTCACCCGCCAGATCGGACATCGGAACACAGTCACGGTTTGCCCATGGATGATCTTCATAGATCGCCAGCATCATAGGCTCATCAAATAACGGTACTTCGATGAACGCCTCACTCTCTTTGACCAGCGCCAGAATGACGCAGTCGAGCTTGCCGCTATCCAGTTGCGCCAACAGCTGATGCGTCTGCGCCTCATGAAGATACATTTCCAGTTTTGGAAAGGTCTGGTGCAACATAGGGATAATATGCGGCAGCAGGTATGGCCCCACCGTTGGGATCAAACCAATATGCAGCGGGCCAGACATTGTCTCGCCTTGTTGGCTTGCCATCTCCTTGAGCACTTTGACCTCGCGCAGCACGGTGCGCGCCTGATCCACCAGCAGCAAACCAGCCTGGGTGAACAGCACCTTACGACTCGTACGCTCCAGCAACATGACGCCAAGCTCATCTTCCAGCTTGCGGATCTGCCCGCTCAGCGTGGGTTGGCTAACGTGACAGGAGTCTGCCGCTCGTCGGAAGTGACGATGTTCGGCTAGCGCTACCAGGTATTCAAGATCACGAATATTCATTATTCATCCTCCATCGCCACGATAGTTCGTAGCGATAGGTAGCATAGCAACGAACGATTATCCCTATCAAGCTTTCTGTTTAATAATGCACCACAGAAACGGAACGGTACCCCTTTAACCCTTGAAGCTACTGTCCGTTTTGAGAATTTCTCTCATACTCGAAATAACTAAAGCCAACGTGAACTTTTGCGGACCTTGCGTCCGCATTTTTTTTGCATAAAAAAGCCCGGCGTCGCAAAGCTCGGCCGGGTTATGGTTTGGTAGGCCTGATAAGCGTAGCGCTATCAGGCAGAACGGCGCACATTGCCGGATGGCGGCTTCGCCTTATCCGACCTACAGGCGTGCCTTCGCGAAGTCGATCGCCTGCGCAACCTGCTGCGGCGACACGCCACCTTTCGCTGCACGTTTATCCAGACACGATTGCAACGAGAGGATCGGGTAAACGTCATCGCCAATCACCTGGCTGAACTTTTGTAAGTCGGCAAGCGACAGCGCTTCCAGCGGTTTGCCCTGACGAATCGCCTCGACCACCGTTTCCCCCACGATATGGTGCGCTTCGCGGAACGGGACGCCTTTCGCCACCAGATAATCCGCCAGCTCAGTGGCGTTAGCATAACCCTGCTGCGCCGCTTCCTGACAACGCGGACGTTTCACCTGGATGCCATCCAGCACCAGCGCGGCCATATGCAGACAGTCCAGCCAGGTGTCGAGCGCGTCGAATAGCCCTTCTTTGTCTTCCTGCATATCTTTGTTGTATGCCAGTGGGAGGCCTTTTAACGTCATCATCATGCCGGTCAGCGCACCCTGCACGCGACCGCATTTGCCACGGATCAGCTCCAGCGCATCCGGATTTTTCTTCTGCGGCATCAAAGATGAACCCGAAGTCACACGATCGGACAGTTCAACAAAGCCCGCTTCGCCGGTGTTAAAGAAAATCAGATCTTCAGCAAAACGCGACAGGTGTACCATGCCGATAGAGGCGTCGGAGAGTAACTCCAGCACGTGGTCACGGTCAGATACGCTGTCCAGACTGTTGCGCGTTGCCGAGGCAAAGCCCAACCAACCCGCCAGCTGCTCGCGATCGATTTCATACGCCGTACCCGCCAGCGCGCCGCAGCCTAACGGACTGACGTCCAGGCGTTTGAGCGCATCCTGCAAACGGCTCTCGTCACGCGCCAACATTTCAACATAGGCCAGACACCAGTGAGCAAACGTCACCGGCTGCGCACGTTGCAGGTGGGTGTAGCCCGGCATGACGGCGTCCTGGTTATTCTCCGCCGTCACCACCAGCGCAGTTTGCAACTGACGATTGGCCGACAGTAATTCGATAACCGTGTCTTTGCACCACAGCTTGAGATCGGTCGCGACCTGGTCATTACGGCTACGCCCGGTATGCAGTTTTTTACCAAGCTGGCCGACTTTATCAATCAGCTTACCTTCCACCCAACTGTGAATATCTTCGGCATCGCTTTGCAAAATCTGCTGAGGATTCGCACGAACCTCTTCCAGCAGGTTATTCAGCGCCTCTTCCAACTGCAGCTGTTCATCGGCAGTCAGTACACCGACTGTTACCAACGCTTTGGACCAGGCCACAGAGCCAACAATATCCTGTTCTGCCAGGCGGTAGTCAAAACGCAACGAGTCGTTGAACTGTTTGAACCGCTGATCTGCTGCCTGTGTAAAACGCCCACCCCAAAGTGCCATAACAAATTTCCTTAATATGATATTTTTGCCCGGTGGCGCTGCGCTTACCGAGCCTACAAAACCCACGTAGGCCGGATAAGGCGAAGCCGCCATCCGGCACATTAATAGTTAAGCCAGAATACGCGTACCAATTGGCGTGCCGTTAAACAGCGCCGGGAGTTGCTCTGCATGACGCCAGGAGGCGATATCCACCGGACGGCCCAGCGTACGCGCGGCATCCAGCGCCGCATTCACCTTCACGATCATGCCATCGGTAATAATGCCCTGTTCAATCAGCTGTTCCGCTTTCGCCGCGGTCATTTCGGCAATGCGCTGGCCTTTGCCATCCAGAATACCGCTCACATCAGAGAGCAGGATCAGATCCGCACCCAGCGTTGCCGCCAGCGCCGTTGCCGCCTGATCGGCATTCACGTTCATCAGCAGCCCATCATCAGTGACGCCAATAGAGCTTACTACCGGCAGAAAACCGCTTTCCAGCAGCGTGTTAATCAGCTTAGGCGAACCCGGCTGTGCCAGTCCAACATGACCCAGTTCTTTATCGAGCGGCGTCACTTTTACGCTGTCGCCATCGCCAAGATACAGACCAACAGACGCGATGTGATGCTTTTTCGCCCAGGCCAGCAAGGTTTTATTCGCCGTTCCCGCCAGGGCACCGGTAATAATGTCAATTTGATCGGCAGGCGTGACGCGCAGACCATTTTTCTTTTTCACAGGCAGATTCAGCTGCTTCATCAGCTCGTCGACCACGCAGCCGCCACCGTGCACAATGACCAGCGGACGCTGGTGCGACTCACGATAATTCACCAGTGCGGTAAACAAGCGCTCCAGCGCCTCTTCGCTATCCAGTAAAACGCCGCCCAGCTTGATAATTAATGGATTCATTGTTGCACCCTTAAATAAGAGACTGCGTTTGGGCAAAGCCAAAACGAATATTTGCGCACTGCATCGCCTGTGCCGCCGCGCCTTTCAATAAGTTGTCTTCCGTCGCCACAACGATCAAATGCTCACCCTGCACAGCAAACCCTATATCACAGAATGGTAATCCAACCACATTCTTCAGCGCTGGAACCCCTTTGTCATACAGACGCACCAGCGGTTTATCGCCATACGCCTGTTGCAGCGTCAGAGCTACCTGAGCATGAGTTACACCCGCGTTAAGGCGGCAAGTGATAGTTTCCAGAATTCCGCGCGGGAAGTTGCCCAGATGTGGGGTGAAAATCACTTCAGCCCCCAGATGAGTGGCGATTTCCGGCTGATGACGATGGGTAAACACGCCATACGGTTGCAGGCTTACTTCGCAAAAACTATTAGAGATAGCCGCTTTACGGCCCGCGCCGCTCACGCCACTGGTCGCATTAATTACCGGCCACTGGCTGAGATCCAACAGTCCGGCGTCAATCAGTGGTTTCAGCGAAAGCTGCGCCGCCGTCGGGTAACAACCCGGCACAGCAATCAGATTCGCTTCTTTCAGCTTGTCCGCGTTCCACTCCGCCAGCCCGTAAACTGCCTGCTCCAGCAGGTCGGGATGCTGATGGGTAAAACCATAATATTTTTCATAGAACGCGCCGTCGTTGACACGAAACGCGCCAGAGAGGTCAAACACCACGCAACCGGCCTGCAAAAACTGCGGCGCCAGGTCATGACTCACCTCATGAGCCGTTGCGAGGAACACAACATCCAACCCTGCGCTAAACTCGCTGATATCTGACATTGGCTGCAACGGTAAATCGACAATGCCTTTCAACTGCGGATGCAAATCGGAGATTAATTTTCCTGCATCATTGCTTTGCGCTGAGACGGTCAAAGCGGTTATGGTCATATCAGGATGGCGATTTACATAGGTCACAAGCTCTGCGCCGGCATAGCCACTGGCGCCCACAATCAGCGTATTCAACATCGGGGCTGCTCACCTTCTTAGATTCTGTTGCCAGGTATAAGCCTTTATCACCTCACCTTACACTTGGTGGGTTTTATTACGCTCAACGTTAATGTATTTTTATTCACAAATACTGCATGAATATTGATACTATCATGACCCGAGGTGTGTCAACAATGAAAAACAATTTACCGCCATTTATCGAGATTTACCGCGCTCTGATTGCCACGCCATCGATTAGCGCTACCGAAGAAGCGCTCGATCAAAGCAATGCAGGTTTAATCACTCTGTTGGCGGGCTGGTTTAAAGATTTAGGCTTCAATGTGGAGGTCCAGCCGGTTCCCGATACGCGAAATAAATTCAATATGCTGGCGAGCATTGGACAGGGCGCTGGTGGTCTGTTGTTGGCGGGCCATACCGATACCGTACCCTTTGACGACGGACGCTGGACGCGCGACCCGTTCACTCTGACCGAGCATGACAATAAGCTGTATGGTTTGGGTACGGCGGACATGAAAGGCTTCTTCGCCTTTATCCTCGACGCGTTGCGTGATGTCGACGTCACGAAGCTGAAAAAGCCCCTCTACATTCTGGCCACTGCCGACGAAGAGACCAGCATGGCGGGAGCACGCTATTTCTCTGAAACCACCGCTCTGCGCCCGGACTGCGCGATTATTGGCGAACCCACTTCACTCCAACCGGTTCGCGCGCACAAAGGTCATATCTCTAATGCGATACGCATTCTGGGGCAGTCGGGTCATTCAAGCGATCCGGCGCGTGGCGTTAATGCGATTGAACTGATGCATGATGCCATCGGCCATATCATGCATCTGCGCGATGACCTGAAAGCGCGCTATCACCATGATGCCTTTACCGTTCCGTATCCAACGTTAAATTTGGGCCACATCCACGGCGGCGACGCCGCCAACAGAATCTGCGCCTGCTGCGAACTGCATATGGATATTCGACCGCTACCGGGTATGACGCTAAACGATCTCAATGGGTTACTTAACGAAGCGCTGGCCCCTGTCAGCGAACGCTGGCCGGGTCGCCTGACCGTATCGGAACTGCATCCGCCGATTCCAGGCTATGAGTGTCCGCCTGACCATCAACTGGTAGAGGTGGTTGAGAAACTGCTGGGCGCACAGACTGAAGTGGTGAACTACTGCACCGAAGCGCCATTTATCCAGACGCTTTGCCCGACGCTGGTATTGGGTCCAGGTTCTATTAATCAGGCGCATCAGCCGGATGAATATCTGGAAACACGCTTTATTAAGCCAACTCGCGAATTAATCACCCAGGTTGTGCATCATTTTTGCTGGCATTAACTACTTGTCACCCCGCTAATCCTTAAGTGGTAAGCGGGGTGATTTTTTAACATTTCCATAAGCAACGCTTATTTGATTGGATGTGAATTAAATAACGTAAATTCACGGCATTTATTCGTTTGCTGAACCGATTTCGCAGCAATTGACGTCACGTGTTTTACGTGGCTTTATAAAAGACGGCTAAAAAGTTAAGTCCGCAAGATTTCGCGTGATAGTCAGGCGCGAAAGATACAGGACATATTCAAAATAGATGGGGTGTCTGGGTTAATATGAACGAACAATATTCCGCGTTGCGTAGTAATGTCAGTATGCTCGGCAAAGTGCTGGGAGAGACCATCAAGGATGCGCTGGGAGAGAACATTCTTGATCGCGTAGAAACAATTCGTAAGCTGTCCAAATCATCTCGCGCTGGCAATGAAGTTAATCGCCAGGAATTGCTCACCACACTGCAAAATCTGTCTAACGACGAGCTACTGCCGGTTGCCCGCGCATTTAGCCAGTTCCTGAACCTGGCCAACACCGCCGAGCAATACCACAGCATTTCGCCAAAAGGCGAAGCAGCCAGCAACCCGGAAGTGATTGCTCGCACTCTGCGTAAACTGAAAGAGCAGCCCAACCTCAATGACGCCACCATCAAGAAAGCCGTAGAATCACTCTCTCTGGAGCTGGTACTCACCGCCCACCCGACCGAGATCACTCGTCGTACGCTGATCCATAAAATGGGTGAAGTGAACGCCTGCCTCAAGCAGCTTGATAACAAAGACCTCGTCGATTATGAACGCAACCAACTGATGCGCCGTCTGCGTCAACTCATTGCTCAGTCCTGGCATACGGATGAGATCCGCAAGCTGCGCCCAAGCCCGGTTGATGAAGCCAAATGGGGTTTCGCGGTAGTTGAAAACAGCCTGTGGGAAGGTGTGCCGAACTACCTGCGCGAGCTGAATGAACAACTGGAAGAGCATCTTGGATATAAGCTGCCGGTTGATTTTGTCCCGGTTCGATTTACTTCCTGGATGGGCGGTGACCGTGATGGTAACCCGAACGTAACGGCAGATATCACCCGTCACGTGCTGCTGCTCAGCCGCTGGAAAGCGACAGACCTGTTCCTGAAAGACATCCAGTTTCTGATTTCTGAGCTGTCGATGGTGGATGCCACGCCGGAGCTGATGGCGCTGGTAGGCGAAGAAGGTGCAGCTGAACCTTATCGCTATCTGATGAAAACCCTGCGTTCTCGTCTGATGGCAACCCAGGCCTGGCTGGAAGCCCGTCTGAAAGGCGAGAAATTGCCGAAACCTGCGGGACTTCTCACCCAAAACGAGCAGCTCTGGGACCCGCTGTATGCGTGCTACCAGTCACTGCAGGCCTGTGGCATGGGTATTATCGCCAATGGCGAATTGCTCGACACCCTTAGGCGCGTGAAGTGTTTCGGCGTGCCGCTGGTGCGTATTGATATTCGTCAGGAAAGCACCCGTCACACTGAAGCCCTGGGCGAACTGACCCGTTATCTGGGCATTGGCGACTACGAAAACTGGTCGGAAGCGGATAAACAAGCTTTCCTGATCCGCGAACTGAATTCCAAGCGTCCGTTGCTGCCACGTAACTGGGAGCCGAGCAATGACACCCGCGAAGTGCTCGACACCTGTCGGGTCATTGCCGAAGCCCCATATGGCTCCATTGCCGCCTATGTTATCTCGATGGCGAAAACTCCGTCGGATGTGCTGGCCGTGCATCTGCTGCTGAAAGAAGCCGGAATTGGTTTTGCTATGCCGGTCGCTCCGCTATTTGAAACGCTGGACGACCTCAACAATGCCGATGACGTCATGTCGCAACTGTTGAATATCGACTGGTACCGCGGATTTATTCAGGGCAAACAGATGGTCATGATTGGCTACTCTGATTCCGCAAAAGACGCGGGCGTGATGGCGGCCTCCTGGGCGCAATACCAGGCTCAGGACGCGCTAATCAAAACCTGCGAAAAAGCCGGTATCGAACTGACGCTGTTCCACGGTCGCGGTGGTTCCATTGGTCGCGGCGGCGCGCCTGCCCATGCAGCGCTACTCTCTCAACCGCCGGGCAGCCTGAAAGGTGGTCTGCGCGTGACAGAACAAGGGGAGATGATCCGCTTTAAGTACGGCCTGCCGGAAGTGACCATCAGCAGCCTGTCGCTGTATACCGGAGCAATTCTGGAGGCCAACCTGTTGCCACCGCCAGAACCGAAAGATAGCTGGCGTCATATCATGGATGAACTTTCCGATATTTCCTGCGAGCTCTATCGTGGATATGTGCGTGAAAACAAAGACTTCGTCCCTTATTTCCGCTCAGCTACACCGGAGCAGGAACTGGGTAAACTCCCGCTCGGTTCACGTCCAGCAAAACGCCGTCCGACCGGCGGGGTAGAGTCTCTGCGCGCCATTCCGTGGATCTTCGCCTGGACGCAGAACCGCCTGATGCTCCCGGCCTGGCTGGGTGCAGGTACCGCGCTGCAAAAAGTGGTTGAAGACGGCAAGCAAAGCGAACTTGAAGCCATGTGCCGCGACTGGCCATTCTTCTCCACACGCCTTGGCATGCTGGAAATGGTTTTCGCGAAAGCAGACCTGTGGCTGGCAGAGTATTACGATCAGCGCCTGGTCAAAAAAGATCTGTGGCCGTTGGGTGCAGAGCTACGCCAACGCCTGGCAGCAGATATCGATGTCGTACTGGCGATTGCCAACGACTCACATTTGATGGCCGACCTGCCGTGGATTGCCGAGTCCATTCAGTTAAGAAATATTTATACTGACCCGCTAAACGTATTACAGGCAGAGCTGTTACACCGCTCACGCCTGGCGGAAGAGCAAGGCAATGCACCGGACCCTCGCGTGGAACAAGCATTGATGGTCACAATCGCTGGTGTCGCCGCTGGTATGCGTAATACAGGCTAACATCCCTCCCCCGTCGCCTTCGTGCTATTATTCGGAGGCGACGGCAAAAACCGCTGTTACAACCACTTCATTTTCAATATATTCCCCCTCGAATATATTCACTAAATGAATATATAGATGGCAAAACACGATCCTAAGATCGTGATGCTTCAGTTCCTCTTAATGTTTAAGTGCTACTCTTGGCGCTACAATTAAAGACAGGCTTACATTATGCAATCCTTACACCCCCAGTCTAAACCTAAATTTAGCTGGAAAGCCCTGGGTTGGGCGCTCCTCTATTTTTGTTTTTTTTCCAGTTTACTCCAGGTCGTTATTCTCTTATCCGGCTATAGCGGAACTAATGGTTTACGCGACTCCTTACTGTTCAGTTCGCTGTGGTTGATTCCGGTATTCTTATTTCCAAACCGTATCCGCGTTATTGCTGCCGTCATTGGCGTAATGCTATGGGCGGCCTCGCTGGCTGCTCTAAGCTATTACGTCATTTACGGACAAGAGTTCTCGCAAAGCGTTCTGTACGTAATGTTTGAAACCAATGCGAACGAAGCCAGCGAATATCTGAGCCAATATTTCAGTCTGAAGATTGTCTTAATTGCGCTGGCCTATACAGCTGTGGCAATTCTGCTATGGACACGTCTGCGTCCTGTGCATATTCCATCACCCTGGCGCTATCTGGTGTCGTTTGCACTGTTATACGGTTTGATTCTGCATCCGATGACGGTGAACACGTTTATCAAACATAAACCATTTGAAAAAACGTTGAATGGTCTCGCCTCACGCATGGAACCAGCTGCGCCATGGCAATTCATCTCCGGTTATTATCAGTATCGTCAGCAGTTGACCGCGCTGAACAGCCTGCTGAATGAGAACAATGCCCTACCGCCGTTGGCCAACTTTAAAGACAGCTCAGGTGATGCACCGCGTACGCTGGTACTGGTGATTGGCGAATCAACGCAACGTGGCCGCATGAGCCTGTACGGTTACCCACGCGAAACAACGCCGGAACTGGATGCGCTGCATAAATCCGATCCTAACTTCACCGTGTTCAATAATGTCGTGACCTCCCGTCCGTACACCATTGAAATCCTGCAGCAGGCGCTGACCTTCGCTAACGAGAAGAACCCGGATCTGTATCTGACTCAGCCGTCCCTGATGAACATGATGAAACAGGCAGGTTATAAAACCTTCTGGATCACCAATCAGCAGACGATGACTGCCCGCAACACCATGCTGACAGTGTTCTCTAAGCAGACGGATAAACAGTTCTATATGAACCAGCAGCGTACACAAAGTGCACGCGAATATGACAGCAACGTGCTGGCACCGTTTAAAGAAGTACTGGCTGACCCTGCACCGAAAAAGTTCATCATCGTGCACCTGCTGGGAACGCATATTAAGTACAAATTCCGCTATCCGGATGGTCAGGGTAAGTTCGACAATAATATCGACAATGTGCCCGCTGGCCTGAGTGACGATGAGCTGGAAGCCTACAACGATTACGACAGCGCGAATGTCTACAATGACCATATCATTGCCAGTCTGATTAAAGACTATAAAGCGACCGATCCGAACGGCTTCCTGCTGTACTTCTCCGATCATGGAGAAGAGGTATACGATACGCCGCCGCATAAAACGCAGGGTCGTAATGAAGACAACCCAACGCGTCATATGTATACGGTGCCGTTCCTGCTGTGGACCTCGGAAAAATGGCAGGCTGCACACCCGCGTGACTTCTCACAGGATGTGAATCGTAAATACAGCAGCTCAGAGCTTATCCACACCTGGTCTGATTTAGCGGGCTTCACCTATGATGGTTTCGATCCAACTCGTGCCATTACCAGCCCGCAGTTCAAAGAGACGACCCGCTGGATTGGCAACCCGTACAAAAAGAATGCCCTGATTGATTACGATACCCTGCCTTACGGCGATCAAATCGGTAATCAGTAACAGTCTGCCGGATGCGCTACGCTTATCCGGCCTACAGCTCGCAAAGACTTGTAGGCCGGATAAGGCATTAGCCGCCATCCGGCAATAATCACTTGAGGGCGATTGTTTTCAACGTTACTGTTTCCCTGTCTGCTGCCTGCAAGGGATTAACATGTATCACGACATCAGCCACCTGCTCTCTCGCCTGATCAACGGCCCCACACCGCTGCGGCAGATTTACTTTGCCAGCACCAGTAGCTCAACGCCGGAACTGGCGTATCAGGTCGATTTTCCCCGACTGGAGATTGTGCTGGAAGGTGAATTCACCGATAACGGTGTTGCTGGCGCATCCGCGACGTTACAGCCTTGCGATGCCTTGTTCGTTCCGGCTGGTGGCTGGAACTTTCCACAGTGGCTCACACCGGTGACCACGCTCAGTATCTTATTTGGCAAACAGCAACTGGGTTTTAGCATCGTGCAGTGGGACGGTAAGCAATATCAAAACCTTACCCGTCAGCACGTCGCGCGCCGTGGACCGCGTATTGGCTCATTCCTGCTGCAAACGCTCAATGAAATGCAGATGCAGCCGCAGGAGCAGCAAACCGCCAGGCTAATCGTTGCGAGCTTGCTGAGCCACTGCCGCGATTTGCTCGGCAGCCAGATCCAAACCGCATCACGCAGTCAGGCGCTTTTCGAAGCCATTCGCAACTATATTGACGAACGCTACGCTTCACCGCTCACCCGAGAATCCGTCGCGCAGGCGTTCTACATCTCACCCAATTATCTTTCCCACCTTTTTCAAAAAACGGGCGCTATCGGTTTTAACGAATACCTGAACCACACGCGACTGGAGCACGCAAAAACGCTGTTGAAGGGTTACGAATTGAAGATTAAAGAGGTGGCGCACATTTGTGGGTTTGTTGACAGCAACTACTTCTGCCGCCTGTTTCGCAAAAATACCGAACGTTCGCCATCAGAATACCGTCGGCAGTACCACAGCCAATTGACGGAGAAAGAAGCTAATCCAGAGTAAGATGCGTATGCTGTGGCGCTGAAAGCAGCTTTCGCACGGCGCTCATCACCCGCTGCGGCTCACGCAGAAATGCGCTAATGCCCGACTGAACGTATCGGCTCTGCGTAAAACGCTCTGCTCCTGCCGGTTCAATATCAGTAATCAGCAACACCACATCAGCGCGGTTAATATCCTCTTCCGTCAGGCGATTTTCGGTACCCAATGCACCCTGAGTTTCGATCTTGATACTCCATTTTTCTTGCTGGCAGAGTTTCTCCAGCCGCTCAGCAGCCATATAGGTATGGGCTACGCCGCTTACGCACGCGGTGACAGCAACCAGATATCGTACAGGTGCGATGGTCATACTATCCTCCTACTGTTACCTGAAATCCGGCGCATTCTGCCATCTTACGTATACTATCCACCTCTTGCGCAGTCGGTACGGGCACTTCTTTCATCAACCAGGGCAAATCGAGCAGGCTGTATTTGGGCTCGCCATATTGATGAAACGGTAGCAGGTGTACCTGCTTTATGCCTAGTGATGACAACATCGTCAACACATGCTGCGTGTTATCTGAATTCATCGTAAAGCCCGGAATCAGCGGCAGGCGAGGTATGACATTAACCCCTTCCTCCACCAATAACCGTAAATTCGCCAGCACACGCGGCAGATTCATGTTGATGATCTCACGTGCCAAATCTCCATCCATTATTTTGAGATCGAACAGCACCTCATCACACTCTTTTGCCAGCGATAACAAGCGACCGGCCGGCGCGTCGCCAGCCGTTTCAATTGCACAGCGCACATCCCAGCGCCGCAGACGTTGCAGGAACCGTGTGGCAAAGGGCGCTTGCATCAGCACTTCACCGCCGGAAAGCGTTACCCCTCCACCAGAAGAGCGAAAGAAAATATCATCTTTCATCACTTCACGTTCCAGATCGTCCAGCGTGATATCACGACCAATACGTTCAAACGCCCCAGAGGGACACTCGTCGGCATCACGCAGACAGGGTGTACAGTGCAGACATTTACTCTCCCGCCGTACCGTTTCAATACGTGGTGAGAGTGATTCCGGGTTAGCACACCAAGGGCAGGTATGCGGACAGCCTTTAAAAAAGACGACCGTACGAATACCCTGCCCATCATTCAGTGAGTAACGCTGAATGTTGAATATACGCGCGACGTCCTCGCCTCGTGGGTCAATTACTTCACAGTTGATGCGCGGTGCGGCGAATGATGTCATCCTGGATCTCCTTCGACAACTCGACAAAGAAGGCGCTGTAACCCGCCACACGCACCACCAGCCCGGTGAAATCCTGCGGGCGCTGCTGCGCTTCGCGCAATGTGTCGGCATTCACCACGTTAAACTGGATATGCTGGAGTTTGAGCTGGGTAAATGCCCGCAGAAAATCCGCCAGCTTGCGTAAACCGGCCTCACCTTCCAGTGTGGCTGGCGTAAACTTCACGTTCAGCAACGTCCCATTGGAAAGCAGTGTGTTATCCAGCTTGCTGACCGACTTCAATACCGCCGTCGGTCCTTGCATATCCTGTCCCAGCATCGGCGACAGGCCCCCATCTGCCAGTTGCTCTCCGGCGAAGCGGCCATCCGGTGTTGCCCCAACGACCGAACCCAGCGGCACGTGTGCAGAGACGGTATACGAACCCGGCGTAAATTGCCCGCCGCGCGGATTCTGGTATTTTTCTACCTCTTTGCAGTAATGACGTAGCAGTTCGGCGCTGATGTTATCTACATCATCGATATCGTTGCCGTATTTTTCGAAGCGATTGATCAGCCTGGCGCGAACTTTCTCGCCTTCCGGGGTAGCAAAGTTATCTTTTAGCACCGACAAAAGTTCATCAAAAGATAAGCGCTGTTGTTCGAATACCAGCCCATTGAGCGCATGCAGCGAATCGCTCAGGTTTGCAATACCGATCCCCTGTACGCCGGAGAAGTTATAACGCGCGCCGCCGTCGGTAATATCGCACCCTTTATCCAGACAGTCGCTAATAAACGAGGAGAGCAGCGGCACCGGTGCCCAGTCGCGGTGACCGATATCGCAGATATTACTGCCCTCCACCATCAACGTGATGTAGTGGCTGATTTTGGCACGAATATGCGCCAGGAGATCGTCGTACGTCAGAGTGCGGTTGCCTTCGTTCTCATGCAGACAAATTTCCATCACTTTCAGCAGATTAAACATAGCGATATCGTGCAAACCGTATGTTCTGCCTGGAATAGACAGCTCGACACAGCCTACTACCGCGTAATCCCGCGCATCTTCCAGAGAAACACCGCGATTCAGAAACGCGGGCACCACCACTTCATCGTTAAAGATTTGCGGGATGCCGGTACCAAGACGAATGGTCTGTGCTGTTTTCATCAGGAACGGTGTATCGATCAACGCATTCGTGCGCACACCGAGGTTTGGTTGTGGTAGCTGTACGTTCTGATACGCATCAAGACAGAGGAAAGACAATACATTTACCGCACTACGACCATTCTCCGTCAATCCCCCCAGTAGCGCGGTGTAGCCTGTTGGGAAGCCAGCGAAATAGCGAGCACTACTGGTGGATCGCAGCAGTACGATGTCATTACATTTCACCCACAGGGATTCGAGGATCTCTTGTAAGAATGCCGGGTCTTCCCCCTGCGTCAGCGAAGCCTGATAAAACGGCAGCATATACTGGTCGAAGCGTCCGAGTGAAAGCGAACTGGCGTTGGATTCATATTGCAAAATAATGTTCATGTACCAGAACAGCTGACATGCCTGCCAGAAGGTTTGCGGCTTGCTCTGGGCGTTATGCCGGGAGTTTTCAGCAATCGTCAGTAATTCCTGGCGTCGCTGCGCATCCGGGCAGCTTTCCGCCATCTTCTCTGCCAACATAGCGTAACGCAGAATATGGTTTTGCGAAGCCTCAAGCAGCAACAGCGCAGCCTGATAAAAGTGATTATCCGGCTGCTGCAGACAATGCGCCCGCATCTGCGCTACCAGCTCGCCAAGCCCGTGATTCAACAGGCGTGGATAATCAATAATGATATGTCCCTGACCTTTGTCAGTCTGGTTAATGCTAAAAATCTGGGTACTGACGGCGGCTTTTACCTCATCGGTCATCTGACCGTTGATGAAATCTTTCATCGACCGCTTTTCCCAGTACGGATACAGCACATCACGATAGCGATGTTTATCCTCTTCGCTGATGTCAAAACGGTCCTGCGGACGGGTTGGAAACTGCTCCAGCTCTTTAAGCAGCCAGTAAGGATCCATTTCCGGCGACATAATGCCCGCACGCGGTTTAACGGTACGGTTTCCGGCAATCAGTTCCTCATCACGAATCGAAATCTCAACGTGCTCAAGAATATATGCGGTGGCTTTCGCCCGACGCAGAATAACCGGCTCTCCCTCCGTCTGCTGGTGGCTGGCGGTATATAACAGCGCACGTTCAAGCGAAATTTCACGGTTGTTCTGAAACAGAGCGGTTTTTAAACGTTGGATGCGGTTAGTCATGAGCAACTCCTGCGGGAATAGTTGCCTGATGGCGCTACGCTTATCAGGCCTACGCATCTGTAGGCCGGATAAGGCGAAGCCGCCATCCGGCAAACAAACGGTTAAGCGGTTTGCGCCAGATGCGCGCCAATCTTGTTCATGATGGCGTCGGCACGTTTCACTGCATCGCTGATGTTGACGCGAACGATAGTTTTGCCCGCAAAACGTTCTTCAAATTTAATACCAATGTCCTTGGTCAGAATAACCATGTCGGCTTCCGCCACATCCGCCGCGGTCAGTTCGTTTTCCAGACCGATCGACCCCTGAGTCTCAACCTTTACTTGCCAACCTTTGGCTTTAGCGGCGCTTTCCAGCGCTTCGGCTGCCATATAGGTGTGGGCAACGCCAGAAGGACATGCGGTTACTGCGATAATCTTGGTCATGACTCATTCCTCACTTAATTCATTTCAAAATCTAAATCCAGGTCATCTTCTTTCTGATCGACCTGAGACACTTTTTTCCGCGCCAGACTTTTCAGTACGTTAACGCACACGGCGGTCACTACAGCACCAACGGCAACCGCCGCGATATAACCCAGTTTTCCTTCCACTACAGGCAGAACAATCAGTCCGCCCCAGCCGGCATAACACTGCGCACCAAACAGGGCGGCGGTTACCGTGCCGCAGGCGGAACCCACCATAATCGATGGGATGACGCGCAGCGGATCGGCTGCAGCAAACGGAATCGCGCCTTCTGTTACGCCAACACAACCCATTACCAGCGCAGCTTTACCGGCTTCGCGTTCTTCAGAAGAGAAGTTCTTACGACCAATCAGCGTCGCCAAACCTAAACCCAGCGGCGGCACGCAGATCCCCACCGCAGCGATTGCCACCACGGTATAAACCCCCTGCGCCACGCAAATCAGCATGAAAGCGTAGGCAACTTTGTTAATTGGCCCTCCCATATCGAAGGCCAACATCAGTCCCATAATTACCGCCAGCAATACGATGCTGCCCTGCTGCATACCCTGCAGCCACTCGGTCAGGCTCGTGGTTAACGCGCCAACGGGTTCTCCCAAGCCCCACATCATGATGCCTGCGGTGATAAAAGTGCCGACGATAGGAATAACAAAGATAGGCATTACCGAGCGCAACACCTTATGAACCGGGATCTTCTTCAGATAATGGACGACGATACCGCCAATAATCCCGGCAATTAATGCGCCAAAGAAACCTGCACCGAAGCTGTTTCCCACCCATGCGCCAATCGCACAAGGGGCCAGAGCAGAACGTTCAGCAATGGAATAGCCGATATAAGCGGCAAGAAATGGCACCATCAGCGTCAACCCAGCGACCCCAATATCAAAAAGCTTTTTGAGATTAGGATCGGTCGCAGCATCCGGTACCGCGCCCTTGCCATACAGCATGACGGAGACAGCCAGCAAAATACCGCCCGCTACGACGAAGGGAATCATATGCGAAACACCGGTCATCAGGTGCTGACGAGTATTTTTCAGGATTTGTACCAACTCTTTCATACGTCGCTCCCGGGCTGCCTAAAGCCCATATCCATAAACTTGTTGCGGAAAACAATAGGCAATCCGACGCGACGCAAACAGTGGATAAAAAGGCCATTTGCTGGACTTTTGTAATATCAGTACAAAAATGCGATCCGCCTCATAACTTGCAGTTTCTCGGAATTTATAGGGGATACGCTGACTTGTGAGGGATGTCTCACTTTGATGGTTACATTACATTTATCCAGTTTTTGGCAGTTTTGTCACATGGCAGGCTCAGGCGTTGCCCTTTTATCCTGTAGCGAGAAATCGTTATGGGAGATGAGGCTATGGCCCTGATTGTGGAATTTACCTGTGAGCTACCCAATGGCGTACATGCACGCCCGGCAAGCCACATAGAAACGCAGTGCAACACCTTTACTTCGCACATTGAGTGGCACAACCTGCGTACCGAACGTAAGGGCAACGCTAAGAGCGCGTTATCGCTGATTGGCACCGATACTCTGGCGGGTGATAGCTGTCAGTTGCTGATTTCCGGTACAGATGAACAAGCAGCTCACCAGCATCTGAGCCAATGGTTACGTAATGAATTTCCACACTGCGATGCACCGCTAGCGGAAGCCAAAAACAACGAGCTGGAGCCTCTTCCGGCATCGCTCACCCATTTAAATCCACAGCTTTTCCGCGCTCGCACCGTCTGCAGCGGCAGCGCAGGAGGCGTTCTGAGTCTGCTTTCTTCGCTGGATCTTAACGCGCTCAGTAACCTTCCATCCGCTCAAGATATTGAAACCGAGCAAGCGGCACTGGATAACGGTTTAACGCTGTTGATGAAAAATATTGAGTTTCGATTACTCGACAGCGACGGCGCTACCAGTGCGATTCTGGAAGCACACCGCTCGCTGGCAAGCGACCTCTCACTGCGCCAGCACCTGCTCGCCGGCGTATCACGCGGGTTAAGCTGCGCCCAGGCGGTTGTTGAAAGTGCCGGACATTTTTGTGATGAATTCTCCCGTTCAAGCAGCAGTTATTTACAGGAGCGTGCGCTGGATGTACGCGATGTTTGCTTCCAGCTTCTGCAGCAAATTTATGGGGAACAGCGCTTCCCAGCGCCGGGAAAACTGACCCAGCCTACGGTTTGCATGGCGGATGAGCTAACACCGAGCCAGTTCCTCGAACTGGATAAAACATTGCTGAAAGGCTTGCTGTTAAAAAGCGGTGGTACTACGTCACACACGGTGATTCTCGCCCGGTCATTCAACATCCCTACGCTGGTTGGCGTAGATATTGAATCTTTGAGGCCATGGCTGCAGCAAACAGTTTATATCGATGGTAACGCAGGAGCAGTCGTCGTTGCCCCTGATGAATCTGTCGTACGTTACTATCAGCAGGAAGCCCGTATCCAGGATGCCATTCGGGAACAACAACGTATCTGGCTGACCCAGGAGGCACGCACGGCTGATGATATCCGCATGGAAGTCGCCGCCAACATCGCCCACTCCGTGGAAGCGCAGGCAGCCTTTAGTAACGGTGCGGAAGCGGTTGGCCTGTTCCGTACGGAAATGCTGTATATGGACCGTACCTGCGCCCCGGATGAGAACGAGCTATACAACATTTTCTGCCAGGCGCTGGAACCCGCACAGGGACGCAGCATTATTGTGCGCACTATGGATATCGGCGGTGATAAACCCGTTGATTACCTGAATATTCCTGCTGAGGCCAACCCGTTCCTCGGTTATCGTGCGGTGCGTATCTATGAAGAATATGCCGCATTGTTTACCACGCAACTGCGATCGATCCTGCGCGCCTCAGCGCACGGTAGCCTGAAAATCATGATCCCAATGATCTCCTCCATGGAAGAGATCCTGTGGGTCAAAGAGAAACTGGCTGAAGCCAAGCAGCAACTGCGAAGTGAACACATTCCGTTTGATGAGAAGATCCAGCTCGGTATTATGCTGGAGGTTCCGTCTGTGATGTTCATCATTGACCAATGCTGCGAAGAGATTGATTTCTTTAGTATTGGCAGCAATGACCTAACGCAATACTTACTGGCGGTCGACCGCGACAACGCCAAAGTTACCCGCCACTACAACAGCCTGAATCCGGCCTTCCTGCGCGCACTGGATTACGCCGTGCAGGCAGTACATCGACAGGGGAAATGGATTGGCCTGTGCGGTGAACTGGGTGCCAAAGGTTCTGTGCTGCCACTGCTGGTGGGGCTGGGTCTGGACGAACTTAGCATGAGCGCTCCCTCCATTCCCGCCGCCAAAGCGCGGATGGCGCAACTCGACAGCCGTGCCTGCCGTCAATTGCTGAATCAAGCGATGGCTTGTCGAACCTCGCTGGAGGTCGAACATCTGCTGGCTCAGTTCCGCATGACCCAACAGGATACGCCTCTGGTTACCGCCGAATGCATCACACTGGACAGCGACTGGCGCAGTAAAGAAGAGGTCATCAAAGGGATGACCGACAACCTCCTGCTGGCAGGCCGTTGCCGCTATCCACGTAAACTGGAAGCAGATCTGTGGGCACGCGAAGCCGTCTTCTCTACCGGATTAGGTTTTAGCTTCGCCATTCCACACAGCAAATCCGAACATATTGAGCAGTCCACCATCAGCGTAGCGCGCCTGCAAGCGCCGGTACGTTGGGGTGATGATGATGCGCAGTTCATTATTATGCTGACGCTCAACAAACATGCCGCTGGCGATCAGCATATGCGTATTTTCTCGCGTCTGGCGCGCCGCATTATGCATGAAGAATTCCGTAACGCGCTGGTTAGCGCCGCCTCAGCCGACGCTATCGCCAGCCTGTTGCAACATGAACTTGAACTTTAAAGAGGATGTTTTTGTATGGAACTTTATCTTGATACCGCCAACGTCGCGGAAGTCGAACGTCTGGCACGCATTTTTCCTATCGCGGGAGTCACCACCAACCCAAGCATTGTAGCGGCAAGCAAAGAATCCATCTGGGATGTACTGCCACGCCTGCAAAACACCATCGGCGAAGAGGGTATTTTGTTTGCCCAAACCATGAGCCGAGACGCACAGGGCATGGTGGAAGAGGCCAAACGCCTGAGCAACGCGGTGCCCGGTCTGGTAGTGAAAATCCCGGTGACATCCGAAGGTCTGGCCGCGATTAAGATGCTGAAAAAAGAGGGCATCACCACGCTAGGAACCGCGGTTTACAGTGCTTCTCAGGGGCTACTGGCTGCGCTGGCGGGAGCTAAATATATCGCACCTTACGTTAACCGTATCGACGCGCAGGGCGGCGACGGAATTCGCACTGTACAGGAACTGCAAACGTTACTGGAACTGCATGCGCCAAACAGCATGGTACTGGCAGCCAGCTTTAAAACCCCACGTCAGGCGCTGGATTGCTTACTGGCAGGATGTGAAGCTATCACCCTGCCATTAGACGTAGCGCAACAAATGCTCAATACCCCTGCGGTAGAGTCAGCAATAGAGAAGTTTGAGCAGGACTGGAACAACGCATTTGGTCACATCAACCTGTGAGGGAAATAAAGTATGGATCGCATTATTCAATCACCTGGTAAGTACATCCAGGGTGCCGATGTTATTACCCGTCTTGGCAGCTACCTCAAACCACTGGCAGAACGCTGGCTGGTCGTTGGGGACAAGTTTGTCTTAGGTTTTGCCCAGGGCGCACTGGAAAAAAGCTTCCAGGATGCCGGACTGGCGCTGGAAATTGCACCGTTTGGCGGCGAATGTTCACAAAACGAAATCGACCGTCTGCGCGGCGTGGCAGAAAAAGCGCAGTGTGGCGCAGTACTTGGTATTGGCGGCGGTAAAACGCTGGATACCGCCAAAGCGCTGGCGCACTTTATGGGCGTGCCTGTCGCCATTGCCCCAACCATCGCCTCTACCGATGCGCCGTGCAGCGCGCTGTCCGTCATTTACACCGATGCCGGTGAATTCGATCGCTATCTGCTGCTGCCCAACAACCCGGACAGGGTAATTGTGGATACCAAAATTGTCGCGGGCGCACCGGCACGTCTGTTAGCTGCGGGTATTGGCGATGCGCTGGCGACCTGGTTCGAAGCCCGTGCCTGTTCACGTAGCGGCGCAACCACCATGGCGGGCGGTCAGTGTACTCAGGCGGCGCTGGCGCTGGCAGAGCTGTGCTTTAATACGCTAATCGAAGAAGGTGAAAAAGCGATGCTGGCAGCCGAGCAGCACGTGGTTACACCAGCACTGGAACGTGTTATTGAAGCCAACACCTATCTGAGTGGCGTCGGTTTTGAAAGCGGTGGTCTGGCAGCGGCTCACGCCATTCATAACGGTCTGACCGCAATCCCGGATGCGCATCACTACTATCACGGCGAGAAAGTGGCTTTCGGTACGCTGACGCAGCTGGTGCTGGAAAACGCGCCGGTCGATGAAATTGAAACCGTTGCAGCACTGTGCCATTCCGTTGGCCTACCGATTACCCTGGCGCAACTGGATATCAAACAGGATATCCCAGCGAAAATGCGCATTGTGGCTGAGGCAGCCTGTGCCGAAGGCGAAACCATCCACAACATGCCTGGCGGCGCGACGCCGGACCAGGTGTATGCCGCCCTGCTGGTGGCTGATCAGTACGGTCAACGTTACCTGCAAGAGTGGGAATAACCTGCAAATAGAAAATCCCCGCAAAAGCGGGGATTTTTTTATTCATACCATGCCGGATCCGCGCAAGCGACATCCGGCATTAGCTGTTACAGCAGATCGAAACGATCCAGGTTCATTACTTTCACCCATGCGGAAACGAAATCTCTCACAAACTTCTCGTGAGCATCGCTGCAGGCATAAACTTCAGCCACTGCGCGCAGTACGGAGTTAGAACCGAACACCAGATCGGCGCGGGTTGCCGTGTATTTCACTTCGCCGCTCAGACGGTCACGACCTTCGAACAGCTCTTTTGACTCATCAACCGCCTTCCACTCATGACGCATATCCAGCAGATTGACGAAGAAGTCAGTGCTGAGTACGCCTGGACGATCGGTAAAGACGCCATGCTGGCTGCCGTCGAAGTTGGCACCCAGTACGCGCATACCGCCCACCAGCACAGTCATTTCCGGTGCGGTCAGCGTCAGCTGCTGTGCTTTATCGATCAGCAGCGACTCGGTGGTCGACACGTCAGGACGAGAGCGGTAGTTACGGAAACCATCGGCAATCGGCTCGAGCAGTTCAAACATCTCAATATCCGTTTGATCCTGGCGCGCATCCACGCGGCCCGGTGCAAAAGGTACTTTGATGCTGACACCCGCAGCGCTAGCCGCCTGCTCTATACCAACAACCCCGGCCAGCACGATAATATCGGCTAACGAAGCGGTATGGGCTGACTTATAAATGCCTTCCAGCACAGGCAGTACGCGTGCCGCGGTAGCATTCACATCCCAGCCACGCTGTGGGTCCAGCGCCAGACGCGCACCGTTAGCGCCGCCACGTTTATCCCCACCGCGGAAAGTTGATGCCGAAGCCCACGCTACCGATACCAGTTCGCCCACGGACAACCCGGAAGCGGCGATGGTCGCCTTCAGCTTCAGAATATCTTCTTCGCTTGGGTTGAAGAACGCATGCGGCAGCGGGTCTTGCCAAATCAGATCTTCTTTTGGTACTTCCGGTCCGATGTAGCGCGATTTTGGCCCCATATCACGGTGCGTCAGCTTAAACCATGCACGGGCAAACGCTTCGTTAAACGCCTGCGGATCGTTCAGGAAACGGCGGGAGATCTTTTCGAACTCAGGATCAAAACGCAGCGTCAGGTCGGTAACCAGCATCGTCGGCTTACGTTTTTTCGATGGATCAAACGGATCGGGAATAATTTCTGGTGCGTCAACGGCTTCAAACTGAATCGCGCCTGCCGGACTGCGAGTTTGTACCCACTCGTATTTGAACAGGTTCTCGAAGAAATAGTTGCTCCATTGGGTCGGCGTCTGCGTCCACACAACTTCCAGACCGGAAGTAATTGCGTCTGCACCCGCGCCGCTGCCGTAGCTGCTGGCCCAGCCCAGGCCCTGCGCTTCAATCGGCGCGGATTCTGGATCGGCCCCAACATGCGAAGCCGGTGCTGCGCCGTGGGTTTTGCCCAACGTATGACCGCCGCCAATCAGCGCCACGGTTTCTTCGTCGTTCATGCCCATGTTGCCGAAGGTCGCACGAATCGCCGCTGCCGCTGAGAGCGGTTCGCCGCTATGGTCCGGCCCTTCTGGGTTTACATAGATAAGACCCATTTCGGTCGCGCCCAAAGGCGCTTTTGCCAGTTCTTCCGGATGACGGTGGGTCAGCCAGGCTTTTTCATCACCCCAGTTTACGTCGAGATCCGGTTCCCAGACATCTTCACGACCGGCACCAAAGCCGAAGGTACGGAAGCCGGAGTTTTCCAGCGCCACGTTGCCCGCGAGGATAAACAGGTCAGCCCAGGAAATTTTCTGACCATATTTCTGCTTGATTGGCCACAGCAGACGACGCGCTTTATCCAGGCTGACGTTGTCCGGCCAGGAGTTCAGTGGTGCAAAACGCTGCTGTCCGCGACCCGCGCCACCGCGTCCATCGATGGAGCGATAGGTCCCTGCACCGTGCCATGCCATGCGGATAAACAAACCGGCATAGGTTCCCCAGTCAGCGGGCCACCACGGTTGAGATTCGGACAGAAGGGCTCTGAGATCCCCTTTCAGGGCAGAATAGTCGAGTTTGCTAAATTCTTTGCGGTAGTCGAAGTCCTCACCCAGCGGGTTCGAACGATTGGAATGTTGGTTTAAAAGATCAACGCGGAGTTGATTAGGCCACCAGTCGCGGTTATTCGTTCCTGCTCCCGCGCTCTGATCGTGACCGCCCTGATGAAAAGGACACTTACCGGCAGTTGATGCGTTCTGGCTATCGTCGGACATGCTCATCTATATGCTCCCTTTACAGTGTTCTGACTACGATATACACCACCAGAGATAAGATATAGTCGAAATAACCCACAGATTCGATAGCTAATTCCTTTTATATTTTAAGTTACAGAGATGTAGATCAAAATGATCAAAAAAAAGCCCTCCGTAGAGGGCTGGGGCATCTGTTTAATTCGGTCTTACACCCAGTGTGTGACAAATTGCGTAGCTCATCTCGGCGCGGTTGAGCGTATAGAAGTGAAAATCTTTCACCCCTTCGCGACTGAGGATCTTCACCATGTCCATGGCGATATTCGCTCCCACCAGCTTGCGGGTTTCGGCGTCATCATCCAGACCATCAAACATGGTCGACATCCAGGAAGGGATACGAACATTGGTCATATCGGCAAATTTTTTCGCCTGCTTAAAGTTAGATACCGGCAAGATGCCCGGAATAATTTCCACATCGATACCCGCAGACACGCAGCGATCGCGAAAACGCAGATAGCTTTCTACATCGAAGAAAAACTGGGTAATCGCGCGGTTTGCACCGGCATCTACCTTGCGTTTCAGGTTCAGCAAATCGGCCTGAGCGCTCTTCGCTTCCGGGTGTACTTCCGGATAAGCCGCAACGGAGATATCAAAGTCAGCAACGTCTTTCAGCAGAGTCACCAGGTCAGAGGCATACATATCCGGTTTACCGCTTCCCGGCGGCAGGTCACCGCGCAGAGCAACAATATGACGAATACCGTTATTCCAGTAGTCCTGAGCAATGGTGCGCAGCTCATCGCGGGTCGCATCAATACAGGTCAGGTGCGGAGCCGCTTCAAGACCCGTGCGATCCTTAATGCCTTTAATAATGCTGTGCGTGCGGTCGCGCTCACCAGAGTTTGCACCGTAAGTGACTGAAACAAATTTCGGCTTCAGGCTGCTCAGGCGATCGATAGAGTTCCACAGGGTTTGCTCCATTTCACTGGTGCGCGGCGGGAAAAATTCGAAAGAAACGTTAATCTGCCCCTGCACTTCGGCCAGACTCTGATTCAGCGCTTCCCGCTGGTTGGCGTGAAAAAAGCTCATACCTTACCTCATCAATCTTTTGTCGTTATATGTTGTGTTGTGAACTGCTATACGTTTAGACGTCTAGATGTAAAAATGACGGAAAAGCACGCTGGCGTCAACACAAAAATCATCGTTAAAGGTGAGGAATACTCAGCCAACGTGAAAAAAATTCACATCAGCCTGAAATGATGGGGGATTGCGGCACGACCGTCTGCAAGCCGTTAACGAGAGCGGTGACAGCCTCGCCTCTGGCCAGAGCGCGGGTAAGACGCAATACGGGTAGGTTTAACCCAGGATGAGAGTTGAAGTGATTATGCAGAAGGCTGTTGACGTATTTTATCCGGCCAGGGTCACAAACGAACCGTCGGCCGGATCATCCGGCAACAAAAACTACAGCAGCTGCGCCAGACGGTTGATGTCTGACTGAATAGCGCCGGCGGTGACGTCACGACCTGCGCCCGGTCCACGGATCACCAGCGGGTTATCGCGATACCAGCGGCTTTCAATGGCAAATACGTTATCGCACGGCAACAGCGCCGCCAGCGGGTGTTCAGGACGAACCGCTTCAACACCAACGCGCGCTTTACCGTTAGCATCAAAACGCGCCACATAGCGTAGCACCAGCCCCATTTCACGCGCCGCTTCCAGACGCTGCACCATCTGCTCGTTCAGTTCATCGCCATTCTCAAAGAAATGGTCAATAGAGCCTTCTTCACAGTGCGCAGGCACCAGCGATTCCACGCGAACCTGGTCCGGTTCGATGTCGTAACCTGCTTCACGCGCCAGAATCACTAGCTTGCGCATCACATCTTTGCCGGAAAGATCTACGCGCGGATCGGGTTCAGTCAGACCCTGTTGCCACGCCTGATCCACCAGATCGGTGAACGGGACCGTGCCATCAAATTGCAGGAACAACCACGACAACGTGCCTGAGAAGATCCCGCTGATCGACAGAATGGTATCTCCGCTATCAATCAGATCGCGCACGGTATGGTTGATCGGCAAGCCTGCACCCACGGTGGCGTTATACAACCAGTGGCGACCGGTTTTTTCAAAAGCGTCATGAATTTGGCGATAATTATGACTGCTGCTCGCCCCCGCCAGTTTGTTGGCGCTGATAACGTGGAAACCATGGCTGGCAAAATCCAGATACTGATCCGCCAGTTGCTCGCTGGCAGTAACGTCCAGCACCACTAAATCATCATACGGGTGAGCACGCATCCACAGGAATAGAGACTCTTCATCCTGCTCTACTGCCTCGTCATCAAAGAAAGCTAACGCGCGGCTGGCATCCAGCCCTTCGTAATTCAGCAGACTACGACGGCTATCAACCACACCCGCCAGCACAAACTCTAATCCGGTGCGCGCCGAGAGCGTGCTCTGCTCGCGAGCGAACAGCTCCAGCCAGCGCGAACCAATGTTGCCTTTGCCGAACAACACCAGACCAATGCGTTTTTCCGCACGGAAAATTGACTGATGCAGACCCTGAATCAGGCTCTCTGTTGGCCCAGTACGCAGTACCGCGACCAGGCTGATACCCTCTTCCGATTGCCAGGTGAATTCAACCGGCTGACCTTTCAACTGTTGCCAGAAACGGTGGCAATGCAGCGGATTACGGGTGACGCCCGCCCCGACCATCGCCACCAGCGCCAGCCCCTGGCGCAGACGCAGCTCGCCTGGCAGACCAGCTTCATCAAGAATTTTCAGTGCGCCGTCAGCGACTTCGGAGGTATAGCAAAATTGCAGCAGTTGGCGGTCAGGATGCACACCCACTGCCAGCGGACGCACCTGGGTACGTTTTAAAACCTGATCAATCTCTTTATAAGCCAGCTTAAAGTCTTGGCCAGTCGGAACCAAAAACTCAATCAGGCAGACGTCATCATGACTGGTCACAATACGCGCCCCGGTACCGGAGGCTAGTACGCGTTCAATGCGCGTTGAACCCTGCTCCGGCGTATAGCTACAACGCAGTTGGAGATCGATATCGCTACCGGAAACCGGCTGTAAGGTACGGGCATGGAGAACCGGTGCCGCCAGACGCGCCAGTTCGCTGGCTTCATCCAGACGCAGCAGCGGCAGCAAACAGGCGTCTTTTACTTTACGCGGATCCGCGCTGTAAACCCCGGCGACATCGCTCCAGATAGTTACGCGAGAAACGCCCGCCAGCGCGCCAACCTGCGTCGCCGAGTAGTCGGAGCCGTTACGCCCCAGCAGGACCGTTTCACCGGAATTGCTGCGGCTAATAAAGCCGGTAACCACCAGCCGTTTACCCGGATGCTGCGCCAGCAGTTGCTGTAGCAGCGGGTAAGAAAGACCTTCATCTACCTGCGGCTGGGCACCGCGTTCAGCACGTAAAAAATCGCGCGCATCCAGCCAGGCTGACTCCAGCCCCTGTTGGTTAAGGACCGCAGACATCAAACGCGCGGACCATACCTCACCATGCCCAACAACCTCAGCATAGACGGCATCGTTCACACCGCGGTCGAGTAATCCGGCCAGACGCTCCAGATCGTGAATAAACGCGCCAATCAGTCCATCCGCTACCTCAGGAGGTAACAAACCGCTGATAAGCTCACTTTGATAGCGACGTAACGCCTGTTGAACCTGATGCGCAGAAAGGCGATCGGTCTGGCTTAATTTCAGCCAGCTAATCAACTGGTTAGTGGTACTGCCTGCGGCTGAAACAACCATCATGTCATCAGGCTGCGAGTAATCCGCCATAATGCCTGCGACACGCAGATAACATTTCACGTCTGCCAGACTACTACCACCAAATTTGTGCAGTTGACGACCCTTCGCCCCTGCCTGCGCAATAACACTCATGTTTACCCCTTGTTTGCAGCCCGGAAGCCATTTTCCAGGTCGGCAATTAAATCTTCGCCATCTTCAATACCGGTGGAGATACGCAGCAGCGTTTCGGAAATCCCGGCAGCAGCACGCGCTTCTGGTGCCATGCCCGCGTGTGTCATGGTTGCGGCGTGGGAGATCAGACTTTCAACGCCCCCTAACGATTCCGCCAGCGTAAACAATGACAACCCGCCGAGGAAACGGCGCAGCGTTTGCTCATCGCCATCCAGTTCAAAACTTAACATCGCGCCAAAGCCTTTTTGCTGACGCGCAGCAATCTCATGGCCCTGATTATCCGGCAATGACGGGTGATACAATTTTTTCACCAGCGGCTGAGTTTGCAGATAATCGACTATCGCCTGAGCATTACGTTGCGCCACCTCCATTCGAGGAGACAGAGTACGCAGGCCGCGCAACAGCAGATAACTATCAAACGCGCCGCCGGTCACACCAATATTATTCGCCCACCATGCCAGTTCAGTGACCGTTTCCGGATCTTTCGCTATCACAACACCAGCCACCACGTCTGAGTGACCGTTTAAATATTTCGTGCATGAATGCAACACCAGATCGGCGCCCAATGCCAGTGGATTTTGCAGTGCCGGGCTTAAAAAAGTGTTGTCGACCACGCTGACCGCGCCAGCTTCACGCGCCAGCTGACAGATTTTCGCAATATCCACCACGCGCAGCAGCGGGTTGCTTGGGCTTTCTACCAGCACCAGCTTCGGTTTTTCCGCCAATGCGGCCTGCAATGCCTGCTCATCTCCTTGATCGACAAACAGGACGCGGTAACAGCCACGTTTTGCCAGACTGTCAAACAGTCGATAGCTCCCGCCGTAGCAGTCATGCGGTGCGACCAGCAGATCGCCTGGCTTGAGGAAGACCGTGGTCACCAGATGAATCGCCGACATGCCAGTATTGGTCAGCACAGCACCAGCACCGCCTTCCAGTTCCGCCAGCGCACGCTGAACAACATCGCGCGTTGGGTTGCCGCGACGCGAATAGTCATGGGCGCGAGGTTCATTAAATCCGGTAAAGTTATAGGTGCTGGAGAGGTGAATCGGCGGGACAACGCAACCGTACTGTTCGTCGTCATTTAACCCGCTACGCACTGCGATGGTGGCCTGTTTACGCGTCATATTGAGGAGATCCTGGCTGAGTCGGTGAAAAGTCAGACACCAGAGTAATCATAGTTACGATAGCCGTCAATACATCTGGACATCTAAACTTCTTTGCGTATAGATTGAGCAAACTGGAAATAGCCGTTAAAATTATATGCATTAGCGTACATCTGCGTCGGCTTACTTCGTGTCAGGGCCACGCCACTACGATAAACTACGCGCAATTATGGTCCGGGCTCAGGTTCTGGCCTCAATATTAATGACGAAGAGGATTAGGTATCTCATGGCTGAATGGAGCGGCGAATATATCAGCCCATACGCTGAGCACGGTAAGAAGAGTGAGCAAGTCAAAAAAATTACGGTTTCCATTCCTCTGAAGGTGTTAAAAATCCTTACCGATGAACGCACGCGTCGTCAGGTGAACAACCTGCGCCACGCCACCAACAGTGAACTGCTGTGTGAAGCGTTTCTGCATGCTTTTACTGGGCAACCCTTACCCAACGATGACGACCTGCGTAAAGAACGCAGTGATGAAATCCCGGAAGAAGCAAAGGTAATCATGCGTGAACTGGGTATCAACCCGGAAACGTGGGAATACTGATAGTTAGAACAGCAATGGGCGTGTAGAGGCGGGAATGCTCCCGCCTTTTCTCACTGTGTTACTTACTAATACCATTGAGTTTATTCAATGTTTCTTCCATTTTGAGCGTTTCCGTACGGTTCAATGGATAGAAATAAATCAGAATGACCGCCGCCAAAAACAGGCATAGCGCCGGCAAGAGATTCGCCATCGTATAAATATTTTCCTGCACAATGCTGGTTTGCACTGCACCACCTGTTGACGATGATTGATAGCCAATGATAGCCAACATAAAGCCACCAATCGCCCCTGCGCATGCCTGACCAACCTTGCGCGCAAAGAAGTTCACACCATAAACCGTGCCATCCTCGCGATCGCCAGTGACATACTGATGGTAGTCACAAACATCAGTCATAAACGCCCAAATCATCAGGTTGAATAACCCTGCACCCAGCGTCGCCAGGAACAAGAAAACCAGATAGACCTTTGCATCCGTAATGTGGACAAAGTACATAATCACATACATGACCACGGCAAAAAGCAACGCGCCTACGCTGGCTTCTTTTTTACCAAACCGCTTCGTGAGCCAGGATGCCGATGGCGCCAGCAAAACCAGGGAACCAAAGGTAAACAGCAACGCGACTGACATCGCCTCTTTATTGTGGAAATAGTCATTAAACAGGTAAGTCATGTTGGTACCGGACAACCCCTGATTAATTACAATCAGCAAATCCACAACCACTAAAACAATCAGCGCCTTATTGCGTGCCAGTCCCTTCAGCAACACCGAAACGGGCATGCTCTCTTTTCTCTCCACGCGCACGCGCTCCGTCGTTAAATGACAGGTCAAGGATAAAAAGATCAAGCCCAGCACTGCGCAACCAATGGAAATCCAGAAGAAGTGTTGCCCGGAAATCACCTGGCTTCCGTCCACCAGGGTGGTGTACATCAGGATCGGAATGAAAAAGCCAGTTGCCCCACCGCCAATTGCTGACCCAACGCTACGCCAGGTTGAAAGCGATACACGATCATCCGGATTCGAGCTAATCGCCGCAGACATAGCACCGTACGGAATACTCACGGTCGATAACAGCGAACCGTAAATGAAATAGGAGCAACAGATGTAGATGATTTTCGCCGTATAAGAAAAATCATTCACAAACGGCAGGAACAGGACAACCGCAATGATGCAAAATGGATACTTCATGCGACGCACCCACGGGTTGAAACGTCCATGTACCGTCAGTTTAGAGGTATCGCATAAGCGCCCTACACCAACATCAACGAACGCATCAAAGAGTTTGGTCACAAAATAGAGTGAGCCAACAATAACGCCGGAAATACCGAGGACGTTAGTGTAATAAATCATTAAAAAACTATTAACTAAGCCAAGAATAAAACAGGTTCCGAGGTCACCACATAAATAACCGATTTTATCTCTAATTCCGAAAGGCCTGACGGCAGTGGTTTCATTATTTCCGATAATAGTTCCATCATTAGACATGATGTCAACTCCTTAGACATATTATTCACACAAACTATGCTTATCGACGTAATCAGCCAATACGAAAACTATTACCGATTAGAAGTTATAACCAAGACCGACACGATAACGGGTCTGACGATCGTCTGTAGTGGTAGTGTTATAACCCGAGGAAGCGTTGCCAACTTCAACAAATGGAACCCATGAGCCTAGTTTATACGCCACGCGGAAGTTATATTCATAATCATCTTTCCGGTTGTTATATAAATCTTCGCTATCGGCAATTTTATAAATACCATTTAGCTCAAACATCCAGTCATTGACGTTATAACCAAGCCAGGCTTCCGGACGATAGACCATGCGGTCATCTTTGCCGTCAGTGTTTCTGCGCATGTACTCCTGACGATAGCGGAACGCGGTCCACCAGTTGTCGTTGATGTTGTACTGCACGCGGATATAAGGCTTATAAATCGCGATATTATCGCCCGTTTCGATCGCAATGCCGGGCTGCCAGACAAGACCCTGCCATGTGAACTGGTAGCTTGCGGTATACTCGTTACCGTTACTTTCCATATTATTCCACGCATCATTTGACTGCGTGTTTTCGGAACGAGAAATGGCTTCGACTGCGACACCAAAACCCGTGGCAAAACGGTGAGACATATACACACGATCGTAATTACGTCCATCGTCATAATATTCATGTCGGTAATCAACATAACCCGCCTGTGCGGCCGCAGAGAATAATGGAATCAGTAATAACGCAGATTTAAATTTCATGACAATCCCTCTTCACACTCAACAACGGAAATAATCCATCTCGTTTGTCCATAAAATGGGAAAACAAAAAGGCTTTTAGATTAATTTTATATTTCCACGAAAGTGTATTTTAGAAAGAAAGCAGAAACCTTTGGTATTTTGCCAGGAGCTGGTAAAAGTGGCAAAAGACAGAAGATAAAAAGGACGCAGATCACCAGTTGCAATATTTTATCGAAAAAATAAAACGCCGTTTTATTTATTGAATAAAATAGATTATTCAATACATCAATATATATTTCAGTTCTGAAGCGCAGAAACAAAAAAAGCGCCATAAGGCGCTTTTTTCTGACAGCTGAAACTTACTTGCTGCCTGGGATGCTGAAACGCTTGTTGAAGCGATCAACACGGCCACCGGTAGCAACATCACGCTGCTTGCCAGTATAGAACGGGTGGCACTGACCGCACACGTCCAGGTTCAGATCGTGACCGACGGTAGAGCGGATTTTCATGACGTTACCGCAAGAGCAGTTTGCAGTAATTTCTTCGTATTTCGGGTGAATATCTTTTTTCATGGGAAAACCTCGGTTTAAGGCCGCGTCGCTCTTCCAGCCCTAACGCCAGACACCACGCGATGTTAATTATTCCCCGTCACCTTTCACACTGCTGATGCGTTGCCTGCGTTCACTCACTCTGGTCACATAGTTCACTATGCTCCCAGAGATTCGCTCGCTTGCCGCCTTCCAGCAGCGCGAAACTCTCGGGTAATGGTCAGTATTTGACGCAATCAATTTGCATCAAAGGCGGCGAATCATACAGAAATTAACCTGCTCATGCAAACTGATCCGCATTCTACCCTCCACTAATGTGTATACTAACCCGCCAGATTTCAAGTCAGGATGATTCAATGCCCGTTGCGCACGTTGCCTTACCTGTTCCGCTACCTCGCACCTTTGACTACCTCCTGCCGGAAGGCTTGAGTGCCAAAGCCGGGTGTCGTGTACGCGTGCCCTTTGGCAAGCAGCAGGAGCGCGTGGGTATCGTCCTTTCCGTCAGCGAGCACAGTGAACTGCCGCGGAGCGAATTGAAAGCCGTTCTAGAAGTGCTGGACAGCGAACCGGTCTACTCGACCTCTGTCTGGCGTCTGCTGTTGTGGGCGGCTGATTATTATCATCATCCCATCGGTGACGTACTGTTTCACGCTCTGCCAATTTTACTGCGCCAGGGACGCCCGGCGACAAACGCGCCCATGTGGTACTGGTTTGCCACTGAAGAAGGCCAGGTTATTGACCTCAACAGCCTAAAGCGTTCTCCCAAGCAGCAACAGGCGCTAGCTGCGCTACGCCAGGGGAAAATCTGGCGCGACCAGGTGGCTGAACTGGAATTTAATGATGCCGCATTACAGGCACTGCGGAAAAAAGGGCTGTGCGATCTGGCGAGCGAAACACCAGGCTTTAGCGACTGGCGTACGCACTACGCGGTTTCCGGTGAGCGTCTGCGGCTGAACACCGAGCAGGCCACCGCCGTCGGGGCGATTCACAGCGCCTCAGACAGTTTTAGCGCCTGGCTATTAGCGGGCGTAACGGGATCAGGCAAAACAGAAGTCTATCTCAGCGTTCTGGAAAACGTCCTTGCCCAGGGCAAGCAGGCGCTGGTGATGGTGCCGGAGATTGGCCTGACGCCGCAAACTATTGCCCGTTTTCGCGAACGTTTTAATGCGCCGGTCGAAGTCCTGCACTCCGGTTTAAACGACAGTGAACGTCTTTCAGCCTGGCTGAAAGCAAAAAATGGCGAGGCGGCGATTGTTATCGGCACGCGTTCTTCGCTGTTTACGCCGTTTAAAAATCTCGGCGTGATTGTCATCGACGAAGAGCACGACAGCTCTTATAAACAGCAGGAAGGCTGGCGCTATCATGCGCGCGACCTCGCGGTTTACCGCGCCCATAGCGAGCAAATCCCGATTATTCTCGGCTCAGCCACTCCGGCACTGGAAACGCTGTGTAACGTGCGGCAGAACAAATACCGCATGCTGCGCCTGACGCGCCGCGCCGGAAATGCGCGCCCAGCCACTCAGCACGTGCTGGATCTCAAAGGTCAGCAGGTGCAGGCCGGTCTAGCCCCTGCGCTGATCGCCCGTATGCGTCAGCACCTGCAGGCGGATAACCAGGTGATCCTGTTTTTGAACCGTCGTGGTTTTGCGCCTGCGCTGCTGTGCCACGACTGTGGTTGGATTGCCGAATGTCCGCGTTGCGATCATTACTACACGCTACATCAGGCGCAGCACCACCTGCGTTGCCACCACTGCGACAGCCAGCGCCCAATACCGCGTCAGTGCCCTTCCTGCGGTTCGACGCATATGGTTCCGGTAGGACTCGGCACCGAACAGCTTGAGCAGGCTCTGGCACCTTTTTTCCCCGGTGTGCCAATTTCACGTATAGATCGCGACACCACCAGCCGTAAAGGGTCGCTGGAGCAGCATCTGGCGGAAGTGCATCGCGGCGGCGCACGAATACTTATAGGCACGCAAATGCTGGCCAAAGGCCACCACTTCCCGGACGTCACTCTGGTGGCGCTGCTGGACGTTGACGGCGCGCTATTCTCCGCAGATTTCCGGTCAGCAGAACGCTTCGCCCAGCTCTATACGCAGGTCTCTGGCCGTGCCGGACGCGCCGGGAAGCAAGGCGAAGTGGTGCTGCAAACGCACCATCCTGAACATCCGCTGCTGCAAACCTTGCTGTATAAAGGCTATGACGCGTTTGCCGAACAGGCGCTGGCCGAGCGACAAACGCTCCAGCTTCCACCGTGGACCAGCCATGTGATCGTGCGGGCAGAAGATCATAACAACCAGCATGCACCAATGTTCTTGCAGCAACTACGGAATCTCATTCAAGCCAGCCCGTTGGCCGATGACAAACTCTGGGTGCTCGGCCCGGTTCCCGCACTGGCGCCCAAACGCGGTGGTCGTTATCGTTGGCAAATATTGTTGCAACATCCATCACGAATTCGCCTGCAACATATCGTCAGCGGCACGCTGGCACTGATCAATACGCTACCCGATGCACGCAAGGTTAAATGGGTGCTGGATGTCGATCCCATCGAGGGATAACCCCTCACGATGCGAGGCGGATCGTAAAATTAAAGATCCATCACACTTTTTATGAAAATTCTGTAACCGCTTCCATTCACTATCTGATAAAAATGTTTCAGATGAAGGTTATCCAGGGACGAGTCTGTGCCAGCAGCTCTCTGGCGAGGAGAAAGAGTGAAACCGAATAAGCAGGTTGCCGCCGCTACGATGAAAGATGTTGCTCTGAAGGCGAAAGTCTCAACGGCAACCGTATCCCGCGCATTAATGAACCCAGACAAAGTCTCGCAGTCAACCCGTAACAAGGTTGAGCAGGCAGCGCTGGAAGTGGGATATCTACCCCAATCAATGGGACGTAACGTTAAGCGTAATGAGTCGCGTACCATTCTGGTGATTGTGCCGGATATCTGCGATCCGTTTTTTAGCGAAGTGATTCGTGGCATTGAAGTGACTGCCGCAGAACAGGGATACCTGGTGCTTATTGGCGACTGCGCGCACCAGAACCAACAGGAAAAGACGTTTCTTAACCTCATTATCACCAAGCAGATCGATGGCATGGTACTGCTCAGCTCGCGCCTGCCGTTTGATGCCAGCGTGGAAGAGCAGCGCAATTTACCGCCGATGGTCATGTCGAACGAGTTCGCGCCAGAGCTGGAACTCCCTACCGTACACATTGATAACCTCACCGCCGCCTTTAACGCGATGAATTATCTGCTGGAACTGGGGCATAAACGCATTGGCTGTATCGCCGGCCCCGAAGATATGCCGCTGTGCCATTACCGTCTGCAAGGCTACGTTCAGGCATTACGCCGCAGCGGAATTACGGTCGATCCGCATTTTATCGCGCGCGGTGACTTTACCTATGAAGCGGGAGCCAATGCGCTGAAGCAGCTCCTTGAACTACCGCAGCCGCCTACCGCGGTCTTTTGTCACAGCGACGTCATGGCGCTGGGCGCACTCTCTTACGCCAAACGCCAGGGTCTGAAAGTCCCTGATGATTTATCCATTATTGGCTTTGATAACATTTCGCTCACGGAATTTTGTGATCCACCCCTGACAACCGTCGCACAGCCGCGTTTCGATATCGGACGTGAAGCTATGCTGTTACTGCTCGATCAATTACAAGGGCAGAGCGTCAGCAGTGGCTCACGTTTACTGGACTGCGAGCTTATTATTCGGGGTACTACCCGGGCACTGACGTAAAGTAAAGTGCTTTCGGACTCCCCTGTCTGGTCAAAGGCCCGCCGCTTAAGTAACATGGCGGGCTGACGAACGAATAAATACAGCGAAACGATAGTGGCACAACGAGATTATGTACGTCGCGGCCAACCGGCACCTTCGCGGCGCAAGAAGAGCACATCACGGAAAAAACAACGCAATACGCCTGCGGTATCGCCCGCAATGGTTGCTATTGCTGCAGCCGTACTCGTGACCTTTATCGGTGGTCTGTACTTCATTACGCATCACAAGAAAGAAGAGTCCGAAACGCTGCAAAACCAGAAAGTCACCGGTAATGGCATTCCGCCAAAACCGGAAGAGCGCTGGCGATACATCAAAGAGCTGGAGAGCCGTCAGCCTGGCGTACGTGCGCCTACCGAACCGTCTGCGGGCGGCGAGGTGCTGAATGCCGATCAGCTAACCAATGAGCAGCGTCAGCTATTGGCGCAAATGCAGGCTGATATGCGTCAACAGCCGACACAGCTCAACGAAGTACCGTGGAACGAGCAAACGGCTGAACAGCGCCAGCAAACGCTGCAGCGTCAGCGTCAGGTGCAACAGCAGCAGTGGAACAATGCCCAGCAGCAGGCTCAGCAGCCGCGTCCACGGGCAACAGAACAGCCGTATCAGCAGCAGCAAACGCGTACAGCACAAGCCGCGCCGGTACAACAGCCGAAAGCGCAGCCAAAACCGGCGGCGCAACAGCCGTATCAGGATCTGCTGCAAACGCCAGCGCATACCACCGCTGCTCAGCCAAAACCGCAGCCGGCCGCGCCAATAACCAATGAAACGCAGCCGCCAAAACAGACGGCTGAGAAAAAAGATGAACGCCGCTGGATGGTTCAGTGCGGATCATTTAAAGGCGCTGAGCAGGCAGAAACTGTGCGTGCACAGCTGGCCTTTGAAGGCTTTAACTCCCGTATAACCACCAATAACGGCTGGAATCGTGTGGTCATTGGTCCGGTCAAAGGCAAAGAGAATGCCGACAACACCATCAGCCGCCTGAAGGTTGCTGGTCACACAAACTGCATTCGACTCTCCACTGGGGGTTGAAACCCCCAAAATCTCCCCCATCTATACTTGCATTACGCCCCGTACACTGTGCGGGGCCTGTACATTGCATTTGTAACCAAGGGGTCTGCTCGTGACAACAATAGTAAGCGTACGCCGTAACGGCCATGTGGTAATCGCCGGTGATGGTCAGGCCACACTGGGTAACACCGTAATGAAAGGCAACGTGAAGAAAGTCCGCCGTCTGTACAACGACAAAGTCATCGCGGGCTTTGCGGGCGGTACTGCGGATGCATTCACGCTGTTTGAACTGTTTGAACGCAAGCTGGAAATGCACCAGGGTCACCTGGTGAAAGCTGCCGTTGAACTGGCAAAAGACTGGCGTACCGACCGTATGCTGCGCAAACTCGAAGCGCTGCTGGCCGTCGCAGATGAAACTGCATCGCTCATCATCACCGGTAACGGCGATGTCATCCAGCCAGAAAACGATCTGATTGCTATCGGCTCCGGCGGTCCCTACGCCCAGGCTGCTGCACGCGCTCTGCTTGAAAACACCGAGCTTGGCGCACGCGAGATTGCTGAAAAAGCGTTGGATATTGCAGGGGATATCTGCATTTATACCAACCACTTCCATACCATCGAAGAATTGAACTCCAAAGCGTAAGGATCCCCCATGTCTGAAATGACCCCACGCGAAATTGTCAGCGAACTGAACAAACACATCATCGGCCAGGATAACGCGAAGCGTTCCGTGGCGATCGCCCTGCGTAACCGCTGGCGTCGTATGCAGCTCAACGAAGAGTTGCGCCATGAAGTCACGCCGAAAAACATTCTGATGATTGGCCCGACCGGCGTCGGTAAAACCGAAATTGCCCGTCGTCTGGCAAAACTGGCCAACGCGCCGTTCATCAAAGTCGAAGCAACAAAATTCACCGAAGTCGGCTATGTTGGTAAAGAAGTTGACTCCATCATCCGCGACCTGACCGATGCTGCCATTAAAATGGTCCGCGTGCAGGCAATCGAGAAAAACCGCTTCCGTGCCGAAGAGATGGCGGAAGAGCGCATTCTCGACGTGCTGATCCCACCGGCTAAAAATAACTGGGGACAGTCAGAGCAGCCGCAGGAACCTTCTGCAGCACGTCAGGCATTCCGTAAAAAACTGCGTGAAGGCCAGCTGGATGATAAAGAGATTGAAATCGATCTCGCAGCCGCACCGATGGGCGTTGAAATTATGGCGCCTCCGGGAATGGAAGAAATGACCAGCCAGCTGCAGTCCATGTTCCAGAACCTGGGCGGTCAGAAACAAAAACCGCGTAAGCTGAAAATCAAAGACGCGATGAAGCTGCTGATTGAAGAAGAAGCGGCCAAACTGGTGAACCCGGAAGAGCTGAAACAAGAAGCTATCGACGCCGTTGAGCAGCACGGGATCGTGTTTATCGACGAAATCGACAAGATCTGTAAGCGCGGCGAATCTTCCGGCCCGGACGTGTCCCGTGAAGGCGTACAGCGCGACCTGCTGCCGCTGGTTGAAGGCTGCACTGTCTCCACCAAGCACGGCATGGTGAAAACAGATCACATTCTGTTTATCGCTTCTGGTGCATTCCAGGTAGCCAAACCGTCCGACCTGATCCCAGAACTGCAGGGTCGTCTGCCGATTCGTGTCGAGCTGCAGGCGCTGACCACCAGCGATTTTGAGCGTATCCTTACCGAACCGAATGCCTCCATCACCGTCCAGTACAAAGCGCTGATGGCGACTGAAGGTGTGGACATCAACTTCACTGAATCCGGTATTAAACGCATTGCCGAAGCGGCCTGGCAGGTTAACGAAACCACCGAAAACATCGGTGCACGTCGTCTGCATACCGTTCTGGAACGTCTGATGGAAGATATTTCCTATGATGCGAGCGATTTGAACGGCCAAAGCATCACAATTGATGCCGAATATGTGAGCAAACATCTGGATGCGCTGGTCGCAGATGAAGATCTGAGCCGTTTTATCCTATAATCGCGTTCAATGCATTTTCATCACTGTTGATGGGGCTGATAAAGCCCCATTTTTATTGGCGCTAAATATGACTGAACAACAACAAATTAGCCGCTCACAAGCCTGGCTGGAAAGTTTACGACCTAAGACCTTACCGCTCGCCTTCGCGGCGATCATCGTCGGTACGGCATTAGCATGGTGGCAAGGATACTTCGATCCGCTGGTTGCTCTGCTGGCATTGATTACGGCAGGACTGCTGCAAATTCTGTCCAATCTTGCTAACGACTATGGCGATGCCGTCAAAGGCAGCGACAAGCCCGACCGTATTGGACCGCTGCGCGGTATGCAAAAAGGGGTCATCACCCAACAGCAGATGAAGCGCGCGCTGATCGTCACCGTGGTGCTGATCTGTCTGTCCGGGCTGGCCCTGGTTGCTGTAGCCTGTCACACGCTGGCGGATTTTGTCGGTTTCCTGGTGCTCGGCGGCCTGTCGATTATCGCCGCGATCACCTACACCGTGGGTAATCGCCCTTACGGATATATCGGCCTGGGCGATATTTCTGTGCTGGTATTCTTCGGCTGGCTCAGCGTAATGGGAAGTTGGTATCTGCAGGCTCATACGTTGATTCCAGCGCTGATTCTGCCTGCCACCGCCTGCGGCCTGCTGGCAACCGCCGTGCTCAACGTCAACAACCTGCGCGATATCAACAGCGACAGAGAGAACGGCAAGAACACGCTGGTCGTGCGTTTAGGCGCCGTCAATGCCCGCCGCTACCATGCCTGCCTGCTGATGGGGACGCTAGTCTGTCTGGCACTGTTCAACCTGTTCTCACTGCAAAGCCTGTGGGGATGGCTGTTTATCCTTGCCGCTCCGTTGCTAATCAAACAGGCGCGTTACGTGATGCATGAGATGGACCCAGCTGCAATGCGTCCGATGCTGGAACGCACCGTAAAAGCAGCATTGTTAACTAACCTGCTGTTTGTCGTTGGAATTTTCTTAAGTCAGTGGTCTCTTTAACTGACAAATATCAATTAACAATTGATGATTTTGCCAACAGTACACATAGCGCGATATACTAAAAATTCTCGCAGCAACTGAACGTTAAGCCTATGAAATACGATACATCCGAGCTTTGTGACATCTATCAGGAAGATGTCAACGTCGTGGAACCGCTGTTCTCTAACTTTGGAGGACGGGCGTCGTTTGGCGGACAAATCATCACGGTAAAATGTTTCGAGGACAACGGGTTGCTGTACGATCTGCTCGAACAAAATGGCCGTGGTCGTGTTCTGCTGGTCGATGGCGGCGGTTCTGTTCGTCGTGCGCTGGTCGATGCCGAACTGGCACGACTGGCCGTACAGAATGAATGGGAAGGTCTGGTCATCTACGGCTCCGTCCGCCAGGTAGACGATCTGGGAGAGCTGGACATCGGCATTCAGGCGATTGCCGCTATTCCGGTAGGTGCTTCAGGAGAAGGTATCGGGGAAAGCGATGTACGCGTCAACTTCGGTGGCGTGACGTTCTTTTCCGGCGACCACCTGTACGCCGACAACACCGGGATAATCCTCTCCGAAGACCCGCTAGATATCGAGTAAGCGAAAAAGGCACCGCAAGGTGCCTTTTTTATGCGTTGTCGCTGATTGCCGGATGGCGGCTTACGCCTTATCCGGCCTACAAACTCGCACTCTAAATCCTCTAAAGATTTCGCGTCAGGGCAAGGCGGCAAGTAAGTGAATCCCCAGGAGCATAGGTCACTATGTGACTGGGGTGAATGCACGCAGCCAACGCCGCCATAACGTGAAATATGACGAGAATTAGACTTCTTCCATACGACCCAGCAGGGCATGCAGACGATCCTGCCAGCCGCTCTGCTGTTCTTTCAGGCTATTGTTCTCACGCTCCAGTTCTTCACGCTGCTGCTGTGCAGTCTGAACTTCCTGCGACAGTGAGTTGTTCTTTTCTTTCAGCTCTTCGATTTCCATCTGCAACAGCGTGATGGTATCAATCGCCTGCTGTACTTTTGCTTCCAGTTTCTCAAACACTTCTAATGACATCGTCATACCTCTCCTGAATTGCAAGGCGTTGATGGATAAAAATCCTCGTCCCGATAACCGGCGACGCCTTAATAAAAACGAGCGCACTCTACTTAACACCGATTGTATGAAGCCGCGTCATCCCTGTCCAGCGGCATCCCGCGCAGATTGCGGTTTGCAACACTTTTAGTCTTTCTCCTGGTGACATTACTGTCATAACTCTTAAGTGTTAACAGATTGATCAGTGAAATGATTCAGCTCACACTATTTTTGTATAACAAATACCTCACAATGGCGCGAAAACGCTCATTTTGTTGATGCAGTACACACATTTTAATTTCGATATTTCTCGTTTTTGAGCGTTAACGATAAATTAACAGTGTGCCTACCGGCTCCGGGGATGTCAGTGACCTTCTCGCACACAATAAACATTAAACTCTCTTCAGGATCCGATTATGAGTCAAACATCAACCTTAAAAGGCCAGTGCATTGCTGAATTCCTCGGTACCGGGTTGTTGATTTTCTTCGGTGTGGGCTGTGTCGCTGCACTTAAAGTGGCTGGGGCTACTTTTGGTCAGTGGGAAATCAGTATCATCTGGGGTCTGGGGGTAGCGATGGCTATCTATCTGACCGCAGGCGTTTCTGGTGCACACCTGAATCCCGCGGTAACCATCGCACTCTGGCTGTTCGCCTGTTTTGATAAACGCAAAGTTGTTCCTTTTATTATTTCGCAAATTGCCGGCGCCTTTTGCGCAGCGGCACTGGTTTACGGGCTTTATTACAATCTTTTCCTCGATTTCGAACAAACTAACCATATCGTACGCGGCAGTACCGAGAGCCTGGGTCTGGCAGGTACTTTCTCCACCTATCCGAACCCGCATATCAATTTTGTGCAGGCCTTCGCGGTTGAAATGGTCATTACCGCTATTCTAATGGGGCTGATTCTGGCTCTGACCGACGATGGTAACGGTGTACCTCGTGGTCCGCTGGCACCACTGCTGATCGGCTTGTTGATTGCCGTTATTGGTGCTTCCATGGGTCCGCTGACAGGTTTTGCGATGAACCCGGCACGTGACTTCGGACCGAAACTCTTCGCCTGGATGGCCGGATGGGGTGAGATTGCCTTCACGGGTGGTCGCGATATCCCTTACTTCCTGGTTCCGGTGTTTGGCCCGATTACCGGCGCGATTTTGGGCGCATGGGCATATCGCAAACTGATTGGTCGTCATTTACCGTGCGATGTCTGCGCGATTGAAGAAAAAGACGTTGCGGCCAACACTCAACAAAAAGCTTCGCAGTAATGTGACTACGGGACAAAAAATTATGACTGAAAAAAAATATATCGTTGCGCTCGACCAGGGCACCACCAGCTCCCGCGCGGTCGTAATGGACCACGATGCGAATATCGTTGCCGTTTCACAGCGCGAATTCGAACAAATCTACCCGAAAGCCGGTTGGGTAGAACATGACCCAATGGAAATTTGGGCGACCCAAAGCTCCACGCTGGTAGAAGTTCTGGCGAAAGCCGATATCAGTTCCGATGAAATTGCAGCGATCGGTATTACCAACCAGCGTGAAACCACCATCGTCTGGGAACGCGAAACCGGTAAACCAATCTATAACGCCATTGTGTGGCAGTGCCGTCGTACCGCGGATATCTGCGAAAAGCTCAAACGTGACGGCATGGAAGAGTACATCCGTAACAACACCGGTCTGGTTATTGACCCGTACTTCTCCGGTACCAAGGTGAAGTGGATCCTCGACCACGTAGAAGGCTCGCGTGAGCGCGCTCGTCGCGGCGAACTGCTGTTTGGTACCGTAGACACCTGGCTTATCTGGAAAATGACGCAGGGGCGCGTACACGTCACAGATTACACCAACGCCTCGCGTACCATGCTGTTCAACATCCACTCCCTGGACTGGGATGACACGATGCTGGATGCGCTGGATATTCCGCGTGCAATGCTGCCTGAAGTGCGTCGCTCTTCTGAAGTGTACGGCCAGACCAACATCGGTGGTAAAGGCGGTATTCGTATTCCTATCTCCGGTATCGCCGGTGATCAGCAGGCGGCGCTGTTTGGCCAGCTGTGCGTGAAGGAAGGGATGGCGAAAAATACTTACGGTACCGGCTGCTTCATGCTGATGAACACCGGCGAGAAAGCCGTTAAGTCCGAAAACGGACTGCTGACCACCATCGCCTGCGGACCGACCGGGGAAGTGAACTACGCGCTGGAAGGTGCGGTATTTATGGCTGGCGCCTCCATCCAGTGGCTGCGCGATGAAATGAAACTCATCAGCGATGCATTCGACTCCGAATATTTCGCCACCAAAGTGAAAGATACCAACGGTGTGTACGTCGTTCCGGCATTTACTGGCCTGGGCGCACCGTACTGGGACCCGTATGCTCGCGGCGCCATCTTTGGTCTGACCCGTGGGGTAAACTCCAACCACATCATCCGCGCCACGCTTGAGTCTATCGCTTACCAGACTCGTGATGTTCTGGAAGCGATGCAGGCTGACTCCGGTATTCGCCTGCACGCCCTGCGTGTTGATGGCGGTGCGGTCGCCAACAACTTCCTGATGCAGTTCCAGTCCGACATTCTCGGCACGCGCGTTGAGCGCCCGGAAGTCCGCGAAGTCACCGCATTGGGTGCGGCATACCTGGCTGGTCTGGCAGTAGGCTTCTGGCAGAATCTGGATGAGCTGCAGGAAAAAGCAGTCATCGAGCGTGAATTCCGCCCAGGCATCGAAACCACCGAACGTAACTTCCGTTACAGCGGCTGGAAAAAAGCGGTCAAACGCGCCATGGCGTGGGAAGATCACGACGAGTAATACGTCATAGCCGGATGGCAACTGTGCCTTATCCGGCAATATCTTCGTGCGGGGGCAACCCCGCACACACATCAATAATCTCGCCCCCTCCCCTGTGCTACACTTCGCGCCATTCCTTTCAGCTACGAGTTTGCAATGAGACGAGAACTTGCCATTGAATTTTCACGCGTGACCGAAGCGGCCGCGCTGGCTGGCTATAAATGGCTGGGCCGCGGCGATAAAAATACCGCTGACGGCGCGGCGGTAAACGCCATGCGTATTATGCTCAACCAGGTCAACATTGACGGCACCATCGTGATTGGCGAGGGCGAGATCGATGAAGCGCCGATGCTGTTTATCGGTGAGAAAGTCGGGACCGGTCTTGGTGATGCGGTCGACATCGCCGTCGATCCTATCGAAGGCACACGCATGACGGCAATGGGTCAGGCAAACGCGCTGGCCGTACTGGCTGTTGGCGATAAAGGTTGCTTCCTGAACGCGCCAGACATGTACATGGAGAAGCTGATTGTCGGCCCAGGCGCAAAAGGGTCTATCGACCTGAACCTGTCGCTGGAAGCCAACCTGCATAACGTTGCCGCTGCACTCAATAAGCCGCTGAGTGAACTGACCGTCACCATTCTGGCCAAGCCACGCCATGATGAAACGATCGCCGAAATGCAAAAACTGGGCGTGCGCGTCTTTGCTATTCCAGACGGTGACGTTGCAGCCTCCATTCTGACCTGCATGCCAGACAGTGAAGTTGACGTGCTGTACGGCATTGGCGGCGCACCGGAAGGCGTGGTTTCTGCCGCCGTCATCCGCGCGCTGGACGGCGACATGCAAGGCCGTTTGCTGGCACGTCATGACGTCAAAGGCGACAGCGAAGAGAACCGTCGTATTGGCGAACAAGAACTGGCTCGTTGCGCCGCCATGGGCATTGAAGCGGGCAAAGCGCTGCGCCTCGATGAAATGGCGCGTAGCGACAACGTCATTTTCTCCGCCACCGGCATCACCAAAGGCGATTTGCTGGAAGGGATTAGCCGTAAAGGTAATATCGCAACCACCGAAACGCTGCTGATCCGCGGCAAATCACGTACGATCCGCCGCATTCAGTCGATTCACTACCTCGATCGTAAAGATCCCGATGTGCAGGCGCACATCCTGTAATTGATTTGTTCAATAGAGCCTTCCAGCCCATATGGGCTGGAAATCTTTCGTCCAACGAACGAAGATAAGGCAATCAAAGCAGACAGGAGAAAACCATGGCAGATTGGGTAACAGGCAAAGTCACGAAGGTACAGAACTGGACCGATGCCCTGTTTAGTTTGACCGTGCGAGCTCCGGTTCTTCCTTTCACTGCAGGTCAATTCACCAAGCTTGGCCTTGAGATCGACGGCGAACGCGTCCAGCGTGCCTATTCTTACGTCAATGCCCCTGATAACCCCGATTTAGAGTTTTATCTGGTGACGGTTCCCGACGGCAAACTCAGCCCTCGTCTGGCAGCACTGAAGCCTGGCGATGAAGTCCAGGTGGTGAGTGAAGCGGCTGGTTTCTTCGTGCTGGATGAAGTCCCCGATTGCGACACGCTGTGGATGCTGGCAACCGGCACGGCTATCGGCCCATATTTGTCGATTCTGCAGTTAGGCAAGGACCTGGATCGCTTCAAAAACCTGGTGCTGGTCCACGCCGCGCGTTATGCCGCCGATTTGAGCTATCTACCGTTGATGCAGGCGCTGGAAAAGCGCTACGAAGGTAAATTACGTATCCAGACGGTTGTCAGCCGTGAAACCGTGGCAGATTCGCTGACCGGGCGTGTACCAGCGCTGATTGAAAGCGGTGAGCTGGAAAAAGCAGTCGGGCTGCCATTGGATAAAGAAACCTGCCATGTGATGCTGTGTGGAAACCCGCAGATGGTACGCGACACGCAGCAGTTGCTGAAAGAGACCCGGCAGATGACCAAACACCTGCGCCGCCGACCGGGCCATATGACTGCAGAGCACTACTGGTAAGAACGTTTTACTGCCCGGTAAACACCCGGGCATTTTGCCGGATGGCGCTTGCGCTTATCCGGCCTACGAGCCAGCTCTGTACTTTACGTCCTGCGTATCCTTACCATATTTATTTGCGTCCTGGGTGCCAATGAACGCACCCAGATCGATAAGCATACCGACCAGAATCAACGTTGGAACAAAGCGGCCTACCGCCCATTGCCAGACGCCGGGTAACATCGCCCAATTTCCGGCCAGCAGCATCCACGCCAGAATCATCAACAGCGCCCACGCTCCGGAACGCCCCCGGTCATGCAGACGTTTTACCGTCACTGCCGCCGTTGGCCATAGCAGACACACCAGACAAAAAGCCGCGGTCTGAATATCGAGTAATTGTTTGCTCGCCAGCGAAAACAGAACCAGCATGCCGACGATCCATAGGCCAATCCAAATCCAGAAATCACGGCGCCCGATGCGCCCTTTAAATGAGAATAACCACTGCTGTATGGTCATGTAAGTTCCTTTATTATTACCTTCCAGAACAGTTTACCCTTTTGACAAGCTCGACGGTTACCGTTTTAATCGTGAGCAGTGAGAATGAAAGGTACGATTGATGAAGCACGGATTTACACTGTTTTTATTATTGTTTTCAGCCTTAACCGCGAGCACTGCGGCACTGGCGAAAGAGCCATCGACGGCAACCACAGCCCCCTATTTACTGGCGGGCGCGCCGACCTTTGACCTGTCGATTAGCCAGTTTCGCGAAAACTTTAATACACAGAATCCGAAGCTGATCCTGAATGAGTTCCGCGCTATCGACAGCAGTCGCGATCGGGCAAATCTCACCCGCGCGGCCAGTAAAATCAATGAAAACTTGTATGCGTCTTCCGCCCTTGAGCGCGGCACCCTGAAAATCAAAAGCATGCAGATAACCTGGTTACCAATTCAAGGACCAGAGCAAAAGGCAGCTAAAGCGAAAGCGCTGGAATACATGACCGCCGTCATCCGCACTGTCGCACCACTACTGACGAAGGAACAGAGCCAGAAAAAGCTGCAAAAACTGCTCGCCTCAGGCAAAGGTAAACACTATTACGCCGAAACAGAAGGCGCAATTCGCTATGTCGTGGCAGATAACGGTGAAAAGGGGCTGACCTTCGCTGTTGAACCGATTAAGCTGGCACTATCTGAAAACCTCGAAGGGTCGAATTCCCCCTAAATTATTCACGTTTCAGGAAGGCGGCGACGCAACGAATCCCCAGGAGCTTACATCAGTAAGTGACTGGGGTGAGAGAGTACAGCCAACGCACCTGCAACGTGGAGAATGACGGGGAAATGACAAAAAGCAAAGCCTTTCGGGGGATGAATCTCTATACTGTTTCACAGACCATGCTGCCCTGAGGGGCGGCCATATTCCTTAATTCGCTGACAAGCGTGGAGAAATGAAATGCGACATCCTTTAGTGATGGGTAACTGGAAACTGAACGGCAGCCGCCACATGGTAAACGAACTGGTTGCTAATCTGCGTAAAGAACTGGCTGGCGTTGCTGGCTGTGCAGTAGCAATTGCTCCGCCGGAAATGTATATCGACCTGGCGAAACACGCCGCTGCCGGTAGCCACATCATTCTGGGCGCGCAGAACGTTGATCTGAACCTGTCTGGCGCATTCACCGGTGAAACAAGTGCTGAAATGCTGAAAGATATCGGCGCGCAGTACATCATTATCGGTCACTCTGAGCGTCGTACTTACCACAAAGAATCTGACGAGCTAATCGCTAAAAAATTCGCTGTGCTGAAAGAGCAAGGTCTGACTCCGGTTCTGTGCATCGGTGAAACCGAAGCAGAAAACGAAGCAGGCAAAACTGAAGAAGTTTGCGCACGTCAGATCGACGCGGTTCTGAAAACTCAGGGCGCAGCAGCATTCGAAGGCGTCGTTATCGCTTACGAACCAGTATGGGCTATCGGTACCGGTAAGTCTGCAACTCCTGCTCAGGCTCAGGCTGTTCACAAATTTATTCGTGACCACATTGCTAAAGCTGACGCGAAAATCGCTGAACAAGTTATCATCCAGTACGGCGGTTCTGTAAACGCAGCTAACGCGGCAGAACTGTTTGCTCAGCCGGACATCGACGGTGCGCTGGTTGGTGGTGCTTCTCTGAAAGCAGACGCCTTCGCAGTCATCGTTAAAGCAGCAGAAGCCGCTAAACAGGCTTAAGTTGTTAAGGCGGGAGGAACACCCCTCCCGCTGTATTAACTACCAGTATCCCAACCAGTGCCACCAGAAGGCGCCGGTCACCCCCCAAATGGTCAGGTTGACCACACTCATCACCAGGCCCGTTTTCCACCACTCCGCCAGCGTGACATAGCCCGAACCAAAGATGATCGGCGCAGTACCCGTGCCATAGTGCGTGAGCGACATCATCAAAGAGGAGGAGAAACCGAGCATTAAACCAAGCAATGCTGGTGGCGCGCCGAGGCCTAATCCTGCGGCGAAGAACGCAGCGAACATAGCCGTAATATGCGCAGTTGTGCTGGCGAAAAAGTAGTGCGAGTAGACGTAAAGCAGAATCAACAGCAGCGTTGCAACACTCCAGTGCACGCCAAGATGGTCGATTGCACTACCAACGCTGGTTGCCAGCCATCCCACCAACCCCAGTTTGCTGAGAAAATCTGCCATCATCACCAGCGCGGCAAACCAGACTATCGTATCCCATGCCCCGCGGCATTTAAGAATGTCATCCCAGCTCAATACGCCCGCCATCAATAGAATCGACAATCCAATTAACGCGGCGCTGGTAGGGTTTACGCTCCAGGCACTGCCCATCAGCATCGCTGGAACACCCGCCCACAGGCAGAGCAGCAAAATGAATACTGCCAGGGTGATTTTTTCTGCCAGTGATAGTGGACCCAGCGCATCCAGTTTTTGCCGCGCGAACTGCGGCGCATTTGGCGTGCGCGTGATAGCTGGCGGATAGAGCCACCAGATTACAATCGGCATGACAACCAGTGATACCAGAGCAGGAAGAAGCGCCGCAATAGCCCACATTCCCCAGGTCATGTTCAGCACGCCATCCGTCCCCTTCGTCAAAAAGCTGACGATTAACGGGTTAGGTGCGGTCGCAGTGATGAACATTGCCGAGCTGATCGGGTTAATGTTGTAGTTCACCAGCGCGAGATAACGGCCCGTTGAGCCATTCTCGGCATGGCCTGGCTGCGAGCCGAGGCTCTCCGCAATCGCCCGCATTACCGGGTGGATAATGCCGCCGCCACGCGCGGTATTGCTTGGCGTTACGGGTGCAATTAGCGTTTCCGCAAGGGTTAATGCCCACGCAATGCCCAGCGTTCTTTTACCAAATAGCGCAATAAACCCGTAGCCAATACGCGCTCCCAGGCCAGTCTTTAACAGACTTTGCGACAGCATAATGGATAAACCGATCAGCCAGATTAGCTGGTTAGAAAAACCACTCAACGCATCGTTCAACGCCGCGGAGGGTTTGCCGGGGTTAGTAACGCCAGTCATCGCCACCAGCATAATCGCCACAATCGCAATTGCGCCAATCGGCATGGCTTTACCGATAATCGCAGCGATCGTACCAATAAACAGTGCCAGCAGGTGCCACGCTTGCGGGGTTACGTCAGGTGGACACGGGATAACAAACCAGATGGTCAGCGTAATCACGAGCGAAATGATGGCAGGCCAACAGCGGATGGGGGTTAAACTGTCCATGAATCAATCCTTGAATTTCCAGTGCGCAAATCTGCGCTCAGGCATTAACCAATATTGCCGCGCATAATACAATTCACTCACTCACAAAACAAAAAATTAACATTTTGATACAGCTACAGTTTTCCCAACACCGTAAACCAGGCGTAATCCAGCGGCAGAAGAATCAGATATGTTGCCGCCGCCAGTGCGATACACAGCAGCATCCCCGCCCTTGCAGGTACTTTCCCGAGCGCCATCGCCACCACGATCGGTGAAGCCTGATACGGCAACAGTGGTGTGGAATAACCCAGCACCTGGATCATAATCACCGACAGCAGTGGGAATCCCGTCGCATCGGCAAAGCTTTGCGCCAACGTGGTATACAGCGCCGGAACGCCGTTCGCCGTCATAATAAAATTAAGCGCAGTGGTAATACCGGTCAGTGCGAGGAAACTGGTAAACGGCTTTTCCGCATCCAGCGGCATCACCTGTAACAGCGCTTCGCCAACGGCGCTACCAATACCGGTCTGCGTGACGGTGATCGCCAGCCCCAGAATACCCGCCACATAAATACAGGTACGAATGTTGACCCCAGCGGAAAACTCGTCGCCATTGATAAAGCCAACCCGTGGTAGCAATGTGATAACTGCCGCCGCCAGCCCGGTCCACGCGGGGCCAATACCGTGCCAGCTTTCGCTTACCCACAAGAACAGCACCACCGCTAACATCCAGGCCAGACATTTTTCATCCCGGCTCATCGGCTCCGGCGGCGTGAGATCGCGCGGCGCATGCGGCTTGCCAGGGAACAACCAGCAGATAAGCATAATGAGCACCGCGCCTTTAAGCCAACCCAGAACCGGCGTATGCAGCAGCAAATAGGGAAGATAATTGAGGTGGATGCCGTAAGAGCCTTCCGCCGCGCCGCTCATCACCAGATTCGGTACGTTAGCGGGTAAAATCGTCGCAGAAAGCTGGAACGTCCCAAACCCGACGGCCAGTGCCAGACCATACCAGGCGCGCGTGCCTTCGTTAATTCCGGCTCGTTTCGCCATCGCCGCGACAATCGGCATCAGCAGCGCAATGCGGCCCATGTTGGATGGCATTACAAATGCCAGCGCGTAACTCAGCAGCACTACGCTCGCCACCATTAACGGCCAGGAATCAGTCAACCTCGATGACAGCGCCCTCGCCGCCCTGTCCGCTAGCCCCGTTTTACGAATCGCAATACCCAGTACAAAGCCGCTAAACACCAGCCAGAATGCGGAGGACGCAAAGCCGCCAAAAATCACATCCGGTGGCGCGATTTTGGCGACCATCGCCACGGCAAAGAACAGCAGCGCCGTTATAAACTCCGGCAGCAGCGACGTAGCCCAGAGCAGAATGGTGATACCAACCACCAGAGAGGGGATAAACAGAGGGTGTGTAAGCCAGAGCGACATGCCTGTCTCCTGTTGTTTTTTTCAACAAGAATACGGGGACAGGCATGCGGAGTAAACGCCAGATTAGGTGGGGTTAACGCAGAATATCACATTGATGATCCTGAATTTCCTCAGCGGAGGCGAGATTCAGTGCCAGCAGATTGCGCTGAGTAGCCAGCAGGACAAAGGATTCGTCGCTCTGGCGCACCATCGCCAACGCATAGCTGCCCATATGCTCACGCGCATCCGGCACCTCTTCCGCCAGCATCATAAACGGGCTGCGTTGTGCCAGTTCATTTTCCGTGACGCGACGTGCCAGATATTCATGACCGCGCAGCCCACCCGGTAATGGTAGCCAGCGGGTGCTGATTTTCGCCAGGTTGTCATCCAGCTGCTTTCTGACATCGGTTCGCAGGCAGGAGATATGAATATGCAGGTGATTTTGCGTACGCCCGCTACGTGAGTTAATGGTCAGAGAGACTGCTTTGTCAGGGATTTCCTGGCCGTATTTTTGGCTCATAAAGCTACGCGCCTGCCAGGCCAGCCAGAAAAAGTTCGGTGTGCCTGATTTCAACAACAGCGGACTTTCCGTTCCGTTGATGCGCCAGGTAGGCATCAACAGATATTGCAGTGGGCCGTTACGGTCTTTGAACACCACATATCCAGCATCCGGCTTTACTTCAGCGCATGGTGCGGGGTCCTGCTGCTGCAACTGGTGCGGCAGGCATTGCTGAAGAACGATCTGGCGTAATGCGTCCGGGTTGCCGGTGAATTTCCAGTACCCGATACCTGCAGCGGCGGCGACCACAATCACCGCCAGTAAAAGATAGCCTGCTTTTTTCATTACGCGTTTCCTGTATCCCATTGAAGGGCAAGAGTAACGCAAAACCATGACAAATAAAAAACCCGGTCGCGTTAGGCCACCGGGTCGGTAAATCAGAGACTTATTTATCGTTTACTGATTTGGTCGAACGTACCGCCGTTAGAGAAGTGCTCTTTCTGCGCTTTCGTCCAGCCGCCAAACTCTTCGTCGATAGTGAACAGCTTCAGCTTCGGAAATGCGTTTTCGTATTTCTTCGCAACGTCTGCATCACGTGGACGATAGTAGTTTTTCGCCGCAATTTCCTGACCTTCCGGAGAGTAGAGATACTTCAGGTAAGCTTCCGCCACCGCTTTGGTGTCTTTCTTTTCCACCACTTTATCAACCACGGACACGGTCGGCTCCGCGAGGATAGATTCACTCGGGGTCACTATCTCGAATTTATCTTTGCCCAGCTCGTTCGTTGCCAACAGCGCTTCGTTTTCCCAGGCAATCAGCACATCACCGATACCACGTTCAACGAAGGTATTGGTTGAACCACGTGCACCAGAATCGAGTACCTCAACGTTTTTATACAGGGCCTTCACAAAGTCTTGTGCCTTGGCCTGATCGTTGTTGTTGTGGTGCAGGGCATAGCCCCATGCCGCCAGATAGTTCCAGCGAGCTCCGCCGGAGCTTTTCGGGTTTGGCGTAATGACCGACACGCCCGGTTTGATTAAATCGTTCCAGTCATGAATTTGTTTGGGATTGCCTTTGCGGACCAGGAATACGATGGTGGAGGTGTAAGGCGCAGAGTTATCCGGCAGGCGTTTAATCCAGTTTTTATCGATACGGCCACGTTCAGCAATGGCATCCACGTCGTAAGCCAGTGCCAGCGTCACGACATCGGCTTCAATGCCGTTGATGACGGAGGTCGCCTGTTTACCCGAACCACCATGCGACTGGCGGATCACGACATTGTCGCCCGTTTCCTGCTTCCAGTGCGCGCTGAAGGCCTTATTGTACTGCTCGTACAGTTCACGCGTTGGATCGTACGATACGTTAAGTAACTGAATATCCTTTGCCAGAACGCTGGTCGATGCCAGCAATAATGTTAACCCTACGCCCCATTTGTTCATCGCCCAGCTCTCTTAGGTAGTGTTGTGATGAGCAAAGCGTGCCAGAAAGGTATCCAAACATTAAAGAATAAAAAAAGATTTGCTATAACCTGGGGGAATATATGGAGTCGAGTTTTTGCCTGATGGCGCTACGCTTATCAGGCCTACGATTTGCATCATGTAGGCCGGATAAGGCGCAAGCCGCCATCCGGCAATTGCAATTAATACAGTTTCTTCGCGCAGTCCAGCCAGTCACCTTTGAACGGACGCTTCATGTTTTCGATAGCGTCGATGATGTCATGGTGAACCAGCTGCTCGTTCTGAATACCTACGCAGCGACCGCCGTGACCTTCCAGCAGAAGTTCAATGGCATAGGCGCCCATACGGGATGCCAGAATACGGTCGTAAGGAACCGGGGAACCACCACGCTGAATGTGACCCAGCACGGTTGAACGCGTTTCGCGGCCCGTTTCCTTCTCGATGTAATGCGCCAGTTCGTCAACGTCACACATGTGTTCAGTAATCGCTACGATTGCGTGTTTTTTACCTTTCGCGATGCCCGCTTTGATTTCAGCAACCAGATCGTCACGGCTGAATTCCACTTCCGGAACTACCACGAACTCACAGCCACCGGCAATCGCTGCTGCCAGGGTCAGGTCACCACAGTAGCGGCCCATCACTTCAACGATGGAAATACGCTGGTGAGAAGAAGAGGTATCACGCAGGCGGTCAATCGCTTCAACGACAGTACCCAGCGCGGTGAAGTAACCGATGGTGTAGTCGGTACCCTTGATATCGTTATCGATAGTGCCCGGCAGACCGATGCATGGGAAGCCCATTTCAGTCAGGCGTTTTGCACCCAAATAGGAACCGTCACCCCCGATAACAACCAGGGCGTCGATGCCACGCTTCTTCAGGTTTTCGATAGCTACCGCACGCACGTTTTCATCACGGAATTCCGGGAAGCGAGCAGAACCGAGGAAAGTACCGCCACGGTTGATCATGTCGGACACGCTGTAGCGGTCAAGCTGGACCATACGGTCTTCATACAAACCCAGGTAGCCATCATGGATCCCCATGACTTCCAGCCCTTCCGTCAACGCTGCACGTACAACACCACGGATTGCTGCGTTCATGCCCGGCGCATCACCGCCGCTTGTCAACACACCGATTTTCTTAATCATGACTACCTCTGAACTTTGGAATGCAAAATGAAATCTGCTGCCGGAAGTCGATTCCGCATATCGAAACGATCCAACGAATATGCAGATAGTATAACAATCACTTCCTGCTGAATTGATTCAGGTCAGGCCAAATGGTGGTAATTTATACACAAAATGCTGGCCCGGTTCACTTTTTTTACAACGAATTATGAAAGCTCAAACATCTTGCCTTCCTTGGGTACGACTGAACAGGGATCCTGATGAATGATGACATCCGATCCCGGGAAACGCCGTAAAATTGCCTGCTCAACCTGTTCAGCCACTAAATGCGCCTGAACGAGCGGCAGATTATCTTCCATTTCCAAATGAATCTGAATAAAGCGGGTCGGCCCTGACTGCCGCGTGCGAAGATCGTGAGCGCCGCTGACTCCAGGCCATGACGTCACGATATCAATAATTTCCTGACGTTCCTCATCGGGTAAAGCGCGATCCAGCAAAGATTGCACTGCCTCATACCCCATGCGTAATGCGCTATATAAAATATAGATGCCAATCCCGAGCGCAAACAAGGCATCCGCACGATGCCAGCCGTACCATGCCAGCCCGAGCGCAATGAGAATCGCACCGTTCATCATAACATCAGACTGATAATGAAGCATATCTGCCCGAACGGCCTGACTTTGCGTACGCTTCACTACCCAGCGCTGAAACGAGACCAGAATGATTGTACACACTAACGCAATAATGGTGACAACCACCCCAACGCCGGGATCTTTCATCGGCGTGGGTTGAATGAGATGCTGAATCCCGGTCAGGAATAAAAACAGCGCCGAACCGGAAATAAACATGCTTTGCGCCAGCGCCGCCAGCGATTCCGCTTTTCCGTGGCCGAACGTATGTTCATCATCGGCGGGCTGCAGCGAATAGCGCACCACCAACAGGTTGGTTAATGACGCCGCGATGTCCACCAGCGAATCCACCAGTGCTGCCAGAATACTGACCGATCCGGTGTACCACCACGCGAAAATTTTGATCAAAAGTAACAGCGATGCCATCACGGTCGCCGCGATTGCCGCCCGGCTCACCAGCCGCCCATAGGTTTGATTCATAAACACTCCTGCCAGGATATGCCGCTAGTATAACGGATGAAGTAAAACAGTCAGGCAATAACCGAGGGACAAATTTTGGGCAAAAAAAACCCCCACATCATGTGGGGGAAGACAGGGATGGTGTCTATGGCAAGGAAAACAGGGTTACTACTGGGAACGTGAGTTGCTACTACTCAATAAATTCAACGATGAGCTTTTTTTCCAGTGCGCTACATCGCGCAGTTGCTCCATTCGTTGTTCATGTTTCTCATTTAAAACCGCTTGCTGCTCGGGCGTTAACAGGCGATACATCTGGTTGCGGATCCTGGCTATTTCAACCTGGCGGGCAACCTGTTCTTGCGCCATTCTTTCTGCCTGAGCGCGCACTGCGCTTTCATCAAATTTCTCTGCGGTGACAAGGCGATGCATTGTCTCCATTTCGCTAACATTAACAGGAGGCTGTTCGTGTCTTGCCTGCTGCATTAAATCTCGCATCTGTTGACGCTGATGTTCGGTTAAACTGATACCGTCAAACATGTGGCTCTGAACGCTGCGTTGCGATGAGCCTTCACCCAGGTGCCAGTGATCGCCTGTGACGACTTCAGCTGCATGGCTAAATGTACTGAGTGCCAGCGTTGAGGCCATGACGGCAGCGGTAACTTTGCCCATCACTTGCTCCCAAAATCTTTTCTGTCGCGATTCAACGAGAGACAGTTTACGATTCGGGCTGCAAACATGCGTCAGGGGGTGTAAAACAACGTAAAGTCATAGATTAGCGACGCCTGATGACGTAATTTCTGCCTCGGAGGTACGTAAACAATGAATAAAATCCTGTTAGTTGATGATGACCGAGAGCTGACTTCCCTGTTAAAGGAGTTGCTCGAAATGGAAGGTTTCGATGTTCTGGTTGCCTATGATGGGGAACAGGCGCTTGAGCTTCTGGATGACAGCATCGATTTACTTTTGCTCGACGTCATGATGCCGAAGAAAAACGGCATTGATACGCTGAAAGCACTTCGTCAGACACACCAGACACCTGTAATCATGCTGACCGCTCGCGGCAGCGAATTGGATCGCGTACTTGGCCTTGAGCTGGGCGCGGACGACTATTTACCTAAACCGTTTAACGACCGCGAACTGGTCGCGCGCATCCGCGCTATTCTGCGTCGCTCACACTGGAGCGAACAGCAGCAGAACAGCGATAACGGCTCGCCGACGCTGGAAGTAGATGCGTTAAGCCTTAATCCGGGTCGCCAGGAAGCCAGCTTTGACGGGCAAATTTTGGAGTTAACCGGCACCGAATTCACCCTGCTCTATTTGCTGGCTCAGCATCTCGGTCAGGTGGTTTCGCGTGAGCACCTGAGCCAGGAAGTGCTGGGCAAACGCCTGACGCCTTTCGATCGCGCGATCGATATGCATATCTCGAACCTGCGTCGTAAGCTGCCAGAGCGTAAAGACGGACACCCGTGGTTTAAAACCCTGCGTGGTCGCGGCTACCTGATGGTCTCCGCTTCATGATAGGGAGCTTAACCGCACGCATCTTTGCCATCTTCTGGTTGACGCTGGCACTGGTGTTGATGTTGGTACTGATGTTACCCAAGCTCGACTCACGCCAGATGACCGAGCTACTGGACAGCGAGCAGCGCCAGGGGTTAATGATTGAGCAACACGTTGAAGCTGAACTGGCGAACGATCCACCCAACGATTTGATGTGGTGGCGTCGCTTGTTTCGGGCGATAGACAAGTGGGCGCCGCCAGGACAGCGGTTATTACTTGTTACGACGGAAGGACGCGTGATCGGCGCAGAACGCAACGAAATGCAGATCATTCGTAACTTTATTGGTCAGGCCGATAACGCCGACCATCCGCAAAAGAAAAAATACGGTCGCGTTGAGATGGTCGGGCCTTTCTCCGTCAGAGACGGTGAAGATAACTACCAGCTGTATCTCATACGACCTGCCAGCAGCTCACAATCTGACTTTATCAACCTGCTGTTCGACCGACCGCTGCTGTTGCTGATCGTCACCATGTTAGTCAGCTCACCGCTATTGCTTTGGCTTGCCTGGAGTCTGGCGAAACCGGCGCGTAAGTTGAAAAACGCGGCGGATGAAGTGGCCCAGGGCAACCTGCGTCAGCATCCGGAACTGGAAGCCGGTCCGCAGGAGTTTCTGGCGGCAGGCGCCAGCTTTAACCAGATGGTGACAGCGCTGGAACGGATGATGACCACACAGCAACGCCTGCTGTCGGACATCTCTCACGAGCTGAGAACACCGCTAACGCGTCTGCAACTGGGCACCGCTCTGCTGCGCCGTCGTAGCGGTGAGAGCAAAGAGCTGGAGCGCATTGAAACAGAAGCACACCGACTGGACAGCATGATCAACGACCTGCTGGTGATGTCACGTAATCAGCAGAAAAACGCGCTGGTCAGTGAAACAGTGAAAGCTAATCAGCTGTGGGGCGAAGTGCTGGATAACGCCGCCTTTGAAGCTGAGCAGATGGGTAAATCACTCACGGTGAATTTCCCGCCGGGTCCGTGGCCGCTGTACGGTAACCCAAATGCGTTGGAAAGTGCGCTGGAAAACATTGTGCGCAATGCCCTGCGCTATTCACATACGAAGATTGAAGTTGGCTTCGCGGTGGATATCGACGGGATTACCATTACCGTAGACGACGATGGTCCGGGCGTAAGCCCTGAAGACAGAGAACAGATTTTCCGTCCGTTCTATCGTACCGATGAAGCGCGCGATCGCGAGTCTGGCGGAACAGGTCTGGGTCTGGCGATTGTTGAAACCGCAATCCAGCAGCATCGTGGCTGGGTGAAGGCCGAAGACAGCCCGCTGGGTGGTTTACGGCTGGTGATTTGGTTGCCGCTGTACAAACGCGCTTAACAGGCTTCCCCGGTAGCCTCGTGCCGGGGAAGCTCTCACTTTATGCTGTCACTTCTGCCGCCGCTAGCTTTTGCTTTTTAATCCGCTTCACCAGAATGGTCGAACAGATAAAGCCCATTAAGCTGAATGCAATCATCACGCTAAAGACATAGTTGTAGCCAGTGATGCCGCTATTGGTATCCAGCAAATAGCCGTACAACGTGTACGCAAACATCGCTGGCATATAACCGATGATGCAACCAAATGCCATTGCCGAGCCCGCATACTCACGTGGGGTACCGATCTCATCCATTGGCGCGAAGAAAATGGCGCGCTGTGAGAAGATAATCGCTCCGAACCCTAATGTCGCCGCCATACCGATATACACGTTCATTGTTTGATGCGGTAACTGCATGAACACAAGCATCGCTACAGCAGAGATCAGGAACGTCCACTTCAGATACACTGTCGGTGATTTAGCAACTTTATCTGCCAACATTCCACCAATCGGCCCACCTACCATTTTTAACGCATACTGGTTGATGATGCCGTACGCACCGACGAGCGCTACCGGCAGCATATAGATATCTTTTAAGAATGGAATAAAGTAAGTCAGTCCACAGTACGCGGCATAAACGAAGAAAATACCTAAAGAAGCCAGCCAAACATTAGGGCAGGACAAAACATGTTTGATACCCTTTAACACTTCCATGTTGGCACTGGTTTTCTCGCCGCCTTTCACTTTGTCATCATCGACAATAAAGTACGTCACAATACCTGCCACAAGCGTAATTACCGTATAGAACAACAGGCCCGCCTGCATCCCCGCTTTACCTTCACCAAACTGGACGAAGACAAACAGAGCGCCAGATGCAACGATAACATCCACCACGCCACGTCCGGCTTCTAAAAAGCCGAACATGCGTCCTTGTTCTTCTTTCGTTCCCAGCAAACGAACGGCTTTCAGCAATACCGGCCAATAAACCACGTCGGCAAAGAAAGCCATCGCGGCAAAGCAAATGAGATAACCGGTAAATGACGGTAGCGTTGCCAGATATAAGCCACATAACCCAACGCCAATCAGACCGAACGGTAATAATATTTTCTTGGAGTAACGGTCTGCGATATAGAGAGAAAGAAAAAGTCCGGTTGTCTGAACAATCGTATAAACCGTAAAGCTCAACCCAATTTGCGTATTAGTTAAACCCCAGTCATTCTGCATTGGCACATAGAAAACATCTTTCATACTCGAAAGCTTGAATATCGTGCCGCCGCCTAAAATCAAAAAACAGAGCCTTGCCCATTTATTCATGAACATGATTAAACCCTCATTGCTTGTTGAGAGAAATATCTAAATTAAATTGTATAATTAATAACGCCAGGGGATTATTTTCATAATCCTTTCCGCATTTAATAATATTTTAAGAAAACTAATTAATTGCCTATAAACTTGTCACATATATCACGGATATATTTTATTTGGGCAAGAGCATGTTCTTTTTCCTGCGCCAGTCGCGCATCAATCATGTTGCAGTCAGGCAGCGGCGTATAACTTGCATCGCGCCATGGGATCCATGGATTATCACCCTCATCGTCGAAGCGAAATGCAGGGGCATAATATTCAACTTCTTCTTCCAGGCCAAAAGCATGTACTTGCGGTTTATCTTCACCTAAAAGTAATAATGCCTTAAGCATCTCTTCCATGGGTAAATCGCCGTGTCCTGAACGACAAGCCTCATGCCCCCAGCCTTTACCTTCTTTAATAATTTTTGCGTCTTTGATATGCACCTGAGTGATCAGAGGAGACATAACCTCTAACGCAGAAAGCGGCTGCTCATTGGCATTAATCATGTTGCCAAAATCAAACAGAATAGAGAGATTTTTCATCCCGCTATTATTAACCAGCGTCACCAGCTCATGGCCTTGCAGATCTTCATGCTGTTCGATAGTAAAGCTTAGTCCGCAATCGTCATACTGAGACAGCCACGCAATATCATTGGCAATCTTCGCCATAACATCGTTTAGATACCCTTCATAACGCGGGTAGAAACGCACTGAAGTTGCACCAGTAGCAACAGCAATACGGATTGCATCCGTCAATGTTGCCTTATCCGATGCGCTCGTTTCGATATGCACATCCAGATTATATTTTTTGGCCTTTTCTTTAAAATCGTGTAGCTGCTGATCGTTCAGTTTCTGCAGTGATTGGGACTCACCATCCTCAACATGTATTTTTACACCCTTCAATTTTTGCTGATGCGCAATATCCAGAAGATCCCCCGGCAGGACTCTCTCGTAGCGCATATTCAGATGAAAAGCATAAGCATGTAGGTACAGCGGTATATTTCTCGCGCGTTCCGCAAGAAGTTCTTGGTTACATTTTCCCATTATTTTTCTCATTCATCGCGAATAACAAGTTCCACTGATTCAAGTCGCCAGTATTCGAAATCAACCTGAACCACTTTTTTATCTCGGGTAGCCCGATGTTTTTCTACTAAAATTCCATACGTATTAGGCGCAACACCCAGCTCTTTGCAGGCCACTTCTGGCATATTGACCGGTTTAAAAATCATTTCTTTGATATTTAAAACATGGCCAAACGCATCTTCCCAGACGCTGGCAAAAGACTGATTGCCCAATTTATTAATGAATCCTGGCGCAACATCGGCATCAATATAGGATTCATGGTAAAACACTTTATGTGAATCAAGGCCGCACCAGCCGGTAACTAAATAGCGATCGCCGGAGGAGAGAAAAACATCATCAACATGATGCGGAACTGTATCAATGGTTTCTTTGGTTAAATAATCCCAAAAAGGCTTACGTCCCTGAGCACAAGCTTCAGCATTGAAGCTGGAAAGTGATTTAGGGTTATAAATAAATCGCTTCGATGAAATAAACCAACCACTGCGGTTCTTGCGGAAAATACGCGCATCGATCTCAAGCTCAATCAGAACCTGACGTAAGGTCATACGCTTTGCATCCAGCAGCTCACATAACTCTCTCTCCGAGGGCAATTTGGAGCCCGCTGGTAAATTATTCTCGTTTAACCAGCTTTCAAAGCGCTCTCTGAGCACATCAACATTGTTTTTCTTTTTCATTTCGCTCATCTGGTTTAAACCAATTTAAAGCTAAGATATTTGAGTGCAGGAAATACTCAAGTTTTTTTTCAACGCAGAGTTTCTTTTTGTGGACCAGGTATCAAGAATGGCTTTGAAGCAAACCGTGACCGTCAGGTTTTTGCCCGGTTTGGTACGCAGGAGATGAACCACGGGGGAGAGGTAAATCAGGTGTCGCCACCTGATTTAATTGCCAGATGAAGGTAGGTTTATTTTCCCCACAAACGGCGGGAATTGTCTTCGATCTTGCCGCTTAGACGGCGCTTTTGCATCGTTCTGGTCCAGCTTTTTGATAACCCGGCAGCCGACAGTAGACGGTGATATTGCGAATCATCAAACGGCATATGCCAGGCGATAGCAATTGCCTCCCGCACGCTGACGTCGCTTACGCGTGACGCCAGGATCAACGGCACGTCTGCTGACACCTGACCAGGCGCGATGACGCTGCACAGCCAGCCCGTCTTACCTGCATCCTGCATCTGGCTGGCCATATCGCTGATGCCAAAATGGAAATTCAGCTTAAAGCACGGCGAACGCGGCTGCGTGACCTGAATCAGCGCCTCTCCCCACTGGAAAATGTCGCCAATATACACATTCTCTTCAGTCAGCCCCTCAGTAGAGAGGTTCTCACCAAACGCGGGCGCGACAAATAGCTCCGCCTGCTCCGGGAACGCTTGTCTCCAGTGCTGATAGTGTTCACGCGGATAGTGACACAGCGCGCGATCCGGCCCGCCATGAATTTTCGTTTCCGCTTGTTCATCCCCCGTCAGCCCCAGTTCGGTCAGCATCAACTCACCGTCAATCTGGACTTTAGCAATCGCGCTGGGACGGCTTCCCGTGTAGTCCCGAACTTTGCCCGTAAAAACATCGACCGGATATCGCATCTGTTCCCTCTCCCGATAAATTTCCCCCATTACACCACATTTATTTTACCCCAGTCGCTCAAAATGAGAGCACGGTTCACATGAAAGTTAGGGACACATGCTATCAATGTAATCTGGTTTTGAAACATCATTTCAAATAAGGAGTCGACAACGTGACTGGTCAATCGCAATTTGCTGGCGTCTGGTGTCCTTCCATTACGCCAATGGACAATGATGGCAAGATCGATCTCAACGGTCTAAGCCAACATCTCAAACGCCTTACCGAGGCCAAAATCGACGTGATTTTGCTGATGGGCAGCATCGGGGAATTTGCCTCCTTTACGCTCGAAGAAAGGCTGCTGCTGATCCGCGAAGCCCGTGCCATGAGCTCGCTAAAGATGGTCGCCAACGTCTCATCCACCTGCCAGAATGATGTTTTATTGATGGCGCAGGAAGCGTATCGCTCAGGTTACGATGCCGTGATGATCCTGCCACCCTACTACTACGGACAAACAGCGAAACAGCTGCTGAGCTACTTCCGTCAGTTGGGGCAGAAACTCAGCGGCAAATGGTTTGCTTATAACTTCCCGGCACGCACCGGCTGCGATTTAACCCCCGAACTGGTAGCTACCCTCGCCGCCGAGTTCCCGAATTTTGCTGGCATTAAAGACACCGTCGACTGCCAGTCCCATACCCGCAGTATGATTCAGACCACCCGCGCCGTGCGGGAGGATTTTGCCGTGCTGTCCGGCTATGACGAATACTACATTCCCAACCTGTTGGCAGGTGGCGCGGGGATTATTTCAGGGTTGAACAACGTCATGCCGGAACTGTTTGTCAGCGCGCGGGAAGCGTTTAAACAGGGCGACCTGGCAGCGCTTCGCGATATTCAGGACCAGATTGGCACCTACATGTCCATCTATGCCATCGGCGAAGATTTTGTCACCACCATCAAAACCGTGGTATCGCGTAAATTTGGCTATTGTACCGGCGTGTCACGTAATGCCGGTGGAGAGTTGAACGAGAGTGAGTGCCGAACAATCGATGAGGTGTTTGTCGTCAAAGGGTAAAAAATTAAGCCGGATGGAGCAGACCATCCGGCTTAAGAGACTTACTTCACGGTACCACGAATATCAATTTCTGCCGCCCTTGCTTTGACCTTTTTCGACCAGATAGACGTGATAATCGGCACCAGAATGGAGGTCACAATCACCGACGTGGCGACCAGGGAAGTTGCTGCCGGTGCCATCGGTTTAAATGCCGGAACCATTTCAGCAATCAGCACAGGCGTAGCAACCGCCGCCCCCGCGGAACTGGAAGCGGCAATCCCCGCCGTACCATCGCCACCACCAATCAGTTTATCGGCGATAATCAATGGAATACCAGTGATGATAATCACCGCCACGCCCAGCAGAATACCCAGCACGCCGGTCTGCGCAATCACGCTCAAATCAATGGTGTTACCTAATGCGAAGGCAAAGAACGGGATCAGCGTCTGCACCGCTTTGCTGAAGAACTCCCGCAGTTCAGGGTCCAGATTCCCCAGCGCAAAGCCAATCAGGAACGGCAATACTGCGCCAACAAATACGTGCGGTTCAAACGACGCGATCCCGGCGGTTCCCAGAATCACCATGGTCATCAGCGGACCTGACTCCAGCGACATCAGGACAAACGCCCCGGCCTCTTCTTTGGTGCCGTACTGCTGCATAATCGAGGCATACAGCCCGCCGTTGGTCATATCCATCGCGGCCACCAGCGCCAGCGTAGATAACCCAGCGAAGAATCCGACCTCTACGCCATGTTCCGGCAGAATGCGTGAAGCAATTGCTGCAACCACCCACGCCACCAGAATCTTGGTTATGACTAACGTACCTGATTTACGCAGCACGGTGCCGGTGGCGCTTAGCTTGATCGACGCCCCCATGCAAAAGAACCAGACTGCCAGGATAGGTACCGTACCGGTGATCATACCGTTGGTAAAGGAGCCGAAATATTTCCCAGCGCCGGGGGAAAAGGTGTGACACAACGCGCCCAGGAAAAGCGGCACCAGCATCATACCGCCTGGGATTTTCTCTATCGTACGTTTGATCTGCATTTCCATCACCTGTAGACATAAAAATGGGGCAATTTTTATGGGCGATTGCATCTTGCTTTGAGATGCGCCCGTCTTGATGAAAAGAAGATAGACATTCATAGAGACTATAAAAGTGATCCCACTCGCATAATAAAACCTTGTTTCAATTTAAGTGGATCATTGTTTTTATATTGAGTTTGATCACAAAAAAACCCCACAAGCATCGCTTGCAGGGCTTTTTGTTAAAGCGTAGAACTTATTTTTTTGCTGCGAAACGCGCGGCAGCTTCGTCCCAGTTCACAACGTTCCAGAACTCTTTGATGTAGTCCGGGCGACGGTTCTGGAATTTCAGGTAGTAAGCGTGTTCCCACACGTCCAGGCCCACGATTGGGAAACCGGAAGCGCCAGAGATAGCTTCACCCATCAGCGGGGAATCCTGGTTGGCGGTGGAAACAACAGCCAGTTTGTCACCTTTCAGAACCAGCCACGCCCAGCCGGAGCCAAAGCGGGTTGCCGCTGCTTTTTCAAATTCAGCTTTGAAGTTGTCAACGGAGCCGAAGTCACGTTCGATAGCCGCTTTCAGGTCGCCCTGCAGCGTAGTACCGGTTTTCAGGCCTTTCCAGAACAGGCTATGGTTAGCGTGACCGCCCGCGTTGTTACGCAGTACGGTTTTCTTGTCTGCTGGCAGTTGATCCAGTTTGGTGATCAGCTCTTCAACGGACAGGCTGGCGAATTCAGGCAGGCTTTCCAGCGCAGCGTTGGCGTTATTTACGTAAGCCTGGTGGTGTTTGGTGTGGTGGATTTCCATCGTCTGCTTATCGAAGTGCGGTTCAAGGGCATCATAAGCGTACGGCAGGGATGGCAGTGTATAACTCATAATCATCTCCAGTATTGTCGGGCGGCCAGTGTTAACGCCGCGTAAGCAGTTGGGTCATTATAGTTAATTAAATGATATTGAAAATGATTATCAATGCCGTACTTTTTACAGGGTCTTAATGAATCAAACCCATTGTTAAAGATGTGAGCCGAATCACCCACTTAACGTGATAATTGCCAACATGCGCAAAAGGGCGGCAATCGTCAAAAGGTTAACCACCTGCGTAATTTTTAAACTCGTTAGGTCGGAGGGGTCATTACCGACGATAAAAAATAACGAGGATTAAGTCATGAGTAACGCGATTACGATGGGTATCTTTTGGCATTTGATAGGGGCAGCCAGTGCCGCCTGTTTCTATGCCCCGTTCAAGCAAGTCAAACATTGGTCATGGGAAACGATGTGGTCGGTTGGCGGGATCGTCTCCTGGATAATCCTGCCGTGGACCATCAGCGCCATGTTACTTCCCGATTTCTGGGCCTACTTCAGCTCCTTCAGCCTCTCCACACTGGCTCCGGTATTTCTGTTTGGTGCAATGTGGGGGATTGGCAATATCAACTATGGCCTGACCATGCGCTATCTCGGTATGTCGATGGGTATCGGGATTGCGATAGGTATTACGCTGATTGTCGGCACGCTGATGACCCCGATTATCAACGGCAATTTTGATGTACTGATCAATACCTCTGGTGGCCGCATGACGCTACTTGGCGTACTGGTCGCGCTGATTGGCGTAGGCATTGTTACCCGTGCCGGTCAGTTAAAAGAACGCAAAATGGGCATCAAAGCGGAAGATTTCAACCTGAAAAAAGGTCTGGTTCTGGCCGTCATGTGCGGTATTTTCTCTGCCGGGATGTCCTTTGCGATGAACGCGGCGAAACCGATGCACGATGCCGCCGCCGCGTTGGGCGTCGATCCGCTGTATGTCGCCCTGCCTAGCTATGTGGTCATTATGGGCGGTGGCGCGCTTGTTAACCTGGGCTTCTGCTTCATTCGTCTGGCAAAAGTGAAGAACTTGTCGATAAAAGCCGACTTCTCGTTAGCCAAGCCGCTGATTATCACCAACGTGCTGCTCTCTGCGCTTGGTGGCTTGATGTGGTATCTGCAATTCTTCTTCTACGCCTGGGGCCACGCACGTATTCCGGCGCAGTATGACTATGTAAGCTGGATGCTGCACATGAGCTTCTATGTTCTGTGCGGCGGGATTGTCGGTCTGGTATTGAAAGAGTGGAAAAACGCGGGTCGTCGTCCGGTCAGCGTGCTAAGCCTCGGCTGCGTGGTGATCATTGTCGCGGCAAACATTGTCGGTCTGGGAATGGCCAGCTAAGCATGCTGAGTACTGAGATGACGCCACTGGCTCGGCGTCATCCCGGTTTCCCGCGTGAACACCACCGAAAAGTAGTTACTGTCCTCAAAGCCGCAGCGCATGGAAATCTCACTAATCATCAACCGACTATGCTTGAGCAGATACTGCGCATGGCAAACCCGCACCTGGCGGAGATACTGGTTGATGGTCATCCCGGTCTGGCTGCGAAACTGCTGGCGCAAAACGCGCTCGCTGCATTGTTCGCGCTCGCAAAACGTATCCAGTTCAAACGCATGCTCATGGCTACCGGCTAACGCGGTGATCAGTTTATCCAGCAGCGTTTCACTGGAGGTCGCCGGGAGCGTATCCGTGGCATAACGATGCCGCTTAAGGTGTGTCACCAACTGCCCGAACAGCAGCTCAGCCATGGTAAAAGCCTGTGCATCACGTTGATTGCTTTCATGCTCAAGCTGGCTTATCACCTGTCGGACCTGGCTCATGCCAACGCTGCCGAGTCGCCAGTGCGGCTGCCTCGGCGTACCGTCAAATCCGGGGATCGCCCCTTGCCAGTCAACATTCAGCGTCAACCGCTCCGGGCAGTAGATGATATTTTGCAGCACAAGGTCGTTAACGGAAGTGTAGGAGTGTTTATCTTCAGCGCGAATGTAAAACAGATCGCCACGGGTTATCCGGTACGGGCGATCGTTAAGGACATGCAGACCATTACCGCGCCAGACCATGACCAGCTCGCAAAACTCGTGGGTATGCTCAGCAAAGACATCCTGCGGATAACGGTCAGCCACGGCCACAGCCTGCTGCTCATGCGCAAAGAAGTCTGATTTCAGAAGGATTAGCTGATTCGCCATCACATGACCTCAACCTGAATGCTTGCCGGATGCGCTGCGCTTATCCGGCCTACAGGGCATCCACGTAGGCCGGATAAGGCGTAAAGGGACATGATTATCTGAGATTCGGCGGTAAAAAACGTTGATAGCTTTCGCGTTACTGGAGGCTGCTTGCCACAACGAGATCGCGCCCCTGGCGAATATCGCGTGGCGACCACTTGAACTCACGGCGAAAAAGCGTCGAAAAGTGGTTACTGTCGCCGAATCCGCAGAGATAAGCGATGTCCGTCACGCTGTCATCACTGTGGCGAAGCAGATGCCGGGCCTTGATCAGCCGCAAGCGATTAAGGTAGCGCTGCGGCGTCAATCCGGTTTGCTGTTTGAGCTGGCGATGCAGAGTGCGCAAAGAGAGGGAAAACTTCTCGGCCAGCGCCTCCCAACACACCTCGTCGGCAAAGTTATCTTCCAGCCACGCCATCAGGAGGTTAAGCCGCGCGTCGTTATCGGTCGCGGCTTCCATCAGGCTGCTTTTACGCAGCAGCACCAGCAGCTGCATAAACAGGATCTCGCGATTTGCCGCCGTTGGTGTATCCATCCCCTCACCGAGCGCTTCCATCTGCCCCACCAGTTGTCGAACCTGCTGCAACACACCCTGATTCACCCGCCAGTGGGAAGGATACTGCCCATTCTGTTCCTGAGGTAAAAGCTGATTCAGCCCAGCCAGAAATTGAAACGCATCCGGGGAACGATACAACACATTGGTCAGGCACAGATTGTCAGTATGTTCATATAAATGCCGGTCATGATCGCGAACGAAACACACCGTACCGCCGCTGATAGTGTAAGGCTGTCCGTTGAACACATGGATCCCCGTGCCATGTTCGACCACCACAATTTCATGAAAATCATGATGATGTTCTGGAAACGCAGGTTGAGGAAGCCGCGGTTCAATAGCCACTGGCGCTTTACCTGTCGGAAAAAAATCCACGCAATGCAATACCGTCATGATGCCATCCTTCCCGATCAAATGAACATGGCTGAATAGTAATTAAGGGTTATCACCCTCACCTTAAATTTTTGACGCCAAAGTGCGTAAACACGGTCAATTCTTCAAGAAATGGCGGGAAAGATCGGGAATTGCGGAAGACATCACATCCGCTAAAACCGGTCCTATTAATAGAAATTGTGAACAGCGTCACGTTCACCTTTGCCACGTTGCCAGCCGCTAATTGCGGCTGTCACTGTCAAGAAGGTACGCGTTATCTGGGGTTCTTAGACTGAGTGCAATAAAACTCAGAAGGACCTCGCTATGACTTTTCGCCATTGTGTCGCAGTCGATCTCGGCGCATCCAGTGGGCGCGTAATGCTGGCGCGTTACGACAGTGAACACCGCACCCTGACGCTGCGTGAAATCCACCGCTTCGTGAACTGCCTGCAAAAAACAAACGGTTTTGACACCTGGGACATCGACAGCCTGGAAAACGATATTCGTCTTGGCCTGAAAAAAGTCTGCGATGAAGGCATACGGATAGACAGCATCGGCATTGATACCTGGGGCGTGGATTACGTTCTGATCGATAACGTCGGACAACGTGTCGGTCTACCGGTCTCATACCGTGACAGCCGCACGACCGGCATTATGGCGCAGGCGATGGCGCAGCCGGGTAAAGGTGAAATTTACCGCCGTAGCGGCATTCAGTTTCTGCCCTTTAACACCCTGTATCAGCTACGTGCGCTGGTTGAACAGCAGCCAGAACTGCTCCCGCAGGTGGCCCATGCCCTGCTGATCCCCGACTACTTCAGCTTTCGCCTGACCGGCAAAATGAACTGGGAATACACCAATGCCACCACCACCCAGCTAGTCAATATCAATACCGACGACTGGGATGACACACTGCTGGCGTGGACCGGGGCAGATAAAGCCTGGTTTGGCCGCCCGACGCATCCAGGTAACGTGATCGGCCACTGGATTTGCCCACAGAAAAACCAAATTCCGGTTGTCGCCGTCGCCAGTCACGACACGGCCAGCGCGGTCATTGCTTCTCCGCTGGCCGACAAAAACAGCGCCTATCTCTCTTCCGGGACCTGGTCGCTGATGGGCTTTGAGAGCAGAACGCCGTATACCAACGATGCGGCGCTGGCGGCGAATATCACCAATGAAGGCGGCGCGGAAGGGCGCTACCGCGTGCTGAAAAATATTATGGGGCTGTGGCTGCTCCAGCGCGTATTAAAAGAGCGCCAGATTACCGACCTGCCAACGCTTATCAGCCAAACGCAAGCGCTGCCTGCCTGCCGGTTCCTGATAAACCCGAACGACGATCGCTTTATCAACCCCGACGATATGAGTGCAGAAATTCAGGCGGCATGCCGTGAATCAGGCCAACCCGTTCCCCTACAAAACGCTGAACTGGCGCGCTGTATCTTCGACAGCCTGGCGTTGCTGTACGCCGACATCCTGCAAGAACTGGCACAACTGCGTGGTGCAGCATTTAGCCAACTGCACATTGTCGGTGGCGGCTGCCAGAACGCCTTACTGAACCAACTGTGCGCGGATGCCTGCGGTATTCGCGTGATGTCCGGGCCGATTGAGGCCTCCACGCTCGGCAATATTGGCATCCAGTTGATGACGCTGGACGAGCTGAACAACGTCGATGATTTCCGTCAGGTGGTGCGCGCCAACTACGAACTGACCACCTTCATTCCCAATCCTGAAAGTGAAATTGCCCGCTACCAGGCGCAGTTTCAACCACTACGACAGACAAAGGAGCTTTGCGCATGACCACTCAACTTGAACAAGCCTGGGAACTGGCAAAACTGCGTTTCGCCGCGGTAGGCATTGATGTCGAGGCGGCCTTACGCCAGCTCGATCGCCTGCCGGTCTCCATGCACTGCTGGCAGGGCGATGATGTCGCCGGTTTCGAAAACCCGGAAGGCTCGCTCACTGGCGGTATTCAGGCTACCGGTAACTATCCGGGTAAAGCGCGTAACGCCACCGAACTGCGGGCCGATCTGGAGCAGGCGCTGAGCCTGATCCCTGGTCCAAAACGTCTGAATTTGCACGCGATCTATCTGGAATCTGATACGCCGGTTGCCCGCGACAAAATCAAACCTGAGCACTTTAAAAACTGGGTGGAGTGGGCGAAAGCGAACCAGTTAGGGCTGGATTTCAACCCATCCTGCTTCTCACACCCGCTGAGCGCCGACGGTTTCACGCTGGCGCACGCCGACGACACCATTCGTCAGTTCTGGATCGATCACTGCAAAGCCAGCCGTCGCGTCTCGGCGTATTTTGGCGAGCAGTTGGGTACGCCATCGGTGATGAACATCTGGATCCCGGATGGCATGAAAGACATCACCGTTGACCGTTTAGCGCCGCGCCAGCGTCTGCTGGACGCACTGGACGAAGTGATCAGCGAGAAACTTGACCCGGCGCACCATATCGATGCCGTCGAAAGCAAGCTGTTTGGCATCGGTGCGGAAAGCTACACCGTGGGCTCTAACGAGTTCTACATGGGTTACGCCACCAGCCGCCAGACCGCACTGTGTCTGGATGCGGGCCACTTCCATCCGACTGAAGTGATCTCCGACAAAATTTCCGCCGCCATGCTGTATGTACCGCGCCTGCTGCTGCACGTCAGCCGTCCGGTGCGCTGGGACAGCGACCACGTGGTGCTGCTGGATGATGAAACTCAGGCGATTGCCAGCGAGATCGTCCGCCACAACCTGTTTGACCGCGTACACATTGGCCTCGACTTCTTCGACGCCTCCATTAACCGCATTGCCGCGTGGGTGATCGGCACCCGCAATATGAAAAAAGCCCTGCTGCGCGCGCTGTTAGAACCCACCGAACAACTGCGTCAGCTCGAAGCCAACGGCGACTACACCGCACGCCTGGCCCTGCTGGAAGAGCAAAAATCGCTGCCGTGGCAGGCCGTCTGGGAGATGTATTGCCAGCGCCACGACACGCCTGCGGGCAGCCAGTGGCTGGACAGCGTGCGCGCTTATGAAAAAGAGATTTTGAGCAAACGTAGCTAACCGTGACGCCAGGCTTGTAGGCCGGATAAGACGCCCCGCGTCGCCATCTGGCAATGAATGAAACACGATTGCCGGATACCGCTTCGCTTATCCGGCCTTCGTAAGACCCGATAACGTTCGGGCAATAAACAGGAACACCGAACATGCAAAATATTACGACTTCCTGGTTCGTCCAGGGGATGATCAAAGCCACTTCTGATGCGTGGCTGAAAGGCTGGGACGAGCGTAACGGCGGCAACCTGACGCTGCGTCTTGATGAAGCAGATATCGCGCCGTTTAGCGCCGATTTCTACGAAAAACCACGCTATATTGCGCTAAGTCAGCCGATGCCGCTGCTGGCAAACACGCCGTTTATCGTCACTGGTTCCGGTAAATTTTTCCGTAACGTTCAGCTCGATCCCGCGGCAAATTTGGGCGTGGTACAAGTAGACAGCGACGGTGCGGGCTACCACATCCTCTGGGGCCTGACCCACGAGGCCGTGCCGACCTCTGAACTGCCGGCTCACTTCCTCTCTCACTGCGAACGCATTAAAGCGACGAACGGTAAAGACCGCGTGATCATGCACTGCCATGCCACCAACCTGATCGCTCTGACCTACGTACTGGAAAACAACACCGCGCTGATTACCCGCAAGCTGTGGGAAGGCAGCACCGAGTGCCTGGTGGTGTTCCCGGATGGCGTTGGCATTCTGCCGTGGATGGTGCCGGGTACAGATGAAATTGGTCAGGCTACCGCCGAGGAAATGCAGAAACACTCGCTGGTACTTTGGCCGTTCCACGGCGTGTTCGGAAGCGGACCTACCCTAGACGAAGCGTTCGGTTTGATAGATACCGCAGAGAAATCCGCCGAAGTTCTGGTCAAAATCTTTTCGATGGGCGGTATGAAGCAGACCATCTCACGTGAAGAGCTGGTCGCACTTGGCAAACGCTTTGGTGTTACGCCGCTGGCAAGCGCCATAGAGCTGTACTGATACCTCCCAACTCAACGCCGGATGCGGCTTCACCTTATCCGGCCTACAGGATTTTATTATTAAGGAGAATAGTGATGAGCTTTATGTTGGCACTGCCAAAAATTAGCCTGCATGGCGCCGGCGCGATTGCCGATATGGTGAATCTCGTGGCGAATAAACAATGGGGCAAAGCGCTGATCGTCACCGATGGTCAACTGGTAAAACTGGGCCTGCTGGATAGCCTGTTTGCCGCGCTGGATAAACATCAAATGTCTTACCACCTGTTTGATGAAGTATTCCCGAACCCGACAGAAGAGCTGGTACAGAAAGGTTTTGCGGCCTATCAGAACGCAGAATGTGACTACATCATCGCCTTCGGTGGCGGCAGCCCGATCGATACCGCCAAAGCGGTAAAAATCCTGACAGCCAACCCTGGCCCTTCTACCGCTTACTCCGGCGTGGGCAAAGTGAAAAATGCGGGCGTCCCGCTGGTCGCCATCAACACTACCGCCGGTACGGCAGCAGAGATGACCAGCAACGCAGTCATTATCGACTCTGCCCGTAAGGTTAAAGAGGTGATCATCGACCCGAATATCATCCCGGATATCGCCGTGGATGATGCCAGCGTGATGCTGGAAATCCCGGCCTCCGTCACCGCCGCAACCGGTATGGACGCCCTGACCCACGCGGTGGAAGCCTATGTTTCCGTTGGCGCGCATCCGCTCACCGACGCTAACGCGCTGGAAGCGATTCGCCTGATCAACCTGTGGCTACCAAAAGCGGTCGATGACGGTCATAACCTCGAAGCCCGTGAGCAAATGGCGTTTGGTCAGTATCTGGCGGGGATGGCATTCAACAGCGCTGGTCTCGGTCTGGTGCATGCGCTGGCGCACCAGCCGGGCGCAACCCATAATCTGCCACACGGCGTCTGCAACGCCATCCTGCTGCCGGTAATCGAAAACTTTAACCGTCCGAACGCCGTGGCGCGCTTTGCCCGCGTGGCGCAGGCAATGGGCGTCGATATCCGTGACATGAGCGATGAAGCGGCAAGTATGGAGGCCATCAACGCGATTCGTGCACTCAGCAAGCGTGTCGGTATTCCTGCGGGCTTTAGCTCCCTTGGCGTGACGAAAGAGGATATTGAAGGCTGGCTGGATAAAGCGTTGGCCGATCCGTGTGCGCCGTGCAACCCGCGCACCGCCAGCCGCGACGAGGTCCGCGAGCTGTATCTGGAGGCGTTATGATCCGCAAGGCCTTTGTGATGCAGGTGAATGCCGACGCGCACGTTGAGTACCAGCGTCGTCATAACCCCATCTGGCCAGAGCTGGAAGCGGTGCTGAAAGAGCACGGCGCCCATCACTACGCGATTTATCTCGATCAGGCGCGCAATCTGCTGTTCGCCACCGTTGAGATTGAGTCCGAAGAACGCTGGAATGCCGTTGCCAGCACCGACGTTTGCCAACGTTGGTGGAAACATATGCGTGACGTAATGCCAGCAAACCCGGACAACAGCCCGGTTAGCGCAGAGCTAAAAGAAGTGTTTTATTTGCAGTAAGTTATATGCCCGGTGGCACAAGCTTACCGGGCCTACGGTTTTATTTTTTGTAGGTCGGATAAGCGATAGCGCCATCCGACAATTCAATTTTGCTCAGAGACCAGAATCGCCTGGGTGTCAGGCTCCAGCGCTTTAAAAATATGCGCCCGATCGGCGGGGTAACAAATATAGTCCCCCTCGCCTAACTCCTCCGGCGCTTCAGTCAATCCTACCATCGCCTTACCCTGCGTCACGATGATGTGTTCAACCGATCCCGGTGGATGCGGCTGTGAAATACGATCCGCGCCCGGTTGCGTCAGCAGCAGATAGATATCTCGCCGCGCCCCCGGCGGGCAGGCGGCCAGTAAAATGGCCTGATAGTGCGCCTGCTCGGCTACCACCTTTGTCCCTTCTCCGCGACGAATCACCTGCGTTTTTTGTTCCTGCGGCTCCAGCAGGCGAGCAAAGGGAATATCCAACGCCACACACAGCGACCAGAGCGTTTCCAGGCTAGGATTGCCATTGCCCGCTTCCAATTGCGAGAGTGTCGATTTTGCAATCCCTGCGCGACGGGCAATCTCTGCCAATGACAAACCGGTGCGCTGGCGTTCACGCACAAGGCTTTTCGCGATCATACTGATGGGCTGGGTCATTCACGACTCCATGTTCTTTATATCGAACGAATCGTTCGATTTGTAATATTAACTGGTCGCGTTCATTATAATGGAAATTCGTTCGATATGGCTAAAACGATATGAAACATTATTTTTCCAGTCTCAAAGGCGACACGATAAAAGCAATATTTTTAGTCTGTCTGGCCGTCGGCGTAGTCGGCATGTCATACGGCTCGCTGGCGATGGCCTACGGCTTCCCGCTGTGGGTACCGTTTGTGCTTTCGATTACGGTACTGGCGGGTGCGTCCGAATTTATGTTTATCGGCATCGTCGCCAGCGGCGGTAACCCACTGGCGGCGGCGGCGGCCGGTTTACTGGTCAACGCCCGACACGTGCCGTTTGGCGTCACGGTGCGCGACCTGGTGGGCTCCCGGGCTGCGAGTTTCCTCGGCTGTCATATCATGAACGACGAAAGCGTAGTCTTTGGCCTGTCGCAAAAAACGCCCGAACAACGTAAAGCCGCCTTCTGGCTGTGCGGTCTGGGCGTCGCGATTTTCTGGCCTGTTGGCACACTGATCGGCGCGGGCGTCGGCAAACTGCTCCCCGCCCCGGAAACCATCGGTCTGGATGCCGTCTTCCCTGCAATTTTATTAGCCTTAGTGGTCCCGGCCTTTAAAAACCGCACCACGCTGATTCGCGCCTGTAGCGGTGCCGGGTTGTCGCTTGCCGCCATCCCCTTTGCGCCGGTCGGTTTACCGGTTCTGCTTTCACTGTTTGGCTTACTGACGAGGAAAAAATAATGGGCAACATGACGCTGTTTATCGTCGGTATCGCCATGTTATCTCTGGGAACGTATTTAATGCGTTTAGGAGGAGCGAAGCTTGGGAGCCGTTTAGCGTTCTCGGAACGCTCGCAGGCGCTGCTTTCCGACGCCGCAACGGTATTACTGTTCTCCGTTGCGCTGGCGACCACCTTTTACGAAGGTGAACACTTCGCTGGCATGGCCCGCGTGCTGGGCGTGGCTTTTGCGGTATTTCTCGCCTGGCGCAAGATGCCGCTAATCGTGGTGATCGTCGCTGCGGCAGTGGTGACGGCGCTGCTGCGAATGGCGGGCATAAACTAAAAAAGCGCCTCAAGGGCGCTCTTTCGACAGTACTAAGGTATCTTATTTCAGCAGTTCGGCGGTCATGTGCACGCGGTTACCGGTATAGGCCTGAGTGATTTTGTAATCGCTGGCACCTGCGCGTTCAGCCTGAGCGGCGATTTTTGCTTCAGCGCTTTCCAGCGTAGAACCGGTTGCGGTCACTGTCTGAGCAGCGAAAGAACCGAAAGAAGTAGCCAGAGCGATAACTGCGACAAAAGTTTTGATGCTTTTCATGATATAAACCCTTTAACTTAGTTGTTTGAGTAAGGCACCGTGCCTTGATGTGATAAATAATAGCCATCTCATCACACAACTGAAAGCGGAAGGATTTGCCAGTCTTATTCAAATTATTTGAGAGATAAGATGTCACGTAATCAGGAATCACAATGGCTTGCTGGCAGCCGTAGAAAAACGCAACCGGCGGGGAGTTGGTTACTTCGTCAGGGTGAACCACAAAGTAAGATTCATCTTTTACATCATGGTGTGGCTCGTGCGGTTTATCACGCGGACAACGGCGTTGAAAGGGTTAAAGAGTTCTACTTTGCCGGAGAATACTGCTTTCTGTACCTGAACTGGCTAACTAACACACCTGCCGATTACAGTCTGCAAATAATCGCCGCTGGAGAAACCACTGAAATCCCCCTGGCTTTGCTGGATGCGCCAGAAAATCAGGATATAAAGACCCAGCTACTAGTCCAGCAATTGATCTACAAAGAAAAAAAAGAGCAAATGCTGCTGCTCAATACCCCAGAGCAACGCTACCAGTACGTACAAACGCACTTCCCGGACTGGGAGTCACAGCTCACCCAGCGCGATCTCGCCAACTATATCGGCATTACCCCCGTTAGCCTGTCCCGTATTCGCCAGCGTCTTAACAAAGGTTAACGCCTTACGTTGATGCGTCGATTATTGTCCCGTCACTCTTTCATAGATGGCGACCACAATGAACGCATTTCTTCTCTCTCAGATGCTGGCTGGCATCAGCTTCTTACTGGATATTTCCGCTTTTCATTTTCAACGCCGGGCTATCACTTTAACGCTGCTCACCAGCTCCACTTCTCTGTTAGCTATCCATTTCTGTCTTTTGGATCAACACGCTGCGGCTGGGTTAATGATCATTGCCGCATGCCGCTATGCGACGGCCATCGTCACGTTTCACCGCTGGGTGATGTGGGGATTTATGCTAGGGTCGCTGCTGTGTAGCATTTATCTTTGGCAAAATCTGTCGAGTATTTTGCCGCTGATGGGAAGCCTGCTGATGACCTTTGCGTCGTTTCAAAAACGCAGCGGAAAATTACGCGGATACACCTTGTGTGGCAGCCTGTGTTGGCTGCTGAACAATGTGATTGTTGGCTCGCCAGTTGCCGTAATCATGGAACTGGCATTTTCAGGCAGTATTCTGGCCGCCTGGTGGCGTCACAGCGCGACCAGACGCTGTGGATGCGTATAGATAGTCGCCCTGCCCGGTTTGCAAAAACCCACCAGCGTCAGGTTACAACGTTCGGCGACTTCCACGGCAAGCGTTGTCGCCGCAGAAACAGCAAACAAGATCTCCACACCGCACATCGCCGACTTCTGCACCATCTCATAACTGGCGCGGCTGGAGACTAATACCGCGCCCTGTTGCCAGGTTTCTCCTTCGATTGCACGTCGTCCCAGCAATTTATCCAACGCAACATGACGTCCAACATCTTCATGCCCGCCCGCCAGATGACCTGACGGCTGTACCCAGGCAGCCGCGTGCGTGCAACCTGTCAGTTGCCCCACGGGTTGAAAATCGTTGAGATGTCGTAAAGCATGATCGAGATTCGCCAGATCGAATGTCTGGGTAAACGGCAGCGGCTGGACCGGCTTGCCAATGTCATTGAGCTGCTCCACGCCACAAACGCCGCAACCGGTGCGTCCGGCCAGCGCGCGACGGCGCTCCTTCAGCCCCATAAAGCGACGGCTGGACAGCTCAACCTGCACTTCCAATCCGTTGCAGGAAGGCACTACGTCCATTCCATAGATATCCTGCGGGGACTCAATAATGCCTTCAGAAAGTGAAAAACCCATCGCGAAGTGCGCAAGATCTTTCGGTGATGCCATCATCACCACGTGCGAAATCCCGTTGTATACCAGCGCAACAGGCACTTCTTCAGCTACCTCATCAGGCTGAGGATGTTGCAAATCCTCGCGCTTCCAGAGGGTCAACTGGCGAGATCCTGTCGGAGATGTCACATTCTTGATGTTTTCTTGAATAATCTTATTCACTTTCTTTTAACCATATTGGAACACGCATACCAACATTGTGGTATTCTTTACAAATCCCTCCTGGACGGAGGGAAATTCACCCAATTCTGGACCTTTGCGGTCCCGTCCGCAAAGAAAAATAACAACCACTTCCCTCGCGTTCGCGTTACAGAAAAGCGAAGGGAACGTGACAATGTCGAAACAAGGAGCGAACCATGCAGGTCAGCAGAAGGCAGTTCTTTAAGATCTGCGCTGGCGGTATGGCAGGCACCACGGCAGCGGCACTGGGCTTTGCACCCGGCGTAGCGCTCGCGGAAACACGGCAATATAAACTGCTGCGCACCCGCGAAACCCGTAACACCTGCACTTACTGTTCCGTTGGCTGTGGACTGTTAATGTACAGCCTCGGTGACGGCGCAAAAAACGCCAAAGCATCCATCTTCCATATCGAAGGGGACCCGGATCACCCGGTGAACCGTGGCGCGCTGTGCCCGAAAGGGGCAGGACTTGTGGACTTCATCCACTCCGAAAGCCGCCTGAAATTCCCGGAATATCGCGCACCAGGCTCAGATAAGTGGCAACAGATTAGCTGGGATGAGGCATTTGACCGCATCGCTAAGCTGATGAAAGAAGACCGCGACGCTAACTACGTGGCACAAAACGCTGAAGGCGTAACCGTTAACCGCTGGCTTTCCACCGGAATGCTGTGTGCTTCCGCTTCCAGTAACGAAACCGGTTATTTAACGCAAAAATTCTCCCGCGCGCTCGGTATGCTCGCGGTCGACAACCAGGCACGCGTCTGACACGGACCAACGGTAGCAAGTCTTGCTCCAACATTTGGTCGCGGTGCGATGACCAACCACTGGGTCGACATTAAAAACGCCAACCTCGTCGTGGTGATGGGCGGTAACGCCGCTGAAGCTCACCCGGTCGGATTCCGCTGGGCGATGGAAGCCAAAATTCACAACGGTGCGAAGCTGATTGTTATCGATCCACGCTTTACGCGAACCGCTGCGGTGGCTGATTTCTATGCGCCAATTCGTTCCGGCACTGACATTGCTTTCCTGTCAGGCGTTTTGCTGTACCTGCTGAACAACGAAAAATTCAACCGCGAATATACTGAGGCCTATACCAACGCCAGCCTGATCGTGCGTGAGGATTACGGTTTCGAAGATGGCCTGTTCACCGGCTACGACGCGGACAAACGCAAGTATGACAAAACCAGCTGGAACTACGAGCTGGATGAAAAAGGCTTCGCCAAACGCGATGTCACTTTGCAACATCCGCGCTGCGTGTGGAACCTGCTGAAACAGCACGTCTCCCGCTACACGCCGGACGTTGTAGAAAACATCTGCGGTACGCCAAAGGCCGATTTCCTGAAGGTCTGTGAGTACATCGCAGAAACCAGCGCCAAAGATAAAACCGCGTCGTTCCTGTACGCCCTGGGCTGGACACAGCACTCCGTGGGTGCGCAGAACATCCGTACCATGGCGATGATCCAGTTGCTGCTTGGCAACATGGGGATGGCTGGCGGCGGCGTAAACGCCCTGCGCGGTCACTCCAACATTCAGGGCCTGACCGACTTAGGCCTGCTGTCACAAAGCCTGCCAGGCTATATGACGCTGCCAAGCGAGAAACAGACTGACCTGCAAACCTACCTTGCCGCCAACACGCCAAAACCGTTGCTGGAAGGTCAGGTGAACTACTGGGGCAACTACCCGAAATTCTTCGTTTCGATGATGAAAGCCTTCTTTGGCGATAAAGCGACAGCGGAAAACAGCTGGGGCTTCGACTGGCTGCCGAAGTGGGATAAAGGGTACGACGTCCTGCAGTACTTCGAGATGATGAATCAGGGCAAAGTGAATGGCTATATCTGCCAGGGCTTTAACCCGGTCGCGTCATTCCCGAACAAAAACAAAGTTGTGGCTTCGCTGTCCAAACTGAAGTTCCTGGTGACTATCGACCCGCTCAACACCGAGACCTCCACCTTCTGGCAGAACCACGGTGAGTCAAACGATGTTGATCCGTCGAAAATCCAGACCGAAGTATTCCGTCTGCCGTCCACCTGCTTCGCTGAAGAGAACGGTTCTATCGTTAACTCCGGTCGCTGGCTGCAGTGGCACTGGAAAGGCGCGGACGCTCCAGGGATTGCCGCCACCGACGGTGAAATCCTCGCCGGTATCTTCCTGCGCATGCGCAAGATGTACGCCGAACAGGGGGGAGCAAACCCGGAACAGGTGCTGAGCATGACCTGGAACTACTCCACGCCGCATGAACCTGCTTCAGAAGAAGTGGCGATGGAGAGTAACGGTAAAGCGCTGGCCGACATTACCGACCCGGCAACCGGTGCGGTTATCGTCAAAAAAGGCCAACAGCTTAGCTCGTTCGCCCAACTGCGTGACGACGGCACGACCTCCAGCGGCTGCTGGATTTTTGCCGGTAGCTGGACGCCGGAAGGCAACCAGATGGCACGTCGCGATAACGCCGACCCGTCAGGCCTTGGCAATACGCTGGGCTGGGCATGGGCATGGCCGCTTAACCGACGCATTCTGTATAACCGCGCCTCCGCTGACCCGCAGGGGAATCCGTGGGATCCAAAACGTCAGATCCTGAAATGGGATGGGGCGAAGTGGAGCGGGATGGATATTCCGGACTACAGTGCCGCCGCACCTGGTAGCAATGTAGGGCCGTTCATCATGCAGCCGGAAGGGATGGGACGCCTGTTTGCTATCGATAAGATGGCGGAAGGTCCGTTCCCGGAACACTACGAGCCGTTTGAAACGCCGCTGGGGACTAACCCGCTGCACCCGAACGTTATCTCTAACCCTGCCGCACGTATCTTTAAAGGTGACGCGGAAGCACTGGGTAAAGCAGATAAGTTCCCGTACGTCGGTACAACCTACCGTCTGACCGAGCACTTCCACTACTGGACCAAGCATGCGCTGCTGAATGCCATCGCTCAGCCGGAACAGTTTGTGGAAATTGGCGAGAAGCTGGCGAATAAGCTCGGTATCTCCCACGGCGATACCGTCAAAGTCTCCTCTAATCGCGGCTACATTAAGGCCAAGGCGGTGGTGACCAAACGTATTCGCACGCTGAAGGCTAACGGTAAGGATATCGACACTATCGGTATTCCGATTCACTGGGGCTACGAAGGTGTGGCGAAAAAAGGCTTTATCGCTAACACGTTAACGCCATTCGTCGGTGATGCGAACACGCAGACGCCGGAATTTAAGTCCTTCCTCGTGAACGTGGAAAAGGTGTAACGGAGACGACCTATGGCTTATCAATCGCAAGACATCATTCGTCGTTCCGCCACTAACGGTTTCACCCCCGCGCCTCAGGCGCGGGACCATCAGGAAGAAGTGGCGAAGCTTATCGACGTCACCACCTGTATCGGCTGTAAAGCGTGTCAGGTGGCGTGTTCTGAATGGAACGACATCCGTGATGAAGTGGGCAACAACGTTGGGGTGTACGACAACCCGGCTGATTTGACCGCCAAATCCTGGACGGTGATGCGCTTCTCGGAAGTGGAACAAAACGACAAACTGGAATGGCTTATCCGCAAGGATGGCTGTATGCACTGCGCCGATCCGGGCTGCCTGAAGGCGTGTCCGGCTGAAGGCGCAATCATTCAGTATGCCAACGGTATCGTCGACTTCCAGTCTGAGCAGTGCATCGGCTGTGGCTACTGCATCGCGGGCTGCCCGTTCGACGTGCCGCGCCTCAATCCGGAAGACAACCGCGTCTACAAATGTACGTTGTGCGTTGACCGTGTTGTGGTCGGGCAAGAACCGGCCTGCGTGAAAACCTGCCCAACCGGTGCCATTCATTTCGGCACCAAAGAGTCGATGAAAACCCTGGCAGGCGAACGCGTGGCGGAGCTGAAAACGCGTGGTTACGAAAACGCGGGTCTGTACGATCCGGCGGGTGTTGGCGGTACGCACGTAATGTACGTATTGCACCATGCGGACAAACCGAATCTGTATCACGGCCTGCCAGAGAACCCGGAGATCAGCGCTACCGTTAAGTTCTGGAAAGGCATCTGGAAACCCCTCGCAGCCGTCGGCTTTGCAGCGACATTTGCGGCCAGCATCTTCCACTACGTCGGCGTAGGCCCGAACCGTGCGGAAGAGGAAGAAGACAATCTGCATGAAAAAGACGACGAGGTGCGCAAATGAAACGACGTGACACCATCGTGCGCTACACGGCGCCGGAACGCATCAACCACTGGATCACCGCCTTCTGCTTCATTCTGGCGGCGGTGAGCGGGATGGGCTTTCTCTTCCCGTCTTTTAACTGGCTGATGCACATCATGGGCACTCCACAACTGGCGCGAATTGTGCACCCGTTTGTCGGCGTGATCATGTTTGCCTCGTTTATCATCATGTTTTTCCGTTACTGGCACCACAATCTAATCAATCGGGATGATATCTTTTGGGCGAAGAATATTCGTAAGATTGTCGTCAACGAGGAAGTAGGTGACACGGGACGTTATAACTTCGGCCAGAAATGCGTATTCTGGGCGGCGATTATCTTCCTGGTCCTGTTGCTGGTGAGCGGAGTGGTCATCTGGCGTCCGTATTTTGCGCCTGCTTTCTCAATCCCGGTGATCCGATTCGCGTTAATGCTGCATTCATTTGCCGCAGTAGCGTTAATTGTGGTTATCATGGTGCACATTTACGCCGCCCTTTGGGTGAAAGGCACCATTACCGCGATGGTGGAAGGATGGGTTACCAGCTCATGGGCGAAGAAACATCACCCGCGCTGGTACCGTGAAGTCCGCCAGAAACAGGAAAAGTCATCTGAATGAGTATTCGCATAATCCCGCAAGATGAGCTGGAGAAGAGCGAGAAACGCACGGCGGATATGATTCCGCCGTTATTATTCCCCAGACTCAAAAATTTGTATAACCGCCGCGCTGAGCGCCTGCGCGAGCTGGCCGAGAACAACCCACTGGGCGACTACCTGCGCTTTGCCGCGCTGATCGCCCACGCGCAGGAAGTGGTACTGTACGACCATCCGCTGCAGATGGATCTGACCGCTCGCATCAAAGAAGCGAACGATCAGGGCAAACCGCCGCTGGATATCCACGTCCTACCACGCGACAAGCACTGGCAAAAACTGCTGCAATCGTTAATTGCTGAGCTGAAACCAGAAATGAGCGGCCCTGCGCTTGCCGTGATCGAAAATCTGGAAAAAGCCTCAGAGCAGGAACTGGAGCTGATGGCCAGCGCGCTGTTTGCCTCTGATTTCGCCTCCGTCAGCAGCGATAAAGCACCGTTTATTTGGGCTGCCCTGTCGCTCTACTGGGCGCAGATGGCAAGCCTGATCCCCGGCAAAGCCCGTGCGGAATACGGCGAACAGCGTCAGTACTGCCCGGTGTGTGGTTCAATGCCGGTCTCCAGCATGGTGCAAATCGGTACTACTCAGGGGCTGCGCTATCTGCACTGCAACCTCTGCGAAACCGAGTGGCACGTGGTACGCGTGAAGTGCAGCAACTGCGAGCAAAGCCGTGATTTGAACTACTGGTCGCTGGATAACGAACAGGCGGCAATTAAAGCTGAAAGCTGCGGCGACTGCGGGACTTACCTGAAGATTCTCTATCAGGAAAAAGACCCTAAAGTTGAAGCCGTGGCTGACGATCTCGCTTCACTGATGCTGGACGCGCACATGGAGCAAGAGGGCTTTGCCCGCAGCTCCATCAACCCGTTCCTGTTCCCGGGTGAAGGGGAGTAAGTTTTAAGATCTTCCCCCGGCAATTGAACCAAACTGCCGGGGATTATCTTAGTGCCTGAATGACATGTTTTGGATCATTGGCAATAGCACGTAACAACGCTTTTGCTGGACCGGTCGGTGAACGACGCCCTTGCTCCCAATTTCGCAACGTATCCACGCTTACCGATATCAAATCTGCGAAACGAGTCTGTGATAATCCTGAAGACTGGCGAATTTCCTTTATTTTCATGGCATCAATATGAAAGGTACGGGAAGGTTGTCGCGTTCCTTCAGCGATCTCATTCATCTGAACCATACTTTGAGTTAATCGCTCAAATAGTGCCTTATCCATTTACCACCTCTCATTCAACATACGCAGCAGCACTTTTTCTTGTGGAGTAAGATCATCCTTGATCCCTTTCTGATAAATCAGCAACAATCGAATTTGTGATTTTCTGATTTGATGAAAGTAAATAATCCTCTTAACTATACGTCAATGGCGTATAGTACATTTTCCTCACAATACCGAATTCAAACAGCAGAAACCAATGACGGTTTTTAATCTGCGAGCCGCTTTCCAGAATCATACCTGCCCCCATTTTTCCCATTTTCATTCTTAGTTATCCAGGTTATAAACCTGTATATCTATACAGATAAGGGGATGTAAAAATGGCACTGGAAAGCGGGATTGCACAGCTGGTTGAGGCATTTATCGTGGCGGGGCGCCCTTCTTCGCGCGAGCAGAATATTGATGACCGGAGAGCAGGCTATATCGCCAGCACGGTCCTGGCCGGAGACACTGAAACCCGCGTACAAGTTGAAGATATTGAACTCGATGCCATGATGTTTCGCGTAGTTTCGCCGCGGGGCAGCACGGGAAATCTCCCCTGCGTTATCTATTACCACGGTGGCTGCTTTGTCAGCGGCGAATTTGCCACACATGATAACCAGTTAAGGCAACTTGCCTGGTACAGCGGCTGTCGGGTCATTGCGGTGCAGTATCGCCTCGCACCTGAGCACATCTTCCCGGCAGCACATAACGATGCTGAAACCGGGGCCAATATTATCTGGAAGTATGCCCAGAAACTGGGTGTCGACCGTAGCAACATTACGCTGGCTGGCGACAGCGCTGGCGGGCATCTGGCGCTGGTCACCGCACTACGCCTGAAAGCTACCAGGCAGTGGCAACCTGCGCAGCTTATGTTGATCTACCCGATGCTGGACGCAACCGTCAGGTTTGCGAGCTATGACCATAATGGACAGGATTACATTATCACCCGCGACACGCTGCTGTCGGGCTACGAGATGTATATGCCGCAAACCGATCCATTGCATCCCGAAGTCAGCCCACTCTGGCGCGAAGACTTCAACGGTTTACCGCCCACGCACATCATTACAGCTGAATTCGACCCACTGCGAGATGAAGGCGAGGCCCTGTATCAACGGTTCCAGGAGCAGGGCGTGGAGTGCACTTGCCAACGCTATCTCGGCGTTATCCACGGATTTTTCCAGTTGGCTGGGGTGAGCCAGGCAGCACGAAGCGTTATGCGGGATGTGGCCTGGCGCGTCATAAAACCTGAAGCAGGAAGACATGCTTAATTAATATTTTGTTTTCAGGTTGAAAACCTTGTAATGGAACTACACCGTGCATGTTATCAGCCGAAAACCATTCATATCGGGGTAATAAAGAATGAGAACTCATCGTCAGATGGATGCAACCAGCGCAAAAAAGATCGTTGATACCTTCAGCGATGCAGTAAAAGCCATCCCACTGTTGGGGGAAGACCGAAATGATACTGAGTATCGCAGGGCACTAGCGCTAGTGGAGTTTCTGGTCGACCAGGATGATCTTGAAAACCCACTATTTGAATTGCTCTGTACCCGAATCAGTGAATATGAAAAACATGCGCCGGAATTCAAAGCACTCAACCAACACCTGGAGAAAACTCCCTCTGGCGTTTCAGTATTGCGAACGCTCATGGATCAATACGGTCTCAAAGCAGCAGATCTTGCCAACGAACTCGGTTCAAAATCGAACGTCAGCAACATCTTAAATGGTCGCAGAGCTCTGACTGTAAGTCACATTAAAGCGCTTGCTGAACGCTTTAACCTTCCGGCGGACGCTTTCATTGAGTAGATGATTACATCCTCTGACCTACTCTTCCTCGTTCCCGCCTTCTTCATATGCGCCAAACGGTTTTGCGGGTAGCACAATGTAGGTGCCTTCAAACACCACGCCCGGCGTGTCATCGCCAAACACCCCAACCTGCATCTGAACGCGCGCCTTGCGACCTCTTGCCAGACGGTCCAGGTCACCGCTCAGCGAGCCCAGATCGGCGATAGCGGTAGGTTTCCCGGTGATCGGCCTGCTGTATCGGATATGTGCGTCGGCAAGGATTATCGTCCCGCCCAGATGACGCTCACGCAGCATCAGCCAGATAAGTCCCCAGCCCGTTAGCGTCGCCAGGGAAAACAGACTCCCGGCAAACAGCGTATGGTGCGGATTCTGATTGCCCGTCTCGGGCATCGTGGTGATAAATTTCTGCCCGGTATATTGCTGAATGCGCACACCCATTTTCTCACTCAATGGAATATGTTCGTACCAGGCTTGCTGTAGCTGTCCGCACCAGTCCCCGCGATGGAGAATGTCGTCCAGCGTCGCAATAGGCTTAATCATCAAAAAGTGACGCACCGGCGTGGTTTGCGGTGTGGTGATTTCTCCCTGGCTCACAAATCCCAGTTTGGCGAAAAATTCGACCGCATCTTCACGGGCGCTACAGGTTACGCGTTTGACTCCTTCCTGACGCGCCACAGACTCCAGGGTCATCGCCATCAGCGTGCCCAACCCTTTCTCCTGCACGGAAGGGTCAACGGCCATAAAGCGTATGGAGGCTTCGTTATCCGCATTGATATACAGTCGGCCAACTGCGACCAGATTTCCCTCTTCGTCCACCACCATCTGGTGATGCGCCATCGCATCCCAGGCATCCCGTTCGGAGCCTTTAGGCTGGTGCAAAGGTTTACGCAGCATCTCCCAGCGAAACTGGTAGTAACGCTCCAATTCTTCTTCTGTTTGCGGTACTCGAAGGTGATACATAGTCGTATTCTCTCTTGTTGTCCGCGGCCACACCGGTAGCTGGTTCATACTTGTAACCAGAACGTCACGGGGCCATCATTAACCAGTGAAACCTGCATATCCGCAGCGAATCGACCGGTTTGCGTATTCATTTCCTGTTGGCGGCAACGCTCAACAAAGTACTCATACAACGCCTCTGCACGATCGGGCGCAGCCCCTTTTGAAAACCCCGGGCGCATGCCGCGTTCGGTATCTGCCGCCAGCGTGAACTGTGAAACCACCAGCACGCTGCCCCCTGACTGCTGCACGTTAAGGTTCATTTTGCCTTCGGCATCGCTAAAGATTCGATAGCCGAGTACGCGCTCGCACAGGCGGTTCGCTTTCTGTTCGTCATCATCCCTTTCGACACCTAACAGGACCAAAAGTCCTGGGCCAATTTCACCCGTCACCTCGCCCTCCACGGTGACGCTGGCACGGGTTACGCGCTGAATTAATGCAATCATGGTTGCTCTGCTTCTTCTTGTTCTGCGGCTTGTTTAAGTTTGCGGTATTCCCCGAGAGTGACAGTTATTTCCGCGCCTAGCAAGACGATACACCAGGTCCAGTATACCCAGACGAATAAAATGGGGATCACCGCCAGGACACCATAAATGAGCTGATAAGACGGGAACATCGTGATATAGAGCGCAAATCCTTTCTTTCCGGTTTCGAACAACACAGCGGCCACAAAGGCGCCAATAACTGCATCACGGTTGGGTACACGCGTAGTCGGTACGATGCTGTATAGCAGCCAGAACGAGAGCCAGGAAAGCACCAGCGGGAAAATACGCAGGACGTTATCAATCACCGTGTTGAGATCGCTGGCCCAGCGCAATGACAACAGATAAGAGCTGATTGCCAGACTGGCCCCCGCCAACAGCGGCCCCAGCGTTAAAATCATCCAGTAAACGGCGAAAGAGTAAACTTTAGGCCGAGTACGCTTGCTGCGCCAGATAGTATTCAGGGCGTTATCAATGGAATACATCAGTAATAACGCTGTCACAATCAGCCCGCACGCCCCAACGGCCGTCATTTTGTTCGAGTTGGCGACGAACTGTTCAATATAACGCTGAATGACATCTCCCGTCGCCGGGATAAAGTTTGCGAAAATGAAATGACGTAGCTGGACACTGACGTCAGAAAACATCGGAAATGCGGCGAAAAGAGCAAAAACTACGGCAATAAGCGGCACTAATGAGAGCAATGAGACATAGGCAAGATTCCCTGCCAGCGTCGTCATATTGTCCTCATCAATCCGCTGCCATAGTAGCTTCAGCCAGGCCCGAACAGGACGCGTATGGTGCCTGGCTTGTTGCTGAACATTTTTTAGCATAGCAACTTCGCGAAATAGTCCGGAATGGTCGTTTTATCGACAACCTGGATGCTGGTAATCCCTAACCGATTAGCCCCTTCAATATTATCGGCGTTGTCGTCGAAAAATACCGCCTCATGCGCAGAAAAACCTTCAGACTGCAGGACATGCTGGTAAATCCGTGCTTCCGGTTTACGCATGCCCAGATCCTGGGAAAGATAAATATGGTCAGCAGCCTGGCGGATTTCGGGGTATTCGTCCGGCCAGAACGTCGTGTGCAGACGGTTAGTATTCGACAAGACGACCACCCGATGCCCCTGCTCACGCAGCTTTTGCATGACGTCGATGACTTCAGGACGCAAGGCAACAAAAACGGCCTGCCAGCCATGGGAGAACTGCTCATAGCTTAACGGTAGCGCCATGTCATGACATATCGCCTCGGCAAAGGCTTCATCCGTTATTTCACCTCGCTCGTGCTGGTGAAAAGCCTCTCCCATGGTGAAACTTTGCTTTAACGAAGCCAGCGGTACACGGCTCAGATCGCTCCAAGTTCCTAACACGCGATTGAAGTCGATATCGACAATCACATTACCCAAATCAAAGATATAGAGCATGCCCTTCTCCTTATTCGCCGTGGATGAATAACTGTAGCGGGAAAGGAGAAGTTTGACTATGCGAGAGTGATGGCTACGAACTTATCGAGCCATCATTGGGGAGAATTACACTGCCAGAGCATCATCCTGTGAAGGACTCACCTGCACAATTTCTACCTGCTGTGACTGGAGTAAATTATGCAGGGCCGGGCCTGGGTACTCATCGGTAAACAGCGCGGTCACCTGAGACACATTGCCAATTTCTACCGCGGCAGAAGCCGTATATTTCGTATGATCCGCAGCCAACAGAATATGCCTTGAATGGGCCATCATCGTCTTCACTACGCTGGCCTCGTTGACATCAAACTCCAGCAGCGCACCATCATTTTCGATCGCGCCAACGCTGGTAACCAGGTAGTCGGCCCGAAAATCAGCGACAAATGCCGAGGCAGAAGGGCCAATGATGCCGCTGTTATGCGGGCGTAACGTTCCCCCCGGCACCATGACTTCAAAACGTGGGTTGTTATACAGAATGTGCGCCACGCGTAGGCTATTGGTAATAATGCGCAAATGATTATGGTTTAACAGCGCGCGCGCTACCTGCTCAACGGTGGTGCCAATGGTAATAAACACCGTTGACCCATCGGGAATATAATCAGCCACCGCTTCCGCGATGGCTTTTTTCTCTTCCGTCCAGGAGACTTCACGCTGCTCAAACGCCGTATTCACCACGCTGGAAGCTCTGCCCGCGCCACCATGATGACGCGTAATTAATCCCTGCTCACTGAGTTTACGAATATCACGACGCACGGTTTGCGTGGACACGTCCAGCAGGCTGGCCAGCTCGTCGATATTCATATAACCGCGCTCGCTAATCAGCATAAGCAGTTGATCGTGTCGCGGGTTACCGGTCAGTTCGGTAAGACTCATGAAATTTCCTCGAAAAACCATTGCCCTGGCATTTTATACAAAAAGTGACAGAAAAGATCGGGTTTGATCACAGTCAGGGATTCCGGCCCTTCCTCCCGGACGCGTGCATTTTAACGCAGCAACCCCGCTGGCAAACCTGACGGCCTCTTCTGGAGCATCGCCGCCGGCCAGGCTGAATGCGAGTGCACCGTGGAAAACATCTCCAGCTCCCGTAGTATCCACAACGTCGACTTTAAATCCAGATTGATGCTGCAACGTATTATTTTTTATCCAGTCACAGCCTTCACTTCCCCGCGTTACGTAAACATGTCCATTTGTGAGCGTTTTTGCTTGTTTCAGTCCAACTTCAGAATCATTTATCCCGGTTAAACGCACCAGACCAGGTTCAGAGAACGCAGCATGATCGCTTAACGCCACCAGCTCGCTGATATCTTGTGGCGTTACGTCACCATCCAGTACTGTCATCACTCCCGCCTGACGCGCCAGCGTGAACGCCTTTCTGGCCCCTTCATGCCAGCGAACATCCGCCAACACCACATCCCACTGGGAAAAATCGATCTCATTCAGCCAATCAGCATCCGGCAATAAATCCGGGCTGGGATAGTTAACGATAATCCGCTCCCCTTGCGTATCAACCATAATTGCCGATTGCGAAGACTTCGCCCCTGCGTAGCGCCGGGTGTAACGGGTATTTACCCCCAGGGATTCCAGCTCCGCCAGCAGGCTATTTCCGGTGTCGTCATCGCCCACACGGCCAATAAAGTCCACCTGTGCGCCCAGCTTCGCTGCAGCCACTGCGGCCGTTGCAGCAGGCCCACCGCCCACTTCCGTATAACGCTTCGCCACATACTTACCCCCTTCAGTCGGTAAACCTTCCACGTAATAGATGCGATCCATCACGGCAATACCTACACAAGCAATACGAATCATGGTCATTCCTTAGGCGTTTCAAGATGAGACCATTTTAATTTCACAAAATGTTTAAAAAGTGACGGCTGTCAATTTTTTGACCATAAATTACAAATACGATCAAAAACAGACAAAAACAAACGACCTTAAATGACAAAAAATGACATCCACGTCTCAGGAGAACGTTATGGCAGTTATAGCATTTATCGGATTAGGTCAGATGGGTTCACCCATGGCGAGCAACTTGCTGAAGCAGGGTCACCAACTCAGCGTCTTTGACGTTAACCCGGATGCCGTTCAGCGCCTGGTGGAAAAAGGAGCACAGCCTGCCAGCAACCCGGCCCAGGCAGCAAAAGGGGCAGAATTTGTCATCACCATGCTGCCAAACGGCGATCTGGTGCGTAGCGTACTTTTCGGCGAGCAGGGTATCTGCGAAAGCCTCTCCCCGCAGGCGTTAGTGATTGATATGTCGACTATTCACCCACTGCAAACTGACAAGCTGATCGCCGATATGCGTGCCAAAGGCTTCGACATGATGGATTGCCCGGTTGGACGTACTTCCGATCACGCTATCGCGGGAACGCTGTTGCTGCTGGCAGGTGGAACGGCACAGCAGGTAGAACGCGCCACTCCGGTTCTGATGGCGATGGGTAATGAACTGATCAATGCAGGGGGTCCCGGCATGGGGATCCGCGTGAAACTCATCAACAACTACATGAGTATCGCACTGAACGCTCTTTCTGCCGAAGCAGCCGTGTTGTGCGAGGCACTTGGCCTCTCCTTTGATGTGGCCTTGCAAGTTATGAGCGGTACCCCCGCCGGGAAAGGCCACTTCACTACCTCCTGGCCGAACAAAGTGCTGAAAGGCGATCTTTCCCCGGCATTCATGATCGATTTAGCTCACAAGGATCTTGGCATCGCGCTGGACGTTGCCAACCAACTGCATGTGCCGATGCCGCTCGGCGCTGCCTCCCGCGAAGTCTATAACCAGGCGCGTGCCGCTGGCCGTGGCCGGGAAGACTGGACGGCCATTCTTGAACAGGTTCGCGCATCCGCCGGGCTAAATAAACACACAGATAAGTAAGGACTGAGCAATGACGAAGTACACCCTGAAAGATATCACCCGAGCTTCTGGCGGATTTGCCATGCTGGCGGTCGATCAGCGCGAAGCCATGCGCTTAATGTTTGCCGCAGCAGGTGCAAAATCCCCGGTCAATGACAGCGTACTGACCGATTTCAAAGTCAATGCGGCGAAGATCCTGTCCCCCTATGCCTCCGCCATTCTGGTCGATCAGCAGTTCTGCTACCGCCAGGTTGTAGAGCAAAACGCGGTCGCCAAAAGCTGCGCCATGATTGTGGCCGCTGATGAGTTTATTCCGGGTAACGGAATCCCGGTCGATAGCGTGGTGATTGATAAAAAAATCAACCCGCAGGCCGTGAAGCAAGATGGTGCTAAGGCTCTCAAACTGCTGGTGCTGTGGCGTAGCGATGAAGATGCCCAACAGCGTCTTGATATGGTGAAAGAATTCAATGAGCTATGCCACTCCAATGGCCTGCTGAGCATCATCGAGCCGGTTGTTCGCCCACCGCGTCGTGGCGATAAGTTCGATCGCGAACAGGCCATTATCGATGCCGCAAAAGAACTGGGTGATAGCGGTGCCGATCTCTACAAGGTCGAAATGCCGCTGTACGGCAAAGGTACCCAACAAGAATTGCTTAGCGCCTCTCTGCGCCTGAATGAAAACATCAACATGCCGTGGGTCATTCTCTCCTCTGGTGTAGATGAAAAACTGTTCCCGCGCGCAGTCAGCGTAGCAATGACCGCAGGCGCATCTGGCTTCCTGGCCGGACGTGCGGTCTGGTCATCGGTTGTTGGCCTGCCGGATACCGAACTGATGCTGCGTGATGTTTCCGCACCTAAATTGCAACGCTTAGGTGACATTGTCGATGAAATGATGGCCCGTCGCCGCTAATACGAGGATCAAAGAATGAAATGGTTTAACACATTGAGCCACAACCGCTGGCTGGAGCAGGAAACTGACCGCATCTTTAACTTTGGTAAAAATGCTGCTGTCCCTACCGGATTTGGCTGGCTGGGTAACAAGGGGCAAATTAAAGAAGAGATGGGGACTCATCTATGGATTACTGCCCGAATGTTACACGTTTACTCTGTGGCAGCGGCTATGGGCAGGCCAGGGGCATATGATCTGGTTGATCACGGCATCAAGGCTATGAATGGCGCGTTACTAGATAAAAAATATGGTGGTTGGTATGCCTGCGTGAATGACGAAGGCGTGATGGATGCCTCCAAACAAGGGTATCAACACTTTTTTGCACTGCTGGGCGCAGCCAGCGCAGTAACAACCGGGCATCCTGAAGCCAGGAAATTACTGGATTACACCATAGAAGTTATTGAGAAATACTTCTGGAGTGAAGAAGAGCAGATGTGCCTGGAATCCTGGGACGAAGCTTTCAGCCAGACGGAAGATTACCGCGGCGGTAACGCCAACATGCATGCGGTCGAGGCTTTCCTGATCGTTTATGACGTTACCCATGACAAAAAATGGCTGGATCGCGCTATCAGAATCGCATCCGTCATCATTCATGATGTAGCCAGAAACAACCATTACCGTGTGAATGAGCACTTTGATGCTCAATGGAATCCTATCCGCGACTATAACAAAGAAAATCCAGCACACCGTTTCCGTGCATTTGGCGGGACACCAGGCCATTGGATCGAATGGGGTCGTTTAATGCTGCATATCCACGCAGCGCTGGAAGCCAGATGCGAACAACCCCCAGCATGGCTGCTGGAAGATGCTAAAGGTTTGTTCCACGCTACAGTACGCGATGCCTGGGCTCCAGATGGGGCAGACGGCATTGTGTATACCGTTGATTGGGAAGGGAAACCCGTTGTACGTGGACGTGTACGCTGGCCTATTGTAGAAGCGATGGGGACAGCCTATGCCCTCTATACCGTAACAGGGGATCGTCAATACGAAACCTGGTATCAGACATGGTGGGATTACTGCATTAAATACCTGATGGACTATGAAAATGGTTCATGGTGGCAAGAATTGGATGCAGACAACAAGGTGACCACTAAAGTCTGGGACGGTAAGCAGGATATATACCATCTTCTGCACTGTCTGGTAATCCCACGCATCCCGCTCGCTCCAGGGCTGGCACCAGCCGTAGCAGCGGGTTTGTTAGATATCAATGCGAAATAAATAAGCCTGGTAAAGACGGCATATCAGCAAACAAATGTTGCATATGCCGTTGTTTAGTAAGGGTATCTAATATTAAGGTGATATATATGCATAGTGGTGGGAATACGATATTACTCGCTGCAGGTGATTACCGGGCGCAAATAGTTTCAGTTGGTGCCGGTCTTGCCGAATTAACCTGGCAGGGCAAACATCTGGTTATACCTCATCAACCAGAAGAGATGCCTCTTGCTCATCTGGGTAAGGTATTAATCCCTTGGCCAAATCGTATTGCCAATGGCATTTATCAGCATGATGGGCATGAGTATCAGCTACCGATTAATGAACATGGTTCTAACACCGCTATTCACGGTTTACTTGCATGGCGGGACTGGCAAACTGATGAATTAACGGCCACAAAAGCCTCATTCTCCATATTTCTGCCACCAAGTTATGGCTACCCATTCGCATTGATTTCACGAGTGATTTACTCACTGGACGCAACAGCCGGGCTGTCCGTTGAGATAATTAGCCAAAATGTCGGCGATAAACCAGCACCTTACGGAGTCGGTATTCACCCTTATTTAACCTGTGATTTAACGCCTGTTGATGACTATACGCTGCAGCTTCCTGCAAATGAGGTTTTGGCTTTCGATACACAGTCTAACTCAACAACGTTACTTCACGTCGATGAGCTGAATTTGGACTATTCCATCCAACAAAAAATCGGTGATAAACGGATTGATCATACTTTCAAAACTTGCGGCGAGCGGTGGGAAGCGAAAATTATTAATCAACAAAAAGAGCTGGCTGTTAGTTTGTGTTCCGATCAACCGTGGCTTCAGGTCTATAGTGGCGAAAAGTTGAATCGTCAGGGATTAGCTATCGAGCCGATGAGTTGTCCACCTAATGCCTTTAACTCTGGGATCAACTTACTATTACTTAAACCAAAACAGCAGCATACATTATTTTTTAATATTCATGGTGAATGCATCTAGTTCAAGTATTTATTTGTGCAGGATACCCATTACCCTGACTTAAAAAGGCCAAGGTAATATTTTAGAATTTGATAATGAAGGAATTATAATGGATTTCTTTAATTTATTTACACCTGATGGCGTGATGTTGGAATCTAATGTTATATACACCGTTATCGCCTTAATGTTTCTTTATACATTCGTAGGAATATGTGCTGGCTTTGGTGGTGGATTGACAACCATGCCGCTCATCACCCTGATGCTGCCTGTAAAAATGGCAACACCACTTTCTGTTATTGTCGGAACAGCAACCGCCATTTATGCCACATGGTTATCTCGTAAAGAAACGGACTGGCGATCGGCTGCCGTTCTTATCGGCTTCTCCTTTCTTGGCATTCCGGTAGGTTTATATGCACTTTCCTATCTACCTGACCACATTATGAAAATAGGATTGGGCGGTTTTCTTATTCTCTACTCATTCTACAGTATGTTTATTCCTCGCTTACCCATCTATGACAGACGCTGGATTGCTGCACCGTTAGGGGCAGTAGCTGGTGCGCTAGGGGCGGCCTTTTCCACAAATGGACCACCAGTTGTGATGTATGGAATGCTACGTAATCTGGGTCCAGCTGCTTTTCGCGGTACGCTGAATGCGTTCTTTACGGCTAACAACATTGCCGTTGTCGGCGGTCTGGCAACGAGTGGAATATTAACAATCTCAACATTTAAACTGGTTATTTTCTGTATTCCTACAATGATACTCGGTTCCTTAGTCGGGCAATATGTGCATAAGCGCATTTCGGTAAAAGTATTCCGTGTTTTAGTATTTTTATTATTAATCGCTTCAGGTGCAATGTTAATAAAAGGTGCATTAGGTATTTCAGCTATCACGGCGCTCTTACCACCATTTGTGCTGTTGGCGGCATTACAAATACTTTTAGGTAAAAAAATTGCTGAGATTCGTAGAGTGGATGCTAGCAAATAATAAGAGTTTGTCTTGTTCAAGCGCTACTTAAGGGTAGCGCATAACTATTTAAGGCTAATGAATAATAGCAAACCATAACCAATCAGTATGCTCGCGTTCCTCAATTTCATGGAGAATATTTTATGAGCACGCAAAGTAGGCATTTATCCTCTGTCCTGATAGAAAAGAATATTGATGGCTTTACGCTAACGTACCACCAGCGCCTGATTTTACGTCACAGCACAGAAACCCCTTGTCTATGGATCGGCGCTGGCGTTGCCGACATTGACATGTTTCGCGGCAACTTCAGCATCAAAGACAAGCTCAATGAGAAGATTGCTCTGACCGACGCCACGGTTAGCGAGTCACCTGATGGCTGGCTGGTACATTTCAGCCGCGGTAATACCATCAACGCCACGCTGCACATCTCTACCGATGAACAGGGCCGCCTGAAGCTGGACCTGCACAACGATGACCTCAGCCATAACCGCATCTGGCTGCGTCTGGCAGCCAACCCGGACGATCATATTTACGGCTGTGGTGAACAATTCTCTTACTTCGATTTGCGCGGAAAACCCTTCCCACTGTGGACCAGCGAACAGGGCGTGGGCCGTAACAAAAACAGCTATGTCACCTGGCAGGCTGACTGCAAAGAAAATGCCGGCGGAGACTACTACTGGACCTTCTTCCCGCAGCCGACCTTCGTCAGCACACAGAAGTACTACTGCCACGTTGATAACAGTTGCTATATGAATTTCGACTTCAGCGCACCGGAGTATCACGAGCTGGCGCTGTGGGAAGACAAAACCACCCTGCGCTTTGAGTGCGCCGACACGTATATTTCCCTGCTGGAAAAACTGACCGCGCTGTTAGGTCGCCAGCCGGAGCTGCCGGACTGGATTTACGACGGTGTCACGCTTGGTATTCAGGGCGGTACTGAGATTTGCCAGAACAAACTGGACACCATGCGTAATGCAGGCGTGAAAGTAAACGGCATCTGGGCGCAGGATTGGTCCGGGATCCGCATGACCTCCTTTGGCAAGCGCGTGATGTGGAACTGGAAGTGGAACAGCGACAACTATCCGCAGTTGGATAACCGTATTAAGCAGTGGAAAGAAGAAGGCGTGCAGTTCCTCTCCTACATCAACCCATACGTCGCCAGCGATAAAGATCTCTGTGCCGAAGCGGCTGCATACGGTTATCTGGCAAAAGATGCCTCAGGCGCTGACTATCTGGTTGAGTTCGGCGAGTTTTACGGCGGCGTGGTCGATCTGACCAACCCCGAAGCCTACGACTGGTTCAAAGAAGTCATCAAAAAGAACATGATTGAGCTGGGATGCGGTGGTTGGATGGCTGACTTTGGCGAATATCTGCCAACCGATACGTATCTGCACAACGGCGTCAGCGCTGAAATTATGCATAACGCCTGGCCCGCGCTATGGGCGAAATGCAACTACGAAGCGTTACAGGAGACCGGCAAGCTCGGCGAGATCCTGTTCTTTATGCGTGCGGGCTACACCGGCAGCCAGAAGTACTCCACCATGATGTGGGCAGGCGATCAGAACGTTGACTGGAGCCTCGACGACGGTCTGGCTTCCGTCGTTCCTGCGGCGCTGTCGCTGGCGATGACTGGCCACGGTCTGCACCACAGCGATATCGGCGGTTACACCACCCTGTTTGACATGAAACGCAGCAAAGAGCTGCTGCTGCGCTGGTGTGATTTTAGCGCCTTCACTCCAATGATGCGCACCCACGAAGGTAACCGCCCAGGCGATAACTGGCAGTTTGATGGTGATGCTGAAACCATCGCCCACTTTGCCCGTATGACCACCGTCTTTACTACCCTGAAACCGTATCTAAAACAGGCGGTCGCGCAAAATAGCGCTACCGGTCTGCCGGTGATGCGCCCGCTGTTCCTGCATTACGAAGACGATGCACGGACCTATACCCTGAAATATCAGTACCTGTTAGGACAGGATTTACTGGTCGCGCCAGTTCACGAACAGGGCCAGCAAAACTGGACGCTGTATCTGCCGGAGGATAGCTGGGTAAACGTCTGGACTGGGGAAACTTACCAGGGCGGTGAAATTACCGTAGATGCACCTATTGGCAAGCCTCCGGTGTTTTATCGCGTGAAGAGTGAATGGGCGTCACTATTTGCCACTTTACGCAACATCTAATACGGCTCGCCCGCGGGGAAACTTGCGGGCACATGGAGAATAATAATGAGTCAGACCTCTGCTGATCCGGCAACGCTACGCCTGCCACTTAAAGAAAAAATAGCTTATGGCATAGGCGATTTGGGTTCCAATATCCTGCTGGATATTGGCACACTCTATTTGTTGAAATTTTACACTGATGTCCTCGGTCTTCCGGGAACCTATGGTGGGATTATCTTCTTAATCGCTAAATTCTTTACCGCATTTACCGATATGGGTACTGGTATTGTGCTCGACTCGCGGCGAAAAATAGGACCGAAAGGTAAATTTCGCCCGTTCGTTCTGTATGGCTCATTCCCAGTAGCACTGCTGGCAACAGCTAACTTTATAGGGACACCGTTAGAAATTACGGGCAAAACGGTCGTCGCAACGCTACTGTTTATGCTGTATGGATTGTGCTACAGCCTGATGAACTGCTCTTATGGCGCGATGGTGCCAGCCATAACCAAAAATCCAAATGAACGTGCCTCGCTGGCGGCCTGGCGCCAGGGCGGATCCACCTTAGGCCTTCTCATTGGCACCGTTGCTTTTGTACCGGTAATGAATTTGATTGAAGGCAATCAACAACTGCAATATGGCGTAACCGCTGCACTTTTCTCGTTATGCGGGCTGCTATTTATGTGGCTTTGCTATGCGGGTGTCAAAGAGCGTTATGTTGAGGTCAAACAGGCTGATTCCGCACAAAAAGCAGGAATTTTGCAATCCTTCCGCGCAATCGCGGGTAATCGCCCACTGTTTATTTTGTGCGTTGCCAACCTCTGCACCCTTGCGGCATTTAATGTCAAACTGGCGATTCAGGTCTACTACACCCAGTACGTGCTGAACGATCCGATTATTTTGTCCTATATGGGCTTCTTCAGCATGGGTTGTATATTCATCGGCGTCTTTTTGATGCCTGCTGCTGTACGCCGCTTTGGTAAGAAAAAGGTCTATATCGGTGGGCTGATAATTTGGGCTGTGGGCGATCTGCTTAACTACGGCTTCGGTGACACTTCAGTGAGTTTCGTAGCCTTCTCCTGCCTGGCATTCTTTGGCTCAGCATTCGTCAACAGTCTGAACTGGGCGCTGGTCTCGGACACAGTGGAATATGGCGAATGGCGTACTGGTGTTCGTTCCGAAGGGACAGTTTATACCGGGCTCACCTTCTTTCGAAAAATGTCCCAAGCGCTGGCTGGCTTTTTCCCTGGATGGATGCTTACTCAAATTGGCTACATTCCAAACGTAGTGCAGTCGGCCAGCACTGTTGAAGGATTACGTCAGTTGATCTTCATATATCCTTGTGTGCTCGCGGTGCTCGCCATGATTACAATGGGCTGTTTTTACAACCTCAACGAGAAAATGTACTTCCGTATCGTTGAAGAAATAGAAGCGCGTAAACGTACTGCTTAACAATAATAATTAATGACGCCCTTCGGGGCGTTGTAAGGAGTGGTTATGCCTGACCATGATCCGCTAACGCTAAAATTAAGCCTGAAAGAAAAAATCGCTTACGGCGCGGGTGATATTGGCTCCAATCTAATGCTAAGCATTGGCACATTGTATTTGCTCAAATTTTACACAGATGAGCTAGGAATGCCTGCATATTATGGTGGGGTTATTTTCCTTATAGCAAAATTCTTTACAGCATTTACAGACATGCTAACCGGATTTCTTCTCGACTCTCAAAAAAACATAGGTTCCAGGGGGAAATTCAGACCTTTTATTCTGTATGCAGCTGTACCATCCGCGATTATTGCGACAGTTCAGTTTATTGCTACAACATTTAGCCTGCCGCTCAAGACTGCTATTGCCACTGGTCTATTTATGCTATTCGGTCTGTTTTACAGTCTAATGAACTGTTCATATGGCGCTATGATTCCAGCAATAACAAAAAATCCAAATGAACGAGCACAACTGGCAGCTTTTCGACAAGGTGGAGCAACAATAGGTTTATTAATCTGTACGGTTGCTTTTATTCCTCTTCAATCTTTATTCTCTACAACTACCATTGGTTATGGTTGTGCAGCCTTAATTTTCTCTATCTTTGGTTTTGTTTTTATCATGTTATGTTATAAAGGAACCAAAGAACATTACATTGAGCCCCTCTCACCGGGGCATAAAACAAGCATAATCAAATCATTTTGCGCAATTTTTCACAACCCACCACTATTAGTTCTATGCATTGCAAATTTGTGTACACTAGCAGCATTTAATATCAAGCTCGCCATTCAGGTTTATTATACCCAATATGTACTAAATGACATTAACCTATTATCCTGGATGGGTTTTTTTAGTATGGGTTGCGTAATTATTGGTGTTTTATTAGTCCCCTGGACCGTGAAATGCTTTGGCAAGAAACGCGTATATCTAGCGGGTATGGTTGTATGGGCCGCTGGCGATATTTTAAATTATTTTTGGGGTTATAACTCCTTTTATTTTGTGATTTTCTCTTGCTTAGCCTTCTTCGGAACCGCTTTTGTTAACAGCCTGAATTGGGCGCTGGTTCCGGATACGGTCGATTATGGCGAATGGAAAACAGGGATACGTGCGGAAGGTTCGGTGTATACGGGTTATACCTTTTCGCGCAAAATTTCCGCTGCGCTCGCTGGTTTCCTGCCGGGCATCATGCTGACGCAAATCGGTTATGTCCCCAACATAACCCAAAGCGATGCAACTTTGCTCGGCCTGCGTCAGCTTATTTTCCTTTGGCCTTGTGGGCTGGCCATTATCGCTGCATTCACGATGGGTTTATTTTATAAACTCAACGAAACTCGCTTTGCTTTTATTATTGAGGAAATCAGCCAACGGAAGAAAAACAACATCCAACCGGACCCTATTACCAATAAAAAGAACACCTCTGCTGTAAACGTATAAAAATAATAGCCGCCTATTCCATCTTAATGGATGGCGGCCTCCCTACGCTTAAAAAATGGATTTATTATGAAAAAGTTAACAACAATAATTCTCTTATCCTCTGTTGCTTCTACTTCTGTTTTTGCGGGTGCCTATATCGAGAACCGTGAGGCATATAATCTGGCATCCGATCAGATAGAAGTGATGATGCGCGTTGGCTATAACTCAGATATGGGCGCGGGTATCATGCTCACCAACACCTACACAATGCAACGCAAGGATGAGTTAAAACACGGCTATAATGAAATAGAGGGCTGGTATCCGTTATTTAAACCAACAGATAAATTAACTATCCAGCCAGGTGGGTTGATAAACGATAAGAGTACGGGTTCCGGTGGTGCTGCTTATCTGGATGTTAACTATAAATTTACCCCATGGTTTAATCTTACCGTGCGTAACCGATATAACCATAATAACTACAGCTCAACCGATCTAAACGGTGACCAGGACAATAATGATACCTATGAAATAGGTAACTACTGGAATTTTACTATCACCGATAAGTTTTCCTATACCTTTGAGCCGCACTATTTTATTCGAGTGAATGACTTCAATAGCAGTAACGGAAAAGATCACCACTGGGAGATTACGAATACCTTCAAGTATCGTATCAATGAACACTGGTTACCCTACCTGGAACTACGCTGGTTAGATCGCAATGTGGAACCTTATCACCGCGAACAAAATCAAATTCGTGTCGGGGCTAAGTATTTCTTCTAATCCTTCCGAAATAAAAAAGCCGCTGAATTATCAGCGGCTATGATTGCATGTGCAAGCTTTTATATTTCTAACATAAATAGAAATAGTGGCAATTTTTCATGTGCTTAATCTAAATTATTTCCGAATCTTTTCTCTGTTGCACTTATCTCACAATCCCTTCATCTGAAGCAGGTGTAATCTGCAAATCCTGATGTTTTACAAAAGGATTTGGCGATGAGCGGCGGTAAACCGGCAGCCCGGTTGGGCGACATGACGAAGTTCGGCGGCCCGATAGCCCAGGGCTCCATGGGCGTGATGATTGGCGCCCCCACCGGCGTCGCCTGCTCGGTGTGTCCCGGCGGTGTCACCTACGGCTCCCCGGTTAACCCGCTGCTCGGCGCCAAGGTCCTGCCCGGTGAGACCGATTTCACCCTGCCCGGCCCGCTGCCCTTTGTCCTCACCCGCGCCTACAGCAGTTACCGGACCCGTACCCCGGCACCGGCCGGCATCTTCGGCCCCGGCTGGAAAGCACCATTCGATATTCGCTTACAGATACGTGATGAGGAACTTATCCTCAATGATAACGGCGGGCGCAGTATTCACTTTGAACACCTGCTCCCGGGGGAAGTGGCCTTCAGCCGCAGCGAACGCTTCTGGCTCGCCCGTGGCGGCGTGGCGAAGCGGCACGAGAGTCATCCCCTGCACCGTCTCTGGCAGGCGCTGCCGGAAGACACCCGCCTGAGCCCGCATCAGTACCTGGCGGCAAACAGCCCACAGGGACCATGGTGGATACTGGGGTGGCCTGAACGGGTACCGGAGCCGGATGAGGTACTTCCTGCCCCGCTGCCGCCGTACCGGGTGCTGACCGGGCTGGTGGACAGTTTCGGGCGCAGACTCTCATATCACCGTGATGCCGCCGGGCCGTTCAGCGGCCATATCACCGGGGTGACCGATGGCGCAGGCCGCCGTTTCCGGCTGGTGCTGAAGCAGATGAACACACTGCCCGCCACCCGCTACGGCCAGGATGACGGGGTCCGCCTCGGTGCCGTCTGGCTGACGCACGACCCGGAATACCCGGACAACCTGCCGGCATCCCCGCTGGCGCGCTATGACTATTCCCCGCGCGGGGAGCTGGCAGCGGTGTATGACCGGGGCGGGGTGCAGGTTCGCCGCTTTGACTATGCCGCGGATACCCCGGGCAGGATGGTGGCACACCAGTACGCCGGACGCCCGCAGACCACCTACCGCCACGATGCAGCGGGCCGTGTGGTGGAGCAGCATAATCCGGCAGGCTTGAGCTACCGCTATGAATACGGGAAAAACGCCGTCACCATTACCGACAGCCTGCACCGCCGGGAAGTGCTGCACACCGAAGGCGAAGGTGGCCTGAAGCGGGTGGTGAAAAAGGAATACGCCGACGGCAGCGTGACCCGCAGTGAATACAGCCCCCCGGGCTGGCTCACCGCGCAGACGGATGCGGCAGGCCGGAAAACCGAATACCGGTACAGTATCGCTTCCGGTAACATCACCGAAATTATCTCCCCTGACGGCCGGAAGACGGCGTTTTATTACAATGACGGGCGTCAGCTGACCGGTATCACCCACCCGGACGGTTTACGGGAGAAGCACGAATACGATGAATATGGCCGCCTGACTGCGCAGACTTCCCGTCAGGGGAGCATCACCCGCTATGTGTATGATGACCCGCACAGTGAATACCCCTGCACCAGCGAAGACGCCACCGGCAGCAAAAAGCAGATGGTGTGGAGCCGCCACGGGCAACTGCTGAGCTTCACCGACTGTTCGGGGTATGAAACCCGCTATGACTATGACCGTTTCGGGCAGGTCACAGCCGTTCATCAGGAAGAAGGTCTCAGCCAGTATCGCGCTTACGATACCCGGGGCCGGCCTGTCAGCCAGAGAGATGCGGCAGGCCGCGAGACCCGCTATGAATACAGTGAGGCCGGCGACCTGACGGCAGTGATTACCCCGGACGGCAACCGCACTGAAACGCAGTACGATGCGGGCGGCAGACCGGTCAGTATCACCGCAGGCGGCCTGACCCGCCGGATGCAGTACGATGCCGCCGGACGGGTGACGCAGCTGACCAATGAGAACGGCAGCCACACTGAATTCACTTACGATGCACTGGACAGGCTGACGCAGCAGACCGGCTTTGACGGGAGAACGCAGCAGTATGACTATGACCTGACAGGGAAAAGGGTGTGCAGTAAGGACGAAGACCTCGTCACGGTGTGGTATTACGATGACGCTGACCGCCTGACGCACCGCACGGTGAACGGCGAACCGGCGGAACAGTGGCAGTACAACGAACGCGGCTGGCTGGCGGAAATCAGCCACCTCAGTGAAGGCCACCGGGTCGCCGTGCACTACGGCTATGATGAGAAAGGCCGGATGGTCAGCGAGAAGCAGACCGTCCACGCCCCGCAGACGGAAACCCTGCTGTGGCAGCATGAGACACAGCACGACTACAGCGACGCAGGCCTGGCGCATCGCATGACGTCAGACAAACTGCCTGCCGAGGAGTGGCTGACTTACGGCTCCGGTTATCTGGCAGGAATGAAACTCGGCGACACCCCACTCATCGACTTCACCCGCGACCGCCTGCACCGGGAGACACAACGCCGTTTCGGCGAATACACGCTCACCACCGGCTACAGCGCGGCCGGACAGCTGCTGAGCCGGCACCTGAACAGCCCGCTTCTGAACCGCGACTACGGGTATGACGGGGCCGGGCATCTGACCCGCATCAGCACCCCGCGCCAGACCCGGGAATACGACTACAGCCAGACCGGCAGGCTCACCGGCGTGCGCATGACTGCGCACGGTCTGGATATCCGCCTCCCTTACGCCACCGACCCGGCGGGCAACCGTCTGCCGGACCCGGAACTGTACCCGGACAGCCTCCTCACAGTATGGCCGGATAACCGTATCGTGCAGGATGCACAGTACCTGTACCGCTATGACCGTTACGGCAGGCTGACGGAGAAGACGGACCGTATCCCGGACGGGGCCATCCGCATGTACGATGAACGCACACACCGCTACAGCTACGACAACCAGCACCGGCTGGTGCACTACCTCCGCACACAGTACGGCAAAAAGCAGGCGGAAGGACGGTATCTCCACGACCCGCTGGGCAGGCGTATCGGAAAGCAGGTGTGGAAACGGGAGCGTGAACATCCGGACCATGACCAGATGGCGCTGTCGCACAGGCCGTACACCACCTGGTACGGCTGGGACGGCGACCGGCTGACCACCACGCAGACGGCGCAACACCGTGTCCAGACGATTTACGAACCCGGCAGCTTCACGCCGCTCATCCGGGTGGCGACCGCCACGGAGGAGCTGGATACCCTGCGCCGTCACCGGACGCTGGCGGAGAAACTCCGGCAGGAAGGCAGCGAGGATGGCGCTGGCGTGGTGTTCCCGCCGGCGCTGGTACAGATGCTGGACCGCCTGGAAGGTGAGCTGCGCGCCGGGGTTATCAGCGATGAGAACCGGCAGTGGCTGGCCGGGTGCGGCCTGACGCCGGAACAGATGGCGGCGCAGATGGAGCCGCTGCCGGTCCCGGAAAGGACGCTTCATCTGTACCACTGCGACCACCGGGGCCTGCCGCTGGCGCTGATAAGCCAGGATGGCGCCATCAGCTGGCGTGCGGAGTATGACGAATGGGGCAACGTGCTGCGGGAAGATAATCCGTACAATCTGCAACAGCTGATACGCCTGCCGGGCCAGCAGTATGACGACGAATCCGGACTGCACTACAACCGCCACCGGTACTACAGTCCGGGGCTGGGACGGTATATCACCCAGGATCCGATAGGGCTGAGAGGTGGGTGGAACCCGTATCAATATCCACTAGATCCGGTAACAGGTATAGATCCGCTGGGATTATCATCATTTATTGGCAATATGGGCTATGGAGCCAGTGAGCGGTCTTCACTCGGCTTGCATATGTGTGAAAATGGAGAGTCTCCAGAAGATATTGCTAACGCTATGTCACCACCACCTGCAAGACCTATTGCTACGGGAGAGTGCCGAGCTTCAATACTGCTTGCTGTTGGTTCTGGTTTATCAGGAACTATTACTGCTAATGAAAAAGTAGGCCCTGGAGCACAGGCTGGAATTCCAGTAGCCGCTGTAGGTGCACGAGCATCTGCTACCTGTGGATTGAAATTCAGAGACCCCGATGCTAAAGATTTAACAGTTGGTGCTGGCTTTTCCTTTGGACTGGGAATCTTTAGTATTGAGGTGGTTCAAACAACAACGTGGCCTGAAATATACATTGGCGCTGGTGCTGGTATCGGCCCTGAAATTAAAATACCGTACACTCCAAATGTTTCCACTACGTTATATTAGGTATAAATATGTGTGAATTAATTATAATTGCAAGAATTGTTGTTTTTGTCATTATGTTTTCAATGGGGATAGTCGGGGTGTTTTATGGTGCTTGGTTTTGTAAGAAAAACGATATAAACATGAATACTTTTTCAGGTATGTTTGAAATGTACAGGCGGGTATTTAGTTTTAAAAACAAACGTTTTTCTATTGTGATGCTGGGATGTATGTACGGTGGTGGATTACTTGTTCTTATAATTTTTGGTATCACCTTTTGGGGAGAAGGGCAAGGTTGTGTGTTTCCAACACGATATAGTTAGTGATCACAGGACTGGACGGGCCTGGAGTAGGAGCTATGATACGGAGAAATCAGCGATGCTGATCAATAGTGGCTGAAGCAGTGCGGGCTGACGCCAGAGCAGATGGAAAGACAGTTGGAGTCGGTTTACACGCTACTGTGCAAAATCTACCTGTACCACAGTGATCACTGCCGCTGTCGCTGATAATCCATGACGGGGGGCCTGGTAAGCGGAGTACAGCGAGCGGCGCAACGTGCTGCGGGAGGATAACCCTGACAGTACGATGTGAAAACGTGGCTCTACAATAACCGAAACGGTATTACGATCCGGCGCACCTAGAACAACTGATACGCCTGCCGGGCCAGCAGTATGACGACGAATCCGGACTGCACTACAACCGCCACCGGTACTACAATCCGGGGACGGGAAGGTATATCACCCAGGATCCGATAGGGCTGAAAGGGGGATTAAATCCATATGTATATGCACTTAATCCTGTAAGTTGGACTGATCCATTAGGTTTATGGGTGGGATTTGATGACATAGTATTCTCGGTTGGCGGTGCAATTGTTGGTTTAGCTGGGCAAGGGGTAAGTGATTTAATTTCAGGAGAATTAAGTGGATGGGAGGATTATACTGGTTCTGCTATTGGTGGGGCGGCAGGAGGAGAGGCTTTATTGTATACGGGGCCAATTGGTGCGGGTGCCGCCGCCGGAGCTGCAACGAATTTAAGTAAACAGGGATTAAAATACTTATCCGGAAAACAGTGTGGGTTCGAATGGTCAAGTCTCGTAGGTGATACTGCTATTGGTGCTGCCACAGGATTCATTCCCGGAATAAAAGTCCAAGGTATTACTGCTGGTAGTGGAAGTTATAATTCCATTTTTAAACAAATGACAACCAAAGCATCGAATGGAACTATTTCATCAATGAAACCCCAGACTGCCGCAAAAATGTTTGTGGGAAGGGCTGTTGACACATCACTGGTTCCTGGGGCAGCAGTGGGTGCAGTAGGAGGCGTGGCTGAATCAGCGGCATTGGAAAAATTAGACAGTTTAACCTGTGATCCATGTAAGTGCCAATAATATGAACATATCTGCCGGACGCTCAACTTACATTATATGGTTCAGTATATTAAGTATTCCTATTTTAATCGTTTTTGTAGCCATGCTGGTTAGAGGGTTTGTTTTCAGTGTTGTTCCCGTGTTCTGCTGCTGGGGAATGATGCTATTTGTTGTCTTTTTTTGGATATCAAGATTTAACCTAAAGGTAGACAGCAAGTATATTTGTTACAGGAGCTTATTTTCTGGTACAAATTGCATTCATTTTGCAGATATAGTTAGTGTAAAATATAGAGTTGGAATATACAAATATACTGACCGCTTCCTTCCTCCTGTACGACTCGAAATTAAAGGGAAAAGAGGGCTGGTTATAGTGATTAATTTAAAAGTATTTAACAGAAAAGACGTTGAGTCTATAATTAAATGGCTAGTAGATAGAGGGTTTAGTAATATATGAGCAGGCAGAGGCTGGCGATATAATCAGCATGGACAGCATGCTGGCATAGGGTGCTGCGTATGATGAATGGGGAAATCTGCCGAGCGAGGATGCTCGAAACATCTGATATGGCTGCCGGGGCAGCAGTACAGTATGGCTGGGAGCGGGATACGCTGACAACGGTGCAGACAGCGCAGTGGCAGGTCCAGACGGTGTATCATCCGGGGAGCTTTACGCCACTCCTGCGGATTGACAGCGCGACGGCGGGCCTGGCGCTGTTGCACAACCACCGGACGCTGGCGGAGAAACTTCAGCAGGAAGGGAGTGAGGGCGGTCAGGCGCTCAGGCGCTCAGGCTGTCGTGCTTCCGGCGGAGCTGGTGCAGATGCTGAACAGACTGGAAAGTGAGCTGAGAGCCGGAAAAGTCAGTGAGGAAAACTGCCGGTGGCTTGCACTGTGCGGGCTGACGGTGGAGTGGATGGCGTCGCAGATGGAGCCGCAGCATGAGCCGGAGAGGAAACTGCATCTTTATCACTGCGACCACCAGGGCCTGCCGCTGGCGCTGATACGCCTGCCGGGCCAGCAGTATGACGACGAATCCGGACTGCACTACAACCGCCACCGCTACTACAATCCGGGACAGGGTCGGTATATTACTCAGGACCCGATTGGGCTGGAGGGGGGATTAAATCCATATCAGTATCCATTGAATCCGGTTAGCTGGACTGATTCGATGGGTCTCGCACCTAATAAATATGGGCACATGAAGAACGGTGGCTACGGAGCGAGACCGACCCCACCACCTAAGCCCAACCCGGGTAAAATGCCAGGCATAGCGGAAAAATTGATGCCAAATTATCCTATTGACCAAGCCAGCAGTGAACCCAATGTTTTCAAAACATTTTTTAATGGATTCAGCCCGTACGATTACACATTGTATTGTAAAAAGTGGGTGAAACCGAGCCTGATTTGCACACCATGGGATGATCCAAAATATCCAGGTATGGATACAAAGACAGCAATTGATTATCTACCCAAGAAGAATTGGGCAGCAAATCAATTGCCAGAGGGATATTCTTGTGCAGAACCCTATTTATTCCCGGATCTCAATGAACTCAGTGGACCAGCAACGGCTGGGATAGATGATCTGGGTGAGTTATGGGGGAAAATATCACAGAGAACAAGGAGAGGAGGGAGAAAATGAAACGACTTTTTTTCTTTATACCGATAATATTCATTAGTTTTGATGCCATGGCTACGTGTGAAATACAGCCAAAAAACCATGCTTGCCTGACCATTTTTACCAAGGGCACCATCTATTCCGCTTTCCCCATTTTAAACAATAAGCCTGAATGGAAATGGTATCAGAGTGAGGATATAGGTGAATATTACTGGCAAACAGAACTGGGTACATGTAAAAATAATAAATTTGTCCCTAATGGTGCCAGGCTTTTAATTAACCTTGGAACACTGCGCCCCAAGGAAAATCCTCCAACTGAAGGATCTTTTCAGGATTTACTAAATGCTGCTGAGAAAACAGCATTTTTCGATGACGCAATCGTTGATAATAATATTAGAAGTCATATCCGAGGGGGCTTCTATCAAAAAAACAGCAGAGATTCAGCATTGTTTGCAATTCTTGATAACTCAATCATGGTAACGTATTTTAAAGCTGAGAAGTCAACTTATGCTCGCATGACAGCGCATCTTCCTGAAAAAAATGAGTCTTACGAATGCGTAACGAAAATAGAATATGGGGTGCTTCGTAGTGAGAAAAAATAAAACTCCTGTCTGAGAAAATGCACATTTTTGTGCGAGTACGGGCTGACTCCGGCGCAGATACAGGGCCAGATGGAGCCGGAATACACATCAGAGAGGACAATCCACTTGTACCACCGGGGCCTGCCGCTGGTGCTGGTCAAACCGGACGGCAGCATTGCCTGGCGCGCCGAGTATGACAAATGCGGCAACGTGCTGCGGGAAGATAATCCGTACAATCTGCAACAGCTGATACGCCTGCCGGGCCAGCAGTATGACGACGAATCCGGACTGCACTACAACCGCCACCGGTACTACAGTCCGGGGCTGGGACGGTATATCACCCAGGATCCGATAGGGCTGGAGGGGGGATGGAACCCGTATATGTATCCGCTTAATCCGATTCAATTTACAGACTCATTAGGCTTGTGTGTGGAGGATCTCTGTATAATTGAGGGCGGAATACTTCTTTCTTTCCTTTTAGGGGCTGGCTCAACGATTCAGGCTCTACAATCGCGACAGGCTGATAATCGTCCGAGTACTCAAGAAGAAGCGAGGAATGAAGCTGAATCACAAAAGGATCAAGAATATAAGAAGGCGAAGAATTTTTGTGATAATAATCAACCAGATCTATTCAGGAAACGTTATGAGAATCGCTGTGCATTTTTATCTGACACAATTAATCATGCTCAGAAATGTGTTGATTTATATAATGACTGGGACCATAAGTGGCTTCCTGGCCGCCATGATGATAAGATCGCTTCTTGGGATAATCGGATAAATAACTTCAAAGAAGAATATAATAAAACCTGTACAGATAAATCGGATAAATTTAATTAAAAAGGTGATGCGGTGAGTAACAAAGAATTCAGGGAATTAATGAATTTAAAGAAAATAGCATCTGAAATTAACGCAAAAGAAACCTTTGAGAAGTATCAAAAAAATAGTGAATTTTGGGATGTACAGATAACAGAGGTGAACCAACGTGGGTTATCTGGTGATACAATGTTACATATTGCCGCATGGCAAGGAAATCTAGAAGATATAAATAATTTGATATTATTGGGGGCGAATGTAAATTCAATTGGTGATTTGGGTAACACTCCATTACATCAAGCAGTATTATCCGAACAAACAGAATCGATAAAAATTTTATTAGAGCACAATGTAAATACAGGCATAACAAATGAATCAGGAGAAAAAGCTCTTGACATAGCAAAAAGAAATGGCCGAAAAGAAATTATCGATTTAATTACAAAACAATCTAATAAACCTACGTTTAAAAAACGCAATAAGTAAAACCATTCGTACTCGGTTTTTGGTCGTAGTGAGGGAAGCCGGACATGGCTGGCGGGATGCGGTCTGACGGTGGAGCAGATGCCGGGACAGCAGTATGACGAGGAGTTGGGACTGCACTACAACCGCCACCGCTACTACAATCCGGGACAGGGACGATATATCACCCAGGACCCGATAGGATTGATGGGTGGATGGAACCTTTATAATTACCCATTAAATCCGGTCACAAATATCGATCCCTTTGGATTGGACACTCTCATTTTATCTGGAGGACCAACAGACGGTAATCCATTAGGATATTCTGCGATGGCGTTTACTAAAAAAGGAGTATATAGCTATGGGACAGATACTCCACGTGGGGGGAGTGTAGTATCTTATTTAACTGACCAAGCAAAACGCAGAAGTACGATAATACGTACAATTAAAACCACACCAGAGCAAGAACAAGATATGATTGATTATATTAACGCGAATTATAAAGTGGATAGAAGTGACTATGGGTATGTTACCCATAACTGTGCAACTATGGTTATAAATGCAATGGATCATGCCGGGGTTGCAAGAGATGCAATAGACGCAGTTTTAATACCAAATAGATATGATGAATTTCTACAAGGAACGCCAGCATACCTTCCATCTACAGTATCGATGATTGCCACGCTATCATCGGATATGCCTCCAGTTATTTCACCTCAGAATGGTGCAATCCCCACTAACTTAACGGAGTTTAATCAATGAGCAAGAATCATATAGTAATACCATTCCTATTAGCAGGCTTATTTATCTTATTGGGGATGTATGTTTATCGGATATTTCATCATGGTGAATTAGCAAATAAACCTATATGGGCTTTAATGCAATCGTTTGCTGCAAAAGAAGAATACACACCACCTCATACTCTCGGCGTGAAAATTGAGCCAGTTTTCGTTAAGGATGCTATAAAATATAAAAATCTTACGATTTATTGGGGATTCCCACGAAAAATGTACAATTCCCTTACTATTGGATTATCACCAATACTCACATTGATAATGATACGTCTTTGCCTATATTAGAGATAATTACGAACAGTGAAATTATTATTTTTCTTTTGGCGTATCCTCCGCATCAATAATTCTATTAGGAAATTCTAAGTTAGTGGATAGACAATATTTACTGGGAGATGAGAGAGTATCCATTTCAAACCTTTTGCAAAGATAAAAAAAGCCGCTGATAATCAGCGGCTTTTTTATTCTTACCTGAAAAAGAGCGTTAATTACTCTTCTTTCGCGCCACGCATTGCACGGCGACGATCGTTTTCAGTCAGGTGACGCTTACGGATACGGATAGAGGTTGGTGTTACTTCTACCAGTTCGTCGTCATCGATGAATTCCAGAGCCTGCTCCAGAGTCATCTTAACCGGCGGAACCAGAACCGTTGCTTCGTCAGTACCGGACGCACGCATGTTGGTCAGTTTCTTACCGGTCAGGCAGTTTACAGTCAGGTCGTTAGAGCGGCTGTGAATACCGATGATCTGGCCTTCGTAAACTTCAGCACCGTGACCCAGGAACAGCTTACCGCGATCCTGCAGGCTGAACAGTGCGAACGCAACTGCTTTACCCTGGCCGTTGGAGATCAGAACGCCGTTCTGACGCTGACCCACATCACCCGCACGAACGTCGTCGTAGTGGCTGAATGTGGAGTACAGCAGACCGGTACCGGAAGTCATGGTCATGAATTCTGAACGGAAGCCGATCAGACCACGGCTTGGGATCACGTAGTCAAGACGTACGCGGCCTTTGCCATCTGGATTCATGTTTTTCAGGTCGCCTTTACGCTCACCCAGAGCCTGCATCACAGAACCCTGATGCTGCTCTTCAACGTCCAGCGTTACGTTTTCGAACGGCTCTTGTTTACGGCCGTCGATTTCGCGGAAGATTACTTTCGGACGGGAAACCGCCATTTCGAAACCTTCACGACGCATGTTTTCGATCAGAACAGACAGGTGCAGCTCACCACGACCGGATACACGGAACGCATCCGCATCTTCGGTTTCTTCAACGCGCAGCGCAACGTTGTGCACCAGCTCTTTGTTCAGGCGGTCAAGGATCTGACGAGAGGTAACATATTTACCTTCTTTACCGCAGAACGGAGAGGTGTTTACGCAGAAGAACATGGTTACGGTCGGTTCATCAACGGACAGAGCTGGCAGCGCTTCAACATTCTGCGGGTCGCAGATGGTGTCGGAGATGTTCAGTTCGCCCAGACCAGTGATCGCGATGATATCGCCTGCTTCGGCAATGTCACTCTCGATACGTTCCAGACCCAGATGGGTCAGAACTTTACCGACTTTACCGTTACGGGTTTTGCCTTCGCTATCAATGATAGTGATCTGCTGGTTCGGTTTAACTTTACCGCGTTTGATACGGCCGATACCGATTACGCCAACGTAGTTGTTGTAGTCCAGCTGAGAGATTTGCATCTGCAGCGGGCCATCAAGGTCTACGCTCGGAGCCGGTACACGATCAACGATGGTCTGATACAGCGGAGTCATGTCTTCAGCCATGTCTTCGTGATCCAGACCCGCGATACCGTTCAGCGCAGAAGCGTAAACGATCGGGAAGTCCAGCTGCTCGTCGGTAGCGTCGAGGTTAACGAACAGGTCAAATACCTGATCAACAACCCAGTCAGGACGCGCGCCAGGACGGTCAACTTTGTTGATAACAACAATTGGCTTCAGGCCATGGGCAAAGGCTTTTTTGGTCACGAAGCGCGTCTGCGGCATCGGACCGTCCATTGCATCCACCACCAGCAGCACGGAGTCGACCATGGACATTACACGTTCAACTTCACCACCGAAGTCGGCGTGACCCGGGGTATCAACGATGTTGATACGGTAGTCATTCCATTTGATAGCGGTGTTTTTAGCGAGGATGGTAATCCCACGCTCTTTCTCCAAATCGTTGGAGTCCATCACGCGCTCTTGGGTTTCAGCACGTGCATCGAACGTACCGGATTGTTGGAGCAGCTTGTCTACCAGGGTCGTTTTACCATGGTCTACGTGCGCGATGATGGCGATGTTACGCAAATTTTCGATCACAACTTTGCCTCAGGCATTTTAGAAATAGCGCGTTATTGTACACGGATTAATCGCAGTACAAAACAGGATCACAAACATCCTCCGCAAACAAGTATTGCAGAGTTTCTTTGTGATCACATTCACGGAGCGTTAAAAGGGGTAATCTGACATGCTTTGCACCAATATGGTGCTTAATGTTCACATTAAAGCACTATAATGGTGCAATACAACCTTCATGGTGCAGCCCCTTTGCACGATGGTGCGCATGATAACGCCTTTTAGGGGCAATTTAAAAGTTGGCACAGATTTCGCTTTATATTTTTTATGGCGACACGGCCAATTTTTGCAGAATTGAAGACTTCGTTACCACGACGACAATAACCAATCCGGGAGAGTAAGTATGTCCGCTGAACACGTTTTGACGATGCTGAACGAACACGAAGTGAAGTTTGTTGATTTACGCTTCACTGATACCAAAGGTAAAGAACAGCACGTCACTATTCCTGCTCATCAGGTAAATGCCGAATTCTTTGAAGAAGGCAAAATGTTTGACGGCTCCTCAATCGGTGGCTGGAAAGGCATTAACGAATCAGACATGGTTCTGATGCCAGATGCGTCTACTGCTCTCATCGACCCGTTCTTTGAAGAGTCTACCCTGATCATCCGTTGCGATATCCTAGAACCAGGTACGCTGCAGGGCTACGACCGTGACCCACGCTCCATCGCTAAACGTGCTGAAGAATATCTGCGTTCTACCGGCATCGCAGACACCGTTCTGTTCGGGCCAGAGCCAGAGTTCTTCCTGTTTGACGACATCCGTTTCGGCGCATCTATTTCCGGTTCCCACGTGGCTATCGATGATATCGAAGGCGCATGGAACTCCTCCACCAAATACGAAGGTGGTAACAAAGGTCATCGTCCTGGCGTGAAAGGCGGTTACTTCCCGGTTCCTCCGGTAGATTCTTCTCAGGATATCCGTTCTACCATGTGTCTGATCATGGAAGAGATGGGCCTGGTTGTTGAAGCGCATCACCACGAAGTGGCGACTGCTGGTCAGAACGAAATCGCGACCCGCTTTAACACCATGACCAAAAAAGCGGACGAAATTCAGATCTACAAATATGTCGTTCACAACGTCGCTCACCGTTTCGGTAAAACCGCAACCTTTATGCCAAAACCAATGTTTGGCGATAACGGTTCCGGCATGCACTGCCACATGTCCCTGTCCAAGAACGGCGTAAACCTGTTCTCCGGTGACAAATATGCGGGTCTGTCTGAGCAGGCGCTGTACTACATCGGTGGCGTAATCAAACACGCTAAAGCGATCAACGCCCTGGCTAACCCGACCACCAACTCCTACAAGCGTCTGGTCCCGGGTTACGAAGCACCGGTCATGCTGGCTTACTCTGCCCGTAACCGTTCTGCGTCTATCCGTATCCCGGTAGTTGCTTCTCCGAAAGCTCGTCGTATCGAAGTGCGTTTCCCGGACCCGGCTGCTAACCCGTACCTGTGCTTCGCAGCGCTGCTGATGGCTGGTCTTGACGGTATTAAGAACAAGATCCACCCGGGCGAAGCAATGGACAAAAACCTGTACGACCTGCCGCCGGAAGAAGCGAAAGAGATCCCACAGGTTGCTGGTTCTCTGGAAGAAGCACTGAAAGAACTGGATCTGGACCGCGAGTTCCTGACCGCAGGCGGCGTGTTCACCAATGAAGCGATCGATGCGTACATTGCGCTGCGTCGCGAAGAAGATGACCGCGTGCGTATGACTCCGCACCCGGTAGAGTTTGAGCTGTACTACAGCGTTTAATCGTTTGAGTTGCCGTGGAACTTTTAGCCTGCTTAGGCAGGCTTGAGATCGATGGCGAATGATAGGACGCCTGATGGAGCAAACTTATCAGGCCTGGAGGGTAACATTACCTTGTAGGCCGGATAAGGCAAAACCGCCATCCGGCATCTATGTTTGCCAGTCATCTGTAGCCCATCCCAGGATGGGCTTTTTTCTCCACTAACAACCTGCTTTTTCGCGCTTTTTTGATGTAAAAAGCTATAATGCACTAAATTGGTGCAACACTTTTCAGGAGACTGCTGAATGGCAACCGGCACGCTGCCCGATGCTGGGCAGATCCTCAATTCTTTAATCAACAGCATCTTACTTGTCGACGATGAGCTGGCTGTACATTACGCCAACCCGGCGGCACAGCAGTTGCTCGCCCAAAGCTCCCGCAAACTGTTTGGTACACCGCTTCCCGATCTGTTGAGTTATTTCTCCTTAAACATCGGACTGATGCGAGAGAGCCTGGAAGCAGGCCAGGGCTTTACGGATAACGAAGTGACGCTGGTGATAGACAGCCACTCACATATCCTCTCTGTGACCGCTCAGAGGCTGCCTGATGGCCTTATCTTGCTGGAGATGGCCCCTATGGATAACCAGCGCCGTCTGAGTCAGGAACAGCTCCAGCACGCCCAGCAGATTGCCGCCCGCGATCTGGTGCGTGGTCTGGCACATGAAATTAAAAACCCGCTGGGCGGATTACGCGGTGCGGCGCAACTTCTCAGTAAAGCGCTTCCGGACCCGGCACTGACCGAATATACCAAAGTTATTATTGAACAGGCGGACCGCCTGCGTAACCTGGTCGACCGTCTGCTGGGACCGCAACAGCCCGGCATGCACATCACGGAAAGTATTCACAAAGTGGCGGAACGCGTGGTGGCGCTGGTCTCAATGGAGCTGCCGGAAAACGTCACGCTAATCCGGGATTACGACCCAAGTCTGCCCGAATTACTGCACGACCCGGACCAGATCGAGCAGGTTTTGCTGAACATCGTACGCAATGCTTTGCAGGCGCTGGGACCGGAAGGCGGCGAGATCATTCTGCGCACCCGCACCGCGTTTCAGCTCACGCTACACGGCATGCGTTACCGTCTGGCGGCACGAATTGATGTAGAGGATAACGGTCCAGGTATTCCCTCGCATTTGCAGGATACGCTGTTCTACCCAATGGTTAGCGGTCGCGAAGGCGGTACCGGCCTTGGATTATCTATCGCCCGTAATTTGATTGATCAACATTCCGGCAAAATTGAATTTACCAGTTGGCCGGGTCATACCGAGTTCTCGGTTTACCTGCCTATCAGGAAATAAGGTGACGTTTATGCAACGAGGAATAGTCTGGGTCGTTGATGACGATAGTTCCATCCGTTGGGTGCTTGAACGTGCGCTCGCAGGGGCAGGGCTAAGCTGTACCACATTTGAAAGTGGTAAAGAGGTACTGGACGCGCTGGCCAGCAAAACGCCGGACGTGCTGTTGTCGGATATCCGCATGCCGGGTATGGACGGCCTGACGCTGTTAAAACAGATTAAACAGCGGCATCCGATGCTTCCGGTCATCATAATGACCGCGCACTCCGATCTGGATGCCGCCGTCAGCGCCTATCAGCAAGGGGCGTTTGATTATCTGCCTAAACCTTTTGATATTGATGAAGCCGTGGCGCTGGTCGAGCGCGCCATCAGCCATTATCAGGAACAGCAGCAGCCGCGCAATGTTCAGATTAACGGCCCCACAACCGACATCATCGGCGAAGCGCCGGCAATGCAGGATGTCTTTCGCATTATTGGCCGCCTGTCCCGATCGTCAATCAGCGTATTGATAAACGGAGAGTCAGGGACCGGTAAAGAGCTGGTCGCCCATGCGTTGCACCGTCATAGCCCGCGCGTCAAAGCGCCGTTTATCGCGCTGAACATGGCGGCTATTCCGAAAGATTTGATCGAATCTGAGCTGTTTGGTCACGAGAAAGGCGCGTTTACCGGGGCGAATACCATTCGTCAGGGGCGCTTTGAACAGGCAGACGGCGGTACGCTGTTCCTCGATGAAATTGGCGATATGCCGCTGGACGTGCAAACGCGTTTATTGCGCGTATTAGCCGACGGACAGTTTTACCGCGTTGGCGGTTACGCGCCCGTAAAGGTAGATGTACGCATTATCGCCGCCACGCACCAGAATCTTGAACTACGCGTGCAGGAAGGCAAATTCCGTGAGGACTTATTCCATCGGCTGAACGTCATTCGGGTACATCTGCCACCGCTGCGTGAACGTCGGGAGGATATCCCCCGCCTGGCGCGTCATTTCCTGCAGGAGGCCGCCCGCGAACTGGGGGTGGAAGCCAAACAATTACACCCGGAAACTGAGGCTGCGCTCACCCGTCTGGCCTGGCCAGGTAACGTGCGTCAGCTTGAGAACACCTGCCGCTGGTTAACCGTAATGGCCGCCGGGCAGGAAGTACTGATTCAGGACTTACCAACCGAGCTGTTTGAAACCTCCGTGCCAGACGCACCGTCCCATATGCAGCCGGATAGTTGGGCAACGCTATTGGCACAGTGGGCAGATCGGGCATTACGCTCCGGCCATCAAAACTTGCTTTCCGAGGCCCAACCGGAGATGGAGCGCACGCTGTTGACTACCGCGCTCCGTCATACTCAGGGGCATAAACAGGAAGCGGCACGCTTGCTCGGCTGGGGTCGTAATACCTTGACGCGTAAGCTAAAAGAACTCGGAATGGAGTGACATATCGTCACTGTGTAAAGATTAATAATTGAGCGCAAATAGCTGCTATTTTGCGCTTTACTGTTCCGATGAGTTAAGTATGATCGTGCCCGGAAAACGGGGGGGAAGTCATCATGCTGGAATCAATCATTAATCTGCTGTCGAGCGGTGCAGTCGAAAGCCATACGCCACAAACTGCGGTCGCCGCAGTATTGTGCGCAGCGCTTGTTGGGCTTTTCAGCTAGCGGGTTCGCCGGGTGGCGCTTCGCTTACCCGACCTACGTATTGAGATTTTCGTAGGCACGATAAGCGAAGCGCCACCCGGAAAAGCGTTAAATCACCCGCGAGAATTGCTGCATCCGCGCTTTCTGGCGCAGATACGCATCGAAGCACATGCAAATATTACGGATCAGCAGACGGCCCTTCGGCGTGACCTGAATCCCCTTCTCATTGACATCCACCAGCCCATCCTTCGCCAGCGGTGCCAGCAGTTTCAGGTCTTCGGCAAAATAGTCAGCGAAGTTCAGATCCCATTGCTGTTCCACAGCGGCATAGTCGAGGCGGAAGTTGCAGATCAGGAGCTTAATAACATCACGACGAATGCAGTCATCGCGGGTCAGGGCAATTCCGCGCCACAGCGCGTCACCCTGCTCGTCTACCTGCTGATAATAGCGCTTCAGCTCTTTCTGGTTCTGCGCGTAGTTGTCACCAATCATACTGATGGCTGACACGCCCATTCCCAGCAGATCGGTATCACCCTGGGTGGTATAACCCTGGAAATTACGATGCAGCACACCCTTGCGTTGAGCAATCGCCAGCTCATCATCCGGGCGGGCAAAGTGATCCATACCAATGAACTGATAGCCAGTTTCGGTCAGTGAAGAGATGGTTTCCTGCAGGATATCCAGCTTCTGCTGCGCGCTGGGCAGGTCGGCATCTTTAATTTTGCGCTGAGCGGCAAACAGCGTCGGCAGGTGCGCGTAGTTAAAGACGCTCAGTCGGTCTGGATTCAGCTCAGAAACGCGTTTCAGGGTGAAGGCGAAACTTTCCGGCGTCTGTTTTGGCAAACCATAAATCAGATCGATGTTCGTTGAGGTAAAGCCAATCTCACGCGCATGATTCAGCAGCGCAAAGATAAACTCCTCATCCTGCTCACGGTTCACCAGGCGCTGAACTTCTTTATTGAAGTCCTGCACCCCCATGCTCAGGCGGTTAAAACCTTCAGCGCGTAAATGATCGAGCACATCCAGCTCAATTTCACGCGGATCCACTTCGATCGAAATTTCGGCGTCGTCGTTAAAGTTAAAGTTGCCACGTAGCAGCGACATCAAACGGCTGATTTGCGCTTTATTCAGGTACGTTGGCGTGCCGCCGCCCCAGTGCAGCTGACTGACATGGCGTCCGGCGAACAGCGGTGCGCGATGAATAATTTCTTGTTCTAAGACATCGAGGTATTGGTCGGCTTTATGCTGCTGGCGAGTCACGACCTTGTTACAGCCGCAGAAATAACACAGCTTGTGGCAGAATGGGATGTGAACGTACAGCGAGAGAGGACGCTCAGGATAACGCGCCACGGCCTTTAGAAATGCCTCAGTGCCGTAGTCTTCAGAAAACTCCAGCGCGGTCGGGTACGAGGTATATCGTGGCCCGGAATAGTTATATTTCTGGATCAGGGCCAGGTCCCAGTCTATTAACTGCTCTGACATGCTCACTCCTTCCGATGGCGTCTCTGGCGGGTACGGCGTACCGACTTAACCCCAGTACGGGTGATAAGTCGGTTGCGCAGCCACTTCTGTCGCCGCGACAACCGCTGTAGTTTAACGAATAACCACACCAGATAACATATAACCGGAAGGGTTATAAGCAGGACGGGAAGACCCACGGTGTAAAACCGTTAGTTGCCGCCTTTCAGCAGGCGCATCATGTCTTCCTGCTTTTCTTCTTCTTCCTCTTCTTCCTCGTCATCGTAAGAAAGACCCAGCTTTTGCATCAGCTCATCGATGCGATCCAGCTTGGCATCAACCCAGGACTGATCTTCCGCGCTCAGGGTTTCTCCTGCTTCAAGACGCTCCAGCAGCGCATCCAGGCGCTCATCCGTTTCCAGTAAATCCAACTCAGCCTGTGGTGAAAGCATAGGTTTCTCACTCTTCGGTTTGTGCTGTTTGGTGACTTTTTCGGTCACGCCCAATGGAATGGGGGTTTTGCTGCCAATACGAGGATCTTTTTGCTTATTTTGGTTTCCGCCACCAGATGCGCCTTCGCTACCGGACGCACGGCTACCTGCCGCATGACCACGGTGTTTTTTCTGGCGCTTACGGTCGCGAGCTTCCTGGTTAATTTCTTCGCGTGTTTTACGACGCGCTTTTGCAGGACCTTTACCGCGTGGTGTAGAAGTTGGTTTCATCATGATTCGTCTTTGGCTGTTTTTATTCAGTATATAATTGCGCCGGAATCTAGCAGAAATAAAGAAAAAAGGCGACAGAGTAATCTGTCGCCTTTTTTCCTGACTCTCAACCCTTACGGGCTCTACAATCCCTGTTGGCTATCAACACACCCTGTTTTTCCCTTAGCCTGTAACATTCCGTGTTGTTTCCATTTCCTTTTACTAACGTCTCCGGACGTTTGTCTTCCTGACAATCCTGTGTCTTCGCCTCCTGGCGCTCCTGACCTGAATCGCCACGGGTTTAACAGACACCTCAGAGTCATTTAAGATGGCTTAAAGAGAGGTGCCCATGAGCGGTAAGCGTTATCCCGAAGAGTTTAAAACTGAAGCAGTCAAACAGGTTGTTGATCGCGGTTATTCTGTTGCCAGCGTGGCAACACGTCTCGATATCACCACCCACAGCCTTTACGCCTGGATAAAGAAGTACGGTCCGGATTCTTCCACTAATAAAGAACAGTCAGATGCTCAGGCCGAGATCCGTCGTCTCCAGAAAGAGCTGAAGCGGGTTACCGACGAACGGGACATATTAAAAAAAGCCGCGGCGTACTTCGCAAAGCTGTCCGACTGAGGTACGCCTTTATCCGTGACAACACCTGTTGCTGGCCTGTTCGCCTGCTCTGTCGGGTGCTGGATGTTCATCCCAGTGGTTTTTACGCCTGGCTTCAGCAGCCGCATTCTCAACGCCATCAGGCAGACCTGAGACTGACAGGACAGATTAAACAGTTCTGGCTGGAATCGGGATGCGTCTATGGTTATCGCAAAATCCATCTGGATCTGCGGGACAGCGGGCAACAGTGCGGAGTGAACAGAGTCTGGCGACTGATGAAACGTGTCGGGATAAAGGCTCAGGTCGGATACCGGAGCCCGCGGGCACGTAAAGGCGAGGCCAGTATCGTGTCGCCCAACAGGCTCCAGCGACAGTTCAATCCGGATGCTCCTGATGAGCGTTGGGTAACAGACATAACCTACATCAGGACCCACGAAGGCTGGCTGTATCTTGCTGTGGTTGTTGATCTGTTCTCACGCAAAATTATCGGCTGGTCCATGCAATCCCGGATGACAAAGGACATTGTCCTGAACGCACTGCTGATGGCTGTATGGCGGCGTAATCCCCAAAAACAGGTGCTGGTTCATTCGGATCAGGGCAGTCAGTACACAAGCCATGAGTGGCAGTCTTTCCTGAAATCACACGGCCTGGAGGGCAGCATGAGCCGTCGCGGTAACTGCCATGATAATGCGGTTGCAGAAAGCTTTTTCCAGTTGTTGAAACGCGAACGGATAAAGAAAAAGATCTACGGAACGCGGGAAGAAGCCCGCAGTGATATTTTTGATTACATCGAAATGTTTTATAACAGTAAGCGTCGGCATGGTTCTAGCGATCAGATGTCACCGACAGAATATGAAAACCAGTATTATCAACGGCTCGGAAGTGTCTAGATTATCTGTGGCGATTCAACCCTCATCCTGAGTCATCTATCCTTTCAGCTTCCTCGCTATGGACGCTACTTTACCGTTTTGGTTTAAACGTACAAGTAACCTGGGTAACAATTTCTGATTTTAAGAATAGCGCCCAAATGTAACCATATGATTTATTTTAGTTCTGTCATTTTTTACTCTGTCATCTCGTATAGAAACTGTCGGCAATGTCTCACAAAGCGCGGGGTTTTTACTTACACAGCCCACTCGTCGAAAAACCAGCCTTTTGCTGGGGTTCAGGTATAATCGCTGCAAAGCCCTGATTGATGGAGAGGACTGCTTTGACTAACTTGAATTATCAACAGACGCACTTTGTGATGAGTGCGCCTGATATTCGCCACTTACCTTCCGATACCGGTATCGAAGTGGCTTTTGCTGGCCGTTCCAACGCAGGCAAATCCAGTGCGCTAAATACCCTGACGAATCAAAAAGGTCTGGCGCGTACATCTAAAACGCCGGGTCGTACTCAGCTCATCAACCTGTTTGAAGTCGTTGACGGCAAACGCCTGGTCGATTTACCAGGATACGGTTATGCCGAAGTTCCGGAAGAGATGAAGCGTAAATGGCAACGCGCGCTGGCTGAATATCTGGAAAAGCGTCAGAGCCTGCAAGGTCTGGTAGTGCTGATGGATATTCGTCACCCGTTAAAAGATCTCGATCAACAGATGATCCTGTGGGCGGTTGAGAGCAACGTTCAGGTTCTGGTACTGCTGACTAAAGCAGATAAGCTGGCCAGCGGTGCACGCAAAGCGCAGCTGAATATGGTACGTGAAGCCGTACTGGCATTTAACGGTGACGTGCAGGTAGAAGCATTTTCATCGCTGAAAAAACTGGGTGTGGACAAACTGCGGCAAAAACTGGATAGCTGGTTTAGTGAACTGGCACCGGTTGAAGAGGAGCAGGACGGGGAATAACCCACCGATATGCCGGATGGCGCCGCTGCGCGTCTTATCCGGCCTACAGATCTTTATTTTTGCTCTAAATAATTCGAGTTGCATAAAGGCGGCGACGCAGCAAATCCCAGGAGCTTACATAAGTAAGTGACTGGGGTGAGCGAGGAACCCAACGCGTATGCAGCTTGAAGTATGACGAGCAAAATAAAAAACGCCCCAGTCATTACTGACTGGGGCGGCTAAAATATTCAGCCAAATCCGATTACGTGAAGTAAAAGGTCTGAAAGATAGAACATCTTACCTCTGTACCCTACGAGAATAACTTTACTCTTTTTTGAGCAGCTCAGAAAGCACTTTTTGTAATTTTTTTTCATTCCTTACATAGGGAATTCTAATGGACATCACAAAAAGCTCTCTCTTATGTTGCTTAGTTACGAAAAAGGGGCGTTATTAAGTAAACCCTTAGTGCGCCTGATCCCAGTTTTCACCACTCCCGACTTCCACCAGCAACGGCACGTCAATCTGGGTCTCGTTTTCCATCAGTTGGTGGATCTTTTTAGAGACGCTTTCCAGATCATCTTTGTGCACTTCAAACACCAGTTCATCGTGTACCTGCATGATCATGCGCACTCGCGGTTGCTCGGTTTGCAGCCATCCATCCACAGCAATCATGGCTCGCTTGATAATATCTGCGGCAGTTCCCTGCATCGGGGCGTTAATGGCCGCACGTTCAGCACCAGCGCGACGAGCACCATTACTGGATTTAATATCCGGTAAATAGAGACGGCGACCTTCCAGCGTTTCTACATAGCCTTGCTCTTTCGCCTGCGCGCGAGTGCGTTCCATATATTCCAGCACGCCTGGGTAGCGTTCGAAGTAGAGATCCATGTACTTCTGTGCTTCTTTGCGCGGAATATTCAACTGGCGCGCCAGACCAAAGGCGCTCATCCCGTAGATCAAACCGAAATTGATGGCTTTCGCGCTGCGGCGTTGCTCGCTGGTCACGGAATCAAGCGGTAAACCAAAGACTTCAGCCGCCGTTGCGCGGTGAATATCTTTCCCTTCAGCGAACGCGGTAAGCAGACCTTTATCACGTGAAAGGTGCGCCATGATACGCAGTTCAATCTGTGAGTAGTCCGCAGAGACAATCACGTAGTCTTCTGGCGCAATGAACGCCTGACGAATACGACGACCTTCGTCATTACGTACCGGGATGTTTTGCAGGTTTGGATCCGTTGAAGACAAGCGCCCGGTGGCGGTAACCGCCTGATGGTAGGAGGTGTGCACGCGTCCGGTTTTCTTGTTAATCATCAACGGAAGCTTATCCGTATAGGTCGACTTCAGTTTTGCTAAACCACGATATTCCAGAATCACTTTCGGCAATGGGTAATCCAGCGCGAGCTCTTCCAGTACCTCTTCCGACGTTGATGGCGCGCCGCCTGGGGTTTTCTTCAACGGCTTAATACCCTGCTTTTCAAACAGGATAGTTTGCAGTTGCTTAGTGGAAGAGAGGTTAAACGCTTCTCCGGCGATCTCGTGCGCTTTTTGCTCCAGCTCATTCAAACGCAGCGTCAGCTCTTCTGAATGCTTGTGCAGAACAGCCGGATCGATTTTCACACCGTTGCGCTCAACGCGAGACAAAACCGGCACCAGCGGCATATCGATATTTTCAAAGACGTTCAACGGCCCTTTATGCTGCTGCAATTCTGGCCACATCTTCAGATGCAGCTGTAACGTAACGTCGGCGTCTTCCGCAGCGTAACGACCAGCCTCTTCCAGTGCTATCTGGTTAAAGGTCAGCTGGTTTTTGCCTTTTCCAGCAATCTCTTCAAAGGTGATGGTCTTATGTTTCAGCCAGCGGTCCGACAGGCTGTCCATATCGTGTCGTCCAGCGACGCTGTTAAGAATGTAGGATTCGAGCATGGTGTCAAAAGTGATGCCGCGCAGCTCGATGCCATAGTTCGCCAGGATGCCGCGATCGTACTTCAGGTTTTGCCCGACTTTGTGCGCGTTCTCATCTTCCAGCAGCGGCTTTAGCAGCTCCAGCGCGCGGTCGCGCGCGATCTGGTCAGGGGCATCCAGGTAATCGTGGGCAACAGGAACATACGCCGCCACACCCGGTTCAATGGCAAAAGACAGGCCAACCAGATTCGCGGAAATGTTGTCCAGGCTGTCAGTTTCAGTATCGAAGGCAAAGACAGGTGCTTTTTTCAGCTTAGCGATCCACGCTTCCAGCGTCGCTTCGTCCAGAATCGTCACATAGTTATCGTACGAAAGAACCGTGGCCGGCTCCTCAGGCGTTTCATCGACGACAATAGTTTCTTGCGGTTTTGCCGCCGGCTTCGTCCCTTTAGCCTGTAGCCATTTACCCGCTTCAACGTCGGTAACCCAACGTTTAAATTCATACTGTTTAAACAGGCCAAGCAGTTCTTCTGCAGCGGGCTGACGCACTTCAAGCTGCTCACAGGTCAATTCCAGCTCAACATCCGTTTTGATGGTAGCCAATTGATAAGAGAGGTACGCCACCTCTTTGTTCTGCTCAAGTTTGCCCGCCATGGTTTTCGCACCACGGAAGGTCAGCCCCGCTATTTTGTCTGATTCGGCATAGAGGGTATCCAGCCCACCCAGCCCCTGCAGCAGTGCCTGAGCGGTTTTTTCGCCTACGCCTGGAACGCCAGGAATGTTATCTGAGGAATCCCCCATCAGCGCCAGGAAATCGATGATCAGTTCCGGCGGGACGCCGTACTTATTCACAACTTCTTCCGGGCCGAGGATCGTATTGGTCATGGTGTTGATAAGGGTGATATTCGGCGTCACTAACTGAGCCATATCTTTATCACCGGTGCTAATCAGCACCGGGCGACCGATCTTCTCTGCTTCCCGCGCCAGCGTACCGATAACATCGTCCGCCTCCACGCCAGAAACAGCCAACAGTGGCAGCCCCATCGCTTTTACCATCGCATGCAGGGGTTCTATCTGTGCACGCAGATCGTCCGGCATAGGTGGGCGGTGAGACTTATAATGTTCGAATAATTCATCACGGAAGGTTTTACCCTTGGCGTCGAATACCACCGCAGCATGGGTTGGTTGATATTGCAGAATCAAGCTACGCAGCATGTTGAGGACACCGTACATCGCGCCCGTAGGTTCTCCTGCGCTGTTAGTCAGCGGTGGGAACGCGTGGTATGCGCGATACAGGTAAGATGAGCCATCTACAAGGATAAGTGGGTTTTCTGGGATCTGAACCATAATGTCCGTGCCTGTTTATCAGATTATGGGTAAAGGATGCCACAGACAGGATGAAAACATGAGTTTTTCGCCGCATTTGTCGAAAAACTTTTGCAGATCTTCTGCTTTGCTCGCAAAGACAGCTGTGGATAACTTTGTGAATAAATAATTTTCAGCTCTTTAAATATAGCAAGGCAATTAATGCTCCATTATATTTATACAACAATTTCAATTAGTTAAATAAACTCACGGCATTTTATTCCATTTTTACAGCTTATATCCTGATGTGGATAGATATTCTCTTTTTTTCTATTCAGGGAAGATCCATCATTTGGTTCGTTTTCTGATAAAATCAGCCCCTTGCGCCTCTTTCGCGCACTGTCTATGGCTAACCTTTTGAATAATTTAATTATGACGAGAATACTCGCTGCGATAACGCTGTTGCTGAGTATCGTGTTGACCATATTGGTCACGATTTTTTGTTCTGTGCCGATCATCCTTGCCGGAGTTGTGAAACTCCTTTTGCCCATTCCTGTCGTCTGGCGCAAGGTTTCCGTCTTCTGTAATTTCATGATGTACTGCTGGTGTGAAGGTCTGGCGCTACTGCTGCACCTTAATCCGCGGCTGAAGTGGGATGTTGAAGGGCTGGAAGGTCTTAGCAAGAAAAACTGGTATCTGCTCATTTGTAATCATTACAGCTGGGCCGATATCGTTGTGCTTTGCGTTCTGTTCCGTAAGCACATCCCGATGAATAAATATTTCCTCAAGCAGCAGTTGGCCTGGGTGCCCTTTATTGGCCTGGCCTGCTGGGCGCTGGATATGCCGTTTATGAAACGCTATTCACGTGGCTATCTGCTTCGCCATCCGGAACGCCGTGGTAAAGATGTCGAAACAACGCGTCGTTCCTGCGAGAAGTTTCGCGTACACCCGACAACCATTGTGAATTTTGTCGAAGGTTCACGCTTTACCAAAGATAAACGTGAGCAAACCCGCTCTCCTTATCAAAACCTGCTCCCTCCTAAAGCGGCAGGTATTGCAATGGCATTGAACGTACTGGGGTCACAGTTCGATAAAATGTTGAACGTCACGTTGTGCTATCCGGAAAACAGTAGCCGACCGTTCTACGATATGCTGAGCGGTAAGCTAACGCGGATTGTCGTGCGGGTGAATCTGGAGCCAATCCATGAAGAGTTACACGGTGATTACGTGAACGATAAGGCATTCAAGCGCCGCTTTCAGCTGTGGTTGAATACGCTGTGGAGTGAGAAAGACGCGCAGCTCGACGCGATTAAAGCCTCAAAATAAAAAAGCCGGTCAGTGACCGGCTTTTGCTTTTACTTCTGACCGACCAGGTATTTCACGGTATCCGCATACTGTTGTACAAAGATATCCATGCTGCTGGTATCCATGCCTTGCGGATTTACCTGATATTTACCATTCACGAACATCGCCGGAACGCCCTGCAGCTGTAAATCAGCCGCTGCTTTTTCCTGCTGTGCCACGAGAGATTTCACTACGAAGCTGTTCCATGCCGCATCATAGTCTTCGCCTTTAATACCCGCATCGACAAACACTTTACGGATATCAGCAACAGACTGAACGGTCTGGGTTTTCTGAACCCCTTCAAACAGAGGAACAGTGACCTGATCTTCAACACCCAGCGCCATTGCAACCGCCCATGCCTGCGTCAGGTCTTTGCCCAAAGGCCCGAGAAACTCGACGTGGTATTTGGTCATCTTGGTGCCTTCCGGCAGTTTTTTCTTCACGTTATCAGATACATGAAGCACTTCTTCAAACTGATAGCAGTGCGGGCAGTAGAAGGAGAAGAACTCCAACACTTGCGGTTCACCCGCAACAGGCTTCTCCAGGGTGATGTATTGTTTACCATCCTGGAACTGCGCTGCAGATGCGCTAAAAGCTAAGACCATACCAGCCAGCGCCAGCCATATTTTTTTCATGTTCAAGTTTCTCCGATTAATACATTGGCGTTAATTGTAAGGGGGGCTCTTGCAGAATTTTTGCCTGCTCAATAAAGGTCGCGGTCTGACGATGCCAGTAATCTTCCCCAGTTAACCACGGGAAATTTTTTGGAAATGCAGGGTCAGCCCAACGTCGAATTAGCCAGGCAAGATAATAAACTAAACGCATAGCGCGTAAAGGTTCTATCAGTCCGATTTCAAAGGTGTCGAACTCACTAAACTCTTCATAAGCCTCGATAATGGTTTCCAGCTGCATACGTTGTTCAGCTTTATCACCATTGAGGAGCATCCATAAATCCTGAATAGCCGGACCGTTTCGGGCATCATCTAAATCGACAAACATCGGGCCATCGCGCCACAGAATATTACCGGCATGACAATCACCGTGCAGGCGTAATGTGGTAAAACGCGTATGCCAGCGTTCGGTAACGATCGCGATAAGCGCATCCGTTGCCTTCAGGAATGCCGCTTTTTGCCCTGATGGGATTAGCTGTGCGTGTTCAAAAACTTTACGCGGTTCGGTCAGGTATTCTTCAAGGCCAATCGTTGGGCGGAAGGTAAAAATACGCTTGCTTCCGGTCTGGTGCATACGCCCGAGATAGCGCCCCACCGCTTCCATCTGATCGATGTTGTCGGCTTCAAACTGGCGTCCACCGACGCTGGGGAAGATCGCATAATGGAAACCCTGGTGGCTTAACAGCGTTTGGCCGTTCAGTACCAACGGCGCAGCTACCGGGACTTCATCGCTTACCAGTTCCAGAGCAAACTGGTGCTCTTCCTGGATCTGATCGACAGACCAGCGTTCAGGGCGATAAAACTTAACGACAAAGCGTCGACGGTCTTCGTCCTGGAATTGATAGACACGGTTTTCATAGCTGTTAAGCGGGGTAAGCCCGGAGTCCACCCGGATCCCCTGCTCAAACAGTGCATCCATGATGGTATCCGGGTGTAGCGTCTGGAAATTAAAAGCGTTGTCGTTCATCCCATCATCCGGAAAATACTACGAATGATTCAGGATATCATCTCGCAGCGCTTTCGGTGGCGGCGATTACAAGCTTTTACTCTTTAATTACGCCACGTGCGCGGAGTAGTGCGGTTTTAAAATCTTCTTCATAATCTTTCTGAATACCAGGAATGACCGCGTCTTTCGCCGAGTCACGCATTTTCAGGTGATAGATCAGAATGTCATCAGTTAAATCCGCCAGTTCGCCGTCAAAACCTGACTCTTGCGCCAGTTTCTGTAAAAATTGCATCAGGTTAAGATCGGGTTCCTTCTGCCAGGCAGGCTGGAGGAGTTCAATAACTTCATTCAGACGTTTACATTTCATGGTTGTGCTCCTTAGGCTCAATACAGATACGTTAGCAGGGTCAATCCCACATTAAAAGAGGCGATATCAGTGATTCTGGATAGTGCAATAACAGGGGTTGTGCTGGCTGGAGGTAAGGCCAGACGGATGGGTGGAACCGATAAAGGTCTGCTTGAACTGGACGGTAAACCTCTTTGGCGGCATGTGGCCGACATTCTCGCTTTGCAGGTCGAAACCGTGGTGGTTAATGCCAATCGCCACCGGGATATATACCAGCAAAGCGGCCTGAAAGTTATTCCCGATTCCTTGGCCGATTTCCCTGGCCCACTGGCCGGGATGCTATCGGTATTCCTGCAGCAAACGGGGGAGTGGTTTCTGTTTTGCCCGTGCGATATGCCCTATATTCCTCACGATCTGGTCGCTCGTCTAAAAGAGCAACGTAAAGATGCACCCGTTGTCTGGGTGCATGATGGGGAAAGAGATCACCCAACCATTGCGCTGATGCACCGCTCTATGCAGCCTTTGCTGCAGGATTATCTTCAGTCCGGTGAACGACGTGTCATGGTCTTTATGCGTCTGGCTGGCGGTCATGCTGTCGATTTCAGCGATCATAAAGATGCGTTCGTAAACGTGAACACCCCCGAAGAGCTCGCAAAATGGCAGGAAAAATCATGATCCCATTACTCGCCATTGCGGCATGGAGCGGCACGGGAAAAACCACGCTGCTCAAAAAGTTGATCCCGGAACTACGTGCCAGAGGTATACGCCCCGGATTGATTAAACATACTCACCACAATATGGATGTCGACAAGCCCGGTAAAGATAGCTATGAACTGCGCAAAGCCGGTGCAGCACAAACGCTGGTCGCCAGCCAGCAACGTTGGGCATTAATGGTAGAAACACCGGAAGAGCCCGAACTGGATTTAGCGTATCTGGTAAGCCGGATGGATGCTTCAACGTTGGATATGGTATTGGTTGAGGGATTTAAGCATGAACCTGTCGCTAAGATCCTACTTTTTCGCGAAGGCTGCGGGCATAGTCCTGAGGAATTGGTGATGGACGAATATGTTATCGCAGTTGCCAGTGACGTTCCGCTGGCGGTGGATGTTCCATTGTTAGATATCAACGATATACAGCAACTTGCTGATTTTGTTACGCAATGGATAAGATGGTAACCGTGGTGTTGTGATGTGCCTGATGCGCTGCGCTTATCAGGCCTGCAAAATACGTTCAGCCCGGCCCCTGCAGGCCGGATAAGGCGGCACGCCGCATCCGGCGGTTTTCATCCCGCACAGACGCAAAAAAGCCCATCCGGCAGGATGGGCTTCTTCACTTTAATTGATGCCTGGCAGTTCCCTACTCTCGCATGGGGAGACCCCACACTACCATCGGCGCTACGGCGTTTCACTTCTGAGTTCGGCATGGGGTCAGGTGGGACCACCGCGCTACAGCCGCCAGGCAAATTCTGTTTATCAACACGCTTTTAGCATGTCGATGTCATCTGTAATCAGGCTGAAATCGATGTCTTTCTTTCGCCAAAACATCTTCGGCGTTGTAAGGTTAAGCCTCACGGTTCATTAGTATCGGTTAGCTCAATGTATCGCTACACTTACACACCCGACCTATCAACGTCGTCGTCTTCAACGTTCCTTCAGGACTCTCAAGGAGTCAGGGAGAACTCATCTCGGGGCAAGTTTCGTGCTTAGATGCTTTCAGCACTTATCTCTTCCGCATTTAGCTACCGGGCAATGCCATTGGCATGACAACCCGAACACCAGTGATGCGTCCACTCCGGTCCTCTCGTACTAGGAGCAGCCCCCCTCAATTCTCCAGCGCCCACGGCAGATAGGGACCGAACTGTCTCACGACGTTCTAAACCCAGCTCGCGTACCACTTTAAATGGCGAACAGCCATACCCTTGGGACCTACTTCAGCCCCAGGATGTGATGAGCCGACATCGAGGTGCCAAACACCGCCGTCGATATGAACTCTTGGGCGGTATCAGCCTGTTATCCCCGGAGTACCTTTTATCCGTTGAGCGATGGCCCTTCCATTCAGAACCACCGGATCACTAAGACCTGCTTTCGCACCTGCTCGAGCCGTCACTCTCGCAGTCAAGCTAGCTTATGCCTTTGCACTAACCTCCTGATGTCCGACCAGGATTAGCTAACCTTCGTGCTCCTCCGTTACTCTTTAGGAGGAGACCGCCCCAGTCAAACTACCCACCAGACACTGTCCGCAACCCGGATCACGGGTCTACGTTAGAACACCAGCCATTAAAGGGTGGTATTTCAAGGATGGCTCCATGCAGACTGGCGTCCACACTTCAAAGCCTCCCACCTATCCTACACATCAAGGACCAGTGTTCAGTGTCAAGCTATAGTAAAGGTTCACGGGGTCTTTCCGTCTTGCCGCGGGTACACTGCATCTTCACAGCGAGTTCAATTTCACTGAGTCTCGGGTGGAGACAGCCTGGCCATCATTACGCCATTCGTGCAGGTCGGAACTTACCCGACAAGGAATTTCGCTACCTTAGGACCGTTATAGTTACGGCCGCCGTTTACCGGGGCTTCGATCAAGAGCTTCTCCTTACGGATAACCCCATCAATTAACCTTCCGGCACCGGGCAGGCGTCACACCGTATACGTCCACTTTCGTGTTTGCACAGTGCTGTGTTTTTAATAAACAGTTGCAGCCAGCTGGTATCTTCGACTGATTTCAGCTCCATGGGTAAACCACTTCACCTACATATCAGCGTGCCTTCTCCCGAAGTTACGGCACCATTTTGCCTAGTTCCTTCACCCGAGTTCTCTCAAGCGCCTTGGTATTCTCTACCTGACCACCTGTGTCGGTTTGGGGTACGATTTCGTGTTACCTGATGCTTAGAGGCTTTTCCTGGAAGCAGGGCATTTGTTACTTCAGCACCGTAGTGCCTCGTCATCACACCTCAGCGTTAAAAGAAGTCCGGATTTACCTAAACTTCCCGCCTACATGCTTAAACCGGGACAACCGTCGCCCGGCTAACATAGCCTTCTCCGTCCCCCCTTCGCAGTAACACCAAGTACAGGAATATTAACCTGTTTCCCATCGACTACGCCTTTCGGCCTCGCCTTAGGGGTCGACTCACCCTGCCCCGATTAACGTTGGACAGGAACCCTTGGTCTTCCGGCGTGCGGGTTTTTCACCCGCATTATCGTTACTTATGTCAGCATTCGCACTTCTGATACCTCCAGCATACCTCACAGTACACCTTCAACGGCTTACAGAACGCTCCCCTACCCAACAACACATAGTGTCGCTGCCGCAGCTTCGGTGCATGGTTTAGCCCCGTTACATCTTCCGCGCAGGCCGACTCGACCAGTGAGCTATTACGCTTTCTTTAAATGATGGCTGCTTCTAAGCCAACATCCTGGCTGTCTGTGCCTTCCCACATCGTTTCCCACTTAACCATGACTTTGGGACCTTAGCTGGCGGTCTGGGTTGTTTCCCTCTTCACGACGGACGTTAGCACCCGCCGTGTGTCTCCCGTGATAACATTCTTCGGTATTCGCAGTTTGCATCGGGTTGGTAAGTCGGGATGACCCCCTAGCCGAAACAGTGCTCTACCCCCGAAGATGAATTCACGAGGCGCTACCTAAATAGCTTTCGGGGAGAACCAGCTATCTCCCGGTTTGATTGGCCTTTCACCCCCAGCCACAAGTCATCCGCTAATTTTTCAACATTAGTCGGTTCGGTCCTCCAGTTAGTGTTACCCAACCTTCAACCTGCCCATGGCTAGATCACCGGGTTTCGGGTCTATACCCTGCAACTTAACGCCCAGTTAAGACTCGGTTTCCCTTCGGCTCCCCTATTCGGTTAACCTTGCTACAGAATATAAGTCGCTGACCCATTATACAAAAGGTACGCAGTCACACCCCAAAGGGTGCTCCCACTGCTTGTACGTACACGGTTTCAGGTTCTTTTTCACTCCCCTCGCCGGGGTTCTTTTCGCCTTTCCCTCACGGTACTGGTTCACTATCGGTCAGTCAGGAGTATTTAGCCTTGGAGGATGGTCCCCCCATATTCAGACAGGATACCACGTGTCCCGCCCTACTCTTCGAGTTCACAACACATGCACTTTTGTGTACGGGACTTTCACCCTGTATCGTGCGACTTTCCAGACGCTTCCACTAACACACATGCTGATTCAGACTCTGGGCTGCTCCCCGTTCGCTCGCCGCTACTGGGGGAATCTCGGTTGATTTCTTTTCCTCGGGGTACTTAGATGTTTCAGTTCCCCCGGTTCGCTTCATTACGCTATGTATTCACGTAATGATAGTGTGACGAATCACACTGGGTTTCCCCATTCGGAAATCGCCGGTTATAACGGTTCATATCACCTTACCGACGCTTATCGCAGATTAGCACGTCCTTCATCGCCTCTGACTGCCAGGGCATCCACCGTGTACGCTTAGTCGCTTAACCTCACAACCCGAAGATGTTTCTTTCGATTCATCATCGGTTTGCAAAAATTTGAGAGACTCGAACACACCGCTTTTCATTTCTTATTACGGAGAAATGAAACAGTGTGTCGTTTCAATTTTCAGCTTGATCCAGATTTTTAAAGAGCAAAACTTCGCAGTGAACCTTTTCAGGTACACTCTGAAGTTTTCTTGTGTTTTTGCAGTAAGGGATGGTGGAGCTATGCGGGATCGAACCGCAGACCTCCTGCGTGCAAGGCAGGCGCTCTCCCAGCTGAGCTATAGCCCCATCGTAGTTATCTCATTCACCTTAATTCTTGCTGAGACAAGGCGTGGAACGGTGAAGCATACTGAAGTATGCGAGTCGTTTCACAACGCGGTATCAGAAAGAATTTGGTAGGCCTGAGTGGACTTGAACCACCGACCTCACCCTTATCAGGGGTGCGCTCTAACCACCTGAGCTACAAGCCTGCAGAGATTTTCTTACTGCTAATTTTCATCAGACAATCTGTGTGAGCACTACAAAGAACGTTTCTTTAAGGTAAGGAGGTGATCCAACCGCAGGTTCCCCTACGGTTACCTTGTTACGACTTCACCCCAGTCATGAATCACAAAGTGGTAAGCGCCCTCCCGAAGGTTAAGCTACCTACTTCTTTTGCAACCCACTCCCATGGTGTGACGGGCGGTGTGTACAAGGCCCGGGAACGTATTCACCGTGGCATTCTGATCCACGATTACTAGCGATTCCGACTTCATGGAGTCGAGTTGCAGACTCCAATCCGGACTACGACATACTTTATGAGGTCCGCTTGCTCTCGCGAGGTCGCTTCTCTTTGTATATGCCATTGTAGCACGTGTGTAGCCCTACTCGTAAGGGCCATGATGACTTGACGTCATCCCCACCTTCCTCCAGTTTATCACTGGCAGTCTCCTTTGAGTTCCCGGCCGAACCGCTGGCAACAAAGGATAAGGGTTGCGCTCGTTGCGGGACTTAACCCAACATTTCACAACACGAGCTGACGACAGCCATGCAGCACCTGTCTCAGAGTTCCCGAAGGCACCAAAGCATCTCTGCTAAGTTCTCTGGATGTCAAGAGTAGGTAAGGTTCTTCGCGTTGCATCGAATTAAACCACATGCTCCACCGCTTGTGCGGGCCCCCGTCAATTCATTTGAGTTTTAACCTTGCGGCCGTACTCCCCAGGCGGTCGACTTAACGCGTTAGCTCCGGAAGCCACGCCTCAAGGGCACAACCTCCAAGTCGACATCGTTTACGGCGTGGACTACCAGGGTATCTAATCCTGTTTGCTCCCCACGCTTTCGCACCTGAGCGTCAGTCTTTGTCCAGGGGGCCGCCTTCGCCACCGGTATTCCTCCAGATCTCTACGCATTTCACCGCTACACCTGGAATTCTACCCCCCTCTACAAGACTCTAGCCTGCCAGTTTCGGATGCAGTTCCCAGGTTGAGCCCGGGGATTTCACATCCGACTTGACAGACCGCCTGCGTGCGCTTTACGCCCAGTAATTCCGATTAACGCTTGCACCCTCCGTATTACCGCGGCTGCTGGCACGGAGTTAGCCGGTGCTTCTTCTGCGAGTAACGTCAATTGCTGCGGTTATTAACCACAACACCTTCCTCCTCGCTGAAAGTACTTTACAACCCGAAGGCCTTCTTCATACACGCGGCATGGCTGCATCAGGCTTGCGCCCATTGTGCAATATTCCCCACTGCTGCCTCCCGTAGGAGTCTGGACCGTGTCTCAGTTCCAGTGTGGCTGGTCATCCTCTCAGACCAGCTAGGGATCGTCGCCTAGGTGAGCCGTTACCCCACCTACTAGCTAATCCCATCTGGGCACATCCGATGGCAAGAGGCCCGAAGGTCCCCCTCTTTGGTCTTGCGACGTTATGCGGTATTAGCTACCGTTTCCAGTAGTTATCCCCCTCCATCGGGCAGTTTCCCAGACATTACTCACCCGTCCGCCACTCGTCACCCAAGGAGCAAGCTCCTCTGTGCTACCGTTCGACTTGCATGTGTTAGGCCTGCCGCCAGCGTTCAATCTGAGCCATGATCAAACTCTTCAATTTAAAAGTTTGATGCTCAATGAATTAAACTTCGTAATGAATTACGTGTTCACTCGTTGAGACTTGGTATTCATTTTTCGTCTTGCGACGTTAAGAATCCGTATCTTCGAGTGCCCACACAGATTGTCTGATAAATTGTTAAAGAGCAGTGCCGCTTCGCTTTTTCTCAGCGGCGCGGGGTGTGCATATTACGCCATCCCGCTACGAAGTCAAGCATTTAATTTCGCTTTCTTCGCCGGAGTTCTCAGTGGAACCCCGCTGACCCGGCGGCTTGTAATCCGTTGTTCCGTGTCAGTGGAGGCGCATTATAGGGAGTTATTTCAGGCTGACAAGGGGAAATTTAAAATAATCTTCCGAGTGCGTATTTTTTATTCTTTACGCTTATTTTAACGACGCTTTGTTGGTTAATTGGGCTATTTCCCGCGCGAATCTCGCAACCTGTTCCCAATCGGTATACACCACTTCTTTATTCGTATCCGTTTCACCACCTGACATCTTCATTATCAGTTGGATCATAACGCGGTCATACCAGCGATAGCGTGGATACAGCAAAGCACCCGCAATAACTGCACTGTGGTCTGGTCGCCACGGCGAACTCATCAGGAACTTACGCGCATAGCTGTTGGTTTGCGGCGTACGTTTCTCCGGTTTACGGGCAACCAGGTTTACGGAGTAGAACGCGCTCGGCATCGAATTCAGCCGTGTGGCATGCTTTTTCACAAACTCCTGAAAAGCAGCATGGTAATGACCGTAGCGAATCGAGGCGCCAATTACCACGCTGTCATAATTTTGCCAGTCCGGCTCCGCAGTACGATGCAAATTAACAACATCTGCCCAAACGCCCAGCTCTTTGAGTTCAGAAGCCAGATATTCAGCGATTTCACGCGTTTGTCCGTCCCGGGAAGAAAAAAGAATCAGTGTTTTCACGTGTTACTCCATTATTCACGCCAGAAGGTAGGGGTAAAGAGCACCAGCAGAGTAAAGACCTCCAGACGACCAAACAGCATATTGGCAATCAGGATCCACTTCGCCACAGGGTTCATACTGGCAAAGTTGTCAGCGACAACCCCCAGTCCAGGCCCCAGGTTATTCAACGTTGCCACTACGGAGGCAAACGCGGAGAAGTCATCAACACCGGTCGCAATAATCGCCAGCATACTGATAATAAAGACCAGCGCATAGGCAGAGAAGAATCCCCATACGGCTTCAAGAATTCGCTCCGGCAACGCACGGTTACCCAGTTTGATACTGTAAACCGCATTCGGATGGACCAGTCGTTTCAATTCGCGGTTACCCTGCTTAAACAGCAGCAGGATACGAATCACCTTCAAGCCACCGCCCGTCGACCCGGCACAGCCGCCGATAAAAGCAGAACACAGCAACAGCACTGGCAGGAACAAGGGCCAGCGGGCAATACTGTCCGTGGTAAATCCGGCGGTCGTCGCCATCGATACCACCTGGAAAAAGGCCTGGTTGATCGTCGTGAGCGCCGAGCCATAGGTATTGTGTATCCATAGCACCAACGTACAGACTGCCACCAGCGTCAACTGCACGCCGATAAACATGCGGAATTCTGGATCCCGCCAGTAGACCTTCAGACTACGCCCACTTAATAAAGAGAAGTGCAGACCATAGTTACAACCGGAGATCAGCAAGAAGATAGCAATGATAGTGTTAATCGTGGGACTGTCGAAATACCCCACACTGGCATCGTGTGTGGAAAAACCACCGATGGCGATTGTGGCAAAACTGTGCCCAATGGCGTCAAACGCGGGCATCCCGGCAAACCATAGCGCCAGCGCGCACGCCACCGTCAGCAATACATAGATTAGCCACAGCGTTTTCGCCGTTTCGGCAATACGCGGGCGCATTTTATTATCTTTCAGCGGCCCCGGCATTTCTGCACGATAGAGCTGCATCCCACCAACGCCAAGAATAGGCAGGATAGCCACCGCCAGCACGATGATCCCCATCCCGCCGAACCATTGCAGCATCTGGCGATAAAAGAGAATCGCGTGTGGCAATGAATCCAGCCCCACCAGCGTCGTCGCACCTGTAGTGGTTAATCCGGAAAAGGATTCAAAAAAAGCGTCGGTTATCGTCAGGTTAGGGCTTTCCGCAAAAATGAACGGTAGCGCACCCACACTGCCCAGAACGGTCCAGAACAAAACGACAATCAGAAATCCTTCGCGCGATTTCAGTTCACCCTTCTCTTTACGGTTTGGCCACCACAGCATGGAGCCGATCGCCAGAGCAACGAAGAAAGTTTGGGTGAATGCACGCCCTGCCCCATCGCGGTAGATGAGCGCTACCAGTCCGGGGATAATCATTGTCCCCGAGAATAAGATGACCAGTAGTCCAACGATTCGGGTGATGGCGCGAAAATGCATCTCTGCCGCTTCCTTAGTTCTTTAAAATGAGGTGGGGATTATTCTTCAATCGCTAACAATTGCAATGAACCACGACTAAAATCCGCCAGTTTTGCCGAAAACTCATCCACTTTGGCAAAAGGAAGCGCCACCCTGAGCCGAACAAAAGCCTGGTAATCACTGGCAACGACTTTACCGTCAAACTGCCCCAGCAAGGCTTCAATGCCTGCCAGCTGACCGTACTCACACTGCAAAGTATATTCGGTTAATGGCGTCTTGCGCTGTGTCGTTAACTGGCGCAACGCCTGATTCACACCGCCACCGTAGGCTTTTACCAACCCTCCAGTACCGAGAAGGATACCGCCGTAGTAGCGCACGACTACAGCGGTAATCTCGCCGACGCCGCTCCCCATCAGCTGCGCGAGCATCGGTTTACCTGCCGTACCCGCCGGTTCGCCATCGTCTGAAAATCCCAGTTGCTGCGAGTCATTGGGCGCACCCGCCACCCACGCCACACAATGGTGGCGGGCGTCAGGGTGTTCCGCTTTGACTGACTCAACAAACGCCTTTGCCGCTTCTACGCCGTCCGTATGGGCGAGCAGCGTAATGAAGCGGCTTTTTTTGATCTCTTCAACGACGCTGACCGGCGCCGCAGGGATTAACCAACTGTCCATTACGCCAGTTTCAAATCCCGCGTCATGTTTTCGATATTGTTCTCGTGGACCACCACGTTGTCTTCAATACGAATACCGCCGAACGGTTTCAGAGCTTCAATTTTCTGCCAGTTGAAGTGTTTGCTGAACTGCCCTTCACGCCACGGCGCCAGCAGAGATTCAATGAAGTAGATGCCCGGTTCGATGGTCAGAACCATGCCCGGTTGCAGTACGCGGGTGCAACGCAGGTAAGGATACTTCGACGGCGCAGCCAGATGAGTACCGCTGTCATCCTGCATAAAGCCTGCGACATCATGTACCTGCAGACCCAGCGGGTGGCCAATACCGTGCGGCATAAACGGCCCGGTAAGATCGTTTTCCACCATCGCCTCTTCACTCATATCAGTGATGATTTGATGCTTACGCAGCAGCTTCGCGATGCGCTGATGGAACTGAATGTGATAATCCACGTAGCTGGTGCCTGCTTTCATGGTGGCAATCAGCGCCAGCTCTTCGTCGTTAACGTCTTTCACCAGATGCGCATAGTCATTGTCGCTTTTCGCCGACCAGGTACGCGTCAGATCTGCCGCATAACCGTTGTATTCCGCACCAGCGTCGAGCAGGAAGCTGCGGATTTCAGACGGTGCCTGATGATCCAGCTTGGTGTAATGAAGCACCGAAGCATGCTCGTTAAGCGCCACGATGTTGCTGTATGGCACGTCGGTGTCGCGGTGACCGGTGGCAGTCAGATAAGCGAGGTTGATGTCAAACTCGCTCATTCCGGAACGGAACGCTTCTTCTGCGGCACGGTGTCCATTTACCGCCATTTTCTGCGCTTCGCGCATACAGGCCAGTTCGTAATCAGTTTTATAAGCACGGTAATAATGCAGGTAGTCGATCACCCCTTTCGGGTTGATGTTGCTGGCCGCGATGTCCAGTTGCAGTGCACGTTCAGGAACCGGGCCGATGTAACCGATATTGCCGCGAGCAGCAGGCAGTTGGCTACCGATACCATCTGCTTTCGGCAGCGCGATGATCTCAATTTCTTCCGTCCAGAAGGAAGTAGGCAGCGGCTCAACGTTGTGCCAGTAATCAACCGGCAAGTAGAACCACAGTTTCGGCTTGTTTACGCCATCCACCAGCAACCAGCAGTTAGGAACCTGCGTGACAGGCACCCAGGCTTTGAATTGCGGATTGACCTTAAACGGGTACGGATGATCGTCGAGAAAGACGTTAACAAGTTCGCCTGAGTGAATAAGTAACGCATCCAGCTTGAAGCGCTCCAGCGCGTCGCGCGTCCGTTCCTGTAAGGTAACGATATGATTTTTATAGAGTGCGGCCAGCGATTCCATTTTCTATCCTTCTGTTTTTTGACCTCAAGTCTCCGCATCTTAGCACATCGCTTTGTGAGTGCGTGATTTCTGCCGAGCGTGATCGAATCGTCATTTCTTTAATCATTCATTTGCATTTTATTAACATAAAACACACACTTCGATTCATCTGGTATGACCAGATCACCTTGCGGATTCAGGAGACTGACATGCTTTACAAAGGCGACACCCTGTACCTCGACTGGCTGGAAGATGGCATCGCCGAACTGGTGTTCGATGCCCCTGGTTCGGTCAATAAACTCGACACGGCAACCGTTGCCAGCCTGGGCCATGCGCTTGATGTGCTGGAAAAACAACCGAATTTAAAAGGGCTGCTGCTGCGTTCTAACAAAGCAGCCTTTATTGTTGGTGCCGATATCACCGAATTCCTTTCACTGTTCCTCGTGCCTGAAGAACAACTGAGCCAGTGGCTGCATTTTGCCAACAGCGTCTTTAATCGCCTCGAAGATCTGCCTGTTCCGACCCTGTCAGCGGTAAACGGCTACGCGCTGGGTGGCGGCTGCGAGTGTGTTCTGGCAACCGATTATCGTCTGGCAACGCCGGACCTGCGCATTGGCCTGCCGGAAACCAAGCTGGGCATTATGCCGGGCTTTGGCGGCTCCGTGCGTATGCCACGTATGCTGGGTGCGGACAGCGCGCTGGAAATTATTGCGGCAGGTAAGGATGTTGGTGCTGAGCAGGCGCTAAAAATCGGCCTGGTCGATGGCGTAGTGAAGCAAGACAAACTGCTTGATGGCGCGATCGCGGTATTACGTCAGGCGATTAACGGCGACCTCGACTGGAAAGCCAAACGTCAGCCGAAACTGGAGCCGTTGAAACTCAGCAAAATTGAAGCGGCGATGAGCTTTACCATTGCTAAAGGCATGGTAGCGCAGACGGCTGGTAAACATTACCCCGCACCGATTACCGCGGTAAAAACCATTGAAGCAGCAGCCCGTTTTGGTCGTGAAGAAGCGCTGAATCTGGAAAATAAAAGCTTTGTTCCACTGGCGCACACCAGTGAAGCCCGCGCGCTGGTAGGGATCTTCCTTAACGATCAGTTCGTGAAAGCCAAAGCCAAAAAGCTCACCAAAAATATTGAAGCACCGAAGCAAGCCGCGGTGCTGGGCGCGGGCATTATGGGCGGCGGCATCGCTTACCAGTCAGCCTGGAAAGGCGTGCCGGTTGTCATGAAAGATATCAACGACAAATCATTAACGCTGGGCATGACCGAAGCGGCCAAGCTGCTGAACAAACAGCTTGAGCGCGGCAAAATTGACGGTCTGAAAATGGCGGGCGTGATTTCCACTATTCATCCAACCCTCGACTATAGCGGTTTTGAGCGTGTGGACGTGGTGGTTGAAGCGGTCGTGGAAAACCCGAAAGTGAAAAAAGCGGTACTGGCGGAAACCGAAGATCAGGTACGCCCGGGCACCGTACTGGCGTCGAATACCTCTACCATCCCAATCAACGAGCTGGCCAGCGCGCTCAAGCGCCCGGAAAACTTCTGTGGAATGCACTTCTTTAACCCAGTACACCGCATGCCACTGGTTGAGATCATTCGCGGCGAGAAAAGCTCGGATGAAACCATCGCCAAAGTTGTCGCCTGGGCAAGCCAGATGGGCAAAACGCCAATTGTGGTCAACGACTGCCCTGGTTTCTTCGTGAACCGCGTGCTGTTCCCGTATTTTGCCGGTTTCAGCCAGCTGCTGCGCGATGGGGCGGATTTCCGCAAAATCGACAAAGTCATGGAAAAACAGTTTGGCTGGCCGATGGGCCCGGCTTATCTGCTGGACGTGGTGGGAATTGATACCGCGCATCACGCGCAGGCAGTGATGTCCGCAGGCTTCCCTCAGCGTATGCAGAAAGATTATCGCGACGCGATAGACGCCCTGTTTGATGCGAACCGTTTCGGACAGAAAAACGGTCTTGGATTCTGGCGTTATAAAGAAGACAACAAGGGCAAGCCGAAGAAAGAAGAGGATGCCACCGTTGACGATCTGCTGGCAGAAGTCAGCCAGCCGAAACGCGACTTCAGCGATGAAGAGATTATCGCCCGCATGATGATCCCAATGGTCAACGAAGTGGTGCGTTGTCTGGAAGAAGGCATTATCGCCAGCCCGGCAGAAGCCGATATGGCGCTGGTTTATGGCCTGGGCTTCCCTCCGTTCCATGGTGGCGCGTTCCGCTGGTTGGATACGCTCGGCAGCGCGAAGTATCTCGATATGGCCCAGCAGTATCAGCACCTCGGAGCACTGTATGAAGTTCCGGCTGGTCTGCGTGATAAGGCGCGCCATAACGAACCGTATTATCCCCAGGTTGAGCCTGCCCGCCCGGTTGGCAGCCTGAAAACGGCTTAAGGAGTCACAATGGAACAGGTTGTAATTGTTGATGCGATCCGTACCCCGATGGGCCGTTCGAAAGGGGGAGCGTTTCGTAACGTGCGGGCAGAAGATCTCTCCGCACACTTAATGCGTAGCCTGCTGGCGCGAAATCCTGCGCTGGAGCCATCCGCGCTTGATGATATTTACTGGGGCTGCGTGCAGCAAACGCTGGAGCAGGGTTTCAACATCGCCCGTAACGCCGCGCTGCTGGCGGAAGTTCCGCACTCCGTTCCGGCCGTCACGGTCAACCGCTTGTGCGGTTCATCAATGCAGGCGCTGCACGACGCGGCACGTATGATCATGACCGGCGATGCTCAGGCGTGCCTGATTGGCGGCGTGGAACATATGGGCCATGTGCCAATGAGTCACGGCGTTGATTTCCATCCGGGCATGAGCCGCAACGTGGCAAAAGCCGCGGGAATGATGGGTCTGACTGCGGAAATGCTCTCTCGCATGCACGGCATCAGCCGTGAAATGCAGGACGCTTTCGCCGCACGTTCACATGCTCGTGCCTGGGCTGCAACACAGTCTGGCGCATTTAAAAACGAAATCATCCCGACCGGTGGCCATGATGCCGACGGCGTGCTGAAGCAGTTTAACTACGATGAGGTTATCCGCCCAGAGACAACCGTTGAAGCGCTCTCCACCCTGCGCCCGGCGTTCGATCCGGTTAGCGGAACGGTCACTGCCGGTACCTCCTCCGCGCTCTCCGACGGCGCAGCAGCGATGCTGGTCATGAGCGAAAGCCGCGCCCGTGAGCTGGGTCTGACGCCGCGTGCCCGAATCCGTTCGATGGCTGTTGTTGGCTGTGACCCGTCAATTATGGGTTATGGTCCGGTTCCGGCCTCAAAACTGGCGCTGAAAAAAGCGGGACTCTCCACCAGCGATATCGGTTTGTTTGAGATGAACGAAGCCTTTGCCGCTCAGATCCTGCCGTGCATTAAAGATCTGGGGCTGATGGAGCAGATCGATGAGAAGATCAACCTCAACGGCGGGGCGATCGCTTTGGGTCATCCGCTGGGTTGCTCCGGGGCGCGTATCAGCACCACCTTGCTCAATCTGATGGAACGCAAAGACGTACAGTTTGGCCTGGCGACGATGTGTATCGGGTTAGGCCAGGGCATCGCGACGGTATTTGAGCGAGTTTAATCAAAGCATGTGACTTATTGTAGGCCGGGCAAGCGAAGCGCCCCCGGCGACTATGCCGGATGGCGACGCTGATGCGTCTTATCCGGCCTACAACACAAATGCCATTGTATAACAATTTAGTTGCCGTTCTTCCCGCCTGTCAGGGGCGGGTTTTTTTATTTCCCTGAACTACCTCGCACCACTAACTGCACCGGCAACAGCAGATTCTCTTCCTGATTTTCTTCCAGCAATAAACGCAGCGCTTCACGCCCCAATTGTTGTTTATCAACCGCAATAGTAGTGAGTGGTGGATGTGACCAGGCCGCAGCATCGATATCATCAAACCCCACCAGCGCGAGATCTTCCGGGATGCGTATCCCCTGCTGTGCGCACACCCGTTGAACAACCAGCGCTGCCGCATCGTTATAGGCAAAAATAGCGTCGGGCGGCTCCGGCAATCTGAGTAGCTCATTTACCGCCTCAACAAGAGATTGATCAGTATCCAACAGCGGCGGCGCAACGGCTTCATACTCTGGCGGCATCAGCAAACGGGCCTCATACAATGCCTGACGGTAGCCCTTCTCGCGCTGACGGATGCTGTAGTGCGCAAGCGTGCTGGCAAGAAAAGCAATACGGCTGCGACCTTGTGCAATCAAATGTTGCGTGGCCAGATACCCACCCTGAGTGTTATCCGGGTTCACGCAAGGCAAGCCCGGCGCCCAGAGATCCACCAGCACCAACGGCAGCTTCATCTGTTGCAGCAAGCCAAGTAATTCAGGCTCAAAAAATCCGGCACAGATCAGTGCATCAGGCTGGTGCAGCAGCACCTGCTCACTCACTGCATCGCCTGGACCAATGGAGAGAAAGCTCAGCGCAATACCATGGTCACGACAGTTATCTTCTATCCCCAGCAGTAGTTGAGAATAAAACGGCAATGCCCGGCTGATATTGTGCTGGCGGTGAAGCAAAAACAGGACGCGTTTGATCTTGTCAGTATGCAGACGGGAAAAATCATAACCCTGCTGCTGCGCCACAGAAATAATGCGCAGCCGGGTGTCTTCACGTAGCCCCGGCTGCCCTTTTAGGGCGCGGGAAACTGCGCCAACTGAAACACCACAAGCTTCAGCAATATCTCTGATACGTACAGGTTTCGTCATTTCACTCTCATTGATTCTACTATGGCTTATTGTGCCCCCAGCCAGGCCGCACCGCGTACGCCGCTGCTGTCGCCGTGACGGGCCCGAACAATCGGTGTGCGGCACTGCTTACCAAATACGTACTGCGCCACTCGCGCCTGTAAACCCGAATACAGTAAATCGATATTGGATACCCCGCCCCCTAGCACGATAACATCGGGATCGAGCGTATTCACCACGCCCGCCAACGCACGCGCCAGTTGATCGCAATAGCGTTTCCATACAAAGCAGGCATCCGCATCACCCGATTCTACCTGTTGCATAATTTGTGGCACACCCACATGCTGCGCGGTGTGATTCAGGTACTGGCGTTCCAGACCGCTGCCGGAAATAAAGCTCTCAATACAGTTCAACTGTCCGCAATAGCATGTCACTCCAGCCCCGTCCTGAGATTCGTGGTAGCGCGGCAATGCATTATGCCCCCACTCTCCTGCGCAGGCGTTAGGTCCAGAGATCAAGCGGTTATCGATGCATAGTCCACCGCCGCAACCGGTACCGAGGATCACGCCAAATACCACGCTATGCCCGTGTCCGCTACCGTCCATCGCTTCCGACAAGGTAAAGCAGTTGGCATCATTAGTAACAGGCACGGGCATTCCTAACGCTCGCTCAAGGTCTTGCGCAAAGGCCTGTTGATTGAGCACCAGGATGTTGGAGTTCTTAATTAACCCCTCGCTATCCACCGCGCCAGGCACCCCAATGCCAACCGATAAAGGCTGATTAACGGCCAGTCTGGCCTTAGCAATCATCTCCGTCACGGCCTGGAAAAAATCACCGTAACTCTGCTTTGGTGTCGCGCATCGCTCGCGGTAAACAATTACACCCGCGTTATCAATCACCACCGCTTCGATTTTAGTCCCGCCAATATCCAGTCCGAGCCTCATGGTTTTCCTCGTTTGCGCCTCGCAATTTGATTGTGTCTAGTTTGCCAATTTTGTTTACTAAACAAAAAGAGACCTGTCACAAAAGCTAAGTTTTGTGATTAATAGATAGGAAAAATATGTTTACTAAAAAACGTGGTAAAAAAGAGAAACAACGAGATCGGGCTTGCACCCTGTTAGAAGAAGTAAGGTTGGTGATGAATGCGCCGGAAGGACTCCGGCGCACAGCGCTTAAATGAACGCGAAAGCGTCGCCAAACAGGCGATCTTCACGCGCACTGCGTTCATTACAGAACAGATCGCGCGCGATTTTGGCCATTTCGAAACGACCAGCGATGTAGATATCATGCTCCGCCAGGGTACCGTAATCCTGTAATACTGCCGTTAACACGGTTCCCGTACGACCACGCCAGCCGTCTTCAGGCTGTTCCACCACTGGCTCAACGCGCAAATTCGGGTGATTCACTGACAGCGCTTCCAGCTCGGAGAGATCGTAGAGATGCTTCTCTTCGCGCCCGCCCCAGTAAATGGTGATATCGCGATTTGGATTGCGCGCCAGCGCGGTAAGCAGAATGGAACGCACGTAAGAGAACCCTGTACCACCGGCAATCAGGATCAGCGGGCGCTCGTCTTCATCACGCAGCCAGGCTTCGCCATGCGGAATGTCGACCTTGATCTCCCGGTCTTTCAGAATACGGTCCATCACGGCCATGGCATAAAGATTTAGCTCAGAGGCGCCAACGTGCAGCTCAATGAATCCTTGCTCGTCCGGCGTTGATGCCATGGAGAACGGACGCTTATCCCTTTCGTCCATCACGACCATTAAATACTGGCCAGCACGAAAGGAAAACGCCGCGTCTGGCACTAAACGAACGCGATATACGGTGTCAGTGATAGCTTCTACCGAGGTCACTTTACAGCTTAAGGTTGTCATGCGCTCTCTCTGTCGGATCAATAGGCAAAACGATCGCGCCTCAGGCGCTTTTGCCGTCATTAAAGATGGCCAGTTCATCCCAAATTGCGTCAATGCGCGCAGTCACTTCAGGATCTTTTTTAATCGGACGTCCCCATTCACGTTGGGTTTCGCCCGGCCATTTATTTGTGGCATCCAGCCCCATTTTTGAACCAAGGCCGGAAACCGGCGAGGCAAAGTCCAGGTAATCAATTGGCGTATTCTCTACCAGTACCGTATCCCGGGCCGGATCCATACGGGTAGTAATTGCCCAAATCACATCATTCCAGTCACGTGCGTTGACGTCATCATCGCAAACAATAACAAATTTGGTGTACATAAACTGACGCAAAAACGACCAAACACCCATCATGACGCGTTTGGCATGGCCAGCGTACTGTTTTTTCATCGTCACGACGGCCAGGCGATATGAACAGCCTTCCGGAGGTAGATAAAAATCGACGATTTCCGGGAACTGCTTTTGCAGAATCGGCACGAAGACTTCGTTCAGCGCCACGCCGAGCACCGCGGGTTCATCTGGCGGGCGTCCGGTATAGGTAGAGTGATAAATTGCATCTTCACGCTGGGTAATGTGCGTGACGGTAAAGACCGGGAAGCTATCTACTTCGTTGTAGTAGCCGGTATGATCGCCATACGGCCCTTCCGGAGCCAGCTCGCCCGGTTCAATGTACCCTTCCAGCACGATTTCTGCACTGGCAGGCACTTCCAGGTCGTTGGAAATACATTTAACTACTTCGGTCTTGGTTCCGCGCAACAGCCCGGCAAATGCGTACTCGGATAATGTATCAGGAACCGGCGTCACGGCCCCCAGAATGGTCGCAGGATCGGCTCCTAACGCCACTGAAACCGGGAAACGTTCACCAGGATGCGCCGCGCACCACTCCTGATAATCAAGCGCACCGCCGCGATGGGACAACCAGCGCATAATGAGCTTGTTTTTGCCAATCAGCTGCTGACGATAGATGCCCAGATTCTGCCGCTCTTTATGCGGACCACGCGTTACGGTGAGCCCCCAGGTAATCAGCGGCGCGGCATCTTCCGGCCAGCAGGTCATAATCGGAATGCGGTTTAAATCAACGTCATCGCCCGAGTAGATTTTTTGCTGACAAGGTGCACCGCGCAACCGCTTAGTCGGCATGTTCAACACCTGCTTAAACTGCGGCAGCTTATCAAACAGATCGCGGAATCCTTTCGGTGGCTCTGGCTCTTTCAAAAACGCCAACAGTTTACCGACTTCTCGTAGCGCCGAGACATCTTCTTGTCCCATCCCCATCGCAACACGTTTTGGTGTGCCAAACAGGTTACACAGCACCGGCATTGAATAGCCTTTCGGATTCTCAAACAGCAACGCAGGCCCACCGGCACGCAGGGTGCGATCGGCAATTTCAGTAATTTCCAGGTGGGGATCCACCTCAAGCGAAATGCGTTTGAGCTCGCCCTGCTGTTCAAGCAGCGTCAGGAAGTCGCGTAAATCGTGATATTTCATGGCGTCCATTGTGGCCTCTTCGTAAGCGCTTCATTATACGGCGTTCATCATTGTGATGCTGTATTTTTGTTAAATTAGCGTGAACTCTGGCGATACATATAAGCCCCGGGCGTATATACCCATTGGGTTTCAGCCTGCGTTGAGGCGGGTATAATTAACTTAACGCATGGCTTTTGCTATGCTGGCGCTCAGAACAAGCGGATAAGAGTTATTATGCAATCCTGGTATTTACTGTACTGCAAACGTGGGCAACTTCAGCGAGCCCAGGAACACCTGGAAAGACAGGCGGTGAACTGTCTGACGCCTATGATCACCCTGGAAAAAATAGTGCGCGGTAAACGTACCACAGTCAGTGAACCACTATTCCCTAATTACATGTTTGTCGAGTTCGACCCGGAAGTGATCCACACCACCACTATCAATGCCACGCGTGGTGTCAGCCATTTCGTCCGTTTTGGCGCGACGCCTGCGACCGTCCCTTCTCCCGTTATTCACCAGCTTTCTATCTACAAGCCTGAAGGAATTGTTGACCCGCAAACTCCTCAGCCAGGGGACAGCGTGATTATTACTGAAGGGGCGTTTGAGGGGCTAAAAGCGATCTTCACCGAACCGGATGGCGAAGCGCGTTCCATGCTACTGCTTAACCTGTTGAATAAAGAGGTTAAGCAGAGCGTGAAAAATACCGGCTTTCGAAAAATTTAAGCCGTTTAGAAGGTCACTTCGAACAGCGTTCTGACGTTAGCATCAATGGTTGCTGACAGCCATTGAGGATCTTCTCCGCGCCAGTGGGCAATACGCTCAAGAATATGTGGCAGGTGCGCCGGTTCATTGCGCCGTGACGTCGGTTTAGGCGTTAAGTCGCGAGGAAGTAGGTAAGGCGCATCAGTTTCGATCAGTAGTCTTTCTACCGGAATAAACGGCAGCAGTTCCCGCAGTTCCATCCCCCGACGCTCATCACAGACCCAGCCGGTAATACCAATATAAAGCCCTCGGTCCACACAGTCCTGCATCTCCTGCCGCGTTCCGGTAAAACAGTGCAGCACCGCGCCCGGGAGGCTATCCAGCCACGGCTCCAGCAACGTCAGAAAACGCTCATGGGCGTCCCGACAATGCATGAAAATCGGCATCTGCAGTTCAGCAGCAATGCGCAGCTGCGCCTCAAAAGCACGTTCCTGCTCCTGCGGCGTGGAGAAATTTCGATTGAAATCCAGACCGCACTCGCCAATAGCGACCACCTCAGACTGGTTTGCCAGCGCGATAATCTCGTCTTCCGTTGAGGATTGCCATTGGCTACTGTCATGCGGGTGCACGCCAGCCGTGGACCAGCAATGTGGATAATGTTGCGCCAACTTCAGCGCCTGCTGGCTTTCGTGCAGGTTTGTTCCGGTCAGAAGCATACCGTTTACGCCCGCAGCAAAGGCGCGCGCCACAACATCATCCCTGTCTTTCGCAAATTGTGAACTGGTTAAATTAACGCCAATATCAAACATGCTACCTCCCATATGACAACCGCCCTGACGGGCGGTTGAATTTACTCTTCTGTTTTCTCGGTGGCTTCGGCTTCTTTTGCTTCTTCAGCCTCGTTGTCCTCATCTCGCGTACGTCGCTTACCGACATAGAAACGAGAGAAGAAAACGCCCACTTCAAACAGACAGTACATCGGTATCGCCAACAACGTTTGCGAGAAGACATCTGGCGGGGTCAGTAGCATCCCGACGACAAATGCGCCCACCACAACGTAAGGGCGTTTCTTGCGTAAATCATCAGGCGTCGTAATGCCCATCCAGCATAGCAGCACGATGGCGACCGGAACCTCAAAAGAGACACCGAAAGCCATAAACAGCGCCATTACGAAACTGAGATAGCTGGCAATGTCCGTCGATACCTGCACGCCTTGCGGAGCCGTGTTGGCCAGAAAACCAAACGCCAACGGAAAGACGACAAAATAGGCGAATGCCATGCCGATGTAGAACAACAACGAACTGGAAACCAGCAGCGGCACAACCAGTCGACGTTCATGTTTATACAAAGCAGGCGCAATAAATGCCCACACCTGGTAGAGGATCACTGGCGCTGACAGGATCAGCGACACCATGAAGGTCAACTTTATTGGGGTAAAGAACGGCGAGGCCACATCGGTGGCGATCATCGTTGCACCCTGCGGCATCTGTTTAATCAGCGGCGCCGCAACCATATGGTAAATGTCGTTGGCAAAGTAAACCAACGCCAGAAAGATCACGATAACCGCAATAATGCAGTTCAGGAGTCGCTTACGCAGCTCGATAAGATGCGTAATGAGCGGTTGGGTATCTTCTACAGCCATGTTTACGGTTTATCACTCGACGAGGGGGAGGATTCGACAACAGGTGCGGCAGCTTTCTTTTCTGCATCCATCAACGTGGCGGAAGTGTTTTCCGTCTGCTCTGGCGTTTTAGCACCCGCGGATTCCGGTTTTTGCTCCGGCGAACTGGCCTGGTTTTCAGCGGCGGCAGGGGTGACCCCTTCTCGCTGCGCTTCACCGTCTTTCACCACCGGATTATGGATAGTGTGCGCTTCATCGCTCGCTTTCTCAGGATCGTGCACGCTGTAAGAACGCTTCATCGATTCCGCCGCTTCACGCAGCTCATCCATTGACGCTTTCAGCTCCGGGGTCAGATTTGTCAGGCTCGCTTTCTCTACTTTCTTCAGGCTGTCCTGAAACTCCTGAAGCTTAAGCTCCTGGGTCAGTTCATTCTGAACAGTAGTTGCAAGGGAACGCAAAGCGCGAACCCAGCCAGCAACCGTTTTTACCGCTACAGGTAATCGTTGCGGCCCCAGAACAATGAGGCCGATCACGAACACCAATAACAGTTCGCTAAAACCGATATCAAACACGGATTATACCTGCTCTTTATCTTGGCTTTTGGCGTCTTCCTTTTTCACTTCACCCTGCTTATCGGTGATGGATTTAGCAGTAAAATCAGCGTCCTGGCTGGTTTTATCTTGTTTAGGCTCATCATCACCCATCGCTTTTTTGAAGCCTTTGATCGACGCGCCAAGATCGGAACCGATGGAGCCGAGTTTCTTGGTGCCAAATAGCAGTACAACGATGACGGCAATGATCAACAACTGCCAAATACTGATACCACCCATACATGTTCCTCTGTCATAGATGATGAATTAATAAGGCCGTAGTATACGTTACACGACCTGCCTTGGGCGATGAAAAATTCAGCGCATTTTGCGCCAGCCGATCAACCAGGCTATGACGCCTCCCGCCATTAACCAGCCCGGCATAAGCCCCCACTCAGGGCGGCTTACCAGCAGGAATGTTCCACTTAGCAACAATGTTGCGCCAATGCCCAATAAATAACGGGATTGTCCCTGGCGTACATGATTCGCGTGAAGCTCGCGGGCAATCTTATCAACACTGTGCTGTAAATATTTGCCCTGGCGCAAACTGTCATACACCAGTTCAGGTATTTCTGGCATTTTTTCGACCCAGAACGGTGCTTTTTCTTTAAATGCCCTAACGAGCGCCGGAATACCGACCTGATCTTTAATCCAGGATTCGAGGAATGGCTTAGCCGTTTTCCACAAATCTAACTGCGGGTAGAGTTGTCGTCCGACACCTTCTACGTACAGCAGCGTCTTCTGGAGCAATACCAGTTGAGGCTGAACTTCCATATTGAAGCGGCGCGCAGTGTTGAACAGATTCAGCAGCACGTGACCAAAGGAAATCTCCGCCAGCGGTTTTTCAAAAATCGGCTCGCACACGGTACGAATGGCAAATTCAAACTCTTCTACGTTGGTATCCGGCGGAACCCAACCAGAATCCACGTGCAGTTCAGCAACTTTGCGGTAATCGCGGTTAAAGAACGCAATGAAGTTTTCAGCCAGGTAACGCTTATCTTCTTTGTTTAAAGAGCCCACAATCCCACAATCAATACCAATGTATTTCGGGTTTTCAGGGTGCTCATAACTGACAAAAATGTTCCCGGGGTGCATATCCGCATGGAAAAAGCTGTCGCGGAATACCTGAGTAAAGAAGACCTGAACACCACGCTCGGCCAACAATTTCATATTGGTGCCGTTCTTCTCAAGCGTGGTGACATCTGAAACCGGGATGCCGTAAATGCGCTCCATCACCATCATGTTCTGACTGCAATAGTCAGAATACACTTCCGGGATGTACAGCATCGGACTATCTTCAAAATTACGTCGTAGCTGAATGGCGTTCGCCGATTCGCGCAGCAGATTCAGTTCATCGATCAACGTTTTTTCATATTCACGGACGACTTCTGTTGGTCGCAGGCGACGCCCATCTGGCAGCAGACGAGGAACCCAACGAGCCAGGCGGTAGATCAGTTTTAAATCCGCTTTGATGACCGGAAGTATGTCCGGGCGAATAACTTTGATCACCACCTCTTTGCCATTCGATTTCAACCGCGCAGTGTGGACCTGAGCAACAGACGCAGATGCCAGCGGCGTGATCTCAAAATCATCAAACCATTCCTCGACGGGCAGCCCGCCCATAGCCTCTTCGATTTGTTTTTTCGCTCTAAGCCCATCGAACGGGGCAACCCGATCCTGCAATAGCGCAAGCTGATCGGCGATGTGCGGAGGGAAAAGGTCACGACGGGTAGAGAGCATTTGCCCAAACTTGATCCACACCGGGCCGAGTTCCTGTAAAGCCAGTCTCAGCCTTTCTCCCAGCGGTTTATCTTTATGTCGGTTGGGCATCCAGAACAACGAGTAACGCCACAACCGAAGCGGCAGCGTGATTCGCATTTTGGGGATGAGTTCATCAAGACCGTAGCTTAAAAAAGTGCGAATGATGAAATAAAGGCGCCGTACTTCACCTGGCGTCATTTGGCCTCCAGTTTTTCCAGCCGTTTGGCCAGAGATTCAACCGCGCGCTCAACGGCTGCCGTTTCTTCAGCAAACCATGCAACCTCTAGTGGACCAGGTGCCATGCGCCACTCTTCGGTGATCGCTTCGGCGACATAGCGCTGCTGGCGCTGAAAGTTATGGCACAGGAACTTCGCTCCACCACGCAAGACTTTGCTGACCCCTTCTGCGACGATATCGCCGGTATAGGGTGCTAACAGTTCTGCAGGATCCAACTCCGCCAGATCGGCCAGCGCAACAAAGTTCTGTACTACCTGGATATCGCCCTGGACTTCCAGTTCACCGCTGCGGATAAGCGTGGTGAGTTGCTGTCGGTCACGCAATTTCGGTAACACACTGGCATATGTGATTACGGTGCAATCGGCTTCGCCTTCCCATGCCCCCAGCACATCGACCTGGCGCTCGCTAAACACCAGGACTAACGGTGTTGAAAATCCTTTGAGATCAACACGCAGCACCTTCCCTTGTAAACGCGTTCTGGCTGACTTCAGCGCAGGAGAACGGTACAGAAAGGTGTTGAGCAGATTTTCAACGCCTGCGGTTACTAAGGGTTTTAAAGGCATCCCCACTCTCCTGTCAGAACTTGTAACCACGATGCAGCGCAACGACACCTGCTGTCAGGTTGTAGTAATCAACGCTTTCGAACCCGGCATCTTGCATCATTGCTTTTAAGGTGTCCTGATCGGGATGCATACGGATGGACTCCGCCAAATAACGGTAGCTGTCCGCATCGCTTGCTACCATTGAACCTATGCGCGGCAGAACATGGAAAGAGTATGCGTCGTAGGCTTTGCTCAACGGTTCGATGATGGGTTTGGAGAATTCCAGCACCAGTAGACGTCCGCCCGGCTTCAATACGCGGTACATGGAGCGCAATGCTTTGTCTTTATCCGTTACGTTGCGCAGACCGAAAGAGATGGTGATGCAGTCAAACGTGTTGTCAGGGAAAGGTAATGCTTCCGCATTCGCCTGAACGTACTCAACGTTACCCACCACGCCAATATTACGCAGCTTTTCGCGACCCATTTTGAGCATTGAGTCATTGATATCCGCCAGCACAACTTTGCCGGTTTCACCAACCATGCGAGAGAATTTCGCCGTCAGATCGCCGGTACCGCCTGCTAAATCGAGAACGGTTTGCCCGCGACGCACGCCACTGCAATCAATGGTGAAGCGCTTCCACAAACGATGAATGCCAAATGACATTAAGTCATTCATAACGTCATATTTAGACGCCACAGAATGAAAAACGTGGGCCACCATGTCAGCTTTCTGCTCTTTAGCGACGGTCTGAAAGCCAAAGTGCGTCGTTTCTTGTGAATTATCCACCATCTCAGTGCCTGCTCATCCAAAAAATGTTCGAGAAGTGTAACAGATTGGGCCAATTTGCCCTACCCTTCTACCGGGTTCAACTACCCCAAATGGACTAGTTTGATTGCTGATTTATCGCTTCATCCTCGGGGTAAGACGCATCTTGTTGCGTCTCAGGGACCGAGCGCAAGCGGTATTCTTCATCCTGTGTAGTAGCTTGTTCAGCCAGCTCAGGATTAATCTCGCGCTTAATTTCCACGCCTAAACTACGAAACGCTTCTGCCTGCGACAGGACGTTTCCACGACCGGAAGAGAGTTTTTTCATCGCCTGTCGGTAGTTGTCCTGGGCTTTGTCCAGGCTTTGGCCTATTGCCGACATATCATCCACAAACAACCGCATCTTGTCATAAAGTTTGCTGGCCCGATCGGCAATTTGTTGCGCATTACGACTCTGATGCTCGTAGCGCCACAGGTTGGCGATCGTGCGCAATGCCACCAACAGCGTGGTAGGACTCACCAGCATAATGTTATTTCTAAGCGCTTCGGTAATCAGTTCGGGCTGTCTGTCGAGCGCCAGCAAAAAAGCGGGCTCAACGGGGATAAACATCAACACATAGTCAAGCGTACGCAGCCCAGGAAGCTGCTGATAATCTTTGCGACCCAGTAGTCGAATATGGTTGCGCACCGAGGCGATGTGCTCCTGCAATGCACTTTCGCGGGTGTATTCATCTTCTGCGTTAAAATAGCGCTCATAGGCGACCAGCGTCATTTTCGCATCGATCACCACATCTTTACCCTGCGGTAGCCGAACGATGACATCAGGCTGCATTCGCGAACGGCCGTCGTTTTCGATGCTAACCTGGGTTTCATATTCATAACCTTCACGCAGACCAGAGGCTTCGAGTACCCGCGTGAGTACGACCTCTCCCCAGTTACCCTGCGTTTTGTTATCGCCTTTTAATGCCCGCGTCAGGTTTACCGCTTCCTGCGCCATCTGCGCATTCAGTTGCTGGAGATTACGAATTTCGTGTGCCAGGGTATGGCGTTCTTGCGCCTCTTTACCAAAGCTATCCTGAACCTGGCGACGAAAACCGTCCAGTTGTTCACGAAGCGGCGCAAGCAGGCTGTTCAGACTTTGGCGATTTTGCTCATCAACACGGCGGTTGCTGTGCTCAAAAATACGATTCGCCAGATTTTCAAACTGTTCGCTCAGACGCTGTTCGCTGTTGATCATCTGGCGGATTTTATCTTCCGCATGCTGTTGGGTTGCTTCCAGCCGGGTAGTGACTTCACGGAGATCGGCTTCCAGAGAGGTGTTGATACTGTTCAGACTGCGTAATTCGTTATTGAGTAGTTCGCACTCATCGCGCCAGTGAGCTTCCTGCGAGAGCTGCTGGCGAGCGGCGCTTAGCGCAATATCCAGTTCACGTCGCTCTTCGATGAGGTCGGCACGGATTTGATCGGCGCGTGCTTTTGTCGCCAGCCACCCTACCAGTAGCCCTGCGGCTAACGCCAACACGGCACTCATCATAATTGAAATATCCACAACGCCCCCTTACAGCAACGACTTACCCGCACAAAATAGAATTGTGCTGTATAAACGTCCAGTTTAAAAGGAATTTCCTGCGAGGCACTACGCAAAATAAAAAGGCCGAACGCGTCGGCCTTTTTGAATAGAAGGGGGAATTACAGTAAACGACGCGCGGCTTCAACCACGATTTTCACCGCGTGACTTTCCGTTTGTTTCATCGTTTCCGCATTAGGGATCTCTTGCTGAGTACGGTTCACGATAACACCTGCGACCATACCGGCACGCAGACCCTGGCTTGCGCACATGGTCAGCAGCGTAGCAGATTCCATTTCGTAGTTCATGACGCCCATAGACTGCCACTCTTCCATTGAGCCTTTGAAACGGCTCACGACGCGACCAGAGAAGGTGTCATAACGCTCCTGGCCCGGGTAGAAGGTGTCAGAAGACGCGGTGACCCCCACGTGAGTGGTGGCGCCGATAGATTTCGCCGCTTCCACCAGCGCGGTGGTGCACTCGAAGTCCGCAACGGCCGGGAATTCCATTGGTGCGAAGTGCAGGCTTGCGCCGTCCAGACGAACAGATGCAGTGGTAACCAGTACATCACCTACGTTGATATGCGGCTGGATAGCGCCAGTCGTACCGATACGCAGGAAGGTACGAATGCCCAGCTGTGCCAGTTCTTCTACGGCAATAGAGGTGGACGGGCCGCCGATACCGGTAGAACAAACGATCACGGCTTTACCATCCAGCTCAGCACGCCAGGTAGTGAACTCGCGATGAGATGCCAGCTTAACCGGCTTATCCATCAGCGCGGCGATCTTTTCCACACGCTCCGGGTCGCCAGGGACGATAGCAAGCGTAGCCCCTTGTAAATCGTTCTTAGTGAGGCCGAGATGAAAAACATCAGACTTAGACATAAAAACTCCTCTGTGAATCGGTTTTGTCAGAAGAAGCAAAAACACACTTTACCGAAGGCATAAACATATTTTCGTGACAGTCATCACTATGATGTAAATCAATTGCATTCAATTACCATCAAAAAGTGATTAATGTCACATAAATGATGTGATGTAAGGAAGCCCTGCACAAAAGATAGCCCGTTTAAGGCAATGTGGTTCGTTGCATGTGTCTATAGTTAACAATGCGCTTTTTTGCTGAATATTTAAGGGTACGGAGAATACCATGACAACACGACAATCTGGCTTTGCACCTGCTGTATCTCCACCGACGTCTACCACGGTTCACACCCCGGATAATGCAATTATCGCCGGTGTAACGTCCATACCTTCACAAGGCGATGATATGCCAGCGTATCACGCACGACCAAAACAGACTGATGGCCTGCTGCCCGTAGTCATTGTCGTGCAGGAGATTTTTGGTATTCATGAGCACATTCGTGACGTTTGCCGTCGTTTGGCTCTGGAAGGGTATCTGGCTATCGCACCAGAACTCTATTTTCGCGAAGGCGATCCCAATGACTTTGCCGATATCCCTACGCTGCTTAGTGGCCTTGTCGCCAAAGTGCCTGACTCTCAGGTACTGGCCGATCTGGACCACGTCGCCAGCTGGGCCTCCCGCAACGGAGGAGATGCGCACCAGTTGATGATCACCGGATTTTGCTGGGGTGGGCGCATCACCTGGCTGTATGCCGCACATAATCCGCAGTTAAAAGCGGCCGTGGCGTGGTATGGCAAACTGGTGGGTGATAAAACCCTCAACTCGCCAAAACATCCCGTTGATATCGCAACCGATCTTAACGCCCCCGTTTTGGGGCTTTATGGCGGCCAGGACACCAGCATTCCGCAAGATACCGTTGAAACAATGCGCCAGGCACTACGCGCCGCCAATGCTAAAGCGGAAATCGTGGTCTATCCCGATGCCGGACATGCGTTCAACGCCGATTATCGCCCGAGCTATCACGAAGAGTCCGCGAAAGACGGTTGGCAGAGAATGCTGGAGTGGTTCGTGCAATACGGTGGGAAGAAATAAACGTTAATTGCCCGGTGGCAGCGACGCCTGACCGGGCCTACAACTATTGCGATTTCCTGTAACCCGGGTAAGCGCCAGCGCTTCCCGGGCACCGAATTACGCCTGACGCAAATTCTGCGCCGCTTTGACCATGTTCGCCAGCGCGGCACGGGTTTCCGGCCAGCCGCGGGTTTTCAGGCCGCAGTCCGGGTTCACCCACAGACGTTCTGCTGGAATGCGCAGCTCGGCTTTCTTCAACAGGGCTTCAATCCACTCCACGCTCGGGACGTTCGGCGAGTGAATATCGTATACGCCCGGCCCGATTTCGTTCGGATAGTCGAACTCTTCAAACGATTCCAGCAACTCCATATCAGAGCGCGAGGTTTCAATGGTAATCACGTCCGCATCCAGCGCCGCAATGGAGTCCATGATGTCGTTGAACTCGCAATAACACATGTGGGTGTGGATCTGGGTTTCATCCTTCGCTACCGCCGCGTTAATGCGGAAGGCTTCCACGCCCCACTCCAGATACGCCGCCCAGTCGCTGCGACGCAGCGGCAGACCTTCGCGCAGTGCCGGTTCATCAATCTGGATGATGCCGATACCCGCCGCTTCCAGATCCGCCACTTCATCACGCAGCGCCAGTGCAATCTGCTTCGCGATGGTTTCACGCGTCACGTCTTCACGCGGGAATGACCAGCAGAGAATGGTCACCGGACCGGTCAGCATGCCTTTTACCGGTTTGTCGGTCAGCGACTGGGCATATTTCGCCCACTCCACTGTGATCGCTTCCGGGCGGCTGACGTCGCCAATCACCACCGGCGGCTTCACGCAGCGAGAGCCGTAGCTCTGCACCCAACCGTTCTGGGTGAAGACGAAGCCGTCCAGGTGTTCGCCAAAGTATTCGACCATGTCATTACGCTCGGCTTCACCGTGTACCAGCACGTCGAGACCCAGACGTTCCTGTTCAACAATCGCCTGTTTAATATGTTCCGCAATTCCGGTGCGATAGTTACCAGCATCCAGGTTGCCCTTTTTGAAATCCAGCCGCAGGCCGCGAATTTCTGTGGTTTGCGGGAATGAACCGATAGTCGTAGTCGGCCATGCCGGCAGATTAAAGCGGGCACGTTGCGCCTCGGCACGAACCGGGTAAGCGTTAGCGCGCTGGCTGTCCTGGGCGGTGATTGCCGCCAGACGTTTTTCCACTGCGGCGTTGTGTACGCGGGTAGAGTGACGACGAGCCTGAATCGGTGCGCTCCACTCGACAATTGCCGCCGTATCACCGCTATTCAATGCATCGCGCAGCAGCGCCAGCTCGCCGCATTTTTGCAGGGCGAAGGCAAACCAGCTCTTCACTTCTGCATCAAGGCGGGTTTCAACACTGAGATCGATTGGGCTGTGCAGCAGGGAGCAGGAAGAAGCCACCCACAGGTTACGTTTCCCGACGATATCTTTGATTTGTGCGTATTTTTCGCTGAGATCGGCACGCCAGACGTTGCGGCCGTTCACCAGCCCCGCTGACAGCAGCCAGTCGGCAGGCAGACGTTTATGCAACTCGGCTGCATCATCTTTGCCGTGCACGAAGTCAACGTGCAGTCCCTGCACCGGCAGGGCGGTAATGGTATCCAGGTTTGGCGTTACGCCTTCGAAGTAAGTGGTCAGCAGCAGCTTCACCTGACCCGTCAGCGCGTCATAAGCTGGTTTGAAGGCGTCCAGCCACGCTTGCGGCAATTCCAGCACCAGAGCGGGTTCGTCAATCTGCACCCACTCAATACCGCGTTTCGCCAGCTCGGCCAGCACCTGCTGGTAAACCGGCAGAATGTCGTTCAACAGGCTCAGACGGTCAAACTGCTCGCCTTTCACTTTACCCAACCACAGGTAGGTTACCGGCCCCAGCAACACAGGCTTCACTTTGTGACCGAGCGCCAGCGCTTCGTCCACTTCATCCAGCAGTTGGGTCCAGGTCAGTTTGAACTGCTGACCTTTAGTGAACTCTGGCACCATGTAGTGATAGTTGGTGTTAAACCATTTGGTCATTTCTGCCGCCGCCGCGGGTTCACCCGTTGGTGCGCGGCCACGGCCAATGCGGAATAAGGTATCGATATCGACCGAGCCGTCTTTATTTTGATGGCGAGCCGGAACGTTGCCGAGCAGCAGGCTAGTAGTCAGCACGTGATCGTACCAGGCAAAATCACCCACCGGCAGCAGGTCAACGCCCGTCTGCTTCTGCTGATCCCAGTGGCGGGCACGCAGCTCGCGGCCAACGGTCAGCAAATCTTCACGGGAAGAATTTCCCGCCCAGTAGCTTTCTTGCGCTTTCTTCAACTCGCGACGCAGGCCAATGCGAGGGAAACCGAGGGTGTGATTCAATATTGTCATTTTTCTTCCTCTCTTATTTTATTGAATCTGAAGCAAAAACTCTAAATAGTTCGGTTTGCAGGAAGGCGGCGACACAGCGCATCCCCAGGAGCTTACTGAAGTAAGTGACTGGGGTAAGCGAGGAAGCCAACGCATCTGCAAGCCGAAATATGACGAGTTTTGGACGTCCAGATGTTTACACATCCATAATTGGCGGTTACTGTATATTCCTCAAGCGCAATTTATTCATGCCGAAGTGAAGGACTTTCATGATCGAGATTAAACACCTGAAAACGCTCCAGGCGTTGCGGAATAGTGGTTCTCTGGCAGCCGCTGCGGCGACGTTGCATCAGACCCAATCCGCCCTTTCTCACCAGTTCAGCGATCTGGAGCAGCGCCTTGGCTTTCGACTTTTTATCCGTAAAAGCCAGCCTCTGCGCTTTACGCCGCAGGGAGAAATCCTGCTGCAGTTAGCCAGTCAGGTGTTGCCGCAAATTGGTCGTGCGCTGCAGGCCTGCAACGAACCGCAGCAAACCAGGTTGCGAATCGCGATTGAATGTCACAGTTGTATTCAATGGCTGACGCCCGCGCTGGAGAATTTTCGTGCTAACTGGCCGCAGGTGGAGATGGACTTTAAATCCGGCGTGACGTTCGATCCGCAACCGGCGCTACAGCAGGATGAGCTGGATCTGGTGTTAACCTCCGACATCCTGCCGCGCAGCGGATTGCACTACTCGCCGATGTTCGATTTTGAAGTCCGCCTGGTACTGGCGCCTGACCATCCGTTGGCCAGCAAAACGCAAATCACGCCAGAAGATTTGGCCAGTGAGACGCTGCTCATTTACCCGGTGCAACGGAGTCGACTGGATGTATGGCGGCATTTCCTGCAACCTGCAGGCGTTAGTCCGTCGCTGAAAAGCGTGGATAACACCTTGCTGCTGATTCAGATGGTTGCAGCCAGAATGGGTATCGCGGCGTTACCGCACTGGGTGGTGGAGAGTTTTGAACGCCAGGGCCTGGTAGTGACCAAAACCCTGGGTGATGGATTGTGGAGCCGACTGTACGCCGCCGTGCGTGATGGCGAGCAGCGACAGCCGGTCACAGAAGCGTTTATTCGCTCAGCGCGGAATCACGCCTGCGATCACCTGCCGTTTGTACGGAGTGCGGAACGACCCACTTTCGATGTACCCACAGTGAAGCCACTATCACAGCCGCACCAATGATGAAGCTTGGCCAGTGAGGTTGTTGATGCCAGATAGCCAGGTTAACCAACAGTCCGGCAGGGACATGCATATTGTTCATGATGCCCAGCGTGCCCGCATCCACCTGGGTCGCACCGTAGTTCCACATAAAGTAACCAATGCCGGACGCCGCCACGCCAAGAAAGACCAGAATTCCCCACTGTAGCGTGGTTGCAGGCATTTTCTGCGCATTGCCCAGCATGAACCAGGCCACGACAGCCACCATAAAGGCGCCCATATAAAACCAGGCAAAGGCGTTGTGCTGCGGCATTGGCCGCGTCTCCATCAGACGTTTATAGCCCACCATACCAATGGCAAAGCTGATATTGGACAACTGCACCAGCAGCAGACCGGTCCAGAAGTGGCTGGTCACCTGATCGTAACGAATGATCCCCGCGCCAATCACCGCCAGTAACGCACTAAAGGCGTAACTCCAGCGCAGACGACGTCCGCTCATCAGATCATAAATCAGCGTAATGTAGAGCGGCGTCAGCACGGTAAAGAGCAGCAGTTCTGAAACCGTCAGGTACAGATAGGCGTGAAAACTCAGCATGTACATAATGCCAAGCTGCATGGCACCCACCAGCATATACAGCCCGATCGTTTTTACGCTGTGCCCACGAGTACGTAGAAACGGCAGGAACACCAGCGCAGCCAGCCCAACGCGCACCAGCACCGCAAAATAGCTATCGACATGACCGGCAAGGTACTCGCCAAACAGGCTAAAGGAAAAGGCCCACAGAATTGTGGTAATGATGAGTAACGCCACAATGGATGTCTCTTAACAAAAGGTACACCCATTGTAGCGAAGTTTTTAGTTGACAACTGGTCAACTAACGAACAGAAGGTTACTGCAAAAACAGTTCACGCAGATAGTGTGGCACGGCATCGTCGGCATTAAGACCAATGACTTCCAGTTCCGGGTGCAGATCCTTCAGGCGCTGGTGGGCGTTGCCCATGATGCAGCCTTTACCTGCCATGGAGAGCATTTCCGCATCGTTCATCCCGTCGCCAAAGGCGATGCAGTCTTTCAGGCTGTAGCCCATCGCTTTTGCTACCGCTTCCAGCGCATGACCTTTCGATACGCCGCCAGCCATGACTTCCAGACAGGTAAGCGTAGAGAAGCTGACGTTAACGCGATCGCCCCAGCGGGCGTTAATCGCCTGCTCCAGCGGCAGTAGCCTTTCGTGAGAGTCGGTGGTGAAGAACACTTTGCTGACGCCCTCAGGCTCCAGTAATGCAGGTTCAAACAGGGAATAGTTAAACACCGCTTCTTTGAAGAAACGCATTTCGTCCGGACGATGGCGATTCATAAACCACTCATCATCGCGATAAACGTTGGTCACGATGTCCGGGTTTGCATTCACTACGCCAAACAGGTCGCTGGCAATATCGCGATCCAGGTTATGGGAAAACACCAGATTCCCGTCAGAATCATGCACGCGCGCGCCGTTAGACGTGATCATGTAGGTTTTAATGCCGAGGTTATCGCGAATTTGCCCCACATCAACATGATGACGGCCTGTCGCAAACACGAAGTTAACGCCACGAGCGGTCAATAACTTCAGCGTCTCTTTGGCATAAGGGGACAAAGTATGGTCGGGAGAAAGCAGCGTACCGTCTAAATCAGACGCAACAACCTGATACATAAGAAAATTCAACCTCTAGGCAAAGCGGGTTCCGCTGGATGAGTTATGCTTGTCGAAAAATTCGACAATAGCGTTAAGCGCGACTGAGCGCATTGCGTCCTTTTCAAAAAGGATCTCATGGTACGCGCCTTTGATGACAAGCGGCTGACCCCCTTCTACAGGATGGCCTGCTGCGGCGCGGAGTTCACAAAAACGATCGTGCATGCGGTTATCTACCACCCGCTCTTCTTCAGCCTGAATCAGCAGCGTCGGCGTCGCGTCGTCTCCTGCTCCGGCCAGAACCTGTTCGCCTGCCAGAATACCTTCACGAACCCAGTGGTAGGTGGGGCCGCCAACGCGCAGTCGCGGCTCATCCGCATAGAAGCGCAGATTGCGCCGATAGCGCTGTCGACTATGCGTTAACGCATTCATACCGAATGGCAGCGCCCGCCAGCGCCCGGTTCCCATGGCATAGCCTTCGCGGATCCGCGGATGCCCTTCGGCCCAGTCCAGAATATGGCGTACCATCCAGTCGGGAAAGCGCATCACAATACCAAACATCGGCGCACAAAGCGCGATAGCATCACACTGATTCGGGTGGCGCTGCAGGAACAATGTGGCAATCGCACCGCCCATAGAATGCGCCAGGATATAGCGTTTTCTCCACGGACCGGGTAGCACTTCCTGCTGCCAGAAGGCGGTTAGATCGTCGACATAATCATTAAAGTTATCGACATGACCGCGGTGCGGATCCGAAAGCATACGCCCGGAACGCCCCTGGCCACGGTGATCGATAATGAGAACGTCAAAACCAGAATGAAACAGGTCATACGCCAGTTCAGCGTATTTCACGTAACTTTCAATGCGTCCAGGACAGACGACGATGACGCGATCGTTTTTTTCTGCATGAAAACGGACAAAATGTACGGGGATATCATCTACGCCCGTAAATTCCGCTTCTTCCCGCTGACGCCAGAAATCTGTCAGTGGCCCCATGGAAAAAGCAGCAAACGCGTTTTCTCTTGTTTCCCAGTCTTTTTGCTGCTGAAACATCGGGTATCCAGCCTCGCTGACCAAGTAAAATCGTTTTTTTCGCCGTCACTGACACAACCTAACGGCAGTAGCGTATTGTGGCATAAAAATAGACAATCCGGGAGTTTCTCATGACCTTTGAATGGTGGTTCGCCTACCTGCTGACCTCTATTATTTTGAGCTTGTCCCCAGGCTCTGGCGCAATCAATACCATGACCACCGCCATCAGCCACGGATATCGCGGTGCCAGCGCGTCGATTGCAGGTTTGCAGACCGGGTTGGGCATTCATATCGTTCTGGTTGGCGTAGGACTGGGAACGCTATTTTCACGTTCGGTGATCGCATTTGAGGTGCTGAAGTGGGCGGGAGCGGCCTATCTGATTTGGCTGGGTATCCAGCAGTGGCGCGCGGCGGGTGCTATCGATCTGAATACCATGGCGAATACGCAATCGCGCAGCCGCCTGTTCAAACGCGCGGTCTTTGTTAATCTGACCAACCCCAAGAGCATAGTTTTTCTTGCCGCTCTGTTCCCACAGTTCATCCTGCCGCAGGAACCGCAGTTGATGCAGTACGTGGTGCTTGGCGTCACGACCATCGTGGTCGATATCATTGTGATGATCGGTTACGCGACGCTGGCCACGCGCATTGCAGGCTGGATTAAAGGGCCAAAGCAAATGAAGGCGCTCAACAAAGTGTTTGGCTCGCTATTTATGCTGATAGGCGCTCTGCTGGCATCGGCAAGGCATGCCTAGCAAATGGAACAACGCTCGCAATGAAATGCTAACAGTATGAGCGTCTGAACATGACTTTTCGTACTTTGCCGCAAAGGGAGAAAAGCCTTTTATTCTGTACTGTTAGACGTTGATTGCTAATGCCAGAATTCCGCCACATTCACCTTTCACGGATGATTAACGATGGCGGAAGTAACAACACCACATGATGCAGTATTTAAGACCTTCCTCTCCCGCGTGGAAACTGCGCGGGACTTTATCGAACTTCATCTTCCGCCCTCGCTGATCAAAATCTGCAAACTGGATACGCTCCGTCTGGAATCAGGCAGTTTTGTGGAGGACGATCTGCGTCCCTATTTCAGCGATATTCTCTACTCACTGGAAACCACCAGCGGGCATGGCTATGTACACGTGCTCATTGAGCATCAAAGCTCACCGGACAAGCATATGTCATTTCGCCTGATGCGCTACGCTATCGCAGCGATGCAACGTCATCTTGAGGCGGGAAACGACACTCTGCCGCTGGTTATTCCAGTGCTCTTTTACCATGGCAAGCAAAGCCCATGGCAAGGTTCGATGAACTGGCTGGATCACTTTGAGGATTCAGCGACCGCCCTTCAACTTTACAGCACACCGTTTCCGTTGGTGGATGTGACGGTTATTCCAGATGATGAAATCATGCAGCATCGCAGCATGGCGGCACTGACATTAGTACAAAAACACATTCGCCAGCGCGACATGGCGCAGCTGCTGGATAAACTTACCCGTCTGTTTATGCTGGAGAAGATGAGCGGACAACAAATAACCGTGCTGGTAAACTACATGGTGCAAGCAGGGAATACACAAGATGTTCAGACATTATTGTATAAGCTGGCACAGCGTGTGCCGCAGCATGGAGACAAACTGATGACAATGGCGGATCAACTAAAGCAGATAGGCCGCGAAGAGGGTAAACGTATTGCCCTTACTGATGTGGCAAAAGCGATGCTAAAGCGGGGTCTTGATACCGACGCAATTATGGAAATGACCGGCCTTTCGAAGGACGAATTACAGAAGCTTGCGCAATAAACCGCATACCGCCTGGGACTCCCAGGCGGGTAACAAACTTAGCGCGAAATAATCAGGTGGATGCCGAAACCCGCAAACAGCGCGCCAGCAAAACCATCAATCCACTTCGCCAGACGCTGATAGCCACGACGCATTTTCGGCAACGCAAACAGGCTGGCGACCACGGTAAACCACGCCAGCGTTTCCACGATGATCAGGGCAAAAATCCCCCAACGCGCGCCCGTTCCCACGTTATCGCCAACGAACAATGAGAAGACGGAGCCGAAATAGATAATGGCTTTAGGGTTCGCCAGGTTGGTCAGCAGACCTTTCAAAAAACTGCGTCCGCTCTGCGCCAGCTCCACCTGCGGAGTGGGAGCTGCAACATCCTGTTTTTTAAACGCGCCGCGCAGCATCTGATAACCCATCCAGCACAGATACAGCCCCCCGCCCACCATAATAATGGTGTGCAGCCAGGCCATTTTTTCGATAATCAGATGCAGGCCGAGCAGCGCCACGCCAGCCCAGACCATGACGCCGCAGGTAATACCCAGCACGCCCATCATGGCCTCTTTACGCGAACGGCTAACCGCAGTTTGAGAAACAAAAAAGAAATCGGGACCGGGGCTCATCAGCGCAACGATATGCACCAACGCAACGGTGAAAAATAGCGTTAACATAAAAATGACTCGCGGGGGAATAGTTCAGTGAGTCACCATCCTGGCACTTTTTTGCCCGGCTGACTACTCTTCGTCGTCACCATCAACGTGTGCGCGAATAAGCGCCATAAACTCTTTACCGAAACGCTCAAGTTTACGCATCCCCACACCGTTAACGCTTAGCATTTCACTCGGTGAAACCGGCATCTGCTCGGCCATTTCAATCAGCGTGGCGTCGTTGAACACCACGTATGGCGGGATGTTCTCTTCATCGGCAATGGCTTTACGCAGCTTACGCAATTTGGCGAACAGTTTGCGGTCGTAGTTACCACCGAAGGATTTCTGCATCGCACGCGGTTTCAGCGCCACAATACGTGGTACAGCAAGCTGTAACGCAACGTCACCGCGCAACACCGGACGCGCGGCTTCGGTTAGCTGTAACGCGGAGTGATGAGCAATATTCTGCGTCACCAGGCCCAGGTGAATAAGCTGGCGAATAACGCTCACCCAGTGTTCGTGGCTTTGCTCGCGACCAATGCCATAGACCGGCAGTTTGTCATGAGCCAGTTCGCGAATACGCTGGTTATTCGCTCCGCGCAGCACTTCCACGACGTACCCCATGCCGAAGCGTTGGTTAACACGATAAATCGTCGACAGCGCTTTGCGCGCATCCATGAGTCCGTCATACTGTTTTGGCGGGTCGAGGCAGATGTCGCAGTTACCACACGGTTCCTGACGCCCTTCGCCAAAATAGTTCAGCAGCACCAGACGACGACAGGTCTGCGCCTCGGCAAACGCCCCCATCGCATTGAGCTTATGACGTTCGATATCCAGCAGTTGCCCAGCGGGTTTCTCTTCGAGGCAGCGGCGTAGCCATGCCATATCAGCCGGATCGTAAAACAGCATCGCTTCCGCAGGCAGGCCATCACGCCCGGCGCGGCCGGTTTCCTGGTAATAGGATTCGATGTTGCGCGGAATATCGAAATGCACCACGAAGCGTACGTTAGGTTTGTTGATCCCCATACCGAACGCCACGGTCGCCACTACGATTTGCAGGTCGTCGCGCTGGAATTTCTCCTGCACCTCGGCGCGTATAGCGTTTTCTAGCCCGGCATGATAAGCCCCGGCGCTGATGCCACGGCTTTGCAGACGCGCGGCGGTGTCTTCGACTTTGGCGCGACTGTTACAATAGATAATGCCAGACTTACCGCGCTGCTCTTGCACGTAGCGCATCAGCTGATCGAGCGGCTTAAACTTCTCCATCAGCATGTAGCGAATGTTCGGGCGGTCAAAGCTGCTGATCTGAATTAACGGATCGTTCAGTCCCAGCAGACGCACAATGTCCAGCCGGGTTGTCTCATCCGCGGTCGCGGTCAGCGCCACAAACGGCAGGGTTGGGAAACGCTGACGTAACTGGCCCAGCGCAGCGTACTCGGGGCGGAAATCATGCCCCCACTGCGAAATACAGTGCGCTTCATCAACCGCCAGCAGCACCGGATTCCAGTGCGCCAGATGCTCAAGGAAGTTATCCAGCATCAGGCGTTCGGGCGCAATATACAGTAAGCGAATCTGCCCGCTGCGACAGCCCGCCATCACCTCAAGCTGCTGTTCACGACTTTGAGTAGAATTCAGGCACGCCGCCGCCACGCCGTTGGCCAGCAGTTGATCGACCTGATCTTTCATCAGGGAAATCAGCGGGGAAACGACAACGGTGAGTCCGTTTAGCAATAACGCGGGAATTTGATAGCACAGGGATTTACCGCCGCCGGTCGGCATAACGACCAGGCAGTCGCGACCAGAGAGCACGGTATCAATGATTTCTTCCTGACCGGGGCGAAACTGTTGGTAGCCAAAGGTTTCCTGCAAAACCTGTTTAGCGCCCATTTCCAGATTCAACACTTCCGCCTGCGCCACATTAACCCCATTAGCCTGAAATAAAAACAGGCGCTATTTTCAGCGCCTGAGAGAGAAACTGCAATGATTAAAATACTCTCAATACCTGTCAGAAGATATCGTTGAGCATCACACCCACGCCAACACGGGTCTGATTGAAGTTGTAGTCGATCAGCGATTCGCCGTAACCACTGTAGACCTGAGTGTATAGACGCACATGCTTCGTGATGGGGTAACTGGCTCCCAGTTCTGCGCCACCGTAGCCGGTATTCCAGTTGTACTGGCCTTTCACGCTGATAACCGCGTCACCCAGGTGATAACCCATTTTCAGCTGATAGTAGCCCATATATTTGGTGATATCAGGGTTATCGTCAGTGCTACCAATCACGTACCACGGCTTAACTTCCACCAGCCAGTTACCATTTTCAGCCATCAGACGGGTATAAAGACGGTTCCAGCTACGTGAAGTGGGATCGGATCGGCCGTTGGAGTCATGGTTATAACCCATTTCGACATCACGAAGTGTCCAACCGGCAAAGCGATAGTCGGTGGCGAAACCGAGGAACAATTGCGGTTCGTAGTTGGTTTCGCGAAACGGTGAAGACTCTTCACTGTTCGAAAGCTGCCACCAGGACTTCTGGGTATAGGAACCGCCAAGTACCGAGTTTGGGCCTAATATCCCGCGCCAGAGCGGAAACGCCAGGCTTAGCTGAAACTTAACCTCATCTTTGCGCGCATTTTCGGACCAGCTATAACTGCTGATCGCCTCTTTGTTCATGTCGCTGGTATTGGTGTAAATAAGATAGTTGGTGTCATACGGATAAAGCGTGAAAGGGTTGTCATGTTCCTGCAGCATATTGGCGATAATACTGCCACGAACCGCCGGTGCATCATGAATCTCTTTCACTGTCGCTTCCTGCGCATACGCGGTCAACGGCAGCATAATTGCTGGTAGTAACCATCCCAGAATCGCCCGCATCGGTAATGTTCTCCTGAACCAAAATATTGATGAATTGTATAATTATCTGGCAAGTATTCTACATACTTAGCTAGTTCCTCGTTAGTTATCCCGTCCTAAAGTAGAAAACAACAAATAATAAGCATAATATCAACATTTCATTAACCATTGAGATGTAGGGATCGTATGTCTGCCGTACTTACTGCTGAGGAAGCGCTGAAGTTAGTGGGTGAAATGTTTGTCTATCATATGCCGTTTAACCGGGCGCTGGGACTGGAGCTCGAACGCTATGAGAAAGAATTTGCTCAATTAGCCTTTAATAACCAACCGATGATGGTCGGCAACTGGGCGCAAAGCATTCTGCATGGCGGCGTGATCGCCTCGGCGCTGGACGTCGCCGCGGGGCTGGTATGCGTTGGGAGTACGCTGACCCGCCATGAAACGATCAGCGAGGACGAACTGCGTCAGCGAATGTCACGCATGGGCACAATCGATTTGCGTGTTGATTATCTGCGCCCCGGAAGAGGGAGCCGCTTTACCGCCACCAGTAGCCTGCTGCGGGCGGGCAATAAAGTCGCTGTGGCGCGCGTGGAACTGCATAACGAAGAACAGCTTTATATTGCCAGCGCAACCGCCACTTATATGGTGGGGTAAGTGCCTAAAAAAAGGTAAACTGCTGTTACATTTCTGCAATGAGTTTTCCCGATGGATGCTAAACAAACGCGGCAGGGCGTGCTACTCGCTCTTGCTGCTTATTTTATTTGGGGTATCGCTCCCGCCTACTTCAAGCTGATTTACTATGTTCCGGCGGATGAGATCCTGACGCACCGCGTCATCTGGTCATTTTTCTTTATGGTGGTACTGATGAGCATCAGCCGCCAGTGGTCAGGTGTCAAAACGCTGCTACAAACGCCAAAGAAGATCTTCCTGCTGGCGCTCTCTGCAGTGCTCATCGGCGGAAACTGGCTGCTGTTCATTTGGGCGGTCAATAATCACCATATGCTGGAAGCCAGCCTCGGCTATTTTATTAACCCACTGGTGAATATTGTGCTGGGAATGCTATTCCTCGGTGAGCGCTTTCGTCGCATGCAGTGGCTGGCGGTACTGTTAGCCGCCTGCGGCGTGCTGGTACAGCTGTGGACCTTCGGATCGCTGCCAATAATCGCGCTGGGACTGGCGTTCAGCTTTGCGTTCTATGGGCTGGTGCGCAAGAAGATTGCCGTCGAAGCACAAACCGGCATGCTGATCGAAACCCTGTGGCTTTTACCTGTCGCCGCCATCTATCTGTTTGGCATTGCGGACAGCTCAACCAGCCATATGGGGCAAAACCCCATGTCGCTCAACCTGCTGTTGATTGCCGCGGGTGTCGTGACCACCATTCCGCTGTTGTGCTTTACCGGCGCGGCAACCCGCCTGCGTCTGTCAACGCTGGGATTCTTCCAGTATATCGGGCCTACGCTGATGTTCCTGCTGGCCGTCACCTTCTATGGTGAAGTTCCGGGAACGGATAAAATGGTCACGTTTGCGTTTATCTGGGTGGCGCTGGCGATTTTCGTGATGGATGCGATTTATACGCAACGACGGGTTCGTCGGAGCTAGGGGAGTGTCGGATGGCGCTTCGCTTATCCGGCCTACAAAAGCACATCGCCGTAGGCCGGATAAAGTACAGTGATTACAGCCAGTTCTTGCGCTTAAAGTACAGATACGGCGCCAGACCCGCGAGCATCATAAAGACAATCGCGCCCGGGTAACCGAAGCTCCAGTGCAATTCCGGCATAAACTCAAAGTTCATCCCGTAGCTGGAAGCCACCAGCGTCGGCGGCAGGAATACCACAGAAACCACCGAGAAGATCTTGATGATGCGGTTCTGCTCGATGTTGATAAAGCCCATCGCCGCCTGCATCAGGAAGTTAACCTTCTGGAACAGCGATTCATTATGCGGCAGCAGGGACTCGATATCGCGCAGGATCTCACGCGCCTGCTCCAGCTGACTGCCCGGCAAACGCGCTTTACGTACCAGGAAGTTCAACGCGCGCTGGGTATCCATCAGACACAGACGTACCTTCCAGCCGATATCTTCCAGTTCCGCCAATGTCGACAGCGCTTCGTCATACTCATCGCCCTGACGCCCTTCCATGATCACACGGCTGAGTTTTTCCAGGTCGCTGTAGATGTTTTCGATCTCATCCGCCAGCTGTTCAATTTTGGTTTCGAACAGGTCGAGCAACAGCTCGTAGGCGTTGCCATCCACCATCGCCTGGTTACGCGCACGCATGCGGTACAGGCGGAAGGCCGGCAGTTCGCGCTCGCGCAGAGTAAACAGGCGGCCTTCGCGAATGGTAAATGCGACGGTTGAGTTACCTGCGTGATCGTCGGCGTCTTCGTAAAAGAAGAAGGAGTGGATGTGCAGACCGTCTTCGTCTTCAAAAAAACGTGCGGATGCTTCGATGTCTTCCAGTTCAGGGCGCGTAGCCAGATTCTGGCCCAAGTCCTTTTGCACACGGTTTCGTTCTTCGTCATCCGGCTCGACTAAATCGACCCAGACCGAACTGGCCAGATGCTCGATCTCGTCTGCCTCAAGGCGAGTTAAACGATTGTTTTCCAGTTGAAATGCGCTCAGCATGACCGGGACTCCCAATGCAAAAAATTATCGGACAGTTCGGAGGGCACACAGAAACAAATTGGGTTTCAGACCATTAAACAGCCTGACTCAGCGCGACGGGAAAAAACAGAAGGTCGCTGACAACCGCGAAGGCTATCAGCAAAAAGGGATAGCCTTAGGAGTTGATCCTGGATGACAGGATAATGAGCCAGTATCTACTGGGTGTGTCCAAGGCGAATGTCCTCTTAGCGTAATCGTGCGCGCATGTTACGCCAGCAAAATTTTGACGTCAACACGCAACGGATGGCGAAAAAGTAATAATTTCCCCTTATACAGAAAGGTTAGCAGAGGGGAATTATTTATCTATGATTTCAGAATATTAACCGACAGATAGCCGGATGGCGGCTTCGCCTTATCCGGCCTACAAATCAAAATATTACGTTCTGCGTAGGCCTGATAAGCGCAGCGACATCAGGCGATCATACCGTTTCCAGTCTGGCGTAGGCGGCAACCAGCCATTTGATTCCCTGCCCCTGGAATGCGACCTGCAAACGACTGTGTTCGCCGCTTCCTTCCAGATTAACGATGGTGCCCTCGCCAAACTTAGCGTGGCGCACGCGCTGGCCGAGCTTGTAGCCGGTATCATTTTCCGCCATTGGCGTGCCCATCCGCTGATGACTCACCGGGCGGCTAACCGTGGCACGCAGGCGAACCTCTTCAACGCACGCTTCCGGCAGTTCGCCGATAAAGCGCGACGGACGATGGTAAACCTCTTTGCCGTACAGACGACGCGTCTCGGCATAGGTCAGCGTCAGCTTCTGCATCGCGCGGGTTACACCGACGTAAGCCAGGCGGCGCTCTTCTTCGAGGCGACCACCTTCGTCCAGCGACATCTGGCTGGGGAACATGCCTTCTTCCATTCCCACGATAAACACCTGCGGGAACTCCAGACCTTTCGCCGAGTGCAGCGTCATCAGCTGTACCGCGTCCTGCCAGGTATCCGCCTGCCCTTCGCCCGCTTCCAGCGCGGCGTGAGACAGGAACGCCTGCAGCGGCATTAAGTCTTCGTCTTCTTCGTTGTAGCTGAACTGGCGCGTTGCCGTCACCAGTTCGTCTAAGTTTTCGATACGCGTCTGGCCTTTCTCACCTTTTTCCTGCTCGTACATCATGCGCAGGCCGGAGTCTTTAATCACCCGGTCAGTCTGCACGTGCAGCGGCATATCGGCGGTCTCCTGCGCCAGTGCGTCAATCAGCTCCATAAAGCGCTGTAAGGCGCTGGCGGCGCGACCCGCGAGGGCTTTTTCCTGCAACAGCTCACGACAGGCCTGCCACAGTGTTAGCTGGCGGTCACGGGAGGTCTGACGCACCACATCTAAAGTACGATCGCCAATCCCGCGGGTTGGCGTATTCACCACGCGCTCAAACGCGGCGTCGTCATTGCGGTTGGCGATCAGGCGCAGGTAAGAGAGCGCATCTTTGATTTCCTGGCGTTCGAAGAAGCGCATCCCGCCATAAATCCGATACGGCATGCTGGCCTGTAACAACGCCTCTTCCAGTACGCGCGACTGGGCGTTGCTGCGATAAAGAATAGCGCATTGCTCCAGCGCACCACCGTTGTCCTGCCAGGTCTTGATACGATTGACCACAAAGCGCGCTTCATCGAGTTCGTTGAACGCGCAGTACAGCGAGATCGGTTCGCCGTCGACGCCGTCGGTCCACAGCTTTTTACCCAGACGCCCGTTGTTGTTTTCAATCAGGGCGTTGGCCGCGCTGAGGATATTGTTAGTCGAGCGGTAGTTTTGCTCCAGGCGAATAGTTTCTGCGCCGGGGAAGTCAGTGAGGAAGCGCTGGATGTTCTCCACCTGCGCTCCGCGCCAGCCATAGATCGACTGATCGTCATCGCCGACGATCATTACCTTGCCGGTATCGCCCGCCAGCAGGCGGATCCACGCGTACTGAATGTTGTTGGTATCCTGAAATTCGTCCACCAGGATATTAGTAAAGCGTTCGCGGTAGTGCTGCAGGATATGCGGTTTGTTGAGCCACAGCTCGTGGGCGCGCAGCAGCAGCTCGGCGAAATCCACCAGCCCCGCGCGGTCACACGCTTCCTGGTAAGCCTGATACACTTTCTGCCAGGTTTGCTCAACCGGGTTGCCGTAGCTTTGCAGATGATGCGGACGCAGCCCTTCGTCTTTCTGGCTGTTGATGAACCACATCGCCTGACGCGGCGGCCACTGCTTCTCATCAAGGTTCATCGCCTTGATCAGACGCTTGAGCAAACGCAGTTGGTCTTCACTGTCGAGGATCTGAAAATCCTGCGGCAGGTTTGCATCCATATGATGCGCGCGCAGCAGACGGTGGGCCAGACCGTGGAATGTACCGACCCACATACCGCCCTGGCTGGTTCCCATGATCTGGCCGATACGGTGGCGCATTTCCGCCGCCGCTTTGTTGGTAAAGGTCACCGCCATAATGGAGTACGGCGAGTTGTTCTCAACCGTCAGTAACCAGGCGATACGGTGCACCAGCACGCGCGTTTTACCACTCCCCGCGCCTGCCAGAACCAGCATGTTGCTGCGTGGCGCGGCCACCGCTTCACGCTGTTTATCATTAAGGCTGTCGAGCAGGTAAGAAACGTCCATTGGCACCGCCGCGTAAAAGTAGGTAAGGCGGATAAGCGTAGCGCCATCCGCCAAAAAGCTGGGTATATATACAGAGTTCTGCTGGTGATTATATCAGCGAGGTCAGAGATGCCAACTGTGAAATTTCGATATGCGGAAGCAAACGACTGTCTGCGGTTTGCATCAGGTCGGCATTTTCCGGTTTGATCCAGCAGGCCTGCATACCACAACGGATGGCGCCCGCGACGTCCGTCGTCAGGTCATCACCCACGTGCAGAATCTCACCCACAGGCATTTTCAGTTTTTCCGCCGCCAACGTGTACATGTCGCTAAAGGGCTTTGATCGCCCGTCGGGACCGGCGCGCAGCACAAACTCAAAGTAATCACCCAGGCCAAACAGTTCCGGCTGCGCGTTACCGTTGGTGATCGCCACCAGCGGCCATTTGTGGGCCAGCGCCTTCAGCGTGTCATGCGTCGTCTGCGGGACTTCAATGCGGCTACGCCATTTGGCAAAATTCATCATTGCCGCATTCGCCCCCATTCTGGCTTCTGCCGCTGACAACCCCGCCTCCAGCATAGCGCGCTCTACGGCACGGTGACGCCATTGGGTAACATCGTGGTAGATTTCCGGCTCGGCGTCGCGAACGGCCTGACGTAAGCGCTGTAGGTCGCTATTTTGCAGCGAATTCAACGCCGGATGGTAATTCTGTACAAACGCGAGCGCTTCCTGCTCGGTGCGTGTGATAACGGGACGGTTATCGTAAAGGGTGTCATCAAGGTCAAAGGTGAGCGCAGAAATGCGCCCCAAAGGCCGGTAAAAACGCATTATTTCCCCCGTTTGGCGCGCGGATGCGCCGCATCGTACACTGAAGCCAGGTGTTGAAAATCAAGATGGGTATAGATTTGAGTCGTGGAGAGATTGGCATGACCCAATAACTCCTGCACTCCGCGCAGATCGCCGCTCGACTCCAGCATATGCGTCGCAAAGGAGTGACGCAATTTGTGGGGATGTACGTGGCTGTTCAGCCCCTGCTTGATACCCCATTCAGCAAAGCGTTTCTGCACGTTACGCGCTGAGATACGTTTGCCCAGTTTGGACAGAAATAGCGCATCGTCATCGCTGCCAAATAGCCCGCGTAGATCCAGCCAGTGCTCAATCCACGCCACCGCGTTGCGGCCAATCGGCAGGCGACGCTCTTTACTGCCCTTACCCATCACCCACACTTCGCCGGTGTCGAGGTCGAGATGTTTAATATCCAGCCCAACCAACTCAGATAAACGCAGACCCGCGCCGTACATCACTTCCAGCATTGCTCTATCGCGCACGGCAAGGGGATCGTTGAGATCGATATCCAGCAGACGATTAACATCGTCTACATCGATATTTTTAGGGAGATGACGCGGTGCTTTCGGCGCGGAAACGCTTTTTGCCGGATTGGCTTTCAGCTCGCCCTGATTAACCAGCCAGTCGAAGAAACTGCGTAACGCGGAGAGACGCAGCGCCAGACTCGCCGGCCCCAGTCCCTTACGACGGCTGCGAACAGCAAAACTACGTACCATCGCAGCATCACATTGTTGCCAGCTTTGCAGACCGGTCTCTCCGGCTAACGCAATGATGGCATCAAGCTGACGCTGATAATTAAGCAATGTGACTGGGCTAAGCTGACGCTCAACGCCCAGATAGCGCAAAAAGCGTGCCACATCCTGAGAAAAGGGTGAATCGGTCATACGCGTTCAATCCAGCGCTCCAGCAGCTCCGGCAACATCAGCGAGATTTCCTGCAGCAATTGCGTGCCTTGCCCCTGCTGGTAATGATTAACGTCACGGCTGCTAAACAGCATCACGCCCAGAGAGCCATCTTGCCCGAGCATCGACATCGCCACCGAGCCTATGGCTTTCGCCTCCGGCATCATGACCAGCAATTCCGGACCATTAAGCGGCCCAAGATAGTGCTGTGACTGACCCAGACGCTGGATACGCAGCGGTTCAAAAGCCTGACGGCTTAATGCCAGATGGGTGAATTTTGATGGCGCGCCAAGTCGCCAGCGATCCGGGAACAGACGAACCGTCGCTCCGGCCAGCCCTAACTCACGCGCCCAGCGATGAAATCGCATCAGCATGTCGTCAAGGCTGCTGGCCGACACCAGCCGTCCTTGCAGATTTAACAGACGATAGAACAGGCTTTCATTGGCGTTGGCTTGTTCCATCAACAACGCCATGTTCTCTTCCAGCACGTTAATATGATTACGTGCCCGCGCCATATGCCATTCCACTAAAGAGACCGTGCCCCGCACTGGGTGCGGAACTCGCATCGCTTCAACGGCCTGGGCATTACGGATAAAAAACTCAGGATTACGTTGCAGGTAATCGACGACCGTCCGGTCGTCCAGCTCCATGAGCGTTTCCTGTAGTTCTTCCCCTGGTTGCTTCATAAGTGAATAAATCCGTCGTAGACATGTGCCGCCGGGCCTGTCATATACAGCGGATGACCCGGACCTTTCCAGGCGATATCAAGTCGACCGCCCGGTAATTCCACCCTCACTTCTTCCGCCAGCAGACCCTGCTGGATACCGACCGCAACGGCAGCGCACGCACCGCTGCCGCAGGCCTGCGTTTCACCCGCGCCGCGCTCATAGACGCGCAGTCGGATATGCTCGCGTTTTACCACCTGCATAAATCCAATATTGGCGCGTTCAGGGAAGCGTTCGTGGCTTTCCAGAACCGGTCCCAGTGTTTCTACCGTGGCCGTATCAACATCATCAACCTGAATCACGCAGTGCGGGTTCCCCATTGAAACCACGCCGCACAATACTGTCTGTTCGGCCGCGCGCATAATATAGGTCTTCTCTGCTTTGTTAGCGCGAAAAGGAACCTGCGAGGGTTCAAAATTGGGTTCGCCCATATTCACCCGCACCAGCTCGTCGTCGGTTACGGTTAATACCATACGACCATTCGCGGTACTGACGCGAATATCACGTTTATTGGTCAGCCCTTTCAGGCGAACAAAGCGGGCAAAACAGCGGGCGCCATTGCCACACTGTGACACTTCACTGCCGTCGGCATTAAAAATACGGTAGTGGAAATCCAGCTCCGGATCATACGGAGGCTCAACCACCAGCAGTTGATCAAATCCAACGCCGAGATGTCTGTCGGCCAGGCGGCGGATCAGCTCTGGTGAGAAAAAGACATTCTGCGTTACCGCGTCGACGACCATAAAATCGTTGCCAAGGCCATGCATTTTAGAGAATTGCATCATTCACTCCGTTCACGCGGGTACAGAAATGTAAAATCTATTTCTGCCGTTAGTAATTCACCTGAGAAGGCCCATCACTAATCCCACGATCGTTTTTCTCAGGCGTGGTGGATTGCGATTGCGGCTGAACGCTCTTGGTCGGAGGCGGCGCGGTTTTATCAGCTGGCGGGAAATAGAGCGGGCCTTTTAACCCACAGCCCGTCAGGCTGAACAGAGTAAAAATGACAGCGAGTGGCTTTAACACGTTTTTCATTATGGATTGCCTGTAAAGTTCATGCTTTCTGTTTTCTATCATCGCAGGAGAAGGCGTAAAAGCAAGAGTTTGGCTAAAAACTGCATCGCGATTTATTCCACGTTATACTGCGAGCATCACGAAAAATAGGATAAGAAAATGAACGACAGTGAATTTCATCGCCTTGCTGACACCCTGTGGATGACCATTGAAGAACGTCTGGATGACTGGGATGGCGACAGCGATATCGATTGTGAGATCAACGGCGGCGTGCTGACCATCAGCTTCGAAAACGGCAGCAAAATTATCATTAACCGTCAGGAGCCGCTGCATCAGGTGTGGCTGGCGACCAAACAGGGCGGCTACCACTTTGACCTGAAAGGCGACGAGTGGATCTGCGACCGAAGCGGCGAAACGTTCTGGGATCTGTTGGAGCAGGCGGCAACACAGCAGGCGGGTGAAGAGGTGAGCTTCCGTTGATTTATTTGCCGGATGCGCTTTGCTTATCCGGCCTACTGTAGGCCCGGTAAACATAGCGCCACCGGGCAAGTTAACTCACGAGAAATACTGCTGTAACAGCGGCGTGTCGTTGTCCTGACTGGCTGGCGGAACGGCGCTAATCGGTTGGGTACGGAACGGAATCACCTGCGCGCGCCCGTCGGTTTTCACAATCTGATAGAACTGCGGCAGGTTAAAGTTGATGAAGCTGGAGCCGTAGGTAAAGCGATCGTGCGACGATGAGTAGAAACGGCTTACGTCGCGTACCAACTCCTCTTTGCTACCTTCGCAGTGGTGATACACCTCGGCCCGGTTACTTTCGTCCAGAATGTAGATATTAAAGCCCTGCTCATCACCCGTTTCTTCGAAAAAGAACTGAATAATCCCTTCGCTGGCAAAACCGTCGACCACCGACGGCAGTTTCACATGGTTGGTCTCAACCTGGACGGAAAGGCCGTGCAGTTTGTTATGTGAAATCGCACCATAGAATTCAATTGCGTTTTCCAGCTTCTGTACCGAAACGTTCAGGCGCTCGAAGAACAATCCCCACGTCTGGCCGGAAACACGCAGCGCTTTGAAACGTCCGGTTTCCTGACGGGTACTGGAGAGGCGTAGCTCGATGCACTCAGACACCAGTTGCTGCACGCGGGTGCGAATTAAACCGCGCAGATGCTGGCTATAGCAGAAGACCTCGACGCTATCCGGCGGCGCGGCATCCTGGTGCATTTTGCCCAGAATCGTTTTTAACGCTTCAATCATCGCCTGCTCGCCGTTGAAGTGCAGCGTACGCACTTCATTCCACGAGTTGCGGTACAGCAGGTCGACGCTTCCTACCAGGCAATTTTGCTCTTCGCCAAAGCTGAAGACATCCAGCTTACGGAAATCAAAATGTACCACCTGATTACGGAATGCGGCCGTTGGGTCATATTCGAGGTTAACGATAATCGCCAGATGGCGAATTTCGCATGGGCTATAGAGCGCTTTCGGCGTTGGTGCAGGCAGTCGCAGCGGGAAGTGGTGCGACACGTCGGCGACCATTTCCTGTAGCTTCGGCAAATCAACAATGCCGTTGCCCTTAATAAACAAATGCGTACGCGAGGTCAGCAGGCCGTTGAACCAGGCCCACGCCACCAGCTTGTTGAGATAGCGGTTATATTCCAGCGGCTGATGGCTGATGATCGAGTCCATGTTAGGCGCGCGGTTGTAGAGATACCAACCGGAACGGTTGGCACGGCCCGGCGGCACATGGATGAAGGTCAGATTCGGTTCCGAGAGATCCGGAGATATCTGTGGGTTCACCAGCGTGACTTTACCCGGCAACGCTTCAAACGCGGCATACAGCTTACGGGTCAGCACGCCGATATCCTGCGGGCTGGCGCTGACGCTGAGGTTATTGCGCCGCGCAAAGCGGATCAGGTTACGATAGCTCTGCATCATCGCATCGAGCAGTTCGTTATGCGCTTCGCGTACCTGGTCAATCTTCCAGTTAGCGCGGTTATCCAGCATGGTCAGACGGGCGTCATCCCAGCCCCACTCTTTCACTAACTGACTTAATACTTCACGACGCCAGCCCACGCAGGCGCGCTCACGGCTCAGTTTCTCACACACTTTTAAGTAGAAACATCGACGCACTAAATCCAGGCGCGTCGGATCTTCGATCGCCGTGAGGTACTCGGTAACGCGCTCCAGCATCATACAGTAAGGATCGAGACCAAAAGAGACGATCTCGCCGTCATGCAGGCGCTGTTTAATGTCTTTCGCCAACAGGCGTGGATTGGGATATTCCCAGGAATAGGCTTCCAGCAGCAGCGTTTTCAGCACCGCTTTGTATGGGGAGTCGATACTCTTGTACAACTGCCAGAGGCTGGCGCCAAAGTACTCTTCGGCGGAAAGCGAACTGAGTCCGCCGAGATCCAGCCATTCGTTTGGCGTTAACACCCCCTGCGCGTAGAGCGTCATGACGTAATCGTCGTAATGCTCTTCTTCGTCGCCCGGCACCATATTCCACAGAATACGTTTACCCGCGAGGCGCACAGCGGTGCGATAGAATTCATCAAGCAACAGGATATGCTGCGTCGAGCCACAGTCTTCACCACCCAGACTGCCGCTTTCATTGTGACGGAAACGGTTTTCATCAATCAGGAAGAAACTGACTTCCACGCCCAGCGAGGCGGCCCAGCTTTCCAGCAGACTACATTTTCGCTGCAGCAGCTGGCGCTCTTCGCTATCCAGCCAGGATTGATGGCAGACCCAGATATCAAGGTCAGAGGAACAGCTTTGCCCTACCGAAGAGGTGCTGCCCATTGAGTAAACGCCGGTGATCGGCAGTTCGCCCTTGGGAGGATCCTGCGGCGACATACCGCGGTACAGTTCCAGTTCGTTCAGGTAGTGGCGTTGGGTTTCATCAGGCGTGTAAAAGCATATGCCTTTGGGAACGTTACCATCGAGGTAACCCGGCATCAGCGGATGGTGGTAGTGCAATAATGTCGGCAGCAGACTGTATACCTGCTGGAAGGCAGGTCCCATGGCAGCAAGCGCGCGATCCACACGCAGTTGATTTATGGCATCCAGTCTCTGTTTCAGAGTCTCAATATAGAGGTACAAGACGTATCGCCTGATGTTGCTATCCGTCATGTTGTCGATTGCCGCGGCGCAAGCGCTCACAATAATCGCCATCAATTCGGATAAACCGTATGTCAAAAATAACCGTTACCTGTTTTTCGCCCATATTTTTTTATGCTGTTCAGCCGAAAAAATGGTCTAAAACGTGATCAATTTAACACCTTGCTCATTGACCGTAAAGAAAGATGCGCTACATACAAGTGTAGCACCGTTCGTTACGTGTAAATTCCTTCATACGGTCGGGAGGTTTCTCGTCATTATTCACTGCCAGTGATGATGCAGCGCCTTTTCCTCTCACTTACGTTTGAGCGTAACGCTGACATCCCTTTGATAAGGATGTTAGGATGGTCAATGATTGATAATGACGGTAACAAGCATGTTAGACAATGTTTTGAGAATTGCCACACGCCAAAGCCCCCTTGCGCTCTGGCAGGCACATTATGTCAAAGACGCCTTAATGGCAAACCACCCCGGTCTGATCGTGGAACTGGTTCCTATGGTAACCCGTGGCGATGTGATCCTTGATACCCCGCTGGCGAAAGTCGGGGGGAAAGGGTTGTTTGTTAAAGAGCTGGAAGTCGCGCTGCTGGAAAAACGCGCCGATATCGCTGTGCATTCCATGAAGGATGTGCCGGTTGAATTCCCTGACGGTCTTGGGCTGGTCACCATTTGTGAGCGAGAGGATCCGCGTGATGCTTTCGTATCAAATAAGTACAACTCGCTGGATGAACTCCCCGCAGGCAGCATCGTCGGGACATCCAGTTTGCGCCGCCAGTGCCAGTTGGCGAAGCGTCGCCCGGATCTCGTCATCCGTTCGCTGCGCGGCAACGTAGGCACGCGCCTCAGCAAACTGGATAACGGCGATTATGACGCCATTATTCTGGCTGTCGCCGGATTAAAACGTTTAGGTCTTGAGTCGCGAGTCCGCACCGCTCTGCCGCCGGAAATCTCCCTGCCCGCTGTCGGGCAAGGCGCAGTAGGCATAGAATGTCGACTGGATGATATGCGCACTCAGGCACTGTTAGCGCCGCTCAACCATGAAGAGACCGCGCTACGCGTCAAAGCAGAACGCGCCATGAACACCCGCCTGGAAGGGGGATGTCAGGTACCTATTGGTAGCTATGCCGAAATCATCGACGGTGAGATTTGGCTACGTGCGCTGGTCGGCGCGCCTGACGGTTCACAGATGGTATGCGGAGAACGTCGCGGCGCCACACAGGATGCCGAACAGATGGGTATCTCTCTGGCAGAAGAACTGCTGGAGAACGGTGCGCGCGCCATTCTGGCGGAAGTTTATAACGGAGAAGCCCCCGCATGAGTATTCTGGTCACCCGCCCGTCTCCCGCAGGGGAAGAGTTAGTGAGCCGACTGCGCACACTGGGGCAGGTGGCCTGGAGTTTTCCGCTCATCGAGTTTTCACCTGGTCGGGAACTGGCAACGGTTGCTTCCCGACTGTCGGCGCTGACGGAGAACGATCTGGTCTTCGCCCTCTCGCAGCACGCCGTTACCTTTGCAGATGCCGAACTTCGCCAGCAAGAGAAAAGCTGGCCATCCCTTCCACGTTATTTTGCCATTGGCCGTACAACGGCGCTGGCGCTGCATACTGTTAGCGGCTTCAATATTCACTACCCTCTGGATCGGGAAATTAGCGAAGTCTTGCTACAATTACCTGAATTACAAAATATTGCGGGAAAACGCGCGCTTATATTACGCGGCAACGGTGGCCGGGAGCTGATAGGTGAAACCCTAACGGCACGCGGAGCCGATGTCGATTTTTGTGAATGTTATCAACGCAGTGCAAAACATTACGATGGTGCGGAAGAAGCGATGCGCTGGCAATCCCGTGGCGTAACCACGGTGGTTGTCACCAGCGGAGAGATGCTACAACAGCTCTGGTCGCTCATTCCGCAGTGGTATCGTGAGCACTGGTTACTACGCTGTCGGCTGTTGGTCGTCAGTGAGCGTCTGGCGCACCTCGCCCGGGAACTGGGCTGGCAAGATATTAAGGTCGCTGATAACGCCGACAACGATGCGCTACTACGCGCATTACAATAACTCTCATAATGGGATGCCATAATGACGGAACAAGAAAAATCCTCCGCCGTGGTTGAAGAGACCAGGGAGGCCGTGGAAACCACGTCACAGCCAGTTAATACTGAAAAAAAGAGTAAGAACAGCACGGCGCTGATTCTGAGCGCTGTGGCGATTGCTATTGCGCTGGCTGCAGGCGTTGGGTTATACGGCTGGGGGAAACAACAGGCAACAACACAAACGGCAACCAGCGATGCGCTGGCGAACCAGCTGACGGCACTGCAAAAAGCGCAGGAAAGCCAAAAAGCTGAGCTGGAAGGTATTATTAAACAGCAGGCAACGCAGCTGGATGAAGCCACTCGCCAGCAGGCCGCGCTGGTCAAACAGCTTGATGAAGTCCAGCAAAAAGTCGCCACCATCTCCGGCAGCGATGCTGGTACATGGCTGCTGGCGCAGGCTGATTTTCTGGTGAAACTGGCCGGTCGCAAATTATGGAGCGATCAGGACGTCACCACCGCCGCGGCGCTGTTGAAAAGCGCCGACGCCAGCCTGGCAGATATGAACGACCCGAGCTTAATTACCGCCCGTCGCGCGATTACTGACGATATCGCGAGCCTCTCCGCGGTGACTCAGGTCGACTATGACGGCATTATCCTGAAAGTGAATCAGCTCTCTAACCAGATCGATAACCTGCGTCTGGCCGACAACGACACCGACGATTCGCCGATGGATTCCGATAGCAGCGAGCTTTCCAGCTCAATTAGCGAATGGCGCGTCAATCTGCAAAAAAGCTGGCAGAACTTTATGGACAGCTTTATCACTATTCGCCGTCGTGATGAAACCGCCGTCCCGCTGTTGGCGCCGAACCAGGACGTTTACTTACGTGAAAATATCCGTTCCCGCCTGTTAGTGGCTGCCCAGGCCGTGCCGCGTCATCAGGAAGAGACATACCGCCAGGCGCTGGAAAATGTCTCCACATGGGTGCGTGCTTACTACGACACCGACGATGCAGCGACCAAAGCGTTCCTTGAAGAAGTAGACCAACTGAGCCAGCAAAGCATCAGTATGGATGTTCCAGAATCGCTGCAGAGCCAGGCTATTCTCGACAAGTTAATGCAGACCCGCGTACGTAATTTACTGGCGCAGCCTGCCACAGCACCGGTAGCAGCAGCGCCAGCGCCTTCGACAGACGCTCCGGCAACCGCGCCGCAAGGAGAATAATGATGCTAAAAGTATTGTTGCTCTTTGTGCTGTTGATCGCCGGGATCGTCGTCGGTCCGATGATAGCCGGTCATCAGGGTTACGTGCTGATCCAGACGGATAACTACAATATCGAAACCAGCGTGACGGGCCTGGTGATCATCCTGATCGTCGCCATGGTCGTCCTGTTTGCGATTGAATGGCTGTTGCGCCGAATTTTCCGCACCGGCGCACATACCCGTGGGTGGTTTGTGGGTCGTAAGCGTCGTCGCGCCCGTAAGCAGACCGAACAGGCGCTGCTCAAACTGGCAGAAGGTGACTATCAGCAGGTTGAGAAGCTGATGTCGAAAAATGCCGATCATGCAGAACAGCCGGTAGTGAATTACCTGCTGGCGGCAGAAGCGGCTCAGCAGCGCGGTGACGAAGCGCGCGCCAACCAACACCTTGAGCGTGCTGCCGAACTGGCCGGAAATGATACGATCCCGGTAGAAATCGCTCGCGTTCGCCTGCAACTGGCGCGCAATGAAAATCACGCCGCACGCCACAGCGTAGACAAACTGCTGGAAGTGACGCCACGTCATCCGGAAGTACTGCGTCTGGCTGAGCAGGCTTACATTCGCACCGGCGCATGGAGCTCCTTGCTGGATATCATCCCATCCATGGCAAAAGCGCATGTGGGTGATGACGAGCACCGCGCCATGCTGGAACAACAGGCATGGGTTGGTTTGATGGATCAGGTCCGCGCCGATCAGGGCAGCGAGGGGCTGCGTGCATGGTGGAAAAACCAGAGCCGTAAAACCCGTCATCAGGTTGCTTTGCAGGTAGCGATGGCTGAACATCTGATTGAGTGTGACGATCACGATACGGCGCAGCAGGTCATCATTGATGGTTTGAAACGTCAGTACGATGACCGCCTGGTGCTGCCGATCCCGCGTCTGAAAACCAATAATCCGGAACAGATAGAAAAAGTGCTGCGCCAGCAGATTAAAGCCGTGGGCGATCGCCCGTTGCTGTGGAGTACGCTGGGTCAGTCGTTAATGAAGCATGGGGAATGGCAGGAAGCTACGCTCGCCTTCCGTGCCGCTCTCAAACAGCGCCCGGATGCCTATGACTACGCCTGGCTTGCTGACGCACTGGACAGACTGCACCAGCCGGAAGAAGCCGCCACCATGCGCCGCGATGGCCTGATGTTGACGCTGCAGAACAACAATCCCCCGCAGTAACTCCTGAATGCCCGGTGGCGCTTTCGCTTACCGGGCCTACATATTTTTCAATCGTATAAACAAAATCCTTCGAGCGACTTCTCGAAGGATTTTGTTTATGCATAAAAAAACGCCCGCTCGGTAAGGAGCAGGCGTTAAACAGGTCTGTATGACAACATAAATGGGTGCTTCACTCAACGTTATGTCCATGGTGTTTGATGAGGCTTGAGCGACATCTGTCTGTGGACGATAAGCACCGTAAACGGCTCTGCATCATTCCTGAGTTTATGAGGCCAGATGGCGAACATAAGAGATGGAATGAGCATCTACCCGCATATTATTGCACAACGCATGCCACGATTGCACTGCAAAAACCAGGTATTCGGACTTTTTAAGACTTCAGGAAATTCGCAGGTGTGAAGGCTAAGAAGGGAAAATCTGAAAACAAAAAACCCCGCCGAAGCGGGGTTCAAAATTGGTCGGCGAGAGAGGATTCGAACCTCCGACCCACTGGTCCCAAACCAGTTGCGCTACCAAGCTGCGCTACTCGCCGTTTTACTGCTTTTTGAATTTTTAGTTCAATTCTTTAAGTCGTGGTGCGAGGGGGGGGACTCGAACCCCCACATCCTAAGGACACTAACACCTGAAGCTAGCGCGTCTACCAATTCCGCCACCTTCGCATTTCACAACTTTAAATTAATGGGGTGGCTAATGGGATTCGAACCCACGACAACTGGAATCACAATCCAGGGCTCTACCAACTGAGCTATAGCCACCACTGCAAATCTTTTACGCGGTATTAAAACCACCGCAGCTCTGGCACCCTACTAAATGGTGCGCCCGACAGGATTCGAACCTGAGACCTCTGCCTCCGGAGGGCAGCGCTCTATCCAGCTGAGCTACGGGCGCTTAGCGCCGTTGCGGGGCTGGATATTACGGAGGTCTCGGTCTTCTGTCTAGTGCTTTTTTAAAATAAATTATCGTTTGGTCATGGTTTGTGCGTTTTGTCGCTTATTCCCGCAATTTATGGGCTGTGCCATGACGATTCAGACCAAAAACCTTATAAATGAGCGTCACGGCCAGTAAGAAACCCATGCCAACAAAAAGCGACATTCGGGTATCTTCATTAAAGTACATGCCAATTAATACGCAAATCAGGAACGCCATCGTCAAATAATTCGCCCACGGGAACAGAATGGAGCGGAATGGATGACTGGCAATCGCCGCTTTATGCGCCTGACGGAAACGCAACTGGCTTATCAGGATCACAAACCACGGCACCATCCCCGGCAACACGCTGGCACTATAGACATAAACAAACACGCGCTGCGGGTTAGGAATGATGTAGTTCAGGCATGAGCCAATCAGCAGGATCGCGATAGAAATAGCCACTCCGGCAACCGGCACGCCATGGCGTGATACTTTTCCAACAACGGCAGGAAGCTGGCGATTCTTTGCCAGCGCGTAGAGCATACGCCCACAGCTATACATGCCGCTGTTACATCCAGACAGTGCCGCCGTCAGCACCACAAAGTTAATAATCCCTGCCGCAGCAGTAATACCAATCTTGGCAAAGGTGAGCACAAACGGGCTACCGTTGCTGCCAATCTCATTCCACGGGAAAATAGTGACGATGACAAAAATCGCACCAACGTAGAAAATCAGAATGCGCCACAACACTTTACCCACCGCGCTACGCAGCGTGACCTGTGGATTCTTCGCTTCCCCTGCAGTGATGCCGATCAGCTCCACGCCCTGGTAAGACGCCACAACAATACACAATGCCGTCAGGAAGCCCTTCCAGCCCCCAGCAAAGAAGCCACCGTGCTCGGTCAGGTTGCCAAAACCAATCGCCTGGCCGCCATTGCCGAAGCCGAAGAAAATCACCCCAACCCCAATGACGATCATCACAATGATGGTGGTCACTTTGATCATGGCAAACCAGAACTCAATTTCACCATACAGGCGAACCGCTGCGAGGTTTGCCAGCGCAACCAGTCCGACTGCGATCAGTGCGGGTATCCATTGTGCCATTTCCGGGAACCAGAACTGTACGTACACCCCGATGGCGGTAATCTCTGAGATCCCCACCGCCATCCACATAAACCAGTATGACCAGGCGGTAAGATAGCCAAAGAAGGGGCTCATATAACGGTGGGCGTAAACAGCGAATGAACCGGCAACCGGCTCGAGGAATAACATCTCCCCCATAGAACGCATGATGAAAAAGACGAACAGCCCGGCGACGATATACGCCAGCAGAACCGAAGGTCCCGCCCATTTAAGGGTACTGGCGGCCCCCATAAATAGCCCAACGCCAATAGTGCCCCCAAGGGCAATTAATTCGATGTGACGAGCCTCCAGCCCACGCTGTAGCTCAGGTTTGTTCTCGGCCATAAATCCTCTTGTTGTGTTTGCATGCTGTCCGGTATTACCGGTTCTCGTTATGGGTACATCTTGTTATGCCATAACAGGCCATACGGCACCGACCGCTTTAACGGTTGGCGCCAAACACACCATGGCACTGCAATGATTGTTGCGAATGGTTTCCTAAAATCGCTTAAATGGCAATTAAAGCATTCAAAAAATAAATAGATTGTGCGAGAAAGCAGCGATAATGTTGTGAATAAGTAGCGTAATTAGCAGATCACGCTACTTACCAGAGGAGAAAGGGCGTCAGAGGTTGCCGGTATAGTGCCAACGGAGATAGCGTAATAAGCGAAGTTGTCGAGTAATACGGCTCGGCTGCGACAATAAGCGATACAGCCACTCCAGCCCCAGATTTTGCCAGATTTTAGGTGCGCGCTTAACGTGACCGGTAAAGACGTCGTAGGTACCTCCCACGCCCATATACAGCGCGTCAGGGTGAGTCTTGCGGCAATCACGCATAAAGATCTCTTGTTTTGGCGAACCCATCGCCACCGTCACAATTTGCGCACCGCTGGCGTGAATACGCTCAAACAACGCCTGACGCTGCTCTGGGGCAAAATAACCGTCCTGACTACCCACAATGTTCACGCGCCACTGCGCACGTAGTTTTGCTTCTGTTTGCGCCAGAACTTCAGGCTTGCCACCAACCAGGAAAACAGGCGTTCCGTTTTGCCCGGCTCGCGCCATCAGCGCTTCCCAAAGGTCAGCTCCGGCCACGCGTGAAACCTGTGCCTGCGGGAATTTTTTGCGCACCGAACGCACCACGCTAATTCCATCCGCATATTTGAACTCCGCGGCGTTGATCAGCTCCCTCACTTCAGGGTTATCTTCTGCTGTCAGCATCTTCTCAGCGTTGATAGCCACCAGCGTTCCTGACCTGAGGTGTCCTTCGGCAAACAGGTAATTCAGCGCATGTTGCATATCGCGCCAGCCAATCAGTTGTAATCCGCGCAACGAATACAGCGGCGCAGTTGTGTTATCTGTCATTACGATCCTTCAATCTGTGTACGGGGCAGCGATTTGATTCGTTTATGGATGAGTCCCGCGCTATCGAATAGCCAGAACAGCAGTTTTGCCACCAGTAGGCAAACGCCGAAAATCACGAGGAAAAAGACCACTCGTGAGACAAACGAATCCAGCCCTTCACGTGCCAACACAATCATATTGAAAATGGCGCCAAAACAGAAACTGTGCAAAATCGCCGCCTTATATCGATTGGTTTCTCGGTTACCTAGCTCATACAGCCAGTCGAACCACTTGATGATAAGCCCAACAACAATCGCGCCTAATGGTATAAACAGCGCCCCGCCCATCACCACCAGTGAACCAATTAACGTCGGCGAAATCGCCAGTCCTGAGTGGTTGTTCAACACTTCCCAGGTAAAGTAGTTCGCTGAGTTGAGTACAATACTCGGCCGCCCAGGCCACAGCCAGGAGGGAATAAAGACGTAGAAGTCACGGACGATCGGCGCCAGCCCCTGGAACTCAATATTGTGGTAATTCTGCAGCAACAGCGCCAGGTTCTCCCACGGCGAGAAGGTGTCGCGCGTAAGGTACAGGAACGTATAGAACGCCTCATCGCCGCTAACGCTCATTCCGTAGCGCTTCAACGCCAGCCAGAACATCCCGACAATGCCCAACACGCCTGCAGCGGCCAACATCCACAGCGAAATCCAGCCGCGAATAATGCCGATAAACAAGAAGATGGCAAACGCGATAATGATATTGGCACGCGTCCCGCCAACAATCATATAGGTCAGTAAACCAAACGCGACGGTGCTCACCAGGAAGAACAACCACGCTTTGCTGTCCTGACGCAGGAAATAGACCACCAGCATTGCCGGAATGAAGAAGTAGAAGAAACGCTTCAGAGCGACGCCAGAGACTTCACTGGAAAAAATCTGGCTATAGGATTGCAGTCTGAACAGCAGGAATCCATTGTGCATAAAGAAGACGCCCACGCTCACCAGCGCAATCGCCATCAGGATAACCCAGGTCAAATGGGCTTCAACGCGATTGATGGTAAACAGCGGCCTGCGCGGCTTATCCTCTACTCGCTTACGCAAGCGCGTTTTATACGTCACGTAGTAGACGGCATAGAAACAGGCGGCTGACAGCAAGGCCTGCAATAGGATCTCCGGCGGAGCCACTGCCACATCAAAGCGGAACACCAGGATGCTGGTCAGCGGGAACCCAAAGAAGAACGTCAGCAAGAACAACAATGAGAAGAAAACATTGAAGTTAAAACGTACGCGGCGGAACTCAAACCAGGTCAGCGTGGCGATAAACAAGGTGGAGAGTAACCAGACCACCAGCAGACCGCTGAATTGCATCAGGCTCATGCGGTTTCTCCTGAAGCAATGCGCAGCGCGTTATGCCACGGCTGCAGATAATTCGGGCTAAAGAAGGTAATAGTATTTTTATCTACTGATGCCAACTGGCGCTGCGCTTCACGTACGACGCCTTCATTGAGATCATCAGTGGTGAATAACACCGGAAGATTTTGTTCCACCATATCCTGCCAGAAGGGATTTTCACGGTTGAGCACGCATGGGATACCCGCCTGGATCAGCAAACACAGGGTACCGATTCCCTGTTGACGGGCAAAAATAAAGCAACCCAAATCGCATTGACGCAATAACGCGAGATAAGCGTCAAATTCCAGCTTTTCACTCAAAATTTGCAGATTGTCAGCGCTAAATAACGCCAGACCGGCCTGGCGAACCTCGTCGATATAGGCCGTATTATTGGCGGGATAACCCATCGGCACAATCACATTCACCGTGTCGCCAAACTGCTGATGGACGGCGCGAAGCGCGGCAACATGCTCATTGCTGCGATCGCCAGAGTTGCCAACCAGCACCGTCATCTTGCCGCTGCGCTGGCAATCATTGCTCATGTTATTGAGTGAAGGGTCCATTCGCGTTGGGAAATAGAGCAACTCACCCCGCACACGGGGATGTTGCTCGGCGAAATAACGTAAATCGCCCCGTGTGGCAAACACGCAGCCCACACGATTCTGTGCCATGCGGCGAATCGGGTAAAACAGGCGGAATTTCAGCCCACTGGAGACTTCGTATAAATCAGCGCCCCAGATATGCCAGTAAAACTGCGCCGGTTTAATCCCGCCACTCAGCAGCGCCAGCCACAGGCTGGTGTTGAACTGACCGTGGAAGAAGAAACGCTGCTGGCGATCCGCTTTTGCTTTCGCGATCACAGCGTCAGCAAGCGCCTTTTTCCCGCTGTAGAAGCTTAGCGATAACGCCGGGCAGCTCTCACTGAGTCCCGCATCCTGACCGGCAACCATAAACGTGCGCGCATGCTCGCTCGTCGCAGCCAGCGAGTCGTTGAAAAACCGCAGCACGGTTTGGTTATGGTGAGGGATATCCGATCCCAGAACGTGAATCAGTACAGTCATACCCGCCTACGCCAGAGTAAAAACACGCCACAACAAAGAGAAAAATAGACGATGTACGTTGCCATATAAGCCTGTGCCGCTCCCAGCGCACCGTGTGCAGGGATCAGCCAGTGAGCAAACACCGTCAATAACATGAACTGGCTAATTTCAGCCAAAATATAAAACCGCAGTGACGCTTTCGCGATCACTAGATACCCAAAGACATACGCCCCAACTTTCAGTACATCTCCAACCAGTTGCCAGGCAAACAGATCGCGCATGGCGGTGAATTTTGCGGAGAAAAGCAGCCAGATCGCAAAATCACGCAGCAGCCAAACGGTAAAGCTCGCGGCGGCAACCGCCGGTAACACGAACTTCAGCGACTTAACTACTTCGCGCGTAATGTCGCGCTTTTCGGTCAGTCGCGACAACGTCGGAAGCAAGTAAACGCTGAATGAAGCGGTAATGAATTGCAGATAAGCATCAGAGATACTGCTTACTCCCTGCCAGATCCCTACATCATCCCAGCTATACTGCGCCGCCAGCAGGTTTCGCATCATCACGTATGCCACAGGCAGCGTTACGGAAGTAATCAGCGCCATCAGCGTAAACTTGCTTAGCTGCCCAGCCAGACCGTTATCCCACGAGGGTCTCAGGTAATGCAGGGGAATAGTGCCACGCTTAATCAGCATAATAGCAGCGGGGATAACCACCAACGCGGGCACTAACGCCAGACCCAGCAAGGCGCCTTCATACCCTCCCAGGCGATAACAGGCATAATAAGCCACCACGCCCACCAGACTACCCACAATCAGCGACAGCGCGTTACCCGCCGCATCGCGAAAACCCTTCATCAACGCAAGAAGTAGGTTCGCCCAGGCAATACCCATCTGCACCAGCGCAACCAGTCTTACCAGCCCCTGATAATGAGTATGACCAAACAATCCCTGACTGATTGGCGCGGCCGCCAGCAGAAAAATCACCGCCATCAGCGTAGAGAATCCCAGCACCATCGCGGAAGATGTACCGACTACCTTACGGAGTCGGGTCGGATCGTCATGGTGCTGTGCAACATATTTCGTGACGCCGTTGAAAATGCCGGCCCCCGCCAGGACACCAAGCACGGTAACCATCTGGCGGAAGTTACCCGCCTGCCCCACGCCTGCCGGGCCAAACGACACCGCCAGCAGCTTCACGACCAGCAAACCCGCACCAATTTTTACCAGCGTACTGGCTGCCGTCCATAAGGACGCTTTAGCAAGCGACATTTCAGGCGAAGTAGTTGAGTAAGGTCGAAATGACCGTTCGCTGGTTGACCGGCGACAGGTTGTAAAACAGCGGCAAGCGCAGCAGACGCTCGCTCTCTTTAGTGGTGAAACGATCAACACCGGCAAATACGCCGAATTTATCGCCAGCCGGACAATCATGTAGCGGGATATAGTGGAACACCGCCATAATTTCAGCTTCTTTCAAGAAGTTAATCAACGCCGTGCGATCGTCGATATCGCGCAGCTTGATATAAAACATATGGGCGTTTTGCACGCAGCCGTCCGGGACAGAAGGCAGCTCGATACGTCCGGCACGCGCCAGCGGTTCGAGAGCATCATAGTAGTTCTGCCACAGCGCCAGACGCTGCTGGTTAATACGGTCAGCCGCTTCCAGTTGCGCCCACAGATAGGCAGCCTGCAGATCGGACATCAGATAGCTGGAGCCAATATCACGCCAGGTATACTTATCCACCTGACCGCGGAAAAACTGGCTGCGGTTAGTTCCTTTTTCACGGATGATCTCTGCACGTTCGACTAATTTTTTATCATTAATCAGCGTCGCACCACCTTCACCGCCTGCGGTATAGTTTTTGGTCTCATGGAAGCTAAAGCAACCGATGTGACCAATCGTCCCCAGCGCCCGACCTTTGTAAGTCGACATGACGCCCTGGGCCGCATCTTCCACGACAAACAGGTTATGTTTGGTCGCCAGCGCCATGATGGTATCCATTTCACAGGCTACGCCCGCGTAATGCACCGGAACGATAGCGCGGGTCTTGTCGGTGATCGCCGCTTCAATCAGCGTTTCGTCAATGTTCATGGTATCCGGGCGGATATCAACAAAGACAATTTTCGCACCGCGCAGCACGAAAGCATTGGCCGTGGAGACAAACGTATAGCTCGGCATAATGACTTCATCGTCAGGCTGGATATCCAGCAGCAATGCCGCCATCTCAAGCGATGCGGTGCAGGAAGGCGTCAGCAATACTTTCTCGCTGCCAAAATGCTGTTCCAGCCACTGTTGGCAGCGACGGGTAAAACCACCGTCACCACACAGCTTGCCGCTGTTCATCGCAGACTGCATGTAATCGAGTTCAGTGCCCACCACCGGCGGTGCGTTAAATGGAATCATCGTGTCACCTGTATAACCAATACGCGGTGCTTTCCACATTCGCACCACTGTGTATATAGCGTTTAAGCGCGGCGGTATTGCCCATTTGGGTCGCCACGCGCAATGTTGTTTTACCGCGAGCCTGCGCCCAGCAAAGGGCAGCCTGCATCAGTTCTGCTCCCGCCCCACGCCCGGCCAGCAGGCCAATTCGCGCCTCGGTCGCATTCAGTTCACGCAACGAGACATAGCCACGAATATCACCAGCCGGTGTACGAAAAACGAGGCATTGATGATCGAACGTCCCCAGCACCGCGTTTTCAATCCACTGCGCGTAAAAACGCGCGCTGGCATCTGCGGCATACCACGGGGCGCGAAAACGACTTTGCGCGAACGCCTGTCCTGCCAGTTGGCGTAATGCAGGGATATCCGTAGTTTGTGCGACCTGCGCACCGGGGTCGCCATGCGCACACGTCACCGGCAGCACAAAATCCACTTCACCTTCAACCAGTGAGAAGCCCAACTGTTGCAGGGCATCTAATTCATGGATATTGGCGGCAGGAATTTTTGCCTGTACCCGCGACCAGGGCTGCAACACATCCGCAGTCAGAACCGGCGCGTGTTGGTCAAAACGCACAATGGCGCTATTCACGCCAAAGAACGTATTTTCCCAGCTAAGCGGCTCAATACTGGCGCGGATTTTCACCGCCAGACCCCTTTGGTATCAACGATATATTGCTGGTGAACCGCATCGCCTTTAATGGCTTTAAATTCATTATGGTCGACCAGCAAGACCAGCACATCGGCGCTTGCCAGGGCATCGTCCAGCGCTGCCAGTTGGCACAGACCGTCCAGTTTTTTCGGCAGTTGATGGATGTTCGGTTCCACCACCAATGTTTCGCCTTTGTGCCAATGCGCGATGCTTTGCGCAATTCCCATCGCCGGGCTTTCACGTAAGTCATCAATATTCGGTTTAAATGCCAGACCAAAACAGGCAATTTTCACTTCGCTGGCCCGTTTATTGGTATCCGCCAGACAGTCGGCCACGGCAGCTTTTACCTGATCAACCACCCAATGAGGCTTTCCGTCGTTTACCTCACGCGCGGTGCGAATCAATTTCGCCTGCTGCGGGTTCTGCGCCACGATAAACCACGGATCAACCGCGATACAGTGCCCGCCAACCCCCGGACCCGGTTGCAAAATATTCACGCGCGGATGGCGATTTGCCAGTCGAATCAGTTCCCAGACGTTGATCCCCTGATCGGCGCAAATCAGCGACAGCTCATTGGCGAAGGCGATATTGACGTCACGGAAGCTATTTTCAGTCAGTTTGCACATTTCCGCCGTACGGGCGTTGGTCACGACACATTCGCCCTCAAGGAAAATGTTGTACAGTTCGCTAGCACGCGCGGAACAGACGGAGGTCATTCCCCCAATCACGCGGTCGTTTTTAATCAGTTCAACCATCACCTGGCCCGGCAGCACGCGCTCTGGGCAATAAGCAATGTTAACGTCCGCGTGTTCACCGACTTGCTGCGGGAAAGTCAGGTCAGGACGCATTTCAGCCAGCCATGTGGCCATCTGTTCAGTGGCCCCGACAGGCGACGTCGATTCAAGGATCACCAACGCGCCTTTTTTCAGCACCGGTGCAAGAGACTTGGCTGCGGCTTCCACATAAACCATATCGGGTTCGTGCTCCCCCTTAAACGGAGTAGGCACAGCAATCAGATAGGCATCCGCATCTACAGGGGTTGTGGTCGCACGAAGAAATCCATTTTCGACCGCCGTTTTCACCACTGCGCCCAAATCTGGCTCAACGATATGAATTTCACCGCGATTAATGGTATCCACCGCGTGTTGATTTACATCTACGCCAATCACATGCTTTTGACGGGAAGCAAAGGCAGCCGCCGTCGGCAGTCCGATATAACCCAGCCCAATGACAGAAATGGTCGTAAAACTCATAGCGATATCCGATTATTTTTTAACGCGTGTAAAATGCGGCCACATGCCTGCCCGTCACCATACGGATTATGGGCGCGGCTCATGGTCTGATATTCATTGTCGTCATGCAGCAAACGCGTGACTTCTTCGACAATACGCTGCGGGTCGGTCCCTACCAGACGTACTGTGCCTGCAGTAATCGCTTCCGGACGTTCCGTCGTTTCGCGCATCACCAGAACCGGTTTCCCCAGAGATGGGGCTTCTTCCTGAATCCCGCCAGAGTCGGTAAGGATCAGCCAGGCGTGATTCATCAGCCAGACAAACGGCATGTAATCCTGCGGTTCAATCAGGATGACGTTTTCAACGTGACCCAGAATGCGATTAACCGGTTCGCTGACGTTAGGATTCAGGTGCACCGGATAGACAATCTGTACGTTCTGATTGGCCGCAGCAATTTCCGCCAGCGCATGGCAAATGTGTTCAAAACCGCGACCGAAGCTTTCCCGACGATGACCGGTCACCAGTATCATCTTTTTATCCGAGCTCAGGAATGGGTAATGCTCTGCCAGTTCAGCTCGCAATGCATCGCTCGCCAGTACGCGATCGCGTACCCAGATCAACGCATCAATAACCGTATTACCTGTAACGAAGATACGGCTATCAGAAATGTTTTCTCGTAACAGGTTTTGGCGCGAGTTTTCTGTTGGTGCAAAATGATACATCGCCAGATGCCCGGTCAGCGTACGGTTCGCCTCTTCCGGCCAGGGAGAGTAGAGATCGCCTGTACGTAAGCCTGCCTCCACATGCCCTACCGGGATGCGCTGATAGAACGCGGCCAGGCTAGTAGCAATGGTGGTTGTGGTATCGCCGTGAACTAACACAACGTCAGGTTTAAAATCAGCCAGAATTGGCTTTAATCCTTCCAGTATTCGGCAGGTAATTTCTGTTAGTCCCTGACCTGGCTGCATAATATTGAGATCGTAGTCAGGTACAATGGAAAAGAGGTTCAACACCTGATCGAGCATCTCCCGATGCTGCGCCGTGACGCAAACTTTTGCCTCAAAATCAGGATCTTTTGCCAGCGCATGAACCAGAGGTGCCATTTTTATGGCCTCCGGTCGCGTGCCAAATACAGTCAGTACTTTCACATCGATTCTCTTCGGATTGGCAGTGAGGGCCCAGCCCCTCACGGCAACGATATTGCTAAATCGTGCGGCGACGGGTTAACGCGACACCGGCACCGATCAGAGCCCCAACGATGCCCCACATAATCATCAGGAAGGCACGACGAGGGCTGTCACGTTTTACCGGTTCCTCCGGCGTACGCAAATAACGATAGGTCTGAAAACGCGGATCCAGAGTTGGCCCAACGTTCAGTGTGTTAAGCATGGCTCGGTTTTGGAAGTAGTCCAGATCGAAATCGGGACCAACAGATTGCAGGTTTTCGAGTCGTGCCTGCAGCATAGGACGTCCAAGCAAAAACAGTTCAGAATCGGGTAGCTCTTCAGCCGGAACGTCAGTGGAAGTACGCGAAATATTATGCTGTTCAGCAATTTTGAGAGCCTGCTCAATGTTGTGAACTCGGCGAGAGAAAATCGATTTCGCCACTTCTTCCTGGCGTTTAACCTGCGCCTTCATCTGCACAGTGCGCGCAGCCCAGGCTCCCTTTAACTCGTCGTTCAGATGACGCGCCGCACGCTGACTGGCAAACGCGACGTACTGACGCAACAGATTGTTGGCATCAGGTGCCGTTTCGGCAATCAGCTTCACGCTGTCATTGGTATTACGAACCGCATCGCCGGGCATAAACTGAATGTTATTAATCAGTTCATCCAGCATCGCCGCATCGGCTTTACTGTTACCCACCATACGTTGCTTGTAATAATCAGTCTGCTGCCAGAATTCACGGCGCGTATCCCATGAGGCAAGCTGCATGATAAATTCTTTATAGGCCTCATCCATCACTGACGGCTGATCCGCAGATGCAAGACTGGCCTTGATGTCCAGGTTACGTAAGAACTGCTGCTGAGAGTAATAGCCGCCCAACATATTAACCGTTGGCCTGTCTGAAATCGCCGTCGCGCTCCACTCCTGACGAGCAAAAAACGTATAGGCGAGAGCGACTAACGCGAAGGCGAGAGCCATACTGACGATCCACACCTTCCCTGTCCACAAAGTACGAAACAACCCACGGATGTCCAGTTCATTTTCAGCGCTCATGGCATGTTCCCCCGGTAATGGTTGTGTCATCGTACCCTCAATTTATTTGGTTAAGTTTGGTTTACTGTCACGGTTTCTACGCAACTTGCGCTTCCAGCGTTTGATAAATCTCGCTACCTTCCAGGCACGTTTAATACAATAGTCGTACAAGACAAATGCCAGTAAAAAGAGCACCAGCATCACCCATTCCGGAACGACCCGAGAATATTCAGCCAACACGCCGATAGAAGCCAGGATCGCAGCAGCCAGCGTAATCAGGACAAAAGCCTGTCGGGAGGTAAACCCGGCACGCATGATTAAATGGTGAATATGTTGACGGTCCGGGGAGAAAGGGCTCATGCCTTTACGTAAACGACGATACATGATCGCCACCATATCCATTAACGGAATAGCAATAATCCACAGTGCGGTGACCGGACTAATAGGATGCGTTTTACCTTGAGTGGTCTCCAGCAGGATCCAGATGACCGTAAAGCCAATCAGCGTACTCCCCGCATCGCCCATAAAGACCTTATAGCGCCGTCCGAGAATACCCAGGTTCAGCATGATGTAAGGCAGAATGGCGGCGATCATGGCAAAACACCAGATAGCCAGGCTTGTCTGGCCGTCAAACCACAAGATAAGCCCCATTGCGGCGAATGATACGCTGGATAGCCCGCCTAACAGACCATCAATCCCATCCACCATGTTAAAGGCGTTAATTGCAGCCCAAACGGCGAAAAGGGTAAGGAAATAGCCAAAAGGACCGAGCACCATCTCCCAAGGGCCAAAAATGAACCCAAGGCTCAACAGATAGAGCTTACCTACCGCCATCATAATGATGCCGATGATAGCCTGGATGGTCGCACGGATTTTTACACTGATATCAAAGCGGTCGTCCAGTGCACCGATAAATACCAGTACACCAGCACAAGCCAGGTAAAGAGTTGCATGCGGGATATAATAATCGGCGATGAGGAACGTAAAGCAAATGCCTGCGTAAACCGAAATCCCCCCAACCAACGGAATCAGTCCCTGATGACGTTTGCGGAAGTTGGGTTTATCCACCAATCCTATCTTTTTCGCAACCTTACGGGCAAAGAAAAGAAACAGCGTTGTGAATAAAAAAATACTGATGAGATCAGTACTTGCTGTCAGTAAATTCACTATACATACTCTCAAAGAATATCAATATATGAAGTATAACCATCCAGGCGATTATTCAGAAGAGAAACCCGATTCCATATCAGGTGGTTCTGTATGATTATTAACCACAAAATACGAATTACAACCCTTCGTCGCCAGGCGGTATGTCATACCGGATTATTATTATTGTGTCGTTAAGATTACATCCACAAAAGCAAAACGCCACGTAAAAACGTGGCGTTTTCAGATGATGCCCGAATCAGGAACGCTTCATCATATCGAAGAAGTCGTCATTGGTCTTGGTCATCGCCAGTTTGTTAATGAGGAATTCCATTGCGTCGATTTCACCCATCGGATGGATGATTTTGCGCAGGATCCACATTTTCTGCAGCTCTTCCTGGGTAGTGAGCAGCTCTTCTTTACGGGTACCGGAACGGTTGTAGTCGATAGCCGGGAAGACGCGTTTTTCAGCAATCTTACGAGAGAGATGCAGTTCCATGTTGCCGGTACCTTTAAACTCTTCGTAGATAACTTCATCCATTTTAGAGCCGGTATCAATCAGCGCAGTCGCGATGATGGTCAGGCTACCGCCCTCTTCCACGTTACGTGCAGCACCAAAGAAACGCTTCGGACGATGCAGGGCGTTGGCGTCCACACCACCGGTCAGTACTTTACCGGAAGCCGGAACCACGGTGTTATATGCACGCGCCAGACGGGTGATGGAATCAAGCAGAATGATAACGTCTTTCTTGTGTTCAACCAGACGTTTCGCCTTCTCGATAACCATTTCCGCAACCTGAACGTGGCGGGAGGCTGGTTCGTCAAAGGTAGAGGCAACCACTTCACCTTTCACCAGACGCTGCATCTCGGTAACTTCTTCCGGACGTTCGTCAATCAGCAGCACCATCAGCACGCAGTCAGGATGATTGTATGCAATGCTCTGCGCGATGTTCTGCAGCAGCATGGTTTTACCCGCTTTCGGCGGAGCAACAATCAGACCACGTTGGCCACGACCGATCGGCGATGCCAGATCCAGTACACGCGCCGTTAAGTCTTCAGTAGAACCGTTACCACGTTCCATACGCAGACGAGAGTTTGCGTGCAGCGGCGTTAAGTTCTCAAAGAGGATTTTGTTACGGGCGTTTTCTGGTTTGTCGTAGTTAACTTCGTTAACTTTCAACAGCGCAAAGTAGCGTTCACCTTCTTTCGGCGGGCGAATCTTACCAGAAATGGTATCACCAGTGCGGAGGTTGAAACGGCGGATTTGGCTGGGAGAAACGTAGATGTCATCAGGACCGGCGAGGTAGGAGCTGTCTGCAGAGCGGAGGAAACCAAATCCATCCTGCAATATCTCCAGCACACCGTCACCAAAGATATCTTCGCCACTCTTTGCGTGCTGCTTCAGGATGGCAAAAATAATGTCCTGCTTGCGCATACGAGCCAGGTTTTCAAGGCCCATATTTTCGCCGAGAGTGATCAGCTCAGAAACCGGCGTATTCTTTAATTCGGTAAGATTCATAATGGTGTGAGTTCTTAAACTTGGGGTAAATCTCGAACTTAATGTTGTGAATGGTATGGCAGGGTCATCCATGCCTGTTTACGGCCATCAACTCATGTCTGTTCGCTGTCTGGTCACAGGAAAGTACGCAGAACTGAAACGACAAGACGGATTGAGTGACAAGCCAGGAATCTGTCCACTCCTCGCGCGAGAAACAACGGGAAGTATTGGATATAACTAGATTCAAACTTAATAAGGTATGTTTAATACGAAGTCAACACTAACTTAGCACGACTCAAGTCGGGCGTCCAGTCATCCGAATCATTTCGAAGTAGGGTCGCCCGATCATGAGACTTCCTTACGCTAAATTAGCGTCGAGGAATTCTTTCAACTGACCTTTGGACAGCGCGCCGACTTTCGTCGCCGCAACTTCGCCGTTTTTAAACAGCAGCAGGGTCGGGATGCCACGGATACCATACTTCGGCGCGGTGCCTGGGTTTTGGTCAATGTTCAGTTTAGCAACCGTCAGTTTGCCCTGATATTCGTCAGCGATTTCATCCAGAATCGGAGCGATCATTTTGCACGGACCGCACCACTCTGCCCAGAAATCAACGAGGATTGCTCCGTCCGCTTTGAGTACATCCGTGTCAAAACTGTCGTCAGTCAGGTGAATAATTTTATCGCTCATAATAACTCCACAGGAATAAGCCTGGTGCATTGGTGTAGCATTAATCAACGACGTGTTGATGTAGCATTAACCAACTAAAGGTTGACTTTATTTCACCGGATACGCTTTCGTAAAGCAATAGTAAGCTGATATTCTACCACACTATGAGCAAAACACATTTAACAGAACAGAAGTTTTCCGACTTCGCCCTGCACCCAAAGGTGATAGAAGCCCTTGAAAATAAAGGCTTTCATAACTGTACGCCCATTCAGGCCCTCGCGCTGCCGCTAACGCTGGCTGGTCGTGATGTTGCCGGGCAGGCGCAAACCGGTACCGGAAAAACGATGGCGTTCCTGACGTCAACGTTTCATTATCTTCTCTCTCATCCCGCGATTGCCGATCGCAAGGTGAACCAACCGCGTGCGTTAATTATGGCGCCAACGCGTGAGTTAGCCGTGCAGATCCACGCCGATGCCGAGCCGCTGGCACAGACCACTGGTCTGAAATTAGGCCTGGCGTATGGCGGCGACGGTTACGATAAACAGCTGAAAGTGCTGGAAAGCGGCGTCGATATTCTTATCGGCACGACCGGTCGTCTCATCGACTATGCAAAACAGAACCACATTAATCTGGGCGCGATTCAGGTCGTGGTGCTGGATGAAGCCGATCGTATGTACGATCTGGGCTTTATTAAAGATATCCGTTGGCTGTTCCGTCGTATGCCGCCAACCACCCAACGTCTGAACATGCTGTTTTCTGCAACCCTCTCTTACCGCGTTCGCGAACTGGCGTTCGAACAGATGAATAACGCTGAGTACGTTGAAGTCGAACCGGAACAGAAAACTGGCCACCGCATTAAAGAAGAGCTCTTCTACCCTTCCAACGAAGAGAAAATGCGTTTGCTGCAAACGCTGATTGAAGAAGAGTGGCCAGATCGCGCCATTGTTTTTGCTAACACCAAGCATCGTTGTGAAGATATCTGGGGCAGCCTTGCTGCGGACGGTCATCGCGTCGGTCTGCTGACCGGTGACGTAGCACAGAAAAAACGTCTGCGTATTCTTGATGAGTTCACCCGTGGCGATCTCGACATTCTCGTTGCGACGGATGTCGCTGCGCGTGGCCTGCATATCCCAGCAGTAACGCACGTATTTAACTATGACCTGCCGGATGACTGTGAAGATTACGTTCACCGAATCGGTCGTACCGGACGTGCTGGCGCAAGCGGTCACTCTATCAGCCTGGCCTGTGAAGAGTACGCGCTGAATTTACCCGCAATCGAGACCTATATCGGCCACTCGATTCCGGTCAGCAAATATAACCCGGATGCGCTGATGACCGATCTGCCGAAACCGTTGCGCTTAACGCGCCCGCGTACAGGCAATGGCCCACGCCGTACCGGTGGTGCTCCGCGTAATCGTCGTCGTTCAGGTTAAGAAAAGTTATGCCATACACAAAATCATTCAGCCTGTATCAAGGCGGCAAGAAAACGAATCCCGATGAGCTTATTTTAGTAGGTGATTCGGGTGAGAGAACGCAGCCAACACAGATACAGGTTGAAGGATGAAGTGTATGAATTCTACTTCGCTGTATGCAGCAATCGATCTCGGCTCGAATAGTTTTCATATGCTGGTTGTACGCGAGGTGGCAGGAAGCATCCAGACGCTCACGCGTATCAAACGCAAAGTGCGTCTGGCCGCTGGACTCAACGGTGACAACGAGCTCTCTGTTGAAGCGATGGAGCGCGGCTGGCAATGTTTGCGCCTGTTTGCTGAACGTCTGCAGGATATTCCGCATCCACAAATCCGGGTGGTCGCCACGGCAACATTACGCATCGCCGTAAATGCCGATGTGTTTATTGCCAAAGCGCAAGAGATCCTTGGCTGCCCTGTCCAGGTGATTAGCGGTGAAGAAGAAGCGCGACTGATTTATCAAGGTGTGGCCCACACAACCGGCGGTGCCGATCAGCGTCTGGTTGTGGATATTGGTGGCGCCAGCACTGAATTAGTCACCGGTTCCGGCGCACAAACCACCTCTCTGTTCAGCCTGTCAATGGGCTGCGTCACCTGGCTCGAACGCTATTTTACCGATCGTAATCTGGCACAGGAAAACTTTGACGAGGCAGAGAAGGCCGCACGTGAAGTTCTGCGCCCGGTCGCCGACAAACTGCGTTTTCATGGCTGGAAAGTTTGCGTTGGTGCCTCTGGTACCGTCCAGGCGTTGCAGGAAATCATGATGGCGCAGGGTATGGATGAGCGTATTACGTTGGCCAAACTGCAGCAGCTTAAGCAGCGCGCCATTCACTGCGGTCGTCTGGAAGAGCTGGAAATCGAAGGGTTAACGCTGGAACGTGCGCTGGTTTTCCCCAGCGGGCTGGCCATTCTGATTGCTATTTTCACCGAACTGAACATTCAATGCATGACCCTGGCCGGCGGCGCATTACGTGAAGGTCTGGTCTACGGCATGCTGCATCTGGCGGTGGATCAGGATATTCGTAGCCGCACATTACGCAATATCCAGCGTCGCTTTATGGTCGATACAGAGCAAGCACATCGCGTTGCCAATTTAGCGACTAAATTTCTCGATCAGGTAGAAAAAAAGTGGCATCTTGAACCGATTAGCCGCGAACTACTGATTAGTGCCTGTCAGCTGCATGAAATTGGCCTGAGCGTTGATTTTAAACAGGCACCACAGCATGCCGCTTATCTGGTGCGCAATCTCGATCTCCCGGGTTTTACCCCTGCGCAAAAGAAACTGCTAGCAACGCTGTTACTCAACCAGACCAATCCCGTCGATCTCTCTTCGCTCCACCAGCAAAACGCAGTGCCACCGCGCATCGCAGAGCATCTTTGCCGTTTGCTACGTTTGGCGATCATCTTCGCCAGCCGTCGCCGTGACGATCTTGTGCCGGAAATTCAAATGGATGCAAGAAACGAGCACCTGACGGTCACGCTACCAGAAGGCTGGCTGGAACATCATCCGCTGGGTAAAGAGTTAATCGATCAGGAAAGTCAGTGGCAAAGCTATGTCCACTGGCCACTGGACGTTCATTAGATGTTGGTTGCCGGATAGCGCGCGTTTACACGTATCCGGCCTACAAAATACCTACTTCGCTTTGGCTTTCGCCATCATTGCCCGAATATTAGCGATGCTGGCCTGCCCTTTTTGCATCCGCTCCTCAGCGCTCACCACTTTACGCTCTTGCTCCCAGATAACGTCATCCTGTGGCAGCTCCAGCAGGAAACGACTCGGTTCCGGACGCACCAGCTCACCGTACTGACGACGCTCTTTACACAACGTGAAGATGAGTTCTTTCTGTGCACGCGTAATCCCTACGTAAGCCAGACGACGTTCTTCGTCGATATTGTCTTCATCGATACTGCTCTGGTGCGGCAAAAATCCTTCTTCCATTCCCACCATAAACACGTACGGGAACTCCAGCCCTTTGGAGGCATGCAGCGTCATCAATTGCACCTGATCCAGCTCTTCTTCACTCTCTCCACGTTCCATCATGTCGCGCAGAGTAAAGCGGGTAACGACCTGGGTCAGGGTCATTGGCTCTTCCAGCTCACTGCCTTCCAGCATCTCCGTCATCCAGCTGAACAGCGTATTGACGTTTTTCATACGCATTTCAGCCGCTTTCGGGCTCGGCGAGGTTTCATACAGCCAGGATTCGTAATCAATACCGTGAATAAGATCGCGCACAGCGGCAACCGGTTCGCGCTCCGCCAGGCGCTGAATTTCACCCAGCCAATGCGTAAAGCGGGTCAGAGAGTCATACCCGCGCCCGGTCAGTGTCTGGCTAAGCCCCATATCAAAGCTGGCGGTAAACAGGCTTTTATTACGCGTCATCGCCCATTCACCCAACTTTTGCAGCGTAGCCGGACCGATTTCACGCTTTGGCGTGTTTACGATGCGCAAAAATGCGCTGTCGTCATCCGGGTTGCTCAGCACACGCAGGTAGGCCAGCAGATCTTTAATTTCCGGACGCGAGAAGAACGATGTTCCGCCGGAAATTTTGTACGGGATACGGTTCTGCATTAGAAACTTTTCGAACACGCGTGACTGATGGTTGCCGCGATACAGGATGGCGTAGTCTTTATATTGAGTCTTGTTCACAAAGTGATGGGCAATTAATTCCCCGGTCACGCGTTCCGCTTCGTGCTCTTCATTATTGGCACTTAGTACCTTCAGCTCAGCACCGTAACCCAGCTCGGAAAAGAGCCGCTTTTCAAAGACGTGTGGATTGTTCGCAATGAGGATGTTCGCCGCCTTAAGGATGCGACCTGATGAACGGTAGTTTTGCTCCAGCTTCACCACCTGCAAAGCCGGAAAATCTTTGCTCAACAGTACCAGGTTCTGCGGACGGGCGCCGCGCCAGGAGTAGATCGACTGATCGTCATCGCCCACGACGGTAAAGCGCGCACGTTTCCCTACCAGCAACTTCACCAGCTCGTACTGGCTGGTGTTAGTATCCTGATATTCATCCACCAGCAGGTAGCGGATTCTGTTTTGCCAGCGCTCACGTACTTCTTCATTGCGCTGTAGCAGCAGCGTGGGAAGCAGGATCAGATCGTCAAAATCGAGGACGTTGCACGCCTTCATATGCGCGTCATACAGACCATAGCAGTGGGCAAAAATACGATCGCGCTCGCCTTTTGCGCTGGCTGCCGCCTGCGCTGGCGTCATCAGATCGTTTTTCCAGTTGGAGATCGTCGAGATCAGCTGCTGGAGAATAAGCTTATCGTCTTCGATTAGCCCTTCGGTCAGTTCCTTAAGCAAGGCCACCTGGTCAGTATCGTCAAACAACGAGAAGTTAGACTTCATCCCCAGCGCCGCGTATTCACGCTTAATGATATCCAGTCCCAGGGTGTGGAAGGTGGAGATCATCAACCCACGCGCCTCTTTACGACCCAGCGTTTGCGCCACGCGCTCTTTCATCTCGCGCGCAGCCTTATTGGTAAAGGTCACTGCCGCAATATGTCGTGCCTGATAGCCACATTCACGGATCAGATGGGCTATTTTGTTGGTGATAACACGCGTCTTGCCGGAACCCGCTCCCGCCAGCACCAGGCAAGGTCCGGTGACGAATTCGACGGCTTGTTGTTGTCCGGGGTTCAAACGCATAAAGGGTCACTCATGAAAGTCGGGAGGGGAGAATAACAGCGTGGTAGTATAGCCAGCCTTAACCACCCCACTCAAGGCACGATCATGGCAAAAACAGCAGCAGCAGTGCATATCCTTGTTAAAGAAGAGAAACTGGCACTGGATCTTCTGGAGCAGATTAAAAACGGCGCCGACTTCGGCAAACTGGCGAAAAAACACTCCATCTGCCCATCAGGCAAACGCGGCGGTGATTTGGGCGAATTCCGTCAGGGCCAGATGGTTCCGGCATTCGACAAAGTGGTCTTTTCCTGCCCTGTGCTGGAGCCAACCGGTCCGCTGCACACTCAGTTCGGTTACCACATCATTAAAGTACTGTACCGTAACTAATAGAAAGCCCGGTGTTTAAACACCGGGCTTTTTTTGCCGGATAGCGCTTGGCTTATCCGGCCTACGAAGCGCTGTTGATATGCCATTCCTCTATGAGGAATTATCCTGCGACCGCAATGCGCTTCATATCGGTCATGTAGCCACGCAGTTTCTGGCCCACTTTCTCGATAGCATGGCCGCGAATCGCATCGTTCACGTCACGCAGCTGCGCGTTGTCTACCGCGCCTTCAGCAATCGCTTTGCCCAGGTCGCCGGTCTGCAGGGTGGTCATGAACTCTTTCAGCAGCGGTACGCAAGCGTAAGAGAACAGGTAGTTGCCGTATTCTGCGGTATCAGAGATAACCACGTTCATTTCGTACAGACGCTTACGCGCAATGGTGTTGGCGATCAGCGGCAGTTCGTGCAGTGATTCGTAGTAAGCAGATTCTTCGATGATGCCGGAATCCACCATAGTTTCGAACGCCAGCTCAACGCCCGCTTTCACCATCGCAATCATCAGAACGCCTTTATCAAAGTATTCCTGCTCGCCGATTTTACCGTCGAACTGGGCAGCGGTTTCGAACGCGGTTTTGCCGGTCTCTTCACGCCAGGTCAGCAGTTTCTTATCGTCGTTAGCCCAGTCAGCCATCATACCGGAAGAGAATTCACCGGAGATGATGTCATCCATGTGTTTCTGGAACAGCGGTGCCATGATCTCTTTCAGCTGTTCGGACAGCGCGTAAGCACGCAGTTTCGCCGGGTTAGACAGACGGTCCATCATCAGGGTGATGCCGCCCTGCTTCAGCGCTTCGGTGATGGTTTCCCAGCCGAACTGAATCAGTTTTTCAGCATATGCCGGGTCAGTACCCTCTTCCACCAGCTTATCGAAGCACAGCAGAGAACCGGCCTGCAGCATACCGCACAGGATAGTCTGCTCACCCATCAGATCAGATTTCACTTCCGCAACGAAGGAGGACTCCAGCACACCCGCACGGTGACCGCCAGTAGCCGCAGCCCAGGCTTTAGCAATCGCCATGCCTTCGCCTTTCGGATCGTTTTCCGGGTGAACGGCGATCAGCGTAGGTACGCCGAAACCACGTTTGTACTCTTCACGCACTTCTGTACCCGGACATTTCGGTGCCACCATCACGACGGTGATGTCTTTACGGATCTGCTCGCCCACTTCCACGATGTTGAAGCCGTGGGAGTAACCCAGCGCTGCGCCGTCTTTCATCAGCGGCTGTACAGAACGCACAACGTCGGAGTGCTGCTTGTCCGGCGTCAGGTTAACCACCAGATCAGCCTGCGGGATCAGCTCTTCGTAGGTACCCACTTTGAAGCCGTTTTCGGTCGCTTTACGCCAGGAAGCACGCTTCTCAGCAATGGCTTCTTTACGCAGTGCGTAGGAGATATCCAGACCGGAGTCACGCATGTTCAGGCCCTGGTTCAGACCCTGAGCACCACAGCCGACGATGACCACTTTTTTACCCTGAAGGTAGCTCGCACCATCGGCGAATTCGTCGCGACCCATAAAGCGACATTTACCCAGCTGTGCCAGCTGCTGGCGCAGGTTCAGTGTATTAAAGTAGTTAGCCATGATGGTGTACTCCGTGATGTTGTGTTGTGGTGCTTATTATTCGGTTCGCAGATTTGTATTTGCGAGATTGAATCCACATTACAACAGGAAATTTATTGCGGAAATTGATATATTCACAACGTCACATTGCAATTTATGCAACGTAGAAAATCGGAGGCTCGTCTGTGGATTTACGCGATCTGAAAATGTTCCTGCATTTGGCTGAAAGTCGTCACTTTGGCCGCAGCGCGCGGGCAATGCACGTCAGCCCATCCACGCTTTCCCGGCAGATTCAGCGCCTCGAAGAAGACCTCGGCCAGCCGCTGTTTGTGCGCGATAACCGCACGGTTACGCTGACCGAAGCCGGTGAAGAGCTGCGCGTGTTTGCCCAACAGACGCTGTTGCAGTACCAGCAGTTACGTCACACCCTCGATCAACAAGGGCCGTCGCTGTCAGGCGAACTGCATATCTTCTGTTCGGTAACTGCCGCCTACAGCCATCTGCCGCCAATCCTTGACCGTTTCCGCGCCGAGCATCCATCGGTGGAAATTAAGCTCACCACCGGCGACGCCGCCGATGCGATGGACAAAGTGGTCACTGGCGAAGCCGATCTGGCGATTGCCGGTAAGCCCGAAACGCTGCCCGGCGCGGTGGCATTCTCGATGCTGGAGAATCTGACGGTCGTGCTAATCGCCCCGGCGCTGCCCTGCCCGGTGCGTAATCAGGTATCGGTCGATAAGCCCGACTGGTCAACGGTGCCGTTTATCATGGCCGACCAGGGTCCGGTACGCCGCCGCATCGAGCTGTGGTTTCGCCGTCACAAAATCAGCAACCCATCGATTTACGCCACGGTGGGTGGCCACGAAGCGATGGTCTCAATGGTGGCGCTGGGCTGCGGCGTGGCGCTGCTGCCGGAAGTGGTGCTGGAAAACAGCCCGGAGCCGGTACGCAACCGCGTGATGATTTTAGAACGCAGCGACGAAAAAACGCCGTTCGAGCTGGGCGTCTGCGCGCCGAAAAAACGGCTGCATGAGCCGCTGATTGATGCGTTCTGGAAGATTGTTCTGGAACGTAAATCCGCCGAGTAGCGCCAGCGTCAGGCCTAAAATCAGTGGTAGATTCAGTATTGGCGCTCCTTTTCTGTATAATGTCGTGATCCATTGTAGTGGGGGGCTTGTTAACCATCGCGTTAAGCAGGCCAGAACAGACGGTGTCATTGCGCACTTGACAGCGAAAATACAAACTTAATTAGCCATCATTATGATAATCAAACCAAAAATTCGTGGATTCATCTGTACAACGACCCATCCGACTGGCTGCAAAGTCAACGTGGAAAAGCAGATCGAGTATGTTAAGCAGAACGGGAAAATCGAGAACGGCCCGTCTCGCGTGCTGGTGATCGGTGCTTCCACCGGTTACGGTCTGGCTTCCAGAATTTCCGCCGCCTTTGGCAGCGGTGCCGCCACTATCGGCGTATTTTTCGAAAAACCGGGCACGGATACCAAACCAGGTTCCGCAGGCTGGTATAACTCTGCAGCTTTCGACGAAGCGGCCAAGCGTGAAGGTCTGTACTCCAAAAGCATCAACGGCGATGCGTTCTCTGACGAATGCCGTGATGAAGTGATTAAACTGATTAAAGAAGACCTGGGTCAGATTGACCTGGTGGTTTACTCACTGGCTTCCCCAGTGCGTAAAATGCCGAAAACCGGTGAAGTTGTCCGCTCTGCGCTGAAGCCAATCGGTGAGGTTTACACCTCTAAAGCGATCGATACCAACAAAGATCAGATCATCACCGCCAGCATTGAGCCGGCTACCGAAGAAGAAGTACAGAACACCGTCACCGTGATGGGCGGCGAAGACTGGGAATTGTGGATGGGCGCGCTGAGTGAAGCAGGCGTGCTGGCTGAAGGCGTGAAAACCGTAGCCTACTCCTACATCGGTACCGACCTGACCTGGCCAATCTACTGGCACGGCGCGCTGGGCAAAGCGAAAGAAGACCTCGATCGCGCGGCGGGTGAGCTGCGTAACCAGCTGGCACCGCTGAACGGTTCCGCTAACGTTGCGGTACTGAAGTCCGTCATCACCCAGGCATCTTCTGCGATTCCGGTAATGCCGCTGTACATCTCCATGGTCTTCAAGCTGATGAAAGCGCAGGGCATTCACGAAGGTTGTATTGAGCAGATCAACCGTCTGATGACCACCAGCCTGTACGGCGATAAAGTGGCGCTTGATGACAACCAGCGTATCCGTATGGATGACTGGGAACTGCGTGACGACATTCAGCAGGCATGCCGCGATCTGTGGCCGCTGATCACCACCGAAAACCTGGCGCAAGAAACTGACTATGCAGGATACAAGCAGGAATTCCTGAATCTGTTCGGTTTTGCTCTCGACGGTGTGGATTACGATGCAGACGTGAACACCGAAGTCGAATTCGACGTTATCACGCTGTAATCTGCTGATACAGTAGCAAAAAGGGTTCATGTTTTTACATGAACCCTTTTTTAATGGCTGTCTTTAACCCGCCAGGAAGAACCTGAACGCTGGGTTATGTGTTTCATCGTGACAGTCATAACCCAGTTCGTTTAGCCGCGTTTCGAAATCAGGCTCGTGTTCACCCAACTCAAACGCCGCCAGTACGCGACCATAATCGGTGCCGTGACTGCGATAGTGGAACAATGAAATATTCCAGTGCGTCCCCAGGGTATGCAGAAATTTGAGCAATGCCCCCGGCGATTCAGGAAATTCAAAGCTGTAGAGACGTTCCTGTAAGGATTTCGACGGGCGTCCACCGACCATATAACGTACGTGTAGCTTCGCCATCTCGTCATCAGACAGATCCACTACGCTATAGCCGCCCTCATTGAGCAGTTGCAGGATTTCCTTACGCTCTTCCAGCCCGCGGCTCAGACGTACACCGACAAAAATGCAGGCGTCTTTCGCATCAGCAAAACGGTAGTTAAATTCGGTCACCGAGCGCCCGCCCAGCAGCTGACAGAACTTCAGGAAGCTGCCCTTTTCTTCCGGAATAGTTACTGCCAGCAAGGCTTCGCGCTGTTCCCCAAGCTCGCAACGTTCGGAAACGTAGCGCAGGCCGTGGAAGTTAACGTTAGCGCCGGAAAGAACATGCGCCAGACGCTCGCCGCGAATATTATGCTGGGCGATGTATTTTTTCATCCCCGCCAGCGCCAGCGCCCCGGAAGGCTCCGCCACCGCGCGCACATCTTCGAACAGGTCTTTCATTGCCGCGCAAATAGCATCGCTATCAACAGTAATAATATCGTCGAGATATTCCTGGCACAGACGGAAGGTTTCATCGCCGATACGTTTCACCGCCACGCCTTCGGCAAAGAGACCCACACGCGGCAGATCCACCGGATGACCGGCATCCAGCGCCGCTTTCAGGCAGGCCGAATCTTCCGCTTCCACGGCAATTACTTTGATTTGCGGCATCAGCTGTTTAATCAGCACCGCAACACCTGCCGCTAATCCGCCACCACCAACTGGCACGAATACGCGATCGAGATGCGCGTCCTGCTGGAGCAGCTCCAGCGCCAGCGTGCCCTGCCCGGCAATCACCATCGGATGATCGAACGGTGGAACCCAGGTAAAACCTTGCTGCTGCGACAATTCAATCGCTTTAGCTTTAGCTTCATCAAAATTCGCGCCGTGCAGCAGCACTTCTCCGCCGAAGCCGCGAACGGCATCGACTTTGATATCGGCGGTAGCCGTTGGCATGACAATCAGCGCCTTCACGCCTAATCGCGCAGAAGAGAACGCGACACCCTGAGCATGATTACCAGCCGATGCGGTAATGACGCCATGCGCTTTTTGTTCTTCGGTCAAGCCCGCCATCATGGCATAGGCACCGCGTAGCTTGAAGCTGTGAACGGGTTGACGGTCTTCGCGCTTCACCAGAATGACGTTGTCGAGGCGCGAAGAGAGTTTTTCCATTTTCTGTAGCGGCGTTACCTGTGCCGCTTCGTATACCGGCGCACGCAGTACCGCTCTGAGATACTCGGCGCCCTCAGGAGCGCCGGATAGAGGTTGTGAATCCGCCATGATCATTATCCCCCGAGCTTCGACTTATCGCGCACCGCACCTTTGTCGGCGCTGGTTGCCAGGCTGGCGTAGGCGCGCAGTGCAAAGGAGACCTGACGCTGACGATCTTTTGGCGTCCAGGCTTTGTCACCGCGAGCTTCCTGCGCTTCACGGCGCGCAGCGATTTCCGCATCACTCAGTTGCAATTGAATGCCACGATTCGGGATATCGATGGCAATCATGTCACCATCTTCGATAATCGCGATATTACCGCCGCTGGCCGCTTCCGGAGAAACGTGACCAATGGAAAGCCCCGAAGTACCGCCGGAGAAACGACCGTCGGTAATCAGCGCGCAAGCCTTACCGAGGCCCATCGATTTCAGGAAGGTGGTTGGGTAGAGCATTTCCTGCATGCCTGGTCCGCCTTTCGGCCCTTCGTAGCGAATGACAACCACGTCGCCAGCCACCACTTTACCGCCGAGGATGGCTTCAACCGCATCGTCCTGGCTTTCATACACTTTTGCCGGGCCGGTGAATTTCAGGATACTGTCATCCACGCCTGCGGTTTTTACAATACAGCCGTTTTCCGCGAAGTTACCGTACAGAACTGCCAGACCGCCGTCTTTGCTATAAGCGTGCTCCAGCGAGCGAATGCAGCCTTCAGCGCGGTCGTCATCCAGCGTATCCCAACGGCAATCCTGTGAGAATGCCTGGGTAGTACGAATGCCGGCCGGGCCGGCACGGAACATTTTTTTCACCGCGTCGTCTTTGGTCAACATCACGTCATACCGATCAAGCGTTTGCGGCAGAGTCAGACCCAGCACGTTTTTCACGTCGCGGTTCAGCAGTTCGGCACGATCCAGTTCGCCTAAAATACCCAACACACCGCCTGCGCGGTGCACGTCTTCCATATGGTATTTCTGCGTGCTCGGCGCCACTTTACACAGCTGCGGGACTTTGCGGGACAGCTTGTCGATATCACTCATGGTGAAGTCGATTTCCGCTTCTTGCGCGGCCGCCAACAGGTGCAGAACGGTATTGGTGGAGCCGCCCATGGCGATATCCAGCGTCATGGCGTTCTCAAACGCCGCTTTGCTGGCAATGTTGCGCGGCAGGGCGGAGGCATCATCCTGCTCGTAATAGCGTTTGGTCAGCTCGACGATGCGTTTACCTGCGTTAAGGAACAGTTCTTTACGGTCGGCGTGAGTTGCCAGCAGTGAACCGTTACCCGGCTGTGACAATCCCAGCGCTTCGGTCAGGCAGTTCATCGAGTTAGCGGTGAACATCCCGGAACAGGAGCCGCAGGTTGGGCAAGCGGAACGTTCAACCTGCTCGCTTTGTGAGTCGGAAACTTTCGGGTCAGCCCCCTGAATCATCGCATCAACCAGGTCGAGCTTGATGATTTGGTCAGAGAGCTTGGTTTTCCCGGCTTCCATCGGACCGCCGGAAACAAAGATCACCGGAATATTCAGGCGCAAAGAGGCCATTAACATCCCGGGGGTGATTTTGTCGCAGTTGGAGATGCAGACCATCGCATCAGCGCAGTGGGCGTTAACCATGTACTCAACGGAGTCAGCGATCAGCTCACGCGACGGCAGTGAATACAGCATGCCGCCATGGCCCATGGCGATACCATCATCCACAGCAATGGTGTTGAACTCTTTCGCCACGCCGCCTGAGGCTTCGATTTGTTCGGCAACCAGCTTACCGAGATCGCGCAGGTGGACGTGACCCGGCACAAACTGGGTAAAGGAGTTCACCACAGCGATAATCGGTTTGCCGAAGTCATCATCGGTCATCCCGGTAGCGCGCCACAATGCGCGGGCACCCGCCATATTGCGGCCGTGGGTGGTGGTAGCAGAACGATACTTAGGCATGCTTGATTAACTCCCGTCTGTCTTTCCCCTGCATACTTCACGCCGCAGGTGCGTTGGCCGCCTCGCTCACCCCAGTCACTTACTACAGTAAGCTCCTGGGACTTGCTGCGTTGCCGTCTTCCTGCAACGTGAATTATTTTGGGGAAATATTAATTTTGTTATTGGTTTACTGAATCCAACCAGCCGTATTTATCTTCCGTTTCACCGGTGAAGAGGCCAAAGAAGGCCTGCTGGATGCGTTTGGTGACCGGACCGCAGCGGCCTTCGCCCACCTGGATACCATCGACACTGCGTACTGGGGTGATTTCGGCCGCGGTACCGGACATGAACACTTCGTCAGCCAGGTACAGTGATTCACGGGACAACACCTGCTCACGTACTTCGATATCGAGATCTTTCGCCAGCTTAATGATCGCGTCACGGGTAATACCCGGCAGTGCAGAAGAGGTAAACGGCGGGGTAAACAGAATGCCGTCTTTTACTTCAAACAGGTTTTCGCCCGCACCTTCGGAGATGTAACCATTCACATCCAGCGCAATGCCTTCCTGATAGCCATGACGACGCGCTTCGCTACCCACCAGCAGCGAAGACAGATAGTTACCGCCCGCTTTAGCAGCAGTAGGGATGGTGTTCGGCGCAACGCGGTTCCAGGAAGAAACCATCGCGTCGATCCCCTGCTCCAGCGCTTCTGCACCAAGGTAAGCACCCCACGGGAACGCGGCGATGATCACGTCAGTGGTGTATCCCGCTGGCGGGTTAACGCCCATCCCCACGTCGCCAACAAACACCAGCGGACGAATATAGGCGCTGGTCAGATTGTTTTTACGAATCACCTCGCGGCAAGCTTCCATCAGCTCATCAACGCTCTGAGAAACCGGAAAACGATAGATCTTGGCTGAATCACGCAGACGCTGCATATGTTCGCGATGACGGAACACCACCGGCCCTTTGTGAGAATCGTAGCAACGGATGCCTTCGAATACTGAAGTACCGTAGTGCAGCGCGTGGGACATCACGTGAACCTTCGCGTCTTCCCAACGAATCATCTCGCCATTAGACCAAATGTAATCAGCTTTTTTCGTCGTCATTTTTCTTCCTTTTGCGCTCAGGCGCGGATTTGTTGTGATGTGGTTGTGCTCTGGCAGATAGCAACATGTGCAACGTCTACCAGTTTACTTAACTGACTAAACAGTAAGTCGACCGACCGGGGGCTGGCAACGGTCAATTCGATATTTATATTTTGCGCATCGCTGGCGGCTTCCATATTCATGGAGCACACCTGAAAACCACGATGGCGTACCACGCGTAAAACACGTTCTAACGTTTCCGGATTGAAACGAGCCTCAACGGCGACCTGATGTTGCATCATGATAATTTCTCCAGCATTTCTGAGTTACTGGCACCTGGCGGTACCAGAGGCCAGACATTCTCAAGTTCGTCGATTGAGACATGAAGCAGGTATGGCCCCTCGCTGTTCAGCATGGTGTCGAGTGCCGCTTCAACCTGGTCTTTACGGGTGATGTGTTGACCTGGTATGCCGAAGGCGCTGGCCAACATGAGGAAATCGGGGTTATCGGTAAGGGTGGTTTCGCTATAACGTTCCTGGAAAAACAGCTGCTGCCATTGTCGCACCATGCCTAACCGCTGGTTGTCGAGTAAGACTATTTTCAGCGGCAACTGCTTGCGTTTTACGGTGCCCAGTTCCTGTACATTCATCATGAAGGAACCGTCACCGGAGATACAGATTACCGTATCGTTCGGGCGAGCAACCTGCGCGCCAACCGCTGCTGGCAGGCCAAAGCCCATCGTACCCAGGCCGCTCGAGGTGATGAAATTTTCCGGGCGGGTGTAGGTCATATGCTGCGCCGACCACATCTGATGCTGACCAACATCCGTTGTCACTACGCTGTCCGCGGGTTTGCGATCGGACAACTGCTTCAACAACAGTGGCGCGTAGATAGCCTCACCGGGATGATCATAGCGCCAGATATGCTCTGTGCGCAGTTCAGCGCTATGCTGACGCCATGCGTCAATCTTCAGAGATTGCTGCAATGCCGGCAGCAGAGAATTTAAATCACCCTGCAGGGCGACGTGCGCCTGGCGCAGCTTGTTCATTTCCGCCGGGTCGATATCCATGTGGATCACGCTGGCATTCGGTGCGAAGGTATTCAGCTTGCCGGTCACCCGGTCATCAAAACGCGCGCCCACTGCAATCAGTAAATCACATTCTTGCACCGCAAAATTTGCCGCTTTAGCGCCATGCATTCCCAACATACCCAAATAGTATGGGTAGTCAGCTTCTACTGCGCCCAGCCCCTTCAACGTGCAGGCGACCGGCATTTGGGTTACCGCGATAAATTCACGCAGGGCCGGGACCGCCTGCGCCATACCAACACCGCCACCGACGTACAGGATCGGTTTTTGCGCCTGCGCCAGCATTTTACGCGCCTGCTCAACATCAGCGTGCGGGAAAACCTCTACATTTTCGACGGTCGTAAAATACGGCTCCAGCGTACCGCTGGCCAGCTGGATGTCTTTCGGGATATCAACCAGAACCGGACCCGGACGACCGGAGTTCGCCACAGCGAAAGCCTCTGCCATAATGCGCGGCAGCTCTTCCAGTGACTGCACCAGGAAACTGTGTTTGGTGCAGGACAAAGACATACCGAGAACGTCCACTTCCTGGAACGCATCCGTTCCGATGAAAGGTGAGGCCACCTGACCGGTGATCGCCACCACAGGAACAGAATCTAACAGCGCATCGGCGAGTCCGGTGATCAGGTTGGTAGCGCCAGGACCTGAAGTGGCGATACACACACCGGTTTTACCGGTCGCACGGGCATAGCCAATTGCCGCCATTGCCGCACCCTGCTCGTGTCGGCACAACAGGTGTTCTACGCCGCCGTCATACAACGCATCGTAAACCGGCATAATTGCGCCACCAGGATAACCAAAGACGGTTTGAACCCCTTGTGCACGCAACGCATGTACCACCCACTGTGCCCCATTCATAGTTACATCCCCGCCGTAAATCTTGAGAAACAGAATTTTATGCTACCGTTCACTTTCTGCTCCTCATGTATGTTTTTAAGGTCAAAAAAACCCCCGGACCTTTCGGTGCGGGGGTCTTAGTTCGTTAAGGCTTGTTTTCTAAGCCTTTCCTCGTCCAAGTGCAGCCCCGCACGGTGGGATAATAATCACCACCACGCTAATCACGACCAGGCTAATCACTCGTAGAAGGGCTGTCATTTTTGTATTTTCTTGCATCTTGTTCGAAGGAATACCTAAAGAGTTACCATAGAATTTGCAAATGACACAAGATATTTTTTTATTCGTTTTTCTGACGCCGTTAACGGTTTAGATAAATATCATTGTTTTTTATACAAAAAATCAAAAGTGAAAATATTTCACTTTTCAGGTGATTCTCGGCAACCCGTTCCCTACTAAAAACGTTATTCAAAAGCGTTTGCGAGCGCTATTCCAGGCTTTATGCAAGCAGTATTGAGCTACATAAAAACACGGGAATAAGCCTCTAAAAACCGTAATTATGTGAAATCTTGCCGCGATGTATTGCGACATAATGCTTTCATCAGGAGGGCTTATGTCACTATCGATTGTTCACACACGCGCTGCGCTGGGCGTGAATGCGCCAGCTATTACTATCGAGGTACATATCAGTAATGGTTTGCCTGGTTTAACCATGGTGGGATTACCCGAAACAACGGTAAAAGAAGCCCGCGATCGGGTTCGCAGTGCGATTATTAATAGCGGTTATGAATTCCCGGCGAAGAAGATAACCATAAACCTCGCTCCGGCCGATCTCCCGAAAGAAGGGGGACGATATGATTTACCTATCGCAGTTGCGCTTCTGGCAGCGTCTGAGCAGCTTACAACCCATAACCTCGATACATATGAGCTGGTAGGCGAATTAGCGCTTACAGGCGCGTTACGCGGCGTTCCCGGTGCGATATCAAGTGCAACTGAAGCTATTCGCGCAGGCAGGAGAATTATTGTCGCAAAAGAGAATGCAGCTGAAGTGGGACTGATACACGGTGAAGGGTGCCTTATTGCCGATCATCTACAGGCTGTATGCGCATTTCTCGAAGGTAAGCATGATTTAGACAGACCATCATCGGCAGATTTTACCCCCTGCGCATTAGCAGATGATCTGAGCGATGTTATCGGCCAGGAACAAGGTAAACGCGGACTGGAACTTACCGCAGCTGGCGGTCATAACCTCTTACTCATCGGGCCGCCGGGAACGGGTAAGACCATGCTGGCCAGTCGCCTGAGAGGATTGCTTCCGCCACTGAGCAATGATGAGGCACTGGAAAGCGCCGCGATTCTAAGTCTGGTCAATTCCGACACGCTACAAAAACAGTGGAAACAACGCCCTTTTCGTTCGCCGCATCACAGTGCTTCATTAACCGCCATGGTCGGTGGAGGCTCTATTCCTGCGCCAGGCGAGATATCTCTGGCGCATAACGGCATACTGTTTCTGGATGAACTTCCCGAGTTTGAGCGGCGCACGCTGGATGCACTGCGAGAGCCCATTGAGTCCGGGCAGATTCATTTATCCCGCACTCGGGCAAAAATAACTTACCCCGCGCGTTTTCAGCTTATTGCTGCCATGAATCCCAGCCCAACAGGACATTATCAGGGGAACCATAACCGCTGTACCCCAGAGCAGACGCTACGCTACCTCAATCGATTATCAGGTCCATTTCTTGACCGCTTCGATCTCTCCCTCGAAATCCCCTTACCGCCGCCCGGCATACTCAGCCAGAGCCAGGTAAAAGGGGAAGATAGCGCAACGGTGAAGCAACGCGTTATGGCAGCACGAGAGCGTCAGTATCGGCGGCAGAATAAGTTAAATGCGCACCTGGACAGTCAGGATATCCATAAATACTGTCCATTGCGTAGCGACGATGCGCAGTGGCTTGAAGAAACGCTCGCGCATCTCGGATTATCCATCCGCGCCTGGTTACGCCTGATAAAGGTCGCTCGAACGATCGCGGATATAGAACAATCTGACCATATCTCTCGCCAGCACTTACAGGAGGCTGTTGGGTATCGGGCGATAGACAGATTACTCATTCATTTGCAGAAACTACTGGCATAAAAAAAGGGCTTTCGCCCTTTTTTATTAATCATCAGATTCGGTGTAGTCTTCCGCACCTTCCACCTGAGGTTTCCCGCCAGACAGCGTGTGGAAGCGTTTTGGACGCTTAATGCGCGTCATGTATTTGGACCACACACGTTCAGCTTCGGTAACCGGTTCGCGCTCACCACGGCATACCGCAACAAACAGTTTTTCTTCTTCCGTTACCGGCTCACGCTTGCCCAGATCCAGCTCGTTGAAAGCATAACCGTGACGCTCAAGCAGTTGTGCTTCTTTAATGGTGAAATCACCATGACGGGAGAATCCGCGGGGATAATATTTATTATCGAAATATCGATTAGTCGTCGTAAAGCTTTCCGCCATCCTGCACGCTCCTAATTCTTTGGCCGAGCTATTTATGGCGCGGAGTATTAGTTACGCTTGACAGAGCGTCAAACAAAAGATTTAAATCATAACGACAAATAATTTTATGGAGCGAGTTGTGGATACGGAATTGTTAAAAACTTTCCTGGAAGTTAGCCGGACACGCCACTTTGGCAGGGCTGCTGAAGCGCTCTATCTGACCCAATCAGCGGTTAGTTTTCGGATCAGACAACTGGAAAATCAATTGGGTGTAAACCTGTTCACCCGACACAGAAACAATATCCGTTTAACCGCTGCAGGTGAAAAATTATTACCTTACGCTGAAACGCTGATGAATACGTGGCAAGCAGCACGTAAGGAGGTTGCGAATACCTCGCGGCATAACGAGTTTTCTATTGGTGCCAGCGCATCCCTCTGGGAATGCATGCTTAATGGCTGGCTGGGGCGTTTGTACCAATCCCAGGAGCCACAATCCAGCCTACAATTTGAAGCGAGGATCGCGCAGCGACAGTCGTTAGTAAAACAGCTTCATGAACGACAGCTTGATCTATTGATTACTACCGAAACGCCCAAAATGGACGAATTTAGCAGCCAACTGTTGGGATATTTCACGCTGGCGCTCTATTGCAGTTCTCCTTCACAAACCAAAGATGAACTGAATTATCTGCGTCTGGAATGGGGACCTGACTTTCAGCAACACGAGGCTGGATTGATTGCGGGAGATGAAGTGCCGGTACTTACCACCAGTTCGGCAGAATTAGCCAGGCAGCAACTTTCAGTCCTCAAAGGTTTTAGCTGGCTACCGGTCAGCTGGGCTAAAGGTAAAAGCGATCTCCATACGGTTACCGACAGTACAACGCTTTCACGCCCGTTATATGCAGTTTGGCTGCAAAATAGCGATAAACATGCACTGATTTGCGATCTGCTGAGAACGAATATTCTGGAAGATTAAGGAAAACGCTGGCAAGGATGCCGGGAGTAAAATAGAAAGAAGGAAAAACTCAAATTACAGGTAAAAAAAAATCCTTAGCAATAATGCTAAGGATTGTTTCTGGCAGGGGCGGAGAGACTCGAACTCGCGACACCCGGTTTTGGAGACCGGTGCTCTACCAACTGAGCTACGCCCCTAAATCTTCTTATCATTAAGCCTGCTTAGTAGCAGGCTTAATTTTCTAATAAGTGGCGGAACGGACGGGACTCGAACCCGCGACCCCCTGCGTGACAGGCAGGTATTCTAACCAACTGAACTACCGCTCCACCGAATTTCTTTGTCACCACCCGGATTCTTCATCCCGGTTTACTGCAATTTGATGCCTGGCAGTTCCCTACTCTCGCATGGGGAGACCCCACACTACCATCGGCGCTACGGCGTTTCACTTCTGAGTTCGGCATGGGGTCAGGTGGGACCACCGCGCTACAGCCGCCAGGCAAATTCTGTTTATCAACACGCTTTTGCATGTCGATGTTATCTGTAATCAGGCTGAATATTGTCTCTGTCTTTCGCCAAAACACCTTCGGCGTTGTAAGGTTAAGCCTCACGGTTCATTAGTATCGGTTAGCTCAATGTATCGCTACACTTACACACCCGACCTATCAACGTCATCGTCTTTAACGTTCCTTCAGGACTCTCAAGGAGTCAGGGAGAACTCATCTCGGGGCAAGTTTCGTGCTTAGATGCTTTCAGCACTTATCTCTTCCGCATTTAGCTACCGGGCAATGCCATTGGCATGACAACCCGAACACCAGTGATGCGTCCACTCCGGTCCTCTCGTACTAGGAGCAGCCCCCCTCAATTCTCCAGCGCCCACGGCAGATAGGGACCGAACTGTCTCACGACGTTCTAAACCCAGCTCGCGTACCACTTTAAATGGCGAACAGCCATACCCTTGGGACCTACTTCAGCCCCAGGATGTGATGAGCCGACATCGAGGTGCCAAACACCGCCGTCGATATGAACTCTTGGGCGGTATCAGCCTGTTATCCCCGGAGTACCTTTTATCCGTTGAGCGATGGCCCTTCCATTCAGAACCACCGGATCACTAAGACCTGCTTTCGCACCTGCTCGAGCCGTCACTCTCGCAGTCAAGCTAGCTTATGCCTTTGCACTAACCTCCTGATGTCCGACCAGGATTAGCTAACCTTCGTGCTCCTCCGTTACTCTTTAGGAGGAGACCGCCCCAGTCAAACTACCCACCAGACACTGTCCGCAACCCGGATCACGGGTCTACGTTAGAACACCAGCCATTAAAGGGTGGTATTTCAAGGATGGCTCCATGCAGACTGGCGTCCACACTTCAAAGCCTCCCACCTATCCTACACATCAAGGACCAGTGTTCAGTGTCAAGCTATAGTAAAGGTTCACGGGGTCTTTCCGTCTTGCCGCGGGTACACTGCATCTTCACAGCGAGTTCAATTTCACTGAGTCTCGGGTGGAGACAGCCTGGCCATCATTACGCCATTCGTGCAGGTCGGAACTTACCCGACAAGGAATTTCGCTACCTTAGGACCGTTATAGTTACGGCCGCCGTTTACCGGGGCTTCGATCAAGAGCTTCTCCTTACGGATAACCCCATCAATTAACCTTCCGGCACCGGGCAGGCGTCACACCGTATACGTCCACTTTCGTGTTTGCACAGTGCTGTGTTTTTAATAAACAGTTGCAGCCAGCTGGTATCTTCGACTGATTTCAGCTCCATGGGTAAACCACTTCACCTACATATCAGCGTGCCTTCTCCCGAAGTTACGGCACCATTTTGCCTAGTTCCTTCACCCGAGTTCTCTCAAGCGCCTTGGTATTCTCTACCTGACCACCTGTGTCGGTTTGGGGTACGATTTCGTGTTACCTGATGCTTAGAGGCTTTTCCTGGAAGCAGGGCATTTGTTACTTCAGCACCGTAGTGCCTCGTCATCACACCTCAGCGTTAAAAGAAGTCCGGATTTACCTAAACTTCCCGCCTACATGCTTAAACCGGGACAACCGTCGCCCGGCTAACATAGCCTTCTCCGTCCCCCCTTCGCAGTAACACCAAGTACAGGAATATTAACCTGTTTCCCATCGACTACGCCTTTCGGCCTCGCCTTAGGGGTCGACTCACCCTGCCCCGATTAACGTTGGACAGGAACCCTTGGTCTTCCGGCGTGCGGGTTTTTCACCCGCATTATCGTTACTTATGTCAGCATTCGCACTTCTGATACCTCCAGCATACCTCACAGTACACCTTCAACGGCTTACAGAACGCTCCCCTACCCAACAACACATAGTGTCGCTGCCGCAGCTTCGGTGCATGGTTTAGCCCCGTTACATCTTCCGCGCAGGCCGACTCGACCAGTGAGCTATTACGCTTTCTTTAAATGATGGCTGCTTCTAAGCCAACATCCTGGCTGTCTGTGCCTTCCCACATCGTTTCCCACTTAACCATGACTTTGGGACCTTAGCTGGCGGTCTGGGTTGTTTCCCTCTTCACGACGGACGTTAGCACCCGCCGTGTGTCTCCCGTGATAACATTCTTCGGTATTCGCAGTTTGCATCGGGTTGGTAAGTCGGGATGACCCCCTAGCCGAAACAGTGCTCTACCCCCGAAGATGAATTCACGAGGCGCTACCTAAATAGCTTTCGGGGAGAACCAGCTATCTCCCGGTTTGATTGGCCTTTCACCCCCAGCCACAAGTCATCCGCTAATTTTTCAACATTAGTCGGTTCGGTCCTCCAGTTAGTGTTACCCAACCTTCAACCTGCCCATGGCTAGATCACCGGGTTTCGGGTCTATACCCTGCAACTTAACGCCCAGTTAAGACTCGGTTTCCCTTCGGCTCCCCTATTCGGTTAACCTTGCTACAGAATATAAGTCGCTGACCCATTATACAAAAGGTACGCAGTCACACCCCAAAGGGTGCTCCCACTGCTTGTACGTACACGGTTTCAGGTTCTTTTTCACTCCCCTCGCCGGGGTTCTTTTCGCCTTTCCCTCACGGTACTGGTTCACTATCGGTCAGTCAGGAGTATTTAGCCTTGGAGGATGGTCCCCCCATATTCAGACAGGATACCACGTGTCCCGCCCTACTCTTCGAGTTCACAACACATGCACTTTTGTGTACGGGACTTTCACCCTGTATCGTGCGACTTTCCAGACGCTTCCACTAACACACATGCTGATTCAGACTCTGGGCTGCTCCCCGTTCGCTCGCCGCTACTGGGGGAATCTCGGTTGATTTCTTTTCCTCGGGGTACTTAGATGTTTCAGTTCCCCCGGTTCGCTTCATTACGCTATGTATTCACGTAATGATAGTGTGACGAATCACACTGGGTTTCCCCATTCGGAAATCGCCGGTTATAACGGTTCATATCACCTTACCGACGCTTATCGCAGATTAGCACGTCCTTCATCGCCTCTGACTGCCAGGGCATCCACCGTGTACGCTTAGTCGCTTAACCTCACAACCCGAAGATGTTTCTTTCGATTCATCATCGGTTTGCAAAAATTTGAGAGACTCGAACACACCGCTTTTCATTTCTTATTACGGAGAAATGAAACAGTGTGTCGTTTCAATTTTCAGCTTGATCCAGATTTTTAAAGAGCAAATATCTCAAACGTGACTCGGAAGTCAGTTTTGAGATACTTCGGTCGGCGACTTTCACTCACACATACCAGCAAGTGGCGTCCCCTAGGGGATTCGAACCCCTGTTACCGCCGTGAAAGGGCGGTGTCCTGGGCCTCTAGACGAAGGGGACACTGAAGTCTCAATCGCAAGACGCCTTGCTATTTACTTTTCATCAGACAATCTGTGTGAGCACTACAAAGAACGTTTCTTTAAGGTAAGGAGGTGATCCAACCGCAGGTTCCCCTACGGTTACCTTGTTACGACTTCACCCCAGTCATGAATCACAAAGTGGTAAGCGCCCTCCCGAAGGTTAAGCTACCTACTTCTTTTGCAACCCACTCCCATGGTGTGACGGGCGGTGTGTACAAGGCCCGGGAACGTATTCACCGTGGCATTCTGATCCACGATTACTAGCGATTCCGACTTCATGGAGTCGAGTTGCAGACTCCAATCCGGACTACGACATACTTTATGAGGTCCGCTTGCTCTCGCGAGGTCGCTTCTCTTTGTATATGCCATTGTAGCACGTGTGTAGCCCTACTCGTAAGGGCCATGATGACTTGACGTCATCCCCACCTTCCTCCAGTTTATCACTGGCAGTCTCCTTTGAGTTCCCGGCCGAACCGCTGGCAACAAAGGATAAGGGTTGCGCTCGTTGCGGGACTTAACCCAACATTTCACAACACGAGCTGACGACAGCCATGCAGCACCTGTCTCAGAGTTCCCGAAGGCACCAAAGCATCTCTGCTAAGTTCTCTGGATGTCAAGAGTAGGTAAGGTTCTTCGCGTTGCATCGAATTAAACCACATGCTCCACCGCTTGTGCGGGCCCCCGTCAATTCATTTGAGTTTTAACCTTGCGGCCGTACTCCCCAGGCGGTCGACTTAACGCGTTAGCTCCGGAAGCCACGCCTCAAGGGCACAACCTCCAAGTCGACATCGTTTACGGCGTGGACTACCAGGGTATCTAATCCTGTTTGCTCCCCACGCTTTCGCACCTGAGCGTCAGTCTTTGTCCAGGGGGCCGCCTTCGCCACCGGTATTCCTCCAGATCTCTACGCATTTCACCGCTACACCTGGAATTCTACCCCCCTCTACAAGACTCTAGCCTGCCAGTTTCGGATGCAGTTCCCAGGTTGAGCCCGGGGATTTCACATCCGACTTGACAGACCGCCTGCGTGCGCTTTACGCCCAGTAATTCCGATTAACGCTTGCACCCTCCGTATTACCGCGGCTGCTGGCACGGAGTTAGCCGGTGCTTCTTCTGCGAGTAACGTCAATTGCTGCGGTTATTAACCACAACACCTTCCTCCTCGCTGAAAGTACTTTACAACCCGAAGGCCTTCTTCATACACGCGGCATGGCTGCATCAGGCTTGCGCCCATTGTGCAATATTCCCCACTGCTGCCTCCCGTAGGAGTCTGGACCGTGTCTCAGTTCCAGTGTGGCTGGTCATCCTCTCAGACCAGCTAGGGATCGTCGCCTAGGTGAGCCGTTACCCCACCTACTAGCTAATCCCATCTGGGCACATCCGATGGCAAGAGGCCCGAAGGTCCCCCTCTTTGGTCTTGCGACGTTATGCGGTATTAGCTACCGTTTCCAGTAGTTATCCCCCTCCATCGGGCAGTTTCCCAGACATTACTCACCCGTCCGCCACTCGTCACCCAAGGAGCAAGCTCCTCTGTGCTACCGTTCGACTTGCATGTGTTAGGCCTGCCGCCAGCGTTCAATCTGAGCCATGATCAAACTCTTCAATTTAAAAGTTTGATGCTCAATGAATTAAACTTCGTAATGAATTACGTGTTCACTCGTTGAGACTTGGTATTCATTTTTCGTCTTGCGACGTTAAGAATCCGTATCTTCGAGTGCCCACACAGATTGTCTGATAAATTGTTAAAGAGCAGTGCCGCTTCGCTTTTTCTCAGCGGCGCGGGGTGTGCATATTACGCCATCCCGCTACGAAGTCAAGCATTTAATTTCGCTTTCTTCGTCGGAATTCTCAGTGGAACCCCGCTGACCCGGCGGCTTGTAATCCGTTGTTCCGTGTCAGTGGAGGCGCATTATAGGGAGTTATTTCAGACTGACAAGGGGAAATTTAAAATAACTTTCCGAGTGCGTATTTTTTCACCAAAACAACCATTAACATGCCATAAAATAAGCAAATTGCCGTTTTTGCAGCCGCAATCACACTTCCAGGTGGCATACTAATGAATAAGAAAAAGAGTAAGGAAGAACATTCATGCCGTTAAATGCCCAACAGCTAGCCGCACAGAAAAACTTGTCCTACGTTCTGGCCGAAAAGCTGGCTCAGCGAATATTAAAAGGTGAATACGCGCCGGGTGCGATATTGCCTGGCGAAATAGAGCTGGGCGATCAGTTTGGCGTGAGTCGCACCGCGGTAAGAGAAGCAGTAAAAACATTAACGGCAAAAGGTATGGTATTACCGCGCCCACGTATTGGTACACGCGTCATGCCGCAAGCAAACTGGAACTTCCTTGACCAGGAGCTGCTCACCTGGTGGATGACAGAAGATAATTTCCCACAGGTCATTAAACATTTTCTGGTGATGCGTATCAGCCTGGAGCCTCAGGCGTGCTTACTGGCAGCGACCATAGGTACGGCTGAACAGAAAGCGCACCTCAACACGCTGATGGAAGAGATGGTCGAGCTGAAAAGAAACTTCAGACGCGAACGCTGGATTGAGGTTGATATCGCCTGGCATGAGCACATCTATGAAATGAGTGCGAATCCGTTCCTTATTTCCTTTGCATCTCTGTTCCATTCGGTTTACCAGACCTACTTTACCTCTATTACCTATAACGATGTGGTGAAACTGGATTTGCACCAGGCCATTGTCGACGCAATAGATGATAACGATGGCGATCGCGCCTTTGCTGCCTGTCAGGCATTGCTGATAGCACCGAACGTGCTACCGGATAAATAATATGTCAGAAAAGAAATCACGCAGTATGGCCGGGCTACCGTGGATAGCAGCCATGGCCTTTTTTATGCAGGCATTAGACGCCACGATCCTCAATACCGCCCTACCCGCAATAGCACATAGTCTTAACCGCTCTCCACTCGCCATGCAGTCGGCTATTATCAGCTATACCCTGACTGTCGCGATGCTGATCCCGGTAAGTGGTTGGCTGGCAGACCGATTTGGTACCCGACGCGTCTTTATGATTGCCGTTAGCCTGTTTACATTGGGATCGCTGGCCTGTGCGCTGTCCAGTTCCCTAAGCGAACTGGTGATTTTCCGTGTCATTCAGGGAATCGGTGGCGCCATGATGATGCCCGTTGCCCGTCTGGCGTTATTGCGTGCTTACCCCCGCAGCGAACTGCTTCCCGTGCTTAACTTCGTCACCATGCCAGGACTTGTGGGGCCGATTTTAGGTCCGGTATTGGGCGGTGTACTGGTTACATGGGCCAGTTGGCACTGGATCTTCCTGATTAATATTCCAATTGGCATTGCCGGTATCTTCTATGCCCGCAAATATATGCCGAACTTCACCACGCCACGCCGCAGTTTTGATATGACCGGTTTCTTTCTGTTTGGTTTGAGCCTGGTGTTGTTTTCCAGCGGCGTTGAATTGTTCGGTGAGAAGCTTGTCGAGACCTGGGTCGCACTCGGTATTATTCTTGCCAGTGTGTGGTTACTACTCTCCTATATTCGCCATGCGCGTCGCCACCCAACGCCGCTGATATCGCTTCCGATATTTAAGACTCGGACCTTTTCTGTTGGGATCGCCGGAAACCTCGCCACTCGCCTGGGCACAGGCTGCGTGCCCTTCTTAATGCCGCTGATGTTGCAGGTAGGATTTGGATATCCGGCTCTGATAGCCGGCTGCATGATGGCGCCAACAGCGTTAGGTTCAATTCTGGCAAAATCCATGGTGACGCAGGTTCTGCGCAAACTCGGCTACAGGACCACATTGGTGGGTGTTACGGTATTTATCGGCCTGATGATTGCGCAGTTCGCTTTGCAATCTCCTGCCATGCCGGTCTGGATGCTAATCCTGCCGTTGTTCATTTTAGGTATGGCGATGTCCACCCAGTTTACTTCAATGAATACCATCACTCTGGCGGATCTGACCGATGAAAACGCCAGCAGCGGCAACAGTGTATTGGCTGTGACTCAGCAGTTATCAATCAGTTTAGGGGTTGCCATCAGCGCCGCCGTTCTACGTATCTATGAAGGTATGGAAGGAACCAATACGGTTGAGCAGTTCCACTACACCTTTATAACGATGGGCGCTATCACGGTAATATCCGCGCTGATGTTTATGCTGCTAAAAGCCAAAGATGGACGTAACCTGATCAAAGATCGGCACAAACCTAAACCGACCCCCGCTCCATCAAAACAGGGGTAAGCTGTAAACGCTGTTGCTGTAATGCGGGCTGCGCCATCCGGTGAATTAATACATCGATGGCCAGTTCGCCCAATTCATCTTTTGGTTGGTGGATGGTCGTCAGGGGCGGCGTCATATAGCGCGCCAGCTCGATATCATCGTAACCCACCACAGCCATATCCTGCGGAATGCGCAATCCTGACTGGTACAGAGCCTGATACGCGCCGACTGCCATTGCATCATTGCCGGTAAAAACGGCCTGCGGTCGCTGTTTATGCGACAGCAACGTTTGCATAGCTTCAAAGCCGCCGCCGAACTCAAAGTCACCGGTAATCTCGTAGCCTTCCGGAACAGGCAAGCCCGCCCGCTTCATTGCCGCCCGATATCCTTCCAGACGCAAACGCGCCGGGGTTTTATCCAGCGGCCCGGTGATGCAGGCAATGCGCGTAAAACCTTTTTCGATAAGATGTTGCGTGGCTAAATCCCCGCCCAGCAAGGAGTTATCCTGAATCAGATCGCTTTCACCATCAAAGGGCGACCAGTCCATCATCACGGTCGGTATAGAAGGATAACGCTGCATTATCTCTCTGGAAGGCTGATGTGTTTCGGTGCAGAGCAGCAACAAGCCGTCCACACGTTTTTGCATCAGAGTTTCCAGATTACGGTTCATGCGCTGTTCATCGCCTTCGGTATTGCACAGCACCAGACTGTAGCCGCGCTCAAAACAGCTACGTTCAACGCCGCGCACTAGTTCAGAATAGAAGGGATTGGTACTGGCAGTGATTAACATGCCAATCGTGCGGGTCTGGTTTAACTTGAGGCTACGCGCCAGCGCTGAGGGCGCGTAGTTCAGCGCTTTAATTGCAGCTTCTACTTTGTCAGTGACGGACTCACTGACAAAGCGATCTTTATTAATGACGTGAGAAACCGTCGACGTGGAAACACCCGCCAGGCGGGCGACGTCCTTCATTGTAGCCAAGCGTTACCTCTGTTGACTTAAAAACGCTTCTATTTCTTCGCGCCACGGAACGGAAGGCTGTGCGCCTTTACGGGTAACCGCTATCGCCGCTGCGGCATGCGCAAAACGGATCGCTTCAGGCAGCGGAGTCTCTTCCAGCAACGCTGTAATTAACGCGCCATTAAAGGTGTCTCCAGCGGCAATAGTATCAACGGCTTCCACTTTAAAACCGGGCACACGCTGACCTTCGCCATTAACGCTGGCCCACACACCGCGACTACCTAAAGTAATCAGTACAGTATGGATACCTTTAGCGTGCAATGCCTGCGCCGCTTTGGCCGCGTCTTCATCATTTTCGACCCGGATCCCCGTCAGCTTTTCAGCCTCGGTTTCATTCGGGGTAATAATATCCACCAGCGCCAGCAGTTCATCAGAAAGTTCACGTGCCGGTGCCGGGTTCAGGGCGACCATGGTCTTATTTTGATGTGCAATCTTTGCTGCAGTCAGTACGCTTTCGATCGGCGATTCTAACTGCATAAGTAAGGCGGACGCCTGAGCAATACGCTCATGCTGCGCTTCCACCAGCGCTGGCGAAAGAGCTGCGTTCGCTCCAGCATGAATGCCGATAACGTTCTCACCTTCACCATTCACAAAAATCAACGCCACACCGGTCGATTCCCCCGAAATTACGCTAATCGGCGCAATATCGATGTTGTCTTTGGCTAACTGTTTACGCACACTTTCGCCAATATCATCATCGCCCGTACAGGCAATGAATGCGATATTCGCGCCACTACGACCCGCAGCAACAGCCTGATTCGCGCCTTTACCGCCAAATGCGACCTGATAATGGCTACCGGTTACGGTTTCACCAGGTGTCGGGAAAGAGTTAAGGTTAAGGATGTGATCGGCATTGATACTGCCAAGAACAATGAGGTTGCCTGCGGTTTTCATATTTGGTGTTCCAAGTCAAAGTGCGCCACCGGGTTAGGGTGGCGCGTGCCCTGCTTTTCTTTTTACGCTTTCATCCCCAAAACCAGATACGGGGATGGCGTATTTATGTCTCCATCAGGCCGCGAGCGACCTGAATCGGTATTACTGCTTGATGACCAGCTTCAGGTCAACCGGATATTTAGCCTGAACCTTCTCGCCTTTCAGGACTTTATCCGCAGTCTCAACGCCTTTCGCGCCGATCTGATCCGGCAACTGAGCAATAGTCGCAGCCAGTTTGCCATCATTTACTGCTTTTTCGCCATCTGGAGTGCCGTCAAATCCAACCACCATCACATCAGATTTACCTGCGGTTTGCAGTGCGCGCAGCGCACCCAGCGCCATTTCATCGTTCTGGGCAAATACGGCCTGCACATCAGGATGCGCGGTCAGCAGGTTCTGCATGACGTTCAAACCTTTAGTGCGGTCGAAGTCTGCCGGCTGGCTGGCCAGTACGTTAAATTTGTGTGCCGCAACAGCCTGCTGGAAACCTTCGCCACGCTCACGCGCCGCTGAAGTTCCGGCAATCCCCTGCAGTTCGATAACTTTCGCGCCTTCACCGGCTTTCTTCGCGATGTAATCACCCGCGATTTTTCCGCCCAGTACGTTATCAGACGCAATGTGGCTTACCACTTCGCCTTTGGAGGCAACACGGTCAAGGGTAATAACCGGAATTTTTGCCTGGTTAGCCATCTTCACAGCATTACCAACGGCATCAGAGTCGGTCGGGTTGATCAGCAGAATTTTTGTTCCACGAACCGTTAAGTCCTGAACGTTAGCCAGCTCTTTCGCCGGGTTGTTCTGCGAGTCCAGAATCACCAGGTTGTAACCCAGCTTATCCGCCTCTTTTTGCGCCCCATCCTTCAGAGAAACAAAGAACGGGTTGTTGAGGGTGGAGACCACCAGCGCAATGGTATCTTTCGCCATCGCATTAGCGCTCACGGTGGCGCTCAGCGCAACAGCAGAAACCAGGGTAGCCAGTTTTTTCATGTTCATATTTAAGATGTCCTGTAATCGTTGTTACTGCTTTTTGTTGTCTACCAGTACCGCCAGCAAAATCACCACCGCTTTGACGATCATCTGGTAATAGGAGGATACACCTAACAAATTCAAACCATTATTGAGGAAACCAAGAATCAATGCGCCGATCAGCGTCCCAACAATACGTCCTTTACCACCCGCCAGGCTGGTACCGCCTAACACCACCGCAGCGATAGCATCCAGCTCATAGCCAGTACCTGCCGTCGGTTGCGCAGAGGAGAGGCGCGCTACTTCAATGATGCCCGCCAGCGATGCCAGCAGACCGCACAGTGAGTAAACGATAATTTTGATTTTACTGACGCTGATACCAGACAAACGCGTTGCCGCTTCGTTACCGCCCAGCGCATAGATATAACGACCCAGACGAGTGTGGTGCAGCATGTACCACGCCGCGAGGAAAACAATTCCCATGATCCACACCGGCGTAGGAATCCCCAACGGACGACCAATACCAAACCAGCCAAACAGATCGGCATTGTCAGTAAACCCGGTATTAACCGGACTGCCGTTGGTGTACACCATGGTCACGCCGCGCAGCAGCAGCATCATCACCAGCGTTGCAATAAACGCCTGCACCCGGCCTTTCGCAACAATCACCCCGGTGACTGCGCCAATGGCAGCGCCGAGCGCCAGGGCTGCAGCAACAGCCACCAGCGCATTGACCTCAATCCCTACAATTGAAGCCGCAACCGCGCCGGTAAGCGCCAGCAAGGAACCGACGGACAGATCGATACCTGACGTCAGGATAACCAGCGTCATGCCAACGGCCATGATAGCGTTCACCGACGTTTGCTGGAGAATGTTGAAAAGGTTATTAACGGTAAAAAAGTTAGGGCTCATGGTGGAAACAATCGCGATCAGCACTAACAGAGCGATGAGCGACTTTTGCTCCAGAAGCCATGCTTTAGTGAAATAACGGCGACCAGAAACAGCCTGGGTAGTCATCTTTTTTACTCCTGATTCACGCGATTAAGCTTGCCCACAGCGGCAGCCATTAATACTTCCTGAGTGGCCTGCTCGCGAGTGAACTCACCGCCGAGATGCCCTTCATGCATAACGATAATTCGATCGCTCATGCCCAATACTTCTGGCATCTCAGAGGAGACCAGAATGATGCTCAGCCCATCAGCCTTAAACTGGTTGATAAGCTGATAGATTTCTTTCTTGGCCCCAACGTCAACGCCGCGCGTTGGTTCATCAAGGATCAGCACTTTTGGCCGCGTCATCAGACCGCGCGCAATCGCCACTTTCTGCTGGTTACCACCGGACAGCAGGCCGATAGCTTGTTCCATCGATGGTGTTTTAACATTGAACAGACGAATAAAATCACCCACCGCCTGCTGCTCATCTTTATGTTTCAGGCTTCCACCCGCGCGGCTGAAATAACGCAGTGCGGTCAGTGACATGTTCTCTTTCACCGACATGCCCAGCACTAAACCATCGCGTTTACGGTCTTCAGAAATATAGACGATGCCGTTAGCCAACCCATCCTGCGGCGAACGGGTAACCACTTCATGGCCATCAAGCGTGACGTAACCGCTGGTGCGCGGCAATGCGCCGTACAACACTTTCATCAGCTCGGTACGTCCGGCCCCCATTAGTCCGGATACACCAAGGATCTCGCCTTTACGCAGCGTGAACGAAACATTGTCTACGCCAGGGCCACACAGGTTATCGACCTTCAGGCGAATATCACCTGGCGCTTTTTCCAGGCGCGGGTACTGATCTTCCAGCTTACGTCCCACCATCATTTCAATCAGCGAGTCTTCGGTTAGCGAGGCGACTTCACGCTCGGCAATAAACTGCCCGTCACGGAAGACGGTTACGTCGTCGCAAATCTCGAAGATCTCTTTCATACGGTGAGAAATATAGACAATGCCGCGTCCCTGGGATTTCAGTTCGCGGATGACGCGGAACAGGGATTCGGTTTCGGTATCGGTGAGGGCATCCGTCGGTTCATCCATAATGATGACTTTCGATTCAAAGCTCAGCACTTTGGCAATTTCGACCATCTGCTGATCGCCAATCGATAGCTCACCAACCAGTCTGTCGCTTTTAAAGCGCAGATTCAGTTTGGCGAGCAGCAGATCGGCTTCGGCGTACATCTTCTTCCAGTCAATTTTGCCAAAGCGATTCACAAACTCACGACCGAGAAAAATGTTCTCAGCGATGGTGAGTTGCGGGATCAGGTTCAGCTCCTGGTGGATGATGCCGATTCCAGCTTCCTGGGAGGATTTAGGGCCATTAAAGGTGGTTTCTTTCCCCAGCCACAATAAAGAACCGGCATCACGGGTATAGATCCCGGTCAGCACTTTCATCATGGTGGATTTGCCCGCGCCGTTTTCGCCCACCAGCGCCATTACGCGGCCTGGATAGACATTCAGCGCGGCGCCGGACAGCGCTTTTACGCCCGGGAACGCTTTATCGATCCCTTTAAGTTGCAGTAATGCGTTCATGATGGCCTCAGAACGTGACGCCAGCACAGAGAATGATATTCGCATACGGAGAACATTCTCCGCTGCGAATTACCGCCTGACTGTCTGCGGTTTGTTTTTTGAATTGTTCATGCGTGGTGTAACGAATTTCTATGGTGTTTCCCTGGTGTTGTTGCAGTTGCTCAATGTGGCTGAGCAACGTTTCGTGGAGTTGCGGATTATGTTGTTTAATTTCCGACGCGAGAATGGCCGCCTCGACCTGCATTTCACGTGTGACCACATCCAGTACCTGCATAAAAGAAGGTATGCCCTGGGTTAATGCCATATCAATACGCGTTGTGCTGTTCGGGATGGGTAAACCTGCATCACACACCACCAGCGTATCGGTATGCCCCAGACGGGAGATCACCGTTGAAATTTCAGAGTTGAGTACCGTGCCTTTCTTCATTTTCTTTCCCCACTAGCGAAACGTTTCGCTGGAGATAAGTGTATTGCGAAGAGTGGACAGAAAACCACCGCGACGTTACGAAAATGTGATCGCCATCGAAACGTTTCGCAAGGATTATCATTCGATGAAATGAAAACTGAGAGGGGCAAAACAAAACGCCCCCTTTCGCGATGAAAGAGGGCGTCGATGAGATTAAATCTCTACCTGAGTACCAAGCTCAATAACCCGGTTCGGTGGGATTTCAAACTGGTCCGGCGCGCGCAGCGCGTTGCGCTGTAGCAGCAGATACAGCTTGCCGCGCAGACGCAGGTACCATGGCCGCTTGCCAACAATCAACGACTCATGCGACATGAAGAAGGACGTTTCCATCATCCGACAGCTTAAGCCTTCCAGACCGCAGCGATGGAACACTTCCTCCACGTTCGGCGTTTCGCGCCAACCGTAGCTGGCCACCACGCGCCAGAAGGTGGGCGATAACTGCTCAATCTGCACTCTACGCACGTTGTGAACATAGGGCGCATCTTCCGTGCGCAGCGTCAGCAGAATAACGCGCTCATGCAGCACCTTGTTATGCTTGAGGTTATGCAGAAGTGCAAACGGGATGACGTTCAGTGCGCGGGACATATACACCGCCGTTCCCGGCACGCGTACCGGTGGCGATTTCTCCAGAGAAGCAATCATCGCCTCCAGAGAGTTACCGTGCTCATGCATGCGACGCAGCAGACGGAAGCGTTCGCTTTTCCAGGTGGTCATGATGGTGAACATCACCAGACCCAGCGTCAGAGGCAGCCAACCGCCGGAAATAAGCTTATCGAGGTTCGCGGAGAACAGCGGAACATCGACACACAAGAACGCCGCCAGGATCAGGAAGACGAAGTATTTATTCCAGTGCCAGTTTTTGCGCGCCACGGTGGTCGACAGAATTGAAGTCAGTACCATCGTCCCCGTTACCGCAATCCCATACGCCGCAGCAAGATTACTGGAGTGTTCAAAGCTCACTATCACGATAACTACCGCAAAATAGAGCATCCAGTTAACGAAAGGAATGTAAATCTGGCCCGATTCCATTTCCGAGGTATGGATGATACGCATCGGCGATAAATACCCCAGACGTACGGCCTGACGCGTCAGCGAGAAGACGCCGGAGATAACCGCCTGAGAGGCGATGACCGTTGCCAGCGCGGCGAGGATCAACAATGGAATTAATGCCCAGTCCGGCGCCAGCAGGAAAAACGGGTTTTTGATTGCTTCAGGATGCTTTAACAGCAACGCGCCCTGCCCAAAATAGTTCAGCACCAGTGAAGGCAATACCACGGAGAACCATGCCAGACGAATCGGCAATTTACCGAAGTGGCCCATATCCGCATACAGCGCTTCAACACCGGTAATCGACAGCACCACCGCACCCAGCGCGATAAAGGACAGCGTTTTGAATTCGAGGAAGAAATGCACCGCCCAATACGGATTGAGCGCCTGCAGCACTTCCGGATTGCCAATAATACTGCGCACACCTAATACCGCGAGCGTCAGGAACCATAGTAGCATAATCGGCGCAAACAGCTTACCGACCATGCCGGTACCGTGTTTTTGAATCAAAAACAGCAGGGTCAGCACAATTATTGAGAGCGGAACAATCCAGGTATCCAGTTGCGGGGCAACTATCTCCAGACCTTCAATTGCAGACATCACCGAAATGGCTGGCGTAATCACCACTTCACCATAGAAGAAGCTGCCGCCTATCAATCCCATAATGACCAGCATGGAGGTTGTTCGCGCCGAGGTATTGCGCCCGGCCAATGACATCAGCGTCAGGATCCCGCCTTCTCCGGCGTTATCTGCGCGCATGACAAACGTCAGGTATTTAATGGAGACAACAAAGATCAGCAGCCAGAAAATCAGCGAGAGAAAACCAAATACGGCATCACGTTCAACGCCAAAACCAAACTGGCCGGACAAACATTCACGAAGCGTATAAAGTGGGCTGGTACCAATATCACCGTAGACAACCCCAATGGCCGCAAGGGTAATCGCAGACAATGATTGTTTATTATCAGTGCTCATAGACTCGTCTTTCGTTTATACACATCATCTTTCAAGCCACTCCGTGTGGGCTGCATTCGTTATTCCCCCCATCCCAGAAGAAAACTCCATTGCCGCCTTGGTGCAGCTTGATTGATTTGGTGTATATATAAGAAATGTGTGCGTCGTCCCTTGGCCCACAAAAAGGCGCACAGTATGCACGATTAATCACAAAATCGTACCCCTAAATGAGACCAGATTAATCTGGCTCAAAGAAAAATAAGCGCACCTTCAGTCTATTACTGCAATGGTGTGAAGCATCTATACTCGCAGTTTATGCAGTACATTTGGCGAAAGGACGCCACTTCATTATGGCTCACCCACATTTATTAGCGGAAAGAATTTCCCGTCTGAGCAATGCGCTGGAAAAGGGACTTTATGAACGTAGCCACGCCATTCGTCTGTGTCTGCTGGCAGCACTCAGCGGCGAGAGCGTTTTCTTATTAGGCCCCCCGGGGATCGCAAAAAGCTTAATTGCCCGCCGACTGAAGTTTGCCTTCCAAAACGCACGCGCTTTTGAATACCTGATGACGCGCTTCTCTACGCCCGAAGAGGTGTTTGGTCCGCTGTCCATTCAGGCGTTAAAAGACGAAGGTCGCTATGAACGCTTAACGGCGGGCTATCTTCCTGAAGCTGAAATCGTTTTTCTCGATGAAATCTGGAAAGCAGGCCCGGCAATTCTTAACACCCTGTTGACCGCCATTAACGAACGTCATTTCCGTAACGGCGCGTATGAAGAAAAAATTCCGATGCGTCTGCTGGTGGCTGCTTCCAACGAACTGCCTGAAGCCGACAGCAGCCTGGAAGCGCTGTACGACCGTATGCTGATTCGTCTGTGGCTGGATAAAGTTCAGGACAAGGCCAATTTCCGCTCCATGCTGTTAAGTCAGCAGGATGAAAGCGACAATCCGGTCCCGGCATCATTGCAGGTGACGGATGAAGAGTATCACCAGTGGCAAAAAGACATTAGTGCGATCAAGCTTCCCGATCGCGTGTTTGAGCTCATTTTCACGCTGCGCCAGCAGTTAGACGTGTTACCGAATGCTCCTTATGTGTCCGATCGTCGCTGGAAAAAAGCGATCCGCTTACTCCAGGCCAGTGCTTTCTTTAGCGGACGCGATGCGGTAGTACCTATCGACCTGATCCTGCTGAAAGATTGCCTGTGGTACGACGCGCAAAGCCTTAATCTGATGCAACAGCAGCTTGAAATATTGATGACCGGACACGCCTGGCAACAGCAAGCCATGCTGACGCGCCTGGGCAGCATTGTGCAGCGCCGCATTCAGCTCCAGCAGCAGCAAAGCGACAAAACGGCGTTCACGGTGATCCGCCAGGGCGGAATGTTCAGCCGTCGTCCTCATTATGATTTACCGCCAGAAGCCTCGTCTTCTGTCGTGACATTACTGCTGCAAAAGCCTTTAAAACTGCATGATATGGAGGTTATCCATATAGCTTTCGAACGTGGCGCACTGGAACTGTGGCTAACAAAAGGCGGTGAGATCCGCGGAAAACTAAACGGAATAGGCTTTGCCCAAACGCTGAATATGGAAGTCGATAGCGCACAGCATCTGGTTGTGCGCGATGTCAGTTTACAAGGTTCTCGCCTGGCGCTGCCGGGTGCTTCGCAAGAGAGTATGCCCGCAGAGATAAAACAGGAGCTTGAGGCGCTCGATAACGAGTGGCATCAGCAGCACAGCGCATTCAGCGAACAGCAAAAATGCCTGTTTATTCATAGCGACTGGTTAGGCCGCATTGAGGCCAGCCTGCAGGATGTCGGGGCGCAAATCCGCCAGGCACAACAATGCTGACCCTTGATACGCTCAACATCATGCTGGCAGTCAGCGAAGAGGCGATGATCGAAGAGATGATCGTCGCCCTGCTGGCTTCCCCAAAGATGGTGGTATTTTTTAAAAAATTTCCTCGCCTTAAAAAAGCGATCACTGACGACATTCCCCGCTGGCGTGAATCATTGCGTAGCCGCCTCAAAGATACCCATGTACCGCCGGAGCTGATGGAGGAGGTTATGTGCTATCAACAAAGCCAGCTCCTCTCTCATGCGCAGTTTATCGTCCAGTTACCGCAAATAGTGTCGCTATTACACCGCCTTCATTCGCCCTGGGCCGGGCAAGCGCAGCAACTGGTCAATGACAACAGCTCCTTTACGCCCGCCCTACATACGCTTTTTCTCCAGCGCTGGCGCCTGAGCCTGGTGGTGCAAACCACAACGCTGAATCAGCAACTGCTGGAAGAAGAGCGCGAGCATTTGCTCAGTGAAGTACAAGAACGGATGACCCTCAGCGGGCAACTGGAACCTGTACTGGCAGAAAATGACAACGCAGCAGGCCGGTTGTGGGACATGAGCGCGGGCCAAATCAAGCGCGGTGATTATCAGTTGATGGTGAAATACGGCGAATTTCTGACGCAACAACCCGAACTCCAGCGCCTGGCCGAACAGTTAGGTCGTTCCAGAGAGGCGAAATCCGTGCCGCGTAAAGATGCGCCAATGGAAACCTTCCGTACGCTGGTGCGCGAACCTGCAACCGTCCCGGAGCAGGTGGATGGCATCCAGCAAAGTGACGATATCCTGCGCCTGCTACCGCCAGAGCTGGCCACGCTGGGCATTACCGAACTGGAATACGAGTTCTACCGACGGCTGGTGGAAAAGCAACTGCTCACCTACCGCCTGCACGGCGAAGCATGGCGTGAGAAAGTAACGGAACGTCCGGTGGTGCATCAGGATTTTGACGAGCAGCCGCGCGGGCCTTTTATCGTCTGCGTTGATACCTCGGGATCGATGGGCGGATTTAATGAGCAGTGTGCGAAAGCCTTTTGCCTGGCGCTAATGCGCGTTGCCCTTGCCGATAACCGGCGCTGTTTCATTATGCTGTTTTCAACAGAAGTGGTGCGCTATGAGCTTTCCGGTCCGGAGGGCATCGAGCAGGCGATCCGCTTTTTAAGTCAGCGCTTTCGTGGCGGCACTGATATTGCCAGCTGTTTTCGCGCCATTATTGAACGCATGCAGGGTCGGGAATGGTTTGATGCCGATGCGGTGGTTATCTCAGATTTTATCGCTCAGCGATTGCCCGATGAAGTAGTCAGCAAAGTGGGAGAATTACAGCGGGTGCACCAGCACCGTTTTCATGCGGTAGCGATGTCAGCACATGGCAAACCCGGCATCATGCGCATTTTCGATCATATCTGGCGCTTTGATACCGGGATGCGAAGCCGCCTGCTCAGACGCTGGCGGCGTTAATTGTTACAGCAGAGAAGCGACGCTTTCACGAACCTGGGCCGGCCATACGCCACACTGAACCTGACCAATGTGCGGTAATTGCAGCAACAGCATGGTCAGACGCGACTGCCCAATGCCGCCACCAATTGTCTGCGGCATTTCACCGCGCAGCAGCGCCTGGTGCCACTCCAGACTCAGGCGATCTTCATCACCGGTCAGAGACAGCTGGTGTTTCAGGGCGTCAGCATCCACACGGATCCCCATAGAAGACAGCTCAAACGCATCTTCCAGAACCGGGTTCCAGACCAGAATATCACCGTTCAGACCGGCATGACCCAGCTCGGACGCTGAACTCCAGTCATCATAATCCGGCGCACGTACGTCATGACGGTGACCGTCACTGAGCTTGCCGCCGATCCCCACCAGGAATACCGCACCCAGCTCTTTAGCGATCGCACGTTCACGACCTTTTGCATCAAGATCCGGATAACGAGATAACAGCTCCTGGCTATGAACAAAGTGGATCTGCTCTGGCAGGAACGGTGCCAGACCAAACTCTTTGCTAACCGCAGCTTCGGTGGCCTTAATTCCCGCCCAGATAGCCTCTACCGTGCTTTTCAGAGTGGAGAATTGACGCTCACCGTCGCCCATCACGCGCTCCCAGTCCCACTGGTCAACGTACACTGAGTGCAGCGGGGAGAGGCGATCTTCATCGGGACGCAGGGCTTTCATGTGCGTGTACAGCCCCTCGCCTGCGCTAAAGTCGTGTTGTCCTAACGTTTGACGCTTCCACTTCGCCAGTGAATGAACCACTTCGAATTGAGCGTCTGGCAATGCTTTAACCTTCACCTGCACCGCTTTTTCACAGCCTGACAAGTTATCCTGCGTGCCATCTCCAACGCGGCTGAGGATCGGCGCCTGAACTTCGATCAGGCCTAAACGCTCTTCCAGCTGGCGAGAAAAATGAGATTTTACGAAGCTAATTTGACGTTGTTTGGCAATGTAAGCGGTTTTCATTATGTGTACTCCTGTGTCCTGTTGCCTATGATTAAGCAACAGAATGGAGGTAATATTCAATAATCAACAAACAAAAAGCCGACTTCGATTTTGATTCGTTAAAAATCACGTCTAAAATAGAGGGAATCATTAATCTACATAAGAAAAACCTATGGAAAATTATCAGATCGACAATCTGGACCGCGGCATTCTTGACGCCTTAATGGAAAATGCTCGTACCGCCTACGCAGAATTAGCCAAACAGTTCGGCGTCAGCCCAGGAACAATTCACGTTCGCGTAGAAAAGATGAAGCAGGCGGGGATTATTACCGGCGCGCGGATTGATGTCAGTCCCAAACAATTGGGTTATGACGTCGGCTGCTTTATCGGCATCATCCTGAAAAGTGCGAAAGACTATCCGTCAGCGCTGGCCAGACTGGAAAGCCTCGATGAAGTGACCGAAGCGTATTACACCACCGGGCACTACAGCATCTTTATTAAGGTGATGTGCAAGTCGATCGACGCATTGCAGCAGGTACTTATCAACAAGATCCAAACAATTGACGAAATTCAGTCCACTGAAACCCTGATCGTCCTGCAAAACCCGATCATGCGTACCATCAAGCCATGATCGGTTTTTTTAATCCCCTATTTTTCCACAGGTAGATCCCAGCTCGCTCACAGCGTACAATACGCCCTCTTTATAAAGGTGGGCGATCATGGCAGACATCACTCTTATCAGCGGTAGTACGCTTGGCAGTGCGGAATATGTAGCAGAGCATCTGGCTGAAAAGCTGGACGACGCCGGTTTTTCCAGCGAAATACTGCATGGGCCAATGCTTGAAGAGGTTCCGACTGACGGGATCTGGCTGATTATCAGCTCCACGCACGGTGCGGGAGATATTCCTGACAACCTACAGCCTTTATATGATGCGTTACGCGAGCAAAAGCCGGACCTGTCACAAGTGCGCTTTGGTGCAATCGGGATAGGCAGTCGTGAATATGACACCTTTTGCGGCGCAATCGACAAGCTGGAAGCCGAATTGAAGGCCTGTGGGGCAAAACAGATCGGCGAAACACTCAGGATCAACGTACTGGAACATGAAATTCCGGAAGATCCGGCTGAAATTTGGCTGGGATCGTGGCATCCGTTGCTCAGAGATTTGTAAAGATCGTACTTTTTTATGTGGATAACTCTGGTTAAAAGCTTGGATCAACCGGTAGTTATCCCAAGAACAACCGTTGTTCAGTTTTTGAGTTGTGTATAACCCTTCATTCTGATCCCAGCTTATACGGACCAGGATCACCGATCATTCACAGCTAATGATCCTCAGCAACCTGTTGATCTTACTTAAAGGATCGTCCTTATCCACAGAAAGGTGCGATCCTAATAAGAGATCACAATAAAACAGATCTCTAAATAAAAAGATCTTCTTTTTAATACCCAGGATCCCAGGTCTTTCTCCATCGACTAAAGTTGAGTAGAATCCACGGCCCGGGCTTCAATCCATTTTCACACCGCGTTATGCGAGGCAATTACCATGTTTTATCAGGATCCTTTTGACGTCATCATCATTGGCGGGGGTCATGCAGGCACCGAGGCCGCAATGGCCGCGGCGCGAATGGGTCAACAGACTCTGCTTTTGACACACAATATCGACACTCTGGGGCAGATGAGCTGCAACCCGGCGATCGGCGGTATTGGGAAGGGACACCTGGTAAAAGAAGTGGATGCGCTTGGTGGGTTGATGGCAAAAGCGATCGACCACGCGGGTATCCAGTTTAGGATACTAAACGCAAGCAAAGGGCCAGCCGTTCGCGCTACCCGAGCTCAGGCCGATCGTGTGCTCTATCGCCAGGCGGTACGCACTGCGCTGGAGAATCAACCCAACCTGATGATCTTCCAGCAGGCGGTTGAAGATCTGATTGTCGAAAACGATCGCGTTGTGGGTGCAGTAACCCAAATGGGACTGAAGTTCCGTGCCAAAGCGGTCGTATTAACCGTGGGGACTTTCCTCGACGGCAAAATTCATATTGGTCTGGATAACTACAGCGGTGGCCGCGCTGGCGATCCGCCGTCCATCCCGCTGTCACGCCGTCTGCGTGAACTGCCGCTGCGCGTCAGCCGCCTGAAAACCGGTACACCGCCGCGTATCGATGCGCGCACGATTGATTTCAGCGTGCTCGGCCAGCAAAACAGCGATAACCCGATGCCGGTCTTCTCATTCCTGGGCGATGCTTCTCAACATCCGCGCCAGATGCCGTGTTACATCACGCATACCAATGAGAAAACCCATGACGTGATCCGCAATAACCTCGATCGTAGCCCAATGTACGCTGGCGTGATCGAAGGTATCGGCCCACGCTACTGCCCGTCGATCGAAGATAAAGTGATGCGCTTTGCCGATCGTAACCAGCATCAGATCTTCCTCGAACCGGAAGGGCTGACCTCTAACGAAATTTACCCGAATGGCATCTCCACCAGCCTGCCGTTCGATGTGCAGATGCAAATTGTCCGCTCCATGCAAGGGATGGAAAATGCCAGAATCGTCCGCCCTGGCTACGCTATTGAGTATGATTTCTTCGATCCGCGCGACCTGAAACCCACTCTGGAAAGCAAATTCATCCAGGGTCTGTTCTTTGCGGGCCAGATTAACGGTACAACCGGTTATGAAGAAGCCGCCGCGCAAGGCATGCTGGCAGGTCTGAACGCCGCACGCTTGTCAGCGGAGAAAGAGGGTTGGGCACCGCGCCGCGATCAGGCTTATCTTGGCGTGCTGGTGGACGACCTGTGTACGCTGGGTACCAAAGAACCGTACCGTATGTTCACATCTCGCGCTGAATACCGCTTGATGCTGCGTGAAGATAACGCCGACCTGCGTCTGACCGAAATTGGTCGTGAACTGGGTCTGGTGGACGATGAGCGCTGGGCTCGCTTCAACGAGAAACTGGAGCGTATCGAACAGGAACGCCAACGTCTTAAATCAACCTGGGTGAATCCGTTAGCGGAGTCCGCAGCAGAAGTGAATGCTCACCTGGCTACACCTCTGTCACGTGAAGCGAGCGGTGAAGATCTGCTGCGTCGCCCGGATATGACCTATGCTCAGTTGACCTCTTTATCTGCGTTCGCACCCGCGCTTGATGATGCTCAGGCCGCAGAACAGGTTGAGATTCAGGTGAAATACGAAGGGTATATTGCCCGTCAGCTGGAAGAAATTGAAAGACAACAGCGCAATGAAAACACCCTGTTGCCTGCAACGCTGGATTATCGCCAGGTTTCTGGCTTGTCGAATGAAGTTATCGCTAAGCTGAACGATCACAAACCCGTCTCGATCGGTCAGGCATCGCGTATTTCCGGCATAACGCCTGCCGCCATCTCCATTCTGCTGGTATGGCTGAAAAAACAAGGTATGCTGCGCCGCAGCGCTTGATAACACTATTTTGGCGGGGGCGCTTCGCTTGCCCGCCGTACGAATTTGTAGGCCCGATAAGCGAAAGCGCATCGGGCATTTGATTATTAACAGGTAACGACCGTGCTCAACAAACTCTCTCGTCTGCTGGCTGATGCCGGTATTTCTCTTACCGATCACCAGAAAAATCAGCTGATTGCGTATGTCGATATGCTGCACAAATGGAACAAGGCGTACAACCTGACGTCGGTGCGGGATCCCAACGAAATGCTGGTACGCCATATTCTGGACAGCATTGTCGTTGCACCGTATCTGAAGGGTGAGCGTTTTATCGATGTAGGTACGGGACCGGGCCTGCCGGGAATTCCGCTTTCTATCGTGCGCCCAGAAGCGCATTTCACACTGCTCGATAGCCTGGGAAAACGTGTTCGTTTCTTGCGTCAGGTGCAGCATGAGCTTGCGCTTACTAACATCACTCCAGTGCAAAGCCGTGTTGAAGAATTTCCTTCAGAACCGCCGTTTGATGGGGTGATTAGCCGTGCTTTCGCTTCACTCAATGATATGGTTAGCTGGTGTCACCATTTGCCGGGCCAGAATGGGCGTTTTTATGCGCTAAAAGGGCAGTTGCCTGCAGATGAAATTGATTCGCTGCCAGCAGAATTCAGCGTTGAGTCCGTCGAAAAATTACGCGTTCCGCAGTTGGATGGTGAACGTCATTTGGTGGTTATTAAGCCAAACAAAATTTAATTTTTATCAAAAAAAATAGAGAAAAAACGGCTTTTCAGGTGTTAAAAGTCATAGGTAATAGTGTGGTTAAATGTCGTTACATTTCACTAGTGCCTTACGGTTTTGCATCATAACTATAACGTACCGTTTTTGTTAAAAGCGAAACAAGTCAGCTGTGAAAATATCAGTCTGCTAAAAATAGAACGTAAGAATCACCGTTCGTGTTAATTTTTTATTATAAATGTCAATGAGCGGTTTTTTTGTTGTTAGGCGTTGTTTTTGAAATAGTGGCTATTTTTACGCTTAAATATCAAAAAGATGAAAAGGCATCAATTGCCACGTAAATAAATTATGCGAAGGTGAATATGTTCAATATGTGATCTGGTGCACGCTTTGACGCCAGTGTTTTCGCGGTATTTGCAGTTTTGCATGATCGTTCACAGTTTGCCTAAAAGTAATAAATGTGGGGCAGCGAAAAATATTTAAACATTTATTCACTTTTTAGCTACTTATTGTTTGAAATCACGAAGGCGCACCGTATAATTTGTCCGCTTTTTGATGCTTGACTCTAAGCCATAAAGAACGTTTTATACGACACGCGGCATATCTCGAAGGGAGCAGGAGTAAAAACGTGATGTCTATGTCGCTCTTGAGTCGAAACGTTGCTCGTAAGCTTTTGCTCACACAGCTTCTGGTTGTAATAGCAAGTGGATTGCTGTTTAGCCTCAAAGACCCTTTCTGGGGCATCTCCGCGTTGTGTGGAGGATTGGCAGTGTTACTGCCTAATGTGTTGTTTATGATATTTGCCTGGCGTCACCAGGTACATACACCAGCGAAGGGCCGAGTAGCCTGGTCGTTCGCTTTCGGCGAAGCCTTCAAGGTATTAGCGATGCTGGTGTTGTTGTTGGTGGCGTTGGCTGTTTTGAAAGCGGTATTCATGCCGCTGATCGTTACGTGGGTTTTGGTGCTGGTGGTTCAGATACTGGCGCCGGCTGTAATTAACAACAAAGGGTAAAGGCATCATGGCTTCAGAAAATATGACGCCGCAGGATTACATAGGACACCATCTGAATAACCTTCAGTTGGACCTACGTACATTCTCGCTGGTGGATCCGCACAACCCCCCAGCCACCTTCTGGACGCTCAATATTGACTCCATTTTCTTCTCGGTGGTTCTGGGTCTGTTGTTCCTGCTTATGTTCCGTAGCGTAGCCAAAAAGGCGACCAGCGGCGTACCAGGTAAATTTCAGACCGCGATTGAGCTGGTAATCGGCTTTGTGCATGGTAGCGTGAAAGACATGTACCATGGCAAAAGCAAGCTGATTGCTCCGCTGGCCCTGACGATTTTCGTCTGGGTATTCCTGATGAACTTGATGGATTTGCTGCCTATCGACCTGCTGCCGTACATCGGTGAGCATATCTTTGGCCTACCGGCTCTGCGTGTGGTTCCGTCTGCTGACGTGAACATCACTCTGTCGATGGCGCTGGGCGTATTTATCCTCATTCTGTTCTACAGCATCAAAATGAAAGGCATCGGTGGCTTCGCGAAAGAGTTGACGCTGCAGCCGTTCAATCACTGGGCGTTCATCCCTGTCAACTTAATCCTTGAAGGGGTAAGCCTGCTGTCCAAACCAATCTCTCTTGGTCTGCGACTGTTCGGCAACATGTATGCCGGTGAGCTGATTTTCATTCTGATTGCTGGTCTGTTGCCGTGGTGGTCACAGTGGATCCTGAATGTGCCTTGGGCCATTTTCCACATACTGATTATCACGCTGCAAGCCTTCATATTTATGGTTCTGACGATTGTCTATCTGTCGATGGCATCTGAAGAGCATTAATTTACCAACACTACTACGTTTTAACTGAAACAAACTGGAGACTGTCATGGAAAACCTGAATATGGATCTGCTGTACATTGCTGCCGCTGTGATGATGGGTCTGGCGGCAATCGGTGCTGCGATCGGTATCGGCATCCTCGGGGGTAAATTCCTGGAAGGCGCAGCGCGTCAACCGGATCTGATTCCTCTGCTGCGTACTCAGTTCTTTATCGTTATGGGTCTGGTGGATGCAATCCCAATGATCGCTGTAGGTCTGGGTCTGTACGTGATGTTTGCTGTCGCGTAGTAAGCGTTGCTTGAATTAAGAGCAATATCAGAACGTTAACTAGATAGAGGCATTGTGCTGTGAATCTTAACGCAACAATCCTCGGCCAGGCCATCGCGTTTGTCCTGTTCGTTCTGTTCTGCATGAAGTACGTATGGCCGCCTTTAATGGCTGCCATCGAAAAACGTCAAAAAGAAATTGCTGACGGCCTTGCTTCTGCAGAACGAGCACATAAGGATCTTGACCTTGCAAAGGCCAGCGCGACCGACCAGCTGAAAAAAGCGAAGGCGGAAGCTCAGGTAATCATCGAGCAGGCGAACAAACGCCGTGCTCAGATCCTGGACGAAGCTAAAACTGAAGCAGAGCAGGAACGTACTAAAATCGTGGCACAGGCGCAGGCGGAAATTGACGCCGAGCGTAAACGTGCTCGCGAAGAGCTGCGTAAGCAAGTTGCTATCCTGGCTGTTGCTGGCGCCGAGAAGATCATCGAACGTTCCGTGGATGAAGCTGCTAATAGCGACATCGTGGACAAACTTGTCGCTGAACTGTAAGGAGGGAGGGGCTGATGTCTGAATTTATTACGGTAGCTCGCCCCTACGCCAAAGCAGCTTTTGACTTTGCCGTTGAGCACCAAAGCATTGACCGTTGGCAGGATATGTTGACGTTCGCCGCTGAGGTGACAAAAAACGAACAAATGGCAGAGCTTCTCTCTGGCGCGCTGGCGCCGGAAACGCTCGCTGAGTCGTTTATCGCCGTGTGCGGTGAGCAGCTGGACGAAAGCGGCCAAAACCTGATTAGGGTTATGGCTGAAAATAACCGTCTGAATGCGCTCCCGGATGTTCTTGAGCAGTTTATTCACCTGCGTGCAGCCAGTGAGGCTATCTCTGAGGTAGAAGTCACTTCTGCCAATGCACTGAGTGATGAACAGCTTACGAAGATTAGTGCTGCGATGGAAAAACGTCTGTCACGCAAAGTTAAGCTGAATTGCAAAATCGATAAGTCTGTAATGGCAGGCGTAATCATCCGAGCGGGTGATATGGTCATTGATGGCAGCGTACGCGGCCGTCTTGAGCGCCTTGCAGACGTCTTGCAGTCTTAAGGGGACTGGAGCATGCAACTGAATTCCACCGAAATCAGCGAACTGATCAAGCAGCGCATTGCTCAGTTCAGTGTTGTGAGCGAAGCTCATAACGAAGGTACTATTGTTTCTGTAAGTGACGGTGTTATCCGCATTCACGGCCTGGCCGATTGTATGCAGGGTGAGATGATTTCCCTGCCGGGTAACCGTTACGCTATCGCACTGAACCTGGAGCGCGACTCCGTAGGTGCAGTAGTGATGGGTCCATACGCTGACCTCGCCGAAGGCATGAAGGTTAAGTGTACGGGTCGTATTCTGGAAGTTCCGGTTGGCCGTGGCCTGCTGGGTCGTGTGGTGAACACTCTGGGTTCCCCGATTGACGGTAAAGGTCCGGTTGATAACGATGGCTTCTCGCCGATCGAAGTTATCGCACCAGGCGTAATCGAACGTCAGTCCGTCGACCAGCCAGTACAGACCGGTTATAAATCTGTTGATGCCATGATCCCAATCGGTCGTGGCCAGCGTGAGCTGATCATCGGTGACCGTCAGACAGGTAAAACTGCGATGGCAATCGATGCCATCATCAACCAGCGTGATTCCGGCATCAAATGTGTGTACGTGGCTATCGGCCAGAAAGCGTCCACCATTTCTAACGTGGTTCGTAAACTGGAAGAACACGGCGCACTGTCCAACACCATCGTTGTTGTGGCGACCGCGTCTGAATCTGCTGCACTGCAATACCTGGCACCATATGCCGGTTGCGCAATGGGCGAATACTTCCGTGACCGCGGTGAAGATGCACTGATCGTTTACGATGACCTGTCTAAACAGGCCGTTGCGTACCGTCAGGTTTCCCTGCTGCTGCGTCGTCCGCCAGGACGTGAAGCATTCCCGGGCGACGTATTTTACCTCCACTCCCGTCTGCTGGAACGCGCATCCCGCGTAAACGCGGAATACGTTGAGAAGTTCACCAATGGTGAAGTTAAAGGTAAAACCGGCTCCCTGACCGCTCTGCCGATTATCGAAACCCAGGCGGGTGACGTTTCTGCGTTCGTTCCGACCAACGTAATTTCCATTACCGATGGTCAGATCTTCCTGGAAACCAACCTGTTTAACTCCGGTATTCGTCCGGCAGTTAACCCGGGTATCTCCGTATCTCGTGTTGGTGGTGCAGCGCAGACCAAGATCATCAAGAAACTGTCCGGTGGTATTCGTACCGCTCTGGCACAGTATCGTGAACTGGCTGCGTTTTCTCAGTTCGCTTCCGACCTGGATGAAGCTACTCGTAAGCAGCTGAGCCATGGTCAGAAAGTAACTGAACTGCTGAAGCAGAAACAGTATGCGCCAATGTCTGTTGCACAGCAGGGTGTGGTGCTGTTTGCGGCTGAACGCGGTTACCTCGAAGATGTGGAACTGGCGAAAATCGGTAGCTTCGAAGCCGCTCTGCTGGCTTACGTTGACCGTGACCACGCTCCGCTGATGCAAGAGATCAACCAGTCCGGTGGCTATAACGATGAAATCGAAGGCAAGCTGAAAGCTATCCTCGATTCCTTCAAGGCAACCCAGTCCTGGTAACGTCTGGCGGTCTGCTTTAGGGCGGACCGCAAGGCATTGAGGAGAAGCTCATGGCCGGCGCAAAAGAGATACGTAGTAAGATCGCAAGCGTCCAGAACACGCAGAAGATCACTAAAGCGATGGAGATGGTCGCCGCTTCCAAAATGCGTAAATCGCAGGATCGCATGGCGGCCAGCCGTCCTTATGCAGAGACCATGCGCAAAGTGATTGGTCACCTTGCGAATGGTAATCTGGAATATAAGCACCCTTACCTGGAAGAACGCGACGTTAAACGCGTGGGCTACCTGGTGGTGTCGACCGACCGTGGTCTGTGCGGTGGCTTGAACATTAACCTGTTCAAAAAGCTGCTGGCGGATATGAAAACATGGTCCGATAAAGGCGTTCAGTGCGATATCGCAATGATCGGCTCTAAGGGCGTGTCTTTCTTTAACTCCGTTGGCGGAAACGTGATCGCTCAGGTAACCGGCATGGGGGATAACCCTTCCCTGTCCGAACTGATCGGTCCGGTTAAAGTGATGCTGCAAGCCTACGATGAAGGTCGTCTGGACAGACTGTACGTTGTCAGCAACAAATTTATTAACACCATGTCTCAGACGCCAACCATCACCCAACTGTTGCCTCTGCCGGCATCAGATGATGATGAATTGAAGCGTAAATCCTGGGATTACCTGTATGAACCAGACCCGAAAGCGCTGCTGGATACCTTGCTGCGTCGTTATGTCGAGTCTCAGGTTTATCAGGGCGTGGTAGAAAACCTGGCCAGCGAGCAGGCCGCACGTATGGTGGCGATGAAAGCCGCGACCGACAATGGCGGCAGCCTGATTAAAGAGCTGCAGTTGGTATACAACAAAGCTCGTCAGGCCAGCATTACTCAGGAACTCACCGAAATCGTCGGTGGTGCATCCGCGGTATAACCAGGTTAATTCGTAGAGGATTCAAGATGGCTACTGGAAAAATTGTCCAGGTAATCGGCGCCGTGGTTGACGTCGAATTCCCTCAGGATGCCGTACCGCGCGTGTACGATGCTCTTGAGGTTATGAATGGTAAAGAGAGCCTGGTGCTGGAAGTTCAGCAGCAGCTCGGCGGCGGTATCGTACGTACCATCGCCATGGGTTCTTCCGACGGTCTGCGTCGTGGTCTGGAAGTTAAAGACCTCGAACACCCGATCGAAGTCCCGGTAGGTAAAGCAACCCTGGGTCGTATCATGAACGTCCTGGGTCACCCGATCGACATGAAAGGCGATATCGGTGAAGAAGAGCGTTGGGCTATCCACCGCGCAGCACCTTCCTACGAAGAGCTGTCCAGCTCTCAGGAACTGCTGGAAACCGGCATCAAAGTTATCGACCTGATGTGTCCGTTCGCTAAGGGCGGTAAAGTCGGTCTGTTCGGTGGTGCGGGTGTAGGTAAAACCGTAAACATGATGGAGCTGATCCGTAACATCGCGATCGAACACTCCGGTTACTCCGTGTTTGCGGGCGTAGGTGAACGTACTCGTGAGGGTAACGACTTCTACCACGAAATGACCGACTCCAACGTACTGGACAAAGTATCCCTGGTATATGGCCAGATGAACGAGCCGCCGGGAAACCGTCTGCGCGTTGCACTGACCGGTCTGACCATGGCTGAGAAGTTCCGTGACGAAGGTCGTGACGTTCTGCTGTTCGTTGATAACATCTACCGTTACACCCTGGCCGGTACAGAAGTATCTGCACTGCTGGGTCGTATGCCATCAGCGGTAGGCTACCAGCCGACCCTGGCGGAAGAGATGGGTGTTCTTCAGGAACGTATCACCTCTACCAAAACCGGTTCTATCACCTCCGTTCAGGCGGTATACGTACCTGCGGATGACTTGACTGACCCGTCCCCAGCAACCACCTTTGCTCACTTGGATGCAACCGTGGTACTGAGCCGTCAGATCGCTTCTCTGGGTATCTACCCGGCAGTTGACCCGCTGGACTCCACCAGCCGTCAGTTGGATCCGCTGGTTGTTGGTCAGGAACACTACGACACCGCGCGTGGCGTACAGTCCCTGCTGCAGCGTTATCAGGAACTGAAAGACATCATCGCCATCCTGGGTATGGATGAACTGTCTGAAGAAGATAAACTGGTGGTAGCACGTGCGCGTAAGATCCAGCGCTTCCTGTCCCAGCCGTTCTTCGTTGCGGAAGTATTCACCGGTTCTCCGGGTAAATACGTTTCCCTGAAAGACACCATCCGTGGCTTTAAAGGCATCATGGAAGGCGAATACGACCACCTGCCAGAGCAGGCGTTCTACATGGTTGGTTCTATCGACGAAGCCGTGGAAAAAGCCAAAAAACTTTAACGCCTTAATCGGAGGGTGATATGGCAATGACTTACCACCTGGACGTCGTCAGCGCAGAGCAACAAATGTTCTCTGGTCTGGTCGAGAAAATCCAGGTAACGGGTAGTGAAGGTGAACTGGGTATTTTCCCGGGTCACGCACCGCTGCTCACCGCCATTAAGCCTGGTATGATCCGCATCGTTAAACAGTTCGGTCATGAAGAGTTTATCTATCTGTCCGGCGGCATTCTCGAAGTGCAGCCTGGCAGTGTGACCGTACTGGCTGATACCGCGATTCGCGGACAGGATCTCGATGAAGCGAGAGCCCTGGAAGCGAAGCGTAAGGCTGAAGAGCACATTAAGAGCTCTCATGGTGACGTGGATTACGCTCAGGCATCTGCGGAACTGGCCAAAGCGATCGCGAAACTGCGCGTTATCGAGTTGACCAAAAAAGCGATGTAACACCGGCTTGAAAAGCACAAAGGCCAGTCTGGTTTCCAGGCTGGCTTTTTTTATGGATTTGTTTCAGTAAAAGTGGAACTAAAAAGCTGTTTTATTATTTTGTGATTTACATCACAAAAAATGTTGATCGGTTAAAAAATGAGGCGTAGACTCTTTTTATGTGATGTGTGTCACAAAATTAATTCAGATAAAAACAGGATACCAACATGAAATTGTTTAACAAAATCATCGCCCTTTTCAGCAGCATGGACGTTTAGTCGTTCCCTACCTGCTCTGTGGCGCGATGCTTAATACGGTTATCAGCTAGCGCCATCGTTATTAAATCCCCCCTCCTTCGCTGTATCATTCGTTCTCTATCATTCCTCCCCTCAATTTTCCCAATCCATTTTTCTGCTTCTCACTGAATCACATAAATAAAATCGTTCTATGCTGATGTAATGCTTTATTCATGCGGTAAAAAAATAGCAAAAACATTAACCTAAGGCTTTAATAAGAGCAGACTCCTGGTTTTTGGGAGACAAAAGACGCAGATATAGACGAAAATAGTGAGTTATCAGATGGGGAATCCCCCCTGTTGAACGTTTTATCCTCGGTCCATTTCACGCTGAAAAAAATGTAGTATTTTCAATGTGAAACGGTATAAATTCGTTCTCAAATTACAGTCAGGACGTGTATGTTGAATAATGCTATGAGCGTTGTGATCCTTGCCGCAGGCAAAGGCACGCGTATGTATTCCGATCTTCCTAAAGTGCTGCACACCCTCGCAGGAAAGCCGATGGTTCAGCATGTCATTGATGCAGCTAATGAATTAGGTGCGACTCATGTACACCTTGTCTACGGACACGGTGGCGATCTGCTTAAGCAAACGCTGAAAGATGGCAATCTGAATTGGGTTCTGCAGGCTGAGCAGTTGGGTACCGGCCATGCAATGCAGCAGGCGGCGCCATTCTTTAGTGATGACGAAGACATTTTAATGCTCTATGGCGATGTGCCGCTGATCTCTACCGATACCTTACGTCGCCTGCGTGAAGCCAAACCGCAGGGTGGTATCGGTTTGTTAACGGTAAAACTGGGCGACCCTTCCGGCTATGGGCGTATTACGCGCGAAAACGGTAACGTCACAGGGATCGTCGAGCACAAAGATGCAACTGACGAGCAGCGTCAAATCCAGGAAATCAACACAGGCATTCTGATTGCCAACGGCGCTGACATGAAGCGTTGGCTGTCTAAACTGACCAACAACAACGTGCAGGGTGAATACTACATCACCGATATCATCGCGATGGCGTATCAGGAAGGACGTGAAATTGCTGCGGTACATCCGGCACGAATCAGTGAAACGGAAGGGGTAAATAACCGCCTTCAGTTATCCCGTCTGGAACGTGTGTATCAGTCCGAGCAGGCAGAAAAACTGCTGCTGGCGGGCGTGATGCTGCGCGATCCTGCACGTTTTGATCTTCGCGGTACGCTGATTCACGGGCGCGATGTTGAAATTGATACTAACGTTATCATTGAAGGTAACGTAACCGTTGGGGATCGCGTCAAGATTGGCACTGGCTGCATCATCAAAAACAGCGTGATTGGTGAGGGTTGTGAGCTTAGCCCGTACAGTGTGGTGGAAGATGCCCATCTGGAAGCCGCTTGCACCATCGGTCCATTCGCGCGTCTGCGCCCGGGTGCTGAGCTGCAGGAAGGCGCACACGTGGGTAACTTCGTCGAAATGAAAAAAGCGCGTCTGGGTAAAGGCTCTAAAGCTGGTCATTTGACCTATCTGGGCGATGCGGAAATTGGCGATAACGTGAATATCGGCGCGGGTACGATCACCTGCAACTACGATGGTGCCAATAAGTTTAAAACCATTATTGGTGATGATGTGTTTGTGGGTTCTGATACTCAGCTGGTGGCGCCTGTCACCGTGGGTAAAGGTGCGACGATTGCCGCCGGAACCACCGTAACGCGTAATGTCGCCGATAATGAACTGGTATTAAGCCGTGTACCTCAGGTTCATAAACAGGGCTGGCAGCGTCCGGTGAAGAAGAAGTAATTTATTTTTGCCGGATGGCGGCTTTGCCTTATCCGGCCTACGTGCGGTGACGTTCTGTAGGCCTGATAACCGTGAGCGCCATCAGGCAGACAAGAGATGAGGGGATAATATAATCCTCCGCTCAACAAGCAGTACCTATAAAAATAACCCCACTCTCTACAAGGCTCGGGGCGCCCGGAATACGGGTATCAGGTTGACCGACAACGACAGGCACAATGCCTAAATTCGGAATCAAAAAATATGTGTGGAATTGTTGGCGCTATCGCGCAGCGTGATGTAGCTGAAATCCTTCTCGAAGGTTTACGTCGTCTGGAATATCGTGGTTATGACTCTGCTGGTCTGGCCGTTGTCGATGCTGAAGGCAACATGACTCGCCTGCGTCGTCTGGGTAAAGTGCAGATGCTGACTGCTGCTGCGGAAGAACATCCGCTGCATGGTGGTACTGGTATTGCTCACACCCGCTGGGCGACACACGGTGAACCTTCAGAAGCGAACGCGCATCCCCATGTTTCTGAACACATTGTTGTGGTGCATAACGGCATCATTGAAAACCATGAACCACTGCGTGAGCTGTTGAAAACGCGTGGCTACACCTTTGTTTCTGAAACCGACACCGAAGTGATTGCTCACCTGGTGCACTGGGAGCTGGAACAGGGTGGTACGCTGCGTGAAGCCGTGCTGCGTACTATTCCGCAGCTGCGCGGTGCCTACGGCACGGTGATCATGGATACCCGTAACCCGGAAACCCTGCTGGCGGCCCGTTCTGGCAGCCCGCTGGTGATTGGTCTGGGTATGGGTGAGAACTTTATCGCTTCCGATCAGCTGGCACTGCTGCCGGTAACCCGTCGCTTCATCTTCCTGGAAGAGGGCGATATCGCGGAAGTGACCCGTCGTTCGGTCTCTATTTTCGACAAGTCTGGCGCGGAAGTGAAACGTCAGGATATCGAATCTAATCTGCAATACGATGCGGGCGAAAAAGGTATTTATCGCCACTACATGCAGAAAGAGATCTACGAACAGCCGAACGCAATTAAAAACACGCTGACCGGCCGTATCAGCCACGGTGAAGTGGATTTAAGCGAGCTGGGTTCGCATGCCAACGAGCTGCTGTCTCAGGTTGAGCATATCCAGATTATCGCCTGTGGTACGTCGTACAACTCCGGTATGGTGTCCCGCTACTGGTTTGAATCGCTGGCTGGCATTCCTTGTGATGTCGAAATTGCTTCCGAATTCCGCTATCGCAAATCCGCCGTGCGTCGTAACAGCCTGATGATCACCCTTTCCCAGTCAGGTGAAACGGCAGATACCTTGGCGGGTCTGCGCTTATCCAAAGAGTTGGGCTATCTGGGTTCGTTGGCTATTTGTAACGTACCGGGCTCTTCTCTGGTGCGCGAATCCGACCTGGCGATGATGACCAATGCTGGTACCGAAATCGGCGTGGCCTCCACGAAAGCATTTACCACTCAGCTGACCGTTCTGCTGATGCTGGTGGCGAAACTGTCTCGTCTGAAAGGCCTGGATGTGGCTATTGAGCAGGAAATCGTTCACGGTCTGCAGGCGCTGCCGAGCCGTATTGAGCAGATGCTGTCTCAGGACAAACGCATTGCCGCTCTGGCTGAAGGTTTCTCTGATAAACACCATGCGCTGTTCCTGGGCCGTGGCGATCAGTACCCGATTGCGCTGGAAGGCGCGCTGAAGCTGAAAGAGATCTCTTATATTCACGCTGAAGCTTATGCCGCAGGCGAACTGAAACACGGTCCGCTGGCGCTGATTGATGCCGATATGCCGGTTATCGTAGTCGCGCCGAACAACGAACTGCTGGAAAAACTGAAGTCCAACATTGAAGAAGTTCGCGCCCGTGGCGGTCAGCTGTACGTCTTTGCTGACCAGGATGCTGGCTTTACCAGCAGCGAAAACATGCACATCATTGAGATGCCGCATGTGGAAGAGGTTATTGCACCGATCTTCTACACCGTTCCGCTGCAGCTGCTGGCGTATCATGTGGCGCTGATTAAAGGCACCGATGTGGATCAGCCGCGTAACCTGGCTAAGTCGGTTACCGTAGAGTAATCCGTACCTTACTGAACTGAAAATGCCCTGCTATAAGCGGGGCATTTTTTTAAACTTGTTCTGTTTTTAATCAATTATCCCGCCTGTTTTATGTGACAAACCGTCATCTTCAGCTACTGTTTGCAGTGTCATAAAAAGAAAATTTTAGCGAAATATTATTGTCATGGTAATAGTTAACGTTTTGTTTTAAATGTATTTTTAGATAAATAGCTTTCCGTATTTTTCATTGTCATAAAACTGTCATATTTCGTACATTTAACTGTCACCTGTTTGTCCTATTTTGCTCACAGTAGCAACTCAAACAACAATTTACGAAAACCGTGCAGGAGACATTATGAAAGTTATGCGTACCACTGTCGCAACTGTTGTCGCCGCGACCTTATCCATGAGCGCGTTCTCTGCGTTTGCAGCAGCGAGCCTGACAGGTGCAGGTGCAACCTTCCCTGCGCCAGTGTATGCCAAATGGGCAGATACCTATCAGAAAGAGACCGGTAGCAAAGTAAACTACCAGGGTATCGGCTCCTCCGGTGGTGTAAAACAAATTACGGCCAATACCGTTGATTTCGGCGCTTCTGATGCACCGCTGTCTGACGAGAAACTGGCACAAGAAGGCCTGTTCCAGTTCCCGACCGTTATCGGCGGTGTGGTACTGGCGGTGAATATCCCTGGACTGAAATCCGGCGAGCTGGTGCTTGATGGTAAAACGCTGGGCGACATCTACCTCGGTAAAATTAAGAAGTGGGATGACGAAGCCATCACCAAACTGAACCCAGGTCTGAAGCTGCCTTCGCAAAATATCGCCGTTGTGCGTCGCGCTGATGGTTCTGGTACTTCCTTTGTCTTCACTAGCTACCTGGCGAAAGTGAACGAAGAGTGGAAATCTAAAATTGGTTCCGGCTCTACCGTTAACTGGCCGACCGGTCTGGGCGGTAAAGGTAACGACGGTATCGCCGCGTTCGTACAGCGTCTGCCGGGTTCTATCGGTTACGTTGAGTACGCTTACGCTAAGCAGAACAACCTGGCGTACACCAAGCTGGTCTCTGCTGATGGCAAACCGGTAAGCCCGACCGAAGAAAACTTTGCCAACGCCGCTAAAGGCGCTGACTGGAGCAAAACCTTCGCTCAGGATCTGACTAACCAGAAAGGTGACGATGCGTGGCCAATCACTTCCACCACCTTCATCCTGGTCCATAAAGAGCAGAAGAAGCCTGAGCAGGGCGTTGAAGTGCTGAAATTCTTCGACTGGGCATACAAAAATGGTGGCAAACAGGCTAATGACCTGGATTACGCCAGCCTGCCGGACAGCGTGGTTGAGCAGATTCGTGCTGCATGGAAGACCAACGTGAAAGACAGCAGCGGTAAAGCGCTGTACTAATAGAATATCTTTAACGAGTTGGCGGATGGCGCTACGCTTATCCGCCCTACAGTTCCGACTGTAGGCCCAATTTGTAGGCCGGATAAGCGTAGCGCCATCCGGCAGGGCAATTTCGTAAACGCGTTTAACTTAAAGAGTGATTTATGGCTGCAACCAAGCCTGCTTTTAACCCACCGGGTAAAAAGGGTGACATGATATTCAGCGTGCTGGTAAAACTGGCTGCGCTGATTGTGCTATTGATGTTGGGTGGCATTATTGTCTCTCTGGTTATCTCCTCCTGGCCAAGCATTCAGAAATTTGGTTTCTCCTTTTTGTGGACCAAAGACTGGGATGCGCCGAACGATATCTACGGCGCGCTGGTACCTATTTACGGTACGCTGGTCACCTCGTTTATTGCATTGCTGATTGCCGTTCCGGTGAGTTTCGGCATTGCGCTGTTCCTGACTGAACTTGCACCTGGCTGGCTGCGTCGCCCGTTGGGTATCGCTATTGAACTGCTGGCAGCAATTCCGAGTATCGTATACGGCATGTGGGGCCTGTTTATCTTTGCCCCGCTGTTTGCGACTTACTTCCAGGAGCCGGTCGGGAACATCCTTTCCAACATTCCGTTTGTTGGCGCATTGTTTGCCGGCCCGGCGTTTGGTATCGGTATTCTGGCGGCTGGTGTGATCCTCGCTATCATGATCATTCCGTACATTGCTGCGGTTATGCGTGATGTGTTCGAACAAACGCCGGTGCTTATGAAAGAGTCAGCCTACGGCATCGGCTGTACCACCTGGGAAGTTATCTGGCGTATCGTCCTGCCGTTCACCAAAAATGGTGTGATCGGCGGTGTGATGCTGGGTCTGGGCCGCGCGCTGGGGGAAACCATGGCGGTGACCTTTATCATTGGTAACACCTACCAGCTCGATAGCGCCTCGCTGTACATGCCGGGCAACAGTATTACCTCTGCGCTGGCGAATGAATTTGCCGAAGCGGAATCTGGCCTGCACGTTGCTGCGTTGATGGAACTGGGTCTGATTCTGTTTGTGATCACCTTCATCGTACTGGCGGCGTCTAAGTTCATGATCATGCGCCTTGCGAAGAACGAGGGGGCACGCTAATGGCTACGCTTGAAATGCAAAACACCACTGCGCTGGCGGAGTCCCGCCGTAAAATGCAGGCACGTCGCCGTCTGAAGAACCGCATCGCGCTGACGCTCTCTATGGCGACCATGGCGTTCGGTCTGTTCTGGCTCATTTGGATCCTGATGTCCACGATCACCCGTGGTATTGACGGTATGTCGCTGGCGTTGTTCACCGAAATGACGCCTCCGCCGAATACGGCGGGTGGTGGTCTGGCGAACGCCCTGGCCGGTAGCGGACTGTTAATTCTGTGGGCGACCGTGTTTGGTACACCGCTTGGCATTATGGCGGGTATCTACCTGGCAGAGTACGGACGTAAGTCCTGGCTGGCTGAAGTTATCCGCTTTATCAACGACATTCTGCTGTCTGCACCATCAATCGTGGTCGGTCTGTTCGTTTACACCATCGTGGTAGCAAAAATGGAACACTTCTCTGGCTGGGCAGGCGTTATCGCGCTGGCGCTGCTGCAGGTGCCCATTGTTATCCGTACCACGGAGAACATGCTCAAGCTGGTGCCGGATAGCCTGCGTGAAGCCGCCTATGCACTGGGTACGCCGAAGTGGAAAATGATTTCTGCGATCACCCTGAAGGCGTCTGTCTCGGGGATCATTACAGGCGTTCTGTTAGCGATTGCTCGTATCGCAGGTGAAACGGCTCCGTTGCTGTTTACGTCGCTCTCCAACCAGTTCTGGAGCACCGACATGATGCAGCCTATCGCCAACCTGCCGGTCACTATCTTTAAGTTTGCGATGAGCCCGTTTGCTGAGTGGCAGCAACTGGCCTGGGCCGGGGTACTGATTATTACCCTGTGCGTACTGCTGCTGAACATTCTGGCGCGCGTCATTTTCGCGAAGAAGAAACACGGTTAATTTTTACGGCGTGGCTGATGCGGCGCCGAATGAGGAAGAGATTGAAATGAGTATGGTTGATACTGCCCCGGGTAAGATTCAGGTTCGTGATTTGAACTTCTACTATGGCAAATTCCATGCCCTGAAGAACATCAACCTGGATATTGCTAAAAACCAGGTAACGGCGTTTATCGGGCCGTCAGGCTGTGGTAAATCGACGCTGCTGCGTACGTTCAACAAAATGTTTGAACTGTACCCGGAGCAGCGTGCGGAAGGTGAAATCCTGCTGGATGGCGACAATATTCTCACCAATACCCAGGATATCGCTCTGCTGCGTGCCAAAGTGGGCATGGTTTTCCAGAAGCCAACGCCGTTCCCGATGTCCATCTACGACAACATCGCTTTTGGCGTACGTCTGTTTGAGAAACTCTCGCGTGCGGATATGGACGAGCGTGTGCAGTGGGCATTGACCAAGGCCGCATTGTGGAACGAAACCAAAGATAAATTACACCAGAGCGGGTACTCTCTCTCGGGTGGTCAGCAGCAGCGTCTGTGTATTGCGCGTGGCATCGCCATTCGCCCGGAAGTGCTTCTGCTCGATGAGCCATGTTCAGCGCTCGACCCTATTTCTACCGGGCGTATCGAAGAGCTGATCACTGAGCTGAAAGAGGATTACACCGTTGTTATCGTTACCCACAACATGCAGCAGGCTGCGCGTTGTTCCGATCACACGGCATTTATGTACCTGGGCGAGTTGATTGAGTTCAGCAACACGGACGATCTGTTCACCAAGCCCGCGAAGAAACAAACTGAAGATTACATCACCGGTCGTTACGGCTGATTCAGGAGCTTGTTGTGGATAACCTTAACCTTAATAAACATATTTCCGGCCAGTTCAATGCAGAGCTGGAAAGCATCCGTACCCAGGTGATGACCATGGGCGGCATGGTCGAGCAGCAGCTTTCTGATGCAATCACGGCGATGCACAACCAGGACAGCGAGCTGGCGAAGCGCGTCATTGAAGGCGATAAGAACGTCAACATGATGGAAGTGGCGATCGACGAAGCCTGCGTGCGTATCATCGCCAAGCGTCAACCGACAGCGAGCGACCTGCGTCTGGTGATGGCGATTATCAAAACCATCGCTGAGCTGGAACGTATTGGCGACGTGGCGGACAAAATTTGCCGTACCGCGCTGGAGAAGTTCTCGCAACAGCACCAGCCGCTGCTGGTAAGCCTGGAATCACTGGGCCGCCATACCGTACAAATGCTGCATGACGTTCTGGATGCGTTTGCACGTATGGATCTGGACGAAGCAGTGCGTATTTATCGCGAAGATAAGAAAGTTGACCAGGAATATGAAGGCATCGTGCGTCAGCTGATGACTTATATGATGGAAGACCCACGTACCATTCCAAGCGTGCTGACCGCGCTGTTCTGCGCACGTTCCATCGAACGTATCGGTGACCGCTGCCAGAATATCTGCGAATACATCTTCTACTTCGTGAAGGGACAAGACTTCCGTCACGTGGGCGGCGATGAGCTGGATAAGCTGCTGGCGGGCAAAGATCCGAAAGAATAAGCAGTTTGTTGCGTTCGCCGGGTTCCCCCGGCGTCGCTATTGTAGGCCGGATAAGGTGTTACGCCGCATCCGGCATTCTGCGCCATTCGCCTGATGGCGCTTTACTTATCGGGCCTACTGTTTATTCGACGATATTCCAACCCCGCGCCTTCCACAATTCCGGCAACTGTGCCAGATCGGTAAACGTCGTCACTTTTGGATGATCGATCGGTTTGTTATGCGGATCGGCGCAGAAGTAGAACACTTCCATCCCGGCGGCAATCCCCGCCTGCGCACCTGCGCTGGAATCATCAACCAGAATGCAGTTCTCAACGTTAACGTCCATCGCTTTCGCCGCATGGAACATCAGGGCCGGATCGGGCTTCCAACGCTGAATATCGTAGCCGCTGAACAGTAAATCAGGGAAATGGTGCAACATGCCCAGCTTACCCAGCGAATGCTGCATTTTGCTGACTGGACCGTTAGAGACCACACACATTGGTACGGCCATGCTGTCCAGTAGCGCATTGGCACCGGCAATCACCTCCAGTTCCGTATCGAACAGACGTGCGACTTCAGCGCGGTAAACCGGTTCTAAATCGGCTTTTGCCAGTTCGACACCGTGCTCTTCGTTGATAATGTCGATGATCTCGTACAGCTTTACCCCCTTGAAGCGTTTGAAAATTTCTTCAAGATCGAGCGTAATGCCAAACGCCTGGAACATGCTGACATACGCGCGAGAACAAATCACTTCACTGTCGACAAGGGTACCGTCACAGTCAAAAAATACGGCTTCTATCTGGGACATGTCATTTCCGTTTTAACAAGTTTAACGTTTTCGTAATGCATTATTGGGCGACGCAATCGTTGCCGTATAAGCAAAATCAATGAAAAAAGTTGCTCATAACCCAACCCTATTGTCGCATTTTGGTATAGGATAGCGACGAATTTTCCCTCCTTGTTCGGAAATTGATAATGAGTCAACAACACACAACCCAGGCTTCTGGCCAGGGGATGCTGGAACGCGTGTTCAAACTGCGCGAACATGGCACGACGGCACGGACCGAAGTGATCGCCGGTTTAACGACCTTCCTGACGATGGTGTATATCGTTTTTGTTAACCCGCAAATTCTTGGCGTGGCTGGCATGGATACCAGCGCTGTCTTTGTTACCACCTGCCTTATTGCTGCATTTGGTAGCATCCTGATGGGCCTGTTTGCCAACCTGCCGGTCGCACTTGCGCCTGCTATGGGCCTGAACGCATTCTTCGCTTTCGTGGTCGTTGGCGCGATGGGGCTGTCATGGCAGATTGGTATGGGCGCTATCTTCTGGGGCGCTGTTGGTCTGCTGCTGCTGACGATTTTCCGCGTTCGTTACTGGATGATTGCCAATATCCCGGTTAGCCTGCGTGTGGGGATCACCAGCGGTATTGGTCTGTTCATCGGCATGATGGGGCTGAAAAACGCCGGTGTTATCGTCGCCAACAAAGACACGCTGGTGTCTATCGGTAACCTGACGTCCCACAGTGTACTGCTCGGTATCCTGGGCTTCTTTATCATCGCGATTCTGGCGTCACGTAACATTCACGCGGCGGTGCTGATTTCTATCATTGTAACCACGCTACTGGGCTGGATGCTGGGCGATGTCCATTACAACGGTATCGTTTCTGCGCCACCGAGCGTGATGTCTGTTATCGGACATGTCGACCTGGCCGGTTCGTTTAACATTGGCCTGGCGGGTGTGATTTTCTCGTTCATGCTGGTTAACCTGTTCGACTCCTCCGGTACGCTGATTGGCGTTACGGATAAAGCCGGTCTGGCGGATGCGAAGGGCAAGTTCCCGCGCATGAAGCAAGCGCTGTATGTGGATAGCGTGTCGTCGGTTACCGGGGCGTTTATCGGGACTTCTTCCGTTACTGCGTATATCGAATCTTCTTCCGGGGTTTCGGTCGGTGGACGTACCGGTCTGACCGCTGTGGTCGTTGGTCTGCTGTTCCTGCTGGTTATCTTCCTGTCGCCGCTGGCGGGGATGGTACCGGGTTATGCAGCCGCTGGTGCGCTGATTTACGTTGGCGTCCTGATGACATCAAGCCTGTCGCGCGTGAAGTGGGATGACCTGACAGAAGCGGTTCCGGCGTTTATTACTGCCGTGATGATGCCCTTTAGCTTCTCAATTACCGAAGGTATTGCACTGGGCTTTATTTCTTATTGCGTGATGAAGATTGGTACCGGACGTTTCCGCGATCTCAGCCCGTGCGTCATCATTGTCGCGCTGCTGTTTGTGCTGAAGATTGTGTTTATCGACGCGCACTAATCGCTGTTTATTTGCCCATATGTAAACAAGCCCGGCATATCGCCGGGCTTTTTCTTTTATGCTTTCACGCGCTGAATGTAGTCGCCAAATGCGGTCAATTGACCGGTCAGATGGTCCAGCGTGCTTTGGTCGATCACTTCACCTGTCTGCGGGTCTACTTTGTTCTGAATGACGCCGCCCATAAATTCCGGCTTGTTCATTACCATGGCGTCGAGGAATACCAGGATCTGACGCAGATGATACTGGCAGCGCGCGCCGCCAATAGCGCCCATAGAACTGGTCTGGATTAGCACCGGCTTACCCGATAATGGCTGATCGGGCAGTCGGGACAGCCAGTCGATGGCGTTCTTCAGTCCGCCCGGAACAGAATAGTTATATTCAGGTGTGACGATGACGACACCGTCAGCCTTTCTGATTTGCTCAGCCAGCGCTTCTACGCTGGCCGGAAAACCTTCTTCCTGCTGGAGGTCGGCATCGTACAGAGGGATATCACCAATCGACGGCAGCGCGTTCACTTCCATTCCCGCTGGAGCAATCTTGGGCAGCGTACGGGCAACCATTCCATTAAACGAACCTTTGCGCAGACTTCCCAGTAACGTAACAACATTCAATGTTTCAGACATGGTGGCTCCTGTTTCATCATGAAGGTTAAATCAAAGCGTATGGCTCTTCGCTGCACATAATTGAGAGAACCGGATCAGACGACCCGTTGGCTCATTGGCGCGAGTCTGGATATCAGGCAAACTTTTCCAGTCCTGTTTACCATCAAACTCCCAAACCTTGAGTTTTTCAATGGTTGGCGTAACCGCAACTGACCACACCAGTACATCTTCCGCATCGCAAATGGCTTCAACCTGCGCCACATGGGCACATTTCAGACGCCCTGCGCCGGGTAAAAGCTGGAGCTCACGCGGATCGTCATTGCACACATCGCCAGTGAGTTTGAGTACGCTCTGGCGCAATGTAATGAGCTGCGCGCGTGCTTCGTTGGGGTCGTTTTGGTTATTGATCCACAGGTTTTCGTTACTGGAGAAGCGCCACGTTTCCGCTGAATTTGGATTGTGAAACCCGCGGGTGGCCCGCTGAAGTTCCATATCCAGGCCGCACGTTCCTTCAGTTGTTAGCACAACGCCGACGATATTCCCGGCATAGGAAATCGAAAAACCCGGCAGGTTCTTATCGCGAAAAACGGGCTTACCTTTGGCCTGAGTAACAATTTCGGGCAGCGTGCTGGTGCCGTAAAGCATAAACATCAGTTCAGCGAGAAGACTTCGGGAAGCCAGGAAACGTGTCCGGCGATGAGCGGGTAGATCTCTTGCTTCGATATGACATGGAGAAGGGAGGCGAGCTGAAACCAGGTGTCCCTCCGTAAGAATCCCTCTGGCAAAATGTGTCGCCATTTGTCGCTCCGTGATTAATGGTCCGTGATTATTACCAGAGTAACATTTACACGGCCTCCGGGCAGGCTTTGCTGCCCAAAAACTAAGCGAAAATGGGAGACATTACGCGATATTTACATTTCTGTTGCCAGAATGGTCGATTTAGCAACACCAAAATGAAGGATCGTCAGGAGATATCGCGATAAAGCGCCTTGATCGTGTCTTTTAGCCAGACGATCTTAGGATTGTGGCTGTTGCGTTTATGCCAAAGAAGAGTGAACGGTACGCGCATTTTTTCCAGTTGCGCCGTATCAAATGGCATCGGCCGTGCAACGAGTGGAAGCTGGTGGAGTTGGTTATAACGCTGGCAATAGACCGGTGCGGTGGCTATCAGCGCGTGATCCGGCTGCGCGGCCATAAACAACGATTGCTCAAAACCGGGCAGACATAACGCGATATTGCGTGCGCGTCCCATTTCTTGCAGGACTTCATCCAGCGCCCATGTATCGCTTTGCTCCCAGCTAATGCTGATGTGCGGATAGCGCAGAAAGGTGTCCAGATTCCACTCTTCCTGCAGTGCGGGATGATCTTCACGTAGCCAGACGCAAGGCAGATCGGAAAACAGCACTTCATGGTCGATCGACAATGGCAACAAACTCAGCAGTTCGCGCGAACGCGGATGGCTTTCGCGCCCGGTAAAGCCAATATCCACTTCACCGCGAATAATGGCATCCAGCGAGTCATAGTCCCAGTTGCGTATTTTGATTGTCGCCTGGGGATAGCGCAGATAAATCTGCTGGGAGAGCGCATTGAACATGATCATCACTAACGGCGTCTCGGCCGCCAGATCAAACTTCAGCCCGCGTGGAGACTCATGGTGCGGCTTATCGAGCAACTGATTGCCCATCTGCATCCATTCAGCAAGGCTCTGCTCCATGCTGACCATCAGCGGCGTCGGCGATAGCCCCAGCGGGGTGTTCACAAACAAGGGATCATCAAACCAGGTCCGCAGCTTCGACAGCGACTTACTGACCGCCGACGGCGTGACGTTCATCCGTTTGGCGGTTTTAGTGACGCTGCGTTCCTGCATCAACAGCTGCAGGCAGAGCAATAAATTAAGATCGAGACTGCTGAGGGATTTCTTCATGAGTTGGCGCGGACCGGTTAGGTGCAACAGTGATAATCAGCATGATACTCACTATGCTACAGCCAATCAGAATCCCGATCAGCATATTCAGCGCATCAAGGCCAAGAACCGCCGCCAGCCAAATCCACAGCGAGGAACCGCAAACCTGCGCAATACCTAATGCCGAGCTGGCGACGCCCGCGCGCAGCGAGAACGGCCCAAGCGCCTGGCTCATCGCAACACCGAAGCCGACCGAGAATCCAGCGCAGATTAACGTCAGCCCGAAAAGCGTTACTGCGTGTGAAGTGGCAAGGGTTAACACCACGCCGGCACACAGAAACAGCACCTGTGAGGTCAGCATCAGAACGCGAGGCTTAAATACGCTCAGAGCAAATGGCGTAGAGAAAGAGACCGCCATACTGATGCCTGCGGTCATGGCCATCGTGGTAGCGTACTCACCACGGTCGAAGCCCATCACTTCCATCAGCAGCACCGGAGATGTGTTCACGAAGGTCAGGATCACCGACACGCTGAGGGTGGTAATGGCCAGACGGCTTAAGAAAAAACGGTTTACCAGTGATTCGGTTGTGTGGTTCTTTTCCGTCGTCGCCATAAGCGTTGCTGGGCGCGATTCTCGCAGGACAAATACCGACAGCAGGCAAACGGCAACGCCCATACCCATCATCGTGTAGAACAGGCTCTGCCACGGGAATTTGAGCATAATCAGATGCCCCATCACCGGAGCCAGCACCGGCACGATACAGGTAATACCGTTCAACAACGACAGTACCTTCGCCCGACGGCGATCGTCGAGTGTGTCGCGCAGGATAGCGAAAGCCACCACGTAGCAACAGCCCGCACCTACGCCCTGAATAAAACGACCTATGAGGAATGGCGTACCGCTTTCGGCGAAAGAACATAGTGCAGAGGCGAAAATAAAGATGAGTGCGCCGACTATGGCGACCGGTTTGCGACCTGACTGGTCGGCAATTTTACCGGCGAACAGCATCGCCGTCGCCATTCCCGCCAGATAAACCGAAAACGCGATATGCAGTTGTGCCTCGCTGGCCTGTAAATCGGCAGCAATACGGGGCAGCCCCACCAGATACATATCAATACCGGCAGGATAAAGAAGAACCAGGGCGAAACTGCAGATTAGAAAGCGTGTCATAGCGACCTCATAAGAAATGTGGCGCTAAGCATACGGTCAGAGAGTCAACTGCACGAGTTGCCATTTGGACAACAGTGATTTCCACATGGGAAATTGTTGTTGCCGGGTGGCGGCGTAAATGCCTTCTCCCGGCCTACGGGGCCTGTAGGCCCGGTTAGCATCGCGTCACCGGGCAACACAACGTTACTTACCAATACAGAAGCTGGAGAAAATCCGTCCCAGCAGATCGTCGGAGGTAAACTCTCCGGTGATCTCACTGAGGTTCTGCTGCGCAAGGCGTAGCTCCTCAGCCAGCAATTCTCCGGCCCATGCTCCGAGCAGTTGGGCTTTACCCTGCTCGAGATGCTCTGCAGCTTCTGCCAGCGCCTGCAGGTGACGACGACGGGCCAGGAAGCCGCCTTCCATATTGGTTTCAAAGCCCATGCTCTGTTTGAGATGATTACGCAGTACGTCAACGCCTTCACCGGTTCGTGCTGAGAGACGAACCAGTGAGTGGCCATTTACTTCGCTAAGGCCCAGCGTCTCACCGGTAATATCCGCTTTGTTACGCACCACTGTGATCGGCAGTTTGGCTGGCAGACGGGCAATAAAGTCTGGCCAGATGTCAGCCGGGTCCACGGCGTCGGTGGTGGTGCCATCAACCATAAACAGTACACGGTCGGCCTGTTCAATTTCCTGCCAGGCACGTTCGATACCGATGCGTTCAACTTCATCGCTGGCATCACGCAGACCGGCGGTATCTATGATGTGCAGCGGCATGCCGTCGATATGAATATGCTCACGCAGTACGTCGCGGGTCGTCCCGGCAATGTCGGTGACAATGGCCGCCTCACGGCCAGCCAGCGCGTTCAGCAGGCTTGATTTCCCGGCGTTTGGACGCCCGGCGATCACTACCTTCATCCCTTCACGCAGCAGGCTGCCCTGACGCGCTTCCGCACGCACGGCATCAAGATCGCTGATAACGCTGTTGAGTTGCGCCTCAATCTTGCCGTCAGACAGGAAGTCGATTTCTTCATCCGGGAAGTCGATCGCCGCTTCCACATAGATGCGCAGGTGAGTGAGCGCTTCCACAAGATGATTTACCCGTGCGGAAAATGCGCCCTGCAACGAGTTCAGCGCCGAGCGAGCGGCTTGCTCTGAGCTGGCATCGATCAGGTCGGCAATCGCCTCTGCCTGGGCTAAATCGAGCTTATCATTGAGAAACGCTCGCTCGGAGAATTCACCCGGTCTGGCAATGCGCAGCCCGGGAATGGTCAGAATACGTTTGAGCAGCAGGTCAAGAATCACCGGACCGCCGTGGCCCTGAAGCTCTAAAACGTCTTCACCGGTAAAGGAGTTTGGGCCGGGGAACCACAAGGCAATCCCCTGATCCAGCGTGCTGCCATCCGCGTCTTTAAACGGCAGATAATCGGCATAACGCGGTTTGGGCAGTTTCCCCAGTACGGTTTCTGCGACCTCACGCGCTTTCAGGCCGGAGATACGCAGGATACCCACGCCACCACGTCCCGGTGGGGTGGCCTGAGCGACGATGGTGTCGTTATGGCTCATGGTTTGTCTCTTCTTAATGCAATAAAAAAGGCGGTCTAATGACCGCCCTTTACTTTATATTCCGTTTGCCGGATGGCGGCTTCGCCTAATCCGGCCTACACCGAATCAGGAGTTTTTCTTCTCGCGGCTATGCAGGCCACGTTTCTCCAGACCACGGTAAATCAGCTGCTGCTGAATAATGGTTACCAGGTTGCTGACGATATAGTACAGCACCAGACCTGACGGGAACCACAGGAAGAACACGGTGAAGATGACCGGCATAAAGGTCATGATCTTCTGCTGCATCGGGTCGGTTACGGTGGTCGGAGACATCTTCTGAATGAAGAACATCGTCACGCCCATCAGAATCGGCAGGATGTAGTACGGGTCCTGTGCAGACAGGTCATGGATCCACAGAGCGAACGGCGCATGACGCAGTTCAATGGAGCCCATCAGCATGTAGTACAACGCCAGGAAGATTGGCATCTGGATGATCAGCGGGAAGCAGCCGCCCAGCGGGTTAACCTTCTCAGCTTTGTACAGGGCCATCATTTCCTGGCTCTGACGCTGTTTGTCATCGCCCAAACGCTCACGCATAGCCTGAATCTTCGGCTGCAGCATACGCATCTTCGCCATGGAGGTGTACTGCGCTTTAGTCAGCGGGTACATGATGCCACGAACGATAAAGGTGATAACGATGATGGAGAAGCCCCAGTTACCCAGGAAGCTATGGATCCACTTCAGCAGTTTAAACAGCGGCTGAGAAATGAACCACAACCAGCCGTAATCCACGGTCAGATCCAGGTGCGGTGCAACGGCCGCCATTTTGTCCTGAATTTCCGGGCCGACCCACAGGGTGCTGGTCATTGCGCCAGTCTGGCCAGGCTGAACCAGTACCGGCTGTGATTTATAGCCGATAGCGGCAATGCCGTTACCCAGGTTAGCGGTATAGAAGTTGTTGGTGCCGTCGTTACGCGGAACCCATGCCGTTGCGAAATACTGTTGCAGCATTGCGACCCAGCCGTCTTTAGCATTGACGTTCAGGTTTTCGTTTTCAGCAATGGTGTCGAATTTGTATTTCTCATACTTCTCATCCGGCGTGGAGTACGCCGCGCCACGGAAGGTGTGCAGCGCAAAGTTGCTGCTACCGGTGTCACGATGAGATGGCAGATTGATGGATTGCTTCAGCTGACCAAAGGTGGAGATTTCCAGCGGTTTTTCGCCGGCGTTCTGCACGCTGTAGTTAACGTTGACAGCATATTCACCACGCTTAAGAACAAACGTTTTAGTGAATGTGTTACCCGCTGCGTCAGTATAGGTCATCGGGATCTGCAGTTCGTTCTGACCGTCAGCCAGTACAAACGCGTCTTTATCGACGTTGTACAGCGGACGAGGGCCGTTAGCCGGGTTATCCGGGCCGTCACGACCTGTCAGGCCACTTTGTGCCTGGTAGATGAACTGTGGCGTAGTTTCCAGTAACTGGAACGGTTCGGTAGAACCGAGTTCTTTCGGGTAAGCTGGCAGTGAAGCCTGTTCCACATCACCACCACGGGTGTTGATGGTCAGATCAAGCACGTCAGTTTTAACCGTAATCAGTTTCCCCTGGCCACTGGCCGGTACGCCCTGGTCTGCGGCGCTACCCGCTGCGGTGGTCGTTGTCTGCGTGGTCTGTTGGGCCTGAGGTTGCGGGTTTTTATCCTGCTCCCAGGCTTGCCAGATCATGAAAGACACGAACAGCAAAGCGATGACTAAAAGATTGCGTTGCGAATCCATCGTTAGTGTTCTCTGGTATCAAATGGTCCGGGCGGGACGGGATCGTCACCACCAGGGTGTAAAGGGTGGCATTTTAATACGCGTTTCACCGTCAACCAACTGCCTTTTATCACTCCAAACCTGCGCAATGCCTCAATTCCGTAGCTCGAACAGGTTGGAGTGAAACGGCAATGCGGCCCAAGCAGCGGACTGATCAGGCGTTGATAGACCCGAATGAGGGCTATCAGGACCCGCGAGCCAGGCGACAATGGCGACGCCATAATTTTTCCAACGCTTCCGAGAGAGCACGGTTATCGAGGTCAGCAACCCCTTTTTTCGCCACCACCACGAAATCCATTGCTGGAAGCTCGTGCTGACGTAAACGGAAGCTTTCACGCGTCAGACGTTTAATCCGATTGCGTTCATGCGCACGCTTAACATTTTTCTTGGCGACTGTAAGACCGATACGGGGATGCCCCAGCGAATTCAGGCGGCCGAGGATGGTGATTTGCGGCGTGCCAGCCCGTTGTGGCTGCTGGAAGACGAATGTGAAATGAGTGGGAGTTAACAAACGTAACTCCCTGGGAAATGCGAGCTTAACCACTCAGGGGCTAGCTTTTATTACTTAGAAACGGTCAGACGAGAACGGCCTTTAGCACGACGACGTGCCAGAACCTGACGACCATTTTTATTAGCCATACGAGCACGGAAGCCGTGAGAACGGTTGCGCTTCAGTACAGACGGTTGAAAAGTGCGTTTCATGGCGATTTCTACCTAAACTTGAATAAATTCACTGACTTTTGCGTATACCCGAACGAATTTCGAACGACTTACGCCACAGTGTGGGTGATTAAAGAGGCCGGATTGTAATAATTGTACACTCCGGAGTCAATTCTCTTTCCTTATTTCCCGCTTTTTTCCGCATGGTTTCGCGTAAAAAACAGGCAGCGTTGACGCCGTAAGGCGACCGTTACTCGCTGGGGGTAAGAATTATACGGGCTGGTGGATAAAGCGCAAGGATCGCTCGGGATCTTTATTAGATCGTTTAAGCAGTAAAGCATCTTTACTCATTAATTTTTTCAATATGCGCGCTAAAACCTGCAGCACTTCTCCAGGATCGTTTACACTTAGCCGATTCTGGATCATCCTGTGGATAAATCGGGAAGAATCTGTGAGAAACAGAAGATCTCTTTCTCAGTTTACGCTATGATCCGCGGTCCTGATCGTTTCAATGGATCCTGATCGGGTAAAAATTGCAGATAGCAATTCGCACGTCACCCTTTGCATAGGGTCTTGTCGATGTGCGTCAACAATCATGAATGTTTCAGCCTTTGTCATTTATCGACTTTTGTTCGAGTGGAGTCCGCC